>CAWIUG010000082.1:0-5934 GCA_963839165.1 uncultured Bacteroidota bacterium | reverse complement strand
GCGGTTGGGGGCTGAAGAATTTTTAAGAGGGTACAGTTTTAAATAGCACAGACACCATTATTTATACTCTCCCCGGGTTCCATTAAACTCATAAATTTTCAGAATTTAGATGGATTATTAAAAAAAATTTAATAATTTTAATATTGAAATATAGGAGAACCTTAAAATTCAGGGAGAGATAAAATGCCAAAAACAATTCTTTCTGTCATTGTGCTTTCATTGTTCCTGATGTCCTGCTCAAGTGTAAGGCCGCCAATAAAATCCGATATATCAGAGGGCAGCGGGAATGTTAGCAAGACCATCGAACAAAAAAATGACAAATCGCTAAAAAGAAAAGTAGCAATTGCACGTTTTTCAAATGAAACAAAATATGGGCAAGGTTTTTTTTATAATGAAAATGATGACCGGCTTGGCAAGCAGGCAATGGATATTTTTTCTTCAAAACTTGCTTCTACTGACAAATTCATCATGCTTGAACGCTCAGATCTTGCTTACCTTATGAAAGAAAAACAAATTGGGGATGTGGATTCCCTTAATATTCCTGCTGATTATCTAATCGTTGGCTCTGTAACTGAATTTGGGCGTAAAACTACAAGTGATGTGGGTGTATTCAGCAGAACAAAAAAACAAACTGCATATGCAAGGGTTGCTGTGAGATTAGTTGATGTCAAAACTAGCAGGATTATCTATACAGAAGAAGGTTATGGTGAAGCAACCTCAGAAGCTGAAACGGTTCTGGGCCTGGGTGAAACAGCAGGATACGATGCTTCTTTAAATGACAAGGTGATCAGTGCAGCAATTATCAAAGCTGGTTAATAATATTTCCGAAAAACTTCTTGATAATCCGTGGAGATCATATTTGTTATCATATGAAGACGGAAATTATATTATTGCCGGAGGTGAATTGCAGGGCATAAAAGAAGGAGATGAGTTCACGGTCTATAAAAGAGGGAATAAAGTATTGAATCCCCAAAGCAATACCACGGTTGAGCTGCCAGGAAACATGTGGGGAAAATTAAAGCGGTCTCTTTTATTCCCGGTGATGTTACTACAGAATTATCTGTTTGCACTCAAATTTCAGGTGAAATACCTCTCGAAGATTTTAATAATTATTATATTCAAGAACAATAAGGGGAAGAGTATGAAAAAGAGTATCTTATTCATTTTACTTTCATTATTCATTATCTCATGCGGTGGTTACAATACCGAAGTACTAATAAAAGACCATAAAGGTTATCTGAAATTTACCGGAAATACTAATAATATTTCTATTTCCGTTGATGAGAAACAATCCTTTATCCCTCAAAGGGAAGTAGAGTTATACGAATTAGAACCTGGGACTCATAATATTAAAGTATACCGGAATACTGATATTTTGGTTAATCGAACAATAATCGTCGATGCAGAAGTAACAACCGAAATAGAGGTACCATGAAAAAATCATATTTTATTCTGTTATTGTTGTTTGGTCTTTTTACAGGATGCCAAACACCAGGTGGCATGTACTATTGGGGAAACTATTCGAGTACATTGTATGAATTTAAGCTGAACCCTGATGAAAAAACATTTGAAAAACATAAACTGGAATTATCCTCTATAATTGAAGTTTGTGAGAAAAAATAATCAGTCCGTACCTCCAGGAGTATATGCTGAATACGGATACATGCTCTTGAAAGAGGGAAATGATAATGAAGGCCTGACCTATCTTGACAAAGAGAAAACATTGTATCCTGAATCGACTACATTTATTGAAAAAGTAAAAGCAAAATATGAAAGGGGGAAACAATGAGATCAATCCGGTTTAGCATAATTTTAATCCTTGGACTGAATTTAATCGGCTGCGCAACATATATTACGAAGGATGAATTTGCTCCTCAAATGTACTCTGAACATCCGGTCAGTATTCTGGTTTTGCCCCCGATTAACAATTCTACAGCAGCGGATGCAAAGGAATATTATACAACAACAGTGGCAGAACCTTTAACGAACACTGGTTATTATGTCTTTCCAATGGAAGTGGTATATGATGTACTGCAGCAGGAAGGATTATACGACACCGAAACAATGTTGAATGTCCCGGTTGAAAAATTTTATGATTATTTTGGAGCTGATGCTGTACTATATGTAACAATAAATAAGTGGGACACACAATATCTTATTACATCCGGGAGTGTGAATGTGCAGGCAACCTGTGAATTAAAATCAACACATACAGGAGAGCTGCTGTGGTTTTATGATGAGGAAATTGATGTAAACACAAGCGGTTCTAATGCTGGTGCGGGAGGCTGGGTAGGCTTGATTGCTCAGGTAGTCACAACTGCAGTACAAACTGCTGCTCAGGATTATGTTCCGATCGCACGTGATGTAAATAAAAAGATATTTATGGCATTGCCTGTTGGCAAATACGGTAAAAGATATGATAAAGATCAGAAGGATAAAGTAAAAAAGAAAGAACATAATAACGCAAAAGGAGGATAATCCTTTCCGGCATTCATATTATCTAAATGGGTTTTGGACGCTTAATCCTTTATAATAAAAGATCAATGCTTTTTACGTCCTTTATATTTTTCCATTTTGACTTACAGCAGCAGCTAAATAGCATACGACCATAGGGTATTCAACCCTAAAAAAAATTATGGGATATAACTTCTAAGCCGAACCAGTTATCACGGGGTTATCTTACCCCTTATCGTAATTAAAAGGATAGAGAATTATTGCAAAAAATGATAATTTTTTATCTTGCCTCACTAATTTTGCTTTAATCATTCACTACATTTAGTTATTATTATTTTTCAACTTTAATCAATTTAACTTTTTAGGTCCCGGGGAGCATAGGTATGTTTAAAAATGCAGGATAAATTAAATGGAATATAAAAACAGTATTCTTGATACAATAGGCAACACGCCGTTAATCAGACTCAACCAGGTTAACCGGGGATTAAAACCTCAGATCTTCGCGAAACTTGAATCGGCTAACCCGGGAGGCAGCGTTAAAGACCGGATCGGATATTCAATGATTGAAGCCGCTGAAAAGAACGGCGAACTGAAACCCGGCGGGACAATTATTGAAGCGACCAGCGGAAACACCGGTATCGGTCTTGCTTTAACAGCAGCAGTTAAAGGTTACAAGACAATCTTTGTTGTTACCGATAAAGTAAGCTCTGAGAAGATAAATTATCTTCGGGCGCTGGGCGGTGAAGTAATTGTTGTATCGAATGCAGTAGAACCCGATAGTCCCGAATATTATGTAAATGTAGCGAAACGTATCCACAAGGAAACACCTAATTCAATATTTGCCTACCAGTATTCCAATCCAGCCAACCCGGAAGTGCATTACAGAACGACGGGACCTGAAATATGGAGACAAACGGAAGGTAAAATAACTCATCTTGTTTCAAGTATAGGCACTGGCGGAACGATCAGCGGGACAGGCAGATATCTTAAAGAAAAGAATCCGAACATAAAAGTAATCGGTGCTGATCCTCTGGGTTCAATATTCAGGACGTATAAAGAAACGGGTGAGATCATTAAAGGAACTCCCTACCTTGTTGAAGGAATAGGTCAGGACTGTCTTCCGGAGAATGTGCATTTTCAATACATAGATAAAATTATAAACATAAGCGATAGAGAATCTTTTACGGCAGCAAGAAGATTAACAAAAGAAGAAGGAATTTTCTGCGGGGGAAGTACAGGGACTATTCTTCATGTAACTCTGGAAATTGCGAAAGATCTTAGCGAAGAGGATGTAATTGTCTTTTTTGTATGCGATACAGGTGAACGGTATCTCTCTAAAGTCCATAATATCGAATGGCTCAGAGTAAACCAGATGCTCGATAAAGAAATCAAAACATTGCGCGAAATATCCGAAGTCAAAAAATCGAATGGAAACGAGGATATTGTTTATCTTAAATCGGATGCTTTTGTAAAGGATGCCCTCGAGCTTATCACGAAGAAAGGATATTCTAATATCCCGGTAATGCAGAACCGGAAGGCAATAGGATGCATAAGGGAGAACCGGCTTATGGGTAAGCTCCTGAACAATAAGGAACTTCTGGATGCTTCAGTTCAGGATGTAATGGAAGAATGTGTACCGGTACTCGATGCAAAAACAGAGATCGATAAAGTGAAAGAGGTACTTAAAGAAAATACTGCTGTACTGGTTAGTGATTTCGGAAGGATAACGGATATAATAACACGTTATGATTTAATCAACTTTGATAATTCCAAATAATTGATTCACAAATTCTAAAATTCAGGAGCAAATAATGGGCTTTTCAACCGATGCAATCCATGCAGGGCAAACACCTGATCCTGTAACCGGTGCTGTAATTACACCCATCTACCAGACATCGACGTATGCCCAGGAAGAGCTGGGAAAGAATAAAGGCTTTGAATACGGCAGGACGCATAACCTTACACGGCAGTCCCTTGAGAAAAACGTTGCCGCACTTGAAAAAGGAAAATATGGAATTGCTTTCTCTTCCGGACTGGCGGCCACTCACGCTTTAACCACTCTGGTAAAAGCAGGAGACCATATAATTGTTTCCCATAATGTCTACGGCGGTACGTACAGGCTTTTTGAATTAATCATGAAGGATTTCGGTCTGGAGTTTTCCTGGGTAAATACTTCGGATTTGAAAAATATTGAGAACTCCATTAAAGAAAACACTAAAATGGTTTATATCGAAACGCCCACCAATCCTATGCTGAACCTTACAGATATAAAAGGTACGGCAGATATATGTAAAAAGAATAACCTGGTATGTATAGTTGATAATACTTTTATGAGTCCCTATTTCCAGAACCCCCTCACTCTTGGTGCCACGGTAGTTCTCCACAGCCAGACGAAATATCTGAACGGGCATAGCGATGTTATCGGTGGAATTTTAGTTACCAGTGATGAAAAGATTCATGAAAGATTAAGATACATTCAGAATGCTGTTGGCGCAGTACCGGCTCCCTTCGACTGCTGGCTGATTCTTCGTTCCACAAAAACCCTTGCCGTCAGAATGGAAAGACATAATTCCAATGCAATTGCTTTTGCAGATCATCTGGAAAAAAGCGGTTATTGTAAAAAGATATATTATCCGGGATTAACATCCCATCCCCAGCACGAACTGGCTAAAAAACAGATGACAGGTTTTGGCGGAATGATATCTGCAGATTTCGGGAATGTGGAAACTGCAAAAAAAATCCTTAAGAATGTTAAGATCTTTACGCTGGGCGAGAGTCTTGGAGGAGTAGAAAGCCTGATCAGCCACCCTGCCAGTATGACCCACGCTGCCGTTCCAAAAGAAAAACGAGAAGCAATGGGACTTACCGACAGCCTCATCCGCTTTTCTGTAGGAATTGAAGATATTGAAGATCTGATTGAAGATCTTGAACAGGCAATTAAATAAGAAAGGGGGCGAAAGGATTTCAGGGATTCTCGAATTGTGACACTGACATTTTGTCATATGATAGATTTTTCAACAGCCGAAAATTGCATTTTTTGGCTGTTTTTGGCGTGTCTCATTTTGAGTTCAAATACTGCATAAATACTGCATTACTACTGTACTAATACTGCATAACTAAGGGGACTGACATTTTGTCAAAAGTGTTGAAATTATAAACGAATGTAAAGCGACCTGTCCCAACCCTTGCGGGATTCGCTGAATCGCTGATTAACGTTAAAGGTTCCGACCATAGGCGGTTCACTGAATGACTAACAGAGAGCGACCTGTCTGCCCGGGAGGAGGAAGAGAAACTCGCTGGCTCACTTAATTATTCTACCACCAGTCTATAATAGGCCTCTAACAGGCCTATCAGAAGCAGTTGAAGATGATCCCTAAAGAAATTATGATAAATAGTCATACTTCAAACCCTCCCGGACCGAAAAATTTTTTCTTTCAAATAATATTTTTTCCCTAATCTCACTCTGATTGCCCCCAGATA
>CAWIUG010000081.1:0-10571 GCA_963839165.1 uncultured Bacteroidota bacterium | reverse complement strand
AAAACATAGAGTAGAGATATTCGACTGGTACGAATAAACCAGTTTTCATTAGCCGGGGCTGAAGTCATTTTGCCTAGCTTCCATGCAGCAGCTATTTCTTTTGAGCTGACGATAGCTCTTCTTCAGTTATATATTCTTTCATATCAGAATTCACTTTATTGCATTTAATATTTATTTTGCCGCAAAATTCTGTAATATTATAAACCACAGAATCTTTATCCCTGAAAGCGATGAACCTGTCGCCGATTCTGAAACAGGAATCAGCCTGGAATTCATTATGACTTCTGCCTGCCATTGATTCACAGTCGACAGTAATGGTGAACTTTTTCAATACTTCATTGCTGCAGCAGCCTGAAAATAAGAGCACTGCGGAAATAAATAATAAGAGCTGCTCAAAGTGCTTTTTGATATGAATATTTTCTACCAATATGAGGAGAATAAAAAGAAATACTTTCACTTTTTTTCCCTCCTTTTTCAAGGGATGGGACGTACATCCCATCCCATTTTTAATACTTCACTTACAACACATTTTATTTTAACTGGTAATCGGGATGTCCGGTCTGCCATAATGCAAAGCTTAACAGATCGGCAAGACTCTCAAAGTTTTTAGATTTTGTATTTCCAATACCGTGACCCGCTTCATAATCCACCCAGAAAAGTATTGGTTTATCAGAAGCATTTTCTGCCTGAAGTCTTGCAGCAAATTTTGCCGGCCCCCATGCAATAACACGTGGATCATTCATTCCTGCCGTTATGAATGTTGCGGGATAATCAACTCCTCTTTGCAGATGCAGATATGCGTCCATTTCAATTAAAGCCATACACTCGGCAGAATCTTTCACAGTTCCGAATTCCGGAATATTTACAGGACCGGCGGGAGATTCTTCAGCCCTTACTGAATTTAGATCCCCTACTTCCGGAATAGCCGCGGCAAATAAATCAGGACGTTCAGTCATTGCACGTCCTATTAAAATTCCGCCTGCACTCACACCGTTAATCGCAACTTTTTTTGGTGACGTGTAGTTTTCTTTAATTAAATATTCGGTGCAGCTGATCAGATCTTTCCAGGTATTTGGTTTAGTTTCTTTATAGCCGCCCTTATACCAGGTATCACCCAATTCACTGCCTCCTCTTACATGAGCAACAGCAAAAATCCCCCCCTTAGTTGTCCATAGCAAATATCCCGGACTAAAGAAAGGGTTCGTTGAAAATCCATAAGAACCGTAACCATAAATTAGAACAGGATTATTTCCATCCTTTTTTAATCCCTTCTTATAAACCAATGATAAGGGAACTTTAACACCATCGTGAGACGGAATCATTAATTCTTCAACTATTAAATCATCAAATTCGGGGAATTCAGCAACCGCTGACAGATTTTCAGATTTAAATTCATTTTTATCCGGCAAATAACGAAATCTTTTAGAGTCACTTGTCCATCCAGAAATTGTAACCCATACATCTGGAAATTTAACTCCTTTATTACTTAAGGAAAGACTGCCGGCAGTAAAGGGGAGTTCAATTTTTTTTGAATCTTTTGCTCCATTAGGCAGATAATATAAATCTGATTCAACCCCGTTTTTTGAGATTGTATAATAAAGTCCTTCATTGGTTAACCCAAAATTTGTAATAGTTCCTTCCGGATTTTCGGGAACAATAACTTCTGCATTTTGAACATCCGGTTTTTCAATAGATGTTTTTAGTATTTTTAAATGGGGAGCGTTTTTCGGCGTGCAAAAATAAATATCTTTATAAGCAGGATAAAAAAAGTATACTTCATCTTCCGGTTTAAACAATCTCTTCCAGTTTATAGAAGAATTATTAAGTTCAGATGCAGGTGCATAAAAAAGGTTAAGTCTGTTATCCACAGTAGCCAGAGCTGCAAAAAGATACTTACTGTCTTTAGCGAAAATAACTATGGGAATATCTTCCGGTTTAATACCGAGCCCGGGATTTTTTGCATTTGAAAAAAATTCTTTATCCGCCGATGGTTCTGTACCTATTGTATGCAGGTAAACCTTCGTGTTTCTTACTCGCTCCACGTCATGAACATCACCCGAATTCAAACGATTGAAAAGGAAGCTTTTGTTGCCTGGCAGCCAAGAAACTTCTCCAAACCAGAAAAGGTCAATCTGTTCAGGGAATAATTTTTTAGTTTCAACATTCATTATTAAAATTATAGCACTTTCCGAACCATTTGCGGACATTGAAAATGCAACAAGGCTCCCATCATCAGAGGGATTTATAGTGTTTATAACATACTTCTGATCCATATCCCTGCTGAACGAGGCAGGATCATAAAGTAAGGTTTCCTCACCCTCAAATCCGTTTCTGGTATAAAGCATTCCTGTTTCATCTGAAGGGGTGGTTTTCAAATAAAAATAGACATCATTGTCTGTAATCCTCAGATTATTCACATTGCTTGATTCCCTTCTATCAAATTCCTTCCTCTTTTCAATGAGAGCCTGACGACCAGGTATACTATTCAATACTCCCCGTGCGTAATCCGATTGAGCCTTCATCCACGTTGCCACTGAGGCATCTTTCATATTTTCCATGTAACGGTAAGGGTCAACAACTTTTTTACCGAAATAAACATCCTCTACAGGATTAACAGGAGCTAAAGGAGGCTTAGAATTTTCCGTCTGCGGATAATTCTGAAAAGAAAAAAGAATAAACATGCTGAATGAGAATAATAGAACTTTCATAATCTCTCCTGATTTACGTTCTTAATAATTTTTTTTCGAACAAACCACAATTTTATTGCGATAACAAGAGGAAGAATAATTCTGTCTTTATCCTGTTATCTACAGGGTGGGACTAACATCCCATCCTATTTTTTATACTTAACAATATTCTTTTCTGCCGGATTACTTAAGCAGGAGCATTTTTTTTACAGCCGTATATTTCCCGGCGGTGATTCTGTAGAAATATATTCCGCTGGCAAGGCTGCGTGCATCAAAGCTGACTTCGTAATGGCCCGCCTGCCTGAACTCATTGACGAGCGTTTTTACTTCGTTGCCAAGTACGTCATAGATCTTTAATGTTTGCACACCATCTTCCGGTGATTGCCACTTTATGGTTGTAGTTGGATTAAAGGGATTCGGGTAGTTCTGTTCCAGTTTATACTCAACAATTTTCAATTGCTTTTCAGGCTGGAGAGAAACGAATCCGTCAAACCATTTTAATATCTCATCTAATAGTTCAGTGCGTGTTATGGAAGAGGACTCATCGTTTATGCTTTCGAAACCGAATCCAAGGAAAAATATTTTTCCTCCTGGTGATTTATCAGTCCATCCTCCGGCGGGATCAGTGCCGTCATCTTTGTATGTTAATGAAATATGAAAATCATTTAGGGAAGAAATTGCATCAGGATTGTTCTCATTATTTGCTCCATTATTCCCCGAAAACTTTATAAGTTCCATCTGATCACCGAATAAATCACCGGCGATACCATATGAATAATGCGTCAATATCGACTCATTTTTCTCCCAGTTAATACCAATTACATCGTGAAGAAAATCTGGGAATTGTATCTGCAAGTATTCAGCAATATTTTGACCGCTGAAAAATATTTTACCGCCCAGATTTAGATATTCTGTTAATGAATCTATTTCAGCTGACGTAAAAATGTCAATTTTTGTTTTACCAGTGTAGATTATTATTGCTTTCCTGCCATTATAAAATCTCGGATCAGCGAACCATGATTCTTCATAATAACGATTCAGTTCTTCGAGAGAATTGATATAAAAACTGCTAAGACTCGCTTTAGCAGCCCGGGACAGCAGCAGAATTTCCGGAACGCCTATGGGTATATAAAGGCTGTCTGTAATTGTATGGTTGTATTCATATGAAATTATATACCTGAGTTTAATAGTTTGCGGAGTTATGCCGGGATCTACTGAGAAAAGGTTCGGTATTGAAATAGTTAAGACTGAGTCCCAGGGAATGATTTCTGAAACAACAGGCTGATTTATCACAATTCCGGGCTCATCAGTACTCATGGAAATCGTTGCATTTGAAATTACAGGTATTATGTTGTGAAGTGTAAAATTCATACCCCCGTCCTCCCCGGGATCCACTCTGCCATTCTGATAAACTGATTCAAAGTAACCGACAGAATCCAATTCAATAAAAGGCGACAAACCCACATCAAAATCACCAATCATATTCATTCCATCAGCATGGATACCTCTTACGGAAATATAAGAGTTCTCCAGGTTATAATCTTTACTGTTAGGATTAGTATTTAAATCAAAACGAATATTATTATAGACTCCGGGGAAAGGATCTCCGGCATCTCCACGACCCTGACCAAGATTAAGATTTCTGAAGCCATCCGCCTGTTCAAGATCAACAAGATAATTATTTTCATTGTTGTTATTGCTCTGTGTTTCATCAACATGGAAAATCAACAAACCCGAATTATACAAATTAACATCGAAGCCGATCTTCTGACGGTTTTCAACAAGGAAATATTCTGTTGTACCCAACCCGTTTGTCCATAATTTATATATAACAGGATTAGCCTCTACTTCGGGGAGTGAAAGATCTCCTGAGTATGCTGCAAGGTTTACAGGGGTGACCCAGCCCAGTTCTTTCTTGCACCAGGCACTCATATGGGAAGGTGTTTGAGGAGAGTTGCCATCCCCTCCCCAAGATCCCCCAGCCATAAGGCACCAGTTTCCCAATCCTTCAGAAGTATAGTCTGTATCATATAAATCAGGCAATCCAAAAATATGTCCGAATTCATGTGTAAACACACCGATTTCAATAATATTGCCGCTGTAATTTGAGGAGCCGCCTAATTCGGGTTCAATAGCATAATCACCATCAATTAAAACATGTTTACCAGAGACGGGATCAATATCATTGGTTACGTATGCCTGACCGCTTGTAAGCATCCTGAAATTCCATCTGTGCGACCAGATATTATTAGCTCCAGCTTCAGCACCGGCCCCCGCGTGGATTACTGCAATAAATCCTATCCTTGGATTGTTTTGAGAGTCATAATATTGAATATAATCCGCAAAATTAAATGAAGGGTCTGCAGCTTCAACCAGATCAAGAGTAAATTGAGGCCCATCATAATTTAATCCGAGATAATAACTAATTGTCCCGGGCATATCATACCATCCTTCGCAGTGACCATCAAAGAGTAACTGGTGGTATGAAATCTCCTCATAATAATCTTTTATTGTTCCTGTAGGATTCGGTCCGTCGAATAAATGCGACTGGAACTGGGATGCGGGAAAGTGAGCAGAAAGATCAGAATATTGTCCCATAAGGGTTAAAGCAAAAACAGTATCCTGCACAAGCAGTGATCCAGGTTTTAATCCTTTTGAGACGTCTTCTCTCAGAAGTTTCCTTTCTTTGAATTTTTCAGCATAATATCCTTGACAATAACTTTTACTTACCACTTGCTGAAATTCGGCAAAACCTTTCGGAGGTTTGACTCCATTTTTCGGAGGAATAGTTGCGAAGGATGAAACGGAAAATTGAAACAGAAAAAATAAGTAAAACAGTTTTTTCATTTTGCCACCATCTAATATTTTACAGTTAATCATTTATGTACAATTGAAGAAAGATTATTTCAGAAAGATCATTCTCTTGACGGAAGAATATTTTCCTGCCTGAAGTCTATAGAAGTAAATTCCACTTGCAAGGTCTGTAGCGTCAAAATCAATTTCATAAATACCGGCATTCCTGTACTCATTAACAAGCATCCTTACTTCGTTTCCCAAAATGTCAAAGATATTCAGAGTCTGGTGACCGTTATCAGGCAATTGCCATCTAATCTTTGTAATCGGGTTAAATGGATTCGGATAGTTCTGGAAGAGTTCAAAGCCTCCAGGGGTTGCAATACTCTCAGTCACCGATAAACTCCCATCATCATAGACTGCAACCAACCCGGAATCGCCTATCGCTATTCCGGTATTTCCATTGCAAAATTTAATGCCTGAAAATGTTCCTCTCACCTGGCTGAATTCTTCAATCCATTCATTGGTTTCAGTGTTAATTTTAAGAACAGCTGCCATATAATAAGTTCTGCCGTCGATATGAACCTCCTTTGTACCGGCGGCATATACATAACCATTAAAGCAGCTTTCCTTTAAATTATAATAATATGGAAGAGTAACAGAACCCCAGGTACCTCCAGCATCAAATGAATAAAAACATATTCCCAGGTCACCAGTTACAACAGTAGTATAATCAGGACAAACATTTATGGAGGTAAGGTTCGTTGTTATACCTAATGATTCAATCAGCCAGGATTCACCAAAATCATCAGAACTTAATATTAAGCCGGAATCGCCGACTGCAATTAAAAAGCCATCCCGGATATGACAGACTGAGTTTAAGCTACCTGTGAAATCAAACTCTTTCTCAACCCAGGTTTGTCCGTAATCTGAAGTTGTTAAAATGGCCGGCAGATAATAGATGTTTCCATCTATGCGTACCTCTTTACTCCCGACAGTTATCCCTTTTTCATTATTCACAAAAATCATCTCTTGCAGGTTAAAGATCGAATCCACACCGCAGCTTATCCAGTTTAGTCCAACGTCTTCTGTTTTGAATATCGCCCCCTTTTCACCTGTTACAAATCCAGTTGTTTCATCGAAAAAATTTACAGAATTAAGAGTTGAGCCGTTTGTCAGCTGGGTAGAATACCAGTTTGTATCTGACTTTTCAAATAAAGTTCCTTCCTCGCAGACTACAAATATTTTCCCAGCCTCCGAATAACAGACATCTGTTTGGTTATTAAGAGTAAATGGTTGAACAGTCTGCCATTGTGCTTTATTGATATTCGCAACACAGAGAAAGAATCCTAATATATAAAGCATATTCTTCATAATATCCTCCTCGTAAAATTGTATCTTTGTTTTGGAAAGCAGGATGGGACTTACATCCCATCCCTTTTTTAATACTTATCAGTACTCATTTCTGATAGATCACTTCAGCAAAATCATTTTCTTAACAGAGGTGTAATTCCCTGCCTGCAGACGGTAGAAGTATATTCCGCTGGCGAGGCTGCGGGCATCAAAGCTGATTTCGTAACGGCCCGCCTGCCTGAACTCATTGACGAGCGTTTTTACTTCATTTCCCAGCACATCATAGATCTTTAATGTTTGTACACCATCTTCAGGTGATTGCCACTTTATGGTTGTAGTTGGATTAAATGGATTCGGGTAGTTCTGCTCCAACGCGAATTTTAAAGGAATATTGAAGTCAACCTTTACAACATCAGAATAATGGAAGCTGCCGTCGAAGTCATATTGTTTCAGTCTGTAAGAATAGCTGCCCTGATTGAGGTTGTAATCTGTAAAGGTGTAATTGTGCTGTTCGGTTGTTGTTCCACTTCCATCAACAAATCCGATTATTTTAAATTCCTGTTCCCCGGAACTTCTTTGAATTTCGAAGCCGCGGTTATTTGTTTCTGTTGCAGTCGACCAGGAAAGAATTATTGTCGAATTTTCAATTTCTCTATTAAATGAAGTGAATTCCACAGGAATTATAATACCAAAGAAATCAAATATCCTGTTTAACAAGGTTAATTTAGTGGTTGGCGGCGCAGCGTCATCCAGATTAGCTAATGAGTAAGAAAAACAAATTGTTTTCTGACCAAAATTGCCATCATTCTGAACAGCTACGTCTCCGATAGTTTGTTCATTAAAAGCAACTAAACTATTGGTGTCCTCATAATAAATATCAACAAAATAATTGTCAGGCTGCGAAGAGGAAGTAAATACCATTCCTTCCGTTACAGTATTAATTTTCCCCCAGAGATGAGTAATAGGCTTACTAGTGGAGTAACCATCTATTGCATAGTCTAACCCAAGTAAATTCAGAAGCGTTGAATTTGATGCCTGATCATATCCAAGGGCATCTCCGCCCTCAAGATAAAGGTTCCCCCCACTTTGCAAATACTCAACTACCTTTTCAGCATTTGAATTCGTAAAAGAAGTTTTTGTTGCTCCAGTTGTACCAAAATTGCCGAAAGACAAAAATACTGCATCAAATCCGGTCAAAGGATCAGGGAATTTTCGGGAGGTTAAATAAACACTTTCTTTACCATTATTCTGCAGGTAATTATGTATGAAAGCGCCGCTGTAATTTGAACCATTCTCCGTCCCTTCCCAGATAAGAATACTGCCTGGATTGAGGATTACTATAAATTGCGGTTCGGTATACGTAGCTGAATTTTGTCCATCAGACGCTGTAAGGGTCACATTATATATTCCTGTTTCTGTATATGTCCATTCGGGATTCTGTTGTGTAGCATCAGTTGTTCCGTCGCCATCCAGATCCCACTCCCAGGAGGTTATCTCGGATGGTGAGGCTATAGACAGATCAGAAAAATGAACGGTCAAAGGAGGAGCGCTGCAAGTAATATCTGCGGTAAAATCAGATCGGACAGAATAGACGCCTACCGCATTCCAGGCATCTATAACTGATACATACTGCTGCGAATCAGTGCAGAAAAGATCAGCTGCCGCAATGATTGAACCAGCCCGTGCGTTATGATAATTTGAAGAGGGGGTAAGATATACTGTTAAGTTACGGTAAGCTATTTGGATGCCTCGTCTAATCCTATGCCTGTAACGGAATATGGATCTCCGTTATCATTGGTGCCGTTTCCGCCCTCGCTTAAAAGATAGAACCAGAAACTCTGGACGCCGCTGTTTGTGTGAACCTCTTCATTCGGATCCCAGAAATCACCCTTATAAGTATCAGGACAGCCTCCAATATTTGGATTTTCCAATGATCTAACCATATAAGGGGATACAAGAGTTATATCCTCCCCACAGCTCCAATTTGCATCCGAACCCTCGAGATAAAATTCAATGGCAGTTCCAAAAATATCACTGAAAGATTCATTGAGTGCTCCGGATTCTCCGGCATAAATTAAGTTTGCAGAATATTGGGTAACACCATGCGTGATTTCATGACCTGCTACATCATTGCTGGCAAATGGAGAATAATTTATTCCATCACCATCACCATACGTCATTTTATATCCATCCCAGAATGCGTTATTATAATTGGTATAAAAACTGCCATAGCTGTAAAGTGTCCCTCCGTTATTATCGAAACTGTTCCTGCCGAAAGTGGTGATGTAATAATCGTAAGTCCCTTCGGTAGCCCATTGGATGCTTACCCCAATTTCATCTTCAGGGTCTATGAAATTCATATCATCATCTGTATAGTCAACAGCATTATTATAATTGGTCCCGTGCTGCATATTGAAGGTTTTAATTCCTCCACCCCTGCCCGATTCCTGAAGTCTGTACCCTCCGGTGAAACTATCTACCATAATATCAACAGTTCCGTTATATAAGGAAGTACCGGTGCCAGGGATATCATCGTTGCGTATTTCACTTATTACGTTTGTAATTTCTTTGTTCTGTGCATTCACATCGATAAAGTCCCTGCTGAGAGGTTTTTCGGCATAGATATCATACCGATACACGAGGGTAAGATTATCTTTATTCAGGGGCTTTAATCCGCTTGTTAATTTCAACTCTCCTTTGGGATAATATGATGCAGCAGGGTTATTCAGTAGATTCTTAAGGAAATTTTCGTTTTCCTCCTTCTGCCACATATATGAATCAGCATTGATATAGTTTAAGGCAATATTTAATCCTTCTTTTTCAGAAATTGAAGGAGTAACATTTATATTTATTTTATGTACGGCTACACCATTGACATAATGAATTAATCCGTTTTTTTCGTGAAGTATTAATTCCGCATAAAGAACTTCAATCCCTTTATAATATTCCTTAAACCTGTAATGATTTTCTCCAATCTGATCGGAAAATTCCCGGAATTGAATAAATTCATAGTCAGAGGATAAACCGAAGAAAGTTTTATACTGGCTGAAGAAATTCATCCTTGTAACTTCTGTTCCCTCTGTAAATCTTATTTCGACCGGTGAAATTCCGTCTGAACCGTAAGTGATTTCAGCATCTGCAAAATCGCTTCTCTGGTTAATTTGCGTATAAGAAGAAGAAGTTATTAGGATGAATAAAACAATAATTGTGAATAATAGTTTATTAATGGGTGCCATAGAACCTCCACCTGTTTTTATTATTTTTAAAAGGGCAGTTCTATTTCTGCCCCAGGAAATACCGGAATAGCTGTGAAAAGAATGTGCAGTTGACGGGAATAGCAGAGGGACAGCCAGGCTGATTAACCTGCGTAAGTTCAGCTGAACTGAACCTTTACAAAAAGACATAGAACCTCCCGTTATATTATTAGATGTATGACTGCTATTTGATTTTGCACAACTTATTGGATGCTTCTCGCAGGCAGATCCTTCAACTGCCTGTGTCCTCGCCATAAGCTCTTCACCCTGAAAACTTCCTGAATCAGAGTACAATTAAAGAAAACAAGACCCCCTGTGCATAGTAATTATGTGACAAATTCTATTAACTATGTCGCATTTTTCTGTTTTTATTAGGAAAAACGATGAAAAAGAGGGGAAGTGATGTCATGCGAGGGTTTTAGAACCGGATTGGAATGATCAGATCCTCTACCAGAATTTCAGCTCAGAGAGCTATCAGAATAAG
>CAWIUG010000080.1:0-13073 GCA_963839165.1 uncultured Bacteroidota bacterium | reverse complement strand
TCTGCAACCACAATGTGGTAGAAGGCCAGTTTCTTACGGCCTTTTCTAGCTAATCTGATTTTAACTGCCATTAATTCTTACGCTTTATAATTTAACCTGTTTTAAAAATTGTGGCTGCAAAGATAACAGTAAATAATTTATTGAACAAATGAATAATACTAAATTACTGAATAATCTAAAACCTCACTCCCCGTCTTAAGATATACCTGTTAGTAACTGAAGATTCGTATTCTAATAAGAAGAGGCTACCCGGTTAAGATAGCCTCATTAAACAACTACTTATGAAATTTGCTGTTAATTTCTTGTGAAAGTGAATGAAAAAGTTCCGTAGTCGCTCTCGGTAGCGGATATATCAAAGCGCATTGTATATGCCCCGGTACAGGAATTGTAGGTACCGCTTCCTTCATAAGCTATGTTCGTATCACCCCACCATGCCGCTGATGCAATAACTGTTTTATCGGCAGTTACAGCAAAAGTCAATGGGTCTATATGCATTACAAGAGGTCCCAAATCTTCATTAACATCTTCTATAGCTTCCAGTCCTGAAACATATACAGTATATGGATCAACAAGATCACTTGTAATTGTTATATCTCCTTCTGAACCCCAATCGGAAGAAACGCAATGGAAGCTGCCAATTGCTAAAGCTTCATTAAATTCACAAAAAACTATAAGGGACAAAGATGCATTTGATCGTGAGGTAATACCATTTTTGGTAGTCACCACTTCAACAAAAATAATATCTCCATTATTTATCGTGCCAAGTTTATCGATAACTTCTCCCAGATTGAGTGTGACCGCAGCAGGGAATGAAGCAATATCTGCAATCTTTATTCTTTCCAGGTTG
This sequence comes from uncultured Bacteroidota bacterium, assembly GCA_963839165.1. GTDB lineage: Bacteria > Bacteroidota > Ignavibacteria > Ignavibacteriales > Ignavibacteriaceae > DATFVA01. The sequence continues at coordinate 12,226 of CAWIUG010000080.1, read as the reverse complement.
TTTTGCTGGGAAACCTGAATCTCCGCATTATCAACTGTCATTCCACTTTCAAGATTAACAGTGAACTGAACGGAGGAATTTAGTTCCCCGCTTATAAATATCCCTGTAACGTCTGAGATCAGGGGAACAACTCCGACATCACGCTGACCTGCGGGATCATTTATTTCCTCACATCCGAAAAATATCAAAATCAGTGTGATGATCAATCCTAATGTATTTATTTTTTTCATCTTTTTTCTTTATTTAGTTAGACTTTGTAAGAGCGGGAAACTTAGCGCGTTCCTCCTGCCCACCAGACGTTTTCTGAATATACATAATTTCCGTCTCCATATGCATCACGAACATTCTGGTTTGTTGTAACATCATCAGATCCATAGGTGTAACGCAAAGGGAACAGAGTCGAATTAAGAGGGTTTTCCAGATTTATAAAATTATTACCCATCGCCTTTAAACGTCTGTAATCATTGTACCCTTCAACCGCTTCTTCCTCGTAAAAAGCAATGTATTTCTGATTCATTATCTCCGATAACGGGTTTGCCGCGAATTTTACAGCTACATTATTATTATAATAATTTTCAGCATCAGTAGCTGACAGGCCAATATTTACCTTTTGAAAAGCAGCCGTTACGGCTTCCCGCAGTGAAGCCTCAGCGTTTGGGATGTCATTCGATCTGGAATAAGCTTCGGCTTTTAAGAATTCAATCTCATGATAGCTTAAAAGGTAAGTCGGTGCGGTATTTGTGGAGATGGCTGATATTGAATACAGACCCTGTATCTGATTCGGCGTTCCATTAGGGGCAAAAACGATCCCATTAGCCTCTGTTCCGGGGGTAAGGCATGAAGAAAACATTATCTCTGGGATCATTTCTTTCCATTAATTTATCATGAAGACTCTGGCTTGCACCATAATAATCTCTGTCAAGGAACAGTCTGTAAAACGGGCTATTGGTTGTAGTACCATTGTAATTATACTGAGCCTGCTCAGCACTTGAACTGAAAGACTGATTTGCAAAGGTGATAACATCAGCATAGGAAGGAGTTCTGGAAGATAAATGCATAGTATATCGTGCTTTTAACCCATAAGCAAACTTTTTCCAAAGATCAACATCGCCTCCATAAATAAGGTCCTGTGCTCCTAATGACGGAAATTCTGATTCTTTATCCAGGTTGGTAATCGCTTCATCGAGCAAATTAAACACCTGCGTATATATATCTTCCTGTTTATCAAGTACAGGAGTAAATATTTCACCAGGCTGGAGCGCTTCACTCCATGGAACGTCTCCCATAACATCTGTCAGGATTGCCAGATTATATGCAGTAAGTACCTGGGCAATACCCAGTGTATGATAGTTCCCTTCCTCCGTGCCACCCACCGAACATTTCTCTATAATTACTTTCAGATTATAAAGAGTCTGATAAGTTGCATCCCATGAGTTATTAAATGTCGTTGAATTTGTAGGCTCTGCCGATCTTATCTCAGCATTGTAGAACTGTCCCCATGTTCCGACATTTTGTTCAATATAGATCGATGCATAAAACGTAAAATCAGTACCAGTTACGGAGAATGCAGTGCTAGTCATTGCATCTGTAATGATTAGTCTTGTGCCCATTTCTGTCGGATCATTCACGTCCTTATTTATATCATCCATGACTTTTTCAGAGCACGATATCATTGTGATGATAAGGAACGCTGTTAATAGTATATAAATTAGTTTTTTCATATTATTAGAAATTAAAAAGTTATATCGAAACTAAAACCAAAATTGGTTGCCTGGGGCATAGAAAATCTTTCGAACGCTCCTGCCATATTAGTATTTCCCTGACTGGATTCCGGATCAAAGTTTGGAAGTGCTGTCCAGATCAAAATGTTCCTTGTGAAAACAGAAACACCTAAATCAACCTTATTAAGAACCTTTTTTGCCGGCTTATATTTCAATGAAAGTTCACGAAGCTTCACAAATGAATTATCATGTATAAAATACTCATCAATATTATACAGCACATTTGTATACAAATCCTGCAATGCTCTTGGATCACTGGGACCTCCACGGACAATATCATTTGGTGTACCGTCAGGTTTTACACCGTCGAAAATAAAAGTTGCATCACGATTCTCGGTTCTTGCCGACATACCGTAATTGTCAAGTAAACCGTTGCTTCCGGAGTACATATGACCACCGCTTTTCCATTCAAATAAAGCGTTGAGAGACCAGTTCCTGAAAGAAATAGAATTGCTTGCTCCAAGAATAAAATCAGGAGATACCGACCCTATCACCTTGGGTTCACCAATAGCCGGCATGCCATGATTTGGTGCTCCGGGATTATCTACAACAACAATCCTGTTATTCTCATCACGGACAAATGAAACGCCATAAATTACAGGATAGGAAGAACCTATACCTGCCCTGACCTGAGGGATATCAAATCCACCCAAAAAGATACTTTCAACTCCAGGCGCAAGCTCATCTACAATATTGTCAATTTTCGAGAAGTTGATATTCATATCCCAACTGAAGTTTTGCTTATCCACAGGAGTTAAATAGAAAACTACCTCATTGCTGACAGTATGGACCTTCCCTCCGTTCATCAATAGCTGCGCAGCTCCTGTGGACCCGGCCAATGGTACTGTAAATATCTGATCTACTACATTCTGGCGTGAAAATGTATAGTCAATTCCAAGACGGTTATTGAAGAATTTCAGATCACCACCAATCTCATACGATTTAGTGTTTTGCGGTTTTAGATTTGGATCAAACTGTATATTATTCGGAATATAGGAACTTATTCCACCAATCGGGTAGAGTATCGGAGATCCTGACCACCAGCTACCAGTATAGTTTGGTATAGTATAGAAATTCTTATAATACTGACCTGCCTGTCCGACCTCGGCATATGAAAGACGAAATTTTGCAAATGATATCCATTCAAAATTTTTTATTGCTTCTAATTCAGATGCCAAAAAACTCATGGAAACTGAAGGATAGAAGAATGTACGGTTATTTGTAGGCATTGTTGAAACAATATCATTCCTGCCTGTTGCATTCAGGAAAAGTATCGATTTGTAATCAAGTGACAAATTTCCAAAAAAGCCTACTGTACGATCCTGACTTTTAGACTCATTTGCGGTTACAATATTGGCATTTCTTATATGTGCCCAACCACCAAAATTAAAATCTTCTCCATGCTCTGAGTAAGTCTTGTAATTTCCCTGGTTAAACTCATTCCCGAACATTGCGTTAAATGTCAGTTCATTATTGATTTTCCAATCGAAGTTCGCAGTAAAAAGTGAGTTAACCGTTGAAGATGAGATACCATAATTATCCATAAAACCGGTATTGCCTGCATGCCCATATTCAAAAATATCCTGGAAATGTGTTGTGTATGAGTCAATACCTAACTGATAACGAAATTTCAGATTCATTAAATCTCCCAGTCTGGCGACATAATTAATATACCCATTCCCAAAAAACCTGTTCGTTTTTTCCTTAAAAACATTATGCTCAGCAGCCCAAAGTGGATTATCAAAAGGATTTACCCCACGGTAATAAATCTGTGTATAAGGATCGCCGGGAATATTATAAGGATATCCTTTAAGATTATAGGATGTAGGTGCTGCCAGGACGCCTGCGAGTGAAGCATCATTTCCTGATGACAGCTTATCAATATCTGTTTTTGAAAAATTAGAACTGAAGCCTGCATTGAAGTTCTTATTTAACTTCCTTTCCGCAGAAGCTCTGGCATTCCATCTATTCATGCCCGAAGGAGCAGCAATACCGCTCTGAGAAGTCTGGCTTAATCCCAGGGCAAAATTGCCAGCTTCCATTGCCTGACTCACATTTATATTGTTTGTTATGGAATAGCCCGTCTTAAAATAATCAGACCAGTTGTTAAATAGCTGTGGTATTACCCATGGATCAAGCTGTGCAGCTGCCAGTTGGGGAAACATATAATCATACCTGGATGGCCGTTATTATTACCTCCGTTAACAGGGTCATCCGGAAGATCAGTTATCTTAGGACCCCACGACATTGATGAATTTGGCACATAAGCCCCATAAGTATCCTGAGCATAAGTAGTCTGGTATTCAGGTGTTCGTGATACTTTTGAAAAACTGCTTATATGAGAGACAGATACAACCGGCTTCCCGATTGCATTATTTCTTCCACTTTTTGTTGTAATAATCACGACACCATTTGATGCTCTTATCCCATAGAGAGCAGCTGCCGCCTGTCCTTTCAGAACATTGATACTTTCAATATCTGATGGGTTTATATCAACTGCACGGTTAGAAAGGTCCGATCCTGTTACACCATCACCTACCTGTGAAAAATCGCCTCCTGCACCCGATTGAATGTCAGCTGTAGATGCGATAGGCATACCATCAACAATATAAAGTGGTGTATTGTTTCCGGTAAATGAGCGGGCACCGCGGATGGTGATCTGGGATGAGGCTCCAGGCATACCACTTGAGGGGTTTTATGTCAATACCGGCCAGTTTCCCCTGCATTGCTCCTGAAAGGTTGGTATTTCCAGCCCGTTCAATCACATCGCTTTTAACATCCTGTACGGCATAACCCAGCGCTTTTTTCTCGCGTGAAATACCAAGAGCAGTAACAACAACTTCATCCAATCCTCATGACGTCGGCATTCCATCGTAACATTAACAACAGAGCGATTTACCAATTCTCAATCTTCCTGTCTCTTCATACCAATATATGAAAAAACAAGAGTTGTGGCATTTTCAGGAACCACAAGGGTATATTTACCGTTAATATCAGTTGTAATACCGGTAGTTGTCCCGTATTGTACTGTACATCCAATAATTGGCTGTCCATCTTCAGCCCCGGTAACAGTACCCGTAATTGTTTTTTGCTGGGCCCTAGGCAGATAACACCGCAAAAAACCAAAAATAACAAGAGAATTTTTCTCATAGCATTTAGGTTAGGTTAATAATTACATTTCAGGAATCAACTGATTCCTTTTTACTAGTTACTTATAGTAAGATTGTCACTTTTAACAAATTAATCTAATCGCTTTTGGAAAATTTTAATCATTTAACAGAATGCATAATTTGATTTGACAAATGTCAATTCATATTCAACGGATTATTTATACAACAACTTCTTCACAAGTCATAACTCATTTGTATTTTGCGTATTTTTGTGACAGTCAAACAGATAAGTTAATCTTTAAATTCCCATGGCAGCATTTGCTCACTTACATGTTCATACTCAATACTCTATACTTGATGGAGCTTCCAGTATCCCTTTGCTGATCGATAAGGTAAAATCTTTGGGAATGGAAGCAATTGCAATCACCGATCATGGTAATATGTTTGGCGTTAAAGAGTTTCATAATAACGCAACAAAAAAGGGTATAAAACCTATTATCGGCTGTGAAATTTATGTTGCAAAAAGATCTATTGAAGATGTGAATGGAAAAGAAGACCGCTCAGGCGATCATCTGATCCTTCTGGCAAAAAATCTCACAGGTTATAAAAATCTTATCAAGCTGATTTCAATTGCCTGGATCAAAGGATTTTATTATAAACCGCGGATCGATAAGGAACTGCTGGCAAAATACAGTGAAGGATTGATTGCATCTTCTGCATGTCTGGCCGGAGAAATTCAGGATGAGATCCTAAATGGTTCCATTAGTCAGGTGCAGAAGCAGCCCTTAAAAGCTATATCTGATATATTCGGAGAAGATTTTTACCTTGAAATTCAGAGGCATGAAACCTATGATCCGGATGCTGACCGATCAGCATTTCCACTTCAACAAAAAGTTATTGAAGCATTTAAAAAATTATCTGCATAAGTTCAATGTGAAACTGATTGCTACAAATGATGTCCATTTTATAAATGCAGAAGATGCTGAAGCTCACGACAGGCTTATATGTATAAATACTGCAAAGGATATTGACGATCCTAACAGATTAAGATATTCAAAACAGGAATATCTTAAAAGTGAGGAAGAAATGCGGGCCATCTTCAGCGATATTCCTGAAGCTATTGATAATGTTGCCGGGCTTGTTAGCAAAGATTGAAAAATATAAGCTTGATCATGATCCGATCATGCCTGAATTTGATCTTCCTGAAGGTTATACTGACAAAGATGAATACCTTAGGTTTCTTACCTATAAAGGAGCAAAAGAAAGATGGGGAACACTTAACTGCATGAACAGACCGAAAGACTTGATTTTGAGCTGGATATGATAGCCAAAATGGGATTTCCCGGGTACTTTCTTATAGTGCAGGATTTTCTTCACGCAGCCAGGGAAATGGGTGTTTCAGTTGGTCCCGGAAGAGGATCTGCAGCCGGATCGGCAGTTGCTTTTTGCCTTGAGAATCACTGATATAGATCCGATTAAATATGACCTTCTTTTTGAGCGTTTTCTGAATCTCGACCGTATTTCAATGCCTGATATTGATATTGATTTTGATGAAGACGGAAGGGAAGCAGTTCTGAAATATGTTGTTAATAAATATGGCCATGATAAAGTAGCCCATATAATCACTTTCGGATCGATGGCAGCAAAAATGGCCATCAGGGATGTTGCAAGGGTACAGAAACTTCCTCTTACCCGATGCAGACAGGCTTGCCAAACTTGTTCCTGAAAGACCCGGAATAACACTTTCAGCAAGCATATACTGAAGTACCTGAGCTGGCAAGGGAAAAAGAATCATCAAATAAACTTATTGCACAAACACTTAAATATGCTGAAGTCTTGAAGGATCTGTAAGGCAAACCGGGGTTCATGCCTGTGGAATAATCATTGGCAAAGACTCTCTCGATAATTATATACCTCTCTGTACGGCAAAAGATACTGATCTGTATGCCACACAGTACGATGGCAGCCATGTTGAATCAGTGGGTCTTCTCAAAATGGATTTTCTTGGCTTAAAACTCTTTCAATAATAAAGGATGCTATTGACAATATAAAAAAATCAAAAGGAATTACATCAATCTCGATAATCTTCCTCTGGATGATAAAAAGACATTTGAGCTCTTCAGTAACGGGGAAACAACCGGGATCTTCCAGTTTGAATCAACCGGAATGAAAAGATATCTCAGAGATCTTGAACCCAACAGGCTTGAGGATCTGATAGCCATGAATGCCCTTTACCGGCCCGGACCAATGGAATATATTCCAAAGTTCATCAGAAGAAAGCATGGAACTGAAAAGATCGATTATCCATTGCCTGTAATGGAAAAATATCTCGATGATACATATGGCATTACAGTTTATCAGGAGCAGGTGATGCTACTGTCGCAGGAGCTTGGCAGGATTTACAAAGGGAGAAGCCGATTCCCTGAGAAAAGCTATGGGGAAAAAGAAACGCTCCATTATGGATGAGATGAAGCTTAAATTCCAGGAGGGTTGCGCAAAAAAGGGTATGATGAAACTATTGTAAATAAGATCTGGTCTGACTGGGAAGCTTTTGCACAATATGCCTTCAATAAATCGCATTCAACATGTTATGCTCTTGTAGCTTTCCAGACAGGATATCTGAAAGCAAATTATCCCGGCTGAATATATGGCAGCAGTTCTCAGCCGGAATATCAAGTGACATAAAAAAGATCACAACTTTCATGGATGAAACCCGCAGAATGGGAATGGAAGTTCTGGGACCTGATGTCAATGAAAGTAATTTGAAATTCACTGTAAATAAGGACGGAAATATCAGGTTTGGGCTTGGGGCAATCAAGGGAGTTGGTGAAAGTGCTGTTCTGCAGCTGATTGAAGAAAGAGAGAAAAACGGACTTTATAAAGATATCTATGATCTTGTGGAAAGAGTAAATCTTAACTCCCTGAACAAAAAGAATCTTGAAGCAATGGCTGTTGCCGGAGCATTTGATTGTTTTCCTGAAATAATCAGGGCTCAGTATTTTTCACTCGATACAAGAGGATCAAGCTTTATTGAAAGCCTGATCAGGTATGGAAATAATGCGAAAACTGTTAAGAATTCAAGTCAGCAGTCACTTTTTGGTGAAACAGGCGGATTTGATATGGTAAAACCTGAACCTTCATCATGCCCTGACTGGCCAAAACTTGAAAAGCTAAACAGGGAAAAGGAAGTAATCGGTATCTATCTGTCATCACATCCGCTTGATGATTTTAAGCTTGAAATAAATACTTTTACAACTGCAAACCTGGCCGATCTTCAGAATCTACGGGAATATCTCGACAGGGATGTCGTTGTTGCAGGAATGGTAACTGATACAAGAAATGGCATTGGGAAAAATGGCAAGCCTTATGGATCATTTACTCTTCAGGATTATACTGATTCATTCAGGTTTATGATGTTTGATAAGGATTATATTGATAACAGTAAGTTTTTTACAATTGGCTATTATCTTCTTGTGAAAGGAAGGGTTCAGAAACGAAAATACAAGGAAGATGAAATTGAATTCAAAATTAAAGACGATTAATCTTCTGTCAAGTGTAAAGGATGAACTTATTAAATCAGTTACTCTTAAAATTGATCCTGAAAATATCAGTAATGAAATGATCAGTGAACTTAAAGGAACTTATTCATGAAAATAAGGGTGAAACTGAATTGAAATTTCTGTTTCTCGATCCTGATGATAAGATCTCTCTTCCTATGTTTTCAAGGACATTACGGGTAAGATTAAATAATGAATTTATCTCTTATCTGGATGATCATCCTGGAATCGATTATTAAAGTTAATTAGCTATCTTTGCAGCGTGATATTTATTAATAATAATTCTTAAAATATTATTTATTATGGCATTAGAGGTAAATGACAGTAATTTTGATGAAGTAGTCATTAAATCAGACAAACCTGTTCTTGTGGATTTCTGGGCAGAATGGTGCGGACCATGCAGAATGATTGCTCCTATTATTGAAGAGATCTCACAGAGAATTTGAAGGAAAAGCCTGTGTTACAAAATGTGATGTTGACAACAGCCCTGGTGTTGCATCAAAGTACAGTATAAGGAATATTCCTACTGTTCTTTTCTTCAAGGACGGGAAAATAGCTGATAAACAGGTTGGAGCTGTTCCAAAGAATACTTTGTTGCAAAGCTTAATGCCCTTATCTAAAATTTACATTAAATCTGGCTGTTCTGTTTACCTGTAACGGCTTTTTTAATTATCTCAATGACAATTTGTGTTTTTGCCTCATCAAGCAGCAGGATTAACAGTGAATATGCTGTTGCTGCTTCAGATCTTGGATCACTCTTCTTGCCAGAGGCAAAAATGGATGTTGTTTATGGAGGAGGAGGAATAGGTCTTATGGGGAAACTTGCTGATTCAGTTATTGAAAACGGAGGAATAATTACCGGTGTTATTCCATCTTTTATGAAGGATGAAGGATGGGATCATTCTGAGTGTTAACAGAGATGATCATTACTCCTGATATGGGAGAAAGAAAAAAAAAGATGTTTGCAATGGCCGATGCAGTTGTTGCACTGCCGGGAGGAATAGGAACCCTTGAGGAGCTTACCGAAGCAATTACCCTAAAACAGCTTAGGCCTTTTTAAAGGACCCATAATAATTCTGAATACACTTGGTTTTTACAATTCATTAATTGATTTTCTTGAAAATATGATGTCAGGTCAATTTCTCAGATTTGAACATAAAGGATCTGGGAAATAGCTAGATACTCCGGAAGAAGTCATTCTTGTCTTATCAAAAAACGAGAGTGGATTCAGGATCCCGGAAAATTGCAAAAATCTAATTCTCAGGTAATTCTTGTTCCAACAAACAGTATATCATCAACCTGCTCAAGATCTCCTTTCCATTCTATTATTTCCTTCTCAAGCCTTTCACGCTGTTCATCAACCGGAAGATTCCATATCTCAGATAAGCAGTTTTTTACATTTCCCGATTTATATTTCTTCACTTCTGCTGAACCGAACTGATCTGCATAACCATCAGAGCACATATAAAGCATATCTCCGGGCTGAATATCACATTTCTGATTTGTAAAATTCTTCTTCTCATCCTATTGCTGTCATTCCGATCGGGAATCTGTCTCCTTTATATACAATTACTTCTCCTTTTCTTACAACATATAATGGATTATAAGCCCCTGCAAATTCAAGGGTAAATTTCTTCCTGTCAAATGCAATAAGAGCCATATCCATTCCATCATTTATTGTCTCCTCATTCCTCTGCATCAGAGCCTTCAATACTTCTGTATTAAGCTGATCGAGAATTGCTGAAGGCCGGGTAATCCCATATTCCCTTACAACCTTATTAAGTGAATTATGACCTATAATCGACATAAATGCACCGGGAACACCATGGCCGGTACAATCGCATACTGCAATGAACTGGTGATCTCCGTTATCATACATCCAGTAAAAATCACCACTTACAATATCCTTTGGCATGAACAGAACAAATGTATCATTAAAGGTATCTTCACGGGGAAGCATTGCCCTCTGAATCCGTTCTGCATACCTGATGCTTGCAGTTATATCCCTGTTCTTTTCTTCTATCTCCATGCTTTTCTGAACAACTTCAGCAGTTCTTTCTTCAACCTTCTCCTCAAGAATCATCTTTTCCTTTATCAGATTTTTTTCCCTTATATGAATATAAACAACTAATGCAACTACAATGAATATAACACTGAAATAAGTATAAACCACCATGTGAGATAAAAAGGAGGTTTAATAATGAAGCTGAAAGTAACAGGTTCACTGTTCCAGATTCCCTGGCTATTGCTTGCAATAACCATGAAAGTATATTTCCCGGGAGGCAAGTGCCGAATAAATTGCCCTGGTCTGCTCTGTCACAGGCTGCCAGTCCTATCTGCCCCTTCAAGCTTTACCTTGTATCTTACAACATCAGGATTTGTGAGGCAAATACTGTAATAATCGAATAAAATGACTCTCTCATTATAACTTGAGCTTCATTCCCGGTATCATTTCACGTGCTCATAATTTACCTGCATCCATTATATGGGTAAGAGGTTCAAGTTCTTCGGTAATGCATTTTATCAGGTCAAGTCTGGTGGCACCATTTGCAGTTCCGAACCATATATCACCTTCATGGCTTTTAAATACTGCATTTGGTTTTGTTTCAATTCCGGGAAACCATTCCTTTCAGTATATGAAAATATCCTTCTTACTTTCAGGGAAATACCTGTTCAACCCGTTATTGGTGCCAATATAAATGCTTCCGTCATCTCCCGTCACAGAAGATTAATATTATTTGAAAGCAATCCGTCATCCTGGGTTACAGTAGATATTATGGAATCATTCTTAAAGCCAATAATCCTTCACCTGTTCCTATCCATAAGACACCTTTGTCTAGTCCATCACCATTGTTTTTGGGAATTATACCCTGAAAGGCCGGTACCTGCTTGAAAATCTTTTTTGACAGATCATATTTATTAGACCTGGCTTTTCTCCCATTGTTCAGTTCCTATCCACATATCTCCTTTGGATCGCAATAAAGAGCAGTTATTTCCTGACATGTAAGACTATCCATAAATTGGTATACCTTTCGAAAATTTGTTCATTAATTGTTCCAACTGCCACACCTTCAACAGTTCCTATCCACAGATTGTTCTGCTTGTCAATTTCAATTGCTTTAACCTGACCTCCCTGTATAAAGTCTTAGAATTAATATATGGCTGAGCTTCAAATTTTGATGTTTTCATATTATAAAGGATCACTCCGCCTGCGTTTGAACCTATCCATAGATTTCCATCTTTATCCTCCCTGATAAACCGTATCTCAAAAATTGAATTTTTTGTTCATTATAAATCACAGGCTCCTTATTCGTACCCAGGAAATAACGGAAATTCCGGCATTTGTTCCAAACCATATGGCCCCGGATTTATCCTGATAGATTGCATTAACATTCGGGTCAGGCAGAATCTCTTTTTCATTTAGTGTGATAAAGGCATCTCCTTTAAATATAGTCAGTCCGTTATTCTGGTCAGCTATCAGAATATTGCCTTCAATATCCTCGATAATATCGTAAATTTTTGATGCTTTTAAACCATTAGAATTGTCAAATTTACGGAAGTTGCTTCCATCGAAAACTGCTATACCTCCACCCCATGTTCCAACCCAGATCTTACCCCCGCCTGTCTTTCAGTAAGACAACTGATGTAATTGCTTGAATTCCCTCCCTGATCAGATCATAGTATACCATCCTGCTTTCAGACATAATATACATGTAAAGTCCTCCATTATAGTCCAAACCAGATACTTAAATATAATAAACGGGTCATAGCAATTATA
>CAWIUG010000079.1:0-45223 GCA_963839165.1 uncultured Bacteroidota bacterium | reverse complement strand
CTGCGTAGTATCCAACAAAAACAGCAGCAGGATAAATATCAAATGCCTGATTTTCATCAGTATTCTATCCTTCGAAAAATAATTTTGTACCCGGGTAATGAACTTTATTTTAACGAAACCTATTTATAATAATTAAAATAAGAAAGAGGCTGTCTCAAAAGTCTTATATTTATTTGATTCAAATTGAACTTGAACCTGAAACCAGTTCAGGTTGACAATATCAGATTCCGAAATAAATCCGGAATAACTGTTATGAGACAGCTTCTCAGAAAATTTACTTCAGCAGAATTAACTTCTTAGTTGACACAAATGAACCGCTTATAATCCTGTAAATATATACACCGCTTGCAAGTCCGCCGGCATTCCACGTAACATTATAGTAACCTGCATCCTGGTTGTCGTCAACAAGAGTCTTAACGAGGTTTCCAAGAATATCATATATCTTCAATGATATATGATTTTTCTCCGGAAGCTGGTAGTTAATGGTAGTAGTAGGATTAAACGGATTAGGGTAATTCTGCGATATTCCATATTCTTTTGGAACCAGTGCAACCTCATCAGTTCCTTTCCTAAGGTTAGCGCCCATCATATTCTGGGAGAACTTCCATGCATTCGTCAGGTGGTTGAAAACATACACATAATTATTCTGTTTCAGTGAATCGATAGCTTTTCCAAGCGAGGAATTCGCACTAGACAGAAGTTCTTCACAGTTAGAAACCACGCAGGCTCCGGGTTCAGTTGCATCATCTCTTGATATAACCGCTATACGGTAGCCGCCGAGTTTGAGCCATTCAATCGCCTGATCGATCTCATCACCGAAATTCGTATTGCTGGTATAAGAATAGATCTTATTCGTTGCACTAGTCAGATTATCATAAAATGAGAGACCCTTATTGCTCTTCAGCCTGTCATTGTCATTTGTCTTAAAGTAACCAAGGGCTGTGCTCAAGAGACTAATTGCATTGTTCAGATCCCGCTTTGTATTATTATCCAGACTGCAATTGTGGTTAGAAGGACAATACTCTGCCATAATAGCCAGCAGATTATTCAAAGCCCACTGAATATACAGCTTCCCTGAAATTGAGAAGGGCTGTGCTTCAGGAGCAACAAAGATAGAATGTTCGGCTGAAAGCAGGTATTCGGCGTTATTATATCCGTTTTGTCCATCCTCATCCGAAGCAATAAACTCAAGATCATAAGCACCAAGATCCGCAGTTGAAAATGAGGCAGTATAAGTTCCGTTGGAAGTATGAGCAAGCTGCCTTATCGTCTGGCCGTAATCAGGAGAAGTAATCTTAACGAGTATGATTGCATTATCAATCGGTTCACCGACAGTTATTGTGTGTTCGCCCTGACCCTGTGAATCACCGCCCTGGAACAGGGTGGCTGTTATGCTTACAGTTGTCGGGGTAACATTTCCATTCTGATCTGTCGTTATATAATAACGTTCTTTGTCAGTATTCACATTAAGAACGTAATCAGAATGGTTTGCAGAATATATCCTTACAGCTTCTGTTGTATCAGGAGCCGTGTTCTGAACAATAGCATATGTCCACTGGCCAAGTCCGGGATTATTAACATGGAAATACTTGTAAGGTGTACCATGTGAAGCATAACCGTTAACAAAATTAACTTCATAATTTGAACTCTGGAAATTATCCTGAGTTATCGCTCCGGCCGGTATATTAGGGGGATTAGTAACAGCTATACCGGGAGGAAGCAGAACAAGTGAAAACTCACTGCCTTCCCAGGTCATTCCCATATCAAGAGCAGCACCCTGCCATGAAAGACCGCCCTGCCATGAGAGACCTCCCTGCCACGAGAGTCCGCCCTGCCATGAAAGACCGCCTTGCCATGATAGACCTCCCTGCCAAGATAATCCTCCCTGCCATGAGAGTCCGCCAAGCCATGATAAACCTCCCTGCCATGATAAACCTCCCGAAATTATATCGCTGTTGATATCTCCGGAATGATACGAGATTTCAAGACCGAGCAGACGCAGCCAAATTATATTGACTACATCAGTTATCTCACTTGAAGTTTCAATAGCAGCATACTCGCCTCCTGTTTTATTAGCGAGCCAGCTCATCAGGTCCTGTCCTGTTTCAATATCATTATATCCCATCGTATAGATATGAACATCCGGGTTATAAGTGAGTGAATCAGTTATCAATGAAACTTTTGAAATTTCCCCGGCGCTAAATAGTATGATCACTTTTTTATGTAGTGATGATGAAGAGAACATCTGTTCAGCTTTGCTGATTCTCTGTGCCAGGTTACCGCCGTTTGAATTAGGCTGTAATCCCGTCAGGGTATTTATTTTAGATACGAAATCATTGCCTACAGGAAAGGCCTGGTTCACGCCGTTTACTATTCCGATTTCATCACCTACTCTAAGTTTATTAACCAGTTCAACCGAGGCATTTTGTGAAAAACTGAACCCGTCAAGGATGTCTGAAGAAGTAAAATTTGCGGATCCGTCAAACACAAGAACGATATCGTAGTATATGGGTCCCAGATTATTGTAAATATAATTTATTCCGCCCACATCATAGGTTGTAACATCTGATTGATTTACGTATGATTCAGGCATAAGAGTTCTTTTATAAGTTTCTCCTTTCCCGATCCTGCCGTACATAGTAGCATCCTGGTTATTTGTTTTCAAATCAACTGTATAGTTGAAATCACCGGGATTATAAAGATCCGCCAGTCCGGAATAATGTCCGGCCTCGTGAGTTCCGGTATTCTGAACGTCGAGGTTTTCAGGTGATCCGTCAGTTCCCCAGGTGTAATGTCCCTGTCCTGTCAGTGAAATCGGATCACCGTTAAAAGCCATGTCAACATCGGTAAGTTCACCATTGTAGGCATTATATCTTACTCTTGTTACGGCTATTACGTTCGTTGGAGCCCCCGTAATATTTTCCCAGTCTGCTGATACAGGTATCCACACAATATTATTTATACCGTCGGGTGTGCCACCCCATTTTTCTGATGTATCAACAGAAGCCCGTGTATAAGTCAGCTGCTCCAGTGAGCTCCAGGTATTAAATGCATTCTGAACGTCGTCATCATACTGCCTGCTACTGATCGAGTTAGCGATTGAGTAAGTACTCTTACCGTCAGCCCAATGCAGAGGAATGCCTGCAAGGGTTCTGTTTACTTTATAATGAACTCCCTCATCGGTTGATATAGGAATAGAAGCAGAAAATTCAGATGTATTTCCGGAAGCATCATAAACCAGTGAGCTTATAAAATAGGAAGTATTAACAGGTACATCTGCAATGTTAGCAGTAAATTCCGCCTGTCCGTAAGCATCGGTTGTCACCTGAGTCTCACCAAGGTAGGTTGCTCCAGCCCGTGATCCTCCCGAAGGATTCGAATAAAACTGTATGGTAAGAGCGGTTGAAGCTGTACTTGAAAGATTTCCGTAAACCGCGGTTCCCTGGGCTGATGTATAAGAAGTCATCAGGTCAGGATAATTCTGAAGATTATTACTCCCGGTATCACCGTCGCCTGGATCATTAGCCGTTATCCCATCCTGCTGCGGCGGGTTGCCTTTCCATAAATCGATTCCAATACCGTTACCGGATGAAATTGAATTAGCAAGAATTCTATTACCTGTTCCGGATTTCAATGCCACGCCCGAAGTAACGTAGCCGCTTATAGTATTCTGCGAAATATAATTATTTGTGCTGGCGTCTATAAAAATTCCGTATGCACCATTGCTAGAAATAGTATTCTGAACAAGTGTATCACTGGCAGAAGAATTTAGCGATATGCCGGAATTTGAATTCTGACTTATGGTATTACCCGTCAGTTTTGAGGAACTGCCTGTTAATGATATTCCGCCTGCAGTGTTCGAAGCTACTATATTGTTTGCAATCAGGCAACTGTTTGCATTAGTCAGGGCAATTCCGAAACCTGCGTTCCCGTGAATATTATTGGCTGATACTGTGCCGATATTATTATTATTGGCTGTAATATTTAATCCGTTCAAGGCGGACCCGGTTATTTCATTGCCATTAAGACTGTTCCCTGCTGAACTGATGGAAACACCTGAGATTTTGTTTAACTTAATAATGTTTCCTCCGGAACCTGAAATGTTCATTCCATAGCCAGCAGGATTATTTATCGCTAATCCCTGTACCGTAGAACCTCCGCCTGTTATGAATAATGAGGCATTTGCTCCATTAACCTGTACAACAGGTGTTCCAGAACTTCCATTTTGTGTGGTTGCATCCAGAGATAAAGGCTGTGTAACAGCAGGGAGAGAAGTTCCGGGTTGAATTATATAGGGGGCATTCCCGGGAATGTAAAAATACACCATTTGATATCCTGCCAGCGCATTTGCTTCCATTATAGCTGAACGTAGTGTAACCTGACCATTGCCGGCATCTGCAGAGCCGTCACCTGGATTAAGATCCGGGGCATCTCCTGTTGAATTTACTATGAACCAAGGGAGATGCTTATCATCGACTATCTGATCTATATCATATAATCTCAGGTGATTATTAAAAGGAGAATAATCCTTAAGAGCTTTTACACCGTTGTAATATGTAAACTCGGTAAACGACCATTCACCATTCAGATAAGGAGCAAGTGACTGAGGGAAAGGTTCCGAAGGATTACCATTTCCTCCTGAGCCGTTTATATGATTTGCACCAAGCGCTATTCTCCAGATCCTTATTTCATCTATTACTCCTTTGAAAGTACCCTCACTTGACTGCCCGACATACAAGCCTCCTTGTCCCGAGCTATGTCCCGCGCCTAATGTTACATTAGTACTCTGAACGAGACTACCATTATAATACAATTTCAGTGTTTGCCCGTTATATGTCGCGCTAATATAAACCCAGCTGAATGCAGGGATGGGAGCCTGACCTGTCGTACTTACCTGGCCTGTTCCGTTACCTATTTTAAAGTATGCAATCCTATCCTGTATATACATGGAGAATGTTTTATAGCCGTCGTCAAATCCTCTATAGACTATCGGCATTTTCACCCCGGGATTATCGCCCATCAAGTAAACCCAGGCTTCTACAGAAATACTATCATTGCTGTACGCAGGGTTATCAAAGTACTGATAGCCTGCCTGGTTTGCACCAGAAGTTACAGGCTGTCCGTCTAAAACACTCGCATAACCCGTTGTTCCATTAAACACATAGCCATTATTTGAATCAGCATAAGCTCCGGCTGAGCATAGCAGCACAAACGCTGCTATTATTAAGTAAATTTTCTTATATAAATATAAACTCATAAAGCCCTCAAATTTTAATGTTTTAGCCTAACTTTTTTCTTTACCGCCCTGCATTATTTCATCTGGCAGCTACTCGGTGTAGCTTTTTATCTGTGCTTTCAGCGAAGAGAGTGAAATTTTAGAAGCTGTAGTAATTTCACCGGATTTATCTTTCAAAAGGGATATTTTGCCTTCTTCTCCGGCAAAAACCTTATAATCATTACTATCTTTATCCTTTTTGAGGAAGAGCAGCACCTCTTCATCATTCTGAAATTCAGGCATATGAGAATATAATTCGCCAACCCCGTCCACCTCTCCACCGGGATGGTTAATTACAATTACTCCATTCGTTCCATTTCCTTTAAGTAATTCGCCAACCTGTATGGTAGTCTTTGTTACTATCCTGCTTTTATTCGTGGTCCACTCCGACTGCTGTTTGGTTACCTTGCCGGTGAGGATTACATCCGCACCTTCAGATAACGCCTTAACTTCAGCCTGGTTTGACTGGGAGAGGACAGTGAACTGAATAAAGAGGACAAAGATTACCGTAAAGACAAAAAAGTTGTCTTTCAACTTCATAGTACGCCTCCTGAGATTATAATTTGTTTAACCTAATCTAAAACTATTAATGAATCCTGTGTTAGGATTTTTCGTGCATAAATATGGATTTTAACAACACACTAAAAGAAAATGGACTGAGCACAGTACCAAAGCTCAAGTAAATAGGGGGATGGGTGAAATATTAGGTGAAATATTTGCAAAAAGCAATAGTTTTCAACTGCAAATCAAATTAAATAATTAACGCTTGTGATATTTGAGGAAGAGTGGATCAAAATGATTCACCCTTCCTAATGGGTTACAACCTAACTGCGGCTGTGCTCGTCCAGTAGACTTTTTTCTTAGATGGGGTTCCGCCAATGAGGGCAGTATATAAAATTGGCTCCGGATCATTAGTAAGCAGTTTAATAGTACGCGGGTCAATTATGGTTTCCAGGCTGTACGACCCGCCCGGTGCGGGTTCAGATATCTCTTTGAAAAAGATACTGTTAGCACCTGACTCCTTTTCAAAATTCAGATAAGCAAATAGCACGGCCGGGAAAGAAACATCCGAACCGGCAGGGCAATCGAACGAAAGAGAAAGTTTATCATTTTCAATACTGGCCGAATTCAATATAAGAGGAAGTCCTTCCGGAGTAATAATATTTCTTGTTGTCAATAAGCCTTCGCGTACAAGTTTTGCATTATTCTTAATCAACCTCTGGTAGGAATTTGTGCCAGGCACCTTCGCATTTACTCCAGACCTCTTTAAGCTTCGGGACAGCATTAACCGATTTAGCAAGTGCCACAGTTGCAGCGAAGTTATTCCTGGCTGTTTTCGCTTTAACCGATTTGCTCACCTTCTGTTTTAAGGGACGAGAATAGGTAATCTGCTTCCCATATCGTATTCTGAGAATATAAGCCCCGATCCTACCTTTTATTCCCCCCAAAATTGATGTTCTAACTTCAGCCATTATTTACTCCGTTTTTTAGTACGCCGAAATATAATAAGCTTTATTCTGGAAGTCAAGCGTATGTGGAGCGTATGTGGAGCGTATGTAGAAGCGTATGTGGAGCGTATGTGGAGCGTATGAGAAGCGTATGAGGAGCGTATATGGAGTGGACGGGTGAGGTAGTTAAAATAGACTTTGGAAGCATAAATTTGAATAGCCATACCCAGGTTGTCTCAATTCGAGTCAAGTTGAGGCTCAGGCCTATTTACATTCCAGCTCCTGATCAAAAGGTTCGCAGGGATTTAAGGATGATTTTTTCCGGAAAGCGTCAGGTTGGGTGGATAGCATCAGGCTTTTTAGAAGACAGGGAGTGGTTGGGCAGTGGTTAGTTCCGCTAGCTGATGAACCTGGATTTTTGAAACAGAGGTTTGGGTGGTTGTGGGGATTTTGACAACCGGGTAGATTCCGGGCTGAATTAACTTCCCGGCAGAAAGGGGTATTTAATCGAAAGCGTGATTTTTCCGGAAGGACGGCAGGTTCGGGTGGATAGGAGCGGATTTTTGGATGGCAGGAAACATTGGGGGGTGGTCAGTTGCGAAAGTGAAGAAGGAGTACTCGATCTTATCAGAAAGAAAAATCGGGATAATTTTTCTCAAGAAATTGCTTAACCTCGATTATGTCAGGTTTGCTGGTGAGATCAGGAACATGTTCTGCGCGGGGATAACAATATACAGATGCAATATAACTATTAGCCAAAATGCTTACAGCTTCAGGCAGTTCTTTTTCATTACGGACAGGATGCAAGGGCAGGTCTTCCAGTATTGGATATATAAGATCATACTCAAGCGAAAAGAGATTCATACTAACCCCGACATAGCCGTGTAGTTCCCTCAGCTCAGCTATTTGTCCGGCAGAGGGTTTCTCCAGTATATTTTCCAGGAAACCTTCATTATTTTTAAGAGTGACAGCAAACTTTTCAACTCTCGAAGATTCGAATTCAAGTGCAGACCGGTCGTAATCGATTAGCGCACCGTGATATTTCGATCCCAGGATTATGGAAAGAGCTTCCTGAGAATAAAGATTATCGCTGTTGCAGACTGTAAACCTGCTCCCCCTCCATTCAGGTTTTGATTTTAATCCGTAAAGAAGTGCATCTCCTGTACCCATCGGCTTATTTCTTCCAAGTGGTATTTTTTGAACGGCATAAGAGATTGTTAGGTTCTTGAATTCATTATTTTTCTCTTTGTTCCCGTAATATTTTTTAATCGAAGAATCATTCTCTCCTATTACAAGAACTATATCGCGGTAACCAGTTTCACGAGCGTTATATAAAAGATAATCAAGGAAGGGGCGGGCATCTTTGCCTACTCGAATCATTGATTTAGATTTTTCATCAGCGTCCCTGATCAACTTTTCGCTTATTACGGGAACGTCTAAGGGTTTTTTCATCCTTGAAGAAATTCCGCCGGCTAATATGACTAATTTTCCGCCCGGTTGTGTGTTCATGAAATTTAAATAGTGAACCCTCTACGAGGGTTGTGTTGTTGTGTTGTTCAATTTAGTGCTACGAATGTTCGGCCCCTATGGGGCCCAAATATTCAGACCCGATGAGGACCAAATAATGCAACGAATATCCAGACCGTATGGGGCCAAAATATTCAGACCATACGGGGCCAAAATGTTCAGGCCGTATGGGGCCAAATCGTGCTACGAACGTTCAAGCCCTATGGGGCCAAATAATGCTCAACGTTCAGCCCCTTAGGGCTTGCACTCAGACTCTATCCTCGCGTGATCCATCATCCGAGTTAATAATAAATGCTTCTCCGCCCGCTTCTTCAATAGCCGCTTTTACCCTGCCGGGATCTTGAGGTGCATATGCGAACATACAGCCTCCGCCACCGGAGCCATTTATTTTTGCACCGAAGGCTCCGGCTTTAAGTGAAGCCTCTGTCATCCTGTCAATTTTTGGTGTTGAGATTCCCAGTTTATCCCGTAAAATTTCCTGGTGAACGTTCATCAATCTTCCAATTGCCCGGTCATCCGGTTCAGATTTCTGCAGCTCACTTCTTGCTTCTCCTGTAATATCTCTATTCTCTATCGTGCCGTCAAGCAGCAGGTATTGCACATCAGTTAAGTACTTTTTGTAATCCGGCAGTGAGTTTCGTTTGATTTTCAATAATTCAAAATCAGGATCAATTTCCTTTAATGCTGCAGAAATTTTTATTATCTGGTCTTTCACATTGGCCAGGATATATTTAGTATTCTTGGGTTCGTGTGAATTCCCAAGAACAAACGTTCCGAGCGGCGCATCTATTTTATTAACGTCTAAATCCGGTGAAAAATCAATAGAAAGGATTCCGCCGATTGAAGTTGAAAAATGATCCATCATTCCGCCCGGTTCTGAAAATTCCAGCACTTCAGCACGATGGGCAAAAACAGCCAGCTTTTCCGGGGTCAGAGTTTCCTCCTGGTCACTCATCCTGGTCAAATAATTTATCCAGCTTACAACCAGTGCCGAAGAACTTGATGTCCCGGCGTTAATAGGGATCTTTCCATTTACAACACAATCAAAGCCAGTGGAAAAAGTGTAGCCGCTCCTGAGTAGAATATTCACCGAACTTCTGAAATAATCTCTTTCCCGTTGATAAATAATTGGTTCATCAAGGTCAATTAGCTCGCTATCAGAAATATCCGGGAGATCGATGGTGATCAGGTGATCGTTTCGCCGCCAGCCTTTAACCGTGATCCTTAGCGAAATGGCAGAAGCAATAACCGGAAGCGCCAGGTAATCCTGATGTTCTCCAAAAAGGCATACCCTTCCGGGGGTTGAAACCGCAAGTTCATTTTTTATTTTTCTCATACCTGATGCCCGGCCGTCAATTTGTATAGGTTCTGAATAATCCACCTATAAAATATACTATCATTCCTGACACAGCAAGGTAAGTTGCAGCAGGACTACCGGTACTGCCCATAAAAACCCCGATCAAAAACAAAATCAGACCCGAACCAAAAATGGTTAAGCTCAACTTTCCTTTCATCGTCCGGGGGATGATATTATAAACATTGTTATTACTTATTTCTTCATCGCTAATGGTTCTGGCCCTCCAGATTGCATCAATATTTTCGTTTGATTCTTCTTTGGTCAGGAGACTTATTAAAGGCGTTATCAGCAAGGCTGTTCCCGCTGTTATAAAAGTTGTTACATTAAAGTTCAGATTGTAAAAAAATTGTCCTATTATCCCGGAAACTGCCCCGGCTATATATCCGCCTACTGCTCCCTGCCAATTAATTCTCTTCCATAACAAGCCGTATATAACAGCTATAACGAAAAGCGGCATATCCATAATTGCAATTATCGTCAGATAAGCATTTACAGCTCCTCCCAGGATTGGAACAAGATAAGCGAAGAGTATCATACCAATCCCTGTAATCAGCGTGATTATCCTTGCTACTTTAAGTACATCCTTATCCGTAGCTTTTCTGTTCAGCACATTTTCATAAACATCGCTGGAGAAAATGGTGGCTACCCCGTTTAAATTACCGGATATAGTAGAGAGCTGGGAGGATAGTAAACCCACAACCACAAGTCCCATTACAAGGTTGGGAATCAACGAAGTAACCAGCACGGGAAAAGCAGAATCAGCATTGGCCAGATCAGGAAATAAAATTCTGGCGGCCAGACCGGGTAAGATCCAGAGAAGCGCAAAGGGGGTTGTAATTATACCGGCTAAAACAAGTCCCTTTGCAACACTGCGGGTACTGTCAGCACCAAATGCTCTTTGCAATAATCCCTGGTCAACGCAGGCCCATTCTATACCTAAAAGAAAAATTGCAAGAACGAATTTCCAGTCGTACGTTCCATTATTTTTTATCAAGGTCAACGCACCTTCAGGAAGTTTTTCTACAAGGCCCGGCCACCATCCCACTGCGCTCATCACCAGGGGAAGCAGAATCAGGGCGCTGCCGAGCATAAGGACAAACTGAATCACATCCGTAAAAGCTACCGACCACATTCCGCCCAGTATTGTATATAGAATTACTACCAGTGAAAAAATCAAAACCCAGGCTGTAAAGGAATCATAACCGGATATGGACTGAGCGGCAATAACCGCGGTGTACAGGACAACGCCCAGCCAGAAACTTAGTCTGAATATCCAGAGTACAGCCACAAAAGTTCTCACTCCCCTGCTGTATCTTTTTTCTAAGAATTCGGGAATGGTTCTTATCCTCAGCCTTCTGAAAATAGGTATTACGAACAAGCCCGCAAAAACCATCGCCATATTGCCTGTCCAGGTCTGCCAGATTATAGAAATCCCCTCTTTATAGGCAATTCCTGCCTGTCCCACAAAACTATAAAGATTAACATTCGTAGCCGCAAGAACTGCAGCAAGTATAAAAGGTGTCAGCCTCCTCCCCGCCAGGTAAAAATCATCGGAACTGCCCACCCATTTATAAAAAATCGATCCGACGTAGAACATTCCGCCAAGAAAAATAAATACGATGATGTAATCGATTGTTATCAATTTTCCACCCCGCCGTTTTTCTTTGCTTTTTCTTCAGATCTCTTCTTCTGAAGGATCTTTTTGAATTCCCTGATGGGAACCAGGATCCAGATGATCATTATAATGAACCCTATCAGCCAGATAGACCATGTTATCCAGTCGAAATACATCCGATCCTCTGTTTAATTTTTTATGAATTTTTTATGATTATGAATTTTTCAGTATCCCGAGCTCGCGGCTCTCACTCCATCTGCCTCTCGTAAAATCAGGGAATTCCAGTGGAATATTTCCCAGTTCTACAGATAGAACGGAGAGTGGAGTTACAACCGACCATGACGCAGCATCATATACATCTTCATCAAGGAACCACCCATTATTCAGACAGTCAATCAACCGGTATATCATCACGAAATCCATTCCTCCATGGCCGCCGTATTTATCTATACCGTCCTTCAGCTTCTGCCAGAGAGGATGCTGGTACTTCTCTTTGTAGCTGTTATAATCTTCTTCACTCATCCATTCGTGACCTTTATCGAAATCTACCAGCGAAAGTCTGCTTGGGTATCCCTCGTGATATCCCCTTGTTCCGGCAAGGGCATTTATCCTGTTATAGGGTCTTGGAGTAACCACATCATGCTTAACAACTATCATCCGGCCTTTTTGTGTTTTTATAAAAGAGCTGTTCATATCCCCGTGTTCATAACCTGAGCGGTTATAGAACTCATTAGTATTTTCAATCTCCTTCGAGTATTCATCTAGTGAAGCCTGTAAAGAGCTCATAGATACTATTTTCTGAAATGAATCCCCCCTGTTGATATTCATATACTGGGCAACGGGACCAAGTCCATGCGTCGGGTAAAGGTTGCCGTCTTTTACTTCGTGATGGCGTATGCGCCACATATTGTAGTAGTAGTCGGGACTAAACATAAGCTCGCGCAGGTTGTGTATATAGGAGCATTCAGCATATGTGAGCGCACCAAACAGACCCTGCTGCGCCATATTAAGCACCCATAATTCCTCATCGCCGTAACATACATTCTCCATCATCATACAATGGCGCTGCGTCTCTTCCGCTGTATCTACAAGTTTCCAGGTATCCTCAAGCGTAATTGCGGCCGGAACTTCAACGGAGGCGTGTTTTCCGTTTCTCATTGACTCAATACACATCTGAGTATGATACTCCCATGGTGTTGCGATGATGACAAGATCAATGTCATCTCTTTTCACCATTTCTTTCCAGGCATCAAGTGAACCTGTATAAACAGCAGGTTTCTGACCGTGACCTGAAGTCCTCAGTATCTCAAGAGCAGCATCAGTCTTTGCCTTCTGTACATCACATATAGCAGTAATTACTGCCTTATCGGGCGATAATGAATCTACCAGCGTGATATGATCTGTGCCCCTATTGCCAAGTCCGATGAATGCTACCTTAACCTGTTTTATCGGGGGAACGGTTAATCCTATTACCGATTTACCTTTCGAGGCAGGAGCTGATGAAAATTGTTCTATTTTTTCGAGAAGCTGGTCATTGCTGATTTTGGGCATTAAAGGGGAAAAACCAAGGAAGGCACTGCTCAATGCTGAAATGGTAATGAAATTTCTGCGGGTAATATTATTCTTCATTTTAACTCCAAATAGCAAGATTAAAAAATTACAAGATTACGAGATTAACCCTAACAGAGCATCCTTCCGGAGGATCCTGAAACAAGTTCAGGATGACAACGCGTTGTTCAGGATGACAAGGTGTCGTTCGATGACAAAGCATTGTTCAGGATGACAAGGCGTTGTTCGATGACAAGTCGTTATTCAGGATGACAAGGCGTTTCCTTTTTACTTGTCCGGAACAGCTTTAATTAATAGATGTTTTTCAAACGAACAGTTAATTTTCGGATTATTACCTTCCACAGAAGCAATTTTTTTATCGTTTACGTAGTCAATCACATTGTACTTTCCTCCTGAGAGACCTCTAAGTTCAATATCACCATTCCAGGAATCAGCATAGAAAGCATAATACATAGTATCATTTTTCTGAATTGCATGGGTTTCAGGTTTATCGTAACCGATGTCATAAAGTCCACCTTTATAACAACCCTGCGCAAGCTCATTGGCCTTATAAATATCCAGCCATTTTTGCCACTCTGCTTCCTTTTCAGGTGTAAGAACAAAATTTTTGTGTTCAAGCTGATCGGTAGGATAGGTGAACTTTGTACCCACAATCCCGCCGATACCAACAGCTGACGCAAAATCCTTTCCGCTATCGCTCAACTCAACATGATCGCCAAAGTAAGGTGAATTACATCCCATCAATGCCTTCAGAGTTTTGCCCTTAAGTCTTACCTGCCAGGATGATTCGGGATCTGAAGCTACTGTCTGGTTCATATAGGGCAGGTTATAAAATGAGTACTCGGTACCGCAAGGACAAATCTGAATCACTGCATCCGGTTTGATACTTTTCGCTGCTTCAATTATAGCCTTAAACAGCAGCGGCAGTTTTTCAGATGATTCTTCCGGTGATGAATGATGATGCGCCGGGTTATAACATGGGGGAGCTCCGTTAAGATGCTGCCCGTCTATTTTCAAACCGTCGTATCCCCATTCTCCTATAATTTTCTTTACAAGATTTACGTGGTAATCAATTACAGGCTGATAAGCGGGACACAAATAATAGCTGTCCCACCACGAAATATCCTGCTTCGACCCGTCTTTATTGAGAAGAAGGTATTCAGGATGTTCTTTAATAAGATCAGTCCCGGGATCAACAGCCATTGGCGCCCACCATAACATTGCTTTCAGGTTATTATTATGGATTTTGTCAACAAAACTTTTCATATCAGCATCACCGTTCGGGAACCTTTTGGGGTTTAGATGCCAGTCGCCCTCAGCTGTCTGCCATCCGTCATCGAGCGTAGCCCAGCTGTAGCCCATTTCAGAAACTTTTGGAAAGGTACCTACTACCTCATCAATTGTAAAGTTTCTTTCATAACCCCAGGCACACCATTCCGCCTGGTAAGTTGATGGTGGAAAGTTTTGAAAGGTTATACCTTTGTCCTGCATAATTTTACTGAAAGTCTGCAGGGTATTAAAGTAATCACCCTGGTGAACCGCGGTAAAAGTTTCATAAGTTTCAAAGGAATTACCGGGGGCAAGTTTCAGGGGTTCAAGAAATTTATAAGAAACACCCAGTGACGCGCCCTCCGTCCCGGAAGTAAATTCAACAGGCAATGAAACCAGTTTCGGGGAAGTCTCAACCTGTCCCACTGCCAAACCGATATCAGGTCTCCACAAATCCGCAACGGGAGTACCGCCGCCATAATCGCTTGCGTTCATCCCCATATAATTTTCCTGCTGAAATCCTTCATTTACAGGCTGTATCCAATCCCTCCTGTCGGGGTATGTGGCACCCTGGAATGACCAGTATGAAGGCTGAACGTTTTCGGCCGGAAGAACCTGATAGTAATTATTAATCCATCCTGTAACAGTAACTGTATCGGCTCCGGAATTTTTATAAGTAACCTTTGTTACCAGGAACCCCGGGTAATCCGGATCGGCTGATGCGGATATTTTCTTAATTATGCTAATTCTACCATCAGAGAACTTCCCTTCCAGCAGCAGACCTCTGGTGTTCTCATCATTTGATTCTTTCCAGCCGGTAAGTTCAAAATCTGAAATTGTTTTACCATCCAGCATCAGTTTTTCTGAGGGACAAAATTTATCCATCAGAGGACGGGTACCCGGAAGGTCCGAACTTAAGATGCTGTGCATATTTTTATCGTACTTTACTGTAATGGTGCCGTCGGAAAAACGGGGATCTTCCGAAGCGGACAAAGGATAAGTGAGTACTAATAACAGAAGGGTTAATATATTTTTCATCAGCGTTAATTTTTTTTATAAATATTATTTAAAAGTTCCGCCAGGAAATAATCAGAGAATTACGAAAATTTTGCCTGTCTTTGTTCCAAGCTTTGAAGTTACCACATAAAAATAAACTCCCGGAGCTGCCAGCTGATTATACTCGTTTTTAATATTCCATTTCGCAATACTGGGAGCGCCGTTATTCAAAGATGTATGTTCAATTGTTTTTACCAGTTCACCTGCTGAGTTGTAAATCTTAATTACAGCTTCCGCCGGCAGGTTGATAAATTGAATCTGATGATCGCTTAATCCCGTTTCCCAGATCTCAGCAATCTTGTAAGGATTGGGAACGACAGAAACTTTATCCAGGTTTTTCGTTGCTACGGCAGACTGCGGTGTAACCTCAACCGTGTTATTCATATTATTCGGGGTATTGCTGAATCCGTTTTCGAGAGGACCAATAATTTTATTACCCGTATCATATGCGGCCACGTAATACCTGTAACTCAATCCGTTCACAACATCATTATCAATAAAAACATTTATAGTATCGCCTAAACTGAAGTTCTTAAAAGTATCAACATCTACAACCTGGCGCAGCTGGGTCCAGTTATCGCTTCCCAGGTCGAACCAGGCATACTGGGGTATAGTTCTGTAGTTGCCTTTTATACCGTCTTCAAGATCGAACTGCGTAAGAGGAATGTAATGTATGCCTCCTTCAAAATCTTTGAAGGTCTTGTTCCCCCACGTAATTCCATCATCTTCAGATCTGTAGATCTTGTATCCTTCAAAGTCACTCTCTTGTTCACTTCTTGTACCCCAGACCAACTTAACCTTCCTGTTTCCGGTAAAGACCTCAGCTACAGGAGCCTTCGGCGCCTCAATTATCTGCCAGTTATTTTTGTATAAAGTAATTGCCCGCTCAGCATTTACCTTTATATCTTTTTCACTGGTTCCGAAAACCGTTGCAAAAATAAGTGTGTCACTTTCGCCGGGACTCAGTACAAATGGCTCCGAACCGAGTGTCTGTATCCCATCAGCACCCAAGCCAAGGTAGTAACCCTGACCACCCTCATCAGCATCGGGTACACCGTTATGGTCAAAGTCATCATCTATACCGTCGCCGTTGCTGTCCTCAGGATCATTAACATTCTTCATATTATATTCAAAATACCAGTCAGTTCTTGCACCATTGCCGGAAGGCGTAGTGGCACCCATCCAGAAATGAAAGGCATCATAAGTGGCAACTTTCTTGGAGGCGCCAGGCATCTGCAAAGATACAACCCCGGCCCATGCTATTTTATCAGCTGGAATAGTTCCGCCGAGAGGTGATTCTTCATAACCATTGTCATCTGTCCCGTAGGCCAGCTGCAGATCAGGGTCATAATAATGCCTGTCATCATCAAATCCGATCCCGGCATAGAATTGCGGTATGAAGCTGAAGTCAGCATGAATAGCCGCGCGCAAATCAGTTATGGGGGCCGAACCTATATTGCGGATTACATATACCCACACAATAAAATCTTCATAAAGAGTACCTTCCCAGGCCATGCCCCTTATTATCATCTGGGTTTTTAAATAATTAGGGTGAGGATTACTTGAAGTCAACTGATCCGTGCCTCCCCATGCCTCCACAACAGAAAAAGTTTCCTGGTCGGCAAGCTGCTTTCCTCCGGGACCAAACCCCGGCCAACCAGTAACAGAATCAAACTCTATCGGATCATTTAACACAGGGTATTCAGCCGGCCAGGGATCGGGCCAGGTTGAAGAATCGGTGCTGAGAATTGCAGAAGGTGAATTAACAAACTGCGCGTACGGATAAAAGTGCTCTTCATCCCAGAAAGCGGCGGGACCTTCATCAAGGGTTGCATCACAAAATGCAGTATAATCACCCGCGGGATCAGGGTATCCGCCAACGACTCCAGGATCCTGTTCTATGGGTGCCCCCAACAGAACACCCACGCCGGTTCCCCAGCTTATTCCGCTGCCTGCAGGGTACTCAAATGAAGGTTCCCTTGCCAGAGTGCTTGTCTGTTCATTACCGTTGCAGAGAAGTCCTGTATTATTAAATGTGGTCCTTACCTTATTAATATCAAAGATATTCCATCGCTGGTTTACCATAGGATTATTCTGTCCGAAACATAATCCCGATAGCAAAACTATAGCTAATAAATATTTTTTCATGACCCGTCCTTTTTATTAACTATAGGTTAAACTGAAGTGTGAATTGATTCAGTATACCAAAATCGCCGTAATCAAGAAACAGGTAATCAAGTTGAAGCTTATAGTCTATAATATTCTGAAAATCAAGACCGAACCCGGCAGTGTAGTTTACTTCATCGTAATTGAATTTGTAGCCGCCCCTCAGGTAAACCATTTTGTACAGACCAACCTCGGTACCCACATTATGCCTTACCTTATAATCCCTGCTGTCAAAGAGATCGTAGGATACGAGCCATGATATCTGATCATTGTCCATTATGAAGTCTGATACGCCGAATCTTAGAAGCAGCGGGAGATCCCATTCAATGGTTGAGAGTTCAGCAGGTATCTGTTTGTTGCCCGGGTTATCGGGAACAGAATAGGTAATTGACAAATCCTCACCTTTGAACTGCATCTTTGTTCCGAAGTTAGAGAGGGCGGCGGCAAACCTGAAGTTGTTATCAAAGAATGATGTCAGGAATACAGCCCCCAGGTCAACAGCAAAAGCACTTGCAGTAGCATTTGCAATAGACTGGTTAATAAACTTTATCTTCATTCCGAAAGAAAACCTGTCCGTCAGTTCCCTTGCATAACCCAGTCCCACTGCCAGGTCACTAGCAGAAAGAAACCGCCCGGTTCCATCCTGGTCGTACACAGTCGTCTCTTCAATTTTTCCGTAGTCGAGATATTGAAGATCCAAACCGAAAGAGCCAACACCTTCAACCTTATAAGCAGCAGCTACATATGAGTTCCGTGTTTCAACCAGCCAGTCCATTGTTGAAAAAGAAACGGCAAAATCATCGTTTATCCTTGTAAGCGCCGCTGCGTTCCAGAAGAGCGCTTCCGGTGAGGTAACTGTGGCAATTGCCGCATCGCCCATAGCCATCGGTCTGGCGCCAACGCCTATCTTCAGAAAATTTGCAGCCGACGTTCCTGAATAATCAACATCCTGCTGGGCAAACAGCTGGGTTTCAACAACTAGAAATGATAAAACGGCTGTTAAAAAAATTCTTTGAATCAATTTGTATGTGTATAAATATTTCATAGCCTGTTCCTGTTAAAGAATTACGAAAAATTTGCCTGTTACCGAGCCCGCAGGTGAACTGATGACGTAGAAATACACGCCAGGGGCAACGAGCTGATTGTACTCGTTCTTTAAATCCCATTCCATTATGCTGGTATTGTTATCCTTGTCAAGCGTTTTAATAAGTTCACCGGCTGTGTTAAAGATTTTTATTGTGGCCTTTTGCGATAATCCGGTAAACTGTATTACATGCTCATTCCAGCCTGTTTCCCATAAAGCGGAAATAATATATGGATTAGGGACAACTCTAACTTTATCAAGACTACCGGTTGTAGCCGCAAGTTCAGGACGAACACTAACTGTGTTATTAAGTTCTTCCGGTTTTGAGGCTGCGGAATTTTCAAGAGGACCCACTATTCCGTTGCCTGAATCGTATGCCGCTACATAATACCTGTAATCAACTCCGTTTAGCACAGTTCTGTCAACGTATACATTTACTGTATCACCATCCTGGAAATGAGTCAGCCTATGATTTCCTAAATTGAACCCGGGTATTGAATCTCCGCTTACAACGAAACGCAGGTTGTTCCATTTATCATCGCCGAGGTAATACCAGGCGTATTCCGGTAATGTCTGGTAATAACCTTTTATTCCGTTATCAAGATCAAACTGGGCCATTGGAACATAGTGTATGCCTCCCTGGAAGTCGGTATAACTTTCAGTTCCCCAGGTTTGTCCGTCATCCTGCGATCTGAAAACCTTATAACCCTCAAACTTAGGATCCTGTTCACTACCGTTCCCCCAAACCAGGGTTACTTTCTTATCATCGATAAAGGATTCAACCACAGGAGGATCAGGAGCTTTTAAAGGGTGCCAGTTATTGCTGTATAAAGAGAGAGCACGCTGTGAGTTTGTTTTCAGCTCCTGTTCTGTTGCCCCGAATATAGTGGCAAATATTAAGGTATCAGTTTCACCGGGCTGAAGTGTGAATTTATTTGATCCGAGAACCTGCAGACCGTCGGCACCGCTCCCGACATAATAATTAGGACCGCCGTCCTGAGCATCAGGGACACCATTTCCGTCAAAGTCATCATCAATGCCGTCCCCGTTGCTGTCCTGCGGATCATTTTCATTTGATAAGTTCCATTGATAATACATTTCCGGGTCTCCCCCGCTACCGGAATTAGACGTTTGACCCTCCCAGAAATGGGCCGCATCATAGGTTTTTACTTTACCGTCCCCGCCGGGCATTTTCATAACAAGAACTCCGCCCCAGGCAATATCTTCGCCGTTAAGACCGCCTCCGCCAACCGGATTTTCCTCATAGCCGTCATCATCCCATCCATAAGCAAGCTGAAGGTTCGGGTCATAATAATGCCTGTCGGCATCCTGCCCTATACCGGGGATGAAAGCAGGAAAGAAACTTAAATCAGCATGTATACCCATTGACATATCGACAATTGGTTTATCGGTGGGATTACGGACGATGAACACCCAAACTATAAAACTTTCATAGAGTGAACCTTCCCATGCCATACTTCTCATCATCATCTGGGTTCTGAGCCATCTTGTCTGGCTGTTTCCTGATCCCAGCTGATCTGTTCCGCCCCATCCGAACATATAGCTGAAAGTTTCCTGGTCAGCTAAAGTACTGCCGTCGGGTCCCGCTCCAGGCCAGCCCGTTTCCGGGTCCAACAGGATCGGCACAACAGGCAAAGCATTATTGGTTATTGACTCATTTGACATTCCATTCACCGGGTAATAATTCGGCAGTGCTGCCGGCCAGCTTGAAGGCCAGGAGGTTGGATCTGTACTGAGACTTGCTTTTTCGGGGTTAATAAATTCAGGGTATGGTGCAAAGTGTTCTTCATTCCAGAAATCAGCGGGAC
Organism: uncultured Bacteroidota bacterium; assembly: GCA_963839165.1. Taxonomy (GTDB): domain Bacteria; phylum Bacteroidota; class Ignavibacteria; order Ignavibacteriales; family Ignavibacteriaceae; genus DATFVA01. Next base: position 25,028 of record CAWIUG010000079.1, on the reverse strand, counting down.
CCTCATCCATTGTTCCGTCAAGGTAAGGATAATTTTCAGGATTAGTGCCTCCCACTACTGCCGGATCCTGCGGATATGGAGCACCTACAACCACAGCAACGCAGGTTCCGTATTCCTTACCGCTGCCCTGGGGATATTCAAATGAGGGGGACCTGGCGTTATTGTAATTCTGATTATCACCGTCGCAGAGCATGCCCGTGTTATCAAATACAGTGGCAACTTTATTAATGTCAAGTTTATTCCACCGTTTATTATCCATGGGATTCTGCTGCGCACTGAGGAGCGGCATAAATAATACGGCTAACATAACACCGGTTCTGATAAACGATATGTTCGTATTTAAAATCATAAATCTAATTCCATATTTTTATTCCTAGACGTACTGTTCTTCCCGGTCCGTACATACCCGGGTTGTTTGTGTAATCATATGAAGTAGCTTCATTTGCATCCGATCCGGCTACACCCGAATCAGCATACACCCACCAGATATTGCGGTCGTTGGTAAGGTTTGTCACCTGCACAAAAAGCTGTTGTTTGAAGCCGAAGAAATCAAAGTTCTTAAAGAGGTTCATATCCAGCTGATGTACGGCGGGTGAGCGTTCGCCATTAGGATCGAAAGATGACCGTGTATAAGGAAAGCCCGAAGAAATACTACCGTACAGGGAGAAGCCGAAGCCATTATCCATTTCAAAATGAACATTACCCTGGAAAACATGCGGCTGGTCCCAGTTTGCCGGGAAAGTTCTTGATTCATCTGTCGGGCGCTCAAATAATATGGATGTACTTACAAGGGTATTTGATAATGTATAATTGAAGAAAGCTGAAAAATGCTTTGAAAAAGTTTTCTTCAGTGAGAACTCAATTCCTTTTACAGTTGCGTAGTCAATATTACCCATCACCTGGAATCGTTTGCCTTCAGTTGTTTCATTCAGAAGAACTCCAATCAGGTTATTAGTTTTCCTGTAGAAGGCGGTAACATCAAGTGAAACAAAATCGCTTAACATCGTCTGCAGCCCGAACTCATAATTCACTGTTTTTTCAGGCTCAATCGTGGTTGATGCCAGGGGTGTATTTTCAAGCTGGGGATTCGGCCTATACTGTCCTGATGCGGCAGCATAATAAGTTCCCTGGAATACTTTATAATAATTAGGGAACTGGTAGTAATGTCCGTAGCCAAACCTTACAGCAGCCTTATCTGCAATCGGAAAGCTTATGCCGAGGCGCGGAGTAACGTAAAAGTCAGCTTTGGCTTCCGTGAAAGCAGCATCGGGATTTCCGTTCTGCTTAAGATCAACCAGGACTTTCCTGTTTGTATTTATATAATCGAACCTTGCGCCAAGGTTAATTATCATTCCCATATCCTCAAATTCCATTTTCTCATTCACATAACCGTTCACCTGGTAAGGCTTATAATTGTACTGCTCAAGAGCTTCACCTCCATCGGGGTTGCGCCTTGTAAGGTCTGTCTTAAGGAGCTGCAGGGTTGATCCAACAGCAATGTTGTGAATTTTATTTATCTGCCATACGTAATCCAGTTTTGCTTCCTTCCTGCTGAAGTACGTATTAAAGAAAACCCAATCCTCTCCGATATAAGAAAATTCAGCGGTGCCGTTCTGCGGTACTATGCTGTATAGTGCGAGGTCGTCGAAAACGCTTGACTTAAATTTTCTCTCGTAGTTAGCTAATGAAAGTTCAACATAGCTCCTCTCGTTAATAAGGTAGTTAAATTTTATATATCCCAGGTCGTCGTTCAACCTGACAGGAGGCGTACCATATGGATTATATTTGAAATAGTGGTTGTATACTCCTTTGTTGGCCTTTGAGTAGAAACCTCCCAGGGTAACCTTAAAGCTGGGGACAGCCTGCCATATTATCTTCGCAAAATCAAACTGAGTATCATTGAACTGCATCGGCACTCTTTTAGGATCCCCGCTTTTGTCAGTACCTTCGCTGTTAACATAATTAGGATATATGTAACCGTAAATATATCCGTCTGTGCTGAATGTACGATGAGAATACATAAAACCAAGATTACTATAAAAGGGCAGCGCAGCTGAGAGTGAGAATTCAAGACTTTTGGTATTCTCTGAAACAGCGTCGACGCCGAAATTATCAGTGAATGATTTAATTGCAAACTTCGGTGTGGTTGACATATCCGAAGCGCTGGATATTTTCACAACGCCCGACATTGCTTCACCGTATTGAGGGGCAAATGTACCGGTGAATGTTTCCATTGAACTGATAGCCAGCTCACCCAGCTGATCAATATTGAAGTCTCCCCACAAAGCATCTCCAACGTTTATCCCATCCAGCAGGTATTCAGCTTCATTCTCCCTGCCGCCCCTGAAGTGAAGGCCGTCAGAAGGGACAGTTGCAAACTGACCAAATGCGGGCAGACTGGAAACATCACGTGTCAGAACCTGCCTGGTTACTCCCGCCTGCTGAACCAGCACATCCTTAACCGTGGTTATAGGAATTTGAGATATCTCTTCTGCTGTTCTGCCCTGCAGTTTGCTTGTAAGGTCTTTCTGCACGGGGGGAATTTTATATGAAGTTACCGTCACTTCATTCATTTTTATCGACTCGGGTTTCAGATCAAAATCAAGTTTAACCGTTAAACCGGATGAGACGTTAACACCTTCAATTATCTGTGTGTTGTAGCCTAACATCTTAGCCCTTACCGAATGAGTTCCGGATGGAACATTAAGTATCAGGAAGCTGCCGTCTTCATCGGTCGCGTCACCGAGCATAAGGTTTTCAATGAAGACACTGCATCCAACCAATGGCTGGCCGGTTGAAGCATCCGTTATATTTCCTACTATCTTACCGCCGCCCTGGGCAGCTGCCTGATGCGACAATAAAATAAAGGCACAAAAAATTAAAATGTATTTACTCATAGGTTAACCAAAAGTTTTAATGCTATTAATAGTTATTTTTCGTAATTGCCAGGTACTTTAAGCTGCCGTCAACCTTTATACTTGAAATTCTTTTCATAGTTTTGGTTTCTATAATCTGTACCGTTGAATCAATAGGGGTAACGGCGTACAGGAGTTCCTCGGCCGACGTTAGTCTGAGCTGATCTACCTGGTATTCCCATTCCAGTTTATCTGCAACTGTATTTGAATTAACGTCGATCTTCAGAACACCTCCCACATTATCACCGCCGGTGCCTCTGAAATAAGCAGCATAATAGAAGTCCTTCCCCATTTCTCCGTCAGTAAGGTATTGATACTCCATATCAAGAACATCCGGGGTTTCACTTTCAACATCAAACACTGATAGTATACTTGAGTTAGTTCCAAGCAGGTACAGATGCTTACCATCGCTGCTGATCTCAACATCAGTTGGTTTAGTTGTTAAACCGGATGGTACTATATGAGAATTACTGTAATCACCTGCATCAACAACCTTAATATCAGAATTTGTAGTGCTGTAAAAATAGAGCTTGTTATTCAGGGGACTAAAGGCAGCATCTTTAGGCCGGAAGTCGTCTGCAAAGATATGTGTAGTTTCAAGCGTTAGTGAGTTCAGGTCGATAACCGAAAATGACTTTGCAGATGCATTGGTTACATAAGCTTTATTGTTCCCGAATTCGATGTTTGTCGGACCCAGCCCTACTGTTATCTGTGTTTCAATCGAAAAATTGGCCGGGTCAATCACAGTAACCAGGCCATCGGTTAATTTTACGCTTACTACAAAAAGTTTATCCGAGCTTTTTTCAATTTCCAGGGCTGAGGTCTGGTAATCCTGAGGTTCCGGAAGGAACAGGCTGTCAAGGAATTCATCCAGCTCGCCAATCTTGTATATCTTATTCCTGTTAGATTTATCCCTTATGAAACCAAGGGGAAAACCGTTGTTAGAATATTCACCGCTGGTATAGAACCAGCTTGTTTCCGGAACATCTTCATCTTTCGGTGAGATCATCGAATTTCCGTGAATATCCTTCACGCCTCCTTTAACGGAGACAGTATAAAACTCAGCAGGATTATAATTTGATGCAGGGGTATAGACAACTATTGTATCTGCCTCACCATAGGAAAAAGTTCCGTCAATTTTTCCGCTGATGCTCTCAACAACAATGTTTGAGGGAAAACTATTCAAATCCATTGCTTCATTAAAATAGAATTTAACCTTATGATCCAGAGGGAAAACAAGATTTGAGTCATCAAATCCTATTTTCACGAATGAGGGTCTGTCGATCTCATCAGGAGCCGTAGGCATCCTGTCCGGTATACAGGAATTTAAAGTTAATGCTGCAATAGTTATCAGGAATAGTTTGATAATGTTCCTGGTCATTTTTTTCACCATAATATTTCTAAAATTAGGAGGCTGGCTCAATAATACTTCAGTTTAAGTTTATCGGGTACTAAGCCGGTTTCTTTTTTGAGTCAGCCTCCCTGATTATTACTACTTAATTAACATCATCTTTTTTGTAACGCTGTACTTATCAGAGCTGATCCTGTATATATAAGCACCGCTCACCATCTGAACTCCGTTGTCATTTTTGCCGTTCCATACAAGTCTCTGCATTCCGGCATTCATTTCCTGGTTATTAACCAAAGTTGATACTTTACGTCCCAGTATATCAAACACTTCAATTTTAACCATGGTCCGTTCCGGAAGGGAGAATTCTATTGTTGTAGTCGGGTTAAAAGGATTGGGATAATTACTTACCAAACCAAATCCTTCCACTCTTGAGATTTCCTTATCCTGATTCACTGCAACCACTGACATGTCACCCAGCCTGTGAACGCTTGGTCCGTTTATAAAGTTGTAGTTAATTGCATAATAGGGTGCGTTATCTTCAATGATATTGTTAGGGACATATTCCTCATTATCCCAGTTTTCATTACCGACAACATACAACCAGGGTCTTACATCTGTTCCTGCATTTATGGCTGCGCGCGGTACAGATATCTCAACCACGTTATCCTCTGCGTTCTTGGCAAACATTGCTATAGCACCATCAACCTCAGCAAATTCCTCATAAGCTCCCGGCCAGTCAGCTATATACTTGTAAACCGGAATTTCATTTCCTGTGGAATCAGGATGAAGCGCAGCACTTAAGTCGACCATATAATCAACCGGCAATCTCCAGAAACCTCCGTATCCAAGGCCTGTAGTATCTCCCCAGTTAACTTCAAAGAATAACTGGAATGCAGGTGAGTTTTCATAGTTATTGTACATTCCTGCAAATGTAGCTGTTGGGTCTATGTCGATCCTGATATAAATATTGTTTGAGTCGCTTGTTACATATAAGTCCTGGATATCGAACTCAGGACCGGTAGGCATATCGCCCAGTTCCTCGGCACACTCGCCAACATCAGCAGGCTGAATTCCGGCAGATACCCAGTCGAGTAGATCACCGTCGATAGTTATATCTGACATAATCTGGTCGCCCTGGTGCTGGTAGACAGATCCGCCGTACCAGAAATCATATTTCAGCATTGAAGCGCCGCCTTCCAAAGGAAGCTGGGAAGCCCCGGTAGCCCACTGAAAATCTGCTACTGAGTATACCCAGGGTCTGAATTCGCTTCCGAAGTTTATCAGGTTTCTTGGAACAGAAAATTCAAGCTGGTTATTGTCACTGTTGATAGCCATCGGTGTTGTAGCAAGGAGTACGAATTCACCTTCTTCATAGGTCGGGTTTCTATTGCCGGTGTAAAGGTATAATTCAACATATTTATTTAATGAATCAGGATGCAGGGTAGGAGCAATGTTTATATAATAGTTATATGCATTGTTCCACCACCCCCAGTCAAATCCTGTGGTATCACCTATTTCTGTGTCGAAGTACATCTCAAACACGGGAGGATTAGTAAAATTGTAAAAATTGTTGAAGTTAGCCGTAGGATCAAGATCTATCCTGCAGTAAACATTTTCTGAATCATGAGTTACATATACATGACGAACGTTGAAATCAGAATATTGCTGATCCGTTACTACACCATAGCTTTCTGAAGGCAGACCGGTATCCAGCGGATCAATGCCTGCCCAGTCAAGCATATCTCCGTCAATAACGATTTGAGCAGATGCTGAGCCAAGCAGAAAGATGAAGGACATCAGGGTAATGAGTTTTTTCATGGTACTCTCCTGGTTTTAATGAATGATTATTTATTTTAGCAATAAGAGTTTTTGCGAGTACAAGTTTTTTTTTGTCTTAAGTATAAAAAAGTATACACCGCTGCTTAAGTCCCGAGAGATATTTCCGGCGGTATTCCAAATAATTCTCTGACCTGTATATTCATAGGGTTCAAATTTTTTAACTATTCTGCCTATTATATCACAAATAATTGCTTCTGTTATATCCTGCGGTCTGATATTATATTCAATCGTTGTGGTTCCGTTAAACGGATTCGGGTATGCTTCAATTTTATATTTACCCGGTACAAGCGGTTCCTGCCATTTTACATCTGAAATGCCGCTGTACAATTCGAAATAACTTGTCCCGGTGTAAGTTTCTCCCCCGGCATTATTTGTTATAATAACCTGGTGGTTCAGAGAATTATACCCGGTTGAGTCTTCCCACAAATCCTGGTTCGCAAGCCTGATGGCAAAATCCGGATTATCGTGCAGAGTGTTCTCAGGATCAGCTAAAAATAAAAATGCGGAATAATTTCCTTCCTGCATCTCTGCAGGAATTCCCGCGGTTATATTCACATAAGCTGTATCACCGCCCATCCAGAACCTGGGATCAGCATCTGTAACCAACCTATACCTTAGATTAGTTTCGTCATTTCTTAAAATGACCTCAAGGTTTCTCGGGTTAAAAGGACTGGCAAAACCGTAATTAGCTATCCGAAAGTCAAGTTCAAAAATTCCCGAAGGTTTTATGCTGTCAGAAATAACAGCCTGCTGCAGTTCAAACCTGTAACCCAAACGTCTCTTAACCTCATCCATACAGCCTTCGCTGATCCACCTGTTCAAAACATCAGGATTATAGTCTTTGTTAAGTACTGAATACCTCATCCTTGCCAGATCAACCAGTGAGTTTTCACAGTCAGCATACCCGCAGTCGCAGCAGGTTTCGCCGCCCTGGGGTACATACCTGTTATCCTGGTTCAGATAATCCTTATCTCCTTCAACATCATTTGAAAGATATGTGCCCATATCGGTAGCATCAGACACAAAACAATCGTTATGCGCTCCCACTCTTGAACGCCTTGTCCCTGAAAAAGCTTCTGTTGAATCCAGCGGCTCATTCTCCTGGAAGATCCTTCTCTTGTAATCGGGTGTCCTTACAACAACATCTCTTTTTACCGGCAGTGCGTCAAGCAGGGCGAATGTAACCGCCCTCCTGCTTTCAGTGTTGTTGAGGTTATGGGATGAATAATACCATTCACCCCATGCGCCTATAAAGCCGGCTTCGATATAATTTATTACATCATAATTCTGCTGCAGCACGGGGGTAAGCTGGTTGATGTGCAGCAGGATTGTATCCAGTGCTGCATCTGCCCCGTTCTGATTATTTGTATATGAGAAACGCATTACAAGTTTAACTCCGCCCTCGCGCGCAGTATTCAAATCAGCTTCCACCAGGTCAAGAAATGACTGGGGCAGCGCTATATCATTATACTGCGGGATTGTATATATCCTTTGTATGACGGATACATTCTGAGCTTTAAGGGTGTTGATAAAATTTAAGGTTACAGGATTGCTGCGGTAAGCGGAGAATCCTCTTTCGGGGTTGAAGATTATATCGTCTGTTCCGCTATAGACTATCGTACTCTGTGCCGGCAGATTGAAGACAAACAGCAGGGATATCAGTACAGCTTTCAATTTATATTTCATTCTTTTTCTCATTTTCTCTTTATCATTATTACTGCTCCCCTGTCTAATTCCGGAATAGTAAAACTGAGTTCATTTTCGCTCAGCCGGGCGTCTACTTTTTCTTTATCACCCATGAACGGAAGTATATAAACTTCACCGCTTACCTCCGAAGCGGGACAGCTCACCTTCACACCTTTAAGGGTCCTATCAGGCATATCATAAACTGTTGTTAAGGCCCGTACATTTGTTAAAAAGAGGTATGTATATTCATCATTAACGGCTGTTGATGCAACCAGGTCAACAGGAGCTTCTATTTTAATTTCCGGATCAAAGGAAGTGAAGCCTGTAAGCTCAGAGACAAATGCCTCGCTTACTGATTTCATCTTACTCAAATCACTTCCTGATTTGAAATAATTGTTAAGCTCTTCCTTCATTGCAATGGTGTATTCCTTACCGGGATTATTTTTTACAACTTTATAACCGGCAGAACCAGGATTGCTGAAATACTTCCGGAGCCAGGCAGGATTGCCGCTGAGTGAAGCGGAATCAAGTTTTTCACGGTACTTGTTATATTCAGCAAAGTCCCCTGTTATAATTAATTTTGTCCCGTTATCGCTCAGTTTTTTAATCGAACGTGCTTCATCTTCGCTAATACATTTCACATCCGGAAGAATTAATATTTTTGGTGAAATTTTGTCGATTGTTCTTGAGGTTACAACCCGGACAGGCAGATGTGAATGAATTAATAAATTCACAATCCCGCGGAAGCTGTTAATAAAGTCATCGCTGAAATAGTTTCTTGTGATATCAGAAAAGTAAATCCCGATTGATTCCCCGGGTACCCTTGGCGCGTAAAAGATATCCTCATATTCCGAAGCCCACCTGTATACATCCGTTCTAGTTTTCATATCGTTGGTTGACGACATTACATATCCGTTTACATCCCACATATTTGTTCCCGTAAACAGCTCCGATGCAAATAGGCCTTTCATTGCTTCAGAAGGTTTAACGTTTTTGTTATCGTACCAGGAATAACACAACATCCATGAAGGATCACCTTCGGCAAAGGCCCTGAAGGTTGTCATACCGATAATGAAATTGTACCAGTCATACGGTTCCCTGTCGGATGCGTAATATTCCCCTTCACTGTATTCATGGGCAATCACATCCACCACGTCATACATTTTATAAACATCTGCTCCCACTCTAACCGCTTCTTCACCTAAGCCGGGATAAATTTCAGCGATGGTTTTACATTCAGGATTTACCGATTTGACGTTCTTATCAATCTCAGCCATAAAATCAGTAAGGGTTTGCATTCTGAAATTGATCCATTTAATGAAACCGGGGTCATCGTAATTACCCAGCTGAATATCTTCCTTTGCATTTAATCCGGTTTGTTTTTTAAATTCAGCCACAGTGTAATCATCGAAACTTGCCCAAGTATCCTCCCAGCCTTCAAAGTGTGTCATCCAGTAAGGGATATCAACGTAAATGCCGTCTATTCCGGTTGCTGCTATTTCCCTTACCCTCTGCATATAGGTTTTACGCCATTCAGGAGCATAGGGACTAATCCATACATCCTCATCCCCCTCTACAATCCAGAATGCATCTTTGGCACCGAAGACCGCGGGTTTACCGTTTATATCTCTCTGCACCCAGTCGGGATGATCTTTGAAAAAGGTATGTTCCCTGTTATCAGCATTCGCCGTAATACATTCGAGTCCAGCTATATAAACAAAAGTATGATTATTTATTTTGTGAGCTTCTCCGGTTACTTTCTTTATTGCCCTGAGCTTTTCGGAGGGATCCAGAAAGCTTTCATACCTCCCCGTTACATCATTATCAACTTCAATTCCGAATACAAAACTATCGCCGGCTTTTTTGATGATGCTGTCTACGCCATCATAAGAAAGGGGATTTCCGCAGATCCTTACTTTGTGCGTCCAGTCCTGCTGCGCATAAATGTTAATAGCCGCCGCGGCAATTAGAAACTGAATAAAAATGCTTAATGTAAAAAATTTCATAGGCTCAGGCTGTTTTTATTAATAGTGTTTAAAACTTCCATTTTCCGTTTTATCATAGCTGTTACGGCCTCCGACGCCGCAGGGAAAACATTTCTGAGGTCGATATCATCAGAATTTAACAGGATCTCTTTAAGCGATTTCATAAAAAGATTTTTTGTTTCAGTAGCAACATTAACCTTTGAAATACCGGCGCCAACGGCCTCTTGAAGTTGTTCATCCGGAATACCGGAGGCGCCATGCAGAACGAGGAGAGCGTCTGTCATCTTTTTAATTTCAGCTATTCTTTTAATATCAAGTTCAGGTTTTCCGGAGTAAAATCCATGTTTTGATCCGACTGCAACAGCCAATGAAGTTACACCGGTTTCGTCCACAAATCTTTTGGCGTCACCTGGTATGGTGAATCTGCTGTGGTCAAGTTCGATACCCGGTTTAGGAACATATCCCAGTTCTGCTTCAACATTAACCCGGTAATGTTCTGCCAGTTTTACAGCTTTAGCCGTTAAAGCAATATTTTCATTAATATCTTTATCGCTTGCATCGATCATAACAGAATCAAAGCCTTCATCAAGACAACGCTGTAATAATAATAAATCGGAACAATGGTCAAGGTGGACCCAGGACTGAATATTTGTTTCAGCCGATACAGCCTGAGCTATTGCAAACGCAGTCTTCAGGCCCATATATTCAATAGATGCCGGCGTAAGCTGCAGGATAACGGCACATCCGGATTCTTCGGCGCCCTGCGTGATTGCTTTGCACGTTTCCAGGTTATAAAAATTCGCAGCAAGCAGAGCTTTCTTATTATCCTGAACTTCCTTTAGCTTTTCTAATAATTTCAATTTTTATATCCGAATTTTTCTTTACCAACACCGATTACCCGGTCATAACTCTCAAAGGCCGAAGTTCCCCCTGCGGCGGTAGTATTCACCGCGCCGGTCAGGTTAGCGAATTCCTGGCATTCTTCAATACTACAACCTTGTATGAACTTGAAGATGAAACCGGCATTGAAACTATCACCTGCCCCGATAGCGTCAACCACATTATTATTGAAGAACGACTCTTTAAAAACTCGTTTCTCACCCGAGGCAGCAATTGAACCCTTACTTCCCAGCTTTACAACCACAAGGCTGCCGTCGCAGGTTAACTTTTTAAGTGCATTTTCCAGTTCGGTTTCCTGCGTGAGCAATAAAGCTTCCTGCTCATTAGGCAGAAAAACGTCAACAAAAGGAAGTATTTCCTTATAATTAAAATTCCATTTTTCTGCGGGGTCCCACTGCATGTCGAGAGAAGTTGTAAGTCCGTTTTCTTTTGCAGTTTTAAAGAGATGGAGCAGTCCTGCCTGTATACCCGACTGCAGAAAATATGAGGAGAAGTGAAGATGCCGTGCAGATTTTATCACACTCTCATCAAGGTCATCCGCCGTGAGATCCTCCATAGCCCCGGGATAAGTAACCATAGCCCGGTCTTCAGAGTAGTTCAAAACAATGGTAGCGCCTGTATTCAGCTTACTGCTTGTAATAATAAAATCCGTATTTACTTTTTTTGCCTGAAGGCTTTCTATAACCAGGATACCGAAAGCATCACTGCCTATTTTTCCTGCAAAAGCCGTTTTTGCACCCAGGGTAGAAAGGTTGCTCGCGAAAATTGCCGATGAACTGCCGAGTGTGAGGGTCATCTGCCTGGCAATTTTTTCTTTGCCCATTTCGGGGAACGAATCTATTGTATTCAGAATTAAATCGACGTTTAATTCACCTATCACAAGGACGTCAAACTGTTTGTTTTTCATTTGTCTTTTCCGCACTCATTTCTTTTTCAGTTTCTTCAGGGTTATCTTCAATTGCCATCATAAAGATTGAGATAAGGGCCAGGACCATCCCGGTAATAATAATGGGGTGAGGGATAACCTGGTATATGATTAATGAAATTATAATGGTGATTACTGGTGCCACTGCGTTGGTCATAGGACTAACTATGATTGCCTTACCATATCTGAACGCGTACACAATCATCAGGGCGCCGATAGAATTTAAAATCTGAATCATCGCGGCAAGATAAGGACCATCGAATCCCAGGTTAATTTCCTGTGAAAAGTCTGTCATCAGCAGAGCGACAGGAATTAACAGCAGTCCTGTAAGCATCATGTAGAAAAATATACTTTCAGCTTTCATCGTCTGGTTTGCAAACCTCATTATGTAAGCCTGGATTCCCCATGCAAAGAATACAACCAGGGCGAGTATAATCCAGAGGTATCCAGAACTATTAAGATCATTAGCCGGCTGATATGAAAGAAATATTATAGCGATAAGAGCAAGAACGATACCTATCCAGCCCTTCCTTGAAGCTCTTTCTTTAAGAAATATGTACGATAAAATAATTGTTATTACAGGTGACAAAGAGATAAAAGGAAAAACAAGGTAAGCGGGACCGGTTCTGAGAGCCTGGAACAGGACTAGCTGTCCCCCCGCCCCGGTAAAACCAATTACGCACCCGAGGAAAATCGATTTCCTATCAGACTCCAGCTTCCAATTGATTATCTTTAATGCAACTAACGCTGGAGGAATCATTGTTAACGCCCAGACCACATAACCTAGTGTAGCGGGAAAACCTGCTTTTTCAGGAAGCTCAATTAATGCTCCCCACACCCCCCAGAACAAGGTTGTAATGACAGCATACAGCAGCCACGGACGAACTTTCAAATTAACCTCCAGTTGTTGCATTATGATAAATATCCAGGACACCCGATATTTTGTACATAATTATTTCTTCCGGATTCCCGTCTATAATTCCTTCTCTTACCGCAGTATATTCTTCAGGCAAATATTGGCTTAACAGAGTATGAGGAACAGGATTTTCAGAAAGGTTCTTTATTAACCGGACTAATGATTCGCTTACTGCTTTATCCGACCAGTAATACCTGATCCTGTCGCTATAGCTGTACTTTCTTTTCAGTCTGTTCTCATCCTCATCCGAACAATAATAATTTTCCCAGTACTTCGGGTATTCGAGCATTCTTTGCTCTATCGCTGAAATAAGGTTGGAGAGGATGACAGATTTTTTTTGAGCAAGAAGTTCAGCTTCAATAAATGACAGGGCAAAAACAGCTTCACGGAATTTATATGTAAGCCAGGGTCCAACTTTAAGTATAGCAAAATGATCCTGAACCATGTGCCTCAGTGAATCCTTTTGCTGGTAGTCGGTTGAATGAGCCTCGTAAACCAAGTTTGGATAATTTTCTATGAATTCAGTGAGGTTACTGCTTTTATTACGGTCATACCCGCAAACTTCCGTATCCCCGAATTCAACGCCGGGCTGCACCACTACCCCGACCACGCGTTCCCAGGCATCGGTAAGATTATACTTTTGAAAAGCTTTTTTGGTAAGGCTTACTGTTTTAGCGACAGACTCAACCGGGGAAACGTGCACTCCGCCGTTATGGCCTTTCGCCCCGCCTGGTGGAGGAACGTCGGTTCCTATAATATATACAGGGAGAGTTTCGCTATCCTGTGAAACAGCGGCATCCTCAGCAGCTTTGCAGAGAATTGCAGACCGCTCCGCGGATATTTCAGGATTGAGAGTAGTATTCTGATCCCCATCATCAGCACATTTCATGCTGGCATCCAGGTGAATTTTAGTAAACCCTGCACGAATATAAGCAGAAATCTGTTCTTGTGCTTTGCTGAGAGCCGGGCCCAAATTTTCGTTCTGCCATCTGTTGGGTCCCAGGTGATCTCCCCCGAAAATGAGATTTTCCCGGGGAAAATTAAGAGCGTCAACCGTCTCCAGCACCGACTTTTTAAAGAGTTCCGGAGTCAACCCGGTATAACCTCCGAACTGATCTACCTGGTTTGAAGTGGCCTCAATAAGCAAGGGACGATTGTTTTTCTTAGCATGAACTACGGAAGCTTTAATAACATAGGGATTGGCCGAGCATACTGAAGTTAACCCGATCCTCTGACCGGATTTATGGCTGGCAATCACACGGGCTATTTTGTTATCAATTATTATCACTTTTCCCATTAGTATAAGGATAAATTTTTACTCCCTGTACAACACGGTGGATCATACCCGACTCAGACGGAGAGTCAGGGTTCAATCCAAGATTTAATGATTTATACAATCCCAGCAGCTGTGCTATTATCACAGCTGTTATCGGAAGAAAATCCTCGTGAATTTTTTTACCATTTTCTGAAAGCACTATCTTCAGGTCAAGATTTGCCGGAAAAGAATCATTTTCCATGAACCCAATTGAACAAAGAGGCTTACGGGTACCCTCGATGGCTGATACAAGATCTTTCTCATACAAGCCGGCATAAGGATTATTTGAAAAGAGATATACAATGAGAGTGTTCTCATCCAGAACGGCCTTTGGACCATGACGGAAGCCCATGAAAGAATCGTGCTTGCAGATAATCTTTCCATCTGTAAGTTCCTGAAGTTTGAGCTGAGACTCCCTGGCAATTCCCTTCAACATACCGGATCCAAGGAAGACAGCGCGCTTAAAATTTTCCGCAGCTGCTTTATGCAGAGCCTCCGAATAGACCTTCAGAATTTTATTGCCATACTTATTAAGCAGGTCTATCTGTTCATCCAGGTCATCATCATCCTCATTTATCCTTGAGATCAGAATGCCGGCTAGCAGCATCGAAGTAAAACTTGCGGTCATTGCAAGTCCCTTATCATTAGCTTCAGGCGGCAGTACCAGAGTAAATTTGTTTTTTGATTTAACCGATTCAAGTAAGTCACTGTCAGAGTTGCAGGTGATGATAAGATGGGATACACTCTGAGACAGCTTCTCAGCAACAACAATAGCCTGGGCACTTTCAGGACTGTTTCCCGACCTGGCAAAAGAAATTAACAAATACTTACTTTGCTTATTTAAATATAGTTCAGGATGGGTTACAAGATCGGTGGTAGCCACAGCGCTCACGGGGTTACTGAACCGGCTGCTGTAAGCACCCGACAGCACCTCACCAATAAATGCGCTGGAACCGGCGCCTGTTAAAAGTATCCTCGTGTCCGCAGATTCAAGCGAATCCTTAAGATATGATTTAAGTTGATTTTTTATCGAGAGGTATTCTTTGTAAAGTTTTACCCACAGTTCAGGCTGGCTGGCGATCTCAGATTCTGTATTGGAATCGCTTATTATACCATACCCTTTATTATAGATTTCCATTGTGTTACGAAACCTTATTATTTATTTTCAAAACCTTTCTTTGCGTATTTACTATTTTTCCAAATATTAGTCAAGCTTTCATTTCCTTTTTTTTAATTATTTTTTATTTTTCGAAAGCTTTAGATATTTTTTATAATTATGGTGTGTTATATGTCAACGATAGATCGCCGCGTCAAGATACTCAATATGATCAATAAAGATGGTCAGGTCTCAGTAAATGAACTAAGCAGGATATTTGATGTAAGCGAAGTAACGATCCGGAATGATCTTTCCCATCTGGAAAAAAAGAATCTTCTCATCAAGACAAGAGGCGGCGGATTAAAGACACAAGCCGTTGCTATTGACCAGAAACTAAACGAAAAAGCTCAAATAAATTCGAGAGAAAAAGTAGCCATCGGGAAAAGGGCAGCCGGGTTAATTAAGGACAACGATACAATTATTCTTGACTCAGGCACAACCACCGTAGAAATCGCCAAGCACATAAGCGGTATAAACAACCTTACCGTCATCACGAATGCCTTGAACATAGCAGGGCAGCTTATCAAAGATGAGATAAAAGTTATTTTACTCGGAGGAATCCTAAGAACATCCTCCCTATCCCTGATAGGACCGATAGGCGAAAACAACATCAGGAACTTTTACTGTGACAAATGTTTCCTGGGAGTTGACGGAATTGACTCACAGTCAGGTTTTTTCACTCCCAATCTTGAAGAAGCGAATTTAAACCGGCTAATGATCGAAGCTTCAAAAGAAGTAATAATTGTAACAGACTCGAGTAAGTTCAAAAGGAAAAGCTTTGTTCATATAGCGCCCATAACAAAAGTGGATATGATCATTACAGACTCCAACCTGCCTGAGGAAGAACTAAAGAACTTACAAAATAAAGGTATCAAGGTGATACTGGTTTAACAAACAAATTTTACAGGTTATAAAATTATGAAACCATCAGAAATTTTATCACAGGTTATATTTTTTATTTTAATTTTTTCTTTCAGTCTGCCGGCCCAGACAGATCCGGAAAACCTGCTGCTTAAAAATTACAGACCGAAGAGCATATACAATATTCCCGTAACGCGGATAACGAAGGCAAAATTTCCCGTCTTCGATGCTCATTCACATCCATACGCGACAAGTGAAGAAGAACTTGACTTATGGGTTAAGAATATGGACGAAGCCGGGATTACCAAAACCATTCTCTTATCATATGCGCATGGAAGTGAGTTCGATTCACTGGTAAACTTTTATTCAAAATATCCCGACAGGTTTGAGTTATGGTGCGGTTTCGATTATACCGGGTACGATAAACCCGGCTATGGTCCCGCCGCTGTAAAGGAACTGGAACGATGTTTTAACAAAGGAGCGAAAGGAGTAGGAGAACTCGGAGACAAAGGCAAAGGACTTATGTACTGCACACCTCATGCGCCGGGAATGCATATAGATGACAACAGGATGGATCCCTTACTGGAAAAATGCGCGGAGCTGGGGATGCCGATAAACATACACGTCGGTGAGCCCCAATGGTTTTACGAGAAGATGGATTCCACCAACGACGGGCTGATAAACGCGTACAGCTGGAGACTTGACAACCAGGAAGACATCCTTAACCTGGACGAAGTACTTGCAACCCTTGAAAATGCAGTAAAAAAACATCCCAAAACACTTTTTGTAGCATGCCACTTTGCAAATCAGAATACCGATCTGGCGAAGTTAGGAAGACTATTTAATCTATACCCGAATATTTATGCAGACATCAGCGCGAGATATGCAGAAAACGCCCCGGTTCCCAGGTACACGAATGCATTCATTGAAAAGTACCAGGACCGGCTGCTTTACGGAACCGATATGGGATTTGACAAGAGTATGTATGAAACAACCTTCAGGATACTGGAATCAAACGATGAGCATTTTTACAATATCGAACTTTTCGGTTACCATTGGCCTCTCTACGGCATCGGGTTATCCGACGGAGCGCTGGAAAAACTTTACTCACTGAATGCCGAAAAGATTCTACAGAAGTAGTACATTCTACCCCTGAACAGGGCGAAAAGGCTTGACAAAAAGCAGAATTGGTTTTATGTTTGGATTCCTTTTTCAAAGGAATTGCAAGCCAAATTTTGTAAGAATTCCGGGAAACCGGAGAAATTCCGCGATAGCTCAATGGTGGAGCATCCGGCTGTTAACCGGAGGGTTGCAGGTTCGAGTCCTGCTCGCGGAGCCAATAAAGCCCTTATTACATAAGGGCTTTTTTATTACTAAAAATCTGGTGGAAGATATAAAATGGGTTGCCGGTTATACATTCTCAAATCCAAATCAGCTGATAAATATTATATAGGTATTTCTCAAAATCCTGAAAGATGAATCTGCTATTACAATACTTAGCTTGACATTTACTTCAGAAGCAGCATTTTCTTTGTACTTACATACTTCTCTGCTGTTAACCTGTATATGTACATTCCGCTCGCATACCTGTTAGCATTAAACTTTACTTCTTTATAACCAGCATCCTGTTTCTCATTTATCAGGGTTAAAACTTCATTTCCCAATACATCGTAGATTTTTAGCGATACATTTGATGTTGAAGGAAGCTGGTATTGTATTGTAGTTGCAGGATTAAAGGGATTCGGGAAGTTTTGCTCAAGCCTGAACTCACTTGGTGCAAGAAAATTAAGTACAAAGGTTTTCATCATCATAATGCCGTTTACATCTCCTATAGAAAACTCTATTGAGTCTTTTGTATTTACAGGTGCGTTCCGTTTTACTTCAAATCTGAAAGTTGCTTCTTTTTCTTGAGTGGCTTCAATAATCGAAATTGTATCGGTTTCATTCTCATAATTAAGGGCTGGGCTTTTTCTTCAAAGATTAACGACCACATTATCAGCATTGTTTTTATCAGAAATATTTGCCACTGTAAGTTTTATCTGGTTGCCTTTTGTTCCCGGCTGTAAATCATAAACTGTTTGTGCACCTGCAACAGCAATCAACAATAAAACAAATATCATCGTTTTCATTTTAAACCTCTTTTTTTGTGTTGTCCCAAAGAGACTTTAATTTCATTTACTTTCTTTCCTGCTATAAATATTTCGCTCCTCCAAAGGAATTCTTCGGACTACAGAGCTTTTTTCTTGTCTACTTAAGCCAGCCTACTGCAGACTTAAAATAATATGTACAATATTGTTTACCGAAAGGTCCTGCTGAACATCCTGGTGCGCCAGACAAAATTATCCGGCTTATATTTTTCCTGATCAATCAATCACCATTGCCAGATACTCCTATACTCCATACATTTTTACAGAAAGTGAACTTAAGAATATATTTACAATATGCGACAACTATCCAGCTACTGCTGCATCTGAGAATCGGCATATTATGCTTCCGGTTTTGTTCAGGTTACTTTATGGATGCGGCTTACGCATTTCAGAAGCATTAAAATTACAAGTAGAAGAAGTAGACTTAGAACAGGGATCCTTATTTATACATTCGACGAAGTTTGGCAAGGAGCGTATTGTTCCAATGGCAAAAACATTAGTAGAACGATGCCGGTATTATGCAGAAAATGTTCACCGGTTTAAGACTTCTAACCCTTTCTTCTTTCCATCCCCATTCGGGGGTCGCTATAATGATAGCAGAATATATCAGATCTTTAGAAAAATACTTTGGGAAGCAGGCATCTCTCATAGCGGAAGAGGACCAAGGCTGCATGATTTTAGGCATACATTTGCAGTACACTGCTTAAAGAAATGGGTTCTTAATAAGGAAGACCTTACAAATCTTCTGCCATATCTTTCAGTATATCTTGGGCATCAGGATTTAAGAGGAACACAGCATTACCTGAGACTGACTGCTGATTTATATCCAGACATCATAGCTTCGGTGGAACAGAACTTTTCATTTTTAATACCGGAGGTATCATCTCATGAAGCAGACTGATTTTGCAAGAATGCTGACTCGCTTTTTATCGGACTACCTTCCGGGACAGCGCAATGTCAGCACCAATACAATAAAATCCTATCGGGATACGTTTAAACAACTTCTGATATTTTTTAATATAGAGCTTAAAATCAAACCAGAGCACCTTACTTTTAATAAAATTAAAGCAGAAACAATTAGAGATTTTCTGCGATGGCTTGAAAAAATACGTAAAGTTAGTATTAATACTCGTAACCAAAGATTAGCAGCAATCCACAGCTTCTATCGTTATGCACAATCTGAAAAACCGGCAATTTTGATGGAGTGCCAAAAAATATTAGGCATTCCTTTTAAGAAACGAGAAACGAAAATAATAGAATATCTGTCCGGTGACAATTTGAAGTATATCTTTGAAAAACCGAATGCATCAAATAAGAAAGGCAGACGTGATTTAACAATCATGGTTACACTTTATGATACTGGTGCAAGGGTTCAGGAATTAATAAGCCTGAAGATAAGGGATATACGAATAGATAAACCTGCAACAATAACCTTAACAGGAAAAGGAAATAAAAAGCGGTGTGTTCCGATAATGGATAAAACCAAAAACCTGCTTGAAAGTTATATGAAGGAAAATCGTCTTTTAGACAACGGAAATCAGGGGCATCCCTTATTTTATAATAGCAAAAGCCATCCTTTTACAAGACCAGGAATTACTTATCTCCTTGATAAATATTTTATACAGGCGAAGGCATCCCATCCGGAAATCCCTTTCCCTGAATACCTCCATCCACACATGATGAGGCATACGAAGGCTATGCATTTATTAGAGGCAGGAGTAAATCTAATTTATATAAGGGATTTATTAGGTCACGTAAATGTTACTACAACAGAAATATATCTGAGAGCTAATACTGAAATAAAAAGAAAAGCATTGGAATCTATATATATGGAGGTTGTAAATAAAGATATACCGGTTTGGCAGGAAGACGGAGAGCTGTTAAATTGGCTTCAGGGATTGTGCAGATGAAAATATTATGGAAAGATTTTTAGTTAAAGTCATTTGTTTAATAAATACTTATACCGAAATCTTTCCATAAGCAATATCTTTCCATAATTTCCGTTATGGAAAGCTTGCCATAACGGAAAAACACACCTTGCCAAGGCTATTGCTCATCTTGCCTGCAGGAAAAACCTAAAGGTATCCTTCTATAGTTTTGCAAATCTGATCTCTGAAATAACAAAAGCAGAACTCTCCAACAAAATAAATTATTTAATCAGGACGCTATCCAGGTCCGATCTCCTGGTAATAGATGATTTTGCTTTTAAGAAAATCTCACCTCAATTAGCCGAATACCTTTACAGTATTGTTGATGAAAGATATCAGCAACGCTCAATAATCTTCACTTCCAACAGGGTAATCGGTGACTGGATGGGTATCTTTCCGGATCCGGTAATGGCTAACGCCATTATGGACAGAATAGCTCATAATGCTCATCAAATTACAATCAAAGGGGAATCGTACAGAAAGAAAAACAGTATCAAAAAACAAAACGGTTAAGAAGGATTTTTAATGCTAAAATAAAAGCGGTATTTTGGTAATTAAGGTGAGGAATAATGTGAACCCAGCCCTGGGGAATAATCTGGTTTTTGACAGTGTATTTCTGAAAATCGAATCCATACCTGCTATTGCGTTACTATCATCAAGAGATCCCCTTACTAACTTATCAATATAATATTTTGCCCAACTACTATATTGTTTATCAAGAGTATTTGTTGAATCAACTTTAGTATTAAGATTATTAAGTAAGAATTGTTCTTCTGAAAGTCTATGGTAATACACTAAATACTTTGCTGCTGCCTCATACTTCTTTGGCTCAGAGTTATTATCAAGAATAATATTTTGCAAAGCTATAATTGAAGTGTCTTCCATAATAAATGACAATTCGTATTCATTTGGTTTAATGGGTCCCCAGTTTATTTGAGCCATTAATAGGCTGTCTGAAAAAATATAAATCAATATTAGAAGTGTTTTAGTCAATTTCATTTTTTATTCTCCTTGATTGATTCTATGGATACCAAAACAATTTCTAAACCAAGATCTTTGCGGATCTGGTGGTGCAACTCAATCGTAAATTGCGTTATAGAGTGCTATATAGATTGGTTTAGCAGCCAAATCAGCTTATATTTCTGAATTTGGTACCCCAGAATCCTTATCAGTTCCCAACCATTTTTTAAGGTCATTATAATCATTAAATAGAAATATTAATAATTGTTTAAAATTATCTTTTCTCATATTTATAGCATTCTCAGGACAAGAATATTCTGAATGTAATAGAGTAAAGTTTTGTTTAATATCAGGAAAATGTTCATCATCCATTTTATCTTTAATTAATATCTTCATTTGTGAAACATGTTTATCTTCATGTGCTTGAACTGCCTTGCTTGAGAAAACGGGAACAGTTGGATTTATTCCTTTTGATCGCTGTATATATGCTCCATCTATTTGCCATTGGATTCCTTTTAAAATATTACTTAATGTGCCACAGTCAAAAATATACGTATCTAATAGATTTTCATCTGAACCATCTCCAAAATCCACCCAATTCCGTGCTTTAGGTTCAGTAAGGCATATTGTATTCATTATAGGTATTCTAATATTTAAAAGATTACTTATCTACCCCTTCCTTTTTTCATTAGTTTGTTTTAACTTAAAAATGGAATAAATTAGCATAATAAACTATAAAATATACTTCATTATAAACTATAAACAATGAAGCATAATAAACTATAAATTATACAACAGAATAAACTAAAATAAAATGGCAGCGCCAAATGAAAAATTAGCTCAATCTCTTGAAGTTTTAAAAAAATTCCAGGGTAATGATGGGATAGCAATAATTAAATCAGCTGCACTCTCAAGAACACACAGGGAGCGATTGTTTAAGAATGGTTTCATTAAAGAAGTAATGAAGGGGTGGTATATTTTAAATAATCCGAAGGAAAGAAAGGGTGAAAGTACATCCTGGTATTCATCTTTCTGGAAATTTTGTTCTGTTTACCTGAATGATCGTTTTAATAAGGACTGGTGTATTTCGCCGGAACAATCAATACTGTTACATTGTGAGAACTGGACGATACCAAAGCAACTTTTAATTCGTTCCTCCATAGCAAGTAATAATGTTACTAACCTTTTATTTGATACCTCGCTTTTGGATGCAGTATTAGCAATGCCCGCAGAACAAGATATTATTGAAAAGAATGGCATGCGTATTTTCTCATTAACATCTGCTCTGATTGCCTGCTCACCAAATTTCTTTATACAAAACTCAATAGATGCCCGAACAGCATTAACTGCTGTAAAAGATGCTTCAGAAATATTATCACTGCTTCTTGATGGTGGTAATAGTATTGTTGCAGGCAGGCTGGCAGGTGCATTCAAAAATATTGGAAGAGATCGCATTGCTGATGAAATTATTAAAACTATGAAAGCAGCCGGTTATGATATACGTGAAAATGATCCGTTTGAAAACAAGCTCCGGTATACTATCACAAACCGCTCCACTTCTCCTTATGTAAACAGAATTAAATTAATGTGGAAGCATATGCGAGATCCGGTGCTAAAATATTTTCCAAAACCACCGGGTATTCCCAAAAATAAAGCATCTTATTTCAAACTTGTTGATGATAATTATAAAACTGATGCATACAATTCATTATCTATCGAAGGTTACAGAGTAACTTCAGAATTAATTGGACGTGTAATGGGTGGGAACTGGAATCCGGATGGAAATGAAAAAGATAATGAACAGAGAAATGCTATGGCAGCCCGTGGCTATTTTCTTGCTTTTGAATCTGTAAAAAAAAGTATCGGGAAAATATTTGAAGGTGAAAATCCCGGGGAAGTAGCTGACGATGATCATAGAGATTGGTATAGAGAGATGTTCGGTCCATCCGTAGCAGCAGGCTTATTACGCCCATCTGATCTTGCAGGCTACAGGAATGCACAGGTTTTTATTTCTAACTCAAATCATATTCCGATGAGTTGTGATGGTGTTCGGGATGCGATGCCCGTTTTATTTGATATGCTGCGGGATGAAAAAGAACCTGCTGTCCGGGCAGTACTTGGACATTTTATTTTTGTCTACATTCATCCATATATCGATGGCAACGGAAGAATAGGTAGGTTTCTTATGAACGTAATGCTGGCATCTGGAGGTTTCCCCTGGACCATTATTACTTTAGAAAGACGTAATGATTATATGAGTGCTTTGGAAAAAGCCAGTGTTGAGCAAAACATTCATGACTTTGCAAAATTCATTGGGGAGCTCATTACCGAGAAATAATAAGCAGCACTTTTATAAATTTTGCCGTCTTATCTCGTTAACAGATTACTTATCCAGAGTGCGAAGGCATTAGATGATTCACTTGATCGTATATATTAATCCGAAAAGTAAGGCGAAATCTGAAGTATTTCTTAATGGAGGGTACGATAAATCCAAAGAACCCTTTCTCAAAAAGCCTGTTCAAAGTATCCCAATCGTGCCCTTTCCAGGCACGGTAATAATCATTTTCATTAAATGCTGTCAGATACAACAGGGCTAAAACAACCTCATCTAATTTTTCATTGTTTATTTCCATTGTAATCTCCTTTTTACAGCTATATTTATCTTCTTAATTTTTTCTCAATTAATTCAACTGGATTTGTTCCTTTCAGACTGCAAACCTGACTTTGAAATATTTCAAACCTCCCATCAATTTCCATTTGTTTAGATATTTGTCCATAAGTAAATATCGGAATAAGATCCATTTCCTGAATTACTTTATCCACCAGATCAACAAGCATTGCTACTTTTTCCTTCTTTATAGTTTCATATATTCCATCTAAACATAAATCCATCATTTGTTCTGCTGAAATATTTGGTACAAGTGCATTTATATTGTGTTTAGGAATTGAATCGATTGAAGTTATTTGTTTAGAAGTTTTTGAGCCATCATCTAATTTAAAATCAACAATCTTTTTGTCAGCAGGAATTTCTTTATACATTTTTTGGTAGCAGCAATTCTTATATTTCTTTCCCGATCCACAAGGACAGAGGTCATTTCTTTTAACATTTCCCATATTATATTCTCACGTAATATTTATCAGGTTTATTCCTCGCGGGGTCTTTAGAAGCTCATCAACGTATATATCCTATGAAAGCTTAGCTATTTATAGATGTCACTTAATTAACTTAAGTTTTTCAGGGAAAAGCTGCAATCAAAATGTGAGTTTTACAGATTCGCACAATATCAATAAACAACACACTCTAGCAAAACTGAGCTGGGGATAATTGCACATACCCTGTCGTAGAACGGGGGATCATTTTTGCGGCAACAATCGACAAGACTTAAAAGATCGGAACCTTAGCAATAAACAATATCTTTAGATGGCAATTATCGTTACGAACCTTGCAAATATAGGATGGCTATTCCTCTGGCTTTTCGAATATCCCGGTTTATCTGTAATTGCAATGATCATTCTCTTCTTAACCCTGATTTTAATGAATACTCGTGGATTACATCTTTATAAGCTTCGGTATAACCGCTTTTATTTTCAACGTCCCAGCCGAGTGTAGTAAAAAAAGGATCGGGGTATTCCCTTCTGAGCTGAGTTTCATTATAAGTGCCTGCTTTATAAAAATCGATATTGCGTGAAAAGTCTCTACAAGCTGTTTAACCTTATCCGGAACCCCCGCCATAGAATTTCCTTATTATGTGATTTGTTTTTGTAAGCATAAGAACGGGGAAGGATTAACTCAAGGTCTCCAGTAAACCTTCGGAATTAACGACTCATTTACATATTGTAACCTCCGAATGTTAAGGCTTCTATGAATAAATAATAATTCTTTGTAGAGATGATCCATTGGTTTATCTAAGAGGGCAGGGAAGCCGAGTCATCGACTCGTTTTTATAAAATTATTTTTTAACTAAAAGCTGAGAATGTTTCACCATTTCTGTAGCTCAGGACTCCAGTCCTGAGCAAATTTACATTAACCTTCGAGGGTGAGATTGCATTTACAGATCGCTAACCTCGAAGGTTGTCTGGGCTTATTTCACAAGCAGCATCTTCTTTGTACTGACATACTTGTCTGCCGTTAACCTGTAAATGT
>CAWIUG010000078.1:0-13346 GCA_963839165.1 uncultured Bacteroidota bacterium | reverse complement strand
ACTGCCACAAAATAATCATATTTGGGGTTATTTGGAAAGAGATATTATGATATGCTATAGAGGTGTGAAAAGTATGGTGAATAAGAATTCATTCTTCACTTTTAATTAACAAAAGGGGAAACAATGGGTTTTTTGTTTCCCGCATAATAGGTTTTTACTAAAAGATCATTTTATCAATAACATTTTCTTTACAATGATTTTTTGATCTGTTGAAAGTCTATATATGTATATTCCTGATGCTAATGCGGGATTGCTAAAATTTATTTCGTAATATCCCTGCTCTTTAATTTCGTTTACTAAGGTTGTAATTAGTTTACCCAATATATTATATACATCAATGGATATTTTGCTGGTTTGAGGCACATAATATTTAATCCTGGTGGAGGGATTAAAAGGATTTGGGAAATTCTGGGAATAGCATGAATTTTTTTGGTACAAAATCTACGGTAATATTTATTTCATCTGAATAATCAGATGATCCATTGAAGTCGACTTGTTTAAGCCTGTACTTGATATCTCCCTTGTAGGATTTGAATTCATAGCTATCACTGTACTGATAAACCCTAACCTCAGTGGACGTTCCAGCCCCCTGAATAAAATCGACAGATTCCCAGCCCTTATCAAGCTCTCTTTGAATTTCAAAACCTTTATTGTTAGACTCTGTTGCTGTTTTCCATTCAAGGCATACAACATTTTTCACTTGAGCTACACTAAATGAAATTAACTCACAGGAACAACTAAATGGATAGTATCAGAGTAAGCAGATTGGGTATACTGGTTATAAGCTTTTACTCTATAGTTATAAGTTGAGATTGCAACAGAAGTATCCGGGTAGTTCGTCTCGTTTTGGGCGACCGAATCGATTACAACAAATGATTCAGTGATTATATTTTCTCTTTCTATAATAAATCCATCCTCATTATCTGAATTATCATTCCAGTGTAATTCCACACGTAAAGGGTTTTGATGAATTATACCCGTTAATAGTGTAGGTGCACTTATAGGTGAGATAGCAAAAGATGCAGTTTCTATAATAGGACCATTCATGGCGATGATAGCAGAATCAACTTCTCCTGTATAAATCCCGTCCCCGTACCTGTCCAACCCGTAAATGAATAATTATTATTTGCAGTGGCCTGTATTTGTACCTGCTCCTGCGCATTCCTCCATCCGGTTGCCGGGGTTACCGAACCGCCTTCCGGTGGATTTGCACTCATTGTCAGATAATACTGCGTAGTGAAGTTTGCAGTATATGTTGCCGCATTATTTGGAACCGTTATTGTATGTGTTAATGCTTCGCCGTCTGACCAGTTTGACCATACATATTGTATACCTGTAGTTCCCGGCTGAGGAGTGGTCGTTCCAATGCTATGCTGGCTGCCTGGTACCCAACTGAATGTATGCGGTGCAGTATATGTTGTATCATCAACCGTGATATCCAGTCCAGACGGACTTGTCGTTACCGTTACCCCGGTGTTTATTATGAAATTGCCAGTTTCACTTATCGGTCCGTTCATAGTTATGGTGGCAGGATTGTTTTCTCCCGTATATGAAATATTTCCTGTACCTGTCCAACCCGTAAATGAATAATTATTATTTGCAGTGGCCTGTATTTGTACCTGTTCGCCTGCATTTCGCCATCCGCTTGGCGGGGTTACTGTTCCCCCTTCCGGTGGATTTGCAATCATTGTCAGATAATACTGAGTGGCGAAGTTGGCTGTATATGTTACCGCATTATTTGGAACTGTTATTGTATGTGTTATTGCTCCGTTGTCAGACCAGTTTGACCATACGTATTGTGTCCCGTAGTACCCGGCTGAGGAGTGGTTGTTCCAATGCTGTGCTGGTCCCCAGGTATCCAGCTGAAGGTATGCGGTGCTGTATATGTCGTTCCGTCTACTGTTATGCTTAACCCTGCCGGACTTGTCGTTACCGTTACCCCTGTGTTTATTATGAAATTCCCTGTTTCACCTATAGGGCCGTTCATCGTTATTGTGGCAGGATTGTTCCCTCCAGTATAAGATATCGAACCTGTGCCTGTCCAGCCTGTGAAGTGATAATTACTATTTGCAGTGGCCTGTATTTGTACCTGTTCGCCTGCATTTCGCCATCCGCTTGGCGGGGTTACTGTTCCCCCTTCCGGTGGATTTGCAATCATTGTCAGATAATACTGAGTGGCGAAGTTGGCTGTATATGTTACCGCATTATTTGGAACCGTTATTGTATGTGTTAATGCTTCGCCGTCTGACCAGTTTGACCATACATATTGTATACCTGTAGTTCCCGGCTGAGGAGTGGTTGTTCCAATGCTGTGCTGGTCTCCAGGTATCCAGCTGAAGGTATGCGGTGCAGTATATGTTGTTCCGTCTACTGTTATGCTTAACCCTGCCGGACTTGTCGTTACCGTTACCCCTGTGTTTATTATGAAATTGCCTGTTTCACCTATCGGTCCGTTCATCGTTATGGTGGCAGGATTGTTGTCTCCTGTATACGAGTATCGTCCTGTCCTGTCCAGCCTGTAAATGAGTAATTACTATTTGCAGTGGCCTGTATTTGTACCTGTTCGCTCTGCATTTCGCCATCCGCTTGGCGGGGTTAAGTCCCTCCGTGGTTCCCGCTGCCATCGTCAGATAATACTCCGTTACGAATGTTGCCGTATAGGTTACCGCATTGGGCGGAACTGTGATAGTATGTGTCATTGCTCCGCTATCCGACCAGCTGCCGACGACATTCCTGTCTTGTGTAGTTTCCGCTGGGAGTGAGTTGTTCCTATGCTGTGCATGTGCCTGGTATCCAGTTGAAGGTCTGCGGTGCTGTATATGTTGTTCCGTCTACTGTTATGCTTAACCCTGCTGGACTTGTCGTTACTGTATAGTTCTGATTTGGGCTATTTGGTGTCACTAATATTCGTACTGAGCTCTGAATGAATACCAAATCAGAAGTAATTACCAGACTATCTGTTGTAGTCATATCAACAGGGCCCCACAATGTACCAGTAAGGTTATCTACAAGGACAAAAGTCCCAAGCGAAGATAACACTGCACTATCCCAATATAATGTAATTGGTGAGCATCCTGCATCCTTATCATAGTACATCCGAAACTCTTTCTGCGATATCGTATTATCTCGTATATCGGTTAAAAAATCTTCATCAATCCAGGTAAACCGCGCATCAAAACCGCCCGGTGGAGGCGGTGGGGCAAGCGTATCCAAGCCAGCATCAAAGCCATCCGTGCCGTTTGGGTCAACTCCCAGCCAAATATTTATAGAATTATCACATCCGTCCTTCACAAGTATGGGCACACGAAAATTCTGTGCAAATGATATATCAAGGAAGAACAGACAAACTAAACTTGAGACAGTAAGAATTCTTTTCATTAGGCTCTCCTGTATTGAAATTGACAATTTTGAAAAGAAGAGGGCCATTAGTAATTATAGCCCTCCTAAGTATTGACATTATTTAACAAGCATCATTTTCTTCACAGAATGATAATCACCTGCTTTCAATGCACATATATACAGTCCGCTTACAACCTTGCTCCCATAATCGTTTGTTGCGTTCCAGATGATCGAGTAATATCCTGCCTCCTGGATTTCAGAGACAAGTGTTTTAACCTTTTCTCCGAGTGCATTGTAAATTATAAGCTCTACATTTCTGGTTTCTGGCAGAGCATATTTAATTACGGTATTTGGATTGAAAGGATTAGGATAATTTTGTAATAGTAATAAATTGTAATGGATAATTCGTCAGTAAATGATCTAATCTCAACAGGATTAATATCACTGTATATCATATAAAGAAAAGAAGAATTCAGAGAAAGTGAGCCTGGGATATTAGTAGTTCCTGCTCCTTCAAATGGTCCAAGGTTTAGAATAATTCCCCCGAATTCATCCTGGATTACCATATTAGCATCCATCAGGCAAAGATCGTAATTAATGTCTATCGGTAATCCCTCCTGCGCTTTTTTGCCAAATAATTCTATGCTGAACTGTATCAGATGAATGAAAATGCATGGGGGATCTCCAGGGTGCTCGGATAGTCTCTATAACTGATGATAGTGGTTCTCCCGCATATGGTGTCAGATCGAATCTGAATTCAAAGCGTTCCTGAAGGAGGAAACGGCGGAAGATCACTTTCTTCAAATTCAGGATCAATACCATTAGTTGCCATTAAATCTAATCCGACAGCAAGTTGAATTGATGTTGATCCATCTGAAACCGATAATGGAATTTCAACCGCTGCCTGTCCATAAACCAAAATCTCATTTAACAGTACAGTTGATATGATTAAAAAATACCTTAGCAGTGAATAATTCATAATCTAAATTTCATACCTTATCTTCTATTTAAGTTACCCTGCATGCAAAAAATTATCAAAACTTCTGGTATGTCTATAAATGTTCATTTAAATCAATATTGTTTTGAAGAGCTATAATCACTTTAAGAAAATCATCTTCTTTGTTTCGGTAAAGTCAGCTGCTTTCAGCCTGTATATATAAATTCCAGAAGCAAGTGAAGATGGATTAAATTTCACATCATAGTATCCCGGTTTCATTATTTCGTTTTTTAATTCGGTGATTCTTTCCCCAAGAATATTATATATACTCAAATTAACCCCAGCCTCAACCGGTATTGAAAATCTTATTGTAGTTGTCGGATTAAACGGATTTGGAAAGTTTTGTTCAAGCGCAAACTTATCTGGTATAAGTTGTGCTGATACCATTAAGAAATTTAATATTCGGATTATTAATTGTAATCTCTTCACCGGATTTTAAATTTCTATTAATCTCTTTACCTGTTACGTCCTGAATTCTTATATCCATATTCTCAATTTGCACTTTTACAGGGAAAATCATACCTCTCATTTCAATTGACTTGAAATCATCTTTCAATTCTTCAGCTATTTTTCCATTGCTAAATCTTATATCAAATATATTTGGTGGTGGTATGGGTGGCAGCTCATACTGATTCAGATCTACATCTCCTTTTACAGAGTAAAGGGTATAGCTTTTTCCTGACTTATCCATAAGTGTTATCTTTCCCCAATCTTCCTTTATGTATTCTGTTTGCCTTCCTTTACTGATAGCATTAGACAGTATTATCTCTCCTGCTTCCGACAAACGTATCCAGTAGCCATAGCCTGGTTCCATTGTTGGCGGCGTTGTATACCCGCCGGAATATCCATATATAGTCCCTGCTGCAGTCCTGGCGGATTAGTTGTTATCCCTTCCACAGGAACAATGTTCTCATATCCCCCAATCAGGTTCCATCCTGCATTAGCACTGATTGGATTGTGTGTTACTATCTGAATTCCTTCTGCAGACCACTCATCACCGGTATTATATGTTTGTACTGAGTCATTATTCATCCAGTAGCCTTCCCCGGGAGTGGTGGTAGCCACTGATTGATAACCACCAGAATATTTATATACATTGCCCACCCTTGCTGACCACCAGAAGTCCACAGACTGTCCATTTGGGTTTATTCCCGGGACAGAAACCATATTCCAGCCATTCGAAACAGAAACTGATAATTGAAAAGTCGGTACAATTGTTACTGTACCACTAGCGTAATCATATGGATTTCCGATTCCATCATTTAACCACCCTGCGATATAATCTTACCAGGAGGTACCTCAGTTGTATTCCAAGTTAAGCTGCCAGATAATGGTAGAAGAAAATCAACTGGAACTTCATTCCCATTCGCCCATACATTATCAACATCCATAAATATATGTACCTGTCCACTAAGTGTATTTGTACTTTGCCATTCTATTATTACTGAATCACCTTGATTAACTGTAGTGTTAGTCTCTGGTTGAGTAAGTGTAATTGAGGGCATTAAATTGGTGACGATTGGCCCATTCTGCTCAATGGTTGCTTCTCCGGTTGCGGGATTATTATTTATGTCTTTAGCCTCAAAGTAGTATGTATAATCAGTTCCTGCTTCTAACCCAGTTATATCCATGGACAGTATATTACACCATCAAGAATTGAAGGAGAATCAGAAATTTTTAGGGATTTATGATCATCATTTAGCTGAGATGGAGATGATTTTATGACACCCTCATCCTTATCTTTTGCTAATTTATTTTTCGACATCAGTTTTGTATCATTAATCCCTATTTTCTTCGTTGCAATATCATTCGGATTCTTTTGATTACTTGAATATCCTGATTTTCCGGTATTTTTTAAGACAACTTCATTCATAGTAAATGGGCTTTCGGAAACAGAAAGACCACCTTTTTTTATATACAACTTCGGATAACCTTCAAGTGAAACGTCATCCTTCAGGGTCTGTATATTTAACTTTGAAAGTAAATGTCGAAGAAATGTTTCCTGAATCTGGATCAACTCCATCAGATTCGTAACCACTTTCACCTGTCCATGTGAGGTTTGGTGCTGAATTTGGCTGTGTAAAATATTGAAAACATTATCGCTAACATTGGAAGGATTACCCATAACATCACTTATTCTGATTTTAGGATTATTTCTGCAATGGCTGGCCCGGTTACAGTCCAGTTCTCAGCCCCATTATCTAGCAGTATTATTATATAAAGTTTCCCAAGTACTTCCTCCGTTTCTACTTAATTCTATGTTAACACTTCCACTAGTAGCATTGCTTACCCAGCCTATAGAATATTGACTTCCCTATTTCCCAATTCTCTCCCCCATTAGGTGAAGTTATAATAATAAACGCTTGTTGATTGGATATTATCGTTACAACAAATGTATCCTTAGCTGCCTTATCTGTTGGATCGATTGCTGTTACTATAATGGTTGAGTTACCGGTTGCATTTGCAGCAGCATTAAGATATAACCTTTTAATAAAGAGAGAATCCTGTAATACTACTACGTTTGGATTCATTTGAAGTTGCAGAAAAAGTTAATGATTGATTATTTGGATCAGAGAAAACACTATTATTTAGATTTGCAATGAACTTTGTTTCATCCTGATAAATAGTTTGATCAGGAATCAAGAAAATAAAGTCTCTGGCTCACCAGTAGAACTATTTACGGTATAATATTTACCATTACTAACACCATTGCTATTAATGACGAATAAATTACCTGACTGAACCCCAACCGGTACAATTGCTTTTATCTGTGTTGGAGTCCAACTATCTATATGTGTAGCAGCCAAATCATTGAATTTAACTGATCCATTAGTACCAAAACCAGTTCCATTTATTGTAATTTGGTCATCTGCAGAAAAATAGGAAGAACTTATTGTAGCTATATTGGGAGGAGGAGCAATCAGTTTAATGTTTAGTTGTCTCAGAAACCGGCTACTATTCGATAACCATGCCCCCATATAAAAAGAATAATCACCCAATGTTGCTGAAGAAGGAGATCACAAAGGTATACTTAATAGAGTGGTTATTATTCAAACGGGTATATGATTCATACCATGGTTCAACTATTAAACCATCGTCATTTCTATAAATATAAGGATCTTCTGCTGAAAACGTCATTGCTCCACAACTAGCAATGAATTCAATTGTTGTCCCGGGGCTCGTTGTAATATTTGTCTGATCATAAGTAACGTAATTAGGATTATCTAAACCAAAACTGACGAAAGCTTCTGTTGTCAGACATGATTCATTTATAACCACCACTAATCCATCATCATACTGTCTAAATTTAAGTAGATTAATGGTGTGCGGAGTTGTAAAATCATCCCTCTGAATTTGTATATAAGAGCTTGTAGTAGCGTGCAAAGTAAAAGTGTGACCATTAAAGTTATGGGTTGAAGCATTTTGGTCCATAAGAACGTATGCGTTTGAATTTGTGATTAACCATTGTTTTTGTGGACCAGTTGAACTGACAATTACAGTTTTTGATAAAGTATTATTGGAAGTGATCTCATCAATCTGAGGATAAACTGAAAATACAAGTGTGCAATTTCCTTCTCCTGAAGGTGCGATGAATGATTTGGTAACTGGAATTGTTTGATATTGATTAATTGTTGGAATGTTCCCAGTTTTTATATCAATTATATTTCCTATTTTATCATAAAAAGTGAATGAATAGTCTATATTATGATAAATTTTATCTGGAGAATTCGAATTGTTGTATACTGATGCTGTAGAACTAAAGACTACGATCCCAGGCGTTACTATAGTAGGAGTATATGTCATATTGTTAACTGCTAAGTCCCAACCAGCTACATTTTGTGTAACATTAAAATTTAAATAACCAGTATCGGGAAACCGTAATGTCTGCCCACTTACATCTGCACTAAAATAGAACTGATATTGTCCAGGCGAAAAATTATTTAGAGTTTTAGTGAATTGTACGCCCTGTTGCCAGTTACTTCCACCTGCTGTCATGTTTTCTGTATATTGATTAACTATATGAAGCTGAACATTATCCGGAGCATAGTTGTTTGTATTTTTATAATAAACTGAAAAATCAAAATTAGTTGACTCATTCCCCGAAGTAGGTGAAACTGAACCATTATATAATGAAATAATTAAAGGTTCCAAGGTGGGCAGGATTGTATAGCTATTTATGATTCCATTACTGGCAGCATGTCCCTTAATACAAATATAATATAGACCAGCAATAACTTGTTTATTATAAGTGAATGGGAAAGAACTAATTGGTAGGTTTTCAATTAGGTTACCATTATAATCTCTCAACATAATCTCATAAACCCCTGAATTAGCACCATCGATGGTAATTTTCAAATTGCCATCGTTATTTGCAATAAATCTATAGTAATCATAATCATCTGACTGATAGTTTGTTTGATAAGAGATAAACCCCCTGTATAGATTATCTTGTTTTATTGTATAGGCTAATTGATAAGTATCTGGCTCATCTATTCCTCTAATTAATGATTTGATATCTGATGGCTCATCTGTATGATAGACATTTGTCAATAAAGTGTCTCCAATTCCAAATAAATATTGTCGGTCCAGCCTAACAACGCCATCACCTTGACCTAGACCACCATTGTTTGAAGTTATCCAAGTATAATCGATATTTCTGCTTAAAGACATATTAGGATTATCTTTACACAAATATCCGCCATTGGAGGCAACCCAAGAACTAATTCCATAGATGTAATCATTTTCATTACCATCACAATTAATATCATAATTATAAAATCCTTGTTGATGCATATCATTAAAATCCTCATTTCCTCCAAAAAGATATACCCCATTGTCGGTGGCAGGATTTGGAGGTTCAGAGGCAAATGATAAATAGCGATATCTCAATATCTCTAACTGCCTCCGAGTTTGCATCTGGGATTAAATTATCTAAAATATTTAAAATATTTGAGCCTCCGTGTGGGGTACCTATCGTCACGACTTTAGCAACTTTATGACCCGTCGGATCATTTGGATTAATCCACCATGTATGCGTTAATTGATCATTCTCTGTTCTTTGAAGATACTCCCGAATTGCCAGACCTCCCATGGAGTGGCCGACAAGAATAACTTTATTAGTAGTCTCAGGTTCTAAATTCAGAACTGAATTAACCATGAGATTAAGAGCTCTTCCTTGCTTATAAATAGAGGCCTGATTACTGAGTGAATGCGTTCCGTGACCTACCATTTGATCATTATCAAAATTAAGTACATAGAGCCTTGTTGGAGAAGGAGTGGAAGGGAGATTCCGCCATCCTACAGCTAAAACATCATCATCGATATTTGATGATAAATTATTACCATCATCATTTAAGCAAACATCAAATGTTCTTTCTTGGCCCCCTAAATAATTTAATATACTATCCCAGGTCTCCCCGTTCGAATTTAATCCATGAATAAAGATAATTGGGTAAGGTGATTTTGCAGGTTGGGAATAAGATATAAAAGAGAATATTAGAACGAGTATAGATGCAAATAATTTTTTCATAAATAACTCAAATGAAATTCATTATAATTTATAAATAGTGAAATCGTACTCTAATCGCCCAATACGATGTATGTTTTTCTTGTTATTCGTTTTAAAAGTATTCTTAGCAAATCGCTCTGTCATATCTCTTGTGCATAGAGAAAGTTGCACTTATAATTAAAAGCTAATAATTAGATACTTGCAAATAGGGAGATTTTGGAAAGTATTAAGATGATTTATTAAAATTTGCTATGTTATTGTGGTGTGGCTATGTATTAAGGCTATTATCTTCCTGTAATAAATGACAGAAGGCAATACTTCTAATTAATATCAAATATTAATTGTTGGTCAATTTTTGGACACCCCAAGCTTAAATCCTTTGAATTTGAGTAATAAAAGCATAGTGCGGACGAATCCCTGTCTCTCCGCAAACTAAAAATACCCCGTCAAATGACGGGGATTTTTTTATTTACGAAGCGTCAAAAACTTTTTTTTTGTAAACGAAGTAAACAAAAAAAGACCTGGGAGCGATAAGCGACCAGGGTATTTTCAGTTTAACGGTTCCCCCTTTGGGATCATCGAAGAGGTTAGAGGGTGAGAAGGTTAGAAGATGAGAAGATAAGAAGGTGAGAAGGTAAGAACACTGTGTTCGAAAAACTCGATGAGCACAATCCGGTTGTCCTCTACTTATATCAGCAGCAAGCTTTGACCGCGCAAAATGCTTCAACTCAGCTATTCATTGAACATCTCGCAGCTCAGGTCTCCCGACCTGAGACTTCAGTTCAGAGAACTGAGCTACGGGAGGGGTACGATTAAGATTTCTCCATCCTCCTTGCGTCGGATGTTCGAAATGACAGAAACCGGGCTACGCGCACGTTTCAATGCATCCGGTCAAAACGACTCCTTTCCCTGCAGGCCTTATAGTAAACGGTTAAAACCGTTGCGTTTCCATCCTCTATTCCTTGTTCCCCAACAGCTAAAAGCAGTTGGTTAATGAGAACCATTCCCTGATGCTCATCCTGCCTCCCCCTACTTTCTTATATTCTCATCTTCTTCTCTTCCTACACTCTAACCTTCCTGCCAGCCTCTTCAACAAGTATGAAAAGAAAATCGTCAAAAGATGCCGTTTATGTAAACTCTATCTGGTACTTTTAAAGTCAAAACGGATACTGGTGATAATTAATGCAGCAAAGACAGCCAGAACAGCAACTATCGTTAGGGCGGTTGTACCCGGACTGAATTCCCTAAATGTGATTTGGTTAATTGAAGAAAAAGGTACTGCATATTCCTCTTTTACTACTATATCTTCATTCCGGGAATACCTTTGAAGTTTATTGATCATAAGAATCAGACTATCATTCGAAATTTCCCAGTTTGATATGTTTAATTCATTAGATCCTTTCACTAAAATATATTCTGATGAATCGTTTGTTCTCAGGTATAGTTTTTGGTCTTTAAAATCATTCAGCTCCTGCGTTTTAATTTCCCTCATACTAAAGCATCCTGCTGTCTGAGCCAAAAATGCCGGAATCAGTATAGCACAAATAATCTTTTTCATTTTACCACTCCATAGTCATTAAGTATTATCTAACTCTCACAAACAATATTCAGACATTTTTTCTTCTGAATTGTCAAAATAATGTCAAAGTTAAAAGTTTATAACTGACCTATTGAACCGGAAAATCCATTATTACGAAACCAAAATAAAACGAATCGATTTTAATATTTCCATTACCCGTCGGTGTAATTATTCAATAAACTTTCTCTTTTATTAATATGTACCTGACAGCGTTGCCGAATAGATACCCTTATCTATCGACTTGTTAATTTCCTGTTCAATTATTCCCATTCCTTTTAATGTTGCCATTTAGATAAGTTAATAGAATTTGACTGTTAAGCATATATTGGAAAATAATTCTCATCTCTAGTCCTGAATTGATTTAACTCAATAGAAATATTCTGATTTTCTTTCTTCGCGGGACCCTTACGGCAGCCATCAATAACAATACCCCGTGATCCTTAGTATTGCAAGCAATTTTCCCTTATAACATAACTCAATTTGGAATTACAGGCAATATTTTTCTTTGGTTGAAGATCTTTGGGTAATTACTTGTTAAGCTTGTCAATAATTCGTCGCGATTCGGAGGGGGACAGCTAATATTTTCAATCACTACTGTCCAATCATAAGTCGAATAAATTCAATTGGTTAGAGGGCTCATAGATTTTAGATTCGTAATCAATATCATTTATAAGCTGTAAAATCGGGCTTTTTTCAAAAATTGAGATACTTAAAATCTGTAGAAAAGTGTAAAGTGACAAATTTATATTTAATTTTTTTTTCACAATAGCTACAAGCAAATAAACAGAGACAGCAATCCATATTTGTGTTTTAACGGCATTCGGTGTTGTCCCATAAAAAGATTTAATTCTTAAATGCTGCTTAATCCATTTAAAGAATAATTCTATTTGCCATCGTTCTTTGAAAATTTTAGCAATCAGTAATGTCTTCAATTGAAAATTATTTGTAAGAAAGACAAGACGTTTATCTGTTTGTTTATCGTAATACTTAATTCGCCGAAGTTTATCAGGATAATCTTTTGATTGATAGAATCCGGTTAAGTTAATCGTTTGATCGCAAATTACTCCAGTGGTTCTATCAACAATATGCGAATAAATTCTATTAAACCTGAAATTGGATTTAGCGCGAGTAACAAAAAAAGAATTGTTCAAGTGCAATGAATATAGACGAGCAAAATCAACATATCCTCTATCCATAACATAAAAGGCTCCGGCTTCAGGAATAAGTATATCAAGAATATTTACATCGTGAATCACTGCGGGAGTCATATAAATAAAGGTTGGAATGCTTGTTTGCACATCTAACAATGTATGTAGTTTTATTCCTCCTTTATACTTTCTGAATTTAGCCCAAGGGAATAAAGACAAGCATAAATCTATTGTGGTAGAATCAAGAGCATAAACAGTTTCATCAAGTTCTTTCTCAAATTCCTCCTTTGCATATAGTTCTCTTGCTTGAGCAATAAGTATTTGAGCAAAGTCAGCATAAATACGCCAGTCTCTTTTTTCGTTTGCATATGCTAACGTACTTTTTGATACTTTGCTTTTAATTCCCATATGATAAAGTTTTCCTTGCATTGCTCTTAAACAAGTTTCTATATCTCTAAGAGATTCACGATAAGTAAGTTGTGCAAAACTCATACAGAGGAACTGATCCCAACAACTAAAAGATTTTATTTTATAATTACCTTTATATCGTTCTACACATTGACGAAATTTATTTTGTGGTAAATGTTCCATCAGTTGACTGAAAATTGTTTGCCCTAAGTTCATATACGCTCCGGTTGTTTTATCATACGGAGCGAAAATTAGTTCTTTTTTATTTCAAATCGTTTATGACTATTTTTCCTTATAACACTTTATTTATTATATAGTTACAGGCTTTTATTTTATCGTATCTTGGACAGTAGTGATTTTCAATAA
>CAWIUG010000077.1:0-12694 GCA_963839165.1 uncultured Bacteroidota bacterium | reverse complement strand
GTTACATCAATCTGCTGAGATGAAGGTATCCACTTACACAGTACCGCACCGTTGACTATGCATTTCTCAAGTTCCTCCTTCCAGTCGCTCCGGTAAGGATGTACCGACGCACCCACCAGGATTCGTTTATTATTTTTCGCCAACTGGATTATATAATCGTTGGGAACATACAAATGAGTAATTTCCTTATCGCCCTCTTTTTCCCTGGGATTTCCATCCGGCCCATAAACCTTATCCATAGCAAGAAGAACAACTTTATCAACCTTCTTCGAGCTGTTGATTACTGACAAGATCTTTTTTTCGACTTCATCAAAGGAAGGTTCTTTAAACAAGGAATATGAAGTAAGCTTAAGGAGCCAGTAAGCCGGCTGCTTCTTAAAGGTTTCAGACCAGTAACAGGCATTCTTCGAATTCCCTGGCCCCCCAAAATGCACATGCATATCAATTACCTCTCCCACATCACCTCCCTTGTTAATTCTCTCAATTTTAATACCTTGTTTTTTTCCTCTGTGTACTTCATTCACCACGACGCAGTCGTGGCCTTAGTGTTACTTCGTGCCCAACTTCGTGCTCCTTCGTGATACTCTCCTCCATCGGCGCAGCCGATACTGCAACCAGCTTTTCTCCAATGATTATCTCCCATCAATCCTCCCTGAATTTTCAGAATAAATTATTTGTTGAATATTTTCTCATCTCAATATTTTCCTTTTCTTTCCTTTGTGTACTTTACCACGACGCAGTTGTGAACTTCGTGAGACTTCGTGCCCCAAACTTCGTGCGACTCTGTGCTACTCCTCCTCCTCGACGCAGTCGAAATCTTGAGTCCGGCAATCTTAGCTCGGGACGAAATCTTGAGTCCTCGAAATCCCGCCGATCTTTTAATTCTGCATATACAGCGGGACCGCCGCTTCAACGGGACCGCCAACTTATTATTTATTTTCTGCGGCAGGATCGCCTCTGCTGCACAATTGAGTTCCTGCTTACCCTCTTATTTTCCAATCCTCTTAACCTCTTCTCCGGTTCACCCTTTTTCCTATCTCCTCTCAGACTTCTGATCTCCGACTTCCGACTTTCCGATCTCCGACATCTTGAGTAGTCTCTCCCTCCCCAAGTCTCTCCCTCTCTTAGTCTCTGCTCTCCAATTACTCCACCATTCCATCTTCCAATCTCTAAACCCTTCCCATGTCCATCCATGTCGCTCCCATGTCGCTCCCGTGTACTGGGATGGACATGAAAATTGTTTGATTTCTGCTCATTTTCTTCTTTTTTTTCTTTCATGTCTATCATGTACATACCTACCCCACTTTAAAAGGGGGGGGTGTATTTTTCAGCCTTCCTTCTGGACTTCAGATTCGCTTCTGAATATGAACAGCCTCTCGTTTACTGTTCTCCTCTGGAAAAAACTCCATCCCTTTACTTTGGCAAATACCTTTAACCAGCTCGTAAATTTCCTCTGCTCCATTTTATTATTGGTAAAGTCTGGATAAGTCTCCAGGAATTTTCTGTACGTTTCCCTTTTATCATACCAGGTATCCTTCACAAGGTCCTCAGCAAACTCAAGGAACTCTTCAGATGTCGATTCAATAAGTTTCTTAACATCAAGATTTACCCTCTTGTAATCTACCAGTCCATTAGCCAGGTAAAACTGCAGACAGCCGATCATAAACTTGTAAAACCTGCACCACTCATTATCACACCAGTCATCAAAAAACCTGTGCCCAAATTCATCTTCCGGCGAATACCTGATGCTGAAATAATCCGAGAACTCAAGTACAAACTGCCTCCTCATTGTAGATTCATCCACACCTCTGATGGTGTAGTTTGTTGACAACAATATCTTAGGCGACCGCTCAAACGGTATTATCATCTCATCCCTGTTCTTTTTCTCAATTATTATGTTGTCGGTTATCGCCGTAAACAGGTTCTCGAATCTGAAATGTCTGCTCAGATCATTGAATTCAATTATGCTGGTTCCTGGTTCATACGATTGAAATGCAAACCTCTCGAACAGGAAATTCTTTCCTCCCAGTCTTAACGATTTTCTTATTTTTGACAGGGCATTGCCAAGCAGACTCTTACCGCACCCTCCGTTTGATCCGTCATCCAGCTTCTCATCCATAAATATTATCGCTTTTGCCAGCGCCGGATCTTTATATGTATGCAGCAAGTAGCCTATTACGCTTCTGAAGGAATCATATCTTTCCGCGTCATTGCCCGATATCCTGAAGATAAAAGTCCGTATATCGCAGTCCCCGTCTGTCTCATAAAACTCACGTTCAAGAATCTGGTTTTTCCATATTGGTTTATCCAGCTCTTCATAATTGTGCACCGAATAACCATCTGCAGTAATACTCACAAAACAATTCTTGAAATAAATAAACGATTCTGTTCGGGTATCCTGCTTAAAATTATCTTCCATCTTTTCCAGGTATTCCAGGTTTACCCGGCTGAATAACGCAGGCGATTGGTTTATGATCATCTCCAGTAGATCTTCAGCTTTCACACCTTCATCAAATTCAACCTGCTTCTCTGACAGATAGTTTTTAATAGCTTCCTTCATTTCAACTGTGGTTACTTCTTCTGCTATATTATTCCTTACCCTCACTAAAACATAATCCTTACCCATAAGACATAACCTGAAGCCAAGCTGATTTAAGAAATGAATAAACAGCCTGCTGATCAGCTTTAACCGGTATTTGTGCTTAAACCAGAATTTGATATACTCATTCGGTTCTGCCGGGTCGGTCTTTATTACAACAACCTCGGCTTTATCCCCGAATATCTTGTTAACTTCCCGTTCCATTCAGAAGCTCCGAAACATCTTTGTAATTCTTAAATCTTATTGTCTTTACCGGTCTTCCAAGCATCTTTGCAGCCTTATCCATTGCGTTTTTCCCCGCAGCATCATTATCAAATGCTAAGTAAAGATTATAGTCGCTTAACTGCTTTAATTCCTTTTCAGGTATATTGGTAACTCCCGGTATCCCTATTGCTTTACCTCCTGCCTGCTCAATCATCATCGTATCAAATTCACCCTCGCAGATTATAAGAGGTTCACCCGGTTCTAATGTCTTTAATGTATCGATGTTATAGAATCTCTTAAGCGGAAGGCTGCCGGATACATTATTAAGACTTATATACTTGAAGTCGGGATTTTTGCCGTTCACGGTTCTGCCTCTTACATATACGATTTCACCCTGTTCGATATAAGGGATAATCAATCTGTGATAGTGGAAAATAAACTTGCCCGATTTGCTCAGGAGTCCTGAAATAATTATATCCTCAGGAGAAAAGCAGTCGTACAGGTACTGCAGTGTTCTCTTTGAGTTTTTAATTGAAAAGAGTCTGAACTTTCTGATCATTTCAGGCTTTAATCCCCTTGAAGGTGAAAGCAGGTAGCTCAGGGTCTGCTCATCCATTCCAAAGCAGTACTTCTCAAGCGACTGGAATATAAGCTTCTGCTGTTCTTTCCTTCTTTTCATAACTTCGTTTAACGCTTCAGCCTCAGCGCACCTTCTGGTCAGCCCCTGCGAAAACTCGAATATACCGGCAAGCTCTTCATAAAATTCTTTTTCCTTTCCGAAAACCGTTATCTCCTTTACCTTATAATCCTTCTTTACTTTATGCTGACGGTCGATCACGCGGCAGTAATTGCTTGTATCAATACCTGCATCTTTAGCAAGTTCTTTAATAGCAGTCTTTATTTCGTATCCGTTTATAATCCGCATAAAAGTCTATTACATCTCCCCAGCTTCCGGTTGAGAAGCAATAGAACGAATTAGTTTCAGGATAAAGCTTAAGAGAACGATTGCTTTCGTTCTTATAGATTGAAAAGATGAAATTATTTTTTGTTGGATTTAACCCGAACTCAACAGCCAGCTGCACAATATTTATCCTGCTCTTTATATCATCAATAAGATTCATTTTGTTTTCCTCCTTCCTGCAGTTTTCTTTTTTACCGGCGGGTCATTATGAACCGAAATCAAAATCTTTTGAAGTTCTACTAAAAGACCATTTAATATTTTTACCTGAGCCCTGCTTTGCGCATTAAGCAGCATTGCCATGTAGCTGAATAACTCATCCCTGAATTCATTTAGATCCTTGTTTTCCAGTTTTTTAATTTCCGGTCCCTTCATTTTTCTATCCTCCTTTTATTTAATATTAATTTCGCAATTTGTTAATCCTCAATCTTCCAACTTGCCTGCCGAAGTGAAACGTAGGTTGGCGGAACATTCAACCATTCAACCATTCAAACATTCATTCAACAATCAACCAATCATTCAACCTGTCCCGCCCCGCGGAACATTCAACCATTCATTCAACAATCATTCAACCTGTCCCGCCCCGCGGGATCATTCAATCTTGTAATCTTTCCCATCTTTCACTTTCTCTTCTTCACCCACTCCGCTATCTCATGCTCAAAAAAATAAATCCTCCCCCTCGGTTTATAACAGGGAATAAGATTAGCACTGGTAAGCTTATACAGAAATGAATGCGAGCATCCGAGATAATCGGCTGCCTCTTTGAAGCCAAGCAGTTTACATTCACCCTTGTCGAGCTGTTTCTGCATCTCACTGGATATCTGTACCAATACTTCCAGCTCCTCTTCTATTTTCCGGGTAGTCGATTTTTCCTTTGTTTCCTCAGTCATCAGAAAATTCTCCTATTTTGTTGCCTTAAATAAAAAAGGGAAGATAGAGGGGAACAAGTGGGAGGATAGGGGAAGATAGAGGGATGATCCTTTTTTTCTCCCTTTTTTTCCTTTTCCTGCTGATACGGCAGACATGATGTAGGAACTTCAGTTATGAAGTTCTTTAACTCATGGAGTTCTTGTATAGGAACTTCACCTGTCCCGACGTTTCTGCGAGATGAATGCGAGCAGCCGAGATAATCGGCTGCCTCTTTAAAGCCAGGCAGTTTGCACTCACCTTTATCAAGCTGCTTCTGTATCTCACTGGATATCTGGACCAATACTTCCAGCTCCTCTTCTATTTTCCGGGTAGTCGATTTTTCTTTTATTTCTTCAGTCATCAGAAAATTCTCCTATTTTGTTATTACAAATAAAAGTAGGAGGATAGAAAGGAGGAAGCATGGAAGATAAAAGGATGATCCTTTATCTTCCTTTTTATCTTCCAGATTTTTCCAGTTTTCCTGCTGATACGGCAGACATGATGTAGGAACTTCAGTTATGAAGTTCTTTAACTCATGGAGTTCTTGTGTAGGAACTTCACCTATCCCGACGTTTCTGCGAGATGAATGCGAGCACCCGAGACAATCGGCCGACTCTTTAAAGCCAGGCAGTCTACACTCACCCTTATCGAGCTGCTTTTGCATCTCACTGGATATCTGTACCAATACTTCAAGCTCCTCTTCTATTTTCCGGGTAGTCGATTTTTCTTTTGTTTCCTCAGTCATCAGAAAATCCTCCTATTTTATTATTACAAATAAAAGGGGGATGATAGAGGGGAACAAAGGGGATGATAGGGGATGATACAGGGGATGATCCTTTTTTTGATACGCTATTTTCACCAAAAAGTTACAGAAATTTGTCATTTCGACATCCGACGCAAGGAGGATTTATCCCGCCGATAGGCGGATGGAGAAATCTTAGGCTTAGCCCGGAAGAT
Organism: uncultured Bacteroidota bacterium; assembly: GCA_963839165.1. Lineage (GTDB taxonomy): Bacteria > Bacteroidota > Ignavibacteria > Ignavibacteriales > Ignavibacteriaceae > DATFVA01. The sequence continues at coordinate 7,067 of CAWIUG010000077.1, read as the reverse complement.
TGTTACTTCTTACTTGTTTGCGTGAGTTCTCATTAACCAATGGCTTCAGCCATTGGATCCCCCTCCGAACAAAAACCCCTGAACGGTTTTAACCGTTTACCATCAGACTGATTAACTACGAAAATAAGGTGAGATTTTATGCCTGCATGCATTAAACCCTTCGCGTAGCTCAGTTTTCTGAACTGAGTAAAAAAAATTGATAAAGGTTTATGCTGATGGAAACACAATTCTAAGTGCAGTTCTTCAATTCATCCCTGCCTTCGCCGTATAACGGCGACACCTTAGTAGCGATTATGTTACCCTCATAACCCATAAGCTGCAGAGCAGCGACACATTAACCTTGGTCTCAGCAAAGTTCTGTCGTTCCCCCAGTGGCGGGATCTCAACATTTCGAACATCCGTCATTTTGTCATTTCGGCATCCGTCAGTTTTTGTCATTTCGACATCCGACGTAAGGAGGATTTATCCCGCCGATAGGCGGATGGAGAAATCTTAACCTATTATTAGTTTGCGTAACCGTCTACTGTCAGGCCGACTTGCCGGAGAACATATTGAGCTGTTACGACTGAGTGCATTGAACCCTTCGCGTAGCTCAGTTCTCTGAACTGAGTAAAAAAAATTGATAAAGGTTTATGCTGATGGAAACACAATTCTAAGTGCAGTTCTTCAATTCATCCCTGCCTTCGCCGTATAACGGCGATACAGTAGCCTTAATGTTACCCTCATAACCCATAAGCTGCAGAGCAGCGACACATTAACCTTGGTCTAAGCACTGTTCTGTCGTTCTCCCAGTGGCGGTCCCGCAGCTATAAATTAGAACTAAAATTGTCGGGATTTCGTATAGACTCAAGATTTCGGTGCTAATCGCAGCCTCAACATTTCGACATCCGTCAGCTTTTGTCATTTCGACATCCGTCAGCTTTTGTCATTTCGACATCCGACGCAAGGAGGATGGAGAAATCTTAATCATACTCCCTACCGACCTGCTGCATATTTTATTATCTATGAATATTCGAATTGATTATTAATTCGGATTAAGTTAGAAGAAAGAAAATCAGCACCTCTGAATTAGAAACTGCTGCAACAGCCCACGCTCATTTTTTTATTGCCTCTCACCCTATTTTACCCTAATTTTCATTAAACATTTGGGCATCCAGGGCAATTACTACACTAAGCGATTAGAGGTCCCATTACTGCAGGAAAAATATTATTATTCAACTTTAGCTTATATACCCCATGTAGTGCCGGATTTCTTTAACTTTGATACATTCGCGTTAGATAAGTAGCAATCATCTGTTAAAATAATTTGAGGTAAATATGGATAAATGCTTTTGCATCCAACCTTTTGATGGTGGAAAATATGATAAAAGATTTGATGATATATTTAAACCTGCGATTGAAAAGGCTGGTTTAGAACCCTATCGAGTTGATAGAGACCCAACTGTTAATATTCCGATAGAAGATATAGAAAGGGGGATTAAAAGTTCTGAAATTTGCTTTGCAGATATTACAACTGATAACCCAAACGTTTGGTTTGAACTTGGCTATGCAATAGCAGTTCCTAAAAATGTTGTGCTAGTGTGTGAGGAAAGGATTTCTAAATTTCCTTTTGATATTCAGCATCGTTCTATTATTAAATATAAAACAGATTCAACAAGCGATTATGAAGAATTAAAGATTAAGATTAGTGAAAGAATTCTTGCATTATTGAAGAAAGAAGTTGAAATATCTAACGTTAAAAATATATCTCCTGTCGTTGATATGGAAGGATTGTCTCCACACGAAATGGTTACACTGATTTCAATAATGCAAAATAGTTTCACGGCAGATGATTTTGTCACAGGTTATACAATCAGAAATGATATGAACAATGCTGGTTATACCGATATTGCTACAAGTATCGCATTAAGGCTTCTAAAACAAAAAGGATATATAAACTTTAGGTTAGATCAAGATTTTAATGGTAATCAGTATTATGCTTATGAAATAGAAGAAAATGGTGTAAACTGGCTGCTTAAAAATCAAGAGAAATTGGTATTACAAAAAGAAGCAACTGAACTGGATGAGACCGATAACAGTTTGCCATTTTAAATTTCACTCATACCTAATTTGAGGACGGATACGTATCTACCACCACCCCCCCATCCTTAATAAACAACCTCAACTCTCCCTTCCTAAAATAATCACTTATCGTCGTTTTATTAGACTCTGACAGAATGTAATCTTTCTCGAGCTCAGGTATCAGTATTTTGCTTATTGCCTTATCCAGTTTCTTCTCCTCCAGAACCTCGTCAATCTCTCCGCTCTCTATCAGCTTACGGCAATACTCAAGGCAGATACTCTTTAATTCCCTTGGCGGAATCTTCTTCCGGCGGTCATCATAAGCCTGGTAATCGAAGGATGCTGTCCCCTCGTAAACCATACCGGCCGGTACGTCCCTCTGGTAAGCCCTGCTATTAACGATAAGTGAAAAGAATGAATACGGATTGTACTCTCCCCATGGTGGATCGTATAAATTTCTCATAACCGTTACTGCTCTTGCCGTATCTTCCGAATGCCGCCGGCAGAGCTTGTATGCCTTTTCTGCTGTATCGCCGAAAAGACTTCCGGAAGAACTGTCAACCTCAAATATTGTTTCCTTCCATTCATAAAAGAATGCATCCAGTCCCTGCTTTGAAAAGTTATGTGCCTGCCTCACTGTTCCGAGTAAGGTCTGCAATAATTCCGGTTCTTTAATATCCCCGGTAAGAAAATCATTACTGCACGAACCCTTAAAATTTGGCCAGGTTCCGGCTGCATACTCCCCGAAAACTCTTGATATGCAGGCAGGACAAACACCGCAGTGCGAGTCACCCGGCTTTATATCTGTCGTCCTGCTGCAGGATACAATATGCTTAAGCAGCTGTACCTGATTATTATCTTTGAGTACCCGGATAACATCGGCCTTCGTATAGAAAAGGAAAGGCTGATTTATATGGAACGGCTTTCCGGAAACAAGACTGAAAAGTTCTTCGAGAATTCCGAGAGCTTTCGGATGAGTTGACCGGTCTGCCGATGGGAGCTCTTTATTCAGGTTCATTGCACTGATCCCGTTCTCAAAAACAAAATAATGATCCGTACCGTCCACTGAAGCAGCAGCAAACGCAGCCGTATTATAAACAAGAGGTCTCATCATGCGTGTTTTATCAGAAGACTGACGGTTCGGAACGCCGCAGTGAAACTTATAATGTTTACACCTGCCGGGATAAAGTTCCGATAACATATTATATAGGGTATTCTGAACATAAGATACACCCGGGAGGCCGGGCTGATGACTGAGAAGACAAACATTATCGTCTGTCTCGCTTAGCACCTTAACAGCCCCTGCCATCGAATCAAGTCCCCCTGAAAACAAAGTGACTTTATTTCCCTTCTTCGGTCTTTTCGCCGGTTTGCTTCTTTTTTTGCCTCCCGCTGTTTGTCTGCAGAAATTAAATTCAAACCTGAAGGGTGACAAAAATTCAGTAAGCTGAACCAGAAGGTGCTTTGCTTCAGACCGGTTCCAGAATTCATAATCCCTGGCACCGATATAGAATTTATACAAACTGCCGGATACAAATTCTTTTTGGTCGGATAATATTTCCGCAGCCGCCACATAAGCTGCTATTTCAAGAAGATCTGTATATCTCGGAGGGAGTTCACCGAAAGGGAAGTTCTCATCAAAAAAGATACTAACATTTCTATCTGGTCTTTCCTGCCGGCATTCAAGTCTCAGGAGATCTGCACCCCGGGTGTTCCTGGCTGCTGCCCCATTGCAGCAGAAAATATATTGTGCTGGTTCTGTCACTGCCCTCTATTAAATAACAGTCCATCCCTCCCATTCAACCTGTCCCGCACTGCGGATTTACCTGCCGAAGTAAAACGCAGGCAGGTTTACCTGTCTAATAGAAACGTAGGCAGGTCATTCATTCCCATTCATCCATTCCCAATCAACCAACCTGTTCCGCCCCTGCGGAATCACCCAACCTGTCCCGCCCCTGCGGGATCAGACAATCATCAAATCACTCAATCATTAATCTCTCAACCCGCCTACCAAAGTGAGACTCAGGCATTTCACTCATTCCTTGATTTTATTTTGAGAAGCATTCGGTACGAACAGCAGAAACCCGGCAGTACTAAAGGAAAGGACCGCACAACAAAGTCCAGATATCTTTAACCTGCAATCAGACTACAAACGCTGTTTCAGCATCCGGCTTCACCGATCAGCAACTAACAATATCCTCGATGATGGACTGCATTACAGTTATTTATTTTTTAAAAAAGTATTTTATGAAAACTATTTCTATCCCTCATAGAATCGGAAAAATTACCCTTCGGTCATCACTCCTTAAATCAATTAACAGGCGCAAATATATTAATTATGATTTATTTTTACAAGCTCAATTGAGCGATGGGAATTAAATCTCTAAAAAAATATAAAAAGGACTTGCAATATTATGCAGATTTATGATGCAAGCCAGCTTACATAGCCATTAAGCCTAAGCTATAAAACCAAGCCAGGGAAATGGGTGCACGCAGGCTGGCGAGAATGAAACAAATAAAGAATACCCATCACTTGCATAGAAAAGTTATTTCCCTGGCGAATGTTGGAGAAAATCAAGTCCCGGGAAATATTCAATTGAATTTAGAACGACAATTTCCCCGGGCGGAGTAGCCGTCAAACAGATGGATGCTGCAGAATAGATTAAATTATGCGCGTATTTGCATAAGTTAAATTTGTTCAATAATTTATACCTAATCTTGAGGGAGATAATCCAGAAGAAAATTATTGAAATTACGGGTTTTTAGAAACAGGTATCCCTTCTCAATTTGATTTTCTCATAACTAAAAAATTTGTAGCGGGAGTGGTTATGAAAATGATATTAAATCTAATATTAATTTCCAGCCTTATTGTTATAGTATCTTGCAATAAAAACAATATAACCAATAGCATAGAAGATAGTCTGGGTAAAATAATCTTAGAATCAAATCCTTCGAGAGCTAGTATCTATATTTAATGGTGAAGAACCATGAAGACGACCCCTGATACAATTAAGCTAATGCCAGGGACACATATTATAACCCTTAAACTAAATGAATTTTTAGACACTTCCTTCACTGTAAAAATAACATTAGATACCACTTATCATATTTTGATTATCCTCCGTGATCTATTGGTTTTTCCTTCAAGCAACATAAGCTATTCACAACATCTACAGTCAGTGTTTATTTCAAAATGTGCCGTCGAGGGATGCCATAATGACAAAACGCAGGCAGGTGGGTTAAATATGACTACCTGTCTCAGCACTAAAGAAGATCCAACAATTGTTGTGCCGGGTGAACCCGATAATTCTAGTTTGATATGGGCTCTTGAAGGAATTGGAAATTATCCGATGCCACCCAGCTTTCCCCCTTTAGCTTTCAATACAATAAAAGCTATAGGGACCTGGATAAGGGAAGGAGCCAAGTGCAATTAACTATTTTATACGAACAATTTCAAATGTGAAGGCATCTCAATAAAAACCGGTAGCGGGGGTGCTACCGGTTCGTACTCTTTTCCATCTCGAGGCAGGTGTATCCCTCTGTTAACGTGTTCCAATTTTTTTCTTTATCCAATACCCATTGGCCACCGATTTTACATCTCAAAATAATCAGAGTCTAATTTTTTCAATTCAAATATTTTGGTAGGGGTAACTCCTATATTATATTCTATCATATATTCACCGAGTTTTTTACCGTCGATTAATACTATCTTTGTATCGTTTCTCGGGGTATAATGCAAGGCATCGTTAGAAAAATTTGAGGTAGTGATAAATATCCCTTTTTTTGCTCCCTGACCAGCAAGGGCACCGACAAACTTTTGAATTTCAGGTCTTCCAACCGATCCTTCCCATTTTTTTGCCTGAACATAAATGACATCTAACCCCAGTTTATCTTCTTTAATTATTCCGTCAATACCTTCGTCTTTTACTTTCCTTGTAGCTTTCCCTGCATCTTTAATTGAACCTCCATAACCCATTTTTACGAGAAGCTCAACCACTAACCTTTCAAAAAAATCAGAAGGTGAACTTTTTACTTTTTCCAGGACTTCCTCAGCTAATGCGTTTTTTATTTCCAAATATGCATATTCTAATACTTCTTCAGGAGTGTTTTCCGTAAATAATTCTTCAGTAATACCAGGCTTCTTCAGATTATCTTTTTTCTTACTGGTTTTAATAAATTCAAGATATTCAGGAAATCGTTTTAAAAAAGCCATATTAATTATTTCCGGATTTTGGCGTAATACGTCAATTCCTCTGTCTGAAATTAAATAAACCGAGCGTCGGGGAGATTTTAGTAACCCGGCTTTGTAGAGGTGTGTTTTTGCCCATCCGACCCTGTTATCAAAAATTGCCTGGGATCCGCTAGGCAATAATTCTGTTCGTTCGACTTCAGATAAATTAAATACCTTTGCTAAATGTTCTATCGTCTCCCTTAATGTATGATCTTTACCATCACTGGAATATTTCATTAATGGAAGCATAATTGATTGAAAATCCGGGATCGCCATTTTTTTATTCCTGCTGATATTATTAAGATTTTTTCAGAATAGAGCCCTATCCTTTCCCTGGAAGTATCGGTATTTACACTCTTTAAAATTAGGCTAAATCCTAGCCAGTAGCAATAAAATTGGAAATTTAAGTTCAGGTAAAGAGTTGTCAATATTAATTTCTCTTTAAATAAATTCTATAATTTTTTTAACTAAAATTAAGCAGGGGCATTTTCGCACAAATTATCCCCGCCCTAGGGTAAAAGATAAATATTTGATCTTTTAATCATTCTAGCTATTAGATTAAATTGCTTCATTTTTCCGCCTTCGTTATTATAATATTCCAAATAAATACTCTTCTTTTTAGAAAACCATTAGATTAAAATTTAATTATTGAGTATTTTACAAGTGAAAAAGATTAGCCTGGGTAGTTATAAATGGATTGGGGCTCTTCCTGAACACAGAGTTGGCAGCAAGCTTTATTGATTACGTAATTTGATAGGAAATTATGTCGGATCAC
>CAWIUG010000076.1:0-8050 GCA_963839165.1 uncultured Bacteroidota bacterium | reverse complement strand
TTTTAGTCATTCTTGCGGTTTTATTTATAACTCTCCCGACAAATGATGAGCATAATGAAGATAATGGCAGTGCCATGCTGACAAAGAAGGACAGTACTGCCGCCACCGGATTATCGGAGATTTCAAAAGATCAGGAAAAGAAACCCAAAGAATTAAGCAGAAATGAAAAAAAACAGGAGGAATTTGCCGATAACCTCTCCGGGCCTGAATTTACTCCAAATGCATACCTTGAAGAATGGTCAAACGAAAATGTTCGTTCCGGAAATGAAATAATTGATAACGTGATTTCTCCCGGAAAAGGACAGAAATTTCACAACGAAGAGATAAAATTTCAATGGAAGATGCTTGAAAATGAACCAGTAACAATTAAAATATTAACCAATAGGGAAAAGGAAGTCTATAGCCATTCACCAGATCAATCAAATTTTCCCAATCTTACTGTTACAGTTCCGCCTGAAGTATTCAAAATTTCCGGGCTTTATTACTGGCGGATAGAAGATGAAAAAGATGTCTTATATATAGGGAAGTTTTATTTTATTAAACAGTAAACAGATTGATATCCGTGATATCTGAGAATCAACCAATCAACCGGTCTTCACTATTAAAAGTCTTTTCAAAATTTAAGCTGATTAAATAGCAAAGGGTATAAGGAATATTCCTTATACCCTGGAAATATATTCTCAAGCTTTATCATTTACCCCACGAAGCATAGCCATCATACTCTGGATCCTGAGTTAATTTTGTCTGCTGAGTTCCATCAGAAGCCATAACAAAAACTTCCTCATTCCCATTACCAGCCGGGTCACTTTCATAAACTATTTGCCTGCCGTCGGGTGAGAATGAAGACCAGGAATCGTACCACGTATTATTTGTTAATCTTGTAGTTCCCGAACCATCAATGTTCATAACATAAATTTCTGCATTTCCATCACGTAAACTTGTAAATGTTATCTGATCACTATGTATGGACCAATGAGGATAAAGATTTCCGGGATTCTCATTCGTCAAGGCAGTAACATCAGTCCCATCGGCGTTCATCATATAAATCTGATAATTGCCTGTACGATTGCTCGTAAACGCTATTTTTCTGCCATCGGGGGACCATGAGGGAGTCTCATCAGAAGCAGGATTATTTGAAATATTAGTAAATCCGGTACCATCAGCGTTCATAACACAAATTTCATTGCTCCCATCTATAAATTTAGAAAAAGCTATTTTTCTTCCATGTGGCGACCAGGATGGTGAAAAACTCGATATCGAGTTGGTTAACCTGACCAGGTTTGTTCCATCAGATTGCATAGTATATACCTCAGAATTTCCATCGCGATAACTTATAAATGCAATTTCTCTACCATCAGGCGACCAGGCAGGTTCAAAATTGTTTGAACTATTAGGAGTTAGATTCGTCAAACCCGTTCCATCCGGATACATCGTATATATATCAAACTCACCATCCCTATAGCTGACAAATGCAATTTTCCCGGAGTTACCTTTTGTGGCTGAAATTATGTCATTATCCAAAGGACTTACAGGTCCCTCTTTTTCACAGCCGTTAACGAACAGTGAAATAAGTAATAGAAATAAAGACATAGAAAAAATACCGGCTCGAGCAGCTTTGTATTTTTCGGAAAAACTAAATCGTTTAATTAATGCTTTCATATAGAACTCCTTTTGAAATATTAATAAATATATTGTGTTTGGATATTTTATTTTTTTATTTAACCATCAACATTTTCTTCGTTGAAACAAAGTTCACTGCAGAAATCCTGTATAAATACAATCCGCTTGCCAGGTTCGAGCCATCAAAGTTAACTTCATAATATCCTGCCTCACGGTTTCCATCCACAAGGTTCGCTACTTCCCTCCCGAGAATGTCATAAACTTTCAACTGTACTAATCCTGCAGTCGGAACAGTATATCTTATCGAGGTAGCTGGATTAAACGGATTTGGATAATTCTGAAATAATGAATATTCTGAAGGCACCTGAGTAATTGTTTCGCCGGCAACTTTCGGCAGCATTGCATTTATAGCATCTATAATATCATAAGCAAAATCAATTAAAGGCTGGGCCTGAGCAGCGGTAATTAAGCCATCTGATACAAACTGCTGAAGCTGGTTAATGTAAGCCATTAATATATTTTTTGCGGCCTTAAGATCTCCTGCATTATATTTTGCAAGTGCGTTCTGAAGCTTGGAAATAAGAGCATTTTGATTACCCTTATTTAAGGGTAAAGCCATAATACTATCAATAGGATCCTGAATTGCATCAGGAATTGAAATTGCAGTTACAACTAAAAGATCAGGACTACTATAAACGTAACCATCATATACAATAAGTTTAATTGTATACTCACCCGGAACATCAGCTGAAAAAGCTGCAATAGTATCAGATGCATTTGATAATTCCGCGTTGCTTCCGATAGGTCTATTTGTGAATGACCATCCAAATGAAAGCGGATCATTATTAGCATCATATGAATTGCTTCCGTCAAGATGAACAATATTTCCCACAATTGTTTCAATATCTTCGCCTGCATCTGCAACAGGAGAAGTATTTGCTAAACACGCATCGAACCTGGCCAGCAGGGAAGCAGGCGGATCACTTCCATTGCCTGAGATTTCATAAGGTTTTTCTAAACCGCAATTTGATGCCAGGGTATTTAGGCCATCATAGTTGGTTAACTCTGCATTATCGGTTATTGTTAAACCGGCGAAAGGAGTTCCGGTTACAAGTTCAAGTACGGACAATTCATTTAAATTTGCAATAAGAGAATTATCGGAAATCTTCAGACTGCCGTGAATAAACTGCAAATTGGAAAGCCCATTTAAATTAGCTAAAGCAGGATTAGAATGGATGTCAATATTTCCATAGACACTACTTATGTTAGCAACCCCGCTGATACTGACAAGGTTATCATTGTCAAAGATTGCAAAACCTCCAATTGCATAACCCCCGCTTATCGGGTTAAGAGCATTGGTTAGTCCGTTTATATTCGTTAAAGAAGGATTCCCTGAAATCTGAAAAAATGCATCGAAATTTTGCAGATTTTGTAAACCGTCAATATTTTCCAGAATATCGTTGTCATAAATGGACAATGTTCCTCCTATATAGTGCAGGTTTGACAGTCCATCAATATTTGTGAGAGAATTATTTTGTACAATTAATACTGAACCATCGGCTGGTACCGAAGCTAAAGCACCGACCGATGTCAAGTTTGACAGCCCGTTGATATTCACCAGATTCGCATTATTAAAAATGTTTAATTCCTCTCCGACTGAAACTATTCTATGCAGGCTGTCAAGGTTTGTTATGTCCCCTGTTCCCACTGCGCTGCCATAATAAATTATCAGGCTGCCGGTTATTGAAGTATAATCGGTCAGACCAAAAAAATCTATCTGGGCCTGGGTAGTAAAGACAAGGTCTCCGTTAAATACCTGGGCATTCGCATTAAAAAATAAGATAACAGAGATTGCAGTAATAAATAGCAATTTTTTCATAGTGTCTCCTTTGTTTTACTGTCCTTTCGCACACCTTGCAGAAAAGACCATATTTTTATTTTCCCCATGCAGGATAATCATCAGTTGATGAATTATTTGTAATATTATTAATCTCGGTGCCGTCATCCTTCATTACATATATTTCAGCATTAAAATCACGGTAGCTTGTAAAAGCAATCTGTTTTCCATTAGGCGACCACGCATGAGGGTAATCCCCGTTCGGATCTGTAGTCAGCCTTATAACATTTGATCCGTCAGAGTTCATAACATATACGTCAGGCCAAAAGCTATCACGGTTGCTTGAAAATGCTATCCTGTCTCCGTTTGTCGACCAGACAGGATCGTACTCATCGGCAGCAGTATTAGTCAATCTTGTAAAACCTGTCCCGTCAGAATTAATTTTATATATTTCATAATTACCATCGCGAGTACTGACAAATGCAAGCTGATTTCCATTTGGTGAAGCCGAAGGAGCTCCATCATCTGCAGCATTGTTTGTTATCCTTGTAGTTCCAAGCCCATCAACATTTACTATATATATTTCATAATTGCCGTCTCGATTGGAAGTAAATGCAACCTGCTTGCCGTTGGACATCCAGCATGGCTGCTGATCATCTGATGAACTGTTAGTCAGATTTACGAGATTGGAACCATCAGCGTTCATCACATAGATTTCATTATTGCCGTCGCGGTTTGTAGAAAAGGCAATTTGTTTGCTGTTCGGCGACCATGAAGGATGAGAATCAAAAGCGGAATTATTTGTCAGATTTGTAAGCTCCGTACCATCAGGATTCATTATATAAATTTCACTATTGCCGTCCCGCCAGCAGGAGAAAGCAATCATCCCGCTTTTTCCTTTCAAAAAAGATTCATCTCCTGATGGGCCGGCAATCTGATCTTTCCCGCATCCGGTCAGGACTACTGCTGTAAATAATAAGACGGTATAAATCATATGGGCGATCTTTTTAACCGCAGCTCTGGTTTGAGCTTTTTCCCCTGTATTTAACAATCCGGCATTTTCAAAGAATTTCATAAATTATTCCTTTCGTTTGATTATTGTTTTATTGATTTAAATAGATCTATTCATACACATAGTTCTGGGTCAAGGGGAGTTATAGATATAACTGCGCTCCATATATTTTAATTATTCGGGATTGTTTGCTCTATAAGTACTATTTGCGGAGTGGGGTGAAATATTGAAAAATATTTCTATCTAATATTAAATTTTATTGATGTGGATTCGAGTGGTCGGTATTCAATAGGAGCCAACCATGACAAAGCCGGCCCAGGAACGGGGTCTTGAATTTGCGGGATCCTTTATTAACTTAAGTTTAGCAGCTCTCAAAGATTCACTATAGCTTTTTCCTGAAAGCATTTCTCTGTAAAAATCTATCATCAGCCGGCTTGTCTGCTTATCCGGTATTTTCCACAATGAGAAAATTATATTTGAAGCACCGGCAAACAGGAATCCCCTCGTCAACGCCATCATGCCTTCTCCTTTTATAAGTTTACCCAGTCCGCTTTCACAGCTGCTTAGCACTACAAGATCGGCATTAAGTTCGAGATTATAAGTTTCAGCTGAATAAAGAATACCATCTTCTTTAGCTGTGGAGTCTTCCGGCTGTGCAAAAATTATTGATGATAGTTCAGGATGTTCTTCATTTATAATGCTATGAGTTGCAATATGTATAAGATTATAATCCCTGATGTGTTCTTTAAATGCTTCTTCGGTTGCCCTGGAATAAAGAAATGCCAAACTGGGATCACTTCGGTCAAACATTTGCTGTATTGTGTTAACTTCCTCATCACTGTATTTAAGCTCACTGAATTTTTTTCTGTCCCCGGAATCAGATCTGTAGTTGATAGAAGAGTCTGCATCGTTTAAAGAATTGCTTAAAGAACGGTTTAGATTATTTATCTTATTGCCGTCCGAAAAAACCGGGGCAAATCCTATGAATCCTCCAATAGCTTTTTGGGAAACAACCCTTTCACGACTGCTTGTGGTATATAATGCTATGGAATAATGATAGGAAATATTATACCTTTTTAAAATGTAAGCGAAACTGCTGAAATCGGAATTTCCCGGTTTTATTTCTTTAGTTACAAGAGCTTCAAATGGGATTTTGTACAACTCACCTTGCAGTATAAAGACCAGGTTTTTCATTTCCCTGATTTCCTGTAATACCGGAAATATTAAGATCCTGCTCAGTTCATTCGAAGCAGAGACATATTTATCAGTTTCAGTCTTCACAATTGATTCATAAAATTCACTTACAAGATCCGGAAACTGCCCTGGTTTTTCAATTGGGTAAATAATAAAACTATTTTTCTTTATCACGAATATGTAAATAAGGCTATCACTCAGACAATAACTAAGTAAAGCTGTATTTTCACTTAGCGATTTCTGAATTTCGTTTAATGTTATGATTTTTTGTCTGTATTTAAGTTCATAGTAAGAGGGATAATTGTTTTCGAAATCAGAAATCATTCTGTCATATTCTGAGGTAAGATCAAAAAGATGGTTTTCATAATCATTTACTCTTGTACTGTCCATTTGATCCTTCTTCTGATATTCCTTCTGAAGCTGAGTTTCATAAGAAGCTAACTCTGTTTTGATGTGTTTCTCCTTTTTCAGCAATTCACGGGGGATTCCTGCATAATCAGCAGCTTTTACCAGGGAAAGGATTTCCTGAAGTACTGCAGCCTTACTCTTTTCCGAAAAATATAATGCTTCATTTTTGTAAACTTCATCTTTTGTATTGTTATAAAGTTTCAGACAAACCGATACTGCCCGGTTCAGTATTTCTGAGGTCTTTTCCCCAAAGAACAACTTTGATCCTTCTGCTTTATATCCCAAACGCATCTGATCAATCAGTTCTGCAGCTGTTCTGTAGGTTGATAAAGACAAAATAATTCCATCTAGTCCGGTGTATTCCGATGCTGCCTCAAGAATTTCGGCTTTCAGTGAAAGAGTATTCAATAGCTCTATTTCTGATATGATTCCTTTATTCAGCTGCGGGTTTTTATTCACAGATTGTTCATTGAAATCATTTACAAATGAAATCAGTGCTTTCTGACAATAAAAAAGAGCTTCTTTGTAGTTATGTTCCAGCTTATTAACCTCTGCAAGCCGTTTATAACCTACACCGGTATGAATATTCTTTTCCCCATATTTCTCTTTGCTTAAAGATATTGCTTCTCTGAAATAATCGGCGGCGCTTTCATATTCACTTTTAGCCAAATAGACCTTTCCAAGAATAAAGTAGTCATTTATTATACTATTAAAATTACTCTGAATTTTAGTTCCGATTTCCAATGATTTATTGCAAAACTGCACAGCACTGTCATAAATTCCCATATAATAATAAGTATTGCCTATTTTGCTGTATAAATCAGCTACATCCGGATGCTCTTCGCCGAAGACTTTTTTAATGATTAATAACGATTTATTAAAACATTCAAGCGCTTTTCTGTAATCTTCCTTTTCGGCATAAGCGACTCCTAAGTTTTCATAACTACTGGCAGTATTAGGATTTGACCCTCCAAAAACCTGCAATCGAATGGATAACGCCATCTCATGAAATTCAATAGCTTTATCCAGATCATTTTTATCCCTGTAGACAATACCAATATTATTGTAGGTTTTTGCAATTAATGAATTGTCAATATTATTGGTCTTATTATAATTTTCCAGAACTTTATTGTAATATTCCAGAGCCAGATCATAATCGCCTATTTCATCATAAATTATTCCCATATTGTTGTAGCTGGATGAAACTTTGTCGTTATACAGTCCTAGTTTGGCTAACCTTATATCAAGACACTGCTGAAAATATTTAAGTGCTGTCTGATAATCTCCTATAGCCCAATTCACAACACCAATATTATTATAACACTGAGCTACTTCTATATTGTATTCTCCGAGTATGTTCAACCCCAAATCCAGATATTTTTTAAGAATTTCAATAGCATTATCATATTTGCCCTGTTTCATCAGATTCCAGCCGATTTTATTTTCGCATGCAAGTATATGTTCGAATATATTTTTATTATGACTCTGATTATATAAATACTCATAAATATTATATGCTTTAGTATAGCAAAATGTTGAGCTATCATATCTGGCAGATTTATTCAACGAATCTCCCAATGCAATATATTTTACTGCAAGAACAGTATCCTGGAATTGATTTTTCTCCTGTGAAAATAAATCACTAAAAGAAAAAGCAATAATGAAAACCAAAAAAATCATAATAATGTTCTTCATATGATTTTTCGCTGTAAAGTAGGATGATAAAAAGTTAATTAATCAGGACTGATAGCACAAAGGTAAATACCAGGAATTAATATAGCTATTATAAAGTCAAATGCAATAATTAAAATTAATTGCTTATATAAAAAAGAAAACGGCAGACAAATATCTGCCGTTAATCACATAAAATTAAATATTCTACTTACTTTTAATTATTTAAAGTAAGCTTTTATCGTAACTACAGAATTCGCCGGGGTTTCTATTTTCAAGCGCTGTTCATCAAATTTCAAATTTTCTCC
>CAWIUG010000075.1:0-13208 GCA_963839165.1 uncultured Bacteroidota bacterium | reverse complement strand
ATGATTAATCAGTAGGGTCTCATATCGCCTTTAGAACCATACCAGATTCAGAAGGCTAAACAAACCTAAATATTTCTTATATTTAGTTCAACGGGTTCCAAAAGATTTATAAAATCTCATCATTTTCAGGAGGGAATATGAAATACCTACTTTTATTTCTTCTCAGTCTTTCAGTTTTCTTTTTTCTGGTTGCGAGTGCAGGGAAAGAAATGCCGAAAATTGCCTATTGTCATGGTTATGATTTTACCAAATATACCGCCAATGGATTCCTATTTACACCCGAACCATTTAATGGCGATTACGATGCAATTGGTTTGATCGAATTAGCTGTTTATCCAGAGGTCAAAAAAAATAAAAAAAAACCGTAATTTCTCTTAACTGGTATAATTCACCAGGATGGATGCTTAGTGATCTGTTTACAAGTGAAGTCCTTATAGCTTATATAACTATACGAAAAAAATGGGGGCAGACGCGGTTGTAAGATTAAAAATAGATGAGACTGATCCTGTAACGAATGGTGAAATTACTTATAGAGGTATAAAGGCATCAGGATTTGCTATAAAACGGAAATGATCAGAAAGATTTAAATATTCCTTGACTGCTCAACGTCGCCCCGTGAAATCGTCCTTATACATAATGAGTTGATCATTTCACGGGGCTTACCTTTTACATTCTATCGAGGAGCTTGTCAGCTCATCATCGCCACAAAATAAACGGTAGCCCGGATTAAGGAGGTTAAGTTGATTGATAAAGTTTCGGATCCTACCCAGGAATGACTCCCTATTTTCCTGGCTTACATTGGCATTTGCAGCCATACCAATTTGTAGGCTTTTACATTTAATCCCCAAAAATCCGGATATGAGCAGTCAATTTTTGGGGCTTAAAAGTTTCGTTTGCTGTGTAATGCCGCTTCATTTTCCTGCTCACTTAGCAGCGGCAATACACTTACAGCAAACAAAAGCCCCACATTCCACCATATCCAAAGTTTTTATTGGCTTGCTTTACAACCCCGCTACCGCGGGGTTCAGCCCTCACAGCCGCAAGTTACAGTCTTAAGTAAATCGTTACACCATCATACGGGTGGTCTGCCGCCTCAATACCGATAGTCTGATACAAAGATAAGGATCAGACCTAACCACCCCGTAAGTGTGAGCGGCAGCGCACAGCTACATTCCCACGCCCAAATGCGCTGACATAAAACCGAACTGTGTTGAGTGAAATGAGGAAATGAAGCGAGGCGGAATGACCGAATTGAGCGAAACAGAGTGATAGGTTAGTTAGAATTAAAATAATAAATGACTGAAATAATTATTAATCATTAGGAGCTAATTGCTCAACTAATTCCTTATATGTTTTATTTTTTGAATTTATCCATTCAAACGGCCCGGCAGATTGTCTTCCCAATACAATATTGGAAGCTGCACTTGGACTACTAAAGACCGTATCTTCAGTAAATATATAATCAGCACCATTATCTCTAAGTACACCGGTCGCGATAAGTTTTTGCCTAAGTTTTTTATAAGTATCCGTCATTGACACCGTTTCGGTTTTATTAGCGTGTGAATTCTTTTCCACAACAAAGCCATCTTCAGTAACTATCATTTTTGCTTCAAATTTCTGATTCCTTATGCTAAATATGTTAGAAGCATTAGTAACTGATTTATCTATAAGTCCTTGTTTAACAGTCGTGGATTTTAATAAATTGAATCCAACCAAAGGAAGCACTACTTTTGTCTGATCCAAAAAATATTCCATATCGGATACATCTGCTTCATGCATCTTTGGAATGCGTGGAGCTGTTCCATTCTCTATTTCAGCCATTTTTGCTTCATTTGCCATTTGGATTAATCTAGCTTCCAGATATCTTATTTGTGACTTTGTTAGTAATTCATCTTTACTAATAAAGAAAAGTACTTCATAAAAATCTCTATTTGAATCTGACAAATGTTGTTTTAGTCTTTTGCCAATGTTTTCAGCTTCGCCAATATATATTCTTTCTTCAAATGCATCATCTATTGGATTTGATTTAAGAAAATATATACCAGGGTTATCAAATTCTTCTCTTCCTATCAAATTTAGTAGATTAGCTCGAGAGGAATACACTGCCTTACCAACCCAATTACCTATTTCGATTAACCTTGGACCATATTCTTTACCATCAATCAGGTATACGGTAAGTTTTTTACCCATTTTATACTCCTTTGTTTTATATATAACTAAAGATATAACATTATTTTCTGAGTCAAATTTAAGTATTTAATATCACTAATATGCATATAAAGTTATACTTATCGACAGGCAACAAAAAAGCTTCCCCCTTCCGGGAGAAGCTTTAATCCAGGGAGCAGGATTACTATTAGTTATCCTGTGTGTAAGTAGCCGAGTACTGAATTACTTTTCCTGCCTCATCTAGCGTGACTAATGCCAGAAAGAGGGTAGAATTCTGGTATTTGGCCGCTATATTCTGCTGCACAACATTCAAAGGAACGTTAATGGTAATAGGATTTATCGTATCCATTAACTGGGGAATTCCCTTTGCAGTTACAATCGCGTATGGTGCATCCTCAGGATTTACCGGGTTGTAGTAGCAGATCAGAACATTGGGGTTGTATTTCAGGTATTCCGGCCAGGGTATAGGTGGAAACGGCTATGCTCTAAGCGGCCTGACAAAGTAATCACTCCCGTGAAAGCGGGAAGAAAGGATGCGACGCAAAAGACCGGGTCGTAACGAAAGTGAACACAAAGGTAGCCTCGTAAAAATCAGGAACAGAGATGGACGAGCCAGTATTTCAATGGCGAAGTCAGCATCATTAAAACCCTTGATGATTAGAGCCGGGTTTAATGGCATCTCCGGGGTATTAGTGACGACACGGTCAGACAGAATGTTCAGGAACTTGGGAGACCCTCGCTATCAGGTAAGGCTTATCCTATAAGGCAACGAAATGGATAAGAGATGGCAGGGAGTCGGATGAGATCATAGTACCGAAATCCCGAAAGTGGAAGGGATGGAATGGTAATGCAGCAAAACATTACCGTAGGAAAGGATCTCTGCTAAATAATAGCTTTCGAAGAAATAATGGAATATGTATTGCAGGAGCTAGAAAGTTCAAGATCAGATAGGGAGACTGAATAAGTTCCTTACCGGATGGACAGGCTACTTTAGACTTGGTAATGCTTCAAAAGTGCTTTATAAAATGTGTGCATACGTAATGAAACGGATAAGAAGACTGCTTCAAAGGAACAGAGGAAGAAATGGATATGGATGGAAAAGGTTAAGTAACAATGAAATATATAAAAGGTATGGACTGTTCTATAACTATGAAGTTCAATGGCTTTAGCAGATTGTATTTGTTATTTAGGAAAGCCGTATGAGGGAAAACCTCACGTACGGTTTGACGAGGGTTCAAGGGAAACAACCCACAAGTGGGAACTGCGCCCTTGTCCTACTCTACAGTGTCATTTGACCAGAGGAAGAAGCTAAGTAACAGAACTTCCTCTGAAGTAAGGTTTGATGAGCTTCTTAAGGTACCCGCGAAGAATAGCAAACCAAAATATTTTTAATGAGTACATTATCTCTCCGTGTGTTTTTCTTAAAAACTTTCCTCAATATTTCCGAATTTGAAGTATTCCGGACTATTATATACTTAATTACTAGAAAAAAAAGTTATGATGAAAGTAATACTGTTCTTAGCCTGTGCCTGTTTTGTTCCCCCCGCAATGTTATTCAGCCAGACCACAAATAAACAGGTTGATACACTTATTGTTCACGTTAAAGTTGAGATACGTAAGGAGATGGATGCCCCAAGGAATGCAAAATCGTATGATTTCGTGGGGAAAAAGGATTATTTCGATGTTTCGGTAAAACCTTTATCTGATTGTAATTTCTACCTCGTGCATTATAATAGTGATGAGGCTGCCGTGATTGCTAAGTCTGAACTGTCTAAGGATAGGATCTATAGTTTTCCTGCAAGTGAATCTTATTACCAGATCGACGGTGCTCAGAACAAGGAAAATCTTGTGCTTGTTTTTACTAAAAATAGCGACCAATTCCTGGAGAATTATGACCAAAGTGGTTCGGAACAGGGAGGTCTTAAAAAATATCTGTCTGATGTCGAAAAAAACAGCCGCCTTCAGCTTGAGGATCAGTCGATGGTAGATGTGAACTTTAAAGGAAGTATAAGAGGAATAATCTCAAAGCTTGTCGGTTATGTCCCATATATTGGTAATGGAAGTATAGTTAAAACTTATGTTTTTAATATTTCCAATTAAAAACCACCTGCTGTCGTTATTCATCGGCTGGCTCCTTGCCGTGGCCGTTATCAGTTTCCTGATCTTGTCTGGATTGTTCTGCTGGAATAGTCTGGATTATAAACTGATCGACCTCTTGTTCTCTAATTCTCTTAAGAATACACTCCCAGTGAACAACCCGGTTACGTATGTAATTATAAATGATAGAACGTATAAGGATCTGTTCAAAAAAAATTACCTGGATAGGAAGATACTAGCCGGGACAGTGAGTATCTTGTGCGATTTTCAGCCCGCCTGTCTCGCCTTTGAAACTATATTTGCATATCCTAATGAACCCCTGGCCGATTCATTGCTGGCTTCTTCACTGGGGAAATTCAGGGAGGTCTACCTCCCTTTTTCTTGCCAGTTCGTTGATGATAGCTCCCATACCGCAGACAATGTCCTCCCTCAATCGGACTTTAATCCTGTTATTGTTAATGATGCCCTTAATAAAGGTTTTAACATTAACCGGGTCATTGAACAGCAGAGGGTTTTTTCTTCTTCCGCTGGTTATAATGTTCAGCTGAATGAGATCAGCGATGCAGATGGGGTGTTCCGGCATACCTGTCCTGTTATCAAAATAGGTAAAAAGCTTTATCCTTCGCTCGCATTGAGTATTTTTCTTAATTATATGGGAGTAAAACCCGAAAACCTTATAGTCAATTGGGACCGGAATATTGTTATTCCTTCCAAAGGAAGTAAATACCTGAAGGAGGATGTTGTTATCCCTATCGATGAGTCAGGCAGGATCTATATCCCTTTTTTCTCCCGCTGGCGGAATGATTTTGATAAGATATCCCTTCAGCAGGTCACTAGCTATAATAGGAATATGTACTTTTATGGTGACCTGGTGAATTACCTGGAGGGCAGGGTGCTCTTTATCTGCGATATTTCTTCGGGAGGACTTAACTGGGGCAGGACTTCCCTGGGGGAGGATGCGCCTCTTATTATGGTGCAGACGGCCATGCTGCATGCCTTGTTTGAGAATCATTTTTATTTGCAGTTTTCAACAGGTGTCGTTCTCCTGGTTTTCTTGTTGATCTCAGTAGTGGTTTTTATTTCTGCTGCCGGCAAGAAGAGATCGGTGTTTTTTGCGATGGGACTGATTGTACCGGGATTACTTCTGCTGGTTGGCCTGGTTAGTATGAATGGTTATCACCTTGTACCTGTCGCTTCACTTATTATTTTTCATATTTTTCTCTTTACGACTCTCCTCGTTCAATTGCTGCTGATCGATTCGAAAGAGAAAAAGGAGCTTGCATTTGAGAACCAAAGGAAGAAGATTGAGTTTGAAGAGGCTAAAAAGATCCAGCTTTCGATGCTTCCAGCTACCCTTTCATTGAACGGTTGTTATGATTATGATTTACTGTTCCGGACGGCGGATGAGGTCGGCGGCGATTATTATGATATTAAGTCTTATGACGATGAGAATTTGAAAATTGTGATTGGAGATGCTACCGGACATGGCTTGAAGGCGGGACTAATGGTTACGGTGATAAAAACACTGCTTTTAACGCTCGAAGATGAGACTGAAATAATTAACTGTTTCGAGAAGATCACAAAGTATCTGAAGATACTTAACCTTCACCTGGTATATATGTGCCTCATGATCCTCTATATTAAGGAGGACAAGCTTACCTGGTCCTCCGCAGGGATGCCTCCTTTATACCATTATAAGAATTCGGAAAATCAGGTCATCGAGTTTGTACTAAAGGGTATGCCGCTGGGTGTCCATAAGAATTTTCCCTACGAGACTAAGAGTATTTCCCTCCAAAAAGATGATGCCGTATTGATCTGTTCTGACGGTATAATCGAATTGTTTAATTCAAAGAAGGAAATGTTCGGGGAAGATAGGGTAAAACAAATTTTTAGCTCGATCAGGTCTTCCACCACTGCTGAAGTCATAGATATGTTTAAAACCGAGATCTGGAAATGGACAGAAGCTCAGAATATAAGCGACGATATCTGCATCATAATCATTAAAAAAACGAAGAATTAAGTCCTTAACCCTCTCCTGTCAAAAAAAAATTCATTTTTTTCCGAGAATGCAGGAATTCTGAGTATCTAATTCTATAATGAATAAGGTTCTGTACTATGCGAATTCTACTCAAATTTCTTCCTATTTTTTTTATCTCTCTCACATTCGAATTATACTCCCAGGCTTTCTATAATCTCAACATAGCTCAGCTGCACGATACTGTTAAAATTACATACGACATAATCGGGGGCAGGGATTATGATGTTTATAAAATAGACGTTGAGCTTTCGAGTGATGCAGGCAGGACGTTTACATTGCAGCCAAAGGAAGCCAGGGGGGATGTTGGGTATGGTATCGATAAGGGCATGGGGAAGTATATTATCTGGGAGCCTCTGACAGAAAATGTGGAACTGAACGGCGAGAATTATGTTTTTAAGCTAAATGGAAATATCCTGGGTACAAGCAAGGATATCCAATTTGTATCGATAAAAGGGGGAAGTTTTACTATGGGAGATAATTTTGTCGAGGGACCCACTGATGAAAAACAACTACATAATGTGAACCTGAATGATTTTGAAATCAGCAAGTTTGAAGTGACCAATTACCAGTATGCCAAATTTTTAAATGAGTATGGGAGTGATAAGGTGAAGAGTGGGGAGTTTTCCGGGGAGGTAATGATAAGGGAGAGGGAAACAGGACTTAAGTTTATACAGCAGAACTGGCAGCCGCAGGCAGGATACGAGTATTACCCCGTGATCGGTGTTAGCTGGTATGGTGCGAATGAGTTTTGTAAGTATTATGAATGCCGGCTTCCGACTGAGGCTGAGTGGGAGTATGCTGCAAGGGAGTATGGTAAGACTATCAGGTTTGGGAATGGAAAGAATATTGCGGATCCCCGTGAGATAAATTTTGATGGCAGTAAAACTTCGGCAGATTCTATTTCAATACACGGTGAGTATAAAGCCAGAGCTACTCCCGTTGGTAAGTTCGCGCCTAATTCGCTTCAGTTGTTTGATGTAAGCGGAAATGTGTGGGAGTGGTGCCAGGACTGGTATACAAGCAATTATTATTTTCATAGTAGACAGGATAATCCCACGGGACCCTGGGTGGGCACTTATAAAGTTATTAGAGGGGGCTCTTGGTATACTGATGCGAGAGGTGTAAGAGTAACCGAACGAAGCTTTTTCTCTCCGTATAAGGAAAATGGAGATATTGGTTTCCGCGTCGTGCGAGTCGGAGATAATTAATTGAAAATTTATGAGGGTAAAATGAAGTTCTTGTACTTGTTCTTCCTTTTGTTAATGCCTTACGCCCTGTTTTCACAGTCGTTTGAGTATAGAAGCAATAAAATTAAACTGGATATACGGATACCTCCTCCCGATACTACAGCCCCGATTATGACCCTCTCTTTTCCTGAAAGGATGGAAGGATTCCCACTCTATGTAAGGGATACGATTTACGCTTTGCGCGGAGAACTGCAGGATAATAGCGATCAGATTGAACTTGCTATTAATGATAAAAAGTACGGAATCTTTAGCGGCGGTCCTGTGAGAATAGATATTAAGCTTAAGTATGGAGAGAATAAACTGGCAGTAACTGCTGCCGATAGAAAAAATAATATGGTAAGTCAGAATCTGATTGTCTTTCAGGATCCGAATGCCGATATCAATCCTCCACTCATTAAAATAATCGACTCTCCAAACCCCGAACAGCGGGGAATTAAGGTTGTTCCTAAAAATCAAAATAAAGCTGATGATAACAGATTTATTCTTAAAGGGAAAGTGCAGGATGAAAGCGGGATACTTGGTGTGTGGGTTAATGGTTTGAAAGTAGATTCTTTGGATAATGATGAGTTCTCATTCGACTTCGGGTTTAACCGCCCTGAAATGATCCATATTAAGGCTGCCGATGTGTATGGAAATATTGCTTATGATTCTCTGTCAACAGCACCTGTACAAGCGGCACTATCAGATATGGTGGTTAGCGGAAAATTTTATGCACTCATAATCGGAATTGAGGATTATCTCGATCAGTCTCTTCCCGATCTTGAATATCCGGTGCACGACTGCCAGGAGCTCATTAATGTTCTTGAAGATTCATACAATTTCGAAAAGAAGAATGTGACTTTTCTTAAAAATCCTTCCCGCACATTGATCATAAATACCTTTGCGGATTTCAGGAAGCGCCTTACCGAGAATGATAATCTTTTGATTTTTTATGCCGGTCACGGATACTGGGATAAGGAGATTGAACAGGGTTACTGGCTTCCAATCGATGCTACTAATAAAGATATATCTAACTGGATCACAAATAGTACAGTGAGAGATTATATACGCGGGATCAAGGCTAAACATACTTTGCTTATTGCCGATGCCTGTTTCAGCGGAAGTATTTTTACAGGTCGCGATACTTTCCTTGATGCAGATGCGTCGGTTAAGGAGACTTATAAGTATACCTGCAGGAAAGCAATCACAAGCGGAATGCTTGAGACGGTTACCGATAAAAGTGTCTTCGTGGATTATCTGCTAAAACGACTTCAGAACAATAAGGTAAAATATTTAAAGGCTCTGGATCTATATGTCGGCTTGAGGGATGCCGTTATAAATAACAGCCCTAACCATCAGAAGCCATTGTACGGTGTAATACAGGGTGCCGGCGATGAAAGCACCGTTGGTGATTTCATTTTCATCAGGAATGTTCAATAGGAGTATATATGCTGTTTAAAAATTCTATAATAATCACGGTTATTCTTTTCAGCCAGTTACTGTATAGCCAGACAAGCGAAATTGGTGATTATGAAGTTTATGCGAGGAAAACTTCAATGTCATCGCTGGGATATTATACGATATCGGCTCTCCTTCCTCATAACCTTGGCAGGATGCCCTTAAAAGGAGTGTTGTTTAGTTATAAGTATATCTTAAAGGATCTTGGCTCTGTTCCTATAGGTACTGAAAATGAGATCAGGGTTTTCCTGGAAGGGAATTTTGATATCGGGGGTGGACTGGCACAGTCACGACTTTTGAGCGAATACCCCTCGTTTGAGTCAGGTGAGGTAAAATATTATGCAGGTACCCTCAATTTGTTTTCGATAGATATTACTCCCGAGTATACTTTTATCTTTTCCAACGGCAGGGCGTTAACAACAAAACTGGGATTTAATTTTATAAATTTAGGCGGTACCGTAGTTGCAACCGACCAAAAGGATTTTGCGGATAATGTGCTCGGAAGTATCGATATGATGCCTCTGTCTATCAAACCTTCGATCTATTTTGATTTTGGAAGGTCGGGAGTGGGATTAAGCTTCCTTATAAATCCTACAAACTTCCTGACATATATATTTTCCTCTGATAAAAACTATACCCGGATAGAAAAAGGATTGCGCGGTTTTGATCGAACATTTAAGAAATATTCATTCCAGGTACTATATACATTCTAATATGATGAGAACAATAAGAATAATTTCCGTACTTTTTTGGATTCTGTTTTATGCCGGTCACCTTTATTGCCAGGAGGATACCGACGAGCGCGTGCATAAGATGCTTCTTAGTCTGCCCGAACTTCAGAAGAATGGGGATAATATTAATCTGGTGGAGACTCTGATCCAGATAATTGAAATTAAACCTGATTATGTTGTAGCAAAAAAAATGCTGGGGGGATTGATAAGTAAAAAACTGGACCAGCTTAAATTCGATCTTATGGCAAGACCCGGCCTGCTGGAAAAAGCTATAAACTACTCGATCGATTATATTTCTGAATCTTTAGGCGCCGTGTTTCTCCTGCAGAAATATTATATGCAGCGCGACAGGGAAAAAATAAGGGAAATTCTTGAGAAGATGATCATGACTCCTGCCCAGAGAGATCTGAGCAGTGCGGTCCTGCTGACCTTTGATCCTTCTGTAGATAAGGAATTATATAATGAAATTCTTCAGGTATTGATGTCACTTGTGGAGAACAAATCTAAAATAAATCTTCTTATTTATTACTACCTGACAAATCAGAGGGAAAGCCTGATAAATACAATTCAACAGACCGATTTTAATGAAGGACGCGGTCAGATCGCACTTTCGGATATCCAGAAGCTTGATCCCTCTACGGATCCCGTCTCTTTTAAGCTTTTATTTCCTAAGCTTATGAGTAGTATCTCCGAAAATGAAGTACTTAAATTAAATAATACCGATTCCCTATATATCCTGGGAAAAAATTTATTTTTCTGCGGAGATGAACTAAAAGCCAGTACAGTTTTTGATAAAATATATTCCATTTTTGAAAAACAGCCTTCGGAGGATTATAATAATCTATTTTACTGGGGAATCAGCTGCCTGTTCAAGGATCAAC
The DNA here is from genome assembly GCA_963839165.1 of uncultured Bacteroidota bacterium. Lineage (GTDB taxonomy): Bacteria > Bacteroidota > Ignavibacteria > Ignavibacteriales > Ignavibacteriaceae > DATFVA01. The sequence goes on along the minus strand of CAWIUG010000075.1, from coordinate 2,608 downwards.
AGTACCGTGCCAAACTGATCTTTGATCAGATATATAAATTTGGTGATGACAGCATTAGGGAAAATTTCAAGAAAAAGCTCGAGTGGTGGAATGAGAACCTTTTTTATACTTCTTATACTGACGAATTATTAAAAGCTTATTTCGGCAAATCGGCAGAAGGGCAGGTCATTGAAGATAAAGGGGATTCTTCTTCAAAAACCGTTACTGTAAATGATTCCCGTTCTAAACAGAAGATCGAGGGCACTTATTATGCACTGGTGATAGGGATTGCAGATTATCTGGATTACCATATCACCAGTCTCTTTCATCCTGTTAAGGATGCGGAAAATTTTGCTTCTCTGCTTAAAACAAATTTTACTTTCGATGAAAAAAATATAACCCTGCTTAAGAACCCTACAAGAACGGAGATTCTCAAGGAAATTTCGAGAATGAGAAAAAGTTTGAACGAGGCTGATAACTTGTTGATATTCTATGCAGGTCACGGGTACTGGGATAAAGATATTCAGCAAGGCTACTGGCTCCCTTCCGATGCTGAATACGACGATATCTCAAATTGGATCTCCAACAGCGATATCAGGGATTACATAAAAGGGATCAAATCACGGCACACACTACTGATTTCCGATGCCTGTTTTAGCGGAGGAATCTTTAAAACGAGAGACGTTTCGGATAATTCCGATATCTCGCTTGAAGAAATGTATAAGTATATAAGCAGGCGTGCAATCACGAGCGGCGCAATTAAGACTGTCCCCGATAAAAGTGTTTTTATCGAGTATCTGATGAAAAGACTTGAGGATGATAACGAGAAGTATCTTACCTCTCAGCAATTATATGTCAGTATGAAAGAAGCCGTTATAAATAACAGCCCCATACGACAAACTCCTCTCTATGGTATAATCCAGGAAACAGGTGATGAGGGGCCAGGCGATTTTATTTTTATAAAAAAATAAGAATGATTTTGAAATTATCTGCGATTCTTATCTTGTCAATTTTTGTGTTTACCGTTGAAGTTAGTTCGCAAAATTTTGGTACGGGACTACTTCTCGACGAAAAATATTACGAAAACTGTCCTCAGTCCGCTCCCCTGATGCGAGCGGATTTTATAAATATGCCCGATTCATTTTCGTTAAAACAGTTTACTCCGTTTCCCGGGAACCAGGGAGCGTATTCTACATGTGCGGGTTGGGCAACCGCCTATGGGGGCAGGACGGTTATTGAGGCGATAAGATATAACTGGACAAGAGATATTATAAATTCTAATACATTTTCTCCTTCGTTTATTTATAACCAGATCAGACCTCAACCTGACTGCAATGGCGGCACATCGCTTACCGATGCACTCGATGTCATTAAAAACGAAGGCAGCTTGAAATTTAATGAATTCGGCTATGACTGCAGTCGAACAGTCACCCAATCAGATAAAGAAAATGCCGGGGACTATAAAATTATTGAGTACCGCGAGATTGCTAACAGGAACAGCAAAAACAAAGTTAGTTCAGTTAAAAAAAGTCTCTCGGAATATAAACCCGTCGTGATCGCAATTGATTGTCCTTCTTCGTTTCAGGCAGCTGGAGATGTCTGGACACCTGCGGATTCCGACTACAAGTATTGGGGGATCGGGCATGCAATTCTTGTCATAGCCTATAATGACAATATGTACGGGGGAGCCTTTGAAATTATGAACAGCTGGGGAGAAGGGTGGGGTAATGATGGCTTTACCTGGATCAGGTATTCCGATTTTGATTATTACTGTGTGTATGCCTTTGAGATGATAGATAATATTAAACTTAACCCAGGTGAGGCTGATTTGTCAGGGAGTCTGTTGTTCCGACGGGAAGACGGCGAGATCATGAAAGTGAAAGCTCTCGAGGATTATTTCAAAATGACTGAACCATACGCAAGCGGTACTAAATTTGAACTGATCATCTCAAATAATCAGCCTGCTTATGTTTACTCGTTCAGCTCTGATCTTACGTACAAAACCTATAAGATCTTTCCGTTCACCAAAAATATGTCCGCACTCCTTCCCTATAAAAGCAACAACGTAGCGATCCCCGATGAGAACAGCTACAATATGCTCGATGAAACTACGGGCAAATCTTATTTTTGCTTTTTGTATTCGAAAGAAAAATTAGATATAGATAATATTGTGAAACAAGTCAGCAGTGCCGGAGGGAATATTTGGGAACGGCTTGAGAGTGCACTGGGGGACAAAATAATCACGAGAGCAGACGTAAGATACGATTTTGAATCACTCATAAAATTTAATGCCGTCAGTCGTGGAAAATCGGTACTTGTCATACTTGTCGAAATCGAACATATTTAGCTGCGCCTGTCAGAGACACAAACTTCTTCTTTTTGATGGAAATTAAATGCATTAAATACCCCTGATTTACAGAGGTATTTTTTGTTAAGGTGTAACTTGATTATGAATAAGAAAATGATGATAAACCTAATAATAATAAAACCCGATATAGACGATGGTTTTTATTAGGTGAACCAAAATAACCTTATATGCATAACAAGCTTTGGCACTGCGTTTTGCAAGTATTCGGAATACTATAAACTAAAAAAAAGCCCTAAAACAATCTGTTTTAAGGCTTTCTTT
>CAWIUG010000074.1:0-9475 GCA_963839165.1 uncultured Bacteroidota bacterium | reverse complement strand
TAGCCTGGTGTTTTTCAGATTTATTTCTTTCCCTTTTAATTATAAGAATCAGGACTCTAAAATGCTTGAAGTCATAAGTTTTATAATAAGGATAAAGCTGATTATTGTTTGCTGTTTTCTGCTTTTCCCTGTCACAATTCTATCGCAGCAATTCTATCCGACTAATTCTTTTAACCTGCAGGTTGAACTTCAGAAGTTTAGGCAACAAGGTGGTTACGCAGTAGAAAAAGCTCCCGGCGTCTATAAACTCACCTACCCTACTGGCGAAACGAGGGTATTTAATTTCAACGATAAGATAAATGAGGGAAATTATAATGAAACTGTTGATACGACTATCATCAATATGTGGGAAATTGACACGACAGAATACTTCAATAAGTTTATCTTTTGGCAAAGAGTTGGAATCAATAATGCTTATTGTTATACTCCCCCATTTGTTGATGACCTAAATAGAAATGGGCTTCCCGAAATCTATGGGAGACATCATACAGATGTTTTTTGGGGCGGACCTGTTGAGATTTATGAGAGAAACGGATTGGGAATTTTTGAACCTTTATATTCTTACCCTGATTCCGGCACCTGGGATGTTCAGGCAATTGGTGAGATACACGGAAGCGGCGAGAAAGAAATATGGATGGATCATCAGGATAGTTTAACCGGGAGCGGATTTAATTATGGAGTTGTTTATAGAAGTGATACCGTAGGAGTATTACCCACTACCTTTGACTTCACATTTTATTACATACCAATCGGCCAGTTGAATTATACTACTCTCGGCGATTTTGATAAAAACGGCATTACGGATGCTGCATTCATTGCAGATTTCAGCAGAATAGTAATAAGTTCATATGACAGTAGTATCAACAACTTTAGTACAGTCTTTGATACTTTGCTGATAGATGATGCCATTTCTGATTTTATAGTTGGTGATTTCGATATGGATGGTCATACCGACCTTATTGTTGGAACCGGCAATTCTTTTCTCTATTCGATAGAATCATCGAAAGAAAATCTCTATAATATCGTTTGGCAGAGTAATTTATCTCTGCTTAATGCTTATATGGTAGCAGCCACAGATGATATTGATGGCAATGGCAAACCTGAGTTCTGGATCGGGGGTCAAGATTTCCCCGAAGGCAATACCAGGCTTCAATGCTTTGAATCAGAAGGAGACAATGATTATAGGACAGTAGCTGTTATCGAATTAAGATATATCAATGGCCTTCATACAGCATACCTCCAGGCAAAGGATATGGATGGAGATGGTAAAGCAGAACTTATTATAACTATTGAAAATGTGATCCTTATTCTGAAATTCATGGGTTCTCCCAATAACCATAGGTATGAGATTATTTATGCAAAATTAGGCGAACAGACTCAGCCGGGTATCTGGTTTGAACCTATTGCCCTTTCTGATTTGGATGGAGATGGTAAAACTGATATCCTGATCCCTTTTATAGGGTGGTATTCCGGCGGCTGGGAGGCGGATAATTTTAGTTATATACTCAAGCAAAATAATCAGGTTGGAATTGAGGAGAGAAAATTATCCGGAATCTCTTATTCTGATCAAATAAGCAGTTATCCGGTTCCATTCAATTCGATATCATCAATCAGCTTCAAGGTTTCAGAGAAAAATTCTGTTAAAATATCAGTTTATAATACTTTAGGGAAAGAAATAAACACAATCTTTGATAAAGAACTTTCTCCCGGGGAATATAATATTCAGTGGGATGCAAAGGACAAATATGGTAGTCCGCTGCCAAGCGGCGTCTACTTTATTTGTCTTCAGACTGGTGATGTCGTTAAGACAACCAAAACCATTCTGTTAAAATAATTAGGAGAAAGAAAAGTGAATAAAATAATCATTTTAATCCTGCTTTTAACAACGGCAGCATTTTGGGACAGGTGATTTCGGGTCGGTTCATTCCGAATCCCGGGGTCATCTTTATTTTCAGTCCGCATTCGCACGTGATTGCACTTACCTTTTAAGCGATGTCTATATTAATGATTTGACTTTAATGCCTGCATTAACTAATATTACCAGAAATAATTGCGGGATTCAGTACAGGCGGAATGCATATTAAATACTGAACGGGGGATAAATGATTTCTTTTATTCAGACTGGCACGATATTTAGCTCTCTCTCTGCGGGTGGAAAGATGAGCGAGGAATTTCTGTGCCTTCCGTTATTTCTTGCAAAATGAACCTCTTCGGATTAATAAAATATTATTTGTCAGTATACATTTGCCTTCAATGGCAAATATTGATTCTTCATCCGTCTTTATTAATTTTTTCCCTACCGGCTTCACATAACTTAAGAAAAATAAAGTTATTTCTTTCCCTGAGATTTTAATTAAAAGGATAAAAGATGAGATCAACATTTGTTTGCTTTTTGTGGCTTATCGTCTATGGATTTATTTCCGCGCAAAATTATCGGCCCAACAATACCTTTAACAGAGATACCGAATTACAGAACTTTGTTGAACGTGGCGGTAAGGTTGAGGAAGTTTCTCCTGATGTTTATAAGCTTACAAACCGGGTTGGAGAAAGCAGAACTTTCTATCTGGACAGTAAAGAAAATGTAATTAAAAATAGCCAGCCTGCTGATACAACGATAATAAACATCTGGGAAATAGATACTACAAAGTTTGCAGGTATGTTTACTTTTTGGCAGAAAGTAGATGTTGCAAATATTTCCTTCTGGTTGCCTCAACCAGTTGAAGATTTAAATGATAATGGTCGTCCAGAGTTATACGGTTATACAAATACAGCTGATTTAGCTGGGCCGGTAAAAATATTTGAAAGAAATTTAAACGGAATTTACCAAAACATATTCAGCTATGATACGCTTACAGCATTTGTTAAAGGGATTGCTGATATGAACGGCGATGGGAATAAAGAAATTCTCCTGGCAAAATATGGTGACGGAGGATTGACCTATATCTGGAATTATGCCATTTATACAAGTGATTCCACAAGCGAATTGCCTATTACATTCGATTTCACCTTTTACTTAGATACACTCCAGATTGACAATATGGCATTTGGTGATTGGAATGATAATGGAATAACAGATTGTGCTTATACTACTGATTCTGGCTGGGATACTACAAGATTTGCCATAGCTGAATTTAGAGACAGCATACATAACTTTGCAGAAGTATTCAGATTTGCATCAGTTTTTGAGAGTGACTTGTCCGGATTTGCAATTGATGATTTTGATCAGGATGGCAAAATTGAATTGGTGAGTAGCTCAGGACCCGGTAATGTTTTTGTAATCGAAAATAATGATGAAAATGAGTATTCAATTGTTAGTCAGTTTCCGTTTCCTGTTCCGAACACTTATATGCAAACCGCAACAAAAGATATTGATGGAAACGGAAAACCTGAATTCTGGATTGGCGGGCAGGATTTTGAGGAAGGAATTACCGTTTACCAATGCTACGAAGCTAATGGAGATAATAGTTATAAATCCGTTGCCAGAATCGAACTAAGATATTCAACTTCATTTGCTGCAAATTACATTCAGACAATTGATATTGATAACGATGGTAAAGAAGAGTTGATTATTTCAAGCGGTAACATAATCCTGGTTCTCAAATTTGTTGGTTCTCCTGACAATCACCAATATAAGCTTTGGTATGCTAAGCTCGGTGAAGCAACTCAGTCCGGAGCTCAATTTTTCCTTCCGGGAATTGCTGATCTTAACGGAGATGGGGAGAAAGATTTGGTTATACCTATGGACAAATATACCCCATCATTAACTTATGTTTTCAGTTATATCCTACGACAAGATAAACCAAATCGAGTAGCAGAACCGACAAACAATAATAAATCATTTGAAGTTATTCAGTCCTACCCCAATCCTTTCAACTTAGAAAGTACAATCAGCTTTAATGTTATAGAAACTTCTAACGTTCAGATAAGCATTTACAATTTATTAGGGAAAGAAATAAACTCGCTGCTTGATAAAGAACTCTCCCCGGGAAACTATTCCATCCCCTGGGATGCAAAGGATAAATTTGGTAATTCGCTGCCTAGCGGAGTTTACCTGATTGTCCTTAAAACAAATAAATCAGTTAAGATTTTTAAATCTGTTTTACTTAAATAAAAAGGTGGTATAATATGAAAAAGATTCTATTCTTATTCGTATTTCTGTTTTCAGCAGTTTTACTTGCACAAACACAAAACTGGACTTCTGTTAAAGAGACAAACATCAATGTCGTCAATGCAGTAAATTTGGGCGGTGTAGACATTTTCACTAACAGGGATGGGAATCATATCATAGTCCAGGAAAGTAATAATCTTAAATATTATAAGATGGATCTGGATGGCGTTTCCAGTTCTCCAATCATAATTGAATATTCTTCTGTCGTTTCTCCAAGCATTTCAGGAAATGCTGACAATATTTACATTGTTTACGGAATCGGAATGCAGCTTAGAGTAAAGCGAAGTACAAATGGTGGCACGAACTGGACACTAATATATTCGCCCAATCTTGCAACCAATGCATCCTGGATGGAATCCGTTGTCTCTAACGGGAATTTGCACGTAACATACCTTGAATCAGGTATAGTTAAATATAGATATCTTTATCAAAATAGTACCTGGAATGGTCCATATACAGTTTCCACTGGCGAAACCGGCACATATCCCAAAATAACGGCAAGATATACAGGAAGCGGTAGTGATTTTGTTTACTTTATGTGGCAGAAGAGCAGCACAAATCAATTTAACTGGAGAATATATGATGTTGCAGATAATTCCTGGGAAACCTCGGTACGAACAGGCTATATTGTATCCGAGCCCAATCTCATTTCAGCGAACCTGGCTGGAATCAGAGTTGCAGGACCAAACCTTGTAGTTTATCATTCTTTCTCTGAGAATGCGACTTACAGTCAGCGTCTCGGCTGGGCCTGGATAAGATTAACTGATAACACACTCTTAGGTTATCTGCCAAATCCCGGTGTAAATTTCGATCAACTAGTTTATTCAACAACTACATTTGATAATACTAGCCATTCTGCATATTATTATGAACAAATAGCCGGTGGCGAGGGTGGCTCCCAATCAGAAGAATTTGCAATACGACGTTCGAATTCAATAACGGGTTATCCCGATGATATTATTTATGATTACAACATACATCCTAATTACTATGATCCTAAATTTGTTAATCTTTCCTCTGCAGGAAATGAAGTTCACGTTATCTGGAAAGATGATTATGGCAGCAATAATGGAAATAATCTTCGGTATAAATTCGATAATCAGCCACCTGTTGCCCCTCAAAACCTTTCATTATCATCAGAGGATAATCACCCAAAATTAACGTGGGATAAAAATCCTGATGCTGATATTGATTATTACAGGATTTATAAAAAGATAGGGACGGGCTCATATCCCCTTAACCCATACGCTACTTCAGGCACAAATGAATATGTTGATTATGAAGAAACGGTTTGTGACCCACCACCAGGATCTCGCTGTGACAACGAAGTTATCGCTCACTATAAGGTTTCGGCAAAGGATCTAACTTCATACATATCCGGCTATTCAAATGAAGTTGAGGCTGTATTATTAGGTGAACCGCCGCACAAAATTAATAGTGTTGCTTCGGACATTATCCACGATTATAAACTCGAACAAAACTTCCCGAATCCATTTAACCCATCTACAAATATAAATTACCAGGTTAAAGATAAAGGGTTTGTTTTTTTGAAGGTTTATGATATGCTGGGAAGAGAGGTTGCGAGTCTTGTTAATGAGACTCAGGATGCGGAAAAATATTCGGTAATTTTTAATGCTGCGAATCTTCCGTCAGGTGTTTATATCTACTCTCTCAGGGTTAATGATTTTGTACAGAATAATAAAATGACTTTGGTGAAGTAGTTTTCCATATCAAAGGGGTAAGCCTTGGGGTTTACCCCTTAATTATGCAAGTGTTTTTCAGATCTTTATACGACCAGCTGATTCAACTCTGTGTTTCCTTCCGCATTTGGGACATGTAATCTCTGCTTTGTTCATTCCGAATCCCGGGGGCATCTTTATTTTAAGTCCGCATTCACAGGTAATGGTGGAATAATCATTAACTGCCATCATTATATTTCCAAACTTCCTTTTTTCTTCTACAGCAGTCTGCGGTTCTTCCTGATCCCCGGCGGCCCTCAAAGGAATAACTGCCCCGTCTCTTAATCCCGAAACAGGGATAATTGCAGCTGATGATCGTTTCAATGCCGAAAACGATTTTTGATAATCATTGTATCCGGCTCCATACATCATTCCCCGCAGAATTCTTATCCTCTCTGTAATGGGCGGATGTGTACTTGTCAGGTCTGACAACTTCATACCCTTTTTCTTTAATGGATTTGCAATATACATTGCGGCAGTTGCCTTGTTTGCAGAAGGAAGATCGTCGCGGCAATCGGATATTTTTTCGAGCGCTGATGCAAGCCCTTCCGGGTATCGTGTAAGTCTTGCTGAAGATGCATCGGCGAGGTATTCTCTTTTCCGTGACAAAGCAAAATAGAGCAGTCTTGCCATAATGGGTGCTAAGATTGCAAAAATTACTGCAATGGCAAGAATAATAATTTGTGCCTGTCCCCCGCTGTTCTTTGATCTCGACCCGTATCTCCTGCCTGCACCTGAAAAGAACATTCCCTTAACAAATATCTCAGAAATAATTACAATTGTTCCAAGCATAACAGCAGCATATGTAATAAATTTGGTATCGCGATTCATTATGTGAGATATCTCGTGGCCAATCACTCCCTGCAGTTCATCCCGGTTGAGTTTTGACAATAAGCCTGCTGTAACCGCAACGGCGCTGTGTGAAGGGTCTTTTCCGGTGGCAAAGGCATTAAGTGCAGGACTATCGATTATGTAAACTTTAGGCATTGCTGGCAGTCCTGCTGCTAATTTCATCTCCTCAACAACATTAAAGAGCTGCTGGTGAACTGCGGGGGTTACTTCTTTTGCCTGACTGATGGATAGCACCAATGAACTGCCGGCCGTGACACTGATAATCGATAAAACTGTCCATATTATAATCGCTATGGAAAGACCGAATACTCCTCCGCCTTCGGGAACAAAAGCGCTCCCGATCAGATAGCCGAGAAGCATCAGTGTGACTGCCATTCCTACAAATAGAAAGATTGACTTTCTCTGGTTGGATTTTATTAATTCCCACATTTTATATGCAAAGCCTTATGAGAAACTTACCTTCGGAACTTCTTTCTCTGCCTTATCTTCTACTTCAAAGAAATCTTCCATTTTGAAATTGAACATTCCTGCAACAATATTCGAAGGGAACATCTGGATCTTATTATTATAAAATAAAACCTGGTCATTATAGCTCTGGCGCGAAAATGAGATCTTATTTTCTGTTGATGTAAGTTCTTCCTGCAGCGCAAGGAAGTTCTGGTTTGCTTTCAGGTCAGGATAATTCTCAACTACCAGGTTAAATTTACCCATTGCTTCAGTAAGCCGGGCTTCTGCTTTTGCTTTCTCCGAGACACCCTGAGCACTTACCGCCTGGCTTCTTGCATTTGTTATATTTTCCAGCGTCGCCCTCTCATGGTTCATATAACCTTTTACGGTCTCGATCAGGTTGGGTATTAAATCATGACGTCGTTTGAGCTGAACGTCAATCTGCGCCCAGGCATTCTTAACCTGGTTCCTTAATCCTACAAGTGAATTGTAATTTCCGACAAAATACAGAACTCCGATTACAATCAATACTAAGACAATTATTCCTGTAACCATTTTAACCTCATTAATTATTTAATTTATGAGCAAACATTGCTTTCAGCAGATTTATGATCTTATCCTGCTTATCAAGTCCTCCCATTTCCACAACCTGTTCAAGTTCTCCTTCATTGAACCAGATGCCATGTTCTTTTATACATTTGTCAAGCAGTACTTTGTTCCCTGTACCGCAGTTAAATTTTTCCATTTTCTTCCTGCAGATAGGACATTTAAGGGTCCTTTCACCTGAATTCTTATTTACAGAAAAGGAATTAAGAAGCTCAGTTTTTTTCTCAGAATCCTGCATCAGTAGTTCCAGTTCTCCGTTGTCAAGCCAGATACCATGACAGTTTGTACAGTAATCTATCTCTACCTGGTTCAGTTCGAGGATGACCAGCGGGTTATTGCAAAAAGGACAATTCAAACTCGACTCCTTTAATATAGAACAAACTTAGTCAAAAAGTATTTCGAATTCACTATCATTTTAGGGATTGTAGTAAGACTGATAAACACAGTATTTTTCGAAAAGCATAAAACCTTGAATAAGCCTATTGGAAAGGGTTTACTTAAGAATTTTATTAGCCCAGATTGAAAATCGATGAAAATGATTAAATAGCTTCTCAAGGTCTTTTTTTGTATACAAATCTCCCGAATAGGAAACGGAATTTTTATGTGAAATAATCGCTTCCAAATGGTTAAGGGCTATTTTACGTTCTGCATCATCCGGGAATTTTTCCTTTATCAGATTTAATACCTCATAATGATTTTCCCCTTTACATTTTACTCCACCTGATTTAATTGTTAAAGAATCGGCAAGTGCAATAGCCGCATGAACGATAAGAACTCCGGCAGCATTATAATATTCGAATTCATATGCAACTTGTCCCCCTTCAGAAAAATTTCGGGCTACATCTATAAATTTTTTAAATTCCGATCTGCTAATTTCAACCCGGTTACTTTTACGCACCATAGAGTAATAGTTTTATTGATTTTCCAAAAATTACATCGCCTTCTTTAATTATATTATTAACAGGCGACTGGTTTCTTAAACCTCTTTTTCTGAATTCATCCTTTGAAAAAATAATAACTGCAAGTGATGTTGCATATTTCTCTGAAATAATATCAAATAGTTCTTTCCTGATTTTTTCAACCTCCGATTGAATTGACTTATTTGGAATGACAAGACAAATATCAAGATCACTTTGAACTTCTTCCTCTTTCCTGACAACACTGCCGAATAAAATAATACTTGCTGTTTTTTTTGAGAGTTTTCTCTTTATTAGTGAGAGGATTTCCGGAAGATAATTTGTTTCTGATTTTAACAGTGGGAGGATACCATTATTAACAAGGTAGTGATTCCTGTTGAGGATAAACAGATGATCTCTTCCTCCGATTGTCCTGTTTACAATTTTAAAGTTTTCGAGATTTGTAAGAGCCTTTAAAGCAGAACGTGGTGAAATGCCGGCGTTGCGGCTGATCTCTCTTCCGGTTAATCCTTTGTTAATATGTTGTAAAACTCTGAGTACTGCTATGCTGCTGAATGAAGAAAAGATATGATCTAATGTTCTATTAAAAATCATTTTTGTTTACTATTGTATACATATGTTTACTTTGGTAAACAAAGTTAAAAAATGAAAATATTATTTCAAAATAAAAAAATTGGCTCTTTATCGATTTTAAGGATTAGTCTCATTCTCTGATAATGGTTCCGGGTTCTGCTGTTTAAACAGTT
>CAWIUG010000073.1:0-10403 GCA_963839165.1 uncultured Bacteroidota bacterium | reverse complement strand
GTTAGTTATAGGGAATTGAAACCGGTTATCAAAGAAATAAATATCTATTATCTGGTCGCTGAAAACAAATAAAAAAAATGATGCTTGCATTTGGTTGCAAAAATTAAATAATTGCTGTATTAAGTTTTTGCAGGAGAAAAATATGGAAAATTTTAACGCAGAATCTTTAAATTTTGAAAACCGTAAACATTATTACGAAATCTGGCAGAAGTACAAAGCTAAAGAGGCGCTTGAAGAAGAGGAGAGTACTATTGCAGAACTGATGGCTTTGCATAAAGAATGGTATCATTTCTGGGAATCAACTGATTTTGACTATAAATTTACTCCTGAAGTGGATGAGTTCGATCCTTTCCTGCATATTGTCTTCGATACAGTAATAATGAATCAGATCAATATACGTGACCCCGAACAGGTGAGGTTCACTTATAATAAATTGACGGCAAGAGGTGATTCCCACCTGGAGGCAATCCATAAAATTGCTTTGATACTTACTGAGGAGTTTTTCCCTGTTATGAACATGGCAAAGAATTCAATAATAAAAGATATGTTCGTAAACTTAAAGAGCTCAGATAAATATTGGGGTACACTTTTTACTTCTTACTTTTGTCTTGATTCGTACCATACACCCATACAGTCTTAGCTCGGCCAGCCGGCAACTAATTTACCGTTCGGCTTTAGCCAACGGACCTGGACCATCAACAAAAATCCAGGCTTTAGCCACATTGCTTGAGATAAATATCTTGACCTAAAAAATCGCGCCGGAGTCGAAAATCCCGCCGATTGGCGAGACGAATATCCTGATTTTAGCGCATAGGCGTAAAACCAAAAGCATTTATAATGTCATTCATATAATATACCAATTGGGCAAATCAGTTAGGATTAATGATAAATTCCACGGTATCAAAACAAGCAGTTTGTAAGAGGATGACAGAATCACGATTAGTATTTCTGAATAGTCTGCTAAAGGCGATAATGGAAGAATCGCTTAAGTCAAAAGTAAAGAATAATATTTCAGGTAAGTTAAAACAATTTAAGGGCATTCTAATAGAGGATAGTACAACAATACAGTTGGACAACAAATTCAGTAAGGAATATCCGGGTAACAGGAACCACAAGGGAAAAGAATATGCGATATTGAAAATACAGAGTATATATATGATATCCTGAAGAGAAGATTTTTAAGATTTGAGATAACAAATTTCAGAAACAATGATCAAGGTTATTCAGGGAATATAATAGATATTGCCAAAGCAGGAGACTTAGTTATAAGAGACTTGGGATATTTTGTCCTGAAAGTATTCAAGAGGCTCATAGAGCAAAAAATATATTTTATCAGCAGGCTAAGAAAAGATATAAATATATATTCAGAAGAAGAAAAACCGATTGATTAGCAAAAATGCTGAAAAAGCGCGGTAATCTTGATATAGAAGTCTTTGCAGGTGAAGCAGAAAAAATCCCTGTACGATTAGTTGCTATACCTGTGGATGATAGCATTGCAGAGAAAAGGCGACGTAACCTTAGAAACAATAGAGATAAAAGAATGAACCCGAGTAAGAAGCATTTATTTTTGTTGGGTTGGAATTTATTTATATCAAATGTGGAAAAAGAAAAACTGAGTGATAAAGAAATAGCTTTGCTTGCGAATCAACATTCGGGCGGGCTGTTGAGTCCTCGAAATCCCGCGCACATTCTTATAAGTTTTCAACGCGGGATATCGAAGCCACCGAAAACAAGTAAATTGTTCAATAATTTATAGTGTTCCTTGAATTATTTTGAAAAAAAATCTTACAGAGGATACTTTCCAATCAGCCAATCAGCCAATCACCCAATCAGCCAATCATCCAATCACTCAATCATCCAATCCCTCAATCACCCAATCACTCTTCTCCGCGATTCCATACTTATCCACGTTTGTAACCTGTAATCTTGCAATGCATTACTACCTTGTTAATATTTCCTTTAGCTTTTTTACTCCCTTCTGAATATCCTTTTTATCAAATGATGTGTACCCGAGCATTATTGCGGGATCTTTGAAAAATCTAATTGAAGAACGTGACATTGGGACGACGGTAATATTATTTTTTTTGGCCTCTTCAGCAATTTTCTTATCATCTGAATGTTTTGGAAGCCAGCCGATGATGTGCATACCCGCCGGGGAGTCTTCAACATTAATTAAACCGCCTAATTCTTTTTTGATTTCATTTATTAAAATATCCTGTCTTTTTTTATAAAGTACTCTCATTCTTCTGATATGTTTTGTGAAGTGACCATCTCTTAAAAAAAGGTAAGTTATAATTTGTTCAAATACCGGGTTTTGAATGTCCGTCATCAGCTTGGCGGCAGCAAGTAGTTCATACAGCCCCGGATCAGTAACAACTAAATAGCCTAACCGGAGTCCTGGGAACAGCACCTTGCTGAATGTACCTGAATAAATGACCGAATTATTTTTGTCCATTCCCTGTAATGATGGAAGCGGACTGCCGGCATAACGGAATTCACTATCATAATCATCTTCAATTATCAGGCAGTTATTTTTCTTTGCAAATTGTAAAAGTTCTCTTCTTCTCTCATCTCCCATAACTGCACCGGTTGGATATTGGTGCGAAGGAGTTGTATAAATTAATTTAGGTTTTGAATAATTCTTTAATATATATCCGATGTCAATTCCATCTGAATCCACCGGGGCAGGACAAACTTTTGCCTGAGAAAATTTCAGCGCAAATTTGATTCCGAAATATCCGGGGTCTTCAATTACAACCTTATCATCTTTATCAACTAAAGCCCTTACGATTATATCCAGTCCTTGTTGTGAACCGTTTACTATAATTACCTGGTCGGTTTCACAATTTACAGCTCTGTACGTCCTTAAATATTTTGCAATTTCTCCCCTTAATGGTTGGTATCCAGCCGCATCACTGTATCTCAAGTGAACACTCGAATAGATTTGCGATGTCTGGTTAATTAACTTCAGCCACGTTTTAATTGGAAAATCATCCAGGGAGGGTACGCTTGTTTGAAACGGAATTATTTTTTGTGGAGCTATAGCTTTGCGGTAATGATTCATTGACTCCATTTGGCCGCTGATCTTCGAAAATATTTTTTTCTCTGATATTTTGGCTGGGGCACTCTCTTTTGCGTGTAATTTTTTATCCGGTATTTCACTTACATAAGAGCCGGATCCTGGTTTTCCATTGATGTATCCTTCCAGTAATAACTGCTGAAATGCGGCTGCTACTGTGTGACGGG
Source organism: uncultured Bacteroidota bacterium (assembly GCA_963839165.1). Classification (GTDB taxonomy): domain Bacteria; phylum Bacteroidota; class Ignavibacteria; order Ignavibacteriales; family Ignavibacteriaceae; genus DATFVA01. The sequence continues at coordinate 7,157 of CAWIUG010000073.1, read as the reverse complement.
AGATATTTAATTCGGCAGCTAAAGTCCGTGTTCCTGGAAGTTTTTGCCCGAATGAGAATTTTCCCTCACGGATTGATTTTCTGATTAAACCATATAGCTGTTCATATAAAGGGATTTCTGATAAGTAATTTATCTTAAATGCAACTAAAGGTATTTCATCTATCTGTTTTGACATAATGTGATATAAAATAATGGCACGGTTGTTTTATCAGATAATGGCTCGTTATAAGATAATAATTTCAATTATGTTTTTTCATATTATTAAGGAAATATTTCTTGTAATACCGATAAATAATAAGGTTTTGGTGTGAAAAAGATATTAATAACAGGTACATCAAGAGGACTGGGACGGGCCCTGGCAATAGAATTGTCTGAAAGGAATTATGCTGTAATAGCTGCAGCAAGAAAAATAAATGACTTAAAGGATCTGAATGTTCTAAAAACAATTTCTCTGGATGTAACCAATGATGAGCAAATAACAAAAGCTGCCGCCGATTGCGGCGGTATAGATATTCTGATTAATAATGCCGCCTACACTGTTGCGGGTCCGCTTGAAAGTATCCCGATAGAAGAAATTAAAAAAGAATATGAAACAAATGTAATTGGTCCCTTAAAGCTCATTAAAACATTTCTTCCGGGAATGCGGGAAAAGGGGGGAGGGATAATTGTAAACATTTCCTCTGCAGCCGATAGGTTTGCACCTCCGTATGGAGGATCTTATTCGTCTGCTAAAGCTGCATTGGCAATGATGAGTGAAGCTTTGCATTTTGAATTAAAGCATTTTGGAATAAAAGTGATATTGATAGAGTCCGGCTCTATTAAAACTGATATGCCGGTGAAGCAAAAGCATTTTACATCGCCTGAATATCAGCCATTGGATAAGCAGATGAAGTTACGGTTTGACGAATACTTAAAAAATGATAAACGGCCGGAACCCTCTGAAATTGCAGGAATTATTGCTGATAAAATGGAAGATCCCGAGACTAATTTCAAAGTCCCTATAGGCAAAGATGCGGAGTATATGATCTCGCAGCATTCAGGAATGAGTGAAGAAGAATGGCAGAATTCTCCAATGTTTAAGGGGCTTAACTGGTAGCAACAAAAATGAGATAATGAAATGGAAAATATTATTTTAATAATCGCAGCAATTTTAATGGGAATAATATTTCTTGCGGGTTTGTATGAACGATTTGTAAATATGCCGGACTGGTTCTCAGACCCGCCGGCTTCTTTTGCTTATATAAGGGAACATACGCCGAAAGCAAAGAAAATACATATCCCTCTGCAGGTTCTTTTTCTTTTGAGTTTCTTCATAGCATTAATATTGAACTGGGAAGATGTCTCTGTACGTACTTATTTGCTGCTCTCGATTGCCGCTTATATATTAATTGTAGTATCAACTGTTAAATATTTTGCTAAGGAAATTATTGCTTTCTCTGAAACGCCTGAGGATATACCTGCTTCTCAGGACCTGATCAGTAGAGCAAAGCTTTGGGAGAAATGGACAATAATCAGAAATGTTCTGCAGCTGCTTGGTCTGGTATTCCTGATTTTGGCTGTCATCAGTAAGTAACTAAATTAAAAATCAATTAAATGATCGTGGAAGTAATATGAAGATTAGTATCTATATCGCAATTTCTGCAAATGGAATGATTTCAAATTCACGGAACGTGCCTGATTGGCTGTCCCAGGAATATGGTAAAGGTTTTGTGAAAATATGCCGGGAAAAAAAGGCAGTAATCATGGGCAAAACAACTTATAATATCCTGGCTCCTGATGATCTGCCGCTAAAAGATGAAGGGACAACAATCGTACTGACGTCTGACGTGCAGCAAATACCGGCTGATAAAACCGTAGTATTTACAAACCAATCACCCGTTGAGATAATTTCGCTGCTTGAAAAAAAGGGACATACGGAGGCGGTCATAATCGGCGGTTCCATTGTCATAAGTGAATTTATTGGCTCAGGATTAGTTGATGAGGTTCATTTGGTTGTGGAACCGGTATTCTTCGGAAAAGGATTGCTTTTATTCAGCAATTCTGAGTTTGAAACTAAACTGAATCTATTAGATGTGACAAGGTTAAATTCTAATACTATTCAACTGCACTATGAGGTAGTAAAATAATCAGAAACTATAAGTTATTTAATCTGTGAGGGAACTATTATGAAAAAGTATAAAGAAATTAGTAATGATGTGAAAATAAAGCATAATTATACATCCGTAAATGGAATTAAATATCATTACGCAGAAGCTGGCAGAGGACCTTTGATTATAATGATACACGGTGCATTTGAACTTTGGTACTCTTGGCGTCTTCAGCTTGCCGCTTTGGCTGATGCAGGCTATCATGCTGTTGCCCCGGATTTAAGAGGACACGGTAAATCTGAAGTTACTGATAACATTCGTGATTACAGCTTATTTCAGCATGCTGAGGATATAAAAGCATTGATTGATCAACTTGGTGAAAAAGAAGTTGTTGTAATGGGGCATGATTGGGGGGCTAATTTAACATGGTTATTGCCTTTGCTTTATCCTGAATCCATAAAAGCTCTCATTGTCTTAAGTATCCCGTTTTATCCGGAACCAAGGGATCCTGACAAGATGAAAAATTTCTTTAAGGATAAATTCAGCTTTATGGGATATTTTCAAAAGCCCGGGGCTGCTGAAGCTGAATTTGAAGAAGATCCGCAAAGGTTTTACAGGCTTTTTCTGTATGGTTTTTCCGGTGATGCACCCCAAGGAACAGTTGATAAAATATTTGCTGGTAAACCTGCAGATGCAAAATTACTGGATGGTTTTCCCGAACCTGCAGCTTTACCCGGCTGGCTTACAAAGGAAGATATTAATTATTATGCTGATGCCTACACGAAAACAGGCTTAACAGGAACTTTGAATTTCTACCGCAATATAAAGGAAGATTATCCATTGCTGAAAGAAACTTATTCAAAGGATCCTTCGAATAAAAATATAATAACTCAACCCATTTTATTTATCGGGGGCGGTGAAGAAGCCGCAGTTAAATATGGTGATTTTGAAACTATGAAAAATGCACTGCCCAATTTAAGAGAGACTATTATCCTGCCGGGGTGCGGACATTATCTTCAGCAGGAAAGAACCGAAGAAGTTAACGGCGCAATAATTGAGTTTTTAAATAAGGAAATAAAGTCTTAGCTATGAAATGGTTTCTACATCTTACAAGGAGTGGTGTTACGGCTGAAATAATAGGAATTACAAAAGAAGTTTATGCAGTGAAAGTGTTTTATTGTGATTAATTAGACGGAGCTTTTATGTTACGAATATTTTTGATTGTTGAAGCAGTTAGTTTTTTAGCTGCATCGTCAATTCATTTTGGATTTTTAATTCAGGGGTATGAGCATACTAAAGCACGTATTCCTGAGGGGATTATCGGGTTGGTTCTATTAATCGGATTGGTGCTGACTATGATTTATCCGGCAAAGATGAATACAATTAGTCTTATTGCTCAAGCCTTTGCCTTATTCGGAACATTAGTTGGTGTATTCACAATCATTATTGGTATTGGTCCGCGTACGCTGCCTGATATTATTTATCATGCTGTTATTATTTGTCTGCTTGTTTGGGGGCTGATTATTGCAAAGAGTTAAGCGCAGCTGTGGGGCGGAGTCTCCAGGGAAAAAAATCTGTCAAATAATTAAGGCTTAAAATTATGAACAGCAACGTTACATCAAAAAATGTTTTTACCCAAAAAGTAATTAAAATAATTCTATGGACGGCATTTCTCGCCGGCACATTGGATATCCTTTCTGCTATAATTAATACATATCTACAATTCAATATAAGTCCCGGCAGAGTTTTTAGATTTATTGCAAGCGGCGTATTTGGGGATGAGGCTTACTCGGGCGGGGCGGAGATGATTGCGGCGGGAGTATTATTCCATTATTCCATTGCACTTATATGGACGGCCATTTTCTTTTTCATTTTTATGAAGGTTAAGCTTCCTTCCGGCTATAAATATATCTTCGGACTGTTATATGGAATACTGGTTTGGCTGGTAATGAATTTAATCGTAATCCCGCTCTCTAACACTCCTCAACATCCGCTTACATTCAGGGGAGTGCTGCTTGGTGTATTATTTTTAATGTTTTTTATTGGACTTCCAGTCTCATTAAGTTATCATAAATACTACTCAGGAATAAAATCTCAGGCATTAAATAAAGGCAGCTTAGCTGAATGGGATGATGAGCGATAGATTCCGTACCTGTTGTCGCATTCAACCCCTTAATTCGCCGTAAGTGCACCTTTCGGGCTTCGTCTCTGTTTTGTACTATTATAATTAAGATTCAGGAAATTGTGAAAAGAATTCAAATATCAATTTAATTATTCATTAAAATAAAGGATAACAACTATGTCAACTATATCACTTCACAGAGTCTTTAAAGCTGCACCGGAAAAGATTTATCGTGCTTTTCTTGATGCTGATGCCCAGGCAAAATGGCTGCCCCCTAATGGATTTACCTGCAAAGTACATCATTTGGAGGCCAAGGTCGGTGGTACATATAAAATGTCATTTACAAACTTTTCATCGGGCAAAAGTAATTCCTTCGGAGGTAAATATCTGGAATTAAAACCCGGTGAATATATTCGCTATTCAGATCAGTTTGATGATCCGAATTTACCTGGGGAAATGATTACTTCCATTACAATCAATCCGGTTTCCTGCGGATCAGATGTTGCGATTGTGCAGGAGGGTGTCCCTGATGTAATTCCTGCGGAACTTTGTTATCTCGGCTGGCAGGAATCAATTGATCAATTAGCTAAACTCGTTGAACCGGAAATACCTGACTAATACTGCTTTCATATTCGGATTTGAGAATGTTTTTGAAAAAATAATAAACTGAAAGGCAAAAGAATGAACATCATACTTTGGATTCTTCAGGTATTACTGGCTGCTCAATTCCTGCAGCATGGTTTGATTATGCTATTTCCTCCTGAAGAATATATTGAAATAATGAATGCCACTCTTGGAGTCGGGTTACGGTACTTCATTGGCATAGTTGAATTACTTGCTGTTGCTGGTTTAATCCTGCCTGGTCTGCTGCGTATTTATACCTGGCTCCTTCCGCTGACTTTAGCAGGACTAATGATTCTAATAGCCAGTGCTACTGTTCATCATTCACTCCGGGGTGAAACCAGCAGCGCAATCTATACGATTGTTCTGTTTATAGTTATCACCTTTGTTGCTTATATGCGGTGGAAAGTAAAGCCAATCTTACCACGGCATGCAGCAAAATCTCCGGGTATATAAATAATTCAACATAAATTTTTGAAAAAAATAATCGAGGAAAATTAAATGAGAAAAATAATTGTCATATCAATGATAACTTTAGATGGGGTAATGCAGGCACCCGGCGGATCTAAAGAAGACGCCTCACAAGGATTTAAATACGGCGGCTGGACTGCACATTATGCCTCCGATGCTTCCGGCAAGGTCTGGAAAAAACAGATGAAAGCGGCGGATCTTCTGCTGGGCAGGAAAACTTTTGATATTTTTGAGAGCTATTGGCCTGAACATGCAGCCGGCTGGCCAGGTATAAATGAGGTTACTAAATACGTTTTGTCTGACACAAGGTCAGCGTCAGACTGGGAAAACACTGTTTTCCTGAAAAGTTTGGCAGATATCAAAAAACTCAAAAAAGGGGAAGGTTCTGATATAAAGGTTTGGGGAAGCAGTGAGCTGATTCAGTTACTGCTGAAACATGATTTAGTAGACGAACTCTGGCTCAATACTTATCCGTTGACGCTTGGCACCGGGAAAAAGCTCTTTCAGGATGGCGCAATTCCTGCAGCTTTTACAATAGTACAGAGTACCGTTACTCCAAACGGCGTTATTATGGTTAATTATAAGCGGGCCGGAAAAGTAAAGACGGGAACAGTCGGAGCTTAAAAAATTTGCTGTTAAAGAAGAATTTAATAAGGATTTTTTTTAATCAGGTACATCCTGGTCAATCACACCAGCAATCCGGCACTGAAAGATATTAAGGAACTTATCTATGCCGGTACTGTTGGAGGATAAGGAGGAAATAAAATGAAAAAAAGAAACCAAATCGCACAAGGGTTACGATGCATTCCATTTCTACTGTTCGATGGAAATTGTGCGGAAGCAATGACTTTTTATCACAAATGTCTCGGCGGCGATCTGACCTTAACCCGACTTGGCGATTCTCCCATGAAAGACATGCTTCCTCAGGAAAAGCATAACCGGATAATCAATGCACATTTAAAAAGCGGTGATATTGAAATATCAGCGACTGACTGGATGGCATCTCCTGAATTTAATCCTATCCAGGGTAATACGTCCGCAATATTTGTCATTGGAAAGCAGTATGATGATTTGAAAATGATCTTTGACAAGCTCAAAGATGGCGATAATAATGAAAGGTTGCAGGAGCTGCACGAATTGCCATTTGGGCTTTACGGGCAGTTTTATGATAAATACGGCATCCAGTGGATTTTTAGAGGAGATAAAAAATAATAACAATTGTGGAGATTATGGACAACAACAACATCAATCCTGCACTGCAGGATCTTAAGGAACTAATTGGTACCTGGGAAATGGAGCTGTCTAATGCATCCTTCCTTCCCGATTTAAAAACCATTATTGAAGGCACAGCCTCTTTTGAGTGGTTTGAAGAAGGGGACTTTTTGATTCTGCGACAGGGTATAAAGAAAGAAAAGACCTGGGCTACCTGGTTTATTGGGCACGACGAAGATTCACAGAGTTACAAAGTACTCTACCTTGATAACAAAAAGTCTTCCCGTGTCTATGAGATGAGTTTTGAAAACGGTATATGGAATATATGGCGCAATTCTCCCGGTTTTATTCAGCGATTTACCGGAAAGATTAGCAATGACAAAAAAATCATTGAAGGATATTGGGAGAAGTCGGGAGATGGTGAATCTTGGAACCATGACTTTGATCCTACCTACAAAAAAATTTAAAAATTACCCGTTAGACTCAACTCTCAAACTTGATTGGAAATATGCTGTGCTTCTTGCTGATAATGTTGCTGAAGAGGTGAGGTCGGAACCATACCTGGCTTTAGAGCTAGTTGATGGCAAGATTTCGCCAAAGGGAATTATCTTCGCTAACCATCGACGAGCAGGAAAAATCGAAAC
>CAWIUG010000072.1:0-12483 GCA_963839165.1 uncultured Bacteroidota bacterium | reverse complement strand
AAAATGAGCGCTGTCAAAAAACAGCGTTACCTGTATTCTGCAGGATTACCTGGGATATATGTGGTTCGATACCAAAAATGGGTTGGTAAAGTATGCCATCAAGGATTATGACTTATGCTCATCCCTGACAGGTTGACCGCTAAACAGTGCCTCAACATAATGGATAAAATGAACATAGGCCTCTACGTATTCTCTTCCGGCTGTTAAATCATCTACTCCGTAATTGCTTTTTGACTGAAGTTCATTAAACGATGCTTTCAGTTCAGAATGGTATTCTTCAGCAACATTATCCAGGATACCGGTAATTGAATTTTCCCTGATGGCAATGTCGGCAGCCTCGATTCCTGCAGCAGGCTCATAATCAACCGGTTTCAGGCCTGTATAACTTACTCCCTCACCCATCCGGTGTATTCTAACTACCGATTCGAAGAAGTACAAATCTGCCAGATCCTTTGCCTCCTGACTGAGGGTTCTAACTTTGGTTACTTTTACAAAAATTCCTCTTACCTCCGCTTCATCTTCCTGCCTGACCCATATCAAAACATAATTAATATTTCCCGTTTCTAAAGCCTGCCGGGATGCTTTGACAACCGGACCCTCCATAGAATCACAGTGGGCAAGAATATTTCCGCTAAAAATGAGTAAGAATGATAAAAATAAAAGCAAGTGCGGCAATTTAACCCTGGTGTTCATAATTCTCTCCTTGAAATTTATTATAAGATATTTTTGAAATTCGAGATAAATTTAATCGGGCGGGATTGCGAAAACCTTGACGTAAGTCAGTTTTAATCCGATTTCTGAAAATTAAAAGAATAATAGCAAATCAGATCCTGCAGAAATTTTTCATTTTTTGCATTTGCAGTTCGGGATTTTCATCTGAAGCATTACAGTTTAACAACAGTTACGTCAGCTTTTGAAGATTCGTTATGGTAATGTAAAAGTATATCAGCACCATTTTGAGCCAAACGAATAGCCAAAGCCCTTCACACTTCCGGAAGGTGCAAATTGTTCACTGGAAACTAACGAAATTGAAGTGCTGCCCTCTGGCAACGAAAGGTGAATCCATTTGCCTTCAGATGTTTCACCTTCAAAAATAATTTAGAAAATAAATAATTTTCTTGCCATACTAGGCAATATCATTTATCTTCATAGTTACTATAACAAGTATAATTTCGTAATTCTATGGGAGTAGTTATGAAAAATTTTCTTGCCGATATTCTTCTCTTAATGTTCGTTCTTCTTCTGCCGGTTGAATCAAGCGCTCAGGATAAGTCAGCAATTCATCCGTATCTGCAGACGGTTTTACTTGATGCACCGGCTAACGAAATGATAGATGTTTATGCTACGCTGCGTGATCAGTATTCATTCGATGACCTGAGGGAACAAACTTATTTCCTTCCGCAAAAGGAAAAACAGAAAGAAGTTGTGAGGATCCTGAAAGAATTTGCGTACCAAAAACAGCAGGCTGTCCGCACTTATCTCGAGAATGAAAAACAGCAAAATTCTGTAAGCAGGATCGATATCCTTTGGGCCGCAAATACTATCGTCTTTTCAGCTGTTCCCAAAGTTATCTATGATTTAGCAGAAAATTTTAATGAAATATCAGAAATAAGATACAATCCCTCATATGACAGAGACATGTTAAAAGATCCGGTCGGAGAATCTCACGTGGTATTACCGGGCGATGTTCCTGCACCCCAGCCGGGTCTCGTATTAATAAATGCGCCGGCTGTATGGGTTGAAGGAGACAGCGGTCAGGGAATAATAGTTGCGAATATCGACACCGGCTGCGACTGGGATCATCCTGATTTGATTCACAATATCTGGAACAACCCCGGTGAAGATGCAGATAATGACGGGCATACTATTGAATTTAACGGATCAATCTGGGTATTTGATCCGGGAGATATAAACGGTGTTGATGATGACGGCAACGGGTATGTTGATGATCTCATCGGCTGGAATTTTGCGAATAATAATAACAACATAAACGACCAGGACGGACATGGCACCCACACCTCGGGAATAGTATGCGGTGACGGTACAAACGGAATGCAGACGGGAGTAGCACCAAGAGCTAAATTAATGAACTTTGTACCTGGTGGCGAAGCTGATTACTGGCTGGCTCAGCAATATGCTGTAGATAAGGGAGTTGATATCACTACAAGTTCATATAGCTATAAATGGTATTTCAGTCCTCAACCTAACTACCCGATGTTCAGACAAATGACGGATATTGAACTTGCTGCGGGAATTGTACATACCAACTCGACCAGTAATGACGGAGGTAATTTAGGCAGCGCTCCAATTCCCTACAACATATCAGCTCCAGGCAACTGTCCTCCTTCGTGGATACATCCTGATCAAACGCTTTTAGGAGGATTGAGTTCCGTTCTGGGTGCAGGCAACGTGGACGCCGGCACTGATGTGATTGCAGGAAGTTCACCGTACGGTCCGGCTGCGTGGGAAGATATTCAATCGATTCATCCTTCTTATCCCTATGCTATGCCCTCCGAATACCAGGATTATCCTTTTGAAACTTCACCGGGTTCAATGGGACTTTTGAAGCCCGATGTGAGTGCCCCGGGTAACGGGACAGTTTCAACTAATATCGGCGGAGGGTATTCATCCTTCAGCGGTACATCCGGAGCTACTCCTCATGTAGGGGGTACTTCCGCACTGCTGCTTTCTGTAAATCCGGCTCTCACACCCGCGGATGTAAGTATGATCATGCAGACAACTGCGGTGGAAAAAGGAGCTCCCGGAAAAGATCCGAGATATGGCGCGGGCAGGATAGATGCTTATGAAGCCTATTTACTTGCATTAGCGATGATACCCGTAGAGCTGACATCTTTTACAGCATCAGCCGATGGAAATTCGGTGATATTGAACTGGTCGACGGCAACGGAGACAAACAATTCCGGTTTTGCTGTAGAAAGAAAAACTTCTCTTGATGAAAGATGGAAAGAAATTGGATTTGTACCCGGATTCGGGACGACGACAGAAAGAAAGAGCTACTCATTCACAAATGAAAACCTGACGACGGGATCATACAGCTACAGATTGAAACAAACAGATCTGGACGGTACATTCGAGTACAGCAACGCCATTGTTGCTGAACTTTCTGCGCCTGAGAAATATATACTTACACAAAATTTCCCAAACCCCTTTAATCCGACTACAACTATAGCATACGGATTAAAGGACAAATCAAATGTAAGGATAGATGTTTTCAACAGTCTCGGTGAAATGGTAAAGACTATCCTGAATGAAGAAAGGGATCCGGGAAATTACACAGTTGAATTTAATGCGATTGAATTGCCGAGCGGGGTTTATTTTTATCAAATGAAGGCAGGTTCATTCGTTCAAACCCGGAAAATGATACTTCTTCAGTAGACTATTGGGAAGAGAAGTAGCGGTACTGGTAAATCAGTACGAAACTGCAGGAACATATAGTATTGAATATCAATGCAAGCAGGTTTTCAAGCGGACTTTACTTTATCAATTAAGAGCAGGAAATTTTATACAGACGAAAAAGATGGTTCTTCTAAGATAGAACCTGGAGACTTTTTGGAACGGCGTTCCGATAAGTGGCGCCCCGGATTTCCCGGCTCTGGCGGCGCGGTCGTGTTGAGTCGCGGGTTATAATCTTTATTGTGATCCGCCATTATTTTTTCATTTTAAAATGTTGAATAATTTTCTTTATTGATGAAGTAATTTTTCTGATGTCCTTGGTGATGGAATCTTTTTCAAATTGACTTGTTAATTTCTTAATCGTTTTTATATCCATTTTTATAGAGTCTTTTTCGAATTGGCTTACTTTGCTTTTTAATTCGACAATTAAGCTTGACATCTGAAAATTGATTTTTTCGGTCTGAGAAGATTTTTCCCATACGTCTTTTAGCTCTTGCCATAAATCATTTATTTCTTCTTTCATAATTTCTTTTCCTCAATATTTTAGTTTATGAGTTATACATTCTAATAAAATATTCCTGATTCTTTTCATTTTAACTGCTATATGATTCTCCCTCAATCCGGTAATTAATGCTATTTCTTTATATGGCAATTCGTCTAAATAAAGTATGATGACAGCCCTTTCTTTTTCATTCAATGAAGAAATACAATCTTTTAGGGCTTCAAATTTTTCCTGCTGACTTTTATCAACAGTTATTTCTGGTAGCATAAAATGGATGGATTCTAAACGAATTGTGTTTTTGTTGCTTTTGTCGAACTTCATTTTTGAACTATAACAAACATTTAGTGCAATTTTATATATCCAGGTACTTATGCTGGATTTGCCTTTAAAAGTAGGCAGTGATTTCCATACCTGGATTACCACTTCCTGGAAAAGGTCTTGAGGCTCTATTGGCGAAACCGCATAGATCTTACATATTCTGTATATTCTATTCTTATTTTCTTCAAGTAACTTTATAAAGTCTGGTTCTGTTTGATTCTGCATATTGAAAATTGTTATCTCCTGGTTCTAATATATTAGTAACAAGAATCTCCGAAATATTACAAGAAATTTTATTTTTTTAGTCCGCCTTTGGCGTGCCTTTGGCGGGACATAATTGCCGCTTAAAAAACAACTACAATGATTTAGTCCCGACTCGCCGGGATGCTTAATTTTCTCGTAAGCGCAGCTTGCAACAATATTATTTTATATAACTACCCTTTACAAGTTAACCGAAACAGCCTGCCCCGCCAAAAAAGATAATGTTCCATATCTATGATGGATTTACCTGGCGATCCTGGTGATTAGTTGGCTAAAAAGAGATCTTCACATTGCTGAAAGGGCTCATAATGGGCTCAATCGGTTCATAATTGCTTCAATTGCATCATATTAGTATCATTCCTAAAAATACGATTACGCATTTTTGAAAACGAAGGGGAATAAAAAGAGGGCAATGACTCATTCTAAACTAGTTATTACAGCAGCTGAGAGCACTACAAATCCAATTTGCATTTAATTATTAATGTATTTAGTTTAAATGTATCCCCTTTGTAAGGGATACAACCCTTACCGTACGGGATACAAATCAAAAGGAGATATATGGAACTGATAAATAAATTACAGCAAATAGGATTAACTCTCCGCGAAGCTGAAGTGTATATGGCCCTTCTGCAAAAAAAAGATTTCACAGCACCCGAATTAGCTAAGATTACTACTATAACACGAACAAAAATTTATGACATTCTTCAGGGCCTGGTTCGAAAAGGAGTCTGCAACGAAAGTTATAGAAACGGTTTAAAAGTATTTAAGGGAATTAAACCCGAAGTAGCACTGCAGAATGTTATCATTCACTTCGAAGATGAAATGGAACTGAAGAAAAAAACTGCGGTTGATATCATGAAGGATGTAGCCGTTTCCGTTCAAAAAGAATTAGCTTCCATACACATGAAAAATCAGAATGATAAAGGCCCGATGGATTATATCGAGGTATTGACAGATTTGGGGCATATTCGGCAAAGATGGTTTAATATTCAGAAAAATACTAAAAGAGAAATATTGGCATTTTCCAAACCGCCTTATACCTTACCTAAAATTACTGATAATAAGGAAAATGAGAAAGAAATGGCTGATAAGAAGATTCAGTTAAGAGGGATATATGAATACGGTCACTCCCGGAACAAAGAGGAATTTAATTATATAGCCGAAGTTGCCGAAGAATATCAGAAGATAGGAGAAAAAGTAAAAATAGTTGAGGAACTTCCCATGAAGCTGCTTATTAGCGATGAAACTATTACAATGCTTGGTTTAAATGATAGAGTATCATTGGAACCGAGTATCACTACAATAATTGTTGATCATCCCAGTTTTGCAAAAGCCCAGAAAGCTGTTTTTGAAGCCTACTGGGAAAAAGGTTTATCGGTAAGAGAATTTAAAAAATTAAAAAAACTATAAGATACTATGATGCTGGTTGTGATAGCTGCCTGTTGTCGCATAGTTTGTTCTTATTCCTTATTCCTGGCATAGTCTGTAAGAAAAATATTCTGTAAAAGTTAACTGATCGATTAATTCACTAATTAATTATTTAATATAAGGAGATTAGAGAAATGAAAAATTTATTCTGTGCTTTAAGGAATATTGGGAGAATTTTTATTTTTTTAATCGTGACTGTACTTATTTCATCTGGTGTCGCCTCTGCTCAATCGGGTTGGTTTTGGCAGAATCCCTTACCTGAAGGAAATGAGAATGATGCTGTTTGTTTTACGGATGCGGATAATGGTACGATTGTAGGTGGAGCCGGGATAATTGTTCATACAACCAATGGAGGCGGAAATTGGACCGTTCAGTCAAGCGGAACGACTAAATGGCTGTATGCTGTTAGTTTTGCTGATGCAGATAACGGCACTGCCGTTGGCGAACAGGGAACAGTTGTTCATACAACCGACGGGGGTAATACGTGGATTTCACAGAACAGCGGTACAACAAATTATTTATTAGGGGTATGCCTTTCTGATGCAGATCATGGTACAATAGTCGGGATGTCGGGTTTAATCTTACGAACTACCAATGGCGGTGATACATGGACGCCTCAAACCAGCGGAACATCAAACTGGCTTATCAACGTTGATTTTTCCGATGTAAATTATGGTACTGCTGTGGGTATGGTTGGAACTATAGTTCATACAACTGACGGCGGCACAACATGGACGCCCCAATCAAGCGGTACTGTAGACATGCTTTATAAAGTCAGTTTTTCCGATGCAGATAACGGCGCTGCGGTTGGTGACAACGGAACTATAGTTCATACAACGGACGGAGGGACCAACTGGGTCAGCCAGTCTAGCGGCACTACAAATTTTTTATATTCAGTGTCGCTTGTTAGTGCTGATATCGGAACAGTTGTTGGAAAAGATGGTATTATTTTACGTACTACCGATGGCGGAAACTCCTGGATCAATCAGAATAGCGGTACACCGCAATGGCTGCTGAGTAATTCATTTACGGATTCGAATACGGGAACTGCTGTCGGTTTGCAGGGAACTATTATTCGCACTACTGACGGAGGTGCGACATGGTCCAGCCAGGAAACGGGCCCTACAAATGAACTGATCGGAGTTTCAATTCCGTCTCAGTTAATTGGAACGGCAGTCGGAACTAACGGAATCGTTCTTCATACAACCGACGGCGGATCAACCTGGAATCAACAAACAAGCAGCACTTCCAGCATACTTTATTCCGTTTCATTTGCGGACGATAATAATGGTACCGCAGTTGGTGATATGGGAACAATTATCCGAACAACTGACGGTGGAGCAGTATGGAATAATCAGGTCAGCGGGGTTTCAAATCCTTTATATTACGTTTGCTGCATAGATGCTAATACCGGTTGGGCCGTAGGTACTGCGGGAACAATACTGCATACAACAAATGGCGGGGTCACATGGACAGGACAACCCGGAGGAACCGGTACAAATTTGTGGGGAATATCTTTTGTGGATGCTGATAACGGTACCGCTGTTGGAGAAGGCGGTGTAATAATTCATACAACCGATGGCGGACAAACCTGGAACAATCAGTCAAGTGGTACTTCAATTGCTCTTAATTCAGTTGATTTTATCGATGTTAACACCGGAACTGTAGTAGGCGGCGGAGGTACTATACTGAAAACAACTGATGCAGGAGCAACCTGGAGCAATCATTCTACAGGGAGTTTGTCATTCAGATCAGTTTGTTTCACCGACGCTGATAACGGAACTGCTGTGGGAGATGTCGGTGTGCTTGTGCAGACTACGGACGGAGGCCAGACCTGGACAAATCAGCCCAGCCATTCTATGAATTTATTAAGATGCGTTTCTTTCTCCGACGTTAATCACGGCAATGCAGTTGGACAATCGGGAACCATTTTAAGATTAAATAATGACGGTATACCGGTAGAATTGAAATCTTTTACTTTGAATGTTGCCAATAATAGTGTTCTGATGAACTGGTCAACTGCCACTGAAACAAATAATAGGGGATTTGAAATTCAAAGATCAGGATCCGGAACAAATAACTGGATAAAGATTGGATTTGTAATTGGAAAAGGTACTACAACTGAACCGCAGGCATATTCGTTTACCGATAATGATGTAACTCAGGGAAGGTACTGCTACAGGTTAAAACAAATAGATTTCAATGGAACTTCATCATATTCAAAAGTACTGGAAATAGATGTAGATGTTCCTTTGCAGTTTTCACTCGGCCAGAATTATCCGAATCCGTTTAATCCTGGTACTCAGATAAATTACACCCTTGTAAATGAAGGTCTCGTCTCATTGTCGGTATTTAATATTCTCGGTCAGAAGGTAATGGATTTAGTTAATGAAAATCAGAAAGCTGGCAAATACACGGTTAAGTTCAATGCTTCTGATTTTGCAAGCGGTGCGTATTACTATAGATTAGAATCGGATAATAATATTTTAGTAAAAAAGATGTTATTACTCAAATAAGGAAGATCTTCCTTGAACCATTCTGGAATTCCTTTAATAAGGGAAGGCATAAATGCTTTCCCTTTTTTTATTACTATAGCGCCCAGGGGCATTTATTAGTTTGACGATCCCCCTGTGAAAAAGACGGTGGCAATCCCTGCAAACGTCAAAAACTTGTTTTTGTAAGTGAAAGGGAAATAGAAAACACCGGGGAGCGATTAGCTCCAAGGGCATTTTTTGCTTTATCGGTCCCCCTTAAGGTATCACTGCAGGTAATCCCTGTCTCTCCGCTTTTAACGGGAAACAAAAGGATATTCAGGTGTTTTATACTTACCTTTTAATAAGCGGCAGTACAAACCGGCACAATGCTTCGGGATTTTTTATCTAAAAATTTTTATTGCCGCTATCAGGAAATTAACTTAATTTACTGATAAAGAAATTCTTTCCAAAGATGAAAATGACAGAACTATGTCAGATATTTTTTGTCAAAATATAGAGTGATTATATGTCCCAAGCCAGGAATATATTTTTCTTAACCCCTTTTTCTTTAATAGTGAACGAATATCTTGAATCACTCAGGGCCGAAAAATTAATTTACTTTGAATCCAGGTGGACAGTTACCCTAAAAAAAACAAGTGAACTTGAATTTGCTTTTAATATCCAACTCTCTATTGTTTTAAGCTCACTATGATTATAAGCCATATGAATATGGGCACCACCAAATCCAATTTGCAGATCGTAATAGTCGCCCCCTCCCGTTGATATCCATATTTCCGGAACACCATTGCAAGGTGAGGTCCATTCAATATCAAATCTTTCTTCCCACCATTCGCTGCTATGCTTAACGCCTTTTAACCATTCGGGAAAGAGCCTTTTAATGGTTAGAAATACAGACTTTGCAAAATCATCCAGTCTATTAAAATCAAAATCTTTTTGTTCCAAATTAATCCCGACTCTATCCTTAAATATCTGTTCAGGAAATAGTTCTGATAAAGAGAATATTTTTCTGTCAGTTACCTTGAATACCCAATCCTTATCTACGGTAATCTTTGATTCGAATTCAACCGGATATATAGCGTAATATCTTTTAGCTGCTAATTCGGGATTTACTGTAACAAATCTGATCGAATTTTCAAGCCTATCATCATCCGAGTAATAAGCACGGTATATTCTGATTTTCATATTACCCTCTGTTCGCATCTATATATTGATTGTAAATAAATATAAATGTTTTGCTTTAGCTAAATGTCATAATATTGTAAAAATATAAAAAATAACTCCGGATATTATATAAGAATATCTGATAAAAACACGACAATAAATAATTATTTATTTCATAATTTTAATGCTGGTTAAGCAGTGGATTAATTTTATGAATGACGAAGTATTTTATCAAGCTTCAAGTATATCTCGATCTATTTTTTACCGGGATATTGATAACGGTAAAATATTTAGTTAGGTTGAATTATAGTCGGAAATTATTGTAGGGTGAGACGAAAAAAAATCATTTCCTCATAAGAATATATTAACCAGTCCTCATAAATTAAGGTGGAATAATGGATAAATCTACTTCTTTTCTCTTCACAAGGTCTCTGCTTCTCTTTGTATTGTTTTTTATAATTGTCTCTTCACGGATTCCTGCCCAGATGCAGGAAATTCCGCTTCACAGGGAGACTTATAAGCTGAGCTCGGGCTCGTACACAGGCGATCAGGGCGGCGATAAGCTTGTTTTCAGCGCCATTGTTGCGGCTCCCGGGGCTCCGTGGCTTAGTGTTCATTTCGGCAGCTTTAACCTTGGTAAGAAAAGCTACATAATAATGACTTCTCTTTACGATGATAAATGGCAGAAACATAACCAGATTACCCTAAGCCAGTGGTATAATTACTCGGCTTTCTTTAACGGCGATGCCGTAAGGATAGAGCTCTATGCCGCGCCGGGTGATCAGAATGTTTCCTTTAGCGTTGATGAACTGGTTGTGGGGGACGGGTTTACACCTGTGGAAAGCCAGTGCGGTCCTACCGATGATCGTATCCCTTCCACCGATCCTGCAGTGGGAAGAATAGTGTCGATAGGCTGTACAGGCTGGATCATTCCCAACGGCAGCATCGTTACAGTGGGCCACTGCCTTGATGCTACAACAGCTACTATCCTTGAGTTTAATATTCCTTTGTCTGATCCCAGCGGAACGATAAATCACCCGGGACCGGAGGATCAGTACGCAATCGATCAGTCGAGCCGGGTTTTTGTTAATGGCGGGATTGGTAATGATTATGGCGTCTGTAAAGTATTTCCGAACCCGGTTACGAACCTGATGCCGAAAGAAAAACAGGGCGCTTATTTTACTCTGGTGCAGGACCTTGCCGCTGATCCTATAAGAATTACCGGCTGCGGTGTGGATGACGGAACCGCAAACCAGACCCTGCAGACTAACTCGGGACCGAACGCGGCATCCTCGGGAACTACGATGCGGTATGTTGTAGATACGGAGGGCGGAAATTCCGGCAGTCCGGTTATCGATGAGAATACTCACTTCGCCCTGGGTGTTCATACACACGGCGGCTGTTCTACATCCGGCGGTAATAACAGCGGCACAAGCTTTTATCACACCGGCTTCTGGGAAGCTGTGGAATACGGCGGCGGGGGCTGCGGTGTTGAATTGGCTTCTGATCCTGTTCCGGCAAATTTATCAACGGATGTTTCTGCTGACCTTGCCGGACTTTCATGGACCAATGGAGCTGATGTTGTTTCTAATGAACTTTATTTTGGTACCGATCCGGGTTCAATGGAACTTGTTCAGAGCGGTTCGCTTGCATCCGGCTGGAACGTTACACCCTTACCGCTGATTTACAGTACAACTTATTTCTGGCAGGTTGTTGAGATAGGCGATACCTGCAGCTCGCCGGGGCCTGTGTGGAGTTTTACTACGGTACAGGATCCAAGCCTGATCACTTTATTTTTTGATGATTTCGAAAGCGGTACGGATAAGTGGACAATAGCTAATGACGGCGGTACCTGCGTCTGGGAGATATTCAATTCTCCTTACCCGAATCCTTATACGCTTCCGTGCGGTACCTGCGGGGGTGTACTTGCCGCTGATGCTGATGAATGCGGAAGCGGCAGCACCCTTTTATCTACTGCTGAAGTTGCCGATCCTATCGATGCTTCGCAGTATCAGACCGTTATTCTTGAGTGGGATAATGACTGGAATGCACTCAGTTCATCCGACTTCGCATACGTCGACGTCAGTACCGACGGAGGAACAACCTGGCAGAACATAGTAACCTTTAACTCTGATGACGTGACAAATACTCACGAGTCATATAATATTTCAGCAATAGCAGCTCTCCGGACATTTGAACTTAGATTCAAATCGTTGCAGCCGGGCTGGGACTGGTGGTGGGCAGTTGACAATGTGAAGGTACTGGCCACGGATATTACCCCGGTTGAGCTTTTATCATTTACTGTTTCGGCGGGGCAGGGGAATGTATTGCTGAACTGGACAACCGCTACTGAAACAAACAACCGCGGGTTTGAGATTGAACGTAAGCCGGATAACGGCGAATACCTTAAGGCAGGATATGTGCCCGGTTTCGGAACAACAACTGATTCGAAACGCTATAGTTATACCGACGAAAACCTGGCGGCGGGCAATTACACCTACAGGCTGAAGCAGATTGATTTTGACGGAAGTTCAAAGTATTCAAATGAAATTGAGGCAGAGGTTGCTGCTCCCGCTGAATTCTCGCTGGAACAGAACTACCCGAATCCGTTCAACCCGTCAACCATGATCAAATATTCAGTGCCCGATGAGGGAATTGTTACCCTGAAGGTATACGATCTGCTGGGTCAGGAAGCGGCCGTAATTGTAAATGAAGTTAAACAGGCCGGCAGATACAGCGTTGAATTTAATGCTTCGGCTCTTTCCAGCGGCATTTACCTGTATAAGCTTACTTCGGGAACTCTGGTTGAAACAAAAAAACTGATGCTCCTTAAATAGTATCAGCTGATACCCGGAGAAGGATAAAATAAAATTACCGGTCAGCCGGTAATAATCAACACACCGG
>CAWIUG010000071.1:0-5601 GCA_963839165.1 uncultured Bacteroidota bacterium | reverse complement strand
CAGCAGTTCCCTGGTATAACTTCCTTGGCAACAGGTTTGAATTATGCTTATGATGATAGGGGAAGAGTGAATATGATTAAAAATACAGTTGTCAACCAACAACGAGTGATGCAGGCATATGACAGATTTATTGAAGAATTATTCTATGATAAAAATGGAAATATCAAGGAGCAAAACCTAAATTACGAAAATGTTTCCGATTGGTGTCCAATTGATTTCAATTATTACTATTATTCCAATAACCAATTGTCAAGTGTATTGGGTTCCAGCTGCGCAGGACATCCCGATTATAATCAGCACTACGAATACGACGCAGATGGGAATATCACCAATAAAAAAGAAGGTGCTTCAGTGCTTGATTATATTTATAAGGCAAATACAAATATCCTGGACACCCTAATTACAGGTTCAAACCATTACGCATTTACCTACGACACAGAAGGAAGATTGCATTCAGATCCCGTGACAGAAGTTTATAATATTCTCTATAACTATCAGAACCTTCCTATTTTATACGGAAATGTTTTAGACAGGAGCTATTATTATTATGATGAAGCAGGAAACAGGATCGGCAAAAAGATATTTGGGGGCGCAAATGAATTCTGTTTACGTGATCATATGGGCAAGGAATTGGCTGTATATGATAAGAATACTGATAGATTGAAATACTTTAATTTATTCGGGAATGGTTCACTGGGACGGGTTGAAGCTAACTGGGATTCAGTTTGGGTTGAGGATCCGAACCACGAGAGCAGCGGCTACTGGAGATATTCAAGGAATGATTACAGGTATTACTATATTAAGGATCATTTAGGAAGCATAAGGATTACAATTGACGAGACAGGAAATGTTGTAAATGCGCAGGATTATTATTCGTTTGGAGGGATTCTCAGGAGCTATATAACAGGCGGATTGAATGATGAAAGGTATAAGTTCACGGGCAAGGAACGTGATACAGAAACAAACTATGATTATTTCGGTGCCCGCTATTACGACAGTAACCTTGGAAGATGGTTAACACCTGATCCGCTGGCAGATGAATATCCTGGTTGGAGTCCATATAATTATGTTAAAAATAATCCTTTAATAAGAATTGACCCAAATGGAATGGAAGACGACGTTATAATTGAAGGTGAAGATGCTGACGCTGCTACTTCTGCTCTAGATAGTGAAACAAGCCTAAATATATCGAGAGATAAAGAATCTGGGAAATTATCTGCCAGTGGAGAAGCATCAACTGAGGCTGATGAAAAATTATTAGAAGCAATCGATAGTGAAGATATTGAAGTCCATCTGAATACCGATCGTGATGAATATTATCAATCCTGGGATGGGTCTCGACAACAAAAGGGTATTGGCTCGTATGATGGTAATTATCAGAAGGATGGTAAAACGGTTACGAGTCAATATTTAATAATAAGCAGAGCTCAGTTAACTGATCAAGTAGGCGGGGGATCGGTTGGTAAATCTGTATTTCACGAAATTCTAGAATCATATATAGGTGGTCAATCATTTAAAGGAGCTTACACTCAAGCTAGATTTATGGCTGCGCATCAGAAGGCTTTAAATTTGTTACCCTTGCCTTCGGTAAAAGACATTATAAATTTGAAAACTGGTAAATGGATGGGCGTGCAGGGACCGAATGGTACTGCTTTTAAGTAATAATAAAGGAGTGAAAATTATGTATAAAATATTATTTATATATTTTAGTATTATACTTCCAACTTTTGGTCAAATCGATTCAAGGTTTTTCATCAAGCAATTAAACCCAGATAGATTTAAAATCGTTAATATATCCACCGATGCTTTTCTTAATTATAATTTTATAACCTTGGAAGATACTATAGGTGCCTATTGGTTTGTTGTTTCTGAAAAGAATAATATTGTAAATGACACTCTATTGACTTCAAAACTCAAAGAAGGAAGCGTCATATTAACAAAGCTCGAATGTAAGCCTCAGCTGAAATATCTTGAGCCCAAAATACGAGGCGCAAACCCAGTCATTGTTGCTTATAATCGATATATAGTTTTCGCCGACACATTGAGAGTGCCAACATATTCCTCCAATGATATTGTTGGACTTTACATAAATAGAAATAAGTTAATTAAATGAATCCCATTGGTTAGTAGTATGAGTATTATGGTATTTTATCAGCTCTGGGAGAATAAAGGAATTATGCTGAAGAAGGAAGCGTTTGTTTATGCAAGCCAGGAAATAATTAGTGAGAGCAAATGAATTTCAGCTATGGGATAACACAGGCAGAGAACTGGTGTTTATGATATGAATACCGTCAGGATGAAATATTACAACCTATTCGGGAATGGTTCCCTGGGACGGGTTGAAGCAAATTGGGATTCTGTTTGGGTCAGCGATCCGAACCACGAGAGCAGCGGCTACTGGAGATATTCCAGGAATGATTACAGGTATTACTATATTAAGGATCATTTAGGAAGCATAAGGATTACAATTGACGAGACAGGAAATGTTGTAAATGCGCAGGATTATTATTCGTTTGGAGGGATTCTCAGGAGCTATATAACAGGCGGATTGAATGATGAAAGATATAAGTTCACTGGCAAGGAACGTGACACAGAGACAAGCTATGATTATTTCTCCGGAGGGATGGCTTCGCCAGGTGCCAGATATTACGACAGCGATCTCGGAAGATGGTTAACCCCTGATCCGCTGGCGGATAAATATCCGGGATGGAGCCCGTATAATTATTGCTTTGATAATCCACTCAAGTTGGTTGATCCAGATGGTAATGGACCCGAATTGGCTGCTGCGGCTTTTGCTATTCTGGAAACTGCTGGTGCTGCCCTTCTTGCAACTGCTGCGGTTTTTGAAGTGATGGGATCTAATAATACAGCTGAGGCAATCAAATATGTTGGTAATAATTTAATTAATGGTGCAGAAACCTTGGTATCGTCAAATGGACCAATTTTAACTCCATTCCCAATAACTCAAGGTGAAGGAATTAATAAAACAACAATTTCACCAACGGATGCTACTTTTGTTAATAATACTGGGGGAAAGCCAATAAATACTGATGGATTCAAAATCCCAAAAACATTTGCATCCAGTAGTAAGCAAAATGCTAAACAAATCGCTAAGATTTTAGGTGTGCCTATCAAAGAAGCACATGATAAACTAAAAGAAATAAAACATCTACTTCCGGGAAACCCTGATATAAAAATAGACACGGATGGAAATATCAAGTATATTCCAACTAAAGGAAAAAACAAAGGGAAAGAATTGGATTCAGGTGAAAATGTTGAACAATATAAGTAAGGGAAAAAATGGTTGACATCACATTAGAGTGTGTCTTAAAGGGCACTAAATTTTCTGAGGCAGAAATTATTAACGATACAGGATTGGTTATCGGTTCGGTTATAGAAAAAAAGAAATCAAATACAATAAATGGTTATAAAAAAGCTGTGACAGTACTTCCCAGACAAAACAATATTTTTGAGGAGGACTATGAAAAATTAATTCAAAACTTTATTGAATTAATTCAACCCCATATTAGAAAATTGAAAAACTTAGGTTGTGAACTGATAGTATTGCTTATGACTGTAGAATATTATGACCAATGCAACTTTGAGTTCACAAATTCAGTCCTAAAAAAAATAAGCGAGACATTTGATGAATTTTATATAACCTGTTATGAGAGAGAATAGTTAAGCTACTACTAAGTGTAGTTCAAATTATAAAAATAAAAGATCGTGATATCGTAGCTATTTTATAATTAGAAATATGATGAATGAAATTTATAGTTTCACAATTATAGAAACCCTTGTAACAATAATTTTACTCGGGCGGGTTAGTACTATCGTATAATGGTATTTAACCAGCTCTGTGGAAATAAAGGACTTATGCTGAAGAAAGATGCATTTGGTTATGCAAGTCAGGAATAATCATTGAAAGCAAATGAATTTCGACTACGGGATAATACAGGCAGAGAATTAGCAGTATATGATATGAATACCGGCGGGGCGAAATATTACAACCTATTCGGAAATGGTTCTCTGAGACGGGCTGAAGCTAACTGGGATTCAATCTGGGTTGTGGATCCGAGGTCCCAGAACCCCGGATACTGGAGTTATTCAAGAACAGATTCAAGGTATTACTATATTAAGGATCATCCTGGAAGCATCAGAATAACAATTGACGAAACAGGAAATGTTGTAAATGCCCAGGATTATTATTCATTCGGAGGAATTCTGAGGAGCTACGAAACAGGAGGCCTCAGCGGAGAAAGATATAAGTTCACAGGCAAGGAACGTGACACAGAGACAAGTTACGATTACTTTCGGTGCCCGCTATTACGACAGTAACCTTGGGAGATGGTTAACACCTGATCCGCTGGCGGATTTAAACCCAGGAATTAGTACTTATTGCTATGCGACAAACAATCCATTATGCATTATTGATCCAGATGGGAGAGACACACTATACTTTGATAATCAGGGGAAATATCTTCTCGACCAAACTAAATCAGCTAAAGGTGACCATGTTGGTTATTACTATGATAAAAATGGAAACCTCGTTAGGTTCAATTTTAACGACCAAACTGATGCTGAATCAATTTTATCTTCGGTGAAGGCCAAGCCAAAAACGAATATTGATGGAATGTATTTAACAGGCATTTCCATTGGTGAGAATCCGATTGGTGAAGGCCTTGCTGCTGTGAATGCGGTATTGGGAGCAAATTCCCCATTATACCCACTATCTGAAAGTCAAAATTTTGGAAAAATGGATTACATTTATCAAATGAGCCAAATTGATCCGTCCCTCAAACATAACGCAACTGTAATTGATGGGGTTGGGTATAACAATTTTGATCTTGGTAATTACTATTGGGGAAAAACTATGGGAAAATTAGGTTACACTCCAAGTATGGCAAAATTTGCTGCTCAAGTATATGAAAGGGTTTTTAATCAAAGAGCAGATGATCCTACGGATCAGAGAGCGATAGGAAATGGAGCGGAAAAAAAATGAAAATTTATTATTTTATTCTCATAATTATGATAACCTTATTTTCGTGCGACGTGCCAAAGAGACAAACCGTAAACAAGGTTGAACTAAAAAATATTTATAGTAATTTGAAAAAGGATAGTGTTTATAAAATATTTATTGGTTATCACATAGTAAGAAGAGATAATGAAAATTATTTTATGTATAGAAATCTTATTACTGATTCGAGTGATTTTGTAGTACCAAATTTAAAGATTAATAGGGAAAAGGAATTATTTTTCACACAACATCCGAATGCCAGATTTCAATTCGATATTATGCGAAATTTGGGTATCAAAGCAGTTTCAACAGAGAATTATGATCCGGAAAAGAAGCGATTAGAGTATAGTTACACAGAAGGGTATGATTTTGCAAATTACGAGCTGAGTTTTATCCTATCGGATAGCATCGAAATAACTCATGTGAATTTTGATACAATCGAATATTATCGCCTAATAAAAAATGACTATAAGATCTTAGATAAACTTAGTTCAAATTGGTTTGTATTAAAACGCTGATAGTGCTTAACTTAAAATTCATTATTTTAACTTCAAGCGCAATTTAATGGCATTACGAAAAAGATC
>CAWIUG010000070.1:0-19680 GCA_963839165.1 uncultured Bacteroidota bacterium | reverse complement strand
TATCTCTGCAATCCCGGAGGCAGTAAGAGACTGATAAATGATGACAGATATTATCAAAAATTCGAAAAAAATATAAAATGTCAGGATATTAGGAATGGTTTGGCAGACGTTGCTTTGTTCTTATTCAGTTCACCCGATGGTTGAACTAATTTTCCTGTTTTTTAAATATACCCTGGCTGGTATTTCAATAAAAGTATATGTAAGATATGAAAATAAGGATTACTACACATAGAATAAAAATAGTGTAAAAACTTGATTGAATAAGTGTAAAATTGAGAGTAAAGGTTGGGGACTTGAAAATCTTTTTTCCTATCTCAAAAAATAACTCAAGGATTAAAATATGAGTTAAATAAATCGAATATGAAATATCTCCAAGCCTCTTCACATATTTATTCCCAAGAATTTATTAAAATAGCCCTTATTGTATGAAGTAAGTGATAATATTAATATTGAAAAGAAGTACTATTATAAGAAAATCATATTCAGCATTGACTGATAATGCAAGGAATACTAATAAGATTATAAGTATAAGATGAAGAAACGAATCTGTCTGAAAAATCTGTGGACTTTTTTCTCTTAAGTATAAATAATATAAAGAAGTGCCTAGGAAAAATTCGCAAAAGCATCTGAAAAATCCGTAATCATAAGTTAAATCGAGACTTCCATTTAGTTTATTCATTGTGAATAATAAAATAATAGAAATGATTCCGGAAATCAGGTATGTTTTGGTTTTCCAATTTTTTGTTAACACACATAAAAAAGGAAATAAAAGGTATGCAGCCCATTCAGTACTTATAGACCATGACGGATGATTCCAGGTAAGATGATCAAAAATCCCCCAGGAATGGATAAGGAAGATATTAGCAACCAAGGAGTGAACCGATTTTTCGGGTAAAGAAAAAGGGGAAAAATTTGTCGGGTAGAAGTACCTTAAACTTTCAAAAAGAACAAATAGACTCAGAACAAAAATGTGAATGGGGTAAATTCTTCCGAACCGTGCCCAAAAAAAACCTCTATAATTTCTCTTATTTAATATTTCAGTTCTGTACACATAGGATAAATAAACCCGCTTAGTATAAAGAAAAAATCCACCCAGAGGTAACCTTTTTCGAAGAGAAACCCATAGCTAAAGTTCGGGAGCATCAATCTGGTATGGTATAACACTACTAAAATAGCGGCTATTCCTCGCATTGGAGTTAATAAAACTATTTCTTTCTTCCTTAAATTCTCGGGCATTAAATCCTAGATTTTTATTAATGGAAGCCAGATTTTTTTGAGGATTTAAACGAAAATAGTTGCAGGGGAGTATTCCTCATCTTAAATCTAGGTTTGAAATTCCTTGACTTTTACCTTTTCGATCACATTTTTGACAATCGTCGAACAATTATCATCGACGAGCAAAGTACCCCCGAATGTTATGGATGATGCCGAAAATAATAAGCCATGTTGTCCGTCTGAATCTCTTACGATCATATCGGCACCCCCTTTGAATTTGTTGGTACCTTTTGCAACCAGTTTTATATCAGCGGGAGCGGTAGAACTAAGTTTATCTGTTTCCCATCCTGAACCGCCTTTTCCTTTTAGTCTTGCCATTCCGGGTCTGGAGGCAGGATCTTTGATAAAATCAGGATGAAGATTATCCATCTGATTATTAAGACACTTAAGTCCAAAATTTTCATTTAGTTTCAGATTTGTATTCTTGAAAGTCCAATGATTAGGATCCAAAACCTTATATGAAGCACATGTTCCATATCCGCTCATATCAAAACGTACTCCAATTACCTGGGTTTCATCATCAGTTGTCTCACCGAATTTCAAACTTATACATCTAAGACTGCCATCTTCAAAGTATTCAATTTCTCTGTAAATAGAATTTCCGGAAAGGTTAAGAATGTTGCCGCCGTTATTGAAAAAAGATTTTAACCCGGCAAACATTTCTTTACTCCAATATTCAGAGTGGGTACTGAGAATCAGAGTATCGTATTCCTGTAGAAGTTCCGGATTGTTATGAAGCTCAAATCCACTGATCATATCATAACTATAATTTTCCCGTTCAAGCCAGGCAAGAATCCTCCATTCACCTTCAGCGAGGTGACTGGTAAATTGCTGATTCGGATCTGTGCTGTTGATGCTGCAATTAGGATGAGGCCTTTTTATAGATAGTTTCTTAAACTGTACAGCATCCGGGTGATCTTTTATAGAAATAATTATATTCTTCTTTATAACTTCCCTGAGTCTTTTTTTAATACTCTCAGGCAGAAATTTAATACCTATATATCTGACGTATTGTTTAACAGACGAATCAGAAGGTGCGCTCTCAAAATTCCTATACCTACTTCTGCCTCCCCAAATATTGTAGGTCTGCCAGTTATTTGTACTAGCCAGAACAAGAACTTTGGTTTTTTTGCCATAATCTTTAGGTTTTGGAGATACAACGAAACTGAGATTATAAAAATTCTTTGGATTAGTGAGAGAAGTAACTTTAAGAGTGTACAGACCAGAATCAAGATCTTCAGGAAGTCTGTAACGAAAAGCAGGCTGCCATTCTAGGCCTGTATCCACAAAAAACCTGTCGGGCACTTCCTGAAGTATCGCCTTGAAGGAGCCGATCTGCATAACATTCTCAACTTTAAGTCCATTTCTTAATAATTCAGCTTTATAGTTATCCCTGGAACTAATAAAAGCTGTTATTTCCTCCCCCGGCTTAAAACTATGCCTATCCTGGTAACCTATAATCTCATCTTCAAGCAAACGTATGATTTTAGGAAATGATTTTCCTACTATAATTTCTTTTTTAATAAATCCCGTTTTTTCAAACACTACCCTGTGTACTTTTTCCGAATCAAATTGATACCGGCCTTCGTTATCGGATTTAAAAGTAGCTGAATTCCGGTTATCAGTGTTGTAAAGTTTTATTGAAACTTCAGGAATTGGTTTGCAAATAAATGCACTGCTGATTACTCCTGAGATAGAAGATAGACCCATTTATTGTACCCTTTAAGCTTTAGTTCATTAAAGAATTAATTATTTCTGAATATCTTTCACTTACATTAGCAGCAGAGAATATTCTGAATTCTCCCTTCTGCTGTAATTCATTTATATGTTGTCTGTATGAAGAATGGTTATCAATAAGGTTCCGTATTCCTTCGGCAATGGATTCTACGGAGTGGGGATCTACTCCTACTCCCACATTTTCAAATATCCCGTCAAACCCCATGGCATTTTTAGAGTATAATATCGGGGTTCCGTTCAAAAGGGATTCGGCATAAACCATTCCAAACGATTCACTTAAACTTGGCATAATAAAAGCTTTTGAAGCAGAATAAAATTTATCCATTTCTGAATTAGGGATTCTGCCTTTGAGAATAATATTATTTGTAATCCCAAATTCTTCCGTCCATTGTTTAACCTTGGGAAAATAGCTGCCGTCACCTATTACAATTAATTTAAAATCCGGATCCTTTAGAAGTTTAATGGCTTTAAATAATCGTTTAATATTTTTTCTCTTTACAGATCTTTTGTCCATCCTTAAAGCAGTGCAATAATATCCGTTCCGGGGAGGGAAAAGTTCAGGCTCAATAATTCTTTCCACAATATTAGGAATAAATTCCAATTTATCTTTCATATGTCTTGAAAAAAATTCTTTGCCAAGGTATTCTTCCATTAACTTATTTATATGGGGCATTAAATAAATGATTTTATCGCTTCTTTCTATAACAGGTTTGTAATGTCTTAATAAATCAGGTCTCGTTTTGAAGACCCAGGCATCTGTCTGTCTTAAGGTTAAAATTAGTTTTGAATTATACCTGAGAGCAAGCTTGTACGCGATGTATCCTTCAAAGGTAACTTTATGCGCATGGATAATGTGTGTTTCGCTGATATCTATAATACCCTTATTTTCAGCATCAACAATTTTACCATAAGCCCTTTTCAAACTGTAAATTAAGAAAATTCCTAAAGGAAGTCCAAAAGAATTTACAAGTAAATGATTTTTATTTTCCACGGCGAGCATCTCTTCTTTAAATGAGGGAACACGCAGCAGATCGATTGTTTTAACCTCTGCAAGTTTTCCTGTTTGGTTAATAACATCTTTAACCGCAGAAGTAACCGGAGCATTCTTCCTTCGTCTCAGGTCATATGATAGGTGTAATAGGTTCACCACTGATTCTAATTATTCCTTGCATTTAAAACGATAAGTTTAGTTTCTGTTCATAAAAATTTATAAAAGGCTTTTATAGACAGCCAATGTTTGTTTAGCAATCTCCTCCCAGGAATACTTTGTCTTGTTCAAAGTTAAAATGTACTCATGCATCCTTGAGATATCACACTTATTTTTAAATGCATGAATAATCGTGTTGGCTAACTCTTCTGCATTTTGGGAGTTGACTAAAAAACCAGTTCTCCCTTCTTCAATAGTTTCCTCAAAATCTCCAACCTGAGTTGCAATAATTGGTTTACCAAATGTATATGCTAAATGTACGATTCCGCTGTGGTCAATCTTTTTGTAAGGGAGGATTACATAATCTGCAGCTAGGAAATATTTTGCCACATCTTCTGACGGGATAAAATTTAAATTAGCGATGATACTATGTTTTGGAAAATTATTTAATCTATATGTATATCTTTCAGACAGTTGCTTCGTTGCTGGGAAACCAGCTATCACTAAAGTGATATCTTCATTCTTTTTGAGAAGCAGGTTGAATGCATCAAGTAACAAATCCAATCCTTTGTATTCTCTTATATAACCAAAGAAAAGTAAGACGTTGGCTTTTACATTTATATTCAATGCTTTTCGAGCTTCCTCCATTGAAATCAACTTTTGAGGAAGATAAATATCAAAATTCCCATGAGGAATTATGCTAACTTTATCTTGAGAGATATTAAATCTGGAAATTAAACTCTTTTTTGTGATAGCTGAATGAGTGATAATTTTACAAACACCCTTATATAGAATCCGAAACAATATCTGATCTATCTTTTTCTGCTCATGAGGAAGAACATTATGGGCAGTATATACGATCTTTATATTACATAATCTTAAAAAAAGAAGGAAGAAAATATCGATCTTGAATCTAAAAAACTGAAAATGAACTATAATTCCTTTCTTATATTTGAAAATAAATAGGGTGGTTTTTACGATAAAGCAAAGATAATTAATTATTTTTGAGAGATGGCTATCACTTCTATCCTTTGAAGGCATCCATCTTTTAGATTCAAAATGATGATTTATTTTGAATACCCTGTTTGAAGGCACTATCAGGGTTACTTTAATACCTTGGGTAAATAATGCATCCGCGAGACATATAGTATAATCATTTCCAATTAATGCGTCAATTAAGATAGAGTTCATAAAAAAACTTTATTTAAATATTGGAATAATTTTTTTAAAATTTTTAAGCAAGGTTTTTACCTCTTCAACTAAGAACCAATTCAGACTAATATAAACAAGTATTATTGCGATTTTCAGAATAATGAAAGAATTGCTTCCGGGAAGAAAGAAAAATATTCCACCAAATATAACTAAAATGAATAATGGCTGAAGAAGTTTTTTTAAATCAAGGTTGAACTCAAGCTTTTTTAAATAATGTTGGTAAAGGAAAAGAGAGGTAATATTCATAAGCAGAAGGGAGTATACTGCCCCGATGTATCCCACAGTTGGTAGAAAGAGCATAGTTCCACCCAAACTAATTATACTTGTAATTATATTGACTTTCATTGGAATTTCAGGATATCCCGCAGATAATATAGAGTAACCCATTATTGTAGCGGATGATCTTATTTGAAAGTTAAATATCAGAAGCGCAAATGCTAATGAGATACCTTGATATTTCTCAGAGAATAAAAGAATAGCGAGATCTTTGCCAAAGCCAAAAGAAAGGAATGCCATAAAACCTAGTAGGATAGATAAGATACTCACTGAAGTATTCATTAAGTTTATTGCTGAGTCTTTATCACCCCTCGCAAGTAATTTTGCTGAATTTGGAAAATATACCATAATATAAGAATTGAATAGTTTACTTAATGCCTCGGGAATTTTTGAAGCAACATCGTAATAGGCTACACTGGCTGGAGTCAAATATATACCAATCAGGAAGAGATTAGATTTGCCATGTATAATGGAAAATAAATTATTAAAATACACAGGCAATGCAAACTTGATTATTCTCTTATAAATAAAAAAGTCTTTAGAAAATTTAAGCAAGCCTTTAAAAGGAATCAATGCTAATAGGACAATAACAGATAGCGAAGTTGTGAAAATTTCTATAGCAATCAACTTATCGAGGGTTAGAATAGAGGAAAATATGAATACAACGATCAATCCCGCTCTTACCGCGGCTGATATAGTTTGTACAAAAGCGTATTTCTTAAAAAGATTTAAACCTTGAAGCAAATTATAAAACACGTCTCTAAAAGACCCAAGGAAAATTAAAAAAGTTATATAAAGAGAAAATTCCTGAAGGTTTACATCAAATAATGGAAGTATAAAATTGCTAAAAGTAAAGAATATCATACAGATGAATGAAGTTACAATTAGCTTTAATAATAATATAGGAAACAAAGTGAATTGTCTATCGTCTGCATCATCAGCTGTTATAAATTTTACTAAAGTAACTTCTAATCCAAAACTTCCTACTGTGTTAAAGAGGTACACAATAGCTAGAATAAGTGAATAAAAGCCAAATTCTTTGATTTGCATTGTTCTAGCCAGCATAGTTATGCTGAAAAAATGAAACACCATGCTAGCTACTTGGCCGATTGAAGCTGCTGCAGAACCCTTTAAAAAATTTTTTTTGAAAGCTCTGTCCATATTTAAGGTTTTTCAAAAACTTGCAAGAAATAATAAATGATTATACGGAAATTAGTTAGGATGTGATTCAAAAACCAATAAAGGTGCCAATCCAAAAAACAGGATAAATAAACTTATAATCAATAAAATTACAAAATCCTTTTGTTATATAATGAGATTATAATCATTTTAATAAATTAGGGTAAAAGTTAAGGACTAAAAACAGGTAAATGTCTAAAAACGTGTCATAAGTCAAATATTTATTTATAACACATATTTACTTCAAGAAAATTTTGGGACTTGACCTAAAATTAGTATTGACGGCATCAGGATTTTTATTTAGGTTTGTCATAGAGAATTTCAGGAAGAAAACCTGGAATCAAATATAGTTCTTTAGCGGGTTATATAATTGAGAGAGTGTTGTGCTTCACCTTTTCATATAATAATCCAATCCCAATAATTAGAATTTAATATTCTAAATCTACGTTAATAGCCCTTTAGTTCTAGAAGGCTTTTGTTGAGAGAATATTCCAGAGGGTGGAACAAAAGTAAACTAAAAAATCCGTAATAAACGGATGTTTTTATAAAGTCTTCTGAGACTAAGGAGTGGGCTTGAATAGTTACCTAAGGGTAAACCTTGTAATTATTTATTTACAAATCTTAAAATTATCTCTGACTGTATTGCGAAAATACAAGGCGGACTCACAGGATAATAACGTCCTGGCGGCCCTTAATTTTTCATCCAAAATCATAGATAATTCATTCCCCACATATACCCAAGAACCAGAAGAATTAATCAATCAATTGTTTTGACATTCCGTTATGCAAATATTCTTTCAGGCAAAAACTGCCTCGAAAATAGAGTGTAAAGAAATATCTGAGGGGATGTTTCTTTACGAACAAGCTCCATATAATAACTCAGGTTTCAATAACGGACAAAATGCAAATGCCAAAAAACTTTGTTGGGAAGCAGCATACCTTGTAAAGAAAAGTGCTTGTCAGGAACAGAGTCGATGTTTGATAAAAAGATTTTAACCAGCAGAAAATCTGCTGATTAATAATGGATAGGTTGAATGATTCTGCTTCGGAATCTAGTCAAATATATCCGGTTTAATGGCTGGCTGATTGTTCAGCTTGGTTCAAACTAAATAGTGTAATGTTAAGCTAAACTATAAATAAGGAGTGAGGTTATGTTGAAGAAGGTGCAAATTTATATGTTCATGTTGATCCTGATGGGGTTAACAATTCCTGTTTTTGCAGCTAACCATTATGTAGACAAGAATGCATCAGGCAGTAATAACGGCAGCAGCTGGAGTAATGCGTGGGAAAGCTTCAGTGCAATAAGCTGGAGCAGTATAAGTTCCGGGGATGTAATCTACATATCGGGAGGAAATGACTCAACAGTATACAATGGAACACTGAACATCGGTAAGAGTGGTGTAAACGGTAACAGGATAGTAATTACCAAAGGTATAGACCCCGGACACAATGGTGAAGTGGTAATTGATGGCCAGAATTCAAGGTCAAACTGTATTGATGAACAGGGACACGATTATATCACTATATCAAACCTGAAAATGAAGAACTGGTCAGATGTGGGAATAGATATGGATGGAGCTTCAGAGGCACTAGTATCGCACTGTAGATTCTTCCACACACAAGGGATAGAAGTATTAAAGATCAGGAACAGTTCTAATGTAATAATAGAGTATTGTACCTCAGATCAAACACCCACCCCCAATAGCGGTTCATTTGGAGGTAATGGGGATTTTCTGCAGGCATACAATGGAAGCAATTATACATTCAGGTATAACCATATCACGCTTAGAAACATCAATGCAGATGATCATTGCGATGTATTCCAGATGTATGATATGGTGGGGGATGTATATGCATATGGTAATTTTTATCAGCATCTGGATACCAAGACCAACAATGCGCAAGGGATATATATGACCACGTCGAATATAACCCTATACTGTTATAATAACATAGCATATTTCCCTTATGCAAAATCAGCTATCGGTGTAAATAATACAAGCAGTTCATATACCGGACACATAGTAGCCTACGGAAATACATTTTATCAGGGAGAAGGATCGGTTGGAAATTGTATATGGCTACAATACTTTGCACCGGGGAACATCATAAAAAACAATATTCTTGTATCAATGTCTAATACAGCACCAATATATTTTGGAACAGGAAGCGGTACACCCAGTATAGATTATAATACATTGTATGCACCAAATTCAAATGCGATAGGTGGATACAATGGATCTAAAACCTGGTCACAATGGCAGTCAGCAGGTTTTGATATTCACGGAAAGAATGCAGACCCGAAGTTTACAAGCATAAATAGTAAAGATTTCACTCTACAGGAAACCTCACCGTCAGTGGATGCAGGGCTGGCAGCAGGCTCACCCTTCAATGTCGATATAATGGGAGTAAGCAGGCCTCAGGGGCAGAATTATGATATGGGTGCTTATGAATTTACCACAGGAAACCCGAATCCTGACACAACCCCGCCTGATGTAACAAGTGCTGAAATAAATTCGGTAAACGCAGTCATTATTACTTTCTCAGAAGCACTGGAACAAAATAGTGCACAGACTGCTGGAAATTATGGTATAACGAACGGCATTACAGTAAGTAGCGCAATACTGTCAACAGATGGAAAAAGAGTAACATTAGCAACTAGTAACCATACTGTCGGTCAGAGTTATATTGTAACAGTAAATAATGTAAAGGACCTTGCAGGTAATGTTGTAAATCCAAATGCGAACACGGCAGGGTACAGTTTTTTTGATGATACAACCCCGCCTGAGTTAGTGGGAGCTTCATTGTCAGATTCATCCAGTGTTATTGTGATGTTCTCAGAGGAAATGGACTCAATAAGCATTGGAAATAAAAACAATTATTCTATCAGCAATGGTATTACTGTAAACTCTGTAGTTGTATACAGTAATAATCAGAAGGTTATGTTGAATACCAGTGAACACCAAATAGGGTCGTGGTATACACTGACTGTTAATAACGTTAAAGACAGAGTTGGGAATTTAATTAATCCTGATAAAGATCAGGTTGAATATCATGTTATCCCAAAGGCAAAAGACCCGATCATCGGGGCTGATGGACGATGGGATCAGAATTTTTCTCCAGGTAAAGCGATCGATGGAAATCCTGATCCAATGTCAAATTCACGCTGGGGTGGTGCTATAATCTTACCAGACTCAATTACCTTTGACATCGGCAGCGTTAATAAAATTGATGAAGTACGCTTCTCCTTCTATCGATGGAACGATGGGCGGAATTATACTTACTTAGTGTTAACTTCACCGGACGGAGCAAAATGGACAGAGGTTGTTTCTAATGGTTCATCTGCACCCATAAAATGGTCGATTGATAATTTTACAACTGTAGATGCAAGGTATATTAAACTTGTGGTCCTGAGTTCTAATGAAAGTCAGTTTGCAGGATTATGGGAAGCTGAAGTATATGGACCTTCCAAGGTAACCGGACTCGAGAGTGGAAAAGAAGTTCCCTCTGATTTTAGCCTTGAACAAAACTATCCGAATCCATTTAACCCAACTACAACAATCAATTTTAATGTTCCAACTGGTCAGCATGTTAAGATTGACATCTATAATGCGATAGGTGAGCTGGTTACTGAACTTGTAAACAAAGAATATTCAGCGGGAAGTCATTCGGTTGAATTTAATGCTGCGAACCTGCCATCGGGAGTTTATATCTACAGGATGGAAGCTCAGTCATTTACAGCTACCCATAAAATGATGTTGATGAAATAAAATGATCTTTAACCAGGGACGGCAAAGCCGTCTCTGGTTTTTACTATATACAAATAAAAGTAAAAATTACCTGTGATATCTAAGTTTAACCAAAAATAGGAAGGGATTTATTGAAAAAATAAAGCATTCTACTGGTACAGGAATTGTGCGTTTCTTTGCCAGAGTGTGCTAACTAAGGGGTATATAAGAGGTGGTAGGGCTTTATGCGGGAACAATATTTAGAGGGATCGACTTTTTTTGAATGAATCTTAACGCAAGGAGTGGTTTATGAAGAAGATTCTACCCTTTTTAGTATTGTTATTAACTTTCTTTGTAGTAATTCCCATCTACGGAACAAATCATTATGTAGACAAGAATGCATCAGGCAGCAATAACGGCAGCAGCTGGAGTAATGCGTGGGAAAGCTTCAGTGCAATAAACTGGGGAAGTATAAGTTCCGGGGATGTAATATACATATCGGGGGGAAATGACTCAACAGTATACAATGGAACACTGAACATCGGTAAGAGTGGTGTAAACGGTAACAGGATAGTAATTACCAAAGGTATAGACTCCGGACACAATGGTGAAGTGGTAATTGATGGCCAGAATTCAAGGTCAAACTGTATTGATGAACAGGGACACGATTATATCACTATATCAAACCTGAAAATGAAGAACTGGTCAGATGTGGGAATAGATATGGATGGAGCTTCAGAGGCACTAGTATCGCACTGTAGATTCTTCCACACACAAGGGATAGAAGTATTAAAGATCAGGAACAGTTCTAATGTAATAATAGAGTATTGTACCTCAGATCAAACACCCACCCCCAATAGCGGTTCATTTGGAGGTAATGGGGATTTTCTGCAGGCATACAATGGAAGCAATTATACATTCAGGTATAACCATATCACGCTTAGAAACATCAATGCAGATGATCATTGCGATGTATTCCAGATGTATGATATGGTGGGGGATGTATATGCATATGGTAATTTTTATCAGCATCTGGATACCAAGACCAACAATGCGCAAGGGATATATATGACCACGTCGAATATAACCCTATACTGTTATAATAACATAGCATATTTCCCTTATGCAAAATCAGCTATCGGTGTAAATAATACAAGCAGTTCATATACCGGACACATAGTAGCCTACGGAAATACATTTTATCAGGGAGAAGGATCGGTTGGAAATTGTATATGGCTACAATACTTTGCACCGGGGAACATCATAAAAAACAATATTCTTGTATCAATGTCTAATACAGCACCAATATATTTTGGAACAGGAAGCGGTACACCCAGTATAGATTATAATACATTGTATGCACCAAATTCAAATGCGATAGGTGGATACAATGGATCTAAAACCTGGTCACAATGGCAGTCAGCAGGTTTTGATATTCACGGAAAGAATGCAGACCCGAAGTTTAAGAACATAGGGAGTAAGGATTTTTCATTACAGGAGAATTCACCAGCATTAGATGCAGGAATGACGGCAGGGAATCCATATAATATAGATATAATGGGAATAAGCAGGCCTCAGGGACAGAATTATGATATGGGTGCCTATGAATATAATGGAGGAAACCCGAATCCTGATACAACACCGCCTGAGGTTACAGGTGCGTCTATAACTAATCAGACGAAAGTGGTTGTGAGCTTCTCTGAGGCCCTTCAGGCAGCAGGAGCACAGAATGCTGCAAACTACAGCATAAGCGGAGGAGTGACGGTAAGCAGTGCGGTAATGAACGGAACCCAGGTAACACTAACCACCAGTACACACAGTTTTAACCAGCAGTACACTGTAACTGTAAGCAGTGTAAAAGACCTTGCGGGAAACCTGATAAATCCGAATGCTAATAGTGCCCAATACCTGCTTCAGGGTGATGCAACACCGCCTAAAGTAACTGGTGCTTCAATAACTGCAACAACAGTGGTTATCGTAACATTCTCTGAAGCATTGGAACAAAACAGTGCACAGACTGCCGGGAATTACAGTATCACTAATGGCATTACGGTAAGTGGGGCAACGCTCTCGACAGATGGAAAAAAGGTTACGCTTACAACAAGTCAACATACCAGCGGACAGAGCTACGTCGTAACAGTAACTAATGTAAAAGACGTTGCGGGCAATATAGTAGATCCGGGTGCGAACACAGCAGGGTACAGTTTTTTTAATGATACAACCCCACCTGAATTAACGGGAGCTACATTATCTGGGAATAGGATTGTTTTGTTAACATTTTCCGAAGAATTAGATGAAAATTCTGCTGAGGTTGCAAATAATTACTCAATTGATAAGGGTATATCAATTGACAGTGCTACTTTATTAAACGGCGGCACAGTTGTTAGTTTAGCCACATCTTCTCATTCGCCTAATACCGTTTATACTGTTACAGTTAATAATGTTAAGGATCTGTCAGGAAATATTATTTCTTCTCAGGCCAATTCGTTTCAATATCAAAAAGTAAGTGGTGGCGGCGGCGGCAAGCGTAAAATTAACGTTAGTAATGCATCAGCAGAATGGTTTCAGAATTACATTCCGGATAATTCAATCGATGGATATTTGGATCCTACCTCAGAATCAAGATGGGCTGGAGTTTTGCCCATGCCCGATTCAATAGTTTTTGACCTTGATGCCATTAATACAATAAACGAAACACACTTTTCTTTCTACAGGTGGGATCAGGGTAGAACATATCGTTTTTCGGTACAGGTTTCAGTGGATGGACTGAATTGGACTGAAGTCCTTACCGATATGATTTCTTCTTCTTCACAATGGACGATAAACCAGTTTGATTCTGTTGAAGCCCGTTATGTAAAATTAATTTCTTTGAGTAATAATGAAAGTGAATGGGCCGGCCTATGGGAAGCTGAAATATGGGGCCCGGATCATACTACCAATAATGAATTAAATGACAGAATCCCTACAGATTTTAGCCTCGAACAAAATTACCCGAATCCATTTAACCCTACAACTTCAATTAAGTTCAATATTCCTTCAGATCAGCATGTCCGGTTAAACGTTTATAATATTATCGGAGAGCTGGTTACCGAACTCGTTAACAGAGAATATTCCGCCGGAAATTATGCTGTAGAATTTAATGCAGCTGATTTACCGTCCGGCATATATATATATCGACTAGAGTCACCATCGTTCACTTCAGTGAGGAAGATGATTTTAATAAAATAATTTGATACTGGATTCAGGTGTAAAGTTGGGAAGGCTTTACACCTGGCTATATCCGTTTAATGCTTAAACATATGTGAATTAGAGGAGCCGCTATGAAGATTCGTTTGAATTACCTTTTGAGGATGTATACCATCCTGATTATCTTTGCCTTAGTTTCTATTCCCATCTACGGAACAAATCATTATGTAGACAAGAATGCATCAGGCAGTAATAATGGAAGCAGTTGGAGCAATGCCTGGGAAAGCTTCAGTGCAATAAACTGGGGAAGTATAAATTCTGGGGATGTTATATATATATCGGGGGGAAATGATTCAACAGTATACAATGAAACACTGAACATCGGTAAGAGTGGTGTAAACGGTAACAGGATAGTAATTACCAAAGGTATAGACTCCGGACACAATGGTGAAGTGGTAATTGATGGCCAGAATTCAAGGTCAAACTGTATTGATGAACAGGGACACGATTATATCACTATATCAAACCTGAAAATGAAGAACTGGTCAGATGTGGGAATAGATATGGATGGAGCTTCAGAGGCACTAGTATCGCACTGTAGATTCTTCCACACACAAGGGATAGAAGTATTAAAGATCAGGAACAGTTCTAATGTAATAATAGAGTATTGTACCTCAGATCAAACACCCACCCCCAATAGCGGTTCATTTGGAGGTAATGGGGATTTTCTGCAGGCATACAATGGAAGCAATTATACATTCAGGTATAACCATATCACGCTTAGAAACATCAATGCAGATGATCATTGCGATGTATTCCAGATGTATGATATGGTGGGGGATGTATATGCATATGGTAATTTTTATCAGCATCTGGATACCAAGACCAACAATGCGCAAGGGATATATATGACCACGTCGAATATAACCCTATACTGTTATAATAACATAGCATATTTCCCTTATGCAAAATCAGCTATCGGTGTAAATAATACAAGCAGTTCATATACCGGACACATAGTAGCCTACGGAAATACATTTTATCAGGGAGAAGGATCGGTTGGAAATTGTATATGGCTACAATACTTTGCACCGGGGAACATCATAAAAAACAATATTCTTGTATCAATGTCTAATACAGCACCAATATATTTTGGAACAGGAAGCGGTACACCCAGTATAGATTATAATACATTGTATGCACCAAATTCAAATGCGATAGGTGGATACAATGGATCTAAAACCTGGTCACAATGGCAGTCAGCAGGTTTTGATATTCACGGAAAGAATGCAGACCCGAAGTTTAAGAACATAGGGAGTAAGGATTTTTCATTACAGGAGAATTCACCAGCATTAGATGCAGGAATGACGGCAGGGAATCCATATAATATAGATATAATGGGAATAAGCAGGCCTCAGGGACAGAATTATGATATGGGTGCCTATGAATATGTTGAAGGAACTGGAGGTAATAATCCTCCAAATCAACCAGGTAATCCGAATCCCTCAAATGGGTCGATAAATCAGCCTACAGATATTATACTTTCATGGATTTGTTCTGACCCTGAAAGTGATCCAGTTACCTTTGATATTTATTTTGGAACTACGGTGATTCCTTCATTGTTATTTAGTAATCAAACGGCCACTAGTTTTGATCCAGGCACATTGGAAAACAATTTGACATATTATTGGAAGATTGTCGCAATAGATGATCAAGGAGCAACTACTATTGGACCAACCTGGAATTTTTCTACCATAAGCGGGGGTAATGATGTTACCCCCCCTGAGGTTGTTAATGCATTTCTTATTGATTCGACAGTACTTAGAATTAATTTCACAGAACCATTGGACACAAATACAGCACAAAATATTGATAACTACACTATTACAAGTGGCGTGAACATATTAAGCGCAACAATAATTGGTACTGAGGTAACGCTCTTGACTACCCAGCATTTACCGAATATTATATATACAGTTAAAATCAGTAATGTTACAGATCTATCAGGAAATGTTATTTCACCTTTCGCGGATAGTGCATCATATGAATATATTAATTCTAATCAGCAATCTATGCTGGAGGTTGACAGTGTGTATGCTGACTCCTGGTATCAAAATTATACCCCGCAAAAATCTATCGATGGAATAACCCAACCTATGGATCCGGAATCTAGGTGGGGGGGATCTATCCCTATGCCTGATGAAATTATCTTTGATTTCGGAGAAAACGAACTACTAGGACAAACAAGATTTTCTTTTTATGAATGGGATGCTGGCAGGATCTATACGTATTCGATCTATTACTCTTTGGATGGAAATTCCTGGATTACAATTGAAGAAAATATCACGTCAGGTTCTACTGAATGGTCAAATTATTAATTTCGATCTAATAAATTGCAGATACGTAAAGTTAGTTTCTTTAAGCAATAATCAAAGCCAATGGGCGGGATTGTATGAAGCAGAATTTTGGGGAGAAAATATTAATCCAGTTGAACTGACCTCATTTAGTGCAGATAGTTACGATAGTGACATTCGTTTAAATTGGTCAACATCAACAGAAAAAAATAATCATATGTTTCTGGTTCAAAGAAAAAAAATCAATGATCGTGACTTTTCTACAATTGGAACCGTACTTGGTAAAGGAACCACAACTATTCCTCAATCATACAATTATTTAGATAGAAATGTTAGGGATGGATTATATGCTTACAGATTGCAACAAGTAGATTTTAATGGAGATTACATTTACAGTAATAGTATAGATGTTATTATCTCAAATCCATTGACTTTATTATTAGAACAAAATTATCCAAATCCTTTTAATCCTACCACTACAATTAAATTTTCGGTTTCTGGGAATGACTTTGTGATACTTAAAATATATGATGTGCTTGGAAAGGAAGTTACAACATTAGTAAAAGAGGATATGAAAAAAGGGAATTATCATGTTGAGTTTAATGCATCCAATCTGCCAAGTGGAATATATTTTTCAGAAATCAGAGCTGGAAATAATATGGCAGTTAAAAAGATGATATTGCTCAAATAGTATCAAATGACCAGAGGAGAGGCTTAGTAGTTATAACTAAATAAGTTAAATAAGAGAAAAATTTCATACAGGAAACGAAAAAAAATCGTTACTCTCTCAATTTATAATATTATCATCCTCATCGCTTTTTGGTTATGACTAGTTCTTCCGGAGTGTAGACTTCACTTCTCCATTTTCATCTTCTGGTGGACTAATTTTTCATCAAGCTGCGGAATCCAGTATTCCTGATACTCTAATATACAGAGGACGGTTCACCTCCATATAATAAGCCTGCTGAAGTCACTTTTTTACCCGTTTTAGACGCACTACCTGCTCCTGAAGAGAGTTTCCATCTACTCGATTTCACCATCCGAGATGATTTGAATTTTCAACTGTTTAAAACAGCCTGATAAATAATTTATATTTGACAGGCACTTCGTGTAGCAAGCGAAGGTTTGCAAAAAGAATTAGAAGCACCTTCTTCCGAAGAAAGATTAAGGCAGAACTACACAGGTACTAGATGGTTCACAGCTATCTATATACAGGTATGAAATGATACCAACATCAATATATAATTTCATCCTTAAATTTTTTCAAAGGTCAAGCACACATATGTGTACTCCAGGCCAAATCGTTCCCAGTGAACAGGTTTTTCTGCACAATTTAAATCCTGATCAGTGATCAAATTTAAGTTATTTTTTGATGCCTGGTTGATCATATCTCTTATATCATTTTTATTAAATATCTTGATTTGATGTCCGTATTCAAACTTATCTTTTGTCTCGATTGAAGTTTCGTAATAATCCGTAGAGAGAACTAAAATACCGCCTGGTTTAAGTAATCGGCTCATTTCCTTAAAAAATTGATCCAGTTCAACTCCATGCTCAACAACACTCAAACAAGTTATCGCATC
This sequence comes from uncultured Bacteroidota bacterium, assembly GCA_963839165.1. Classification (GTDB taxonomy): domain Bacteria; phylum Bacteroidota; class Ignavibacteria; order Ignavibacteriales; family Ignavibacteriaceae; genus DATFVA01. Next base: position 2,003 of record CAWIUG010000070.1, on the reverse strand, counting down.
AAAAAAATTTAACGGAAAATCAGTTTTTGTAATATCACCATAGTCATATAAGATAGTCCCTCTTTTAAACCTATTTTTGAAAATAATGTTATTCCCATAAAGATGCTGATAACCTGTAAGAAATAACCAAGGTAGAATGGATGAGTATACTTCTGCCCCCGCGTCAAGTATGTTTGCATCCTTGGGAAATTTTTCAACAATTTGTTTGTATGCTATGAGACTATCCCAATTTTTAGATTGATCTGATCTAACTGGTAAACCTAATCTTTTTACGATAGCTGTATATTTTTCAATAATTTTTTTGTTTTTAAGTACTGCAACTGTTTCAACCTCCGATAGATAACTCTGATTCAAGTCCAGTTTTTGGCTTAGATGCTTTCTATATATCGAAGGGTATTTAAAAAAAACATTTTCAATTTTAAATCTCAGATTATGATATAGTTTTTTCATTCTGATCAGCCTCTCCTTCATCTAAATTTGTAAAATTTGATTTATATGATATAGCCCAAAATGCAAGAAAAAGAAAACATTCGTAAAATGATGCGGACGTAGAAAAGTGGATTCCTGAAGGTTCAATAATAAAGCAAAGGAAATATAGGTTGTCCAAATGAGATTATCCTTCATTTTCAGTCTCTTGATTAAGCTAAATAAAAGTAATACAAAAAGAAATAATCCGATTACACCTATTTCGACTATCATATCTATATAACCATTATGGGCTTGATTTGGTAGCCAAATATATTTCTGGAATAGAAGCAGATTCAGAGTACTAGTAGGTATCCAAAAAGCTTGATAGCCGTATCCTAAAATAATATGATGCTCTGAAAGCTTTAAAAGATCGATCCATAGATCAGTCCTTCCGGTGAAAGTCGGATCCTTTCCTATTTCATTAAACAATAAATTTACGGTCTCAGGTGATAAGAATAATATTGATAAAACAAAAAGGATTAGGGTAATAAGCAAAACATAAATTACTTTATTACCTAGCCCTATTCGTGAAAAAATATTATTCGATTTTTTTAAGAGAAAGAAAATTGTGATTAGTAAAAGACTTATTATTGAGGTGCCACTGGTTGAACCAAGTAAAAGAATTACAGATAAGCTCAAAAAGAAAGAATAATATACTTTTTTCAAAACTTCATTTGACTTAAAGTAACAATATGCAAAGAATATTATATTTATTACTGCTGTTTGACCGAGAATGTTTTTACCTTCATGTATTCCTCTCCATGTTTGGAACTCTGGGTCAATCGCTAACGAATTAGTAAAAATCATATAGAAATTATACAATACATATACAGGAAATACGATTTTTAATATCTGGAAGATTATTGATGTATCTTTCCAATTTAGAAATAATGAAATAAAAACCAATGAAGTTGTAATGTATTGTATGTATCTTTTAGAAGATACAATAGCATCCTGTGACCAAATCATGGAAAGCCCACACCATAATAAAAAATATATTATGTACTTTTCATTATTGACCCAATGATATAGTTTTTTATAGTGTGGTAATATCGAGATAAATGCAAGCAAAAAAACGACTGAGTAAACTACCTGGTTGACCGGATTGGAGGTTACAATTTCATACGGATCTTTAGATTCATCTCCCCATCTGGGTCCTGATACCCCAAGGAAGACCACATAAATGTAGAACAAACATGCAACAAAACTTAGAAATTGTGCGAAATTTATTTTTTTTATTTGTGCAACTATATTTAGCAATTACGCATCCTGTGCTGGACTAAATTTAAATGAAGTATAAAATAATTTATTAAAAGTCACAGATTATTCCCAATCTTTTAATGTCCTTTATATACAATATTTTGTAAAGTTATATGATCCTGTTCCAAACAATATAATCGAATATTAGGTTATGTCCTTATACCTACCAGACAATTCAATTTTAGCCATAAAGATAACTTTTCCGATTGATCTATTGCATCCTTCGATTATATATGATTTAGGATCATCGGCAGATTTAAATAACGCTATAGAGT
>CAWIUG010000069.1:0-17248 GCA_963839165.1 uncultured Bacteroidota bacterium | reverse complement strand
ATGGCAGAGTAGTAATATAGCCAGAGTAAAAATAGAATATTCTTTTAGCGGTGGAATAAATTGGCATCCTGTTGTCGCTTCAGTTGATGCTTCCCTGGGTCAATATACTTGGACTGTTCCCAATGTTCAAATAGCCGAGGTTTTAATTCGAATTAGTGATATTTCTAATGTATTGATTTCAGATACTAGCAATAAATTATTTGGCATCTTTAAACAGACTCTAATTAAAAAATCTAAAACTAATCAAAAGACTGTGCAATCTGGCACTCCAATAAAAATAATGCCTTTAGGTGATTCCATCACCCAGGGTGATGGTGATGATCCACAACAGGTTGGTTATAGATCAAAGTTATTTGATTTGTTAGAAGCTGCAGGGTATAATTTTAATTTTGTTGGAACTCAGAGTTCCGGAACTTCATATTCTGGCAATCCAAACTTCGATCCAGATCATGAGGGACATGGTGGAATGGAAGTTGGACCTCCTTCTTATCTCAATAGAACCACCATGCTCGATAATATTGATACCTATTTAAGTAGTAATACACCTGATATTGTACTTTTTCATATGGGAACAAATGATTTAGATTTTGAGGGTAGTGGAAAAGATGTAGCATACAGAATTTCACATCAGTTAAAAGACGTTATTGTAAATCACATATTAGTTTCTAACTCAAATTGTGAAACGTTTTTAGCAAGGATAATTCATAATAATCATGTATCTGAAGTTAATCTCAATAATTCTATAGATACCCTATTTATTAATACTTCTAGTGGTTTTACAACTGATGAAAAAAAGAGGGTACAAAAAGTTGATATGCAATCCTCACCTCAATTAATTTATCCTGATGATTTTTCTTATTCATCCGGCTCATCAGATTATTCTGATTTACATCCAATAGAAACCGGCTACGATAAAATGGCAGACCATTGGTTCGCTGTTATGCAGGCTTATTATCAGCCCACTCTTGCCGGACCTGATAACGGTTTGCCTGGTCAATCCGTAGATGTTACCTTAAGCTGGAATACACCGCAAGCAGTAACGGATAATGGTACACTTACTTACGAATTACAAGTATCTACTGTCAGTAATTTTGCAACCACTGTTTATGATAATTCAAGTATTTCTTCATCAACAAATTCGTTAAGTGATTGGAATTTAGATTATGCAACTCAATATTATTGGAGAGTTAGAATTACCAATTACGGTTGGTCGGAAGTAAGAAGTTTTACTACAACGCCACTATATGTAAGTGCATCTGTAATATTACAGGGACCAAATATAGGCACCACAACTCCCTATATGAGCACTACATTGAATTCGGGCGGATATTTACAATCAAGCGCTGCTAATCAACCTTACAGCGGATCTCCATGGAATTATCTGGGAACAGAATCCGTTGGTACTGGTTTTTTTGCAGCTCATACATCAATTGTAGATTGGGTGTTATTGCAACTTCGTACTGGTGCAGGCGCATCCACAGCAACAACAGTTGTCGGGCAACGAGCAGCGTTTCTTAAAAGTGACGGGACAATTGTTGACATAGATGGCACAAGCCCTGTGAGTTTTAATGGAACTATATATGGAACTTCAAATGGAGTTCAGTATGCAGCAAATTATTATATTGTGGTAAAGCATAGAAATCATCTTGCAGTGATATCCAATACCGCAGCGACATTAACCGGAGGCAATACATTAACATATGATTTTACAGGAGGTGGCGCCTATGGAACAAATGCGATGGCAAACTTAGGTGGAACTCCTCGCAAAATATGGAATGTGGGCAGGAGATGCAGATGGGAATGGTCAGATACAGAATAGTGATAAGAATTCTTATTGGCAAGTTCAGGTAGGTTTGTCAGGCTATCAAAGCGCTGATTTCAACCTAAATGGCCAGGTTCAAAACAATGACAAGAACAGTTACTGGAGTGTTAATGTAGGACTTGGGACACAGGTTCCTTAAATCTTAGTATATTTCTGTTTTATTAGAAACTATAAAAACAGTTTGAGAACAAAACCTCTTGAAAGACTAACATATGAGGACCAAAACATTGTATAAAAGATTACTCTATCTCTTATTTGCTTTAATACTTGTTACCACGACATCCACTCTTGGTGAAAGTATTACTTTTACTTTTGCTAACAGAACCATAACAGGTACTTCCCCGAAGTTTCTAGAATTTGATGTAATGATAGCAGGTGGAACAGGGAGCACAAAGATTGGTGATACTCAGGTCTATATTAATTATAACACTTCGGGATTTGGGAGTTCTATTCAGGGTTCTGGCAAGATTACAGCAACTAAAGGCACACTCATTTCAGCTGCGACTTACAATACGCCTGTTATTTAATGATAATACCGCATCTCGGGTGTCTATTCAAGTCAGTTATACAGGCAGTAGTGGGAGCGGAGCATCTCTTCCAACATCATCCACTCAATTACTACATGTAAAAATTGAGATTGCAGACCAAGGCCAAACAGCGGGTTTGAGTTTTGAACAATCATTGATGGTTGGACAACAATATCAGGACGACAATTCAACAGGATATAGCCCGGTAACCGCAAGCAATACGGATGATGGAGCACTCCCTGTTGAACTTTCCTCATTCACAGCATCAGCAGATTTAAACAATGTAAACTTAAGCTGGAAGACGGCGACCGAGGTGAATAACAATGGGTTTGAAGTTCAGAGAGAAGTCAGAGGTCAGAAATCAGGAGTCAGCAGTTGGGAGAAGGTAGGTTTTGTAGAGGGACATGGTAACAGTAATTCACCCAAAGATTATACATATGTAGATAAGAATTTAACAGGAGGGACGAAGTTTATATACAGGTTAAAGCAGATAGATAACGATGGTAAGTATGAATATTCAAAAGAGGTGGAAGTAGAAGTAGTGCCGAAAGAATATACGTTATTTCAGAATTATCCTAATCCGTTCAACCCTGCAACAAGGAGATAAAGTGTAACCTGCCTGAGGCATCGAGGGTAGTATTGAATGTATATAATATAATAGGCCAGCAGGTAGCGAGTCTGGTCAATGGGACAGTAGAGGCAGGCTTTCACAGTGTAACCTTTGACGGAAGTAACTTACCAAGCGGAACATATATATACAGATTACAGACAAATAATTTTGTTCAAACTAAGAAGATGATATTGTTGAAGTGAACCTCGTTAAAACCTTCGGGTTACCTCTTAAAACTCCGAAGGTTGCTGCTCTCTGCTCGAAGGTTAACCTTAGCATAGTAATAGAAAATAAAATATGAAGATTAAAAGCCGGATCCGTTCCGGCTTTTTTATTTTAACTCAAATTACGCATTAGGAATTTCGCAGCAGTCAAATCTTAACCTGAAGGCGGTTAGGAGGTGACTCGGAGGTGGAGCGTATGTGAAACGAAGATCTCCAGAGGTTATGTGAAAAATCTTAAAAACCGCCTACCTTCAGTAGTTAAATTAAAGCGGTTCATGGAGCTTTAGTTTAGGGAACCTTCGAGCTGGGCCGTAAAATTTGTTGACTATTCGAGAAATTATTTCATCCTATTTTACAATTGTATTTAATATTCGGTGAAATTCTGAATTCGTTATTCTATTGTTCTTAATTCTTCATTTTTAATAACGAATGCAGAACATTTGAACAGAGAATAAAGAAGTCGAAATCATTGACTTATAAATTTTTATTTTTTCCGTATATTTTACACCTTACCTCGAAGGGTTTATGCGTAATTTAAGTATTACTATTCACGCAGTCTGTGGAGTTCTGAACGACGAAAAATCAATCAGATTCTAATGCATAGTTTGGATATAATTTATTTTCACCTAAAAAATTATTTTAGAAGAAATTTGCCCCCAGAGGTGACTCGGAGGTGGAGCGTATGTGGAGCGTATGTGAAAGGGAGGTCTCAGGGGTAATGTGAAAAGTCTTAAAAACCGCCTACCTTCAGTAGTTAAATTAAAGCGGTTCATGGAGCTTTAGTTTAGGGAACTTTTCGAACTGGGCTGTAAAATTTGTCGACTATTAGAGAAATTATTTCATCCTATTTTACAAATGTATTTAATATTCGGTTAAATTCTGAATTCGTTATTCTATTGTTCTTAAATTCTTCATTTTTAATAACGAATGCAAAACATTTGAACTCAGAATAAAGAACTCGAAATTATTGTAGAAGCAATTTGCAATTTGCCCCGTAAATAGAATAAAAGCAGCTATTGATTCTCAAATTAAAACAGATTATTATTGTATAGTACCTTGAGGGAAACATTCTGTAACGGGATAAAGAATAGTTCTCTCTTCATTTCATTTGAGCTTCTCCCAGGGCAATTGACAACAATGTTTTTAGTCTATATTATCGGTGGATATAATAAAACCGGAATCGGGATGGGGTATGATAAAGCTTATATTTTATTTAACAGTTTTCTTCTTTATTTCATTAAATCAAACCTTAGCACAAAATCCGCCAATCTCGCCTAAGTGGGTATTTGAACCTGTGGTGTGGGAAGATCAAACAAATACAGAAACATCTGACAGTTTATTAATTGCACAATATAAAAGTAATGGTATACCAGTTGGTGCAAATATTATTGATAGTCCATGGGAGAGACAATATACAGGCAATAATTATAATGATAGTACTAATAATGGATATAATACTTTTATTTTTAATCCGACCAGATATAATAATCCACTTAATTTTATCCATAACTTACATACACAAGATATTCATGTAATTTTATGGATCACAGGATTAATAGATAAAAAATGTGGCCTCTATAATCAAATACCACCTAATTATTTTGTTAATGGAGGTGCCACTTATTCGTGGTGGAACGGTAGTAAAAATGCAAGTCTAATTGATTTCTTTAATACCACAGCAGTAAATTATTGGAAAGGTTTGATGGATCAAGATGATATTAATGAAGTTGACGGTTGGAAGGTTGATGAAAGCTACCATCTTCTTGCCGGATAATGTAATGGTAGCTACTAGCGAGGGGCCCAAAACAAAGAAACAATATACTGAAGCATATTATGACACAATGTATAATTATATTAAGAGTAAAAAAATTAATAACGGCATGATAATGGCCCGTCCTTATTGTGATCAACATGGCACAATGTGCTGGTATGCACCTGCCACAGTAAATACTGCCGGAATGGTAGGAGATCAATATATACACTGGGATGGATTAAAGCATGCAATTAGCAATGTTTTTATTTCGGCAAATGCCGGTTATGCTGTTATTGGCTTTGATATAGGTGGATATTTTAATGATACCCCTAAATGGACGTTGTTTCTGAGGTGGGCTGGGGTTAGGTTCACTTGTTCCATTCATGGAAAACGGAGGACAAAGAAATGATTGCCACCAGCCATGGCTTTTTAATCCGGTTAACAGCACTGTAAAAATTTATAAATATTATGCTGCCTTGCATCATGAACTGGTTCATATCAATATAGTTATAACATTGTTGCACATAAATATAAAACTCCAATAATTCAACCATTTGGTACAAGAGGTTCTCCTCCTGATACTAGTTTATGGAATGACAACGGGGATTTTAGATATTTACTTGGGGATAATTTATTTGTTTCTGCTATTATACAAGCGTCAGATAGTCTTAATAAAAATGTCAATTTCCCTTCAGGATCATGGATTAATTATTGGAATGAAAATGACGTTTATGAGGGAGGCACACCACCAATAAATTTAAATTATTCACGGGATCATTACCCTCTTTTTATTCGCGAAGGTGCCATTATTCCAATGAATGTAGATGATACCACAACCGGGCATGGTTCGACAGCTTCAAAAAATTTTTTAACTCTATTAATTTATCCAGCGGCTCATCATCGTATAAATATTTTGCCGGTGAATATGACTCAACAATTATACAATGTGATGAGCGCTGCGGAGGGTATACAATCAGCTTCAGTAAAAAAACCGATTCTGTAATTATCAGGTTAAAAAGCAATATGGAACCGGAAAATGTTAAATTAGATGGGGATATAACCCTTATAAAGAAAAATTCTTTCTCTGAATTTGAAGCTCCTTTTCGGGATGGTTTTATGGAAAGATGAGCAGCACCGGAAATGTTTTTACATGGATAAAACTATTAATCCTGCTAATGCTGTGTATGTAAATACTACACAGGTTTCTGATATTCATCCAACTGGTTATCAAGTATCCAAACTAAATGTTGGGAATCAATATTACATAGATAGAACTTTTACCCTCACCGCAATACCAGATGAATATAAAGGTCTATATATGATAAAGACCAGGAATGATGACAAAAAAACAACGAATTTAGGATTTTACTTCAACCTATGCAGCAATGCGGATATTTATGTAGCTTATGACTACCGGTTAGAACCATCACCAACGTCATGGATTCGTACATATTTTACTTTAGACACAGGTAAAACAATTTCGGTTAATGACGGGTATGGAGGCTATCTTAATATTTGGAAACCAAAGAACAAAGGCTCAGCCGGGTGATTATAGACTTCTTGGTGATAATAACGGAAATGATAATTCGTCAATGTATTTTGTTTTTTATAAAACATATGAATCAATCTCAGTCTATGCAAAAGTATTTCTGCAAGGTCCATATAGTGGTGGAGTAATGAATACCACACTTCAATCAAGTAGTTTAATACCACTTTCACAACCATATAAACTGCTCCATGGAATTATTCTGGGACGGAAAGTGTGGGCAGCATTCCCTCAGGTGCAGTAGATTGGGTATTAGTTGAATTACGTTCAACCTACAATGGTGCAGCAGTATCAGAAGAGCAGCATTTCTAAAGAGTGACGGGACGAATATTGATACCGGGAGCGTTGCTGCAGATCATGTAAACTTTAGTGGAATTTCACCTGCGAAATTATTATATTGTAATAAAGCATAGAAATCATCTTGCAGTGATATCCAATACCGCAGCGACATTAACCGGAGGCAATACATTAACATATGATTTTACAGGAGGTGGCGCCTATGGAACAAATGCGATGGCAAACTTAGGTGGAACTCCTGCAAAATATGGAATGTGGGCAGGAGATGCAGTGGGAATGGTCAGATACAGAATAGTGATAAGAATTCTTATTGGCAAGTTCAGGTAGGTTTGTCAGGCTATCAAAGCGCTGATTTCAACCTAAATGGCCAGGTTCAAAACAATGACAAGAACAGTTACTGGAGTGTTAATGTAGGACTTGGGACACAGGTTCCTTAAATCTTAGTATATTTCTGTTTTATTAGAAACTATAAAAACAGTTTGAGAACAAAACCTCTTGAAAGACTAACATATGAGGACCAAAACATTGTATAAAAGATTACTCTATCTCTTATTTGCTTTAATACTTGTTACCACGACATCCACTCTTGGTGAAAGTATTACTTTTACTTTTGCTAACAGAACCATAACAGGTACTTCCCCGAAGTTTCTAGAATTTGATGTAATGATAGCAGGTGGAACAGGGAGCACAAAGATTGGTGATACTCAGGTCTATATTAATTATAACACTTCGGGATTTGGGAGTTCTATTCAGGGTTCTGGCAAGATTACAGCAACTAAAGGCACACTCATTTCAGCTGCGACTTACAATACGCCTGTTATTAATGATAATACCGCATCTCGGGTGTCTATTCAAGTCAGTTATACAGGCAGTAGTGGGAGCGGAGCATCTCTTCCAACATCATCCACTCAATTACTACATGTAAAAATTGAGATTGCAGACCAAGGCCAAACAGCGGGTTTGAGTTTGAACAATCATTGATGGTTGGACAACAATATCAGGACGACAATTCAACAGGATATAGCCCGGTAACAGCAAACGAATACGGATGATGGAGCACTCCCTGTTGAACTTTCCTCATTCACAGCGTCACAGTTTGAAACGATGTAAACTTAAGCTGGAAGACGGCGACCGAGGTGAATAACAATGGGTTTGAAGTTCAGAGAGAAGTCAGAGGTCAGAAATCAGGAGTCAGCAGTTGGGAGAAAGGTAGGTTTTGTAGAGGGACATGGTAACAGTAATTCACCCAAAGATTATACATATGTAGATAAAATTTAACGGAGGGACGAAGTTTATATACAGGTTAAAGCAGATAGATAACGATGGTAAGTATGAATATTCAAAAGAGGTGGAAGTAGAGGTAGTCCCTGCATCGTACAAGTTGAATCAGAATTATCCAAATCCATTTAATCCAACGACAAATATAAAATTTGATTTACCGGAGGCATCGAGAGTTGTATTGAATGTATATAATATAATAGGTCAGCAGGTAGCGAGTCTGGTCAATGGGACAATAAGAATCAGGATATCATAGTGTGACCTTTTGATGGGAGCAGCTTACCGAGTGGAACATATATATACAGATTACAGACAAAATAATTTTGTACAAACTAAAAAGATGGTGCTTTTGAAATCGAGCGCCAAGCAAAGCTTGGACTATTCTAATTGGGTGAGGCGGGAAGTGCGAGCCTGCCAAGTCCTAATCGTGGTAAAACTCTAAAGCCACGTAGCGAGAAGCCGGATAGTATAATATGGAAACGGACATACTACTAAGCGGCTTGACAAAGTAATCAATTTCCCGGAAAACCGGGAGAAAGGATGCGACGCAAAAGACCGGGTTGTAATAAGAGTGAACACAGAGGTAGCCTCGTAAAAACAAGAGTAGAGATGGATGAGACGTTATTTTATGAGACGAAGTCAGCACCATTAAACACTTGACGATTAGAGCTGGGTTTAATGGCATCTCCGGGGTATTAGTGACGACACGGTCAGAAAGAAAGTCCAGGAACTTGGGAGAGCCTCGACGCCAGAAAGGACTTATCTATAAGGTAACGAAAAGGATAAGAAAGATGGCAAGGTGAGTCGGATGAGATCATAGTACCGTAGTCTGGCAACTGCCGGACGAAATGATAATGCAGTAAAACATTACAGTAGGAAAGGGTCTCTGATGAATAATAGCTTCCAAAGAAATGAAAGGAATATGTATTGCAAGAGCTAACAAACATAAGAGAGTTCCGGCTAGTCGGAGCTGAGAAGATTCAGGAGTTTCAGAGGAAGCTGTACGAGAAGGCGAAGAGCAAACCCGAAGTTCAGGTTCTATAGTCTGTATGATAAAACATATCGAACAGATATATTGGAAGAAGCCTATCGCAGGGCAAAAGCCAATGGAGGGACATGCGGGGTAGATGGAGAAACATTTGAGGATATAAAAGCAAAGGGAGCAATCGAATACTTAGCAGTACTTCAGGACGAACTGAAAGAAGGGCAGTACAAACCAAAGCCGGTAAAGCGGGTATATATACCTAAAGCGAATGGAAAGAAAAGACCATTGGGAATTCCAACCATTCGAGACCGCATAGTGCAAGTGCATTCTTAATAGTGCTTGAACCGGTATTCGAGGCTGACTTTTCAGAATCGAGTTATGGATTCAGACCGAACAGAAGTGCACATGGTGCGGTAAGGGAAATATACAAATATCTGAACTGGGGATGTGAGGAAATCTATGATGTTGATTTAGAGAAATACTTTGATACAGTGGAGCACTGGAAGCTAATGAAGCTGCTGGCAAGAAGAATTTCGGACGGAAAGATACTCCATGTAATTAAGCAATGGTTAAGCTGCGGATACAAGGAAGATAATCAACATCGGCAAAGTAAACGAGGCACACCACAGGGCGGAGTAATAAGTCCATTATTGGCAAACATATATTTGCATCCGGTAGATAAAGCATTTGAGAGGAAGGTATAGGGAATATCATCAAAGGTTCGATACATCTTGTGCGGTATGCAGATGATATGGTGATACTTGCACAAGGGAATCTGGAGAAGGGAAAAGAAATACTTGAGCACTACGTAAAAAGATTAGGACTGAAGCTGAACAAAGGGAAAAGCAGAAGACTTAATCTAAAGGAAGATAAGAAAGTAGAGTTCTTAGGATTTCAATTCCACCGGGTTCAGAACAGGAAGACTATGAACCGGCTGATACTTGTATCGCCAAGTCCGAAAAGTCAGAAGCGGTGTAGAGAGCAGATAAGGAAACTTGTCAACCACAAAATACCGCAGAAGGTTCAAGATCAAATAAGAAATGTAAACAAATTTCTTACAGGCTGGACGGGATATTTTAGGCTTGGAAATGGCTCAAAAGTGCTTTACAAGATGTGTGCTACGTAATGTAAACGGGTAAGACGGTTGCTGCAGAGAAACAAAGGAAGACGTGGATATGGATGGGAGAGAATAAGTAATCCGGAAATATATGAAAGATATGGATTGTTCTACAACTATAAAGTTCAATGGCTTTAATTAATTGTATAATTTATTCAGGAAAGCCGTATGAGGGAAAACCTCACGTACGGTTTGACGAGGGTTCAAAGGAAACAGGATGGTGACATTACTGCGCCTTTGTCCTACTCTACAATAATTGCAAAGGTGCCAGTCACCTCTAAGGTGACTCGCACCTAATCTTAATTTACAGAACTTAAAATTAGAGCCGGGTCAATCCCGGCTTTTTTATTTTAAATTTTGATTAAAAATATTATAATGACCGAGAAATCTTTTCAAAACGCAAGATTTCTCCCTTAGGTCGAAATGACAGCAACTCTTTTGATCACCCTGCAAAAATATCTATTGATTCTCAAATTAAAACATAGTAATATTATATAGTACCTTTGAGGGAAACATTCTGAAAAGGGATAAGGAATAGTTCTCTCGTCCATTCATTTGAGATTCTCCCAGGGCAGATTAAAAAATTGTTGTTTGTTTATAATATCAATAAATTGAAGTTTAAGACTTACGCGGGGTGGGGCATGAAAAAAGTCTATTTTAATATTAGTCATTTCCTTTCTTATTTCAGTAAATAACAGCTTTCCACAAATGCCTCCTCATCCATCACTTCTGGAAAAAATTAAACAGGGAAAGCAAGCAGCACCATATCTCTATCAAATTTAAATTTGCTTAAAAGTAAAGGAGTGGATGAAGCCTGGGCATCACCAGAATTAGAAATGCAGAAACTTAAAAAAGAATAGTATTTCAAGATCATTTGGACCTCAAGCCGTACCATCAGGTAGCTGGAAAGTATTATGTATTTTAGTACAATTTACTGATAAACCATCTCAAGTAAATGCTAATTATTTTGATAATCTATTATTTGGTCAAGGTTCAGGAACTCTTCGTGACTATTATAATAAAGTAAGTTATGGGAATCTGATATTGTTACTGTAAATCTTCCCGGTACTATTGGATGGATAACAGCACCACAGACCTATTCTTATTATGTAAATGGAAAAAATGGGACGGGAATTTATCCGCAAAATCATCAGAAACTTGTTGAAGATATTGTAAATCTTGTTGATCCGCAAATTGATTTTTCACAGTATGATAATGATGGGGATGGTTATGTAGATGCATTGTTTATTGTTCATTCAGGTCCTGGTGCAGAATATACCGGAAATAATTATGATATCTGGTCTCATGCCTGGACAACAAGTACACCTCAAATTCTTGATGGGGTTAATGTTTACCATTATTCAATAGTACCTGAATATTGGATAAATCCTGGTGATATGACATGCGGTGTTTTTGCACATGAAATGGGTCATTCTGTATTTGGCTTACCGGATTTATATGATACAGATAATTCTTCAGAGGGGTTAGGTAACTGGAGTTTAATGGCAGGAGGAAGCTGGAATGGACCTTCAATTTAGGCAGTTCTCCTGCTTTCCCGATGCCTGGTCACATATTCAGATGGGTTACTTAACTCCAACTATTGTTTCTTCAAATATAACCAGGACAATCAATTAATAATGTTGAAAATACACTCTGAAGCATATTTATTACAGAACAGTTTATGTGGAACTGAATATTTTTTGGTTGAAAACAGACAAAAGACCGGTTATGATACATATTTACCTGGAAATGGATTGTGCATTTATCATATCGATAACTCTGTAAATAATAATAATAATGAATGGTATCCGGGACATACTTCATCAGGTCATTATCATGTTGCTCTTGAACAGGCAGATGGTTTATGGAATTTGGAACATAATAATGGGAGGGGAGATGCTGGTGATCACATATCCAGGTTCAACAAATAATATAAATTTTAATAATTCATCTATTCCTGATAGTAAGAATTACATTATTAATGAAACGGATATTGGAGTTTCTAATATTTCATCTTCATCGTCTATAATGAATGCCGATTTTAAAATAGATACACAGACACCATTACCTCAATTTTCTGAACAAACATTCAATTTCTTTAACCGGTTTAATGGGAAGTTCGGTTTCCTGGGGAGATTATGATAATGATGATTATTTAGATATTCTGTTAACTGGCAGGTATCAGAAGATTGGACACAATATTGTTTCAAAGATATATCATAATAATGGAAATAATACATTTACAGAAACATACTTTAAGTTCTCTAACCGGAATTTATAGCGGATCATGCTGTCTGGGGAGATTATGATAATGATGGTTATCTGGATATTCTTTTAACTGGATATAACGTTCAAGGCATTCCTGTATCAAAAATTTATCATAATAATAGAAATAATTCGTTTACAGAACAAACTTCAATTTCATTAACAGGTGTTGATGTAGTTCAGTTGCCTGGGGAGATTATGATAATGATGGTGATTTAGATATTTTATTAACAGGATATAATATCTATCAGGTAATCCTGTTTCAAAAATTTATCACAATAATGGAAATAATACATTTACAGAACAAACTTCAATTTCTTTAACGGTGTTGTATGTGGTTCAGCAGCCTGGGGAGATTATGATAATGATGGTTATCTGGATATTCTTATTAACCGGTACAGATGACATCAAGAATCCTGTTTCAAAAATATATCATAATAATGGAAATAATACATTTACAGAACAAACATCAATTTCTTTAACTGGTGTTGATGATGGTTCAGCAGCCTGGGGAGATTATAATAATGATGGTTATCTTGGATATTTTATTAACAGGACAAGTACAATCTGGAATGCTGTTTCAAAAATTATCATAATAACGGAAATAATACATTTACAGAACAAACTTCAATTCTCATTGACTGGTGTTGGTTTTAGTTCAGTAGCCTGGGGAGATTATGATAATGATGGTGATCTGGATATTCTTTTAACTGGATATAACTCAGGACAATGTTACCTGTTTCAAAAATTTATCGTAATAATGGAAATAATACATTTACAGAACAAACATCAATATCTCTAACTGGTATTGGGAAATGGTTCAGTCAGCCTGGGGAGATTATGATAATGATGGTGATCTTGATATTCTTTTAACAGGTTCTGACAGAAAGTGGTACTGTTTCAAAAATCTATCAGTAATAATAATGCTAGCACCAAATACATTACCTTCTGTACCTTCCAATCTTGCAAGCAACAGTTAATGGAAATGATGTAACATTTAGCTGGGATAAAAGCACTGATAATGAAACACCGCAAAATGGATTAACATATAATTTAGTAATAGGCACAAGTCCGGGTGCTGTAAATATATTATCTCCAATGTCTGATAGAAATACCGGCAACAGAAGAATTGTGAATATTGGAAATACCGGTCATTATAATAGCTGGACAATAAAAGGATTTACCGGATGGGACAATATTACTGGAGTGTACAGGCAATAGATAATAATTTTGCAGGATCTCAATTTGCACCGGAACAAATAGTCTTTACAAATTGTTCTTTAGATTTGCACCCTGATAATTATGAATTATCGAGTTTAACAGAAGGAAATAACTATTATATTGATAGAGATTTATACTTTACAACTGTACCTGATGAATATAAAGGTTTTAATATGATAAAAACAGCAAATGATGATAAGGCAATGCAAATTTGGATTTTCATTTTAATATTGTGAGCAGTACCGATGTTTATATAGCTTATGATCACCGTATTATCTACTCCTTCATGGATTACTTCAGATAATTATATAAATACAGGGAAAACAATTTATGTAAGCGATTCAAATTTAGATACTTTAATATCTGGAAACGAAACAGACCAACCCGGGGTTGTTCATTTTTGGAGATAATGGACGGGATAATGATTCATCAATGTATTTTGTTTTTTATAAACCCGACGATGTAGTACCTCTCTATGCAAAAGTATATTTGCAGGGTCCGTATAATACAACAAACCATAGTATGAAAGCAAATTTAAGAGGATTATCCGGTTTTCCCACAACACAACCATATAGCGGTTCTCCTTGGAGTTACGGGGGAGGTGAAACTGTAACGACCGTACCAGCAGGAGTAGTAGATTGGGTATTAGTTGAATTACGTTCAACCTACAATGGTGCAGCAGTATCAAGAAGAGCAGCATTTCTAAAGAGTGACGGGACGATATTTGATACCGGGAGCGTTGCTGCAGATCATGTAAACTTTAGTGGAATTTCACCTGGAAATTATTATATTGTAATAAAGCATAGAAATCATCTTGCAGTGATATCCAATACCGCAGCGACATTAACCGGAGGCAATACATTAACATATGATTTTACAGGAGGTGGTGCCTATGGAACAAATGCGATGGCAAACTTAGGTGGAACTCCTGCAAAATATGGAATGTGGGCAGGAGATGCAGATGGGAATGGTCAGATACAGAATAGTGATAAGAATTCTTATTGGCAAGTTCAGGTAGGTTTGTCAGGCTATCAAAGCGCTGATTTCAACCTAAATGGCCAGGTTCAAAACAATGACAAGAACAGTTACTGGAGTGTTAATGTAGGACTTGGGACACAGTTCCTTAAATCTTAGTATATTTCTGTTTTATTAGAAACTATAAAAACAGTTTGAGAACAAAACCTCTTGAAAGACTAACATATGAGGACCAAAACATTGTAAAAAGATTACTCTATCTCTTATTTGCTTTAATACTTGTTACCACGACATCCACTCTTGGTGAAAGTATTACTTTTACTTTTGCTAACAGAACCATAACAGGTACTTCCCCGAAGTTTCTAGAAATTGATGTAATGATAGCAGGTGGAACAGGAGCACAAAGATTGGTGATACTCAGGTCTATATTTAATTATAACACTTCGGGATTTGGGATCTATCCAGGGTTCTGGCAAGATTACAGCAACTAAAGGCACACTCATTTCAGCTGCGACTTACAATACGCCTGTTACTAATGATAATACCGCATCTCGGGTGTCTATTCAAGTCAGTTATACAGGCAGTAGTGGGAGCGGAGCATCTCTTCCAACATCATCCACTCAATTACTACATGTAAAAATTGAGATTGCAGACCAAGGCCAAACAGCGGGTTTGAGTCTTGAACAATCATTGATGGTTGGACAACAATATCAGGACGACAATTTAACAGGATATAGCCCGGTAACCGCAAGCAATACGGATGATGGAGCACTCCCTGTTGAACTTTCCTCATTCACAGCATCAGCAGATTTAAACAATGTAAACTTAAGCTGGAAGACGGCGACCGAGGTGAATAACAATGGGTTTGAAGTTCAGAGAGAAGTCAGAGGTCAGAAATCAGGAGTCAGCAGTTGGGAGAAGGTAGGTTTTGTAAAGGGACATGGTAACAGTAATTCACCCAAAGATTATACATATGTAGATAAGAATTTAACAGGAGGGACGAAGTTTATATACAGGTTAAAGCAGATAGATAACGATGGTAAGTATGAATATTCAAAAGAGGTGGAAGTAGAAGTAGTGCCGAAAAAATATACGTTATTTCAGAATTATCCTAATCCGTTCAACCCTGCAACAGAGATAAAGTATACCTGCCTGAGGCATCGAGGGTAGTATTGAATGTATATAATATCATAGGCCAGCAGGTAGCAAGTCTGGTCAATGGGACAATAGAAGCAGGCTTTCATAGTGTAACCTTTGATGGGAATAATTTACCGAGCGGAACATATATATACAGATTACAGACAAATAATTTTGTACAAACTAAGAAGATGCTGCTTTTGAAATAATAATTGCAAAGGTGCCAGTCACCTCTAAGGTGACTGGCACTTAATCTTAATTTACAGAACTTAAAATTAGAGCCGGGTTAATCCCGGTTTTTTTATTTTAAATTTCGATTAAAAATATTATAATGATCAAGAAACCTTTTCAAAACGCCAGATTTCTCCCTTAGGTCGAAATGACAGCAACTCTTTTGATCACCCTGCAAAATTATCTATTGGTTCTCAAATTAAAACAGATTATTATTGTATAGTAGTACCTTGAGGGAAACATTCTAGAACGGGATAAAGAATAGTTCTCTTTGTGACTAAATTAAGTTTTTAGCTTTATATAAATTTGATGAAAAAAATGCTTAGCAAGGCAAATTATATACCGGTCATACTGTCTTATTTTATCATTGAATTTCGGAGAAATCGATCTCTTTTTACCCTTAATTTAGCCTGGAGATACCTTGGAGATACCTCGGAGGTAGGGTGTAAAATTTGTTGATATATTCAAAATTATTTACACCCTACTTTCAAAACTTCTTGTCTTTTGGATAGTGTCGTCTTTCCAATATTGGATCTTGTCCATTGTTCAATATTTCCAACACTCGTGTTCTCAAAAGCATCTTTCAACTCATTATTAGCCAGTGACCCTGTAAAGGCTGAAATGCTTAAACATAAATTTGTTATACCTACCATTGGATTATCCTGAAGGTAATTCTTGTATTTTCCAAAAGAGGATTCCAGTATGTCGGAACTACACAATAGCCTAT
Organism: uncultured Bacteroidota bacterium; assembly: GCA_963839165.1. GTDB lineage: Bacteria > Bacteroidota > Ignavibacteria > Ignavibacteriales > Ignavibacteriaceae > DATFVA01. The sequence continues at coordinate 533 of CAWIUG010000069.1, read as the reverse complement.
CAACATCCGGTAAGCTTCAACTGTTAGACCATATATTCACTGATTACATCCTTAAAGCCTTTTAATCGTTTTGTCTGACACTGATTTAGTATTTCCTTAGTCTTCTGCGCTGTTTGTTTTGAAAGCGCCTCTGTCTTTAGCATGAATTGAATATTATTGATTATCTCATTTATTAAAGCCAATTCCCTAATTAAACTACGGTAGTCCTTAACCCAATACAAATACTCTTTTTCCTCTTCGAAACGCTCTCCGGGTTGATTCAGTAAATTTAGAACAGCCATTCCCCAATCAGATATAGGACGTAATTCATGAATCTTGACTTTGCTCTCTGGAATGGAGGTAAAACATGGGACATCTTTCCGAGAACCTGACTTCTTCTCAAATGAGTCATTCGTTCGGTATAGGACTAAATTCCGGGTCTTCCCGGTATATGTGTTCCAGACTTAGAGCAATGCGATGAGTAAGGTCATAAACATGAGGAATTTTCATCAGTTTTAAGGCTTTTTTAATAGTATTGCCATGATCGGCTGTCG
>CAWIUG010000068.1:0-16243 GCA_963839165.1 uncultured Bacteroidota bacterium | reverse complement strand
GAGATAAATCGGGAGGGTATCCTCGTTCCCCGGCAGATGGCTGCAGGGATTTAAAATAAAAAAGCGGGAATAAATCCCGCTTCAAAGGAATACCTTATTAGCTGTTATAAGTTTTCATCTTCATCTTCATCTTCGAAATCATCCTCGTCGTCTTCATCATCTTCATCGCCTTCAGGGTCGAATACCTGATCATTCACATCATCAGGATCGGGCTTGTACTCGCTGTCATCAGACGGATCATATTTGTCAGCAAGGGTTAAAGTCCCTTTATCTTCACTTTCCTTTTTTTCATAGGGTATATCTTCTTCAGACTTTTTATTCTTGTCCTCACGGATTTTTTCCCCTCTTTCACTTCTTCCTTTTTTTGCTCTTTCGTCTCTTTCTCTCGAATCCATTTTATCCTCCCGGAAATTTTTTTTAATTTCTGAAAAGATATTTCCTCTGCAGTTATAATCAAAATAAACTGTGCTGAGATACAGCACAATGTGATTTTACACCTTATCGCTGTTGTATTTCTATACCGGGGGAAAAAGCTATAAAGCCGGCAATATTTAATTCATTGTTTTTAACGGCAGGGTAATACCATGCCCCGTTCCAGTTTATAGAATCACCTACTCTTATATTATAAAAGTTTGCTGTCCCTATCTCAGCATCAGTATGCTTTGTATAGCTTTTTTGCAGATATTCTTTTTTTACCGAATTCGGCGGAAAATAGATATAACCATTCACTTCTTTAGCTTTTTTACTCTCAGCAATAACCTCGCCATTCCACATAGCTTTTGCCATAATTGTCCTCCAATTAATTGATTTAATCAGCAATAATCTTATCTGTTTAAGTGTTGTTACAACTCACGATAACAGAATAGAGGACAAATTTCAACCCCCTAAATTATAACCGTCCAAATCGTCCCATATTAGTTGTTTTTATTCACAGATTAGGTATTTTAGTGTTAAATAAAAAAAAATAATAGGATTATATATAGAAAGTTAGCTACACAATTCCTTGTGACATCACTTTTAATAAATTTTATTCGATAAGGATTAATGTGTGGAAAATACTGCGAAGGTATATGTATTGGTTTTCTACGAAGGAAATGAATATTGTAAAAACTAAAAATTTATACTTTAGATTCCTTAAAACTGGATATAAAAATATGTTGCCTCTATAATTCCTGTTTCCAATTCAGTTGTAATTGATTTCTCTTTTTAAAGTCGTCTGCAATGAAGGAGAACTTTTATGAAAAAACTTTTACTGATATTATTTTACATTTTTTCAACATCTGCAATTATCTTAGCGGGATCCACAGGCAAATTAACAGGTAAGGTAACTGATAAATCCACTGGAGAAGCCATGCCCTTTGTTAATGTGATAATCACAGGAACATCTATAGGAGCTGCCAGTGACATCGATGGTATTTATACAATTCTCAATATACCTCCCGGCACTTACTCTGTTAAAGCATCAGCAATAGGTTATAACAATATTGTAATTCAGAATGTAAAAATCCAGATTGATTTTACTACCAAAGTTGACTTTGCATTAACCCCGACAAGTGTTGAGCTGGGGGAAGAAGTAATTGTAACTGCCTCAAAACCTCTGGTCCAAAAAGATCTAACATCTTCAACGGCGATTATTAATTCCCAGGATATCCAGGCATTACCGATAACCAGTTTTCAGGATGTGATGCAGCTTCAGGCGGGAATTGTCAAAGATAAAAACGGCGATTTTCATTTCCGCGGCGGAAGAAAGGGTGAAGTATCTTATTGGATTGATGGTGTTCCGGTAACAGATGCATATAGCGGTGGTACAGTTGTGGACGTTAACAAAAATTCAATTCAGGAAATGCAGCTCATAACAGGGGCATTTAACGCCGAATACGGACAAGCCATGAGCGGGATTGTAAATATTGCTACAAAATCGGGCGGTAATGATACGCATGGCAGCATAACTGCATACCAGGGGGCATATATAACTCAAAACTCTGATGTTTTTTACGGAACACAAAGACTTAATCCGCTTTCAGGAGGAAATGAAAATAAAATAAGCTGGATGGAAGGTTCCTTGAGTGGTCCTATAATGAGCGATTTTCTTACATACTTTATCAATGCCCGTTATTATTCTACGGGGGGTTATCTGTTTGGTCAGCGTAAATATAATACTTTTGATATAGCAAATATAACAGATCCCAGCCCGGTAAATTGGAACATACAGCAGACAGGTGATGGTTCAGTTGTTTCTATGGCTCCCTTCAGAGAGGCTTATGCCCAGGGAAAATTAACCCTAAAAGTTACACCCTCATTCACTATTGCTTATGATTATATTCTGGATAATACATCCGGGAAAGATTATGATTTTGCCTATAAATATAATCCTGACGGACTCTTAAGCAATTTTAAAAAAGGCTACCTTAATTCACTAACTATCACGCATGCTGTAGGGAGTAGTACCTTTTATACTGTGGGATTATCAAATTATTTTACGGATTACAGAGAATACCTGGATCAATCATCTTTTTCATTATCTGAACTGTTCACAAGAAGAGACCCTTTTGATCAAAATTATGTTCATACCAAACTTCTTTCGGCCCCTGAAGCAACATATTTTACTGGTGGTACAAATATGGCTCACAATGTAAGAAGTACCAATACATATGTAGCAAAAATTGATCTGACCAGTCAGATCTCAAATAATCATGAATTCAAAACAGGAACGTTATTCAATTACTATACTTTGTTTTTACATAATATAAACTTACACATGTCCCAGGCTGATAATAACCGGGATCCGGTATCAGATGGTAAACCATTTCTAGAGGAACCGCCAGTTATACCATCAATCGAGAGCCAGGATAATCAATATTACCAGCATAAACCCTGGCAGGCATCATTTTATGTCCAGGATAAAATGGAATTTCAATCTTTAATAGTGAATTTTGGACTCAGGTTTGATTATTTCCATCCTGATGGTAAAATTTTGGCCGACCCCTCGGATCCTAATGTTTACCTTCCAGTAAGACCGCAAAATCAGGACAGTGTAGTTGCACCGGGAGGAACGCATGCTCAAGCAGTTGCAAAAAGGTTGACCTATTGGTACAAAGAAGCTTCAGATAAATGGCAGGTTAGTCCAAGGCTTGGAGTCTCTTTCCCGATAACCGACAAGGGTATCATCCATTTCTCATATGGCTTATTTTTCCAGATTCCATCTTTTGAAAGATTATATGAAAACCCAATGTATAAACTTGGAGTGACAGGCGGCAGCACTAACCTTGGAATCATTGGGAATCCGGATTTAAAACCGGAACAAACAACAAGTGGAGAATTAGGTGTACAACAACAGTTAACTGATGATATTGCAATTGATATTACCGGCTACTTCAGAGATATCCGAAATCTGGCTGGAACGCTCAATGAAATCCAGTATGTTTTTGGAGGTACAAAAATATACAGCAAATATGTTAATACCGATTTTGGTTTTGTCAGAGGAATAGTTGTATCACTCAACAAAAGGTTTTCTGAAGGTATATCTGCTACCGTGGATTATACATTTCAAACAGCCAAAGGGAATGCTTCTGATCCAGCTGCTTCATTCAATCTGAGAAATAGCGGTGTTCAGCCTGAGAGCCAGTTAATTCCACTCGATTGGGACCAGACCCATACTGTAAATGCCACCTTCAATTATGTTGATAAAACCACGGATTGGGGTGGAAGTCTGATATTCAGATTCAGTACCGGACAGCCGTATACTCCTCAAGGTATAACCAACGTCGGAACTCTGGTGTACAACTCGCAAAATATACCTTCGAGTACTGATGTTGATGTTCGTCTTTATAAGGACTTCAGGATAGCGAGCGCGTCTGTAATCACGTTGTTTCTAAGGATCAATAATTTATTTGATTCAAAAAATCCTTCTCAGGTGTTTGCAGATACTGGTCAGCCGGATTGGTCACTGGATGAACAGCAGCAACTGAGAATAGGCGGTCCACGGCAGGTTTCCTCTGTAGTAGATTGGTTTACCCGGCCAAACTATTATTCTGAACCAAGAAGAGTTGAATTGGGCACAACATTTTTATTTTAAGCGATAGGTTTAAAATGCGTAAATATTTTGTCATCATTATTCTCATGATCTCAACCATATCGATAATAGCTCAGCAGAATGCAGATTATATTCAATGGGCAAGATCCCATCGTGGGACTAGTCTATATACGAGATTCGGTTTGCTCAATGGCAACAGAACTGCAATAACGTATAGTAATGACGGTTCTATAGCAGGCACAAATCCTTCTGATCTTAGAGGATATTGGCCTTATCCCTCAACGCAGAACGGGTATATAGGTGACGTTACACCTCTTGTTGGAATAGAGCTTCCTATAAAAGATTATAATGGGGATGGGATTCCGGACACATTGCATTCTGTGACAATCACAACCGGTCCGCGCACAGGGCAGGCGGCAAAGACGGATCCTGTCGATGGCCATTTCCAGGGATTTGCCCCTGAACCGGGATATGTAAATGCCAATCAGGATACAGTTGCCAAAAATACTGTCCCAAATTCGTGGCCGCCATTCTGGCCTGATAATCCAACATGGCTTGATTCCACGGGTGTCCCGGTCTGGGACGGTTACTTCGGAAAAGGTGTTGAACGAGCTGACCAGGAAACATTTTTTGTTATGGACGATGCTCCTGATAATAATCCTCAGTACAGAACTAATTTTAAATTCCATCCGGATTCAACGGATACAACCAGGAATGGTATGGGACTATTAGTCAGCGTCAGAGGAATGCAATGGTCCCAAATTCAAGCCCAGGATGTCGTGTTCTGGCTTTATGATATTACCAATATTGGTACTTCTGATTATACCAAAGTGTGTTTTGGTGAGGTTTTAGGAGGCTGTGTTGGAGATGTGGGACAGGTTTATGTCGATTGCGGAGATGATTTGGGGTATTTTGATTTGAATAATAATCTGACTTATAATTGGGATAGTGATGATGCGACTTCAGATCCATTGTGGATTCCTGTAAACCAGGTACTTTCAGGTGTAAGGAGGAATACAGGATTTGCCGGATATGCATACCTTGAAAGTCCTGGTAACGGATATGACGCCATAGATAATGATAATGATGCCGTTGAACCAAATAACCCTGTCTTTCAGGAAAATGACTTTCAATTTAATTCAAGTGTAAATGGTTATCAGGCTGTCCGTACCCTGCGCAGAAATGATCCCGGTCCTAATCCAAACTGGCCCGCAAATAAAATTGTTTTGATTGATCCTTCTACTTATGAAAGGACTGTAGCAAACCTGGACGTTCTATTGCAAAATATATCTGATACTGTCATTGTGAATTCTCAGGGAAGGCAATTTCGAATTTACGATGGAGTAGTTCTGGGCGAAATTATTAATAATGGGATTGATGATAATCTGAATGGTTTAATAGATGAAAACCATGACTTGCATTATAAAAGAGTATTTAAAGATAACAACGGCAATATTATAAAAACTGAAGTAAGACCCCTGGCATACAGAAATTATCTTATCAATCAGGGAGAAAATAATACTTTAATTGATGAAAAAAGAGACAGCGGACCCGGCAACGTAGTATCCGGTTATGTACCGGATTATTCACAGGATCCTGATCCGATCACTGGTAAATATCCTGGAGTCGTCAAATCGCATTGGGCGGGAGACGAAAACGGTGACTGGAATCCTTTAAAGGACGATATAGGTACAGATGGACTTGCCGGGACAAATGATTTGGGAGAGGGTGATGGAATGCCGACTCCCGGCGAGCCTCACTTTGATAAAACTGATGTAAATGAATCTGATCAGATTGGGTTAACGAGTTTTAATTTCTTTAATCAAACTGCCTCTCCGGCAATGAATAATAATGAAGTATTGTGGAACAGAATGAAACCAGGTTATTTTGATGTTATTCCTCTCCAACCTCAGGATGGCGATTTTATCTATTCATCAGGATATTTCCCACTTCTTTCAAACAAAACGGAAAGATTTTCTTTAGCGTTAGTATTCGGTGCTGATAGTTCGCATATTTTTAAGAATAAGAGGATTGCTCAGAAAATTTATAATTCCAATTATGACTTCTTGAAACCTCCCCCTAAACCTAAATTAACTATTGTACCCGGAGATAAAAAGGTTTCATTAATATGGAATACAAATGCAGAAAATTACATCGGATTTCAGGGATATAAAATTTATCGATCCACGGACCCCGGATTTACCGAAGGAGGGGGAGAACCAATAGCAACATTTGATGTAAAAGATTCGGTTAGCGGCTATTTTGTCCCTGGTTCTCAGGAACTTGCGGAACTTCCGAGATTTTACCTTGGAAATAATTCCGGACTGGTTCACAATTTTGTAGATACGGATTTACTTAATGGCCAGCGGTATTTCTACGCGGTTACCGCCTATACTTCCGGTGATCCGGCTAATAATTTTTATCCTGCTGAGGATCCGAAATATATTACGGTAAATAGTGATGGAAGCGTGAATGTCGACATCAATTCCGGATCTGTCATCCCCAGATCATCTGTTGCAGGTTACCAGGGACCCGGAGTTCCAAGTCTGCTCGGAAATGTTCCAGGCACAATTCCTTTTGGAACAGGAAAGTTTATCTGAATGTGGTTGATCCTACATCAATAAAGAACAGAACTTACCACGTTACGTTTTCCGATCAAATTGTAAATTATGTCCCGGTTACACAATACTATTATGTTATAAATTACGCAAGTGAAAATGCTCAGGATACACTCCTGAAAGTGCCGCTTTCCCGCTCAGATACTCTGAGAGGAGATTTTGATAAATATATTTTTGATGGTGTTTATCTTGTCGTAAATAATGATTGGAAAATAAAATATGATACTTCACGGTCAAAGTGGAATACGATGCATCCTAAAAAAGATTACGGTATATCAGTATCACCATTTTCACTTGCCAATGTTAAAGACAAAGGGCTAGCTTATCCAAAAGATTATAATTTGATATTTGATGAAACACATCCTCCGGCTGATACATCTACTTCGATTACATTAACTTATAATAACCAGCCATATACTGTTCCAAAAGTAAACTCAAATTTTCGCATAGATGATGCTCTAACAGGTGATCCTGTCAGCTATGCTTACCTTGACGCAGGCAGTAATAATAAATTCTCTTCACTTGACAGGATTATATTTTTACAGAAAACCAAAACAAATACCGGTCAGGATACCACTATTATAACCTGGTTATTACAGGTATCCGGAGCCGATACAGCAAGATATCATCCAACCAGCGGCGACACTTTGAAAATCAGAATGACGAAACCATTTTCCTCCCTGGATCAGCTTGAAATTACAACCACTGCTGCTGATGTAAATAACCAGCTTGCTGCCTCACAGCTTGATAAAATACGCGTAGTTCCAAATCCTTATGTTGCTGCAACAGCTCAGGAATCACCCCTTCCCCAACAATCACCAGCGGAAGAGGTGAAAGGAAAATATCTTTTATACATCTACCGAAGGATTCCAAAATATATATATTTACAGCAAGAGGCGAGCTGCTAAGAACGCTTGAGATGCCGCCTGGTCAAAGCATCAATGACGGTTCGGTCGACTGGGATTTACGCAGCAGGGAGAATATTGAAATTGCCTATGGAGTATATTTTTACCTGGTAGATGCACCTCACGTGGGTAAAAAAACCGGGAAAATAGCTATTATAAAGTAAGAGGTTATATATGAAGAAATTTATACTAATTCTGTCTCTTTTTATGATAGGAATCCTTAACGGGCAGGATAAAGTCGGAACCACAGCTGCACCGTTTCTGGGAATCGGTGCGGGTCCTACTGCAATAGGAATGGGGGGAGCCTTTGTGGCAGTAGCCAATGATGCATCTGCTTTGTATTGGAATCCATCGGGAATATCGCGAAACGGCCGGAATGAATTTTTATTTGAACATACAAATTACCTGATTGGGACTAGCTATAATTATTTTGCCGGCGTTATAGCATTAGATGATGAAAATGCCATAGGGATAAGTGTTACCTACCTGGATTATGGAAGCGACATGGTTACTACTATTGAACTTCCGGATGGTACCGGAGAGACATGGTCAGCTAAAGATTTATCACTTGGCTTAAGTTATTCCAGAAATTTGACTGATCGTTTTTCAATTGCTGGTACGGCAAAAATGGTTCTTCAGCAGATCTGGCATGAATCCGCTACAGGATGGGCCCTGGATGCAGGGCTGCTGTATATTACCCCCTTCAATGACTTGAAGATTGGTATGGATATTTCAAATTTTGGTACCGATATGAGAATGGCAGGTGAAGATCTTTATATAACTCATGATCCAAACCAGTCAATAGCAGGCAATAATAGTAAGATACCGGCAGAATATTATACGGCGACATATCCATTACCGCTTTTATTCCGCATAGGACTTTCTATGGATGTTATTAAATCCGAAGATAATACAGTAACGCTGGCGGTTGATGCATTGCACCCAAATGATAATGCTCAAAGTGTAAATGTGGGAGGTCAGTACGAATGGAATGAAATGATTTTTGCAAGAGTTGGATATAAATCATTGGGAATTCCTGATAGTGAGGAAGGGTTGACATTGGGTTTTGGTCTTGCATATGAAATCATTGCAAATCTCACTTTTAAATTGGACTATGCTTATGAGAATTATGGAATACTTAATGAGATCCAGAAATTCGCAGTATCTGTGAAATTTTAAGAGTGTAAGAATTTTTGTGGAGTTTATCAATATAATTGCTGTTTATTTTGATATGTTAAAATTCGTGTTCTAAAGTATTATTTCATTGTTACATTCAGAAAGGAGAGCTCTATGATTAAAAGGTTACTAACCATTTCAATACTCATACTATTGTATGGTTATACCAGTAATGCCTTTGCAGCCTTAAATGTCAAATTTCAGGTGAATATGGGTATTCAAATGCAATTAGGCACTTTCGATCCCGCTACCGACTCTGTTGTCGTACGTGGTGATTTTCAGGTAATGGCAGGTGATACTGCCGACTGGGGCGGATATATGTTCTTAATGACGCCTTCGGTTTCAAATGACTCGATTTATGAAATTACTGTCAGTTTCCCGGATACAGCTGCTTCACATACTATACAATATAAATATGTGAAGACCCATAATGGTACCGACACGTGGGAAAGCGTTGATAACAGGACATATGATATAACTGCTGATCCAAACCAGACCATCCCTGCGGTTTATTTTAATAATGTGTCAACTCTTGGGGTAACAGTTAACATAACATTTCAGGCGGATATGACGAATCTGCTGAATGAAGGATTCGTTCCTGGTTCAGATTCTATAGAAGTCAGGGGTGATACTTATCCTCTGGATTGGGGCCCTGGTGTACTAATGGGGCAGGATCTGATAAATCCAGAAATCTTTACTGTTACTCTTTCTTTCACAGGAGTCCCGGGAAGTACGGTTCAATGGAAACTCCATTGTGATCCTGCAAACAGTTTTACCAATGGCGGTTGGGAAAGCATCGATAACAGAATCCTTACTTTTCCTTACGCTGATACTACCTTAGATCCGGTTGTCCCGGTGGTTCATGTTGCTACACCAACCACAGGAATCAATACAGTATTATTCAGAGTTGATATGAATGATGCTCATGAAAGATTCCATAACACCTTGATCACTGGTCTGGAAAGCGTATGGCTGGGTGGCAGTGCACTTCCATTGCAATGGCCGTCTAACTGGGTATTCGCAGATACCGCAAGCACTTTAATTAAGATGTATGATGACGGAACTCATACAGATTCAACTGCTGGCGATAAAATATTTTCTGCTTCAGTGGATTTTCCTGTTGGTACCCCCGCTACTGTTGAGTTCAAATATGGGGCAATATTTGATGGAGTCGATACTTTAAATTCCGGTGCCAGCTATCTGGATAATGAGGCAGGTTTCAGCCAAAATCATTTTCTGAGTCTAATAATTGCCGGCGGAACCGTCTATAGATTTAATATGTACGGTGATCAGGCTACAGGTATTGAAGAGATCCCTTCTAATAATATTCCGGAAGCATATACTATGGGCCAGAATTATCCTAATCCTTTCAATCCAACGACTCGAATAACTTATACCATACCGAAGAGTAGTTTGGTTACACTTAAGGTTTACAACATTCTGGGACAGGAGGTAACGACAATATTTAAGGGATATCAGAATTCCGGAAAATATAATGCTACCTTTGATGCTTCAAAATTAGCAAGCGGTGTTTATATTTATCGCCTGGAAGCAGGAAGTACAAGTCTTAGTAAAAAAATGTTACTAATGAAGTAAACTCACCCCGTAAACTCATTTGAAAGGGTCGTTGAAAAATACGACCCTTTTTCATTCGTTGAATCACCGAACTTATTAAAATGAATTGAACAGAATCTGAATTGTGATTATTTTGAGAGTTGTAATATTGGAAGTTCCGCATGAATATCATAAAGTTTTTTTACTTCGTACTCTTATTTTTGATCTTCTCCTGTTTTGTTAGTCATCTTTCCTTTGCTCAGACTGATACTCTCGCACTTGTGAATGGGGAACCAATTATGAGTGATGAGTTTATTACCCGTTTTGAATTAACTGTCTATCCCGGTAAAGGATTAAATGATAACCTAGCTGAAACAAAGAAAAAATTTTTATATTCATTAGTGGCTGAAAAGTTGCTTTCAATTCAGTCGCAAATTTCTTCGCCTGACGACATAAATGAAAATTACTTAAAAGAAGAAGTCAAAGCCCTTTTTTTAAGAGATGCCTTGTTCCGGCATGAGATATTGTCAAAAATCAAAATAACGGATGCTGACTTAGACAAGGGAATCCGGTATTCAAAATACAATTATATAGTTGATACATTTTATTTTCCAGATAGTATTTGGGCAATTAATTTTTATCAAAAAATTGATAAAAAGAGCAACCCATATATATATTATACTGCCGATAGCCTTAACTTATGTAATGATACCCTTGCGATAGGATATGGGGAATCTGATGAAACTATCGAAAATGCATTTTTGGATCATGATATTAATTATAACTCAAAGCCGGTAAATACTATTGATGGATGGATTGTATTTAGAATTATTGATAAAAAACCTGATACCAGATTTTCTTCTGTATCTTCCGAAGAAAATTCGATGGTTCACGATATAATATCGTACAGGAAAAGCTTTATATCAGGGCGGGATTATATCCTTTCCGTGATGAAGGGAATTGAGGTCAAGGTAAATTACAGAATATTTAATCCCTTAGTGTATAAAATAAAAAGTATTTTATCCGCACATCGGCCGGCAAATTTTGAAGGAGGATATTATTTAAGCCGCCGGGAATTAATTAATTTAAAAGACAATTTTGCTTTCGATCCGCGGGCACCATTGCTGAAATTCGGTAATGGTGAATTATCACTGGGTTATATTTTTGATAACTTATCTCTGGCCGGTTTCGCCCCAATCGATACTTCAGTTCGGGAAATCACTTTTTCCCTTCATAAGGCAATGAAATTCATTGTGCAAAACTATTTCCTGACAAAGAAAGCTGAAGAAATGGGCCTGGAAAATGTTCCGGAAGTAATTTACAATACCCGGACATTTCTTAATGCTTACCGTTCTTTTAAATTCGTGAATGGAATTATGGACACAGTCGGTATTACTGATTTTGAGCTAAACAAATTTTACAAATCACATCAGGATGAGGTATTAAGAGATATCAGGTTGAGGCTACAAATTTTCTCACTTGATAATATGGATGAAGCCGCAGAAATATTAAATAAATTGAATAAGCAAAAACAAATGCCGGATACAACCGGAGCTGTATGGTTGAAGGCTTCCCAGCTTGGGGAGATTGGTGCCGTTTTATCGGGTTTTGATAATGGGACGATTTATGGACCTTTAGTAATGAATGGGAAGTATACAATTTTTAAAATTTTGGAAAAAGAATCTGATGTGACTCAAAATGAAATTGAAAATAGCATCCAGGCAGCAAAAGATCTATTATTGAGAAGAAAAAGGAACGAATTGTTGAATAAATATCTAGCCGAACTGAGTACTGAACAAAATGTAAAAATTTTCGAATCAAGGCTTGAGAAAGTGGATGTGACTCCTATTCAAATGATGACTTTCAGATATATAGGTTTCGGTGGTAAAATAATGGCAGCACCGGCATTATATCCGCGTGAAAATTGGGTAAAGTATCTGGATGATAAAAAGGATGTCCTCCCATAGATTGATCTTGCCGTATCATTTGATAATCGATATCACTACTGTCCGGTTATAAGTCAAATAAATTCAATTGGTTAGAGCGATCTAGCTTTTAGAATATAGCTGTAAAATAGGACTTTTTTCAAAAATTGATATACTTAAAATCTGTAGAAAAGTGTAAAGTTCTTCAGGGGCATATAGCTCTCTTGCTTGAGCAATAAGTATTTGAGCAAAGTCAGCATAGATATGCCAATCCCTTTTTTCATTTGCATCTGCCAGGGTACTTTTTGATACTTTGCTTTTTATCCCATATGATAAAGTTTAGATTGCATTGCTCTTAAACAAGTTTCAATGTCTCTTAAACTTTCACGATAGGTTAATTGTGCATAACCAGAAATTGTTCCCAGCAACTAAATGATTGAACATTATAGTTGCCCCGATATTTCTTTACGTAACAATCAAAATTATATTTTGGTATATGATTCATAATTTGAGCAAATATTGTTTGACTGAATTCACTTTGTCGCTCCAATTTATTAATTTGTTGCGACAATATTAACTTCAAATCGAAAACAATGAAAATTCTCTGTAATGTATTTTATTTACTTGACATACAGCTATTCTCAGTCTAAACAATCGGACAGTAGTGAATCGATACAATAAATTTATTTAATCGAAAAGAGGCCAGATAAACCGGCCTTTTTTGCGAGCGAATTACTTTAGCAAAATCATTTTACGAAGCTTCACATAACTACCGGCTACAATTTTATAAATATAAATACCACTTCCCAAGTACGAAGCATTGAAGACTTTTTCATATTTACCGGGGGAATGTTGCAAATTATCAATGAGTGTCATAACTTCTGAGCCAAGTATATCGTAGATCTTAATAGTAATCTTTGCAGATTTTGGTACACCATATCTAATGGTTGTTGTTGGATTGAAAGGATTGGGATAATTTTGTTCCAGGTAATAGACTGAAGGTACATCTTTATTATTTTCTTCAACATTTTCCCTCTCACCAGATATGTTTTTATATAATATTCTTGCAGGATGTATTTCATTATCCTCAATTATATTATTAGAAATTGTTGCTTTAAAAGTACTCCCGCTTTTTACATGAAAACCTGGACTTAACGTAATTCGATTACCCGCTACAAAATTAGTCCCCCCAATCTGTTGAATAACAAAATTCGCTCCTGCAGTTATTGAATTAGTAGCTTTATATTCCATAAAAGAACCACAATCCTTGTCAGTAACAATATCATGTAAAATGAGATCGGTATGTGAAGAAAATTTAACTATATAATCATCATCGAAATTATTACTATTATTTCCTACAATGACTAGATTATGATCCGGATTTTCTCTTATTTGATAGAGACATTCTTCTTTTTTAACATCGGCAGGATAATTATAATTTGCATCGGGCGCTCTAGGTATATGTGAATCGAATCTTTTTTCCCAATCTTTCATCCCACTAGAGGAAAACTTTGCTATATAAGCATCTGTTTCCCACCATTCATAAACATCATACCAATCATCACAACCAGTTGGAGGTAGACGTGGATTATTCGTTGATGGGACAGATGTCACGATTGCGAATCCCCCATCATTAGTTGGCTCAATTCCCATTTTTAAGTCATAAGCTTTAAGATCTCCGACAACATTATAAATTGCTGAAGGTGGGGTTTTTTCAGAGAAATTAGATAGAAATTTATAAACTTTCCCTTCACCTTCTGCACTCCCCCCGAGCCCATCATAAAGATTGTATAATATTGGAACCAGAATGTCACCATTATTATTATAACACACATCGTAAGCCAGTACCCTGTTTTGGGAATTTGCTATGGTGTTTGTGACGAACGTAAATACTGGATTTGGTGGTGCAATATCATTAGGTTCATCAAACCTTCCAACAAAAGCAGCAGAAGTATAAAAATCTAAATAACTTTCAATTCTACCAGTAATCACATATTGATTGGTTGAAGAATTTCTAGCTATGGAATAGGCTTCACATCGTCTATCAAATGGTGTCACTCCAAAATATGTTATCCAAAGGAGGGTTCCTTGGTTATTGATTTTCATTATAAATAATCTTCTATATGGTAAATTATTTCGGGTACCTGGAACCTCACCAATAGGTAACCATCCGCATAAAATAAACCCTCCATTTGCTGTCTCGACGGCGTCATATGCTACAGCCTCTGTGTAAGGATTTCCATCTGTCCAGATCCCATACGTGTATTGCCAAATTGGATCTCCAGTGGAATGATCAATTTTAGCCACGTAAATGTTTGATCCTTTAATGGAATTACAAGGTAAGTTCTTCACGCCGATGGTATTATTTATTTTGTAATAGTAATCGATACTAGATTTCCAATTTGATTCTCCGAATGCCAGATAATTTTTATCTGAAGATTGTATAATTCCTTGGAAAATCCCTTTGTCTTCCCCATAATATCTGTACCATAACATATTTCCTGAATCATCAAATTTTATTGTTTTCGCAAATGGAACACCTCTTATAAAATCATCACTTTTCTAGTTCTTCACATTTCGGACTAGGGATACCTGTATGACATGAATTTACAAATTCAGTTTGAAAATGATTTAGAAAAGAGCTATATCCAGCACAGATATAACCATCGAAATATTCATTTATATCATAACTTAGATTAAAACCATATATCCAATCCTCCCCAGATCCATCTGCATCGATCCCAGAAGCATATAACGAATCATAAAAAGGGGTCATTCGTTTAGTTAGCCAAGCTGCACCACGCCATTCAATGGTAGGTTCTATCTGTGGGAAACATTCGATAATAAAACCTGCGCATAAAACCATAAAAAATATTTTTAGTATTTTATTCATTTTTAACCCCAATTGTTTAGTTTCTTGTTTCTTGCATATCATCAAGTTGTTTCTTTAAGTCCTGGTTTTCTTTATTTAATTTGATGACATATAATGTTAACTCTTCAACTTTTTGGAGAAGTTTGGATTCGATTTTTCCAACTTGGATTCCATTATTCGTCACTTCTAAATCGGAAGGTATATCAGGCAAATGTTTATTTTTATCTATATATGATTTTAATTCTGTTAAATCCATTAGCTTATAATTTTCATTGAATACAAAATCTGACCAATTCGTTTCTATGATTATTTCTTTGGCTTGTATAGTTCCATTGACAGAAAGTTTTTGAGTGGGATTTGAAGTTCCTATCCCAACGTTTCCCGATCCAGCAAACAATACATTTCCAGTAGGACTAATTCCGACATTTCCTGTAGGATTAATCCAAGTACTTCCTGCCCCATTTAACATTATTTTGGTATCACCATTCCAATTGCCAATCGATAAATATCCCGTTCCTCCCGGAGCACCCCCGCTATAACCGATTTTAATTATGGGATATATTCCTGTTCCGGTATTTGATTCGATCAAAAGTACATCTTCACCGGATGAAGAATAATTATATTTAATTTTCATTTTGCCTAATAAAGTTAGTTTTTCTGTTGGATTCGTTAAACCAATTCCCACATTTCCCGGATTATTATTATAAATATTGTTTTGATCATAAACCCAGGGTTGAAGACTTTGAGAATAAATAAAACTAGAAAGAAAAATCAAAAGGAAGAGTGTAATGCTGACTTTTGTAGTTGAGATATTCATTGTGACCTCTTTTAATCAATTTTTTTAATGGTTCGATAATTTTAATACACGAAAGATAGAATAGGGGGAGCGCGGTCTTTAATTATTATGTAGATATGATAACAGATATTTTGCATTTAAAAGATCTGATAATTAGATTATAGCGAAACGGACAAATGGGGAACGAGAACACCTCTATTTTAAAACCCGTATGTATAGAGTTTTACCTATTACTTATATTCTCAATATTATAAATATTATAAAAAATTATTTACTTTTGCCGTGCGTCAAATCACAAATATCAAGACAAAAAAAATTCTTTATGCTGTGTTTTACAGGTGCTGGGATTCGGAGGTAAGATTCC
>CAWIUG010000067.1:0-19711 GCA_963839165.1 uncultured Bacteroidota bacterium | reverse complement strand
CTCTAATGTTGATGTTTCATCTAAAATTAAGGAATATGACAAAAAAATCGCTGACCTCAGACAGAAGTTAAATTCTGTAATTAACGATATTAAGGCTGGTGCTTATGCAAGTAGTCCTGAACAGATCAGAGATCTGACCCAAAAACTGATTGAAGAAAAAATCAAAAACAATTCACTTTTAATTAAATATAACGAGATTCAGAGTTTAATAGAGGGTTATGAAAATAACTTTAATAAACTTCCTAGCAAATCAATCGAACTTGCACAACATCAGAGAAAAAGAGAATCAATGCAGCAACTTTACCTGCTGTAGAACAAAAGTACCAGGCTTCCCTTATCGATGAACTCTCACAACCAGGAAACGCCGTTATTATTGCCAAAGGTAGAATTCCAGATTACCCAAAAGAGGCTTAATTGCCATTTTGGAAATGGGAGGAGCATTTTTGGTTGCTTTTGGCTCAGTGTTGATTAAGGATTATTTTGATGACACTCTAAAATCTCCAGATCAGATTGAACAGGAAGAGATAAAATTGCCAACCTGGATTCCATACGTCAGACATGCTGGAGAGGACTATTTCAGGAAACATGAGCCAGGAGTATCAGGGCAAACCGACTCAACACTTAGAGAATCCTTTAATATCTTTATAGTATGTATTCAATTCTTAAGCTAATCAGATAATCCCATTCAAAACAATTCTTGTGAACTCCTCAGCTGCAGAAGAAGGCAAAACTTTAGATCAATTAACCTCCTCTCTGCCAGTTATGTCAGAGCTGGAATATAAAACCCTTTTAATTGACTGTGATTTAATTAAACCAAAAGTTCATAGTATAATGGGAATAAAGAGGATCCCAGGATTAACTGATTATCTTTCCAGGAAAGTAGAATTAGAAAGTATCATAAATAAATCCGGTATGATAGATTTGGATTATATTACTGCTGGAATAGAAACTCAAAACACAGATAAGATCCTGGGTTCTGAAGAAATGAGAAAATTTCTTGAAGATATTAAAGAGATGTACGATATTGTCATTTTCGATACAGCACCAATAATACCAGTAATAGACACCCAGATATTAGCCAGATCAGTGGATACCATAGTACTTGTTGTTCTGCAGGAAAAACTAAGGCAGCTAATGAATACATCTATTAAAATGATAAAAGAAGATAACCTTCCTTTCTTGGGGTGGTCTTTAACAACTTCAGACATAATAAAGGGCATAAATATTGTCAAATACTATTATAACTATTCTTCAAATAAGAATAATCATTAGATGGTATAGAATCAGTGGAAACATTTCTAAATATTTTTCACATCGATCTTAGAAGCTATTTTTCAGTGGGTCACAAACGGTCCCTGAAGGCAAAAAAAAATATTGCGGCTTCTTTCCTTATTAAAGGAATAAATATTTTAATAGGGCTTTTACTTGTTCCTTTGACGATAAACTACCTCAATCCTACTAAGTACGGAATTTGGATAACGCTTAGCTCTATAATTGCCTGGTTTAGCTTTTTTGATATAGGACTGGGTAACGGGTTGAGGAATCTCCAGAAGCTTTACAGAGAATCAAAAATCAGCAAGAACTTATATTAGCACGAGTTATGCAGTGATGGCTTTAATAATTGCTTTTGTGCTCATCTTATTTTACGTATTAAATCATTTTCTGAACTGGTCCACAATATTAAAGGCGGGAGATGCTCCGGATACTGTGAGCGAAATCAGCCGATTAGCAGTTTTCGTGTTCACTTTTTTTTGTCTAACATTTTTTTTTAGACTCATTTCAACTATTTTAGCCGCCGATCAACAACCTGCGAAAGCATCACTCTTTAATCTTTATACAAATGTACTTTCGCTAATAGCAATTGTCATATTAATAAAAGTTACAGCTGGATCATTATTATTTCTTGGTATAATATTCAGTGGTATTCCGCTATTGGTATTCATTGGTGCTAATTTCTGGTTTTTTTCTGCTGAATATAAATTTTACCGCCCTTCTTTTAAATTTGTGGATCTCAGCAAAGCAAAAGATCTTTTTTCACTGGGAACGAAATTTTTTTCAATACAAGTTTCCGGGGTACTTATCTTCCAGACAAATAATATTATCATTTCACAATTGTTCGGGCCTGCAGAAGTGACACCTTACAACGTAGCCTTTAAATATTTTAGTATCCTGATGATGCTTTTTGCTATAGTGATCACGCCATTCTGGAGTGCTTTTACAGAAGCCTGGGTGAAAAACGATACGAATTGGATAAAGAATATCATGAGTAAGCTGATAAAATTCTGGATAATTTTGTTAATTCTTGGACTTATCATGTTCTTGGCATCAGGAATCGTTTATTCAGTTTGGGTTGGTGATAAGGTTAATATCCCGCTTATTCTTTCTTTTCTGGTTTTTACCTGGATTATCATGAATATCTGGAACGGCTTATATAGCCATTTCCTGAACGGTTTGGGGAAAATTAAAATCCAGTTGTATCTGGCAATTGCGGCCGCTGTAATAAATGTACCTCTTGCGGTTTATTTAGGTGGTAGAATGGGTATCTCAGGGATATTGATAGCAAACATTTTTGTTATTTCTTTTCCAATTTTCATTTACCCCGTTCAATATAAAAAGCTGGTTAACGGCACCGCTCTTGGAATCTGGAATAAATAGTATTGCTCGCTAGTTTTTGTCAATAGTACATCCATTATATGAACCATCCTCTAAAAATCCTTTTCTTCTCAAATTCACCTGTGCATAAACAGGTAACCAGAAGTACCGGTAATTGGGTTATTGCTCTGGTTGAGGAGCTTGTAAAAAGTGAAGAATTTATACTTTCGGTTGCCTTTTATGATAAAACGGTGGATAAAATAACTCATGAAAACAATGGTAGGCTGAACCTCATTAAAATTCCATTACCTTCTGTGAATAACAAACTTAAAGAATTCTTGTTCAGGTGGCTTATTCTTGATGAATATACAAATGCAGAAAGTATTTATCTTAAAATTATAGACGACTTCAGCCCTGATATAATTCAGATTTTTGGTTTAGAGAGTCCATTCATTCGAATCATAGGCAAAACAAAACCACCTGTGATATTACATATTCAGGGTTTACTCGGACCTTATCTGCATAAATTCTACTCCAGGTTCAAATCTTCCGATATAATAGGAACGAAATCATTAAAAAATATTGTCGCTGGGGATATTCCTTCCAACTTAAAAAGGAGAATGAAAAATCATTTATTAGTGGAGGATAGTATTTACGGGAAAATTGAATATTGCCTGGGAAGGACCGACTGGGACAGAAGGTGTATGAACGCCATTGCACCGAATGCGAAATATTTTTATTGCCAGGAAATCATGCGGACACATTTTACCATGCAACCTGGAAAGCCCCAGTTAATAATAAATTTATTTTTTACACTACTATTAGAGATGTGTTCTATAAGAATGTTGATATGATCTATGAAACTTCAGTCATTCTTAATAGGCATAATAGCCAGTTAAGGTATGAATGGCGGGTCGCAGGTGTGGCAGCGGGCGATACAACCCCTAAAATTATGAGAAGAAAAGGTATAAACCCTCCGAATGTGAAACTGCTCGGCAACCTTGGTGGTGATGAAATCATCACAGAGATGTTAAATGCCAATATTTTTATTTATCCCGGAGCGATTGAGAATAGCTGTAATGCTGTTCAGGAAGCAATGCTGACTGGCATCCCGATAATTGCTACATATGGGGGAGGACTAAGTACTGTCCTGCAGGATAAATATACAGGTTTACTAGTTAACGAGGGTGATCCTTATGTATTGGCAGGTGCGATTATTGAGGTGCTGGATAATTATGAGAGGGCTGTGTCTATGGGAGTTACTGCCAGGGAAGTCGCGAGGGAAAAGCATAACCCCAGAATTGTATCAAATACTTTAATAAATATTTATAAAACTGTTTTGACAAATACCCGGTCACAAGATGTCGTCCATTTTTAACAATAAAAAGATTGAGCTATTAGCTCCCGATCTTCAGAATGACATTCTGCTTATGGATCCGTTTGCGAAAATTTACCTGGCATTACTGCTTGCTTCGCCTTTTATATCATATTTAATACTGACATATTTAAATGTTGGCCCATATTATGTGCTGGGTATAGCTGCTATTGTTATATTTATCATTGTTGGATTTGGCTCAGACATAAAAATACCAAATTATATTTTACCCTTATTTCTCATTTTCATCTACTACTTCACCTGGGACTTTTTTAATGGCAAATTTGAACAATCTGGTCTTATTAATTTATTATCAAAAAGCTATACATTACACACAATTGCAATCCTTTTAATTATTGAGAATACTAGGTTCAGTAAAAATTTTATTTCTGCTTCACTGAAGATTTTTAAAGTACTAGCATTACTAACCATTATTGTCAGCGTCATTCAGTTTATATACAGCGCGACATTCTATGTACCGGTTAATACAATTGATGCAGAAAAAAGTTGGACGTATTTCAGGAATAATTCAATCTGGGGTTACCTGGGCCCGTTGGATCTTGGACTTTCCTTTTTGCCAATAATGGCAGTGGTTATTAATGATGATTATAATAATAAGAAGTATATACAATCCTTTTTGTGGTTGCTAATAGCAGGTTCATCTTCATTTATGAACAATTCCAGGTGGGTTTTATTTAACTTCACACTCCTTTTTTTGCTTCCCTTTTTCGTAATTAAAAAATCCCCTTTAAGGAAAATAATATTAAGTATAACAAGCGCATCATTGATTACGCTGCTTCTAATAGGATTTTTAAATTTCACTAACGGAAATTCTCAAAAATATATATCAGATCGGATTCTTAGTAAGTCAGCTGACAGCAGACTACTTGCAGTGGATTTATTTTCCCAGTTTTTTCCCAAAAATCCAGTTTTGGGCGCGGGTGTAAGGTTTACACCGGATTTAAAAACTGCACTTGCCGAAAGAAGTTCTCAAATACATGTAGGATATCTTTCACATCTATACGAATATGGAATTGTAGGTAGTCTATTATTATTTACTTTCTGGATTGTTGTTGCAAGAAAGTTTTACAGGACTGCAAAGTTTTCAAACCAATATGGTGTTTTCATAGGATTTCTCTGTTTAATTGCCGCAAACCTGACTTTAGTAGAGTATAGTATGTTTCATGTCGGTCTAATTTTTCTTTTTGTTTTTAATAAGTTCTATACCGATAAAATAATTTTGAATAAAACAATCATTCCTCAACCGAATAACAATCAAGAATTCAAGTATTAATTTTTTCATCATCATATTGGGCATGCTAAACAGCGATCAAATTTAAGAAAGCATATGGATATAAGCGGAAATATTAGCAAAAATACATTTAATCTTTCTTTTCTAATTAATAAACATATTTCTACAACCCTCACCAGGATAAAAGCATATTTGTTCGGTATCAAATTAGAAAAAGGATGTAAATTCGTAGGTAATACACGCTTATACAGAAGACCGGGGTCAGAGATAAAAATAGGACAAAACTGTGAATTCCGTTCAATCTCCGATAGCAATTTAATTGGGATAAATCATAAGTGTATTATTGCAACTCATCAAGCAGGTGCCAAGATAAATATAGGAGATAACTGCGGATTTAGCGGGACAGTGATAGGAGCATTCATTGAAGTCAGGGTTGGCAGCAATGTTCGATGTGGTGCAAACACTATGATTACTGATGGAGATTGGCATTCGGACGATCCACGCACCGGACAACCTAAACCTGTATTCATCGGTGACAATGTTTGGCTCGGAATAAATGTAGTTGTATTAAAAGGGGTAAGCATAGGGAAAAATTCAATGATTGGAGCAAATAGCGTAGTTACCAGAGATATTCCTGAAAACACAATAGCGGGAGGAAATCCCTGCAAAGTGTTAAAACATATTTAATGACATGAATAATGAAAAAGTAAATATCATAATAGCAGGAGTTTCTTATTTCTCTCTTTCAGTTTCAGCACTTAGAGTCAAGAATTTATTTAACCCCCTGATGAAGCGTAATGACGTTAATATCCAAAACCTGATAACCACTTCCCCTCAACTAGATGATCAATTTGAAGAAGCACCTGAAGGCACCAAAATCAGGTATACTGTTGTAAATTACAATCTTAGAAACCTTGTATCAGTTATAAGCTTTATAATAAATTGTTACAAAGCTATCAAAAACATTAGACAAGGCAACTCTCGTAATATCCTATACATTTATGGTTATCCCGATTTGAGAAATCTTTTTTTAATCATCTTTTCCAAGTTATTTAATTATGCTGTAATTTTTGATATTGTGGAAGATAATTTCGAAGTAGATGATTACAAGAGCATGAAAAGCAGGATTCGAAATTATTCATCACTAGTTTTGATTAAAAGAATCTCAGCGTTTGCAAATGGTGCTATTGCAATTTCAACACAAATTAAACAAAAGCTTGAATCCTTTAGTAAAAATAAATTTCCTGTAGTGCTAATCCCAATTTCTGTAGATTTTAGCGATGTTTGCAAACTTAAACTAAAAGCAAACGGTGATCTTAAATTATTTTACGGTGGTTCATACGGTGAAAAAGACAGCATCGAACTTTTGTTAGAGGCTTTCGAAACTATCTCACAGTCACAGAATAATTTAAAGCTTGTATTGACAGGTAAAGGTGCAGAAAGACACCTAAACAAACTTCATAAATTAATTGAAGGAAATCTCTCAAAAGATAAAATAATATTCAAAGGTTTTTTGCCCGTAAAGGAATATTTCAATACGATTAATGAATGTGATATTTTGTGCGTAACCAGAAGTGGTTCTAAATTCGCTAATAACGGATTCCCATTCAAGCTTGGCGAATTCCTCGCCACAGGGAAAGCTGTGGTTGTATCAGATGTAAGCGATATCAGCCATTATATAACCGATAGATTTAATGGGATGTTGATTAAGCCTGATTCAAAAGAAGATCTTATAAATGCCCTGAGAACTTTAATTGCGAATGAAGCATTACGCATAAAAATAGGTGAAGAGGGTCAAAAAACAGCAAAAAAATTCTTCGATAGTAGCGTTGTGTCAGAAAGATTTTATTCTTTCATAGGAAGTGTCATTTCTAAATAATTAAAAACACATGATTAAAATTTCACTTGTCGGTGATATATTTCCGGCAAACAGTACATATACAAAAAGATTTGGTTACGGAAGCCTTTCTCTAAAAGATAAAGAAGAATGGTTGGAAAATAATCTAAGTGGAATCCTTAATAATTCGGATATTGTATTCGGAAACCTTGAAGTTCCATTAATAAATGATCCTCAGATAGTAAATAATAATGCATTTGTAGGAAGCAAAGAATTTGCGTCAGTCTTGAAAATACTGGGGTTTGATGTGTTATCAATAGCAAATAACCATTCTCTGGGTTATGGGTCTGAAGGATTAAAAAGTACGTTGTTTGCTTTAACAGATGAATCTATCAAGTATGCCGGAATATACAATAACAATAAATCGAATATTACTGTAATAGAAAAAGGTGGTCTGCAATTTGGTTTTGCAGCATTTAATGCAATACAGGATATAGAAAACCCGAACCTTCTTGCTGACCTTACTTTAGAGAATATTAAAAAGACCTTAGACGAAATGAAAGCTCTTAACCTGGATTTTAAGCTGCTTAGTTTTCATTGGGGGAACGAATACAGTAATATTCCTTCACCGGATCAAATTAGTCTTGCACACAACACAATTAATTATGGGGCAGACATTATCATCGGCCACCATCCGCATGTAATTCAACCAGTTGAACGATATAAAAATGGAATAATTATTTACAGCCTTGGAAACTTTATTTTTGACTATCCTTTCTCGAATCAATTTAGAACAGGAATGTTGGTTGAATTAAGTATGGAGGCTGGCGGAAATATCAGAAGTAAGATATCAGGTATCAAAGCTGACAAAGAAAAATTAATTTACCTCGATCTCTCCCAAAAGTTTAGAAAAAGGCTTGAACGATATACATCAGAAATGTCGCTGTTTTATAAAAAATCAGAGGGAGATTATGCTCGTCATTACAATAGAAGACTTGCTATAAACCATTTCTGGCAGAGGGTATTGATGAAAAGAAAATTATTTATTCTTTTGTTCTTTTCAAAACATAGAAAGCAAGTTCTGAAAAATATATACGAAAGGTTTATAACACATGGATAATGTGAAGATCCTTTTAGTAGCGAAGTTATCAGATAATTCAATTAACAGCATATTAGAACCTATTATAAAGCTGGATAGGGTTAGTCACATCTATGTTTTACGCGATAACCCCGGGAACTTCGTCTCTGATAAAGTAACATTCTTTACCAATAGAAATCCCGAGAACATGCATAAACTCCGCCACTTAAAAAAAGTTGTAAAGGGTCTAAGAATATGTAAAGATAATGAAGTCGATTTTATAGTTGGCGTACTCCTCTACCCACATGGTTACATCGGTCGCTTGATCAGTATTTTAACACACATACCTTACATCCATGTTACAGTTGCCGGTCATCGGGAATTCTGGCTAATGGGCAAGATTATAGAAAAAATCAACTATTGGTTTTTTAATAAATCACATTTGATAACAGTAACCGGCAGTAATACCGATAAGTACTTAGTATCTAAAGGATATGACTCCAAGAAAATTGTAACCCTGCCAAATGTTATAAAGATGGAGAATTACCAAGATGATAATAATGCTAGAGATTATGATATCGTAAGTTTGTCAAGACTGGATGCAAATAAAAATGTATCATTATTGATTAAGGCAATAGGCAAGTTGAAGGGTACATTAAAACTGAAAACAATCATAGCTGGGGATGGCACGCACCTGAATAATTTAATTAATGAAGCTAGAGCAGAAGGAGTGGAGCGTACTATTGAGTTCCCTGGTTGGATCAATGAACCGAAGAAAAATGATTTGTTAAATAAAGCTAAGATTTTTGTACTTTGTTCAAAGGGTGAAGGATTTCCATTATCCCTCCTAGAGGCGATGGCTTGCGGGTGTGTTCCGATAGTTACTGATGTGGGAGACATTTCTGATGTAATTGTAAATGGCTATAATGGATACATACTAAAAAACTATAATGATGCAAGTGAACTTGCAGACAAGATAGAATATTTGATTCAACGTCCTGAGATGATTGAAGAATTATCAAGCAGGGCTAAAGAGGTAAAATATAATTATTCATTCGATAATGTTGTTAGAACATTGGAAAATATCTTTGTGTAGGCCATTCATCTAACTGATAAAAATTCTTGCCAATTATTATTATGTCAATGATTAATTTCATATTAGAAAATTTAGTACTGCCCTCCAGTGATCTTCTCTTGGGAAACTCAATTTTTAAGGATTTACAGTTCTTGAATGAAAGCCAATGGTGGAAACGTTCAGAGATAAATAATTATCAGGATATTCAACTACAAAAATTAATAAAACACGCTTATGATAATGTGCCATATTATCATAAATTATTTAAAAAATTAAATCTGTCCACCGATGATATAAAGACCAAAGCAGATTTGTATAAACTACCAATTCTTACCAAAGAGGATGTTCGTAAATATTTTTCACCAAAATATGTTAATAGCAGTATTCCAAAATCAGACCTGATTTTAGAGAAATCGAGTGGTTCAACCGGTGAACCTCTTGAATATTATGCAACAAAAGCCTCGCAGTCATTCAAAACCGCTATGGGCATAAGAAGCTGGGGATGGATGAAATACAAATTAGGTGATAAATATGTTAAAGTAAGTGCACGTCCCAGAGGCTCCTTCCTTAAAAATTTTCAGGATGTATTTAACAATTCAAGTTACATTTATTTTGAGAATCTGACAGAAGACATCTTCATTGATATGATAAATAAAATCCAATCCTTTGACCCAATGTTTATTCGATCTTATCCTATTCCTTTATATTATTTAGCGGGGATCATAGAAAATCAAGGAGGCATTAAATTAAAGGAGTTAAGAGGAATTAATACAACAGGGAGTACACTGCATCCTTATATGCGAAACAAAATAGAGAAAATTTTTAACGTAAATATCTACGATTCATACAGTTGTGAAGGTGGAGCTAATTTTACGCAATGCGAGTTTTTAAAGTATTATCATCCATCTGAAGAATATGCTATTTCCGAATTTCTGGATGATGATTTTACTAAGAATGATGAGGAAAATTCAAAAAGACATATAACTACTGACCTGACTAATTATGCAACTCCTTTTATCAGGTACGATACACAGGATTATGTGGTTTTAGGAAGTGAGGAGAAATGTAGTTGTGGCAGAGAATACGCGAACATTTTGAAGATAAAAGGGAAGAGACAGCGATATAATATATTTACACGATGGACGATATATACTTGAATATTCTTTTTACAAGCTTTTCGATCCCTTAGCATCATCGGTAAAGCAGTATCAAATCTATCAGGAAAAAACGGATCTGATAAAGGTTAGATTAGTTGCAAATGAACTTTTTAATGAAAAAATAAGAAATGCTATTGGGGAACAGCTTGGCAACCTATTTGGATCGAGAACTAAGTTGTTTCTAGAAAATAGTTGATGAAATACAATTGACCCCCACCGGTAAGCGTAGGATTATCATTAGAAATCCCGAGATAAAAATTCCTTCCAGTGGAATTCACAATGAAGCCTGATAATAAAGACGAATATAAATTTATTACTACCGTTAAGGAAATTAATGCCGGGATGTGGGACGAATTCGTTTTAAGCCATCCCAATGGTAATTTCTTCTATACAAGAGAGTTCTATAATTCTCTGAAGGATTCAACTTCTTATGACGCTGAATTTGTTGCCTCGTTTGAACCCGGCAACAAGAATGTTAGGTGTATTAATCGCACCGATTCAACGAGAAAACCGGGGTGCCTTTAGATTCCTAACGAGTAGGTGTATTTTGTATGGCGAACCACTTGTAATAAATAATGATATAAATGTTCAGGTCAGTCTTATAGAATATCTTAATAAAATTATCAGACCAAAAGTGATTTTAACGCAGTACCGATTTTTAACACCTCCTAAATCTGAGCTTTTCAAGTATTTCGAAATGGCTGGCTATCTATATGAGCCTTACCTTAATATCATAAATAACACATCTCTAGATATTGCTGACTTATGGAAAGGAATAGAAAGAAGAAGGAAACAGAATATTAAATAAAGCGATGAAATACAATTTTTCATTCAGCGTTGCTGATTATGAAGGGAATATTGATGTTTTCTATGCCCTCCTCTGCGAAACCTATCAGAGCATAAAAGGTTTACACCCTCCCAAAGATTATTTCTTGTCCCTGAAAAACTAATGTTGGTCATAATATTTTTAAGCTGTTTGAACTTAGATTAGGTAATAAGGTAATTGTTTCATTTACCGGATTTTTATGGAAAGATACTTTATTCGCTCATTATATTGGAAATAAGAAGGAAAAGGATCTTCTGATTTTACGACCAGTTGATCTTTTTTATTGGGAGTTGCTAAAATGGTGTAGTAAACAGGGGATAAAATATTTCAATTGGCTGGGAGCCGGTAACAAAAATAAAGATTATGGCGTAAGAGATTTTAAGTTGAAATATGGAGGAAATGTTTTTGAGGCAGGGAGAATGACAAAATACAGTAACTTAATAACAAAAATGACCTTTAGCCTAGCCCTAGCTGCCTGGAAGAAATTAAAGTAATCCGAAGAATTAAATGAAACTCACTTTAATACCCCGTCAAAATTTTAAATATTCAGTAAGAGATGTAAAGGTTGCCTTGCAAGGCTTATTATACCCGGAAAGTGATGATATTAAAATAGAGGAATATTTTGGGAACAAAAAAATATTTTTCCTGGACCATGCAAGAACAGGGTTGAGGCTAGTGCTTAATTCACTTGATCTTCCCCGGAACGCACGTATAGGTGTGCAGATTTTGAACTGCCATACAGTATTCAATGCAATTGTAAAGGCAGGTTATAAACCCGTCTTTATAGATATTAATGATGATCTTACAATTTCAATCACTGACCTTGCAAAAGAAATTAATGAGATTGATGCTCTCATCGTCACTCATTTATTCGGAGTACCAGCAGCGATCGACAAAATTATCCCGCTGATGAATGATAAACCAGTGATAGAAGATTGTGCTCATTCTTTTCTTTCGCGCAGAGCCGGTAGATTAACCGGAACGTTTGGGGATGCAGCAATTTTTTCAATGGGGAAAGGAAAATTCCCTTCCATAGGTAGCGGTGGATTTGTAGTTATCAATAATTCTTCAATCATCTCAAGGTTCGATGAATCATTTTTAATGCTGCCAGAGAATAATCTTTATAGTGAATTGAAGAATATCGCGGAGTCACTTGTTTTAAATTTCCTTCATCTGGGTTTATATATAAATTTATCACCTTTCCCGGGGTGAAGAAAATATACAACGGATTAGAACTTGGCAAAAAATTTGAAGCTGCTGAAAAAAAGATCTGTAAAACTAATTTATCAGTTTTTTTGAATAATGTTCAAACATATGAGTCCATGAAAGCAAAGCAGGGTGAGACTGCCAGGAAGTTAAAAGATTATCTGGGTTATGATAAGATTTCTGAACCAAATTCGGAATTTGCACCTAATGATTTTATGCTTCCTATAGTTTCAAACAAAAAAAAGGAGATATTGAATTTTTTTAATAAAAATGGAATAGAAGCAGGACCTCATTTTGCTAGAGAGCATTGATTGGGCCAAAGAACTTGGCTATACAGATAGTAACTGCCGAAATGCTAGAAGATAATCCCAAATTTAATCGTTTTTCCAACTTATAAGCCCTACAAAATCCCGTCAATTAAATAAAGGAGTTTACGATGATTTCTGATGTTTTACCAAATTCCATTATTAGGATTGTTTTATTTTGATATGGACTTTACACTCAGTACCTACAGACATTTACTTTCGACGCTTATTCTAAAGCCATATATACTTTCAACATTCATAGAATTTACTAATCAGAAAACCCTGTTTTATGACAAACCTATTGCCATAATACGACATGACGTGGAACGAATTCCCAAAAATGCCCTCTGCATTGCAGAAATCGAGCATTCATTAGGAATTCAGAAGTTCATATTACTTTAGAATAGACCATAAAAATTTTGTACCATCAATCATCACGCAAGATCTCCAGACTTGGGCATGAAATAGGGTATCATTATGACGATGTTGAAACAACTTTCTGGGCTATTAAACGCAAAAATCTCAGGCAAAAAATTAAGGAAGAACAACTGATTGATAGAGCATATGAATCTTTTGTTCGAAATCTTGAAAAGATGAGAACGATAACAGATATAAAAACTATTTGTATGCACGGTTCTCCTCTTTCGAAATATGACAATAGGTTAATCTGGCAAAAGTATAATTACCGGGACCTTGGAATAGTCGGGGAGCCTTATTATGATATCGATTGGGAAAATACAGCTTATTTCACAGATACCGGAAGAAGATGGAATGGCTATAGCGTGAGTGTGAGGGATAAAGTAAATTCAAAACATTCATTTGATTTCAAAACTACACCAGAAATAATTGCCAACCTTTAGCAAATTGCCTGAAAAAATCTTCATTAATACTCACACGCATAGGTGGTTCAATCCCGGAATAATGTGGTCCCGTGAGCTTATATGCCAAAATCTCAAAAATATAATCAAATACATTATCATTCTTTCAAAATGAGAACTGATAGATTTTCGATCTTCACTAACGATGTGGAAACAACCTCGATCTGGTTTAATACATTAAGGGATGAGACTGGCTATAAGGTGATGAAGGAAGGAATGCCTTTACTTCTTGATATATATTCCGAATATGAGATTAAATCAACCTTTTACTTCACAGGTTATATCGCGAAACTTTATCCGGAAATAGTAAAGATGGCTGTTGGGAAGGGACACGAAATTGCCTCGCATGGTAAATCGCATTTACCTGAAAACGGATATGATGTAATGCCGTTCGATAAACAAAAAAGACACCTGGAGTATGCAAAAAAGTTGTTGGAAGATATTTCCGGAGAAGAAGTAATCTCTTTCCGGGCCCCCGCGCTCAGAGTAAGTAATAATACAGCCGCAGCTTTAATTGATACGGGGCATAAAATAGATAGTTCTATTGCGGCACAGCGGTTCGATTTTTTTCTTTCCTTTGGAAGCCTTAAAAAGTTGAAATGGTTTCTTGCTCCCCGCAAGCCTTACAGGGTGGATGAGCACAACCTCTTCAAAAAAGGTAACAGCAGACTGGTAGAGGTACCACTATCTGCTTTCTTTCTTCCATATGTGGGAACTACTATGCGAATTTTTCCCAGGATAACCTCAGTACAGCATTATGGAGCACATTTAGAAACCAGAATTACCGGGAAACCGATAGTATTTGATATTCACCCCAATGAGTTTATAGATGAATCTGATGAAAGCAGAGTGATCCACCGGAGAAGGCTTAACCGGTTAAATTATATTTTTCAGGATGCTTTAAGATCAAGACTAAAAATAAAAAACCTGGGAAAAGAGGCAGTTGGTCTCTACAAAAATGAAATTGAGTTTTTCAAAAACAGAAAATATAAATTCATCACTATGAAGGATTATTGTAAAATCAATGATCTTTTATAAATGATTAAAGATGTTCCCTCTTAATGATTATGGAGAATTAAATGAGAATATTGGTTGAGGTTGGCCATCCGGCCCATGTGCATTACTTTCGTAATTTTATAAAAATAATGGAAGACAGGGGACATTCATTCATAGTTATTGCAAGGGAAAAGGAGATGACGCTTAATCTGCTTGATTCCTACCGTATTAAGTATAAATCGAGAGGGAAAGGAATGGAAAGTGTTGCCGGAAAGTTCTTCTACCTACCTTTTGGGATATTATTTACGGTTTACTATGCAATCAAATTTAAACCCGACATATTTATAAGTATGGGCTCACCTTTTGCCGCAATAGCATCTAAGTTCGTGAAGAAGCCCCATATAACCTTTGACGATACAGAGAATGCAGTATTAACTCAATTCTTATACAAGCCTTTTACGGAAGTAATTTTAAGTCCTTCCGCATATAGAAAAGTTATTAATACGAAGCATATTAAATTTAATAGCTTTATGGAACTATGTTATTTGCACCCCAATAATTACACTCCCGATCCATCAATCCGCAATCTACTTCATCTAGAGCCGGAAAAACGATATTGTCTTGTAAGGTTTGTTAAATGGAAAGCGCATATGATATTCGTCACCATGGAATTACCCCTGAAAACAAGTTGAAAATAATACATGAATTCTCAAAGTATACCCAAGTATTTATCTCTTCTGAAGGCGAGCTGCCGTCATCATTAAAAAAATACCAGATAAATATCCCTTACGATAAAATCCATGATGCAATAAAATATGCTTGTCTAGTTTTTGGTGATTCTGCTACGATGACATCTGAAGCAGCGATCCTGGGAACACCCAGTATTTATATTGGCAATGTCGACTTGGGTAATATGGTTGAAGAACAGGATAAATATAACCTGGTATTCAATTTTGATGAATCTCCCTCGAATCAGGATATAGCCATTGAGAAAGGAATTGAACTATTAAGTGATATAAATATAAAAACTAGATGGAATGACCGAAAAGAAAAGATGCTATCTGAAAAAATAGACACGACAGCATTTATTGTATGGTTTGTTGAAAATTATCCTTCCAGCTTTCAAAAAATGAAAGAAGATCTGAATTACCAAAATAAATTTAAATAGTCCGGAATGCAACATGGGAGAAAAGTACTTAGCCTAACTTGTATCTGAAATCAATAGAACAATTTCAGACTGCTTTTCCCAACAAATTTTCTAATGAGTGCTTCAAATATAGTACTCATCCAAATTTAAAATTTTACTTCATGAAAAATTACCTAGCCATCAAGCTCCAAAAGGCAATCAAAGGATAATGGTTAAGAGAGTAATAAAAAGCTTCATCCTTTACGTTGGTTCTTTTGTACTTTCGATCTATGTGCATACGAGATCATTATCTTTTGAGGGAAACTATGATATATATCTTGGAGTATTCATTATGTCCTGGGGTCTGTCTGGGTTCCTATCACGTAAGTTTATGGTCAGAAGACAATACGCATTCTTAGACAGGTTATACACCTATACAATTTCGTTTTTGTTAATGCTTGGAACACTCGCATTCATTTTCTATAATTTTAGTTTATTGGGCGTATCCAGAGCTATTATTCTATACTCACTGCTTATTGCATATCTTCACTGAGGTCCCTTACCTGTTTTATACAAAAAAAGATAAATCTAACAATTAAAGAACATCAACCTTACGTACAGTGGCTTTGCTTTTTTATTTGAAGTTAACCTGTTTGAAATTATAAGTTTTTATTTATGCTATTTAATTTCGCATAAATTATCTACTGGGTTTGATAGCACACTTCTTTTTATCAGTTTTCTCTCAGCTGGTTTACGGGATCTTTCCTGGGTCATCATTTCAGCTTATAAAGCAAATAAAACTACCTTACATTCATCTGGCAATATCTAAAAACATATATAATTATCCTTGCTCTCTCGTTGTTCTCAGCTTTCATAACCCGGCTTGAACCAGACAATCTCAAATATATTCTTTATGGGTGTTTGTATACTCCTTGATCTCTTTCACTGGGGCAACAATTTATATTATTACATTAAGACATAGAAGACTTGTATTAAATCTGGCAGGATTTCCCTTCAAAGGAGAATTCGGAGATGTGTTGCTTAATGAGAAAATCGGTGACATTCAGAACTATAGATCAGATTTCAATACTAACGATACAGAGGTTCTCCAAAATCAATTAAGAATTTATCCCTGAAAAGGTACCCTCAGGTATATGAATTTGTTGATAAATGCCTTGATCTGAATAGTTTTGACAACTCTTACTCGCTCATCCTTAAATCGGATAATGTAATAAATATAGAATATTTACCGGATTCTACATTACAGTTATTAATCAATCTTGAAAAACTTAACCAGGTTCATAATATTAATGAATATCTTACTGAAATAAATAAAAAGTTAATGAAGAATGGAGTTTTTGTCGGGAACTTCGAAACCGTCTATACATAAGGCATGCATGGTTCTGGAAAACTATCCTTATTATTTTGCCCAGCTGTTTTATTTCTTTGATTTTTTATGGAACAGACTTTTCTCAAAAATAATTTTTTGCAGGAGTATTTATAAAGCCATAACCGGGGGTATAAATAAAGCAGTTTCTCTGGCAGAAGGATTGGGCAGATTATATTATTGCGGGTTTGAGATACTCCATCTCAGCATCATAAATAATAGTATGTTTTTTATAGCCAAAAAGTATGGAATCTCATCAAAGATATTCCCCCTTCACTGGTTTATTATTTAAGATGAAGAGGCTTGGCAAAGATGGGAAAGAAATATTTGTATATAAACTAAGGACTATGCATCCTTATGCACAATATCTACAGAAATTTATTTATGAAAAATTCAAATTACAGGAAGGAGGTAAATTTAATAATGATTTCAGGATTACCTATTGGGGAAAAATTTTAAGTAAATTATGGATTGATGAATTGCCTATGATTTATAATTCTTTAAAAGGAGATCTTAAAACTAGTTGGATGCAGACCGTTAAGTGAGCATTATTATAATTTATATTCGGACGAATTAAAACAAACAAGAAATAAGTTAAACCCGGACTTATTCCACCGTTCTATGCTGATAATCCTAAATCCCTGAATGAAATAATGAAGTCTGAACAGAAATATCTTGCTGAATATGAAAATAATCCCATCAAGACGGATATTAAATATTTTTTTAAATGTTTTAATAATATACTGTTTAAAGGAGCAAGAAGTACCTGAAAAGTTTTCCCTATTGCTCTGTTGCACCCATTATCCCAATAATTACCTTGCGGCCGTGGTACTATTACCATATCGGTATTAAATATATGCGATAGGAGTTCCTCGATCGATCCTGCCGGAACCCTCTACCAAAGTATAATCATCAATATTAGTTCCCCAAACATTCTGAAAGCTTACCGGGTTGATATCACCGTGGGTATCATATCCCAATCCCTGCCAGCTGCTCCAGCTGTGCCCCATTATATTGACAGGTGATGTTGATGTCCAGTTATTATAATCAATATCTTTAACAGTCTGTGTTCCGATGGAAATAAGCGGAGTATGGCAGGAATTATCCATATAATATATGTTATTCTTCCATATAAGAGTGTCGAGGTTCCCAATGGCGGAACCGTCACCAGTAGCATTATGATTAAGAAAATCATTATTATAAATTTTTGCGCTTACACTATAGCCGCCATTATTTGTTAAAACTATATCATTTATCGGGGTATCACCTTTATTTAATAGGATATTATTATAAATCAAATATCGCTG
Source organism: uncultured Bacteroidota bacterium (assembly GCA_963839165.1). Classification (GTDB taxonomy): domain Bacteria; phylum Bacteroidota; class Ignavibacteria; order Ignavibacteriales; family Ignavibacteriaceae; genus DATFVA01. Next base: position 1,314 of record CAWIUG010000067.1, on the reverse strand, counting down.
GGAATGTGATTCTTCGATATAAATCATAGCGCTTGCATCGACTGTACCGGGGGGTCTTATATAAACCAGCAAATTACTAGCGATAGTAGTTTGGAGCTTCTCCGGGCTGCCCTCATTATAAATCTGCATCATATCTCCGTGGGCCCCATAGCTGCCACCTACTCCTCCCAGCATTCTGTGAATAAGAATATTGCCTGTTATTGTATGCCCGCCGCTACCGACACCTATCCCAATAGGGTCCTGATTGATATCAGTATTGTTCCAGAGATTTTCAATAATATTGTTTGTTATTTTAATCTTAGCACTATGGTCCAATGTCACGGGCTGTCCCATTCCATTGCCGATCAGGTGACAACTATCCAGTACAACATTAGTACTATGTGATGACCTGAATATTGTAGCTAGGCCAGGTATTACCGTAACCACCAGCGGTGTCTATTAAGCACTCGAACTTTAATCCGGTTATTTTAATATTATTACAGGTGTTGATAAATAATCCCCATCCTGCGGAGGCTACGGCAGCATAAATAACTTCACCATTATGGCCGGCATCCTTTCCTTTGGTTATAACTACATATGAATTGCCACTGATAGCTTTGTTTGCAATCTGATCAGGTGAGTAAACCAATGAGTCACTTCCACCGGATATATATATTGTATCTCCAGCTGAGATATTTTCCCAGCTAAGGCTTGATAATTTAGTTGCTGCGTTTGTCCAGCTCGTGCCGTCCCCGGCTTTCTTAACATCCCTGTCTACATAATAAATCTTTGATTTGTTACCCTTCATAAATCCGGAGGAGTTTTCAGTATTAAATAATGGTTTGGCATCACTAATTGTAATATTATGCTGTAAAAAGTCAGATGGTAAATCATTTATATTAAGTATTACCAGGATAATTCCGGAAGCTATGATCATAGCTATGAAAAGCAGGTTCCTCCCTCTTCTAGTTGTATTACTATTACAATAACCCATTACTTTTTTCATTTCCTCTGCTCTAATTTACGTAAACCGAAGCAAAAGGTTTAATTCTTCGTTTCGGTTTTTTCACAGGTGGACATAATGGAGATGGGAGATGAAGAAATTCGAACAATTTTTTAGTGTGCCATTTGTTATGCTGTAGGCAATCTCGTAGGGTGAAAATGTGTTTTAAGGCTGTTTTTGATGTGCCTCATTCTGGGGGCAAAAAGGCGCATAAAAGGCTCAGGTCGGGGTATTCACCAAGGGATGTTCCGGACAAGCCCCGGGGTTCAGGATAGCTAATTATAATCCGCTATAAGGGCCCTCCATAGTAACCTATAAAGTCGTTCCTACCC
>CAWIUG010000066.1:0-6861 GCA_963839165.1 uncultured Bacteroidota bacterium | reverse complement strand
GATTATTTATTTCTATGCTCCTTCTGTGTATAATATCACAGAAAGAAAATATGGAGTGAGATATGAATTCATTTGAAACCAGGTATACCCGGCTGTTTGAAACTGCAAAAGATGGAATATTAATCCTTAATGCCGAAAATGGGAAGATTGAAGATGTAAACCCCTATCTTTCCAAATTATTGGGATATCCTAAAAACAAATTACTGGGAAAAAATATCTGGGATATAAGTTCAACTCAGAATATTGAATATTCAAAACAGCTTTACAAGGAACTGCAGAAAAAAAAATATGTACGTTATGAAGATCTGCCTCTGCAGGCTTCCGATGGGAGTTTGATAGATGTAGAAATTGTAAGCAATGTTTATAAGGTTAACAAGGAAAAAGTTATACAATGCAATATCCGTAATATTTCAGAACGGAAAAGCCTGGAAAAAATAGCCCGGGATAATATTAAGATTAAAGAAACCCTGGTTAAAGAATTACAGCATCGTACTATTAATAGCTTTACAATACTTATCAGCCTTATCAGACTAAGGGGTGGAAAGACAGGTTCAGATGAAACAAAACTGATTCTGGAAGACCTGGAAGCAAAAATAAGGTCCATAACCGATTTATATTCATTACTTTCTGAATGCGATAGTTCCTATAGGGTGAACATCAAGTTGTATTTTGATAAAATGATTCATCGGATGTCAGCCTTATCAAAAAATATAGTAATACATAAAAACATTAAAGATATTTCTATTTCAGATAAAAAAGCCGCTACTCTTGGTATGATCCTGGTTGAACTTCTGTTTAATGCAATCAAATATGCCTTCCCCGATTCTGAAAAGGGAGAAATAACCATAACTGTAAAATCTAAAGACGGAATAACATTCATCGTTGAAGATAACGGGGTGGGATTGAAAAAGAATTTTGATTTTGATCGTGATAAAGGCCTGGGGTTTGAACTTGTAGATATGATGGTAAAGCAGCTTGACGGTGAAATAAACTTTAATTCAGAAAACGGAACCCAAATTATTATGAAACTGCCCTCTTAAATTCTCTCTCATCCTGAAGACTTACACCCTTTTTCATCCCATTGGCCTATTGTTATACGCTCAAAATTGTAATAATGTATAATTACATATAATAAAAAGGAAAGACCTATGAAAAATTTGATTTTGCTGCTTGTATTATTAGTTCCCTTTGCTCTTTTAGCCCAGGAAAATAATGAGAGCACAAAAAAAATGGATACTGAGACGAACGCCTGGATGAATAAAATTTCATCCGATTCTGATATGCGGGTTATGATGATGGAAATGATGATGGAAAAAGCCAGCGTGAATAAAACAGAGATGAAGAAACTTGCAAATTCAATCGTAAGTAATCCAGATATGAAGAGGATGATCATGGCTGAAAATAATGCTGAAACGGGAAATACGGGTTCCCTGGAACCTGAATCACGCGGAATGATGAACGATAGTCTACGCGTTAAGAAAATGACTTCAACTAAGCCAGTTTACCGAAAATAAAGAGAAGTGGGATTGCCTAAAGATCCAATTATGAAAAAAATCAGACTGCTTCTAATTGAAGATAACCGGCTGCTGCGGAACGGAATTCTTTCTATTGTTAAATCTCAGAAAGATATTCTTGCTATTGCTGCATCCGGTGATGGAAAGAGTATACTTTTCAAAATTAAACAGCTCAAGCCCGATGTTGTTCTGCTTGACCTTGGTCTGCGCAGCCAGAACAGCCTGCACGTGGTTGAAATTGTAAAAAGGGATTTTCCGAAGGCCAAGATAATTGTAATGGACCTGGCGCCCGTACAGGCGGATATCCTTCAGTATGTTAAAGCCGGTGCAAATGGTTTTATACTTAAAGATACTTCGCTTAAGAATTTCTTATACACTTTAAGAGCTGTGGCTGAAGGAGCAACTGTACTCCCTCCTGTTCTGGCTGATTCTCTTTTCACGCAGATTATTGAGTATGCCGTGAAATCAGATAAGCTAAGAGTAGAGGATGCGGTAAAAATGACAAAACGTGAAAGTGAGGTAATTATGCTGCTTGGTGAAGGTAAGAGTAATAAAGAAATTGCACAAAAGATTCATGTTTCAACGTATACTGTTAAGAGCCATATTCATAATATAATGGAGAAGCTTGCTTTACATACACGCCTGGAAATCGCGAATTATTCCTATTCAGGTTAAATCCGGGATGATATGAAGAAGAAGAAAAAAAATACGCTTCTGCCTGAAGCTGCAACAGGGAAAAAGGTCGACGGGATTCCATTACCGGATGAATCTTTTTATGTGGTAGGAATCGGAGCGTCTGCCGGTGGACTGGAAGCCCTGGAAAGATTTTTTGCAAATATGCCTGATGATACAGGCATGGCGTTTATTATTATCTCACATCTGGATCCCAATCATGTGAGTATTATGCCTGAGTTAATCCAAAAATCAACCAAAATGAAACTGTTCCAGGCTGAAGAGGGGATGGTTGTAAAACCTAACCATGTTTATGTTACGCCACCCAATCGGGACCTGACTTTATTTCACAGAACAATTAATCTTATGGTACCTGTTCAGCCGCATGGTTTTCGCCTGCCAATTGATTTATTCTTCAAATCACTTTCTGCTGATTTAGGCGAGAAGGCTATTTGTATTATTCTCTCCGGTATGGCTTCTGACGGAACGGCGGGACTTCAAGCAGTGAAGAACAAACTAGGAATGGTGATGGTTCAGGATCCTGAATCGGCAAAATTCAACGGAATGCCGGACAGTGCAGTTAAAACCGGCCTTGCTGATTACATTCTAGCTCCGGAAGATATGCCCGAAAGTCTTATTAAGTATACATCCCAAAAAATTAATGTGACTTCAAAAGCAGTTACTGAAGGAAAAATTCCTGAGTTGTTTCAGAAAATATTCATTTTACTGAGGGATAAAACCGGTCACGACTTTTCGAGCTACAAACATAATACCATATATCGCCGTATTGAAAGAAGGATGAATATGGCACAGCTGGATAATATGTCCAATTATTTTCGTCTGCTGCAGGAAACTCCAGGTGAAGTTGAGATCTTGTTAAGTGATCTTTTGATAGGAGTTACTAATTTTTTCAGGGATCCTGAATCCTTTAATTATTTAAAAAACAGAATGCTCGAACTAGTTAAATCTAAACCTGAAAACGGCAAAATCAGGATCTGGGTTCCGGGCTGTTCTACAGGTGAGGAGGCTTACTCAATAGCAATCATATTGAAGGAATGCCTGGGAGAAACAAGAAAAAAATTAAACGTACAAATATTTGCAACCGATATTGATACAGTGTCAATTGATAAAGCACGCGCCGCTTCGTTTTCAGACATTGAAGCTGATGTGGAGAATGAAAGACTGAATGCGTTTTTCACGAAGGACAGAGATCATTATCATATTCGTAAAGAAATCAGGGATATGCTGGTTTTTGCCCCTCAGAGTATAATTAAGGATCCCCCTTTTACTAAACTTGACCTGATCTCCTGCAGAAATCTCCTAATCTATTTTAACAGTGAATTACAGAAGAAAGTGATCCCTGTTTTTCATTACAGTCTCCTGCCCGGAGGATTGCTTTTTCTTGGCTCATCGGAAACCATTGGAGGATTTGTAGATCTATTTTCGATCGTGGATAAAAAATGGAAATTTTATAAAAGAAGAGAATCTGTTGCCTCGGCACAACCCTTTATAGAATTTCCCATTTCACATCCTGTTAAAAGGAATCAAGAGTTACATATGAAAACAACCGAAATTAAAAATATATCTCAACTGTCAGAAAAAATTATCCTGCAAAGCTATTCACCGGATTGTGTGATAATTAATGAAAATGGTGATATAGTTTATATTCATGGCAAGACCGGTAAATACCTTGAGCTTATCCATGGCGAGGTGAAAATGAATATTTATGAAATAGCCCGGGAAGGATTAAGGCAAGTACTCCCTGCACTGGTTAGGAAGGTACAATCAAGTGGTAAAGCGGTAATTTCAGAAGAGATTAAAGTAAAACCGAACGGCAGGACACAATTAATAAATCTGTCAGTTAAGCCCATTAAAGAACCGGCCGCAATGCGGGGATATTTACTGCTGATACTTGAGGAAGTAAAACTTCAAAATAATCTGCGGCAAACCAAAAAGTTACGTGTTGATAAAAGTGCTGAAAAAATAATTAAAGAACTTGAACACGACCTAAAAAATTCAAAAGAAGACTTACGCACCACCATTGAAGAATTGGAAACTTCCAATGAAGAACTGAAATCTGCCAATGAAGAGATGCAGTCTACCAATGAAGAGATGCAGAGTTCAAATGAAGAAATGGAAACCTCAAAGGAAGAACTGCAGTCACTTAACGAGGAATTGATTACGGTTAATACAGAGATACAAAATAGTAATGATCAGTTGTCAGTAATTAACGATGATATGAAAAACCTGCTGAACAGCATTGATATACCGACCATTTTCCTGGATAACAATCTGCTGATCAAGAGGTTTACAGAGAATACCACAAAATTGTTAAACTTAATTCCATCTGACATCGGAAGACCAATAAGCCATCTTACTACGAATTTGAAGTACGACAAATTTATTGAGGACTCCAGGGAAGTTTTAAGAACTCTTGTGTTTAAGGAAATTGAGCTGCAAGCTCTGGATGAGACCTGGTACCAGATGAGGATATTACCGTACAGGACAACAAGTAATATTATAGACGGTCTAGTCGTAACTTTTACTAATATTCATATTTTAAAAACGACATACCAGGAGATCCGTAAACTAAACCTTGAAATTCAGCAGGCTCGCGTGTATTCAAGTAATATAGTTGAAACAGTAAGAGATGCACTGCTTATCCTGGATAAGGATTTAAAAGTTGTTTCAGCTAACCGGTCTTATTACTCTTTATTTAACACGAACGTTGAAAAAACTCTGGGAAGGTTTGTGTACGATCTGGAAGATAATATATGGATTATTCCCGATCTCAGGAAATTGCTTGAGGAGATAATTCCCGGAAGCAGTTTTCTCGAAAACTATGAGGTTGAATACAGCTTTAAAGAAGGCAGGAAAAAATTATACTTAAATGCCCGTGAGATCTTCCAGGAGGATAAAGCATCACGACTAATCCTTCTTGCATTAAGGAGTTAAAACAAAATATTATAGAGAGAAAAAAATGAAAAGCAAAAAAAAGACCGGGAATAGCAAACCGGAAATAACCTTAAGTAAGAAGAATCTGCCTCTTTCCGGCAAGCTGCCAGTTGTAAAACTCCAGGAAGTTCAAAAGCTTGTTGAACTGCTTAAGATTCATCAGGTTGAGCTTGAGCATCAGAACCAGGAATTGAGAATTACCCAGCAGGAATTGGAAGAATCCCGGAATAAATATGTAAATCTCTTTGATTTTTCCCCGATACCCTACTTTACCCTCGATCCTAAAGGTATAATTAAGGAAGTGAATTTAAGCGCCGGCAGAATGTTCGGGGTTGACAGAAAAAATTTAATGGGTAAAAACTTAATTACATATATTCACCGGAATGACAGGGTGATCTTTTCTTCCTTTACCCGGTCATTATTTAACTCTTTCGAAAAACAGACGTGCGAATTAAGAATACTAAATAAAGCGAAACAGCTTTTCCTTGTAATGCTTGAAGGTGTAATGTTAGCAGATATAATAGAACAAAGTCAAAGATGCCAGATAGCTCTTATTGATTTAACGGGACACAGGAAGATTGAAGACGATCTACACAAAGCCAACGTGGAACTTGAACTACTTAATGCACACAAAGACAAATTCTTCTCTATAATTGCCCATGATTTAAGCAGTCCCTTCCAGGGATTATTAGGAATTACTCAAATCATCTCTGAGGATAATAGATTATCCACCCCGGAAGAAAATGAAGAATTGTATAAATCGGCATTCAGATTATATAAGTTACTTTCAAATCTTCTGGAATGGTCACAGATGAAGAGGGGTGAAATTAATTTCTCGCCTGAATCCCTGAAATTATCCAGCATTATTTTTCAAAACATTGAATTAATAAAACCCACGGCAGTATTAAAAAATATCAGTATAAGCACACAGATACCGGAATCCGCCAGGATTTATGCTGATGAAAATATGATTAATTCTATCATCAGGAATCTACTCTCAAACGCGGTAAAATTTACGAGGGAGTCCGGGAAGGTACTGGTGTCTGCCAGGGAAATCAATAAAATGCTGGAGATATCAGTTAGTGATAATGGGGTTGGGATGTCTGAAGAAGATATTCAACGACTTTTCAAAATTAACGAAAAGGTGAGTTCGGAGGGGACGCAGGGCGAGTTGGGCTCTGGATTGGGACTTTTGCTTTGCAATGAGTTTGTTGAAAAAAATGGCGGCCGCATCAGGGTTGAGAGTAATGCGGGAAAAGGTTCAAAGTTTATTTTTACTTTATCTAAACCGGCATAATGTAACTCTCCTCAGAACATTGAAACACTATATACCTGCCTGAAGGTAGTAGTCCATCTTTCATCCTCTTGCTCTATATAATACATAGTTAATAGTTGGTAGCTTAAAATATTAAATAAAATGATTTTACAATTAAAACGAAATTGGAGTATCAAGTGAAGAAAACAAAAATGATGCTGTTAACAGGGAGCTTTTTCCTTGGATTACTGTTCATAGGATGCGGCGGCAGTCCTGCCGTTATAGATAAGGAATCGTCAACCTCTTCAATCAGGGCGGCAGAAGAAGTAGGTGCTACCGGTATCTCCAGCGCAGCGCTTTACCTGCAGCTGGCAAAAGAGGAGCTGGGAAAAGCGGAGGTATTTGCGGCAGACGGGGATAAGAAACAGGCTGACTCCATGCTTCTACGCGCAAGCGTTGACGGCG
>CAWIUG010000065.1:0-7494 GCA_963839165.1 uncultured Bacteroidota bacterium | reverse complement strand
AAGGATGCAAACAAAAGAGTTTCTCAGAGGCTATAATTTTTAACATCATTTCTGATTTCCCATCCCTTACGTTTTTTCAATTCAAATGACAATTTTTTATCTTGCCTCACTAATTTTGCTTTAATCATTCACTACATTTAGTTATTATTATTTTTCACTTTAATCAATTTAACTTTTTAGGTCCCGGGGAGCATAGGTATGTTTAAAAATGCAGGATAAATTAAATGGAATATAAAAACAGTATTCTTGATACAATCGGCAACACGCCGTTAATCAAACTCAATAAGGTTAACCGGGGATTAAAACCTCAGATCTTCGCGAAACTTGAATCGGCTAACCCGGGAGGCAGCGTTAAAGACCGGATCGGATATTCAATGATTGAAGCCGCTGAAAAGAACGGCGAACTGAAACCCGGCGGGACAATTATTGAAGCGACCAGCGGAAACACCGGTATCGGTCTTGCTTTAACAGCAGCAGTCAAAGGTTACAAGACAATCTTTGTTGTTACCGATAAAGTAAGCTCTGAGAAGATAAATTATCTTCGGGCGCTGGGCGGTGAAGTAATTGTTGTATCGAATGCAGTAGAACCCGATAGTCCCGAATATTATGTAAATGTAGCGAAACGTATCCACAAGGAAACACCTAATTCAATATTTGCCTACCAGTATTCCAATCCAGCCAACCCGGAAGTGCATTACAGAACGACGGGACCTGAAATATGGAGACAAACGGAAGGTAAAATAACTCATCTTGTTTCAAGTATAGGCACTGGCGGAACGATCAGCGGGACAGGCAGATATCTTAAAGAAAAGAATCCGAACATAAAAGTAATCGGTGCTGATCCTCTGGGTTCAATATTCAGGACGTATAAAGAAACGGGTGAGATCATTAAAGGAACTCCCTACCTTGTTGAAGGAATAGGTCAGGACTGTCTTCCGGAGAATGTGCATTTTCAATACATAGATAAAATTATAAACATAAGCGATAGAGAATCTTTTACGGCAGCAAGAAGATTAACAAAAGAAGAAGGAATTTTCTGCGGGGGAAGTACAGGGACTATTCTTCATGTAACTCTGGAACTTGCGAAAGATCTTAGCGAAGAGGATGTAATTGTCTTTTTTGTATGCGATACAGGTGAACGGTATCTCTCTAAGGTCCATAATATCGAATGGCTCAGAGTAAACCAGATGCTCGATAAAGAAATCAAAACATTGCGCGAAATATCCGAAGTCAAAAAATCGAATGGAAACGAGGATATTGTTTATCTTAAATCGGATGCTTTTGTGAAGGATGCACTTGAGCTTATCACGAAGAAAGGATATTCTAATATCCCGGTAATGCAGAACCGGAAGGCAATAGGATGCATAAGGGAGAACCGGCTTATGGGCAAGCTCCTGAACAATAAGGAACTTCTGGATGCTTCAGTTCAGGATGTAATGGAAGAATGTGTACCGGTACTCGATGCAAAAACAGAGATCGATAAAGTGAAAGAGGTACTTAAAGAAAATACTGCTGTACTGGTTAGTGATTTCGGAAGGATAACGGATATAATAACACGTTATGATTTAATCAACTTTGATAATTCCAAATAATTGATTCACAAATTCTAAAATTCAGGAGCAAATAATGGGCTTTTCAACCGATGCAATCCATGCAGGGCAAACACCTGATCCTGTAACCGGTGCTGTAATTACACCCATCTACCAGACATCGACGTATGCCCAGGAAGAGCTGGGAAAGAATAAAGGCTTTGAATACGGCAGGACGCATAACCTGACACGGCAGTCCCTTGAGAAAAACGTTGCCGCACTTGAAAAAGGAAAATATGGAATTGCTTTCTCTTCCGGACTGGCGGCCACTCACGCTTTAACCACTCTTGTAAAAGCAGGAGACCATATAATTGTTTCCCATAATGTCTACGGCGGTACGTACAGGCTTTTTGAATTAATAATGAAGGATTTCGGTCTGGAGTTTTCCTGGGTAAATACTTCGGATTTGAAAAATATTGAGAACTCCATTAAAGAAAACACTAAAATGGTTTATATCGAAACACCCACCAATCCTATGCTGAACCTTACAGATATAAAAGGTACGGCAGATATCTGTAAAAAGAATAACCTGGTATGTATAGTTGATAATACTTTTATGAGTCCCTATTTCCAGAACCCCCTCACTCTTGGTGCCACGGTAGTTCTCCACAGCCAGACGAAATATCTGAACGGGCATAGCGATGTTATCGGTGGAATTTTAGTTACCAGTGATGAAAAGATTCATGAAAGATTAAGATACATTCAGAATGCTGTTGGCGCAGTACCGGCTCCCTTCGACTGCTGGCTGATTCTTCGTTCCACAAAAACCCTTGCCGTCAGAATGGAAAGACATAATTCCAATGCAATTGCTTTTGCAGATCATCTGGAAAAAAGCGGTTATTGTAAAAAGATATATTATCCGGGATTAACATCCCATCCCCAGCACGAACTGGCTAAAAAACAGATGACAGGTTTCGGCGGAATGATATCAGCAGATTTCGGAGATGTGGAAACTGCTAAAAGAATACTTAAGAATGTTAAGATCTTTACGTTGGGCGAGAGTCTTGGAGGAGTAGAAAGCCTAATCAGCCACCCTGCCAGTATGACCCACGCTGCCGTTCCAAAAGAAAAACGAGAAGCAATGGGACTTACCGACAGCCTCATCCGCTTTTCTGTAGGAATTGAAGATATTGAAGATCTGATTGAAGATCTTGAACAGGCAATCAGGTAAGGCATTCTGCTGCGCTATACCATAAGTCTAAATTAGTCTGTCTGAGCCAGTCTGTCCAACAGTACACTCGACGGCAGTTTAGAAACACGGCAAATTCCATCCCGCTTTAACTCAAATTCTGACACCAAGGGAAATATTGAAAAGAATAGGATTTTATATTATAAAAAGACCGCCTTATTCAGACGGCCTTTTATTTTTATTTGAAACTACTTCAGAAGTGTCATTTTATTATTCTGAACAAAATCATTTATTCTTAACGAATAGATGTAAACACCCGAAGGAAGATTTGCTGCATTAAATATAACTGAATACCATCCTTCATCCTGAGTTTCACTCACAAGCTTCGCAACTTCTCTTCCAAGCATATCATAGACTTTCAATGAAACAAATCCTTTACCTTTCAATTGGTAATTTATATTTGTCGTTGGGTTAAATGGATTCGGATAATTTATGCTGAGCTGATATTGCTGAGGTTTAGTTTGAGGAATTTGTTCTGGAACCTCTTTATTGGGAGGTCCACCTAGTACGTTTGCAACAACGGAGTCGCTTGGAACAGACTCTTTTTGAGAATAATCAATTGCAGTGACTCTGTAATATATATTATGTGTATTTATGCATTGGGTGCCTGGCTGAGACGAACAATAGGTTTGAGAATTATCTGTGTAATAATTATGATGTGCGGAGGTCCCTATATATTCCCAACCATTTTCATAAGTAAAATATCGGTAAATCTTATAATTACTTTGATCTGGTTCCATATTAGAGTTCCAACTTAAATAAGGATGTAAATTTCCATCTGGCTCAACTTGAAGGTTTTGTGGTTTGGAGGGTGCAGCTAAATAGGCATTTTGAAGATAAATATTTACGTGCGCATTTTTATATTGATCGAAGGACAATAATTCAATACATAAATTTGAGTTATCTGGATAAGTACTTGGATTACTCCAGGGAGAGAAAATATTGTTATAATTCATATTCCAAAAATCTTGAAGCGAACCTAGGATATCAGGATGATTTTTTTGAGATCCTTGTGTCGTATTTTTATTTCTTAAATTTAATTTATCCTCTCCTGAAATTCTATTCACCACCTCTGTTTCAAAGGGAAAAACATATAGGGTGCCTTGTTTCTTCCAATTCCACCTTCCAAATGCGGATTCTACATCGACCGAGGTGGCTGTACAATGCGATATTATTAATCCGGTTCCTGGGCTTACTAACGGGCCCCCATTATATCTTTTCCATTCTGATTCATAATAACTGAGCCTTTGATGATTATCAGCCAAAAAATAATCATCTGGTGGGTCACCAGGTATTAATATTTTCTTTACTACTCCAGTGGTTATTGCATCAGGTATAATTATATCTGGACTTGTAGTGTTTACGAGAGAAGGCTGATACCATCCCATCGTTAATCTTTCAAATGAACTCATCACTCCTGAACCTTGTCCATCCATTAAACCATGATATCCAAGCCCACCAAAATGCGTACACCCAAATAAATAATGAGCTAATTCATGTGCCATTACCCCTAATGCACCATCTAAGCTAATCACTCCATTTTGAAATGTTCCAGTACCAAAACCTTCACAGCCAAGGTATGCATTTATTTTTTTTCCATCTAAAATCAGTTGACTTACTCCATTCCCGAACGTTTCTCGATACCCGGTAAGTCCTGCAATTCCTTGATAACCTGAGCCATATTGATTGCAGGGATTAGTACTTAAGTCAAGGTGATATGTGTCAGCAAATCTAAAACATATTGCAATAAAATCGACTTGTCCATCGGGTTCATTTTTGATATTATCATCATCAATATCGTTTGGATCCCAATTATCATAATTAGCATAATTAACCGAACTATTAATACCTTCTAATATTTCTTTAGCTAAATAACCAATATGTTTTCCACTAGCACGGGAATAGTAACATTCTTCAAATTCGGGTTGATAAAAAACAACATCTCCAATTACATTAAATTGCCCTAGAGACATATCTTGGAAATAACCGCTTAATGAAGGATCAGAATAATCACTTTGTACTGTAGATGAAACTAAATCAGGTCCCCAACTCGGCATTGAATTTAATGTATGTGGCCATTGATCAGTATGTGGTGATAGATCAAAGTTATCATCAGAAAATTTACAAACTACTACCAATATTTTTAAAGTACCAGTCCCAAATAGGGGGAATTGAGCACTCCCTTCGCCTGTATAATCGCAGAAACTTTAATTATACTTTTGGGGAAACAATTGAACTGTGCAGATTGCGGATAAAATAACGATCCTTAAAAAATATCTCATTATTATAACTCCTTATTTTAACAGAATGATTTTTTCACTTAAGTGAATGTCCTTTGAAAACAGAACGCAAATGTAAATACCTGAAGAAAGATTTTTAGCATCAAATTCAATTTTATTGAATCCATTAAGTATATATTCATTAAGAATTGTGCCTACTTGTTTCCCCAGTATGTCGTAAATATTTATTTGAAGGTGCGTCGATAATGGTAAATAAAAAGATATTACTGTGGAAGTATTGAAGGGGTTTGGAAAATTCTGATATAAAATATAATCTGTTGCATTGGAATTTGAATATTGACGTATCAATGTAACAGTAGTATCTCCAACAAGAATTCCATCAATATAAGCTCCCTTTAAGATTCCATATCCACCTTCAATAGTCCATTCGTATAAACCTAATCCCCTATCATAATATTCGCCATAATAGATTAGGTCTGGATATAAAAATCTATACAACTCATACCTATTATTATAAAATGATTTATCATTTAACCGCCAGAAAACATTACCCAAATTATAATTGACGGAGGTATCTCCAACAGTTGCCGTGAAAGTATAATCTAGCATTCCTGATTGTACTGAAGTAGACCAAATGAATAATCGTCCGATACTATCTAATCTTTCAAATGAGCTATAATCTTTTATGAAATAAATATTACCGTCAGGCATAAGAGTATCGCCAGTTATTCTATGGGTTTCTATAAATGGTATCCCTCCAGATTCACCTTCATAGACCCAATAATCGCCTGTATTGTGTGGGTAATATCCAGCCCAATCCACTTTTTGTTTATTAACAATTAAGGAGCCGTATTCTTCCCCGTCTATTATTGCGCCCCAGAAATTTCCTTCGGGCAAATTATACACGGCTATATTCTTTCTATAATAGATCAAACCAAAGGTTTCCACTAAGGTATACGTTTCCTTTAATGTTGTTCCATTCTCGAGGAGATCAAAATCAATAGCAGCAAGAGTATCTCCAAACCCAATAACATTATACCTGTCTGCTACCAACCATATAAAGCCTGGTAAATGAGCCGGGTAGGTATCCCCGGTATTTGCAATAACATTGAAAAGCAGATACTCATTATCCTGATAAAACAGGTAAACATTGCCGACCGAATCCTTTCTATGATATTCATAAACTGGGGGATAATTAACACTGTTAGCTTCATTATTCCATTTGATTTTTTTATAGCTTAACCCGTTTGCTACAACAGTATCAAAAAGAATTTCTTTTGTAACGGAAAAATTAAGTCCATTCTCATAGTATTGTCCTGCAATTGTTGTCGTATCCGTTTCAATAAATTCCCAATAATCACCATCAGCAAGAGGATAATAATCAATCTCCGAATGTGGATTTAATCTTTTCTCAGTTTTCACGAACCTTTTAGAATTCTTAATAAGGTTCTCCTGCGCAACTAAAAAATATCCAGGTAAAAGAAGAAGAATAAATAATAAAGTCTTCACAATTAACCTCTGTTTTGCCATTAAAAATTAGCTTAAGATATTTAAACTATGTAAAACCAGTAGGAAAATAATTAAAAAGGAAAAATGAAATAACAATTGCCAGAATTGTAAAATTAGGAATGCCAAATAAGATTTTACCAGGATCAATGATTTCATTTGAAAGGAACAATAGCAGGCACAGAAAATCCCTTCTCATCTTTCCACCCAAGAGAGAGTTAAATATCATGCCAGAATATGTGGAGAAATTTATCCCAATTTTTGCTCGCAATTAAATTAAGAGCACCGCCTGTCTGGAATACCCGTGTGGCATTCTTTGTAATAACTACAGAAGAACTACTATAATTTAATTAAATAAAAATTAAAAGCAATAAAATAAGTTTAGTAACTCTGGTATCCCCAGCACGAGCTCGCTAAAAAACAGATGAGAGGTTTCGGCGGGATGATATCAGCAGATTTCGGAGATGTGGAAACTGCTAAAAGAATACTTAAGAATGTTAAGATCTTTATGCTAGGTGAGAGTCTTGGAGGAGTAGAAAGCCTGATCAGCCACCCTGCAAGTATGACCCATGCTGCCGTTCCAAAAGAAAAACGAGAAGCGATGGGACTTACCGACAGCCTGATCCGCTTTTCTGTAGGAATTGAAGATATTGAAGATCTGATTGAAGATCTTGAACAGGCAATTAAATAGGAAACGGGGGCGAAAGGATTTCAGGGATTCTCTAATTGTGACACTGACATTTTGTCATATGATAGATTTTTCAACAGCCGAAAATTGCATTTTTTGGCTATTTTTGGCGTGTCTCATTTTGAGTCCCACTCCGGCACTACTCCGGCATTTCCCCAGCACTAATCCGGCATAAACCCGGCGACTGACATTTTGTCAAAGGTGTAGAATTTATCAACAATATAAAGGGAGGCATCAAACAAACAAAAACGTCCTCTGCTCAGTTCGAATTGCTCCCTTATA
>CAWIUG010000064.1:0-20179 GCA_963839165.1 uncultured Bacteroidota bacterium | reverse complement strand
TCTCACATAAATGATAACTATAATATTTATTCACTAATGGAGGTAGGTTATGGCAGTTAGAACCACAAAAAGTTCCCTTAAAGGTGGAGTAATAATTGAGGGGAAGACACTGGATATTAGAATTCCCGAAGGAGTAATTAAAGCTTTTAATGGGGAACCGAGAATACTGTTCAAAAAGCTTGAATGGTATGGGATTCACCCGATACCCATAGATTTGTTATCGGACAAGCTCAAGGGTATGAATAAGGATTATACATTCATAGCAGTTCCCAATCAAATGTTGAAGTAAGAGTGGATCCTGATTCAATGAGAGCAGAAAGAATTAGCGCGGGTAATTCCGTTGATACAAGTAATGGGAGCCAGAACTATATTGCTGAATATAATGAAGCTCGGGAAATACCGTTTTTGAGTGATATTGGCCTGGCTACCACTTACCATTGTCAGGCATCCTGCCTTCACTGTATTGTAGAGGCCAGCCCGAAACGAAAAGAATTCATACCGCTGCCAGATGTTAATAGTTGGCTGGAGCAGATCTCAGGTTATAATAATGGACAGATTAAAGCCGTAGCTTTAACCTGAGGCGAGCCGTTCTCGGATTTGGAACATTTAACTGCAATTGCCAGGAAAGCCTCTTCGGTAGGATTGCTTGTAACTGCAGTTAGCAACGCTTTTTGGGCGACCTCACCTGAGGTTGCCTTAAATATTCTGAAGTCGCTACCCGATATTTGTGTGCTCACTTTCAGTACGGATAAGTTTCATCAGAGAGTCATCCCGCTTGAGAGAATCAAAAACGCTATAAGTGCTACCCAGCAGTTAGGAAGAAGTTACAATATTGCTGTGTGTACAGGCAGCAATATGAACGAATCGACTCAAAAAACATTAGATTATCTATCCGGCCTAACTCCCCCTGAGACTATCAATACTGCTAATTTATTTCCGGTTGGCCGAGCGAGGCGATTAGTCGATAATACAAGTTATCCTTCCTCTCCATGTCCCCCGAGGGCAGCCTGCAGTATGGCTCACGCACCTGTAATTCTACCCAACGGCAATATCGTAGCCTGCTTCGGACCGATTGTAGGAATTAAATCAGAACATCCTTTACTTCTGGGCAATTTATATAGCGAGTTCCTCTCTGAAATTTTGGAGCGAGCCGAGATGAATACTCTTCTGCACGCTATAAGGATATGGGGACCACATAAGATCATTGAGATGGTAGAAAGTCAAGCCAACACGGGAGACCTGCCGGATAAGTATGTAACGGGCAGTATCTGCTCGAGTTGTTATGATATATTCACCAGTCTGCCTGAAAAAGAAAAACTGCGGATTGCCCTTCAAAAATTGAAAGATGATAAAGAATTTATAAAGCTAGTTGCTTATGGCAGAGCCTATTATCTGCAGGAGACCCGTATGGCTGAGATGCTTTCTGAATGAAGAGGATCTCGAAATAAGACTAGCGTGTAACAGCCCAAAGTAAAACTTGAGTTAGAAGTAGTCTTTTAAATCAATCGACTTATTAACGGCTACATATAGAAGGACCACTACTATACAACTAAAAATTTGCGGTCCAAAGACCGTAATCTTTAAATAATTTATTAAAAGGAGATCTAAACTATGAAGACTTTTAAGAGGAGCGAAGGCATTTTCTTCACGGAAATCCAGGGAGAGTTCTTCTTGACACTTGAAAACAAGGATGTTGTGGTTTGTCTGAACCAGATAGCTTTCTCGATTTTAGAAAATCTCGACGGGTTTACGAGTGTCGATGTTATTAAAAAACAATTTTCACGAATTACCGGTCTGGAAACAAGAAAGGTCGATCAATCAATTACCAAACTCATTGAAACACTCTCGGAACTCGGAGTGATAACTGAATCGGAGCAGGGAGGCACTGGGAAAAAAGAGCAAATTTATTTCAGAGTCGCAGAGGGGAAATATGGTGTGCCGGAAATAATAAAAACCTGGGCCGGGAAAGAGCTTGCAGGCGGAATGTTTGTCAACACTGCCGATGGCGATATCCATGTTATTGTCCCTAATGTAACAGACGGGCCGATAAAAACCTGTCCGCCTAATACATGCACAATTCCGGCGGGTTTGTTTTCACCGGAAACAATTATTAGGACATTTGATCAGAATTGGCGAAAGAACTTTGAAGGCTTCAGACGTTTCGGATTAGGAATGATGGTTAAAAAAGGAGGTTGATTTGGCAAATGGTATTTTCAGATATACGTGCCTCGGTATATCTCTATCGATGGCCTGTCCGCTGTTCTGTGCTCATTGTATTACTGAATCAGGGCCGAATGTAAAAAATGAAATGTCTTTAACTGAGGCTTTGAAATATATTCGCGATGCCGGAAGTGCAGTCAACCACATCAGCTTTACAGGAGGAGAGTCTTTCCTTAACTTAAGGCGGCTGAAGGGCTTGGTTCGTGAGGCAAAAAAACAAAAATATATTGTCTCTGTAATGACAAGCGGTTATTGGGCCAGTTCGCGTCTAAGGACACGAAAAGTCTTAGCCGGACTTAAGGAGGACGGATTAGATATGATAGGGATCAGCCTTGACCTCTTTCACCTTAAATTTATTGATGAGGGTAATTGTGTCAACGTTGCTGAGGCAGGAGCCGAACTCGGGCTTCCTGTTGCTGTCCGGGTAATCATTAAGCCCGATGATGACTATGGTAAATATGTAGAAAAACTTGTTGAACACACTCGGGCTAAGGTGCACGTGAATTTTCTAGTCTGTCTTGGCCGGGCAAGTGTCCTAAATAAAAACGCTTTTAAGTCCTCATCCGGGCCACCCAGGGAGACGTGTGAAACAGTAACAGCCGTGGAAGTAGTTCCCGGTGGTAATGTATATGCTTGTTGCGGGCCGGGTGAATATATGACGAATTTTAATCCTCTTTTTCTCGGGAACGCCCAGAGTGAGAATTTATCTGATATATTAGAGAAGGGGTCTCAGAATTCGTTTATGAAAGTAATCAATACCAGAGGCCCCAATGGACTTCTGGAGGATTTAAGGGAGAACGATCTTGGTGATTTAGTAAAAATCAGGGGCCGTTACACCGATGCCTGCCAATTGTGTCTTGATATCTGTAACGATCAAAATGCTGTTGATTCACTTAAGAGAATCTATCAAAACCAGGGGGTTATTCGGAGGCAGAACGCTCTGCAGTTTCTTAAGATGGCTACTGAATTAAGAGGCTCCCAACAGTTGCGCCCACAATCAGTTGGATAGTCACCCCTCAGTTGATGAAGCGCGGTATTAGCCTTTGGCGACGTGCTTCATCATACTTTTAATTCCCGGACACAAAAAATTTAAGCGTATGATTCAGATTTAGGAGAAAATTCTATTAGTAATTGTACCAATGAAGGTCAGATAATTTTTTATTATATAACCCACCGGAATTCCCGAAGAACTAACGGGCGTTCCCAGCTACGAATCAATTGCACTGATCTTAAAGACACTCTTTAACCTTCAGGTGTATCATCGTCCGCTGATAAATAATTATACTCCATTAATATTTTCAACTAAATATCGCTATTTTAACATAAATGGTCTTAAATGAGAATATTGAGGCATAGTAAAAAGTAGGGTGGTCCAGCCAATGTCAATTGCTCGATACCCGTTTATGTGGCAGACCTTTATAAATTATATTCTTGTTATCATATTATCAGGTGTATACGTCTAAAACTGTATAAATAAAGCATTTTCATTGGAGGGAATATGGGAAGTACATTCAATCCGCTTAAGATATTTTCTAATAAGCCCACAAAATCCAATGCTCTTATTATATACATAGATATTCTGGGATTTTCGGCCAGTGTAAGCAGTGCTGTCGAAAATAATATAACATCACTCTTGAGAGTTTGGTTGAAGATAAAAAATTACTATCAGAAGAACAGTTCAGTAATATTAAATTTCTTTTCAGATAGTCTTTTTATTGCTTATCTAGTTCCCTCAAAAACCTCAATCAATTACAAGCTTTCAAAGCTCACCCAGGATCTGGAGAACGTTTATGATTTTTATTTTGACGAGAACTTTTTAATCCGTGGTGGAATTGCATACGGAGAAATTCATTATAATCCGAACTTGTTAGTGGGAATCCCAGTTATAGATGCTGTCTACTATGAGTCCCAAATAAATCCTGGTCCCTTTATCATTTTCCCGACGAAAGAACTTGCAAAAATTGAACACAAAGAACTTTTTGGCGAGTTAAAGAATCCAATAGAATTAGAGCTTAAAAACAATTTGGGTAAAATGAATTGTAATATAATTCTGCCTTCGGATATGAGCAATTTTATGCTAAAAATAAAAGAACTCAAAACTCAGTATTTAACAAACGGCCCATATAAATTTGGCGCATTTTGGTCATCACAATATGACTTATTAATAAAAATTAAAAATGAAGGATATGGATAAATCACAAATTCAAAAAATTATAAAACAGTTTTTAAATTCTAAATTATCAGAATCCTCCCACGATGACATTTTAAATATCAATTCGTATTTATCCGGTGCGGTTGAGGTTCAGCAACCCGCTCACTCGGGAAGTACTGACTACAGAATAAGAAATTTTCCCACACGAGAAGGTTTTATATTAAAATCTTTAGGTCATCTTTCGGCAAATCCTTCTAAACCACATAATTATAAGGCCCTCATCGAAACATATAAGTTCCATTCTGAAGATGAGGATGAGCTGAAAAAAGATTCTCCAAATGCAAATATTAGCTCGGTTGAATATTTTGTTGATAATATTATGAAGGCAAGCATACAAGAAAAAAATAACACCGAAAATTTTAATGAAAATGTTCGTGAATTATTCATCCTGCATGGAGAAAGAGGAGTTGGTAAAACAATCTTTATCAACTATCTAGTTACTAAATATAATTCCCTGTTTAACGATCATAAAATCATCTGGATTAGATTAAATCTGGCCGAGGATTTCGGGGGATTAAAACCTGATCTTGTAAAATGGATAAAAATAAAAACCCTAAAGATTGTCCTGCAGTACTATTATGATAAAAACCCTTCATTTAAGGACCTGGTACGTGATATTCGCTTACTGATTAAGGATAAATTTAAGCACGATCCTGATAATTTTGCACGGTATACAGATGAATTTGAATATCTGATTTCAATGTTCCACGAAGGTAAAAATCCCGAAAAGATCTCTGCCTCTCTTGTTAGCCAATGGCTATCGAATGAGGTATTTAATTATGTCGATAACCTTAGCTATAGCTTTATTTTTATTTTGGATAATCTTGATAAACTTGAGACTTCAGAACGATTTAAACAAAAAGCATCTCATTTGTATGGTGAACTTTCCAGATTAGCCTCACGTGATACCAAATTAAACGGGTCCTTCATTTTTGTAGTAAGAACTGAGACTTTAGAGTACTTGCGAAATAAAACGGATAGTACACTTGATAGATGGAATACATACGAATCAAAAATATTGCCTATAGGTTTCACATCGATCTTTGATACAAGAATTAAATTTATAGAAAAATACGTTAATGATAATGCATCTAAGTTTGATTGGGATCTGAGTGATTGGCCGGATCATATTGAGAACTTTAGGGAATACCTCACCCAAATTTCAGATTCCCCTGATTTCAAGGATTTTATAGCGTACTTAGATAGATTCTATATGCGAAATCAGCGGGTAAAGACACAATTTTTACAATTATGTTATCATGATTCTCTCGGTAGGATTAGTTTTCCACGAAGTTACCGCCTCGTAGAAGCTATGTGCAGGAGTGGTTTTACTTTTCCACCCAGGATTTATAAATATAATGTGAACGAGAAAGATGAAATTGTAGTTGATTCTCAATCTAAGGTATTTGATAATATTTTTATTCCATTGATAACAAATTTTCCGTATTCTCCATCTTATCGAAAGCAAATTCCGTTTTCATCAACCTACATTTTATGTGGATTGCGTATTATTCAATATATAAAAGCATATTCTGAACTACTGCCCGATAACGAACAATTTCCTATGCCATTTAGCCGTCTGCATGACATACTATATAAACTTTTCAATTATGATAAAAAAATAGTATATCATATGATTGAAGAATTTGCGGACCAGGGAATATTAGTGCTTTTTAGCGGGCAGGCACGTTTGTCAAATTATATGGATAATGTTAGGTTTTCACTATCCCCCAAAGCAAATTATTTGTATAACTTTTTACCTCATACTTCTGCAATGGAGCAAAAGGCTGACAGTTATGGGAATATATATCCTGATTTCACAAAAAACTTTTTACACTCTATTGCCTATTTAAATATGTGTAGTATGAGATGTTTAATAAATGAACCATTATTAAAAGGAGAGCTTCCTCTATTTAAGGCTGTACTTATTAATTTTGATATTAAATCTACATTCAATGATTGGGTAAATTGGAAAATCCTTAACAGTATATCGCTGCTCCGAATAATGGATGCAGTCAATAAAATAGAGATGGCGTCTATGGAAACAAATCGTTTAAATAAAAACGAATTGCAAATACATAATAAAGTCGTTCCCCTTAATTTTGAGTCAATTAAAAACAGTATAATCAGGCAAGCGGGATTAATTTATGATCAAATGGAGTCTCTCCAGAAGGATCAATTTCTAAAGCTATTAGAAAGATATATCGAAAAATGGAATATCATATTTTAAGCACCTCTATATTTTACTTAAAGATCAATTCTCCATGACCATCTTTTTAGCAATGCTTTCCTCAAAAATGATGACGATAGTTCTACCAGTATTTTCTAGTCCTCATGATAAAAGGTAAGGTTTTTCAAGTTCGGTAAGAATGGTAGCTGATCCCGAGGTTATAGTAAAATAGTGCTTTATTTAGAATCAGGGGAAATCGGATATATATATAAAATATTTTATAAATCATTAGTTGCTACTAAAATTAAAACGCTAGGAGAAATATTTTAAGAGAAAGAATGAAATTAATTAATCTTAATACAAAGTATTATCAAGTCAGTACACTTAAGGGAGCAAAAATATGGGAAAAATATTTGGATAAGTACGACGATGAATTGCTGATAGCTATTCATGAAATAGTATCCAGTGATTTTGAAAATACTGATTCTGATGATAATAAATATTTACTTGCCCAGAACGCTTTGGAACTATTTACTAAGATTAAAATGGAAGGCGGTAATCAGTTTAGAGATCGGATAAATTTTGTCCAAATTGATTATTATTCACATATAACCCAGTATTTTAATAGTCGCGGGTTGTTCAATAGTTCTTTCCACTGTATTGGTTATGCACTTTCTGACGATTATATACAGGAAGAGGTAGTAATTGAGGATTTTGAAAGAATAAAAAAAATATATCAATCAAATAGTCCCTATATCCAAGAAAACCGTGACGAGTGTCTGATAAATTTGTTCAGCTCAGTATTTTATTATAGTTATAAAACTGGTGGGCATAAAGAGCTAGCCTCGAGTTTATATGAGACTTTTATTTCTCAAATAATTACTCTTATAAAAAAAGAACCTGATCAAAAAGCAATATATTGTGCTGGATTTCTTGTATCCTGGGCCAATGTCAATGGTAAAGATCCATCACTGATAAATCTAGCTTTAGAGAATATTTATGATAGTGTATTCTCATCGGAAGTAGTTAAAAAAAATATTTGTTTGCAATTCGCAGCGAGTAATTATCAAAGGGAGTCAAAGAATGGAAGAGATTGGGTAAAGATCTGTTATGTAAAGTATTATGATGATTTGAAAGCTCATGAAAAATTACACTTATTGTCAATTTATTATGCAGAAACAGATTTAGATAATCAAATATTAAACAAAATTTACTCGGCAATTGATGAATATCATAATTGGTTAGCACAGGCTAAGCAAATATCGAATATGAGGTATGAATTTAACAGAATAATTAAGATAATACATCCTCTTATAAATAATTTATTGCATAAAAAAGAACATAAAACTTTAATAGATCTGATTGGAAAATATTACAATATCGATCAAAGTAAGTTGGTCAAAAATTCTGTTATGTTAGTTGTCCCAAACCATTTTGAAGGTGTTATTTACGGAGTAGATGGCAATCAAACAATCTTCAAGAAAGATATGAAAAATGAATTAGAAAAATTGATAGAAAACACAAATATTTTTCTTAACGGGCAACTAGTCGCAAGTGATATAGTTTCATCAACAGTAAGCAAAGCCAGGAGATACGGGGTTCCAGAAGAGATGTATGGAAACAAATTTGAAATATTTTTGGACGACCATTATTCCATAAATGAAATTCCTGGTAATTTTATAAGTAGTGCACATTCCATTCTATCTTTAGCAAATTATAGTCATCCACTTCAAAATTTATTGTATAAATACCATGGAATATCAAAACCAATTAATTTAAGTCTTCAAGAAACATTAAATGATCGAGAAATTAGAAATATTGCGATATGGAGTTATGGAACATTTACTTCTGACTTAGAGGAAAAATATGTAAGAGAAATATTTTTAGCCAGTAATAAAACGGTTCGGGTATTTAAAGGAGATGAAAATGATTTTAAGAATATTTATTTTGATAGTGATATAGATCTTTTTTGGGTTACAACTCATGGAGAATATGACGATTATAATCCTCACAATAGTAAGATTAAGATAAACAGTGTTGAAGGTATACTAACATCTACATTAACTGGATATAAGTCACTAAAAAATGAGAAAAGGTTATGTGTATTAAATCTTTGTGATAGTGGCAGAGTTCATATTGATGATGGAATATTGAGTATGGGCATAGTCGCCGATGTTACGAATAGATACCAAGCAGTTATCGGTCATTTATGGCCTATTCATCAATCCGCAGCATTAGTTTATGGAATATTATTGGCAAACTCACTTATTTCAAAGGATGGTTTCTTTCAGGCGCATCTAAATTCGATTAATATTTTAATAAAGGGGAAGAATAGTATCCTAGCTGAACTAAGAAAAATAGGAGTTAATGAAATTGTTGAAATCGTCGAAAAATGCAGTTTAGATTGGAACAATATTTTATACTGGGGATCTCCCACTTTTTTTGTATAAATAATAAAAAAAACACATCATTGTATTATTAAATCAATTTTCCAAATTGGTAATAAATTGTATAATATTGTCGAAGCTGTTCAGAATTTCACCGTGGAGTTTGTAGTGGTGTCTAATAGTTACAAAGATGGCAGTTGTATCTGTAAATTCTTTAAGGTAAGTATACTTTTATTGCCAGTGATTAGATTATTATCCGATGAATTAAGTGATAATAAGATTCTTTGTTACGGGCAGGTCAATGCAATTAGGTCAGTGCTATTACCAGGGCTAAGAAGATATTAATTATTAAAAAAACAACTAGGCATCCCGAAGATTTTTTGTAAGAGGATGAGGAGTATGTTTTAGATGTTTTTAATGGACTTGCTGCTTTAGTTCTCACAGGGGTTGAAATCGGTTTAGAACTTCCACTAATTGTAGGGTTAATCCTTAAATTACTTCTTGAGGGCTTGGGGCTGAAATTAACATTAATTCTATTTACGTGGAAACTGGAATGAAGCTGCAGGTAAGCTAAAACAACAATATGCAAACCTCACAGATGATGATTTACTTTTGGTAAAAGGGAAAGAAGAAGAACTATGTCACCAGCCAGATTATTCCTCAGGTAAATAGCTAAAAAGTTCACATCATTCCCCAATCTCAGGTTCATTTGATTCCCCAGTTCTGGGGCCACATTATTCCCCAGTTACAGGATCAGATGATTCCTCAGTTTCAGGTTTGTCGAGGGTCAGCATATTTACCAGGCAGGGCCAAAAGCATTGACCACCTAAAAATCACTTTTAGCGTTTTCTAAAATAACTATTTTTTTGATTTTTCCGCATCAAGATTTGGGTTCTTTTTCCTCCGATAGGATTCTCCTTTAATAATAATCTGATGAGCATTATGACAGAGTCTGTCCATCAGAGCATTTGCCATTATCGGATCAGGGAAGATGTTTCCCCAGTCGCTCATAGACCTGTTGCTTGTTAAGATAACAGAGCCCGTGCCATACCTGGCGTCGGTAATAGCATAGAGGTACTCAGCAGATTTCTGATCTATCTTCCTGAAGGCAAAATCATCAATGATTAGAAGATTATATTTTATTATGTTCTTCAGTAATTTAGTTAGTTTATTGGTTAACTCAGCCTGGGAGAGCATAGTGAAGAGTTCGTGGAAGTTGTAGAAGCCTACAGTCAGATAGTTTCGGCAGGCGGCGTGTCCCAGTGCTTTTGCAATGTGGGACTTTCCCGTTCCCGTAGGTCCCACAAGAAAAACATTCTCTGCTTTCTCAATAAATCTTCCGGTGGCAAGCTGTCTTATCTGGGCGGCATTGATTGAAGGATTAAATGTAAAATCAAAATTCTCCAGGGTTTGGTTAGCTTCGAGCTTTGCATTAGATATTAGTCTCTGAAGCCGTCTGTTCTGCCGGGTCTCCAGTTCATCTGATAATATCATAGATAACATTTCTCCTAATGATAATTGATTTTGGGCAGCCTCCATCAGCCTTAGTTCCAGGGTGGCAAGTGTACCGGATAGCTTAACGGCCTTAAGCTGCTGCTTCAGTTGTGCAATGTTGGACATATTCTTCCTTCTTTAGTTTAGGTTGATAAAGTAATTCATATCTCTTATAAAGCCGGATGTCTCCTCAGATATATTTATGGATTCTTCTTTTTCCCGTGATTCGATGATCTTCTCAATAATTGAAGCAAAAGTTCTACCTGAGAGGTGGTTTACATCCTCAAGTGCCGTCTTGCTGGCTATGGATATAATCTCTTTCGGATATTTTCCGGCAATACTTAATATGCCCTGAGCCTTCCTCAGGTTTATAAATGCGTGCGGGGAGAGGATCCTTGTGATCAGTTCTCCAAGTTCAGGACAAATTGCCCCGGCTTTCTTTCTTAAGGCATAGGGCAGACCGGTGTCCATCATTACCCTCATATTCTCTGGAAAGTCATTTAAGTCAGTCTGCTTGCTGCCATCGGGTATAGGATGTATCTTTATGAGTTCATTATTGTAGTAGACTTCAATGTGCCTGGCTGATACCTTAACGAAAACTTTCTTTCCCACATATCGGCTGGGAAGGGAGTATCTTTTCGTTTGTACCTGTATAAAGTGATCGGGGTGTACGGCAGCTTCCTTCCAGAAAGCTGCTTCGAAAGGCTCCTTCGGGGATGGCAGAAGAAGAGGCTGTTCTGTATTTATAAATTCTTCATACGGCTTAATTCCGGTCGTTCCGTGCGCTCTCTGCCCATAAGTGTCCTTAAGCCAGCTGAGGATCAGTCTGTTTGCCTCAGACAGGCTGACATTATTATTCAGTGCCTTAAACTTCTTAAACTGCTCTCTTACGGTCTGAACATCCCGCTCCACAATGGGTTTGTCTTTAGGAGTTGCAACACGGCAGGGGTTAAGGAAGCATCCGTAATATTCGGCCAGCTCTGCATAGGACTTATTTATCAGAGGGTCGTAAAGATCAGGTTTAATGACGCCTGTCTTCAGATTATCAAGATAAATTACCTTCGGTACACCCCCGAAGAAGTTGAACATCCTTACGTGAGACTGTGTAAAGCTCTGCTGATCCTGCTTGTATACAAACTCCACGAACTTGTGTCTGCTGTATGCCAGCGTACCGATAAATGCATACACGCTATGTTTTCTCTTTGTTACCGGGTTGTAAAGTGTTCCCGCCTTGCAGTAATCGATCTGAACCTGGCTCCCCGGTTCATAGTCCATCCGACAGGTTAGCTTTGCAAGGTTCATCTCAAATTTATTCTCGCGGATAAACCTTTTATAGCTGCTGTAGCTAACTTTTCCCTGAAGTCCGTGCTTTTCAATTATCACCTCAAAGGCACTTTTAGCTTTGAGATCATACTCCTTTGAAGTAATCAGCTCTGCAATCTCATTTTTGTAAGGTTCCAGCAGATCCCGGCTTTTCGATGGCCTACCAGATATGGTGGGCATTATGCCAGGGAGGATTGAGTCGATTTTTTTCTTGTCATAGCTTGTTATTCCACGCCTGGTGATCTCTTTGACATATTTCCGGATTGTATTGCGTGAAAGGCCGGATTGAAGCGATATTGAGCTTAGGCTTTGTGAGTCGAAGTACCTTCTTAAAATCTCAGTCAGTTCCATATTGACTATCCTCTTGTATGCCACTATTACCTCCGAATGATTGAAAAAAAGAGGGGGTAAAATGGCTGTATTTATTAAAATTTACTAAGCGCTGAAGGGATAATTTAGGTGGTCAATACTTCTGACCCTGACTGGTCAATCCTTTTGGCCCTGGGGTGGTCAATCCTTTTGACCCTGGCTGGTCAAACCTTTTGGCCCTAATTCAATTTAACTGGTCAATACTTCTGGCCCCTGACAGCTGTTCGGGGAACCTGGTTAAGTCCAGTGCAGGTTCCAGTGAAGGAGCGACAGAAAGTCCGGACGGGTTATTATGTTTAGCAGAGAATAGCATACAATTATTAAAATTACGAAATTATTAATAGATAACAATGAAAATCAGATCACATTAATCTATATGAAATAGATGAATTGCTTTTTTGGGTGAGTCGTCATTTTATTGTTCCGCCAGTGGTTGGATTCTGTCGGGCAGCTGCCGCACTTATGTGAGTTTCTTCCCTACTTTTTTTAAAAGAATTTCACTTGTAGACATAGAGTAGTTGCATCCTGGAGCTGATAACCGGCGCACTTAACGCCGATTATCATCTCCCGATGTGGAATATTCAATTAAATAAAGAAAGCCCATCAGTATCAATTTTTTTTCTGAATTTTAGGGGATTTCCTTTTACTACTTCTATCTCTTCATTCGACTTCAGATACTTTATAAGTTTTTGGGTTGACCAATTTAAATTTAGACTGCTGATTAGTTGTTTAGCGGTAAGAGTTTTCCGTGCGAGCTCAAGAAATATTTTTGCTTCTGTATTATCTTCTTTAATATCGTGAATCTCTTTTTGATCTTCTTTCCCTTCAGCCGATATGGGTTCCGCTACTTTGTATACGGGTTCTACGTTTTCACCATTAATATCAACTGCAATTCCACCTTTTTCAATCAGCACCATATTTGCATTCATTTCATCCTCATCAGGTTTCCTTACGAAAATCTTTCTTCCCTTTCTTAATCCATCTTTAACACCTGACCATGTTCCTCCTTTATCACTCGACTGGGCAACATATATTTCATCAGCCAACCCGTATATAATTGGGTTCCTTGCCATTGCAAGCCCGACGTTCCATACGGCTTTAGGATGAAATACACTTAATACAAGTACGTTCCCTTCAGTAATCTGCTTATAATATTTTTTGATTCCTGAAGAATAGGTTAATATCCCCTGGGGGAGTACAATTATGCTCTGTCCCCGATATTTTATAGCACTGTCAAGTGCCTGCTTATCTACACCTTTAGCAAAACCGCTGACTACAACTTTGAAAGTTTCCGAGGCTTTTTTTGCAATCTTATCGGTGAATTCCAGTGATATTTCACCTGCATCTCTTGAACCTACAATAGCAACAGATTTTTCATGAAGTATTTGTTTATTTCCCTTTACATACAATAAGGGAGGTGAATATTTCCTTTTAAGATTATTTTTCAGGGTTTTTGAATAATCATCCGAATTAATTGTTATCATCTCAAAACCCTGTGACAACAGATCTTCAGTTAAAAAACTGATATTCGGTAAGTCTACTCTTGCTTCACCTATGTCATTGATTTCTTTTGTGGTTAATCCAAATTCCATCATCTTCACAGGTGAATAATTAAAAAATTCTTCCAGCGATATTTTCCTGTTGTAAATAATATCTATCAGAAGATTGTTTATCCTCTCATTCTTCCACCGCGGTAAATGAGATAGCGCAATCCAGTATATATATTCAGTTTTGATCATATATTATCTCCACCTACAGTTTTTGCTATAACAAGAGGAGCTATTATGTTCGCACCTGCGGATGTTAAATATCTCCCTATTTCTTTTATCGAATTACCGCTGTCAAAGATATCATCAATCAATAGAATATTCTTTCCGTCAATTTCATTTTCATATTTATATGTAAAAACTCCTCTTACATTTTCTTTCTTCAGAAAACTCGTCTGAAATATTTTCTGAGGTGAAATGTTTCTTTTCTTAATCAGATTATAAGATATGGGAATTTTTAATGTTTTTGAAATTTTTTCAGCAAAATTTTTAACAAGATCTCCCGATTCAGTTGGGGGGACAAAGAGAATTAAATCAAATTTATTCTGACCTAATACTTTTCTGAAGGCTCTTAAGGTAATATTAAGTAAAAAGTTAGGAAAGTCGCCTCCATTTTCATATTTAGATCTATGTATTGCCTGGCCTACGTTTGAAAAACCGTAATACGAACCTGCAGCACCATTTATCACATTCGAATCTTTTGATTCCACCTTTAAAACCGGGAAATAATTAGCCTTAAAATATTCTATTTTTTCATCCCAGATCCGATTTGAATTAATTGTAACTATCTTATTCAGATCATTATCACAATTTCCGCAGACATTATCATCTTCATCTCCGAGGAAATCCCTCAAAAACTTCATTCTGCAATTTTTTGTTTCTGTATATTTAATCATTTCATCCAATTCTTTCAATTTATAAAGTCTAAGTTCATCAAATGCCTTTCTTTTTAATCCGTGTGATCCATATTTGTACTCATATTTTTTATTTCTTCCTTCAAGGGTTTCATTTACTATTCCCTGCTCAATGAGATCTGCCACTATTACTTTTACCTGGGTCTGTTTCATGTTTGCTTTTTTTATTATTGCCTGTATTCCAAGCCTTTCACTTTTTATTATACCTATTATTCTCAGGTATTTGTCAGTCGACGGTTTTGCATTTTCAATAAAAGAAAGCGGGAGTGATTTATCTTCTTCATTATAAAACAGTATTATATAAGATTGTTCGCCATCTCTCCCTGCTCTTCCGATCTCCTGATAGTAATGAATAGGTGATTGTGGTATTTGCGTATGCATTATAAACCTTATGTCAGGTTTATCTATACCCATTCCAAGGGCATTCGTGGATACTACAATTTTGTACTTATTCTCAAGAAAATCTTTTTCGATTTTAATTCTGCTCGGCGCATCAATTCCCGCATTATAACTGACTGAATTTAATCCCAGGAATTCAGCCCATCGCGAGTATATTTCAGTATTAACCTGTGTGCCAGTATATATAACACCGGTACCCTTTAGTTTTTTAATATTCTGTCCGATCCATATCATTTTTTCATCTTCAGATTTAACCTTTATCACGAACAGCTTCAGGTTATTGCGCAGAAGGTCTCCGCGAAATGATATGACATTCCTCCCAATCTGTTTTCTTACATCTTCTTCTACTCTCTTTGTTGCTGTTGCAGTTGTAGCAAGAACAGGAAAATTTTCAGGCAAGAGGTTTATCAATTGAACAATTCTCCTGTAGGCAGGTCTGAAATCATGACCCCATACAGAAATACAATGGGCCTCATCTACAACCACCATTGATATTTTTAGCTGCCGGGCTGTATGCAGCCATTCTGCATTTTCCATCCTTTCCGGTGCTATATAAAGAAGTTTTATTTTATTCCTCTTAACATCTTCTATTACTGCTTGGTTCTCTTCATGTGTCTGGTGGGAATTAATACATCTGGCTGAAATTCCTAATGAATTCAGTTTGGCAATCTGATCTCTCATTAAAGCAATTAAGGGAGAAAAGACTATAGTAGTCCCTTCAAAGTGTACTGCCGGAAATTGGTAGCATAAGGATTTTCCATATCCTGTCTTTTCAATAAGAAAAATTCTCTCCCCATTAAAAAGTCGTGTTATAACCTCCCACTGATCTTCATAAAAGTTATTCAGGTTAAAAATTTCCTTGAGATTAATTTCAGCTTGTTCCCTTTGCATAAGTTTAATCCCTTTTAATGAATGAAAATCATGTATTATTTCTGTGGTTTTAATGACTCTTACAGGTTCTAAAAATAATTTGTATCCACGGCATTAAGTATTATATATCAAAGTCCCGCACACAAACCCTTATTATTATTTACAATAGCAAATATATTTATTGTGATTTATTTATACAAAGAAGAGACAAGTTTTTTACTACGGTTAATTGAATCACAATGAATATTCCAAGTAACACCGATAAAGATTTCTCGTATATTCGAAGATAAAATCTAATGATGGCTGAAGGGTAAGGGCATATATTACCCTCTGCTTTGGCTGACGGGTCAGAGGACCCCTTGCAGGATCCTCCGGGCGTCAGATGTTCGAAAAGACAAATTAAGATATTTTATAAGTTCATCTGACTATAGTACTCTGCATCTGAGTAAATAATTATGCTTTGTATGCTTTTGGAAAAATCAACGTAAGTACGAAATGTTCCCCCAGGTTCAGGCATACCTATTTGACCGCAGATCTTCCTTCCGTTAGCTAAAGTATACTCGGCGTAATACTCATTTATATTATTTTGCGGAATAATTCTCGTCGTCAATAGTAAAACAGTACCGTCATTTACTTCCCTGGTCATCCAATAAACCTGTTGAGTACTCTGAAGTTCAGTTGACTCGGGTATTGCTGTTCGTTCGGATGCATTATCACTGAATGTGAAATATAAAGCTCCGCCAACAGTAATTATCAGAAAAATATATAATGTTGTTTTCATAACCGATTCCCTTTTTAAATTTGTGAAATTTGTTTATTTACTCTATCTGTAATTAATAGGAGAAAATATTTGAAGCTGAAGGCTGAGTAATTATGTCATCGCTTTCACCTTCATATCCTGGCTGCTTTTCCGGGATAATCCCGGAATTGCCCTTTTTTGGAAAACTGCAGGATTATTATCACCTACATTGCAGCCGGAAAGTAAGAATTACATTGATTTGATAGAGTATTCCACTTTTCTCCCTATTTTTATTATATCTCACCTAATATATACAAGTTTTGAGCCATAATTTATTATTTAGTCTCCTTATTCTGACAAGCTTTGCCGCTACGACACAAGGAACAAGTAAGGTAGAGGATAAGAGGCTCAGAGGAATAGAAGATTAGAAGGTAAGAGGATCGCCCGATTGTGTGAAGTATGCCATGTCCGTTCTGATAATAAAAATTCTGCAGGTTTGAGATCGCCTGCAGAATTTCGTGATAACATTAGTTGGGTATAGAGAAAGCGTACGACACCCCGCCGCCGAAGCTAATGGAATTAATTTCCTGGCTGTCTAATCCGGGATCACCATCTTTCTTAAATCCGTGATGATATTCACCACGAATATTTATTGCAAAAGCAGGATTGATTTGAAAGTTTATACCTAAAATACCTCCCAATGCAAAGTTGGTTGATTTTTGTTCGTATCCATTCGTTTTAACTGTATTTCCATCAAGCTGCAATAAATGATTTAACACACCGGCAGAAATACCTGCATAAGGCTGCACTAAATCAGAATTAAGCAGTTCACCGAAATTATATGCGGCACCGGCGACAACAGGGATATCAACTAATTTCAGTTTATCAACTTTATCATAATTTGTCCATCCGTATCCGGATTCCGCAAAAAGAGTTACACCCTGGCCTGCACCATAAGCAATAGTACCTCCGAAGTATGGTCCGGCTTGTGTATCTTTTGAGTTTGTTCCAACCAGCGCAAGTCCGCTTGAAACGGCTTCAATTTTTACACTATTCTCAGGAGCCACCTGAGCAAGATTTGATGTGATACTAAAAACGAATATTGTTAGTATCATTAACGAAAGTTTTATTAACTTTTTCATTTTATTATTCCTTATCTATTTTACATTATTTTATCTGGTATTGATTATTATATATTGGATATCCTTTTATATTCTATAACGAACAAGTTCTATTTTTATTTTAATTTTCCTTCAGAAAATCCAGCTGTTTAACCTTCTTTTTATTTTTCTTTTTATCTTTTATTAATATGACAGTTGAGATTTTAATTTTGGGACAAATTATTTTTTAGAAGTAATAACATTTTGAGCTTCTTCAATATTTTATTAATTATTATAAGCGGGCTTAATGATTTTTTCCTTTTCAGATTAATGATAATAAATCCTATCAAGGCGATGGCACTCCCTGTATAGAACACCGGAAAGATTCCGGCCAAATCATTTATGCTTCCCATAATAAGCGGGCCTATTGTCTGCCTGAGACTTAAAACCGATGCATTGATAGCCGCGTGAAGAGCCCTGTATTCGCCTGAGGCAATTTCGATGATCATTAAATAATGTGAGGAAGAATTAATCCCCGGGCAATTCCAAATGATGTGACCGGCAGTAGAAATAAATGGATAAATCCCTATCAATCCAGGTTAATTATTCCCTGATCATTGTTTAGTTTTTTCAATATCAATCATAAGTAAGCTTCACTATTTTGATATAATTTTCTATGTGCTTCTTATAATTGTATCCATTATACTTTATCCCGGATCAGACACCGCTTTGCCATTTTCGAAATCTACCGGCATTGAAACGTGCTCGTGTGCGATGAGCCAGCCGCCTTCGTACTTCCGAAAACATGCCGTGTAGCGAACCCGGGAATCGATCTGCTGCCCGTTCTTCAACTTTCCACGCAGCCGGTTGTAGCTGGAGCCAAATGCAATACCATCGCCTGCCGTGATACTGAGGTCCCGCATCTCATATTTCAAAGGGGGCTCTATCATAGAAAAGATTTTTGACCATGCTTCCCTCTTCTCCTCTACTCCCACATACGTTCCCTCGACATCGAAAGACACAATATATGGCGCGTAAATTGACATCACACCCTTCAGGTCTATATTGCATAATGCTTTCACATGATCCTCCATTTGCTGCCGGATATAAGCTTCATCAATCGCATTTTGCACATTCAAATTTTTTCCGTCATTGTTTATTTGTCGTTTCATTTCCCGAACCTATAAGTTAAGTGATATTACTGCATCAGATATTTTAAACTATTCTTCTCTTCATATCTGGAATAATTCCTTTTGTCAATTGGAACATCTTATATATTGTTAATTTTTTTAATTATTGTTTACCTGATATACTCTTGAAATTTTAGTTTTTTTATTAACAAGTGTTAATACTAATCCTATAATAATTGAGGAAATGATACTGACTACTGATAATAGCAGCCCTGGTTTTATCGTCATTAAAAATATTATTCCTATTATAATTGCCATTCTTATATCTAAGGATACCCAGAGAACGGGATCATTAAGGGGGATACTTTTTCCGGAGGATATATTATTTTCCTCTTTTTCTGATGATTTCAGATGAAATATTAACCTGCTTCTTGTAACATTTCCAAAGAGTACCGAATTAATAATTATTCCGATAAATGCCATAATAATCCATGAATTAAACCCCCAAACTTCAAGCATCATATGGATTCCAGGCAGAATTATTAAGGCCATGGCTGCCATATTCAATTTGTTCATTTTTAATATTTTGGGAATCAATATTTGTTTATTGGAACTTTTAAGGTTTAGAAGACTGACAAGTTCAATACCTAAGCCGGCAAACAGGATCAAAGCCCCTGTGATATGCAGAAATAAAGATATACTGTATAACATTCTTTTTTCCTTTGATAATTTAATTTTTTTAATATATATGATCAGTAACGAAGTCTGATCCGTGTATTTAGCTGATTGATAACATCTTTAATGACTTGTTTTCACATTAGCAACAAACGAGATTTCAAAAATTGGACACGAAGGAATGTGACGAAAGAGTTGTTATGATCACAAGAATGAAAAGTCAGTTCGCTGAGGCTAAGCTGATGGAGGCTGATTTATCTTTGACTGCCTGTCAGGTCGAACTCCAGCATTTTGTACGCCCCTTCAAATTCTTTCATTTTTCGATGAAATCCATATTTCTTATCCCATTCACCGTTAAGTAATTCTGTTCGAAGGCGATCCGTATATTGTTCTTCGAGTTCTTCTGAAATAAAGCTCCAGGCGGATTGCGACTTACGTACTTTCTTTTTCAGAAATTTTTCAGGTCTTCCGTAAAATGCTTCCTGGAATCCGTCGGTACAATCAAATGGTATTTTAATATTCCTCATTTCGGGTTTTATTCCGATTATAGATTCTAATTTCGATAATTCCGGGTATCTGTTTTTTTCTGCCTCGACTACCATAGGGAAATATTCGGCATTCCAGAATACC
>CAWIUG010000063.1:0-21545 GCA_963839165.1 uncultured Bacteroidota bacterium | reverse complement strand
AAATTTTATAAGTTCATCTGACTATAGTACTCTGCATCTGAGTAAATAATTATGCTTTGTATGCTTTTGGAAAAATCAACGTAAGTACGAAATGTTCCCCCAGGTTCAGGCATACCTATTTGACCGCAGATCTTCCTTCCGTTAGCTAAAGTATACTCGGCGTAATACTCATTTATATTATTTTGCGGAATAATTCTCGTCGTCAATAGTAAAACAGTACCGTCATTTTCTTCCCTGGTCATCCAATAAACCTGTTGAGTACTCTGAAGTTCAGTTGACTCGGGTATTGCTGCTCGTTCGGATGCATTATCACTGAATGTGAAATATAAAGCTCCGCCAACAGTAATTATCAGAAAAATATATAATGTTGTTTTCATAACCGATTCCCTTTTTAAATTTGTGAAATTTGTTTATTTACTCTATCTGTAATTAATAGGAGAAAATATTTGAAGCTGAAGGCTGAGTAATTATGTCATCGCTTTCACCTTCATATCCTGGCTGCTTTTCCGGGATAATCCCGGAATTGCCCTTTTTTGGAAAACTGCAGGATTATTATCACCTACATTGCAGCCGGAAAGTAAGAATTACATTGATTTGATAGAGTATTCCACTTTTCTCCCTATTTTTATTATATCTCACCTAATATATACAAGTTTTGAGCCATAATTTATTATTTAGTCTCCTTATTCTGACAAGCTTTGCCGCTACGACACAAGGAACAAGTAAGGTAGAGGATAAGAGGCTCAGAGGAATAGAAGATTAGAAGGTAAGAGGATCGCCCGATTGTGTGAAGTATGCCATGTCCGTTCTGATAATAAAAATTCTGCAGGTTTGAGATCGCCTGCAGAATTTCGTGATAACATTAGTTGGGTATAGAGAAAGCGTACGACACCCCGCCGCCGAAGCTAATGGAATTAATTTCCTGGCTGTCTAATCCGGGATCACCATCTTTCTTAAATCCGTGATGATATTCACCACGAATATTTATTGCAAAAGCAGGATTGATTTGAAAGTTTATACCTAAAATACCTCCCAATGCAAAGTTGGTTGATTTTTGTTCGTATCCATTCGTTTTAACTGTATTTCCATCAAGCTGCAATAAATGATTTAACACACCGGCAGAAATACCTGCATAAGGCTGCACTAAATCAGAATTAAGCAGTTCACCGAAATTATATGCGGCACCGACGACAACAGGGATATCAACTAATTTCAGTTTATCAACTTTATCATAATTTGTCCATCCGTATCCGGATTCCGCAAAAAGAGTTACACCCTGGCCTGCACCATAAGCAATAGTACCTCCGAAGTATGGTCCGGCTTGTGTATCTTTTGAGTTTGTTCCAACCAGCGCAAGTCCGCTTGAAACGGCTTCAATTTTTACACTATTCTCAGGAGCCACCTGAGCAAGATTTGATGTGATACTAAAAACGAATATTGTTAGTATCATTAACGAAAGTTTTATTAACTTTTTCATTTTATTATTCCTTATCTATTTTACATTATTTTATTTGGTATTGATTATTATATATTGGATATCCTTTTATATTCTATAACGAACAAGTTCTATTTTTATTTTAATTTTCCTTCAGAAAATCCAGCTGTTTAACCTTCTTTTTATTTTTCTTTTTATCTTTTATTAATATGACAGTTGAGATTTTAATTTTGGGACAAATTATTTTTTAGAAGTAATAACATTTTGAGCTTCTTCAATATTTTATTAATTATTATAAAGCGGGTTTAATGATTTTTTCCTTTTCAGATTAATGATAATAAATCCTATCAAGGCGATGGCACTCCCTGTATAGAACACCGGAAAGATTCCGGCCAAATCATTTATGCTTCCCATAATAAGCGGGCCTATTGTCTGCCTGAGACTTAAAACCGATGCATTGATAGCCGCGTGAAGAGCCCTGTATTCGCCTGAGGCAATTTCGATGATCATTAAATAATGTGAGGAAGAATTAATCCCCGGGCAATTCCAAATGATGTGACCGGCAGTAGAAATAAATGGATAAATCCCTATCAATCCAGGTTAATTATTCCCTGATCATTGTTTAGTTTTTTCAATATCAATCATAAGTAAGCTTCACTATTTTGATATAATTTTCTATGTGCTTCTTATAATTGTATCCATTATACTTTATCCCGGATCAGACACCGCTTTGCCATTTTCGAAATCTACCGGCATTGAAACGTGCTCGTGTGCGATGAGCCAGCCGCCTTCGTACTTCCGAAAACATGCCGTGTAGCGAACCCGGGAATCGATCTGCTGCCCGTTCTTCAACTTTCCACGCAGCCGGTTGTAGCTGGAGCCAAATGCAATACCATCGCCTGCCGTGATACTGAGGTCCCGCATCTCATATTTCAAAGGGGGCTCTATCATAGAAAAGATTTTTGACCATGCTTCCCTCTTCTCCTCTACTCCCACATACGTTCCCTCGACATCGAAAGACACAATATATGGCGCGTAAATTGACATCACACCCTTCAGGTCTATATTGCATAATGCTTTCACATGATCCTCCATTTGCTGCCGGATATAAGCTTCATCAATCGCATTTTGCACATTCAAATTTTTTCCGTCATTGTTTATTTGTCGTTTCATTTCCCGAACCTATAAGTTAAGTGATATTACTGCATCAGATATTTTAAACTATTCTTCTCTTCATATCTGGAATAATTCCTTTTGTCAATTGGAACATCTTATATATTGTTAATTTTTTTAATTATTGTTTACCTGATATACTCTTGAAATTTTAGTTTTTTTATTAACAAGTGTTAATACTAATCCTATAATAATTGAGGAAATGATACTGACTACTGATAATAGCAGCCCTGGTTTTATCGTCATTAAAAATATTATTCCTATTATAATTGCCATTCTTATATCTAAGGATACCCAGAGAACGGGATCATTAAGGGGGATACTTTTTCCGGAGGATATATTATTTTCCTCTTTTTCTGATGATTTCAGATGAAATATTAACCTGCTTCTTGTAACATTTCCAAAGAGTACCGAATTAATAATTATTCCGATAAATGCCATAATAATCCATGAATTAAACCCCCAAACTTCAAGCATCATATGGATTCCAGGCAGAATTATTAAGGCCATGGCTGCCATATTCAATTTGTTCATTTTTAATATTTTGGGAATCAATATTTGTTTATTGGAACTTTTAAGGTTTAGAAGACTGACAAGTTCAATACCTAAGCCGGCAAACAGGATCAAAGCCCCTGTGATATGCAGAAATAAAGATATACTGTATAACATTCTTTTTTCCTTTGATAATTTAATTTTTTTAATATATATGATCAGTAACGAAGTCTGATCCGTGTATTTAGCTGATTGATAACATCTTTAATGACTTGTTTTCACATTAGCAACAAACGAGATTTCAAAAATTGGACACGAAGGAATGTGACGAAAGAGTTGTTATGATCACAAGAATGAAAAGTCAGTTCGCTGAGGCTAAGCTGATGGAGGCTGATTTATCTTTGACTGCCTGTCAGGTCGAACTCCAGCATTTTGTACGCCCCTTCAAATTCTTTCATTTTTCGATGAAATCCATATTTCTTATCCCATTCACCGTTAAGTAATTCTGTTCGAAGGCGATCCGTATATTGTTCTTCGAGTTCTTCTGAAATAAAGCTCCAGGCGGATTGCGACTTACGTACTTTCTTTTTCAGAAATTTTTCAGGTCTTCCGTAAAATGCTTCCTGGAATCCGTCGGTACAATCAAATGGTATTTTAATATTCCTTATTTCGGGTTTTATTCCGATTATAGATTCTAATTTCGATAATTCCGGGTATCTGTTTTTTTCTGCCTCGACTACCATAGGGAAATATTCGGCATTCCAGAATACCCCGAGTTTCGCCGGATCGTAGGTTAATATCACTATGCGCTTTGCGGCAACCCGTTTGAGTTCCCTGAGTCCGCTTTCTAAATCCTGCCAATGGTGAATGGTCAGAATTGCAAGTGATGCATCGAAACTTCTGCCGTCAAAAGGGAGTGATTCGGCTCTTGCGCTGACTGCCGGATGACGACCCGATTCCAGTCTTTTTTTTCTCATATTCTCTGAAGGTTCTACTGCAATAACATATTTATCATCCGGCTCATAGGAACCGGTCCCGGCCCCGATATTTATGACCGTATTCATACCACGAAGTCCGGAGTGGACGTACGCAGCGATGCGCGGATCAGCCCTTCGTACCGCGGAATATTTGTGTTCCCGGTTCTCATAATTATATGAAGGGTCTTTGATTCTCATACCGCTGCTCACGTTTGCGGATTTATCCGATCAATTTTCATCGCTATACTCTGTTTTTCAGTTTGGGTCTTTGCAAGTTCGAGGGCTTTTTGAAAATGTTCTTTTGCCTTTTCATCGTTTATATTTGTGTATAGTTCTCCTAATAAAGCGAAATAGAAATGATTGTCCGTTAAATTTAATTTTTCAGCCTCGATTATTGCTTCTTCTTTTCCGCGTGCCCTGGAAAGTGCAAATGTTCTGTTCAGCGCTGCCATAGGCGAATATTCCACCTGAAGCAGCTGGTTGTATAGCTGAAGGATGTTTTCCCATTTATCCTCAGTGTCTGTCTTTTTTGTATGCCAGAACGCAATAGCAGCCTCCAGGTGGTACTTCGATATCTTACTGCCTGCCGCTGAACAATTTAGAAAATATTCTCCTTTGCCTATTAAATCCGAATCCCATAAAGCCGTCCTCTGCTCATCGTACAATATCAGTGTCCCATTTTTATCAAAGCGTGCATCGAACCTGGAGGCATGGAAGCACATTAGTGATAATAATGCATTTACCTGGGGCTTGTTCGTGTATTTATTTTCGATCAGCATATAGCAGAGCCGCATTGCATCGAGGCAAAAATCTTTCCGGAGAGTTTTATTCTGACTTACCGAGTAATATCCTTCATTAAACAGCAGGTAGATTGTTCTCAAAACAATCTCCAACCGGTTTTCAATCTCTGCCGGACCCGGAAGTTCAATCTTAACTTTTTCCTGCCGCAGTTTTTCCTTAGCTCTGAACAGTCTTTTATTAATCGTTTCTTTGTTTGTCAGGAATGCATCCGCAATTTCTTCTATGCCGAATCCGCAAAGGATCCTGAGAGACAGACCTATTTGCGCTTCGGGCGAAATGGAAGGATGACAGACTGCAAACATCATCCGGAGCTGACTGTCGTTAATATTCTGCGGAGAAAGATCCAGTTCATTCACATATGAACCGGGTAAATCATTTTTCAATTCGGGTGCGATTTTGTCTTCAAATGTAGAAGTGCGATGCAAATAATTTTTTGCTTTGTTCTTTGCTACTGTGTAAAGCCATGCAGCAGGATTCGGCGGAACTCCCTTAAGTCCCCATGTCTCCGATGCAGTTAAAAAAGTATCTGCGGCAATGTCTTCTGCTATTTCCATCTGTTCGAATCCAAACCGCCTGCAAAGTACGGAGACAATTTTCCTGTACTCTGTTCTGAATAAGCCAGGTATTAACTCTTGTTCTGTCATGCAAAAAAGCTAATGGATATATCTAAAAAAATTATTCAATTTCCAGCTGATCGATTTCTCTTACCTCAACATTTCCGCCAAGTTTCAATACGGGACATCCTTTAGCAATTTCAACGGCGTCCTCATATGAAGCGGCACTGATAATTGAATAACCGCCGACTGATTCTTTGATTTCGGAATAAGGACCATCAGTGATTACATTGTTCGGTTTTACAACTTTACCGGAGGAAGCCAGGCGGTTGCCCCTGTCGAATAATTTATTTTGTGCTGCTACGCCGCCTATCCAGTCCATCCATTTTTTTGTGGTTGCCTGCATTTCTTCCGGTGAAGACGCGGGCACATTCTTAAAGTCATTTCTGAATATTAAGAGGAATTCTTTCATCATTTTCTCCTTTTATTTTTGATCACGTTTAATTATGAACTAAATTTCTAAAAAAGCGCTTGCGGGAGAATTTTGCCAAAGTTAACTCAATTATTTATTTCCCGGCAGCTTGGGCCCGGAATTCTTCAAAAAATTGGCCTGCCGCCATATATTCTGTGACGTTGGTAACAATTTCTCCCGCGGCAGACGCTGCAAGAATTTGTATTGTTCACTGCACTACACAAGTATAACAAGTGAAATTCTGATAATTGGACATGGCAGAATATTATTTTTAATCCGGCAATTCTTCACAAAGAAATCCGAAGCTCTTAATTCTGCCTACCACATCATTTACTTCAATATTATCACCGATTATCCTGACAACCTTATCTTTATCTTCAAGATCTATAGTACACTCATTTATCCTGTAGCTGCCGTCCAGCCTGTTCTTGACTGTACTGAAATCATACCTTGAGTTTATATCTGTCTTTAAAATTAACATCTCCATTTCATACCTCTATTCATTTATCTATACTCTGCTAAAAATATTTTGTCAGCTGAATAATTTAATTTTCATTATTAATTTATTCCGGCAGTAGTTTAAATTGAATTTAATTATTGTTTATTGGAGCAAATTGTCCAACCTTATAAGTACCGACAACAGGCTTAAATGCAATATTTATCCGGTTATAACTGTTTATGGCATTAACCGCTATGGTCAGATCTACCAGTTCTTCCTCAGTAAACTGCTTTCGGGCTTCCTCAAATACACTGTCAGGCACTTCGCAATTATTAACGGCTTCAGCCCAGGAGAGCGCTGCCCGTTCGCGTTCCGAAAAAAACGGGGTTTCTCTCCAGGCATCCATAACATAAAGACGCTGCTCGCTTTCTCCCTCTGCACGCAAATCTTTTGAATGCATATCGAGACAATAAGCACATCCATTTATCTGCGAGATTCTGTACTCTAACAGATAAAGCAATTTTTGTTCGATCCGCGATTTTGCCAGGTATACTCCCAGCGGATACATAGCTTTCATTGCTTCTTTGCCTTTTTCCATGAAATTTATTCTCTGTTTCATTTTTAGAACTCCTGATTTCTTGTTTATTTTTTATTATCTACACTTCAATAACAAATGAGCTTAGGAAAATTGGACAGGCAGCGGAAATTAAGAATTGGATATATTTTGTATAGCCGAACCCAAAAAAAGCCCGCAGACGTGAAGATTATGGGCTAAACCTACGCTATGTTGTATGGATTTTTTTGGGCTAAGAAATTACGGAGTGAGGCAAAGCAGGGCAAGATAGTTGAAATAGGAACAGTGAAGGGGAAGTGCGTAATGAAGTTGTACAGTTGGAAGATTGTATGACTTTTTGAGGCGAATGATCCGCTCATCAGAATTAATAATTAAATAACAGGCATTTAAGTTTATTTTTTTATATTAGCGGCCTGAATTCCCCAAAGCAGATATTATACAGAACCGAGCGAAAAGGCGTTTTGCTTTACATTATGATGAGCGAAACAGCGTTTCGCTTTACAGTATGACAAGCGAAATAGCGTTTCGAAGTACGGGGTGCGGATGAAGTTGTCGCAAATAGCCCCTTAAGATGACGGAATCACACCTTTTACGTTCCATAAATTGGTTTTATGTTTACGCTGGATCTATCGAGAAAAAAATAATAACAATGTTTGCTGACTATTTAATAATAGGACAAAAGGATTGGTATGCCCTACTCTTCCAGGATATTAATATTTATAATTTTTCTTTTAACGCTTAATTGTATTCCGGTCAGTCAAGGTCAGGATATTGTAAATCCCGACAGCGCGCTTCAGATTATTCTGGAGAATCTGAAGGGTGAGAAACTGACACTCGACCAGGCAAAGGAATACGGGAAAAAGAATTCAACATCGTATAAACAGGCTGAAGCAATGTATATGGCTTCCCTGGGCTCCCTGCGGAGGGAAAGAGGAAAATTCGACCCCGTATTTTTTCTGAATCTGAACTACAGCGATCAGAAGGCTCCGGCGGCCTCTTTCTTCTCAGGCGCTTCTGTGCTTGCAACGCAGGAGACTAATTTTT
This sequence comes from uncultured Bacteroidota bacterium, assembly GCA_963839165.1. Lineage (GTDB taxonomy): Bacteria > Bacteroidota > Ignavibacteria > Ignavibacteriales > Ignavibacteriaceae > DATFVA01. The sequence continues at coordinate 13,584 of CAWIUG010000063.1, read as the reverse complement.
CTACAGGGCTGCGTCTTGATCTGCCGATCGGGACAAAACTTGAGCTTTCGCTTAATTCAACCCGTCTGAAGTCGAATTCTCAGTTTGCTTTTCTGAATCCTGAATACGATGCAGTCGGTTCTGTATCATTGCGCCAGCCGCTTTTAGAGGGATTTACTGCTTCTGCTCAAAAAGAACTGAACCAGGCTGAACTGGAAGCTGAATCATATAAAGCGGGATACGACCAGGAAGCCCTGATACTTAACTCTTCGGTAGAGCAGGCGTACTGGAATCTGTATGCGGCGGAACGGGATTATGCCGTACAGAAGCTTACACTTGAACGCGCAGAGTCACTGCTTGAAGAAGCGCAGCTGAGAGCGAAGGCAGGACTGATAGGTCCTAGCCAGGTAGCAAATGCACAGACTTTTCGTGCGGAACAAAAACTATTAATGATTGACAGAGAAGAACAGCTCGATACACAGTCTGACCAGTTTGCAGTTTTAATTGGAAAGCGTCCCGGCAGTGATCTTACCAGGTTCATAACTACGGATAATCCTCCTGATGAATTTGCCGATGCATCTGTTGAGGATCTTGTTCAGCATACATTAGATAATAATCTTGATCTGCAGGCTGCCGGAAAACAGGTGGAGATCATGAAATCTTTAGCCGGGGCTGCCTCCTGGCAGGCGCTTCCCAGTGTTGATTTTGTTGCTTCGATTTCAAGCAATGCACTAGGCGGGACTTCGCAGGACGTTTTTTTCGGCAGCGATACATTACGTTCATCCAATTCGGGAACTTACAACGATGTTCTTTCGGAAATATTTAAAAGGAAATATCCCGGCTGGAGCGTGGGAGTGGAAATTTCGCTTCCAATCGGACTGAGGACCGGGCTGGGTGAAGAGGACAGGCTTGAGGCCGGACTATATGGGGCAAAGCAGAATTATATTGAGTTAGCCCGCAATCTTGAACAGCAGGTCAGAACAGCTTACAGGGAGCTTGTCCATGGAAATGAAAGAATAAAAGCAGCCAGGGAAGGTGTGGAGGCCGCACAGGAACAGGTAAGGATAGGGATGATAGAATTCAAGAACGGCAGACTTTCAGCATTCGAGCTCGTAAGGTTAAGTCAGGATTTTGCAGTTGCGCAGCAGCGCTATTCAGACGCCCTGGTAAAAACTGTAAAGGCTGTATCAGATCTATCGCAGTTAACTTCAGGGTATTATCCCGGCGGAGTACAATAAAAGAGATTATAAAAATGAAAGGTAGATAAATGAGATTAAATAATTTTAGACATAACTGGCTTTATCCCGGTCTTTTGATAACGGGACTGCTGCTGCTGTTTGCAGGATGTTCGGATGAGCAGGCTTCGGCAGGCGGATTTAAAATGCCGCCGACGCCTATTGAAGTTGCGGATGTTAAGGCTCAGAGTGTTGACGACAAATTTGAAGCCGTCGGGACTATTGAAGCTATTGAAGGAGTTACGATTGTTTCCGAGATAGATGCATCTGTAATAAGTCTTCCCTTTGATGAGGGCAGTTATATCAAAAAGGGCGATCTGATAGCCCGGCTTGATGATTCACAGCTCTCAGCGGAAGTCAACCGAACTGAAGCATTATATGATCAGAGCAAATCGGCGTATAACCGTGTAAAGGTAATTGTGGGACAGAAGGCGGGATCGCAGCAGGATCTTGATGATGCCCTTGCAAATCTGAAAGTTGCTGAAGCAAATTATGAGCTTGCGAAAGCGCGTCTTGCCAAAACACAGATCACCGCACCGTTCAACGGATTTGTCGGTGCTCGTAAAATCAGTGTAGGTACATTTTTACGCACCGGGCAGGAAATAACCGAGCTTGCAAATCTCAATGAGATCCGCGTCATTTTTTCGGCACCGGAACGATATCTTGCGCAGCTGAAGAAGAATGCAAAAGTCGTTGTTTCATCAACTGTATTTCCCGACTATAACGTATCAGGTAAAATCATTGCTATCGAACCTATGCTGGATACTGAGACACGGAATGTAAACATCACTGCCAGGGTACAGAACCCGGGACAAAAATTCCGTCCCGGTATGTCGGCTAATGTCGCTGTAATCTTAAGTGAACATCCGGATGCGCTGACCGTTCCCAACGAAGCTGTATTTGCCAACGGCGATCAGTCATTTGTTTACGTGGTAAAAAAGGACAGCACAGTTTCGGCTGTTCCTGTTACACTTGGGATGCAGACAGCGAAAATTGTGGAAATTACGAGCGGACTGACAGACGGCAGCCAGGTTGTAAGAACAGGTCACCAGAAATTATTTGACGGCGCGAAAGTTATGCCTGTAAATTCCGGTACACCCCCGGCGGGCAAAAAGTAATTTTATTTCTGCATAAATGATAAATTTTTAAGACACCAGGAGTTTTTTTATGAAGCTTAGTGATATTTCGATACGGCGCCCGGTATTTGCAACGGTGATGAGTCTTGGAATACTGCTGTTCGGTATTATCTCCTTAACCCAGCTTCCGGTAAGGGAATACCCGGATATTGATCCGCCCGTGATCTCGGTTGTAACTCTTTACAGGGGCGCAAGTTCAAATGTAGTTGAGACGGAGATAACCGACATACTCGAAGAGCAGTTTGCCACGCTCGAGGGAGTGAAAACCATCAGTTCCTCAAGCCAGGAAGGCGGTTCTGTAATAACAATTGAGTTTGAACTTAACCGCGATGTGAATGAGGCAGCTAACGATGTACGCGACAGGGTTTCACGTATACGCGGAGGACTTCCGCAGGAAATTGACGACCCGGTTATATCGAAAGTTGATGCAAATGCACAAGCTATCGTGTGGCTGGCTCTTTCAAGCACCCAGTATTCCGGACTGGAACTCTCAGATTATGCCGACAGAGTGCTGAAAGAAAAAATACAGAGGATACCGGGAGTAGGTTCTGTAATCATAGGAGGAGAACGAAGATATGCTATGCGCGTGTGGCTGGATCCTTTAAGGATGGCTGCGCATGGTCTGAGCTGCTCAGGATATCGAAGCTGCTGTAAGAACAGAGAATGCTGAAATACCCGGCGGGCGCGTTGAAGGATCGCAGCGCGAATTTGCTGTGCGTACACGGGGAGACCTGGATACACCTGAACAATTCGGAGCCATTATTGTATCTCAGAAAGGCAATGATATCGTGCGTCTACGCGATGTAGCTGATGTGGAAGTGGGAGCCGAAGATGAACGGACCATAGCGCGATGGAACGGGAAGCTTGCCGTGGGTCTTGGCATAGTAAAGCAGTCGAAGGCAAGCACGGTAGATGTTGCATCAAATATTATAAGCAGGCTGCCCGAATTAAGAAAACTAGTGCCGTCAGGGATGAAACTTGAAACTGCATTCGACAGTTCTGATTTTATCAAGGAATCAATCTCAGAAGTTGAGCAGACGCTGCTCATTGCTTTAATACTTGTTATACTTGTAGTATTCGCATTCCTCAAAAGTTTCCGCGCCACAATAATTCCCTCTATTGCCATACCTATTTCAATTATAGGCGCACTGGCCGCGGTTTATTTTGCGGGATTTACCATTAATATACTGACACTGCTGGGGCTGGTGCTTGCTATCGGACTTGTTGTTGATGATGCAATTATAGTACTCGAGAATATATACCGGCATATGGAGATGGGTAAATCGCGGTGGCAGGCTGCGCTGGATGGAAGCAAAGAAATCGGGTTTGCAATTATTTCCACAACTATTACTCTTGTTGCAGTGTTCATTCCCCTGGCATTCCTTTCAGGAAATGTGGGAAGGTTATTTAATGAGTTCGGTATTGCTGTAGCCGTCGCCATTTTAATTTCCGGTTTTGTAGCTCTTACACTCACCCCGATGATATCTTCACAGATACTGCGGCCGCTTCATGGTACAAGCAAAAACTGGGCATCAAGATCGTTCGACAGTTTCTTTGAATGGCTCAACAGAATATATGAAAGCTCGTTAAGATGGGCACTAAGGCACCGGTTGTTTGTAATTGCAGGCGGTGTAGTTACCATTATCCTGGGGATTTTTCTTTTCAGGCTGCTGCCCAGTGAACTTGTTCCGGTAGAAGACCGCGGAGTAGGATTCGGAATAGTCATTGCACCGGAAGGTTCTACACTGGAATACACCGATACTTATGTAAGAGAAATTGAAAAAATACTGCTCAGTAATCCTGATGTTAAAGGACTTTTCTCGGCAACCGGTCTGAGTTTCGGAGGACCCGGCAGCGTATCGAACAGCTTTATGTTTATAAACCTTAAGCCGAGGAGCGAAAGGAAAAAATCACAGCAGGAAATAATCCAGGAACTTTTCCCCCGGCTTATCTCAATTCCCGGTGTGCTTGCCTTCGTTATTAATCCGCCGAGTTTGGGCGCCTCATTCAATTCCAACCCTGTAGAGTATGTTCTTCAGGCGGATAACTATGAGGACCTTAGCAAAGCGACAGGCATAATGATGGGTGAAGCATCCAAACTCGGGTATCTTATTAATATGGATAGCGATCTCCGTCTGAATAAACCACAGCTTGATGTTGATATCGACCGTGAACGCGCCTCACACCTTGGAGTGTCCGTCACCGAAATCGGGGCAACACTTGAAACATTATTCGGAGGGAGGAAAGTAACAGATTTCAAGAGGGGCACAAAACAATACGATGTTATACTTCAGCTGAAGCCCGAATACAGATCTTCCCCGGATGCTATCAGAAACATTTATATAAAAAGTTCGGGCGGACTGGTGCAGCTGGCAAATGTTATAAAAGTAAAAAATACTGTCGCTCCCAAAGAACTGAATCATTACAACCGTGTAAGGTCGGCAACCATATCGGCAGGACTTGCGCCCGGTGTCCCGCTCGGTAAAGCGCTCAACGACCTGGACCGGATTGCCGAAGAGAAACTGCCTCCGGGAATCAAGCACGAGTATGCGGGTCAATCACTTGAATACAAAGATTCAAGTTCGGCATTATACTTTATGTTTATACTTGCCATTGTTTTTATATACCTGGTATTATCCGCGCAGTTCGAAAGCTTTGTGCATCCTTTAACCATACTGCTTTCAGTGCCGCTTGCCGTCTTCGGGGCTTTGCTGACGCTATACATATTCGGACAAAGTCTGAACATATATTCCCAAATTGGTCTGATTATGCTAATCGGACTGGTAACCAAAAATTCAATACTTATAATTGAATTTGCCAATCAGCAGCGTGCAAAGGGAACTCCATATATGGAGGCGATTATCAGCTCGGCAACTATCCGTTTAAGGCCGATATTGATGACATCATTTGCCACGATCTTCGGAATATTACCTATAGCAATTGGATTAGGTGCCGGGGCAGAATCAAGGCGTCCTTTAGGACTCGCCGTAACAGGCGGAATGTTCTTTTCAACATTCCTCACCCTAATGATCGTTCCAGTGGTTTACACACTACTTGCAAGATTCACAGGCGTGAAAAATGTATCTGCGGAGAAAATTTATGATCCGTCACAAGCAAAGCCGGAAGGTGGGCTGGTGACGGAGTGAGGGTCAAGTATCAAGTGTGTGAATCGAACCAGGAAAGTGGGTAAGAGGATGGGAGGGTAAGCAGGAACGCAATTGTTCGGCAGAGGCTGTCCTATGGGGGTTAAAAACTTAACTAAGTATAAGGCGGAAGGATTTAATTTGTCATTCAATTGTCACTCGTGGGCAGTTTCGATAGAGTTGCGGAGAGCCTGTGTGAATATTATTAACCGGCACTATTAGTGTTGGTTTACGAGGTAAAAGTCTCTTTATCAATAACCGTCTCTAACGAACTGAAGGTCGACTATGCAGGCCACGCCATATATAATTGCCCGGATTCTTTAATAATGCTGATTGCCAATTAACTTGTCATTTCGAACATCCGACGTCTAGGCGGATCGGAGATTCGCTTTACATCTGCTTCCTACCTCTTACATTTTCTTATCATAGTCACCTGCTTGCCGCGCTAGGCTTTGCTACATTCATTCATTGCCTGGAAATCTTTTCAATCTTTCAATTCTTTCCTTTTCACGTACTGCAATTAAATTTTCAAGTTCGCTTTGCATTTTTTTGAACTTAGCAGCAATCCAGTTCATAGCTTTATCATTAGTCGCCCAGAGTTCCATTGCTTCATTAACGTAAGTCACTGCTTCATTTTCATCGCCGATACCGAAATGATCCGGCTGTTTTTCAGGCATGTCATATATTCCGAAAAGAAAAAAAGGAACATACGGATTAGATTCCATCGCTGCTGTAAGCGCTTTATCGGCATAGAGCTGTTTGCTGCGTTTGGAGAAGTACAGATAAGCTTTTGAGTAATGCCAATGGGCGGTAGGATCATCCTTGGAATCATTATATAGCTTTTCTGCTTCAAGAAGCCGGTTCAGAATTAAAAGTTTAGTTATAAGTATATACCGCACACCCTGGTTATCATCCGGATTAAGCTCCATCATTTCTTTCATCACCTGCACTGATTTGCTTTTCTCCCCCATATACCACAGTGCCGTAGAATAGCCGGACATAGCCCTCATAAAAGGACGGGTTTCCTGGATGCCCCAGAAACGACCCTTAAATTCTTCAAAATCATCTCCGAGAGATTTTTTACCCGCTTCAATTGCTTTAACATAGAATTCAAGCATTTCCTGCAGTGTTTCAGCTTTAACCCCGGCAAGCACATTATAAGCATCTGCACAATCCTTATCCAGAATCAGGGCTCTTTCAGCATAAGCAATCTTTTCCCTGTCGCTGTCGCATTCCCATGCTTCAAAAACCAGCTCCATCGCCTTTTCTTTATCAGACAGATTTTTAGGATCGAAAGAGACTTCTTTTCCGATATACTTGCTGTTAATGTAATTATTTGCTTCCTCTATTGAATCAAAGTTCTTTTCCTTAAGATCCCTGGATATCTCTCTTTGCAGCCTTTCAATATAAGCTTTTGATTCTATTTTTTTTTGTTTACTCATAATATTGTAATGGTATAGATTATTGCAGCATGGGTTAACCGGATGCAGCAGATTTATTTATTTTGTTTTTAAAAGTTAATTATTGGGGATATTAGTCGCAAGGCGAATGCCGGATACCTTATACCGACTGCCGGTATTTTGTCCGTCCTTACAAAAAAAAGCCCGCAGACGTGAAGAAAATGGTCTAAACCTATGCTATGCTGTATAAATTTTTTCCGGTTAAGCAACCAGGAAGCCGTGCAAAGACAGATTTGAGTGTATTAATATTGAAACACGGATGAAGAGGTGCTCCGGATGTTCACAGCGAGCCTGTCCGGCGAGGTCGGGATCTTCAATCCCTTAAAAGGATGGATGGAATGTCCGTCTTTATCTTATGGTATACTATTAATCGACGTGAAATTTAAACCAGGGGCTTAACTTCAGGCAAATTGCAGCCTTCACTTAGCACCCCTTTTTTATATAAAAATAAGCCTAAACACCGGCCTTAATACCTTATGAATACGCTGTGAATCACGCTTTGAAAACGCTCTGATTGCGCTCTGAATACGCTTTAAACTCGATATGTCTGAGGTTTACACTTGAATTCTTTACATTTCTTTATAAGTGTTTTCAAATAAGTCTTATCCTTTCAGGGGGCTTCCTGATATCAGCTTTTACATAAATACAATCCATGGTCGTTTTTGATAGAGATACGGAGATGCTGTTAAAGATGGAGAATTTGCTTATCGTCGGAGTGTATTGGTAGTCATGATGTAAAGCGAAACGCTGTTTCGCTTAAGCGAATCAGCGATCCCGTTGAGCGGGACAGGTTCGCTTTACAGCTTGAGCGAATCAGCGATTCGCTGTACAACTTTGAGCGAAACGGCGTTTCGCTGAACAGGAGCGGGCCGGCACTTTATATTAATTAAAAACTGCCGCAATTGAGCTGCGGCAGTTCAACAAGAGTAGTTATCCAATTTTCATTTAAGGAGAAGCATTTTGCGGGAGCTGGTGAAGCTGCCTGCGGAAAGCTTGTAAATGTATACGCCGCCTGCCAGGTTCTTTGCATTGAAGTTTATGCTATACCGGCCTGCGTCTTTGTATCCTTTAACGAGTATGGCTACTTCCCTGCCGAGGACATCATAGATTTTCAAATCGACATTTCCAGCCTGAGGGAGCTGGTAGCTAATGATGGTCGACGGGTTGAACGGGTTCGGATAGTTGCTGCTTAGTTTGTAACCTGTGATCTGCTCAGCATCCTGTTCAACTGCTACAGGGGGAGGAGGCGGCACCAGCAGGTTTCTGTATATCTGTATTCCGCCGAGACCATCGGCTACGAAGATCCTGCCTTCCTGAGATGCCACGCTCAAAGCAAAGCAGCCGCTCGGCTTATACCAGCCGGCAAGCGACATTTCAGCAGGTTTGGTAATATCCAGGACTTCCACTCCTCCTAGTATATAATTCGAAGCATATGCAAAATCGCCGTCGATCGCAATTCCTGTTGCCCCGTCAGGGAGGCTGACGTAAGCGAGGGATGAGGGATTCAGCGGATCTGATACGTCAATTGCTTCTACTCCCCCGAAACCGTCGGCTGAATATAATACCGAATTGTCTGCTGCCGCATCTACAGGATGCCCTGTAATTCCCTGGTAACGGTTAATCAGTACGGGCAATGACGGATCTGTAATATTGATTATATATAAGCCATATGTATCCTCTTCTGAAAAAGGTCCGTAATCAACTATGTAAAGATAATTGCCTTCCACGGCAATAGCCTGTGCATAACAGTATGTTTCTCCTGGTATGCCTCCCTGCGTCCACCCCATAGTGTGCGACAGCTGTACGATGCTCGAAGGATCGCTGATGTCGAATATTCTTACACCGTCCCACCAGCAGGCAACAAAAGCTATGCTGCCTTTAATTGCCAGGTCTACTGTCATTACGGGACAGGTAAAGTTATCAAGCATCTGCGGATTTGCTGGGTTGCTTACATCTATCGTATAGACGTTGTTGGATGCACCCATACTGAGGGGACAATAAACAACCAGCGAATCATTTACCATCGCTGTCAGATCACCGTAAAGGTCTAAATATCCTGCCTGCACAGGGTGCGTTGTATCAGAAATATCTATTACCCTGAAACCATTGCTGCCTGTGTAAAGATAATTACCGGAGGCAGTTACCTGCGAAACAAACCCCGGCATTTCAAATCCCGCCGTATAAGTAATGCCGGAGGGATCTGATACATCGAGTACTGTGAACTCGGACGAAAAGCTCAGGTACGCATAGTTTGAGTTCGCCCTTACATGCTGAAAATCTCCCGCGTAAATACTTATGGCAGAGGGAGAAGCGGGATTGGTAACGTCTATTGTCTGCAGTCCGCCGTCTGTACTCATTTTAGCAACATATAATATATTATCTTTTACAGCGATATCCTGGGGGTAGCCGGTCAGGGGAAGATTGCCGGTAATTGATATGCTGCCGGGATCGCTGATATCCAGTATCCTGATTCCTGTTGAAGTTATTGCATACAGGTAATTTCCCTGGATGCAGAATTTTGCTCCCGACAGGTAAGGTGACGTGCCTGCAAGGGTAAGGTTTGAAGGATCGGACACGTCAATTAGTTTTAATCCCTGTGAGCCGGTTTCTACATAAAGGAGATTTCCGTTCAGTAACTGCTGATTGATAAGGTCGGTACCAAGGTTCAGTTCATCTGTAAAAGAAGGATGATAGGGGTCAGAAATATTGATTGAGTAGACGCTGAAATCTGTCGTGACAAAAAGGTAATCGCCGATGAAATCAATTCCCCAGCGGGGATATGGTTCGGTGGGAATACGCGACATCCGGACAGGAGCGTCGATAGAAGAAAGGTCCCATATTTCTATTCCCGAAAAATAGGCGCAAACATAAAGACGGTTAGTTTCCGGATCGAACCTGCAGAAATCAACAAGCGACCTTGTCCTTATTTCCGAGATCACCTGCGGGTTGGCAGGATCACTTATATCGGTAATATAAATTCCGCCGCCCGAACCGACGAAGGCAAGATCTCCTGCATCGCTGAGTGAAAGCGAGTAGCTGTCGGCAAAAGGATAATTGCTTGTGAACATTGTATTGGAAGAATCGAAATCGAGTACAGTTATATCTTTAACTTTGGCTGCATTTTCAAACATAATGGATCTGAGGTGGCTGGCTTTAAGTGCATCTTTTGAGGATACCTCCCCTGCTTTGGGAACATTGCTTTGAGGGAATGATATTGCCTGAACGAGAAAAACAAGAACCAGTAGAACTACTTTCATAACTATCCTCCGGTTGGTTTAAGTGAACATAGTTACATGCAGATACCTTTATGAAACAGTTTTGAGAATTTCATAGATCTTTGTACGTGTTATTTTGTTAAGCCTGGCTAACCCGGGTGCGGTAAATTTCGTACGCTGAAGAAGTGCCATATAAACTTCGGCTTCTCTCCCCGGTAAGCCGGTCTGTGAAAGCTGATTCAGAATATCGCTGCTCATTTTCTCCTCCCGGAGAAATTTATTATTTGTGCCCTGCAATATAAAGGGATACATCAAACTTATGCGGGGGAAGTTTCAAAATCAATATAGTATTGGAATATAAACAGCAAAGCAGTATACAGTAAACAGTAAAAAAGATCAGCCGGAGTAGGATGGAAGTATTTTATTTAGCGAGATTAATCTCGCTTTACATTATCGCAGAAGGTTATTTTTTCTTCTTCTTTTTAGGCGGGGGTTCTTCACCAAAAACTTCTATCATATCGGCGGCAATCTCCCCTACTACTTCAATTGCTAATTCTTCATCCAATTCTTCAGCAGCTATTTGAACTGCATCGATCAGACATTGTTTTCGTTTTGCCTTACTGACTTCCACTACAGAACCCATCACCGCGAGGGACATATCAAAAGCCCATTGCAGGGCATCTTCCTCTATTTCAGTCGGTTCATCTTCGCCAATCAACAATTTCTTGAACCTTTCAAACGGCAATCCATAAGCTCCTAATGCAGGTCCGGAAAAAATCAGGACAGTAAGGGCACCTTCAGGCAGAAATGGGAAAGTATCGGCTAAACCTTCACTGATTTTTTCAAAGTCTGAATTAACTATTTCTATAAACTCGCTATAATCATTCTCTTTTTCATTGAAATCGATTTCAATTGAATTAAACCAGGTAGTTTTAGCTTCCTTATTAAGGTTATCCAGACGCAGATGTTCCGCGGCAACTTCCTTATTATATGCTTCGCCAATTTTATTCATTACAAAGCCTGCTTCTTCATGATTGCTGAATTCAGATTTACCTGTTTGCTTTAGATATTTGCCAAGTTGAATATCAATAAATAATTGATAGTCTGCTTTTATTTCTTCAATTGATTTCATTGCTTTTATCTCTTCATTTTTAAAAGAAACAATATAATATAAAAAGATTTTCGATATTTTTATAGATGGAGATTTGAAGGTGCGTAATGAAGACTGGAACATGAATGCAGCAGATTAAATTAATCCGCGCAAAATCGATAGTTATTGTTAAAGCGAAACGGCGATTCACTTTAATGCTGTAAAGCGAAACGCCGTTTCGCTTCAATCAGCAAGCCTGTCCGAATGAAGTCGGGATCGCTTTACAGCCCTGGGTATTTACATTATGCCGATTATAGTTTAAACTCTCAGCAAGCCCCGGAAACCGCGTGCAGCGTAATAAGAATCGGCACCGTTATGGTAAGTGAAGACTGTATTGTATCGCCTGTCGCAGAAGAGGGCTCCGCCGGGTTTCCTTATGTTATCAGGTGTTTTCACCCAGCTCGATGTTTTGAGATCAAATTCCCCGAGCTTCTGAAGCTCCCGGTACTGCTCCTCTGTTAAAAGTTCAATGCCCATATCCGCAGCCGCATCAACAGCGTTATTCTTCGGTTTGTTTTGCTTCCTCGCTTCCAGTGCTGCACGGTCGTAGCAATAACTTCTGCGGTCTTTGGGACTCTCGGCTGAACAGTCATAAAATATATACTCCCCTGTCTTTTTATCATACCCGATAACATCCGGTTCGCCTCCCGTATTTTCCATTTCGTTCAGTACGGATAGTTTGTCAGGACTTCCTTCCAGCCTTCGTCTCGACATCGGCCCATTTGATTCCCTTATGGCGGTTCATATTCTTCTCAAAACGCTCTTTCAATATTCCGATAAGTTCTTTGCTTTGTTCCGGTCCGGCTGCAGTTTTCTTACTGCTTTTATTTTTACTCATACTTTTATCCGCTTTGTTTATAAATTATGTGATTGCAATAGTTCTTCTGTCCGAAGGTCTGAAATACCACGATACCAGTGTAAGTACCAGAAGCAGTAGTCCGGGCAGCAGATCAATTACAGTATCGTCTGATGCTATATGTGAAAAAATCGCTCCCGTCATTAGAAAGAAGAATCCTGCATAAGCCCACTCTTTCAAGACAGGAGATTTCGGGATCAGCACTGCTGCCGTACCTAACATTTTCCAGACGCCGATTATTGTTAAAAAATAAACAGGATAACCCAGATGCACAATACCGTATACTCCCGGAGGTGACACAGCTCCTTTGGATTCTACTCTGAGCAGCTGCACCATGGCCGTCGATACCATCCCTAATGCAAGCCAGAGAGTGGATATCCAGTAGATTATTTTACCGGCTTTCCGGTTTGCCGGATCATAAATTTTCTTTGTCATAATACTTGTTTCAATTTGTTAACAATGTTCTGCAGACGGTTATGCGCCATATTTATGCCCTGAGCAAAAGGCATCTGAAGGAGCTGGTCCCTTAGTGCTGCTGACCGGAACACTGACTGCATACGGAGTCTGCTTGTGTCTTCTGTGAGTTTTTCAAATTCCAGGAACTCAAGCTGGATGGCAAAAGGCGAATTCTCCATTTCAAATGTCCGTGTGATTTTTTCATTTGGGATAAACTCGTGTATTACACCGTTTGCCTTAAATACCACATTTCCCTGCCCATCTTTAGTTTCAAACTGGTAGCTGCCGTGAGGTTTGCTTTCAAGTTTCAGCACTTTGGTTCCCATCCATTGCTCAAGAAGATCGGAGTCTGTGTACGCCTTAAAAAGCAGTTCCAGCGGCAGATCGAACTCTCTTGTTATTATTATTTCCTGTTTACCATTTTCTGCAACGACTTTCGTTTTCTGTTCCATTTTAACCTATCCTTTCGTTTTATATTTTTTCATTACTGCTTCCAGTTTATTAAACCTTTCGTCCCAAAATTTGCGGAACGGTTCAATAAAGTCGGCTATTTCTTTTATCTTTTTGGGGTTTAATTGATAGTAAATTTCTCTTCCGTTTTTCTCCTGTTCAAGCAGTTTACACTCTGTCAGGATCTGCAGGTGTTTTGAAACTGTCGGTCTTGCTGTGTCAAAGTTTTCGGCAATTGAACCTGCCGTCATAGCCTGTGAAGCAACAAGCAGAAGTATGGCTCTTCTTGTCGGATCCGCAATTGCCTGGAATATATCTCTTCTTAATTTCATTTCTTAATCTCTTTGTGTAGTTACTTGACTACAAATATAAACGTAGTTATTTAACTACGCAAGTGTTTTAGATAAATTCTTTTTAGAAAAAAATGAATAGTGATTTTAAGCATAAGGTTTGCCGCTAAGACGCAAAAAGATGTTTCGATGTAATCAGCTCAGAGAGCTGAGC
>CAWIUG010000062.1:0-11592 GCA_963839165.1 uncultured Bacteroidota bacterium | reverse complement strand
ATGATTCTCCCTCAATCCGGTAATTAATGCTATTTCTTTATATGGCAATTCGTCTAAATAAAGTATGATGACAGCCCTTTCTTTTTCATTCAATGAAGAAATACAATCTTTTAGGGCTTCAAATTTTTCCTGCTGACTTTTATCAACAGTTATTTCTGGTAGCATAAAATGGATGGATTCTAAACGAATTGTGTTTTTGTTGCTTTTGTCGAACTTCATTTTTGAACTATAACAAACATTTAGTGCAATTTTATATATCCAGGTACTTATGCTGGATTTGCCTTTAAAAGTAGGCAGTGATTTCCATACCTGGATTACCACTTCCTGGAAAAGGTCTTGAGGCTCTATTGGCGAAACCGCATAGATCTTACATATTCTGTATATTCTATTCTTATTTTCTTCAAGTAACTTTATAAAGTCTGGTTCTGTTTGATTCTGCATATTGAAAATTGTTATCTCCTGGTTCTAATATATTAGTAACAAGAATCTCCGAAATATTACAAGAAATTTTATTTTTTTAGTCCGCCTTTGGCGTGCCTTTGGCGGGACATAATTGCCGCTTAAAAAACAACTACAATGATTTAGTCCCGACTCGCCGGGATGCTTAATTTTCTCGTAAGCGCAGCTTGCAACAATATTATTTTATATAACTACCCTTTACAAGTTAACCGAAACAGCCTGCCCCGCCAAAAAAGATAATGTTCCATATCTATGATGGATTTACCTGGCGATCCTGGTGATTAGTTGGCTAAAAAGAGATCTTCACATTGCTGAAAGGGCTCATAATGGGCTCAATCGGTTCATAATTGCTTCAATTGCATCATATTAGTATCATTCCTAAAAATACGATTACGCATTTTTGAAAACGAAGGGGAATAAAAAGAGGGCAATGACTCATTCTAAACGAGTTATTACAGCAGCTGAGAGCACTACAAATCCAATTTGCATTTAATTATTAATGTATTTAGTTTAAATGTATCCCCTTTGTAAGGGATACAACCCTTACCGTACGGGATACAAATCAAAAGGAGATATATGGAACTGATAAATAAATTACAGCAAATAGGATTAACTCTCCGCGAAGCTGAAGTGTATATGGCCCTTCTGCAAAAAAAAGATTTCACAGCACCCGAATTAGCTAAGATTACTACTATAACACGAACAAAAATTTATGACATTCTTCAGGGCCTGGTTCGAAAAGGAGTCTGCAACGAAAGTTATAGAAACGGTTTAAAAGTATTTAAGGGAATTAAACCCGAAGTAGCACTGCAGAATGTTATCATTCACTTCGAAGATGAAATGGAACTGAAGAAAAAAACTGCGGTTGATATCATGAAGGATGTAGCCGTTTCCGTTCAAAAAGAATTAGCTTCCATACACATGAAAAATCAGAATGATAAAGGCCCGATGGATTATATCGAGGTATTGACAGATTTGGGGCATATTCGGCAAAGATGGTTTAATATTCAGAAAAATACTAAAAGAGAAATATTGGCATTTTCCAAACCGCCTTATACCTTACCTAAAATTACTGATAATAAGGAAAATGAGAAAGAAATGGCTGATAAGAAGATTCAGTTAAGAGGGATATATGAATACGGTCACTCCCGGAACAAAGAGGAATTTAATTATATAGCCGAAGTTGCCGAAGAATATCAGAAGATAGGAGAAAAAGTAAAAATAGTTGAGGAACTTCCCATGAAGCTGCTTATTAGCGATGAAACTATTACAATGCTTGGTTTAAATGATAGAGTATCATTGGAACCGAGTATCACTACAATAATTGTTGATCATCCCAGTTTTGCAAAAGCCCAGAAAGCTGTTTTTGAAGCCTACTGGGAAAAAGGTTTATCGGTAAGAGAATTTAAAAAATTAAAAAAACTATAAGATACTATGATGCTGGTTGTGATAGCTGCCTGTTGTCGCATAGTTTGTTCTTATTCCTTATTCCTGGCATAGTCTGTAAGAAAAATATTCTGTAAAAGTTAACTGATCGATTAATTCACTAATTAATTATTTAATATAAGGAGATTAGAGAAATGAAAAATTTATTCTGTGCTTTAAGGAATATTGGGAGAATTTTTATTTTTTTAATCGTGACTGTACTTATTTCATCTGGTGTCGCCTCTGCTCAATCGGGTTGGTTTTGGCAGAATCCCTTACCTGAAGGAAATGAGAATGATGCTGTTTGTTTTACGGATGCGGATAATGGTACGATTGTAGGTGGAGCCGGGATAATTGTTCATACAACCAATGGAGGCGGAAATTGGACCGTTCAGTCAAGCGGAACGACTAAATGGCTGTATGCTGTTAGTTTTGCTGATGCAGATAACGGCACTGCCGTTGGCGAACAGGGAACAGTTGTTCATACAACCGACGGGGGTAATACGTGGATTTCACAGAACAGCGGTACAACAAATTATTTATTAGGGGTATGCCTTTCTGATGCAGATCATGGTACAATAGTCGGGATGTCGGGTTTAATCTTACGAACTACCAATGGCGGTGATACATGGACGCCTCAAACCAGCGGAACATCAAACTGGCTTATCAACGTTGATTTTTCCGATGTAAATTATGGTACTGCTGTGGGTATGGTTGGAACTATAGTTCATACAACTGACGGCGGCACAACATGGACGCCCCAATCAAGCGGTACTGTAGACATGCTTTATAAAGTCAGTTTTTCCGATGCAGATAACGGCGCTGCGGTTGGTGACAACGGAACTATAGTTCATACAACGGACGGAGGGACCAACTGGGTCAGCCAGTCTAGCGGCACTACAAATTTTTTATATTCAGTGTCGCTTGTTAGTGCTGATATCGGAACAGTTGTTGGAAAAGATGGTATTATTTTACGTACTACCGATGGCGGAAACTCCTGGATCAATCAGAATAGCGGTACACCGCAATGGCTGCTGAGTAATTCATTTACGGATTCGAATACGGGAACTGCTGTCGGTTTGCAGGGAACTATTATTCGCACTACTGACGGAGGTGCGACATGGTCCAGCCAGGAAACGGGCCCTACAAATGAACTGATCGGAGTTTCAATTCCGTCTCAGTTAATTGGAACGGCAGTCGGAACTAACGGAATCGTTCTTCATACAACCGACGGCGGATCAACCTGGAATCAACAAACAAGCAGCACTTCCAGCATACTTTATTCCGTTTCATTTGCGGACGATAATCATGGTACCGCAGTTGGTGATATGGGAACAATTATCCGAACAACTGACGGTGGAGCAGTATGGAATAATCAGGTCAGCGGGGTTTCAAATCCTTTATATTACGTTTGCTGCATAGATGCTAATACCGGTTGGGCCGTAGGTACTGCGGGAACAATACTGCATACAACAAATGGCGGGGTCACATGGACAGGACAACCCGGAGGAACCGGTACAAATTTGTGGGGAATATCTTTTGTGGATGCTGATAACGGTACCGCTGTTGGAGAAGGCGGTGTAATAATTCATACAACCGATGGCGGACAAACCTGGAACAATCAATCAAGTGGTACTTCAATTGCTCTTAATTCAGTTGACTTTATCGATGTCAACAACGGAACTGTAGTGGGCGGGGCAGGTACTATACTGAAAACTACTGATGCGGGTGCAACCTGGAGCAATCATTCTACAGGGAGTTTGTCATTCCGATCAGTTTGCTTCACCGACGCTGATAACGGAACTGCTGTGGGAGATGTCGGTGTGCTTGTGCAGACTACGGACGGAGGCCAGACCTGGACAAATCAGCCCAGCCATTCTATGAATTTATTAAGATGCGTTTCTTTCTCCGACGTTAATCACGGCAATGCAGTTGGACAATCCGGAACCATTTTAAGATCAAATAATGACGGTATACCGGTAGAATTGAAATCTTTTACTTTGACTGTTTCCAATAATAGTGTTCTGATGAACTGGTCAACTGCCACTGAAACAAATAATAGGGGATTTGAAATTCAAAGATCAGGATCCGGAACAAATAACTGGATAAAGATTGGATTTGTAATTGGAAAAGGTACTACAACTGAACCGCAGGCATATTCGTTTACCGATAATGATGTAACTCAGGGAAGGTACTGCTACAGGTTAAAACAAATAGATTTCAATGGAACTTCATCATATTCAAAAGTACTGGAAATAGATGTAGATGTTCCTTTGCAGTTTTCACTCGGCCAGAATTATCCGAATCCGTTTAATCCTGGTACTCAGATAAATTACACCCTTGTAAATGAAGGCTTTGTCTCATTGTCCGTATTTAATATTCTCGGCCAGAAGGTAACGGATTTAGTTAATGAAAATCAGAAAGCTGGCAAATACACGGTTAAGTTCAATGCTTCTGATGTTGCAAGCGGTGCGTATTACTATAGATTAGAATCGGATAATAATATTTTAGTAAAAAAGATGTTATTACTGAAATAAGGAAGATCTTCCTCGAACTATCCTGGAATTCCTTTGATAAGGGAAGGCATAAATGCTTTCCCTTTTTTTATTACTATAGCGCCCAGGGGCATTTATTAGTTTGACGATCCCCCTGTGAAAAAGACGGTGGCAATCCCTGCAAACGTCAAAAACTTGTTTTTGTAAGTGAAAGGGAAATAGAAAACACCGGGGAGCGATTAGCTCCAAGGGCATTTTTTGCTTTATCGGTCCCCCTTAAGGTATCACTGCAGGTAATCCCAGTCTCTCCGCTTTTAACGGGAAACAAAAGGATATTCAGGTGTTTTATACTTACCTTTTAATAAGCGGCAGTACAAACCGGCACAATGCTTCGGGATTTTTTATCTAAAAATTTTTATTGCCGCTATCAGGAAATTAACTTAATTTACTGATAAAGAAATTCTTTCCAAAGATGAAAATGACAGAACTATGTCAGATATTTTTTGTCAAAATATAGAGTGATTATATGTCCCAAGCCAGGAATATATTTTTCTTAACCCCTTTTTCTTTAATAGTGAACGAATATCTTGAATCACTCAGGGCCGAAAAATTAATTTACTTTGAATCCAGGTGGACAGTTACCCTAAAAAAAACAAGTGAACTTGAATTTGCTTTTAATATCCAACTCTCTATTGTTTTAAGCTCACTATGATTATAAGCCATATGAATATGGGCACCACCAAATCCAATTTGCAGATCGTAATAGTCGCCCCCTCCCGTTGATATCCATATTTCCGGAACACCATTGCAAGGTGAGGTCCATTCAATATCAAATCTTTCTTCCCACCATTCGCTGCTATGCTTAACGCCTTTTAACCATTCGGGAAAGAGCCTTTTAATGGTTAGAAATACAGACTTTGCAAAATCATCCAGTCTATTAAAATCAAAATCTTTTTGTTCCAAATTAATCCCGACTCTATCCTTAAATATCTGTTCAGGAAATAGTTCTGATAAAGAGAATATTTTTCTGTCAGTTACCTTGAATACCCAATCCTTATCTACGGTAATCTTTGATTCGAATTCAACCGGATATATAGCGTAATATCTTTTAGCTGCTAATTCGGGATTTACTGTAACAAATCTGATCGAATTTTCAAGCCTATCATCATCCGGGTAATAAGCACGGTATATTCTGATTTTCATATTACCCTCTGTTCGCATCTATATATTGATTGTAAATAAATATAAATGTTTTGCTTTAGCTAAATGTCATAATATTGTAAAAATATAAAAAATAACTCCGGATATTATATAAGAATATCTGATAAAAACACGACAATAAATAATTATTTATTTCATAATTTTAATGCTGGTTAAGCAGTGGATTAATTTTATGAATGACGAAGTATTTTATCAAGCTTCAAGTATATCTCGATCTATTTTTTACCGGGATATTGATAACGGTAAAATATTTAGTTAGGTTGAATTATAGTCGGAAATTATTGTAGGGTGAGACGAAAAAAAATCATTTCCTCATAAGAATAAATTAACCGGTCCTCAATAAATTTAGGTGGAATAATGGATAAATCTACTTCTTTTCTCTTCACAAGGTCTATGCTTCTCTTCGTATTGTTTTTTATACTTGTCTCTTCACGGATTCCTGCCCAGATGCAGGAAATTCCGCTTCACAGGGAGACTTATAAGCTGAGCTCGGGCTCGTACACAGGCGATCAGGGCGGCGATAAGCTTGTTTTCAGCGCCATTGTTGCGGCTCCCGGGGCTCCGTGGCTTAGTGTTCATTTCGGCAGCTTTAACCTTGGTAAGAAAAGCTACATAATAATGACTTCTCTTTACGATGATAAATGGCAGAAACATAACCAGATTACCCTAAGCCAGTGGTATAATTACTCGGCTTTCTTTAACGGCGATGCCGTAAGGATAGAGCTCTATGCCGCGCCGGGTGATCAGAATGTTTCCTTTAGCGTTGATGAACTGGTTGTGGGGGACGGGTTTACACCTGTGGAAAGCCAGTGCGGTCCTACCGATGATCGTATCCCTTCCACCGATCCTGCAGTGGGAAGAATAGTGTCGATAGGCTGTACAGGCTGGATCATTCCCAACGGCAGCATCGTTACAGCGGGCCACTGCCTTGATGCTACAACAGCTACTATCCTTGAGTTTAATATTCCTTTGTCTGATCCCAGCGGAACGATAAATCACCCGGGACCGGAGGATCAGTACGCAATCGATCAGTCGAGCCGGGTTTTTGTTAATGGCGGGATTGGTAATGATTACGGCGTCTGTAAGGTATTTCCGAACCCGGTTACGAACCTGATGCCGAAAGAAAAACAGGGCGCCTATTTTACTCTGGTGCAGGATCTTACCGCTGATCCTATAAGAATTACCGGCTGTGGTGTGGATGACGGAACGGCGAACCAGACCCTGCAGACTAACTCAGGACCGAATGCGGCATCCTCGGGAACTACCATGCGCTATGTCGTAGATACGGAGGGCGGAAATTCCGGCAGTCCGGTTATCGACGAGAATACTCATTTCGCCCTGGGTGTTCATACACACGGCGGCTGTTCTACTTCCGGCGGTAATAACAGCGGCACAAGCTTTTATCACAGCGGCTTCTGGGAAGCAGTGGAATACGGCGGCGGAGGCTGCGGTGTTGAATTGGCTTCCGATCCTGTTCCGGCAAATTTATCAACGGATGTTTCTGCTGACCTTGCCGGACTTTCATGGACCAATGGAGCTGATGCTGTATCTAATGAGCTTTATTTTGGTACTGATCCGGGTTCAATGGAACTTGTTCAGAGCGGTTCGCTTACATCCGGCTGGAACGTTACGCCTTTACCGCTGAATTATAGTACAACTTATTTCTGGCAGGTTGTTGAGATAGGCGATACCTGCAGCTCGCCGGGGCCTGTGTGGAGTTTTACTACGGTACAGGATCCAAGCCTGATTACTTTATTTTTTGATGATTTCGAGAGCGGTACGGATAAGTGGACAATAGCTAATGACGGCGGTACCTGCGTCTGGGAGATATTCAATTCTCCTTACCCGAATCCTTATACGCTTCCTTGCGGTACCTGCGGAGGTGTATTTGCAGCTGATGCTGATGAATGCGGAAGCGGCAGCACCCTTTTATCTACTGCTGAAGTTGCCGATCCTATCGATGCTTCGCAGTATCAGACCGTTATTCTTGAGTGGGATAATGACTGGAATGCACTCAGTTCTTCCGACTTCGCATACGTCGACATCAGTACCGACGGAGGAACAACCTGGCAGAACATAGTAACCTTTAACTCTGATGACGTGACAAATACTCACGAGTCATATAATATTTCAGCAATAGCAGCTCTCCGGACATTTGAACTCAGATTCAAATCATTGCAGCCGGGCTGGGACTGGTGGTGGGCGGTTGACAATGTGAAGGTATTGGCCACGGATATTACCCCGGTTGAGCTTTCATCATTTACTGTTTCGGCAGGGCAGGGGAATGTATTGCTGAACTGGACAACCGCTACTGAAACAAACAACCGCGGGTTTGAGATTGAACGTAAGCCGGATAACGGCGAATACCTTAAGGCAGGATATGTGCCCGGTTTCGGAACTACGACTGATTCGAAACGCTATTGTTATACCGACGAAAACCTGGCGGCGGGCAATTATACCTACAGGCTGAAGCAGATTGATTTTGACGGAAGTTCAAAGTATTCAAATGAAATTGAGGCGGAGGTTGCTGCTCCTGCTGAATTCTCGCTGGAACAGAACTACCCGAACCCGTTCAATCCGTCTACCATGATCAAATATTCAGTTCCCGCTGAGGGAATTGTTACCCTGAAGGTTTACGATCTGCTGGGTCAGGAAGCGGCCGTAATTGTAAATGAAGTTAAACAGGCCGGCAGGTACAGCGTTGAATTTAATGCTTCGGCTCTTTCCAGCGGCATTTACCTGTATAAGCTTACTTCGGGAACTCTGGTTGAATCAAAAAAACTGATGCTCCTTAAATAGTATCAGCTGATACCCGGGCCCGTAAAGCGACCTGGCTCGACGGTAGTCGGGTTCGCCTGAATCGCTGGTGAAAGCCTGTAAAGCGATTCGCTGAATCGCTTGATGAGAAAGCCAGCTCATCCCGATACACTAAAGAGCGCTATCTGGCTTGAAAAGACATATAGCAGGATTTATAAACGATTCAGCGAACCTGCCAGAGAGGGTGAGAAAGTGGGAAGGTAAGAGGTAAGAAGATAAGAAGGTATTTAGATATGTTGTCTGCCTTCTCGATACCTTTTTCACTTCGTAATCATTGCATTCGAAAAAATCGATGACCGTAGACTGTGTGAAATCAGCGGTGGATATCAGCGATTCAGCGAACCTGCCTGCCCGATTAGAGCTGCAGGGCAGCGAAACATAAACCCCCACAGACATATTACGACAGACACATCATAATTTTTTTTAAGATTTCACAAATTTGAATGGTATGATTAAAGTTTAATGTGTCGCCGCTCTGCGGCTTATAGGTTATAGGGTAACGTTATTGCTACTAATGTGTCGCCGTTATACGGCGAAGAAATACCTATTTTATAATATCCGTCTAAGCTCCTGACCTTCTAATCCTGTGACCTTCTAAACTTCGCGCTTCCTCCCGTAAAGGTTTTTGGAAGCCGAAGAAAACAACTTTTTATATTTAATCTCGATCTGAAAAATATTTTGTTTTAGTAACCAATATCTTATTATCTAAGCTTAATTTTAAGTAAGCTATTAATTTCCCGCCAGTTGGACAACAAGCAGGTTCATTTTCTTTGTAAACAGATCTATTAAAAGTTAAATCTTTTAAATCTATCCAGCCACCTCGACTATTAAAAGAACAGTTCTTTGGAATTACATCCTCGAACTCACTATTAAAATCCGGCACTTTTAGTCTGTACCAGGCTTTTTCCCTGAAAACAAAAAATTCACCACTATCAAATCCACCATTCCCATTAGAAATACCAATATGAATAATAGTATAATTCTGTGTCCAAACTAATTCGGTGTATACGTGCTCAACAGCTCCAAACCCGCCTCCAGTTGAATAAACCGGTTTAACTTTCTCTTTACTATTTCCTTCATAGATAGTTACATTACGAACATTATATCTCTTGTCGAGATCCATTCCGGAGTCAGAATCATATTCAAGAGTGCTTGAAGAATAATAGTATTTATTACCTACCATACCTAAATACTTAAATTCTTCAACTTTGCACTTTGTAGCATTATTTTCATAGTTGCAAGAAAAGCAATGATCTTGAAGAAATTTAATTGATTGTTCACACTTTGCATCTGAGGAAAAGTCACCCTGTGCATTTAATGTTTGACTAATGGATAAAGATAGAACAAATACTATAAAAATTACTTTAATCATTTTGGATTATTCCTTTTGTCATATACAGCTATTGCCGCTAGCCCGCAGCCCGGTTTACCCCGCTCTGCGGGGAACAGACTGGTGGATGCGAAAAAAACCCTTGGGTTGTTATTTAATTTATATGATAAGCTTTTAGTTCCCAGACAGTATAATGATAATCAGAAGAAAATGTATTGTAAATAGAACCTATATATTTAATTATTCCTAAACCAGGAGAAATAAAATAAATATCCGAACCCCCACTATTCCCAACAAGAGATGGGTAAATTGTAACCTCATAAGCACAAGATCTAACTGCCGGGACAGAAATATATCTGGATGAAGTCACACTTGCTTCACCAACGGAAGTACCCCAACTTTTGCTTTCTTCAATTGGGAAAACAAATTTAAGTCTTTCAAAAAATGAACTCTTTGTCCCCTGATAAAAAGATATTGTGTCATTGTCTATTGCAACAAATAGAGTATCGACCGTATTTGAATATCTGTATTCCCAAATAGTTACTGCTTTATCATTTGATAAGGTTGTATTGCCAAGGATGGAGACTTTCAGAATATCATTTATATTCTTGACAGTGTCAGTTACTTCGTAAAACCAATAAGTTCCCGATTTTGTCGGAAATTTATTTAATACGAACGAAGTTACATTTGGAGAATTTACCTTATCACATCCACTGGCAAAAACAATTATAGCAATTAACAAATAATTTATTTTTTTCATATTGTCACTCATTTTATAGACATAATAACACTGTTCCTGTTAACCCGCAGACCGATTTACCCCGCTCTGCGGGGAACAGACTGGTGTATAGGTTATAAAAAGACTATCGATATATCGGTACAATAAAAACACCATCCCGTATTTCATATAATGAATCCTGATTTCGGTATCTGCCGGAAGCATTAAAAGAGAAACTGCCGGAACTTGTATTATTCACCGTATCATATTTATCTACTATAAAAACAGCAGCTGCCGTAGTATCTGAACTATAATCCAATCCCACATCTGAATAAGATATAGAATATCGTGCATAATAGAGCGGGATATTATAGGTGCCAGCGCCATTAAAATTTTTTACAACGATTCCGATAGAAGATGAAGGAAATCTTGCGGAAAAAATAATATCTGAGGCAGTGTTCTGCTTTATAAAAGATAATGGAAATGAAGATACTTTTATATTAGTTAGTAAAATAGAATCAACTATAGCCTGAACATTTGATAATTCAGGTTTAAATAGTTGAGCATTAAGTTCCGTTCTGGTATAGGTTTTGGAACGGTCACTCAAGAGTGTTAATTTATTGTTACTTATAATATACTTTAAATGATTTTGAGCGATGATCTGGCTGGCGTATGTTTTTATAATCATTGCGCCATCATGCGCTGATATTATAGTATCACATCTTACTGCATCGATTACTTTTATTTTGCCCGTGTTAGTTTCAATTCCCAGTAATTTCCGCGAGTGATCGTTATTTATCTGAAATCCCTCAAAGTAGCGTCGTAAAGGATTTTTGGCATTAGCTATATCTACGCAATACCATTCGCCAATAAGGAGCGAATCGATAGGGCTGGATGATTCAGAATAAATATTGGTCGTTGAGCATGAGAAGCAATACAATAGACAATTAATTACGATTGCTATAATAAATAAATTTCTGGTATTCATAGTAAATATTATACTAATTAAAAAATATTCCGAATCAGGCTGACCAGGTAAAAATGCTTCGCTCCCTTACAAATTTCTAATTACTAATTACTAATTACTAATTACTAATGACTAATTACTAATTACTAATTACTTCATC
>CAWIUG010000061.1:0-12287 GCA_963839165.1 uncultured Bacteroidota bacterium | reverse complement strand
AACAGCAGGCTGTCCGCACTTATCTCGAGAATGAAAAACAGCAAAATTTTGTAAGCAGGATCGATATTCTCTGGGCCGCAAATACTATCGTCTTTTCAGCCGTTCCCAAAGTTATCTATGATTTAGCAGAAAATTTTAATGAAATATCAGAAATAAGATACAATCCCTCATATGACAGAGACATGTTAAAAGATCCGGTCGGAGAATCTCACGTGGTATTACCGGGCGATGTTCCTGCACCCCAGCCGGGTCTCGTATTAATAAATGCGCCGGCTGTATGGGTTGAAGGAGACAGCGGTCAGGGAATAATAGTTGCGAATATCGACACCGGCTGCGACTGGGATCATCCTGATTTGATTCACAATATCTGGAACAACCCCGGTGAAGATGCAGATAATGACGGGCATACTATTGAATTTAACGGATCAATCTGGGTATTTGATCCGGGAGATATAAACGGTGTTGATGATGACGGCAACGGGTATGTTGATGATCTCATCGGCTGGAATTTTGCGAATAATAATAACAACATAAACGACCAGGACGGACATGGCACCCACACCTCGGGAATAGTATGCGGTGACGGTACAAACGGAATGCAGACGGGAGTAGCACCAAGAGCTAAATTAATGAACTTTGTACCTGGTGGCGAAGCTGATTACTGGCTGGCTCAGCAATATGCTGTAGATAAGGGAGTTGATATCACTACAAGTTCATATAGCTATAAATGGTATTTCAGTCCTCAACCTAACTACCCGATGTTCAGACAAATGACGGATATTGAACTTGCTGCGGGAATTGTACATACCAACTCGACCAGTAATGACGGAGGTAATTTAGGCAGCGCTCCAATTCCCTACAACATATCAGCTCCAGGCAACTGTCCTCCTTCGTGGATACATCCTGATCAAACGCTTTTAGGAGGATTGAGTTCCGTTCTGGGTGCAGGCAACGTGGACGCCGGCACTGATGTGATTGCAGGAAGTTCACCGTACGGTCCGGCTGCGTGGGAAGATATTCAATCGATTCATCCTTCTTATCCCTATGCTATGCCCTCCGAATACCAGGATTATCCTTTTGAAACTTCACCGGGTTCAATGGGACTTTTGAAGCCCGATGTGAGTGCCCCGGGTAACGGGACAGTTTCAACTAATATCGGCGGAGGGTATTCATCCTTCAGCGGTACATCCGGAGCTACTCCTAATGTAGGGGGTACTTCCGCACTGCTGCTTTCTGTAAATCCGGCTCTCACACCCGCGGATGTAAGTATGATCATGCAGACAACTGCGGTGGAAAAAGGAGCTCCCGGAAAAGATCCGAGATATGGCGCGGGCAGGATAGATGCTTATGAAGCCTATTTACTTGCATTAGCGATGATACCCGTAGAGCTGACATCTTTTACAGCATCAGCCGATGGAAATTCGGTGATATTGAACTGGTCGACGGCAACGGAGACAAACAATTCCGGTTTTGCTGTAGAAAGAAAAACTTCTCTTGATGAAAGATGGAAAGAAATTGGATTTGTACCCGGATTCGGGACGACGACAGAAAGAAAGAGCTACTCATTCACAAATGAAAACCTGACGACGGGATCATACAGCTACAGATTGAAACAAACAGATCTGGACGGTACATTCGAGTACAGCAACGCCATTGTTGCTGAACTTTCTGCGCCTGAGAAATATATACTTACACAAAATTTCCCAAACCCCTTTAATCCGACTACAACTATAGCATACGGATTAAAGGACAAATCAAATGTAAGGATAGATGTTTTCAACAGTCTCGGTGAAATGGTAAAGACTATCCTGAATGAAGAAAGGGATCCGGGAAATTACACAGTTGAATTTAATGCGATTGAATTGCCGAGCGGGGTTTATTTTTATCAAATGAAGGCAGGTTCATTCGTTCAAACCCGGAAAATGATACTTCTTCAGTAGACTATTGGGAAGAGAAGTAGCGGTACTGGTAAATCAGTACGAAACTGCAGGAACATATAGTATTGAATTCAATGCAAACAGGTTTTCAAGCGGACTTTATTTATCAATTAAGAGCAGGAAATTTTATACAGACGAAAAAGATGGTTCTTCTAAGATAGAACCTGGAGACTTTTTGGAACGGCGTTCCGATAAGTGGCGCCCCGGATTTCCCGCCTCTGGCGGCGCGGTCGTGTTGAGTCGCGGGTTATAATCTTTATTGTGATCCGCCATTATTTTTTCATTTTAAAATGTTGAATAATTTTCTTTATTGATGAAGTAATTTTTCTGATGTCCTTGGTGATGGAATCTTTTTCAAATTGACTTGTTAATTTCTTAATCGTTTTTATATCCATTTTTATAGAGTCTTTTTCGAATTGGCTTACTTTGCTTTTTAATTCGACAATTAAGCTTGACATCTGAAAATTGATTTTTTCGGTCTGAGAAGATTTTTCCCATACGTCTTTTAGCTCTTGCCATAAATCATTTATTTCTTCTTTCATAATTTCTTTTCCTCAATATTTTAGTTTATGAGTTATACATTCTAATAAAATATTCCTGATTCTTTTCATTTTAACTGCTATATGATTCTCCCTCAATCCGGTAATTAATGCTATTTCTTTATATGGCAATTCGTCTAAATAAAGTATGATGACAGCCCTTTCTTTTTCATTCAATGAAGAAATACAATCTTTTAGGGCTTCAAATTTTTCCTGCTGACTTTTATCAACAGTTATTTCTGGTAGCATAAAATGGATGGATTCTAAACGAATTGTGTTTTTGTTGCTTTTGTCGAACTTCATTTTTGAACTATAACAAACATTTAGTGCAATTTTATATATCCAGGTACTTATGCTGGATTTGCCTTTAAAAGTAGGCAGTGATTTCCATACCTGGATTACCACTTCCTGGAAAAGGTCTTGAGGCTCTATTGGCGAAACCGCATAGATCTTACATATTCTGTATATTCTATTCTTATTTTCTTCAAGTAACTTTATAAAGTCTGGTTCTGTTTGATTCTGCATATTGAAAATTGTTATCTCCTGGTTCTAATATATTAGTAACAAGAATCTCCGAAATATTACAAGAAATTTTATTTTTTTAGTCCGCCTTTGGCGTGCCTTTGGCGGGACATAATTGCCGCTTAAAAAACAACTACCAATGATTTAGTCCCGACTCGCCGGGATGCTTAATTTTCTCGTAAGCGCAGCTTGCAACAATATTATTTTATAGAACTACCCTTTACAAGTTAACCGAAACAGCCTGCCCCGCCAAAAAAGATAATGTTCCATATCTATGATGGATTTACCTGGCGATCCTGGTGATTAGTTGGCTAAAAAGAGATCTTCACATTGCTGAAAGGGCTCATAATGGGCTCAATCGGTTCATAATTGCTTCAATTGCATCATATTAGTATCATTCCTAAAAATACGATTACGCATTTTTGAAAACGAAGGGGAATAAAAAGAGGGCAATGACTCATTCTAAACGAGTTATTACAGCAGCTGAGAGCACTACAAATCCAATTTGCATTTAATTATTAATGTATTTAGTTTAAATGTATCCCCTTTGTAAGGGATACAACCCTTACCGTACGGGATACAAATCAAAAGGAGATATATGGAACTGATAAATAAATTACAGCAAATAGGATTAACTCTCCGCGAAGCTGAAGTGTATATGGCCCTTCTGCAAAAAAAAGATTTCACAGCACCCGAATTAGCTAAGATTACTACTATAACACGAACAAAAATTTATGACATTCTTCAGGGCCTGGTTCGAAAAGGAGTCTGCAACGAAAGTTATAGAAACGGTTTAAAAGTATTTAAGGGAATTAAACCCGAAGTAGCACTGCAGAATGTTATCATTCACTTCGAAGATGAAATGGAACTGAAGAAAAAAACTGCGGTTGATATCATGAAGGATGTAGCCGTTTCCGTTCAAAAAGAATTAGCTTCCATACACATGAAAAATCAGAATGATAAAGGCCCGATGGATTATATCGAGGTATTGACAGATTTGGGGCATATTCGGCAAAGATGGTTTAATATTCAGAAAAATACTAAAAGAGAAATATTGGCATTTTCCAAACCGCCTTATACCTTACCTAAAATTACTGATAATAAGGAAAATGAGAAAGAAATGGCTGATAAGAAGATTCAGTTAAGAGGGATATATGAATACGGTCACTCCCGGAACAAAGAGGAATTTAATTATATAGCCGAAGTTGCCGAAGAATATCAGAAGATAGGAGAAAAAGTAAAAATAGTTGAGGAACTTCCCATGAAGCTGCTTATTAGCGATGAAACTATTACAATGCTTGGTTTAAATGATAGAGTATCATTGGAACCGAGTATCACTACAATAATTGTTGATCATCCCAGTTTTGCAAAAGCCCAGAAAGCTGTTTTTGAAGCCTACTGGGAAAAAGGTTTATCGGTAAGAGAATTTAAAAAATTAAAAAAACTATAAGATACTATGATGCTGGTTGTGATAGCTGCCTGTTGTCGCATAGTTTGTTCTTATTCCTTATTCCTGGCATAGTCTGTAAGAAAAATATTCTGTAAAAGTTAACTGATCGATTAATTCACTAATTAATTATTTAATATAAGGAGATTAGAGAAATGAAAAATTTATTCTGTGCTTTAAGGAATATTGGGAGAATTTTTATTTTTTTAATCGTGACTGTACTTATTTCATCTGGTGTCGCCTCTGCTCAATCGGGTTGGTTTT
Organism: uncultured Bacteroidota bacterium; assembly: GCA_963839165.1. Lineage (GTDB taxonomy): Bacteria > Bacteroidota > Ignavibacteria > Ignavibacteriales > Ignavibacteriaceae > DATFVA01. The sequence goes on along the minus strand of CAWIUG010000061.1, from coordinate 7,578 downwards.
GGCAGAATCCCTTACCTGAAGGAAATGAGAATGATGCTGTTTGTTTTACGGATGCGGATAATGGTACGATTGTAGGTGGAGCCGGGATAATTGTTCATACAACCAATGGAGGCGGAAATTGGACCGTTCAGTCAAGCGGAACGACTAAATGGCTGTATGCTGTTAGTTTTGCTGATGCAGATAACGGCACTGCCGTTGGCGAACAGGGAACAGTTGTTCATACAACCGACGGGGGTAATACGTGGATTTCACAGAACAGCGGTACAACAAATTATTTATTAGGGGTATGCCTTTCTGATGCAGATCATGGTACAATAGTCGGGATGTCGGGTTTAATCTTACGAACTACCAATGGCGGTGATACATGGACGCCTCAAACCAGCGGAACATCAAACTGGCTTATCAACGTTGATTTTTCCGATGTAAATTATGGTACTGCTGTGGGTATGGTTGGAACTATAGTTCATACAACTGACGGCGGCACAACATGGACGCCCCAATCAAGCGGTACTGTAGACATGCTTTATAAAGTCAGTTTTTCCGATGCAGATAACGGCGCTGCGGTTGGTGACAACGGAACTATAGTTCATACAACGGACGGAGGGACCAACTGGGTCAGCCAGTCTAGCGGCACTACAAATTTTTTATATTCAGTGTCGCTTGTTAGTGCTGATATCGGAACAGTTGTTGGAAAAGATGGTATTATTTTACGTACTACCGATGGCGGAAACTCCTGGATCAATCAGAATAGCGGTACACCGCAATGGCTGCTGAGTAATTCATTTACGGATTCGAATACGGGAACTGCTGTCGGTTTGCAGGGAACTATTATTCGCACTACTGACGGAGGTGCGACATGGTCCAGCCAGGAAACGGGCCCTACAAATGAACTGATCGGAGTTTCAATTCCGTCTCAGTTAATTGGAACGGCAGTCGGAACTAACGGAATCGTTCTTCATACAACCGACGGCGGATCAACCTGGAATCAACAAACAAGCAGCACTTCCAGCATACTTTATTCCGTTTCATTTGCGGACGATAATAATGGTACCGCAGTTGGTGATATGGGAACAATTATCCGAACAACTGACGGTGGAGCAGTATGGAATAATCAGGTCAGCGGGGTTTCAAATCCTTTATATTACGTTTGCTGCATAGATGCTAATACCGGTTGGGCCGTAGGTACTGCGGGAACAATACTGCATACAACAAATGGCGGGGTCACATGGACAGGACAACCCGGAGGAACCGGTACAAATTTGTGGGGAATATCTTTTGTGGATGCTGATAACGGTACCGCTGTTGGAGAAGGCGGTGTAATAATTCATACAACCGATGGCGGACAAACCTGGAACAATCAGTCAAGTGGTACTTCAATTGCTCTTAATTCAGTTGATTTTATCGATGTTAACACCGGAACTGTAGTAGGCGGCGGAGGTACTATACTGAAAACAACTGATGCAGGAGCAACCTGGAGCAATCATTCTACAGGGAGTTTGTCATTCAGATCAGTTTGTTTCACCGACGCTGATAACGGAACTGCTGTGGGAGATGTCGGTGTGCTTGTGCAGACTACGGACGGAGGCCAGACCTGGACAAATCAGCCCAGCCATTCTATGAATTTATTAAGATGCGTTTCTTTCTCCGACGTTAATCACGGCAATGCAGTTGGACAATCGGGAACCATTTTAAGATTAAATAATGACGGTATACCGGTAGAATTGAAATCTTTTACTTTGAATGTTGCCAATAATAGTGTTCTGATGAACTGGTCAACTGCCACTGAAACAAATAATAGGGGATTTGAAATTCAAAGATCAGGATCCGGAACAAATAACTGGATAAAGATTGGATTTGTAATTGGAAAAGGTACTACAACTGAACCGCAGGCATATTCGTTTACCGATAATGATGTAACTCAGGGAAGGTACTGCTACAGGTTAAAACAAATAGATTTCAATGGAACTTCATCATATTCAAAAGTACTGGAAATAGATGTAGATGTTCCTTTGCAGTTTTCACTCGGCCAGAATTATCCGAATCCGTTTAATCCTGGTACTCAGATAAATTACACCCTTGTAAATGAAGGTCTCGTCTCATTGTCGGTATTTAATATTCTCGGTCAGAAGGTAATGGATTTAGTTAATGAAAATCAGAAAGCTGGCAAATACACGGTTAAGTTCAATGCTTCTGATTTTGCAAGCGGTGCGTATTACTATAGATTAGAATCGGATAATAATATTTTAGTAAAAAAGATGTTATTACTCAAATAAGGAAGATCTTCCTTGAACCATTCTGGAATTCCTTTAATAAGGGAAGGCATAAATGCTTTCCCTTTTTTTATTACTATAGCGCCCAGGGGCATTTATTAGTTTGACGATCCCCCTGTGAAAAAGACGGTGGCAATCCCTGCAAACGTCAAAAACTTGTTTTTGTAAGTGAAAGGGAAATAGAAAACACCGGGGAGCGATTAGCTCCAAGGGCATTTTTTGCTTTATCGGTCCCCCTTAAGGTATCACTGCAGGTAATCCCTGTCTCTCCGCTTTTAACGGGAAACAAAAGGATATTCAGGTGTTTTATACTTACCTTTTAATAAGCGGCAGTACAAACCGGCACAATGCTTCGGGATTTTTTATCTAAAAATTTTTATTGCCGCTATCAGGAAATTAACTTAATTTACTGATAAAGAAATTCTTTCCAAAGATGAAAATGACAGAACTATGTCAGATATTTTTTGTCAAAATATAGAGTGATTATATGTCCCAAGCCAGGAATATATTTTTCTTAACCCCTTTTTCTTTAATAGTGAACGAATATCTTGAATCACTCAGGGCCGAAAAATTAATTTACTTTGAATCCAGGTGGACAGTTACCCTAAAAAAAACAAGTGAACTTGAATTTGCTTTTAATATCCAACTCTCTATTGTTTTAAGCTCACTATGATTATAAGCCATATGAATATGGGCACCACCAAATCCAATTTGCAGATCGTAATAGTCGCCCCCTCCCGTTGATATCCATATTTCCGGAACACCCTTGCAAGGTGAGGTCCATTCAATGTCAAATCTTTCTTCCCACCATTCGCTGCTATGCTTAACGCCTTTTAACCATTCGGGAAAGAGCCTTTTAATAGTTAGAAATACAGACTTTGCAAAATCATCCAGTCTATTAAAATCAAAATCTTTTTGTTCCAAATTAATCCCGACTCTATCCTTAAATATCTTTTCAGGAAATAGTTCTGATAAAGAGAATATTTTTCTGTCAGTTACCTTGAATACCCAATCCTTATCTACGGTAATCTTTGACTCGAATTCAACCGGATATATAGCGTAATATCTTTTAGCTGCTAATTCGGGATTTACTGTAACAAATCTGATCGAATTTTCAAGCCTATCATCATCCGGGTAATAAGCACGGTATATTCTGATTTTCATATTACCCTCTGTTCGCATCTATATATTGATTGTAAATAAATATAAATGTTTTGCTTTAGCTAAATGTCATAATATTGTAAAAATATAAAAAATAACTCCGGATATTATAAAAGAATATCTGATAAAAACACGACAATAAATAATTATTTATTTCATAATTTTAATGCTGGTTAAGCAGTGGATTAATTTTATGAATTACGAAGTATTTTATCAAGCTTTAAGTATATCTCGATCTATTTTTACCAGGATATTGATAACGGCAAAATATTTAGCTAGGTTGAATTATGGTCGGAAAATATTGTAGGGTGAGACGAAAAAAAATCATTTCCTCATAAGGATAAATTAACCGGTCCTCAATAAATTTAGGTGGAATAATGGATAAATCTACTTCTTTTCTCTTCACAAGGTCCCTGCTTCTCTTCGTATTGTTTTTTATACTTGTCTCTTCACGGGTTCCTGCACAGATGCAGGAAATTCCACTTCACAGGGAGACTTATAAGCTGAGCTCGGGCTCGTACACAGGCGATCAGGGCGGCGACAAGCTTGTTTTCAGCGCCATTGCTCAGGCTCCCGGGGCTCCGTGGCTTAGTGTTCATTTCGGCAGTTTTAACCTTGGTAAGAAAAGCTACATAATAATGACTTCTCTGTACGATGATAAATGGCAGAAACATAACCAGACTACCTTAAGCCAGTGGTATAATTACTCGGCTTTCTTTAACGGCGATGCTGTAAGGATAGAGCTCTATGCCGCGCCGGGCGATCAGGATGTTTCCTTTAACGTTGATGAACTGGTTGTGGGGGACGGTTTTACACCCGTTGAAAGTCAGTGCGGTCCTACTGATGACCGTATCCCTTCAACTGATCCTGCAGTGGGAAGAATAGTGTCGATAGGCTGTACCGGCTGGATCATTCCCAACGGCAGTATCGTTACGGCGGGCCACTGCCTCGACGCTACAACTGCCACTATCCTTGAGTTTAATGTTCCGCTGTCTGATCCTAACGGGACGATAAATCACCCGGGACCGGAGGACCAGTACGCAATCGATCAGTCGAGCCGGGTTTTTGTTAATGGCGGGATTGGTAATGATTACGGCGTCTGTAAAGTATTTCCGAACCCGGTTACGAACCTGATGCCGAAAGAAAAACAGGGCGCTTATTTTACGCTGGTGCAGGACCTTGCCGCTGATCCTATAAGAATTACCGGCTGCGGTGTGGATGACGGAACGGCGAACCAGACCCTGCAGACCAACTCGGGACCGAACGCGGCATCCTCGGGAACTACCATGCGCTATGTCGTAGATACGGAAGGCGGAAATTCCGGCAGTCCGGTTATCGACGAGAATACTCACTTTGCCCTGGGTGTTCATACACACGGCGGCTGTTCTGCATCCGGCGGTAATAACAACGGCACAAGCTTTTATCACAGCGGCTTCTGGGAAGCAGTGGAATACGGCGGCGGGGGCTGCGGTGTTGAATTGGCTTCTGATCCTGTTCCGGCAAATTTATCAACGGATGTTTCTGCTGACCTTGCCGGACTTTCATGGACCAATGGAGCTGATGTTGTTTCTAATGAACTTTATTTTGGTACCGATCCGGGTTCAATGGAACTTGTTCAGAGCGGTTCGCTTGCATCCGGCTGGAACGTTACACCCTTACCGCTGATTTACAGTACAACTTATTTCTGGCAGGTTGTTGAGATAGGCGATACCTGCAGCTCGCCGGGGCCTGTGTGGAGTTTTACTACGGTACAGGATCCAAGCCTGATCACTTTATTTTTTGATGATTTCGAAAGCGGTACGGATAAGTGGACAATAGCTAATGACGGCGGTACCTGCGTCTGGGAGATATTCAATTCTCCTTACCCGAATCCTTATACGCTTCCGTGCGGTACCTGCGGGGGTGTATTTGCAGCTGATGCTGATGAATGCGGAAGCGGCAGCACCCTTTTATCTACTGCTGAAGTTGCCGATCCTATCGATGCTTCGCAGTATCAGACCGTTATTCTTGAGTGGGATAATGACTGGAATGCACTCAGTTCATCCGACTTCGCATACGTCGACGTCAGTACCGACGGAGGAACAACCTGGCAGAACATAGTAACCTTTAACTCTGATGACGTGACAAATACTCACGAGTCATATAATATTTCAGCAATAGCAGCTCTCCGGACATTTGAACTTAGATTCAAATCGTTGCAGCCGGGCTGGGACTGGTGGTGGGCAGTTGACAATGTGAAGGTACTGGCCACGGATATTACCCCGGTTGAGCTTTTATCATTTACTGTTTCGGCGGGGCAGGGGAATGTATTGCTGAACTGGACAACCGCTACTGAAACAAACAACCGCGGGTTTGAGATTGAACGTAAGCCGGATAACGGCGAATACCTTAAGGCAGGATATGTGCCCGGTTTCGGAACAACAACTGATTCGAAACGCTATAGTTATAACGACGAAAACCTGGCGGCGGGCAATTACACCTACAGGCTGAAGCAGATTGATTTTGACGGAAGTTCAAAGTATTCAAATGAAATAGAGGCGGAGGTTGCTGCTCCTGCTGAATTCTCCCTGGAACAGAACTACCCGAACCCGTTCAACCCGTCTACCATGATCAAATATTCAATTCCCGCTGAGGGAATTGTTACCCTTAAGGTATACGATCTGCTGGGTCAGGAAGCGGCCGTAATTGTAAATGAAGTTAAACAGGCCGGCAGGTACAGCGTTGAATTTGATGCTTCGGCACTTTCCAGCGGCATTTACCTGTATAAGCTTACTTCCGGAACTCTGGTTGAAACAAAAAAACTGATGCTCCTTAAATAATATCAGATGATACCCGGAGAAGGATAAAATAAAATTACCGGTCAGCCGGTAATAATCAACACACCGGCTGACTGCTGTAAAGCGACCTGCCTCGACGGTAGTCGGGTTAGCCTGAATCGCTAAATGAGAGCCTGTAAAAGGGTTCGCTGAATCGCTTGATGAGAAAGCCAGCTCATCCCGATACACTAAAGAGCGCTATTTGGCTTGAAAAGACATATATCAGGATTGATAAACGATTCAGTGAACCTGCCAGAGAGGGTGAGAAAGTGGGAAGGTAAGAGGTAATAAGATAAGAAGGTATTTAGATATGTTGTCTGCCTTCTCGATACCTTTTTCACTTCGTTATCATTGCATTCGAAAAAATCGATGACCGTAGACTGTGTGAAATCAGCGGTGGATATCAGCGAGTCAGCGAACCTGCCTGCCTACCGTCTAGGAATTCGTTCAGATCTGAAGCCGAACAGCGTTCGGCTTTACAAGTAACGAAGTGAGAAAAAGTATCGAGATGACCGAAATGACTTTTAATCTGTAGCGTAGCCCAGGTCTTTGACAAGCTCATCCTTCAACTGGTTCAGGATAACAGACTGGCAGCCTCCCGATCTGAGATTCCATCAGCACGCCTCTCAGTCCGGCTCTGACGGATAAACCTCTTGTATTCTTTTTTGCTCAGTTCAGAGAACTGATCACAAATTTGAATGGTATGATTAAAGTTTAATGTGTCGCCGCTCTGCGGCTGTTCGAAAAGATAAACTCATTAGCAACCTTTTATTAGAATATAATAGTGGATCCTCTCCGAGGATCTTTAAATCTTCGGTGGTGGTTATCGTAGACTACAATAATGGATCCCCTCCAGGGATATGTATGAATCGGAGATTCGATTGTTACATTGCTGAGTTTGCAGCCAACGATTTTCCCCTGCAGCATAGCGTAGGTTTAGCTAATAATTTTCACGTATGCGGGCTTTTTATTGCCCGGGCTATAGTTTCCTATAAACCGTTAAAACGGTTAGGTTATATTATATTTTTCTGTAAGTCCCCGGGCTAAAGCACTGGGGTGAATGCGCAAGCTTCAATGCAGCCAGTCCTAATAATTCTCGGCGCCCCTCTTCCTTGTCACTTTTATCTTCTTCCTTAATACCTTTTCCTTGTTCCTTCTTACTTTTATCTTTTATCTTGTATTATGATTTCCTGCTTACCTTCTTACCCACTCATCTTCTTATCTTCCAATCCTCTTAACCTCTTCCCCGGTTCGTTCCCGCTTTCAACTTCTGTGGGAACTATCAAATGATAACTCCTGCTTCTTCCTGACTTCCGATCTCTTATTTAAGC
>CAWIUG010000060.1:0-17916 GCA_963839165.1 uncultured Bacteroidota bacterium | reverse complement strand
AGATTACTCTAGCTGTAGTCCTTATTCTTAGAAGTTCTGATTTATTGTATCTATAAATTCTTTGGATATTTTATCCCAGTTAAAATATTTACTTACAAAGTTGTAGCCATTTTTTCCAAGTTCATGACGAAGTTCAGGTGAATTATAGAGTTCAATTATTTTTTTAGCTAAATCTTTATAGTTTTCTGGTTCAAAGAATAGCCCACATTTACCTTCATCAATGAAAAGATTGTATGCCTCTCCTTCTACTCCAAGTAGTATTGGTCTTTTAGAGCCAAGTATATCAAAAATCTTTGAAGGTATCGCTCCGTGAAAAAAAGGCATTTTCTTTTAAAGGAACGATGCCTGCCGCCGAAAGAGAAACCAATCCAGGGATTTCACTTTTAGCAACTGGATCGATAAAAATCAAATTCTCAAGATGAAGTTCTTGTTTTAAATTTATCAATCGTTTTTTTTCAGGTCCGCTTCCCACCAATAAAAATTTAATATCAGGATTGTTGCGTAGTTCATTTGCACAAAGTAGTATAGTATCTAACCCCTGTGCATATCCTATAATGCCGGCATAGATCAGAATAAAGTCAGCTTTATTAAATGGTTTTACAAGTTCAGGATTAATTTTATAATTCCTATAATTTTCGACATCAATTCCATTCCTTAACCAAAAAGTTTTTACATTATTGTATCTACCTTTTATATTGTCAACTATTCCCATCGTCTGTCCGGAAACCAAATCGGAGTGTTTATAAATAAATCCTTCGAGTTTATAAGTTAATTTAAGTAATGTCCTATTTTTAACCAGACCTAATTTTTCAGCTTGTTCAGGCCAAAGGTCCGCTATGTTCATCACGAATTTTGCTTTAAGAAATTTCTTCAAAATGATTGCAGAGATTCCCAGGAATAGAGGGGGGGATTCACATATAATTAAATCCTGTCTGCTAACTTTAAGGACCCCTGTTAAAATGGAAGTAAAAACAAATGAAAAATAATTTAATAGCCTGAATTTTAATGATGGAGTATTCCTCACAAAAATATAGCTTCTATGAACTTCCATTCCGTTAAAGTTTTCCTTAAGGTAAATTTTCCCTCTGTAACCTGACAGGATTTCCATTTTAGGATAATTAGGCATAGCGGTTAAAATAGTGACTTTATAGCCCATTTGGACAAACCTCTTAGCCAACTCCATATATCTGGTTTGAGGTGCACCTACTTCAGGATAAAAATATTGGGTGATGATCAGGATTTTGTTCATTAAAATCTTGTAGCGTGATGAGTAAGGATAGAATTTAAAATTATTTTGCAGGCATTACCTTTTCCATAAAAGGCTTCTGCAAAAGATCTCTTTTGGTTAGAAAAATGAAGGTAAGTAGCATAGATCTTTGAACTATCATAATCAACAAGTTTATTATACCCATTATCTACTAATTCTGTCCATTCAGTTTCTTTTCTCAAGGTAATGCAAAATTTTCTAAAAAAATACGCTTCTTTCTGTAGCCCACCACTATCGGTGATCACCAGTTTACAATGTTGCAGATAATTCATCATTTCCAGATAACCAATTGGTTGAAGAACTTCAAAATTAAACGCTAAATTATTTTTTTCAATGATTTTTTTTGTCCTTGGATGTAAAGGTAAAACAATTGCTGTTTCGAAGGCAATTTTATTCAGCCCTTTTAATATTTCGACAAGTCTGTCAAGGTTGGTAGTATTTTCCTCTCTATGGATTGTACACAAGATAAATACTTTTTTAAGATCGGGTTCAGGCTGCAGGTTATTACGTTGGAAGAACAAGGCAAGATCATACATTACATCTCCGCTGTTCACAATGGTGCATAGGAAACTGCCAAACCCCTCTAACTTCAAGTTATTAACAGCCCTCTCGGTAGGACAGAACAGTAAATCCGATATTCTATCTGTCAGGATTCTATTAATTTCTTCAGGCATGTCCATATTTAAACTTCGTAATCCTGCTTCTACATGGATTACCTTGATATGAAGTTTCTTTGCAGCAATCGCCCCGGCAAGTGTTGAATTTGTATCCCCGAAGACTAAAACATAATCCGGTTTTTCATCGATTAATATTTCCTCAATTTGCGAGAGCATCAATCCAGTCATAGCCCCGTGAGAAAGAGAGTTGATTTTTAGATTATACTTAGGTTTTGGAATCTTTAATTCATCAAAGAAAATCTGGTCCATATTGAAATCAAAATGCTGACCAGTATGTATTACTATCTCATGGATTTGATTTGAATCCTTAAAAGTTCGGCTAAGAATAGCTGATTTAATAAACTGTGGTCTAGCCCCTATTATTGTTACAATTTTAATCAAAATAAATTCCGTTTCAACTTTTCATTTGTTTAACTAAGTTCACAAAATAAAAAATGTTATAAAACTAAATATATTAAATATATTTAGTTTTAAGCTTTTAATAAATAGAAAATCACAGTGGGGAAGTTTTAAATTATGAATATACTTTTTATTACCGTACACCCCAGTACATTTACGATTGTGGACCATGAGATACTTAAATCTCAACATAATGTAACATATTATGATTATTCCACTGATCGATCCAAATTATTTGGTTTAATCAAGTTGATTAAAGAGCATGATCTTATATTTTTTTGGTTTGTAAGTCTACGTTTTTTATACCCTTTGATTTGGTCAAAATGGTTTCACAAGAAGGTGGTTTTCGTTGCAGGTGGTTATGATGTTGCAAATTTGGAGGAGTTAAATTATGGTTCCATGTCTTCAAAGTGGAAATCGTTAGTTATTAGAAATATGCTCAGGATGTCGAATAAAATAATCTCGGTATCCAACTCTAATTATAAGGAGATCATAAACAACTGTAATATCCGTCCAGAAAAAATAGAGATGATTTATCATGGGCTTAAACCTCCGGAACCTATTTCGTATGAAAAAAAACAAGATAAAATAGTGACCATAGGTTTCATAGATAAAAGCAGTTATTTGAGAAAAGGTATCGATAGGTTTTTAGAATTTGCAGGTTATTTGAGAACTATAGAATTTCATATTATTGGCAGAATCGATGCTAAATTGAAGACGCAAAATCTTCCTAATAATGTATTTATACACGGCTATTTAGCTAAGAATGAATTTGTAACGTTATTGGAATCAGCAAAAATCTACATTCAATTCTCAAGGCATGAAGCCTTTGGATATTCAGTGGCGGAAGCGATGCAATATGGCTGTATTCCAGTAGTAAGCAATTGTTATGCTCTGCCCGAAGTAGTAGGTGAGACAGGAATCATCGTAAATAATTTCAAAAATTATGAAGAATTAGCCCAGGAAATAAAAAGTACATTAAAAAACTATAACACAGAAGGGGCGAATAAATGCTCAGAGAGAATAAGGGATATTTTTCCTTTTGAGAAAAGATCAGATAAATTATTACGCATGATCAAGGATCTCGTTTAAGTCAGAAAATATCAACTTTCAAAATTTTGTTTTTTATTATATAAAAAAAGTATCACTGCGAAACAGAGCCAAAAAGGTAAATCTCTGGAGATCCATCCGTGTGAAATAAGTCCAGTTGCTTCAAAGAATGACCTGATAAATAGACCAATTCCTATAGAGTAAATGGCGACAGCCAAATAGTGAATCTTTTTATTCAAGGTATAATAACGAATTACGTTTCTGCTATAATAAAAAAAGAATATCAGGCAGAAGAATCGCCGAGATAAAACCTCCTATGCCAAGTTCTGCGGTACGGAACAATATGAAATTATGTGATTCTCCCATTCCCGAAGAATTATAGACCCACTCAATTTGTTTTTCCTCCCAGCTTCCAAGCAAAACATTTAAATGGTTATACATTTGACCTTTAAATTGACCGGGTCCAACTCCCCATATGGGATTATCCCTAATTATTCTAACTGTAATATCCCATAAATAGTAACGTGTATTTTCCAGTATCCTGTTAACCCTGAAATAAACCTCAAATAAATTAGCAAATACTGTTGATGTGATAAAAATTAGAATTAAGGCAACAACTCCAGGAATCAATACCCTATAAAACATTTTTCTTTTTAAAAGAAAAAATAAAACGGCACAACTAAGAAAGGCTGCCAGTATTGATTCACGGGAATTAGTAAAAAATATTCCTGTAATCTGTACCAGGATAAGACCAGTCAGGATTGACAGCTTCTTTTTACTTTTTTCATAGTAAAGTAGAAATACAAAGGTTAAGGGGATTGATACATCCAATATGCCACCAGCTGCCGTAACATTCGAATAAACACCTCCCTCATGGACTAACCCCTGACTTTCAAGTACAAATAGTTGACCGGAACTAATAAAAGAATATATTATTGAGATCGCAACAGCTACTCCGGAAGCAATTAAGGCACCGGAATACCTGAATGCATCCTTCTCTTCCCTCAAAAATGAGAATAAGATAAACCAAATAAGAAAGAAAATTATCTGTCTTCCCATACTGATAAATCCAGTAATAATACTATCAGAAAAAAGGGAGGAGCTGAACATCAGGCAAATCAAAAAAAGTATGAAAAATATTACCTTACGTTGAATCTGAGGATAACCTGATAAACGAAATCCGTACCTTTTGATGAACAAAAACAGAAGAATAAAAATTATGGAAGAATTAGTAACCAGTCGAAGGGTATCACTAATATTGCTTGAAAGTAATAAGAAAGAAAAAATGATTAAGAGTATTATATCATTTTCTTTGAGTATCCCAAAGATCAAGGCTGAAAGTATAATTCCGAGACCAAACCAGGGGAAGGGAACAAACAAAATAGCGGCCAGGCTTAGTGAAGCTGCTTTAAATATTATTTCTTTGTTTAACTTAATTATACTATTGTTCATACCGATAAACTTTGTGTTTTATTCCAAGCATTTCTATGAAATCTAAAAGTTTATTTTCAAGGTCAGAAACGGTAATCATGTTCATGCATTCAAATGAAGGACACCCATTTCTTCCGGCATCGGTGAAACAATATTTGCTATTCTTATCCGGAGAACATTTAATCACCGTTTGATAAAACTGGTGATTTTTTCCAAAAGGTAGATGATAGACAGGATTAGTGGGTCCATAAATAGTAAAAGTTGGTTTTCCCATAAAATTTGCAATATATATAGGACCAGAATCATTTGAAATTAGGATTGAACAGCCTCTTATTATATCTATTAACTCGTCTGAATCTTTGGTTTCTATCCATTTAACCCCTGAAGAAATCAGTTCGTTCGCAACATCCTCCGTAATCTTTCCAGAAGGTGACACTATAATTACTTCGAAGTGTTGATTTAGATTTTCAGCTAGTTTAATGAATTTATGAAGATTCCATTCTTTAGCTGTCCAGCCCGCAAAGGGATGAATCAGCAAATATCCAGTCTCAATTATCCGGACAGGAAATTCCTTCAATATTTTTCTGTCAGTATCAATAATTGAATCAACGATGTCTAAATAAATATCGATAATATGAGGTTTGGCTCTTCGAGGTACAAATTTTGTATAAATTGGTTTGAAATAACTCTCATTCATACCAATAATTTCTTTAACTGTTGAAGGTATTAGTATTGTTGCAGACCTGATTGAACCAGTAAGATCGTAAATCATGCGAGGATTAAGTTCTACAATTTTTTTTCTTACCGAGTGCTTTGCTACACGGTCATCGAGGTAAAAATCCGAATGTTTAAAGCTAATTATCTGATCCTCTCTAAGGCTCATTTTAAAGATAGGTTTAGTTTCTTCAAAACAAAAAAGGTATATATCTGTTTTTAAATGCTTTAATATTTCTTTAATAGCGGGAATAGTAAAAACCGAGTCGCCTAATTTGTGTAGGGAAATAACGACGATTCCGGTACCGACATCCCTGCTAAGAAATCTTCTTAACCGCAAAAATCTCACAATTACAGTAATGAAAAATCCAAGCAGGTTCTTTAGTGAAGTATTTTTTGCTAGAAGGTAAGAGATTGGCATATTTTCAAAAATTTAAATTCCTTGTTCCTGAATTTTACTTGCACTACATACAAAGTCCTGGGTAATAATTTTTTCTCCTTCTCCAGTTTCTATGATTCTAATAATTCTCACAATAAATTTTATAACCTGCCAGAACATTAATCTAATAATACCTTTAAAATTTTTGGCTACAGGTCCAGTCTCATAGAATTTAATAGCCTCAAAACCGGTTATTTTCAAAATTTGAGTAAGTGAATTTGGGCTAAAAATAGTCAAATGAGTCAAGTCTCCATAAATATTCCTGCCAGGAAACAAACCCTGCCCATTAGGTGTATGAAGAATGAATACGCCTTTATCATTCAAAACGTTATTAATTCTAGAAAAAAGTTCTAATAATTCATGTTTGTAAAAATGCTCCACAAAATCCAGAGCAAAAATAACATCATATTTTGTCTCATTAGTTTTAAGGAATTCAAATATATCTACCACATCTGCGTTAAGACCCTTTGCTTTTGCTATATCGATCTGTTGAGTTGAAATATCTATACCGTAGGTATTTTTAAAACCCTCTTTTTTCAGGAACTGGAGCAAATAACCAGAGCCACAGCCTAACTCAAGGATTTTTATGTCTTCTTTCTGGAAATCAGATAGTAGAGGTAAAAACCTTCTCCTACAAATTTCAAAAACAGATTTAGTTGACGCGGGGTCATCATTTTCAAGATAGTTCTTAAAAGTGGATCTGTACTTTTTATATAATTCATTCCTAAAATCAGGACTATGTATTCTCTGCTTTTCCAACTCCTGGTCTACCTCGCATTATATTAAACAATCCATAAATTAATTTTACTAAAGAATGATTAACTAAAAAAATATTAAAGACGAAAAGAAAGAGGAAAAAGAGGATCTCGATAAAAGGTTCTTCTTTAATGAAAGATACTACAAGTAGTCTTACGACTAAGAATGAAACCAGCCCGTTGATTAAAGAAAATAAAAATTCATACAAAAAAATATATTTTTTAATAAATATCAGTTTCTTGTTAATAAGGTAAAAGCCATAAACGAAAAAAAAGATATAGCTTATTGTTGTACTCAAAGCCAATCCATTTTGTTTTAAGGCATTAACCAACAGCAAATTTAAGAAGATCTTTAAACAAACTCCCAAAATTGTAAGTAATAATAGATCCTTAACTAGTCCCAAACTATATATCAGTTTGTTCATCACATTATAGACAGCATAAAACATCATACTAAGAGAGAAGTAAACTAATACCTTGTAAGTTACCAGAGTATCTCCGGAACTAAAATTCCCTCGTTGAAAAAATAGCTTGAGTATGAAATCACCATAAAAAAGAAAGAGAATAGTAATTGGAATAAAAATGAATACATTTATTCTTATGCTTTCATTAAAGACACTCTCCAGTTCTCTAGAAGCCTTCATCCTGATGCATTGGACAAACCTGGGAAATATTGCAGTCGACATAGCGATTGACAGGATGGATAAAGGAAGTAAGAATACCGTCTGAGCATAGTTTAATGCAGCTATTCCTCCGGTGGGCAAATCATTATAAAAGTACCTGTCGGAAATTACATACAACTGACCAATGCTCTCAATAAGAATTATGATCAGTAATGTTCTTGGGACGATACTAGTATAATATCTTATCGAAGAACCTAGGTGAAATAGCTTAATGCGTAGGCGTGATTTCTTTAATAAATAAATCATCTGAAAAATGATGCCGGCATTATAACCCAGTGGTATAGCAAAGATATTTAGGTCTGCAGAGAATATTAATATTTAATAAGATGAATAGTAAGTTTAATAGAAGTTGGGAATAAGCTGGGTATCTAAATTCAAAATGCGTTTGCTGGTAAGCGATCAGAACAGAAACAGCGCAATTGATCGGAATTGAAATTAGATATAACCTAAATATATTTACAGCAGTTATCACGGATTCTGCGTTCTGACTCTGAAAATAGAGAGTTATGATTGGGCCGGAAAATATAAACAACAATACAGCAATGATAACCCCGATAAAGATGAAAAGGGATAAATTATGTTGAATAAATTCCTGATTTTCTCCATCTTTAAAGGAAGGTATTAAATAATTTTGGGTTAAATACAATATTATTGTGTTAATGGTCAGAGGCAGGACAGCAGCAACCAAATAAATATCAAAATCTGACGAAAGTCCGAATAAACTGGCGAATATCACCTCACGAAAAAAACCTAATCCTTTTGATAAAATACCTGTTATCGTTATGATAATAGAAGCACCGGCTACTGAAGATCTAAGTTTTTTATTCATCTCGTAATTATATATCTCACTGAGAAAGAACCCATACCGTTTTAACGTTATGAATATTTTAAATGATTCTTTATAGAATGTCTAAAAATAAGGTTATTTGCAATATAAGTAATGGAAAATATCTTTCTCTTTATTTTTTAAGAGACAAAATTCCCGAATTAGGACTTATTATTAAC
The DNA here is from genome assembly GCA_963839165.1 of uncultured Bacteroidota bacterium. Classification (GTDB taxonomy): domain Bacteria; phylum Bacteroidota; class Ignavibacteria; order Ignavibacteriales; family Ignavibacteriaceae; genus DATFVA01. The sequence goes on along the minus strand of CAWIUG010000060.1, from coordinate 9,496 downwards.
TTTTTATTTTTTAATGTAAACTATTACATTTAACTCATGCTATAAATAATATTAGTGGTTATTCTTGAAATATGAATGAACCCGATTTAATAAAGGAACGTTATCTTAAACGTACCTTCGAAAACCGATATTCTTTCTCGAATCCGGATATTTTATTGAAATTTCAGGAGAGAGAAAGAAGACTAATAAAATTATTAAAAAGAATCGAAAAAACAGATTTCCAAAATTTAAAAGTTCTGGAAGTAGGTTGCGGCTCAGGAGATAATCTGGTAGAGTTGATTCTTTTAGGTTTTTCTCCCAAGAACCTAGCTGGTATAGACCTAATTGAGGATAGGGTAGAAACAGCAAGAAAAAGATTACCTTCAACAGTAAAGTTATTACATGGAGATGCAGAAAACATTTCCGATTTAAATGACAAATACGATATTGTATACCAATCCACTGTATTTTCCTCAATCCTAAATAACGAGTTCCGGCGTGATCTGGCAAATCGGATGTTGGGTTGGGTTAAACCCGGAGGTGGAATCCTCTGGTACGACTTCATATTCAATAACCCCAGAAACAAGGATGTACAAGGGATTAAATTTAATAGCATTAAAAAATTGTTTCCTGAATGCAATTATATAAAGTATAAAATTACATTAGCTCCTCCGTTGGCAAGAAAAATTGTAAAAATGAATCCAGGGTTATATTGCATATTCAATGTAATTCACCCATTACGCACACATCTATTATGCTGGATATCTCCCAAAAAATAAATTATCGTTTATTAGGAAACAGGCATTATTTTTTATGAATTCTTAAAAAGTATACTTATATTTTAATAGAATTTTATGTAGAATTTTATCCCAAAAAATTCTACATTAAGCAAGCTTTTTTTAATCAGGAAAATAATTTAGGTTTACAGGGAAATTTTATAACATTTTTAACTCTTATTAAAAAGCACACCATTTAAGCCTATGCAAAACGACTTTCTTTTATTCCATAAGCCATTCATTTCCGAAGAGGAAGTCGATGAAATTGTGGATACTGTACGTTCTGGTTGGTTAAGTATGGGACCTAAAACTATCCGGTTTGAAGAATTATTTGCGCAATACATTGGATGCAGCAAAGGAATAGCTGTAAGCTCATGGACTGCTGCGGGTCACTTAACCTTAGAAGCGTACGGTCTCAAACCAGGGGATGAGGTTATTGTACCAACTATGACTTTTCCTGCAACCGCTGAGATTGTTTGTTATTTCGGTGCTAAACCAGTGATGGTAGATGTTGATCCGGAGACTTTGAACATTTCTCTGGAATCCATAGAGAAGGCAATTACACCCAAAACTAAAGTAATTATTCCAGTGCATTACGGTGGTCAGCCTTGTGATATGGATGAAATTCTTGACCTCGCAAAAAAATACAACCTTAAGGTAATGGAAGATGCTGCACACTCCCTTCCTGCTACCTATAAGGGAAAAAAAATAGGAAATATCTCTGAAGTTACCTGCTTCAGTTTTTATGCGACCAAGACTCTTTCTACAGGAGAGGGGGGTATGATCTGTACGAATAATGAGGAAATTGCCGAAAGGGTTAAGGTAATGCGTCTTCACGGTATAAACCGAGATGCATGGAAACGGTATACTGAGTCCGGTTCCTGGTATTATGAAGTGGTAGCGCCGGGTTATAAATATAATTTTACAGATCTTCAGGCATCCCTAGGACTTCCACAGCTCAAAAAAGTGGATCTGATGTGGGAAAGCAGGCGTCAAATCGCCGCAAAGTATACCGAAAGCTTCAAAGATAATGAGTTGATAAAATTGCATGGAATAAAACCTGATCGTGAATCTTCCTGGCATCTGTACCCTGTAAGGCTTGAACTTGAAAAATTAAATATAAACAGGGCAAGGTTTATTGATGAATTAAGAAAAAATAAAGTTGGAGCCGGAGTTCATTTCATGCCTGTGCATCAACACCTTTATTATAATGAAACATTTAATCTCAAAGACGAAGACTTTCCGGTAGCCTCTTCTGTATTCCCAAGACTTGTTTCACTTCCTATTTATCCAGGTATGACTGCCAATAACGTTGAATATGTTATTGATATAGTTAGTAGTCTGCTTCAGAAATATAAAAAATAGTTCCTTTTTTCAATATGGGTAAGCAGGGAAGCTGGATTAAACGGTTTACAGATATTTTTCTCAGTATTTTCATATTGGTTTTAGCTTCCCCAATCTTAATTATTGCGTTTATCGCTATCAAATTGGAATCTAAAGGTCCGGCGTTTTTTCTACATGAAAGAACCGGGTACAAAGGAAAAAAATTTAAGTTAGTTAAATTTAGAGGGATGGTAAACAATGCACTTTTGGTTGGTCCTGAACTTACACAAGTAAATGACCCCAGGATTACAAGGGTAGGGCGGTTTTTAAGACGTACCAGTATCGACGAATTACCTAATTTTTTCAATGTATTGACTGGACAGATGTCAATAGTAGGTCCTCGGCCAGATATAGCTTCAATAACAGACAAATATAATACGGAACAGTGTAAAATCTTCGACTATAAGCCCGGAGTGACCGGAATTTCACAAATAAACGGGCGTCAATTACTCACACCGGATGCCCGTATCGAAATGGAACTTGCTTATTACAAAAGCTCAAATTTTTTTTCTGACCTTGTAGTATTGTTAAAAACTTTCCTGGTTGTTTTCAATAACAAAGGAAATATCTGATTGTGATTAAGATAAGTCTGTGTCTTTTCTTTATAATGTTAATAATATCTCCTGTTTTTGCTCAAATTGAAACTATACCAGCAGATCATCCGGTTTATCCTTTTTTAAAGACAATGTATCTAAAGGGTGCATTGCAAAATTACAGTGATATAATCCTGCCTCTTTCTAGGGAAAAGGTCATCAAATACCTGAATGAAGTTCATTCCAGATCATATCTTCTAAGCGAATCAGAGCAGGAAATACTATGTCGTTATAAAGTTAAAATGGGTATGGGTAATAAAAAAGCTGATTCATATTTTTCCAATTTCCCTTCACACTTTACTGACCGATACAAAAAATATAATGAAAAACACCTATACTTTTATGCTGATTCCGTTGTCAATTTAAAGGTTGATTTTCTAGGAGACGGTACCTATCTCTATTCAGACAAGATTCGTGATTATAGCGTTCTCTTAAATTTCGGTGGACAAATATATGGGTCATATTCTAATATGTTTGGCTTTCTTATTGAAGGTGCAAATGGGGCACAGTATAATAACCGCGATGTAGCAAAACTTGATCCCAGGGTCAAAACCAGTTTTACCTTTAATAGTACAGGTATTAATTTTTTTGATTATACACAGGGTTATATCAGATTTAAAAAAGATGCTGTGGACCTTGAACTTGGACGAGAAAGGCTACTTTGGGGGATAGGGTATATCAACAGGATGGTTCTATCTGATAACCCTCCACTATTTGATTTTCTTAAATTTCATTTTTCTTATAAGTCACTTCGTTATGATTTCCTGCATGCATGGCTGGTACAGCCTTTTGAGACAATAAATACCGATACAGTTACATTCAGACAGAAGGGATCAAAATATCTTGCTATAAGCAGATTGGGCATAACTCCAATTCCTGATCTGGAACTCGGAATTTCTCAAATGATAATTTATGCTAACCGTCCATTCGAAGCAGCTTATCTGAATCCTTTTCTTTTCTGGGAATCCGCACAAAGGTCACTGGGAGACCTGGATAATTCTTTCCTATCTGTTGATGCCCGATATAAAATTACAAATGGTTTGGAGGCCTCGGCATCGATGATTTGGGATGATATTCTATTCAGTGTTCTTTTTAAGGGAGAATTCGACAGGGTAAATAATCGGTCTACCTGGAAAACCGGTCTTATCTTAACAAATCCAATTCTGCCTCCTGATTTAGATTTAAGGGTTGAATATCAACAAATCAGACCTTTTACTTTCTCACACCCTGGGATTGGTGAAGCTCTGACTTATACAAATAATTCCTATTTACTGGGAACAGATATTCAACCAAATTCTACAGTACTGAGTACAGAATGTAATTATCTGTTAAACGGGAATACAAATATTAAATTCAAATTTTCACATATAAAACATGGTAAAAATATTTACGATGAAGATGGGAACCTCATCAAAAATGTAGGGGGAAATATTCAACAAACAATTGGTTACGATTACAATACCCTTATTGCTCCTTTACTTGATGGGATACTTGAAACAGTAAACCAATTTTCGATTTCAATTCAAAATGAGATAGTCTACGGAATATATCTGAATATGATGTATAATTATTCTTCTTCAATTACTGAAACTGAAAATCAATCCCAGAGCTCCGCATTTATTCAGGTTAAATTTTCTTTCAGATAACCTGAGAATTCCCATTCAATCTAAAGAAAGGTATTTTTTTCACCTTGCGTCATTTTTTTGAATAATTTAAGTTGACAAAACACATTTAAATATTAGGGTTCTTAATGCCAAAATCATCTTTATTGCTCACATTAGTACTGGTTTTTAGCAGCATCTCCTTTTCTCAATCCTACAAGATTATTGAAATAAATGATGAAGGGTTAAAACTTCAATTCAATTTTAGTGATACCTACAAGCTGAAAGACACTTTGATTGACTCAAGGATTTACCAGCGTATTGAAGGAGGAGAATTATCATCCCGGAATCCCGGGGAGCCCTGGCTACCGGCGTATACGATTAATATTGCTATCCCCTTTAACTCCAATCCTGATATTTCCGTGATCAATGCTGATAAATTATCTTCTGATAATAAATTAATATTGCCGTTTCCGGCACAAGATCCTCAATTAATTAAATTTGATGTTAACAATTTTAATAAAGACATTTATTCATCGAACAAACTTTTTCCTGAACATCCAGCCGAATTTGGTTCAGATTTTGTGATGAGATATTCGAGGATAATCCCTCTGGTAATTTCACCATATCAATATAACCCAGTAACTCATAAGTTGATTAAGAATAACAAGATAATTTTGAAAGTAGCTTTTAATGCTAAAACTTCAACTCGACGGAAAGTAGACGATATTCTTACTAGGGATTATCTCAAATCCGCAGTGATAAACTATGCACAGGGAATACAATGGAGTGGCAGGGAGCCACAGCATCTGATAGATAGAGTCAACGGATATGGGAATTACTGGTATAATCCCGGTAAAAATTACTTTAAAATTTATCTTAAAAACAAAGGCGTTTACCGTTTAACCTTTGATCAATTAACTGCTTCAGGAGTTCCGATACAGGGAGGGGTAGAGAGTAATAAACTTGAATTGGTAAACGCTGGAACTTCCATTCCAATTGATGTTGTTGATGGCGGAGATGGAATGTTTAATAGTGGGGATTATTTACAGTTTATAGGAAATCCACCCGCACCTACTCCTTATGCCAGACTTAATATTTACAATAACACAAATGTCTATTGGTTCTCATATCAAAGTGATACTTTATCCTCCAGGTATAACATTGTTGATGGATACCCTCATAATTTTCAATCTACTCTAACCTCTACGATAAAATCTCTGCATATTGAAAAAGATTCAATATATGAACCATTAGGGTACGCTGGCTCTGGTAATATTGATCATTGGTATTGGGATAAAATAACAGGTAGTAATGGACATGCTGATTATGCTTTTAATAACAGGTTTGAAACTCTTCCTGACTACGATGTAAACTCTCATTATCTTAAAATCAAGGTTAACCTGACAGGTATGAATAACTATGGCTGTGCTCCCGACCATCAGGCTGTTTTTAAACTTAATGAAAAACCAATAGGCAGTATTACTTGGGATGGTCAGTCAAATACTACCTTTGAAAAAGCACTTTTCATATCTCCGGATAGTATTCCATTGTATTCTAACGGTAATTATTTCCATGTTGAAACGAGGGGTGAGGTTTGTGATCCATCTCAGTCAGATGAACTCAGGATGAATTGGTATGATATGGAATATTGGCGTTTCAACAGGACACAGGGGGATCATTTTGATTTCATCAGTCCTCCAAATTCTGATGGAGTTGTAAGGTTCTGGTTATGGCGATGGACGACAGATAATATGAAGGTATACGCACCTACAAAAAATAAATGTATAATTAATCCCCAGATTTTGAATGATTCTGATAAAACGATATTATTCGTTGATACACTTTCAACCCAGACAGAATATTTTTGTGTCTCCTCAGACTATTTTCTTTCACCTGACTCAATCATAGAAGATGTTGCCTCTGATCTCAGGAATCCTTCTGATGGTGCCGATTATGTGATCATAACTCATCCGGATTTTCTATCCGCCGCCCAAAGATTAAAGGTTTTACGCGAGAATCAATATCCGGATTCAGAAATCACTAATCCTCGGGTGAAGATTGTTGATGTCAATCAGATATATGACGAATTTTCCGACGGACTACTGGATCCGGTCGCTTTAAGAGAGTTTGTTAAATATGCTTTTGAAACCTGGGAATCACCCGCACCGGCATATGTGGTTTTATTTGGAGATATGAGTCACGATTATCGTCATTTACTGGCTACCAGCAGATCAAATTTTATACCTTCTATACCCTATTTTGCATCAAGATATGGCATAGCTCCAAGTGATAATTTAATAGTTGATGTTTCCGGTAATGACTTAATCCCAGATCTGGCGATAGGGCGAATGTCTTGTGAAACTCCTGAAGAGGCAAATATATTGATGAATAAGCTGGAAAGCTATCCGGCAGATTATAGTAAGAATTGGAAACAAGACGTTATGCTTGCTTCCTCAGGGGTTAGTCTAGAAGATGAGTTAAGTTTTCGGTTTAATTATTATAGCAATAGACTCGCAGATAATTATCTTACTCCCAACGGTATCCATCCCTCCAAGATTTTTAATTTCCCTTCAAATCATGAGGATTCATTGTATATTGGCGGAGGTCTGAAAATTAGGCAGGAAATTGATGATGGAGTGATCGTTGGTAATTACTACGGACATGGGGGAGGCTATCAGTGGGATTTGATATTTACAAATGATGATATTGCAGCATTAGCTAATACAGGAAGACTTCCTGTTATATTCAGTGTTACTTGTTATACAGCGCACTTTGACGATCAGGATGTTTTTGGTGAGCAATTCAATAAATTGCCTGAGAGAGGAAGTATTGGATTTTTTGGAAATACTGTCTTGACCTATTGGCCATTAGGTGCGATTATCGATGAAGCGATATTTAAAAATATATTCCAATATAGAAATTATACGATTGGGAAAGCTATTCTTAATGCTAAAACTGGTATTGGTGATGGAGGCTTGTATGGCCAACAAATTACTTTACTCACCTACCTGGGCGACCCAGGACTTAAACTTGCTTTACCTAGCAAACCCGATTTTGTCATTCAACCTGCTGATATAAGCTTATCTGATAAAAATCCTATAGCTAATGATACCACCCAGATTAAAGCCAAGATAAGAAATTTAGGAGTTACATTCCCTAATGATTCAGTAAATGTTCAGATCTTTGCAAGTACAGCCGATACGTCATATCTTGTTTCCACAAGTAAGCTCCCAAACTTTGGTCAAGAAGATTCCGTTATTGTAGATTGGGTTCCAACAGAAAGTGCCTTATATACAATAAGGGTTGAAGTTAATGAATTAGATCCTATTCCGGAAGAAGATCCTTCAGACAATATCGCCGCTTCCTCGTTTGTGGTATATAATATCAGTCAGGCAAACATACTATATCCTCAAGATGGATTTTCAACTTCCAATACAGATATAAAATTCAGGTTTGTCGATATCGGACATTACCTTGATTTAAATTTGACGTATTATGTTGAGATTGATACTTCGTTAAACTTTTTGACTCCTTTGATTAATTCCGGTGCTATTGCTCCAGTGAATGGATTGTTAGATTGGTCTTCACCACAGCTGACCCCTAATGTTTATTTCTGGAGAGTGAGAATTTTCGATGGCGTTAACGAAGGAGAGTGGAGTGATATCAGGTCCTTCACAATCATGGATAATCCGCTCCATGGTTTTTTTTCGCATAGAGATCAGCTAAAAATCTTTAATAGTTATAATATTAATTATTCTGATTCCTTAGGTTCTTTGTTGCTTAATACCTCACTATTGCCTCCACACCCTTCTAACGAAAGATTTATTGACGATATTGAACTGAATAATGCAGTTTTTGACACTGTTGGGCAGACAGCCATAACAACCGATGGTACATATATATATTTTGCAAACATATGGTACTTTGCGGGACAAAGGGATCCTGAAGGAAAGTCGAAAATCTATAAAGTCGGAACCGGATATAACGGAACAGTAAAAGGTCAATTTTATGGAGAACTTCCTAATTTTAATGAAAGAGTCGGAAATAGTATAGTTTATTACCCTGATGGAAATATTTATGTTACAATTAATGATCCCTATCATTTGAAAGTAATTAATACGACCAGTGGAGATACTTCCTCTGTATTTATCCCTTCCGGTTTATTAAACTGGGAGACGGGTCGACCCACCCAGGGTTCATTTTACCTTAAATCGGACGGACAATATATGTACAACCTGACCTTATTCGATAGTACTGGTGATAACAATTATATCCTAAGAACCTTTGATCCAGCAAATAACTGGCAAAAGGTAAAACCTGATCTCAAATTATCAAGTAAAAGTTTTCCCGGTTTTTCAGATTTTTTTGCGGCAGACGGGTATTTGTTTCCATCTGAATATTACTACAGCAATAAGATGCGAAGTATTCGAATTGACGATGGGTTTTTCGAGGAAGAATGGATTATTTTTACTCCTTTTCAGAGATACTATGCCTGGTGTTATGATTGGGTACATAACGAAGTGATTGCAGCAAAATATCCAGGGTATGGGGCACCTAAGTTTTCCCGATTCGAAGGGAGCTATACAGATTCCAAAGGAACTTTTAATACCCAAGATATTGGTCCCGCCTCCCTTTGGAAAAAAATTACTTTCAACCTGCAGCAGAATTCATCAGGGAATTATTCAAATATTCTGTATGGATTAAACAAAACTACAAAGATCTATGATACACTTGGTGTAAATATCCCTGATGATTATTCACTACAGAATGTAAATGCATCTGATTACAGGTTCTTAAGACTATTTTTCAGAATGAGTGATACTACATTTAATACAAAAAACCCGATGCAATTCAAAAACCTGAATGTCGATTACGATGGTTTACCTGAACTTATGATAACGAAGAACGATCTTTTCGTGTCACCAGATTCTGTGTTACAAGGTCTGAATACTACTTTAAATGTGAAAGTTAAAAACATTGGATTCGTCCCGGTCGATAGCGTAAATGTAAATCTATACTTTAATGGTTCTGATAGTACAGCTTACAGTTCGATAGTAAGTCTTCCTCCTGACAGCACAGCCTCGTTACAGCAAACATTTTCCACCACGCCGTACATCCTGGACAATACTATGAGAGCAATTATTAGTTCTCCGGACTACGA
>CAWIUG010000059.1:0-12601 GCA_963839165.1 uncultured Bacteroidota bacterium | reverse complement strand
GCTCATCTTAAAATTTAACGGCAGGGAATAATAAAAGGGCTTACCATTGCGGATCCTGACTATTACGCCCCCCATTTTACCGCTGGGAATTCCGATTACTGATGCTTTAAGTGATGCCATATTTCCTCCTTTTTTTAATGTAAATATAGAAATATTAATGATTTAGTTCAAGCGCAAGTGAAGCGAAGGCAAAGCGCAGGTGAAGCACAGGTGGAGCGCAGGTGAAACGTAGATGCGTACTTTTTAGGCAGGAAATGACCATTTCAGGTCAAACTAAAAAGTTGTAAAAATCAGTTGAATTGATTGATACGGAGGGGGTCCGGTAAACCTTAAATTTTCAAAAAGCTTCCGAATATCAGTGAGACAGCACTTTACCTTAGCTATGGATAGCAAGCAAGAAGGAGATTACAATTAGAGTATAGTTTGTGTGATGGCAGGTTAAATAATAAAAAAAGGGATACATTTCTGCATCCCTTTAAAGATGTAAAGCGATTATCTAATTAAAATTGGAAGTAACGTGCCCAGTTGCCTTGATCGACAAAACGGCAGCTCTGACCGTCGACGGGGGCTCCATTATCGAAGTTAAATCCCCACATCGTATCACTTCCACCGCTGACGCATTCTACAGGTTGTTCAATTAGGAATACCTGCATGCCCGTTTGGTTTTCACAATAGTTGACACCTTCTTGGTACATCAGCACACCAATAATATCTCCGCAACTTGGCACAAAATTATTATGAAGGAGTGCGGCAGCATATAAAGCATTTACTTGTAAAGTATCATATGCGCTGAATGGTTCTGAACTATTATCCAATAATTTCCATATAACTACCTGGACCGTTCTGTATGGGGCATATGGTGGATTGCTAACAACTTTATTGTTTAAAACCCAATTGACAGCTCCTATATTTAGGGGATTGTCTACATAACAGGAGATATCTTCTGTTGAACAAAGGAAATCAACCTGAACAAATTGCCCGCCTTGAGCTCCATTTGGTCTGTCAACACACCAGCCATTAAAAGTATACAATAAAGTAGAAGTAGGATCCGGTAGTTCGTAAAGTTTTGCATTTTCAACATAATAGTTTGTTCCTGGGACAGACTCCAGCCAGCGCCATTTTCCATTTGGCAGAGTTGGGCAGGTTCCTGCACTCCCTGGAACAAGACCATAATTTACAACCCCATGTGCAGCTATATAAAAATGATCCGGAACCTCAGCACCAGAATCTAAATTTAAATAAGTCAAAAGATCAGCTTTCGAAACTGTAGTACTCCAGGTTGAACCGGAAGCAGTGGTATTTATATCAAAATGTCCCGGCTGCGGACTACCCTGGCTGTTAGCATGGAAACCGCCATTTGCGGCATCATTATTTAAGGTAGTGGCAAAATCTATATGTACCTCGGAAATTGTACCAACTCCACCGTCAAGTGTATAAGAAATTTCAAGGTCACCAGAGAGATTAAACGTGAAAGTTGCAGTACCTACAGGATTATGCTGTCCGGCAACCAGGTCAACGGTTACAGTACCGCCTGAGCTAAGAGCGGTTGGATCGCAAGAGTACCAGACAATTGGCGGAGGTGCCGGAGGTTTATTTAGGATATCATCCGGAGAGGTAATGTTTGAACTATTCTGGCACCCTGCCAGGAAAAGGACCAAAAGAGCGAAAAAAGAAGAAAACGTTATTAGTTTTTTCATAGTGTTCCCTCACTAGTTAGTTTATTGTTATAGTACCTGAATAATTTTTATTTTCAAGTTTGAAGCCAGAAAAAATCATTGATTTAAGGTGAAAAACAGAGCCTTTTCATACAAAAGTCTAAAAAAAAGACATTACGACCTGAGATACATACTAAAATGAGTCACTTATATTTTTTAATTGATTACTGGAATAAACAGCAGAAGAGAAGGATTTTAAGATACTTATAAATAAATCTTCCTTCAAGTTTTATTAAGGAAGACGGTAATTTTTTATTTATATTTTTTAACAAGGGAAAAGATACCCTTATAATTTTACTAAATAAATTACTTTTATTTTGTGATGGATATCTCTTATGGAAAACTTTATAAGGGTCGGCATTCCAGTTTTCCTTAAAGAAAATCAGGCTATCATGGTTAATTGAAACTCTGCCTAAATCGACATATTTTACATTGTATTCATTCTGGGCAAGCTTAATCATTTCCCAGTGAATCTTATGGTTTCCATATAATTCTTTATGTTCCTTACTAAGACCGGTATATTCAAAATATATGCGATCTTTGATAATACAAGTACAATTGAAGCAGCGATAGGTTCATCATGGGTTGAAACGATAGGCAAAAAAACCATATTATGTTTTTTTAGATTTGACCAGATACTATAGAAAAAATTATATGGTGCAGGAGGAAGCCCTATATCCCGTCTTAATTTTACTTCAAGGTCATAAAATATTTTAAGATCATTTTCGGAATCCCCAAGCCTGAACGTCAGATCGTTTTCATCAGCCTTTTTGATGAATCTTCTGATACTCCTTCTGCCAAAGGATTTATAAGTCTCCTCAAGCGTAGGCTTCAGTTCTATAATATGAACCAGGAAATCATTATCATTTGAAAAATCTTCTATTGGTTCATCCGAAAGTACTCTAAGATCAAACTCCGATTATTGGCCCCAGCTGCGAAATAACATAATCAATTATCATCTTAATATTAACATCGACAGGGAGGATGAAGTCAGAGTAATTTGTGAAGGGGAGCGAAATTATTTTCTTTTTCGATGATCCTTTTTGGAATAGTATAAAAGGAGCTAATCCCTGAATGTCTTCATTTTCTTGTATCAAAACATATAATGGTTTGCCTCCATAGGCATCACATAGACTTTTAAGCCACGCGGGGTGATGATAAATCCTTGCTCTTTCATCTTTTGATAAAAATTCAGTAATACTGGAATCGTCAAGATTATTTGTTAGTATCAGCTTATGCACCAGAATTCCTCCCGTTTTCCATTTTCTACCGTATATGATAATACTCTAAAAACTTTTTTACTTCGGGGATTTTTGCAAAGGGATAACTGGCTCCCTGCATATAAAGATCCGGTCCGTTATTCCCCTCGATGACATAAAATGAATCATTTGTTAATATGATATCCCATCCGGCAATTTTTATGAATGGCTTTATTACACTTCCTATTCCGATGAAAAAATTCCTTAAAGAATCCCATCCTGGTATAATAACACCTTTAATAGTCACACCAGTATCGGGATGAGCATCATGTAATTTTATTTTTTTATTTTTGTTTATTTCAAATGCAGCAGATAATTTACCTGTGTCTAAATCAATCATCGAAAATAAACCTCCAAGTGCAATATTATCTGCGGGAATAGTTTTTTGCCTACCAAATCTCATAAAACTATAAGGAATAAACGAAGATGCTAAATCGGGATCACATATTGTGGTTATACGTATTGTGTTCGCGGTGTCCGGAAAAAACTTCGCTGCGAATTCACCTTGTTGGATGAAATCAGATACCAGGTACTGGTTAAGAGTAGTTATTAGTTTTTTAAGTCCATCGGGGGTGATCGGTTTTTTATTTACGAATAAACCAGCATTGTTGTTAGCCTCGACCATTAATATTCCGGATCCACCTGTACCGAGTAGTGGTTTAAAGATTAATTTTTTTTGCTCAATAAGTGCAGTAAGTTCCTGAAAAGAAGCTATTCTGAGATTTATATTGACCGGTTGAATATTACCTTTAGTTATCAAACAATAACATTCAGGTGTGTTGAAGTATGAATTGAAATAGTTTGAGAAAACTAACTTGTTCCTGAGCAGTCTGCCATAAGGATAATTGAGGTAAGCAAGTTTTATTGTTTCGATATCTGAGATATAGTCTGAATATCTATTATTCTTAAAATCATAAGGTAAAGGACGATCAGAATAAAATCCTCTCGTAAGTTGAATTAATTGTTTAATCCTCATACGGTTTTTCCCATATTCTTTTTCTTTTCTTAGAAAAAGTTTCCAGGTGGTCATTCTAATAAATAAATTCTCGAGTTTGAGTGTAATTATTTCAAACAATAATCGCCTCTTGTGAAATATCCTTGTGCAAACAAATATTAAAAAACTTTTAAGAAGTTATTAAAAAGATATTTATTATTCACTCAGTATTCAACAGTTAATTTGAAGGAAATAAGGTCATCAGGAATAATGATTCAAAAGATAAGGAAATGAATAAAATTCCCAGTGTTAAGACTTATTATCTTCAAATTCGAAGAGTATATTGATATTATTACTATTTGTATCCGGGCAGGAGAACCTCCGGTGATCTACCGACATCTACATCGGGGAGCGGGGTATCAGAGGAGTTTTGATAGGCGGCGGTTGATGTCCAGGATATCGGATTCAAACCATCATCCTTAATTAGTGTAAAGTACATTATCCAATTTTGGTAGTTGCTCAGCCAATTAAGATTAAATGGGTAGGAATCGAATGTCAGATCGAAGATTTTTCCCTCCCCCGATTTGGTAACCACAGAAGTAATGGGATAGAACCTGAATTCTTTCGTCGTGTAAAGCACGGGATTATAAGTATAAATAAGCATAAGAGCATATAAATCCGGGGGAATTAAACCGTCGATAATTTCAAGATAAGCGTTGATAAAGTCACCGGAGATATGTACATCCGAAACCTTCAGGGTTTTTCCGGGAGGGGAGATTATATTATGATTGTAAGGTGTTTCGGTTCTGAAGCATTCACATTCGCACTCATTAGACTATGATACGCGTCCGGGGATCCGCTGTCAGCGATCCTCCAGATTTTATTGATCAGGGAAATCTTGTGCTTACAACTTGCCAGACGGCTTGCGTTTCCAAACCTACTCATTGGGGCAACACAGTTGGGGTGAGCATTTTTGCCGCGTTTCGGCAAATTGGCAACTACTGTTTTATCTCCGTAGTCCCTGTAACTTTTATCCCCGATTTTTCCGCTAAGTCTTCCGATGGGATTACCTTTAAGAATTCCCATTTAATGTCTCCTGTTAACCCGTTTTTATTAAAGCTAATGAAGAAAATTGTATAAAAAATTCAAATATTAATTTCTATTATACTTACCCGGAATAAATAATGCAAACCCGTATAAAAATATTTTAAAATAAATTTTGTGGTTTTTATTAACCAAAAAAGACCAGTTCAAAAAGCTACAAATAAGGCAGGAGGATCGTGTTAGCAACGGTTTTATACCGGAAGAAAGACGGTTCAAGGACGGTTCAATGTGAAATTTTTAGGGATTTTTGTTGAAATAATAAACAGTCGAGTCGGGGTTATTCGATGCTATAATTTGAGAAGATTTTTTTATAGTTTATGATAAAATTCCTTAATAGGTCATAAAAATAGGCTAAATTCTGATTTTTAATCAACCGAAGTATCATCAGGCTTCGGGAAACCGGAAAATAAAGGTTTTGCTATTACCTGACGAAATGAGAACATACTATTAAAAACACGTTTTGGTAATAACAACATTCCATACTAAAATTTTATTGAATAAGTGTTTTTCTTATCTTTGCAATGCTCAAAATAATTTAATGCCCCGGTAGCTCAGCAGGATAGAGCGTCGGTTTCCTAAACCGCAGGTCGGAGGTTCGAATCCTCTCCGGGGTACCATTCCCGCTTTTCATTTTGACTACCCCATAAATATATAAAAAAGACCCATAAATCTCACAGATTCTTCTCCTGGATGACCGATAGTGACAATAAACATTTCAAGTTTGGGTTTGCATTCATATAATTTGCACACAAAAAGAAGAGAACCAGGTGAAAGAAGCAATCAAAAAATTATTCGCAAAAAAAGAATATTATGATGATATATTAGGGATGGTTGTTACCGAGAATAAGTTCAGGATATGGGCTCTGAGAATCGTTTTTTTAATGGTCCCGATATTGGTCGCTTTACTTTTAATCAGGAATTTCTTTTAACCTCTGAGCTTATCGAGGAGTTTGTTTAAGGTCTCAACTTCCTTTTCATTCAGAGCTGAGAAGCGGCTGTTTATTCTTTTGAGATCTGCGTCGATTTTTTTGAGCAGATCCAATCCATTTTGAGTGATACAGACATCCATATGTCTTCTGTCGGAAGCACAGGTTTTGCGGTCAACCAGTCCTTTTTCTCTTAAGCGCTCCACCAAACGGGATACATCCGACATTTTGTCGAGCATACGATCTTTTATCAGCTTTAAGTTAACGGTCTTAGGATACTGGCCTCTCAGGATCCTGAGAATATTGAATTGCTGAATGGTCAAATTGTGAGGCTTGAAAGCTTCGGAATGTATATTTTCCAGCCAGTTTGATGTGTAAAAAATATTAACTGCAATTTTATGAAAATCGCTGTCAAAATTTTTCTGTACAATTTCATCTTCTAATTTCATCTTAATTCATTGGTATTTCAATTATTATAAATTCACTATCACTTATTGCTTTTACCGGGAAATTGTCTGATTCGGAAATTCCTGCTGCGTCACGTTTGTTCAGGGTTATATCTTCCAAAATAATCGAACCTTCCAAAATAAACAAGTAGACACCTGATCCATTTTTATTAAATCTGTATGTGAAGTCTTTCCCTCCGGATAATTTCCCTCTACTGATGAATGCTTCCTGGTTAATAAACAGACCAGGACCATTCCTGCTGCCGGATACAATTTCTACAATTTCATTTTCGTTAATATTGAATTTTTTCTGACCATAGGCCGGTTTTATTCCGCGTTCTTTCGGAAAAATCCAGAGCTGCAGAAAGTTGACTTTATCTGAATCAGAGGGATTAAACTCTGAATGAGTAATACCTGTTCCGGCAGACATTACCTGGACTTCACCTTCGTTAATCACAGAGCCATTTCCCATACTATCACGATGCTCAAGCTGTCCCTTAAGCACAATAGAGATTATTTCCATATTATCATGGGGATGAGTGCCAAATCCTTCTCCAGGCTCAACAATATCGTCATTAAGAACTCTAAGGAGACCGAAATTCATTTTTTCAGGATTATAATATTGACCGAAACTGAAGCTGTGCCTGCTATGAAGCCAGCCATGTTCAGCGATGCCTCTATCTATGGAGCGGTGTATTATTTTTTTCATAGTTATCCTTGATTAAGGAATTTTTGGAGCTTTATATATTACTGAACATTTATTGATTTTCGGTGGCTTCGATATCCGTCAAAGCCGGATTTATCAACATCCCGCCAAAAGTTAACGCGCAAGGGCGGGACACTCAGCCACCGCAACAAGTTATATTAAACTAAACAAAACAATAACGCCGCAGAAAATAAATAAAAATATGAGCTGGATTTCGAGGACTCAATTCACAAGACGAGATTTCGTCCAGCTGCCGAGCTCAGATTGAATAACTTCTTCTCTTTGTATTTCCAAAGAAGAATTAAATTTATTGGAAAAGATTATTTCTTTCAACGGAATTCTGCTTCTGACAGCATTCTCTTTTTCCTGCAATATATTACTGCTCTATCTTTTCACCAGCCCTTTATTCACAGATTCGAATGTGTCGCCGCTCTGCGGCTTAATGATTATTATCTATGCAATTTTCTACTAATGTTACGCCGCTCTGCGGCTTCGGCAGATAAATTAAAAACAGTGACAAATGGGATTTCTTCCTTCGGTCGTAATACAATAATGCGTTTTAGTCAAATCTCTACAATTAAAGATTTCTCTGTAGAAGACCTGCCTACGGCGGGCAAGCCTGCCTGACAAAGGCAGGCTTCCCCCGAAAGCTGTGAGGCTCCGGCAAAGGACTTATTCAGCCTTAATTAATTCTACATGACAAACCAGTTTAATGATCTTGCCTACGACGGCACCGCCGGTTTCCATTAAATTATTCCATTTGAGATCATAGTCGAAACGGTTTAATTTACCTTCTACCTGGAAGCCAGCTCTTTCATTGCCCCAGGGATCCTTTATCTTTCCGCCGTAAGTTACATGAAGATCAATAGGTTTAGATATACCTCTGATCGTTAGGTCACCTTTAAGCTTAAATTCCTCATCACCGGTTTTTTCGATAGATGAGCTGACGAACTTCATTTCAGGATGATTTACCGCGTCAAAAAAGTCAGGGCTTTTAAGGTGGTTATCTCTGTCAGAATTCCCTGTTTCGATACTTGCCGTTTTTATGGTGACCTCAACCTCACTATCGGCAAAATCTTCACCGGCATCGACATTGATATCAAATTCTTTAAACTGACCTTCTACTTCAGATATGACCATATGTCTGGCTGAAAATCCCAGTTTTGAGTGTGCTGTATCTACTTTCCAGCTTGATTTTACGAGGCTATCAACATTTGTATTTTCCATCTTTAGTATTCCTTTGTTAAATTTCTAATAATTACTATTGCTAATATATGTAATAACAATTAAAGTTACAACAATAATAAGATATTAAATGAGTGTTGTCACATCTATTAGGCGACTGCGTCGCTAGGGGAGGTTTTACCGCAAAGGCGCTGAGACGCAAAGGATGCTGCGTAATGAGAGGATTTCAAGGAAAAGGAAGTAAGGCGCAAAGAGCGACTTCGTCGCTTGGAGGGGGTTACCGCAAAGGTAGGTATGTTTAAAATAAATATCAGTATCCCTTAAATTTGTAATTATCACAAAACAAAAAATAAGGAGATACTGATATGGAAAGTACAATCCAAAATACAGATAAACTTTTCGATGGTCAAGAGTTTCATTTAGGAATAGATGCACATAAAAAGAATCTAAAAGTACAAATAAGAAACCAGGGAAGAATACTAAAGAGATTCACAATGAATCCGGAGCCGGACAAGTTAAAAGAATATTTAGTAAAGAATTACCCCGGCGGAAAATATAACAGTGTATATGAAGCGGGATTCTGCGGATATTGGTTACATAGAAGGCTGGTTAAAGCGGGTATAAATAATATAATAATAAATCCGGCAGATGTTCCCACAAAACAAAAAGAGAAATCACATAAGACAGATAAAGTAGACTGCGGAAAATTAGCAAGAGAATTAGAGAATGGTTCACTGGATAAAATATATATACCCACAGAGCAAGAAGAAGCTCTAAGGACAATATCCAGACTGCGATTTCAAATAGTCAAGGATCAGACGAGAGTAAAAAACAGAATAATAAGCTTCCTGGATTTACATGGGATAAAGTTACCTGAAGACTCTGAAGAAAAGCATTGGTCAAGGAAGTTTATAGAAAGAATAAAAAAGCTGGAATTCAGAGAACCTTATAATAAAATGTATTTGGATAAACTCTTAGAAGAACTATACCATCAACGGAGCCGGAACCTGGAGATATTGCGAACAATAAGACAAATATCAAAACAAACAGAAATAATAACACTATTGATGACGGTCTCCGGAATAGGATTGATCATCGCATTTACGCTATATGCGGAATTATTTGATATGAGACGTTTTAAGAAGCTGGACGAATTAGCGGCAATAATAGGCTTAATCCCATCGATAAGTCAATCGGGCGATACAAAATATGATTTAGGTTTAACATACAGGTATAATAAATATTTAAGGTCATTACTAATAGAATCTGCCTGGGTAGCAATAAGGATGGACCCTGCATTAACAGCATCCTTTAATGAATGTTGTAAAAGAATGAGTAAACAAAAAGCGATAATAAGAATAGCGAGAAAATTATTAAACAGAATACGATACGTATGGATAAATAAAAAAGAATATCAAATTGGAGTTATAAAATAATAAACAAGCTAAATCAATCTTATAATATTTTCGGCACAGACTGCTTTTTTGCGGTTGCAACAGAAATGATTGCTTCGCGAAGTGTGCAGCGGCCATATTGAATTATTCTGAATGATACAATGCAGCCTCTCAAGCATAGAGAGAAGACTGCTCATAATAGGTTGATTGATGATTTATTTAGCTCTGGAAAGGAGAGTAAAGAAAGGATAAATAATTTTTATTGAATAATCATTTTGTGTGATTATTAGGGATACCCTTGCAGTAGATTAAATTTAAACTTGATATTTTACATAATAGGCGCAAAGGCGCGAAGTAAGGAAAGGAAACAGGATTTTAGTAAGCAGTAGGCAGAAATCAATAAGCTGTTAACAGGGACGAAGTGGAATGGGGAGAACTGAGGGCGGTTAGCCCAGGAAGGATTTACTGCAAAGGAGGGTAATGAGAGAAAGGCTGCTGCGCAGAGAGGAATGGGCGACTGCGTCGGTTGAGGGGTTACCGCAAAGGCGCTAGGGCGCAAAGAAGGAGCGACTTCGTCGCTAATGGGGGTTTTACCGCGGAGACGCTGAGGCGCAAAGTAAGTTAAGGGAAACAGGATTTTAGTAAGCAGTACAGAAATTAGTAAGGGAGTCAATAGGGACAGTCTATTCGCGGGCGGGCTGCCTTATTTCTTTTAATATTTTTTGAATGACTGTCCTTTTGGATTTTAGTTTTTCCCGGAAATCCATCTGATCCGTGTCGGTTATTTCCATACCGAGGTCTGAAAGGTAGCCTTCAAGAGCTTCGGACAGAATTTCTTTTTCCTGATCTGTTAGGGTTAACGTGACTTCCTGCATGACAATTACACCTTTGGGTTATGTATAGATAAAGGAAATATAATAAGGAAAATAATAAGCAGCGTTGAAGCAGGTTACAGGACGGATGCCAAGGATTTACCGCAGAGACGCCGAGGCGCGAAGTGAGTGAAAGGGGGAGGAAGAGGGGGGAGGGGGAGACTGAGTGACTGAGAGACTGAGGGACTGAGTGGTCGGAAAAGGAAAGATGAAATTAGTAAGCAGTAGGTAGAAATTAGTAGGTAGTAGGTAGAAATTAGTAGGCAGGAAGTTGGAGAGGAGGGAGTGGGGAGGAGACTGAGAGAGGGAGAGACTGAGAGACGGAGTGACTGAGAGAGGGGGAGACTGAGGGAGGAAGTGAAAGAGGAGTAGGCAGTAAACAGAAATCATTAAACAGAAATAGGGAGTCGGAAATGGGAGGCCGAATCGGAAATCCGAAGTCGGAAGCCTGGGGGAAGAAGGAGGGAGTGAGAGACTGAGAGGAATTAAGGAGCAAAGAGGGCGACTGCGTCGCTAATGGGAGCGCAAAGGTGCAGAGGGCGCAAAGTAAGTTAAGAGAAACAGGATTTTAGTACGCAGAAGGCAGAAATTAGTAAGCAGTGAAAGATAAAGGGGTGACGAAATAAGAAAATATTTTTTCGGGGTAATGTATTGCAGGTTCATTTGTTAAATTATCGACATCAGTTTTTATTCAATATGGGCGGTAGAAATTGGAATTAATAAAATCAATTTTGTTCGGAATGACGCTAATTGTTTTATCATATAGGGTATTTAAATCAAATCAACAGAATTTACAGGAAAGAAATTATTTCATTTCTTCTTTCATAATTACACTGATAATATTATTCATTATAGTGCTAAAGGTACATCATTATCTGCGTCATACATATGGTATACCAGATACTCTGACTTATTTTTTTGTCCTTATTTTTGGGATCTATCATATCTGGAATTTTAGATATTTGATTAAGAATTCGAACTACTTTATACTCATTTTAGCTTCGGTCTCTTTAATTTCTGCTGTTATTCTGGATCTGCTAACTGATGCAAAGATTGTTAATTTTCCTGCATCGGATTTAAGTGAAGAAATTCTCCGAATAGGGGGGGCAATATTCTGGTTTATATACTATATCAAACCAGGGTTTAAACAAATGAGTTATTGAAATTATAATAAGCTGATGGGTTGAAGTTGTATTAATGTGCCGCTTAAGGATAGGATTTCTCCTTTCGGTCGAAATGACAATAATATTTTTTAGTCAAATAGTACAATTAATGATTTCCAGATCAAACTCCCTAGATATTGATGCACCACCAAGCGTTAACAAAATAAGCTTTCTCCCTCCGGTCGAAATGACAAGGGTACTTTTATATTTTTTCAGAGAGTCTATATATTTACGGAATAGAATGTGTCGCCGCTCTGCGGCTCAATGATATTTATTTATGAATGATTCCTACTAATGTTACGCCGCTCTGCGGCTATGAGAATAAAGTAAGAGCGTTTCAAATAAGATTTCTCCCTTTGGTCGAAATGACAAGCAGGCTTTAATACTGGTCACGTTTTGGAAATCATAATGAGATGATTGGTTTTAAGGGAAAGCCGGGAAGGGAGAGACTGAGAGACGGAGAGACGGAGTGACTGAGAAGTGAAAGAAGAGCAGGCAGTAAGCGGATATCAGCAGGCAGAAATAGGAGATCGGAAGTCGGAACCCGGGGAAGGTGAGGAAAGAGACTGAGAGAATGGGAGACTAGAGTGATAAGAGGTCGTCCCGCAGGGCGGGATTTGTCTCGCCAGAGGTTGGACAGAGCGAGACTCAAGAAATCGGAGGTCGGAGGTCGGAAAAGGAAAGCTGAAATTAGTAGGCAGTAGGTAGAAATTAGTAGGCAGGTAGTCGGAGAGGAAGGCGTGGGGTGCAGGAAGGATTTACCGCGGAGGCGCTGGGACGCGAAGAGTCCAGGTGATGAGAGAAAGGCTGCTGCGCAGAGAGGAATGTAATTCAGGTAATAGAAATTAAGGCGCAAAGAAGGAGCGACTGCGTCGCTTGGTGGGAATTTTACCGCAA
>CAWIUG010000058.1:0-27615 GCA_963839165.1 uncultured Bacteroidota bacterium | reverse complement strand
CACGGGAAGATTCAAGTGAGCTCCTCAATTCAGAAAAGATGCTTTCATTATTTAAGGTGATTGACACTTCTTACTATGATTTTATTATAATGGATACTCCCCCGGTAACAAGAGTGGTTGATACACTTATCCTCGGAAAGTCAGTTCAGAACGCCATCCTGGTCGTCAGACCGAATCATTCATTTAAGGAAGGCGTTAAGTGGGGAATCGATGAATTAAACCAGGCGAATATCAAAATTCATGGCCCGGTTATTAATGCCGCAGAAATAAAGGAATCCTCGTATCGTTATAGATATGGATATGGATATGGATACGGATACGGCTATGGAAATGGAAAATCTGACAGCCAGCACCATAAAACTAATGGTAATGCACCCGGCAAAGTTGCGGAAACAACTAATTAATAATTGAAGTTTTTATATAAATTTTCATTGAAAAAAGTGAACCCGCTTTTTTACGACAAAACCCATATTCACCTCATTAACCCGATTGAGGAAAAAAAATGGAATAATCTGATTTTAAATCATCCTGAATATTCTTTTTTTCATACTTCAAACTGGACGCAGGTTTTAACTGAGACCTACGGCTACTTCCCAAATTATCTAGTATCATTTGATACTGATGATAGATTGACAACAGCCATTCTTTTGATGGAAGTGCCAAGTATTCTGACAGGTAAAAGGGGAGTATCACTCCCATTCACAGATTATTGTGAACTCATCAGCGATCTTAAGTTTAATGAGATATTTGAGGAATTAATCGAGTATGCTAAAGTTAAAGGGTGGAAATTTATTGAGTTTAGAGGTGGCGATAGTTTTTTTCATAATATCACTCCATCCTCTTTTTACTACCATCATTCTATGGATTTGACTCAAGGGAAAGATAAAATCTTTTCGATGTTTTTTTCTACTAATAAAAGAAATATAAAGAAGGCCATTAAAAATAATGTGAAGGTTGAAATCTTAAAAACAATTGACGCTATAGATTATTTCTACGACTTAAATTGCCAGACCAGAAAGAAACACGGGTTACCTCCGCAACCTTATTTATTTTTTAAAAAAATCTACAAATATGTGATTTCAAAGAATCTTGGATTTACTGCGCTGGCTTTTTATAATAATCGTGTCATTGCAGGAGCAGTCTATTTTCATTTTGGGGATAAAGCGCTTTACAAATTCGGAGCATCAAAAATAGAATATCTGCATTTGCGGCCAAACAACCTAATAATGTGGGAAACGATTAGTCATTTAATCGATAGGGAATTTAAAGAGTTTAGCTTTGGAAAAACTGAGCCTGAGAATGATGGATTAAGACGATTCAAATTGTCATGGGGAACAAAGGAAGAAAAAATATTCACTTATAAATACAATATGATGAAAGAAAAGTTCGTACCTAATCCCGATTCTTCAAGGGGGTTTCATAATAAAATTTTCAGGATAATGCCTATTCCTTTTCTAAAAATCATTGGTAATTTATTTTATAAACACTTAGGCTAAATTATTTTAGAAATTACTTTATTATTCTAAGTATCATATTTTTTGCAGTTTATGTTTAGATTATTCTATTTTCTTAAGCCTTTAATTCCCCGAACTATCCAAATATTTCTCCGGAGTATCCTGATTAAAAGATCGGTGGGAAAATATAAAGCAACGTGGCCTATTCTTGAGTCGTCAGCTATAAAACCGTCCGGTTGGATTGGATGGCCACATAATAAGAAATTTGCTTTGATACTGACGCATGATGTGGAACATCAAAAAGGCTATGATAAAGTTCTCGATTTAATGCAGTTAGAAAGAGATATGGGATTTATTAGCTCATTTAATTTTGTGCCGGAGAGAGATTACCGAGTTGAAAAATCAATGCGGGATATCCTTACCGCGAATGGATTTGAAGTAGGCGTACAGGGATTATATCATGACGGTAAGCTTTATTCAACAAGGAAAGAATTTCAAAAACGGGCTGTAAAAATAAATGAATATTTAAAAGAATGGAATTCAGTCGGATTCCGTTCTCCCGCGATGCACCATAACCTTGACTGGCTCCTTGATCTGGATATAAAATACGATCTGTCCACTTTTGATACCGATCCGTTTGAACCGCAATCGGACGGCGCAGGCACAATTTTCCCTTTCTGGAAAAACGGATTAGGAGATAAAAAATACCTGGAGATGCCGTATACACTTCCTCAGGACAGTACATTATTTGTTATTATGAAGGGAAAAGATTTCAGAATATGGAAAGATAAGCTCGACTGGATTGTTGAGCACGGCGGCATGGCACTCATGAATGTTCACCCCGATTATATTAACTTTTCCAATAAACGCAAATTTGAAGAATTCCCCCTTTCACTATATATAGATTTCTTGAAATATATCAGGAACGAATATGAGGGGTGTTATTGGAATGTGGTGCCGAAAGAGGTAGAAGCTTTTATTTCAAAAATAAATGTAATTTTATAGTAACTTTTTTTCCAGATAATTTAAACGTTGAACATGAAAAAGAGTATTAATGATAGCACAATCAACTTATGATTTCGATCCAAGAATAATAAGGTTTACAGATGTGCTTGTTGAGAAGGGTTATAGCATTGGAATAATCTGTTTACGTTATAGCCATCAAACTAAGTTTGAGGTTGTCAACGGAGTACATGTTCACCGGATTATGGAAGTATTTCCACAGAACAAAGTATCTTCATATATATTTTATTCTTTAATTTTTACAATAAAAGCTTTTTTCAAATGCATATCTTTAACATCAGGACGAAAAAAACCAGATTTCATTCATGTTCATAATATGCCCGATTATCTGGTATTTACTACTTTGGTTCCGAAACTCAGAAAAGTACCGGTCATTCTCGATATGCATGATCTTACGGTTGAATTATTTAAAGAAAAATGGGCCGAAAAGAATTTTAAACGTGTAAAACCATTCCTGACGCTTGTGGAGAAACTATCCTGTGACTATGCCGATCATGTTATTACTGTTACAAAAGAATGCGTAGATATACTTATCGAAAGAGGAATTCAAAGAGAAAAAATAAGCCTTATTATGAATTCTGCTGATGATAATGTATTTACTTTCAATGGTATCGATTCTAAAAAAGAAAAACCTTTCGTTTATAAAATAGTATATCATGGCACGATTGCAAAAAGGTTTGGATTACATTATTTCATTAATGCCATGCCCTCGGTAGTAAAAGAAATCCCCAATCTCGAATTCCATTTATATGGAACATTAAATGACATTTATTCCACTGAACTTAAACAATTGATAGACAAACTAAATCTACATAACAATGTGGTTTTTAGAGAGCCCATACCTTACAGCGAAGTAAATGCTATGATTAATTCATGATTTAGGAGTCGTTACATATGAGCTTACCGAATATATGAACCTAGCACTGCCCACCAAAGCCTGTGAATATGCTTATTGTGGCTTACCGTTCATTATTTCTAAATTGATTTCCATCCAGACAATTTTCGGCAAGGACAGTGTTTTATATGTAGACCCGGAAAATGATCAAATGATATCCGATACTGTGATTGAATTTTACAAAAACCCTTCTTTACGCAGAGTACTTGCAAAAAATGCTTTCGAGGATGTAAATAAAATATCGGAACAAAATGAAACTGAGATACCTTGAGTTAATTCAGGGTAAACTGATTAATTCAAAATGATTTTTTCTTTATAGCTGGGAATGATTTTTTCTTTTCGTGTGTATTTATTATTAAAAAGCCCGACTATAATTATTATGCCAGAATCGTACTACGCACTTCATTGTAAGTAAGAGATAATAACATTAACAATTGATGGATAAATAAATATCCTAAAAAGTAACCTTTAGAAAACAGGTTTTATTTTTTATACTTCAATACAAGGAATCAATGTAAATTGAAAAAAATTAAAATCATATATTTAACGGGTATGGGGAGGAGCGGAGGTACGCTCCTGGGCAGAATATTGGGAAATACAGTTGAATCAATTTATGTTGGTGAAGTGAGATTTTTCTGGGAGAAGGGTCTCATTCAAAATTATAAATGCAGTTGCAACAATGAATTCAGCAATTGTACGTTTTGGTCGGAAGTCGTAAAAAAATATAAGGATGATGTTCCGTTAGAAAACATAAAGAAAATTAGTAAAGAATTGAGTCAAATTGAAAGACTGCAAAACTTTTCAACACTTAAAAAAATGAAGAGATATCATAGCATTAATAGCCCGATAATAAAGAAGTACTTAGCATTGAATGAAAAATTATACGAATCAATTGTTAATGTTAGCGGGAAAAATACTATTGTCGAATCGTCCAGAATCCCAGGAAGATTATTAGCGCTTTCTCTTTCGGATAAGTTTGAGCTTTTTCCCATACATCTAATCAGAGATCCAAGAGGGGTACTGAATTCTTTGATCAATCAGGATTTAAGAAATTATGGATATGCTAAACATAGTGATATGAGAAGAATACTTGAATGGAATGTTAATAATATTTACAGTCTGAAGGTTATGAAAATGTTAAACTCTGATCAAAACTTTTATATTTGGTACAAAAATTTTGTCAGGCATCCCATCAACGTGTTAAGTGATCTGGAAGAGTTTCTTGGTTACAAAATAGACTATAAAGGTGAAGATGGAACCGTTTCTGTAAATCTAGGTACCGGTCACATATTTTCAGGTAATGAAAGTAGATTCAAATCAGGATTAATCGAGGTTGCTGAAGATATCAAGTGGAAAAAGCAATTGAGATTGCAAAAAAAAATGATAATCGGAGCTGCAACGCTGCCATTATTTAAATACATTATAAAACGGTATCATCGATTCAGTCAGGATAAAAACCAAAAATAATCTTATCAGAAACTGAACCTATATCAAATTACTAATAATATTAAAATATTTCTCTGCTACATATTCAGAACTGAATATTTTGAATTTACCTTCTTCATTTAGTCGTTTGATATTTTCCCTATAAATGTCCCCATTTGCATATAAATCAAGAATCCCATCCTTTATTGACTCAACTGAGAGCGGATTTACGGCAACTCCAACCCCCTCAAAAAAGCCATCAAATCCGAGATGGTCTTTTGAATACATTATAGGTATACCATTTAATAAAGATTCCGCATAAACTAAACCGAAAGATTCACTTATACTTGGAAGTAATAATGCTTCAGCTTTAACATAGTAACTGTCTATTTTTTCATTATTGATTTTACCGGCAAAATGAACTTTATCAGATAATTTTAATCCTCTCACCCAATTTTTTACTTTGTACAAATAATCACCGCTGCCCACAAGCATTAACTTTATTTGAATCTCTTTAATATTGCTGAAAGCTATTAATAAACGCTTAATATTTTTCCTCAACACGCATGTTTTACTCATTTTGAGGACCGTAAGAAAATTTCCTTTTTCAATATTACTTATTAAAGTAGGGTTTTTTTTATCAACTACATTGGAAATCAGCACTGCTTTGGAAGCGATATGCTTAGAAAAATAAGCTTTCCCGAATATCTGTTCCATTTTAACAAGCATGCCTGGAATAAGATAGATTATTTTCCGGCTATTTTCTATCACTGGTTTAAATTTATTAATAGCTCCCGCTTTCTTTTCAAAAACGAAGGTGTCCGTCTGTCGTAATGTTACAATATGTGGAACATTAAGATATTGTGACAATTTATGTCCGAGGAATCCTTCAAAAGTCAACTTATGTGAATGTATTATATCTATATCCTTCAGCTTTATCTTGGCTGCAAAATCATTTTTTGTTAAAAACTTAAAAACACGATTTTGAGTAAAATACATTAATAAACCGTACGGAAGCCCAAATACGTTTATTCGGATATGATTGGGTGATTCAGTACGAATATATTCACCAATCGGGTTAGAGACCCTGACCAAATCAATGATTATTGGTTCAAAATCGGATCTGGTAATGTTAATTAAATTATTTACCGCAGGAGTCACCTTTCGATTATGTCGATCTCTTAAATCATAGGATATGTTTAATATTTTTTTCATGAAAGTAATTTTCATTTCGGGGTTATTTGTAAAAATATAATATCAGGGATTTGTTTTTATGATTTTACACATTTATCATACTAAACGAGATTGAATTTATTTATTCTAAAATAGTTTAAACTTTTCAGCTTTTACTTGAGTTCAATTCCTTTAGGGATGAGATGATTCCTTGACCAATCGAATTAATTATTTCTCGTAAGAGTTTCCTAAAATCCTTGAATAGCAGCATTTCAGAAATTAAAAAGAGCAATATCAAAAATATTTTAATATATACATTTATTGCACCTAAAGATTCATAGATTAAAATAAAGGGAATTAAAAGCAGCAAGGGAGCGTTAACTTTAAAAAAATTGATCCGCATATTTTTTGTATTAAAATAAATAATTAAGCTTAACTGATTATTAACCGAAAACGATGACAGAATAAATTGCCCCCTCAATTCCAATTTTTGGTGTCAGGATAAAACTTAATACTATACCTGTTATTACTCCTATTAGGTTTGATTTAAATGATAGAAATGTCTTCGCTTTAGCCACCAGGGAATAACCAGCTATACATTGATAATGAGGTGAAATAAAAACTCACCACAAATAGAAAGAGAGCCAGAGCGCTATCCAAATACTTACTTGAAAATAATAGAACGATTATTTCCTCCCTTAAGATATAAACTATAAATAATATTGGTAATATTAATAAGCTTACACTCAGCATCGACTTTTCTATTAAATTTTTTGCCTGAGCGAGCTTTTTTTCTCCTATCAATTCGGTAAGACTTGGGAAAAATACAAGCTGGAAGGATACATATAACTTATTTATAGCAAAGGTAAGTTTACCAGCCACATCATAATTAGCTACTGCCACAACACCTAGGTATCCTGAAATAATAAAGTAATTTGTTCTGTTATTGATTAAGGCCAGTAAATTATTTAGGTAAAGAGGATACTGAGAAGTGAAATATTTCCTTAATTTCTGTCATTTTTAACTGAAAATGAAAATGATGCGAAATTACAGAGATTTTTTGTTGAACTATAAAAGAAACTATTAGAGTACCAATCTCTGTATAAACAAGAAATTCAATCGAAATCAGATTCAATAAGTAATCCAAGAAATATAATAATAACTTACCCCCTGAGGACACAACCTGAATTATTGCAAACCCTTTGAATTCTTTAAGAGCTGTCAGTCTCGCATTATAAAAATCTCTCAGGCTGTATAACACAAAAATTGTAATTATTTGATAGGTGAAAGAGCCAATTGTTGTATCAATCAGAAGGAAGAAATAATTAAATATCAGGAATAATATTACTATTGACAGTAGTGATATTAACCTGATTGTTAATAATTTCATAAAAATATTTTCTTTGGGCTCATTTTTTTTTGCATTTAAAAACTGGACGAGTGTTGAATCCAGCCCTAATCCGCCCACTAACTGCAATAATACACTGACAGTTAAAATTAAGGTGAAAGAACCGAAATCTTCTTTTAATAAATGTCTTGTAAGTATCATAATACTTACAAAATTTGCTATAATGCCAAATACCTGACCTATCGTAACGGCCAGAGACCCTTTCAAAAAATTTTTCTTAAATTTCTTATCCAATCCTACCTAAGGCTAAATTGTTAATAAATTTCATTTATTTAAAATTGAGATAATACTTCATCTTAATCAAACTTTGTGGTTAACATTTAAAATGCAGTCTTCCCATATTCCAAGAAATACTCTTTTCATATTTATAATAAATTTGGATATAACTTAATTTTCTATGGTATAATCAATAATCAATTGTGCAGCATATTCTTTATCCAGTTGGGAATAGTCTATTTTAAGTGCACCATTCATGGGAATTTCATATTCAACATCAATTCCGGGTAAATTTTTTACTTCCCCCTGTTCCGCTCTTTTGTAAATTCCAGCTGTATCATTTTTTTTGCAATGTTCTATAGGAGTAGAAATATGGATTTCTTTAAAATTGGTAGTTATGGATTTTACAAACTCCCTCGATTCGCGATAGGGGGATACAAATGAAGCAACTACAAATACTCCTTGCTCCTCTAGTTTTCTTGCTAGATATCCAACTCTTTTTATGTGTTCATTAACAGCCTCCCTTGAAAAACCCGTTTCTGGGAAAAGCTGACGGATTGAATGACCATCAAGATGCTCAACTTTGTGTCCTTTTTTTCTGAGCTTGTCTAACAATGTCCTCTGCAATCTCACTTTTACCTGACCTTACTAATCCGGTTAACCAAATAACCGCGGGCTTAATTTCTTTTTTACCCCATTTTATTTTATCCCATACTCTTTCATGGGTAAAATAGATTAGCAATTTTAAGACAACTTCTATACCGCCTACGGAGAGAGCAAGAGTCATATCTCCAATGAATATATAAACTAAGTGACATTGTTGTCATCGTGGCAAGGGCATTCGCCAGGTTATAGCTTTAATTACAGATCGTATATGAGTTTCTTTATACATAAATACTAGTTATATTTTATCTTAAATGTTACCTAATTATTTATTGTGGGCGAATGGTAATTCTTCTTAACAGAGAAACGATTGACTGATTCTGCGTTTCGTGTCAATCGAAAACAATTTTGTTACCCCCTATGATTCTACGTTTTACTGTTAACCCCCATATCCATATAGTATTTCATCAATAATTTCCGCTACTTCCGGTCTTGAAAATTCCGGGGGCAATCTTCACCTTTCGATAGTATTTCACGGACTTTGGTACCAGATAGTATTATGTAATCATTCTTTGTATGATCCGGGTAATCACGCATCATCACTACCTGGTTGAGTTTTTTCGAATATGCCGTATGGTCCGCCTCGAATATTTTAATTTTTAGTGCATCTTCAGGTACTTCTTCATGGAAAATTTTCTGCGCATCGAAACCGCCGTAGTAGGAACCCACTCCTGCATGATCCCGTCCGACAATCAAATGCGAACAGCCGCTGTTCTGGCGGAATATTGCATGAAGCACTGCTTCCCTTGGTCCCGCATATAATCATATCAAAACCATATCCGGTTATTAAAACAGTTCCGGGTGTAAAATAAACTTCAACCATTCTATGTATGGCTGCATCTCTTACGTCTGCAGGTATATCCCCTGCTTTTAATTTACCGAGAAGCATATGAATTAAAATTCCATCTGCTTCAAGTCTTTCAAATGCCATTCTGCATAATTCTTCGTGTGCGCTGTGCATTGGATTGCGTGTTTGAAATGCCACAACTTTTTCCATCCCAAGTTTTTCCATTTCTTCACGGATCTGGTAAGCTGTTCTGAAATGTATCCGAAAACTCGGTTTCGAAATATGAAAAGTTAAGAACCTTTATTGGTCCTGATACCGCAAATTTGCCCACAGAATTAAATGCCGATTACACCAGGATGAGCGGAATCTGTAGTACGGAAAATCTTTTTCAGTCATAAATTTCATCTGTTCATCTGAAAACTTTTCTATAGCACTCCACTTCCTGAATTGCAATAACAGGATTTCCATCCACATTTGGATCGCGAAGTGCAATCCGTTTTGTATCCTTTTATTTTCGATAATATCTTTTAGCAAATTCAAAATGGGAATGGGCCAGAATACTCCTGATTGTAGTTTTCATATTTTCAGCAATACTTAAAGCATCGGCCGCATTCATATATCCGGTTAAAGGATTAAAATATCCTCCGCCAAGCATTACTGCATTTGCTGCCGCAGCAGAGCTAATTATCACCGAATAGTAAATTCTCGGCTTCTTTTGCAAGGCATAATCGCTCATCTTTATTTATATATAAAAATGGATTCAATTATCTGATCCATGCGGTTGTATTAAATTACTCATAAATAACTCCTGTATTTAGCATTATTCGATTCAAACATTTATTATAATTCCATCCATCATTTAATTTGAACATTCATTTTCTGCAACTCAGAATTTATCAAAACGAATCCTAATTTGCTACTTCACTCAGTTCCTGTCGCTATTTTCTTCTCTGGATAAAAGGTAGCCATTTAATGTTAGATAGTTAATAACTTTATCCGCATTTTTATCAACATCTGTTTCTTCAGTAGTATTTACAACTAATTCGGGATTTAAGGGTTCTTCATATGGTGCGGATATCCCAGTAAATTCTTTAATCTCACCGGCAAGTGCTTTCTTGTATAGTCCCTTAGGGTCTCGCTCTTCACAGGTCTCAAGTTCTGCTTTAATATATATCTCTACGAATTCTCCTTTTTCATATAGTTTTCTTACATTATCCCTGTCTTCTCTGTATGGGGAAATAAATGCAGTTCCAACAATTGTTCCGGCATCTACAAATAATTTAGATACTTCACCTATTCTCCTGATATTCTCAGCTCGGTCTTGGGTGAAAAGCCAAGGTTTTTATTTAATCCATGTCTGATATTATCACCATCCAGGACAAAAGTTCTCATTCCTCTTTCAAATAATTTTTCCTCAACTTTCATTGCGATAGTTGATTTACCGCTTGCTGAAAGTCCTGTATACCAGAGACATACACCTTTATGTCCGCTTAACCTTGCTCTGTCTTCTTTTGAAATGCTTCCTTTATGCCAGGTAATGTTTGTAGCTTTATTTCCACTCATATTCTTCCTTATATTTTTATTTAAAATTAAATTATACTTATTCATAAATGAGGATTTTGAATTCAACTATTTAAATTAAATGTGGTGCAATAAAACCAAAATTTTATCACATTTTTATACATAATAATAGTGTCATCTTCATTTACCCAGAAAACTCCATGGATTCCATTATTGATGTTTTATTTTCTTCAGGATGAATTTTAACGCATAACTTTTGAATAAAGTAAATCTGCATGAAACTTTCCTCTTATTTTCCCGATGAGAAAAACTCTTATCAAAAGTCTAATTCATTAAATTGGTCTGAGTCATTTATTGCGCAAAGATTGGCCCATAAATAATATTATTAAATTGCTGAATAAATTATTGACCAGGCTCCCCTGCTCTAATCAATTATAGTCTAAAAATGAGTTAATGGTAACATTACAAATTTAGTATAAATGTTTTTATTTCACCAAAATTTATAAAGAACTTTGTCGTATTGTGCTGTAAATTACATACTAGCATTTTTCTGTTGGAAACGGATTAATCTTCTTGCTGGGTATAGTTATTTACCTTCCGATTTTATTACTATTTTCTTTAATTGAAAAAGCCACGGTCTCAAAATTAAGCCCGTGGCTTTTACATTAATTTTCTTAATCGTTTCCCTTCAAGACTTCTTTTCAAACTCTAATACTTAAAATAGCCAACCAACTAACAATCTACCATGATTGACTACTTTCGTCATTTCAGCAGTACCATTTTCTTAATCTCTGTAAATGTCTTTGTCTGCAGACGGTATATATACATTCCTGAAGGTAGACCAGCTGCATCAAATTCAATATTGTAGCTTCCTGGAACGTAATCCTGGTTTACAAGTTCTTTCATCTGCTCACCGACTATATTGTAAACGTTTATCGATAACATGTCGGTCTGACGGCAGACTAAATTGTATTGTGGTTGTCGGGTTAAACGGGTTTGGATAATTCTGTTCAAGCTCGAAATAAGCAGGCACACTTGGACTTTCAACTGTCTCAGTTGCTTGATTCGGACCGAAAAATTGCGCTTCCCAGAACCCGGCATAATCACTCTCGTTGCTGCTGATGGCAATTAATTTAATGTAACGTGACTGGACAGGTTCAAAATCATTTATAGTCCATTCAGATACAGATGAAGACATATCCGTTAAAATTTCTGTCCAGTGAACATTATCAATTGAAATTTGAACCGAGTAATGATATATCCTTCCGAATGCCCATCTGAAGAATGAAAATTGAGTTTCACTTATATAACTTATTTCATCTAAGTCGAAAATTATCGAATCCGGCATAACTAAAATTCCTGCCCATCTTGATGTTGATGTAGTATCAAAATTTCCATCGATTGACAAACCTGGTTCATATTCCTGGAACCACTGTGCAGACGCCTGACTTGGATCGACTTTATGTTTTCCTCCACCACCATTTACTTTTTGATATTCCTCAGTATTAAAATCATGCGAAATAATATTTCCGGCAAGATCCTTTATATTATTCACTGTGAAGTGTATATATGATTCCAGCAGAATGCTGGGACGTCTTAGGCTGACAATAGTATCACCGCATAATATTGTAGCAGAGATCAATGAAATTCCGTTATCGCATACTATAATTATTCACATCTTCAGCAGATTTCTGATCGATTCTCTCGGAAAAGACAACAATGACCGTTTTTGTCCCAGACAATGAAGCACATCTTAGCTGCGGTGGAATCGAATCATTAAAAAAACTGTACCCTGCCGTATCACCTCATGATGCAATTATATTACCAGCCAAGTCGGTAACATTATTGACAGTTAATATATAATCCTGACCGCTTGTATGCGGTGTGGTCGTGAGGGTTACTTTTTTCCCATCGGTTGAAAGCACCGCATCGTTAATTGTTATTCCGTTATTTATACTGTAATGTGAAATATTTTCTGCGCTGGTTTGCTCAATTGCTTCAGAAAAATTTACCATTAATGTTGTGGCATTTGATAATTCTGCATCCGTTACCTCAGGGGATGTTGTATCACCCTGTAGCAGATATCCCGCTGTATTTGCCTGAGGGTTAACCACATTACCGGCAAGGTCTGTCACATTGTTTACTGTTACAATATACTGTTCATTAAAATTGTGTGCAGTGGTTGTCAAGATAACATGATTGCTGTCTGCCGATAATAAAGCATTGCTTACGCTGATGCCATTATCTATGCTATAATTTGAAGTATTCTCCGCACTGTTTTGATCAATCGCTTCCGAGAAATTGACAACTAAAGTTGTCTGATTTGTAATTGTTGCACCTCTTACAACAGGAGGTGTGACGTCAGGTAGGACATCTTCAAATTCAAATGCGCCCATATCGGAGACGATACCATAAGGTCTGATTATTCCATTATGATGAAATATTAAATGGTGGGTTCAGGTTCAGGACCATGATCAACCGCATTGGAATTATTTGAAACTGTAAAATCAATGATTGGCAACATTATTAAATATAGGATTGCAGTTAAAGCTATGAGCATCATAGCCCATTGACTGCCATTGACTCAGGTTTTTCCTGACCCATTATATACAACAGTTGATGATGCATTATACAATAAATTATAATCTATTGTACTTCCCAAAGTAGCTACTCCGAAAAATAAGGGAACCACATTTGGGTTAGCAGAATAAGAAATATTGTTTTTAAGAATTACATTATTAACGCCATTCTGAAACCACATTTGCGATTCAACAGCTCCGGCTCCACCGTATAACGTATTATTATAAGCTGTCATCGTGCCGCTATAGGTATTTCCATTATTTATCGATAACCCGTGTTTCGCATAAGGGAAATAAATAATATTATTATAACAAGTAAGTCTAATATTACTTGTTGTCATATATATTCCTTGGGCATTATTTGTTTTATGATTATCCTGCCACAAAAAATTATCGTGGAGCAGGCAGTCGCCGGTCATACTATAAAACTGAAAACAATCTGTATGGTCAGATTCCTTTTCATTTTTTATCTGAATATAGTTATAAGCGTACTCATTATTTCCGCCGGCAGTAGATTGGATAAAATCTCTTTGTCCTCCTGAGATTATAAGAGAAGTTGTAGCCGTATTATAAAGAATTTAGCAATATGAAGCTCTTAAAAATCAATCCCAGATGTAGCTTTGTGAATATAAAAATTGGAATATTGTACTAGCATTGTTACTCAAGCTCTCACCCTAACATTCCCACAGTTGCAGATCAATTCAGGTAAAGATGATCAATGTTACATATTGCGAACCTTCAAAGTTTACACAATAAGAAAGATTATTTTGAGCATCTACCACTACTCTTCCATTGTGACTGGATCGCCTCCTTTGGTCATCAAAATGGGATTATCAACTGTACCGCTTTTTTGAATATATAAAGTCTCATTATAGACAGTGGAATCAATTCCGCCAAGAGATGTACATATTATCTCCTGACTTATTGTTCCCCAGTTTATAGCACGAAACTTTCCCATGCATTTGCCTATGCTGTTTCCAGCTTGTTTAGTCTTTTGTTTGCATTTTTATTTAACGTAGTAATTGGCAGCTTCCCAAAATCTATCTGTAAGAAATAAAAACAATCGATTGAAGTTAGTTTATAGTATGAATGAATTTTCATCTGGTGGCTCCTCCGATTCTGACTATTTAAGCATTTAAATGAACAATATTTCAAACTCGAGGTAAAATATTATCAGATAAATGTACCCCCCTTGAAAATGTGATTCATTATAAAATGATAAGTTTTTTCTCCAAATCTTTCTTCTCTTTTAAGTAATTATTACAAGTGGCTTAAGGTATAAAAGGCCGTCCTCATGATCTGCCGGGGAATTTTGGCAGTCCTGGGAAGAGTTATCAGGGATCGTAGAAGAGGACAAGGGCGCAGTACTCACGCATTAGCCTGTTTCCCTTGAACCCTCCTCAAACCGTACTTGAGGTTTTCCCTCATACGGCTTTCCTGAATACTTATCTCGCTTTGCAAGATTGCTTACTCCAAGTTTCCTGACCTTTGATGCTTGTTAGCTTTCGCAATACATGCTTACGTCTTCTCTTTGTAAGCTATTATTCAGCAGAGTCCCTTCCCTCCTATAGTGTTATCTTTCACGGCATCATCGGTACTATGGACTCATCCGACTCCCTGCCGACTCCTATCCATTTCGCTTCCTTATAGGATAAGCCTTTTCTATCGGCGAGGGTCTCCCAAGTTCCATACTGCATCTTTCTGCTCATGTCACCGCTAATACCCCGGGGATGCTCCATAAACCGCTTTTCTCTACTTTTGGTATAGAATTCTGACTTCGCCTATGAAATAAAGGCTCGTCCATCCCAGTCTTGATTTTTACGAGGCTACCTGTGCGTTCATTTCCATTGCAACCTGAGCATTTGTGTTGCACCCTATAGGTTACTTTGTCGAGTCGCTTAATGAATATTCGTTTCCGATTATTCATTGACTCCTCACTATATGGCTGTAGAGTTTTACCATATTTGGAACATTTCATCCAAATAGATACAATATAGCTTTGCTTGGCGCTCATTTCATAAG
The DNA here is from genome assembly GCA_963839165.1 of uncultured Bacteroidota bacterium. Lineage (GTDB taxonomy): Bacteria > Bacteroidota > Ignavibacteria > Ignavibacteriales > Ignavibacteriaceae > DATFVA01. The sequence goes on along the minus strand of CAWIUG010000058.1, from coordinate 12,449 downwards.
AATCATTTTCTTAGAATCCGTTAAGGATTTCGATTCAAGTCGATATATATATACACCTGAAGGAAGATTTGTTGCATTAAAAGCAATATTATAGTTTCCCGCAGGATAGAAATTATCGGTAAGTGTTGCGACAAGCTGCCCAAGGTATTGTAAATATTAATCTTTACCCACTGATCTGTAGGTATGTTAAATTTAATATTCGTGGTAGGATTAAACGGATTCGGATAATTCTGACCAAGGATGGAATTCTGAGGGGTTACCAACTCCTGCTTCAACTTCTATTCCGCCGTTCAGATCGGGGCCTAGAATTTCAGCTTCCCACAATCCCGCAAACTCACTTTCATTGCAGTTTAATAAAACCAATTTTATGAATTTTCCTTTGATGGGTGTGAAAGCATCATTTGTCCATTCACTCAGTACTGAAACTTTATTATTTACAACTTGTGTCCACTATTATCATCATGTGAAATGTACACTGAATAGTTATATTCTCTACCTAAATCCCATCTAAAAAAAGATAGATGGATTTCAGCTATTGAATAAATTTCATCGAGGTTGAAGGTTATTGAATCAGGGAGTGTCAGAACACCGCCCCATCTTGATTGTGAAGAAGGATATCCGGATTTCCATCGATAGCTTTAAGCGGAGTATAATCCTGGTACCATTGTGCAGTTGCCCCAATTATCGGATACCTGTTATTATGGCTGAACCAGTATTGAGTTGTATTTCTTTGCGGATCGATTAAATTGCCGGCAATATCTTTAACATTGTTTACTGTTAATGTATACATTTCCCGGGTGATTCAGTAGTGGTAATAAGCATAACACTTTTATTCCCAGGATTCAACAGAAACACTTTTTATAGTAACTCTCCAATTTAATCTATAATTGAGATATTTTCAATGGAAGTCTGATTCATTTCTTCTGAAAAAGTAACAGTCAATTTTGTTCTCCCTGTCAATGAAGCTCCCACTAATTGAGGTGGGGGTTGATTGTTAAAAAAACTGTACCCTGCCGAATTCCCACAGGGGAAATAATATTTCCCGCAAGATCTTTTACATTATTTAACAGTGACTACATAATCCTGGCCATTCGAATGAGCACTTGTTGTTAGAGTAGCTTTTTTACCATCGGTTGAAAGCACAGCTGCATTACACTGTAATACCATTATTTATATTATAATTTGAGAATTTTGTGCACTACTTTGTTCCATTGCTTCAGAAAAATTTATGACAACTTTGGTGCGTTTACCAATGAAGCTCCTGTTATCTCAGGTGATGTTGTATCAGATAGTTTGAACTATACTCATAAGCACCCATATCAAAATTTTGTCCTTGGGGTCTGCTTAGTCCCATAATATCTACATTATAGGGGCTTCCTATAGTTGTCCTGCATCGACTCCGGGAGATTTCGGTTGTAGCGAGAAATCTCTTCATTGTTATATTTTTAAACTTTGGATTCGCATTTTTTCCATGAATATCAAACCCTAAAGCTTTCCATTGATTCCATGTTCTTGGAATCTCCGTTTATACTCCATACATTTGCGGAATTTGGAACAAAAATTATATTATTATCTATGTTTGAGGGATTTCCGTTCCAATTTATCAATCTTGCGCCATAAGCTGAGGATCCTGAATAAATTACATTATTCTTTATAAGCGGATCTGGAGTTTCGGTGGTTTGAAGCAAAGTTGCGCAGTTCTCCCCGTAAGCAGTATTACCTATCATCTTCACAGTACCTGTACCTAAAGTCTTCTAAAGGTAATGCCATTACTCCCCGAAACCGTCATATTGACAATATTATTGTAGAAATTGAAAGTGCCTCCCAATGGGGTAGTCGCATAGATACCCTGTGCATTGGAAGTCTTTGCATTATGCTGCTCCAGGTAGTTGGAGTAAATTTTAAGATTGTTATCTTGGTAAGACTGTATGCAGTCATCATGTCCAGTAGGTTCGCTATTGTTAACTACTATATAATTATTATGGTAGATATTATTTGTATTTAATTGTGAGTAGATTCCGTCAGTTTGTGTAATGACAAAGCTTCCTGTTACTATATGTACAATTTCTTACTACGGTGTTAGTATTTTGTCTTAATATAAACACCAGCCCTCCCAGTCACAGTAGCTTTACAATACTCGACGACAACATGGTCGGAATATCTGATATCGATTGACCCTTCGATTGTCTTTTTTACAATAAATCCCTTTGTAACTGAGACATATGATTTTCCATTAACTTCGACCGATTGCTTCTTATACCCTTTCCATCGATAATAACTTTTCCATTATGACCCAAATCCGTAGCTTTTATAATTACTATCCGGTTTCCGATAGTTCCACTTTTACCTATGTTAAGTGTTTCATGGTAAATAGTAGAGTCAGACCCCCGGATATATAAATAATATCTCCAGGATTTATATTCCCCCAATTTATCACATCGAAACTTTCCCAGGCATTAGTCCAGCTCGATCCATTGTTACTTCCGTTTGCATTTTTATCAACGTAATGGATTGTCCCAAATACAGGAACTAGTAACTCCAATTAGGACAAATAAAAATAGTACTGCCGGCAGTTTCTTCAACATACACTCACTCCTTCTCTAAGTTTATTTATAGATATACTAATTAATATTCCCGATCCTGAACTTCAGAGTGTATACACCTAAAACCGGTCAGGCTTTTTATCAGGATATTTGGAAAGATTCACATAAAGCAGAATCATCCTTATCCATCCTTACTTTATAATCTTCAGATTTCTCCGACGGTTAAATTCATTACTGAGTTCACAACAAATAACACAAAGCCTAACAAATAATTTTCATTGCACTTATTCTGTTCCCCGTTTTATATCAATTGCTGATATGTCAATTTTCTGAAATGATACCATTCATATCAAATTTATGGTAACAGCATCCCCTCAGATGCCGTCATCCATTTCTGAAACTCGTGAATTCTTCTCGTATGGGTATGCTTATTTATAGATTTGAATCTCATATTAATTTTCTTAACGAAATATTTAGTTCTGATATAAAGGGATTATGAAAGGGCAGGACTGAATTATCACCAGGGATAAGTAATGCTTTCATGCCGGCTGGTTTTTCAGTCATGGCATTAACAATATTATCCTTCGACACCGGTCTGTTTGATCCGGGTTCGGATGTTAATAATTCAATAAACCGGAATATACGAATTACGTTAAGGATTTTCCTTAAGTAACTATCCAAATGCCCACTCCTTAGTCTCAGAAGACTTTTTAATTATCCGTTAAAACGGATCTCCTTAATTAACTTTTGTTCCACCTCTGGAATATTCCTTCAACAAAAGCCTTCTTCAACAATAAGGGCAATACCGCAGTATTAGAATAAATTTCTAATATATATTTTTGATGGATTTTCTGATTCAAAGACTAAAGAATCAAAATTAAATATGAAAGGTGAAGCACAACACTCTTTCAACTTATCCCACCACATTAAATATTCTCTGAATTTTCTTACTATAAACTTATTGAAAATCACAAAAGGTGTCAATACTAAATTTAAGTAAAACTTTAAAAGGTCCCTTTAAAGGTATCATTGATCTAAATTAAGTTCTTAGTTTATATAAGGATACAAAATAACAAAGCCATTCAATACCTTTTTTTTCGCTTATTTTATAAATATTTGATTATGAATAAATGGTCTTCCTTTGTGGAAGAATAAAATCTTATTCAACTTATTTAGCTTTATTCTATAATATTTTAATTACATTATGTGAGCTTAAATTTGATTGACACACTCCGGAAATCCTGAAATGATCAATATCTCATTATAAAACAACTTTTTTTATTATTTACATTATTTAATTGACTAATATTAGTTAATTTTTAATGGCATATTAATTGAAATTTATTCTTTTACCCTGCACAACGATTTTTAATCCCTAAAGCTGAAAGAGGATTTTATAGATAGTTTAATGGATAGCACATTTAAGAGAAAATTCCTTAAAGGTGTAACTGCAAGCTCTATTGGTCAGATCATAGGGATGCTCTTTAATTTTTTGAGTATTACAATTTTGACCAGGACGATGGAAGTAAAGGAATTTGGACTTTATTCCCTTATCTTGGTAATTACATATTTATTTAATACTTTGGGAAGTTTTGGATTAGAGATAACTTTAGTTCAGTTTATTACAAGGGATGAGGAAAAGACAGATAAGGTTTTATTTCCGCTGCTTGTAATTAAATTTTTAACAACAATCTTCTTTTGCCTGATATTTTATTTTTTCAGCCAAATGATTCTTCAGTTATTCGATAAAAATTTAGTTAATTTGGCTTTTCCTATTACAGTTTTAATATTTCTCGGATCTTTCAGGGACGTATTATATAACTTGCTCCAGGGACTGAATTTATTTAGGAAGTATGCTATTACTCAAACAGTTGCTGCTTTTGTCCGGGTACTTTCAATTGTTTTAATTATATATTTCTCTGTTTTTTCATTTAATAATCTGATCCTGGTCGAAATCCTTACAACAATTTTCGCCATTGTTTTAATACCTCTTTCCGCCCCAATGAAAAGTTTAATTGATTTTCATTTTAAACCTGAAATTTATAGAAAGATTATAAAGTTTACTTTGCCGGTATATTTGAATAACATATTTACCATAGTATATAATAGTTCAAATACTTTTGTAATCGGGATTTTACTTACTCCTGTTTATGTTGCTTATTATGATGTTTCAAGCAAGGTACCGACAGCCTTAAGAAAAATAACAGCTTCCTTTATGCTTGTTTATTTCCCGAGCATTTCCTCCCTCTTATCTAGAGGTGATAAGGAATCAGCTCTGAGATTAATAAATAAATCCCTGGCTGTAATCTCAGTTTCCCTAGGGGTTCTGGTTTTTTCTTCACTCATTCTGGGAAAAGAAATTATTACAATTTTATTTTCAGAAAAATATTTGAATATCTATACGGCATTTGTGCTGATGATGTTTAACTTTCAGCTTAGAACCCTCGCTAATATTATGGGATATTCAATTTTATCTTCGGGACATCCTGAAATTCCAATGAAAGTTAATATTTTTACCAGTATGATAAGCCTGGGGGGCGCTCTCCTATTTATCCCTATGGTGGGATTTATCGGCGCTGTTTATGCCCTTATTATAATGAATGTTTTTTCTTTACTTCAATATTATTATTACCTCAAAAAACTAGAGCTCAGGATTAAATTGTTTAACTTCCTTCAGCCTATGATTGTGCTTATTGTTTCAGGACTTACCTTCTATTTTATATTAAATGGAATAACTCCCTTAATATTAAAAATTGTATCTCTTGCTTTATATGTTGTATTAAATTACATATTTGTCGGGGAAGTAAAGTCTATTTTTAAGAATGTTAAAAAATACATCCCTATATTAAACAAATCCATATAATGAATTTAATTTTAGTTGATGCCTTGATGGGCAATGATTATACAGTTTGTCTTGCAAATGCTCTATATAATGAAAAAATAAATATTGTGTTTATTTCTCCTGCAAACCGTATATTTAACGATGTAGGCGGGTTTGAAATAAAAAAGTGGATGCCTCCAAAAGATAATAGTAAAAATAAATTCGGTAAGGTCTTTAATTATTTTAAATTTCTTTATAAAACTACAAATCTGGTATTATTAACAAAAAAAAGAATTGTTCACTTTCAATTTTTAAGACTAAAGTCAGATATACTTTTAATAATTTTATTAAGATTATTGGGGATCCGGATAGTTTACACCGCACATAATATTTTCCCTCATGACAAAAAGAAATATGACTATTACTTATATTATTTGCTTTATAAAACTGTAAATAAAATTATTATACATTCGGAAACAACAAAAAAGAATCTGCTGAAATATTATAACCTTCCTTCAAATAAGCTTCATGTCATACCTCATGGTAATTTTGATTTTTATGTGAATGATAATCCGATATCACATCACAATGCCCGTCAAAAATTTAATTTGAAAGATAATGATAAAGTATTACTTTTTTTTGGGCAGATTAGAGATTATAAAGGACTGGATTTATTAATTGATTCTATGAAGATAGTGTTAAATGCAGAAAGAAATATTTTCCTGATAATTGGTGGTGCCCCGGCTTCTGAAAAAGAAGCACAAGAATATATGAAAATGATTGATTCGATTGGACATCAAAATAACATAATTGTCAATTTCAATTTCATCCCTAAAGAGGAAGTCGAATCATACTTCAAGGCTGCAGATTTTGTCGTTCTTCCCTATAAAAAAATCGATCATAGCGGTGTGGTCCATCTTGCTTATTCTTTTAATAAGCCAATAATTGCAACTAACGTGGGAGATTTTGAAGAGGTTATAATTGACAATGAAACAGGTTACATTGTAAAATCCCAGGATCCCAAAGAATTTGCTGAGAAGATTATTTATGCTTTTAATAATTATGAATGTGTGGAAAGAATGAGCAAAAATATTTCGGAATTGAATAAAAATAAATTTTCCTGGACAGCAATAGCAAAAAAAACTAAAGAGTTATATGAAAGTATTTGAAAATCCCGGCGAATATGGTGTTACTATAGAAAATAAAAGTGAAAGACTTTCTTCTTTTTACATTATTGCAAACATTTCTTTTTTTCTATATATGTTCTTTACAATTTACGGGACATCATTACCTTTTCAGGAGCATATTCAGGATGTTGATGAAATAGGCACATCCAATATTATTAATCAGATTGTTTTTTCCGTACTTTTTTTAACTTCAATTTTTGCTCTTATACCAAAATGGCAATTCGTAATTTCTCTTATAAGGAAAGAAAAATTATTTTTTATTTTTATATTGTGGTGTTCTTTAACATTATTCTGGTCTGATTACCCCTTTATTTCTTTTAAAAGATTGTTTCAGTATATTACAACTTATACAGTATTTCTTGCTGTGTTGGCACATATCCGATCTGCCGACGATATATTTAAATATTTTAAATTTTTGCTAACAGCATATGTATTTGTCTCTTTGGTCTCTATACCTGTCGTTCCCGGGGCAAAAGAAGATTTTGGAGCCTGGCGGGGTCTGGCTGCTTCAAAAAATCATCTGGGACAAATGAGTCTGATTTCAATTCTGTTTTTTACACACTTCATAACTATTTCTTCATTAAAGCAAAAAATCTTTTTTGCTGTAATGTTAATTATGGCTCTGATCTTATTTATTGGCTCCAGTAGCGTTACCTCCTTACTAACATTGCTTTTAATCATAGGGTTACTGGCAGCTCAATATTTTGATAAACAATTTGCACCAGCAAGACTCGGACGCAGTGTATCAGTTGTTACCGGCGTTTTTGTGGTAATATTTATTGCTTTATTACTTTTCCTTGCACCAACCTTATTATCCGAAATTGTCGGTGAAACAGGAAAAAACCTTACCTTGACAGGTAGAACTGATTTATGGCATGACGTATATCAGTACGCAAAGACACATCTTCTCCTGGGCTGCGGTTTTCAGGGTTTTTGGGTAATGGATAGTATGCAAATGCAGGAACTATACCAGACTTACATATGGATACCCTTTCAGGCGCACAACGGATATCTCGATATTCTTAATGAAACCGGTCTGATTGGATTGTTTTTATTTTTAGCAACTGCAGTTAATTACTTTGTTAACCTTAGAAGAATGAAAAATGGTTATTTCTGGAAGTGGCTTGTCATTGCCGCTCTAGTGGTCAACCTGACAGAATCCACTCTGATCAGACCAAATATTCCAAACGGGGTCTTATATACTTTTTCCTACCTGGCACTGTTTACAACAATAAATTATGGAGAAATTGATGGAGATGAGAAAAAATGACCCGATTATTACATTTATCATACGATTTGAGACCTAGAAAAAATATGCCTGTCACTACAGCAGTCAGCGATATAATCAATCAAACGAAGACAATTGCAGATGTTAAGATTATTGATCTGCAAAGGGTAGTTGATTTTAAAAAAGAGTTTGTGATTCCAAGGGATACTAATCATTTAATGGTTAATTCTTTCGGGTTGCCTTACGGCTTTTTTTTTATCCACAGTCTTAACAGAGCCTATAAAAAAATATTACAGGCAGATAAACAAGGAATTTTTGATATAAGAGCCACTGATATAATACATGCTCATAAAATCACTTTTGAGGGCTATATTGCTTACAAGCTCGCAATAAGATTTAATACAAAATTAATTCTGACTATAAGACAGACTGACGCATGGACATTTTAAAAGGAGATTTGATTTAATCCGGTACTTCAAGCCTGTATTAGAGAGGTGCGATAAAATAATTTTTCTTATCCCTTTCATCGTTAAGGTTCTAAGGAAAAGACTGGGAGAAAAATTTTTTAATGAGCACGTCAAAGATAAACTTGAATTCATCCCTAATATAATCGAAAGGCAAATCATACCTGACCATTATACTCCTCAGAGTGGGAATTATCTGACAGCTATGTGGATGAAAAAAAATATTGTAGAAAGAAAGAACCTTAAAAGGTTATTAAAAGCTGTAAAGCATTTAAATGATTCCCAATTTAAACTTATGATTATAGGCGACGGTGATTACCTGCCACTGGTAAAAAGATGGGTGAATCAGCTTGGAATAAATGACAAAATAATATTTAAAGGGAATATTCCAAATTCAGAAATGGATATTTATTATGCCTCTGCCACGGCTTTCCTTATGCCAAGCCTTAGTGAATCATTCGGAATGGTTTATGCCGAATCCCTGCTTAACGGAACCCCGATTTTATACTCAAAAGACTGTCTGGGATTCGATGGGATTTTTGAAAATATAGGCCCTGCGGTAAATCCGTATTCAGTATCTTCAATTGAAAATGGTATAAGGGATCTTAAGATAAATCATGTGTACTATAGAGAGAAAATTAATGAAATGCAAACGGCAGGAGAATTCAGGATTTTTTCTTCGGAATATATCAGGAATAAATATTTTGACCTGCTTAAGTCTTTGAACAATATCCAAAATAATAAGGTATATTAATTTGATAACACTGAAATAAGCTGACTATAAAAATCTTTTGTATAAATTGACCTGTCAAAGGCTGAGTTATGCCATAGAAAAACAAAGTCCCCCTTATACTTTTTTACAGTATTCACTATGGAATTGAATGCATCGAAAAATATATTCTTATTAGTATAGTTTTGATATCCCATTAAAGTCACATCCATCACTAATAACGGAGTTTCTTTTAATTTTAATTTCTTCCTGGTAAGGAAATTATATACACTATATTCATAACACGTTCCACAACGAAAACCTTCTTTTTCAGCATATCCTAATGTAGAATCTGTCTCCATTCCATTATCCTCCCAGTATTGCCATGTATAGGGAGCTCGAAAGCGCAGATAGTGTTGCCTTCCATGCCTAATCTTCATTTCAGCAATGCCGCATAATTTATCATACTGTTCCTTCCATAGAACCTGATCATCTATGGTATAAAATCCAGGATGAAATCCGATTATATGGTCCCTGCTTTTTATTTTTTTCAATATATTCTTAATAAATCGTGAATCTACATTATATCCCCAATCATAATTAGTTTTTATTGAACTTTGAAAATTAAAATAAGACTGGACACCGATTGAATCTGAAGCATCCATTAGAAATTCATAGGAATTAGCAAGATCATATCGGGGAGTTATTTTATTTATAGGATAAATAATTGAATAATACATAGCATCAGGAAAGTTTCGGTGTTTAATTATGGTTTTGCCTGATGCCTTTATTAACATTTTGAAACTGGAAAGCCGTATTGGCTGATCAATATCGTGAGAAATTATTGGTCTGAATTTGTATACCTTTCTTGAACCTGTATAACCAATACTTAAAAGCATATTCCATAGAAACTCAATCGCCTCATTTACGACTGGTCTTCGAAGCAAATTAAATTTTGCAGAAATAGAATTCTCATATTTGAACCTCCCGGCAAAATCCCGCTCATCTGAAATATATTCTTCCCAGCGGCTAAGAAAAAAATAAATTATTGCAAAAATATCTATTGAACTGGTAATTGTATCACCTTCCTTTTTTACCTCAGGATCACCATATAACACCGGGAAATCTTCTTCGTAGGTGTAGGGGTTTTTTGAATATTTTACACTCGTTGGCAAAAAATTCTGGTTAAGATATGAAAGAGCATCCCCTTTAATTTGGTTCCAGAAATAATCCTTTAAAATAATCCTGTGATGATTTTCAAGTTCAATTATATAGTTCTTCTCTTCTGGTTTAATAATAAGTTCGTATTCGATCCCCAGAAATTCATTAAAGACGATATCAAATATGTAGTTTTTTTCAGGAAGGTTTTTTTCTGAACATAGTATCTTTAACATAGGACAGCTCACGGTTATTTATTAATCATGCTCAATAGTTGATATTTTATTATATCTAAGCGCTTGTTCTTTTTCTTAGCATTGATAATTTGACTTTTCCTGATGTTTCTGATTCGTGTTGCTTTTTTCAAAGAATCAATTATCTGCATTTCTTTATTATAAATGACGTAACAATTATCCAGATCTTCTATAGTATGTGCGTCAATGCCAATCATCGGAACTTTTTCAAACTTACGGCACAATCTTTCAGCATAACTATTTAATTTGTCATTAATGCGTGAGTTGAAAACCTCAATAAAATCAAATTCTGAAATAAATTTTTCTTCGTGTATAAGAAATAAGTCATGAGATTTATATGGATGCGGCAGACAAATTTTTGCCTGCTGTTCTTTCATTTTCGAAATTACTGCTTGGTAATTATCATAGGGAATTTCTTTCCCGACAGGAAATCCAATGATATCACCAATATCGCTTAAAACCTCTTCACCTACAATAACCTGGAATTTATTTTTATACTTTTTTTCTGCATAAATTTTTGCTTCAACAGCTCCTTCTATTGTATTATGATCAGTTATTATTGCGACATCAATCCCATTTTGAAACAGAGTATCTACTACCTGGTCAGGTTCTGAATTACAATCGCTTGAATATTTTGTATGTATATGAAACGCTATTTTTTTATTTGATATATCCATGTGGATATTTTTTTTCTTTCAATATTTTATAAATTGTAAATGATAGGTTAAATAAAACAGGGAGCGGATCGTCCCAATGAATATTTGAATAAATCTTCACTTTCTTTTTTAATTCTCTGAATTCTTCTCTCTGTTTTGAAGAAGCACATTTGTACCATACCAGATCATGTGGTATCGTCCATCTGAAATAAATGTCATTTTTGTACGAAGAATCCGGTGTTTCCTGTTGTAGAGCTACGAGATAAGCCAGGTATGCAAAATTTATACCGGCTTTATAACTGAGCTCAAATGATCCCCAGAATTTTGGATTAATTTCCATTAATTTCAGTTGCCCGGTCGACGAATCGCGTTTAAATTCAACCATTGCCACGCCATGCCAGTTTAAAGCGCTTAGCAATTTGTCCCCCATCTCTCTAAGATCACTCGAATAAGTGCTTTTTGCTAAGGTACTTGCCCCTCCTGTAATAGGAAATTCATTAAACTCTTTCATGCACGCAAATAGCCCATACACTTTCCATGATCGTAGATGCCGTAATATCCTGTCCCTGTTCCGGTTATATATTCCTGGATTATGGGATAACTATCGTGTTCTCTTTTTTTTGCCATTACCTCATCAAAAGCGTTAGTCAGTTCGTATTTATTGTTACAATACACCACCCCACTCTCACTATAATTTGTTTTTTTCAAAACGCTTGGATAATCAATTTGGTTAACAATGTTTAAAAGATCATTATTGTTCTTCAACCAAAAAGTTTTAGGAATCGGAATCCCTAACTTGCGAGCAAATTCAAATGTTTTTGATTTATCTTGAGCAAGTGACATAATTTGATCATCAACAACTGGAACTTTACAATATTTTTCTAACTTTTTTTTATATAAGGCAGCAAAATTGTAAGAGATGTTGCCTACCGGGAGAAAAACTGAAATTTCATTTTTAATCAAAATATTTCTCAGTATAGCATAATAATTTGAAGGATTTTCACTAATATCTACTTTTATAAAAAAACGTTTATCTACTAACTTTGAAAAGGCCGAAATGGATAAGTATTTGTGAATTAATATTCCCACCTTTAATCCCTCACTCTTGAGAGCTCTAAGGATTGCATAAGTGTTTTTATAGTCCCCGTCAGTTAAAAGAACATCTAATTTCACATTTTTAAATTTTATTTCTAGCTCGCTAGCTGAGTTCTTATTAAATTAGAATCCTACAATAATAGTTAATAAAAAATTAAAGTTGAAAAGGTTTAGTTGCGGATGAAGAATTATTTTCTTACCCTTGTTATAAGTCACTTTTTAAGGAGATTCATTTGTGTTATATTTATTATAATTTATTTTAATAAATTACCTATTTAGGGTATTTTGCTAAAATAATCAACTTTTATTTTTATGGATAAAAGGATAACAATGT
>CAWIUG010000057.1:0-19302 GCA_963839165.1 uncultured Bacteroidota bacterium | reverse complement strand
ACGTAATAACCCTAGATTGAGGGAAGAAATGGCGAAGTTCGCATATGAAGATATACTAAGATTCTCTTGGAATATAATGAGTGCTAAGTATATCGATATAATTAAAAAACTTATTGCGCATAGAAAATAAATTTTAATTTTATGAAAACTGCAATAATAACAGGAATAACAGGACAGGATGGTGCCTACCTCAGCAAATTTCTGCTGGGTAAGGATTATAGAGTTATCGGCATTACCAGGAGTCTGCAGCAGGGGAAACTTAACGGATTAAGTTTCCTCGGAATTGAGAACAATGTTGAGCTTGTTGAAGCAAATGTCTTTGATCTTTCAAATATAGTCAGACTTCTTGAAAAATATCAGCCTGATGAATTTTATAATCTTGCGGCTCAGAGTTCTGTTGGATTATCCTTTGAGCAGCCGATCGGAACCCTTGAGTTTAATATTATCTCGGTTGCAAATATTCTCGAAGCTATTAGAATTATGAAAAAGGATATAAAATTTTATCAATCATCCAGCAGTGAGATGTATGGCAATGTTGACAAGAATACTCTTCCTATTGATGAAAACTTCATTATACATCCTGCCAGTCCATATGCAATTTCAAAAGCTGCTTCACACTGGATTTCTGTAAATTACCGTGAAGCTTATGGTTTGTTTATTTCAAGCGGGATACTTTTCGACCATGAATCTGTACTAAGAAGACCGAACTTTGTGACTAAAAAAATAATTTCATCTGCTTTAAAAATTAAAAGTAACGAACTCGATGTATTGAGAGTGGGAAATACTTCTATAAGACGCGACTGGGGATACGCTCCCGAATACATAAAGGTAATGTGGAAGATGCTGAATGTCGAAAAACCCGGAGATTACATAATCTGTACTGGCGAAGCTAATACCTTACAGCAATTTATTGAAAAAGTATTCATTCAACTGGACCTGGAGCCTGAAAAATATATTAAGTTTGACGAAAATCTTTACCGTCCTGTAGAACTTGAAATCAGCTATGGTAATCCTTCAAAAGCAAGGGCGGAATTGAACTGGAATTATAGTATAACATTTGATGATTTGATACAAAAACTTATTGAAGAAGAAATATTATACCAGGAGTGGTGGAATAAACAACGATTGAATTAAACCGGTTCTCAAACAAGTAAAATAACAGATTAATTCTAAAATATTTACGAAATAAATGATCAGAAATAAAAAAATAATATTAATTAGCTGGCAATCATATAATCCGCATTCTCAGCTTCTGGGTAATTCGTTTCATGCTGATATTCATTATATCAATGATCTGATAATTACCAGAGGTTTAATATGGAAAATATTCTTTGCTGCAGATTATCTATATAAGAGTTTTAAGACTTTAACTATTATTATTAGTTCGCATCCCGGATGTGTAATTGTTCAAAATCCCGTCCCCATTGCTGTTATTATCTCAGTCTCTTTGAAGCGAATATTAAATTTTAAGGTTGTTGCCGACTCTCATAACGGTGCATTTGCCTCTCCGTGGGGTTCATTTCCCCTTCATAAATGGGCTTTACGGAATGCGGATATCATAACGGTCCATAATTACCAGTTGCTGGAAAGGTTGAAAAATGATAAAACTTATACCGGTATTAACTTTAGGATATTAAACTCAAAATTGTCTGAATTTGATAAACAGAAACCACCAACGATAAATGCAGATCCCTATTTTTTAGTAGTCTCCACCTTCGCCGGAGATGAACCAATGGAAATACTTCTTGAGGGAATCAGATTATTTAAGAAAAACAACAATGATAATGTATTATTCAGGCTTACGGGTAACTTCCGTAAGAAGAACTCCCTATATGAAGAATATAAAAATGATGCTGGAATAGAATTTTTGGGTTTCGTATCTAATGAGAATTACGCTCAATTAATGGTCAATTCCATGGGGGTTATTTCGTTATCTACAAGGGATGATGTTCAGCAGTTTGCTTTGATGGAAGCTGTTGGTGCTGGAGTTCCCTTCATATCTAATAACAACATTACCAATAAATCGTTATTTGACGATAAAATGGTACTCATCGAAATTATTCCGGAAATGGTTGCAGCGGGAATTGAAAAATTTATTAAAAAAAAGGATGAACTTGATAAAAATATACTGGAACTAAGGAACAATATCCGTTCAAAATGGGAAAATGATTTAAAATTAATTAAATCAGAGTTGAAAATAAAAGAGATTTCTGATCAATTACCAATGAATCCGGGAAGTGAGATAATAATTTCCGTCTGTATTGCGACGTATAAAAGAGAAATTCTTCTTGAGAATCTTTTAATTAGTCTGAACAGGCAGGATCTTCCCCCTGAGATTAAGTTAGAAATAGTTATTACAGATAATAATCCTATAGCAAGTGCTCGGCCAATAATTAAAAAGTTTACCAATTCAGAAAAAATTTATTATAAATATCTGGTTGAGCCTGAAAAGAATATTAGTCTTGCACGCAATAAATGTGTGGAAAATACCTCTGGTAGATATATCTGTTTTATTGATGATGATGAAACAGCCTCAGAATCATGGATAAAAAACTTATTTGATCATTAATTAAATATAAAGCTGATGGAGTTTTTGGTTATGTTGAACCTGTATTTGATGAAAAAATTCAGCCACATTTTCAGAATAGAGAATTTTATTTCAGTCCGGTGGGTGGAACCGGAACTAAAGCTTTATTTTATTTCACGACAAATGCTCTGATTAAAGCAGAAATTCTTAAGAGTGAACCCGGTCCATTTGATCCTGATTTTGGTTTGACCGGTGGTGAAGATAGTCATTTATTTGAAAGGCTTGCATTAAAGGGCGCAAGATTTATCGTGAGCAAGGAAGCTATAACTTATGAAGATATCCCGCTTGATCGTGGCAATAAAAAATACCTGTTTAATAGGGCTTTAAGAGGTGGGCAAGCATTTATGAGAAGGGAATTATTAAATAATAAAAAAAAATCTAAACATTTTTATTTCAAAACTATTATTATATTCTTAACCTCCATATTTTTATACTCCATAACCACCTTTTCAAAACAGAAAAATATTAAGTATTTTATTATGGTTGGTGCTTCGGTTGGTAAAATTAGAAGTTTAACTCACAAAATTAAAAACCTTTATTAAATCATCTTGTATTATTGAATAAAATAAACTTTAGAGGAATTATTATGAATCGAAACCAAGAAGTTCAAAATATTATCAACTCATTCAAGAATATAAATGGGACTGTATATGTATTAGAAGCCGGATGCGGTTCATTGAGTAGATTTGAATTTGGAAGTAATTTTCATATCACGGGAATAGATATCTCAAGTAAGCAACTTGAAAGGAATGAAAATGTCAATGAGAAGATATTAGGAGATCTCCAAACTTATAAACTTCAAGTCGATCAATATGATATTATAATGTGTATAGATGTACTTGAACATTTGTCAAAACCAAATCAAGCTCTAAATAATTTATTTGGGGCTATTAAGAGAGATGGAATTGCTGTCCTATCTTCTCCTGACCCACTATCTGTAAAAGGTTTGGTTACAAAATTTACTCCTCACTGGTTTCATGTATTTATATATCGAAGAATTTACAAGTTGCCAAATGCAGGGAAAGAGGATACAGCCCCCTTCAAAACTTTTCTAAGATTCAGGATGTCAAAAAATGCTGTGATTAAAAGAGCTAATTCTTATGGATTTAAGTGTGAACTAGATCATTCGACTGATGCACTTCTATCAAGCAATTGGGTTTCCAATTCGTTTCGTAATAAGTCCATATTATTATACAGTATGTTAAGGTTTATTGTGATTTTTCTAAAAATCATTACTTTTAATCTCATTGGGGAAAGTGAATATACTCTAGTCTTAAGAAATAAAAAACAGTAAAAAATGACTTCCAAAAATCCTTTAGTCTCAATATGCATCCCTGTACATAACGCCGAGAGATGGATAAATAATACAATATTATCTGCTCTCGCCCAAACCTGGGATAATAAAGAAATAATTATCGTTGATGATGGTTCTACAGATGAGACACTTAAAATTGCAAAGAACTTTGAATCTAAGAACTTAAAGGTAATTTCACAAAGCAATAAAGGAGCTTGTGCAGCAAGAAATCTGTCATTATCATTCGCTCAGGGCGATTATATTCAATGGTTGGATGCAGATGATATTCTTCATCCTCAAAAAATCGAAAGTCAATTGTTGAAAAGTGAACTAAGTTATAACTCCTTAATATTACATTCTGGAAGGTGGGGTTCGTTTTATTCGAGGTTAAAGAAGGCAAGATTTGATAGAACTCCTTTGTGGAAAGACCTTGCACCCAGAGATTGGATAATACTTCATTTTAGTAAAGGTTACTTTATGACACCAAGTGCCTGGCTAGTCAGCAGAAAATTAACTAAGCTAGGCAGGACCTTGGAATGATAATTTACTAAAAAACCAAGATGGCGAATATTTTATCAGAGTAATTACCAAATCCCAATTAATCAAATATGATGATGATGCTATTAGTTATTATAGAAAGGGAAACCTTAATAGTGTTAGCAATATACATTCAGCGTTTTCCTTTGAGTCTTTAAATTCTGCAAATATTATGTGTATTGATACACTACTTAAATTTGAAGATAGTGAGACAACCAGAAAAGCTGCAATTATGTTTTTACAAAGATTCATTGATCACTTTTACTTTTATAATAAATCGGTGATAAGACGAAATGAGTTAAAAATACTAGAGTTGGGAGGTAAATTATATCTCCTCAACAAAAGTATCTTTACAATGTTATCAGTTTATTTCTAGGCACAAATCTTGCTAATCGTCTCAAGAGTTATTTATGGAGCACCAGAATAAATATGAATAAGTATTATGAATATTTAATTGGGCTAATATTAAAAGATAATGTATAAAATTAGATCCTAATTATTTAATTGTTTTTTATTCGAATTTTTATTTAGAATATACCGGGAATCGAATTTCAATGATTGATAGTTCCGTAGAGAATTCAAACAAATTATTTGAGATACTATTTAATAAGGAAAGGATTCTTTATCTTAATTTTACATTATTATTATTTTTCTTAGTGTTTGGAACGGGACTTCCCTGGCAAACTAAAAGCGAGTTATACTATCAGGTTAGTAGTGATGGTGATATAGTAAATCAAATTCTCTTCCTTTTTATTTTTGTTACCTCTCTGACAGTAATCATACCACAAATAAATAATCTCTGGTTATTTGTAAAAAAAGAAAAATACCTTGCTCTTTTTATAGGGATATGTATTATCAGTATAATTTGGTCCTTTGATAGCTTTGTCACATCAAAAAGAGCTTTCCAGATTTTAATATTATATGTTACTGTATCCAGTTCTCTACTATTTTGCGATTATAGAATATTATTAAAGATTGTAAGAATTATTGTTACACTATATTTACTAGTTAGTCTATTTGTATGCTTGATTTTACCACAGGCAATTGATCCAAATTTTGGTACATGGCGTGGTATTCATGATAACAAAAATGGATTGGCTCAAATGGGAATACTAAGTTTATTGTTATCACTACTACTTTACAAATTGAACAGAAGAACCGTTAAAAATATTTGGAACTACTTTATTACAATGGCAAGTATTGTTTTGGTAATTATGGCAGGAAGCTCAACGGCGATCATTATTTTATTTATTCTGATTTTGGCGGGTTTAATTTTTGCAATGGAGAATTTATTTAAAGTACTTAAATTAAAAAGATTTGTTTTGCTTTTTATGCTGTCCTTCTCAGTAATAACTCTATTACTATTTTTTTTCTTATTTAGACAAGAATTTATTTTGATTACTGGATTATTTGGAAAAGATCTGACCCTGACTGGTAGAACTCTTTTTTGGCCTTCTTTATTCAATGACTTTAGAGAACACATCTTTTTAGGGTATGGATATGACGCATATTGGATTATGGGAAGTTCACATGTCAAAAAATTATTCTTTGATAATAGTATAAGAGTTAATACTGCCCATAATGGTTTCCTAGATTGCTGTACAACTTGGTATAAGTGGACTTTTTCCAATATTATTGATAATATATACTTATATAAAACGAGCATTAATAACTTTCGATAATATTGCTTTACTAGCGCTTATTTCAATATTGGTTACAAACCTTACTGAATCAACTTTATTTCAGCCTAAAAGTATAACAACATTTATTTTTATGTTTTTTTATTTAAGAACATCATACTCATATTATCAAATCAATAAAACTTATTAACATGATTAGTATGAATTTAAACAAAAAAATATGTTTTCTTATTCCGTTATATGGCAGTGTACCCATTTATTTAAATTTATTTCTGAAATCAGAAGCTTTTAATAAAAACTTTAATTTTATATTTATAACTGATCTTGATTTAAATTCTACACTCCCTGATAATGTAAATAAGATTGACTATTCATTAGATGAATTAAAGGACCTTATTTATAAAAATACTGGGGTTCAACCAACTTTTAACAGCTACTATAAAATTGTTGATTTTAAACCCGCTTATGGTCTGATTTTCCAGAATTTTATTTCTGGATATGATTACTGGGGAATGATCGATATTGATTTAATTCTTGGCGATCTTAACAATTTTATAACTCAAGAATTACTAAATGTGTATGATATAATCTCTGTTCGTAAGTACTGGTTATCCGGCTCATTTGCTCTTTTTAAAACTTGCTATCAAGTTAATAATTTATTCATGCAAAGTCCTGATTGGCAAGAGGTTTTTTCCAGCAAAAAGCTTTATAGGTTTTGCGAAACGGGCACAATTAAAAATACTGATAAAACATTATTAAATGAGCTAAAGGATGGCAAATATATTTACGACCTCGATGCAGTATTATTAGTTTCACTCATATTCTAAGAAATTCTAATCTCTTGAATGGTATAAGGGTGCATTTTGGTGATTTGATAAAAGAATCTATAGGTAGGAACATGATCTTGGGTTATAAATATGGCCGCATATTCATTGAAAATCCCGGTGAGTCTAAGTTTCCAAAATGGAAGGATTTTTTGCATTATCATTTTGTGTCAGAAAAAAGTAACATTATGTTTAATTTCCCTCTTTGGAAAGAAATCCCTGATGCATTTTATATTACAAGATTTGGTTTTTTAACCCCCACACAGCTAAATAAAATTTTATATATAAAATATTTTAGAATGATTAAATATTTTACCTTTTTTATAGTGATAAGAGTCCCCATAAAAGTTTTTGATAAAATAAAAAGATTATAAAGTCATACTACAAAGAGTAAATATCACTGGTAATTTTTCTTGTTCTAATAAATCAATTTAGAATAATACTCACAGGATTTTTTCAATGAGCCTCAAAATAAAATATATTCACTGTTTTATCATCTTTATTTAAGATAACAAAGACCATTGAATATTAATCGAGAAATCAGGTCAGGTGCTTTTTATGTTTTTATATTTAAATATTCTGAGATTTTCAGTCATATAGTTATTACAGCAATTCTTGCGAGGTTGCTTTCTCCTAAAGAGTTTGGAGTTGTAGCAATTGTAACTGTATTTACCAATTTTTTTTTCATCATAAGCGATTCTGGGTTAGGTGTAGGTGTCATTCAGAAAAGAGGGTTTACGAATAAAGATTTCTTCTCTTTATTCGTAATAACAGCATTTGTCGGGCTATTTGTCGCCATATTATTTTACTTTTCCGGATATTTCATTGCGGATTTCTATGATAATAATGTATATATAAAAATTTCCGCACTACTATCTTTTTCACTATTCTTTAATACCATTAATACCGTCCCCTCAGCTATGCTCTCCAGAGAAAAAAAATTTAAAGCAATTGGGATAAGAAAAGTCGCTGTTGAAATTATTGCAGGAGTATTTGCAATTTTTCTCGCATATGATGGTTTTAGTTATTATTCTATTATCTATAGAAGTATACTCGTATCGATTTTATTATTTTTGATCGATTTTAGATTATCCGGATTAAAATTTACGAGAAGTATTCACTTAAATGTCGTAAAAGAAATCTTTAGTTATTCTTTATATCAATTTTTATTTAGCGTTGTAAACTATTTTTCCAGAAACGCAGATAACCTTCTAATTGGAAAAATTTTAGGTCCGGTAAGCCTAGGTTACTATGATAGAGCTTATAAACTTATGTTAATGCCTATCAGCAGCCTTACACAAGTGATTACACCGGTACTACATCCCGTCTTGGCTATTCACCAGGATAATCCGGAATTGATATATAATGTTTACAGTAAAATTGTAAAATTCCTATCGTTAATTGGCTTTCCATTATCAATTTTACTTTTTTTTTCAGCGAAAGAGATTGTCACAATCATGTATGGTAATCAATGGCAGGCAACCATCCCTGCCTTTAAACTACTTGCATTAACTGTAGGGATTCAGATGGTTTATGTTAGTGCAGGATCAATTTTTCAAGTTTTAGGCAAGACTAATTATTTATTTTCTGCAGGACTTTTTTCTTCCTTAATAACTATACTGGCTGTTTTAGTAGGGGTATTTATTGGAAAAAGTATCTACGTGGTTTCATTTATGCTGATTTTAGCATTTATTATAAACTTTTTTCAAAGATATTATTTGTTAATAGTTCGGTCATTTAGAAAAACCATGACGAATTTTTTCACATTATTATATCCAGGAATTATTATTAGCATAGGAATATTTATATTAAACTTTATACTTGTGTCTTTTGTAACAATTAAGATATTAATTTTATCATTAATAATTAAAGTTATTCTATTTATCTTGGTATATTTAGTTCTTTTAGTCGTGTTAAGAGAATATGATTTTTTTATCTCCTTTATTGTTCCTTCAATAAATAAGAAATAATTTTGAGTGCGGTTTGAATAATTTGTGATTTATTTGCATCTAAAAATATTTAATGAGACAAAGTAAAATTCATGTTCAATTTATCATTGGAGTATGGCAAGTATCGTAAGTATGCAAAATCATCAAGTTGCATTGTTTGCGGTCATGCTTATTATCAGGAAATATTATTTAGAAATAATGAATTATTAGAGCTCATATCTTCCTGGTCAACGGAAATACAATTTGTGACTGGTATTGAACAATTAAATGGCTCATACCTTATTGTTCGCAATAATGGCAACCAAATATTAGCCGCAGTCGATAGACTACGAAGTATCCCTATTTTTTATGGACAAAAAGGATCTGATTTTTTCTTAAGTGATAGTGCGGAATGGGTAAGAAATCAGATTGAAGATTCGGAATTTGATTTAATAGCCAAAGAAGAATTTCTTTTCACTGGTTATGTTACGGGTTCAGATACTCTCTATCCAAATGTCAAACAACTCCAAGCTGGTGAGGTTCTAATTTTTTCAAATGAGTTGAATCATGTTAAATTACAAAAAATAATGTATTTTCAAAGCCATCATGAGTATGACAATAAAATAAGTAAATTAGAATTGATAAATAATTATAGGCAGACTCTTGTTCATATCTTTAAACGACTAATAGAGATAGCAGACGGACGTACACTTATAATCCCATTAAGTGGAGGTTATGATTCCCGCCTTATTGTATTGATGTTAAAGTTATTGAAATATGACAATGTTTTGACGTTTTCGTATGGGGCATTCAAAAATTACGAGTCCATAATCAGTAATAAAATAGCTAAGAAATTAAAAATGCATTGGGAGTTTATACCATATACTCATTCAAAATGGTTTAGATGGTTTAATTCTGCAGAAAGAAAAGAATACTGGAAATTTGCCGGTAACTATTGCTCAGTTGTCCATGATCAGGATTGGCCTGCTGTTTGGGAATTAAAAATAAAAGGCCTTATAAAACCTGATAGTATTTTTGTACCTGGACATTCAGCTGACCTTCTGGCAGGTAATCGTAGTAGATATTATATGAATCGAAAGCTTTATACTAATAAAACTCCGAACCGAAAATTAACTTTAAATAAAATTTTGCGGTTTCATTATTGTCTAAGAAATCTGAAAGAGATTGATGAGAAATTAAGGCAAAAATTTGAAAAAAGAATACTACTCACGTTAGGAGATGTACGTAGATTTCCTGATAATGCTAGTTCATTTGAATATTGGGATATGGTTGAAAGACAAGCGAAGTTCATAATAAACTCACTTAGAGTGTATGAGTTTTGGGGTTATGAATGGCAAATACCGTTTTGGGATCTTGAATATATTCAGTTTTGGGAAAGGGTACCTTTAGCTTATAAGGTTAATGAAAATTTACACACGTCTTTTATAGATAAATTATACCTTGAACTCACCGGTGAAGAAAACATCGAATTAAATACGCTAAAGAACGGTTTTATAATGCGTCATTTAAACTATATTACCCTATTACTACAGAGAATTTATTAAGATAAATTCCAAAAGGATAAAGGGATTCAAGAATATCACGAATGACAAAAGAGAAAAAGCGATAGTAAAAAAATACCATACACATCCTCTTGCTTGGTATGCAAGATATAGCTTGACTGATTATATACAAGTAATAAAAGAAAATAATCTAAAATATACGGACATTTATTCTTTACTGGCACAAACATATATAAAAGAAGAACTCAACAGAATTAAGTATATGTGATT
The DNA here is from genome assembly GCA_963839165.1 of uncultured Bacteroidota bacterium. Lineage (GTDB taxonomy): Bacteria > Bacteroidota > Ignavibacteria > Ignavibacteriales > Ignavibacteriaceae > DATFVA01. The sequence continues at coordinate 8,699 of CAWIUG010000057.1, read as the reverse complement.
ATTTGAATTATGTTTGATTATATTTTTTTTATATAAAAAAAATGAAAAATAATTTCTGTTAAAAAGGTAATAGAAGTGTATTTAATTTCTAAAATAATGAGATTAAAAATATGAAGAAATTCCTTCCAAAATTTTATTTAATATTTTTTACTGCAAATATAGCCATTTTTTCACAGCAGGTAACTATATTGAGTCCAAATGGGGGAGAAAACTGGCAGAATTCTAATTCATACGGAATAACATGGACAGATGATATTATTGGTCCTGTCAAAATTGAATTATATAAAGGTGGGGCGTTTAATTCTACCATAACGTCATCAACTCCAAGTGACGGCTACTATTTATGGGTACCAAATGTAGCAGAATCAGGGAATGATTTTACAATAAAAATCACCAATGTTGCTGATACAACTGTCTTTGATTTTTCAGACGGCGATTTTTCAGTACTCAAAAGCCAGTTAAATATCACTAGCCCGAACGGCGGTGAGAACCTGCAAACCTCATCGGATTATGGTATTGTATGGACGGATAATATCATAGGACCGGTTAAAATCGAACTTTATAAAGGGGGAATTTTTTTTTCTACTATTGTTGATACAACACAGAGCGACGGCTACTACCTCTGGTCGGTGAATGCTTCCGAATCAGGTAATGATTATAAAGTTAAAATAACCAGTTTAGCAAGCAGTAATGATTTTGACTTTTCAGATAATAATTTCAGCATCACACAAAGTGTTATAACATTAACCTCTCCCAACGGAGGAGAAAACTGGACTACGTCAAATGTTTATGGAATTGTCTGGAATGATAATATTTCGGGACCTGTTAAACTGGAACTTTACAAAGGCGGGATATTTTATTCAACTATTATAGATACTACAGCAAGTGACGGATACTATGCCTGGACGGTTAATGCAGCTGATTCGGGTAATGATTACAGGATTAAGATTATAAGTCTCGCAAGCAGTAATGATTTTGACTTTTCCGATGCCGATTTCACCATAACAAAAAGTGAAATTACCATTTCATCACCAAATGGCGGGGAGAACTGGCAGACTTCCTCTTCTTATGGAATAGTCTGGACAGATAATATCTTCTCACCGGTTAAGATTGAGCTGTATAAAGGAGGGGTGTACTACTCCACTATTGCTGATACAACTCAAAGTGACGGGTATTATGCCTGGTCGGTTAATGCGGCTGATTCAGGCAGTGATTACAGGGTTAAGATAACAAGCCTTGGAAGTGCTAATGATTTCGATTTTTCGGATAATGACTTCACCATTACCAAGAGTCAGGTTACTGTAACTGCTCCCAATGGAGGAGAAAACTGGGAAACCTCTGCTTCGTACGGTATAGTCTGGACAGATGATATATTCGCACCTGTCAAAATTGAGTTGTATAAAGGAGGGGCGTTCTTTTCCACCATTGTCGACACAACTCAAAGTGACGGATATTATCTTTGGTCGGTTGATGCAGCTGAATCAGGTAATGATTACAGAGTAAAAGTAACAAGTCTCGCCAGTAATAATGATTATGACATATCTGATGCTGATTTCAGCATAGCTAAGAATGTAATTACAATCTCCAGACCTAACGGCGGAGAGACGCTGCAGACAGGCACTGATAATTCAATTGTATGGGAGGATTCAATTTTTGCACCTGTTAAAATAGAATTATATAAAGGCGGCGTGTTTTATTCGACTATAATTGATACAACTCCAAGCAGCGGCTTTTATCTGTGGAATATCCAGGATGTCCAGAACGGCAGCGATTATAAAATAAAGGTTACGAGTCTTGCAAGTAATAATGATTTTGATTTTTCTGATGGTAATTTTACTATTACTAATCCTAATGGGATTGAAGAAATATTAAATCAGACCCCTAAGACTTATACCCTGATGCAGAATTACCCTAACCCCTTTAATCCGGCAACTTCTATTATATACGGACTTCCCCATCCCGGTCAGGTACGAATTGTTTTGTTTAATGCTGTTGGTCAGCAGGTTAAGGTGATTTTTGATGGTTATAAGGATGCTGGTTACCATAAACTTCAGTTTAATGCTTCCGCACTGAGTTCAGGTGTTTATTTTTACAGGATCCAGGCAGATTCTCCCTATCGGGGAAATTATTTGTTGAAACAAAGAAAATGTTACTCTTAAAATAATTTTATATCATCCATTTTATATATAAAGCCGTCTTTACTTTTTAGCTGAGACGGCTTTTTTTCAAATAGACTTTGCTAAAATCATTGTAAATAAGTTAATTATAATGAATTTATCTTAAAATATTTTACTTTCCGGACTATGAAAAATACCTTTTATATTAAAAGTGCATTCTTATGTGAGTCCAATTGCGAATGTTAAAATTACTTCAGTTGATAAATCAGGAAAATCATTATCCAATATCTTCTCTGAAACAAAAGGATATTTTGAGCTACATGATTTAGAAAGCCTTGATCATATAATTTTAGAAAAAGAAGGCTTCAATAAAAAGAAAGTTCAGCTTAACGGAAGTCAGCCTGTTGTTATCAGACTCTTGGAAGATAATATTAATAGGTTATCAGAATAGAATGGCCTATAAGCCCGGGGAAACTATAAAAGCCTATATTAATTCATCATCTGAGTTCACTGCTGTTTTAATCAGGCACGGTAAAAACAATAGTATAATAAAAGAACTTGGACAATTTCCTCCCATGATCCAGCAGGTGCCTGATGATTTTTTTGTTGAAAAGGGATTGAATTGGAATGTTTCTTTTGAATATACCATTCCTGACTCTTCAGACCCCAGGCCTGTATTCACTAAAACTTATTCCTCAGATTGAGAACGCCTCTCCTTATTTTTTAACCTTTGCAGTAACAACGAAAACATCGGAATATGGAAAAAAATCGAAACTGTTAGTCCTTGTCAGTTCTAATAACTGGCAGACGTATAATATCTGGGGAGGTAGAAGCCGCTATAGAGATTTTGAAGTAATTATACGGGAAAATAAAAGCGATGCATTACGTTCTTTTTGGATAAAATATATGCCTGAGTCAATAAAAAACCAGACAAAAAAAATCTTGAGAAAAAAGTTCCCTATAACTATTGAAGACTCGCCTTCTAATTCCCAGTTCAAAAGATTATCTATTAACAGACCTCATCCTAACTGCAGTATCGAGGATGATGATCCGAGAGAACCTTTTACAAGTCATCTTGCTGCGAGTGAATGGCGGTTATTAGCCTGGCTTGAAGAAAATAATTATAATTATGATATAGTGAGTGGATTTGAACTGCATAATAAACCTGCTCTTCTCAAATATTACAAAGCTGTTATACTAAGTTCTCATTGTGAGTATTGGTCAAAAGAAATGTACGATGGTCTTAATGATTATTTCTACTCGGGTGGATCGATATTAAACCTCTCCGGCAACTCTATCTACCGGGAAATTGAGTATTATGCTGACGGCAGCCTTCGGTGTGTAAGTCTTAGACTATCGGAAACGGTTGCGGATGAAAGCAAACTGATCGGAGTTCGATTTGATATGCGCGGCTATGGTACCTGTGCACCATATAAAATAATAAATCCGGAACACTGGGTTTTCAAAGGATTAAACATTCATAAAGGGGATATTTTCGCAGATAATTCCTTGAATCAGCCTACTGCTGATAGTAAGAGGAAATTTGAATCAAATCCTGCTTCAAGCCCGGGATTAACAAAACTAACCGGTCTGGGGGGGTCAGGCTGGGAGACGGATAAGTTAACCAGTACTGCCCCAAAAGATATTATGCTGATCGCAAAAGGTATTAATAATAAAAGAGGCGGGGCAGACATGATAATACGGGAAAAATCTGCAGAACACGGCCTGCTGTTTTCTGCTTCATCCATAACTTTTGCCGGAACACTTTTAGTTGATGACATTTCTTCCAAAATATTGACAAATGTTCTTGATAAGATTATTAAAGATTAATTCAGATAAACGGTAAACCCTGAAGGGTAAAAAAAAGGCTGTCCAATAAAGACAGCCTTTTTTAATCAAAGTGCGGGAATTAGCTTAATTAGTCATCACAGTGACCGGGACCTATGAGTCCGCTATTATAATTGCCAAGAGTTCCTCCTAGGCTTATAAAGAGCTGACGGGTGGCATTACTGCCACGCAATGCCCCAATTTCCGCAGGTGTATAGGTTTCAAACAATGTCGTGGCCTGATCAAATGCATCTTGAGCATCTGTCGGATCAGCCCCATTCAGGAAGTTCAGCTGTGCGGCAATATACTGAAAAGAAAGAATATAATATGCGTTACCTGCAGGAGATGTATTCAATACATCGAAATAAGACTGTTCGCTTAAAAAGAATGTAGTATTTTCACCAATAATTGCCCAGGTATCATTGTAGGGAGCAGGACCGTATTGGGAGTGTGTCTTCCAGTATCCTGGTGTAAGTGTGCATCCACCGCCGCTCGGTGGAGCTACGTCAAGATCAAATTTGACTAAAGTATATTTCAACTGATTAGGAGGGTTCGCGGTTCCAGTGTAAAGTATAGTATCTGGCCCCATAATTTTGTATATGCTCTAACTGCCAGATGAAAGTATCGGCAATGTCCCTCGTGGTATCACTCTCCACGTTACCATTTAATGTGTAGAAAATTTCTAGGTAGGGAGAATAAGAAGCACTATTATATTCTCTACTGTGGTAATATGATCGTCCAGAAGATAACCGGTATATACTTGAGTTTCTTTGAGTAAAAGACCATAATTATTTCCTCCCGAAAACCAGTCGCTAACTAAACTTGAAACGTCAGCAGTTTTCCATCCAGGTGACCCCAAATAGTTCCTGAATGAATCAACATAGGCAGGATTAAAAGCCGAACCAAAATTGTCCCAGTTAACCGTATATTCATCCCAGTCGTTTACAATATCGTGAACGGTTACAAGATGACTTTTGGGATCATAACAATAAATATAAAATTTAGCTGAATCGAATTACAGCTCCAGCTGGTAGAGTAAATTTATGTAAGTGACGACGAGGATTGAATTTCCTGAGTCATCGAGGTGGGATTTTCCTGGCAACTGCTGATCATAATTGCAACCATTGCAATTATGGGAAATAGCAACAGTGATTTTAATTTATGCATAGTATAGAACCTCCTATAGTATTTAATGATTAGTTAAGTAGAAATTGACACAACAAAAAAGGGTGATTTTTACAAAAATAAACACAAATTATGCCTTGATTAAAGTTCTTTTTTTTTAAAAAACACAACATTGGAAATTTCAAATTGAGATTTTTTCAAATTATTCTTAGTATGAAACAGCCATTAAACGCGTAATTAGGAGAAAAGAAATCTAGCTAAAAGGTATACATTTTGTATAATGGATCACGATGCATCAAACAATGTACTCAGATAACAATTGCAGATTATTAAAATTTATTATATTTATACACGCTCAATTAATCTATATACACTCAATTAAAAAGTGATAACCTTCTTAATTGACTATTTTTAATAATAGGGTGCGAGAGAGTGTAGTTAATATATTATAGTTTGGGGAAAATAACAATAGATATTTATTAAAATCGGAGTGCTATATGAAAATGACAATTTACCTCTTCTTCTGTATAAATTTATTTACAATTTCATCCCTTTTTCCACAATCTATCACGATAACATCCCCAAACGGAGGGGAAAGCTGGACAACTTCAACCTCTTATGGAATTGTTTGGACTGATGATATCCTAGCTCCTGTTAAAATTGAACTTTACAAAGGAGGAGTTTACTACTCGACAATTGTCGATACAACCCAAAGTGACGGGTATTACGCCTGGTCTGTCAATGCTGCTGAATCAGGCAATGATTACAAGGTTAAAATAACAGATCTGACAAACAGCGGTGTTTTTGATTTTTCAGATAATAATTTTACTATTACTAAGAGTGAAATTACATTAACAACCCCTAACGGGGGAGAAAACTGGGAAACTTCAAGCTCTTACGGAATAGTTTGGACAGATAATATTTTTGTACCTGTTAAAATCGAACTCTATAAAGGAGGAGTGTTCTATTCCACTATCGTAGATACGACCGCAAGTGATGGTTACTATGCATGGTCTGTTAATGCAGCTGAATCAGGCAATGATTATAGAGTTAAAGTAACAAGTCTCGGCAGCAATAATGATTATGACATGTCCGATGCTGATTTCAGCATAGCAAAGAATATAATTACCATCTCTAGTCCCAATGGTGGGGAGACATTTCAGGCAGGAACTGAAAACTCGATAGTCTGGACAGATTCCATTTATGCACCTGTTAAGATTGAACTCTACAAAGGAGGGCTGTTTTATACTACAATCATTGATACAACACCAAGCAATGGTTTTTATTTATGGACTATTGACAATGGTGTGCAGAACGGCACCGATTACAAAATAAAGGTTACAAGTCTTGCAAGTAATAATGATTTTGATTTCTCAAATGATAATTTTACCATTACTAATCCTAACGGGGTTGAGGAAATACTGAATCAGACCCCTAAGACTTACACTCTGATGCAGAATTATCCTAATCCATTTAATCCGTCAACTTCTATTATATACGGACTTCCCCATTCTGGTCAGGTAAGAATCGCCCTGTTTAATGCCGTTGGTCAGCAGGTCAAGGTTATTGTTGATGGATATAAAGATGCTGGCTACCATAAACTTCAGTTTAATGCTTCAGCACTGAGTTCAGGCGTTTATTTCTACAGGATCCAGGCAGATTCCCCCTCAGGGAAATCATTCGTTGAAACTAAGAAAATGTTGCTTTTAAAATAAGAACCTCTTGTATTAACAAAGCCGTCTTGGTTCCATAACCTAAGACGGCTTTTGCTTTAAATTAAATATAAGAATTAATTCATCGGAACCCGGGTAACATGACCGTTATTCGGTTTCCATTTTGAATTTCTGTCAGCTATTGTTACGCCTCCATTCAAATCAAAATCTCCTTTCGCATAACCGGCGGAACCATTTTCTTTTTTCCATATACTATTATAATCTGAGTTATTAATACTTCCGTTGGCATTGCCGTCAGCAGCATATAATCCATATTTTCCGTTTCCAAGTGGTTTCATGGGCTGATCCCCATATGACTGATCTTCTGAGAACGTAAAATCATATAGGTTGGTTGTCCCGGTTAACAGCACAGGGTTTTTAGACATAATAGCAAGGTGATTGCGGTGGAATACTACGATATAATACTCGCCGCTTTCAATGCCGGGGAAAGTGATTCCTGGCTGACCATCCGTATCAAGAGCAATTCCATCACTTCGCAGAAGTGCAGCCCGTCTGCTGACAACCGTGGTTGCCCCTGTACCTGTCCTGAGTTCCAGTAAAATCCAGTCAACTATGTTAGCCGGTATCTCACTTACGCTTTCATTACCATCATAAGACCATGGCAGTCCTGAATATGGCTGCGTTAATGGAATCAGGGAATTCTCGGAAAGAGTCGTTGCCATTAAACTGTCAGTATACGGACCTTCCAGGATAACTTTAATTTCAGCCCTTACCGAATATGAATTTGCAGCGTATTCATAATCAGCTGTATTGTTGGGCGGTACGATCGGATTGCCTGCAAGGTCTTCAACATTTATTACGGTAACTGTATATGTTCCCGTAGAATGGGGTATTGTTGTCAAAGTAACTTCTGAACCGGATAACGAAGCAGAAATTACATCAACATTATTTGTAATAGAATAGTTGCTTATATTTTGTGCAGTTGACTGATCGAGCGGCTCTGAAAATATTATCTTTAAAGAAACCGAATCTAATATTTCAGCGCTCTGCACTTCGGGTGGAGTGATATCCCCACCGCTGCCTGTCGCTTCAGTTGAGAAATTCCATACAGGTCCTGCCGTCGTAGCTCCCTGGTTATCCTTTGCAACTATCTGCCAGTAATAAGTTGTGTTATTATCCAACACTCCCGGGTTATAACTTGTATTCGATTGGTTGCTTGATATCAGCGGTGGATTATTTGCTGTCCCGAAATAGATATCATATGTCAGTGGATCTCCGTTCGGATCTGAGCAGCTCCAGCTTAATGTTGAGCTTATTAACTGATTTAATGATCCGTTTGCAGGTACCGGTTCTGTAGGCTGACTTGGTGGATTGTTTCCTCCTCCCCTCCGCCTTGTGCTACCTCATAAGCACCTATACTTGGGTTACTGGTCCTCGGAATTCCGTTTATATCTTTCCACTCTACTCCCTCTATTCCCCAACCCTGAATTTCGCTCTGTAAATTTGTGCCTGATCCAACTGCAGGACTTCCGGGTTGTAATGTAAAATCACCGTTTGTTATATTTGTAAAATCGGGATAATTATTTGTTGTTGAATGATATGAATGGCTATCAGGTGAACCTGTTAATGCCTTCCAACTATTCCAGCTATAATAATCTCCATCATATCTGATGACTTCATCTGATATGTTTCTATATATATTATAATCAATTTCAGATGGATCTGTGGGCGAATCGGCAGCAAAAACAAATATATTAGTTACACTATACATAATATTATTTTTAGAGTGTATTCTGGCAGGCCAGAAACCTACAGGATACATAACATTTGCGGGGTTATCTAATACAACTGTATTATTGTATAAATATGCGTCAACAGGATCACCCTGCTGGTATTCAACCGAGATCGCTTTCACTCCTCCTTGCTGCCACACTATATTGTTATATATATAAAGAGC
>CAWIUG010000056.1:0-7014 GCA_963839165.1 uncultured Bacteroidota bacterium | reverse complement strand
GGCCTTGGGATTAGACCATTTAATAAGTTCATTAAAACCAAAAGTAAATAACAACAGTTAAAATTGGATTATTTATATAATTGTTTACTTTAGAATAAAGCTTTGAGATACCTCTAATGATTATGATCAGGAACTAAATACTTGCCATTTTATATCTTAACTTGTAAATAATTAATGAAAAATAACTTTTCTATTAAAAGTGCTTTCCTTTGCGATTCCATTGCAAATGTAAAAATCACTTCAGTTAATAAATCAGGAAAATCATTATACAACATCTTCTCTGATACAAAAGGATATTTTAAGCTGCAGGATTTAGAAAGCCTTGATCACATAATCTTAGAGAAAGATGGTTTTAATAAAAAGAAAGTCCAGCTTAACGGAGGTCTGCCTGCTGTTATCAGGCTCTTGGAGGATACTTTAATAGGTTATCAAAATCGAATGTCCTTTAAGCCCGGGGAGACTATAAAAGCCTGTATTAATTCATCATCAGAGTTCCAGGCTGTTCTAATTCGACATGGTAAAAACAATAGTGTAATTAAAGAAGTTGGTAAATTTCCTCCCATAATCCAGCAGGTGCCTGATGATTTTTTTGTCGAGGAGGGATTGAATTGGAATATTTCTTTTGAATATACTATTCCTGATTCTTCAGCCCCCGGTCTCTATTCTTTAAAACTTCTTCCTCAGATTGAGAACGCTTCTCCCTATTTTTTGACCTTTGCTGTAACAACGAAAGCATCTGAATATGGAAAAAAATCTAAATTATTAGTCCTTGTCAGTTCTAATAACTGGCAGACGTATAATATCTGGGGAGGCAGGAGCCGTTACAGAGATTTTGAAGTTATAAACCAGGAAAATAAAAGCGATGCTTTACGTTCTTTTTGGATAAAATATATGCCGGAGTCCATAAAGAATCAGACAAAAAAAATCCTTAGAAAAAAATTCCCTATAACAATGGAAGATTCCCCTTCAAATTCCCAGTTCAAAAGATTATCTATAAAAAGGCCTCATCCTGATTGCAGTATTGAAGACGATGATCCTAAAGAACCCTTTACAAGTCATCTCGCTGCCAGTGAATGGCGCTTATTAGCCTGGCTGGAGGAAAATAATTATGATTATGATATTGTAAGCGGATTTGAATTGCATAATGATCCGGCTCTCCTTAGAAATTACAAGGCTTTTATATTAAGTTCTCATTGTGAGTACTGGTCAAAAGAGATGTTTAAGGGTCTTAAAAATTATTTTTACTCGGGGGGATCAATATTAAACCTATCCGGCAACTCCATATACCGCGAAATAGAATATTTTGAAGACGGAAGCCTCCGATGTGTTAGTTTAAGGTTCTCAGAAACAGTATCTGATGAAAGCGAATTAATCGGCGTCCGTTTTGATATGCGCGGTTATGGTACCTGTGCTCCATATAAAGTAATAAAACCGGAACACTGGGTTTTCAAAGGATTAAACATTCATAAAGGGGATATTTTCGCGGATAATTCCTTGAATCAGCCTACGGTTGATAGTAGGCGGAAATTTGAATCAAATCCTGCTTCAAGCCCGGGATTAACAAAACTAACCGGTCTGGGGGGGTCAGGCTGGGAGACGGATAAGTTAACCAGTACTGCCCCTAAAGATATTATGCTGATCGCAAAAGGTATGAATAATAAAAGGGGCGGGGCAGACATGATTTTAAGGGAAAAAACTGCAGAACATGGAATGTTGTTTTCCGCTTCATCTATAACATTCGCTGGATCATTATTAGTTGATGGCATATCCTCAAAAATGCTTATAAACATTCTGGATAAAATAATCAAAGATTAATCCGGATAGTTGGTGTAATAAATGTCACAAAGAAAAAGGCTGCCTCGTAGAGACAGCCTTTTTTTAATAAGTATGATGTAAGAACTAAATAACTAACTCAATTAATCATCACAGTGACCCGGACCGATAAGCCCGTTGTTATAGTTATCAAGTGTTGTTCCAAGGCTGATAAACAACTGACGGGTTGCATTACTGCCTTTCAATGCTCCAATTTGAGCAGGTGTATAGGTGTTAAATAATGTCGTAGCCTGATCAAAAGCATCCTGGGCATCTGTCGGGTCAGCGCCATTCAGGAAGTTGAGCTGTGCGGCAATATACTGAAAAGAAAGAATATAATATGCGTTGCCTGCAGGAGATGTATTCAATACATCGAAATAAGATTGTCCGCTTAAAAAGAATGTAGTATTTTCGCCAATAATTGCCCAGGTATCATTGTATGGAGCAGGACCGTATTGGGAGTGTGTCTTCCAGTATCCTGGAGTAAGTGTGCAGCCGCCGCTAGGAGGAGGTGTTTCAAACTCAAATTTCAATAATGAATACTTTTTCTGGTTTACCGATAGTGTTCCGGTATAAAGATGAGGATCGACGTACAATAATTGGTAGTTGGATTTAACTGCCAAACGTATACATCAGCAATCGGGACATCACATGACAGTGGTTTGTAACCATTGTAAGTATAAGTAATTTCAAGATATGGTGAGTGTGTATTTTCACGGCTATCGTACTCAACATCAAAAAGTATACCCTGGATCATCGGTGTTTTCACCTAATAATACACCATAATTCGTAATACTTCCATCCGCCCAACCGGCGGCGAGACTGGTAATATCGACGGATCTCCACCCGGGTGATACATTATTTATATATGAGCCGACGACTGTGGGGTCGAATGAGTTATTGAACAAATTCCAGGTAACAACACATTCATCCCAGTCGCTGGTGATATTATGTGCATAAACCGTATTGTTATTCGGTACGGCACTGACAGCATAAACATACAATGTGGCATTATCAATTGTTGCACCTGCAGGCAAAGTGAATTTGTCCAATGACTGATTTAGCTGTTTATCTTGTGTCATTGTTGTAGGACTTTCCTGACAGCTACTGATCATAATCGCAGCCATTGCAATTATGGAAAATAGCAACAGTGATTTTATATGTTGCATAGTATAGAACCTCCTATAATGTTTTATGATTAGTTAAATAGTAATTGACACAACGAGAAAAGGGTGATTTTGATAAAAATAGGCACAAATTATGCCCGGATTAAAGTTCCTTTTTTTTAAAAAAACACAACATCGAAATTTTCAAATTGAGATTTTTTCAAATTATTCTTAGTATGAAACAGTCATTAAACGTCCTGATAATGAGAAAACAAATCTGTCCAGGAGGTATACAATTTGTATGACGGATCACGATGCATCAAAAAGTGTATTAAGAAAACAATTGCAGATTATTAAAATTTATTATATTTATACAGAGATCAATTAATCTATATACACGAAATTAAAAAGTGATAACCTTTTTAATTGTCTATTTTTAATAATAGGGTGCGAGAGAGTGTAATTAATATATCATAGTTTGGGGAAAATAACAATAGATATTTATTAAAATCGGAGTGCTATATGAAAATAACAGTTTACCTATTCTTCTGTATAAATTTATTTACAATTTCATCCATTTTTCCACAATCCATCACAATCACATCCCCAAACGGTGGAGAGAACTGGAAGACTTCTACTACTTATGGGATAGTATGGACAGATGATGTTCCAGGTTACGTTAAGATTGAGTTATATAAGGGAGGTGCCTTTTATTCAATTATTGAGGATTCTACGGAAAGCGATGGGTACTATATATGGTCAGTCAACGCAGCCGAAGGTGGCAATGACTTTAAAGTTAAAATTACTAGACTTCTTAACAGTTCTGTCTTTGATTTTTCCGATGGTAGCTTCACTATAACTAAAAGTGAGCTCATTATCGCTACTCCAAATGGTGGGGAGGCCTGGCAAACATCAACAGAACATGGAATAGTTTGGTCAGACGATTTACTTTCTGATGTTAAGATTGATCTGTACAAAGGCGGAGTTTTTTACTCTACTATAGTTGACACAACACAGAGTGATGGCTACTATGTATGGTCTGTTAATGCTGCTGAATCAGGCAATGATTACAGGGTTAAAATTACCAGTCTCGGCAGTGATAATGATTATGATATTTCTGATGCTGATTTCAGCATAGCTAAGAATGTGATTACCATTTCGAGGCCAAACGGGGGAGAGATTCTTCAGGCAGGTACTGAAAACTCGATAGTCTGGACAGATTCTATTTATGCACCCGTTAAGATTGAACTCTACAAAGGTGGGCTATTTTACACTACAATCATTGATACAACACCAAGCAATGGTTTTTATTTATGGACGATTGACAATGGTGTGCAGAACGGCACAGATTACAAAATAAAGGTTACAAGTCTTGCAAGTAGTAATGATTTTGATTTCTCTGATGGTAATTTTACGATTACTAATCCTAACGGGGTTGAGGAAATATTCAATCAGACACCTAAGACTTACACTCTGATGCAGAATTATCCTAATCCATTTAATCCGTCAACTTCTATTATATACGGACTTCCCCATTCTGGTCAGGTCAGAATCGTCCTGTTTAATGCCGTTGGTCAGCAGGTTAAGGTGATTTTTGATGGTTATAAGGATGCTGGCTACCATAAAATTCAGTTTAATGCTTCCACACTGAGTTCAGGTATTTATTTCTACAGGATCCAGGCAGATTCTCCTTCAGGAAAATCATTCGTTGAAACTAAGAAAATGTTGCTTTTAAAATAAGAACCTCTTGTATTAACAAAGCCGTCTTGGTTCCATAACCTAAGACGGCTTTTGCTTTAAATTAAATATCAAGAATTAATCCATCGGAACCCGGGTAACATGACCGTTATTCGGTTTCCATTTTGAATTTCTGTCAGCTATTGTTACGCCTCCATTCAAATCAAAATCTCCTTTCTCATACCCGGCGGAACCATTTTCTTTTTTCCATATACTATTATAATCTGAGTTATTAATACTTCCGTTGGCATTGCCGTCGGCAGCATATAATCCGTATTTTCCATTTCCGAGTGCTTTCATTGGCTGATCTCCATATGACTGATCCTCAGATAGGGTAAAATCATACAGATTGGTTGAATCTGTTAAAAGGATGGGGTTTTTACTCATTATTGCAAGGTGATTGCGGTGAAATACAACGATGTAATATTCTCCGCTCTGAATATTGTTAAAGTTAATCCACGGATTCCCGTTAACGTCAACGGCAATTCCGTCATCTCTTAGAAGTACCGCTCTTCTGCTTACTGCGGTGGCAGCCCCGGTACCTGTCCTTAGTTCTAATAGAATCCAGTCAACAATATTGGAGGGTATTTCACTTACTCCTTCGCTACCATTGTAAGACCACGGCTGACCCGAATATGGCTGCGTTAATGGAATCAGGGAATTCTCGGAAAGTGTCGTTGCCATTGAACTGTCAGTATACGGACCTTCCAGGAAAACTTTGATTTTTGCTCTTACCGAATATGAATTTGCAGCGTATTCATAATCAGCTGTATTGTTGGGCGGTACGATCGGATTGCCTGCGAGATCTTCAACATTAATTACAGTGACGGTATATGCTCCGGGGGAATGGGATGTTGTTGTTAATGTAACTTCTGAACCTGATAACGAAGCAGAAATTACATCAACACTATTTGTAATTGAATAGTTCCCTGTATTTTGTGCAGTTGCCTGATCGAGCGGCTCTGAAAATATTATCTTTAAAGAAACTGAATCCAATATTTCAGCGCTCTGCACTTCGGGTGGCGTGATATCTCCGCCGCTGCCCGTCGCTTCAGTTGAGAAATTCCATACAGGACCGGCCGTTGTAGCTCCCTGGTTATCTTTTGCAACTATCTTCCAGTAATACGTTGTGTTATTATCCAATGCTCCCGGGTTATAACTTGTACCCGCCTGGTTGCCTGATGCCAGCGGTGGATTATTTGCTGTCCCGAAGTAGACATCATATGTCAGCGGATCTCCATTGGGATCTGAACAGATCCAGCTTAATGTCGAGCTTATTAACTGATTTAATGATCCGTTTGCAGGTACCGGTTCTGTAGGCTGATTTGGCGGATTATTTCCTCCTCCGCCTCCTCCCTGAGCTATCTCATAAGCACCCATACTAGGCGTATTTCCTCTTGGCACTCCGTTAATTGATTTCCATTCAAGTCCAAATGATTCTATCATAGATTGCAGATCTTCGCCCGCCCCTTTAGCCGGTGAATTTTCTGTTAATGAAAAATCTCCATTGGATGGATCATTAAATAATGGGTCTGTGAAAAATTTTGAATTTAAGTCTTGTGAATATGGACTACTTTGCCACCAAACCCTCGAACGGCTAACATTTCCTACCACAGCAGCATATCTGGAATCTGGGCTGTTATAACAATTATAATCGTATTTGTTACCTCTGGTATTTATGTCTGCTGAGAAGCCTCCTTCAGGGCTGTTGGGAGCGATTATGATATTGTTTTTTACTACTGCGATTGAATCCCAAATAGATAATACTGACATCCCTGATGGGTGGTTAATATACATCGTATTATTAATAAAATAAAAGTTTTCCAATCCACCATAAGAGTTGGACTCTACTGTTAGCCTTGCTACACCAGTGACTACATTGTTATACAAAACAGCTCTGTAACCAGGATTTGTATGGGTCAGCATCATAGCCTGAGAGTTTGTATACTTCATATTTTTCAGGTAATTATTAACGATATAATAACTGCCCATTGCATTAGCTGTTTGTATACAATCAATATGCTGTGAAGCTGTAGTGTTTAGTTGTTCTATATTATTATTAAATATAAAAACATTATTTGCGTATTGAATAAAAATATTATCTGTCTGAGCATCAATTTGAATATCCGACCGAATATCACAATATCTGATAAACACAGAGTCGATTCGGGTGGGATCACCGTTGCTATTCCATCCTGATAAGGTAATTGCCCCTTGCCCCCACTGCCTCCTGATATTAAGCGAATCAAGATATATTACATTAGCCACATCTAATACTCTTACTGCCTGGTTATAATTTCGAAAATACAAATTCGAAAATTTCAGATAACTTAAACCCGCTGATTTTGATAATACTATA
>CAWIUG010000055.1:0-26812 GCA_963839165.1 uncultured Bacteroidota bacterium | reverse complement strand
CAGCAAATAATCCACCGCTGGCATCAGGCAACCAGGCGGGTACAAGTTATAACCCGGGACCGTTGAATAGCAACACAACATATTACTGGAAGATAGTTGCGAAAGATAACCAGGGAGCAACAACAGCGGGTCCTGTATGGAATTTCTCAACTGAGGCTGCAGGAGGCGGCGGGGACACTACTGCCCCCAGTCTAATTGGTATGGCATTATCAGGCACCAATACCATACTTGTAACATACTCTGAAGAGATGGATTCTCTGACAATACTGAATAAAAATAATTATTCTATAAATAATGATATTACAGTAAACACCGTGGTCGTTTTATGCGGCGGAAAACGGGCTATACTTTCTACTTCAGAACATACCATGGGAACCTGGTATAGTTTAAGCGTCAATAATGTAAAAGATATTGCGGGTAACCTGATAAATCAAAACCAGAAAACTTTGTCATATCATGCAACAAATAAAATAAAGTATGACATCCTTCAGGCCCAGGGGCAATGGTATCAGAATTTTATTCCGCGTAACGCTATAGACGGAAATCCTGATACAACCTCCAATTCCAGATGGGGAGGTGTGGTGAATTTACCGGATTCAATAGTTTTCGATCTTGGAACCGTCAGCACAATTGATGAAACTAATTTCTCATTCTACAGATGGAACCGGGGAAGAGTTTATAACTATTCAGTTATGGCATCACCGGATGGAGATCACTGGACTCAGGTGGTTAATAATAATCCTTCCGCACCAATGGAATGGACAATAGATGAATTTTCACCTGTTAAAGCCAGATATATTAAACTCATGGTATTGAGTTCTAATGAAAGCCAGTTTGCCGGATTATGGGAAGCAGAATTTTTAGGACCGGACAATGTTACCGGCATTGAAAACGGGAATGAAATACCTTCGGAATTCAAACTTGCGCAAAATTACCCGAATCCTTTCAATCCGACTACAACAATTAACTTTAATCTCCCTTCGGACCAGCAGGTTAAAGTAAATATATATAATACTCTCGGGGAACTGGTCAAAGAGCTGGCGAACAACTTCTATACGGCCGGAAGCCACAGTCTTACTTTTAACGCCGCAAATCTCCCGTCAGGTGTTTATATATACCGTCTCGAGTCAAAAGCATTTAATGCTTCGAAAAAGATGATCCTGATGAAATGATCAGGTAAAAATTACAAAGGGAAAACGGACATTCGAGCCCGTTTTCCCTTTTTTTTAACTTGTAAAATTTACTGAAAGGGGATAAAAATAACCAGCCAATATTTCCATTTTTAACGATAATCTGATTTTATTGAGAGGTATACATTTTGATATAATCTATCAGATTGTTCTTTATGCTTAAACTTAGTGAATTAGAGGAGCCACCTTGAAAATTCACAGCTACTTTACACATTTTGTTATTATACCATCTTCATCTATCCTGAAGGCAGAATTCCGGATAGCTGAAAACATCTTTAAAAATTCAGATGGAAGAAGCCGACCGACCTGCTGTTCCGACTTCCATTTCTTCAGCTATCCAGCTGAAGAATGCCATACATCTTTCAGGTGGAATAACCTCACAAAGAAGCTCCATTTTGTAAAAGCATTTCAATCAATTCCCGGCAACTAATTAAAATTCTGATAGGGTAAATAAACCAGAGGCTGAAATGAAAAGGCAAAATATTCTAATAACTTTTTTCCTTGCTTTATTTTTCTTTACAAATACCTTCGCGACAGAGCTTAACGGAAGGGTGAGAGTGTTAAATAACGACGGCAGTAATTACCAGGTGCTACTCCAGGTAAATACTGATCTGGCGGGACAGAAACTTGGCGGAGCGACCATGGTAATTAATTTAGACACTGCCTCCTTACATTTCCCGGATGATCCGGTTACCGGAACTGATTTTACTTTTTCGAATTTTAACCTTGGGTATTACGATACAGCAAAAGTAACTAAAGTTAATGATACCCGGTTATGGATTAATATCGATCTTACATCCGATAATCATGGAACTGAGCTACAAAAGGGACCTGATTCATGGACGGATTTAGTTGTGTTAAACTTTACCTCTGATCATATTATAACAGGAAATGCAGTCTTGTGGAACCCTAACAGTGAGTACTGGCATGTTTATGATTCAGACAACTCAACTTTGTGGAGCAAAGGAACCTTTGACAACGTTACGGATGTCGAAGGAAATGAAAATAAATTAGATATATTTTCATATAATCTGGATCAGAATTACCCTAACCCATTCAACCCTACAACAAAAATTGAATACCGTATACCGGAAAGAAGCTCAGTAAAGCTGGCAGTTTATAATACTATCGGTCAGGAAGTAACTGTCCTGACAGACGGCGAAAAGGAAGCCGGGTCTTATAGTTTAGAATTTAATGCTGCAGATTTACCCAGCGGAATATATTTTTACAGAATTCAGGCAGGTAAATTCATCCAGACAAAGAAAATGGTTTTGCTGAAATAAGGTTACCAAGATCACATAATAAATAGAGCACTAAAATACCTTACGGCTATAGTTAAATTATTGATGGGAGAAAAAATTTTGAAATTACAATACAACTTTTTTATGGGCATATATTTCCGCTTAAAGGTAATTGGAATAGGTTTAGTCTTATCGGGGTTCCTGTCCTATGCATCCGGAGCGAATCATTACATTGATAAAAATGCAATCGGAAACAACAATGGAACAAGCTGGGCAAATGCCTGGGAAAGTTTTACCGCAATAGATTGGAGTATTATCCAACCGGGAGATTTTATCTACATATCGGGCGGAACAGATTCAACTGTATATAATGAAACGATGACAGTTAATGCCAGCGGAACGCCTGGTCATTTTATTACTTTTACAAAAGGGACAGATGCCGGACATAACGGTAAAGTAATATTTGATGGTTTAGGTACAATACAATACGGTATAGTAATTTCAAAATCAACGGGTTAAGTTATCTAAAGATCTCTGACCTCTATTTCAGGAACTTTGATGAGGCAGTAAGAATCAGAAGTACGGCAAATGTAATTTACCTTGATTCATTGAATATCAGGAGACTGAGAAGTCAGGGAGGTATAACCTTAAACGGATGGAATTCAGCAGGTGATGTTACTGTAATAGATTCAGTTTTTATAAGATACTGCGATATAAGATCAGATCTTCAAATAGATGCACAGACTGACTGTATATATATTCAATATGCTAATAATGTCTTCATTCTTAACAATATAATTCAACAGTTAAATGTAACAGGTGACTCACATAGCGATGGTATTCAGACCGCAAACGGACCGGGAAGAGTTGTAATTGCAAATAATAAAATCCTTCAGAAGAAATTCGGTTCTTCACACGGAATGATGTTATGCCATTCAAGGATTGATTCAGCCCTTTACATATATAATAATGTGGTATGGCAGCAAGGAGGAGTGAAAGGAATTTCGGTTGAATACCAGGAGGGGGATCCGGTTGATGCATATCTATATAACAATACAATAGTTTTAGATAATCCAGCTAATGTTATGTATCCTGTAGGTTTCTGGCCTTCCCGGGTACATTCTAAAAATAATATATTCTATAGTGTATACTCCTATCTTAGATTTTGCGACCAGCATCACCCACAGATTTAACTGAGATTGATCATAATATTTATAGAAATACTTCTTCAACTGAAGTCGTTGCTTTTAATGGTACTTATTATAGTTGGAACAGTTGGAGAGCGTTGACAGGATCACCTGATAGCCACTCTTATCATTCAACAACAAATAATTATCCTGATTTCACAGATATGGCTAATGGCGATTTTACAATACAAGGAGGAAGTCCTGCGGCCGGCACAGGAGCTAATTTACAGAGTGAAATAGAAGGATGGGGAATAGAGGGAGTAGAGTGGAAAGATATAAACGGAGTTCCAAGGACCAGTAACCCAAGTATAGGTGCTTATGAGATAGAACAGGGTGGAGGCGGAGGAGGAAATAATCCGCCGAGTCAGCCTGCAAATCCTGAACCTTCAAACGGATCATTAAACCAGCTATAAACTCGACATTAAGCTGGATCTGTTCAGATCCCAATGGAGATCCGCTGACATATGATGTCTACTTCGGGACAGCAAATAATCCACCGCTGGCATCAGGCAACCAGGCGGGTACAAGTTATAACCCGGGAGCATTGGATAATAACACAACGTATTACTGGAAGATAGTGGCAAAAGATAACCAGGGAGCTACGACGGCAGGTCCTGTATGGAATTTCTCAACTGAAGCGACGGGCAGCGGCGGAGATATTACGCCACCCGAAGTGCAGAGCGCTGAAATATTGGATTCGGTTTCTTTAAAGATAATATTTTCAGAACCGCTCGATCAGGCAACTGCACAAAATACAAGCAACTATTCAATTACAAATAGTGTTGATGTAATTTCTGCTTCGTTATCAGGTTCAGAAGTTACATTAACAACAACATCCCATTCCCCCGGAGCATATACCGTCACTGTAATTAATGTTGAAGATCTCGCAGGCAATCCGATCGTACCCCCCAACAATACTGCTGATTATGAATACGTTTCAAATTCATATTCGGTAAGAGCAAAAATCAAAGTTTTCCTGGAAGGTCCGTATACTGACAGTTCAATGGCAACGACACTTTCCGAGAATTCCCTGATTCCATTAACGCAGCCATATTCAGGTCTAGCCATGGTCTTATAATGGTAATGAAGGAGTAAGTGAAATACCGGCTAATATTGTTGACTGGATTTTACTGGAACTCAGGACAGGTACAGGGGCAACCACGGTTGTCAGCAGAAGAGCTGTACTTCTGCGAAGTGATGGAATTGCTCGTTGATACAGACGGGCATCCAGGAATCACTTTCACAGGCATTGAAAGCGGCGAATATTATATCGTTGTATTTCACCGCAATCACCTTGCTATTATGTCTAAAAACCCGATCCTTTTAACAGATTCAACCAATCTGTATGATTTTACGTTCTCAGAAGATCAGTCATATGGGGATCAGCCAATGAAAGCACTTGGAAATGGAAAATACGGATTATATGCTGCTGACGGCAATGCCAACGGAAGTATTAATAACTCAGATTATAATAGTATCTGGAAAAAAGAAAATGGTTCCGCCGGGTATGAGAAAGGAGATTTTGATTTGAATGGAGGCGTAACAATAGCTGACAGAAATTCTAAATGGAAACCGAATAACGGTCATGTGACCCGGGTTCCGATGAATTAGCAGACTGATATTAACTTAAAGCAAAAGCCGTCTTAGGTTATGGAACCTAGACGGCTTTGTTTATAATTTCAATATTTTATTTTAAAAGCAACATTTTCTTAGTTTCAACGAATGATTTTCCTGAGGGAGAATCTGCCTGGATCCTGTAAAAATAAACACCCGAACTCAGTGCTAGAAGCATTAAACTGAAGTTTATGGTAGCCAGCATCTTTATATCCATCAACAATAACCTTAACTTGCTGACCAACGGCATTAAACAGGGCGATTCTTACCTGACCAGAATGGGGAAGTCCATACACAATAGAAGTTGAAGGATTGAACGGGTTGGGATAGTTCTGCATCAGAGTAGTAAGTCTTAGGGGTTTGATTTAATATTTCTTCAATCCCGTTAGGGTTAGTAATCGTAAAATTAGCATCAGAGAAATCAAAATCATTATTACTTGCCAGACTTGTAACCTTTATTTTATAGTCGATGCCGTTCTGAACACCATTATCAATCGTCCATAAATAAAAACCGTTGCTTGGAGTAGTGTCAACTATAGTAGTATAAAACAGTCCTCCTTTGTATAATTCTATCTTCACTGGTGAATAAATAGAATCTGTCCAGACTATCGAGTTTTCAGTTCCAGCCTGCAGAGTCTCACCGCCATTGGGTCTGGAAATAGTAATTACATTTTTTGCTATACTGAAATCTGCATCGGAGATATCAAAATCATTATTGCTCCCGAGACTAGTTATTTTGACCCTGTAATCGTTACCTGATTCAGCAGCATTTACGGACCAGAGATAATAACCATCACTTTGAGTTGTATCGACTATAATTGAATAGAACACACCTCCTTTATATAACTCAATTTTGACTGGTGTTAAAATATCATCAGTCCAAACTATCCCGTAGTTGGTAGATGTTTTCCAGTTTTCTCCCCCGTTAGGGGTTGTTAATGTAATTTCACTCTTACTAATACTAAAATCAGCATCAGAAACATCATAATCATTATTGCTGCCGAGGCTTGTTAATTTAACTCTGTAATCATTGCCTGGTTCAGCAGCATTAACCGACCAGAGATAATATCCGTCACTTTGAGTTGTGTCTACAATTGTAGAATAGAACACTCCACCTTTATATAAATCAATCTTCATAGGTACCAAAATATTATCCGTCCAGACTATCCCGTAACTGGTAGAAGTAACCCAATTTTCTCCTCCGTTTGGTGCAGTAATAGTAATTTCACTCTTAATAATACTGAAATCAGCATCAGAAAAGTCATAAACACTGCTGTCATCAATCTGAATTATTTTAACTGTGTAGTCATTACCCGCTTCAGCAGCATTAACCGACCAGAGATAATATCCGTCACTTTCTGTACTTGCCGAAATCGTTGAATAGAATACATTTCCTTTATACAATTCGATCCTTACTGATGCTAAAATATTATCCGTCCACATTATCCCGTATGTGGTAGAGGTGATCCAGTTTTCTCCTCCATTAGGAGTTGTTATATTAATTATCTGTGCATAAAGGCAAGAGGAAAGAATTATGTTCAGAAAGAATAAAAGGTAAATTAATTTTTTCATACAAGGCTCCATTTGCACTGTTAGGAATATTGCTACAGGGTTATAAGTATTACTACTTTAGTCCTATTAATCCAATATTATGATTTTTCAAATCAGATGAATCGATCAAAAGGATGATAAAGGAACTACATCCTTATGGTGAAACAGGGGATGGACATTACTGCCATGTTCATTGGTAAAAGGAGGATTCAAAATAAGAAAGGAGAAATTGCTTTATTTCTTTTCTAAAACTTAAACTATTTTGATGTTTTAAGTTTATCCCGGACAGGACTGATAAAATTGACAATTTTTTAAAAAAAGCTGTCTTAGGGATATTCTCTAAGGCAGCTTTCTTATAAACTTTGCTATTTAAAGAATTTTATTTTAAAAGTATCATTTTCTTAGTTTCAACGAATGATTTCCCGGAGGGGGAATCTGCCTGGATCCTGTAGAAATAAATACCTGAACTCAGTGCTGAAGCATTAAACAGAAGTTTATGGTAGCCAGCATCTTTATATCCATCAAAAATAACCTTAACCTGCTGACCCAGGGCATTAAACAGGACGATTCTGACCTGACCAGGCTGGGGAAGTCCGTATACAATGGAAGTTGAAGGGTTAAACGGGTTGGGGTAATTCTGCATCAAGGTATAAGTCTTAGGTGTCTGATTTAATATTCCTTCAATTTCATTAGGATTAGTAATGGTAAAATCACTGTCAGATAAATCAAAATCATTATTACTGCCAAGGCTTGTAACTTTTATTTTATAATCGCTGCCGTTTTGAACACCATTGTCAATAGTCCATAAGTAAAAGCCGTTGCTTGGTGTTGTGTCAATTATAGTAGTATAAAACAGCCCGCCTTTATATAGTTCGATTTTAACCGGTGAATAAATAGAATCTGTCCAGACTATCGAGTTTTCAGTTCCTGCCTGTAGTATCTCACCGCCGTTTGGCCTCGAAACGGTGATTACATTCTTAGCTATACTGAAATCAGCATCCGAAATGTCATAATCATTATTGCTTCCAAGACTTGTTACTTTAATTCTGTAATCGTTACCTGATTCAGCCGCATTAACCGACCAGAGATAATAACCATCACTTTGAGTTGTGTCGACTATATTGGAATAAAATACTCCGCTTTTGTATAGCTCAATCTTGACGGGTGCTAAAATATCATCCGTCCAGGTGATTCCATAAGGGATAGAGGTCTCCAGATTTTCTCCACCATTAGGTGCGGTTATTGTAATCTGACTTTTGATAATGGTGAAATTATTATCCGAAAAATCAAATACAGTATTGTTTGACACGTCTGTAACTTTAACTTTATAATCACTACCTGAATCAGCAGCATTAACCGACCAAAGATAATATCCGTCACTCGGAGTGTTCCCTGCGATGGTCGAATAGTATACATTTCCTTTGTACAACTCGATTTTAACAGATCCCAATATGTCATCATTCCAAACTATACCATGATCCGTTGAAGTTTTCCAGCTCTCTCCTCCGTTTGGGGTTGTTATTGAGATCGATTGTGCGTAAAGAGAGGAAAATATAAAAATGCTCAGGAAGAAGATGAGGTAAATTGATTTTTTCATAATTGCTCCGATTTTTATAAAAATTTACTGTAAATCCCCATTTTAATATATTAAACACTTTCTTTAAAGGTGTTCTGATTTATATAATCTTAGTTGAATACTTTATAAATATAATAAATTTAATAATTAAACTTGATCCGAACCACAGACTAGAAATGTCCGTTGTCTCAAACCATTAAAGCGTTTTATTTGTGGCACAGAATTTTTTTGTAAGCAGAACCAACTCCGAATACAATGTTTTTGAGAAGTCAAAAACAGATGACAGCTATTATAGAAACTTTTATATTTATCTAAGTGCTTAATGGAGCTATTTCAGTAGTAACATTTTTCTTGTCATTACAGAAGTATTCTGCTGCAAATTATAGAAGTATGCTCCGCTCGGTAATGAAGATGCATTAAAAGTAACCTCATGTTCACCCGCAGCAACTTCCTTGTTAACAAGGACGGCTATTACTTGACCGAGAATATTATGGACCGTCAGATGGACATACCCCGTTTCGGGAACGTCAAATACGATATTGGTAACCGGGTTAAAAGGATTAGGATAATTTTGTGAAAGGCTAAAGGATGCAGGTTGTGTTTCACTGATCTTCACTCCAACAGTTTTTTGAATTTTGTAGCTTGATATTCCGCCGTCACTTCTTACAGCAATAATAAGACTATCGTCTCTTGACTTCGCCATTGCCCAATAGGAGCCGGAATTAGGAGCTGTATATTGAAGTGTCCAGGTGACACCGCTATCATCCGAGTAGTAGATGTTACTATTCTGTCTTGCAGCCCACCATCGGGTATTTAAACTTATAATTGAACCAACACCACCAGTACCCGGAAGAGCCGCGGTAGTATCCCAGGTTGTTCCTCCATTTGTGGTTTTGTTTAATGCATTTCCGCCTCCAATGAACCCGTCGGAGGAATTATTGAACCATATTGTAAACGAATTCACCTGCGGGGTTGTCTGCGGTGTCCAGGAGTCACCCAAATCGTTTGAATAATAAACGGTGGAATTATTTGTCCCGAAATAAATTGATGATCCTGATACATACATTGAATTATTCCAGCCTGCTTCGCTTCCGTTCTGAGGCAAAGGATTTGCAGCATTCCAGGTTTGTCCCCCGTCAAAGGTTTTATAGAGTTCCCAGTTCCCGCTGACAGGATCTCCGTAAACAAATCCATTGTTTGTATCGTACATCCATATTGCATCAAGGAATCCTCCAGGCTGTGTAAAAACCTGTGTCCAGGTGGTCCCGCCGTCTGTTGTTCTGTATATAAAGGTAGAGGATGATGAAGAGGTTGTGCATAATGCCGTCATACCATCTATTCCAAAAATATTATAAACGGGATCTGTGCCGATTGCACCACCACCCACATTTGTCCATGTAGTTCCGCCATCAGTTGTTCTGAGCACCGTTCCGCCATCGCCGCCTGCCCAGGCCACTGATTTATCAACAGCCGATACAGTATATAGTGCGACAGTAACAGGTGAAATCTGTTCCTGCCATTGAGCCTCTATCTTTACAGAAGCTGAAACAATCAGAAATAACATGTATATAGTTACAAAGTAATTTTTCATCATAATCCTCCGGGTAGTCTTTTGATAGTTAATACATTGCATCTTCATTCCGGATTAAGCTGCAGTATAAAATGAAGAAACAGGGTTAAATTTCCATGAAATAATTAAAAATGTATGTGATTTATGGTAACGTATAATGTTAAAGAGGATATGAAATGCTATGCTTGTGACAGGCTATGCTTCGCGATTTCCTGCGTGCTGTAAGAAAAAGACCGCCCATATAAGCGGACCTTTTACAGAACAATCATTAGAATATTACTTTATGAGCAACATTTTTTTTGTTTCAACAAATAATTTCCCTGTGGGAGAATTTGCCTGAATCCTGTAGAAATAAACGCCCGAACTCAGTGCTGAAGCATTAAACTGAAGTTTTTGGTAGCCAGCCTCTTTATAACCATCAAAAATCACTTTAACCTGTTGGCCAACTGCATTAAATAAAACAATTCTAACCTGGCCAGGATGGGGAATTCCGTATATAATAGAAGTTGTCGGGTTAAAAGGGTTGGGATAATTCTGCATCAGCGTATAAGTTTTAGGCGTCTGGTTTAATATTTCTTCAATCCCATTAGGGTTAGTAATGGTAAAATTACCATCGGAGAAATCAAAATCATTATTACTTGCCTGACTTGTGATCTTGATTTTGTAGCCGGTACCGAGCTGAACATTCTGAATTGTCCATAAATAAAAGCCATTGCTTGGAGTGGAATCTATTATGGTTGAATAAAATGCACCACCCTTATATAGTTCAATCTTAACCGGTGCAAAAATAGAATCTTCCCAGACAATCGAATTTTCAGTACCTGCCTGGAGTGTTTCTCCGCCATTGGGTCTGGAGATGGTGATTATATTCTTAGCTATGCTGAAATCAGCATCGGAAATGTCATAATCATTACTGCTGCCGAGACTTGTTACCTTGACCCTATAATCATTGCCTGATTCTGCAGCATTAACCGACCAAAGATAATATCCGTCACTTTGAGTAGTATCGGCTATAGTAGAATAATATACACCGCCTTTGTATAACTCAATCTTTACGAGAGCTAATATATTATCTGTCCAGGTAATTCCATAAGAAGAGGAAGTTTCCCAGTTTTCTCCTCCATTGGGAGCAGTTACAGTAACCTGACTCTTGGTAATGGTGAAATCATTATCCGAAAAATCGAAATCATTGCTGCTTCCGAGGCTTGTTATCTTAACCCTGTAATCACTGCCTGAATCAGCCGCATTAACCGACCACGCATAATACCCGTCGCTCTGGGTTGTGTCAGTAATGGTAGAATAGTACACTCCTCCTTTATACAGCTCAATCTTAACCGGTGAGAAGATATTATCTGTCCAGACTATTCCAAAAGAAGAGGAAGTGTGCCAGTTCTCCCCGCCATTTGGTGCCGAAATGGTAATTATACTTTTCGTTATAGTAAAATCGGTATCCGAAAAATCAAAATCATTTTCACTTGCGAGACTTGTAATCTTAATCCTGTAATTATTACCTGAATCAGCCGCATTAACTGTCCAGGCGTAGTATCCGTCACTTGGTGTTGTATCCGCAATAGATGAATAAAATACTCCTCCCTTGTAAAGTTCCAGTTTAACAGGACCAGAAATATTATCATTCCAGACAATTCCATAAGCGTTTGATGTGGTCCAGTTTTCCCCTCCGTTTGGAGAGGTTAATGTTATAACACTTTGTATGATGCTGAAATTATTATCTGAAAAGTCAAAATCATTACTGCTTGCTAAACTGGTTATTTTAACTTTATAATCATTACCTGATTCGGAAGCATTCACCGACCAGAGATAGTAGCCGTCGCTCTGCGTTGTATCTACAATAGTAGAAAAAAAAGTTCCCCCTTTATAAAGTTCGATTTTAACCAGTCCTATAATATTATCCGTCCATACAATACCATAATCCGATGAGGTTTGCAGGTTCTCACCGCCGTTCGGGCTAGTAATATTTAACTGACTTTTGAGTACCGAAAAATCGCCGTCTGAAAAATCAAAGACAGTTGTATCAGCAGCATTAGAGATTTTTATCGTATAATCATTCCCTGATTCGGCCACATTTGGTACCCATAAATAGAATCCGTCACTTGGAGTTGATGCTGTTATGGTTGAATTAAACGCACCGCCTTTATATAATTCTATTTTAACAGGACCGATAATATCATCTATCCAGGTTATTCCATATGAGTTGGAATTCTTCCAGGTTTCTCCTCCATTCGGAGTCATGATTGTTATTTGTTGTGAAAAACCAGTTGTGACCAGAGCTAGTTGTACGAAAAAAATGGAAAATATTTTTTTTATCATTTTTATTCAGAATTTTTAATTTTTATTAGCAACAGAATAATATTCACATCATTGTCGAGATTCGATTTATTTATATATTTCTTAAAATAACCTTAGAATTCAAAATCATCGCTTTTATTTTATAAATTCTAATTATCCTTTGATTTAGATATAAAAGAAAAAACAAAATTGAACTCTTTTAGCATTATAAGAAGAGCAAAATATATAATACCAAAAAGAATTGTCTTTATTAATATTGATATTATTATATTTTCAAATGTTATAAAGGCTTCAAGAAGAATATTGGATACTAAAACGAAAAAACTTATAATCAGTCCTGAGTATAAATATCGGAAAAAATCTCCTAATCTTTTCTTGAAAACACGAGCAATGAGTAAATAGTATCTTTGGATAAAATTTAGAACGAAAGCCAAGATTATCATAAATGAAACTGCATAAATACTTTTCCCTATAAATACCCCGCATAAAACAGTTGTAACTGTTATTATGGCGGAGAATAATCCGGCTTTAAATAAATAATCGGTCCTTCCTGATGCTTGGAAAAAAGAACCAGAACTAACATAAACCATCTGAATTCCCACAGTTAAGGCAAGTAATTTGAAAGCGGGTATGGATTTTTCCCACTGACTACCGTATAAAATTGTAATGATCTCTTTAGCCGAGAAGAATAGGAAAATCGAAAGTGGAAAACCTATTAGAGCTAGTAATTTTACTACTTTATTATGAACATTATAGATTAATTCGGCGTTATCCTGATGAACAGCCAACACAGGGTGTAAAACTGGCGTTACTACCTGGGTAAGGCTCCCTATAGGCATCAACATTAATTTATAAGCCCTGTCATAATATCCTAAACTCACCGGCCCTAGAAATTTCCCGATTAACAAATTATCGGTGTTTCTAGAGAAATAGTTTACGACGCTGAATAAAAACTGATAAAAGGAATAGCTGAAAATTTCTTTTATTGAATTTAATTTGAGATTTCTTGTAAATTTTAACCCGGATAATTCATAATTTATCACCAACAATAGGATCGATACCATAATACTTCTATAGATGATTGAGTAATAGCTGAATTTATTATAGGCGAGAAAAATTGCAAAAAGACCTGTAATAATTTGAATCGATACTTGTCTAATTCCAATAATTTTAAATTTTTTCTCCTTCAAAACCATTGCTGATGGGACTGTATTTATGGTATTAAAAAAAAGAGAGATTGATAAGAGCGCAGATATTTTTATATATACAGAATTATTATAGAAATCTGCTATCAAATATCCCAAAAAGTAAAATATCAATGAAATGCATAATCCAATACAACAAGTTAATAAAAATAAAGAAAAGTAATCTTCATTTGTCAACTCTCTTTTCTGAATAACACCAACCCCTAAACCAGAGTCGCTGAGTATTGTAAAAAAATTAGTGAAAACAGTTACTATTGCAACAACCCCAAATTCCTCTGGAGAAAGCAACCTAGACTAGGATAGCTGTAATAAAAATTTGACTAAAGATTTCCGAATATTTAAATATGAAAGTATAAAAAGCCCCTGATTTGATTTCATTAGTAATATTCAATATGTTAATTTGATATTAGTATATATTAATGAGCAAAAATATTTTATTGCATGAGTGTCATTATTAAAATGGTCGCCGACTTTTATACTGGCTAAAACCTTACATATTTGTCCGTAGCATAAAATTAACTTTTCTTAATTACATTTTTCCTAAAATAAATTCTAAGTTTATTAAAAAATTTCAGGGGAAATAAGATGAGGATAAATCTGGTGTAGTTTTTAATAGCTCGTAAATGCTTTAGAAAAGGAAATTTATTTAATTGAGAACGAGTAAAGAAACCATATTCTGTGATATAGTATTCTTCAGGTACTTGATTCCAAGCAGGATAATCGAATGTAATTTTGCTTTTCTCTGAAACAAAATGATAATGTAAATATTCCTCATCTTCTTTGAATTCAGCAGATCGACTTTTGTATATAAAAATACGCCCCTTTTGGTATCCGATGATCATATCTTTGCATATAGATTCCTTTATCAGGTCATTAAAATAAACTCTAATACCATTTAGTAGAAATGAATCGTTAAGGATATGTGTGAAACTTACTATTTGAGCGTCAATCTCATTGATCGGCTTTCCTTGTCTAAGTAGATTTAATAGTGTCCTGTTTGTATTTTTTATAGTTCCAGTTTCACAAAACCTAAACAGTTTTTTACTCGAAAAGATTTCCTCCCAATCTCTGCTTTTTTGAAAAAGCATATTAATCTTCTCACAATTTCTAAAAAGTGCGAATGACCCAGATAACCAATACTTTCGAGCTGAAATAATATCATAGTTATCTAATAAATCGGACGTAATGAATTTGTCAATTTGACCCAGTATCAAATCCACGTCCAACAGCCCCCAAAAATCAAAATCAAGAATATAATCCTGAAAAATCATCCCATAAGCAGGTTTAAAATCGACTATTTTATAGTAATTATCAAAAGTTGGTTTTGCTCCTGTTTTTTTGTGAATTAAATCCTGCAAGCAGATTTTAGAGCAGTCATACTTTTTAACATTTTCCGGCAATTTACATCCTAACTCCAAATCGGAAATAAAAATAAATTCATAATTATCATTATATTCTACAGATTTAAGAAACAGATTAAGGTAAGCTGGAACCTTACCATACATGGGAATGATAAAACAAATTCTTTTACTCATCGATTTCCATCAGTTAATGTTTATAATTGTTGGTAGAGTCATTTAAAAAATTATCTTTACCAGAAAATGCAATTTTATAATTAGCGTAATCATACACCATTGTCAGGTAAAAATATACAAATACTACAGTTGTTATTGAATTATACTGAAGAGTTGATTCAGTTAAATTCCCAATTAATATCGCTACCAAGACAATTAACCCAATGTTAGACCTCACTTTAATTGAACGTATGAAATATGCTCCTACTAGGATTGAAAACGTTAATAAGCCGATCAACCCAATCTGTAAGGTAAGGTCTATATAACCATTGTGAGCAGTATTCATAACTACCCCTGATTCATCAAAGAAGGTGTTTACATGGTGGCTGCCTAAGACCCAGTACGTTCCAAACCCGTATCCTAATAACAAATGATTCTGGATCTGTTCTAATAGATATTGCCAAAAAATAGCTCTACCAGTCAAGGTCATATCTTTGCCAAATAGCTCAGGTAATATGGCTAGAACTTCGGAAGAAAGGAAATAAAAAAAGATTAAGGACACACATAAGAATAAAATTGTGATTAAGAATAAAAAACGACCGATTCTTAGAGCGGAAAATAAATTTTCAAATTTGAAGATTATTTCAAGGAGAAGAATTAAAAAGAAAACTGTTATTGTGGTGGAACTGCCAGCCATAAATATTATCAAAACCGATAAGGCTGACATTAGATAATTCCACAGGTTCTGCAACCTAGAATTTTCAGAATTATAAAAAGTGAGGATCAATAAAAAGCACAATAGTGCCATTTGAGACAGACCATTTTTGTTATTATGAATGCCTCTCCACGTATTAAATTTAGGATCAATGGCCTCAGGAATGAATACCACTGAACAAATAGTAATAATGATGTATAGCGAAATAATAACTTTTAATACTTTAGTCCTCTTTTGCGACTCTGTAATGAGTACTGAAAGGGTTAAAACAATATAAATAACAAAGAATTGAAACGATCTTTTTATAGATATAATACTATAGTCGGACCATACTGCACTAAGTATGCACCAAAGAATAAATATTAAAAGAAACTTTTCTTCTTTTATAAATTGGAACACCTTATCCTTTATAGGGAGAATGGCTAATAAGGCGCTAATAAATAAGAAGATAAAAAGCAATTGGTTAATAATATTCGTATTTTCACTTTCATAGTAATCCGCCCCCTTCTGCTGCCATGGAAGACTAGTCCCGAAGACTGAAAAAAACATTAGAATAGTGAAACTCAAAAGGGCTAATCTCTCTGGTTTAACCAGGGTATCCCAAAAATTTCTTTTTAGGTTATTCATTTTCCTTTGTTTTTGTTAAAATTATTCAATATTTAAACTTATGTTATCTTTAGTCGTATTAAGCGATAAGGAAAATAAAATCACTTCCTTGCCGAAATACTCGCATTAATTATCTTTTCAATCATCTGAATATTTTTTCCATACGTGAACTGCAAGGCAAAAGTTCTCCTTCTTTTGACCATATACTCACTGTTGTGGTAATCTAAATGTTCAGCGACCGACTTAATCTTTTCAGCAATATCTTCATTAGATTTAAGCATAATTAATAAATCAGCTGATACATCATCATAGGCACTAAAGTAATTTGTGACAGTCACCTTGCCTGAATAAAGATATTGAAGCAACTTGTGACTATTTGAAATTCGTTCAGGATTTTTGACCCAATCATAACATGTGAAGAAGATATCAAAATATTTTAAGAATTCTATAAAATATTCCTGGGCTATTATTCCGTGAAAATAAACGTTAGAAAAACTTGTGAGACGGTCTTTAAAAGTTAATGCATCCTTACAATTAGATTCTGCTTCAATGTGAGGACCAATAATATGAAAATCACAATTATTATTTGTTTGAATGATCTTAAGGAAATTCTCACGGTCAATATATTTAAGGTTAATATTTCCCACATAGGCGATGTTTGTTTTATTTGAATTTAAAGTTGGTTTAAAAGGCACTTCAATTTTTGAGGAAGGATACGATAAACCATGATTGATTTTTATTTTTGGCGTAGAAGAATTAATGGTTTTTAATATTTCATCAGAAACAGATAAAATAATATCCGCAGAATCGGCGACCATCTTTTCGAAATATGGATATCCAGAAATATAATCTACCGGGTGAAATATCTTATATTTTGCCCGAAAATGATTTAAATTAAAAAAACGAGTCTGTTCAAATGACCAAACGATATCTATTTTTCCAATTTTATTTTTGACTATCTTTGAAATAATATAATTAACCAATGCAACAAAAGTATAGGGTAATTTATTTAGGCCATAAAAAACATAGAAGTAATCTATAACATATAAATTCTTTTCGACGAGCTTTACAGAAACAAGTTTTCGATATTTCTTCTGCCCAATAGAATTTAAAAACCATACGGTATTATTTTTTGAAAGCTCTAAAGCATAGTGATGCTTGGATACAAATAGATTGCCCCATGGTTGAGGAGAAAGTATTAAAATATTTTTACCTGTTAACTTAAACATCTCTCAATCAATTATCTCCTTTAAAGCGAATCATTAGCAGCTTATTAAAATATCATCAATGCATTATCTTAAATTTGTTGAACAGACTTCGTATTTTTCCTATTGAAGACCCCAGAATTATTAACATTTTAATTTGATTATATTTTGAAAAGAAAATGATGCTATAAAATATTGCAGAATAGATTATCATTATAGCTGCTTTTAATAATATAAAAAACTTAACAGTGAATCTTCTATTATAATTCAATTTTCTTCTAATGAATGCCTGGCCTCCTCTTAAGGCTCTATTATAAAGGTATTTTTTTGTTGCTCTTTCGGCCGGTATATGCTCATAAGAAATAGCCTCCCTGCTAATAATAAATTTAGCCCCTTTCCTTTCAAGACGTTCAAATAAATGGACGTCTTCGCCCCCAGTTAGACCATATTCAGGATCGAATGGTACCTTTTCATTTTTTATTAAATTTGATTTAATTAAAACATTTGTGGTAAATAAATAAAATGCTTTTGTTCCCGTTCCTCCCACCGGACTAAAATAAAATTCTCTATTTTGAAACTCAAAGGGAATATTTTCAGCAAAAACTGCTTCTACATACCCAAATACACCATCAGCATTAAAGTATTTTAAAGTTTCGTATAAATTCCATATCCAATATTCTGAGGCTGTTTCATCATCATCTATAAAGCAAATAAAATCACCTTTTGCATTGGCCAAACACGTATTTCGTGCGAGGCTTATATTTTTTTCGGGTTGCACAAAGTACTTAAAACAAATATTTTCAGTGTCAGTGAACTTTTTTAAGATATGCTGTGCACTTGCTTCAAAATTGTTATCTGTTACTACTATTTCAAGCTTAAAATCAGGCGGTAAAAGCTGATTCTTAAGACTTATCAACAGTTTTTCTAATAGAGATTCTCGTTTGTAGGTTGCAATACAAACAGAAAAGGTTAATTCCATACAATCTTATTAATGCTATTCTCAGTCTGTGCTTAGATTCTAAGCTCAGCTTTAATTAAGTTAAAATCTTTCTCCCATTTTGCTAGGATTTCCTTTTGCAATTCTAATACATTTTTGGTCAGTTGACCTTTATTATTTATGAATTGTTCTATGCCCTCAGCAATATTTTCGGGAGTAATCTTTATCAAGATCATTTTATCTCCGAATAATGCTTTATTTGTTCTATTATCATTGGAGATAAAGGGTACACCTGCTCCTATAGTTTCCATTAAAGCGAACTGTTGTACATCATCCCGTGTTGATAAAGAAATAACTCCATATGAATTTATCATTAGATTTTTATACTGTTCATTCGATACAAAACCAGAGAATACAATATTCTTTTCATTTTTATATTGATCATATAAAGCTGGTTTTTTATTATAATTACCCGTAAATATAAACGTAACATTCTCTTCATTCCTATTTAGGTAAACCATAACGCCTTTTAGAATATTTTCTATTGGCTCATCATCAGAAAATGTGGAGACCACCAACATATAAGGATTGCTTAAAATAATTTCTTTTTTAACCCCCTTAAATTCAGATAGCCTGGAATTCAGTACCTTAAAATTAATTCCTCTATAACCATTATCACTTTTCAATCGTTCATATATCTGGTTATTATGTGTAATTACAATATCAGCTTTCTTTAAGGACCATTTATAAAAGGGGATCCAGGTCCATGGTTTTTCGAAAGCTCCATTATGTGAATCTACTACAGTTTTGTATTTTTTGATATGACTAAACAAAATTATTACAAGTGGTACTATGCTCGGCGGATTCTGAATAACGACTAAATCAGGATGGTTTTTTAATATTATCACAATAGTTTTAAAACTTTTATAAATATAATCAAACAAAAAAAATAACTTCCACATTACTCCCCTTGATTTTATTAGGTTATTCACATAAAAAATTTTGCCATTAAATGCTTCATTTAATAATGAAGAGTGCGGATTAAACAATGTCCAGGTAATAAAAACTACTCTTGTATTCTTGTTTGTCATCACAGGTTAAATTTTAGTTGCCTTCATTAGTAAGATCTTCTTTTATTCCACCATTCCTGGTATAATATTTCTTCTTCAATCAGTTTTTGTATCAGATCATCAAATGTTATACTATAATTCCAGTTCAATTCCGCCTTTGCTTTTGAAGGATTACCATAGCTGATTTCAAGTTCTACAGGGCGGTAAAGATTTTCATCAAACTTAATATATTTTTCGGGCTCCAGGTCCAGATGAATGAAAACTTTTTCAATAAATTGCTGTAAGGTGTGAGCTTCGCCGGTACAAATTACATAATCTCCGGGCTTCCCGACATTCAGCATCTTCCACATTACCTTTATGTATTCGGGAGCATATCCCCAGTCGCGTCTTATAGCAGTATTTCCTACTTTCAATACATTTAGTTCTTTACTTTTAATTTTTAAAGCAGATGAAATTATTTTTTTAGTCACAAAGTTCGGTCTTCTTAATACGGATTCATGGTTGAAAAGTATCCCGCTTGAAATGAAAAGACCGTAAGCTTCACGGTAATTTACAGAAATCCAGTGTGAAGCAGCTTTTGAAATTGCATATGGACTGGCAGGGTGTATAATAAAGTTTTCATCAATTGGAAGAGTATTCTTATCGACGTTGCCATACATCTCACTGCTGGAGGATTGATAAAATTTTATATCCTTCTTCATAATTCTAATTGCTTCGAGAATATTTGCAACTGAGATAATATTGAACTCAAGGGTTCCGATCGGCTGTTCAAAAGATAGTCCCACGGAACTCTGTGCTGCAAGATTATAAAATTCATCAGGCTGATATTTTTCAAGAAGTCTGACTATATTTGACAGATCAAAGACATTTGCCTCTACAAGCTCGACATTATTCTCAATTCCAAGGAAACTTAATCCGTTAAGTTTCCCCTGCTGCAGACTTCTGGTAATGCCGATAACTCTATAATCCTTATCCAGCAGAAATTTGCTGAGGTAGGCACCATCCTGACCTGTTATCCCTGTTATTATTGCTGTTTTCATTCTCCTTACGATCTTATTTTGTTTAGTAGTTTCATAGTATTCAATCGATATGTTTATTTCACTAATCTTGTCATTGAAAAATTTTATTTGATATATAAATTATTAAGAAAATAAAATATAAAAAAAGGGATACATTTCTGTATCCCTTAAAGAAATAAAGGAAAACAATATATATTAATTCACCAAATATCCAAAATACCTGAACCAGTTATTCCCAGGGAATTCAGCACTTGTTCCATCAATTGGGAAATTGAATGCCCATGCTGTTTCTGATCCACAATTAGTCTGACACTCGACTGGTGTTTCGATTCCAACAACTTGGTGATATGGATGACAAATATCTCCATTAAGCGTACCCCATACGATTGTAAGGACTCTTTGACCGCATGTTGGTCTAAATCCTTCGCCATACTGTTCTGCCCAGGTTACTATTTGTTCGCGCAATATAGGTTCAATCGGATGCCAGTCAACTAAGGTACCTGAAGGATTTATCAATTCCCATATAGCAGCTTGAATAACAGCTCTACTCCAGGTTGTGGTATCTCTTGCATTAATTATCCAATTAACCAAGTCTAAGTTATCCGGAACTTCAATCAATCCTCCAGTTCCACAGATTGGCATATCATCGTAGCTACATAGAAAATCTACACCTCTTTTTGAACCACTTGAAATATATCTTGTATTATCTAAACAAAAACCGTAGTAAGTGCCCTGATTATCAAAATCAGCTTGAACAGTATACAATGGATTTGCTGGATCATAATGTGGTGTCATGGAATCAGGTGCGAATGTTGGACAAAGTGTGGCTGAATTAGGATCTAATTCACAGTTTTCAACCACTGCGTGCGCTCCTACAAATACTGTATCGCCGGCTACCACACCTGATGGATACGGAATTTCATAAGTCATAGTTTGATTAGTACTTAACCCTGTCTCTCCATAAGGAAATTGACCAACTTTCGGATTGCCTGTACTAGTCACAATGAAGTTGGAAGGATCAGCAACAACCATTATATGTGTTTCTGTAATTGTCCAATCCGAGTCTGTATAATAGGTTATAAAAATGTGAGATCCATCACTGGAGATAGTAATATGACCGCAAACCTGATCCTGTCCAGCCACCAGATCCACATCGGTAGAAGCGCCCGCAGTAGTGTTAACGGCTGTTGGATGGAGCCATGTTAACGTCGGGGGATTGGGTTGTTTATTAAGTTCACCTGGCGAAGTGATGTTCTCTGTGCTTTGACAGCTCATAAATATGAGACTCAAAAAAGCAACAAAGGAAAAAAGTACAATTAGTTTTTTCATAGTGTTCCCTCACTAATTAGTTTATATTATAGTACCTGAATGGATTTCAATTGTCAAATTTAAAGCCAGAAAAAATAATTCATTTTGAATAAAATAACCAAGTTTTTACGCAAATAAGTCTAATAAAAAGACACTTAGTCCGAGATACATACTAAAATGAGTCACAGTTAAATCTTAAATTTTTGCTGAATAAAGTATTAGAAGAGTAGCTTGAAATAAAACATACAAATAATTAAATCTTTCTTCAAGCTTTTATTCGTATATATTTCATCATTCTCTTGTTATCAATCGCCTCATGACAAAGATCACAAAATACTAGCCCAAATGAGGATAAATCATTTTCCCTTCAAACTCAAGTATTTTTTGCGGTAGAATTGAATTGAGCATCATCAAATATTTTTTTGGGTAACTTTGCATTTTGTGTGTGGTTTGCCTTTTGGGAGTGAAATAACGATAAATTGGAAACCTCTTTGCATTCCATTGTTCCTTAA
Organism: uncultured Bacteroidota bacterium; assembly: GCA_963839165.1. Taxonomy (GTDB): domain Bacteria; phylum Bacteroidota; class Ignavibacteria; order Ignavibacteriales; family Ignavibacteriaceae; genus DATFVA01. The sequence continues at coordinate 4,485 of CAWIUG010000055.1, read as the reverse complement.
AAGTTATTAAGGATTCATTTTCTGTTGAAGATCTTCCAAAATCCACTTTACAAGCACTTTCAAGATTAGCTTTTTTGATAACTTCAGAAATTAATTTATGGTTTGGAGCAAACTTTAGAAATTTTTGATTTGAGGCTGTATATTCGAGGTAGTATGTATCTTTGAAATTAAGTATAAAACCAGCTGCAATCACTCTATCGTCCTTAATTACCAATGGCAATGATATCAGTTTGGCTTGGGATAATTCATACCAGACATTTTTGTAGAATGCAAAAGGGAGAGGGGGTAATGATAATCTTTTTCTTAAAGAAACTTCTAAACCATAGAAAATTTTCAGGTCGTCTAATCTGTCTGCCCACCTTATATCAAGACCATATTTTTCTGCTTTGCGGATTCTTGACTTTATATTTTTATAGGAGAATGAAGCATAAGTTTTTTCATAGGTTTCCTCTAACGGAAGTATATGTGTAACGTACTCTGCAGAGGTTGAGAATTTTTCTAAGGTTTGTGTATAATTACATAATGTACGGATATCAAACTTAATAAATTTTGGATAAGATGCCTGAATTATATCAATCGCCTCAGGAAGGATTTTCTTATTAAATAAAGGATCACAATAAGTTGAGAAGGGAAGTGAAATTATTCTCTTGCCGGTCACAAAGCTGTTTACCATAATAAAAGGAAAGAGACCTTCAATTTCATTATTAGCACTTTCTAACAATATATAGAATGCTTTATGGTGGAAGGTTTTTGTCAATGCTTTAAGCCAAGCAGGGTGATGATAAATCGTAGCATTCTGGTTGTGGAGCAGAAAGGGGATTATTCGGGAGTCATTTATATTTTCAGTAACGGTAAATTTCATTAGCCTACATGTTTATATAATGTATTGCCGATTATTTTTAAAATAAATATTGGTGTTTTATTGAATAGGTGATTATAAAAACCTTCTGTTTTTGTATCCGATGTGATAAAAGAATTGGTTTTTAAATCATAGCGGGAAGTATATATTAATCTTTCTTCTGTATTAAAACCAAGTTTGAATCTGCGAAGTCCTTCGTGATTTAATTCTGTTCTACCGAAATCAAATTCTTCGAACCCTTCGTGCGCATATCTCTTTATCGCTTCCCACATAACAAGATGATTTCCCCGAAGATTATGATATTTCGAAAATGAAGCGCCGAATTTATATTGTATCTTCTTCCCGATTTTTAGATATATTGCTCCGGCTATATATCTGTGATCAATCTGAGCGAGGAGGATATCACCTAACTTCTTCAGTATAATATTTTTGTAAATGATTTTGAAAAAATTATATGGCTGCGGAGGTGATCCATGTTTTCGTCGTGTTTCGCAGGTCATTTCGTAAAATATCCTCAGACCATCTATATTATTCTGTATCGTTATTTGTACTTTTTCTTTATTAGCTTTTTTAATATTTCTTTTGGTATTTTCTGAAAAGGAATTAAATATTTCGGTCTCATTATTTTTTAATATTAAAATGTGACGTAAATCAGTTCTAAATTCAATTGTTCTAGTGGAAATTTTGTATCTGAAGATCGAAATTCAATGTAGTTTAATTTATTTTTTTTAGCGTAAGCTATAAGTTCATTCTGAAGCAGGATGACATCTTCTAGAGTATTAAAAAGCGGGTCACAAAAATCGCTGAAAGGTAGGGATACCAAACGTCTGCCAGTAATAAAACTTGATATCTGCATTGCTGGAACTAACGAACAAATTTTATTATTGTGAAAAATAGAAAAATAAACTGGTTTGTATCCATATGATTCATATAGCACCTCTGCCCACTCTTTAGAATGAAAGAATGAATATTCCTTATACTGTAGAATCAATTCATTCCAGTCAGGAATTTCAATCGGATTGACGATTTGTATAATTTTGATTTTGCTCTCTACTATCTTGTAAGGGAAAATTGCTTTTTATATAACTTTATCCCAAAGATAACTCTTTACTAACAGGTTTTATAATCATTTATAGCTAAATGATTATATCCTTATAATTTGATAATTAATGAGTGAATTTTTTTATTATTTCGATATATTTATTTTGCATCCGTTGACCCGAAATATTATTTAAATCCTCTAATGCTGATTTAACTTGATTCTTTTGTCTATCAGGATTTTTTGCGAGTAAAATTATCTTTTCGGCTATATCATTGATATTATTAGGATCGAAGAAACTTATCCTAGTCTCTCTGAAAATTGTACGATTTGCTTCTAAACTGGATGCACAAAGTGGAAGACCACAAGATACATATTCAAATGCCTTCGTCGAAAGTGCCAGATTCATGTATGGCGTATCCAGATAAGGTACTACTCCAATATCCATTTTTTTTATATACTCATTAACCTCTTCATATTTTATCAACCCAGGAATATGTACGTTATCCTCGACCATCAATTTATTTATCAGATCTTTTAAGTAAATTGTATAATCACTGTCCCCAATTCCATATAAAAATAAGTGACTTCCAGGTAATTCGCTTAATACCTGGGGCAGAGCTTCAATGACTAAATGAAGACCGAATCTTTCCGCTAGTGTTCCATGATAAAAGATATTTACTCCACCTATCAATTTGTCAAATTTCCTTTTTTCAAAGAAAGGGAATTGATTCTCATCAGCAGTATTTAAAATCAGTGAGATTTTATCAAGGGGTACACCTCTTTTATTTAAAATATTTACACATTGCTGGGTAACAGTCAATATATGAGATGAAAATTTATATGAAAGATATTCGAAAGATCTAAGTACTGGATACATCATTCGATATAGAAACTTTGACCATTTCTCTCTAAAAAGTTCTAAAGTCAAATCGTGCACATCCAATATCACCGGTATACCAAATATTCTTTCAAAAAATGCTACGAAAACAAGATGATCCGGCATATTGTGAATTTGAATGAGAGAATATTTATTTTTTAAAGAATAATAATTTAAAAGGAAAAAAGTTTTTATGAAGAAAATAGTTGAAAAAATCAGATAAATCAAAATATTATTTTTAGAAAAAAATGTCATAACTCTTCTGACAAACACTTGGTCTATGATTTCTGTCTTGGGTTGTCCCTTGGTCCCTAGACTTAATACATGAAGGACAAAACCTTCTTCTGCCAATGCAACTGCCTGTCTTCTAACCCTTGGATCGCCTTCATAATCTCCTTGCACCACCATGCATATTTTGGGGGCTGTAGCTTTCATCTCATTCTTTTTTATAGTATAAGAAATTAGTTGGTTATTGTAATGTTTTTCTTACAAACGTTGCTGCTACATTCGGTAAGACATTCCAGTATTTCCCTTCATAAGTGTCTTTTACATATCCTAAGAACTCTATATAGTGTGAAACTTGAAATTCCTCAAAAGTGCTTTTATTATTTTTGAAATTGATATAGTCCGGGTGTACATTTAAGAGAACCATTCCCCCATGTTCAACGATCCAGTCAAGTTTTTCTTTCCAAATTCGAATGCTTTTCTCTTTTAAGATAATAAATAAGGTGCTATCCTGAGGAAGTGTATATGGCATCTCTATATATGCTCTTCCATGATTCCCTTGAACTCGAAATGGAAAAATTGTTGCTGTTCCATCAGATTGAGGTTCGAAAGGATCTGTATCAAAAGTTGACAAATCGTATTCTAAATTTAAATCAAGCAACCATTCCAGATTATGGTGCATTGCAGGTGAACGAAAACCTGTAGCTCCCCAATCTTTCAGATAATAATTGATTTTCTCAGCTCGTTTTAGAAACTCTTTTCTCGAGGAATATAATTTGCCGTCGTGGTAAAGCCCCTGAACCCCTACTTCAAAACCGTTAATTTTTAGGGAATCCAAGAGAGATTTCTCGACTTTATAATCCCTTTCGGGTACAAAATTGAATGAGCTAATAAATCCCATATCCTTCTCTAGCTCCACCAGTTTCATTACACGGTCATATCCTTTTTGATGCTCTACGTCATGGGTTAAGATCAGCGCAAATTTTTTATTTTCAGGCCATCCTGTCCAGCCTGCTGGTACTCTCTCGGAACCTTCAATAATAGGCCATACGACTTTATTATTTACCGCTATTTTTTTTGCCAGGTAACTTCTAATAAATATTTGAATTTTTCTGGGAATTAAAGGTTTAATGAAATAAAAGATTTTGTACATAATATTTTTCAAACTAATTATAATTAAATTCGAATACTATAAAAGAATCAAAGAAAATTTAAATGTAAAGGAAACTACAATTCTTGGATAAAAAAAAGTGAAAGTTATAAATGGAACTACCATATCACTATTTTTTCCTGGTTGAAAACCTGTATAGCGTATTATATGCTTTAATTTAAGCCTAACTCAAGTTCAAGGTTTGAAATGAAGGGTGAGCTGCCCTTGTTTAGTCTATTTATAAATAATCTGCTAATATTTTAGTTCGTTGTTTCAATAATTTTATCCGAGACTTTCCCATTTGATTTATGCAGTTGAGAAGCTGATTTACC
>CAWIUG010000054.1:0-22326 GCA_963839165.1 uncultured Bacteroidota bacterium | reverse complement strand
TAGTTGCAAAAGATAACCAGGGAGCAACGACAGCGGGTCCTGTATGGAATTTCTCAACTGAGGCTGCAGGCGGCGGCGGGGACACTACTGCCCCCGACTCTAACCGGTGTGGCATTATCAGGCACCAATACCATACTTGTAACATACTCTGAAGATATGGATTCTCTGACAATACTGAATAAAAATAATTATTCTATAAATAATGATATTACAGTAAACACCGTGGTCGTTTTATGCGGCGGCAAACGGGCTATACTTACTACTTCAGAACATACGATGGGAACCTGGTATAGTTTAAGCGTCAATAATGTAAAAGATATTGCGGGTAACCTGATAAATCAAAACCAGAAAACTTTGTCATATCATGCAACAAATAAAATAAAGTATGACATCCTTCAGGCCCAGGGGCAATGGTATCAGAATTTTATTCCGCGTAACGCTATAGACGGAAATCCTGATACAACCTCCAATTCCAGATGGGGAGGTGTGGTTAATTTACCGGATTCAATAGTTTTCGATCTTGGAACCGTCAGCACAATTGATGAAACTAATTTCTCATTCTACCGATGGAACCGGGGAAGAGTTTATAACTATTCAGTTATGGCATCACCGGATGGAGATCACTGGACTGAGGTGGTTAATAATAATCCTTCCGCACCAATGGAATGGACAATAGACGAATTTTCACCCATTAAAGCCAGATATATTAAACTCGTCGTTTTGAGTTCTAATGAAAGCCAGTTTGCCGGATTATGGGAAGCAGAATTTTCAGGACCGGACAATGTTACCGGCATTGAAAACGGGAATGAAATACCTTCAGAATTCCAGCTTGCGCAAAATTACCCGAATCCTTTCAATCCGACTACAACAATCAACTTTAATCTCTCATCGGACCAGCAGGTTAAAGTAAATATATATAATACTCTCGGGGAACTGGTCAAAGAGCTAGCGAACAACTTCTATACGGCCGGAAGCTACAGTCTTACTTTTAACGCCGCAAATCTCCCGTCAGGTGTTTATATATACCGTCTCGAATCAAAAGCATTTAATGCTTCGAAAAAGATGATCCTGATGAAATGATCAGGTAAAAATTACTAAGGGAAAACGGACATTGGAACCCGTTTTCCCTTTTTTTTAAATTTGTAAAATTTACTGAAAGGGGATAAAAATAACCAGCCAACATTTCTATTTTTAACGATAATCTGATTTTAATGAGAGGTATACATTTTGATATAATCCAGCAGATTGTTCTTTAATGCTTAAACTTAGTGAATTAGAGGAGCCACCTTGAAAATTCACAGCTACTTTACACATTTTGTTATTGTACCATCTTCATCTATCCTGAAGGCAGAATTCGGGATAGCTGAAAACATCTTTAAAAATTCAGATGGAAGAAGCCGACCGACCTGCTGTTCCGACTTCCATTTCTTCAGCTATCCAGCTGAAGAATGCCATACATCTTTCAGGTGGAATAACCTCACAAAGAAGCTCCATTTTGTAAAAGCATTTCAATCAATTCCCGGCAACTAATTAAAATTCTGATATGGTAAATAAACCAGAGGCTGAAATGAAAAGGCAAAATATTCTAATAACATTTTTTCTTGCTTTATTCCTCCTTACAAATACCTTCGCTACCGAATTAAACGGCAGGGTAAGAGTATTAAATAATGACGGCAATAATTACCAGGTACTTCTCCAGGTAAATACAGATCTGGCGGGACAGAAACTTGGCGGAGCGACCATGGTAATCAATTTAGACACTGCCTCCCTACATTTCCCGGATGATCCGGTTCCCGGAACCGATTTTACTTTTTCGAATTTTAACCTTGGGTATTACGATACAGCAAAAGTAACTAAAGTTAATGATACCCGGTTATGGATTAATATCGATCTTACATCTGATAATCATGGAACTGAACTACAAAAGGGACCTGATTCATGGACAGATTTAGTTGTGTTAAACTTTACAGCTGATCACATTATAACAGGAAATGCAGTCTCGTGGAACCCTAACAGCGAGTACTGGCATGTTTATGACTCAGACAACTCAAGTTTGTGGAGCAAAGGAACCTTTGACAACGTTACGGATGTCGAAGGAAATGAAAATAAATCCAATATATTTTCATATAATCTGGCTCAGAATTACCCTAACCCATTCAACCCTACAACAAAAATTGAATACCGTATCCCGGAAAGAAGCTCAGTAAAGCTGGTAGTTTATAATACTATCGGTCAGGAAGTAACTGTTCTGGCAGACGGCGAAAAGGAAGCCGGGTCCTACAATATCGAATTTAATGCAGCCGGGTTGCCGAGCGGAATATATTTTTACAGAATTCAGGCTGGCAAATTTATTCAGACTAACAAAATGGTATTATTAAAGTAATAAGGCGCATTAGCGCACTATAAAAGATTTAGCTTTATGTTAAATTATTAATGGGAGAAAAGATTTTGAAATTACAATACAACTTTTTTATGAGTATATATTCCCGCTTGAAGATAATTGGAATAGGTTTTGTTTTTTCGGGGTTCCTGTTTTATGCATCCGGAACCAATCATTATATTGACAAAAATGCAAACGGAAACAACGACGGAACAAGCTGGGCAAATGCCTGGGAAAGTTTTACCGCGATAAACTGGAGTACCATCCAGCCGGGAGATTTTATATATATATCGGGCGGAAATAATTCTACCATCTATAACGAAACACTAACAATAGGGGCAACAGGAACATCTGGTAATCCTATAACTATCGCAAGAAGTTCCGAGAATGGTCATGACGGAGAGGTAATAATAGATGGTCAATCCACCGTGAGTTACGGAATTTTAAATGAATCATCTAATAGTAATATTATAGTAGATGGAGTTGATAAAACAAAATTTATCATACGGCAATTTACAAGTGTAGGGATAAGGTTAAGGTATAACGGGAATATACTCGTAAAAAATTTCACAATAGAGTTAAATGAACCATCAGCATTTAGCGGAATATTTCTGTTCGGAGGAGAATGGCAGACCCCACCGACTTTTGCAGGGCCATATACGATTGAGAATTTTACTATTATTCAAGATTCCGGAAGTTATGCAGGAGGAGGAAATTCAGACGGCATACAAGTAGGAGGCGTTGATGGTGTAACAGTAAAAAACGGATACATAAGATTATGGAATTCCAACCCCACACCTCATTCAGACGATATACAGTTATACCATTGTAAAAATGTAATAATAGAAAATAATAAATTATATCATTTTGATGCAGGGGCAACATCTAATAAGCAAGGCATTTATCTTACCAATTCAGGGGGAAATATAAAGATAAGAAATAATTACATCTCTCTGGCATCGAATGCCTTCGGCAGTGCAATCGCCATTGAAGAGTATGATAATAACTGGTGGACGGTTTATACTCCACCTGACAGCTTTATTATATCAAACAATACAGTTGTCTGTAAGTATGATGCACCTAATGCAATCAGATTAGTGCAATCATTAAGTCCAACAAATTTCTCTGCAAACTCATTTTTATTAAATAACATATTTGTTAAGGGTTCATTTGCCATCGACAGGAAATTCTTTTCTTCAGGAACTAACTGTGATTACAATAATTATTATGACGGTGGAAGTGTAGTGACTATATATGACCAAACAACAAACAGTTCTGGAAATTCACGAACCTGGGCTGATTGGCAAAGTTATGGTTTTGATACTCATTCGTATATAACTGACCCGCAGTTAACAGGATATATGCCAAGTGGAAACAGCAATGCGGTAGATCATGGAGCGATGCTCAATTCGATGGGTTATAACCATGATATTACTGGATTACTAAGGCCAGAGGGCAATGGTTGGGATATAGGAGCCGCTGAATTTCCCGAAGGAGGCGGAGGAGGAAATAATCCGCCGAGTCAGCCAGCAAATCCAGGACCTTCAAACGGAGCATTAAATCAGCCTGTAAACTCGACATTAAACTGGATCTGTTCAGATCCCAATGGAGATCCACTTACATATGATGTCTACTTCGGGACAGCAAATAATCCACCGCTGGCATCAGGCAACCAGACGGGTACAAGTTATAACCCGGGAGCATTGGATAATAACACAACGTATTACTGGAAGATAGTGGCAAAAGATAACCAGGGAGCTACAACGGCCGGTCCTGTATGGAATTTCTCAACTGAAGCGACGGGCATCGGCGGAGATATTACGCCACCCGAAGTGCAGAGCGCTGAAATATTGGATTCGGTTTCTTTAAAGATAATATTTTCAGAACCGCTCGATCAGGCAACCGCACAAAATACAGGCAACTATTCAATTACAAATAGTGTTGATGTAATTTCTGCTTTGTTATCAGGTTCAGAAGTTACATTAACAACAACATCCCATTCCCCCGGAGCATATACCGTCACTGTAATTAATGTTGAAGATCTCGCAGGCAATCAGATCGTACCACCCAACAATACTGCTGATTATGAATACGTTTCAAATTCATATTCGGTAAGAGCAAAAATCAAAGTTTTCCTGGAAGGTCCGTATACTGACAGTTCAATGGCAACGACACTTTCTGAGAATTCCCTAATTCCTTTAATACAGCCGTATTCAGGACTACCATGGTCTTATGATGGCAATGAAGGAGTAAGTGAGATTCCAAGTAACATAGTTGACTGGATTTTACTGGAACTCAGGACAGGTACAGGTGCAACCACGGTTGTCAGCAGACGGGCTGCACTTCTGCGAAGTGATGGAATTGCTCTTGATACAGATGGTCAGCCAGGAATCACTTTCCCCGGCATTGAAAGCGGCGAGTATTATATCGTAGTATTCCACCGCAATCACCTTGCTATTATGTCTAAAAACCCGGTGCTGTTAACCGGGACAACCAACCTGTATGATTTTACGTTCTCAGAAGATCAGTCATATGGGGATCAGCCCATGAAACCACTTGGAAACGGAAAATATGGATTATATGCTGCTGACGGCAATGCCAACGGAAGTATTAATAACTCAGATTATAATAGCATCTGGAAAAAAGAAAATGGTTCCGCCGGTTATGAGAAAGGGGATTTTGATTTGAATGGAGGCGTGACAATAGCTGACAGAAATTCAAAATGGAAACCGAATAACGGTCATGTTACCCGGGTTCCGATGAATTAATTCTTGATATTTAATTTAAAGCAAAAGCCGTCTTAGGTTATGGAACCAAGACGGCTTTGTTAATACAAGAGGTTCTTATTTTAAAAGCAACATTTTCTTAGTTTCAACGAATGATTTCCCTGAGGGGGAATCTGCCTGGATCCTGTAGAAATAAACGCCTGAACTCAGTGCTGAAGCATTAAACTGAAGTTTATGGTAGCCAGCATCTTTAAATCCATCAACAATAACTTTAACCTGCTGACCAACGGCATTAAACAGGGCGATTCTGACCTGACCAGAATGGGGAAGTCCGTATATAATAGAAGTTGACGGATTGAACGGGTTGGGATAATTCTGCATCAAAGAGTAAGTCTTAGGGGTTTGATTTAATATTTCCTCAACCCCGTTAGGATTAGTAATAGTAAAATTATTATTTGAAAAATCAAAATCATTATTACTTGCAAGACTTGTGACTTTTATTTTGTAATCTGTGCCGTTCTGCACACCATTGTCAATAGTCCATAAATAAAAGCCGTTGCTTGGTGTTGAATCGACTATAGAGGAATAAAATGAACCGCCTTTGTATAATTCTATTTTAACAGGTGCATAAATGGAATCTGCCCAGACAATTGAATTATCAGTTCCAGCCTGAAGCGTCTCCCCGCCGTTAGGTCTTGAAATGGTAATTACATTTTTAGCTATGCTGAAATCAGCATCGGAGATATCAAAATCATTATTGCTGCCGAGACTAGTTATTTTAACCCGGTAATCGTTACCTGATTCAGCCGCATTAACTGACCAGAGATAGTATCCGTCACTTTGAGTTGTATCGACTATAATTGAATAGAACACACCGCCTTTATATAGCTCTATTTTAACTGGTGCTAAAATGTCATCAGTCCAAACTATCCCGTAGTTGGTGGATGTTTTCCAGTTTTCTCCTCCGTTGGGGGTAGTTATGGTAATTTGACTCTTAGTAATTGTGAAATCATTATCCGAGAAATCAAATACATTGCTGTTTGACAAGTCTGTAATTTTAACTTTATAATCGCTGCCAGAGTCTGCAACGTTTACTGACCAGAGATAGTATCCGTCGCTCTGAGTCGTATCTGCAATAATCGAATAGTATACGCCTCCTTTATACAACTCAATTTTGACAGATCCCGCTATATCATCGGCCCAGACTATCCCGTAATCGGTGGAAGTCTTCCAACTCTCTCCTCCATTTGGGGAAGTTATCGTGATTGTTTGTGCAGAAAGAGAGGAAATTATAAAAATATTCATGAAGAAGATGAGGTAAATTGATTTTTTCATATGTACTCCGATTTTTAAATAATTCGACATTAATCCCCTAATAATTATATAAAACACACTCGCCTAAAATGCTCTGATTTCTATAAATTCAGCTGGAAACTTTATAAATATAATGAATTTTAATGATTTGATATTGATCCGAACTACAACTTTAGATCCCAAGTATTGTTCTGGATCATAATTAAAAGAATTATTAGTTTTCAGAATGAGATGGTTTCGTAACTGGTGTTTGCACTCGCTACAGTGTTTTCGATAAGAAAAAATAAAAGATCGGTCATTTTTAACGATTTATTGAAAAAGCAATGACTTTATTTTAAAAATAACATTTTCTTTGTTTCAACGAATAATTTCCCTGTGGGAGATTCTGCCTGGATCCTATAAAAATAGACACCAGAGCTTAGCACTGAAGCATTAAACTGAAGCTTATGGTAACCAGCATCTTTATAACTATCAAAGATCACCTTAACGTGCTGACCAAGTGCATTAAACAATTCAATTCTGACCTGACATGATTGGGGGAGTCCATAAACTATCGATGTGGACGGATTAAAGGGGTTCGGGTAATTCTGCATCAGAGTATAAGTCTTAGGGATCTGATCTAAGTTTTCCTCAATGCCATTGGGATTAGTAATAGTAAAATTACCATCCGAGAAATCAAAATCATTATTACTGGCAAGGCTTGTAACTTTTATTTTGTAGTCGTTACCATTCTGGACATCATGAATATTCCACAGATAAAAGCCGCTGCTTGGGGTTGTATCAATTATAGTAGAATAAAACACGCCGCCTTTATACAATTCTATTTTAACAGGTGCAAAAATTGAATCCTCCCAGACAATAGAATTATCAGTACCTAAATGGAGTGTTTCTCCACCATTGGGTCTGGAGATGGTAATTATATTTTTAGCTATGCTAAAATCAGCATCCGAATAATCAAAATCATTACTGCTTCCAAGACTTGTTATTTTGACCTTATAATCATTGCCTGATTCAGCAGCATTAACCGACCAGAGATAATACCCGTCACTTTGAGTTGTGTCGACAATAGTAGAATAGAACGCACCGCCTTTGTACAACTCAATTTTAACAGGAACGAATATATCATCTGTCCAGATTATCCCGTACGAAGTAGAGGTTTCCCAGCTTTCTCCTCCATTGGGAGCAGTTACTGTAACCTGACTCTTGGTAATGGTGAAGTCATTATCCGAATAATCGAAATCATTGCTGCTTCCGAGGCTTGTTATCTTAACTCTGTAATCACTGCCTGAATCAGCCGCATTAACCGACCAGGCAAAGTACCCGTCACTCTGGGTTGTATCAGCAATAGTTAAGTAGTATGTCCCTCCTTTATACAGCTCAATCTTAACCGGTGAGAAGATATTATCCGTCCAGACTATTCCATAAGAAGAGGAAGTCTGCCAGTTCTCCCCGCCATTTGGTGATGAAATGGTAATTATACTTTTTGTTATAGTGAAATCACTATCCGAAAAATCAAAATCATTTTCACTTGCGAGACTTGTGATCTTAATCCTGTAATTATTACCTGAATCAGCCGCATTAACCGTCCAGGCGTAGTATCCGTCACTTGGTGTCGTATCCGCAATAGATGAATAAAATACTCCGCCCTTGTAAAGTTCCAGTTTAACAGGACCAGAAATATTATCATTCCAGACAATTCCATAAGCGTTCGATGTGGTCCAGTTTTCCCCTCCGTTTGGGGAGGTTAATGTTAAAACACTTTGTGTGATGCTGAAATCATTATCCGAAAAGTCAAAATCATTATTGCTTGCTAAACTGGTTATTTTAACTTTATAATCAATACCTGATTCGGCAGCATTGACCGACCAGAGGTAGTAGCCATCGCTCTGTGTAGTATCTACAATCGTGGAATAAAATGCTCCTCCCTTGTAAAGCTCCAATTTAACAGGCCCGAGGAAATCATCTTCCCATACGATACCGTATAGGGCAGAGGTTTGTATCTGCTCTCCCCCATTCGGACTAATAATATTTAACTGACTTTTATTTAAAGAAAAATTTTCATCGGAAAAGTCAAACACGCTGCTATTAGCTACACTGGAAATTTTTATTTTATAATCGTTCCCGGATTCTGTCACATTCGGAATCCATTGATAGTAGCCGTCGCTTTCAGTGGAGGCTATTATTACAGAATTTAAAGTACCACTTTTGAATAATTCTATTTTAACGGAACCAATAATATCATCAGTCCAGGTTATACCATATGAATTAGAATTTTGCCATACTTCGCCACCATTAGGGGTTATAATAGTAATTTGTTGGGCAAAAACAGATGTAAGAGAATAGAATATGAGAGAAAGAAAAAATAAAATTTTTATCATCTTAATAAATTTAGTGAAATAAAATGAAATTTTTGTTTTTAAGAATTTAGTGGATCAAAAATAAAGCCAGAATTAGTCTATCAAAAATTTAATATTTTCATATTACCCTATAAGGTAACCGGTCTCATTATGAGAATAGCTTTCATCGATTTAGCCATTAAAGAGCATTAACTAAAAAAAATCTAATTTTTCCAAAGGTATAAAAAAGCTTTACTGAGACATTTTCGAAATATAATTTCTAAATTCCACAGATTGCTTTTTAAATTTCGTGCAACCCGTAACCCTAAAATTTTACGGAGTAAATAAAACTTCCATGATTCATTTCTTAAAGGAATTTTCCCACCCAGTTCTATAATTCTCCTTTTAATAAGTTGAATCATTTCAACTCCCTCTGCCTCTTCTTCATAATATATTTTTGAAATAAATCTTTGCAGAAAAATGAGACCTGCTTCTCTTGTGTATTGATTATTTTCAAGATTTAATAAATGATCAACACATAGATTATTTGCCAGACTTAAGGATTCTAATTTTTTTTTGGATTTCTTATTACTTATACTTGATAAATTTCCTATACGGTAGTAGCATTTTGCCTCAGGAACAAATCTAACGTAATCACTTGCAGCTACCACCCGACAAAAATATTCGCCGTCCTGATTTAAGCGCAGGGATTCATTCCAACCTCCCGCAATTTCGGTTATATGTCTGCTAACGAGCCAAGAATGGAGATACATTATCGAATGGTCCCTCAAATGTCTTACTATCCATTCTTGTGGGTTAAGGTCCTGCCATAACGAGTTGGGTATAAATTTAACGCCTATGGGTTTGTAATAAAACTTAGAAAATGATGCAGATAATAATATTTTAGAATTTTGATTGAAGTTAATATATTTAAGTTGAAGTTCAATTTTATCGGGAGCTAGTAAATCATCAGAATCAAGCCATTGTATAAAATCTCCTTTAGATTTTGAAAAAGCATGATTTCGTGCAGAACAAGCTCCTTTATTTTCCTGGGAATAGATTTTGATCCCGAAAGGTTTTAATTCCTGCAGAACTGCTAACGTTTTATCAGTAGACCCATCATCAACAATAATAATTTCCTTCCTGCTCCAGGTTTGGTTAATGGCCGACATGACAGTGTCTCTTATCCATTTTTCAGAATTAAATGTTGGAATACATATTGAAACTAAGGGGAAATCGTTTCTCATAGTATTAATGTTTTTTAGGATTAATCGTATTCAGAAAATACTTAAGATCATTGGTTCTATGAAGTATGGTTACGAAAATAAATCCTGAAAACAAAAATTTTAATAAAAGAGAAATAATTAGGTTTTGAATATCTGTGATGGATTCAAAACTAAGATTAAATATAATAAAAGCAATGCCGGCATACAGACCTGTCCGGAATAGCATAAGTACTTCCAGCATATTTTGGTTCAATAATTTAATAATTAACATATAGAACGCAACACAAATTGTGATAATATATGAGACTAACAGCAAAACGACTATCATATGAATACTATTAAATAAAAATATCCCTGCAAGGATAGCTGCAACTATAAACAGAGAAGAAAGTAATCCATATATAAATAAGTAATTTGTTTTTCCCAGGGCCTGGAATATAGTAACGATGCTTGGCAGCAAAATCTGAATCCATATGCCCATACACAATATTTTAAAAATCGGGATACTACTTGTCCATTGATGGCCATACATGATGAGGATTATTTCTTTCGAACTAAAATATATAAACACTGAAAGAGGAATCCCAATCATTGATAGAAATTTAATGCTTTCCTTAAAAACCCTATAAATCAAATCATGATCATTCTGATGACTGGATAATATAGGATGCAATACAGGTGTTATGATATTTGTTAAACTGTTAACCGGTAAAAATACCAAACGATAAGCGCGGTCATAATAACCGAGTATGTTATTTCCAAAGTACTTACCTACTAAGATTGTATCCAACGATCTTGAAAAATAGTTCAAAATGTTATAAAGCAGTTGAAAAAAAGAATAAGAAAAGAGCTCCCGGACAATTCTGAATTTTAGTTTGCCATATAATTTTAATTTGATAGTAATTGAATCTATTGAAAATGCTAAAATAGCATTGATTAAACTCTTAAAAATCAAAGCGTAGTATCCAAAACCCCAGAGGGCTGTAACTATGGCTACTATTGTGGTGATTATTTCAATGACTAAATAAATTATCCCTATGGTTTTAAACCACTTGTTTTTCATTATCAGTGCATAAGGAACAATATTAGCAGTATGAAAGAAAAGCACAACAGATAGAATTATAGAAATTTTCGTATACTCGATATTATGATAAAAATTGGCTATAAGGGGTCCCAATAAACAAAAGATACCGGCCAGAATAAACCCAATAATTATCGTGAATATAAACAGAGAAAAAACATTATCTTCTGTCAAATTTTGTTTTTGAATAATTGCAGTGCCCAATCCGAAGTTGCTTAAAAGTTGGAAAAAAGCAACTATTACCATTATTACAGCGACGATACCATACTCATTTGGTGTAAGGATACGAGCTAAGACAGCTGCCCCTATCATTTGTACAAACATATTTGCATATCTCAATACAAACGTGAAAAACACACCCTCCTTTATTTCCTGTTTCAATTTCATGAGTTTAGGTTTGCCTAACTCTAAATTTTTGAAAGTACATTACTGAAGTAAGTAAATAGAAAAAAATAAAAACCAATGTTGAAGGGCTTCTTTCCCTAAAGACAAAACTTTCAGAAAAATTGACAATTACAATAGAAATAAGAACCAGTAAGGCAATGATAAAATTTGATTTAATGATTTTATATACGAAAGAAATTAATACTGATAAGAAAAAAACGAACCCAACAATTCCAGTCTGTAGTATTATTTCAAGAAATCCATTATGGGCTTCGTTTACTCTATTTCCGACTGAAAACTGAAATTTATCAATTATAGAAGAACCCATGATCCAATATGATCCATAACCATACCCGAGCCAAACTTTTCTTTGTATTTCGGACCACACATAAGCCCAGATAGAGGTTCTGCCAGTAAACGTTAAATCCTTTCCAAAGAGATTCGGTATAAATGACAATAAATCAGGAGCATAAACTGAGACAATCAAAATTGGGAAAATAATTGTTAAGATTATAGCGATTGAAAATAGCTTCGAATTGCCTAGTGGTGCAAATAATTTATCAATGTTTAAAACAGCTAAAATCATGAATATAATGATAACTGCTATCATATTTGTAGAACTGTCAGATAAAATAATAGCAAGAATACTGAATAGAATTAATAAATAATTGCTGAATTTTGAAGATAAATTCGTGGATTCAGTTAGGAAATATAAAGCTAATGTAAATATCATTAATGCGGTATGTCCGAGTAAATTTTTCTGAATCTCTATACCCCGCCATGTCCCGAATGCCGGATCTATAGCCTGCGGGATAAATAATCCAGCAATAAAAGTAACGGCTATATAAATGAAGCAGACAATTTTGAATGAAGAAATAATATAATCAGTCCTTACATAAAGAATTGCGTTGAGTACGGTAATAAAAGTAACAAATAACTGGAAGGATCTTTTAAAAGATATCAGGCTATAATCGGACCAAACAAAACTCAAAAGACAAAATAATATAAAAAAAGTCAAATATTTTTCATCCTGGATAAATGAAAAAGTCCTTTTTGGATTCTGGATAATGAGAAATGATGCAGAAAAAAATAAAAAGACAAATACTATTTGATTTACGATATTAGTTGTTTCAGCAGCATAAGCATCAATACTACGCTCCTGAAAAGGCAGATCGGTGCCCATAAATGTAAAAAATACAAGAATGAAAAAACTGAATGCTGCTCCTAATTCAAGGTCCGTAAATATTTTAAATGGCTTAATTTCTTTAGCCTGGAAAAGCATTTTCAGCATATATATAATAATTAATAAAGTTCTTTAAATTTAAATAGTACGGCTCTGCTTTTTCCCAAAGCATCACCAATTTTCAACGTAGCCTGGACGGATTTATTCTTTGAGAATGGAGAGAGAGTGAATAAAAATATTCCATATAGAAATTCTAAAGTAATTTTTATGATGCTGATTAATTTAAATGTTAGGTATTTTCTTTGTTCAAGTCTCCTCCTCATATAGGCCTGCCCTCCTCTTAATGCTCTGTTGAATAGATATTTATAAGTGCCTCTGTTTTTAGGTATAAACTCATAAGTAATCGCAGAGGAACTACTAATAAACAGAGTTCCCTTACTGGCTAATCTATCAAATAGATGAGCATCCTCACCTCCTGTCAGACCATAGCTTGGATCAAAAGGAGTTTCTTCAGATTTAATCAAATTGGATTTAACTATACAATTAGTTGTATAATAAAAATTGGCCAGACTTCCAGTGCTGGCAACAGGTGTAAAGTAAAATTCTCTGAATTTAAATTTTTCCGGTATGCTTACATCAAAGACCGGGTCAACGTAACCAAAAACTGCATCAGCATTAAATTCCCGTATACAATTAATCAAATTTTGTATCCAATCCTTGTCGGCAGTTTCATCGTCGTCAATAAAACAAATGAAATCTCCTGCGGAATTTGCTACACAAACGTTTCTCGTAAGGCTAATATTCCTTTGAGGTTGGTTAAAATATTTTATCGTATAAGGAAAAGTACCTTTCAGAGACTCGATAACAGGGTAGGCAGTACGCTCCTGATCATTATCGGTTATAATAACTTCGACTTCAATATTTTTATCAAGGTTTTGATTAGATAAACTAATTAACAATTTTTTTAATAATTCTGTTCTATTGCATGTTGCAATACATACCGATATCAGTATAGTAATTTCTCCTGTTTGATTATTTAACAGCATTGGGATTATTTTAATATTGAGTGCAAATGTTCTAACAGATTATTAAATTCTTTTTCCCACTTTACTGTCTGATGAAATTTTATTTCTATAATATTATTCTCCAGTTCATCCTTATTTTTAATAAAATTAGTTATTCCCTCCACTAATTCAGCAGGTGAATTTTCTATTAGTATCATCTTATTTTCAAACAAATCTATATTTGTCCTATTATTATTTGAAATAAAAGGTACTTGTGCTCCTACAGCTTCCATTAGAGCAAATTGCTGCACATCATCTCTTGTTGATAATGCGATTATTCCGTAAGCATTAACCAGAAGATAATCATAGGTTCTATCGTCAACAAAACCTAAAAACTCAATATTATTATGTCCCTGATATTTCTTATATAATTCTCTATTCCGTTCATAATTTCCTGTAATTTTAAATTTGAAATCTTTCACTGTTCCGGAAAACCGTACTATTCCATCGAGTATAACTTCCATAGGCTCATCAGTGGAGTAGGAAGAAATAATAAGAAAGTATTTTTCTGCGGAGGGTTCCCTAAGCTGCAGCGGAAATTCCGATAATCGGGAATTTAATATTCTAAAATTAATATTTGAGAATTTATTAAGGCTGGAAAGATAATTGAATAAAGCTTTATTATGGACTGTAACGACATCGGCATTCTTTAATGCCCAGAAATGAAAGGGAACATTTAACCATGGTTTTTCGAATGCACCATTATGGGAATCTATTACAGATTTAATCTTAAGAATTTTGGAAATAAATACCACCACGATTGCTGCAATGGAAGGAGGATTCTGAACGAAAACAATTAAAGGTTTTGTCCGCAACAAAATAAAAATGGTTTTTATTGATTTTAAAAGGTAGTCGACGGGAAAAAACAATTTCCATAATCTACCTCTAATAGATTTTTCAATAAAGAAAATTTCTGCATTTAATGCCTTCCCCAGGAGTTCCGTATGTCTTCCAAAGGGTGTCCAGCTAATAAAAACTATACGTTGGTCCAATTTATCCTGCAAATGAATTTTCGAAATTTTTTCTAATCCAATTGTTATAATTTATTTCGTCCCCGACTAAATTATCAATCAAATCATCGAACGTTAAGCTATAACTCCAATTAAGTTCTTTCTTTGCTTTTTTCGAATCACCGTATATAATTTCCAGATCCACAGGACGAAGCAGAGAAATGTCTCTTTCAACAAATTCAGATGCATCGAGATTGAGTTTATTGAAAGTTTTTTCTATAAATTCCTGAAGAGTATGTGCCTCGCCGGTACAGATAATATAATCATCCGGCTTTTCTACATTCAACATAGTCCACATTGCTTCAATGTACTGTGGAGCATAACCCCAGTCACGCCTTATTAAAGTATTTCCAACGCGCAATTTGTCCAATTGTCCATTTTTAATTTTAAGTGCTCCGGCAACAATTTTTTTTGTGACAAAATTGGGCCTACGCAGGACTGATTCATGGTTAAAGAGAATACCGCTTGAAATAAACAGACCATAAGCTTCTCTGTAATTAACACAAATCCAATGCGAAGAAGCTTTTGAGATTGCATACGGACTTGCGGGATGAATAATAAAATTCTCATTTACAGGTAAGGATAATTCAGGAACGTTACCAAACATTTCACTGCTGGAAGATTGGTAGAACCTAATATTTTTATTAATAATTCTAATAGCCTCGAGAATATTTGCAACTGAGATAATATTGAACTCAAGGGTTCCGATCGGCTGTTCAAAAGATAGTCCAACAGAACTCTGTGCAGCGAGATTATAAAATTCATCAGGCATATATTTTTCGAGTAGTCTGACTATATTAGAAAGATCAAAGACGTTTGCTTCAACAAGCTCAACATTGTTCTCGATCCCAAGGAAACTTAATCCGTCAAGTTTTCCCTGCTGCAGACTCCTGGTAATGCCGATAACTCTATAACCTTTATCAAGCAGTAATTTACTGAGATATGCACCATCCTGACCTGTTATTCCTGTAATTATTGCTGTTTTCATTCTCCTTAAGCGCTGTAATTTAGTATTAATAGTTTAAGAGTATTCAAGCGATCTGTTTATTCAATTTTGATTTTGTTGGAAAACCCACGTTATAAAATCACTACTTTTCAAGAAATATTGAAATTCAATCTTCAGTTTACATAAAAATTCTAATATTGCTATTGAAAAATTACATTTTATGTACAAATTAATAAGAAAATAAAATATAAAAAAAGGGACACATTTCTGTATCCCTTAAAGAAATAACGGAAAACAATATATATTAATTCACCAAATATCCAAAATACCTGAACCAGTTGGCTCCTGGAAATTCAGCACTAGTCCCATCTATTGGGTAATTAAATGCCCATGCAGTTTCTGAACTACAATTTGTTTCGCAAGAGACAGGAATTTCGATGATAAAGTTTTGCATAAATTCAGTACCACTACAATCAAAATTGTAATCGGCCATAATTACTGCAACAATTTGATCACAACCCGGTGTAAAATCTGTATGCTGAGCTGCCAAATCTAATAAGTCAGTAACACGACCTGAATCTGGATGCACTCCACTATCATCAAAACCACCTTTATTGTCTAACAGTTCCCAGATAGCGGCTTGAATGTCCCACATTGTTAAACCAAATACCGCACCTTTATTATTAATTATCCAGTTTACCTGCGGCATATTTTCCGGTTTGTCAACATAACAGGATATATTCTGATCATATGTACAAATAAATTTAACTTTAACACTAATTCCTCCATCACCTGACCTATCTCTGTCAACACACCAGCCGTTTACATACTGTATTGCAGCACCACCCTCAGTTTCACGTAGTTCAGCATTCTGTATATAATATTGATTATTAGGTGGAGGCGGGTTTACATACTGTACCCATCTCCATAGACCATCTGCTGGCATATTAGCACAAATATTTGCGCCTACAGTTTCTTCACAGTTACCTTCAACCACAGCGTGCGCACCTACAAATACTGTATCTCCAGCTACTACACCCGATGGATAAGGAATTACATAAGTCATTGTTGTATCAGTACTTAACCCGGTCTCTCCATAAGGAAACTGACCAACTTTCGGATTGCCTGTACTGGTTACAATGAAGTCGGAAGGATCAGCAACAACCATTATATGCGTTTCTGTAATTGTCCATCCCGAATCAGTATAATAGGTTATAAAAATATTTGATCCATTACTGGAGATAGTAATATGACCGCAAACCTGATCCTGTCCAGCCACCAGATCCACATCAGTAGAAGCGCCTGCAGTAGTGTTAACGGCTGTTGGATGGAGCCATGTTAACGTCGGGGGATTGGGTTTTTTATTAAGTTCACCTGGCGATGTGATGTTCTCTGTGCTTTGACAGCTCATAAATATGAGACTCAAAAAAGCAACAAAGGAAAAAAGTACAATTAGTTTTTTCATAGTGTTCCCTCACTAATTAGTTTATATTATAGTACCTGAATGGATTTCAATTATCAAATTTAAAGCCAGAAAAAATAATTCATTTTGAATAAAATAACCAAGTTTTTACGCAAATAAGTCTAATAAAAAGACACTTAGTCCGAGATACAGACTAAAATGAGTCACAGTTAAAATCTTAAATTTTTGCTGAATTAAATATTAGAAGAGTAGCTTGAATAAAACATACAAATAATTAAATCTTTCTTCAAGATGTTATTCGTATATATTTCATCTTTCACTTGTTATCAATCACCTTATGACAAAGATCACAAAATACTAGCCCAAATGAGGATAAATCATTTTCCCTTCAAACTCAAGTATTTTTTGCGGTAGAATTGAATTGAACATCAACAAATATTTTTTTGGGTAACTTTGTATTTTTTGTGTAGTTTTCCTTTTGGGAGTGAAATAACGATAAATTGGAAACCTTTTTGCATTCCATTGTTCCTTAAAAGTTATTAAGGATTCATTTTCTGTTGAAGATCTTCCAAAATCCACTTTACAAGCACCTTCAAGATTAGCTCTTTTGATAACTTCAGAAATTAATTTATGGTTTGGAGCAAACTTTAGAAATTTTTGATTTGAGGCTGTATATTCGAGGTAGTATGTATCTTTGAAATTAAGTATAAAACCAGCTGCAATCACTCTATCGTCCTTAATTACCAATGGCAATGATATCAGTTTGGCTTGGGATAATTCATACCAGACATTTTTGTAGAATGCAAAAGGGAGAGGCGGTAATGATAATCTTTTTCTTAAAGAAACTTCTAAACCATAGAAAATTTTCAGGTCGTCTAATCTGTCTGCCCACCTTATATCCAGACCATATTTTTCTGCTTTGCGGATTCTTGACTTTATATTTTTATAGGAGAATGAAGCATAAGTTTTTTCATAGGTTTCCTCTAACGGTAGTATATGTGTAACGTACTCTGCAGAGGTTGAGAATTTTTCTAAGGTTTGTGTATAATTACATAATGTACGGATATCAAACTTAATAAATTTTGGAAAAGATGCCTGAATTATATCAATCGCCTCAGGAAGGATTTTCTTATTAAATAAAGGATCACAATAAGTTGAGAAGGGAAGTGAAATTATTCTCTTGCCGGTCACAAAGCTGTTTACCATAATAAAAGGAAAGAGACCTTCAATTT
Organism: uncultured Bacteroidota bacterium; assembly: GCA_963839165.1. Lineage (GTDB taxonomy): Bacteria > Bacteroidota > Ignavibacteria > Ignavibacteriales > Ignavibacteriaceae > DATFVA01. The sequence goes on along the minus strand of CAWIUG010000054.1, from coordinate 4,021 downwards.
CATTATTAGCACTTTCTAACAATATGTAGAATGCTTTATGGTGGAAGGTTTTTGTCAATGCTTTAAGCCAAGCAGGGTGATGATAAATCGTAGCATTCTGGTTGTGGAGCAGAAAGGGGATTATTCGGGAGTCATTTATATTTTCAGTAACGGTAAATTTCATTAGCCTACATGTTTATATAATGTATTGCCGATTATTTTTAAAATAAATATTGGTGTTTTATTGAATAGGTGATTATAAAAACCTTCTGTTTTTGTATCCGATGTGATAAAAGAATTGGTTTTTAAATCATAGCGGGAAGTATATATTAATCTTTCTTCTGTATTAAAACCAAGTTTGAATCTGCGAAGTCCTTCGTGATTTAATTCTGTTCTACCGAAATCAAATTCTTCGAACCCTTCGTGCGCATATTTCTTTATCGCTTCCCACATAACAAGATGATTTCCCCGATGATTATGATATTTCGAAAAAGAAGCACCGAATTTATATTGTATCTTCTTCCCGATTTTTAAATATATTGCTCCGGCTATATATCTGTGATCAATCTGAGCGAGGAGGATATCCCCTAAATTCTTCAGTATAATATTTTTGTAAATGATTTTGAAAAAATTATATGGCTGCGGAGGTAATCCATGTTTTCGTCGTGTTTCGCAGGTCATTTGGTAAAATATCCTGAGACCATCCATATTATTCTGTATCGTTATTTGTACTTTTTCTTTATTAGCTTTTTTAATATTTCTTTTGGTATTATATGAAAAGGAATTAAATATTTCGGTCTCATTATTTTTTAATATTAAAATGTGACGTAAATCAGTTCTAAATTCAATTGTTTCTAGTGGAAATTTTGTATCTGAAGATCGAAATTCAATGTAGTTTAATTTATTTTTTTTAGCGAAAGATATAAGCTCATTTTGAAGCAAGATGACATCTTCTAGTGTATTAAAAAGCGGGTCACAAAAATCGCTGAAAGGAAGGGATACCAAACGTCGGCCAGTAATAATACTTGATATCTGCATTGCTGGAACTAGTGAACAAATTTTATTATTGTGAAAAATAGAAAAATAGACTGGTTTGTATCCATATGATTCATATAGCACCTCTGCCCACTCTTTAGAATGAAAGAATGAATATTCCTTATACTGTAGAATCAATTCATTCCAGTCAGGAATTTCAATCGGATTGACGATTTGTATAATTTTGATTTTGCTCTCTACTATCTTATAAGGGAAAATTACTTTTTGTATAACCTCATCCCAAATATAAACGCTGTATTTAAACTAAACTGATTTTATAATTATTTATAAAAAAATGACTATATGCTTGTAATATAATAATTTAATGTGTGAATTTTTTTATTACTTCAATGTACTTTTTTTGCATCCGTTGACCAGAAATATTTTTTAAATCCTCCAATGCTGATTTAACTTGATTTATTTGTCTATCAGGATTTTTTGCAAGAAAAATTATCTTTTCGGCTATATCATTGATATTGTTAGGGTCAAAGAAACTTATGCTAGTTTCTCTGAAAATAGTACGATTTGCTTCTAAACTGGATGCACAAAGTGGAAGCCCACAAGATACATATTCAAATGTCTTAGTCGAAAGCGCCAGATTCATGTATGGCGTATCCAGATAAGGTACTACTCCGATATCCATTTTTTTTATATACTCATTAATTTCATCATATTTTATCAACCCAGGAATATGGACGTTATCCTCCAACATCAATTTTTTTATCAGATCTTTTAAGTACAATGTATAATCATTATCGCCAATACCGTATAAAAATAACTGGCTCCCAGGTATTTCACTTATTACCTTGGGTAGAGCCTCAACGACTAAATGAAGACCGAATCTTTTTGCTAGTGTTCCGTGATAAAAAATATTTACACCACGTGTCAATTTATGAAATTTTCTTTTTTCAAAGAAAGGGAATTGATTCTCATCTGCTGTATTTAAAATCAGTGAGATTTTATCAAGTGGTATACCTCTTTTATTTAAAATAATTACACATTGCTGGGTAACTGTCAATATATGAGATGAAAATTTATATGAGAGATATTCGAATGATCTAAGTACTGGATACATCATTCGATATAGAAACTTTGACCATTTCTCTCTAAAAAGTTCTAAAGTCAAATCGTGCACATCCAATATCACCGGTATACCAAATATTCTTTCAAAAAATGCTACGAAAACAAGATGATCCGGCATATTGTGAATTTGAATGAGAGAATATTTATTTTTTAAAGAATAATAATTTAAAGGAAAAAAGTTTTTATGAAGAAAATAGTTGAAAAAATCAGATAAATCAAAATATTATCTTTAGAAAAAAATGTCATAACTCTTCTGACAAACACTTGGTCTATGATTTCTGTCTTGGGTTGTCCCTTGGTCCCTAGACTTAATACATGAAGGACAAAACCTTCTTCTGCCAATGCAACTGCCTGTCTTCTAACCCTTGGATCGCCTTCATAATCTCCTTGCACCACCATGCATATTTTGGGGGCTGTAGCTTTCATCTCATTCTTTTTTATAGTATAAGAAATTAGTTGGTTATTGTAATGTTTTTCTTACAAACGTTGCTGCTACATTCGGTAAGACATTCCAGTATTTCCCTTCATAAGTGTCTTTTACATATCCTAAGAACTCTATATAGTGTGAAACTTGAAATTCCTCAAAAGTGCTTTTATTATTATTGAAATTGATATAGTCCGGATGTACATTTATAAGAACCATTCCCCCATGTTTGACGATCCAATCCAGTTTCTCTTTCCAAATTCGAATGCTTTTCTCTTTTAGTATAATGAATACGGTGCTATCCTGCGGAAGTGTGTATGGCATCTCTATATACTCTCTACCATTTTTCCCTCGGACTCGAAATGGAAAAATAGTTGCTGTTCCATCGGATTGAGGTTCGAAAGGATCAGTATCAAAAGTTGACAAATCGTATTCTAAATTTAAATCAAGCAGCCATTCCAGATTATGGTGCATTGCCGGGGAACGAAAACCTGTTGCTCCCCAATCTTTCAGATAATAGTTGATTTTCTCAGCTCGCCTTAGGAACTCCTTTCTTGAAGAATATAATTTGCCGTCATGGTAAAGTCCCTGAACACCCACTTCAAAACCGTTAATTTTTAGGGAATCCAAGAGAGATTTCTCGACTTTATAATCCCTTTCGGGTACAAAATTAAATGAGCTAATAAATCCCATATCATTCTCTAGTTTCATCAGTTTGAGTACACGATCATATCCTCTTTGATGCTCCACATCATGGGTTAAGATCAGCGCAAATTGTTTATTTTCAGGCCATCCCATCCAGTTTGCAGGTAATCTCTGAGAACCTTCCATGATGGGCCATACAACTTTATTATTTACTGCTATTTTTTTTGCCAGATAACTTCGAATAAATATTTGAATTCTTCTGGGAATTAAAGGTTTAATGAAATAAAAAATTTTGTACATAATATTTTTCAAACTAATTATAATTAAATTCGAATACTATAAAAGAATCAAAGAAAATTTAAATGTAAAGGAAACTACAATTCTTGGATAAAAAAAAGTGAAAGTTATAAATGGAACTACCATATCACTATTTTTTCCTGGTTGAAAACCTGTATAGCGTATTATATGCTTTAATTTGAGCCTAACTCAAGTTCAAGGTTTGAAATAAAGGGTGAGCTGCCCTTGTTTAGTCTATTTAAAAATAATCTGCTAATATTTTAGTTCGTTGTTTCAATAATTTTATCCGAGACTTTCCCATTTGATTTATGCTGTTGAGAAGCTGATTTACCATAACCATATCCGTAACCATAACCATATCCATATCTGTACCGATAAGACGACTCTTTTATTTCTGCCGCGTTAATAACCAACCCGTGAATTTTAATGTTTGCCTGTGTCATTTCGTCTATACCCCATTTCACACCTTCCTTAAATGAGTGATCAGGTCTGATCACGAGAATTGCATTCCTGACTGTTTTTCCAAGGATGAGTGTATCAACAACCCTTGTAACCGGC
>CAWIUG010000053.1:0-23624 GCA_963839165.1 uncultured Bacteroidota bacterium | reverse complement strand
GATGTATATTAACCACCCATCAGGGATGTCAGTCCCTTATCTCTTTGGGATTCAATCGCGGTGGGATTGTAAAAAACAATATCATAATCGCTCCCAACAGCCCTGAAGGAGGCTTCTCAGCAGACATAAATACCAGAGGTAACAAATACGATTATAATTGTTATAACAGCCCAGATTCCAGATATGCTGCTGTGGTAGGAAATGTTAGCCGTTCGAGGGTTTGGTGGCAAAGTAGTCCATATTCACAAGACTTAAATTCAAAATTTTTCACAGACCCATTATTTAATGATCCATCCAATGGAGATTTTTCATTAACAGAAAATTCACCGGCTAAAGGGGCGGGCGAAGATCTGCAATCTATGATAGAATCATTTGGACTTGAATGGAAATCAATTAACGGAGTGCCAAGAGGAAATACGCCTAGTATGGGTGCTTATGAGATAGCACAGGGTGGAGGCGGAGGAGGGAATAATCCGCCGAGTCAGCCTACAGAACCTGTACCTGCAAACGGAGCATTAAATCAGCCAGTAAGCTCGACGTTGAGCTGGATCTGTACAGATCCAAATGGAGATCCGCTGACATATGATGTTTACTTCGGGACAGCAAATAATCCACCGCTGACATCAAGCAACCAATCAGGTACAAGTTATAACCCGGAGCATTGGATAATAACACAACGTATTACTGGAAGATAGTTGCAAAAGATAACCAGGGAGCTACAACGGCAGGTCCTGTATGGAATTTCTCAACTGAAGCGACGGGCAGCGGCGGAGATATTACGCCACCCGAAGTGCAGAGCGCTGAAATATTGGATTCGGTTTCTTTAAAGATAATATTTTCAGAACCGCTCGATCAGGCAACTGCACAAAATACAAGCAACTATTCAATTACAAATAGTGTTGATGTAATTTCTGCTTCGTTATCAGGTTCAGAAGTTACATTAACAACAACATCCCATTCCCCCGGAGCATATACCGTCACTGTAATTAATGTTGAAGATCTTGCAGGCAATCCGATCGTACCGCCCAACAATACTGCTGATTATGAATACGCTGCAAATTCATATTCGGTAAGAGCAAAAATCAAAGTTTTCCTGGAAGGTCCGTATACTGACAGTTCAATGGCAACGACACTTTCCGAGAATTCCCTGATTCCATTAACGCAGCCATATTCGGGTCAGCCGTGGTCTTACAATGGTAGCGAAGGAGTAAGTGAAATACCCTCCAATATTGTTGACTGGATTCTATTAGAACTAAGGACAGGTACCGGGGCTGCCACCGCAGTAAGCAGAAGAGCGGTACTTCTAAGAGATGACGGAATTGCCGTTGACGTTAACGGGAATCCGTGGATTAACTTTAACAATATTCAGAGCGGAGAATATTACATCGTTGTATTTCACCGCAATCACCTTGCAATAATGAGTAAAAACCCCATCCTTTTAACAGATTCAACCAATCTGTATGATTTTACCCTATCTGAGGATCAGTCATATGGAGATCAGCCAATGAAACCACTCGGAAATGGAAAATACGGATTATATGCTGCCGACGGCAATGCCAACGGAAGTATTAATAACTCAGATTATAATAGTATCTGGAAAAAAGAAAATGGTTCCGCCGGGTATGAGAAAGGAGATTTTGATTTGAATGGAGGCGTAACAATAGCTGACAGAAATTCAAAATGGAAACCTAATAACGGTCATGTTACCCGGGTTCCGATGAATTAATAGCTGATATTAACTTAAAGTAAAAGCCGTCTTAGGTTATGGAACCAAGACGGCTTTGTTTATACTATCGGTACTTATTTTAAAAGCAGCATTTTCTTTGTTTCAACGAATGATTTTCCAGAAGGAGAATCTGCCTGGATCCTGTAAAAGTAAACACCTGAGCTCAGGGCAGAAGCATTAAACTGAAGTTTATGGTAGCCAGCATCTTTATAACCGTCAAAAATAACCTTAACCTGCTGACCAACGGCATTAAACAAAACAATTCTGACCTGACCGGGATGGGGGAGCCCATAAACAATTGAAGTTGAAGGATTGAACGGGTTAGGGTAATTCTGCATCAGGGTATAAGTCTTAGGGGTCTGATTTAATATTTCTTCAATGCCGTTAGGGTTAGAAATAGTAAAATTACCATCAGAGAAGTCAAAATCATTATTACTGCCAAGGCTGGTAACCTTTATTTTATAGTCGGTGCCGTTCTGAACACCATTGTCAATAGTCCATAAATAAAAGCCGTCGCTTGGTGTTGAATCAACTACAGTGGAATAAAATGAACCGCCTTTGAATAATTCTATCTTAACTGGTGCATATATGGAATCTGTCCAGACTATCGAGTTTTCAGTTCCAGCCTGCAATGTCTCTCCACCATTGGGCCTGGAAACAGTAATTTCATTTTTTGCTATACTGAAATCGGCATCAGAAATGTCATAATCATTATCACTGCCGAGACTTGTTACTTTAACTCTATAATCATTGCCTGATTCAGCTGCATTAACGGACCAGGCATAGTAACCATCACTTGCGGTTGTATCAACTATAGTTGAATAGAACACTCCTCCTTTATAGAGTTCGATTTTCACAGGTACAAAAATATTATCTGTCCAGACTATTCCGTAAGAGCTTGAAGTTTCCCAGTTTTCTCCCCCGTTAGGGGTTGTTAATGTAATTTCACTCTTAGTAATAGTAAAATTATTATCTGAAAAATCAAAAACACCGCTGTTTGACAGATCTGTTATTTTAACTCTGTAATCATTGCCAGATTCAGCCGCATTTACAGACCATGCGTAATACCCGTCACTTTGGGTTGTATCGGCAATTGTCGAGTAGTAAACTCCTCCCTTGTAAAGTTCGATTTTAACAGGAGCTAAGATATCATCAGTCCAAACAATTCCATAAGAGGTTGAAGTTGTCCAGCTTTCCCCTCCGTTTGGGGATGTTATCGTGATAGATTGTGGAAAAAGGGATGAAATTGTAAATAAATTTATACAGAAGAAGAGGTAAATTGTCATTTTCATATAGCACTCCGATTTTAATAAATATCTATTGTTATTTTCCCCAAACTATAATATATTAACTACACTCTCTCGCACCCTATTATTAAAAATAGTCAATTAAGAAGGTTATCACTTTTTAATTGAGTGTATATAGATTAATTGAGCGTGTATAAATATAATAAATTTTAATAATCTGCAATTGTTATCTGAGTACATTGTTTGATGCATCGTGATCCATTATACAAAATGTATACCTTTTAGATAGCTTTGTTTTCTCATAATCAGGACGTTTAATGGCTGTTTCATACTAAGAATAATTTGAAAAAATCTCAATTTGAAATTTCCAATGTTGTGTTTTTTCAAAAAAAAAGAACTTTAATCAAGGCATAATTTGTGTTTAATTTTGTAAAAATCACCCTTTTCTCGTTGTGTCAATTTCTATTTAACTAATCATAAAATAATTTAGGAGGTTCTATACTATGCATCAATTAAAATCACTGTTGCTATTTCCCATAATTGCAATGGTCGCAATTATGATCAGCAGTTGTCAGGAAAGTCCCACTAATGTGACTCAGGGAACTCAAACCGTAACCATCACTGAACAAATTTACTCTACCTGAAGGTGCAACATGATAAATTCAGCCACGTTGTATATTTATTCTTAATACCTACCAATAAGTAATACTGTTTATGCACATAATCTTACCGCCGACTGGGAAGAATGTACAGTTACCTGGAATTCTTTTAATAACAATTCGACCCCACCGTTATTGGTTCATTCCCGAATGTTCACCCAGTAGGGTGGAAATCCGTTGATATTTCAAGCCTTGCCGCCGGCTGGGTAGATGGAAGTATAACCAATTATGGAGTGTTATTGAAGGAAAATACAAGTGATCCAAATTATATTTTTGATCGCTCACAATATGATAGTAAAGAAGGGACAAATCCCCTTATCTTGAAATTAATTACACTTTTAATGGTGTACAAACAACCGTATTGATACACCGGTTGAGGATGTGTTCATATGGCAATTGACTCCAGATTCCAACTTTTGTACCTCAGATCTCCTCTATACCGGAACGAGAAATACTTTGGGTACACCAGCAAAAATATTCATTGCTGAAATTTGAGTTTGAAACGCCTCCCCCTGGCGGCGGCTGCACTCTTACTCCAGGATACTGGAAGACACACTCCCAATACGGTCCTGCTCCATACAATGATACCTGGGCAATTATTGGCGAAAATACTACATTCTTTTTAAGCGGACAATCTTATTTCGATGTATTGAATACATCTCCTGCAGGCAACGCATATTATATTCTTTCTTTTCAGTATATTGCCGCACAGCTCAACTTCCTGAATGGCGCAGACCCGACAGATGCCCAGGATGCTTTTGATCAGGCTACGACATTATTTAACACCTATACACCTGCTCAAATTGGAGCATTGAAAGGCAGTAATTCAACCCGTCAGTTGTTTATCAGCCTTGGAACAACACTTGATAACTATAACAACGGGCTTATCGGTCCGGGTCACTGTGATGATTAATTGAGTTAGTTATTTAGTTCTTGCATCATACTTATTAAAAAAAAGGCTGTCTCTACGAGGCAGCCTTTTTCTTTTTGATATTTATAATACACCAACTATCCGGATTAATTTTTGATTATTTTATCCAGAATGTTTATAAGCATTTTTGAGGATATGCCATCAACTAATAATGATCCAGCGAATGTTATAGATGAAGCGGAAAACAACATTCCATGTTCTGCAGTTTTTTCCCGTATTATCATGTCTGCCCCGCCCCTTTTATTATTAATACCTTTTGCGATCAGCATAATATCTTTAGGGGCAGTACTGGTTAACTTATCCGTCTCCCAGCCTGACCCCCCCAGACCGGTTAGTTTTGTTAATCCCGGGCTTGAAGCAGGATTTGATTCAAATTTCCGCCTACTATCAACAGTAGGCTGATTCAAGGAATTATCCTGCGAAAATATCCCCTTTATGAATGTTTAATCCTTTGAAAACCCAGTGTTCCGGTTTTATTACTTTATATGGAGCACAGGTACCATAACCGCGCATATCAAAACGGACGCCGATTAATTCGCTTTCATCAGATACTGTTTCTGAGAACCTTAAACTAACACATCGGAGGCTTCCGTCTTCAAAATATTCTATTTCGCGGTATATGGAGTTGCCGGATAGGTTTAATATTGATCCCCCCGAGTAAAAATAATTTTTAAGACCCTTAAACATCTCTTTTGACCAGTACTCACAATGAGAACTTAATATAAAAGCCTTGTAATTTCTAAGGAGAGCCGGATCATTATGCAATTCAAATCCGCTTACAATATCATAATCATAATTATTTTCCTCCAGCCAGGCTAATAAGCGCCATTCACTGGCAGCGAGATGACTTGTAAAGGGTTCTTTAGGATCATCGTCTTCAATACTGCAATCAGGATGAGGCCTTTTTATAGATAATCTTTTGAACTGGGAATTTGAAGGGGAATCTTCCATTGTTATAGGGAATTTTTTTCTAAGGATTTTTTTTGTCTGATTCTTTATGGACTCCGGCATATATTTTATCCAAAAAGAACGTAAAGCATCGCTTTTATTTTCCTGGTTTATAACTTCAAAATCTCTGTAACGGCTCCTGCCTCCCCAGATATTATACGTCTGCCAGTTATTAGAACTGACAAGGACTAATAATTTAGATTTTTTTCCATATTCAGATGCTTTTGTTGTTACAGCAAAGGTCAAAAAATAGGGAGAAGCGTTCTCAATCTGAGGAATAAGTTTTAAAGAATAGAGACCGGGGGCTGAAGAATCAGGAATAGTATATTCAAAAGAAACGTTCCAATTCAATCCCATTTTCGACAAAAAAATCATCAGGCACCTGCTGGATTATGGGAGGAAATTTACCAACTTCTTTAATTACACTATTGTTTTTACCATGTCTAATTAGAACAGCCTGGAACTCTGATGATGAATTAATACAGGCTTTTATAGTCTCCCCGGGCTTAAAGGACATTCGATTTTGATAACCTATTAAAGTATCCTCCAAGAGCCTGATAACAGCAGGCAGACCTCCGTTAAGCTGGACTTTCTTTTTATTAAAACCATCTTTCTCTAAGATTATGTGATCAAGGCTTTCTAACTCCTGAAGCTCAAAATATCCTTTTGTATCAGAGAAATGTTGATCTAATGATTTTCCTGATTTATCAATCGAAGTGATTTTTACATTTGCAATTGAATTGCAAAGGTAAGCACTTCTAATATAAAATTTATTTCTCATTAATTATTTACAAGTTAAGATATAAAATGGCAAGTATTTAGTTCCTGATCAAAATCATTATGAGGTATCTCAATGCTTTATTCTAAGGTAAACAATGATATAAATAATCCGAATTTTGAAAACAAATTAGCTCGTTATTTACTTTCGGTTTTAATGAACTTATTAAATGGTCTAATCCCAAGGCCGAAAAAATCAAATAAAAAGGTATTGCAGGCATTCTAAACCTTGCCTAGTCCCCCCGAACCAGCAACTAGTATGAAATATAAAAATAGAGAAATACATAAATATAAATATAATCGATTTTCAGAATTTCTGATTTGCCAAAACCCCAAAACCATTGCAAAATAAACGATGCACAAATAAGAAAAAATGAATACCCCAATTAAAATTTCCGATGGTGTTTTTAGCATAAAATATTTTCTTATCAAATTTAACAGATTTGATTCTTTCTTTAAGTCTATTTTCTTTCCTTTAGGGATGCCGAAATAATCCGAATAAATTGATGAGCCAAGATTAAAAAAAGTATGTAGGACGCCTAATGAGTAGTGTTTTAAGAATGATATAGGTTCATTTTTTATTTTAATAAGCGCAAGTTTCCTCCAATACAATGATTTTATTTGACCGTTCTCAATTTTAATCCCAGAGTCAGAACTAACATATGATTGTTTTTGTATGTCAGGATATTTACCTTCTGTAATCATAATGCTATCTGCTTCGTTTAGTAAATCGATTAATACCGATCCTGTTTTATGTTTTTCAACCTCCATTGGAACAAGATTCATCTTTAGCAAATTATAGTCACCCGATATGGTTAGAAAGAACTGGTTAAAATAAAGATAATTGTGAAGAAGGAATGGGCTGAGTGTAAGGAAAAAAACAAATAAAAATATTGCCGTATATTTTAGCGATAACTTAAATGAATTTTTAAATTTAATAAATATAAAAATGAGTATAATGATAGGGCAATACATGGATGCAGGTTTAATTAAGGTTGCAATACCAAGCAGTAAGGACAATAGTATGAGGCTATGAAATCGTTTTTGTTCATTGAGTATAAATTTAGACAGGAAATAAAACGTTAAAATAAGGAAAAACACAAAGAGTGTATCGCTGTATAGAGATAACGAAAAAATCATTAAATGAGGATCTTAACGCATAAAAAAGACCTGCAATTAATCCGATATTATGTGCAAAATATTTGGATAAAATAACCGCTATCAATACAGCCAAAAAGAATAAGATTGTTTTATTAATAAAACAATCAGGATGTACTCCAAAAATCGCATAGATTATTGCCACAAAAATAGGATAACCCGGCGTTCAAGAGGATTTGGTTCTAATTTTTTTCCATCAGCAAAAAAGTCGATGATATTAATTGCTCTGTCTGATGGTAGGTTAAAGGATCATTACCAGGTTGGATTATAATTTTATTGTAAACTTGAGGTTGCCAGGTATTGGTTGCTAAAAATAAAACCAATCGTAATGTAAAAGCAATAGCAAATACAATAATTAAATTTCTTCTCATACTACATTTAACAATATATTTCGAAATTAACTTTGGAATAGAAAAAAAATTGTAAGTTCCAAAGCCCCCTTTAGAATTATTTTAGAATTAACATTTTTTTTGTTTCAATAAATGATCTCGCAGTGGGGAATCTGCCTGGATCCTGTAAAAATAAACACCTGAACTTAGCGCTGAACCATTAAACTGAAGTTTATGGTAGCCAGCATCTTTATAACCTTCAAAAATCACCTTGACCTGCTGACCAACAGCATTAAACAAAACGATTCGGACCTGACCGGGATGGGGAATTCCGTATATAATAGAAGTTGACGGATTAAATGGATTAGGATAATTCTGCATCAGGGTATAAGTTTTAGGGGTCTGATTTAATATTTCCTCAATGCCATTAGGGTTAGTAATGGTAAAATTACCATCAGAGAAATCAAAATCATTATTACTTGCAAGACTCGTAACCTTTATTTTATAATCGCTGCCGTTCTGGACATTCTGAATATTCCACAGATAAAAGCCGCTGCTTGGAGTTGTATCAATTATAGTCGAATAAAACACGCCGCCTTTATACAATTCTATTTTAACAGGTACAAAAATTGAATCCTCCCATACAATTGAATTATCAGTGCCTGTCTGCAGCATCTCTCCGCCGTTAGGTCTGGAGATTGTAATTACATTCTTAGCTATGCTGAAATCATCATCAGAAATGTCATAATCATTATTGCTGCCGAGACTCGTTATTTTTACTCTGTAATCGTTGCCTGATTCTGCAGCATTAACAGACCAGACATAGTAGCCATCACTTTGTGTAGTATCTACAATCGTAGAGTAAAATATTCCCCCTTTATATAACTCAAGCTTAACATAAGCCGAAATATTGTCCGTCCAGACTATCCCATAGTCCGAGGATGTCTCAGTTTTCACCACCATTGGGAGAGGTTAAAGTTATATCACTTTTTGTTATGCGGAAGTCGGCGTCGGAAAAATCATAATCATTACTGCTGCCGAGACTTGTTATTTTAACCCTGTAATCATTGCCCGATTCAGCCGCATTAACAGACCAGACATAGTAGCCATCACTTTGTGTAGTATCTACAATCGTAGAGTAAAATACTCCCCCTTTATATAGACTCAAGTTTAACATAAGCCGAAATATTGTCCGTCCAAACTATCCCATAGGCCGAGGATGTCTGACAGGTTTTCACCGCCATTTAGGAGAGGTTAAGGTTATATCACTTTTTGTTATGCTGAAATCAGCATCGGAAAAATCATAATCATTATTGCTGCCGAGACTCGTTATTTTAACTCTGTAATCGTTGCCTGATTCAGCAGCATTAACAGACCAGACATAGTAGCCATCACTTTGTGTCGTATCTACAATCGTAGAATAAAATACTCCCCCTTTATATAACTCAAGCTTAACATAAGCCGAAATATTGTCCGTCCAGACTATCCCATAGGCCGAGGATGTGAAGGTTTTCACCACCATTAGGAGAGGTTAAGGTTATATCACTTTTTGTTATGCTGAAATCAGCGTCGGAAAAATCAAAGTCATTACTGCTTAGTAAGACTTGTGATTTTAACCTTATAATCATTACCTGATTCGGCCGCATTAACAGACCAGATATAATAGCCATCGCTCTGCGTTGTATCCACGATCGTAGAGTAAGAATATCCCGCCCTTGTACAACTCAATTTTAACCTAAGCCGCAATGTTATCCGTCCAGACTATACCATAGTCTGAGGATGTCTGAAGGTTCTCACCACCATTGGGATTAATAATATTTAATTGACTCCGGAATATGGTAAAATATCCGTCCGAAAAATCATAAACAGAATCATTTGAAACACTGGCAATTTTTATTTTGTAATCAATACCAGAAATCGCGACGTTTGGCACCCATGCATAAAATCCATCACTCGGAGTAGAAATAACAATTGTCGAATCGAAAACTCCGCCCTTAAATAACTCAATTTTGACATTTCCACTAATATTATCTGTCCAGACAATCCCGTATGAATTTGAATTTTGCCAGTTTTCTCCGCCGTTGGGAGTTATAATTGTAATCTCTTGAGAAAAAGCATTTGAATACAGAAGCAGAAGAGATAAAAATAAAAGAAAATATATCTTATTCATTTCATATGTAATTTGTTATTAAAATCTATTTTTTAGTTCCAGTAAAATATAAAAATTAAAAGGAAAACAAGCTCTAAAATTTATTCTTAAGCTAACTCCACAAATCCTCATTTTTTTCTGGAGGGAAATAGAAAAGAGAAGAAAAAATTGGATTGTCTTAGTAAAGTTAAAAGAGCAAAAAATACTGAACCGAAAAGTACTAATTTTATTATCAATGAAATTATTAAATTACTTGTAGTGAATAAATATGGGAGAATCATATTAAGTATTAATACTCCGATTCCAATTATCAGACCAGGATATAAAAATGAAAAAAAATCAACCATTTTCTTTCCAAATGAACGGACGATTAATAAATAATAACCCTGGAAGAAGTTTATTATAAAGGCTAAGATCAGCATGAAAGATACCGCATAAATAGTTTTACCAATAAAAACCCCGGCAAGGACAAAAGTTATGGTTACAATAGAGGAAAAAACGCCAGCATTAAATAGATAATCCGTTCTGCCCAGGGCTTGAAAAATTGAGCCTGAGCTAACAAGTACCATTTGAATTCCGACGGTCAGCGCCAGTAATCTAAAAGCAGGTATGGTTTCCTGCCATTGGTTACCATACATAATAAGAATTATTTCTTTTGCTGAAAAAAACAAAAAAATTGATAAAGGAAATCCGATTATTGAGAGAAATTTTACAATTTTACTATAAACATCATAGATTACTTCAGGTTTATCCTGGTGGATGGCCAATACCGGGTGCAATACGGGTGTTATTACCTGGGTTAAACTACCGATAGGCAGCAGCATTAATTTGTAAGCTCTATCATAGTAACCCAGACTGACAGGACCCAAAAATTTTCCAATAAGCAAATTATCTGCATTACGGGAAAAATAATTGACCACGCTAAATAAAAACTGATAAAGAGAATATCTGAAAATTCCCCTGACTACATTCAAGTGAATATTTCTGGTAATTTTTAATCCTGATAATTTCAGATTAGCTAAAAATATTAATATCGATACCAGGATACTTCGATATATAATTGAGTAATAACTAAAATTATTGTATGCAAGAATTATTGCAAATACTCCTGTAATGATCTGAACGGAAACCTTTCTTATTCCAATCTCCTTAAATTTTTTCTCCCGAAGGAGCATAGCTGATGGAACGGTGTTAATAGTATTAAAAAATAAGGAAATGGACAGGAGTGCGGAAATTTTTATATAAACGCTATTATCATAGAAATCGGCAATCAAATATCCTGAAAAATAGAAATATCAGTGCCACACCTAGGCCAATAAAGAACGTTAAAATAAACAAAGAAAAAAAGTCTTTATTAGTAAATTCTCTTTTCTGAATAACGCCTACACTTAAACCTGAATCACTAAGAATGGTAAAAAAATTAGTGAAGACTGTTACGATCGCTACTATTCCGAATTCTTTGGGGGAAAGAAGCCTGGCAAGGATAGCAGTAATGATGATTTGACTAAAAATCTCAGAATACTTAAATATAAACGTGTAAAATGCTCCCGATCTGATCTCAGTAGTAATATTCATAATGTGGGTGTTTACAATTTAATTTCTTAATTAAAAGCAGAGGTAATTTGACCGCAAACTAAATGTAGAAATATTCTTTAAATTTCAGATATTTCTGCTTAAATAGAATATGAATGACATAATTCTTTATTTTAATCAATATTCTAATAATTAATTTATCACCAAATAACCCTTTTATCAGAATTTCAAAATCCCGATCTAAATAAAAAAGATATGGTTTTTCATTGAAAGTTAGAATTAAATGTAGCAACATTACTAGCTTTTTTTGTCTTCTTTTTAGGAATTGGTATATAAATTTTCTCTTACTTATAAATCTTTTAATTTTTTCTTCATTTTTGGTATTATTAGTAACCCATTTTTCTAGTTGTAGGTGCTCAATATATCGTGAGGAATGATTTATTTTGCCTGAAGTTATCGTATTTTGACCATGTATTCTTCTCAATCCTATTGGAGTGTCAATAATACCTGATATTAATGTACCCTTGAAAGATAGTTTTTTGATAAGATCGCTATCCTCATGGACTTCAAGTGTTTCATCAAAAAAGCCGACATTTTCCAACAATTTTTTCTTAACAGTTAAAGTATTTAAGGTGAAATATCCATTATAATTTTTGCTCATATTTAATAAACAGTATTTTAATTCTTGTGGAGGCACAGGTTGATTCACAGTAGTAAGGTAATTAGAGAATTTTTTAATATATCTTTTCTTTTTATCGAGTGAGTTAAAAACTATACCTAAAGCACCATATACTCCATCAATATTTTCATCCATACCTAGTAATCGCTTTTCGGCATCAAAACGGTTGGGTAAAAAAATATCGTCACCATCAAGAAATGCTATAAAATCATTTCGAGAATTAATTATACCTAAATTTCTTGAGGCGCTCACACCTTTATTAATATTCATGCTCATGCTGCAAAACTTTAATTCGTGGATTATCCTTTTCGAGTTGCCTGCATACATCTAAAGTTTTATCACTAGAATTATCTTCTACAATAATAATTTCATCAATTTCTGTAAACTGTAAAGCAGATTCAACAGCGTCTTTTATAAAGTTTTCAACATTAAAGGCAGGTATAATAAGTGATATTGGAGTCATATTCATCAATGGTTTAACTGTTCGGTAATATATAGAAGAAGGATGTTATACTTCAAAGATTATATTAATTCCTCAATGTTCTCGGGTTAGTTTATATCTTTTTCTAAATTTTGACGGTAATGTTTTAAATAAATAAATAAGCATACTTCTCATAAAATGGAGCATTTTAAAAGAGTTATAAAACTTAACCTCTCTTTTTGTAAAAAATCCATATCGAGTAATATAGAACTCATCTGGTATTCTTTTCCATGACGGATAGGAAAAAGTAATCATACTTTTTTCTGAAACGAAATGATAATGTAAATATTCTTTGTTTTGATTAATCGAGGAATTGCCATTATTATAAATGAAAACTTTCCCGTCTTTATAAGCTATTATCATATTTTTACTAATTGACTCCCTTATTAGATCATTAAAATGCACTTTAATATCATTCAAAAGTCTAAGGTCTTTTAGTATATGAGTAAAACTTATGATTTCCCCATCTATTTGAGCAATAGGAACTCCTTTTCTTAATTCGTTTAAAAGCGTTCTGCAAGTATTTTTGATGGTCCCGGTTTCACAAAATCTATAAAGATTGCTGCTGGAAAAAACTTCCTCCCAGTCCTGGCTTTTTTTAAAAGGGTATTAACTTTTTCACAATTCTTAAAAAGAGCAAAGGATCCGGATAACCAGTATTTACGCGCTGAAATGATATCATATTTTTCCAATAGTTCGGGAGTAATAAACTTATCAATCTCGCCGAGTATCAGGTCTACATCCAGCATCCCCCAATAATCAAATTCAGAAATATATTCCTGGAAGATCATTCCATAAGCCGGTTTAAAATCAACTATTTTATAATATTTGTCGAAGGTTGGTTTTACTCCAGTTTTTTTATGAATTAATCTTCTGAAGTCATCAAGTGAACAATAATGCCGTCTGATATTCTCAGCCAATTTGCATTTTAGATCCAAATCAGTGAAAAAAATAAATGTAAAGTTCTTATTAAACTCTGCTGACTTAAGAAAAATATTTAGATAAACAGGTACTTTTCCATACAATGGGATAATGAAACAAACTTTTTTATTGAGATTCATTTTAATAGTCAGGTTAAAATTATTCATTGACTGATTGAATTTGTATATCGAAATAGACAGATGATGTACGTAAGTAAAAAAACATAAAAATGAATGTAGTTATGCTCATCGGCTGAAACAATGTTGTTTCAGTTATATTTGTTATGAGAATTGCTAATATAGCGAGCAATGCCAGATTGTCATACGTAATCAATGCTCTTCTTATAAAACTATATATTATCAATAATATAGGTAATAATCCGCTCAATCCCAGTTGAACAGCTATATCAATAAAGCCATTGTGAGCAGTATTGACCCTAATACCATTTTCCACAAAGAATCGATTTACATGAGAACTACCCATAATCCAGAATGCCCCGTAACCATATCCTAATAAAATATGTTCCTTAAATTCATTTATTAAATATGGCCAGAATAAGGTACGTCCTGTCAGAGTCAGATCTTTATTAAATATTTCGGTAATTAATGCAAATATCTCTGTTGAAAGGGTGAAAAGAGCTATAATAGTAACGACTGCGAAACCCATAAGAAAAAGGAGGAAGAATCTTTTTATCCGGAGAATACTGAATACTTTTTCTATCTTGAAGATCATTATGGTTAAAAACAGCAGAAATAGTATGACTATTGCGGTTGAACTGCCAGCCATGATTATCAAAAATGCCGAAAGTAATGAAATTAAATAATTCCAAATAGTTTTCAGGGTCCTTTCATTCAATCGAAAAAATAATTGGGATAAAAGGAAACAGAGCACCCCCATCTGGGCCAGGCCATTTTTATTGGAATGGATACCGCGCCATGTTCCAAAGTCAGGATCGATTGCAGCCGGAATAAATAAACATGAAAATAAAGTGACTAAAAGATATAAGCTAATTATGACTCTCATTATTTTGAATAATCTGTCTTCATCCAAATAAGTAATTGAAGTTATTGCAATAAGGTAGAGCACAAAAATTTCGAAAGATCTTTTTAATGAGGAGAAACTGTCAAAAGACCAGGCAACACTCAGTATACAGACGCTGATAAAGATAATTAAGTACTTTTCTTTTTTAACAAAGTACCAGATGTCATTTATATTTGGTAAAATGATGGTAAGAGAGCTTAAAAATAAAAATATAAAAAGAACCTGATTAACCAGATTTCCCCCGCTGCTTTCCTGGTAATAAAGTTCACTTTTTTCCTGCCAGGGAAGGCCAGTACCAAAAACCAAAAAAAACAATAATATTGAAAAATTAATAAAAAGGATCCTATCCTGACTAAAAATATACTCAAAAAAATTCCTTTGGCTATTTGCCGTTTGCTTTATCAAAGTATTTTACTCGCTAAAAAAATTTTTGTTATTAATGCCTTTTTTATTCTTAAATATTATCATTGAAAAATTTACCCATAATAAATTCATATTTCTTTTTGATTTTTATTTGAGAATTCCACATAAAAGCTTTTATGTTAGTGGCCGAATCATTTCCCAGAAGTTTACTTACAAAGTTAAAAGTATACTTTTTAGACTGAGAATTATTCATTCCACCCAATTCCAGGATTCTGTGTTTATTTTCGGAGATTATAGGATGATCAGAATAGTGATGATGATCGATAAATCTTTGAAGGAATTTAGCCGCAGCTTTTCGTGTTTTCTCGCTGTCATTATATTCTAAAAGTGTATTGATACAGATTTGATTCGCATCATTAAGAGATTCAAAAGCCTTTATCAGATTGACTATTGCTTACGCTATTAAGGTTCCCTCTTCTGTAATAGGAGATTGAATTCTCATGAAATTTTATAAACTTAGATTTGGTTACAACTCTTGTGAAATACTCTCCATCCTGGTTTTTAAGTAAATTCTCATTCCATGGACCGACTGAATCCGTTAATTCTCTAGCTTACCAGCCAGGAGCTTGGTGTCATAAAGTAACCTTTACTGAAATGAAGGATTAACCAATCTTGGGGTGCCAGATCTTTCCACAACGGAGTTCTATCAAATCTTGCCATCTTTAACCTCGAATAAAATGAACCCCACATGCCGGAATGTAATGTTAACGAGTTATAACTTAATTCATTATTTGATAATTGACTTTCAATTTTTTGAGGGTGAAGAATATCATCAGCATCCAACCATTGAATATAATCTCCCTGGGCATTGGATAATGACAGATTTCTTGCTGCACAAGCTCCTTTATTTCTTTGCGAAATCAACTTTAAGTTTTTGACCTCAAAGTTCTTTACAATTTTAAGTGTTTCATCTGTAGACCCATCATCAACGATAATTATTTCTTTATTCTCCCAGGTTTGGTTGAGAGCAGACAATATTGTATTATTTATCCATCTCGCAGCATTATGTACAGGTATGCATATGGAAACTAAAGAATTTTTTGGAGTCATTTCTTATTGTCTTTTATTTCTTAAGATCAGAGTATATTCACTTTCCCCAATTAAATTAAAGGTAAAGATTTTTAAAAAATCACAATAAACCTTAACATACCAAATAATAATCTGGACTTATTACGAAATGAGTTGGAAACCCAATTGCTCGATAGAAGTGTATCAGTTGAATAATTTAGTTCACACTTAAATCCAAAAGATTTAGCTCTTTTAATAACAGCATTTTTTGACATCCTGAATCTTAGAAAAGTTTTGAAGGGGGCTGTATCCTCTTTCCCTGCATTTGGCAACTTGTAAATTCTTCGATATATAAATACATGAAACCAGTGAGGAGTAAATTTTGTAACCAAACCTTTTACAGATAGTGGATCAGGAGAAGATAGGACAGCAATTCCATCTCTCTTAATAGCCGCCAAATAAATTATTTAGAGCTTGATGTGGCTTTGATAAATGTTCAAGTACATCTATACACATTATTATATCATATTGATTGTCTTGAAGTTTATAAGTTTGGATATCTCCTAATATCTTTTCATTGACATTTTCATTCCTTTCAAGTTGCTTGCTTGAGATGTCTATTCCCGTGATATGAAAATTACTTCCAAATTCGAATCTGCTCAATGAGCCACATCCAGCTTCTAATACATTTACTGTCCGATTTTTTTTCGAGAATGTGTCGATAATATTTTGAACTTCTAAGTTTCTAGTCATGAATAAGACCATCAAAGTTAATACAGGTTAATAAAGATTTTTTATTTTGTGAGTTAAACTTCTGATTTTACCAACTGAAGCACCAACAGCAATAAAATACTTGATATTTTTCTGCCTGAAAAAAACTGTTATGGAGTATAAAAATAATGAGCTTAAGAATATTATAATTGTTTTAGAGATATAAATGAACTTTAAATATATTTTTTTATTATTTAATAATTTCCTTCTCATAAATGCTTGCCCGCCTCTTAAAGCCCTGTTAAACAGGTATTTTTTATTACCACGCTCAAGTGGGATATTTTCATAAGTTATAGCTTCCCTGCTCACGATAAATCTTGCTCCCTTTTCTTCAAGCCTTTCAAATAAATGACATCTTCACCACCAGTAAAACCATATTCCGGATCAAAATGGACCGTCTTCATTCTTAAGAATTTCTGATTTGATCAGAGCATTTGTTGTAAAATAATAATAAGCTCTGGTTCCGGTTTCTCCGACAGGGGTAAAATAAAATTCTCTATTATGAAAATGAGCAGGTATTTTTTTATCAAAGACAGTCTCGACATATCCAAATACCCCATCAGATTTATATTTCTTCATAGTATCATATAAATTATTTATCCAGTATTCTGATGCAGTTTCATCATCATCAATGAAGCATATGTAATCACCATTGGCATTAGCCACACACATATTTCGTGTTATGACTAATATTTTTAAAAGGCTGAACGAAGTATTTGAAACATATGTTTTGTGTACTTTGAAACCTGTGCAGAACCGAACGCGGCACTTGCTTCACTATCATTATCAGTTACAACTATCTCCAGCTTAGCCGCCGGTGGTAAAATTTGTTTTGTAAGGCTAAATAAAAGTTTTTCCAGCAGTGCAGTCCGTTTATATGTTGCAATACATACAGAAAATAATACTTCATCCTGATTTTTAGATTTGTCCGGCATACGCTCAAATACTCAATTCAGACGTTATTAATTTAAAGTCATTTTCCCACTTTGAAGTTATGGTATGCTTAAGTTCCACAACATCTTTGTTAAGTCTTTCCTTATTTACCAGGAAGTGTTTAATCCCCGCGGCAATGTGGTCGGGAGTGATTTCAACCAGAACCATCTTATCACCATATAATGCCTTGTTGGTTTGATTATTATTTGAAATAAAAGGCACTCCTGCCCCAATAGTTTCCATTAAAGCAAACTGCTGTACATCGTCCCTTGTAGAGAAGGAAATTACTCCCATCGCATTGACCATTAATTGAGCGTAATTCTCATTCGAAACGAAACCCAAAAATTCTATTCCAGCATCATTTTTATATTCTTCATACAGGAAGTTCTTTTTACGGAAGTTACCTGTAAGCCTGAATATTACATTGTCATTGTTGTTTTTCTTATATAATCTGATTCCCTCAAGAAGTATTTCCATCGGTTCATCTCCGGCGAAGGTGGAGACTACTAAAAAATAGGGATCTGCATTTCTCTTTGCTGGTTTCAGTTTATCAAATTCGGATAATTTTGAATTTAATATCTTGAAATTAATACCGGTATAAGTTTTATCATTTTTCAACTTTTCCAGCAACTGGTAATTATGAACCGTCACGATATCCGCATTCCGTAAAGCCCATTTATGAAGGGGAAATGCACCCCATGGAGAGGCAAATGCACCATTATGAGAGTCGGCAATAACCTTAAAATTTAATATTCGCTTCAAAGAGACTGAGATAATTACAGCAATGGGGACAGGATTTTGAACAATTACACATCCGGGATGCGAACTAATAATAATAGTTATAGTCTTAAAACTCTTATATAGATAATCTGCGGCAAAAAATATTTTCCATATTAAACCTCTGGTAATTATCAGATCATTGATATAATGAATCTCTGCATTAAATGAATTACCCAGAAGCTGAGAATGCGGATTATATGATTGCCAGCTAATTAATATTATTTTTTTATTTCTGATCATTTATTTCGTAAATATTTTAGAATCGATCTGTTATATTACTTGTTTGAGAACCGGTTTAATTCAATCGTTGTTTATTCCACCACTCCTGGTATAATATTTCTTCTTCAATAAGTTTTTGTATCAGATCATCGAATGTTATACTATAATTCCAGTTTAATTCCGCCTTTGCTTTTGAAGGATTACCATAGCTGATTTCAAGTTCTACAGGACGGTAAAGATTTTCATCAAACTTAATATATTTTTCGGGCTCCAGGTCCAGATGAATAAATACTTTTTCAATAAATTGCTGTAAGGTATGAGCTTCGCCGGTACAGATTACATAATCTCCGGGCTTTCCGACATTCAGCATCTTCCACATTACCTTTATGTATTCAGGAGCATATCCCCAGTCGCGTCTTATAGAAGTATTTCCTACTTTCAATACATCAAGTTCTTTACTTTTAATTTTTAAAGCAGATGAAATTATTTTTTTAGTCACAAAGTTCGGTCTTCTTAATACGGATTCATGGTTGAAAAGTATCCCGCTTGAAATAAAAGACCGTAAGCTTCACGGTAATTTACAGAAATCCAGTGTGAAGCGGCTTTTGAAATTGCATATGGACTGGCAGGATGTATAATAAAGTTTTCATCAATTGGAAGAGTATTCTTGTCGACATTGCCATACATCTCACTGCTGGAAGATTGATAAAATTTTATATCCTTCTTCATAATTCTAATTGCTTCGAGAATATTTGCAACTGAGATAATATTGAACTCAAGGGTTCCGATCGGCTGTTCAAAAGATAATCCCACGGAACTCTGTGCCGCAAGATTATAAAATTCATCAGGCTGATATTTTTCAAGAAGTCTGACTATATTTGACAGATCAAAGACATTTGCCTCTACAAGCTCAACATTGTTCTCAATTCCGAGGAAACTTAATCCGTTAAGTTTCCCCTGCTGCAGACTCCTGGTAATGCCGATAACTCTATAATCCTTATCCAGCAGAAATTTGCTTAGGTAGGCACCATCCTGTCCTGTTATTCCTGTTATTATTGCAGTTTTCATATCTTCAGTTTTACGATTGATTATTCAATAATTCTAAAATAGATTTAATGCTTTGATTATTGTCTGAATCTTCACTTTGTAAAAGTGCAACGAAACTTATTAAATATAATAGATAATCATCTTTATATATATCACGATTTGAACCGTTAGTTTTATCATTCATTTAAACTTATTAGCGGACATACAGTCATCAATCGACGGGACTACTTTATTTTTTCTAATTTCTTTTTTTGTGTTATTTTGTCTACCAGATCAATGTATCTTTCCTTCATTAGTTCCCACTTGATTTTCTGTATATCTTCATAAGCATTATAAGACATCATTCTCCTTTTTTGAGGATTATTCAATAAGTCCATTATACAGGCAGCCAAATTATCAGTATCCCCGGGATCAACATAAATCGTACTATCGGAACCAAATATGTTCCTTACGGATTTCAGATCGGACATTATAAACGGGAGGCCTGCAAGTGCATATTCACCAGTTTTAGTAGGAAATGCAAGATTCATATATTCCGTTTGTTCGTAAGTTACAACAGCGAGATCATATGATTTTAGAAGGTCATTGATATGATTATACGGGACCAATGAGTGAAAGAAAATATTTCCACTTATATCTAACATTTCGGATAATTCTTCCAGCTCAGCAGTATAGCTATTAATAATATTTCCATATATATGAAACTGAGTTCCGGGAAATGATTTTATAACATCTTTCATTGCCCGGACAGTATAATGCAGTCCGAATCTTTTAGCCACGGTTCCATTGTATAATATTTTAAAGTTATCTTTGTCATAGTTCAAAAATCTGGAGTCATTGAACGTAAAACTTGTCTCATCAGGAGAATTCATAATCAAAGAGATTTTATTTCTATCAATTCCCCTGTCCGCAAGTTTATCAATGCACTCGTTTGTGACAGTTATTATTTCATCGGCAAAATTACAGGATAATCTCTCGCTAAATTTCAATATAAATTTGAACCTGGAGAATTTATTTTCGGACCATTTTTCTTTAAATAATTCAACTGTCAGGTCATGGATATCGAGTAAAACAGGTATACGCCGCATCCTCGCAGGAATAGCTGAAAAAACGAGATAATCGGGCATATTATGGATATGAATTATAGAATATTCATTTCTTCGGATTAAAGCAAAAGCGGCAAAAAAAGCTTTAATTAAAAAAATAAGAGAGAAATAAATATAAGTGAAAATGGTATCCTG
Source organism: uncultured Bacteroidota bacterium (assembly GCA_963839165.1). Classification (GTDB taxonomy): domain Bacteria; phylum Bacteroidota; class Ignavibacteria; order Ignavibacteriales; family Ignavibacteriaceae; genus DATFVA01. The sequence continues at coordinate 2,623 of CAWIUG010000053.1, read as the reverse complement.
ATTGAAAGCTTTCATTATTCTGAAAATCTTTATACCATCAATTTCCTCACTTTTATATTGATCGCCGAACCGCAAACAAATGACATGTATTTCTGCACCATTTTCCCTTAGTGCTTTGCAATACCTGACTATTCTTGCATCGTAATTATAACTTGACTGAGCGATCATTAAAACCCGCACGGATTACCTATTAAAATTTAATATGCTGATTGTTTGACTTTAATTTCTTTGGATGCAAAATGCTTATTTTTAATCAGATTACTTACCACCCCGAGATATTTTTCCTGCATTTCCTGACCAGATATTTTGCTAATATCTTCTAATGCTGATTTCACCTGGCTTTCCTGCAAGGATGGATTCTTTGCGAGAAAGATTATTTTTTCGGATACATCATGTATATTATTCGGATCAAAATAGCTGATACTGCATTCTCTGAAAATTGTTTGTGTAGCTTGCAGCCTGGAAGCACAAATGGGCAAACCGCTTGAGATGTATTCAAACGCCTTGGTCGAGAGCGCCAGGTTCATATATGGCGTATCGAGGTAAGGAACAATTCCTATATCCATTTTTCTAATAAATTCATTAACCTTATCATATTTAATTGTTCCCGGTATAAAAATATTTTCTTCCAGTTCCAGTTCTTTTACTAATTGTTTTAAATTATCGATATAATCTTTATCACCGCCGCCATATAAATATAACCGGCTTCCGGGTAATGAAGATAGTACATCGGGCATTGCCTTGATCACGATGTGTAAACCGAATCTTTTTGCAATTGTACCATGGTAAAAAATATTAACTTCACTCTTATGTTCTCTGAATTTTCTATCCGCGTAAAAAGGGAACTTGTTTTGGTCTGCGGCATTCAGGATTAATGACAATTTTTCTTTGGGGAACACCCTCTTTCATTTAATACATCTACACATTCCTGGGTGACTGTTAAAATATGAGTCGAAAATTTGCAGGACAGATATTCAAAAGTTCTCAGAAACGGGTAGGTAAGGTTAAAAACTAATTTTGACCATTTTTCCCTGAATAATTCCAGAGTTAAATCATGTATATCCAGCAGAACTGGAGTTCCGAAAATATTCTGAAAAAAAGCAACGAATACAAGATGATCCGGCATATTGTGTATTTGGATAAGCGAATATTTGTTTTTAATGGACAAGTGTAACAAAATAAAGAATGACTTTATGAAAAATAAGGTCGAGAATAATAGATAATGAAAGATAGATTTCTTCGGAAATACTTTCATAATATGCCTGACAGTCACACCATTTACAACTTCTGTTTCAGACTGCTCATCTACGCCAAGACAAATCACATCCACATTGTATCCTGACCTTACCAACGCAGAAGCCTGTCTCCGTACCCTTGGATCAAGCTTATAATTACTCTGTACAACCATACATATTTTATTTGAACCAGAGGATATCTCAATATTATGAACATTTAAAACTGCATTTAACCTTTCAGTTACAACTTCTTTTGGTAAAATATTCCAGCAGTCATCATAATAGTTATCTTTTATATATTGTAAAAATTCCAGGTAATGCGAAACAGGAAACTCCTCATACCCGCTTTTCCTGTCATTGAAGTTAATATAATCCGGGTGGACATTTAGAAGAGCCATTCCTCCGTTATCGATAATCCAGTCAAGTTTTTTCTTCCATATACTTATGTCTTTTTCTTTTAAAATAATAAACATGGTGCTGTCCTGGGGAAGCGTATACGGCATCTCCAGGTATTCCCTGCCATTACTTCCTCTCACTACGAAAGGGAAAATCGTCTCAGCTCCATCAGACTGAGGCTCAAAAGGATCTGTATCAAAAGTGGAGAGATCATACGCTATATTAAGGTCAAGAAGCCATTCAAGGTTATGATGCATAGCAGGGGAACGAAATCCGACAGCTTCCCAGTCTTTGAGATAATTATTGATTTTTTCGGCCCTTCTTAAGAATTCTTTTCTTGAAGAATATAATTTACCGTCATGGTAAAGTCCCTGAACACCAGCCTCAAAACCATTCTCCTTCAAAAGATCCACGAGAGAATTTTCAACCTTATAATCTCTTTCAGGTACAAAATTAAAAGAACTTTTAAATCCCATATCTTTTTCCAGCTGCATCAGAGCCTGTACCCTGTCATAACCCTTCTGATGCTCCACGTCATGAGTCAGAATCAATGCAAATTTTTTTTTATCAGGCCAGCCTTTCCATTCAGCAGGTTTTTTACCAGATGATTTAAGTATAGGCCATACTGATTCGTACTTTTTGGCGAGTTTTTTGGCAAGATAACTTCGAATAAGTATTTGAATTTTCCTTGGGATTGAGGGCTTAAGAAAATAAAATAGTCTATACATATATTTGATGAAACATGAGAAATTATAATGGATAAATAGGTTCTCACCGGGATTATTAAATTTCCACTGCTCCCCGGGCTGGTTAAGATTGCAGTTATAAGTTTATACCTATATTCTGAAAATAAATTATAAAATAGTAAGAAAACTTCTCAACCAGAAAAAATCAACCGTCAAAAATATAGCTAACTTTTAATTAGGAGTAGTTTCTGGAATTTTACTGGGAGCTTTACCATTTGATTTATTTGATTGAGCAGCGGTTTTTCC
>CAWIUG010000052.1:0-44288 GCA_963839165.1 uncultured Bacteroidota bacterium | reverse complement strand
GAGCTCTCTTTATAATGTTGTGAAGGAGCAAACGCTTTAAGATTCTTGAGATACTCGAAGAGCTTAGTTCTTTGAAAAATATTCTGATATCCTTATTCCTGAAACCATTTATAAGGAATTCACCGCGGGCAATACTATGAATAAGTTTTAGATCAAATTGATTAAAGAAGTTAAAACCTTTTAGCGAACGATCGGCAGAATAAACAGGCTCTGAAACTTTAAGTAAATTTTTACTTCCCTGGGTATTGTCTTCGAAAGAAGAAATAAATTCAAGGTACCTATGATTTGATGCTTTGAGCACCTGAGCTAAGGCATATAGACTGTATATACTCTTTTTCATTTTGGCAATACCGGTAGTTTTGGTTCCATCTTTTTTATCAATTTGGCGAAAATGCTGAAAATCAGTAATAGAGTTCACGGTGGTTTCTACTCTAAGTATGATCCCGAACTTATCATATATCTTAATATAGTTGTCACCCTTACGGTGCTTAATCCTTGTACCAAGGATGCGTGAATTAATAAAATTATTACCCGTTTCTCCCAGATATTGAGTTGAGAATTTTTTACCAAGGAAAGTAGCGATGTTATCGGGTTTGACAGAGAGAGCGACTTTGTAGATTAAGTCCTGATAGAATAATTGAAAATCTGACTGCTTCTTAAAAATAATATCAGTAGAATATTCAGCCTGCATTATGCTCCATCTGAATGTCTGGTTGTATTTTTTGAGGAAGGGAAGATATTTGTCAGTAAGAATGTTAAGAAACTGATGAAGTTCTTCAACTCTGAAATTATCAGATAGAATTTGGGCTTCATCAAAATCTGATATTTCTTCGAAAGCATTATCAAGCATAGAATACGAGATATTCTTTTTCCTGAGTTTGGAAGCAAGGAGATTATGTCCATTAAAATAAAACTGTAATCTGAAAGGTGCATAAGTAGGTATTCTGAGAAAACAGAGCCCATAGACCTTGTCTATAAAATATATATAATAGTGAAGGCATATGCCCTCTTTAGTTTTCAAGGAAGCAAGGCCCGTGTCTTTATTATAGTTGGGCTTATAATAAAGGCAGTGTTCATTAACAGAATAAATATGAACAATACCTTCGGTAATATTTTTCTCGGCAATAATCTTTTGAATATTTAGTTCCTTTGAAAAGGTGGATGGTCTTCGGATATATTCTATCTGCATATTATTTTCTTTAGCAACGGACAGAATGATTTCATTTAGAGTATCCCTTAGAGACATAGCAAAAACAGGAAAGTCAAATATTCTTATGTTGTTGTTTATAGCATATGAAGTCATTCCCTCAGCATAACCCCATTGGGAAAGGCTTGATTGAAGTATGACTCTATCGAAGCAACCGATTATGCCGGTGATTTGTTCTTTATATTTTTCAGTCAGAATCATAATACACCTTTTATAAAAGTGGAAGGGATGCCAGACTTGAGAGAACAACAGCAAATATATAAGCAAAGAGTATTTAATAATCAAAGATTTTTTATTCTTGGTTCCGGCTTGACCGGTTTATGTAGTAGGTAGAAATTAGTAGGCAGGAAGTTGGAGAGGAGGGACTGAGGGAGGGAGGGACGGAGAGACTGAGTGATAAGAGGTCGTCTCGCAGGGTGGGATTTCGTCTCGCCAGAGGTTGGACAGAGCGAGACTCAAGAAATCAGAGGGCGGAGGGGGGAGAAAGTTTAGGTTTTTGAGATCGTGATCAGGTGATTGGTTGTTAAGGAGAGTCTGCCGGGATAGCCAAAGTTATTGATTTCACCTAAATTCCGGACCTTTAAATTATAATTCCCGGCTATTGCAGCCAATGAATCTGTAGTATGCAGAAACCAGTTATGCTCGCCGGTTTTAAATTCATAATGTTTGGGCCCGATAATATCTCCTAAAAATTTGCCTTCATCTGTCAGGGAGATTGATAACCAATCCATAATAGAATTGAGCTTTTTGTCATCAAAATAGTATAGTATTTGAGAAGCCCAGATAAAATTAAATTTTATACCGCTTAATTTTTTTTTGCCGAAGTCATCAGTCAAAAAAATGACAGGATTCTTATTCTCCAGATGATTTTTCTTTACCTGTCTGATTCCTGCATTGAGGCTTGCCTCCCTGATATCTACGCCATAATAATTATTTGCATCAAGGTATTTAATAAAAGCAATTCCGCCCTGGAGAGGTCCGCATCCAAGGTCCAACAATTTATGTTCAGGTTTTAGTCCATTGCTGATCAGGATATTAAGCTGATAGCTTTGAAGTTCTTTCCAGTATCCCAGAGGTCCCACCATTAATTCAAGTTCGTGCAATTCGCGCATACCAGGAATATAACGTCTTAGTCCGTATAAGTCTCTTCTTAAGTCCTTTTATTCTTCTGATAATCCTGTGTCCGCTGAACATTTTTACCTGATAATTTTTATTTAAGAAAAATGGGACTTTTCCTGAGATACTCTGTAGTCCTGATTTTACTTCTGATGTCATTTATAACAGAATCTACAAATTCGGGATCCAGATCTAAAGCGCGGGCAATTTCTGCAGAAGGTATATTTAATTCCATCCCCAGCCAGATGGGATCCAGAGTTTTGAATGGAACCTTAAAGAAAAATTCCTCCTGGGTCTGTTCAGCGCTATAAGTGTCAGAGGTCGGGGTTCTCTGTAAAATCTCTTCCGGAATTCCAAGATATTCTGCCAGCTGGTATACCTGCGATTTAAATAAGTGTCCGATCGGCATCAGGTCAACTCCGCCGTCACCATGCTTCACAAAAAATCCCTGCTGGTATTCATTTTTATTTCCTGTTCCGACGACGCAATAATTATTTGCTTCAGCGTGATAATAAAGCAAGCTCATTCTGCACCTTTGCTTCAGGTTAGATGCGGCAACAACCTGCAGGTATTCATTCAGCGGAAGGCGTTTAATTTTTTCCTCACCTTCAGGTGTAATAACTGTAAGGTTAAAAAGATTCAATGATCCTTTACCGCCTTTATCCTTTGAAACAGTAATCTTCATTTTATATGAATCATTATATTCCGGAAATAGTCTCTTTACCGCCTCATCTCTTCGCCGATAACACCCCAGAGCATTTAATGAATCGGTGATATTTTCAATATAGTAACTGACATCAAACTTTTCGGCCAGGACTTTCGCAAGTCTCAAACTATCGGGACTTGAGTCCTTTTCAGGAAGCATCACGACTGTAACCCGTTTATTACCAAGGGCTTTAACGCAAAGAGCTAAAACGACAGAAGAATCGACGCCGCCGCTTACTCCGATTACTGCTCCTTTTTTCCTGATCTCCTGAATCAGTTCTGATTTTATCTTTGTAATAATCCGTTCTGTTTCACAAGCAGGATCTATCCTGATTAAATCTTTTGTAAAATTCATCTAATTGTATTGTCCATTAATTTTAATGATTTTTTGTCTACCTTACCATTCGGACTTTTCGGCAGAGCGTCTATAAATTCAATTTCTTTCGGAACCATAAATGTTTCCATATTTTTTGAGCAATAGAGAAGTACCTCATTCTGCGACAAGCCGGAATCCACTTTTCTTACAATGAATGCTTTAACCGATTGTCCCAGGATCTCATCGGGAACCCCGATTACCGCTGCTTCAACAACCTCGTCTATGCCGCATAATATATTTTCAATTTCTTTGGGACTGATTCTTTCCCCTTTAGATTTAATCATATCATCTTTTCTACCTACAAAATAAAGAAACCCTTCTTCATCCTCGTAAAAAAGATCTCCCGTATATAATACTTTCTCACCGCCGAATTTCCAATTTCTATATACCTTAGATGTAAGGTCTTCTGCGTTCCAGTAACCCCGCATAACATTTGAGCCGCGTACTACCAACTCGCCGATCTCACCGGCCTTAACAACCGAATCCCTTTCATCAACTATGAATGTTTCACAATTCGGTATAGCTTTGCCGACAGATCCGGGTTTTTTATCGATCAAATCCGGGGAAAGATAGCTGATTCTTTTACACTCAGTAAGTCCGAACATCGAGAAAAGCTTTACTTCAGGAAATAGATTTCTGAACTTTTTAATATGCTCAACAGGCAACGCCGCCCCTGTATTGGTTATATATTGTAAAGAGCCAAGATCATAGCCGGATAAGTTTTTAAGTTTAAGCAGCATCGCTAATATTGTCGGTACGATAGGAAATCCTGTTATCTTTTCTTTTTGTAAAACTTTCAGTATATCCATCGGAAAATTGAATGATTTTTCCAGAACTATAGTACCTCCAAACATAAAGGCCATTATAACCTGGTATAGACCATAATCAAATGAAAGGGGCAAAACCACAAGTATTCTGTCACTACTATCGTTATTTATATACTGTATGATACTCCTTGCAGCCGCAACAATATTAGAATGAGCAGACATAACGCCCTTCGGCTCGCCTGTAGAACCCGAGGTATAAATTAAGGACGCAAGATCGTAATCAATTATTTCGGATTGTCTTTTCATTAATAAATCGCGCGCCAGAGAGCCTGTTATTAATTCATTCCAGAGGTAATCTCTTTTTTGTATGACTATTTCTTTTTGACCAAACCATATTACGCGAATCTCTATATCAGAGTTATTGAATGCTTCATTTATAACTTCTTCTTTAGACTTCTGGGCAATAATAAGCCCGGCCCCTGAATCCCGGATTATATATTGAAGCTTATTCGATTTTATCGTTCCATTTGGAATAATAAATACGGCTCCCGCTTTTAAAATTGCATAGATGCTGATAATTGTTTCCACAGAATTATCAGCAAAAACAATTATCCTGTCGTGTCTTTTTATACCCAGTGTCAGGAGTGAAGATGCAAGCATATCAGATTGGTCATCCAATTCTTTATAAGTCAGCCTGGTTTCACCAAAAACTACTGCTTCCTTTTCGGGAAATTTAACCGCAGAAGCGGTTAAAAACTCATGAACTAACACAGGATTAAAGAGCTCTGATGAAAAGTCAGGATTGACACCGGCCTTTTTCACTATTAAATACTTTCTTTATTAAGAGTTACATTGGTTCTTGCATCAAAAACTAAACCAAATGGATGGATATTAGTATAGTTTTCGCTAAACGAGGTAATAAATTTATCATAAATGATCTGAGTTGAAAGTATTCCTGAAAGAGTCATCGCATCTATTTCACTGATAGTATCTGTTTTCTTCATTTTCTTAAGGAAGAAATCAAGCTTCCTTGAATTAAATAAGCCGGTTTTAACCAGAGCTGTTTCGGAAAGATATTTTTCAATAAGTCCATATTTACTATCCATCAATCCGAGTTTAATTGGTGCGCGGTAAGGGTTCTTTGGTCTTCTTACAATCTCTTCGGGCAATTTGTTCTTTAACACTTCCTTCAATATAAATTTTTCATTCAGAAGATTCATTTTATACTCAGGATCCACTGTGCTCATTAATTCGATTAATCTATGATCGAGAAAGGGTAGTCTCGTTTCAACAGAATTTGCCATTGCCATTCTATCTCCCTGTGAAGACAGGAGATAGCTGCTCATAAAGATTACGATTTCGAGATATTGAGCCTTTTCGAAGCTGTCCCATTTGTGAAAATCAGGCGGAAGATGATCCAGGACATCGGAACAGGCATCATAGTTATCTGAATTATTTTTGAAATCTTCAGAAAAGAAATTCTTTATTTTTGAAGTATTATTCCATCTGACAAGGTGTGAAAAAAGGGGATTGCCGGGAGAATCAACACCTGTCCGGAAGAATTCAACAATAGTCTTAGCCAGTCTTTTATCTTTAAAGATATAAGGGTACAATTTGCCCAAAAGCAGCGGCCGGATTTTAGATTCAGGGTTTCGCGACCAGAACTTTCTAATCTTAGTTTCTTTAAATATGTTGTAGCCGCCGAATATTTCATCGGAGCCTTCGCCGGTCAGAACCACTTTATAACCGTTTTGATTCACAAGAGAGGAAAGAAGGAAAAGCGGAACGGGCGAGGTTCGGAGGATGGGTGTTTCAGTATGCCAGAGAATCGTCTCAAAATGGCTGCTGATATCTTCATTTTGAATCATGAGTTCAGAATGATTTACATCAAGGAACCTCACCATTTGATGCTGAAAAGTTCCTTCATCGAAATCCTTATCCTGAAACCTGATCCCGAAAGTATTTAGTTTATTGTTGAAATTTTTTTTAATTATAGATGTGATTCCCGAAGAATCAAGTCCGCCACTAAGATAACTTCCTACAGGTACATCAGATCTAAGCCGTATCCTTACCGCATCTACAAGGGTCTCCTCAACCTGTTCAGCAAGCTCTTTCTTTCCCGTCGATCTATAATTGTTCTCTGCCGCAAAATTAAGATGCCAGTATTGTTTTATGATAAAATCCTGAGCGGAAACAAGCAGGTAATGAGCCGGCGGTAATTCATTGATCCCGTCGAAGAATGTTCGTCCCGGGAGAGCGGCCCAGAATGTAAATATCTGATCCAGGGCTTTTGGATCAATTTCCCTTTTAACAGATGGGTCTGCAAAAAGGGCTTTTATCTCTGAAGCGAATGAGAATTCTCCATTTCTTTTTGAATAGAACAGGGGGACAATTCCCATCCGGTCCCTTGCCAGAAACAGAGAACGGGTATTTGAATTCCAGATTGCGAATGCGAACTGACCATTTAATTTATGAAGGCAATCAGGCCCATGCTCTTCATAAAGATGAACGATCACCTCTGTATCAGTATTAGTGTAAAATTTATGGCCGGATCTGATTAATTCATCGCGTAAATCAGGATAATTAAATATTTCGCCATTAAAGATTATCCAGAGAGTTTTATTTTCATTGTGTATCGGCTGAGCACCATGGGAGAGATCGATTATGCTTAGTCTTGCATGAGCTAAAGCTATATAATCGTCAATATATAAACCGGTTTCTTCAGGTCCCCTATGTCTGAGAAGATGGACCATGGTTTTTATTGTAACGAAGTCCTGGTCCGTAATATTTTTAAAGGTTCCGGCGATACCGCACATTTTAATCAGGAAGCTTTAAAAGTAAGTTTCATCTGGAGGTAACTGGTGATACGAGATAGACTTGAAAAGTTATCGATGATCAGCTCTTCATCATCAATAGTAATACTGAAGGTTTTTTCAATGAACCCTACCAGTTCTATAATACCGGTAGAATCCAGGATCCCTTTTTCGAACAAATCAGTGTTCTCATCAAAATGATCTGATTCTCCGAATAAAAAATTATCAATTATGAACTCTTTAATAATATCAGCAATATCCATCTAACTTCCCTTAAAGAAAAATTCGTATATATATTATTTGGTAATCTCTTCTGCGTGTCTTTTTTTACGAATAGGTCTGAGCCCTCTTAAAAATTCATCATAGGATGTTTCAGGAGTAAGGGGTACATTCACAGCGGCCAAAGGTTCGGCATTCGGGATGCCCCACATAGTATGCGGAGGAACGTTCCTGGAAACCACAGTGCCGCCTTTTATAACGGCACCGTCTCCGATGGTCACATTAGGCAAAATCAAACAATGAGGGCCTATATATACGTTTTTACCTATAGAGACTTTCTGAGGGTTGTTTTTTTTCGGTAATCCAAAATAAGTATGGGAAATTATTGAAGTGCGCAGCCCGATTGTAGAGTTGTCTCCAATGGTTATACATTCAGGATGAATCTCGTCAAGATAAACATATAAGCTTATCCATACATTTTTTCCAATATTTACGCCGCGCATTTTATGGATAAGCGGCCTTAATGTATTCCCGAATGGAGCTACAAAAGCAATTATGTGCAAAAAACGACCCAACACCCGTTTCATCATAATATATCTATGTCCTTTAAGACTCAATTAGAATACAAGTAATTAAGATACTACCAAACCGCAGGTAAGAATGTGAAAACCTTGAATGAGTATCAATGTAAAATAGTGTGTTTTTATCTTGAGTTCAACTTAATTCGTAATAGTACAAAAATAAATTAATAAAAAGCAAATGGTTTTTCATGATAATAATTTTTTACTATTGAAAATAATACTGTCCAAAATAAATCATAAATGAATAAAAAGACTTGATAATTGTCAGTATTGGCATATCTGTCCAAAATCAATGAATCACTTGATGAGTTTTATTAATATCTGTGTCTTCGATATCCCGCCAAGCTCGTCCCGATGTAGAAAATAAATTAAATGAGCGGGATTTCGAGGACTCAACGTCCCGCCTATTGGTCATGAGCAAGGGCGGGACACTCAGACACCGCAGCGAGTCACACAAATCTACAGAAAACATATGCCGTGCTTCGATATCCGTCAGAGCCGTCCTGCCGCAGGAAAATTTCGTCCAGCAAAGTCCGGACTTAATTCGTAAGCGAGATTTCGTCCAGACGGACTCAACATGTCCGACATCAAGTCGGAGTGCCTCACAACCGCAGCAAGTTTTTCGATTTTTCAAAAAGACCACTGCTATGGTGCTCCTTCTTTGACCACCGACAATAAGGGGTATTCATAATAATAAAGGAAAAATTCCATTATATTTTTTAAAACGTAAATTAATTGGAGATCCTGAGATTTCGTGTCATTTGGCATGAGTTAGTATTGATTACCTCATATTCAGGCAGTTCATTTATTTTTACTATTGAAAATAATAACCTTGCAAAATTCTTGTTAACAGGAATTAAATTAAAAATTGAATATCAAACCACGATTATTCTCTGGTACGGTTTTTTACAGTTAAATACGGAAGGTTAAATTCTGTTTCAAACGCAGCTTCATTGATTGTAAAATTTTTTTCTTGTTAAAAGGTCAGAAATATTGCTCTTAAAATAAATTGTAATTTTCTGATAAGATACTGGAAAGTAAGAGCTTATGAATATCCGATCGGATTTTTGAAGCTGAATTTAACCGGGAAATCAAAATTATGGCAAAAATATGTGTTGACGGATACACCATATTTTTTTAGTTTTGTCTCAGTAATTCGGAATAAATCCGTATATGATTAGTTTTTTGAACGGGTTACAAAATGGAAGAGTGTTGTGCTTCACCTTTCATATTTAATTCTGATTCTCCATTCTTTGAATCAGAAAATCCATATAAAATATATTAGAATTTAAATTCTAATTCTGCGTAGTTATCCTTTTTGTTGAAGAAGGCTTTTGTTGAAGGAATATTCCAGAGGTGGAACAAAAGTTAATTAAGGAGATCCGTTTTAAACGGATAATTTAAAAGTCTTCTGAGACTAAGGAGTGGGCAATTGGTTAGTTACTTAAGGGAAATCCTTAAAGTAATTTCTTTACTCCGGTTTATTGAATTATTAACATCCGGATCCGGGAATGACAGTCCGGTGTCGAAGGATAATATTGTTAAAGCCTGGTCCGGTAAAACGGCCGGCTCAAGATCGGTACTTATCCATGCCGATAATTCAGTCCCGCCCTTTCATCATCTCTTTATATCAGAAGCTAAAATTTCTTTAGCGAATATTTAATTGAATTTCAAATCTATAAATGAAAATACCTTAACGGGATTTCCGGTTTCAGAAATGAAGACCGCATCTGAGGGGATGCTATACCCGGAAATTCACAGGATTAATTTCATTTCAGATCATCATCATATCAGCAAGCCATATAAGCTGGGAACAGAATAAGTGCAGTGAAAATTATTTGTCAGGCCGTGTGCTATTTGTTGGGAATTGAGTATTGATTTTAACCGGCGGAGAATCTGCCGATTATAAAGTAAGGATGGATAAGGATGATTCTGTCTTATGTGAATCTTTCCGGAATGTCCTCATAAAAAAGCCTGTCCGGTCTTTAGAGCAGCTTTACATATGCTCTGAAGATGCAGGATCGGGAAACATTAATTGTATTCTATAAGGATAGACATAAAGAAGGAGTGAGTGATGCTGAAAAAGATGCAGGCATTTTTTTTCCTGTTAGTTTTGGTTGGAATAACTATTCCGGTTTACGGAACCAATCATTACGTGATAAAAATGCAAATGTTTCCACCAGCGGTGATGGGAACCAGTTATTCCACCGCCTGGAAAACATTTTCTGATATTAATTGGGCTACTGTACAATCCGGAGATACTATTTTTATAGCTCAGGGTACTTATACTACACTCTTAAATGTTCAAAGGGCTGGTGTTATTATTATGAAGAGCCCTCATACAGGTTATGACGGTACTGTAACCATTGACGGAACTAATATTACTACTATGGGTGGTGCTTGTATTTATGTCCCTGTTGAAAATGTGGTGATTGATGGATTAGATTCTTCAAAGTTTATTCTTCAATATGGTAAAGTTACTAATATATCTGTCAATCTGATAAAGAATTTTACTTTTAAGAATGCATCATTACACACAAATCCGAACATAAATCCGCAGCAGGCATTTGGTATTTATTTATATGGATTGGGACTTACTTCTGGTTATGCTCACGGAGACATAACATTTGAGAATTTAAGGATAGTTCAGGATTCAGGTTATTATGCCGGTGCCGGTAATGCAGATGGGATTAGTGGCGGTGGTATTGATGGAATAACGATAAAAGGATGTTATATAGTAAGACAAAATTCAGACAACACCCCACATTGTGACGTTATTCAGCTTTATCTTTCAAAGAATATTACTATAGAGGATAACATTCTCAAATATCTTAATCTGGATCCACTGCTAATAAACAGGTTTTGTATTTACAGGATTGTTTTGGAGAGATAAGAATAAGAAACAATTATGTAGAATATGGACAACCTGGTGGAAATAATGCCCTCTGGGATAAAATAGACACTCAAGCTGCTTTAACGGCAATGGGTGGAATGGATAGTATGATAGTGACCAATAATACTGTTGTCTACACAGGAGGTACTGGCTATGGAATTGGATTTGCAAATAATTTGGGTGCAGATTTCAAAGGTAGGGGAATATGCAAAAATAATATTGTGGTAGCTGGCACAGTCAGACTTGATACTACATTTTTTGATTATCTGCATAAAGATAATGTGACTAACAATGTTTATTACAATCCCGCAGGCGGCAATGTTCAGATAAATCACGGTGATGTCTGTTATGGAGTTTGGGGACAAAGCTGGCAGACCTGGACAGCGAACGGATATGACGTAAATTCTTATCAGACTAACCCGGAATTAACAGGTTATGTCCCTGCAAGTGCAAGTGTAATTGATGGCGGTGTCAATTTAACCGCATTGGGATATACTGATGATATAACCGGTAATACCAGATCGGCCCCTGGGATATTGGTGCTTATGAAATAACACAAGGCGGAGGCGGAGGAGGAAATAATCCCCCAAATCAGCCGGCAAATCCTGAACCTTCAAACGGAGCATTAAATCAGCCTGTAAACTCAACATTAAGCTGGAGCTGTTCAGATCCGAATGGAGATCCACTGACATATGATGTATACTTCGGGACAACAAATAATCCTCCTGATCGAGGCAACTAATCATTCGTACTCCAGCTATAACCCGGGACAGTTAAATAGTAACACAACATATTACTGGAAGATAGTTGCAAAAGACAACCAGGGAGCAACGACAGCGGGTCCTGTATGGAATTTCTCAACTGAAGCTGCAGGAGGCGGCGGGGATACTACTCCCCCTGAGTTAATTGGTACAGCATTGTCAGGCACAAATACCATACTTGTAACCTATTCTGAAGCGATGGATTCTCTGACAATACTGAATAAAAATAATTATTCTATAAATAATGATATTACAGTAAACACTGTGGTCGTTTTATGCGGCGGAAAACGGGCTATACTTTCTACATCAGATCATACCATTGGAACCTGGTATAGTTTAACTGTCAATAATGTAAAAGATATTGCGGGTAACCTGATAAATCAAAACCAGAAAACTTTATCATATCATGCTACAAATAAAATAAAGTATGACATCCTTCAGGCCCAGGGGCAATGGTATCAGAATTTTATTCCGCAGAACGCAATAGACGGAAATCCGGATACTACCTCAAATTCCAGATGGGGAGGTGTGGTGAATTTACCGGATTCAATAGTTTTCGATCTTGGAACCGTCAGCACAATTGATGAAACTAATTTCTCATTCTACCGATGGAACCGGGGAAGAGTTTATAACTATTCAGTTATGGCATCACAGGATGGAGATCACTGGACTGAGGTGGTTAATAATAATCCTTCCGCATCAATGGAATGGACAATAGATGAATTTTCACCCGTTAAAGCCAGATATATTAAACTCATAGTATTGAGTTCTAATGAAAGCCAGTTTGCCGGATTATGGGAAGCAGAAATTTTAGGCCCTGACAATGTTACCGGCATTGAAAACGGGAATGAAATGCCTTCGGAATTCAAACTTGAACAAAATTACCCGAATCCTTTCAATCCGACTACAACAATTAACTTTAATCTCCCGTCGGACCAGCAGGTTAAAGTAAATATATATAATACTCTCGGGGAACTGGTCAAAGAGCTGGCGAATAACTTCTATACGGCCGGAAGTCACAGTCTTACTTTTAACGCTGCAAATCTCCCTTCAGGTGTTTATATATACCGCCTCGAATCAAAAGCATTTAATGCTTCGAAAAAGATGATCCTGATGAAATGATCAGGTAAAAATTACAAAGGGAAAACGGACATTGGAGCCCGTTTTCCCTTTTTTATAACTTGTAAAATTTACTGAAAGGGGATAAAAATAACCAGCCTATATTTCCATTTTTAACCATAAATCTGTATTTTATTGAGAGGTATACATTTTGATATAATCTATCAGATTGTTCTTTATGCTTAAACTTAGTGAATTAGAGGAGCCACCTTGAAAATTCACAGCTACTTTACACATTTTTTTCTTGTACCATCTTCATCTATCCTGAAGGCAAAATTTCGGATAGCTGAAAACAACTATAAAAATTCAGATGGAAGAAGCCGACCGACCTGCTGTTCCGACTTCCATTTCTTCAGTATTCCAGCTGGAGAATGCATACATCTTTCAGGTGGTATAACCTCACAAAGCAGTTTCATTTTGGAAAAGCATTTCAATCAATTCCCGGTAACTAATTAAAATTCTGATATGGTAAATAAACCAGAGGCTGAAATGAAAAGGCAAAATATTCTAATAACTTTTTTTCTTGCTTTATTCTTTTTTACAAATACCTTCGCTACAGAACTAAACGGCAGGGTGAGAGTATTAAATAATGACGGCAGTAATTATCAGGTACTTCTCCAGGTAAATACTGATCATGAGGGACAGAAACTTGGCGGAGCGACTATGGTAATCAGATTTAGATACTGCGTTCTTACTTTTCCGGATAATCCGGTTACCGGGACAGATTTTACTTTTTCGAATTTTAACTTGGGATATTATGATACAGCAAAAGTAACTAAAGTTAATGATACCCGGTTATGGATAAATATTGATCTTACTTCTGATAATCATGGAACTGAACTACAAAAAGGTCCCGATTCCTGGACTGATTTAGTTGTGTTAAACTTTACATCTGATCAAATAATAACAGGAAATGCAATTTTCGTGGAACACTAATAGTGAGATACTGGCATGTATATGATTCGGATAACTCAACTTTGTGGAGCAAAGGAACCTTTGACAATGTTACGGATGTTGAAGGAAATAAAAATAAAACAAATATATTTTCATATAATTTGAGCTCAGAATTACCCTAATCCATTCAATCCGGCAACAAAGATTCAATACCGTATCCAGGAAAGAAGCTTAATAAGGCTGGTAGTATATAATACTATCGGACAGGAAGTAACTGTTCTGGCAGATGGGGAAAAAGAAGCCGGGTCATATAGCTTAAACTTTAATGCTGCAGAACTTACCCAGCGGAATATATTTTTACAGAATTCAGGCCGGTAAATTCATTCAAACAAAAAAAATGGTTCTGCTGAAATAGGATCAAATGAAATCAATAAAATAATAGATAGACTAATAATATTTAAAAAAGTAAAAATTATTCAGACACTCATATAATAATAATAATGAAAAAATTTTAAAATTTGTAAAAATTAAAATCTATCAATTTTGCGATAACAAAATGAAATGGGAGGAGTCACTTTGAAAAATCAGGCAGACTACTTTATCCGTAAGTACATTCGATTAATAGCGCTTGTAATTTGTTTTATCTTTTCGGGATTTCTATTTTTTACATACGGAACCAACCACTATGTAAACGCAAATGTTTCTGCCAGTGGAAATGGAACCAGTTATTCCGAAGGCTGGAAAACATTTTCTGATATTAACTGGACTACTGTACAATCCGGTGATTCCATTTTTATAGCTCAGGGCACTTATACTACACTCTTAAATATTCAAACGGCTGGTGTTGTTATTGTGAAAAGCCCTCATACAGGTTATAACGGAACGGTAACCATTGACGGAACTAATATTACTACTATGGGTGGTGCTTGTATTTATGTCCCTGTTGAAAATGTAGTGATTGATGGATTAGATTCTTCAAAGTTTGTTTTACAGTATGGTAAAGTTAGTAATATATCTGTCTATCAGATAAAGAATTTTACTTTTAAGAATGCAACATTACACACAAATCCAAATATAAACCCACAACAGGCATTTGGTATTTATTTATATGGATTGGGACTTACTTCTGGTTATGCTCACGGAAACATAACATTTGAGAATTTAAGGATAGTTCAGGATTCAGGTTATTATGCCGGTGCCGGTAATGCAGATGGGATTAGTGGCGGTGGTATTGATGGAATAACGATAAAAGGATGTTATATAGTAAGACAAAATTCAGACAACACCCCACATTGTGATGTTATCCAGCTTTATCTTTCAAAGAATATTACTATAGAGGATAACATTCTCAAACATCTTAATGCGGGATCCACTGCTAATAAACAGGTTTTGTATTTACAGGATTGTTTTGGAGAGATAAGAATAAGAAACAATTATGTAGAATATGGGCAACCTGGTGGAAACAATGCACTCTGGAATAGAATTGACACTCAAGCTGCCTTAACGGCAATGGGTGGAATGGATAGTATGATAGTGACCAATAATACTGTTGTCTACACAGGAGGTACTGGCTATGGAATTGGATTTGCAAATAATTTGGGTGCAGATTTCAAAGGTAGGGGAATATGCAAAAATAATATTGTGGTAGCTGGCACAGTCAGACTTGATACTACATTTTTTGATTATCTGCATAAAGATAATGTGACTAACAATGTTTATTACAATCCCGCAGGCGGCAACGTTCAGATAAATCACGGTGATGTCTGTTATGGAGTTTGGGGACAAAGCTGGCAGACCTGGACAGCGAACGGATATGACGTAAATTCTTATCAGACTAACCCGGAATTAACAGGTTATGTCCCTGCAAGTGCAAGTGTAATTGATGGCGGTGTCAATTTAACTGCATTGGGATATACCGATGATATAACTGGTAATACCAGATCGGGCACCTGGGATATTGGTGCTTATGAAATAACACAAGGCGGAGGCGGCGGAGGAAATAATCCCCCAAACCAACCGGCAAATCCAGGACCTTCAAACGGAGCATTAAATCAGCCTGTAAACTCGACATTAAGCTGGATCTGTTCAGATCCCAACGGAGATCCACTGACATATGATGTCTACTTCGGGACAGCAAATAATCCACCGCTGACAGCGAGCAACCAATCAAATACAAGTTATAGCCCGGGAGCGTTGAATAATAACACAACGTATTACTGGAAGATAGTTGCAAAAGACAACCAGGGAGCTACGACGGCAGGACCTGTATGGAATTTCTCAACTGAAGCGACGGGCAGCGGCGGAGATATCACGCCACCCGAAGTGCAGAGCGCTGAAATATTAGATTCGGTTTTTTTAAATATAATATTTTCAGAGCCCCTCGATCAGGCAACAGCACAAAATATAAGTAATTATTCTATTACAAATAATATAAATGTACTTTCTGCTTCATTATCGGGCTCAGAAGTCACATTAACAACATCTCCCCAATCCCCCGGATCATATACCGTCACTGTGATTAATGTTGAAGATCTTGCAGGCAATCCGATCGTACCACCCAACAATACTGCTGATTATGAATACGTTTCAAATTCATATTCGGTAAGAGCAAAAATCAAAATATTCCTGGAAGGTCCGTATACCGACAGTTCAATGGCAACTAATCTCGCCGAAAATTCCCTGATTCCATTAACGCAGCCGTATTCAGGACTGCCATGGTCTTATGATGGCAATGAAGGAGTAAGCGAAATACCGGCTAACATAGTCGATTGGATTTTACTGGAACTCCGGACCGGTACGGCGGCATCTACGGCTGTCAGCCGACGGGCCGTACTTCTGCGAAATGATGGAATAGCTGTTGACCTTAACGGAGAAGCAAAGATAACATTTGCCGGTGTCGAAAGCGGACAGTACTATGAAGTAATCTACCATCGCAATCATCTTGCCATTATGAGTAAGAATCCTGTCCTTTTAACAGACTCCAGTTCAATATATGATTTTACTATTTCAGAAGACCAGGCTTTTGGAAACCAGTCGATGAAATCTCTTGGAAACGGAAAATTCGGTTTGTACGCTGGTGACGGCAATGCCAACGGAAGTGTTAACAACTCGGATTACAATAGTATATGGAAAAAAGAAAACGGGTCTCTTGGATATGATAAGGGAGACTTTGATTTAAATGGGGGGGTTAACATTGTTGACAGAAATTCAAAATGGAAACCGAATAATGGTAAAGTCACACGTGTACCATGAATTAAAAAGATAATTTAATTATCCGTAAAGAAAGTTGTCTTGGATATATTATCCAGGACAGCTCCTATATAAACTTACCTCCAGAAATAATTTTTTTTAAAAGTTATCATTTTCTTTGTTTCAATAAATGCCTGCCTCTGTGGGGAAGTTGTCCGTTATTCTGTAGAAATAAATTCCTGTACTTAGTGAAGTTGCATCATACTATAATTTATAGTATCCTACTCATTTAAAAAATCAAAGATGATATCAACTTGTTCACCAATTGTATTGAATAAAACAATCCTGACCCGCTTAAAAAAGGAACTCCGAATCCAATAGAAGTTGTGCGTTTAAACAATTTAGGATAATTTTGCATCAAGGTAATCTCATTTGAAATTTGATTGATAATATCATTAATAATGTGTAGTTAACTTTACTAATAATCCAGGAACTTTATAAGTTCGCATTTTTAATATTTTTCTGTCCAATAAAATTATTAAGGGAAAATATATTTATTAGTTTGTAAAAAATGTTCAAATTAATTCAAATATAAATAAATTTAGATGATAAGTTGAAGCAATATTTATATTTACTAATCTTATTAATTTTAAAATGAAATTAGATATTCTTCTTACAGATGGAAATTACCTTAATACTTATGCTATATTACGGGCGCTAAAGAGAGAACATCTTAAGGTGGGAATTATCTATAATTTCAAACCATCGCTGTCTTTTTTTTCAAGATATGTTGATAAAAGAATTTTCCTGAAGACTGATATTTCAAAAAAACCGGATGAAGAAACGTTCCGGATTTATGCAAATGAGCTTATACAGGTATTGAAGAAAAATAAGGTTAATGTTTTTTTACCTGTTGGAAACATCTCTTATAAATTTGCTTCATTATACAAAAATGAGCTACAGCAATATTGTGAAGTCCCTGTCTGCGATCATGATATAATGAAAATTGCTCAAGATAAGGACGAAACTTTTAAATTTGCAGAAACTAATGAAATTCCCATCCCAATTACATCATATATAGATGAAAAAACAAATATTGAAGAAGTTATTGAGAAAATAACTATGCCTTGTGTTATAAAAAAAACAAATTATAATGAAGGTGGAGTGATTTACTGCAATTCGAAGGAAGAATTAAAAGTTCAGTTGACAGTTCTGATGTCTTTACGGAAAGGTCATCAATCATTTCCGGTAGTACAGGAATATATACCTGGTGAGGGCACAGGTTATTACGGACTTTATGAAAACGGCAAATGCTGCGGATATTTTATGCATGAAAGGTTGCATGAATACCCTGTCACGGGCGGTGCGAGCACTTTGGCAAAAAGTACTTATGCTCAGGATTTGAAAGAGCTCGGAGACAAGACACTGCAAGCACTTAAATGGCATGGAGTTGCAATGGTTGAATTTAAACGAGATTCAAGATCAGGGAAACTCAAATTGATGGAAATAAATCCCAAATTCTGGGGTTCTTATGAACTGAGTTTTACTGCAGGTATTAATTTTGCTTACCTTACCTATCTTCTTGCAATGAGAAAACCAATTCCTGAGACGAATTACAAAACAGACTTGTATTTCAGATGGACTTTGCCCTATGATATAATGTGGTACCTTTTTGCGTCCCGAGAGCAGAGGAGAGAGTTCAAAGAATTAAAATCGATGGTTAAGTTTCATACGAACATACATTGGGATGATCTGTTAACAGTGATATATCTTTTATTTTTTACGTTGATCAAATTAATAAGAGTCAAAAAATATCCTCATGGACATATTCAACAAAAAAATTAGCTTTCACATACATACAAAGTATTCTTTCGACAGTAATCTGGAACCATCATATATAGTGGATCATCTTTATAAAAATGGTTTTCAGATCGCAGTAATCACCGATCATAATTCTATCCAGGGTGCATTGGAAGCGCGGCAATATGCCAGTAAAAAGTATAGAGACAAATTTGAAGTGATAATTGGGGAAGAAGTTCAATCAGATAAAGGTGATATTATCGGGTTCCCTGTAAAGGCGGAGGTAAAACCAGGGGACTACAAACGCGTTATTGAAGAATTAAAAAGCCAGAACGCAAAACTGTGCCTTCCCCACCCATATAAATCACATGATCTGTTTCTGATTCACCAGGATGAATTTATATCTCAATTCGATTTCATTGAAATATTTAACGCAAGATTACGCGATAATCTGAATTTATTCGCGGAACAACTCATGAGAAAGTTTGAAAAACACGGGATCATCGGGACTGATGCTCACGTCCCCGGAGATTTACATCTATGCAGTTTTGAATATGACTCCGATTATAATTTGATCAAGGTTGACAAGAACCACACCGCAATGCGGAATATCAGAAAAAGTCAAGTGATAAATCATTCAAAGAGGAGAAAGATAACTGGCATTATTAAATATTCATTACTGTATTTAATTAACAAATGATCTTCAAAAATATTTGTAAGCATATATGATCAGGATAATCACTTCTTCTAAAAATCTTCCTGAAAAGCAATATGTTTTTGACGTATTGTTAAAAGAATTCCTCGGTCTGGAATATAAATTAGAAAATACTTCTCATAATAGTAATTATGAAATCCGTTTACCGAACGGGAAAAAGATATTAATAAATGATCATTTCTGGAAGAAGGCAAAAGATAATTCAGAATATTTATCCGAAAAGTATCTGCCCCAAAGTACGACTTACCTTGAAAGCAAATATTGCTTTGAAAAGAACATCCCGGTTTTATTTGGAAATCCGCATATAAAAGTCATACCGGAAGGACTTGAATGTGATACGGATATAATTGCAACAGTTTTTTTCTTTCTCAGCAGGTGGGAAGAATATATTTCCAGAGACAAGGATCAGTTCGGGAGGTTTAAATATGTAAATTCTTATGCTTTTAATAATAACCTTATACACCGCCCGGTGGTAAATGAATATGTAGAAATGCTGTGGAAGATGCTTCAATCACTGGATACTACTTTAAAAAGAACTGAACGGAGATATAAACCAATAATTACACACGACGTTGATTCCCCCCTCAGATTACTGAATATGTATATGCTGCGGAAATCATTTGCGAGGAATATAATTAAAAGAAAAAATTATTCGAATGCTTTACGAGATCTATTTGTCTATCCTCTTAATAAGATTAATCCAAAATACGATTTGGGTAACACTTATGATATGCTGATGGATGCTTCAGAATCGATAAATACAAAGTCGCATTTCTTTTTTATTAATTCGTCAAAGACAAACATGATCCCGGGTACAGTATAGACACTGACTTTGTTCAAAATGTATTTCAGAGGATTAAAAACAGGGGTCATTTTTTAGGAATTCATCCAAGCTTTTACTCTCTTGAAAATCCCGATGCCTGGAAAAAAGAGTATGATGGTTTGTGTAAATTAACCGGGCAGAAAATAGTTTGCGGAAGGCAACATTATTTAAGATTCAATATACCCGATACCTGGCAAATTTGGGATAATAATAATATGGAGACTGATTTCACATTAGGATTTGCTGAGATGGAAGGCTTTCGTTGCGGGACTTGTTACGAATTTTCAGTTTACAATTTTCTAACAAGGGAAAAATTAAACCTTAAAGAAAGTCCTTTGATTTTTATGGAGGTAAGCATCACTGAGTATCAGGAACTTGGAAGTCCTCAAATATTTGCTCAGAAATTAAAAAAAATTGTTGATATTGTTAAAAAGTACAATGGCAACTTTGTATATCTTTATCATAATTCTTTCTTCGATACAAAGTACCTTACGAAAGAAAGATATATGAATTGGATAGATATTATAAAATAATTGTATATAAATATATTTTTATCTTAATTTCTAATTCAAGGCAATATTATTCTACAATCAAGTTTATTTGATTTTGATTTCAGCGAGAATTCATACGGGTTTTCTAATTCTCGTATGAACTTTCCTTCCGAACTTTTTATTTGCTGTCCTCCTATTAATCTCCTGCTTACTTTCACTTCTCACCTCAGTTGTTTATTAATTTAACCTTTTCTGAGGCGACAAATGGCACTATTTTAAGAGCAACATTTTCTTTGTTTCAATGAATGCTTGCCCAAGTGGGGAAGTTGCCTGAATTTTGTAAAAATAAACACCTGAATTTAAAGATGAAGCATCAAACTGTATTTTATAGTAACCTGCTTCTTTATAACCCTCAAAAATTACATCAACCTGCTGACCAATTGCATTAAATAAAACTATTTTAACCTGTCCGGGATGGGGAAGTCCGTAGACAATGGAAGTCGCCGGGTTAAACGGGTTGGGATAGTTCTGCATCAGGGTATAGTTTTTCGGCGTCTTATTGATAATCTCATCAATACCATTCGGGTTATCTATGGTGAAATTACCATCTGAAAAATCAAAATCATTATTACTTGCAAGACTTGTAACCTTTATTTTGTAATCGGCGCCGTTCTGCACACCATTGTCAATAGTCCACAAATAAAAACCATTACTCGGTGTTGTATCAATTATTGTTGAATAAAATCCACCTCCCTTATATAGCTCTATTTTAACAGGACTAAGAATATTATCTGTCCAGATTAAACTATTTTCAGTACCTGCCAACAACGTCTCTCCGCCATTCGGAGTTAAAATAGTAATCTCACTTTTCGCTATACTAAAATCAGCATCAGAGAAGTCAAAATCATTGCTACTATTAAGGCTGGTTACTTTAACTTTATAATCACTGCCTGATTCAGCAGCATCCACTGACCAGAGATAGAAACCATTGCTTGGTGTGGTATCTACAATTGTAGAATAGAACATCCCCCCTTTATATAATTCAATCTTAACGGGTCCTAAAATATTATCACTCCAGACAATTCCATATGGATAGGATGTCTGCAAGTTTTCACCGCCATTAGGACTTGTAATAGTAATCTCACTTTTGGTGATACTGAAATTATCATCAGAGAAGTCAAATACGGAACTGTCTGCAGTGCTCGTTATCTTAATTTTATAATCGGTACCTGATTCAGATACATTAGGTGTCCATAAATAGAAGCCATTACTGGGTGTTGTTGCAATGATTGGTGAGTAAAAAGCCCCACCTTTGTAAAGCTCAATTTTAACGAATGCAGAAATATCGTCAACCCAGACAATTCCATAAGAGTTTGAATTTTGCCAATTTTCACCCCCATTTGGAGTTGTTATTGTGATTGTTTGTGCGGAGAGAGAAGAAATTTCAAAAATATAAATTAAGAAGATGAGGTAAAGTGATTTTTTCATAAATGCTCCGATTTTTTAATAAATTCAACAATAATCCCCTCTAATTATATAGATTATTCTTGCTTAAAATGTGCTGATCTCTAAAAATACAGTTGGGTACTTTTATAAATATACTAAAATTTAGTGATTTGATATTGATCTGAACTACAAGCTTAAAACTATATGCCTCATATGTCTTGGAACATACTTTACTCCAAGCGTCAATAAATTTTTAAAGCGCAGCTATTTTCGGTAAATAAAACCGAGCATTTCGATAAATAAAGATCAAAAGCTCTGATTTTATAGGAATTTTCTTTAATAATTTATCCATTTTTGAGGTGCCAAATGTCACTATTTTAAAAGCAACATTTTCTTGGTTTCAACGAATGAATTCCCCGAAGGAGAATCTGCCCGGATTCTGTAGAAATAAACGCCTGAATTTAACAATGAAGCATTAAATTCAATTTTATAGTAACCTGCTTCTTTATAGCCAGTAAAGATTACGTCAACCTGCTGACCAATGGCATTGAATAATACAATCCTAACCTGGCTTGAATGAGGCACCCCGAATATAATAGAAGTTGCAGGATTAAATGGATTAGGATAATTCTGCTCCAGGGTAAATTTATCGGGTATTTGATTGAGAACTTCATCAATACCATTCGGATTATCTATACTGAAATTACCGTCTGAAAAATCATAATCATTACTGCTTGCAAGACTTATTATCTTTATTTTATAATTATTACCTCCCGGAATGTTATTGGGGATATTCCACGGATAATAGCCACTACTTGGTGTTGTGTCAACTATTATTGAATAAAATGCACCGCCTTTATATAGCTCAATTTTAACAGAAACTCAGAATGTTATCTGACCAGATTATACTATTTTCAACTCCTGCTATCAAGGTCTCTCCGCCATTCGGGATTAAAACAGTAATATCACTTTTGGTTATACTGAAATCAGCATCAGAGAAGTCAAAATCATTACTGCTATTAAGGCTGGTTACTTTAACTTTATAATCATTGCCTGATTCCGAAGCATTCACTGACCAGAGATAGAAACCATTGCTTGGTGTGGTATCTACAATTGTAGAATAGAACATCCCCCCTTTATATAATTCAATCTTAACGGGTCCGGAAATATTATCGCTCCAGACAATTCCATATGTGAAGGATGTTTGCCAGTTTTCTCCGCCGTTTGGCGCTGAAATAGTAATTACACTCTTAGTTATACTGAAATCAGCATCAGAGAAGTCAAAATCATTACTGCTATTAAGACTGGTTACTTTAACTTTATAATCATTGCCTGATTCCGAAGCATTCACTGACCAGAGATAGAAACCATTGCTTGGTGTGGTATCTACAATTGTAGAATAGAACATCCCCCCTTTATATAATTCAATCTTAACGGGTCCGGAAATATTATCGCTCCAGACAATTCCGTATGTGAGAGGATGTTTGCCAGTTTTCTCCGCCGTTTGGCGCTGAAATAGTAATTACACTCTTAGTTATACTGAAATCAGCATCAGAGAAGTCAAAATCATTACTGCTATTAAGACTGGTTACTTTAACTTTATAATCATTGCCTGATTCCGAAGCATTCACTGACCAGAGATAGAAACCATTGCTTGGTGTGGTATCTACAATTGTAGAATAGAACATCCCCCCTTTATATAATTCAATCTTAACGGGTCCGGAAATATTATCGCTCCAGACAATTCCGTATTGAGAGGATGTTTGCCAGTTTTCTCCGCCGTTTGGCGCTGAAATAGTAATTACACTCTTAGTTATACTAAAATCAGCATTAGAGAAGTCAAAATCATTGCTGCTATTAAGGCTGGTTACTTTAACTTTATAATCACTGCCTGATTCAGCAGCATCCACTGACCAGAGATAGAAACCATTGCTTGGTGTGGTATCTACAATTGTAGAATAGAACATCCCCCCTTTATATAATTCAATCTTAACGGGTCCTAAAATATTATCATTCCAGACAATTCCATATGGATAGGATGTCTGCAAGTTTTCACCGCCATTAGGACTTGTAATAGTAATCTCACTTTTGGTGATACTGAAATTATCATCAGAGAAGTCAAATACGGAACTGTCTGCAGTGCTCGTTATCTTAATTTTATAATCGGTACCTGATTCAGATACATTAGGTGTCCATAAATAGAAGCCATTACTAGGTGTTGTTGCAATAATTGGTGAGTAAAAAGCCCCACCTTTGTAAAGCTCAATTTTAACGAATGCAGAAATATCGTCAACCCAAACAATTCCATAAGAGTTTGAATTTTGCCAATTTTCACCCCCATTTGGAGTTGTTATTGTAATCGTTTGTGCATAAAAGCAAGGGGAATTAATTATGTTTAGAAGTATAAAGAAGTAAATTGATCGTTTCATACAATACTCCAAATTTTAATTTAGATATATGTATGCAATTTAGCAAATACTTTCAACTTTAGAATTATTAACCGAATAGAAAAATGTGACTATTAAATAGAAGAAGATAAAAACCAACGTGGAGGAACTTCTTGGTTGAAAAATAAAACTCTCGGAAAAGTTTACGACCAGTATAGAAATCAAGACTATTATAGCCGGTTTATAATTAACTTTAATCATTCGGTAAATAAATGATATGAGAAGTGAGATAAATGAGGCAAACCCAATAAAACCTAATTGTAACATAATTTCTAAGTAGCCACTGTGAGCTTCGTTAACTTTCCATCCCACAGTAAACACAAAACGATCGATAACCGAAGTTCCCATAATCCAGTAAGTTCCAAAGCCATATCCCAAATAGATTTTTTTTTGAATTTCATTCCATATATATCCCCAAATTAAATCTCGTCCTGTAAAAGAGGGATCTTTACCAAAAAAACCGGTTATTTGAGATAGAAAATCTTTTGAAAAATAAAATATCGAAATTGACAATAATGACAAGAATATAATTGAAAAAGCAGAAAATGTCCTTCCTATTCCAATTGGTTCAAACACTTTATCAATATAAAAGATTATCGTTATAGACAAGACTAGAGCAAGTGCAATTATATTAGTGGAACTACCGGACAAAAAAATCAACCCTGCCGCTAATAATGAAAGAGTAATATTTACGATTTTAGCTTTTCTATTCAGCGCTTCTTGATAGAAAAATAATGTAAGAACGAATATCATTAGCGCAGTATGTCCTAATAAGTTTTTTTGAATTTCAATTCCTCGCCATGTTCCAAATTCTGAGTCAATGGCTTGTGGGATTAAAAGTCCCGAATAATAAGTTATTACTATATATAATATGGAAACAACTTTAAGTATGGTAATCATACTCGATAAACGTGCATTCAGTACGACGTTTAAAATAGTAATGTATGTTGTTAACAACTGGAAAGATCTTTTTATAGATAAAATACTGTAATCTGACCAAATCGCACTTATTAAACAAATCGCAATAAAAATAGTTAAAAATTTTTCACTTCGAATGAAAACTGATGTATTAAGTGGGCTCCGTATTATAACAATTATAGCTGAAAAAAATAAAAATATATAAACTATTTGATTTACGACATTTGTCGTCTCTCCTGCATAGGGGTCTACAATCCGTTCCTGGAAAGGAATACTGGTACCTAAGAATGTGAAAAAAACTAATATGAAAAAATTAAATAGAACAATTATTTCAAGATCAGTAGTTAAACGGCTAACTTTCACCTGGGCTATATTTTTTAAAAAGGATGTCATTCAATTAATTATAAAATTACTTAATGGATGTTTTTATAATTTGCAATGAGACCTCTAAACTTTCCAACTGAAGCACCTAAATTTATTATCCCATTTATTCCTAACTTTTTAGAAATGGGAAAAAACAAAAAATACAGCAGGGCAATCGAGATACTAATAATTACTTTTATTAAGATTAATATTTTAAGTGAAAAATTATCCTGCATTTCGATTTTTCTTCTTACAAATGCTTGCCCACCTCTTAATGCCCGATTAAACAAATATTTCTTTGTGCCACGTTCAAAAGGAATATATTCGTAAGATATGGCTTCTCTGCTCACTATAAATTTTGCTCCTTTTTGTACTAATCTTTCAAAGAGATGTACATCCTCACCACCGGTCAGACCATAGCCAGGGTCAAAAAGTACTTTTTCATTTTTAATTATATCCGATTTAACAATTGCATTTGTAGTAAAATAGAAAGATGCTTCTGTCCCGGTTTCTCCGACAGGTGTAAAATAGAATTCTCTTCTTCTGAAATGCAGCGGTATGTTATTATCAAAAATAGGCTCTGTATAACCGAACACACCATCGGCATTATATTTTATCATTGCATCATACAAGTTTTGTATCCACAATTCTGACGCAGTCTCATCATCGTCTATAAAGCAGATATAATCACCGCTAGCATTTTCTACACTTAAATTACGAGTAAGGCTAATATTTTTTTTCAGCTGTACTAAATATTTGAAATGGATATTTTCAGTATCTGAGAATTTATCTAAGATAGTTTTAGCATTTGATTCACTACTGTTATCTGTAACAATTATTTCGAGATTAATTTCAGGTGATAAAGCCTGATTAGAAATACTATATAGAAGCTTTTCTAAAAGTTTTTTCCTATTGTAGGTTGCAACACAGACTGATATTATTACCTCCTTATGCTGATTGATTTGATGATTGTAAAGCATTCTGTCAAATGCCTAACTCACTTTTAATTAAGCTAAAGTCTTTTTCCCATTTGGTGCGGATGATATTTTTAAGTTCTATAATATTTTTATCAAATATTTCCTTGTCCTTGATAAAAAGTTCAATTCCTTCTGCAATTTTTTCAGTAGTAATTTCAACCAAAACCATTTTATTATCAAAAAGGGCTCTGTTTGTACGATTATCATTAGAAATAAACGGAACATCTGCTCCAAGAGATTCCATTAACGCAAATTGCTGAACATCATCTCTGGTTGATAATGAAATGACCCCAAAAGAGTTTACCAAAAAATATTCTAATTCTTTGTAATCAATAAATCCTAGAAATTCAATATTTTTATCTGTAGAATACTTTAAAAACAAGTGTGGTTTTTTATTGTAATTGCCGGTAATCTTAAAAATCATATCACCATTATTATTATTAAATTCCTTGATGCTCTCTAAAAGAACCTCCATTGGTTCATCTCCGGCAAAAGTAGTTATGATTAGAAAATATGGCTTAAGCGGTTTTTCTTTTTTTACGTGCTGAAATTCCGATAATTTGGAATTCAAGATCTTAAAATTTATTTTCTCATAGAAAGGATCACCTAAAATCCTTGAATGTAATTGAGTATTATGAATTGATACCAAGTCGGCATTCCTCAAAGCCCATTTATGAAAAGGGAAAGAAGACCAGGGTCTTTGAAAGGCACCATTGTGTGAATCAACCACTACTTTAAACTTTAAGAGCTTTTTTAATAGTACGATAAATATCGGGGCTAAGGATGGCGGATTTTGAACATAAATGATATTAGGCTTTATTTTCAAAATAATAGATAATGTTCTTAGACTTTTTGAAATGTAATCAAATAGAAAAAACAACTTCCAGATGATACCCCGGGATTTTATTAAACCGCTGACATAATAAATATCAGCACCAAGTGCATTACTGAGTAAATACGAATGACGGCAGTATTGTGCCCAACTTATGAATATAACTTTATTTATCATTTTATCTTTTAAAACCTATTATTTTAAATCTATTTATAAAACGATTGATGTCTATCAATTTATTTTAATCTTTTATTATTCCACCATTCCTGGTACAATATTTCATCTTCAATAAGTTTGTGAATAAGTTCATCAAATGACATTGTATAGCTCCAATTTAATTGAGTTCTAGCTTTCTGGGGATTACCATAAATGATTTCCAATTCAACGGGTCGGTTAAGCTTTTCATCAAATTGAACACACTTTGTGGGGTCAAGATCCAGATATATAAATACTTTTTCAATGAAATGCTGCAGGGTATGAGCCTTACCTGTGCAGATTATGTAATCCCCGGGGTTATCGACATTCAGCATCTTCCACATGACCTTTATATATTCGGGAGCGTATCCCCAGTCGCGCTTTATAGATGTATTTCCTACCTTCAAAATATCGAGATCTTTTCTTTTAATCTTTAAAGCAGATGAAATTATTTTTTTTGTTACAAAATTCGGTCTTCTTAATACGGATTCATGATTGAAAAGTATTCCGCTCGAAATAAACAGACCGTAAGCTTCCCGGTAATTTACAGAAATCCAGTGTGAAGCGGCTTTTGAAATTGCATAAGGACTAGCTGGATGTATAATGAAGTTTTCATCAATAGGAAGAGTATTCTTGTCAACGTTACCGTACATCTCACTGCTGGAAGATTGATAGAATTTTATATCTTTCTTCATGATTCTAATAGCTTCGAGAATATTTGCAACTGAAATAATATTGAACTCCAGAGTCCCAATAGGCTGTTCAAAAGATAATCCCACGGAACTTTGAGCAGCGAGGTTATAAAACTCATCGGGCTGATACTTTTCAAGCAGCCGTACTATATTGGACAGGTCAAAAACATTTGCTTCGACCAATTCGACATCATTCTCAATTCCGAGGAAACTCAATCCGTCAAGCTTTCCCTGCTGCAGGCTTCTTGTAATTCCTATAACTTCATAGTCTTTACTTAAAAGGAATTTACTAAGATAGGCACCGTCCTGTCCGGTTATGCCAGTAATTATCGCTGTTTTCATAATTAAAAATGTCTCTATCTGGTGGTTAGAACGTTTTCTTCAATCTCAGGCAATTTATACTCAATAATGCTGCAGTATCTGTGACTTATAGCTTCCGGTAAATTAGATTTTATAGTTGAGTATTGCTTTAGCTGTTATCCTTAGATTCTCATAAAGAATGTAAAGAACGAACCAAATTTTATTTACTGGTGCCTTTAATTTTAACACATTAACAAAATATTTATTAAATGCAGTTATATCCTTTTTAAAATCTTTGGGTCCATTCTTTCTAAGATTTATTATTGCGTGAGAATAAGTTATGGTACTTAGAAGTTTTGAACAAGTACTTTCCAAATAGGGGATATCTTTAAAATTTTCCATTAACAGTTTATGATGTGTTATCTTGCCGGGTAAATCATAACTATAAACTTTTCTTTGTCCCGTTAATAGCTTACGGTAACCTGATGAGACTTGATTAAAATAAAATACTTTCCCGTGCCTGGCTAAAGATAGTATTAAAACGATATCGCCGTACTTTGTTTTTTCAAACAAACTATAATCTAAAGAAAATATGTTTCTAAAAACTATGGAAGCAGTAGGGCATATCCATTCATTAAGTAACTCCCAGCCTTCCACTGTCCTATCATTATCAAGGTATTTTTTAAAAGAACGCCCCTTTATCACTATTAAATAAATACTCTGTCCTTGTATCTTCATCGTACACGTAAGCATTATGAAAGCAAAAGGAAAATTCCGGATTAGCTTCCAAAAAATCTATCTGTTTTTGTAACTTATTTGGGTCACTCCAGTAATCATCACCTTCAAGACAAGCTATATACTTACCGGTGCAATTTTTCATCGTAATATTTTGATTATTTATTGCGCCCACATTTTTATTATGTAAAATAAGTTTGAATTTATCCGGATATTTTTTTTTATATTCCAATAAAATCTTTCTTGTATTATCAGTTGAACAATCCTCTCCCACCACAATATCATAATCAAAATGTACGTTTTGCATCAAAATACTATTAAGGGCGGTAGCAATATACTTTTCATGATTATAAACAAGCATAAATATGCTAACCAAAGGAGAGAAATTAGTTGGACTCATTAATTCTCACCATCCTAATTTCGTTACCTTTTTCGGAAACTACTTTAAAACCACATTTCACATAAGTTTTGATTGCAGCCAAATTTTCTCTCTTAACAATGAGATATACTTCTTTTAATTTTAACACATCAAAAGCATATTTAAGAATTAAACCGGTTGCAATAGTTGCAATTCCCTTCCCCCAATAATTTTTATTCCCTATAAAAATATGATATTGTCCGGTTCTCTCATCGATATCAGTAAGCTGAATATTTCCAATGTATTCTTCATATTCTCCTATGCATATTGCAAATCTTTTTTCATTATCTCTAAGCAATACATCAGATAACCATGCTTTTTCGATTTCTTGAGTAATTAACTTTTCCGGTTTTGCGCCAGTATATCTCCAAACCTCAGGATCATTGCGCCACACATATGAAATTTCAGCATCATTAATTACCAATGGTCTAATAATCACTTTCATTTAATAATCTTTTTGATGAAATCAATTATTTTTTCCATACTATAGTTATAATACCGCTGATCTATAGGGATTGGTAGCAAATACTTTACTAAATATGATTCATAGGATTGTTTACTTGAATATTTTAAAACGTTTTGCCAGTATTGGGCAATAAATATTTTTTTATTTATTAATTTATTTCTTAAATATTCATTGTAAATTAATAGAGGATAAACCATTGGGCAATTTATTGAATTTAGGTTAATATTTAACTCATTAAACTCATTTAATTCTTTATGTAAAAAGAAAAAATTATCTAATCTACGTTCCTTAACTTTTTTATAATCTATATTTTTTAATAAAGCTTTTGTCAATTTTGACATTAGCTTAATAGGCTGCCCTGAAAGAGATTCATCATTTAATTTAAAAGATGAATATCCTTCCTCTGGTCCGTATTCAATTCTCATTATTAAATGACTCATTCTATTTTCAGATAGATCTGTTTCAAAGTCTTGATTTATAATTTTATTCGTATATAAATACGAACCATCAGGTACCCCAAAAAATTTCCTGCACGAGTAGAAAGTGTCAACTGAATCGATTGGCATGGAAAAGAAAGATTGAGAGTTATCTATAATGACATTTTTAAATATCTTTGTGATAAAATTAACTTGCACATCACATATACCAAAGTAATTAGTGTAGAGTAAAACAGAATTACCTTCTACTGTATCTATAACCGGTGTGAAATCTTTATTTATATGATAGAACTCATATTCTAGACTCAGTTTTATTATCGGTTCTAATATCACTTCACACGTATAGTAGGGAATATATATTTTTTTGTAATGCTTGGCCCTTAGTATATATTCAAGTGAATTTCTGGCAGTATTAAGAGCTATAGCACTCCGATGATACTCATCAAAATTATTTAGTTCTAATTCAAAGTATCCACCGATAGCATTCATAACAACTCAAAATCATCAAACATATTGTTTATTTCTTCAGGACTGTTAAACATCATCACATCAATAATTGATAATCCGGGTTCAAAAGTACTACGTTTTTGATCGTAAGGAGTTAAATTTATTTTTTGAAATTTCAAGCTAATACCTGCATTATCATATTTACTTTTATCATAAATATTGTATCCGCCGGGTGGATTCCAAAATTCCTTTACCCCATTAACAGCTTTACAAATATTTAATCCCCACTCGTCAGAAGCTTTAGGAGTTTCAATTTGCAGGTTCAACTCAGAAAAAAGATTTATTTCCTTATTAATATTTAAATAGCTACAAACACTTTCCAAAGATAATTTATTAAGTGTGGTAATATCGTCAAAATCATTTTCAAAGAGCTTACTAATAAGATGCATAGTCTCGTTATAAAATGGTGCAATCTTTTTATAGTGTCTCAACTGCATCAGGATTTTTTGTTTCCAATTCTGTTTGTTATCTATCTTGACGTCTTCAATCATAGATTTGTGACTATGCTTGATCAAAGGTACCCTGATGTATAACCAACCACCATCTTGTTTTAACACCCTGTTTCTTTCAATCCATCCTTGTGTGATAAACTGAACAGAAGCGTTAATTAGAAAGATATCTACACTCTTTATTAAACAAAAATAACCAAGGTAAGGGAAAAAATATGGCTGCATACTGGCAAGTTTCATATCAACCTATACTCATTTAACATAATTCTGATTTGTTCAGGTGAATTAAACATCAGGACATCCAGCATCGATAAACGTGGTATAAAATCATTTGTAAATTGTTTGTATATAATATCATTGGTTTTAAGAAAGACTAACTCAATTTCATTGCTATGAAATTCATCTTTGCTATAAAGCTCTGCACCTCCCTCTGCATTAATATACTGAGTAGCATTTTCCTTTTTACAGATATCTATAATCCTGTCTTTACCCTTTATATACTCATTAGTATATCTTCCGGTAGAACTATAAAATATTTTCATAATTCCTAAATAATCAAAAACGGAGATTATAGAGTCTTTTGCTAATTCAGAAATTGAACTATAATTATGATTTAAAAAGTTTTCAATAAACCCAAAAGATTTTTTGTAATAAGGACATTTTTTGTAATTCTGATTTAATGTTCTCAAAAATTTCTCTCTCCACTTGTCCATTTTGGCTAATTCAATTTTTATTTCATTTATTTTTTTGAATGAACTGGCTTCAGATACGGGTACCGTAAAATAGTGCGCCTCTCCCGAGATCGAAATCCTGTTTCTGTTTATCCAACCATTTTTGATATAGTTTACATCATCATAGAAAATGAAAATATCAGCTGCATTTACTAATTGGTAATAACCTATGTATGGGAAGAGGTATGGCTGCATTATAGCTAACTTCATTGATTCCCTCTCGAAATACTTTCTATGTATCCACAAATTTTATCTATATTTTCTTCCTGTAAATTCCCATAAATTGGCAAACAAAGTACCTGAGATGCGACTCTATTTGCCACAGGTAATTTATCAAATGATGCACTTGATAAACTTCTGTATGTGGGAAAATTACTTATCAATGGATAAAAATATCTTCTCGCAAAAATATTTTTCTTCTTTAATTCATCATAAACTTTTTCTCTGTTTGCGCCAAACTCCGGTTCATTAATAAGGATAGGGAAATATGAATAGTTATGTTTTACGCTTGTATATCCTTTAAATACAGTTATCCCTTTTATATTATTTAGGTTCTCACAGTATTTTTCAAATACTTTTTTCCTTCTTTCAATTTCCCGATCGACTATTTCAAGCCCGAGAAGCCCAATCACAGATTGGAACTCATTCATTTTGCCATTTATACCTGGTGCAATTACCGTAAGCTCATCAGCAAACCCAAAGTTTTTCAGAAAATCAATTCTTTCTTTTAATTTCTTATCCTTCGATATGATGGCTCCGCCTTCAAATGTATTAAAGAGCTTTGTGCCATGAAAACTCAATACAGACATGTCCCCTTCGAGCATAAGATTTTTATTATCTATTCGGATTCCAAACGCGTGTGCTGCATCATAAATAACTTTAAGTCCATATTTATCGGCAATTTCTTGTATTTTTTCTGTGTTACAAGGATGACCATAGACGTGAACAGGCATTATGGCAGTCGTTTTAGGTGTAATGAGTGCTTCAATTTTATCCGGATCTAAGTTCATGGTATTCTTGTCAATATCACCAAAGACAGGAGTGATGCCATTCCATTTGAGCGAATGAGTGGTGGCAACAAAGCTGAATGGTGTAGTTATTACTTCGCCTGTTATGCGTAGTGCCTGCAAACCAACAACAAGGGCTATGGTTGCATTAGCAAATAAGTTAACATATTCAACGTCAAGATATCCAGCTAAATCTCTTTCAAATTTTTGATGAAAGGGACCATTATTCGTAAGGATTTTATTCCGCCATATTTTTTCGAGATATGGTTGGAGTTGCTCCAAAGGAGGAAGATTCGGCTGAGTTACGTAAATTGGTTTATCGTTAATATTCATGCTACGATTTATGTTTGTGAATAAATTTATTTTTAACTATGTCTTTAATTTCGAGATAAGGTTCAAGCTTAAAGAGTCCAGATATTATTATAACAAAGATTACGCCAATAAAAGATTGGATTATCAATAAAAAAAGTGGTTGTGATTTGATAAAATATCCCAGAATATAAACTACTGCTCCACCGATAGAAGCAATAATGAATGAAGGAAAAATATCCTTTATTTGTTCAAAAATTCCGTAATCAATTAATTTACCGGTATAATAAGTATTAAATAAAATAGGCAAAAAAAGAATGTACAATTATCCCAATGATTAGTGCTTCAATTCCGTAAAATATTCCAATAAATATTATAGGTACAATAGCAATTTTTTTTATTACTTCCAATTTAAGAAAAAGATCTGACCGCCCTTTAACATTTAATAAGTTAAGATTAAGTGATTGGAGTGGATACAATACCAAGGCAAAGCATAATAATTGTAAATAGGGTATTGACTGCATCCATTTAATTCCTATTAAAGTTATTATTAATGGTTTAGCAACTGCAGCCATCAAAAACATAAGAACGAAAGTAATATACATTGTAATCTGAATGAGTTTCTTCATGCCTGATTTAAGTTGAACGGGGTCATCCTGTAGTCTAGATAGAACAGGATAACTTACACGTTGAATCACTGTGC
This sequence comes from uncultured Bacteroidota bacterium, assembly GCA_963839165.1. GTDB lineage: Bacteria > Bacteroidota > Ignavibacteria > Ignavibacteriales > Ignavibacteriaceae > DATFVA01. The sequence continues at coordinate 9,887 of CAWIUG010000052.1, read as the reverse complement.
TAATGTTACTGGAAGGTAAATTCGCAAACGAGTTAGCACGTGTGTAAAAACCTAACTGCTCCGGTGAGAAATACTTGCCAATAACTATATAATAAAGGTTTTCAAAAATTGTGTGAAGTAATCCAGAAGCAAGAAGCTTTGATCCAAAAGTAAAAAGCTCTCTGAATGATTGTAAACTGAAAATTATTTGCGGTCGCCATTTATGCCAGAACCATAAAAGAAGTATTCTGAAAAAGTTATTGGATAGTGAGCGCCACACCAGACTCCAAACACCAAATCCTATATAAGCAAGATAAATTGAGAGAATCCCCGAGAATATATTTGCTATCGTGGAAATTTTGGTCTGAGTTTTGATATCTATCTCTTTTGTAAGCTGTGCGACCTGCACAATCCCAAAACCATTTATTATAATACCCAGTCCTAAAGCTTTAATTAAATTATTTAATTGCTTTTCATTAAAAAATGAAGAAATTAAACCAGCAGAAAAGAAAAGAATTATATAAAATATTATAGAAACAAAAATGTTAAAGTAGAAAACTGTGCTATAGTCTTGCTCCGTACAATCGTTTTTTCTAATGAGAGCCTGGCTAAAACCGCTGTCTACAAATGATTGAGCAATTGCAATAAAAATTGTAATCATTCCGATTAAACCAAATTCGCGAGGTTCGAGCAGCCTGGCAAGAATTATCCCGACGACAAATGTAATAATTTGTGTCATGGAGTTATCAATAAAACTCCAGGTTATACCTGTTATAGTTTGCTGTTTTAATGACATAAAGCTATTCTAACCGTAATAAATATCATATTGGAGTTAAGGGTTTACCATACTATTTTTCAAAAAATTGTAAGTTGTCTGAGTATAAGATTCAAATAATTCCCTTGGTACTGGGTAATAATATGATTTAGATTGTAGTATATTGTTGCCTTCTCCTTGCTAATCAGTGAAATATTCGCTAATATAAAATTCGTTATCCTATCTGCTTGTAAAATATATCACCGTTTATTAAAAATAAATATCAGTGTTTTATCAAATTCCTGATTATAAAAACCAAGTGTTTTAGTTTCTGATGAAATAAAAGATTATAAATTTATATCATATCTGTAAGTGTACATTAATCGTTCTTTAGTATTAATTTGTGCAGAAATATCAGTTTGCAGATTTCCTATTAACAGGTCCAGTAAAGCATTAACGTGTTTGAAATAATCTATTTGCTTTTGTACCCATAATACTCCAGAAAATCTTTAATATATCCTAGTAGGCAATTAGTGCCATTTCCTCTCCCAAAACCCACACAAACGATGTTTTCAGTTGAGCTTTTTTCCAGGGTAAAATCGAAACTTTCTTTAGTTTAGTGTAAAATTCGGTATACAAAATATTATCATCCATACAATTCTACGAGCTCAACATTCTTGTCAATTCCTAGAAATTTAAACCGTCAGTTATTCCTTGTTGCATACTTCTTTTAATTCCTATAACTCTATATCTTTGCTTAATTTACTACAATAATTTATTTTCTATCCACAATTAGTTTATTAATTATAGTGAGATACCTTGCACTCATTACATTCCAGGAGAATTTTAATATATCTTCATATGCTAATTTCGCCATTTCCTCCCTTAATCTACAGTTCTTATATAAATTATAAACTTTTTCGATGATGCTTTCGCTATTTTCAGGCTCTACATAGCATACACTCATTTCCCGGAATATGGTTCTGACTGAAATTAAATCTGAAATAATAAAAGGTAACCCTGTCAAAGCATACTCAACAGCTTTTGTTGGCAAGGCTAAATTCATGTAATCTGTTTGCTCATATGTAACAACACCCATATCGAAGTCTTTTATCATCTCATTAACCTGAATGTAAGGCACAGCTTCATTAAAAAAAACAAATTTTTCAATGTTAAGCGTCTTAATCAGATATCTAAGCTCATCCGAGTACTCGTTATTATAGCTCCCAAATAAATGAAACTCAGCATTAGGTACTACTCTTAATATTTGAGGCATAGTATTTAAGAAATAATGTAAACCAAATCTCCTTTCAATCGTTCCATGATATAAGAACTTAAAACCATTTATTTCATTTCTTTTGAAACGTTCATCTGTATATCTAAACAGATTATCATCCGCAGAATTCATGATTAAGGAGATTTTGTTCGGATTAATTCCTTGTTTTATAAGGATATCAACACATTCTTTTGTTACCGTAAGTATATAATCTGCAAAACTACAGGAAACATTTTCGATAAATCTCAAAATATATTTTATTTGATTGAACCCTCTGTTCTTCCATTTATCCTTAAAAAGCTCTACCGGGAGGTCGTGAAGATCAAGAACGATAGGAACATTTTTCAATTTTAGGTACAGCACAGCAAATACAAGATAATCGGGCATGTTATGAATGTGAACGAGTTCGTAACTGTTCTTAAGAGCCAGAAAAGTAGCTTTGATAGATGCTTTTATAAGAAATATCAAGGAAGTAATTAAGTATAAGAAAACCGAATTTTTGGGATAATTCTTCATGATTCTAAAAAATCTTACTCCATTGATTTCTTCATATTCAGACTCATGTTCATAGCGCAGACAAATAAGGTCGACATTAATATTATGATTAATTAAAACAGAGGAAAGCCTGATGATTCTTCCGTCATGAGTAAAATTAGATTGGGCTATCATTAAAATTCGCATGAAATTATCTTAAGTAATAGAATTTCACCAAGTAAGTTTTCTTTTGCTTTACCTAATTAATTATATACTTTTGTCCTTTATAAAATTTAGATTTGATTTTTCTAAGTATTGCCAGAATGGTCATAAACCTTAAATGCAATAGTACTTTTAGAATATACTTAAAATCCCTGAAGTTTAGAAAGTCTTTAAAATCTGTTAGAGCACTGCCGCCAATCAGAGCCCGCCGATCGAATTCATACCTTCTCCCACCTGCTAATAAATTTAATCTCTCATCGTTGATTAACGAAATTATTCCTTCTGACTGATAATCTGATTTGTGTGATAAACTATTGGCGCGATTTCTATAAAAAACTGTAACCGGCTTTGTAATCACTACTAAAGGATTAATATCACCCAAACGAAATATTAACCTATAATCATCATAGGAAATAGAATCAGTAGGATAACCGGAAATTTCAAGTAATGATTTTCTTTCTACTATAAGGTTGGAATTTCCTGAACTTATTGAAACATTTTTTTTGAAAAAGCACTCAAACTTTGTACAATAAATGTTCGGGTCGTTCATGAAATCTGAATTAATATCTCCCAATTCACTTGAAAATATCCACTTTGCAATAATCATTTTGGGACTATTAAAATATTCAATGACCCTTTTATACGTTTTAAGTGCGTGAGGCAATAGAAGATCATCCGAATCAAAAGAAACTACATATTTCCCAACAGCCTCTGCTATTCCCAGGTTACGGGCATGCGCTACGCCTTTATGATCCTGTTTATAAATTTTAAGTTTATCTTTATATTTTTGCAATATATTAAAAGTATCATCTGAAGATCCATCATCGATAATCAATATCTCATAATCAGTAAAATCTTGATTTAAAAGAGATTTTAATGTTTCATTGATAAATTTTTCAGAATTATATGCTGGAACAACTATACTAAATAAAGGCATAACTCTTAAATAATTTTTGATTTTAAACTAGTCAATTGCCTTCTACATCTAATTTGATGGCATGTTTTTCGCTTAAATAGAAGTTAGAAGCAAATTTTCTAAAGAAACCTATTATAATCATTGATCTCAAATGAATTACAAGTAATAATATTTTATTGAAGTTTTTAATACCAACATAATTACCTATTGCTGACATAACATTTGTTCCTATCAAACCACGTCGATTAAATTGCATTTTTTTGCCTCCTGGTAATTTTCTCTTTCTTTCATCTTCAATAAGCGCTAGAGCACCATTCAAGATATAGTCGACATTTTTGGACCAATTGTGATCATGTACTCTATAAGCAAATGTGGCAGGATAGGTAATTTTTATCAGAGGGGTTTCAGTTCCCAAACGAAACATCAGTCTAGCATCATCGCAGGCAAATGAATTAGGTGGATATCCTGAAATTTTTAAAAGATATTCTTTTCGAATAATTAAAGAACTATTTGCAAAAAAAGCAAAATGTGTTTTTTTGAAATAACATTCTAATTCCGAGCAGTAAATATTTTTCCCATCCCATGATTTAAATTCAACTTCATTAATTTTTTTAAAATATATTTCCTTTCCTGATATTATAGGAGGATGATGGAAATATTCTAAAACCTGCTGATATATTTTAAGGGCGTATGGTAACAAAATATCATCATGATCAAATGAAACAATATATTCTCCCCGGGCATTTTTAATTCCCAAATTCCTTGCTGATGTAGAACCTTTATTATCTTGTCTAATAATACGAATTCGATTTTTATATTTAAGTAATTTATCGTAGGTGCCATCAGTTGATCCATCATCTATAATTATTGTCTCAAAATCCTTATTTGTTTGATTTAGCAATGATAATATTGTCTGATCAATAAAATTTGCTGCATTAAATGTTGGTAAAACAACACTAAATAAAGGCATAGACCGAATATTTCCTCTCTTATAATTGTTAAATTATTAATAAAGCTTGATTATTTATGGTTAACTAACCGGCTTATTATTTCCAGATATCTGTCCTGCATCTCCTGGCCTGAAATATTCCTTATATCTTCTAATGCTGATTTTACCTGACTTTCCTGCAATGAAGGATTTATTGCAAGATAAATTATTTTATTTGATACATCTTGTATGTTATTCGGATCAAAATAGCTGATACTGCATTCTCTGAAAATTGTTTGTGTAGCTTGCAGCCTGGAAGCACAAATGGGCAAACCGCTTGAGATGTATTCAAACGCCTTGGTCGAGAGCGCCAGGTTCATATATGGCGTATTGAGGTAAGGAACAATTCCTATATCCATTTTTCTAATAAATTCATTAACCTTATCATATTTAATTGTTCCCGGTATAAAAATATTTTCTTCAAGATTCAGTTCTTTTACTAATTGTTTTAAATTATCGATATAATCTTTATCACCGCCGCCATATAAATATAACCGACTTCCCGGCAATGAAGATAATATTTCGGGCATTGCCGTGATTATGAGGTGTAAACCGAACCTATTTGCAATTGTACCATGGTAAAAAATATTAACTTCACTCTTATGTTCTCTGAATTTTCTATCCGCGTAAAAGGGGAACTTGTTTTGGTCTGCGGCATTCAGGATTAATGACAATTTTTCTTTAGGAACACCTCTTTCATTTAATACATCTACACACTCCTGGGTGACTGTCAAAATATGAGTCGAAAATTTGCAGGACAGATATTCAAAAGTTCTCAGAAACGGGTAGGTAAGGTTAAAAACTAATTTTGACCATTTTTCCCTGAATAATTCCAGAGTTAAATCATGTATATCCAGCAGAACAGGAGTCCCGAAAATATTCTGGAAAAAAGCCACGAATACAAGATGATCCGGCATATTATGTATTTGTATAAGCGAATATTTGTTTCTAATGGACAGATGTAACAAAATAAAGAATGACTTTATAAAAAATAAGGTCGAGAATAAAAGGTAAAGAAAAATAGATTTCTTAGGGAATACTTTCATAATACGTCTTACAGTCACGCCATTTACGACTTCTGTTTCAGACTGCTCATCTGCACCAAGACAAAGCACATCCACATTGTATCCTGACCTTACTAGTGCGGAAGCCTGTCTCCGTACTCTTGGATCAAGGTTATAATTACTCTGCACTACCATACATATTTTATTTGAAACAGAAGATATCTCAATATTATGAACATCTAAATCAGCACATAACCTTTCAGTTACAACTTCTTTTGGTAAAATATTCCAGCAGTCATCATAATAGTTATCTTTTATATATTGTAGAAATTCAAGGTAATGCGAAACAGGAAACTCTTCATACCCGCTTTTCCCTTCATTGAAGTTAATATAATCAGGGTGGACATTTAGAAGAGCCATTCCTCCGTTATCGATAATCCAGTCAAGTTTTTTCTTCCATATACTTATATCTTTTTCTTTTAAAATAATAAACATGGTGCTGTCCTGGGGAAGCGTATAGGGCATCTCCAGGTATTCTCCGCCATTACTTCCTCTCACTACGAAAGGGAAAATCGTCTCAGCTCCGTCAGACTGAGGCTCAAAAGGATCTGTGTCAAAAGTGGAGAGATCATACGCTATATTAAGGTCAAGAAGCCATTCAAGGTTATGATGCATAGCAGGGGAACGAAAACCGACAGCTTCCCAGTCTTTGAGATAATTATTGATTTTTTCGGCCCTTCTTAAGAATTCTTTTCTTGAAGAATATAATTTTCCGTCATGGTAAAGTCCCTGTACACCGACCTCGAAGCCGTTCTCTTTTAAAGTATTAAGAAGAGACATTTCCACCTTATAATCTCTTTCAGGTACAAAATTAAAAGAACTTTTAAATCCCATATCTTTTTCCAACTGCATCAGAACCTGTACATTGTCATAACCTTTTTGATGCTCAACATCATGAGTCAGGATAAGTGCAAACCGCTTATTTTCAGGCCACCCATTCCAACCAGTTGGTTTTGTTGAGGAGGATTCCAGAATTGGCCAAGCTGATTCATACTTATGAGCTAATCTTTTGGCCAGTTTACTCCTTAAAAAGATTTGAAGTTTCCTGTGAATTAAAGGCTTAATAAAATAGAATAGTCTATACATGAGATTAAAATTTAAAAAAATGTAATAATTAAATTATGGGTGTTTCTTAATAGAAATCAGGAGAACATTAGCCTAAATGTCTATATATTGAATTACCAATTATTTTTAGAAAGGAAATAGGCATTATCCTAAAGATATAATTATGAAATCCCTTTGAGGAATCCGGGTTTGGAACAAATTTTTCTTTTCTCATATCATACTTATATGTGAATATTTTTTCTTCTTCAGTTCCCCAGCCTAATTTGAATCGTCTTAACCCATCATTTTCAGGTTCAGTTTTTCCAAAACTAAATTCCTTAAATCCTTGTGCGATTAAATAACTAATTGTCTCCCACATTACAAGATTATTTGGCCGCAAATGCAGATAATTAGTTTCTGATGCACCAAATTTGTACATAGCTTTCTTTCCAAAATGAAAAAAGACCGCGCCTGCAATAACCCGGTTATGGTGAAAAGCTAGTGCAATAAAGCCGAGATCTTTTGAAATTACATATTTATAAATATTTTCAAAGAATAAGTAAGGCTGTGGAGGTAATCCGTGTTTCTTTCTTGTCTTACAATTTAATTTATAGAAATAATCCACAGCATCGGGTGTTTTTAATAACTCAACTTTTACATTTTCCTTAATTGCCTTTTTAATGTTCCTTTTAGTATTAGAACAGAACATAGAAAAGATCACATCTTTTCCCCGGGTCAGATCAAGATAATGATGATAGTAAAAAGATGAGGGGGGAATATCACAGAAGAAGTTATCCCCGCCCCTGAACTCCATAAATTTCCATCTTTTGGACCTTGCATGCTCAGTCAATTCACTAAAAATTTCATTAAATTTAAGGTCACTTATAAGTTCACAGAAATCTGTAAAAGGAAGGGAAACTCCTCTTTTCCCTGTTAAAAGACTGGATATTTCCATTAAGGGTATGGCTGTAGTCAATCTACTACTGGCATCGAATGACACGAAATAGTTTGGAATATAGTTATAAGTATTAACTAAAACCTGTGTCCAGTTTGAACTATGGAAGAAAGAGTATTCCGGATGAGCTAAAATCAGAATATTCCAGTTTTTTTCTTCCAGCGGATTAATCATCTTAAATTTTTTTTTAACGTAAAAAAGCAGGCTCACTTCTTTCAAAGAAAATCTTTATTTAAAAGTTTCATTTATAAATTAATTAGTTGTCGTTTCTGCAATTTTACTCGGAACTTTCCCATTAGATTTATTTTGATCGGAAGATTTTCCATAGCCATATCCATAGCCATATCCGTAACCATACCTGTAACGATAGGAAGATTCCTTTATTTGCGCGGCATTAATAACCATACCATGGATTTTAATATTTGCCTGGGTCATTTCCTCTATGCCCCATTGAACACCTTCTTTAAATGAATGGCTGGGTCTCACAACCAGAATTGCATTTTGAACTGTCTTACCGAGAATCAAAGTATCAACAACTCTTGTAACGGGGGGTGTATCTATAATAATATAATCGTAGAACGAAGTGTTAATTACTTTAAATAAAGATAACATCTTTTCTGAATTTAAGAGTTCACTTGAATCCTCCCTTGTTCCTCCTGCAGTCAATATGTCTACTCTTCCGATTACATTTGTATGAATAAAAGGATTTGAATCTTTTCCAATAAGGTAATCAATTAATCCAGGAGCCTTTAACGAAATTCCGAACTTATTGGAAATGGTTCCTTTTTTAAGATCGCAATCAATTATGAGTATATGCTTCTTCTCCTGGGCAATGGAAAGTGCCAGGTTTGATACTATAGTTGTTTTCCCAGTATTTTCTTCGCAGCTCGTTACCATAAAGATCTTTTCTTTTCCTTCAAACTGGAACTGTAGTTTGGTTTTAAGCAGTCTGAAAGTTTCCTTGAAACCATCCTGTGTGTCCATTAGCGTGACAAACTGATCCCGTCTATTATTCTGATCATTTATTTTTTCCTTTACATTCCTTGGATAATCGGGAATAATCGACAGTACCGGAAACTCAAAATCTCTTTCAATATCATCAAGGCTTATGAGTTTATTATTTCTAAGTTCACCTATAAAAACACCTATCAATCCAATAAATAAACCTGCCAGCAATCCTACAATCATGTCGAAAGATTTCCTGGGAGCAATAGGGTTGGTCGGTTCAACGGCAGGATCTACCACGATTATGTCCTGTAGCTTTGAAAGTTCTGCCATTCTCATTTCTTCCCGTTTATCAAGAAGCAATGTGAATATCTTTTCATACACCGTTTTTTGTCTTAATAGTTCGGCAAGCTTATTCTCAGTGCCGGGTAGATGCTCCATTTTGACCTCATATTTCGACATCATATTCGAAAGCTGAAGTAGTTTTTTCTCAAGAGTATTAATAATAATCTGATAGGAAGTAAGGGTGTTTTGATTATAAGAAGCAAGCTTTTGCTTAACCGCCTGAATCTGTTCATCGACTGCCTGAACGTCAGGGTGATTTTCGGTTCGTTTTTGAAGTAAGTCTAATCTCTGTAACTCAAGGTCTGACAGTTTATTCATCAATGAAGCAAAGGGAGAATTATATGTTTCTCCCTGTTTATTCAGCATTGCCTGGTCAAAATAACCGCTTGACTGAAGCTGATTTTTCATTTCAGACATTTTGTTTTTATAGTCTGTCAGTTCCAGTTCGGTGTTCATTTTCTCAGCTTCCAGACCGCTCAAAGACTTGACCAGCTCATTTGAATTAGCGTCAATCGAAACAATCTGGCTGGTTGCCTTAAAATCACTAAGATTTTTCTCGGCTTCCTTAAGTTTTTCCTGCATTTCTTCAAGCTGCTTATCAATAAAATCAAAGGAATATTTTATTGTCTGCTTCTGCTGTTGAATTCTTGATTCTCTGAATTTTTCAGTTACTGTGTTAGCAATTAATGAAGATGCATAAGGAGAAGTATTCTTTACCGAAATAGAGAAAATATTCGTCTTGCCTGTTTGATCAACTGATATCATTGCTCTAAGGGCATTCATTACACCGTAATAATTTTCTAATGTAAAATAAACCTTGTTTCCGGGTTGAGCACCTGGCCAGTAGACTACCATGTTTGCCTTCTTCAGATTAAAAATGCCTGCACTTGTCTCTTTAGACTTCTCAAGGAGTTGCCCTGAAGCT
>CAWIUG010000051.1:0-19005 GCA_963839165.1 uncultured Bacteroidota bacterium | reverse complement strand
ATTCAGCGGGGTGTTTCTGTTTGGAGGAGAGTGGCAGTCCCCACCAACTTTTGCAGGTCCATACACAATTGAAAATTTTACTATTATTCAGGATTCTGGAAGTTATGCAGGAGGAGGCAATTCGGATGGGATACAAATGGGTGGAATAGATAATGTAAAAATCAGGAATGGTTATATAAGGTTATGGAACTCCAACCCCACACCTCATTCAGACAACATACAGGCTTATCACTGTAAGAATATACTAATAGAGAATAATCAATTTAATCATTTTGATGCAGGAGCTTCTTCCAACAAACAGGGAGTGTATATAACTGACTCAGGCGGCAAAATTAAGATAAGGAATAATTATTTTTCTATAAATTCTCATTCATTTGGAAGTTCACTTGCTATAGAAGAATATGATAATATCTGGTGGACAGATTATGCACCTCCTGATAGTTTTATTATTTCAAATAATACCATTGTTTGTAAATACGATAATCCTAATGCGATAAGGTACATACAGTCATTAAGTGCAACAACTTTTTCTGCCAATACATTTTTAATGAACAATATTCTCGTTAAAGGAAATTTTGCAATAGACAGGAAATTCTTTACTTCAGGAAGTAACTGTGATTACAATAATTATTATGACGATGGAACGGGTGTATCGATCTATGATCAAACAACAAACAGTTCTGGAAATTCACGAACCTGGGCTACTTGGCAAAGTTATGGTTTTGATACTCATTCGTATATAACTGACCCGCAGTTAACAGGATATATGCCAAGTGGAAACAGCAATGCGGTAGATCATGGTGCAATGCTCAATTCGATAGGGCTATGACCATGATATTACTGGATTACTAAGGCCAGAGGGCAATGGATGGGATATAGGAGCAGCTGAATTTCCCGAAGGAGGCGGAGGAAATAATCCCCCAAACCAACCGGCAAATCCAGAACCTTCAAACGGATCACTAAATCAGCCTGTAAATTCGACATTAAGCTGGATCTGTTCAGATCCCAACGGAGATCCACTGGCCTATGATGTCTACTTCGGGACAGCAAATAATCCACCGCTGGCATCTGGCAACCAAGCGGGTACAAGTTATAACCCGGGAGCATTGGATAATAACACAACGTATTACTGGAAGATAGTGGCAAAAGACAACCAGGGAGCTACAACGGCAGGTCCTGTATGGAATTTCTCAACTGAAGCGACGGGCAGCGGCGGAGATATTACGCCACCCGAAGTGCAGAGCGCTGAAATATTGGATTCGGTTTCTTTAAAGATAATATTTTCAGAACCGCTCGATCAGGCAACTTCACAGAATACAAGCAACTATTCAATTACAAATGGTGTAGATGTAATTTCTGCATCATTATCAGGTTCAGAAGTTACTTTAGCAACAACACCCCATTCTCCGGGAACACATACAGTCACCGTAATTAATGTTGAAGACCTTGCAGGCAATCCGATCGTACCGCCTAACAATACTGCTGATTATGAATACGCTGCAAATTCATATTCAGTAAGGGCTGAAATTAAAGTTATCCTGGAAGGTCCATATACGGACAGTTTAATGGCAACGACTCTTTCCGAGAATTCCCTGATTCCATTAACGCAGCCATATTCAGGACTACCATGGTCTTATGATGGTACTGAAAGCGTAAGTGAGATACCGGCTAACGTAGTTGACTGGATTTTACTGGAACTCAGGACAGGCACAGGGGCAACTACGGTTGTCAGCAGAAGGGCTGTACTTCTGCGAAGTGATGGAATTGCTCTTGATATAGATGGTCAGCCAGGAATCACTTTCCCCGGCATTGAGAGCGGTGAGTATTATATCGTAGTATTCCACCGCAATCATCTTGCTATTATGTCTAAAAACCCGGTGCCTTTAACCGGAACAACCAACCTGTATGATTTTACATTCTCAGAAGATCAGTCTTATGGGGATCAGCCTATGAAACCACTTGGAAACGGAAAATATGGATTATATGCTGCTGACGGCAATGCCAACGGAAGTATAAATAACTCAGATTATAATAGTATCTGGAAAAAAGAAAATGGTTCCGCCGGATATGAGAAAGGCGATTTTGATTTGAATGGAGGTGTAACCATAGCTGACAGAAATTCAAAATGGAAACCTAATAACGGTCATGTTACCCGGGTTCCGATGAATTAGTAGCTGATATTAACTTAAAGTAAAAGCCGTCTGAGTTTATAAATCTTAGACGGCTTTTTTATTATAATATCGATATTTATTTTAAAAGCAGCATTTTCTTTGTTTCAACGAATGATTTACCTGAAGGAGAATCTGCCTGGATCCTGTAAAAGTAAACACCTGAACTCAGGGCAGAAGCATTAAAATGAAATTTACGGCAACCCGCATCTTTATAACCGTCAAAAATAGTCTTAACCTGCTGACCAAGGGCATTAAACAAAACAATTCTGACCTGACCGGGATGGGGGAGCCCATAAACAATTGAAGTTGAAGGGTTAAACGGGTTGGGGTAATTCTGCATCAGGGTATAAGTCTTAGGGGTTTGATTTAATATTTCTTCGATGCCGTTAGGATTTGTAATGGTAAAATTACCATCGGAGAAATCGAAATCATTATCACTACCAAGGCTGGAAACTTTTATTTTATAATCGATGCCGTTCTGAACACCATTGTCAATTGTCCATAAATAAAAGCCGTTGCTTGGTGTTGAATCGACTATAGAGGAATAAAATGAACCGCCTTTGTATAATTCTATTTTAACAGGTGCATAAATGGAATCTGCCCAGACAATTGAATTATCAGTTCCAGCCTGAAGCGTCTCCCCGCCGTTAGGTCTTGAAATGGTAATTACATTTTTAGCTATGCTGAAATCAGCATCGGAGATATCAAAATCATTATTGCTGCCGAGACTAGTTATTTTAACCCGGTAATCGTTACCTGATTCAGCCGCATTAACTGACCAGAGATAATAACCATCACTTTGAGTTGTATCGACTATAATTGAATAAAACACACCTCCTTTATATAACTCAATTTTGACTGGTGCTAAAATATCATCTGTCCAAACTATCCCGTAGTTGGTAGATGTTTTCCAGTTTTCTCCTCCGTTGGGGGTGCTTATGGTAATTTGACTCTTAGTAATTGTGAAATAATTATCCGAAAAATCAAATACATTGCTGTTTGACAAGTCTGTAATTTTAACTTTATAATCGCTGCCAGAGTCTAGCTGTCACTGACCAAAGATAGTATCCATCGCTCTGAGTAGTGTCAGCAATAGTAGAATAGTATACGTCTCCTTTATACAATTCAATTTTAACAGATCCCAATATATCATCATTCCAGACTATCCCGTAATCGGTGGAAGTCTTCCAACTCTCTCCTCCATTTGGGGAAGTTATCGTGATTGTTTGTGCAGAAAGAGAGGAAATTATAAAAATATTCATTAAGAAGATGAGGTAAATTGATTTTTTCATTTGCTCCGATTTTTAAATAATTCGACATAATCTCCTTATAATTATATAAAACACACTCGCCTTAAATGCTCTGATTTCTATAAATTCAGCTGGAAACTTTATAAATATAATGAATTTTAATGATTTGATATTGATCCGAACTACAACTATAGATCCCAGGGATTGTTCTGGATCATATTTAAAGGAATTATAGTTTTCAAAATGAGATGGTTTTGTAACCGGTGGGGTTTACACTCGCTAAGTGTTTTTCGATAAGAAAAAATAAAAGACCGGTCATTTTTAACTATTTATTGAAAAGCAATGATTTTATTTTAAACATAACATTTTCTTTGTTTCAACGAATAATTTCCCTGAGGGCGATTCTGCCTGGATCCTATAAAAATAGACACCAGAGCTTAGCACTCAAGCATTAGACTGAAGCTTATGGTAACCATCTTTATAACCGTCAAAAATCACCTTAACCTGCTGACCAACGGCTAAACAAGACGATTCTGACCTGACCGGGATGGGGAAGTCCGTATAATAATCGAAGTTGACAGATTGTATAAATGGATTAGGGTAATTCTGCATCCCGTATAAGTCTCAGGGATCTGATCTAAGCCTTTCTTCAATGCCATTTGGGATTAGTAATAGTAAAATTACCATCCGAGAAATCAAAATCATTATTGCTGGCAAGACTCGTAATCTTTATTTTATAATCACTGCCGTTCTGGACATTTATGGAATATTCCACAAATAAAAGCCGCTGCTCGGGGTTGTATCAATTATAGTCCAATAAAACTCGCACGCCTATCTGGTATTGTATTTTAACAGGTGCAAAAATTGAATCCTCCGCTGGATTGTATTAACAGTACCTAACTGGAGTATTTCTCCACCGTTAGGTCTGGAGATTGTAATTACATTCTTAGCTATGCTGAAATCAGCATCAGAATATGTCGTAATCATTAGTGCTCCCGGCTAGATTAGTTAATTTTAACCCGGTAATCGTTGCCTGATTCAGCCGTGTTCACCGACAAGAGATAATACCCGTCACTTTGAGTTGTGTAGACAATAGTAGAATAGAACACTCCGCCTTTATATAACTCAATTTTAACTGAAACGAATATATTATCTGTCCAGACTATCCCGTCAGAAGACCAGAGGTTTCCCAGATTCCCCCCCCCCGTTGGGTGTAGTTATAGTAACCTGACTTTTAGCAATAGTGAAGTCATTATCTGAATAGTCGAAATCGTTTGCTGCTTCCGAGGCTTGTTCTGTTTAACTCTGTAATCACTGCCTGAATCAGCCGCATGAACCGACCAGGCATAATAACCGTCACTCTGGGTTGTATCAGCAATAGTTGAGTAATATGTCCCTCCTTTATACAGCTCAATTTTTACCGGTGAGAAGATATTATCTGTCCAGACTATTCCATAAGAAAGAGGAAGTCTGCCAGGTTTCCCCGCCATTTGGTGATGAAATGTTAATTATACTTTTTGTTATAGTGAAATCACTATCCGAAAAATCAAAATCATTTTCACTTGCAAGACTTCTGATCTTAATCCTGTAATTATTACCTGAATAAGGCCGCATTAACCGTACAGGCGTAGTATCCGTCACTTGGTGTCGTATCCGCAATAGATGAATAAAATACTCCCGCCCTTGTAAAGTTCCAGTTTAACAGGACCAGAAATATTATAGTTCCAGACAATTCCATAAGTGTTTGATGTGGTCCAGTTTTCCCCTCCGTTTCGGGGAGGTTAATGTTAAAACACTTTGTGTGATGCTGAAATCATTATCCGAAAAGTCAAAATCATTACTGCTTGCTAAACTGGTTATTTTAACTTTATAATCAATACCTGATTCGGCAGCATTGACTGACGGGTGGTAGCCATGGCTCTGTGTAGTATTGTACAATCGTGGAAGGTAAAATGCTCCTCCCTTGCTGAAGCTTCAATTTTAACAGGCCCCGAGGAAATCATCTTCCCATGCGATTGCCGGTTTCTGGGCAGAGGTTTATACATCTGCTCTCCCCCATTCGGACTAATGGCATCTTTTAACTGACTTTTATTTAAAAGAGAAAAATTTTCATCGGAAAAGTCAAACACGCTGCTATTCGCTACACTGGAAATTTTTATTTTATAATCGTTCCCGGATTCTGTCACATTGGGATAGGCATAGAAAGTAGCCGTCGCTTTTAGTGGAGGCTATTATTCAGAATTTAAAGTACCACTTTTGAATAATTCTATTTTAACGGAACCAATAATATCATCAGTCCAGGTTATCCATATGAATTAGAATTTTGCCATACTTCGCCACCATTAGGGGTTGTAATAGTAATTTGTTGGGCAAAAACAGATGTAAGAGAATAGAATATGAGAGAAAGAAAAAATAAAATTTTTATCATCTTAATAAATTTAGTGAAATAGAATGAAATTTTTGTTTTTAAAAGTTCAGTGAATCAAAAATAAAGCCAGAATTATCTATCAAGAATTTAATATTTTCATATTACCCTAGAAGGTAACGGGTCTCATTATGAGAATAGCTTTCATAGATTTAGTCATTAATGAGCATAAACTAAAAAAAGTCTAATTTTTCCAAAGGTATAAAATAGCTTTATTGATACATTTTCGAAATATAATTTCTAAATTCCATAGATTGCTTTTCAAATTTCGTGCAATACGCAGCCCTAAAATCTTACGAACCAAATAAAATTTCCAGGATTCATTTCTTGAAGGAATTTTTCCACCTAATTCATTAATCCGGTTTTTAATAATTTTAATGCCTTGACTCCATCTTCTTCATAATATACTTTTGAAATAAATCTTTGCAGGGATCCAAGGCACGCATTTCTTGTATCCTTGACTATTCTGAGGTTTAATACATGGATTCCACGCATAAATTGTAGCAAGGCTCAGGGGACTCTAGGCTCCGCTTCGATTTCTTATTGGACACTTGAAAGGTTTCCAATACGATAGTAGCATTTTGAACCCGGAACAAATTTAACATGATCACTCGCGGCAACTACTCTACAAAAATATTCACCGTCCTGATTTAAGCGTAGAGATTCATTCCATTCTCCTGCTATTTCGGTAAGGCTTCTGCTAACAAGCCACGCATGCGGATACATTATCGCCTGATCATTCAAATGTTTGATTAACCACTCTCTTGGTTCAAGATCCTGCCATAATATATTTGGGATAAATTTAGTTTTGGTAGGGTTGCTATAAAACCTTGAAAAAGATGAGGATAACAGTGTCTTAGTTTTTTGTGTATAGTTAACTTCTTTAAGTTGAAGTTCTATTTTATCCGGAGCTAATAAATCATCCGAATCAAGCCATTGTATAAAGTCTCCATTCGATTCCGAAAAAGCATGATTGCGTGCAGAGCAGGCCCCTTTGTTTTCCTGTGAATAAACTTTAATTCCAAATGTATTTAATTCTCCCAAAATATGTAATGTTTTATCCGTGGAACCATCATCAACTACAATTATTTCTTTCCTAACCCAGGTTTGGTTGACGGCGGACATTACGGTTTCTCTGATCCACTTTTCAGAATTAAATACCGGAATACAGATTGAAACTAAGGGCATTTCATTCTTTATCATTGGCAATTAATGTTTTTTGGGATTAATGGTATTTAAAAAATACTTAAGTTCCTTTGTTTTATAAAGTATAACGGTAAAAATTAATCCTGATATTATAAATTTTATCAAAAGGGAGACAATTAAATTTTGGATATCCATTATTGATTCAAATAGAAGATTAAATATGATAAAGGCTATTCCGGCATACATTCCTGTACGGAATAACAATAGTACTTCGAATAGGCTTCTGCCCAACAATTTTATAATTAAAAGGTATAATGCCACACAGATTTGTGATAATATAAGCTATTAATAGAAAAACGACTATCATATGAATACTATTAAATAAAAATATTCCTGCAAGGATAGCTGCAACTATAAACAGAGAAGAAAGTAATCCATATATAAATAAGTAATTCGTTTTTCCCAGGGCCTGGAATATAGTAACAATGCTTGGCAGCAAAATCTGAATCCATATGCCCATACACAATATTTTGAACTATTTTTCAAGATCGTTGGATAGGTAAGTACTTTGGAAATAACATACTTGGTTATTATGACCGCGCTTACCGTTTGGTAATTGACCGTTAACAGTTTAACAAATATCATAACACCTGATCGTATCTGCAGGATCATCCAGTCATCAGAATGATCATAATTTGATTTATAGAGTTTTTATAAATAAAGCATTAAATTTCTATCAATGATTGGGATTTTCTTTCAGTGTTTATTTATTCTAGTTCGAAAGAAATAAAACCCCATCATGCTACTGGGCCATCAATGGACAAGTAGTATCCCGATTTTTAAAATATTGTGTATGGGCATATGATTCAGATTTTGCTGCCAAGCATTGTTACTATATTCCAGGCCCCAACCAATCACTTATTTATATATGGATTACTTTCTTTCTGTTTATAGTTGCAGCTATCCTTGCAGGAATATTTTTATTTAATAGTATTCATATGATAGTCGTTTTTCTATTAATAGCTTATATTATCACAATCTGTGTGGCATTCTACCTTTTAATTATAAAATTGTTGGCAGAAGCCTATTCGAAGTACTATTGTTATTCCGGCATACATTCCTGTACGGAATAACAATAGTACTTCTAATAGGCTTCTCGCCCAACAATTTTATAATTAAAAGGTAGAATGCCACACAGATTGTGATAATATAAGCTATTAATAGAAAAACGACTATCATATGAATACTATTAAATAAAAATATTCCTGCAAGGATAGCTGCAACTATAAACAGAGAAGAAAGTAATCCATATATAAATAAGTAATTCGTTTTTCCCAGGGCCTGGAATATAGTAACAATGCTTGGCAGCAAAATCTGAATCCATATGCCCATACACAATATTTTAAAAATCGGGATACTACTTGTCCATTGATGGCCGTACATGATGAGGATTATTTCTTTCGAACTAAAATAAATAAACACTGAAAGAGGAATTCCAATCATTGATAGAAATTTAATGCTTTCCTTAAAAACCCTATAAATCAAATTATGATCATTCTGATGACTGGATAATATAGGATGCAATACAGGTGTTATGATATTTGTTAAACTGTTAACCGGTAAAAATACCAAACGGTAAGCGCGGTCATAATAACCAAGTATGTTATTTCCAAAGTACTTACCTACTAAGATTGTATCCAACGATCTTGAAAAATAGTTCAAAATGTTATAAAGCAGTTGAAAAAAAGAATAAGAAAAGAGCTCCCGGACAATTCTGAATTTTAGTTTGCCATATAATTTTAATTTGATAGTAATTGAATCTATTGAAAATGCTAAAATTGCATTGAATAAACTTTTAAAAATCAGATCATAGTAACCATAACCCCAAAGGGCTGTAACTATAGCTATTATTGTTGTAATTATTTCAATGGCTAAATAAATTATTCCGATAGTTTTAAACCACTTGTTTTTCATTATCAAAGCATAGGGGACAATATTTGCTGTATGAAAAAAAAGGACGACAGACAATATTATTGAAATTTGTTTGTAAGCATTATTATGATAAAAGCTGGCTATAATCGGTCCTAAAAGACAAAACAACCCAGAAAGTACTATGCCTATGATAATAGTAAAGATGAAGAGAGAAAAGATATTGTCTTCAGTCAAGTTTTGTTTTTGAATGATTGCAGTGCCCAACCCGAAGTTGCTTATGAGCTGGAAAAAAGCAACTATTACCATGATTACGGCCACAATACCATATTCATTTGGAGTAAGTATACGAGCTAAAACTGCGGCCCCAATCATCTGAACAAACATATTTGCATATTTTAATATAAATGTAAAAAAAACACCTTCTTTAATTTCCTGTTTTAATTTCATAAGCTCAGGCTTCACTACTCCCGTTTTTAGAGTATACCATTGAGCTAAGCAAATAGAAAAAAATGAAGACCAGTGTCGAAGGGCTTCTTTCGGCAAAGACGAAACTCTCAGAAAAGTTAACAATGACAATAGAAATGAGGGCAAGGAGAGCAATATTGAATCTAGATTTAATAACTTTATAAACAAAAGAAATTAATAATGAGAGGAAAAGAGTAAAACCTACAACCCCTGTCTGAAGCATTATTTCAAGGAACCCATTATGAGCTTCATTTACTCTCCAACCGACTGCGAATTGAAATTTATCGATCACAGATGTTCCCATAATCCAGTAAGAACCATAACCATATCCTAACCAAAACTTCTTTAATATCTCGGCCCAAATATATGTCCAGATAGAACTTCTGCCTGTAAATGTTAGATCTTTACCAAAAAAGCCGGGGATAAACGATAATATATCTGGAGCAAATACTGAAACAACCAATACAGGGAAAATAATAGTTACTATTATTAAGGTAGAAAAGAGCCTTCTGCTTCCAAGAGGAGTAAAATATTTATCTATGTTGAACATTATTAAAATTAAAAAAACAACCATAACAGCTATCATGTTTGTAGAACTTCCTGATAAAATGATAGCCAGTATGCTGAATATGATTAATAAATAATCGCTAATCTTAGATAGTATATTTTGTGAATAGGTTAAGAAATACAGAGCTAGGGTAAAGATCATGAGTGAAGTATGCCCCAGTAAATTTTTCTGGAGTTCTATCCCACGCCAGGTTCCGAATTCAGGATCAATAGCCTGGGGAATAAACAAACCTGAATAAAATGTAACTCCGATATAGATAAAGCAAACAATTTTGAATGATGATATGATATACTCCGTTCTCACATAGAGGACAGCATTGAGGATGGTAATATAAGTGACAAAAAGCTGAAAGGATCTTTTAAAGGATATCAGGCTATAATTGGACCATAAAAAACTTATGAGACAGAAAGAAATAAATAATGTTAAATACTTTTCATTTCTGATAAAGGAAAGTGTTTTTTTAGGGTTCTGAATAATTAGAATCGAAGATGAAAAAAATAGAAAAATAAAAACTATTTGATTGATAATGTTGGTGGTTTCAGCCTCGTATGAATCTATTAGTCTTTCCTGAAATGGAAGGCTAGTGCCCATAAAGGTGAAAAATGCAAGAATAAAAAAATTAAATAAAGCACCTGTTTCTAAGTCGGAAAATAGCTTGAATGGTTTTATATCTTTGAAAGGGATTAACAAATTTATCTCAGGATATAAGGATTAATAAATTTCTTTGAATATAAATAGAATAGCCCTGCATTTTCCAATAGCATCGCCGATTTTTAGCATCGCCAAGATTGATTTTTTCTTTGAAAGTGGAGAAAGAAAAAATAATAAAATACCATACATAAATTCTATGGTAATCTTTATGATGCTGATTAATTTAAATGTCAGATATCTTCTTTGTTCAAGGCTCCTCCTCATATAGGCCTGACCTCCTCTTAAGGCTCTGTTGAATAGATATTTATAAGTGCCTCTGTTTTTAGGTATAAACTCATAAGTTATCGCAGAGGAACTACTAATAAACACAGTTCCCTTACTGGCTAATCTATCAAATAGATGAGCATCCTCACCTCCTGTCAGGCCATAGCTTGGATCAAAAGGAGTTTCTTCAGATTTAATCAAATTGGATTTAACTATACAATTAGTTGTATAATAAAAATTGGCCAGACTTCCAGTGCTGGCAACAGGTGTAAAGTAAAATTCTCTGAATTTAAATTTTTCGGGTATGCTTGTATCAAAGACCGGGTCAACGTAACCAAAAACTGCATCAGCTTTAAATTCCCGTATACAATTAATCAAATTTTGTATCCAATCCTTGTCGGCAGTTTCATCGTCGTCAATAAAACAAATGAATTCTCCTGCGGAATTTGCTACACAAACGTTTCTAGTAAGGCTAATATTCTTTTGAGGCTGGTTAAAATATTTTATAGTATAAGGAAAAGTACCTTTCAGAGACTCGATAACAGGGTAGGCGCTACGCTCCTGATCATTATCGGTTATAATAACTTCAACTTCAATATTTTTATCAAGGTTTTGATTAGATAAACTAATTAACAATTTTTTTAATAATTCCGTTCTATTGCATGTTGCAATACATACCGATATCAGTATAGTAATTTCTCCTGTTTGATTATTTAACAGCATCGGGATTATTTTAATATTGAGTGCAAATGTTCTAACAGATTATTAAATTCTTTTTCCCATTTTACTGTCTGATGAAATTTTATTTCGATAATATTATTCTCCAGTTCATCCTTATTTTTAATAAAATTAGTTATTCCCTCCACTAATTCGGCAGGTGAATTTTCTATTAGTATCATCTTATTTTCGAATAAATCTATATTTGTCTTATTATTATTTGAAATAAATGGTACTCGTGCTCCTACAGCTTCCATTAGTGCAAATTGCTGCACATCATCTCTTGTTGATAAAGCGATTATTCCGTAAGCATTAACCAGAAGATAATCATAGGTTCTATCGTCAACAAAACCTAAAAACTCAATATTATTATGTCCCCGATATTTCTTATATAATTCTCTATTCCGTTCATAATTTCCTGTAATTTTAAATTTGAAATCTTTCACTGTTCCGGAAAACCGTACTATTCCATCGAGTATAACTTCCATAGGCTCATCAGTGGAGTAGGAAGATATAATAAGAAAGTATTTTTCTGCGGAGTGTTCCTTAAGCTTGCAGCGGAAATTCCGATAATCGGGAATTTAATATTCTAAAATTAATATTTGAAAATTTATTAAGGCTGGAAAGATAATTGAATAAAGCTTTATTATGGACTGTAACGACATCGGCATTCTTTAATGCCCAGAAATGAAAGGGAACATTTAACCATGGTTTTTCGAATGCACCATTATGGGAATCTATTACAGATTTAATCTTAAGAATTTTGGAAATAAAAACCACCACGATTGCTGCAATGGAAGGAGGATTCTGAACGAAAACAATTAAAGGTTTTGTCCTCAACAAAATAAAAATGGTTTTTATTGATTTTAAAAGGTAATCTATAGGAAAAAACACCTTCCATAATTTCCCTTTAATGTATTTTTCAATAAAGAAAATTTCTGCATTTAATGCTTTACCCAGGAGTTCCGTATGTCTTCCAAAGGGTGTCCAGCTAATAAAAACTATACGTTGGTTCACATTTATCCTACAAATGAATTTTCGAAATTCTTTCTAATCCAATTGTTATAATTAATTTCATCCTCTACTAAATTATCAATCAAATCATCGAACGTTAAGCTATAACTCCAATTAAGTTCTTTCTTTGCTTTTTTCGAATCACCGTATATTACTTCCAGATCCACAGGACGAAGCAGAGAAGTGTCTCTTTCAACAAATTCAGATGAATCAAGGTTGAGTTTATTGAAAGTTTTTTCTATAAATTCCTGAAGAGTATGTGCCTCCCCGGTACAGATAATATAATCATCCGGCTTTTCTACATTCAACATAGTCCACATTGCTTCAATGTACTTTGGAGCATAACCCCAGTCACGCCTTATTAAAGTGTTTCCAACGCGCAATTTGTCCAATTGTCCATGTTTAATTTTAAGTGCTCCGGCAACAATTTTTTTTGTGACAAAATTGGGCCTACGCAGGACTGATTCATGGTTAAAGAGAATACCGCTTGAAATAAACAGACCATAAGCTTCTCTGTAATTAACACAAATCCAATGCGAAGAAGCTTTTGAGATTGCATACGGACTTGCGGGATGAATAATAAAATTCTCATTTACAGGTAAGGATAATTCAGGAACGTTACCAAACATTTCACTGCTGGAAGATTGGTAAAACCTAATATCCTTATTAATAATTCTAATAGCCTCGAGAATATTTGCAACTGAGATAATATTGAACTCAAGGGTTCCGATCGGCTGTTCAAAAGATAGTCCAACAGAACTCTGTGCAGCGAGATTATAAAATTCATCAGGCTGATATTTCTCAAGAAGTCTGACTATATTTGACAGATCAAATACATTTGCTTCTACTAGCTCAACATTGTTTTCAATTCCGAGGAAACTTAATCCGTCAAGTTTTCCCTGCTGCAGACTTCTAGTAATACCAATAACTTTATAACCTTTATTAAGGAGAAGTTTGCTTAAATAAGCGCCATCCTGACCTGTTATTCCTGTAATTATTGCTGTTTTCATATATAAATAAAGTTGAATAGAATTATATTAAAGGCATAATTAAATGTTCGCTAGTATGGTGTGGCTTTGTTCACCGCAATTAAAGATTAAATCAATAATTGAAAGATTGGATATAAAATTGGTTCCGATCTGTGGATAGTTTGGATGTTGAAAGTTATTGTAAATAATCTTGATATTTGATCTTAAGAAAGATTCTTCATCATTGTATTTTTTTGCCCCAGAGCCGGATATGTAAACATCAGCACCTAGCATTTTACAAATATTCAAATTCCTTTCACTGCCCTCCCCGCTAATTTTTTGAAATTCAGAAGATCGAATCATTTTGGTCTTAATTTGCAACTTTTCCATTAGAAGTTGGATTAGTGAAATATTAAATTCAACCAAATAATTCCATTTGGAATTATAGATTGAAGAAATATCATCCGCAAGAAAAGACCAATGTTTTGCTTTTCTGTAGTTAGATTCAATTGAATGCCAATGTTTTTTTATAGTTATCTCAGGTCTATCGATTACAAGTTCGTTTATTAGGCTTTCCTTGTTTCTAAGTGGTACGGTTAAGAGTAATTCTTTATCATCTGACTTAATTTTATTCCGATGAGTGACAGAACTTTTTGAATGTTTAACATCATCGAGCAAGATGAAAACGTCAGACTTTGACATTTTATGAAAAAATCCAATCCAAGGTATATAATTAGGTTGATGAATGGCTACTTTCATTGACAGAAGCTCTTTTCCATCACAAAATAAGAATTATTATTGTCCACTATATTAAAACCTTTCTTTTTGTAAAAATTAAAGGCTCCTTTATTTTCATTATTTACCTTTAATGAAATAACATGTTTGTTATTATTCTTACACAACTTTTCAAAAATTAAAAACATATCCTGACCTATTTTCTCCCCCCGATGATGAGAGTCGACCATAAATTTATGGATATGAATTTTATTTCCTTTATCAGATGCAATAATATAACCAAGTAAGTGATAATTTTCATTGATCGATACCAAGCTATATTCCCACTTACCCTTTAGATCAACAAGGAAATGATTTTCGTTCCAATACTCCCCAGGAACTTCTTTTAATATCGAAATGAAGTCCTCAATATGATTTTTAAGATATTCTTTAGTTAAAAGGTCGATTTTTATCAAATTAGTATCCTTAAAACTTCAAAAGATTCCGCAAATTCACTTTCAAATTGGGTCCCCCGAGTTTTTGCCAAGCCATAGATAAAATCTTCACTAAGATAACTGCGATGTGATTGCGTTTTATAGGATTTTAATGCTTCTATTTTCTTTTCGATATGTCTTTTTTCCAATTTCACGAAACTTTTTGTCTCGAATATTATATTATTCCAGGGAAGTTCATACCCGAGTACGGAAATTTTCTTAAAAACTCTGAGACCTTCAGCCGAAATGACCTGGTGATCCTGATGAATATCATTCGGACTTGGGACAAATACCAGATCAGGTGAAATAGTATTTCTGAGCTTAACAATATCTTCTAATATTTCCTGACGAAATTCAGGGAATCTACGTACCCTATATCTATATATAATAATGTTTTCTTCTTTAACCCCCAGAACTTTCATTGCATTATTAAATTCATAAATTAAACTGTCTTTTGCAAAACCTGCTGGCACAGAATCCTCTGCAATTGAAAATGCAGCACAGTATATATCTTTGCCCTCTTCTATAAACTTCGAAATCGTTCCACCACACCCTTAGCTCTCCATCATCGGTGTGTGGGGCGAGAATTAGTATTTTATTAAACATAGTTCTTTATGGTAATTATTATTTAATTTTAATTCGTAATGCAATTTATAAGATTAAGATATCTGCTATTCATAATCGTACCTGAAAAATTACGTACCTTAGAATAAGCATTCTCTGCCATTGTTTTTCTCAACATAGGATATTTACAAAGCTCGATAATATTCTTTGCTATTTGATCAGTGTCTTCTGTATTTACATAGCACATGCTTTCTTTACCAAAAACAAGTCGTACTGAATCAAGATCTGTGACTATAATTGGTAAACCTACGTTTGCGTATTCAAATATTTTTGTAGGGATACCGAGGCTAGTGTATTCACTATTTACTGACATAACCAATGCTATATCGGCCTTTTTCAATTTATCACTTATGAATTCATATGGAACAATCCCATTGAATTTTACAAAATCAGATAATTTATCTTTATGTATAATAGCTTTTAAATATTTGTCATATTCAGTATCAGAATTACCATAGATTTCAAATATTGTATTGGGAATAACTTTAACTACGTTGGATAATGCCATAATAGCGAAATGAATCCCATATCTTTCAGCTACAGTTCCTGTATAAATAAGTCTTAAACTATCATCAATCACCTCATATTTCCGTTCTGTATCAAAAGTAAACATTTCGGAGTTGGGGACATTCATAATTATGGTCAATTTTTGAGGTGAAAGTCCTCGTCCGATCAGTCTATTCCCACATTGTTCAGAAACTGTGATAACCCTGGTAGAAAAACTAACGCACAATTTTTCCACAAGGATAAGTAATGGTTTCATATATTTATATCTATTTCCTCCCCACTTTTCCTTAAATAATTCAACGGTAAGATCATGGATATCGAGTATAATGGGAATACCGGAAAGCTTATAAGTAATTGCAGCAAATACCAGATAGTCAGGCATATTATGAACTTGAACCGCATCATATTTATTCTTTAAACCAAGTATAATTGATTTTATAAAAGCTTTTAAGAGAAAAATCAATGAGTTTAGAATGTAGCTCACAATCTTCTCCTGATTAAATCTCCTCATTATTCTATAGACACGAACATTATCGAGAATTTCTTCATGCTGTAATCACCCACCCCCAAACAAATAATATCAACCATAATACCATTATTTATTAGAACCTTAGTTTGTTTTAAAATTCTCGGATCTAAATCATAAAAGGATTGGGCGATCATTAATACTTTTTTCATAAATCAAATAGCTGAAATTGGAAATTCATTATTCTTTATTGATCGTTTCTGTCAAATAATACGCAAGTTCTTTGGGAAGAACATTCCAATAATTATCTGTATGATTAACTTTAATATAGTCTAAAAAATCTTTATAAATAGAAATGGAAAATTCTTCAAAACTGTTTGTGTTCTTATTGAAATTTATATAATCAGGATGAACATTAAGCAGAGCCATTCCACCCTTGTCAACAATCCAGTCAAGTTTTTTCTTCCATATACTGATGTCTTTTTCTTTTAATATAATAAACAAGGTACTATCCTGTGGAAGAGTGTAAGGCATCTCCAGGTATTGCCCTGCCATTACTTCCCTGTCAACTATGAAAGGGAAAATCGTCTCTGCCCCGTCCGACTGAGGTTCAAAAGGATCGGTATCGAAAGTAGAAAGATGATATTCAATATCGAGATCAAGCAGCCATTCAAGGTTATGATGCATAGCAGGAGAACGAAACCCCACTGCCCCCCAATCCTCTCAGGTAACTATTGATTTTTTCAGCCCGCTTTAAAAGTTCTTTTCTCGAAGAATACAATTTACCGTCATGGTAAAGTCCCTGTACACCTACCTCGAAGCCGTTCTCTTTTAAAGTCTTAAGAAGAGACATTTCAACTTTATAATCTCTTTCAGGTACAAAATTAAAAGAACTTTTAAATCCCATATCGTTTTCAATCTTCATCAGAGCCTGTACCTTTTCATAACCTTTTTGATGCTCAACATAATGCGTAAGGATCAGTGCAAACCGCTTATTTTCAGGCCAGCCTCTCCACCCGGTTGGTTTTGTTGATGAGGATTCCAGGATAGGCCAGGCTGATTCATACTTGTGAGCTAATCTTTTGGCCAGCTCTACTCTTAAAAAAATTTGAAGCTTCCTTGGAATTAAAGGTTTAATAAAATAGAAAAATCTTGCTACATAGAATTCAAAATTTAATAAAGTATAATAATTAAATCCCAGGGAGTATCTTAATTAAAGTCAGTAGAACACTATCCTAAATGTCTATATATTGAATTACCAAATTATTTTTAGAAACAGGGATAGGCATTATTCTAAAAATTTTATTATGAAATCCCTTTGAGGAATCCGCGGTTTGGAACAAAATTTTCTTTTTTCATATCATATTTATATGTGAATATTTTTTTCTTCTTCAGCTCCCCAGCCTAATTTGAATCGTCTCAACCCATCATTTTCAGGTTCAGTTTTTCCAAAACTAAATTCTTTAAATCCTTGACTGATTAAATCATTTATTGTATTCCACATTATAAGATTATTTGGCCGCAAGTGCAGAAATTTAGTTTCCGATGCACCAAATTTGTACATAGCTTTCTTTCCAAAATGAAAAAAACTGCTCCAGCAATAACACGGTTATTGTGAAAAGCTAATGCAATAAATCCCAGATCTTTTGAAGTCTCGTATTTATAAATATTTTGAAAGAATAAATAAGGCTGCGGAGGTAATCCATGTTTTTTCCTTGTCTTACAGTTTAAATCGTAGAAATAATCCATAGCTTCCAGGTGTTTTTAATAATTCAACTATTACATTTTCCTTAACTGCCTTTTTGATGTTCCTTTTAGTATTGGAACAAAACATAGAAAAGATTTCCTCTTTTCCCCGGGTCAGGTCAAGATAATGATGATAGTAAAAGGATGAAGGCGGAATATCGCTGAAGAAATTGTTCCCACCTCTGAACTCCATAAATTTCCATCTCTTAGTTCTGGCATACGCGGTTAATTCATTGAAGATTTCGTTAAAGTTAAGATCGCTTATAATTTCACAGAAATCTGTGAATGGAAGAGAAACCCCTCTTTTACCGGTTAAAAGACTTGGGACTTCCATTAATGGTATGGCTGTTGTTAATCGATTATCAACATCAAAAGACACCAGATAATTTGGAAAATAATCATATGTATGAATTAATACCTAGTCCAGTTTGAAGTATGGAAAAATAAATACTCAGAATGATCTAAAATAAATTATTCCAGTTTTTTCTTCCAGCGGGTTAATCATCTTAATTTTGTTTTTATCGTAAAAAAGCAGGCTCACTTCTTTCAAAGAAAATCTTTATTTAATAGTTTCATTTATAAATTTAATTGGTGGTAGTTTCTGCGATTTTACTTGGGGCTTTCCCATTAGATTTATTTTGATCAGAAGATTTTCCATAGCCGTATCCATACCCATATCCGTAACCATACCTATAACGATAGGAAGATTCCTTTTATTTCCGCCGCATTTATAACAAGTCCCATGGATTTTAATATTTGCCTGAGTCATTTCATCTATACCCCATTTCACGCCTTCTTTAAATGAATGATTCGGCCTGACAATTAAAATGGCATTTCTGACGGTTTTCCCAGGATCAGAGTATCCACAACCCTGGTCACAGGC
>CAWIUG010000050.1:0-7898 GCA_963839165.1 uncultured Bacteroidota bacterium | reverse complement strand
TAAAAACCCTTTTAGAATATTAAACTTAAACAGGACGGCTCTCCCGGTTCATTCAATCAGAATTCAAATTTTAACGCATATTTTTTACTGGAAGACTTTTACGGGTACTCTGCTATAAAGCCGAGAGCATACCAGGATATAATAGATATCGTTGGTCCTGTTAATAGTGTTTTATGGCGGATGGCTAATGTTAAATATATTATAACCGAAAAGCCGGTACAATTTCCCGGACTTGCTCCAATCTACAAAGGCGACAAAAGCGTTGTTTATCTGAATCAGTATGTTCTTCCGAGAGTCCATTTTGTAGATTCGGTAGAATACAAACCTGAGATAGATATTTTAAGACAAATTAAAGCTTCAGCTTTTGATCCTCTGAAAAAAGCTTATGTGGATGATCCGGAATTGAAGGTAGAACCTGCAGATTCAACAACGAGCGTGAATATAACAGAGTATAAGAATGAATCAGTTTCTGCGGAGGTAAAAGCATCAGGAAATAATTTCGTGTTTTTTAGCGATACATATATGACTGGGAAGGCTGATTATAAATTATTTACCCTGCCTACAGGCTGGAGGGCTTATATAGATAATAACGAAACAAAGATTTATCGAACCAATCACGATTTTATGGGAATTGTTGTTCCCGCCGGTCAGCACAAAGTGGTTTTCAAATATGCACCTGAAAGCTTTTATATTTCAAAATATCTCGCGCTCATACTAAGCTCGCTCGTTCTTCTTGGGTTGATAGTTGTATTAGCTGTCGGTAGAAAGAAAGTTTCCGGTAATGATTAAACCGGATTGATTAATGCTCGATAAAATAAAATACTTAGTAAAACATTCTTTTATTTACAGCATAAGCAATCTTGCAACCAAGGCATCCGGCGTAATATTACTCCCTATCTATTCAACTTTCTTTTCCGTGAGTGAATTCGGAATCCTTGGGATCATCGAAGTCACGATATCCATTTTTACGGAACTCCTCAACTTTGGACTCGGCCAGTCACTGGTGATGCTTACCAATCATACTGATTTTGAAAATAAGAAAAGCAGTATTTTTTATACTCTGAGCATCGTCTCTGTTTTTATTATTATTATTTTTATCGCCCTTGGTGAAGTTACTGTACCCTATTTATCTAAACTTTTCCAGAACCCTTCTGAATTTTATTTTTACCTGAGACTGGCCATTTATATTATTTCCCTCAGAGTTCTAAACATTTTCTTTTCAAATAAACTTCGTGCAGATGAAAAATCCATCTGGTTCACTGCCAGCAGCTTAACCAAACTTGGAATAACACTGGGATTTATCGTTTATTTCGTAGCCTATAGAAAACTTGGAATCAGCGGCGTGCTGTATTCTTATATCCTGAGCGAAGCAGTCCTTTTTCTGATCCTTATTCCATCAATGCTCCGTAGCATGACAAACAGATTTGAAAAGGACATAATCAGAGTCGCCATTAGTTTCGGGTTCCCGATGATTTTTACTTCTGTAGCTATGCTCATATTGAATGTCAGCGACAGGTATATCCTGAAATATTTTACA
Source organism: uncultured Bacteroidota bacterium (assembly GCA_963839165.1). Lineage (GTDB taxonomy): Bacteria > Bacteroidota > Ignavibacteria > Ignavibacteriales > Ignavibacteriaceae > DATFVA01. Next base: position 6,361 of record CAWIUG010000050.1, on the reverse strand, counting down.
AACTATAAAGAGCTGGGACTCTATGATTTAGGCTACCGTATTTCCGGCGTGGTAAATATGTTTGTTATTATGCCTTTTAACCTCGCCCTGATGCCCTTTGCATATAAGATCTATCAGCAGGAAGGAGATAAAAGATATTTCTCCAAATTACTGACTTATCTGACCCTTCTGTTAGTCTGGATCAGTCTCGCATTATCATTATTCAGCGGGAATATCATTAAGATCTTTGCATTAAATCCCGATTACTGGGAAGCAGCAAAAGTGATTCCAATAATCGTCTTCTCATATATTTTCTTCGGTATGAGGATAGTGGTTACGCTGGGTATGCTGCTTACAAAAAATACAAAAGCTTTAGCCATTACAACCCTTTTGGCGTCTCTTTTAAATATTATCTTGAATATTATTTTTATTCCTTTGTGGGGGATGATGGCGGCAGCTTACTCAACATTAGCTTCTTTCATCTTCCTGTACTGGCTTTCATACATTATCTCCCAGAAATATTACCATATTCCTTATGAGAATATGAAAGTCTTTATTACTGTTTTAATCGGGGCAGCACTGTACATTGTCTCATTAACAATTAATTTAAATTACCTTCTTGATATAATTGTTAAATTACTTCTGTTACTGGTTTTCCCGTTTATCTTGTATCTCCTCAAATTCTTCGAAATACGTGAACTCCAAAGCCTTGAAGGATTTTACAGGAAGTGGAAAAACCCTGGAACCTGGAGGAAAAATATTAAAGGTTCTGGAAATGAATAAAGAAAAAAAATATAAAGCATTAAGAAAGCTTACCTGGAGTCTGTTAAGGTCATTAAAGCTCGCCCCCTATGTTCAACTGGCTCTGGAAAGTACGCTTGTAGATGACGGGTGGTTCAATAGTTATTATAAAAAAGAATCAGTAGATAAAGAGAATAATCCAATTCCGTGGAATACGTACCCATTTATTAAATTTATTGAACCGAGACTTAAAGATCACTTCAATATTTTCGAATACGGATGTGGAAATTCAACAATCTGGTATTCAAAAAGAGTCAAATCAATTACCGCAGTTGAAAATGATAAAGATTGGTATGAAAAGATTAAAATGCGTCTCCCAGAGAATGCCCAAGTCATTTACAAGGAATTAAAATATGGTGGGGAGTACAGCATGGAAATAGTAAACCATAAGGAACAATTTGATATTATCATCATTGATGGAAGGGATAGAGAAAATTCAATAAAAAACAGTATCATAAAGCTTAAAAAAGAAGGCATCATTATTTTCGATAATTCTGAGCGTGATCAGTACAGGGCAGCTGTTAAAAATTTAGTTGATAATAAATTTAAACAAATAGCCTTCTGGGGTATGTCCCCGGTTACTGCGCATTATACTAGACAAGTATTTTTTATAAAAATGATAATTGCCTGGAGATTTGAAACCAATGTATAACAAATTAAAAAGATATGTATATAGAAGATTACTGCCTTTTATAAGGTTATTAAAGTACCTTGAATGGATTCGTTATATTACCCTTCAAAAACATATTTCTTTAATAATCGGATCAGGACCTACAAAATATAAGGGATGGATTTCTACAGATGTTAATACATTAGATGTAACAAATGAGAAACACGATTTTAAAAAGTATTTTCGAAGGATTGAAAATTATATCAGATCAATCTGCCGAACATGTCTTGGAACATCTATCTAATCAGCAGATTGAAAAAATGCTTAAGAAAATTAATGAATATTCTGGAAATGAGTTGACTTTCAGAGTTGCCGTACCCGATGGGTTTCATATTAACGAAAAATATATAAAGAACGTCAAACCAGGAGGGGACGGTGAGGGAGCGAAAGACCATAAGCATTTATTTAATTTTAAGACACTAACTGACAAAATTGAAAAATTCGGGTTCCAGGCAAAACTGATAGAATATTGGGATGAAAGGGGCGAATTTCATTCTTCATATAGTAATAAAAACGGTTATATTAAGCAGATCATTTAAAAACGATAAAAGGAATAAAGACGGAAAACCCAATTATACCTCATTAATCATTGATTTTTACAAAAAATGAATTTAATAATTGAAAGTTTTTTTTCAATTAAGAATTTAATAAAAACTTAATAAATCAAAGATAATGTCATTAGCCCCCATAGTTATATTTGTATATAATCGTCCCTGGCACACCAAACAAACAATTGAGTCTCTTCAAAAAAATTTATATGCTGATAAGAGTGATTTGTTTATTTTCTCTGATGGACCAAAGAATGAGTTGGATTATGAAAGAGTAAAAAAGTGTAAGATCGTATATAAATAATATAAATAAATTTAAAAATATATAGTATACAGGAAAGTGAAATTAATAAGGGATTGGCTGATTCAGTTATCGATGGAGTTTCGCAAGTAATTGGAGAATGTGGTAGTGCAATTGTGCTGGAAGATGATTTGTTAAGTGCTCCCGGATATTTAAAATTTATGAACGAGGCATTGAAGGTTTATGAAGAGGAGGATGAAATATTTTCGATTTCAGGTTATAGCTTCCCTTTAGATATTCCTGAAGAATATAAAGATGATGTATACATTTTACCCAGAGCTTCAACATGGGGGTGGGGCAGTTGGAGGGATAGGTGGCAAGCAGTTGATTGGAATCTTGCAGATTTTAATGAATTTACTGAAAACAAGACTTTACAGGCTGAGTTTAATAATGGTGGTGAGGATTTGACACCTATGTTGAAGGCTCAGGTATATGGTTATATTGATTCCTGGGGAGTCCGATGGTCTTATGCTCATTATAAAAACAATGCATTTTGCCTTTATCCGGTAAAGTCAAAATTAAAAAACATCGGAGCAGATAAATCCGGAACTCATACTGCAAGAACTAAAAAATTCGAAGTAACTCTGGACAATCAATTATCCAGTCTGACTTTTCCAAAAGGACTCTGTCTGGATAAAGATATACATAATAGTATGAAGAGATTTTTAAAATTAAGTATTCAAAGGAAAATAATTAATTTCTTTAGGTATGCATCTTTGTTTAATAAAAAAATGAAATGAAGTTATTATTTAAAATATTGTTTAGAGGACTTTTTATTTTTTTTAAGTATCCCAATCAGCGGAGATTTATTTGGTTAGTTTTCAGATATGGTGATGTTGCCCGATTCAAAATGAAAACAATTAGGATAAATGGTTTTACTATCATTGTGCCCGACTGCCTTTCATTTCTCTGGCAATATAAAGAAATATTTGTGGAAGAATCATACAAATTTAAATCAAATGAGCGAGTCGCAACGGTAATTGACTGTGGCGCTAATATCGGACTTGGTCTGTTTTTTTATAAACTAAATTATCCGGATTCAAGAATAATTGCTTTTGAAGCAAACCCAGATATCAGCAAGATTCTTAAAGAGAATATCGATAATAATCACTTAAAAGACATTGAAATATATAACCAGGCAGTTTGGATAAATGATGAAGGAATTGAATTATCAGTAGGAAACGCTGATAATTCTTCAATATTTGGCACCGGTCACAAAGTTAAAATACCGTCAGTAACTTTAAGTTCAGTACTTGAGCGTGAGCAAAATATTGATTTTCTTAAAATCGATATTGAGGGAGCAGAAAAAGAAGTAATAGCTAACTGCGGAAATCTTCTGAGAAAAGTGTCCAATATTTTTATTGAGTATCATTCTTTCAAAGATAAAAAACAGGAGTTAGATGATATTCTTTCGATATTAACTCAGAATGACTTCCGTTATTTTATAAAACCTGTTAACGACAGATTGCAGCCGTTCATCAATAAAACGAATAAAAACTCTCCCGAATTTGATCTTCAATTAAACATTTACGCTTATAAGGATTAGGATGAATATTTTGCATATTTCTACATCCGATAGCATAGGTGGTGCTGCCAGGGCTTGTCTAAATATAAACAACGCATTAAACTCAGTAGGCGTAAACTCTACTGTTCTTGTCCAACAGAAGAAAACAAACCTTGAATCGGTTAAAGAGATAGGTCCACATTTCAAAACCGATTCGAGAATAATAATAGATTATTTTTTAATGAAATTTCTCTCGAAGGATAGTAGAGGAAGATTTACTTTCCCGTTTGTAGGCACTGAGGTTCATGATCACGATTTGGTTGAAAAGGCGGATATTATAAATCTGCATTGGATAAATGGTGGCTTTTTATCCTTAAAGTCCCTAAAAAAAATATTTACACTAAAAAAACCTGTAGTTTGGACGTTCCACGATATGTGGGTATTTACAGGTGGATGTCATTATACTGGCGGATGCGTTAATTTTTTAACAACCTGTAAAAACTGTCCGGCTCTAATTTTTCGCGGTAGGCATGATCTTTCAAGGCAAATATTTACATCAAAAGAGAAAATATTTAATAAGGATAAATTTTCTATAGTAACCTGCAGTAATTGGCTGGCTGATGAAACAAGAAAAAGTCATCTTCTCAAAGGATTTGAAGTAAACGTTGTCCCGAATCCAATCGATACTTCAGTTTTCTGTCCCCAACCGGTAAGGGATGCAAAGCAATCATTAAATTTGTCTACGGATAAAATTATCTTTTTGTTCAGTGCTTTTACTGTTAATGAGGTCAGAAAAGGTTTCAATTATTTTAAAGAGGCTTTGCTTGAACTTAATCACACGAAACCAGAGCTCAGAGATAAAATAGAAATTATAGTTCTTGGTTCAGCAAATAAAAAAGATTTTGATGATATACCCTTTAAAATAAATTTTCCTGGAAGGCTGAATGATATTAATAAAATTGTTTTGTATTATTCAGCTGCGGACCTGTTTATTGCTCCATCCATTCAGGAAAATCTATCAAATACAGTAATGGAATCTTTAGCATGCGGTACACCTGTATTGGCTTTTGACATTGGGGGTATGCCGGATATGATAGTAAATTCAGAAAACGGATTTCTTGTAAATAAAGTTAGCGGGCATGAATTATCGCAAGGGATACAAAAATTTATTGAGCTGGATATAAATTCCAGGCAGAGATTGAGGGAAAATGCTCGTAAAAAAGTAATAGATTATTATTCACCTCCACATGTTGCAAACCAATATATTAGCATATATAAAAAGTTAATGAATACCTAATAATTGTTTGGACTTTATAAAAAGGGACGGTAAAAATTTAATTAATAATATATTCCTTTTTATTCTCTTGATGGAATACTTTTTCATAATATCTAAAAGTCTTAAAAGATGTTCATCTTTTTCTTTATTCAGCAAGGTATCAGCTAAAAGTAATGCATAACCATGTTGATTTAACACGGTTGAAAAGATCCAACCAAGTAAAAACTCTCTTCTGGAAAAATTACCTTCATCGATTTTTCTAATATAAATCAACTCTGCCCATCCCGGACTGATTATATGGGAAAATTGAGCCAGTTTTTTCAATATGTTAGAATTAAAATAATTATCCAGCTGATTTTGAGTAATCCTTCTTGGTCCCTTTTATAGTGATCTCAGATAACCAAAACTGCCTGTTTTCAAAATCCTTTAATATATCTGATAATTTATCCTCACCTTTATAACTATTTATAAATCCTGGTTCAAATTCTGCAACTATTATTTTTTCACTTAGCTCTTTAGAGAGAGAGTTAAATAGTCTTAAATCTGTACCTTGCGAATCACTCTTAAACCAATCGACCTTTTCTATATTCACTTCTTCCAAAGACTCATTGAGGTTTTTTGCATTTATTTCTATTTTGTCAATGACTTTAAATTTTCCGGCATAAGCCCAGACTTTTAAACTTTCAGTGTCTGGCTCAAGAGTGCTTGAACAAAATGGAGATTCGGTTAAAAAGAATTCAGTTTTAGAATCGTCTTTGTTTGTCACTATGCAGTTGTAAACATAAAGTTTTTTGAAATTTTTAGTAACTTTTTCAGTATAACCGATTTGTCTATCATCTGCATCATATGCTATGCAAATTGAATATCTTGAAAACATTTTCCATAATTTGTGAGTTGATTCTGATGCTCCTATATCAATTAATACAGGAGGATGATTAGTTAATTCATCCAAGCTGAATAATTCGTCAATAATTCTTCTAAAATTCATTTGCCTTATTTTCTCAAATTGAATTGAATAATTATCAAATTTAACACTTATTTTGCAGAAATTATTAAACGAAAGGGGTGTATTTCTTGAGAAAATAATTTTAAAAATAATTGCTTATAACAAAAATTATGATCATATTATTTTATAGTTAAATCTTTATTCCATAATAAAGTACCGGGGACTCGAAATGAAAAGGTTCATTCCATTAGTCATCATTTTTCTTTCACTATTGATTAATAGTTGCTCATCTGATACAACGATTTCTCCTAACGAAGCAGATCAGGGAGGAATAAC
>CAWIUG010000049.1:0-418937 GCA_963839165.1 uncultured Bacteroidota bacterium | reverse complement strand
TCTGCACAGTGGTTCAGACAGATAAGCAACACTACAAGTGATTTGTATGGTGTTTGCATAATAGATTCAGATAATTTATGGGTGGTTGGTTGTGATGGGAATAATGACTACACAGGAACCATCCTAAGAACAACTGATGGTGGATTAAACTGGACTCAGCAAACCGTAGGAACAGATTTGATTTTGTATGATGTTACCTTTACTGATACGAATCACGGTATAATTGTGGGTTTTGATGTGAACAACTATGGTGGAATTATCCTCAGCACAACAAATGGAGGTTTAGATTGGACACAACAGAGAATAGAGAACACCGTTTATTTGATGAAGGTTTGCTTTACTAATCATAATAATGGATGGATTGTTGGTAGTACGTTTTTTAGTGGTGCTTTAATTCTCAGGACTACTAATGGAGGGATGGATTGGATAGAACAACCAACCAATGAAGATTTTTTAACAAGTGTGTACTTTATCGATGAAAACAATGGCTGGATCGTCGGAACAACCGGCACGATCCTCAAAACAAATGACGGTGGATTAAACTGGTCAAAGCATTATTCCCAATTTCAAATGATTCTGGATGACGTTTATTTTACTAATTTAAATGATGGGATAGCAGTCGGAGTTGATTTTGCCACAGGAGGAGAAGGAGTAATTCTCCAAACAACCGATGGTGGCTTGAACTGGATACAAAAGTCAAGTGGCGGAAATAGGGCTTTAAAAAGTGTTTATTTCGCAAATGCAAATAACGGATGGATAGTTGGGAGAGGTGGAACTGTCCTAAGCACGATCGATGCTGGATTAAATTGGGAACAACAATCCACTGGAATCTATAATACTCTAAATAGTGTCTGTTTTCCTGATTTAAATAATGGGATAGCCTTGGGAGATTCTGGGACAATACTTCGTACTACAAATGGTGGCGTAACATTTGTTGAAGAAGAAAAAATTGATGAAATGCCAGCAGAGTTTTTGCTTTCTCAAAATTATCCTAATCCATTTAATAATTCCTCAGTTATAAGATTTTCAATTCCAAAATCTTCTCAGGTGACACTTAAAATATTTAATACACTTGGAGAAGAAATAGAAACAATACTTAATGAGGAAAAACCAGCAGGCACTTATGAGTTAACGTGGAATGCAGCAGGACTTTCAAGCGGAGTTTATTTCTATCAAATTAAAACAGGTTCTTTCATCGATACGAAGAAAATGATTCTTCTCAAATAAACAATGGGGAGGCAACTCCCCATTTAATCCAGGCTATCAACAGCATCCCGAAGGTCATTGCTTCTAAGGTGAGAATATATTTGAGTAGTCTTAATATCAGCGTGCCCAAGAAGTTTACTTACTTCGTATATTGGAACACCCATTTGAACTAACCAACTCGCGAATGTATGCCTCAAACTATGGAAGTGGTAGCGGTCGTCTAACTTGCACTCCCTGACTACTTTTTTGAATCTTGCAGAGATAAAATCTTTTTGTATATCTACTGCCTTTACACAAGAAAATATATTCATAATAAATTGTGAATTTTGAAGTAACTGAACACCCGAACCACTATTTTCCGAACCAAAATCGAGAGTCAGTTTATGCTCAGATGTACCAATCAGCTGAGGGTACGCTTCTGCAATAATTCCTTTTCCGTTATGGAAAATTATAGTTCCTCCGCTGGTTGTTACTATTTTTCCGTTCCCCTTTATATATATATTCCCATAGCAATTATATGCTGCATTTACAGTAAGATCAGCACCATTCTCAACAGTCATATCATCGTAGAGAGTTGTATTGCTGCTTATAGTCTCATCGTGATATAATTTTCCGCCGTATTTTACAACAGGGGCAACCTCATAAAGATAACTTTCGCCTGCCGGGTGGTTAAGTGAACATACCAGATAGGAACCCGTAAAGAAAGTTGTATCGATTTGGCCCTCAAAATTCCTAAATCTGTAATTGTAATAACCGGCTATTGGTGGTGCTAATCTAATACAAACAGAGTCTTCTGATTCAGGCAGGAGATTTACAAGGAAGAAATATTTGTCATCATCGTATCCATTCCGATCAAAAAATCCGGTGTGCCAGTTCACGCTGTCCGAGGATAAACCGTAAGGCATAGTAAGATAATGCAATGTTGTTTGATTTATCGGAGCTTCTCCCGGGAAATGTCTTTTGCTTATATAATCGCCGGTGTACCTGAGTTCCGAAAGCCTGTTTCCCAATTTAGACTTTAATCGTGGTGTCAGATTATCTCTGATGAAATAATATAATTCGGAGGGGGCACTGTTAGAATTTGGCAATCCCACTATACAGGCACCAGACAGCATTGATTACTTTTTTATTTACGCTGACATTTACAAGCGAATCTACGATTCGCATTGGTGTAAAACAGTCAAGGGACCTTGGTTCATCCTTCCCGTACCAGTATTTAATGTTCGGCCAGTTTGAATTATAAGTTTGGGCGTAGTTTTGCACCCTATTAATAACGAGTGAGTTATTTATAACATAATCACTCCACCCGTTATTATCATAAATCTCAATATTATCTATATACAGTGTGCAGAGTGTATCATCCCTCAGCCATTCAACCCAGAATTCAACACCCTGGCCCGCAGCAGTATCCCGATAGGTAACACCGGTCATCGGAAGATCGTGAACTACGTCCGGGTACAGGCCATCGAAATAATTGGGAGAGTACTGGTACCAATTTGGCTCATTGAAATTAATATCTGTGAAAGTTGAGTCAATGTTAAAAGCAGATACCGTCAGGATTGTGTCTCTCAAGGTGTCATCTACAATTTGTTGAAGAACACCGTTGTTGTATTTTGTATGTCTTATTACTACTTTTATTTTACACACAGGCTCATCCCCGCTTACATTTTCAGGATTATATACCAGAGCCATATTGAACCTTGGGATATACTGGATGGCATTGCCATAACCCCTCGCATCAATAGCATATTGCTTCTCCTTCCTGTAATGGGGGCCGTATACAAGCGAGTCAACAGGAGAGCTTATGCCCTTTGTAGACCAGCAATCGATTCCCTTCCATTCGTCTGCCCGTCCGTGCTTATGCTTTATCCCTATTCTGTTGGGACCGGTCTGCTCTTCTGCTTCCCATTTTGAATAGTAGCTTGCCGAGTAATAGCATATCCAGTCATTCTGGCTGTAAGGATTATATGCTATAAGATTGTAATTGGAGAGAAACTGATGTGAATTATCATCAGTTTTCCATACAATTGTGTTCATCCCGGTAGAATCGAAATAATCTTTAGCTAATTCAGCGGGATCGTGAAAATATACCCCAATTGGGAATTCGGGGGTTGACGGGTTTTCCTGAGCGGGAACTTGTGCTTTGCAGATAATTACTGCAAGAAGAATAAAAGGAATTAAAGTAAGGTTTCCCTTCATTATTCTTTCTCCCTTGTTATTTATGTTTTGTATTCGATGGCATTATTTCAGATAAACCATCTTCTTAATATCCGAGAAGACGGGAATGTTGTGTTCATTCTGTACTAATATCTGGTAGATATAAATGCCTGAGGCAAGTCTCTGAGCTGTGGACTCTTCGCTGCCTGATGGAGACCCGGTGAACTCAACTTCATAATAACCCCTGTCCTGTATCTTATTAACCAGTGTTTCTACCAGTTCACCTTTAATGTCATATACATATAGCTTTACATATCCTCTTTCTTTTAACCTGTAAGCTATCCTCGTTGTCGGGTTGAAAGGATTAGGATAGTTCTGAAACAATTTGTAATTGTTAATTGTAAACTCTTCATTATTCTTTGTTCCGGTAAGAACAATATGGAGCTCCTCTGAAGGCTCAGAGGTATTACCCTGGTTATCTACTGCTGTAAGCTTAAAGTAAAGGTCATTCATTCCCCCTGGTATGATGTGCAGGTAGAATGTGTCTGTTACAGAAGCGACAAAAGTTGTCGAATCTGCTGTGAAGCTCTCTGTTGTATCCCTGTAGAGGTTATAATGATTTATGTCTGCCTCTGTGTTCTTATTCCATCTTATCAGGATATAATCAGTATCTACTGAGGCAGAGAGATTAACAGGCTGACGGGGAGGAAGGTCCTGGTAGGAATATATTTCTCCGAATGGTCCTCCGTATAAGCCTATGTCACTTCTCGTACTGTCTTTATCCAGGATACCGGGGTCACCTCTATCAATTAAAGGAGAGAACATCTGGAGGTGGTAATCCAGTTCTCCTTTGCTGGTGTCGTCATTTACTACCATAGGGTCAACCGAGAGGTTTGTTGTATCCCCGGTAAAGCCTGAGTAGTTTGAGGTGTTATGCCAGAGGTTGTTGTATTTAACTATGGGGGTGGGCAGACTATATGGTCTTTCTATAGCAAGCTGCGCATCGGCGATAATATTATTCTTTATAACATTTACATATGAACCGGTTATTATACCCTTGTCTAATCCGCCACCTAAATAATTATTAATTACCTCAATATGTCCAACAGCTCGGTTCTCAATCCCCCAGCCTCCGCCATATATTAAATTATTAAATACAAACGCCGAATCAGAGTAACCCCCAAAGTCTATCCCAACCCCTCCGGGAGGGTTTAATAATATTGAGTTATTTGTTATTGTGGGTTTTGCTCCATAGGATTTATTGATTCCATAAGCGCCCGGGGTAATAATTACATTCGAATCAATAACCGGGGTGTAAGTGAAATCGTAGGCTTCAATATCAATTCCGGCAACTGAAGCGGCTTGAGAATTGGGATCAGTCGAGATATTATTCATTCTTATACTCGAGTTGGAATTAAAAGCCCATACTCCCTTCGTTTTTATATTCTCGAGTATGTTATTGTATACCTCAGCATCAGAATTATCCAGATAGATACCCAGCGAGGGGTTAATAATTTTATTTTCTGCTATCAAACTATTTGATCCACTGCTTTTAATTCCCCAGGTGTTTAGAGTATTCAACGTGATAATCTGAAAACCTTTAAGTAGGCAACTGTCCACTACTGTAACTGTTGGGATACCAGTTCCCTGTAAGCTGATCACACAGCTGTCCATCCCTGCACCTATCAGCGATAACCCAGGTATCATTACAACCTGTTCTTCATAGATGCCGTTTGCTACATAAATAGTATCCCCGAAGGAAGAAACATTTATTGCACTCATTATTGAATCTGCTGCTGTCTCCCAGGTAAGGTAAGGAGGTGTGTTGCTGCCGGAGTGGCTGACGTAGCGGATTTCAGCGAACCCAGAATTACAAATACTGAACGACAAGAAGAAAAAGAGTAGCAATTTTTTCATAACATACTCCAGCGGAAAAATTTATAGACAGAAGATAAATATCATTGGACCCCGTAAACTTTTCATAATTAAAGCAAATAGAATTTAGAAATCCAGATGGTGAGACGCAAGATTAATTTTCGATTAATAATTTAATGGTAAGATAAGCAGGATTTTATTTGGTGAAAGGTTTGAATTTCAGACACACAATAAACTCAGAAGCCGATACAACCCAAAAGTCATACCGGCCCTACTTAATCTGGAGAGGATTAAGATTTACTATTCCTGATCGCCGTTCAAATTGGCGTTTTTTCTAATGTAAGAAAGATGACGAGACCTATACCCGTCAGTTTCTCTCTGTGATTTCGTTATTTGTGCCTCGAGTTCCACTCGTTTAGTCTCTAAACGAGTGACAGTTTTATCATCCAAAAGAGGTTGCTTAAGATCTAGGTTCACCTTAGCAAACTCTTTTTTGCAACGTGTAACTTCGGCTGCGGAATCAATGGATTTTCTCCGAACCAAAGCAATACGACCATCAGAAATTTTCCGATGAATGGGCCTTTTGTTTCCCATCGTTTCTCCGATTTTATAGTTTATCTGAGTGCCTCCCTCTTATTCCCTTTACAGTTACAAGAAATAATCATTGAGAGACTAAAAGTAGCAGAGAGCCGTTGGCTCTCTTTAGCTTAAATATTCTGAAATAAAAATTTTTTGGAAATCCGATTTTGTATATAAAAACCGATAAACCTGCAGCTGAGTTTGGACTTGATCTGGTAGTCAACCCAGGGGTGGGGTATGGAACCTAAATCCTAGAGATTGAATTTGAAATTTGTTACAAAGGTAAGTCCCCAAAGAATATTTTTGTACAGGATTTTTATTGCCTATTGACTTTTTACTTATTAAAGATGTTAGTTTGCATCTTCTAACTTATATAAGTATTGAATTGGTTTTAAATTTTTGTTCTTAATATCCCAGTTATTAATTATATACTCTTTACCACCAATCGCCTTAAAGACTTTTCTATTTTTTGACAATTTTATCGAATGCAACAGAAATAAATTCATTTTCCTTTTATTCTTTTTTGCAAACTCAACCTCATTCATTGGCAGCAGCTTGTTATAAGCGTTTTAGAAAATTGTTATTATTTTTTCAAATTAAGATATTCAATGATTTTTCTTATAGCTGATTTAATTTTTCTTATATCCTTAGTGATGGAATCTTTTTCGAATTGGCTTGTGAAAGTTTTAATTGTTTTTATGTCTCTTTTTATAGAGTCTTTTTCGAATTGGCTGACCTTACTTTTTAATTCAACAATTAGACTTGACATTTGAATATTGATCTTCTCTGTCTGTGAAGAATTTCTCCATACATCCTTTAGCTCTTTCCATATATCGTTTAATTCTTGTTCCAACATATTATTTACCTCAATATTTTATTTTAATTTATAAGTTATACACTTTAATAACGTCTTTCTTATCCGTTTCATTTTAACAGCTATATGATTCTCTGTCAAACCCGTAATTGCAGCTATTTCTTTATAAGGTAACTCCTCCAGATAAAGAATAACAATAGATTTATCTATTTCATTCAGAGTAGAAATACACGCTTGAAGAGCTTGATATTTTTCTTTCTGAATTTTATCCGGTGTATTTTCTGATAGAGCAAAATGTATCGATTCTAATCTAACTGTATTGTCGTTGTTCTTTTCAAGCTTCATTTTTGAACTATAACAAACGTTTAGTGCAACTTTATAAATCCACGTGCTTATGCTAGATTTACCCTTGAAAGTAGATAATGATCTCCAAACTTGAACTACCACTTCTTGGAAAAGGTCTTGAGGCTCTATCGGAGTAACTGCATAGATCTTGCATATTCTGTAAATTCTATCTTTATTCTCTTCAATTATCTGTATAAAACTTTGCTCTAGTTGATTTTGCATATGATTATTTATTATTTCCTATTACTAATGTATTAGTAACAAGAATTTCTGAAATATGACAAGAAATATTTATTATTCTTTGCTCGCTGTCCTTAATTTGCTGCTTTACATATTCATACTCTTTAAGCAACTGTTCAAACTTTCTGTTAAATATATCTTTCTGGAAATTTATCTCTTTTAACTTTTCTATAAACTCTTTATTCCATCTTTCCCATTTCAGTGGATGATTTCTTACTTCCAGTATGCACCTGATCTGCCTGAGTATCTGACCTTCCCGCATTTTCTCTTTATCGTATATTCTAAAGATTGATCTGTACTCCCGAATTTTTTCAGTTGGCACTTTTACAGCTCTGAGCAGTCCTCTTGAATGTTGAAAGGCAAGTTTCCTGGAGTCTATCTTATCAGTCTTTACTATGCTCCCATCACGATAAATTCTGTTGGTTGGGGTTACTATAATATCGTAGCCTTTATTATGGAAATAATCATATATCCAGAAACCGGAGAAACAGCATTCATAAACAATATGTAAAAGAGCATCCTTGTAATTATCAACAAAAAACTTTTCTAACTCTTCGGCAATAGCCATCATACTAAATGTTTTCAGTTCAAGATCATAGGTCCTAACGCTAACAACCCAGCGTTTTTTATGAACATCAAGGCCAACATAGATGTCTTTGTTTTCAAAACAACTTTTCATATTGAGTCCTCCTTACTTTGCTTTTAGAGAACTCAATTTAATAACTTATTTAAACATACGTTCTTGCCGATAACCCACCGCCCGGAACAGACTGGTGGATACGAAAACAGCGTCCACTTGATTGGCGGTTATGTGCAAACTGTATATTATTTACTCTAAACAGAAAGTTGCAGGAAGATATTCAGTTAATTTTGATGCATCCCAGGTGGTGCGCGGTTTTTAATTATATTGATTCTGACGATGATGCGCTTGACATAAAATCAGTGGGAATTTCACTTGGATATCTCCTGAGACGAAATATGAGAGTATGATTACAATTTCACGAATGAATTCGGCAGCGTAAGTTTTGGATTTGTTACTGCATTTTAATCCAAAGTTAAATTTTACTTCGAAAGACATGTTTAGGCCCGTCTTTTTTATTCTAAAAAAAATCCTCAGGATTACACATATATTTTATCCCGATTATTGCGAATTGGTTCCACGTAGCGTAATTTGATAATTGAAAAAGGGGATTGGCATTTTATTTTTTTGTCACCTTATCGGGAGAAACTTTGAACATGAATAAAATTATTGCACTTCTTTTCATTAGCTCACTAATATTCTCATTTAATTCATTTGCTCAGAGAAATAGTTCTGCTACTGACTCAATAGCACAGTTAATTAAGAATGAAGAGATGAGCAATTCTCAGGTCATGGAGATTTCCAGCTATCTAACGGATGTGTATGGACCAAGATTGACTTTTTCGAACGAATACAAACTGGCCGCCGATTGGGCTGCAACAAAAATGAAGCAATGGGGATTGGAAAATGTTCATTATGAAAAGTATGGACCAGCAGGAAAGGGCTGGACATTAAAAAGTTTTTACGCCGAAGTTATCAAACCGGCTACTTTCCCCTTAATTGCTTATCCGGCTGCATGGTCACCTTCCTTAAAAGGTACTGTTACGGGTGATGTTATCTGGCTTAACGTTAACTCTGAAAAAGATTTTGATGATTATAAAGGAAAATTAAAAGGCAAGTTTGTGCTGATAAGTCCTGCCATGGAACTGCATCCGCATTTCACACCTGATGCAGAAAGATTAAATGATTCCACACTGCTTCAATTAGCCAATGCATACCAGCAAGCGGGACATAGAAGGTTCAGGTTCCCTAAAATGGTAATGGAAAATTTCGATTCGGTATTCACACTATTTAAACAGTGGCGGCCCGGGATCGATTCAGCGGCGGTAGCAAATTATATTATTGAAAGAAGTTTTGGACCAAAGAAACTCCGGTTTTGTATGGACGAAGGTGCGGAAGCTGTCTTTACTATTTCGAGAGGAGATGACGGAACTGTTTTTGTCGATGAAGCAGCAGTACCCCGAAAAGAAGAAAACGGCAGCAAAAGACCTTTACCGGTTTATGATCCGGAAGCTCCCTCGATAATTCCGCAAATTGTTGTTTCAGCGGAAAATTATAACCGGATGATAAGGATGATCGAAAAAGGTGAAAAGCTTACTATGCAAATGGAATTAAAAGCGGAAATAACAAAACCGGATTCCGCATTTAATATTATCGGGGAAATACCGGGTACTGATAAAAGAGATGAAGTTGTCATGATCGGCGGACATTTCGATTCATGGCACGGTGGAACCGGGGCAGCCGATAATGCCTGCGGGAGCGCTGTCTGCATGGAGGCATTGAGGATTTTGAAGAAACTTAATTTAACCCCCGTAAGAACTATACGAATCGGTTTATGGGCCGGCGAAGAGGAGGGTTTGCTTGGATCAAGAGCTTATGTTGATCAGCACTTCGGGGAAAAGTCCGCTGATTATAATAGCGTAGCTACAGCTGATGCTTCTACTATTAGTCCTGAAACGAAAGCAGAGTATAGGGATTTCTCTGTCTATTTTAATGACGATAACGGAACAGGCAGGTTCAGAGGGATTCACCTGCAGGGAAATAAATCCGCCCGATCAATTTTCCAGGAGTGGCTGCACGAGTTTAATGATCCCAGCGCACAGACCATAAGCATTTCAAATACAGGCGGAACTGACCATCTTTCGTTCGATAATGCAGGTTTGCCGGGATTTCAATTTATCCAGGACCCCCTGGATTATGATAGCCGCATACATCACTCAAATATGGATGTTTATGACCGTCTGCAAAAAGATGATCTCGAACAGGCAGCAGCTATGATGGCATTCTTTGCATACAAAGCGTCAATCATGAAAGATCAGTTCCCGAGAAAAGGGAAGGAATAAGTTTCAGATTCTCTAAGTGCAATTTTAATTGGTGTTTACTTTTTAATAGAAATGCCCTAACTTATTTTTTGATAAAAACTACAGGAAAAAATGAATTTTAAGCTCAAAAACAGAGCAGATATACGTAGTATTGCCTACATATTTATCACTACGGCCATGTTTATTGCTCAATGGCTGTGGATCGGTATGAATCCTTTTATTTATACATGGTACTTATTTATGGCAGTGAGTGTATCTGTTATGACCCATAATCATAACCACCTTCCGATGTGGAACTCAAAGAAGCTGAATCTTTTCACCGATTGGTGGCTGACCGTTTTTTACGGATTCCCTATATTCGCCTGGATACCAACTCATAACAAGAACCACCATCGCTTCAATAATCGTGAAGGAGATGATTCTATTACCTACAGGATAAGTGAAAAGAACAACTTCCTTACTCTTATTTCTTATCCTACAATAAGTGGTTATTATCAGCAGCGTGCTATAAAGGAATACCTGAAGGAACTAAAAACGAAAAACAGGGAGAAGTTCTGGAAATCTATTTCACAGTATGCAGTTTTGATTATCTGGATAGCAGCGGCTTTTATCCTGGATTGGGAGAAAGCATTGCTTTTTGTAATAATACCTCAGCAGGTATCTCTTTTCAGTGTCCTTATTTTCAATTATGTTCAGCATGTGCACGCTAATGAAGAATCAGAATGGAATCATTCAAGAAATTTTACGGGACTGCTGAATCTTCTTCTATTTAACAATGGTTATCACACCATACATCACCATAAGGCAGGTCTGCATTGGAGCCTTGCAGCTGAAGCCCATAAAGAAATTGAATCAAAAATTGATCCTCTTTTGCTTGAAAGAAGTTTCTGGTGGTTTATTGTAAGGAGTTATATTCTCTCTTTGTTTATTCCTAAATACAGGACTGTCTCAATGAGACTGCAAAGAAAAATGAGGGAGGAAAAAGTACGGCCTGACACTGACTTGCTGCAAAAAACCTGATAACTGATTATACATATTACGTGTATCAATAAGATGGCGCAGCAGGCTGTCTGCTGACCAGATTAGATCGGCCTGAGGCAATGCAAAAGTATCTAAGCTTAACATTAATCCTTCTGCTCTTAAGCTTACCTTTCGGCTGCGAAAGAGAGCTTTCCTCTTCATATACTTATGGACCGGAGCAGTCAGTAACCCTGTTAAATCCTGCTGGTGGTGAGGTCTTTACAAATGATGAGACTGTTATTATAAGCTGGTCATCCAGAAACCTTGATGGCATGCTGAGAATAGAACTTATCAGAGAAGGGGAGTCTGTTTATTTTGTGAATAATATCCCCAACTCAGGTAGTTATGTATTAAGTATACCTGGTGAAATAATCCCCTCAAAGAGATATCAGCTGAAAATCGAATCGATGGACAATCCTGAAATTTCCGATATTACCTCCATATTTTTTGAAATTTCTCCTCTGATTGAAGGGAGATGGAAATACTCAGATCTTGAGCTGGATTCTGGACTTGAAATCAGGCTTCAGTTAAGCAGTTTTTTAAGCAATGCCTTCCTGGGCAACGGGTATTTTCATCTTAGGTACTATTCCGGCGGTGCCTTGATAAATTATGAAGCCGTCGATACTGTCGGCGGAACTATTTCTTATCCCGATGTTAGTTTTAAGATGAGAGAGCCGGGGAATAAGGAATTTAATTTTTCAGGAAAAATGGTTTCGGGCAGCCAAATACGGGGAAAAATTTCAGGCTATGTTGATTCCAGCTATGGGAGCCTGGAGGATAGTATTACCCTTGTGAGACAGTAAAAACCGAACGTGATTGTTTCATAATCCCTTTCTCTGATAGCCAGGTGCTCTGCTTTTGTGATAAGGACAACGGGTTATTATTTTAATAATTATTCTTTAGTATTATTAACGTTCATACTAAAAAAATATAGATAAGGCGTACTTTTAATGAATAAACTAAAACTGGATTTCAGATATTCAAGTGATCCCGAACCTCACAAAGATAGAACTAAAGCCATTTTAAAGGCTCATCCTGAAGTGAGAGCTCTTATAGGAAGATATTCTGTTAGTTTCATATTAATTTTATTCGCAGTAGCATTACAGATCGCAATTGCTTTTCTGTTAAGAGAACAGTCATGGTGGCTGGCGCTTATAGCCGCTTTTTTTGTCGGAGCTTTCGCTAATCATGCCTGTTTCGTCCTTATTCATGAAGCCGCTCACAATCTGATTTTTAAGAACAGAAACCTGAATTATATAGCAGGCATTATCGCCGACATTCCAAATGTACTGCCAAGTTCGGTTTCGTTCAGAAGTTATCACCTTAAACATCATTCTCACCAGGGTGATTATTACATGGATGCCGACCTGGCAAGTAAATGGGAGGCAAGATTGATCGGCAACTCATTCCTGGGAAAATCTTTCTGGGAACTGATGTTTCCTTTTTTCCAGGCGTTCAGAACACCAAGACTTAAATCAATTAAGTTTATGAATTTTTGGACACTGATTAACTGGATTGTTGTATTTGGTTTTGATGCCCTTGTAATAATATTTCTGGGACCAGTTTCCTTTCTCTATTTTGTATTCTCTTTTTTCTTTTCCATAGGACTTCATCCGCTTGGAGCAAGATGGATACAGGAACATTTCCTTGTGGCTCCTCCGCAGGAAACCTACAGCTACTACGGACCTTTGAATATACTTGCTCTGAATGTTGGATACCATAATGAACACCACGATTTTCCGTCAGTGCCATGGAATAAACTGCCTGAGCTTAAGGCAGCCGCACCTGAGTTCTATGAAAACCTGGTTTATCATAAATCATGGATAAGACTGTGGCTGACTTTCCTAACTGATCCGGGGTTATCGCTTTACAGCCGGATGCTGAGAAGTAAAACTGGCTAAGTTGACATTGAGTATAATCGATATTGGGATTGGTGTTAGTTTTAACTGAGGATTGCCGTCAGTTTTAACTGACGGGCTCAAATAATTCTATAACATCCGGGCTTCAGCCATTGTTATAGTTAACCTGTTTTCTTAAGATCATCGATGCCCTCCTCAAATGGAACCTCACCTAACTCAACTTCAGGATATTTGCTGCTGAAATATCCCATTGAGTATTCGCTGGTAAAAAGAATCACCCTTTTATCATCCTTATCGATGGCAATTGAAGCACCAGCCGGAAGAACAAACTGATTAAGCTGCTCGTCGGAAATTGCAGACGGAAACCAACGCAGAACTTTCCAGTTTGTGTGTTCTAGTCGTGATTTAGCCCCATACTCGCTTTCGAGTCTGTACTGAACAACCTCAAACTGCAAGGGGCCGACTGCGCCGAGCAAGGGGATTTTCTGGGCCGCATTTTTAATATAGAAAGCCTGGATTACACCTTCCTGTAAAAGCTGATCGAGTCCGTCACGGAATTTCTTATAATCAGAAGGATTGGGGTTATGCATAAATACAAAATGTTCGGGTGCGAAGTGAGGGATCTCCTTAAATAAAATCGTTTGGTCATCCGTTATAGTGTCACCTATCCCGAAATTAGAATTACCCACAAACCCGACTATATCACCCGCGTATGCTTCATTTACAGTCTCACGTTCCTGACCGAAAAGTTTCTGCGAATTTGATAACCTTATCTTCTTCCCGCTGTTCGTGTGGAAGGCCTGCATATCTCTTTCAAACTTACCGGAACAAACCCGCATAAAAGCAATTCTGTCACGGTGTTTGGGATCCATATTTGCCTGAATCTTAAAAATGAATCCCGAAAATGTATCATCCTCCGGGTTAATCACCATATCCATACTCTTCCTTGGAGCTGGGGGTACAGCATAATCCAGAAATCCATCAAGAAGCAGCTGAACACCAAAATTATTCATTGCACTGCCGAAGAAGACAGGGGTAAGCTTTCCTTCCAGTACAGCATCGCGATTGAAATCTTCTCCTGCTGTATCAAGCATTTCAAGTTCTTCTACGAATTTTGCATAATTATCATCGCTCAGCTTTTCCTTAAATAAGGGATTCTGAAGTCCGAAGACTTCTACAGGAGCTTTGTAAGAACCGCCGGTCGTCCTTTCGAAAAGATGTACCTGTTTGTTTATCCTGTCATATACCCCACGAAAATCAATACCCGTACCCAGGGGGTAGTTCATGGGGAAAGCGCCTATACCCAGAATGCTTTCCAGCTCATCGATCAGTTCCAGAGGATCGCGGGTAGGACGGTCGAGCTTGTTCATAAAAGTAAATATCGGTATTTCTCTTCTTCTGCATACCTCGAAAAGCTTCCTGGTCTGTGTTTCAATACCTTTTGCCGCGTCAATTACCATCACTACCGCATCAACTGCGGTAAGTACGCGGTATGTGTCCTCGGAGAAGTCTTCGTGACCGGGAGTATCTAACAGGTTTATTTTAAATCCTTTATAATCAAACTGAAGCACGGTCGAGCTAATAGAAATGCCACGCTTCTTCTCCAGTTCCATCCAGTCGGATGTTGAACTCCGCTGGTTCTTCCTGGCTGTTACCGATCCTGCAAGGTGTACGGCTCCTCCGTAAAGAAGGAACTTTTCTGTAAGTGTGGTCTTACCTGCATCAGGGTGTGAGATAATAGCGAATGTGCGTCGTTTATTTATTTCTTTGAGATTACTCATTGGTTTTCTAAAATTTTGGAAATAAAATTGAATTAGATAATATAAGCCGGAGAGTTCCTAATAGAAGAAGTGAACTTCTAGAGGTTGTCCAATAGGATTACCGTCAGTTTTAACTGACGGGGAAGAATAATAAATATAACATTCGGGCTTTAGCCATTGGTTATTGAACATTGGTTCATAAACCTCCCCGAAGAAGGATTTTCTGCAGAAGTTATAATTTGATATTTTATCGTAGTGTTTTGACAAAATGTCGTGTTTTCTCTGAATTAGTGATACAAAATTAAGCAAAAATAGTTTCATGAAAAAATGAATAAGACGGCCCTGAATCCCCAAAAAGTGAGCAATTCAGCGTATGAATCGGCCCTCAGGTTTGCCGGATCACACTATGAGAACTTCCCGGTGGTCACCTTTCTTATCCCTGCGAAACTTAGGAAACACGTTGCAATAATCTACTGGTTTGCCCGGACTGCCGACGATATCGCCGATGAGGGCATTATGTCTGTTGAAGAAAGATTAAAAAGACTAAATGATTTTGAGGCAGACTTCAACCGGATGCTTGAAGGAAAGTATTCCTCTGATTATCAGGAAGCACTTCATCAGACAATAGAAGAAAGAGATCTGAACCCTGTGCATTTCACAAATCTCATAAAAGCATTCAGGCAGGATATCACTAAAAAGGAATATGAAAATTTTGAAGAATTGCTGGATTATTGTGCTAACTCTGCCAATCCGGTAGGCAGACTTATCCTGGAGCTCCATTCTGTCAGAAATAAGGAGGCGTCTTTATATTCCGATAAGATATGTACTGCCTTGCAAATTACTAATTTTCTGCAGGATGTTGCGGTTGACTATAAAAAGAGAAGGATCTACCTTCCGCAGGATGAACTGAAAGAGTACGGGATCGATGAAAATATGTTTGCGGAGAGCAAAATAAACCTTAATTTTAAAAGGCTGATCGTGTTCAATATTAATCAAACACAATTAATGTTTGATCAAGGCCGGAATTTACTTAAATTCCTGTCAGGACGACTTAAATACGAGATAAAATGGACGATCCTCGGAGGAGAAGCCATATTGAAGAAAATCAGACTGAACGATTATAATGTTTTTATTCGTCCTCATTTAACAAAAAAAGACTTGATAAATCTTCTGGTGAAATCCTTATATAGATGATGGAAGCAAAAGAAATAGCAAAGAAGAGTAAGAGCAGTTTCTATTATGCATTTAACCTGCTGCCTGCTGCAAAGCGTGATGCTATGAATACCGTCTATGCATTCTGCAGGGAGACAGACGATATCATCGATGAAGGCAGCGAGCCTGACGAGCTCAAGTTTGCTAAACTGCATAAATGGCGAGTCGAGCTTGAAAGATCTATTAACGGCAGCTCTGACTACGCTCTTCTTAATCGCCTCGGAAAGACGATTTCTGGATTTAATATTCCCCTTGAACCTTTCTTTGAGCTCATAAAAGGAATGGAAATGGATCTCCAGAAGAAAAGGTATAGCTCCTTCGATGATCTGATGCTATACTGTTACAGGGTAGCTTCTACGGTTGGTCTGATATGTATCGAGATCTTCGGATACAAAGACAAACAGAATGCAAAAGATTTCGCGGTAAACCTCGGCATAGCGCTCCAACTCACCAATATCCTGAGAGATATTAAGAAGGATTCGGAGAAAGGAAGGATTTATCTTCCGCAGGAGGATCTTGCAAGGTTTAACTACTCAGATAATGATATAATTAACAGGAATTATAACGCCGAGTTTAAAGGTTCATGGGTTATGAGGTGCAGAGGGCAACGATGTATTTTGATAAGGCGACAATGAGCCTTAATCTTGATGATAAAGCAGCCATGTTCGCCGCAAGGGCAATGCAGCATATTTATCATAAAATGCTTCAGAAGATCGTTGAGGCAGATTATGATGTTTATAACAGGAACATAAAAGTATCTAAAGTTGAAAAAGTGGGAATTTCCTTAGGCGTCTGGGCAAAGTATAACCTGGTTTACTAATGTATGATTACATAGTTATTGGCAGCGGGTTTGCAGGACTCTCAGCCGCGGTTCATCTCTCCTCTAAAGGGAAATCAGTTCAGGTTCTTGAAGCATCCAATAAAACAGGGGGACGTGCGTATTCCTTTAAAGACAAATCTACAGGCACCATAATAGATAATGGTCAGCATATAATGATGGGCTGCTATAACGAAACACTCCGTTTCTTAAGAATGATAGGTGCAGAGGATAATTTGATCATCCAGGACAAGCTTGAAATCGAATTCCTGCTTCCGCATTCTCATCTGGTTAAGTTCAGGGCCGGTTCAAAACTTTACCCGTTCAATCTGGCTTCAGCTTTATTGAAATATAAAGCTCTCTCACCCTTAAACAGGTTCCGGATACTTAAGTTTTTTCTTAAGCTTCCCCTCACTTCTGATCGAGATCTTAGCAGAATATCGGTTTATGAATGGCTGGAGCAGGAAAATCAGAATGAGGATATACGCAGGGCTTTCTGGGAAGTACTTACCGCCGGAGCTCTTAATACCAGTATACATAAAGCCTCTGCAAAGGTATTCCGTGATATTCTTATCGCGATTTTCTTCAAGGGCAACAGAGCCTCAACAATCATTCTTCCCCGGGAAGGCTTAACTCAAACTTACTGCAGTAATGCGGTGAAATTTATAGAAGAAAGGGGAGGTAAGGTTGTAACCGGAGAACAGGTAAATAGATTTGAAGTTCAAAACAACAGGCTGAGAGCTCTCATCACCAATAAAAGGACTATCA
Organism: uncultured Bacteroidota bacterium; assembly: GCA_963839165.1. Classification (GTDB taxonomy): domain Bacteria; phylum Bacteroidota; class Ignavibacteria; order Ignavibacteriales; family Ignavibacteriaceae; genus DATFVA01. The sequence goes on along the minus strand of CAWIUG010000049.1, from coordinate 401,384 downwards.
AAGATTTTAAAGGAGTTATATCATCTGTTCCTTATTACAGCTTGAAGAGAATTCTCCATTCTGACATACTTCCTCCTGACCCGGGGTTCACTTATTCTTCAATACTTACTGTTCATATATGGCTGAAAGATAATAAGCTTGATGCTGGTTTTTATGGACTGATAGGTTCAGATATCCACTGGATCTTTAACCGCGGTACTCACCTTACTCTAGTAAAGAGTGATGCTGACAAACTGATGGATATAAGTAAAGAAGAAATTTTTGAACTTGTGAAGAAAGAGTTATTTCGTTACTGTTTTATTGAACAAGACGACATTGCCGATTATTTGATTATTAAAGAGAAGAGAGCGACTTTTATACCATCTAATGAGATATTAAATAAACGTCCTGGCCCTTTCACCAAGATAAATGGACTGGTGATAGCCGGAGACTGGACAGACACAGGACTTCCATCCACAATAGAAGGCGCTGTGAAAAGCGGGAGGATAGCAGCCGAAGTCCTGGAATAAGCATTCTTTGAGGATTGCCTATCATAAAATAGCTCCGCTAATCCATTTATTTTTTGTAATCTCGTTGATTTTAGTGATATTTAATTTGTACCGGAACGCTCTTATGCGGTTCGTTTGTGGGAACCGAAAATGGAGGATACCTTCAGCAGATCAACCCGGTTGGTAATAATATTTATTTGATATTTTGATGAATTCGCGGCCTTTCACCGCCGGGTATAAATTCGTCGTATAATAAATTTGAGCAATACGAAAGAAATTTCTTCATAACCAGTTAAATATGAAAAAGGAGGAAAAATGAACTATCGCAAATTGTTTGTCCTTCTCTTTATCTCTGCTTTGGTTTTTGCAGGGTTCAAAGGGAATGATAAAACTTTCAAAATAGATTATGAAAAATACAAGCTGCCGAATGGCCTTGAGGTTATTCTTCATAAAGATAAATCTGATCCTATTGTTTCAGTAGCAATACAGTACCACGTAGGCTCAAACCGTGAAGTTAAAGGAAGAACAGGATTCGCTCATCTCTTCGAGCATATTATGTTCCAGGAATCTCAGCATGTGGGACAGGATCAGTTCTTCAAAAAAATCCAGGGTAACGGCGGAACGTTGAACGGAGGAACATGGATCGACGGTACGGTCTACTTTGAGGTCATGCCAAAGAACTATCTTGAGATGATCCTGTGGCTTGAATCAGACAGAATGGGATGGCTGCTGCCAACTGTAACTCAGGAAGCTTTTGAGAACCAGCAGGAGGTAGTGCAGAATGAAAAAAGACAGAGGGTTGATAACCAGCCTTATGGAAATACTAATTATATCATAAATAAACTGCTCTACCCTGAGAATCATCCCTATAACTGGCAGGTGATCGGCTCGATGGAAGATCTCCAGAATGCAACTGTACAGGATGTAAGGGATTTTTATTCTAAATGGTACGGACCTAACAATGCAACACTGGTAATTGCAGGTGATTTCGATACAGACCAGACTAAAAAACTAGTAGAAAGATATTTTGGGGAAATAAAATCATCACCCAGTGTTACTGATCCTGAACCAATGCCTGCAGCATTAAAAGAAACAAAGCGCGCTTATTTTGAAGATAATTTCGCCAAGTCGCCTGAGCTGAGGATGGTATTTCCTACTATAGAGCAGTATACTAAAGATTCTTACGCGCTGGATATACTTAGCAGTCTTCTTGCCGATGGAAAGAAAGCTCCGTTGTACAAGGTGATTGTTGAGGAGCAAAAGCTCGCGCCTTCAGTGGAATGCGTATCAATCAAGCGAGGAAATTGCCGGCACATTCAATCTCCGGGTAAGATCTTTCCCTGATAAAAACCTGTCTGATGTTGAGGATGCAATATTTGAAGCATTCGGTCGCTTTGAGAAAGAAGGTTTTACGGATGATGACCTCAGCAGAATTAAAGCAAAGACAGAAACGAACTTTTATAATTCAATTTCAAGTATACTTGGAAAATCATTTCAGCTTGCGAGTTATAATGAATATGCGGGGTCACCGGATTTCATAAATGACGATCTGCAGAATAGTCTCAACGTTACAAAAGAAGACGTATGGAACGTTTATAATAAATACATTAAGGGTAAAAACTATATTCTCACCAGCTTCGTTCCGAAAGGAAACCCTGGTCAGGCTGCTAAAAACTCGGAGTTGTTTATTATTCCTGAAGAAAAAATTGTCCCTAAGGAAGAAAAGGTAAAAACTGCAGCTGCCGATGTCCAGCTTGTTGAAGAAATACCGAGCAGCTTCGACAGGAATATTGAACCTGCACCGGGACCAGATCCTGAAGTTAAGATCCCTGAAGTCTGGAAAAGTGAACCCGGTAAAGGAATGGAGATATATGGAATCCAACAGAAAGAGCTTCCACTGATCCAATTTTCACTTACGCTTAAAGGCGGTGCTCTTCTCGACAATACTGATAAGATCGGTACTGCCAATCTTGTATCTGATTTGTTGATGGAAGGAACAAAAAATAAAACTCCACAGGAATTAGAGGAAGCTATTGAAAGGCTTGGGGCTAGCATACGGTTATATACCACAAAAGAGGGGATAGTGATGCGTGTTAACACGCTGGCATCTAAATTTGATGAAGTATATAAACTAGCCGAAGAAATAATCCTTGAACCGCGCTGGGATGCTAAGGAATTCGATCGTATAAAGCAGGAAACCCTGGAGACGATCAACAGGAACAGTTCAAATCCAGCGAGGATAGCCAACAATGTTTTTGATAAAATGGTTTATGGCACGGGTAGTCCACTCGGTAATCCTACTCTTGGGACTTTAGAAACTGTTTCAGCTATAACCCTTGATGATCTGAAAAGTTATTACAATAAAAACTTCTCACCTTCTGCGGCTTACCTTACTATTGTAGGTGATATTTCAAAGGATAAAGCGGTTTCAACTTTTTCTTCCCTTACTGATAAATGGGAAGAGAAGGATGTATCACTTCCTGAAATAAAAATTCCTGCGGAGCCTTCAAAACCGGTCATCTATTTCGTTGATGTGCCCGGGGCAAAACAGTCAGAACTGAGGATCGGTAAGTTATCACTGCGTTATACTGATCCCGATTATTATGCCGCAACTGTAATGAACTATAAACTTGGCGGCAGCTTTAACGGAATAGTAAACCTGATCCTTCGTGAAGAGAAGGGATACACATATGGAGCAAGAACAAGTATTGACGGAACGAATTATCCGGGCACATTCCAGGCATCTTCTGCCGTGCAGTCGAATGCTACATATGAATCGGTGAAAATATTTAAGGATGAAATAGCAAAATACCGTGAAGGCATCAGCTCTGAGGATCTTACTTTTACTCAGGATGCACTTGTTAAATCAAACGCTCTTAGGTTTGAAACTCTTGGAGCATTGCTCGGAATGCTGAATGCTATCGCCGAATATAACCTGCCATTCAACTACGTAAAGAATGAAGAGGAAATAGTTAAAGGTATGACACAGGAAAAAATCAAAGTTCTGGCTCAAAAATATCTTGAGCAGGATAAAATGATTTATGTAATTGTAGGAGATGCTGCATCACAGCTGGAACAGCTTAAGCAGCTGGGACTCGGAGATCCGGTACTGCTGGATGCAAATGGAAATCAGGTTAGTTTGTAAGCTTTGTGCCATTGTAGAGACTATCATCACATTGGGAGGGATCATTTTAAGATCTCTCCCTTTGACTACCCTAACTCCTTGGTACGTTATATAATCCCATAGGGATTAAACCTTTGTAAAATGACTTTCCCGTCTACTACCCCAACCCCGTCCAGGGGTTGAACCAGCCTTTTAATGGCACTGGAGACTACCTATTTTTTTTATAATTTTAGTATACTAATAAACAGGATTCCCAATAAACATTAAATTAAAAAATGTCTAACCGCTCAGAACTCAAAAAAAATTACAAACAAACCCTTCCCGCTATGGGTATTTACATAGTTAAAAATCTAGTCAATAATAAAATCCTTATCGGAAGCAGCAAAAACCTGCCTGGCAGAATTAACAGGTTTAAGTTTGGATTAAAGTACGGTACCGAAAGTAATAAAGAGCTTATTTCCGATTATAAGAAGTACGGCGAAGAGAATTTCAGCTTTGAAATACTTGATGAACTGAAACCTAAGGACGACCCATCCTATAATTACACCGAAGACCTGGAAGTTCTGGAAGAAATGTGGATTGAAAAACTACAGCCTTTTGGAGAAAAAGGTTACAATGAGGATAAAAGGTAAATTGCAAGTGACGAATTGGAATAACTACCCTGGCTATTTTTTTATGGTGAGAACAGAATGGCAAGTGGGGTGGGTCTGTGGATCTATAATTTCTAAGGGTTCGACTTCACCGTTTCCGGTAGGTACTTGTAAACTACCCATGCACCGCCAGTAGTAATAATTCCTACTACAAGAAAGGGGAGTTCAAAAAAGAAATCTGCAAGAAGACCTGATACTAAAGGTCCGAATGCTATCCCGAAACCGAATCCCATTGTAACAATACTCATCTGCCGGCCTTCTCCGCCCGTCTTGGAAAGATCAGCAGCAACAGCGAATGCGGGTGCTGCAATTCCTGCGGCAGCAATTCCTTGTAGCAGTCTGACTAAAATCAGTTCAATATATGATGTTACAACCCCCAGCAGTCCTGTTGATATGCCCATTACAATTAACCCTATGATTATTAAAGGCCGTCTTCCGATCTTATCCGAATAATGTCCAAGCGGAACCTGGAAGATGAGGCGTCCGATCATAACCATACTGAAGGCAAAACCAAACCCCACAGCTGTTATATCCAGCCGGGAATTAAACTGGTTCTCAAGTGTAGTGACCATCGAAAAAGAAGAGGCCATAAGGAATGTCGCAAAGGATGTAACAGCGATACCAACGCTAAGCAGATTTATATCAATTATTTTGAAATCACGCTTTTTCGACTCAGGTACTTCACTCTTTACCTCTTCTACCCAAAAATGGACAAGAATTATGGCCATCAGAATAAATCCCGCACCGGCGTAAAAAGCTGCATTAAATCCAAAATTCTTCTCAAGGTATCCCCCCGCAACTGGCCCAAGACTGAAGCCAATTATCCTGAATGTGCTGTAAATACCCATCGAGCCGCCTCGGGTTTCTTTCTTCGTTATCGATGTCATAAGAGCGAGAGAGGGAGGGATGGTTAGAGCAACGGCTGCTCCCTGGATTATCCTTAAAATAAGCAGATGATAATAATGCGAGGCAAATATGAAAAGAATAATACAGATACCTATAACTGTCAGACCCGCTTGTATTAATATTTTCCTTCTCCCGAGCCTGTCTGTTAAAGCTCCCATTACAGGCTGAAATAACGATGTTACAAGTCCAAATACAGAGATAAGTATTCCTACAAGTACGGGGGTGGAGAAATGAATGAATTCTTCGGGTATCTTTGCAACATATAAAGGAATTAATATGAAGAGAATACTGTTTCCAATCGCATCTGCCATCCTTGCAACAGAAAGTGCGAGAATGGCACGATTATATCCTATTGAACCAAGTTTTTCTGATAATTTCAATAATATTTACTTCTTCCTGTTCCCGGTTTGTAGCAATCAGGCCTAAATTTTAAATTTAAAGGAAAGAAGATTTGTATTTTGTGATATGTTTTGTTGCCTGAAAATTCTTAATTTTAGATACATACAGGCAGAAAAGATAAAATTCTATTAAAAATTCATTTGCATAAAAGTTCAGATTGATTATCTTTTATGCATATATAATTAAAAAATTTAATTATAAAGGAAACATAGGAGGAAAGAACTAAGGAGAATTATTTTTTGCTAACCCTCAGATTCAGACTTCGGTTCTTGCTATTACTCTTTTAATTATTCAAAAAGAATTCAGGATATATTAGAATTATGCCTCTAATTAACTGCTCTGAAGATATGATGCCTTCCTGGAGCGATCTTGATTTTATAGATGTCATCAACCTAAATGAGGGTGAGATCAGAAGCTTCATCTCTACCTCTGCACGTGAAATGTATTTTGTGGGAGACGGCATCTGTAAAATGATCATAAACCGTAAAATATCGTATGCTCAGCGGGGACATACATTTAAGATTGAATCACTTAACTCTACTATAAAAGTTAAGGCTGAAACAGACTGTGTAATTATTGTTATAGGAGGACACTGGGAAGGGCTCACTGGAACCCACGGAATCTTTACCCTTGATAACAGTGATAATCCCAAAAATGAAGGCGACCCAACAGATTATCCACGGAAAACCGATTTCGATAATCACTACCATGATTGTGATGAATACTGGGTTATTTTTAAGGGATCGGGAAATGCCATTTCCGGCGGTAAGAAGTATGAGCTGAAACCCGGGTATTGCCTGGCAACCAGGATGGGCGAACACCACGATATCCCTGAGGTTTATGAAGAAATAGTCGCGGTTTGGTTCGAGTCTTCGCTTAAAGGACTTATGAGGGAGGGTCATCTATGGGTTCATAAACATGGTGAACCCGTAACCGATTTCTAAGTGATGTAAGTTACGTTTGAGTAAATTATTTCTTCCCCTGTCGGCAGCAATTGTTTTTTCATTTTGATCTATAATTTTTTGTCAATATATTACGATACAGTGAAAACTACGATACATTAATCGTTCCAATCTAACGATTGCTTCAAATTTTTGAATTCGGGTGGTCCCGTCTGGTGCAGCCGGGTAAACATTTTCCTTTCATTATTTTGCAATCTTAGTATTAACTGATTTCAAATAACATTGTCTACTCATCGGTATATCACTAACAGGTAGATAATAAAAAACAATAAATAATATAAAGGAATATTTACATGAACATTTTTGTGGGCAATCTATCAAAGGAAGTTACCGATGATGATCTACAGAGTCTTTTCTCCGAGTACGGGACTGTCCGGAGTGTAAAAGTTATTAAAGATATGTTTTCAGGTGAATCCAAAGGATTTGGATTTATTGAGATGCCAGGACAGGCTGAAGCTCAGAAAGCAATAAGCGAATTGAATACAAAAGATTTGAAGGGTAAAAAAATAACTGTTAACGAAGCTCGTCCACGCACCGATAACCGCAGAGGCGGCGGCGGTGGAGGCGGACGCGGCGGTCACAGAGGCGGCAGCGGCGGCGGCGGAAACCGTGGAACCGGCGGCGGCGGAAGAAGAGGCTGGTAAATAGTTTTAAGTTAGAACAAATTTAACCCGGGAAATTATCCCGGGTTTTTTATTATCCATTCAAAAAACATCAGGCTCGTAGAATATCCCCCCAAACCACTGTCCTGTTTCTTATCAAAACCCATCCTGACCTTTTGACCATTTATATTTATCTAAATTATTTTTTTGTGTTGCCTATTGTGTTAATCAAAAATAATATTTACATTCTCCATTGAGGAATTAGTTGGTTTGAACAACAAACTAAATAATCTAAAAGATTATGCAGAAAACTATCAGCGGAAATGCTAAAATAGTACGCGATATCAACCGGGCTATGATCCTTAATATTATCAGGAAGAATCAGCCAATCCCGAGAAGCAAAATCGCCGGGATGACGGGGTTAAACAAAAGTACGGTCTCCAGTATAGTAACCGACCTGTTAAAAGAAGAACTTGTTTACGAACAAAGAAATGAAGAAAGGAATGTAGGAAGGAACCCTATTGACCTCTCTATTAAATTAGGTCGCTCATTTATTGGAGCCATAAATATCGATTCTGCTATAACCTGTATAGCCGTTTTTGATATCGACGGTAGTCTTTTAGCAGAAACAAAGTTTGATACAAAACTGGGGAATCCAAAGGCATTCATTTCAAGGTGTGTTAAAAGACTTCAGAAACTTTGCAGCAAATCTAAAATTGAAAAAATAGAAGGATTGGGCATAAGCGTTGCTGGAATTGTGGATTCAAAAGACCTGGTAGTCGATTTTGCCCCGAACCTGGGATGGGAAGACTTTAACATAGGTGAGGAATTCCTTAAACATATGCCTGATCTTAAAATTTTAGCGGTCGGTAATGATGCAAAGGCATCAGCTCTGGCTGAGTTATGGTTTGGTGCACAGACTATTGGTTTGTCTAATTTTGTATTCCTGTCAGTAGGTGATGGAATTGGATCGGGAATTGTGGTTGAAGGAAAACTACTACAGGGTGAGTTCCAGGCGGCCGGAGAAGTTGGACATATGATATTAATAGAAGGCGGTGAGAAATGTGTCTGCGGAAATAAGGGATGCTGGGAAAGATATGCTTCGGATACAGCTACTGTAAAAAGATTCTTTACCGAAACACACCAGGAAGCAGGTCCGCTTAATAACCTTAAAATAGATGACATCCTCGATCTTGCTGAAAACGGCGACAAGATTGCAATGAAAGTTCTTACCGAAACCGGTGAATTCCTTGGACTGGGAATCTCCAGTATAATTAAGGCAATTGATCCTCATGCAATCATCATTGGCGGCAGAATAACCCGAGCCTGGGATATTATTTATCCCCAAATTCTTAAAGAAGTTGAAAAACGTGCCTTTTACGGCAGGCATAAAAATATAATCATTACTCCTACATCTTTGGATGTCCGTCCTCGTCTTCTGGGTGCAGCTACACTGGCCATCAAAGAAATTTTTGACGATTATAAAATCACTATTTAGTTGATATAGGAAAATTAATTGTTTTAGAATGGACAATTAGTATGTTGGAGCAACAAACTAATTGGGATTCAATGTTGAAGGAATAAATGAACAAACATGAATTAACAATCGGAATAGACATCGGGGGAACCAATACTGTATTTGGTTTCATTAACGGGGAAGGCAAATATCTTTCAGGCAGTTCTATTCCAACGAACGGGGAGATTGATGCAGAAAAATTTATAGAGAGACTCGTAAAAAATGTGAATCTTTCTTTCGATAAATATAAAAATGAATATACTCTTGCCGGAATCGGGATAGCGGCCCCCAGTGCGAATTACCTGAATGGTACCATTGAAGAACCCTCAAACCTCAGGTGGGGTAATGTGAATTTTGTTTCGATCATGAAAGAATACTTTAAGGTTCCCGTTGCAATAATAAATGACGCAAACGCGGCAGCTCTTGGTGAGTATTATTATGGACACGCTAAGGGTCTGAAAAATTTTATTGTTATTACACTGGGAACGGGTATGGGTGCCGGGATATTTGTGGACGGCAACCTCCTTTATGGTGAAAGGGGACTAGCAGGCGAACTGGGACATATAATTGTCGATCCGGGTGGGAGAAGGTGTAACTGCGGCAGATCAGGATGCCTGGAAACTTATGTATCTGCTACAGGGATTAAACGTACAGTATTTGAGATGATGGCAATCTATACTGATCCTGGTCCATTGCGCGGGGTGTCTTATAATGAATTAACAGGACAGATGATAAGCGACCTCGCGGCTAAGGGAGATCCATTAGCTCTTAATGCTTTCGATTATACAGGTAAAATTCTTGGCCGGGCGATGGCAAACCTGTCTGCACACTTTTCACCCGGGATGATCGTGCTTTTCGGCGGACTTGTCAATTCCGGAGATTTGCTGATGGAACCGACACGACGTTATTTCGAGGAGAAACTGCTGAATGTTCACAAGGGAAAAATTCAGGTTTTGGTTTCCAAACTAAATGATGCAAACGCCGGTATACTCGGTGCAGGCAGCCTGATTTTAAGAGAACTTTACAAGGATATTGGGAGTTAACTGTTTTGAAAAATTTAATGAATTATTTCTGAAAGGAGAGGAAAAATGCACAAGTTTTTGAGCATTTTATTCATAACCATTTCATTTCTGCTGAGTAGCATTTATGCATATGCTGCCACTCTTGAAGGATTCGTTAAAGATAAAGAAACAGGTGAATTACTAATAGGTGCAAATCTTGTCCTATTAGGAACAAGCATAGGGGCTGCAACAGACACTTATGGAAAATATGTGATCCGCAATGTTCCGGACGGTACATATACTTTACGGGCGAGCTATCTCGGTTATAATTCTAAAGAAATTACGGTTGAGATCAAAGAAGGAATGTCTGTTGACCAAAATTTTGAGCTTGAACCCGTAACAGTCGTCGGCGAAACTGTAACAGTAACGGGTCAGGCAAGTGGGCAAAATTCAGCAATAAACCAGCAGCTATCCTCCGATAAGATTGTAAGTGTGGTATCTGCTGCCCGTATTCAGGAACTGCCTGATGCCAATGCTGCAGAATCCCTGGGAAGACTTCCCGGAATATCCGTTCTGAGAAGCGGAGGAGAAGCAAATGAGGTTGTTATTCGGGGCATGGCGCCAAAATTTAATCAGATATTAGTAAACGGTGTTCAGTTAACTTCATCAAACCCATTTAATGCAACCGTTGATCTTAGCATGATTTCCTCAAATATGCTTGAAGGTATGGAAGTTAAGAAAACTGTTACCCCTGACATGGATGCAAGTGTAATCGGTGGTGTTGTGGATCTTCAATTGAGGGAGGCGAGAGTTAAAACACCCGGGGTACCTGAATTCGGAATCCTGGTTCAGGGAGGTTATAATGCTTTGTCGAACGCATATCATAAGCTTAACAATTATAAATATGTGGGAAGCCTGGAAAACAGGTTCTTTGATAATAAATTCGGAGTCTTTGCTCAGTTTGATGTTGAGCGTAAGAACCTTACATCAAATCAATTGGGAGCTGCTTATACTAATGATGGAGATTTAATCCCGCTTTACTTCACAGAAGGATTGAATCTGAATAACATTCCCAGAGATAGACAACGATACGATGGGGCAATAGTACTCGACTATAAACTTCCGGATGGCACCGTAAAACTATCAAATTTTGTCAGTACAGGTACTACTGATATTCAGAACCGCGGGCAATATTTCGGGATACAAGGCACTGCAGGGAGCAATATTATAAATACAACCCTTGCCTACTCCAAAAGCAAACTAAGTGTAATTACAAACGCTTTGCATTTAAAGTATCAGCTGCCGATCTTCTCTGTAAATGCTGTTCTTTCACATACGTATACAGAGACTGATAATCCCAATGATTGGACCGCTACTTTCATACAGGGATCTGCAGGATTGGATACTCTGAGCGGTAAAACAAACCTGGATCCTAAAGTTATTCCAAGAGTAGCTAAACCCGATCCGGAGATATCATTTCTTAATAATCTGGCTAATTCCGGGAGCTTTTCAGGAGCCCGTGCACTGTCGGCTTCACTTGATATAAGTAAAGATCTGAATATCTCTAAAGATATCAGCTCTGTTATAAAATTCGGAGGGATGTATCGCCACCAGATCAGATCTTATAATTACCACACAACCGGAACACAGGGTTTGGCACTTGAGAGTGCAAAGTATGTTGATACTTTAATCGGAGAGCATTTATTTGGTACAGCTCAATATGGTAACAAGATTCCTATGTCGCTGTTTCTTGATCCGACATATGACTATGGAAAATTCCTGGGTGGAGAGTATATTATGAATTATCCTCTTAACGCTCCTATGCTTGCTGACCTGGCAGCTTTCCTGAAGCGGAGCACAGGGCTCATTGCACAGTATGCACCGCTTTCGTATTTCAATGATCAGGCTCTGTCTATTATGGATAATTACTCCGGTTATGAAAATCAAAGTGCTGCATATATTATGGCAACCGTTAATATTGGACCGCAAATCACTCTGATACCCGGTGTCCGCTATCAGAATCTGCAAACTGTTTATACAGCTTCGCGCGGTTTGCAGAATACCAGCTCCGACCTTGGGGGAGCTTATAATCACTATGATACAACAGTAACTCAGAATCATGGTTACTGGCTGCCGGATGCTTCATTGAGATATAAACCGTTCGACTGGTTTGATGTACGTATTTCGTACAGCAACACACTGGCCTACCCTGATTTTATTTCTATTATTCCTAAGATCAATGTATCATCTACACAAGGAGTTATCAGCTATAATAATATAGATCTCGTTCCGTCCCGGTCATATAACTACGACCTCTATTTTTCTTTTTATAGTAATGAGATCGGTTTGCTTACAATAGGCGGATTCCTAAAACAAATCGATAATCTTATATATCCCACAACTTTCTATGTCACGGGTGCACAGGCATATAAGTATTTTCCACCATCCCTGGTCTCCGGAGCTCCACCACCAAGCGGCAACCCCCAGATAAATACTTATATAAATGATTCTAACAGGGCGACTGACTACGGGCTGGAGTTTGACTGGCAGACTCATTTCTGGTATCTGCCGCATCCTCTAGACGGGTTGGTCCTTAATGTGAATTTTACCCACGTCTTCTCACAGGAGAAGTACCCCTTTGGTAAACTTGAGAGAGTAACTCCAAGGTTAAGAGTGCCTGTTGATACATTTTATACTGCCAGACTTCTCTACCAGCCTGACAATATTGCAAATTTGTCAGTCGGATATGATTATGAAGGTTTCTCAGTCAGGGTTTCTATGATATACCAGGATGACATTTTCACAGGTCCCAATTTTTATCCACAGCTCCGGACAAATACGTCAGCCTATACCCGATGGGACATTTCGGCGAAACAGGACCTCCCCTGGTTTGGCATACAGATTTTTGGCAACCTGAATAATATTAACGGAGAAAATGATATCTCGGTGATTCAGGCGCCTACCGGTGTGCCCCAGGCACAACAGGATTATGGAATGACCGCAGACCTGGGAGTGCGTATAAAATTTTAATTCGCTGGATAAATTCTTTGAATGGTAAAGATTAAAAGTTTAATAAACCAAATGTTGATAACAAATAAACATAATTACATGACAGCAGAGAATAAGGAGGTGAGATTATATTTGCTGAGAGAGCGAGAGATTAGTGATGATAGAATTTTTCATATTAAAAGTTCTATCAAAATGCGGATAATTAACTAATTCAATTTTAATCAAAGGAGAGCTTTCATGAAAACTTTATTCACAACAGCGTTTCTGTTTGCGATGATGGTATTCATGTTAACACCAAGTCAATCTTTTGCACAAAGCGGTACTCTCACAATCTATGCAAACAATACATTGACTTTAGATCAGGTTATAAATGGTGACGTAAGCGGCGGTGTTAACAATCATAGTATATATCAACTCGTATCAACAGATACTACATATTTGCTTGATGCTACTATAACTTCTCAATCAAGTATATCAATAATCGGTGTACCTGATGCTACTACAGGCAAACTACCCTGTATTGAAGCTGATGTTCTTTCCGGCGGTGCAATACCCGGCATCTTTTTCACTTTTACCGGAGCAAGCACCAAGATAGCGCTAAAGAACCTTTATCTACTGGGAATAACACCACTTAATACTAACAATACCGCATTTGGACAGGGAGTTCAAATATCCGCTGATTACATAAGCCTTACTGTAGACAACTGTGTATTTGACTTTATGTCCCAATTCGAAATTGCTTATAGTTCAAACTGGAACAAATTCTTTATAACGAATAGTAAATTCATAAATGGATTCGATGTTGCCTCCGCATATTATGTACCCGAACTTCTCCGTAGTCTGAATGGAGCCGGGAACTGGAACACGGATACAATATATGTAAGATATAATACCTTGCTGGCTGTAGCCATGGGAGCGGTCGTGACGACAGGTATCACTAATTATTTCGATTTCTCTCATAACGATGTTCTTTTGACAACCAAAGCTCCATTCTGGTCGGAGCCTGTGGTAAATGCTAGAATTAATAACAACATATTCTATAATGCTTATGCTCTAGGAGAAAGCAGAACTGAGTATATCGGAGGATGGGACGAAATAGATCCTCCGCGTAATCCGGCGTTATTCAGTTTCTTCAGACTTGATTCATTAAGAGCCGCAACCTTCCTGGGTCACGCTATAAATGGGTCTGCAGATTCACTTGCTGCTGAAGCTGCGCGTAATGTTGAAGTTAAGAATAATGCTTACTTCTGGTCACCTGCGCTCACTTCATTCTGGACGGCTTGGAATGATACAGCAACTGTTGATTCAGTTTATACTCCTCAATTTATGAATGACAAAACTATGGCTATGTTTAATAATCCATCGGTATGGCCTGGTTTTGTTCAAAGTGGAAATCAGAATGCTGATCCCCAGTTCGGACCTACAATAGATAAAGTTCTTAGTCCTGGTAGTGATACGACTTACGGTGTAGGTTTATTAAATTATTTTACAGCTGTAAGGGGAGGTGCTGGTTCAACAGAGTATTATGCTTACCAGAAAACTCAGGTGGGAACAAACTTGGATTGGACACCGCCATGGCCGCTGCCTTGCAGTATCGATCTTGCATATTCCAACACAGCTCTTAAGAACAGCAGTACAGATGGTTTGGCTTTAGGTGATCCTTATTGGTTTACCGGCTGGACTGGCGTTGAAAATTCTACTCCCCAGGTTGCTGATAGGTTTACTCTATCTGACGCTTATCCGAATCCTTTCAACCCTTCAACAAATGTTAAGATCACACTTGTTAAACCAGGTAATGTTTCTCTAAGGGTATACAACGTCACTGGTCAGCTTGTGAAGACAGTAGTTGATAACCGGAATATTTCATCCGGAACTTATGATTATAACATAGATATGAGTGATTTTGCAAGCGGAATTTACTTCTATACTTTGCAGCAGGATAATAATTTCATGGCAAAGAAAATGATTCTCCTTAAATAATCGCGTTCTCCTTCTTGTTCTCGGGGCTGTCTGCAGCATGGCAGCCCCGCTTTTTACAAAGAGGATTAAATCGAAAATCACACCTGGATTATGACCGGGTAATTACTAAAATCTGACCTATATATGATGTCAACCGTCAGTGAAACTAAAAAGATAAATCCCGCTTTCTGGGTACCTACATTGTATACTGCAGAAGGACTTCCATTCGTTATCGTTAATGTGGTTTCGGTCCTTATGTATAAGAGTTTTGGAATATCCGATGCCAGGATTGCATTTTTTACAAGTCTGGTTACGATTCCCTGGGCTCTCAAACCGTTGTGGGGTCCCATACTTGAGATGTTCAGAACTAAAAAAGATTTTGTAATAGCAACGCAGTTTCTGGGCGGAATAAGTTTTGGACTGCTTATCCTTACCTTGCAGCTCCCGTCTTATTTTGAATGGACGATTATATTTTTCGGGTTGATAGCGCTTAACTCGGCAATTCATGACACAGCTGCTGACGGAGTATACATAAATGTGCTTAATACTACCGAACAGGCAAAGTATGTCGGCTGGCAGGGAGCATTTTATAATGTAGGAAAGATATTGTCGCAGGGAGCTTTTGTTCTGCTGGCAGGAGTACTGGAAAAACAGATTGGAGTTAAACCCGCATGGACTATAGTTATGGGGTCATTCGGGGTAATTCTTATTCTCCTGAGTATATACCATCTTAAATTTTTACCGACGGGTGGTAAAGCAGGCAATGTGAAAACATTCAAAGAAGCTTCAGCTACTTTCCTGGATGTAGTCAAAACATTTTTTCAGAAAAAATATATCTTCTGGGGAATTGCTTTCCTTGTTTTTTACAGATTTGCCGAGGGTCAGGCAATAAAAATAGTTCCTTTGTTTATGAGGGCCGGAATCGGCCAGGGCGGGCTCGGGTTATCAACAGAAGATATCGGGGTGCTCTATGGGATATTTCCTCCTGTCGCTTTTATTCTTGGTTCTATCCTTGCCGGTTATTTTACTGCAAACAGGGGATTAAGAAAATCTTTATTGATTCTCTGCGCCTTCTTCAATATCCCGTTTGCTGTTTATACATTTCTTGCAATCTATCAGCCTGCAAATTTCCTGATAGTAAGCGTGGCGGTTGTTTTTGAATACTTCGGGTATGGATTCGGATTCATTGGTCTTACACTCTATATGATGCAGCAGATAGCTCCCGGTAAATATAAAATGGCTCATTATGCATTTGCCACTTCTCTTATGCAGCTTGGTTTTTTGATCCCTTCGATGATAAGCGGATTCATCAGCGATTATCTCGGATATGAACATTTCTTTATCTGGGTTATGATAGCGACAATACCTTCGTTCCTGATAACATGGCTGGTGCCTTTCCGTGAAACGGGTGAGGAACCGGATACCGTTCAATAATTTTTAATATTCTGGAGAAAAAAATGAGATACGGATATTTTGACGATAAACATAAAGAATATGTTATTGATCGTCCCGATGTCCCGGTTTCATGGACTAATTATCTGGGAGTAAAAGATCTCTGCACGGTTATCTCCCATAATGCAGGAGGATATACTTTTTATAAGTCGACAGAACATCATCGTGTTACCAGATTCAGACCCAACGGTATACCAATGGACAGACCGGGTCACTATATCTACCTCCGTGATGATGATACCGGAAAATTCTGGTCGGTTTCCTGGCAGCCGGTAGGGAAAGATCTTAAAAAGGCAGAATATATCTGCCGGCATGGACTTTCATACACGAAGTTTCAATGTAATTACAGCGATATTGAAGCTGAACAGCTTATGTTTATACCGATTGATGATGATGTTGAGATCTGGGATGTTAAAATTAAAAATAACGGACGGAAAAAAAGAAATATCAGCGTGTTTTCTTATCTGGAATTTTCATTTCACCATGTCGAAATAGATAATCAGAACTTTCAGATGAGTCTCTATGCCAGCGGTTCAAACTATAAGGATGGAATCATTGAATACGATTTCTTCTACGAACCATGGACATATCATTTTTTTGCTTCAAATTTTAACCCCGACAGCTATGACTGTGTAAGGGATTCATTTATAGGGAGCTATAATTCAGAGAGTAATCCCGCAGCGGTCAAACAAGGAAAATGTTTTAACAGCAGTGAACTTGGAGGCAATCATTGCGGAGCAATACATAAGAAACTGGTTCTTAAACCGGGAGAATCTGTACGTCTGATTTATATGCTGGGTGTGGGTTCGAGAGAAGAGAAGGGTTATGAGGTTAAGAAAAAATACTCAAAAATTAAGAATGTTGATTCGGCTTTTAAGCAGTTGAAAGATTTCTGGAAAGAGAAAATGTCCGTCTTTCAGTGCAGAACACCTAATCCAGGTATGAATTCAATGATAAATATTTGGACTTTATACCAGGCTGAAATATGCGTCATCTGGTCGCGCTTCGCTTCTTTCATCGAAACCGGAGGTAGAGTTGGTTTGGGTTACAGAGATACTTCCCAGGACATTATGGGAGTGGTTCATTCAAATCCCGGGATGACAAAGTTCAGAATAATTCAGCTGCTCAGGGGACATACAAGTATGGGATATGGACTTCATCTTTTCGATCCCGATGTCTTCGAACCACCGGAAAACAAACTTCCCGGAGTTAAGCTGCCAACAGTCGTCCCGACTCCAGATCCGCAGGATATTATTCACGGTATGGAAGATGTCTGCTCGGATGATGCTTTATGGCTGGTTGCCTCAATTTGTGAATGGATTGTTGAAACAGGTGATCTGTCATTCTTCCATAAGGTTGTTCCATACGCCGACGGAGGAGAGGGGACTGTTTACGAACATTTAAAAAAAATACTTGATTTCACGACTGACCATACCGCTCAAAATGGGATCTGCCAGGGACTACGTGCCGACTGGAATGATTGTTTGAATTTGGGCGGCGGACAGAGCGTGATGGTTTCTTTTATGCATCACTGGGCGCTGCAGATTTTCATAGAATCTGCAAAAGAACTTGGCAGGATGGAGGATGTTGAGAAGTATTCTCGAACGGCGGCTGATGTAAGGAAAGCGTGCGAAGAGCAGACGTGGGATGGCGAATGGTATTTAAGAGGGTTTACACGGAAAGGAATTAAGATCGGTACGAATGAAAGTGAGGAAGGGAAAATATTCTTAAATGCCCAGAGCTGGGCTGTTTATTCGGATGTTGCATCGGAGACAAGAGCCCGGAAAAGTATGGACTCGGTTGATACGTATCTCTACTCCGAATATGGACTCCATCTTCTCTGGCCTGCATATTCCAAACCAGATGATGATATCGGTTATGTTACCAGGGTGTATAAAGGAATCAAAGAGAACGGGGCAATATTCAGTCATCCAAATCCCTGGGCGGTAATTGCTGAATGTAAGTTAGGCAACGGCGATAGGGCGATGAAATATTATGATGCGATCCTGCCTTATAACCAGAATGATATTATTGAAATACGGCAGGCGGAACCTTATTCCTATTGCCAGTTCATAATTGGAAGGGATCACCCGGCGTTTGGTAGAGCACGGCACCCATGGCTTACAGGAACTGCCGGTTGGTTTTTTACGGCTGTTACTAAATATATGCTTGGTATCAGACCTTCATATAAGGGTCTCATCATTGACCCCTGCATCCCGTCGGAATGGGGAAGATTTGAAGTAACGAGAATGTGGCGTGGAGCAGAATATAACATAAAAGTTAAAAATCCTGACGGAGTTCAAAAAGGAGTTAAATCAATTATACTGAACGGTGATAAAATATCAGGACCTGTCCCGGTCCAGGCTAGAGGTAGTGTTAACAAAATATTGGTCACGATGGGTTAAATTTCTTTATACGTAATTCTTAAATAATTTAAGAACGCAAAATGAAAATATTTCTCGCATCATTACTTTTTGTACCCATAATGCTGAATGCACAAAAAAAGGAAATAGTTGCCTACTTCCCTGAATGGCGTGCGAAGGGGGAACATCCTTATTATGTAAAGGATATTGAAGAACGAAATTCAGCAGACAAAATTTCAATATTAAATTATGCTTTTGCTGTTCCGGGTCCTGATTCCTCAGGGCGCATCGTACCCGGTTTTATCAGTCCCTATCTTGCATATCAGCAGGTCTATTCCTCTGAGATGAGCATTGATAATATAGCCGACGATTCTTCTCAAGCATTGCGCGGTCAGTTCAACCAGCTTAAAAAATTAAAAATGAGACATCCTCAGCTCAAAATAGTATTATCAATCGGAGGCTGGGAAGGATCTGATTATTTTTCCGACGCAGCTTTAACTGACGAATCACGTGAAACATTTGTAAACTCCTGTATCGACAGGTTTATTCACGGAAATCTCCCTGAGGTTAAGGGGGCTGGTGGAATAAATGCAGCGTCAGGTATTTTTGATGGATTTGATATTGACTGGGAATATCCGGTAAAAGGCGGCGTCGATAGTATGCATCATAACCCCGAAGACAATAATAATCTTTCAAAACTGTATGCTTTATTCCGGGCAAAACTCGATTCTATGAAACCGGGTTACATCCTTACTGCCGCTGTGCCTGCTACTGAAAAGTATGCAAGGTATTATAATATTTATAATGATCAGCAGTACCTCGACTGGTATAACCTTATGACTTACGATTACCGGGGCGGCTGGGATAAAGTTACAGGTCATAACACAAATCTTCTTTCCTCTTCCGCAGATACAACATTTGACAGGGAAAGAAACTCATTCGATAAAACTGTTCACCTTTTCAATTGTATTTACGGAGTCAGCAGATCAAAGTTAATTCCCGGGGCCGCGTTCTATGGCCGAGGGTGGGGAGGTGTCGATTCAATTAACTATGGTCTGGGCAGGCCGGGGAGTGTTGCCAGCGGGATTTCTGAGGAAGGCTATAATAACTACTCCGATCTTAAAGAACTTATGAAACATGGATTTGAAGTATACTGGGATACTTACACAATGGCTCCGTACCTGTATAATTCTACAGAAAAGATTTTCTGGACGTTTGATGATGCAAGATCAGTTGCACTCAAAACACACTATGTAAAAGCCTATGATCTGAGGGGAATAATGTTCTGGGAGATTACCGGTGATGATTCTGTTGGAACTCTTGTTAACACGATTTACTCGGGTAATATGCCTGATGTTAAAATTCCACTGGAAGAAAAAGACAATTCATCCCCGTCAATCAAGATAACGGGTCCGTCAGCAGATCAATGGGTTAATGAAGGCACAAATTTAAGAATTGAAACCGAAACCACTGATAAAAACGGGAAGATTATAAAAGTAGAATTCTTTGCTGATAATAAATCAATAGGATTTAATACCAGGTTCCCCTTCAACTGGGTCTGGTTTAATATTCCTGCAGGGAAGCATTTTATAAAAGCGATTGCGTATGATAGTTACGGTGCGAAGGAGGAGTCGCATCCTGTCATAATTACGGTAAGGAAAAGGTAAGGTATCAAATGAAGTTAGCATTAACCGGGGGAAAGATAATTACTCCTTTCAGAATAATTGATGACGGCACAATCCTGATCGACAAAGGTAAGATTGCGGGCCTTGGCAGATCCTCCGAAATCAATCCTTCTTCTGAATTCAGAGTCATTGACGTTAAGGGAAAACTGGTTTGCCCCGGTTTTGCAGATTTACTGGTTCATGGCGGTGCAGGACATGGATTTGCCGATGACAATAACAAGAGCATTGAAAAGATCAGCGCATATTTTTTACGACACGGTTCTACAACTATGCTTGCTTCACTCTTTGCAAAGCCGGAAAAACTGCTTCTTAAGGACCTGCGAAGAGTAGCCGATTTTATTGAAGCAAATCCTGATTCGAATATCCGCGGAATTCATATGGAAGGGCCTTTCCTTAATGAACAGCTTAAGGGGGCGATGAATCAGAAATATTTATGGAAACCCGGCGTTGAAGCATGGAAGAAAATATGGGACGCGTCAAAGGGCTATATTAAGATTATGACTATTGCACCTGAACTTCCGGATGCCGACAAGGTAATGCGTGAAGCTGCACAGGATGGAGTCGTGTTGTCAATAGGGCACTCGATGGCGGGCTATGATGAAGTGCTCAATGCTATTGATAATGGAGCCGCACATGTAACCCATATTTTCAATGCTATGCAGCCGTTCCACCACAGAACTCCTAGTGTAATACTTGCCTCTCTTCTGCATAATGAACTCAAAATTGAATTAATAGCTGATACTCTTCATGTCCATCCCGCTGTGATGCAACTTCTATTAAAACTTAAAGGAGCAAGCGGTATTATACTGGTATCCGATTCCATAAGAGCAGGGGGGATGCACGAAGGAGAATACGAGTTCGCCGACCAGAAAATATTTATGAAAGATAAGAGGGCCTTTCTTGCAGACGGAACACTTGCAGGAAGCACACTCACACTTAATCTTGCAATCAGGAATATGGTGGAAGCTGCCGGAGCAAAAGTTACTGAAGCTGTCAGAATGGCATCATTAAATGCTGTGAAAGTATTAAACCTGGATCATAAAAAAGGAATACTGGCGGTGGGTAAGGATGCCGATATTGCCGTTCTTAATAGTGACTATAGTGTAGAGCTGACACTTATTAACGGTAATGTTGTGTCCGGTAAAAAAGCTTACCGTGTAAACGGAAATTAACCAGGATGATTCTGGTAAGAAAAAAAAGCGAATCTTACGATTTGTAATAAAACAGGAGAAATAAAGTGCGACTTATAATTCAACCCTCGTATGATATGGTATCAAAATGGGTGGCAAATTACGTTGCAATGAGGATACGTAACTATAAACCTTCAGCAAAAAATCACTTTGTGCTTGGACTACCTACCGGGTCGTCACCTTTAGGAATGTATAGGGAACTAATTAAGTTAAATAAGAAGGGGATTGTCTCATTCAAATATGTAACCACATTCAATATGGATGAATATGTTGGATTACCGGAGAAACATCCCGAAAGCTACCACTCGTTTATGTGGAATAACTTTTTTGGTCATATCGATATCAATAAGCATAATGTCAATATTTTAAATGGAAATGCCAGGGATCTTGAGAAAGAGTGTGAGGGGTATGAAGTAAGAATAGCAAAAGCAGGAGGAATAAACTTATTCGTTGGTGGAATAGGTCCTGATGGACATATTGCTTTCAATGAACCTGGTTCATCTTTAGGGTCTCTAACCAGGGTTAAAACCCTGACTTTTGATACTATAACCGCTAACTCAAGATTTTTCGATAATGATCTGGATAAAGTTCCAGGTACGGCATTAACTGTAGGAGTAAAAACGGTTCTCGATGCAGAAGAAGTTGTTATAATTATCAGCGGATTAAATAAAGCCAGGGCGCTGTCAAAAGTTGTTGAAGAAGGAGTCAATCATATGTGGACGGTAAGTGCCCTTCAGCTGCATCCCAGGGGAATTATAGTGTGCGATGATCAGGCTACATATGAACTAAAGGTAGGAACTGTAAAAGATTTTAAAGATATCGAAGCAGTTCACCTCAATCCGGATTCACTTCTGAAGTAAATGGTTCATTTCTTACAGGAGCCTTTTGAGTGAGGACGTAGACTTTAATCAATAGTTAACTCTACCGAATCGTATTTTGATTTAAGGTCGCTCAGGATTTTTTTTAGGTCGGCTTTATCAGCCTGGAACCTTATAAGCACTTCGCGGGATCCTTCTTCAACTCCTTCTACTGTGGTGAGTATACTGTTGTATTTGAAATTGTGCTTCCTCATTATATCCATTACATCTTTTATTGAGCCCGGTACATCGGGAATTGTAATCGAGATCCTGTTCGCGGCGAACCTTGCCCCTGTTATATTTATCAATGCCTTGAAGACATCCTGCTCTGTTAATATTCCTGCGAGAGCACCGTTCTCATTTAATACCGGGAGACCGCCGATTTTGTTGTCAAACATAAGAATAGCGGCTCTTTCAGATCGTAGTTCCCGGGGTAACGGTAACAGGATTTTTTGTCATTATCGTTTTTACCTTTATCTTCGACATCAGGTAGTGAAGTTCCCATATATCGAGTGAAGTAGCTCTGGAAGGTGAGGCTTCTTTCAAGTCCCTGTCTGAAATTATCCCTGTAAGCTTACCTTTTTTAAGCACAGGCAGTCGTCTTATTTTATGCTCTTTAAGAAGATTTATAGCATCTGATAGAGAGGCGTTTTCATCTATAACGATTGGATTTTCAGACATCCATTTACGGACTATCATTTTATCTCCTTAAATTAAATACCTAAATAGGCTGATTTTACATGTTCATTATTTAGCAGTTCATTTCCGGTTCCGCCGATAGAGATCTTTCCGTTCTCAAGTACATAGGCGCGGGAGCAGAATTTAAGGGTCATCTGAACATTCTGTTCAACCAGCAGTATGGTCATTCCTTTTTTATTTATATCCTTAATTATCTCGAAAATATTCTGAACCAGCACCGGCGCAAGACCCAGACTTGGCTCATCGAGCATCAGAAGTTCAGGGAGAGACATCAGGCCCCGTGCAATTGCCGCCATCTGCTGTTCACCACCGCTCAAAGTACCAGTAAGCTGCTTCCTTCTCTCCTTTAATCTCGGGAATAATGTATAACATTCCTCCAGTGTTTTCATTCTTTCCTGTTTGCCTTTCCATGCAGGGATCCCATAAACAGGTTTTCTTCAACAGTCATTTCATTGAATAAACGGCGTCCTTCGGGACAATGAACCACACCTTCCTTGATAATTTCTTCAGGGGAGACACTGGTAAGCGACTTTCCCTTGAATTCTATGCTGCCTGAGTCAGGCTGGTACAATCCCGATATTGTTTTTAAAGTAGAAGATTTTCCTGCACCATTAGCACCCACAAGCACTACTATTTCTCCTTCATTAACTTCAAATGAGACATCCCATAATACCTGCATATCTCCGTATCCCATATTCAGATTTTTTACACTAAGCATTGTTATTCTCTCCTGCATAATCTGAACCGAGATAGGCTTCAATAACAGTAGGATTTTTAGCAACTTCCAGCGGTGTACCCTGCGCTATAGTTGCTCCGTAAGCAATAGCGTGAATTCTATCGCTTATACTCATTATTACCTTCATTATATGTTCTACTATTACAATTGTTATTCCCAGATCTGTCCTGATTTTTTTGATGATATCTATCGCTTCATCAAGTTCTGAAGGATTTAATCCGGCAGCAGTTTCATCGAGCAATAAAAGAAAAGGTCTTGTTGCAAGTGCCCTGGCGATCTCAAGGCGTTTTCTTCCGGCAATGGGGAGCCCTCCTGCCTTAACATCAGCCAGGTTATCGAGCCTGCAGAATTCCAGTACTTCACGGGCGGCCTTTCTCGCGCCGGCAAATGTGGGCTCACGTGAAAAAGCAGCAGCCATTACATTTTCTTCAACCGTAAGTCTTTTTAAAGGCTTAACTACCTGGAAGGTTCTTCCTATTCCCAGTCTGGCAATTTCAAAAGTTTTCTTTCTTGTGATATCCTGTCCTTTAAAATAGATCTTTCCTGAAGTAACAGAATAAAACTGACTAATCATGTTGAAGATGGTTGTCTTACCGCTTCCGTTCGGGCCTATCAAACCGAATATTTCTCCTTCTTCCACTTCGAAGGAGACATTATTTACCGCAGTTAGTCCGCCAAAAACTTTAGTCAAGTTCGTAATAGTAAGCGCACTCATTTATTTACCCTCGTTCGTGCTGGCTTAAACTTCCGGGAAATTAATTTCCAATCACCTACAATCCCTCCCGCAAGGTACAGAATTACAAATATCACAAGAAGTCCAAAAGCCAGAGAATGGAATCTCGATAACCAATCTGGTGCCAACCCGAATATAGATGACCGTAAAAGCTCCTGCATAAACACCATCACAACAGCACCAACAGCAGGACCCCAGACTGTTCCTACTCCTCCGATGATGCCCACAAGAATTGTAATAATTGAAATATTATGCAGCGCAAAGACAACCTCCGGATCGATGAACCCCATATAAATCATATAAAATGCTCCGGCCATTCCTGCCCAGAAAGTTGATATTACAGTAGCGACATTCTTATACTTCTTTGTATTTATTCCAAGTGCCTGTGCAGCGTCCTCGTCTTCACGAATAGAAAGGAAATAAAATCCTGATTTTGTTCTCATTATATATTTAACGGAGAAGACCGCTCCCAGCGCAAGAGCAAGCGCGATATAATAATAGGGATATTTGCTAACCCATGTTGTCATGTAAAGGATACCTGTATGTCCATTGGTAAGCCAGTCTTCTTCACCGAAAATAATTCTCAGAATTTCTGCTGTTGCCAGGGTGCCTAAAGCGAAATAGGGCCCGCGCAGTCTGAACACCACAATCCCAAGCAGGTAGCCGAGAATTACGGCGGCAATTCCGCCGGTAAGAAGTCCCCACCAGGGAGAGATTCCGAAATGCATAAAGGGGAGGGCCGCAGCATATGCTCCGATTCCGAAATATGCAGCGTGTCCGAATGAAACGAGTCCCGTATAACCCGCAAGAAGATTCCACGAACTTCCGAGGATCGCCCACATCATTATGAATATCAGCAGTCCCTGGAAGTAAGGGGAGAAATCGAATATAATAGGTAGGATTAATGAGATTCCGATGATAATCCATTCAACCTTCGTAATTCTGAAAGCCCTGGCAGGTTGTTCCTTCGCCATCATCGTACCTAAATTTTAGTTAATTGTTTAATGCCGCCGGGAAGAAACACCAGCACCAGAAGAAATATAACGAGACCTACGGCATCACGATATCCCATACTGAGATAGAGTAGCGCCGAAAGTTTCAGCAATTCCGAGTACAAGTCCTCCCGCTATAGCCCCTATTGGTGAACCTAGCCCGCCCAGTATTGTGATAACAAAAGCCTTAACCGTAAAGATAGGGCCGACATCAGGAAAAAGATAATAGACGGGAAGTAGGAGAGTTCCTGCAGCGGCGACCAATCCGCTGCCAAGCCCGTAAGTTAAGATTGTTATCTTTTTCGCACTAATGCCCATTAAAGTTGCCGCATCTCTATCCTGCGCTGTTGCGCGAATTGATCTTCCCAAATCGGTTTTTGTCAGTAGTATGAAAAGTCCAATTGTTAAAACGATTGCTATCAGGAAAGCGATTACCAGTGGTACACTTAAAGATATATTACCGAGGTGCCATGCCTCATCAGTGTAACTTGTTCTTACAGAACGGTAATCGCTGGAGAAAACTGAGCGGGCCAGTTCAACCAGAACCATTCCTATCCCCACAGTCATCAATACCTGGTTTTCAGGCAGTATCGATTCTTTTTTAATGAGAGGAAACAGCAGGTACCTGCTTATACCTTTTCCTAAAAAATAAACCGCGGGGATAGTTATAAAAATTGAAAGGTATGGATCCAGGCCGACAAACTGCCACATAACCCACGTCAGGTACATTGCTACCATCATAATCTGGCCGTGAGCAAGGTTTATAATATTCAGCACGCCCATTATAAGGGTCATCCCTATTCCGATTATTGCATAGAGTCCGCCTATAAGGAGTCCGTAGATAAGCGACTGAAGTATTAGATCCATCCTCTGCCTTATTTTAGTTAAACATAATCAGCCGGAACTACTTGTTCCAGACAACGTCCCAGTTGACCGGGTATTCAAACTGTGCATTGGCGAGGTCCTTAGGCCATACAAGCTTCAGACTGCCGTCAATCCACTGAACAACATAGGTATCCATTTTGTTCTGATGGATTTTCTTGTCGTATGAAGCGAACTTGACTGGTCCGAAAACCGTCTTCATATCAACCTTATCAAGGGCCTTCTTTAGTCCTTCTGAGGAGTAGTCGTCGGTATTTTTCAGTATCTCTGCTACTACTTGTCCGGCAGCATAGGCTTCTGCACCATGGTAATCGGGACCATCACCGCCATATTTCTTTATGTAGTTATCATAATATTCTGAAGCACCAGGAATGGGAAGGGTCTGGTGCCATAATGTAGCTGAAAGAACGCGATTGGATGCATTTCCTGCATTATCTTTAAATGCGGGCATTGTGAACCCAGCTCCGGCACCGATATAGAGTTTTGGAGTAAAGTTGATCTCACGAGCCTGTTTCATCAGCAAAGCCGCATCCATTACATATGATATCATATATACAATATCGGGATTTGCTTTTTTAACGTTCTGAAGCAGTGGTTTAAAATCAACCGCTCCTGCTGAGTAGGATTTTACATCTATTACATTAAAACCAAGTTTTTCACAGGTCTTCTTGAATGATGCTGCACCCTCTGTTCCGAAAGCTGTATTCTCATGTAGTATGTATACATTTTTTGGATGAACAACCTGCGTAAGCAAGCTTTCAAGTCCTGATGCATATTCAGAAACCGGGGGATTTACGCGGTAGATATAGAACTTATCACCGTCATTTGTAGTAAGGTTGAACGCATCCGGCTCAGTAATTTTATCTACCGATCCGGTACACACCAGGAATGGAATTCGGTTCTGCTGTGCAACAGCACAGGCTGCAAATGTAACAGATGAACTGTATCCGCCAGTGATCAGGGGAACTTTATTGACGTTTATCAGCTTTTCGGCTCCGGATCTTCCGACGTCAGGTTTTCCTGTATCATCTTCATAAACGAATTCCAGCATTCTTCCTTTAATTCCGCCTTCGGCATTAACCTTTTCCTTAACCATCTCATAAGAGTTTTTCTCCATCTCTCCGAAGTTCGCCTGGGAACCAGTGAGGGGAAGAAGTACCCCAATTTTAATAGGACCGGATTCTTTATTACCACAGCTGCTTAATCCTACAGCCAGTAGTATTGCGAGAAAACCGGTTAATAGTTTAAATAATTTCATATCAGCACCTAAATTTTTTTATTTAAATGACATTGAGAAGAGGAGTTCAATTTTGTATCTTGTAAAATCTTTCTTCGGAAATAAATCGGTATCTACCTTCTCTGTAATCCTTCTTATTCTCGGTGTCATTGTCAGTGAACCATGTTCCTGAGGTCATAATAGGAATGTTATAAAGCAGCCAGAGATATGTATAATTATGGTCCACATCACCCAGCGTTTCATTAGATAGGGGAACATCTTTATCCGTTCGTTTTGCTATATCAAACCAGGCCTGAAGTGAACCGAAGCCAGGCTTTACTTCTGCTTTTATCCTGACAAGATAGCCATTATAATTTGCAGTTCCTGATTCGGTCTGTGATGTTGCTGCTGCATCTACAGCCAGCTTGACTCCGGAAAAGTCGGGTGTACCAACATTAATTCCATAAGAAACAGGTTTAGGAACTGAATCGGAAGCAACGCTTATTATGCCGATGGGCTGAATATTCCAGTCGGCCACGTTGAAATCATAATATGCGCCTACTGTATATGAGTCTTGTTTATTCAGCAGATCATTTCCATTAATATCTTCAGCATAACTACCGTTAAAGTCATTACTTACGAAAAGATTTATCTTGCCGGGACCCGCAGAGACGTAGCCTGATATTCCTGTAAGTGTGTTCAGGCGGTAAAGAAGAAATGGAATATCGACCATGATATTCGGCATATAATGGATGTCGAGTATCGGATTTGCAAGGCCATTGATAGGATAAATACCTGCTTCAACACCCCATTGTGGACGGTTAACTCCAAGGTATAGCTGGGTGAAGTTAA
Organism: uncultured Bacteroidota bacterium; assembly: GCA_963839165.1. Taxonomy (GTDB): domain Bacteria; phylum Bacteroidota; class Ignavibacteria; order Ignavibacteriales; family Ignavibacteriaceae; genus DATFVA01. The sequence continues at coordinate 373,111 of CAWIUG010000049.1, read as the reverse complement.
CTGTAGGGCGGGCGATAATATCATTCGAACCCGGAATGACGGGAGCATCACTATAATTATCTAGTCCGCTCTGGGCCGTATAAATATACCCTGCATAATTGTAGTGCTCGAGTCTCATTTTACCGAAAAAACCATCACCGATTTCAGCACTTACATTTAGTCCTGCGCGCAGCATATAATAAAGATCATCGGTGTAGCCGCCGTAGTCACCATTGTCTTTTATATCATCGCGTGCCCGGACTTGCAGATCACCCGAAAGACTGATCTGTGCAAGAGTGCTGCCTGTTAACCCGATGAACATGCAGACAGATAGCAGAATAAACAATTTTCTCATGTTACCTCCTAAAAAATTAAACAAGTTCGAAATTATCTTCGAATACCTGGCAGGTTCAAACGAAATGCCACGGAGATACATTTTAAAGAAGGGAAATAACCATTATAATTAAGTAATAAGACATCGGTGAAAGGAGGAACTGGTGAATGTTCGCCATATCCGGCTAAATTTCACCATTGCTGATATTATACTTTTCCAGCTTGTATCGAAGGGTTTCACGGGGAATCTTCAGCAGGCGTGCAGTTTGTGAAGTATTATTACCGCTCAGTTCATATGCTTTTTTAATGAGGTCGATTTCAGTCTCGCGGATAATCTCCTCAAAAGAGGATTCAAAAGGTTTATCACTTTTGATACTGCGGCCGGTCTTCTCAGCTGCAGACGTGAGTTCCGCCGGTAGATGGAATTCCTCAACAACGGGCTGCTTCTGAAGAATGCAGATGCGTTCGACAATATTTTTCAATTCCCTTATATTTCCAGGCCATTCATATCTTAGTAAAAGTGCAATTGCTTCATTGGAAAAGCCCGTTATTTTTTTATTGAACTTTTTGGCGAAGCTCTTGAGGAAATAATTTGCAAGCAGCACTATATCCTTGTCCCTGGAATTTAAAGGAGGCATTTCAATGCGAAGCACGTTCAGCCGATAATACAGATCCTCCCTGAAATTCTTATTGGCAATAGCATCCTTAAGGTTCTTATTTGTGGCTGCTATAATCCGGACGTCGGAGCTCAGTTCTTTTGTGGAGCCGAGACGCATAAACTTTTTATTCTCGATTACCCGTAACAGCTTGGCCTGAAGGAGAGGACTCATCTCACCTATTTCATCAAGGAATAAAGAACCTCCGTCTGCTTTTTCCAGGAGTCCTGCTTTACTCGCCTTTGCGTCTGTAAAAGCTCCTTTTTCATAACCGAACAACTCGCTCTCAAGCAGATTTTCAGGAATAGATGCACAGTTTATTTCAATGAATTCTTTATCCCTGCGGCTGCTGAGATGATGCAGTGCTGAGGCTACAAGTTCTTTCCCGGTCCCGCTTTGGCCTGTGATCAGTACCGTTGCTGAATCGTGCCTTGCATACTCGACAATCTGGGTTTTTACGTTGCTTATTTCGGGAGATTCGCCGACTATGCTTTCGATGCTCTTCCCCTGAAGTTTCTGCTCAATCAATTCTGAAACTGTTTTCTTAAGAGCCTGTGTCTCCAGGGCAAGTTTTGTAATAAGCTTAATTGCATCGGCCTTGAACGGCTTCTTGATATAATCATAAGCCCCAAGCTTTATTGCTTCTACGGCCGACTCAACAGACGCAAAACCCGTCATAATTATTGTTAATATATTCGGCTGCAGCTGTCTGATTTGCCTGAGAATATCAATGCCGCTCATATCAGGAAGGTTGAGGTCGAGTAAGACCAGGTCAATTTCTTCATCTTTAATAGTTTTAAGTGCTTCGGCCCCTGATTCATTGAGTATCACATAATAGTCTTCTTCTGAGAGAATCTGCTGAAGGCTGAGCCTTATAAATTCTTCATCATCAACAATAAGTATCGTCTTTGAGCTCATGCTAATTCTCCTTGACTAATAATTCTTCCTTCAAAACTGGTGTAACAGGCAGCAATATAGTAAAAACTGCACCGCCATATTTCGAATTAGATACTTTAATTTTACCCTTGTGCTCGGAAATAATATTCTGTGTAATTGAAAGTCCCAACCCTGTGCCTCCTTTTTTGTTTGTAAAGAAGGGATCAAAAATTTTATCGATGATATCCACAGGTATTCCTTGTCCCGAATCTGAGATGCTGATTTCCACCCACCCGTTCCTCATGATTTCATCACTGGAAAGTTTGAAGAACCTGTTCTGTTTACTTTTTTTATAACCCGTTTTAATGAGAAGTTCTCCGCCTTCCGGCATTGCGTAAATCGCGTTCAGCAGAATATTTAACAGAGCCTGTCTTATTTTTTCCTGGTCAATAAGGATCTCCGGAATATCCGGTGTTAATGAAGTCCTTACCATAATTTTGGAATTTCTGCACTGTTTATCGATAAAATGAAGAGTTGCTTCAATGAGGAAGTTGATATTTTTCAGTGCCGGCTTTCGCCTGGAGGGGGAAGAATAATCGAGTAATTCATTTACAAATGACTCAAGCCGTTCAACTTCAGCCAATCCCATTTGGATATATTTAGAAACCTGAGGCTGATTGTTTATTTTATCATGAAGGTCATCAAGGAAAAGAGTCAGTCCGGTTAAAGGATTCCTAATTTCATGGGCTATACCCGCAGCAAACCTGCCTAGTGAAGCAAGCCTGTCCATTTTCTGAATCTGGTCATCCAGCAATTTCTTTTCAGTTGTATCCTGTATGATTACCACCGTACCGCTTACCTCACCTAAAGGATTATTCATCTGCGAGGCCGTAAGGTTAATGTATTTTGATTTCCCGCCGGTGATGATTTCCTGATTATATCCCCGGTAGACACCATTGCGAGATAGTGATAAACCGATTTCCTCTATCATTGAGTGCTCAGAAAAAAACAAATTCCACACATTCTTTCCTACTATCTGCCTGACCTCTTCCTGGAGAATGCTTAAGGCCGCTGGATTTATACTACTTATATTTCCCTGATGGTCAACTGTTATCACACCGTCCGGCATAAACTTCAGAATATCCTCATTGAAGTTCTTTTGGATGATAATCTCATTCATCAGCCTTGTACTCTCAATAACCCTGGATGCCTGGTTCCCAAGTATCTGAAGTGAACTAACATCCAGCTCGGAGATCTTTGTTTTTGTTTTAAGCTTATCGGCCCCGAGTATTCCGATTATCTTTTCCCTTACTCTCAAAGGAACAAATACGAAGGATTTACTTCCTGATATTTTTCTTATTTTCCTGTCAAGTTCAGTAGCTTCCGGATATTTATTTATATCATCAACGAAAATAATATTACCTGTATTTGCAACCTTTGTTTCAATGCAGTCGTAGTGCTGAAGATGATACTTTGATGTCCTTGCCCTTTTCTCCTCCTCAGCAGTGAAGCCGAAAACTTCCCTGCAGACAAGGTGTTTCTCATTATCATCCAGAAGGTAAAGTATGGCCCTGTCAAACCCGAATCGTTCAACTGTGTTATGAAGTATGTATTTAAGTATGCGACCCAGATCAAAAGTTGAACCCAGAATATTGCTTATCCGCAGGATGCTTTTAAATATTTTCAGCTGGTACTCAAGGTCGCTTACATAGGTCTCAACTTCATTTTTTGATTTTTTCAATTCATCAACCGAGCTTACAAGTTCCCGGTTTTTGGTTTTCAGTTCCTCAGCCATGTAATTGAATGAATTTCCGAGAAAACCGATCTCGTCCTTTCGGTTAATATCAACCGGACGGGAGAATTTTCCTTCTGCAAGGCTTTTTGCACCTTCGGTGATGGCAAGGATGGGCTTTGTGAAATGCCGCGATACAAACCATGATATAATAGCCGACAATATAAAAGTTAAAAGAATTATCCAGATAATATTATTCCTGAAAAACAAAACAGTCTTATCCATCTCAGCGGATATCTCATTGGAAGCTGTGTGAAATCGTTCAATATTAGAACCGATTGTTATTCCGCCGAAAATTCCATAGCGCGAGTAAACCCCCCTGTTATACAATACCGGGGCATACGACATCATCTTTTTAATACCGCCAGCATTAGTAGTGGTAACAGAACCAGAATGTTTTTTTCTGATCTCCGATGCCACAAAAGGGTACGACTTATCAATAAATCCTACCGAATCCAGGTTAAAGGGAATCAACCCCTTGTTTATTTCCTCCATGGATGAATGGCTTGTATACGCAGGAACCATCCGTCCATTTTTATCCACTCCGGGTATGTCCCACAGCTTTGGATGAGTTATTATCCAGCCCCTGTCATCGAACATAAACGCATAATTACCAGAAGAATAAACAGGGAAAACGGTGAAGGTTTTATTGTTTGGCAGAATATGCTGGGTAAATTCCATAAGATGCCGCTGATCAAGAGCAATCTCAAGAATACCAAGGAACTTATCTCTGCTGAAAACCGGGGTTGAGAATCTTATTACGCCGTCATATTTCTTTCCCTCCACACTTGCTTCCGGAGATGAAGCTTTCCCCAATTGGTCTCTTTTGCTGACATGAAACCCTGCGAGATGAGAAACATAAATCTCATTGTCTTTTAGTTTCTTTGTCTCGTTGAAGTAAGTTTCAATAAGGTAAGTAGTGTTGCGGGGATTCCTGACATTTTTAAGGAGTTCGGAAGGAAGTACCTTCCCGTTCTTCACCTTGATCTTTTCCTGTCCCGTTTCATCAATAAAAGATATTTCTTTATAAAGCGGTATCTGGAGATGAACTTCAGAAGGCTTTTCATTCGTGCCCTCTCTTATCCATATCTCAGATTGATGTTGTTTGCTGAACTGGAGAAAATCATACGGGGTAAAATCAGATTGTTTCAGCAGCCTTAAATCGTTCTCGCATTGTCTCAGAAATCTTTCTACAGCTTTTGCTGTAAGCACAGCCTGAACTTCCATAGTTTCCTCGGACTTCTGGTCGATATCAGTTTTCACATGTTGAATGATATCGCTACGCACCGAACTTATATTCATAAGTGTAAGGAATACGAAGACAAGGAGGGGGGCAATGGAGATTAGCAGAAAAGAAAAAAGGAACTTTTTGAAAATGCCGAAACGTGGTTTTGTCAGGTAATTCCAGAAATTTTTCTGGAATAATGAATTACCTGAATTTTTATTCCTCAATTCGGCTTTCATTGAACCTTTTAAAAAGAAGGATGAATTGCTGTTACAATCGATTGATGCCTTTCTAAAAAATCAACTAAAATGCCAGCGTTGATATAAGTTGTTTTAGGTTGATATCTTAGTCTTAATATGTGATAATTATTATAAATGAGAAAGAAGGAGTGCTCATATTCTCAAAATCAACTGACTTTCGAGTACAAAAGCACGGAATTTATGCTCTCCGTCATATGATAATATAGAAGGTATTTTATTGAAGATTCAAAATTGGTATGTTTCGAACAATTATTTCCAAAGTTCGATAAACTGTGGGTGGTAACAAACAGGTTGTAACCCGAAGCAAAGATTCCCATCGGGAATCAACATGAACATACTTATGGATGCCAAAGAGAACAAAAAAGAACAAATACTACAAGCCGCCTGCAGCGTCTTCGCAAGATACGGCTTCAGCAAGACTACCATGGATGATATCGGTGAGCTTGTAGGTATGAAGAAGAATTCTCTCTATCATTATTTTGCTAATAAGGAGGACATCCTCTGTGGTATTATAGAAATGGATGCTGAAGAATACTTCAACACTCTGCAGTTAAGCTTAGCGGAAGAAAACGGAGCCTCTGAAAAGTTGAGGAAGTATGTACAGCTTACTTCGGATTTCTGGAGTGATAAAGTTAACTCTTATCAACTGGTGACATCGATGCAGGCAGAAATAGTTCAGCGAATAGCAAAGCGGTATGATGTATCTATCAGTCGGCAGAAAATTATAATACAGGATATTCTTGAGAAAGGGATACGCGACAATGAATTCATTGAGCATGATTCAAAACAGCTTGCAGAGGATCTGATTGATATGTCATCCTCTATAGAACACTGGGAGTATCACAAGCAGAGGATGTCGCATTACGATGAGAATTACTTCAATGAGAATAGACGAAAAAAAATGAACTTGTTAAACCTGATTATAAGGGGACTGGAAAAAAATAGAAAATGACCAATACAGGAAAAGGAATGAAAAATATTTTGATATCCATCTTTGCCGGAATAATACTGGCTGCGTCAAATGTTTATTCCCAGGCAGACAGTGTGGACCTTGTGCTGACCCTAGATAAAGCTGTTTCAATTGCACTTCAGAAAAATTATGATATACAAATTGCTCAGTTAAGTGTACAAAAAGCCGAAGAACAGATTACAGAGGCCTATTCAGGTGCATGGCCTAAACTGAGTTTCAGCGGGCAATATACGCGCAACCTTAAGTCACCTGTGCTTTTTATTCCACCAAATACTCCTTTCAATCCATCTCCAAATACGCTCACATTCTCAATTGGAGCGAAGAACAGTTATAACCTGGGGGTAACGCTGTCGCAGACAATTTTTGATCCCCGTCTGGGAACTGCAATAAGCATTGCAAAGAAGTATTCAAAGTTTTCTGATCTGTCAAATGAATCAGCAAAAGATGAGGTTATTGCCCAGGTAAAAGAGAGTTTTTACAATGTTCTGCTGTCGAAGAAACTGGTTGATGTTAACGAGCAGGGTTACAAAGTGGCCCAGGCAAATTATGAAAACACCGGAGCATTGTATAAACAGGGCGCTGCATCAGAATATGATTACCTGAGGGCAGAAGTTCAGCTGGCCAATGTTAAACCTATGCTGATTGAAGCGAAAAATAATCTGCAGCTGGCAAAGAACTTTCTAAAGAACCTGCTGGCACTTGATCTTAATACAACAATTGATGTTGAGGGAGAATTTAAGGTCGAAAAAGTTTCGTCTGATCTGATGGAAAGATCGAATGAAATACTAAAAGATAAAAATCCCGCACTGCGGAAGTTATCAATCCAAAAACTGATGCTGGAGGAAAATGTAAACATAGAAAAGGCTGCCTATCTTCCTACATTATCTGCATTCGGCAATTACGACTGGCAGACCCAGGACAATACTTTCAAATTCAGCAATTATAATTGGGCAAACACAATTACAGTAGGGTTGTCATTAACCTATACACTTTTTGACGGCTTTAAGAGAAGTGCCAGGATTCAACAGGCTAAAATAGACGTTGAAAACCTGGAAGTAACAAAGAACAAAACAGAAGCAGGTTTAAGGATTGGCCTGATGCAGTCAAAATTAAAAATGGAAGAAGCATTAGACCGTATCCAGGCACAGGAGAAAAGTGTGCAGCAGGCGCAGCGTGCACTTGAGATAGCGCAGACAAGATATAAAGAGGGAGTAGGCACACAGCTTGAAATCCTTGATACACAGAACTCTCTTACCCAGACAAGGATTAACTACGAGAAAGCTGTATACGATTTCCTGGTAGCAAAGACAGAATGGGAAAAGATTTTAGGAATAATTACCAAATGAAAGCAAAAACCAAAGGAGAAAATTCCTGATGATTAAGATAGTTATCCAGTATTTATCAATTATAGCGTTAGTGATGCTGTTGATCCAGGGCTGCGGGAATAAGTCGGGACAGCAGAATGCTTCAGTTGAAGAAGCGGTTCCCGTTGAGGTTACACAGGTTGAAAAGCAGACGATCTCCGAGAGTAAAACATATTCGGGTACGCTTGAAGGAGTTGAGCAGGCTTCGATCGTATCCAAAATTGCTGAGAGAGTCATTGATATTAAGTCACAGGTGAACAGTTACGTGAAAAAAGGGCAGATACTAATTCTGCTTGACCGCTCTGGTGCTACTTCGAATTATCTTCAGGCTCAGGCCAACTATGAGAACGCAAAGAAAAATTATGAAAGAATGCAGGCTTTGTATAAAGATGGTGCAATTTCGCAGCAGCAGCTCGACCAGACACAGACAGCATATGAAGTGGCGAAAGCAAATTTCGATGCATCAAAAAGTACTGTGGATCTTGAATCCCCTATAAATGGTATGGTCACTGATCTGAACGTTAATATAGGCGATTGGGTTACTCCGGGTATGCAGCTTGCAACTGTGGCGAATATAGGGCAGATGATCCTTAAATTTTACGTAACAGAAGGTGAAGTAGCTAATTTGAACCTGAATGATTCGGTCAAAATATATTCCGAATTCAATAGAGAGAGAGCTGTTACCGGCAGAATATCTGAGATATCAAGGTCGGCTTCATCTGATGCAAGGTCTTTCCAGGTTAAGGCAAAGTTTAATAACACAAAAAACAACTGGTATAAACCCGGTATGTTTGTAAACGTTGATATTACCCTTGCATCGCAGAAAAATGTACTTGTTGTTCCAACTCAGGCAATGATTTTTGAAAATGATAAAAACATTGTCTATAAGATCGTCGATAAAAAAGCTGTTGCTGTAGATGTTAAAGTCGGATTAACTAATGAGAACAGTACTGAGATAACAAACGGACTGCAGGAAGGCGATACAGTAGTAACAGCAGGTATGAACAACCTATCTGACAGTACGACAGTTTCCATCATAAAATAAATATTGACCTTGAAGGACAGCGTTAAATGAAATTAGCAGATGTATCGATAAAGCGACCAGTATTTACGACTATGATAATCCTTGCGATTCTTGTACTGGGATTATTTTCTTTTATTAAACTGAATGTGGATCAGTTTCCTGATGTTGACATTCCTGTAGTAACGGTTACGACTGTACTGCCGGGGGCCGGACCCGAGCAGGTTGAGTCTGATGTCACCAAGATTATTGAAGATGCAGTTAATCCCATAGCGGGTGTTGATCATATAACATCGACTTCCCAGGAGGGAGTATCAATTGTTACCATTCAATTCAAACTTGAAGTAGAAGGTGAGATAGCTTCTCAGGAAGTACGCGAAAAAGTAGCAGCCGTAAGATCACAGCTTCCTGATAATGTTGATGAGCCGGTAATCCAGAGATTTGATCCCTCCAGTCAGCCCATTTTAACATTAACCGTATCGGGAAGCAGAACAGAAAAAGAACTTACGACCTTTACCAAGGATGTAATTAAGAAACGTCTTGAGAATATATCAGGTGTTGGTTCTGTTACTCTTGTCGGAGGCGCGGAAAGAGAGATTCTTGTTGCAGTTGATGCCGACAGGCTCCATGCATATAACCTGTCAATCAATGATGTAGTACAAAGTGTGGCAAGTGCCAATGTTGAGATCCCCGGCGGAACAATCAAGCAGGGAAACAGACAGTATATATTAAGAACGATGGGTAAGCTTGATAAAGTTAACGAGTTCAGGAATATAATCGTTTCATCCCGAAATGGTCAGAATATATACCTGAACAACGTGGCAACTGTGACCGATACTACAGAAGAAAAAACCAGTATCACCAGGTTGAATGGTAACCTGGCCGTTGGACTCGATCTAAGGAAACAATCGGGCAGCAACACAGTGCAGGTCGCTGAAAGTGTTAAGAAGGAACTTGACAGACTAAAGACAGAAATACCTAAAGATTACCATATTACAGTAGCGAGGGACAACAGCGAGTTTATCAAACACTCTATAAACGATGTTCTTTTTGATCTTGTTTACGGAGCGCTGCTTGCGGTAATCGTCATTTATTTTTTCCTGGCAAACCTGCGGGCAACTATCATAAGTGCATTCGCGCTGCCGACATCGATTATCGGAAGTTTTATACTGATGGCTGCACTCGGGTTCACGCTGAACGTGATGTCGCTGCTGGCTTTATCACTTGCAGTTGGATTACTGATTGATGACGCTATTGTAGTAATTGAAAATATATACCGGCATATGTCCGAAGGGGAGTCACCCATTGAAGCAGCGAAGTCGGCTACTGAAGAGATAGGACTTGCAGTGATGGCAGTAACTCTTACCCTGGTTGCCGTATTCGTTCCTGTGGCGTTTATGCCGGGTATTGTTGGAAGATTCTTTTATGAATTCGGAATGACTGTTACAATAGCAGTGCTGATTTCCCTGTTCGTGGCATTCAGTCTGACCCCGATGCTTTCATCACGTTGGCTTAAGAGGGAAGACGAAAGCCTTTCGCCGAAAGGGAACATAATAGAGAAAACACTTTATTATTTTAATCACTTTATCGAATGGCTCAGCGGAAAATACAGATCGGCCCTGAACTGGTCGCTCGGTCACAGGCTGATTGTTGTGATAGGATCTATTGTTGTTTTTGTTCTAAGTATAATGCTGATGGGACTGCTCGGTTCTGAGTTCTTTCCGAGACAGGACCAGGGGGAATTTACAATTACTATTGATGCTGCCCCCGGCAGTTCGCTTGAAAAGACCAACAGCATTGCTCAGCAGATTGAATCTATAGTTGAAAAAAAACCTGGTGTGGTGAATGTTTTAACAACAATCGGGGCAGGTAATGATCCTGTAAATATTGGTAATATTCTTGTAAAACTTGTAAGCAAGAATGACCGTGACTACAGCGTATTCGACTTTATGGAAGAGCTGAGAAAGAAAATTATGATACCATCTGCGAATATCAGTTTCGGTATTCAGAATGGTCCCGGCAGCGGACAGAAACCCGTAATCTTTAGTGTGAGGGGTGAAGATCTGACTCTGCTTAAGAATTATGCCGATAAAGTTGAACATATAGTAAAAACTACTCCGGGTGCTGTGGATGTTGAAAGTTCACTTGAAACCTCCAAGCCCGAGGTCCGCGTTACTGTAGAAAGGCAAAAAGCAGCAGCGTTGGGAGTAGACCCGGCTGTAATTGCGACTGCACTCAGGGCTATGGTTGACGGCGTTGATGCTACAAAGTTCGAAGAAGGCGGAGAGCAGTACAACGTAAGAGTCAAAGTACAAGAATCGAACAGGAATACAATAAGCGGTATAGCGAACCTTACACTTAAAAGCAAAAACAAAACCAGTACAGGAGGGAGTGTTCTCATACCTCTTGATGCAGTTGCTTTTATTAATAAAGGTACCGGCCCTTCTAAGATTAACCGATACGACAGGCAGCGTGAAATAAGGATTGAAGCTAACCTCTCAGACAGGCTGCTGGGAGAGGTTCTTGGGGACGCTCAGAAGAGAATAAGTCAGATCGATCTGGCACCTGGATATAACATTCAGGTAGCAGGAAGCGGGCAGCAGCAGGCTGAATCATTCGGCAACATCCTTTTATCTCTGGCCCTGGCAATCATCTTCGTTTACCTGGTGCTTGCATCGCAGTTCGAAAGTATAGTTTACCCGTTCTCAATAATGCTTTCACTGCCGATGGCGATAATAGGAGCGGTAATCGCACTGCTTGCCTTCGGAAGTTCGATGTCGGTTATGTCGATGATCGGAATAATAATGTTGATGGGACTCGTCACCAAGAATGGAATCCTGCTGGTGGATTATATTAATGTTCTTCGAGGAAGAGGAATGGAAAGATGGGATGCCACCCTGCAGGCAGGGCAGACTAGGCTGAGGCCTATTCTAATGACCACCTTCGCAATGATTTTTGGAATGCTGCCGGTTGCATTTTCGTTCGGTGAAGGTTCTGAATTCCGTTCACCAATGGGACAGGCGGTAATAGGAGGACTTATAACTTCAACCCTGTTGACCCTGTTTATTGTACCCGTTGTTTATACAGTATTCGACGATTTTTCTGTTGTTAAGATATTTAATAAAATTTTCAGAAGGTCTGCTTCAAAAAAAGACAGGGGAATTAATGAATTACCTGCATCGGAGGGAAACAAATGAAAGTTGCATTCTTAGCTTACCATGACGTGCTTGATGATAGAATTATAGCACTCCTTGACGAGCTTGAAATCGATTCATATATAAAATGGGAGAGCGTGCTGGGGAAGAGTCACGGAGCTTTACCCCATCTCGGAACAAGAACATTTCCGGGTCACGATTCAGTAAGGTTACTCCCTTTCCCGGAGGAGAAGAGTCTTAATAAACTGATCTCCAAGGTTCAGGATTTTAATCAACAGGTAACAAAAAAAGATGATGAGATAAGGCTGTACCTGATGCCTCTTGAAAGAATTGTATAACTCTACGCTTCAGTTTGATTAAGTATACCAAGGGGTATTGTCTGTAAATAAGGTATTTCACCCAGGAGAACTATTTTACACAAGGGCGATAGAAACTATGGGAGAAGAAAAATCAGACCGTCAGGCGATGAAATTGGGGGCTAAACCTACGCTATGCTGTATGCTTTTTTGAGAGTCCGGTTAACTTTTGTTGTTTGATAAGGTAATACATTATTCCTGCTTGAGTTTCTGTGGGAAAAACTTTAGGAATCCGTCCCATAATATCCTACAAGACTGATGAATTATAAGACGCCGAAATCTCATATTTTCTTATTATATTAATTACAAAAAGGAACGGGATATGAAAAAGATCTTATATTTTCTATTCTTTGTCGCGGTTGGTGCCGGAATATATTTTTATACGCATAAGCCCGAAAACTTTAAAGTTAAAGACCAGGTAGTTGTATCCCAGGCTTCGGGTATGGATATCAGCGGTCCTATTACAGCTCCTCCAAAATACGCAGTGATAAAGGGTACTATTACAAACATAAGCGAAAAAGATTTTAACAATGTTGAGGTTGTTTACCAGTCGGGTCTCGATACTATCAGGGCAATGATAGGCTACCTTCCAAAGGGTCAGTCATCTGAATTCCAAACGAGCAGTATGAGAGTAAGAAGCGGCCACCCTGATTACGAAATAATAGATATACAAAGCACCGAATCCGAATAAATTCTCCCATTATCCCCGACCAACAGAAGGATCCTTAACGGCTGCCCCTTCCTCTAATAATATTTTCCCTTGAAGATTTTGAACCGGACTGACTGGTTAGGGGCGAGAGGCTGATACTGTTTCCCTTGATTATCCGGATCTACAGCAGTTTTTCTTCTGTGATTTTCAATCTTCAATACTAACCCCTTCTACCTGATTGTCCTTGAAAGGGAAGTCGAAGAAGAAATGAAACTCGTCTTCCTTCTTAATCTTATCTTTACTTAAGAAATATTTATCAATGGTTTCATTCTTCTTAAAGTAGAAATAAAGTCCTTCCTCATATAAGCGTTTAGGCATCCTTATTTTCTTATGGCTGGCAAGGTAGGCCATATCCAGCATAATTTTCCTGGTAATATTATTTGATTCTTTACGAAGGTAGACAGGTTTCATATTCGTGAACTTCCGGAATTATTTTAATAAAAATATGATCATTACTCAGGTACCAAAGTTAACAAACTTCCGGTGAATATTGTGACCCATAATTGTGAAAATACTCTTTATCAGCTTTAGACAAGTTCTGTATTATTTTCGGACGGATCAATTTATCAAAAAGCGGAATATGAACATTGACGAAATGCTTGTAAAGCTGATACAGCGTGCGCAGGAAAAACAAAACCTCTGGTACAACTAATTCGTATTGATAATCATCCTTAAAAGCAATATTTTTTGGTTGAATATCTTTTCGGGGAGAATTATGAAACGACGGGATTTTATAGGTTCAACTTTTAAGGCTGGATTAATAGGCGGAGCGGCGCTCTCTTTAGGAAATTTATCGTCTCTTTTCCCTTCAACATTATTTCAGAATATTAAATATCAGCTGGCTGCAATAAAAGGCGCCGAACCGGATGCTATGTTCGATGAAGCAATTAAGGCTTTCGGAGGTATGAGGAACTTTGTTAAAGCGGGACAAACGGTAGTTGTGAAACCCAACATAGGCTGGGATGTTGGTCCTGAAAGAGCAGGAAATACCAATCCTTCACTTGTTAACCGTATAATTAAGCACTGTTATGATGCAGGTGCGAAGGATGTTTATGTATTCGACCATACCTGCGATAACTGGAAAAAGACATACGCAGACAGCGGGATTGAGAGAGCGGCGAAAGATGCGAAGGCAAAAGTAGTTTCAGGTGAAAGTGAATCTTATTATCAGGATGTTATTGTTAAACAGGGCAAGAAGCTAAAGCGGGCAAAAGTACATGAGCTTATCCTTGAATCCGATGTATTCATAAATGTTCCTATATTAAAGCATCACGGGTCTACTGAATTAACTTGCGGGATGAAAAATCTGATGGGGATTGTGTGGGACCGGGGATACTGGCATCAGAACGATCTTAATCAGTGCATTGCCGATTTTGCTGCTTTCAGGAAACCTGATCTTACAATTGTTGATGCTTATAATGTTATGAAGAGAAACGGTCCCAGGGGAGTTTCAAAGGCTGACGTTGTTACTATGAAATCACTCCTTGTATCTACAGATATTGTGGCTGCAGACGCTGCCGCTGCGAGGTTATTCGGAAAAGATCCTTCAGATATCGATCACATAAAAATTGCTAATGATATGCACATAGGCACGATGCAGCTTGATGGCCTCTCTATTTACAAAAAAATATTTTAACCGGCTCAAACCGGATTCTTTATCTAAGATCAGAAGAACAGTGTCTGTCCTGTTTTTTCTGCTTACCGCTATAATCTTCCTGGATATTGCCCAGCTTATACCCCCGGTAGTCTCTGATTCTATATTATTTATTCAATTTGTTCCTTCCGCAATAAATTTCATAAAAATTCCGGCGCTGATCGCATCCGGGTTTATCATTGTATTACTTACAGTGATTCTTTGGGGAAGGGTTTACTGCTCCAGCGTCTGCCCGATCGGCACACTTCAGGATTTTGTTTCGCGAGTTAGAAGAAAAGTTAAGGGCCGAAAAAAGTATACTTACCGGAAAGCAAACAACTGGCTAAGGTACTCCGTACTGGGGATAACCCTGATCTCTTTTCTTTCTGGGTTCATCCTATTTGTTAATCTTCTTGATCCCTACAGCAACTTCGGAAGAATTCTTACCGGCATTTTTAATCCTCTTACTGCGGGGATTAACAATGCTCTCGCTTTTTCACTTGAGAAGCTTAATATCTTTTTCCTCTATCCTGTTGAGATAAAAAACTTTCCTAACCTGCTAGTTCTGTTCCCGCTCATATTTTTACTGGTGATAGTATATTTATCTTATACGCGGGGCAGGCTTTATTGCAATACAATCTGTCCTGTAGGAACCCTGCTGGGACTCATCTCAAAGTTATCAGTTTACAAACTTAAAATTGATCAGGCTTCCTGTGAGGGATGCGGAGCCTGTAAGCTTGTCTGCAAATCAGAATGTATCGATGATGAAAATAAGGTAATAGATTTCGACAGGTGCATCGACTGCTACACCTGTATTGATGTTTGTCCTTCTGTTTCGATCTCATATCAGAATACTTTTAGAAAAGCACCACCCGTGCTTCAGGATGTAGATACTTCAAAGCGCGATTTTGTATCCAAAACTCTTATTTATTTAATCGGGTTAACAGGGTTCACTTACTCCCAGGTTAAAATTATTCCTAAAAAAGAAAGCACTAAACCTATTGTCAGGAAATCGGTTTCGAGTCCTCCCGGTTCCATTCGAATATCAGATTTTAAGAACAACTGTACCGCATGTAATTTGTGTGTATCAGCTTGTCCCACAAAAGTTCTCCAACCTTCTTTCCTTGAATACGGAGTGCTTGGAATTCTCCAGCCTTATATGGATTACAACACCAACTTCTGCAATTTTGAATGCACGATATGCGGTGAGGTTTGTCCCACTGGCGCAATCAAGCCTTTGAATGTTGAGCAAAAGAAGATCACTCAGGTTGGGAAGACGACATTTGTGAAAGAGAATTGTATTGTAGAGACAGAAGGGACTGCCTGCGGTGCCTGTTCGGAACATTGTCCCACCAAGGCTGTACATATGGTGCCGTATAAGAATAACCTGAAGATCCCCGAAGTAAGGAACCAGTACTGTGTCGGCTGTGGAGCCTGCGAGTTTGCCTGTCCCACCAAACCATACAAAGCCATATATGTGGAAGGAAATTTAATCCACCTGGCAGCAGAAATAAATGTTGAAGAAAAGCTTGATAACAAAATAAACCTTAAAGAAGATTTCCCGTTCTGAGTTAATTTTGTTGGAATACTTCTGTTGCTGCGGGGAAATACAATTTGAGGATGACGTTCCTTCAGCTGAACCATGTGATGGGGGAGTGAGCGATTACTTAAACGAGTCTACTTAATTTCTGAATTCTCAGAATAAATTTTCCATGGCCACTTAACACATTCGGAGATTTCAGGAAAGAGAACATAATCAGCTTTTCCCTTCAGCGCAAGAGTTTTGACTTCATTACCGGCCAGCGCCTCTTTTGCCATCTTCATCGTTTTACCACTTACAGATACATCATCCACGAGCAGCAGCTTATTGCCTTTAATGTCATTGATACATGAAAAGTATCCTGGGCTGCGTATACAAGGGGGAATTGGTAGCATCGCGGAAACTTATTCTCATAACCTTTAGTTCCACACCCAGTTTATATGCAATAATTCCCGCAGGGACTAGTCCCCCCTCAGCAATACCAATCACAAAATCAAAACGGGGGAGATTAAAATGGAAAATTCGATCTGCAATCTCCGTGAATGAAAGTTCCTGCATTAAAACTTATCCCTTAAACGAAGCAGGAGGATATGCATGACAGTTATTATTATGATTCCCGGGACCGCATTCTCCAATGAGATTAACAAGAGTGAACCTGAGAATCCGGAGCTGTTAAATAAGCTGAACACCAGCTGTGAGAATACTAATGCTGTTAAAATTGAAATCAGCGCATTGACACTCCTGAATTTCCCATATTTGGAAAGTATGGTAAGGGCCAGAACAAACATAAGAACCTGAAAGGTAAGCAGGGGAACAATACCCAATGCAGGACTTCCGGTCAGGAAATAATTTAAGATTGGTCCGAAAGCAGTAACAACCAGCGCAGTATGAAACTTATAGAAAGTTACAGCAATTAAAGGTACATAAAACATAGGAAGCAGAACCGCACCCAATGGATTCCCATGCACGGGTGGGACCAAGTGAATAATGAACTGAAGAAACACTGAAGCAGCTATGAGAACAGCTATTTCTTTTACCTGCAGCCTTTTCGCTGCAGAATCAGCGGCAATGACAGTTGTATTATTCATTTACTCACCCTAAGAAAATATTCATTATTAAATTATGCAATTATTCTTTTAGAATAAACCTGAAAAATAGAACTACGAAAGACTTGTATCCCATTAGCTCCGCAGTTATTTATTTCCCTTTATAAACAGAAAAAATGAAACCCTTTCGAAATCTGAAAGAAATATCTTGAATAAGAACCTGCGGGTGATTAATTTCAATTATAGTTCTTATAAAATTGTGGTCATTTCACCTTCCCGGGTAAGTCAGCACTGATCCGATGGGAGGGTTATTGCGAGCGTAACTCAGTTGGTAGAGTACTTGCTTCCCAAGCAAGATGTCGCGGGTTCGAGCCCCGTCGCTCGCTCAAAAAGTGTATAAAACACTTGGATTAGTGTAAAAAATGTCTAATATTTGAACCTCAATTTTTCAGACGTTCTTTTCATATTAAAGTTATTGGGGGCTTAGCTCAGTTGGTTTAGAGCATCTGCCTTACAAGCAGAGGGTCGTAGGTTCGAATCCTTCAGCCCCCACCAAAAAAGCCTTAATACAAGTTGTATTGAGGCTTTTTAACTTTTAAAGGTTAAGAGATGCTAAAGTGATTAATCTCAAAAAGGAATATCCTCAATGAGGTTAGATTAGATATTAGTTTAACCACCTATAGGGTCTGAGTTAAATCCCGCGGATCTTTGTTGTGGAAGATAATTAAGAATATATTTGCCACCTTACCAGGTATAAGATGATGCGAACCGAATCAAGCAATTTAACGAAAATTAAACCTGAGGATTATCATTCATTTCTAGATACTCTGCCGGCAGGGTTCTGTATCATCAATGTGATCTTTGATGAAAATCAGAAACCTATAGATTACAGGTTCTTAGAGATAAATACAGCCTTTGAAATACAGACAGGACTCATTGACGCACAGGGAAAAACAATGCGTGAACTAGAGCCGGGTCATGAAGATTACTGGTTTGAAATTTATGGAAGGGTTGCCCTTACAGGTGTTTCAGTCACCTTTGAAAATGAAGCAAAAAAACTAAACCACTATTATAGCGTATTTGCTTCCAGGATCGGAGAGCCCGAAGAGCATCTGGTAGCTATTCTCTTTAATGATATAGGAAAACAGAAAAGAGCAGAGGCTGAACTGAAAGAGGCCATCGAAGAGTTCAGATTAATGGGTGAATCTATACCTTATGGTGTCTGGAGTACAGATGGTGCCGGGAATGCCCAATATATAAGTCAATCATTTCTCGATATGGTTGATATGACTTTAGATGAGGCCAGGGAATTTGGCTGGATTGACAGATTACTACCTGAGTATAGAGAAGAAACACTTGATAGCTGGCTTCTATGCGTAAGAACCGGAAAAGACTGGGAAAGAGAACATTATTTCAGGGCCGCTGATGGGTCGGTAAAAGTTGTTCTGGCAAGAGGTAAACCTGTTAGGGATGAAAATGAACAAATAATTCATTGGGTAGGAATAAACCTGGATATTACAGATATTAAAAAAACCCAGGCAGAATTATTGAAATCACTCAAGGAGAATACAATGCTTATCCGGGAGATACAGCACCGAACAAAAAATAATCTTCAGATGGTCAGCAGCTTATTAAATCTTCAGGCAGCAACTACCAATAACAAAGAAGTTCTGGAAAACCTGAAAACTACACTGTCAAGACTACGATCGATTTCCCTGCTGCATAATAAATTGAACCTTGAGGAAAATGTTTTATCGCTTGACCTGAGCTCATATCTTCAGGATCTTCTTGAGGTTCTCAGACAGACGTATGCTGATGAAAGCAGGAAGATCAATTTTATAGTTGATATTCAGTCGGTAAACGTTCCGGTAAACTTTGCAATAAACGTTGGATTGATATTCAATGAACTTATAACAAATTCATTCAAGCACGCTTTTTCCGCTGAGGAAGAAGGAACTGTAACCATTAATGTAAGTCATAATGAAAAGAATGAAATTGTTGCAGTAATCCGTGATAATGGAAAAGGATTTGATGAGGGAAAGGTCTCGGAGAGTTCACTTGGATTAAAGATCATAAGGAACCTGGTTGAGCAGAATAAAGGTAATATGACTATCTTATACGAAAATGGAACTTCATTCCTATTGGTATTCCCCTCACCGAATTCAGATTAACATTGAGGAAGCTCAGCCTCTTTATAATGTTGATAAGGGCTGTACTTATGGAGCTTTTATTTAAAAGCTTTCTCTACGAGGTCCTGCTGCTGCTGGCGGGAGATCCTTGCGGAACCGGCAGCGGGACTGGCACCTTCAGGTCGTCCGCTGTATCTAAGTTTCTGTCCTTCGCTCAGGTCTTCGGTTAACCTTGGATAAAGGAAATTCCAGGCCCCCATGTTTCCAGGTTCTTCCTGAACCCATACTACATCTTCAGCATTTGTATATGAACTTAAAACTTTTCTAACCTGCTCTGATTTGTAAGGATAGAATTGTTCTATTCTTACGACTGCCGCATCGGTATTCTTATTTTCAGCACGGTATTTTATAAGATCATAATACACTTTACCGCTGGTAAGCAGAATTTTCTTTATCTCACCTTTACTGTTAACAGTATCATCATCAATCACTTCTCTGAATGTTCCGCTGATAAACTCCTTTTTAGGAGATTTTGCTTCGGGTAGTCTAAGCAGGCTCTTGGGAGTCATTAAAACCATTGGTTTCTGAACAGCGTTTTTCATCTGCCGTCTAAGTACGTGAAAATACTGGGCTGGTGTAGAAGGATAGCATACCTGCATATTGTCTTCTGCACAAAGGATAAGAAACCTTTCAAGTCTTGCACTCGAGTGTTCAGGACCCTGGCCTTCGTATCCGTGGGGGAGAAGCAGAACCAGGCTGTTAGGCAGACGCCATTTTTCATAGGATGAAACAATGAAATTATCGATTATAACCTGTGCACCGTTTGCAAAATCGCCGAACTGGGCTTCCCACATGACCAGTGCCAGTGGATCTGCGGTACTATATCCGTATTCAAATCCAAGTACAGCTGCTTCCGAAAGAAAACTGTCCAATGCTTCCAGCTGTGCCTGGTTATTTGAGAGATGATTTAAAGGAAGATACTCATTACCCATCTTTATATCTGTAAGAGCCAGGTGACGTTGACTAAAAGTTCCGCGCACACTATCCTGTCCGCTTAACCTTACAGGTGTACCTTCAAGGAGAAGACTACCGAAAGCGAGTGTTTCCGCGAAGGCCCATTCGGCTCCCGATTTTCCTTCAACCAGGTCCTTTCTTTTTTCAAGGAACTTCTTAAGTTTTGGATGAATAGCAAAACCTTTCGGAAGGGAGGTGGTTTTCTCCACAATGGTTGTGAGCATATCTTCAGAAATTCCTGTGCTGCCTCCAGGTTTTATTGATTCGATCTTTTCTTTAGGAACCGCCAGAGGAACATCTGTATTAAAGCTGATACTCTTTTTCTTTATTTTCTCAAATGCCTCACTTAACTCATTATAAATATCATCATTCATCCGCCTGATTTCCTCTTCAGGAAGCACCTGCTTTTTCCGCAGGATATTTTCATATATTTCTTTAACTGAAGGATGCGACTTTATTATGTCGTAAAGCAGAGGCTGAGTGAAGCCGGGTTCGTCGCCCTCATTATGTCCGTGTCTTCTGTATCCGAAGAGATCGATTACTACATCCTTTTTAAATATCTGCCTGTACTCAAAAGCAAGCTTTGTAACCCAGAGAGATGCTTCGGGATCGTCGCCGTTTACATGGAATATGGGTGCCTGTATCATCTTCGCCACATCCGATGCATACACTGATGAGCGCGCATCTTCGGGAGTAGTAGTAAAGCCGATCTGGTTATTTATAATTATATGAACCGTTCCTCCGGTACGGTAGCCGCTGAGTTGAGAAAGGTTAAGCGTTTCAGCCACGATACCCTGTCCCGCGAAAGCTGCATCACCGTGGATAAGCACAGAAAGCACTTTGCGGTGAGCTTTATTATCGCCAAGCCTTGTCTGTTTTGCGCGTACGATACCTTCCACAACAGGATTAACCCACTCAAGGTGACTGGGGTTGGAAGCTACTGAGACGGTAATCATTTTTCCACTGTAGGTTTTATATTTACCAGTAGCACCAAGGTGGTATTTCACATCGCCCGAACCCGCGATAGAATTCGGATCCTGTATATCTTCAAACTCGGAGAGAATAGATTCATAAGATTTACCGATAATATTCGCCAGTACGTTTAGTCTGCCCCGGTGAGCCATTCCCAGTACAACTTCCAGCACGTTAGTCTGGCTGGCTTCATCAAGAAGCATATCAAGAACCGGGATCAAGGTTTCCGAGCCTTCAAGAGAAAATCTTTTATGCCCTATAAATTTTGTATGAATAAAATGTTCAAATGTCTCAGCATTAATCAGTTTATTGAGGATACGTTTTCTTACATCAGGATTGAAGTCGGGCAGATTCTTAATAGGTTCCATCTTACTCTGAAGCCATATTTTTTCTTCAGGATTCTGGATATGCATATATTCAACACCGATCTTCTCGCAGTATGTTTTCTGGAGGATCTCAAGTATTTGTCGTAAGGAAGCAGTCTTTAGACCGCTGAAACCACCCGTAATAAAGTATCGGTCCATATCCCAGATTGTGAGG
Organism: uncultured Bacteroidota bacterium; assembly: GCA_963839165.1. Taxonomy (GTDB): domain Bacteria; phylum Bacteroidota; class Ignavibacteria; order Ignavibacteriales; family Ignavibacteriaceae; genus DATFVA01. The sequence goes on along the minus strand of CAWIUG010000049.1, from coordinate 351,541 downwards.
TTATATGTAGCCGGATCAAGCTCCGGGTGGTAGGAAGTCTGGAATCCGAGCGGATCGAGATTCGCGATAAGGTGTCCCCTTACCCTGTATAGATTTATAAGCTGAAGCACCTTGGCCTGTTTTTCTATCTCTTCTGTGTTTGCAGTATTATCAAATATTCCCGGCTGATAATCGGCTTTCCATACATAAGGTTTATAAGGAATATTCAGTACCTCAAATATCTCATTATAAAAATTATTCTTACCGAGGAGGAGCTCATTTATTTCTCTCAGGAATAAACCCGATTCGGCGCCCTGGATAATCCTATGGTCGTAAGTGCTGGTAAGGGTCATTACCTTGCTTACACCGAGCGCGGAAATAGTAGAAGGCGACATCGCCTGATATTCGGGGGAATACTGGATAGCGCCGGTAGCAATAATTGCACCCTGTCCCACCATCAGCCGCGGCACCGAAGCCGCTGTTCCTATAGTACCGGGATTTGTTAGTGTAATTGTTGTTCCAACGAATTCGGCCGGGTCAATCTGACCTTTGCGTGAGCGGGTAACAAGATCTTCATAAATATCCCAGAACTCTTTGAAGTTCATCTTATTGGCATTTTTAATATTCGGCACTATAAGTGAGTGAGAGCCATCCTTTTTCTCAAGGTCGATTGCCAAACCCAGGTTAACATTCTTCCTCTTTATAATATTCGGTTTGCCGTTTATGATCGTGAAAGCATTATTGAGCGCGGGAACAGCCTCAACAGCCTTAAGAATAGCCCAGCTTATCAGATGAGTAAATGAAACCTTTCCGGCATTATTCTTTTTAAGGAACTGATTCAAAACCTTTCGGTTTTCCTCGAGAAGCTTGACAGGGATGGTCCGCTGAGAAGTTGCTACCGGAACTGTGAGACTATAATTCATATTATCGAGAATCCGTGCAGAACTTCCTGCTATTACCTGGGTTTCATCTCCCTCTCCCGGGACAGGAAGTTCGACTCCGCCCAGACTAAAAATGTTACCATTGGTTTTAGTTTCAACTTTACCGTCATTCCCGGTTTTCCCTTTTACTTTACCGAAAAACTTCTGCCATTGATCGGGGAGCTGCGATGGATTTTTTTCATACTGCTCGTGAAGGTATTCAACAAACCAGGTATTTGCTCCGAATTTTTCTAATTCTTCTTTTTGTTCCTTGGTTAACTCGTTGGGTTTCATTTTGATGTAATTGTCTTTGATTTATAAAATATTCATTAAATTAATAGAAGAAATAATCCACATCATAAATTGAGATAATGACCCGCTGGTCATTAAGCATAATAGTAGTTATGGGTTTTACAATATACAATTTACTAAATATTTTTAATTCATTTTAATTATTGATCCGGCTGAAGGCCTAATATGATCAAAAGCAACAAAATCGCAGCTCTTAGGAGGAATTATTCATTGAAGGAATTAACCGAAAGTATAGTTGATACGAATCCTTTTGTACAGTTTTCACACTGGTTTAATGAATTACTGAAATCTGATGTTACCGAACCGAATGCTATGATACTAGCTACCGCTTCGACGGAAGGTATTCCATCGGTAAGGACAGTACTACTTAAGAAATTTGATGAGGCAGGGTTTGTTTTCTTCACCAACTATGAGAGTCACAAAGCAAGGGATTTGATGTCTAATCCAAATGCGGAGATCCTGTTTTTGTGGCTTGAACTAGAAAGGCAGGTGAGGATAAGAGGTAAAGTGGAGAAAGTTTCTTCGGAGGAATCGGAAGAATATTTTCATTCACGTCCTACAAACAGTCAGATCGGAGCATGGGCTTCGAAACAGAGCAGCGTAATTTCAGGTCGTGAATTCCTTGAAGAAAAATTCAGGGAGACAGCCGAAAAATATAAGGACGGCAAAATTCCGCTTCCGACTTTCTGGGGAGGATTCAGACTGATACCGGATAAGTTTGAATTCTGGCAGGGTAGGGAAAGCCGCTTACATGACAGGTTAAGTTATCGCCGAAAGGGTAAAAACTGGGAGATAGTAAGGCTGTCACCCTAAAGTCTAAGTTACATCCAGGTTAAGGTTAGGGAGGACTAGATATAGACGTTGAGGTGTTTATATCTTAAAGCGGCCCTTCATCATTGGGGTTTCCATTATAACGGTCCGCAAGGTGATGGCCGAGAGGATGATTATTCCTCCCACTATGGCCATAAAAGAAGGAATCTCTCCATAGCCGATGAAGACCCATACAGGGTTCAATACTGGTTCGATGAGGGAAATTATAGAAGCTTCTATAGCCAAAACCCGTTTTAACCCATATGAGAATACCGCGTATGCCAGTCCGATCTGGAATACCCCAAGGAAAGATACCATCCAGAGGTTGCTGAAGTTAACATTCTCAATACCGGTTAAAAAAGGAATACAGATGAGAGCTACAATTACATTACCATAAAAAATTGAGCTCAGCTGGTATTTAGGATCGTTCTTCCTTAACCCAAGGAAAAGGGCGGCGAACATTATTCCGGAGAAGAGCGCAACAAAATTTCCCTCAAAATGCTCAGGGGAGATCTTCCCCATGAAGAAAAAGAACATTCCTATAATACAGACTATGATGGTAATTATATTTATGCGGTTATATGAAGTCTTTAAGATTATAGGTTCAAAGATAAGAACATAGATAGGTGCAGTGGATTGCAGGAAGATTGCGTTAGCGGCGGTTGTAAGTTTGAGGGCTATAACATAGGCTGTTAAGACCGATGCATAGAAAAAGGCATTCACTAAAGTGAGCGTATTAACCTGAAGTAGTTTCCTCCTGAAAAGGATAGCAAATACCAGCGCGGCAATTGCACACCGGAAGAAAGATATCTGCATCGCATCAAATGTAACAAGCTTTACAAAAAGTCCACCCGTGCTCCACATTAAAGCCGCGGTGAAAACCGCGAGCACTCCTGCCTGATGTTCCTGAAGTTTTTTCAGCAAGTTCACATTTCCTGTTTAAAAAATTCCGGAAGGAATTAGAACGCATTTATTGAAATTTTGATCAGTGGTAAATTTAATATGCTTTTAAATGAAATCCCTGAAGAAATCAGATAAATATTGTATAATAGGACACCTCCGACACATTACTCAAAGTGTGGTTAACGCTTTTATATAGTATTTTTTTATCGTCCTGCAGTCCCGAAGTTCCCTTATCGTAGCCCGTCTTAGTCATCACCCCAGGAGCCCGTCATCTTTTTATCAAAATTAGTTTATTTCAACGAAAGAGGCAATAAATTAGATTGGATTTCAGCGAAGGAAGGGATATATTTGGGCAGGAGTTAAGAGGGATGTTCTGAAAGTTTTTATTACGTTTTAACCCCTGGTCATAATCAGATTCAAGAATTCGTTCACAGAGGTTTACCCCTGCCTCGTGATGGTAAAAGAGTTCGACCCGGCAGCACCCCCGTTGCCGGGTTTTTTATTTTCGCTCTAAGGGCAGGTATTTTATAAAACAAAAAAATTTTATAAACCCGATTTTCAATATGGAATCAGAGAAACTTCAGACTCGTTTTGAGGTAGACCCGAGAATGGACGGGGATAGAGTGTCTACGGAGTCCCAAGGCAAGGCTGAGTTTGAAGTGCATCTTATCAATTAAAAGAGTTAGAAATTTCTATGAACGAAATAATATTTAATTATATCACTTAACGCATATTAGATTTCTATAAAGTTTATCCGTAATTATACTGATGCGCTTATTCTTAATATCCCTTAATATAAAGTATTAGTAAACTATCAGTTAGATGTAGAGATGCAAAATAATCTCCGGTGGGTATAACAATTGGAATGCTTTTGTATAACAACAATTTAAGCTATTAATGAAAATATAATTTGACTTTTATAATATATTGTTAGAATTTATAACTACCCTCACAGGGTACTCAATTTTTAGGTGCCGTACTACTTCACTTTCAGAGATACACGGCAATTTATAGAATTAATATTTTGGGGATATTATGAAAATATTACTATCAGCTTTAGTTCTGTTATTTTCAGCTCTTTTTATCTTTTCCTGCAAAAAGGATAATCCAGTTGTTCCTCCCGTGGAACCGCCGGTTACTCTTAAAGATACACTCACTTTATTCGTAGAACAGGTAACACACAGAAGCATAGTTGTAAATGTTAAAACAACAGCTAACAATCCAAACTCAACAGTTGAACTATACCGGCAGTTTAACAGCCAGGATACACTTGTAACAGAATACCCGATTACCATACAAGATACCGTTGTAACGGATGATAATAACGGTAATGACTTACAGCTAAATACAGAATACAGGTATTACGCAGTAAGGATAGACTCCACGGGTGAGAAGAAAGACACGAGTAACATAGTAACAGCAAAAACACTGGCGGCAACAAATTTTAATTATACCTGGCAAGAGTTTTCAATTGGTGACCCGGGAAGCGTACTATATGATGTATGGGGTACTGATGAAAACAATGTTTACGCCGTTGGAGGGGTTTATTATAACGATACATCCTACGGTGTTGTTCACTGGGACGGTATCGAATGGAAACCTTCAAGTAGATTTGGAGGAGGAGTTTCAATTTATGGTTTCAGTGTAAATGATATTTGGACTGCTGGTGGAACAATATATCACTACAATGGACAGCAATGGAATGAAATACTTTTTGATGATCAGATTTTAGTTGATAACATACCTTATTACTCAGTCTGGGGAACGAGCAGCACTAATCTTTACTTTGGAAGCGGAAGAGGAAGAATAATCCATTGGAATGGAACAAGTGCAGAGATAGTGTATACTAATCCTGTTAATGTTTACGTAAATGATCTGGATGGGTATTCTTCTGATTATATAATAGGTGTGGGCACAGGAATGGTTCCGCCGTTGCTTGCTGTTTATTATGACGGAACTGACTGGAATAACCTTCCTATAAGCAGCAACACGGCATTAAATGCTGTAAGTATTGTGACAAGGAATGAAACATTTTATGCTGGTGATGGAATATTTAAAATGAAAAGGGGGGTTTTCTCCAACATATTTAATTCGGGTTACTATGTATGGGATATTGAATATGGTAAACAAACAGGTGTAACAGTTGCTTCGGGAGATTTTGATGGAGTTTATATTAATAACGGATTACAATGGGAAAATTTAAGAGGACAGATAACATCTGATAATACTTCTTATGTCGGAATTTATTTAACTAATAACACAATCTTTTGTGTTGGTAGTACAATAAACGAAGCCAAAATAATAATCGGTAAAAACTAAAAACAGGAGGAGAAATGAAAAGTTTATTTATTTGTGTATTAGTAATTCTATCTACTTACGAAATATTCGCCAGGAATCCCGAAATGTATTTTCGGATTGACGATAACAGTAGCCCAGCTCCGACTTATTAATTCCAGCTATAGCGATTGCATGGCGTACGTAGCTATCTGGGTTTCCGGGAAAAACGTTGCTGATTGGTTTAATAACAGGAAATGCATAAAGCTCAGATAAGAGGGAGTACGAAGAACTGAAATGAAACCTGAAATAGTTGAAATCAATCCCGGAAATAAAACGCAGATTTACGAATACCTGAACTTCATATTCAATGTATTTCCAGGTGCGAAATTTCTCGAATGGTGGGAGAGAGGATTCTGGGGTGATAACTACAGACCATTTTCAATCCTTGAATCAGGTAAAATAATCTCAAATGTAACTGCAGCTTTAATGGATGTTATCATCAATGGTAAAAAATTCAAGGCAGTTCAGATTGGTGCTGTAGGTACGGTTCCTGAGTTCAGGAACCAGGGATTATCCAGGATGCTGGTGGAATATGTTTTAAAGCAATATGAATTAGAAACAGATATGTTCTTCCTCTTCGCAAACGAGAACGTTCGGGAGTTTTATCCAAAGTTTGGTTTTAGACCGATCACCGAAAAAAGATTTCTGCTTAATTCGGACGTTCCTTTACGAAACTACTCCGCCAGAAAGTTGAACCTGCAGAATTTTGACGACTATAGGTTGTTACAGGATCTGATTAATCAGCGGAAGAATATAACAGAGATCTTCGGGGCGGAAGATTATGGTTCCATAACGATGTGGCACATTTTCAATAACTATAAGGATTCCCTGTATTATTTGAGCGAAGAAGATGCTCTCATAATAAAAAAGGAGAAAAAGAATGAGATGCATATCCGTGACATAATTTATCGGAAACCATTTGATATCGTTCCTGCTTTATCCAAAGTAATCGAATCAGAAACAATCGAAAGAATTTATTACTATTTCACCCCGGATATAATAACATATCCTTTTAATGAAACCGTCGATTACAACTCGTATCTATTTGTAAAAAGCAATATTGAAATCAGCAGCGCTATGCTTAAATTTCCCGAAACAGCAAAAACCTGAAAATGAAAATCAATTTATGATAGGTGATACCTTTTATCTTTTAAACGGAAGTAGTCCGGAATGAAGCACACCTCATCGATAAAATCGGAAATATTTTCTTAAATAGATTAAAACCTTTATTTTAAAATGTTCATAAGATAAATAAAAATATAAAAGAGTCTTCATCATGATGGAATTGAATTATGGCTGATAAAAATCCAAAATGTGCGGAAGCACAGATGATAATCAGAAAGCCGGCTTCTGAAGTATTTGGAGCTTTCATAAATCCGGAGATAACAAAGAACTTCTGGTTTACAAAAAGCACAGGCAAGCTTGAGGTTAATAAGAAAGTCAGCTGGGAGTGGGAAATGTACGGTGCCACCGCTGATATACTTCCAAATGAAATTGTAACTGACAAAAAAATTGTATATGAATGGGGAGAGCCAGCCAGAACTGTAGAATTTACTTTTCGTCAGCTGATTGATAACTCGACTTTTGTTACTGTCAAAGAGTGCGGATTCAACCAAACCGGTGATGAACTGATTGAAGCAATCAAGGGATCAACAGGAGGCTTTACTACTGTTCTTGACGGCCTCAAAGCTTACCTTGAACATGGAATAAACCTGAACCTTGTGGCTGATAAATTCCTGAAAAATTAGGTGAGATGGAAAGTAATACCGGGACATTATACGAAGATAAGCTGATAGAGATCAGGGAAGATTCGCTGGTTCTAAAGAACTATTATTTTCCCTCAATGTCACCTAAACATATATTGTTTAAAGATGTTGAAAGAATTGAAATAAAAAATGCCTCAATTCTGTCAGGGAGATGGAGAGTACAGGGAACAGGTGATTTCCGGACATGGTTTCCTTTCGATTCTTCACGCTTTAAAAGAGATAAAATATTTTTCATCTACTATAAAAATAAATGGATGAGATCCGCCTTCTCAACCGAAGATCCTCTAAAAACGGAAAAAATACTGGAAGCAAAAGGCCTTCTGGGATGAAATACGAGTACAATCCGCCGGCGATAATAAAAATGATGTTTCCTTCGTTTCAGTGGGAGTCGGAGATTGGTAAGGTACTGCTAACTTTTGACGACGGTCCCGTTCCGGAAACAACTCCCATAATTCTTGAGACTCTCTCAAAATATAATATCAAAGCAGCATTCTTCTGCGTAGGGGAGAATGTTCAGAAATACCCTGAGCTCTGCAGGAACCTGATCGATGAAGGCCACTTTGTTTGTAATCATACATTTAATCATAAACCTCTCACACATCTGAGCCGATCCGGGGCGGTTGAACAAGTTGAGAAATTTAACAATTTAGTAAAGAGAGAATTTGGCGAAGATGTTTTATATTTCAGGCCGCCTCATGGTAAGTTTAGTTTTTCGACTTCTGCTATAATGAAGGAAATGAACCTGAAAAATGTAATGTGGTCGCTGCTAACATACGATTTCAGGAATGATCTGAATGTTGTTAAATTTGCAGTTAATAACTACCTTGAGAATAATTCAATAGTCGTGCTGCACGATAGTATTAAGAGTAAGGACATCATTGCTGATTCAATTAAGCATATCGTTGAAGAAACTGTCCATAAAGGGTTTCAAATCGGAGCTCCAGCCGAATGTTTGAGATAATTTTCCTTGTATTTCTATGCGGTTACTTTATTCAGTCCGTTCTCTTCATCATCGGCATAAATAAAAAATTCCCCAAGATAAAAGGCGAAGATCTTCCTTCGGCAGTAGTAATCGTTGCAGTCAGGAATGAGGAGAAGAATATCCTAAGGTGTCTTAATGCTCTCGATAAACTGGATTATCCGGAAGGAAAGCTTGAAATAATCATCTCTGACGGTCACTCGACTGATTCAACTTTGCAGATTGTGGATGACTTCATAAAAGAAAGGTCGAAATTTAAGAGGGTCAGTGCTGGTCTCGAGAGGGAAAATCTAAAGGGAAAGGCTAACGCTATTGACACTGCCCTCAGAACCACAGAGGCAGAAATCATTCTTACAACAGATGCCGACTGCGAAGTTGACCCTCACTGGGTTAAAACGATATGCTCATATTACAAAGAAGATACAGGAATTGTAAACGGGTTTACTACCCAGACAGCGTATAATGGGTTCAGTGGTATGCAGGCACTCGATTTTGTTTACCTGCTTATTATTGCAGCAGGTACAATAAATCTTGGTTATCCTATTAGCTGCATAGGCAATAATATGTCGTACAGAAGAAAAGCGTACCTTGAAACGGGCGGGTATGAGAAACTCCCTTTCAGTGTTATAGAAGATTTTAACTTATTGATGGCGATATCACGGCTCAATAAATACAAAATAATTTTCCCGCTCGATAAGAATGCGCTGGTAACTTCTCTTCCATGCAGCAGTGTCAGCGAGCTTTACCATCAGAAGAAGAGGTGGGGTGTAGGGGGACTAGGAGTACCGCTGCGAGGATTCATCATTATGGCGTTTGGACTTATTGTGAACCTTTGCATACTTTTGTCGCCTTTGTTTTTCTCTACCGCTGTATTATATTTTATCATCTTCAAGCTCGCAATTGATTTGTTTGTTTTATACCCGGTACACGACAGGCTGGGCATAAAGGATCATCTGAAATATTTCCTTTGGTTTGAGCTGTATTTTATAACTTACGTTATTCTTCTTCCGGTGATTGTTCTCAGCAGCAGAAAAGTTGTATGGAAAGGTAAAGAATATTAATGCTTCTGCTTTGCAATTATTACGTAACATATAAGTGTAATGCATACTGTACCTTCTGCCATTTTGCGGAACACGACAAGTTTGTAAACACACCATACGCGAAGCTTGATGATTTTAAGTCGAATATTGAACAGATGGCTGTCCTTGGTGTAAAGTTCATCGATCTTACCGGCGGTGAACCGCTCCTTCATAAAGAAATTCATCTGATGGCAGAGTATGCGCAGCGGTTTAAGATGCAGACAAGCATCACTACCAACGGACTTCTTTACCCTAAGTTTGCCGACAAGCTGGCCGGTAAAATAAACCTGCTTCACTTCTCACTGGATTCACCCGATGAAGAAGAACATAACCGGATCAGGAAAGTCGACTGCTATAATTTCGTAATGAAGAGTATCGATATCGCAAAATCATTGGGAGAATATCCTGATATCCTTTTTACTGTAACAAACGATACTTATAAAAAACTTCCCCGGATGCATGAGATCGCACAGAGGCACAATCTGGTGCTTCTCGTGAATCCTGTTTTTTCTTACTGGGGAAACCCGGGGTTGAACGATGAGGCTATTGATTTTATTGAAGAATATACTGATGGAAAACTGGATATCTACCTGAACAAAGGATTTATGAAGTTACGAAGGGACGGGGGGAATAACATCAACCGTCCCAGCTGCAAAGCAGTATCACGGGTTATTGTTATTTCACCGTACAACGAAATTATTCTGCCATGCTATCATTTTGAACATGAAAGAATTAAGATCGACCGTTCCATTAAAGAAATAAGAGCATCCGGTAAGGTAAAAGAGTTTCAGAAGATGGAGGGAAGGTTCGAATACTGCCAGGGCTGCACGGTGAACTGCTACTTTGAACCATCATTTGCTTTTCCTACAAATTACTATGCGCTCACCAGTCTGACCAGCAAATTTAAATATGGTTATAATAAGCTGGTTAAGCAGAAGGTATTGAAGAAATTTGCGGATTGAGCGGATTGGGGGGGATTGAGCGGATTGGGGGAATTGGGCGGATTGGGTGGATTGAGCGGATTGGGTGAATTTACTAAATTAGAACCCAAAATTTCAAAATTCTGCAGGGGATCTTGATGAAATATAATAATTTTGAAGAATTACCAATTTGGATACTTAGCAGAGAAATCGTAAAATTAATTTATCAGATAATCAATCAAAATAGTAAACTACTCAAAGATTTACGATTAAATGGACAACTTATTGGGGCTGGTATTTCAATAATGAATAATATTGCAGAGGGATTTGATTCTGATAGCAATACCGAGTTTGTCAGATTTCTTCGATACTCCCAGAGATCAGCATCAGAAGTAATGTCCATGACTTACATATTAAAAGATGTATACGATATCGATATTGAAGCAGACAAATTATATAAAACAACACTTGAAGAAAGAAAACAAATAAAGGGATTTATTAAATATTTACGTTCAAAAAAATAATTCGCTAAATTCGAAATTCGCTAAATTCGAAATTCGCTAAATTCGAAATTCGCTAAATTCGAAATTCGCTAAATTCGCTAAATTCGCTAAATTCGAAATTCGTTAAATTCGCTAATTCGTTAAATTCGTAAATTCGAAATTCGCTAAATTCGCTAAATTCGCTAAATTCGAAATTCGTTAAATTCGAAATTCGCTAAATTCGAAATTCGCTAAATTCAAAAATATGACAAAAACATTTCTTACTATATTTATTTTAATAATATCAACTTGTTCATACTCTCAGTCCCAATTAACCTGGTTTCCTTCCAACGTCAACATTCAGCCGTTTACGGCGAACTTTTTAGAGCCCAGGGCCGGGTTTGCTTTTGAGATGGGGGGGAAGAGGATCAGACTGGATATCAGCCGCTCGCAGGATGTTTTTCATCTCAATAATGAAAATTCAACGCTTTCATTCGGGGTAGATCTTTTTACTTTTACAAGACTGCGTGCCGAGAGCGAGTTTCATTTTCCTGTTGAAGCAATTGATTACCTGTTCGGGATCAACTCGGGTTATAAGATCACTAAGAATAATACCGAATACGGAATGAGGTTCAGACTCAGCCATATAAGCGCACACTTTGTTGACGGTCAGTATGACTATAAGCTTAACTTCTGGCGGAACGGAAAAACAGCCACTGTATACACCAGGGAGTTCATCGAGTTATTTCCATATTACAAATATGACGGATTAAGGGTTTATGCTGGCTTAACCTACCTGTTTCACAGGAAGCCCCTGGATATAGGGAGAAGTTCTTACCAGGCAGGGTTCGACTATTATTACACTAAATTTGAAAATATTTATCCTTATGTTGCATATGATTTTAAGCTGGAAAAAATAAATACATTTTCGGGGAGCAATATTTTGACCGCAGGAATAAAATTCGGTGATTATAAATCGCGGGGTATAAGTGTAGCGGTTACCTATATTTCGGGTAAGAGCTTACACGGTGAATATTATAATCTCAACGAATCATATACAACAATAGGTTTTAATCTCGACTTATAATGCCGGAATATTATCAAACAGATCAGACAGACATAACGGGCTACAGGCAGAAGCAGAAGAAAAACTCGGTACTGTTGCATGTCGGTTTATTCATTATTACTTTTATTACCACAACCATTGCCGGAGCTGAGTGGACTACGGGAACTATGGGTCCTTATGAGCTTCACCATCTTTTGATCGGACTCCCTTACTCAATCGCTATAATGTTCATTATATCCTGCCATGAATTCGGGCATTATTTCGCGGCAAGGTATCATAAGGTCAATGCAACACTTCCATATTACATCCCGTTTCCCAACCTCCCGGGTTTTCTGAATTTCGGAACGATGGGTGCGGTGATAAGAACGAAATCACCTATCCCGTCAAAAAAAGCAATGTTCGATATCGGAGTAGCTGGTCCCATAGCGGGATTCGTTGCTTGTCTTATTGTTCTATTATACGGTTTCCTCAATGTTCCGGGGAAAGAATATATCCTATCGATACATCCTGATTACTTTTCTCCGGAGTACGGTAAGACAGGGCTGCAGCTTGAGTTCGGCAACACACTCCTCTTTTCTTTCTTTAAGCTGCTCTTTGTTCACCCCGGACAGTTCTTTCCGCCGATGTCTGAGATTTATCACTATCCCTTTTTATGTGTCGGATGGTTCGGTATGTTCATCACCGCGATGAATATGATTCCTGTCGGCCAGCTCGACGGAGGACATATAGGGTACACAATGTTCGGTGGGAAAACTCATTATAAAATTGCTGTGATATCTTTTGTGATTTTATTTGTATTGGGACTGGCAGGTTTTGTGGAGATATTTCTCGAATCCAGCATTACATTCGGATGGATCGGATGGCTGATATGGGCGCTTATCCTTTATTTCGTCATAAAACTGAAGCATCCGACAATACCTGATTATGACAAGCTTGACGGAAAAAGAAAATTATTAGGTTATCTTAGCTACTTCATTTTAATAATTTCTTTTTCTCCCACACCTTTTTTGGTAAGCGGGGGGATGTAATTTTACCTTGAGTGATGCTAAATACTAACCAATATTAACTTTATGAAAAAATTCGCTCTTTTATTACTGCTTCCCGTTCTATTCTGGGGATGCGAAAAAACCTACGATTCGGTAATAAATCCGAAACAAACAAACACAATCCAGGTTACAAACATTACCCCTATTGACTCGGTCAATTATCTCACTTCCGACTCAGTTTTAACCTTTGCCATAACTTTTAACTCAACTGAGCAGTTACAGGCGGTCTATTTTAACATAATCAAACCAGACGGCAACCAGCTGAATTCCTCTGCCATCAAACTTTTTAATGATGGCGACCTATCAACACATGGTGATTCTTCGGTGAGTGACAATACCTTTTCAAACAAATTTACAATGAGCAACAAGTATATTAATGGTGTATACATTGTAAAATATTATGTCGAAGATATTTACGGCACCTCAAATTATATCTCGGCACAGAATTACGTGTTTGATAACGGTAAAGATAAGTTCGCCCCGGTTTTATCGAATCTCGATCTGCCGGATACAGTCACATACGGGCAAACCTTTGTATTTTCCGTTATGGCTGTAGATTCAAACGGGTATGATGATATCGAGTCGGTTTATTACGAACTATTCAAACCCGATGGAACTCAGGTTTCAAACTCCGAGGGAATCTATCAATTTCCTCTTTTCGATGATGGACAGACTTCAACAGATGGGGATGTAACAGCAATGGACAGTACATTTACTGTTATTCTAACCTTTCCAGCAGGACAGCAAACCGGCAGTTGGAGATTTGAATTCCAGGCAATCGACCGAAGCAATCTTCTAAGTAATAAAATCACCCAGAATGTAGAACTTATCCAATGAAAAGTTTAACCTTAATTTTAATAATACTCTTTCCTGTAATATTATTTTCTCAGTCGCCCGATACGTATAAGCTTTCCGGAGATAAGGACTTAGGTAAGATACTTGAAACAAGAACACCGGTAAGCAACAGTGTAAATGGTATCATCGCAATGGGGGATACTGTATGGCTCGGTACGAGCCGGGGCGTTAGTCTTTCAACTGATAATGGAGAAAGCTGGACGAATTTCTATGGAAGCGAAACTTTCGGTTCAGAGAGTGTATCAGCAATAGCCTACGATAAATATCACGATGCGATATGGGCATCTACGGCTCATTCAAAAGATATCAATGGCTCTACACTACCTGAAGGTTCCGGTTTACATTTTACGACTGATCATGGAGCAACCTGGCACTCGGTACCTCAGCCTCTCGACGATCCCGGAGATTCTACGATAGTATATGGCATTAACGACGGAGTTCAGCTTCCCAGGGTTCGGGCTTTGCCTGTAACTGTGTCTATACAGAATATAACATATGATATTGACTTTACACCCGATGCAGTTTGGATTGCCTCTTATGCCGGCGGTTTAAGGAAAAGTACGGATATGGGACAAACATGGCAGCGTGTTCTTCTGCCGTCTGACAGTCTTAATTCTATCAGTCCATCAGATACGATAAAATATGTGCTATCGCCCGTATCCGGCAGCTTCGGTACAGGCTGGCTTAATCACCGGTTGTTTGCTGTGACCGTAAAAGATGATTCTACCATATATGTTGGAACAGCGGACGGAATAAACAAGTCGACTGACGGCGGAATAAGCTGGACGAAATTCAATCATCTCAACCAGGAAAGGGCCATAAGCGGCAATTTCGTTGTAGCACTCGGATATAATCCTGTAACCGATGCTGTTTGGGGAGCAACGTGGAAGGCGGAAGGCTATACAGAATATTTTGGCGTCAGCTTTTCTTTGGACGGCGGTAATAGCTGGAACGTAGTACTACCTCACGAGCACGCACATAATTTCGGATTTAAGGGCGATCAGCCGATGGCGGCAACGGATGACGGTGTATTCCGTTCAAGCAATATGGGGTTGACATGGGCTCTTCCAGGTACTATTAAAGATTCTGAAACCGGGGGTGAATTGAGTACTACTGCTTTTATATCTGCTGCGGCTTCAGGGAATACAGTATGGTTAGGATCTGACCATGGACTTGCAAGACTTACGGAAACCGGAACGATGTGGTCAGGTCAATGGAAAGTTTATATAGCTGCTCCTGAATCAAAAGAAGTGTATGCATTCCCCAACCCTTTTTCACCTAAGATGGACAGTAAAATTACTTTCAAATATGATACAGGCGGAAAACAGGAGAATGTAACGATAAGGATATTCGATTTCGGGATGAATTATCTTAAGACGGTTATACAGAATGCCCCGCGCAATATAGCCGGCACTGATTCACCTTTTGATTACTGGGATGGTACTGATGATAATGGAAGTGTCGTTCCGAACGGCGTCTATTTTTACAGGGTCGAAGTGGGATCCAATGATCCGCTTTACGGGAAAATTTTAGTTTTACAATGATATATAAGAATACCACAAAATTCTTGTACGTATACTCAGCTGTATGGAAGCAAGAATCTTATCAAATTAAACAGAGGTTCTGTTGAGAAAATATTTTTTAATACTGATTTTACTTTCTTTTAATGTTTTGCTGAGCGCTCAGCCTCAGTTCAGCAGGATCAGTTCAAGGCCCGGGGTATTTACCAGGATGGGTTTCGGGGCCCGCGGTATAGGAATGGGCAACTCTATGTCGGCTGTAACAGAAGGAAATCTCGTTTCCTATTACAATCCTGCATTAAGCGTTTTCCAGGAAGGAAATTCTTTCCAGACGTCGTACACATTCCTTTCGCTTGATAGGTCGCTTAACTTTTTATCTTTTACCCGCAGGTTTGATCTCGGCGGTAAAAAGAACAGGGCTGCAGGTATAAGTGCAGGAATAATAAACAGTGGAGTAAGTAAGATTGACGGCAGAGATAACCAGGGACTCCAGACAGGCGAACTTACAACCTCAGAGAACCAGTTCTTTGTGGGTTTGGGAAAAAGGTTCTCCGAACATCTTGCGATTGGTATAGAAGCAAAATTTTACTATTACAAGCTCTATGAATCAGTTACTTCCAGCGGGGTAGGAGTTGATATAGGCGCCCTCTATAAGGTAAATGATCAGTGGAACGTTTCTTTGGGAATTACAGATCTTAATAGCTCATATAAATGGGATACCGGTCCTTTATATGGAACTGAAGGCGGAATGATCTCAACTAACAAATTCCCTGTCTTGAAAAAAATTGGCGTAAGTTATTCAAATAAAGAATTAGGACTGCTGGGAGCGATCGAATTTGAAAACAGCAATGCAGAAACTAATATCATCAGGGCCGGTGCTGAATACAATATTTATGAAGGATTTTATCTTCGTGCAGGTATAGATCAATTCAATCTAAGCAATTCAGATTTTCTGCCAAAACCCGCAGCAGGTTTTTCTTACTCCCGGAAGATCGATAGCTTCACTATTGGCGTGGATTACGCTTTTATGGTTGAACAGTATTCACCACAGGACAGGCATGTCGTAGGCATAAATGTTATTTCTGTTTAAAATTACAAGATTATGAAAAAGTTAATACTATTTATTTTCGTTTTTTCAACTTATTCCTTTTCACAATCTGCCGGGAACTCCGGCTTATCATTCCTTAAATTCGGATTCGGTGCAAGGAATATTGCAATGGGTGACGCGGGTGCAGTTTCAGCTAATGATGTTACGGCACTTTTCTATAATCCTTCAAGGCTGGCAGGGAAGGATAATACCGAAATAATTCTTATGCATAACGAATGGATACAGGATGTGAGAAGTGAAGTACTTGGTATTTCCTCTGAGTTATGGGGACTCCCGGTAGCACTCGGGTTTAATGTTACCACCGTAAGTGATATTGAGGTCCGAACCAGGCCCGGTGCGGCGGATACTAAATTTAATGCGAATTATTTCTTTGGAAGTTTATCAACCGGGTTCGGCATTGTTGATAATTTAGATTTCGGTTTATCCGCTAAATACCTGTATGAAGGAATCCTTTCGGATGAAGCTGCAGGCTGGGGATTTGATTTCGGACTTAACTACAGAACTTCAATTGAAGGCCTTACAGCATCAGCAGTCATCAAGAATCTTGGTTCAATGAATGACCTCAGAAATGACGCAACAAAACTTCCTTCAGAGATTCGGGTTGGTCCTGCTTATCATTTTGATTTTTCTGATTCTAAAATAGGTATAACCACAGCGGCTGAATTCCAGAAATATCTTCTAACCGACGACGTTCATTTCAATCTCGGTGCTGAAGGCGATTATGATAATACGATTGCACTGCGCGCAGGCTACCAAACCGGTTATGAATCACGCGGATTTACAGGTGGAGTAGGGCTAATGTGGGGAAACCTACGATTCGATTATGCTTTCCTTCCGTTCTCTTATGGGTTGGGCAATTCATCCATATTCTCCCTGCAGTTCAGTTTTTAGATAAAATACCCGATTCAGGAGTATGACAAAATGGCAGACTGTTGGGAAATTCAACATCAGTATTTAGCGAATTTAAGCCCATTTCACACTGTCTCATTTTGAGTTCAACTCCGAGACAACTCCGAGATAACCCCAGTACTAAAACGAGACAAAGACAGTTCCTTTTGATGTATGACATTTTGTCAGTCTGCTTAAATTCTCAACACCCTTTTTTAGGAAGACAATTGTTAAAATAGATCAGATTTATTGACTCATTGAGTAGGGGAAAGAGTCATTTTCAACTGCCCAGTTTTTATTCGGTTTGTCAGTCATAAAGAATTTAAGCTCTCCGCCCTTCATAATTTCATCGTGAGTAATATAGCTGCGGTTTATCTTTTTACCATTAAGGATTAATTCATTTATGTAGATATTCTTTTCAGACAGATTCTCTGAAGTGATCCTGAACGTTTTGCCGTTCTCCAGATCAATAACAGCTTCATTGACAGAGGGACTTCCGATTACATATTCACCGCTTCCGGGTGTAACAGGGTAAAATCCCAGCGCGCTGAAGATATACCATGCAGACATTTGTCCGCAGTCATCGTTTCCGCACAGACCATGCGGCTCCGGATTATACATGGTTGTCATTATCTGGTGAACACGTTCCTGAGTCTTCCATGGTTCACCGGCGTAAACATACATATAAGGAACATGGTGACTGGGTTCATTGCCGTGAACATAATTCCCGATCATTCCTGCCTTAGTGATATCCTCGCTTTCTGCAATGCTCTCATCTGAGACTTCCATTGTAAAAAGTGAATCAAGCCAGTCGACCAACTTCCGATTTCCGCCTATAAGCTCAATAAAACCTTTTACATCCTGAGGAACATACAACGAATAATTCCAGGCGTTTCCCTCAATGTATCCCTGATCCGATGTACTCAAAGCATCAAACTGTGCTTTAAACTTCCCATGGGAATTCTTAGCCCGCATAAATCCTGTCCGCTTATCGAAAATGTTTTTATAGGAATCAGCCCTGGTCAGATACTCCTTCGCCTCTTTTGGCTTACCCATTGCTTCAGCAAATTTATAAATCGTCCAGTCATCATAAGCATATTCGAGGGTTTTGGATGCTGAGTTAGAGTTCAGATCCTCCGGAACATACCCGAATTTTTTATAATAGCCGATACCGTCATACAGCTCATAATTTGAAGTTGAGAGTACTGCCTTGAACGCTTCATCAGCATCGTAATTTCTAATACCCTTCAGATATGCGTCGGCTATAACAGAGACAGCATGATATCCGATCATACACCAGTTCTCATTGGAATAGTGCGACCAGACAGGCAGCATTTTATGTACACTCTGTTCATAATGTGCTATCATAGAGTTAACAATATCGTCTGTTCTTTTCTGCTGAATAATTGTAAACAAAGGATGAAGAGCGCGGTAAGTATCCCATAGAGAAAATATTGTATAGTCGGTGAAACCGCTGGCTTTATAAATATTCTGGTCAAGTCCACGATACTCGCCATTTACATCAGAATAAATTACAGGTGACAAAAAACTGTGATACATGGAAGTATAAAAGTTAACTTTTGTATCCTTACCGGCCTTTATTTCAATCTTCGATAATTCTTTATTCCATTTCTCTTTTGCATCAGCTTTTACTTTCTCGAAATCCCATCCGGGTAATTCTGCCCGCAGGTTTTCAAGAGCATTTTTTGTGCTCACTGCTGATATCGCGAACTTTATTTCTATTGATTCTCCGTTTTCAGTTTGGAAATCAAAATGCGCCTTAATTTTATGTCCCGCTCTTTCCGGAAAATTATTATCCTGGTCAAATTTTCTCCAGAAACCTTTATACACCAGCTGTTCATCGTCAGTTAAACCATAAGAACTGATCGGATTTGAAAAAACCATCGCAAAATACAGGTATCTTGTCCTTGCCCAGCCGTTTGTCTGCCTGTAACCAGTAACCAGGGTATCGTTTTCAACCCTAAGAAATGACCATACATTCTTGCCGTCATAATTATAGATGTTTGAAGTCAAATCAAAAATTATATGAGCATCATCAGATTTGGGAAATATATACTTATGGAACCCCGTGTGTTCCGTTGCAGTCAATTCTGCGTTAATGTTATAATCACTCAGCGTGACCGAATAATAGCCAGGTGCGGCACTTTCGGTTTTGTGAGAAAACCTGGATCTGTAACCGCCCTCAGGATTATCTCTCGTCCCGGGGTTCAGCTTCAGCTTTCCGGTTGTGGGCATTATCAGGAAATCACCCAGGTCTGAATGTCCCGTTCCATTAAAATGCGTGTGTGAAAAACCCACGATCGTACCATCAGAATATTGGTAGCCCGCGCAGTACCTGTAAACATCCTTATTATAGCCGGTACCGTTACTGTACATTACTGTATCGGTTTCAGGACTAAGCTGAACCATGCCAAATGGTACAGCAGCACCCGGAAATGTATGGCCCATATCGTCCGTCCCGATGAAAGGATTTACATAATCGGACGGGGAAATATTCTCCTGTGCTGATAAAGAAATGGTTAAGCCGATAAGCAAAATGACAAAAGTTCTAATTTTCAATTTATACTCCGTAATAAATCTGACTGCTAAAAATAAAAATAGATTGGGAATTATGGAATTTGGTGGATTGGGCGAATTGGGAGGATTGAGCGAATTGGGGGATTGGCGGATTGGGAGGATTGGGCGGATTGGGAGGATTGAGCGGATTGAGTGAAAATCCGGTATTCATTAATGTTTCAATATTAAATGCAGAAATTGTATTTTTCATATCAAATATTTCTATTAAACTTATAGAATCTCCTGGAATATGATCGAATATAAAACTTTTAAGGAATCAGGTTTATCCGAACAGGATTGGGATAAATTTGTTGATGATTCAGATAATGGAACGATCTTTCATAAGCGTGAATTCCTTGCCTATCATCCCGAGGGAAGATTTAACGACGCGTCAATCGTAGTGAAAAAAGATAACAAGGTACTGGCACTTTATACAGCAGCAGTTGTTGATAGGGATGGAAAAAAAGTTCTCGCATCGCATCCCGGAGCCTCATATGGCAGTTTTGTTTACAACTCTGATCTGAACTTCAAAGAAGCGCATGCAATGGTTGACGTTCTTCTTGATTATTCAAAAGGGCTCAAAGTCGACAGAATACAGCTTACCCCTCCGCCCATTATCTACCAGACAAAATATTCCAACTACATAGACTTCGCACTTGTGCGTAACGGCTTTGATTATCTCAAGAGGGATGTATCAAGTATAGTTCAACTGGATTTTAAGAAAGATGAACTTCTTTCAACTTACCGTGCAGAAGCCAGAACCGCGGTTAAGAAATCTATCAAACAGGGAATTGAGATTGTTGAATGTGAGAAGTTCGCCGAGTATTATGAAATACTTAAGAAGAACCTGAAGCTGAGGCATAATGTTTCACCTGCGCATTCGCTGGATGAACTGATAAAACTAAAGAAGATGTTTCCGGCAAAAGTGCGATTGTGGGGGGCCTTTCTTAAGGATAAACTTATTGCGGGCGTATGTAACTTCAGCGCCAACCCGAAGGTTGTGCTGGCATTTTATATCAGTCACGATGAGGAATACCAGGAATACCGTGCGGTAAACCTTCTGTTCTATGAAATTATGAAACGGTATAAAGAAGAAGGTTTCAGGTTTCTTGACTTTGGAATTTTCACTGTGAATATGGAACCGAATTGGGGTCTCGGAAGGTTCAAAGAAAATTTTGGTGCGCGCGGTATTTTCAGAGATACTTTAATAAAAGACATTTGATGCTGAAAATATTACATCTGGCACCCCAGAATTATGCGGGAGTGCCATATGATTTCTTCAGGATGCATAACAGTGTGGGAGATTCCTCCCGTCTTATTACATATCATAAAAATCCTCTCAACTTTCCGGAAGATATCTGTCTTAACCTGCCTCTGCCCGATTTCAGCTTTGCAAAATCCTGGCGTAAAAAGAAGGTAAGCGACAGGGAGAATGTTCCGGTTACAACAGCTTCTTTCTTTGTCCCGAAGAATGAACTTGAGCGGATTTACTTTAAGATGACCGACAGGATGAGGAAAACAAAGATCCAGGAGGCAATAGAAAAATATAGGCTGGATGATTATGATATCATACATTATGATGCCGGATTAGACTTCTATCGATATCCCTCACAGGCGCTAAAGTGGAAGGAACAGGGGAAGAAAATAGTATGCTGCTACTTTGGCAGCGATCTGCGGCTGCGTGGACTAATTCGTGAATTGGATGATATCTCCGACCTGAACATTACTTCCGAATTTGATCATCTTGCATTAAAGAAAGATCTTCATTACCTGTTTTATCCATATGATCCCTCAGAGCTGCCCGAAAAAAAGAACCTTCCCGGCGAGATCCCCAGGATAATTCATTCCCCAACTAACAGAAAATACAAGGGTACCGATCTTATCATTTCTGTAATTCAAAAAATCAAAAGAGAAAAGAAGATTGAGTTCATCCTGATGGAGAATAAACCGCGCAAGGAAGTTCTGCAGGTTAAAAGTGAATGCGATATCTCAATCGACCAGGTTGGTGGTTCGATGGGAGGGACCGGATACGGAAAAGCAGGGCTCGAGACCCTTGCAATGGGGATCCCCACAATAACAAATATGAGTGTCGATTATGCGAACTGGCTCCCCGAAAATCCTTTCGTTGTTGCGAACGATGCCGGGGAACTGTATAATAAACTTTCAGAGCTTATTGAGGATACCAATCTCAGGAAACAGCTGGGTGACGCTGGAATGACGTGGGTGAATAAATATCATGGATACGAAAACGTCGATTCTAATTTAAAAGAACTATACCGACAGAATAATATTATCTGATGGAAAAAAAGAGCAGCAGCCTATCTAAAGCAACCGCATGGTACACGATTGGGAACCTGTTTGTAAGATCGGTCAGTTTCCTGCTCCTTCCCCTATATTCTAATTTAATTTCCACTGAAGAGTTCGGTGATTATGCATTGGTTATGTCGCTTTATGCAGTGATCGCTGTGTTTTACCAGTCTGGACTCCAATCAGCTCTCAGCAAATATTACCTTGAAGAAGAGCACGAATACAGACGTAAAGAAATATTTTCCACTATACTAAATGCAACTGGAATTATAGGACTTATCCTGACCGCTGTTATTTTCCTAATTTCCGGATGGATGGCGCTGGAGGCAACGGGATCATCAGGCTATGGTGATCTGGTAAGAATTATTTTTGCCGCATTATTTTTTGAGAGCATCACCTTCATCACTCTGCACCTTTTAAGAACAAAAGAGCTTGCGCGGAAGGTAGTTCTCTATTCCTCATTCAGCGCGGTTATAAACCTTGTGTTTAACCTTTACCTTGTTTATTACCTCCGTCTCGGTATATATGGAATTATCTGGGCGCAGCTGGTTACCTCAGTGATGGTTTTCTTAATTATTCTTCCTTTCCTGAAAGAAAACTATCTGCCTGTAATCAGGACGGCCGGACTAAAAACTTACTTCTCTTTCTCTTACCCTTTAATAATTGCGGGATTATTATCTGCTTCGGCTGCTGTTATTGACAGGTTTATTATTGATCATTTCATGGGGAAGAGTGAAGTGGGCATATACAGCTTCTCTTACAGGATAGCGCTGGTTATGAACATCTTCGTTTTGTCATTGAGAAGCGCATGGACACCGTATTCTATCAGGCTGTACAATGAAGGGAATTACAGCGATGCATTCGGAAAATCTTTTACGAAAATAGTCGCTGTCAGTCTTTTGATCTTCCTGGTTGTATCGATCTTCATTGATGATCTTTTTAATTTCACGTTTCTCGGATTCCATCTGTTCGACCTTCAATATGAAAGCGGCATTCAGATTATTCCTGTCATCCTTATTTCTTACATATTCAATGCGGTTATAACCTACTACTCTGTTTATCCCTACATTTCAGGTAAAAGTTTTCACTTTCTGATTAGTGATTTCATTGCGCTTGTAATAAATATATCCCTTAATTTCACACTTATACCGATTTACGGGATAATGGGTGCGGCGGCAGCAATACTGCTAAGTTATCTCGGTTCAGCGGGTTATCTAGTAATTATTTCTGAAAGGAAACTAAAAATTACTTATGAACCCGTTAAGATTATGCTGATTTCGGCCTCAATTGCAGTTTTTTATGTGGTTTCAAAGTTGCTGAATATTTTTCTTGTTGATCTGTTTTTGTTTCTAACAGCATTTTTCATAGTATATCGTTTAACAGGATTCAAACTAAAACCATCAGGTAACCAATGAGCTGGATTTTCGGATTTTCTGGTAAACTAAGTGAGCAGAAAAAACTCAGTCTTTCTTCTCTTTTTCCTGTTCCGCAGGTTAAAGTTGACGAACCCAGACTTTTCATGGCTGCCGGGGGCCCTGATTATACCCTAAACTTTTCTGTTGAAAACCGCTGGTTAATGCTCGGTATAGGTATCGGTGGAAGTACAGAGAAGCGGATGCTATTACTGAAAGAAGACTGGGACGGTCTTATAAAGGAAGGAAAATTCAGGGATCCCGAAGGTCACTATCTTGTAATAAAATGGGATAACGAAAGGGTAAATATTTATAGTGATCCTATAGGGTTAAGAACAGTTTATCTTTATAAAGACAAGAGCGGGGTCTATTTTTCTTCGAACCTTGATTGGATTACAACCCTCATGGAGAAAGCTGAAATAGATTTTACGGAATTCGGTTCACGGTGGATGGCATTTAACCAGCTATCAAATAATTCATTTATATATAATATCGACAAACTTCCTCCTGCCTCTTCAGCTGTGATCAACCATACTACCATTTCGATTGAAACCGAAAACTGGTTCCCCGACGTTAATCCTTCAGAACCTGAAAATTTGTTTAATAATATCCGCGGGCTGCTTTCAATTGATATTCCGGAAAACATCAGGATGACGTTTGGTTTGTCAGGCGGACTCGATTCACGATTCCTTCTTTCTTTCCTTCTTCAGGATAGGAAACAAAGGTATAATATTCATTCGTTTGGATATAACGATGATGCTGATCTCCAGACTGCAAAAAAAATATCTGAAGAACTTGCACTTAAATGCTATTTCCTCAATCCCCGTGAATCCGGAAACGGACAATTCTTTAACAAGGCAGGGGAATACACCGCAGCCGCTCATCTTGCAGAGCCAGTTTCCTCCTATATGAAACTAGCGGTTCTGAACAATAAATATTTCGAGGATAAATTCCTTGTGGATGGTGCTCTTGCTGAATTTGCACGCAGACAGTTCCTTAACCGCCTTCTCTTAAAAGGAAAAAATGCCCTTCTTAATAAAAATTATCCCGAAGTGTTTAAACACCTTTTGGTATCTAAACCGAAGATCTTTAACGAAGAAATCGAAGAGATGATGCTGGAGAACGCTGAAGAACAACTTCGAAAAATATTCGAATCGTTCCCGGATCCGGGGGAAATAGGCGTCGAAAACTTCGTTGACTTCCTTGTGGTCAAATACAGGATCCCGAATTACTTCGGACCCGAACAAACCCGCCTGGATAATATCTTGCCGGGAATTATGCCGTTTGCTCAGAGGAGCATTATTTCCGCTAGTCTCGGCATTCCTGTTAAACAGCGTAAAGACAGCAGGGTGTTCTATGATGCAATACATAATAACTATCCATCGCTTGAGGATTATCCTCTTGTGAAGAATTCTATTGTCTACCCGTACGGATTCTCATCCCTGGCTTCTCATGCGTATACGAGACTGAAAAAAGCCGTAAGAAAAAATCAACAGGAAGAGAGTATCTGCGAACTCTTCAGGGTGCACGAAAAAACCATCAGGGAAATTATTACCCGCGATGCAGTTCGTGAGTATAAACCTTATGATGAAGAATCGGTGATGCGCATCTTAAATGATTTTTATAGCGGAAAGAAAAATAGTGTTTCTGATTTAAACTGGCTTTTAACATTCGAAATGTTCAGAAAGAAACTGAACATTACCGGTTAGTAAACAGGGAATCGATTATTCTCATCATCTTTTTGCCAATGTTTTCCCAGTTATATTTTTCTTCAAAGAGTCTTTTTGCTGTAAGAGAATCTTCTTTCAATTTTTCCGGGTTATTCACATAAAGAGAAATTCTTTTAAAGCAGATTCCGGATCATCCGGATCAGTCATTAACCCTGCATCCCTTAGGTCATCGTATCCCTTAAACGACTCAAGATCAGAGAAGATAAAAGGTTTTCCGCAGGCAATGTAATCGAAAACCTTGATAGGGAGTGATCTGTTATAGATATTATTTTTATCCCGGAGATCGACACAGACATCAGTTCCTTCAAACTTTGACGGGTAGTTTTTATAGTCTGTACGCCCGGTAAATATTGTTCTAATATTGCTGAGTGCTTCCAGTCCTTTGCCTTTTCCACCTTCCGGATCCATTCCAATTACCTTTGCAGTAAAAGTTTTATCGGGAAAACGTTGAGCTGCCATTTTAATCAACACGGTAAATCTTCTGAAACCACTGGATCCGGCATTACTACCCGCATAGCAAAGTGTAAAATTCCTGCCATCGTATGCCGGAGGATAATAATGAAAATATTTTTTCGGAGCGTAATAGCCTATTATAGTTTTTTTACGGAAAGGCGCGATAGTATCATAGAGTTTTGCCTTCCTCTCTTCACCGATAAAAAGGTAGTCAGCCAGGTTGGCTGCATAAGAGTTAAACAGGCTAAGCCTGGCATATTGAACCATACGGTCTATTCCTGAGTACTGGTTCAGTGTATTTTGATGCGGATAGTGCTCAGTGATGTCATAAATTATTTTAACTCCTGGATTATCTTTTTTCCTGTACCGGCTGGCTGCGGGGATTGCCAGAGGTTCACAGCAGATAACCAGAGATGGATTGGATTCAGCTATCTCTTTATATAGCTTTTCGACCTTGTCTTTTTTTAATAGAGAAGAACCATCAAATCCCCTGACGATTATTCTCTCTGATTCGGTATTGATCTCTTCACGAGAGCTTATGATCGCAACATTATGACCGTATTGCTTAAAGGTTTCGGCAAATTTGAAAAAGATCCTTTCATCGAAAGGAGAGTGTCCTGTGGTTACGATTGTTATATTCATCAAATAATAAACAATAATTTCTTAAATTTAAGAACAATTTTTGATAAAATAACCTTCAATGGAATCATCACAAAAAATTTCTGTAATTATTATTACCAAAAACGAAGAAATTAATATAGACGATTGCCTGAAGTCCGCCGCCTGGGCAGATGAGATAATCATTGTGGATTCCGAAAGTGAGGACAGCACAGTCGACCTTGCTCGAAAATACACACAGAAGATATTTACCAGGAAGTGGGAAGGATATTCCAAACAGAAAAAGTATGCACTCTCTTTGGCATCAAATGAATGGGTGTTGAGTCTGGATGCAGATGAAAGGGTATCGTATGAATTAAGAGATGAAATAAACTCGGGACTCAAAGGAAACTATGACGGCTTCAGAATCTCCCGAAGAAATTATTTTTTAGGAAAGCACATTACCGGCTGCGGCTGGGATAACGATTACCAGCTTCGGTTATTCAGGAAATCAAAAACTACTGTTACCGACAGGTTTGTACACGAGTCATTTCAGGTTAACGGCAAGATTGGAAAGCTTGATAGCAGGATTGATCATTATTCATACCGTTCGCTTAAAGAAGCCATATCAAAGATGAATAATTATTCAACGCTTGAAGCCAGGCAGAAATATCAGAGCAAAAAAGTTAGCCCTGTTGATTTTATAACACATCCAGCCAGCGCCTTCCTGCAGTATTTTATTGTAAGGAAAGGCTATCGTGATGGCAAATACGGATTAATGGTGTCGCTTCTCCATGCAATGACCAATATGCAGATTTATATGAAGATCTGGGAAATGAGGAAAAGGGAGAACCTGCTTTGAAGATCCTGCTTACGAATGATGCCCTGAAGATTGCAGGAGGTGAAAATTATGTTCTTTACCTCGCAGAAGGATTATCCTCAAAGGGACACGAAATTCTGATTGCTCCACTGGCAGGTTCGGATCTGGAAAAAGTATCCCGGGAGAAAGGCTATGAAACTTTCGGTATTCCTTACGGCTTCCACGGAAAGGAGTTTAATGCTGCCAGAGTGATGGTTAAAGCTCTCAAAGGAAAGAGTATCGATATTGTTCATACCAACTCGAACCTTGACAGGACTATAGCCGCTGCCGCAGGCAAATTTATCGGCGCCAGGAATATTTCAAGCGTTCATAGCTGCCTTTCTATTAATCGCAACATTATTCACTGGTATAGAAATAAATATTTAATAGATCATTTTACACCTGTTGGACATTCAACCAAAAAGTTAATGGTTGAAACAGATAAGATCTCACCAAAGAAAATAACCGTTGTTCATATAGGAATTCCCGAAGAAAAAATTAAAAGGACTGATGAGGGGAGGAAGAAAGTCAGGGATGAATTCGGTATTAAGGAGAACAATCTCGTACTTGGGAGTCTCTCGCGCCTTGTTGAATTTAAGGGTCATCGTTTTCTCCTGAAAGCATTTAAAGAATTGGTAGAAAAAGGGAATAAAGATTTAAGGCTAATGATTGCGGGAGAAGGAGAATTGAAGGAAAGTCTCATTCTACGGGCAGAGGAATACAATATTTCTGATAAAGTGATGTTCACAGGGGCAAGAAGTGATGTTCAGGATATGCTTTCTGCCTTCGATGTTTTTACCCAGTTCTCTATTGATGCCGGAGGTGAAACATTCCCTGTTGCTATAATTGAAGCCCTGTCGGCAGGATTACCTGTGGTAGGGAGCTGGGTTGGAGACATTGAATACCTGATCGATCATACTAAGAACGGTTATCTGGTCGAACCGGAAAATATCCAACAGTTTAATGAGGGGATATTAAATTTAATTACTGATAGTGTCTTACGAAGGCATATGGGAAAGGCCTCACGTGAGAAATTCTTAAAAGAATACACCCTTGATAAAATGATAAATAATATCGAGATTGTTTATAGAAAAGTATTATCAGAGATATGAAACAAAAAATTCTTATCGCTCCTAACAGCTTTAAAAGAAGTAGCCGATTCAGATAAAGCCGCAGCCTTGTTCAACAAATACCTTAACAGTGATGATACCTTTGAAACGGGTATACTTCCTGTGTCAGACGGTGGAGATGGTTTCCTGAATGCATGCAGGGCAGTATTCGATCTTGAAATGCTCAGTTATAGTATTTCTACTCCTTATGATGATTCTAGGTTCGATTGTGAAGCGGGTTATGATAGAAAAAATAAGAAAATTTATATAGAATCAGCAAAGGTGCTGGGATTAAGAATTATACCTGGTGAAAACAGGAGTCCCCTTACCCTATCCTCAAAAGGACTGGGAGATATGTTCGCTGCAATAAAAGAAGATGAAGAGAAGGGAAAAGTTGAGGTAGATGAGGTAATAATAGGTGTAGGGGGAACGGGAACCAGCGATCTGGGATTGGGCGTGTGCTCCCGTTTCGGGCTTGAACTCTATGATATCTTCGGAAAAAAAGACAGAATTGTTCCAGAATATTATTACAGGATTAAAGAGATCAAATGGGATGAACCCGGGCTTCCGTATAAAATAAAAACTGTGATTGATGTGGAAAATCCACTTTTAGGAAAAAAGGGAGCAGCGAGGACTTTTGGTCCTCAAAAAGGAGCAGATAGGGGTGAGGTTGAGGTAATGGAACTTGGTTTTACAAAAATAGTTAACATCTTGAAAAACAAAGGCTTGAAAAGATCATTTAATACTTTATCGGGTGCCGGAGGAGGATTAGCAGCGGGACTCTATCTTTTCTTTAATGCTTCATCAATTAAGGCAGATGAATTTATCAGAAAAGACCTTAGACTTGAAGACCGGATAAAAAACTTTGATATAGTAATAACCGGAGAGGGAAGTTTTGACGAACAGACGCTCGACGGCAAGGGAGCAGGCATCGTGCTCCGGGTCGCTTCAATACAGAAAAGAAGAGTAATCTTATGCTGTGGGAGAGTTGAGGACAGGGTTAAGGATAAGTTGGGGGAAAATGTTGAGGTAATTGAATTTACTTCATTTTTCTCCAGCAAAGAGGAATCAATTAAAAATTTTGAAAAGGGGATTGAATTAGCGAGCAATAAAATAAAAACTCTCCTTTGATTTGGTTTTAACCCTTCGTCATTTTTTTGTAAATTTCATTTATTAACAATTCATTTGAAAATAATAAATTAGGCGTGTATGCAGCAATATCTTGACCTGGTTAAGCTTGTGATGGAAAACGGTATAAGGAAACCCACCCGAACAGGTGTGGATAGCATTTCTTATTTCGCCGCTTTTTACCGTGTGGATCTATCAAAAGGATTCCCTCTGCTGACAACGAAGAAAATGCAATGGAAATCCCTGCTGCATGAAGTTCTGTGGTACCTTTCCGGTGAAAACCATATAAGGAACCTAAGGCAGCATACGAAAATTTGGGATGCCTGGGCGGATAAGGAGGGAAATCTTGAGACTGCTTACGGATACTACTGGAGAAAATTTCCCAGCGCTCAGAAGAATAAAGAAGGAAAGTGGGAAGTTCACGAAGTCGACCAGATTAAATATGTAATCGATCAGCTTAAAAAGAATCCTTACAGCAGACGGCTCGTTGTAACAGCCTGGGAACCTGGGAATGCAACTACCAGCAAACTTCCACCCTGTCATTATTCTTTTGCTTTTAATGTATCAGATGGCAAGCTTAACTGCCATCTTACGCAGAGATCGGGAGATATTGCACTCGGTATCCCTTTCAACCTGGCAGCATATTCTATTCTTACACAGATCATCGCACAGGAAACAAACCTTGAACTCGGATTTTTTGCCCATACAATTATCGATGCACACATTTATGTAGCTGATAAAGGGAGCGAGATGGAGCAGTACGATCACCTTGAAGGATTGAAGGCGCAGCTGAAACGGAAACCGCTGCCGCTTCCCAAACTGAAAATTGTAAAGAAACCGATCGACCAGCTCACCTTCGAAGATTTTGAATTAATTGGCTACGAACACCACGAACCAATAAAATTTGAGGTTGCTGTTTGAAAGTAGTAATCATTTCGGCCGTCGCCAGGAACGGTGTGATAGGACGGTCGAACGGGGATATGCCCTGGCACGTTAAAGAGGAATTTCAACATTTTAAGAAGACAACTCTTGGTCACCCTATCATAATGGGACGCATAACCTTTGAAACTCTAGGTAAACCTCTGAAGGGCAGACTGAATGTGGTGATCACAAACCAGCCTGATTATTCACTTCCGTATGAGGAAGTCAGGATATTCAGAACACTTACCGAGGCAGTTGAAGCCGTATCCAAAACCAATCCCGAAATGATTTTTATAATCGGCGGAGGACAGGTTTACCGTCAAGCCATTGACTTTGCTGATGAAATGATTATATCCATAATGAAGTTTGATGCTGAAGGCGATATTCTCTTTCCTGAAATTGATCCCGGCAAATGGAAGGAAGTGTCAAGGGAAGTAAGGGATCAATTCGATATTCTAACCTACGTTAAGAAATAATGACTAAGATAAAAATTCTGCCCGAAAATATTGCGAGCAAAATTGCCGCAGGTGAAGTTGTTCAGCGACCCGAATCCGTTGTTAAAGAACTTATTGAGAACTCTATAGATGCTTCCGCAGATACCATAGAAGTAATGATAAAACGTGCGGGTAAGTCGCTTATACAGGTTTGCGATAACGGTACCGGAATGCCAGAAGATGATGCCATACTCTGCATTCAGAAACACGCAACAAGCAAAATATTCACTTATGATGATCTTGAATCTATCTCCACGCTCGGCTTCCGTGGAGAGGCATTAAGCTCGATTGCCTCAGTTGCCCAGGTGGAAATTAAGACGGAAACCAATGGTGAGGAAGTCGGCACTCTAATCCGAATTGAAGACGGAAGAAATATTATTAAGGAAAAAGGTTCATTCTCAAAGGGAACCTGTGTTACTGTAAAGAATCTCTTCTTTAACACTCCCGCCCGAAGGAACTTTCTTAAGTCAGACGCAACTGAGATGAAGCACATCGTTGACACATTCAACAGGGCAGCTTTAAGTCATCCCGACCTGACATTTAAACTTTATAATGATGATCAGCTTATTTACAATTTCGGTCCAGGGGATCTTTCAAACAGGATAAAACAGGTTTTCGCCGAGAATATGATGGAAGCACTTCTGCCAATAGAGGAGCGAACGGATTTCCTGAATGTAAATGGTTACATCGGGAAGCCAGCGCTGCTTAAAAAAAGCAGGGGTGATCAGTACCTGTTTCTTAATTCACGTTACGTTCTGAGCAGACAGATAAACCATGCCGTGTTCACTGCTTATGATATCCTCCTTGAAAAAGGTGATTATCCTTTCTTCATAATATTTATAGAACTGGATCCGCGTAAAACAGATGTGAATATCCATCCCTCGAAACTTGAAGTACGTTTCGATGACGAAAGAGACGTTTATAATTTTGTTCTGGCAGTAATTAAAAAAGGACTAGGTACAGCCGGCCCTGCAACGGGTATGACCGCAGGCAGGCCGGAGTATAAAGATGAACCTGATGGTTTTATGAGAACAGAGAGGAATGATTTTTCCGGAAGCGGGGAATACAGAAACTCCCAGGCTGCCGCAAGGACAAATTTCACCGATCAGGATATTGATCTTATATTCCGTGCCATACCCGACAACGTGATTAAGGCCCCGGAAGGTGAAACTTCCCATCCTTTTGAAAATGAACCGAAGGAAGTATTTCATGAACTACCGGAAAGGCAGGAAGGAGGACTTTCGGAAGAACCTGCGTTCATCATTCAGCTGCATAATAAGTTTATTCTTTCGCAAATAAAGACGGGTTTGATGGTAATTGATCAGCATACTGCGCACGAAAGGATATTATATGAGAAAGCATTAAAACGCATGGATGCCGATCTTCCCTTTTCACAGCAGCTCTTGTTCGCCAGAACGATCGAACCGGGAGCACAGGTTATAGCCGTGCTGAAGGAGATAAATCCTTTACTGGTTAAGCTGGGATTTGAGTTAAAATTTTTCAGTAAAAATACCGTGGTTATCGAAGGTGTTCCTGAAGATGTTAAACAGGGTTTGGAAGAGAATGTTCTTATGGAGCTAGTGCAAGATTTTATGCAGAATCAGAGTAATAGTACTGATCCGGGGGAATTTATCGCAAAGTCATATTCCTCAAAGGCAGCTCTTAAAGCAGGAGACAGGCTGACTGAAAAAGAAATGAGACTTCTGATAGACCAGCTTTTTGCTGCATCCATGCCGTATGTTTGTCCCCACGGTCACCCGACCGTGGTCAAAATATCACTTGACGAATTTGACAGAAGGTTCGGCAGATCATAAATTATGCTTCAATAAAGTCCTATATCTTATTATCTTTGTAATAATAAAATAGAAAGAAGGAATTAAAATGCCGGATAAAGAATATCAGGAAAGACGAAAAAAGTTTGAAGAGAAAGCAACCGATGCAAAAAATACGGGAATGAAATTTACTACGGTCAGTGGACGCGAAGTGGATGTTTTATACGGACCTGATGACATTGAAAATATAAACTACCTCAGTGAGATGGGCTTCCCCGGCGAATACCCATATACAAGAGGGATTCATACGAACGGTTACAGGGGAAGAATTTGGACAATGCGGCAGTTTGCCGGTTTCGGATCCCCTGAAGATACAAATGAAAGATTCCATTACCTGCTTAAGCATGGGCAGACCGGCTTATCCGTTGCCTTCGATCTTCCCACTTTAATGGGATGGGATTCTGATGCTCCCCCCAGTGAAGGTGAGGTAGGTATATGCGGTGTAGCTATATCCTCGCTTGAAGATATGGAGATTCTCTTCAATAAGATCCCACTCGATAAAGTTTCGACATCGATGACAATAAATTCTCCAGCTGCAATGATATTTGCTTTTTACCTTGCAGTTGCAGCCAAACAGGGAGTCGATTTTAAGAACCTCCGGGGCACTCTGCAGAATGATATACTAAAGGAATATATTGCCCAGAAGGAATACATTTATCCTCCACAGCCTTCGATGAGGATCATTGTAGATATGATTGAATACTGCGCTCAGGAGGTTCCACAATGGAATCCCGTTTCTGTAAGCGGTTATCATATAAGGGAGGCAGGATCAACTTCAGTGCAGGAACTTGCATACACTCTTGCAGACGGCTTTGCATATATCGAAGCATGTATTGAAAGAGGAATGGACGTTGATGAATTTGCGCCCAGAATTTCATTCTTCTTTAATTCCCATCTGGACTTCTTTGAGGAAATTGCCAAGTTCAGAGCTGCAAGAAAAATTTATGCAAAAAGAATGAGAGAAAAGTACGGGGCAAAAAACCCGAGATCATGGTGGCTAAGGTTCCATACACAAACGGCAGGATGCACGCTTACAGCACAGCAGCCCGAAAACAATATTGTAAGGACTGCCTTCCAGGCACTGGCAGGAGTACTTGGCGGTACACAGTCGCTCCACACCAACTCAATGGATGAAACTCTTGCGCTTCCTAGCGAGAAGGCGGTTAAGATTGCATTAAGAACCCAGCAGATTATCGCCTATGAGACAGGTGTAATAAATACGGTAGATCCCCTTGGAGGAAGCTACTATGTGGAGTCACTTACAGATAAGATGGAAAAAGAAGCAAATGAAATTTTCCATCAGATAGATTCGCTGGGAGGTGTGATACCGGCAATTGAAACAGGCTATTTCCAGAAGGAAATTGCTGATGCTGCATACCGATACCAGAGAGAAGTTGAGAAAAAAGAGAAGTTCATTGTGGGTGTAAATGAGTTTAGAGAGAAAGATGAGAAGATAGACATCCCGATACTCTACGTTTCACCCGAAGTTGAGAAAAAACAGAAGAAAAGACTCGGTGAATTGAAACAGAACAGGAGTCAGGCTGCAGTAGATGAAAGTTTAAGAGAAATAAAAGAGGCCGGTATAAACGGAAACAACCTTATGCCTGTATTCCTGAAAGCTGCAAAGAATTACGTTACGCTTGGTGAAATGGTTAATGAACTCAAGGAAATTTTCGGTATATACGAGGAAACCGCCGTTTTTTAATTAATGTTCAACCAGGTTTTAAAACTTATAAGGATACCTCAGTGGATCAAAAACCTATTCGTTTTTGTTCCACTGGTATTCTCTTTAAACCTTTTCCGGGAAAACTATTTCTTAACCTCTCTGCTTGGCTTTGCGGCTTTCTGCCTTACTTCAAGCATTGTCTATATAATTAATGATATTGCCGATGTTGAAGCAGACAGGGCACATCCAAAGAAAAAAAACAGACCTATCGCATCCGGGAGAATCTCACCGAAACAGGGATTATTCATCTCACTTATCTTCGGTATTGCTGCCGCGGTACTTTGTCTGTTTGCAGATATAAATTTTGTCCTTCTTCTCATACTATTTTTCCTTATCAATGTTCTTTACTCGATGAAACTTAAGCACATCGTGCTGCTGGATATTTTCAGCATAGCAGCCGGTTTCCTTATACGCGTGCTTGCAGGCGCAGTTATAATCGGGGTAGCAATATCAAGCTGGCTTATTCTTACAACGATGTTCATCTCGTTGTTTCTTGCGGTGATGAAGAGGCATTCAGAACTGGAGGTTGTTGCAGATGGATCCAATGCCGAGACACGAAAAGTACTTGCGTTTTATTCGCTTAACTTTGCTGACCAGGTAGCAACGGTAGCTGCGGCGGGAGTTATTATATGCTATGCCCTTTATACCGTGGCCGAAAGAACAATAACAGTTTTTGGGACGGAAAATCTGATTTATACAACACCTTTTGTTGTTTTCGGTATATTCAGATATATGTTCCTTGTGTATATGAATAAGCAGGGAGAGAATACAACACAGTTGTTAATTTCCGATATCCAGATGATAATTGCTGTATTCTTATATGCAGCTGTTACTTTCTTAATAATTTACGGTCCATTTTAAGAGAGATTTTATATATTATAAATATGCATTACGATATCACGCAAAAGATGGAGGGATCAATTACAGGAATGGATAATAATGACTGACCAGCTGATAATACTTATCATACTTGTGATTATCAGTGCTTTCTTCTCAGGCTCTGAGCTTGCATTCGTTGTCTCCAATAAGCTGAAAATAGAGATAAGGGCGAGAAAGAAAAATCTTGCGGCAAGAGGAGCATATGCTTTCGTTAAAAATCCACGGTACTTCTTTTCAACAATACTAATTGCCAATAATATAGTCAACATAGCTTTTGCTTCACTCAGTGCATTGATACTCTCTGCTGCTTTTAATCTGGGTGAATTCAGTATACTGATTATTTCAACGCTTATCCTGCTGATATTCGGTGAACTTCTTCCTAAATATTTCGCAAGAGAATTGGGTGACCGTGTTGTGCTGTTAACTTCAATACCCATAAGAATTTTATTTTATATACTATATCCTTTCGTACGTATAACAGCCTCACTTTCCTCTTTTCTTACTCAATCCTCCAATATGAAGGCCGAAAATATAGATTTCCTCTTCAGCAAGGAGGATATTGAATTCCTTGTTAAGGAGAGTCACGAAGCTGGAGTAGTAAATAAAAAAGAGAGTGCAATAATAAGCAGGGTACTAGCACTAGGCGAACAGAAGGTATACGAAGCTATGCGGCCAAGGACGGAGATAGTAGGTGTTGATATCGATTCAACCATAGACGAGGCCATCTCAATTTTTATCGAGTCAGGCTATTCTAAGATCCCCGTTTATGAAGAAAATCTTGACAACATCCGGGGGGTGATCTTCGCTTATGATATATTTAAGTCGCCTCAGAACCTGCAGAGTATCATCAGGGAAATAATATTTGTTCCTGAAACAAAAAGAAGCTTTGAAATGCTGAATGAATTCCTCAATAAACAAGTGTCTATCGCAATTGTGGTTGATGAATTCGGGGGTACAGCAGGACTGGTAACCATGGAGGACATTATTGAGGAGCTATTCGGAGAGATCAAGGATGAATACGATGTTGAAGAAGATATCTGCCGCAAGATCTCGACGGACACTTTCCTAATCAGCGGTAAGGTGGAAATAGATTATATAAATGAGAAATATGACCTTAATATACCAACAGGAGATTACGAGACGATCGGGGGTTATATTACAAGCAAAATAGGCAGAATTCCCGTGCAGGGTGAAAGCGTTACCATCGATAATTTTAACTTTTTAATAGCCCGTTCCACAAATATCAGAATAGACCTTGTAAAACTCACCATTATTCCGGTTGACGAGAGTATTCCTGCCAAACCGATTTAGGAGATAAGGCAGATTTCCCTTAAATTTGAGGAGTTTATATAAGAGATTTAAGAATCGGTTGCAGGAAATTTGATAAATTTTAAGATTTCTGGGAAAGATAGCAAGAGTAAAGCCAGAGCAGGTTCTTTTGAAACTGATCACGGGATTGTGGAAACGCCGATTTTTATGCCCGTTGGGACACAGGGTACAGTAAAAGCTGTTAATCAAGCTTATCTTTTAAATGATATAAAAGCGCAGATTGTTCTTTCTAATACTTATCATCTTTATTTAAGGCCTGGAACGGAGATACTGGAAAAGGCCGGCGGACTGCATAAGTTTATGAACTGGTCTGGACCCATATTAACTGACAGCGGCGGATACCAGGTTTTTAGTCTTTCTGAATTGAGAAAACTAAAATCTGACGGGGTTGAATTCAGTTCTCACCTCGATGGTTCAAAACACTTTTTTACCCCGGAAAAGGTAATCGGTATCCAGCGAAGCATCGGTTCTGATATAATGATGGTGCTGGATGAATGCACTCCTTTTCCCTGCGAATATGATTATGCAGTTAAGTCGACCGAGTTAACGACCCGCTGGGCTCATCTGAATAAAGAAGCTTTTGACAAAACATCACCTTTGTATGGGCACAGGCAGTTCCAATTCGGAATAATTCAGGGAAGTGTTTACAAGGATCTGCGTGAGAAGTCGGCCGGCGATCTTACTTCAATCGACTTCGACGGTTACGCAATAGGAGGACTGGCAGTTGGTGAACCTGTTGAAACAATGTACGAGCTTGTTGACTTTACAACTGACTTTATGCCGGAGGATAAACCGAGATACCTTATGGGTGTAGGAAGACCGGAGAACATACTTGAAGCTGTAGAAAGAGGAATTGATATGTTCGACTGCGTGATGCCTACAAGAAACGGACGGAATGCTTACCTGTTTACATCTTCCGGTGTACTTGCAATGCGGAATGCTCAGTACAAAGATGATTTCAGAACAATAGATGAGGAATGTGACTGCTACACCTGCCGGAATTATTCGCGTGCGTATTTACGGCATTTGTTTACATCGCGGGAAATACTGGCGCTTGAGCTTTCAAGCATTCACAATCTTCACTTCTATCTTAATCTTGTTAAAGCAGCCAGGAAGAAAATTATAGAAGGCAGCTTCACCGACTGGAAAAATGCAATTGTTAAAAAAATATCAGTGAATAATAAATCGTTAACGGAGGAATAATTGAACTATCTACTTGCGATGGCTCCCCCTGCTGAAGGCGGC
The DNA here is from genome assembly GCA_963839165.1 of uncultured Bacteroidota bacterium. Classification (GTDB taxonomy): domain Bacteria; phylum Bacteroidota; class Ignavibacteria; order Ignavibacteriales; family Ignavibacteriaceae; genus DATFVA01. Next base: position 313,973 of record CAWIUG010000049.1, on the reverse strand, counting down.
GGTGGCGGAGGATTTATAAGCACCATCATTATGTTCGGTGCAATCTTTCTGATCTTCTATTTTATGATCATCAGACCTCAACAGAAAAGATCTAAGGAAAGAGAAAAACTGTTATCAAACCTGCAGAAGGGTGATAAAATTGTAACAAGCGGCGGATTGCATGGAACTATCGCCGGACTTGATGAGAAAACTGCTCTGATCCAGGTTTCTGATAACGTGAAATTAAAATTCGAAAGATCTGCAATCACTACTATTGTAGCTTCTAAGGAGATACAATAGAGGCAGATTATTTTAGCTAAATCAGTAAGGGTGCAAAATGGAAAAAAATATATTTTGCTCTGCAGAAGAAGCAATAAAAGAGATAAAAGACGGTAAAGTTATAATTGTAGTTGACGATGAGGACCGGGAAAATGAGGGCGACTTCGTGTGCGCCGCGGAGTATATAACTCCCGACATAGTTAATTTTATGGTGACGCACGGCAGAGGAATGCTTTGTACTGCCTTAAGCGGGAAGAGACTGGATGAGCTTGGCCTTCCACTTATGGTGGAATCAAACTCTGCCCTTCATGGTACACAATTTACTGTTACTGTTGATGCGATTGAAGGTACCACCACAGGAATTTCGGCTGCCGACAGGGCGCTGACGATCAAAAAACTTATCGACAGGAATTCTACATCGGCCGACTTTGCCAGGCCGGGTCATATATTCCCCTTAAGAGCTTATGATGAAGGTGTTTTGAGAAGAGCAGGCCATACTGAAGCTGCTGTTGACTTGTGCAGGCTTGCCAGTTTGAAGCAGGCAGGAGTTCTCTGTGAGATCCTTAAAGAGAATGGTGAAATGGCAAGGGTGCCCGATCTTGCCGAAATAGCAGAGAAATTTAATCTTAAGATCTGCACCGTGCAGGATATCATAAAGTTGCGGCTAAATAAAGAAAAGCTTGTTAATAAAATCACAGAAATAAATTTTCCCACAGAGCATGGTCAATTCAGGCTGCATATGTATGAGAGTCTTGTTGACGGCAAGAAACAGATTGCACTTGTTAAAGGAACGATCCGGCAAGATGAACCGGTGCTTGTAAGGATGCATTCGGAATGTCTTACCGGGGATGTTTTTCATTCATCCAGGTGCGATTGTCACGATCAGCTGAATGCTTCTCTTGATATGATAGAGGAAGCCGGCACCGGCGTGCTGGTTTATATGCGTCAGGAAGGAAGAGGAATCGGGTTACGAAACAAGATACTTGCATACAAGCTTCAGGATGAAGGGAAGGATACAGTTGAAGCTAACGAAGCCCTTGGGTTTAAGGCTGATTTGCGTGATTACGGTATAGGTGCACAAATCCTGCTTGATCTTGGAGTTAGAAAGATAAAGCTTCTCACCAATAATCCTAAAAAAGTAGTAGGATTAAAAGGATACGGACTGGAGATATCTGAAAGACTACCGATAGAAATTACTCCGAACGAGAATAATGAACGTTATCTTAAAACCAAGAGAGATAAGCTCGGCCATATAATCCTTCAGGAAATAGCCGAAGAACGCTAGTAGGATCCTGTAACAGGATCAATCATAAGGCTTGTCGCTTCAGGCAAAGTAAAAGAGATCTAACCCCCGGGTTCCACAACCCGGGGATTTTTTTCATTAGCCAGCTTTTACCCCCTATTCGCAAATCCCCCCCATTTTTATTAATTTAACCTAATACATCAGGGAATAAAATTGTGAAATACAAGTTAACTGCCATATTTCTCTTCCTCCTGGGCATCACTGCTACGGTGCCGGCGCAAAAGGTTTATTACGGTAATATCGACGGTGAGATTGACCTGGGCATGGCCCCATATGTCACCCGGGTTGTGAACGAGGCTGAGAAGAATGGAGCCGATGCGATAATCTTCCGTATCAATACCTTCGGAGGAAGGCTGGATGCTGCCACCCAGATCAAGGATGCGATAATAGGAACAAACATCTTGACCATTGCCTTTATTAATAACAGGGCAATTTCCGCGGGATCTCTGATTTCACTCTCCTGCAAAAAGATTGCAATGGTACCGGGCAGTTCAATCGGAGCATCTACTGTAGTCGATCAGGCCGGCAATAAACAGAGCGAAAAATATCAATCGTATATGCGTTCTGAAATGCGTGCAACGGCTGAACGGAACGGACGGAGAACAGATATTGCACAGGGTATGGTTGACGAGAGAATAGTTATCCCCGGAATTGTCGATAGTACGGAGTTGGTTACTTTAACAACAGATGAGGCATTGAAATACGGTATCGCCGATGTTGAAGTTAAAAATCTGAAAGACGTTCTTAAAGCATTTGATCTGCAGGGAGCACAAATTATCAATGTAAATGAGAACTGGGCAGAAGAAGTTGTTAAGTTCCTTAATAACGCCATCGTTTCTTCTATCCTGATAATGATAGGCTTCTTCGGTTTGATTGCCGAGATTAAAACACCTGGGTGGGGTGTGCCCGGAACGGTAGGTGTAATTGCCCTGGCCTTATTCTTCGGCTCATCCTATATACTGGAACTTGCATCAATAATGGATATACTGCTGTTTGTTCTTGGTTTAATACTGCTGGCTCTTGAGATATTTGTTATTCCAGGATTCGGGATAGCGGGAGTATCCGGCATAATCCTGATCTTTGTTTCACTGTTCCTTTCCCTTACACCCAACGGACCTTTCTTCGATTTCGATGCCATCTCTATAGCTATAATTCAATTAACCGGAGCAATTGTCGCAGCACTTATTCTCGTGTTAATACTTGCGAAACTGCTACCGAAGAGTACCAGGTTCAACCGCTTGATACTTGCTGACGAAGAGAGGGCTGATCAGGGTTTCGTTTCCTATCCCTCTGAAAAGGAATTGGTTGGTCAGGAAGGGGTTGCGCTTACTACACTCAGGCCAGCCGGAACAGCAGAGTTTAACGGGAAAAGGTATGACGTTGTGGCAGATTGGGAATATATTGAACAGGGAAGTAGAATTGTTGTATTACGCGTTGAAGGAGTTAAGGTTGTAGTTAAGAAGGCTAAGGAGATGGTTAAAGGTTGAGGGAAAAATGTTTTCTTCCCATAGGATCCTTGTGAGAGATACTAATCCTCTAATCCGCAGAGTCTTATCCAATTCTTTCAATTTCGTCACAACATATTTCCTTCTGTCATTTACCGCTGTAAATTGTTTGTTAAATAACACTTAATTCTTTAGAATTGCCTGTCAAAAAAAACCCAAAATTTTAGGAGATATAGGATGAAAGTATTTTTGTACAGGGTGTTCTTCGTTCTTATTTTGGCTAGTACGACATTTTCTCAGACGATATTATGGAATCATACATATGGCGGTGATGCTTATGATGAGGCTAATGCAGTTCAGATGACTACCGAAGGAGGGTTTATTGCGGCCGGTTACACTCAGTCATTTGGTTTAGGAAGATTCGGAAACGCATACTTGATAAAAACTAATACTGAAGGTGATACTATCTGGACGAAGATGTTCGGCAGCGACGGTATTGATGTTTTTGCAGATCTTATTGCTACCCCAGACAGTGGATATCTTGCAGTAGGATTAACCGACACACCCAACGATTTCGAGAATATCTACGTGGTTAAAGTAGATAATGACGGAAACACAGTTTTTGAAAAGAACTTTGGAGGAAATCAGAAGGATGTGGGTGTTTCAGTAGCTCCAGCTGATGATGGTGGTTTTGTGATTACTGGTGGAACAAGATCAATCAGCGCTGGAGAAGAAGACCTGTTTTTATTCAAGATAGATGCCTCAGGAGATTCTCTCTGGTTTAAGACTTATGGTGGTGCAGGAAATGATCCGGGGTATGGTATTAATCCAACCGATGACGGGGGGTTTATTGTTGCTGGATTATTTAACTGGTCAGATGCATGGCTGCTGAAAGCCGATGCTAATGGAGACACTTTATGGACAAAAACTTTTGGCGGTTCTGGCTATGATGAAGCGAACTTTCCAATTCAGACAACCGACCATGGTTATATCTTCTGCGGAAGCACAGGCTCAATGGGTGCGGGCGATCTTGATGCTTACGTAGTTAAAACCGATTCAATAGGCAACATGCTCTGGCAAAAAACTTACGGCGGAAGTGGTTACGATGAGGGAAGAAGAATTGTTGCCAAACCTGGTGGCGGATACATGATATTAGCAAATACTGATAATCAGATTTTTGGCGAATTAAATTATTACCTGGTATCCGCTGACGAAAAAGGTGATACTGTGTGGACAGAAACATTAGGTAAAAACGGGGGAGAGGACAGAGCTTACGACCTCCTTAATATTTCACCAAGTGAGTATATTATAGCCGGTTCTACCTTTGACCAAACCAATATGAATGAAGCAACATTGACTTTAGTGAATGACGATTCGGCACCCGTGGGGATTAATGGAGAAAATGAAGTGGCAGGATATTACCTCAGTAATGCTTATCCGAATCCTTTTAATCCCTCAACTACTATTGAATATTCAGTTGGCTCTTCTACAGAAGACAGCAATCCCACTCAGCTGACCACACTGAAGATTTACGATGTTCTTGGAAATGAAGTGGCTGTGCTTGTGAGTACCGTGCAGTCCCCAGGACGGTATCAGGTTAAGTTCAATGCTTCAGGACTAGCTTCGGGTCTTTATTTCTACAGGTTTCAGTCGGGCAGCTTTATACAGACCAAAAAATTCATGCTTCTTAAATAGTCCAGGTTTTCCTCCGTAGGGCTGAAGTTATCTCAGTTCTGCAATGACCTTAGATAGCCCATATTAGAATGACCTGGTCAAATGACTAAGTATTACAGCGGAAGCCGAAGCCACATTAAGTGATTCGGCCTTCCCTTTTTTTGGCACAGCGACAAAATAATCTGAAAGTCGACGTATTTCATTGCTTGGTCCATGTGCCTCATTGGACAATACAAGTATACATTTGTCCGGCTTTTCAAAATCAAATACATCCTCCCCCCGGATATCTGAACAAACAACTTTATAACCTTTTCCTTTAAGTTCCTCAAGATGTCCAACCTGTACTTCATCATAAAGATTCAGATGAAAGATTGATCCCATACTCGAACGTATAACTTTGGGATTATATAGTTCAACTGATCCTTCGCTGAGAAGGACATCTTTAATTCCGAACCAGTCGCAGTTCCGTAAGATTGTTCCAGTATTTCCCGGATCGGATATGATATCGAGATAGACCAGCAGAGAATTGTTTAGCTGTGTAACTGAGGATCTGTTTTTTATGAAAGGGAAGACAGCAATTACCTGCTGAGGTGTTTTTGCATCAGTCACCTTCTTTAAGTCGGCTGCTTTGATCTGCTCAATCCTGAATTCCTTTAACGAACCAAAATAATCCTGCTGTTCTTTAAAGGAGGAATTAGTTGTAAGAATTATCTCAGGCGCGCAGCCGTTTTCAATCCCCTCGGTAACAAGCTTATTGCCTTCAGCAATAAACTTTTTTTCCTGCTGACGGTATTTCTTCTGTAGCAGGAAAGAGTAGTACTTAATTTCTTTCTGGGTTATCATGTAAGGTTGTCATACTTCTGACTGCGGCCGCTATTCTCATCCTCTGCAAGCTGTTTAAGGTTAGTCCAGGTATAAATACCCGTATTGTGTCCATCTTTCCAGCTGACCTGGATTGCATATCCACCGACAGTCTTAATATCAGCAACTTTATACATATCAGGATGAGCGGCCTTCTTCGCGGGCCGGTAGGTTTTCATCAGTACAGTTTCACCTTTGCAGGATGCGCACGGACATTCATCACGCAGATACTTCAATCCAATCTCGCTTTCCCTATCATCGTTCCATTTAATATATAGCTTACTTTTATCTTTTATTTTTATCTGTTTTGGGGTCATTATCTTTCCTTGACTCATTATAATAATTCATTCTAGGCTAATAAGAAAAGATAAAGGATTGTATGATATATTTCCAGCCTTGTATTGTATTTCAATATGTAAAAAAGAGTAACCTGCCGCCTCACTGTAATTTTTTACAGGTAGGCTGGTTATAAGCTTGTTGGAGGCTTGTTTGTCCCCTAAAAGCATATTAATATATCATCTTTTTTTACTGGTATATCCCGGAGTAAAATAACAGAGAAATAGGAGGGAGCGGGTAGAAATTTTGGTAAGACAAAAAATGTTTTTTGAAATTAATGCATGTAAATGCCTAAATTTAATATGTAAAAAATTATGGCTTAAGGAATTAACATCCGGAGATAACCTGTTATTTATTTAGGGGTGAGTTGGTGTTTCTATTCTTAAACTTCTTTTATTTCAGCTTTATACAGGAGGAGAACCCTTGAAAAATTTTATACTACTTTTTATTCTTCTTTCATCATCTTTATTCGCTCAGAACTGGGAAAAAATTGATTCAGTGTTCGCTCCGGGAGGAGTGACCCTGGAGGCTTTTACAGCTCCTGTTTTTGGTGACCTTGATAATGACGGCGATTTCGATCTGGTTCTGGGAAGCAGCGGACTTGAATTAAGCTATTTCAGGAATACAGGAACGAATTTATCCCCTGTCTTCGATAAAGACCCTTATATGTTCTCGTCAATATATGCCGGAGGTTATCAGTATACTAATTCATATTATCCCGCGCTTTGTGATCTCGACGGCGATGGCGATCTCGATCTTACCATAGGCGGATATAACGGAATATTATACTACGAGAATACCGGTAGTCCTTCAAGTCCATCGTGGGCAGATGTAAACACTCTGCTTTTTGCAGATGTAAATGAGCAGATCGGTACAGACGCAAAACAGACATTTATTGATCTGGATAACGATGGCGATATGGATTTGATCGTGGGTATTGGAGAGTCACTTTTAGGTGGACCTACTGCAGGAATAAGTATGGGTTTTCGAAATATAGGCACAGCGTCGGCCCCTGCTTTTCAAAGAGATGATAATCTGGTTACAGGCATCCCCGATGTGGGCTTGAATGCATATCCTTCATTTGCTGATCTCGATAATGACGGGGATTTTGATCTGCTGATGGGAAGAGACGGTGCCGCGGTTTATTATTATGAAAATACCGGAACGCCTTCAGTACCCGTATGGACAAATGACAACACATTATTTTCCGTTGTAGAGACTTCAAATTATTGGAAAAATCCGACTTTCTGTGACCTTGATGGGGATAATGATGCAGATCTGATTTATGGAACAGTTGACGGCGACCTGTTTTTTTATGAAAATACAGGCATTGTATCAAACCCGCAGTACCAGTATAACCCTTCATATTTCAGAGTCATTAAGTCAAGCGGATCCTCAACGGTTTCTTTTGCTGATTTTGATAATGACGGTGACTCTGATCTTCTGTCGGGTTCTCCCTATGATGGTGTGATATACATAGTGAACAACGGAACGGCCAACGCTCCATCATTCGGTACGCCATCCTTGACTTTTGAAGGTATCAATCCCGGGTTCAGATGCTCTCCTGTGTTTGTTGATATAGATAATGATATGGACTATGATATTGTTTCCGGCTACTCAAGCGGAGGAATAAAATTATATATAAACGATAACGGGACCTTTACAGAGAACACAACTATGTTTGCGGGTATAAGCGTGAACTATCAGAGTGTGCCCGCATTTGTTGATATTGATGGTGATACTGATCTGGATCTGCTGGTTGGATCTGATGATGCAGGCAATACAAAATTTTACATAAATGACGGAAATAATTCATTCACTCTGAACACTACATTTTTTTCATCGATCAGTTTCCCCGGAGCCTGCAGGCCGTCCTTTGCTGATATAGATAATGACGGAGATTATGATCTGTTCATCGGTCGGTTAAGCGGAAGCGTAAATTTTTATGAAAATACAGGAGATCGTTTTAACCCCGCGTGGACGCTGAACAATCAGTTAACTTCATCAGTAGAGGTGAAGCAGTCTGCTCATCCAGGCTTTGCAGATCTTGATGGTGATGGAAGAACAGATATGATACTGGGAGAGTACGACGGCAATTTTACTTTTTATAAGAATCTTTTTGCAGTTATTCCGGTAGAACTGACAAGCTTTAATGCAAGAGGGACAGCTTCCGGTGTTATATTAACATGGACAACAGCAACTGAGAGTAACAACAGAGGATTTGAAATAGAAAGATGCCAGAGATCAGCACCTGATCAGCAGGGAGAATCAGGTAATGGCTTATGGGAAAAAGCCGGTTACGTTGAAGGTAAGGGAACCACAACTCAACCAAGCACCTACTCATACACAGATAACAGCGTGACCCGGGGCTATTATTCTTACAGACTGAAACAGATAGATTTTGATGGTTCATTCACATATTCCAGGTCAACTGAAATTAATCTAAACACACCAGTGAATTTTTCTTTAAGCCAGAATTATCCAAATCCATTCAATCCCACAACCACTATTAAATACAGCGTTCCAGAAGATGGTTTTGTAAGTCTGAAGATTTACAATACCCTTGGTCAGGAGGCAGCCCAACTGGTAAACGGCTTTGTAAAAGCAGGAGAGCATGAGGTGATCTTTAATGCTTCTGCACTCGGATCCGGACTTACAAGCGGAGTATATTTCTATAAATTAGAGTCCGAGGGCAAGGTTTCCGTCAGGAAACTCTTGCTGTTAAAGTAGGGTAATACTACTATTTGTTTTCAGCCCGGTAACTTTTAATGTGACCGGGCTGAAGGCAGTCTCAAGGATTATTCATACTTCAGGTTTTTGACCGGATTTGCGCCTGCCGACTTTATAGATCTGTAAGCTACAGTAAGGATTGCAATTATAAGTACCACTAAACCGGCCAGAACAAAAACCCAGAGTCCTATATCTGTTCTGTACACAAATTTGTCCAGCCAGTTATTCATAATAAAGTATGCCGCGGGCCAGGCGATAATATTTGCAATCGCCACCAGAATTAAAAATTCCTTTGTCAGCAGAGACATAATATTTATCGTGCTTGCACCCAATACCTTCCTTATCCCAATTTCTTTTGTTTTTTGTTCTGCCGTGAACGTTGCCAGTCCAAACAGGCCAAGACATGCTATTACGATTGCCAGAATAGCAAAGATGGTAAATACCGTTTCAGATTGTATTTCTGATTTATATTCTTCGGCAAAATATTCATCAAAGAATGAATATTCCATAGGCTTTAACTGACCAAATCTTTTCCATTCATCCGAGAGGTATTGAATTGTTCCACTAATGTTATGTGTGGAGATCTTCACGGATAGGAAATCTGCCATAGGCTCACTCAGTAATACAAATGCAGCGGGTCGTATTTCTTCGTTTAACGGCTGAATGTGAAAGTCCCGAACAACGCCAATTATTTTAAGACTTCGTGTCTGGTTCTCTCCAAGGTTATACAACAGTCGCTTATTAAGCGGATCAGTATAATTCAATTTTCGGACGGCTGCCTCATTAAGTATAATTGCAGAGCTGTCTGTTGTGATATTACGGCTGAAGAATCTGCCTTCCTTCATTTTAATCTGGTATGTATTCAGAAAATCGTAATCAACAGGTATATAAACAATTGTTTCATTTTCATCATCGGTCCCTTCTTTCCTGAATACTTCGGCGGTAAGCCGATGATCCTGAAGTCCCTGTGATAGTGAAGCATCTATTATACTTGAATTTCCCTTAATCGTATTAGCAAAAGCGAATTGCTGTTTCCGGAGATCGTCAACATTTTTAATTACGATGACCTGATCCTTATTAAATCCAAGATTTTTATTTTTAATATACTGCATCTGGTTGTAAATAATGAAAGTACTTACGAACAGAATGATAGAAGTAGCAAACTGGAATACCACTAATCCCTTCCGCAGTTTACCACTTCTGCTTCCGGAAACCGTATTTGATCTCAGTATCGATACCGGTTTGTAGGAAGAGAGCAATAAAGCGGGGTATAATCCAGCTGCAATTCCCAGAAGCAGAGTGAAAATTAAAAGTGCTGGCACAGTTAAAAAACTGTTGAGATCAAGCGATAACTGTTTATCTGTTAGTTCATTGAACCAGGGGAGGGTGTACTCAACTATCAATACTGCCAATATTACCGCAATAAGACAGAACAGGACTGACTCAGTTAAGAACTGCTGGATAAGCTGTATTCTGCCTGAGCCCAGTACTTTTCTTACTCCTATCTCATTTGCCCTTTTAGTCGACTTCGCAGTTGAGAGGTTAATAAAGTTTATGCAGGCGATAAGTAGTATGAATATCGCAATACCCGAGAATAGATAAAGAGTATCGATACTGCCCGTTTCCTTAAACTCGTTAAAGACATCAGAATAAAGGTGAAGTTCTCTCAATGGGACGAATACGAACGAAAAATCATTCCCCCTGTCGATAAATTCCCTATAACTTAACCCGAATGCAGCCTGGATAATAGGACCTGTGTGCTTCTCGGTGACCGAAGAGATCTTACTATTAAGCTGTTCGGCTGTAATGGGTTTACGGGTCATTACATAAGTATGTACAAAATGGCCAAACCAGTTAGTTTCTTTGCTTTCAGGCAGTGTACTGTAAGAGGCAAGGAAATCGAACTCAAAGTGTGAATTGCCAGGGACAGGTTTAACAACTCCTGTTACCTGAAAATCCTGACCGTTTGAAAGTGTGATCCTTTTCCCCAGAGGATTTGTAGAAGAGAAATATTTTTCGGCCGTTTTTGTGGTGAGCACGACGCTATTCGGCTGAAGCAGAGCAGTATTAGGATTTCCGCTGACAAAATTTATTGTAAAGATGTCGAACATCGTTGAATCGGCATAAAAGAAATTTTCTTCTTTTAAGAATTCATCATCCTTTTTCACATAGATATTCTCGCCCCGGAACATGCGTACAGTACTTTGTATTTCAGGGTACTCTGCCTGAAGAACTCCTGCCAGCGGGACAGGGGAATTTGCCAGGTTGAACCTGTTTCCTCCTATTTTGTAGTGAGAGTTAATCCTGTAGATCCTGTCGGCATTTTTATTGTAGGAGTCGTAACCGAGCTCATCTGAAACGAACAAGGCGATAAGTATAAAGCAGGCTACACCGATAGCAAGGCCCGCAATATTAACAAATGAAAACACTTTATTCTTAAGAATATTTCTCAAAATGGTTTTTAAGTAGCTTTTATACATGTCAAAACTCCTTCACGTATTATTCAAACTTTAAACTTTCTACAGGGTTTGCCATAGCTGCTCTTACCGCCTGGTAGCTTACCGTTATTATTGCAATTAGCAGAGCGCTCACACCTGCAAAGATGAATATCCAGATGTTAAAGTCTATCCTGTATGCAAAATTCTCAAGCCACCCTTTCATAAAAATATAGGCAGCGGGTAAAGCGATAATATTCGCTATAAGGACCCATTTGGTAAATTCTTTAGTCAGCATAAATATTATTTCCGTTACAGTTGCCCCAAGTACTTTGCGTATACCAATTTCCTTCGTCCTTTGCTCGGCGGTATATGCAGCCAATCCCAGCAGACCAAGACATGCAATAAAAATCGCAATGATGGAAAAAATTGAAAAGATCTGTCCGGTTCTCTGTTCGGAAGTATAAAGCTTTGCAAAGTCGTCATTAAAAAATGAATATTCAAAAGCCTGGCTGCCAGCGTATTTGTGCCATTCACCGGAAATACTCTGTACAGTTCTTTTTGAATTCTGCGGTGCGAATCTTACGGATACATATCTACCAAAACCAGTCGGGCGAAACAGCCTGAAAACCAGAGGTTCGATCGTCTGATGAAGAGATTGGAAATTAAAATCGTCCGTAATTCCGATGATCCTGAATTTAATGTTATTGCCGATCATGACCAGGTTTTTACCAACCGGATCTTTTAGATCCAGGGATTTAACCGCCTCCGCATTCATTACAACTGCCATGGTATCATTGCTATAGTCACGTGAAAAGAACCTGCCCTCTTTCATTTTGATCTGATAAGTTTTAACAAACTCGTAATCTGTATTAATTACTTTTATATCGTGAACGTCTTCTGGTCCTGTATCTTCACGTTTAAATGCCGTGTCGCCGAAAAGCCCTCCTGGTATCGCTGAGGAATTGGAAACATCAATTATACCATTGTTCCTGGAAATATCATTTATAAATGATTGTATATATTTACCGATATCATCGGTCTTTTTAACAATCAATATCTGATCACGGTTAAAACCAAGTTTCTTATTTTGTATATAATCCAGCTGACTTTGAACTATTAAAGTTCCCACGATCAGAATAATGGAAATTGAGAACTGCAGGATCACGAGCGAATTCCTCAGTAGTGATTTGCCCGAAGATCTCTGAAGCTTTCCTCTTAATACTTTAACAGGAGTTAAGGATGACAGAACAAAAGCCGGATATATTCCCGCTATGATTCCTACGAAGAGGACGAAAAACACCAGCAGAGGGATTGTATAAAAATTGGCAAAAAAGTGCATATCAAGATGTTTATTAGATATCACATTGAAGGTCGGAAGCAAAAGTTCTACCAACAGTAAAGCGACCAGCATTGCTATAAAACTCATCATAATCGTTTCGGTCAGAAACTGTCTAATTAATAAAGCCTGGTTTGAACCGAGAGTTTTCCTGATGCCGACCTCTTTTGCCCTGCTTGAGGAACGTGCAGTGGAGAGGTTGGTGAAATTTATGCAGGCAATTAAAAGGACTGCCAGTGCTATGATTGAAAAAATGTATATGTATGTGATATCCCCGTTTGGTTCCAGTTCAAAGTCGAGGTGAGATCTGAGATGTATATTCGATAAAGGTTGAAGAATATATTCGTATCTGCTTCCACCGGCATATAATTGCTCATAGCTAATCCCGACAATTTTCTGAAGCTGAGGACCTATATGATCTCTTGAAACACGGGTTATTTTTTTATTAAGTTCATCTGAATCAGCACCGTGCCTTACCCTGAGGAAAGTCTCATAATTATTACTCAGCCATAACTGATCGCTCTGGATATCATTTGTATAAATAGATGACAGGAAATCGAAATGAAAACTGGAGTTAGAGGGGAAATCTTTTATCACTCCCGTTACAAGGTAGTCTCTGCGTTTATCGGCATTCAGCATCTTACCCATCGGGTTCTCCATACCGAAATACTTTTTGGCAGTGGATTCAGTAATAACTATTGTATTCGGTTCGGTTAATGCTGTACGGGAATCCCCCTGAATAAAAGTAGCCGTAAAGACGTCAAAAAATGATGAATCAACCGCAAAGAACCGTTCTTCACTGAAGGCCTTATCTTTATACCGGATTACAGGAAAGCCATAATTCCTCAGCCGTGTGTAATTTTCTACTTCGGGAATTTCCTGTTTGAATGCCGGACCGCAGGGAGCGCACGAAGAAGCGCTTTCAATGTCATTGTTCCCGATTACTGCACTTAACCGTACACGGTAGATATTATCGTAATTTACATTGTATTTATCATAGCTGAGTTCATTTTGAATAAAGAGCAGGATTACAAGGCAGCATGCGATGCCAACGGCGAGACCGAAAATATTTATGAAAGAATATACTTTGTTCTTTTTAAGATTGCGAAAAGCTATTTTTAAGTAATTCAGAAACATTATTACCTCGCCGCGCTTTTTTATTAGGAATTCTTATGAAATCTTACGTTGTCTGAAAAGAACCTGCACATATTTGGAATCATCCTTAGGCTTGAATATCTGTATTAATTCCCAATCCTTGTTATAATTGTCAATCAATTCTTTCAGGCGTTTTATCCTTTGTTCAACAGGCAGTATCTCAGAATCCGGTTCCCATCTAAATGATTCAACCCTGAAGTTGTACTGCCGTTTCTTCCCATTTATCTTTACTTCGATTTCAGCGATCTGCTGTTCTAAAAATTCCGGCAATGGAATATTGACATCTTTCATTTCTTCACCTTTCAGTAATTGTTTAGAACCAATTATTACAACTACTCGCTTCTAAGGGCCCTCACTGGATTTGCAACAGCAACTTTTACAGCCTGAAAACTGACGGTAAACAGAGCTATAATAAAAGCAATGACTGCGGCTATGAAAAAGATTCCCAATCCCGGGTTTATCCTGTAGGCAAAATTCTGAAGCCAGTTACTCATAAAATAATATGCAAGAGGCCAGGCAATAACATTTGCCAGCAGAACCCATTTGGTAAATTCTTTTGAGAGAAGCACCACGATGCCCGGGATGGAAGCACCAAGAACTTTCCTGATCCCGATTTCCTTTGTCCTCCTCTCGGCGGTGAATGCTGCCAGCCCGAAGAGACCAAGACAGGCAATGAATATTGCAAGTACAGAGAACACGGTGAATATCTCGCCGGTTTTTTGTTCTGATTCATAGAGTTTGTTGAAGTCATCATCGAGGAAGAAAAATTCGAAGGGCTTATTCGGTACAAACTTTTTCCATTCATTTTCGATAGAAGAAACCGTTCCCGCCACATCGCTGGAACTTATTCTTACGGGTAGAAAGGATGTCTGCCCCCTCTCCAGTATTATAGCCAGGGGCCTGATCTTCTGATGAAGGGATTCGAAGTGAAAGTCCTTAATGACACCGACTATGGGATAGAACTGGTTCTGTTCAGGAGACCGGCCTGGCATTACAACCCGTTTACCAACAGGATCCTGTATTCCCATATGTTTAACCGCGCTTTCGTTAAGAACAACTACCTGCGAATCGGCAGCAAATTCTTTTGAAAAGTACCTTCCTTCGCTCAGCTTTAACTTCATCGTTTCTGCGAAATCGTAATCGGTTGTCATAACAGCAAGAATGTATTGCTGTGAGCTTTGTGAACCCTCGGGTCTGAATACAGTCTGGCCGAAGAGTCTCCCCGGAAGGTTATCTGTATACGATGCAGATATAATATGAGAGTTTTTCTTTAGTTCATCTTTAAATGTTTGCGTCTGTTTCTCAAGTGCCCAGGCACGCGATATCACCATCACGTGGTCTCTGTCAAATCCAAGGTTTTTCTCCTGTACATATTTCAGCTGTCCGTATACTATGAAAGTTCCTATGAAAAGGACAATAGATATGGCAAACTGGAAGACAACCAATCCGCTTCTGAGCCAGCTTCCTCCTCCCTTTAATTTTCCTTTCAATACCGTCACAGGTTTGAATGAGGAGAGGAAAAAAGCAGGGTAGCTGCCTGCAATAAGTCCAACAACAATAATAGCTATAAAGAGTGCCGGAATAGCAAAAACGTTATTAAAGTATGAGGTGTGCAGTTCCTTGCCTGCAAGTGTATTGAATGATGGTAGAAATATCTCAACGAGGGCAATAGCGGCTATTACAGCAATAAATGTCATTAAAATCGATTCAGTCAGGAATTGCTTTATCAGCTGCGATTTATTTGAACCAAGCACCTTTCTTATTCCAACCTCTTTAGAGCGCAGCATTGATCTTGCTGTGGAAAGATTCATAAAGTTGATGCAGGCAATCAGAAGTATAAACACTGCAATGACGGAGAAGATATATACATACTTTATATCGCTGTTCGGTTCGAGCTCATAATCCAGGTGAGATGTCAGGTGAATATCCGTTAAAGGCTGCATATGAAATTCATATCTGCTGCCTGATTTCTTAAGTTCTTCATAAGATGTCTGGAAAAGATCACGAAGCTGGGGTCCGGCGTATTTCTCTACAAATGCAGGAAGTTTGGCTGCCAGTTCGGAACCTGGCACACCCTTTTTAAGCAGGATATACGTATGAAAATTATTTGCAATCCAGAAGGGAGTATCACCCAGTCCAAGACTCGCCATAGAAGCGAACATATCATAATGAAAATGTACATTGTGGGGACAATCTTTAATAATACCTTTCACAGTATAGGGCGTTCCATCCTCAAAGTTCATTATTTTATCCATCGGATCTTCATTTCCGAAATATTTCTTTGCCAGTCTCTGTGTCATTACAATCGTATGGGGCTGTGCCAGTGCAGTTCTAGGATCACCCTTTATAAAAGGGATGGTAAAGACATCAAATATCGTCGAATCCGCCCAGTAGAAGTTAGTCTCGTTAAAAACATTATCCTTATAACGAATCAACATTGTTCTGTTGGGCATAAGGCGGGCATATTGGATAACTTCGGGGTAATCACGCATGAGTGTTTGACCAAGCGGTGCGGGTGACAAGGCTAAATCGCTTTCATTTCCTGCGAGACTTGCAACAGTATGCACGCGATAGATCTGATCGGCCTTCTCATTATTCTTGTCATAACTCAGCTCATCGTTAATGAACAGCAGGATCATTATACAGGAGGCAATACCTATAGCAAGACCAAAGATATTTATAAGCGAATATGCCTTAAATTTTAGCAGATTCCTTAAAGCTATTTTGAAATAATTTCTTAACATTTTATTACCCGGTTATTTCTATCTGTTATACGTGGAAATTCTCTTTATAATTTTCAGTAACAACGTGGCCATCGAACAGGTGGATAACCCTGTTTCCGTATTCGGCGTATGTTGGTGAGTGAGTTACCATTACGATCGTTGCACCTGCCTCGTTAAGATTGGTCAGCAGTCCCATTACCTCATCCCCGTGTGAGGAATCAAGATTTCCGGTAGGCTCATCAGCAAGGATTAATTTTGGGCTGCCGACTATTGCCCGGGCCACAGCCACTCTCTGCTGCTGACCTCCCGAAAGCTGCTGTGGGAAGTGTGTAGCTCTGTGAATAATCTCCATCCGCTCAAGTGCAGCATTTACCTTGGTTTTTCTTTCCGATACACCAACTCCCAGGTATAGAAGGGGCAGTTCAACATTCTCATACACCGTTAATTCGTCAATCAGGTTGAAGCTCTGAAATACGAACCCGATATTCTCTTTTCTTAATTGAGCTCTCTGCCGCTCCGTATACTTTGAAACTTCATGTTGCAGGAAAAACAAATTTCCATCGGTGGGATTGTCGAGTAATCCAAGGATGTTGAGAAGAGTAGATTTACCACATCCGGAGGGACCCATAATAGAAACGAACTCACCCGGCTCAATCTCAATATTGACGTTGTTCAGGGCGGTTGTTTCAACTTCTTCGGTTGTGTAAAGTTTCTTAAGGTTTTCTGTTTTTAACATAATTAACTCCTTCTGTGCTGTCTGCATCCTGCGTTCAGCGTACAGATTATTTTGGTGAAGCTAAGGTTACTTTTTATTTTACTTATTTTATTCAATGTTATTATTTGATTATTAACAACTACCGGCGGCCTTAAAGCTGAAAGCTATTTCAGCACCAATTTATCGACATCACCGTAAGTATCGTAAGAGGATGTTATCACTTTTTCGTCTTTCTTTAATCCTCCCAGTACTTCAAAGTCGCTTGAATTCTGACGTCCCAACCTTATTTCCCGCTTGTATGCGGTTTCCCCCGATGGGTCAAGAACGAATATCCATTGACCACCGGTGGTCTGGTAGAAGCCGCCTCTCTCGATTGTTAAGGCCTGCGACAGCTCTCCCAGTTCGAGCCGTACCTGTACTGATTGTCCTCTTCTTATTCCCTTCGGAACATCGCCGTCAAAATTCATATCAACTTCGAACTGTCCGCTCTTTACTTCAGGGAAAACCTTCTTGATAACCAGCCTGTAATCGTGGTTGTTAAACGAGAATTCACCTGTTTGTCCGGGACTAACTCTTGCGATATAGTGCTCATCAATAGCTGCCCTTACCTTAAACGAATCAACAACGTCGATCTCACCCACATTTGACCCGGGAGCAATTGACTGTCCTATTTCTGCATTCAACGAAGTAAGCTGTCCTTTGATCGGGGCTTTAACCGTCAAGTCCTCCAGCTGTCTCTTGGTAATGTTCAGGTTTTCCTGCAGGGTGCTTACGGATTTTTCCAGTTGTTCTATCTGCTGAGACCTGAATAAAGAATCTTTCTGGTAAGTCTCGAAAGTAAGTTTTTTCTTATTCATCAAATACTCATACTCATCCCTGGCGTTCTCATACTCTATTTTTGAAATAAGATTCTTATCATATAATACTTTATCATTTTCATATGTAGTTTTTTGAAGTCTCAGGCTGTGGTTGATATCGAGAAGTTGTCCCTGCAGGCTTAAGCGTGATTCCTCCATTGAGAGCCTTGTGCTTCTCAATGAGTTGATTTGCTGAAAAACATTCGCCTCATTATAAATGATGCTTAGAGTAAGTGAGGCATTATCAAGTTTCACAATAGGATCACCAACCTCAACGAAAGCACCTTCCTCTACAAATTTAGTTACGATCTTGCCGCCGTCGCTTACATCCAGCAAAAAAGTTTCTATAGGCTGAACAGTACCGGTAATTGGGATGTATTCCTGAAAGGGACCGTACTTAACAGTTGAGATAGTAATTTTATCCTGCTCAATATTCAATCTTGAGCTTTTATCTCCGAAAATAAAGCTGTAAAGGATTACAATAAGAAGAACGGCACCGCCGGCATACATTGCAATTTTTTTCGGAGGCCATTTTTTCTTTTCAATCTTTCTGTCCATTTAACTCTCCTGAGTATTTACTGTATAACCTGGAAAACCCCGCATCAGACCGGTCAAAACCTGTGCCTTGGGCGCCAATTAAGTGCATTCGTGTTTATCATATAAGAGGACCGTTCATCAGGGAAATCATCCCGGGCTGTTAATAGTGATGGTTCCCGGGAGCGGGGAAGTGTCCGGTTTCATTACAATAGTGTCCGGCAGAGAACAGTAGAAGCAGAGGGAGTCGAAGCAGGAATATATCAATAATTGATCTAATATTTATATATTTTAAAGACATAAAACAGGGAGATTTTATCATTCACCTGAACAAATATTCGAAAGTATGATAAAGCAATCAGCTAAAGTCCTGATAGTGGACGACAATGAAGATATATTACTTGCAGCAAAACTTCTTCTCAAGCAGGTCGTTACTGTAGTTCACACAGAGAAGAATCCTGAGAACATTCCTCAATTATTAAAAAATGATGGATACGACGTCATTTTTCTCGATATGAATTTTACGCAGGACATGACCAGCGGTAAAGAAGGACTCTACTGGCTGAACCAGATACTAAACCTTGATCCTTCGGCTGCTGTAATTCTGATTACGGCTTTCGGAGATATAGATCTGGCTGTAAAGGCGGTAAAAGAAGGGGCTACTGATTTCGTACTTAAACCCTGGCAGAACGATAAATTCATCTCAACGCTTTTCGCTGCACTTAAGCTGAAACAGTTAAAGACGGGTTCAGAAGATTCCGACAGGAATCAGCTGAACGCAGATAACGTCAGCAACAAATACAGCGAACTAATAGGAATATCTTCTGCCATCCGGAAGGTGTTCCAAACAATTGAGAAGGTAGCTGCTACTGACGCTAATGTACTTATCCTTGGCGAGAACGGTACAGGCAAGGAACTAGCTGCGAGAGCTCTTCATAAAAATTCTAAAAGATCCGGTGAGGTTTTTGTTAGGGTAGACATGGGCTCCTTGACTCCTTCGTTATTTGAGAGCGAGCTGTTCGGTCATGTTAAAGGCGCTTTCACCGACGCAAAGGAGGATAGAGCAGGAAGGTTTGAAGCGGCTTCGGGTGGAACTCTTTTCCTCGACGAAATCGGCAATATTCCTATCGAACTGCAATCAAAACTTCTTACTGTTCTGCAGAACCGGCAGGTTGCCAGGGTAGGTTCAAACAGTTATAAACCGATTGACATACGTCTTATATGCGCTACCAATACCTCCATACACCAGATGGTGGCGGTAAATAAATTCAGGCAGGATCTGCTTTACCGGATAAACACTGTCGAGATCGATATCCCTCCGCTTAGAGAAAGGAGGGAAGATATTCCTCAGCTGGCAGAACATTTTCTTGCGATATACAAAGCAAAGTATAATAAACAGAATATGCGGTTGAGTCCTGTTACGGTCAAGAAGCTTGAAAACTATAAATGGCCCGGCAACGTGAGGGAACTTCAGCACGCTATAGAGAGGAGTATCATCCTCAGCGACTCAGATATCCTTCAGCCATCTGACTTCTTCTTTACATCGCCCGAGACGAAAGAAGAGAAATTTATTTTCGATACTTATAACCTTGAAGAAGTTGAGAAAGCGGTTATAAGGAAGGTACTGGACACGAATGATGGCAATGTGACCAG
This sequence comes from uncultured Bacteroidota bacterium, assembly GCA_963839165.1. GTDB lineage: Bacteria > Bacteroidota > Ignavibacteria > Ignavibacteriales > Ignavibacteriaceae > DATFVA01. Next base: position 293,955 of record CAWIUG010000049.1, on the reverse strand, counting down.
AGCCGCGAAAGAATTGGGATTAACGCGGGCGGCTTTATACAGGAGAATGGAAAAGTACAGGTTGTAATTATTTCAGATCCCGATCCGGGAATTTTATCCTGGAGGATAATCTCTATATGACATAAAAATATTTTTTAGATAATGATAAACTTTCGTCTAAATTTAATATTCAGGATCCTCGTACTAACATTTTCTGTGTTCCTTCTTTTCTTTGTCTGGTTCGAAAGTTCTCTGAGTATAACCCCTGTTATTGTTTCAGTTGCCATAATTATCCAGGTTTTATTATTGATCAGGTATGTGGACAACACCAATACCGAAGTATCGAAATTTATACTTTCTATTAAACATTCTGACTTTTCCCAGTCATTCCCCCTTGAAAAGCTGGGGGGGTCTTTCCTCGAGCTAGGCAGCGCTTTTACACAGGTTATGAACCAGATAAAAGAGGCGCGCTCTGAGAAGGAGGAAAACGTCCAGTACCTGCAGACTGTGGTTAAGCATGTAGGCATTGGTCTTATTTCCTTTACTGAAAGCGGCAGGATCGAAATTATCAACGACGCTGCCAAAAAACTGCTTGAAGTAAATGATATTATTAATATTAAATCGCTGTCCTCCGTTAGTCCTGAGCTTGTTAACACTCTTCAGAGTATAGATGCTGGCGAAAAAGCCTTAATACGTGTGGTGCAGAATAATGTTGAGAAACAGATATCTCTATATGCCAGCGGCTTCAAACTAAGGTCGCGCAAATATAAGCTGGTATCACTCCATGACATTCAGAATGAATTGGAAAGAGAACGCTTCTCACGGGAGCTTGAAATTGCACACCAGGTTCAGACCCGGCTGCTTCCACAAAAGGATCCGGCTCTTAAGAATTATGTTATAAGGGGACTTTGTGTCCCGGCACGCGAAGTAGGGGGTGACTACTACGACTATTTTGATCTCGGTGAAAATAAGCTGGGAATTGTGATTGGTGATGTTTCCGGCAAGGGTCTCCCGGCCGCGTTCTATATGACCCTCACCAAGGGAATATTTCAGTCACAGGCAAGCGCATCACTATCTCCCTGCGAGGTCCTTAAAAAGGTAAACAAAATTTTGATTCACACACTTGAAAAAGGTTCTTTTGTTACGATGTTCTACGGCATTCTCGATTACACAGAAAACACCTTTTTATATGCAAGGGCAGGACACGAACCAGGCATCTACTACAACAAAGGAAAAGGTAAAACTGAAATTCTCCGGCCGCCCGGGATTGGACTTGGATTAAAAGACGGGAGTATTTTCGAGAAGAATATATGTGACTGTAAAATCAGCCTTAACAGCGGGGATATTATCTTTCTTTATACCGATGGCTTTAACGATGCCCGCAACAAAGAAGGTGAGGACTTCGGCCGTGAAAGAATTTTTAGATTCATTGAAAAGAATAATAATTTCTCAGGGGATGAATTCATTAAAGCGCTTTCAGATGAGATATCAGGTTTCAGTGATAATTCACCCCAGTTTGATGACCTTACGGTTGTTTCTATTAATTATTTAACGGAATCATCGGAGCGAACAATTAACCTGGCACCCTAAGATATGATAATTAAAAATTTCAGATTGAACGTTATTCTGCGGGTTGTGGTTCTCGGTTTAAGTATTACACTTCTCTTCTATCTTATTTTTTATACAATGCTTTATGCAAGCATAGTAGTGCTGGCTCTTATTATAATTTTTCAGCTTTACGCCCTCATCTACTATGTAGAGAAAACCAATAGAGATCTCTCAAGGTTCCTGAGCGCAATAGAGCATTCCGACTTCTCCCGGACCTTCATCGATACCTCGCTGGGCAGTTCGTATAAGGATCTTTACAAATCCTTCAACAGGGTGATCATGAAATTCCAGAGTACCCGGAGTGAAAAGGAAGAACACCTGCGTTATCTTGAAACAGTGATGCAGCACGTAGGTATAGGCTTAATCTCCTACAACCAGAATGGGGAAGTCCAGTTTATAAACAATGCGGCAAAAAGGCTTCTTAAGATAACATACCTAACCAATATTTCTTCACTCAGTAAGATAAGTCAGAGCCTTACCCAAAAACTGTTTGCTCTCAAAGCAGGAGAAAGACAAACTATTAAGATTACAGATGAAAATGACTTCCTTCAACTGATCATCTATGCTACTGAATTCAAGCTGAGAGATCAGAAGTTTATACTGGTCTCGCTGCAGAACATTCAGAGCGAACTTGAAGAGAAGGAGATGGAAGCGTGGCAGCAGCTTATCAGAGTGCTAACACACGAGATAATGAACTCTATTACACCTATCTCCTCGCTGGCATCGACGGTTCAGTCGATATTGAAAAATAGCGTGCAGGGACAGCCATCTCCCGATCCCGAATCGCTTGAAGACATCAACAGCGCGGTAAACACAATTCAACGCAGAAGCGAAGGGCTTATTCACTTTGTTAACAGCTACAGAAACCTCACGCGCATTCCAAAACCAAACTTCCAGATATTCCGGATCAATTCACTCTTCGAAAGAATAAAAAACCTTATGTCGAAAGAACTTGAAGAGGCAGGTATAAGGTTAACAATGTGTGTTACACCCGAAAGTCTTGAACTTACAGCCGACCCCGAATTAGTGGAGCAGGTAGTATTAAACTTGCTAATTAACTCAAAGCAGTCGCTTGAAGCAAAAGAAGCAGCAGAAATAAGTTTAACTGCGTCCCTTGATGAAAGGGGAAAGATACTCATAAAGATAACCGACAATGGCTCTGGCATACCGGAAGACGAGCTTGAAAAAATCTTCATCCCGTTTTATAGCACTAAGAAGAACGGTTCAGGGATCGGATTGAGCCTTTCCCGTCAGATTATGCGCGTCCACGGCGGCAATATCAGAGTTGCCTCCAAAGCAGGCGAAGAAACAGTTTTCACTCTCAGGTTTTAGTACCGGCCCAGGTCCTTGTTCACTGGAACGCAATTAATTAAGTTTTAAGATGAATTGGATACCAGCCTATCCTGCCGCTCTCTTTGTAATATGTCATAAATAATAGTTGACTATATTCAATATTAATTGCAAATTCATATAAAGTAATGTTTCTCTACTCCGAGAGAGTGAGAATACAGGGTAGAATTACTGAAACCACCAATACAAATCGAGATCTCTCCCGAAGCAGTCTTGAGGAGGAAATAAATTATCTAAGACAGAACTGATAGGGTTTTAGGAAGTACATTTTTATGAGATGATAGTTGGGGTGAAATACATCACTTATGAATATCATCGAAGGATATTATTTTCACGTATTTCCGTTAGAGACACAAAGAGTTGTGTATAAAAATCTGAATTCGTATGTTAATTCAACCTTTATCAATAGTTGTTAACGCACAGCTTAAATCATTTGATCGATAAATTATATTTAAATGGAATACTATGCCAAATAAAATCAAGGAACTTTCGTCAAAACAAAGTGAGGAACTGCTTAAAACACTAAAGAACCGTTTTGAAAAAAATATGAACCGACATAAGGGACTTGATTGGACAAAAATCCAGGCAAAGCTGGAAACGATTTCTGATAAGCTTGCTGTGCTTAATGAAATGGAAAATACCGGCGGTGAACCAGATGTTGTGGGTTTTAATAAAAAGACAGGAGAGTACATATTCTTCGATTGTTCGACTGAAAGCCCAAAAGACCGCAGGAGTTATTGTTATGACCGTGAAGCTCTGGAAGCAAGGAAAGAACATAAACCGAAAAATAATGCACTTGATGCAGCTGCTGCTATTGGAATTGAGATACTGACGGAAGAGGAATATCGCGATCTTCAAAAGCTGGGTGAATTTGATCTTAAAACATCAAGCTGGGTTAAAACCCCTGAAAATATTAGGAAACTCGGCGGAGCCCTTTTCTGTGACCGCCGCTATGATACTGTTTTTACCTACCACAACGGCGCCGATTCATATTATGCCGCCCGGGGATTCCGGGGTTCATTAAAGGTTTAGCTAATATCCTTTCATTGATTTCAAAAAAGATTGACTGCAGGTCTTTCCTACAGAATAAGAAGTCAGTTTAAGGTGAGATTACAAAAATATTTAAGGTTACAAAGGAATAAAATATGAAAGCACAAGGAACTTATAAGGTTAAGAAATGGGAAGAAAATCAGTACGCTGAGATTTCTTCCAATATGAAAATGGCAAAAGCTTCAGTTGAATATTCATTTGAGGGAGAAATTGAGGGGGATGCATTTATGGAATACTTAATGTATTATAAATATTACGATTCAATTGATCCTCATAAATCTTCTGCCGTGTATACAGGATTAATGAGGTTTGAAGGAAAACTGCATGGTAAAGAAGGAAGTTTTGTAATTGCAGATCAGGGAAAATTTGAAAATGGCCTTGCAGAATCGTCGCTCCAAATAATCAACGGGTCAGGAATGGGTGAATTAAAAGGTATATCGGGTACTGGTAAATACAGTGCAGATAAAGATGGCGCTCAATTTAAACTAGAATATGATTTATAGAACTAATTATAAGCAGTGATAGAGATATAGTGTTAGCGTGTCACGCTGTCGAAACGTTAAACTTGTTTGCAGTTTCAAGGCCGATGATTTTGCCTGCCGAGCATGGTACCTTATCGCGACGTTTGCTTTCAAGGAAAATCCTGATACTGTTTTCCTCGACTTTACGCTTAAGGTTAATAAGAATTTTGTTAGGTGATAAAAGTATTCCTTCGGAATAATATGAAATATCACTATTTTGAAGGTGTAAATTCGGTTAAATCGGAATATGTCCCCTGATTATATTGAACTTGAAAACCAGCGTTCCAGGTTAGTTAAACAGACTTTATCCTCCTCCTCCTTAACTCTCCAGGTCATCTCATTCTATAATTATTTTTCAAAAATCCTCCCTTATAAAGATCAGAGGATCGAGGAAGCATTCCTTGCCGAGTTCATAGAAGAATTTATCTGGAAACTTACTGCTTATGAAATCTGGGGAATAGATCCTCACCTGACAGAGAACCTTATTTTGCTTATAAATGAATTAAAAAACCGGTCCATCGCCGCACCTTACAGGGATCTCTTAATTGAGGAAGGTGGGAGACTGGAATATCAAATTGATATCTTATGGAAATTACTCGCCGGGAAGGAACCGACTGCCGGTGAGAAACTCAGAGCTTACTTTCCGCTAATAGATGATGGGAAAGAGAACGGATTTTATGGGATTATAGAGAGTGTAACCGTTCGGATCAGCAAAGCATCCGGATCAAATAAATTTATCATTGTACCAAGTGAAAGAGAAATTGAAAAAAGGATAATTGAACAAACGAAAATATCGTGGGATCTGGCCTTTAGGAGACTGCGATTGTATATTAAAAAACCTTTTCCGTATCATGAGGTTATAATCAGCTTTGAAAAGAAGGACGGATTCTACCAGGGAAATTCGCTCGGTTTAGCATTTACAATCACCTTCCTGCAGCAGCTGATGAGTTTTTACAACCCTCCCTATGCCATCTCACTTATCCCTGGTACCACGTTTACCGGATCACTGGCACCAACAGGAGAAACGGCTCCTATAGGCAGCAATGTTATCAGTCAAAAAATGTCAGCCGTATTTTATTCCTTCGCTAAAACATTCGTTATTCCTAAGAAGGATGAAGCAGCAGCTATAGAGGAATTCCGGATCCTCAGAGAAAAATATCCTTCAAGAACGTTAAAAATCATTCCGATAGAAACTCTCGACGACGTACTGAACAGGCGGGACATCATTGAAATAAAGAAAAGGAACGCTGCGGCCAGAACCGGAAAATTCTTACGTAAAAACTGGATTAGTGCTGCAACAATACTTGCATCAATAGTTATCATATTTTTTCTTTTCATAATTGACCTTGACGATAATCCGTCAAGTTTAAGTTCGGATGGTTCCACCCTGTACATAAAGAACAAGAATGACAGAGTGCTGTGGACAAAAAAAATCTCTATTGATAACAGAACATTCGTCGGTAACAGAGCGATCACAAGATATGCCATGATCGTTGATATAAATTCAGACGGAATGAATGAGCTGATTATATGCCATGAAAGCGATGGGAAGACCGGATATAGTAGTTTGAAACCGATCCTTAGATGTTATGATAAAAATGGAAACCAAATCTGGAAATTCTCTTTTACGGACTTTGTCGAATCAAAAAGGGAAATTCTAAATTCAGAATATAATATATGGATCATAGATACTCTGACTTTTGCAGGAATTAAAAGTATATACCTTTCCTCAACAAATGGCCCATCCTTCAGTTCAGCAATCTACAGGATAGATATCAAAAACGGGAGAAGGCTTTCGGGCACATTATGGGCATCAGGACACATACTAGACTGTAACATGGAAAATATTACCGTCAATAATAAGCCTAACATTATTGGTGCTGGATATGACAACGGTTACGAAGATCTTGTCCTATTCGTATATCCAATTGATACATTGACTAGTGTAAGACCTACAACAGAAGATTATATTATCCGGGGGTATCCGGCAGCTGACCTGAAAGCATATATACGATTTCCAAAAAATGATTTTGATAATTATATGAAAGTAAGGACACCCAGCTATCTTGTTAATGGACTTCTTCCCGAGAATAATAAAATTAAATTCGGGTCATCAATTCCACCACAGAACATAGAGCTTGAAACAGGTTATGCAGTAGCACTTAACTTCAAGGATATTGAAATAAACTTTTCAAGCAGCTTCCGGGTTCAGCGCGACACACTTGTTGCCCACGGTATACTAAAGCCCCCGTATACTGATACCAAAGAGTACCGTGAAATTATCAAAAACAATATTCTTTACTGGCAAAACGGCCATTGGGTAAAAAAGATCGATTTGGAATAGCTTAAATCTGCCTGCTGAAAGATCCAATCTCCGTCAACATATTTAACATCTTTCAATTACATCAAGGATGGGTCGGGTATTGACTGCCGAACTGAATGACGAGGTTTGCTGCTGAATATCCTTTCTTTGGCGTGATGCTTCTGAAAGATAGAAAGCTTGAAATAGATGACCGATGTAATAATTATCTTAATAACAAATTGAAATATTGATTCCTGTACTGACTGTTTTATTATAAATTTAATCCATCTTCTGAAAATATTTTTCGGGGAAAAAAATATTTTATTCACCCTTTTGTAGGCTTCTCGTATTTCTTCCGCTGAAAGATGGTTGTGCTTAAATACGACGTGGTCTCCTTCATAATGGGTGATGTTCTCGTCAATTAATCTGCCCTCAGATTTTATTTTACTATATAATGGGGTCCCGTATAACGGTATTGAAATGGAAGGGAGGATAACATCGCATCCCACTTCATCAAGTTTTTCAGGAAGGGTATCATAATAATCCTTTGTATCCTCATCGAGGGCAAACATTAAACCTGTAAAGGTTAATATTCCTTTTCTATTCAGCTTGTCAAAATATTCTCTGTACTCATTTACTTTATTTTGTTTTTTCTGCACATCTCTCAAACTTTTTTCATTTAACGATTCCATCCCGAGAAAAGCCATTCTGCAGTTTGCTTTATCAAGGGCTTCAACGAATTCATCATCCCGGAGACATTCAATGCTGAATTGCGCACCAATTGCCCAGAATTTCAGTTTTGCAATTTCACTAAGCAAATCTTTTGCGTATTCCAGATCTCCTCCCAGGTTGTTATCAAGCAGCATTGCCATTTTCTTCTTATACCAGGGGAGTCCCTTTGTATTTGATAAATCTCTTATTACATCTGAAACCGGTCTCATCCTGTAAGGTGTGCGGACAATATTCAACTGGCAATATGTACAGGAGTGCGGACATCCTCTTGTCGCTTCAGTAACAATAGGTGAAAAATATTTCTTTTCCACAAGATCATATCTTGGCGAAGGAATATTATTGAGTGGAGGAGTTAACCCGGCATCATATCTTTTTTTCAACTTGCCGGCGACCATGTCCCTGACCATTTCCGGCCATTTAGTTTGAGCTTCGCCGACAAGGATCGAATCGAAATGAGGCTGCACTTCATCAGGAAACGTCGATGCAAACTTTCCTCCTCCGACTACTGTCTTCCCCATTGCTCTGAATCTTTCCGAAACCTGGTATGCGTGCGGGGCAATGTAATCCATAAAACTTAAAGCGATAAAGTCTGCGTCGGTACTGTAATCAATTGCTCTTACCATTTCGTGAAGAACTTCAACCTCAACAATGGGAGGTGTTAAGCCAGCCAGAAAAATTCCCGGGAGGGGGGGAGCCGGATTTCGAGCATAATATGGTTCTTCATCAATAAGGTTCTGGAATAATACTATTATTAAAAGCTTCGGCTTTTTCATTTCAACCTCTCGACTTCAGCTAATTAAAATTCTTTCATCCCTTATAGTGGATTTATTTGAAAAGACTTCCTTTTCGGGATTCCGTGTATTTTCATTCCAGATTTCCCGGATAGCATCTATAAGTTTATCTATATCATCTTTTGTATGAGTTGCCATTATACTTATTCTGAATCTTTGCTGGGATTTCGGAACGGCTGGGTATTCAATCGAGTTAATAAAAATCCCTTTCCGATGAAATTCATATGCAGCTTTCCTGACATTCATTTCAGGGGGTACCCTTAATGGAAATATTGGTGTCAAAGTATCAGCCGGAAATCCAAGCTGATTCAAACATGAAGCTGTATATATGATATTCTCCTGTAACTTCTGATGCAGTCCGGGTTCTCTTTCCATTACATCAAGAGCTGCAAGCACAGTCGCAATTACTGTAGGGGGGAGTGAAGCAGAGAACATATAAGACCTGGCAAAGAATCTTAAATAATTAACGATGGATTTTGATGCAGTAACAAATCCTCCTGCAACAGCGAAAGTTTTACTGAAGGTTCCCATTGTTATATCAATCTCACCCTCAAGACCAAAGTGTTCAGAAGTTCCGGAACCTCTTAGTCCCATTACTCCTGTTCCATGGGCATCATCAACAATAAGGATTGCATCATTCTTTTTGCACACCGGAACTATTTTATCTAACGGTGCTACATCACCATCCATCGAGTAGACACCCTCAACACCCACAAAACGGTCTTTGAAATTTATCGACCCGGTCCTCTGCAGAGTCTGCTCAAGAAATTCAGCATCATTATGCGAGAAGTTAAGTGCCTGAGCCCCTGACATTTTTATACCGTCACGAAAGGAAGCGTGACTGTATGAATCGTAAACTATAAGATCCTCACTGCCCATTAGGGCGGTGACTAATCCTACATTTGCACCATAACCGCTGGAAAATATCAGGGCATCTTCTGTACCTTTTAAATGGGCAAGTCTTTCCTCTAATTCCCGGTGAAGTGAGGTATAACCATTGAGCAACGGTGGTCCGCCGATGCCGGCCCCGAACTTTCCGATTATATTTTTAACAAATTCTTTGATATACGGATGGTTGGCCAGCCCCAGGTAATTATTAGAACCGAACATCAGCATTGATTTTACAGTACCTGTGTAAATATCAGCGACTTCTACCGATCTATCAGCCGGACTTGATATACATCTTAAATGAAGCATTTGTTTGCCGGCAAGTAAACTGTCTGTAAAAGAGTCAAAAAATTCTGTTTTCTTCTTCAGGTTCATTTTTCTTCCCCTGATGAGAATGTCTCTAAGATCAAAATTCTCACCTCCAGAATATTCATTTTCGTAATTCATCGTATTATTCCTTTCTTATAATAATTCTGCTTCAAATTTCTGATTATAATCTAGATTGAAAGAAGAGGGAAATTGTCATAGAATTGTCAGTAAAATGTAAAAGTATTTAAAGGTTCTTGTTTCAGCTGATTATCGTATTCAAGTAGTTTTTCCATATAGAGCTTCACATTTCCATTTGAAGAATGGAACAGGTTTCTGATATAAGCTGAATCAATTGAAACGATTTCTTCATAAATTATCATTTTAATATGTCTTTCCGGGATCACTTTCCCTAAGAGTACCGGATTAAAGCCATTCATATTGGCCGACTTTATAAAATCCTCATTCATATTTTCAGAAACAGTAAATATTAATTCAAACTCACCATGCTGGCCGGCTAAAAGCAGCCATGAGGGGAAGTTTAATTTTCGGATATAATTCAGCGAATCCTCATCAATTAGTTTTTCAATGCTCTCAGTTAATTGAAATCCAGCTTCATTTAATCTCATAAGCTGATCGAGCGTTGAAATAAAACCGTCGCTTGAATCCATGCAGACTGAGGCATACCTGCTGATGATCTCACTGAATCCGAGCTTTGCTTCGGGTCTGTAGTTGCTAAAAGAATCTTCCTGATAGATCAATTTGGATATAGCATAGGCATTTCCGGCACCTGGTTTTCCAGACGAATAAAGCAGTTCCCCCGGCTTACAAATCACACGGGATAATATTTTATCACTATTTATTATTCCTATTGCTGTCCCGGTTAATACGAGTCTTTCTCCTTCATTTGTATCACCGCCTAAAACGTAGGTATGATATTTTATACACGCCTCAGAAATTCCTTTCTGGAGCTGCTGCAGTTTTTCGGCACTGAAATTATCCGGAATAATTTCTGATATGAGAATTCCTATCGGTTCAGCACCTACTGCTGCGAGATCGCTCATATTTACAGTAACGATCATCCAACCGATTAACCAGGGATCACTATATAATCCCGATGCGATTTCCTCAGAAATACTATCCGTAGTTAGAGCAAGTTTCAAATTGCCGATACGGATTATTTCCGCGTCACTTTCGTGTGGCTTATTAACCTGAGCAGAAGTTCTATCAAGATCAGCGATCAGGTTATTAATGATTTTATTTTCCTTAATATCATTTAGTTGATACATACTTTTATTAATCCCGGTATTACAAAAAATTCGACATAATTTGTCCTGATTACTTCACCATCGAATTCCACTGCAAATTCATTTACGGATGAAATTTTAATTCTATCAGTCTGCCTGAATATTTTATTAAAAGAATTGTCGGATTTTCCTTTGGTTAGACAAAAGAACAATTTCAGCAGCTTAACATTCGATAATGATTTATAAAGATGAACATCGAACAGGCCGTTATCGGGAAGAGGGTTAGACTGAAATCTGGCAAGCTTACCGGTGAAAAAAGGTGATTTGATTATTCCCAGGTTCGAGATATCTGCTGTAAATGATTCATTATTTGTTTCCAGTTTTGCACTGAAGTTTTTATAGGTCAAAATATTTTTAATAGCCGCGTAAGTAATTGCCATCTGTGTATTCAACTTTTTCAAATATTTCAGAATGAAATCAGGGTTATTGAAGAAATGGTTTCCTTCTGCGGTTATACCGAGACTTGCATTGATTACAAAATACCTTTTCAGGATTTCACCGTTATTATCGTATTGAATGCAGCCGATATCTCTGTTAACTGCATCCATAAAGTTAAGCTTAACAGGAATTGATCCTATGATATTCCGGGCGTTATACGGTTTATGAAAATCATTGCTCGAACCTATTCCAACTGCACCCAGTCTTATCTTTCCGAGAGCTTCCGGTTCAAGTACGGCAATACAACGGTTTAGGAAGTAATTAATCGAACCGTCACCACCCGCAATGACAAAATCGGTTTTACCATTTTTAACGGAATCAATAATAAATTGATCAAAAGAGCCATTACTTCCTGTATTACAAATATGAGTTGATTCATTAAGGTTCAGCTTTCCTGAAATTCTATTCCACTTCATCAATGCTGTTCCACCCCCAGAATTTATGTTTAACATGACAATCACCTTTCCTCCTATATTTGTCCCTTCACCGGCCTGATGTTCATTGTTATAGTGTAGAGCAGATAGAAAAACAACAGGGGCAGGAGCCAGTCTGGTCTATTAAGAATTGTTAAACCGGATAAAAGCAGGATATAACTGTGAAGGCAGGGTACGATGGCTTTATGTGCTTCTGAATCTGATTTAACTGAAGCAAGATTAAATTGTGTAAAAATTCCTGTATATAGTCCTGCAGAAATAAAAATAAGAGCTTCGATTATAGTTTGTGGAGGAAATGAATCGAAAACGGTAGTAACTAATGGAACCAAAGCGGCAACACAGATTATCAGACCGAACAGACTACTAATGACTGCTGATTTTCTTCTGCCAAAAACAACAGGCAATGTATTGTATAATGTTGATCGATCGGCTTCAATATCTTTAAAATAGCCGGTAAGTACAAAGTTTGCATAACCAAAGAATACTATTACAACCGCGGCATCGAAAATTATATCTGAGAAATCGACCACTGCATTACCACTGGCAGCAAAATATGACATAATAAAGAGTATCAGGACAATCCAGGAGTTGTAAAAAGGGCCTGCCCACCACTTTCTTTTAAAATATGTATATGTAGCAAGTCCGGTACCTGCCAGAATTCCAAGGACCAAATTGACTGGATTGAAGTAAGCAAATACGGAAATGCAGAACAGCAGACCAAGCAGGCTAATTATCAGGAAATAATTCCTATTAACAACTCCTTTAGTAAGGGGTCTATAGGGAGAAGAAATCGAATCGGTATCAATCTGAAAGCAGTCAGTCAGTGCCTGACCGAATCCATATGATAAAAAGGCGGCAGGAAAAATCAATACTGCGCTTGTAATATCTAATTCAGCAGCAAATGACATACCGGCCAATCCGGTCATCCCTGACACAAACATCAGGTATGGTCTCATCGTAATTATGTATGCTTTTATAAACCTTATTGAAAAAACAGGATATTGTTCAACCGATAAAGTGTTCATCACGCCTCTCCTGCTTTATTTTTTTAAGAATATTGCCTGACATTATATAACCTGACAATAGTTTATTTCTAACGATAGAAGGATAAAAGATCATCGTGAGGGATTTGTCAAAAAATTGTAAAATTTATTGCTGCAAATTGTAAAAATCCTGGGCGGCTTGTTTGCCCATTTAATCCAGATTTATAGAGTGGATGTAAACCGGGAACCTGGCTGAAGATCATTGGTTTTGTAAGCGCATAAAGGACCGTTAAGGCGAAAGGTGAGCGTTTAATGCACTAATTCCGGGATATAGAGTATTTATAATTGCAAGGTTGAACGAGGGTACTAAAGGAAGAGAAGCAGCGCTTCTCAATGTTTACCAAGCTGCTGCCTGGCTTCTTCGCTCATTACTTCGGGTGTCCAGGGCGGTTGCCATACAAGTTTAACTTCAACATCGATGTCAGGAGAAATATTCAAAACACTTTCCCTGACCCAACCGGGCATACTGTTATGCAAAGGGCATCCCGGTGTGGTTAGGGTCATAGTAACAATTATTTTTTGTTCTTCGAATTCCAGAAGATAAACTAATCCAAGATCAACAATGTTAATTCCAAGTTCCGGATCAATAACTGTTTTTAGCTTTCGCAGCACCTCATCTTCATTTGGTTTCATGCTAGGTCACCATAATTCTTATCATATTATAAATAAAAAGTATAACGCTCAGCAGCATCAGGATAAAACCTGCCAGCACCATTATATAGAGTTTAAGCAATACAAAAAGAGGCACACCGATCACTGCCGTCAGCATAAGATAATACTCCAAATAGCAAATCTTTTCACTATACATTTCTTTCAGCGTTGGGACCTTTGTGATCCCGGCTTTGGAACTGTACTTATGGTACCAGGTAAGGAACGGGATGATCTTGTACATTTGACCGACTATAAGCATAGAAATAAAACCAAAAAACAGAAGATAACCGAATGCAAGTGTTATGTTCGGAACCCCTGATAAATCAAATGACATAAATGAGATACCTGATAAAGCGGAGAGTAAAAAGAAAATAAACGAAGTGCGCGTAAATTTTAAGGGAGCATCAAGTTTTCTTCTAACCCTGTTTTTAAATATTATATATACCTGTATAATAAAACTTAAAATTCCCCCTGTTATTAAAAGTGCAGAGATGAAGAACAAACTATCGTTTCGGACATGCAGTTCGTAAAGCATACAAAACAGACCTGTATTGATCAGACCAAATGCCAGTTTTCCGCTAAGCGTTGAAAAATTATGAGTTAGAGTAAACATGGAAACTAGTTTAAAGGTTACTCCCATTATTACCATTGAAACCCAACCGATTACCGCAATAACAAGGTGGTAGCTGATATATTCAAGATGATTTCCCTTTATATAAGGATAACCCAGGTTGATAGCTAAAAGTAACCCTGCTGCCGCTGTAACCAGTAGGTAAAACAATGCGGCTGCTAAATAGGTTGCCGTGATGTTCCACTCTTTTACCCTCGTAAGGGTTACAATAATATTTATTAAGAAAATAATTACCGCGGCATTTATTAAAACAGCTCCAATTAAAAGAGGTTTTCCTACAAGGAAAAACCAGAAACTATAGACCAGGGTAAAAACACCTAAAGTAAATATCCAGTACTGAATCTCAGCTATGGTCTCACTGAAGATCTTTACCTGCAGGACTACTGGGATAAGCTGATACAAAGCCCCGAAGATTGTCATCGTTATCCATCCCAGTGTCATAATATGGGTAATGGATAAAAGCTTCGGCTGAAAATGGTGCCCGCTGAAGCTGGTATAGTTAAAGGTCAACAGAACATTCAGTACAAGGAATGAGACGATCGAAGTAATGAAATATTTCATCACTATCCTGAACGGAGGCGCATAAGCAGGGGAAACCAGGCTGTTCTGATTCATCTATCCGGTTTTCTTTCTAATCAGTATCCTGTATTTTTCTTCTCCAATTTTGCTGCATACGGCCCGGTAACCCCTTTCTTCAAGAATCGGATAAAGAAGATGTGGCTCGCGATGATGATGTACAACCATCACGGATCTTTGATCAACTCTTTGCAGATTCTCTAAGATTTTCATCATTGGTTCTGGCGGCTGAAGATCATGTACATCAAGCTCAATTATATTTTCTGCTTCTAAGGACTCAACTGTCGTATCGAAAGGAACCTCCTCGTTATCCGGTAATTCTTCAGTTGTTCCCCCTGTTTCCTTATAAAAACAGACTTTGAACAGATCATCAGTTTTATCTGTGAGATGTTTAAATCCTTTATCACCAAGCAAATTATAAAGAGGTACAGGTTCGAATGAATTAATTATAACAAGAGCTTCATCCCCTTTTAATGTTTTGACCTTTTTGAGTATCTCTTTTAAAGGATCCCTGCCAGAATTAATTATCGGACGGACGTCAAGGTAGGACCTTTTGCCGGAGGTTTCCATATAAGCTCCATTATTAAAAATTTATAGCTAAAATATATTTCTGCAGCTTATATGGTTCATTGACTTAAGTCAGTATAATGAACTATTTTTAATTATACATCATAAATACTTAAGTTTAAATTTCAAATAAGTAACCTAAAAATTGTTGAATGAAATTACAGGATATCCCTCTCTTTTCAGAATTGACGGTTGAGGAATTAAGGAAGATAACAGCCTTAAGCAGACTCATCAATTATAAGAAGGATGAATACGTATTTCACGAAGGCGACGAATTCAAGGGAATATACATAGTGTTAAAAGGCCAGGTTAAGATATTCAAGATGTCGCCGCAGGGTAAAGAGTATATACTGCACCTTTTAACCAAACCACGTCTTTTTGGTGATGTACCTTTGTTTACGGGGGGCGACTGCCCTGCAAGCGTACAGGTTCTTGAAGATACTACTTTACTATTTGTTCCGAAAATGGAATTCTACCAGCTGCTGGAAGCTAATCCTAAATTAAGTTTTAAGATTATGTCAGGTTTCGCCAGGAGGCTTAAAACAATAACCGTTAAGGCAGAAGACCTTTCATTAAAAGAAGTTATAAACAGGTTGGCAGATTATATCGTAAAAGGAATAGAAAGCGGAGGAAATAAAGATCTTCCAGAACCTTTTTTTAAGATCCCTCTATCTAATCCCACTTTAGCAGCTTATCTTGGAACAATTCCTGAGACCATCTCAAGAGCTATAAAAAAGCTGAAAGACAAAAATATAATAAGAGTTCACGACCGTACTGTTTTTGTGATGTCCTTTGAAGAACTTAAAAAATTAGCAGAATAAGATCTTCCTTCCGAGCCTTCTTTTACATAATAGGTCATTGAGTATAGTGAATTATTCAATCGGACCTGGTTTTTTAACTTCCTTCATTAAGTCATCGTTCCATTTGCCTTCAACAACTACTTGTGCTGCGGCACCATATGCCAGCCCTTCGATAAGATTATGATCCAGTAAAGTATATGTGCCAGGCTCTCTGAATTGATAAATTGTTGCAACAGCTGTTCCGCCAGGTACCGGCCAGGTCTCAAAATCCGTTAACGGTTTATTAGCGAAAGAACCACCTTCCCAAAAAAGATCCGCATGGCCTCCTATCAGGTGAATTCTTGTATCCCTGTTTGCGCTTGAGGTGATAAATAAAACTTTATCCCCAACCTTTGCTTTAAGTGCATTCTCACCTGTAAGAGCTCCGGCTCTGCCATTAAAGAATATATGTGTAGGAATTAATGTTTTCATTGAACTTATCAAATCACCGAATCCTTCGGCAGGTGTAGAAAATTGCTTATAATTACCTTTTGCATCTTTCGGCAAATAGTATTCCTGCTGAGAAATAAAATATGCTTTATCATAATGTACAGGATTGCCGTTTTCATCTTTTAATCCGTTTCGGGGCAGCACCATTATTGCTCCATTCATTCCTGAAACAACGTGTATCGGTACCATTATCCCACCGGGTGCACAATGATAAACGAATACTCCCGGCTTAATCGCTCTGAACCTGAAAGTTACCTCATTTCCAGGTGCGACAAGTGAGATATCTCCGCCTCCCATAGCCCCTGTAGCCGCATGGAAATCAATGTTGTGTACCATTGTATTGGTAGATGGATTCTTTATTGTGACCTCAACATAATCATATTGATGAGCTATAATAATAGGTCCAGGTACACTGCCATCATAAGTTAATGCCCACGTAAAAACTCCGGGTTCGATTTCGAGCTTTTTCTCAACTACTGTAAGTTCAACTTCGACTACCTTTGGGGCTCTGTCATCCTTCTGCTCATACACTGGAAGAGAAGGGGGTGAAACCAGTTGTTCTTTAATCCTCTTTAGACTGCTTACATTCTCGGCTTGCGGGATTTCAAACACTGACCTGCTGTTGTTATCTGTATTACTGCAGGAGCTCAGCAATACTGTCAGCATTACCAATAAAGTACCTATTACAATATTTCTTAAACGATTCATAATTATCCAGACTTTCTAATATCAATTAATATTTTTAACATTTACACCACTCAAAATTGCCTAATAATGCCGGTAAGTCATTGACTAAAGTCATGAATTGGTGAAATGTTAAGGGGGTGATAGTTATAAATGCTAATTTCATGGAGAAATAGGTTGAATTCACGATAAGCAGGATACTGCTGACTTAGGTCATTGTTCACGCCGTTCTTCTTATTTATTCTTGCAAAAAGGCAAAAAAAATAATGGTGATACTATGAAATCGGATTATGGAAGTTCCCCTGAATTTAATGATCAGATTGAAAATTTTCTGGATGAATTCATAACAACCATCTATAAAGGACACGATCATATAGTGGCAAGGAATTACTATCGCGAACTTTTCCACGCGCTCATTCCAAAATATTTCTGTATATGCAGGGAAGAAAAATAACCAGTTTGCTTAAAAAGGAAGAAAGCTGCACAATTATTTTACTAATCGCTGACTTAAGTCAATGACTATGCAGCAGACCAGCGATAGTTTTCCTTATGAGACTGAAGATAATTTTAACAAAAGGATTAATTTTATGGCTCTCCTAATAACCGATGAATGCATAAACTGCGGCGCCTGTGAACCTGAATGTCCTAATTCAGCCATATATGAAGGCGGGGTAGAATGGAAGTTAAATAATGACTCACATGCACCAATTTCAACTGACTATTTTTACATCGTTCCAGATAAATGTACCGAATGTGTCGGTTTATATGACGAACCTCAGTGTATGAACGTATGCCCTGTTGATTGTATAATAAAAGACCCTGAGCATGTTGAAAGCAAAGAAGAATTATTGTCAAAAAAAGAAAAACTCGCTTATGAGGAAGAACGTTTTTGAAAAGGGGATGGAATACCTGATTGATTCGTGATTAAGGATACAACGACAAATTCTCTACATAAATATATAGGAAACAGGATTTACCAATATAATGTGCGGGTAAGTTCCTAGGGGAGAGTAAAATAAATTGCGGGGAGTTTGTGATCAAGGAATTGCGACGGAATGAAATAGCTGTTACTGCGGTATTCGGCGCTTTCTGGGGAGTTATCGAGATAACCCTTGGTACGATGCTGCAGATTTCAAAAATTCCTTTCAGAGGTACTTTTCTAACACTTATCGCCATATTTATCATTATCGTATCACGATCTTTCCTGAATTACAAGGGAGCGATTATAGCCGTGAGCGCTACTGCTGCATCATTAAAACTCATTGCAGTTTCAGGGGTCAACGTTACACCTTTTATCGCAATTATAATGGAAGGGTTTATAGGAGAGGTAATCTTTTTGTTATTTCCTTTCACATTGTTTTCAGTAATTGCCGCCGGTTCATTGATCTTAGTCTACACGCTTATCCACGGACTAATAATGCAAGGAATTTTCTTTGGTCCTGGAATTTATCAGGTATATCTTGAGATCATTAATGGTCTCGGAAGGGAGATAAATTACAATGGCGAACTCGCCTACGCGATGGTGCCCCTTATTGTCTCTTCCTATATACTTCTTGGTGGTGTAATGGGATGGTACGGCTGGAGAACCGGAAAAAGAGCGCTTGAGATTTTAGGGGAAGAGGCTGTATGATTAATAGATATATAGTTTCCGTAATAGTTTTAATTACTTTATTCATCACCCCGGCTGGTGGAATATATTTTTTACCAGCCGCCTGCATTTATCTGCTTTTTCTTGATTCAAAGCTTTTCAGGTTCATAGTTAAATGGTCGTTTGCTTTGTTTGCTTTCATATTATTAGTGGTCCAGCCATTGCTTGCTATGGAAAAAAACATGATGGTTGCTGGAATCCCTGTTTCTTCTGAAGGATTCTTCAACGGTGTCATGATGCTTGGAAGGGCCATTTTAATAATCTCTTCAATAAATTACCTGTCGGTTTCACTAAACAAAGAGAAGGCTGTCTGGCTGTCTTCACGGCTTGGAATAAAAAATTATGATGAAATAGTATCTCTTGGCGGAAAGATGATTCCTTCGGTGAAAAGCAGCGCGATTAGTTTCCTGACGTCCCGGGAGAGAAAAAGGTCACTTAACCCGGTTGAATCGGCAGCAAGGCTTATAGTAATACTAATAAGATTATCCAGGACATATTGAATCGGAACTTATTATGAAAATGATCTTGGTTGTTATCATCCTGTTCTCAGCGGAAATAATATGTCAGCAGACAGATTCTCTGCTGCATTATACTCTGGGTGAAATTGAGATTTATGCAAAAAGAGATAACTCATCCGGCCGGGTTGAAGCAGATAAAAAGGATTTCGAGCTTCATAATGCATTTACGGTATATGAAGCACTGGGATATGTTCCTGGATTGAGCTTTTTTATTTCAGGCAAGAATGAAGCACAGCTTTCGTTTCGGGGATATGATCAGAGACAGATTTCAGTAATGATAGATGGAGCCCCTGTATATCTGCCTTTTGATGGAAGTTTTGATCTCAACTCAGGCGGCCTTGCGGGATTCAGTAAAATATCAGTAGCTACTAATTATTCGATCCTTTATGGACCGAATTCGATGGGGGGAAGCATAAACATGGTATCGCAGCTGCCTGAAAAGGATATTTCCGGCAGTCTCAATTTTCAGGGGGGGAGCAGCCAAAAATTAATCGCAGGTGTAGCAGGAAAGTTAAAGGGATTTGATTATACGGCAGCGTTAGGATATTCAGAACGAGGTAACTTCAAACTTCCTGGAAGCTTCGGAGGATCACTCAATGAAAAAGGTCCAGCCAGAGATAATAGCAGCGGCACATCGAAATCGGGATTAATTAAAATCCGTACAAACTTACTTAACAAAACCGATCTAGCCTTCGCTTTAAATTTTTCGTTCAATAAGAAGGATGTGCCTGTAAATATCCATACTGCATTTCCCCGGTACTGGAGATACGGCAAATTAGATAATATGCTTGCTAACTTTATGTATGCTTCAGCTTTATCTTCGGAGGTGGTGCTTAAGGGAAATATTTTTTATGAAACATATAAGAATGAGCTTGATTCCTATGATGATGCATCCTTCATAACCCAATTTAATAAATATGCTTTCCATTCAGTTTATAATGATCATTCTTACGGTGTAAACATATCATCCTTTATACAAGGGAGTTTTTTACCTTTAACGAAGATCATCTTCCTGTATAAAAGGGATCAGCATAATGAACAGGCTGATTATCAGTTTCCATTCAAAAAATATGAAGCTGAAATATTCACGGGAGGGTTGGAAGAGACATTTTCTTTTTCAACTGATATGAAAGCTGTGGCAGGAGTAAGTTATGATAAGATGATTCCGCTTTATGCTGATGGTTCGTCGCTCCGACCTGCAGGTTCGGCATTGAACGGAAATATAAGTCTGAGCGTTAACAGCGGGAATTCAGGTGTTGGTTTAAGCGCATCCGGAAAAACAAGATTTCCTACCCTAAAAGAATTTTACGCAGAGCTTATTGGAAGTTATCTGCCTAATAATAAACTTTCCCCCGAACGAGGCTATAACCTTGAAATTACCGGCTTCACGGAATTCAGTGATTTAATACTAAGAACTTCTCTTTTCTATAGTTATATCAGAGATCTTATTGAAGTTGTTTATACCGGAACAGGGGCAAGACAATTCACCAATTTAAGTGAATGTGCTTTAAGAGGTATAGAAACCGATATTGAATACCATATGACACCATTCAATGTGAGACTTAATGGTGTTCTTCTCTCAGCAAGAAATTTAACATCTGATGATCCTGTACCAGGCCGTCCCGGAATAGTTTCAAACATTATTCTTTTTAAGGAATACGAACAAGGATTTGAGTGGGGTACCGAATCGTCATATCAAGCTTACAGATATTCATTAAACCCGGATTCAAACCAACTGGTTAAACTGTCAGGCTATTTTATTTTAAATGGCAAAATAGCACAGAGGATATTCACTAATTATAAGATTTATTTCAGGGTAAATAATATAACCGATAAGTACTATGAATCAGAATATGGATTTCCACAGCCTGGAAGAGAATACTATGCTGGAATCTCGGCTGAATGGTGATAAGATACTAATAATAACCGGGAGGATAAATTCCGGAAAGACGGCGGCGGCCGGAGAACTAATCCTCAGGCTGAAAGCTTCCGGCAAAAAAACAGCGGGAATCTTATGCCGGGGAATCTTTTCGGGCACACGGAAAACCGGCTTTTATGGAATCGATATTTCAACAGGAAAAGTATTTTTTCTTGCCTCTGATAAACCTTCGGATAGATTTTCTCTCAGACAAGGAAGGTTTTATTTTAACGAAAAGGTTCTCAGGCATCTGAACAGTCTGATCACAAAGAGTCCTGATAATGATGTAATCCTCATAGATGAAGTTGGTCCGCTAGAATTAAGAAAACAGGGATTTTATTCTTTGCTTAGATACGGCCTCACTCAATTCAATGGAAAGTTAATTTTCACTGCCCGCAGAGGAATTATAAATGAAATTACCCGGACTTTTAACCTGAACAGGGAGAAATATGATCTTATGGAAATAGGGAGGTTTGGAAGAGGTATGGAAATGAAATTTAATATAAAATAAACCTGGATAATATATGAATATTGAAATGGATGTATTGCCCGATAAACTGAAACAGGTAATTGATGCAAGGGGATTAAACTGTCCCACTCCACTTATTTTAACAAAAAAAGAATTATTAAAAATAAAAGAGGGGGAACAAATAAGGGTAATTGTGGATAATGCTGCTGCCCGGAATAACATAGAGAGGTTCGTGTCCGATAATCATGCCTCAGCTGAATGCCGTGTAGAAAATGGAGTGTTTACCCTGACGATAACAAGGATTAAGGGAAGAAAGAAAGTAATAAGCAGAGAACAAGATGAATACAAATTATTCCCGCCGCGCGGAAAACATATATTTGTTTTCAAAAATGATAGAATAGCAGACGATGAACTTGGAGACATGTTAATTAAAGGATTCTTCGAAACAATGAAAGAACTGGATCTTTTGCCGGATAAAATCATTTTTTATCACAAAGCAATCAACCTGGTTCTTGAGGGGTCACCCTGTCTTGAAAATATCAGGCACCTGGAATCTCTCGGTGTGGAGATGCTGGTATGCGGTAACTGTATAGAATATTACAAGGTTAAAGAAAAAATTGGTGCAGGAACTATTTCGAATGCTTACGAAATTCTTACAGCTCTCTCAAACGCGCATCACATTATAACACCATAGCAAAGTTATTTATGAAAACTTCAGAGAAGGTTGATTTGCTTGAATATATTGGAGAAGGCGGATGCTCGGCCAAGCTGCCGGCACTGAAGCTTTCCGAATATTTAGTCGGCCTGCCGGCAAGTAATGATCCGAACCTACTGGTTGGGATTGAAACTCACGACGATGCCGGTGTCTACAAAATATCAGTTGATACGGCATTGATACAGACCGTCGATTTTTTTCCACCTGTTTGTTCTGATCCATACTGTTTCGGACAAATAGCAGCAGCGAACTCTCTGAGTGATATTTACGCGATGGGAGGGAAGCCGCTTACTGCATTAAATCTTATGATGTATCCTGATGATGAGATGCCTTCAGAGGTATTTCGGGAGATCCTTAGAGGATCATCTGATAAAGTCAGGGAGGCCGGAGCTTTAATAATAGGAGGACATACGATCAGAGACTCTTCCCTGAAGTATGGACTGGCAGTTACCGGTCTGATCCATCCCGATAATGTAATTACAAATTCTAAAGCGAAGCCGGGAGATGTTCTGATCCTCACAAAACCTCTTGGTACAGGTGTTATCATTGCCGGGAAAAAATTAAACTCTGTTCCTGATATTATATATTCCCAGGCGCTCACTTCCATGATGCAGCTGAATAATTCAGCATGTGAGGTTATGCAGAATTACGGAGTAAAATGCGCGACCGATATTACAGGTTTCGGGCTCCTCGGTCATACACTGAAATTATCGGCAGCAAGCGGTGTATCAATTATAATAGACAGCAGTTCGATACCGATGCTCGAAGGAACATACAACCTGGCTGACCTTGGATTTATTCCCGGTGCTGTTTTCAGAAACCAGGATTATACAGATGAAAAGTGTTCCTATAATAATATTGATTATAATCTGAAAGTTATAATGCTGGATGCCCAAACTTCGGGAGGTATACTGATGAGTGTCCCGGCAGAGAAAAAACATGACATCCTTTCTGACTTAAAAAAGAAAGGATTAAATTATGCTTCGATCATAGGTGAGGTGATATCTCTTTCTGAAAAGAATATTTATGTGAATTAAAATCCTACTGCTTCCATTGCTTCTAGCTTGCGCAGTTCTTCGGGGGTATTAAGGTTGAAGAATATGTTTCCCGGGAAATCAGTTTCTAATATTTCAACTTCTGTTTTAGAAATAAAATCCTTTACCTTAAAATTGCCTGCATACAGTGAAGTCTCAATTTCAGTCACACATCGTTTCCGGTAAATCCCGAAAAGGTACTGTATGCAGCTATTCTGCCTGCAGAGAATTACTGATTTTTCCGATTGAGTATTAAGGAGATACTGAACAGCTTCTGAAGATATCAAAGGGAGGTCACAGGCAATAACCAGATTATTTTCTGAGGTTGAATTGGTTAACCCCGAATGTATTCCGGCAAGAGGTCCCATTCCTGTAAAAATATCTTTATAAGTTTTAATTTTCAGAAATGAATAATCTTCAGGCCGGTTAGTAATTAACAATATGTCATTGACGTATGGTTTTATTTTCTTATACATAAATTCAATGATCCTGCTGCCATTTAGTTTGATGAGGGCTTTGTTTGGTGCGAGTCTTAAACTTCTACCTCCTGCCAGAATTATACCCGTTGTATTCATTTTATTTTTAGGTTGTAGTTAAGTTATATCTTTCCGCAAGAACCCGGCCTTTTTCAGTTATGTTCCTATAATCTCCGTTCCTTTCTGTTATACCTTCACTGTCAAAATAATTCAATAGGAGAAGACATATCTTTCTATTGCCCGCTGTAAGATCGCGGAATTCTGCAACTGTGATGGGCTTATCAGTTTTATCGAGATATGTCAAAAGTTTGTATCTGCACTCTTCAACAATGCCGTAATAAAGGATGGTACCATCCGCAGCAGTCAGTATCCCACGGGAGATAAGCAGGTTAATAATCTGCTTAAGCCTTTCGCCTGAGATACCATTCTTTTCAAACCAGTTACGATATTCCGAAACGACGGGGGTTCTTGAGCCTGAATTTTTGAAATATTCTTTGACCAGATCAATTTCAGCCTGAAGGGAACTTGTGAGATTAATTCTATGACTGCCGAGCACAAAAGTATTATTTTCAATTCTGACCAGTTCTCTTCTGAGTAGATTATCGAGGATGATTTCCAGGAAGACACAGCCTTCCGAAGCTGTGAAATCTCCAAATATACTGAGCAATTCCTCTCTTGAACGGCCGTATTCATCGAGCGGATTTTTTTTATGATAGCTCTCAAGATTTCTTAAAATCTTATTTTCATATTTCTCTACGGAGTGTTTTAACACAAAGTATGCCTTTTGTTCTTTGCTGATGAATTGAATCTCCGGAGGAAGATCTTCGATGGAATTAAGGATAACCTGTTCCGGAAGAAACAAAAGATCCGACAGAGTACCGGGAGTTACAAGCAGCTTGTTTTTTTTCAATTCCGATCCAATGAACCCAGCGATATCTCCCTTCGAGAGCATCCCTAGATTTTCGATAAGTTTTTGAGGACGCCTTTTATGATGAAGAGGATATACATCGATAATTTTGCCGCCTCCAATTGTAAAATCTCCGGAACTATTCCTTAATATGAACCTGTCACCTTTTACAGCAGGGGCGGCCTGGCTAAGGTGTATCTGGATAAGCACAGTATCTCCTGCTTCTGCAGTATCTTTATTAAGAAGATGGATCCTAGCCGGGGATGAGAAAGTTCCTGTAAGGAATATTCCATTAAACCAGATATGGTAACTTTTACTTTTATGAATCACACAAAGCTCAGCATCGATCATACTAGATGGTATAATACTCTTTTCGGAAATGATCATACCCCTCTTAAAATCTTCTTTATTTAAATTTGCAAGGTTAACGGATACCCTACTTCCGGGGCCTACAGAATGGACAGATTCACCATGCTTTTCAATTCTCCTGATCTTCAGTGTCTGGTTTCCCGGTACAAGGTATAACCGATCTTCATCATTCAGGCTGCCCCCGAGCGAGGTTCCTGTTACGACAGTACCGTAGCCCTTTACAGAGAAGATTCTGTCAATGTACATACGAAAAAAGGATATACTGTTTCTTGGAATGATAGAATTACCGAGGGAAAAAATAAGATCTTTAAGTTCTTTAATACCTTCACCTGTTCTGGAAGATACATGAATTACCGGAGCCTTTTCGAGGAATGTACCTTTCGTAAAATTAATTAACTCATCTTCTGCAAGCCCAAGAATTTCAGAGTCGACCAGGTCGTTTTTTGTAAGTACAACAATTCCATGTGAGACGCCGAGCAATTCCATTATCTTCAAATGTTCTTCTGTCTGAGGCATAATCCCTTCATCAGCTGCAACAACGAGAAGGACAAAGTTAATTCCAAAGGCCCCGGAGATCATTGTATTTATAAAATCACGGTGTCCGGGAACATCGATTATGCCTATGCTGACAGATTCATTTTCCAGGTGTGAGAACCCCAGGTTTATGGTAATACCTCTCAGCTTTTCCATTGGATGAGTGTCGCAGTCGATCCCGCTTAAGGCTTTAACCAGGGCTGTTTTACCGTGATCGATATGTCCGGCCGTCCCCAATATAAGATCCTTCATAATGCTCTTTCAACAGAGTTTACAACCCGGGCAACATCCTCATCCCTTATACACATTACATCTAAGAAGATCTCACCTTTCTTCAATACCGCAGCTACAGGTACTTCACCATTAAGAAGCTTGAGATAAATATTCCCTGCCGGATCCTTCTTATTACTTATAAGTGATAACGAAACAGAATAACTTCTTAGTTCAAGACCCGGCAGAGTTCCACCACCGCACCAGGCAGTACTTTCAATCACCCTGGAATCAATATTTCTGTTCTTAAGCTCATTGGAAAGCTTATCAGCCCTGGCTTTAAGCTCGTCTGAGGATTGTTTAAGCATTGAATAAAGCGGAAGACCCGAATCACGTTCCTTTTCATTTAAATGAAGGGTAAGCACCGAACTTAAAGCAGCAAGTATAAGTTTATCTACCCTGTATGTTCTCATTACCGGATGAGAAGCTATCTTTCTGATCAGGTCTTTTTTCCCAACTATAATTCCTGTCTGAGGACCTCCAAGAAGTTTATCGCAGCTGAAAGTAACCAGGTCTATTCCTTTCCTTATACTTTCTTCAACAGAAGGTTCTCCGGAAAATCGATCTGTACCTTTTCTAAGTAATCCCGATCCGATATCATAAACAGACAACAAATTATTTTCTGAAGCAAGCTGTGCTAACGATTGCAGGTCTGCCTCCTCTGTGAATCCTTTTATCTGATAATTAGATTTATGCGCTTTTAAAATTATCCGGGTTCTTTCCGTAATTGCTTTTTTATAATCACGGAGATTAGTACGGTTGGTTGTTCCTACCTCAACCATTTTCGCCCCACCGGCTGTGATTATATCAGGCATCCTGAAGGATTCACCTATTTCAATTAGTTCGCCGCGGGAAATTATTATTTCTTTGCGAAAGGCGAATATCTTCGAGATAAGTAAAACTGCTGCGGCGTTATTATTAACGACGACGGCATCTTCAGCTCCTGTTAAATATCTGATCAGATCAATTACATGATCAACTCTCTTTGATCTCTTCCCTGTTGACAGATCAAATTCCAGGTTGCAGTAACCTTCCATTATCTTCTTTACAACTTCTGCTGTACGGCTGCCAAGAGGGGATCTCCCCAGATTTGTATGAAGGAGTATTCCCGTTGCATTGATAACCGGCTTTAATTTCAAACTTGAAAGTGATTCTATCCTTTCTGTAACAAGGGATATAATTTCGTTTTCCAAAGCCTCTTTGTTCTTTGTGCCGTTATGAGATCTTATATCACTCAGACATTGGCGTATTACAAATTTGGTAAGTTCAGGACCATATTTTTCCAACAAGCGGCAGATCCGTTCGTACCTCAGGATGGTATCAACACCCGGGATGTTTTTTAGAAGCAGCTTATCCATTATAGGACCTTCATTTCTATAACCGGTTTTTAACCTGCAAAGGAGCAGAAAGTTATATAGCAGAGAGGGCAGGAATCGAACCTGCCACCGGCGGTTTTATCCGACGGATGCCGGTTTTGAAGACCGGTTGAACCACCAGATCCCTCCTCTCTGTTCATAACAAAAAAAGAGCCCTCAACTTCTCCTATTTATGATATATATCTTCAGAGTTATAATCCGCGAGATCTCTATCCTTACTTCTCTGCAATTCGATAATCGATTCAGGATTACGGGCAGATACCTGTCCAGCCTTATAAATAGCAAATCTCATTGAAAGTGCTCCGGATGCTTCCAGCAATGCTGCCGCTGCCTTTTTGGGTTTTGATCTTCCGGGGATCAGAGTAAGCAGTAATCCGGCAGCGGATAAAATGTTTCCCATTTTCCATAACAATCCCGGGGTACCTTCGTGCAGGGTCCTTCTTATCTGAGGGTGCGGCGCCAGTTCTTTTTCAACCAGGACTGAAGTAATAAGCTCACCGGCCCCGCCGGCAATACTGAACTTATGAACAACCGAATCCTCATGATCTTCGAGATTGAGCAGCTGTAAAACAGCAGACGCACCGGCAATTCCTGAGAATAAGAACAGCACTGGAAGAGTTCTCCTTGTTTCCTGCCATACAGGAACGGCGGTATTATTTAACAACACACCTGTATAACCTGCAAGGGGAATCCCCATTAATCCTGCCTTTATTCCTGCTGCATCTGAGATAAACCTCAGGAATTTATTCTGGCTGCTATATAATAAAGAAGCCGACGACAATGTACCTGTGACAGCAAGGATCCATGCACCCATACTCATTGGAGAAGTTGGCCGGAATACCCTGAGCATGTTAAGGAACCTCTCCTTCTTTCCCAGGTCGTAGATAAGGAGACCCGTTCCCAGCGCGGTACCGGAAGCCGCAACCCACCTGCAGCGGGCTATAAGTTTCCTGTGTGTTTTTCGGGCAAAGATCTGTGTAACCGCACCTAATAAAGCTGAGACTCCTGCTGCGCCGCCGACATAAAAATAAGTTGGAATGGACCAGATCCAGACAGGTTCTTTAAGCAACGGTAAACCATAGTATGTTTTTTTACCGTTGAAGGATTCGGATGGAACCCTCTGCCAGACACCATAACCTTGACGTTCAGGATGAGGATCGGGGTTTTTTACAACCTGATTTGAACCTTCTCCTTCGAGATCCGCAAGTGAAACATCAATGTACCTGCCGTCGCCTCTGCTATTTTCATTTTGATCCATTTGCGTTCTCCTTTCCTGAGAATACTACGCTCCCGATCGCCGCTAGCGTTGTTATAGCACCTCCTATAAACATGTTCCTCCAGCTTACCTTTATATGTTTAGTTGGAACGACGGGATCAGGAGGCAAATTATATACCTCAGGATCATCGACAAGGAGGAAGAATGCGTTCAATCCTTCAGTACCCGGCTGATCCTCCTCTGTCATACCATAAAGGTAGGCTTCCTTAACTCCCTGATCATGCAGCTTATCCAGTCGCTCTTTAGCCTTCTGTTTTATTTCATCAAGCTCACCGAACTGTATAGAATCTGTCGGGCAAACCTTAGCGCATGCGGGTTCCATGTCTGCTCTCAGTCTGTCAAAGCAGAGGGTACATTTCCAGGCCCTTCCATCATCTTTTCTACGGTCAATTACACCGAATGGACAGGCAGGTACACAGTAACCGCAGCCATTGCATACATCCTGTTGAACATAAACAGTATCGTACTCTGTCCTTATAATGGCTCCCGTAGGACATGCCTCCAGGCATCCGGCCCGCTGGCAGTGTTTGCAGACGTCAGACATCAGCAGCCAGGAAAAAGCTCCCTGACCTGTCACCTGTCCTGAAAGAGATTTATTTCTTTCTATAAAAGCCACATGACGCCATGTTGATGCCCCCAGATCGAATGTATTATCATAGGATCTTCCGCTGAAAACAAAACCGTCATCGGGGAGCTGGTGCCATTGCTTGCAGGCAACCTCGCAGGCTTTGCATCCTATGCAGACACTTGTATCGGTAAAGAATCCTTTTGCTCCCATCACTATGTCTCCTCTGTTTGTTGAGTTTTACCGCTTACAATACCGTGTTTACCCACGGTTTTTTTCTGCACAGCCGGCAGATCACGTTCTATTTTTTCCTTTTCATTCAGGGAGGGATAAAATTCACCAGAGGTCACTACATTGCGTTTACGGCCTACTCTGCCCGGAGTAATGTTCCCGGTAAGCGCTTTTGATTCCTGTATAGACACATTTGGATCAGCAACAAAAGATATAAGTTCATTCAGTGCGTCTCCTGTAATACGGCCTACGGATCCCCAATGATATGGAACCCCGATCTGATGGATCTTATTTCCATTAATAATCAGAGGTTTCAATCGTTCTGTTACCAGCACGCGGGCTTCGATCTCACTCCTTGCGGTTGATATCGTTACCCAGTCTCCATTTTTGATCTCTTTTTCCTCCGCGAGCTGAGGAGAAATTTCACAGAACATTTCAGGCTGAAGTTCACACAGCCATGAAAGCCACCTTGTCATCCCTCCGCCTGTGTGATGTTCTGTTAAACGATAAGTTGTTATTATGTATGGAAATCTGGGATCATTATAAGCATTGTGATATGGATTTTCTTTTCGTCTCCATTCTATTCTTGCAGGATTACATTGCTGACCGTAAAGCATATTCTTTACCACAGACTCCTGTGCTTCATAATGTGTTGGCAGGGGACCGTCGAGAAGACCATTTGGATCATAAAGCCATGCCTTACCCTCAGCCTGCATAATAAAAGGATCCTTACCGGACAAAACCTCGATTCCTTTAGCATTTTTAGGCGGTCTGTAACCGGGAGGTCTATCCTTCATAAAATCAGGTGTATCGTAGCCTGTCCATTCATTTTTCTGCTCGTCCCACCATATATACTTCTTGGCCTCGGACCATGGTTTTCCATCAGGATCCGCGGAGGCACGGTTATAAAGTATATGGCGGTTTGAAGGCCAGGCCCAAGCCCATTCGGGAGCTACCCATGACTGCTGACTGCCGGGTTTCCTCCTTGCTGTCTGGTTAACCCCGTCTTTGTAGCAGCCACTGTATATCCAGCAGCCGCAGGCCGTTGACCCATCCTTCTTTAAATCTGTAAAGCCTGAGACAGGTTTATTACCCTTTACCTTATAACCATTGATCTCAAAAAGTACAGCTTCGGCATCGGGTTCATTATGCTGACCCTTCACAGGATAATCCCAGGAAATATCCTGTATAGGCCGATCTTTTTGTTCATTGGAATCAGCATACAATTGTTTCAATTTTTTACCGAGGTTAAAAACAAAATGAAGATCACTTCTGCAGTCGCCCTGTGGATCGATGGCTTTATGATGCCACTGCAGGAGACGCTGAGTATTAGTGAAACTTCCGTCTTTTTCGGTATGAGCCGCGGCAGGGAAGAAGAAGATTTCGGTTTTTATATCCTTCGGTGAAATTTCTCCACGATCAATTTCAGGAGCTTTCCTCCAGAATTCTGAAGTTTCAGTCAAAGCAAAATCCCTTACCACAAGCCAATCGAGGTTTCTCAACCCCTTCCGCTGTAAAGCGCTATGAACAGAGCCGACCACAGGATTTTCACCAATTACGAAATAACCTTTGACGATATGGTCGCACATTGCCGTAACCGAAACCATGTGTGAATGATCGCCGCTAATGTAAGGAAGGTAATCATAGCACCAATCATTCTCTTTTTTAGCGGCATCGCCGTAGTAAGCCTTAAGTAGGGATACGATATATTTAGGAAATTCACTCCACCAGCCTATAGCTGATTCATTATTTTCAATATAAGCTTTCAGGTTAAGATCGTACTTAGCATGTGCCATAGGGAGATAACCCGGAAGCAGGTTATAAAGTGTAGGTATATCAGTAGAACCCTGTATTGAAGCATGACCCCGAAGTGCTAGTATTCCTCCGCCCGGCCTGCCTATATTCCCAAGGAGGAGCTGCACTATACTGGCCGATCTAATGATCTGCACACCGTAGGAATGCTGTGTCCATCCCACAGCATAACAAAACGCCGATGTTTTTTCTCTCCCGGAATTATTAACAAGCGCTTCGGCAACCTTCAGGAAGAGATCCGGCGGAATACCACATATTTTCTCCACCATCTCAGGGGTATAGCGTGAGTAGTGTTTTTTCAATATCTGAAAAACACAGAAAGGGTTTTGAAGCGTAGTATCAGTTTCAAGAGCAGAGATATGAGAGCCTCTCTGCGTATGAGGTTCACCGGTAAACATTTCACGATGTCCTGCCGAAGGTGCAACTTCGACACCTTTATACTGCCAGGAGTCTACCTCATACTGTCCTTTTTCCTCATTCCATCCGCTGAAGAGTCCGTCGAGATCCTCTGTATCTTTGAAGTTGTCATCAACAATTGAGGCAGCATTAGTATAATTAACAACGTACTCTTTAAAGAATTTTTCATTCTGGATTATGTAATTTATTATACCTCCAAGGAAAGCTATATCGGTGCCTGCCCTGATAGGAACATGAATATCCGCCATTGCACTGGTTCGTGTAAAACGAGGATCGACGTGGATTATGGTAGCTCCTCTTTTTTTAGCTTCCATGACCCATTGGAAACCGACAGGGTGGCACTCAGCCATATTGGAGCCTTCAATCACGATGCAGTCGGAATTCTGCAGGTCCTGCTGAAAAGTAGTAGCTCCGCCTCTTCCAAACGAAACCCCCAGACCGGGGACAGTTGAAGAGTGTCATATTCGGGCCTGGTTTTCTACCTGTATTACCCCGAGCGCGATGTATAATTTTTTAAGAAGATAGTTTTCTTCATTATCGAGAGTAGCACCACCCAGGTGAGCTATCCCCATAGTTCTTCTCAGAGGATGTCCCTGCTTATCTTCAGCTTCCCAGTTTTCATCCCTGGTTTTTTTAATCCTCTCAGCCACCATGTCCATGGCTTTCTCAAGGGGGATTTCTTCCCATTTTGTACCATAAGGTTTTCTATACAATACGTTTTTAATCCTGTGTGAACCCGCCACCAGCTGAAAAGTTGCTGCTCCTTTGGGACAGAGTCTGCCGCGCGATATCGGAGAATCAGGATCGCCCTCTATGTTGATGATTTTGTCATCCTTAACATAGATTAATCGTCCACATCCAACTCCACAGTAAGGACAAATAGACTGAACCACCTTGTCTGCTTTCTCTGTACGTGCAGTTAATGTTTCTGTTCTCTCAGAATAAGCAGTTTTATCGAGGCCAAAAAGATCTTTGTTTTTAATTTGACGGACAACCGGCCAGTGTCCAAATGCATGTTTATCTCCCATATAACAACCTCCCCGAAATAAAATTTAATTTATGTAATTATGGATTCAAATAAGATAATAAGCTGTATTATATGTCACATTCTCAGTATAGACAATTATTTGATCCGACAAGCATTGTTTTACGGGCATACGGTCAAACCCATGCATCATTTTCTAAGACTGCTGATTGCCTTCTTCGTCAGCCATAAACCTCCGGCAAGTACCGATATACCACTCAGCGCCGCAGCGGCAGTCCTTGCGATAGTTACTGAAAGGGAGGGTGAAGGTTTAGGAGGAAGATCACGTTCCGGATGAGGTCCCCGGTAAGCGTTTATACCATAGTCACGGGCCATTTTCATTACCTGCGCTGTATGCACAGCTTTCCGTCCAAGATTTGCTTCTTCTATCTGTGTCTTACAGGAGAACCCATTAGCAATAATAATTTTATCCGCTTCCGCTTCACGAACAGCAGGGAGGAGAGCAACCTCGCCGCAATCCATCGAGATATCATATTTCCCATCCTCAAAGCCCCAGGAGCCTGCTAACCCGCAGCAGCCCCCTTTAACCTCATTGACGTACAGTCCCATCTTTTCCAGAAGCCTCTGCTCAGGTCCTATCCCACCGGTAGCCTTATGGTGACAATGTCCCCATAGAAGTGCCTCGCGATCGAGATGCGGAACTTCGATTCCATTTTTCATAAAAAACTCTCCCCAGTGATAAGCATTTTTTGAAAGACGGTCGGCGTCTTCATCATGAGGAAACAGATTAGGCAGTTCATCGCGGAAAACAGCAAGGCAGCTCGGTTCCATTCCAATGATTGGCGTCCCCTGCCTGATTTCATCCTGCAGAAGGTTCATTGTACGGCGAAGGTATTTCCGGGCTGTATCAAGAAAACCATAATCAAAAAGAGGGCGTCCGCAGCAGACGTGCTCTTTCGGCATCAGTATTCGAAAACCAGCAGCTTCAAGAGCTTCAACTGAGGCAATCCCAACATCTGTATGAAAATAATTGTTGAAGGTATCAGGCCATAGGATGACTTTGGGACCATCCGGGTGTCTTGATCCACCCCTTTCATGATACCAGTTCTGCAGCGTCATCGGTGCAAATTCAGGAATTCTTCGGTGCTTATCCAGACCGGCAATTCTTTTAGCCAGAAAGGAAAATCCAGGCGTTTGTGTAAGGAAATTTACTACCTCAGGCATCAGAGAAGCTATGCGGGAGAATTTATCAATGAAACCGAAAGCATACATGTAGCGCTTCCGGTTACGGCTTAATCCTTTATAATGATGATAGAGAAATTCTGCTTTATAAGTCGGCATATCTACGTGCACCGGACAATCCGAAGTGCATCCTTTGCAGCCCAGGCAAAGGTCAAGCGCATCGTAAACCTCCCGACTTTTCCAGCCATCAGTTATAACCTGACCCTGCAGCATCTCAAAAAGTAAGCGGGCCCGTCCGCGTGTAGTATACTTTTCCTCTTTTGTAACAATATAACTGGGACACATAACATCAACACCCTCGGGCTGACGGCATTTGCCCACACCCACACAGCGAATGGCTGCATGGGCAAAATCACCACCGTCTTTCTTATAAGCAAACTGTACTTCCGGGTGCAAAGGATTGTACTGATCGCCAAGCTTTAAGTTTTCATCAACCCGATAAGGGTCGATTACCTTTCCCGGATTCATCTTCCAAAGGGGGTCCCAGATCAGCTTAAATTCACGCATTGCATTAACAAGCTCATCACCGTACTGTTTATTAAGAAATTCAGCACGTTGTTGTCCGTCGCCGTGCTCACCTGAAAGGGATCCCCCATAAGAAACCACAAGGTCAGATGCCTCATCGAGGAACGAACGATAATGGCGTATTCCATCAGCATGTCGAAGGTCAAAAGAAATCCTGGAGTGTATACAGCCCTGTCCCAAGTGACCATAAATAGCTCCCTCGAGTTCATACTTTTTATAAAGTTTCTTCAGGTCGCGTAAATAAGGGCCAACCTTCTCCGGCGGAACAGCAGAATCCTCCCAACCCGGCCAATGGTCT
The DNA here is from genome assembly GCA_963839165.1 of uncultured Bacteroidota bacterium. Lineage (GTDB taxonomy): Bacteria > Bacteroidota > Ignavibacteria > Ignavibacteriales > Ignavibacteriaceae > DATFVA01. The sequence continues at coordinate 259,223 of CAWIUG010000049.1, read as the reverse complement.
TTCCCATCGGGGGGAAAAGCAGTTGCTCCAAGTCCGCCTTCACGTACCTGCCAGAGCGAATCAGTGTCGCCTCCTGCCTGCTGACTTTTGTACACCACAACACGATCTTCCGAAAAATGCCTCTTCTTGCGAAGCCAATCGGCAAACCGGTCTGCCTGATCTTCGGCCTCGGCCGCGGAATCAGCGCCGAACTGTACAAGAAACCAGGCATTCTTGCCGGGTTTGGGAAAACGGTTTAGTCCCCCCTGATGCATTTTTTCTATACCCTCATCTTCGAAAAGCTGATGATCAATTCCCTCCAGCCCGATCGGTTTCCATTTCATTATTTCGCTAACATCATCCCCGGCCTGGCAGATATCGTCATAGGCCACCACCACAGTCACTCTTTCCAATAAGGCAGGTGTTAGAAGCAGGGTAGCTTTAAGGACAGTGACGCATGTACTTTCCGTTCCAACAAGGGCGCGTGCAACACTGAAGCCTCGCTCAGGAAGAAGTTCGTCGAGGTTGAATCCCGAAACCCGCCTCGGAAGCTCAGAAACCGGAGGATACCGGCGGCGGATAAGATCCGCATAGCGGTCGCGAAGATTCCGCAGCTTACTATAAATTTCCCCTTTTCGCCCTCCGTTCCGGATTATACTGTCAAGCTGTTTCTCCTCATCAATTCCTACGGTAAAACGTTCACCATCATAAGTTACAATCTCAAGTGAATGCGTATTATCCGAAGTCCGTGGACCGGGACCATAAAACTGTGCCTGTACCGAATGAATCCCACAGGAATTGTTACCGATGTTGCCGCCAATGGTGCAATATCCATGTGAGGAAGGATCAGGACCAAAAACCAGTCCAACCTTACCGATTTTCTTATTTACCTGCTCATTGATAGCGCCGGTCTCCACCGTCACCATCCGGTTCACAACATCCGGTTCTCCGATATGGTTCAGATATTTTGAGTGGTCTATCACCACCCCGAAGTTCACGGTTTCACCCGATAGGCTGGTTCCTCCTCCGCGGTTGACAATCGGGGCACTGTAACGGCTGCATATCTGATGAGCGATTACAACATCATCAAGAGTTTTTGGAATAACAACACCGACCGGCACTTGCCGAAAATTTGAAGAATCAGTGGCATATAGTCCTAACGAAGCATTATCAAAACGCACTTCACCTTTTATTTGACGGGAAAGGGCTTTATACAGGTTATCGACATCAATCTCTAAACGTCCCGACATTCCCCCGGGACGAGCAGGTTCCGGTTTACATGGAATGGAAAGTCTGCGGCGGTTTTTAGGGGGTGCTGATACCATAATATTCATCTCTTTCTTTATCTTCACAAATGCAGGTTATCCAGGAAATTCCAGGCTGCCTCAGTTCGTATCGTATAACAACACATCGAATGTACATAAAAGAGGAAATTATTCTGATGACCATGATTACAAAGAGAGGAGACCTTCAGCAGTAAAAGCAGCAGGAGCGATGATGGTATTGCCCAGAGATTAACCACCTTGTATAAAAAAAACGGCTTCCATAACCAGGAAGCCGTTTATATACAACAGGATCTATAAAAATTTTTAATGCAGCGGAACTACTTCAGCAGCAGCATCTTTTTCACCTGCATATATTTACCCGCGGTGATTTTGTAGAAATATATTCCCGAAGCATAACGTGAAGCATTCCAATGCACCTTGTATACTCCGGCGTTGCTATCCCCATTGAAGAGAGTCTCTATTTCATTACCAAGGGCATCGTAGATGGTAATATTCACGTTCGATTGTTCCGGGAGTGAATATTCGATGGTGGTTGAAGGATTAAATGGATTCGGGTAATTCTGCGACAGGTTGTAATCGGTCGGCAGATCAGATTTTACTTCCGAAACATTAACCACTCCGCCCACTTCCCTTATCGCAGCATACAATAGAGCGACCGAAAATGCAGGATTATGGATGCCGAAACTTCTGTCTTCTTCAAGCCAAACATACGCATATGCCGATTTCATAATCGATGGAGTAAGGGTTGAATCACCCGGCAGAACCTGTACCTCATTCTCACCAACAGGCGGTAATAATAACGCAAGTTGTTCCATCAAACCCTGTACCTCCAGCTGAAGTCCTTCGGCAACACCATTACCATCAAGATCAGCATTTCCATTCAGGTAATACTTCTTGTCTTTAAATGAACTTCCGAAGCTGCCATGACATGGGGCGCACGCTTGAACGAAATCATTGCCTTGAGGATCGCTCATATTCCATGAATGACCTCCTACAAGAATCACATTACCCAAGGCATCCACTTTATCCTGACCGCCCATATGACAGTTGACGCATGCATCTCCTTCCTCGTTTCCCGGTAGTACGGCAACCGCATGAGGAGAGCTTGGAAACTGTATTTCATCTCCGTTCTCATCCAGGAAGACAGGGTGATTGGAAGCCAGCAGGAGATCTGCCTGAGGACCATGATGGGGTCCGTAGTGGGAACTGGCATTTGCGGGATCCTCAGAATAGGTAGGAGCATTAACACGAGCTCTGTGGCATTGCATACATGAAGCGCCTGTACCGTATAACTGCATCGTTACGGGCGTTCCGTCGCCAAGCTGCATATCGGCAAACCTAAGCTGGTGCTCATTTGAAGCATCATGAGGATCATGACATGTAGCGCAGGTATGTTTGGTTGTTTGAGGTACATTATTTACAGCAGCAGGCAGTCCGTTTTGATCAACTGGTCTACCTTCCTTTACCCATTCAACCTGACCTGCACCGCTGTGGCATGGTGCGCAGCCTGCGCTGGAACCACGCGCTATGTAAGTGCCTTTGCCATGACCGCCTTCAAATCCACGACCGTCAAACTCAGACGCGTCTTCGCCCGAATGAAGCCATTGCTCACCAATAACATGTTTCGTCCCGGCATTATGACAATAATTGCAGGTTTCTTCACTCATAGATCTGGCAATGTTGAACTTATTTCCGAAGTGAGAACTTCCTGGCCCATGACACTGCTCGCATTGTACATTGGCGCGGGCCATGGCATCAGGATAAACATTCATCAGCGAATCATACATTCCAGGCATTAGAGTATCCGGGAAAACAAAAGGCCAGTCATCAAATCCCTGGTTATTTGCATCAGGATCGTAGCCAGTGGAATGACATCGAACGCAGCTCTCGTTAAAGTGAGATCCTTTATCTCCATTTAACCCTGTCTCAAGTGCATGGGCGTGATTGGTCCCAAGCCACTTATCGTATTTATAACCTGCAGCCTGCGTATTATGACAGTCAATACAACTTGGGAAACTGCTTGCCACACCAAGGTACAGAGCTGAATTTATAGCAAGAGTATCTGCAGAAGAACCATCAGAAAACTGTATCACATAGCGTCCCGTTAGGTCGGGGATAAAAGAGATAAGCTGTGTGGAATTGTCAGTATTTTTAGTTGAACCGAATTCTGCTGTTGAACCGGCAGGTTTTTCAAGAAAATTCCAGGTGGGACTGGTAAGTACTGAATCCACGAATTCGCCTTTAAGGAAGACCTTCGTTTCATTTCCAACATTAGTAAGGCCATTGTACCTTCTATCAAAATAATGTTCAATAGAATCACGTTCAACATCCCTGGGAGAAACTCCGTAAGTATTTAACTTAAGAGTCTGTGCATTTACCTGCACATACCCCAGCAGAACAGACGCTAAAAAACAAAGTAAAATAATTCTCATCATATAAGCGTTCTCCATAACAGTTAATATAAGTTTAAGGTCCGGTTATTAAATAAAATTGAATCAAGCAGTTCGATAATTTCGTATTCAAAAACAGGTTTAATGGCGTAGTGATTGACCCCAGATAATTATCTCCTCCTACCAACAATATTTTCATAGCAAGTAATTATACAAATGGCGGACCATTACTCTCAGAAAAACAGAATGATAAGAACCCTCAAAACAGCGCGTAATCTCAGATTATTTACCTTCTTTTAGAAGGAATGAAGAAGCAGTAAAAAAGAAGTGAATACTTTATGTCACACTATGACATTTGATGTCCGTAAATACGATATCAAACTTAACCTCTTCTTTTCTGATCACCACTCATCATTGAGAGAGAGGGCGCTAACTCATCTTCCTGACATATTCTTCAAGTTTCAGTACACACAGACAAAAATCCTTATTTTAGGTATCTTTTTATAAAAACAGCAATAACTAAAGAACAAAAACAACAATGATTTTTGATAATTGGGATTCAGTAATAAGAACTTTTTTGTTAGGTATAATTCTATATGTTATACTCGTCCTCTTTCTCAGAATTTCCGGTAAAAGAACTCTCGCTAAATGGAATGCTTTCGACTTTATTGTTACAGTTGCGTTCGGTTCAATTCTGTCCTCAGCCATTCTCGACGAAAATATAACCGTTATGCAGGGTGCTATTGCGTTTGGAATATTAATATTTCTTCAGTTTTTGGTTACCTGGCTGTCAGCAAGAGTTAAATTCATACGTAAAGTAGTTAAAGCCGACCCGAAGCTGCTCTTGTATAAAGGACAGCTTCTAAAGGATTCAATGAAAAAAGAGCGCGTTACAGAATCCGAAGTATTAGCTGCGGTCAGGGAAGATGGTATCTATGATCTTGATAAAGTCGGTGCTGTTATTCTTGAAACCGACGGCAGTTTCAGCGTGATATCAGAATTAGGTAACACACAAAATACATCCCTGAAAGATGTAGAGGGATTCCAGATTGATAAGTGAATTGAAATAATACCCGGTCACCCCTGTGTTTTCTTCCTGTAAGCATTCGGTGAAACCCCGAACTGCCTTTTGAAGACTCTCCCAAAATAGCCCTGGTCATTAAAACCGACTTTGTAGCAGATCTCGGCAACTGTACCTGCATTCTGTTTTAACAGATCGGCTCCGCGCTGAAGTCGAAGCGACCGAATCAGCCGACCCGCCGGCTGGGCTATGAGCGCGTGAAGCTTTCTGTTTAGTTGGGACAGACTCATATTAACTTCAACGGCAAGTTTTTCAATGCTGAACTGCGGATCTTCAAAATTCTGCTCAATTACTTTTATTGTTTTTTCTAAAAATTCCCTGTCCATTGAAATCGCGGTAACTTCCGAAGGCTTTATTAGTGTTGATTTACTAAAACGCTTCCTGAGCTGCTTTCGCTGGTAAATTAAATTCCTTACCCGTACTCTGAGTTCTTTTGAACTGAAGGGCTTTGTAATGTATGCATCAATACCGGTTTCGAGTCCTTCTATTTTATCATCAAGTCCTGCTTTGGCCGTAAGCATTACAATTGGAATATGACTGGTCTTTACATCGCTTCTTATCTGTGTACTGAATTGAAAACCATTCATTCCCGGCATCATAACATCGGTAATTATAAGATCGGGAATTTCAGCTTTTGCGTTTGTTATGCCCTCTTCACCGTCCGAAGCTTCTATTATAGTGTAATCATTTACAAGCAGGCCGCTTACATAACTCCTTACGTCGGAATTATCTTCAACTATTAAAATGATCTCGTGTTTATCGGCATCGGCAGGGGAAACAGCAGGTTTCGATTTTGTTTCTGCAGACCTGTTTTCACTATAACTATCCACCTGTAATGAGAATTCCGGCTGCATTTTTATAAAATCTTCGGTTTTAGTCTTCTGATCGCCTGTCGGAAACAGGATGATAAACTCGCTGCCTTCGCCTTCTTTGCTATTGACTGAAATTCTTCCTTTATGAAGTTCAATTAATTCCTTTGTAAGTGCCAGGCCTATGCCGGTACCCTCATGCTTTCTTGATGCTGAACCATCTACCTGGTAGAACCTGTCAAAAATATGCGGGAGACGATCGGAAGGTATCCCGATCCCCGTATCCTTAATCCTTATTTCAGCAGCAGAGTTAACGATATTGAGACTCACTTTAATTTCACCGTTTGAAGAAACAAACTTGAAAGCATTGGAGATGAGATTATAAAATATCTTTTCCATTTTATCAGGATCAAAGACAACAGGAATGTGTTCATATTCTGATTCAAACTTCAGAGTAATTCCTTGTGATTCTGCAAGTGATTCAAATGAGTAGAACAAACTTTTCAGGAATATAACTATGTTAAGCTGCTGCGCATTTAATTCCATACTGCCTGCTTCAAGTTTTGAGAGATCCAGCAGCTGGTTAATCAGAATAAGAAGCCTCCTGGCATTCCTGTCAGCCACCTGCAGTTTTCCTTTCTCTTCAACATCGATATTTTCAGACATAACGCTATCTATCTGACCGAGTATGAGGGTTAGCGGCGTCCTGAATTCGTGAGAGATATTTGCGAAGAATCGAGACTTCAACTGATCCAGCTCTTTCAGTCTGGACTGTGCAGTTTTCAACTCATTGTATGTAATTTCTATTTCATTTTTTGCCTTCTCCAGATTTTGAAAATCCTCGTAGCGTGTATAGGCAATAGAAAACGCTTCGGCAACCGACCTAACGAGGTCAAGCTTCTCTTCCGTAAGATCGGAATTATCTCCCACATAGAGCATACCCTGTGCGAACGGAACAAAGTGCAGGAATAACGATTCGGGAGGTGAAGAGGAACCCTGGTAAGTTGCAGCATCTTGTACCTGTCCCATTTCTATCATAGAATTCGTCCAGTTGACGAAGCTCTGTTTATCCCAGTGCTCCTTGTAGACTTTCTTTTTCCTCCAGTGATCCACAGTGCTGCGGGTAAGTTCATTAGCGTTAAATGGAAGGTTCAGAACGCCCAGTGCCTTACCGGCAGGAGTTGTTAAGTATACTTGTACATTCTCATTTCTTTCATCTACAATAAAGACGCCGCAGCGCGTGAAAGGTACCTCAAGGGAGATAAGTTCCCTCCAGATAATCGGGGTTATGCGGTTCAGATCCTCCTTTGTTCTCATACTCGCAATCTCACCGCGAATTCTATCAAGAGATGCCTGCTTCAAAGCCTCATTTGCATGTTCCTCGGCTTTTTTGATATCGAGGAATCTTATATAGCTTCGTTCAAAAACTCTTGCAAACCGTTTCAGGATCTCATTATCTTTCTCAGAGAATTTACTGCCGTGATGGTTCACCACAAATATAGTTGTATAGTAAGATACAGCTGCAGCCCTGGTATAGCCTCCCTTACGCGACAGCACTTGCTTTTTCCATTCTGGGGTAGAAGTATTGTAAGGCGGGTATTTAAATAAATGTTCGAAGAATTCAATTTTCTCTTCTCTTGAATATTCTTCAGTAATGAATACATCTCTTTTTTGAACAGCACTGGTCAGCACAGTATACATAGGTCTGTTAAGGAAGGGGATAGCAGCCTTTTTCACATAATTTTCAGCTACACCAGACGAACCCCAGAAAGTGAACTCCTTATCAACATCCTGCTCATTGATAGCTATGAATACTCCCGTTATATCCATTTCCATCCGGTAGAGCTGCTGCGCCACCAGGTTAACAACCTCCTGCAGCTCCGTTGTATAGCGCATAGCCATAGCCCGTCCCCCGACTCTTTCCAGGGCGGCCTCAAGTCTCAGTTCCCGGTTCTGATCCTCAACCGCTTCTATAAGGGTTCTTTTCCGCTCAGCGTCAGGAATATCAGACTGATGAATGATCCTTAAAATATCTTCTAGTTTACTCTTCATTTATTATTGCAATATGATATAGTGTTAAAAGACTGCATCATCCCTCAGGAACCTCCGCAACATGATATAATTTAATTAATTTATAAGAATTATCAATAGAAGTAAATAACCAAGGTGAAATTTTAAGGAAAATCATTTGGAGGGTTAAACACTTACAGGTACAGAAACAAAGGTATAATTTTACTTAATGCCCGCTCAGCCAATGTTCAAAACTTTTATTTGTTTCACCTTCAGCGTAAGCCCAGTCGGGTTCAAGATTAAGTCCGCTCTCACTCTTCCAGATAAAATCTATTGCTTCATTCTGATCTGACCTGCTTGCAATTTTTACCAGGAACAATTCTCTTTTTTCAAGATTAGTTTTCTTTATCTCAGTGTTAATATCCTGTGCAAGTAAAGCTCTGTGTAAAATCTCAGCCTGTCTCATATCGTACGTTGCCCACACAATTCCATTCTTACCGGAGAGGAAATCCTCTTCATTGTAAGAGAGGGTGACTTCAACAAGGCATCCATCGGGAAGTTCAGCCGGCCGGGTAATAGTAAGACCGCTGCATTCAAAAAAATCATTAGTTTCAAACACAACTCTTCCGTCATTGAGGCAGTTTCCGTACACTTTTATCCTTAACATATTTACCCGGCTAAAAATTTTATGATGGATGGATTATTAGCAGGGTTAAAGTAGAGGTACCGCGCGATAATATCTTGTACAATATGCGCAACAATTCGGATTCCCTGCCCGAATACGGAGTAGACGGTTAAAACCAATCCTAACCGAAGCTTGTCTTGCCGCAAATGCCCTCTTGTTTGTCGTAATACTCCCTTTATTTTTCATATTGACCGATGTATTTTATTAACAATTCAATTTTAATAAACAATCATTCATAAGGAGCAATTATGTCAACAGTAAAACTTCACCGTGTTTTTACGGCATCGCCTGAAAAGATCTACCGTGCTCTTCTCGATGCTGAGGCACTAGCGAAATGGCTGCCGCCGAACGGGTTTACTTGCAAAGTACACCATATAGATGCAAAGGTGGGTGGAACATACAGAATGTCGTTTACAAACTTTTCAAGCGGCAAAAGTCATTCCTTCGGCGGGAAATACCTTGAGCTGAAAACTAACAAATATATAAGGTATTCAGATCAGTTTGAGGATCCGAACCTTCCTGGCGAAATGATAACTACGGTTAACATAAAGGAAGTATCATGCGGTTCGGAAGTTACCTTTGAGCAGACCGGCATTCCGGAAGCCATTCCACCTGAAATGTGTTACCTGGGCTGGCAGGAATCATTAGGCCAGCTGGCCGAAATTGTTAACCCGAACATACCGGATTAAATAAGAAAAAAAGGATATCTCAGAGAATCTGTTTGCTTTGTCCGTCCAGGATGGATATTACCAGGCCAATTTGTCCCAGGTGATAATAATCGTGGTACAGCAAACCTTCAATATCGGATCTGTTTTTATGTCCGGGTCTATTCTCTGCTTCCAGAAAATCATCTGTTTTGGTAATGAGAAATTTAACCATGGCTTCCTGTGAATCTACCAGATCATTCCCTAATTTTTTCCATCCTTTTTTCCGAAGCTTTTCGTGAGAAAGAAAATTCTGATCCTTCCCTGTCTTTTCCTCAAACTTAAAATCACCTTTCAGCCGGTGCAGCACAGCTCTTCTCCAGTAGACAATATGCCACAATATTTCAGCGATGGAATGTTTACCGGGGAAAGGCTGCTTAAAAGCCGTTTCTTCATCGACCGAACTTAAAAGTTGAAGAAAGTTCCTGTCAGTCCAGTTATTCCCATCGTAAAGATCCGTGAACTGCTGAAGAAGCCTTCTTATCAACTGGTTTGAGAAAGAAACAGTCTCATAGTGCTTTACTTCCGGTTCAAACTCAAGCAGATATTTTTCATCTTCCGGGTAGTATTTAGCTTTCGCGTAATTTTTTCCCGCAAACTTTTTTACCGACTCGATGTTATCCCACTGTGTAACTGTAAAAATATCCGAAGTGTCTTTGTCCACATTCTGCCAGATTTGCGCCGCTACGTTGCCTTTGGTTTTGAGATAATCCCTTATCCCGGTATTAATCACATACTTACGATATTTATCAGCATCACTTTTCTTTACTCTGCCGTGCCAGATCCTTGTTATCATTTCAGCCTCACGTTTTTAATGAATTGATTATTAATTTGTAACCTGTTAAATTATTATTACCGGTTACAAAATAGCATGATATTTGTAACCTGTCAAGTGTATTTTATCGGTTACATAAAAAGAGTGATAGATGGCTGAAAAACATAAATACGTGGCAAATAATCTTTCGCTGGATTTCGTGAATTCGGTAAGCGGAAGGACAGTGTCCGGTGAAAAGGATCCGCTCGATTATAAAGTGCTGGACGACAAACTTAAAAACTATTCCGATCTGATCGTCTGGGCGCACAAAGCGGGAATAATTGACGAGTCCGGTGTGGAAAAGTTAAACCGTTTTGCTAAGAAAGATCCGAAATCTTCATATAAAGTCTTTAAGAAAGCAATTCTACTACGTGAGGCAATATACAGGATTTTCATAAGCCTTGTTAAAAGGGAGGAGCCGGAAGATAAAGACATAGAATTGTTGAACAGGGAATGTACCAGGGCGCGGGAGCATCAGAAGCTGCAGTTCGACTCGGATAGATTCAAATGGGAGCTTGATTTACAAAATGAGGATCCGGAAAATATAATATGGCAGACAGCGCTTTCAGCCTCAGAGCTTTTGACCTCTGAGAGTCTGCACCGTGTGAAAGAATGCGGGGGGGACGACTGTGGGTGGCTGTTCCTTGATACCAGCAAAAACGGAAGCCGCCAGTGGTGCAGTATGAAAGACTGCGGTAACCTTGCGAAAGTAAGGAAATTCAGAGAGAAAAATGATTGAACCTGACAGTAGAGTTACGTCTTCTTAATGTTCTCCTTTTCTGCAAAGAGGAGTGGGCAATATTGCTGCTATAGACGAATAATGGTAAATTATTTTAAAAACTGAACTTATGGGGAGCTGAAAATGAGAACTGCTGCAAGGGACTTTTCGAATATCGGGATCGGATCTTTTTTGAAAATTGTAAATTATATATCCTGCTGCGGTTGTTTCACAGGATGCATTGTTTATAATGATAATAAATGACAAATTGATGTTGTTATTTCAAACAGGTCGGGAGGGACTGAATATGAAGAAGCTTATAATCCTTACTATATTTCTGATGCCTTCATTTGTTTCCGCTCAAAGCCAATTCCAGAACTTTGTAAATCACGTTAATTCGCTCGGCAACCCGGCCGCCAAAGAGGCTGCTGTCGATAGTTTTATGACATACGCACGAACAGTCGGGATCCCCTTCATTGAAGATTCGACGGCAAATTTTATTTACCTGGGTAATGTGAACTCAGTAACTTTGCCGGGAGATTTTAACGACTGGAACACCGATGCATGGGGAATGACCAGGCTGTATCAGACAGATTTCTGGTACAAGTCGGCAAATTTCGAAATGGATGCCCGTCTTGACTACAAATATGTACTAAACGGAGGCACGTGGATACTTGATCCGGAAAATCCAAACACATGCCAGGGAGGTTACGGTCCGAATTCTGAACTCGCGATGCCGCTGTACGTCCAGCCATGGGAAATTGTCAATAATCCGAGTATTCCTAACGGAACATTAATATCCAAGGTATTCTACAGTACGATTGTTGGTACAAATTATAACCTGTACATTTACCTTCCCCCGGGATATGATTCACTATCATCAACCACATACCCGGCCGTATATTTTCAGGACGGTTCAGAATATATAACACTGGGAAAAGCCGTAAATGTTGTAAACAATTTACTGGACAGCGGGTTAATTCAGCCGGTTATATGTGTATTTGTTACCCCGAACAACAGGAACGAAGAGTACGCAGGCAGTTTAAGAAATCAGTACACTGAATTTTTTGTCAGCGAGCTTGTACCTTATATAGATACGAACTACAAAACAAAAGCCGACCGGAAGGAAAGACTGGTATTGGGGGATTCATTCGGAGGAAATATTTCCGCACTGATAAGTTACATTCATCCGGATGTTTTCGGGTTATGCGGACTCCATTCGGCTGCTTTCTGGCCAAATAATTATGAAGCCTACAATCTTATTATTAGTGGTCCTGTTGAAGACATTAAATGGTGCTCGGTATGGGGGAGCTATGAAAGTCTGTACCTTAATCTGCGTCCCTTCAGAGACTACCTGTTATCAGCAGGTTATAAACTTGACTGGCTTGAGAGACCAGAAGGGCACAGCTGGGGATTATGGCGGGCAAACATTGACAGGATGCTGGAGTATTTCTACCCGGCTAACCCGATAGGTATCGTGAGCAGCAATGATATAGTGCCGGATAATTTTATATTATACCAGAACTACCCGAACCCTTTCAACCCGACGACAAATATAAAATATAACGTTCCTAAATTATCACAAGTTCAAATTAAAGTTTTTGATGTTCTGGGTAATGAATTAGAGTCACTCGTTAACGAAGAAAAACAAGCAGGTACTTATGAGTTTACCTGGAAAGCAGCAAATCTGCCCAGCGGTCTGTATTTTTATCGATTCACAGCGGGGAAGTTTACAGAAACCAGAAAGATGATACTTTTAAAATAGTATCGATCGGTTTACAAGATTGAGAAAATATGAATACTGTATCATCCGCGCAAGAGATGAAAGGCAAAGCCGAAATTTTCCATCAATTTTTATAAAATTATGACAAAAAAAGCCCGGACCTTACAGGAATGGGTGAAGTTTGATGGGTTTATTGTTTGTGGAAGGTGATGCGGTATTCTGTTCCGCATTCGGTATTTACTTCAATAATTCCCTTATGCTGCTCAACAAGTAAAGAAACTATCCTCCGGGTGCACTGATTCCATCCAGCCTTTTCCTTTTTCCTGTTCAAGTGTACGTCCCGTGAACTTCCGAGCTGCAAGTAAAGTTATGCTTTGTAAAAATCTGGATGCAATCCAGATCTGGGTGGGAAGGTTTGCTGTGTGTCCAGGGATGATCTCCGTACCCTTGTAAGCAAAGGTATGGATCAAATCAAGGAATGCAATAAACAAATAAGCCATTCCAATAATTATAAAAAAGTTATTATCGATATATCGGCGGGAGTTCCAGATGAACATGAAAATACCACAGGAAATAATTATACTGAAACTCTCGGCCAGGCTGTGGAACAGCAAATAATCCCGGGTGCTTATTAAGTAGAGAATAAACACGATAAGTATCCCAAGTATCGAAAACCTGATAAGATTTATTTTAGGAAAATTATCGACTAACCCCGTTTCGATTAAATTTTCATTGTTGTTTTCTTCTTCCCTTAACATCTTCCCTCACGTAATTTGCCAGGTGTAATTAAACGTTTATTATTCCTAATCCATTGTCAGGCGTATATTCATCTGCAATAAATGTTGAGTTCGAAAAATTATGGAGAAATTTACTCGTTTCGTAAATAATTAGCAATCAGGTACTTCTTTACACCAGAATTCGTTTACGTGAAACTATCTGAGGCGAGAAATATAAAAAGAAATTCGGGAGAAAGATTGGGATAGAAAAGAAATCAAAAGAAGATATTGAATCGGTATACCAGGGTAAATTAGGAGCGGAGTAATAACGTTAGTCGAAGCTTGTTTTCACCAAAAGAAAAACCCCGGAAATATTTCATTTATGGGGTTTATTGAGCTGGTGATGGGACTCGAACCCGCAACCTATTGATTACAAATCAATTGCTCTACCAATTGAGCTACACCAGCAAAGGATTTACAATTAAGAATGATCGATGAACAATCTGATTCAAAATTGAGGTGCTAATATATTAATTTTCTCATATCATTACAACAGCCTTTAGGGTAGTCTGCTGATATTTTCCTTCTCCCGAGAGCTTCTTCATACTTCACTGATTCTATATTTTCCTCTGCAAAAAAGGACAGATTGCCTGGTAATCAACGGACAGCATTTCTTTTTCAATTACAGCCATTTAACGTTAGTGCTCAGGCTGGTTACCATTGGAGAGCGAAATTAAGGTTAGAAGGGAGATAAATACTACCTGAAAACGTTCTGAATACGTTCTGAATACGTTCTGAATACGTTCCATCCCCGAAATAATACCATTTTTAATCTGAAAAGTCTCAGATATATTTTCCTTTAACAGAGTAGGATATTTCGGTCAATTTAGCTGGTTGAAAGAAGGAATTACAGAGGCAAACGAATATCAGTATGTTTGCTTCTGTTAAATGATAATGAGTATTTTAGAGGACAGGAGATTCCCAAATGAATTCGGGAAGGCAAAATTGGGGTGGGAGATTGTTCACTTCATTCAGGATGACAATACCTGGTGTTCGGAATTTCGAAGCCTGATGTTGTGTGACAGCCCCATAGCAATTTTTTAAGGAGGGTTCAATGAAAAAGTTATCGGGTATTACTTTCGTTTTCTTATTCTTCTTTACTTCATCTATACTTCCCCAGGATAAACCTCTGCCTGTTGATAAAGATGTCATCACGGGCACTCTAGACAACGGGTTGAGATACTATATCCAGAAAAATCAGAAACCGGAAAAAAGAGCAGAACTTCGGCTGTTTGTTGATGCCGGCTCAGTGCTGGAGGATGATGATCAATGTGGACTTGCCCACCTGGTTGAACACATGGCATTTAACGGCACAAAGAATTTTAAGAAGCAGGAGCTGGTAGATTATCTGGAGAAGCTGGGTATAAAGTTCGGTCCTGAACTCAATGCTTATACGAGCTTCGATCAGACGGTCTACATGCTTACTGTTCCTACAGATAGCACTGAGATTCTGGCTACCGGGTTCGCGGTACTGGAGGATTGGGCACACAACCTCTCTTTTGATCCTGAAGAAATTGATAAAGAGAGGGGAGTGGTTATTGAGGAATGGCGGCTCGGCCGCGGGGCATGGATGCGTATGTTCGATAAGCAGCTCCCGGTGCTGTTTAAGGGTTCGAAGTATGCAGATAGACTTACAATAGGGAAGAAGGAAATTATTGAGTCGGCCAGCTATGAAACGATTAAAAAGTTTTATCACGACTGGTATCGGCCCGATCTCATGGCTGTAGCTGCTGTCGGCGATTTTGATGTAAAGGTTATTGAGGGTTACATAAAAGAACATTTCAGTAAACTTACTTCCCCTGCCTTCGAAAGGGAAAGGGTGATTCCCGATGTTCCGAAGCATAAAGAGACTTACTTTGCAATAGCTTCGGATAAAGAAACTCCGTATACCCTGTGTTTCTCTTTATTACATACAAGATCCGATGGTAATAAAAAGCATGGATGATTATAAGGATGTTTTAATCCATAACCTCTTCTATGGAATTCTTAACGACAGGCTGCGTGAAGTTACTACACTGCCTGATCCTCCTTTTGCAGATGCCGCCTCCGGGAGCGAGCGGTTCACTCAAGCTAAAGATATCAGCTACCTTATGGCGATGGTGGGCGAGGCAAACATCGGGCGCGGACTCGAAGGTCTGCTTCGCGAAGCTGAAAGAATTAAACAATTCGGTATTGCTCCTACTGAACTCGAAAGACAAAAATCATCATACTTAAGGAATGCGGAGAAAAGGCTTGCTGAAAAGGATAAAACTGAATCAAGAGGAATAATCGGAGAGATGGAACGCAGTTTTCTCTATGGTGATCCCCTGATTTCAATTGATGATGCGTATAATCTTGCAGAACAAATAGTTCCTGCCATTACCGTTGATGATCTGAATAAAATCGCGGCCGAACTCCTGAACGCTGAAAACAGGGTGGTGCTGGTCAGTTCTCCTGAAAAAGAGGGACTTATAATACCCGGTGAGCAGGAGCTTGCTTCGGTGATAAGTAAGGTGGATAATGAGGAACTTACTGCTTACGAGGATAAAGTATCTTCTAAAGCTCTGGTTGAAATTCCTCCTCTGCCCGGACCTGTTGTATCGTCTGTGAGTGATCCTGCACTCGGCATAACCAGATGGACGCTCGCTAACGGTGTGAAGGTTATTCTGAAACCTACCGATTTTAAGAATGATGAGGTTTTGTTTACGGCTTTTAGTCCCGGCGGTTCTTCTGTTGTTCCGGATGGTGATTATCTCTCAGCGCAATATGCTTCAGGACTGGCATCGGAATCGGGACTCGCAGGTTTCAGCCGGACTGAACTTGAAAAATATCTTACCGGGAAGATTGTTAATGTCAGTCCTTTTATCGGATTTAACTTTGAAGGATTCAGAGGAAGTGCAAGTCCTAAGGATCTTGAAACTCTATTCCAGCTTATTTATTCCTGGTTCAATTCTCCGCAGATTGATTCAGTTGGATATTCATCAATCATGACAAAGATGAGATCTTATCTGCAGAACAGGAGTAACGATCCCGAGGCAGCTTTTGACGATACGATGCAGGTAACGCTCTCAAATTATCACTTCAGGTCACGCCCCATGACCCCTTCAATGCTTGATGAGATTGATCCTGAAAAGGCTTTGAATATTTTGAAAGACAGGTTTAAAGATGCAGGCGACTTTACTTTTATTTTCACGGGCAACATAGATACAGAAGCTGTTAAACCGATGATAGAAACATACCTTGGCGGACTTCCTGCGGGGGGAAGAGTTGAGGGTCCTGTGGATCTGAAGTATAAGGATGTAACGGGTGAAATTTCAAAGGAGGTAAGAAGAGGAATTGAACCGAAGAGCTCTGTGAAGGTTACGTATCCTGGCAAAATGGATTTCACAAGGAAGAACGAATTCTTTATGCAGTCGTTAGTTGATGTGTTGAATATAAAGCTGAGGGAAGCAATACGAGAAGATAAAAGCGGCACATATGGCGTCAGTCTTTTTAAGCAGATATACAGGTTCCCTAATCCTCATTATGATCTCAACTTTCAGTTCGGCTGCAGTCCCGATAGAGTTGATGAGTTAACAAAGACGTTCTTCAGCGTGCTTGATTCGATAAAGAATTTTGGTCCTGACGAAACTGTAATGACAAAAGTTAAGGAAACTCAGAAAAGAGAACTTGAGGTTAGCGTAAAGCAGAACAGATATTGGCTGGGTATACTGTCAGACTACCTTCAGAATAATGATAACCCGGAATTGATTATGGATTACAACAAATGGATAGATGAAATGACTGCCGATGATATTAAGGCTGCGGCAGTTAGGTACCTTGGAAAGGATGTTGTTAAGATAGTTCTCTACCCCGAGGAAAAACCCGGCATATAGAGACTATTGCGGGCTGTTCAACTTCTCCGGGGTTGTTGGCGGATTGGCGAATTTAGCGGATTGAATGTCATTACAACTGCAGGGAGAAATCTTTCCTCATCGTTTATGATCCCTCCCCTGCCTCATGCTCTTTGCCCCCTAAATTTTTAACAACACAATCTCGGAGAGGTTGAATATTTGTAGATACCCCTGGCATCATAACAGCACAACCCCGGAGAGGTTGAATATTTGTAGATACCCCTACCATAACAACATCCGCCAATCCGCTCAATCCACCAAATCCGCTCAATCCACCAAATCCGCTCAATCCACCAAATCCGCTCAATCTTCTAATCCGCTTGATGCATCCGGAAGGGAAAGGGGGGAGTGGGAGGGTAGTCACTGATGCCGCGAAGTTTTATACATATCTTATGGCAAAATCCTGCCTCAACTTTAATTGCTGCTGAAACAGGAAAAACATCATTTAAACTCAATGGAGGGTACTATGAGATTATTGGGACTTTTCATTCTATTTACAACTGTATGCACATTTCCCCAGAATATTACGGCAACACTCGGCGGGAATACTGCAAATGAAAACTTTATCGTTTTTAACAGCGACAGTCTGAATCTTCTGAATATCAGCGGTGAGGGAAATGTAGGGATAGGGAAATCAACACCTACGGCTCTGCTGGATGTGGATAATGCGGAAATCCTTCTATTACCTGATCCGGCGGGATCGGGAAAGAATACTATAATTAAATCAGGAGCGGGCACTTCAAGAAGTGGAGATCTTATACTGCAGACAAATATAAGCGGCGATGAAACGGGGGATATACTGATGTCGACCCCGGGATTCAATTTTTCGGGGGATATAAATATCAGCACTGGTAATGCTAATACAAGATGCGGCGATATAAATATTTCAACGGGAGGCGGTGTTGAAGGCGGAGCTATTTCTCTGACTACCGGATCGCTTTTAGGTGCGATTGATAACGGGATCAGTCTGACTGTGGGAGACAATCCTGATGGAGAGGGAGCGGATGTAACGATATCTTCCGGAGACGGATTTAATAACGGGGGGAGCATTGTGCTGAATCCCGGTACAAGTTCCACATCGTCTGATGGGATGGTCGTTATAAATGGATCGGGCACGTATACGGGTACCTGGACTCAGACATCCGATGTGAGATACAAAAAAGATATAAAGGATCTGGGCGGTGTCAAATCAAAAGTAATGAAACTGGAGCCCAAAACATTCTACTGGAAGAAAAGTGAGTTTCCCGAAAAGAAATTTGAGGGAACAGAGCAGGTAGGGTTAATTGCACAGGATGTTGAGAAGGAGTTTCCGGAGATCGTAAGAACGGATGAGAAGGGATATAAGTCGATCGACTACTCGAAACTTTCTGTTCTTCTGCTTGAAACGGTTAAGGAGCAGCAGAAGCAGATCGACAGGCTGAACAGGATAGTAGGTGAGAAATATGCGACTGAATAAATTCATACCACTATTGATTATCGGCTTAAGTGGAGTTTTGTATCCTCAGAGCAAAATAGTAATCGATAGTTTAAGTGGAATATACGTGCCGTATGGTGCAGTGATCTGCGCTGATACTATTGTGGTTAACGTAGGAGCATATTACATAACCGAGGATTCGACAGGCACCTGTGCAGGCGCGGTTATTACAGGGGGAGGGTTAATACCCGTGGAACTGGCGTCGTTTTCCGGGAGCTACAGCGGTGATAAGATAGAACTATTATGGCATACTGCAACTGAAACGAACAATAAAGGGTTTGAGGTGGAAAGAAGGACCACCGGAGGTTGGGAAAGAATAGGATTTGTCGTCGGGAATGGTACATCAACTGAAGTTCATAACTACAGCTTCACAGATAAGCTGCCGCTGGGGAACAAGATTGTGCAGTACAGACTTAAGCAGCTAGACCTTGCAGGAAGCTATACATATTCGGACGAGATATCGGTATCGATAGCACCTTTGGAATACCGGCTGTACCAGAATTATCCCAATCCTTTTAACGCTTCAACAGTTATAAGGTATTCGGTCAGTGCAAAGAGTAAGGTTGTCATCACACTTTACGACCTGCTGGGGGAGAAGGTGAGATCGCTGGCTGATGGAGAAATGGAGCAAGGGATCTACCAGGTAGAGGTTAATGCTGCCGATCTTCCGTCGGGAATGTACATGTATGTGCTGCAGGCGGGCGGCTATAGGATGGTGAAGAAGATGATGCTGCTGAAATAGAATTTCTGCGGTGAGAGGTTTATGACAGGACTCTGATACAGTCGGCGGATAGGAGATGAACCGTCACTCTGAGATGATAACGTTGATGCGGAACATTCGACATTAACTAAGGGGATATTTATTTTTATACTTTCTCTATTACAAAAGCGGAAGAGAGGTGTGAAAAATGGAATACACTAATCTGGGTAAAACGGGATTAAAAGTATCAAGGATTTGTCTCGGATGTATGAGCTTCGGGAGTCCGGAGTCGCGCAAGTGGATGCTGAACGAGGAACAAAGCCGTCCTATAATAAAGAAAGCCATTGAGGAAGGAATAAATTTTTTCGACACTGCCAATATGTATGCTGAAGGTATGAGCGAGGAGATAACCGGCAGGGGACTGGGTGATTTTGCGAAGCGGGATGAGATCGTTCTGGCAACAAAGTTATATTTCCCGATGAGGAAGGATGTAAACAGCAAAGGACTTTCGCGAAAGCAGGTGTTCACTGAGATCGATAACAGTCTGAAACGCCTGAATACTGATTACATTGACCTTTACCAGATTCACCGATGGGATTACACCACTCCAATTGAAGAAACACTCGAAGCACTGCACGATGTAGTGAAATCCGGGAAGGTGAGATACATCGGGGCTTCATCGATGTTTGCATGGCAGTTTGCGAAGGCGCTTTACTTAGCGGATCTGCACGGATGGACAAGATTTGTATCTATGCAGAATTATTACAACCTGCTCTACCGTGAAGAAGAACGCGAGATGCTGCCGCTGTGCAGGGCGGAGGGGATTGGCGTGATACCATGGAGTCCCCTCGCTCGGGGGCATTTAACCCGGCCGTGGCAGGCACAGTCGGATACGGAACGTGCCAAAACAGACGCTTTCGCTAAAACTTTATATGAGAAAACAGAAGAGGCCGACAGGAGGGTTATTGACGCAGTTACTGAGATTGCGCGCGAGAGGGGGATATCGCAGGCTCAGGTTTCACTGGCCTGGCTGCTTTCAAAACCGGCGGTTACCGCCCCTATTGTCGGAACTACAAAAATGGAACATCTTATGGATGCCCTTGGAGCCGTTTCCATTAAGCTCTCTGAAGAGGAGATTAAGAAACTTGAGGAGAAATATGTTCCTCATAATGTAACAGGGATTTCGTATCCGTGAGGTGGAGAATTTAGGAATTGGGCGAATTAGGCGAATTGGGCGAATTAGGCGAATTGGGTGAATTAGACGAATTGGGTGAATATTTCACAACTATTGCCCAATAGCACAAACTCCGAAAATTTACTTTTGAAATTCAAGTTAAAGTCCGTAATATTAGGCATCCACCTGGTTGAGGATAAAAAAATCATCGCTCCTGATGAATTATATTAACTAATTCGTTATTAATATGATACTATTAGAACGGCAGAACTTCCTTGATGAACTTTCACTAACAGCAGAAACCGTAAAAGCAGGCAGCGGAAAAACTGTGCTTGTTACGGGGGAGGCAGGAGTAGGTAAGACATCTCTTATAAAACATTTCACAGACAGACTTAACTCAGGAACCGAAGTGATGCTGGGCGCCTGTGACGATCTGCTCACTCCCCGTCCCCTGGGGCCATTATATGATATTGCCTACCAGGTTGAATCGGATCTAATAAAAAAACTTACCGGACAGAAGAGCCGGGCAGACATATTCTCGGATTTTCTGAATTATCTTCAGAGAGGGACGAACCTGAAAGTAGTTGTGATTGAAGATATTCACTGGGCTGATGAAGCTACGCTGGATCTTATTAAATTTTTAACAAGGAGGATAAACAGGTCGAAGGTTATCCTGATGCTAAGCTACCGGGATGAAGAAGTAGGGCAGGGAAGTATGCTGAGATCCGTTTTTGCCGATCTCAATTACTCTGAAATTAAAAGACTACGGCTTTATCCGTTAACTGAAAAATCTGTGATTCACCTTATGCGGGATGCCGGTGTAAGAGACGAAAGCTTATATAAAAGAACGGGGGGGAATCCTTTTTACGTATCAGAGATGCTTGCCAATCAGAACGAAGGAGTGCCGTTAAGCATTAAGGAAGCTGTAGTGGCAAGGATGTCTGGACTTGACGAGGATGCGAGATGCCTTCTGGAGATAATTTCAGTTATACCAACAAAAGTTGAGATAAATTTACTAAGGCACTTCAATTACAGGGTTGAGGAATGTCTCGACATATGCTTCAATAAAGGATTACTCGTACTGGATAAGAACCAGGTATCATTCAGACACGAGCTGGCACGTCTGGCAGTATTTGATTCAATATCCGAACTGAAGAGAATTCAAATTCACAGGAAAGTACTTGAACAGATCCTTACCAGCAATTGTCTGCAGGATATTCTCGCACTAATAGTACACCTTGCCATTCAGGCAAATGAGAAAGATATAATACAAAAATACGCACCGCAGGCAGCGCGGCAGGCTTCAGCGCTTGCGGCCCATAGTCTGGCCGCCGAACATTACAGCAGCGCTATAAAATCCGGGGATCAGCTTGCCCCCGAAGAACTGATCACCCTTTACGAGGGAAGATCATACGAGTGCTATCTTACCGGGCAGATAGATGAAGCAATTAAGGCAGGAGAAAAAATTACAGAACTTCTGGAGAAATATCCTGATCCGGCAAGGGAGGGGGAGAATTACAGGAGATTATCAAGGATACTCTGGTATAACTGCGAGGATATAGAAGGGGAGGAATACCTTGACAAGGCGATCAGCATCCTTGAAAAATTACCTGTCAGCAGGGCACTTGCAATGGCCTACAGCAACAAATCTCAGACATATATGATACGGGAATTAACCGGTCCCGCTGTTGAGTGGGGCGAGAAGGCATTGAAGCTTGCCCGGGAGCTGAATGACAATGAGATAACTTCTCACGCGCTGAACAACATCGGATCATCCCGGATGAGCGAAGGAGACGACTCAGGTGAAGCCGAGCTGTTAAAAAGTCTGGAGATAGCCCTGAGTGACAACAGCTTCTTTGAACACGCCATAAGAGCATACATCAACCTGGGAGGTGAGTACCTTTACCGCCGAAATCTGGTGAAAGCGGACAGGCTTTTCAGTGAAGGAGTAGAGTTCAGCAGAGAGAAGGATCTTTACGTTTTCGGTTTATGTCTTGCGGGTCATCATGCAAAAGTTAAGATGTTACACGGCGACTGGGACAAAGCAGCTGAAATGGCTGAGTATGTGCTTAACAAAAAGAGCGTTCCTTCCGCCAACAGGCTGATGCCGACATCCGTTATTGCAACCATCAGATCGCGCCGTAATGATCCCCGTGCGGGTGAGCTTCTGGATCAAACGCTGAAATTGGCGCTTCAAATGGGAGAGAAAGAAAAAATTATAAGTGCTATTACAGCAAAAGCAGATTACTGCTGGCTGAGGAACAAGCTGCATGAAATTAAAGACGAGTTAAAAACTGTGTACACGATCATGCTGGAAACCAATAATCCATGGACAATCGGTGAAATCGCTTACTGGATGTGGAAGGCTGATCAGCTTGAGGAAATCCCCGAAAGCATAGCAAAGCCATATCTTCTCCATATAAAAGGGGAGTGGAAAGCGGCGGCACATTACTGGGATGAATCACACTGTCCTTATGAACAGGCCATGGCATTAAGCGAGGGAAACAGGGAAGCTATGCTGGAAGCCGTCAGAATATTTGACGAACTTGGTGCATCCGCAGCTTCCTCTCTAATAAAACTGAAGATGAGAGAAAAAGGAATAAAGAAAATTCCTAAAGGTCCAAGACAATCCACCAGGAAAAATCCCGCGGGTCTAACTGGGAGGCAGGTTGATGTGCTGAAGCTTCTTACCGAAGGGATGTCTAATTTACAAATCGCAAAAAATCTCTACATCTCTCCCAAAACGGTGGATCACCACATCTCAGCCATTCTTGCTAAGCTTAATCTGCACTCAAGAATTGAGGCTGCGGCGTATGTAAGGACGAAAGGAATTAATATTTAAGATTTGTAACCGTCACGAAAGCAGTTATACTTACATTAGGCTTCCTACCGCAATCTTTCCTTCGCCTGGAAGTTCCATTATAATATAGGGGACCACATACTTAAAAATAGGGAGTGTTCCCGATTTTTCTCTGATCCACAATCTCCATATTACCATCGGACAAAATAATTAACAGTTAACAAGGAATAATCTTATGCCGCGCTATCTGGTGCTGAGGACATTTCCGTATGGTTTGAATATTTCTGCTGATGAGCGCGGCGCAGAAGAATGCCTTAAGGTTGTTAAGAACAATACTTTAGATGAAGTAACCTGGATCCGGTCATTTGTTACGTGCGACAGGAAGAAATCGTTTTGCCTTTATGATGCGCCTTCACCTGAGGCTCTGAGGAGAGCTGCGCGACGAAATAATCTACCTGTTGAGCTCATAATAGAAGTATCAGTATTAGAACCATATTTCTTTATATATCATCAATAACTAAAGGAGGATTAAAATGAAAAACATGATCATAATGGTGTTCTCGCTTGTGATGATTCTGTTGGCCGTAATGCCTGTAAATGCTCAGGATAAAACAACCGGCAGTAAGAAAATCACTATGCACCGATACCTGGTTGAAAGAACTTTCCCGAACGGGCTGAATATACCTCTTGACGAGGTCGGGAAAGATTTATGTCTTACAGTTGTTTCGAACAATGCTGAGGACAATGTAACCTGGGTTCACTCATACGTTACACTCGATAAGAAAAAAACATTCTGTATCTATGATGCCCCCTCGCCGGAAGCTATAAGAGAATCAGCCAAAACGAACGGACTGCCGGTTGACAAGATAACTGAAGTAAGTGTTCTTGATCCCTATTTCTATAAATAAAATATAATTGAGGTACTAATGAAAAAGACTATTTTGATCTTCGTTTCTTTTGTCCTTGCCGGGTTTATGCTCGCAGGATGTAATCCTGATAGATCGACTGTTAACCCTGTTGATCCAGGCACTAACTTAAGTAAGGATAATCAGCTTCAGGTTGAACTGGCACGGGTGCGGGCTGCCACAGCCAAGTATCATAATATAAACACTGCAATAGCAGATGGATATGCAGATATAAACCTGTATGTGCCAAATATGGGTTGGCATTACCTGAATACTGCGGTGCTTGATTCAACATTTGATATGGAGCATCCAGAGCTGCTGGTTTATATGGATAAGCCTGGTGGAGGTTACCAGCTTGTTGCGGTGGAATACGCTGTTCCGCTTAGTATGTCGGCTGATGCACCTGAAGGATTCACCGGAAGTGGAGATGTATGGGATGTAAATTCCCAATTCCAATTATGGACGCTTCACGCATGGGTCTGGTACAATAATCCTAACGGAGTCTTTTCCGAGTATAATCCTCGCGTTCCGTAAATTGTTATTGCTGCCGGTTTCGATAAATTGTGAAACCGGCAGTATCATTTCAATTCACTCTGATCTTCAGCCCGATTAAACAGCCGTCATTTTTGTCAGTTTCACCTCACAGGATTTGGTGTTTAGTATCACTAATAATTGCGGTAACAAAATATTCTTCATAAATTATTTTTAATAAAAAATAATTCAGGAGAGAATACAAGACGGACGAAACACTCATAATCTTCATTCCGATTTTTATAAATTAACATAGAGGTGACTTATGACTAAGGTAAGACAATTTCTCATGCTGATCGCTGCAGCTACGGCACTCATCGTTACCGGCTGCCAGCAGAGCCAGAACCCTGTTGAACCTATGGGAGGTTCAGATCAGAATCAATCTCAAAAATTAACAATTCCTATCGGTGCAGTAGTTGATTCTGCAGTCATTTACGTATGGGTTTCTGATGCAAACAATGAAGAGATAACAGTTCACGGGATAACCGCACCCTGGGACGAAAATGATGTTACATGGAATAACTTCGGTGCCAGCTATAATATCGGTTCAGAAGATTCATTTACACCTGATGCGCCGGGTTGGTATTCTGCAAATGTAACTGATCTCGCAGCAAGCTGGGTAGACAGCACGTTCGGACAGAACGGTGTTCTTTTGAAGGAAGAATCACCTGCTGTTATGCAGCAGATTTTCAGCAGGGAAACCGGTTATGATCCTTATATGTTATTATTCTGGTCCTACGGCGGAACGAGTGGATATGATTCAATACGTACTATCAGGGATACATATATAAGTTCGGGCGAGCCGGATGCTAATTACGGTGATTCAACCTCACTCTATACGGGATGGATGGAAACAATTGAGACACAGATACTGTTAGGTTTCCGGATTGTACAGGTTCCTCCTCCTCCTCCTCCTTCAGGAGGATGTACAAAAGGTTACGGTTACTGGAAGACACATTCAGCCTATGGACCTGCTTCTTATGATTCTGTATGGGCATTGCTTGGCGAAGATTCAACCTTCTATCTGAGTCAGCAGACCAATTATGAAGTAATGTGGACATCTCCCAAACACGGCAATGCATATTACATGCTGGCCCACGCATTCATAAGTGTTGAATTGAACTTTCTTGCAGGCGCCGACCCGACTGATGTTCAGGAGGCTTTTGATAATGCAGTCGAACTTTTCGATACCTATACACCTGAAGATATCGGCTCCCTTCATGGAAATGATCCACTGAGAATGATGTTTATTTCGCTTAAAAACACACTTGAAGAATACAACAGCGGAGAAATAGGTCCCGGACCCTGTCAATATTTCGCTTCTTTAAAAACTAACTCCAGAAAGTAGTAAATTTCCTTATCCAACCCGCACCATAGTTATTTCTGTGGTGCGGGCTTTCTTTTAGCGCCGGGCAAACAATTATAGCTCCTTCCTTAAATTCAGTATCAAGGTCTCAAACATTTCCCTGGTTAAAAATCCCTCTTCTATAAAAACATGACATTTTTTTGACAATTCTGCCGGAAAAATGAGTTATCATACCACAAAATAATTTGACGATCCAGAATAAGAATGCAGTCAATTAAAAATCAATTCAGGGAGAATGAAATGCCTTCATACTATAAACCACAATTCCTTAACAAGAGAGAAATCTTATTCTTCTTTCTAAAAACCCTGGTTACGGGTATAAACGAACCACTAATAAGGGAGGCATACTCAATAAAAAGCATAGGATCTTCTCTAAAACTTAGGAAGAAACTGCTGTTGTCAAAGCTCATAAAATTTAACAACCATTATTATTCAACCCTTTCGCTGCCGGGCTTTCCGTCCAGGGCATTCGACAATATGGTAAAGAACGGCGGAATGAATTTTAACGTCCCGGGAACCACGCTGAAGCGTCAGACTGATACTGTCCTGCTGGCAGTTACTTCACGTTGTTCCCTGGAGTGTACCCACTGTTATGAAAGGCAGAACATAAATAAAAATAACCTGGTTACTGTGGAAAAATGGAATGAAACTGTTGCCAGGCTCCAGGCAATGGGAACCAGTATTATCATTCTCACAGGCGGTGAACCTCTCCTTGCTTTTGATAAGGTTCTTGAAATTCTTAAAGCCGGCAACAAAGAGCTGTCTGATTTTCATATCCATACCTCGGGTTATTCTGTAACAAAAAATAAAATTAAGGAACTTAAAAAGGGAGGGTTAACAGCTGCGGGTATTGGACTTGATGATTACATACTAGAGCGTCATGACAAAATTAGAGGCAGCGGTTCTTTTGAACAGGCCGTTAACGCACTACGTCTCTTTAATGAGGAAGGCATTCTTACCTACGTTAATTTCTGTGTTAATAAGGAAATACTTAAGGGGGATGAGATATTCAGGTATTTAGACTTTGTGAAGTCGCTCAATGTTAGTCTTGTTGAACTCCTTGAACCAAGGCCCTGCGGCGGGCTGATAAATGAGCCTGCAGAAGATCTCATCAGCCATAAGGATAAAGAAAGACTTCTGAACTTTACAATCACCGCAAATACATCAAAAAAATATAAAGATCATCCATTAGTCTATTACCTTGCCCATATCGAGGGGAAAAACCAGATGGGTTGTATGATGGGTGGACTATCGCACTTCTATATCGACAGCGCCGGCAACATTAATCCCTGTGTTTTTATGCCGGTATCATTCGGAAATATTATGCAGGAAAATTTTGATACGATATTTAGACGGATGAGAGATGCTATCCCTTTGCCGCTTCATACAGATTGTCCCAGCATACTTTTGTCAGATGTAGTAAAAGAACATAAAAGTTCGGGACTACCCGTACCATTTCAGGAAATTTCAGAAGAGTGGATTAAAACTTTAACAATTTAATGAGGACAACTAATGTTTAAAAAATCAATCTGCTGTCTGCTGTTATTCAGTTTTCTTAATTTAGTTTCAGGGTGTTACTCTGAAGAGGATGTTTCTAAAGACAAGCTTGAAGAAAGAGAAAAAATAACAGAAGTTATATTCCCTGATGGTAATATAGTAAAGTTTGATGCAGCCGGAGGAAGATTGCTTTACTTCGAAAGCAGATTAAAGGGAAAGGGTCAGGACTCACTTGATATTCAAATAACTATAAAAGGAGTCAAAGAGTTCAGAACAAAGCTGTACCCGGGCGATCTGACCAGGCTGGAGGGAAGGAAAATTACTGAAGTTTTCTGGAATAATCAGAAAGAGTATATTTTCGATGATAACGGTGGACATTATCAAGTTGACAATGGTGTTATTACAGGAAATGATGTTGAATTCGGGAATGTCAGCTTAGCCCTTAAAAATGTTTCGGGAATATACATATCGCGACCGGATACTGTTTCCATTGAGAGGATCAAAAAAGATTCAACAATCAGAATTAAACAGGTTGTCTATGAAAACAGGGTATCACGATTATTTGGTGAGGGAGGAGGGCGATTTGAACATGCGGGGTATTTTATTACAGGAAAGACAGTCGATGGTATTCAGGAGAGAATAAACCTTGAGGATATTCTTTATACCAGGGTTGAAAAATCAGATAAACTTGGAACTGTACTGGCTATTTTAGGAGGTTGTCTTGGTGTAGGGGTAGTAGTAGCTGTAATTGCCCTGGCGACAAAAGAATCCTGTCCTTTTATATATTCGTTTGATGGGGATAGATATGTATTTGATGCAGAGCCTTTAGGCGGAGCAACAAGCATTGGATTAAAGCGAACCGAATATTCAAGGCTCGAACATCTTAAAGAAATTGACGGTAGATACAGGCTGAAAGTTATTAACGAAGTAGATGAGACACAATTTATCGATGAGATGGGTTTATACGTAGTAGATCATCCTGTAGGAACAGAGGCAGTAATGAACAACGACGGAAAAGTTTACTTATCATCGGAAGTTCAGAGTTTTATTTCAGCCAGCGACGAAAAGGGTAATGATCTTTCAAAATTCCTTTCCTCGGAGGACGGGATAATGTGGCAGTCGAAGATGCCTGTACGCCCTGAGGACAAACCGGGATATACACGCAACCACCTTAATTTCTCTTTTGCAAGACCCGATGGTACTGATTCATTGAACCTTCTATTAAACGCCGGAACAACTTTGTGGGGTTCAAATATGATAAAAGAGATGCTGATGCTTTACGGAAGCAGCGTTGATGATTGGTACCAAAAGATTGATCAGAAGAATAGTGAGTATTACCAAATGATGAACTTTTTGCAGGGAGAAGAGTTGTACGAGTTGAAGTTGTATCTGAAAGAAAAGTCAGGCTGGGCAGAAAAAACAATTATTCAGGGCGGCGGACCTTTTATGACCGAAAGGAGAGTGATCCCGCTCGATATAAGCCAGACAGAAGGAGATACAATATATCTGCAGGTAAATCCTCCGGGTGGATTCTGGTCGTTCGATTATCTTGCAGCTGAAAGAGGTAGGTTGCAGCAGACCGCAGGAATTAATGCATCTGCCTCGTCGGTAATAGATTTTACCGGAACAGATATTTCAGCTATAGTTAATAAAAACGATGAGAAATATTATGAGATGCCCGAAACGGGAAATTCATTTGATATGGAGTTTGAATCCCCTGAACTTCAGGAGAACATGATAAGGACGGTATTCCTGAAATCCTCCGGATATTATAAAATACATCTACCGCAAGGTAAACCGGCTGATTACGCAAAACTTTACGAGATCGGTATCGTCCCTGGCAGCATAGTGAACTGGTCATTTGATAAGTACATCGAGTGGTGGAATGCAGGTATAGCCCCTACACGCTCCCCTCTTTAATCTCTTTAGGGGTGAGCACAGCGGCGGTAATACCGAGAACAACGATAAGGACGAGATAGAAATATACGTTGTGCACGGACCCTGCAAGTATATCTCTGAGCTCTCCGATAAATTCAGAGGAATACTGTGATCTTTGAGCGGGGTCGACTAATATTTTTATTATGTCTGTGTTCTTCTGAGAGGGTGCAAGGTTTGCCCTGATGTGAAAATTCAAGAGAAAGCCGAACAGGGTTGCCCCGAAAGTACTGCCTATCATACGCAAAAATGAATTCGAACTTGTAGCGACGCCCCGTTTTGACCAGGGTACTGCATGCTGCACTGCAACAATCGATGCGGTAGATGTTAATCCGAGTCCCAGTCCGATGATGAATATAAAGAATACTATTTCATAAAGCGATGAGCCGCCGTCAATTAATAGCATCAGAAGAGATCCTGCCAGCAAGGTGAGAATACCGAGTACAGATGTAAACCTGAAACCTTCTTTAAGAATCAGCTTACCGGATTGACTTGAAGCCAGAGGCCAGCCAATCGACATTGAAGCTAACAGAAAGCCGGCAATAATTGGAGTTGTTCCGAATACTCCCTGCGCAAATAAGGGGATGATCGAACTTATTCCTATGGTCACGATTCCAACTATCATAGAAGTCAGATTCGGAAAAAGAATTACCGGGGTCTTCAGAAGCCTGAAGGGAATGACGGGATTCTCAGCTCGGCGTTCAATGATAACGAATATTATGAATACAATTACCGAAAGAATCAGCATTCCCCAGAATCTTATATCTGCAATCTCCCATGCATTTCCTGCCTCAAGCAGGGGAATGAGAAGCAGGGAGACGGCTGTTATCAACAGAAATGATCCGATATAATCGATCTTAATCCTTCTGGTTCTGGTAATAATATAATCTTTGCCGGGGGATGTCTCTTTGCTATCGATGCTTTCTGAAGGATTCACCGTCAATTCATGGAAATAAGTATTAACGATAAGAATGCATACGAGACCGATAGGTATGTTTATAAAAAAGACCCATGCCCAGCTTATATTCTGAACAATGATGCCCCCTATAGCAGGACCCGTAACAGCTGCTATTCCCCAAACGCTGCTGAGGTAGCCCTGAACCTTTGCACGTTCTTCGAGATTATATATATCGCCTATAATGGTCGTGCTGATCGGCAATACAGCGCCCGCACCGATACCCTGAATAGCTCTGAAGATTATCAACATGTACATACTTCCTGCAAACCCGCACAGTGCGG
Source organism: uncultured Bacteroidota bacterium (assembly GCA_963839165.1). GTDB lineage: Bacteria > Bacteroidota > Ignavibacteria > Ignavibacteriales > Ignavibacteriaceae > DATFVA01. Next base: position 228,755 of record CAWIUG010000049.1, on the reverse strand, counting down.
AACCCGCAAGGAAAAGCGAAACACCAAATACAAATACTTTTTTTCTTCCGTAAAGATCGGCCAGTTTGCCATAGAGCGGAATTGTTGCTCCCTGTGTAAGAAGGAATGCGGAGAATACCCAGGTAAATAGTGAAAAACCTCCCAGGCTGCTCACAATTGTCGGAATGGCAGTGGCAACTATTGTGGCTTCAACAGCCGCCATAAAGTTTGCGAGCATCATTGCGGACAGGATAAGGGGACGGTTAAGTACTCCTTCCTCCCTTTGAAATATAGAGGTTAAGATTTTCTTCCCGATATTTTAACTTAAAAATTTACTCAGTAAAGATAGCACTTATTCACTTTTTATATATTATTTTTGTAATACCATTTTGGGTTCATAGGAGAGCCTAAAATGAAATCCTTCATATCCATCACAACATTCTTCCTACTGCTTACTTTATCAGTTCCCGCACAGGAACAAACAACTGGTTTGGGAGTGACCGCATAAAAAGTGATCTTTTCAAGCCTTATAGTCACAGCCGAAAAATTTTTCTTGCTATATTATTTCAAATCTCGTATAATTAGTATACGATCATTCCCAAAAAGTAATATTTAACTTCATTTATCCAGCGAGGCAGTATGAAACATTTTTTCAGTTCGGGGATGGGGAAGTTAAGCTCTCTGATAATCCTTTTCGCTGTAATTGCCCTTACGATTTCAAGCTGTTCTGATCTTATAAATGAACCCACTGTTCAGGATCAGACTGTAACCCAGAACCAGGGAGTATTGACTAAGGATAATCCTGAAATCCGTGCTGTTATTCCTGTTCAGGAAAAATACACATCGGATCTTATGAAGATCCCTGATGTTGTCGGTACAGCTGTCGGTTTAACCGATGACGGAAAACCATGCATCCTGGTACTAACCAAAACAGATATACAGGCAGAAGCACTTGCCAAAGGAACACAGAATCCATTACCGGATATGCTGGAGAGTGTGCCGGTTAAAATAATGGTGACCGGCGAGATAACCGCCTTTAAAGGTAAACCAGGAGGTGGAACCACTGTAAGCCATACCGCAAAACAGAATCCTCCTATTCAATTAGGAACTTCAGGCGGATGGAGCTACGATTTAGCAAATGGTTATTGCTGCGGTGGTACACTTGGTTCACTCGTACAGAGCGGTGGAAAGCAATATATTCTAAGCAACTACCATGTTTTTGAATCTGATATCGTCAGCGGAGGTAATAACCGTGTCGCTGCAACCGGCGATCCAATTGTGCAACCGGGACTCATTGATATCAGCTGCAATGCAGCTAATGGCCAGGATGTTGCCACACTGACAGTGAAACACAGTCTTCCAAATTCCAATGTTGATGTAGGAGTTGCTCAGGTAATTTCAGGTAAGGTCAAAACAGACGGATCCATTCTGGAGATTGGAACCCTGTCAGCCAGCACTGTTGCTGCATTCATAAACCAGGCTGTTAAGAAAAGCGGAAGAACTACGGGACTTACACGCAGTACAATTTCAGGATTGAATGCTTCTGTAAGCGTTACTTATGAAAATGAGTGTGCGGGCGGTACAGCATTTACAAAAACCTTCACGGGTCAGATTATTATTGCTAATCGAAGAAGTAAATTCCTTGCCGCAGGCGATTCCGGCTCTCTGATGGTTGAAGATGCATCCACCAATCCCAGAGCTGTTGGTCTTTTATTTGCAGGAAGCAGCACAACCGCAGTTGCCAACCCGATAAACCAGGTTCTGGATTTCCTCGAAGCAACGATGGTAGGTCAGTAGTTAATAAATAATTAATTATTATTTTTTTTCCCCCTCACGTTCAGCGTGGGGGGGTTGTTTTTTATATGAAAACCATTTTATTATTACTTCTATCTTTCGTATTTATTCAGTGTAATGCACAGGTGAAGGACACTAAAAATATGCAGAGGAAACCGATTGACCAGGTCTTAAAAAACAACCAGGAAATGCTGCTTGCAATTCCGGGTGTTCAGGGGTTCTACCAGGGTGAACTGGATAACGGTAATGAATGTATTGTTATTATGGTAGACTCACTGACAGAAGAAAACAAACAGGCTTTCCCCGATTCCCTTGAAGGCTACCCTGTAAAGGTTGAGGAAACAGGAAGAATAAAACCTTTGGATCAGGGCAAACAGAATCAATGATCAGCTCAGCAAGTCCCTTCTTGTCGACGGAATCCATCAATTCACCTATCCGCAGAATCATCATCAGAATAAAAGCTCTCTGCCTTGCATGGATATGGGACATATCTGATCAAAAAGTCATAGATACGAGTTTTACCAAAGAAATGATTTATCGCCGAGCATTTCGTGAAGTTCTTTTCGTGCCTGTAAGTTTATTCTTTCAGCCCAGATACCCACAGGGTTCCGGTCGTCTGTAAGGACAATAGCGTCTTTCATATCAGGAACAAACCGATTGTCCCAGGCATGGTTTCTTTCATATTGATCGCTGAACCTGTAATCGGTTCTCCAATAATCTCTTTCAAGCGGCACATTCAGTTCAAATGGTTTATCAGAGGCAAGCAGTATCACGTTTCCCAGCTGGTCAGGCGGTTCGGCTATAGGAAGTGCAGTTACATTTCTGAACACCTTACTCAGGGTTTTAGCGAGTGAGCTGACAATAATATCCTTCCAGCCTACAGCCTCAATATTTACAACCATTATACCATTATCTTTAAGGTGCAATTTAGCAAGTCTGAAAGCTTCAACTGTAGTAAGATGGAAGGGAACAGAGCTGCTTCCGAATGCGTCGAGCACAATGAGGTCGTATGATCTGTCAGTAGTTCTCAAAAACTCTCTGCCGTCATCATTAATGATATTATCAAATCCCGGAACAGGGTTAAAGTACTTCTTTTCAATACTGATAATTTCGGGATCAACTTCAACAGTCTCAACATCCCAGTCATCATCATAAAACGATTTAAGTATAGAGCCCCCGCCAAGACCTATCAGCAGCATATCTCCTTTATACTTTTCCAGATTCTTTGTTATATCGATAACCCATACATACGGGAGTATGCTCTCCCCGGTTGACTTATCTATAGCAGTATGAATCCCTCCGTCGATCAGCAGCATACGGGTTTCATCCACGTCCATCACACGAATCTCTCCATATACACTTTGTTTTACCGCGATCATTCCTTTTGAAGGATCGGCTTTTTCAGAGGGGAGGAAATTAAACGACACAATGGCAATAATAATGATAACGAGCGTTGAAACAATTCCTGATGTTTTGTTCTTACCTGATGCAAAAAGAAATGTAGACGTCAGTATGAGTATGATCCCAATGCTTATGGTCAATTTAATCACTCCAACATTCGGGATCAGAATATAGCCGGTTGAAAGCGCAGCAAGTACGCTGCCGATAGTTGAGACGGCATACAGATCGCCTGTTCGTGTACCTACCACATCCAGACTGTGAGTCCTCAGTTTAACCGCGAAAGGGCTCACCATTCCCAGGAAAGTAAGCGGTGGGAAGAAAAGGATAAAAGATGTAATCAGCACAGAGACCCTAAGTCCCATTGATTCTGTTATAGAGATAACACTATTCCTGAATACAGGTATAAGCATGGTAATAATTCCAGCCGCAGCAATAATTAATGCAAGGAATCCGGGATTCTTTTTACGGTCAGCAATACGACCGCCTATCACATAACCGGCACTCAAAGCGATAAGTGTTACCGAGATTAAGGCTGACCAGAGAAAGATGCTGACGCCGTAGTAAGGACCAATTATCCTCGTTCCAAGAATCTCAATGGCAAGAACCGCCCCCCCACAGATGAAAACGACCGGGTATAGTACAACTTTATTCATACGGTTACGTTAACCTGATAAATGAATAAAATAATTTATATAAAATATAATTGAATGAAAAGAACCCGTCAAAACCGATATGGATTAATTTACAAAAAAGGAGAGGTGATTAACTTTGCCGATTTTTCATATTCGGTGTGCTGCGGGCACTTTTCAACATTTCCATTTTGAACTGAAAATTCTGTTTTCTATATTATTACACCTTTGTTGATAAGCAATTATTTCTATTTAAGTACGACACTACTTCCGGGCTGCATGTATGGTCGCTTCATTATACTACCGGCAGCAGATCCATACTGCATTATCACTCCGTACTTTATATTCTTTGCCTGTTTTTGATACTTAATCATTTTCGTTTCTTCATTGTGAAAAATATTTCCTGGTTCTGGTATTTAGTAATTCAATAAGGAATCTTTATGAATAATCCTGTTACCGTTGAGGAATTAAAAAATGTTATTGCACTCCGCGACCTTCCGGACGAACACCTGGAGTGGATACTCTCAAGGTCGGTGTATGAGGAATATGAAGACGGACAGCTGATGTTTAAGACAGGCGACGTTGCCGAATACATGTCCTTTCTGATTGAAGGTAAGCTGAATTTCTATATGGATGTTAATGGAAAGCTGGTATTTTATATAAGTTTTGAGAATAATGAAACCACCGGGGGAATAACAGGATTACTACCCTACTCAAGAATGAAAACCTCCCCGGGAAATTCTTATGCTGTCGGAAAAACTAGAGTAGTACAGCTGCACAAGAAATACTTTCCCGCATTGGAAAAACTGAACCCCGATTTTATTCAACGGTTGATCGGTTATATGACGGAAAGAGCAAGATTTTTTGCTACTGTAAGGATGCAGCAGGAGAAAGTTAGTGCGTTGGGTAAGCTTGCTGCCGGAATTGCGCACGAAATGAATAATCCAGCCTCAGCAATAGACAGGATTTCCGATGAACTGAATAAAAGGTTAAAACTTAATATTGAACTAACCGGGGCGCTTATGCTCCATGACATTTCACCAGATTCCATAAAAAGAATACGTAAAATAGTAGCTGACAAAAGGAATAATCATCCAGTCAAAGCAAGGATCCCGCCTCTGCAGCGAATGCAGAAGGAGGATGAACTGAATGACTGGCTTGAAGGCAACGGGCTCACTTCAAAAAATGAGATAGCAGAAACTTTTGCTGAAACCGGATTTACCATAGAAGATCTGGAATCAATAAAAAACGGGATTGATGACGAATCGTTAAAGAGTATACTTGCCTGGATGGAAAACCTTTTAAGTTCCGAACTGCTTCTTAAAGATCTGGAGGATGCTTCCGGACGAATAACAGAACTTGTCAGCGCCATCAAATCTCACGTGCATATGGACAGATCGGGTGCACTGCATGTTACAGACATACATAAAGATATAGAGGATACGCTTATTCTGCTCGGCTATAAGATCCGCGATAAAAATATTAAAGTAATAAAAAAGTTCTGCGATGATATGCCCGGGATTGAAGCCTACAGCGGTGAACTGAACCAGGTATGGACCAACCTGATAGACAATGCTGTATATGCAGTTTCGGAAAATGGTGAAATACAGATAGAGACCGTGTGCGATTCAAAGAATGTGACCGTAAGAGTTTTAGATAATGGAACAGGGATACCCAAAGAGATCATATCCCGCGTATTTGATCCATTCTTCACAACAAAGAAGGTCGGGGAGGGAACAGGTATAGGTCTCGATTTGGTTAAGAGTGTAATAGAAAGACATAAAGGCGATGTTAAAGTGAGTTCTGTAAAGGGAAAGACTGAATTCGTAATCAGTTTTCCTATCGTCCAACATTTATTAAAGGAAGAAGAAAAAGATGAAACTTCCATTCATTATAGTAATTGATGACGACGTCCAGGTGTTAAGAGCTATCCAGAGGGATGTACGTAAAAAATATCGTGATGAATACAGAGTACTTGCTGCCGGTTCTGGAAAAGAAGCCCTTGACGCGGTCGGTGAACTTAAACAGAAGAATGAAACAGTGGCTATGTTCCTCTCTGACCAGAGGATGCCTGAGATGGAAGGAACTGATTTTATGGAGAAAGCCAGGATAATTTTTCCTGAGGCCAAAAAGGTTCTGCTTACAGCTTACTCAGATATCGAAGCTGCGATAAAGGCTATCAATACGTTAAAGCTTGATTACTACCTGCTGAAGCCATGGAACCCACCAGAGGAAAAACTCTATCCTGTTCTGACTGATCTTCTTGAAGAATGGCAGGGAAGTTTTATTCCTGACATTGCCGGAATAAAAGTCCTCGGTTACCAGTGGTCTCCCGATTCTCACAAAGTAAAAGATTTCCTTACCGGAAACCTGATTCCCTATAAATGGATAGACATTGAATTAACCTCCGAAGCTGCTGAAGTAATGGGTACATATAATATAAATTCTCAGGAATTACCAGCTGTTATATTTGAGGACGGGTTCATACTTAAATCACCTACTGATACGGACTTAGCCAAAAAGATAGGATTAAAATCTACTGCGTCCGAAGAACTGTACGATGTGGTTATAATTGGTGCTGGTCCCGCAGGACTTGCAGCCGCCGTATACGGTGGTACGGAAGGACTTAAAACCCTGATGATAGAGAGGAAAGCCCCGGGAGGGCAGGCAGGTACCAGTTCACGCATTGAGAATTACCTGGGCTTTCCTTCAGGACTCTCGGGAGCCGATCTTACACGCAGGGCTATTACGCAGGCTTCCAGATTCGGAGTTGAACTTCTTTCTCCCTGCGAAGTAATTGACATAAGTATGAAAGATAAATATAAAATTCTTTCTTTATCCAACGGTGATGAGATCAAAACTCATACGATTATAATTTCCACGGGAGTTGATTACCGGACACTTGATATCAAGGGAATAGACAGTCTGACCGGAGCCGGGGTTTACTATGGTGCAGCAACAGCAGAGGCCCATTCATGCCGCGGTAAGGATGTATATGTTGTGGGCGGAGGAAATTCGGCAGGACAGGCGGCAATGTATCTATCAGGCTTCGCAGAGAATGTATTCATAATAATCAGAAGAGATACACTTGATTCAACAATGTCGCACTATCTTATCGATCAGATTAAGAAAACAAAAAATATCTCCATTATAACTAATTCTATAGTTACAGAAACTATCGGAGAACGGACATTAGAGTGTATTACAATTGAGAATATCCTGACGGGCGAAAAAACTACCAGAGCATCAGCCGCACTATTCATATTTATTGGGGCAAGACCCGTGACCGACTGGATTAAGCTTGATATCATGAAGGATGTTAAAGGATTCATTGAAACAGGAAAAGATCTTTTTAAATCACAGAATTATAAGAAGATCTGGAAGCTGAAACGTGATCCTTACCTTCTGGAAACCTGTATCCCTGGTATATTTTCAGCAGGTGATGTGAGAGCTGGCGCAATGAACAGGGTAGCTTCTGCTGTAGGTGAAGGTGCTATGGCAATAAAGTTTGTCCACGAATACCTTGCAGTTGTATAGGTGAGATTTTTATAAATTAAATTTCGGAGACATATATGAAAAGGTATATTGTTATTTCCTCTCATACAGCTGAGGACTGCAGAAAGGCAGTAAAACAGTTCAGGGAATATAATGCCGGATTTCTTACTCATTTTGAGTGGGGCTGCAGAGATAATGATCATACGGCTTATGCTATGATTGACGCTGAAGATCATGCAAATGCAAAGCTATCGGTTCCCACTCTTTTCAGAGAAAAAACACGAGTAGTAATGCTTACAAATTTTGATCCGTCGAAACAGGATGTTCTTCATCAGCAGGACTGAGCCAACCTTAAATTGAATCTAACCTTTGTTCTGGGTATTTTTGAAAGATTATTGAAGCTTATCTTTCATTAGCATCAGGCCGTATATGAGAGAATTTTTCAGTGTAGAAGAGGTAGCAAAACTCCTTGATATTTCTCATTCGGGGGTATTATATCATATCAGATCCGGAAACCTTAAAGCACAGCAGGTTGGAAAAATTTATATAATAGCCAAAGAAGATTTCGGAGATTTCCTTAAGCAGCATAAAGAATCAAAGAAGAAAACAGACAAAACATCCCAGACAAAGCTGAATTTTTAACAGAGTCTGATAACAAAAGCTACCAGACTCCCTGTTAAAATTTGAAGCTGCGTTTCCCGACTAATATTTTGTAGTATCCTTTTCTCCACCCGGCATATTGTTTCCCTGCTTCATATGATCCATATTATCCATATCTCCTTCCTGCTTATTATTCATCATAGGATTCCGGTTGGTATTCCATATTTCGGCTTTTATTTTCCACTTACCGTCCTTTTTCTCAAGAACTGTAAGAAAGTTTCCCTGGTCGTTGATATCTTTTCCATTCTGTCTTGTTAAAGAGATAGTGTAGTTGCCGATTGCATCCACCATGTCTCCTTTTGGATTCAGTAAGTCTGTAACCTTCATATCCAAAGAAGTAATTTTCATACCCGATTTTGTGAAATCAAGGTTGTCTCTGTGAATAGCATCTTTACCTTTGAGCATCTTGCCATAATTGGGCATTGAGATTGCATCATCTGCGTAGAAATCTTCCACGGTCGCGTAATCGCTGTTAACAATAGCATTTGCCAATGAGTTCAGCCTGTCCTGTATATCCTGCTGACTTGATGTTGATGATCCCTGCTGTGCAAGTCCTGTAGTTAACGGAATTAAGACGCTGAAGATAAATAGTAAATAGATATATCTGAACTTTCTCATAACACCTCCATATTTTTTTTGTTTTCAGACTGAAAATATGAGAGGATTTTGATCCCACCTGTGAAGTCGGACATGTTGTGACGTGTGACGATTAGTTAGTCAGCACGAAGGCGCCATCAATATTACCCTCGCGCAGCTTATCGAGAGCTTCATTTGCCTGATTCAGTGGAAGCCTGGTTATCTCTGTCTTTATATGAAGCTCGGGGGCCAGCTTCAGAAGCTCTTCTCCGTCCTTTCTCTCCAGGTTGGCTACCGAGCGAATCATCCTTTCCTCCCACAAAATATTATATGGAAATGAGGGAATGTCACTCATATGGATACCGCCGCTGACTATCGAGGCTCCTTTATCGGAAGCCCTAAGCGCGGCAGGAATAAGAGAACCGATCGGGGCAAAAATCAGAGCGGCGTCAAGTTTTACCGGGGGTGACTGGGTTGAATCCCCGGCCCAAACCGCCCCAAGCTTTTTCGCAAATTCCTGTGCTTTTGTATCTCCGGGACGGGTGAATGCGTAAACCTTCTTTCCCTGATGAACCGCAATCTGGGCTATTATATGTGCCGCAGCACCGAAACCATAAATACCGAGGTTCTCAAATATCTCACCGGCCATTCGGTAAGTTCTATATCCTATCAAGCCGGCACATAAGAGTGGTGCTGCTTCCGCATCGTCATATCCTTCCGGAATATGGAAAGTATAATTCTCATACGCCGCGGTATACTCTGCATAACCTCCATCCATTGTGTAGCCCGTAAACTCAGCGTTTATACAAAGATTTTCCTGACCGCGTCTGCAGTATTTACAATGTCCGCAAGTATAACCCAGCCATGGGACTCCAACCCTTTCTCCCGCCTTAAATTTTTTAACATTACTCCCGGTTTTTACAATGTGACCTACAATCTCATGTCCGGGTATAAGAGGTAATTTTGGATTGGTTAACTCCTGGTCAACAATATGAAGATCCGTGTGGCAGACGCCGCATGCTTTGACCCGAATCAAAACCTGGTTGTCCTTTATTTCGGGAACAGGAACTTGTTTCTCCTTCAAACGTTCTCCCTTTTTTTCCAGCACCATTGCTCTCATTTTATCAGTAATGTTCAATTTCAGCTCCTTTCACTCTTCTAAATAATATGCCTGGTTCCAAATCCTGCTCAAATAGAAATATAAAGTTTAATAATTCTTATAAGGATTTCAACCCCGCAACCTCCTCCAATTCATTAAGTAAAGGCTTTTTTTTATATTTGATTTATATTAAAAAGCAGATATTACTTATGGTTGAAGTAGGCAAAATAAAAACAGGCGGAAATAATCCTTTTGTGCTAATAGCCGGGCCTTGTGTGGTTGAGAGCGAAAAACTGGTATTTGAAACAGCCGAAGAAATTAAATCGATAACATCTTCTCTGGATATTCCATTTATTTTCAAAGCAAGCTATAAAAAAGCCAACAGGACCAGCGCTTCCTCCTTTATCGGAATTGGTGATAAGGAGGCTCTTGAAATACTGGGTGGTATCAGGAAAGAATTCGGAGTGCCGGTTCTTACAGATATCCATCTTCCATCTGAGGCTGAAACAGCAGCTGCTTATGCCGACATACTTCAGATACCGGCCTTTTTATGCAGACAGACAGATCTGCTTATCGCGGCAGGTGAAACGGGGAAGGTCATTAATATTAAAAAAGGACAGTTCCTTGCTCCTGAAGATATGAAGCACGCCGCGGAGAAAGTGCTTTCAACAGGTAATAAAAAAATCATGCTCACCGAAAGAGGCACTACCTTCGGTTACCACAATCTTGTAGTTGATATGCGTTCACTTATTATAATGCGTGAGCTGGGTTATCCCGTTGTAATGGATGCCACACACTCTGTTCAGCTTCCCTCAAAAGGTGATACCAGCGGAGGAGAGCCTCGATATATAAAATACCTTGCGAAAGCCGCAGCAGCAGTAGGTATTGATGCTCTATTCCTTGAAGTGCATCCAGAACCGGAAAAAGCGCTGAGCGATGCCTCCAGCCAATTCCCCTTAAGTGAGCTGAAATCTCTCCTGGAGGAGATAAAAAAGATTGATTCAATATCCAAAGGTTTAGATTGAATTCAGTTACAAAACAGTTTCCCAGAGAATTGACAGCACAGGAGAGATACCTTCTTTTTTCTGTTTTACCTGAAAATAAACCAGGGTATAATCTGTATCGTGAAAAAATTGATAAGCTGTTGGTAACCGGCTATGGGAGGTTTAAAGGAAATAATTATATGCTTGGGAAAAAGGGTACCTTACCTGATCTGTCATTCTCATCTACTCCTGTTTTTGCTGCCGGAACGATAGAAATTCCCGGTGATGAGATTGACATCCTCATCAATGAAGAAATTGATGATGAAATAGAATTCGACGTGACTTTGAAAAACTCTGATGAAATCCCAATCAAAATTGAGGAGCAGGAAAGTTGGAACTATTCCGTGTGGAATCCTGGTGATAAAGCGCCTCACGATAATTCGCCTGTAAGAGAAACGGTAATAAGTCCCGGAGAATACATACTCGCTTTTGCCCCCGCGCATAAAAAGATATGGCTTCACGAAAGCAAGAGCGGGGTTAACCATCTCATTCCTCTTACAAATTACTATAACGAGCTGATGCGATTTAAGAGAACTAAGGATCCGAAGCGGGCCTTAAATCCTAAGCTGATATTTGAGAAGCTGGATGAATTTCCCGACTATGAGCTTTTGAATGCCTTTGTTCTATACAATAAATATTTGAGAAGATTTTCTAATGACTTCTCAAAATACCTTCAATCGCCTCAGCAGAAACAAACCAAAAAAAGAATCAAGTACCTGTTCAGGAAGGATAAAAATTGAATTCACAGGAAATAATAAATAAAGGAAAAGAGGTTGTCAGGGTCGAGGCTGCAGCTATAGCCGATCTTGAAAAAAGCATCGATGAAGGTTTCGTTAAAGCTGTAAACACAATATATGAATGTAAAGGCCGGGTTGTGCTTACTGGCATGGGAAAGTCGGGACTCATAGCCCGCAAAATTGTTGCAACTCTAAACTCAACCGGAACAGCTTCGATATACCTTCACCCTACAGATGCACTTCACGGCGATCTTGGAATGGTCAGGCGGGAAGATGTCGTTATTCTCATCAGCAAAAGCGGAAACACCGAGGAGATCTCAAATCTGATTCCTATGCTAAAACGGCTTAAAGTTACGCTGATTGCAATGTGCGGCTTACCCGATTCACGTCTTGCAGAAGAGTGCGATATCTACCTTAATATTGGAGTGAAGGAGGAAGCCTGTCCCCATGATCTTGCTCCAACATCTTCAACTACAGCAACGCTCGTAATGGGCGACGCACTTTCTGTTGCACTTCTTGAAAAGAGAAATTTTACGGCCGAGGATTTCGCTTTCCTTCATCCGGGAGGAAGTCTTGGCAAACGGCTCTCTCTTCAGATTAAGGAAATTATGATAAAGGGAGATAAGATCCCTTCTGTGCTTGAGGATGCATCGATCAAGGATGTGATTCTTGAAATAACTTCAAAAAGACTTGGTACAACCTGTGTGGTTGATGAAGATGGTATCCTTACAGGAATCATTACTGACGGCGACCTGAGGAGACTCCTTGAGAGAACACTTGAAATTAAAAATCTGGCAGCCAAAGATATAATGACAAAAGATCCCAAGGTGACAAAAGGATTTTATCTCGCATCATTTGCCCTGCAGCAGATGGAGAATTTTAAGATCACCACATTGGTAATTGTTGATGATGATAGTAAACCGGCCGGTATCCTTCACCTTCACGATCTTATTAACCTGGGACTTCAGCAGCGATGAGATATTTATTTATTCTGGCTGCAGTCTCAATATTCCTTTACGTCGGATGCGGTGAGACGAAGGTGAAGCCGAAGATTGATCCTGATCTGAAGGAAACTGAAATCCCGGCCCAGGAAAGCTGGGATGCCAAGGTTATATTTTCAGATTCAGGCAAAACAACCGCGATACTTTATGCTGGACACTTAAGGATGTTTGAGGAGAGCAGGGAAACTTTACTCGACAGCGGTGTGCAGGTAGACTTTTATAATCCCGATGAACTTAAAACAACAACCCTTACCTCGAAGAGGGGAAGGGTGGATGATGCTACAAAGAATCTATATGCTATGGACAGCGTGGTTGCCGTGAGCGACAGTGGTGTTACGGTAAAGACTGAAGAGCTTATGTGGCGAAACAAGGATGCTAAAATTGTCTCAGATAAATTTGTAACTATTCTGACCGACAAAGAAACCATACAGGGTTTCGGATTTGAATCGAATCAAAGCCTGACAAACTATGTTATCTATAATATTACCTATTCAGCAAGGGCGGACAGTCTGAAATGAAATTCTATTTAAGTACAATATGCCGTTTCGCACTTCTAATCCTGTTGTTCTCAATGAATGTTTTTGCGCAGGAGCAGGGAGAGATGATCACTGTTGTGGGCGATAGTCTCGTTGGAAGAATTGTCAGTGGAGAAACCACCAGAGAGGTTTACGGTAATGTTGTTCTTACGCAGGGCAATGTCGTTATAACATGTGATAAGGCTATTCAGTATATATCAAGAAATGACGCAGAACTTATTGGAGACGTGATTGTTAAACAAGACAGTATGACGATCAAAACTCCACAGGGATTCTACTATGGCGATGAAAGAAGAGCCGAAAGCGGTTCGGGTGTTCAGCTTGATGACAAGAAAGTTATTCTTACAGCTGATTCAGGTGAGTATTTCTTTAATGATGACAAAGCCATATTCAGAAGCAATGTAACTTTATATGATACTGCCAGCACACTTACATCCGCGAAGCTTACATATTTCAAAAAAGAAGACAGGGCCTTAGCCGCAGGACACGTAAAAATTATCCAGGAAGATAACATAATTGATGCCGATACGCTCGAGCATTTCCGTGATTCGAGGGTAACTTTTGCAAACAGCGATGTAAGAATTGAAAACAGGGAAAACAATGTTCAAATGTTCGGAGAGCATCTGATAGATTATGCCCAGGATTTTCACACGATAATCGATAAAAAACCACTGCTTGTACAGATTGACACCACGAGATCCCGGCTTCCTGATTCACTGATCACCGGTACCGACAGCATCCAGATAAAACTTGATACCTTAATTATTAAATCGATCTCCATGGAATCCTGGCGGGATACTATCAATCGCTTCGAAGCACAGGATTCAGTCAGAATATGGCGCGAAACATTCGCATCATTGAATGACTATTCGGTATATAAAAAGTCCGATGAGAAGATTATCACCTACCTCAGGAAAGAAAGTGATATGAAACCTGTCCTCTGGAATGAGGAAACTCAGTTGACGGGTGATTCTATCACTATTTTTCTGAAGGATAATGAAGTGCAGGCTCTTGAAGTTGTTAAAAACGCCTTTGTGCTTTCTCCTAATGAGATTTATCAAAACAGGTATAATCAGATTTCAGGGAATAAATTAATTATGTATTTTGATAATGGAGATATAAGCAGAGTGGAAGTTGAAGGAAGTGTTTATAATGTGTATTATATGTATACTGAAGAACAGGAACCAAACGGATTGACACAGTCATCTGCTGAATCCGCATCGCTAAGATTTATGCATAAAAAAGTAAAGGAAGTCAGGATGTATGGTTCTCCGAAAAGTGAATATTACCCTGAAAATATGGTCAGGGGCAAAGAAAAAACTTATGCTTTACCCAGGTTCAATCTTATAACTAACCGGCCACAGAAGGAAGAACTGCTTAAGCAGATTAAGCCCGGAGACAGATTTTTTACACCACAGGATACACTGCAATAATTATGGACGAAAAAACTTTAAGAAGTGCTGACCTTATAAAAATTTATAAACATAGAACTGTTGTGAACAAAGCTTCGGTTAAGGTTTCCAAAGGCGAGATAGTGGGTCTCCTTGGACCCAACGGTGCGGGTAAAACCACTACTTTTTATATGATCACCGGGATGATTAAACCCGACAGCGGTAAGGTTTACCTTGATGATATGGAAATCACAAAAATCCCGATGTACAAACGGGCCAGAATGGGAATCGGCTACCTTCCTCAGGAAGCTTCGATCTTCAGGAAACTTTCTGTTGAAGATAATCTGATGGCTATACTGCAAATGATAAAGCTTTCCCCTAAAGAGCGGAAGGAAAAATGCGAATCACTGCTAGAAGATCTCGGTATAGCTCACATAAGGAAAAGCATTGGATTCCAGCTCAGCGGCGGTGAGAGGAGGCGAACGGAGATAGCACGTGCACTTGCAACTGATCCCAGTTTCATTCTTCTTGATGAACCATTTGCCGGAATTGACCCGATCGCTGTTGAGGATATTATGAATATCGTGGCTAATCTTAAAAACCGTGGTATTGGTGTCCTGATTACGGATCATAATGTGCACGAAACTTTAAGCATCGTTGATAATGCATATATCCTGATTAGTGGAGTAATATTTAAATCGGGAGGAGCTGAAGTGCTGGCAGAGGATGAAGAAGTACGTAAGCTTTACCTTGGTGAAAAGTTCCGGCTCGATCGTTACCAGTAATATTTTTTCTCACCTCTTAACTTTTTAATGGAAATAGCAAAAAATCTCTCGCTTAAGTCTTTTAATACTTTCTCAATAGATGCGTCTGCCAGAGCATTCGTTAATGCTTTAGATGAAGATGAGATGTTTGAGATTTTGTCGGCAGAAACATTAAAACCCTATTCAAAGTTTATTCTTGGCGGCGGCAGTAATATATTGTTTACGAAAAATTACCAGGGACTGGTGATAAAAAACTCAATTCCGGGTATAGAAATTATAAAACAGGATGATAATTCAGCTATTGTTGAAGCCGGTGCGGGAGTAAACTGGAATGAGCTGGTAAACTACTGCGTTGATAGAAATCTCGGCGGTATCGAGAACCTTGCTCTGATTCCCGGGACCGCAGGTGCTGCACCAATTCAGAATATCGGTGCGTACGGTGAGGAATTAAGCGAGACATTTCACAGCCTTCGCGGGTTTTATATTGAGACTGTTAAGCCTGCCATATTTTATAAAAGCGACTGTAATTTTGGCTACCGCAACAGCATCTTTAAGAACAAGCTTAGGAACAGGTTCGTGGTAACTAAAATCCAGTTGATGCTCAACAAAAATCCTGAAATTAAAACAGGCTATGGGAATGTGCGCGACGAACTTGAAAAGACTGGTAAAAGCAGTTTTACAATCAGCGATGTGAGAGATGCTGTGGTTAAGATCCGGAAGGAAAAGCTGCCTGATCCGGCCTTAATAGGTAATGCAGGAAGTTTCTTCAAAAATCCTGAAATAAGACCCGAGCTATACAACCTTTTAAAAGAAAAATACCCTGATCTTAAAGCATATCCGCTGGATAACAGAAATATAAAACTTTCTGCCGCGTGGTTAATTGACAAAGCGGGATGGAAAGGAATGAGGAAGGGGAATACCGGAACGCACAGCAAGCAGGCTCTGGTAATAGTAAACCACGGTGGAGCATCCGGTGAAGAAATCCTTCACTTCGCAAAAGAAATCAAACGCTCAGTCTATGAAAAGTTTGAAGTTGTCCTCGAAGAGGAAGTCAACATAATATAAATGTACTCCATTTCCTCCCATTTTGTCACACTTTTCCCTCCTTATCCGTGCCCCATTTAACTTATTCTTACATATGCGCTGGTTGGTTGAAAATATGTTTCATAATCTTTATGTTCCATCCATAAGAATTTATTCCACAAATTTTGACGGGAAATGCAGCATTGCTGTTGAGAATCTAATATTTCTGCAGCCGGAATAGAGACATAAAAACAATAATCGGGAAAAGAAAATGAATGAAAATAAAGATGAAAAGACATTGTCTGCTTATGAAAAAGCTGCTCAGGAGGGAGTTGATCCTCGTTGTATTCCGCAGAAATTAAAGGGTCCGGTCCCTGTTCACGATGATATATCTTATCCCGATTACCCTGAATCAGATCACGAAATCTGGAAGTTCCTGTATGACCGCCAGATGAAATATCTTCCCGGCAGAGTTTGCGAAGAATATATGGCAGGAACCAGGAAGCTTAACTTTACTCCTGATAAAATTCCAGCCTTAAAGGATTTAAGCCATGTCTTCTATAAAACTACAGGATGGAAAATTGCAAGGGTTCAAGGACTGATTCACGAACAGAACTTTTTTGAGCTTCTACAGAAGAAAATATTTCCTTCTACGGATTATATAAGGGGAAAGGAGGAACTTGATTACACTCCTGCGCCCGATTGCTTTCACGATATGTTCGGTCATATGCCCTTGTTGACCGATGAAAATTTTGCTTCATTCTATCAGATGTTTGGCGAGGCCGCTTTCCACGCAAAAGGCATCCACCGCAAGTACCTCGAAACGTTCCACTGGTTTACGGTTGAATTCGGCTTGATTAAAAAAGCCGAAGGTATGAGAATCTACGGTGCAGGAATTATATCATCAAAAGAAGAGGTCACCCACGCTTTATCAAATGAGGTTGAGGTAAAAGATTTCGATCCGGATAAACTTGTCAGACAGGAGTACGATGTCTGGCATCTTCAGCCTATCCTATGGGCCATAGATTCCTTTGAACACCTCGAAGACGGGTTTAAGTTCTGGACAAAGAAGGAAGGTTTGATATAATCATAAGCTTTTATATTCAAGACACTTACGACCATCAATAATAAGAAGGAAGAGATAATTATGCCAGTTGAAATTGGCAATACAGCACCAGATTTTACTTTAAAGAACCAGGATTCTGAGGATACATCTTTGTCTGATTTCAAAGGACAAAAAATTGTGCTCCTCTTTTTTCCATTTGCATTCTCTTCGGTTTGTTCTGCTGAAGTAAAAAGAATGCAGGAAGATTTCAATAATAATATGGATGTTGACGCACAGGTAATCGGGGTCAGCGTTGATAGTCCCTACGCATTAAAAGCCTGGAAGGAATTCACTCAAATCAACTTTCCGCTTCTTAGCGATTTTAATAAAGAAGTTTCGAAGATGTATGATTCATTATATGAACTTTACTACCCTGAAAAGTTTTCTTACAATGGAGTGGCGAAACGGACGGCATTCGTGATAGGGAGAGACGGAAAAATCAAGTACAAGGAGATCTGTCCCACACCGGGTGATCAGCCTGATTATGACGCGATAAAAAAAATACTGGAGAAAGAATAATATGTTTAGAGATTCAGGAAATCATGTTACAGCCTTCAGGAATTTAAATCCGATGGAAGTAAAAGAAATATTATACAATAAAAACGGTACACGACTTATAGATGTGAGAGAGGAATGGGAATACAAAATAGCCAGGATAGAAGATTCCGAGCTTATGCCTCTTAGCAATTTTATGAAACACATCGGCGAACTAAAGAAAGATGATGAACTGATTTTTTACTGCCATAGAGGAGTACGAAGTGCGAATGTATGTAATTATCTGGCAAGTCAGGGTTTCAAAAACTTAATAAATCTTAAAGGAGGAATCGAAGCGTGGTCAACGGAAGTTGATCAATCGGTTCCCCGCTACTGATAAATAACGGAGAATAAAAATGATTGAAGAAGGTAAAAAAGCACCTGATTTCAAACTGAAAAATCAGGATGGGGAAACCATATCTTTGAAGAATTTCAAAGGAAAAAATGTTGTTCTTTATTTTTATCCGAAAGATAATACCTCAGGCTGTACAAAAGAGGCATGCAATTTCAGGGATGAATTTCCTAAATTTAAGAATGTGGATGCAGTAATTTTGGGTGTTAGTCCCGACTCTGTTGCCTCCCATAAAAAGTTCGCAGAAAAGTATGACCTTCCTTTCAACCTTCTCAGCAATGAGGATAAACATGTACTTGAAACATACGGCGTTTGGCAGGAGAAGAGTATGTACGGTAAAAAATATATGGGCGTTGTCAGAACCACAGTAGTTATCGATGAAAATGGTAAGATCAGAAAGATATTTCCTAAAGTAAAAGTGGAAGGGCATAATAAAGAAGTTCTTGATGCGCTTAAAGACTGAGAGGCTTAAATGGTTTATGTAAAAAGGAGAGAAACCTTCAGTGCAGCTCACCGCCTGTATAATCCCTCCTACAGCGATGAGAAAAATCTTGAAATATTCGGAAAATGCAGCAACCCTAACTGGCATGGGCACAATTACGTGCTCGAGGTTACTGTTGCAGGCGAACCCGATCCTGAAACAGGGTTCGTTGTCGATCTTAAGGTCCTGAAGAATATTATCAATGAGAACATACTTGCTAAAGTAGATCATAAAAATCTGAACACCGAAACGGATTTTATGAAAAACATAATTCCTTCCGCTGAAAATATCGCGAAAGGAATATTCAATGAGCTGAAAGATAAAATGCCATCGGGCAAGCTCTATTCGGTGAAACTATTCGAGACAGAAAAAAATATTGTTGAATATCGAGGAGAATAATTTGGATTACGCAAAAGTTCAGAATCTCATATCTGAATTACTGAAAGAAATAGGGGAGGATCCTAAAAGGGAGGGACTGCTTAATACTCCCAAGAGGGTTGCAAAAGCATATGAATTTCTTACATCAGGCTATAATAAAAAAATAGAAGAGGTGATGAACAACGCCGTCTTTAATGTTAAATATGATGAGATGGTTTTGGTAAAAAACATAGACTTCTATAGTCTTTGTGAACACCATATGCTTCCGTTTTACGGAAAGGTACATGTTGCTTACATTCCTGATGGAAAGGTTGTAGGATTAAGCAAGATACCAAGAATAGTAGATGTATTTGCGCGCCGTCTCCAGGTGCAGGAAAGAATGACGCAGGAAATAGCGGATACATTGGATGAATATTTAAAACCGCAGGGAGTTGCCGTGGTTTCGGAAGCATATCATATGTGCATGATGATGCGGGGAGTAGAGAAGCAGAATTCGGCCGCAATTGCGAGTGCGGTACATGGGGTGTTTAAGGAAGATGCAAGAACAAGAGCCGAATTTATGACATTAATAAAAGGGAGACTGAGCGATGGCTAAGGATAAACCGGCTGTATGGATAACGGGGGCGAGCAGCGGGATCGGGAGAGCATCGGCAGTTGAATTTGCAAAAATAGGAAGCAGAGTTTTCGTTTCGGCAAGAAGAGTTACCGAACTTGAAAGACTTAATAGGCAGCTGAAAAAGGAGGATATGCAGGTTGGTATTTTCCCATGCAATGTGGCTTCTTCGGCTAATGTTGATCAAACAGTAAAAAAGATCCTGGCAGAGGGTGATGTCGATTGTCTGATAAATAATGCCGGCATAACTTCCTGGAAGCTCGCCGAAGAAAATTCTACCAATGAGATAGACGACATAATTAACACCAATCTTCTGGGATCAATCTACACAATAAAATATCTCCTTCCTCATTTCATTGAGAGAGGAGGAGGAACGATCATCAATATTTTATCAGTTGTGACTAAGAAGATTTTTACACATAGCAGCGCTTACGCGGCATCAAAGTCAGGACTCCTCGGGTACACGAATGTTCTGAGGGAGGAAGTGCGTAAACATAAAATACGTGTAATAAATGTAATCCCAGGTACAACAGAAACCCCGATGTGGCCGCCGAAGGTTCGTGAAGAACATTCTGAACGTATGCTGAACCCGGAAGAAATTGCCAGGGTGATTGTATCTGCATACCTTGAACGAAGCAAGATGGTAACCGAAGAAATACTTTTAAGACCAATAGAAGGAGATTTGTAAGGGCTGAAAGAGATGTACGTATTCTAACAGGATCTATAAATTGCTGAGGAAGTGAAGAATAGATTAGATGTTGAAGAGGGTCTGTAATAAAATCCCCCGGTTAACAATAAACCGGGGGTGAATGTATATAGACAACCTGTTATTATTGTCCGTGGGGTGCACGTTTGTTTTTCATTGGTCTTTCTCCATCATGCGGGCCATTTCCGTCCATCATACCTCTGCCTTCACCATGGCGGTCTCCCATCATGGGCATATGATTGAATATTTCCTTCTGCTGATCAGTAAGGATCTCATAAACATCCATACGATGGTTTGCCCTTGCGAGGGCAATTTTATCGCGGGATGCATTCAGATCGTTGACCAGGTTCAGATAATCGCTTCTTGAATAATTACCTTTCTGCTGAAGTTCTTTTACAGCCAGACGTTTCTTCTGCATATCAGCACGCAAATCAATCATTTCCTCCTGGTTTTTCAGACGAAGCTGTTCAATTTTATCTTTCTGATCATCTGTCAGGTTAAGCTTTTCAAACATTCTTCCATGAAAACTTTCACCCCGGGTGGTATCGGTTTGCTGCGGATAGAAATTAACTGCGACGGTTATTACCAGTGCAGTAATCAATCCTCCAATTAATGATGACTTTCTCAATTTATTCTCCTGTTATTTTGTAATTAGTATTACGTTTTCAGGAATTTGACAAAAGAAATTTCCTAAGGGTTTAAATATTTGCGATATTAAACCTTTAAGAATGCAGGGTTGTCTAAAAAATGAACAAAAAACGGAAAAATGGCTGTTCCGAATCCTGATTTTGATTTAATCAAAAGATTTAATGCCGGTGATGAAGCTGCCTTTAACGATATTGTTAAGAAGTATCAGAAAAAAATCTACTGGCATGCACGCAGGATGACCGGAAACCATCTCGATGCAGATGAGGTAGTGCAGGAAGTTCTTATTGTTATTTATAATAACCTTAAAAAGTTCAGGTTTCAGTCGTCGCTTTACACGTGGATTTACAGAATAACATCAACCAGAACGCTGAATTACCTTAACCGCAGCAAGGTTAAACGTTTTATAGGTATAGAAGACAGCAATGCACGTGAACTTAACTCGCACGAAGATATAATCGGCGATTTTGAACAGCGTGAGAAATTTGCACAACTTGAAAAGAAGCTCAAGACGCTGCCGGCAAAACAGAGAGAGGTTTTTATTATGAGAAATTTTGATGATATGAGCTATAAAGAAATTTCGGAAATTACAGGCAGAAGCGAAGGAGGGCTGAAAGCCAACTATTTTCACGCTATTAATAAATTAACCGAAATGATGAAAGAAGATGAATAAAAGAGAACAGATCATAAGGTACATTGACGGTCAGATGAATGAGGAGGAGAGGCTTCATTTTGAAACAATGCTGGCCGACGACCGGGAGCTTCAAGAGGAGACCGGCAGGGTGAGGAATCTTCTTTCTGAAACTAAGAGAGAATCCGAACCTGAAACCGATGAGAATTATTTTATCAACATACTTCCGGAATTTCATTCACACATGACTAAAAAGAAGAAGTTTCACTTTGCGAAGCTTGCTTATTCCTTATCCACCGCCGCGGCTATAATACTTTTAGTTTTCTTACTATTTAAACCGGGAAGTACCAATACATATTCGAACCTTACTGACCTTGGTAATACCCTGACCGAAAGTGAACTTAATGAGACATTAAATCTTTACTCTGATGACTTTTCGATCAGCGAGCTTGCCGGTTCAGCTTCAGCAAAAACTGACTCTATTGTCAGTAACATAGTAGCCGACGAACTTGAACTTACACCTTCAGCGCAGAATACAGTTGCTGAAAGATATTTAAACACTGATGAACTTCTTAGTTCCATAAATGAATCTGAAGCAAATGAATTATATTCACAGTTAATAAATGAAGATATTATTAAGGAAGTGAGACAATGAAAAAGACTCTTTCTCTTTTATTTGTTTTTATGATTATTCCTGTTCTTGTATCAGCCCAGGGAATGAGAGATCATAAAGGGCCCAGGGCGAAGATCGAGCAACTTGAGAAAATTAAGCTCATTGAAGCTCTTGATATGGATGAACAGACCACTCTGAAGTTTTTTGCCCGTAGAAACGAATCAAGGGACAGGATCGATAATCTCAACGATTCACTCAGTACAATTACCGATAAACTGGAGGCTAAATTCTCAAAAGGAGACCAGACAGGTTATAAAGATCTTATAAACCGCTACCTTGCAATACAGAAGCAGGTTGCGTCAGAGCACGCCCAGTTTGTCAGCTCATTGTATGATATCCTCACAAATGAACAAGTTGCAAAATTGATAGTTTTTGAAAAGAAATTCCGTGAAGAAATCAGACATCTTCTGTTGAAGGGACGGCAGCCACCTCCCGACATGCAGTAGGGAACAAATCACATCCGGAATTGTAAACAAAAAGTAAGTTAAAAGAAAAAATTACGCCGGTTTGGGTTGATTTTCTTGATTATCGGATATATCTTTTCCACCAAAATTTTGCGGAAGTGGTGAAATTGGTATACACGCTATCTTGAGGGGGTAGTGCCTTAATTGGCGTACGGGTTCAAGTCCCGTCTTCCGCACAACAAATTTTAGGAAAAATTAAATAAAGGAAGTTACTTATGAAGACTCCCATCAAAGTCTTATCAGGATTGTTTTTGGCTTTGCTGATAACCGTTTCCGCATTTGCCCAGGATATGAAACCTGAAGCCGGCAAGCTTTATAATGACGGTAATCAGAAATTGAAAGCCGGAAATTACTCTGGTGCTATAGAAAGTTATGATCAGGCACTCGCAATAGAAAAAGATTACAGAATCTATTATCAGGAAGGGATTGCTCTTAAAAAACTAAATAAGCTTGACGAGGCAAAGAGTGCTTTTGAGGCCAGCCTTCAGCAAAAAAATGATTTTGAAGCAGCTTATAATGCTCTCGGCGGAGTTTATTTCTCCATGGGCAATTATGAAAAAGCTGTTGAGAATTTTGAGAAGGTCCTTCAGTCAGCAAGCAACAACAATGTTAAGACTGCAGTAAAGAAGAACCTTGCTATTGCATACGCCAAGATGGGAAGCAACGCAGCTACAGAAGGCAATTCGAAGAAAGCAATAGATTACCTGCAGAAAGCTGTTGACAACAACAATTATGATGCAGCTTACCTTTCTCTTGCGAAACTCTATTCCGAACTGGGTGACTGGGATAAGTCAATTTCTGCAGCTGAAAATGCCCTTAAGTACCGCTCTACTATAAGCAAAGGTGGACCCTATTACTATCTGGGTGTTTCGTATAAAGGAAAAGGCGACACAGAAAAAGCTAAAGAAATGTTCAACCAGGCTAAATCGGATGCTACTTATAAAAAGACAGCCGAGTATGAACTTTCTCTATTAAAATAACTTCAATCTGAAAAGATTATTAAACCCCTCTGCATGCGCGGGGGGTTTTTTGTTTATGGGGAAAAGAAAAGGAGCTTAAGCACCCTCGAGCACTTCCGCTCCTTCTAAATAACGAGCTGCAGATTAAAAGAAAATTGCCACATTGAGATTGATGATTCCTATTGTTTCTTCACCACTCTCTTTCCCGAAAAGGTTCAGCATCTGGTATTTAAGACTCACGTCAAAATCGATAGGAAGAAGAGTAAGCATAGCGCCTGCACCGATTCCCAGACCCATCCTCGAGACACCTGATTGTGTTGTGGAACCTGTGGTTTCAAAGTCACCAAAATTATTGAACTCGAGATCGAGTCCCAGGTAAGGACTCAATGGTCCTGGCAGCAGTTCCATTTCACCGCCTACTCCTATCGAAAGAATATTTTGTTTCGTATCGGCTCCTGCGGGTGTCTGACCCCGGAAAAAATGATATTCGATAAATCCGATGGGTGTAATAGGAAATAATGGTATGCTAAGTTTTCCTTTTACTCCTAAATGATATTCAGAAGAAAAACCTGCGGCATCTGTATAGTAACTGGGCGATTGAACTGCAGATAAACCCCCACCGATTCCTAATTTAATACCCTGCGCATCTGTTTCCTGCAGACTGAGTATAGAAAAAGCTGCAAAAAGAAATAGTACAAACAATTTTTTCATGGTAATTCCTTTATTTTTGTTTGAATTTCAAAATTATATTAAAAAAACTTACCATTCTGAATTATACTGCTCACAATACATAGTAAATATAGCAGAGCTATCGATCTTTAACAAATATCTTTAAGTGAAATCCTGTATGCTATTTTAAGTATTGACTTTATAAAAGTAGAAAAACTATATTGAGCATCAAAACTGAGAATTTATTTTTCAGGGCAGCATCATTTGATATTACTAGTTGAACCAGGCAATTCTGTAATTATTTACCAATTTTTAATGGGAGTTATTCCCGCTCTCCTGATTTCCGTCCTTTCTATAAAAATCCAATTTCTGACTATCCGAAGAGGCATTGTACTATTTCTCCCTGCTTTCTATTATTTGTATTTGGAGGGTGGGTCGTTATGATATCGGTTTTATGGATTGATAAGGAGCAAATTCATTTTATATTATTGATCACATTGGCCTGGATCGACAGTCCGGATATTGGATATAACACTGGGATCTCTATTCAGGGGAAGTATAAATACTCAGGAAATAAACAAAATGGCGCACAATTGTATTTTTTTAATAGGGAACAGAATAACTGAATGAAGAAACTTTCTTTTTTACTGATATTTATAATAACAGTTACTTCCTGGCCTCAAACAACCGCTGACAAATATGACCAGGCAATGGCTGCATATAATAACCAACAGTATTCCACAGCCGTTCGGCTTTTTGACAATTTCTTTACGGAATACAATTTAACCGACGAACAATTTGCAGCAGCGAAATATTATTATTCAGATGCACTACTTAATCTTGGCGAAAAGAACGCCGCCGCAGCAGGATTTGAGTTCATCGTAAATAATTTCAACTGGTCTGCTTTCAGGTATAAGGCTTTGTATAAGCTTGGCATCATTTACTTTGAGGAAGAAAAATATGATGAAAGCAGGAAAAACCTGAAGCAGCTCCTCGATGAATACCCTGAAACCGAGCATACCGGATCTGCTCTTTACTGGATAGGTGAATCCTACACAATGCAGAACAGGCTCGAGGATGCAATTTCCTTCCTTGAAGAAGCTGTAAATAATAAAAAGAATAATAAGTATATCGATTATTCCATTTATACACTAGCAAATGCTTATGAAAAAACAGGAAATTATGAAAAGGCAGTTCATTACTACGATCAGCTTTTATCGTATCATAGTGACAGTCCACTCGCTCTGAATGCACAAATAAGGATAGGCATCTGTTATTTTAAGTTAAAGGATTACCAGTCATCTATCCTAGAACTGAACAACCCGACTCTGACGAGCCTTCCGGCTGATATATATGCTGAGAGCCTGTACCTGCTTGCAAATTCATATTACAGGGTGCAGGAATATGACGATGCGGAAAAATCCTTTAGAGCAGTAATCGAAGGCTTCCCCTCTTCCGATGTTATCAGGGATTCTAAATACGGACTCGCATGGTGTTATTTTCAGCAGCAGAAATACAACGAGGCATATTCTGTATTCAATTCGATTTCGGAAGGGAGCGACACTATTGCTATTAAGTCATTTTACTGGAAAGCAGAGGCAAAGAGGTATTCAGGAAAAATTGATGAGGCCTTCAGGTTATATCAGGAATTTCTGAAAAAATATCCAGGCAGAGGTCTTGCTGAAGATGCCCGATACCAGCTTGGCGGTTATTATTTTGAGAATAAGGATTACATAAACTCTGAAAGTTACCTTCAGGCTGCTTCTGATTCTGATATTCCGGGAGTAAAAGCACGTGCGTTAACCATGCTGGGCGAGGTTGCATTAAACAAAAAGGATTACGATGATGCAGTTAATCATTTTAAAGATGCAATTGATGTTATCGATGTAAAGGCTGAGATAACTAACAGAGCAAAGCTGGGACTTGGAACCGCATATTACTACCAGGGAAAATACAGCGATGCTGTGGACTACCTTAAACTTATGAATGCCCAGGAAAGCCGTGTTGAGAATGATAAAATAAATTTTTACCTGGCTGAAAGTTATTACGCACTTGGAACTTACAGTGATGCACTCAAATCTTATAATAAGATCAGCTCTGAAGACACTCTCCTTGCGGGACAGGCATTATACGGAAAGGCTTACTGCTATTTCAACCTGAATAATTTCAGCAGCGCCGCAGAGCTGTTCTCCGACTTCATCAAGAAACACCGGAAAAATAAAAGAGTTGTTGACGCCAAACTCAGACTTGCCGACAGTTACTACGGAATTAAAAATTATGCGGCCGCCAGCAGGATTTATAAAGATTTGTTTGCAGTTGGTACAGCCTCAATTGATAATCCATACGGTTACTACCAGTTTGCTCAGGCGCTTTATAAAGCAGGGAATACCGACGAGGCCATAACTGAATTTAATAACCTGCAGCAGAAGTTCCCACAGTCTGATTATGCACAGGGTTCAATGTATACAATAGGCTGGATTTACTTTCAGAAGGAAAATTTCAAAGAAGCGATTGCAAAATACCATGAGCTGATGAGTGTCTATCCTAATTCATCGCTGGTGCCTCTGGCATGGTACTCAATAGGAGATTCATATTTCAACCAGGCAAAATATGATTCAGCAATAGCAAACTATGAGAAGGTTATTACAATTTTTCCCTCTTCCGATTATGTATTCGATGCCGTGAACGGTATCCAGTACAGCTATGTCGCGAAGAATCAACCAGAAAAAGCAGTTAACCTGATTGACAACTTCGTTTCAAAGAATCCCGGTCTCAGCTTCGCTGACCAGCTTTTCTTCAAGAAGGGCGAGATCTATTACAGCATGCGTGAGTATGAAAAAGCAGAGCTAAGCTATAAAGAATTTGTATCTGATTATCCTTCAAGCAAACAGGTCCCTGACGCTTATTACTGGATCGGCAAGAGCGCCCAGAACCTGGGCCAGAATGAGGAAGCGGTGTTTAATTTCCGGAAGGTATTTGATTCTTATCCAAAGAGTGAAGCAGCCGGGGCGGCAGTGCTGGAGATAGGAACGATATACAACAATATGCAGGATTATGATTCTGCCATTGAAATATATGATAAAGCCCTCGATAAGATACCGAAATCTCCCAGGATTGTGGAAATACTATTTATGAAGGGGATAACTTACGGTAATAAGAAAGATCCTGATAATGCATACAGTGTATTCCAGAATGTGGTGCAGAATTACAGCGGGACTATCTTTTCGGAGAAGGCAAAACTGGAACTGGGATTGATTGAGCTTGCGGCAGAAAGATATAGCAATGCTGAGTTTTATTTTAAGAACCTGGCAGATTCAAGGTCCGATGATATTGGTGCAAAAGCTCAGTATTACCTTGGAGCCACACTTGCCGAAGAGGGAAATACAGTTGATGCAATCAGTGCATTGGAACGTGTCAGGACGATCTTTTCAGCCTATGAGGAATGGCTTACTAAATCATATATGAAATTGGGCGATATTTACACCGATCAGGAGGAATATGACAAGGCCAAAGAATATTACAGATCTGTTCTTTCGAAGCACAAAGGAGACCAATTCGGTCAGGAAGCACAGAGTAAGCTGAGGAAACTGAAATGATAAAAAAACTATTCTTATTACTAATTGTTTTATCCCTTTCCGCATATGCACAAGAAACAACCAAATCCAGCGGCAACGTTGAACTGCCTGATTTTATTATTACGGGAAAAGAAGTTGTTTCGGTAGAACAGGCCAAAAAGATTCCGCCTGATTTTGTGTCAACAATATCCGGTGATTTTATCAGGCCCTCATTTTCACCTGAAGAGCTTGAACTGAAGGAATTTCCAAGTCCTTTGAAGAACGATCTTACCCTTTTCGACTCATTAAACTATCATAACGGCTGGCTTGAAGCAGGCATAGGATCATATTTCCTTCCCACAGCAAAGCTCGTATATTCACATCCTCTTTCAGGAGGAATGATAGAGGCAAGAGCCGGCGTACTGAACCAGAGAGCGTACGTCCCTAACAGTGAAAAATATTCACTTAACGGCGGGGCCACATTATATTACTTTATCAACAGTGAAACACCCGCTTTCAACGGAATGAAGCTCAAGCTGAACGGCGACCTGGCGGTGAACGGCTACAAGGTTTACGGCAGATATTATGAACAGGATCCTGCAGAGAAAAGGAACCTGAATACGGGAGATTTTTCCTTTCTCCTGAATAACCTTTCACATGAGAACTTCATTTACGAAATGCAGTTTTCTGATCAGCTTGCAAACCTTGACAATCCCAATTTTTCCGAAAATCTTTTCGGCTTCGACGGTTTCGCAAAAGCCAGCTTTTCTGCTTTCAATGTAAACGTAAATCTTAATTACAAGAGGCAGTATATTCTTAATCAGCTGCAGGATAATTCGGAGTTATACTTCGTGCATGTTCGTCCCACCGTAGGACTGACTCTTTCGGATATATTACGTGCCGATTTCGGAATAAGTTACGCACAGGATGGGGGACATAGCTTCAGTGCACCATATGCTTCTGCTGCCCTGCACCTTGAAAAGAATGTTACTCTTTTCGGAGAATTCGCTCCTTCTGCTAAATTTCTCACCGAAAATTATTTTATAAGGATGAACCCTTATCTTGATGTAAACAGCTTTACGAACCTCTTTTTTGAGAAATCTAATGTGCTTAAGGCTGTCATCAAGTATGAATATGAAAGGTACTTTGAAATTGACGGAGGAGTTAAGTTCTACACTTCAGATGAAATACCTTATTTCAAAAATGATATTATCGATGGGACCTTCGATCTTGCAACAGCAGGAGGCAACAGCATTGCCGGGTTCCTTAACCTGCTGTTTCACCCGGGACCTTTCGGAGTATTCTATGGTACTATTCAGTATGAGAATGTAAAAGACGACGCGGGCATGTTCATACCTTATTATCCGGAATGGACTGCTTCACTAAAATATAATTATGATTTTCAAATGGGATTAAGTACAGGAGCTTCATTATATTATACGTCAGAAACTTTTGCGAATTTGACGAATACACAGACTCTAAATCCTTATATTGACCTCGGGTTAAATTTTTCTTATAAACTAACACCAGCGTTTTCTATTACGCTGAAGATGAATAATCTTTTAGATCATGAAAATTACAATTGGTACAGGTACAAAGATCTTCCATTGAATATAACCGGTGGAATTAAGTTTGCCTGGTAAATCTTAAACAAATAATTACCTGTATAATGAATAAAGCAGAATTAATTAGAAAAATCTCAAAGAAAGCGGGAGTGCCTGACACCGAGGCAAAGAAGTTTTTTGAGATTTTTTTGAAGAACGCTTCTGAAATACTTAAGCCCGGTGAATCAATCGATATTGATGGGGTGGGAATGTTCCAGCTGCGCGTAGGCCAGATTGAGAACCGAAGCTCACAGAATCCCGAAGAGGAATATATTTACTCGGATCTTATCATATATATAAATAAAGACGAGAACCCTTCGGAAGATGAAGAAATAATCTTTAATGTCCCCTCGGGTATAGAAAAGGAATACCAGCCTGTAGATTCTTATTTTAGTTTAAGTATCGGAAAACCTATTATTCCTCTAAAGGGAGTAAAAGAAACCGAATTTTTTATCCCTCCATCGGGAACGGAACTAAGAAGCCTGCTTGAATCAAAGATTGCAAGACTCATAAGCGAAGCCGAAAAAACTGGAGGCGGTAAAGAGACCGAAACAATCCGCCTTAAAGATGACGAAGAAAGCGCCGGAAGTAATGCCGATCGGAAAAAAACAGGGGAAGAGAATACCCAGGATGAAATCCCGGTACCTTCACGAAGCGATTTCCTGAAGACAAGAGAATTCGAAAACCTTTCGTGGGATTTCGGTGAGAACCTCTCAGGAGAGATTGAAGAGGATTCTATACTGGATCTTGAAACAGGTCGTGAGAATACAGATCTTGAAGAAGCAGTTCCGAAGGTTGAACCTGAACAAAACAATACCGCAAAGGTTGAACCTGATTTTGAAGGAGAAAGCGGTAATGAAGTTCAGGAAGAAGATATCTTCGAAGAGGTTATAGATGAAGAGGAAGACGAGAATGTATACTTTGAAGATGATAATGAGGAATTGACAGATTCACCCGGTAGAGAAGATGATACAAGTTCTGAAAAGAAATTTACTTCCCCTGCAGCAGGGTATGAGAAGCCCGACATACCCAACAGTGAACCGCTTCCCTCGGAAACAGAATCATCAATGGAGGAACCGGAAGAACCTGAGGAACCTGAAGCTGAACCCGGGCCAAAAGCACCGGAACCAGAAGAACCAGTATTAAAGAACTTTCAAAGGGTGCGATCTCTTACAAAAGAATTTAGAACGACAGAATTTGATGATATTGAAGAAACTGAAGATAACAAACCAAAGAGGGTCACTGAGGTCCGCGGCGGCTACCAGAAAGTACGCAGAACCACAGCCGAATTTAACTTTGATCTTTCAGGAATAGAAGGACTGGATGAGATCGATGATGAAAATCCTGTTAAAAAGAAAAAGGGCATCCGTGATTACCAGGGCTACAGGAAACGCAGCAGTGTTCCCTCATTCATTATTGCCTTTGTTGTTGTGATCGCGCTGGCCGGTATAATTTTTCTCTACTTTAAGCTGAAGAGCGCCAACAGTGGTATACCAGAAGAAACTAAAACAGGACAGACAACAACCATAGAAAGAAACTATGATGTACCTGTAACATATCCGTACAATAAATCCGGTGAAAACAAACCGGA
This sequence comes from uncultured Bacteroidota bacterium, assembly GCA_963839165.1. GTDB lineage: Bacteria > Bacteroidota > Ignavibacteria > Ignavibacteriales > Ignavibacteriaceae > DATFVA01. The sequence continues at coordinate 197,668 of CAWIUG010000049.1, read as the reverse complement.
TGAGAATGGAACTGTTGGAGATAAGCATGATAAAAACGAAGCCGGAATAAATACTGCAGAAAACACAAACCCAGCAACGTCCGATTTATCTGAGATCAGGGAACCTGTAAATGCCCGGAGAATAGGTAATTATATCTACCAATATCCTGAAGGTGTAGTTGTGCAGGTTTCCTCATGGAAGAGTAAAACTATTGCTTTAAGCGAAGTTAATAAGTACAGAGATGCAGGTTATACCGCTTTTGCAGAAAAATCGGAAATACAGGGAATGGGATTGTATTATAGGGTTAGGGTCGGCTACTTTAAATCTCTGGAAGAAGCAGAAAATTTTGTAAACGGAAATCACTAAATATAACGTAAAGGAAAAGGAAGACTATGGAGTTGTTTTCAATATTTCTCAAAGGTGGAATAATCATGTGGTTTATTCTGGCCTGCTCTATAATAGGACTGACAGTGATTATAGACAGATATATTGTAATCAGGAAAGCAAGAATAAATGTTCCTGCTTTTATGGTGAGGATAAGAGGAATGCTTAAGAAGAAAGATATTACGGGCGCGATCAGTTACTGTATGGAGGAGAAATCACCCGTCGCAAATATTATAAGGAAAGGACTCACGAAGTACAAGCTGGGACATGAAAGAGTGAAAGAGGCAATCGAAAATGCGGGCCGCCAGGAAATCAGTAAACTGGAAAAAGGTCTGGCTGTTCTTGCATCTATTTCCGGTATAGCGCCTTTGCTTGGATTTCTTGGAACTGTAACCGGTATGATTACCGCGTTTATGACCATAGAAGATCTGGCAGGTTCTGCAAACCCTTCCGACCTTGCAGGCGGTATCTGGGAAGCACTGCTTACCACAGCATTCGGATTAATGGTAGGTATCCCCGCCCTGGCATTTTATAATTATTTTCTGGGTGCAGTGAAAAAGCTTGTAGGCGATATGGAGACAGTAGCAAATGATGTAGTTGATATCATACAGGACAGCTCTGCTTCACAGTCGGAGTTCGAAGAAGAAATAGAAATCGATATATAGGCAGGCAAATGAAATTCAAAACATCAAACGAACCGCTGGCAATCTTCAGTTATTCATCACTGACTGACATAGTTATGCTGCTGCTTATTTTCTTTTTGCTTACTTCGCAGTTTGTTATTCAGACAGGGGTTAAAGTTAAGCTCCCGGGTTCTAAAACTAATGAACAGACAACACCTTCCCAACTGATAGTGACCCTGACTTCTGCAGGAGGCATTTATGCAGGCAAAGATGAAGTTACTATAGATGAACTGCCGGCACGACTTGCACTTATGAAGGGGGAAGGGAAAGATCAGAATCTTGTTATCCGTGCAGATAAGTCTGTCCCTGTAGAACTTGTAATAAAAGTTATCGATGCGGCGAAAGCAACAAACATTGATAAATTCACTATACAGACAGAAAAAGAACAATTATAATAAAGCTTCAGAACGATGACTTATAACTCAATACGACATATTTCGTTTTCAATCTCGATGATTGTTCACATAATCATTTTTATCCTGCTTCTCCTGATAAAATTTTCAATGGATTATCCTCCCCGCGAATATGTTGAACTTTCTTTCGGCAAATCTAATCAACCCGGTTCATCGGGGGCTATTGGTACACAGATTAACAAGGTTGAGGAAAATGCAAAAGCCGAAACCAATGAAACCGTTGATAAAAGTAAAGAGGTTAAGGAAGTAGAACTTCCTAAAGCAAAAAATACTTCAGAGGAAAATGTAGTTAAACCTGCCGATAAGCAGAAAGAAGAGACTAAAACCGTTAAAACAGAAACTGAAGAGAACACCAATTCAAAAGTTACAACAGTTGGACAGGGAAACAAGGCAGAGGGGGAAGGAAGCTTCGGTTTCGATATCGACTGGGGAGGTCAGGGTACAAGAAGAATTTACAGTTATATTCTTCCCGATTATCCTGAGGGAGTTAACAAAGAGATAGACATCAGGCTAAGGTTTTCGATACTTCCCGACGGCACCGTAGGAAATATTCTTCCGCTCACGAAGGCAGATACCCGGCTGGAGAATGCGGCCATAAATTCTTTAAGACAGTGGAGATTTGAGGCGCTGGCACCGGGGCAGAAGCAGAGTGAGCAGGCTGCGGTTATCGTATTTCCATACCGGCTACAGTAATTGTAATAAGGTTTTCAAGTAAAAAGAGTGATTGAGTCCGGAAGTTTCGGAGGAGCTAAAAAAGGGAAAACTGTAGTAAAGTGCTACATTGAGAACTACGGAGAGATCAGGAGTTAAGTTAGATAACGGAGAGGCTGACTTTAAGGGGAGACAAAATAGCAAGAGTTGTTAGATTACAATTCCAGCGGGTGGTTCTACTAATTTACTGGTTCAGGTGTTTTGGTTTCGGGTTCCCTATAATAAATCCTATAGAAGAAAAACTCGCCAACTGTTAACAATGTAAGTGAAAAAGTATCCCTATCGAAATACAATCCGAATCCGGCGGGTTCCATTACCGCTTTCGCAATGATTCCCGTTATCGACCATCCGACCGCAAACAAAACAGCAATAAGACCCAGGTTCAGAAAACCTGATTTCAGATTTTCACTCTGCCATTTTTTAGTGAATACTACGAGGGTAAAAACCAGGTGAAGAAAAAATATAAATGCAGATATCATTTTTATCAGACAGGGGTTCTACGGTTAACAATAATTCTACCCAGCAGACCTCCAAGCAGTCCGAATATTGAATCTACAATCAGGTTGCTGATCAAGATAAAGATGGTATAAAGAAGAGAAAATCCGGTTGAGGTTATCTGCTGCGCCATCCCGTTCATTAGCGCAATGGTCTGCTCTGCTGCTTCTCCGAATTTAAAACTTTCGAGTACTTCAGCTGTCTGCGGGAGAGTTTCCACAAAATCATTCGTATGAGTGAAGAGGGTGACAATAACATCAAAAAAAGTTGAAAAAAGAGCGGCGAAAAGTCCCGTAAGAAATCCTATTAATAGTCCCGTATTAACTGAGATACTAGTATCGTCATTAAGAGTCTTTTTATACAAAAGCATTGCGGTCAGAACAGCAATCGGAACAATAAGGCAACAGCCGAATTCTCTAACTCCGGGAACAGTTGTAAGAACAGCCGCTCCGAATCCTGCCACAAGGGAGGGTAAGTATGTTTTACTGGACATTTGAACTTAGTTTAAACTCTAAAAAATAATCTTCAATACCCGTAAAAATATAAAGAATGGAGGCCGATCCCAAAATCAAACCTGTACTGAAAGCAATCCACTTTGTATAGTCATATATTCCGGCAGAATATAAAACCACATCGGCTGCCATAGGAATCATACTATAGAGAAGCCATTTTTTGTCACGGGGTCTGAGTTTGCTTACTAATAAACCAGCTATTGAGAAGAGAACTGCCCCTGTATAAATGCCGGTGCATCTTGCGCAGACTTCAATTTTAAAGCCGTCAATAAAGAATGATTTATCAGTTTCCTGATGACAAACGAGAGAATATATTTTATCTGGAAACAAACCAGGCAAAATTCCCGGAAAACTATAACTGTAAAGTACGTTGGAGAACAATCCGGCGAACCACAAAGCGATGGTTATTGTGAGAAGTACTTTAATATAGAAAGCCTTTACGCTCAACTTTTCACCAGGCTGTAAATCCTTATCTGATCAGACATAAGGATATAAAGTTTACCATTAAAGAGAAGGCTGCTGATAATAGGGGAGTTAAGTTGATCATCAGTTTTTAATTCAGAAAACTTAAATGAACCCGACTTAAGGTTTGACATCAGGATCAGTTTGTCGGTATTAATAAGCAGGTTGTTAAATGTAATGTTTATACTCTTCAGATCGACTCCTGTTTCCAGCTCATTTACTCCATTACCATATTGATCAAACAGTATGATACTGCTGCCGTCAACTACAAAAAGTACATTAGCAGGAGAGACAGCCATCTGTTCAGGTTCTCTAAGTGAAAAAGTACCCCCGTCAAATCCTCCGAAGTTAAGAATGAAATGTCCGAAAAGGTCGAATTTCAGAATTCGTTTATTTTCCGAATCCAGTATGAAAAGATCGCCCTGATTTGACGCTACCGCACTCAGCGGGTATCCAAACCTTTCGGCAGCATCATCACTTTCCCTGGTATAAAGGAGTGAAATAAAATTAAGGTCCTTATCAAAGCGCTGGATCCTGTGATTGTTTTTGTCGGATACATAAACACTAAGCGGATTGGCAAAAACATCCACAGGCTGATCAAAATTTCCTTCATCCCAGCCGTAACCGCCTACATCTTTCAGGTAATTGCCGAGAGTATCAAGCTTGTATACTTCATCTGAGCCCGCATCGGTGACATATATTATTCCCGCTGAATTTATTGTAAATGCCGACGCATTCTTGAACTTACCTATTGAAAGCTGGTAGGTAAATGTCTGTGAAAACGTCTGGATGGATGCCAGTAGAAAAATTAAAAACCCTGTATATATTCTCATTATAAATAATTCGATGTAGTAATAAGAGTTAAAATATATATACCCTGATAAAATTAAAAGCCAGATGAGGATGATTAAGGGGTCCAAATCTTGAAAACTGCCGTATGAAAAAATGATTCAGTACCATATTTATATTTGGTTATATTGCAGGAAATATCTTATTTTTGAAGCTCGAAAATAAAATTGCCTCGTGGTGTAATTGGCAACACGTCTGACTCTGGATCAGAAGAGTCCAGGTTCGAGCCCTGGCGAGGCAACAAGAGTAATGGACAATGAATAATTAAAAATTGATAATTATAAATTGTTCATTTTTATATACAGGCGCGTTCGTCTAGTGGCTTAGGACGCCGCCCTCTCAAGGCGGAGATCACGGGTTCGAATCCCGTACGCGCTACAAAGTTTTTCAGTTGTCCCATATTTATAGTAATTGTCTCACCTTTTTATCACCCATTTTTCGTTTTAAAATGCCGCCGCTAATTATTATTATACATTGTTTATTATTCATTGTAAATTTCTAATTGTTAATTATTCATTATAAATTGTTCATTCTTTATGAAGCGATACGAAAAACATATATTTGTCTGTGAAAATAAAAGACCCCCTGATGATCCAAGAGGCTGCTGTTCAGATAAGGGAAGTATTGAGATAAGAGCGAAAATGAAGGAGAGAGTTAAGCAGCTGGGATTAAAGCCTAAAGTACGCGTTAATTCATCCGGCTGCCTTGATGCCTGTGAATTCGGTCCCAGTATCGTTGTATACCCTGAACAGATCTGGTACAGTCACGTTACTATTGACGATGTAGAGGAGATAATTCAGAGCCACATTATAAATAATAAACCGGTGGAGAGACTGCTGAATAAACATCCAAAATTTAACCAGGATAAAAATGAAGGGTAAATCAGAAAAAGACCGAGCTGCAGAAATATTTTCCATCCTCAAGAAGGAATATCCCGATGTGAAATCCGCGCTTAACTTTACCTCTCCGTTTCAGCTGCTTATTGCAACGATCCTTTCGGCCCAGTGCACAGATGAAAGAGTTAATATCGTCACCAAGACATTATTTAAAAAATATAAAAAGCCGCAGGATTTCATTGACGTAAAAAGCGAGGAGCTCGAAAAAGATATCTATTCAACGGGGTTCTACAGGCAGAAAGCAAAAAGTATAAAGCAGTGCTGCCAGGCTCTTGTTGATGAACATAAGGGTAAGGTGCCTGCCGACTTTGAAGCACTTTATAAACTGCCGGGAGTAGGAAGAAAGACAGCGTCGGTTGTTGCCGGAAATGCTTTCGGGATACCAGCAATCGCGGTTGATACACACGTTAAGAGGTTGTCGAATCTGTTGGGATTTATTGACTCACCGGATCCTGAAAAAATTGAATTCAGACTTAAAGAACTTCTGCCGGAGGAAGACTGGATTAAAGCTTCGCATCTGCTGGCTGCACATGGAAGAAAGATCTGCATAGCACGCAGGCCCAAATGCCTGAAGTGTGCTGTAGGAAATCTCTGCCCATCTTTTAATCCGGCAAATGAATAAAAGGAGGACGTATGTCAGATATAGTGAGGGACAGGGAATACTGTAACAACCTGCTGAGAGAGTATACACAGAACGATAGTCTGCTTAAACATGCATATGCTGTAGAGGCTTGTGTAAAAGCTTATGCTGAAAAATTTAATGAAGATGCAGAGTACTGGGGCAACGCTGCTCTCCTTCATGATTTTGATTATGAGAAATATCCTACTGCCGAAGAGCATCCCTATAAAGGTTCAGAGATCCTGAAAGAGAAAGGATTCGATGAAGCATTCAGAAACGCCATTTTATCTCATGCTGATTATACAGGTGTTCCCCGTGACTCTAAACTTGCAAAGACGCTTTATGCCTGCGATGAACTTGCCGGGTTCATAACGGCGGTTACATATGTGCGTCCGAATAAGACAATCGACGAAGTAGAAGTTAAATCGGTCAAAAAGAAGATGAAGGATAAAGCTTTCGCAAGGAACGTTAGCCGTGATGATATTGTTAAAGGAGCAGAGGAACTCGGTGTGCCGCTGGACGAACACATCGCGTTTTGTATAAATGCTATGAAAAACAATAAGGAACTATTAGGCCTTTAAATGCCGTTTAAGAAAGCAGAAAACTTTATCCTCAAAGATCAGCGGGGGGAAGATTTTGAATTATATAATAACCTTGATCATTATATCCTGCTGGTTTTTTATCCTAAAGACAATTCCAGGGTATGCTCGGCCCAGCTGGATAACTACCAGAAAAATATAAAAATGTTTGAGCAGGCCGGCATAAGGCCTGTGGGTATAAATATAGAATCAGCCAGCTCCCATAAATCGTTCTGCGGAAATATGAATATTCAATTCACTATGCTCTCGGATCCCGGGAAGAAAGTCAGCCGAAGTTATAACGCTCTTAATTTTCTTGCGATCAATAGGCGGAAACTAGTTCTTATAAGTCCTACCGGGGAAGTTGTTTATGAGAGGAATATCCCTTCTTTCAGATACGACAGCACCCATAAGATACTGGATGACCTGCAAAGAAAACAAATTATTTAATTGACTTGACAATTTAGCCAAAATAGGCCTAAATTGAGATAAATTATTAGGAGAATTATTCAGCGAATTTGCTACAGAACTTAACAAACTGGCTCACGGAAAATTTTTTATCTGAAGTGGGAAGCCTTTAACAAACCGGTTAATTAGATAAATTTAATGATTGGCAAATTCTCCTTAATAATACTATCTCTTTTTACTGCTTCCATATTCGCCCAACCGGAAGTAAGAATCATCTCATCAGATAGAAATTCCATTACTATAGAATATTCTCCTGCTTACCAGGATACCTCTGTTATTAAGATCGGCGACAGAAGTTTTGTGAAAGTTAATCTAGAATACGGAGCTTTCCCGGGTCCCGAAAACGAAGGAATGCCCGCAATTCCTTTTCGGTCTCTAAACATAGGAGTACCCTCCGAATACGGCAATACCATTGAGATCCTGGGATCTGCTTCAATAAAGATGAAAGGACTTATAATACCCACTCCGAAATTCATTAAAAAAGGAATCTCACCCGAGCCGGAATTTGAGATGAGTAGTGAGTATTACAATTACAAGGCTTCCTCCGAACTGGTGAGCTTCGGAGATTTTGGGCTGGTCAGAAACCTGCCGGTTCAGACAATCCAGATCAATCCGGTAGAGTTTGATCCTATGGGGCAGTCGGTTACGCTTTATAAAACGATCAGGTTCAGGATAAACTTCAGCAGCAGGCAGAGGATCGCTTCAAAACCAGCAGATAATTTTACCGCCAGGACGATAATTAATTTTGATGAGGCTAAGTATTGGGTTCATGAAAGAAAAGCACAGTCGCTGAAAAAATCAATCATCAATAGTGTTCTGGCTGAAGGTCACTGGGTAAAATTTGAAGCGCCTGATGAGGGGATCTATAAAATAGATTACTCAATGCTTTCATCATATGGTATAGATCCGGCTTCTGTTGATCCACGCACCATAAAGATATACAATAATGGCGGCAAACCTCTTCCCGAGAATCCTACTGCTGACAGACCAGCAGATCTTGTGGAAAATGCAATTATTGTTACAGGAGAAGCCGACGGCAAATTCGACCAGGGTGATTATATATTATTTTACGGCAGAGGGAACAATTTCTGGGATTACGACACTACATCTAATGCGATAAAGCGGATATTTAATATCTATACAAATCATAACTTCTACTGGATAACATCAGGAGGGACTGCTGGGAAGAGAGCTTCGGATAAAGCCAGTCTCAACCAGACAGGAGTCTATGAACAGAATTCAACCAGGGCTTTTGTCAGCAGAGAGGATGATAAAATAAATATTCTGAATTCAGGACGTAAATTTCTTGGTGATGAATTTAATAATGTAGTTTTGACTCACTCTTACACCAATAAACTTGACGGCAGAGTTAACGGTGTTCCTGTAGAATATCACCTGAGTTTTGTTACAGCAGCACAAAACCCGACAGCGATAGATGTGTATGAAAATAATTCCCTTATCTGGCACCTTAATATGCCCACCGCTATCAGTGAATACATTGACGGCAAGCAGTACACTACAACTGTCTTCTACAATGGCACTCTGACGGACAACAGAAGCAATCTTCATTTTAATTTTACTCCCAATTCCCCTTCAGCAAAGGGCTACCTTGATTACTATGAAATTTTGTATCAGAAAGAATTAAAAGCCTTTAATGATTTCCTTCTTTTCTTTTCAAAGGATACAAGCTCAGTAATAAAATATCACCTTACAGGGTTTTCAAACAGCAATATCAAAGTTTATGATGTTTCAGATTATTCCGGAATGAAGCAGATAACGAATGCACAGATCAGTGGGAGTGAATGCCTCTTTCAATCGGCCGAACAGCAGGGCAGAGTTTCTAAATATATAGCTGTTACCAATGATCAATATAAAACCCCTGTTAATCCCCAGGAAGCTGAAAACTCAAACATTCATGGAATTTCCGACGGAGCAAAGTTTATTATAATTACGCACAAAAACTTCAGGGAAGCTGCGGACAGGCTGAAAAATTTCAGGGAAAATCAGGCCCCTGATAAGATATCAACAAAAGTAGTTGACGTCGATAATATTTTCAATGAGTTTGCAGGAGGACTTCCGGATATAACAGGTATAAGAGATTTTATTAAATATGCTTTTGATAACTGGCAGACACCACCCGAATACGTATTATTTTTTGGCTCAGGAAATTTTGATTATAAAGATATCCTGGGATATCATACTAATTTCCTCCCACCCTATGAAACGGTTGAATCATTTGATGAAATTAACAGCTATTCATCAGACGATTATTTTGTAAACCTTGATCCGGATCCTCAAGGCAAGGTTGATCTTGCAACAGGCAGGATCACCTGTGAAACCCTGGAATCTGCCAATGATGTTGTTGATAAAATCATTCATTATGAGACGGGCAGCGATAAAGGTCTTTGGAGAAATTTAATTACATTGGTTGCTGATGACGCTTACCAGGGTGCGGTATATTCCAATATCGGTTTTACATCAGCTTCTGAGAATCTCGCAAATAATATAATACCTCAATCGTATAATTTTAATAAACTTTATATGGCTGCCTTCCCTATAGTAATTACCGGTGGAGGGAAGAGAATGCCGGCAGGGAATAAAGCAATAATCAGTGCGATGAATGAGGGTACTCTGATCGTTAACTTTATCGGGCATGGGGCTCCGTATCTCTGGACAGATGAATATATTTTCGAACAGGGAGTATCGATTCCACAGCTGCATAATGACAGGTACTTTCTTCTCACAGCTGCCACCTGCGATTTCGGTTATTTTGACGATCCGGCTTTCACCAGCGGAGCTGAAGAACTTGTATTGAAAAACGGCGGTGGTGCTATTGCTTCAATAGCATCAACAAGACCAGTTTATCAATCTGGTAATGTTAATTTAATGAATGCATATTTTTCATATCTGATGGAAAACGGGATAGACTCCACAAGAGGAATACCTATCGGTCGGGCACTTTATGAAGCTAAACAAATTTACTCAGACACAAATGCCAAAAAGTTTGTTATTTTCGGCGATCCTACAGTCCGGCTGCTGGATCCTGCTTATGATGCCGCAATAGATTCTATTAACGGACAGGCTGTAACAGAAGGTATCCAGATTAAAGCATTGAGTCATACCAGGATCTCGGGAAGGGTATTACATCCGGATTCAACTCTATGGAATAATTTTAACGGAGAGGGTACCCTGGAAGTTTTTGATTCAAAAAGAACGGAGTCGATAGCTAATCTGAATAATGAGCAGGTTACTCGTCAGGGAGGAATAATTTTTAATGGGCAGGTTTCGGTTAACAGTGGAAGATTTAATGCTGATTTTGTTGTACCTAAAGATATCTCTTACCAGGACCAAAATGGAAAAATAGTATTTTATTTTTATAACCCGTCAGAAGACGGATTGGGGTTCACAAACAAAATCATTGTCGGTGGAACGGATACCAGTTCAGTAAACGACGGTAAAGGTCCTGACATAAATATCTTCTTTGACAATGCATCAGCCCTGAACTCGAATCTGATCAGTCCCAACTCCAATCTCATTATCAAGCTTTCTGATGAAACGGGCTTGAACACAACAGGAACCGGCATAGGGCATCAACTCCAGGGAATTCTTAACAACCAGGAGGAAAACCCAATTGATTTTACCAGGTACTTTACTGGTGACCTCGATGCCGGAGGCAGATCGGGTGAAGTGAACTACCAGTTCAGTAATCTGGACCAGGGAAATTATTCACTCAAGGTAAAGGCATGGGACGTCTTCAATAATTTCAGTACGCAGACAGTTTATTTTTCAGTGGTTAGCGGAGATGATCTTGAAATAAGGGACGTATATAATTTTCCCAATCCTTTTGCGGGTCATACAACTTTTACATTCCAGAGAAACCAGATCAATGATGCGGAAGTTAGGATAAAAATTTATACTGTGAGCGGCAGACTTATCAGGGAAATTGAGAATTTCCATACTACTGACAAGTTTGTAAGAATACCGTGGGATGGACGCGATCAGGACGGGAACATAATAGCAAACGGCACTTACCTGTATAAAATCATTGTAAAGAACCTCGACGGGAATTTCACGAAAAGCGTTTTAGGTAAACTAGCTGTGATCAGGTAGGGGAATTAATTTTGGACTTATACAGGTTAAATATTTAACTTTATATTTCATATTTTTTATAAATGATAGTTAGAAATGATAATAAGAATAATAAGATCATTATTTATCGGAGGTAATATAAAATGAAAACCATATTCAGGCTATTGATGGTCAGCGTTATGTTTATGGGAATGCAGCAAGTTACGCATGCACAAGGAGAAGCCGCTGTTCCATTTCTGCTGTTAGCCCCTGATTCCAGGGCAGGCGGTCTGGGTGAATCCGGAGCCGGGCTGGCAGATAACTCTGCGGCTATTTTCTGGAATCCGGCTGGTCTCGCCTTTCAGACGGGAACCGAGTTAAGTATAACTCACAGTAACTGGCTGCCTCAATTCAATCTTGATCTCTTCTACGATTACCTGACATACAGGGAATATATGGAAGATCTTAGCGGCACAGTTTCCGCAAGCATCACATACATGAACTTCGGAGAGTTCGTACGTACAGGTGAGCAGTCGCCTGATCCACTGGGAACCTTCAGGTCATTCGATGCTGCCCTTACACTGGGATACGCTACCAAGCTCTCATCTGACTGGGGTTTAGGTTTTAACTTCAGGATTATCCACAGCCGTCTTGCCGATAAAGGCGCAGGCGACGAGCAGGGTAAAGGTGTTGCTACTTCAGTCAGCTTTGACGTTGCCGCAATGTGGAGACCAGAAAAACTGGTTCTTCCATTTATTGATGAAGACATAGGCAACAAACTGAGCATCGGAGCCAACCTGAGCAATCTTGGTCCAAAGATCTATTATATAGACCAGGCACAGGCAGATCCGATACCCACAAACTTCCGCCTTGGTTTTGCATACAGGATCTTTGATGATGAGTTTAACTCTCTTACATATACGCTGGATTTTAGTAAGCTGCTTGTAAGCAGGGATAGTTCAGGCGCTTCAAAAGAGTTCTACCAGGCAATTTTTACATCATGGGGTGACAAACCCTTCAGTGAAGAACTGAGAGACATTGTTACTTCAATGGGACTTGAATACTGGTATGGTGAGCCGGGCGACTTTCTGTTTGCTCTTAGAACGGGTTATTTCTATGAAGACCCTTCTTACGGTAACAGGAAATTCTTAACCTTCGGTGCCGGTATCAGGTATGATATCTACGGATTCGACTTCAGTTATATTACCACCGATGTTTTCCCGGGCGGAGAGAATCACCCTCTGTCAAATACTTTAAGGTTCAGTGTGTTGATAGGATGGGGAGGAGTTCCTGAAAGTGGTCATGGACTGCCAAGAGGAATTTAATCTCTTATGCATAGAATATTCCCGTTAACATTTTTCATTCTATTTGGTTTGGGCAGTTTAACTGCCCAAACATTTATCGGAAAGATCAATCCTTTCCCTTCTTCAAACCCGGCGGAAGTTACGGCCGGTGATACATTAAAAATTCTTGCGGTAATGGTCAGCTTTCAGAATGACCGTGACGGAACGACTTTTGGAAACGGTAAATTCGGTTCTATTTATTCGCAGGATTACGGAAATACTATATTAGATCCTTTACCTCACGATAAATCATATTTTGAAGCACACCTGAAATTCATTAAGAATTACTTTGAAAAGGTTTCTAACGGACAGCTTTTTATCCAGTACACAGTGCTGCCTGATACATTTTCAGTATCTCAGACAATGAGAATTTATTCACCTCCAAATAACTCAGATGATTTTAGTTCTCTGGTAGATTTCTCACAGGAAGTCTGGCAGAAAGCAGACGCTATGAATCCCGGTTTTGATTTTTCCAACTATGATATCTTTACAATTTTTCACGCCGGTGTAGGACGGGATATCTCACTTCCCGGAAGTATAGGGAATGAGAATGATCTGCCTTCAGTCTACCTCAGCCTGAATGCCCTGCAGAATGTACTTGGTCCCGATTTTACAGGATTTCCTGTGTCAGGGGGCAGCTTTAATATTAAGAACAGCATGATAATTCCTGAAACAGAAAGCCGGGAAATTGAATCGATCGGCGGGTCTGTTTTATTCCAGGTTTCTATTAACGGTCTGCTTGCTGCGAGTGTAGGAAGTTATCTCGGACTTCCTGATCTTTTTAATACAGAAACGGGTTTAAGCGCCATCGGCAGGTTCGGTTTGATGGACGGGCAGTCAATCTTTGCCTATAACGGAATTTATCCACCACAGCCTTCTGCATGGGAAAAAATATTTCTTGGATGGGCTCAGCCGGTTGAAATTGACCCCGGAAATTACTCTGTGAACTTAACCGCTGACCAGGCTGCCGGTCTAAGCGATACGACCATCCTTAAGGTTCCTATAAACTCCACTGAATACTACCTGGTTGAGAACAGGGAGAGGGATGTTAACAATGACGGTTCAATAATAACCTACCAGGTTAATGGTACTACCTTTACAAGAACTTTCACAAAGGATACAACAGGATATTACAGCTACGATGTGGATTCAGTGGACGGTGTGGTGACGGACGTGGATGAGTTCGACTGGGCAGTGCCGGGAAACGGAATTGTTATATGGCATATAGATCAGAATGTTATAGATGCAAAAATTGCCTCAAATAAAATAAATACTGATAAGTATAATCGCGGTGTTGATGTAGAAGAAGCCGATGGTATTCAGGATATCGGTGAACAGTTTACAACGGTTTTTGGTGACGTGGTTATCGGCGAAGGAGGTCCCGAGGATTTCTGGTACCGCGATAATCCTTCAGAACTATATGAAAATAAATTTTCGAAGGATACCAGACCGCCAGCTATTACAAACTCCGGTGCAAATAGTCTAATCACTATGGCCGGTTTTTCCAATATCAGCAATACAATGAGTTTTAGTATTTCATATGGTGACTCTACAATCGTTCCGATATTCTCCAGGAATACCGGGTACGAAGGGAGTAAGTTTTATCTTACCGCAATTCAAAACTATTTTACATTTGGACTAGAGACCGATTCGTCACTTTACCTGCTGAACAGCAGCGGTGCCGAGGCTATGCCTTACATAGGCGGTCTTTCTTCCAGTAAGATTGCCGCATTCACTAATTCGAATGTTCAACATATTGCAGGTACAAAAGGGAGACATCTTGCTGAATACATTACTGATGGTACAACACCATTACTGACCTTTTTGACCAGAAATGATGTAATAACTACACCGCCTGTTATCAGATACCTGCCTGATACTCACCAGCCTCAGATACTAATCGGAACTTCCGACGGAAAAATTGTTATGTATAAGCCGGCAGAGCTTCCCTCCACTGCAATGCAAATACAGGACAGTCTGGAATATGGCGCAGGTCTAACTGTACAACAGATTGCAGCCGACAGCAGTTTTATTGCTGCAATCTTTTCTTCGGTAAACAGAACAGAACCCTATAAGGGCTACCAGGACAACGAGGGTAATAGTGTGAACTTCAGGGATGAAACACCTGTTAAGTTGGAAATTACTAAAGACGGATCCGGTAATTATATTGCTGTTATTCTGACAAGTTCAAAAAACTTTTTTGTTATCTCCGGAAGTAAAATTCTGACTCAATGGAATGTATCGGGCTCAGCGGAAATAAATTCTTTTGCAATAGCCGATCTAAAACAGGACGGTGAGAACTATATAATTTATAATAACGGTGAAACTATTGAGGTAAGGAATTTAACCGGATCACTTGCTGATAATTTCCCCTTTAAAGATCCTGACAGTCGGGAATTTAGCGGAAATATACTCGCGGCCGATTTTGAAGGTAACGATAATTCAGAAATAATTGCTTCGACAGTTGACGGTAGAATTTTTGCAATCGATGGTGGAACAGGGAAAACAGTATATGGATTCCCTATCTCGACAGGTGCCGAACTTTCTGCCTATCCTATTTTATACAAGGACAATGGAAAAATTTCACTTGCAGTATTTAACAGCGATATGAACCTGTCAGCATGGAATATTGGACTGACGGAGGGCAATATCTTCTGGGGAGGTGAATACGGAGATCCTGAGAACAGCTCTTTTGCTAAAGCGGCTTCGAGGCAGAACTTTACTGCAGGATTTTTCCCGGCCGACAAAGCTTACAATTATCCCAATCCTGTTTATGACAACCAGACATATATAAGGTATTATGTCTCCGAGGATGCAAAGATTAATATTAAGATCTTCGATCTTGCAGGAGATTATGTTGCTGAGCTTAATGATGATGCACAGGGTGGACTGGATAACGAGACTGTTTGGAATGTAGGCGACATCCAGAGCGGGGTGTACCTTGCAAGGATTGAAGTCACAGGCGTCAGCGGTAAAACTGATTCCAAAATAATAAAAATTGCTGTTGTGAAATAATATAATCACTTCAACAAGCTCATTAACTTGCCAGATATGAGCGAAACTGTTTTATCAGTTCAGTTAAATCCAAAATGAATTAAACTTTCTATGAAAATATTTCTTTCTCTTACATTTGTGTTCTTACTAAGTTTTACAGCTTTCGGCCAGTTTACAGAATTTCATCCTGAGCTTAACTGGTATACTATTAAAGGAAAGCATGTAGAAGTCCATTTCCATGAAGGCGCTGAACGAACTGCACGCGTAGTATGCAAAATTGCAGATGAGGTCTGGGACCCCATTACTTCTTTATATGATTACGATCCCGGAACGGTTCATTTTGTTATTAAGGATATAGATGATTATTCAAACGGTGCAACTTATTTCTTTGATAATAAAATTGAGATCTGGACAAGCGCGCTGGACTTTGATCTTCGTGGTACACACAACTGGCTGCGAAATGTTATCTCTCACGAATTCACTCATATGGTTCAGATCCAGTCGTCTATGAAAATGACACGCAGCATACCCGCCGTATTTCTGCAGGTATTGAACTATGAAGATGAAAGAAGACCCGATATCCTATACGGCTACCCGAACTTCATCGTATCCTATCCGCTGTCATTTGTGAATATGCCTGCGTGGTTCGCAGAAGGAACGGCTCAGTATATGAGGAAAGAGTTTAACTATGACCAATGGGATACGCACAGGGATATGATACTAAGGGAATATGCGCTGAACGGGAATATGCTTACGTGGAATGAGATGGGTGAATTCGGGAAAACCAGTCTCGGCAATGAATCTGTTTACAATGCAGGTTTTGCCCTTACCCGGTACATTTCCCAGCAGTATGGTGAGGAAAAACTGAAAGAAATTACCCGTGCCCTGGGTAAGCTTACCAACTTTACAATTGATGCAGCCTTCAAGGACGTACTCGGTAAAGACGGTGATGAAATCTACAACGAGTGGAGGAACTATGTTACCTCAGATTATAAGAAACGGTCGGCTGAGGTACTTAATAACCTTGTAACCGGTGACCTTGTTGAAGATGAAGGTTTCGGAAACTTCTATCCCATCTGGTCGAAAGACGGTAAACGTTTTGTTTATATTTCAAATAAATCTTCAGATTATTTTGCACCTGCAGGAATCTACCTTCACGATGCAGCCAACGATGAAGACAGGGAGCTTGTTACAGGAGTAAGATCAACAATAGGCTGGGTTGGCAATGAAAATAAAATTATCTACTCGAAACTGACTGATGAAAATCCTAACTGGTATAACGTACACGATCTTTATATATATGACATCGATAAGGACCAGGAAACAAGGCTCACTCACGATCTTAGGGCAAACCAGCCTGCTGTATCACACGACGGTAAAAAAATAGTATTCCTTTTCGAGAAAGACGGAACAACTAACCTGGGAATAGTAGACATTGATGGTAAGAATTTTAAAAGGCTGACTTTCTTTGAGAATGGTGAACAGGTTTATAACCCGAAATTTTTCAATGATGATTCATATATAGCGTTCGATTATTCTTATACGCACGGTAGAGATATTGCCAGGGTGGATACCAACGGAAGTAATTATAAGAATATAATTGCCACACAGGGCGATGAAAGGAATCCGGATTTTGCCTCTGACGGCAGCCTGATTTATTCTTCGGATGAGACCGGCATATTTAATTTATATAAAATTAATCTCTCCACAGGAGAGAAGACGAGGCTGACGAATGTTCTCGGCGGAGCGTTTATGCCTTCAGTATCCGATAACGGCGATATACTGTATGCCGGGTATACTGCGGGAGGATATAAGATATTTAAAATAACTTCTGCTGAACAGTCGAAAGTACAAAAGGATGAAGAATACGTCTGGACGGATAATCCACCGCTTGGGAAAGACAAACCGAAGGGCGACCTTGCGAATTTCGATATAAATCATTTAAGGAACTACAACGATTACGAAACACCTGATTACAAAAAGGAAAAATACAGCGGTGCATTCTCAAGGTTATCCTTCTTCCCGTTCATCCGTTTTGATAACTACAATACAGGAAACAGTTTCGTTGAGAAGTTGAAACCCGGGGTATATGTCTCATCCAGTGATATGCTGAACCGCTATTCTCTATTCGCGGGAGGATCAATCAATGCAAGAATGGAGAGGGATCTATTCCTGATTTTCGAATACAGGAACAAGCTGCCGCTGCTTTTTAATCTCGGAATAAAACCCGAATTGTCGCTTGAACTATATAACATCAGCCGTAAATCTGATGTTGATATATTTTTCGGTGTTGATACGCTTCCTAACGGGGACGTGCATTATGATGACATTGTTAATACCGATATTGCCTATAACCTTTTTGAAGTTGATCTTGCAGCGAAGCACCGTATTATTTCACGTAATCAGAATGTTGAATTCAGGTTTATCTGGAGCCGCTACACGGCAACCCTGAACAGTTTTATCTTCCCTAACACCTCTATACTTTATCCCACATCCAATGATGAATACTTTATCGGAAGAGATCTGAGGTTTAGCTACAACCTTGATCTTATACTTCCATCGAAGGATATGGAGATAAATCCTGTAGGTGCCCAGGTTAATTTTAAATACGATTATGAATTCAATAAGTTTAATTCCGAAGGCGAGTACACAGTTGAGGGCGGGGTTCTTAAACCAAAATATAATGATTATAACTTCCATAGAGTTGAGCTGAACACGAAGCTTCATTTTCCGCTTCCATTAAGGGCACACACTCTGACTGCACAGTTTAGAGGGGGAACGATACTTGGCCCCCAGGTTCCGGATTTCTTCGACTTTTATCTTGGCGGTCTTGTTGGTATGAAGGCGTACCCGTTTTATGCGATAAGCGGTAATGAAATTGCCTGGCTGAATTTAACATACCGGTTCCCTTTGTTCAGGGAGATCGATGCGAGGTTGGGACACATTTATCTTGATAAGATTTTTCTGGCTTTCTACGGCGACCTTGGGAATGCATGGAATGGAAAGATTCCCGCTCTCGATACCTTTAAGAAGGGTGCCGGTGTTGAGCTGAGGGTTCAGATGAATTCATATTACCTGTTCCCGACAAACCTATTTTTCAATGCATCGTACGGATTTGATAAAGTGACAAGAAAAGTTAATAATGAAGATATTGTCTATGGGAAGGAATGGAGATTTTACGGTGGAATATTATTCGGATTCGATATTTAAGGACACAATAATTTTATGAGGGTATCATGAAAAGCAGGAGTTTTCTTCTTATCGTTATTATTTGTATTGCTGCCGGGCTTTCATTTGCACAGGGTAACGGTGAACCAGGTCAGCTTTCGGTTAACTTTAATAAACAGAATTCTTCAGGAGTAGTCCTATCCGGCAACCTGCAGCTGGATAATCAAATAGCTTTTGATGCTGTGGAGAAAGAGATTAAAGTATTAAAATATAACCCACATTATAAAGACATTAAATCACCCTGGCTCGGAGCATTTTTCTCTTTGATCCTTCCCGGTGCCGGTGAATTTTATGCGGAAAGTTATTGGAAGGCCGGAATCTTTGTTGCAGTGGAAGCAGCCGTAATTACCACCGCTGTTATTTATGACCGTAAAGGTAACGACGCAACAACCGCGTTTGAGAAGTTTGCCGACAATGTTACTGGTACAACAGGGTGGAGTGCGGTGCGTTATGCTGAATGGCTGAATTCTACATACCAGGCAAATATACCAATTGATGAAAACACTCCCGGATTAGAACCGTGGCAGAGAGTTAACTTTAACGATATTCATGCGGTTGAAGCTCAACATTCCGAACTTTCGCACCAGCTAGCATATTATGGAGAACAGCAGTATTATGAAATGATCGGGAAGTATCATCAATTCAGAGCCGGCTGGGCGGATTATACTTCTGACCTTGGTTTCAATGTTTCACCCCTGTTTCACCAGTATACAGGAATGAGGGCAACCGCTAATGATTATTTCAATACCGCATCCAAAGCCGTAATAGGGATTTACATAAATCACTTTCTTAGTGCAATGGACGCTTATTGGAGCACAACAATCTACAACAAAGAACTTGTTGCCCGGGTTACTGTTGAAAACAGGCAGTACGCAGATTATATTGAACTCGTTCCAACCTTAAAGCTGAAATTCAGTTTCTAGGATTTGATAAATGATTTCATTTTGGGACACTGACATTTTGTCATACTATTGAATTTTTCAACATGCGAATATTGCGAATTTTAACGGTTTTTACAGTGTCTCATTATGAGTTCAACTCCGAGATAAATACGGCATAACCCCAACCCTTAACCGTCATAAATAAGTAGTCTGCCATTTTGTCATACGTGTTGAAGATTTAAACAGAAAACAGTCTATTTTAACTGCCCGGATAACCCTCCTTCCTTTGATGCTAAAGTGAACAGTTTTATATTTTAACCATTGAATAATTAAACTTATATATATGAAAATACCAATTGTTGTAATAGTAGGAAGACCGAACGTAGGAAAATCAACTCTTTTTAACCGGCTTATTGGTAAAAGAGATGCCATTGTTGATGATGTAAGCGGCGTGACACGCGACAGGAACTACGGTGAGGCTGAGTGGGTGGGCAAGAAGTATCAGTTGATGGATACAGGAGGATATGTACCCGATTCCAGTGATTTATTCGAGACGGCCATTCGTGAGCAGGTTGAAATAGCAATAAACCAGGCCGACGCAATAATTTTTCTTGTTGATGCACGTACGGGGATATCACCTGTGGACGAAGAGATTGCTGTAATGCTTCGGAATTCAGGAAAGAAATACTTCCTTTTAGCTAATAAAGTAGATTCAGAGAAATATGAGCCAATGGCTGCTGAGTTTTATAAATTCGGTGTGGATACAGTTTATGATGTTTCGGCAATCGCCGGCAGGAAGATTGGAGATTTCCTTGATGACCTTACTAATGATTTTCCCGAAATGGAAAAGGATTCGGAAGATACGAGGTTAAAAATCGCTGTTGTCGGCCGGCCTAATGTGGGTAAATCGTCTCTCACCAACGCCCTGCTTGGATACGACAGGAGCATTGTAACTGAAATTCCGGGAACAACACGCGATAGTCTTGACTCTGTTCTTAAGTATTACGGTGAGGAAATTATCCTGGTAGATACAGCGGGACTAAGGAAGAAGAAGCGCATAGAGGAAAGTGTAGAGTTCTTTTCGATGCTGAGAACACTCCGCTCAATCGGGGAGTGCGATGTTGCTGTGGTGATGATAGATGCAGAAGTAGGGCTAGATAAGCAGGATCAGAAGATTATTGATGAGGCCGTCAGATGGAGAAAAGGAATTATTATCGCCGTTAACAAATGGGATCTTGTTGAAAAAGATACTAACACCGCAAAGCAGTTTGAACTGGCTATAAAAGACAAACTGGGAAGAATGGGTTATTTCCCTATGATATTTATCTCCGCGCTAACCAAGCAGAGAATTTTCAAATTAATTGACCTTGCAAAAGAGGTAAGTGCCGAACGAAAAAAGAAGATTCCAACGAACGAGCTTAACAACAGGCTTCTTGAAGAGATTGAAAGAAATCCTCCGGCCGCATCCCATACAGGTAAAGAAGTGAAAATAAAATATATAACCCAGGTGGGAGATAATTACCCGGTTTTTCTTTTCTTTTCGAATTATCCCAAGGAGATACAGGAATCTTACAAAAGATTTCTTGAAAATAAGATACGTGAACTATTCGGATTTTCCGGTGTACCTTTTACTTTAAGTTTTAAGAACAAATAAAAATAGAAGTGTTCAAGCCCCGAAAAATAATAGTGATAGGCGGAAACGCGGCTGGACCGGCTGCGGCGGCGAAAGCCAAAAGGGTAAATCCTGATGCAGAAGTTTTGATGTTTGAATCCGGCGACTATATATCAACCGGAACCTGCGAGATTCCCTATGTACTCTCGGGCGAGATTTCCGGATTCGAAGAGATCATCATCTATACTCCCGAAGATTTCAGAAAAGAAAAGGGAGTAAAAGTATTTACCAATTGTAAAGTTCTTGACATCAACCGCGTTAAAAAAACAATAAGGGTATATAACGGCAAGATAAGAAAAGAGTATGAAGAGAGTTACGATTCACTTATCCTTGCTACAGGTTCAATTCCTGTTAAGATTCCAGGATTCCCGGAATTTTCTCCGAATGTATTTAACCTAAAAAACATTGCCGACCTTCAGAACGTAATGGAGTTCATAAAGTCGAGAGATATTTCTTCCATCGTAATTTTCGGTTCAGGGTATATAGGACTTGAAGCAGCAGACGCCCTTCAAAAGCGGGGGATCGATGTTACCCTTATTGAAAAGGCAAAGCTGCCTCTTCCTTATACCGAACCCGAGGTAAGTAAACTTATCCTTGAACTTCTTAATAAAAATAAGATAGTTTTTCATGGCGGTTATAAAAAAATGTCGCTTAATTCCGCTGATGGTTTTATCAGATCAGTAAACATAGATGGAAGGATACTGGAACCGGGACTCATAATATCTGCAGTGGGTTTTTCTCCTGATAATAAACTTGCAATAGAAGCAGGACTGAAGATCTCCGGCAAAGGAGGAATAAAAGTCGACCGAACTCTCAAAACATCGGACTCAAACATCCTGGCTTGCGGCGATAACATCGAAATAATCAACAAGGTTACCGGGAAGAATGACTATTTCCCAACAGCTTCCATTGCACACGACTTCGCCCATATTGCCGGCGAAAATGCTGCAGGAGGATCGGGATATACGGAACCTGTGGTTAAAAATATCGCGGTTAAAATTATAAATAAGTTCCAGGTTTCTGTAGGCATTACAGAAGCAGAGGCAAAGGAGAATTTAATTCCATGCAAAAGCGTAAAGGCCGAAGCACCGAACATAGTGAAAGTGATGCCGGGAAGTGAGCAGGTATTCGGGAAGATAGTTTACCATGCAGTGAATAAACAGATTCTCGGTGCTGTGTTTTTTGGCGGGAGGGAAATAGCCGGTTACGGAGATTTAATAAGTTCGCTGATAAAGCTCAAAGTTTCTGCTGACTTTTTAGGGCGAATCAATTATAACTATACGCCTCCTCTTTCACCTTTAATCAATCTTTTATCTATTTTGGGAAGAAAGGTTAAATAATATATTCTATGAACTCAATGAATTATCAACAGGAATACAAAAATCTAACACTTCTTGATTCGCCTATCGTTAAAAGAGAAATAACTCAGCTGAGAGATAAAAATACCAGTCCCGAATTCTTTCGTGCAGCTGTTAATCGACTCTCAATAATTCTTGCAATAGAAGTCAGCAGGAAATTTAAGCTGCAGGAAATCGAAGTTGAAACGCCTCTCGAAAAAACTACGGGGTTCAGGCTATTGCAGGAGATCATACTTGTACCGATACTGAGAGCAGGACTTGGAATGGTTAACGGGTTCCTTGAGGTGATTCCGGATGCGAAGGTGGGTCATATAGGGATGGAAAGAAATGAAAAGACGCTCGAACCGAACACATACTACTTCAAGATACCCTCAACCAAACAAAATACAAAAATTATCATCCTTGATCCTATGCTGGCCACCGGCGGAAGCGTAACGGCAGCGATAACCAAAATGAAAAACCACGGTATAAGCGACTTTACTTTTGCTTCACTCGTATCCGCCCCTGAAGGGATTAAAAAGGTATTTGAGAAACACCCCGACATCGAGCTATTCACCACAGCGCTCGATAGGGGACTTAATGATAAAGGGTACATACTTCCGGGTCTTGGAGATGCGGGTGATAGAACGTTTGGAACGCTCTGATGAAAAGAACAAATCATTAGCGTCAGAGCCGAATTCATCTTATTTAATGTGAATGCTGCGCCTGCACCAGGCGTAAACCATAGGAGCAGGTCTCTGAAAATAATTCTTTTAGCTGCAATATTTATTTTACCATGCCGCATTACGGCCCAAACCTTTCCAAATCCCTCTGTTGATTCTTCTCTAAAATACGGCATAAGCAGAATAATTCTTCAAAAATATCCTGAAGCCGAAAAAACATTTAACTCCCTCGATAAAACCTATCCGCAGCTTCCACTAGGAAAGATTTATATAGCAGCCGTGAAAATTGCCAGGTCGTATGATTACGGTGAAGACTACGATGAAGCGGCGATAGATTCACTTCTTGAATTGGCTAAAGATCAGTCGCGCAATCTTATAGAATCCGATAAAAGAAATCCCTGGAACCTCTACTTTCTCAGTCTTTCTGAAGGCTATTTTGCCTACTTTAAGGCGCTCAATGGAGAATGGCTGAGTTCATTATCATCTGGCGCCGACGCATTGAATGATTTTGGTGAACTTGCGGCACAAGACTCGAATTTTTATGAGGCATACATCGCCATCGGCACTTACAAATACTGGGAGAGCAGAAAGACAGAATTTCTTGATTGGGTTCCCGGTTATGAAGATAAAAGGAATGAGGGTATCCGGCTGCTCGAGAAAGCAATAAAGTATTCTACTTACAATACCTATCTTGCCAAGAACTCTCTGATATGGATATATATTGATCAGAAGAAATATAATAAGGCTGCAGAGATTGCGGAAGAAGCGCTAAAAGAGTATCCGGGGAGCAGGTTCTTCGAATGGGGACTTGGAAGAGCATTCGAAGAAATTGACCCCCGGAAAGCTGTTGAAGTTTATAAACAAATTCTGAATTCTCTTCCGGTTAATCTGAATCATTATAACGAAATTATACTGAAACACCTTATGGCCCAGCAGTACGCTGCACTGGATGAAAAAAAGCCGGCATTACGACTTTGTGATGAAATCCTTTCAACAAGGTTAAATGAGGATGTTCGTTTGAGATTAAAAGACAGGCTGGTTAGGGTTGAGAGATTAAAAAAGGAACTTTTAAGATGATTACCGGTTCAAATTTCATTCTGTTGACTTTCACAATTTTAATAAATATAGTATGTTATTATTACTTTAATTTTTAACGACTTTAGATAAATGGGCAAACTGGAACCAAAATACCAGAAAATGCTGGATGATCTGCTGGATGTATGTCATAAAAACCTTTCAGTTGTGAACGACGCATTGATAACGAAGAGCTTTGAATTTTCGCTCGAAGCTCATAAGCACGATCTGCGTGCCTCCGGTGAGCCTTATTTTACCCATCCCTATCAGGTTGCATTAATTGTAGCGCAGGAGCTTCCGCTTGATGATGTTACCATAGCAAGCACCCTGCTCCACGATGTAGTGGAAGACACTGAACTGAACCTGGATCTGCTTTCAAAAGAATTCGGAAAAGAGGTGGCAGAAATTGTTGATGGTGTAACCAAGATAAGCGGAATATTTAAGGGTCAGGAAATTACGGTAGCAGAAAACTACAGGAAGCTGCTTCTCTCAATGGTGAAAGATGTTAGAGTAATACTTGTAAAGTTCGCTGACAGGCTTCACAATATGAGAACCCTTGAGTTTGTTAATCCCGATAAACAGAGAAGAATTGCCCAGGAAACCCTGGAAATATATGCTCCATTCGCACACAGGTTTGGGCTAGGACGGGTTAAATGGGAGCTTGAAGATCTGTCATTTAAATACCTTAACAGAGAAGCTTACGAAGAGCTGGTTGATAAGGTAAAAAACAAACGGAGAGAGCGCGAAAGCTATATAAAGAAATTTTCCGAGCCGATAGTTGAGAAGCTGAATGAATATAAGTTCAGTTATGAGGTAAGCGGAAGACCGAAGCATTTATACTCTATCTACCGGAAGATGGTAAGGCGAAATAAACCATTTGAAGAAATATATGACCTTTTTGCAATCAGGGTAATCCTGGATACGGAAAATACGAATGAATGCTACACCACATTGGGCATTGTAAACCAGATTTATTTGCCTGTACCTGATAGGTTTAAAGATTATATATCTATCCCCAAAACCAACAACTATCAATCTATTCATACTACTGTTGTTGGACCCGAAGGCAGACTGGTGGAAGTACAGATAAGGACAACCAAAATGCACGAGGTGGCCGAAAAAGGTGTGGCAGCCCACTGGCGTTATAAGGAAAGTAAATCGGCCAGCGATAAAGATCTTGAAAACTGGGTAAACTGGATTAGAGATATCTTCGAGAATGCTTCCAGGGATGATGCAAGGAAAGATTTACTTGAAAGTTTTAAGCTAAACCTTTATCAGGACGAGATTTACGTCTTTACACCAAAAGGAGACCTTAGGAGGATCCCCTTACATTCAACTCCGGTTGATTTTGCTTTCGAAATTCACTCGAAGGTAGGCTTCCATTGTATCGGAGCAAAGGTAAACGGCAGGATCGTGCCACTTGATACTATTCTGCACAGCGGGGATCAGGTTGAGATAATCACTTCCAAGAATCAGCATCCTAACAAAAACTGGATAAAATTCGTTGTAACCCATAAGGCAAAATCAGCTGTAAGAAAGTGGATAAACAAAGAAGAAGAGGATATTGTAAAAGGCGGAAAAGAGATATGGGAAAAGAAGATAAAGAAAATGAAGTTATCTTTTACGCCCGACGATCTTTCAAAACTTACTTCAGATCTGAAATTTGAAAACACCAGGAATTTCTTTAAATCCATCGCCCAGGGAAAAGTGAACCTTGATGAAGTCCTTACTGCCACCAAATCCAAAGAGGAGAAGAAGGAGACTGCTCCGGCTACATCAATGGAATTTGAAGATTTTGCCAATGTGGCAAGGGGAGATATTGGCGGGGTTCTGGTTGAAGGCAAGAAGACAAAAATACTATACTCATATGCTAAATGCTGCAACCCCATCCCGGGTGATCCCGTGATAGGGTATATTACCATTGGCGAAGGAATAAAAATACACAGGAAAACTTGTCCCAACCTGATCCGAATTTCAGAAAATGATCCCAGCAAACTGATACAGGTCCAGTGGCCCGAGGGAGAAGGAAATCTTTTCGTGGCAGGATTGACGGTTATGGGAGAAGATTCACCAGGACTTCTGAATGAAATTTCGCATGCTATAGTAGCCTACCAGAATACGAATATAAAATCCATCAATATAAATACCGGTGACTCAACGTTTGAAGGAAACGTCACCCTGTACGTACATAACCTGGATCATCTCTCGCGCATAATAGAAAGACTGAAAAAGCTGAAAGGTATTTATTCAGTTGAACGTTTTGAAGGAGCCTGATGCCGGATAATGATTTATATGAACCGGACAGGATACTTGGGATAGATTATGGACTAAAGAGAATCGGACTAGCCCTGAGCGATCCGCTTAAAATATTTGCCTATCCGTACAAAACTCTCATCAACGACAAAAATTTCTGGAACGAACTGAGCGGAGTAATACAAGAAAAAAATGTTACTAAGATAATTCTCGGCTTTCCATTAAACGAAAGCGGCAGCAAATCCCATGTAACCGATCAGGTCGGAAAATTCGCAAAAGAGCTTGAGAATAAATTCAAAAAAGAAGTTATTTTGTGGGATGAAAGGTATACCTCGGTGATGGCACGGGAGAAAATACTTGAATCAGTAACGAAGAAATCGAAACGAAGGGATAAAGGGCTTCTGGATCAGAACTCTGCAGCAATAATTCTTCAGGAATACCTTAACAGTTTAAATTGACATTTATTAACCGATAAGCTATTTTCGAACATCATAAATTCAAAATTGGGAGCACGTTTATGTCACTTGATGCACTCGGAATGATAGAAACCAAGGGGTTGGTTGGCGCCGTTGAAGCCGCCGATGCAATGGTTAAAGCCGCAAAAGTTGAACTACTTGGGAAAGAAACAATAGGAGGCGGTTACGTAACCGTAATGGTCAGGGGAGATGTTGGTGCTGTAAAAGCTGCAACCGATGCCGGCGCTGCTGCAGCGCAGAGAGTTGGTGAATTGGTTTCAGTTCACGTCATTCCGCGACCCCATACCGAAGTTGAAGCAATACTGCCCAAAAGAAAGTAACTTATGCCAAAAGCACTGGGTTTGGTTGAAACCCGTGGTCTCGTTGCGGCCATTGAAGCAGCAGATGCCATGGTTAAAACTTCAAACGTTACCCTGATCGGAAAAGAGGTAACCAATCCTGCACTGATTACAATTAAGATTGTCGGAGATGTTGCAGCTGTAAAAGCATCGGTAGATGCCGGAGCGGCTGCTGCTGCAAGAATTGGTGAACTTGTTTCAATCCATGTAATTCCCCAGCCTGATTCGCAGTTAACCGCACTTTTTCCTGAAATAAAAGATGACGATGATCCCGATGGCGGCAGCGAACCAAAATCCGCCAGAAAGAGAAAGACAGATCCTGATAAATCAGTTGAAAATAAACCTGATGAATCAGACAAATCTGCATCTATGGAGAAATCAGTCCAGGAAGCTATCACTTCAAAGCCTTCGGCAGCAGGAAAACCTGAAGCTGAAGAGCAAGCGGCTGAAAAACCTTCAGGAATGACAGCAGAAGAAAATAAAGGTTCAGAAAAAGAAATATCCGATCTGGAAAGAAACGAAAAATTATCAGGAAAAGATATACCTAAGGCTACGGAATTGTCTGGCAAATCTTCTTCTCCCCGCAAAACCATTACTGTCAAAGCTCCGATATCTAAACCCGTTAAGACCTCAGCACCGAAACCCAAGAAGGAATCGGACGAAAATCTTTTCTCTGTCACAGATCATCTTGAGAGATTAAGGAGAGAAGCACTTGGAATTAAAGAACCTAAGGAAATAAAACCGACCAAACCGGTGGGAAAAACGGCTGCTGAACCGGCCCGCGAACCAGTTCAGGCACAGAGCAAACTTAATCTGGAAGAACTTGAAAAACTTAATGTCCATAACCTGAGAAAAACAGCACGTGCTCTGGAAGGATTTCCTATTCAGGGAAGGGAGATTTCACGTGCCAACAGAAGAGAGCTTCTGGATTTATTCAAAAAAATAATTTAGAAATTGTGTTTATATTTATGCAAGAGAACTCCGCTTCACCGTGGAGTTTTTTTATTTATATTTAAGAGATGAAAAAAAATCTGCACATAGTAATCCTTTCATTTATTTTCTCAATAATATTATGGATCTCTATCTCGCTTTCGAATGATTATTACGCTACGGTGAATGTGCCTGTGAAGCTGGTGAATTTTCCCACAGGATATTCCACTGCAACAAGAGTACCTGATAATATATCTGTCAAGCTAAAGGGTCAGGGCTGGAAGCTTCTCGGTGTAAATCTAAATACAAAATCCGACTACACCATCTCCGTGGAAGACAGCGGCAGAATCAACGTTAATCTTTATAATTTCCTGGGAGAGAACCAGTGGCTTTCATCGGATATTGAAGTTATAGATATGATGCCTGATACCCTTTCATTCTATGTTGAAAAAGATTTTATGAAAAAAGTTGCGATAGTACCTGATTTGAATCTGAATTTCAAAGCAGGTTATGGACTCGCAACTCCCATACAAGTGGTACCTGATTCGACTACTCTTTACGGACCCAGGAGCGTGGTAAGAAACCTAAACTTTGTTTATACGAAGCGGAAATTGTTTGAAAAACTGGATGATATTCTCACCGGACAGGTTCAGCTTGAAGACCTTCCGGGGGTTATATATAAAGACAGAGAAGTAAAGGTTTACCTTAATGTGCAGAAAATAGTTGATAAGAATTTTGATAACATTGATGTTCAGATAATTGACCTGCCTATCGACAGAGAGGTTGTTCTGCTTCCCAACAAAATCACTGTAGGAATAAGAGCCGGGATAGATCTGCTTGGCAAGATGGACAAGAGCAATATAAAAGCATACGTCAATTACAGAGATATCGTTCTTGATACTCTCGGAAGCATAGTACCGAAAGTGGACGTTCCTCAGAATACCTCACTTGAACATATCAAACCTGAAAGATTAAGATATATCATTAAAAAATTTAATTGAATTTGGAGACTCTCCTTTATGTTTATAACCTTTGAAGGAATTGACTTCTGCGGAAAATCCACTCAGGTTGAACTGCTGAAAAAATATTTTATTGACCACGATAAAAAAGTTGAAATAATACGCGAGCCGGGAGGAACAGAAATATCCGAGCTCGTACGATCGATACTGCTCGATAAAAAAAATTATCATATGGTAATGGAGACGGAGATATTCCTGTTCTCTGCAGCACGTGCTCAGCTTGTCAGGGAAAAAATTAGACCTTATCTTAATCAGGGAATCTATGTAATT
Source organism: uncultured Bacteroidota bacterium (assembly GCA_963839165.1). Lineage (GTDB taxonomy): Bacteria > Bacteroidota > Ignavibacteria > Ignavibacteriales > Ignavibacteriaceae > DATFVA01. The sequence continues at coordinate 168,052 of CAWIUG010000049.1, read as the reverse complement.
TCGGATCGATTTCATGATTCCACAACAGCTTACCAGGGTTTCGGCCGAGGAATTGATATTGATTCGGTGAATCATATAAACAGTCTGGCAATCGGCGAGACGGTACCTGACCTCACATTTTTTATCGACATTACCGTTGAAGAAGCTGACAGAAGAAAGAAACTGATGAGGAACTTTGATCCTGACAGGATCGAAGGATCTGACTCGTCATTCTATGAGAGGGTCAGGGCAGGCTACCTTTTTATTGCTGACCAGAATGGCAGGATGAAAGTTATTAATGGAATGAAATCAATCGGAGAGATTCATAATGATATTCTTGAAGAAATAAATTCTTTAGAGAAGAAGGAGATAGGATAACATGAAATTGAAGCATTGGAAATCATATTTAACCGGTGTGCTGGTAATACTATTATTCTCAGGCTTCTTCCCGGGTGAGGACGATGTTTATTTCCAGATTTCAAAGAACATTGACTTATTTGGAAAGGTTTATAAAGAGATATCTCTAAACTATGTTGACAATATTAACCCTGAACAGTTTATGCAGGCCGGCATTGAAGGAATGCTGAACACGCTCGATCCCTATACAATATTTATTGATGGGGATAAAAAAGATGAGATTGATCTTATTACAAACGGTAAATACGGCGGAGTCGGTATTTCAATCGGTGTAAGAGGCAGCGCAGTAACGGTGGTTGAGGTGCTGGATGGATATTCGGCGCAGAGACAGGGAATAAGGATAGGTGATCAGATTATAGCTGCAGACAGTGTTGCTATAACCCCTGAGAATATCGACGAGGTTTCGCAGCTTGTAAAAGGTGAGCCAGGGACGGCTGTTAATCTTAAAATAGTAAGGAATGAAGATCAGGATACAGTTAACTTTAACCTGATAAGAGAGGAAGTTATTGTTAAGAACCTGACTTACTATGGTTTCGTACCTGAAAACAGCAATAACGTGTATCTTAAATTATCAAGCTTCAGCCGGTCGGCTGCTTCTGAAGTACTGGATGCGCTTAAAGAACTGAAGGCAAAGAAAGAAATTAAATCAATTGTGCTTGACCTTCGCGGAAACCCGGGAGGACTGCTTGACGTAGCCGCGGATATATGCGATAAGTTCCTTCCCAAGGGAGATCTTATTGTTACCACCAAAGGCAGGGATGATACAAATGTTAATCATTATTATGCTGACCAGGAGCCATTTGTGGGCAATGCAAGGCTGGCAGTTCTTATTAACCAGGGTTCAGCCTCCGCTTCGGAGATTGTTGCCGGAGCAATGCAGGATCACGACAGGGGAGTAATCATCGGAACCAAATCATACGGCAAGGGATTGGTTCAGACAATTACACCTTTAAGCTATAATTCATCTTTAAAAATTACCACCGCAAAATACTACACTCCCAGCGGCAGATGCATTCAGAAAATCAACTATTCGGAAAACAATAAAGTTATAACCAACGCCGATTCAATACTCAACAGCAAATACCTGACAGACAATAAACGTCCCGTTTACGGTGCTGGCGGTATTTCTCCCGATTCAACGGTAGAGTATAAGATTGAAGGCGGTGTAACACAGGACCTGCTTGCCAAAGGTATGTTCTTCAAATTCGCGGATCATTTTTATTACAAACATCAGAATGAGAATTTCAACTCCATCAAAGATGAAAAATTATTCTCCGAATTTGAGAAATACCTTAATGACGAGAACTTTGAATACAGCTCGGATGCGGAAAAAGCAGTCAATAAGCTTATTGCGGATGCTGATAAAAAGAAACTGGATTCATCAATACGTTCAGAGCTCAAAAAACTTAAAGATCAGTTCGGACAGATAGATGGAAGCGAGTTTAAGATCTATAAATCAGAAATAATCAAGGAGTTGAAATCTGAGCTGGCTACACGATACCTTGGTTCTGAGGGAAGAATTAAGGAAGCGCTTGATAATGATCCCCAGTTTCAGGCAGCGTTATCAGTTCTCTCAAGTGATAAAAAATACAACAAACTATTGAATTATCAATAAAAAAAATCATATTTTTAATAATCATAATGAGGGGAGCAGTAATGCTCCCTGTCTGCGGATATTTTAACCTATGGAATTATCGATAGGAAAGATGAAATCCTTTACATTCATCCAGCGAAAAAATCCCGTATTTGAACGATGCCCTTCATGCTCTTCTTCCGGTACTATTTACAGGTCGCATTCACGAAATTGGAAAGAAAAACTTGTAAAGAGGATATCTTTTCTAAAGCTATACAGGTGTAAGCAATGTGGATGGAGAGGATATCGATCAACAGCAGCCATTACGATTAAATCAGTTCAGACACTGTTTATATATATAGTCGTGGCAGTCATTATCGCCCTGGTGGTCAGACTGATCCTGAGCCGGGTAGCATAAAATCCCAGTGATCATCTCATATTGTCGATAATGCTTTGCCCCCATAAAAAAATCCCGGACAGAAGTTAAAAATTCTAATCTGAAATCATACAATTAATGGATCCTTCTGTAAAGCAGAAAATTAAAAGTATCGTCGGACAATATAATTTCTCCGATTCCCCTGAAGACAAAATAACATATTCGTACGATGCCACACCCCTGATAACCCAATCTCCCGAAGCGATAGTTTTCCCACAATCAGAAGAAGCAATATCTGATCTTGTGAAACTTGCAAACAGCGAAGGGTTCCCTATTGTACCCAGAGGATCGGGGACGGGATTGAGTGGTGGAGCGGTCCCTGTTGAGAATTCTGTTGTAGTAGTTATGACAAGGTGGAACAGGATACTTGAGATAGACCAGGCAAACCTTACCGCCCTGGTTGAGCCTGGAGTCATAACAGGATTGCTTCAGCGTGAAGTTGAGAAATCGGGACTTTTTTATCCTCCTGATCCCGGAAGCGTTAATGTTTGTACCATAGGCGGAAATGTTGCCAATAATGCCGGAGGTTTGAGAGGTCTTAAGTATGGTGTTACAAAAAATTACGTGCTTGGCGTTGAAATGATACTTCCGAACGGTGATCTGCTGAAAACCGGCGGTAAGAATATGAAGGATGTGGCCGGGTATAATCTGAGAGATTTTATAGTAGGAAGTGAAGGAACACTAGGTATCATTACGAAAATATTGCTGAAACTGATACCCAAACCGACCTATTCGATAACCCTTCTTGCTTACTTTGATAAACTGGATGATGCAGCCCGTGCCGCAGCAGGAATCATATCGGCTCACATAACCCCATCGATGATGGAATTTCTCGATAAGACAACGATTAATTGTGTGGAGGACTATACTCACATCGGACTTCCTGTTAACAGCGAGGCTGTTCTGTTGATTGAGGTTGACGGAAGGGGAAGCGCGGTTCAGGAGGATGCCGATTCTATCCAATTAATATTGAAGAGGAATAACTGCTCGTATATGAAATCTGCCCGTGATAAGATTGAAGCAGAGGCACTGAAAACTGCACGAAGAACGGCGTTCAGTGCACTAGCAAGAAAAAGGCCCACAACAATACTGGAAGATGCTACGGTACCAAGGAGCGAATTGCCTGTAATGATTGAAAAAGTGAACGAAGCAGCCCGCAAATTTGATGTTGTATTTGGAAATTTCGGACACGCGGGCGACGGTAATATTCATCCTACCTGTCTTACCGATGAAAGAGATAAGAATGAAATTACGAGAGCTCATCGTGCATTTGAATTCATTTTTGATGAAGCTATAAAGATGGGCGGCACAATAACAGGAGAGCATGGCACCGGTCTGGCTAAAAAACAATTCCTTGAGAGCGCAGCAGGGATACCCGGATTGGAGATGATGAAAAAAATTAAAGTATCGATTGATGAAAATAACATTCTAAATCCCGGGAAAATATTTACACTAAAACCGAAGTGTGAAGTACTGTTTTCTGCTGATAAAAAATTTACCCTTTAAGAATATCCTGGATATAAATAAAATTAACTCTTTAGATGAAATAAAGAAGCTGACTGACGTTTACACACAATGCATACATTGCGGAATGTGCCTGAGTTCCTGTCCTACTTATCAACTTACCGGGAACGAAACATCTTCGCCAAGGGGGAGGATAAGATTAATAAAATATGTTGCGGAAGGAACTCTGCAGGTTACTGATACATTTGCTTACGAAATGAATTTCTGTCTTGACTGTCAGGCCTGTGAGACTGCCTGCCCGGCAGGTGTTAAGTACGGAGAGATGGTTGAAGCGGCCCGGGTGGAAGTAGACCGCCAGGGTTATTCATCACCTGTTAAGTCCTTTTTTCTTAAAGCGATAATTCCCAACAGGTTCGCGCTACGGCTTATGGCAAGGCTGTTAAGGCTTTACCAGCAATCAGGACTTCAAAAACTTGTTCGTTCCACCGGCATACTCAATAAACTTTTCCCAGGCCTGGCCGAAGTTGAACAATTCTCTCCCGAGATACCCTGTGACTTCAGCGATAAATTTATCAGGGAGTCTAATCCTCCCGCATCAGCGCTGACGGACACACCCGGAACACATATGGCCGGTACACCTCCTACAAAAAAATCATACAAGGAAGCCGAAACAAATAAAGTGAAATACCGTCTGGCATTCTCCATTGGCTGCCTTATGGATGTGCTTCTACCCGAAGTAAATAAGGACACCGTTGAACTGCTGAATAAGTTAGGGGCAATGGTTATCTCTCCCTCAGAACAGACCTGCTGCGGATCTCTCAATGCGCATAACGGTGACATGAAGACAGCAAAAGAACTGGCGAAGAAAAATATTAAAGCGTTCGGCAGGCATAAATATGATTACCTTATCTCAAACTCGGCAGGATGCGGTGCTTTCATGAAAGAATATGGTGAGATATTCAAAGATGATCCGGAGCTTTCTGGTGCCGCAAAAGAATTCTCATCAAAAGTAAAAGACCTTAGCGAATTCTTATCTGAGATTGAATTACCTGCAGCAAGAAACTCACAGGACAGGAGTGTAACATATCACGATGCATGTCACCTTGTTCACTCCCAAAAAATTTATAATGAACCAAGAGCTATTCTGAATATTGTTCAGGGGCTAAGTATAATTCCTCTCGAAGATTCAACAAAATGCTGCGGAAGCGCAGGTATATATAACATCCTGCATACAGAAACTTCACTTAAGCTGCTTGAAGATAAGATGAAAAACATCGAGGATTCTAAAGCAGGAATTGTATTATGCGGTAATCCCGGATGTATGCTTCAGTTAAAATATGGGGCAAAAAGATTCAGCACAGATGTTATGATTGAACATACTGCTTCATTTTTTAATAAGCTTTTTTAATGTAACCATACATTATCAAACCCTGAAGCTTATATCTCTTTTGTCGAGTATCCTGCCGCACTCCAACGAGCCTTCCGCCAATAACTATTCTCAAATCCATTAAAGACAGCGCACTTTACCCTTTATGTCACTTAAATCCATAAATAGAATAATTATTTTAACGAGGGTGATAAAATCGTTGAAATACTCTACAGAATCGTCCGATAGGAGGGAAGAAAATAAATAATATTTATACCCATGGGTCACTTATTAAAGTCTCCCATAACGGGTCCCGATTTACTTCTAAAAAGTTGCCGAAATTAGTGCTTTAAAGTATAATTATAGCATTAAACTTTTTTGCATTATATACATAATTTTTTAAGTTTGGAGATTAACTGAAATTCACTTTGTTAAAATTATACTATCTCTGAGCACAACTCTCAAGGTTGTGGTGAGAGCTTTTTTTACCTTTAAATAAATTATAAAGACGAGATTTTTTTCAGGTACGGATACACCTGTATGAGGATTTTTATTGTTCAAAAATCAACCTGCAATCTCGGGAATAACTAATGAAAAAATCTTTACTTGATTATACCCTGCGGATCCGTGTTCCGGTTACGATCTTTGTTGTACTTGCCTCTTTTACTATAACCTATTTTGCTGGTAAAGCTGAACGTGACGGTGTTGGCTACCAACCGACACAGCCGATTAACTTCTCACACAACCTTCATGCAGGACAGATGAAGATTGACTGCCAGTACTGTCATACCGGGGTTGAAAAATCAAGGCATGCAATGGTACCACCGGTTAGCACCTGTATGAACTGTCATCAGATAGCACGGAAAGACAGACCGGAAATTCAGAAACTTACCGCATATTATAATGCGGGTAAAGCACTTCCATGGAAAAGAATTCATAAGACACCCGACTTCACTTATTTCAATCACAGTGTTCATGTTAACAAGGGAATAGACTGTATATACTGCCATGGTGAAGTGAGGAATATGGATAAGGTTTTGCAGGTAAGCTCGTTTACAATGTCTGCGTGTCTTGATTGTCATAGGAATGCCCCCGAACGTCTGCCTGACGTTAAAGGTATAATTAAAGGTCCCGATAACTGTTGGGCATGTCACCGTTAACAGGAGATGAAATGGAAATAGTGAAATCAGATTTCAAAAAAATAAATCGCAAAAAGTTTTTTTCCTCTCTTGGCACAGGAGTTTTCGGCTACTTAGTAGTTAAGTCGATACCATTTTCTTTCTTGAGAAAGAAAGAGAAGGATAAAGAGGTGGTGATAGCGATAAATCCTGATGCCGTAAGCAGAACAAAAATAGGTGAAAAGAATGTCTGAAAATCAGGACAATATAAACCCCGGCAATTCAGAAAATACACCCGATGTCAATTACTGGCAGAGTCTTGAAGAGCTATATAAAGACCCAAAGATTTTAGAAGCTAGCCGACATGAATTTAAAGAAGGCGTTACAGATGATTTTAGTCCTTTAAAGCTCCCTGGATTATCCAGAAGAAAGTTCCTTGCACTTGTGGGAGCTTCGGCGGCACTTGCCGGGGCAGGATGTTCCGATTACCGGGACAAGGGTGATATCATTCCCTATATAAAGAAACCCGAGGAAATTACTCTGGGTAAGGCAAACTATTATGCATCAACCTGTACTGCCTGTGCTAATGCGTGTGGTATCTTAATAAAGACCCGCGAAGGAAGGCCCATAAAAGTTGACGGGAATCCGGATCATCCTGTAAGCAAAGGAAAGATTTGTTCAAAGGGACATGCTAATATACTGAACCTGTATGATCCTGAAAGACTACAGGGACCAGGAAAGAGAAACGGAGCAGTCGTAGGAGAAATTTCCTGGCAAAATGCGGATACAGAAATCACTGCTGCCCTTGCCAGGGCCGGCAGCAAAGAAATCGCAATAGTTACAAAAAGAATTTATTCGCCCACGGGAAAGAAAGCGCTGGACGAGTTTAAGTCGAAATACCCCTCTACAAAAATTTACTCATACGAACTTTTCAATAATGCCATAAAGAATTCTGCCTGGCAAAAGAGCTATGGAACGGGGTCATTTCCGCTAATAAAGTGGGATAAAGCCAGGATAATTATTGCTCTGGAATCTGATTTCCTCGGAACCGACGGCAATACGGTTGAAAACGCACGCCTTTTTGCTGAGGGAAGAGATGTATCCGACCTTAAGAATTTCAACAGGCTTTACGTGGTTGAAGGGAATATGTCATTAACCGGCAGCAACGCCGACTACAGGATGCGGTTGAATCCATCTGCCCAGTATGAACTGGTAGAGATGCTGATCAGTGAGCTTGGTGGTGGAGGACAGGGAACTTCGGCTGAAGCTTTTTCTCAGAAACACAACCTGCCTGTTAAAACCGTTAAACATATAATTTCTGATCTCAACAAGTATAGAGGAAATTCAATTATTTATGCGGGCTATAATCTGCCTGAGGAAGTTCACCTGGCGGTCAATCATTTAAATGATATGCTCGGCAATGATGCAATGTACCGCTCTGATCAATCGGAGTATGAAGTGCTTCCATTGTCATCAAAAGAGGAATGGACTTCACTTGTTAGCATCATGCAAAACGGAAATGTTGGCGCGGTCATTCATTACGACAGCAATCCCGTGTATCATCTGCCGGATGATCTTGGATATAAAGACGCGCTGGAGAAGGTCCCTCTGGTTATAAGTCTCACTGAAAGTGAAAACGAATCTTCCGAACAGGCCGATTATATACTTCCAATAAATCATACATTTGAATCCTGGGGAGATGCAAAAACCAGAACAGGATTTTCGTCCCTCCAGCAACCGGTTATATGGCCGATCTTTGATACAAGACAAAAAGAAGCTGTGCTGCTTAACTGGTTAAACGGAGATCCCTCCCAATTCGATTATAAGGTTTACCATAAATATCTAATGCAGAACTGGAAGGATAATATCTATTCTTCTCTGAAACCGGAGATGGATTTCGATAGATTCTGGTTCGGTATACTTCAGGATGGAGCTGCTTCAACCAATGAAAGTTCGGGATCAAATGCAACTTTCAATACTTCGGCCGATCGTTCAGCCGGAAGTAAGTTGGATGAACTGACAGGTTATACTATTGTATTAAGAGAAAGCTATGCAACAGGTGATGGTTCCTTTGCCAATAATGGCTGGATGCAGGAACTTCCTCATCCTGTATCGAAAATAACGTGGGACAATTATGGTGCAGTATCGAATGCCACTGCAAAAGAGCTGGGGATCAAATCAGATGATCTTGTAGATATAGAAGTAGACGGCCGCAGACTCCAGGTCCCAGTATTTATTCAGCCAGGTTCAGCTGATAAAACAATTACGATCGAACTTGGATACGGCAGATCGAAAGTAGGAATCGTAGGTTCCGGTGTAGGATTTAATGCAAACGTACTTTTGTCGAAGGACGGGGGTATTTCACCCTGGATATATTCAGGAGCGTCTGTTAAGAAAACAGTGAGTACCTATAAGCTGGTAACAGCGCAGGAACATCACGCCTTTGATAAAGACCTCACTCGCGATGCTGTTGAAAAAAGAAACATTATACGCGAAGGGACATTAGCAGAGTATAAAAAAAATCCCGGTTTCATACGTGAAAAAAGTGAAGAAGAGAATAAGAGTCTTTATCCGGAATATCAGTATACGGGTTTAAAATGGGGGATGTCGGTTGATCTGAACAAATGTCTCGGATGCGGTGAATGTGTTATCGCCTGCCACTCTGAGAACAACGTTCCTATAGTAGGGAAGGATCAGGTTGAGAAGGGAAGGGAGATGCACTGGCTGAGAATTGACAGATATTATTCTGGTTCAATAGATGAGCCTAAAGTAAGCGCACAGCCTATGCTCTGCCAGCATTGTGATCACGCTCCGTGTGAAAACGTATGTCCTGTGGTTGCTACAACCCATAGTCCTGACGGACTTAACCAGATGGTATACAACAGATGTGTCGGTACAAGGTACTGTTCCAACAATTGTCCTTACAAAGTAAGAAGATTCAACTTCTTTAACTTTAGGGATCATTTCAGAGATTCGTACCAGGAGAATAACATGTTCAACCTGCTTTATAATCCCGAAGTTACAGTCCGTTCAAGAGGTGTGATGGAGAAATGTACATTCTGCATCCAGCGGATTATGGAAGCAAGGGCGGATGCTATAAGAGAAAACAGGAACCTGAAAGGTTCAGATGTGAAAACAGCCTGTCAGGAAGCCTGCGGTACAAGTGCAATTAAGTTCGGCGATATAAATGATAAAGAATCTGAATTTCACAAATACAGGAACCATGAACTAGGGTACTATGTTCTCGACTTTGTGAATACACGTCCCAATGTTACATACATTGCCAAATTAAGAAATACTCATTCGGAGGAAGTTTAATTGAAAGAACCAGAGATTACTGATTATCCATTTGTCGACTACTCGAGGGAGATCCCGGTAGTAGAAGGTGATTTAACCCGTGCTGAGATCGAACAGATCATAGCAAGGCCAATGGATACAAAACCGACAAAGAAATACCTGATCGCACTCACGGTATCAGTTAGTTTTCTTCTCTTCGGCGCTGTATGTCTTGCGATCAGTTTTTATTACGGCGTGGGTATGTGGGGTAATGATCAGCCGGTTGCCTGGGGATTTCCTATTATCAACTTCGTTTTTTGGGTAGGTATAGGACATGCAGGAACACTGATCTCAGCAATCCTCTTTCTTTTAAGGCAGAGGTGGAGGACAGGTATTGCAAGGTTTGCCGAGGCAATGACGATATTTGCCGTTATGTGTGCAGGTCTCTTTCCGCTTATTCACGTAGGCCGCCCCTGGCTTGCAGGCTACCTGATCCCTTACCCCAACCAGCACAGTCTCTGGGTTAACTTTATCTCACCGCTTGTATGGGATGTCTTTGCAGTATCAACATACTTTACGGTATCGCTGGTTTTCTGGTATACGGGGCTTATTCCTGATTTTGCAATGCTGCGGGACCGCACAACATCCAAAGTTAAGAAATTGATTTACCGGACATTTAGTCTTGGCTGGAGGCATTCAAACCGCCAGTGGCAGCATTACGAAAAAGCCTATATGATTCTGGCAGGACTTGCAACCCCGCTGGTATTGTCAGTTCATACTGTGGTTAGTTTTGACTTTGCTGTTGCTGTACTTCCCGGGTGGCACTCAACTATATTTCCCCCTTACTTCGTAGCGGGAGCTATCTTCTCCGGGTTCGCAATGGTGGTTACGGTGCTGATTTTCGTACGGAAAGTTTTCGATCTGGAAAATATCATAACGATCAACCACCTGGATAATATGAATAAGGTTATCCTGCTTACCGGGTCGATGGTCGGTTATGCCTATGGTACAGAGTTTTTTATGGCGTGGTACAGCGGTAACCCGATAGAACAGTTTGTCTTCATCAACCGCGCATTTGGACCATTTGCATGGGCGTATTGGATAATGGTGAGCTGCAATGTTCTCTTTCCCCAACTTTTCTGGTTCAGGAAAATACGAAGGTCCGTTCCGGTTATGCTGGTGATAGCTATACTTGTTAATGTTGGAATGTGGTTCGAAAGATTTGTAATTGTAGTTACATCACTACACAGAGATTTTCTTCCGTCGAGCTGGGGAACTTTTGTTCCAACCATATTCGATATTGGCATACTCGCCGGAAGTTTCGGCTTATTCTTTACGTTGGTAATTCTTTTTACGAAAACATTACCTGTAGTTTCAATGTCGGAAGTGAAGGCAATGTCTGTTGGCGCGCAGCCTTCCCATCACGGAGGTCATGAATAATGGATAGAACAGAAAAGTTATTCGGTATTACAGCACTGTTTGATAATCCTGATTCTATTATAAACGCTGCAAAGAAGGTTGTAAATGAGGGATATAAAAAGTTCGATGTGAACACACCTTATCCCCTTCATGGAATGGATCCGGCGATGGGATTAAAAAGATCGAAGCTGGGATTCGTAACATTGGTTTTTGGATTTTCCGGTACGGCCTTTATTCTTCTCTTTATGTACTGGGCGATGTCGGTAAACTATCCGATGGTCATAGGAGGAAAGCCTTACTTCGCTCTTCCTGCATTTATCCCTATTACTTTCGAGTTTACTGTTCTGCTGGCAGCTTTATCTACAGTGTTCGGTATGATAATGGCCTTCTTCAACCTGCCTTACAACAACCATCCACTGCATGATACAGAATATATGAAGAGAGTATCGGTTGACCGATACGGGCTTGTTATTCTTGCCGAAGATCCGTTGTTTGAAGAAACTAAGGTTTTGGAGCTTTATCGCAGTCTTGGTGCAACGGAAATTGAGAAAGTTTTCTTCCCAGATAAAGTATCCTACCCTGTATTTGATGCAAAGTTTATAACCTTTCTTATAGTGGTTGCCCTTGCAGTATCTGGCTTGACGTACTTTACACTAAACAAGTTTATGTATATGGCGCCTTTCAACTGGATGGCTGAGCAGGACAAGCTGATTCCGCAGGAAAAGAGTGTCTTTTTCTCTGATGAATTTGGAATGAGAAGACCTGTGGAAGGAACAGTTGCCCGGGGATTTGCCCCTTATCCTTATATGGGAATTGCAGAGCCTAAGGAGTACCTCGTAAATCCTGTGGTGCCGACAAAAGAGTCAATCGAACTGGGCAGGAGGAAATTCCTTACATTCTGCTCCCCATGCCACGGTAATCATGCAGATGGTGACAGTAGACTGAGAGGTCAGTTCCCCAGTCCACCCTCACTTCACACAGAGAGGGCCATCAACTTCCCGGATGGAAGAATCTATCATGTGATGACGAACGGGCAGAATGCAATGCCGTCGTACGCAGCGCAGGTTACACGTGAAGAAAGATGGTCAATTGTTAATTATATAAGAGTTCTTCAGCGGGCTAAGAATGCAAGTGACGCTGACATCCAGGAAATTAAAAAGGAGTCTTCCAGCAATGTCCAAAAATGATTCCGGATATATAAAGCGGACTTTACCGCAGAAATTTTTAACGATCGGATTTACCCTGCTAGGTATCGGACTGGTCCTTGGAATTATTGCCTACATCATTGATCCGCAGAGAGCATCTTACAGTTACCTTACTTCATTCATGTTCCTGATAAGTCTTGGTGTTGGTTCTCTGTTCCTGGTTTCGCTGGAATATCTTTCAGGAGCTGTATGGAGCACGCCTTTCAGAAGAATAAGCGAGTTCTTTGCCGGAATTATCCCTTATATAGTTATTATCAGTATCCCTCTGTTCTTCACCATGCATGATGTTTTTCACTGGACACACACATCCATAGTTGAAAGCGACGCAGTGCTTAAGTCGAAAGAAGCATATCTGAATATCCCGTTCTTCGTTGTTCGTAATGTAATCATCTTCCTGGTCTGGACCTTATTTTATTTTCTTATCACACAGAGATCAAGGAAGCAGGATGAAACAGGTGACCAGGGGTTAACCGTAACGAATATCAAATTATCAACCGGCTTCATTTTTATTTTTGCAATCACCATAACTATGACTGGGGTTGATTGGATGATGAGCCTTGAACCCCACTGGTATTCGACGATCTTTGGAGTATACTACTTTTCCGGAACAGTATGGTGTGCCTTTGCCCTGCTTACCCTTGCGGTGATTCTATTGCGGGAGAACGGGTTCCTGGTACCGGGATTAAAGAACGACCATTATTACAGCCTTGGTTTGATGATGTTCGCTTTCACTGCATTCTGGGGTTATATCGCTTTCTCACAATATATGTTAATATGGTACGCAGATCTTCCGGAAGAAACTTCCTGGTTCTTCCACCGCTGGGAAGGCGGGTGGTTGTATGCATCAGTATTTTTAATAATTGTGCATTTTATTGTACCATTCTTTGCATTGCTTTCATTCGCCGCCAAAACAAATCCCAAGAGACTGAAGTTCGTAGCTATCTGGATATTAGCTGCTCACTTCTTCGATCTCTACTGGGTTATTATGCCCGGGATGGTTCAGGCGGGAAGAGCATACTACTTCAGCTGGATGGATCTTGTATTTCCAATAGCAGTTGTTGGCTTTGTTATGATCATATTCAAAATAATGACGAACAAATATAACCTTATACCAATACAAGACCCCAAATTGCAGAGAGGTCTGGATTATAGTCTCTAACAGAAGAATTTAGGAACGTAATAAAATGAGCAACCTCGAAAAATTTATAAAAGAAAAAAGAGAAGAGATAAAGAAAGATCCGGGAAAGATATTCGGACTGGTCTACCCGTATCTTCTGCTTGTTGGTCTTGGTATCGGATTATACTACATCAGTCAGATGAATTTCATAGGACGACAGGAAGTACCTGTTGCAGTTCCTGATACCACAAATACTACTGAAGTTTTAACAATCCAGGAATCCAGGCTGGTACCCGCCGCAGATGTAAATAAGTTATCGCAGCCGACGGATTCTCTGGTTGAAACAGGAAAGAAGATATTTCAGACAACATGTGTTTCCTGCCATGGAACCAACGGAAAAGGTGATGGTCCTGCTTCAACCGGGTTAAATCCAGCTCCAAGAAATTTTACAAGCAAGAATGGCTGGGTGAACGGTCCAAAACTGACAAGCATCTATCAAACCCTGCAGGAAGGTATTAAAGGGAGTGCAATGGTTGCTTACGAGCAGTTTACACCGACTGAAAAATTTGCGCTGGCACATTATATAAGAACCACGTTTGTACCTGATCCACCGCCTACTTCAAAAGAAGACCTGGCCATGCTTGATCAGCTTTATAATTTGTCACAGAAAAGATTTATTCCTGCGCAAATTCCGGTTGCAGATGCCGAAAAGCTTATCATTAAAGAGAATCAGAAAAAAGTAGATAAAATAAAAACTATAGCAGGAAAAATTGAAACAGATAAAAATACCGGTTCCAGTCTTTTTGAAAAGGTAACGAGCAATAAAGACAGGGCTTTGGCTATTTTGTTGAATTCAGAATCATGGAAAAATAATGAACAGGAATTTATAAGTATTATTGTGAATAATGTAAATCAGGATGGATTTAACGACAGAGTATTCAACCTTACCGATTCCGAATGGAATGAGTTATATAATTATATGAAAAATGTTATCGCCTAGGACGAGCTTTATGAAAACCAGATTATCTTTTCTTTTGTTGTTGATGTTAATAATGTGTACGGTGCAGCTGCCGGCTTCACAGAACGATGCCGACATTAAGGAGCACCTGGGCACAAAACTCCCTCTGTATCTCAAATTTCTTGATTCAGACGGAAATACAGTTATGCTGAAGAACATTATTAATAAACCAACAATTTTAGATTTTGTGTATTATGAATGTCCCGGTATCTGCAGTCCCTTAATGACTGAGGTAGCCCATGTTGCAAACATTTCTGACCTGAAGCCAGGTACAGATTACCAGATCCTGTCTATTAGTATGGATGAAACGGAGACTCCGCAGATAGCTTTTAAGAAGAAGCAGACTTTCCTTAGCCTGATAGACAGCAAACCTTTTCCTGATACAGCATGGAGATTTCTTACAGGTGACAGCTTAAGTATTGATGAGCTTACAAGGGCAGCCGGATTCAGTTTCAAAAGAACCGGAAGGAACTTCATTCATGCCGGGGTATTAATATTTGTTTCGCCGAAGGGAGAAGTGTGCAGGTACCTTTATCCCGGATATTCACAGACAAGAGGTTTTGGTATTCTGCCGTTTGACTTTAAAATGGCTGTACTGGAAGCTGCTCAAGGTAAGAAGACCCCTGTAATTGGAAAAGTTCTCCAGTTCTGTTTCAGTTACGATCCCCAGGGAAAGACCTATGTCTTTAATATTCTCAGAATTTTTGGTGCTGGAATACTTCTCGGCGCTGTAATATTTATCGTGATAATAAAAGTTAAACCTAAGAAAGATAAGATAAAGAAGAGGTAGGAATTATGGCGAGCGATGCTGCTGCTTTAAATCAGAATGGTCATCCGAGCTACCTGGTAAATACAGGTAAACACCAGGGAATTAAAGCCTGGATACTATCGACGGATCATAAAAGAATAGGTGTACTATACCTGATCGCTTTGCTATCATTTTTTGCGGTCGGGGTTACATTCGGATTCTTAATAAGACTGGAACTCCTTACACCAGGGCGTACGATTGTAGACGCGCAGACGTATAATGAATTTTTTACGCTTCACGGTGTGATAATGATCTTCCTTTTTGTGATACCCGGGCTCCCGGCTGTCTTCGGAAACTTTTTCCTTCCGATCATGATCGGGGCGAAGGATGTAGCTTTTCCCAGGCTTAACCTACTGTCATGGTATATGTATGTTACAGGCGGACTACTCGTACTTTTGTCAATTCTTCTGCCTGGAGGTCCTGCTGATACTGGCTGGACTTTTTACATTCCCTACAGTGTAAGGACAGGAACGAACGTTATCTTTACGATGACCGCCGCATTCATACTCGGATTCTCATCAATCCTGACAGGATTAAATTTTGTTACCACCATTCACAGGCTGAGAGCGCCCGGAATGGGATGGTTCAAGATGCCTTTGTTTACATGGAGCTTGTATGCTACCGCCTGGATCCAGATACTTGCAACCCCTATTATTGGTATAACTTTACTTCTAGTGATTGTGGAAAGGGTATTCAGTGTAGGTCTCTTTGATCCGGCGCTGGGCGGAGATCCGGTTTTATTCCAGCATTTATTCTGGATATACTCCCACCCGGCGGTATATATTATGATTGTTCCGGCAATGGGTGTTATCTCTGAGATTATTCCGGTCTTCGCACACCGGACGATCTTCGGATATAAGTTTATTGCATTCTCTAGCATCGGTATAGCGCTTTTTGGTTCGCTGGTGTGGGCGCATCATATGTTTGCAGCAGGAATGAGTGATACAGGTCAGTTCGTATTTTCTCTGCTTACTTTTATCGTAGCAATACCGAGCGCCATCAAGGTATTCAACTGGACGGCTACTCTCTATAAAGGATCTATTGAACTTGAGCCTCCTATGCTTTATGCATTGGCATTTATCTTCCTGTTCTCAATAGGAGGATTAACAGGAGTAATCCAGGGAGCATTATCAGTAGACATTCAAATTACAGATACCTCATTTATAGTAGGGCATTTCCATTATGTAATGTTCGGGGGTACGGGATTCGGTATTTTTGCGGCTCTACATTACTGGCTGCCTAAGATGTTTGGAAGGATGTATAATAAGAAAACGGCGAAAATAGCCTTCTGGATAATCTTTGTCGGATTCAATACGCTTTACTTCCCGATGTTTGTGATGGGTTGGCTGGGAATGCCGAGAAGGTATTATGATTATCTTCCTCAGTATCAGCCTTATCATGTTATTTCTACGGTTGGATCATGGATCCTTATTACCGGTTTGATCATCATGTTCTCAAACCTTATTAAGGGTTTAAGGAACGGCCCGGTAGTAACAGCAAAGAATGTCTGGGGTGGTGAAACACTTGAATGGAAGGTTGATACCCCTCCGACTCATGAAAACTTTGAAGAAATCCCGATCATTACAGATGGACCGTATGAATACAAAGAAAATGATCAGCCGGTATTAGAAGAGGAGGTAAAGTGAGCGAATTAGAATCACAGGCAGTCACTCACGTCCACAGGGATGATATTGGTACCAGGATGGGGATGTGGCTGTTCCTTTTTACTGAACTGCTATTATTCGGGGGGCTGTTTTTCCTGTATTCTGTTTACAGATTTACGCATCAACAGGATTTCCATATAGCGGCAAAGGAACTCAATACGCTTATTGGAACTTTTAATACGGCTATTCTTTTAACTAGCAGCCTTACAATGGCGCTTTCAATAGCTGCGATTCAGAAAAGAAACATAAAGCTGTCGATATTTTTCCAGCTGATGACAATCGTGCTTGCCGCGGGTTTTATGATAAACAAATACTTTGAGTGGATGCATCATATAAGCATGGGACTTTACCCCGGCGGGGATGTGCTGTTATCAAAAGGATCAGGACAGGTATTGTTCTACGGTTTATATTATACTATGACCGGACTCCATGGGCTTCACGTTGTTATCGGTGCAATAGTTATAGCTACGATGACGAGGTTTACAATCAAAGGTGTTATTACTCCCGACAATTATGTAAAACTTGAGGCTGCCGGTTTATACTGGCACCTGGTAGACATCATCTGGATTTTTCTTTTCCCATTATTTTATCTTATTACCTGAGGTTTTAACGGATGGAAAAACATGCAGAACATCAGCATGAAAACATGTAACAAATTACGGTATATATATATTAGTGTGGTTAGCCCTGATGATACTTACCGGGCTGACAGTTACGGTGGCAGGAATAAATTTCGGCCAGTTAACTGTAACTACAGCAATAGTAATAGCCAGTATAAAGTCGTACCTGGTTCTTACAATCTTTATGCATCTCAAGGTAGAACAAAAAGCGTTCAGAGTTTTTATAGGCATAGCATTATTCTTTATAATTATCTCGTTCATCCTGCTATTTGCTGATTATTCCTTTTATGTAAGGTGATAAAAATATGTTTTCCGGAGCTTCAAATTTTGTAAACTCAACAGATACCACTTTCTTCTTTATTGTTGCGGTATCGGTATTCTTTCTTGTTGTGATTACTGTGAGTATGATTTACTTTGTAATCAGGTACAGCAGGAAAAGAAACCCCAGAGCAACGAACATTCATGGAAACATTCCTCTAGAGGTGACCTGGACAGTAATACCGACTATCCTGGTCCTGATAATGTTCTGGATGGGCTGGGCCGGCTACAAGCAGCTTGCTAACGCACCAGCAGATGCGATGAATGTTGATGTAACCGCACAGATGTGGAAATGGTCGTTCAAATATCCCAACGGTGTTTCATCAGATACTCTGTTTGTGCCTGTTAACAAACCGGTTAAGGTTCTGCTGCATTCCCGGGATGTGAACCATTCTTTTTTCGTTCCGGCATTCCGCGTGAAGAAAGACGTTATACCTAACAGAAACAATTCAGCCTGGTTTAATGCAGATAAAATTGGAACATACGATATATTCTGTGCCGAATACTGCGGATTGAATCATTCTCATATGTTGAGCAAAGTAGTGGTAATGCCCCAGCAATCTTTTAATTCCTGGTTCAATAGCAAGGCGTTGCAGGATTCTCTTAAGTCAGTCGGGACTTCTACGAAGGATACTACCGCGATCAAAACAGATACAACAAAGGCAAAGTAATTTACTTGAAGGAAAAGCTGAACATATTATCAGAACTTACCAAGATCAGGATAACGATTTTCGTTACTGTGACGATGCTATTCGGATTTATCTCTGCATCCGGCGAACTGAATGCGTCCGCGATACTGCCTACCCTGGGAATTCTTCTTCTTGCCTGCGGTTCGGCGGCTATAAATCATTTCCAGGAGAGAAGTACAGATGCTTTAATGAGCAGGACAAAGAACCGACCCATCCCTTCAGGAAGGATATCACCTGCCAATGCATTACTTATTGCTTTAATCCTGGTAATCGCGGGTTCACTTATGATATTTTTAGGAGCAGGTTTGCTTGCTCTGGGTCTGGGTCTATTAAATCTTCTATGGTACAACGGTATATATACTCCCATGAAGAAAGTTAACCCGTTAGCAATTATTCCCGGCTCAATGGTTGGGGCCATACCTCCCGCCGTTGGATGGGTTGCAGGCGGAGGAAGCATTTATGATCCGCAGATATGGATTATAGCATCTTTCTTTTTCATCTGGCAGATCCCTCATTTCTGGCTGCTTCTTCTGGTTCTTGATAAGGATTATCAGAAGGCCGGATTCCCGACTCTGACACAGATATTTAATCCTGATCAGCTTGCAAGGATAACTTTTATGTGGATTGCAGCAACGGTAGTTACCTGTCTTATGATACCATTTTTCGGAAAACTTCAGTCGCCTTTTATAGGATACGGTTTGTTCCTGGCCGGGGCGTGGCTTGTATGGAATTCATTCAAGCTTGTTAGATTTACTAAAGAAAAGATGTATTTCAGAACTGCATTCAGGGAAATTAACATTTTTGCAATCCTTGTAGTTGTTCTGCTTTCAATCGATAAACTTGTAATATTCTTTTAATATATAATAATGTGAGAAAAATAAATGGATTTTCTTGATAAACTGGTTATACCCCAATCTGCGGAGCATATTCAGTTGCTGCATTACCTTTTGATATTAATATTGTTTCTGTTCATTCCATTTTTAAGCGCAGTATTCGGATCAACAATATTATCACTTTATTATAAAGCAAAAGGATTTAAGGAATCTAATGACATTTACCTTAAATTTTCAAAGGATGTTATTGAAACCCTGACAATTAATAAGAGCATAGGTTTAATTCTTGGAATAGTCCCAATCATTACGGCAATGCTGATATATACGCAGCTTTTGCAGGGTACAAATTCAAACATCAGTGTCTATCTGATCTTTTCAATATTTTTTATGACTATCGGTCTTATTCTTATCTACACCTACCGGTACTCAATGACCTTTATGGAAATTTATGATGCATTTAAAGAATTTAATCCTAAAGATGAAGCCATTGCAAGAGAAATTTCGAAGTTCCGAAAGGCAAATATAGGATTAAGCGGAAAATCAGGACGGTATGGAATCATCTTTATTTTTCTTGCCATCTGGCTGTTCATTTCGTCAGCTACCGTGGCTGCTTACCCAACGATGTGGGGCAAATTTAATGTTATTTACCTTATGTTTTCCTGGGAGGTACTTGCCCATCTTTTAAGTTTTATTTCTACCGCGATAGCCTTAACAGGTGCTGCTATATTTTTTGCTTTCTTTTATTGGGAGGGCGGCAAACACTTACAGTCAGGCCCCTATTTTGATTTTGTAAAGAAAGCAGCTTCCAGGATTACATTCACCGGAGCATTACTGGTTCCCATTTTCATATTGATAGATATTTTTGCTTTCCCATCGTCGGCGCTTTCAGGATCAATTTTCTTTTTTGTTACCATTGCACTCATCCTGTTATTCATTGCCTATCATCTTTTGTATTCAATGATTAAAAACAAAGATTTAAGGCACAGCGGATCCGTGTTTTATATGATTTTATTTACATTGCTTGCATTAATCATAAAAGATCAGCTTGCTCTTCAGAACTCTACTCAGGTTCAGACTGCAGTAATGAATGTGAAGTTTGAGAAGATGATGGCCGAGCTTACAGGAGGGGGAACCAAAACTGCAGCGATTTCAGGAGAACAAATATTTAAGAATATATGCTCATCTTGTCATTCTTTTGATCACAAAATAGTAGGTCCCCCTTATCAGGAAACCCTTCCTAAATATGAAGGTCATATTGATCAGCTGATAGCATTTATCAGGAATCCGGTAAAGAAGAATCCGGGTTATCCCCCCATGCCAAACCCTGGCCTTACCCCTGTGGAAGCTGATTCGATTGCACATTATATAATGGCAACTTATAAGAAATAGAGGCTAAATTTTTCGGAATTTTAGCTTTAGTTAAAAGTATTCTGACCTTTATCCACTGAAATTATCTTTTAATTTTAATCGGATATATGTATTTTAATTTATGATTTAATTCATTAATATTTTAATTTTTTACGAGGAGTGAAATGTTTAAGAGAATTTTTACAATGCTTCTTCTCTTAACAGGATATTTTTCCTGCGTTAATGGCCAAACATATAACGGTCCTGATTCCGGAGGAGTGGCATCCGGAGCCATAATCAGTACAGATAATTTTTCCAAGAATACCTCCATAGTTGAACCGAAGGAACAAATCTGGAATGAAGAAACAGAATTTTCTGACGATCAGAGTGAGTACATTGATTTTGGTTACCAAACACCTAAGGAAGGATCTAATTACTTTGAAGATACAAATGCTGAAAATCTTAACGGCAGCACTCCTTATCCCTTCCTGTTGAACGATTTTGCAGGAATACCTATGGGTAATAGTATCCCTCCTGATCCATATTTAGCTGTCGGACCTGATAACATTATAGCTGTTGTAAATACTTCTTTCAGGATCTATGATAAAGAAGGGAATATTTTAAAGACTATAACTGCTGACAGCTGGTTCAACAATGTATTTCCAAGTGCAGGTGCATTCGACCCAAAAGTAACATATGATATTATTGATCAAAGATGGATTATGGTATGGCTGGAACAACATGCGGGTACTTCCCATCTTCTGGTCTCGGTATCTGACGATTCAGATCCTTTAGGGACGTGGTATAATTGGGCTTTACCAGGTAATTTAAATGGTACGGTTAATTCCAATACATGGACAGATTATCAGGGTGTTGGATACGATCAGGATGCGATTTATATAACGGGAAATCAGTTTACCTTTACCACCCCATCTTATTTTCAGTATGGAAAAATCCGCATCATCCCAAAAGCACAGCTTTATTTAAATACCGGCGGGCCCTGTTCCTGGCAAGATATCTGGAATATTAATGGCGGTGATTCCTATACGATCAGGCCTAGTATTATGTATTCATCATCTTCAAAATACTACCTTGTTCAAATTCCCTCTAGTACTGCTAACTATATTAGATTATATTCCATTACCAACCCGCTGACATCGCCCGCACTAACTCTAAACAATATACCGGTTACCGCGTTTTCATCTCCACCTGATGCGTCTCAGTTGGGCGGCGGAACACCTTTAATTGATTGCGGCGGAGGATCACTAAAAAATGAACCTAAATTCCGTGACGGATTTCTGTATTTAGTTCATACGGTTCGTAATCCTTCAAACACACAGTATTCAGCTTTGCATTACTTAAAAATAAATACAAATACAAATACACCAGATCAGGATTACGTATTTGGTGCAAATGGATTCTGGCATTTCTTTCCCTCAGTTGATGTAGACCTAAATGGTAATGTTGCCATGGCATACAGCAGATCAGGTACGACGGAATATGCTGGTGCCTTCTTCACTGGTAGACTTGCTAATGATCCTGCCGGGTTTATGGGAAGTCAGCCGCTGGCGGAAGGTCTTGGTCATTACATTGTTACCTTTTCGGGAGAAAGAAACAGGTGGGGCGACTATACCGGTATAGTTCTGGACCCTGTCGATCAAACAAACTTCTGGGCACTTTCAGAATATGCAGCTGCAACAAATACCTGGGGTACCCGGGTAGGGAAGATAAGGGTTGAACCCTGGACTGGTTCCCACCTGATATCAAAAATTGATTCTCTTGATTTCGGTAATGTTGAAGCTGGTATGGTAGGAGATACACTTGCAATAGGAATGGCTAATTACGGAACTGACGATGTAGTAATTACGGATATTCCTTCAGTACTCGGACCATTTAATTTGTTAAATGATTTATCCTTCCCCTTAACACTAGGGACCTATGATTCTCTAACTATTCAGTATGTTTTCCGGCCTTTAACTGTGGGTCCATTTTCTGAGACATTGACTATCAGCAGCAACACAACCTTCCAGGATATTCCACTGAAGGGAAGAGGATATGAAATTAATCCTGCGGTCAGAGATAATTTCTATGCTGTATCAGGCAGTGTAAATGAAGGAAGTTTATATACCATCAATATGCTTACCGGGGCTGGAAATTTGATTGGAAATGCAAATTATGATGATGTTGATGCCTTCAAATCATTAACCATAGATCCCCATACCGGAATAATGTATGGATTAACTAATGTATCTGGCAATGCTGTAATCACCAGAATAAATTCTGAGGCGGGTGATGCTTACACTGCAGTTACCCTTCCCCTGAACACAGATATGAATGCAATAGCGTTTGATACTTCAGGAACTCTTTATGGTTTCCTTAAATCAAAAGATATCTATACTATTGATTTAGCAACCGGCGAATATAATTTTAAAGTAGCTTCAGATGTTATTCTTTATTCTGCAGCCTTTGATCCGGTAAATAATGTACTTTATGCTACATCATATGTTCTGATAGGCAGCAATAAAGATAGGATCTATACAGTTGATCTAACATCGGGTAATACTACTATTATCGGAAATACCGGCTTTAATACCTTAACTAATGATCTTGATTTTGATCCTGCAGGTAACTTATATGGAGTTATCGGACCACAAAACCAGGATAATGATTTCATAAGTATTGATAAGACGACTGGTACAGGAACAATCATTGGCTCAATCAATTATCCAAACATAACCGGACTCGTTTATTCACGATCTGGATTAACCGGTACAATACCCTCACATGAAACTCAGTTACCAAAGGATTACAGCCTTAAGCAAAATTACCCGAATCCATTTAATCCTTCCACAAGGATAGAATATACCCTCCCGGTTACAGCCGGGGTTAAAGTTGTTATCTACAATCTTCTGGGTGAGGTTGTGAATGTTCTTGTAAATTCACAGCAGAATGCAGGTGTTCATTCGGTAGTTTGGAATTCTGAAGATATGCATGGAAGTAAGGTCGGCAGCGGTGTTTATTTCTATGAATTTAAAGCAAATGGTTCCAATGGATCAGATTTCACACAAATCAGGAAAATGATCCTTCTTAAATAACCTTTTAGTTAAAACTGCATCTGAGAAAGCCGGATTAAAAACCGGCTTTCTTTATGTTTAAAGGACCGTAACAATAAACATAATTTCAAATACCATTCATATTAATTATATTACCAAATTCATTTCAGATCAGCTAGTCAGAGAACGGAGAAAGTATGCATAAATTCCTTGGTACTTATAACGTAGTACCATCTCTTCCCGAAAACCTTGAAAAACTCAGAGAAGTTGCTTACAATCTGCATTGGACCTGGCACTCAGATTCAAGAGAACTTTTCAGGAGACTTGACAGGGAATTGTGGGATGAAACAAATCATAATCCTGTTATGATTCTGGGAAATGTTAGTCAGGAAAGACTCGAAGAGGTATCGCACGATGACGGATTCATAGCGCACCTTCACCGGGTTCACGATAAACTTCATGAATATCTTAACGAGAAAACCTGGTACCAGAAGAACTATAATTTTACTTCTTCCTTCAACATAATTTATTTCTCCGCTGAATTCGGGTTGACTGAATGCCTTCAGACTTACTCAGGCGGACTCGGCGTTCTGGCAGGCGATCATCTCAAAGCTGCAAGCGACCTGGGTGTTCCTTTGATCGGGATGGGGCTGCTTTATAAAGAAGGTTATTTTCAACAGTATCTGAATTCAGACGGCTGGCAGCATGAACGTTATGAAATAAATGATTTTGATAACCTGCCTATGGAACTTGTCAGGAATGACAAAAACGATCCTCTTACCCTATCGGTATCTTTTGCCCACAGAGAAGTATTCTTCCAGGTTTGGAAAATACAGGTCGGAAGGATTCCCCTTTACCTGATGGATACTAATGTGATGATGAATTCTGCGGAGGACAGAATTATTACCAGGACTTTATACGGCGGAAATGTGGAGACAAGGATAGAACAGGAAATTATCCTGGGCGTAGGAGGAATCAGAACGCTTCATGCACTTGGTATCAGACCTATGGTTTGTCATATGAATGAAGGACATTCAGCCTTTCTCTCACTCGAGAGGATCCGCTATCTTATCCAGAATGACGGTTTGAGCTATACTGAAGCCAAAGAAATTGGATATTCATCAAATATTTTCACTACACATACTCCCGTGCCTGCAGGAATAGATGTTTTTGCCAATGAACTGGTTGAGAAATATCTTGGTAACTATTACAGAAATGAATTAAAGATCTCAGATAAAGAATTTTATTCTCTTGGTACCATATACAGGGATAAAGAATCGAGCGTATTTAATATGGCTCATCTTGCTATGAATACAGCAGGTTATATTAACGGTGTCAGTAAGCTTCATGGAAAAGTATCGAAGAAGATGTGGGTAAGCGGTTTCAGGGACGTTCCTTTCAACGAAATACCAATAGGAAGTATTACTAATGGTGTTCACATCCGTTCACATATTTCCAAGGAAATGGAAGAACTGCTGGTTCAGTATATCGGAGAAAAATGGCTGGAGAATCCTGCGTCACCGAGTCTTTGGCAAAGGATAGATAAGATACCCGATGAGGAACTCTGGAGAACGCATGAAAGAAGACGTGAAAGGTTAGTTGCTTTTGCACGCAGAAGGCTTATCAAACAGGTTAAATCGAGAGGGGGGAGTCAGACTGAACTTACGACCGCCGCCGAAGTCCTTGATCCAACAGCGTTAACTATCGGATTTGCCAGACGTTTCGCAACTTATAAAAGAGCAACACTTTTGTTCAGGAATCTCGAACGGCTAAAACAGATCCTGAGCAATCGCAGCCTTCCCGTTCAATTCATTATTGCAGGGAAAGCTCATCCTAAAGATGAGGAAGGGAAAAAGCTGATACAGGATATATGCGAAATATCAAAAGATGACGGCTTTAGACGAAAGATAGTTTTTATTGAGAATTATGATATAAATGTAGCACATTACCTTGTTGAAGGATGCGATGTGTGGCTGAATACGCCGCGTCGTCCGCTTGAGGCTAGCGGCACCTCGGGGATGAAGGTGATAGCCAACGGGGGATTAAACTTTAGTGTACTAGACGGATGGTGGGATGAAGGATTTGATCCTGAAGTCGGTTGGAAAATCGGTAATGGTGAGGAATATACCGATCCGGATTACCAGGATGAGCTCGAATCGCGCCAGCTCTATAATACTCTTGAAACACAGATAATTCCCTTGTTCTATTCAAGAGGGGAAGACGGGCTTCCACGGGAATGGATCCAGAAGGTAAAAAATTCTATGAAGAAACTGGGTCCATATTTCAATACTCACCGGATGGTACAAGAATACTTCGAAAACTACTATAAAGCCGCCGTTGAAAAGCGCCAGATATTTGCTGAGAAAAAATGGAATAATGCAAAAGACCTGGCAGCCTGGAAAGAAAATATGCATAAGAACTGGAGTAATATCAGGCTTGTTAACCTGGAAAATACCGGTAACTCCAAATCAATTTTCGTGGGAGAGGAATTATCAATAACATCTGAACTATTTCTAGGCGAGCTTACTCCTCAGGATGTAGAGGTACAGGTTTACTACGGACCTGTTGATCACCAGGATAACCCCGAGTATAATGAGACCATTGTACTTAAATCAGAATCCCGTAAGACAAAGGATGGCAATTATAAATATACCGGAAGTATAACTACGAGAAGATCGGGACAGCAGGGTTTTACGATCCGTGTACTCCCGAAACATCCTTTACTGATAAATCCTTTTGAAATGGGATTGGTATACTGGGCTGGCTGATACGGTAATTTATATGACAGAAACTAACTATTGACTTCATGATCATAAATGATCTTTTCAAATAAATCAGGAAGCTGATTAAAATCACTGTTCCTCAGATATTCACGGATATTAGACTTATAGTCAATCTCCTTTACTGATCTGAAAAACTGTATAATCCCTGCAGCAATTTCGTCATTACTTTCCGGGGCAACGATAATCCCTGTGTAGTTATTCTTTACAAATTCAGTTAGTCCCCCTACTTTTGTAGCAATTACCGGCTTTCCGAAACTATAGGAAACGTTAAGCACAGCACTCTGAGTAGCGCTTCTGTACGGAAGCACAGTTACATCAGCCGCCGTGTAGTACTTGCCGACTTCTTCGTTAGCCACAAATTTATTTACAATAATTACTTTTTCCTGAAGTCCTAATTTTTTCACCTGACTAACATACTTTGAAACATCATCATAGAATTCACCCACGATCAGAAGCTTAAGTTCAGGTATAAGTTTTGTGGCCCGGGGCAGGGCATCGATAAGAATATCCAGTCCCTTATATTTTCGGACATATCCGAAAAACAAGAGAACTTTATCGTTATCTGAAAGATTCAATTCCTTTCTGCTTTCATTTTTACTGAAGTTGTCTCCGGTTAAATAGCAATCGAATGGAGGAAGGGATGAACGGTATATTTTTCTTCCATGAGATATCTTCTCAAGATCCTTTGCTACAACATCCGACAAAGTTAGAAAGCTGTCAGCGTTTCTCAACCCAAGTTTAGTAAGAAAACTATCTATGAATCTGGATTCATGAGAGATAAAATTCTCAGTAATAAATAAAATTTTACCCTTATACTGTTTCTTCAATAAAAAGGAAATTATATAGTGGCAGGGACCAAAAAAAGGCTGCCACCAGTCGAACACCACGAGGTCGGCCTTCTCCTCCTTTATCCTTTCAGCAGTTTTTACCCAGTTGAAAGGGGAGATAGAATTTATATATCTCTCATTTGGTACTTCGACCGATGTTGTTTTGCTTTCATCGTATTGAGTGGTTCCGGGAAACAGGAAATCCGGATAAAGGAGCGTATAGTTAAATATTTTAACATCGAATTTTTTACTAAGAATATTGTAGAGGTAGGAAACATACGCAGCCGGACCGCCTCTGTAAGGATAGGCAGGTCCGACAATAATAATTTTTTTTCGGGAAGTTTCTTTCATACTAAATGATTTTATTCATTCAGTTGAAGTTACATAAAAATGAAATGACGAAAAAATAAACCCTGATGCTGTTTCTATCGATAAAGGTCTGTATCGTCATCCGGTATATCATCTTCATCTTCGGAAGACATAGTAAACATTGAGCTCAGCATATCTTTAAACTGGACTCCTTTTTCCATCCTGAATCTGCTAAGCAGGGAATACTCTGTTAATCCATACAATACAAATTCCATCAACAGTATATGATGTTTTTTATCTGCATTCGGAAAGTACTTCTTTACAAGGTCTGAGAGTCCGGGTACTTCATTCAAAGCCGCCGCATATTCTTTTTCATCGAGTTCATTCAGGATATCCACAAAATTACCCTTACTAAACCAGTTAGTAATCTCCTGATAGATGTTAGTATTTTGTGCTTTCTTAAGTTTATCAGGAGTGGGAAAGTGCTCAGCAAAAATACTCCTGACCGCCTTACTTATAAGAATATGAGCAACTTTGGAAGGACCTTCCTGCTCACCCTCATAAACCAGTTCTATTTTTCCTGTGATTGACGGAATTACACCATAAAGGTCGGAAATTCTTGCGAAGGTCTCCGTCTCCTTATTGATAATTGCTCTTCGTTCAGCTGTACTTACAAGGTTTTCGAAAGCTGAAATCGTCAAACGGGCTGATACTCCGCTCTTAGCATCTATATATTCGCTCTGACGGGCTTCAAAAGCTATCTGCTCAACAAGGTCCTTCAGGAGATCGTGAATAAGAACAAGGTTTTTCTGCTGATCAGCAGATCGTGCTTCCTGCTCTGTGATTGTTCTCGATATCTGGATCGACTTTGGGTAATGTGTTAATATCTGACTATCTATCCTATCCTTTAATGGAGTTACGATAGAGCCTCGATTAGTATAATCCTCAGGGTTAGCTGTAAATAAAAATTGTATATCCAGTGGAAGCCGGACCTTAAATCCCCGTATCTGGATATCATTCTCCTGCAGAATATTAAACAGGGCAACCTGTATTCTCGCCTGTAGATCCGGGAGTTCATTAATTACGAATATCCCGCGATGAGATCTTGGGATCAATCCGAAATGAATAACTCTCTCATCCGAATAGGGGAGCTTCAGCGCTGCAGCTTTAATAGGATCAACATCACCAATCAGATCTGCTACAGAAACGTCGGGTGTTGCCAGCTTTTCCGTATAACGCTCGGACCTGTGCATCCATTCAATCTTTGTGTTATCTCCTTCTTTCTCCACAATTTCCCTTGAGATACTTGAAATGGGGTTGAAAGGGTCTTCATTCAAATCGCTGTCTTTTAAAACAGGAATATATTCATCGAGCAGGTTTATCAACAGGCGCGCTATCTTTGTTTTTGCCTGTCCCCGCAGACCAAGCAGGATTATGTTATGACGAGAAAGAATGGCTGTTTGGATGTCAGGGATAACAGTTTCTTCATAACCGATGATGCCCTCAAAAGGATTCTCACCCTTCTGAAGGGAACAGATAAGATTCTCTCTCAGTTCATTTTTAATAGATCGTGTCTTATAACCGCTTTTTTTAAGTTCTCCAAGCGAAGATATCGAGACTGAATTCATCAAAACTCCTTTTTGTTATAAAAAATGAAAGTGGAAGATTATTTCATCCTGCGTCGACGGTTTCGGATATAATCTTCAAAAATATACTCTCCGAGTCCGGTAAGACTGCTATAAAATGCGCGGCCCTTATTTGTGGCGGTGAACTCTCTAACAAACTGCTGAAGGTAAGGATCACGGGCAATCATAAAAGTGGTTATTATAATACCAAGTTTTCTACATCTGGCAGCCTGGTCGAGTGTTTTGTTTACGATCTTCCTGTCCAAACCGAAACTGTTTTTATAATATCGCGCACCTTCTTTCAGACAGGTTGGTTTACCATCTGTGATCATGAATATTTGTTTATTAGATGTTTTTCTTCTTCTCAAAATATTTAATGCAAGGTCAATTCCCGCAACAGTGTTAGTATGATAAGGTCCTACCTGGAGGTAGGGCAAATCCTTTATTGCGATAGGCCAGGCATCGTTTCCAAAAACTATAATATCGAGAGTATCCTTTGGATATTTGGTAGTGATAAGTTCAGAAAGCGCCATTGCAACCTTTTTTGCGGGAGTAATCCGATCCTCTCCATAAAGAATCATAGAATGAGAAATATCAATCATCAATACAGTGGAAGTAAGTGCCTTAAAATCTTTTTCTTCAACCTCGAGATCATCCTCAGTAAGTTTGAAATCATCTATACCATGATTGATCTGAGAATTCTTTATAGAACTAGTGACATCGATCTGATCCATAGTGTCTCCGAAGCTGAATTCCCGTCTGTCTGAAGTAAGTTCATCACCGCTACCGGAATATGGAGTTCTATGGTTTCCTCGTTTTGTTTTTTTCAACTTTCCAAAGATCTCTTCAAGCGACTGCTTTCGTATCGACTGTTCACTCTTCGCAGTAATTACAAAAATATCTTTATCTGAATCTTCTTCAATATAGTTCTTATCCTTCAGTTCATCTATGAAGTCGCCCATCCCGTAGTTATTATCCGTAAGGTTATACTTCTTGTCAAGCTCATTCATCCAGTCAAGCGCCTCGCTAACGTCTCCTGAAGTAATAGTAAGCAATTGCAAAAATATCTTCAGAAGGTCTTCAAAGCGGTTCTCACCGCTGCTTCCCGGAATAAATTCCGTAAATCTGTGTCCTATCATTTTTATTTTTCAGTTTGTTAAGCTCTAGTCACTAATTTGTAGACTAAAGTTAAGGAATGCAAGGAAAATATTTCCGGTTTACTTCATATCACTTAGAACGGGTGATTTTGCGTATCATACTGAGTGCATAAACGTTGGTTCGCTCTGTTTTAAACGCCAGTCTGTAGTGCCGCAAAGCAAGTCCCATATTACCATCTTTATAATATGCATCAGCAAGAGCCACAAGTGGCTTAGCCTGATCCGGGAAATGCACTGCCACAAACCGTAAATACCTTATAGCGTCAGAAGTTTTATTTATACCGAGCAGATCGTATCCGAACACACATAACTCGTGGAGTGAAACATCGTAGTTAATTGAGGAATCAACAGAGATTTTTCTATATTCAATAATAACAGAATCAATTCCGGCTGCTCTGTATATCGACATCAGTCTGTCAGAAAGCTGAGCAGTGGGAGAAATAACCACATCATCGAGAACGATGGAAGCAAGATCGAAAGCAGCATTCCGATTATTTCTGTCTCTTATATTAAGCAGATCGACTGCAGCAAGTTTTTCTTCAGGATAAACAAGGATGAGTGAAGTACCATCATATCCTTCATGGGCAAAATATTTTCTTCCGGAGTTATCCTTCCCCAGAGAGAATCCGAGACCATAGTTGACCAATGTACCACTCCTAAGCCTGGTCGGTACCAGCATTGAATCCAGTATTTCGGGTTTGATCAGCTTACCCTCAAGCAGACTTACAGCAAACCTGAGCAGATCTCCGGAAGTAGACAGCAGACCTCCCCCGGGGTATTTATTACTCAGATCAGCAAGCGGAGCATTCTTAAGTATTCTGTACTTGTTCCTATCGTACATCCCCGCGCGGTGATGAATGATTCGCTGCTGGTAATCGGGAATAGTTGAATTCATTTGTGCGGGATCGAAAATATTTTTCTTAAGATAATCGGCATATGATTGACCGGATACATTTTCTATGATCGATCCCAGCAGGTTATAACCAAGAGTTGTATAGACGTATTTAGTTCCGGGTTTGTAAGCCAATGTATCCTTGCTGACAATGTCGACTGCATCCTTAATCGTAGCGTAATGTTTTGTATCATCGAATTCACCCCTGTAATAGTTGCGAATACCGGCAGTATGATTCATAAGCTGACGTACAGTAAACTTCCACTTCTTCTTTGGGAAATAGGGGATATAAATGCGGGCGTCATTATCCAGCTTTATTTTTCCTTTCTCAACAAGCTGCATGACTGCAACTGCCGTAATGGATTTCGATATAGAAGCTATTCTGAAAAGAGTGCTGTCAGTTACGGGTGAATTGTTTTCGACATCTCCAACTCCGGATCTACCCAGCCAGAAGATCTCTCCCTCCAGAGCTACACCAGCCGAGATTCCGGGAACAAGTTTGTTCGTCCTGAACTCTTCAAGGTATACATCGAGGGTCCTCTTTAACTTATCTTCTTTTTTTCTTAAGGCAGCATCCATATGTACCGTAAGTATGTTTTTCCTTTTCACTTCCGTTTCTGTTTGCTGAGCAGAAAATTGTGCAGGAAAGCACATTACGATAAATAGAATTAGTAAGGCTGTACTTATATGTGGGTTAAATATGTTCATTTGAAAAAGAAGTGAAAATACTAGTGGTAATATAAGAAGGAAAAGGGATTGAGATAACCCAATCCCTTATTAAATTTATTTTTTATTATCTGTAAGAGGAATTCTCTTCTCAATAATATTATCTATCAATTTATAGCTTTTTGCTTCCTGGGCAGAAAGGAAATAATCCCTGTCGCAATCTTTGGTAATCTGTTCAACAGATTTTCCTGTATGTTCAGCAAGTATCTTATAAAGAGTATCACGGGTCTTCAGCATTTCCTTCGCGTGAATTTCGATATCGGAAGTTTGTCCCTGCAATCCGCCTACCCAGGGTTGATGGATCATAATCTTTGCATTTGGCAGTGAGGTACGTTTACCTGCTGCACCACCGGCAAGCAGAATAGCTCCCATACTAGCAGCCATGCCAACGCAGATAGTAGACACATCAGGTTTAACATATTTCATTGTATCATAAATTGCCAGTCCTGCAGTAACACTTCCACCAGGTGAATTAATATAAACATTAATGTCCTTATCAGAATCCTCAGCCTCAAGGAATATAAGCTGAGCTATAATCAGACTCGCAATATGATCATCTATAGGAGTTCCTATGAAAATTATCCTTTCACGAAGCAGACGGGAAAAAATATCCATCCCGCGTTCCCCGCGGCCTGTCTGTTCGATGACATAGGGTACCAGCTGGTTAAAAATTTCAGGATGTTTTGTCATTTAGTTTCCTCTGTTTTAGTATTTATTAATTTCGAAGGATCTACTCTGTTAATCTTATTATTCTCCTTCAGGAAGTCAAGCAGCTTCTGATCTCTCATTTTCTCAGTGAAGTTAGACGATTTATAGTAATTGAGCAATTTATCCTCGGGCAGACCCGTTTTCTCTGCATCCTTCTTCACAAGTTCCTGCAGATCATCATCAGTTACTTCAATATTTTCCTTCTTCTCAATCTCATTCTTTATCAGGTACCACTTTACCTCATATTCTGCATAGCTGCGGAGACGTTTAGCAGCCTCCTCGCGGTTATATTTGCGGTGGCCCTGCTTCTTTACCTCCTGTTCCTCGCGTTCAATCAGGTCGCTCAGGAAGTTGTTAACGAGCGATGCAGGGGGAGTAAAATCGTTGGTTTTCACGATCTCCTGGATCAGCTTATCGCGTGTAATCTCATCAGTTTTCTGGTCATAGTATTTCTGAATATCCGCACTGATATTTTCCCTGAAATCCTTCTCATTATCAATTTTATTATTAGTAATCTTTTTCAGGAACTCCTCATTAAGCTCAGGCAGCAGATATTTCTTAATATCCATAATCTCAGCCTTATAAAGGAACTCCTCTTTCTGGGTTTCCTCTTCACCTTTATCGTTTTTTACTTTCCGTTCATCTGAAAAAGTAAACTCGAACGTGTCGCCGGTTTTTTTACCTTTCGACTTTTCAACAATATCTTTCTGAACATTCTCATTTGAAAGATCAACATCGAATGTCTCTGGTTTGCTGCCTTCATAGGGTTCACCTTTATCATTCAGCCTCTGAAGATTCAGCTTTAGTACATAGTTATTATCCTCACCAACAACCTTTTCCTCAACCTGGGATGCATTAGCTTTCTGAGCATGCATTATTTCATGTTCAATCTCCTCATCCTTCACCTTGAAATCGGGAATATCAAAACTAATATCTTTATATCCCTTAACATCAAGCTGAGGTATAACCTCATAATGAACCTTAAAATGAAAATCCTCACCAGCGTTGAACTTAATATCAGAAAGTACCGGCTGACCGATTGGCTGAAGATTTTTATCCTTCACTACCTTCCAGAAATTGCTGTTGGCTACCTTTTCAGAAGCCTCATATTCCAGCGCATCTCCGTACATCTTTTTGATCATCGGGAGGGGAACCTTACCCTTCCTGAAGCCTGGTACCTGGATCTTTTTTACTTGTTTCTTAACTTCGCTATCGATATCCTGTTTTATTTCGTCGTATGACATTGTGACTTCCACTTCATTTTCCGAAACGGATATCTCATTAACTTTAACTTCCAATTTTTCCTCTGGTTCTGTTAATTAAATATAAGAGCAGATGTGGGGTAACAGAAAGCACACTGCCTTTACCTACCGCACCCGCCTGCTTTTTTTTCAAATATTGAACTTCAAAGATAATAAAAACTGTGGAAATTTAACATTTTCCCGAGCATACCGCATACAGCAATTTGATGAGAATCTGGTGTTGAAGGATTAAGTTTAGCCAAATTTCTGATAGAGATGAATAGAGTATACAATTTTCATTTTATTGGTATGACATTTTGTCAGTTTCACGGTATGTTCCACGAGGCCTGCTTCCCCGAGACAAATACGGGATAACCCCGAGACAAACACTGCCTAAAAAAGTATGACAGTTTTGTCAGTTTCACGACTTGTTTCACATTAGCTCTAACAGAATTTATTCATTAGGGATCTTCCTAATGATCCTATCCTCCCAGCCTGGCAAAGAGGCAGCTATCTCAGGCTTGTGCTCTGAATTAAAAGGAGAAAAAATTATTTCTAATGTCACTTTGTGAGAGCATTAAAAAAAATATATTCAGGTTGGATGTATTATGTAATGCTTAGATGGAAAGGTATTGAGACGTATGATAAAAAAAAGATTGAGGAAGCTTATAACTGTTATCTTCGCGATGTCGGGAATCCTACTGGATAAAATAAATCCGCTCAGAATTATGGTGTTATTCCTTATTGCAGCAGTGTTTACCGGCAGGTTTTTAATTGCTGATAAAATAAATTTTATTATTGCCCTGATAATTTTTCTAACTATCTTCTGCACCAGGTACGTTTTCCTGTTCTTCAGCTTCACCAGAAAAGGTATTGCCTATCATCTAAAGCAGAATTTTGGAGAACAACAGGGATATGAGATATATCAATCGACTACCGCAATTCTTTTTTTCCTGAGTGCCACAGGTTTCACACTGCTTGTAAATAAATCTATTGGAATATTATTTCCTTCATTCCTAAAAAATCCACTTCTTCTTTCCTTCGTTGGAATACCAATTATTATAATAGGGCTGGTAACAAACATCTGGTCGGCTTTGATTATCGGGATAGATGTTTATTATTACAAGGATTTATTCCTTGGCCGAAAAATAGGTGAGTTCAGGAAAGAAGGACCTTACAACTTTCTTTCAAATCCCATGTATTCTATCGGGCAGGCAAGCGGGTATGGTACTGCCATCTTAAGTGCGTCTGTACCAGGTATAGCTTTTATATTTCTTAATCAGGTACTGATGTATATTTTTTATTTAATGTTTGAAAAGCCTCATATTAAAAAAATCCTTTTATCGGCTTAATATCCTGGTTCTCATATTTTACTTTAAGTACCACAAAAATCATCTCATCCTGCGACTAGAATACTTTTTCTATTCTCCCTTCACCTTTGTTTTGTGGGGCA
Source organism: uncultured Bacteroidota bacterium (assembly GCA_963839165.1). Classification (GTDB taxonomy): domain Bacteria; phylum Bacteroidota; class Ignavibacteria; order Ignavibacteriales; family Ignavibacteriaceae; genus DATFVA01. The sequence goes on along the minus strand of CAWIUG010000049.1, from coordinate 132,611 downwards.
AAAATGATATTTTTGTTCTCCAATTTCAAAAATTAGTGCATTTTTGCGAGAATGGCGGAATTGGCAGACGCGCTAGACTTAGGATCTAGTACCGAGAGGTGTCGGGGTTCGAGTCCCCGTTCTCGCACTTTTACTCCTTAACGAAATACTGTCTCTGACTAAAAAGCAATCTGGTATAGTTTGCAATATTCAGTGCCTTATAGGGAGTTAAACTATAGCTGGATGGGGGGAGTTGAATTAGGCGGTCGGCCTTCTTCACGACACTGCACCTGCCAGATTATCTTTGCAAAGTTTTTTAATGATTGGGGGATTTCTCCCTTTTCATAAACCTTGTATGCGATCTCGGCCCGGGCTATGAATGACCAGAAGATGTCCAGGTTATCAACACAAATTTCCATATGCAGTATTGTTTCTTCGAGCTTCTCATAAAGTTTCGACCTTGAAAGATCCGGAAGATTTCGGGCTGAAGTGATTTCTTTCTGAAGGCTGGTGAACAATCTCAATATCTGCTCATATTCATTCTGCAAAAAAGTGTAATGTTCTGATTCCCCGTAGGCCATGATGATTTCCCTTAATAAATAATTCCCGCCTGACTTTTATTCTAAGATATCTTTTTTTTCCTCTAAAAGAAAGACGATGAGAAAATAAAAGCAAAACAGGAACATTATTCTGAATGAATCCATTCCGTATAAAAATTATTTAATTCTGAAAAAATTAAATCTTAAGTTTGCATAGATCATAAACTAAACAGCCGGAGTACCTTCCGTCGCTTTTAATTAAATTGATTTTTTTAGATGAATTTTTAATAAATTTATTCTTTGATAACAGGATGGATCTACTTTTTGAGGTAAAAACAACTCTTTCGATACCGTTTTTTCTTCAAAATTTAATAAAAAATAAGATTTCATAATTAACTGAGGGTATTTAAGCAGGTATGATAATTGCTAAGTTTAGCACGAAATATTCTTTAAATAATAAAATTTGGATAGTCCTATTTTCAAATTTCTTATTCCAAACAATCAGCCGTCCGGGGAAAGCATGAAATATACCCATGTTTCTGTATCGAAGACCGGACTTCGCCGGTACGAAAACGAAGATTCCTTCGGGGTATTTGAACTGGATGAAGGGTTATTAACAGTTTTATGCGATGGACTTGGGGGGAACCGCGCCGGGGAGGTTGCTTCCAGCCTGACGGTAGAAACTATATATAATTCATTTATAAAGTCGGACAACAACGATTATCTTGAAAGAATAAAAGAAGCCATCCTCGCTGCCAATATTATGATAATGAAGCAGTCGGCTTCAACGCCTGCATTTAAAGGTATGGCAACGACTGTCGAAGTACTTTTCCTCAATGCAAATGCTGCCTATTGGGGACATATTGGTGATTCCCGTATTTATAAATACAATGATCAGAAGATCAAGCAGCTTACCAAAGATCACTCACTCGTTCAGCGTCTTGTTGATGAAGGGTACCTCACTCTTAAAGAAGCTGAGAACCATCCCAACCGGAATATTATAATGAAGGCATTAGGGGATAATCCTGAAGCCGAAGCTGATCTTAGTAAAATTAAATTGAATACGCGCGATGATTTTAAATTTTTTATATGTTCTGACGGTGTTACCTGCGTTGTAAATGATGAAGAACTTGAGGAAATTATTGGTAATGATGACGTAAATTTTACCGCAGAGAAACTTTCAAAATTAATAGAGGACAGGGGAGCCCCGGATAACTTTTCATTCGTACTAATAAAAAAGGATGAATGATGGTCGGGACAAACATTGAGAATTATAAAATAGTCGAGGTTATCGGTGAAGGCGGAATGGGTGTTGTCTACAAGGCAATAGACCTTAAGCTGGAACGATTCGTGGCTATCAAAATTCTCAATACAAGTAAACCTCCCAACCCCCAGTTCATTGAACGCTTCAAACGTGAAGCACGCAACCAGGCAAAACTTAACCATACGAATATAATTCCCGTCTACGGATTCACCGATGATGATAACACTCTCGGTATCGTAATGGAATATATTGAGGGGGAAACCCTCGAGGATATTATCCGAAGGGAGGGAAGGCTCGATCTTAAGTTTTCTCTGGATGTAATGAGACAAATTCTTAGCGGAGTTGCTTTCGCACATCAGAAGGGTTTTATTCACCGGGACCTAAAGCCTTCAAACATCATCCTAAGCAACGAAGGTACTGCCAAGATAATGGATTTTGGAATATCCAAATCAATTAATGAGACTAAGGATATTACCAAGGCAGGAACAAAGATAGGTACAATCTTCTATATGAGTCCTGAGCAGATCAGAGGTAAGCCGCCTACAACACAGAGCGATCTTTATTCGCTGGGTGTTACCTTCTATGAGATGCTTTCAGGAAAAACTCCTTTTGATTATCCAACTGAGTTTGAGATAATGGAAGCCCACATCAAGAAAATGCCTGCAAGACTTTCTACTCATATTCCCGATATTCCTCCGGAAGTAGACAGGATAATTTCCAAAGCACTCGAAAAACCAGTTCAGAAGAGATACATTACCGCAGAGGATTTCCTTGAGGATATCGATAATGTTTTTGAGGATATTACTACTGTAGAATATGAGCAGCCTGTGGTTTACCAGAACAGAAGAAAAATCCCGCGTCATATTCTAAGGAGGTTTGCTTTCGTCAGCCTGGTTCTGATCCTGGGAAGTGTTCTTTTCTATTATTTCTACAGCAATATCTCTACTTTGTTAAAGGATAGTAATCAGGTTGTGAATAGCGGTGATGGAAGCGAGGCCACAATGACATCCAATACTACAGGGGTTATAAGGGCGGGATGGAAGCCTGTTACTCTGTCTACCGGTACAACCCTGAACTCAATCAATTTTGTTAGTACCGACGTGGGCTACGTCTGCGGGTTTAATGGACTGATTCTCAAGACGATAGACGGGGGGAGAACATGGCAGAAAAGTACATACGACAGCCGGGTTAATTTTTTTGATGTCTATTTCCTTAACGAGTACAATGGATTCATCACCGGGGATAATGGAACAATCATTTATACTACTGACGGCGGTATAAACTGGAAGGTACTTAAAGCTTACATAAAAGAATCAATTTTTGATATCTGCTTCTTAAGCGATAAAAGAACAGGCTTTATGGCTGGAAGTCACGGAACAATACTTAAAACGCTGAACGGTGGAACTTTGTGGTATCCGGTGTATACACCAACGCGGGAACTTCTTTACAGCATCAGCTTTAAGGACGACCGAAACGGATTTGCTGTGGGCTGGAACGGTACGATATTGAAGACAACTAATTCAGGCAGGTCATGGAAATCGATGGAGAAGATGACAAATAACTATCTGCGGGATATTACCTTTATCGATGAGAGCAATGGTTTTATTTCAGGCGGCGGAGGAATCGTTCTGCGAACAACTGATGGAGGCCAAAGCTGGAATGAAGTTCCGTCGAATACTATGTCGGGCCTTTATTCAATCCATTTTGTAGATAATAAAGACGGATTGATCCTCGGAAGCAGGGGGGAAATACTCGTTACAGATGACTCAGGGGCTAACTGGAAACTTACTCAGTCAGGCAACTATGCAACACTAACGGATGCTGCTGTTACCAATTCCGATAAGATTTTTGTAATCGGTTTTAACGGTACAATGCTTACAACTCAGGCCATGCAATAATTCTTCCTGAAAAACTTATTTTTCCCCTCAAAGTTTAACTTATTATTCCTTAATTTCTTTTCATACTTTTTTCTTTTTATGAGGATTCAGTGGACAAGTTTGTAATTAAAGGAGGCAGGAAATTAAAGGGAACCGCTGAAGTAAGCGGTGCAAAGAACGCTTCTTTAGCATTGATGCCGGCATGTTTATTAACAGATGGATTGTCTGTTCTTACTAATACTCCTGAACTTAATGATGTTTATACAATGACGCATCTTCTGTCGTTTTTTGGTGCTGCGATATCTTTTGAAAATCATATCCTGAAAGTTGATACCGGCCGAATCACCTCTTTCGAGGCTCCTTATGAGCATGTGAAAAAGATGCGCGCTTCTGTTTATGTACTTGGTCCTTTACTAGCACGGTACGGAAATGCAAAGGTATCAATGCCCGGAGGATGTGCATGGGGGCCCAGACCCATTAACCTTCATCTTGAGGCGCTCGAAAAAATGGGAGCTGAGATCGAGCTTGATTCAGGTTATATTATAGCTAAATCCAAACGGCTTCATGGGGCAAAAATAAATTTTGATATTTCATCTGTAGGTGCCACAGGAAATACGCTGATGGCTGCCTCCCTGGCCAAAGGCACCACCATAATAAATAATGCTGCAATGGAACCTGAGATTACCAATCTTACTGAGTTCCTGGTAAAGATGGGAGCCAGGATAAATGGTTCCGGAACTTCAACTCTCGAAATAGAGGGGGTGGATGAACTTTTACCGGTTGAAATGGAAACTATACCTGACAGGATTGAGGCAGGTACGCTATTAATCGCAGGTGCTATTACAGGAGGAGCGATTACTCTGACGAAGATTCAGCCAAAATTTCTGCAGGCTGTTCTGGCTAAACTAGCGGACAGCGGCTGCACCATTGAATCTGAAGGAAATTCTATCTCCTTAAAAGCAGCTGATGAAATCAAATCTGTGAATGTATCCACTTCAATCTTCCCGGGATACCCTACTGATATGCAGGCACAGTGGATTGCCTATATGGCACTATCATCGGGTGTAGCTACTATTGCTGACACCATTTATTCTGACAGGTTTAAACATGTGCCTGAACTTGTAAGGCTGGGTGCAGATATTACTGTCAGTGAGAATAGTGCGATAGTGAGAGGTACTGAACACCTTGTAGGTGCCAAGGTAATGTCAACCGACCTGAGAGCCAGTGCTTCGCTGGTACTGGCGGGACTCGCAGCCCGGGGAACTACCGAAGTTCTTCGTGTGTATCATCTTGACAGAGGATATCAGAGGATTGAAGAAAAGTTAAAGCAACTGGGTGCGGATATCGAAAGAGTTCAGGGAGCGGAATATTAAACCTTTTTTTGTTAAAAATATTATAAGGTGGAGAAATTACCTGCTGTTTTACCTTATTCTTATAGCTCTTTTTAACTTTCTTCTCCTTGAGTTTCCTCTAACCAATGTGTTCGGATTCGAATTCTCGGTGCTGAATGCTATACTTCTGACCATATCTGCAGGATTTTTTACCCTTTCTGTTCTCAAAAGCGAAGAAGACTATAAATCATTTCTGAAGAAAGATCTTCTGCCTTTCATTTTTTTCCTGATCATCCCGCTTTCTATTTCGATGATCCATGATCTTCTTACTATAAACTGTTCAATTTGGGACGGACTCCTTTTTTATACCTTTATAACACTTCCTTCGGTAATTATAGGAGCGGCAATTGCCGTGCTTTCAGTAATAGTATCACTCAGGTTCAGGTATGTGATATTTATTGTAATCTTTCTGGGTGTGTTGTCAATTACTTTCTTTGAGCTTTATTATAATCCCCAGATATACTTCTACAATCCTGTTTATGCATATTTTCCGGGAACCATCTATGATGAAGCAGTGAATGTAGATCTGAAACTGATGATATATAGATCTCTTAATCTGCTTTTCTTTGGTGCAGTATATTTTATCGGAGCATATGTATGGTACAGGAGCACTGTAGTATCGAAAAAACTGATCATCTATATGTCGGTGCTGATCCCTGCGTTATTCCTTTATCTTTCGCCTGATCTTGGCTATTCAACGACTCAGAAAAAACTGAAAAGCGTGCTTAACGGCCTGGTAAGAACCGAACATTTTGATATTTATTTCTCTCCCGGTATAAGCAGGGACGAGATCAAAATCATTACCCTCAATCATGAGTATTATTACGAGCAGCTGTCTGGTTTCTATCATACCTATCCGAAGGAAAAATACGTATCCTTTATCTTCAGGGATGATATACAGAAAAAGAAATACTTCGGCTCTGAGAATGCTGATGTAGCGAAACCATGGCTTAGGGAAGTTTTCACGATAGCTGATAATTACAATAGCTCATTAAGGCATGAAATTGCTCATTGTTTCGCCGGAGAATTCGGATGGGGAATATTCGATGTTGCCGATAATTTTAATCCAGCCCTGATTGAAGGTGCCGCCGTTGCAGGTGCACCGGAGTATGATCTGAATAATGTGCATTATATGGCTTCACTTGCATACAATAACGGGTTCAGGATAGAGATGAAGAATTTGTTTAAGGGCCTGAATTTTTTCGGACAAACATCCGGGCTTTCCTATATCTATGCTGGCTCGTTCTCACGCTTCCTTATTGATAAATACGGCATTGAAAAGTTTAAACGGCTTTATTCCGATGTTGATTTCAAAAAAATTTATAACATGGACATCGGAAAATTGAGCAATGATTATTTCAGCTTCATATCAAAAGAATATAAAATTGAGAATATAAATGAGGCAGAATACTATTACGGACGGAAACCAATTATTTATAAGATTTGTCCCAGGTATGTAGCTGATAGGTTAAGGGAGGCATGGAGCTATTACGCAGGAAAGAATTATAAGGAGGCGCTGGATATTTTTACGAAAATTCTTAACCTGACGAATAATTATTCAGCATTGACCGGTTATGCAAATTCGCTTTTTAATACAGGAAAAGAAACTGAGGCAATATCCTTTTTAAGGAATAATATAGGTGATTATGAAAAGACCTCGTATTACTATAATATTGAGTTCCGTCTCGCTGATTTTTGTGCACAGGTTCAGGATTCTGTTTGCGCAGATTCACTTTACAATAATATAATTTACCAAAATCCTAACCGCACGTTATATTACCTGTCAAATCTCCGCCGGAATTTGCTTCATTCGGATTCTCTGATCGTTCCTTACCTGGAAGGAAGCGACGTTGATAAATACGTTATAGTGACAGATATGAATAAGGAATCATACGACTATTTCAGCATCCCTGTACTTGTTGACCTTGCCGGATCGCTTGATGAGAATTATAACCTGTTTTTGAAACTTTTTAACAAAACCATTACTGTTAACAGCTATCCGGTTAGCTTTGCTGTTTACAGGCTTTCTGTCTACCTCCTCTCCCACCTGGATTTTACAAGAGCGAGGAAAATGGCGGCTTTATCAATGAGGTATGATAACGATAAAAACTTTAACTTTATACTTAAAGAAAATTTTAATAAGGCCGACTGGCTTTACGAGAATGGAAACAGGATTTTATCATTAATAAAATTTAAGTGAATTTTATGGACCAGGAAAAAAATGTGACAAAACACATGAAAGCCACTGCCTATTTCCTTGGTTTCATTTCGTTTGTCCTCTTTGTTTATATCCTCATGGCTTTAAAAGAAATCCTTGTTCCTATTACTATAGCCATCTTCCTTACTTACCTGCTGCACCCGCTTATGGATTATCTTAAGAAACAGGGTGTTCCTAAATGGGTGTCCCTTATAATAATACTTTTGGTTGTTGCAATCATAGGTTATCTGACAGGACTCCTTCTTATTTCCGCCGTAGGGGATGTTCCCGATAAACTGCAAGCATATTCGGATAATATTTCTACATTTATGGCCCAGATACTGAAACCTTTTGATTTAACCCTCAGAGAATTTTCTTCCTGGTTTAAGATAGACATAAGACGTATTAAAGTTTCAACCTTGTTTGAGAGACTCTTTGAAGCAGGAGTTATCCAGAATATGTTCAATTCCCTTTCTTCCATGCTGGGCGACTTCTTCATTTCTCTTATTTTCTGGGTTTTTATGATGCTTGGTAAGAGGAAATTTGAAGAAAGATTAACCATAGCTTTTGCGGAAAAGAGTACAATGGTGAAGCAGAATCTTTTAAATATAAATGTTCAGCTTCAGTCATACCTGATAATAAAAACCATACTCAGCCTGATAGCAGGAATCATTGTTACTTTGGTACTTATTATCTATAATGTTGATTTCGCTCTGTTGTGGGGATTACTCACGTTTGTCTTCAACTTCATTCCTAATATCGGGGCGCTTATTGCTACAATAGGACCTATTATTATAGCGCTGCTGCAATACGGTTTTGGACTGACCACTATTTCACTAGCTGTTGTGCTGTTTCTGGTTCATAATATTATAGGTAACCTTATTGAACCTCATTACCTGGGCCGGCATATGGACCTTAGTCCGGTTTTTGTACTCTTCTCCCTGATTTTCTGGGGCTGGATATGGGGGATTGTAGGAATGTTTCTTGCGGTGCCAATTGCCGCGGCGATGAAAATTCTGTTCAGCAACATTGAACCTTTGAAGCCTATTGCTATATTGATGGGAAGTAAAGCGCAGAACGCAAATTCAATAATTATAGAACCCAAAAATATTAATGAAAAGCAATAAAAAATTACTAAACGATATAACAGATTTTGAATCAGAGCTCAAAAAATTTCCTTTTATTAAAATTGCCACGGAAACAGCGGAAGAACTCGAATACGATGTTTTCATTGTCGGTGGATTTATACGTGATCTAATACTTAAAAGAGAAAGAGATGAGATTGACTTTCTTGTGATAGGGGACGGGGAGAAATACGCAAAAGCATATGCAGAAAAGCTGGGAATAAAAAAGGTTGATATTTTCAGGAATTTTGGGACGGCGCATTTCACACACGGGGATTTTGATCTTGAGTTTGTCGGAGCAAGGAAGGAATCCTATAATAGAGAAAGCAGGAAACCCGAAGTAACCTCCGGAACCTTCGACGAGGATATCCTCCGAAGAGATTTCACTATCAATACGCTGGCGGTTTCGATCAGCAAAAAAGATTTCGGTACCCTAGTAGATAAGTTTAACGGCCTGGATGATATAAAAAAGAAGGTTATCCGCACACCGATGGATCCTCTGAAAACTTTTGACGATGATCCTTTAAGGATTATGCGTGCGTTCCGTTTTGCCTCACAGCTGAAATTTAAAGTGGATGACCTGATTGTAGAAGCTGCCGGTGAAATGCGTGAACGACTTAAGATAGTCTCACAGGAAAGGATCACTGACGAATTCCTGAAAATACTGGCTTCATCCAAACCCTCTACCGGGCTTAAACTTTTATACAATTCCGGGGTACTTGAAGTAATATTTCCTGAGGCAGCAAAACTTGGAGGAGTTGAGCAGAGGAAAGAATACCATCATAAAGATGTATTTCTGCATACTTGTGAGGTTGTCGATAATATTTCGAAGGCAACAGAAAATGTATGGCTCCGTTTTGCCGCCCTGGTTCACGATATTGCCAAACCGGCTACAAAAAGATTTGTCGAAGAAACCGGATGGACCTTCCATGGTCATGAAGAACTAGGTGCCAGGATGATGAAATCAATATTTAAGAAACTGAGGCTGCCTTTCTCCAAGCTTGAATATGTGGAAAAACTTGTAAGGCTGCATCTCAGACCGATTGCTCTGGCGAAGGACGAAGTAACAGATTCTGCAATAAGAAGACTTATTGTTGCTGCCGGAGAAGACCTTGAGGATCTGATTACACTATGCCGTGCCGATATAACGAGCAAGAACAGGGATAAAGTTGACAGGTATCTTGAGAATTATGAAAGAGTGATGAAGAAAGTATGGGAAGTGGAAGAAAAAGACAAACTGAGAGCCTTTCAATCACCCGTACGCGGGGAAACTATTATGGAAATATGCAATCTTAAACCATCAAAGAAGGTTGGAGAAATAAAACAGGCAATCGAAGATGCAATTCTTGACGGGGAGATAAGGAATAATTATGAGGAAGCATATGCATATCTTCTCAGGATCAAGGACAGGTATACAAAACAGTGACGACCTTACCGTTTATCATCAAATTCGGGTACTCTCTTTTACCATTCCTGTAATTATTCAGCCGTTTATATATAAAATTTCATATGGTGTTAGATATAACCTATTTTTGTAAGGAATTCTTCAGTTATTCATTACAACTGAAGAAATTTAGTACTTGGATAGTAACTTAATGAATCCGTTCAACGTCTAAAGAACAATTAAATTCTGATTCTTTCAAACAATTTGTCGGGAGAAACTAATGCGATTTTTTCTAAGCTTAATATGTCTGCTTACTTTTAGCTATGCATCCTTTGCGCAAAAGACATTAAGCCTTGATGAAGCAATAAATACTGCGCTTAATAAAAATACAACTCTTCAGAAGGGTGAGAATACATTAAAATCCTACCAGTCTAATGTAAAAGCTGCTGTTGGTAATTTCCTCCCTACATTAGGAGCATATGGAAATTGGTACTGGTCGAAATCCGAACAAAAAGGTGGAAGTATCATTATACAGGGTTCCGAATTTCCCCTGCCGTATTCTTCTACACAGAGCAGGAACTATACCGTCGGAGCCAGCAGTGACATCACTTTATTTGATGGCCTTTCCAATATAGCTTCCTTATCGCAGACTCAGAATGATCTGGAATCCTGGAAACTTACAGTCGAAAGAATGAAGCAGGATATTGTCTTCCAGACAATTAGTCTGTACTATGATGTAATCAATGCAAATCAGCTGCTGAATGTAAAGGAAGATGATGTTAAATGGAATCAGAAAAACCTGGAAACCATTACAGAAAGAAATAAACTTGGTGCTGTAACGCTTGCTGATGTTTATAACCAGCAGGTTCAGTCAGGTAACGCTGAACTTGCATTGATCCAGACTAAAAATGACCTGGAGACTGCCAGAACTAATCTTTTGTATTATTTAGGACTGGATGTACTCGCAGATTATGAATTTGAGGAACCGGTTGAAAATGTACCTGAAACAGGGAAAGAGACGGATTACCAGGATTTATCGGAACTGGTTACGCGTGCACTGAGTACAAGGAGTGATTACAAAAGTGCAAAACTAAATCTTGAAAGTGCACAAAACGGAATTACGATTGCTCAGTCGGGTTATTTCCCCCGTTTGACGGGCAATATAAGCTACCAGCTGAGATCTGATGAAATTAAAAATCTGAATGATTCGAAAAATCTTACTGTAAGTGCTACATTAAGCATACCTATTTTTTCAGGATTTTCAACAGAAAACCGGGTTCAGATTGCAGAAGTAGATGCAGAAAATAAAGATGTTGAGCTTACCGAACTGGAACGTAACATTAAAAGGAACATTCAGAAAAATTATCTTGATCTTCAGGCAGCCGAAAAAAGTCTTAATGTAAATGAAAAGAATGTGAAAGCTGCTGAAGAGAACAGAAGAATTGAAGAAGAAAAATATTCTCTTGGTTCAGGTACTCTCCTGAACGTTCTGATCGCAAACTCTAATTATACCACTGCACGTACAAATTATATTAATGCCAAGTTCGCATATGTGGTTCTGAGTGAACAACTTAAGTACTACCTTGGTGTACTTAATTATAAGCAGTACGAATAAAAATTTTTGGAATTAAAATTATTACTAGGAGTAATTTCTAATGGCTAACGGGAAACAAAAAAAATCGAAGAAGAAACTGTATATCTTCGGAGGAATGGGTGTATTAATCGTTGCTCTGATACTAATAGCACTGATCGGCGGAAGCAAGGAGGAAATAATACCTGTCCAAACCGAACCAGTTCAAAAGAGAGATATTACGCAGACTGTCTCTGCAACAGGGAAAATTAACCCTGAATTCCAGGTAGTGATTACCCCTGAGGTGACAGGAGAGATCGTCTCGCTGCCTGTTAAAGAGGGTAATTTTGTAAAGAAGGGTGACCTTCTTATAAAAATTAAGGCCGACTCCTATAAAGCAGCAAGAGACAGGGCTAATGCAAACCTGCAGGGTGCTAAAGCTACCCTTGCTATGAGAAAAGCAGAGCTCGACAAGCTGACTTCTGATTTTAACCGGGTAAAAGAACTTCATGCAAAAGGTTTATCGAGTGATGCAGAACTCGAAACTTCGAAGAGTTCATATTTATCTTCACAAGCATCATATGAAGCTGCCCAGGCTAATGTTTCCCAGATGGAAGCCAGTCTAAAAGAATCTGATGAACAGCTTAATAAAACGACTATCTTCTCTCCAATGACCGGCACAATCACCAAACTTAACGTTGAGCTTGGGGAAAGAGTGCTTGGAAGCGGATTCAGCCAGGGTACCGATATGATGACGGTATCTGACCTTAGCAATATCGAAGCCAGCGTAGATGTGGATGAAAATGACGTAGTTCTTATTTCTATCGGCGATACTGCACACATCAAAGTTGACGCATTCGGTGACAGGATATTCAAAGGTACCGTTACTGAAATAGGGAATAGCGCCATTTCAGAAGGACTTGGAACTCAGGAACAGGTTGTAAACTTTGATGTAAAGGTTAAACTATTTTCACCTGACGATCAATTGCGGCCGGGAATGTCGTGTAATGCAGATATACGGACGGAAACGAGACATAATGTTGTTGCTGTTCCGATACAGAGCGTTACAGCAAGGAATCAGTCAGAGATATCTCAACCTGAAGAAGGAGATGGAGAGATTGCAGTAAAAGAGGATAAGAAGAAAGAACTTTCTCCGAAGAAACTACAAGAGATTGTGTTCGTTGTGAAGAATAATAAGGCCAGCGTTGTTAATGTAGAAACTGGTATCAGCGATGATAATTTCATCGAGGTGACAACAGGACTGGATACCGGACAGCAGGTGATAAGTGGAAGTTACCGTGCGATCTCCAGGGATCTTGCAGACGGTTCAAATGTTCGGATTGAAGAAAAAGGTAAAGCCTTCGGTTCAGACAATAAAAAAGCGGATTAAAAGAATGAATATTATCAATATTGAACATATAGCAAAGGTTTACCAGGTTGGAAGTGAAGAAGTGCATGCACTCAGGGATGTTTCTATAAAAATTAATAAAAATGAGTACGTTGCTATTATGGGACCCTCGGGTTCAGGAAAGTCGACATTGATGAATATGCTCGGCTGCCTCGATACGCCAACATCAGGAATATATGATTTCAAAGGAAATAGTGTAAGTGAGATGACTGATAATCAGCTTGCTCAGATCAGGAACAGGGAGATAGGATTCGTTTTCCAGACATTCAACCTGCTTTCAAGATCTGATGCAATACATAATGTGGAACTGCCTTTGATATACGCAGGCCTCCCTTATGCTGAGAGACGTGAGAGGGCGCAGACTGCGCTGATTGATGTAGGTCTGAAAGACAGGATGCATCACAAACCGAATGAACTTTCAGGAGGACAGAGGCAAAGAGTTGCAATTGCAAGAGCTCTGGTGACAAAGCCTTCGATAATACTTGCAGATGAACCTACCGGTAACCTTGATTCTAAAACCGGTGAAGAGATAATGATTCTATTCAATGAGATTTATGAAAAAGGCAACACAATAATACTGGTTACTCATGAAGAGTATATTGCTGAGCATGCTGCCAGGATTATTCGCATTAAGGATGGATTGATTGAGAATGATCATCTGGTTGCTAAACGGTATATTCCCAAACCAAGAGCTGCAGCCGGTCTATAACTAAAATATGGTGATATTATGAGTACATTCCTGTTTGAACTTAAAGAGAGTATGATGATCGCCCTCAGGGCAATCCGGGCGAATAAGGTGAGGTCCATTCTTACCATGCTTGGTATTATTATCGGTGTTACTTCGGTGGTCGTAATGACAACTGCAATTAAAGGCATCGATAATTCCTTCCAGAATGGTATAAGCGCCCTTGGTTCTGATGTTCTTTATATTGATAAATGGGCATGGTTCTCAAATGAAGAATGGTGGAAGATGCGCAATAGAAGAAACCTGAGCATGGAGGATTTCGAAGAATTTAAGAATATGGCGAAACTTCCATTGGCAGTTGCCCCAGTCACCAATACGAGGCAGACAGTGAAATATGAAGACAGGAGAACTGATGCCGTAAATATAAACGGGTCGAGTGCTGATTATGTCAAGACTACAAACTTTACTTTTTCTGAGGGTAGATTTTATAGCGAGATTGAAGCTAAAAGCTCAAGGCAGGTAGCCGTTATTGGCAGTGAACTGTCGAAGAACCTTTTTCCCCGGGAGGATCCAATAGATAAAACGATAAAGATCGGTGGTATTAATTATAAGGTTATTGGTGTGCTTACTGAACAGGGAAGCTTTATGCTCGGAAGTTTTAATCCCGATAATCAGGTATTTGTACCGATAGGAACTATTTTCAAGAATTTCACAAGTCAGATGCATGGATCGGTAACTATTAATGTTCGCGCTGCAAGTCCGGCATTACTTGAAGATACAAAAGCTGAGGCTGAGGGAATTATGAGGAAAATAAGAGGGTTGACATACGATGAAGAAAACGATTTCTCTATCAACCAACAGGAGGGTCTCATGGATAACTATAACAGCATTGTTGGTGTTATCCAGATTGCCGGTTTATTTATTACAGGACTTTCCCTCTTTGTGGGTGCTATCGGGATTATGAATATAATGTTTGTTTCAGTGAAAGAGAGGACAAAGGAGATTGGTTTGAGAAAAGCAATCGGCGCTAAAAGGCGAACCATACTAGGACAGTTCCTGCTTGAATCATCTACAATATGTATAATGGGAGGCCTCGTTGGGCTGCTTCTGGCAGTATTACTCAGTATGATGGTTAATCAGTTCATACCTACCTCAGTACAGTATGATGCAGTTATTATAGCAATATTAATCTCTCTGCTGACAGGCATTATAGCAGGACTCGCGCCAGCGTATTCGGCTGCAAAGATGGACCCGGTTGAGGCGCTTAGATATGAATAAAAAATTTAAGAATTAAGATTCAGTATGGAATAATGGAGAAATGATATGAGATTTTCAGAAGTTATAACGGTTGCTTTCAGGTCGCTCAGGACGAACAAGCTGCGCACCATGCTGACTGTGCTTGGTGTTGTTGTAGGTATTTTTTCCATTATTGTTATTATGACGATCATTACGATGCTGCAGAAGAGTATTGAAAGCGGTTTTTCACAACTAAATAAGAATACATTTCAGATCCAGAAATTTCCGAATATGATGGGTGGAGGACCCGGATGGAGAGAACGATACAGAAACCGTCCCGACCTCACCCTGGAAGACTTTAACAGGCTGCATGGTATGCTTACCCAGGCTCTCTACATAGGTGCGGAGCAATGGCAGTTTGGGAAACAGATCACCTTCGGAAACAAAGAGACCAATCCGAATATCAGTGTAGCAGGTGTAACGCTTGGAGCAATGAAAACCAATAATTGGAATGTTGAACAGGGAAGGGAATTCCGGGAATCGGATGAGACCTATTCAAATGATGTTTGCATTATAGGGCAGGAGGTTGTAAATAAGCTGTTTATAAACGTTGATCCTGTGGGACAGGTGATCAGGGTCGACAGCAAACCGCTGCAGGTAATTGGTGTGCTTGAAAAACAACCTTCGATGTTTGGTCAGTCACGCGACTCTTATATCGTAATGCCGATCTCCACGTTTCAGCAGAAGTACGGTAAATACAATAATAGTATTAACATTACAGTTATGGCTCCGGATAAAGAAGAATATAATAATGTAATAGATGCCGCCACAGGATATATGAGAACTATCAGGAAAGTACCGCCAGGGGAAGAAGATAATTTCTATATTTTCAGTAATGAATCGATGATAACGCAGGTTAATGATATCACCTCAGGTATCCGTATCGGTGCGCTGGTTGTGTCAATTATTGCATTGCTTGCGGCAGGCGTGGGAATAATGAATATTATGCTGGTATCTGTAACTGAGAGAACAAGAGAAATTGGTATAAGAAAAGCTATTGGAGCCCGCAGGAGTAATATATTATTTCAGTTCCTCCTTGAGGCAATTACTCTTTGTATCGTAGGAGGATTTATCGGCATTGTACTTGGGGTCGGTATAGGGAATATAGCCGGAAGCTTTCTCAATGCAAAAGCAGCCATACCGTTTGACTGGGTTATAATTGGATTATCCTTATGCCTTTTTGTAGGAATAATTTTTGGAACATACCCTGCATACAAAGCAGCTAACCTCGATCCCATAGAAGCACTTCGATACGAATAAACTGATTTTTAGTCACCGGGTTTTCCTGACCCGGTGATGTTCAGGCATCAATGCTTTCCCTTACAATCCACACAAGCTTACTACACAAATAATACTGCATACCCGCTCGATTGTGATCCGCATTAAAATTTAACCTGGTTAATTTTTGGATCGCTCATTATAGCTTATCTTATATAATAATCTGAATTAAGTATATGAAAGCAGCGATTGTAATTAATGAAAAAGCAGGTCAGGGAAACGGTCTAAAGCAATTATCTAATCACCTTATAGATGCAGATTTTCAATACGATACGTTTGAAATTTCCGAAAAGAACCTGCCTGAGATTCTTGAAAAGATAAGTAATGAAACCTATGAAACTCTTATTGCTGCCGGGGGTGACGGTACAGTAAATGCCATAGCTGAAAGGGCAGTTAAGTTGAAAAGGACAATGGGAATTATCCCTGCAGGTACTCTTAATCATTTCGCCAAAGATGCAGGGATCCCTTTGAATGTTGATGAGGCTGCAAAAGTTTTACTTGAAGGCCATACGGCCTTATTTGATACTGCCAGTGTGAACGATCATATTTTTCTGAATAATTCCTCGATAGGTCTTTATCCAAGGGTAGTAAAACGGAGGGAAGAACAAATGAAATTCGGAGGAAACAAATGGGCGGCCATGCTTAAGGCAACGCTGACTGTACTTAAATCCATACCGAAAATTAACGTAGCAATAAAGTCCGATGGAAATATGGTAAAATGTAAAACCCCTTTCGTCTTTATTGGTAACAATAGTTATAAGTTCGACTTGTTTAACCTGGGGAGCAGAGAGGGTTTGCATGACGGCAGACTCAGCATTTATTATCCAAAGTTTGGAGGAAGGATTTCTTACCTGCGTTTAATTTTCAAGACGCTCTCAGGCAGGCTTGATCAGGAAGAAAATTTCCAGATCCTTCACAATGAAGAAATTATAATTTATTCAAATAAACGAAAACTCGAAGTTTCAATGGATGGTGAGGTTGTTAAATTGGAAACACCCCTGCACTATAAGATAAGACCAGAGTCTTTAAGATTTAATAATTCCAGGCTGATTTGAAAAAAATAGTACATATATCCGACCTTCATTTTGGAACCGTAGAAAAGAAGATTACCAATGTTATTACAGAGGATATCATATCACTTAATCCTGATCTCCTGGTAGTAAGCGGTGATCTTACTCAGCGGGCACGGAAGGGCCAGTTTCTCCAGGCAAAAGCATTCCTGGACAGACTGAATTACAGAAAAATAATTATTCCCGGAAATCATGATATTCCTCTCTTCAACGTTTTCGCAAGGTTCCTGCGTGCTCTGACGAATTACAGAAAAATAATAACCAATGACCTCTCACCTTTTTACAGAGATGAAACTATGGCTGTACTGGGAATAAACACAGCAAGGTCATTAACCTGGAAATCGGGCAGAATATCAGCAGAACAGATTGAAGTTCTAAAAGATAAATTATGTTCTATCGACAACAGTATATTTAAGATAATTGTTACCCATCACCCCTTCATTCCTCCTCCGGGAGATCTCGGGATTAAGCTGGTCGGAAGATCCGCCAAAGCTTTGCATATCATCGATAAATGCTCTATCGATTTACTGCTGGCAGGACACCTTCATCAGGGATACAATGGTGATGTAAGACCTTTCTATCCCTCGCAAAACAGCTCTATCATATCAGTTCAGGCCGGTACGGCAATTTCTAACCGAATAAGGGAGGAACCCAATGCGTTTAATGTAATTGAAGCGGAGAAAACTTATATAAGAATATCAGTCAGAGAATGGAGGGGGGATGTTTTCAAAACAGCTCAGACAACGGAATATGAAAAAATCGACCGGGAGTGGGTAAAAAAGGGAGGAGCAAACTAATTGCCCGGACAATTACAGCTATGATTTAGCAGCACCTTTATAAAATCATTCATATCGAAGTGCTTCTATCGGATCGAGGTTGGAAGCCTTATATGCGGGATAAGTTCCGAAGACAACTCCAACAAAAACACAAAGACCTAAACCAATCAGAACCCAATCAACAGGGATAGCATTGTCTGCGTTAAGGAAGCTTCCCGCAAAATTGCCCACACCTATCCCAAGCGCAATGCCAATAAAACCCCCAATCAGGCAGAGTACAACTGCCTCAATAAGGAATTGCGCAAGTATGTTGATCCTTCTTGCTCCAACGGCTTTGCGGACTCCTATTTCCCTGGTTCTTTCTGTTACAGATACAAGCATGATGTTCATTATTCCCACACCTGCTGCAAGCAGAGCAATAATAGAAACTACCACAGCCCCAATCTTTACTCCGCTGGTAATATCATTTATTTGTCCAACCAGAGATTCATTACTGAATATATCAAAGTCATTATCCTCACCAGCAGGAACTTTCCTTATTGTCCTCATATACCCCGTGGCAGCCTCCATTGCGGCATTATAGTCATCTTTGCTGAACGACTGTACGGAAATGCTTATGCTGCGGGAGCGCCTTCCATACATTGACTGAAAGGAAGTAATTGGCATAACGATATAATTATCCATTGACTGGCCGAAGAACTCAGGCTGCTTTTCAAGTGTGCCGATCACTCTCAATGGATAACCGTCTACACGAACCGTGAGTCCAATAGGATTTATATTAGGAAAAATTTTCTGTGTAACATCATCTCCCAGTACACAGACATCATTTGAATGCTGGACATCCGATTCATTTATTTCCCTCCCGTCCTTTATAGTTATGGCATTTGTTTTAAATGCCCCCATCGTAACCCCCTGGACAGAAATATTTGGATTTGTTTCTTTGTTGCCGAACTTTACTACTTTCCCAGTACATGGACTGCTCAGCACCCATATACTTTGCCTGTTTCATCAGCTGCTCGAAACGGTAGAAATCATCAAGAGTAATATCTTTTCTGTTGCGGTATTTCTGCCACGAGCCTGGACCTCCCGTGTGGATAACCGGAAATTTCTGTATCTGGAAAGTGTTTTTATTCAGGAAAGAAACCCCATTCTCTATCGTATCCTGAAGCATAGTTATAACAGTCATGATAACAATTATAGAGAATATTCCTACGACCACACCGAGTACAGTTAAAGTTGTTCTTAAACGGTTGGATTTGAGCGAGTCAAACGAGAGTGAAAGAATCTGAGTGATCTGCATTATACCCTGCTTTTAAGGACGTAAATTACATTACTTTGCTGACAACTATTACAAACATAACCTAAAGGGTTAAAAATTAAAAGGACTAAAAAATAAAAAAATCGCCGGAAATAATGGAACTACTCGATCAGCCGGACAGGGAAAATGTAATGTTTGAAGTAATATAGACTTGATAAAAGAAGTATGTAAATTTAGATTATAACTTCACAAATCTTGTCATCATTTGAGATTTAAGCTTTTATTAATACCGGGTTTTCTCTTTTTTTTGATAATCTCATTAAGGGCTCAGGATCAGTACCTGGTAAATACAGTTACAGATACAATACCGGTAAGCCTGGATAATCACTATTCGCTGTCGAGGGTTTCTATTATTCCTTTTTCAGAAAAAATAGTTCTGCGTGGTAGGATCCTTAGACGCAGCGATTATTCTATCTCATATAAGACTGCAACATTTCAGCTTTCTGATTCACTGGCCTATTCCATTTTTGATACGCTCTATGTTTCATATCGATCTTATCAACTTTCCCTTCAGAAGGAGTATAAAAAACGAAGCCTGGTAATCAAGGTGAAAGAAGGGGGAAAGGATACGATACAGGTGGCACAGGCGGCAGGTGGAGAGTTTACTTCAGAAGAAATTTTCGGGAACAGGATAGAAAAAAGCGGAACTCTTGTGAGAGGCTTTACTGTGGGCACAACAAAGGACTTTACACTCAATAGCGGTTTGCGTCTTCAGCTTTCAGGGAAATTATCAGATGAGATTGAGGTCGTTGCTGCTCTGACTGATGAGAATACCCCCATCCAGCCTGAAGGAAATACTGAACGGCTTGAAGAGCTTGATAAAGTTTTTATCCAGATTAAACATCCGAATGCTGTGGGTACCTTTGGCGATTATGAGCTAATTCGCAAGCAGGGAGAATTCGGAGTTGTCGACAGGAAACTACAGGGACTTATGGGTGAGTTTAATTACAAGAGTCAATCAGGTTATGTCTCACTTGCCAGTTCCCGCGGTAAATTCAACACAAATAATTTCAGCGGTATTGATGGAGTGCAGGGACCTTACCGGTTGTCTGGCATTAATAACGAAAAGGATATTGTGGTAATTGCGGGCACAGAAAAAGTTTATTTAGACGGCATCCCTATGAAGAGAGGTGAGGCAAATGATTATACAATTGAATATGGAAATGCTCAGATTACTTTTACTCCCCAGCGTCTTATTACATCGGCGAGCCGAATCTCTGTAGATTTTGAATACACCGATCGAAGGTTTACCAGGGACTTCTTTGGAGCTGGGCTGAAATCCTCTTTCCTCGGTGATAAAGTGGGGATACAACTTCAATACCTTAGAGAAGGGGATGATCCTAATGCCCCTATTGATGCAACAATATCTGACTCAGATAAAGTAATACTCCAGAATGCAGGTGATGACAGAAATAAAGCTACGAAAACAGGTGTGAGTCTTGCAAAACCGGATTCATTGGGAATCGTAAGAGGAACTTATATTAAAGTGGATACGCTCATAAATAATGAACCATTTAGTTATTATGTATATAACCCGGGCGATTCTGCTGCTATTTACAACGTTTCTTTCAGTTATGTGGGAGAGTCAAATGGAGACTACATAAAAATCAGTTTGGGGAATTATCAGTTCGCAGGGAAAGGACAGGGAGGTTATCTTCCGGTAATATTCATCCCTATTCCTGAAAGAAAACAGGTAGGTAATATCGTGGTTGATGTTAATCCTTTGGAGGATTTTTTCATAAGCCTTGAATATGCCGGAAGTCTATGGGACCAAAATCAGCTTTCAACTTTGGATGACGGAAACAACTATGGTTATGCAAGGAATTTATATCTTAAAATGGATCCTAAAAAAATAAACCTGGGCAATATTAACCTTGGTAAAATCGGCTTTTCCGCAAAAGACAGGTTCATACAAAGTAAGTTTACATCTGTTGACAGGATAAATGAAGTGGAATTCGACCGCTTCTATAATGTTGCCCAGGACCAGGCAAGAGTGGATGAGACACTTCGTGAATTCAACCTGAACCTGCTGCCTATCGACAATATGCTTGCTACTTCTTCAATAGGTATCTTAAATCGAGGTGATGATTTTAAGTCGACCCGTTATAACAATATCTTTAGCTTCACAGATAATAATACCTATAGTCTTCAATATAATTTCGATTATGTCGAATCACGAAATGGTGGTATCAAAACCAACTGGCTGCGGCAGAGCGGGAGCGGATATTATGCATTCTGGTATCTCAAACCGGGCATTGAGTTTCTGGCTGAGAAAAAGAAAGATGAATACGCAACGTCAGATTCACTGCTCGGCACCAGTCTTAAATATTACGAAATTGCTCCCTTCCTGCAGCTCATAAATCTACCCGGGTTTAAGGTAGGCAGCAAATATTCTATAAGAGATGATTATATGCCTCTGGATGGAATAATGCTGAGGCAGGCACGTGCATTCACTCAATACTATGATCTGACATATAGCGGTATCAAAGAGGTTAATAGCACGTTCAACTTTACATTCAGAGATAAAAAATATACTGAACCCTTCAAGAAAAAAGGATTTCTTGATAACCAGACAATACTAATAAGATCACAGTCGAAATTTAACTTATGGAATCCCGTACTTAACGGCGATCTTTTTTACGAAGTTTCAACAGAAAGAACAGCGAAACTTGAGAAGGTTTTCATCAGGGTACCACAGGGAACAGGAAACTACAGGTATCTTGGAGATTTGA
Source organism: uncultured Bacteroidota bacterium (assembly GCA_963839165.1). Lineage (GTDB taxonomy): Bacteria > Bacteroidota > Ignavibacteria > Ignavibacteriales > Ignavibacteriaceae > DATFVA01. The sequence goes on along the minus strand of CAWIUG010000049.1, from coordinate 110,723 downwards.
ATAACAACGGGGTGGCAGATGAAAATGAGTTTGAACCCGCAGTGTACGATGCCGATTACGTTCAGGTTACTATCCCAACCGATCAGCTTTTCCCTGTTATAAACCTGAAAACAAGCACACGATGGAAAGTTCAGTATGGTGCTATTTTCGATAATGGCTCTTTTGCTTATAAGCTGCTTAAACCGCTGTCGACTGAGACCTACTGGAGAATAGAAGAGAACAGTCGTGAGGAGGATTACAAAAGGATATATTTACTCGACTTCTCGGCATTTCAAAATGAAGAAACAACGATAAACGGATCAAATTATATTCAACAAGATATTTTTCTTTTCGAAAACGATCCCGATCTTTCCTTCAGATTCCGTTACGCCCAGACAAAAGGTCTGAACCAGTTCAGCGGAGGAACAGAAAGATCCTATAACAGGGAAAGGAGTATGAGGATAACTTTCAGGATGGTTAAAGAATTGAGCAACCAGACGGATCTTGTGAATACAAAAGATGCAGTTTTTGCCCCTGATGCTTCAAACAGGAAGAGAAACATCGACGGCATCAGCGCGGCCTCTGATTTCTCTTACAGACCTCAGGATAATATTGAGGTGGGATTTAAACTAAAGGTCGGCCGGAACGAAGATACCTACCCCGCTACACCCACCGTTGTAGACCTTAATGCGCAAACATTAAGATTCAACCTGTCTTTTGCAGGAACGGGCAGGTTAACTGTAGAGCTTGAGAGGGATGAACTAACCGGAAATACAGCAGAAAATTTTCTGCCATTTGAATTAACCGAAGGAAACCAGATAGGAAAAAATTATTATTGGCGGCTTAATTTCGATTACCGTATTAATACTTTTCTTCAGTCGACTGTGAGTTATGACGGCAGGCTTCAGGCGTTAAACAGGGTTGTTCATACCGCGAGGGCAGAGGTAAGAGCATACTTTTAATAAATAAGGATCAGTTATGAAAATAATATCTAACATGATTGAGGCTCATATTTTCAGGGAGACACAAAACGGTCTCGAATTCCTCCTCCTTAAGCGAGCCGAAAATGAAATATATCCAGGGCTCTGGCAGATGGTGAACGGAAAAGTTGAAAGGGATGAAACTGCATACCAGGCGGCGATCCGGGAGATAAAAGAAGAAACGGGGCTGCGACCTGAGAAACTGTGGGTTGTCCCGAATGTAAATACCTTTTATTCTCATGAATTAAATGTAATCTCACTACTCCCCGTGTTTGCCGCAAAAGTTAAAGGAGGAGCACAGGTTACAATATGTGAAGAACACACCGATCATTGCTGGTATAATCCTGAAGAAGCCAAAAATCTTCTGGCCTGGGAAGGTCAGAGACAATCAGTTGAACTTATAAGCAGATACCATGCAAAGGACAGGATTTTCTGGGATTATGTAGAGATAAATCTGCACTGATCCTGCTTTTATTATGGTTTTAAAAACCTAATTGGTTATTTTTATAATTCTAATTAAAAAGAACAGGAGAAAAATTGAGTTTACTTGTAGTAGGATCACTTGCCCTTGATACAGTTGCCACACCATTTGATAAGATTAATGATGCTCTCGGAGGATCGGCAACCTATATTTCCCTGGCCGCCAGTTACTTCAGCGGACCGATAAACCTTGTAGGAGTTGTAGGAAACGATTTCCCGAAAAATTATATACGTCTTCTTGAAGAACATAATATTGATACAGATGGTCTGCAGGTTATGGATGGAAAGACATTTCGCTGGTCGGGTAAATATCACTATGATTTAAACGTTCGTGATACGTTATTAACTGAACTTAATGTATTCGAAAAATTCGATCCTGTTATCCCTGAAAAATTCAGAATGGCAAGATTTGTCTGTCTCGGCAACATCGACCCCTCACTGCAGCTGAAAGTACTGAACCAGATGGTTAGTCCTCATTTTGTAGTATGCGATACGATGAATTACTGGATAGAAGGTAAAAAAGAAGAACTTCTGGAAGTATTAAAAAGAGCGAATGTACTGATTATAAATGATTCCGAGGCCAGGCTGCTTGCTCATGAGCCGAACCTTATCAAGGCTGCAAGAAAAATAAGGGGGATGGGACCGGAAATACTTATTATCAAAAAAGGAGAGCATGGCGCTCTGCTTTTCATGGAAGATATAGTTTTCTCTGCTCCGGCATACCCGCTGGAGATGATATATGATCCCACAGGAGCAGGTGATACGTTCGCAGGAGGATTTATTGGTTACCTGCATAAGACAAATGATCTATGTGTAGAGAGTGTAAAGTCGGCCGTTGTATTCGGAAGCACCCTTGCCTCATTCTGTGTTGAGAAGTTCAGTGTTGATGGACTTAGGGATCTTAATTACCTTCGTATTCACGACCGATACCGTGAATTTTATAAAATGACAAAGTTCGATGAACAGGACTGAGTATTTCTCCCTGAAGTTTGAAAATGATCTGCTGGTTTTCCTGGATCAGACGAAACTTCCATTCAAGGAAGAATACATAAAGACCGACGATTATAACAGGATAGCGGAAGCTATCGAGAAGCTTGAGGTAAGAGGAGCCCCTGCAATAGGCATCACTGCCGCTTACGGACTTGCCCTGTCAGTAAAAAGACCTGATAACCTCTCCCCCCGGGATTCATTTGACGCGGCATATAAAAGGCTTGAAAGAACACGTCCCACAGCCGTAAATCTTTTTATGGCCCTGGAACTTATGAGGAAGGTTTTTAATAAACTTGATCCTACTGAAAATCCATACAAGGTATTACTGGCAAAGGCTAAGGAACTTCATAACGATGATATAGAAAAATGCCGGAAGATAGGTGAGTACGGACTAAATATTTTCCTGAAAAAGTCATCCATAATTACTCATTGCAACACAGGTAAACTTGCAACCGGTGGTGAGGGTACCGCGTTTAATGTAATAAAAACGGGTTTCCAAAAAGGCCTCGTAAATTATGTTTTTGCGGATGAAACCCGGCCTCTGCTTCAGGGATTAAGACTGACAGCTTTTGAACTTGAGAAGAACGGTATTCCTTTCTCTGTGCTGAATGATTCAGCATCTGCGTCGCTATTAAGATCGGGGAAGGTTGATTTTGCAATTGTGGGAGCTGATCGTATCGCACTTAACGGGGATACAGCTAACAAGATAGGTACATATAACCTGGCCGTTAACTGTTTCTATCATGAGATTCCTTTTTACGTGGCAGCGCCTACAACTACTATTGACAGAAAAATCGCGAGCGGAGAAGAAATAATAATCGAGTTCCGGAACAAGAATGAAATCACTACACCCAACGGGATTCAGCTTTCGCCAGGAATTGATGAAGCATACACACCTGCATTTGATGTTACTCCAGCTCACCTGATCAAAGGAATTATTACCGAAGAAGGTATATTCAGCTTTCCTTATAATTTTATAAAATGAGCGAAATAATAAAGACTGAAGCCATAGTTCTTAACAAGATAAACTATGGTGATACCAGTACGATAGCTTCTTTCTTTACCAGGGATCATGGCAGGCTGTCGGGCATACTTAAAGGGGGAAGAAGTTCTAAAAGCAGGATCGGAACGGTAGTAAATCCTCTTAATCATATAGAAATCGTTCTGTACAAAAAAGATACAAGAGAAGTACAGATCGTTTCGGGGGCCTCAATTATCTCACATTTTCCAGGTATTAAAGATAATTTTGAAAAGCTCCAGTATTCACTTGCTGTACTCGAGCTGCTGAAGAAGCTTACTCCCGAGCACGAAATCAATCTCAGACTCTTTTCCGGTACAGTAAGAATCCTATCCCTTCTCGATACATCTAATGAAGAACCTTTGGTATTGTTCGGCAGATACTTTTTATTTTTTCTTACAGACAGCGGATATGAGGTGCAGTTTGAAAAATGCATATCTTGCGGTAAATCAAATTTCACAAATGAAAATTTGGGTTACAATTTCGATTTGGGTATTTTTTGTGAACAATGCAGTCGGGATAATTTATATTCTTACATAATCGATATGGAACTTTTTGACTACCTGATGTGTCTAAAATACAATAAACAGGCAGAAAAAATAAGTAAATCAGTGAAAGAAAAGGCAGTTGTTTTTCTTGAACGCTACGCAAAACATCATGTTCCCGATTTTAAGGGCTTACAGTCAATTCAGTTATTCAAATGAGGCTTTATAGATAGTTGATACAAATGCAGCAATGCAGGCTAAGTCTTAAAAAATTGAATTTATAATTTGGAGGAATAGACATGAAATCAAAAAGATTATTTGGTGCATTTGCCTTGGTGTTTGCAGGAATCCTTTTCGGAGCGCTGCTTGTTTCCGGTTTCGGATTGGTGAGACCAGGATTAGCAGATATAAATCTTGGTGCAAGTAACCCGCCCGTTAACCTTGATGCGGATGCGACTTCATTCAGCAAAGCTTTTATCGAAACTGCAGCCAAAGTTACCCCTACTATTGTTCAGATAACTGTTGTTTCTGAAGCTGAAAATCCCCATAGCGACTTCTTCTTTTTTCCTTTTAAGGATATGCCACAGGAACAGAAAGGAACAGGAAGCGGGATTATAATTTCTGACGATGGCTATATACTTACTAATAACCATGTGGTTGAGAATGCAAATAAGGTAACAGTTGGACTTTCAGATAAAAGAACTTTCGATGCCACTGTTGTTGGTACTGATCCATTAACCGACCTTGCAGTAATAAAAATTGATGCTAAAGATCTTCCAGTGGCTTACCTCGGAGATTCCGATAACCTGAAAGTAGGGCAATGGGTAATGGCTATAGGCAACCCGCTTTCGCTTTCATCAACTGTTACAGCTGGAATTGTCAGTGCAATCGGAAGAGGACAGTTGGGATTAATTAAAAACAGCTATGGAGTTGAAAACTTCATACAGACAGATGCTGCTATAAATCCTGGTAACAGCGGAGGTGCATTGGTTGATCTGTCCGGAGCAGTAATAGGTATTAACTCGGCTATTGCGGCTGGAAGAACAGGAACATATATCGGCTACGGATTTGCTATTCCTATTAATATGGCAAAATCAGTTGCAAAAGACCTTATCGCACATGGAAAAATAAGTCGTGGATATATAGGTGTGAACATTGGTGAAGTTGATAACGCAATGGCTAAAGCCCTTGGTATGAGTAAACCTGAAGGTGTTATTGTACAGGGACTTGTTGAGGGAGGATCGGCAAGCAAAGCCGATATAAAAGCAGGCGATGTCATACTTAAAGTAGACGGAAAAGATGTAAATGAACCTAATACTCTCCAGAGCTATATTGCAGGAAAGAGCGCCGGATCCACCGTTACGCTGACTATTTTCAGGGACGGTAAGGAGATTACAAGAGATGTCACCCTGAAAGCAAGGGAAACTGAACAAAGCAGTGAGCCTGTTGTTAATAAGGAGAATAATGAGAATGAAAATAATGGAAGCAGTTCAGCCACAGCCTTTGATGACCTCGGGCTAACCATAAGGAATCTGAACTCCCAGGAAAAATCTCAGTATAGTGTTGATCATGGAGTGATGATTACAGAAGTAAAACCCTACAGCAAAGCCGAAGACCAGAGACTATTCCAGGGTCTGGTAATCCTTGAAGCTAACAAAAAGAAGGTCGATTCTGTGAGTGATTTTAAGAGCATCATCGATGATAATAAAGGAAAATCAGTTATGATCCGGGTAACTGACTCACAGGGAAATAAAAGGTTTTACGCATTGGAAATACCTGAATAAGGCAGGAAATCTTTAACAAAAACGCCCGTTATATTCGGGCGTTTTTTTTATATTATCTCCTCAACATTTTACAGGATATGAAATGATACGCTTCCTTACCGCAGGGGAATCCATGGAAAGGCACTTACTGTGATACTTGACGGTATCCCTTCCAACCTGGCTATTGAAAACAGCTATTTAAATTATCACCTAAAAAGAAGACAGGCCGGTTACGGGAGGGGCCACCGAATGAAAATTGAATCTGATTCTGCCGAGATTTTGGCGGGCATCAGGTTTCAGAAAACAATTGGCTCACCGATTTCATTGCTGATAAAGAATAAGGACTGGGAAAACTGGAAAACCCAGATGTCACCTGAGGCTGAAAAAGGTAAGGTGGAAAGGGTCACAGTTCCAAGACCAGGACACGCAGATCTGGTAGGTATTACCAAATTTAATTACAATGACATAAGAAATTCAATTGAACGATCCAGCGCAAGAGAAACTGCAGCAAGAGTAGCAGCAGGAACTGTAGCGAGAAGACTGCTTGAGGAATTTGATATTTTTATCGGAAGTTATGTGGAAAGTATCGGTGGTGAATACCCGGATGCTAATATGTTTGATGATATGACCGGAAATAAAATCCCCAGAAACTTTTCTGCCTGGGATCTGTCGGTTGAAGCAGATAAAAGTGATGTTAGGGTGCTTGATAAAGAACATGAAATCCGGATAATAAATAAGATCAAACAGGTTAAGAAGAAAGGGGATACACTTGGAGGTACATTTATAACCGCAGCATCGGGAGTGCCTGCAGGACTAGGAAGTTTTATGCAGTATGATCTTAAACTTGATGCTGATATAGCCGCGGCTATAATGTCAATAAATGCAGTAAAGGCGGTGTCGATAGGTACAGGATTTGAATCAGCCGAACGCACGGGTTCCGAATCACACGACGAAATAATAAAATCAGGAGAAAGAATAAGAAGAAAAACAAATCGTGCCGGAGGAATTGAAGGCGGAATTTCGAATGGAATGCCGATAATTGTCCGTTCTGCAATGAAGCCGATTGCCACCTTAATGAGTCCTGTTGAAAGTGTCGACCTAAGGACAATGAAAAAAATTGAATCCAGGAGAGAGCGGAGCGATTTTGTGGCAGTACCGGCATGTGCAGTTATCGCTGAAGCTATGCTGGCCTGGGTGATTGCAAAGCATTTTCTGCTCAAATTCGGAGGTGACTCGTTAGAGGAAACCAGAGATAACTATAATAATTACAACAAGAAACTATTTTCAAGAATAAAAAGAAACTTCAGATAATGGTAAAAATTAAAAAGTTTATATTTAATCCTTTTAATGAAAATACATTTATTGTGTGGGATGATCATACAAAAGAATGTGCGGTGATCGACCCGGGATGTTCCGATGAAGTTGAGGAAAATGAACTTTCTGAGTTCATCCGCAATAATAATCTTATACCGAAATATCTTATTAATACACATTGTCACCTTGATCATATCTGGGGATGCAGATTTGTGAAAAAGAAATATAATCCTGAGTATCTGATCCCTGAAGATGACCTGATACTTCTTAAAAATGCAGGAAGCCAGGCTGATATGTATAATGTACAGTTCAATGAACCTCCTTCACCTGATAATTTTCTTTCGGAAAAGTTAAGCTTATCTCTGGGTGAATCAGACATGAAACTTTTATTCACACCCGGGCATACACCTGGAGAATTCTGCCTCTATTTTCCGAATGAAAACTTCTGCGTCGTTGGAGATGTTCTTTTTAAGGATAGTATAGGAAGAACCGACCTTTGGGGAGGCGATTACCATACACTTATCGATTCCATTACCAGCAAGCTTCTTTCACTTGATGATGATGTTGTAATTTATCCCGGTCATGGTGAGGAGAGTACAATTGGAAGAGAAAAAACTATGAATCCTTTTCTCAATGAATAACTTTTATTTTGAAATTAAAAAAGGGATGCCAAATGACATCCCTAAATAATATATCCTGCTAATTAATTACTTGCAACTTCGTATCCGAAATATCTGAACCAGTTTGCTCCAGGAAAACCTGTGCTTGTTTCATCAACCGGGTAATTGAACGCCCAGGCTGTTTCGGAACTACAGTTCGTGGGTACACAATCGACAGGAGCTATCATACCAAGAACCTGTCTGATAGGAGAGCATATATCTCCAGGCCCGTAAACGATTACAAAGACACTACCCCCACAATCTGGGACGAAACCTTCCCCATTCTGTTCGGCCATCGTAACTATCTGTTCTCTGAGGATCTCATTATGATCGTAATACCTCTCGCCGGTCGAATCATACCAGTTATCAAGAGTACCTGACGGATTTATTAGTTCCCAGATAGCTGCCTGGACGGTTTTTTTATCCCATCCTGACTGCCTGTTATTAATAATCCAGTTTACTAGGTCAAGGTTTTCCGGTTTTTCTATAAATGTAGTACAGGATGGCATGTCATCATAACTGCATAAAAAATGTACAGTTCTTGGGTTAAGGTCGCTTATAGACCTGGTATTATCAAGGCAGAATCCATAGGAAGAATCAGGTGTAAAGTTGTATTTAAACTTTACAGTATACATCTGGTTTTCAGGATTCCAATCGGGTGTTAACGTAGCTTGATCGGGATACGTACCACAAACGAAATCAGATGTTGAGGTGCCCTCACAATTGCCTTTTACGACAGCATGGGCACCTATATATACCATATTATTTGTAAGTCCGGACGGTATCGGTACTTCGTAAGGTCCTGCTTGATTACCGTCGAGTCCTGTAGTTCCATATGGAAATTGTCCAACCTTGGGATTGCCGCCATTATTAATTATAAAATCCTGTGGAGTTGCCACAACCATCAGGTGAGTTTCGGTAATTGACCAGTCACCGTCTGTGTAATAGGTTATTTCCAGGTTATCTCCTGACTGTACGACAGTAACATGACCTACTACCATATTTTGTCCCGCCACCAGGTCAATATCAGTTGAAGCTCCGGCAGTACCATTTACTGCAACTGGATTTGTTCCCCACACAATTGTCCCTGGTTTATCCAGCTTCTCAACCGGCGAAGTTACATCTGAACTCTGACAGCTCATTAATATAAAGCTGGAAATAACAAGGAAAGAGAATAGAATGGATAGTCTACTCATAGTATACCCTCAAATTGTTTAAAAAATAGTAAATGTTGTTTTTGCTCGACGGGAAAGTATAACAATTTATGGACCAACTCTCAGGATTTGAAAAATGATTAAAAATTCATACTTTTGATAAAAAATATTCCTGAAATGACACATAACAAAATTCATTCTTCTCAAAGAAAGAATTTATAAACATTAATTATGTAGGAATAACTATAGTTGTGTGCTAACAATAAAGTTAATACAGGAGACAGTTTGATCACTATAAAAAGAATATCCGGCATTATTCTAACATTCCTTTTGTTTACAGGGTATGTTGTTTGTCAGTCTGTAGATTCTTCTTCAACAGCCATTAAAGAGAGTGAACTCCCGGGTTGGCTTACAGATAAAATTAAAGAGATGTCCATTGATGAGATACATTTTGGTGTGGCCAGAATTTTCATGTATGAAATTGACAGCATGAATGTCTACTGGATTGATAATCCTCTGAGCTCCTGCAGGTATTGTGAAATTTATCATTCTGACGGAAGAAGTCTGAATCCGGATGAATTAAAAGTATTTATGAATGAAAAAGGCGAACCTGTACTTATCTGGGAGAATCACCCTGCTGTCCGCTTCGATTCACTTAGGCAGAACATTGAACATTAAAAAATATTAGAATCATCATTCTTGAGTCCCTCTGTTTTATGAAATATTTCCTCATTAGATTTATTTATTCATTTATTTAATATTATAACTCAATCAATGGAAAAAGAATACGTTGAAAATAAAATTATTGAAAAAGCTCTTTTCAGGAATGATCGTCCCGGTGGAAGTGAATATGAAAACTGCAGGTTTATAAAGTGTGATTTCTCAAAATCCGATCTCAGCAATATAAAATTTATTGAATGTACTTTTGAAGAATGCAACCTTAGCACAGCCAACACCGACCTTACTGTAATGAACAAAGTCAGCTTCAAAAACTGTAAAATGACCGGGATACGCTTTGATACCTGTAATGATTTCGCTCTTTCTTTTAATTTTGAGAACTGCAGTCTCGATCATTCAACTTTCTACAAAACCAGGATAAAAAAAACAACTTTCACAGATTGCCAACTTATTGAATCAGACTTCACTGCATGCGATCTTTCCGAATCAATTTTCGATAGATGCGATCTTCAGGGTGCTGTGTTTGACAGAACGATCCTCGTAAAAGTCGACTTCCGAACCTCATTCAATTATTCGATTGACCCGGAAAATAACAGGATACAAAGAGCAAAATTTTCTACCGGAGGAATAAGAGGACTACTTGATAAGTATGAAATTGAAATAACAAACTAAGGAATTAAATGAAAGTGGAAGGAATAAAGCCATACAAATATAATGGCGCCCGGTCGCTTGTCTTATTGCACGATAAACATCTCAGATCTTGTGTCAAGACATGGAAAGAAGCAAAACGTTTAAATATTAAGCTTCCAGCGACCGATGATGAATATTATAAATCGCTTGATACCTTGCTCTTTCATTTCTTAAGATCAGCCCGCAACTATATGGTATGGTGCTGCGAGAAACTGGGACTACCGGACCCCGGAATCGAAAATCCTCCTGAACCGGAAGAGGTTGAGGCAAAGTGCGATAACTATCTATCTCATTTACTGGATAAATGGAAAATACCACTGGCTGAAACCGAAGAGGAAAGTTTCCACAAACCGGTGTATACTTCCAGGTGGGGAGTCGACTATTGTCTTGACGCCATGCTTGAACATGCAGTAATGCATCCGATACGACATGAATTTCAGCTAAAGCACCTGATTCAGGATCAAAGTAATTAGGAATAATAAATTATCTGAAGGAGGGAATATGTTTGGTCCAATGCCGGATGAATCTCACCCAATGAAGGGTTTCCCGCAAATCTGCTATATTAAGAATACAATAAAAAATCCAAGTATTATAGTGGGTGATTACACCTATTATGATGATCCGGCTGGTTCTGAAAACTTTGAAAACAAGAATGTTCTCTATCATTTCCCTTTTATAGGTGACAAGCTTGTGATAGGAAAGTTTTGTGCTATCGCAAAAGATGTGAAATTTATAATGAATGGAGCCAATCATCTGCTAAGTGGATTTTCATCTTATCCATTTTATATTTTTGGTAATGGCTGGGAAGACGCTGCGCCGAAACCAGGAGAACTTCCATATAAAGGTGATACAGTAATCGGGAACGATGTATGGTTAGGTTATGATAGTTGCATAATGCCCGGGGTGAAAATTGGCGACGGGGCAATTATAGCGGCTAAAGCTGTTGTAACGAAAGATATAGGGCCTTATGAGATTCATGGCGGAAATCCTGCCCGATTGATAAAAACAAGGTTCGATGACAATACCATAAAGCGTCTTCTGGCATTAGCCTGGTGGGACTGGCCAGCAGACAAGATTACTAAAAATCTGGAATTTATTACCCACGGAGATATTACAGCGTTAAAGAAAGTCTTTTGAACAGGATCACTAAACTGGAATTTTCAGGAAGGAAATCGCACCCGAATGCTCTTGTCATCCGCTTTCCTTTAACTCAACATTTCTTTATTTTTTTATTTCAGAAATAATAACAAAATTATCATTTATGGTGAGCAGAACCAGTCTTCTGAAGAAACCCCTCTTTTACATCTTGTTGATTGTATTTATCCTCTGGATAATCTTATTTGAATTCATTTTGCCCGAGAACAGCTTTCTTCCTAAACCGGGCATTGTACTTTTAGCTATTCCAGCTTTGTTTGAAGACTATCATCTTCTCTCCAACTTCTTCACTACAGTTTCGGCGGTTTATCTCCCTCTCTTGCTGGCTTATTTCTTCTTATTCCTTTTTCGGCAGTGGATTTTTGCTAAATCAGGATCGATACATCTGAAGACAAAATCCATCTCTGCGCTGGCGAATATTATACCTGCTGTTCCTGCCGGGATCTTTTTGGTTTTCTGGTTTCCTCATTCTTTTTATCCCGAGTACTTGTTTTCCTTCATAATTTCTACAAGCTGGTGGATGATAACGGCTGGGGATAATATCAATAATCTAAATAAGGATTATAGAAATACTTTCCGGTCGTTTGGAGCGGATGACGGATTTATAAGCAAACAAATAGTATGGTTTGAAGTGCTGCCTGGTATATTCAGTAAACTTCCTGGCTTCCATCTTAATCTCTGGGGACTAATCCTGGTATTTGAATTTATTATGAATTTTTACGGTTTGGGAGCTCTGCTTAGACAAACGCTGCTATACCATGATCTTTCTGCTCTTTTTCTGCTCACGATAATAATATCATTGGCTTCTGCTGCAGGATATGCATTAATCAGGGCATTAGAAGATAAGTTCATATTCTGGAGTGCAGAATGAGCCAGAATTTAAATATTCTCGAATTGAGATCTGTTACGAAAATATTTTCTGATGTGTATGGTACAAAGAAAAAGGTTATTAAGGACATTTCGTTAAGTATTCCTGCGAATGCACCAAAAATTACGTCAATTCTTGCGTCATTTGGAGGAGGAAAGAGTACGCTTCTAAGACTGATAGCAGGAATTGAGAAACCTGACTCAGGAGAAGTCATTCTTAACGGCGGGAAATATTTACAACCGGAAGGTAAAATAGTTTTAATTCCCGAGAAATCAGCCTCATTACCCTGGCTGAATGTTATGAAAAATATAGAGTTAGCATGCAGGCTCGAAACTTGTAGAAAAAATGATAGACGTTATGAAATAAATGATTTAATTAGTCTTGTTGGTCTTTCCGGTTATGAAAATCATTACCCCCATAACGACAGCTTTGGTTTTCGATTCCGAATAAGCCTGGCCAGAGCACTGCTGTTCAATCCCGTTGTTCTTTTACTTGATGATTGTTTCAAAAAGATGGATCACACCACTAGGGAGGAGATTTATAAGTTGGTTTATGAAATCTCCAGAGAGATCGGTACATATTTTCTGATTGCAACCACAAACGTTTCCGAAGCCATAAGATTATCTGGAAGAGTACTAATGATGAGTAAGGATCCGGCAAAAATATATAATGAAATCCACGTTCCCGATGAGTTTATTTTTGATTATAAGAGCGGGAAATTTACTGAATACCGAAGGAATATAGAAGATGCGTTCAATAGAGAAAATCAGCCGGGAATTATAAATTTTTCCATTTAATTATTGCTTAGGGTTCATTAAACTTATTTTTTGTATAAAAATATTTGCGGAGTTAAATGCAGGAAAAAATAGACCACCTCCTGAAGAATAAAGAACAGGCTAAACTCGGCGGCGGTAAAGATCGTATTGAAAGCCAGCACAAAAAAGGAAAGCTTACTGCGCGTGAAAGAATTGAACTCCTTGTAGATGAAGGCAGCTTCGAGGAAGTAGATATTTTTGTAAAGCATCGCGTTACTGATTTTGGTCTGGATAAACAGCATTATCCGGGTGATGGTGTGGTAACGGGAACTGCAAAAATAGACGGAAGACCGGTAGCTTTATTTAGTCAGGATTTTACCGTCTTTGGAGGCTCACTTTCTGAAGCCCATGCTGAAAAGATAGTAAAAATGATGAAGCTTGCTATGAAGGCAGGCATTCCTGTTATCGGGTTAAATGATTCCGGTGGTGCCAGGATACAGGAAGGTGTAGTTAGTCTGGGAGGTTATGCTGATATATTTCTCCTGAATACACTTGCTTCAGGTGTAATTCCACAGATTTCAGTAGTACTTGGTCCTTGTGCAGGCGGAGCCGTTTATTCACCCGCAATAACCGATTTTGTTTTTATGGTAAAAAATACAAGCTATATGTTTGTAACCGGGCCCAACGTTGTAAAGACCGTCACCCACGAAGATGTTAGTTTTGAAGATCTTGGCGGTGCAGATACTCATGCGTCTAAAATCGGGAGTAGCTCACTTTACAAATGAGAATGAGATCGAGACTCTGCTTAACGTACGGAAGCTGATGAGTTATCTGCCTCTCAATTACCTGGACAGAACTCCAGAAAAAGAATTCGACCGTTCAGAGCTGGTTCCTATAAAGGAGCTCGATAATTTAATTCCTGATAATCCGAATAAACCTTATGATATGAAGGAGGTTATAAATCTTCTGGTGGATGACGGGGACTTTTTTGAGGTTCATTCATCCTATGCAGAGAATATTATTGTTGGGTTTGCAAGGATGGGAGGCATGTCGTTAGGTATTATTGCAAATCAACCTGCAGTACTTGCCGGAGTTCTTGATATAAATTGTTCTGTGAAAGGTGCGCGTTTTGTTCGTTTTTGTGATTCTTTTAATATTCCTCTTTTGGTTCTGGAAGATGTACCTGGATTTTTACCAGGAACCGAGCAGGAATGGAACGGTATCATAAGGCACGGGGCTAAACTTTTATATGCCTTCTGTGAAGCTACGGTTCCAAAAGTGACGGTTATTACAAGGAAAGCTTATGGCGGAGCTTACGACGTTATGAATTCAAAACATATACGCGGTGATTTCAACTTCGCCTGGCCATCAGCTGAAATTGCGGTTATGGGTCCTAAAGGAGCTGTTGAAATAATCTTCAAAAAAGAGATCTCCTCAGCAGCGGATCCCGAAGCAGAGGCTGAAAAAAAACTGGCTGAGTACATTGACAAATTTGCAAATCCATATAAAGCAGCTGAACGTGGCTATCTGGACGACATTATTTTACCCCGAGATACCAAAATCAGGCTTGTTAAGGTATTTGAATTATTAAAAACAAAAGTAGATCGAAATCCGAAAAAGAAACACGGAAATATCCCTTTATAAAAAAATAAAAGCTTAACTTCTTTTTATTATTGAAGTTAAACCATTTGTCTAACTTTTTACTTGATAAAAAATGATACTAAACTTATATTACTTACTAAATTATTTATGGAGTGGCGCATGAAGCAGACAATTCTACCATTTATTGCTATTTCTTTATTTGCTTTGCTGCTGAGTTCCTGCGGAGGAAATAAAGAAATAACAAGAGATGAAAATTCCTCAGAAAAAAACGAAAGCGTGGTAAAAGGGGGGATCGTCTCTGAAATGATGGAACAGGCAAGACAGTATTACATTTCCGCGTTAGCAAAACAGGATGTCAATAGTACAACTGAAACAGTATCCAATTACGAGTCAGCCCTCAGGACAATAAACAACCTTAGTTATTATCCCGGAATTGAAGAAAATGAAGCCTACCTTGAACTTGAAAAATCTATTATCGAGGATTACAGGAAATATGTTGATGGTCTCCCGGAACTTCCTGTTGAGGTTTCCTTCGCCGCTCTGGAAGAGTGGATGGGAAAAAATATGCCGGATGAGCAGTTTGCATTAAAAGGTGATAAGGAAAAGGATACAAACTCTGTAGTCATCCCTGCTGACGTACCTCTTGAGGTAAATTCATACGTTGAGCAGTGGGTGGAATATTTTACGGGCAAAGGCCGTAAACATATGGAACTCTGGCTCGAAAGGTCAGGCAGATATTTCCCTATGATGACAAGCATTTTTGAGGAAGAAGGAATTCCCAAACAGCTTGTATACCTGAGTATGGTCGAGAGTGGATTAAACCCCGTTGCCCGGTCATGGGCCAGCGCTGTCGGATTATGGCAGTTTATTAAATCCACCGGCAGAATGTACGGACTTGAATCAGAGTTTTACTTCGACGAAAGGCGCGATCCTGAAAAATCGACACGTGCTGCAGCCAGACATCTACGGGATCTTTATTCTTCGTTAAACGACTGGTATCTCTCCCTTGCAGCTTATAATGCTGGTGAAGGAAGAATTACACGCGCTGTAAGAAGAGCAGGCGAAAACAACTTCTGGGCTGCAAGAAACTACTTGCCGAGAGAAACCAGAAGTTATGTGCCTCAATATATAGCTGTATGCCTTATTGCGATGAACCCTGAGAAATACGGATTCACGAACATCCAGCTTGATAAACCTATCGAATATGAAACCTGTAAGGTTAATGAGGCAGTCGACCTGAATTATATCGCGCATAGTGTCGGTACCAGCATTGAAACTCTTCTTGATATGAATCCTGAACTGACCCAGATGAGTACACCGAGAAGTTATCCCGGCGGTTATGACCTTAAAATTCCAAAAGGTACTTCCTCTACGCTGGTGGCTAGCCTTCAGAGCATACCCGAAACAGCTAAAAGAAATTATCTCGTTCACACAATAAGAAGGGGAGAGACCCTATCCAGAATTGCTTCAAGGTATGGAATCTCAACTCACGATCTGGCCGATGCTAATAATATTTCAGTAAGGTCACATATTTATCCCGGTGTAACACTTAAGATTCCGGTTTCAAATGTATCCGACAGGGACTTTGCTTATAACACAAATACTGAGGAGGCAGACGAAACTGAGAATACAGGGTATGTTTCTCCGTATGCTGCTCTGCTAAAAGATAGCAATATTGACACTGATACAACTTCAGGGGAAGAAATAATTGCTGCCCTGGATAAAAATAATAATACAAGCGGCGACGATAGTGCAATTACCGGAGAAGACGGATCGACAATCGCGGTTATTCCTGCTGGTAAAGTACCGGTTACTTATACAGTTAAGAAGGGCGAAAGTCTTCTTGGTATAGCCGATCTGTTCAATTCAAGGGTAAGCGATATTAGAAACTGGAATAATATTCCTTATACAAGCACGATAAGTGTAGGCCAGCAACTGGTATTATATGTACCCCAGGAGAAGAAAGATTTTTACGCTAGTCTGGATAACCAGACTCCTGTTGAAAAATCTGTAACCAAGTCTAATACTTCGAACAGCGCATCGTCTTATGTTTACCATCGTATTCGAAGAGGTGAAAACCTCTATTCTATAGCTAAACGATATAGAGTGTATGTTAGCGATATACGCAATTGGAATGATATTTCGGGAAACAGGATTTATGCTGGACAAAAATTAAAAATATATACCAGCCGGACCGCAATTGCCGACAATACTTCTATATCCTCACGTTCCAGCCTATACCGATATAAAGTTAGAAGAGGCGATACTATAAGTGAGATTGCCGAGAGGTTCAATGTATCTTCTTCACAAATCAAAAACTGGAATTCACTCAGTTCAAACCGTATCAATTTTGGTCAAACGCTTAAAATTTACTCGCGCGAGAGTGCAGAATCTCTTGGTGATAATACCACTAAAAACTCTGCGAACGTAAATTATTATAAGATTAAATCCGGTGACAGTATTGGCCAGATTGCAGAGCTTTATAAAGTTTCCTCTTCAAGCATCAGGAGATGGAACGGTTTAAGAAGCAATAAGATTATTGCTGGTAAAACTTTGAAAATATATTCTGATGCAGACGTGAATGATGTACCCGAGACTCCCAGCAGGAGTGCAAACGGAATCCATACGGTGACACGTGGTGAATCACTTTATTCAATAGCAAGAATGTATTCGACATCTGTTGAAAACTTGAAGAGAATCAATAAACTGTCAAGCCCGAAGATTGTTGTTGGCCAAAAGCTGAGAGTAGAATAAAGAGTTTACTTTATTTTTATAAATAGTTAGACTAATTTTGCATATATTTTGGAGGTAATCCAAAACCTGATTTGAAATTATGAACGAGCCGTTAGGGGTGTTGTCCCGCTTGCCGGGCGACTGAGAGCATACCCTAAAACCTGATCTGGGTAATACCAGCGTAGGGAAACGGGCTAAATAGCCTGCTTAGGGAATAATTAAGTATTTAGCCGTTTCTAGGAACGGCTATTTTTTTATGTAGAGGTAGTAAAATGAAATACTTGGTTATTCTTTTTTTCTTTTTAAACATTTCTATTTTTTCACAAAACATAGTAGTTAAAGGAAAGATAGTCGATGCTGAGACACTTCAGCCGCTCCCTTCCGCCAACCTTGTAATTGAAAACAAACAATTGGGCACGGCTGCTGAAGAGGATGGAAGTTTTACGCTTTCGGGTAATATCAGTACCAGCGATATTCTGAAGGTTAGTTATGTCGGCTATAGGTCAAAAGAAATCTTTCTGCGAAACAGCGATATGCACAACCTGTTAATCAGGCTTTCCCCGGAAATTATTCCTTCACAGACAGTGTTCGTTGAGGGAAGCATCGGTAAGAAAGGCTTCACGCCTGTCACATTCGATAAAGTTACAAGAAAAGAAATACAGGAAGATTATACCGTTCAGGATATACCCAAATATCTTAGTACACTTCCTTCTACAACTTTTTACTCGGAGAATGGAAACGGTATCGGGTATAATTATTTGAGTATAAGAGGATTTGATCAGAGGAGAATATCTGTTTCTATCAATGGAATCCCGCAGAATGATCCGGAAGATCATAATGTATACTGGCTTGATTTTCCCGATCTGCTGGCAAGCACTGACCTGGTCCAGGTTCAGAGAGGGGCTGGAAATGGAGCGTCGGGTTATCCGGCAATTGGAGGTAGCATAAATATTATAACCTCGACATTTACAAATGATCCTCAGACAAATTTTTTTGGCGCGGTTGGGAGTTATAATACGAGAAAATACAGTGCCTCATTCTCAAGCGGCCTGATAGATAAAAAATATTCTATCTACGCAAATCTCTCGCAAATACTGAGCAGCGGATACCGTCTGGCTTCGTGGGTTAAATTTAATTCCTATCACCTTTCTGCGGTAAGATATGACGATATGCTTACAACGCAGGTGGACTTGTATGGAGGTCCTATTGCAGACGGACTAGCCTATACAGGACTTCCAAAATTTGCGATAAAGGATAGAGACCTGAGAAAAGCCAACTACTCATATTGGGAGACTGATACTAATGGCTATACTTATACTTTACAAAGAAGACCGACAGAAATCGAAAATTTTTCGCAGCCTCATTATGAACTTTTGAATGAGTACAGGTTTAACGATAATTTTACCCTGAACTCTGCTTTATTCCTTGTAATAGGGGATGGTTTTTTTGATTTTGACGGATCCTGGGCTGACACTACTTACTTACGACTTACCAGTGAATATGGATTCCATCCAACACAGAATCCCGGTAACGTGCTTATCCGTGCTCAGGTTAATAACATACAGTACGGCTGGATTCCTCGTATGAGTTTTAAGCACCAGAACGGTGAATTAATTATGGGCGCCGAAATAAGGAAACATAAATCGGATCATTGGGGATCAGTTAACTATGGTGAGAACCTTCCTGAGGGTATTACAAAAGTCTTTCGATATTATTATTACAACGGCGGAAAAGATATAATGAATGGATTCGTACATGAGGAATACAATGTAAGTCCAATGTTTAATCTACTAGGTGAAATCCAGGCGGCTTATCATAAATACAGATTGTACAATGAGAAATATCTGGGGCACGATTTCACGGTCAGCGATTTATTTTTTAACCCAAGATTTGGGGTTAATGCAAAATTTACTACTGATCTTAATGTGTATCTTTCTTACGCGAGAGTATCCCGTGAACCAAGACTTACCAACTATTATGATGCGGCCGAATCGAGCGGTGGTGCAGTTCCTCAGTTCAAACAAAATCCCGATGGCTCATACAGCTATGATGAGCCCCTTGTAAAACCTGAAACCATGAATGATTTTGAACTGGGTTCATCATATCAGACTAAGGATATTCACTTTACCCTGAATCTCTTTTATATGCTATTCGACAATGAGATAGTTAAAAACGGGCAGGTTGACAGGTTTGGCCAGCCAATCACCGGAAACGTGAAGAGTACAGTTCATACCGGAATGGAGTTTTCCGGAGTAGTAAACTTATTTTCAGGTTTGCGGGTTACAGCCAATGCCACCTTTAGCAAAAATACTATTGAAGATGGCAGGCAATACTTAAGTGCTGATGAATACATTGATCTTAATGGGAACAGGATCAGCGGTTTTCCTGATTTTCTTGCCAATTTTGGTATTAATTATAATATGTGTGGAGTTTTTCTGCAGTTGTCGGGAAGATATGTGGGAGCCTTTTATTCGGATAACTATGATATTAAGATTGCCAGTTATCTTGATCAGCATCCTGATTTTATTTCATACAGCGATAATAAAAACGATGCATACTTTACTGCAGATTTTACCGGGAGTTATGAGTTCAGTTTATTCCACGCATTAAACAGTTCAAAGGTATTTATTCAGGTTAACAATGTTTTTGATAACTTGTACTCGGCAAACGCAATTGGACCTGAATTCTTCCCTGCCGCTGAACGGAATTTTCTTGCCGGCATTCAGCTCGGTTTATAGTATGTTACTGAGCAGAAGGTGAGGTTTCTATTGATGTATTAACCTTGTAGAAGTTAAACATTTGTAGATATGAAATAAACACCTAACCAAAACCTTTTAGAGGTTGAATTTAGAGGAACCAGTTTGAAAAGATGTATAATACTTGCTAACGGAAAACCGCCTGCAAAAAAAGTAATACGGTATTTGCAGTCAACTGAGTATAATACCCTTATCTGTGCTGACGGCGGCGCTGATACAGCCAGGGTGTTGGGTATCATTCCTGACTTCATTATCGGAGATTTCGATTCAGTAAAAGACGAAACACTAAAATTCTTCAATAACAAATCTGAAATTATTCAAGTAAAACGACAGAATGACACCGATGTTGAAAAGTGTCTGAAGTTTGCCATTAAAAAGAATTGTAAAGAGGCTGTTCTGCTCGGTGCCATTGGTGACCGTCTTGATCACAGCTTCTGCAATATGGGGATTGTTCTTAAGTTCTTCAATAAAATCAGGGTTAGGATAATCTCAGATAAATCTATTCTTACCCCATATGCGGGGAAGGTAGAACTAAATACTCTACCCAACGAAACAATTTCTCTTTATGGCTTTGATAAAAAAACAAAAATTACCTCATCAGGATTAAAATATCCTTTAAAGCTAACGCCGCTTCCTTTCGGACAAAAAGAAAGTACGAGCAACGTATCAGTTAAAAATTCCGTTAAGCTGATGATATCAGGCGGGATTATTTTTGTTATAAGGGATTTTAATACACTCAAGAAGCATGATCTCATTTAATCCATTCGACATAACAATAATCGTCCTGTTCTTTTGTATTGTCCTGCTTATTGGATTCATTTCAGGCAGAACCACAAAAGGAGAAGCCGACGATTATCTCCTCTCAGGACGAAAAGTAGGACTCTTACTTTTCATCCTTACAAACGTGTCGACCTGGTATGGCGGTATCCTTGGAGTAGGGGAATTTACCTACAGGTATGGTGTGGCCAGCTGGTTCACCCAGGGGTTTCCTTATTACGTTTTTGCTTTTTTATTTGCAATATTTTTCGCAAAAAAGATCAGATCAGCTTCTCTATTTACAATCCCCGATAAAATTTCAGCAACATACGGTAAAACAGCGGGAATGATTTCTGCTTTTCTTGTATTCGTACTTGTTTCACCTGCCCCCTATGTTTTAATGACAGCAAACCTAATCTCATTGATATTCCATACCGGGATCATAGTCAGCCTGTTCATATCTGTTATCCTTTCAATGGTTTACCTGCTTCAGGGGGGATTTCGTTCAAATGTATTTACCGATTCATTCCAGTTCTTTGTAATGTTCGGTGGGTTTATTCTAATGCTGATTTTCTGCAGTATTAATTTTGGGGGTTATGATTATCTTTCGTCTACACTTCCTCAAACTCACCTGGAGCTTACAGGCGGAGCTTCACCATTATTTATAACGGTATGGTTCCTTATTGCTATGTGGACCTTTGCCGATCCGGGTTTCCATCAGCGATGCTATGCAGCAAAGAACGGAAACGTTGCTGTGAAAGGGATTATTATTTCAATAGCTTTCTGGGCGTTGTTTGATTTCCTCACTACCTCTACAGGATTATTTGCAAGAGCAACTCTCCCGGGATTGGATCAGCCTGTACTTTCATATCCTCTGCTTGCAGAAAAGATCCTACCCTCGGGGATAAAAGGTATATTTTATGCGGGGCTGTTTGCTACAATAATGTCAACTTCGAACAGCTTCCTTTTCCTCAGCGGAACAACTATAGGCAGGGATTTCATATTCAGGATTAAAAAAGGAGGTAGTGAACAGAAATTAAAATCATATACCATCGCAGGATTGATTATCAGTGGTTTGTTATCAATCCTGCTAGCCTATGTAATACCCTCAGTTATTGAGATCTGGTATACACTTGGTTCCCTTTGTATTCCTGCCATCATTCCAGCCGTGATCAGTTCCTATTATCCTAAGCTCAGAATAAGTAATAAAGTAATGGTATTAGAAATGATAACAGCAGTCACTTTAAGTACTATATGGTATTTATCAAAAGAAGCAGGAATTATCACCGCATCACTCTATGAAATAGAACCAATGATAGTGGGATTACTATCGGCTGCAGTAATCCATCTGTTTGGTCTGAGGAAAAACAATTAACTCTTAGCTTCGTTTTTTTTCCGGTGAACCAAAGATAAGATAACTGATCCGGCAAGGAGTGCCACAATTATGCCAAGGGAAATCGGGGTGGGGATGTGGAAAAAATCTGAGATCATCATTTTTACCCCGACGTAAAATAAAATGATCGCAACCCCATATTTCAGGTAAACGAAAAGATCGACGATTCCCGCAAGAGAAAAGTATAGCGCCCGTAGTCCTAAAATGGCAAAGATATTTGATGTTATTATTATGAAAGGATCTCTGGTTATTGCTATGATCGCCGGGATCGAATCGACAGCAAAAACTATATCCGAAGATTCAATTAAAAGCAGGGTTAAAAAAATCGGGGTGGCATAAATAGTTCCGTTTCTCTTTGTGAAGAATTTTTTCCCGTTATAATCAGGTAGAATATTGAAAAACTTTCTGATGAACTTAATAACCGGGTGTCTTTCCCAGTCGATTTCCTTGTTCTCTCCGAAAGCCATCTTATAGGCACCATAAAGAAGAATAGCACCGAATACATAGATGATAGGCTGAAAAAGATTTATTAGTCCCACTCCGATAAGAATAAAGACTATTCTTAATACTATTGCACTCAGGATTCCCCATTTAAGAATGTGAGGCTGGTTTTCATTGGATATTCCCATGGTCTTAAAGATCAGCAGGAATACAAACAGGTTATCTACTGACAGGGAGTATTCAATCAGATAACCAGTTATGAATTCAAGGCTCCTCTGCGGACCCCTCTCAAGAAAGAAATGAATGGCAATAAAAAAAAGTAAAGCGGTGCTTATCCAGACACCGCTCCAAATGAGACTTCTTTTTAACCCAATTTTACCTTGTCGATGATCTGTTACATATAAATCGATTATAATAATTATCAGAGCAAGAATTACAAATACAATCCAGAAAGTAAATTCATTAAACAAATTAGTTCACTCAATTATGGTAAAAGAACGCCAATCGCAATTACCGTTGTCCACAGTCCGTTTTTATCGCCTTCGGCGGACTGGGTTATGTTAAACGATTTTACGATTTTACCTGACATTTTATATTGATTTTCTCTTTCACTCCAATCCGTATCGGGATTAAATTCAACTCCAAGCGTTGTAGCAAGCATGGTTGCAGCAAGATCTTCAGCGTATTCACCGGCAACTTTTTCTGTCTCACCGAACGGATGATGTTCTGAAAGATAACCGTACTGTGAAGGATCAGCAGGAAGGGCTGCTCCGATTGAAGAGGCTATCAGTCTGTTTGGTTCATTTGTTGAATTGCGGGCCATTACTGCAAAGGTAATCTGGCCGGGTGAGAGTTCCTTCAACCCTTCTTCTTTACTTATCTTTTTACACCCTACGGGGTAGATACTGCTTACAGTTACCAGATTGCATATTTCTACACCCGCACTCCTTAGCGCGAGCTCGAATGATTGCAGGTATTCTTTATGTCGGCCTACCCCTTTGGTAAAGAAAATTTTAGATGGTACATACAATATATCATCTCCTTTCTAAGCTATGATGTGATTTTAATAAATTTTCGTTTTCCTACTTTAAGAATTATTGGTCTCTCCAGGGTTATTTCCATATTAATGTCGCTTATCTTTTCACCATTAATCCATACACCGCCCTGGGTTACCAGTCTTCTTGCATCCCCTTTTGAAGCTGCAAAATTCACCTTTACAATAAGATCGAGAATGCCGATTCCGGAGTTCTGGTTTAGTTTTATTTCAGGGATATCGTCAGGGATTTCTTTCTGAATAAAAATTTTATCAAATTCCTTTTCAGCTTCCACTGAAGCCTCCCGGCTATGGTACATCCCGATAACAACTTTCGCAAGATGCCTCTTGAGATCACGGGGATTCACCCTTTGTTCATCAAGTTGATTTTTGATCTCCGAAAGTTCCTTGTTTGAAATATCTGTTGCAAGTTCAAAATATGTATATATTAATTCATCCGGGATGGAGAGTGTCTTACCGAACATCTCACCGGGGGAATCTGAGACGCCAATATAATTGTTATAAGATTTACTCATCTTCTCCACACCGTCAGTGCCTACGAGAAGCGGCATAGTGAGAATTACCTGAGGTTCAATTCCGAACTCACGCTGAATATCTCTGCCTACAAGTAAATTAAATTTCTGATCTGTTCCGCCAAGCTCCACATCACTTTTTATTGCTACCGAATCCATTGCCTGTGCAAGAGGGTACAGAAGCTCATGAAGACTGATAGGTTCACCGTTCTTATACCTTTTTGTAAAATCGTCTCTCTCAAGCATCCTTGCCACTGTATATTTAGAAGCGAGGCGGATTACATCTTCAAAGCTCATCTTCCCAAGCCACTCTGAATTATAGACAATTTTAGTCTGTTCTTTGTGCAGAATTTTCGATGCCTGTTCAAAATACGTCAGCCCGTTCTGCCTGGTTTCTTCCAGGGATAGGGAAGGCCGGGTAACGTTTCTTCCGGAAGGATCACCAATCATACCTGTGAAATCACCAATTATGAGAATTGCCTGGTGTCCCAACTCCTGGAACTGAGCCAGTTTCCTTAAAACTACTGAATGACCTATATGAAGATCGGGTCTGCTGGGGTCGCAGCCAAGTTTAATATTCAGAGGAATATTCTTGTTAAGAGAGTTCTCAAGCTTCTTTACAAGTTCATCTTCGGGAATAATCTCAAATGCACCTCTTTTGATGAGGTCCATCTGTTCATTGATAGGAGGAAAAGACAATTTATCTCTCAGTATTTATTGATATATTGAATATATGCTATCCGTAGGATAGTTTGAATGACCATTGTATGGTAGTACACCACTCAACTTAAATCCTTCACACTGCTCTAATATTTTACGTTTCTTTCCTGATCGCGCTGCATATCTCTTTTGGCAATTGATTCACGTTTATCATAAACCTTCTTACCTTTAGCAAGGGCAAGCTCAACTTTTACTTTTCCATTCCTGAAATATAATCTTAATGGAATTAATGTTAAGCCTTTCTCTTTAACTTTCCCTATTAATTTTTTTATCTCACTTTTATTCAGCAGCAGTTTCCGGGTTCTTGTGGGCTCATGGTCGTTGATATTACCCTGCTCATAAACGCTTATATGAGCACCGAAGAGCCAGACCTCACCATCCTTCAGGTTGGCGTAACTGTCAACAAGGTTAGCTTTTCCCTGCCTCAGGGCTTTAACCTCGGTGCCAACCAGAACAATACCTGCTTCGTAAGTCTGCAGGATGGCATATTCATGCCTTGCTTTCCTGTTGACGGTAATATTTTTCTCTTCGGTCTCTTTAGCCATAATTCTACAAAAACAGGCATTAAATTATTTTTATATGCAGTTAAATGCAAATAATGAACTTCAAATGTAACATTATTCACCATAAAATTTCGACTTTGCGATTTTGTTGAATATGAGGACGCATATAAATATTTTATCACATCATTTAATATCCCTTTAGAATGATGAAAAAAGAGATCAATGCGATAAGTTTCACAGCTTCAAAAAGTTCAGGCAGGGTGAGCGGAATAGTAATTATTCCCGAAAAAGTAAGAATGTTCCTGGTTTTAGCCCATGGTGCGGGGGCGGATATGACCCACATATTCATGGAAACCATCGCAAATTATCTTGCGGATGAAGGTATTGCAACATTCAGGTATAACTTCCCTTACACAGAAAATAAGAAAAAGAGGCCTGATTTTCCTCCTGTACTGATAGAGACTATCCGTTCGGCTGTTAAATCCGCACACGAATTTTCCGGTGACTTGCCTTTATTTGCCGGGGGTAAATCGATGGGAGGCAGGATGACATCAATTGCTGCTTCCAAAGATGCCCTGGATGATGTAAAAGGGATTGTGTTCTTCGGATTTCCGATGCATGCACCGGGAAAACCATCCACGGAAAGATCAGAGCATCTATTTAATGTAAAAATCCCGATGCTGTTTCTACAGGGTACAAGAGATAAACTTGCAGAACCCGAATTGATAAATCCTGTAATTAAAAAACTAGGCAGCAAAGCTTCGCTCCATTTAATTGATGGCGGTGACCATTCATTTCATATGCTTAAAAGTTCAGGCAGAAGTGATGATGAAGTTCTTAGAGAACTTGCAGTACAGACCAGTAAATGGGCCTCTGCTCAACTTTAACAACTAACCAGCTATACACTTTAAACATTCTTTTCCTTTACCTATTTTAACGCAGCTATTTTCAGGTATTTAATGACCAGATCAAAATTTCTATTCTTATTTCTAATCCTTATTGCCGCTTTTTTCTCCGGATGTGCACACAAAGAGCCTGAAAACCAGATAATTATCTGGCATAATATGCGTCCCGAGGAAAAGAACGTTCTGCAGAGACAGCTCGATGAATATATGAGGCTCCACCCGGGGATAAAGGTAATCCAGCTTTATAAGGAAACCGAAGAGATGAGATCGGGATATATCGTAGCCGCTATAGGGGGACAGGGTCCTGATCTTGTATACGGGCCATCGGATCAGGTGGGACCTTTTGCCGATATGGAAATTATTAAACCTCTCGAGAACATTTTTTCAAAGGAATATCTCTCTCATTTTAACGATAAGGCTCTGATCACTTATAAAGGACATCTGTGGCAGCTTGCCGATAAATTAGGGAATCATCTTACCCTGGTTTATAATAAGGACCTGGTTCCGGTTCCTCCCAAAACTGATAAGGAACTTATTGAGATAGGGAAGAAGCTTACTAAAGACCTTAATGGTGACGGCAGGATTGATCAGTATGGACTGGTCTGGAACTATACAGAACCTTACTTCTTTATCCCTTTTCTTACCGGCTTCGGCGGCTGGGTGCTGGATAGTACTGATACACCGACCTTAAATACTCCTGCTATGGTGAATGCACTTAATTTTATTGCTGATCTGCGTGATAAATATAAGATCATTCCTGGTGAGGCCGACTATGATATTGCGGATGTGCTCTTCAAGGAGGGAAAGGCAGGGATGATCATAAATGGTGACTGGTCGTGGTCTAGCTACGGTAATGCTGGTATTAACTACGGCATTTCGATACTCCCTTTGATTACTGAAACCGGAAAGTATGCCACCCCGATGGTTGCCCCAAAGGGTTATTCAATAAATAAGAATGTAAGTGAAAAGAAACTGGGTGAGATTAAAGATCTGCTGAAATTTTTAATGAGTCCTGAAAAGCAGCTCGAAACAGCTCTTGAAGTAAAAACATTTCCAAGCAGAAAAGAACTTTATACCAATCCGAAACTGACAAATGATGAGATCTTCATTAATTCGAAGAACCAGATTGATCACGGAATTGCGCTTCCTATAGTAACTGAGATGAGAGCTATTTGGGACGCAATGCGGCCTGCTTATCAGGCGGTGCTCGGGGGAGCAATTTCTCCAGAGAAGGCTGCCCGGCAGATGCAGGAAGATGCTGTAAAAAAGATAAAAGAGCTGAGAGAGGATTATGTTGATCCTGTAGGCAGGACTATTGTATTTATAATATTTGCAGCTGCCATTATTGCGTTACTGTTCTTCACAAGGAAAAGTCTTACCGCTTTCCTAAGAAACTTTAAGCGTGATAAGTTTGCTTACTACCTGCTGATGCCTGCCATGATTATTATGATTGCAGTAATTATGTACCCCTTCATTTATAATATTATTTTATCAGTTTCCAATATGAGCCTTGCTCATATAAACGACTGGAGTATTGTAGGGTTTTACCAGTATGCAAAAGTTTTTTCGGAACCTCAGTTCTATGAGTTCTTCCTAAAAACGATCATATGGACGGGAACGAATATTGTTTTTCACGTAGTACTTGGAGTTACGCTGGCTCTGCTGATAAACAGGAGTCTCCCCGGTTCCGGAGTCTTCAGAACCCTTCTGATCCTTCCCTGGGCGATCCCTCAATACATCGTTGCATTAACCTGGCGCGGAATGTTTAACTATGAGTACGGGGCTATCAACCTGATTATCGTAAAGTTCCTTTCTATGTCTCCCATTGAGTGGCTTAAATCGCCAGTAGAAGCCTTTATGGCGGTGATTATAACTAATATATGGCTGGGTTTTCCGTTCATGATGATCATAGCCCTCGGTGCTCTTCAGAGTATACCTAAGGAACTATATGAAGCAGCGGATATCGATGGGGCAAGATGGTATCAGAAACTGAGGTCAATTACTATCCCGCTTATAAGGCCAGTCATGA
This sequence comes from uncultured Bacteroidota bacterium, assembly GCA_963839165.1. Classification (GTDB taxonomy): domain Bacteria; phylum Bacteroidota; class Ignavibacteria; order Ignavibacteriales; family Ignavibacteriaceae; genus DATFVA01. The sequence goes on along the minus strand of CAWIUG010000049.1, from coordinate 82,351 downwards.
TTCCTGCGATAACCCTTGGTGTGATATGGACGTTTAATAATATCAACGTTGTCTGGCTGGTAAGTAATGCCGGAGAGCCATCGGATAAAACACATATTCTTGTCTCGTTTGTATATAAGGCAGCCTTTAACTTGTACCGGTATGGTTATGCGGCAGCATTCAGTGTGGTTATATTTTTAATTCTCCTTGCATTCGGTTTAACATTTTTAAGAAGAACAAGAGCGACAGAATCTATTTACTAACGGAGTACATAAAAGATCGGAGGCTGTTCGAATCCTCCGTAGGCTGTCCCAAAAATATGTGACTGTCATTTTTAAGGTAGTATAAACTGAGAAATCTTTTGAGATTGCATATTCAATTGTGATGACGAAATTGGAAAAAGAAATATGAACAGAAAAAAATTACTTGCGGATATCTTAACGTATTTATTCCTTATTATTTTTACGGTTGTAGCCTTATACCCTGTAGTAAATGTTTTTACGATTTCCATCAGGCCGAATGACAGGCTCTTATCTACTTCATTATCGATCATTCCCGATAACGCAACTTTTAAACAGTATGTTGAATTATTTACAAACAGGCCTTTCCTGCTTTGGGTCTGGAACAGTACCCTTGTCTCGTTTGTTGTTACTGTAACAGGTGTGGCGCTTGCTTCGACCGCGGGGTATGCATTATCGAGGTTTCAGTTTATCGGTAAACAGTTTAGCATGCTGGGACTTTTAACAACCCAGATGTTTCCCGCAACAATGCTTTTGCTCCCAATGTATATTATGCTGATTAAGCTGGGACTTATCAACAGTTACCTGGGAATCATTATCATTTACTCGGCAACAGCACTTCCTTTCTGCGTCTGGCAAATGAAAGGGTATTATGACACAATTCCTTTAAGTCTTGAAGAGAGTGCAAGGATAGATGGATGCAGCAGGTGGCAGGCATTTTATAAGATAATTTTCCCTCTTGCAGCTCCGGCGCTTGTTATTACAGCATTGTTCTCATTTATGACTGCATGGTCTGAGTACATAGTTGCAGCACAAGTACTGCAGGATACCACCTTATATACTCTACCTCTGGGGTTAAAATCCTTTCAGTCGAATTTAACTACCGAATGGGGTTTATATGCAGCGGCCGCTTTAATTGTGAGTATCCCTGTAGTATTTTTGTTTATTATTCTAAGCAAGTGGCTGGTATCAGGCTTAACATTGGGAAGTGTTAAGGGCTGATGGGACTAATCTCATCTTCATCTTTTACAAACATCACCATTATTCCGGCGAAGATCATTGAGACGCCTCCGAGGAGCAGAGCATAGATAGCCTCCCCACCGAAAGGGACTCTAACAAACCATCCAAGGATTGCCGCCGCGGTGATTTGAGGGATCACTATGAAGAAATTAAATATCCCCATATATACCCCCATCTTTTCAGGAGGAATCGAGCCGGCAAGGATAGCATAAGGCATTGCCAGGATCGAGGCCCACGCAAGTCCTATTCCAAGTTCCGAGATCAGCAGCAGGTCGGGATTTTGAATTATATAAAAAGATGCAAAGGAAATTCCGCCGATAACAAGGCTTATCATATGAACACTTTTCCTGCTTGTCCTCTTTGCAAGCCAGACAAGTACAAAAGCCATTACAGCGGCAAAACCATTGTAAACCGACATCAGTACGCCCACCCAGTCGGCCCCCTTATTAAATAACTCAGAAGTAGGATCGGTTGCCCCGAAGATATGATGTGTAACAGCAGGAGTAGTATAGATCCACATTGCAAACAGTGCAAACCATGAGAAGAATTGTACCACCGCCAGCTGCTTCATAGTTACCGGCATCTTATACAGATCATTTGTAACAACAACAAATCCGTTCTCCACATTTCCTGATTTTGTCATTAGGCCGGCAATCAACTGGACGAATCCGAAAGCAATAAGACCAAAGAACAATACATACAGTCCGAAGTCGCTTTCCTTCAGAATAAAATATAAGATCGCAGAACAAATTATTCCGGCAGCAAGCCATACGAAGCCATTTCTGAAAAACTTTGCGGCGGAGACATCTGCAGGTCTGATCTCCCTGTTTTTCTGAAGCGCTGCTTCATCCTCCGCGAACTTTCTAAGTTCTTCCGGAGGATACTCTTTTGTTGTTGCTACTGTCCATAGTACAGCCAGGAAAAAAACAGCGCCTCCTATGTAGAAGGAAAACTTAACTGAATCGGGGATCTGTCCGGCAGGTGCTGTATTAGCAATACTAAACCAGTTAGTAAGCATATAGGGAAGGGCGGAGGCCACGACGGCTCCGATACCTATAAAAAAGCTCTGCATTGAATAACCGATAGTTCTCTGTTCTGACGGCAGGTTATCGGCAACAAACGCCCTGAAAGGTTCCATAGAAATGTTTATTGACGCATCCATAATCCAGAGCATCCCTGCGGCAACCCACAAAACAGGAGAGTTAGGCATAAAAATAATAGCTGCCGATGCAAGAATTGCTCCACCGAAGAAATAAGGTCTCCTTCTGCCCAGTCTTGTCCACGTCTTATCACTGAAATGTCCAATTATAGGCTGAATTATTAAGCCTGTGACAGGTGCCGCAATCCACAAGATAGGAATTGAATCGATATCAGCCCCCAGCGTTTCGAAAATTCTGCTGACATTAGCATTTTGAAGAGCGAAGCCGAACTGGATACCGAGAAAACCAAAACTCATATTCCAGATCTGCCAGAAGCTTAATCGGGGTTTTAGCATTTGTCTTTTCCTCAAAGAAAACTTAACTTGAACGAAAAAACTTAGTCTTTTTCCTAATCAAAACAAACAGTCCTACTTGACTTTCTCAACCAGCACCGACACCTCATTTCCTTATAACCGGCCTATATCCGGCCTCCAAAAGGCAGATAAAAGGCAGACAAAAAGTTAGGATAGACTGCATAAAAGAAATACCCGGGGGGATAGGCTGCAATAAGGGATCCTCAACGAAGGTCTTCGCAGGGGTTAACATTCAGATTCTATGAAGATTTGAAATTTTCCAAAATGGGTGGAACTATATTATTTTTTAAGATAAATTACTTATAACCCTATAAAAATTTCAGACAAAAAACCCGGAGGCATATTTATATGTTTAAGAAATTGACTATCCTGGCATCAATAATCTTTCTTTCGTCTGTGTTGTCACAAGCTCAAATTCCAGATAAATTTACAAATCTTCAGGTTCTGCCGAAACTAATTTCTAAAGAAAAACTGGTTGAAACAATGCGGTCCTTCTCCGGTGCGCTTGGTGTTAACTGCGGGTTCTGCCACGCTGATCAGGCAGGTACTGATAAGCTGGATTTTGCCTCAGATAAAAAGGATGAAAAGGAGGAAGCAAGGATAATGTTGAAAATGGTTATGGGGATAAATAAGGACTATCTTTCGCAGCTATCGGAATACACTAAAAAAGATGTAATGAACGTTAAATGTATTACCTGTCACCGCGGCAATAAGAAACCTGTAATGCTTGAGGATGTTCTGCTTACTGAAATTAAAGAGAAAGGTCTTTCTGAGGCAGTAAGCACTTACCATCAGCTGCACGATCAGTATTACGGCAGCTTCACTTACGATTTTTCACCACACACCCTTGTAAAGCTGGTTGAGATGCTCAATGATGAAAAAAGATATGATGATGCAATTGGAGCAGCCAACCTGAATATCGAAATGTACCCAAATTCGGGTATAGCTTATTACGGACTGGGAGAGGCTTACCAGGCAAAAGGAGATAATGAGAAGGCACTACAGAATTATCAGAAAGCAAAAGAAATGATGCCTGAAGATTCACGATTTATTGACAGAAAGATTCAGGAACTAAAAGAATAATTTTATGAAAGAGGAAAGCTGCGTTCAAAAATAAGGCTGTCCCGTTAATCCGGAACAGCCTTACAATCCCCAACAGGACTATAGTTAATTATGCTCTTGCTGACTGATTGATACCCTGTGTAGCAAGTCTTGTTAACAGTGAATTTGCCTGACTCTCTTCGTCCAGGGTCGACTGCAGTTTATCCGCAATTCCATCGAATTTCAATTGTTCAGCATAAGCTCTTAAAGAGCCGTAAGATGCTATCTCATAATGCTCAACCTTCTGAGCTGCGGCAATAAGAGCAGCGTCAAGGGCTGGTGATTTTGAGAATTTTTTCATTATTTCTTCCCCTTCATTCACAATACCTTGCATACCAGCGCAAGTCTTACTCTCCTTTTTCTCCTCGATCTGGCTGAAGATTTCTTCAACTCTTCTCACGTGATTCTTCGTCTGTTCAAGATGTTCCCTAAAGGCATTTTTCAAATCCTCGGAATGGGCATGCTCAGCCATTTTAGGCAGAGCTTTTACAAGCTGGTTCTCTGCATCATAGATATCTTTGAGCTCAGCCATAAACAGGTTTCTCAAATTTTTCTCGGCCATACGTATCTCCTTTCATTATTTGTAATAGCTTTATCTAAGCCTGAACTAAAATACCAGAATGACGATTCAAGTTATATGGAAAAATTCACTTATCTTTTAATGTGTGACAAATTTCAGCAGGAATTTTTTAGCGATTGAATTTTTCATAAACATACTATGAAAAATGCCGTTTATTTTATTAACAGGTATTTTTATCAAATTTTTAATATTTTGCCTCACCTAAAAAAATAGTGTAAAATATCTCCAGATGAGCCATAAGCAGGATTCAACATCCAAAAGAAAAAAAGAACACATAGAACTGTCGCTAACAGATAAAGTCGCTTTCATGAATAAGACGAACGGGTTTGAGTTCTATGACTTTTTGCATTACGCTATTACTGAAGTTGAGATACCTCAGATAAACTTCAATACCCTGTTTCTGGGGAAAGAAATAACCTACCCCTTCCTCATCTCCTGTATGACTGGAGGTACCGCAGAGGCAGAAAATATTAACGCAAGGCTATCAGTCGCTGCAAATAACCTGAATATCCCTCTTGGCGTAGGGAGCCAGCGTCAGGCACTTGAGAACAAAGATTATCACACCACCTATAAAATTATCAGGAAAAATGCACCTTCAATTCCAATCCTTGGTAACATAGGCGCTGCTCAGCTTGTAATGACGGATAATATGGATTCCTTAAATTTTCTTATTGACCTTGTTGAGGCAGATGCTATGGTGGTGCATGTCAATCCTCTGCAGGAATTAATACAACACGGAGGCGAACCGGAATTTAAGGGACTTTTGAAGAAGTTAGGGAAGCTGGCAAAGCAGCTTAAGGTTCCCGTAATTGTTAAAGAGGTAGGTGCTGGTATATCGGATAAAGCAGCGAAGAAACTGCTGGACTGCGGGATTAAAGGAATTGATGTTGCCGGAGCGGGCGGCACAAGCTGGGCAGGCGTTGAAATACTACGGAACAAGGATGGTGAGATGAAGGAATTCTGGGACTGGGGACTGCCGACCTCATACTGCATAAAAACCACCGCTAAGCTTAAAAAGAAATACGACTTTACATTGATCGGTTCAGGAGGAATAAATAGTGCGGTTGAGGCAGCCAAGGCCCTTGCTCTCGGATCGGATCTTATTGCCTCTGCAAGAATAATTCTGCAGACTCTGGATAAAGAAAATACAGAAGGTGTAGAGAAACTAGTAAAAGAATGGTTCGATTATGTAAGGAAAATTATGTTTCTAACAGGTTCGTCATCACTTAAAGAATTAAGAAAAAATAAAATTATTGAGAGGGGAATTCTTCATTGAGTACTGTTGTAAATCAAAAATTTAGTGCAATCTTAGAAAGAGAACAGAAACAGGTTGAAAAGATACTGAACCGCTCTTTGTCGGGGCGGAAACCCGGAAACCTGTATTCACCGGCTTATTATATTATTGAGAGCGGCGGTAAACGTCTCAGGCCGATGCTTGTATTATTATCCGCAAAGGCAGCCGGAGGAAAGTATTCAGATGCTTATTACACCGCTTCGGCAGTTGAACTGCTTCATAACTTTACTCTTGTACATGATGATATAATGGATAACGCAGAGAAAAGAAGAGGCAGGCTTACACTGCATGTTAAATATGATAATCATACGGCAATATTGGCCGGTGATAGTCTGCTTGCTGTTGCTTATGAAAACCTGCTCAAGGACTGTAACGGGAATTCAAAGGAAATATTTGCTTATTTTACCAGAGGACTTGTTCAGGTTTGTGAAGGTCAGAGCCTTGATAAAGAATACGAAACACGTCAAGCTCTTGAACTCAATGAATACATCGGGATGATACAGAAGAAAACAGCAGCAATGCTTGAGATGTGCTGTACTCTTGGAGGATGCCTTGGCAACGGGTCGTCCGAAGTCGTCAAAGCATTATCCTCATTCGGAAGAAATATCGGAATCGCGTTCCAGGTACAGGATGATCTTCTCGATATTACCGCCGATGAACTTGAGTTTGGAAAAAAGATAGGGGGCGATCTTATAGAAGGCAAAAAGACTTATCTTCTGGTTAAGGCTCTTGAAAAAGCAAAAGGGCAGGATAAGCAGCTGCTTAAGGCTCTCATCCGGGCAAAAGGAGTAAGGCCTGAAAAAGTGAAGGAATATAAAAAGCTTTATGAGAAACTTGGGGTAATCGATGATGCAAGGGGAGAGATTAAAAAATATACCGGCAGGGCTTTGCGGTCTTTGAATGTATTAAAAAACAGCGAAGATCGTGAAATATTTAAATGGCTGGCTGAAAGACTCATTAAACGAATGAAGTAATGATCGAAAAAACGGTAAAAATTATAAATAAGGCAGGGATGCATACCCGGCCTGCAGCAACAATTGTTAAAATGGCTTCGAAATATAAATGTGAGTTCTACATTTCAAAGAATGGACTGAATATAAACGGAAAAAGTATAATCGGAGTAATGACTCTTGCCGCAGAAATGGGCTCAGAAGTAATCCTTTCTTTCGATGGTGAGGATGAAGAACAGGCAGCAAAGGAGATAGTGGAATATTTTAACAGAGGATTTGACGAACTTTGAAATCATTCAGACAAATATTTCTTGATGCAGAAAATAAAATCTCGGGAATAGCTGCCGCTCCGGGAATTGTTATCGGCAAGGCTTATCTTTTCATGAAGGAAAAGATAGATATCAACAGGGGAGAAATTACCGATATCGATGAAGCATACAGAAATCTTGAAGAAGCTCTGAACAAGTCGAGGAAGGAACTGAATAAAATACTCAGCATAGCACGGGAAAAAATGGGCGATGAAAGAGCCGCTATTTTCGAGGCCCAGATAATGATACTTGATGACCCTGTGCTTATTGAAAACATCCAGAAAAGAATTGAGAATGAAAAAAGACAACCTGAATATATTGTTGATGACGAGATATCAAAATACCAGGATCTAATGATGATATCACACGAGACCTATATGAAGGAACGCGCCCATGATATAGAAGATATAAAGAACAGGATTATAAGAAATCTTCAAAAAAAGAGGTGGCAGTCAAGAATAAAACATGACGTTGTGGTTGTAAGCGACTCCCTGACCCCCGCTGATACAATCCTTCTGAGCAGGAGTAATGTGCAGGGATTTATTACTGACCATGGAGGATTAACTTCACATGCCGCGATTGTTTCAAGATCATTGAATATTCCCGCCGTTGTGGGTACCCATAATGCTACACTGCATATCCGTGATGATGATACTATAATTGTCGACGGCTTTCATGGATATATTATTATCAATCCCAATGAAGAACAGATTGAGTTTTTTAACCAGAAACTGGAAAAACTCAGACAGCTGCAGAAGGAACTTGAGGAGCTTAAAGATAAACCTGCAGTTACAACAGATGGTAAGAAAATAACGCTTCAGGCAAATGTGGATGTAAGCGGAGAGATTGATCTGGTAGTTACGAGCGGCGCTGAGGGAATTGGACTCTACAGGACTGAGCAGATCCTTGAAGAACTTGGAGAGTTTCCTTCTGAAGATGAACAGACCCGGATTTATACTAACCTTTCAAGCAGAATTTATCCTGAAACTTTTACGATCAGGGTTTTCGATATCGGCGGTGATAAATTTAAGCTGCTCGATTACATAGAACCGAATCCCTTCCTGGGTTTAAGAGGTATCCGCCTGCTTCTGGAAAACCTTGGAATCTTCAGAACCCAGATAAAAGCTATTCTAAGGGCGAGCGTAAACAAAAATATCCAGGTTATGCTGCCTATGGTTTCTACGATCAATGAAATAAGACGGTCGAAGGCTCTGATTGAGGAATGCAGGCATGAACTGAAGAAAAATAAGATCCCTTATGATAAAGATATGAAGATAGGTATAATGGTTGAGGTCCCGACTGCAGCGTTAATGGCTAAAGAATTTGCGGAAGAAGTTGATTTCCTTAGTATTGGTTCGAATGATCTTATCCAGTATCTTATGGCTGTAGACAGAGGCAATGATCTTGTGGCTGACCTTTTCCAGGAATTTAGTCCAGCTGTAGTAAGAACAATCCATCACATAGTTCAGGAGGCTAAGAAGTCGCACAAAAGCGTCAGCCTCTGCGGTGAAATGGCGGCCGATACACTCGCAATTCCTTTACTTGTGGGTTTAGGACTCGAATCACTTAGTATGTCGCCTTCAACGATAGCCTACGCAAAAAGGATTATACGCAGCTGCTCCATGGAAAACCTCGAAAAGCTGGCAGGCGACTGCCTTTCGTACGTCACCCAGGAAGACGTTCTGGCAAGGATTGAAAAATTCTTCAAAGACAATCAAATCACCCGTACAAGAAATATTATTTAGGGAACTTAAATGAATTTGACAGATTTTGTTGCTAAATACGATTCCAGAAACCAGTTCAATGTCCTGGTAGAAACCTATACCCAGGTAGATTCCGCATGGAGCAGTGAGTTTGATACTGAAAAACTAAAGAACAAAAAATTCAGGAACATAATAGTTTCAGGACTTGGTGGTTCAGCGATCAGCGGAGATCTTATAGGGAATTTTCTTAAGGATGAATTGAACCTGCCATATTTTGTAAACAGGAATTACACTCTACCGGGGTATGCCGACAGTAATACGCTTCTGGTTATCTCATCTTATTCAGGCAACACCGAGGAGACAATTTCAGTACTTGAAGAGGGAATTAAAAAGAATTGCCCAATGGTCTGTTTATCAACAGGAGGAAAAGTTGCGGAGATCGCACAGAAAAAAGGAATTCCTCTCGTAAAAATGACTCCCGGTTTCCAGCCAAGGTATTCACTTGGTTCCAGTTTTTTCTCGCTCTTAAAGATTTTTGTTCAGCTCGGGTTAGTTCCTCCGCAGGATACGATTGTTGAGAAAATAAGGGATCTCTGGAAGGAGAAAGGGAAAGAATATTCAACTGAAAATAATATCGCATTAAATTGTGCTGAACAGCTTCTTGGCTATATACCCGTTTTGTATTCGGCCGCTGATCTGACATCAGCAGCAGGTTACAGGTTCAAGTGTCAGCTGAATGAAAATTCCAAACTTCACGCTTTTCATAATGTTATCCCGGAACTTAATCATAATGAAATTATCGGATGGGAAAGCTTTAATCCAAACCAGTTTAATGCAAAACTCATTAATATCCTTGACGAATCATATCATCCCCAGGTTAAAAAAAGGTTTGAGATCACTACCGAACTGGCAGTGAAGAAGGGTCTGGAGTTTATGAATATTGAGAGCGAAGAGGCTGATTTCAAGGTACGATTATTGGATTTGATTTATTTGTTCGATTGGATAACTTATTATACCGCTGTGCTCAGAGGATATGACCCCTCTGAGATAGATAACATCCTTACTCTAAAAGAAAGATTATCTTAATAAAATCCTTCAGAATTTTATTAGTGATGAAGGGATTTCTGAACAAAAATAAATAAGCCTGTGAAATTCCTTAAACTTCTCTTTTTTATAATTTTAATGATTTACTGCACTGCCGATGCACAGCTTTATTATTTCGGCAGAAATAAGGTGCAGTATGAAAGTTTTGAATGGAAGGTTCTTCGCACCGAACATTTCAATATTTATTACTACGGTGAGTTTGAAGAAATCGCCGAGATAGGAGCCTCATACGCTGAGGATGCCTATGCCGAACTGAAGGTTAAGTTTGATAACCTAATAACCAGACCCATCCCGCTTATTTTCTATAATACTTCGCTTCATTTTCAACAGACTAATACAACGCCGGGACTTGTACCAGATGCTGTTGGGGGGTTCTTTGAGTTTTTAAAAGGAAGGGTAGTCATACCGTACACTGGTTCGATCCACGATTTTAAGCACGTAATAAGACATGAACTGGTTCATGTATTTATGACAACCAAAGTGCTGCTGATACTTTCTGACCACAGGCTGCCCGCAGAAAGGTTTCCCCCCCTCTGGTTTACAGAAGGGCTCGCGGAGTACATGTCTGCCGATGTAGATGCCCAGGCTGAAATGGTTATGCGTGATGCTGTTATAAACAATTATTTCGTAAACCTTGAGGAGATGTACAGCATCTACGGAACGTTTCTGATGTATAAAGAAGGACAAAATTTCCTGCACTTCGTGGAGGAAAAATATGGTCCCGAAAAAGTAATGGTGCTCATCAATAATATCTGGATGTACAGTGATTTCACAAAAGTTCTTGAGTACACCCTTGGCAAACCTATTGAAGAAATAGATTCAGAATGGAGTTTCTACCTCAAACGGAAGTACTATCCCCTGCTTTCTGATAAAGCCCCTCTGCAGCACTCTGCCACTCAACTTACACATTTCGGTTTTAATTTTTCTCCCGTTCCATATAAAATAAACGGTGATACATGGCTTTATTTCCCCGCCAACCGGGACGGTTATTCCTCCCTTTACAGGATGAAGATAAATGTGGAGAAGAAATCAGATCTTGAACCTGAACTGGTTCTGAGAGGAGAGAAATCGGCCGAGTTTGAGGCATTCCACCTCTTCCAGTCGTCCATTGATATCTCGAAGGACGGAATCGTTGCCTTTGTTACTAAATCAGGGGCTACGGATGCTATTCATTTCTATTCAATACCTGAAGAAGAGGTGATTGATAATTACCAGAACGAGAATCTTATTAATATTACTTCCCCTAAATTTTCCGGAGATGGCAGCAGAGTAGTTTTCCAGGCCATTGACCAGAAAGGATTCAGTGATCTTTTCCTTCTTGATATTAAGACAAACCAGCTTACCAGGCTGACGAATGATTACTATGATGAGAGAGACCCTGTGTTTGGTATTACTGATTCGCAGATTATTTTTTCATCAGACAGAACCGCGGGGGAGTATGAAAGATATTACAACCTGTTTTCTTATGACCTTAAAACACATAGTATTGATTATATAACTTACCTTCCGGGGAACAATTCATCTCCTGTACTTTCTCCTGATAAGAGAACCCTTCTCTTCACCTCGGATATGGATAAAGTACAGAACATCTGGAGGATGAAATTTGTTCATAATTCTTTCTCCGATTCTGTCTGGAAAGTGACACATTTTATCACAAGTGCGTTTCATCCAAGATATATTGATTCTACCTCTATAACTTTTTCAGGATTTGAGAATTTCTCGTTCAATTTATACCGCGATAAGATCGACAGCATTCCAACGGATTCCTCCTTCAGGATTGTTATGAACTTCGATTCAACAGACGGGAAATGGGTTGAATCCAAACTGAAAGCCTATGCCGAGAAAGAGAAATACAATTATGAAAAGGAATATACACTTGATTATGCCCAGAGCGATGTAACAACAGATCCAGTTTATGGAACGAGAGGCGGAGCCATTCTATCGCTGAGCGATCTCTTCGGGGATGACAATTATTTCTTTCTTATATATAATACAGCCAGTGTCCAAAGCGATTTTCTTAAAAGCTTTAATGTTATGCTGGAGCGGATTGACCTAAGCAAGAGAACAAATTATGGATTCGGGGTCTTCCATTTCAGCGGGAACAGATACGATATCCGAGAGTCTGATGAGTACTTCTACGAAAGAAGCTTCGGAGGGTTCTTCCTTTTGAATTTTCCGCTCTCAAAGTTCCAGAGGATTGAAACGGATGTTTCCCTTGCGAGCAGCGATAAGGAAGTGATACAGGGAGTTATAGAAAGGAAAGCCCTGCTATTGAGCAACACTATTTCCTATGTTGCTGATAATTCAATATGGGGACCTACAGGACCTCTCGACGGAATCAGGGCAAGGCTGCTGCTTGGTTATACCAGCGATGTTAAGTACAGCAATGTAAATTTCTTTACGGCAATAGCCGATTACAGACAATACTTCAGGATTGGATTCACAACAGCTCTGGCTTTCCGGGGAGCAATATTTTATAATGAAGGTAAAGAAGCGAGGAGATATTTTATGGGAGGAAGCTGGGACCTGAGAGGGTGGCCCAGATGGTCGATACGCGGTGAGAAATTGTGGATATCATCTCTTGAACTTCGCTTTCCTCTGATTGACCAGATAAACATTCGTTTTCCATTTGTGAACCTTGGTTTCTGGGGTATCAGAGGTGCAATCTTCTCCGATTTCGGAAGTGCCTGGGATAAAGTTTATGATCAAACCCTTGGGAGTGTCGGTTTCGGTTTCAGGATGAACCTGTTTGGAGTGATAGTCTTACGTTATGATATGGGAAAAAAGATCGAGGATAATCTTTCAACTTTTCAGCCGGGACTATTTTACCAGTTTTTCTTCGGATGGGATTTTTGAAAAACCTGATTTACATATTTTATTTTCTGCTCCTGCTTGCAGCCGGATGTGCCACTTCCCGCATACAAACAGAAGTCCGCAGGGATGATAATGCATATACGGGTTTCGGTAAAAATCCTGCGCGGGAATTCTTTATCAATGAAAATATTACAGATTCGCTTTCATTAAAATGGGAGAACAGCGCAAATGGCGGCTTCACAAACTCTTCTGTTATTGTTTATGATTCGTTGGTATTTGTTAATGATTTATCCGGAAGAATATTCTGCTATGATTTTGCTACGGGTAAAAAAATCGGGCAATTGAAAAATGAGGGGGCAGTCTTTTCTTCACCCTTTATATATAAGCTAAACCTGATCTATGCGGACGCGGTCGACAATAAAAACATAACTCATTTAATATATTATGATTTTGTAAGGGGAGAAACGAAATATGATATTGAAGCTGAAGGAAGATGTGTCACGGAAATTATCGGGACACCCGAAGCAGTAATTTTTAATACTGAGGATGGGAACGTTTACAAATATGATATGCACGGAAAGCAGGTATGGAAAACTTCTATCCAATCAGCGGTTCATAGTTCACCGTCGATGAGTAATGGTATAATAGTATTCGGTAATGATGACGGTGAACTTATCGGTATAAACAGTGAGGATGGTAAAATTTTATACAGAAAGAAAATGGGTGAATCTTTCTTCTGCGGAACGACAGTTTCAGGAGACATAGTTTATACAGGTAATGATAATGGAAATCTTTATGCTGTTGATCTTAAAACGGGACAGATCAAATGGCAGTTTTCATCAGGGGCAAGGATCACGATGACGCCATCTGTTACATCCCGGGAAATTTATTTCGGAAACCTTAATGGTGATTTATATTCCCTTAACAGAAGCACGGGAAAGCTCATCTGGAAAACCACCACCGGAGGAGTGCTGAAGGCTACGCCGTATGCTGCTGAAAACTTTCTGGTAGTTCCGGACCTCAATAAAAAGTTCTATTTTGTAAACAGGAAAAGCGGAGAAATTACCCGGACTTTTTTGGTCGACGGCCGGAATAAACTATCACCGCTTATATTCAGGAACACACTGTTTATCGGTTACGACCGGGGGGAGGTTCAGGCTTATGAATTTAAATAAACTGATATTACTCTCCCTGTTCCTAACCCCTATCGTAAATATTTATGCACAGGATTGTAAAGCCTTAGTAAAGATTAAAACAGATCTCCCTTCTGCCATAATTTATATTGATGGTGATCAGGCGGGGAAGGGAATTAAAGATATTGAATTAGGGAAAGGTATCTACCACGTTGTGGTTATGGAGGAGGCTGACCGCTGGAATTCACAATCATTTGAGGATACCCTGAGAATAACAGAATGTAAGGACACCGTACTTAATTATAACTTCAAATCTGAAGTCTATCTCGATACCGAACCCCAGGATGCATATGTTTACCAGGACAGCACCCTGATTGGTCATACCCCTTTGTTTCTTCCTGTCGACAATGGGACCATCCTCATTAGAAAGCCCGGATTTGAGGAGAAATTTATGGACGTAAAAGATTTAGGCAGAACCGAAAAAATAAAACTTAACTTTACAGGTAAAAAGAAGGGTGAGAACTTTTTTGAGAAAAATATTTTTAAGATCCTAGTAGGAGGTATAGTAGCCCTTGGTGGTGTCTCAGCATATTTCAAGCTGAAAGCAGATGATAACTTCGATCAGTACCAGTTCTCCGGAAATCAGTACTACCTGGATCAAACACATAAATATGATCTGATATCAGGGATTACATTCGGGGCTGTTCAGGTAGGTTTTGGTTTCCTTATTTATTATTTCCTTTCCGACTAAAATTTTCTTATTCTCTCATAAATAATTAAATTTTGAGTATTAATTGAATATTATTACTCGTATATGCTTACCGTACTTGAATCAATAAAACTATCTACCGGCTACCTGGAGAAAAAAGGTATCGAATCACCGCGTATAAATGCGGAACTACTGCTTGCACATATTCTTAAGTGCAAAAGGCTGGATCTTTATCTTACCTTTGACCGTCCTCTAACCGACGAAGAGGTGGCTATATATAGAAGTCTCCTTAAGAGAAGAGGGGAATTTGAACCCTTGCAATATATCGTAGGTTCGGTTGAGTTTTATGGTCTTCCGTTTTACGTAAATTCCTCTGTACTTATACCCAGACAGGAAACAGAAATACTTGTTGAAGAAATAATCGAACAGAATAAAAATAAGCAGGAATTGAAAATTCTTGATATCGGTACCGGGAGCGGGAATATTGCAATCTCCCTTGCAAAAAATCTATCCGGATCGCAGGTGATAGGAACGGATATTAGTAAAGAAGCACTTCTGATTGCAGAAAAAAATTCTGCTCTTAACTGCACTGAAGACCAGGTGAAATTCATTGAAAATGATATACTTAAAAGTTTTCCTGAAGGAAATGGATTTGATGTGATCGTATCCAATCCTCCTTATGTGTCGGTAAATGAATTTGAAAAACTACGGCCGGAATTAAAAGTTTACGAACCCCGTCAAGCACTGACGGATGATGCAGATGGACTGATTTATTACAGAGAAATAAGTACAAAAGCCAGAGAACTATTACTTCCAGGCGGAAGGTTGTATTTTGAAACAGGTGAAGGACAATCTGATGCTGTTAAAAAAATACTTGAAGAGAATAAGTACAATTACATCAGGGTTAAGAACGATTATCTTGACATAGAAAGAGTGGTTTCCGGAGAAATGAATTGAGAGTTGTCGTACAGAGAGTTTCAAAAGGGGGAGTGAACATTCCTGAAGAAAATTATTCACAGGATATCGGCAAGGGTCTGGTGATCCTGCTTGGTATAAGGGCAGGCGACACAGAAAAAGATGTGAATTTCCTTGCTGATAAATGCAGCAGTCTGAGAATATTTCCCTCTGAGGATTCTGATGATGATAAGATGAATTTCTCCGTATTGGATATAGATGGAGAAGTACTGGTCATCTCTCAGTTTACTCTTTACGGTGATGCATCAAGAGGCAACAGGCCGGGGTTCGCCAATGCAGCGAAACCTGATGAAGCCGTACCACTTTACGAAAAGTTCATAGAAAGAATGAAGCATAAACTTGGAAATGGAAAGGTGAAATCAGGCATATTCGGGACGATGATGGAAGTACGTATTTTTAATGATGGTCCTGTAACAATAATTATCGATTCAAAATAAAGAATATATGTGAATCCTGTATTAATGATATTCCTCGACGGTGTTGGGATAGGCAGAAAGGATTATGAATTTAATCCCTTCTTCAAATACGGGTTCAAAACATTCACTGCATTATTTGGTAATATCCCCTCAGATGATAGACAATATTTAACACAAAATGGCTTCTATCTTACCCCTGTTGACGCCACACTGGGCATAGAAGGTTTGCCGCAGAGTGGTACCGGTCAGACATCCATTTTCTGCGGGATGAATGCTGCTGAATATGTGGGGAAACATTTTGGTCCCTACCCCTATTCCACACTCATCCCGATAATAAAAGAGCAGAACATTTTTGCCGGATTCCTTTCCAGAGGCAGGAAAGCCTTCTTTGCTAATGCTTACCCCAGGGTATTCTTTGATTACCTGAGGTCAGGGAAGTCAAGACTCAGTGTTACATCCTTAAGTGCAAAGCTGAGCGGACTCAGGCTGAACCGCTCATCCGATGTCAGGAGGGGGAATGCTTTAACAGCCGAGATAACTAATGAGAGGTGGAATAATAAACTGGGATATACCCTTCCTGTCATCAGGCCTGAAACGGCTGCAAGAAGATTGATCAGAACGGCAATGAAAAATGATTTTACCCTGTATGAATATTTCCTCACGGATCATCTTGGTCATGGCCGTTATGATGGTGACATTGAAACAACATTGATGATACTGGATAAATTCCTCTTTACCGTTCTGAATGAAGCCGATAAATCCAAATTCACAATTGTTGTCTGCTCAGATCATGGCAATTTTGAAGATCTGTCAATCAAAACTCACACCTTTAACCCCTCTCTTTTTATCACCGCAGGCAAACAGGCAGAATTTATTTCTGCTGAAGTTAAAAACCTTACACAAATCAAAGAAGCGATACTGAAGGCCAGCTGATGAAGAACTTTCCGATAGTCAGGGTTACAGTGTTATTTGCTTCCGGAATAGTTTTGCAGTCTTTTTTCTCCTTAACCATCTTTTATAATTTAGCATTTCTGTTTCTCCTTCTATCCTTATCAGTGTTTTTCTTTTTATATGAGAAGAAGCAACGCAGCTCGTACGGTGCAGTGTCTACCCTGTTACTTCTTCTGTCACTCTCGACTGGATACACTTCGGGTCAGCTTCAGCGAAAAAGTCAAAGCATAATTCCTGATTCAATTTATGTAGTAAAAGATTTTACTGCGTACGGCCGGATCGAAGAAATTGATCTCCCTTCCAAAGGCGGCTTCTCATTTCTCTTGAATACCGATTCAATCAAAGCAGGAAGAACCGTCAATTCCAGAGTGACCCTCCTCTGCAAATTGTGGGATGACAGCGTTGCATCTTTATTTGCAGGACTTGAACCCGGGAATGTTATAGAAATAACAGGTACTTACAGAAAAGGGAGGGAGGAACGTAATCCGGGTGAGTTTGATTATAACAAGTTCCTGCATTCACAAAATATCAGCGGTATATTGTCGGTTTATGAGAAAAACGATATCTCAATAATATCGCGCGAGGTTAATTCTTTTAAAGAGCGGGATATTTTCTATAAGAAAATTTATTGATAGGGTCATCGTCTCGCTGCATTCTCCTGAATCCGCCTCATTACTTAAGGGTTTAATTCTGGCTGACAGAAGCGACATTAACTATGAGACAAGGAGCCAGTTCATTGATTCAGGTGTTGTGCATATTCTTGCAGTTTCAGGTCTGCATGCGGGATTTATAGCGTTAATCTTTTTCGTTCTTTTCGGAAGATTGAATATGTATCTGATGTCGTTCTTAACTATTTCCGGACTGGTTCTTTTTATGTTAATTACGGGTATCCCCGCTTCAGTTTTTCGGGCTGTAGTAATGGCTGTCGTGTTCATAATTGCTTTCATTTTAAATAGGTCAACAAACATTTACAACTCACTTGCCATTGCTGCCCTGATACTGCTATCTATAGATCCGTCTGAGATATTCAATCCAGGTTTCCAGCTGTCGTTTATATCAGTTTATTCCATTGCATACTTTTACCCTCGTTTTCAACGAATGATAAATAAGACAGCAATAAAAAACAGGTTCCTGAAATATATTATGCTTTTCTCGGCTGTCTCCCTTAGTGCGCAGATAGGTACGTTTCCCATTACTCTAATGTATTTCGGAAAATTCTCACTCATAGCTCTCCCGATAAATCTGGCAGTAATACCACTTGCTGGTATCATTATAGGAACTGCGATAACAACTTTGTTTTTCGTTCCATTTTCAATATGGATTGCCTTTGTGTACGCTTCAGCGAATAACATGTTTGCGGATTGCTTATTAACGCTGGTTAAATTTGGCGGAACTTTAAAATATTCATCCCTGGATGTGATTAATTATTCTCAGACTAATGTCATTATATTTTACTCATTCATTCTGACGGCTATGTTTCTGATGCGTTATCTTAAATCCTCACGCGCGGTTGTGATTTTTATAATCCTTATTGCCGGAAATATTTATATCTATTCTTCATCAGGAAAGAACCAAATCCCTGATAGAGATAAAATGAATGTTTTTATGCTTGATGTTGGGCAGGGAGATTCATTCATCATAAAATTTCCCGATGGTGAAACTGCCCTGATAGATGCAGGTAATGCTTCACCATATTTTGATAATGGAGAAAGAATTATACTGCCTGCAATGAGGAAGCTGGGAATTGAGAAATTCAATTACGGATTTGTATCTCATATCGATGCCGATCATTACGGGGGATTCATCTCACTTATAGAAAAAGGGAAAATCAATAAAATATTCAAACCCTTTCCCGACACATCCTATGAGAAGGACAGCCGGTTTGAGAGATACCTGAAAAACAAAAATATGGCGGTCGAATATTACTCAAGTAAAAAAATAAGAATAGGAAATGCCGAAGTATTCATACTAAATGATACTGCAAAGATCCTTTCAGGAGGCAATTCGCTTAATAACAGCAGCGGCATAATAAAAATTGATTTCGGTAGAACTTCTTTTCTATTTGCCGGCGATATAGATGCGAGAGGTGAGACTTATTACAGGAAAAAATATAAAAGTTTCCTTGATGCCGATGTATTAAAAGTTAGTCATCACGGCAGCAGGTCAGGGTCTTCATATGAGTTTATAAGAACAGTTTCACCGGAAATGAGTCTGATTAGTTGCGGGATCAAAAACAGGTTTGGGCATCCTTCGCTGGAAATAACAGATCGTTTACATGAATCCGGATCTGAAATTTTCAGAACTGACCGGATGGGCTGTGTGATGCTCCAATCTGACGGAATGAAGATTAGCAGAATTGATTGGGAAAATTATTATTAAATTAGTAGTATTCATTTCACAGTACGCATTATGGAAATATGCAAAAACGAATTCGCATAGGAATATTAGGAGGAGGCCAGCTTGCCAGGATGTCGGCATACCAGGCATATAAGCTGGGATTCGAAATCGCTATAATGGAAAAAATTCCTCAATCGCCGGCGGGAATGCTTACTAAACACGATTATGTAGGCTGGGTTGATGATAAAAAACTGCTTAGAAAATTTGCTGAAAACTGTGATGTTATAACTCTTGAGAATGAGTTTATTGATTATAAAGATCTCGAATTTATTGAACAGCTAGGAAAGAAAGTTCTGCCTTCATCAAGAACTATTTCACTAATACAGGATAAATATATTCAGAAAAAAACTTTCAGGAAAAACGGGATTCCGGTTCCTGAATTTATTGAAGTTAAAGATTCAAGCACCTATAGTTCTATTGCCCGAAAGCTTGGGAAAAGTTTTATACTGAAATCAAGGAAGATGGGTTATGATGGCTACGGCAATGCTTTTGTTAAGGATGAAGATAGCTTTGCAAAAGGCGTAAAGGAACTCTCCGGAAGGCATTCCCTGTTAATGGCTGAAGAACTGATCGACTTTAGAAAAGAACTTGCGGTGATGATTGCACGGACACGGAAAGAAATAAAAGCATATCCGGTAGTTGAAACTATTCAGAGAGATCATATTTGTCATACCGTTATTGCCCCGGCAGACATAAGTTCCGGACTGCGAAAGACAGCAGAAGAAATTTCGATTAAAGCTGTTGAAGCTGTAAAGGGATACGGAATATTCGGAGTAGAGTTATTTATCACCAGGAATAATAAACTCCTTGTAAACGAAATGGCCCCGCGTCCTCACAACTCGGGGCACTATACAATTGAAGCATGTGTTACTTCGCAGTTTGAAAATCATGTACGGGCTGTTCTAAATTTACCTCTTGGGTCGGTTGATATGGTGAAACCAGCCGCAGTAATGATCAATCTGCTTGGTAAAAAGGATGGTCTGGGCATAGTTGAGGATTACAGAGAAGCTTTGAATGATGAGGATGTACATCTCCATATCTATGGAAAAGATAAATCGAGACCTGGAAGAAAGATGGGACATATAACAATGCTTGGCCGAAATACCGGAACAGTTTTAGCCAGGCTGAAGAAGATTGAACCAAAAATAATTATTTAGGAGAATGATGAAAATAAAACCAATAGTCGGAATAATAATGGGGAGCGATTCTGATTTGCCGGTTATGCACGAGGCTGCATCTGTCTTAAAAGAATTTGAGATTCCCTACGAAATAAAGATTGTTTCCGCCCACCGTACCCCAAAATTTATGGCTGAGTATGGATCTACAGCTCATGAAAAAGGAATTAAGGTTATAATTGCCGGAGCAGGGGGGGCAGCACATCTGCCAGGAATGACCGCAGCTCATTCTCCATTGCCTGTTATAGGCGTGCCCGTAAAATCGAAATCGCTGGATGGCCTGGACTCACTTCTTTCGATAGTACAAATGCCTGGGGGAGTACCGGTTGCGACGGTCGGCATCAATCAGGCCAAGAATGCAGGACTCCTAGCTTTGCAGATTATCGGGACTTCAGATAGTAATGTTCAACAAAAAATGCTTGATTATAAAAAGAAACTTGAACAAACTTCTCTTGATAAAAACAAAACAGTCAGATAGTTTTACATAATAATATCCGACATATTGTACAAAATAGCAGCAGTGGTTATTATCTATATTAAACCACCTGATCTCATCTCCGAACTTAAACTACTGAGTTTCTCTTCTCCAGTCTTTCCGATTATTCATCGCCGGTAACCAATTAATCTTAAATTTTTTTTCCAGGTAGAAAAATCCAAATATATTTTTTTCTTAAGTACTGATTTTTCTTGCTAAATTTAATTATTTTGACTATGATTATTAGCGTTACTCGGAAATAGTTTTCTATTCCATCAAATCTGGGAAATTATTTGTAAGGGTTATCATTATCCTTCATTTAATTAATACAAGGAGGCAAGTGGATATGCAGTTCTTAATTTCGATTAATGTCAACTCTATGGCATTTATTATTTTTTCAATGCTTCCTCTTCTAAAATATTACCCTCGGGTTTTTAAACAATTTAGTTCCATAAACAATTCTTAACTCAAATAAAAGGAGGTGAAATCCAATAGTTATAATCCTTCATTTTGGTAACAATAATTATTCAAACATTGGAGGAAGTTTTATTTTTCAGAATTTTGCAGTAATTAGATATGGTATCTCCCTGATGCCTGATATTGCTCAAAACCAAAATACTAACTAATAATTTAAAGGAGTTCTAATATGAGAAGTTCGACAATACGGCTTTTTCTCATGTGGTGTTTCATGCTTGTCTTTTCTGTTTCAATTTTTCCCCAAAATATTTCTTCTATAAGAAATTCAAATCCGCCTTATAAGGGAGGGGAAAAGATTATCCATTCAACTCAGCGAGATCAGGCCACTCTAGAGTTAGACAATGGTACCAATTATGATGCTATTGGGTTAACAGCCGCTGGTACATTTCAGGTAGCTGCTCAATTTACAGCAGCACAGACTGCCCAATATACGGGTTGGAATTTAATCCAGGTACAGGTTTATATAAATGACGTTCCTACCTCTGCGGCATTAAAAATATATGATGCCGGCACAGCAACATCTCCTGGTACATTACTTTATTCTGCCCCTTTCACCCCTGTAGCTTCAAGTTGGCAGACTATTGATCTTAGTACTCCGGTTGCCATTACAGGCGGTGATATCTGGGTTGGTTATGAAGTAACACATCCTGCAGGTCTTTATCCCGCTGGTTGTGATGCCGGTCCGGCTGTATCCGGAGGGGACTGGATATATAATGGAGGCACGTGGAGTCAATTGCATATAATTGCTCCATCCCTTAACTATAATTGGAATATTGCAGCAGTAGTTGAAGGTGTTCTCGGTGGACCGGGCTTAGCAACTGATCCCAATCCAGCTAATGGCGCTACAGACGTTGATATTAATCAGGATATCAGCTGGACTAACCCTGCCGGTGCAACTTCTATTGAAGTTTTCTGGGGTACAGATCCTGGAAATTTAACTTCAGTTTATTCAGGATCACCAATTTCTACTTTTGATCCCGGATCAATGGGTTATTTAACTACCTACTACTGGAAAGTTGATGAAACCGATGGTACCGGAACAACTTATGGTACTAACTGGTCTTATTCTACAGTACAGGATCCGAACGTGGCGACACTTTTCTCCGATGACTTTGAAAGTGGAACCGGGTTATGGACTATTACAAATGATGGTGGAGTCTGCGATTGGGCAACATTTTCTCCTCCTTACCCTAATACGTATACACTTCCTTGCGGCGGTGGGTGCGGAGCAGTTCTTTCAGCAGATGCAGATGATTGCGGAGATGGAATGTTGTCTACAGCAACAATAACAGATGCCATCGATGCAACAAACGCTACTAACTTGACTCTAACATTTGATAATGACTTTTACACTTATGCTACTGATGATGCAAGTTATGTTGAGGTAAGTGCTGATGGCGGCGCAACCTGGACAACAGTATGGTCAGTTATCGGTGTGGACTTACGCAACACAACAGAGGTTGTTGATTTAAGTGCGTATGATGGAATGAGTTTCATGCTGAGGTTCAGATCAGTTCAGCCCGGATGGGACTGGTGGTGGACCATTGATAATGTTCTGGTTCAAGGTTTAACTGGTGGTTCAACTGCTTTTGCAGAAAACTTTGATGGTTTCACTGCTGGAGAGCAGCTTGCATGCCAGGATCCAACCAACTGGACAACATGGTCCCTGACTCCTTGCACCTCTGAAGATCCGTTTATTTCAGATGCATATGCTTTCAGTGGTTCAAATTCAGCTGTTATTGTTGAGAACAATGATCTTGTTAAACTGCTTGGTACTCAGACTTCCGGTACCTGGTACATGAGTATGATGGTTTACATTCCTACTGGAAAAGCTGGATATTTTAATGCTTTGACTCTATTCGATGGAAATAATTCAGAATGGGGAATGGAATGTTATTTCAATGCTGGCGGAGGCGGGGAATTGGACAACGGGGCTACAGTTAACTTTGCCTGGGCAGAAAATACCTGGCAGCAGGTTGTACTTATGGTAGATCTTGACGCCGACCAGGCAGAATTATTATTCGGAACATCAGATCCTTTGACATCAATAGCTTCATGGCAGTGGTCACGTGGTGGAACATTATTGCAGCAGCTGGATGCCAATGATTTCTTTGGTGCTACTCCTAACGATGAAATGTACATTGATGACTTTTATTTCGGTCAGACAATGCCCCCAGTCATTCCTGTTGAGTTTACTACATTCTCCGCTAAAGCAGACAACGGAACTGTAGTTCTTAACTGGGCGACAGCTACAGAAACCAATAACAGAGGTTTTGAAGTTCAGAGAAGTAATGGTGAAACCTTTGCTACTATCGGCTTCGTTAACGGAAACGGAACTTCAACTCAATCTCACGAGTATTCCTTTGTTGACAATTCAATCACACCTGGTCAGTATTCCTACAGATTGAAACAGGTTGACTTTAATGGCAGCTTTGCGTACTCACAGGTTGTTGAAGCTAACGTTACTGTACCAATGGTTTATTCATTAGCTCAGAACTATCCAAATCCGTTCAACCCAACGACTCAGATTAACTTCAGCCTTGCTTCAGATTCAAAGGTAACACTGAAGATATTTGATATCCTTGGTCAGGAAGTAGCAACCCTGTTGAATGGTAACTTACTTGCAGGAACTCATTTTGTCAGCTTTAATGCTTCTAATCTTACTAGTGGTGTTTATCTATATAGAATAGATGCTACAGGAGCAGACGGAAGTAACTTTACTGCTGTTAAGAAAATGCTCTTAACCAAGTAATTATTTACTGAACTTAAAAGCCCGGTGTTTTAACCGGGCTTTTTTTTCCATTTTCCGGCTCTCCCTCAAAAAAAAAGTTAAAGAAGCAAGTCTCTTTCTTGTAACTAATTTTCAACTTTTGTAGTTTAAGCTCAATTCAAAAAAAACTCATAATCCCGGAGAATTTTCTATGAGCTGCTCATTAGATCTAATCCTGACATTGAATTAGTACGAGAAGTAAACCAGAGCGAATACTTAGTTCACCTAATTTTATTCTTTAAGGAGGTGATTTAACGGAAGTGAGAAATGGTGTCTAAATTAATTACTCATTTTTCAAATTTTGGAGGTTCGTTTATGTACAAGACCTTTTTACTTTGTTTAATAATGGGATTTTTCCTGACTGCTGTAGGTCAGAATAAAGTTGTAGATCCTGCAGGTCTGGCTCCTAAAGGTAATCTCGCACCCATTAAAGCGGCTCCCGGTGAAGTAATGAATGTGTATCCTCAAAGTGTAGCTTATTGGACCGGTTATACTGAGGGTACAACGAAAACTGATAATACGATTAATACAGTTTTCCCTAATGTAGGCTGGGCTGTATTTGATCTTAGCACTCTCCCGTCCGGGGTACTTATTACAGGCCTTACTTATTATGGTTATGTAAATTCAACTGTTTTCCCTTATTGGAGCGGAACTCCAATGGGAACAGTTAACCCTGTATCCGACGATGCTGCTACCATAAATAGTCAGATTCAGGCCAATTATGGTAGTTCTATTGCATATATTTATTCAACCAGCAATCTATCGACCGGATGGTATAGTAGTCCGCTCGGAAATAATGCTGTCACCGATTTCCAGTCAGCTATATCCCAGGGTTGGTTTGCAATGGGATTTGTTGATTGGGATTTCTCTACATCCTACTATGTAAACTTTGATGGGTGGAATGATGCTAACCCTCCATATATTGAAGTTTCATATCTACTTGCAACACCCGGCGATGTAGCTACTGAGTCAATTGATATGCCGTCAATGATCGGTCTCGGAGCCTCTACCCCGATGGCTACCGTTTTCAATTACAGCGATGTAGCTGAAAGCTTCGATGTTACTATGACAATCGGAAGTTATACATCAACAAAAACAGTTACAAATCTCGCATCACTAACAGCTCAGCAGGTAACATTCGATTCCTGGGATCCTGCATTAGGTGATTATACAGTTGACGTATGTACCCAACTTGCCGGTGATCCAAATAGCGGCAACGATTGTCTCAGTCAGCCGATTTCCGTCGTTGATTTAACACCTGTTTTTGCATATAATGCTTACGATCCTGGTGGAACTCCTGAAGGTATTGTAACTTATTTTGAAGAGGATGCAAGTACGATCTCTCTCGTCGCTCCTACATCTTCAGCAGCTTTTATTTGTGCAGGAACTGTAGGTGATGGCGGTGCATGGTACGGACTTCAGTATAATGGCGGCACAGGATTTCAACCTCTTTATTCCATTACCACAGCAGGTGACATGACCATGATAGGAACCACAGATGTTTCTCCTTCTATCAATGGAATTGCATGGGATCCTACTACTGAC
The DNA here is from genome assembly GCA_963839165.1 of uncultured Bacteroidota bacterium. Lineage (GTDB taxonomy): Bacteria > Bacteroidota > Ignavibacteria > Ignavibacteriales > Ignavibacteriaceae > DATFVA01. Next base: position 56,723 of record CAWIUG010000049.1, on the reverse strand, counting down.
ACTTATTATGGTATTAGTTATAGTCCGAACAATTTATATACAATCGATATTACGACTGGCAGCTGTACTTTAGTCGGTCAGGCAACTGCTGGTAGTGAATTGTTTATTTCATTAGCATGTTCGCCTACTGGTCAACTTTATGCCCTTGAGTTAAATGCGGCTAGCTTATTTGCAGTTGATAAAACTACCGGAGCTGCCACAATAATTGGTCCTCTGGGAGTCAGCCCTAACTACGCTCAGGATATGGGATTTGATCAGAATACAGGAATACTTTACTGGGCTGCTTATACATCATCTGGCGAGTGGAGAACTATCGATCCGACCACAGGAGCCTCTACTTATATAGGACCCCTTGGTGGTTCTGGTGCTGAAATGTGTGCTCTGAATCTGCCCTGGCAGGTTATTCCTGTTGAATTTACAGCCTTCAATGCAAATGTTAGTGATAACAATGTTGTGTTGGACTGGGTGACAGCTACAGAGACAAATAACAGTGGATTTGAAGTTCAAAGGAATTCCGGCAGCGGATATGAAGTACTTGGTTTTGTTCAGGGTAATGGTACTTCAACTGAAAAACATAGTTATTCTTTTGTAGATAACAGTGTTAAATCAGGTACGTACTCATATAGACTAAGACAGATCGATTTTGACGGTACTACAGACTTTTCTAAAGTTGTTGAAGTTACTGTTGGTACTCCTTCTGTGTTTGGTCTTACCCAGAATTATCCGAATCCTTTTAACCCGTCAACTGTAATTAACTATAGTCTGGCAGTAGATTCAAAAGTTACATTGAAGGTGTTTGATGTTCTCGGCCAGGAAGTTGCAACGCTTCTCAACGGGAATATTTCAGCTGGTATTCATAATGTTACATTTGATGCTTCGAAACTTAACAGCGGTGTCTATCTTTATAAGATAGAAGCCAATGGAACTGATGGAAACAGTTTTACATCAGTTAAGAAGATGATCTTAACCAAGTAAAACTATTTAGGTGATTCGATAAAAGCCGGTCTGGAAACAGTCCGGCTTTTTTTTGAAGGCATGCTGGAGTTTTTCCGTCAAATCAGAACTCACTAAATAACCCAGGTGAAATTAATCATTACTATTTATTTGATTCTATGTTAATAATCTTTTAATATGCAAAAGGTTGCAATTATAAAAAATATTGCTGAAATTTCTAAAACAAATAAATAGCTCTTCATTTTATTGGGAGAACTTACTCTAATCTACATTCCATAAGGAGTAATTATGAAAAAAATCTATATTGTTTTATTCATTTTGATGAGTTGTTCGATGATCTTCGGACAATCCAAAATGATTTCCTTACCCCAATCACCGAATTATATTCCAACATCTATTTATTCAGGTTTAAATGGTATTAAGGATGTTAAATGGGAGGAAACTTTTAATACTATTACCCCTCCTACTGATTGGACTATTGTTGATAATGATGGAAGCGGTACTGCATGGGATTTCAGACAGGTTGTTGCATTTACGAGCGGTGATACTGTATATCCTCAGGCTGCCCAAAGTTTTTGGTTCAGTAATTTTAATAATGCCAATTCAAGCGGATTAATCGATGAATGGATTATCTCTCCTCAGCTTCCAATGGTAACCAGCGGAGATAGTATATATTTCTATGCCGGGGCAATTGATGCGGGTTATGATGATTCATTAAAGGTATGGGTATCTACAACAGATATCAACTTAGGTAGTTTTACCCAGATCGGATACTTCAAGGTCGATGGACCTGTGGGAAGTTGGCACAGATATGGTTTTGATCTTTCTGCGTTCGCCGGAAACCAGGTTCATATAGCCGTTAACTATTATATAGTCGATGGAGGACCTTCAGGTAATTATTCAGATAACGTGTGGGTTGATCATTTTATTATGTCTGGATCAGGCGGTGCAACCGTAATTCCCATTTCCCAGGCTATTGAAGATTTAAATAATGATTTTATTCCTGATCACCTTGGTGATACTGTAACAGTTCAGGGTGTAATATTTTCGCCAAATTATCAGACTTCAAATAACTCGTTTTATATATCTGATGGTACCGCAGGAACAGATATCTTCGTATACGGTCCTCCAGTATTTACATGGAATATGGGGGATATGCTTGAGGTTACGGGTGAAGTTACCCAATATAACGGAATGACCGAAATAGTACTTCTTGATACTTCAAGCTGGTCACTGATCAGCACAGGGAACCCTACACCTGAACCTGTTGTATTAACTCTCGCTCAGTATAAAGCTAATGCCGAAATGTATGAAGGATCGCTCGTGGGCTTTATGTCATTAGACCTTGCAGGTGGTACCTGGCCTGCTGCAGGTTCAAGCGCTAACCTTCAATTGACTGACGGACCCGATACCGTTACCTTCAGGATAGACTCAGATACCGATATCGACGGACAGCCTGAGCCAACATGGCCAGTAGACGTTATAGGCATAGGAAGTCAGTTCGATGCCAGTGTTCCGTATGATGGTGGTTACCAGATATTCCCAAGATATTATGCAACAGACTTCCTGCCAGCAGGGTCACTTCCTGTTGAATTAACCTCATTTACAGCTGAGGCTAACCTGAATTCTGTGTCGTTGAACTGGAAGACCGCATCTGAAACTAACAATAAGGGTTTTGAAATCCAGAGAAATTCAGGCAGCGGTTTTGCCACTGTAGGATTTGTTCAGGGACATGGAACTTCAACTCAACCGAATTCTTATTCTTTTGTAGATCAGAATATTGCTGCCGGTCAGTATACTTACAGACTGAAACAGCATGATTTCCAGGGGACATCTTCATTCAGTTCCGAAGTATCAGTTGAGGTAATGCCTGTAAGTTATTCTCTTTCACAGAATTACCCTAATCCTTTTAACCCTACAACTATGATTAACTTTAACCTCAGGGTCGACTCAAAGGTCTCTTTGAAAATATTCAATATCCTGGGGCAGCAAGTTTCTCAGCTTATAAGCGGTTCAATGGTTGCAGGGAACCATCAGGTAAATTTCGATGCTTCTAAACTTAACAGCGGTGTTTATCTATACCGGCTGGAAGCAACTGGAATCGATGGTTCTTCATTCTCTGCTGTAAAGAAAATGATGCTAACCAAATAATTTCTATTTGTACTCAAAAAGCCGGTTTTTTAGCCGGCTTTTTTATTTCGTTCAGGCCCTTCCTATCCCTATTAACTCCATTGCTACTTCTGTTCTATTTTAATAATTTTAACCCGGTTTTTATTAAATATGAGTGAAAAAATGAAATACTTACTTCTGTCTTTTCTATTCACAAGTGTCATATTCTTAAATGGATGCAGCAGTAAATCTGCTGATGATTATATGAAGGCTGCTCAGGAGAACGTGAAACAAAAGAATATTTCCGAAGCAATCAGTAATTATGAGTCGGTTATTCATGAATTTCCGAATACTCCTCAGGCTCCCGATGCTTTATTCCAGATAGCAACTTTTTATCAGAATAAAATGATGAAAAATATGTCTGATGTTGAATCTTATAAAAAGGCTGAGGAAACTTTCCGCCTGGTATACAATAAATATCCTGATAATAAAAAAGCTCCTATGGCTTTATTCCTGTCAGGTTTTATTCTTGCTAATGACCTGAGAAATTTCCAGAGTGCGACTTCCACATACAATTTATTTCTGGAAAAATATCCTAAACACGAACTTGCCTCCTCCGCAAAAGAAGAGTTAAGTAATATGGGACTGAGTCCTGACCAGATCCTGCAGAAGAAGACTCAGAAAAATATATAGATGGCAAAGTCAGCTCAGGATTATAAGAATTTTCTGAACCCCTCGATTGTTTCAAAATTAAATTCCCTTGAACTTAAGGCACGACTAGTCGTAGAAGGATTTATGGTGGGACTTCATAAGAGCCCCTACCATGGTTTCAGTGTTGAGTTCACGGAGCATCGTCCTTATATGCAGGGAGACAGTCTGAAGGACATTGACTGGAAAGTCTATGGGAAGACAGAAAGATTCTTTATAAAACAATATGAAGAAGAAACTAACCTTAAAAGCTACATCCTTCTGGATTCAAGCAAATCGATGCAGTATAGTTCAGGAAAGAATATCTCCAAGCTCGAGTATGGTATTACACTGGTTGCTGCTTTAAGCTATCTGATGATCAAGCAGAAGGATGCAGTAGGTCTTACTGTTTATTCAGACGAGGTTAAAAGTTATTTTCCTCCCCGGGCCGCAAAAACTTATCTTCAGGAAATATTAAAAAGTCTCAGCTCTCTCGAAGCATCCAATAAGACCAATACGGCTTCCTGTTTAAATTCTATAGCAGAAAAAATTAAGAGGAGGGGACTGGTAATCATCGTCTCCGACCTGTTTGATAATATTCATTCGATACTATCTGCATTAAAGCATTTCAGGTACCAGAAAAATGAGGTGATTGTTTTCCAGCTGCTTGATCCTGTTGAGAGAAGTTTTTCATTCGGAGCAGATGCAGTTTTCAAAGACCTTGAGACGGAGGAGGAGATGACCACTCGTCCCTACCAGATACAAAAAGCCTATCAGCAGGCTATGCAGGATTTTGTTGACCAGATAAAAAAGGAATGCCTTAATTCTAATATAGAATATAATCTCATCGACACTTCAATGCCTTTCGATAAAGCACTTTTCAGCTACATTCAGAAAAGAAGCATGCTTTATTGAGCAATCTTCTCAATCTCCTTTAGATAATTTTCAGCTAATCTCTCAGAAGCAGCCTTATCGTCAGCTTCCGTGATAACCCTGATTATTGGTTCCGTATTGGATTTCCTGAGATGCACCCAGTGATCCTCAAAATCTATCCTTAAGCCATCGTCTGTATTAACTTTCTCTTTCCCGAATTTTTTGATGAGAGATGATAGAACTGTATCGGGATTCAAATTCCCGGTATTTATTTTTTTCTTGGTGATATAATATTCGGGGAGCGACTGCCTGAGTTCATGCATTGTTCCACCGGAATCCAGCAGGTGCTGCAGTGTGATAACTATACCAACCAGTGCATCCCGGCCGTAATGCAGGGTCGGATAAATGACACCACCGCTTCCTTCCCCGCCAATTACAGCATCAACTTCCTTCATCTTTTTTACTACGTTAGCTTCACCTACAGGTGAACGATAGACCCTGCAGCCAGCCTGTGCAGCCACATCATCAACACCGCGGGTTGTTGAAAGGTTAACAACGACATTACCTTTCTCTTTGGATAAAATGAACTTTACCGCCTGGGTTATTGTATTTTCTTCACCGAAAGGAGTTCCTTTATCGGTTATCAGCACAAGCCTGTCAACATCAGGATCTACTACTATACCCAGATCGGCCTTATGCTTTTTAACTGCATCCATTGTGTCAGTCAGATTTTCAGGAATAGGTTCAGGGAGTCTGGGGAAAATTCCCGTTTTCTCACAATTGTATTCTATAACCTCGCAGCCAAGTTCGCGGAGAAGCTCAGGAATTACATAAACTCCGGCTCCATTCACGCAGTCGGCCAGCACTCTGAATTTTCGCTTCCTGATAGCTTCTACATCGATATAATTCAAAGCCAGAACATCGTGCATATGCTTTCTGATACCCTCCGAATAGAAAGTTGTCTTTCCAATTTTATCCCAGCTCACGAATTTATTCTGCTTGAGGTTCAGGATTTCAAGGAGTTCGGTGTTTTCAGCGGGAGTCATAAACTGTCCTGTTGAATTCAGCAGCTTCAGAGCATTCCATTCATTAGGGTTATGACTAGCTGAAATTGCGATCCCCCCCTGTGCGTTCAAAGTCTTAACGGTGTACTGAACTGTCGGAGTGGGGCAGATACCAATATCCAGAACATCAATTCCTTTTGCATTAAGAGTTGCTGTGACGATGGAATTGACCATTTCTCCCGTTATCCGTGCATCCCGGCCGACAATTATTTTTCCCCGACCCACAAAATCAGCAAAAGCTGAAGTAAAATTAACAATCACATTAGGATCCAGCCCATCGCCAACAATACCGCGTACTCCTGAGATACTCACCATCAAAGTGGACATTAAACCTCCGCTATTTTCAATTCAAAAAACAAAAATAAGATAATTTCTGCTTTTTGTAAGTTATTGTTGGGTTAACCCGAGTTTATTTCCTTCAAACTACTATTGAAGGCAGAAAGATGTATAACTTTTCCTTTCTTCTGAGCCTATTCGTTAGGTTTTTTCTCAGCATCAATTTAGTACCAATAAGGAGGGTAAAGAGCTTCCAAATACTATCTGAATGCGTTCTGAAAACGTTCTGAATACGTTCTGAATACGTTCTAAACACTGGGAACCAGCCAGATGCTTAACAGGCTGTATATACCTTTTTCAGAAGAATGGCTGTGGATTTGATTTCATGGTGTATTGAGAATATATTGTATAACGCTATAGTTGTATGCGAGAATGTGCTAATAACAAATGCCTGCGGGATTAGATAGTGTGACAATAAGTTTGTTTTACAAAAATTTAATCCTTACGGGATTAGATAGTATGGCAGATTAATCCCTACGGGATTAGGTAACGTGCCGAATAAGGTCAGGCTACATAGGGGGTTGGGTGGAGTAAAGGGGGGAGTTTATGTTACAGATTTTACAGGAACTTTACGATATTAGGGCATTATGGAAACTTTATCCCGAAGAATAAAACAGATAAACAGTCTTCTTATAAAAAGGTTCGGTATTCCTGAGAGGAAAACATTAAAGCCCGAGCCAGTGGATCTTTTGATAGCTACAATCCTTTCGCAGAATACGAATGACAGAAATTCATATAGAGCTTTTCGTAATCTTAAGGATAATTTTAAGGATTGGAACGATGTTGAAAAATTGCCTGCCTTTAGAATAGAAAAATTGATCCGGGCCGCGGGACTGGGAAAGCAGAAATCGAAAGCGATAAAAGGTTTCCTAAAACAGCTTAAGAAACAAAAAGGCAAAATCTCACTTAATCATCTTGAAAAAAAAACAAACTATGAAGTACTTGAAGAACTTACTGAATATAACGGCATAGGTGTTAAGACGGCAAGCTGTGTGCTTCTTTTTGCGATGGGCAGGAATGTTTGTCCCGTTGATACTCACGTTCACAGAACCACAAACCGAATAGGTCTGGTTGACACCAATAGTTCTGACAAAACTTTCCTTATACTAAACGAGCATTTTCCTCAGGGAATTGCCCATTCATTTCATACAAATCTTATAAAACTGGGGAGGGAGATATGCCGCCCATCGAAACCCTGGTGTTCTGTTTGTCCCCTGGTTAAGCTTTGCGATTATCCTGACAAAAACTTTGAATTACCCTCAAAAACCTCTGCTGCCGGTTTTATGCTTCTTGATAATGTCTCCTGATCATCGGCGAATTACCATAAGTATTTGTGATACAGAAGATTAACCGGATTTGGCCGGTCGACTTTTCTTTTATTTTTGTCTGAATTCAATTAAATTAGTTTACGATTATAATCCATTAAAAAATTCACAGGAGAAGATTAATGTCAGGACAATTAGGCATTATTGGTTACGATTATTTAGAATTTTATGTTGGTTCTGCCAAAATGTGGGCTTACTGGCACGCAAAAGCAATGGGATTTCAGTTAAAAGGATATCTTGGTCCCGAAACCGGAGTTAGAGATCGTGTGTCATATTTCATGGTAAAAAACAATCTTCAGTTTGTACTAACATCATTTTTAAAGCCAACCAATTTTGATGTAGCGAACTTTATACATCAGCATGGCGATGGAGTTAAACGCTGGTCGCTGAAGGTGAAAGACGTTAAAAAAGCATTTGATACCGCTATTCAGAACGGCGGAATTCCTGTGAGATCACCAAAGAAAATGAGCGATGAGAATGGGTTTGTTGAAGAAGCAGCAATTAAACTGTACGACGATGCGGAGATAGTCTTTATAAACAGGGATAAATATAAAGGAATATTCAAACCCGGTTATACAGAGCCGAGGATGAAGATTGAAGTTGAAGCTAAGGAAACAGGACTGCTGGAGGTGGATCACATAGTAGGGAATGTAAGGACAAATGAGATGAACCTCTGGGAAAATTACATGAACAAAACTCTGAATTTTGAAACCTTCATTGAATTTGGAGCGGGTGACATCTCCACCCAGTACTCGGCCCTCCTTTCTAAAGTAGTACGCTCGAAAGAAGGAGCTCCTGTGAAGAATCCTTTGAACGAACCGTATGAAGGATTAAAGAAATCGCAAATTGAAGAATATATAGATGAATACGTAGGGTCGGGAATTCAGCACATAGCAATATCAACTAATAACATACTTACTACAATAGATAACATGAGGAAGAATGGCGTAGAGTTCCTTACCGTGCCTGGAAGTTACTATGACATCCTGAAAGAAAAGAAGTTAAGCTACATTGAGGAAGATATTGAAGATTTAAGGAAGTACGGAATACTCTGCGATACGGAAGGGAAGGGATACCTGCTTCAGCTGTTTACAAAACCGATAGGCGACCGTCCCACTTTCTTTTACGAAATTATTCAGAGGAAGCAGGGAGCAGAAGGTTTCGGGCAAGGCAACTTCCAGGCCTTATTTGAATCTATTGAAAGAGATCAGGAAGCCAGAGGAAATTTTAATAGAGAAGAATAAAATTATTAAGTAAAATATTTATCATAATTAAGATGGAGGTCAGAAGTGCCATACTATGTTAGAGTAGGGAAGGTTCCTCCTAAAAGACACATAACCTTTTATAAACCCGATGGTAAATCGCTGTACCGTGAAGAGCTTTTCAGTACAAAGGGCTTTTCAGGAATATACTCGAATAAGTACCATCTATATATGCCTCCCCAGGTTGAATCTATCAGGGAGATTGAAAAAAACACATCAAATGAATGGGAAGACGCACCTCTTCAGTATTATCATTTCCTGACAGATGCAAAACAATCCCCGGGAAACTTCCTTAGTGCCAGGAACGTGTTCCTGAAGAATGAACACTGCACGATTTCTACTGCGCAGGTTTCAGAAGACACGGGCATCTTTTACAGGAACAGCTATAAGCACGAACTGCTTTTTATTCATCATGGTGAGGGTGAATTTCTTTCGGAATACGGGAGGATTGAATTTGAACAGTGGGATTATATTGTTGTACCGAAGGGAACTACATACCAGATGAACTTCAAAAACTTTGATAATGTGAAACTGTTTGTGGTAGAGTCGGATACACCTTTTGACATCCCGGTCCATTTCAGGAATGAATATGGTCAATTGAAGGAAGACGCCCCTTATTATGAACGTGATTTCAGAGCTCCTGAGTTTATGGAGCCTGTTGATAAGCAGGGAAAGTTTCCTTTAATACTTAAGGTATCCGGCAGAACATTTGAATACCATCTTCCTCACCATCCCTTCGATGTTGTAGGATGGGACGGCTATCTGTATCCTTATGCATTTAACATCAAGGAATATGCACCTAAGGTAGGTAAGATCCATCTGCCGCCCCCGATTCACCTGATGTTTACAACCCAGCATTTCGTCGTCTGCAATTTTGTACCGAGATTGTTTGATTTTCACCCGCAGTCTATCCCTGCTCCGTATTATCACTCAAACGTTGACAGCGATGAAGTTCTGTATTACGTCTATGGGGACTTTATGTCACGCACAGGTGTTAAAGAGGGATCCATTACCCTTCATCCTATGGGTATACCGCATGGACCGCAGCCTGGAAAAACTGAAGCTTCAATCGGTAAAAAAGAGACTGATGAATATGCCATTATGATTGATACCTTTAAACCTCTTAAGGTAACCAGAAACGTTAAGGAAACAATGGTGGAGGATTATCATCATTCCTGGCTTGAAAAATAAATTGTTAAATTAGGGTGGTCAGATCAATTGAATAACGATTATTCTTAAGAGACAACCTTTAACTTCAATTTAATATTAACGATCCTTAAAGTAATATGATTAAAATTCCGGAACATATTCAAAAACTCAGGCCGTATAAAGCCGGCAAACCAATAGAAGAACTGGCAAGAGAGAAGGGGATAAAGCATATTGTAAAACTTGCCTCGAACGAGAATCCGCTGGGACCCTCACCCAAAGCTGTTGAGGAGATAAAAAAACACATAACTGAACTTCATCGGTACACTAACCCTTCAGCTTATAAGCTGGTGAATGCAATCGCTGAAAAATACAATAAACGCCCCGGTCAGATTGTTACCGGCAGCGGCTCAGATTCCCTGCTTCAGTATCTCATTACCGCCTTCAGTGATAACGATGATGAATTATTAACTTCAGCGGGTACATTTATCGGATGGTATGTTAATGCTAACAAGTACGGAAGGAAGTCGGTACTTGTTCCCCTCAATAACTATCATTTAGATCTTAATGGGATTGCAGGTGAAATAAACAGCAGCACGAAGATAATTTATCTTGCCAATCCCAATAATCCAACGGGGACGATGTTCACACGAAAAGAATTTGAAGGCTTTATGAAGAAAGTCCCGGATTCTGTTCTTGTTGTGCTTGATGAAGCCTATACAGTTTATGCTGAATCTGATCCCGAATACCCTAATGGTCTGTCATATGATCTTGATAACCTGCTTGTACTCAGAACTTTATCCAAAGCGTATGGACTTGCAGGAATAAGGATAGGATTTGCATTCGGAAGGGAATACCTTATTAGCGAAATGTACAAAGTAAAGCTTCCTTTCGAACCAAACGAACTTGCTCAGGATGCTGCAATGGCTGCCATGAAGGACGATGACTTTCTCAGGCACACTGTTTCATTAAATACTGAATCCCTGCGTATGATGCAGAAGAAATTTGATGAGCTCGGGATAGATTATGTGCCGACTTCCGCCAATTTCTTCCTTATGCTTTTTCCTGATGAAGAATTTACTACTGATTTTAATAATGAATGTCTCAACAGAGGATTAATTCTACGGCATGTAGACACATTCGGAATTCCTAATGGAATAAGGATAAATTCAGGCACTATTGAGGAAACAGAGTTTGCTCTTAAAACAATTGAAGAAGTATTTACTCTAATGGAGGTAAAGTACGGTCATCGCACCGGAAACAAAGCTTAATAGATCAGTCATATTAACAAAAGGAGTTAGAAAACTATTCTATGAAATTTGTCAGCTTTCTGCAGAATAATAATGAAAGACTAGGATTATTTAATAATAACAAGATCTATGATCTTAAGAAGTCAGCAGGTAAACTAAAAATTAACCTGCCTGATAACATGTCTTGAATTTCTCTGGGGTGGCCCGGTAAATATGGAACTTGCCCGGAAAGTAAGCGAGGCAGTTAACAGCGGGAATATTGAAGAATACCTACATGCGGAAGGAACGAATTTAATGGCTCCTGTTCCTCATCCTACTTCCTGCCGTGATGCATATGCGTTCCGCCAGCACGTTGCAACTGCAAGAAGAAACAGGGGAGTAGAGATGATACCTGAATTCGATCAGTTCCCTGTATTTTATTTTACCAACCATAATGCAATTGTGGGAGAAGGAACTGTCCGGGTAGAGAAAGATCATCTTGAAAAGCTGGACTTTGAACTGGAAGCTGCTATAGTTCTCAACAGGCAGGGTATAAATATCGACGTCAAAGATGCCGATTCATACATAGCCGGCTATATGGTGATGAATGATCTTTCGGCGCGCAGACTTCAGATGGAGGAAATGAAGCTGAACCTGGGTCCTATGAAAGGAAAGGATTTTGCTACTGCAATCGGACCCTGGCTGGTTACCCCGGACGAGCTGGAACCATATAAAAGTTCTACTCCATATGGATTAAAATTTGATCTTAAGATGAAAGCATTCCATAACGGAACACAGATCTCCGAGGGATCAATGAAGGATATGGACTGGACCTTTGCTGAGATAATAGAAAGAGCCTCGTACGGTGTTACTTTATTTCCGGGAGATGTAATAGGCTCGGGCACCGTCGGCACAGGATGTTATCTTGAACTGAATGGAACATGGGCCCTTGAGGCAAAGGAAAAAGGAGAAGAGTTTAAGCCTATCTGGCTTAGAGAGGGGGACACTATCACCTGTGAGATTGAGGGATTAGGAAAGCTGGAAAACAAGATCGAAAAGAAACCAGATTATTCCATTCTTGCAAAAAAGAAAAAAGTAAATGTTTCACATTGAACCTAAAGATGTTACTGTACCTGAAGTACACAGACTTTTACTCGGAGGAATAGGACCAAGACCAATTGCCCTGGTTTCAACCCTGTCGAAAGATGGTATTCCCAACCTGACACCCTTCTCTTTTTTTAATGTTTTTGGAGCGAATCCACCTATCATTGCCTTTTCTCCCTCACGCAGAGGAAGAAATGCTACGCTGAAGGATACATATTACAACCTGATGGATAACGGTGAGTGTGTTGTTCAGTCGGTAACCTATCCTATGGTAGAACAGATAAGCCTGGCATCTACTGAATACGATCCCGGAATAAATGAGTTTGAAAAGAGCGGCCTTACCCCTGTGGACTCCGACCTGGTGAAGCCAAAACGGGTTAAAGAATCACCTTTCCAGATGGAGTGCAAACTTAGGGAGATGAGAAGCTTCGGGGAGGGAGGAGCCTCAGCAAATATTGCAATATGCGAAGTATTAAAATTTCATATTGCCGAGGACATATTCAGAAATGGAATAATTCATCCCGATATGATTGATCTTGCTGCCAGGATGTCATCTAATTTTTACTGCCGGGCCAGCGGAAATGCGGTGTTTGAAGTTGAGAAGCCGACTCTTAAAAAGGGGATAGGGTACGATCAGCTTCCGGATTTTATCAGGAATTCTGATATTTATTCAGGGAATAACCTTGGCAAACTTGGGAATGTTGAACAAATTCCTTCCGGGAAAGATGTTGATGAATTTATTTTACATTTTGAACAGCAAGAAATTCAATCATTTGAACCGACTGTCGAAGCGTTTTACAGATATGAAAGACACAGTGACATTGAAAGAATGCTTAAAGCTGCCATTGAACTGAAAAAACAAGGATTTAATAAGCACAGAATGCTGTTCGAACTGACTGCAAAGTGCGCTTTGGGATTAAATGATATTCAGTTTGCCTGGAAAGCCGCACTTTTCGCTGGTAGAAAAGATTAGGAGATTATATTGGAAGCACCTCTGTGGATACCATCCGAAGAAAGAGTCTCACAATCGAATCTTACTGCTTTTTCACGATACGTTGAAGAACTGCTGAACAAAAGGATCTCTTCTTTTGGTGAACTTTACGAGTGGTCAGTTTCGGATCTCGATGAGTTCTGGAAGTCAATCTGGATCATATCAGGAATTATTCATTCCAAACCATACAGATCCGTTTTAAGCGGTACAGATATGTTCGGAGCAAAATGGTTTGAAGGCGCTGAGTTGAACTTTGCCGAGAATCTGCTTCGTTACAGGGATGAGCATCCTGCAATTATCAGTGCAAGGGAGAATTCGCCAACTATTAAGCTCACTTACGCTGAACTCTATAAAGCTACCGCATCAATTGCTGCTTCTCTCAGGGATATGGGTGTAAAGAAAGGTGACAGGGTTGCCGGATTTGTCAACAACCTACCTGAATCTGTTATCGCAATGCTAGCCGCAACCAGTCTGGGAGCATTGTGGTCATCGTGCTCCCCTGATTTTGGACATAAAGGTGTACTTGACAGATTCGGACAGATTCAACCAAAAGTTCTATTCGCTATAGAGAGCTATTATTATAATAGCAAACTGGTTAACTGCAGAAAGAAAATTGAGGCAATCAGACAAAGTATTACTTCTATTGAAAATGTTATACTCATTAAGAGATTTAACGACTTTAAGGGAGATTTATCTTCAGATAAATTATCTGGTGATGTTAGTAACTCGCTTTATTTTAATGACTTACTATCAAATAGTTCAGATAAAATACAGTTTGAACAGGTTCCCTTCGATCACCCGGTTTATATTATGTATTCTTCCGGAACGACCGGTATCCCGAAATGCATAGTTCATGGAGGAGGTGGAACCTTGCTTCAGCATTTTAAGGAATTATCGCTGCATACAAACCTGAAAAGAGGGGACATTATAACATATTACACAACATGCGGATGGATGATGTGGAACTGGCTTGTAAGCTCATTAAGTGTGGGAGCAGGTGTCTATTTATATGACGGCAGCCCTGTTGCCCCCGGTATTAATACTCTATGGAAAAAGATCGAAGAAGACAGGTTAACGATTTTCGGTACCAGTCCTAAATATCTTACAATGATTCAGAAATCAGGATTGATACCGAGAGACGAGTTCGATTTATCATCACTTAAAACTATTCTTTCAACAGGTTCTCCCTTGTCGGTAGAAAACTTCAAATGGGTTTACGGGAACGTTAAAAGTGACCTCCAATTATCTTCCATATCAGGAGGAACAGATATTATTTAATGTTTCATGCTTGGTAATCCTAACCTCCCGGTGAATGCCGGCGAGATACAATGTAAAGGACTGGGTATGAAAGTGGAAGCCTTCAATGAGAACGGAGAATCTGTTATAGAAGAAAAAGGGGAGCTGGTCTGCACAAAACCCTTTCCTTCAATGCCTGTTTATTTCTGGAATGATCCTGAAGGAATTAAATACAGATCAGCCTATTTTGATCACTACCTGGGTGTATGGAGACATGGAGATTACATAAGGATAACAGATAACGGGGGTATTGTTGTTTACGGCAGATCAGATGCAACACTTAACCCGGGAGGTGTGAGGATTGGTACCGCAGAGATTTACAGGATAGTTGAAGCTCTTGAGGAAGTAACCGACAGTCTTGTAATCGGTCAGAATTGGAAAAATGATGTAAGGATAATTCTCTTTGTGGTTCTTAAGAAGGACACAGTATTAAATAGTAAGCTCATCGAAAAAATAAAGAATGTAATAAAGACGAATGCCACACCCCGACATGTTCCTGCTAAAGTTATCCAGGTAATGGATGTTCCAAGAACGATCAGCGGGAAGAAAGTTGAACTTGCTGTAACCCGTATTATTCACAAAGAGGATGTTGAGAACCGGGACGCCCTCGCAAATCCCGAATCACTGGAACAATTCAAAAAAATAGTTGAAGTACTGTCTGAGTAAATCAGATATACAACGCGCTGCCGAAATCCCTTCTATGTCTTAACGTCACCTCATTCTCTTCACCCAGGAATTTGAATATAGCTATACAGGCCTTCCGTGCTCCATCATCATCGAGACTCCGATCGGTTTTAATCACCTCTATAAATTTCTCTAAAGCTGAATCATAATTCTTCTTTTTAAGCTCTCCTATTGCCGATTTATATTCTGCGGCAGCATCACTTCCGGTTATACCGTTTAATGAAAACAAGTGAGAAATAGTTTTAATAGAATCAACAAGCTCAGAATTTTCTAGATCATGTTCTGATTCCGCTGCAAGCTGTCCGGCCGTATTATGGTCGCTGAATAATAGCGACTTTGCCAGCAGTACCCGTACCGAAGTATTATCCGGTTCTTTCTCCGCAAGTTTTTCAAGTAGTGCAGCAGCTTTATCATCCTTACCTTCGCTAAGTAACTCTTTTGCCTTCTCTATCTCACCAGAATTTTTACCGGGTATTGCCTTTTTAATCCATTGCTCTACTGAATGCTCGGGAAGAGCCCCGGTAAATTCGTCGGCCACTTCACCATTGATAAACAATTTGACGTTGGGAATTCCCCTTATTCCATAGGCCGTGGCTACCTCCTGGTTCTCATCTGTATTAACTTTTACAAGCTCAAACCTGTCTCTGTATTTGGCTGCAAGCTTTTCAAGAATGGGCCCAAGAGTCCGGCAAGGTCCGCACCATTCAGCCCAGAAATCAACCAGCACGGGTATAGTTTTACTTCGTTCTAGAATATCTTTATTAAAATCTTTCATTTCATAATCCATCGGGTTACTCCGGTAAATATCTAAAATTATCTATTGTTTAAAAATGAGTCTGCTTAAAAGAAATAATGATTATCATAGATCATTCATTTTCTGAAGCAGACCCGGGAGACGCGAATAAAAGATTATTAAATATTAGTCCTCAACTACAGCAAGAATATCAGACCGCTGGATCAGTTTAAATTCTTTACCGTTCATCTCAACTTCATCACCGCCGTATTTAGCGAATAAAACTTTGTTTCCCTCTTTAATCTTTTCCCTGAGATCTTCATCAGTTCCTACTGCAACGACAATACCCATTCTGGGTTTTTCCTTAGCAGTATCAGGTATAATAATTCCGGAGGCAGTTTTTTCTTCAGCCTGCAGAGGTTCAAGAAGTACACGGTCATCAATTGGTTTAATAGTCATTATTTTTCCTCAGTTTTTAAGGTTTAACATCTGCATAATACGTGGTTTATCAAACCCCACGATTGGTTTATTATTAATTAAAATTACGGGTACGCCCATTTGTCCTGTTCTTCTCTGCATATCCCTGGCTGCATTTTGATCCCGGGAAACATCAACATCTGTGAAGCGGATATTTTTTTCCCTGAAATATCTTTTAGCAGTATTGCAGAAACTGCAGGTTGGGGTTGAGAATATAACTACTTTTGGTTGTGGTGTCATTTTACAATAAGTATTTAATTTTTACTGAGGATATGATTCACAACAGGCCGGTTGGTTTCAAAAATAAGTCAACCGGACGAATAAGAAAGTCTGGAACCGAAATAAAGATCTCGACAAGGAAAAGGAAGAAAGGTTTTGAATAGAGTTATATCAAGTATATAAAAAAGTAAAAACCCGGCGAGGTTTGTTTTACATTCCCTTTGCCGGGTTAAAGATTAGCAGGAAAAAACTTATTTAATTTCGGGGACTACTCTTCAACTAGCAGCCGCCGAGAACTCTCTTCGATTTCTTCACAGGAACTATGTTTGTTTTATTTTTTTCGATCAGTACGGGGATAACCTTACTGGCTTCCTTCCGAAAACGATTGGTATCTCTCTCATCCCTCGTGTTCAGCTCAGACTGTTCCTTAAAATTAATAATTTCATTCTTAAATTCATTCAGTCCACCCTTGAGATAGCTTATATTATCATATCCAAGCCTGTCGGCAATTATAGCTGCCTTTCTCGAAGATAACTCATCGTCTCCGATGAAAACGTATTTAGTACGCTTAACAGTAAGAAGGGCTTTTGCATCCTTAAGGAAGAGGTTCTTTAGTGTCATAGATTGTGAATGGGGGAGACTGAATTTTTTGTATTCCTCAAGCGGTCTTACATCAATAATCCTGAGGGAGTTATCATTATCCATTAATCTGAAAGCCAATTCATCGGATGTCGTCTGTTTGAGGTTATAATCCTTCACATACTTAATATTCTCAACGTCTGCCAGATATGATTCCCTGATGTCAGGCATAACGAAGGCAGTAAGACCTATAAGCAAAGCCATTCCAGTCAGACCGACATATAGTCTGGCAGGTCTGAATTCAGGATTTGGTTTTCCATTAACTTTATTTTCAATAAGTGTTGTAAACCAGAAAGCTCCAACCGCTGTAAAGGTCAGGAGAAAGGCAAACAAGGCCTGCGACACTCCCATAGTTTCAAATATTCTCACATAACCCCATGGAGCAGCCTTGTACAATCCTTCAAAGACAGGATATCCTTCTGCGAAGATAAGCACTCCGATGAAAGAACCTGCTACAAATATCATTGCATCGATTTTTCCTATAGCAGCAGCGGTTATGCTGGTACCGGGACAAAAGCCGCCGATAACAAAGCCGAGTCCCATAATAGCACCTCCAATCAGTGCCGACCACAGAAACGTGGGATTCACATATATCAGGCTGAGGTCAAGTAATCCGAAATGTCCTAACATAATAACTCCAAGCATAGCAGTTACACCTGCGGTGAAGAATACCCTCAGCACCGTAAAATCATAGCCGTAGAACAATCCCACTAGTTTTTTAGAAGTTGAAAAGCCTGCCTGTTCCAGTATAAAGCCGAACGCTATACCGATAAAAATAGCTACAATAAAATTCAATTCATTTCCGATTATATCAGGTACTAATGGTCCCAATTTAATTTCCTTTCAATATTTTAACGCTGTCTCAAAATCCAGAATATGTCAACCTGAACTTGTTTCAGGTTCTACTCGATCCATCTGCCCATCGGCACGGCCGGACTGACAGATCTGAGCTGACCTTTATATCCAAAGTTTTCTGAAGAAATAAGCGAACAAATAGGCTCCTCCGAAAATCGCCATCATTGTAAATATTCCTCCTGTAGAGAGCACTCCCATTCCACTTAATGCTGCGCCGCTGGTACATCCTCTGCCAAGCTGTGCCCCGAACCCGAAGAGTAATCCTCCTATGAGGGCACCCGCAGCTCTTGTTCCAGACTTTATTTTCGGGGAGCGTTCCAGAGTAAAATTTAACCTGTTGGATATAAGTCCCGATACAAAAGCTCCGAGGATTACACCCAGCACTTCAAACATGAGCCAGTTCTTCAGAGGCATATTCTGATGTTCTGCCAGGTATTCCTGGTAAAATTTTGTGCTTTCGGTATGCTGTGGTGCAACAGTTTGCACAATGGCCACAACTGCGCTTTTAACCGACCCGCTTGCTCCAAGTCCCCGGCCTGTTATATAAATTGTTGATAATAAAAGAAGCCCCAGGAAAAATCCTGCCAGATAGGGATTCATAAATTTTTTAGGTTCCATAATATCCTCATTTACTTAAGGTTAATTCTTTTTCAGGTTTATCTGTTTTCATTTCTGAGTAAACATTTACATCATCTGCAAGTTCCTCATATCCCGTTATCATAGCTTTCAGGTTTGAGGTTAAAGTTGTACCGGTTGTAATCAGGTAAATATGTACAATAATAAACGCAACCAGGAGAAAAGCACCGGCAGTATGCAGAAGCGCTATTCCTTCAATGGAATGTATATTTAACGGCTCAACGGAATTTCCCTGCGGATACCTATAGAACATGTAAAGCAGTCCTGATATAACCATAATAGGTATAACCAGAATCTTTAAGCCAAGGTACACCAGCCTCTGAAGAGGATTCAACTTACTAAGCACAGTTTTTCTTGTAGGGTGGGGAGCGTTTTTGAATATTCCAAAAAGATAGAAACTTAACTGTGCTTTCAGATTAGTAAAAGTGGGAAGGTATTGTCGCCATTCTCCCGTGGTAAAATGCCAGAATATGGCAAATACTATCAAAATCATGAAAGCGTATGCAGCTATGTTATGGTAGGCTACTGCATTCTGATAACCAAAAAAACTTATTGCTCCATGAATTTCAAATCCTGTTAACGCAAGGAACAGGATCAGAAATGACTGAGTCCAGTGCCAGAATCGTTCGAAGGATTTATATATATAAATTTGTGTTTTCATCATTAACCTCGCATCCTCGATTTTCTGGATGATAATATTCTGAGAGCACCATGAGCCAGTATTCCAATAAGTGTGAGAAATATAATAAGCGTTCCGCCGGTTTCGATAACCGATGAATAATCCCGTGCGGGCATATAGAAATCTCTCAGAGATGCTAGTCTGCTGTTATCCCTTGAATGGCATTCAGTGCATTGCACAGCATGTTCCTTATCAGAGACCATATGATTGATCGGCCAGTACATTTCAGTATTAATGAAAGCTATCTGTCCGCTGAAGGGAACTTTTATTTCCTTCATTCCAACTTCGGAAGCTCTTCTCCAGTTGAAATCCTGCCAGAAAGCTCCCTCACCTTTTTTGTCAGCAAAAAGTTTTGGCTGGATGAGGTCTCTCATTACAGGGTCATAAGGTTGTCTCGAACGATGAATTTTAACGGGAATGATTTTGGAATCTGCATCGTTATATGAACCAAACAACCTGTTTATCTGGAGAGGTTTGGTTGTATCAGCTATTTTATCACCAATCAGGTAATGGTCTGCTGTTCCATTGAACCAGACATAATCGGGTTTAAGGTTTTTACCCCAGGTAAAGCTTCCTTTAATGGATAGATAAGTATGATTGCCATCAGCATCATCAATTTCATATGGTTTGCCGTCTTTCAGCTTACCCGCAGTCGACCAGTCCCAAAAAGTTTTCGTTGCATTTACTTTTGCGTAAACCGGGATGTGGCAGGTCTGACAGGCTACTTTAATTGTGTGTTCATTTAGTATTTCTGCTGTATGAGGACTAGAAGTATGGCACTCTTCGCAGGTCGCCCGGTTCCTGTTCATTGAAGATAAGGAATACATTTTACCCGCAATATTATGATTCTTAGTTAGATGGCAGTCGATGCACTGCAGATCATCACCTTCAACCGCCATATGAATATCGATATCAGCTGACGGTTGGAACATGGATGATTCAAGATCGCCATGTTTCACATTATTCCCTCCACCTCCGTAAAAGTGACATACTCCGCAATTGGAGCGAGTAGGCTTTCCTACATGCTGGGAAATATTGTTCAGGTCTAATGTCGGATCTGGAAGACCCGCTTCCTCATTTGCCTTAGCATACGATTCCGTCCGGTCATGGCAAACAAGGCAATCAATATTTTTGGGATCGGTAAAGCTGAACATCGAACTGGTCATTCCATAGCCGGCATGACATTTAGCGCAGCTTTGCTCGTTTCCTTCAATCCCGATGCAGAAGTTATTTATAGCATTCTTCTTTCCGAGGTAAACAATTCCTCGCCCCTCAATATATTCTGCACTTTCCCAATTCCAGTGATTAGATTTCATAACTTCAGAATCGCGCCCGTTATGGCATGAAATACATGCCTGTGTAACTTCCTGTGGTGAATTAAACTTCTTTTTTAGCTCAGCAAACTGAGAATGGTCCACAGAAGACGAATCTTTATGTGAATATTTCTCTTTAAGTACAGCTAAACCGGTTGGTTCCTGGCTTTTATCCTGTAAAATTGAGATTGCCGAAACCAACACCAGTCCCACCATAACAAGAGTAAGAACTATTTTTTTCATATTGATATATTTGGATGTTACCTTACTATTTATCTCTGGATAGTCAATTTGACTATATTGTCTTTAATTGTCTTACAATCAGAAAAACTCTTATAAACGAAACATTCCCTGCAGCCGGAGGAACATAAATTATCCTTGTGATTGAAAGACCAGCAGGGATTTGAGTGACTCACAAACGCCTGGCAGGAATTTCTCTCCTCTTCACTGCAATTTTTTATACTCCAGCATGGGATAAGGGAATAAATCGTTTTTATACCTTCAATACTTATTTTCTTATTATTTATGGATTCTCTTATACAGCGTAGTCTTTCAATATCAGCTTTTGAATAGAGTCTGTGACCAGTTTCTTTCCGGTAGGGTAGAATCAGACCTTCTCTTTCATATAGACGTAAAGTATGTACCGATATATTAAGAATTTTAGCTGCTGTACTGATAGGAAAAAGGGGTTCCTCATCTATATGTTCTGTCCCTGTCATTTAACCTTCCGAACAATATTTGATATTTATAATTAGCAACTTTATTGCCAGTTAAAAATATAGGCTGATTGTAGAATATTTAATCACTTTTAGGCTAGAAATTTTCACACGAAAGAAAAAAGCAGTTTCATTTTTCCTTGGTATGAGAAAAAGATGTTAAAGGCAATAGTTTTATTTATTAATAAAAGTGGATGGGGGATGAAGAGGTTGAGATCTTAATGATATTTAATCTAAATAAAGAAATGTGACTTTTTAGATTTATTTTACAAAAAACATTCATATTTTAAGTCGGTTTAAAATTATTTACTTATTCTTTTGTGGAGACTACTATGAAAAGAGGTTTACTGATTGTTTTATTTATCTTTTCCTTGCTTCCCGGGATTCAGTTTGCACAAGGTACCTTCGATAAAGGTTCTGAATACTGCAGCCAGAAAAAAATAAATTCAACCCTCAACCTGAGTCCTGCTGAAATTACAGCTGATATTAAGCATACCTATAATGTGTTGAATTATGAACTCAACCTGGATCTTTACAGCTGTTTTATTAGTCCTTACCCGAAAACTTTTACCGGGTATGAAATAATGACCTTCGAGGTCGATTCATCCCTTAATTTTATTAAGATGAATGCCGTCAATTCCTCACTTACAATTGATTCCGTATCGATGGCAGGAATTTCTTTTACGCATACCGGAGACATACTAACTGTAAATCTCGACAGGACCTATAATCCCGGCGAAACCGCAGATGTTAAGATTTATTATCGTCATAATAACGTCAGCGACGGAGCTTTTTATGTGAGCGGAGGATTTTTATTTACCGATTGTGAACCCGAGGGTGCCAGAAAATGGTTTCCCTGCTGGGACAAGCCATCAGATAAAGCAACTACGGATCTTACAGCTAAAGTACCTTCTTCAGTAAAACTAGGATCAAACGGGGTACTTGCAGATTCAGTAATGAATGGTGATACACTTTATTATCACTGGATAAGTTCTAATCCCGTTGCTACCTACCTGACGGTGATGACAGCTAAAGTGAACTATAACCTTGACATAGTTTACTGGCATAAGATATCGAATCCAAACGACAGTATTCCAATACGGTTTTACTGGAACACCGGCGAAAATCAGAGTAATCTTCACTCGATGGAAACGAAAGTTATCGATATGACCACAGCGTATTCGGAACTTTTCGGAGAGCATCCTTTTGATAAAAATGGATTTGCAACGCTCAATAACCAATTTGTATGGGGAGGTATGGAGAACCAGACATTAACAAGTTTGTGTCCTAACTGCTGGTCTGAAAGTCTTATTGCTCACGAATATGGTCATCAATGGTTTGGTGATATGATAACCTGTGCAACATGGGCAGATATCTGGCTGAATGAAGGTTTTGCCACATATCTTGAAGCCCTGTGGAAAGAGTACGCCTACGGGTATGCTTCGTATAAGGATGATATCAATTCAGATGCGAGTTCCTACCTCGGTTCCAATCCGGGCTGGCCCATTTATAATCCCGACTGGATAGATAATACACCTCCTACAGGTGTACTGTTCAATACTGCGATAACGTATAACAAGGGAGCCTGCGTTCATCATATGCTTAGATATGTAATGGGAGATTCACTTTATTTCGCAGGAATGTACCATTATGCAAATGATCCTGCTCTGAAATACCATAGTGCTGTAACTACGGATTTCAGAGACGATATGAGCGAAATATATGGTCAGGATCTCACCTGGTTTTTTGATGAGTGGGTTCTTCAGCCTAATCATCCGAAATATGAAAACGAATACTGGATAGCAGATCAGGGTTCAGGACAATGGCAGGTGGGTTTCGTGGCAAATCAGACCCAGTCAAATACTCCTTTTCACAAGATGCCAATAGAAATAAAGGTGCACTTCAATACAGGTTCAGATACAACTATGAGAGTTATGAACGATTCCAACAACCAGATCTTTACCTTTAATTTTAACCGGCAGCCTTTGACGGTTTATTTTGATCCGAATAATAATATAGTTCTTAAAACTGCCTCTTTAACACAAATACCTCCACTGCCTGTTGAGCTTACCAACTTCACTGCTTCTGTAAGAGGAAGTTTTGTTACTCTCAGCTGGACAACGGCTACCGAAAAAAATAACAAAGGTTTCGAGATAGAGAGAAAAAATATTACCAAAAATGGAAATTGGGAGAGCATGGGCTTTGTTGAAGGAAAAGGTACTTCAACATCTCCAAATAATTATTCTTTCACTGATCATATCTCAAGTTACGGCGACTTCAGCTATAGACTGAAACAGATGGACTATGACGGAACTTATGAGTACAGCAATGAAGTTATGGTTAAGGGAGGAATTAAACCAGATGAATACAGTCTGAGTCAGAATTATCCCAATCCATTTAATCCAACTACTATAATCAGTTTTGAACTTCCGGAAGCCGCAAAGGTAAAGCTGGTAGTATATGATCTTCTCGGCCAGGTTGTTAAAACCCTGGCAGACGGAAATTATGAGGCCGGTTCATATAAAAAGAATTTCGATGGAACAGATTTAAGCAGCGGTGTGTATATTTACGAATTGAAGGCCAATGATGTTCTACTAAAACACAAAATGGTCTTAATGAAATAAAAAACAGGGGGGGATAAATGCGCTCACAGGAGTAGGGACAGGGAGAGAAATTTCCCTATCCCTTTCCTGGGTTTTAATATTTATACCTGAGCCATTTTGCAACTTCAGACCATTTCGGTTTCTTTCCGCTCATCAGAATTCCAACCCTATAAATTTTTCCGGTAAGGGGGAACAACAGAAACATCGTTGCTAGGTTAACCAGAAAAGAAACAATGAATTGCCAAACAGGTATTTCAGACAGAACCATCCTTGCGGGCATTACAATAATAGAAGCAAAAGGAAGCATTGAAGCAACCTTCGCAATGTTATTTTCGGAATTCTCAAGCATAGCTATTGCAATAAAAAACGGTATCATTATCAGCATCATTAATGGCCACATTCCTGATTGGGTATCCTGTTCATTATCGAATATTGCACCAACAGCAGTAAATAGTCCCATAAAAGTTATGAGTCCAATGAAATAATTCAACAGGAAGTAACCCACCTGCATCATATTCAACTTGAGGGTGAAATCTGCAGGCAGTGTGAACCATGCTGTGGTGATAAGAAGAATAATAGGGAGGATCCATATAATCATTTGAATTAACCCAGTAACGCTGGTACCCAAAATTTTCCCTGTCATTAATTCTCTGCTGTCAGCCGATGAAAGCAGGATCTCAACGATCCTGTTTGTCTTTTCCGCTACGACAGAACGCATCATCATCTGGCCAATAAAGATAAGGCTGAAATAAAGCAGGAATGTAAAAAGAAATGCAACAATAACAGTTCCGGCGCCTTCTTCTACCACTGCTTTATCGCTGCTTATCCTGAAATTGTTAAAATCGACATTCTGCCTTGCATAGGAGATGTCATTTTCTGAAATATCCTTGCCCTGGAAGTACCTTGTTACGAGAACATTGTTAATCGTTGGTCTGACTTTATCGAATAAAGTTTTATTTGTGGGGTTCTTGGAGAAATACTCCACTTTTTTGGAAGCAATAGCAGAATCGGGAATAAAAATCAGACCTGTAAGTTTCTCAGAGAGCAGGTCGGTTTTCTTTGAATCAATATAACTATCAAGATCACTCTTCTTCAGAGTTTCGAACCGGATAGAGTAGTAACCGCTTTCCACGAATGGGAGGGCCTTGAACTCCTTTTGCATTTCAGAAGTAAGAGAAGGAGATTCTGTAACGATAACAAGGCTGGTATTACTGTCGCCTTCATAAGAATAGAGAAATGTCTGAAATCCGAGAATTCCTATCATGAAGAGTGGAAGCAGGACAGTCATTATTATAAAAGTCTTTGAGAATAATTTTTCTCTCAGTTCACGCTTTACAATTGCCAGAGTTCGTTTGCTAAACATTTAAGGCCTCCATTCTCAATTTATCAGCTGATGTTCTGCCAGCAGTTTCAACAAATATCTGGTGAAGAGAAATATCTTCTGCATCGAACTTTTTTACAATAATATTTTTTTGAACAAGTAATTTTAACAATTCCTGGATGTACGAAGGATCCTTCACCCTGATACTTGTTACACTGCCGAAACTTTCAAACTTTTCGATGAAGGGGTTCGTTTTCAGGAATGTGATATCACCGGAGTGAGAAATGGTTACATTTCTCTGTCCGAATCTTTTTTTAATATCCTCAAGTTTTCCGTGAAGAATTATTTTCCCCTCATCAATCATTGCTATATGATCGCACATCCTCTCAGCAAAATCCATCAGGTGAGTAGAGAAGATAATTACTTTACCTTTTGCTTTAAGTTCAAGGATTATCTCTTTAAGAAGATTAGTATTTATAGGATCCAGTCCCGAGAAAGGTTCATCAAGAATTATAAATTCCGGATCATGGAGGATAGTAGTAATGAACTGAACCTTCTGCTGATTCCCTTTGGAAAGATCTTCAAGCTTTGAATTCTTCCTGTCGGTCAGTTCAAACCGGTCAAGATATTCATTAGCCTTTGCCTGTACATCCCTTCCCGTTTTTCCTTTAAGCTCTGCGAAGAAGAGCAGAGTTTCCATAATCTTCATTTTCTTGTACAGACCCCGTTCTTCAGGCAGGTAGCCGACCTTGTCCTTAAACTCCTGACCTATTTTTGAACCGCGCAGAATAACTTCACCGGAGTCAGGCATATAAATATTCATCATCATACGGATAGTAGTGGTTTTACCGGCGCCGTTCCTTCCGATTAATCCAAATACGGATCCCTCCGGAACGGAGAAGGAGACATCATCAACCGCTTTTAATGAATCGAAAGACTTGGAAAGATGCAGGACTTCTAATGCATACATTTAACCCTCAGATAAAATGAAAAAATTCTATCAAAATTAAGGAAACCGAAAGCGGAATAAAAGCCAAATTGGGCAGAAGACGTTAAGGGTATATTCCCTTCCCGTTTATCACAACCCTGAACGTTTCCGAAAACCAGTGTTGTTTAAGGTAGGACTCAGTAATATATCATATGAGGTTAAGGCTGCAGTGGGTGAGAAGTCCAGACTAGCTTTATTAAATCTTCAATTGCCCACTTAAGCTGATTGGTGCAAATCCGAGTGCAGGCCAGGTTTGTTTAGTTCCTGGGAATGAACTGACCAGCTGGCTTCGATTGTGTCTATTCCTCTCTGCTTTAACCAATCTCCATTCTTTAATTCCGCAGCCTGTCTGCAATGCACAAATTGAGAAGTGAAGCAGCCTTTCGGATCCCAAAGCAATATGACGGGATGGAAATCCCTGCTGTGGTAACTTTTGTTCTCGGTTGTTGAACGGTGTTGTTTCCTGTAATGATATCCCGGGGTACGTCGCGGTAATACGACGACGCAACC
Organism: uncultured Bacteroidota bacterium; assembly: GCA_963839165.1. GTDB lineage: Bacteria > Bacteroidota > Ignavibacteria > Ignavibacteriales > Ignavibacteriaceae > DATFVA01. Next base: position 29,974 of record CAWIUG010000049.1, on the reverse strand, counting down.
CCGGAATATTCCGTTAATCTCATGCAGAAAATAACCCTCGTTAAGATCCATCCTCATTCATTCTTTGGTTGCAAATGAGATTCAACCCGATCTATAGTGAAGGGGAGCTTTAATTTCTTGCAAGAATCTGTTCAATTATCTATATTTACACGCTAAAATTGAATTTTTAAGCTGTTCTTAAACAAGTTGATGACGGTTTATGCCGGGGTGGCGGAATTGGTAGACGCACAGGACTTAAAATCCTGTGGGTGTTTACACCCGTGCCGGTTCGAGTCCGGCCCTCGGTACCAACTTAATGAACAATTAACAACGTACAATAAAGAATCCAATTAATAATTGTAAATTGTTAACTAGTTGGGGGCTCTTAGCTCAGTTGGTTAGAGCGTCTGCTTGACGTGCAGAAGGTCAGAGGTTCGACTCCTCTAGAGCCCACGTAGCAATTATATTCCGACGAGGAAGAAGTTTCTGCCGGATCTTCGCCCACTCGTTATAATATTATCATAATTTTATATCAGCGGGATCCTTCAAATCCTCACCCCGCATCAGGTCGGAGAATTTCTCCGATTTTTTATTAAAGAATCATATGGAAAAAATACAAATTACATTTCCCGACGGACGTTCTCAGGAGTTCGATAAAGATGTTACCGGTTATCAGGTAGCCGAGTCGATCTCTCCACGTCTTGCACAGGATGCTCTGGCTGTTGAAGTAAATGGTATGGTGAAAGATCTGCGGGCCCCTATCAGTAATAATGCAGTAGTAAAATTCCTTAACTTCGATGATGAGAAAGGGAGAGAAGTATACTGGCATTCAACTTCACATTTGATGGCTCATGCAATATTGTCGTTATATCCGGAAGCGAAATTCGGCGTTGGTCCTGCAATTGAGAATGGTTTCTATTATGACTTTGATATAAATAAAAAACTTAGTGAAGATGATCTTCGTGTTATTGAAGAGAGAATGAATAAGATCGCAAAAGAAGATAATTCATTCGAGCGTGTTGAATTATCAAAAGATAAGGCAATCGAATTTTTCGGAGATAAAGGTGATCAATACAAAATTGAGATACTCAGTGAGATAAATGAAAAAGATGAAACCATAACCATCTATAATGAGGGTAACTTCACCGATCTATGCACTGGTCCCCATCTTCCTTCAGCGGGAAAAATAAAATACGTAAAGCTATTGAGCGTATCAGGTTCCTACTGGCGCGGAGATGAACATAACAAGCAGCTACAGAGAATTTACGGTATCTCTTTCCCAAAGAAAAAAATGCTTGACGAGTACCTTGAGAAACTCGAAGAAGCAAAAAAGAGAGATCACCGGAAACTGGGTAAAGATCTGGAACTTTTCCTGATTACCAACAGTGTAGGGAGCGGACTTCCTATCTGGCTGCCGAAAGGAACAATTTTAAGAGAAACCCTTGAGAATTATCTTCGCGGTGAACAACGTAAGAGGGGATATGATCCGGTAATTACTCCTCATATAGGTAATATAAATCTCTACAAAACCAGCGGACACTATCCTTATTACAAAGACAGCCAGTTTCCTCCGATACAGCTTGAAGACGGAAAAGAAGAATACCTGCTGAAGCCGATGAACTGTCCTCATCATTTTATGATTTACGCAAGTAAACCGAGGAGCTACCGGGATCTGCCGATAAGGTATGCCGAATTCGGAACCGTATACAGATATGAACAGTCGGGTGAGCTTAATGGAATCACCCGTGTACGGTCGTTCGCTGTTGACGATTCCCATATCTTCGTCCGTGAAGACCAGCTTAAAGAAGAAGTATGCAACGTTATTGAACTCATCCAGGTAGTCTTTGCGCAGATGGGATTTAAGGATTTTACCACCCAGCTCTCTTTCAGGGATGACAATGTAGAGAAATACGGCGGCGATATCAGTATGTGGGATAGAGCCCAGAAGGAAATTCAGGAAGCGGCTGATCAGATGGGATTAAATTACCATGTAGAAGAAGGCGAAGCAGCCTTCTATGGTCCTAAAATAGACTTTATGGTAAAGGATGCTCTGGGAAGGCAGTGGCAGCTCGGTACCGTTCAGATCGATTATATTATGCCTGAAAGATTTAACCTTGAGTATACCGGAAGTGACGGACAGAAGCACAGACCGGTGGTAATTCACCGTGCTCCTTTCGGTTCTCTTGAAAGGTTCATAGGGGTACTGATTGAACATTATGCAGGCGAGTTTCCACTCTGGCTGGCACCGGTTCAGGTAGCAATTCTGCCTGTATCCCAGAACTTCATTGAGTTTTCACAGGAAGTTGCCTCAAAGCTGAAAGAAGCAGACATACGGGTTGAATTTGATGAGAGGAATGAAAAGCTCGGTTATAAAATAAGGGACTGGGAGACAAAAAAGGTTCCATATATGCTTGTAATTGGAGAAAAGGAGAGAGAATCAGGGAATGTTTCAGTTAGAAAACATAAAAAAGGTGACATTGGAACTTTTTCTTTGTCAGATTTTATTTATAATATTAAAGACGAAATTTTAAAAAAGAATCAATAACAAAAAGAGAGGTTAATAATCGCTCAAAAAGATAGTGTAAGAGTTAACGAAGAAATCAAAGCCCCCAAAGTAAGGGTAATAGACGTTGATGGTTCCCAGGTTGGTATTTTTACAGTCCGCGATGCAATAAAGATCGCTCAGGAGAGAACTCTGGATCTTGTTGAAATTGCTCCGCAGGCAAAACCACCCGTCTGTAAGGTGATTGATTTCGGTAAGTTTAAGTATGAACAGCAGAAACGGGAAAAGATACAGAGAAAAAATCAGCAGATCTCCTTACTCAAAGAGATCAGGCTGCATCCCAATACAGACATACATGATTTTGATTTTAAAGTAAAGCACGCTATAAACTTCCTCGAAGAAGGAAATAAAGTAAAAGCTGTGGTAATGTTCAAAGGAAGGGAGATGGCATACACCGAACAGGGCGAAGAACTGTTAAACCGGTTCATAGTTGAAACTGAAGACCTTGCCAAGGTAGAATCTCCCATTAAAATGGAAGGAAGGAACATGAGCGTGATCCTTGTTCCCACAGCTAAACCTAAAACAAAAAAAACCAAATAGGAAAGCTATGCCAAAAATGAAGAGCAACCGCGGCGCTTCTAAATCATTCAAGAAGACCGCATCCGGGAGGTTTAAAAGGAAAAATGCTTATAAGAGCCATATCCTTACCTCAAAATCCACAAAACGGAAAAGAAATCTACGCCATACATCCATGGTTTCCGTTGCAGATGAAAAACGTGTTAAAACAATGCTTCAATAGAGAGGAGTGAACAAAAATGCCAAGATCGAAAAACAAAGTCGCTTCTCACCTGAGAAGAAAGAAAGTGCTCAAACAGGCCAAGGGTTACTGGGGCGCCAGAAGCAAAGTTTACACTATTGCAAAGAACCATGTTGAAAAAGGCCTCGTACATGCATACAGGGACAGAAAACTAAAGAAGAGAACGTTCAGGAGTCTCTGGATTACCAGAATCAATGCTGCAGCCAGGGAAAACGGAACAACATACTCCCGTCTTATCCATTCCCTGGATATCAAGGGTGTTGAGATAAACAGGAAAGTTCTTGCCAGCCTTGCTGTCGAAAACCCGGCAGCATTTACTGAGCTCGTTAAGTTTTCCGCTAATTAATATTTACCCTTCCATATCGTTATATTTGTATATGGAAGGGTATTACTTTAAATAAACGGAATGAAATGTTGAAAGAAAAAATCACTTCCCTGAGGGAAGAATTCTATAAAGAAATTTCACAAACCGATTCTCCGGCTAAACTGGAGGATCTCAGGTTAAAATACTTAAGTCGTAATGGATCCCTCTCAAAACTCTTTGATGAACTTAAGAAGGTTTCAAAGGAAGAAAAACCTCTTCTGGGAAAAGAACTGAACCTGCTGCGAAATGAAGTTACCGAAAAGTTCAATGCTTTAAAAGATGAGATAGAAACTTCAAGTGAATCTGAAAAGAGAATTATTGACCTTACCCTTCCAGGGAAGCTGAAACCATCAGGCAGCAGACATATTCTTACCCAGACTGTGGATGAAGTTAAGAATATCTTTAAAGGACTGGGTTTTGCTGTTGCGTTAGGACCCGAGATCGAATCAGATTATTATAATTTTGAAGCCTTAAATTTCCCGCCCGATCACCCAGCCAGGGATATGCAGGATACTTATTTTGTGAGCAGCAGCTACGTACTCCGTACACATACTACACCTGTACAGATAAGGATAATGGAGAAACATGAACCGCCGGTGAGGGCAATTATGCCGGGACGTGTATACCGGAATGAAGCGGTAAGCGCCCGAAGCTATTGTATGTTTCACCAGGTTGACGGTATTTACGTTGATACAGATGTTACTTTTGCCGAACTGAAAGGCACTCTTGTTTCTTTCGCGAAGCAGTTTTACGGTGAGGATATAAAGTACCGCTTCCGTCCAAGTTACTTCCCGTTTACTGAACCAAGCGCCGAGATGGATATTACCTGTTTCCTCTGTCATGGGAAAGGCTGCCGCGTATGCAAATATTCAGGCTGGCTTGAAGTTCTCGGATGCGGAATGGTTGATCCTAATGTATTCAAAGCGGTAGGTTATGATCCTGAAAAATATACAGGATATGCTTTCGGGATGGGTATTGAGCGTACTGCGATGCTTAAATACGGTATAGATGATATCAGGATCTTTTTTGAGAATGATATTCGATTCCTTAAACAGTTTTGATCTGGAGAAATTAAATTGAAACTCTCTTTAAATTGGCTAAAAGAATTAGTTGATCTTCCGGAAATTTCTACCCCGGAAATAGTACACCTGCTTACCATGAGCGGACTTGAAGTTGAAGAGGTTATTGACCAGAACGAGATTTATAAAAACTTTGTGGTTGGGTATGTTAAAGAAAAGAAAAAACATCCCAATGCTGATAAGCTCACACTATGTACTGTGAGTACCAACGGTCAGGATTACCAGGTTATATGCGGGGCTCCCAATGTGGAGGCCGGACAGAAAGTGGTTTTTGCTAAAGTCGGGGCCATTGTCCCGAAAGGGAACTTTAAGATCTCCAAAGCGAAGATACGGGGAATTGAATCAAACGGGATGATTTGCTCCGAAGCTGAACTGCAGTTAAGCGACAACCACGAAGGAATTATGGTGCTTGATGAGGGAATTCAGGAAGGCAGTTCTATCTCGGAAGCGCTCCACCTAAACGATACACTTCTTGAGATCGCCATTACTCCCAACAGGCCTGATGCTCTATCTCATATAGGAGTAGCCAGAGATCTTGCGGCAATATTTAAGGGAGAGATTAAAAAACCATCTGCTGACTTCGAAGAGAATGAAGATGAGTCTAAAAACACAGCTGCCATAGAAATTATTGACACGAAGAATTGTCCCCGCTATTCATCCAGAATAGTTAAAGGTGTAACCATAAAGGAATCACCATCCTGGCTGAAAAAAAGGCTGAAGAATATAGGACTAAGACCGATAAATAATATAGTTGACGTTTCCAATTATATAATGTATGAAACAGGCCAGCCTCTTCATGCTTTCGACCTGGAGAATCTTGCAGGACATAAAATAGTTGTTCAGAGCACAGAGAAAGAAACAACTTTCACAACATTAGACTCGAAAGAACGAAAACTTCCCCCGGGAACCCTGATGATCTGTGACGGTGCGAAACCAGTAGCTATTGCGGGTGTAATGGGAGGGGAGAATTCTGAGGTTACTCCTTCAACAAAAAATATACTCATTGAGAGTGCCTATTTTAATCCATCCAGCATCAGGAATACTTCAAAAGCTTTAGGGCTCAGCACGGATGCATCATATAGGTTTGAAAGCGGTACAGACCCGAATGGGACGATTTATGCAGCTGAAAGAGCTGCCTGGCTGATTACTCAGCTTGCCGGTGGTGAAGTTCTGAAGGTGTGCTTGATATCTATCCTGAACCGATCGAACCGAAAGAGATCAGGCTACGATTTGAGAGAGTGAAAAGAATACTTGGATACGAGGATAGAGCAAGATTCGGTTTCTGAGATCTTGGAGAAACTGGGGATGAATATAAAATTAAGTACTAAAGAAGAACTTCGGGTTGCTGTTCCTACTTTTCGCCCTGATATTGAAAGGGAAATAGACCTGATAGAGGAAATTGCCAGGATACATGGTTATGACAACATACCTACTGTAACGAAGATTTCTATTACCCTTGGAGAAAAAAATGACGAATCACGTTTTACCGACAGGGTAAAAGAAGCTGCTGTAGAGCTTGGTTTTTATGAAATGATTAACAATCCTTTACAGAGCGAGAATACTGCATCTTTAACAGGCAATCCGGTGAAGGTTCTTAATCCGCAGAGTACGGATATGGCTTATCTAAGAACATCCTTGATTACCGGAGCACTTCAGACAGTTGCAGCAAATATTAATGTAGGCGAAAAAGATCTTCAGCTTGTTTGAAATTAGGAAATGTTTCTAATAAAAGTATCTGAAGAGATAATTAAAAGTTCTGTCAGATTTTTCGGAAGAGAAAAAATTATTTATTAGTATATCAGGGAAAAATCAGTAAAAAAGAATGGTATTCAGACGAAGAAAATTATGTTGATTTTTATGATCTAAAGGGATTATGTTAATTCTTTTATTTCAAAAATTTCGCTTGACAATGTTTTACAATGATTCATATTATCACAAAGAAATACTATTTTTGATTACATTTTCAATAACGTTGTGAAAATGCCGAAATTGGAACGGAGGTTTGGTAAGATAAAAGAACTTCTTAAACAATTTGATATTGAGCAGGATGTTTATTGTTTTGAATTCGATCTTAACGAAATTCAAACACATTAAGAAATCTGATAAAAAGATATAATGAATTATTAAGGTTACCCGAAAGTAGTTAGAGATTTTGCTTTTATTTTCGATAAATCAGTTAACTTTCGAGAAGTCTCTAAAATTTATTGAAGATCAGGTTCAGGTTTACTAAAATCAGTAAGCTTGTTTGATCTTTTTGAAAGCGAATCTTTGGTAAAAATAAAAAAAGTATGGCGTTTACATTGGAGTATTTTAATGAAGAGCGAACCCTGACAGAAGAAGAAGTTGAAAAAGAATTTCATCACCTGATTTCTGCGGTTACAAAAAAGTTTAATGCAATATTAAGAGGAAATTAATTGGCTGAACTTACAAATACGAAATGCTACTGAATGAACTTTCGGAAATCCAGACACTGGCTTATTGAATTAAAAAACGGAACAAATCTCTCCGGGAAGAGTACTCCAAACTGGAAAGATCATTTTCGGAATTAAGAGAAGAGAAAATAAATCTCTTCAGAGACAGATTGAAAGCACTGGAAAAACAACTTGAAGGAAATGGAGAAAATTCCTTAAATTCATTATTCGGTTCATTAAACGGTAATGAGAAAGAGGAATTAAAAATAAAATACAAAACTTGATTTCACAAAATCGATATCATACTAAATAGTTGAGTTCTTAAGTATTATTGTTAGTTTGATGGTAAAGACACAAATGACGGATAAAAAGAAGCTTAAAATTAAAATATTTGATAAAGAATATTCTTTATTGGTGGAAAATGAAGAAATAGCCAAAGAACTGGCTATTTATGTAAATAAAGTAATGGAAGAAACAAAAGAAGAACTTCCCGACCAGCCAGCTCAAACAATAGCGATTATAGCATGTTTGAATATTGCTTATGATTTGTTTCTTGAAAAAAATAAAAACAGAGAATTGTTGATTCAAGCTGCCGATAAAGTGAAAAAATTAAAGCTTCTCCTTAATGATCCAAATCTGTTGAACCATCCTAATAGAATTTACCGCTCTGTCAGTCCCTTAATAAATGAAAAACTAACTTTCATAACATAGGGAGTTTGACTCAAGAGCGTGTATTACAGGCCTCATTCCGTTTTGGCGGATGTCCGGTTTTATTACCGGGACGGAGGAAGCAAAAAACGTTTTGGCAGGTTCCCACATTGGCTAATTTAAAGTTTTTCCTGATTAATCAGTGCACTGACAGGAGCGGGTTATATTATAATACCGACATTGGAGGAAAAATGGACACATTATTGCTCATTCCTATGGTGATTGTCCTCGTTGTTATATTTTTTTACTTGGGATGGTTGTTTAATTCCAGGATCGGCAAGAAAAGTCTGGTTTCGGCTGAGGAGAGAGCCAAACAGATTATTGCAGATGCACAAAAGGAAGCTAACAATATTAAACGGGAAAAACTCCTTGAAGTTAAAGATGAATGGTATAAGAAGAAAGTTGAATTTGATGGTGAAGTTAATCAAAAGCGACAGAAACTTTCACACCTCGAGAAACAGTTAACTACCAGAGAAGAAAACATTGAAAAAAAATTTGATATTGTAATTAAAAAAGAGAAAGGAAAATAAACAATATGAAAAAGAGCTACTTGATTTAAAAGAAGAGCGTTGAGATACGGTTTCAGAAGTTGACAGGATTGAAAAAGAACAGAACTTAAGACTTGAAAAAATATCGGGATTAACTTCTGAAGAAGCAAAAACAATTCTGATAGAGAATATGGCCAACCAGGCAAGATCTGATGCTTCCCATATTACAAGAGAATTCATCGAAAAAGCAAAAGCAGACGCCAAGAAGGAAGCACAGAAAATAATTGTGCAGTCAATACAAAGGACTGCTGCCGACCATTCCATTGAGACCACGTTATCAGTTGTACAGATCCAGAACGATGATATGAAAGGAAGGATCATCGGTAAAGAAGGGCGCAATATCCGGTCGTTCGAAGCTGCAACCGGTGTTGATGTTATTGTTGACGATACTCCGGAGGCAGTGATCCTATCTTCATTTGATCAATTCAGAAGAGAAGTAGCAAGAGTATCTCTGGAAAAATTAATAGCAGACGGCAGAATTCACCCTGCAAGGATAGAGGAAGTTGTTGAGAAAGTTAAACTGGAACTTGAAGAGGAAATGATTAAAGAGGGTGAAAATACAATACTACAGCTCGGCCTTCATAATATGCATTCCGAACTCATCAAGCATATTGGTAAGATGAAGTACCGTTCAAGCTATGGTCAGAACCTTCTTCAGCACAGCATTGAAGTCGGGTACCTTACAGGAATTATGGCTGCTGAACTGGGACTGGATATTCAGCTGGCAAAAAGAGCCGGACTTCTGCACGATGTAGGCAAAACAATCGATAAATCGGTGGAAGGTCCACATGCGCTTCTTGGTTATGATCTGACTAAAAAATATAAAGAAAATCCCATTGTTGTTAACGCAGTAGGTTCTCACCACGAAGATATTGAGATGGAAAGCCCTATCGCAGCCCTTGTGCAGGCTGCAGATGCTATTAGCGGTGCAAGACCAGGTGCACGCAGAGAACCGCTTGAGGGTTATGTGAAAAGACTTGAAACACTCGAGGCATTGGCAAAATCATTTGAGGGTGTTGCCAAAACGTATGCTATTCAGGCCGGCAGGGAAATAAGAGTTGTAGTTGAACAGGATAAAGTTGATGATGTTGTTGCTGATAAACTGGCACATGACATTGCCCAGAAAATTGAGGGAGAAATGGAATACCCGGGACAGATTAAAGTAACGGTTATCCGTGAAGTAAGAAAAATAGGATACGCCAGGTAAATACTTTTAATATTCCTTTAAAGAATATTTTAATTAAAAAAGGCAGCACTTAATGCTGCCTTCTTTTATTTTAAACAGAACAAATTTTGTCTACTTAAATAGACTGACATTTTGTCATACTGTAAATAATTTCAACAGTGAAAAATGGCAAAATTTCGCTGGTTTTCGGTGTCTCAATTTGAGTTCAACTCCGAGTCTACCCCGAGACAAATACTACATAAAACCGTGATGAAATGCAGTCTGCCATTTTGTCATACCTGTTGATTATTTAAACAGTATCCTTTCAAGTTTTTTTTTAGCTAAAAGAAAATTATTTAACTTTACGTACGGCAAATCGGATAAAAACAGTTGGATTAAACTAAGCATGAAAAAATTAAAAATAGCCATTACAGGAAGCATCGGATCCGGGAAATCAGCTTTTTCTCAATTCATAAGGGAGAAAGGATTTACAGTTCTGGATGCCGATGAAATTTCAAAAAAGATTCTTGCCGAGGACGAAGAAGTAAGAGTCAGGGTGACCACGGAATTCGGACCTGATTCTTTCACAGGAAAGGAAGTCAATAAAAAATATCTTAGTGAAAAAGTTTTCAGCGATCCGGAGAAGGTCTTTAAAATAAATTCCATCCTTCATCCGCCTGTTATCGAGAAAGTTAACGACCTTATGAACAGGGAACTGCAGAAGAACGATAAAGTCTTTACCGAAGCGGCACTAATTTACGAGGCCGAAATGGAGGAGATGTTTGACTATGTGGTATTGGTGGTTTCCGGCATGGAAGAGCGTTACAGCAGGAAGTCATCTTTAATGTCGCGTGAGGACTTCGATAAGAGGGATTTCAACCAGATACCAGATGAAGAAAAGAAAAAAAGAGCTGATTTTATTTTTGAAAATAATGGAAATCTGGAAGAATTAAACCAAAAAGCTAATCTTTTACTATCTCTTCTTTAAACAACAGTTAACTATTTTATTCATCCCATTCTTATGGGACGCAGCAGAACTTGTAGTAAAACAGTTAAAAGTTATTTAATTTTCATACCTCATTATTAAAAATATTGGAAATTCAGGGAGAAATTAAAATTGTCATTACTAAATAATCTTATTGTTGGTGCTGTACAACTGATGCCCAAATCGGTTGTTGGTTTCTTTTCAAAAAAATACATTGCAGGGGATACAATTGAAAAAGCTGTTCAGTGTGTAAAGAACCTGAATGAAAAAGGGATTTATGCAACTATGGATGTATTGGGTGAATCAATTACCCATAAGGACGAAGCTGTTAACGCAAAAGTAAAGTGTCTGGAAGTTCTCGATACAATAGAGAAACATAAATTAATGGCAAACCTGTCGTTAAAACCCACCCAGATGGGATTAAATCTCGATGAGGAATTTGCCAGGCAGCAGATCGGTGAAATTGTTGAGAAAGCAAAAAGTCTGAACAATTTTGTGCGGATAGATATGGAGGATTCTCCTTACACGGATAAAACGATTAATCTTTTCAAAAAACTAAGGAATGACTTCGACAACCTTGGTATTGTAGTTCAGGCATATCTTAAAAGAACGACAAGTGATGTTATAACTCTGAATAAGCTGAATACAAATTATAGACTCTGCAAAGGAATTTATATCGAACCAGCTTCAATCGCATACAAAAACCGCCAGGAAATAAGGGATAATTATCTAAAATCACTTGAATTAATGCTTAAAAATGGTAATTATGTAGGTATAGCAACACATGACGAATACCTTATAGATGCGGCATACAAGCTTATCAAAAAAATGAATATCCCTAAAGATAAGTTTGAGTTTCAGATGCTGCTTGGTGTAAGAGAAGATTTGAGAGACAAAATTAACGATGACGGGTATAAGATCAGGATTTACGTTCCGTTCGGGGAAGACTGGTATCCGTATTCCATCAGGAGACTGAAAGAAAACCCGCAGATGGCAGGCCATATATTTAAGAATATTTTTTCATTTGAGAAATGAATGTATTAGGAATTGAAACATCCTGTGATGAAACGTCGGTTGCCGTAATTTCGAACGATAAACTGAAAGCAAACCTCATTTCCTCACAGGATTTTCATTCAGAATACGGTGGTGTGGTTCCCGAACTTTCCAGCCGGGCTCATCTTCAGATTATAATCCCACTTTTAAAAGATGCACTCTCTAAGGCTGAACTTGAAATGAAGGACATCGACCTGGTATGTGCAACGGCTGGTCCAGGTCTTATCGGAGCATTACTGGTGGGATTAACATTTGCAAAAGGACTGGCATATTCCGCCGGGAAAACTTTCGTGCCGGTAAATCATATAAAGGGGCATATATACTCGGGCTTCCTGATGAAAGATCAACCTGAATTTCCTTACCTCGCTCTTGTTGTTTCGGGCGGCCATACGCTGCTGCTGCTGGTTGAAAGCTTTACGGAAATTAAAAAACTGGGAACAACGGTTGACGATGCTGCTGGTGAGGCTTTTGATAAAGTTGCTAAGATGCTCGGTATGGGTTATCCCGGGGGACCCAAAATTCAGAAAGCAGCCGCGGAGGGAGATAAAGAAAAAATAGATTTTCCTGTCGCAGAACTTTCACACAGATACAATTTCTCTTTCAGTGGATTAAAAACTGCTGTCCTCAGATATATCCAAAAGACATACCGTGACGGGGTTAAAGTTCCCGTAGAAGATCTGCCAGATATTGCAGCATCCTTTCAGAACGCTGTTATAAAGGCCCTGATGAGGAATACCGGGAGAGCATTAAAGGAGTTTCAGGTTAATTCAATTTCACTTGTGGGTGGAGTGGCCGCCAATTCCGCGCTTAGAGAAAGTATCTCCAATCTTGCAGAAAAGTATCATAAAAAAATTATAATCCCCGATATGCAGTTCTGCGGTGATAATGCCGCGATGATTGCTTACCAGGGATTGAAAGTTTACCAGTCAGGAGAAAGGTTCGATCTAAGCTATAGTCCTTATCCGGGACTGTATGAAGAACAATTCACTCAAATAATTTCACAATAATAATCTTGACAGAAAACTATTTACATATCCTTACGGATAAGCTTGAGAAACTCAGCCAGCAGGAAAGAGAGAACCTTCTCGTGCGTTTGAGAGATGAGGTAGATAAGGTTGATAAAGAACTGGCAGAACTTCTTATCAGAAGAATAAAAATTTCTCTTGAATTAGGAGCAATTAAAAAAAATATGGGACTAGCTGCATATGACCCCCATAGGGAAAAAGAGATCAGTGAAAATATTCAAACAATCTCTGAGGATCCTGAAATTAAGAACACGTTAAAACGGATTTATGAACGAATCATTGATGAGTCGCGTTCTATACAGAAGGAGAGGGAAAAATAAACGGAGATAATTCAAACCCGCGGAATACCCGTGTTTCCTACAAAAGCCTGTTATCTAAAAAAGAATTTTTCCTGATATTCTTTTTTTTTATTGCTGTTCTTGTACTGCTCTACTATACATTTTTTACGCCCAATTACTATGAAGGACGATCACCGAAAAGATTCGAAATAAGGCAGGGAGCAACTCTCAGTTCGATAGCGGATAGTCTCGAAAGTAAGGGTATCGTTCCCAGTTCAACCAACTTCAGCATAGCAGCATTTTTGTATGGAGCTGAAAGAAATATTAAGGCGGGCAGATACTTTATTCCAAATGGACTCACTTACCTTGATCTGATTGACCTCTTCTTATATGGGAAAGCTGATTACCTCAGAACTGTCAAGATCCGCGGCGGTTCAACGATCAGATATATCGGCGCAAAAGTGAGATATGAGCTGTTTGTCGACTCTGCTTCTTTTGTTCAGAAAGCATTTGACAAATCTTTTATTGATTCACTGGGAGTTAATGCCCAAAGTATGGAGGGTTACCTTTTACCCGATTCATATTTTGTTTATGAAAGAAGTTCTCCTTCGGAAATTATTGGTATATTTTATAACGGATTTAAGAAATTTATGACCGATTCACTACGGGCAAAAGCTGACTCGATGGGATATACTGTTCACGATATATTAACTCTCGCATCTATTGTTGAGGGAGAGACCAACAAGACTGATGAGATGACCGAAATAGCATCTGTGTATCTGAACCGGCTGAAGAGAGGAATGAAACTGGAAGCAGATCCTACTATCCAGTACCTGCAGCCTAATGGGTGGAAAAGATTATTATATGAGGACCTGAAAATAAAATCGCCTTATAATACATACCTTTATGCCGGATTGCCCCCGGGTCCCATAAATAATCCCGGTAAAGAGGCAATCCTAGCGGTGTTATATCCTGCTAATACTGAGTATCTTTTCTTTGTGGCGGATGGCAGCGGAGGACATAATTTCTCAAAAACATACGCGCAACATCTAAAAAATGTAGTTAAATACAGAAGATGGTTAAAACAACAGCAGAAAAAATAAAATATCCTTTTCTAGTCCTTTTTGTACTTCTACTTTCAGGCTGTGCCAACCAGCTGCCTCCGGGAGGAGGAGAGATAGACAAGATCCCTCCTAAAATTGTGGAGACATATCCTGAAAACGAAACTACAAACTTTAATGTAGAATATATTGAATTTACCTTTTCAGAATATGTTGATAAGCGGACAGTTAAAGACGCTCTGTTTATTTCTCCTGCTGTGGATGGAGACCTTGAGCTTGACTGGAGCGGTAAATCAGTAAGGGTATATTTTCCTGATCCATTAAAAGACAGCGTTACATACGTTATTACGCTGGGTACCGACGTTGTTGATTATAATAATAAAAACCGGATGGCTGAATCATATACCCTAACTTTCTCTACAGGACCGGAGATCGACAGAAGAGTAATTTCAGGAAGAATTTACGATAAAGATCCCAGCGGGACGATGCTCTTTGCTTATAAACTTCAGGCAGACACGGTTAATCCCTCAACCACCAAACCGGATTATATCTCGCAGGCGGGTGATAACGGACTCTTCAGGCTTGCGGGATTGGCGGCAGGAACTTACAGGGTATTTGCTGTAGCCGATCAGTTCAGAGATTTATTATACCAGGTAGAGCAGGATAAAATCGGAGTCCCTTTCAGAGACATTATCCTTGCTCCGGAAGACACCCTCTTCAGAGGATTGAATTTTTTTCTGACAGAGGATGATACGACTTCACCCAGGATGATGAAAGCTGCAATGACAGATCGTTATCATATTCTCGTAGAGCTTAGCGAAAAAATTGATTCATCAATTGTTACCACAAAAAATTTCTCAATAATCGATTCGACTTCCGGGGATTCATTTAATCCTCAATATACTTTTAATAAAATCTCTGATCCAAAACAAATAGTTCTGGTAATCGATACTACACTTGATAATTCACGCGATTACTATTTAAAGGCCAGAACTCTCAAGGATATGAATGGCAATACATATAATGATGAACTTTCTCAGTTATCTTTAAGTGAAAATCCTGATACAAACCGTCCAAAGGTTGTAAACACACTTCCGCAGGAGGGAGGGAAGGTAGACTTTGTGAAAGATTCAATTATGTTTTACTTTGATGATGCTTTTGACACTATAAAAGCAAAGACAGGGATTATTATATCAGATACTTCGCAGAATAAAGTGAACTACACCGTTTCCTTTCCAGATGATGCTTCGCTTAAACTTAAACCCTCGGGAAGGTTGAAGAGCGGTGAAGTATATCTTGTTAAATTTGATTTATCGAAGTTCGAAGATGCCGCAGGAAATAAAGGCGACACTATCTATACCTACCGGTTCATAACAATAAACGAGATTGATTTTACAGGCGCCAGCGGTACTATCCAAAATGTGCAGCTGACCGACAATCCTTATGTGATACTGCAAAGTACTGATAATAATAAAAAAGTATACTCTCAATACCTGCAGAGGGGAAGTAAATTCGAGTTTAACAGAGTATTCCCCGGAAAATATATGCTATGGTGTTATCTTGATAGAGACAGCAGTCGTACATATGATAAAGGAAACCCTTATCCCTTTAAACCATCAGAAGATTTTTCATTCTACCCGGATACTTTAAATCTCAGAGCAAGATGGGGCCAGATGGATATACTTTTCAATTTCAGGTAATCTAACTTATTCCAGCTTGAGATGCGGCAGTAAAGACGATAGTTCAATCTTAGCCATCCGGCAACCTATTAAACTAGATTTAATTTTTTTCTTATATCTGCACTGATTCGCCAACACTGCTGCTTTACTTCCTCAAAAATGATCTCATTCTTTTTCAGTATTTCATGCCCAACCGTCTTGTTAGAAAGAGAGAAACAGTTTATCAGCACATTAAGAAACGCTCCTTCAGCAGTTGTTGATATCATTGCTGCTGCCACTCCGGCATCCGATAGTGAATTCTGATTACCTCTCTCAGCCAGAGCCTGGAACAAAGGAATTATCTTGCTACAGTACTTCAATACTTCCGCAGGAGCTTCAGCCGCTTCAAGCGTAGCAGTTTCTATACTCTGGCTCCTGATTTTCTTCTGTTCATCATTATCCTTGGGGAGCTTGAATGACTGCATTACTTTTTCGAAGGCCTGGTTATCTTTTTCAGCCAGGCTAAGGAACTCTTCCTTAGCTACAGATAGTTCAAACTTGATGTCCTTCATCTCCTCTTCAGCATCAGCGTATTTCTTTTTCCCGATAGTAAGATTGCAGACCATTATTCCCAGGCTGCTTGCTACTGCTCCGCTGAAAGCTGCAACATTTCCACCTCCCGGTGTCGGGGATCCGGAAGATATATCGTCTAAATAATTACGGATAGAATCATCAATATTCATTTTGCTCCTCTGGTTTAGAATTTTCGCGATTGCGAATTATATTAACTGTATAGATTGACGGATCATAAAGAATAAATAAAAAAAATGTCAATCTCCGATCATATAATCAATAATTTTTTCGTTCTTATTGAATGGATTCAGGGTATTAAGTCCGAGTTTCTCAATTGCCAGATCTACTAACTCTTTTTCCTCCATACTTTTACCATCGGCATAAAATTTTCCTGCCTGAACAAGAGCTTCAAGAGGTACCAGTCCCACTATCTCGCTTCCATCAACCTCAACACCCAGGCGTTGGGCCTCTTTTTTTACTTCCTCAAAAGCGATATGAATAGGAGTAACTTCATAGTTAGTCAAGTTGATTGAAACCTGTGTTATATTGTACTTCTCGAGAGATACTCCCATCCCCTTGAAATCCTTTAACCTGCCTGGAATTTTTACTGTTTTCCCATTTTCTTTTACAATATTACCCTGGTCATCTCTTTTAGGTCTTCCAGATTCACGCAGGATCTCTGCAATTTCCTTTGAATAGCTCACATCTGTCGATTTAATATTCACATTATAAGCAATCAGGAAAAACCGTGCTCCGGTTACAAGTGCACCCAATTTGGGATTAAATTCTGCTTTACCAAAATCCGGATTCCATTGGGGATCTTTAAGTTTTTCCTCAAGTCCTTCATACTCACCCTTACGTATGGATGAGAGATTTTCACGGTCAGGTTTTTTAGCTGCTTTCTCATAAAGGTATACAGGAAGGTCAAGTTCCTTCGATATTCTTTCTCCGAATCTCTCAGCTATTTTCACACAGTCATCCATTGTTGCATTCTTAACGGGGACGAAAGGAACAACATCGATAGCTCCGAGTCGCGGATGTTCACCTTTATGTTTTCTCATATCAATTTTAGCAGCTGCAGCCTTGCAGGCGTTTACAGCGGCATCAATAATCCCATTGTCATCGCCGGCCATAGTAACTACAACACGGTTATAATCAGCATCCGGTTCAAGATTAAGCAGTTTAACACCCTTTACTGAATTTATTCCTTCTGAAATAGCCTTAAAAGTATCCTGATCTTTTCCTTCACTAAAATTTGGTACACATTCAATTATTTTCAATTCGAACCTCCCTTGACGTCATAAATAATTTTTCCGTTTTTAATTGTCATAGAATTAATATTTTTACCTACCTGGTAGACAATGTCAGAATATTCTTCTGTATCAAAGACAGCAAAATCGGCCTTCTTGCCTATTTCGATGCTGCCTGTATCAGTGTTCTTTTTTAACGCTTTTGCAGCATTTATTGTAACAGCCGAAATGCTCTCCTCAATAGTCATCTTCATCTTTAAACATGCCAAGACTCATTATGAAATTCAGATTCGCTATATGTGAAGATCCAGGATTATAGTCTGTTGCCAGTGCAACAACAGCCCCGGCGTCAATCAACTTCCTTGCAGGTGCATATCCATAATTAAGGAAGAAAGAAACACCGGGAAGGAGAGTAGCAACCGTATCAGACCCGGCCAGTTCACTAATATCCTTTTCAGCCAGGACTTCAAGATGATCCACACTTACTGCTTTTCTGATTAGTGCCGCATCAAGTCCCCCTATATTATTAAACTGCTCTGTATGCAGTTTTAGACCCAATCCCATCTCCTGTGCTTTATCAAAAATCTTTCCGATTTCCTCAGCAGTAAATGCGGTCTTTTCACAGAAAGCATCGCAGAAGACAGCCAGATTATTTTCAGCAATATGGGGGATCATTTTATTCACGAGCAAGTTAACATAACCGTCGTGATTATCGATATATTCAGGCGGGTAAGTATGGGCTCCCAGGAAAGTTGGAATAACATCAATCGGATAGATTTCATTAAGATAATTGATGAGGTGCAGAAGCTTCATCTCATTATCAAAATCGAGTCCATACCCGCTCTTAATCTCAAGTGTTGTTATCCCCTGCGAGATGAAGTATTGTACTTTCGGAGAAACAATCCTTAAGAGATTTTCAAACGATGTTTCCCTGACAGCTTTAACCGTAGATAAGATCCCCCCACCTTTCGCCGCTATTTCCTCATAATGAATGCCGGCGATCTTCATTCTGAATTCATTAGCCCGTGATCCTGCGAAGGCAGTATGGGTATGAGATTCTACCAATCCCGGCAGAATAGTTTTGCCGGTAATATCAACAATTTCGCTTTCCGAGTTATTCTTAAGAGAACCGGTAGGAATAAGATCTTTGATAGTATCATTTTCTATAATAATAGAATGACCCGTTAATAAACCGAGGCTGCCAAGTTCAGACCCTCTTTTATAATTCCTTCCGCCTGTATCAACCGTTACTATGAGGGAGGGATTTAATAAAATTTTCCTCATCATTCAAAAATATTTACAGTGGAAGCTATTACGCGTGATTCGGTGTAGCCCATCTGGTTTAATTTAAAATTCAGATTTTTGGCTTCACTCATACTAACAAAATCCCCGACCTCAACTTTATAAAACGGGGGATCAAAGATAACGTATATATTTTTATTCATTACTTTAACAGAGAGTTCAGACTTCAGAGAATCTGCCTCTTCAAGTTTATCAGTTGCCAGAACCTGAACCCTGAACCCATTGGTGGTTCCTACAATTGTTTTTTCCTGAAGAGAAGTGGTATCCTTTTGTTCGAAACCGTACCATGGGTTTAACTCAGGTGTCTCCTCTTTGTTCGAATCCTCTTCCTTAATATCGATGGTTGTACGGAACGGTACAATATTAAAATCTTCTTTTGGTTTCTGCTCTTTCTCCACACCGGTTTTCTTCTCTTTTTCACGATCATACCTGACTGTACTTGATGCGCTGCATGAAGAAAATAATACAGAAAGGAAAATGGTGCTTATAAGCAGACCAAGGCCAGCTTTTCTATATTTCATTAAAACCACTAAATAATTGAAATTTTCAGTCATAAATTTAACAATCTTTTCATAAAATTTAAGAATCCGGAAAAAAATCCATCAGTTTAAGTGACAAATTCGATAAATTCGGTTAAGCCATTGTGAATCACCATTTTAACACGCATTTATTTTACCTTTAACTTAAAAGTTTTCCCTAATGTTTTTTTTGAGAAACATATGGAATTTTCGTAAATTACGGTATTCATTTAAAATAAACTTACACAATGCCCGCAAAAAAACTTAAAATCCTTTTCGTCTCTTCGGAAGTAGTTCCGTTTGTTAAAACAGGCGGTTTGGCGGATGTTTCGGCCGCTTTACCTCAAATGTTGTCGGAAATGGGACATGAAGTCCGTATTGTCGTACCTAAATATGGTGCAGTTGACGACAGAAAATTCAAGATTCACGAAGTAGTGAGATTAAAAGATCTTTCAGTGAAAATTGGTGATAAAGATGTCGTTTTTTCACTTAAATCCTGTTTCCTGCCGGGACAGAAGGTCAGGGTTCAGATCTATTTCCTGGACAACCAGGAATATTTCGGAAGTCGTAATAGTTTGTATGTTGATCCCATGACCGGAGAGGATTATCCTGACAACGATGAAAGATTTATCCTCTTAAGCAGATCTGTTTTTGAATTAATATGCAAGCTTGGATGGATTCCTGATATTATTCATTGTAATGACTGGCAGTGCGGGCTTATACCTGCTTACCTTAAGACTGTACACAAAGATGAAGAACAGTTTAAGAACTTCAAGACATTGTTCACAATCCACAACCTTGCTTATCAGGGAGTTTTCCCCAAATCAGTTTTCAAAAAAACCGGACTCCCCGAGGAACTGAATTCTGAAAAGGGGATAGAGATCTACGGCAAATTGAATTTCATGAAGAGCGGACTCCTCTTTGCTGATGCGATAAATACAGTGAGCGAGACTTATGCAAATGAAATAAGAACGGATGAAGAACTAGGTGCCGGATTAAAGAATGTTCTGGCGAAAAGAAAGAACGACCTTTATGGTATAGTTAACGGAATTGATACCAAGGTATGGTCTCCTGAAAAAGATAAACATCTCCCCAAAAAATTCACATCCAAGAACATTGAAGGAAAACTCGTCAATAAAAAAGAACTTGCATCAAAATTCCGTTTTGAATACAGTGAGGATATTCCAATTATTGGTATCATAGCCCGTCTCTTTGATTCAAAAGGAATGGATCTGATAAAAGATGCCTTTGCTGAATTGATGAAGCTTAACCTTCAGATCATACTCCTTGGAACCGGAGAAAAAAAATATCATAAATTTTTTGAGAATATGGCTTCAAAATATCCAGGTAAGTTTGCCGCCTACCTTGGTTTTAATGATGATCTTGCTCATCTCATTGAAGGTGGATCAGACATTTTCTTGATGCCGTCCAGGTATGAACCCTGCGGTCTGAACCAGATGTACAGTCTGGTTTATGGTACTGTACCCATTGTACGTGAGACCGGAGGATTGGCAGATACTGTAATTAAATATGATGAAAAATCCGGTGAGGGTAACGGGTTTGTGTTCAAACAGTATGATTCCAAGGCTATGATCAAGGAGTTGAAAAGGGCTCTGAAAATCTTTGAAGATAAGAAGGCGTGGATGAAAATAATGAAGAATGGAATGAAATCAGATTTCAGCTGGAACTCCTCTGCCAAGCGATATATTGATTTATACAAGACGATATTATCCAACGAAAACTGATGCCCCATCATGCCGTATTTCTCGATAGAGACGGGACACTAAATGAGGACCCGGGATACCTGAGTGATCCTTCCAAGGTCAAGTTGTTTCCCGGAACGGGGAAGGCTCTCTCTCTATTAAAAACCAGGTTAAATTTAAAACTCATTGTAATATCCAACCAGTCGGGAATTGGCAGAGGTTTAATCTCTGAAAGTGAAGTAGATGCTGTTAACTCCAGGATTAACGAACTACTGAAGGAAGATAAAGTTGAGATCGACGCTTTTTATTACTGCCCTCATCATCCGGATTTCAGCAGTAAGGAAGAGGTGGAATGCAGGAAACCATCACCCTTTATGATCTTACAAGCTTCCCGCGAATTAAAAATTGATCTGGATGGTTCTTATTTTATTGGCGATACTCCTGCTGATATTATGTGCGGAATTAATGCAGGTCTTAAGACTGTGCTTGTAAAAACAGGTTATGGTAAGGAGAGCATTTCTATATTGCAAAATCAAAATATATTTCCAAGCTTTGTAGCCAAAAATATACACGATGCATGCAAATTCATTTTAGAAGATTTTACAGGTGAAATAATTGACATATAAAAAAATTCTCTTAATTCCTGCCTTTATATTACTGGCTTTGATCTATTCCTGCAGTGATTCCCCAACCTCAATTGGAAGTAATATATTATCCACCGACTTTTTAACAATTTATAAGATTGATTCTTACCAGGATTCAATCGGACAAACATCCACATATTATAAAACAAGTGTAAAGCTGAGTGATTCTCCCAGGCTGCTGCTCGGGAGATTTCAAAACGTTGAAGCTTCTTCGTTAATAAGATTTGCTGTGGTTCTGCCTGATACAATAAAAAGTGCTTTCAATAATTCTTCACTTAATATATTGAGTGCGAAAGTTTACCTGACAAAATTGTACAGCATAGGAGACACATCAAATCAGCTGAATTATTCTGTACATTTTGTGAATAGCGGATGGACATCATTCGGATTTACAGCCGACAGTCTCTCAAATCTGCAGTACGATAATAATGATATCAGTTCAAATAAAAATTATTCAGATACCTTGTATACATTTGATATTGATGAGCAGACAGTAAATTTATGGTTTACATCTGCATCTGCAACACCGATCCAGCTTAATAAAGGAATGTATCTTAAACCTGATCCGACGTCAGCAAGTGTGATTGGCTTTGAAGCTACTAACAACGTTGAGTTCACCGGCATACCAAGATTGAATGTAATTGTTCAGACGGGAAGTCTGATTGATACACTAAACTTTTATAGTATTGAAGATGTTAGTGCATTGTCTGGTGATAAGCCTGTCGTTCCATCAGGGGATATAGCTGTGCAGGGAGGGCTTGCAGTGAATGCTCGTGTTAAATATGATTTATCATCAATCCCTAAAGGTGCCGTGATAAATAAAGCTCAATTTACGATATATTTAGACAGCAGTGCTGTGTTTACCGGCGACAACTTTAACAATTCATTAGTGGTTTATTTTGCAAGAGATACTGTTGAGACATCCTATGATAGTACCTCATCAATTGTTCTTAACAGATCAGGGAATTATTTTACCGGAGATATAGCAAAATTTATTCAGAGTATTGTCAGCGGATACCATGATAATAATGGTTTCGTAATAACTGCGGGGAGCCAAAACCTCGGAATAGATATTTTTGCCTTAAAAGGAAGCGATGCTTCCGATGCATCTTTAAGACCTCGTTTGGTAATTACTTATACAGGAAAAAAATGAAATTAAGTTATAAATATATTATTCTTTCAACGTTCCTGATGCTTCTCCTGACTCCGGAAATATATTCACAATCCTCATCACCGTATTCCCGGATTGGAATCGGCGATATGCTTTATGCACAATCAGCCAGAAAACTTGGAATGGGACAATTAGGTTCTGCTGATGCTGAGAAAAACTTTATCAGCTTTTATAATCCTGCAGCACTATATCAACTTAAAAGGACAAGAATTGAATTCAACCTTAACTATCATGGTTCCTTTCTTTCGGGCGACAATGTTTCTGCATATTATGCCAAGGCTGAATTCGGAGGATTCAGTATTGCCTTCCCGATAAGCGAGAGATACGGTATAGGAGCCGCGGGAGGACTAATTCCTTATTCGAATGTAAGCTATGATGTTGAGAGCTCTTCAGTGACTTCAATAAGTAGTTATACAACTGCGTATAAAGGAAAAGGAGGATTATCAAAGCTATTCATCGGTTCTTCCTATAGACTACCTTTTGATTTAAGTATTGGCGCCACATTCGATTACTATTTTGGAAATATAGATTATACTTCCTCAATAACTTTTTCGGATCAATCAAATGCTGATGCTATTTACACAAATGAATACCGCCCGAAGGGTCTGGGATCGACTGTTGGCTTACTTTCTCCCGACCTGGCTGCGGCTTTCGACATGAATGGGATCACAAATTTCAGATTCGGCTTATCATATAATTACATTTCTAATTTAAAAACTGATACAGTCCTGACCTCAAGTACAACCCTGGGAACAGATACGGTAACCACAGGGATTGTAAATATGAAAATTCCAGGAAGGATTAGCGCTGGATTAAGTTTTGTGGTAAATAAGAAATATTTACTAACTTTCGACTATGCTATTCAGGCATGGGAGAAGTACACCTTTAACAACAAAGGTTCAGAAAACCTGAGAAATTCTTCAAAAATAAGTGCAGGCTTTGAATATACACCACAGATATCGTTAGGAACGTCTTTTTGGGAACAAATAATTTGGCGTGCAGGTTTAAGTTTTGAACAGACACAGTATTTAGTGAATAATGAAGGAATCAATCAATATTCTGTTTCAGGAGGCTTTTCATTACCATTGAGTACAGCAAATACACTAGATCTGGGTCTTCAATATGCTATCCGAGGCGCGAATGATCCCGGTCTCTATAAAGAAAATATATTAAAAGCATATTTAACAATCAGCCTCGGTGACATTTGGTTTATTCGAGAGGAAAAATAAAAATGAAAGAGTCCACACAAAATAATTCCGATAAATTCTCCAGGTTAACTGCAATGACAGTGCTCTTCCTTCTTCTAAGTGTATTTTCCGCTTTCCCGAAGAGCAATATCGTTACAGAGGTTCCTGATGATTCTACAAAGATACTTGAACTCTACAGTTTGTTCTCAGAATATTATAAGAATAAAGATTATCAGAGTGCAGTACCTTACGGCTGGCAGGTACTCGGCATGAATCCATCAAAATTTTCTAAATATATATATTATAAAATGGAAGAAGCTCTCTGGTATCTCCATGATTCTACCGATACCGCACCTGAGCAAAAACAGGCTATTGCCGATACAATTACTTATCTCTATAACATGGCAGAAAAATACAATCCGGATGCGAAAGGTTATTTCGAAGCAAGGAAAGCATTTGTTGAAGAATCGTGGTTGAACGTTCCTGCAGACAGTGTAATTGCAGATTATGAGCACGCCATTCAATATAACCCGGATCTTGATCCTTATTATTATAATAAATTAGGTCAGCTCTATAAAAACAATGCTTCCGATTCGAATGATTACAAATCGAAAGCCATTGATTTGTATACTAAACTAAGTGATAAATATCCCGACGACCCCCAATGGCCACAGGAACTTGAGAGTCTGGTAGAAAATATCGATGAGCTTGTAGCCCTGACAAAAAAGAACTGGGAGAATGATAAAGAGAATCCTGAAAAAGCCTGGAAATACGCTTCTACCGCGATGAAAGCAAATAACTTTCAGGAAGCTATTATTCCTCTTGAATTTCTAGTGCAGCAGTCACCGGAATCGGTAAACTACTGGACACAACTTGCCCAGGCTTATCAAAAAACTGATCAGCTTAATAAAGCTGAAGAGGCTTACAAGAAACTCATCCAGCTAGATCCTCAGAATAAGAACCATTATCTGAACCTGGGACTTGTCTACAAAGACAAGGGACAGCTTGCCGCAGCCAGAACCCAATTCCAGAAGGCGAATGATATCGGAAACGGCTGGGCACAGGCAGTGTATTATGAAGGACTACTTTATGAACAAGCGGCCCGAAACTGCACATTTGATTTTAACGCAAAGGTTGTGTACCAGATTGCAGTTGATACTTACCGAAAAGCATTGTCAATAGATCCTAATTTTACACAAGCACGGGAAAGAATAAATGCCCTGTCCGGTTCCATCCCAACGCAGGAAGATTATTTTTTCCGTAAATATAAGTCAGGCCAGACTGTATCACCTTCAGGAGACTGTTATACCTGGATCGGTAAAAGCGTAACAGTTCCATAAATCTGATTTATTTATTGAATTCAAGAGAAGGTTCCGAGGTTTACACCCGGAACCTTTTCTTTTTATTTGTTATATTTTCTAACTGAAAATTATTCAATATTTACAAAATCAGTGAATTAAAATGGATTATTCAAATATTCAAAAAGATCAAAAAATCTTTGAAGTCTTAAAACTTGAAACCCAGAGACAGCAGGAAAAACTTGAACTTATAGCCTCAGAAAATTTTGTCAGTCCAGCTGTTCTTGAGGCAGCTGGATCTGTCCTCACAAATAAGTATGCAGAAGGATACCCTGGAAAAAGGTACTACGGTGGATGTGAATATGTTGATATGGCAGAGAACCTTGCCAGAGAAAGATTAAAGAAGTTATTTGATGCTGAATATGTAAATGTTCAGCCGCATAGTGGTTCCCAGGCAAATATGGCTGTGTATATGGCAATGCTGAACCCGGGAGATAAGATAATGGGTCTGAGTCTGGCTCATGGCGGCCACTTAACACATGGTTCGCCTGTGAATTTTTCAGGTCAGCTTTACCATGCAATCGGGTACCTGCTGAATAAAGAAACCAAAACACTGGATTATGACCATATCGCTGATCTTGCGAAGAAGGAAAAACCAAAGATCATTGTTACTGGTGCCAGTGCATATCCAAGAGAATGGGATTATAGTAGATTTAGAGAGATCGCTGA
Source organism: uncultured Bacteroidota bacterium (assembly GCA_963839165.1). Classification (GTDB taxonomy): domain Bacteria; phylum Bacteroidota; class Ignavibacteria; order Ignavibacteriales; family Ignavibacteriaceae; genus DATFVA01. The sequence goes on along the minus strand of CAWIUG010000049.1, from coordinate 3,965 downwards.
TTCAATTGGTGCTTTTCTGATGTGCGATATGGCTCACCCTGCTGGTCTTATTGCTAAAGGTTTCCTTGAAAATCCCCTAAAATTCTGTGATGTGGTAACCTCTACAACCCATAAAACGCTACGCGGACCCAGAGGGGGCATAATCCTTATGGGAAAAGATTATGAGAACCCGATGGGAAAGAAGACGCCGAAGGGAGACCGGATAAAAATGATGTCGGAAATTCTCGATAGCATAGTGATGCCGGGGATTCAGGGTGGCCCTCTCATGCATATCATAATGGCTAAAGCGGTAGCCTTCGGAGAGGCTCTGCAGGATTCATTTAAGGAATACGCCGGCCAGGTAATTAACAATGCTAAAGCACTTGCTCAAGGACTTTCAAAATATGATTTCGACCTCATATCAGGCGGAACAGATAACCATCTGATGCTTATCGACCTCACAAATAAGAATATCACTGGTAAATTAGCCGAAAATGCATTTGAAAAAGCTGGTATTACCGTGAATAAAAATATGGTTCCATTTGATACCAGAAGTCCTTTCGTAACGAGCGGTATCAGGATAGGCACTCCTGCGGTAACCACCAGAGGAATGAAAGAAAATGAAATGTCGCTTATTGCTGGTTTTATCGATTCAACCGTAAAGAACATCGAGAATGATATAAAGCTTGAAGAGATAAGAGTTGAGGTAAAGAACCTATGTTCAAAATTTCCACTATATGCAGGATTAAGCTGAAATAAGTACCGTGGCAACTAAAGAACTTAACAGTCCCGACCTGATAGAAGAAGAGGCAAATGAAGTCGAAATGACCTTCCTTGACCATCTTGAAGAACTAAGATGGAGACTAATTTATTCGATAATCGGGATTGTGGTCGGAGCGATAATCTGCTGGATATTTGCTGATTTTCTTGTAGTAGATATCCTCTTAAAGCCCGCTAAAGATAACGGGCTTCAGTTACAGAACTTGAAACCATTCGGCCAGCTTTTTCTCTACTTCCAGGTAGCATTGATAGGAGGTGTGATTCTCAGTCTCCCCAATTTATTCTATCAGCTATGGAAGTTTATTTCTCCTGCTCTGCGTAAAAAAGAACGAAAGTATATCCTGCTCATAGTATTCTATAGTACAATCAGCTTTTTGATAGGAATCTTGTTTGCGTATTTTGCTATGATTCCCCTCGCCTTTAAATTCGTGAGGGAATTTGGGACAGAACTAATTAAGAATGAATTTGCTATCGATGAATATGTGTCAATTATTATCAGTGTAATACTTGCAGCAGGTGTAGTTTTTGAATTACCGATGATTTCTTTTTTTCTTACGAAACTGGGCATACTTACTCCCGCCTTCATGAAAAAATACAGGAAGCATGCTATTGTTATAATAATGGTCCTTGCTGCATTTTTAACTCCCGGAACTGATCCTGTCTCCCAGGTAGTGTTGGCTGTTCCATTGGTTTTATTGTATGAAATAAGTATTTTCATTTCAAAATTAGCAGCGAAAAAACATTGATAAAAAGAGCTTTAAGTGAAATAAGTCATCCCATAAAAACTGAGCTTGAAGAATTCGAACGCCTGTTTAAGAAATCCATGAAGAGCAATGTCGGGCTTGTGGACCTTATTGCCAGATATGTTATACGTCAGAAGGGAAAAAAAATTAGGCCATTGCTCGTACTTCTTTCAGCCAAATTATCAGGAGGTGTATCGGAGAGAAGCTACCGGGGTGCAGTGCTTGTAGAACTGCTTCATACTGCAACCCTGATACACGATGATGTCGTTGATAATGCCGATAAAAGAAGGGGATTCTGGTCGATAAATGCAATTTTCAAGAATAAAGCTGCTGTGCTTATGGGTGATTATCTGCTCTCACGGGGTCTGATGATTGCGGTAGAAGGCAAAGATTTTGATTTTCTTGGAGTTATCACTAACGCAGTAAGGAGGATGTCGGAAGGTGAGCTTCTTCAGATTCAGAAAACACGTAAACTGGATATAGATGAAGAAACTTATTTCAAGGTTATATCGGATAAAACAGCTTCACTCCTTGAAACATGCTGTATGATAGGTTCGATGAGTGCTTCGGAAAATGTTGAATACCATCAGGCAATGAAAAAATTCGGGGAATCAATCGGTATGGCTTTCCAGATAAGGGATGATATTCTTGATTATGAGGGCAGCTCAAAGATAACGGGCAAACCTGTAGGAGGTGACATAAAAGAGAAGAAGATAACGCTGCCTCTGATTTATTCCTTAAAGAAAGTTCCGAAGACTGAAGCTGATAAAATCAGGCGAATGATTAAAAATAATAATGGAAACGGTGATACTCGTGAGATTATAAACTTTGTCAGGGATAATGGTGGTATCGAATATGCATTGAAAACTGCGCATGATTATTCGGAAAAAGCTAAAGAATCGCTGAAGTTATTTCCAGATTCTCCAGCTAAAATTGCACTTGAAGGATTGGTAGATTTCGTGATAGACAGAAAGAACTAATCAAACTTTTTCTTTTTCCTTCTTCAATTCATCTTTAAATAAAAAACCCTTTATCGGTTCTCTAAGCGTTAAAACAGGGCAAGGTGCTTTACGGATAACCTTTTCAGCGGTGCTTCCGAAAAGTATATGTTCCATACCGGTATGACCGTGAGTAGCAATTATAACCAAATCTACATTCTGTTCACCGGCTGTTTCAATTATCTCTAGAAAAGGTTTTCCAGTCTTCACAATCGACTTAACTTTTATTTCAGGGGGAATTTCCTGTTCCGCGAGTTTATTTAGTTCTTCCATTGCCCGTTTGTCCATATCAAGATCAACAGAAGGAATGGCAATCTGTCCCATGCTGAAATCTGGTGGATATATTACCGGTTCAACAACGTATACCAGAATCAACTGTGCTTTGAAGTGTTTTACAAAGCTGACTGCATATTTTAATGCGCTTTTTGAATAATCAGAAAAATCAATTGGAACAAGCACTTTGGAAATATCAGGTTCCATAGGTCGTCTCCATTTTAATTTCTAATTTATTTTGCAGGTTAAAGTTGTCCTCATTTAATTTTCTTAACCTGGTTGCTATTATTTCAGAAATACCCCTGAGAATTTTAATACCGCTTTTAGGATAATTTTCGATAAATTCATCAAGGTCGGGTTTAAATATTACAGCTAGTCTTGTATCCGAACTGCTTACAGAAGAAGCTGAACGCTTTTCACCATCAATAAGTGCCAGTTCTCCGAAAAAATCGCCTTTTGTGAAGGAAGCAAGAGAAACAATTTCCTCATTTTCCTTTTTGCGCTGAATTGTAACTTCCCCATCCCGTATAAGGTATAATCCTAATCCAGGATCACCCTGATAAAAAATAAATTCTCCGGCAACATACGTTCTATTATGGATAATATTCATCAACATTGCTAATTCTCTTCGAGTGAGTCTGCTAAAAATCGGTATTGAGAGCAGGGATTTTTGCAAATCCACTTTTTCAGTAGGTGATTTAAAAAAATTAGACCAGAAACTACTATGCACTACTTTTCTTTGATTTTCCATTCTCACTCCATTAGTTGAATAAACCTGCTTCAGCAACACGCCATAATTTCTGGCAGGGAAACCGGTTTTCATACAGAGCCCTTCCCACAATCACTGAATCTATGCCCAAAGGAATCAGAGCCTGAATATCCATAAGTTCATCCTTATTCCTTACCCCACCTGAGACCGTAACTTTCTGCTTTGTGGCATTAGCTATTTTTTTTGAAAGATCCAGATTTGGCCCTGACATAGTTCCATTTCTCTCAACATCGGTTATAATGAACCTCTCTACACCGAATTCCGCTAATTTTTTTGCATAGTCGAGATAGTTAATTCCTGTTTTAATTTTTCTTCCTCGTACGATCATTTCATCATTTAAAACATCAAGCGAGATTACAATTTTCGCAGGTCCGTATTTCTCAAAAACTCTTTTAAATTCCTCAGGATTTTCATATGACATTG
>CAWIUG010000048.1:0-9623 GCA_963839165.1 uncultured Bacteroidota bacterium | reverse complement strand
TTTTTCTAATTTCTGCTTTATGAGGTTCTGCTTTTGGATTGATATGAATCGGTCTTCAAGAGTTGGTAGTAATTCGGCCCTAAGCAGTATTATAACCTCTTTCTTGGTTATAACAGTCTTATCGCTGCCTGTCAGGTATCTTATTCCAAGGACCCACCATGGGAGGTCCTTTAAGAAAGGAATTCCGGTTCTTGCAATAGTTTCCTCATTTATATAAAGTCCACCTATTACAGTTTCCTCTCCGTCAAGCAATAAAACATCAGAACTCGCGGAAGTTTTCTTAACTTCAGTTGTCAACTCGGATGGAAAGAATGAACTCCTTTCAGCTTCAAGCTTCAAAAGAATATAATCTATTCCCTTTTTAGAGTAGACGTACGGTACCACATTTATTATCGAGCCAGCAGAATAGAACTTATCGATAACATTTCCTGAAAAATCTCTTTGTTTAATTGAAAAATCAGAACCAATCTGTATCCTTCCTTTCTGCCTGTCTCTTACCGAAATAGTGGGACTTGCAATAATTTCCCCCAGGTTCTGTGATTCAAAAAACCTGAACATAGCTGTAGCACTCCCAACCACATCCTCCCATCTTAAAATCGGTAAGCGAATTAATATTAAACTCTGGAGGTTTACCCTGCGTTTGAGTTTGCTGTTCCGGTACTGTCGCTCCTGAGTTCGAAGGGTGGTTCCAACATTAACTCCATCTTTTGAAAAAAACCAATCCCAGTCATTTTCTATCCAATGAGTTCTGAATATCAGCTTCAAAAAATATCGCCGATATTTTAACCTCCCTGGCATTTAAGATCAGCGGAAGGTATCTTCATCTATTTTCTCTTCCTCCTGTTTCCCCTTATTTTTTATAACAATAGAACCTTCCTTATCCTCATACATCAGATTTTCAGCATTTACTATCAGGTTCAAAGCATCCAGGTACGGCATCTTCTTTGATTTCTACCCCGATAGGGGAGGATATCTGAACCGTTGAGACTATACTTTTCCCGGATACTAGCTCGCTGACCGCACTTGCATTTTAACCGCCTGGTCAAGCTGGCATACTGCGATATGGAAACAAGCTCCAGTGGTTATATTCCCCGGATAACTTTTTTTCCAGCTCCTGCTGTGCCTGTACAGGGTAGATGAATATCAGGATTAAAATTAAGATTACAGGAAATTTCATTGTTGTTGTCCTTCTTTTTGATTTTTCTTCCCTATTTTGAGGGTCTGGTACTCTATTATTCCCCCCTTATTTAATACGAAGGTTACCGTTTCATTTTCATAGTCGATATCCATCAGGTATCCCAGGTATACAGAATCGCCTTTCTTCAGCAGTAAGGTATTTCCCTTCGAATCAGAAATGAATGCACCTTGTGGTACCAGTGAGATCAAAGTTGCATCCTGAATATCAGGGAGATTATTTACGTTGGGACGTATTTCATTTCTAACCAGCGGAAAGAAAGCATCGTATAGTCCGCCTGTTCTAAGATCATTTTCATTATAATTAACTTCAGCGTATCTGTCGCTTGAGGAATAATATACTTTAACTTCTAATTCAAATTTCACCAGGTAATGAGGTATGCCTTTTTCATCAACGCTGGTGGTTCCGGATACGTTAGCTGATTCTATCTTCTTTAACTCTTTGCTGTGTTCAATGGCATAAATTAATCCATATACATTTTCAAATGAACCGTTTCCGCTCACCTTGAATATGTAAAAATTAAAACCGTTCTCTACACCTGTACTAACGTACTCCGTGTTGGTAAATGTATAGAGAGAATAATCCCCGCTGTAAGAATCAACAAAATTGAAAAAATTGGATTGAGGCAGATTCTGAGGTATGGTGAATTTACCTGAAAAGAGTAATGAATCTACAACGGCTACATTTTCCTCAGCTTTTTTGAGCTGGATCTGCAGTGTTTCAATACTTGAATAATTAGCTCTCAATTTAACAAGCTTTTGGTCTTTTATATCAAGATCCTTTTGCTGAATTCCTAAGGTATAAATGCTTCCTGCCGCTGTAATCAGAACGAATACAACTATTAGAATTATTAACGATTTATTTCTTTTTTTCATTTTGAACTCCTCCCATCAGGTTTCCGGCATCAATAGAAAACTTAAATGTTCTGGTATCACGCAATGGCTCATATAGGATATTCTGCAGGATGGCTCCCTTATAAGAATCGGATAAATCCTTCACTACAATCCTTGAAAAAGTAAATCCGCCCAGTTTAACGTTTTTCTGTTTATCCATAGTCAGCTGGTTCATCCACATATTTCTTTTCTGATTGGCAAAGCCGGACAATTTTTTCATCTGAACACTCAAAATCCCTGTCCCGCTGGAAAGTTGATTTAGTACGTTCTTGGTCTGGTCAACGTTCTGGATCTTATTCTCATAAGATTTAATTTTTTCAACTACGGCTTTATTCTGAGCTTCCATTAACAATAGCTTACTTATCTCCGTATCTTTTTCTTTCGATGAAACGATATTTGAAAATGTTTTATTAATGAAGAATGCTGCTGAAAGAACTATGAGTCCAAGCATCAGGTATCCCTGCCATCCAAGCTGGAAAACTTTCTGCTCTTCCTTTATGTAGCTCGGCAGGAGGTTTATACCCTCAAGTTTTTTATCGAGCTCGGCAAAATATTCTTCCGCTACCGCTGCAGGCACAATAAAAGCAGATTCGGTGCTGAATGAATCAACACCCTCCGTCTCCATCGATTCGATTTCCTGGAACGTAACTTTTGCATCAGGATATGCTTCACTTACTACAACTAAAAGATCTTCCGATTCATCCTCCCCGCAGATGACAATATTCTCGATACTGTTAATTGCTCCATGCTCCATCTCAAGAAGTATTTTGCTGACGATAACGTTATGCGCGTTAAAACTGTTTTTCCCGACTGATAAAGTGGATCCAATGTGGAAAATCTTATTGCTTCTCAGGAAAATTAGTTTTGAATATTCTTTTCCAACGTACAGTACTAAAGTCGTTTCTTTATCTGCAAATATTTTCTTTCTTGCAACATATGACGCAAGTGAGATTTCGGCACTTTTTACAGTAGGTATCTTAAAGAACTTGCGGTTGTTCATTCTGGCGAGAGAATCAATTGCCTGCAGGTAGCTGCTTTGTCCCGATGGATATACCGCTAGTTTCGAATCATCATAAAGCTGAACAAAGTCGATAGTGGTTACTATTTTACCTTTAGCATTAATGTTTAAGGATGCAAGATCTTTTTCATCATTTACTTTCTGGAAATAAATAGCCGGCTCAGAAAGAATTGGAATGAATTTACATTTAGATAAATCCTCACCAAGGAAAAAATCGTTAAGTTTGGTCAGAAAAGTTCTGTTAAAAGCTGCGGATTCTTCCAGTACAAAATTATATTGATATTTATCTTTCGATTTCCCTGAGCCATTCGATTTTTCTCCCGCCTTCTGCTCAGAAAAAGCAAGTGAGGTATCAATTGACTCAGCTTTAAGCATTTTGAGCTGACCATTCTCTTTCTCGAATAGTGCAACTTTGCTGTCGTTACCTTCAAAATATAGACATGCTATCTTACTCATAGCTCGATGCTCCGATTATTTGTCTGAATAATTCTTTATTATTAGCATACTGAAGTGCCATTTCCAGTGATATTCTTCTTTCCATATATAATCTTTTCAGATCCTGCTCCATAGTAATCATTCCTGAAAGTGATCCCTGGTTTATCATCATATAAATTTCGCCGGTATTATTGTTCTTAATAGCAGCCCTTACGTTAGGATTAACAATGAGGATTTCCTTTGCCATTATTAATTTACCGTCAATTGCGGGAACCAGCTTTTGAGATACAACTGCTGTCAAAACATCTGCAAGTCTGTATCTTACCCTTTCCTGTTCATTCTTATGAACTTCGGCTACTATTCTGTCCAATGATTCAACCGCAGAGGAAGTATGAAGAGTTGAAAACACCTTATGACCGGTATCGGTTACCTCAAGTGCCGCCATTATCGTTGCCGGATCTCTCATTTCTCCGATTACCATTATATCAAGGTCCTGCCTTAACGCCTGCACGACACCTTCATGAAATGTCAACACGTCCCTGCCTACTTCTCTCTGCCTGATTATACACTTTCTTGATCTGTGTACATATTCAAGAGGGGAGGCAATGGTAACGATATGAGCATTTGAATTATCATTATGCCAGTCGACTATTGCATCCAGGGTAGTGGATTTTCCCGAACCGGTAATACCCGTTATTAAAATTAATCCCTGCTTTACATAATTATATGACAAAACCTTAAGGGCATTGGATGGAAATTCAAGCTGGTCAAGCGTTCTCAGATCAGGGACTATAGAACGCATATTCATTGCGAGGCAATCGACATCGAAGAATGCGTCACCTCTGAAACGGATTTCTGCGTGATTTCCGTTCTTACGGGCATACTGACTATTCACATATTCAAATGTGTACGAAAAATCCAAATTGCGTATTTTCTCTAGAACCTGTTTCTGTTTGTCATTAAGGATCGATAATATTATTAAAGCCGATTCATCATTTGTAAACTTGGGTAGTTCCATTACCGGTTCTTTTTTCCCGTAAATCCTGAACCAAACAAAATCCTCAGTTCCATATCCCCCCAATTCAATATCGGAGGCTTCCATATCTGTCATCACCTTAAGAAGGTTATTCATCACCTCCATCAGATGAAAGCGCTCTTCATTATCCATTTCTTTAAACTGTTCCATCAGGAAGCTCACCCTGTCAGGACCCATTAAGAACCTGGGTATCTTTGAAATATATTTCTGAAGTACATTCTTTGCCTCAGGAGGAACAATATTCCTTGGATTTGTTTTTATTGTTGATACTGTTAAAGGCATTTTACGATCTCTTATTTTTGTTAATCATCTGCCGTATTGGAGAGAACCTCTTCGAATGATGTCAGTCCCATTCTTACCCTTTCAAATCCGGATTCTCTTAAAGTAAGCATTCCGTCTTTTTTAGCTGCCGCACGGATACTTTCCTCATCGATCTTATCTCCTGCATTAAATATTAACTGGCTAAGTTCCTTAGTAAAAAATAAAGTTTCATGGATAGCCAGTCTTCCGCTGAATCCCGTATGACCGCATTTATCACACCCATTAGGTTCATACACCTTATAGTTCTTCCATTCATCAGGGTTAAGTTTTAACCTCGTTAAAAACTGGTCACTCGGATGATCAATTTGTTTTTTACACTTCTGACAAAGTTTCCTGACTAGTCTTTGAGCAACAATAACATTTATTGCGTATGCTAGCAGAAAAGGTTCGATCCCCATCTTGTAAAGTCGGGAAACAACGCTCGGAGCATCATTTGTATGGAGCGTAGTAAATGTTAAATGCCCTGTATTTGCAAGCTTTATTGCAATATCCGCTGTTTCTCTGTCCCTGATCTCACCTACCATCACTACATCCGGATCATGACGCAGGATTGACCTGATCGCCTGATCAAAATTCATTTTATGACTTAATTTTATTTGCCGTGCACCCTTTATGACATATTCAATAGGATCTTCAACCGTAAGGACATTTAATGATGGATCCATTACATGGTGTAGAGCTGCGATGATAGTAGTACTTTTACCGCATCCTGTAGGACCTGTCAGGATAACCATTCCCTGGGGTTTGCTGATTGCCTTCTCGAAGGATAGTCTTGCATATCCTACCAGACCCAGTTCATCAAGGTCCGTAATTACTTTTCTGTCATCCAGAACTCTTACAACTACACTCTCAAATCTATTTTTAATTTCAGAACCTGCGATCGGAAGGATTGATACTCTGAATCTGATAAGATGTCCGTCAATTTCTCTTTGAATAAATCCATCCTGACCCTGTTCTCTCTCAAACCTATCCAACCCTCGCGCCCTATCCTTAACAACGGCTATAACGGCCTCGGGAAGAGTATTCTCCTGGCGATGCCATAAGCTAAGTCTGCCGTCAACCCTGAAACTTATATCAGTTGTTTTACTGCTTATAGGAATAACGTGAAGATCGCTTGCTCCTCTTCGGACGGATTCCACCAGGGCACCCTCAAAAAGATTAATTAAGGCACTCTTATTTATTTCGACTTCGAGCAATCCCTCATCTATGGAACCCTCTTCTCTTACCTCTGTGTAATCGTAGGTTTCCTCAATGTTTTTCAGGTACTCATTTTCCTGGGGGATTAAAAACTCTATTAACTGTTCATATTTCTGAATCGGCAAATACCAAACGTCATAACTTTTTGCATTCAGACTGTAAGCTATTTTCGGTATCTCTCTAACAGTCGGATCTACTGCTGCAAGAATAATTTTATCAGGAATCTTTTCGTCATATTTTAGAGGGATGACCTTATGTGTGACCATTTGTCTCTTCAGGTCATCACTAAACTTATTTATAAGCTTTTTAATCTTCTCCAGTTGGTCTGTATTATCTTCATCAGGATTTATCTCATAAGTTCGGAACGCATAAAGATTTGCAACTTCACGATATATGCTGTCGTGATCATATTTGAAATCCTGTACAAGTATCTGTGCTAAGTTTCTTTTAGGTTTGCCATTCCCGTTTGAGTGAAGATTCTCATTTCTTTTAGCAACAACTGCTTTGACAAGAGTTTTTGAATCTATCAATCCCTTTTTTAATAATATATAACCCAGCTTATTGGCAGCGTCATTGTCAATATCGTAATTCTTTTCAGTCTGTATTTCTAATGTATTTTCACTCATTATGCTTTTTCTCACTATCTTGTCAAATCCTTTACGCCGGGTTTAGTCGGGCTAATTATCGCAGTCTCTGCAGAAACTACTGTTAACAATATCATCACAACGAGTATGTATAAAGCTATTACTATCTGTACCCATTCTATAAAATTCTTTAAACGGTATACTGTATCACTCTCATAATAATTTGCCAGTTGTATTGCTGCTTTTTTAATATTTCCCGTTTCCTCTCCCTGCCTGAATTTTGAGATAGCTGTTTCCGGAAATACTCCTGTAGCGATTAATGCATCAGATATTCCAATTCCTTTATTCATCATAATAGGAAGAGCGACATTTTTAATTTTCTCTTCCAGATATTTATTTCCCATTGCCTCTGCGCCAATTTTAATAGGTTGAATACTGACGGCAGAGCCCGAATATAAGGTATAAAACACCCTGCAGAATATTTCTATATATGTTTTATGCATTATTTCCCCGATCATAGGGAGTCTCAATAACTGCTTATCGAACCAGACTCTTCCGCGTGGATGTCTGTAAGTAAATATCCCTGCTATTATTGGTATAACAATCGCAGCTATTAAATACCAAACATTAGCCTGAAGCCAGTACGACATATCAAGAGTAAACTGAGTCATTGGCGGTAGTTTCATATTATATCTTAGAAAAAGTTCTGCAGTTGCCGGAAAAATATATGCAACATACCATATAACTGCAGCATTTAGAACTAGAACTGTTACTAAGGGAGTTATTAAAGCACTGCGTAAACTTCTTTTAAATTCATATCTTCTCTCAAGGAATTTTGCAGTTGCCCTGTAAACTTCTGCCATATTACCGCTTTTTGAAGCAAGTCCCAAGCATAAAAGCAGTAAAATATCCGAAAATATTTTTATGCTTCATAAAAGCAGCTTCGCTGTCCTCCCCCTGCTTCAAGATCTTTACTGATTTCTTTAAGTGTCTCTTTTAAAACTTTATTACGGGTATCATTTATAACAAAAGAAAGTATTTCTCCATAAGACATTTTCTCATCCAGCATATCAGAGCAGACTTTAACAAACATTAAGATATCTGCCATTGATGGCTTCATTTGTATATCAACAATTTTTTTGTTGACGCCTACTACCTGGTATCCCAGAAGAGTTAATGCCGAAATAACTTCTTCTTTATTAAATGCTTTCTGTTCACCTGTTACAGGTTTTTCATTTCCCCTCCGTACTTTATAAACAAAAGTGCTCTTTCTTTCCAGCTTTTTTATATGGAAATTATTCTGCACTGCAATCAGGTTTGCTTTCTGCTTTGCAGAGGAAACAGAGTCGGCGGCAATAACGCCGCCGACTATCTGTCCATCTATCTTTTCTGCTGTAAATTTTAATTCAATCATTTTATATAAATTAGATTACTATTGAGTTATTACTGTTGAAATACCAGTTCTGTAACTGTGCATGTATAACTGTCCAAGTATAGTCAGCTAATTTGGTGTTGCGGTTATCGTAATTACCTGTCAGCTGTCACTCGTCACTGATTGCATATAGTCACCATTGGTTGAATGTCCGTAATTTAGCTGCAAATTAGGCCACTGAATTCAGTTATCAAAGCCTGCAAAAGTTAAGTCCACCACCTCCCATTGCAACTGGTTTTTTAAACCATTCCTGTGCATTCGCACCGATAGTTAATGAATGAGCTACTAGTTCATCTTTTGCACCTTCTTCAGCACCAACGCCGAAATACTGAATACCAAGTACTACTGCCACGCCAACCAGGATGACACCGAGTACTATGAGCAATAATTGTTGTTGTCCCATTACGGACCTCCTCTAAATGTTTGTGAATGTGTTTTAGTTATGTATTATTTAACAGAGAGTTCGACCTGCTGCCCTCACACTCTCCCTCGTTAAAACTCTTTTATATATTTTTATTTCCATTAACTATTTCATTAAAGAATTCTATGCCACACTTTTTTTTGTTAAAAATATAATATCTGACCATTGTTTTGTCTCGTATTAGATACTATTCCTTAAATGAGATTTATTTTTATTCCAGCCACGATATTACCCGGTAATAATCAAGGTAAGGAAACCAGGTTGGCGGTCCGGTTGCTAATCTCTCATCAAAAATTACGTGCCTATTATAACCTGCAGTTAAAGTATTTTTACTAAACTGTGCTACAACTTCCTCCTTACCCGCAGTCATCGATCCCTGAAGAAAAATACTCCCGAGCGGAACATTAGCCGGAGAACTTCCCAATCCCTGAACTTTAAAACCACCGGAGTTACAGAAAATGCCTCCGTCAATCTGAATATCTTTATTCACTACATTATTAATAGCTCCACCAAGGTTTCCGGATGTCGAGACGAGGATATCATTAGTGGCAATAATACCAAGCATGTCTAATGCTTTTCCATCAGCATCCAGCGATGCAGGGTTAACATCGTATCCACCGCTTCCATTTGGAATCATCGGATCAGTCTTATAGATCATATCACCTTCCAGATATACGTTGCCCGAGCCTCCCCCTGAACTTCCTTCCGAGACGACCGTGATATAGCCGCTAAGTGTACCTGACATAAATATGTCAGCTCCTTTATTATATATAACTCCGTTTGGAGCTAAGGTTGAGATAGGGACGGTTGTGGGCGGTCCATATTTGGTGCTGTCCTGGCCGGGATTTGATCCGCCATTACCCGTTCTGACCCTATAAGTCACCTTTCCATCTGCTGTAAATTTCAACCATAAGTCTTTATTAAATGTGGCGCCGGATCCGGCGAGGGCTGAATAATCTGGATAGTGCATACTTTTTAACCAGCCGACTTTAACCCCTTCTGCGTATCCTCCGAGGAATTGTGGGTCAGATCCTGATCCCATATCCTTAATTCCTTTAAGGGTTGTCACTTTTCCAAAATATACAGGTCGG
>CAWIUG010000047.1:0-36300 GCA_963839165.1 uncultured Bacteroidota bacterium | reverse complement strand
GGGAAAACATATACCGAACAATTTTCAGGAACAAAAGCGAAGCCCCGGAAGGAGAAAGGAGAATATAAGCTTAACTTAAAACTCGGCGCACGGGAGGTGCAGGTCTATATTGCCTGATGTTTTCAAGTCCAAACATTTCAGAGACGAAAAGGTTAAAATAAATTTCTTTCTGAATGTCTTCGATGGATCGGTATATTCTTTTGCAATGAGCTTTGTCTCTCTGCAGACAGTTCTGCCTGTATTCATAAAGAAAATAAGCGGCAGTGACATTGCAGTCGGTTTGATTCCTGTAATATGGTCGGTGGGATTCAACTTCCCGCAGATTTTCGTATCAAACTACGTGCGTAAACTGGGTTACAAAAAGCCCTGGATGCTTAAAACTGCATTAGTGCAGAGAATTCCATGGCTTGTTCTTGCTTTTCTATCTTATTTCCTGGTTGACAGCCTTGATAACTCAACAGCCCTTATAATCATCTTCATAGGACTTGCATTTGCGGCATTCGGAGGAAGTATAAATCTTCCGGGCTGGTTTGATTTAATATCGAAAATTACTCCCGTACAGCTCAGAGGAAGATTATTCGCATACCGCTCTGTACTAGGCGCAGCAATGGGAATATTCGGAGGATGGGTTGTATCTCTTATTCTCGATAATATAAGTTACCCCGAAAATTTCTCTCTGTTATTCCTGCTGGCATTTATAATAATGATGTTTTCATACACTTTTCTTACTTTTCTGAAAGAAGATCATCCTAATCACCCGCAGTCGAATTTTACATATAAAGAATTCCTTAAACGTCTGAGTACAATAATCAAAGAAGAACAGAATTTTAGAAACTTTATAATTGCTGATTCACTGATGATGATTGCTCTGATGTCGAATGCATTTCTTGCAGTTAATGCAATTGAAAAATTTAATCTCCCAGACGCATATGCAGGCTTTTTTACAATAATTATGATGCTTAGCATGACATTCGGCAGTCTTTATTTCGGTTATCTGGCGGATAAAAAGGGGCATAAGTTAAACCTCGTCTGGTCATCCGTATTTACATTCGCTGCTTGTTTAGCTGCCCTGCTTTCACCCGTGGTTGAAATATATTTTATCTGTTTTGCAGCTTCGGCGCTTACGATAACCCTGACGCAGGTTTCAAGGCTTACAATCATTGCAGAGATCTGCAGGGAGGATGACAGGCCTACATATATATCTCTGACCAACCTGATTACAGCCCCATTCATCCTTTCAGGTTTGTTCGGAGGATGGATAGCATCGGATTTCGGATATAATGCTGTGTTCATCATAGCCGGAATATTTGCAGCCCTGGCTTTCATCTGGCTGAATCTGAAAGTATCAGAACCCCGTAAAATTGAGTTAGTGAAAAACTGAGAGAAATAAAAAAATGAAAAAAATTTCCAGAAGAAAATTCATCACGAATACTGCTATGGCAGGTATAGGTTCATTGGCTGCTTCCAGTTTTTTATTATCTGCCCCGTCTCTTCTGCTGGATAAAAAAACAGGCATCTCCACACAGAAAGGAGAGTTGATATTCAAACCCTATTTTGTTCAGGAGGGCAGAGGTCCAAATCTTTATGATCTTAGCTGGGCAACAGATAATAATTGGGATACCTTTTACTCAGATATACATATTGATAAAAATTCAGGTGTAATTATTTCTGATGCAAAGGGGACCGAAAAATTCGGTATCAACGTAAGATGGAATGTAGAAGGTTTTGGGTGGACGAATATAACAGCAGATAACAACGGAGAATTTTATAAACTACCCCCTGAAGGGAAGACGACAGATCTTAACCTGAATTACGAACTTTGCGGTAGCAGGGTGATAAGGAACCGGGGCAGGCTGAAAAACCTTTCTACCTCCGGCTGGAATCCAGGGACCGAAGTGATGATGCTGGTTAACCTTTCTGAACAATTTTATGAAGATGCAAAGAAAAACTATTCTGATCCGGAGAAATGCGCAAAGTATGCTCAGAACGGTCTGCTCTATGCCTTATGGGCCAGCGAAAAAATGGAACTTGAGAAAGCTGGATTTGAAATACTTCATGCGGGACGAAGAAGTGATTTCTTTATAGGATGCGATGCAAGGTCTTTTTATCAGATGTACCAGGACAAGTTTCTCGATTTGTTCAGCAACCTGTTCAATTATGCCAATATAACTTTTGTTGCCAAGGGTGACGGAATGATGTCGGATTATCAAACAGGACCTGCAGAGATAAATCCCGAAACCCGGGAACTGCTTATAAATAAGCTGAACGAACGAAATATAAAGTGCCAGGAGAGGCTTCTGTTCTGGTTCCACGACTGCTGTATACCAGACTGGCTGCGGAATATGAAATATGATGATCTGATGAAGTACGCTGAGAAACTAACAAAAGAAACTATGAGGAAATTCGGTGATAAACTTTACGCAATGGAACTGGTGAATGAGCTTCACGACTGGGCAAATGAACTACATCTGAATCATGAGCAGATCACTGAACTTGTAAGGCTGATTAACGATGTTGCAAAAGCGGAAGCACCGGATGTTAAACGAACTATAAACAACTGCTGTCCCTTCGCGGAATATGTCCAGATGCACAGTTACTCCGGAAGTCCTGCTGAATACCCCCAAAGAACTCCCTACCAGTTCTCCAAAGATCTGATTGAAGCGGGTATCGATTTTGATATTCTCGAACAGCAGATGTACTATCCTTACAGGGATCTGCAGGATACTGTGCTGATCATTGAAAAACTTGCCTCACTGGGAAAACCTATGCAGATCTCTGAGATCGGCTGTCCCGGCGGCGCGACCAACAGATCAGTAAAGCTGGATGAGGTTAAGATTTCACAGGAACCATATTTATGGCATCAGCCGTGGGACGAACACATACAGGCAAACTGGCTGGAAGATCTCTACACACTGATCTACAGTAAACCATATATACATGCCGGCAACTGGTTTGATTTCGTTGATCCTTATTCCTATATGGAAAACGGGGGTCTTTTGCGTTCTCCGGAGGGTGAGAAAAAAGAGGCTTATATACGGTTTGAACAATTGAAAAACAGATTTGATAATCTTCCGTTAAAATCATAACAAAACAATAAAATTATGGCAAAGCAAATACTTAAAGAGTCCAGTATAGCAGGGATAAACGCAGAAATCATAACTGAAAAGAGAACCGGAACAATCACCGAAAAGGGTGAACTTGTTTTCAGGCCTTATTATGTTCAGAGGGGAGTAGGCCCTAATTTACTGGATTGGGCCTATGCATCTGATGAAAACTGGGATACTTTTCATTCTAATATTTCAGCTTCCAAAGACGGTATAAAGATCTCGGATACAGAAGGCCGGGAAAAATTTGGAATTGACGTTCGATGGAACGTGGAGGGCTTTGGATATATCTTCATAACAGCAGATAACGGGGGGGAATATTACACTCTTCCTCCTAAAGGCGGATCAAAAACTTTAAACCTGAATTATGAGCTTGCAAAAAGCAGGGTGATGAGAAACCGGAGAAGAATAGAGCTTCACAAAAATCACGGCTGGATCCCTCCGTATGAGGTTATGTCATTTGTTAACCTTTCAGATGAACTATTCAAAGAAGCAGAAAAATTTCTGAATGATGGCCAAAAGAGCGGAGAACTTTCTCAGAAAGCTCTGCTTTATGCTATGTGGGCTGGTGAAAAGATAGAGCTTGACAAAGCACGGTTTGATATTCAAAAGCAAAGTGTAAGAAAGGATTTCTTCATAGGCTGCGACGCACGGGGATTTTACCAGATGGATCCGGAAAACTTTATGGAACTGTTTACGGAAGCATTTAATTATGCAACTATCACCTATTATCTAATGAGCGGATTCTACCAGGATTTTGAACCAACCGAAGGAGATACTCAGTACGATGTACGTGATGTTCTCTTCAAAAAGCTTAAAAATAATAATATCACAGTTGAGGGCCGGCCCATTTACTGGCCTTATAGAACTGTTACTCCCGACTGGCTCAGAAATAAAAGTTATGATGAAGTACTTAAGTATGTGGAGAAACATGCACCGAGAGGTCGTAAGCCATTACGGCGATGGAATGTATGCCTGGGAGATTGTGAACGAATCTCATGACCGGGCGAACGAAACCCAGCTGACTCCGGATCAGATTACAAATGTAACCAAACTTGCATGCGAAGTTGCTAAAGATACTAACCCTAAGGTTGGAAGACTTATCAACAACTGTTGTCCCTTTGCAGAATATGTTCAGCTTAAAAAATGGGGAGAGCTTGATGCAAAATACCCCCAGAGGACCCCGCACCAGTTTATGCAGGACCTGGTGGACAATGGAGTTGAATTTACAATAACAGGTCAGCAGATGTATTTCCCGTACAGGGACCTCGCTGATACGATCATCCTTATAGAAAGACTTGAGAAGTTTGGACGTCCTGTTCAGCTGACTGAAGTAGGAGCTTCATCGGGTCCATCAAAAACATCTATTGAGAATGGTTCTCTCGAAATTTCAAATGAGCCCTATGTATGGCACCGCAACTGGGACCAAGATCTCCAGGCTGATTGGATGGAAGGACTTTATACCATGGCTCACAGCAAACCATGGATTGAAGCGGTGAACTGGTATGATTTTGTTGATCCATATTCATGGATTAAAAACGGAGGTCTCATTGCTTCTCCGGAAGGAGAAAAAAAGGCCGTTTATGAAAGACTGTTAAAGCTAAAAAAAGAATGGAAATTAACTTAAATAGAGTAATATGGCAGGAAAATTAATATTCAAACCATACTTCGTTCAGAAAGGAAGAGGCCCTCACCTTTTTGACTTTGTAATGTCAATCGATGAGAAAGGAGATGCCTTCCATTCTGATATCAAGGTTACGGGCAGAGGGATTGAAATCTCGGATACTGAAGGAAGAAATAAATTTGCAATTAGTGTAAAATGGAATGTTGAAGGTTATGGTTTTTTGTTTATGCCATCTGATAACGGGGGAGAGTACTATAACCTATCGTCATCCGGTGAGAATGTACTGAATCTAAATTATGAACTAGCTAAAACCAGGGTAATAAGAAACAGGGAAAGAGTAAACAGGTTCACTGGGCAGAACTGGGAACAAGGGCCGGAGATCGATCATCTTCTGGATCTTTCGGAAGAGCTATTTAATGAGGCAGAGAAGAATAAAAAAAATCCTGAAAGATGTGCTGAACTCTCACAGGCTTCATTAAAATATTCTGTGCTTGTGAGCGAGATGATAGAGATTGATAAAGCAAGGTTTGATATACGGAATAACCCGGTAAGAAAAGATTTTTTATTCGGCTGTGACACACGCGGATATTTCCAAATGGAAAGCAGCGAACTTTTCCTTGAAAGATTTTCTGAAGTGTTTAATTACGCAACCATCACTCATTATCTAAAGGGAGATTATATAGATTTCGAGCCGGAAGAAGGGAATAAAAAATTTAGGGAACGTGACAGACTTCTGAGTGAACTTAGGAAGAGGGATATTACAGTAGAAGGAAGACCTCTATTCTGGACCCACACCTGGGTTACACCGGAATGGCTTGAGAAAAAGACTTATCCTGAACTTCTCAGGTACGTTGAAAAACACGTAAAAGAGGTAATAGAGCATTACGGCGACGGGATCAAAGTATGGGAAGTTGTGAACGAGATGCACGACTGGGCAAACCAGGTTCAATTAAACCATGAGCAGACAATTGAATTAACAAAATTAGCATGTAATACCGCAAGGGAAACAAATCCCAATATCCGATTGCTTATTAATAACTGCTGTCCTTTTGCCGATTATGTGCAGAAAGGCAGATGGCATGAACTTGATGCAAAATTTCCTCAACGTACACCTCACCAGTTTACCGAACAAATCATTGAAGCAGGAGTTGACTTCGACATAATCGGAGTCCAGGTTTATTTTGTTCACAGAACCCTTACCGAAGCTGTCCAATCAATTGAGCGTTATGAAAATATGGGCAAGAAAGTTCAGCTTGCAGAAATCGGAGCTCCCTCGCGTGGTATTACGCAGGAATTTACCGAACAGGAAGAAGATTTCAGCACAAAGCCATATGAATGGCACCGCCACTGGGACGAGGAGTTACAGGCTGACTGGCTTGAAAGCATATTTACCTACGGCTATAGTAAAAATTTTATTGAGGCAGCCAACTGGTATGACTTTGTAGATCCAAAGGGATTCCTTAAATCAGGCGGACTGCTTCGTTCTCCGAAGGGGGAGAAGAAAGCAGCGTACGACAGGCTGTTGTACCTCAGAAAAAAATGGGGATGATTTTTAATTCAATTCTCACTTCAAATAAATCTATGAATATATGAAACCTATATCCAGAAGAAACTTCATAAAAACAGGAGCATTAAGCTCTGCTGCAATTGCCGCCTCCTCATCCTTATTTACAGGCTGGGCAAAACCGCTAAGGGTAAAAAAGGATACGGATCTTATCTTCCGTCCTTATCCTCATCCATGGATGCCTGATATGAATTTTGCATATTTAACGGATATTAACTGAGGATCCCTTTAAAACAAACGTACAGGTGACGCAGGAAGGAATAATAGTTCCGGAGGAAGCCTCAACCCAAAAATTCTCGATCAATACCAGGTGGTTCATAGAAAACTTTGGTTACATTATGCTTGCTGCTGATAATGGAGGAGAATTTTATTCGACCAGAGATCAGCTGGGAAAAATGAACCTGAACTTTGAATTTGCAAAGACCAGAGTTGTACGAAACAGAAATGTCAGAAAAAAATATGAGAATACAGGCACTCTGTTTTCTCCGGAAGTTAAACATCTGGTTGATCTTTCAGAAGAACTCTTTGAGGCCGCTAAAAAACACCAGAGTGATGGTGAAAGATGCGCTCAAATATCCGATAAGGCTCTTGAATATGCTTTATGGGCCGGTGAAAAAATCGAATTGGAAAGAGCTAAAAGTGAAATCCAGAGAATGAATAGAAGAGATCCTTTCCATTTCGGCTGTGAAAGCCGTCAGATGATATGGGCAAAGTCAGAAGAATTTGTAAAAAGATTCCCTGAACTCTTCAACTTCGCAACAGTGACGCATTATGTATGGGACAGCTGGTATGAACTTTTCGAACCGACGGAAGGACATTACAACTGGGGTGTAAAGGATGATATAGTTGATTTTCTTTTGAAGAACAGGATTGAAATTGAAGGAAGACCTCTGTTCTGGTTTCATCCTACAGTTACACCCGACTGGCTGAAGGCGAAGAATTATCCTGAGCTGAAGCAGTATATGGAGAAGCATATTTACGATCTGGTATCGCATTATAAAGATGACGTTCTTTCGTGGGAGGTATTTAACGAATATCATGACTGGGCAAATATCTTTAATCATACCCCTGAACAAATGACTGAACTTGCAAGACTTGCTTTCGACAGAACAAAGGAAGTAAATCCTAAAGTTACCAGGATACTAAACAACTGCTGTCCATGGGCCGAGTATGCCGCTATGGGAAGGATGGCCAGGATGGATGCAACCCGACCTCTTCGTTCACCACGTAAATTTATTGAAGATCTTACTAATGCAGGGGTGGATTTTGATGTACTCGGGATCCAGATATACTTTCCCAGAAGAGACTTATCAGATATTGTAAGACTTCTGGAACGACTTGAAAAGTTTAATAAACCAATGTATATAACAGAACTGGGAGCTTCATCAGGCTACTCGATGGAGTACCTTATGAACGGTCAGATGAAGATTTCAAATGAACCATATGAATGGCACAGACGCTGGGATGAGGATCTCCAGGCTGACTGGCTTGAGCAGGTTTATACAATATATTACAGCCGGCCTTCTATAAAGGCAGTCAACTGGTATGACTTCTCGGATTTCAGGCCATTTATTGTAAATGGCGGACTGGTAAGAGAAGATGTTTCTCCCAAAATATCATTTAACAGGTTAAAAGAAATATTATCATCCTGGAACAGACTTCCGGGAAAAAAAGGAATATGAAGATGACGTCTAAAGAAAGAATACTTACCGCAATGCGAAGAGAAAAGGCTGATTATGTACCGGTTAGTCCTGATATTTCAGTAATGGTACCCGATCGGTTAGACGGCAGACCTTTTTATGAAATACATCTTGACGGTCGGGAACATAATGGCTGGACATCGGCAACACACGCTGAAGTTTATGTTAAAGCAATACAGCATTTTGATATGGACGGTTTCTATATGTATGGCGGGCTTAAACAAACATGTCCTGACCGTCCTGAATTTGAAAGCAAAATTATCGACGTTCCTGAAGGCAAACTTGTGGAGAGGATCTGCAGAACCGCAAAAGGAGATCTGACAGAGAAAGAGCTTTATTTTTCAGATGAACCTCCCTGGAGAGAGGAAAAACCTATAAAAGACCTTCACAGCGACTTTGAAAAATTTCAGCTTCACATGGGGATGGACAACTGGGAATGGGAGAAAGAGTATAACGACAAACATGTTATCGGCGACCTTGGAATATATATGGGCATGATTCCCGTATTCCAGGACTGGTGGTTTCATTACCGCCATGGAGGATTTGAACAGGTCTTTATGGATTTTATGATGGATGCCGATTTTATAGATAAAGTTCACGAATTCTGGATGGAATGGGCAATTGCAAATGTAAAAGCTATGCTCGAAGCAAAGCCGGATGTAATAATGCTGGGAGGTTCGAGCGCCAGTTTGAGTGTAAGCTCTCCTTCTATCTTCAAAAAATACGAATTACCCTTTATCCAGAAAGCTTCAACTCTCTGCAAAGAAGCGGGAATAATTTCACACCTTCATATATGCGGTAAAAGCTGGCCTCTTATAGAGATCGTAGCCAATGAATCGGATCTGGCCTCTATGGAACCAATGGAGGAACCCCCAACCGGAAATGTAGATCTGGCAGAAGTCAAAAAAATTGTGGGTGACAAGTTATGTATTAAAGGGAATATCAATACGACCGAATTTATGCTGACTGCCACACCGCAAGAGGTGGAAGATAAATGCAAAAGGCTCATCGATACAGTGGGATACGATGGGGGCTTCATTCTGTCAACGGGTGATCAGTGCGGCAGGGATACTCCCGAGGCAAACCTGTTTAAGATGGTGGAAGTTGCACAAACATACGGTAAATACTAAAAGGGAGATATAATGAGACTTCTTACAGCGATACTTATGATCACAGTATCTTTCTGTAATATATATTCACAATCGATTTTACTTCATACTAATGACGCGAAAGTCTGGAAACAGGATCAGGTAATAAGCGGCAGACTGACAGGTTTCTTTGCTTCATCAGGCAATCTGTTTCTGAACGGATCAATGATTCCATTTGATGTTTCCTCATCAGATAGTTCATTTACTGTTAATATAACTATCCCTGAAGGTGAGAGTTCATTTTTTGCCGAAGCCGGGGGGTATCAATCAGATACCGTCAGATTTACGCTTGGATATGAACTCAGGCCGGATGTATATGCTTATGCTGATGTTTCCGGACAGGATATAACACTTCACGGTACGATTTTAACTAACCCCGGTAATCCTTCATTAAGTTATAAGTGGGAAGCGGATGAGAATAATCCTGGAACCATCTCACTCTCAGGTGTTAATGATACTACCGTAACTTTTACACTGCCTGGAAATTCCCCACTAGGAGAATATTATTTTTCATTCAATGTATATACTTCGAACGGGGATACTGTAAAGGCGGAGACATTCATAACTAATTACCAGGATTCTATCAGAGTATTTCATATAAAAGATGATCATGCAGCGTGGATCGATTCGGCAGTCATTTATGAGATCACCCCGTATACTTTTGTTATCAACGGCAACTTTAATGATATCATAAATAAAATTCCCGATCTTGTAAGGCTTGGGATAAATACCATCTGATTCAGCCTGTTATGGGAACACACAGCGCAACCCAGGCGGACAGGGATACGATATTGTTAATTATTTTTCCGTACGGGGAGATTACGGCAGTCCCCAGGATCTCCATAACCTTGTACAGACAGCCAAATCATATGGTATGAAAGTGATGTTCGATTTTGTACCAAATCATTCATCGAAATATCATCCTTATGCACAGAATGCTATTATGTATGGTGAGGATTCACATTACTATAATTTTTATCAGAGAACCCTTGATAATGCTCCATACTCGCAATACTACAATGTAGACCCCGACGGGTTCATCTATTATTTCTGGGATAAACTTGTCAATCTTAATTACGACAATCCCGAAGTTCAGAAATGGATTACAGAAGCCTGCAAGTACTGGGTAGAAAACTACGATATTGATGGATACAGGTTTGATGCTGTATGGGGGGTTAATGCACGTAATCCTGAATTTATGAAGAACCTGCGCCTCGCTATAAAAAGAATTAAGCCCGGATTCCTTATGCTTGCTGAGGATAAGGCTTCAAGAACATCCACCTTCGATCAGAATTTTGATGCGGCATTTGACTGGTACCCGGAAGAAAGCTGGGTTTCACACTGGGTATGGCAGACAGATTATAATCCAAATGCTAACCCAACGATATTTAACTACCAGAATGAAAACCAGAGATCGAATCTTCTGAGAGACGCTGTCACCAACCATGGAAGCGGCTATGCACCTAATGCAAAAATTCTGAGATTCCTGGAAAACAATGATCAGTTTCACTTTATAACACATCATGGTCCTGCCAGAACTAAGATGGCGGCAGCACTCGAATTTTCGTTGAACGGTATTCCTCTAATGTATAATGGACAAGAAACGGGAGTTCAAGGTCATCCTTATGAAATTGAATATACTTTCTATTCCGGATTACCTATTGACCATTTTGATCCTGAGCATCTTTTCCCATATTATAAAAACCTGATTCACTGGCGGAAAACCCTTCCTGCTTTATACGAAGGAGATTACCAGGAATTATCTGTAACCCCCAATCAGACGATTTTCTCCTTCCGGAGATTTACAGATAACCAGAATGTAATTACAATTCTTAATATGGGAGCTTCTTCTGCCGATGCAGTTGTCACGCTCCCAATAAATGAGATGAATCTCGATTCATCCAGAACGTATTATATGACCAACCTCCTGGAAGGTGATGTAATTTCCGGGACGCCTGAATACCTAAGTTCAATCACAGTACCTATGAATAATTTCAGTGCGAAAGTATACCTGTTTGCGGATTCTGTTGTACAGGTAACCGGAGCAAGAAATATTGCTTCAAATACGGAAGTCCCTGGCGCCTTTGAACTTTCACAGAATTATCCGAATCCTTTTAACCCTGTAACAAATATAAATTACAGTCTACCTGAACCAGGGAAGGTCGTACTGAAGGTGTTTGATGTTTTAGGTGAAGAAGTTGCAGCGCTTGTAAATGCAGAACAGGCAGCGGGTCAGCATTCTGTTTCCTTCAATGGAAAAAATCTGGCAAGCGGAATGTACATATACAGGATTGAATACGGCAACCAGTCATTTACGAGAAAGATGCTCCTCCTAAGATAACGATTGTGTATGTGTATTTGAGAAACATCTTTGAACTTACAGTAATTACCTTTTCAATAATATCAGCTGAACAATGAAAATATTTATAATCGGCGGAACCGGTTTTATAAGCAGGAATATTGTTGACATACTTCTCGAAAGAGGACACGAGGTAACAATATTTACACGCGGGAAATCACCCATCCCCTTTGAAAAAAATAAAAATCTTTATTTTGAAACCGGTGACAGGAACAGCAAAACCGATCTTGAACAGGCAGTTGCAGGGAAAAACTTTGATGCGGCTATTGATATGACAGCATATACTGCAGATCAATCGGAGATCGCAATTGAGGTGTTAAAAGGCAGGGTCGGAAGATTCATTCACTGCAGTACCGTTTCAGTTTATATGGTCTCTGATGATATAAAGAATCCCATCACCGAAGATCAGGATAAAGGAGAACTTATGCCTGATTTCCCAAGAAATCCTTTCGGGATGGGTTATGGTATAAACAAAAGAAGGAGTGAGGAATTGTTGTGGAGTGAGCATGATCCTTCCTCTTTTCCGGTAACAATGCTGCGGCCTGTCTTTGTCTGCGGACCTGAGGACAGGACAAGAAGAGATTACTTCTGGATACAGAGAATTCTGGATGGAAGGCCATTATTAATTCCCGGTTCAGGTGATTTCGCTTTTCAGCAGGTGTACGTAAAAGACACTGCAATGGCTTTCTGCGATGCTGTAGAGTCCGACATCAGTATCGGTGAGGCTTATAATGTTGCCTCTGAGGAAATTTATTCCCTTAATGAATACATTAAGAATATTTCGCACATTCTGAATAAAGATCCTGAAATGGTTCATATAGATCAGGAAGTTTTTGACAAACTTGATATAAGCTATTTCCCGGGAGCAGATGTCTTTCCTTTTAACACAAGAAGGACTGCTGTGTTCAGTCTGGATAAAATAAAAAAGGATCTCGGCTTTAAGTCGACCCCTTTTGATGAATGGATGCCCCTGACGATTGACTGGTACAGGAATAATGTAAAAACTTCTTTTGGTTATGATAAAAGAAATAAGGAACTGGATACAATTGCAGAATGGAAAGAGGTAATGGAATCAGCAAAGAGGAATTTTAAAACAAAGTTGGATGACGAAAATGGAGACGACATTAAAACATCTGATTGAGAAGGAAATAGAAAAGAATAACGGAATTTTAAGACTTCAGCCGGCCTGGGTTGCAAGGAATTTCATCCCTCCGGGTAAAAGGTTCGGACTGCCCGAAGAACAGTATGATCTTGGAGAACGCGGAGGTATTTGTGAAAGGTGGATCGGGTCAACTACCAGAGCAGATAATAAGGCAGGTGTGCCTGATGAAGGATTAAGCTTTGTTAAATCAGAAAACAGTAATGAAAAAATAACGTTGAAGGATGCTGTCTATTTGTATCCTGAGCTTATTATGGGAAAAGAATATGCTGCATCGCATAGCGGACTAAAAAGACTGGCAAAAATATTTGACTACAACGACAGGCTTCCTTACCACATACACCAGATGCAGCACCATGCTTCTCTCGTAGGTCGCAATTCAAAAGATGAAGCTTATTATTTTCCGGAAGGTGTGAACCAGGGAAAGCATCCCGAAACATTTTTCGGGGTTCATCCGCATGTCGCTGAATCAGGAAATCACAATGTGCTGCTGCCGCACCTGGTTGATTGGAAGGATGACAAAATCCTTAAACATTCATTCGGATATACACAATATGCAGATGATGGATTTACATGTTCCCTCAGGGACTTTACATGCCCCCGGAACCGCACTTACGATAGAGCTGCAGGAGGATTCAGACGTATTTGCAATGATGCAGGCAAGGGTTGGTGATACATTTGTTTCCAAAGATCTGCTTTGGAAAGATGTACGGAAAGAAGATAGAGAGAAATTCGGTGAAAAAATTATCCTGGATATGATAAATTGGGAGACAAGCGGAGATCCTGAGTTTTATAAAAACCGGCATACACCTCCACGTTTTATAAATGAAACTAAAACCAAATATGGTGAGGAGCACTGGATTTTTTATAATACTAATAAATTCAGTGGAAAGAAGCTTATCATTCATCCGGGGGGTAAGTTTACCAGTCTTGATAAGGGTGTTTATAATATCCTTGTATGGCAGGGTAAGGGAAAATACGGCGGACTTGAAATTGCTGCAAGGAATACATCTTCCGGAAAGTATGATCTTGATGAGCTAATTGTCAGTCACAACAGAGCAATAAGCGGGGTGGATATAGAAAATGACAGTACAGAGGATCTTATAATATATAAATTCTTCGGACCTGATGTTAATCCTGACGTTCCGATGCTTTCGATAAAATAAACTACTATTCTGCAAAATAAAATGAACTCTAATAAATTAATAATCGATAGTCCAGATAATCTTTTATTCGGTAAAGCTCCAAAACCCGTTAAGCTGAAAAGAGGTTTTGAAATAGGATCAGGTGAAGTATATCCGGAAATAAACTTTACCCTCCCTCAGATGATCATTGATGAGTCAAATTGGAATGAAATAAAAGATATTTACAAGGACATAATAACCGAAGTATGCAAAAGGGCGGTAGATCTATATACCCCCGCCCTGGTTGTAGAATTCGAACTGCTTCCGCCGATGACAATAAAACCGGAGTGGGGAGGGGAGATAACGGAGATCCTGACAAGTGTGCTCGAAGATTTCTATCAGAAATACGGGTTAAAATCGGCCCTTCGTGCAACGCCGGTCGACATAAGGGACAGCGACCGTCCTCCATTGATGCGGAGCGGGGAAATGGCCGAAAACATGTTCCGTTCTTTTGAACTTTGTGCTGCCGCAGGTGCAGATATTCTATCTATAGAATCTACCGGCGGTAAAGAAGTACATGATGAAGCTTTAGTAAATGCCGACCTTCAGGGAATTGTATTTGCTCTCGGTGTGCTTGCGGTTAAAGATATGAATTACCTCTGGGAGAAGATAGTAAAGATCTCGGAAAAATATGGAGTGATACCCGGAGGAGATACAGCCTGCGGATTTGCGAATACCGCAATGGTTCTTGCTGACAAAGGAATGATCCCCAAAATATTAGCCGCGGTGGTTCGTACTGCATCAGTCGCAAGAAGCCTGCAGGCATATCAGCAGGGTGCATCAGGGCCAAGTAAAGACTGCGCTTATGAAGGACCTTTCATAAAGGCAATGACAGGAGTACCCATCTCCATGGAAGGTAAATCGAGCGCCTGTGCTCACCTGAGCTGCCTGGGGAACATTTCTTCTGCCTATGCGGATCTGTGGAGCAATGAATCGGTGCAGAATATAAAGCTGTTAAGCACGTATGCACCTGTAGTTTCGCTGGAGCAGCTGATATACGACTGCAGACTTATGAACGCTGCACTCGGTGAGAGTATTGATTCATCCCTTAAATTCCGTAATTGGATGATTAAGAGTGATGCAGGGCTCGACCCGCAGGCTTATATCTTCCTGCCTGAAAATGTCCTTTACCTGTCGCAGAAAATGTCGGAGGCGGAGAATCCCTATAAGATGGTTCTCAGTGCAGTAGATGCGACTCTTAATATACTGAGGAAGGCTGTTGACAGGGGTGATATTAAAATAAACAGTACAGAAAGCAGATGGCTGGATCTGCTGTCGATGCAGAATGAAGGACTCCCGTCAGATGAAGGAGGTCTGATTGAGTTGATATCGGCTGGTATATATGCCGACAAGTTTATTCCCATGGAATACGGATTAAAATAAATCAAACATATTAAGAAGGCTGTATAAATTTTCGGAGGAAATAAATGAGTCTGATTGATGAAATCAAAGAGAATGTAATACGCGGACATATAGATGTAAACGCCGGATATCCGCCGGATTTGAAGGAAACTCCCGGAGTAAAAGATCTCGTTCAGAAAGCTGTGGACGATGGAGTGCCTGTTTCATCTATTCTGAAAGAAGGGTTGATATCGGGAATGGAAGTAGTGGGAAAGAAATTTTCAGAAGGTGAATATTTCGTGCCTTGATATGCTGTTATCGGCGCAGGCAATGAGTCGGGCATGCGTATCCTTGCGCCGCTTTTGAAAGGTGAAGATTCAAGAAAATTGGGAACAGTGATCATCGGGACAGTAAAGGAGGAATATGCATGATTTAGGAAAGAACCTTTAAGAATGATGCTTGAGGGAGGCGGCTTCGAAGTAATTGATCTTGAAATCAACACACCGCCCGAAAAATTTGTTGAGAAAGCCAGAGAACATCCCGATGCGGTTGTGGGAATGTCGGCCCTATTGACAACAACAATGGAAAATATGCGGATCTCAATTAAAGCTTTAAGGGATAATGGTTTAAACAATAAAGTAATTATCGGAGGGGCAGCAACCAGTCAAAAGTTTGCGGATGAAATAAAAGCAGATGGATTTACCCGGGATGCCGCTCAGTCGGTTTCCCTGGTTAAAAGATTAAATTGGACTCGCTGCATAAGTATGTTTAATATTGAAGGGAGAAAATGAATTACCGACTGCTTGGAAATTCAGGACTAAAGGTTTCTGAAATCTGTTTTGGTGTAATGACCTTTACAGGAGAAAAAGGGTGGACACACCTTGGGAAACAGACTCAGAAGGATGCCGATTATCTTGCCGGACTGGCAATCGATAATGGTGTGAATTTCTTTGATACAGCTGATGTATACTCCAACGGTATCTCCGAATCAATGCTCGGCAAAGCTCTGGGACCGAAGAGAAAAAATGTAATAATAGCCACTAAAGGCGAAGGTCATATGTGGGATGGTCCCAATGGAGACGGACATTCAAAGGCTCATCTTATAAGAGCCTGTGATGAGAGCCTGAAGAGATTAAAAACTGATTATATCGATCTCTACCAGGTCCATTCTTTCGATTTCACAACCCCGCTTGAAGAGACGATGGAAGTACTGGATCTCCTGGTAAAATCAGGGAAGGTAAGATACACAGGCATCTCAAACTTTTTTGCCTGGCAGATTGTGAAAATGCAGGCAATAGCCGAAAAACATCACCTGACAAAGCTTACGAGTCTTCAGGCTTACTACTCCATTCTGGGAAGAGACCTCGAGTACGAGCACGTACCGGCCTGCCTCGACCAGGGATTGGGTATAGTTGTATGGAGTCCTCTTCATGGAGGTATCCTTACAGGTAAATACAGGAACAAAGAGAAATGGCCGGAAGGCACGAGGTTAAAGGGGCCCGGACAGCATCTGCCGTACGATGTGGAAAGAGGTGAATTGATACTTGATAAGCTGGAGGAGATAGCTCAGAAAAGAAAGGTAACCGTTAGTCAGGCTGCATTGAATTACGCATTGAACAAACCCGGTATAACATCCGTGATTATTGGTGCGCGGAATAAGAAACAACTTCTTGATAATATTGCTGCTGCCGGCTGGAGACTGACCGAAGCTGAAATGAAAGAACTTGATGATATAAGTGTGCCTGAAAGGATTTATCCTTATTGGTATTTTGATATTTTTAAGAAAGAAAGAATGAATAACTATTTCAGGAATATGTTTAGAAGGGAGAATAAGGATGGAGTATAGAAATCTTGGAAGAACCGGTGTTAAAGTAAGCAGCCTTTGTCTCGGCTGTATGATGTTCGGGAGAAAAGCGGATGAAGAACTTTCAGCAAAGATAGTAGATAAAGCATTAGGTTCAGGAATAAATTTCATCGATACAGCTAATGTATATCAGCGCGGAGTGAGTGAGGAATTTACAGGTAAAGCAC
Organism: uncultured Bacteroidota bacterium; assembly: GCA_963839165.1. Lineage (GTDB taxonomy): Bacteria > Bacteroidota > Ignavibacteria > Ignavibacteriales > Ignavibacteriaceae > DATFVA01. The sequence continues at coordinate 19,086 of CAWIUG010000047.1, read as the reverse complement.
TTAAGAAAAACGGAAAAAGGAAACAGGTTGTACTGGCTACAAAAGTTCATGGTAAAATGAATGATGACGATCCCAATGCGATGGGAAACAGCAGGAGACACATAATTGAACAATGCGAAGCCTCACTGAAAAGACTTCAGACCGACTATATCGACTTATACCAGATACACCGTCCTCAATCTGACATCCCGATCGATGAAACACTAAGAGCTCTGGATGATCTTATAAGGTCGGGTAAGGTCCGTTACATTGGAACAAGCACATTCGGGGCCTGGCAGGTTGTTGAATCCATATGGATATCGAAGGAACTGGGATTAGAACGGGTTCGTTCTCTGAACCAGCCGGCCTACCCTGTACTCGAGAAGAATTGAAAGAGAATTGATTCCCGCTGCCCAGGAATATGGATTGGCTATATTACCCTGGTCACCTCTTGCGGGAGGATTTTTAACAGGGAAATACAAAAGGAATGAGGAGCGTCCTGAAGGAACCAGGTTTAAGGAAGACCAGTACTGGAGTTCAAGGTGTTTTTCAGATAAAGCTTTTTGATGTGCTGGATGTAGTGAGAAACCTGTCTGAGGAAAAAGGGTGTACCATATCCCAGTTGAGTCTGGCCTGGGTGATCGGAAGGCCTGCAGTAACAAGCGCGATAATAGGACCAAGGAATCTAGAGCAGCTTGAGGATAACTTAAAGGCAGCAGAGGTTCAGCTTAATGAAAAGGATGATGAAAGAATTGACGAGGTCTCAAAACCCGGTGAATTTCTATCATCTTTTTACGAGGCGGATCTTGGTCCTTCCAAATATAAATGACGTTAATAATTACGGGGAGAATTGTGAATAATATATTAGTCTTGTATGATTCGGCCACAGGGAATACAAAAAAGATGGCTGAATTTGTCGCTGAAGGTGTAAGTCAGAGTGATGAGATAAATCTCCGTGTGAAAAGTATTAGATGAGGCTGATAAGGATGATGTTATATGGTGCGACGGTATTGCCGTTAGGAGTCCTACAAATATGGGAGTCTTATCCTGGAAGATGAAAAAGTTCTGGGATGAAACCTGTAATGACCTTTGGGGAAAAATCGATGGGAAAGTCGGCTGCGCGTTCTCATCCAGGGAGGATGGGGCGGTGGAGCTAAGATTACCTGCCAGTCGATCCTGACAGTCCTTATGAATTACGGATTTCTTGTTTTCGGAGTTACAGATTATGTGGCAGACGGATATACGCTTCACTATGGAGCCGTGGCAGTAGGTGAACCTCGTGAAACAAGTGCACAGGATGCCTGCAGAAGAATAGGACAAAGGCTGGCCTTGTGGGTTAAAAAGTATTCTGTAAAAGATTCCTTTCAACTGTTAAAAGAAGATGTTGATTGATGAATTATTTCATTGGACTTGATGTAGGTACAACCGGAGCTAAAGCCATTCTGATTGATGAAAACGGGAAAGTTATCACCACCGCCTTCTCCGGCTACGCTATGTCTAATCCAAAACCATTATGGTCTGAACAGAATCCCGAAGACTGGTGGAAAGGGGTACAGCGAAGCTTTAAGAGTATAATCAGTGACAGCAGAGTTGATACACGAACTATTAAAGGTATCGGACTAACTGGACGGATGTCATGGACTAGTGCTGCTGGATAAAGAAGGGAAGGTTCTCCGCTCCCTGTATTATGTGGAATGATCAGAGAACCTCAAAGGAATGTGAAGAGATCACTTCAGCTATCGGATTCGATCACCTAGTTGCGGATAACGGGCAACGCTGTGCTGCCTGGCTTTACTGCTCCCAAAATAATGTGGGTTAAAAAAAATGAACCTGATATCTTCAGCAGAACCGAGCATATACTACTTCCTAAAGACTACATCCGTTACTGTCTCACAAATGAATTTGCAATGGATGTCTCTGATGCTTCCGGAACCTCTTTGCTAGATGTAAACAAGCGCAATTGGTCAGACACAGTAATATCAAAGCTGGAAATTCCCGGAGGGATGGCTGCCGCGGGTTTTTGAATCGACAGAAATTACGGGTGAAGTGACTAATAAAGCTGCAGAGTTAACAGGACTAAAACCCGGGACACCGGTAATAGCAGGTGCAGGCGATCAGGCTGCAGGAGGTGTAGGAACGGGGACAATTAAAAACGGAATTGCATCCGTGGTACTCGGAACATCTGGTGTAGTTTTCGCTCATACAGATAAACTGACAATTGAACCCGAAGGGAGACTGCATGCTTTCTGTCATGCTTCCCCCGGAACATGGCATGTAATGGGTGTAACTCTATCGGCTGCCGGATCATTCAGATGGTTCAGAGATACTTTCGGTGAGCTGGAGACGCTGGAAGCAGCAAAGTTAAAAACCGACGTATATGATATTCTGACTCAAAAGGCATCCGGAGTTCCTGCGGGGAGTGAAGGACTGATTTTCCTGCCATATTTAACGGGTGAGAGAACGCCTTATCCTGACCCCGACGCTAAAGGAACATTTACCGGAATAACGATCCGCCATAATAAGCAGCATTTTATCCGGGCTGTACTTGAGGGTGTTGCTTATAGTCTGAAAGACTGTCTTGAATTAAATAAAAATATCGGTCTGAAGGCTGATGAAATAAGAATTTCAGGAGGAGGAGCTAAGAGCGAATTCTGGAAGCAGATCCTTGCGGATATATTTAATGTTGAACTTGTAACCCTTAATTCTACTGAAGGAGCACCTTACGGCGCCGCTTTGCTTGCCCAGCAGGCACAGGTTCATTTAATACCGTCGCTGAAGCATGCGAAAAGTGTATTAAGAAGGAGAGTATAACCGAACCTGTAAAAGAAAATGCTGAGATCTATCAGAATTACTATGAGATTTATAAAAACCTTTACCCCGCTTTGAAACCATCATTCAATAAAATATCAAAAGCCGTTGAAAAACAATCTATTTAATAAAGCTGACGAAGGAATATTTATCAGCAGCAGGTTTATTTACTGGGTCAATCCTCAGGACTATATTTCGCTTACCCGGGAAGTTTTACACAATAGAAATATTTTCAGTGAAGTTGAAAAAATAAAAGAAGAGAATTAAAAACTGGTATTCAACCGGATGTTCTGCCATGGGGAATGGTGTCCGTTAGTCCTCATAACAGCAGCAGCTCTCCCTCGGGATACCATTTCGGTGAAAAATTCTTCTACGGAACGGGGCATACACATCTCAGCGGTACCGGATGCGCTGACCTTGGAAGCGTTATCATTACCGTTACTACAGGTGAGATAAAGACCCATCCGGATCAGTACCGTCAGCAATACTCTGATGAAAAAGCCGCGCCGGGTTACTACTCGGTTCATCTGGATTCAGCGGATGTTACAATGGAGTGTACATCAACTCTTCATTGCGGAATAATTAAAATAAAATCCCACAAGGATCAAGAAATTAACCTGCTTCTGGACGCGGGTAGGAGTCTTGCCATTATGGGGGGAGGCGAAGCTGACATTATTTCAGGTACTGAACAGCAGGGCTTTAACATCAGCGGCGGATTCTGCGGGGAGGATAACAGGCAGGAAACTTACTTCTATTCAGTATCCGATAAACCTGCACATTCAAAAGGAACCTGGCTCAATGATAACGTGTCTGTTAATAGCAATGCGACCAGAAGGGATTCTTCTGTGGGCATATGGCAGACTTACTTTCTCAGAAAGGGAGAAGAACTGCTTCTGACGAACACATTTTTCAGTATGATGAACGAAATTTTACAGAAGAGACATTTGAAAAATTGACTTCGGTGACCGGGGAGCTAATTGATCACTTGAATAAAGTCGATGGCTCTCTGTCAATAGAACCATTTTTCACTCATATTATAAATGATGCCGACTCTTTTAAGAAACTTAAAGAAAGAAGTGAGCCAGGGAAAGTTAAAATTGTTATGGACGTACCCAATTTCTTTAAAAAAGGAATGTTTCCGCAGCGGGATGAAATATTGAACAACCTTTTCAGGGAGCTGGCAGAGGACATATCCATGGTACATTTTAAAGATATTAAACCATCAAAAGACGATTCATGGCCCTATGAGTATCCCGGCCCCGGGAAAGGTGAATTGAATTATGAATTATTTATGGAAAACATAAGCCGGTATAATTTTGATTCGTGGGGTATAATTGAACATGTACAGCCTGCAGAATTCGCAGAGGCGAAAAAATTCCTGGATACTCAATCCGCAATCATTAGTAAATAAAGTTATCTCATCTCTTATATCTCCATGATGAATATTTTATCGCGCTGCTTATGCTTTTCGCGTTAAGCAGCTGCTCTTCAGAACAATCGAATGAAACAAAGGATGTAACTCTCACATTCTGGCACAGCCTGTCTTCCTCAAGCGTACCTGCACTGGAGGAGTTGATAAAGAAATTTGAGAAGGAAAATCCCGGAATTAAAATAAAAGCTGAGTACATACCTTCGGGAAATGCTCTTTTATATAAGCTTGTAACAGCGGTACAAAGCAATAATACACCAGATATTTCATGGGTATATGCCGGTTCCTTTAAAGATCTTGCTGAAGCGGATGCAGTTTACACAATGGATCATTTTATAAACGGGAAAAACGGACTGGACAGTTCTGAACTTAATGACATATTCCCCGCACTCATTCCATTGGGTTCATGGAAAGGAACTTTATACAGTCTTCCGATGGAAGCCACTAACTTCGCCCTGCTTTATAATAAAGATATGTTTAAAGAAGCGGGCTTGAACCCAGATCATCCTCCCGCAGACTGGAACGAGTTTTATGAAGATGCAAAAAGACTGACGGTAGATAAAAATAATGATGGAAAATATGAAAGAGTTGGAGTTCTTCTTCCCGTGTTTCCTGCATCAGGACCTCTCAGGGGATATATGGTTTGGCAGTGGGTGCCATTTCTCTGGCAGAGCGGGGGTAATGTTGTTTCATTAGACCAATCTAAAGTATTGTTTAACAGTAAGGCTGGTATTGAGGCATTGTCATTCTGGAAAAAGATTTTTAGAGATCTTAAACTTAACGGATTTTCGGCAGATCATGATGTTGCCTTCGCTTCCAGGCTTTCTGCTATGATTTTTGACGGACCATGGAGTCTTCCCCGGAATGAAGAAACACTGAAAGACTTTAACTGGGCTGTGGCACCTTTACCTCAGGGACCTGAGGGAAGAGCGACGAATACCGGTGGAGAATTCCTGACAATATTTAAGCAGTCGAAACATCCTGAGGAGGCATGGAAATTCATTAAGTGGATTATTCAACCGGAGAACCAGGCTTTCTGGTCGATGAAATCAGGTTATCTTCCTGTCCGTAAATCAGTTCTGGATATCAAAGAATACAATGAATTTCTTGATAAGAATCCCAATCTAAAAGTATATGTTGAACAAATGAAATATGCCCGTTCACAGCGTCCGGTAGATTATCACGCAATGCAGATTGACAGGCTGCTGGCCGAAGCAATAGAGGAAACGATGATAGGTAACAGCGACCCCGGCAAAGCATTGAATGAAGCAGCTGTTGAAGCTGATAAAATTCTACAATCAAAAGATTTATGATAAGAAAGGAATTAAATGGCGTTCTCTAAAAAATTAGTTACAGGTGAAACCCTGACAAGGGAAAACTTTAAAGACTCCTCCGAAAGAAATGGGAATTCTGCCATTCTGGTTCTGGAATGGTGAAATGGATGAAGAAGAGATGGAGTGGCAGATTAAGGAATATAAATCGCAGGGAATCCCCGGCTTCTTTATTCACGGAAGGTTCGGGGAAAAGATCGGTTATCTTTCGGATACATGGTTGAAAGAGTAAAGTTTGCTGTAAAGAAAGCGAAAGAGATAGGGATAGACGCATGGGTATATGATGAAATGAACTGGCCGAGCGGCACTGCCGAAAGACAAGTTCCAAAACAATTTCCACATCTCAGGCAGAAATATCTTGAACTTGTTCCCCTTATGGTCGATGGTCCCTTATTCACTTTTCTTGAAGCAACAGATGACAGGTATGTTAATACGGGGAATTCGAGACCTATAGCAGCGTTTGCCTGTTCGGATGAAGAATACAAAAGCGGAATAAAAAACCTTATCGATCTTACTCCTAATTTATCCTTTAACGCAGTTATTCCGTGGGAAGCTCCCGCAGGTAAGTGGAGACTGCTTTATTTTCTCGAAAAAGAAATCGATTATTACATAGACGCTTTAAATCCCGAATCTACGGAAAGATTTCTTCAGCTTACACACGATAAATACAAAAAGGCAGTAGGTGAGGATTTCGGTACGGTGGTACCGGGCTTTTATACAGACGAGCCGGCAATGCATTATTATCATATCGGACTTGATAACCTGGTAATTCCATGGTCATCACAGATGTTTAAGATTTTCCGTGAAAGAAGAGGATATGACCTTAAGCCCTACCTGCCTGCGCTGTATACATCTATGGGTGAAGTTACAGCGAAAATACGTTATGACTTCTGGAAAACTCTGACTGAACAATATTCTGAAACGTATTATAAGAAAATACGCAACTGGTGTGACTCGAACGGAGTCCTGTTCACAGGCCATCTTCTGGGAGAGGAGTGGCTTCGTATCCATGCACGCTGTGAAGGTAATATTTTCAAGCATCTGAAGCATATGCACATAACCGGGGTTGACCATCTTTATCCGAAGATAGGTACCGAGGACGAACCTGATCAGCATGTTGCATTAAAACTTGCCAGTTCGGCCGCGCATCACTACGGCAGCAATAGGCTGCTTTGCGAATCAATGGGAGGAACTTACTGGGACTGCACTCTTGAAAGGATGAAATGGATCGCCAACTGGGAATATGTTCTTGGTGTCACCATATTCAACAATCATGGCTATCATTATTCAATAGAGGGTGAACGTAAACGTGACTGGCCTCCCTCACAATTTTATCATCATACATGGTGGAAATACTATAACAAGTTTACTGAGTATATGGCCAGGCTGGGACACATTCTGTCGGGAGGAAGACACGTTGCGAAAGTACTGATGCTTTATCCGATAAATACAATATGGACTAACTACACGCCGCAATCCAGAAATGATGTTGGCAATGCAACAGAATTCGCTTTTAATTATCTGACAGATACTCTTCTTAAACTTCATTTCGATTTTGATTATGTGGATGAAGATATATTGAATGAGGCTGAAATCAGCAAAGGTATGATAAAGATCAGAGAGGAAGAATATTCTCTGCTTATTCTGCCTCCGGTTACTCATATCCAGAAGGATACATATACCTCAATACAAAAATTCGTGAAGGGCGGAGGTAAGGTAATAGCTGATTCTCTGCTTCCGGTGGGACTCCTTGATTATGACAAGAAAGACTCGGCTTTAAAGATTGAAAAACTTTTCGGGACCAATCCTGATAAACTCCTGAAGGATTTTTCCAACTGTGCAAAGTTCAGCATCAAGCATAAAAATACACAGGGAGATGTGTATCTGCTCAACGGAAAGGGAATGCACCGGGAAAGAAAGAAAAACGAATTAAAGAAACTCCTCAACCAGTGCATAGTTCCTGATGTTACGATAAGCAATGAAGATGTATTTTATCTCCACCGTGTAAAGGATGATTTTGATATCTATTTCTTTGTGAATACTACACAGAAGGATATAGGTGAAGTAAACATAACCTTTGAAAAGACAGGGAAGCCTGAACTATGGGATGCTAACCAGGGAAAGATGAAGCCTCTGAACGTATACGAGATAAAAAACAACCGGTTAAGTCTGAACCTGAATTTTTCAGCAAGCGATTCGCATATCGTGATAATTGATGGTACCACGGTGGAAAATTATATAACCAGAACCAACCTTGTGGTTGAAGAATTTGACGGGCAGACAATTAAGGGATATATAACAGCTGATGAAGAACAGGTTCATGCTGCTGTTAAGACGAAATCTGGTAAAAAAGCTCTAAAGGCAGAGGCCGTTAAAAAGCTAAAGCCAATAAGGTGTGGGAAAGAATTAAATTTTGAAATAGAGGGGGATAATGTTTTATGCATTAATAACTGGAAGATGGGAGTTGAGCTGCCGGATGTTGAAGATAGCTTTTACCTACCTGAATTTGACGACAGCAGGTGGCAGGAAGTTACAATGGGAGCCTGGGAAATGCAGCTTCCCCAGGAAAGAGACAAAGAGGAATACCCCGTTACTCTATTCTACAGGACGTCTTTTAATATAAGTGAAATTCCTTCATCCCTGCGGCTTCTGATTGACGGATTCAGCGGAAGCAGTTACAAATTATTTATTAATGGAAATGAAATAACAGATAAGGGAAAGAGAAGCAGTTTAGATGCTGAGATAAAAGAAGTAGACATCAGACCTTTCGTTAAAGAAGGAAAAAACATTGCAGCCTTAAAACTGATTGCAGAGAGAAGGACCGACGGTATACTTGACCTGCTGAAGATTGTCGGTGATTTTGCCCTTTCGAAATCAGAAAAAGACTATACAATTACAAAGCAGCCTGAAAAACTTAAAATCGGGGACTGGACAAAACAGGGCTATCCATTCTATTCGGGAACAGGAAAATATACTGCGGAAATAAACGTTCCAGAAAAATATAAAGATGGTAAGTTGTTCCTTGAGGCGGAATGCGGTGAAGACGTTCTTGAAATCGCTATCAACAACAGCGAACCTGCGGTTATTCCATGGCACCCTTATAAAGCAGATGTTTCGGGAATGATCAGGGCAGGTTCAAATACAATAACCATCAAGGTGACAAACACATTGATAAACCTTCTTGAAGGAGTACAAAAAGAATCAGGACTCTTGAAAGAACCATTAATATTTCACTCAAATATCTATACATTATCATTATAAGGGAGTTCATAATTTGCCATGAATAAGGATGGAGTTTTAGTAGTAGGCAGCGCTAATATGGATCTTGTTGTGCAGTGCAGCCGGTTCCCTCTGCCGGGAGAGACGATATTCGGAAATCATTTTCAGATGTTTCCTGGTGGAAAAGGAGCAAACCAGGCGGTAAGCTGTTCAAGGCTTGGCATAAAAACATACTTTATCGGGAAAATGGGTAAAGATGAATTGGGAAAAAGACTTTCTGAAACGATGACAAATGACCATGTGGATCTTACTAATCTATTTACTGACGAAAAAGAGCATACAGGTACGGCTTTAATAACTGTAGATTCAACCGGACAGAACCAGATTATCGTCATCTCAGGCAGCAATATGAAGCTGACCCCTTCAGATGTGAGGAAGAAAAAAGAAGTATTTGCCCGGGCCAGAGTTGTGCTTACACAGCTAGAGATCCCTCTTGATACAGTTATTGAAACAGCCCGGCTTGCAAAGGAAAATGATTCAATATTCATTTTAAATCCCGCTCCCGCCTGCGAAATTCCTGATGAAATATATCCCCTCGTGGATTACCTTACCCCGAATGAAACGGAACTGCAGATGTTATCCAACATGATGGTTACTGACGAGGCATCCGCCGGTAAAGCCGCAAAAATACTGCTTGAGAGAGGGGTTCAGAATATAATTATCACTTTGGGTGAAAAAGGTGCTTTGATGGTTAATAGCCACCATTCTGAGTTATTTACCGCAAAGAAAGTTAATGTTGTTGATACAACTGCCGCGGGTGATGCCTTCAACGGGGCTCTAGGATATTCACTTGCCAGCGGCAAAAAATTATCTGAAGCAATTTATTTTGCCAACCGGGTAGCCTCAATTTCTGTAACACGGATGGGGGCACAAAGCTCTATGCCGGTTATTACCGAACTGCAGACCGTATAAAAAAATTAAAAGGAGAAAAGTTAAAATGAAAAAGCGTGGAATTCTGAATGCTAACTTATCACGCATAATAGCTTCGATGGGACATACCGATAAGCTTGTCATCTGTGACAGCGGACTGCCTATCCCAAAAAATTCCGAAGTTATTGATCTCGCACTTACAACAAACATCCCAAGATTCCTGGATACGCTTAAAATAATACTTGAAGAGTTGCATATAGAAGGCGCGGTTATAGCGAAGGAGATGTGCGACGGTAAAGACGGTTTATTTGATAACACCAATAAAATGCTGAACGGCGCGAAACTTGAAAAAAGTAACGCACGAAAAATTTAAAAGAGCTTACCAGGGATAAAGGCAACATAACATTTGTTAGAACAGGAGAAACTACTCCCTATGCAAATATTATCCTCATATCCGGGGTAACATTCTAATTAAAAGGAAATAATGAAATACAGGCAATTTGGAAAACAAGGCTGGGAAATCTCAGAAATAAGTTTCGTGCACTGGGCAATCGGAGGTGATATGTGGGGACCACAGAATGATGATGAGTCCCTAAAAGCCCTTCATAAAGCTATCGATCTCGGAGTAAATTTTATTGATACAGCACAGGGATATGGAAACGGACATAGCGAGGAAATAATCGGGAAAATACTTCAGGAAAGAAAAGAAGAAATATTTGTTGCCACCAAAATTCCTCCTGTACCGGGCACTACCTGGCCTCCTCCTGAAGATCATGATGTTAACAAATCCTTTCCCGCTAAGTATAATTGAAGAATGCGAAAAATCTCTAAAAAGATTTCAGAGAGATTATATCGATATTTACAATTTCATACATGGGCAGCCGCTTTTAATGTCAGGAATGAATGGTTTGAAACATGATGAAAATTAAAGAACAAGGTAAAATAAGAGCTTTGGGTGTGTCAGTTCCCGATACTACACCTGATGGTATTATTGGGTCATCGTTATAGGAAGAATGGATTCAGTTCAGGTCATATATAATATTTTTGAACAGTTTCCTCAATTTAATCTGTTTCCTTTTGTCAGATAAATTTAAAGGCATCATTGTCAGTGTTCCATTTGATGAAGGCGCTTACAGGAAATCTTATGAGAAACAAAATTTCCGGAAGGTGATGTAAGACAACATTATTTCAGGGGTAATAATCTTAAAGCAGTTGTTGATAAAGTTGATGAGATGGAAAAGTTTAAGAATAAAACTCATTCCGAAATGTCGCAGGCGGAATACGCCTTAAGGTTTTGTTTGAGCAACAATGCAGTTAGTACTGTAATTCCTGGAATAAGAAATATCAGACAAGCCGAATGAATTCATCTGCAGGGGATGGTAATTTTTTACGTGAAGATGAACTGGAAGATCTGAAACAATTTTATTGGAGAAAAGATTTCTGGAAAGAAGAAGTTGAACTTTAACAAAAGAAAATCAAATCGGACTTTTAAACTGAGAAAAATTATATTGTTTTTTATTTTTCAATATAACGTTCTCTTTTATTTTTATTTCCCGCAGTCTTCAAAAAGCAGATATAATAAGACTTATCAAACCCGGTGACGAAGCTTATTATCATGTTCCACTTGGTTTGTGTGAAGATTATCCTGAAGAAACAACAACGATGAAAATCATTAAAAGTGATTTTGAGATGTTAAAGAAATCAGGGATAAATTTGTTGCGCATTTCATTTGGCTGGGATGCAATTGAATCCTCAAAGGATAAATATAACTGGCTCTTTTGGGATGACTTTGTTAAAATGGCTGTTGAAGATTATGGAATAACATTAGTCCCATATATTTGTTATATGCCACAGTGGAATTCAACAGGTGCAAAAGATACTCTTTTCTTCTGGAATTATCCTCCCAAAAATTATGATGAATTTGGTGAATTTATGTATGATCTCGTAAATCGTTATAAACCATGGATAAAATCATGGGAATTATGGAATGAACCTGATATTTCCATTTACTGGCAGGGGACAACGGAACAGTTTGCGAAATTCGTAAAGATTGGTTCAGAGGCTGTTCATAAAGCAGATCCGACAGCTATCAGAGTACTTGGAGGATTAGCTCATAATCCGGAATTTACGAGACAACTGTTCAGGGATTATGGGATAAGTCCCTATGTTGATGTTGTAAATGTTCATAATTATTATGAAACATGGAGTCATTACCCAATTGAAAAAATTACAGATTACTTAAATGAGATATCTGAAATAATCAGACTTTATGGGAATAATCAATCAATGTGGATGGCAGAAGTTGGTTATAGTACATGGCGTATGTCAAAAAATAAAGTTTCAGATAGTTATACACCATATTATGAATATGAACATACTCCTGAATATCAGGCAGTTGAACTTACCAAAACACTTGCACTTGCATTAAGTACTGAAAAGTTAGCTGCAATCTGCTGGTATGAAGTTAAAGATCTTCCAATGGGAGAAAATGTTATTGGGGATAATAACAACAGGAATCTTGGAGTAGCATATTATGATTACAAGCCTAAACCTGCTTTAACTGCGTTGTCATTCTTTAATAAATTATTTTCAGAAAAGAATAAGAGTATTGATGATCAGGTTGTTGTAAGTAAAACAATCGGTTCAGATAGTAAGGTTACTTCTTTTGAAAATGAAGATGGTAGCGTTGTTATCATTGCCTGGTTAAGGACTAATATTCCCGGAGAAAGAGGAAGTAATAAATCCGGTGAAGTTAAAGATACAAGAAAAGAAAATATTAATATTTCAATTCCTGTTAAACTAAATGGAAATGCTACTATGTATGATGAACTTGGAAATTCAAAAGAAATAAATGTAGATAGAGCAGATAATCTTGAAAAATCTTGAATTAGATGGCGGCAAAAGTCATTATAAAAATAAATAAATAGCAGTTAAAAAGACGTAAATGATTGCGAAATATTGATATAATCTAGGAAGTAGTTAAGTATGGAATAAATATGAAGATAAAAGCAGAACCAATTACATCTGAAAATTTTAATGGTTTGGTAAAGTAGTTATTCTCCCACAGGGAACCAACTTCAGAGGCAAATGATTACAAATTCTGGTCGGATATAGCTTATTACTCTATTGATGGAGAAACAGAAATCGGGCTTTGTACAGTGTATAAACAAGCAGAAAACATAATAAAGGCATGGAAAGACATTTAAAAACACCGAGAGATATTAATTCCGGTTGATTACCTTTGTATTTCCCACTGATGCCTGAAGATCAAAAGGATATTTGGATTCTAAAAGCTTTCATTGTTAATACCGGGTGAAGCGGTTGTGATAAATAAAGCTATCTGGCATGGAGCCTGTATTCCGCAAAAGGTTGAAACGATCATATTTTGTTATTTTCCGAAAAATACTACCATATGAAGATGTTGAGAAAAAAGAAGTGGAATAGATTATTATTGAATAATTATGAATTAAATAGTCAGTTTATAAATAGTATAATTCAGAAAATCTTAATCAAATACAGGTAATATGAATCATACTTTTACTGAGGAATCCTGAGATTCCATATAGTAAGGGATCCTTTTAGCATCACTGAACTCGTAAATGCGCAAACTGGTATTAGGTTTTTTGTAGAAACGGTCAGTTATCGATACTGGTTAGAAATCCTTTCCCGTATTTCAGATCCATCTATTATTGCATATCTGAAAAATATTCTCGCAAAAATCTTCCTTGCATATAAAATTAAGGTAAAGATTAAACACAATTTTTGAAATGATTTTAACTGACAGAGGAGAGATCAGTTATTTATAAAACTAAACTCTCACTGAAGAAATCTGGATGGTAGATTGGAGACTCTCAGGGTTTATATTAGACGAAATAATTATGCCTGCTCTGGGGGGGCAGGCAATCTCTGCCGATATGCCCTGATTTATATTTGACTTATAAATATCCTTTCTGGTGGAATGCACAATTTGCGATGGGAATAAATGATGATAATGGTCTGTTAATTAAATCCCGCCCGAAGCCTGATCTTAAACTGTTCAGGATAAAGAAAAAGAGGTAATTTCAACGTTACATTTGGATTTGAAGCAAAAGCACCTCTGGCTTAGATAATCTTCATTCCGAATTCTTTATATCAGGGTTTTATGGAGAATGGCAAAAAGGTGTTGAGATTTACCGTTGCTGGAGAAAGAAAATTTCGTACCAAAAGAGTATTCAAGTCACAATATTTCCCTGATGGGCAGAGGATATAATGATTCGTTTTTGAATTTGGGGAGTGAGGAAAAATTTTACTCCTGGTCATACATTTCCCGATATGATTGAACGATTAAATGAATTTAAGCGAATTTTATCCACCTGAAAATACATTGCTGTACTTACCAGGATTTGCCGAAAATGGTATCGATTCGAATGCTCCAGATTATAATCCATGTGAACAATGCGGTGGAGAAAGAATTTATTAAACTGATGGATCGTGCCCATGAGATCGGATTTAAAGTTATGCTTCATACCAATGTTCTGGGAATGACCTTTCAATCATCCTTTATAAAAAATACCAAAAGTACCAGGTAATCGATCCTTTCGGCAGAGAGCAGGGTGGGGGATGGATATTGATGGTGACTGGCTTTCGGAAGAATATTTTGCATATATAAATCCCGGGCAAAGGCTTGGGGGGATCTGATGGAAGAAGAACTCGGGGAACTTATTGAAAAATATAATGCCGACGCAATTTTTCTTGATCAAACATCTACTTGCCTTTAATGAAAGTAAAGGGACCGATTTATTAATTGGAATGCGGGAGCATATACAGAGGCTGCAAAACGCGTTCCCGGGTATTATGTTTACCGGGTGAAGGTATTCATGAACAGATTTTATCGCATTGCCAATGGCTCAAATTCATGGAATTGACGGATTAGCTGATGTGCATGGGATGGAAAGTAAAGATCACTGGAAACGAGCTCATCCGGTTTCAACTTATTTATTCGAAAGATATACAAGATTAACTGCTCATCTTTTAACTAAGTACCCTCCACATCCGTTTTTTAAGATTCAGGAAGGGGCATATAATATTTAGATGTAATTCCCGCTCTTTGTTTATATAACAAAAACAAAAAATTAATATTCCTGAAGTTCATAAAATACTTGAAAGGACAAAAGAATTAAATCGTTAAATGTGAGATTATCAATACAGAATTTATAAGGCTGAAGTATGAAAGTTATTAAAACAGCAGTTATTGGAACAGGTTTTATTGGACCCGCCCATATTGAGGCATTAAAGAGGATTGGAAATGTTAACGTTATTGCTATCGGATCAATTGATTCTTCATCGGCAAAAGCTGTAGCGGAGAAGTATGAAATTCCAAATATATATGAGAACTGGCAGGATGTAGTTAATGACAAAGAAGTAGAAGTTATTCATAATTGTACTCCGAACTACCTTCACTTCGAAATTAATAAAGCAGCTATTCTGAAAGGGAAAGCATATTATTTCTGAGAAACCTTTAACAATGACATCAAAGGAATCTGAAGAACTTGTAAAGCTTCCAAAGAAAATAAAGTAGTAAATGCTATTAATTTTAATTATAGGTTTTATCCATTAATCCAACATGCAAAATCAACTGTTACTAAAAATGAATTGGGAAAAATATATATAGTACATGGTCATTATCTTCAGGACTGGCTCTACTATGATTATGATTATAACTGGAGACTTGAAACTGCATTAAGCGGTGAATCACGTGCAATTGCCGATATTGGTTCACATTGGTGTGATCTTAGTACAGTTCATCACCGGAAGTAAGATTAAAAAAGTCTTTGCGGATCTTGTTACTATACATAAGACAAGGAAAAAACCGAGACAAGCGGTTGATACCTTCAAGGGCAAGGAAAATGAAGGTAACGGGAAATATGATGAAATTAAAATAGAAACAGAAGATGCGGGTTCGGTACTTATTCAATTTGAAAATGATGTGCGTGGTGTATTTACAGTATCCCAGGTAAGTGCAGGCAGGAAAAACCATTTCTGGTTTGAAATAGATGGCAGCAAAAAAGCTTTAGCCTGGAACCAGGAAGAACCAAACCAACTCTGGATCGGATACAGGGAAAAATCAAATGAAATATTAATTAAGGATCCGGCTTTGTTGAGCGAAGAAGCAAGAGAATTTGCACATTATCCTGGCGGGCACCCGGAAGGATATCCTGAAGGACCCAAAAATCTTTTTATGAAAGTTTATGATTTCATAAGAAGCGGAAAAGATCCAGTTAATAGTAAACCTGATTTCCCGACATTTGAAGATGGGCACTGGGAAAATAAAATTGTAGAAGCTATATTAAAGAGCAGCAGGGAAGAAAAGTGGGTGGAAGTCAATAATAAAAGAAATTAGAAATTAGACAATTATTGATTTGGAGGATTCTAAATGAAAGTTGGATTTTTAACAGCTTGTTTACCAAAATTAAATTTGAAGACATCGTAAGCTGGGCATCCCAGAATGGTTTTCAGACTTGAATTTGCATCCTGGCCTGTTAAGTCAACACGTGATTATCAAGCCCGGCAAATTGATGCAGGTAAATTTAATAAATAAGAAGCTTAGAGTAAAAGATTTGTTTGCAGAAAATAATTTAACAATTTCTTCTCTTGCATATTATGATAATAATCTACATCCAAATCTGAAAAAAGGAAAAAGTTATCTTGATCATCTTAAGAAAGTAATAGATACTGCTAGCTTTATTGAATGTGAATCTTGTAGGAACTTTCGTTGGAGGCCGCCCCGATAAATCTCCGAAAGATAATATGAAAGAGATCGGAAAAGTTTTTCGTGGAATTGTAAAATATGCAGGAGGCGATCGTGTAATGATTGAAAACTGTCCAATGGATGGATGGTTGAAATTCGGAATTCCTGGTAATTATGCTTTTTCACCTGAATTATGGGAAGCACTATTTAATGAAGTACCAGATGAAAATTTCGGTTTGAATATCGACCCATCACATTTATATTGGCTGGGGATAGATTACATAAATGCAACAAAGGAATTTGCATCAAAAATATTTATGCACATGCAAAAGATACCGAAATACTAGCAGATGGCGAGTACAAGTATGGAATATTAGGTGAACAACTTCCGGGAATCCCTGGAAGTCAGGATGGTGGAGATATAGAATACCGGGATTAGGAGAAATTGATTGGAATAAGTTTATAAGTACACTTCAGGAAAGCGGGTATGATAATGTTATATCCATTGAGCATGAAGATCCGGTTTGGGAAGGTAATGAAGAAAAGGTTAAAACCGGGTTACTGCTTGGATTAAAACATTTACGACAATTTGTAATTTAATATTCTATAATCAAACCAATCGAAACAATTGTTTTAAAAATAGAAAATTTAATTCAATTACGAGCTAATCTATTTTTTCTATATTCCCATTTGGGACACAGTATTATCGTGCACCTTCTCCATTATAAAGATGACTGGGAAAAAGATCTGAAAAAAATGTCTGAACTCGGATTTAATATGGTTAAATTCTGGGTACAATGGAGATGGAATAATCCAGGTGAAAATGAATATTATTTTGAAGATATAGATAATTTAATGGAACTTGCGAATAAATATAAGCTCAGGGTTATGTTAAATACAATATTTGATGTTGCCCCTGCATGGATATACAAGAAGTTTCCTGATGCATCGATGATTACATTAAGCGGAAGAAAAATTGGTCCGCAAACCCAGCCGCACAGACAAATTGGTGGATTAGGGTATTGTTTTAATCATGATGGTGTGATAAAATATTTTTATGAATTTTTAAAGAGACAATTAAGAGATATAAAGATCATCCCGCGCTTGAAATCTGGAATGTAGGCAGCGAACCTGAATTGACAAGTAGTATGGCAGAAATGCGTTTATATGCCGATGATTCAAGTAAAATGGGTGATATGCTTTGCTACTGTGATAATTGTAAAGGAAAATTTAAAGAGTGGTTAAAAACAAAATACAATTCAATTGATGAATTGAATCTCAGCATGGAACAGAAATTACAGATCCTTTGATGATGCTGAACTTCCTCTTACACGTAATACTTTTAACGATGTGGTTGACTGGAGAATGTTCTTTGTCCATACGATAGGAGAGAATGTTAAGAAAAGATTTGAAACTGCTGAATGAAGATAAGGATCATCCTTTAATGTGTCATCATGTTTTTATTCAAGGGTTTCCTGTAACATCTACGGCTAACGATCCCTGGAATGTCGGGACAATATGGTGATCTTCATGGTTTTACACAAATGGATGATGCCATGATGATTGATGTTCTTCGCTCATGTGCAAAAGATAAGCCCGTAATTTCTGCTGAAATGTTAATGCTTCCCGGTTATACACTGGATTTGCCGAGATACATTGATGAGAATGATATTAAACGACTTATCTTTAGAGGGGTCGCAGGAAATTTAAAAGGATTTATTTTCTGGCAATATCGTCCTGAAATTCTTGGATGAGAAGCACCTACATGGGGATTGACTTACCTTGATGGAAGTGAGACAGAATGGCTTGAGGTCGTATGCAAATACAGGATCAGTAATTCAAAAAAATGCAGATTTTCTGTTGGAAGCTAAACCATCTAAAGCTGAGATTGCAATACTTTATAATCCCGAAAACCAAATATTTGCATGGGATTCAACCGGCAATGAAAAGAATTCTACAGATTCCATCCTGGGTATTCACCGTTCCTTGTATGAGCATAACTACATCGTCGATTTTATACATCCCCGTGAGTTTCCTTCAGTACTTCAAAACTATAAAGTTCTAATTTTACCCTTTCCTTATCTGTTTAATGAACAAATCACTTCGGTGATTGAAGAATGGGTAAGGAACGGCGGGGTTTTAATTTCTGAAAGTTATACAGCTGCATCGAACAGGGAAAAAGGACGACACGAAAAAATTGTTCCGGGATACGAACTTCATAAAGTCTTCGGGTCCGACAGTCGACCGGTGAACCTGCAGGTGAAGAAGGAAAAGTTGAGATCACTACTTCGCAGGATATATCGTTCGTTTAAAAAAGGTACTTCAGTCATTGGTTCAATAGTTAAAGAGACTTTAAAGCCGAGAAGCATCTATTCTGGCTGAATTTACATCCGGTGAACCTGCAATTACGTATTTCGAATACGGGAAAGGTAAAGCAGTTCAGATCGGTACTTATTTAGGATTGGTATATCATCGGGAAAGTACCGAAGCAAACGGAGAACTAATAGCAGGACTGGTTGAATACTGTACAAAAATCAATAGACCAGATACTGATAAAAAAGTCAGGGTTGATATTTTGAAAAAAGATGAGCAGGAAATGTTGATAGTTCAAAATCTCGAAAAGAAGCAGCAGACGGTTCGGATTACGTTTCCGGGAATTAAAG
>CAWIUG010000046.1:0-10394 GCA_963839165.1 uncultured Bacteroidota bacterium | reverse complement strand
AGGAAATGCTGAAATATAATGCAATAAAAATAACTCCTATTTTGGATTAAGTAGTCACTTTAAGGTGGAAACTAAGTAAATTATTTAAGAAGAAATAAGGGAAAGTAATATAGGACTTCGATTTAGGGTGCAATCCTTTATTTGGTTAATCGAAAATTTCATTAGTACTTAATAAGTTCCATTAAGAAAAGGGAAATTACAATGAAAACTTTATTTTTATTTTTATTCCTTCCTTTAGCTGCATATATAACTGCACAGGATTCCGGAGACCAACTATTACTGATGGATGACGCTGAAGATCCTAAAAGAAGTGCAAATCTATTTGAAAAATGTTACATCTAAGGGGGGACACTGATTGACAGAGCTGCTTTGAATAATGAGATAATGTGTATAACGGAATAATAAGTACTTAGACTCTCTTGTTTTTTTGGGTAAGTGCTGCTAACTGATCAACTTAATAATTTCCAGAAATTGTATGATTTATATACACATCTGCAGTCTTTTCCCAATTAGGGGGCTAATTAAAAAATGGTATCGGAGAATCATAACTTATTCTGATGACCATATAGAATCCCCTTCCGCGGTATTGTTAATTAGGCAAGCCATTGAAAGACTGCCTCCTGATATTATTTAGAAAAGTATGCGGCAAAAGGTACTATATAGTTGACATAGTCAACAATAAAAGTTAAGTTATGTAAATTAAAAAATGGAAAGCAATGGAACTGGAATTTGTAAATGAATTTAGGGAGTTTAACAGGTACTATACAAGTAAGATTGAACTTTTGAATGCTCATATACTTAAAAGTAATTATTCACTGCCAGAGGCAAGGATCCTTTTTGAATTATTTAATGAAGAAAATATTACTGCTAGCGATTTTTCTGATTAATCAGGATTGATAAGGGATATTTGAGCAGAATTATAAAGAATTTTGAATCGAAGAAACTTATTGTGAGAAATCGTTCTGTTAGCGATAAGAGAATTAGTTTTCTTAAACTGACAGCTAAAGGTAAAAGGAACTGGAAAAATTAGACCAAGCAGCGGATGAACAGGCGGCTAAAATGCTTGAGCAGCTAACAGAGGAAGACCTTTTAAAACTAATATTATATATTAGAAAAGTTAAATATGTGATGGAAAAGGTGAGTAATGAATGAATAAGATAATTAGATTGGAAGAAATCCAAGTAAGAAATACATTAAAACCCGGCGATATCGGTTATATAACTTATCTTCACGGAAGTATTTATAGCAGGGAATATAATTATGGTATTGCTTTTGAAACATACGTAGCGGAAGGCTTGCTTGAATTTTACAATAATTATAATAAGAATAAAGACAGAGTGTGGATTTGCGAACATAACGGAGAAATTGTAGGTTCTTTGCTATTGATGAATAGGAATGAGGAAACCGCTCAACTCAGATATTTTATATTAAAGAGTGAATACAGGGGAATTGGACTTGGGAAAAAGCTTATGCAGCTATTTATGGACTTTATGCGGAGGTGCCGTTATAATTGTGCGTATTTATGGACGACTACTGAATTGCATGCAGCTCTATTTGTATACCCGGTTTGGTTTCAAACTTACAGAAGTAAAGGAATCATCTTCATTCGGCAAAAATGTTTCGGAACAAAGATATGATTACATGATTTCTTCACCTTAGAATTATACTATCTCAAAAAGTTTTCAACGTGTTGGATGATGAATTATTTTCTATGCTTAAATAATCTTAAGTTATTATCAATCCTGTACCTTTTAAATTATAATTGTTTTGCGCAAACACAGAACATAAATCAGGGAATTAGTTATAACTTTAAGAATATTTGGCTTGAACAAGGACTTACACAATCAACAATTTATGCAATAACCCAGGATAGACTGGGATTTATGTGGTTCGGTACTGCTGATGGATTGAACCGGTATGACGGATATTCAATCAAAGTTTTTAAACATAGTCCTAAAGACTCAAATTCAATCTCAGATGGCAGAATTCTCTGTTTACTATGTGATAAAAAAGGGGGATTTATGGATCGGGACTTCAACAGGCGGGGTTGACCGGTATAATATTAGCGGTGGAAATATTTATCATTCCACACATAATTCACAAGATTCAACTTCAATCAGCGATAATAGAATTACTGCAATATATGAAGATTCCAAGAATAACATCTGGGTTGGCACACAACACGGGTTAAACTTTTATAACTCTACAACAAAAAAATTTAAAGGATCTTCTTAAGTATTCAAGACACATCAAGCTTTAGTGCTAATTCTATTACTTCTATTTGTCAGGACGAAAATATTCTATGGGTTGGTACCGCAAGGGGATTATTTACAATTGATTTAAATAATTACGATTATAAGAAGCTAAATTATTTCAATCCCGAAAAAACACAATCCGGGGATTATATTACCTGTCTCTACCTCGATCGGGCACATAATTTATGGGTGTGCACATACGGACAGGAGGTTAGAAAATATAATAAATACAAAAAAAAATTTGAGCTGTGTACTCACCCTGAGAGGACAGTACGCGTGATGTACCAGGATAATAATGGAAATTATTGGTGCAGCTCTTTTCTATTCCGGGTTGGATATAATGAATTTAAAAGCAGAATCAAATAATTTTGTGAAAATTAAATCTGTTCCGGAGATACAAAACGATCGCGTATATTCTTTATATGAGGATAATACCGGGATATTATGGATAGGCACTTACGCACACGGAGTATATGAATATGATAAAAATTATAATCATTTCCAGCATTACCTTAAAGATCCGGTTAGACGAGAAGATGTATTTTCTATTTTAGAGGATAATGATGGTGAACTATGGATTGGAACTTTAACAGACGGCCTGATCAGAATTAATAGAGATAAAAATACCACACTATCATATCTGCATGATGCACGATCAAGCAACTGCATTAGTAGCAATTCAGTTATGGCTTTATGCCAGACAACTGACGGATTTATCTGGATTGGGACACTTAATGGTGGTCTGAATCGCTTTGATAAAGTTACCGGCAAATTTACACACTATACTGTAAATGGAGGTAATGGTGGAGGAAATCTGAGCAGTAATGATATAACATCCCTTTTTGAAGATAGTAAAAAAAATCTCTGGATAGGAAATGGTGGCGGCGGAATTGATTGTTTTAATAAGAAAACTAATTCATTTATGCATTATAAATTAATTGAAAATAATCCAAACATACTGGGGGAACAATCCGTAACAGTATTTCGCGAAGACAAGAATGGTTCAATCTGGATCGGCACACTAAGAGGTATGTATGAATATATACCTTCAAAAAAATCCTGTGTGTGGTATAAAAATATTCCGGAAGACCTGCAGAAAAAGAAAACCGAAGCAAGTATTAAGGCTATTCAGTCGATATATTTTGATGATAAAGGAAATATGTGGATTGGGACTTCGAGAAGCGGACTAATAAGTTATAATTTTAATACCAATCAAGCTGATTATTATACAACACAAGATGGACTGCCGGACAATGTGATTTATGGAATCCTTCCGGACGAAAACGGTACTTTATGGCTAAGCACAAATAATGGAATTTCAAATTTTAATCCCACTACGAGAAGGGCAAAAAATTTTGATGCTAATAATGGTCTTCAATCCAATGAATTTAACACGGGGGCTTATTGCAGGAATTTAAAAGGAGAAATGTTCTTTGGTGGAATAAATGGATTTAATATTATTTCGCCTGCAGATATAGAGCAGAACAAGCATATTCCTCCTGTATATATTACATCTTTCAAGGTGTTTGATAATACCTTGCCTCTTTCAGATCCCGTTAATGATCTGGATACTGTTAAGCTCTCTTACTTTCAAAATTTCTTCTCTTTTGAATTTGTGGCGTTAAATTATGTCGATCCTGAAAAAAATCAGTATGCTTTTATGCTGGAAGGATTTGACAAGAATTGGCATATGGTAAATGCAAATCGAAGGTATGCCGGTTACTCTAACCTTAATCCAGGGACTTATATTTTACAGATTAAAGCATCAAACAATGATGGTATTTGGAATATAAATGGTACAAAATTAATTATTATAATTACCCCGCCATTCTGGATGGAATGGTGGTTTGCAACCATTTTGATTTTGATAATTGTCGCGATACTATATATAATCTACAAATACAGGGTAAACCGGCTGCTGGCCGTGGAAAGGACCCGTATTCGCATTTCACAGGATCTGCATGATGAAGTTAGTGCAAGCATAACGGGTATAGTATATTTTTTGCGTGCGATTATTTCAAACATTGGTGACAGTATGACACCTAAAATTCAAAAACTACTATCTCTAATAAACGAAAATGCTATCAACGTGCAGGAATCTATAAGTGACATCATCTGGTCAACAAACCCCGAAAATGATAAATGGGATATTATCTTACCTAGGTTACGTCATTATGCATCCAATATCTGTGAAAGCAAAGGAATCGAATATTCAATTAATATTCCCTCTGTGTTAACTTCGCCATCATCTGAAATGGAAATGAGACATGATTTCTGGCTGATATTTAAGGAAGTAGTTTTAAATTCAATAAAACATTCAGGTTGTAAGAGAATTGAAATAAACCTAACTGAAAATCATAAGAATCTACTCCTGCATATTTCTGATAACGGAAAAGGTTTTGAATGTAATAAAGTGAAAGAAGGAAACGGAATAAAAAATATTTATTCACGGGTAGATAAACTAAAAGGAAACCTAACTTTAATAACCAAACCCGGAGAAGGAACATGCTGGGAAATAACGATACCTATATAATAAATAAATTAATTAAGATAGTGATAATTGAAGACAATGCTTTTGTGAGGAAAGGATGGGAACTTGTACTATCTGAAGAAAAAGATATAATAGTTCTTGACTCATTCGGGTCTTGTGAGAGCGCATTTAAATCAAATATCATAAAAAATGCAGACATAGTATTAATGGATATAGGGTTACCGGGTATGTCGGGTATTCAGGGAATAAAATATTTAAGACAAAAGTATCCTCACTTATTAATTATAATTTGTACTGTACACGATGAAGACGAAAAAGTATTCGATGCTGTTTATTCGGGTGCTGTTGGTTATCTGCTGAAAAAGGCAGCACCTGAAGATTTAATTAAGGCAATAAGAGAAACTAGACAGGGCGGATCGCCGATGACTCCAAGTATAGCAAGGAAAATTATTTTCTCGATGCAGAATTCAACCAATGGGGATGAACTGACTGAAAGAGAACACCAGATACTTACTTTAATGGCACAGGGTTTAACATATTCAGCTATAGCCGAATCCCTATTTTTAACTGTTGATGGGGTCTATTATCATATTCGGCATATATATGAAAAACTGCAGGTTCATACAAGAGCTCAAGCTGTTGCACTAGGATTAAAACAAAGAATTATAAAACCACCAAGGTGAGTAATTCGTGGGGAGAATAAAGAAGTACTATATTTTGCGTTACATAGTTACCAAAGAGTGAGTTAAAGCAAATTATTCGCAAAACTACAGATATACGTAGTGACATCATAACCTTTATAAATTAATTTTTGCCTTAAGTAAATGTCATAATAAAGTATTTCAGATACACTGAATTACGTTATCACAAAAATAAAAAGGAGAAATTTATGAAAAATTTTCTATGGTTACGATATCTATTAATCCCAATACTTTTTAGTATCCCTTTCAATCTGAATGCACAATGGTTGAAAATGAATGGGCCCGAAGGTGCAACTGTGGAATCATTTGCATCAATAGGATCGAATTTATTTATCGGAACATATGATGCCGGGGTGTTCAGATCAACAGATAGCGGTTTAAGCTGGACACAGGTAAGTATAGGGCTAACAGATAATTCCGTTTACTCACTTGCGACTGACGGAACAAATCTCTTCGCAGGTACAGGCAATGGTAGTGGTGGTTTCTTTATTTCAACGGATAATGGTGATACCTGGAATCTAGCAAATACAGGACTTACCAATACTTTTGTATGGGCTGTTATGGCAAATAATTCATATGTATTTGCAGGCACTTTCGGCAGCGGAGTTTTTCGCTCGCCTGATAATGGAAGTAGCTGGGAACCCGCAAATAGCGGAATGGAATCAGCTACCGTTCATGCCCTGCTTGATAATGGGACATATCTTTTTGCAGGTACCTGGGATGCAGGTATGTTCCGTTCGACTGATAATGGAACAACCTGGGAATCAATCGGACTTACCACAGATGCGATTTATTCTTTGACTCAAAATGGCAATTATTTATTTGCAGGTACCTGGAGCGGAGTTTTTGTTTCAACCGATAATGGTTCAAATTGGACAGCAGTAAACAATGGGCTGCTGACTTTATACGTGAATTCAGTTGCTATACTCGGTACTGATATATTTGCAGGAACTGATGGAGGTGGAATTTATCATTCTACCAATAATGGCTCAAACTGGACACCTGTAAACTCAGGAGCAGAAACTAATTATACATATGCACTAACGTTTTATGGAACTGATCTTTTTGCCGGTACATTCGCAAGCGGAATAAGACGCAGTACTGATGATGGCAGCAGCTGGACAACAAACAATACAGGACTTTTAAGTGCAAGTGTAAATACTTTCGCGCAAAGTGGAAGCTCATTATGGGCAGGCACTTCGGGAGGTTTGTTTGTCTCTACTGATGATGGTTTAAGCTGGACAGGAATGAGCAACGGTTTAACTGATTTAATAGTTAACGCGGTGCTACCTGTTGGTTCTAATATGTTCCTGGGTACTCAACTGGCTGGTATGTTTATGTCAACCGATAATGGGAGCAACTGGACTGAGATTAATAATGGATTAGCGACAAATTCTATTTCCGATTTAGCAACAGTTAGTTCTTTTATTTTTGCCTCCTCTTTGGGAGATGGTGTATTCCGCACATCCGATAACGGGGCAAACTGGACAGCAGTGAATACAGGACTTACGAATACCGGTGTTAATGTATTGGCTGTGAGCGGTACAAATCTCTTCGCCGGGACTTTTGGTGATGGGGTTTTCAGGTCAACCGATAACGGAGATACCTGGACCGAAGTAAATAACGGGCTATCAGCCGCAGTCATACAAGCATTAGCAGTTTCCGGCACAAACCTTTATGCTGCGGGTTTTGGCGGAGTTTATGTTTCTACGGATAATGGTGAAAACTGGACATCAATTGGTGATGGTATTACTTTCCCTATAATTTCAGCTTTTGGAGTTGATGGAAATAATCTTTTTGCCGGTACACAAGGTATGGGTATATTCTTCTCGAGTGACAATGGAGCAAACTGGAATACAATAAATGATGGTTTGAACAGTTCGATATACTAGCATTCGTTTTTGAAAATAACTATGTCTTTACTGGAACGCAGGGGGCAAGTGTATGGAGGAGACCACTTGATGAAATTGTTCCTGTTGAGCTTAAATCATTTACCGCATCAATAACTGGAAATAATGTGAGGCTGAGTTGGACAACAGCAACCGAAACAAATAACAGAGGATTTGAAATAGAAAGACAAATTAACAATAAGCCTTCAGGCGGTAAATGGGAGAAAATCGGATTTGTCGGAGGATTTGGAACAACTTCAGAAACGAAGACATATACATTTGTTGATAATAAAGTTAATAAAGGAAAATATGATTATAGACTGAAGCAGATTGATTTTGACGGGACATATAAGTATTTAAATGAAATAGAGGTCATTGTAAATTCACCTGCTGAATTTGCATTGGCTCAAAACTATCCTAATCCGTTTAATCCTACTACCACTATAAATTATAGTATCCAGGAAAATGGATTTGTGCGTCTTAGCATTTATAATTCATTAGGTGAAAAAGTGGAGGAGTTAGTAAACGGGAATCAGGATGCAGGGAACCATAGTGTAACCTTTAATGCTAAAAATCTTTCAAGTGGAATTTACTATTATAGACTTGAAGCAAACGACAAGGCTCAGGTTAATAAAATGATGATTCTAAAATAAACGAACAATAAAATAATGAGGATTGGAAGTTTGGGAGGCTGATAATTTAGAAGAGTTATTATAAAAGATAATCTTCTGTTCGCATTTTTCCTAAGCTTCCTATCTTCATAACACGGGCGCATCAAAAAAGGAAATTATTTGATATGGCTTTAATAAAACCATTTAGGGCACTGAGACCGGATAAAAAAATAGCCCATTTGTTGGCGAGTGTACCATATGATGTGATAGATACCGAGGAGGCTAAATTAATAGCGGAGAAAAACAGATATAGTTTTCTACGTGTGACACGTTCAGAAATTGATTTCAGGGGTAAAGTTGATCCATACTCGACTGAAGTCTATTCCAAAGCAAAAGATAAACTGGAAGAATTAAAGTTAACGAAACTTTTAAAAAGAGATGATGCACCCGGGTTTTACATCTATAGGCTGCAAATGGCTGACCATATTCAAACAGGTATTGCAGCGACATTTTCTTTAGAAGATTACGAGAACAATATTATTTTAAAACACGAAAATACGAGAAGAGTAAAAGAGGAAGATAGAACGAACCACATACTGAATGTAAAAGCACAAACCGGACCGGTATTTTTAACTTGCGAAAGTAGTGATGTAATATCAAAAATTATTAATCTTGTTACAGCTGATACAGAAGCGGAATATGATTTTAAATCAGAAGATGGGATAAGACATTCCTTATGGATTTTAACTGAGGAATACAATGATATCATTATTAATGAAATTGCAAAGAAGGAATATATATACATAGCAGACGGGCATCATCGGCGCTGCAAGTGCTAAGTGTGCCAGAGATACCTTGCGGAAAAAAGATTCCAATTACACGGGAAGTGAAGGATATAATTTTTTTCTTGGAGTATTATTCCCGGAAAATGAAGTTAAGATTCTGCCGTACAACAGGGTAATAAACAATCTTAATGGGTTAACTGTCGAATTATTTATGAAAAAAGCAGGTGAAAACTTTATAATTGAAGAAACAAGTCAAAAAGTACCTAGATGCAGAAATAATTATTGTATGTTTTTGGATAATAAATGGTATACACTCAGATTAAAAAATGATGTAATTTCCCAAATATCCAAAGATCAAACACAAGCTGCAAAAATTGATGCAGCCATACTGCAGGATTATTTATTAGACCCTGTTCTAGGAATTAAAGATCCGGGGACAGATGAAGGACTAAATTTTGTAGGGGGCACCAATAGTACGACTGAACTAGAAAAACTTATAAATCAAGGGAAAGGGGTTATAGCATTTTCACTCTACCCCGTAGCGATGGAAGAAATAATCAATGTAGCACGTGCAGGAGAGATAATGCCGACCAAATCAACGTGGTTCGAACCGAAATTACGCGATGGTCTATTAATTTATGTAATATAACAATAAATTGGAAATGATGAAAAAATGTGCATTTTTAACAATGTATAACCTTCTGGAAAAAGGGTTTAAGAGTGATGATGAGATTGTAATTCCTTATTTTAATTATTATGGCTGGCAGGTGGAGTGCGTACCCTGGAGTAAAGACAATATCGAGTGGAGTGATTTTTCGGCAGTAATAATACGTTCGACTTGGGATTATCAGAACCAGCATCGAGAGTTTTTGTCGGTGCTTGAAAAAATTAAATATTCGGGTACACCACTTGCAAATCCATTTGAACTAGTAAGATGGAACAGTACTAAAAATTATCTATTGGATTTAAGAAACAGAGGAATTCCTATCCCAACCACAATTAAAGGATCAGGGATAGATGAACCAATATTAACAGGAATTTTCGATAAACTTATGATTCCTGATATTATAATAAAGCCAATAATTAGTGCAAATGCAGACAAGACATTCAGAATCAGCAGAGAAAATTATTCTTTTGTTAAAAATGAAATAATGGAAACATACAGGGAAAGGGAATTCTTAGCACAACCATTCAGGAAAAATATATTAACAGAAGGGGAATACTCATTGTTTTTTTTCAACAATGAAATTAGTCATGCGGTGATAAAAACACCCAAGGCAGGTGATTTCAGAGTACAGGAAGAACATGGCGGTAAAATAACAGGTATCAAGCCGACCAGGGAGCTAGTCGACGCTGGGAAAAAAGTACTAAAAGCAATAGGCGAAAAATTATTATACTCCAGAATAGATTTGGTACGGAATGAAGAAAACCAGTATGAATTAATGGAACTAGAACTTATTGAACCGGCCTTATATTTTCGCACCTATCCAAGGGCAGCCAATACTTTTGCTCACGCTTTTATAGAGTGGCACAAAAATAAAATGGATGAATTGACAGGTGTTAAAATGAATTAAACAGTGCCCCAGGTGGAGCCCTTTTATTTTATAATAGATTAACTGCTTTAGAAAGATTTTCGGATTGAAGATGAGAATAAATCTGGGT
>CAWIUG010000045.1:0-251088 GCA_963839165.1 uncultured Bacteroidota bacterium | reverse complement strand
GGCAGAATTCCTGCTCTATGGGATTTGAATGCGCGGCTAACTTACAAGTTGGATTTATTCACAACAATAGCGCCAAGGATAATACTCGATCTGTTCCATATTGCCAGTCAGCGTAAACCGGTAGATATAGATCAGCGCAAATATTTTTCTGATGAAAATGGAAATCCGGTTGTTCTTAATCCAACCTACGGGCAGGTTTACAGGTATCAGCCTTCTTTTTCGCTGCGATTGGGATTTGAAGTGGGATTTTAAGATGTATTTCTTGTTGAATAAAATATTGAAGCAAAAAAAAATTAAGAGAATAAAAACTACTTCCATTTTATTTTATCTCTTCATTTCAACCGTGCTGTATTTCCTTTTAACAATTCATCTATATGCACAAAAATCAGATATCTCTTTCCAGCATTTTAGTGTTAAGGAAGGGATCTCTTCGCAGTGGGTTTCGCCCATCTTTCAGGACCGAACCGGGTATATCTGGTTTGCAACGTTAAATGGTTTAGACCGTTTTGACGGTTATATATTTACCACTTATAAATACCCCATAAATACGAAAGTGATTGATGCTTTTCTGCCGGGAACAATAGGTGAAGACGTACAAGGAAATTTATGGATTGTATCGTATAACGGTGGTATTGAAGAATTTGATCCCCGGACGGAGAAATTTAGAAATTACATCCTTGACCCATCTCAGCCTGCAACCGATTGGAGTAGTACGGTTTTAAATGTTTGTTTCGACAGGAATGGTGTGATGTGGGTGGGTACTGGTAATGGCTTGTATAAATTCAACAAAGAGAATGAAACTTTCACAGCATTCAGGCACGATGAAAAAGAACCTTTCAGTCTTGGTCACGATGCAGTTAACGGGATATATGAAGACAGATCAGGAAATTTGTGGTTAGCTACCGGCGGAGGACTGGATAAACTAGATAGAGAAACAAATAAATTTTATCACTATTGGTATTATCCTAATAATCAGTATGGTGATCCAGTTACTCGCCAGCATTGGTTATTGGCAATTATAGAAGATGAGAATGGTACATTATGGATCGGTGCGGAAGCCGGATTGTTAAAAGTTGATATGAAGAAAGAAAAGTATTCGTTTTACCCTCACAATTCGATTTTATCTCTGTGTGAGGATAATTCGGGAAAGATATGGCTCGGTACCTTCAAAGGACTTGATGTTTTTAACAGGCAAAACGAAACTTTTACTAATTATAGTCATGAGGATAATAACCCACAAAGCATAAGCAGCGACTATATTTATGACCTAATGATAGATAGGGCAAATTCATTATGGATAACTACACAAACAGGAGGTGTGAATAAGCTTGATTATCCCGGATCAATATTCATTAGCTACAAAAGTAAACCTCAAGATAAAACAGGATTTTCGTTGAATGAGGTTATCGGTTTGTATGAGGACAAGGATGGGAAAATACAGATTGGCACATCGAAGGGAATAGGAACGCTGGATACAAAAAATGGTACGATCATTAAAAAGAACGATATCCGTTTGGTTTGGAGTGATTGTGATAAAAATGGAAATACTATTGCTGCACCAAATGCCGGCGGATTATACAAATTAAACAATGATAATTCATGGACTTGCTATTTAGATTCAGTAAACGCAACTCTGTCAGAATTTATTGGTGCTCATTATCTTATGAGTGCTGATCATCTCTGGATAGGCTGCTATTCCGGAGATCTTTATTTATTCTCTCCCCTTACGAAAGAAAGAAAACAGATCTACAACATAAAGAGTGGAAATTTTTGGAATATATATGAAGACTCTTTCGGATTAGTCTGGTTTGGGGGATGGTCGACTGGTATTTTTTGTTATGATACCAGGAAAAATTCAATCACTGAATATCAGTCTGATCCAAAAGATTCTTCAACTTTAATTGACAACACTTTTGTTTCTTATTGTGAAGATAAAAACCGGACGCTGTGGCTGGGATGCTATGCCGGCCTGGTCAGGTTTAACCGTTCAGAGAAAAACTTTACCCGCTTTTATGGCGACAATGGATTTTTCAACAACGGTATAAAAAAGATACTTGAAGACGGAAGTGGCAAACTATGGATGAGCGCGTTAAAGGGAATTGCGAAATTCGATCCGATTACAGAAAAATTTAATTACTTTTATGCTAACAGCTATTTCCCGGAAATTGAATTTTCGATTGGAATTGGATGCAAAACAAAAAAAGGGGAAATGTACTTCGGTGGTCTGAATGGATTTGTCAGATTCCAGCCTGATAGTATTAAAGAAGAAACTTTTATTCCACCAATCGTAATTACTTCTTTTAAGAAGTTTGACAAACCATTTCCCTTCGGTAAAGAAATAGAACTTTCTCATTCAGAAAATTTCATCTCATTCGAATTTGCTGCGTTAAATTATATAAATAGCGCGGAGAATCAGTATGCTTATAAAATGGAAGGAGTGGATAAAGACTGGGTTTACTGCGGAACGCGTCGATATGCTTCATATCCAAATATGTTGCCGGGGGAATATATCTTCAAAGTTAGGGGCTCAACAGGTAATCGCGTATGGAATGAAGCGGGAACATCATTAAAAGTGATTATACTTCCCCCGTGGTGGAAAACCTGGTGGGCTTATATCCTGTACATACTGATTATTATTTCGATATTTATATTATCAACAAAATTATACTTAAATCGCCAAAAGCTAAGACAAAAATTGATATTAGAATCAGAGCACGCCGGGAAACTTGAAGAAGTCGCAAAGATGAAGTCTGATTTTTTTGCCAATATTTCACATGAATTCAGAACACCTCTAACTTTGATAATGGGTCCCGTAAAACAGATTATTGAAAGGACTAAGGAAAATAAAACAAGAGATGAGCTAAAAGTTGTATACAAGAACGCGAACAGGCTGTTGAATCTTGTGAACCAATTGCTCGATATCTCCAGGGTTGAATCCGGCAATATGAAGCTGCAGGCTTCTCCTCAAAATGTAATTCCTCTGATAAAAACTCTGCTGCAGTCATTCAGTTCTTACGCTGAGAGGAAGAGAATTAACTTAAAATTCATTTCGTCATCAAATGAAATAAATGCATACATCGACAGGGATAAAATGGAGAAGATAATTACAAATGTTCTTTCGAATGCATTTAAATTTACACCTGAAGGCGGTAGAATTGAAGTAAGCATTATTACGGATGAAAAGTATTTTGATATAAATATAAGCGATTCCGGTGTCGGGATTCCTGAAGCCCAGAAATCAAAAATCTTTGATCGGTTTTACCAGGTTGATGGAAGCCATACAAGGGAACAGGAAGGAACAGGAATCGGGTTATCATTGACAAAAGAACTGGTTGAATTACAAAAGGGAATAATTGAAGTAGAAAGTAAAGAAGGGAAGGGAACTACATTTACAATCCGCATTCCTCTCGGGAAAACACATTTAAAACCGGATGAATTATGCATGGAAATAACAGACCGGGAGAAAGAATACGAAAGAGATATGATCGATCTTGAAACAGTAGAACTAACAGATAAAAAAGACAGCCCAAAATATGAAAGCAATCTTCCCGGAAAATCAGAACTGCCGGTTCTATTGATTGCTGAAGATAATTCTGATATAAGAAATTACATAAAAAATAACCTGGAAATTGATCATATAATACTGGAAGCCGTAGACGGAGAAGATGGCTGGAACAGATCCATTGATCAGTTACCAGATTTAATTATCAGCGATGTAATTATGCCGAAGATGGATGGATTCAGGCTTTGCGAGAAACTTAAGACAGATGAAAGAACAAGTCACATACCCGTAATACTGCTTACCGCAAAGGCAGCACTTGAGGATAAGATAGAAGGATTTGAGACCGGTGCAGATGACTATATTATGAAACCCTTTGAACCAGAAGAATTGAGAGCCAGAGTTAAAAATCTTATCGAGCAGAGAAATAGAATTCATGAGCATTTTAGGAAGAATGGGTTGTTTGAGTTGGAAGGCAAAAAATTTACACCTATTGACCAAAAGATCTTAAGGAAAATTTTTGAGACAATAAACCAGCATATTTCAGATCCATCGTTAAGTGTCGAATTGCTGGTTGAAAATTTATCTTTGAGCCGTTCAGTCCTGCATAGGAAAATCGTCTCTCTTTTGGGTGAAACCCCCGGTGATTTAATCAGAAAGATACGGCTTACAAAAGCTGCCGACCTTATTAAACAAAGATTTGGAAATCTATCAGAAATAGCACTCGAGATAGGATTTAGCAATCCGGCACATTTCTCCGAAAGTTTCAAGAAACAGTTTGGCGTTTCTCCCTCACAATACCAGCAGAAATACACCCCTAGTTAACAATCATATCTTTGTTTTTTTTCAGGTTGACAGAAATACGGAAGTAATTGACAGAAATCGGG
Source organism: uncultured Bacteroidota bacterium (assembly GCA_963839165.1). Classification (GTDB taxonomy): domain Bacteria; phylum Bacteroidota; class Ignavibacteria; order Ignavibacteriales; family Ignavibacteriaceae; genus DATFVA01. Next base: position 246,702 of record CAWIUG010000045.1, on the reverse strand, counting down.
TAGAAAACCCCTCCCCTGAAAATTATAATACCACCAGCAAAAAATTCATCCTTCCTGAATTAAAACGGAAGGTAATAATTAATTAAAAGCTGCTTGTTTTAAACAGGCAAAATGGAGGTGTTTTGATGACTGCAACAAAGTTTTTTATAGCTCTTCTTGTTCTCGTCGGACTTACGCTGGTAAGCTGTTCAGATAAACAGCAATTGCCAGTTGCTCCTATAGATCAGGGATCCCTGGATAAAGTAACCATTACCAATTTTACATTCAGTCATATTCCCATTGGACTAACAGGTGAAGGTGAAGTGAAATTAGTTGGGGAAAACTGGATTTTGAAGGACTTCGGTGTAATTGAACAATTTACGTCATCCGATCCGCTTGGTGCCGGAACTGCGATCCACTATCTGAGTGCTACGATGGACGCTGTTACTGGCGAGGGTCCCATGCATGGATCGTTCACATTGACACCTGATGCAAATGCTGGTGGTGGAGTATGGGAAGGTAATTACACCGGATACAGGAGCAAAATGCCCGGTAGTGATACATTGTTTGTTCTTCCCTTACATCTGGTTGCACATGGAAGAGGTGGAACTATTGAAGGAATGCAGCTGCAATGTAATACTACTATAATTGCCTGGGGCACACCACCCGTGGGCTGGTATGGTTCGGGTGATGGTTTCTACAAATCACATGATAATTAATATTCATTTTAACCTTCGGGGGAACCGGTCGTAACTGGCATGCTACCCCCGAAGGTTTAATAAAATAATATAGACGAGGATCATTAATGAGTACACTTGAAAATACAGTCGTAGACAATTTAACCCCGTCAGAATTTTATTTGAGCAGGAATTTCCCTGATCCGTTCAGAGAAAAAACAACGATAAAATATTGTATTGCATACAAAACGAATGTAAGGCTGGAAGTACTTGATAGAGAAGGCAATCTTATAAAGAAACTTATAGATGAGGAAAAAGAAGCCGGTGCTTATGAGACCATTTTTGATACGGCAGGGATTGTATTTAACTCAACTGTACAAAATGGAATACTTTACTACCGGTTATCAGCCGGAGATTATAAGAGCGAAAAGGGAATGACATTACTAAAATAATTTTTTATTAGAATTTTAATGAGTCAGGAAGAGGAGGAAATATGAAATTTTTGTTTTATAAAATATTTTGTCTAATTATAATTTATATGATTTCCGGTTTTATTATGTTAGTAAATGGTCAGACATACATCACGGAGGGTGATGTAACCGGTATCTGGACATTAACAGAATCGCCATATTACATACAGGGTGAAATAACAATTCCAAATGGCGAAACTCTGTCGGTAGAGCCCGGTGTAAGTGTCGTATTTATGGGACACTACAAATTTAATGTACAGGGAAGACTCCTTGCTGTTGGTACCCATCAGGATTCAATACATTTTACCGCTGATGACACACTGACCGGCTGGCATGGAATACGATTCAATAGTACGCCGCTTACAAACGACACATCAAAAATCATTTACTGTTCATTCCGATATGGAAAAGCCAATGCCGGCAATTACAGCGGCTTTGACAGATGCGGCGGGGCAATCTTTGTCAGAGGATTTGGCAAAGTTTTAATATCAAATTCATTGTTCGAAAAAAATATCAACAGCGGAGACATTGCGGCTGCAACAGGCGGTGCAGCAATTTATGCCGGGAATGCCTATTCAATAATCATAACACATAACACTTTTATGAACAATGTCGGTACTACCGACTGTTCAATATTATCATGGTATACAAATTCAATAATAACAAATAATATTTTTATAAATAACAGCGGTCCACACGGTCCTGTTTTTTGTGCTTATTAATCCTCCACCATATCTAATAATCTTATTTCACATAATGTGACCACAAGAGCCGGGGGCGGGATTTTTAATATGACTTCAAATAATATAATCTCAAATAATATTATAATTTACAATTCTTGTTTTGGAGGTGAAGGCGAAGGCGGCGGCATAAAATGCTGGATAAACGATAAATCGGTGATAATGAACAATTCAATTGTGTACAACAGTGCAGCTCATGGAGGAGGATTTTGCTTTAATAATAATTCAGACCCTGTTCTCATAAATAATATTATCTGGGGCAACACGTCTCCGGACGGGTCACAGGTAAATTTACTGGATACACAATCAGATCCGGACTTTCTCTATTGCGATATAGAAGGTAGAAAAGAAGCGTTCGGAGGCAGCGGGTCAGGGGTGAATTATACAGGAATTTACGAGAATAATATCGATTTGGAACCGTTGTTCAGAGATACAGCGTCGGTTGATTATAGTCTTTCTACTCCTTCGCATTGTATCGGTGCAGGTGAAGATACTGTTGAGGTTCATGGTATAACTTATTACGCACCCCCATTTTGTTTTATGGGACATCCCCGCCCGGATCCGGCAGGCACAAGACCCGATATTGGAGCCTGCGAAAGTCCGTTAGGTACCCCGGTTGTAAGTGTCAAAGAAGATCAGCCAAATTCAAAACAATTTACGCTTGAGCATAATTATCCGAATCCTTTTAACCCTGGCACGAAAATAAAATTCTATATTCCACAATCGTCCCAGGTTCAAATTAAAGTTTTCGATGTTTTAGGAACTATAATAGAAACATTAGTTAACGAAGAAAAACCAATTGGCACCTACGAGTTAACCTGGAAGGCTGGTAATCTTCCAAGCGGAGTTTATTTCTGTCAGATGAGAGCTGGTTCATTCATCCAGACAATGAAAATGATCCTCCTGCGCTGAATTGAGTTTTTTTATGGTCGGGATGTTGGTCTATATCTATTTAGACTACATTAAGAATGGAATGTTAAAAAAGGTTAGAAATAAAAAGGCTGTTGTTTAACAGCCTGTAAGGAAGTGGGCAGAGACGGAATCGAACCGCCGACACAAGGATTTTCAGTCCTTTGCTCTACCGACTGAGCTATCTGCCCTTCAAAATTTTGAAGTCTAAAAATAGATATTTCCTGTTAAATCTCAAAAATAAAAAGCAGTTTATTTACTCAACTGTAACGCTTTTTGCCAGATTCCTTGGCTGATCTACATTGAGCCCCTTCTTCACAGCTATATGATAAGCAAGCAATTGGAGGGGAATCACCGTCAAAAGAGGCGTCAGCATCCTTAGGGTATCGGGGATTTTGATCGTATAGTCGACAAGGTGATCAATGTTTCCATCATTCTCGCTGGCTATCGCGATTATTTTTCCGCTACGTGCTTTAACCTCTTCAATATTACTTAGAATTTTATCGTAGTTCGTATCCTTAGGAGCGATGAAAACCGCAGGCATATTATCGTCTATCAGAGCGATAGGTCCATGCTTCATTTCCGCAGCCGGATATCCCTCTGCATGTATGTAAGATATCTCTTTAAGCTTCAGGGCTCCTTCAAGAGCAACCGGAAAGTTGAATCCTCTTCCGAGATAAAGAAAATTTCGAGCATCTTTGAAATCTTCTGCAATTCTTTCAATACTCTCATTCAATTCGAGTATCCTGTTTATCTTTTCCGGGATCTTCTCCAGCTCTTCTGCAATACACTTGCCATCAGCAAGACTCATATTTCTCTTCCTGGCTAACAGAAGAGTAATTAATGCAAGCACCACCAACTGCGACGTAAATGCTTTAGTTGAGGCAACACCTATTTCGGGACCGGCATGTGTATAAACGCCTGCTTCACTTTCCCTGGCAATTGAGCTGCCGACCACATTACAAATTCCCAGAACCAGAGATCCTCTAAGTTTAGCTTCTTTCATTGCAGCAAGAGTATCTGCTGTTTCCCCGCTCTGTGATATAAAGAAAATAGCATCGTCCGGATTTAAGACCGGGTTACGATACCTGAATTCTGAAGCATACTCTACTTCCGTAGGGATTCTGGCAAATTCTTCGAGCATATACTCCCCTACCAGACCCGAATGCCACGAAGTTCCGCAAGCAGAAATAATAATTCTTTTGGCCCTGGATAATTTATCAAGCACAGGCTCAAGTCCGCCAAGCTTAGCCGTACCCTTATCTACAATTATCCTTCCTCGCATAGAATTGCGAACGGATTCAGGCTGTTCCATAATCTCCTTAAGCATAAAATGCTGATAACCGCCTTTGTCGATTTCATCAAGGCTCATACTTATTTCGTGGACTTCCTTCTCAATTTCAAGGTCGCTTAATGTTCTTGTATAAAACTTATCCTTATGAAGTTCAACTATTTCACCGTCTTCCAGGTAAACAACCTGTTTTGTGTACGCGAGGATTGCGGACACATCTGAGGCAATAAAATTCTCGTTGTGGCCAATCCCAACAAGCAGAGGCGAGCCTTTACGTGCCGCAACCAGTTTATCGGGTTCTCCTTTATAGATTACAGCCAGACCGTAGGTGCCTTCAATCTCAGCAAGTGTCAGCTGAACAGCTCTGAAAAGTGTATAACCTTTTTTTATAAAGCTGTCAATCAGGTGCGCAAATACTTCACTATCTGTATCCGAAACGAATTTGTAACCCATGTTTTCAAGACCTGTTTTTAATGTCCTGAAATTTTCAATAATTCCATTATGAATAATGAAAAGGTCATTCGCCTCGTTTGTATGCGGATGTGCATTTATCTCATTCGGAATACCATGAGTTGCCCACCTTGTATGACCGATTCCTATATGCGCATCCAGGTGAAGTTTCTCAATTTTCTTCTCCAGCTGAGAGACTTTCCCTTTATTTTTTACAACGCTCGATATCCCGTCATTCAGAATACCAATTCCCGCTGAATCATAGCCCCGGTACTCAAGTCTTTTCAGGCCATTAATTAAAATCGGGACACAATTTCTTTCCCCGACATATCCTACAATACCGCACATAAATTTTCCGTTTTAATTATAAAATTATTAAGAATCAGCAAATTTATTTAATTTTTGCCAGTTTCTGTGTTACAGACTTAACAACATCTTTAACTTTATATATCATTTTGTAAAAATAGACGCCATTTGCTATTTCATCCCCATCCTCATCCTTACCATCCCAATAAATTTTCTTAAATCCTATACCCTGACCAAGTGCTGATGAAGGAATATTAATCGTCCTTATTAGTCTGCCTGCTACAGTGAATATCTTTATGTATAATTCATCCGGTAATTTATCACCTGTAACCTTAAACGTAAAATAAGTATTATTTGTGAATGGATTGGGATAATTATACACATCTCTCAGATCATATTCTGTAACCACATCAAAATTTATTCGATAAGAAGTTGTATCGAAGAAGTTTCCTGATGCATCCTTAGCGAGTATTTCCAGGAAATGTTCGCCCTGGGCAAGCTCGGGATGCCATGTAATCTTCATTTCCGAATTAGGATAACCTGTATTGGTAAAGTCTAAATCAGGATCGCTGAAATGAAGGATTTTAGCAACGCCACCTGTAGTATGAATCAGTGTAAAATAACTAGTATCAAGGGGGAGCGGACTATTATCTTTCAGGGTAATTACAACCTCAGGCTTCGCTGATACAAGGTCGCCATCTATTATCTCTTTCCCGTCAAATGTAATATTAAAGATGGGATTGGTTGAATCCCGCACTATATAAAAATTATGGCTTATTATATTATTAAAAGTAAAATATTCAGATTTAGGATATATCGCGAGCGCTTTGATATTATTTTCAAAGATAAAGGGGGCCGAATTAAAAGTATGCTCCAGCGAAACTGTACTGTCAGGCAGTATATTTACTACAGAAGATAAAAACGAGCTGTCGGACTCATTCATAAAGAAATTCAATTGCACACTGTCTGCTGGTACATACCCCACATTCCGTATTTTGAAAGACATGGTAGTATTAAATCCCTGCAGAATAGAATCCGGAGAAACGTTTAAATCGTTTTTAGTAATCATAATTTCGGGTAACCCGTCAAAGTCTGCATTGATACTATTTAATTGCATCGGATCAGTTACATTAAAAGTAGAATCGACCAGGCGGAAGAACATTTTAAGGTAACTATAATCCGGGGATATGTTTTCGAGGGAATAATTTTCCGGTATGTTAACAGCAAGTGTATCATAGATTTTTGTGTTTTTGTTTAACCCAAATAATACGTTACTGAAGTGTCCGCTGCTGTTTTGATGAATACTATAATTAATTGTTTTCCATTTAGATGCCGGACCTATCTCCTGAGTGGTTATTGTACCATTAGCATCAACGTGTCTTCCCTGAAATACTGAGAATTTTGGGTTCTTATTGTTTCCGTAAACAGAAGCAATCACTTCATCGTTGATCCAGTCATAACACCAGCTGTAATAAGATTGGAATGGCTGGTAGGCTATCCATTCTTCCTCATAATTTCCATCTGATGCTTTTATCCTTCTCATTTTATTGCTATAGAAACGTTCAGTCGGGAAGATATAACCATCGGAAACAAAAAAATCACAGAAACCTTGAAAACTGGTTCCGGTAGCTTCAACGTCAGGTTTAACCAGCTGCCAGTTATTTGAAGGGTCTAACACCCTAAGGACATACCTGTTGTTCCCGGAACTATCATATGCAGTAAGATTATATATATAATTTCCATCTGACTCTATATAAAAAATTCCGGTAGAAGGTGTAGCGGTATTAAAATTTAATAATCCTTCGGGAATATTTATATCAGAGGTATCTCCCGTTTCAGGATTGACCCTGATTAGACGGTGAGGATCATTTGTAGTTACATAGATAAAGCCATCACTATGGTAGGTTATAGTATTAAGAACTTTATTGTAGAAGTTCGGGATACTGCCATACATCTGTCCTGCCACAGTACCATTATGTCCGGTTCCAACCTTATAAATTTTTGTGAATCCATCCGGATTATGAAGCAGAGCAAAATACCAGAGATTCGCAAAGTAAATGTAGGTTCCGTCAGTTGTTATTGCAGTAAGGTTTACGGTATCCACTACAGGATCGTTAATTAAGATATCATGAAGGAACGTACGGTTTAATGGTTTTGGGGGTAACAACGATGTATTCAGGTTCAGGGATTGAGTCGAATCGGAATAATTCATATTGTAAACATTGAACATTTTCAAACCACGTCCGTGGGAATAATAACCGGGTTTCGGGATATCATCGATAGAAAAGTGCCTGGTAATGCTCCATTGTCCGTAATTCTCACCATCAAAAATCCTTACCCTCCAGAAGTAGGTCCCAGGCCCGATAGTGGGTGAGGTCCAATCTAAGAAACCATCTGCAGCTGTTACCGCTCCGGAACTTATTAAAGGAGCATTGAAATTCAACGAAGTATCTATTTCAATATAATATGAAAGATTTAAATCGATATAATACCCGATATCAATAAATCTGAATTTTATATTAGGATCAGCAGTTGAATACCCATCCAGAGGATAGAGTACATTTGCCTCACTGATATTATAAACAACGAATTGGGCAGTTGCGATATTATCAGAAGGATCATTTTCAGGAATAGGATCAAGCGAATTGACTTCAACTTTGATATTATACAATGCAGCCTGATCAGGAGCCCAGCTTACTAAAATGGAATCAATTTCACCAAAACTTGATAGCCGTTCGGTTGAAATAAGATAAGTAGTATCAGGAGATTCGGCAAAAACCTGTACATTTACAGTGTCTTCAGGGAATACAACACCGAGGTTCCGTATCACAGCCTTAATATTAACAGTATCATTAACAAGAGGGTTTACCTTGGAGAGACTTATGTCTGACGGTTTAATAACAAAATCAGGTTTATCCGGTAACGCTAACTTCATACCAGGATCTCCGAGGTATGTCAGTAATGCAACCTGCTGCCCGGAATATCCCCCTCCTCCGATCTTACCTTTCGCAACAAGGATCGCCTTTCCGATAGTATAAATCCTATTCGTAAAAATTTCTTTGAATAACGCATCATCGATATACGCTCCCAATGGCCAATAAGTTAACACTGTATTTCCAAAAAATCCTATGCTACCTTTTCCGGGGAGCTTATTAAATTGCTCTCCGAATACATCCTGGTCATCAAAATGGGCTGTATAGCAAGTGACGCTTACAATTACCGGAAGTCTTCCTGGATTATTCAGCTGCTGGATGTCATCATTAGTGAATATCAGATCCCATTGATAGCCGCCGCCATGGCCATAATAATTACCTAAGATTACTCCCTGATCGATCTCTGACCGGATTTGAGGACCACCTCCCAGATACATCGAGTCTGCAGCGGTCAGAGGATAATTATAAACACGTGAAGGATGAAAGCCGTTAGGAATTAAAAACGATTGAGCCAACCTGTTTGCGGCTTCATTAAAATGCATATGGATTTCATCATCCATTGTAACCCCTGAGGCTGCCAGCATAATATCCTTTTTCCATTCTTTTCCCGGATCTTCCGGATAATTCTCTAATTTATCCATCAAAATATCTGCTTCTTCCGGAGTTTCGCACGACATTCTCCCAATTGCAAGGTCGGGGACAAGGTCATTTCCCGCAACGCTGACAATTAAATTATCACTCTGAGCTTCACCGTATGTATCAGCGTAGAAAGGGATGGAAGGTATAAAATCAGGCCGGCTGTCAGCCAATATATGCCTATAATCATGACTCATATCTCCAAAAAGTACTACATAGGCCGGAGCAGGTTGAACCCAATTCTGGAATGCATAACTTACAAAATCACGTAAAGATTGAGGATTTAACATTCCATACGAAAATTCATCATAAATCTGGTCCACATCAACTATCATTACCCTGGGATTAGTAATAGAAGAATCAGGATATTGATTTCTACGTAATTCAGCCAGACGCTGAGCGGCATTCATAAAATCATGACGAGTTATTATTATATAGTCTGCTCCGTTCGAAGGATTCCTCAGATCAGAAGAATTTCTTCCCTTAATAGAGTCAGGTGACAAATAGTAGTCAGAAGATGCACAAAAATATTCAGTGCGCTGATCCAGAGTATCTACAAACAAAACTGACTTAAATTGATCATTGAGTATTTTTGCATTGTTTATAATTTTTGATCGTGAAGGAATATAAACCTTAATGTTATCCCGCTGCCATTGCCAAACCTGGAAGACTATTTTCCCATTCTGTTCAGGGTTGCTTTCAAAAATAAAATTATCCCCATTAGTTATATTATATCTATAATATTCCAGATCGAACCAATTCACCCTGATTTCATCGGATTGTGAAGGGTCGCATACCAAGCCCTTTGTTGTAACGTTTACAAAGTTTGCATCCGAATATAATCTAATGCTGTCCGATGAAACATACACCTGTTTCTCAAACGTCTTATTTGATTGACCATCCCATGAAACCGACCCAATTGGTTGTCCTGTTATTCCGATATTTACATTATGATCAGGTGAACAATTGAAAACTGTCATTCCTGTCATATTAACTTTAACCTTAAGGTAATGTTCCTCCGTAGCAAAATTGGATGGCAGAGGAAATAGTCCATCAAATACTTTTGTAACATGACCCTGGTTTCCAATAACCTGTGCCCAATACCAATGATCTAAATTCAAATTATTTGAATGACCTAACGGTTCGTAAAGACTGTCTTTCTCATAATGAAGAGTATTAATTGTCTTTTGAACAGTAGATGAATAACTCACAGGGTATCCATCTATGGTATGATATCTTGCCGAGAGTGTATCGCTCTGGTAAGAGAACCAGTAAACATTTGAATTATTATATATATTTATTCGACTATTGGGAGAAGGAGTGAGAGGAAAACCAACAAATTGAAAATAGTCGCCGCTGTTAAAAATCCCATCACCACCATCGCTTAGTTCGATAGGAATCTGGTTTCCTTCGTTGATTAACTCAAGAGCACTGCTTTGAACGCCCCCCTGTATGGGAACTCCATTAGCAATAAGCTGATCAAAGGTAATCCTGTAAACTCCCTTGTTCTTCAAATAAATTTTATAATAATTTTTTGCAGGATCATACCAATAGTTTCCGTATCCCTGGCCTCCATAGATAATTTCAGGTGAGTCTGATCCAAGCATCGATGAACTCTGAACAGGATTAAGCACCTGAGAATTCAGAATATCCCGTGTAAAATTATCATTTACCGCTAGTTTAGCAGAACCTTTAGCGTTAAAAATAACCTGAACCTGAATCTTATTAATTTTTACCAGTTCATTCTTCACAGGGTTATATTGAAAGGGAAAAATGCTAATAGGAAGAATCCTGGCATATCTTAAGGTGAAAATCGAATCAGCCAGGACAGGTTTCTCCGGGAAATATTTATTTGAGGAATAAATTATTTTATCAAAATTATTTATATCCATTTTATACAGATCAGGATCCTCCGGTGGGAAGGGCAGGATGAATTTCTGCTTGTATGAAACTTTATCAATATTAAATAATCTGAATTTCCGGCCGGGAATTAAATGGTATCCCTACTTTAATATTGAAATCCGGCAACCAGGGTTCACCCGGGTTTCGAACAATAGGGCCCCCCCCTTTGATCATCTGAAAAATTCTGGAATCAATAGCAGTATCTTTCAGGCTATAGACGTTATTAAAATTAACCTCAACTTTAATCCCCTTATCATTAGATTCCAGAACTTTATAACTCTGTGCAGAAGTGGTTTTTACAAGGACAAAAAGTAGAAATAAGAATGGAAAACTTTCCTCATTTAAGGCCCTTCTTTAAAAATATTTGTAAATTAACTTAGAATAATGATAAAATTGACGCAAGGGAAAAAATCGGACGATAGAATTCGCTTGGATGAATATAGAATATACACCTCTCAGTTAAAAGCTAATCTGAATTGCCCCCAAAAATCGAAATAATCTGAAACCGTAAATAGTTTGTAATATGAAATATGGAGATTAAGGTAATAACCCGGTAAAAACTGATATTCTGTCTCTGTATAAATTTTAAGCATCTTCTCCAGATCTCCACCTAACAAATAAACAAATTCCGGATCGTTCACCCTTACAGGCTGAAATACATTTCCTCCCGCATTTTGAATGATTTTTCCATTTTTATCCATGATGTTATTGCCATGCAAGGTATATTGGAATCCAAGGTTGCTCCTCACCCGAGGACTAAAAAGGTAACTGCCCTCCAGATTAAGACGGGTTGAGTTTGGCTGCAGATCTGCACCAATTAAATCTCCGTTATTTGTATACGTCAGGGCTCCGGGATACCCGGGATGCGTATAAAGAAATGGTCTCAACTGCATGTACTCCATCTTTAATACAAATCTCTTCCATAAAATTGGGTATGTCAGGAAAGTTCCTGCCTGCCATCCCGAACCGTTATTTATGGCAGTCCACTTTCCACTGAAAATATTTTCAAAATTAATGTCATCGAATATTATACTTCCCCCTACTTCAATTCCATCTATTGGTTTGTATCTTGATTCAAATGCCAGGAAAGAATTATCCAGATCATTCAAAGATCTCTGAGCTGATTCCCAAAAAAGGAAGGGATTAAGATATGCAAGTTCGAGAGATCTGTTTGAGTATATTATCAGCTGAGAGGCGGAAATTTGAAAGGAACCAGATGGCTTAAATTGAAGTCTGCTCACAGCAAGGTATTTGGAATTTTTTGACTTCAAAGTTCCGTATTCATCGTTTATAGGGATTTCAGTAGGCTGCTGGACTAACCAAGCATGCAAGAAGGTATAATTTAACGCCTTATACCCAACCCTGAACTTAATGAAATCAAATGGCTGCGAGTTATCAGAGATTATCATCCTATTCAGATACCCTGTTCCCCATAAAGTTTCTTCTCTTCCTAATTCTATCAGGAAAGGTTCTTTCACTATGTTCAGATAGCCGAGCGTGAAATCAAAATTATTCCGTCCTGTATTATTAAAAGTGTAACTTCGTCTTACAATTTTATCCGATTTTGCAGCATCACGACTACCTGACTGAAAACCATTAGTAGCCAGGACATAAAATCCAAACCAATTGTTATAACCCCCATAGATTTCACCACCGAATTCCAAAAGATTAGAATTATTTTTCAGGCTGCCTGAATGGATGTATTTATATCTCAGTACAGGATTAATTACAAGAGTGTATTGAGAGTCCAGATAATGATACAGGTGTTTTGAAGGATTTGTAAACAGGTTAGCTGAAAGACTATCGGGAAAATTATCAAAGATATCCGGGGATATTTTTATAAGGGCATATTTTTTTTTTAATGTAAGAAGATATTCAGCATCTTTTTGATCTAAAGACGATATATTATTTTCAATTTTATCCAGGAATTGAACAACTTCCCCCCGGGTTAAAGGCAAAACCGAATCATCATACCCCGCGATCGTTCCCTGCACCTGCATTCTTTTTAAATAATCATACACAGGTTCAAAAATTGGAATATTATCCGTTTGTGAATGACTCTCCGGAACGAAAAATAAAAATAAAAAAAAGAAAAATATAACAGCAGAAACTTTTTCGCGGAATTTAACAATCATTGAGAATGATCGTGAAGGCAATTTTATCCAGCTTTTTAACTCCATTTCCTTTTTTTGGCCTCAAGCGGCATAGAATATGATTTTAGGATATCTAATTCTTCAATTATTTCCTGATCCTCAGTAGATGGGCTAAATGTGTTCACATAATATTTAAATATTAACTTCCATTCTTCTTTGGTTGTATGTCCGTTCCTTGACTGAAAATCATCAATCATATTCAGAATAGCCGCTTCATCATGCAGGCAAACCATGCGGGCTTTAAATATTTTCTCATGGGTGGTTGCAACAACACCCTCTTCAGCTGTGAGAACCTCTTCAAATAATTTCTCACCTTCTCTAATTCCCGTATACTTTATTTTGATATCCTTGTCGGGTACCAGGTTATTCAGCAAAATAAGATCACGCACAAGATCCACAATCTTAATCGGCTCACCCATATCAAGAACAAAAACATCTCCATTGCTGCCTGTAGCTCCGGCCTGAAGAACAAGGGCAACCGATTCAGGAATCGTCATAAAATAACGCTTCATTTCAGGATGCGTAATTGTAATAGGACCGCCATTCTTTATCTGTTCCATAAATATCGGCAGCGCGCTGCCTCTGCTTCCTATAACATTTCCAAATCTGACTGCTACGAAATTAGAAGTACTATTTTTGCCTGCACCTGTAACAATGTATTCAGCTATCCGTTTTGAAACCCCCATTATACTTGTAGGATTAACAGCTTTATCAGTGGAAATAAGCACAAAATTTTCAACTCCACTAAACTTAGCAGCCTGAGCGAGGTTATGGGTTCCAAGTATATTTACCCTTACAGCCTCCTCAGGAAATTTTTCCATGACAGGGACGTGTTTATATGCTGCAGCGTGAAAAACCACATCAGGTGAAAACGATGAAAATATTTTATCAACTTTATTTTGATGTGAGATATCACAGATATAGAGCTTGATGGATAATTCAGGATCCAAGCGACTAAGCTGCAGTTCAAGATCCGCGAGATCACTTTCATTTATATCCAGGATTCCAAGTTTTTCCGGCTTGTAATGAATAACCTGCCTTGCAATTTCAGATCCGATCGATCCGGCGGCTCCTGTTATTAAAATTCTCTTCTTATATAAATAATTGCGGATCTGCTGAGTATTTATCGATACAGCCTGTCTTCCTATCAAATCGCTTACATCAATATCCCGGATATCCCGAAGACTTATTTTAATGTTATTCGAAATATCATTAATTGTAGAGACGACTTTTACATCCGTAACGCCGCATTCCCTCGCGAGGTTCAGGATCTTCCGGTGAAATTTTCTGTCCGCGGTAAGTATTGAAATCAAAATAGATTCAATCTCGTTTTCCCTGATAATATTCGGAAGGTCGTCAGTGGTGCCCATTACCCTTATACCCTGAAGATATAAATTATATTTCAGAGGATCATCGTCGATGAAACCAATCGGGAAGAATACTCTTAGCTGACTTCTGTTAATCTCTCTAAGTAATTGTTCACCGCTGCTACCTGCACCTATAATTAAGGTTTTTTTAAGGCCCGCAATTCCTATATTTTTTCTTACGACCTCGAGGTACATTCTTTTGGATATTTTAAAACCCGATGATAACATGAAACTGAAGATAAGATCTATTAAAAGTATCCCACGGGGAAATTCCCTGAAAATAGCAAAGTTAAAACCATAAACCAGGATAAACAGGATCCCGTTGCTGAACAGACTGGCTTTTGCGATGTTAGCCAGATCCTGTAATGATACAAATTTCCAAGAAATATCATATAGACTGAATGAATAAAAAACCAGGATCTTAATCGGAATAAAAATGGACAATAAGACAAACAGGTTTGAATAAATAATAGTATATGAATTCAATTCCCGATATACATCCAACGTGAAATAAATAGATATGCTGAAAGCAACGACATCAAAGAGAATAAATAATATTTTTCTCTTGAAGTTTGTGGGGTCGAGTAGGTTATTAATTTCTTTTATCATTTAAAGATGGTTTTGAGAGTTGTTATGATAATTTTGAAGTCGGTAGCGAAACTAGCTTCTGATATATATCGTTTATTAAGCTCAATTTTATCAGGCAATATATTATCCAGATAGTAAATTTCAGGATTTTCGCTTTCCTTAAGCAGAATACTCTCATTATAATATTTTATGGAAGCATAATCCGAAATCCCGGGTTTCAGTGTTAGTATTTTATCATAATCCTGATGATACACCATGGCAAACTTCTTCAATTCGGGTCGGGGGCCAACCAAGCTCATTTTACCCCAAAGTACATTTATTAGCTGGGGTAATTCATCAAGCTTATAGGTCCGCAAAACTTTCCCGATTTTAGTGATCCTTGAATCATTCGCAGAAGTTATGCTGCTATCATTGAATGTTTGCCTGATCTGCATCGTCCTGAATTTATATATATAGAATATCTTCCAGTTTTTACCAACTCTTTCCTGTTTGAAGAAAACCGGCTTACCACTGGTTAAATATATTAGTATATAAATTAAAAAGAAAAGCGGCAGCAGGATAATTAATGAAATAAAAGAAAAAAATATATCTGAAAATCTCTTAAGTATTAAGTACATATAATTTTCTTTTATAACCTTAAGCTTACGATTCTTTTGAATGGCTAAATATAAATTTACTTTTTTCTGATATAATTAAAAAGACATTTTGATTTATTTAGAAAATTTTACGGTAAGGCCATTTACCGTTCTGATTACTTCTTCAATCTGCTCATGCGACATTCCAGGCCAAATAGGGAGACTAATGATGTTTGCATAAATGGCCTCAGATACCGGGAATTTTGCCTCAGAAAGGTTAAAAGTTTCCCTGTAAAATGGATGTCTGTATAAAGGAATAAAGTGGACACTTACGCCGATACCGGCATGTTTCATCTCATTTATAAATCCGGCACGATCAATTTTCAATTTTTTCGTGTTTAATTCTATAGGATAAAGATGGTGCGAAGATTTCCTGTCAGGTCTGATCCTATAAATATTCAGACACTCATTATTGCCGAAACCTGCATTGTATTTATTATAAATTTCTTCTCTCATATTTTGAAGAAGTTCGATCTTTTTCAATTGTGCCAAACCAAGACTGGCCTGAACATCGGTAAAATTATATTTATACCCCGGTGCAATAACCTCATAATACCAGGACCCTTCAGCTGTATATCTTTTCCAGGCATCGCTATTTATCCCATGTAGTCTCATTATGGAACATCTTTTTGCAATCCCCGGATCAGCCGTACAAATCATTCCTCCTTCACCTGTCGCGAGTGTTTTAGTAGCATAAAAACTAAAACAAGTGACATCACTTATCGTTCCTATTTTCTGCCCTTTATAATAAGCAGGCAGGGCATGTGCTGCATCCTCTATTACTTTCAGACCGTTCTTTTTGGCAATGTCGGTAATTTCGTCCATATCGCAGGGCTGACCTGCATAATGGACAGGTATTATAGCCTTAGTTTTCTTTGTGACTGCTTTTTCCACTTCATGAGGATCCATATTGCAGGTATCTCTCTGCACATCAACTACCACAGGCTTAGCGCCAAAGTAGCAGATAATTTCTGCTGTAGCCGTAAAAGTTACGGCTGGAACTATAACCTCATCGCCCCGTTGTATTCCTATTGCCTCAAGAGCTAAATGAGCAGCAGCAGTCCAGGAGCTTACCGCAATCGAATGTTCTGCACCTATATATGCGTTAAACTCATTTTCAAACCTCTGAGCTTTGGGTCCGGTAGTCCACCAGCCCGATCTAATAGTATCAACGATCTCATTTACTTCCATTTCATCCATGAATGGCTTATGAAATGGTATATGTTCTTTTTTTTCCTGCATTTTTACTTCTGATCAATGTTAAGATTTTTAATGAAATATAAGGCCTTTTTTTCCTCGCGTTCGACCTCGAATTTATTTTTATAATAAAAGTTAATTGCATTCTGATTATGCTTTTTTACTGATAAGCCATACTTGAAGATATTATCCTTTATTAATTCGTTTTCAAAATAGCTTAATAGTTCAGTGCCAATCCCCCGATGACCTGACTCTTTTTTAACCGCGATTGATAAAAGCCTCAACTCTGCTCCGGACCTGAACACGACACGGGGTTTAATTTTCCTGAACATCAGCATAATCTTCTCTATCCAGAATTTCGGGTTTTTTAACAGAACCAAAAAGAGCTGGCCGGGATTCTTTTTCACAAATTCATCAATCGACTTATGCGTGTTCATACCTGCAACTATAAACCCAAGTATTTCTGAATCATCATCCAAGGCGATATAATTATATTTATTATCGCTTAACAGGTTTAGATAAAATTCACGTAACAAGTTCTCAGGCAGCCATGAACTGAAATGGTTCCTGTCAAAAGCATACTGATGTATTGAACATATTTTTTCTACATCGCTTTTTCCCGCTTTTCTAATTTTCATTTGCGTATGATTTACCATTAAATTTCTATTTCAGTAAATATTAATTTAGCGTATCATTATAAATCGAGATCATATCTTCCAGGTTTTTTCGAAAATCGTATTTCATCAGAATCCTTTCACGTGCGGCCTTCCCCATTTTTATCCTCTCACTTTTGTTTTTGATTAGATATTCAATTGCCTCGGCAGCCTTTTCCGGATTTTTAGATGGCACCACAAGTCCAGTCAGTTTATCCACAACAACCTCGGTAAGGCCTCCTGTTCTGGATACTATTACCGGTTTCTCTGAAGCTCCTGACTCCAGGATTGCAACCCCGAAACTTTCATCATCAATTGTTGAGAGAGCAACATATATGTCGAGCATATTATGATAATTCTGGACCTCCGAATATTTAACGAAACCCGTAAAATTAATATCGTCAGATATATTTAGGGTAAACGCAAGCTCTCTCAGCTGCTTTTCATATGATCCTCCCCCGACTATCAGCAATTTTAACGGGAGGTTAGGATTATCATCTTTAACAATTTTAAAAGCCCTGAGGAGATATTCAACGCCATATTGGTATTCCAGACCTTTTACGGTACCGATAACCACATTATCCTTTGCGAAAAGTGAGTCAACCTCCCTCGGTTTAAATCGTTCTGTATCAATTCCAAACGGAGTAACCAGTATATCTTTCTCTGTATATTTTTTTATCTCATCAACCATAAAATTACTTGTGGAAAGAATTTTATCGGCTTTAAGAAATAACTTTTTCATTGCTGCTTTCTTAAGGAATGAGCCCTGAGGGAATGTGAATATATCAGAACCCCATACAGATACAATATAGGGATGAAATCCTGTTAACATTCCTAATAAACCATAACTGGATGCATAATGGGCATGCAGCAAATCCGGTCCATATTCACCTATCAGCTTTTTTATCCGCGGCAAAGCAGTCAGGTATAATATCTTTTTCAAGCTGCCTTTTCGTGATAAAAGAACCTTTTCAGGGAATCCTATATTTATTAGTTTTATTTCAGGATCATACTGAGATTTGTCGTATGTTTCGTTAAGACCACAGACTAAAACTCTGCAGCCCTTCCTTGCCAATCCATTTGCCCATTTTATCGTATGAGCGGAAGCTAAAGACGCTAAGAGAAGAACTTTCATTGTGTTACAGGCTGGTTTGTATATGAAAATATTTTTCCATCCGGGTTCAATTTATTTATACTGATATACATCAGGATTGAAACCATAATCCAGAAGGGAAGGTCGCTGTTTATAGTTCCGTAACTGATTAGATTTCCCCATTCAAATAATCCTCTGATAAAAATAGCGATGCCTGATCCGGTTAAAGCAAGTACCAGATAATAGTATTCCTGATTTTTTAATACTTTAGTTCTCTGCAGGGCTTTGCCGCACATTTTGAAATAAACAAAAGGCAGAAACAATGAAGTGAATAGTCCCGGAAGTCCCATATCAGACCAAAAAAATAGAAAGAAATTATGAGCATGACCGAATTGAATTTCATTGTAATGAAAAAGTATAAATTTTTCGGCCGGACTACCGAGCATAAAAGGAATATTAGGGTAAATAGCATATTTAGTTGCCGCGGGACCATACCCTATTACAGGATTATTAAGTATTACATCATAAATTGTTTCAAGGATAAAATTCCTTCCTGAAGCAAGATTTTCTGTTCTGAAATATAATCCGATAAATTCCTGGACTGTTGGAATAAATAACAATGGCAGGGTAATTATAAGGAGTATTAAAGCAATCTTTAATATTCTTTTATTTAAATTAAATAAAATAAACGTTGAACTCAGAATTAGGGCTAAGATGGCGGCACGGGAATTTGTTATGAAAAGTCCAATGATAAAAATAATAACCAGAGTGAAAAATGCTGCCTTTTCATGACGTTTAAAATTGCCAAGCGAAAATGCTAAAGCCATTGATGTTACGATGACCAGGAAGGAACCCATAGAATTCATATTGATATAACTATTATCAATTTTTTGCAGTTGATTCAAATTCATCTGAACAAAATTAAAATTATTCTGCGCCAGTTCCGAAAATATAGTAACACTATAGATTATCCCCGTAATGAAAAAGGCCAGTAAAATTAATTTCAGCATTTTACTGTCATCAATTAAAGAATAGATAATATATACCAGGATAAAAAAGAGTGTCAACCGCATAAGCTGGACAAGACCGAGGGAAAAATAATCAGAAAGAAATGTTGACAGGATCATCGACGTGTATAGGAAAATCAGAAGCAATTGTACCAGTTTGGGGATTTTGGGGTACCGCGGAAATTCCAGTCCATAGTATTTCAAAAAGAGGAAAAATAAAACCAGGAAGTTAAATACCTGAACAATTATACGTAGTTGTATATTGATGGTACTTGTGAGTGTAAGAAATGAAGTGATAACAAAAAAAAGAAAAACCTTCTCGCCGATACTTAAAGAAATCAGCAGAATTAATAATATAGCACCAGCTGCCCACAGATGATTAATGAACAGCAATGTGAACATCCCGAGTAAAGCTGACAAAAAAATCAGAGAAGGAGAATTCGTTATCTTAAGATATTTCAATTTGTGAGCTCAGGTTTCTTATTTTTTAATCCCAGTTCATCAATAAACTGCAAAACTTCAGTTTTCACCTCTTCAAATGATAGCCGATCCATACACTCATAAGCAGGACAGTTAATTCCAGCATTTGTAAAACAGTATTGTGTTTCATTCGGAGTACATGGAATTACTTTCTGTATAAACCTGTGATAAGGACCTGTAATATAGGGGTACCTGACCGACGTAGGTCCAAAAATACCAAATGTAGGTTTTCCCTTCAAACTTGCTATGTGAAGAGGACCTGTGTCATTTCCGATAAATAAAGCACAGTCATCCATCGCCCTAATCAGGTCCTGGATAGATTCAGTGTACAGAATGGGCAGCTTTAGAAATTGAACTTCATCGAGAATATTGGCCGGTATCTGACCTTTTTCGCATAATAAATTTATTGTAAATGTTTTATTTAGTTCTTCTGCCAGCTGAATGAATTTTCTTAAGTTCCATTCCTTAGCCTTCCACCCGGCAAATGGATTAAGGTAAATCTTACCATCCTTATTGTAATCAACAGGGACTTCCTTAGCAGCCTGTGAATTTTCTATCTCTTTTACCACCCTTACAACGTCCAGGTATCGGTCTCTTAGATCAGGGATATGCCTCACAGGAACAAAATCAGAATAAATAGATTTATAATATTTCTGGTTTAATCCGATAAGCTTTGATGCGTGGGATTGAGCAAGCAAGAATGATGAAGTAATAGTTCCGGTAATATCAAAAACTATCTCAGGAGATATTTTCTTCATTATATTGATAGCTTTTGATGAAGCTATCCTTGAACCGAATTTGAAATTCCTTCTTATCTATAGTCACGATTTTAATCCCCTGGAAAGCAATTCTGAAAATCGGAGTACACTCAGAAAATGTCAGAATTATAACTTCATTATTCTTGTAATAATTTACCAATTCTTTTACTGCGGGTATTGTAAAAACAGTATCCCCCAGTTTGTGAAAGGATACAATAAGAATAACCCCCGATTTATTCTTTGGAAAAGAGTAAATGGATCGGATTAAGAATAGTATAGTATTTGCAAACCAGTAAAATAAAGTGTCCGGTATCCTGCGGGAATCAAATTTTCTTGTTAATTCCAAAAGCTCAGCCTTATCAGGGGTAAAATATGTCGAATTTGTAATTAAAAAATAATAGTTTAACAGATCTGTAAATTATAAATTTACTTATTTATAAAAAATGTTGAATTTTATAAACACAGGAAGTAACATATTTTGATCAGAATACTAACAATCATAGGGGCAAGACCTCAATTTATCAAAGCGGCTGTAGTGAGTCATGCTTTTTCCGGATATGAGAATATCAGGGAAACAATTGTACATACCGGTCAGCATTTCGATTATAATATGGATAAAATATTTTTTAATGAGCTGAAGATCCCTTCTCCTAAATATAATCTCAATATAAATTCACTTAGCCATGGTGCTATGACAGGTCAGATGCTGGTAAATATTGAAAAGATAATTCTTGATGAAGTACCCGATTTTATTTTGGTATATGGTGATACTAATTCTACGCTGGCTGGTGCACTGGCCGCAAAAAAACTTCATGTCAGGATTGCTCATGTTGAAGCCGGGTTAAGAAGTTTCAATACCTTAATGCCCGAAGAGATCAACCGTATATTAACCGATAGAATGTCAGATATACTTTTTTGCCCAACCTCTAAAGCTATTGAAAACTTGAATCTTGAAGGGTTTAAGAATTTTGGATGCAGCATCATTAAAAGCGGTGACGTGATGTACGATCTAGCATTAACGTATATGCCAAAAATTAAGGATGCCGGCTTCCCTGTAAGTAGTATGGAGGACAGGGAATATATATTATGTACAATCCATAGAGAGGAAAACACAAATGATCCGGTTAGATTTTCATCTATCATTGACGCTCTTAATAGAATAGCCAATGATACTGTCGTGCTTTTACCGGCCCACCCCAGGATCCGGAATCTTCTATCAAAATATAAATTAGTATCCAATATTAGAATTCTGGAACCCTTTGGTTACTTCGATATGATGAAGCTCCTCAATAACTGCCTTATGGTTATCACCGATAGCGGAGGTTTACAGAAAGAGGCTTACTTCTTCAAAAAGAAATGTATTACAATCAGGGAGCAGACAGAATGGACGGAACTGGTAGACGTTGGAATGAATGTAATTGCCGGAACAAATACCCAGGATATATATGATTACTTTGAAATGATGAAAAAGAAGGAGGGTAATTTCAGCAGAGAATTATTTGGGGATGGGCATGCGGGACAAAAAATAGCAGCGTCGTTGCTTCAATAGAAAGATTTTTTTTACAATGAAGATTTTATTCTTAACACAATATTTCCCTCCCGAGGTTGGAGCTCCGCAAAACAGGCTGTTTGAGCTTGCGCTGAGAGTACAGAAAGAAGGGAATGAAATCTCTGTACTCACGGCGATGCCGAATTATCCCCGTATGGAAAAAGCCAGGGGATATAAGGGAAAGCTTTATTGCAGGGAAGAAATGGATAGCCTAATTATTCATCGGGCATATATTTTTGTAAAAAAATCAAGTTCGCTGATACTTCGTTTGCTGAACTACTTCTCTTTTGTAATTTCATCTATCCTTGTAGGAATATTTAAAATTAAGAAGCAGGATTATATTTTCTGTGAATCCCCACCTCTTTTTCTTGGTATTTCAGCCTTAGTTCTATGCAGGTTCAAGAAGGCAAAACTTATTTTTAACGTCTCTGATCTATGGCCGGAAAGCGCAGAGAAGCTTGGATTAGTAAAAAATAAATTTTTACTGAGATCGGCCACCAGACTTGAGGAAAACTTGTATAAAAAAGCATGGATGGTAACCTGTCAGACCAACGGGATACTAAATAACATCGCGAAAAGATTTCCTGAGAAAAAGATCTTTTGGCTGAAGAATGGAGTAGATTTTAATAGATTTGATAAAGGTTATCTTACTAATGCTTGGAGAAAACTAAACTCTTTTTCTGAGGGTGAGTTCCTGATATACTATGGAGGGATATTTGGATATGCCCAGGGATTAGAAGTTATATTATTTGCTGCCGATAAACTTAGAAATAATCCTTCCATAAAGTTTATTTTAATGGGAGACGGTCCTGAACGGAATAAACTCTTAAACCTGAAAAAAGATTTAAAATTAAGTAACATCTTATTTTATGACCCCATGCCGAAAGGGATGATGCCTGAAATAATTAACTCGATTGATGTCGGGGTGATCCCGTTGAAGAATATTGAACTTTTCCGGGGAGCTATTCCTTCTAAGATATTTGAGATACAGGCACTAAAAAAACCTATTCTTATCGGGATTGAGGGAGAGGCATATGAACTATTTATTAAACAAGGTAAGGGTGGACTTTCATTTAAACCTGAGAATTCCGAAGACCTGGCCGTGAAGATTTTAACGTTGTATGAATCCCCATCTTTAATAAGACAGCTTGGTGAAGACGGCTATAAGTATGTTAAAGAAAACTTCAACAGGGATGACATTGCTGCTGAATTTGTATCACTGCTTGATAAATAACTAATTCTTAGGGGTGAAAAAGCCCCGGAAGTTAGTTCCAACCGAAAATATTCTGTAAAGGCCTGATACCCTGTTGGTTTCAATTAATAAGATGTTTAGACTGAAGATGACGACAAATACTATAATCCCAAAAATTCCTGTTAATAGGGCCGGCCATTTCCCTGATGTAAAAATCAATAAAGTTATTCTGGCCAGCGTAAAGGAAATTAACGCGTTAAACAGAACAAATATCGTTTTATGAAAGATAATTTTGGTAAGGCTGAACTTTAACCGCAGCTTTACAAGAATAAGACTGGAGCCAAAAAAGAAAACATAACTTATAGATGAACTCAAAGCCAATCCATTCTGCCCCAGATAATTCACAAAGATAAAATTACATACTATCTTTATTGTACATCCCAATATGGTAATAACCAAAAGCTGTTTAACTAATTCCATACTGTAAAGAAGTTTATTCAATACAGAATAACTCGAATAAAAAACTAAACTTATTGATAAATATTTCAGAGTCTCAAAAGTCATATAAGAATCATTAACCGGTGAATGCTCCTCTTTGAAACAGAATCCTGATAATAACATCCCCGAAAAAAATATAAACTACAGTTAGAGGAATAAAGAGGTAAAGATTAAGCGAAAAAAATTTACTCAGCTTAGTTTTGATTTCACTGATGTTATTCTCTACAAAAGATTTTGAAAAGGATGGGAATAATGCAGTGGATAAGGCGGCGGATATTATTGCGACGGGAAGCTGAAAAAGGTTCAGAGAATAGTTTAGTGCGGCTATTCCTCCCTTCGCCACTTCAGAAAGAAAATAGCGGTCAGAGATTATATATACCTGGCTGAGACTTTCAATTACAATTATCAGCATCAAACCCGAATCCCAATAAAATAATCGATTCCCTGCTTTCTTGAAGGATAAGAAATGCAGCTTTGTCCTGATTATATAAATAATTGTAAAAACTAACTGAAGGATAATTCCACACAAATATCCGATCGCTATTGAAAGAACCCCTGAGTTTGAAGAGAAGAAAATAACTACAGCAATAACCGATATATTAACAAATAATTGCGAGAATGTGGGTAGTTTGAAGTCGAATTCTGAATAGAGGAAGGCAGCCATTACTGCAAAAGCAGCATTAAGTGGAATTGTTAATGAATAAATCTTAAATACATTTACAGCGAGAATGGTATTGGCCGTTGTCGGCGATTTGAGGTACAAATTTATAATTTGCTCTGAAAATAAGAATAAGACAGCCATCAGAACTATTCCACCCAGAACGAACATTGCAATCGATTTTACGACAAATGTTTTTGCACTTTCAGGTGAATTTGCTTTAAGCCGGTTATAAAAAGGAATGAAGTAATTCTGAGCAATATAGATTACAATGGTGTTTATAGTTAGCGGAATTATGGTTCCTACCAAAAACAAATCATATTGCGTACTTAGTCCGAATGAGCTTGCAAAGACTATTTCACGCACCATTCCAAGGCCTCTGCTGACTAATCCAAAACCAGTTAAAAGGAGAGATGCACCGGCTACTGTAGAAGTAAATTTTCTGGCTGTTGTTGTCAAAGGGTCCTGTAGGTTTTAAAGTGAGTTTTTATAAGCTGAGATAAAAAATCATTACCAAACTCTGAGTTAATCTTCCGGGCAATTTCGGTTACCTTTCCTGATGCCCCCTTCGGGAGGTCTATATTCAGTTCTTTTTGCTTCATTACAAACCAGTCGTTGAACCTGTCGCGTGCAAGTATTGATGCTGCGGCAACTGCGGTATACTTTTCCGCCTTATGAAATTGATGAAGTTCAAGTTTTTTTCCTTTTTCCTGCAGTGAATTCAGAATTAGTCTTTCATCACCAAACTTATCACTAACAGCAGCCGTGGCTTCCCTGTTTGTCAGGATATTTTCAAGCACCCTTGCATGTCCCCAGGCCAATAACCTGTTAAGATTTCCGAATTTTTCATACAATTCGTTATATCGCGGGGGATTTATTACTACAACATTAAATGAATTCTGACCGGAGATTATTTTTATATTATCAGCAAGTTTTTTTATTGATGCATGAGCAATCTGCTTGCTGTCCTTTACACCAATTCCTTCCAGCTTTTTCTTGGTCTCCTTATCAACAAAAACACCGGCAATTACAAGAGGACCAAAAAAATCTCCCTTTCCTGATTCGTCTGTCCCGATGTACTGATGCGGTTCAACAAAATCATCTTTTTCGAAAGACAGTTCATTAGATATCAGCTTATTTATTTCACTATATGTTTTGGAATCCCTGTCTCCCTGTAATACAGTTTTTAATCCTTTTTTTCCGTAATAAACCTGCAGCTTAACCTTGCCCGAATTCCCCTGAACGGAAGTTTCCAGGCAGTAGTTCCCTTTTTGAGGTTGAGAGGCCTGGTATCCATTGGCCCGTATAATATCGAGATGTTTTAATATCTCAGATTCGGCTTTCTTTTCAATATCTGCCACTTATTTCCAGGTTTTATTAGAAAGAAACAAAAATAAACTTAAAATTGTTAAATCTGAAAAGCTTTCGGGGGTAAAATGAAGGACTATTCGGTTAAAGGGGTGTTATTTCCGGATAGCCCTATCAACTTTGAGTGTCGTAACTAGAAACTATAAGTGGATGCGACCTAACCTAATCTCTTATTTTGACCAGGGTGGAACAACCCCGTTCATCCTGGCATACGCAATTAACTGACCCAGATGTTCATGAAGATGACCCATCTGAGTGAAAATAACGTTTCTTGTGCTAGTTTCGTGACCGAACATTTTAACCTGGTTTTCAAGGTCGGCTTTATCTAATTTCTGGAGATTTTCCTGCAAATCTTTAAAAGACGTTTTTAAGGCCGAAATAACTTTTTCCTTATCAGTGACATCTTTACCCATATCTTCATTTGCATTTTCAGGGGTTTTAATACCTGCGAATGACAAAACGAAATAATTAGACCCTGCAATATGCATTAAAACCTCAGAAACTGACCTTACACTGTCTGCCGGCCGCCAGGTGTATTTATCAGCAGGTATTGCTTCAGCCAGGGAAACAATCTTTTCCTGCGACTCGCTCATGTCCTGTTTGACATCACGAAAAAAGCCCGAATTACTTTCGGACTGCTGCGCAAATAATGACGCCGGAAGTAAAATTGTAGCAAAAAGTAGGTATGCTATGTACTTTTTAGTACTCATAAGACACTCCTTTATAGTTAAAATTAAGTGTTTTGGGGGAAAATCAAAGCTGGCAGGAATTTAGCTACTTATTAGTTATGAAACAACAAATATTAATCGAATCTTATTGGGTTGTGGTCATTGACAATACGATTAAATGGTTTTAGTTTATAAGCAGATTGATTATTACAGGTGTTAATTATGAAAACAAACAGAACATTAATAATATTATTGCTGGCCTTCTTTCTAGCCTCTTTCTCAAGTTATGCACAGACGAAAACCAAGGCAGCTGAAGATATGTCGGTTAAGCTTCAGCAGAAAGTACTGCTGACAAAAGATCAAACTGAAAAAGTAAAAGAGATTTTAGTAAAATACTTTAATGATGCAAGTAAGTCTACCCTCGAGTCGTCGAAAAAAAGCATTGAAGCAATTCTGGATAAAAAGCAAAAAGCAAAATATGATATCATAAAAAATGATTGGTGGAGTTCTGTTCAGAAAGCTTCTGACAAAAAGGAATGATGACTTATAAGCTCCGGAAGTTCCAGTGCTGCTGATTCATTCTGTTTCAGGATTTTTGTTCCTGAGAATTATTCTTAAGAGTTATTGTAACAATGGTTCCGTTCCCTGATTTTATATTCAACATTCCGCCCATCTGAGCGGTAAGTGATGTAACTAACTGCAGCCCCAGAGTATCGGAATTTTCGATATCTATATCTTCAGGAAATCCTATACCATTATCCTGAACGACTATTCTGTAACTCTCCCCCTCATTATACAACTTCACTACTACGTCTCCTTCATCCCTGCCGTCAAAAGCATGTTTAATAGAATTGGAGATGAGTTCATTTATAACTAATCCGCATAATATAGCCTGGTCAATGTCGAGAAATATTTGTTCGGCATTGCACCTGATATTTATGCGGTTCAGCTGGGAGCGGTAGGAACTTAATAAGTCATGTATCAGAGAATCTATATAATCCGAAAAATTTATTTTATCCAGATCACGCGATTGATATAGTTTTTCATGTATCAAGGCCATAGAACGGATCCGTGACTGACTTTCTTTTAAAAGCTGCCAGGATTTTATTATCAGTGATGTAACCAGCCTGAAGATTAAGCAAACTAGAGACTATCTGAAGATTATTTTTCACCCTGTGATGAACTTCGCGAAGAAGTACTATCTTTTCTTTTAATGATTCGTTTATTTGTTCCTGGGCAAGTTTACGCTGCATTACCTCCTTTTTTAGCTCTTTGTTGGCAATAGATAATTCCCTGGTTCTTTCCTCTACCATTTCTTCCAGCCTGGCCTTGGTATACTCAAGTTTAACAAGAGCTGCCCTTCTCTCAGTACTATCACGAAGCACAGCCAGACCCCCCACAACCCCTCCCTCCTTATCGAAAATCGGGGAATACTGTGCTTCCACAAAATATTCGTCGTCATTCTGAATATCTCTCATATATTTCCCCCTTGCACTTATCCGGTTTCCTTTAAGCACATTTTTAAAAAATTCATCTTCACCATCTTGAAAAAAGCCCGGCATTACTTCCTGGAGAGTTTTACCTCTCGTCTCATTTTTTTTAACACCCGACATTCTTTCCATCCCAGGGTTCCAGCGGGTAAGATGGAGTTCATTGTCGAAGGCAAATATTCCATCAACACTACTATTAATAAGTCTGTCAGAAAAATCTTTTTCGAAAGAAATCATTTCATTTGCTTTACTTCTTTCCTGGATTTCTCCCACTAAAGCATAGAAGACCACAAGAAATATTATCAGGCTGAAACCCGTGCCTATAATTATCGTTATAAATGTTTCCCTGACCGAGCTTATTATCACCAGGTCCCAGCGTTCCAGTACTTTATATTCACTGGTTTTCATATTAGCCACAAATGCGAAGACCCGGTTCATAATATCGCTGCCTATCCGCATTTTATACCGGTTTATCGTGCCTTTATTATCACCCAGTTTTTTAAGATCGATTGAGTTTGAGAGTACTTCCATTCTGGATTCAATAAGGTTTTTAAGTGTATCGACCTCCCTCAGCTTTTCCGTGTCCCCGGCTGTAAGAATGCTTAATGAACCGAGGTTTTTAGCAAGATCTCCCCTTGCACTAAGAAAAGGCTGCAAGTAATGCGCTTCACCAGTAATAAGAAATGATCTCTGACTTTCCTCGGCACGGCTCAGTACGGAGATAATCTCTTCCAGGTTATTTAATATTTTATAGGTATTGCCCCTGCTTTCTGAGGCAGTGTAAACATTATCCAGGTTTTTATATGATTCGATGCCTATACCGACAATTAAAATCAGAATTAAGATAAATCCGATACGGACTGCCCGGATATCGTATAAGGGTTTCATTTATGAAAGTTTTTCTTATCTATTTCAAAACAACTATAATCCCCCACTAATCGCAAATGTGATAAGATACAATACTTATCTTTCCAAAATTTATAAATTCTTTCATTAAAAAACAGTCAAGGATTAGGATATGGAATTAGGACATAAAATGAGCACCCTTTCACAGGTTACGGAAATTCTGAGAAAGAAAGGTTACAATGAGGATTTTGAGATGACAGAGAAAGGTTTTACAGCTACAAAAACAGGAACAACCCTTTCCCCCGAGAAGATAAAAATCAGAAAAGTCTATAGGTTTGAAGGTGAATCAGATCCTGATGACATGTCAGTGCTGTTTGCTATGGAAACCGATGAAGGGATAAAGGGAATTCTTATAGATGCTTATGGAACCTATGCGGGAAATGAACCCGAAGCTCTTTCGGAATTTCTGAAGAAAGTTAAGACAGAAGAAAAGCCATCTGATCTTCCCAGACAGTCATGATTCCCAGAAAAGCAGAGACATTAGGTAGTAATAATTTTAAGTACAATCAGGTTGGTCATGGCAAACCTGCGAGGGTATAATTGGCGGAAGATATTATTTCAAAATATTTTATTTGGGTGTTTACTTAAACCCGAGTTAATATTATTTTAGTTGCACTCAAAAAAAACTTATGATTTTGATCCTTTCAAAGGGTCCTCCCCTGCCCTTTGATGGTAAACGGATCGCACCCAGTGTTTCCCCAACACTGGGTTGTTTTTTTAAACTGTCTTTTTTTATTGACCGGAGTTCCCCCATTTTAACACATCAACCTGAACCTTTGCAATGCCGCTTGTAACCATATCGAGTTCTTCGGCGGCTTTTTTTGAGAGATCAATTATTCTGCCGTTAAGGTTCGTCATTCTGTCATTTATTCTAACCACTACGGTTTTTCTGTTCTTCAGATTTTTCACCCTCACTACTGTGCCAAATTCGTAGGAAGGATGAGCCGCGGTCAACTTTTCCTGGCTGAATATTTCACCGTTGGATGTTTTCCTTCCCTCAAATTTATCCGAATAATATGATGCAACACCGACGCGGGATTCAAGCACACTAGCGTTATCATCCAGGTCTGTGTTAACGTCATTCGTCCGGTCATTCTCCTTTGGATGATAATCATCTGTGTGCCTGCTTGGGAATCTTGTACTTGAGGCACAGGAAATCAATGTAACCATTATAAAGGCTACAAGAATCTGTTTTACAATTCTTATGATAATATTGAGGCACATTTTATAATTGCAGTTTCGCTTCTGAGTCGATTTTCTCCCAGGTTATACAAAGCAGCATTACCAAAAAGATTCTTTTCGTGTTCAGTAAGATCTCCCTCGGGTCCGAATATAAAATAAGTTTTATCATTCTTATTTACCACGTCTTTACTAAATCCTTTACCAGCCTCCTGAACAAGAAGCACCTTATTACCATCATATGCAGCAATCTCCCTAAGAGAACCAACCGTTTCAAGCTCAGGGAGGAAACTTCTTAATGACTGCTTCATTGCGGAGAGAAGTATTTTCTCCCAGCGAGCCATTTTATTTCCTCTTGGTATTGTTCTTTCAGAATCAAATATTATGAAGCTGGTTATTCCCAATTCTGTACACTTTTCAAGTGCAGTTTCAAATCGTTCTGCGCTTCTGAGTCTGGGTATACAGAATATAAGATTCTTATTGGAATTATCATATGTATATTGCTGCAGAACCTGGGCCTCTAAAGTCTCTGAAGATAAGCGGATAATTGAAGATTTAAATATCCGTCCTCTTCCGTCAGTAATATAGATCTCATCTCCAGGCTTGTGCCTCATAACTTTCATAACATGATTTAATTCATCACGTTCATCCAAAACAATTTTATCGTCCTTCAGCGGAGAAGAAGAATAGTAAAGTTCTATGTTTTGAAGTTTGTTCATATACTAACTCAAAAAGAAACCGCAACATTAAATATGAATTCGGCATTATGGTATTCGTCAAGTCCTACCTCAAACCTAACAACATTATAAGGCAGTATTAAGATAGTAATCCCACCCCCATACCCGCTTCTGACATCGTTAATGGACAATGTTTCCCCTCTGAATTTAGTCGCACCGGCGTCACCGAAGAGTTCTGTATAAATTGCGACTCTATAAGAAAGGAGTGATTTAGGAAGAAGCGGCACAAAATTCAGGCTGATGTGAATGTCTTTAAGTATAGGATAGAACAATTCCATTGAACCGAGGTAATAGTTATTCCCTTCAAGCTGCTCAGTATAATGACCGCGAATTCTTTCATCGAATCCAATATAAGACAGATCATAAAAAGGAACTAATTTCCCTCCTGTAAGCCGGGTAGTAAATCTCCATTTTGCATGCAGGTTACCCACTATAGGCCGGTATTCACGAAAATCCAACTTAAATATATTATAATTAATACCATCGCTGCCTAATCCCTTTAATTCAAATGCCGCGGCTCCGAGCAAACCTTCTCTCGGAAACTGAACAAGATCTCTTGTATCATATGAATAACCCAAAGAGATAAAAGGAGTATGATCAATCCTGGAATCAGAAGCAGATATTCCCTTGATAAAAAAAGGAGTTTCGATATAACTATACCCCACTGACAGTGAAAGGCGCTGATACAAGCCAAACCGTTTTCCTGCCTCAACCGATCCGGAAATGCTTTTCTGTTCATAATCTTCGCCGTGAAGAGCGGCAGCTATATTGCTCTTATTAGATAACGTACCGTAGGATGCCGAGATACTAAAAAATATATCATCTTTGCGTGAGAGATAGGGATTACTATACATCAGTCGAAGAAAAGGATTATAACCAAACGCGCCGCTGAGTGAAACAGTCTCATTCCTTCCCCTGAAATTTTTTACAACGAGTATCGCTCCATAGGAAAGTTTCTTCCAGTCATTTTCCCTCATCTCAAGAAATGGAACGGGATAGATATACCATCCTTCCTCAACACTTATTACAGCATAGTTTTTATCACCCACTGTTTCCGGAAATACTTCAACAACGTTGAAGATCCCGAGGCTGTAAATCCTGTCGCGATTATATTTTGCCAGGTCAGGCGTTAATGTATCCCCCGGAGAAAAATTCAGTTCCCTTAAAATTATGAAATCTTCAGTTGTTTTATTACCGACCAGCTTAATTGAATCTATAATTACACTATAATCCTGCAAATATTTTATGGTATCCTGCACCTGGGCAAGAACCGGATGCATTGTTAACATTATAAAAAGCAGGAGGTATTTTGTCATTTATAATTGATCGGATTATAAAAAAAAACGGCTCGCTTAAACAAATCTGTCCCGGCGAACCGTAATACAAAGTTTAGTGAAATCAGGAAACAGGTTCTTCTATATAATCAGCAATTGGATTGCAGCTGCACACCAGATTCCTGTCACCGTAGGCACTATTAACTCTTCCTACTGACGGCCAGAATTTACTTTTTCTGGTCCATTCCACCGGGTAGGCAGCTTTCTCACGTGAATACGAGTGATTCCATTCATTTGCAAGTAATACATTCAAGGTATGAGGAGCATTTTTCAGTACGTTATCTGCCTGGTCTGCTTTCCTCTCCTCTATCTCTTTAATTTCCTCCCTGATTGACATCATCACTTCACAGAACCTGTCGAGTTCCGATTTTGATTCACTTTCAGTTGGTTCTACCATTAGAGTTCCTGCAACCGGAAAAGAAACAGTAGGTGCATGGTAGCCATAATCCATCATTCTTTTAGCTATATCTTCAACTTCGATCTTAGCAGTATTCTTGAAGCTCCGCATATCGAATATCAGCTCGTGCGCTACCCTTCCCTTTGTACCAGTGTACAATACCTTGAAATAGGGTTCAAGCCTGGCTTTGATATAATTTGCGTTTAGTATTGCAGCCTCAGAAGCTTTTGTTAGTCCTTTTGTTCCCATCATTTTTATATACGCATAAGAAATAACCAGGATATCAGCGCTTCCCCAGGGAGCAGAAGAGACTGCGGGGATACCGTGTTGATGTCCCAGGTTCACAACCGGATGCTCCGGAAGGAAGGGAACAAGATGTTTAGCGCAGGCGATAGGTCCCATACCAGGTCCTCCGCCGCCGTGAGGAATACAGAAAGTCTTATGCAGATTAAGGTGGCAGATATCAGCACCGATATTAGCAGGACTTGTCAACCCGACCTGTGCATTCATATTAGCGCCGTCCATATAAACCTGTCCCCCATTTTCATGAACTATTTCACAAATCTCCCTTATCTTTTCCTCAAAAACACCGTGAGTTGAAGGGTAGGTTATCATCAGAGCTGAAAGATTTTCTTTGTTAGCTTCGGCTTTCTTCCTGAGGTCTTCCAAATCAACATTGCCTTTAGCATCACAAGCAGCCACAACCACCTTCATCCCTGCCATTACAGCACTGGCTGGATTAGTACCATGGGCAGAGGATGGTATTATTACTACATTCCGGTGTCCCTCTCCCCTGTTTTTATGGAATTCACGTATCACCATAAGTCCTGAATACTCGCCCTGCGCACCGCTGTTAGGCTGCAAGGAAACAGCCGCAAAGCCTGTAATTTTAGCAAGCTGATCTTCGAGCTCATCAAAGAGCTGCCTGTAACCTTCTGCCTGTTCCCCTGGAGCAAAAGGATGAATCTTACTGAACTCCGGCCATGTTATAGGCAGCATCTCAGTTGTGGCATTTAATTTCATCGTACAGGAACCAAGCGGAATCATTGAATGCGTAAGAGAAAGATCCTTATTCTCAAGGCTCTTCATATACCTGAGCATTTCAGTTTCAGAATGATAGGTATTAAATACAGGGTGAGACAGATACCGGGATGTTCTTTTCATATTACCGCTGTATTCAGCATTTATTTCTTCAGCTTCTTTTTTCAGGGAAGAAGCATCGATCTCTTTTCCATTAAATCTTAGCAAAGATATTAATGATCTCGAGTATGTCATCAAGGTCAGCAGGCTCTCCGATGGAAATACCTATCGAATTATCAGGAAAATATCTGAAGTTAATTTTCTGATTCTCAGCTTCCTCCCTGATATCCCTGACTTTCTTCTTATCACCGCCGGAGAAGCTGATCTTTAAAGTGTCAAAATAACTTTCATTAACCTGAGTGTAGCCCAACTTCTTTAAGGAAGCATCAAGGAATGCAGTCAGGGTATGGATCCGTTCCGCGATAGCTTTTATTCCATTAGGACCATGATAAACCGCATACATAGCAGCCATAATAGCAAGGAGAACCTGGGCTGTACAGATGTTGCTGGTAGCCTTCTCTCTGCGTATATGTTGTTCTCTTGTCTGCAGCGCCATCCTGAATGCAAGGCCGCCCTGAGCATCAATAGTCGCTCCAATTATTCTGCCAGGCAGGCTTCTTTTATATTCATCACGAGTGGCAAAATACGCAGCGTGAGGACCGCCGTATCCCATAGGGACACCGAATCTCTGGGAATTACCTACCACTGCATCAGCACCGAATTCCCCCGGAGGGGTAAGCAGTGCAAGGCTCATCAGATCCGCGGCTACGGTACAAAAGATATTCTTCGATTTGGCTTCACTGAAAAGGTTTCTGTAATCATATATTTTACCGCTGTCAGCAGGATACTGAACCAGAAGACCAAAAATGTTTTCATTGAGATCAACCTTGCGGTGATCTCCAACGATGAGATTGATTCCCTGCGATTCAGCTCTGGTCTTTATAACACTAATTGTCTGCGGGAAACATTCTTCGGATACAAAAAATGTATTTGCATCCTTGTTACTCCTTAAAGAATGGAACATACTCATTGCCTCGGCTGCCGCAGTTCCTTCATCAAGCAGAGAAGCGTTTGCAATAGGCAGTGCGGTTAAATCGATAATAGCCGTCTGGAAGTTCATCAGAGCTTCAAGCCGGCCCTGCGAAATTTCAGCCTGGTATGGGGTATACTGAGTGTACCAGCCCGGATTCTCCAGTATGTTCCTTTGTATTACCGCAGGTGTAATAGTATGGCTATAACCCATTCCAATATAAGGTTTGAAAACCCTGTTCTTCTTAGCAATTTCTCTCAATCCTTCCAGGAACTGGTATTCCGTAAGGGGTTCGCCCAGAGCAGGGCTTTCGTTTAATCTTATCTGTGAGGGAACCGTTTGTGCTATCAGTTCTTCCAGCGAACTGATCCCAATTACTTCCAGCATTTCCTTTATTTCTTCATCGTTCGGTCCAATGTGCCTGTTAACAAATTTATCCGGATGTTCGAGGTTATTCATGATCAATTTCTCTTAATATTGAATTAGCAAAAATATTTAGACTTACTAAAATACGGAATGTTTTAAATCTATAAAATGATAAAAATAGAGGTGAGGTTTATCATCCCAGTAAGGAAACCTGAAAATTATAGTGAAAAGAGAAGGAATAGAAGGGAAATTAAGGAAAAGAATTCAGGAAGGCTGCTGACTGTCATTAATCTGGTTAATCCTGGTCATTGCGGCATGAGCGGCATTCTGTTCGGCAGCTTTTTTATTTCTTCCTTTTCCTGACCCATACGATTCACCATTAATTTCTACCTGAACTGTAAACATCCTATTATGCTGGGGACCTTCTTCGTGCGTAACCCTATATAACGGGTTCTCAAATTTATTCGCTTGTGCATATTCAAGCAGCTGACTCTTGTAGTTTTCATCTATAAGATGTTCCCCCTGTCTGGCACTGGGTTCGATCAGATTTTTTTTGATAAAGGTTCTCGCCCCTTCAAGTCCGTTATCAAGATATATTGCACCTATCAATGCTTCGAAAGCATCCGCAAGCACAGTACGCGAACCATAAGTAAACGTAGATGACAGATTTTTACTGACGAGAAGAAATCTTGACAAACCGATCCTCTCGGCGCCTTCAGCAAGAGCCACCCTGTTAACAAGTTTCGCCCTTACCTTTGTAAGGAATCCCTCATTCTCATCGGGGTATACATCAAAAAGATACTCAGCAACAGTTAGATTAAGTACTGAATCCCCCAGGAATTCAAGCCTTTCATTTGAAACTGCAAAATTGGGATTCTGTTCAAGAAATGATCTATGCATCAATGCCTGGATATAATAAGACTTATCTTTTATAGACACCCCTGTAACAGATTCCAGTTCAGAAAACTTACGGTGAGTAAGTAATTTCGAAAAATATCGGGTTTGTTCTCTTGCCTGGCTTTGTTTTAGCTTTTCAAGAAGCCAGGATATCAACTGACCCAAGACTAATCTCCGGCTTTTTTGAACAAGATCGACGCATTATGACCGCCAAATCCAAACGTATTACTTATTGCAAAGTTAATTTTTTTCTCAGTAACTTTTTTAGCGCTGTAATCCAAATCGCATTCAGGATCAGGATTATCAAGATTTATAGTAGGGGGGATCTTTTCATTTATAATTGAAAGAATCGTAGCAATAGCCTCAACACCGCCGGCTGCACCCAGCAAGTGTCCTGTCATCGACTTCGTTGAACTTACCACAAGTTGATAAGCGTGATCGCCGAAGGTGGATTTAATAGCCCTGGTCTCAGTAACATCGTTATAAGGTGTACTTGTTCCATGAGCATTGATATAATCAATATCCTCAGGCTGTACTTCCGCATCACTGATTGCAGCTTTCATAGAACGTGAAGCACCCTCTCCCCCGGGAGATGGAGCAGTTATATGATAAGCATCTCCGGTTAGTCCAATACCCGCTATCTCCGCATATATTTTAGCGCCACGGGCTTTGGCGTGTTCATATTCTTCCAGTATTAATGTACCGGCTCCTTCGCCCATAACAAATCCGTTTCTTTCAGAATCGAACGGACGGGATGCTTCGGCGTATCGGTCATTCCAGGTTGACAAAGCACGCATCGCATTAAATCCGCCTATAGCCATCTCTGTAATAGCAGCCTCAGAACCTCCGCACATCATGAGGTCGGCACTTCCTCTCTGAATAAGAATAAAAGCATCAGATATAGCGTGTGAGGCAGTTGCACAGGCAGACGTAGTTGCATAATTAGGACCCTTTAAGCCGAACTTAATGGATATTTGTCCCGCAGCCATGTCAGATATCATCATGGGAACGAAGAAAGGACTTATCTTATGAGGGTCTTTATTCTCAAAGTAGAGCCAGTGCTGTTTCTCCAGAGTTATCATTCCACCGATACCGCTGCCGTAAATAACCCCGAACTTTTCCAAATCCACACCGTTTTTATCCAAACCCGAATCCTGCATAGCCATGATAGCAGTAGCGAGTGCAAACTGATTAAAAGGATCAAGCCTTCTCGTTTCCTTTTTATCAAGATAGTCACCTGCATCGAAATTCTTAACTTCTGCAGCAAACCTGGTGTCAAACTTCTCAGTATTGAACTTGGTAATAGGCGCAACTCCGTTCCGGCCGCTGATGAGGCCATCCCAGAAGTCAGGTAAACCTATTCCAATTGGAGTAACTGCACCCATTCCGGTTACAACTACTCTTCTTTTTGTCATATATCTCTCCGGAGAATAAATAGATAGAGGTAATCTTTAAAAGATTGATATCTCATTATATCAAAAGAAGTGAAGTCGAGAAAAATAATTTCCCCGACTTTGACAGATTAACCTAATTTCTCTTTAAGGTACCTGGTAGCGTCTCCCACTGTATTTATTTTTTCAGCATCCTCATCAGGAATAGATACCTGGAAAGCACTCTCAAAACCCATTACAAGTTCAACAATGTCTAAAGAATCGGCCCCAAGATCATTCGTGAACGAAGCTTCAGGTGTTATCTGTGAATCCTCAACACCCAATTTGTCCATTATGATCTCTTTAACTTTAGCTTCAACGTCCATCTTTATAACTCCTATAATTTATTTCAGTTAGTGTAATTTAATAAAGTTTTTAAAAATAAAGTAATTATTTTACATTGTCATTCCGCCGTCGACCGCTATTACCTGACCGGTAATATAATCGGCTTCAGGACTGCATAAAAAACCCACTACTTTAGCAATATCCTCCGGTGTGCCCATTCTTCCAAGAGGTACATTTTTAAGCAAAGCTTCCCTTTGTTTTTCATCCAGTTTCTGTGTCATACTGGTCTCAATAAAACCAGGAGCAACGGCATTTACAGTAATATTCCGCGACGCCAGTTCCCTTGCCATAGCCTTGGTAAAACCTATAACCCCTGCTTTAGAAGCTACATAGTTAGCCTGGCCGGGATTACCGATAAGACCCACAACCGATGCGATATTTACTATTCTTCCATATTTCTGTTGAATCATCGGTTTAAGAATAGCCTTTGTATAATTAAACACGCTCTTCAGATTTGCAGAAATCACGTCATCGAAATCTTTTTCAGTCATTCTAAGCAGCAGATTATCTCTTGTAATACCAGCATTGTTAACAAGGATGTCAACTCCTCCAAGTTTGGCAATGGCTTCTTCAACCGTACGCTGAGCATCTTCAAGCGAGGAAGCATCGGCTTTGAACCCGTATATTTTGGTATCGAGGGAACCCACTTCCTTCTGCAATTCTTCTGCGCACTCATCGCAGCTGTTATATATAAAAGCTACATCAGAGAATAACACTCCGCAGCAGCTCTTTGCTGCGAGTTCCTTAACTATTGCCCTCCCGATCCCTCTTGTACCGCCTGTAACTATCGCTCTTTTGGTTTTTCCGCTCATTTTACTTTCTCCACTTTTAACCCTTCAAGATATTCAGTTTTATATTTCTCTAATTCCCTAAATCCATCTTCGCCGAAGAAATGCTTCAGCTCTTCCCGGCAAGAATCATATATAGTTTTTTTATCTGATGGATTATGATTGCATGTTTTCAGTCTGTCAATATGCTCATCGTCAATGGTAAGGGCATTTTCATATATTGTAAGGGGGAATAATATACAATATAGAGGTTTATATTTCCACTTGTAAGCCCCCTCATGGTTAGCCAGTTTCTGGAGTGTACAGAGCCCGTTCTTGTCGAGGAAAGCACATTTTCCATTAATAACCTCAGTGCCAACAGCAACACCCGATTCAAAATCCTCATCTTCTTCAGGAGCTTCGAACCATTGTTCAGTATCTGTAACCTGGGTCTCATCGAACATTGGAATGAGTTTATCCTTCAGCGACATTATCATCTCGTGTTCTTTAAGATCGGTATAAACACCGTAATAACAGCATTCACCGGAACATTTACAGCTGAAGCTGAAAGTAAAGATCTGAGGATCGATCTTCACACCGTTAATCTCTTTTGAAAACTTTTCACTCATCAGATATATTTCTCCACATCAGAATATTTATCAATATTGGAACACTTAACGTCGGGGTTAATTCTTTTAATAAGACCCTGCAGTACCTTTCCGGGACCAATTTCATAGAATTCCTCAATACCATCTTGTATCATATTGTTAATGGTTTCCTCCCACCTTACAGGTGAGGTAACCTGCTCATACAGATATTTCTTTATCTCTTCCTTAGTAAGCACCGGTTTAGCAGTTACATTAACGTAAACAGGTATCCTGGCATCATATATATTTGTTGTGTCCAATGTTTCTTTTAAACTTTCTTTTGCAGAATCCATCAAAGGAGAGTGGAACGCACCACTTACTACAAGCTCCTTAACCAGCTTTGCGCCTTTGCCTTTGCATACTTCCATCCCCTTTTTAACACCTTCAGTTGAACCTGAAATTACAATTTGTCCCGGTGAGTTAAAATTAGCGCATTGAACTATACCATACGAAGAGGCTTCCGAACAGCACTCTTCAACAACCTGAGGAGTTAATCCTATAACTGCAGCCATCGTTCCATGCTTCTCCTCACCAGCCTGCTGCATTGCCTTACCGCGAACCCTTACGAGTTTAATGGCTTCATAAAACTGAACGGCATTTGCAGAGACCAGAGCCGAATACTCACCCAGTGAATGTCCAGCGGCAGCGTCAGGATGGAGAGTACGGATAAGCGCTGCCAGCACTACGCTGTGAAGAAAGATGGCGGGCTGTGTAAATTCAGTTTGCCTGAGCTGATCTTCGGGGCCGTTAAACATTATGTAGGAAAGATTTATTCCGAGAGCATCGTTTGCGGTTTTTATCATCTCTTTGGCTTCAACGGAGTTTTCAAATAAATCCTGAGCCATTCCTATATACTGTGAACCCTGACCGGGAAATAAAAAAGCTTTTTTACTCATCAACTGTTTTTATAAAATGACACAAAATTAGTCCATTCCCCAAACGACATAAATTGCACCCCACGTATAACCTGCACCAAAAGCAGAGAAGATCAGGTTGTCACCCTTCTTCAGTCTCCCTGAACGATAATAATCGACCAGGCACAGAGGGATCGTGGCGGCAGTTGTATTTCCATATCTATCAATATTTATCATCACCTTATCTTTTCCAATACCCATTCTCTCAGCAGTAGCATCAATTATTCTCAGATTTGCCTGGTGAGGAACAAGGTAGGCAATATCATCAGCCTTCAGATTATTTTTCTGCATTATCTCATAGGATATATCAGCCATTCCCTTAACAGCAACCTTAAATACAGCCTTACCGTCCTGATACAGGTAATGCATCTTCTTATCAACCGTTTCGTGTGAAGGTGGATTTAAGCTTCCGCCCCCTTTCATATGAAGAGATTCGAGTCCGGAACCATCAACTTTCAGCAAAGAGTCTCTCATACCGAGAGCTTTATTCTCAGTCGGTTCAAGCAGAACAGCGGCACCTGCATCACCGAACAAGATGCAGTTGTTTCTGTCTGTGTAATCTACAATTGAACTCATCTTATCTGCGCCTATCACCATGACTTTTTTATACTGACCGCTTTCGACGAGAGAGCAGCCTGTCTGGAATGCAAACAGAAATCCCGAGCAGGCAGCTGACAGATCAAAGCCCCAGGCATTTTTTGCGCCGATATTATCCTGCACAATGCAGGCAGTTGCGGGGAAAAACATATCAGGAGTGACAGTAGCTATTATTATACAATCTATTTCTTCTGGTGAAACATTATATTTTTCTAATAAGTCTTTTGCCGCACCGGTAGCCAGATCACTTGTAGCCCCTTTTTCAAGCAGCCTTCTTTCCTTGATGCCCGTTCTGCTTGTAATCCATTCATCGGTTGTCTCCACAATTTTTTCGAAGTAAGCATTATCCATTATCTTATCGGGCACGTACATTCCCAGCCCTGTAATCACTGCATTGTATTTATTACTTTTCATTTATCAGTTTCTGTTTTTACAAAATATTGTTTTATAGAATTTTCGATTTTCTCCGGTAATTTTTTATCGTACATGATTTTAGCTTTTAAAATCATATTACGTATAGCTCTTGGTGTACTCGATCCGTGACCAATTATACTAATTCCTTTGACTCCAAGCAAGGGAACACCTCCGTGCTCCTGGTAATCCATAACCTTCAATGCTTTCCTTAAAGTTCCCCGCATCAATCCGATTTTAATTTTATCAATGAAGCTTTTCTTCGCTGTCTCAGCTAAAAGGTGTTTTAGAAGACGGGGAACAGCCTCACCAAACTTAAGAAGGATATTACCGACAAAACCATCACATACAACCACATCAACCTTACCTGCCAGGATATCCCTTCCCTCAACATTGCCGATAAAGTTTAGTTTGGACTGCTTCAATAGTTTCCATGCAGCTTCGGAAATTTCATTTCCTTTTCCCTCCTCTTCGCCCATGCTGAGAAGACCTACCGCAGGATTTTTTACTCCGCCCATATCACGCGCGTAAATAGAGCCCATAACAGCATATTCAAGGAGATGCTGAGGTTTTGCATCCTTCCCCGCACCCACATCATAGAGGTAACAAATCCCGTTAACATTCGGCATTTCCGCACCTATGGTAGGCCGTCCCACACCAGGAATCCTTCCCATAACCAGGGTAGATGCTGCCATCATTGCACCTGTGTTTCCGGCGCTTATAAAAGCATCTGCCTTTGCGTCCCTTACCATTTCAGCACCAATCACAATAGACGAATCGGGCTTAGATTTCAGGGCACTGGTAGGGCTATCAGCCATTTCTATAACTTTATCGGCGTGTATGATATTATTTTCATTAAATGTGAGTTTTTCCTGTGAAAGGACCTTCTTAATATCGTCAGATCTGCCGATCAGAAATAATTCGATGCCACTGATCTCATTTACTGCCTGTACCGCACCCTGTACGATGTTAAGGGGAGCGAAATCGCCCCCCATTGCATCAACAATTATTCTGCACTTGGTACTGTTAGGTTCAGAATCGTTCATTAAAAAGGTTTATTATTCGAAATTAGGTTTTGGGTATAAACATAGATTTTTCATTATAATACCCGCAGGAGGGACAAGCACGGTGGGTCATCTTCATTTCACCGCAATTTGAACATACTCCCAGCGTAGGAGCAGTAGCCTTATAATGAGTTCTTCTCTTATCTCTTCTGCTCTTCGACCATTTTCGTTTTGGATTAGGCATGTTTTTACCGTTTCTTAATTAGTGTTTAATTTATTTTTTAATTCCATTAAAGGGAGCCACCTGGCGTCATTCTCAATCTTACTGCAAGTGCAGTCACCTTCATTCAGATTTTTACCGCATCTGCTGCAGAGACCTTTACATGCCTCGCTGCATAATTTTTTCATAGGTATCGCCAATATCGTAAAGTCCCTTACATCATCAGAGATATCAATTGAATCGGCCTCGGCAGAAAGATAAACAATTCTATCGGATGCCGTATCAACAGGCTCAATGCCAAGCATATAAACTAATTTATATTCCGCACGAAGCGGGCTGCTGAATGAGGCAGTACATCTGTCGCATTCAAAAACACCATTAACTAAAATTGAAGAATCCAGAATTATTTGATTGTGAACCTTGTTAATCTCAACATCAACTTCAATATCTCCTTCAAACGGCGATTCCAACCCGAGCATGCTTGCGGGTTCAATGAATCTGAATTCATGACTCCCATCACTCAGATTCGAAATCTTAATTTTCATCGTAAATTCTCACAATCTTTACAAAAAATCGATTAGAAATATAGCCATACTTCCATATATAGTCAATCAATTTAGCACTACACAAATTCAATTAACTGCCATGATTTTACATTTAATAGATGAGCCGGGTTTACGTTTCGTAAAAGATATCCAGGAGCTAAAGCGTGGAATGCTTTTTTATTTCTTATTAATCCAGCAGTTAAAACGGCATTAAGCCTTCCACACTGACAAAATGCCGTGTCTTATCCGATACAACACCTATCTGAAAACGTTCTGAAAACGCTCTGAAAACGTTCTGAATACGTTCTGAAAACGTTCTACTCAGCCTTTTCACCCGGACACAACAAATTCCGGCCAACTATAAGGGAAAGAAACCTGAACTAAATAATACGGGTGTAATAAACCAGAGGGACCAAACCCCCTGGATGGGAAATTTCGGCATTAAGTTTTTATACTATAGTTTATAAGGGCTGTATACTTTAAATTGCAGTTTTATTTCTGAATATCTGTATAAAATGCTCACAGTCCGGAATCTGACAAAACAATATAATGACGTAGTTGCCGTTAAGGATTTGAGTTTTACGGTAAGTGAGGGAAAGATTTTTGGTCTTTTGGGCCCAAACGGGGCTGGAAAAACAACCACAATAAGGACCGTTCTGAACATCATAAAACCCACCTCGGGTGAGATCAGGTTTTATGATAAGAAGATATCCAAAGACTTTTTTAATGTAATCGGTTATCTGCCTGAAGACAGGGGACTCTATAAGAAGAGTCGGGTAGATGAAGTGATATTATATTTCGCTGCACTTAAGAATATGAGCAGGGCAGACGCACAAAAACGGCTCGACTTCTGGTTAAACAAACTCGAAATCCCCCATTACAAAACAAAAAAAGTTGAAGAGCTTTCAAAAGGAAACCAGCAGAAAGTTCAGTTCATCGGCTCGGTAATTCACAACCCCAGACTACTAATACTTGACGAACCTTTCAGCGGCTTCGACCCGATTAACCAGCAGATCATCAGGGAAACTATCTTCTCCTTTGTCAGTGAAGGGAAACTAATAATACTCTCTACCCATCAAATGGAGCTGGCTGAAAAGATGTGTTCTGATATTCTGCTTATGAATAAAGGTCAGGAAGTTTGCAGCGGGTCACTCTCACAGCTGAAGAAAAACTTCGGGGGAAATATGGTTGAGATAGGTTTTGAAGGAAACAGCGAGGTTATAAAGCACCTGAGTTACGTCAAAGGAATTGACGATTACAACAATTTTGCTGAGGTTCAACTGGAAGATTCAGTAGAACCTTATATTTTTTTAAGAGAGATATCCGGCAAAATAAAAGTAAGTCATTTCAGGGTAGTTGAACCGACCCTGAATAAAATATTCATCGATATGATAAAGCAGAGTGCAGTAAGCTGATGAAGAAAGTTTTTGAAATATCGAAGTGGGAGTTTTTAGAAAAAGTTAAAACCAGGGCTTTTATCCTCTCACTTATTATAACTCCAGCACTGGTAATCCTTGTTTCCATAGGCGGTACATTGATCTCAGCGAATGAACAGGAAACAACCAAAGCTATCGGGGTAATCGACTCTTCGATGGTTTATTACTTCCCTCTTTCTCAGGCTCTTGAAGACTATAAGCTGGATAACGGCCAGCCGGCATACCTGGTTTTTAACCTTAACCATACAACAGAAAATCTTAGAGAGAATATAAAGACTGCCGACCGTGATGTTTATAAAAATAAAATAGCCGGGTATATACTATTAAAAAATTACGGTGATTCGCTCAGTGTTGAATATAGAAGCAGCAGTTCAGGCAACTTTAAAGATGTTCAGAGGATTGAAAACGCTGTAAAAGAGGTAAGGATCAAGATCGGTCTTTCTAAACTGGGTATTAACCCGGAATTACTAAGATCATCCTTCGATAATATTACGGTTGACCAGGTGACAGTAAAAGACGGAGACCAGGTAAAGCAGTCAGATTTTCTATCGGAATTTCTCTCTGCAATTGTTTTCATTATGCTGCTGCTTATGATGATTATTTACTCAGGGCAAATGCTGGTTAGAAGTCTGGTTGAAGAGAAATCAAATAAGCTTATTGAGATTTTAATTTCAAGCTGTACACCTGAAGAACTTCTTGCGGGAAAGATACTGGGACTCAGCGCGCTGG
Organism: uncultured Bacteroidota bacterium; assembly: GCA_963839165.1. Classification (GTDB taxonomy): domain Bacteria; phylum Bacteroidota; class Ignavibacteria; order Ignavibacteriales; family Ignavibacteriaceae; genus DATFVA01. The sequence continues at coordinate 202,084 of CAWIUG010000045.1, read as the reverse complement.
GACTATTCCAGATGTTCATATGGACATGCATTGGGATTGCTCTTGCAGGCAGCTCTGTTATTCCCCCTTCAGCTTTCAATAATTTCTTCATAATGTTGGTTTACTTCATCCTGGGGTTCCTTTTCTATACTGCTCTTTTTGTGGGAATAGGTTCAATTGTAACCACCGAGCAGGAAGCCCAGCAGATTACCAGCTATCTCAGCCTGATCCTGGTTTTACCCATTGCCATATCGGCATCGGCAATCTTTAACCCTGATTCATTACTTGTTGAAATTTTGTCGTTCATTCCACTAACTATCCCTGCTATCATGCTATTAAAAATTAATGTTATCGATGTACCTCCTATAGAAATTCTTTCGACCATTATAATCATGATTGCGTCCATATATATTACTATATTAGCCGCATCGAAAATATTCAGAATCGGGATTCTCTCTTACGGCAAAAAACCTGGAATTAAAGAACTCATCTCATGGATAAAAGAAAAATAGTCTACAACTAAGAGGAACTGTGTTTTTCATAGCTTCATTATTAGCGGCCATAATTCCAATGGTTACCTACCTCCTGATCATCTGGCGCATTGACAGATACGACCGAGAGCCTTTCAGCCTGCTGATCATCAACTACATTTATGGTGCTGTGGGAGCTATTTTACTGGCAATAATAGGCAGCGGTCTGGTAACTGGTTTACTCTCCTACATAATGTCTAACGAGGAAATGGTTCTCAGGGTTCAAACCATCATTGTGGCCCCGGTTGTAGAGGAAACTACCAAAGGCTTTTTCCTCTTCCTGATGATAGCTAATAAAAAGTTTGACAATATTACAGATGGAATAGTGTACGGAGGGGCAATAGGACTTGGTTTTGGTATGACCGAGAACTTCTTTTATTTTCTTTTTTATTCTCAATCTTTTAGCGGATGGCTTTCAATTGTAATTATAAGAACGCTTTTCTCCGGGGTTATGCACTGTGTTTCCACAGGAACGCTGGGAGCATTTCTAGGCTATGCCAAATTTAAACCGAGATTAACTAAAATTACTTTTACTTTTGCAGGACTCATTACAGCTATGTTCATCCATTTTCTGTGGAACCTGTCGGTCAGTTTTGAGTCAACTGCTATTCTCGGATTTTTGTTTATGATATTTACCATTGCAGTATTTATCACGGTGTTCTCAATTTCACTTCTCGGAGAGAAGAAAATTATTTTCAGAGAACTTCTTCCGGAAACAGAATCGGGTCTTATACCACAGTCGCATTTGCTGATATTAAACTCCGGCAAACGAAATAAACTTGGATGGATTGATGAAAGTATCCGTAAGCTATATATTAGGGCGGCTACGACACTCGCATTCAGAAAAATGCAGGCAAGGAATTCGAGTGGTTTAAGCAAGAACTATTATGAACAAGACATTGAGCACTACAGAATATTTATCAAAAATTTATTATCAGAAGTACGGCCGCATTAAATGACAAAATCTAATTCCTGTATCTTCCTGTTACCCCTATTCCCATTGTTCAATAATGGCCGGCTGCCTTTGTTTGAGTCGATGAACTTTATGGATTCCTCTCTCCTGTTTTCAATATTGTATGAAAATTATATTGAAATCCTTGGTGAAGCGGCGGATAATTCCACCGTCGTCTGTTGTTTCGACAAACGGGACAAGAATAAGATTCCAGAATACATCACAAATAAGGTTACAGAGATTCACTGGATTGATACCGATGATCTTAACAGCGAATTAAAATATTTTAATGAAAAATACTTTAAGAAATTCAACAACAACCTTTTGATATTCGCTCACTCAATTGGTTTATCTTATCCCGACATAAAAAAAATCTTCACCCTGCTGGAAATGGACGATGAATCCATTATGCTTGGCAGGGACGGTGACGTTAGGGTTGTATTCCTGGGTTTTAATAACTACAATGAAGAAATTATGGGATCCATCACAGAAGACAGACACCATTATAACGACCTGTTGATCAGGGCAGGCAGACATGATAATTTTGTCCATACGCTCAGCAATTTTATGCTGATTGAAAATAAGAATGATTTCAAACAACTTTATAACGAACTCTCAAAAAAGGAAAGTCTTAACTACTGTAATCAGATCATTCATGAAAAATTCACACATCTCTTTATTGAATATAAGGATATGCTGAAATGAGCAAGATTGCTGTATTCGGGGGAACTTTTGATCCGGTGCATCATGGCCACCTGATAATTGCGCAATCAGTACTTGAGCTCCGTAAACTCGATAAGATTATTTTCATTCCAAGCTTTATATCCCCTCATAAACAGGATATTCAGGCATCTGGAGCTGAGCACAGGCTTAATATGCTTAAACTGGCGATTGAGAATATCCCATACTTTGATTGGTCGGATATCGAAATAAACAGGGAAAATATCTCATATACTATTGACACGCTTACTGAAATGAAGAAGCAGTACGGACACGTTGAACTTATCGTGGGAGAGGACAATTTCCTAACCTTTGATAAATGGAAATCACCCGAAAAAATAGTTGAGATTGCTGTGCTTCTGGTTCTGAGAAGAAAGACGGAAAAAGCAGCGGGCACCAGGTACCCATTCGAAGAAAATGCTGAATTTCTGGAAACACCCAGGATTGATATCAGCGGTACCGGTATAAGAGAACGTGTGAGGAAGGGACTGCCGATCAACTTCCTTGTACCGCAGAAGGTAATGAGATATATTTATGATTTAAAATTATATAAGGAATAAAATTGAAAATACTGGTTACCGGCGGTGCCGGTTTCATAGCATCTCATATTGCTGATGCATTTATTGAAGAGGGTCACACTGTATTTATACTGGATAACCTCTTATCAGGATTTGAAAAGAATATAAACCCCAAAGCGGAATTCATCAAAAAAGATATCAGAGATAAATCTCTTTCAGAATTATTTGATAAAGAAAAGTTTGATTTGGTGAATCATCACGCAGCACAGATGGATGTAAGGCGTTCGGTGGCTGATCCTGCTTTTGATGCCGATACCAACATTATCGGGACCATCAACCTTCTGCAGAATGCCGTAAAATATAATGTTAAAAAATTTATGTTCGCATCTACCGGAGGGGCCATTTACGGCGAACAGGAATATTTTCCGGCAGATGAAAAGCATCCAATGGCTCCACTTTCACCATACGGAATCTCAAAGCTTGCTGTGGAAAAATACCTTTTCTTTTATAATGCTCAATATAAACTTAAATATTCCATCCTCAGGTATGCTAATATATACGGACCGAGGCAGAACCCTCATGGTGAGGCAGGTGTAGTCGCAATTTTCTCAAAGAAGCTGATAAACGGTGTACAGCCTGTAATTAACGGAGACGGGAAACAGACACGTGATTATACATTTGTGAAGGATGTGGTAAAAGCTAATCTTCTTGCACTTAACGATACAGCATCTGACATATATAATGTCGGTACAGGCAAAGAGACTGATGTTAATGAATTATTTAATATGATCAATGACCTCGCCGGCAATGGCCAGGAGGAAAAACACGGACCCGCTATGCCCGGAGAGCAGCTGCGCAGCGTGATAACATCCCGGAAGCTGAAAGAAAAATTCGGCTGGTCTCCTTCAACCACAATTCAGGAAGGCTTAAAAAGTACCGTCAAATATTTTAAAGAGAATAAATAATACAAATGTCCTCTACATTACTACAGCAGAAATTATTGGAAGGCGACAGAAGAAGTATTGCCAGGGCAATAACAGTTGTCGAATCAGGTGACCGTGGTTCATCAGAACTGCTTAAATCCATTTATCCGGAGACGGGTAATGCCTACAGAATAGGAATAACGGGCCCTCCCGGCGCGGGAAAAAGCACAATAACCAATCAGATCACTAAGTATTTCAGAACTTCGGGAAAGACGGTTGGAATAATAGCCGTCGATCCGACTAGTCCCTTTACAGGAGGAGCGCTTCTGGGGGACCGTGTCAGAATGAATGATATCGGACAGGATCCGGGTGTATTTATCAGGAGTATGGCAACGCGCGGAAGTCTGGGTGGTCTCAGCAGAAAAGCTGTTGATGCAGCCGATGTGCTTGATTCTGCTGGCTTCGACTTAATAATTCTCGAAACGGTAGGGGTGGGACAGTCAGAGCTCGATATAGCAAATGCGGCTGACACAACAATGGTTGTTCTTGTACCAGAATCCGGCGACGCCGTTCAGGCTATGAAAGCAGGATTGATGGAGATTGCGGATTTCTTTGTAGTGAATAAGAGCGATCGTCCAGGCGCTGAACAGGCAATGACCGCGTTAAAAACTATCCTTATGATGAAAGATCACGACGAAAAAAGCTGGATGCCTGACATTATAAAAGCGATCGCGGTTGAAAATAAAGGTATACAGGAAATAGCAGCTGAAATAGACCGGCACAGGGATTATCTTAACCGGCAGAATAAATTTTATAAGAAAAGAGAAGAAAGAACCAAAGTAAGGATAAGGAATATCGTTGAGGAAAAAATAAGAGAGGAATTATGGAGCGGAACTGGTGAAAAATCATTAAATTCCTCTATTGATAAGGTTGTTCTGGGTAATCTTTCGCCCTATCATATTGCTGAAGAAATTATAGAAAATTATAAAAACCAGGGTTAAAAATTAATTAGGAGAGCTAAGATGGAAGTTTTAGAAAATCCATTTCTTGCTGAACTGACTGAAAATCAGCAGATTATTAAAAATACTGTCCGTGAATTTGCAGAAAAGAATATTCGTCCTGTTGTGATGAAATACGATGAGTCTCAGGAATTCCCAATGGAAATAATTAAACAGCTTGGAGAACTGGGATTTATGGGAGTTATCTTCCCTGAAGAATACGGGGGCGCCGGACTTGGGTATGTTGAATTCGCAATGATCGTTGAGGAACTCGGGAGAGTTGATCCATCCATCTCTTTATCTGTTGCTGCCCATAATGGTTTGGGAACAAATCATATCTTCCGTTTTGGGAATGAAGAACAGAAGAAAAAATATCTGCCCGATCTTATAGCTGGAAGAAAAGTTGCGGCATGGGGATTAACAGAATCTTCTTCTGGAAGCGATGCGGCCGGTATGAAAACTTTTGCAGAGAAAAAAGACGGGTATTATATTCTGAACGGAAGCAAAACATTTATAACTCATGGTACCGTAGGTGAGACAGCTGTCATCATGGCAATAACGAATAAAGAGAAGGGTAAGAAAGGAATATCTGCCTTCATACTTGAGAAAGGGATGGAGGGCTTTATCGTTGGTAAGAAAGAAAATAAACTTGGAATGCGTGCCAGCGATACTACTCAGCTCACGTTCGATAACTGTAAAGTTCCCGCTGAAAATCTCCTTGGTGAAGAAGGCGAAGGATTTATTCAGGCAATGAAGATACTAGAAGGTGGAAGAATTTCTATAGCTGCACTTAGCGTAGGACTAGCACAGGGAGCGCTTGACGCAGCATTAAAATACAGCCGGGAAAGAAAACAGTTTAATAAAACCCTAAGCGAGTTTCAGGCAACGCAGTTTAAACTGGCTGAGATGGCTATGAATATAGATGCTGCCCGTCTGTTAACTCTGCGTGCAGCTGCGATGAAGGATAAAGGACTACCGAACCAGAAGGAAGCAGCTATGGCAAAACTATTTGCAAGTGAAATCGCGGAGAAGGCTTCCAGTGAGGCTGTACAGATTCATGGAGGCTATGGCTTTATAAAAGATTACCCTGTGGAGAAATTTTACCGTGATGTAAAACTTTTAACGATCGGTGAAGGTACTTCTGAAATTCAGAGAATTGTTATTTCAAGAGAACTATTATCAAACGGGAATTAGGAACTAATGAAAAAAATAGGGAATCAGCTGAAGGAAAGTGAATCTTTTCTTAAGAAGGAAGATTATTACAAAAACCTGATCCGTAAACTTCAAGCTGAAAAAGAAGTTGTTCAGCTAGGCGGCGGGAAAAAGTCAATTGAGAAACATAAGGCAAAAGGTAAACTTACTGCCAGAGAAAGAATAAACCTTCTTGTTGATAATCCTAAAGAATTTTATGAATTAAGTACCTTTGCGGCATACGGAATGTATGAGGAATACGGAGGCGCTCCTTCCTCAGGAACTATCTATGGTATAGGGAAAATCCACAAAAAGTTGCACGTAATAGTTGCGAATGATGCTACAGTAAAAGCGGGAGCCTGGTTCCCTATAACCGCCAAAAAAAATCTTCGCGCACAGGAAATTGCGATGGAGAACCACCTGCCCATCATCTACCTGGTTGACAGTGCTGGAGTTTTCCTCCCTCTTCAGGATGAGATTTTTCCTGATAAAGAACATTTCGGCAGGATTTTCAGGAATAATGCAGTAATGTCCTCCATCGGTATACCTCAGATTTCTGCGATAATGGGTCCCTGTGTGGCCGGAGGCGCTTATCTTCCTATTATGAGTGATGAAGCTCTGATTGTGGAAGGAGAAGGTTCTGTCTTTCTTGCGGGGGCACACCTGGTGAAGGCGGCAATAGGTGAAGTAATTGATAACGAGAGTCTGGGCGGTGCGAAAGTTCAGTCGAACATTTCCGGTGTAACTGATTACATAATGAAGAATGATGAGGAATGTATTCAGCAGATCAGGAGTATCGTGGAAAAGCACGGACCTGATCTGAAAGCGGGCTATAACAGAATTGAAAGTAAGCAACCGAAGTTTTCACCGAAGGAAATTTATGGACTTCTTCCCGAAGATCCCATCAAGTCATATAATATGTACGACTTGATAGCACGAATTGTTGATGAATCAGTTTTCGATGAATATAAAGCAGGTTATGGGAAAACCATTATAACAGGATATGCAAGAATCGATGGGTGGGCTGTGGGTATTGTAGCTAACCAGCGAGATGTTGTAAAAACAGAAACCGGTGAAATGCAGGTAGGCGGTGTTATTTACTCAGATTCCTCAGATAAAGCAGCCCGTTTTATCTTAAACTGCAATCAGAAAAAAATACCCCTTCTGTTTCTCCAGGATGTAACCGGGTTTATGGTTGGCAGCAGAGCCGAGCACGGCGGCATTATAAAAGATGGCGCTAAAATGGTTAATGCTGTTGCTAACAGTGTAGTTCCGAAAATTACAATCATTGTTGGAAACAGCTTCGGAGCCGGAAATTATGCAATGTGCGGCAAGGCTTACGATCCGAGATTTATCTTCGCCTATCCAAATGCAAAGATCTCTGTTATGGGCGGAAACCAGGCAAGCAGCGTACTGCTCGATATCAAGATCAAGCAGGCTGAAAAAGGCGGTAAAAATATGAGTGATACCGACAAGAAAAAACTGCTTGATGAAATAATCCAATCGTATGATGAAAAGAGTACCCCATTGTATGCTGCAGCAAGGCTCTGGATTGACGAAATTATTGATCCGGCTTTAACCAGGGAGTATGTTTCCATGGCTCTGGAAGCGGCCAATAGCAATCCTATTATCCCAAGGTTTAATCCTGGTGTTATTCAGACTTAATACCATACATAACTCTCAAAAATTGAGATCATTAATAATACTCCTGGCTCTTTTCCTTTTCTCATATATTCTGCCGGCACAGCAGAGCAAGCTGTCAAAATCTGTTAATTACCTTTCCGAATTTATTGCATCTGATTACTTCCAGAAACTTAGTATAAAGCAAATGACCTGTCGCTTACAGATACTCTCTTCCTCAGAGCCGTAGATCTCTGCAATAAAGATTATTCTGAGGCACTGCTCTCCCTGACCTTCGCAGCTGTGCCTTACAAGAAAGTACCTATTCAACTGCCTCTGATCCGAACGCTTATTCAATACCCTCTGATTTCAGCGAATGATTCAGTATTTTTATTAAAAAACAAAAACCTTCCTAAAAACCTTTATTTTGATACTCCTGAGAATAAATTCGGAGATAAGGATAAACTGGCTCATTTTTTCGGAAGTGCTTTCCTTGCATATAACTCATCCAAATCTTTGATTTGGGAGATCTAATTGGTTATTTTGTGGAGGTGTTTGAGGAAGAATTTAAGGTCCAGTCAGTCATCGATCAGTCGTGATATGATGACAAACAAGTTAGGCTATGTTTTCGGGACACTTCTGAAAACTAATAAATCTATTTTTCCTTCACACGCATTTTTATTAAGAACCCTTTTTTATATAAGATATAACTTCCCCTGAAAAATATGAATTCCAGTTTTAATAATTGATGATGAAAAAGATATCTGCGAAAGCATAAAAATGATACTCGAGTATGAAGGCTACAATGTTGATTACTCAACCAGCGCTATTGAAGGAGTCGACAAAGTATTAAACGAGAAATATCTCCGCCCTCCTTCTTGATATCCAGATGCCTGAGATGAATGGTTTTGAAGTACTTAAGAAGGTTAAAGAATCCAACCCCTAATCTTTCTGTAATTATGATATCTGCGCATGGGAGCGTTGAAAACGCAATAAAAGCAACAAGACTAGGGGCTTTCGACTTTATAGAAAAACCAATTGACCGTGACAAACTTGTAATCAGCATCCGGAATGCTGTTGAACAATCGAATCTCATACAGGAAAATTCTGAATATAGAAAATCACTTCTGGAATGGCAGCAGTATTCTTGGAAAAAGCCATGCTATTCAGAACATACTGGAACCATCGAAAAGGTAGCTCCCCTTGATACAAGGGTTTTAATTACCGGAGATAATGGTACCGGAAAGGAATTAGTTGCAAAAGCCCTGCACAATAAAAGTGCAAGAAAGGAAAAATCATTTATAGAAGTTAATTGTGCAGCAATTCCGAATGAACTAATTGAATCTGAATTGTTCGGGCATGAAAAAGGCTCATTTACGGGAGCCTCTCAGCAAAGGATAGGGAAATTCGAGCTTGCAAATAAGGGTACAATATTCCTTGATGAAATAGGAGATATGAGTCCACAGGCACAGGCTAAAGTTCTTCGAGCTATTGAAGATGGAAAAATAGAAAGAGTAGGCGGGAATAAAAAAATTGAGGTAGATGTAAGGATAATATCAGCGACCAACAAAAATCTTAAAGAGGAGATTGACGAAAGGAAACTTCAGGGAAGATCTGTTTCACAGAATAAATGTTATCCCGATTCACATTCCTCCGTTAAGCGAAAGAACTGAAGATATCCCTATTCTCGTTGAAAGTTTTGCGGAAGAGATCACTGCAAGTCACAAGAAACCTCCTGTTAAATTCGAAGAAGATGCGATTAAATTTCTTCAAAATCATCCCTGGAGCGGCAATGTTCGTGAATTAAGAAATGCTATTGAAAGAATTATTATAATTGTTGATAAAAAGGAAATCTCACGCAGCGATATTGAATTTCTATTTGCGGCGATCTCAGTCTTCTATCGGAGATATAATTGAGGGGAGTAACTCTTTCCAGGAGTTTAAGGAAAAAGCTGAAAAGAGCATTCATACTAAAACAGTTGAATGCAAACGACTGGAATATCAGCAAGACAGCCGAGGTACTTGATATTCAGAGAAGTCATTTGTATAATAAAATGAAAAAATACGGAATTGAAAAGGAAGAATAATTATGGGAGACACTATATTTTCCAAGATAATCAGCAAAGAAATTACGGCTGATATCGTTTTCGAGAACGAAACTGTTCTGGCCTTCAAGGACATCAATCCCCAGGCGCCCGTTCACATCCTGATCGTCCCCAAGATTGAGATCCCTAAGGTAACCGATATAAACGGAAAGAAACATGCTCGAATTATTGGGTGAAATGTTTGATGCTGCAAATAAGCTGGCCAAAGAGAATAATTTGGCCGAGGATGGATTCAGACTGGTTATGAACTGCGGCCAAAAAGGAGGTCAGGAAGTTTATCACCTTCATATGCACCTGCTGGGAGGCAGACAGATGAGGTGGCCTCCAGGCTGATCTTAATACCTGCTGAAATCTATAATAGAATAATTATATTTTTTCCTTAAGAAGTCTATTGCTCTGAATAGTTTCTTTCTCTTGATTTCCTCGTCCTCAAATAATACTTCCTGCTCATAGAAGTTTGAAAACCTGCTTAATCCCACACCTATCAACCTTACCCCCACCCGCCTGGTGTGAGCTTTTATCATTAACTCCTTAGCTGTTTCAAAAATGATCTTATCATCATCCGTAGGCTTTATAGTACGTGAACGTGTAAGAGTCTGGAAATCCGAGTATCTGAGTTTGATATGTACCGTGGATGCTATTAAGTTTTCATCCCTAAGATTCTGGCAGACCCTGCCGGTTAGCTCAAAAAGCACCTCATAAATTTTGTCATTACTTGTAACATCAGCTCCGAACGTAGTTTCTTTCGAGATACTCTTCTGTTCATGCTCAATTGTAAGGTATTCAGTTCCCTCACCGTTTGCTTTCCGCCAGAGATCAATACCGTATTTACCGTATGCTGTTCCCCAGTAATCTGAAGAAAGTTTTGTTATATCTCCTATAAGGTAAATTCCTTTATTATTAAGATCCCGCAGTGTAACCTTCCCTACGCCGGGAATAGTTTCAACCGGCATATGAGAAAGAAATTCCTTTTCCATACCCGGTATAATATAAGTAATACCCATAGGTTTCATACAGTCCGACCCTATTTTTGCGATTGTTTTATTACTGCCTATTCCTATTGAGCATGGCAAAGATAACCTCTTCATTATCTCCTGTTGAAGTCTTGAGGCAAAAGAAAACATAGAGCCATATATTTTTCCGCAGCCTGTAAAATCCATATAGAACTCATCAATAGAAGCCTGTTGTATCATCGGAGCATAGGCAGATAAAATATTCTTCACTGCATGAGAAAAATGGACATATTCTTCATAATGACCATGCAGGTAGATACCACCCGGACAGAGCTTAAATGCTGTCCTTATCGGCATCGCCGAATGCAGTCCATACGACCTGGCTTCATAAGAGCAGGCAGCAACCACTCCCCTGCCGTGCGGGTCACCACCGACAATCACCGGCTTACCGGTTAAAGAAGGATCGAGAATCCTTTCGACCGACACAAAAAATGCATCGAGGTCAAGATGAAATATTGTCCTCATTACTACTTCTTAGTTTAAGTTAAGCTCCGGTTCGGAAGAATCCGGAAAAATGGCATTAAGCCGCGGGTAAGCCTTCACTATCGTTTGGGGCATATCAACCTTCTGCTTCTCCTCAAGGAGGTGTATAAGTTCAATTGCATTAGCAACGGCCTCCCCTTTCGGATGGTTATTCATTATAACATAAACCTCCTTAACCCTTTGCTGCATTTCTTTTATCTTCTGTTCAATTTCCACAAGCTCACCGGGAGTATAAAGGTAATCATACCGTGAACTCTGCTCTTCGTACGTCTGTTCTTTACCGAAATTCTTAATTGACTTCATCCAGGCGTCTGTATTTCTTCCATGGAAACGAATATACGCTGTTTCATTTGTTATAACCGGTTCAAACTGTATTGCTTTTCCTATCTGAGGCTGGTCAATTGTACAGAAGGTTACATTCAGCCTGTTAAAAAGTTCATACACACTATCATTATTCCAAGATGAATGTCTTACTTCAACGAAACATTTATAATTCTCGAATAATTCTTTAAGCCGTCGGATATAATCGGCGGAGGCCTCGTTAAATGAGAATGAATAAGGGAACTGGATTAATAATCCACCAAGCCTTTCAGCCTTTTCAAGCAGCTGAAGGTTTGAACGAACAGCCATTACCTGCTGATCATTAAATTCTCTTTTATGGGTAAAATCATTATGCAGCTTAATTGTAAACTGAAAATTGTCAGAGTCTGATACCTTTTCTATCCAACCTTCAACGGTTTTAGGGCTTATATACGTGTAATATGATGCATTAACTTCCACGAAGTTGAAATAGTGTGCATAAAATCTCAGCCAGTCGAATCCACCTGACTGTGTTTTCGGATAAAACGCAGGTACCCAGTCCTTGTATGACCACCCCGCTGTTCCTATATGAAATTCAGACATTCTTAAATCCCTTTGTCATTAAATTCATTCAAACTGCTCTTTTCTTCTCCATACTTCTATAAATACCTATGACAATCCCGACGATCTTGAATGAAGAACGCTTCCTCTCAATTACAATAGGTTTATACTCAGGGTTCTCTGAAACAAGTTCAATTTCATTTTTCTTTTTATAGAATCTTTTTACCACCGCTGCGTCATCCAGTACAGCAGCCACGATCTGCCCGTTTTTTGGTTCCAGATTAGGATTGACAATTACGATATCCCCGCTGAAAATATAGGCATCCTTAAGACTGTCCCCTTTAACCCGCAGCAGAAATGAATCCTTCGGCATTCGCGCAATTGTAGGCAGTTCAATTGAATCGATTGCATCGGGGTAGATCGTCAGAGGATTACCCGCAGCAACTTCTCCAAGTATGGGACGGGGTATAAAGAATTTATCTTCCAATGTAAGTTCGATTCCCCGTGAAAGTTTGGGATTACGCTTTATATATCCCTTTTTTTCGATAGCCTGCAGGTGCTGCTGAACCGTTGCCCGGTTCCTGTAACCAAAAAACTCCGCTATTTCGGCAAGCGTTGGCGGAAAACCTTTGTTTACTTTTCGTTCAATAAGAAATTCAAGGATTTTTTTCTGAATTTCTGTCAGTTCTGATGGCATGATATACCTTCGGTTTATGAGTAACAGTCTATATAATAAACACCATACATTCGTATGGTAATTTATAAAAGGTATATTAAATTGTCAATATGATGTGATTGGGAGATCGTTTTTTAGACAGGATAGAGGATGAAATGTTATTTATAGCAGAGATTCCACACCTTAAGACTGCATAAGGGAGAATATTTTTTCAAGCGACTCCACCATTTTCTCTCTAAAAATAGGTTTTGATATAAAGTCGTTAAATCCCGCGGCAATAAATTTCTCTCTGTCCCCGGGAAGAACATAAGCAGTGACAGCTATAATAGGGATTGTTTCATATCCCTTCATACGGTGAATTATTTTAAGAGCGTCCAGTCCGTTATAGTCGCCTTGCAGGTTTATATCAAGTACGATAAAGTCAAAGTGAATAGTATCGAGAAGAGGAAGAGCTTCTTCAAAGCTTACAGCAAACTTTATTTCCTTCAGGTCTTTCATCTGAACCTTAAACAGAATCTGTGAATCCACCTGGTCTTCTATATATAAGCAGGAAAGCTGCGAAAGGTCAGTACGACCCTTATTTGATCCTTCATTATGTCTGGCAGCCCTTCCAATAACCCTGTCAGGTTTCCGGCGCCTTAAAAATTTAATATCCTCTTCAGATTCTTCCTCAACAAAGCTGCGGTCCTCAACTTCGGGTTCTGGAATTTCTTTATCCTCAATCTGTTTCCCGACAACCGGTTTCGCCCCGCCAGTTTCCTTCTCTTCCATCTCTTCTGGGACCGCAGAAACTTTTGTGGATCCAGTAACTAATTCTTTTCCTTTTTCTACATTTACAGGCTCAATCGGGAAAATGAAACCCGGTATTTTTTTTGATTTATCGACAAATTTACCCTGCAGCAGATCCATTAAACTTCGGGCAAGCTTAACCGACAGTCTGGATATCCCGTAATCCTTCTGTATCTCCCTCTTATTGAAGATAATATTGAAGTTTTCCGAGAAGGCAGGTGACATCGACGAATAATTATCCTGGATAGAAATTATAAAGTTAGAATCGTCCATCTGGTATGCAGAAAAGTAAATTTTTCTGGTATTTGTGAACTGTGAAGCTATCTTGAATAAAAGAGATATAAGTGAAATAAATTTCTGGGTATCTGTTTTAAAGGCTAAAGAAGAAGAAATTTTACCATAGGCGAACTCTATTCCTTTATTTTTAAGGATATCGCTTATTTCCTCCTGGGTTTCATCCACAATTTCGGTGATAGAGACTTCTTTTACTTCGAGTGAAGCAGATTCCTGTTCCATACGGGAATACTCTATAACAGTATTCATCGTACTTAACAGCCGCCTCCTGTTCTGATCGATTATATCTTTGGCCTCTTGCTGTTCTGCGGTCTTCTGTTCTATGCTTTCCGTTAGTTCCTGTACAAAACCAAGCATTGCATTGATAGGCGTCAGTATCTCGTGAAAAATTCCGGAGAGGAAGGCAGGATCGATCTTTTCAGAGGAAGCGCCTTCTTTCTCGACTATTTTTTCCACAATAATTTCCCTGACTTTTTGTTCCACCTGTTCAGGAAGTTTTATCACAGGTTTCGCAACAAGCATAAATGTTTCAATCTCATTCTTATAATTGATTACAGGATTTGCAATGATTTCAGCTGCCAGCATACTCCCGTCAGATTTTTTTAATGAGGAGTTTACAGAAATTTTTCCCTTGTTCCCCGACTGAAATATTCTTGAATTTATAATACCACGGTCATCATCTTTTACCATCGAAACAAATGCAGAATTAACCAGTTCATTACTGGATAGACCAAGTTCACCAGCAGCGACCTGATTAGCCGATATAAGGAATCCCGCTGAATCGGTAATAAAAATCATATTTGAGGAATTATCATATGCAGCCTGGAAAAGCTGTTTTTGTTTTTCTGTTTCAAGATTCTTAGTAACGTCTTTAATTATATTAAAATGAGCATCTTTGCTTTTAAATTTAAAACTGATCTTGCTGATCTCGACAAAAACCGACTCACCATTTTTTCTCTTATGTCTGTATGGTCCTGTAAAGACACCTTCTTTAATCCCTCCCGACGATGAATCAAGGAGGGTCTGGATGTCTTCAGGCGTGTAGAGATCGGTCAGATCCATCTGTAAAAATTCATCCCTCCGGTAACCGTACAGGTTTAAAGCCGATTGATTTACTTCGACAAAATGAAGGTTTTCTTTATCATAAATAAAAATCGGTTCAGGATTATTCTGAATCAGGATCTCGTACATTTTTCCTCTGCTATTTATAATTTTTTCAAGATCTGAAAAGGGGGAAACATCTTCAAAAAAAACCGAAAGTCCTTCCGGCTGATTATTTTCCCCATAATTTCTGCTAACCAGAACCTTCAGATCCCTGTCTTTCCATCCGCCTGTTTTCGACAATTTTACATTAAATTCCGCATCATCAGATAAGGAATCCAGAAATTTCTTTATTTTTTCCGATATTTCCAGCGGGAAAACGTTAGTGTATGATAAATTTCTAAGGTCAGAGAATTCATCTGAGAATAATTTACAAAATTCTTTGCTTGAATGCTCAATAACCCCTTCTTTACTGATAACTGCTACAGCAGCGGGAATTCCTGTAAGGATATTTTTTCCCTTCTCTTTTACATTCTCGTCCGGTTTTCTTCGTACAGGTACTGAAATTCCTATAACTGCAGCGAGCTTTCCCTCACTATCGGTAAGCGGGATTTCAATTGTCTGGAAATTACCCATGACTGAAAGTCCCTGAATCGGGATTCCCTCAGTAATAATTACGCTGTTCGAATTTTTGATAAAATTTTCGAGAGCCTTATACACTTCATGCATATAAACCGGAAGCAGTTCAACCTCAGACCTACCTTCAAGCTGCAGGCTGGTAAGACCAAGATTTCGGGCCAGCGTTTTATTTACAAGGATAAAAATATCGCTGCTGTTCTTAATCCAGAACAGTTCTTCCAGACGGTCAATATCCTTCCTGATTTTTTCTTTCCCTATTACAGTAAAGGGGAACAATTCCCTAACGGTATCTATTATCTTTTCAATTTTCTGATTTCCTATCAGGGCAGACAGCTCTTCTTTCCGTATTTTCAGCCTGGTAATGTCACTAATACGGAGTGTGTGTTCTTCTGGTTTAAAAGTGCAGAAAACCTGGTCCTGATCAAATTCACTGATTGTTATCTGACATTTCAGGTTCGTTCCATTGACTAAAATTAGGGTAACGTTTTTAATCAGGGTTTTTCTTCCGGATAAAACCTCTTCAATCAAAGCGCTGAGTTCAAACGCTGAATCCTTGTCGAAGTAGTCGAAAATATTCCCAGCTTTTTCTTTTAAACGTAAAGAGCCTGGCGGACTGCTTATTGAATGATATAATATTTCCTTCGACAGTCATGGCAATGAACGGATTCTTTATATTTTCTGAAAGAACCCTTATCAATTCTATATTTGTTTTTTCTTTCGCCATAATTAATGCAAGTTCCGGAAACAGGATGATAAATTAACGATTAAACCTGGGTAAAAAACAGCCAATAGATTTAGTTATTTACCGGTATTCTGAAGGATATTTCCTGGTATCCCCCGATCGATTGTAATTCTAAATAATACATATTTTTATCGGGATCAAAAGTCAATTCTCTTTCCTGCCCCGCGTATGAGACTAAAATTCTATTATTCATATGAGGGATAGAAAACCAGATTCCCGCATAAGGTACATCAGATGAATTCTTGTTTTTAATATTAACCTCAAATTTCTCTTTTTCAGATGTATCGATATTAATGCTGATATTTTTTCTATTCTCTGCCCAATTAATCAAACCAGAGAATGTGGTTATCCAGCAATTTTGGGCTGATAGCAGCGGATAAACATCCTCTCCAACTGAGTCTTCATCGACATAAAATATTCCTCCGGGTTTAAGCTTTGATTTCAACATCTGGTGAAACCCGGAATAGTCAGAAGGTCTAACAAAAAGATAAAGATTATTGGTTGTATCATAATCGTAAGAGAACGAATCAGAATATCCTGATGAGAAGATAAAGGAATATCCTGCCCCGGCCAGCAATCTATATGTATCCGGATCCTTAAATTCCCCAAAAGACGATACACCGTAATAATGCTGGTTCGAAAACTTGTTTATTTGCCCCTGTAATTTCTTCAGCCAAGTGATTTTCTCATCTGAATCCATATGTGAAAAAAGGAAATCATCCCAGATAATGTTAATGTCACTCGAATCATTGTTATTCTTAAGATGACCGGGAAACTTCTCCAGCAAGGATGGAGATATGAAATAATTTACCTTTTCAGTACCCGGCTTATATCTCCCTGTGCTGAGCAAACCGGAAGATCTTTCCACATTTTTATATAAGACTACAGAAAATACAGAATTACCAGGCAGGTAATTAAGAAAAGCCGTCGGCTGCGAAGACAGCCAATTAAGGGAATTAAATAAAATTACATCTTTGTTTTTATCGATTAATTGACCGAGATTAAATCCAAACCATAGTAGACGTCCCTTAAAAACGAAATCAGATACAATCCCCGGTAAGTTGTTATCGGCAAGTAGATAACTTCCTTCGGGATGCGAACTCTCTGATAAACGAGCTGCATAAAAAAGAGCAGGGTTAGTTGAAAGAAGAATTTTTTGACCAGGCTTTAATCCAGCCGAAAATGGTGTACTCCCCTCAAGAAAATGATTAACTGACAATTTCTCATTTTGGCCAATTTTCGTAATATCAAAATTTAACAAAACATCATTATCATCCCGGATCCGCCTGTTTCCCTTTTCGTCAAACTCAGCAAAATTTCCTGTTATAAAAATCCCTTTCCCCTCCTCCATCAGATGTTTAATCTCGTCAAGCATATCATCGCTCACTGCCTCCATTGACGGAATTACAACAACCTCAACTTCGCTTCCGATCTCATCAATATCATAATCATTAAACATCTCATAACCATAATTGCGGCTCAGAAGGAAAAGTTCCCACTCTTCAGTCGGAGTAAATGAAGGATTTGTTTTATAAATTACATTCTTAGTAACCGAAGGATAGATCAAAGCTATTTTATAATTTCCTTTTCCAAACGGAAAGATGATGCCTATCCATAAACCGGCTAATACAAGTGACAGTATGATATTATTTTTTTTCATTACAATAATAGAAGGAAGCTAAGCGTTCACCTTATCATAATCGATATAATAAATTCTCGATTCTTTTCCGTTCAGGTTATTTATTATGAGCTGCAGGTTTTTACTCAACTTCCCGTGTCTGACAATGGGAATTTTTGTACCAATTATCTCTGTACTGATAGAAATATTTTCAGCCGGATCATTCAAAAGGACATTCACCACGAGGTTATCTATCTGCTGGTCACCCGGGTTAGAGATATTAAGTACTATACGCGTATTTCCTCTTCTGTTTACCCTTAACTCCACATAATCTTTTTTTGCATACCAATTCCTGATTTCGGAACCAGTGGTTATCCAGAAATTCTTTTTCTTCAAATCTTTTATTACGTCTCCAACAACTGAAACGTATTCAGATCTGCACTGATATTCTGAATGCAGCTTAAATACATACATACCGCCTTCAAATAACACACGGTCGATATCCTCCTGGTAGGTATAAAATTGAAATTCAGGATCAGTTAATCCGTAATCTCTTATTACCTCATAATCGTCTCTTGCAGTCTTCGTAATAATAATTAATCTTTTATCACCTCTTATTACTGTTCTGGGAACCGAGCGGTCAGTCAAAGAATCAGTAAGGATATATGTAAAGCCGGCATCCAGGGCAGCTTTTATGGTGTTCCGATCGAAAAGTCCATAAAAAGGAAGGAACCCGAAAATTCCGGTACCAGTTATTGATTCGAGTTTCTGTCTGGAACTGTTCATTATCCTGAACTGGGTCGGATAGTCATATAACGAATTATTTGTATCGCTCACGGAGGCAAGGTATCCTACATCCCCAAGGGCCGACACCTCACCATACCTTGTCAAGGAACTTATCAGTCTTGGATCATATTCAGCCTTATCAGGATCAATAAAAAAAGTTGCCTTAACGTTCTCCCTGGTCAGATATCCGAAAACATTTTTAATATTTCCAATCTCATTCGATAACTCAGGAACAATGACAGCGGCAGCATCATAGCTATCAGGCCATTCCTGAATATAAGCGATTGGTATATAAGTCAGCCAGCTGCAGCAGTTCCTAAACAAGCGATCGAAGTATACATAATCTTCATGTACGCCAATTACAGAATTAATTTCAAAACCCATCCAGATAAATCTCCCTTTACCGTAACTGCCGTAAACAATACCCGCCGTCTTTTTGATCTGCTGCCTTACCAATCCATCCTGAGTTCTGTAATTATACCAGAAGCTAACCTGTGTGGTGCGCGGATCAAGAACCTCAACAGCCATAGGCTTGTCCCATGTAGCGATCTGCATCGGGAAACCTGTAGGAATATTAGCAGTCAACGGAAGACCTCCGCGGAGTGTATGTATCCCTGTTTTATTGGAATCACTTATCTCGGATGTAAAATTTATACCGAATACATTATTGAGAAAATCCCATCCACGCCATTTACCATCGTTTGAGTATGAAGCTATACCGCTGGTAGCAAAAATACTTCCACCGGCCTCCAGAAATTTTTTAATCTGAATTATTTCTTTATCACTTAAGGATTTGGATCCAGGAAGAACCAGCATCTTATAATTTTTTAATTTCCCCGTTTCTATAGAAGC
Source organism: uncultured Bacteroidota bacterium (assembly GCA_963839165.1). Taxonomy (GTDB): domain Bacteria; phylum Bacteroidota; class Ignavibacteria; order Ignavibacteriales; family Ignavibacteriaceae; genus DATFVA01. Next base: position 182,754 of record CAWIUG010000045.1, on the reverse strand, counting down.
ATCCGAAATTATATCATAACTAATCTTGTTATTCTCCAGGAACTTCTTCCAGGTATTTACATTATCACTGAGCCACGTACTTCCTTCCGGGAGTATATTTTCTGTGTATATTGAATACAATAGAGCTGCTGTTGGTTCCTTACCGGATAATACTTCTTTGACGGCTTTAGTACCGGGGATTAATTCTTTTGCATCAAATCTTCCAAATACCCCCTGAAGAACATAAAGATAGACAAGAACAGCTCCCAGAATTATAAGGATCCCGGAGATAATTATTCCAGCCTGGGAGACATTTCTTTTTTTTGTCTCTTCTACCGCCACTTTAAAACACCGGGTTTTTTGTCTTCCTCTGTAGGCACATACCCTTCGCTGGTGTACTTGAGAAATTTCTTACCGGTAGTCCGTTCCGTCTTTATTCTCTCATACTTCTCAGTTTCCGGATAATACCCTGGTTTGGCACCCTGTTCTTCCCTGCTTCCCGGGTATACACCGGGACGGGAGGCCGTCTTTACAGGACGCGGTTCAACAGGGGCATTTCTTTCTTCGGAACGAACATATTCCCGACTTCTGTACTCAGATTCATCCGGTGTCACCAGTTCTGCATGAACGGATGACGGTGGAGTCTGCGGTACCTGTTCGCCTCTCCTCTCCCTGATCTTGTAAAGGATATATGCACCGATTGCAAGTATGAACGTACATATTGTTGCAACCAGTATGATAGTAGACAGTATAGGAATTAGTTCCATTTATTTTTCCCTCAAAAAAAACATTATAATGACTTCACACTTTAGCTGTACCCACTCTCTCCAGTTTTCCCCAGCTCATCCTGATTCCGAGGAATTCTTCTATTGTCGACATTGCTTTGCATATGTCGATAATGAGTATAAAAAACATTCTGTATATAATAGCGTAAGCAACCAGGCGAAATTCTTCTTTCTCGACTGAGATACAATACAGTGCCGTAATCAGATCGAGCAGGGCCAGACCAGCCCACCAGAAAAATATCAGGTAAGAAAAACCGAATGCTACAGCGGCAATGATAAAAAAGACATTAGCTGCTATATTCATTGCCGGCCATATCAAGGCTTCATAGAACATTGTCCACAGTATAAAAGTATCGCCGAAATTGATTGACGGATTTATCATCAGGCGTTTATGTTTCCTGATAGACTGAATTATACCTCTAGTCCATCTGTACCTTTGCTTCAGCAACTGCTGTAGACTGGCCGGGGCTTCCGTATAAGAAACCGAAGCAGGTTCATAATATATTTTCCACCCGTTAGCAAGTATCTTCAATGTAAGGTCAGCATCTTCAGCAAAAGTATCGTTTGAATAATAGCCCGAATCAACAAGAGCTTTCCTTCTGAAAAGCCCAATGGGTCCCGGTATTATATTTACCAGCCTGATAAAACTCTGAGCACTCCTTGCCATATTTAATCCTTCGATATACTCCAGAGCCTGCAGATCTGTAAGAAACTGCCTGCGGTTAAGTACTTTCACGTTACCGGCTACAGCACCTATCTCAGGATTTTCAAAATGTCTGACGGCAAGTTTAACAGCTTCCGGGGAAAGCTGGGAATCACCGTCCATGCACAAAATTATTTCTGCATTTGAATGCTTGATCCCCGCGTTCAAGGCCCGTGATTTTCCACCATTAGGCTGATTTATAAGAGATACTTTTATCTCACTCAACCGGCCTTTACGGTAACCAACCATGCTCTCCGCAACTTCTCTGGTATTGTCCGTTGAGCCATCGTTAACAATAATAATTTCATAATTGGAATAATCGAGTTTTAACAGGGAATTTATCGATCCCCTGATGACAGGAGCTTCGTTAAAAACAGGAACGATTATAGAAACGAACGGGAAATAATTTCTCGATGGTTTAAAGGTGTATTCATTGAGGTAGAGGTAAGCCAAACTGAGTATACCGAAATATCTCAGGAGCAGAACAAACAGAAAAATTACAAGAGCAACGATTGTGGCATATTCAATAAGAGAACTGATAGATAAAACAGTTTGAGGAAGCGTAAAGGCTATGATCATCAGCAAAATGAATGAGAAAATTCCGCTTATAAGTATCCGGCGGAAATATTTCTTCTTAAGATCTTCCCTACCATGGGAGATCCCATTATTATCAACAACAATAGGGGTTCTTATTAATTGTTTTTTCATCTGCATAGTTTTGTAATTAAAACCCTCAAATATCACTAAAAAACACAATTATGGTGCCATCTGCAATCACATAAGAATCATTAAAATTCCCGTATTCGGTAAGGTATAAGTGCACTGAATCCATTAACTTGTATCAATTTCATACAAAGGAAGATAAGGAAAAAACACAGACGAATACCAAAAACTGCTTTGATTTTTCCCTCAAAAAATCAAAATGTCCAGTAAGCTGCTATGTTGAATGAAGCAGATCTATACCCCGTAGTCTGCCTTATTGTACTCCCCATGCTAAGTCTTCCCTGTAATGTAAAGTGCTCAGCCAGAAGCACTCTGGCAGAAAGAAAAGCTTCTCTGAGAATGAAATTATTCTCAGGAATCAGCCCTACCTTACCACCAAGTTTAACCTCGTTCTCTTTATTATCTACTATAAACCACTCTCCCCACAAGCTATGCGATTCAAAATCACTGGGAGTGTAATAGAGCCTCGTAGAGTCATTAAATCCCAGGTAATAAAATTCATAACCGGCGGCAAGTTCACCAAATCGCTTTCCAATCCTCAGCTGAAGATTCCTACCCTGATTATGATCAGAAACAAAGTAATAGCTGAAGTATCCTGAAGCCAGTAGCCCGGATTCACTTCGGTATTCACCACTTAGTCTGACCAAATTGGTTCTTAGTCTCCTATAAACCAGCAGCGGCGAATACAGAACCTGAGCCGCATCCTGTAGATTGTAATCGAGCGTGAGATTGTAATTTTTTTCCTCAGCCTTCAGGAAGGCTGAACCAATGGTCTCTTTTTCATTATTTTCAAAGAACGTTTCACCGACTGATAAGCCCATTGAAAATATCCTGCCTAATCTTAACGAAAGCAATCCTTTTGCAGTATAAAAGTTCAGTCTCAGCGAGGCAGAATCCAGTTCACCTCTCTGTGCAGAAAAACCGATCGATATGTAGTTATTAAAACCGGTTTCAAGCATCAGGCTCTGCAGGGAGTATTTCAAAGTCATAATTATCGAAATAATATGATGCTTCCGGACTAACAAGAAAGTAAGTCGGGAAGTTAAAAGATAATGCATTACCTTTTCCTTCACCCAGCCATCCCAGCCTGGTCTGTATGAGCTTAGATCCGGGATATTCTACAAGCAGATCGTTATAAATCTTCCTGGCCCGATCATACTCCTTCAATTGCATATAACAATCCCCTATATACATGCGCACCTCAGAATCAGTAGAATTTCGCGCATAAAGGTCCTCAAATTCATTTAATGCAATTCGCGAATTGCCGCTCCAGAAAATCACTTTTGCCCTTTGTTTCGCAACATCATAATCGAATTCCTCATTAAGCAGTCCTGTATAAATATCAACCGCCTGTTGATAATCTTTTACACAGACGTATGCATCAGCTTCTTCCATAAGAACGTTTTTTGATGGAGTGGTACGATTATTATATTCCTTATAAAGTTCAAGAGCTCGATAGCAGTCATTTTCACTGATCTTCTTCCTGGCTTCTTCGAGTAATAAATAAAGATCATTCTCCCGGTATATCATTTTTTGTTTCTCAATTTCAAAACTGAGTCTGGCAATTGCTTCATTTGATGGTTTGATCTTACCAGCAAGTGATGCATAGTATTCAGCGTCGTTAAATTTATCCTGCTGAGATTTTAACATTGCCATGGTCAGGAGAGCATCGAAATTTTCCGGCTCTTTACTCAATACAAACTTTAATAATGTTTCTGCTTCATTCAGATCTTTATTCTGCCAGACATAAAGTTTAGCTCTAAGCAGCTTGTATTTCAAACTGTCAGGATACTGCGCGATCATTACATCAAGTTCACTTCCAGCTAGCTGGTACTGACGGTCCCAGGCGGCATTTTGTATATAAAGAAATCTTACCTCGGCATCATCCGGATAAAATGCAAGGTATTCACCGTAAAGTCTTACAGCTTCTGTAAACCTACCGGCTGAAGAGTAATAGCCTGCGAGCTTCAGGAGAATATCACGTGAACCCGGTTTCTCCTTCAACAATTTCTCATATTCAGCAATCTGATGCTTGTAATAATTTTCTCTTGCTGATACAACTTCTAAGGAAAGCTTTTTAACTTCTTCAGTATTCCCCTCCTTAGTTTTTAAAATTTCCAGCTGCTGAAAAGCTTCTTCATACCTACCGGCTTTAAGTAGGGCGTTTATTAGTTTAACCCTTGTTTTACTGTTACCCGGATTCCTCTTCAAGTACCTGAAATAATTATCTATCTCATATCCCGGACCTTTTGTGCCATACTTATAGTATCTGTAGCTTGTTGTATCATTAAAAGTATAAATATAACCGTCTCCCTTTGCTCTGGCTAAACCATCCATTGCCTCCTTAAAGAAAGGTTTAAGCTCCAGCGCATTTTCAAAGGCTTTCACAGCGGGTTTGGATTTACCAAGCCACAATAGAAAATACCCATAACGCGACCATAATCTCTGGTCGTCAGGATATTCCTCAGTGTATTTTTTCAGTATGGGTTCGCCTTTAGAGATATGATTATTCTTTGCAAGGATTTCCGTATATCTGATTATTTCATCGGGCGATGCATTTTTCATCGAAAGGTACTTATCGTACCATAACTCTGCTTCAGCCCATTCTCCCAGGTTTTTGTATAAGATGCCTATCTGCAGAAAGTTCTGCGGCAATGATGGATTAACCGCAATTTCTCTTTTATAACCCTCTATTTCATTATATATGAATTTATACCATTGCTGTGTTGCATGGGTAAGGTTATTTTTGATATCGGAGTTTTCAGGTTCAAGCTTACTTGCCGACCGGAAATCATAAACAGCCTGTTCCAGTTGTCCCCTGTGCTCATACGCAAGGCCTCTAAGGTTATATCCCTCTGCCAGCTGAGGCCTGGCTGAGATATAATTGTTTAACAGATCTATTGCTTCACCGTAGCGCCCGCTTTTTATATGATCGAGTGCTTCAGTTTTCAGATCTTCTATATGCTGTCGGGGCTGTGCTATTGAACAGGTAGAAAGAAGTATGAAACTTATGAAGATAAAAAAGATGGCATTCCGGGTATTCATTTCATTTTATATCAGAAGAAAAACTGACTTTGTGTATGTGAATTTAAAGTTAGTCTGTTTATCATATCTTCTGCATTTTTAATCGTTTCATCAACCCTCAGAGCGAGTACGGAAATATGCGGAACAACTTTTTCCAGATATTCAGGTTCGCTGCGCGGCAGGTTGCCTTTTATTCTGCTTATGAACTTATTGATAGTCCTGGTATCCTCTTTTGTAACCATCACAACAACGTTATTAGAGACAAGGCAGATTTTATCCTTACGGTCAGAAGAAAGCCTGATAATATTCATCAGTTGGTTTATAGTAAGCAGACCCTCGTTTTCTGATTCGGGATCAAGCCTGAATGAAACCAATGTAAATACCTGTCCCGTGCTTCGAAATAACGCAATCTGGTTATTAAGTATAAGTTGAAAATCATTCAGATTATAAAAATTTGTAAAAGTATAGTTTTCAGCAGGGATATCAAGGTCCGCCAGCGATTGGTACTGCAGACCGGACTCGGTCACAGCAGTAGTCCTTGTTTTCTTTTTTCCGGAATAGTCATCGATTATTCCTTTAGAAGGTTCAAGCTGATAATGTGCGCTGAACTTTCCCTGGGTATGCCCTATATTTGGAGTAATAGTTATTTTCCCGCCCGAGAGTCCTTCTGTATCCTCCTCTTTGTTTAGATACAGTATACCTGTAGAATTCAAAGCGATAGTATCGGCAATCGAATTTGCAGCCGGGGTTGCGGGATCACCGAGCACAAACAAACTTGTTACACTTTGATTTTCTATGGCCTCGGTAGTTTCAATAAAAACATCCTGGAGCAGAGTGAGGTTAACGAAATTTATAAAAGGCGTGAGTTCGTCGAAAATCATTTTATTCGGCTGATACTGTTCTACAACAGTTACAATATCCCTGAGGTATTCAACAAGAAATTCATCTGTGTTCTCAACCTCCTGCAGGTCAGAAGGAGGAGCAACCCGGACCACAATTACCTGGTTCCGGTTCATATACTGCTGCAGGTCGAAATCTATTGACGCCGCCTGTATCATTAGATCCTTCGGCCTCATGCTTGTAAAGTAAAGACAAACCTCTTTCTGTTTTACACATTCTTTGGCAAACTGCAGTCCAAGCAAAGTCCTTCCGGATTTTCTTGGTCCAATTAACAGATAACTGCCTCCTCTGTAAAATCCTCCCCAGGCATTATCAACAATCGAAATACCTGATGAAACCAATTCTATTTTTTTCTTCATTTTATTTCAGCACCGTATTTTTGGTTAACAACAGCAATTTCACACTAGAACTTAACCCTTTTATTTTTCCCGGAATGTTCAAGTACTGACAGATCAATCTTCAATCCTCTTTCCCTATCAAAGACGTAGTTTGACTTAAGTTCACCTGATTCATGTTCAATATACGGCAGGAGCGATATTGTACCATATAAATCATTTATTTCTTTATCAAGATATATTAACCCGTTGCTTACATCTGCCAGATGCTGAAGCAAAGCTGACATTGCATCTGTGACGGGTTCTGCTGAGATAATGATACTTGTTATGTTATGGCTTTCGAGATTATGTTTAAATTTATCAAGTATTAATTCCAGCAATGTATCATCTTTAAAACCGATGAAAGACGTTATCTCATCAAAAACTACCCTGGAAGGATAATATTCGTTAATTGTATTTATAACATCATCAAAATAATCCGCCAGATCCTGATCCGGAGTGTTCGACGAAAAATCTCTGTCAGGCGGAACTACCCTGACGACCTTAACAAGTCTTGAACTAATCAAATCCATTTGATTTAGATTCATCCAGTCAGTCTGTGCTGTAACCTCTTCATGAGTTCTGCTGGTAAAATAGAGACAGCGTTCATTATGTGCTGCACCCTCAAGTACAAATCTCAATCCGAAGTTTGTTTTACCGGATTTATGACCGCCGATAAGAAGATAGTTGGAAGCTTTGTAAAGTCCGCCCCATCCCTCATCTATTAAACTTATCCCAGAGGATATCAATTTTACATTATTTTGCATGTACCACGAAGGTTTTCATTGAAATTGCCAAATATTATGCCGGTTTTAATAGTGCTTAAACCTCTAATATTAAATTTCTTACGGGTATAGTCTGAACTAAACAGAGACATGGGTAAAGGTATGTATTATAATGCAACAAACTGTGATTCAGGCATCATAATACCTGCAGGAAGGTAAAGTTATGTGAAAAAATAGAGAAAGCAGCTAGCTCACGGGGTAAGAAGCGATTAGTTCCAGGGTAGTCTGGATAATATCTTTTTTATCAACCGGTTTGGACAGGTAACCATTGGCACCCATAGCAAGGAATTTCTCCCTATCTCCTTTCAACGCATAGGCGGTGACAACAAGGATAGGAACAAACCGCAGATTGGAATCTCCTTTAACCCTCACAATAACATCATTACCGTCCAATTCCCCCGGCAGGTTAATATCCAGGATAATAAGATCATATTTATATTTCCTGATATTTTTCAGTGCTTCAGCGGCATCAGAAACCGTGTCTATTTCATAATAATCCCTGAGATAGATCTTAAGGATCAGCTGGGTTTCAGTATTATCCTCAACAATTAATATTTTTTTTCGTTCTTTCCCGGATCCAGCGTCAAAAATAAGAGGGAAAACCATATACTACCAGATTATTGAATGGTATCTTTCTTTGGAAAATTTGTACCCATAACTTCATCCCATACAGGAGAGCTCACACCAAAACCTTTTGTGGAATCCATGTAGTGATGCATCATGTGATGATTTTTAATAGCAAGCCAGAACCTGTTATGCATATTGAAATGATGGATGGCATAATGGGTCATATCATAGGCGAGATACCCGAGAATAAAACCTACAAAGAAAGCAGCTACGTTAATATGTCCAAGAATCAAAGAAAATATATAATAAAAGAGTATTGCCAATGGTACACTAACAGAAGGAGGCATCACAAGCCGCCTTGAATCATTAGGATAATCATGATGAACCCCATGAAAAATAAAATGTATTTTTGCCCCGAGCTCTGATTTAAACTCGAAATGGAAAATAAACCTGTGAAGTGTGTACTCTGTAAGGGTCCATACAGCAATTCCGAATATTGCTAAAGTCAGTATGGTTATGGCGGACTGTTCATAGAGGTAAACAGCTCTATATAAGAAATAGAGAACTACAGGCAGATAAATGAATAACGGAACGGAGAAATGAACACGTGAAAAAACCTCCATGAAATCACTTTCGAACATCCTAACCGTTTCATCCTTGTTGGATACGAAGTTCTTAGCCATTTATGTAATCCTCAAATGTTGTTATTTCAGGTGCTAATTTAATAAAATTAAAATTTATTATTGCTGCTAGTGAACCAGGTCATATATTGTCATTTTTCAGCCGGTTATCAGTGTTGAAATAATATAAGCTTTGCTAAAATAAAAATAGAAATTCATTTGATATTAATTATTAAAGTTTTCATATTCTACTTCAAATTTTATAGTTCATACTTCTACGGAGGTTAAATGCCGGAAAATGGAGAGCGGGAACAATGGGGAACTAAGATTAGGATTAATCCTAGCTGTAGCGGGAAATGCCGTCGGCCTGGGAAATTTCCTTCGATTTCCTGTACAAGCTGCCCAAAATGGCGGCGGGGCGTTTATGATTCCATATTTCATCTTTTTCCTTATCCTGGGTATTCCCCTGATGTGGATTGAGTGGGGAATCGGGCGGCATGGCGGAAAATATCGTCACGGAAGCGCGCCGGGGATGTTTGATGTAATCTGGAAGAACAAGATGGCAAAATATTTCGGCGCTCTGGGACTTTTCATCTCCATGACGATTCTTATCTACTATACTTATATCGAATCCTGGACTCTCGGTTTCAGCATTTTTTCTGTTTCAAGGATGTACTTCGATGAGAATACAGCCAGTACAATGCGGAACTTCTTATACAGCTATCAGGGACGTGAAACAGGAACACATTTCAGCAGCTTACTTCCGGCATATTTACTCATGCTTCTAACATTTGCCGTTAATTTCTGGATATTATTTAAGGGCATATCAAAGGGTATTGAAAAACTTGCTAAGATAGCGATGCCGCTCCTTCTTATTTTCGGAGTAATCCTTGCGGTGAGGATCATCACCCTCGGAACACCTAACCCGGCTCTTCCCCAAAACAGCGTTGAGAATGGTTTTGCTTTTATATGGAATCCTGATTTTTCAAAACTATCAAATCCGACAATCTGGCTCGCGGCGGCAGGACAAATATTCTTTACTTTATCTGTAGGGATGGGCACAATACATGCATATGCAAGTTACCTCAAACCGAAAGATGATATAGCCCTTTCAGGTTTAACTACAGCAGCTACAAATGAATTTGCCGAAGTAGTCCTTGGCGCATCTATAGCTATACCGGTTGCAGTTGCGTTTTTCGGTTTGGATGCAACTAAAGCTTTCGCCCAGGGAGGGGCTTTTGATCTGGGTTTTGTTTCAATGCCTCTGATTTTCCAAAAAATTCCTCTCGGAGCATTATTCGGATTCCTCTGGTTTTTACTCCTCTTTTTTGCAGGAATAACATCATCTGTTGCCATGGGTCAGCCGGTGGTTGCATTCCTTGAAGATGAATTCGGTATGGACAGGAAAAAAGCAGTTATAACACTTGGAATTACAGTGCTGATTGCAGTGCAGTTTGTGGTTTTCTTCCTAAAATTCGGTTTCCTTGATGAAATGGATTACTGGGCGGGAACCTTCGGGCTGGTAGTTTTTGCCTTCATTGAAACAGTTCTTTTTATGTGGGTATTTGGTTCTGACAAGGCATGGGATGAAATGAATGCCGGAGGGGATTTTAAGATTCCCAGAATATTTTATTATATAATGAAATTCGTAACCCCTTTGGTGCTGCTTGTAATTATGCTATGGTGGCTGATAAATGATGCAATTCCCATTTTTCTGTTATCGAATGCTACAGGCTGAAAATATACCTTATATATGGGGATCGCGTATCCTTATGTTTATAATAGCCCTTCTCATTCTTTTGATGGTAAGAAAAGCCTGGTCTAATCATGCAGGTGAAGGACTACAGAGGGAATATTCAAAAGAATCTGGAGGTTAGTATGGGATTATCAACAGAGGGAATTATTTTTATATCAATTGCCTGGGGATGTATTTTCATTCTTACAAGCTATTGTTTTACACGGGTGATGAAATCCGAAAGGAAAAAGAAATGACGGAGGCTGTCTCAAGATCAAGATAGAACCTGAAACCAGTTCAGGTTGACTATTTCAGAATTCAGAGACAGCCTCTTACACTAATGGGGCAGTATATCGTTTATTTCTTCCTGATCATTTGCGTCCTTCTCACCAGAAAGAAAAGCTTTGTTAGTTTCAGTTGCAGGCAGACTGAATTTTCCATTCTCAAGGTTTTTATAAAGCCTGTCATTTTCAATAAGATAATAAAACTGATTTCGGAATTCATCCAGAGAAATACCACAGGTAGCCGCATACTTAGCAAGTTCATGTGGATCTTCGAAATCAGCCTGGTTTAATCTCAGCATATAACGACGAGCGATATAGAAAGTTTCGGATGAGGGATCAACCATTCTGACTTTTGTTTTTCCTGTAAGCGGATCAAGGATATCTTTGAAGAATAAAGGAACAAAATGACCATTCTGAATGGATACCATAGCTCCCGAACCTCCATTAAGCATAAACTGTGCAGCAGAAAATCCTAAGTCCCTTGTATATTCCATATCAAAAGGTATGGGATCGGCGCAGCGAAGTTCGTAACCGATATTTTTCGCAACTATCGTTGTTTTAAGATTATAGGTTTTTAGCTTTTCCTGCACTTTGTACTTTAATATCTCACCAAAATTTATTTCTGCAATCCGGATATTATCGTGAGCATCTCTTTCAACGTCAACAAGTGCCTGCAGATCATCCTGGCCAAGATGTTCAACGAGACCTTCAGCGAGGATAGCAACTCCATCTGATTTTCCGTAACTGATTCTTTTAACTATTGCTCCAACCAGCACATCAACCATGTGCGACAATTTAATTGTTGGACCAGGAAATTCCTCTGGAATTACGGTTAATGTTGCACCTGCAGCTTTACCGATACCAAGGGCAAGGTGCCCGGCTTTTCTTCCCATTGAAACAACAAAATACCAGCGTGAGGTAGTCTGGGCATCTACCATCAGATTCTTCACCACCTCAACGCCTATATGACGTGCGGTTTGAAATCCGAAAGTAGGTATACCGTGAGGCAGATCCAGATCATTATCAATAGTTTTTGGTACATGAACAACTTTAATTCTTCCAGCAGCCATTTCATCAACCTTAAGAGCGCTATATGCTGTGTCATCACCTCCTATGGTGATAAGTTTATCAACGTTCAGCCTCAGAAGCGAGGTTACAGTGTTCTCGAGGTGTTTTTTATCCTTCGTTGGGTTTGATCTGGAGATCCCTATGTATGATCCTCCACGGAAATGGATACGGCTGACGTTCTGGATAGTCAAATTTTTTACATGAGTAATATCCCCCTGCATGAGCCATTTGAAACCATCCTTGATCCCAATTACCTCAATACCTTCAAGTCCCGCCCTTATTGTTGCCGCTCCTATCACACTATTGATACCGGGTGCAGGACCACCACCCACTAATATTGCAAGCTTCTTTGGTGCAATTGACATCTCTTCCATCTCCTTCTTCAATCTTATCTTCAAATTAGTTTCAGTACTTATAAAACTTTAAGCTTAGCAAATTTCAGCATAAGCTGTTTAATGTTATTACCTTCAAAAATCACGGTTGCCTTCTGCATATCTCCGGATCCCGTTACCTGTGTAACCCTACCCAAACCGAATTTATCGTGCATAACCTTGCTTCCGGGTCTTAAAGCCCGGCTATCCTGGTTAAAGTCTTCATAATCAACATTCTCAAAATATTCATAATACATTTCTTTCTTCGACTTGCGGTTAGAAGATTTTCTTCCAATTCCTCCATTCACTTCAGTAAAAGTAGCAGGTTCCAGTTCATCTATAAATCTTGAGCGGCTCTGGTAGGCAACTTCGCCGAAACGGTAACGACTTCTTGCATGTGAGATATACACTTTTTGTTTTGCCCGGGTAACGGCCACATAGAATAATCTTCTTTCCTCCTCAACAGTAGCTTCAGTACTGAAGCGGTTTGAAAGCGGAAAGATATCCTCTTCACAGCCTGTGACAAAGACAATTGGGAATTCAAGTCCTTTAGCGCTGTGAATAGTCATCATTGTAACAACATTCTTCTCATCTTCATACATATCAATATCAGCAACCAGAGATACATCTTCCAGGTATTGTTCAAGCTTAGCATCGTCGTTCGAATTCGAGAAATCACTTAACGCGGAGAGCAGTTCGTTTATATTCTCCCAACGGGCAAGAGATTCAGGAGTATTCTCTTCTTTAAACATCCTAAGAACCCCAAGTTCATCAACAAGAGCTCTGGAAAGTTCACCTACCGACAATTTGTCCTTCAACTCTATATATTTATCCAGCAGGATCTTGAAACCCTTTACGTTCTTCTGTATTCTCTCTTTAATATCAATAACTTCGAATACCCTTGTCATCGTTTCAAATAAAGATATCTCGTGCTTACGTGCAAAAGATGTCATTCTTTTTATTGTCGTACTTCCTATTCCTCTCTGAGGAAAATTCATAATTCTTAATAAGCTTTCCTCATCCTCCTGATTGGCTAGGACCCTGAGATAGGCTACAATATCTTTTACCTCTTTCCTCTTATAGAATTCGATACCTCCGACAATAGTATAAGGGATCTTCTCTCTCCTAAAAATATCTTCCAGAGCACGAGACTGTGCATTAGTCCTGTATAGTATTCCAAAATCCTTAAGCGACAACTTCCGTTTTGAAATCTCTTGTTTTATAAACCTGGCAATCTGAAATGCTTCATCCTTCTCATCGGCACATTTAACGAGAGTAAGCAGTTCACCGTCATTATTTTCTGTCCATAAGGTCTTAATCAGCTGCTCCTTGTTATGTTTAATAACCGAATCAGCTGCAGCAAGGATAGTTTTGGTTGAACGGTAATTCTGTTCCAGTTTGAATATTTTATTTTTCGGAAAATCTTTCTGAAAATCAATCATATTGCCGATATTTGCCCCGCGCCAGCTGTAGATACTCTGGGCATCATCTCCTACAACCGAGATCTTTCCGTCTTTTGTAACCAGCAGTTTAATCAATTCGTACTGAGCTTTATTTGTATCCTGGAATTCATCCACAAGGATATATTCAAATTTCTTTTTGTATTTACTAAGTATTTTCAGGTTAGAGTTAAACAATTCAATAGGCTTAAGGAGCAGATCCTCAAAATCCATTGAGTTATTAGCTGTTAACCTCTTCTGATATTCATCATATATATCGGCGATCTTTTCCTCAATGAATTCACCTTTATGCTTTTTTCTGAATTCTGAAGGCATCAGCATATGGTTTTTCATAAAACTGATCCTGTGCTTGACAGAATTTGGGGTTACAGATTCGAGATCAATATTTAGATTTGATATAATATTTTGTACAAGCGAAAGAGAATCTTCTGCGTCATAGATGGAAAAATTATGTTCGTAATTAATATATTTTGATTCAATTCTCAGGATCCTCGCAAAGATAGAGTGAAATGTACCCATCCATATAGAATCTGCTTTATTGCCTATAAGCTGACGGATCCTATCTTTCATCTCATTTGCAGCCTTATTTGTAAAAGTTAAAGCAAGAATAGAATCGGCTGGAAATCCTTTATCTATAAGATGTGCAATTTTGTAAGTCAAAACCTTGGTTTTTCCTGATCCGGCCCCTGCTACTATCATCTGAGGGCCGTCAAGGTATTCAACAGCTGATTTTTGATCTTTATTTAGTTCTTTTAGGTTTACCATACATCCATTCTGATTTTTAAGATGCAAATATAAATATTTGCATTCCGAATAAAAAGGCAAGAAAAAAGTGGAATTCGACAATGCTGTTGATCCTAAGACGAGCGGGAGACGAAGCCAATTATCTCTGGACGGCCATTTATGGCCTCGGATTGGCTAAATATAGTGGAAAGTAATGGCCGGAACTATCAAAAACACATTAGCTAACAGAAAGATTTCCGGCAATTTGTGGTCATATCTATTATTTCTTACATTTAGACATCGCATCAAATTAAACTAACAAAACTGAGGGATGATTATGTTAAAAGATAAAATCCAGAAGGCATTGAACACCCAGATGAACCTTGAATTATCATCTTCCTATCTTTATCTGGCTATGGCAGCCTACTTTGAGTCAAAAAACCTGAATGGATTTGCTCATTGGATGAAAGTTCAGTCCGGCGAGGAATACGGTCACGCCATGAAGATATATGGCTATATTAATCAGAGGAACGGCCGTATAAATTTATCCAAGATTGATGCTCCCAAAAGTGAATGGAAGGATGCTGTAGAAGTTTTTGAGGAGACTTTAAAGCATGAACAAAATGTCACCAAATCCATCGATGAAATTGTCGATCTGACTATAACAGAAAAAGATCATGCAACAAACACTTACCTGCAATGGTTCGTTACAGAACAGGTTGAGGAAGAAGCTGCCGCAATTAACATAGTCGATAAGATTAAGATGGTAGGAGACAATAAAAACGGCCTGTTCCTTCTCGACAGAGAGCTGGGGATGAGAGCAGCAGGCTGATCAACGTACAACAGTTAACACGGAGAGGCGGGGTACTCTTTGGGAAAAGCTAAAGACATAAGGAAGAGGTTCTGTTAACTTAGATGCATAAAGACTGGCAGGCGGTGTTTATATATACCAGGTTCGGGTTAATGATTAAGTAAGTCCGAAGAAGAGATCTTTGCTCAGGTGATTTAGATTTTCAAAGAAATATTCAATGTTTAATATCTGAAACCGGTATTGCCGTATGTCTCATTGAATGTACTTTATTGGCTACCGGAAGTTCAATAGTATCTTTCACCCTGGCATCAAAATAATCACGGAATCTCTGCACCATATATTTAACAGGCCAGGCAGCTGCTTCACCTAGAGCACAAATTGTATTACCCTCAATATTATTAGCTACAGATACAAGTAAATCAATATCACTCCTGGAACCCTCACCTTTTAGTATCCGGTTCAGGATTTTCAACATCCATCCTGTACCTTCGCGGCAAGGTGTACATTGACCACAGCTTTCATGATAATAGAATTTACTAATCCTTGCCAGGACTTTTACAAGATCAGTATCCTCATCCATCACCATCACACCCGCAGTACCTATAGCCGACCCGACAGTTTTAAGGGATTCAGCATCCATTTTAACACCTTCAATCTGGTCTCCCCTCAGGGGGGGCATTGAAGATCCGCCAGGAATTACACACAAGACTTTTTTATTACCAGGAACACCGCCTCCATACTTATAGATAAGATCGGTAAGAAGAGTTCCCGAAGGAAGTTCGTAGACACCAGGGTTGTTTATATGTCCGCTCAATCCGTACAATATCGTTCCAGGGTGTTTCGGTTCACCTATTTTTGAGAACCATTCCCATCCTTTGTTTATTATGGCTGGAACGTTTGTAATAGTTTCGACATTATTAATTGTGGTTGGACAACCCCATAATCCGAACTGGGCCGGAAACGGAGGTTTAACCCTGGGGTAGCCTCTCTTCCCTTCAATAGAATTCATCAGGGACGATTCCTCCCCACAGATATAAGCCCCTGCTCCTTTATGAATATAAATATCACAGCTAAAGCCGGTTCCGAAGGTATCTTTCATTTTCTCCCCGACAAAGCCTTTTGCGTACGCGTCATCCAAAGCTTTCTGGAGAAGATTAATCCATTTATGATACTCTCCGCGGATATAAATATATGTTACCTTCGCCCCGATAGCATAAGATGTAATTAATATTCCTTCAATAAGCTGATGAGGATTAAATTCAAAAATCTGTCTGTCTTTAAATGAACCCGGTTCGCTCTCATCGCCATTGACGCACAAATATTTAGGTTTATCTGTAGTCTTAGGCATGAAGCTCCATTTTAGTCCCGCTGAAAAAGCAGCACCCCCGCGGCCTCTTAATCCTGATTTTTTAACCTGGTCAATTATATCATCAGGCGACTGACTTAATGCTTTTTTTACCGCAGTAAATCCGCCGTTCTGCAGGTAAACGTCTATTAAGTAAATATCTTTAATATCAGGGAGAACAATTTTTTCCATTTAATTCTTAAGCTTTAGTGAATCTAAAATTTCAACAACTTTTTCTTTGGTAAGATTTTCAAAATAATCTTCATTAACAGCAATCATAGGAGCAGTACCGCAGGATCCCATACATTCAACTTCTTCGAGTGAGAAAGTTTTGTCTTCAGTAACCTGCATATTTTCGATACCCAGCTTTTCTTTTACCTTATCATAAAGATCATAACCACCACGCAGCATACAGCTCACATTTGTGCACACCTGTATATGATATTTACCCATAGGTTTCTGATGGTACATGGTATAAAAGGTTACCACCCCAAGAACTTCCTCAGGTGTCATATCAAGTATGACCGCAACTTCTTTGATTGCCTCATTTGATATAAATCCGTTCTGTTCCTGTGCAATGTAAAGGACGGGCATAACCGCAGGTTTCTTCAGAGGATACTTCTTAAGTATGTCATCAATCTTCTGAAGATTTTCTTCTGAGAATTTAAAATTATTCATCTTTAATTATTTTCATTTTCTGGAAAAAGAAAATCGTATAGACGATCCGAAAAATTCTTTGCTCCAAATTCATAGTTAAGTATTCAGTACAGGCCTGCAAACAACAGGCAGCCGGGCGCAAACAAATTACCCTACTTATCAGCTTCACCCATTATAGGATCGATACTTCCGATTATGGCAACCACATCAGAAACCATCCGTCCTTTTATTAAATGAGGGAGCGACTGGAGATTAACCATAGAGGGGCTGCGGATCTTACATCTCCAGGGCCGACCTTCACCCTTACTGACAAGATAAAATCCAAGCTCACCTTTTGATCCTTCAATTGCATGGTATATATCTCCTTCGGGAGGATTTATTCCGAAATTCACTATCATAAAATCGTGTATCAGTTCCTCCATCTTCGTATAGATCTCTGTTTTATGAGGGAGAACTTTTTTAGGTTGATTTAGAAGCACTTCACCACCGGGCATTTTATCCAGAACCTGTCTTACAATTTTTGCACTTTCCCGGGCTTCATCAGCACGGACAAAATATCTTGCGAGCGAATCACCCTCGGGGTATGTAACTACTTTAAAGTCCATCTCATTATAGCATAAATAAGGCGCATTCCTGCGGATATCATAGTCGACCCCGCTGCCTCTAAGGCTTGGACCGGTCATTCCCAGGTCTATTGCATCCTCAGCGGATATTACACCTGCACCTTCAAGTCTCTCAATAAAAATTCTGTTCGTATTCACAAGACGCTCACACTCATCGAGGTTTTCATCAAACTGATCTATGAACCATTTTGCTTTAGCGAGGGCCTCGGGCTGGGCATCATTTGCAACCCCGCCTATCCGGGTATAACTATTTGTAAACCTGGCACCGCAGAGGATATCCCATATATCAAGGATCTTTTCCCGTTCGCGCAACGTCCACAGAAATACTGTCAGTGCGCCAACATCCATAGCAAGTGAGCCAATAGCGACAAGGTGCGAAGCAATCCTTGCGAGTTCTGCAATCAGCATTCTGATATACTGAGCCCGCGGAGGAGCTTCAATACCGGCCAGTTTTTCAACCGCAAGCACCCAGGCAACGTTATTAGCCATAGGAGAAAGATAATCGAGTCGGTCTGTATGGGGTATGAATTCGTAATAACTCATATTTTCAGCCATTTTTTCATACCCACGGTGAAGATATCCCAGTTCAGGAACGCTGGCGATCACTGTTTCCCCATCCAGTCTTAAAAGCACCCGCAAAACTCCATGAGTGGCAGGGTGTTGGGGACCCATATTAAGAACCATTTCGTTCTCTAGAGCGTCGTCAACACTTATATCGGAATCTGCACCAAGAAGTGCCTCAATTATTTTAGGATGAACTTCGTCTTTAGTCAGTTTAGGCATATTCTCTTAATCTTTTTTTGGTAGAGGAAGACTTCCAGGTATTCCCATCAGTGGAAAATCTTTTCTTAACGGATGATATTTAAAATCCTCCGGCATATACATCCTGCGGAGATCAGGGTGATTGTTAAAAGTTATTCCGAACATATCGTAAGTTTCTCTTTCGTGCCAGTTTGCTGTTCTCCAGATAGATGAGACCGTATCAATGCTGCATTCGGATTCATCAACATCAGCTTTAAGTCTGAGCCTGAAATTATGTTTTAAGGAAAAAATATGGTAAACAACAGTAAACCTGTTCTTTCTTTTAGCCCAGTCAACAGCAGTAACATCTTCACATAAACGAAAATCAAGTTCCGGATCCTCTTTTAGAAACCGGCAGATCTTATTAACATGCTCCTTGTCAAACTTCACCGATAGATCACCGCGGTAATCAACAAAATCAAACTTCACATTCGGAAAGTTTTCCCGGAGTTTCTGAGGAATAAATTCTTTAAGATTCATATTTAGTTATTCTGTAAGACGTTTAACTCAGGAAGTTTTTTATCCTGAAAATCTCTTGCCTTTGTTTTTCCGATTTTATCCTGGATCTGAATCAATGCGTTTAAAAGATTATCAGGACGAGGGGGGCACCCTGCCAGATATATATCAACAGGAAGGAACTGATCAATACCCTGAACTACATTATAAGACCGGTACATTCCACCTGATGAAGTACAGGCACCCATAGCGATTACCCATTTGGGGTCAGGCATCTGATCATAAATTTTCTTTACAACGTGAGCCATTTTATAAGTTACGGTTCCGGCTACAATCATAAGATCACACTGTCGCGGAGTAAATCTCATAACTTCTGATCCAAACCTGGCTATATCATATTTGGGATCACCTGAGGCCATCATTTCGATTGCACAACAGGAAATTCCCATTGGCATAGGCCATACAGAACTCTCACGAGACCATGCTGCAAGTGCATCAATAGTTGTAGTTATAAATCCTTCTTCTTTTAACTTAGCTTCTAATCCCATTTAAATCCGCCTTTCTTATATACATATAAGTATCCCAATTCAAGTACAACTAAAAATATTAACATCGAAACAAACACAGAAATTCCAAATTCGCTGAAAAGCTTTTTGAATTCGACAGCCCAGGGATAAACAAAAATCACCTCAAGGTCAAAAATGATAAAAAACATAGCCACCAGGTAATATTTAACCGATATTCTTTCACGAGTTGTTCCCACAGGTTTCATACCGCTTTCATAGGTAGAAAGTTTCTCTTCTGTCGGTCTTTGCGGTCCAAATATGCCTGACGATAAGGCTGTTCCCACTGCGAATACCAGTGCGAATCCAATTACTAAAAAAACAGGGATATATTGTTCAATCATCACATTTTTTACGATTTTTGAATAATAAAGTTATCCAAAAAAAGCCATTTTGTCAATTTAAACTGAACTGCCCCGGTTGGAGGCTTACCGGAACTAATGTGGTTTTTACGACTTTTTTGTTAATTTAATATGAAACTATTTTTCCATAAATTTTCAGGTTGAATTTGCTGTTTTTAAGAAAATACCTGCTTCCTTTGCTATCTGCTATCCTACTTATCTCGGGGTGTGAACGGAATGCACCTACGCAAATAACAGGGGACGGTCTTCCTCCTGCCGTACCGACAAATGTAAAAATATATTCAGCATATGATGGAGAGATAGAGATTGTATGGCATGCAAATGTTGAAATTGACCTGAAAGGTTATAATATCTACAGAAGTACAGATAGTACGAACTTCAGGCTTATCGATTTTTCCGATCAAAATTATTATCTGGATGATTCACTTAGTTATGATGAAAAATATTTTTACCGTGTGACAGCTCTCGACGTCGAGAACAGAGAGAGTAATTCTTCATCGATTGTAAGTGCGGTACCCAAAAATGTTTACAATCCTTTTGCCCCGAAGTTTCCACAAATTAATGCCCGGAATTGGATAGGAGAAAAATCGGTGTATCTCACCTGGAATCCCGGATATGAAACTGACATTGCCGGCTTCTATATTTACAGAAGTACCATGCCAGGATTTATTCCTGACAGCACAAACATAAATGGTTTTTCTATAAGTTCAGATTATTCTGATACATCAGGTCTTTCCGTTCTCACCCCTTATTTCTATAAAATAATTGCGGTGGATAAAGGGGGTCTCAGAAGCTCTCCAAGCAATGAGGTAAGTGATAAAATTCTGCCTATGGCCAGCATTATTTCTCCTGTAGGAACGGTGAACACCAATGTACTTACTTTTATATTTACAGCTGTTCCCGCTGCCGCAACATATGAGGTAACACTTCAGTCAAATCCCTATTTCGGACAGATATGGAGTAAAGTTTTAACCATCAATTCTATTAATGATACAATCAGCGTTAATTATGATGGGGACTATATTGATTACGGTGTAAGTTATTACTGGAGGGTCGTTACCTATACCGGTGATAACTCAAGCCCCAACAGCATTTCCTCCCTCTATAATTTTGTACTTCAGCCCGAATAAATTTACATTATCATTGAACTTAATTCTTTTACTGAATACTTTAAGTTAATAAATTAGAATAACTGTAAATTTCACAATCTTCCCTTGAAAAGATACTATATCTTGGTTTTCCTTCACTTACTGGCGTCAGGATTGATAAATGCCCAGTCGGAAATAGACAGCCTTCAGTTTATTCTCGTTGAAAAACCTCTTAATCTATTATCTACAAGATTGGATAAACAGCTTAATACTTATTACCTGTCTTCCAAATTATTTTATAATCAGGTCGTTCAGAAGTATTCTTTCGATGTCACTGAAGATTATAACTCAACTTTTATTAAATCAGCTGATAAAAGCATCAGAGATGAACAGTTTTTATCTGCTTCTGCTGCTTATAATATCACCCCCTATTTTAAAGCAGGCTTTCTTGGAAATAACGCTATTCTCTCTGACAACAGAAAGATAGAAATAAACCAGGCTTCCGTATCGAATGCAATGATCTTCAGTGATTTTTCTCCCGGAGCAGGTTTTCATATTTCTCCTTTCTTCGGCTATTCAAATAACAGACAGATCGGGGAGAATGATAATGGATTTATCTACGGAGGGGAGGGATTGATGGATGATTTTGATATATCAAACTTCAATTTATCCTCGAAGTTAAGATTCCGTAATGAAGATATTTCTCCCAGGAAAAATTTAATCCGGTATTTTAACCTCACAGCCGGCAGTATATTTAATGAGAACGTCAGTAATTATATAACTTCAGGCTATTCAAGGAACAGGAAAGATTTTTATTATTCGGCTGATTCTGTTATCTCGAGTGAGTATGATATAACCAATAACATCCAGAGCAGGGATGAAACAGCCTATCTTCTTGAAGATGGCCTTACATACAACGAATTAACATCAAACCTTGGTCTGGATCTGAAAGGCAGACTTGATTGGCGGAATATTGACAGGAATACCCGCTACCACCCTGTACAGGTATTATCGAGTTCTGTTTTTGATTCAAGGATAGAAGAATTAAAGTTTGAGCTGGAATCCAATATACGATATGTTACTCCCTCTTTCGCCGGAAGGTTAAAGGTTAATTATTCGGAACGGGATGAGAAACATATTGCCAAAAATTTTCTGAATACCGGGTCCCTCTTTTTTGATGAACGTCAGGATATTGAAAATCAAAAAAATAACAATTCAGCCCGGATTGCTATCTCTCTGTTAGGTGACTGGAATATTTCAGGCTCAAACAAGATGTCATTCAGTGTATATCAGAATAAACTGCGATATGATACGCCCAGTCTGAACAACTATGATGACAGGGATGAACTGCTTTCAATCATACGGCTAAGGTATGTCCGTGTCCTTACACCATTCTTTAACGCTTTTCTTATTGCCGAAGGAACCCAAAGTCACATCGTATACATTTTTTCGGATAAGAGTTCAAACAACAACATTAACAGAGTACTCAAATTTTCTGCGGGAGGAGACTATCACGGAAAAAATATATCCACCATAAATACTTTCGAAGTTTCTGCGAACTATACCGTATATGACTTTCGTGACCTTGTTCCCAACCTAAGAAGTTTTTCCTTCAGGCAGTTTACGGCTATCGATTCAAGTACCATCAGACTTGGGAAGAAATTTTCAATCGTGAACTCCGGTTATGTTAAACTTTCTCAGCAGGGCGAGCTTAACTGGGCAGCTTTTTCGGAAAAACCCACACGTTTCCTGCAGGAGATTTATGCTGAACCTAAGTTAGTCCTGATGTATAACAACGTAAATTTCGCGCTGGGAAGCAGGATATTTTCCCTTCTGACTTTTAATTACAATGACAGACAAAAAATAAAAGATTCTGATTATCTTAGCATCGGACCTTTGACAGAGATATTATGGCTTATAGAAAACCGCATTTATTTCAAAATATACGGCTGGTATGAGTTTATTACAGTAGATAATTCAGGGCGGCAGCAGGCTAATCTTTCGTTTGAAGTAAATTGGAATTTTTAGTTGGATTGAAAAAAATTTTTCATATTTTACCAAATCAAATTCAGGAATAAATTTGGCAGAAGAAAATTACTACCTCGAAATTGAGAGTGATCCGAATAATCTAATCACCGTCGAAGAATTTATTAATTATTTCTCTAAAGATCTCGGATTGGATGACGACAAATTATCCGCATTACTTCTCGCAGTAACTGAAGCTACAACAAATGCCATCATCCATGCCAACAGAAGCGATAAGAATAAAATGGTAAAGATTACAGCTAAAGTTGATGAAGGGAAACTTTATGTAACAGTTAAAGATGAAGGTCCCGGTTTTCAGCCCGATGAGGTTCCTGACCCAACCGATCCAGAAAACCTTCTGAAAGATTCCGGGAGAGGATTATACCTGATGCGTGTTTATATGGATGACCTTAGATATAACATTACTCCCCAGGGAACAGAAACAATATTGGTTTTAAATATAACTTAACTTATTTATTAAAGATTCAACAGCTTCGCCCGATTTCCTAAGTGCGGAAAGCTCACTATCAGCAAGTTTCATTTCGATTATCTGTTCGATTCCATTCCTTCCAAGTTTTACCGGAACTCCGCAAAATACATTCTGCAAACCGTATTCTCCACCGAGCCATGCCGAACATGGAAGAACTCTCTGCCTGTTTCTTACAATTGAATCAGCCATCTCTACCGCCGCACTGGAAGGAGCGTAGTAAGCACTTCCGGACTTCAGATAATTTACAATTTCTATACCACCACTGCGGGTTCTTTCAACAAGCGCAGCTATTTTTTGAGCAGAAAGCAGTTCTGAAACCGGTATTCCTGAAACACTCGTATGACTTATGAGAGGAACCATCGAATCCCCATGCCCTCCAAGAACCATAGTTGAGATATCCTTCACAGAAACCTTTAATGCCTGCGACAAAAAGAGAGTAAACCTTGCAGTATCAAGAATTCCCGCCATTCCTATTATACGATTACTCTCAAATCCGCTGATTTTAAATGCTGTGTAACACATAGCATCCAGGGGATTAGAGACTACAATAATGATGCACTGTGGTGAATATTCAATTATTTTTCCAGTGGTCTGTTTAACAATATCCGCATTGGCCTTAAGCAGGTCGTCACGGCTCATACCGGGCTTTCTAGCAAGACCGGCTGTGAGGATAACAATTCCGGAGGAAGCGGTAGCCTTATAATCGTTAGTACCTGTTACTTCAGTATCGAACCCTTCAATTGAAGAACTCTGACGTATATCCAGAGCCTTACCCTGAGGAAGGCCTTCTACGACATCCAGAAGAACAATCTCTTCTGCCAGCTGTTTTTCAGCGAGATGCATTGCTGCTGAAGCTCCAACATTACCCGCTCCCACAACAGTTATTTTATTCATAATCTTCTCTCAAATAATAACTGTCAAAATATAGAATATCATACTTTCTTTGCAAATGGAAACTTTCATATTTATTTTTGTCTATTAGCTAGTGTTTCAGTTTGACCTGAAATCTAAAATCCATTAAAACCAAGAGGAACATTTATGGGAAGAAAGAAAATAGCATTAATAGGCGGTGGACAGATAGGCGGAGTACTTGCACAGCTTGCAGCTATGAGAAGACTCGGAGATGTGGTCCTGTATGACATCGTTGAAGATATGCCCCAGGGTAAGACCCTCGACATCGGAGAAGCTGCCCGGATAGACGGCTTCGATGCAAATGTAATCGGAACGAACGATTATAAAGACATCGAAAACTCTGATCTAATAATCATTACTGCCGGACTTCCCAGGAAACCGGGAATGAGCAGAGATGATCTGCTTACAACAAATGCAAAGATCATGCATACGGTTGCTGAAAATGTTAAAAAGTATGCCCCTAACGCTATCGTAATCATAATTTCCAATCCTCTCGATGCAATGGTTACCTTATTCAAGAAAGTTACCGGATTTGATCATAAGAGAGTGCTTGGACAAGCGGGAATACTCGACTCATCAAGATTTTCAACCTTCATTGCCTGGGAACTTGGAGTATCTGTGAAAGACATTAATACAATGGTTATGGGAGGGCATGGTGACACTATGGTTCCTATCGTACGTTATGCAAATGTCAACGGAATCCCAGTAATGGAACTCCTCGAGAAGAAATACAATGATAAAGCTAAAGCGCAGGAAGTTATGAATGCCATAGTACAGAGGACGAAGATGGCGGGCGGCGAAGTAGTAAAACTGCTTAAAACGGGCTCAGCTTTTTATTCCCCGGCTTCTGCAGCTATCGTTATGGCCGAATCCATTTTAAGAGACGAAAAAAGAGTTCTCCCTGTATGCGCTTACCTTGACGGTGAATTTGGTGTTAAAGGTTATTATGTTGGTGTACCTGCAGTGCTGGGTGCAGACGGTGTTGAAAAAGTTGTTGAGTTCTCACTTGACGATCAGGAACAGAAATTACTTGACAATTCTGTATCTGCTGTTAAATCTCTTGTAACTGATATGGAAAGGTTAGGTTTCTGATATTTTCTTTAGGAAGCTTTTAAAACAAAAAACCCTCTTTCACAAGAGGGTTTTTTTATATTTAATATCGATTAAGATTCCATCACACTGACAAACTGTCTGTCGCCGCGTTTCGTTTCAAATTTCACAATTCCATCAGCGACTGCAAAAAGAGTATCGTCTCCGCCTTTTTTAACATTAACTCCAGGATGAAATTTTGTACCTCTCTGTCTCACCAGGATATTTCCGGCCAGAACACGCTCGCCTCCAAACCTTTTAACTCCAAGTCTCTGTGCATTACTATCTCTTCCGTTCCTGGATGAACCCTGACCTTTTTTATGTGCCATAATAAAATCTCCTTCTATTAACCTATACTGGTAATTTCAATTCTGGTAAGCTGCTGCCTGTGTCCGTTTTTCTTCTGGTAATTGGTTCTTCTTTTCTTCTTGAAAACAATTACTTTATCATCCTTAATATGCTCAAGTACCCTGGCAGTTACTTTCATCTTTTCAACTGACGGTGCACCGATCTTAACATTTTTATCATCCGAAAAAAGCAGAATTTTATCAAAAGTGATTTCTGAATCAGGTTCTGCGTTTAATCTCGGAACGTAGTATTTTCCTTTTTCCTCAACCTTGAACTGTTGACCTGAGATATTAACAACAGCAAACATTTACTTAACCTTTCTGAAAAAATTAGACAACAAAGTTAACAATTTGAGCCTTATATGTCAATTCTGATAGCAGGAAAAATGTATTGATTATTAACCAATTTTGGCCAAAAATGATAAAAGCACCCAAAATATAAAAGAAATCCTGCTTTCATGTTTTTCGAATATCATCCCCTATTTTTTAAGTCTGAATGAAAATTCACTCCCTTTGCCGGCTTCACTCTTAACTTCCACTTTAGATCCATGAGCTTCAACGATATGTTTAACTATTGCCAGTCCCAGTCCGGTACCCCCCACCACCCTTGAACGGGCCTTATCCACTCTAAAGAATCTTTCAAATATCCTGGGTATATCCTCTTCAGGGATACCTATACCTGTATCCTTAATAACTATTTGTCCTGCATTTTCTTCTTCCCTGACCATGATAATAACCGACCCCGATTCGGTATATTTAATTGCATTTGTCAGAAGGTTAACCAGGACCTGCTTCAGCTTATTTTTATCGCCAAACAGCTGCAGCTTGTCCCGAACCGGCTCAAGTTCCAGACGTATGCTTTTTTCATCAGCAAGAGGTTTCATTTCGGTAATGATACTTTCAAGGTATTCTTTAACATAAAAATACCTGAAACTCATCCTCATCTCGCCGGATTCGATCATAGATATATCTATCAGGTCATTCAAAAGATTATTCAGATTTATTGTATGCTGGTTTGCTTTAGCCAGGAAGTGCAGGTTCACTTTATCATCATGAATAGCTCCGTTCAGAAGTGTTTCTATGTAGCCCTGAATGGAAAAGATGGGTGTCCTCAGTTCGTGTGAAACATTCCCCAGAAATTCCGTCCTTATCCTCTCAAGCCTCTTAAGATATTCTACATCACTTCTTGCTTTTATGAACATCCCCTTAATTTCCTCCTCCATCCCGGCAAGGTTCTGACTCAGTCGAATTTCATCGGCATTTTTATAGTTGTTATTTCTGATATTTGAAATGATATGCTTTACCTCGGCCAGTTCCTTAAGCCGTTTACTCCCGATAAGATCCAACAAGAACAGACTCAGAATTAAAACAACTATTATAAAAAAGATTTTAGCGGAAGGATTTTCAATACTGAAAATAATAACAGCAATAAAAACAGCATCAAAGATCAGAAATTCAGGAAGGAATACCCTGGAGGAGTTAAGATTTGATTTTAATTCATTCCACACTTTTAAATCTATACCCTACACCTTTAATGGTTTCGATAAGGTCAGAATAATTAGCGAGTTTCTCCCGTATTTTTCTTATGTGAACATCCACAGTTCTGTCAACCACATAAACATCAACTCCCCACACAGTTTTTAACAAAGCATCGCGGCTGAATACTCTGCCCGGATTATTGGCCAGAAAATAAAGCAGCTCAAATTCTTTCTTTGGAAATACTACCTCATTACCATCAAGCTTTACAACATATCGATCGCGATTAATATGCAGTGGTCCTGTTTCTATTATAACCGGGAGGTTCTTTTCCTCTTTACTATTCTTCCTAAGGTTTGAGTTTACCCTGGCAACAAGTTTCCCGGGAGAAATAGGCTTTTTTATAAAATCGCTGGCTCCGAGTTCCAGTCCTTTTATTTCATCTGTTTCCGCACCTTTAGCAGTCAGGAAAATTACAGGAATATCCGCATACTCACTTTTTTCCCTGATACGCCGGCAAACTTCGAAACCATCCATATTAGGCATCATTATATCGAGTATAATAAGGTCAGGTTTTTCGGAAACCTTTTTAATCGCCTCCATGCCGTCATATGCTGTTATTACATTGAAGCCTTCCTGGTTTAGGTTATACTCAAGGAACTCAACAATATCCCTCTCATCATCAACGAGCAATATTTTTGATTTCATGTCTGCCTGATATTAACTTCAGATTTTTTTTCAGCCGACTGGTACATTGCATCAATCACTTTCATGCGTGAAAGCGCTTCTGTAGCGGGCGAAAATACTGGATTGAGCCCTCTTACAGCACCGATAAAACTTTTTAATTCATTAAGGTACGATTTCTTAAATAAGGTTACCGCACTTTCAGTCTGTGCCGGTGTCAGGTCCATAAACTGCTCATCAATCTTTTTGTTTATTCTGAACGGATTCAGCGACGCATTTCCTTTAGTCCCGTAAACATTGAAATAAAACAGGTCTTTCTCAAGTGGTATCGACCAGCTTGTTTCCATATTAATCACCGCATTATTTCTGCATCTAAGCATACTAAATGAGCTATCTTCAACATTTTTTGTATTCATTGAAAAATTCTGGGTAGACACACTTGCTACAGGGGGATAATCCAGCAGCCACAGGGCAAGATCAAGAAGAAGTATGCTTAAGTCGATAATCACTCCACCTCCCGATTCCTCCTTCTTCGTAAACCATTTCTCGCCGCTGCTTTGTCTTCTTATCCAACCGCATTTAACATAAAAAGGATCGCCTATTTCGCCTGAGTTTATCAGACTTCGTAAAATCATTGCGTCGGGCCGGTATCTCAGGTTCATCCCGACCATAATTTTATTTTTTGATTTCTTCATGGCGTCGATAATCGGTTTAGCTTCCGCATATGTTCTTGCGAGGGGTTTTTCAACAAGAACATCTTTCCTGGCCTTAAGTGCAGCAACGGCAGTTTCTTTATGCAGATGAGTAGGAGTGGCGATTATTACCGCATCGGCTTCAGCTTCGGAAAGAAGTTTCTTATAGTCAGTATACCTTCCTTCAATATTGAACTTATCAGCCATCGCATTCAGCCTGTTTTTATTTATCTCTGCAACGGCTGTAACTTTCACATTATCCATTTTCAGCAGGTTAGGCAGATGAACAAGCTGAACGATCCCGCCAAGTCCAATTATTGCAACCTTTGTCTTTTCAGTCAAATTGTTATCTCCTGGTTAAGACTTTTATTTCTGCAAAATAGTTTAACCCTTTCAACGATCCCTTCCGGATCTATTTTCAGGATATGATGAAGTTCTTTCTGTGTACCATGCTCAATAAAATTATCGGGTATTCCCATTCTCAAAATATCATTCTTATAGTTTTTACTATTAAAATACTCAAGCACCGCACTACCGAATCCTCCTACCAGAGTATTCTCTTCGAGAGTAACTATTCTGGGATGTTTTCCGGCGATATAATCCATCATAGCCTCATCTAATGGTTTTATAAACCTCATATTTATAACCTCGCAGACAATACCATCAGCAGAAAGCATTTCAGCTGCTTTAAGAGCATATTCAACCATTGAACCAACGGCCAGAAGAGCTGCATCATCCCCTTCCCTGAGTTTCTCGGCCTTACCTATCTCAATCATATCAAAGCCCTCCTTCAGTTCCACACCCAGCGCAGATCCTCTCGGATATCTCAGGGCAACAGGTCCTTTCTTATAATTAACTGCGGTGTAGAGCATATCTCTAAGTTCAGACTCATCCTTAGGTGCCATCATAACCATTCCCGGAACAAGTCTAAGATAAGTAAGATCGAAGGCCCCGTGATGTGTAGGGCCGTCTGCTCCCACCAGTCCGGCTCTGTCCATTGCAAAAACAACATGCAGTTTCTGGATACCAACATCGTGCACAATCTGATCGAATCCTCTTTGAAGGAAAGTTGAATAGACAGTTACAACAGGAATAACGCCCTGAGTTGCCATACCAGCAGCGAAAGTTACAGCATGTTCTTCAGCAATTCCGACATCGAAATAATGTTCAGGAAATTCCTTCTGCAGGATATCGAGTCCCGTACCATCAGGCATAGCGGCGGTTATACCCACAACATTCTTATTTTCTTTTACGATTTCAACAAGGGCATTTCCGAATATGGATGTATATGATGGAGCACTACTGCTTTTCTTATAAGCTTTCCCGGTAAGTTTGTCGAAAGGGGTTGAAGCATGAAGTTTCTGTTCATCTCCCTCCGCGGGTTTATAGCCTTTTCCTTTCTGCGTCATAGCGTGAACAAGTATGGGTCCTTTAAGGTCTTTGACCTGTTCAAATATTCTTATCATCTGATGAAGGTTATGGCCGTTTATAGGACCAAAATACCTAAAGCCCAATGCCTCAAACAGCATTCCAGGCGTAATCACAGCTTTTATACCATTTTCAAGTCGAGCAGCGATCTTTCTCAAACGGTCGCCGAACTGATCCAGTTTTCCTGTAAGCTCCCAGATCTGTCCTTTAAACTTATTATAATCAGGGTGGGCGATCATTTCAGTAAAATAATTTGAAACCTGCCAGACATTTGGAGCGATAGACATACGGTTATCGTTAAAAACAACAATTAGATCTGACTTATTTATTCCGGAATTATTCATCGCTTCATAAGCCATCCCGCCGGTCATAGCACCATCCCCGATAATTGCGACAACCTTCCTATCCTCATTCTTTAAGTCCCTTGCCACCGCCATACCCAGCGCCGCTGAAACAGAAGTAGTTGCATGTCCCGCACCGAACGTATCATATTCACTTTCCGCTCTCTTCAAGAAGCCGCTTATTCCGTGCAGATGCCTTATTGTATTAAGATTATCTTTTCTTCCTGTGAGTATTTTGTGGGGATAGGCCTGGTGGCCTGTATCCCATACCACGAGATCGTGAGGGGTATTAAACACTTTATGGACAGCAACAGCCAGTTCCACCGTTCCAAGTCCGCCTCCAAAATGACCACCGACCTCTGAAATAGTATCGATAAGATATTCACGGATATCCTTACATAACGTTTTCAGTTCCTGGGAGTCGAGGTTCCGGATATCTGCAGGAACATTTACTTTTGACAAAACCGGATATTTTATCTCATCAGCCATCTTCTCATTCTCCATACTTATTCTTCTCTTTCTTCCTCTTCATAATTCAATTCGTCCAGCCTTTTTTTCAATTCTGTAATTCTCAGCTCCGCTTTTTTAAGTGCCGAAATACAGCTTCGTGAAAGTTCAATCCCTTCTTCGTAAAGGTTAAGAGCTTCTTCAAGATCAACCGCATCTTTTTCAAGAAGGACGGATATCTCTTCCAGTCTTTTCAGATCTTTCTCAAATTATTATTTGTTTTTTACTCATTATTATCCCTATTCATCTTAATGCTGCCATCAGCGAATATCAGCTCTGTTTCCTCATTTGAAGTAAATTGAGTACATCTCTTTATATATTTGTTATCCTGCCTCACAAGTACGAACCCTCTTTCGAGTGTCCTCTGAATATTATTTGATTCAATAATTTTAGTAAGGAGTGAAACTTTATTGCCGTGTAATAATATCCTGTGATCGGTTATCTGAAGCACTTTATAAAGCAGGTTATCAATATACTGCGATTTATTTCTAACAATATCCAGTGGAACTCTGAACCCATATGAACCCAGAACTGAACCGAGTCTTTTTCTCCCTTTTCGGCATAGTTCATTTATTTTTAATGTAGAATTATAGGAAAAATCATCAATAAAGGCAAAAATATCATTCTTGTCGGGAGTAGCTAATTCCATAGCTGCAGAAGGAGTAGGAGCCCTTAAATCAGCAACAAAATCGGCAATCGTAAAGTCAATTTCGTGACCGACCCCGCTGATTACAGGAATTCGTGAATTGTAAATAGCGCGTGCAACCATCTCTTCATTAAATGACCAGAGATCCTCAATTGACCCCCCACCCCGTGCAATTATTATTACATCGATGTCCTGGCGAGAGTTCAGCTGTCTGATGCTTTCAATTATTGTTTCCGCTGATCCGGTACCCTGTACCCGGGCAGGACTTATAACAAGCTCAGCCAGGGGATATCTTCTTTCTGCCACGCTAACCATATCTCTGAAAGCAGCACCGTCTATAGCCGTTACAATTCCTATTTTTGCGGGAAAAACCGGAACGGGTTTCTTGTGAGTGGTATCGAATAAACCTTCCTCACCCAGCTTCTGCTTCAGCATCTCAAATGCAGCCTGAAGTTCGCCTACACCTGCTGGTTTCATTGAGCGCACATCCACCTGATACGTTCCCCTGGGAGGATAAACGGAAAGTTTACCGTTTAATATCACTTTCATCCCGTCCTGAGGAGTGAAGAAGACATAATTATTATATCCCTTCCACATTGTGCAGCAAATCAGAGCATCGGAATCTTTGAGGTTGAAATACCAGTGACCCGAATTATGCGCCTTAAAATTTGAGATTTCACCGATTACAGAAACCTGGGAGAATTCATCCTCAAGGCTCTGTTTTATCTGCTTCGTTATTTCAGAAACAGTAAGTAGTTTTGCTTTGATCATAAGAAATTAAATTATCAAAATTTTACACTAAAACCCAGAGTAGGAATTATCGGGAACATCGTGCTTGTATCTCTGCCGAGTGTAAGGTCATTATTGATATAATAATCGTAACCAATAACATTTGAACGATTATATGCATTTATTACATCAAGGTAGAATGACCAATCGAGGCTCCAGAAATTTGTAACCGCGGTGAAACGGACATCCAGTCTATGGTAAGGGGGTTTCCTTGCATTTAGTCTCTGATTGTTATAATCAACATCATAAATAACCTCCCCATTCCCTCCAAAATAAGGTATTCTTGTGGCAACTTCCGGAGTTTCTGGAACTCCGTCACCATTTTCATCTACAAGAACAATTCTGGGCTTTACCCCGGAAGGGAGTGTAATAGGAAAACCAGAACCATACTGCCATCTGAGTCCTACATCAAGCCAGTCTGTCAGCTGGTAATTAAATACAATATTTACAGTATGCCTTTGATCAAAGCGGAAAGGACGTATAATACCACCCTCATTTCTTTCAGCAACAGAGTAGGAATAACTGATCCAGCCTGAAAACCTATCATCAGGGCCACGATTCTTTTTTGCAAGGAAAATCTCAGCACCGTATGCGCTTCCATCAGCATTATTAACCGGAACCTGTGTAAGCGAGTCACCCGCTACAGCTACCGGCTGCGTCCACCCATCGGGATAACGGGGATCTTTACCCGGAACCTGATTGGTAACGTAGCGCAAACCCGGCACTACTTTTTGTACAATCAGGTTATTGAAATCTTTGTAGTAACCCTCAAGCTTAATGCTCCATTCAGAACTCAGCCACCGTTCTATACCGGCTATATAGTGAAGCGCCTGTTCTGCCTCCAGGTTCCTTGCATATACATTGCTAAGGTCATAGAGAACGTTTTCATCTCTCAGTTTTTCATAGCCGGGGGACTGGAAATACATTCCCCAGACTCCTCTGATAGTTGTCAGATCATCAATTGCATATGACATTGATATTCTGGGTGCAAGGTACGCTTTATTCAGAATATCATAATAATCAAAACGAAGTCCCGGCTGAAAATAGAACCTTTTATTAATCTGAAAAATTATTTTGAACAAAGGCATGATATCTTTTATCATCCCTTGTATCTGTAAGGTCGTTAAGCACTGCACGGAACTGAGGATTGGAAGAAAAGAATGCCCGAAGTTCAGGATCAATATCAAACTTGAAATCAATAATTGTTCTCAGGAAGTCAACTCCGGCACCTGCTTCAAATATATTATCTCCCCATAAATAAGTCGCATTATCGTCTAATGAATACTTCTGGAAGGTAAAGTCGGAGTTAAACTTAAAATACAGAAGATAGGGAGCGAGAGTGTCTGGTATAACATCCTTAAAATCCTCCCGGTTTAACGATGGATCGAGAACCTCGGAATCAAAATCAGCCGCACCACTATTACGGATACTAAGAAACAATAACTTATTAAGGAATTTTGTATCAGGAGAATAGTGCCAGGCAACGCTGCAACGTTATTCATGGTTATATTATGATACCCCAATACTGTCGGGGGTTTTCCTCTTTTTTGCACTAACAATATTAACCCCGTCACGGGAATAAATTCCATTTATCAAAATTTTATTTCCGTTAAACGGACCGAATACAATTTTTGCCTGGAAATCGTAAAAATTAGGGAATGCTTACATTCTGGTCCACAAGTCCCGCATTTTTAACAAAAGGTTCGATTATAAGATCATAATAAGTTCTGCGGGAATTAAACATCCAGCTGCCTTTAAGGCTAAACGGATTTTTACCCTCCAGTACAAGATTAGCATCAATAATAGACGCATTAAGACTTCCATGTAGAAATTTTTATTGTCATTACCTTCTTTGTTTGTTACATCGAGTACTGCCGAAAGTCTATCGCCGTAACGTGCCAGGAAACCCACCGTAATCAGGTTTACATTTGCCACAGCATCGGGGTTGAACATACTTATAACACCATACAGCCTGTAAGGATTAAAAATCTCAACGTCATCCATTATTATTAAATTCTGATCAGGACCGCTTCCCCGCACTATAAGCTGTGAAGAAAAATCATTTGGAGCGAGGACACCGGGAAGTGATTGAAGAGTCCTCATTACATCCTCTCCCGCACCGGGCAATATTTTCGCGCTTCTTGGATTAAGGTCTATCAGACTTGTTCTTGTATCCCGCTGTTCCTGTCTCTTCATTCCGGTTACTTTAACTTCCCCCACTTCAATCACGGTTTCCTTAAGGATAATGTTTAACTCAATAGTTTTGCCGGATAAGATATCAACATCCCTCACTTCTGTTTTATACCCAACTGAGCTGAACCTGATTGACTGCTTACCCTGAGGAATTTGCCTGAGGGTATATTTACCGTTTTCATCAGTTATCGTTCCATATCCGGTATTAAGAACGAGGATATTCACAGAGGGAACAGGAGCGGTTCCATCAGTAACTTTTCCCGTAACATTCCCCGTCTGAGCCTCAACAGATTTAAATAGGATGAATAATATGACTAAAATATATTTCATTAAGAATGATCAGATTTTCTACTAAAACATTCTGAATTATACAATCGTTCCGGATTTAGATATTTAATCTAAAAATATTATGTGCTAATAGAAGTGCAGATTTTAGAAGATATCCTGAGATATTACTACAAATAGAGCGAGAAGAAGCTCGAATAAAGTCCTATAGAAAATTCATGGAAACTCGCTCCCTTTTTCACCCGGTTTTGCATTAAACCTGTACCTTGCATAGACTGTAAAGGTATTAACTATTCTGAACAGCCCAAGAGATAATTCGGGGGAAATTCCATTAAACCCCTTAAAATTTGTGAAACCATTTATTCCCGGAGAAATATATTCTATACCGGGAATTTCTATAATTTGCTTATACCCTACCCTGACAAAGTTTTTAACCGGGGCATCAAAAATATGTGAGTATTCAACCGAAAAATATCCTACGGGGTATTTATAACCTCCACCCCTTATCGAAACAAGAGGAATTTCCTTAGTAAGACTAAAGTAATCGTCATTTTTCTCTATCACATAGGCGGGTGAAGGAAGTCCAAATACTGCAGCACCGAATACGCACAACAGAAGGAAATTAGAACCACCCTCAACCTTCGGTTCCTCAGGAAGCTCGAATTCAAATTTTTCACTTGTAAACTGATGTCCTGCAGAATCTTCAACCTGGATTACAAACGGAACGTTTTTTTCTTTAAAAGAAAGATCTGAGATATCAATATTGATCTTATGACTCTCTGTGAGTTCAGTAGAAACCTCGTATGAATAACTATTATTAATTATTACTTTTGATTTGGCAGGAGCACTGGTGAAGAATGAAAGCATAAACGTATGGGGAACTTCGGGTGTAACAAATGAATCAATCAGATAGACTTCAATAGAATCTGTATCTCCCTGTGCTTTTATAACAGCTGAAAACATAAGCATCAAGGTTATGGCAAACAGTACTTTCATCTTCATAAGTTTTTCCCGCATAAAGATTTAATGAGTATTCTAAAATAAATAAAAAGGTCACTCAAATAAAATTCATTTGAGTGACCATCAACAAAAATATAATGTAGTATTTACACCTTACTCAGACATTCATCGAGGTCCATGAGTATATCATTAGTATTCTCGAGCCCCAATGCAATTCTGATACCTCCGGGATCAATTCCGTATTCGAGGAGTTTATCGGGTGCGATCATCGAATGCGTCATTGAAGCAGGATGTTCGATGAGTGTTCTTGTATGTCCCAGGCTTACCGCGAGTGTCATGGTATAAGCATGTTCGGCGGCGTAGTTCATAAACCTTTTTGCGTTTTCTTTGCTTTCACCGGGATTTGAACCTTTAAGCACAAAGTAGATAAGGCTACCTGGAGCGAAATTTCCGTCGAAATCGACCATTTGTTTCCGTGCAGTTTCATAATATTTATAGGTAGGTAATCCGGGATAATTAACAAACTCTACTTTTGGATGGGAGCTTAAAAATTCGGCTGCTCTCATTGCAGATCTCATCTGCTGCCTGATCCTTACAGGCAAAGTCGGGAGACCATATGTAGTAATTGTCCATGCAGTTTTATTATTAAGTACAGCCCCGAAGTCTTTGCGGTACAGCAGCAGCATATCCTTGTACTTGTTTTTCCCGATTACAACACCGCCCATATCGGTACCGAATCCACCAAGTCCTTTTGTTAATGAATTAACCGAAAAGTTGGCTCCCAGTTCAATTGGTCTCTGGCAGAAAGGTGTGGCAAAGGTATTATCAACCACGATCTTAATTCTCTCAGCTTCTTCACGGTTTTCATTTATTCTATCAACCAGTTTCCTTAATTCTCCGATGTCAATAATATCAAGGTTAGGATTTGCAGGGGACTCGAGGTAAACCACGCGGGTTTTAGGCGTGACATATTTAAGCAGATTATCCGCTTTGGTCAGGTCCGCAAGTAAGGTATTGATATTATACCTTGGCAGCCAGTTGGTGAACAAGGAATAGGTACAACCATACAATGTCATATGAGAGATTATTTCATCACCTGATTTAGTGAGCATCCCTATGATTCCCGAGATCGCACCCATACCAGTTGAAAAAGTAACAGCCATCTCACCTCTTTCGGCATAGGCAAGATTTTCTTCGAGAATATCTTTGTTCGGTTCTCCGAGCCTGTCATATATATAAATCGGCATCGGATCTTCGCCGGTTACAGGCGAGTTTGCGAATTCCTGAAATCCTTCTGCTCCCCTTTCAACAGAATCCAAACGATAAATGACGGATGATGTTATAGGCGGCAGCACGTGATGTTTATAGTCCCATTTCTTAGTAAAGTTCTTTCCGTAGATAAGGTGAGTATCCATTGAATATTTGGTATCATCAACCAGGTTCATTTCAGGATTAGTTTTTTCTTCGGTATTCATATCTTCTCCCCGTCTGATTATAAAAAATTACTTTAACAAAAATACATAGAATAAAGCTGAATAGTAATGGAAAGTCCAGGCACTTAGATACATGTTTCCTATCAGACATCTAACATGGCTTTTGTGCCGAAGGTGAAAGCTCTACCAGGAATTTGCCTTCTACCTATGTTGTATCACCCCAAAGTTGTCTTTACGGGGAGAAAACGAAGATCAACCATTTATTTCCGGTTTAACCTCCAGCTTATTAATCAGATCAATAACTCCTTCAATACTTGCAAATTCTTCCGCAATATTATTTTTAACCCATAGATTTTGTACTGTACCCGAAAGAGTAACAGAACCATCTTCTACCTTAATATCAATTTGATTCCTATCAACAAGCGGAAATTCATTACGAAGGATACTTTCAAGAACCTCTTTTATATTGTTATCATTGATAGCTTTATTAAGAGGTGTGACTTTGATGTCGTTTTTGATTGCTGTAACTCCTCTTACCTGTGAGGCGACAGTTCTGGCAAGGATCTTTTCTCTATAAAAATGAACCTGTCCCGACAAAATGACGAGACTACCGTCAACAGCTACACTAATTTTTTCAGGTTCCTCAATTGCTGCATTTCTATCCATCAGCGTCCGAACATTATGTTCGATAATATCAGCCGGGAGGTTATTTGTCTTTTGTATTTCGGGAGTTCTTATAGGATTAACCCTTATATCATTAGTTATTCTTTTGACTCCATTTAAATGTGAAGCTATCTCATAGATCCTATACTTATCATAAAGCGTATGAACTTCACCGTTGAGTACTACCCAACCCTCATCTTTAATTTTTACTTCTACATCTGAAGGGTCATATCTTGAAGTTATAGCCGCAGTTACCTTTTCGGAGAGATTTTTTTCGCCGCCACTGGCATATACTGCTTTGTTTAAACCTGAACCCATAAGAAAAAGGAGAGTCAGGCTTGCTGAAATTAAAATTTTCTTAAATCTTTTCATTTCTTCAACTTTCTTATTATTAACATAGTTCTTATCAATAAAAAAATATAAAGCTTAATCATTTGGTCAATGATCTAGAACAAAGATAAAAATAAGTCAGTTCAAGCCATCGCCTGATCGAGGTCCGCGATCAGATCTTCAATATCCTCAATTCCCACTGAAAAACGGATCAGGCTATCGGTCAGTCCCATTGCCTCCCTTTTTTCTTTTGGAACCGCCGCGTGGGTCATACTGGCGGGGTGACTAATAAGACTCTCAACACCGCCAAGGCTTTCTCCGAGGGTAAAGATCTTCACATTTTTCAAAATATTTTTAGCTGTTTCAACATTCCCGAAATCGGCGGATATCATTCCTCCGAAACCTCTCATCTGTTTTCTGGCAAGCTCATGCTGCGGATGGGAGGGCAGGCCAGGATAATATATTTTTTTACAGCAGCCGCTTTCTTCCAGGTGTTTGGCAAACTGAACAGCATTTTCATTATGCCGCTGCATTCTTACAGCAAGGGTTTTTGTTGAACGCAGAATAAGCCAGCAGTCAAATGGTGAAGGTACCGCTCCTATTGCATTCTGAACATACCTTAAACGGTCGTGAATCTTTTCATCACTGGTAAGGAGAATACCTCCTATTACATCACTGTGACCGTTCAGATATTTAGTCTGGCTGTGTAGAACAACCGAGGCTCCCAGTGTAAGCGGGTTCTGAAAGTAAGGACTCATGAACGTATTATCAACTACACAGATCAGGTTATTCTTTTTACATATATCAGCAGTACCCTTGATGTCGGTTAGGTTCAGCATCGGGTTTGTCGGAGTCTCGATAAAAACCATTTTAGTATTTTTCTTTATCGCACCCTCAATATTCTTAAGATCAGAAGTATTGACCCAGGAGAATTCCAGACCAAAGTCTTTCATAATCAGTTCAAAAAGACGATAAGTACCGCCGTACACATTATGGGAAACTATCACGTGATCGCCAGCTTTAACAAGCGTGGTTAATGCCTGAGTGGCAGCGAGACCCGAAGAAAAAGCAATTCCAAATTTACCTTTTTCAAGAGCAGCTACATTTTTCTCAAGCGATTGCCGAGTGAGGTTATGTGTTCTCCCATATTCGAATCCCTTATTTTTCCCAAGTTCCTCCTGGGCATAAGTTGACGTCTGATAAATTGGTGTTATTACTGCTCCTGTAACGGGATCAGGTGTTTGTCCTGCATGAATTGCATCAGTTGAAAAACCCATAATATTTCCTTAAACTATAATTTGATTATAAAAATGTTCGTCATACTTATTCGTAATAAGTTCTTCTCCAACCTTAAAAAAATGATTTTCTGTCGGCCATCTGTCGGCCATCTGTCGGCCATCTGTCGGCCATCTGTCGGCCATCTGTCGGCCTGTAACCCCGAGACAACTACGAGATTACAACGGTCGAATATAATGAAAACCGTTGAATTTCATCCATTTTAATTGTTATTATCAAAATTAATCAGATCATAACGGGTGATTATATCCGTAATCCTCCCGAAATCACTAACCAGTACAGCAGAATTTTCTTTAAGAACTTCTTTTACTTTGTCTATTCCCGTTTTAGCATCGAGCACAGGGACACATTCCTCCATGACATCCTTGACCGAAGCCTCAAGAAGTTCCTTATTATTAAGCAATTTTCCCATCAGTCTGTTTTCCCTGATGCATCCGATAGCTTTACGGTTGAGCATAACGGGAATGTTGGAATAACCTTTCTGCATAATTAGTTCGAGCGCATCCTTAACGAAAGCGTCTGACTTAACATAAACGATGTCCTCATTTCCGTTTGATTTTTTAACTTCGGATATATCACGGAGAGTTTTAATCTCCTTATCCAGCATCTGATTAACCCGCAGCCATTCAACGTTATGGACCTTTGACAAGTATCGCTCGCCTGTGTCGCAGACAAAGAAAACCACCACGTCGTCTTCGCTCAGATCCTTTGCGATATCCAGGGTCACGTGCAATATAGTACCTGTGCTTCCGCCGCAGAATATACCCTCCTCTTTTGTGAGTCTCCTTGCAGCCGCGAATGACTCACGATCGCTTATATTGATGATCTTGTCTATATACTGAAAATGAACATTCTCAGGCAGACAGTCCTGCCCGATACCCTCAACAAGGTAGGGAGTTCCTTTTATAATTTCGCCGGATTCTTTATACGTCCTGAATATTGATCCAAGGGGATCGGCACCGATCACTTTTATACCGGGATTTTTTTCCTTAAGATATCTTCCTGTTCCGCTAATTGTACCGCCTGTTCCTATACTTGATACAAGGTGGGTTATCTTTCCGTCAGTCTGACGCCATATTTCGGGACCTGTTGTTCTGTAATGCATTTCGGGGTTTGCAGGATTTGAATACTGATAGGCAAAAATTGAATTCGGGGTTTCTTTATGAATACGCCTGGCTACATTCACATAATATTCCGGACTATCAGGTTCAACCGCATTTGAAACCACTATTACCTCTCCACCCAGAGCATGGAGATAATTTATCTTCTCAGTACTTACCTTATCAGTAACAACAAAGATTGTTTTATATCCTTTCACAGCGGCTGTAAGAGCAAGCCCAATCCCCGTATTACCGCTGGTGGCCTCTATGATAGTGCCGCCCGGTTTTAATTCACCATTCTTTTCCGCTGCCTCAATCATCGAAAGTCCTATCCTGTCTTTTACACTTCCGCCTGGATTCGCCGATTCCAGCTTGGCAAATATCTGCGGTTTTAATCCTTTTG
Organism: uncultured Bacteroidota bacterium; assembly: GCA_963839165.1. Taxonomy (GTDB): domain Bacteria; phylum Bacteroidota; class Ignavibacteria; order Ignavibacteriales; family Ignavibacteriaceae; genus DATFVA01. The sequence goes on along the minus strand of CAWIUG010000045.1, from coordinate 141,858 downwards.
TAATACGGTTTAGTTTGATCAGAGGGGTATTTCCAATAGTCTCAAGAATACTATTTTTATAATCCATTTAAATCATCCTGATTTTTAAACATAATACTGCTCCCCCGGATACTAATATTGATAATTTGGTTAAATTGAAAGAATAATAATAATCAAAAGTAGTGAATCATTAAAACAATAATAGTGAGATAAAATAAATAAACCGCTGCCTGGATAAATTACGTAAAATGCTGGCCGTTCTCCGCCAACTCCGGTTCATCGATATATCAGAGAGCTTAAAAATGTTTTGGAAAAATTGATGGATAAGTTATCGTATTAAAAAAAGGATAATTAACTATTGAAACTGTAGCCTCTGAGAAACTCCTCTGTATGCATTCTCTTTTTCCCCTCAAGTTGAAGCTCAAGTACCTCCAGCGAACCTTCACCACATCCGATAAACAGCTCCGTTTTTGTCTGCTTTATTTCTCCTGAATCTAATTTTTCATCTGAATGTTTAGAGGTATAAATTTTAATAAGCTTATTATTATGAAAAAAGAAGGCTCCGGGATATGGGGATAACCCTCTTATGAGGTTATGTACTTCAACCGCGGACCTATTCCAGTCAATTTCCTGTGTTTCCTTAGTTATCTTCGGTGCAGGTGAGGCTTTCGAATTATCCTGTTCCTTTAACGCAAAGTTTCCAGATTCGATTATCTCTACCGTTTTATACACAACTTCGGCACCCTTTATGCTCATCCTGTCGTGCAATGTTCCAAAATTATCCTCGGCATGTATCTCAACTTTTTCCTGATAATAAATATTCCCTGTATCTACTTTTTCTGCCAGGGCGAACGTAGTTAATCCTGTCTCTTTTTCCCCATTGATAAGGGCCCATTGTATAGGTGCAGCACCTCTGTAAGCAGGAAGCAATGAGCCGTGAAGGTTGAAAGAGCCCTTAGGCGGGATTGTAAAAACTCCAATGGGAAGTATTCTGAAGGCAACGATTACATAGAGATCTGCTTCAAACTTTTTTAATTCGTTAATGAAATCATCGTTTTTAAGTTTTTCAGGCTGAAGAACAGGAATATTATTTGAAAGAGCGAATTCTTTTACAGGAGTGAAGGTGAATTTCTGTCCTCTCCCCCTCTGTTTATCAGGGGTAGTCACCACAGCGGCAACCTGGTGTCTGCTTTCAAATAATCTTTTAAGTGAAGGAACCGCAAAATCAGGAGTACCCATGAAAATTATTTTCATGCCAGCTGGTAATCCACATTTTCCGTTATCGGATAGTCAATATCTACCTTTCTCTTCCTGATCTTGTTAATTTCTTTTTTATATTTCTTTTTAACATCATCCGGAATAAGATCAGTAAACAGGATTCCCTTGAGGTGATCATACTCGTGCTGAATTACCCGGGCCATCAGGCCGTCCGCCTCCAGTGTTTGTTCCTTAAGGTCGGCATCGTAATAAACTATGGTAATAGCCTCAGACCTTCTAACTTCCTCGCGCACGTCAGGAATACTGAGACAGCCTTCTTCCATAAGGATTTTCTTATCAGAGCGGGCTATAATTTTAGGATTTATAAAAGCAATAGGTTTTGTATCCTCATATTCTTCAACTTGTGAGATATCGACTATGAAGATTGACTTATCCACTCCAACCTGGTTGGCAGCCAGACCAATGCCATTGGCATTTCGCATAGTATCAAACATATTCTTAATCAGCTCTATCGTCTTAAGATCAACTTTTGTAACCCTGGCTGCTTTCTTCCTGAGGATTTTATCCCCGTATACAGTTATAGGTAACACTGCCATCCTTTTCTCTTATTTTTTAATTATTTCAAAGATATATAATTCATTTTGAAGATAAAAGTTCACATATCATCTCAAAATGATCTATATAACCAGCAATTTGCCATTTTTCATAATTACTTTACCATCTAAAAAGACGGTTGGTTCCTTAATTACTCCATCAAGATGGATTGGAACATTGATTTTTCCGCCCATCGACACATTATTACCCAATGCTATATGCACTGTACCCATAACCTTTTCATCTTCCAGCAGAATTCCGCTTAATTTAACACTATCGTTGGTTCCAATCCCGAATTCAGCGATATTCCTGGCATTTTTTCCAACAGAATCAAGCATTTTTACAAGTCTTTTAGCCATTGGGCCACCGGTTATTTCCGCGGCAAAGCCATTTTTCACTGAAATACGAATCTTAGATCCCTTAACCAGTCCCAGTCCTGCCATCGATCCATCAACAACAAATACCCCGTTTGAAGTTCCTTCGAGTGGAGCCAGGAATGTCTCACCTGTGGGAAGATTCCCACTTTCTCCTTTTTTGTGAAACAGGCCTTTGCTGGCAAAGGCTTCCCGACCCTCAATTCTGAATGAGATATCGGTACCAGCAGGCGCAGTTACCCTGACTTCTTTTCCCTTCTCAAGTATCTTTTTCAGCTTAATTGAAAGTCTGGAAATCTTCTTATAATCAGCATTCAGCCCGCGTATCATCACTTCACGGGTAATTCCAGGAAAAGTAGCAACCCTCACGCCTTTTTTTGAAGCATTTCTTCTGGCATCAGTATGAGTTAATGATTTTGCCGTCGGGATAAAAACAACATCAAACTCCTGCATGAGATGTGAAATCTCTGCTGTAGGTTCCTCACCATTTATCTTTCCGGATTTAGTTTCCACAAAAAGTGCCTTGTAACCCAGGCGTACAGCATTCGAGTAAAGCGAATATCCGATTTCACGTTTCTGTTCATCGGTAATAACAAGAATTCTCTCATTCTTCTTTACCGCCATACATTCCTGTATAGCAATCACAGATGCGGAATCGAGTTTGGTTAATTTCATATTATTTTTCTGATGAGAAATAAAATTAAAGCGGCAATCCAATGTTTAACTGTATTACTGCATTAAATCCCCCTTTTTCAATAAACTTTTTTGAATCCGGGGTATCCTGAGTGGAAGCAAAATATTTTCCGTCGTCGGTTTTCATTTTATCAATACTGAAATCGGTATAAGCTGCCAAACCCTCTATCGATAAATATTCATCAACAACTTCGAGAATGAATCCCGTGCCTATTGTATAGCCAAGGCTTGTTGATTCCGATTTATACTGGTTAACAATAGTAACAGCATTCGGCAGATTCTGGGTAGAAGTGAATTTAGCATTATTGAACAACAGAGCCGCATCAATTACTTTCCAGCTTAAACCTCCGGTAATCTGAGTTCCAAGGTCGATGCCCAGAGCCCAGTTGATAATTTCAAGCTGGAGTGTTGTGTTGCCGTCGCCGCCGACAAGGTGTTCGGTAGCTTTATGCTGTTCCGATAGGTTCTGATAAAAGCCTTTAGCGGTAATTATGAAGCCTTTGAACTTAGCGCGGAAGAAATTCAATCCCAGCCTGTAGCCGTCCGATTGCCCGAACTTATCCATGGGTGAAGAAAGAGAATCTTTATAGATAAGATTAAAATCATCTATGTAATCATTCAATGATCCTGGCTGAATCTTCTGGTATGAATATCCTCCGTATCCACCAACAAAACCCAGACAGCCGAAACCAAAAGTTTGAGCGGACAAGCTGCAGTTGAATATAACCCACAGGAAAACTAATGACACAGTAAATTTGCGTATGAACATATTACCTCATGAGTATCGCATTAGTTTAACATACAAATATTATATCTAAAAAAGAATTGTAAAATACGGCTGGAACTATCAGATCATAACAGATTAAGGTGTTTCTCTTTTCACCTCAATCTGCCTCATGCCTTTTTCAAGTCCGTGACCACCCGGGCCCGTTTCTGCTTTTCTCAGCAGGAATGCAAATATAAAGCCCAATATGCCCAATATTGAAAAGATCCACATTCCGGGGCGATATCCCTGGGGATTTGCAGCGCTTGCTCCCGAATAATCATTTGCGGCTCCTACTAAAATAGGGAGAATCATCATTCCTACCTGTTGTATCAGGGTCATCAGGGCATAGCCCGAACCCAGTCTCTTTTCTTTAACAATATAGGCAACCGCAGGCCACATTACCGCAGGGATTAGTGAAAACGCAACTCCCATCATAATCACAGGCACATATAGAGTCATGTCTGCTATAACCCATAATAAGGTAGACGGGCATTAGAAGTACTGACCCTATCATCATAAGAGTTGCACGCTTTCCGATGAAATCGACCAGTAGACCGATAAGGGGCGTAGCTATCATTGCAGAAAGCGGCAGCATTGAGATCATCCAGCCGGCCGTTTCGCGGGTTACATTATGGCTCTCCATAAAAAACTTTATGGCAAAACTCCGGAATGGAAAGATGGCCGAATAAAAAGTGACGCACAAAAGAGTGATATACCAGAAAGACTTATTATACTTGAAAAAATCCTTCACGTTTAACTTATCTGTTTTTTCTCCTTTACCCAGAACAAACTTCTTCTCACCGGCGGATTCAAGGATGTAATAAATTAAAATTCCTGCGAGCGACAGGATACCGATAATTGCAGCCAGGAATAAAGGACCGGCATAACCACCATGATAAAGTCCGGAGAACACAGACGGAGAGTTGTCAACTGCCACGGTACCACTCCTTGCTACAAGCAGGTTAATACCCATAGCAAAGCTCAGTTCTTTAGCTTTAAACCACTTTGCAATTGCAACAGTTATAGCGACAATGAGAGGTTCTGAACCGATCCCCAATAAAAAGCGGCCGGCAAGCATTGGCCAGAGACTGGTGGAAAAAGCGACAAGGAAGCCTGAAACGGTACAGATTGACGCAAAAATAATAGCTGATTTTTTGGTCCCCCATTTATCTACAAGTATTCCGCCGAAAACGAGTACAATTATAGCAGCCGCACTGTAATACGAATACAGCTGCCCGATATCAAGATCCGTAAAATGAAGCTCCGTTTTAAGCTGGTCGGCCACCAGAGCAATTGAGTCGAATACATAATAATTTCCGAACATAGCAATGCTGAGAAATAAAAGAACCATCCACCTGAAAAAGGCAGATGGTTCTCTTTTTATAATTGCTGTGCTATCCATGTAACGGGTATTCTACTCTATCTTAGCCTGCGGCTTACGGGAAACCCTGTAAAGAATATATCCCATAAGGCCAAAGAATAAAACACCAAGTATTTCATAGCCGCTTTCACCGAGAACGCGGCTTAAGAAACCTTCGGTGCTAATCGACTTAAAGAAGTTAAATATATTATCGTTCACCGAGAGCAAGGCAACAATGACTCCCGCCAGCGCACCTCCGGCAACCAGCCCGGTAGCAAAAAGACTACCGCTTCCAAGTTCACTATCTTCTCTTGCCTCTCCTTTTCTTGCGGCGATTTTATCAGAAATACCTTTTATTGCTCCCCCTACAAATATCGGCAGAGTAGTTGATAAAGGCAGATAAGCACCAACAGCAAAGGATAAGGCATTAACGCCGCAAAGCTCAACAGTAATTGCAAGAAAAGCTCCTACAAGCACAAACTGCCAGTCGAGATTAAATGACAGCAGTCCCTTAATAAGGGTAGCCATCAGTGTCCCCTGCGGGGCAGGAAACTTATCGCTACCGATTGCGTGAATAATGCCCATTGAAGCCATATCAGGTGTAGGAGAATCAAGCTGCTGGATTGTCCAGCCTATCACCAGGGAGGAAACAATAGCCCCAATAAACAGGGCAATCTGCTGATATCTTGGAGTAGCACCCACAAGGAATCCGGTTTTCAGGTCCTGCGATGTAGCGCCCGCATTTGCTGCAGCTATACATATCATACTTCCTACAACAAGGGCCATCGGTTCAAAAACCTTCCCTGTCCAGCCCACGGCGATGAATACAAGTCCTGTACCCATCAGTGTCGCAATAGTCATTCCGGAGATTGGATTCGAACTTGAACCAATTATACCCACGATACGGCTTGAAACAGTCACGAAGAAAAATCCAAAAACAATAACCAGCACTCCAAGCAGCATCTTATTCACTACAGTATCACCCGGGATCATAGGGAGAATTATCATGATGATTATTAGTCCAACGCTGCCTACAAGAACAGTCACAAAGGAGAGGTCATTTTCCGTACGAACAACTTTTATCCCTCCACCTTTATTCTTAAGCGAGGCAACGCTTCCCTTAAATGAAGAAATAATTGTAGGGAACGTTTTAATTAATCGTTATTAATCCTCCTGCAGCCACAGCTCCTGCACCGATCTGCCTTATATACGCATGGTAGATTGCAGTAGGATAGCTGGAGAAGGTATGCAGCTGAGGATCCCAGCTTCCGGGACCTCCTGGCGTGATCATATCCTTCAAATATCCCAATTTGATTAATTGCCTGGCAATCATATCAGGGGGTACGAGGCTAGCCAGGAGTGGAATTAAACCCAGCCAGGCAAGAACACCGCCAGCCACAAGTATACCGGCTATCCTTGGCCCTATTATATAACCCACACCCATATATTCAGGCGTAATTTCACCATTTACGGTAGCAGAAGGAAAAAATTTATTCGTCTGTGCAGAAACCCAGGCCGGAGCCTCAGCGATCACGTGAAAAACCCTTTGGAGAAGAGCATAACCAAGAGCGACCGATAGTCCCTGGTATGCAGTTTTAGCAAAGTCTCCACCTTTATCACCCGCAATAAGAACAGAGGCGCAGGCCGTCCCTTCAGGATAAGGGAGCGTATGATGTTCATTTACAATAAGGGATCTTCGCAGAGGAATCATCATCAAAGTACCCAGTATTCCTCCGAACATAGCGAGTGCCAATATCGTCCAGTAGTTAAAATAACCGGCACCAACACTCATACCGGAGTCATTCAACGACATAAATAAGAAAGCCGGCAGAGTAAATACAACGCCTGCCGCAATAGATTCGCCGGCAGAACCGGTAGTCTGGATGATATTGTTCTCAAGTATAGTGGTCTTAAAATATTTCCTGCCTATAGAAATCGCCAAAACAGCAATCGGTATCGAGGCGGATACTGTTAACCCGGCTTTCAAAGCCAGAAATACAGAGGCCGCACCGAACAAAATTCCGAAGAAAGCACCCATTAAAATCGATTTGAGAGTTAATTCGGGGATTGACTGAGAAGGAGAGATATAAGGTTTGAATTCTGAACCCGCAGTATTGTTATTCGCCATTAAATTCTCCAGATAACTAAAGAAACAAAATTTAACAGACGAATATTTAGAAATTTATCCCGAAAAGCAAAGATTATTTTGACTGTTGAACCTTTAAGGTTAACATACAACCTCCTGCAAACGACTAAGCAAACCACAATAAAATACAAACTACTAAACGGGAGACTAGAACACCATCTTCCGCATGCCAATATGGCAGATTGCAAAATCATATTTTACAGGGTCTTTCGGATCAAATTTTTTCAGATTTTCAGTGATTTCCTCCGCCATTTTCCAGTCAACATTTTTCCGTGTCGTCAACTTTAACTCTTTACAAACACGCGCTACGTGTGTATCGACGGGAATAATGAGTTTGTCTTTTGGAATTTCGCTCCACAGACCGAAATCCAGATCATCCTTCCTCACCATCCATCTCAGGAAGAGGTTTTTTCTTTTGCAGGCACTTCCAAGTTCGGGTAAAGGAAACATAAACTTTGCACCCTGACTCAGACTATGATGTTTTGTAACTACCTTAATCTCGTTAATAAAATGATGAGAAAATCCGTTCAAGGCGTTTTTGATATTATCATCTTTATCCGAATAATATTTAAGGAAAAGATTTTTAAGAGATCCATACTCTCCGTATATTTTTTCCATTACCAGGAAGAGGGTGATAACATCCTTATAAGAATAAAAGCGATGGTATAAATCCTGCAGTCCTTTATCATTTTTACGGTCGCTGAAAGAAGTAATGAATCTGTATGGATGATTTTTTGAGATCTCAACAAATTTATTGAGTGTATTAATTATCTGCTTTACGTTGCCGTATGCAAAAACAGCAGCGATAAATCCCATTACTTCAATATCCTTTGTATTGGAATAAAGGTGAAGGAACTGAAGCGGGTCAGGAGAAATTTTGGATCTGTCGAAAGATCTGTAATGATAATCGAGTTTTTGCTGCAGATTCATATTGCATGGATGATATTATAGATAAATATAAGGTCAGCATTTATTAAAGTTAAGGCAGTAACCATCTCTTAAAAAAAAGGCTGCCCTTTAAGCAGCCTTTTTAATACCTTATCCGGGAATCTTATTTCATCAGGATCATTTTTTTCGTAACTGTAATATTATCGGTATTCATCCTGTATACATAAATTCCGCTACCTTGTTTTGATCCATCAAATTTTACTTCGTGAACTCCCGCGGTCTGCCTACCATTAATAAGGGTAGCTACTTCGTTGCCAAGAACGTCATACACCTTAATTACGACATCGGATTCATGAGGTAATTCATATCCGATAGTTGTGGAAGGATTAAACGGGTTTGGATAATTCTGCTCCAGAACAAAATTCCTGAAAACTACAAGGTTAACCTCAAGGATTTTAGAATAGCTATAATCTCCTGAAAAATCGATCTGCTTCAGCCTGTAATAATAAGTTCCATCCGATAATGGTTCATCAGTATATTCATATTTAATTGGGAAGGTTGATGTTCCTTTTCCATCTATAAATCCAATGGTGACAAAATCATCTGAGTTCCGGCTTCTCTGAATTTCAAAGACTCTGTTATTAGTTTCTGTTTGTGTTTCCCAGCTTAAATAAACCTTTCCTCCTGATGTTTCAGAACTAAAGGAGGAAAGTTCAACCGGAACAACGCTGGTTGTGTCGTGAATTATTGCGGTCCAGACACTTAGAGTAGAATTATTGAGACGCATCCACATGGGGTAAACCATCCTGTTATAAGCAGCAATATTCGTATAATCTCCGAAAAATACACCTGAGGTCGGGGTAAATGAGGATTCGCTAACCTTGAAATTTTCAAAACTTTCGCCGCCGTCGATAGACCTCGCCACAAATACGTCGGTTGTTGCTCCTGTAGTGTTCCTTCTATCATAGAAACAACAGTAAATAAATCCTGTTGTTTGATCGATAGTCATCCATGTAAAAAACTGATGCCGGGTTGTATTATCATCATTAACCTTTAACGGTGATGTCCATGTATTTCCCCCATCAGACGATTTTACAAAGAACACATCTGTATTGTCTGTTCCGTTTCTCTGATCAGACCAATTAATATAAATATTGCCATTGTAAGGGGAAGCATCGGAGGTATCGCAGGCTGTAATTGGTAATCCGTTAGCTCTGTAAATCCCCGAGACTGCAAAATCCCATCCGCCTGGAATATCTGAGACAAAAGTATCATTCCCCCAGGTTGTTCCTCCGTCAGTTGATTTATCGAACATTAATCCCAGTGGTCCCGCCCAGCTTACGTATATTTGCCCGTCAGGTCCAACACATGGCACAGCACCCTCATCTGTATTGTCACTGTCAATACAATCACCACTCACATCGCTTATAGTTACTGCAGGAGACCAGGTTAGTCCCTGATCGGTGGAGCGTGAAAAACGAATTCTCGAACTATCGGCGGGATTAGAACTGCCATAGCTGTCAAACTCAGTCCATGTTACATACACGTTCCCATGATAAGGAGAGTTAGTCATATCAACACCAATCCATTCCTTATCCTGCTCCCTGGGACTATTAAACCCTATGCCTGCACCGTCATTAAAAGTTACACCGTGATTAGTAGAACGTTGTATAACAATCCTGTCAATCCAGTAGCTTGCAACGGAGAGGTGTCCATAATACAAATTCCCACTGCCGTCAAAAACCAGACATGGATCCCCCCAAACCCCGAGTGAAGACGATAATGTCTGCTGGTTCCAATTATAACCGCCGTCAGTTGAATAATAAGTATAATCTATATTTGCCCCGGCGGCAAGGTAATTTGGGTTTGAAGGGTCAATAGCTATCGAGACTTCTTCCGGATCTGTGCTTGAAGGATTATTTATCATCACATTAGGATATTGAGCATATTCCTGTGAGCTAACAAGCAGAATCATAATGAATAAGTAGAAATATTTCATTTTATTTCCAGATAATTTGAGGTTTAAGACATAAAGATTTAAATAGAATTTACTTCTATAATTTACTAAAATATGTATTAAAGAAATTTGCACGGTTGATTATTACCCTGTTACCTGCACAACAACAGAAGAGAATCCAACGGGGTATTTTTTAAGAAAAAAGGAAAAGAATGTCATTAAAAGCAAAATACCAGCCGGTAATTGATCTGCTGAAGGAGATGAAACCAGATCAATTGAAGGTGAAGGAAGATAAAGGTGCCTTAGTAATAACAGGTGATGTTAACAGTGTACAGGAAAAAGAACTTGTTCTGAAGAAGATTCACCAGGTGAACCCGGAAAATGCTGCGGATATCGATTTCAGAGTGGGAGTAAAGGGTCATTAGATAAAGTTACAGGATGCTCATATTATTGCTGATGAGACCTAATTTTGTCTGGAATATATGTGCTATAGAATCAGCTTTTTCTTTTGCTTCCTCAGCTTTCCTCCCCCTGAAATTCTCATCTACTGTTTTTTTGAAAAGCTCCAGCCATCTCTGAAAGTGGTCTGTAGAAATAGGGAGATCAGTATGAGAGGTGAAGGGCTGTCCTTTATATGTATTGGTATCAAAAAGAACAGCACTCCAGAAACTATACATAACCGGAAGATGAGCCTCCCAGTCGACCTTTGCGAAGTCATTAAATACAACGGATAACAGACGATCCTGATTCACCTTCTCATAAAATCTGTCGACCAGGAGAATAATATTTTCTATATTTTCTATATCCATATGAGCATCTTATTTAAGTAAATAAGATACGAAATATCTTAAAGTATTTCCTGCTCCAGCTCAATTGCCTTCGGGAATAAAATGAAGTTCTCAAGATAAATGTGTTTATGAAGGTCTTCTTCAAAATCCCTCAGTTCCTGCATAGTTACAGCGTAAGTATTGCAGCCATCCTCAGGTATTGAATAACTACCGGTAAGGTTCCTGATTTCATACATTTCATCTCCGGCAACCTGGTGCTCGGCCTCCATCATCCTTATAGGATTTTTTACAGTTCCGAAGTAAGGGGCTTCCATTTTTCTTCCGCTGACTTTTGCAACCGCAAGTTGTTTGACGAAGGGAAAAAGAATCTGCTCCTCCTTCATCATATGCTGTTTTAGTTCCTTGTATACCTTTTCAAAACTATCTGCAACATTCAGGAGCTCAGAATGATTCTTTCCATGTACCGATGCAATTTTCTTTGTGTGAGCAGAAAGAACCGGGGTCATCCTGTTTATATAAGCGTGGTGCTGATTCACAATATAGTCAATTAAAAAATCGGCGCTCCAGTCAGTATAATTTTCAGATCCACTTCTTCCGCTATCAATCGACCTGAGTTCTTCGTAAACCTCAGATGAACTGATTCCCTTCTCCCTGCATGCTTCAGACATTGGTTTCTTACCTCCGCAGCAGAAATCGAGGTTATATTTTTCAAAAACAGCGGCGGCTTTGAAGTTTTGCGTGACTATTTCCGAGAGTGTCAGGCCTGAAAATTTGTTCGGGGTTTCGCTACGGTTTTGTTCCATTTAATTCTCCTTTGTTTTATTAACTTCATCTTTCTTCTCAATATTATTAGTGGCAGCTTCTTTATTGAATTTTTTAATTGCAGCCGTACCAGTAGGGTGACCGTAGGTATTCATATTCTTATAATGAATGAGGTATTCACTCTTTGATATGTGATTATCCCAATGCCCGCTTATAATGCCGACTCCGGTAACAAACATAAATATAGATATAACACCTATTGCCACATATTTTTTATTTACTTTCTTTTTGCCAGGCAGAACTGATTTCAAATCCAGTGTATCTGCAACGGGACAAGCATCAACACAGCTCAGACAGGTATTACATTCATCAGAAATCACCGTTTTGACTTCATCAACCTTTATATATGAAGGACATGCTTTCGCACATAAACCGCAGTCGATACAGCTTACAGGATTGCGTTTGATTTTGTGAGGACTCAAAAAAGAGAATAATCCAAGTAAAGCGCCGTAAGGACAAAGGAATCTACACCAGAAATTTCGTATGAAGATTGAAAGGACAAAAAGAGCCGCAAGGATAATGAGTGCAGTCTGTGAAATATCCGCAAAGAAGTAATACATCTTCAGGTCGGCTACAATATTGTACGGACTATCAAGAAAGGCTTGTAAAGCAAGTGCAGACATCAGGAAAAATACCGAGTAAAGAAGGAAACCCAATAATAAGTATTTGAGACTTCGCAGCGGATAATCGATCCATCTAGGTAAATGAATTCTCCTCTTGAATATTTTTCTGTACATCCTTTCGCCAAAATCACCCACAAGTTCTGAAATAAATCCTACAGGACATAACCAGCTGCAGAAAGCCTTGCCAAAAACCAGCGAGACAAGTAAAATTGCCATAAAAATGAATAACCCTGCGGGATGTGCCTGATGGATTTCTCCAGTGGTTATGAAGAGGTAAAAGCTCATAAATGAACTTATAGGAAGAAATCCATCAACCCCTGGAGGTCTGCTGATAAAGGAAGTGGCTCCTCCCGTCTCCAGGTATTTGCTGAACAGATAAAATTCCACTCCTATCCAAATACATAGTAAACCAAATGCGCTCTGAATAAGAAAGCGATATTTTTGAATCGGTTTCTCAGTATTACGAATTATTTTCTCTTTAACCTTCATATCGGATGATATTGTCTGATTTAATATCAAAAAATTTTATAGATTACTAACTTTTCTTAAAGTACTTTCTTTAAATTTATCAATGGTTTCATCAGTAAGCATATTGTAAGCTTTTGTTCTTAATTCACCCCATTTTGAATGCAGGGGACATGGATTTTCAGGGCTGCAGTGCGGGAATCCAAGTACACAGTTATTAAACATTCCCAGGCCGTCTATGGCTGCTACTATATCTATTAACCGTATTCGGGAAGGGTTTTTTGCGAGAAAAAAGCCGCCGGATTTCCCTTTCCTTGAATCTACGATACCGCTCTCAGTTAAACTCTGAAGTATTTTGGAGACAAATTCCTTGGGGATATTAAGCTTGCGGGCAATTTCATCTGAGGGAATTACTTCACCTGAATGCTGCGCTGCGAGGTAAAGCACCGCCTGGAGTCCATATTCACACTTTTTTGAAAATATTACGGTCATATTGCCTAATCAGATCAAATTGTCTGATTAAATATATAAAAGTGTACATTCACTGTCAAGATTTTTTTACGTAAATAATATTTCACCGGAGAATCAGGTAGTAATATCATTTTTTATAAAATTACGTTCAAAATAGAGATGTCCTATCTCTGCCCCTACGATAAAAACGACAGAGGAATAATAGATCCAGAAAGCAACAACAACAACGAGTGCGTAAGCACCGTAGATTCTATTAAAAGCAGCAAAGTTGTACAAATAATATCCAAATAGCTGCTTTGCAGCTTCCCACAGTATGGCGGCCCAGAGAGCGCTCATAAATGTTGCTTTTCTTCCAAGTTTCCGGAGCGGGACAGTAAAATAAAGGACACTGAAAACTATGAAGATCAGAAGCAGAGAAAGGAGAGAAAAAATAAGGTGACTAAAAATTCCATTAGAAAGAAAACTGAAGACTGTCCACTCTCCTGCTTTTTGTCTGAGCAGATCTACGGTAGGCATGGAGATTGTTGTAACAAAAAATATTATAATTACCATGAAAACAAGCGCAAAATCCCTGAGCTTTGCGATGAATATATTAACGTCGGTCTCAACTCCGTATACTTTGTTTAGTATAGTTCGCATACTGCTGAACAAGCTGCTCGCTGCAAACAATAAACCAAAACCTCCTATAATACCCGCAATGTTCCTGTATTCAATAACTTCATTAATACGATTGAAGATAATTTTCTTCACAAACTCTGAGTAACGTGAGTAAGGTATGATTGTTTCTATAAGAGTGTTGATCTGAAACTGAACATAAGAGGAATCGAGAAGATTACCGAGAACCGCGAAAATTATCAGAACGAATGGTATGATACAGAGGAATATTGAAAATGCCAATCCTCCTGCAAATAAGAATACATGGTGATCATCAATTCTTTTTGAGAGGCCCTTATAATAGTATACAATGAAAGTCGTTATTTTCCTGAATCGTGGTGTCAGATGCAGGATAAAACGAAACTTTCTGAATATTTCGTAAATCGATAGTTCCCTGAGCCTGGATTTAATTTTAGATTTAACCATTCATTATTTTGGAAATGGTGTTGTAATAAATGTCAGCCAGTTTATCAACATCAATTTCCATAATATTATTTACTATTAACGAACTCCCCCCCGTTTTGCCGATCAACATAAATTTCTGCTGTTTCTCCTGCAGGAACTTTTCAAATAACTCTTTTGATCCTTCATGGATTGAAACAATAACGCGTGACTGGCTTTCAGAGAAGAAAGAAAAATCAATACGCGTCTTCACAGGAATGCTGATCTCCGCTCCGATTTTATTTTCATTATTCATGATGCAGCATTCAGCCAGCGCTGAAATTATACCACCTTCAGAAACGTCGTGCGCTGATCTTATAATATGTTTCTGTATCAGACCCAGAATTGAATTATGAAGTCTTTTTTCAACGGTGAGGTCAATATGAGGTGAATCGCCTTTGACCTTTCCATGAATTATCTTAAGATATTCGCTACCTCCAAGTTCTTCGTAATCTTCTCCCAGCAGGTAGATAAGGGCCCCAGGATCTTTAAAAAAGGATGTGGTAACAGTCTTTAGGTCCTCAATTAACCCAACCATCCCGATAGTGGGTGTAGGATATACGGCACTTAGCGGCGACTCGTTATAAAAACTCACGTTACCACCTGTAACAGGAGTTTCGAAAAACCGGCAGGCATCACCCATTCCTTTTATTGCTTTTGTAAACTGCCAGTAAACCTCTGGTTTATATGGATTACCGAAGTTAAGACAATTGGTTATACCAAGAGGTACTCCTCCTGAGCAGACTATATTTCTGGCCGATTCAGCTACGGCTATTTTAGTTCCTTCTTCGGGGTTGAGGTAAACATACCTTCCGTTACAGTCAGTCTTTACAGCCAGCGCTTTATTTGTATCCTTAATCTGTATAACAGCCGCATCACAACCAGGACCAACAATCGTATTGGTTCTCACCATTGAATCATACTGCTCATAAACCCAGCGCTTAGAAACTATATTCGGGGAAGAAAATACTTTAAGAAAAGTTTCAGTTATATCTTCGGGTTCCGGCAGCGAAGTGAAATCAAATTCCCTTATGTTCTTTAAGTAAGACGGTTCTTTCGTTTCTCTATGATAGACAGGAGCACCACCCCCAAGTACCAGCTCAAAAGCCGGAATTGATGCTTTATTTTCACCTTCGTAACCAACTTCAAGCTTACCGCCATCAGTAACCTCACCGACTATCTCACAATGGAGGTCCCATTTTTCAAATACCGATTTTACTCTATCTTCGTAACCTTTTTTAACAACACACAGCATTCTCTCCTGGCTCTCGGAGAGCATAATTTCATAAGCGCTCATTCCCGATTCACGAAGAGGAACCTTATCGAGGTTTATTTTCATTCCCGATTCACCCTTCGCGCTCATTTCACTGGTTGAGCAGGAAATCCCTGCCGCACCCATATCCTGAATTCCTATAAGCCAGTCGTTTTTAATAATCTCCAATGTTGCTTCCAGCAGGAGTTTTTCAGTAAAAGGATCACCTACCTGAACAGAGGGGCGTTTAGCCTCGGATTTCTCAGATATCTCTTCTGACGCAAAAGTAGCACCGTGTATTCCGTCCCTGCCGGTAGAGGAACCCACAATCATCACAGGGTTACCTTTACCTTTGGAAACAGCGCTCGCCACCAGGTTTTTCTTTACAATTCCTACAGCCATAGCATTTACAAGTGGATTACCCTGATAGGATTCATCAAAATAAACTTCACCCGCAACAGTAGGTACCCCAAAACTATTACCATAATCCCCTATTCCCTTCACAACTCCCTCAAAAAGATAACGTGTACGGGCATCGTCGAGAGAGCCAAAACGTAACGAATTAAGAGATGCAACCGGACGCGCACCCATAGTGAAAATATCCCGCATTATTCCACCCACCCCAGTGGCTGCACCCTGGTAGGGCTCGACAGCAGAGGGGTGATTATGACTTTCGATTTTGAAGGCAACCGCATAACCGTCGCCGATATCGATAAGTCCTGCATTCTCCTCACCCGCACCTACAAGCAACCTTCCACCTTCACGGGGAAGAGTTTTCAACAGAGCTATTGAATTCTTGTAGCTGCAGTGCTCACTCCACATTACAGAGAATATGCCTAGTTCGGTAAATGAGGGAGTCCTCCCGAGGATATTAAGAATCCGTTTATATTCATCTTCGGTTAATCCATGTTCGTAGGCAAGTTCGGGGGTTACTTCCGGTTCCGTCATATCAATTCTATTTTAATTATTTTTAATTAAAAATTGATCTTAAATATAAAGAAATAATGATTGGCAGAGAAACAGATAAGGTGGGTCTGTCTGCTTAAATTGAATTCTTAAAGTAATCTATGGTTATTCTAAGACCCTCTCCCCTTTTAACTTTTGGTTCCCAGCCAAGGATACGCTGTGCTTTTTCAATAGAAGGCTGTCTGACCTTAGGGTCGTCAACCGGCAGATCGGTATAAATTATTTTACTACTTGAACCAGTAATCTTTATTACTTCTTCGGCAAATCCTTTTATTGATATTTCCTCAGGGTTTCCAATATTAACAGGTTCAATTTCAGGCGACATAAGGAGTCTGAATATCCCCTCGACAAGGTCATCAACATAGCAGAAACTCCTTGTCTGAGAACCGTCACCGAAAACAGTAATATCCTCACCCCTAAGTGCCTGGCCAACAAATGCAGGGAGTGCTCTTCCGTCATCAAGCCTCATCCTGGGTCCATAGGTATTAAAAATTCTTACAATCCTGGTGTCAAGATTATGGTACCTGTTATATGCCATCGTAATAGCTTCAGCAAATCTTTTAGCTTCATCGTAAACTCCGCGGGGACCAATAGGATTAACATTTCCCCAGTAACTTTCCGGCTGAGGGTGAATGGCTGGATCACCGTATACTTCACTGGTAGAGGCCAGCAAAAATCTGGCGTTCTTTTCTTTTGCAAGGCCGAGTGCCTTATGCGTACCCAGGGAACCAACTTTCAGTGTCTGAATAGGAAGTTTCAAATAATCAATGGGGCTTGCAGGAGAGGCAAAATGCAGTATATAATCTACCTTACCCGGTAAAAAAATGTAGTTTGTTACATCATGTTTCACAAAAGAGAAATTATCATTCCCAACGAGATGGCTGATGTTATTTGTATTGCCGGTTATAAGGTTATCCACACAAATAACTTTTAATCCCTCTTTAAGTAAACGATCACAAAGGTGAGAACCTAAAAATCCGGCTCCCCCGGTAACAACGGCTGTCTCAGACACTACGACTCCCTTGATTTATACCAATATGTTTTTTTTTCATTCAGGACAACTATTAAACTCATCAGCAGGAACACGAATATACCTCCGGCAATTGTGGAAAATACTGTCTTCGGCGCCGATTTCTTCTGCGGAGGAATTGCCTCATCCAGAACCTGGATAGTAGGTATATCTCTGTTTTCCTGAATTTTTTCTTTATAATACTGCTGTTGAAGCAGGAGGTAAACTTCATTCTGAATCTTCACATCCCGTAATAATGAAGCAAGTTCCTTTCCAAGTTCAGGAACATCCTTAAAAGCAACAAGGTAATCCTGACTTCCCATAGCCATCTTATCGTACTGTTCTCTCAGCTGCACCAGTTTAGTACGCAGTGCAACCAGGGTCTGGTTATCTTCACGCAGATTTGACTGCAACAATCCGAGCTGTACTTCAGTCTTAATTATTTCTGTCTTCAAACCCGCAGCGGCTTCAATAGCCGCATTAACCTGTTCAGGAAGTGATATTGCCTTATTTTCCTGCTGGAAAACTGCCAGTTTATTTTCTACAGAATCAAGCTGGCTTTTTGTTTTAACAAGCTGTTCCTCAATATACTGACGCGCTCGTTTAGCCTGGGAGGATAATTTTTCCCTGTTCATTTTATCAAGAGCTTCAACATATGTATTAGACAAATCGGCAGCGAGTTGTTTAACCGAATCTTTATCCGAAGTAATAAAAGGCAATAAAGAAGTGGAAACTTCAACATTCAGTTTGATTATTCCCTCTTTAGTCAGCTCAATTTCCAGGTTATCCTGCAATTTTTCAGCTGCTTTATATTTATTATCTGTACCATAATATTTTTCAAGATGATACTTGTTCACAACGTATAACGCTGCTGTTCTGCTTTTCAGCATTTCGACATACAGCTGTGAGTTGGCACTTGACAATCCCCCTCCAAGTATGCTGGAAAAATCCTGTCCGCTCAATAAAGTACTTAATGAACCCGTCTCATTGTTATTCTCCGGGGGCATTACAGATATATCAGATTTATAGGTCACGGGATAAACGAAGAACAGAACCAGGAATAAAATAATGGTAGCAATTATTGTAACCTTTAAAATTCTATTTCTGTGAAAAATTATTGTATTAAGGATTTGGTGATAATTCAATTTCTACCTCGAAGCTATAATAATAGCAACTGTAGCTGCAATGATCGACGCAACCTGACCAAGAACTGCCAGGGAGGTTGTAAATACATCCCAGAACTTCGGACCCGGCGGAACTTCAGGAATCCATATTGTATCCCCGGGTTTAAGTGTGTCAACATCTTCAGCATCGATCCATTCGCCGCTATTCGCTTTGATGACACGAACATCTCCTTCTTCAGCCCTCCAGCCAAATCCTCCGGCAAGGTCAATATAATCGTCGACTTTTAATCCCGGTTGATAAATAATATTTCCAGGACTAACAACCTGACCAAGAAGTATCACATAATCTTTCGCTTCCGGAACATTTATAATGTCGCCTCTTTTCAGTATAAGATCTTCCGATTTTTCTTCCTTATTAAAGAGCCGGTTAAAATCCACAATTACCTTTCCCACCCTTTGACGTGACTTAGCCTTTAGGTAATCATATTCATCATCAGTCATATCTGCCCGAAGCATTACTTTTAACCGTTCAAATTCCGGATCCTCTTCAACCGTTCCGGTGTGGCGGGTAAGAGTGGCATCTGTTAGTGAAGCGCCCTTACGAAACCCTCCGGCTTGTTGAATTATTTCTGAAAGCATAGTTTCATTTTCATTTATCTTATAATAACCAGGATACTTGACGAAACCTCTTACCTCTATAAATTTAGGATCAAAATAATTTGGGATCTCTCTTATCATCACCTGATCTTCAAAACGCAAAAGCAGATCCCCTTTTTTTATTGAAGCATAATCATAATACCGGCTCAACTGTGTCCGGGCATCAGATTCAAAACTTACCACTTCAATAGAATCTTTCCTGGCTTTTGCCATCAGACCACCTGCTATAGTTATAAGGTGATCTACACTCTCCCCATCAATAAACTCATATGTCCCGGGATATTTAACCATACCAGTGATTGACACCACCTTATCGACACGATCAACAATGACGATATCTCCTTCTCTCATCAGAGGATTATTTTCTCTATCCCCCATTCTCAAAAAATCCAGAAGATCGTAAACCTGCTGCGTGCTGTCCCTGTGAATGATCCGGATATTTCTGAAATTAGAAGTCTTATTCAGTCCCTGTGAATCCATTATAAGATCCATTAATCTTGAATTGGCTGGCATTACAAAAGTAGAAGGTTTCTTAACATCTCCTAAAAGCGATAACTTAATCTTCCTGAAGTCAGTCAAGGATATGAAAACATCCACATTCTTATAGTAAGTATCGATTGATTTATTGATCTTCTTTTTTGCTTCTCTAAGCGTCAAGCCATGCAAGTCAATCCCGCCGACCTTTGGAATATATAGAACGCCTTCCTGATTAATAAACAGGTCAAGAGGTATTTCTTCAATCCCATTTATTGAAATAAAAATTTTATCGCCGGGTCCAACAATATACTCGTCAGGATTAACACTCCCCTCAGTTGCCTCCATGGGTAAACTCTTTTCAGTCAAGGCTAATGAATCGGAGAATAATGCGAAAGTTCTTTCTTTGTAATCCGGCTGGTTCTGACAAAAGGCTGAATAAAAAATACCACTGAAGATAAAGATTACGACAGACAGGACTAATTCGTTTTTTAACAAACGGTTAATTGTGATCATTTGAAAAGAAGTTCTCAGCTCTTTTTTTCTGAATGTGAAAATTTGCTTTTCCTACCATCTGAAGGACGTGAATAATAGTAATAATATTTATAATAAGAACCATATCCGCTCTTATAGCTGAAATTATTCAGTACCGTTCCAATAAAAGAAGAACCATCTCTCTTAATCAACTCTACCGATTTTTCCATCAATTCGGTCTCGGTGGTTTCTGCCGAAACTACAAGGATGCTTGCATCAACCAGACTTGCTAGTATTTCTGAATCCGTGACAGCGATGACCGGAGGTGAATCCAGGAGAACTATATCATATTTTTCTTTGATCATCCCAAGGAATTCCTTCATTGCCTTTGATTCGAGCATTTCCGCAGGATTAGGAGGTATTGTACCGGATGTAATGTAATTGAGGTTCGGAGAATCAGTAGTACGAATAATCTCCTCGAGTGAAGCCTTTCCGAACAGATAGTCAATTAAACCAGGGAATCTGTTAGTGTTAAAAACAGTATGGATACGTGGTTTTCTCAGGTCGCAGTCGAGCACAAGAGTCTTCCTGTTTGCCTGTGCAAAACTTCCGCCAAGGTTTACTGCTACTGTAGTTTTACCTTCCTGGGGAGCGGAAGAAGTAATCAGAATTGTCTTTAGAGATTCTTTATCAGGGTGAGAGAACTGAACCCGTGTCCTCAAAGCACGAAAGGCCTCGCTTGGTATTGAATCAGGTTTTTTAGAGACGATGAATTCAAATTCATTCGATCCATTTAAACCGATCCCTTCAATCTGAGGTATCCAGGCGAGCACATTAATATTTTTATTCTGAATGTCTTCAGGAGTTTTTATTGTATTATCAAAATAATTTTTAGTGAATACATAACCGAAAGCCATGCCTACCCCGAGTACAAGTCCGATAAGCACAATTAAAAACCTATTAGGTTTAGCTGGTGATTCAGGCCGTCTTGCATTATCGATAATCAGAACATTACCAGGCTGCGACTGTTCATTTATCAGCGCTTCCTGATATTTTTCTTCAACGAGTGTATACAATTTTTCCAATGCTTCCCTGTTTCTCTGCAATCTTGCCAATTCAATTGAAGTTTTAGGAAGCTGGTTGAACTTAGCCTCATAATTCTTTACTATTTTCCCAAGTTCTTCAGCAGTAATCTGAAGAGACTGGTTATTTATCTCCTCTTCAACTATTTTCTGAGAGAGACCTTTTACCTCTTCGGGACTACTGGCAAGGATTCCAGCCTTAATGACCTTCATCTTATCATTAAGCTTAGATTTTAAATCTTCAATCTTTTCATCATAGTCTCTAATTACTTTTGAACTAGCTGCCTTAGGATCTTTGGATGCCAGGGCCATGTCCCTGTTAACCTGAAGCCTTGCGAGCTGCTGCTGCAGAGTCTGAATATAGGCTTCACTCGAAACGCTCTGAAGATAATCAGCAAGGCGGGGATTCTGGTCAGCAAGTTCCTTCTTATACTGCATTAAAACTTTATCTGAAGCGGCAAGCTCGATCTTTTTCGCATTCTCCTGTGCCTCAAAATCGGAGAGCTGATTTATCAGACTGGCAGCCTGTTCATCAAGAGCAATTATCCCGCCTTTTTCCTGGAAATTCCTGAGTGTTTCTTCGGCAGCATTAAGCTCAGTCTGCTTCTCCTCACGCTGCTGATTAAGAAAAGCCTTAACCATTGTAAGCTGATTTCTGTTCATCTCCAGGTTAAGGTACTTATATTCCCTGGCATAAATATTTGCAATGAGAGCTGATTCGAAGGGTGAAGGAGATTCTGCAGAGATATCTATAATATCGAGACCTCTTTTCTGTTCGATTGCAACACTTCCATCAAGCAACCTTGCTATCTGGTCGACACTAAGAAGTTTATTTTTTCTTTCACCGTAATCATGAGTTTGAACAAGGTAGAAACTGTCTTTATAACTGGCAGTATTGAAACTGTCAATCAAAGCCTGAGCAACCCGGGCTCTCAGATTGTGACTCTTTAATATCTCAATTTCATTTGCGATAAACCTGTCGCTGCCGAAATCCTGAAATTCAGGCATCAAAGGTGCTTCGAGAATATTTCCCTGAGGCATTGATACTTTAAGGGAAGTTGTAGCTTTATATATATTCCGGGCATTCACAGCATAAATAATGGCCACTACCAGACTTACCACCGTAATCAAAATTACCGGGACAATATTCGACCTGATTAAGTTTATATAATCTTTGAGTGAGTTGCTTTCTACCGACCTGAGGTCTTCATTTATGGGATCTAAAGGCATGCTATTTCGCTATATTTAAAATTAAAATTGAAAGTGAGATTAAGGCAGAAAAAACAGAAAGTCCTATCTGGAGATAATCCTTAAAATAAAGTCGTTGAGAACCCGGTACCAGAAGTATATCTCCCGCATCCAGACTGGGGGCATTCTTAAATCCCTGCAGATTTTCATCCCATAAAAGATCATTGTAGTTGAACTTTATCATCTTCCGGGAAGAATCCTCAAGCGTCCTGAATATTCTAAGGTCATCAAGATGCGCATCTTCGGAAGGACCGCCTGCAAAAGATAAAAGATCGTAAACATTGCTTTCAATTGGAATGACATACTTGCCGGGATATTTAACAAATCCCCACACAGATACCTTAATATTCAGGGTTGTAGGATCGGAATAATCATAAAACGCACCCTGGTTCTGCCGGAGCTGATTCGTATTGCTTCCTACCTGAAGTTCAGTATTTTGAGCAAAAATCATCATACTAAAAAAGAACGTGAGAATTAAGGATCTGAAAAAGTAGTTCATCTAAAGGTATTCCGCGAGATTATAAATAATAAAATTAGTAATATTTAATTAGACATCAAATCTTTAATGATAGTCTTTTCAATGAGATTATACTAATTGTTAAACCCAGAAATGGACCAACAAAAATTAGTATGCTAAGGTAAATATATTTTGAGGTTCCCAAAAAATTTATCATACTAATATAATTAGTAAAGACCGAAATAAACAAGATAAAAATGACTGTGGATAATATGCCTGCAAGTGCCCCCACAATTATTGAATTCAAAATAACTGGCAGCTTAATGGTAATTAATTTTGCCCCTACCAGTTTCATGGTTTCCAGTTCCTCAAACCTGGAATTTATTATTAGTTTTACTGTACTATAGACTATGTAGACGGATAAAAATAATATCACCGCAGTAGCAATGAATATATATTTTTTGATGCTGTTAAGGATGGAAATTAGTTTATAAATAAATTCATCTTTAAACCCTACATCATCAACTCCTTTAATGGAGGATAATGCAGTTACTATTGCATTAAGCGAGTCTTTTTCTACATAATTGTCTTTAAGGGTCAGGATGAAGGAGGCCGGAAGAGGGTTATAATCAAGCAGTTTTCTGAAGTCCTCACCTGTTTCTTTTATAAATATTTCAGCAGCCTGATCTTTATCTATGAAGTCAATAGTTTTAATATATTCCTTTTTCCCGAGTTCTTTTTTAATATTTCCTGTTTCATCTGAAGTCAGGCCCTCCTTCAGAAATAAACTTATATTAACGTTTTCCCTGATTTTTTTCTGTATAATATTTGTCGACTGGATAAGAGCCAGTGACACAGTAATCAGAAGAACAGAAATGCTTAAAGATGTAAGCGAGAGAAAAAACGAAGCCTTCGCCCTTCCTATTAACCTGAAAGCCTCTTTAACAGAGAAAAACATTAGTCTAAAACCTCACTTTACTATCAGAAATTAGATTCATCGATCCACCTTGAGATCTCCCACTTTGAGGTATTGGTTTCCCTTTTCAAGGCCATATTTACCCGGCCGTCAATACGTATAACGTCAGTTGGATTAAAAGTTATGGAAAGGTTGAATCCCCTCACAATATTAGCTGTTAAAGTATCCACAGAAGAAAGGATTATGTTATTCCATATCAGGTCTAATCTCTGGGAATTTTGAAATAATCCATATGTAGTTTTCATTTCTTCCTCTCTCCCCCAGGAAACATCAAACCCAACTTCATAATCACGGTAAGTAAAAATAAAATCTTCAGAGATAAGATTTCCGTAGATCGTGGTATCCTTAAAGGTATATGCATACTGGAAATTCTGGAAAACGCCCTCAATAGTTTTTTGATCTGAAATTGTAGTAGTACCGTTATTCGCCTGTGTATCGAATGAAGGAGCAAACGGATTTTTACAGCCTGCCAGTAAAATAATTATTACCGGAAGTATATAAAAAAATCTTTTAATAAAACTTACCTTTCAATTCACTCCAGCTAGGCAGGTCAGTGCTTTTTGTATCCTGCCAGAAATAGATTACCCAGACAGATCTATTGTCTCTCACCATATTCAACCGAAGGTCACCCTGATAATCCGCAGGCTCCGACTGATCGTTGGGGACATTTATGTTGTAAGCAGCTGTATAAATGAGACTATCCCCCAGCGGGTTATACAATTCGTTTGTCAAAGCAAGAGTTATAGGTGACTGAGCGCTTACTTTAGTTATAAGGTTCTGAAGGTATTGCTCTTCATCTTTGGTATTCCAGTCGGTTAACAGGAAGGGATACTGTGATAAAGCACCGCTGGATGGTGAAAATACAAACTTCTTTTCACTAAAGGATGAATCAACCAGGCAATTAATATAATTCTGTACATCTTTATCCTGCAGAGAATTAATCAGATTGCTTATTAATATCTGGGGTGTTACAGCCTGTTGAAAATTAGAACGAGGCTGGTTAGGTGACTCTGCGTTCCTCGTCTGCAGCAGGTCACACCCGGTAAATATGAGGGCTGATAATATGTAGACAATTACAAATTTCATCTGCCTGAAATTATAATTATTCTGGGTGAAGAATTAAGGTCAAAATTGCTGCCATCAAAGTCGCCGAAAGTTTTATAAATATTCAAACCGCTCTTTTCAATTGCATCCTCAAGTTCAGTATTAGAATACATCCTCACCGACTCTATATATTTCTTTCGGGTGCCGTTATTTGCAATGGTAATATCCTTGACGACACGGTCACCAACAATTTTTCTTTCCTGAATTATCCTCTGCCCATTGAAGCTATCTTCTGAGTGCGCAATAAGATGTTTCTTTACAAATTCAGCATTAAAATAATCTATTACAAAATACCCGCCGGGATTTAACAGATCGCAGGCATCTGAAAATAATGAAAAATTTTCCTTATCTGATTCGAAGTA
Organism: uncultured Bacteroidota bacterium; assembly: GCA_963839165.1. Lineage (GTDB taxonomy): Bacteria > Bacteroidota > Ignavibacteria > Ignavibacteriales > Ignavibacteriaceae > DATFVA01. Next base: position 116,434 of record CAWIUG010000045.1, on the reverse strand, counting down.
TCCAAAACTGGTGAACAGGTTCACCGCAAGATCGAATTTTGATGTAATACAAAAATTCCTTAAATCAGCATTCACAAAGTCAATATCCAGACCAAGGTTTTCAGCCGTCATCCTGGCTACATTCAGAAGATTCTCACTCAGGTCAACAGCGGTAACATTATATCCCCGCTCGGCAAAAAGGATAGAATGTCTGCCTGAACCGCAGGCCAGATCAATTATGTCTGCACCCTCATTCAGCCGTATATTTGAAAGAATAAGCCGAACCAGTTTTTCAGCATCTTCATCATTACGATGCCGGTATACATTGAGATATTCTTCAGTATTAAACCATTCTTCAAACCATTCAGCCATTATAAAATACTTCTGCTTAACATTGCACGTCCTATCGTAGCTTCATCGGCAAATTCAAGATCACCGCCGATAGGGATTCCGCGAGCAATTCTTGAAACCCGGATCCCAAGAGGTTTAATTAATTTAGCAAGGTAAAGTGAGGTAGTTTCTCCTTCGGTGTCGGGATTTAAGGCCAGAATTACCTCCTGAATCTGTTCGTCTCCGAACCTTCTCATTAACTCTTTTATTTTAAGTGACTCAGGACTCACGCCTGTAAGTGGTGAAAGTACTCCTCCAAGCACATGGTACAAACCATTGAATTCATGTGTTTTTTCAATAGCTATTACATCACTAGCCTCCTCAACAACACAAATTACAGATTTATCCCTTTTCTCACTCTTACATACTTCACAAAGTTCATGTTCTGAAATATTAAAACACCGGGAGCAGAAACGAAGCTTAGTTTTAAGGTTTTTGAGTGATATTGCCAGGTTCTCAACTGTTTCCAATTCACTTTTTAATATATGAAGAGCCAATCTCTGAGCAGTTTTTCTTCCAATTCCAGGGAGTTTACTCAGCTCTTCGATTGCAACTGCCAGTGGTTCAGCGATCTGCATTCTATAACCCCGGAATATTCATTCCCGGAGGAATCATCCCCTTTGTAACTTTAGCCATTTCTTCATCTGCGGCCTTTTTTGCCGATTGTAAGGCTTTATTAACAGCGGCAACTACCAGATCTTCAAGAATCTCTTTCTCTTCGGAATTTATGACCTGGGGGTCAATTTCCACTGAGATTATCTCCTGTTGTCCATTTGCAGTGGCTTTTATCATCCCTCCACCGGCTTCCTCCGTAATAACCAGGTTAACCAGCTCTGCCTGTACTTTCTGCAACTCTGCCTGCATTTTCTGAACCTGTTTCAACATACCCTGCATGCCGCCTTTCATTCAAAATCCTCCTGTTTTCTTATTTTTTTGGTACATATTTCAATTTTTTTTATTTAAATATAATACATAGAATTGACTTTATACACTTAATTTTCATATTTTCTTTATCAAAAAAAGACAAGGAAAATTTGGGGCTTAAATTTTATAATAACGCTTTAATACACGAAGAAATAGCGAAAAAAGATCTTCCTATGGATGATCAGAATTACACCTTATTAAGGTATCCTGATTACCTTGTTGCCGATAACAACAAGAAAATTAAAGTTAAAGATCTTGGATCAAAATTTGCATCGATAAACGCATTCTTTCTCGATTATCTGAAAGAATATCATATTCCTATATCTTTTCTGAAAACTAAGGATAACTCAACTTTGAAGTTCATAAGACATGAACGTTATCCTTTCTTTATAAAAATACTAAACGTAATTGACAAGAGAACTGCAAAAGTCTTTGACAAAAAAGAAGGAGATCTTCTTAACCTGCCTGTTTTTGAAATCCATTATCCAAACGGGAAAGATTCTATTGTATCAGAGAGTCATCTTATTACGTTCGATATTTGTACTAATGAAGATTTAAAGCTGATGAATAGAATATGCTCGAAAGTAAATGCAGTTCTGAAATTCTTTTTCGAGAGGAGGAATGCATTGCTTTCCGAAGTAATCTGCTGTTTCGGAAAAAGTGAGGACAGAATTTATCTTGTTGATGATTTTACACCTACAAGCCTTAAAATATTTCCCCAGGGTACTGATGGTAAATGGGTTGATCCCTATAATCTGAATGCTTCTGCTGACATCAGGAAGTACACAGAGTTCCTGCTGAATATGACGAGCGCATAAGATGTTTACTAAATACGGATATTCCACTCTTGCTGTAATCGCAGTAATAACCTTCGTTTTGATCTGTCTGAGTTTTTTTATACAGAACAACTACCTCAAGGCTGTACTTATAATTGTTCCCGCACTCTTACTTATTTTTTCAATGAACTTTTTCCGTGATCCGGACAGAACTCCTCCCTCTCGTGATGATGCAGTGGTTTCGCCTGCTGACGGTAAAGTTCTTTTCGTTAAAGATGTAGTTGAAGACAGGTTCATACAGGGAAAGGCTAAACAAGTTTCAATATTTATGTCGCCTCTAAATGTTCATGTAAACCGGATACCCATTGACGGCAAAGTTGAGTACCTTCAGTATCACAAGGGAAAATATATAGCCGCCTTTGAAGACAAGGCTTCTGAAGTGAATGAGAGAGCCGAATTCGGTATTACAGGAAAGTACGGCAGAGTGTTTTTCACCCAGGTTGCCGGATTTGTTGCCCGCCGGATTGTCTATGAAATCTCCGCAGGGGACTCAGTAAAAATTGGAGAACGGTTTGGAATGATTAAATTTGGGAGTCGCGTTGACGTAATTGTTCCGGAAAAATGTATTGTTAGAGTTAAGAGGGATGATGAAGTCAAAGCAGGAGAGACAATTTTATTTGAGTTTCCAAAATACTGATGAGCCGATTTAGAGTTACACCTTCTGTTATCCCGAACCTGTTTACCGCTATGAATATGTTCAGCGGTTTTCTGTCAATTGTAAGCGCAAGCCAGGGCAAGTACATTTATGCCGCCTGGCTCATCATTATTGCAGGTATATTTGACGCCCTTGACGGGGCAATGGCAAGACTAACAAGATCAAGCAGTGAAATTGGAGTTGAACTTGACTCACTTTCGGATGTCGTCAGTTTCGGTGCAGCACCTGCTTTTCTGATTTTCAAAAGCTACCTTTTTCAATATGAAGTAATGGGAATTATTATCAGCTCATTCTTAATGCTGGCAGGGGGCTTCCGGCTTGCCAGGTTTAACGTTCAGCTTGTGGGCTTTGAAAAATCTTATTTTAAGGGTCTGCCTATACCATCATCCGCAATCACAATAGCGGCTTTCTGCCTCGCATTTTATAAGTCGCCTGAAGGTTACCCCGAGCCCTATACAAAAATAATCATCCCTTTGATCCTCCTTCTCTCCTACCTTATGATCAGCCGTATAAAATACGATACAATTCCGAAATTCAGTCTGAAAGAGATAAAGGAAAAACCATATCTCCTGTTTTTATTGTTATTCGCAATCTTCCTTTTAATCTTTTACACCTTTACTCAGGCAATCTTCTTTATGTTTCTTTTCATAATCGTATTTGGTATTTTTCGTCACGTATTTTATTTCATAAAAAAGAAATTATAATAATATTTTCAAAATAAAAGAGTTGAAAAGTGTTTAAAGCCACGGTTTTGATAAAACGCCGCCCTTCAATTCTGGATCCCCAGGGTAAAGCTGTTGAAAAAGGAGCGATTCTGCTCGGTATGAATAATATCAGGGATACACGGATCAATAAATTTATCGAGTTTTCGGTTGATTCGCCTGATAGAACCGCAGCCGAAAAGGAGGTAACCGAATACTGCAGTAAACTGCTCGCTAATCCCATCATGGAAGATTACGAATTCACTCTGGAAGAAGTTAAATGAAACCGAAGATCGGAGTTGTGGTTTTTCCCGGATCCAATTGTGATCATGATGCATATTATGCCTTCAAAAAAGTTCTTGACTGCGATACTAAATTTTTATGGCACAAAGAGACCGGTCTGCGGAATTCCGATATAATAGTCCTTCCCGGCGGTTTTTCTTACGGTGATTACCTGCGTACAGGGGCAATTGCGCGTTTTTCGCCTATTATGGATGATGTCATCAATTTTGCTGACAAGGGGGGTATAGTTATAGGAATATGTAACGGCTTCCAGATACTGCTTGAAGCAGGCCTCCTTCCGGGTGTGATGTTGAAGAATAAATCGCTACAATTTGTATGTAAAGATGTTTATCTTACTGTCACGAATGATAATACTGTTTTTACTAAAGATATAGGTTCAGATAAAGTTCTTAAAATCCCTGTTGCTCACGGCGAAGGAAATTACTTTGCAGATGACCGAACTCTGAGTACACTTGAAGAAAATAATCAGATCGTATTCAGATATTCCTCTCCCGACAGGATAATTAATGAGATTTATAACCCGAATGGATCTGTCAGGAATATAGCAGGTATAATTAACAAGCAGGGAAATATTCTTGGAATGATGCCGCACCCTGAAAGAAGCTGTGATCCTGTGTTAGGCAAAACAGACGGACAGTTGATTTTTAGATCAGTTTTAAATAACGTTTTTAATTAAAGGTGATAAAATGTTTGGAAACTTAGGTGCCGGAGAGATAATCCTCATCCTCCTCGTTGTTCTGATTTTATTTGGTGCCAAAAAAATTCCTGAACTTGCCAGAGGTATTGGTAAAGGTATGAGCGAGTTTAAGAAAGGTCTTAAAGATGTTGAAGAGGAAATAAAAAGTTCAGATAATGAATCAAAAAAAACTGAAGCAAAGAAAGACTAAACTGTAAGGCGAGGTGAATTATGTTTGAAAATTTGGGCATGGGTGAGCTTCTTATAATTATGTTCGTTGTACTCCTTCTGTTCGGAGGTAAGAAAATTCCTGAAATAGCAAAAAGTCTTGGCAAAGGTATAAGTGAATTCAAGAAGGGGGTAAATGATCTGAAAAAAGAAATTACAATTACAGATGATGATTTAACAAAACATGAAACTAAGAAGCTGAACTGAAAGAGCAGACTTCTGATTGTTTAAATCATTCATCCTATTATCAAAGGCGGAATTGGGTCCTCCATTCCCTGGAACTTATTTCTAACCCTAAAATTTATAGCGAATGTTTATAGGACACCTCGGCGTCGGTTTGGCGATGAGAAAATTTGACAAGAAAACAAACCTGACGTGGTTTTTTGTATCTGTTCTTTTCATGGATCTGCTTCTATGGACCTTCATCCTCCTGGGTATTGAACAAGTAATAGTTCCCCCGGATTTTGGAAATCTTCATTACCTTAAATTTTTCTTCCCCTATTCACATAGTCTCATTGCTGCTGTTGCATGGAGTCTGCTTGTATATGTAGCTGCGGAAATGATCACGAAAAGACAGGTGACAGCACTTTTGCTCGGGGCTGGTGTACTTTCGCATTATTTTCTGGATGTTATTGTCCATATTCCCGAGCTTACTATTTTCGGGGACAGTTCGGCGGTACTGGGATTAGGCCTCTGGAATCATATCTACATTGCGCTATTAGTTGAGATAGCGATCTACCTTGCAGGACTATTCATTTACCTGAATGAAACCCATGGAACAGGCTTCAGCGGGAAATACGGGATGTATATATTTTCCGTTGTACTTATAGCCGCTGCTTTTGTAACCCAGGTTTTAAGTCCCCGGCCTCAGAACGGCAATGAAGTTGCTGGGTCGGCCCTGCTTTCAATAATTCTAGTGATCTTAATTTCCTACTGGCTCGACAGGAAAAGAACCTCCGTAGAACTGTCAGAACAGCATAATACCTGATAATTACCAGTCCCCTGGTTAAGGAATTATCCTCCCTTTTTTTTATCTTTGGAGATAATTTTTCTTTAAAGAATTAACAGGACTTCCAATGAGTATTCTGGTAAATAATAAAACAAGACTTGTAGTTCAGGGAATTACAGGCGGTGAAGGATCTTTCCATTCACAGCAGATGATAGAGTATGGAACAAAGGTAGTTGCCGGTGTTACACCAGGTAAAGGCGGAACCGAGTTCGAAGGAATACCGGTTTATAACACTGTAGCTGATGCCGTAAAAGAGCAGAAAGCAAATACATCTGTTATATTTGTTCCCCCCGCTTTTGCAGCCGATGCAATTCTTGAAGCCGCTAATTCAGGTATCAAAGTAATCATCTGCATTACCGAGGGAATACCTGCACGGGATATGGTAAAAGTTTATAACGCAATCAGTAATAAAGATGTGGTGCTGGTTGGTCCAAACTGTCCGGGAGTTATCTCTCCGGGACAGGCAAAGGTTGGTATAATGCCTGGTTTTATTCATAAAAAAGGTAAAATCGGGGTTGTCTCCCGCAGCGGCACCTTAACTTATGAAGCTGTTAAGCAGTTGACTGATGTTAAACTTGGTCAATCAACCTGTGTGGGAATCGGCGGTGATCCGGTAATTGGGTCACGTTTTGTTGATATCATTAAACTTTTCAATGAAGACCCGCAGACAGAGGGAATAGTTATGATCGGTGAGATCGGCGGAACAGCTGAAGAAGAAGCCGCTGCTTTCATCAAAAAGAATGTATCCAAACCGGTAGTTGGATTCATCGCTGGAAGAACTGCTCCTCCCGGAAGAAGAATGGGACATGCAGGTGCTATTATTTCCGGAGGAAAAGGAACTGCGGTTGAAAAAATTAACGCTTTGAGGAAAGCAGGAATTAAAGTTGCCGAGAGTCCTGCAGAAATCGGTAATACAATGCTTAAAGCCCTGGATAATTCAGCAAAGAAGAAAACCGCAAAAAAACAACCGGCTAAAGCATCAGCTAAAAGCGTGAAATCTCCGGTAAAGAAGAACACGAAAGCAGTTGGTAAAAAAAGTAAAAAGGTTGTTAAAGGCACAGGAAAACGTAAATCATAATCAGATACAATCAGGAGAATAATTTGAGCAACAGAACATTAGCAATACTTAAACCTGACTCAGTTAAGAAAGAATATATAGGACAGATAATCGCAAAGATTACAGAAGCAGGATTCAAAATAAAAGCAATGAGGATGATTCATCTTTCAAAGAGCTCTGCTGAAGGATTCTATGAAATTCACAAAGAACGGCCTTTCTACAGAGAGCTGGTGGACTACATGACCTCAGGTCCCTGTATACCGATTGCTCTTGAGAAGGAAAACGCGGTTGCGGATTTCAGAAAACTTATCGGAGCAACCGATCCCGCAGAAGCTGAAGAAGGTACTATCAGGAAACTCTATGCAGCCAGTAAAGCTGAAAATGCCGTACATGGTTCAGATTCAGATGAAAATGCAGCAAATGAGATCCTTCATTTCTTCTCAAGGAATGAGTTACTGGATAATTACGAAAACTAACATTATATAATCTGTATTATTATCGAGGTTGTCTTAAAAGCCCTGCTTATGGACAGCCTCTTTTTGTTAATGGATAAACTGAAATATTTTATATTTATTCTTCTGATGCTTGCCCTGCAGGCCTGTGAATCCCATGAACCTGTTAAGCCGATTAAGTCTGATTCAGGACTTCTGTTTGGTGATGATCTGCTGATAAGTTCACACCTGGATCTAATAAAGGGAAAGCGGATCGCCATAGTTGCTAATAAGGCAAGCGTTTTGTCAGGCGGAACCTCACTGCTCGATACTCTCCTCAGGATAGATAGTGTAAAAATTGGCGCGGTTTTTACTCCCGAACACGGATATAATATTGATGTCACTGCAGGAACCACGGTACACGATTCAGCTATTGGTAATGTTTCTTTTTATTCGTTGTACGGAAAGAACAAAAAACCTGATCCTGAAATGCTGAACGGTATCGATATTATTTTATTCGACCTTCAGGATATCGGAACAAGATTCTATACTTACATATCGACCCTGTTTTATGTAATGCAGGCCGCCGGTGAAAATAATATTCCTATAGTGGTACTGGACAGACCCGACCCTATCGGGGGAAGCCAGATAGATGGTCCCGTTCTTGAGCTAGGTTTTAAATCGTTCGTCGGGATCGCTTCAATCCCTGTAATTTATGGAATGACTGCCGGAGAACTTGCTCAATTGTTTGCAGGCGAAAAAATGTTTACCGCGGAACCGGAGCTGAAGATAATCAGAATGAGGAACTGGAGGAGGGATAGTTTTTTTAACGATTATAATCTTAAATGGATAAGTCCTTCCCCTAATATACCGGATTTTGAGACGGCTTTGGTTTATCCAGCTGCAGCGTTCCTGGAAGGGACTAACATTTCTGAGGGACGCGGTACATATAAACCCTTCAAACAAATCGGAGCTCCGTTCATCAATTCAGCAGATCTGATAAATGATCTGAACCAATTCCATCATGAAGGTCTCACAATTACGCCAGTAAGTTTTATTCCTGCATCTCTCCCGGGGAAGGCCGAAAATCCAAAGTTCAAAAGCGAAACCTGCAACGGAATTTTCCTTAGTGTTACAAATGCCGCTGATTTTAAGCCTATGGTTTTTAGTATTCAGCTTCTCTATTCACTGCACAAACTTTATCCCGAAAAGTTTAAATTTAAGCCCGCTGTATTTGATAATTTAATGGGTGAAAGTTCAACAAGGAAGATGATTATTGCTGATAAGAGTACTGAAGAAATTACAGCTTCATGGAAGCAGGACATCGAAAAATTTATAAAAATAAGAGCTAAATATTTACTTTATTAAAGGAAATAGGATGAAAAAAATAATCTTAATCTTTTTAACAGGTCTTCTATTATTCGGATGTGGTGAGAATACGAAGGAGCAAAAGCCAGAAGAACAGAAAGATCAGTTTACATTTGATACTACAGATATAAAAGCCACTCCGGTTGATAATCCCTCACAGTCATTTTACCTTAGGTATAAACTGGAGAAAGGCAAAAGTTATAATTTCAGACTGACAGCTATTTCAAAAGATGAACAGACCATTTCATCAAAAGATACGACAATGACCCAGAATATGGATCAGACCATGGTATACAATATGAGGTTTACTACTAAAGAGGTGGATTCTGACAGTACAATGGAGATGGAGGCCGAAGTTACCTCTATCAAAGTTGATGGAACTTTTGGTAATGAACCGGTTCATTATCAGTCAGGAACAAAAAATGATTCGGCCGATGTTGCAAGATTTGCACAGTATGAATCTCTTGTTAAAAATCCATTTGATGTGAGAGTATCCAAACTGGGTGAAGTGCTTGATGTGTACCGTGCTGACAAAATTGTTAATAAACTTCTTGATATCAGAGGATATGCCGATTCTCTAAAGGCTGATGAGAAAGCCACTCTGAAAAATGATATTACAGAAGGAATGCTGAAACCTATGCTAAGCCAGGTATTCAGAAAATTACCAGCTCAGAAAATATCAAAAGACTCGACCTGGAAATTAGAACAGCCTCCGACACAGCTTATGGTTTTCCAGGCACAGAATACCACTATCTTTGAGGTAACAGGAACGGAAAACTTTAACGGCGACCTTCTGGCAGATGTAGCAGCAACTTTGAAAACAAAGATTTCCGGTAAAAATAAAATGACAGACAGAGGCATTAATTATGAATTTAAGCAGCCTGAAACAACCGGAGGGGGTAAAATATATTTTAACGTCAGTAAAGGCCTGGTTCAGAAAACCAAGCTATATACATCGGTTACAACTTCATATAATATGGAATCGCAGGGGCAGAAGGGTACCAAGACAGAGGTGATTTCTAATACTAATTATCTTGAATATATTCCCTGATGATCTTTAGGTTACAGGTGATATCAACTATGATATCACCTGTAATTATTTCTGCTTTCAGCCAGCCCTGGAAAGTTATCTAAGTAAAATCATTTTCTTCACAGCTGACATTTCATTTACTTCAAGCTTATAAAGATATATACCGCTAGCCAGGTTCACTGCATCAAACCTGACCTTGTAATCTCCCGCAGGCTTAAAGCCGTTTACAAGCTCGGCAACTTTTTGACCAAGTGTATTAAAGACGCTGATCCTTACATGTCCGGCTTCAGAGGTCTTGTAATTTATAAACGTTGAAGGGTTAAAAGGATTGGGATAATTTTGATCCAGACTAAAAGTCAGCACCGGGTTGTAATTAACTGTTAAGGTTCTGCTTACATGTGAGGATCCGTCAAAATCAACCTGCTTCAACCTGTAGGAATACTCCCCCGCACCGGACAGATGATCTGTGAAGGAATATTGGACAGGTTTGGTTGAGTTACCCTGACCTTTAACAAAACCTGCTGTTGACCAGTTATTGTCATTACCGCAGCTTTTTTCTATTTCAAATCCGTTATTATTTGTCTCAGTTGCTGTATTCCATCTAAGCTCAACCAGGTTTCCGTTTAATACAGCGGTGAAGTCAGTTAATTCAACAGGAATCGCCAGGGAAAACGGCATAAATACAACCAGGCCATGAGCCGGATCATCTACCTTATGAAATATATGATCCTCTATCAGTGTTGAATCATATACTCCCCAGTCATTGTTCTGTGCCATTATATCATTGGTACAATTATTATATAAATCATAAACATTACTTCCCTGGACGTTATTATATATGATATTAAGTCCGTCATCCGTTGTATCCGTATTTTCGATGTTCCCTATGTTTGGAACAGGTCCTGCCTGAACTGAAGTACCGTTCTGTATAGTTATTCCCCACCAGTTTTCATAGATGATATTTTCGGTAATGACGGGAGTATTGAAGGGACTGCCGTTTACATTTATTCCGCTCCCGGATATGAGGGTATTGGGATTAGTTGTATTATTATAAATCTCGTTATTCCTAACAATGGCATTAATGATCCCACTGGAAGTGCTATAGAGAGTAATGCCGTAACTATTATCATGAATAATATTTCCTTCGCAAAGCATGTCAGAATAACTTGTTGAACCACTCACCCAGAGACTTATTCCGCCGGTTACCTGTCCCGACCCGCCAAAGATCTCATTATTCCTGATGATGGGTGAATTATTTCCCTGAAGACCTATACTCACCTGATTCTTTGCCGAGGTTGCCTGGGTATTATTTGATGCGATAACATTTCCCTCAATCAGGGGGTTTGAACCAAGGTTGATAAGTATGCCGTATTCATAACTTCTTTCAATACGGGAATTTTTAATTACGGCATCAGACCCACTGAGCTGTATTCCCCTGTCGCACTTGTAGATATGTGAGTTCATAATTGAGGGACTCCCATCAATACATCTCACACCATACGAGGCATACTCAATCACCGCATATTGAATTATTCCTGTGCTTCCTGAGGAAGCATTAAAAAGGATCCCCTCATAGGCTCCTGTTGAATCTTGCAGATCAGAAGTGAACCTAATGGAATCAGTTTCAGTTCCAACTGCACTAAAGATTCCGTTAACTACAAATGCTGATGCGGGCTGGGTACGATTAATAACAGAACCAGCCTCTATACTAACCTCATCATTTAATGAGATAGTTATCGTATCGCTGAGTTCGTAGGAAGGGAAGGTGCCTATTAATACACCGCCAGAATACTGCACAAGACTATCCAGGTTCCAGGTAACCCCGGTACCGGGGGTTGTGTACTGGCCGAATGTTAAACCTGTGCATAAAATTGATAATATAAGTAGATATTTTTTCATTATTTCTCCGGATTAGATTATTATTTAATGAGAAGCATTTTTTTCGACAGAATATACCTGCCGGCTTTTCCTGCTGACGGTACTGCTTCCATTCTGTACAAATAAATTCCGCTGCTTACCCGCTGACCAGAGTTATTCTCACCATTCCAGCTGACGGTATACCGGCCATTGAGCATTTCATTGTTTACAAGGGTTTTCACCTCTCTGCCAAGAACATCATACACTTTCAGAATTATGTGAGAATTTTCTTTCACATCAAACCTGATCTCAGTGGAAGGATTAAAAGGGTTTGGATAATTCTGTTCCAGACCGAATGCCTCAACAACCTGGTTATTATCCTTCTTTATATCATTTAGAATATCATCACCCGGTGTGGGAAGTTTTGCTGTTGTATAGATGTGGAACTCTCCGGGCAGAAGGAATATATTATTCTGGGTATTAGTTACTACCAGACTGTCGCCGCTGAAGTAATCATACCAGGTTCCCGTCCTGCTGAAATTAGGATTAGAAGTACCCGGCTGAACACTAAAATTGCCCAGCACAACTACATCCATAGTTGAATCATAAATATTTATTCGTTTTGAACTGCCGGCAGCGTCAATTGTAAAATTAGTGCTCCTGAAAGCAGGGTAATCCTGTTTAAGATTTATCAAAGCCTTGAATACCTTATATAATTTCAGTCGGGCCGGATCATCGTAATAATTCCACAGAATCGGTTTATTGCAGACCCTGCAGGGATAATCGATTGAAATATCATAGCCCAGTTCACCGAACTGCCATATCATCTTGGGTCCCGGTACGGTAAAAAAGAATGCCGCGGCCTCTTTCATTCTCTGGATAGCAGTGGAAAAATGCTGAATATTATAATCGCCATAGGAATTTCCGTATTGAAGATTTTTGTACATGAGGCGTTCCTCATCGTGACTTTCCATATAACCCACAAGGTGAGGATTATTCCAGCTTCTCTGTTTGTATGAGATCCCTGAGAAATCCCAGGTTCCGCAGGGTCCTGTAGCATATCCCATGGTTGCCTGGTTATAGTTGCAATTATGGTTCCCCCACAGCATCATACCATAATCTGACAACACAATTTCTTCCTGGTTGGCGGTGAAATGTTCAAGTATAATATAGGCTGATGAATCAGTATCCCATAATTTATCAGCCATTCTTTTAAGTATGGCGATCCTTGCGGGATCATAATTCCAACCATCTCCGGGAGTATTGGTGAAACCTTTTGTAAAATCAAACCGGTATCCGTCTATATGATATTCCTCCAGCCAGTACTTGTTAATTCTGTCTACATAATATTTCGTTGCACTGCTTTCATGGTTGAAATCATATCCCCATGAATAAGAAGGATTAGGAGAGATAACATTGAACCATGGATTCTGAGGTGTGGTTGTGTTTGTTTCACTATTATAATAAAGCCTTACAAGCGGACATTGTCCATAAGCATGATTCAATACGATATCAAGAATAACAGCAATACCCATGGAGTGGGCGCTATCGATGAAGGTTTTGAAGTCGTCCTTCGGACCATAATACTTATCAAGGGCGTGTTGGAAAGAGGGATTATAGCCCCAGCTTTCATTTCCCTCAAACTCCATTACCGGCATTAGTTCAACAGCATTTATTCCAAGCCGTTTTAGATAGCCAAGAGTGTCCTTCAAAGTTTTATAATCGTGAGTGCTGATAAAATCCCTTATTAGCAGCTCGTATATAACAAGATCAGTTTTAGCTGGTCTTTGAAAATTGGTTGCGTGCCATTGATAAGGCTGCTGATCGGTCTGAAAAACTGATACTATTTCAGCAGTTTTTCCATATGGATACGGCTTCAGATCCGGGTAAGTGGAATCAGAAATGTAGGGATCATTTGCGGGATCCAGAACCTTTTCAGTATACGGGTCACCAATCCTTATCTGTCCGTCAACAAGATACTGAAAAGCATATTCCTCACCGGGATTGAGGTTATTAATTGTAATCCACCAGATCACACTATCGGGAGTAACTTCCTCCTTATACATGTAATATGACGAATCAACCTTCCAGTCGTTAAAGTCGCCTATCACATAAACAAAATCCTTGTAAGGGGCGTAGAGCGCCAGTGTTACACTTGTGCTGCTTGTATAATTTATACCGTGTACATTGCCGGCAGGTAAAGGGAGGTCCTGAACCGGGGAGTTTATCATAATAACAAATGAAAGAGTATCCGCAATGTCAGAAGTATCTACGGCAACAGCCATTATTGTATGAGTTCCGGAAGAATATTGAGACGCAAAGAACTGAGAAAATATGTTGTTGGTACTTGACTGGGCTGCAAATACCCCGTCGAAAAATAATGTTATAGACGCAGTAATTGTTCCTATCTCAACACAGCTGATATTTATAGTAGTAGTGTCATCAGGACCACTGAATACAGGTGAACGCAGAGGGTCACCAAATCGCAGATCAACCTCGGGTGAATTCACAACCAGATTAAGTCCCGGTTCATAAATATCAACAAATATATCCGGATTGGTCTGAAGGCTGGCATCTGAACTTCTGAAAACGAAATCCAAAGTAGTAATATGTTCGGATGGATCAGAGATACTATAGAATTCCCGCGGGAATCCAATAGTAAGGTGATAATGATTCGCGCTGTCCCTGGTTAATGCAGGCTGATCCGTGCTGCCCCAATCCCCTATAACATGCTGCCATGTGCCAAGATTAGTATTTACACCTGTATGAGTATATACCGTTCCAGTATAGTTAAGTAGTTCTTCAGCCCCTGGCTGAGTCGCATCAAAATAAACTGTAATACTATCATTTTCCGTAGGTTCATTAGGAACAGTAACAACTATCTGTGGAAAAAGCTGAACGGAAAATATTATCAGCGTGAGTAGTAAAAATTTAAACTTCATAATCTCTCTGTGATATTAAAAGAATTTAATTAATTTCATCAAAAGAAGGTTTACCGGCATCTACCCATGCAGAATAGAAAAGAGATGCAAAATCAGAGGCGGCATTCTCTATCTGTGTCTCGGTTATATATTTGCTTTTTAGCCATAAAAGTCTGTAATACTCAGCATCTTCCCGGGAGTTAGCATACTTGAAAGCCAAATTATCAGCATTGAACAGAACATCAGATACAGTGTTTGCATCAGATATATAATTAAAAATAAAACTCCGTGGATCGCTGATGTAAGACGTCCCTTTAGAATGAAAATCATTGTCAATAGCAGAAAGATTGGAATCAATCATAATAGATTCATAGCGATAATGGATCCCTTTTTGTCCGCTCATCTGGCCATTATAGTTCATCATAGTATGCATCGGCTGGTGACCGTCTGCAACATAATGACCAAGATCCGACAAATAGATCAGAGTCTTATCGCGGTCTTTCTGTTTTAAAGCAGTTACAAGGTTATTATAAGTATCAACGGTGGCCCAGGGGAGTAATCCCATTTTAGTTACAGTCGTATCTCCGTACTCTTCCACAAGCTTTGCTTTATCCTCAATCATACTTCCCTTAAGGAACTCCGGGTAAAAATCGATATCAATAAAGTGTTTCACTCCTTCTGACTT
This sequence comes from uncultured Bacteroidota bacterium, assembly GCA_963839165.1. Classification (GTDB taxonomy): domain Bacteria; phylum Bacteroidota; class Ignavibacteria; order Ignavibacteriales; family Ignavibacteriaceae; genus DATFVA01. Next base: position 101,384 of record CAWIUG010000045.1, on the reverse strand, counting down.
ATCGCGGTCCTTTCGCAGATCCGGGTCAACTGAGTGAGTGGTGACATAATCCTGCCATTTAGAGAAAGAATTCATCTCAGCAGGCAGCAGTGTCATTGCTTTATTACTTATTAGTTTATGTCCTTCGGCTCCCCAGCCCAGCATAACGGAAACAGGAAGGAGAATAAGGAAAGCTGAAAGCAGTAATTTTCTATTCATTTTCTTTTCTGTATTAGTTGAACAATAATTTCACCCGTTAAAGAACTGTTATCAACGTATAACAATTCCAAAATACGCTGGAAAAATTACTCAAGGATGGTCCGAAATACAAGGTAATAGGTTTGTTATCTGACGGAGTTTCAATATTTCACGGGAGTTCGTAATAGACGCGCTGCTGCCTGGTGATAAAATGGATAAAATCTCTTCGCAAACTTTCCTATTTGGTGATGGTGCGGCAGCAATAAAAGTAAAGTTGGAGCCGCAGGTGTGAATGTGGGGCATCATAGTTCGAAGTTCGAAGAGGTAACTCAAACGGAATTGAAAGATGGTTGGAAAAGTGCAATGAAGAATAAAGGGAATTATCAACCAGGAATCAGCATATACCTATCTCCGGTATAACTACAGTCTGAAAACGTTCTGAATACGTTCTGAATACGTTCTGAATACGTTCTGAATACGTTCTGAATACGTTGCTTCAACGTGTTCTTTAGGAGGATAATGGCGTGGCATCGCGATCGATTAAAGATTTTGAACAGGAATCGCTTTTTGATAAATTTGAAGCTCATTTCACCCATTTTTTACAAGGATATTAATGAATACGAAAGAATATATTGCTCTTGAAGAAAAGTACGGAGCCCATAATTATCACCCGCTGGACGTTGTAATAGAGAAGGCAGAGGGTGTATGGGTTTATGACGTTGATGGAAAGAAATATCTTGACTGCCTGGCTGCATATTCTGCTGTTAACCAGGGGCATTGTCATCCAAGGATAATCAGTGCTTTAAAATCACAGGCTGATAAGGTAACATTAACCTCGCGTGCCTTCCGAAATGATCAGCTTCCCCTTCTCTATAAAGAACTAAGCGAGATGACAGGTTATGAAATGATACTTCCCATGAATTCCGGAGCCGAGGCTGTTGAAACGGCGTTGAAGGCAGCAAGGAAATGGGGATACACTGTTAAGAAAATAAAAGGAAATTCGGCAGAAATTATTGCCTGTAATAATAACTTCGGCGGAAGGACAATTTCCATAGTCAGTTTTTCATCTACAGATCAGTATAAGGAAGGGTTCGGTCCCTTTACTCCTGGTTTTAAACTTATTGATTATGGTAATATTGAACAGCTTGAAAAAGCCATAACTCCTAATACAGCAGCTTTTATTGTAGAACCTATACAGGGTGAGGGTGGAGTAGTTATTCCCCCTGAAGGATACCTGAAGAAGGCCTACGATATATGTAAAAAGAATAATGTTTTATTTATAGCTGATGAAATTCAGTGCGGATTAGGCAGGAGCGGGAAGCTCTTTGCTTTTCAATATGAAGATATTCAGCCTGATGCTGTAATAATCGGGAAAGCTCTTTCGGGAGGCTGCTATCCAGTTTCTGCTGTGCTATCTAATAAGGAGGTACTTGGAGTATTCAATCCGGGAGACCATGGCTCAACATTCGGAGGGAATCCGCTTGCTGCAGCTGTTGCAAGAGAAAGTCTTAAAGTTCTTATTGAAGAAAACCTCATAGATAATTCATTTCAGCTTGGAGAATATTTCCGTAATAAACTCAAAGCCATTAAGTCGAAACACGTGAAAGAAGTAAGGGGGAAAGGATTGTTTATAGGAGTAGAACTTTATCCTGAAGCTGGAGGTGCCAGACGCTTTTGTGAAGCCCTGATGGAAAGAGGGATACTATGCAAAGAGACACATGATAATGTAATCCGTTTTGCACCGCCTCTGGTAATAAAGAAAGAAGATATTGACTGGGTTGTGGAGAATGCCGATACAGTTCTTAAGATGGATTAAGAAGGTAGCCATCGACTATCTGCCTGGTATCTGAAATCAGTTTTTCCAGGTTCTGAAGCCGCAGCAGGACATTCTCAATGTCGTTATGTTTCCCTGACAATTCTATGGCAAGGGCTTCATCCGCTATTCTAACTGCCCCTATTGATGAGCTCGCACCTTTAATGGTGTGAGCCTCATTTATCACCTTATCAAAATTTTTGCTCTGGATCCATTCTTCCAGTCTTTTGTACCTTATGGTCATATCGTCAAAGAAAGTTAACAGAAGTTCCGACTGAAATTCTTTATTTCCCATGCTCATTTTATCAAGATGGTTAAAGTCGAACAGATCCTGATCACCTTCCGGCAAACCTTCTATTTCTGATTCTTCCTCACGAAAAGAATCATCGATCTTAAGAAGCCGGTCAATTTTGAGTATCAATTCATCACCTGAGATAGGTTTAGTTACATATTCATTCATTCCCGAAGCAAAGCAGCGTTCTTTATCTCCCTGCATTGCATGGGCAGTAAGAGCGATGATAGGCACCTTTGCTGCATTTCCCTCAAGCCGCCTGATCTGCAATGTGGCAGAAAACCCATCCATTCCGGGCATCTGGACATCCATCAGGATAGTGTCATAGATTCCCTTAACCGCTTCACCAATTGCTTCGAAACCATTTGAAACAGCATGAGCCTTAAAACCATAGTCGGTAAGTATCTTCATTGCGATCTTTTGATTAACTATGTTATCCTCAGCAAGCAGTATTCTGTATTTATTCCTTACAGCGCTGAATGCCCTAAGGTTTATTGTTTTCACAGGTCTGCTCCCCTGGAATTCATAGATTTTTGAGAGCTCATTTTCTCTATATAGCTGCTGTTCTTTCTGTGTTTTAAGCTTCATAGTAAAATAAAATGTGCTTCCGGACCCGGGTTTACTCTCGACCCCGATCTCTCCATCCATCATATTCACAAACTCTTTGCAGATAACCAGTCCCAGTCCCGTTCCCCCAAAATTTCGTGTCGGGGAATCATCCACCTGAGAAAATGGTTTAAACAAATCACCTATCTTTTCACGGGAAATCCCCACCCCGCTGTCTTTTACTGCCGCAAAGATTACAGCCTTATCGTCTTCTCTTTCTTTCAGATAAATCGATACTTCAATTGCCCCTCTGGAGGTAAATTTGATGGCATTACTAATCAGGTTGACGAATATCTGTCTTAGCCTTGTACCATCGCCAATCAGATTCAAAGGGGTACCCCTGGCAATAATCTTTTTGATAGACAGACCCTTTTCCTCAGCGCGGGCAAGCAGTATAGATGCAGAATCATCTATTATTTTATTAAGGTCTATCTCTTTCTCTTCAAGCTTCACTTTTCCCGACTCGATTTTTGAAAGGTCGAGAATATCGTTAATGATCTCAAGCAGAGACTCAGCTGACTGTTTTGCACCCAGCGCAAACTGTTTCATCTCTTCTTTTGAATCATAAACATCTTTTTCAATGAGAGTAAGATACCCTATTATTCCATTCATGGGAGTCCGGATTTCATGACTCATATTTGCCAGGAACTGACTTTTTATAATGTTCAGCTTCTGAGCTTCAACCGCAAGCGTATCAGCTCTTTTCTTTTCTTCGACCAGTTTTGCCTCGGTATGTTTGCGTCTACTTTCTTCTTCAACTTCCTTTGTTATATCCTGGATGCTTCCCTCAAATTTAATTTCTCCTGTAAGATCATCCTCAACTATGCGGTCGTTCAGCCGGGCAATCAGCTCAGTCCCATCTTTTCTCAGGAGGGTAACCGTATAATTTTCTACTTCACCCTTTTCTTTAAGGATCTCTATGAGCTTCAGCCTCTCTTTATGGTCTTTATAAAGATCACTCATAAGGTTGAGCTGCGTTAATTCTTCCTTGTTTTCATATCCCAGCATCCTGGCCAGACTTTTATTGATCGTGATGAACCTTCCCTCATAGCTTGACTGAAACATTCCTTCAAGTGCGTTATCAAAAATAGAACGGTACTTCTTTTCTGAGAGTGAGGTTCGGTATGATCTGTCTGCCAGCTGCTGTCTGAGCCGGAAGTTTACAGCACTGCCTACTACCGAAATGACACTTAAAAAAAGAACAAATAAAACAGACTCGAACATATTAGGCAGGAAATATATTTTAGAATCGTTCAGGAGTATTGCGGTTGCAAATACAAGATTGTAATAAATGGAAACAATTATCTGGTTTTTTACATCCCAGCTGAGGAATAATGCGGAGGTAAATATTATGAGGGCAACTATCTGAACATTAACTATGAGCGTAGAAGGAATCAGCAATATCATGTACCCGGAAGAAAGTATAATAACCAGCAGAAGTGAATGCACAAGGATGATTGGGTTTTCTCTTCCCTTTTTGGTTCCCAGCAATCCCAGTATGATTAAGGAAGCCAGCGTGGCCGTGAGCCTTATAAAATAAACTTCGTAGGAAAGATCAGAGAAGTGCCTTACTTCAAAGATCATTGCGAAAAGTTCGGAAACAGCGATAAGGAGAGCGAGGATCTTAAGAGGAACGATTAATTGTTCCTTGGATTCCTGTTTAAGTTGTGTTTCCCTTTCATGAGTTAAGAATATTTTAGACCGATTAAATAAATCGGCGAATCGTGAATCACTTCCAGAGGGCATGTTCCCTTACCATAAAATTCAGAACAAATCTACTAAAAATATAATAAGGAATAAATCATTTTTTTATAACTTTTACCCTTATATCGTCTTAATTGATATATTTAGAAATATTTTTAATTTTCTCTGGCAGATTTCGATGGCCGACTTCCTTTATTCGATAGATCTTTCGGTATTTTATTTTATCAACCATAGTCTCTCCACAGGCTTCGGTGACAGATTTTTTTCTCTCATCACGAATGTGAACAACTGGTATATAGCCTACATAATCCTTCTGGGGATCAGTTACTTCAAAGGAGGGACAAAGGGAAAAATAGCTGCTATTGGTGTAATACTCCTGATTGTTATTACTGATCAAACCGGTAGTCATCTGATAAAGGATTTAATCCATAGATTAAGACCCTGCAACGCTTTGAATGATGCTATCACCCCGCTTGGCTGTACGGGATCATACTCTTTTCCCTCGAATCATGCATTCAATAACTTTGCCGCAGCTATATTTTATTACAGACTTTTTCCCCGGCTTAAATGGGTACTGTTTATTACAGCATCTCTGATAGCACTATCAAGAGTTTACCTTGGACTTCATTACCCATCCGATATTTTAGGAGGAGCTGTACTCGGTTTAATTTTTGGTTATGCGTTTGCCGAATTAGCGATTTTTATTAACGCCCGATATTCAAAAAGGAATTTGAGTGAAAAGGATAAATGATAAACTTACAATACGTGAAACTTCAAGGAAGGATATTCCGCTGATTTATACACTGATCCGTGAACTTGCCGACTATGAAAAACTCTCACATTCAGTTACGGCGGATGAAGATATGCTTGAACGAAATCTTTTCGGTAAAACAAAGTACGCTTATGTAGTGATCGCCGAATATGAGGGTGTGGCGGCAGGCCAGGCTCTATTCTTTTACAATTTTTCAACCTTTAAAGGGAAACCCGGTATCTACCTTGAAGATCTGTATGTTCGTCCCGAATTTAGAAATAAAGGCATTGGAAAAGCGCTGCTGAATTACCTAATTGAACTTGCCAGAGAGCAGGACTGTGGAAGGGTAGAATGGGTTGTGCTCGATTGGAATGAATCAGCCATCAATTTCTATAAGAATATGGGGGCTAAACCAATGGATGACTGGATTGTGTTCCGGCTGGGAGAAGAAACGTTTAACAATAAAAAATAAGAGTTTATCGTTAAAAGTTTTTATCTTTACAGCTTAAATTTTTATCTTAAAGAATAATTAAGCCTAAATAAACAGGAAATTTTATGTCAGATAATACCAGAAGAGTTGTCGTTACCGGAATAGGGGCTCTTACTCCAATCGGGTTATCACCCGCGGAATTCTGGGAGAACATGATGAATGGGAAAAGCGGTTCAGCAATGATTAAGGGTTTTGATGCCTCAAGGGTTGAAACTAAATTTGCCTGCGAACTTAAAGATTTTGATCCATTAAATTATATGGATAAAAAAACTGCACGGCGCCTTGACCGGTATGCTCAGTATGCCCTGGCTTCAGCGGGACAGGCAATAGAAGACGCCCGGCTTAATCACAGTGAGTTGTCAGATGAAGAAAGGTCAAGGACAGGCGTAATATACGGCAGCGGGATTGGAGGTATTGGCACTTTCTATCAGCAGTCGGTAATAAATAATACTCAGGGACCTGACCGTGTATCACCGTTTTTCATACCAATGCTTATACCCGATATCGCTGCAGGCTATATTTCAATTCATTATGGTTTTCGCGGACCCAATTACTGCATTGTTTCTGCCTGTGCAACAGCCAACAATAATATGATTGACGCCTTTATGCTGATTAAACAGGATAAAGCAGATATGATACTTACCGGCGGGAGTGAAGCTGCAATAAATGAAATAGGTATGGCCGGGTTCAATGCTTCGAAAGCTTTATCAACCAGGAATGATTCGCCCGAAACAGCAAGCAGACCTTTTGATGCTACCAGAGACGGCTTTGTTATGGGTGAAGGCGGCGGAAGTCTGGTACTTGAAGAACTAGATCATGCTAAGAAAAGAGGAGCGAAAATTTACGCAGAGGTAGTAGGAATGGGTCTTTCTGCCGATGCTTATCATATTACCGCGCCTCATCCGGAAGGGATAGGAGCCGTACTTGCTATGGAAATGGCAATAAAAGATGCAGGAATTTCGCCGCAGGATATTGATTATATCAATATGCATGGAACTTCGACCACTCTGGGAGATATTGGTGAAACAAAGGCAGTCAAGAAAGTTTTCGGAGATTATGCATACGAGGTAAATCTTTCATCCACCAAGAGTATGACCGGTCATCTTCTCGGGGCTGCAGGTGCTGTAGAAGCAATAGCCTCAATTCTTGCAATAAATAACAGCCGGATCCCTCCTACTATAAATTTTGAAAACCCCGATCCTGAATGCGATCTTAATTATACCTTCAATAAGCCGCAGGATAGAGAGGTTAATATAGCCCTTAGTAATGCTTTCGGATTCGGGGGTCATAATACTTCAGTAATTTTCAGAAAATACACGGAGTAGTTGGTAACCTGTTCCCCTTTTTAATTATTGTTAAGAGAGTACCTGGTACGGGATCAGCCTCTTACTTTTTATCTTCCTCAAAAACACTGTCAGGTATCCCCTTATTAACTTTGTAATCAGAATAATTGATGTATACCTTACCCGTGGTCGTTTTTTCCTTATGCTGATTCTCTTTTTCCGAACTGTCTTCTCCGCCGATATCACCTGTAATTTCTTTAGGCATCTGCATCTTCTGAACATTAAAGGTGAATATCATCGAGGAAGGGAGAGGATATTTAATATTATTGTCATATTTCAGATCAATTGAAAAAGTTCCGTTCGTTTTTGTAGTTGATTCAATCTTCCTTATGATAAACTTGTCCTTATCGATTAATAATGTTGTAAGGATAAGGTCGCCTCTATCACCCAGCGGAATAATTTTTACCGTGTAACACGGCCTGCCGTCAACCTCCCGATCCTTATCGAAAATGGAAGTATAATCTCCCTGTAAGAAGCTGTACGGAGAAAAATTGAGACCTTCCTTCGGAAGAAGAGCAAACCCTTCTGATTTCAACCTGATCTTATCTGGTTGTTTATAATATATCTTTGCTTTCGATTCAGGAACTTTCAGAAAATTCACATCTACTTTTATATTAACATTAACTTCATAATCATTTACCTTTGCGAAATTATCTTTCACCCTTTCAATAACATCTTCGGGCTTAAGATCCTGTGCAAATGAGGCTGTTGTTACAAGAAGTAAAATTATCAGTTTTTTAATTATCATTATATTTCCTTTTTTCCTTTACGTAAGGATGTCTTTTCTCTTAAAAATGAAAGCGGTTAAGGAAAACAGTACGACAATATGACCAGAGAGTATTGCGACTGACTTAAAAAAGCCAGCGAAATCAACCGGGTCGTCGAAAAGCATTCTCCATGACGACATATAAGTGGTAAACAGATATGGTTCGAGGTTTCTGAAGAAATCTACCTGTATTGCTGAGAGTATGATGAAAACTATTATCACTGCCATCGTTGAAATAATAGGTCCGATTGCATTTTCTACAAGAGAAGAGAAAAAGAAAGCAAGTGCTGTAACTACAGTCATGCTTAGTCCGGCAAATCCATAGGCAATTAAAAACCTCCAGAAAACATCTCCCCTTGAAAAGATTATTATACCGCTGCTCTTAATTACAATCAGTTCACCCACACCGAACATAACAATTCCCAGTCCAAGACTTATTACAGCCAGCCATAAGACGAGCAAGTTGGAATAAATAAGGCCCGCGATAAATTTTGCAGTTACGATCTTCATCCTTGACACGGGACGGGTCAGCAGGAGACGGTAAGTACCTGCGGTGGCTTCTCCGGCAAGGAGGTCGCCAGCAACAAGTGCAATAAGGAAAGGAATATGCACAGCCAGGCTGGTAAGTATGAAATATGAAATAAGGTATCCGTTAAGGAGGTTGCCGACGAAGACAAAAGACTGCTGAAGGTTCCTGGTCATAAAATCCAGAGATTTTTCACCTTCAGCCAGCATAGCAAAATTTATAATCGGGACTATAACAGCGATAACCAGGAAGCCTATGTAGCTTCTCCATTTCTTAAATATTTTGAAAAGTTCTATCCTGATAAGTATAGACATTAAGAAGCTTTCTCTGTAATGTTAAGAAAATATTCTTCAAGTGACCTGGTTGGAACAACGGCACTGACTTCAATTTCATGCTCCACCAAATATCGGTTAAGCGGTGCAATCTTCTCTGAAGGTAGAGAGAAAATCAATGAGTTTTTTGCTACAGATTCAAGATCATTAATAAAATCAGTAGTACCTAGTATTTCCTTTGCTTTTAAAGAGTCATTTACTTCAAATGTCACCTTTAGCTTGCTCATATTTAACAACTCGGTTACCCTTCCTTCAACAATTGTTTTGCCTTTATTAATTATGATCATTCTATTCGCAACAAGCTCTACCTCATACAAAATATGTGAAGACAAAAAGAGCGTCTTTTTTTTGTCCCTGCTCAGATGAATAATGAGCTCTCTTATTTCCTTCATACCCTGGGGATCGAGACCGGTGGTTGGTTCATCAAGAATTATCAGGTCGGGATCATGCAGCAGGGCCTGTGCAAGGCCAAGTCTCTGTTTCATCCCATGAGAAAATGTTTTCACCTTACTGTCGTACCTTCTTTCCAATCCTACAAGTTCCAGCACTTCCATTATTTTCTTCTTTGATGCATCAATCCCTGAAATCCTGCCCAGGATTTCAAGGTTCTTATATGCACTCAGGTACCCGTAAAAATCGGGCTTTTCAACGATTGCACCGATACGTCTGAGTATAGAATTTCTTTCCTTTTTGAGCGATTTTCCAAAGATTTTGATCTCCCCTTCATTTGGACTTATGAGAGACATCATCATCCTGATGGTGGTACTTTTACCAGCCCCGTTTGGTCCTAAAAATCCAAATACATCTCCTTCGTAAACGTTCAGGTTGAGGCTGTTCACAGCTTTTACTTCCCTGAATTCTTTACTCAGGTTGTTAATCTCAATTACTTTATCGTCGCCCAATATATCTCCAAAGACTGTGATTTAAAACAACTACAGGATCACATGGTCAAAAATAAAAAACAAAAAGAAAGGAATCACTCCAATATGATAGATAGTTAAGATATCACATGGGTTTGCTGATACGAATTATATCAAACTATTTTTACCCATTAAGGGGATGAATTATTGATGAAACCTTTTATTTATAAGGTTGTAAGAAAAATAGTATGAGAAGCAAATTAATTAGGAAAATTTCTTTTTTGTTTTTGAAAAAAAATATGATAATGTTTGTACAATTAGATGAGTTCAAGAATAAATTTTTTTCGCCTGAATATTTCCTTTCAGAAAAAAATTTTTTAGTTTCTGTTCAGTCGCAGCAAAAACTTTCAACCCAAATTATCCTAATGAAAGACATATATATTTACAGAAGATTTATTCAAATTAAAGTGACGTCTCTTTTAAAAGAAAGCTCATTTATTTTTTAGAAAAGAAAATTAACCTTTGATAAATCACATTAAGTCCGGGAGTATTAATGCAGATTAAAAGATTGTTTACAAGCGCAGGAGAAGATCCCCTATCTTCATTTGATTTTGTTAAAAGAGTGAGTGAAATAAAGAATCCTGATGGGTCTATTGTTTTTCATATGGAAGATGTATATGTGCCGTCACAATGGTCGCAGGTTGCAACTGATATAATCGCACAAAAATATTTCCGCAAGGCAGGTGTTCCGAAGCTATTAAAAAAAGTAAGGGAGAAAGGTGTTCCGTCATGGCTGCAGCCCTCAAAGGCTGACCAGGATAAACTGGAGCAGCTTCCGGAGAAAGAAAGAAGTTCATCAGAGACTGATGCGCGGCAGGTTTTTCACAGACTTGCAGGAAACTGGACATACTGGGGCTGGCAGGCAGGTTATTTTGATAGTGAGGAAGATGCAAAAGCTTTCTATGATGAGATGATGTATATGCTGGCTAACCAGATGGCCGCACCTAATAGTCCGCAGTGGTTCAATACAGGTCTTAACTGGGCTTACGGAATTACCGGCCCCTCACAGGGACATTATTATGTAGATTACAAAACCGGTGAGCTTACTGCCTCTGCTGATGCTTATACTCATCCTCAACCTCACGCCTGCTTTATTCAATCTGTTAGCGACGACTTGGTTAATGAAGGTGGAATAATGGACCTCTGGGTACGTGAAGCCAGATTATTTAAATACGGCTCAGGCACAGGTTCAAATTTCTCTGAAATAAGAGGTATGAATGAACCTCTAAGCGGCGGAGGTAAATCTTCCGGGCTTATGTCATTCCTAAAGATAGGCGACAGATCCGCCGGAGCGATTAAATCAGGCGGTACCACCCGCCGTGCGGCCAAAATGGTAACCCTGGATCTTGACCATCCGGATATAGAAGAGTATATAAACTGGAAAGTTGCAGAAGAACAGAAAGTTGCTTCATTGGTAGCCGGGTCAAAGCTGTGTAATTATCACCTGAATGCCATCATGAAAGCATGCTATGATGAACATCCGGAAAACGATCGGTTCAATAAGAATTTTAACAAGAAACTAAAACATGAGGTATTGGAAGCCAGAAGAGCAGAAATACCTAATAATTATATAGAAAGAGTAATCCAGCTTGCCAAGCTCGGGTTCAAATCAATTGAGTTTCCGATTTATGATGTCGATTGGAATTCCGATGCTTATGCAACGGTATCCGGACAAAATTCAAATAACTCGATAAGAGTAACTAATAAGTTCATGGAAGCCGTTCAGAATGATGGTGATTGGAATTTATACTGGAGAACCGAAAAGAAAAAAGCAAAAAAAGAAAACCATACGCCGAAGCCTTGTAAAACATTAAGAGCCAGGGAATTATTTGAAGATATCAGCTATGCTGCATGGTCCTGTGCAGATCCCGGAATTCAATTTCATTCAACAATAAACGAATGGCATACTTGTCCAGCTGACGGTGAAATAAAGGCATCTAATCCCTGCAGCGAGTATATGTTTCTCGATGATACTGCCTGCAACCTTGCTTCTCTGAACCTCGTAAAGTTTTACAACTCAGAATCGAAGAAGTTCTCAATAGATCCTTACCGTCACGCTGTAAGGCTGTGGACAATGGTTCTGGAGATAAGTGTTCTTATGGCTCAATTCCCAAGCAAAGAAATTGCCAGGTTGAGTTATGATTTCCGGACTCTCGGTCTTGGCTATGCAAACCTGGGTTCGTTATTAATGCTTCAGGGTATTCCGTACGACAGCAATGAAGGTTTTGCGATTTGTGGTGCATTAACCGCGATCATGCATATGACCTCATATGCAGCCTCTGCAGAAATGGCAAAAGAGGCTGGTCCTTTCAGCAAGTATGAAAGAAATAAGGAAGCAATGCTGAGGGTTATAAGAAACCATCGCAGGGCAGCATATAATGTACCTCATGAAGAATATGAGGATTTAGCAACCTATCCTGTGGGAATAAACCCGAAGTACTGTCCTTCAGACCTGCTCAAAGCTGCCAGGGAGGATGCCGATCTTGCTCTTGAGATGGGCAGTCAGTACGGCTTCAGGAATGCACAGGTTACAGTAATTGCTCCCACCGGAACAATCGGACTTGTAATGGATTGTGATACCACCGGCGTTGAACCAGATTTCGCCCTGGTTAAATTCAAAAAACTTGCCGGCGGCGGCTATTTCAAGATTATAAATCAGTCCATTCCCCCTGCACTGGAAAGACTTGGTTATAATAAAGATCAGATAAATGAAATTGTGAGATATGCAAAAGGTTCAGGTTCTCTGGAAGGCTGTCCTTATATAAATCACGAATCCCTTAAAGCTAAAGGTTTTACGGATGAGGCTCTTGTTAAAATTGAACGGTTTCTTCCCTCAGTTTTCGAGCTAAGTTTTGCCTTCAACAAATTTACCCTTGGAATAGACTTCCTGACAAAGAAACTTAATATTCCGGAAGATGATATAGATGACTATGATTTCAACCTGCTTACTGCATTAGGTTTTTCAAAACAGGAAATTGCTTCTGCAAATGATTATGTGTGCGGAACGATGACTGTAGAGGGAGCACCATTCCTTAAGCATGAGCATTACCCTGTGTTCGACTGCGCGAACAAATGTGGTAAAAAAGGGACAAGGTTCATTCGTTCTATAGCGCATATCAGAATGATGGCTTCTGCACAACCTTTCATATCCGGAGCAATCTCAAAAACTATAAACCTTCCTAACCAGGCTAGTGTGGAAGATATAAAAGATGCCTACGTACAGTCATGGAAACTCGGCATTAAAGCAAATGCTCTTTACCGCGATGGCTCAAAACTTTCTCAGCCTCTTAATTCTGTAAGCGAAGAAGAACTTGAAGCACTTCTTGAGGACAAGGAAAATAATGATATCATAAAAGTAGCTGAAAAGATAATCCACAGGTATATAGCCAAAAGAAGAAGACTGCCTGACAGAAGAACAGGCTATACCCAGAAGGCTAAGATCAACGGTCAGTCTGTTTATATCAGAACCGGTGAATATGACAATGGGCAGCTAGGGGAAATCTTCATCGATATGCACCGGGAAGGCGCCGCTTTCAGAAGTCTCTTAAACTGTTTTGCTATCTCCATTTCCCTCGGTCTTCAGCATGGCGTTCCGCTGGAAGAATTTGTTGACGCATTCGTCTTCACACGTTTCGAACCAAGTGGTATCGTTTCCGGAAACGAGAAAATCAAAATGGCAACTTCCGTGATTGATTATATTTTCCGTGAACTTGCAGTTACCTATCTCGGCAGAAACGACCTTTCACATGCAGATGATGAGGTAAAAACCAAAACTTCACACAGTATAGTAAAAAAAATAATCGAACCGGAATTTGAGAGTGAAGAAGTTGTAAGCGAGAGAGTGATAGAATTCAATAAAAGCAAGGGTTCTAATTCATCTTCGTCCAGAGAAGGAAAGTATGCAAAACATCCTGAAGGAGTTGCCCAGGTAAACAATAGTATAACTTCCAAAGTCAGACGTGCAATTGAAGCAGGTTATACTGGAGATATATGTACAGAGTGCCAGAGTATGACAATGGTGAGAAATGGGACCTGCCTTAAGTGTATGACCTGTGGTTCAACTTCAGGCTGCAGCTAAGAGATTTTAAATTTACTTTTCGAAGAAGCCGGATGACTTAGCATCCGGCTTTTCAGTATATACCAACCAGGTCTAATCTTTGTAAGTTCATATTCATATAAGTTTATACGAATTAGAACAGCTAATACATACCAGCGAATCTTCAATAGCCTACATAATGTAAGGTATATCAGTGTTCTAGTAAGAATTAATGAATTTTGTAGAAACCGGGGAGAGTGGACATAAAACCAGTATTCGTATTGACCTGATTCATTCCCAAGCAGATTACCCGACGACTCCTTCTCCGAGGCTCCAGGCTAAAAACGATAATTTAATCCCAGGCTGAAACCACCTCTTATAGGAAAAGCAGTCAGCTCAGGTAGACTATCTTCATAGGGATCCATCCGATTTAGGTTTACCACCGCCCTGCTTATTACAACTCCGAGTGCAGCACCAAGAATGGTATCTGAAAACCAGTGATTGTCGGAATAAATTCTCTGATAAGCTGTCAGTGCTGCAAGTCCGTATAATCCAATGGTTGCATACACATTATTTATTCGTTCAGAAAGGACAGTAGACACCGTAAATGCTACAGTCGTATGTCCCGACGGCATTGAATAATTATCATTATTGAAATTATAATTTCCAAAATCAGTATTGCCATTGTTATTATAAGGACGACTTCGGGAGAATAACATTTTAAGAAGTATATTGATCGTACCTGCATAAAGCAGGGACTCGGCCAGAAGTCTGCCCGTGAGCGAAACAGATCGGTCATTAAAAATAAGGCCTGCTGCATATATACCTGCTGACAGTGAGACGGCAGGAACAACTTCACCGTAGTACTGACCGGCTTTCGTAACATCATCAAGAGTACCTGTCTGGTTCCTCCTTACAGCCCGTCTAACATCATTATCGAGGAGCATTGAAAGAGCAGTACCCCCCAGGATTGTTCCTGTAATGGCCCATTCCCCGCCCGTGAATTGCGCCGGTGCTCTAAGTAAATCCCAGCCATCATTTAAACTTTTGTTAAAATCGTATTTGATCAACTGGTAAGCGGAAGGAGAAGTCATGGTAGTGTTTAGAGAATCTTCACCCTTATCACCTTGATTTCCAGGGAATGATACATTAGAAAAACAGATCATTGAGATAATAAGGAAAGAAAAGTACCGTCGCATCAGGTTTCCAGAAAGAATAAATTAAAAGATTAAGTTAATAATAAAATGTGATGGGGTAATATGACAGCAGTTACGGGTATTTAAAAAACACTCTCTTCTTCGATTCTTCTGCCTCCCATAAAACGCTTTGAGTAATAATCCTGATCCAGCGATGAAACGATCACTCCATTTCTGGAACTTGCGTGGGCAAAAAGATTATCGCCAATATAGATTCCGACATGGCCAGGCCGGACCCTTCTGCGGGTATTGAAGAAGACGAGGTCTCCGAATTTAAGTTTCTCCCTGGTATCAATCTCAATCCCCTGGGTGTATTGTTCTCTCGCAGATCTATTCAGATCGAGGGATAGAACATTATGAAACACCGTTTGTGTAAATGCTGAACAATCAATCCCGTTTGTAGAATTACCGCCGTATTTGTAAGGGGTATTTAGATATTTAATAATTTCCATGAGCACTTTTTCTTTCATCGTACCGTTATCGGCATCGATGTCAGTCGATATATTTTCCGATTTCAGCTGATTCATGACAGAGGCTATATCAACCCCCTTATCATCAGGAATCTCGTCATCATCTTCTGCAAGGGAGTCGCTAGGGGAGGTAAAATCTTCTTTATCAGAAAAGCGCTGATGCTCAGCAGATTCCTTTTCTTTATTATCAGTGTCGTATCTTGATGTATACGAAGATGATGAACAACCCATAATACCTGAAATTACTGCGAAGTAGAATAAGAGAAAGACATTTTTAATAGAGATTTGGAACATTTAATCAGCCGAGATACGTTTTCAGATTTTTACTTCTGGAAGCATGCCTAAGACGTCGGATAGCTTTCTCTTTTATCTGCCTGACTCTTTCGCGGGTAAGGTTAAAGCGCTCGCCTATCTCCTCAAGAGTCATCGAATGTTCTTTGTTTAATCCAAAATAAAGTTTTATAACTTCAGCCTCACGGTTAGATAGAGTTGACAGAGCCCTTTGGATCTCACTCTTCAACGATTCATTCATAAGAATATAATCGGGTGAGGGTTGTTGATCATCTTCAATAACATCCAGCAGACGGTTCTCCTCTCCCTGGGCAAAGGGAGCATCCATCGAGACATGTCTGCCTCCTATTTTAAGATTATCGGCCACCTCGTTTACATCCATATCGAGTTCCTGAGCAAGTTCAAGCGCGCTTGGCTCTCTTTCAAATTCCTGTTCGAGATTGCTGTATGCTTTACCTATCTTGTTAAGAGCACCGACGCGGTTAAGAGGAAGACGTACAATTCGTGATTGCTCTGCGAGGGCCTGCAGAATTGACTGGCGGATCCACCATACAGCGTAGGATATGAATTTAAATCCCCTGGTTTCATCGAATCTTTTAGCGGCTTTTATTAATCCCAGGTTGCCTTCATTTATCAGGTCACCGAGTGAGAGTCCCTGGTTCTGATACTGCTTGGCTACACTAACTACAAATCTCAGGTTTGCTTTTGTAAGAATTTCCAGCGCTGCGTGATCACCATTCCTGATCTTAATGGCTAACTCAATTTCTTGTTCCGCTCTTAAAAGGTCCACCCTTCCTATTTCCTGAAGGTATTTATCAAGCGACTGACTCTCCCGGTTGGTAAACTGTTTTGTTATCCTCACAACAAATCTCCAGATAATTATGGATTAATCGTATCAACAATACCGACAATAGAAGCATCAACCGGAGCCATATCCACAGGCAGGGGTATTACTGCTTCTGAAGCGGTAATATATATTATTGTTTCCCCGGGGCCGGCCCCGACAGTGTCTACAGCCACAATTGGGTCACCGGTATTCATATATTCAGAATTGATCGGCTGAACGAACATCAGCTTAAAGTTATTAAGGGCACTGTATTTTCGGGTGGCCCATATATTTCCAATTACTACTCCAAGAAACAATTATTATACCATTAAAAATTAATCTTCGGTGTGGTTTAATTATCCTTATTTTAAGAATCCTTCTAAGCTTCCTGATTTGAGAGGTATTCCTTCAAAGCAACGTCAAGTTTATCAACGATTGCCATAATTACAGCATCAACCGGTTTATTTTTGGTGAATTCGGTCTGCCTCGATGAGCTCCCGGTAGCAACCAGTACTATTTCCCCTTCACCGGCTCCAACGCTGTCGACAGCTACAACAAAATTATCCTTCTCCTTCAGCTCGAGATCCAGCTGTCTTACTATAAGAAATTTAGCACCAACCAGATTTTCATCTTTCCTGGTCGACCAGACAGTTCCGATTACTTTTCCCAGAAACATTTAATCCATCCTTATGATTCATTTATAGTAATAAACGGGGTTAATATACTTTTCATTTTTAAAAAATACAATTCTCTGTTTTAAGCTTGGGAAAGAAAGTGTGATTAATACAGCTTTAAAGACACCCTGGTTATCTTAAAAAGCTCTCGCCTTTTAAGTTATTACTGACTTTAAAAAAATCGGATACGGTTTTTCCTGCATCTGAGTACGTCTTCCTTGTTCCAAGATTTCTTATCGCACTTTGCTGATAATAAAATAGCAAGGGAACGTATTCTCGGCTGTGATCTGTACTGACAGTGGTAGGGTCATTTCCATGATCCGCAGTTATAATCACAGCATCGCTGCTGTCAAGACTTTTAAGAAATTCAGGTAAGAAATCATCAAATCTACTCAAGGCATCAGCAAAACCTTTGGGGTCGTTTCGATGCCCGAAATAAACATCAAAATCCACCAGGTTGGCAAAGATAAAACTACCTGAGAACTCCCTGGAGGCTTTCAGCAATTGCTTGCAGCCTTCCTCATTCGATGTTGTCTTACGGGGATGACTTATACCCCGGTGATTAAAGAGATCATTTATTTTGCCTATGGCTACTGTATTTATATTATTTACCAAGAGTAAATCGAGGATTGTTTTTTCGGGAGGATCAATAGAATAGTCTTTGCGGCCAGTAGTTCGTTTAAAATTTCCCGCTTCACCTGTAAAAGGTCGTGCTATCACCCTCCCAACCTTTAAAGGTTCTGTTAGGACCTGTTCTCTTGTTATTTCGCAGATTTTATACAGTCTATCAAGAGGAATTATCTCTTCATGAGAGGCAATTTGAAATACGGAATCAGCTGATGTATAAATAATCGGAAAGCCGGTCTTCAGGTGTTCCGCGCCTAACTCTTTAATTATTTCTGTACCCGAAGCTGCCTTATTTCCCAGAACTCCGAGGCATCCGGTCAGTCTTTTAAACTTTTCTATAATTTCATTAGGGAACCCATCTGGAAAATATGAAAAATCAATATCGACATATAACCCTCCAAGTTCCCAATGCCCTGTTATAGAATCCTTTCCTTTTGAAACTTCCTGTAATTTTCCAAAGGATGCAAGCGGTGTAGATATAAGAGGTACTCCTCTTAAATGTTCTATATTTCCCAATCCTAGCTTCTGTAGGTTTGGAAGTTTTAACTCCACCTGTTCAGAGATATGTTTTAATGTATTGCTGCCGGTATCGCCGTAATCGTCAGCATCGGGTAATTCACCAATTCCCACACCATCGAGGATAATAAGAAAAAAATTATTCACTTCTTAACTGTTACAAGTGGTTAGTTAATGTTCCTGACAGTATTACCGCCTCTTTCAAGAGCTTTCTGCAGAGCGAGGTCCGCATTATGCAGAACTTCATCAACATCGATTTTTCCTGTAGAAGAGGCGACCCCGACAGAAATAGTGTACGTAGACTGCTTTGAAACTACTGCGATTGGTTTCCTGGCTATTTTAACTCTGAGTTTTTCGGCCCATAGGAAAACCTCTTTTGTATTAGAACTGAAGAAATAAACAGCAAAAACTTTATCTCCTATTCTGCCAAACAAATTAAGGGGTGTCATTTCCTTCCTTATAGTTTCAGCCACAGTCGTAAGCACCTTTGGTAAAGGATTTCCGTCGAACAAGGATTCCTGTTCCAGGAAATCATCAATTCTTATCAATGCCACCGCACCAGAAGCTTGTACTTTTTCAGCTTTGATAAGATCAGCACTAAGTCTTTCTTTGAATGTATCAGCGTTCAGTACTTTTGTCTCTACATCCACTGCCAGGTAACTCTTCAGCAGAGCCTGAGTTGAGTAGGAATAAATCACGAATGATAAGATATTCATAGCATTTTTAAGGAACTGAACATCTGCATTTGAAAAAGCATTCTTTTTAAGGCTTTCAAAACATAGCACTCCATAGTTCTGATTATTATAGATCAGAGGCATTGATAGGAAAGAACCATCGAAACTTACATCTTCGATTTTTGAATACCTTTTATACTGCTCGCCAGATGTATCGTCAATTTTTACCGGGATACCAGTGATAATGCTTTTTCCCACGAGCGTTCCATTCAATTCAATTTCAAGACTTTCCCCTATATACTTAAGCGATGTGTTATTAATTATCTTTACTGTCCTGAACTTCTGTTCGAGAGGGTAAAAATAGACGAATGCGAAAGCATCCCAGTTCAGAAGAAAACCCACAGAATTATAAATCGTCTGGATCAGCTCAGAATCAGAGTTAAATTTACTTTCCGGTCCTATTAAGTTGAGCAGTCCTTTTAATCTTTGCTGCGAAACATTGTCAGCATGTTTTTCTTCAAAAATAGAAATTATCATTGTTATAACGCGGACAAACCTGCCGAGTGCATAAATAGTTTCGATTCCGAAGGCATCTCCAACCTTCGAATCTACTGCTATAATCGCAATAAGCGATTTATCATAAAACAGCGGAACTCCCACAAAGCTTCTTATACCCTGTACCGCTGAATAATATCTAATTACATCGGCCTCAGCGGCGGGTGATATATCGCTGATCAGTTCAGGCTCACCTTTCTGAACTATCTTGCTGAGGATATCATCTTCGATATCCAATTTGCGGTTTACAAGCTCATCACAATTAGAGATATATTTTTCGATTGAGAGCTTATCCTTCTTTTTGTTATACCAGAAAAAGATAGCTGTATTTGCAGAGTAAGCTTCCTTAATTACTGTAAGCATTTTTTCAAGAACGAACCCGAACTGCCCGTCATGCCCTACCTCCTCCGGAAGGGCTTCGTTTGCAATCTCTTCAAACCTTTCTTTCAGATCAGGAGGTTTGAGAGTTGTTTTAGCTGTGCTGTATTCAGGCACATAGTTATCGGCAGTAATAATTTCGGGTTTATTACCTGAAATTATTTTGAATGACTCTTCGATATCAGCTCTTGGTTCACTTGGAACATCAGGCAGATCTTCTTCAGAATCGAGTGAGGAAAATGATTTATCAAACCGGATGGAATCGCGAAGGAATATTATAAAAGCAACATAGATAATGATTACGGCAATCGTAATCAGCCTGATTATGGGATCATCTGTTAGAAATAAAACAGCAGCCAGAACAGGAACCAGCGAGAAAATCAGGATTCGTTTTTTTTGTCTTCGATCCATATTCTAGTGAAAAATTGGAAGATAAAAATTGCAGTAAATATATACTTACTGCTTAATAATAGCAAACTCAGGAAGATTTAATCTCTCATACATAGTATAGATTGGCAAGATGTTTAAGTATCTCCTTCCTCCCTGTTTTCTTAACTGCAGAATGAAGCAATAAATTTTCACCATCTATTAATTCCGGAAAATACAGCCGGATATTCTTTTTAGATGTCATTATTTCTGATTGTTTAAGTTTATCGGACTTATTTAACAGCATAAGGTAAGGTATTTTAGATACTTTTAATAATTTATTAAGATTTATGTCAAGCTCTGTCGGATTATGGCGACTGTCTATGAGGTGGATTGCCAGTGAGATATACCCGGAATTTGAGATGTATTCTGAGATGATACGGCCCCAGTATTCTCTTTCTTTCAGACTGGTTTTTGCATATCCATATCCTGGTAAATCAACCAGATAAAAATTATCATCGATCCGGTAATAATTTATTGACCTGGTTTTACCAGGGGTAGAACTTATTTTCGCCAGGTTCTTCCTGTTAAACAAAGAATTGATGAAAGAGGATTTGCCAACATTTGACCTCCCGCATAAAATAACCTCGGGCAACCTTTCCCTGGGTAGTTCCTTTATATCATAAACAGATTTTATAAATTGCTGTTGTTCAAACATTGGCATATAATAAAAAAGAGTAACCGGAAACCGGTTACTCTTTTTATAGAATAATTTATATTTCTTATTTATTCTTTTCTGCAGGCGTCTCTTCAACCACCTGTGCATCAGGAATCTCCCGGCTCTTATCAGCTTCTTTCCTGGCTCGTCTTTCCTCTCTCTTCTCTTTATGTTCTTCTGCCTTAGCATTAATAACATCATTGTAATCAACCAGTTCAAGTATAGCCATACTTGCCGCATCACCGATCCTGTTGCCGAGCTTAATAACCCTTGTGTATCCCCCCGGGCGATCACCTATTTTAGGTACTATTTCGCTGAAAAGCTCTTTCACAACTTCTTTATCATGAATATGACTCATCACCTGTCTCATTGAATGGAGGTCGTTTTTCCTTGCCTTGGTAATAAGAGCTTCAACGTGCTTTCTGGCCTCTTTAGCCTTCGCTTCTGTGGTTTTTATTCTTTTATACCTCAACAATGAAGTTGCAAGTGCATTCATTAAAGCAGCGCGGTGGCTTGCAGTTCTTTTTAATTTTCTTCCTTTAGTCCTATGTCTCATTGATAAGCCTTTAATTCAAGATTAGTTTGTTTCAGTTTCTTCCTTAAGGTACTTGTCTACATCCATTCCGAACTCAAGTCCCATATTTTCTACGATCTCCATCAGTTCTGCCAGTGATTTCCTTCCAAAATTTCTGAATCTGAGCATTTCAGATTCATCTCTTCTGACGAGTTCAGCAAGATTCTTTATATTTGCAGCTTTCAGGCAGTTATGAGATCTCACGCTTAATTCCAGATCATCTACAGAGGTTAAGAGTATCTTTCTCACCCTCTCAAATTCCGTATCCTTCTGACTAACAGCCTGTTCTTCTTCCTGCTCAATATCGAAATTAATGAACAGCTGGATATGGTCCCTTAATATTTTTGCAGCCTGTGTAAGCGCATCATCGGGAGTAATTGATCCGTCTGTGTAAATTTCAATAGTTAATTTCTCATAATCATTTTTATCACCTATTCTCACATTTTCAACATCATACTTGATGTTTTTAATCGGTGTAAATATAGAATCAATTGGAATCACACCTATGGTCTGATCGGGAGAAACATTTTCTGAGGAAGGAACATATCCAGTTCCCTTACCGACTCTAAGTTCAATATCAAACTTTGCACTTTTATTCACGGTAGCAATATGAAGTTCAGGATTAAGAATTTCTATTTCGTTACTGCTTTTCTGAATATCTGAAGCTGTAAATTCGCCTTCACCATTAAAAGAAATTTCAATTTTGTTAGGTTTCTTACTGAGGAGTTTCATACGTACCTGTTTCAGGTTCAATATAATTTCAGAAACATCTTCAACAACACCTTCTATAGTAGTGAATTCGTGCAATACACCGCTGAATTTTACAGAGGTTATGGCAGCACCAGTTAGTGAAGAAAGTAACACTCGTCTCAGTGAATTGCCAAGCGTTACGCCATATCCGCGTTCGAGCGGTTGTAATGAAAATTTACCATAGGTATTCGAATAACTTGACTCATCTAATACAACAGTTTCGGGCATTTTTAAATATGAAACACTCATTTAGTTATCCTCTAAGATTAATCTTAAAATTCTAATTATTATTTTGAATAAAGCTCAACGACTAACTGTTCATTAGCATTTAGAGGAACGTCAACTCTTTCCGGAACCTGCAAAAATGTTCCCGACAGGGATGCTTTATCAATCGACAGCCATGAATATGTACTATCTTTAACTCGTCTTAATGATCCATGAATGGCATCAAGTTTTTTACTCTTCTCCTTAACTTTGATTATATCACCGGCTGAGAGAATATAAGACGGAATATCAACGAGTCGGTCATTTACTATTATATGTCTGTGTCTTATAAGTTGTCTGGCCTGTTTTCTGGAGGAGGCAAAACCAACACGGTAAACAACATTATCCAGTCTGCTTTCCAATATTTTTACAAGGTTATCGCCTGTAATTCCTTTAGCTTTATTAGCTTTCTCAAAGTAAAGCCTGAACTGTGTTTCCAGTAATCCATAGATCCGTTTAATTTTCTGCTTTTCACGCAGCTGAATTCCATATTCAGAAACCTTTGATCTTCTTGAATTTCCATGCTGTCCCGGTGGATAATTTCTTATCTCCACAGGACATTTTTCAGTGAAGCACTTCTGTCCTTTCAAAAACAACTTTTGTCTTTCTCTTCTGCACAATTTGCAAACTGAATCTGTGTATCTTGCCATTTAGTTAATTCTCCAAAATAATTTAAACTCTTCTTTTCTTAGGAGGTCTGCACCCATTATGAGGTATTGGCGTTACATCTTTAATGGATGATATTTCCAGACCAGCTGTATTTAATGCTCTAATAGCTGCTTCTCTTCCGGATCCGGGTCCTTTTACCAGCACTTCAACTTTACGTAATCCAAGATCATAAGCTTCTTTAGCAGCAGCTTCTGCAGAAACCTGTGCAGCGTACGGGGTATTTTTTCTTGATCCCTTAAAGCCGTTTTTTCCTGCGGACGACCAGGAAACAGTATTACCATAAATATCTGTTAGTGTCACGTGCACATTATTAAAAGTAGCTTTTATATGAGCTACTCCGTTAGCATCCACATGAGTTTTCTTTTTTGTTTTCTTTACTAACTTTAGCCAATTTATATCCTCCAGTTATCTCAATTACTTCTTAGTCGGAGTTTTCTTCTTACCGGCGACAGTTTTCCTCTTACCTTTACGGGTTCGGGAATTCGTTCGGGTTCTTTGACCACGGGCAGGAAGGCCTCTTCTGTGCCTTAATCCCCGGTATGTTCCGATATCCATTAATCTTTTAATATTCTGCTGAACTTCCGAGCGAAGCGCCCCTTCAACCTTATAATCAGCAGTTATAGCTGCTCTGATCTGAGCTACTTCTTCATCAGTTAAATCTGACACCTTCTTATCGGGGTTAACGCCCGACTTTGATAGAATCTCTTTAGAGATTGTTGGGCCAATACCGAATATATATTGTAAGCCAAATAAAACTTTTTTATTCTTGGGTAAATCTACTCCCGATATACGAGCCAATTAAGTTCTCCTTCCTAAAATATTAACCCTGACGTTGTTTGTGTTTAGGATTTTTGCAAATAACCCTTACCACGCCTTTACGTTTAATTACTTTGCAGTTATCACATATTTTTTTTACTGATGCTCTTACTTTCATTATAAGCTCCGCTATTTATATCTGTAGGTAATTCTACCTTTTGTTAAATCGTAAGGAGATAATTCCACAGAAACTTTATCTCCCACAAGTATTTTAATAAAGTGCATTCTCATTTTACCGGAAATATGCGCAAGGATTTCATGTCCATTATCCAGTTTGACTTTGAAGTGAGCATTTGGTAATGTCTCGGTCACTACTCCATCTACTTTTATTGGTCCTTGTTTAGCCATTTAACAAACAGTAAGTATTTCTGCTTTATTATCCGATATTAAAATCGTATGCTCAAAATGAGCAGAAGGTAAACCATCCCGCGTCAGTACCGTCCAGCCGTCTGCAGCTGTGAGTACGCGATAGTCACCTGCATTAACCATTGGCTCAATCGCCAGTGTCATACCATTTTTCAACTTAGCGCCGGTGCCTTTCTTGCCGAAATTGGGAATGGATGGATCTTCGTGTAAGTATTTCCCTACTCCGTGTCCGCACAAATCCCGAACGATCGAAAAACCGTTTGCCTCAACGTAAGTCTGAACCGCATATGATATATCATATACATGGTTCCCGGCCTGTGCTTCTTCAATCCCTTTATATAAAGATTTTTCGGTCACATCCATTAATTTCTTCTTTTCCTCTGTCAGTTGGCCGACAGCAACTGAAAGTGCTGCATCGCCATAAAAGCCATTTTTATAAACACCGACATCAAGAGAAACTATATCACCATTTTTAAGAACTCTGGGTCCTGGTATTCCATGAACAACCTCCTCATTGACAGACGAACAGATAGAGGCCGGATAATCGATAGAAGAACCACCTTGAGAATAACCTTTAAAGGCAGCTTTTGCATCATTACTTAGAATATAATCTTCAGCTATCTGGTCTAATTCTTTAGTGGTAACGCCTACTCTCACGTTAGCTTTCATAAGTTGTAATGTCTCTGCGACTATTTTACAACTCTCTCTTATATAATCTATTTCTTTCCTTGTCTTTATATAAATCACTAATATCTTCGGCTTTTTAATTTACCGGTTTTCATAAAGCCGTCATAATGTCTCATTAACAAATGCGATTCAATCTGCTGCAGGGTATCAAGAGCAACACCTACTATAATCAGCAGACTTGTACCGCCGAAAAACTGTGAGAACTGCCCCGACACGCCCCAGGCTGACACGAATGCCGGTAAAATTGCAACAATAGCCAGGAAAAATGATCCCGGCAGAGTAATTTTAGTTAAAATATTATCTATAAAATCCGATGTCTGTTTACCTGGTCTGATTCCCGGTATAAATCCACCCTGCTTCTTCATATTGTCAGCAACATCTTTTGGATTGAAAGCAATTGCTGTATAAAAATAAGTAAAGAAAATGATCATTAAAGCATAGATAACCGAATAAACAGGCGAAGTATAATGAAAATATCCTGATATTGTCTGAAGGAAGTCATTATCAGGAAAGAACGAGAGCACAGTATTAGGAATAAACATAATTGACTGAGCGAAGATTATAGGCATTACACCTGCTGTATTTACCCTCAGTGGGATATACTGTGTAACACCACCGTAAACTTTCCTTCCGACTACTCGTTTAGCATACTGCACCGGAATCCTTCTTGTTCCCTGTGTAACCAGAACAACACCCGCAATAATCAGAGCCATAAAGGCAAGGATAACAACTTCAATAACTATATTTCTCTGTCCAGAATTTATCAGCCTATACTCATCAAGAATTGCAAATGGAAAACGTGCGATAATTCCAATGAAAATGATAAGGGATATTCCGTTTCCGATTCCTTTGTCAGTAATTTGCTCACCAAGCCACATCATAAACACAGTGCCTGAAGTCAGAATTATTATCGTACTAAATGTCCACAGGAAACCCTGAACCGGAACAGGAACGATAGGCATACCCTGAACATTAATGTTAAGCAGTCTGACAGTAACTCCCCATGCCTGCAATGCTGAAATAAACACAGTACCATACCTGGTAAGCTGAGTGATCTTTTTCCTTCCTTCTTCACCCTCCTGCTGAAGCTTCTGAAAATATGGAACAACTGCTCCCAGAAGCTGAAGAATAATGGAGGCCGAAATGTAAGGCATAATTCCCAGAGCAAATATTGCGGCATTTCTGAATGCACCTCCGACAAATAGATCGTACAATCCAAATAGATTGTCTGAGGTAGCATTTTTCATGCTTTGGGTAACAAGGGCGGCATCCACACCCGGAATCGTGATGTGAGCACCAAGCCTTACAATCGTGAGCAGCGCCAGAGTATAAATGATTCTCTGACGAAGTTCATGTATCTTAAAGATATTTCTGAATGTATCTGTGAATTTTGACATTTAAAACCGGATTAAATCTTTTTTATTGAGCCGCCAGCAGCTTCAATTTTTTCCTGGGCGGACTTACTAAAAGCATTAGCTTCAACCTGCAATTTACTTTTAAGTATACCTTGACCCAGTATCTTAACAGGTTGATTTTTCTTTTTCACCAGACCGAATTTTCTTAAACTTTCAGTATTTACAATCTTTTCTTTTGCATCAGCGAGTGTCTGCAAATCCTGAACGTTAACCACCTGGTATTCAGTTCTGAAAATATTTGTAAATCCGAATTTAGGAAC
Source organism: uncultured Bacteroidota bacterium (assembly GCA_963839165.1). Taxonomy (GTDB): domain Bacteria; phylum Bacteroidota; class Ignavibacteria; order Ignavibacteriales; family Ignavibacteriaceae; genus DATFVA01. The sequence continues at coordinate 74,536 of CAWIUG010000045.1, read as the reverse complement.
TCTTCTCTGAAGAGGCATCTGACCACCCTCAAACCAGGCTTTCTTTTTTAGCACCCGATCTTGAAAGCTGTCCGTTCATACCACGTGCTGCTGTTTTCCCATGACCCGAACCGGGACCACGTCCAACACGTTTTTTATTCTTCTTCGAACCTTCAGCGTATTTTAAATTGCTTAAGATATCCATATTAAAACCTTATTACTCGTTAATTTCTTCTACTTTAACCAGATGTATAACTTTATTTATCATTCCTCTTATTTGAGGGGTATCATTATGAATTTTGACCCAATTTGGTCTTCCCAGTCCTAATGCCTCAATAGTTAATTTTTGAGTCTTAGGCCTGTCAATCACACTTCTGGTTTGAGTTATTCTCAATTTGCTCATCATCAGCCTCATTTAGAACTAAATAAATCTTGAGTTGTAATTCCTCTTTTACGTGCCATTTTCCTGGCGTCAATCAGGTTTAACAATCCGTTAAGAGTTGCTTTAACCTGGTTATGAGGATTACTTGAACCAAGGGATTTTGTTAATATATCTTGTACCCCGGCAGCTTCAAGCACGGCCCGAACACCCCCGCCGGCGATAAGTCCTGTTCCAGGTGAAGCTGGCTTCAATAGAACCCTTCCAGCACCGAATTTACCAATAATTTCATGAGCTATGGTACCTTTAATAACGGAAACCTTAACCAGGCTTTTCTTAGCGTCATCAATTCCCTTTGATATAGCATCGGTAACTTCGTTTGCTTTGCCAAGTCCAACTCCCACAGTACCCTGGCCATTGCCCACAACAACAATTGCGTTAAAGCTGAACCTGCGACCACCTTTAACTACTTTTGCAACACGGTTAATGTGAACGACTTTTTCCTTTAAGCCATCAATGTCATTTGACTTTACAGATTTCAAATTTCTTCTCCGAACTTCTTTTATTTACTTTCTTAAAATACCAGGTTATTTAATTTCCTTGCTGCCGGAAGAGGATTCGAACCTCTACAGACGCCTCCAAAGGGCGTAGTCCTACCATTAGACGATCCGGCAACATTCTAAAATTTTAATCCTGCTTCTCTGGCGCCTTCAGCAACAGCCTGTACGCGGCCGTGATACCGGTACCCATTTCGATCAAAAACAACCGTATTTATATTCTGCTCAAGTGCCTTTTTTGCGATAAAACTACCGACGGTTTTACTGCGCTGAACTTTTCCTTTAGCTTTTTTCAAATCATCTGCCAATTCTTTCGTTAATGAAGATGCAGAGATGAGCGTTTTACCGGAAGTATCATCTATAATCTGGGCGTAAATATTATCGAGACTTCGGTAGATAGTAAGACGCGGCCTATCAGAAGTACCTGAAATAACTTTCCTGATTTTAGTCTTTGAACGAAGTCTTTTATTCTTATTTCTATTAATCATTTCCTAAATATCTCCAATAAAATTATTTACCAGCTGTTTTACCGGCTTTTCTTACAATTTGTTCATCAGAATATTTAATTCCTTTGCCCTTATAAGGCTCAGGTTCCCTAATGGATCTAATCTTTGATGCTACCATTCCGACTAATTGTTTGTCGATTCCGGAAATAACAATCTGAGTCTGCGTCGGAGTCTGTAAGGTTATCCCTTCAGGAGGCATAAAATATATAGGATGTGAATAACCAATGTTGAGTAATAAATTCTTTCCCTTCAACTCAGCTCTGTATCCAACACCGACAATATCCAGGGTTTTCTGGTATGCCTCAGTAACACCTTGCACCATATTTTGAATCAAGGCCCGGCTAAGGCCATGGAGAGCCTTAATTTCTTTCGTATCATTCGGCCGGGTAACATTTAATTCGTCATCTTTTATTTCAATACTGATCCGTGAGTCAAAGACACCCTCAAGTTCACCTTTGGGGCCCTTAACCTTAATAGAGTTACCTTTATGATCGATTGTAACTCCTGCCGGAATCATTACCGGTTTTTTACCAATTCTTGACACTTTTCAAACTCCATTCAATAAAATTACCAGATGTAACAAACTATTTCACCACCGACAGCTTGTGTTCTTGCATCCCTGTCTGTCAGCAGTCCTTTAGGTGTAGAAATTACTGCAACGCCTAATCCATTTAAAACTCTAGGGAGATCATTAGAATTTTTATATACACGGAGACCAGGTTTACTGATTCTTTTTAATCCGCTTATTGCAGGAGAACCATTACTATATTTAAGTTCGACTCGGATTATATTTTGTTTATTATCTTCAACAACTGAATAATCTTTTATGAAATTCTGGCTTTTCAGAATTTCAGCGAGACTCTTCTTCATATTCGAAGCAGGGATATCCACCCTGAGTTTTTTAGCTTTAGACGCATTTCTTATTCTTGTTAAAAAATCTGCTATGGGATCAGTTACTGCCATTATTTCTCCTTTACCAACTTGACTTCTTTAATCCGGGAATTTCACCTTTTAGTGCCATTTCCCTTAATACTAACCTCGACACTCCAAATTTACGATGATACCCACGTGCTCTTCCTGTAAACATACACCTGTTATGAAGCCGCACGGGTGAAGCATTCCTGGGAAGTTTCTGCAAAGCATCATAGTCACCTTTTTCCTTCAACTCATCCCTTAATTTCGCATACTTCTCAACCGTTCTGCGTCTTTTCTCTTCTCTTGCAATTAGACTTTTACGAGCCATTAATTCTCCTGTTAAGCTGTTTTAATCTCTTTTTTTCTAAACGGAAATCCAAACGACTGAAGCAGTTCATATGCCTCATTATCTGACTGGGCAGTTGTAACAATAGTAATATCCATTCCCAGTACTTTCCCAATCCTGTCAACATTTATTTCAGGGAAAATAATCTGTTCTTTTATGCCTAAGGAATAATTTCCTCTACCGTCGAATGATTTATCAGACAAACCTCTGAAGTCTCTCACCCTGGGCAATGCAATATTCACAAGTCTGTCAAGAAATTCGTACATTCTCTCTCTCCTGAGAGTAACCATTGCTCCGATATTAACACCCTCTCTCAGTTTGAAATTTGATATTGCCTTCTTTGCTTTTCGGATACTAGGTTTCTGTCCGGTTATTGTTTCAAGCTCCTTGATAGCTTCATCCAGAATTTTGGGATCAGCAACAGCGTCGCCCACTCCCATATTAACCACAATTTTATGAAGATGAGGAACCTGCATTATAGTCTTGTACCCGAATTTCTTCATCAGATCAGGAACAATATCTTTTTTGTAGGTATCTGCCAGTCTTGTCTTAATCTTAACCTGCTGTGCAGGAGCAGCTGCTTTAGCTTCTTTTCCTTTTTTAGAGGCTTTAGGTTGTTTTGCCTCAGTTTCTTTTTTCGTTTTCTTTTCAGCCATTTCTAATAATTCGCTTTAGGGTGATTATAAAATATTAAACCATTTCTCCGGTGGATCTGCTGACACGAGCTCTTTTCTTTTTGCCGGTATTCTCGTCAAGGATCACCTGTGAACCAAGTCTGGTTGGCACATTTGTTTTAGGATCAAGCAGCATAACATTAGAAGCATGTAATAGGGGCCTCTTTTTCTATTATGCCTCCCTGAGGACTTATTCTGACTCGGCTTCGTATGCCTTTTCCTCAGATTAATTCCTTCAACAATAACCCTGGTATTCTTAGGGAAAACTTTAAGGACTTTACCTGTTTTTCCTTTATCGTTACCGGAAATAACCATTACATTATCATTTTTACGAATTTTCATTTTTCATCCAATTCTTATAAAACTTCAGGTGCTAATGAAACAATTTTCATAAATTGTTTTTCTCTTAATTCTCTTGCGACAGGTCCAAAGATACGTGTACCTTTAGGTTCGTTCATATTATTTATTAAAACTGCAGCATTTTCATCAAATCTGATATATGAACCATCTTTTCTTCTAACTTCTTTCTTGGTTCTGACGATTACTGCACGTGATACTTCACCTTTTTTAACTGCTCCGTTAGGAATAGCTGATTTAACCGTAACAACAATCAAGTCGCCCACACTTGCATATTTCCTTCCGCTGCCGCCAAGTACACGGATGCATCTGACTTTTTTCGCGCCGGAGTTATCGGCAACCACTAAGATTTGTTTCTTCCTGTATCATTTTCTCCTGCTTCCTTTACTTGGCTTTTTCAACAATTTCAACTAAACGCCATCTTTTTTTTGAACTTATTGGGCGTGATTCCATTATTTTAACTTTATCACCAATATTGCATTCACTTTTTTCATCGTGAGCCATAAGGTTTGTTGTTTTTTTATAATATTTATTATAAAGAGGATGAGGAACTCTTCTTTCAATTGCAACAGTAATTGTTTTCTGCATTTTATTACTTACAACAATTCCTATCCTGGTTTTTCTTAAAGGACGCTGTTCCATTTACGCCTCGACTCCTTCTTTTTTCTCAGACCCTGCTTCAGCCATTTCTCTTTCTTTGAGAACAGTTTTCAATTTGGCAATATCTTTCTTTGCAAGACCAAGTTTAGCCGTATTGGTTAATTGTTTCAACTGATGAGCAAACCTTAAATCGACGATATTTCTTTCTTCTTCTTCAATTCTCTTCTTAAGCTCTTCAGTTTTCATTTCTCTAATTTCATGGATTTTCATTTACTCACCTCGTTAACTTAAATCTGGTCTTGAAACCACTTTAGTTTTAATCGGCAGTTTATAAGAACAAAGTTTTAATGCTTCTTCTGCCAGTTCTTTAGATACTCCAGACACCTCAAACAGAACTCTTCCCGGTTTCACAACCGCAACCCAGAATTCAGGGGCGCCTTTTCCTTTTCCCATTCTTGTTTCAAGCGGTTTCTTTGAAACAGGTTTATCAGGAAATATTCTAATCCAAACTTTACCGTCACGTTTCATTTTTCTGGAAAGGGCAACACGACAGGCTTCAATCTGCCTGCTTGTTATCCAGTGAGGCTCTAAAGCTTTCAGACCGTAATCACCAAATGAAACACGGCTTCCCTTATAAGCCTTACCAGCCATCCTTCCGCGCTGGGCTTTTCTATACTTTACTCTTTTAGGCATTAACATAATTAAAAACTCCGGATAACTTTTTTATTCAGTAACTCTTTTACCAAGAATTTCTCCCCGGCAAATCCAAACTTTAATTCCAATTGAACCATAGATGGTTTCAGCTCTCCCATTTGCATAATCAATATCAGCTCTTAGGGTATGCAAAGGAATTCTGCCTTCTTTATATTGTTCTGTTCTTGCCATTTCAGCACCACCTAATCTGCCTGCACACATAATCCTGATACCCTCAGCACCCATTCTCATAGCAGCTGTTATTGCCATTTTCATCGCTCGTCTGAAAGAAACTCTTCCCTGCAGCTGGTTGGCAATATTTTCAGCAACAAGAAATGCATCAAGCTCAGGTCTTTTAATTTCTGATATCTGTACTTTAACTTCCTTATCTGTAACCTGTTTTAATTCCTGCTCAAGCTGGGTAATTTCCTTGCCGCTTTTCCCTATCACAACACCAGGACGGGAAGTATGTATTGTAAGAATAATATTTTTGGAGGTTCTGTCGATCACAATACGTGAAATACCTGCTTTCTTCAAGCGGTTTCTAATGTATGCTCTCAGTTTTTCATCTTCTTTTAGCTTGGGAGCGTAACTTTTATTTTCATACCAATTAGAGTCCCATCCTCTGATGATTCCAACTCTTAACCCGATCGGGTTTGTTTTCTGTCCCAAAAATTAACCTCCTAAAAATTATGCTTTAGTTGCAACTACTATTGTTAAATGACAAGATCTTTTTCTTATCCTATAAGCTCTGCCCATTGGAGCAGGTGAGATTCTTTTCAATGTCGGTCCCTGGTCAACAAAAGCTTCTTTTACAAAAAGGTCAGCAGGGTCAACCCTGGTTGAATCGTCCAGGTTCATAATATTTGAAACAGCTGATCTTAAAGTTTTCTCAGCATCTTTCGAAGCATGCTTTGAGGAAAAATGCAGTACTTCAAGTGCTCTTTCAACCGAGATACCACGGATCAAGTCGATTACTAATCTCATCTTCCTGGGTGATGAACCAATATATCTGTTTATTGCTTTTGCTTCCATTCCTTAAAATCCTTGTTATGTTTACTTTGCCTTTGAAGCTTTTTCTGCTTTTGTTCCGGGGTGTCCTCTGAAGATACGTGTTGGTGCAAATTCACCTAATTTATGACCAACCATATTCTCCGTTATATATACCGGAATCATTTTATTACCATTATGCACAGCTATTGTATGACCTACAAAATCAGGTATAATGGTTGATGAACGCGACCAGGTTTTAATTATTTTTTTCTGATTAGTCTCGTTCAGCTTGTCTATTTTAGAAGCCAGTTTGATATCAACAAATGGCCCTTTTTTTACCGATCTTGGCATACAATTCTCTACTTGTTACGTCTTTTAATGATTAACTTATTTGATTCTTTTTTATGTTTCCTGGTTTTCAAACCTTTGGCTTTTTGTCCCCAAGGAGAAACCGGGTGACCGCCGCCTGAGGTTTTACCCTCACCACCGCCCATAGGGTGATCTACTGGGTTCATAGCAACACCTCTTACATAAGGCCTCTTACCAAGCCATCTTCTTCTGCCCGCTTTACCCAGATCAATGTTTTCCTGTTCAGCATTTCCAACAGATCCATATGTTGCCATACATTCCAGTCGGATCATCCTTACTTCACCTGAAGGCATCTTTAACTGGGCATAGTTACCTTCTTTCGCAAGTAACTGAATCGAAGATCCTGCACTTCTTCCTATTTGTCCGCCTTTGCCAGGTTTGATTTCAACATTGTGAACAAAACTACCAAGCGGCATTTCCTTAAGAGGTAATGAATTTCCGACAGAAATTTCACTTCCAGGACCAGAAGAAACCGAATCTCCTACTTTCAAGCCCTCAGGAGCAAGAATATATCTTTTCTCACCATCTGCGTAATGTAGAAGAGCAATTCGGGATGTTCTGTTCGGGTCATACTCTATAGAGAAAACCTTTGCCTGAATACCTTTTTTATCTCTTTTAAAGTCGATAATTCTGTATCTTCTTTTATGACCGCCTCCAATATGCCTTGCGGTAACCCTTCCCTTATTATTTCTTCCTCCACTTTTTCTCAAAGCAGTGGTAAGCGATTTCTCAGGAGAAGTTCTGGTTATCTCATCAAAAGAGGATTTAGAACTAAATCTTGATCCCGGGGTTACGGGTTTTAATTTTTTAATAGCCATTTATAAAATCCTTATTCTCTCTAAACTTGCTCAAACAATTCTATTGTTTCGCCTTCTTTAAGTGTAATAATTGCTTTTTTGAATTTAGCGGTTTTTCCCGTAAACCTGCCACTCTTCCTGAACTGAGTTTTCGTTTTACCGCTGTGATTCAAAGTTTTAACCTCAGTAACATGAACATTAAACTTCTGTTCAATTGCTTTAGCAATTTCAACTTTATTAGATTTAGGGTTAACAATGAACCCGTATTTTCCAGGCTGATCAGCAGAAATATTAGTCATCTTTTCAGTTATCAGCGGACGAATTAAAACGTTATGCATCAGTCTCTACCTTTCCACTATTCCCGAAGGTTTTTGCAATTACATTAACTAGCGCTTTCCTGCAGTACCAGGATCTGGTTATTAAGTATGTCATAAGTTGATGCTTTATCAGCCTCAAGTACTTTGACCTTAGGAATGTTTCTTCCAGCTTTATATACGCTTGTTTGATTTCCATTCGTAAGCAGCAGAACTTTTTTACCGTCTGCATTCAGAGATTGAAGTATCTGCACAAATTCTTTTGTTTTAGGAGTATCGAAACTGAAATCCTCAACAATCATCAATTGTTCGTCTTTAACTTTGGAACTTAAAGCAGATGTCCTGCCAAGTCTTTTAATTTTCTTTGGTAAATCCTGACGGTATTCCCTCGGCCTTGGACCGAAAATCGTTCCGCCGCCTACCCACAGAGGAGAACGTGTTGTACCTGCACGGGCACCGCCTCTTCCCTTCTGCTTCCAGGGTTTTTTACCGCCGCCTCTGACCTCGCCTCTCTCCTTTGTCTTATGCGTTCCCTGTCTCTGGTTGGCAAGGTAAGACCTGACAGATAAATACATCGCGTGACTGTTCGGCTCAATTCCGAAAATTTCATCAGACAAATCTATTTGTCTGCCGGTAGAAGAACCATCTGTTTTTAATACATCAATTTTCATTTTTATACCAAAATTACTTCATTTTTTCAGCCTGCCTGTACCAGGTTAAGGCTTAATAAGTTCAACATATGAATTAACGGCTCCGGGAACAGCACCTTTTACCAAAATCAGATTTTGTTCCGGAATAATCTTAACCACTCTCAAATTTGATGTGGTTACGTTCTCATATCCTTTTCTTCCGGCCATTCTCTGACCCTTAAAAACTCTTGAAGGATACGAACTGGATCCGATAGAACCGGGAGCTCTTAACCTGTCACTTTGTCCGTGAGTAGTTCCTCCCACACCTCCAAAGCCGTGACGTTTCATTACTCCCTGAAAACCTTTACCAATACTCTTGCCTCTCACCTTTATTTTCTCACCCTCTTTGAATAAGTCTACTTTCACTTCATCTCCGATTTTATATTCGGCCATCGAAGCAAATTTAAACTCTTTCAGGATGGCAGCCGGAGTAAGGTTATTCTTTTTATACTGCCCCGTAACGGGTTTGGAAATATTTTTTTCTTTTCTTTGTCCATATCCAAGCTGAAGGGCTTCATAACCGTCTTTCTCTTTGGTACGGATAGAAACAATCTTACAAGGGCCTGCCTGAATGACTGTTACGGGAATCAGATCTCCCTGTGCGTCAAACACGCTCGACATTCCTATTTTTTTTCCTATAATTCCGGACATCTTAACTCCAAAAATCATTAAAGCTTTATCTCAATATCCACTCCAGCGGGAATATCAAGTTTACTAAGTGAATCGACTGTTTTATTATTTGAATTATGAATATCAATAATTCTTTTATGTGCCCGTGTTTCAAACTGTTCACGAGATTTTTTATCAACGTGAGGAGATCTTAAGACAGTATAGACTGTTCTTTTTGTCGGTAAGAGGAATTGGTCCTGATACCACCGCACCTGTACTTCTAACAGTCTTTAATGATCTTTTCAGTCGATTTATCGATCAAAATATGATCGTACGATTTCAATTTTATTCTTATCTTCTGACCAGGCACTTTTAATAATCTCCTTTTATTTTAACACACAAAAAGGGAGTTCAAAACTCCCTTTAAGAGCGGTTCTTATTTATATTATTCTATAATTTTAGTTACAACTCCCGCAGCCGACAGTTCTACCGCCTTCACGGATAGCGAAACGTAATCCTTCTTCCATAGCTATTTCCGAAATCAAATTCAACTGATAACATTACTTGTCACCCGGCATAACCATTTCAGTTCCTTCCGGTAAAGTAGCAACACCGGTAACATCAGTTGTTCTGAAATAAAACTGAGGTCTGTATCCGTTAAAGAAAGGTGTATGACGTCCGCCTTCTTCTTTTGACAGGATATAAACTTCACCTTCAAATTTTTTATGAGGAGTGATGGAACCAGTTTTAGCCAGAACCATTCCTCTCTCAATTTCATTTTTATCAACACCTCTTAAAAGAATACCGGCATTGTCACCAGCCATTGCAGCATCAAGTTCTTTTCTGAACATTTCGATACCTGTAACAACTGTTTTCTTGTGAACACCTAAACCTATAAGTTCAACTTCTTCCTGAATTTTAACCTGTCCTCTTTCAACTCTTCCTGTTGCAACCGTACCGCGACCTGTAATTGAGAAAACATCCTCAACAGGCATTAAGAAAGGTTTATCAGTATCTCTTTCAGGTAATGGAATATACTCATCAACTGCTTTCATAAGATCCCATATGCACTGCAGTCTCGGGTCATCAACAGGTGCATCGCTTGAAGCAGCTTCCAGAGCTTTTAATGCAGAACCGCTGATAATTGGAGTTTCATCACCAGGAAATTCATAAGAATTAAGAGATCTCTAAGCTCAACTTCAACCAATTCCAGCAATTCTTCATCATCAACCATATCAACTTTATTCATAAACACAACTATTTTAGGAACACCAACCTGACGTGCAAGAAGAATATGTTCTCTTGTCTGAGGCATAGGACCATCAGTTGCGGCAACCACTAAGTATTGCACCATCCATCTGGGCAGCACCTGTAATCATATTCTTTACATAGTCAGCGTGACCCGGACAGTCAACGTGAGCATAGTGTCTGTTTTCAGTTGAATATTCAACGTGAGCAGTTGCGATAGTAATACCTCTTTCTCTTTCTTCGGGAGCATTATCAATACTATCAAATGTTCTGATTTCTGATAAGCCCTTTTTAGCAAGAGCCATTGTGATGGCAGCTGTTAATGTAGTTTTACCATGATCTACGTGACCTATTGTACCTACGTTAACGTGAGGTTTACTCCTATCAAATTTTTCTTTTGCCATCTAATTATCTCCTTTAATTTTTTTTCTTTTATTAAAAATTTGTTATGCAGTTAATGATTTTTTACCTACAGTTTTTTCAGCAATTTCATCAGCAATTGATTTTGGAACTTCCGATGTAATGAGAAAACTGCATAGTATAAATTGCACGTCCCTGTGTCATTGATCTTAAAACGGTTGCATAACCAAACATTTCTGAAAGAGGCACTGTCGCTTTAATAACCTGGGCATCTTTTCTGGCTGAAAATCCTTCTATCTTACCGCGTCGTGAATTAAGATCTCCCATTACGTCTCCTAGATATTCTTCGGGAGTAACAACTTCAACATTCATAATCGGTTCAAGAAGCACTGGTTTTGCTTTTCTGGCTCCTTCTTTAAAGGCAATAGAGCCTGCAACTTTAAATGAAATCTCATCAGAATCAACATCATGATAAGATCCATCATAAAGCTTTGCTTTAACATCCACAACCGGGAATCCTGCAACAACACCATTTCTCATCGCTTCCTGTATTCCAGCTGAAACAGGAGGAATATATTCTTTTGGAACCATACCGCCAACAATTGCATTCGTAAATTCATATCCCTTACCTGGTTCATTTGGACCAAGTTCAATCCATACGTGACCATATTTTCCTCGACCGCCGGACTGTTTAATAAACTTTCCTTCAGCATTAACTGTCTGGGTAATGACTTCTCTGTATGCAACCTGCGGCTTTACCGACATTTGCTTCAACTTTAAATTCTCTTCTCATCCTGTCAACCAGAATTTCAAGATGAAGTTCACCCATACCGCTGATCAAAGTTTGACCGGTTTCTTCATCAACTTTAACTCTGAAAGTAGGATCTTCATCAGATAATTTAACTAATGAATCAGATAATTTATCCTGATCAGCTTTTGTTTTTGGTTCAATAGCAATCTGGATAACAGGTTCCGGAAATATAATTTTTTCCAGAACGACAGGATCTTCTTCAGCGCAGAGAGTATCACCGGTTTTTGTAAATTTTAAACCAACGGCAGCGGCAATATCACCAGCACGTACTTCATCAATTTCTTCACGATGATTTGCATGCATCTGCAGCAGACGGCTTATTCTTTCTTTCTTTACCGCTTACTGCATTATAAATATATGAACCTGCTTTTAATGTACCTGAATAAACTCTAAAGAATGTAAGTTTACCTACGTAACGGATCATTCATAATTTTAAATGCCAGCGCAGTAAATTTCTCATTTGCATCAATTTTTCTTTTAACCATATCGTTTATTCCGATATGATGAGCTTCAATCTCTTTAAAATCTATTGGAGAAGGAAGAAAATCAACAATACGAATCAAGAAGTTTTTGAACACCTTTATTTTTAAAAGCTGATCCGCAAAGAACAGGAATAATCTTTAGTTCAATCGTGGCTTTTCTTAAAACATTCTTTATTTCATCTTCAGTAATCTCTTTACCTTCAAGATATTTTTCAAGCAAGTGTATCATCAACATCGGAAACCGCTTCAAGCATTTCGGTTCTGTATTTTTTTGCAATTTCCATTAAATCTTCAGGAATTTCTATTTCATCAAAAGTAGCACCGAAAGTTTCATCATGATACATTCTTGCTTTAAAAGTAATAAGATCAATAACACCGGCAAACATATCGCCTTCACCAATAGGAAGATTGATCGGGATTGCATTAGCGCCTAGTCTGTCTTTCATCATCTGTACCGCATTGATAAAAATCCGCGCCGGTTCTGTCCATTTTATTAATAAAAGCAATTCTCGGAACTTTATATTTATCAGCTTGTCTCCAGACGGTTTCTGATTGTGGTTCAACTCCGCCTACGGCACAAAATAAGGCAACAGCACCATCAAGAACTCTTAAAGATCTTTCAACTTCAACTGTAAAATCAACGTGTCCGGGAGTATCAATAATATTTATCTGATGATCGTCTCCAGAAACATGTTGTTGCGGCACTTGTAATAGTAATTCCGCGTTCTTTTTCCTGTTCCATCCAGTCCATTGTAGCAGCACCGTCATGTACTTCACCAATTCTGTGCAGTCTTACCGGTATAAAACAATATACGCTCGGTAGTTGTAGTTTTACCGGCATCAATATGCGCCATAATTCCTATATTTCTAACTTTCTCTATTGGATTTTACTTGCCATTTATTACCTAATCTTTTTCTCTTTATCGTTATCTGATTTATATATTACCATTTAAAGTGAGCAAAAGCCTTATTTGCTTCAGCCATTTTATGTGTATCTTCTTTTTTCTTAACTGCAGAACCTTCGTTGTTTGAAGCAGCAATTAATTCGGCAGCCAATTTTCCAGACATTGATTTTTCATTTCTTGCTCGTGCGTAAGTTTTTATCCATCTCATCGCAAGAGCTGATCTTCTTTCAGGTCTCACTTCCGTAGGAACCTGGTAAGTTGCACCGCCGACTCTTCTGCTTCTTACTTCAATAACAGGCTGGGTATTGTTTAAAGCTTTTTTGAAAACTTCCAGTCCCGGCTTTTTTGTTCTTTCTTCGATTATTTCAAAAGCATCATATAATAACTTCTCTTGCCTTTGATTTTTTTCCATCATACATCATTGAGTTAATAAACTTAGCCACCAAGTACATCATTAAATTTTGGATCTGGTTTTACAATATCTTTTTTCTGCTCTTTTCTTTCTCATAACTTATTTTGCCTTTGGTTTTTTTGCTCCGTATTTCGATCTGCCTTTTTTTCTGTCTTCAACACCGCTGGTATCTAAGTGTACCGCTGATAATATGATAACGTACTCCAGGAAGATCTTTAACTCTTCCGCCTCTTATAAGTACGATTGAATGTTCCTGTAAATTGTGCCCTTCACCGGGTATATATGCAGTAACTTCCATACTGTTAGTAAGCCTTACCCTGGCAACTTTTCTTAAAGCCGAGTTTGGTTTTTTAGGTGTAGTAGTATAAACTCTTGTACATACACCTCTTTTCTGAGGACAAGCATCCAATGCCGGAGCCTTATTTTTGGCTAAAATCTGACTCTACCTTTTCTTACTAACTGATTTATTGTGGGCACAAAATTCTCCTAAATCTTGTCAATCTCAAAAAATTTCAGACTTCTAATATAGTTGTTATGTTAAAATTTTGTCAAGAAATACCTTTAAATAATTTATTCTTTTTTAATTATTCGTGGAGCAAAAAAATCCGGCTCTCTTTATTAAGTGAGCCGGATTTTAATTCATCTGTCTAGACTTAAGCTTGAACTTCTTTCTCTTCTTCAGAGCGGCAGCTTCTTCAGCTCAGGGGCTGCTTCCTGCGATTTAAGATAATATTATTATATTTTTTTAATCCTGTTCCTGCCGGAATTAAGATGTCCCATTACCACATTTTCTTTTAATCCTAGCAAGATGATCTACTTTTGCTTCAGTTGCAGCATTTGCCAGAACTTTTGTTGTTTCCTGGAATGAAGCAGCAGAAATAAAGCTTTCTGTTGAAAGAGCAGCCTGGGTAATACCTAAGAGTACGTGTTCAAAAGTTGCCGGTTCAGCATCTCTTGAAACTATCGGTTTTTTGCTTTTCTTCTTAAGATCAGCATTTATTTCTCTGATTTTGCTTTTGGAATCAGCTGTCCGTCTTTATATCTTGAATCTCCTTTATCTTCGATAAAGGCCATCGAGGATAATCTTATTATTTTCTTCAATGAATTCATTTCTGTCAACAATATCCTCTTCAAGGAACCTGGTATCGCCCGGGGAAACAATCTTAATCTTCTGAAGCATCTGTCTTACGATTACTTCAATATGTTTATCGTTTATTTTCACACCCTGGAGACGATAAACGTCCTGAATTTCATTAACGAGATATTCCTGAACGGCACTGGTACCTTTGATTTTGAGAATATCATGAGGGTTTATCGGTCCGTCTGTGATTTTTTCACCGGCAGGGATTTCATCATTTTCCTGAACGAGTATATGTTTACCTAATGGAACATTATATTTCTTTTCATCAGATCCATCAGGTGCAATAACAATAATTTCCCGTGAACCTTTCTTCCTTGCACCGAATTTAACAGTTCCTTCAATTTCTGAAACTATAGCAGGTTCCTGTGGACTTCTGGCTTCAAACAACTCGGTTACCCTTGGAAGACCGCCTGTAATATCACGACTCTTTGTCTGTTGTTTGGAAATCTTCGCAAGGATTGTTCCTGCAGGAACAGTTTCACCTTCCTCCACAGATAGATAAGAACTGGTCGGAATGTTGAATGATTTCTTCACTCCATCCTCGGTTTCTACGGCAATACTTGGAGTAAGATTTTTGTCCTTCGATTCTATAACCACTTTCTGAACGTGTCCGGTTTGTTCATCTGTTACCTGCTGTAGTGTAATACCATCAATCAGATCAACAAATTTAACAAGTCCCGGCATATCTGTAAGAATAACAGCGTTGTATGGATCATGGTTATAAAGAGGCTGACGCTTTTTAACTTTAGTTCCGTCATTAACTATTAGTTCGGCTCCATAAGGTACATCATATTTTTTAATCTGACGGTTATTTTCATCGTATATCCCGATAACACCTCGTCTGCCCGTTACAACTTTTATCATTCCATAGAAATCTGATTTTTCAACGAAAGTAATACGCTCAAATCTTACCATTCCTTCGGTATTAGTTTCAACCTGCGACTGGCTTGCAATTCTTGATGAAGTTCCGCCAAGATGGAAGGTTCTCAGAGTTAGCTGAGTACCAGGTTCGCCGATTGACTGAGCAGCTACAATACCAACTGCTTCACCTATCTCTACCATTTTTCCGGTAGTCAGGTTTCTTCCGTAACATTTAGCACAAACTCCGCGTTTGGCTTCGCAGGTCAGTACAGTTCTGATATAAACAGAATCTATATTTGAATCTTCTATCTTTTCCGCAAGATCTTCTGTTATCAGTTCGCCTGCCGGAATTATCATTTCGTCAGTACGCGGATCGTAAACATCTTCCTGAGCAACACGCCCTGTAATTCTCTCACCGAGAGGCTCTCTCTCCTGCTCAACATCTTTTAATGCGGTAATCTCGATACCAAGGATTGTTCCACAGTCGATTTCCCGGATAATAACATCCTGAGAAACATCAACAAGTCTCCTTGTAAGATATCCGGCATCAGCGGTTTTCAATGCTGTATCTGCAAGTCCTTTTCTTGCACCGTGGGTCGATATAAAGTACTCGAGTACCGACAAACCTTCCTTAAAGTTGGCTACGATCGGGTTCTCAATGATTTCACCAGCCTGTCCGGAAAGGGTTTTCTGAGGTTTCATCATCAGTCCTCTCATTCCGGCCAATTGTTTAACCTGATCCTGAGAACCTCTTGCACCAGAGTCGACCATCATATGCAGAGAATTAAAGCCGCTGTTATTAGCTTTAAGTTTTTCCATAAGTGCACGCGCAACATCATTAGTTGTGTGTGTCCATACGTCTATAATTTTGTTATAACGCTCTGCATCCGTAATTACACCCTGTTCATGCTCATTTAATATAGCTTCAACTTTCTTATTGGCCTTACCAATCAATTCAATTTTTTCTTCGGGTATGATCATATCGCCATAACTTACTGAAAGACCCCCGGCCGTGGCATACCTGAATCCGGTATCCTTAAGGTCATCAAGAAATTTAGCTGTAACTTTATTTCCCAGCTTAATAAACATCTGGCCTATAAAGCCGCCGAAAGTTTTCTTTATAAGAAGCTGGTTAAAGTAGCCCATTTCTTTCGGGACAATCTGGTTGAAGATTACTCTGCCAGTGGTTGTTTCGATAAACTCACCGTTAATCTTTACCTTAATTTTTGCGTGAAGACCAACAACCTTGGTATTATAGGCAATTATAACCTCATCGCATGGTTCCGAAGACCATTCCCTCGCCTTTTTCACCCTCTCGGTATTTTGTAAGGTAATAGCATCCAAGTACAATATCCTGTGTAGGAACGACGATAGGACTGCCGTTCTGCGGCGAAAGAATATTATGACTGCTTAACATCAATAGAGCAGCCTCAAGTTGGGCTTCATATGATAAGGGAACATGAACCGCCATCTGGTCACCGTCAAAGTCCGCGTTAAATGCGGTACATACCATCGGGTGAAGCTGAATAGCCCTTCCATCAATCAGTGTCGGCTGAAATGCCTGAATACCGAGCCTGTGAAGAGTAGGGGCACGGTTCAGCATTATCGGATGACCTTCAATAATCTTTGCAAGTATATCCCAGATAATAGGGTCTTTTCTATCCACAACCTTCCTTGCACTCTTAACGGTTTTGTTATGTCCTCTTTCAATAAGTTTTCTTATTATAAAAGGTTTAAATAGTTCAACTGCCATATCCTTCGGGAGACCGCACTGATGCAGCTTTAATTCAGGACCAACAACAATAACTGAACGACCTGAATAGTCAACTCTTTTACCAAGCAGGTTCTGACGGAAACGGCCCTGTTTTCCCTTCAACATATCGCTGAGAGATTTAAGCGGCCTGTTATTATCACTCCTTACAGCACTTCCACGCCGGGAATTATCAAAGAGCGCATCGACAGCTTCCTGCAGCATCCTTTTTTCATTACGGAGAATTACTTCAGGAGCTTTTATATCAATTAATCTTTTTAATCTGTTATTTCTTATTATAACTCTTCTATATAGATCATTAAGATCTGAGGTTGCGAATCTTCCTCCTTCAAGGGGAACCAGAGGCCTGAGTTCCGGTGGAATAACCGGAATATAGCTCAGTACCATCCATTCAGGTTTATTTGGGACTTTGAATTCCTCTTTTTTAAAGGATTCAAGCACTCTCAGTCTTTTCAGAATATCTGATTTCTTCTGCTGGGAAGTTTCTTCTTTCAACTGAGCTCTTAATTCTTTGGATAATGTCTCAACATTAGTCTGTTTCAACATTTCCTTTACAGCTTCCCCGCCTATCTTCGCTACAAATTTTTTCGGATCATCATCATCAAGTTTTTCATTCCCGGCAGGGAGTGAATTTAATACTTCAAAATACTGATCCTCTGAAATCAGGTCCTTTTTACTTAAACCTGTAGGACCGGGACTAATAACAACATAAGATTCATAATATATAATTTTTTCAAGCTCTTTAAGGCTTATACCAAGGATATTACCGATCTTTGAGGGCTGAGCTCTGAAAAACCAGATATGAACCACCGGAACGGCAAGGGCGAGATGCCCCATTCTTTCACGACGCACACTCTTCTGGGTTACTTCTACCCCGCACCTGTCACAAATTATTCCTTTATACCGTATTCTCTTATACTTACCGCAGAAGCACTCCCAGTCACGGGTAGGTCCGAATATTTTTTCACAGAAGAGACCATCCTTCTCGGGACGAAAAGAACGATAATTTATCGTTTCCGGTTTGGTAACTTCACCATAAGATCTCGTAAGAATATCATCGGGACTTGCAAGACTGATAGTGATACTGTTTATATCACGCATTGCATTTTCTTGAATTCTAAAAGCCATTTTTTATCTCCTAATTTCTAAGTGAAAATTTGTTCTTACGGTGTTAATTAATTTTTATTTCAAGACTAAGTCCCTGAAGCTCCTTAATTAACACATTGAACGATTCAGGAATATTCGGTTCCTGTAAGTTTTCACCTTTCACTATTGCTTCATATACTTTTGCTCTACCGGCAACATCATCACTTTTTACTGTCAGAATTTCCTGAAGAATATGAGCCGCACCATAACCTTCAAGCGCCCAAACCTCCATTTCTCCAAACCTCTGACCACCAAATTGAGCTTTACCTCCTAGTGGCTGCTGGGTAATTAATGAGTATGGGCCAATTGACCTGGCATGAATTTTATCATCAACAAGGTGGCTTAGTTTCAACATATAGATATATCCGCAGGTGACCTTTTGATGGAATTTCTCTCCTGATCTACCATCTAAAAGAGTAGTTTTACTTCCTCTTTCAAGTCCTGCTTTTTCCAGCCATTCATCTACATCTTCTATCTTGGCGCCGTCAAAAATCGGGGTTGCAAATTTTACTCCGAGCACCTTACCGGCCCAGCCTAATGCAGTTTCATAAAGTTGTCCCAGGTTCATTCTCGAAGGCACACCCAGTGGATTTAAAATGATATCAACCGGGGTTCCATCAGGAAGGAAAGGCATATCCTCTGAGGGAACTATTTTAGCAACCACACCTTTATTACCGTGCCGTCCAGCCATTTTATCACCGACAGAAAGTTTACGTTTCTTCGCAACATAAACCTTGGCCAGCTGAACTATTCCCGGAGGAAGTTCATCGCCGCTGGTTATTTTTATTTTTTCTCTCTTAAATTCTTCCTCAAGTTCGGCAAGAACATCGAAATAGTTTTTATAAACAGTATTGATATGCGAATTAAGTTTTTTCGATTCAAACCAGTCGAGTGTATAATCGAGCTTGGTTATATCTTCCATTGAAGAAAATGTCGAATCTTTAATCCCTGTTCCGCTCCTGAACACAATACTTCCGTCAAGATCACGTATTCCGGTGGTAGTATTACCGTCAGTCAGGCGGGTCAGTTTATCAACAAGTTTATTATAATGATCTGATATTTTAATTTTATGTTCCTGTTCCAGGTTATCTAAAAGTTTCTTCTCAAACTTCTTTGATTCGTTATCTCTTCTCTTTCTGCTGAATAACCTTGTTTTTATCACGGTTCCCTTTAATCCGGGAGGCGCTTTCAGAGAAGCATCTTTCACATCTCCGGCTTTATCTCCAAAAATGGCTCTCAGTAGCTTTTCTTCCGGAGTTGGATCGGTTTCTCCTTTAGGTGTAATTTTTCCTATCAGGATATCACCTTCCTTAACTTCTGCACCTTCTCTTATTATTCCGTTTTCGTCAAGATTTTTAACCGCTTCTTCACTTACATTTGGAATTTCACGGGTCAATTCTTCTTCACCGCGTTTTGTTTCCCTCACCTGGAGTTCAAATTCTTCTATATGAATTGAAGTGTAAATATCTTCACTTACAACTCTTTCGCTTATAATTATAGCATCCTCAAAGTTATAACCACGCCAGGGCATGAACGCTACAAGAACGTTCCTTCCTAAAGCAAGTTCACCCTGATCTGTGGAAGTTCCGTCTGCAAGAACATCACCTTTGGATATTTTCTGTCCCTGTTTAACAACCGGGCGCTGGTTTACACTTGTTTCCTGGTTCGTTCCATGAAACTTTGTGAGATTATAAGAAACGCTTTTCTTATCGATGAAAGTTGTTAAGGCTTCGATGCTGTGAGGATTTATATCATAATTTACAGTAATCTTTGTAGCATCAACATACTCAACCGAACCATTTTCCTCAGCGATCACAACAGCTTTAGAATCTGTTGCGACTTTTTTCTCCATTCCTGTACCTACAAGGGGGGCCTCAGGCCTGAGTAACGGTACAGCCTGACGCTGCATGTTAGAACCCATCAGAGCTCTGTTTGCATCATCATGCTCCAGGAAGGGGATCAAAGCTGCGGCTGCTGAAACTATCTGGGCAGGCGCTACATCCATATATTGAATGTTTTCAGGAGGTACAATCGGGAATTCACCTTTTAGTCTCGATTTAACCCTTTCATTAATAAATTTTCCCTGTTCTGTAATAGGAGCATTAGCCTGGGCAATGGTAAACTGATCCTCCTGCTCGGCTGTAAGGTATTCAACTTCATCGGTAACCTTACCTTTAACCACTTTGCGATACGGTGTTTCAAGAAATCCATACCGGTTAACTCTTGCAAAAATTGTAAGGGAGGAAATCAATCCAATGTTCGGACCTTCAGGAGTTTCAATTGGACAAAGTCTGCCGTAATGTGTATAATGCACGTCACGAACCTCAAATCCGGCTCTTTCTCTTGTAAGACCGCCTGGTCCGAGAGCAGACATCCTTCTCTTATGAGTCATCTCAGCAAGCGGGTTAGTCTGATCCATAAACTGTGAGAGCTGGTTTGTTCCGAAGAAAGCATTTATCACACTGCTTATTGTCCTGGCATTAACCAGATCCTGTGGTGTAAAATTCTCAGTATCACGCATATTCATGCGTTCTTTAATTGTTCTGGCCATACGTGCCATACCAATATTGAACTGCTGACCTAACTGTTCTCCTACAGTTCTGATTCTTCTATTTCCCAGATGATCTATATCATCAACTGACTGCTCACCATTTCTTAACCTGATAATGTATTTCATTATCTCGATAATATCTTCAACCGTAAGTATGGTGGTTGTTTCAGGTATATCAAGTTTAAGTTTATCGTTCATTCTATGACGGCCTACATCACCAAGGTCGTACCTTTTATCATTGAAAAACAGCTTGTCTATCAAACCCTGAGCTGTATCAATATCAGGTGCTTCACCGGAGCGCAGCTGGCGATAAATCGCAAATAAGGCCTCTTCCCTGGTGTGCGCGGTATCTTTACGCAGGGTGTTAAGAATAAGATCCTGCTCAGGAGAAGTATTGGCGATGATCAGCTTTAATGTGTCAATTTCTATTTCTTTCAATCTATCAATATCATCTTCGGTGAGAGTGCTTTCCTTCGTAAGGAAAATTTCACCGGTTGACATATCAAAAATATCGCTTGCAACTACTCTTCCTACATAATCATCAAGCTTTGCTTTCTTTACATTAATTTCCTCAATCAGCTTGAACAGGTTCAGAATATCATCATCGGAAGCATACCCGAGTGCTCTGAGTAAGGTAGTAGCCGGAAACTTCTTCCTTCTATCAATATATACATACATTATATAGTTGATATCTGTAGCGAACTCTACCCATGATCCTCGCAGCGGAATGATACGTGCGGAATAAATCGGCGTACCGTTCGGATGCACTGTCTGAGCAAAAGCAACTCCGGGAGAACGATGAAGCTGTGAAACGACAACCCGTTCAGCTCCATTAATAATAAAAGTTCCTTTTTCAGTCATAAACGGGAGATTACCAAGGTAAACCTCCTGTTCTACACTATTTACAAATTCTTCAGTTTCGGGATCCTTTGTAGAGAGGCGCAGCTTACCTTTTAAGGGCGCTGAGAATGTAAGCCCTCTCTCAAGACATTCCTGTACGGAATATCTTGGTTTTTCGATATAGTATTCGATAAAATCTAATCTATAGATTTCTTTATTATCGAAAATCGGGAAATTGGAAGCAAACACCTGATGCAGGCCTTTATTTTCCCTTTTTGAGGGAAGAACCCTCATCTGGACAAAATCTTCAAAAGAATCATTCTGGATACTCAACAGGTCAGGAGACTCAATGACACTCTCAATCCTACCGAAGGAAATTCTATTATTATTCAAATTATAAACCTCCTATTAATGTTCATAAACTACTTTCAGATCTGAACCTTATACAACGTGTACAAAAAAATATATAAAGCAATAAGACGGACTTCACCCGTCTTACTACTTTAGCAAAATTAACTAGTAATATTTGTGATTTACTTTATCTGAACGGTTGCACCAGCTTCTTCAAACTCTTTTTTGAGTTTTTCAGCTTCGTCTTTAGACACACCTTCTTTTACAGGCTTTGGAGCTGTATCAACAAGGTCTTTTGCTTCCTTTAATCCAAGTCCTGTATGAGCGCGTACGACTTTAATAACGTTGATCTTTTTGTCTCCGACACTCTGAAGAATCACATCAAATTCTGTCTTTTCTTCTACTGCTGCTCCACCGCCTGCGGCTGGAGCTCCGCCGCCTGCCATTATAACAGGAGCTGATGCAGTTACGCCAAATTCTTCTTCTAATGCTTTCTTTAATTCAGCTGCTTCTAACAGAGATAATCCTTTGATTTTTTCAACTATTTCTGCTACTTTTTCGGCCATTTTATATTTCTCCTAATAAATTTTTTTCTTTGTTAAGTTATGCTGCTTCACGCTTTGAAATCTCATCTATAACACTGACAAGATCTCTCATAACAGCATTTATTGCTCCGACGATACCGGATGCAGGTGAATCCAGACATCCCATAATTCCTGCGATGATCTCATTCTTTGTTGGGAGAGAAGCCAGTTCATTCAAACTGCTCCCGTCATAGTATTGATCTTCAATGTAGCAGGCTTTCATAGAAAGTTTCTGAATGGTATCAAAATATTTTTTGATAACCTTTGCAGGAGCAACCGGATTATCGGCAGTTGCAAAGGCATACCCGGTCATTCCAATTAAATGATCGGTCAGCTTTGCGTATTTACCGCTTTCATCCAGGGCTCTTTTAAATAAAGTATTTTTGAATACTTTATAATTGATGCCCTCTTTCCTGAATTCAGTACGGATATTATTTATATCTGCTACTGTAACCCCGGAATAATCGGTAAGATACACCGCATTGGAGTTATCGATTAGCTCTTTAACTTCGGCTACGATATCTACCTTTTCGTTCTTTTTCATTTTTCTCCCGTATCTGATTTTATGTTAATCGGATCGGCCAGAAGCATTTTATGAGTGCGTAAACTTTTAGTGTTGTGCAACTTCTTCTTTGCTGATCTTCAATCCAGGACCCATAGTGCTGGATAGATAAATACTCTTTATATACTGCCCTTTTGCTGATGCCGGCTTTAATTTAACTATTGTATTGAGGAAAGCTCTCGCATTTTCAGCAAGCTTTTCAGCTTCAAAATTCATTTTACCTATTGATGTGTGAACAATTCCCGCTTTTTCAACACGGAAATCTATTTTTCCTGCCTTAACCTCTTTTACTGCGTTTGCAACATCCTGTGTTACGGTACCGCTTTTAGGATTAGGCATCAATCCTTTGGGACCAAGTATCCTTCCCAGTTTACCAAGGTCACCCATTGAATCAGGAGTAGCAACAATTACATCAATGTCAGTCCACCCGCCTTTAATTTTCTCAAGATATTCTTCAAATCCCGCAAATTCAGCTCCGGCATCAAGAGCTTCCTGCGCTTTTGCGCCCTTAGCAATTACAAGGACTTTTACCTGCTTACCGGTTCCGTTTGGCAGTGTAACTGTGCCTCTAACCATCTGGTCAGCATGTCTTGGATCAACTCCAAGCCTGACTGCACAGTCGACTGATTCAGTAAATTTCACCTTCGAATTTTCTTTCAGAGTCTGAACGGCATCTATTATAGAATATTCTTTTTTGATGTCTACCGACTTAAGTACTTCTTTGTTTCTTTTTGAGTTTTGCATTGCTACACCATTTATAAAATGTTTAATCTTCTACAGTGATTCCCATACTTCTTGCAGTTCCTGCTACCATACTCATTGCATGATCCACATCAAATGCATTCAAATCGGGCATTTTTAATTCTGCAATTTCCTTAACCTGGGATTTGGTTACCTTGGCAACTTTATTTCTGTGGGGTTCAGCTGAACCTTTTTCAACTTTAGCCGCACGTTTCAATAAAACAGCCGCAGGTGGGGTTTTAGTAATAAAGGTAAAAGATTTATCTGCAAAAACAGTAATAACCACGGGGATGATCAATCCTTCTTTATCCTGGGTTCTTGCGTTAAACTGTTTACAGAATTCCATAATGTTAACGCCTTTCTGACCCAGGGCAGGGCCAACGGGCGGTGAAGGATTAGCTTTACCTGCAGGAATTTGCAGTTTGATAAATCCAGTTATTTTCTTTGCCATACTTTTTACCTATCGGATAAAATTATTTTTCTAATTCTGCCTGAACGAAATCTATTTCGACCGGCGTTTTCCTTCCGAAGATCGATACCATAACTTTTATTTTCATCTTCTCTTCGTTTACTTCCTGAACGGTACCGGTGAAATTGTTAAATGGACCATCTATTATTTTTACCAGATCCCCGGTTCTGAATATAGTTTCCATTCTTTCACTGCTTTCATCCTGGGAGATCCGGCCTACTATCCTTTTTACTTCTTCAGGCTGTAGATGGATTCGGACTGGTCCTTGTTCCAAGAAATCCCATAACAGAAGGAGTGTTCAGGATAAACTCTTTAACCTGGTTATCCAGATCAGCATTGATAAGAATATAGCCGGGAAAGAAATTTTTAGTCTTGCTTTTCTTTTTACCGTCTTTTACTTCGAACACTTTCTCCATCGGGACAAGGATTTCCTGAATCTTGGCGCGAAGCTGTTCGTTGTCGCCAAGCTCATTCTCGAGAAGGGTTTTAACCTTGTTCTCATGACCGGAAAATGTTCTAACTACATACCACTTTAATTCCATACTGACTGCTAACTAAAAGATTCCTTTGAATATTTGATTTATAGCCATATCTATAATGTAAGTAAACGCCGCAATCACTAAACAAACAACAATAACTACTACAGTGGATTCTTTAAGTTCCTCTGTAGTTGGCCAGGTTACCTTTTTCATTTCTTTAACTACATCATTAAAGAAATTGACAATTTTTTCTTTCATTTTCAGAATGACTTTCCTAAATTAACTCTTGCACGTCAGGAGGGACTCGAACCCCCAACCTGCGGTTTTGGAGACCGCTGCTCTAGCCAATTGAGCTACTGACGTAGCAAACTTATTTTGTTTCTTTATGAATAGTATGCTTTTTATCCCAACGGCAGTATTTTTTATACTCAACACGGCCAGCGTGCAGCCTCTTGTTTTTAGTCGTAGTGTAATTTCTTCTCTTACACTCCGTGCATTCTAAGGTTATTATTTCTCTCATAATATTTTAATTTTAGGTTGTATCAATCTAACCAGTGATATGAAATTTCCGTTGACGGAAATACTTTATGAACTCATTAAGCCGACAATCCGAAATCCCGGAACTAACCTGTCAACTCTTTTGAGCTGACGACCGGGATTGAACCGGTGACCTCATCCTTACCAAGGATGTGCTCTACCAACTGAGCTACGTCAGCAGCAATTCCAGAGCGGGAGACGGGACTCGAACCCGCGACCAACAGCTTGGAAGGCTGTGACTCTAGCCAACTGAGTTACTCCCGCAACAAAGATCATACAAAATTTTTAAGAACTGGTTTATTTTTTCCGCACAAAAAAATAAGGGAATCATTTTTTCAATAAGTTATTCCCTTAACCAAATTTTTAGCTGTGGGCGGCGAGGGATTCGAACCCCCAAAGGCGTCAGCCAACGGATTTACAGTCCGCCCCGGCTCTCCAACTCCGGCGTCCGCCCAGTTTTCGAAACGAGCCACAAATATATTTGTATTTAAAATAAAAAGCAAATTAAAAAGGGGGAATATCTTCTGTTTTCTCGGGAAATCGAAACATTTCAAAAGTAGAGCCTTAAATATACGTATTCCCCACGTCAATTAAAAAGTAATTTACAGTATATTAAATTCCCCCTTCAGTGGAATATTTCACAAAGCCTGAGAAAATTACCCGGAGCTAATATCTCAGCTTTGGTTACCCGGATGCTTTTCTCAATTATCCTTTAGGTGGTAATACCCTTGAATCTTTTCTCAAATCCCGTAGGTTAATGATTCCAAAGTTCCCGGTCTAAACTCCGGTATTGAATTGCCTCACTTATGTGCTGAGGTAAGATATTCTCGGAATCTTCCAGGTCGGCTATTGTCCTGCTTACTTTCAAGATCCTGTCATATGCCCTGGCGGAAAAACCAAGTTTTGTCATAGCCATTTTCATTAGATCTGAACCGGCTGAATCAAGTTTGCAGAACTGTCTTATTTCCCTGGAGGCCATATCCCCGTTATTGTATAGATTTTTAAGTCCCGAGAAGCGCTTTAGCTGAATTTCTCTGGCTTTTATAACCCTTGCTCTGATATGCTCAGAGGTTTCCCCTTTTGTGTCAGAGGAAAGGTCCTTGTATTTAACCGCTGGTACTTCAATATGTATATCGATCCTGTCCAGCAAAGGACCCGATATTTTGGCCATATACCGCTGAATCTGAGGGGGTACGCAGGTACATTCTTTCGTCGGATCTGTATAGTATCCACAGGGACAGGGATTCATAGCTGCCGCAAGCATGAAATTGGCCGGGAATTCGAGAGAAAGTTTAGACCGGCTGACCGTAACCTTCCCATCTTCCAGAGGCTGTCTCAGAACTTCGAGCACATTCTTTCGGAACTCAGGCAGCTCATCAAGGAATAATACACCATAATGCGCATAAGAAACTTCTCCCGGCCTTGGAAAGGATCCCCCTCCTACCATGGCTGCGTCTGATACGGTGTGGTGAGGATTTCTGAAAGGTCGTTCCATAACAATGGCTTTATCTTTCGGAAGTATGCCTGCAACTGAATGTATTTTGGTTGTCTCCAGAGCCTCTTCAAATGTCATTGGTGGAAGTATTGAAGGAATTCTTCTGGCTAGCATCGTTTTGCCTGAACCCGGCGGCCCGATCATTAAAATGTTATGCGATCCCGCAGCGGCAACCTCAATGGCTCGTTTAACATTTTCCTGACCCCTTACATCCGAAAAGTCGAAATGATACTTGTTTACCATTGAGAATAAACGGTTGACTTCTGTCTCAGTCTTTTCCTTCCTGATTTCATCATTAAGGAATTGAATTACTTCCGATAAATCCCGCATACCGTAAACATTTATCCCCTCTACAATTGAAGCTTCATCAGCAGATTCTTTAGGCAGGACTATTCTTTTTATTTTCCTCTTCCGGGCTTCAACGGCAATCGGCAATGCTCCTTTTATAGGTCTTAACCTGCCATCGAAAGCAAGTTCACCTAAAAAAACGGTATCGCTTAAGTCTGATTCTTTGATTCCTTCAGTTGCTTTAAGAAGTCCGATAGCTATGGGCAGGTCGAATGAACTGCCTTCTTTTTTTATATCGGCGGGAGCGAGGTTTACAGTTATTCTTCGTTTAGGAAATTCAATTCCGATATTTTTTATGGATGTTGATACTCTTTCCCTGCTTTCTTTGACTGCACTGTCAGGGAGACCAACAATTGTAAACCCGGGTATTTTTTTTTCTACGTTTGTTTCTACCTCAACCAGGTATGCGTCAATACCGTAGGTTGCACTTGAATAAATTTTTGAGAGCATTTCCCTTTATCAGGTAAAGTGTTAAGAACTACCCTAAATATAGCCTTAAATTGCAAAAAAGTAAATTATTTAAGCAGAAGATAGGTATTTAATAAATGAGAGATAGCTGCAAATTATTTGGTGAGGATCATCTTTTTTGTGTTCGAGAAACCTGGAGTAGAGACCTTGTAAAGATAAACTCCTGAGGAAAGTTCGGATGCATCAAATGAAAATTTATGCGTTCCGCTTGTTAAAAATCCTTTGTATAACCTTGCAATTTCTTTCCCTTCAAGATTATAAACGATAATTTCAACGTCGGTATCTTCCAGTAAATCCACTACAATGCTTGTAAGGGGATTAAAAGGATTAGGATAATTCTGTTCTACAATAAAAGGTTCGGTTATTCCCTGCCCTATTTTAACCTGAGAAGAATATATTTCTGAACCATCTTTGTTGATCTGTTTAATTCGATAATACACAATTTCAGCTGCCGGGTCTTTTCCATCCAGTAATGTGTACTTTTTCTCATATGAATCGTCGGCATCAACTGAAGTAACACGCATGAAATCTTCATCATTAACTGATTTCTGAAGGATATAGGTTCTTGCCTGCTTAAAATCTCCTCCGCTCCAGGTTAGTTCATACATATTTCCGAGGGGTTCAATATTTATTTCAGGAGCGCGGGCAAAAAGAGGAGCATCAGAACCTACTAAACTGACAGAGTTATATGTTGTTTTTGATTGATCTGTTGAATTATAGATTTCACCTTCATTATCAAAATTATACTGATAAAGTACATGAGAATTTTCCGAGATAAAATTCAGATAATTTTTGTTAATAAAAGACGATTCAATTTCATCATTGAAATCAATAAATCTCAATACGTCAACCTGGAAAGATTTATTTTGTGAGCTATTCCTGAAAGTCCATTGGAGGTCGGAAGGCAGAAGGAATGATGGGATACTAAACGTTCCAACCAGGGTGTTATTGCAGAAGAGTTTCAATTTATGATCCAAGAAGGAAGACAGCATTGAGATATGGTACCAGGTCCCTCTGCTCATAAAATAAGGATTATTAAGTTCGCTGTTCGACCATGAGTCTGATTTAATCATCTGAAACTGGTTTGTGGAGACCTTACAGAGAGTTTCACCTGTCTGTTTTTCAGCGATACTTAGAAAATCAATTTGCTTATTATTTAACTTTATCCAGAATTCAGTAAGTAGATTCTTCGTTTCTGCATTTATATCCGGCTTTAAAGATAATTCTGATCCGGAAACCAGTTGTATTGAATTCCCGGCAAACCTTTGGGGTTTGTAGAATTTCAGCGGGATTGTTGAGAAATCAAGACTGTCCTCTGGAGAGGTCAAAGCCGGGACCTGAAGATAACCTGTTATTTTACCTTTTGACTTAAAAATGCCTGCAAACTTAAAATTGCCTGACTCTGCGTTATCTGCTTTCAGGGTAAGTACAAGCTGAAAATAATCCCTGGATGAAATCCTGTTTTTAACAAAATCGATATCTGCCTTAAAAAGGTTCCCCTCCTCATTTTCTGCAGCAATTGACCTGCAGGGAATATCGGATGTTCTATTGAAAGACCGGAGTTCAAGATTCCTGAAATTTATTCTCTCCGGGAGTTCAAAATATAAAACCAGTTTGTCTGCCAGATCAGATGGATTTGAAGCAATAATGGATATATCAAAAGAGGATGAAGACGAAATGATTTCGGGAAAACCTAATTTATAGCTGGTTTCCTGTGTATTCTGTCCAAAAACAGGAATTGTTGCGAGTAAAACGAGTAATATGTAAAGCTTTATATGCAACATCCGCCACTATTTATAGCTCCGCAGAAAATCGATTCTGTCCTGGAGCTGATGGACCGGAACCAGCAATTTATCTTTTCCATAGATCGCTTCTTCTCTGTTTGAAAATGCGAGCTCGTAATCTTTACTCATAACTATGGCTTCTTCCGGGCAAACTTCTTCGCAAAATCCGCAGAAAATGCATCTGATCATATTTATCTCAAACTTTTCAGGGTATCGTTCCTTTTCCCTGTCAGTTTCGCCTGCCTGAACTTCAATAGCCAGGGCAGGACAAACCCTGGAACATAATCCGCAGGCTACGCACCTTTCCTCACCGTTCTCTTCCATCACAAGTACAGGCCGTCCACGGTAAGAAGCTGCTGGTATAAACTTTTCTTCCGGGTATTTCATAGTAAATTTGGGCTTAAACATATTCTTCAAGGTAAGACTAAGGCCCTTAACGATTTCAGGGATATAAATTCTTTCCCAGAAGGTTAAATCTTTTTGTCTCTTCTTAGCGGCCATCAAATCTCCGAATTTTCAAAATCTTGGTTGTAAATGAATAACTAAATAACTGATTAAATTCAATAATACTATAAATTAAACACCATTATAAGGATTGCCACCCATATAATATTAATTAAAGACAGAGGGAACATTACTTTCCAACCGAGGTTCATCAGTTGATCATACCTGAATCTCGGCAGACTCCATCTTACCCAGATGAAGAAGAACAGGAGAGCTCCAACTTTAATTAAAAACATTAAAATTTGTATCAGGATCACTATTCCATTCGAAAGTCCTAAAGAATATACATCCACGAACGGCAGGTTATAGCCGCCCAGGTAAAGGGTCACAATCATCGCGCTCGCTATAATCATATTGGCGTATTCTGCCAGGAAAAACCCTGCAAACTTCATACTGCTGTACTCTGTATGGAAGCCTCCTACAAGCTCCGGTTCAGCTTCGGGAAGATCAAAAGGAAGCCGGTTTGTTTCTGCAAATGCCGAAACCACAAACGTTATAAATCCAAGGGGCTGGATCCATGCGTTCCATAGCCAGCCGCCCTGCGCTTCAACAATTGCGTAGGGACGAAGGGATTCAGCCAGGAGTAAAACTCCTCCAACAGAAAATCCCATTGAAATTTCATAAGAAATCATCTGGGCCGAAGATCTTATTCCTCCGAGAAGTGAGTATTTACTCCCCGATGACCATCCGGCAAAAGTAATTGCGTAAACTCCTAATGAGCTAAGAGCTAGTACATAAAGGATCCCCATATTTATATCGGCAACTACCAGGGGAATAGCGTATCCGAACAGATTCAATGTACCGGCAACCGGAATAACCGCATAAGTAGTAAAAGCAACGAACAACGCAATAATGGGAGCCAGTGTATGGATGGGTTTAACTGCAACTTCTGGAACAATATCCTCTTTCAGTAGAAGCTTCAGAACATCAGCGAACGGCTGAAGCACACCTTCCCAGCCTACCCGGTTTGGTCCGAGCCTGTTCTGGGCCCAGGCACTGATCCTGCGTTCAAAATAAACAAGGTACGAAACCGTTAACAGCATAACTGTTACGATAACCAGAATCTTTATAAGACTTGTTATTATTAATTCCCAGATGTTCACTATAAATTCTCCGTTAAACTTTAACTGGTTCTTTTGTGAATTTTCCTTTTAACTGAGCACCAAGCTCTCCGATATCATCATAATCAAGACCCTTAAATGCGTCAATATTTCTTGACATTTCCTCAAAAACTTCCTCCGCCATATCAAACTTCAACTTATTTCCGGCAGCATTTGCAACCAGTAAGAGAAGTTTCCATGTTGAAAGTGCATCGTGTTTATTCTTCTCAGCCCAGCGGTCGAACTTAGTCCCGAATTTGTCAAGCCGGCTCATCATCATTCCTTCAAGAGCACGGTCAACATTAACCGTGGCCGCTGCAGGTCTCAGTCTCTGAACTCTTCCCTGGAAATTGACCATCGTTCCGTTTTTCTCAGCATAAGTTGCAGCCGGAAGAACTATATCAGCCATGGCAGCCGTTTTATTCATATTTGTTGCATGCATTATAAAGAGATCAAGTTTTGCAAAGATTTCTTCCAGTTCGGGTCTCTCACTAACCAGGTCATCTTCAATAAGGTATAATGCTTTAATTTTTCCTTTTCTTATCCCGTCTAGAATACCGTCACAGTTCAATCCACCTTTTGAAGGAACTACCCCTGCAAGCTCAGCTCCAAGTGAATTAGGAGTAACATCTTCTCTCCGGAGGATGTTGTCTTCAAATGAAGGATCGGTTTTCATCATAAAATCTATGTGTTTTGAACCGGTCAGCTTCGCAAACTTTGCAAGCAGATAATTATCTTCGTTTGTAACATGCGCCGAACCGAGGAATGCTATTTCATCTTTGCTGAATTTTTTAAGTTCTCTCGCTGCGGCAGAAACAGCTTCATCAAGGCCGGACTTTCCCAGGACTCCATCTCTTCTGATATAAGGCCCGTCTACTCTGTCCTCTGAATTCACAAATTTATAAGTATTTATTCTGCCGTGATCACACATCCAGTAGCTGTTAACTTCTTCGTTTAATCTCGGTGTTAAGCGTAGTATTTTATTGTTTCTTACCCAAAGTTCGGTATTGCATCCTCTTGCGCATCCCACACAAATGGATTTGGTAGCAGACATATCCCATACTCTTGCCTGGAAGCGGAAGTCACGGTTTGTAAGGGCACCAACGGGACAAATATCTGTGGTATTCAGTGAATAGGGATTATCCAATTCCTCACCGGGATAGGTGACAATCGTAACTCTATCGCCTCGTTTTATGAAAGTAAGTTCCGGATCCTTCGCGATCTCATCGCAGAAACGAATGCAGCGTGAACAGGAGATACATCTTTCTGCGTCAAACATAACGTAGGGACCAAGAGGCACCCTTTTGTCTTTATGATTTTTTTCCTCAACAAACCTGCTCTCACCGTCTCCATGCGAATATGCATAATCCTGCAGTTTACATTCTCCCGCCTCATCGCAGATCGGACAATCAAGGGGATGGTTTATAAGAAGGAATTCCATTACCGCGTTTCTGGCTGATAGCGCATTTTCTGAAGCAGTATGAACTACCATGCCCTCGGCAGCGAGAGTACCGCAGGCAATCATAAGTTTCGGCATTTTTTCAACTTCAACAAGACATACACGGCAATTCCCCGAGACTGTAAGTTTGGGATGCCAGCAGAAATGAGGTATTGTTATCCCGTTATTCCTTGCGGCTTCTATAATTGTTTGTCCCTGGGTGAACTCTATTTCTTTTCCATCTATAACTATTCTGGGCATTCTGAGTATTTACTCCTGAATTCTTTAATTATTATCTGATTTAATTGTAACCTATTTCCCCACAGCTTCGTGCTCTTCAATGAATTTTTCAGTGAAGCGGGCAATATTATTATATGCCTTGATCAAAACATCTTCAGGCGGTAGAAAAACCACTCTGAAATGATTCGTTCCCGGCCGCTGACCGAATCCTGATCCCGGAACCACAACAACACCCGTCTCCCTGATAAGTTCTGAAACAAAAATGTTATCAGGAGTATTAATGTGGAGCCTTGGAAATGCATAAAAGGCACCTTCCGGCTTCACACAGGAAATTCCGGGGATTGCGTTCAGCATTTCAACGGTTAAATCTCTTCTTGAGGTTAGTTTCTGGTTTGCTGTAACCAGGTGCGACTGATCGCCGTCAAGAGCTGTTGGGATTGAGTACTGCTCCGGATGGTTGGCCGACAGTCGGGCACGAAGCAGTTTGTTTATTGCTTCTATATAATCTTTTAATACATTCCTGTCGCCGCTTACTATTCCCCATCCCATTCTGAAACCAGGTACCATATAATTTTTGGATAAGCCCCCGAAAGTGACCATGGGGGCATCACTGTCGAGCGAGGCTATTGAAGTATGTGATTCACCCTCAAATAAAAGCTTATCATAAATTTCATCGGCAAAGATAAGGAGGTTATTATCCTTTGCTATCTTAATTAGTTCTTTTAGAGTATCTATCCTGCAGTTTGAACCCGTCGGATTATTCGGATTTATAATAATAATAGCGCGTGTTTTATCATTTATTTTACTGCGTATGTCATCAAGATCGGGCTGCCAGCCGTTTTCCTCATTAAGGTAATAGGGGTTCTCCATATTCTGAAGCTTGCTGGAAATCGCGGTATAAAGTGGATAGCCGGGAGTTGGGGTTAAGACATTTTCTCCCTCATTTACCAGTGCAGTAAGGCAGATATCGATTGCTTCGCTCGCGCCTGTAGTTATAAAAATATCCTGTATATTTTTTATGTTCTTCCGATCTGCTTCCCCGGCAATTGATTCCAGGGCCGGTTTTATTCCTGAAGATGGTGAATATCCGTTGTAATTGCTGAGCATTGCCTTGTATGTTGCCTCAACCATATGTCTGGGTGGAGCGAAATCGAATAAGTTCGGATCGCCTATATTAAGATAAAGCATCTCCTTGCCTGTCTTTGCAACTTCATTTGCAAGTACAACTATATCACGTACCGCGTACGTAATGTTTCTTGTTCTTACCGCAGGTCTTATTGTTTTGCTCATTTTATTATTATGATTAATCAGTAAATTTAATTGATGTAATTTCTCTCAGGCTGCAGATTTTAATGTAGTGTCTTTGGATTTAATAATGATTTTTATAAATGTATCTGCATCAAGTAGCGTGTTCGATAAATCGAGTATGTCTTCTCTGGTTACCGAGTCGATATCTTTAATAATCTCGTCTGTACTCTTTATTCTGTTATGATATAATTCCGACTGAGCCATTCTGAACATCCTGTTGGAAGTATTCTCCAAGCTCAATAGAAAATGTCCTTTCATTGACTCTTTGGCCTTTTTCAATTCTCTTTCGGAGACTTTATTATTCTTCATTTTTCTGAATTCCCTGTCAACTATTGTCAGAGCCTTATCCATCATCTTCTCATTCGTTGATAAATAAACCCCGAATGTTGAAACATCATAAAAAGAATTGAGAAATGAATTTACCTGGTAGGCTATTCCGTTTCGTTCTCTTATCGACTGAAAAAGCCTCGAACTACTCCCCTCACCAAGTATCTGGGTAAGCACAGCTGCCTTGTTCCTTAACTCACTCTTATATCCGAAGGTCGATTTACCAATTATGGCGTGGATCTGCTGAATTTCCTTGTCGATCAGTTCAACTTTTGCCGGGATGTTCGTATGATTGTAATATCTTCTTTTTATATTGGAAGTGCCGAGATCCCTTGAGAAGTATTTTTCAATCAGCTTAATAATCTTATCGTGTTCCACATCTCCCGATGCAGCTATTAACAATTTGTTGAAGCCGTATTTTTCTTTCACAAAGTTAAACAGGTCATTCTGATTGAAGCCGCGGATATTTTTTTCCGTTCCGATGATGGGGAGGCTCAGGCTGTTTCCGGCATATACAACTTCTTCAAACTTATCAAAAATTAATTCCTCGGGATTGTCATCGATATCGTTCAGTTCATCCACAATTACACTGGATTCCTTCCTGATTTCTATTGGCTTGAACGTAGGGTTCTGAATCATATCCGATAGAACATCGAAAGTTTTTCCAATATGGTCTGCCAGGCCCCTGCCATAGTAGCAGGTGTGTTCTTTTGAAGTGAACGCGTTCAGGTATCCGCCCGTTGATTCAATCTCATTTGCTATCTTGCCTGCTGTACGTTTCCTGGTACCCTTAAAAAGCATGTGTTCAATAAAATGTGTAATTCCATTGTTATTGAAATTTTCATCACGGGATCCAATGTTAAACCAAAATCCGAGCGAAAAGGATTTTACATAGGGTATGGTTTCTGTCAGAACTTTAATACCGTTAGGCAGGATTGTCTTCTTATACTGATTCAAATTATCAAAAATCTCTATAATTTTTCAAAAAAATGTGTTCAAATATAGAGAATTGGCCTCCGGCAGTCAAGGTAAGTTGTGCTGTTCAGGTTCCGCTTCAAGGAAGTATAACCTACCTGATTTAGGTACCCGGATTGCACCCTTAATACCAAGTCGATTGGATCTGTACTATTGAATAGTTGTACCCGCCAGAGAACCCTTAGTGTGTACCTATGTAAGAATTATGAGAATACCCCGAAAGAGCATTAAGAACGCCTATGGAACGTTTTCAGAACGTATTCACAACGTTTTCAGAACGTATTCACAACGTTTTCATAACGTATTCAGAACGTTTTTAGAACGTTTTCAGATGCTTTTTAACCCGCGTTTACCCCGGGGTTAAAACATCTTCCTGATTTAAGTAAAACCTCCGGACTAATACGTAAAACAGCTGAATACCAATGGCATAACTTCTGCTTTAAGCTGAATACGGGGATTTCCGACAGGTTTTACTTTATTGATAAGAATAGCACCTTTTCGCCAGGTGCTATTTATGGAATTTGTTAGTTAGATCCTGAAATCAAGCTGCAGGCTCGGAACTATAATTAAACCGCCTGAATCAAGCTGCAGGATTGTCTCTTTCAAGAATTTTGAACTAACGATAAGTCTCATATTGGGTGCAAGGTTCAGTGAAATGCCGGGATTGAAATAGAAGAAGCCTGCCGAACAATCAGGCCTTTTATCCGTTTTTGTAGTTGTGGTTAAAAAGAGCGGATTAGTGTTATGAGTGGTACCGGGGGTAAAATTGAGGAGCTGCTGAGAAAAATATCCGACGTTTATAAAATAGTTCACCATTGAAGCATCATCATTTGAATTAATTGTTATAATAAAAAAGGGGTTTATATTAGTCTCCTCGCCGGTATCCTGGAACAAATACCGGTTACTTGTTACATCACCTCCCCAGTCCTGGATTGTCTGATCAACAATGGTTACAGCATCATATCTGTATTTCTGAAAAGTCAGGCCTGCATCGAACCTCACAATTGGCGCCGTCATATTACTGAATAACCCGATCCCGAAATTCCCCCCCATATAATTATCGCTGGAAAACGAAATACCCGCAAATAACGCGAAGCCCCTTGAAACTTTCACATCCATATCCAGCCCAAACGAATATCTGCTGTATACCCATTCAACGTTTTGCTTGCGGGTTTCATATATTGAGTTGTCAGGCAGTTCCACCGTTCCCGTAAAAGCTTCATCGCTTGTTGCCTGCATATTCCTGCGATTAGTAAATGAAAACTTTGGGGAAAAAGTAATATCACCGGGACTACTGTTTATATTAAGATGGAGAGGAGGGGTTGTAATAGGGGCATGGACAAGTGCATCTCCCAGGTACAAAGTTTCTTCAACTGCCTGTGGGACACAACCGCTAAATAATAGAGCAGCGGCGATTAACGAAGAGAACCAGATACCAGTTTTCATTTCAAAACTCCTTTAATCTTTACCCTAATTTTACTGAAATGAAATTCCTGCATTGTCAAAAAAATGTCAAAATAATGTAAAAGATCTGCGGAAGGAGATATCTACGTAATTAAAGTGAGACCGGGATCCTGAACCAAAGAATCAAATAGCCTGCAAATGCGTAATCCTCGGACATATAACCCCATCCACAATCTATGAAGTTGGTCCCCGCTATTAACTTTCTGAATGAATTTTAAGGAATTATAGGGTGAGAGTCAAAGGTTATTCGGCTGTCCGCTGGCGGAGAATCTCAAACAGCAGCACACCCGCGGCCACCGATACGTTTAAGGATTGAATTTTTCCCTTCATTGGAATATTGACAAGGATATCGCAGTTTTCAGCTGTTAGCCTCCTGATCCCCTTTTCTTCATTTCCCACTATAACTGCGGCAGGTATTTTATAATCGACTTGGATATAAGGTTTTGAATTTTCTAAAGTTGAACCTATAATCCAGAAACCATTCTCCTTAAGTTCTTTTATCACCTGAACGAGATTATTGACCATAGCGATCTTAAGATGTTCTGTAGCACCAGCTGATGTCTTTACTACTGTTTCATTAACAGGTGCACTGTTGTGCCTTGTTAATATCACCCCGTCAACATCCGAGCACTCCGCGGTTCTGATTATGGCCCCAAGGTTGTGGGTATCCTGAATTGAATCAAGTAGTAATAGTAACGGATATTTTTTCCTTTTCGCCAGGGATATCAATTCTTCTACTTCAAAAAACTTTTGGGATGATTTTCTGGCAGCTATTCCCTGGGTATTCGGGTGATCGGTGAGCGCTCTGAATTTTTCGGGAGTTACCTGGTTTACTTTTATCCCTTTTTTCTTTGCGGCAATTCGAATTGCGTCTACAATTCCGCCTTTTTGTCCGAATAATATATAAACCTGTTCTATATTTTCACCCGAGTTGATTGCTTCGAGAACAGGTTTTCGGCCTACGATCAGACTCATTAAGTTGAAACCTCTTTAACAGGTTTCTTTTTACCCGTCGCTTTCTCAGGAACAGGGACAAATTTAGGTTTGTTGCGTTTCGTCAGATAAATAAAACCTGCAGTTCCGATAACAACCATTAAAACCGAGATGAGTTGAGCCTCAGTTAACCCGAAAAGGATCCTGGGATTAAGCCTGATGATTTCCACTAAAAATCTTTCGACTCCCGCGAAGATAAGATAGGCCATAAATATTTTTCCATCGTTCCAGTCTTTTTTCCGCATCTTCCAAAGAATTGCAAATATTATAACCGTTGCAATAAACTCATAAATGGGAGTGGGATGCAGCAGTGTATGATCAGGTACGATGCCGTTAGGAAAATGTTTTGCTATATCAGTCCCTCTGAACATAACAGATGGAGGAACTGTACCATTAGCGTAATCGGTTCCCCAGGGAAGGTTCGTGGGAATGCCATAATCACCGTCACCCGCAAGGTGACAGCCGATCCTTCCAATTCCATATGCCAGAATTAAAGATGGTGAAGCGGCATCAGCAATTACAAGGAAAGGAATTTTTTTTCTTCTTACGTACAGCCAGATTGCCAGCGTAGCCAGGATCAGTCCCCCGTAAAAAGTTAATCCTCCCGGAGAAAAAGCCATTCCTATGGGGTCATTCAGGAAAGCATCCCAGTTTTCAAACAGGTGAAACAACTTGCTGCCGATAATTCCGAATACAATTGCAAGCAATGTAATCTCGGTTGCAAGATTGGGATTAAGTTTCCTTCGTTCAAATTCTTTGGTAAGTATATAACTGGCAACGATGAATGCTATTCCCAGCATCAGTCCGTAACTGTATACGGTAAAAGGACCTATTTTAAATAATTCCGGATACATCTGTTTATAACCTTTCAGGCAAATGTAAATTTTTCTTCAGCGATCTTGAAAGTACAGAACCTGCTGTTGTTTTCTTTCGCTGGAACAGATTCTGATATAAGCTCAATGCTTTTCTTAAAGACATTAAATTCGAGCACTACAGAATTAATACTTCCATCCTGCTTTATTATATTTATGGTGTGTCTGCCGTATAACTCATCAAAATAAAGTACACCCGTTGCAGGTCCTGGTTCGTTTGTGTAGCTATTTGTGGATTTAAGTCCCAGCACACTTATATCAATAATATTCTTTGTTTTATTGCTCGTTAAAGATAATTGATAGTTTAACACTGAAAACAGCCTGGTTGTTTCAAGTTCAACAGCATATTGCTGAATTTTTTTTGAAGGATTAAAGGAGAAGTAAATTCTGCAATGATACTCTATTCCCTCTTTTTTAAATGATGGTACATTTTCCTTTAATTGTTCGGTAGTCTTTTTCCTCGTTTTTGGTATCTCAGGAACAGATTTTGGCTTTTTAAGGGGCATTATTTCTTCACAGTTTTCGCTAAAATTTCTTTATCGTCAAGACTAACCAGCTGTTGTTCACCTGTGTTCATATTTTTAAGGTTTGCCTGTCCCTTCTGATGCTCTTCACCGCCGATAAACAGCACATACCTCGTGTTGAGCTTGTTGGCTTCTCTCATCTGAGCTTTTACACTTCTGTCAAGGTAATCGAAGTCTACAGATAGACCTGCACGTCGTGAATTTACCGCAATCTCAAAAACTTCGGAAGTCAATTCTTTGTCAATCCTCACAATATAGAGATCTAACCTGTCATCAGGAATTTTCAAGGTATTTTCATTTTCACAGGCAAGCAGGATCCTCTCCATTCCGGCTGCAAATCCTACTCCGGGTGTAGGCGCCCCGCCAAGCTGCTCAATCAGAAGGTCGTACCTTCCTCCCCCGCAAAGCGCGCTTTGTGAACCAACACTTCCGCTTACTATTTCAAAGGTTGTTCGTGTGTAGTAATCGAGACCCCTGACTAACTTAGGATCAACCTCAAAAGGAATATCGGCCTGCCTGAGCAAACTTTTAACAAGATCGAAATCCTGGATGCTTTCCCTGTCAAGGTGTTCAAGAAGCAGAGGGGCTTCTTCAAGCAGTTTCTGGTCTGATTCAATTTTACTATCGAATATCCTGAGAATATTTTTATCATATCTTTTGCGGCTGTCCTCAGATAACTTCTCTTTTTTATCACTCAGATATTCGCGGAGTTTCAGCTTATAAGCTTCTCTTGAT
Organism: uncultured Bacteroidota bacterium; assembly: GCA_963839165.1. GTDB lineage: Bacteria > Bacteroidota > Ignavibacteria > Ignavibacteriales > Ignavibacteriaceae > DATFVA01. The sequence continues at coordinate 34,933 of CAWIUG010000045.1, read as the reverse complement.
TCCGGTATACCAAGTGAGTTAATTTTTACTGTGAGGTCTGAGAGTCCCAGCGAGCGAAGGATATCGTAAACCATCTGGATCATCTCTACATCCAGCATCGGAGAAACACTTCCAATGGCTTCAGCACCGAACTGGTGGAATTGTCTTAACCTGCCTGCCTGCGGCCGTTCCTGCCGGAACATCGGGGAGATATAAAATAGCTTTGAAAGCGGCTGTTGTTTGCCAAGGGAATGTTCTATGAAAGCTCTTACAACAGCGGCGGTCATTTCTGGTTTCAGGGTAACGCTGGTTTCGCTTCTATCAACAAAGGTGTACATTTCCTTCCCCACGATGTCAGTCTCTTCTCCAATACCGCGGGCAAAGAGGGCAGTTTCTTCAAATACGGGTGTTCTTATTTCTTTATAATTGAAGTTTCTGAGTATGCGTGTAACCGTGTCTTCCAGGTATTTCCACTTCAGCGTTTCAGGGTACAGTAAATCTTTAGTGCCGGTTATTGCTTTTATCATAGGGACAGAAATGATCCTTTCAAGAGATGTTAAACGGAAGTTCTAAACTTCGAAATAATTTTCTTCTTCTTTATGAAAAATATCAAGTATTTCTTCAACTGTGCCGGCTTCGAGAAGTCTGTTCCTGAAATCATCTTTATTCATCATCCTTGATATACGACTTAAGAGCTTGATATGTTTGCTCACAAGGTTGTCTTTGCCTACCAGAAGGAAGACCAGGTGTACCGGCTGATTGTCGAGTGCATCATAGTCAACATCGTTTCTGGTTTTTCCAAAGGCAGCAACAATATCAGAGATTGAGTTTGTCTTTCCGTGAGGAATAGCAAATCCTTTCCCGACCCCGGTCGACATTATTTTCTCCCTGTCGAGAACTGAGGATCTTACCTTTTCGATGTCCTGTACCCTGCTGTCATCCTTAAATAGATCTATCAGCTCATTTATTACTTCTTCTTTTTTATTCCCTTTGAGATCGGATATGATCACACCCGGAGTTAATAGTTCAGAAACTTTCATTATCCGCCTTAATTCCTTCTATTTCAAATGATTGCAAAATGAATTTTAAATTTAACATTCCCTCTCAAGTTAATCAATTATATCAGTATTAAATAAATAACTGTCACGCGAGGTATGACAGCCAATACATAAAATTACGTCCTGCATAAGAAGGCTTTTCATTTTTAAAGATAATTAGATTGCCTTGCAATACACTTTAGCTTAAGTTTGAAAACGATTTATTTTTCAATTTTTACGGGGATTTTATAATGGAGCTACAGAATAAAACTATACTTGTATTAGGCGGCTGGGGATTGGTTGGCAGCGCACTAATAAGAAAGCTTGTTTCCGAAAATCCAAAGAGAATAGTTATCTCCTCTTTAAAATTATCTGAAGCACAGGAAGCTGTTGAGAAACACAGGAAGGAATTCCCTGATAAAGATAAAGAATTGTTTGCCGCATGGGGCGGCGATATATTCGTTAGAAATGAATTCAAGGAATTAAGCAGACAGGAAATACTTGATGATCCTTCAAAAAGAAAAATACTGATGTCGGATATAATGGAGGAATTGAATGATGAGATCCTCCACAATTCATCTGTTTACCACCTGCTCACCGAATATAAACCGGATATAGTGATTGATGCGATTAATACGGCAACTGCTATAGCATATCAGGATGTTTATACAACCTATAGAAATATAAAAAGGGCTATCAACTTAAAAGCAGATTATAAAATGATTGTTGAGGAAACGGAGAAGCTTCTCTGTACTGAGTATATTCCTCAGTTGATCAGGCACGTTCAGCTGCTGTACAGTTCAATGAGTGAAATTGGAACTAAGGTATATCTGAAAATAGGAACCAGCGGCACAGGAGGCATGGGTCTTAACATTCCTTATACACATAGTGAAGAGAAACCTTCACGGGTACTTTTAAGTAAATCATCAATCGCGGGCGCGCATACCCTGCTGCTCTTCCTGATGGGAAGAACTCCGGAAGGACCTATCACGAAAGAAATCAAACCTACAGCAGCCATAGCATGGAAACGGATTGAGTTCGGTGAAATTAAAAGGAAAGGCAAACCTATTGAACTCGCGGATATTCCTGTTACCCGGGCAATCCCGCTTAAAGACAAATTCCAGATCTGTTCTGATGTTAACTATCCATTAACAGGTGAAACTCTTAAATCGGTATTTATTGATACCGGTGAGAACGGGATTTTCTCACGTGGTGAATTTGAAACCATTACTGCCCAGAAGCAGATGGAATTTGTTACACCTGAGGAAATTGCAGACGTTGCTATTTTTGAGATACAGGGAGGAAATACCGGTCACGATATTGTAAGTTCGCTTGATCACGCCACACTGGAACCTACATACCGTGCGGGATATATGCAGCATATGGCTGTTAAGAAGCTTGCTGAACTTGAAAAGAAGCATGGAAACCATAGTATAGCTTTTGAATTGCTGGGTCCTCCCCGCCTCTCAAAGCTCCTGTATGAGATACACTTGCTGCGCTTGTTTAATAAAACCATGCAGGATATAATTGATAAAGACCCTGATGAGCTTTCCAGGCATTGTCTCGATATTATTGCCGGTGATGATAAGCTTCGTAATGAAATGCTGGCTGTGGGGATCCCGATCCTTCTGCCGAATGGCGATTCGCTTCTTCGCGGCAGCATTATAAAGATTCCCGCTTTCAGAGGTGAGAACGTTGTAGATATAAATGAAAAGAATATAAATACGTGGGCTAATGAAGGATGGGTTGACCTTAGGGTAAATAATATGAAAAAATGGCAGGACAGACTAAGGGATCTTATAGAAGAAGCTAATACTATTTCGGAATTCAATACAAGCTCACAGCATGTGCGTACGAAAGAATACTGGGATAATTTTGAAGATATAAATATTGGTAAGATCTGCAGCTGGCTCTTCATTCACGAGGAACACGGACACAGAATGAAATCATAATATTTTTTATTTTGTTAATTCTGAAAGGCTGCCGTTTGGCAGCCTTTTTTATGAAACTTTTTTAGTTAAGGCTGGTTCAAATAGTTATGAAGAAAGGAATTATCATTTTCATAAAGGTCGTGGTAATCACTGCGATCATAGCAGCCTTTATATACCAGATGGGCAACGGGGTATGCCCTGTGCCTTAATTGCTAATTCACCATGGAAATCATAGTTGAAATTTCATCTACCATCTGATCGGTATTTCCTGAGAACCCGACTTTCATAAACCTTATATCTCCGTTCCCATCAACAATAAATTTTGTAGGAATACCGCTTACCCTGTAATCCTCAATCACTTTATTATCGCTATCCATAAGAACGTGAAAAGGATAATTATTGTTCTCGATAAATTCTTTGGCGTTTTCCTTTTTATCCTCTGCATTTTCCCAGGAGTTTATGAACAGGAACTGAACGTTGTGGTTTGAGGCATACTGCTCGATTGTTTTCTGCATTCCGGGGAACGATGCCTTACAGGGACCGCACCAGGTCGCCCAGAAATCCAGCACAACGGTTTTTCCTTTTAATGATTTGAGTGAAACTTTCCGTCCATTCAGGTCAACCAGAGTAAAATCGGGAGCAGGATGTTTCATAATCTCTTTTTCAAGTTTCGCTACAAGCAGCTGCTTTGCAACCGATTCAAATTGAGAAACGTAGGAATCAAACCCTGCCGAAGATCCATGCTCCTTCGTATATATTTCCTTCAGCATAGATTTCATCTCAGGAGTAGCTTTTCCCTGTTTAATATATCCTTCGATCTCATTCTTAGCGGCATCATTTTTACCATTGGCAACCAGGATTTTGGCGTATAGCTGGTTAACGTCCTCATCCTTCCCTTCGGTTAATTTTTTCGCCTCATCTAAAGGTGTCTCAGCTTCTTCAATTTTTCCAAGTGTATATAATGCCTTTGCGGATGCATACAGATTCATACCCAGAAGTGTCTGACGGTCTTCCTTCCATTCTTCGTTACTCTGAAATTTGGGTTTCTTCTCAGAAGGATTATTTAATTCTTGTCTTGACCTTTCTACACCCAGGTTGGCAATTTCAAGAGCAATTTGGGGATATTTATGGTCCTCAAGCATCTTCGTAGAAATTGAATAAAACCTGTAGGTAGAAAATTTGGATGTATTGTTTTCAAAATATTCCTTCAGAGCGTTAAACTTATTCTTCTGTAAATAGTTTATAGCCATTACATCATAAAAATTTGATAAGTATTCACTCTGAGGATAAGCAGACTCAAATTCTTCAAGCATTTTAATTTTTTTATTCAGATCAGGTTCGTTAGAAAAAGTTTCGTATTTCTCTCCCTGAACAAACTTACTCTGAGGGTATTTATCTTCAAGGATTTTCTTATAAATATCAGCCCTGTTGGTCATGTCTGCCTTATCGTACCACTCTGCCAGCACGGTGTAGTCTTTTTCATTCTGGGCGTGGGAATATAACCCCGCTAATTCTCTGATTATGATTGAAGATGCATTGTCTTTATTTAGTTTGGTCTGAACACCAAGGTATGGACCCATATAATTATTTTTAATATCCGGATTTGCGTCAAAATCTTTTTTGAAATAGTAAAGAGAGGAATCAAAGTTTCTGTCCATATCCAGATAATAGCTGCCCCAGGTGTAAATAGCCGAAGCATAACCGGCATAACTTCCGGGCAGAACATTCCCCTTTTCATCATATAGATTAACCAGGTAGCCTAGTTTTTGGTTATTATCAATATCTTCATCATTCTTAAATTTGATCAGGACACCCCTGGTGGAATCATTAGTGCTTATTTTACCGGTCCAGCCCTCTTTTGATTTCTTCATCTCAATCTGCTTTGTTCCATCAAGGTCTGTACTATATAAATAGGCAACAAGATCAACGCGGGGTGCATCATTCAAACCTGTACTATCAGGATTATAGACTACTGTAATCTCATCTCCCGGTTTGGGTTTAAGAGGTTCAGTAGAAAACTTTCCTTTTATTTTAATTTCATTTGAACAGGATTGCAGCAGTAATAAAGATGCTGTAAGGAGTAATATAATGTGTAAACTTTTTTTCATCTGAGTTCCGTTATTTCCAAATTATCAGTGGATAAATAATAAACTTAATTAATATTTGAAATGCTTTATTTGTTCACCTTTCCCCCCGATCTCTGTCATAGCTTCAATTCCAAGCTGGAGATGAAGGTCCGAAAAATTCTCAGTAACCATACGGTCTGACTCCATAGTTTTTATCCCCTCCGGAACCATCGGCATGTCAGAGACCAGCAGCAAAGCCCCATGCGGGATCTGGTTAACCAGTCCAACTATAAAAAGAGTTGCCGTCTCCATATCAATCCCTATTGTTGAAAGTTTCTTAAGATAACTCTTGAATGAAGTATCCCACTCCCACACCCTCCTGTTTGTTGTATAAACTACACCCGTCCTGTATTCAAGGTTTCTGGCTATTAATTTTTCAGATACAAACTTGTGCAGTTTGAAAGAAGGTAGTGCCGGAACTTCTTTCGGCATATAATCATCACTTGTCCCCTCGCCTCTTATTGCTGCAATTGGAAGTATAAAATGACCGATTTCTGTAGAGCGCTTCAACCCCCCGCACTTTCCAAGAAACAATACTCCTTTAGGATTTCTTGCAACAAGCAGGTCCATTATGGTTGCGGCGTTGGCAGATCCCATTCCGAAATTGATGATACTCAGTCCATTCGTGTTGGTGGCTGTCTGCATCGGTTTCCCGATACCTTGTATATCGCAGGAAAATTGATCGGCGAAAGAGGATACATAGTTATGAAAATTCGTAAGCAGCATGTAATCACCGAACTCATCTATCTTTGTACCGGTATATCTCGGCAGCCAGTCCTTAGCAATATCCAGTTTCGTTTTAAAAGAGTTTTTGTGTGATTTGGCCTTCAGCGGGATGCTTTCGGTTGAGGATTGTGTGCGTTTCATATATTTTGTAGTTATTGATCTTTGGGAATTAAAGTTAAAAAAAATCCGGGACAATTCATGCAGAAGGGACTCAGGAATTTCTTAGATAAATCCGGCTTAAAAGAAGTTAAGGTGCTGCTTATAGTTCTTACTGTACTTGCTGGTACTCTTATATTTATTAGTATCGCTGATGAAGTAGTTGAGGGTGAAACACAGCATTTTGATAATTACATACTGAAATCACTGAGAGAACCCGGAGATGTTTCTACACCCATTTTTCCAGGCTGGGTGACCAACGCAATGGAAGATGTTACTTCTCTCGGAAGCGGGACGGTTATTGTTCTGGTTACTTTATTTGTAACAGGTTATCTGCTGCTTAGAAAGAAATATTACTGGCTGGGACTTGTACTCATTGCAACGGTCGGTGGAGCACTTCTGGTTTTAGGATTGAAAGATTTGGTCGGAAGATTACGACCGACAGTGGTAACACACCTCCTTGAGGAAAAATCTTTAAGTTTTCCCAGTGGTCATTCAATGATGTCGGCCATCGTGTATTTGACCCAGGCAACTCTTCTGAGCAGGATTGAAGAGAACAAAAAGGCAAAGATCTATATCATCTCAGTAGCCCTCTTGTTAACGTTTCTTATCGGCATAAGCAGAGTATATATCGGGGTTCATTATCCCACCGATGTACTTGCCGGATGGATTGCCGGTATAAGCTGGGCGCTTCTCTGCTGGTACGTGGCGTCACTCCTCGAGAGAAGAAGACATACCCGAACTTCTAAGTGAGATCTCCGCCTGGTGCTGACTGTTTTGGCAGTCCTATAACAGAAGAAATTTACTACCCCAGGTTCCTGACAAAATTAATATTCTTTATTTCACCGGCAATTATAAGTGTGTCATTAGCTTTGATGATATACTCGGGACTGGGAATAGCATTAATTCTCTCCCCCTTTTTCTCTTTGATCTTAACTGACAAAACGTCCACACCGTACTGCCGTCTGATGTTTAATTCCCTTATTGATTTCCCGATGAAAGTTTTTGGAGGAGCTACTTCAATTATTGAATAGCCTTCCATAAAATGAACCATTGGTTCTTCATCTTTCATTGTTATCAGGCTTGCAAGGTTGGATGTAAGTTCTCTGCGTTCGATTTCACGGTCGTATGCATCCTGGATATCTTTCCTCCAGATAACCCCGATAATTTTGCGTGAGTTGGTATCAGTAACAACAGGCAGTCCGTCAAAAGAATATTTGCGGAGTTTATCTAATGCGATCTGGCAGCTTTCATCAGGTGAGATTGATTCAAAATATGGATTAGAGATGTCGCCCGCAATCAGAAGGTTCTGCAGCGATTCACGTTCGTACAGGTAATCTTTTATATCATGAATGGAAATCATCCCGCTGACGTGCCCTTCCGAATCCACCACGGGAAAATCAGCCTCTTTTCCCCTGATAATCCTATTTACGATCTGACTGAAATTATCCGTAACGAGAATCGACTCAAATTCTTTCCGGTATACATCCTTCACATAAATCGATTCCATTACATTGGTTTCCATCCCCTCCTTTAACCCGATATTTCTGAGTACAAGTTTAAGCGTGTATATCGATTCTCTCGATAATTTTGAAGAAATGATCATACTCATTATACAGGTAATCATCAAAGGGAGGATTATATGGTAATCATTGGTGAGCTCAAAGACTATAATAATAGCGGTGATAGGTGCTCTGGTGGTCCCTGCAACGAGTCCTCCCATCGCCACCAGCGCATATGCTCCGGGTGAAGCGGTGATATCCGGGAAATAGGAATGCACAAAAGATCCGAAGAAATAACCGAGCATCGCACCCATGAATAATGATGGCGCAAAGATACCGCCTGAACCTCCTGAACCGAGAGTAAGAGATGTGGCCAGTATTTTCATAAAAATTAATATCAGCGCCACATACCAGATCATGTTTCCATACAGAGCGTTGTTTATAGAATCATAACCGACTCCCATAACCTGAGGAAAGGCCAGAGCTATTATTCCAATTCCAAGTCCCCCTAATGCAGGTTTGAAGCTTTCAGGAATATTGATCCGGTTATCAAATATTTCTTCGCAGTAGTAAAGAGTTTTTATGAAAAGATATGCAACCAGTCCGCTTGCCGCACCTAATATAAAATAAAAACCAATTTCCATCGGAGAGGCTAACTGATACTTGGGAACGATGAAAGCGGCAAAGTTTCCTTCAAAAGTGTGTGAAATAACCGTGGCCATTACTGAAGAAATAACAATCGGCGAAAACTGCGCAACCGCAAAGTCCATTAGCACAATCTCTACCGCAAACAATGCTCCGGCTATCGGGGCATTAAAAGCCGCTGCTATACCCGCGGCCGCTCCGCATCCTACAAGGGTTTTCAATCTTTTAGGGGAGACACGCAGGAACTGGCCGACGACTGAGCCGAGACTTGAACCGATCTGGATAATAGGTCCTTCCCTGCCTACCGATCCCCCGGTACCAATCGAAATAGCTGAAGCTACTGCTTTAACAAAGGCGACCCTTCCCCGTATTTGCCCGCCTTTTAATAGAATCGCCTGCATAACCTCGGGAACTCCATGACCTTTTGCTTCAGGAGCGAGGTAATGTATGATCGGTCCGACTATTAGTCCGCCTATTATAGGAATGATCAGGATCAGAACCCAGGGGGTATCCATAATATTCTGAAGAAGGTTTCCAGGACCAGGAAAAGAAACATCCGAAAAGAATTTAATCATGGCTCTTATGCCTATGGCCGAAAAACCGGCCAGAACACCAATTATGATCGCTATTACAATCATAAAGGTGTGCTCGGTCATTTTAGCTCTTTCAAAAAGAGAGGCGGTTCGCAGGGAAAGACGTGAATAAATCTTCTTAAGAGATATTTTCACCACTTCTCCCACATTAGAACAGGATTGGATTCTGAAAATAAGATTATGGACACGAACATTTGAAAAGACTTCAGTTTATTTTTTAGCTAAAAATTATACGAAACACCCATTATGAATTTTCTCTCGCGTAAAGCCGGATCAATATTTTGAAATCCCAGGTAGATGTTAATCGGAATATTCACAGTCATTTCTGCTTGCTTTGATATTGCTGATGATAAAATACTCTTTGGGGTGCTTAGTAAAGACTCCTGTTTGGTAGTATCCTGTTTTTCCTCTTTAACAGGCTTGTCTTTATCGATAACAAGTTTATAGATTAACAGACCTGCGATAATTATCCCGCCTACGATTATTAAAGTCGAGCTGCTTCCGCCTGTATCCTCAGGCTGACTGGTTGATCCTCCGCTGCCTCCGGGAACATCGGATGTTTTAAGCAATCCCTGACCATAACTTTCCGGCGACGAAAGTATAACCTGTAATCCGAAAATGATCAGAACAAGAACCGGTATGCTTGTTCTGTAAATAAAGCGAAACATTTTATCCTCCGGTGTATTTCATTTTAACGTTATAAGATAATTCATTTATAACTGAATTACCAAACTACTTGATTACATATATCAGGATAATGGTTTCATAGTTTTATGATTAGTCAACGTCTCTGTTATTGGTAGGAACAGAATGCTTAGCTGCTATTGCGCCATCGTCAACAATTACGGCAGAAAGCTTGTTGCAGGTATAAACTGAGGTGTCAATGTAGGCAACATTATTCCATTTTTGAAAAGTAACATCCTGTTTACGGGTATGTCCTACGATCTGAAGTTTCCCGAGGTTCATTAATTCATCTCTCGTCCACAAAATTCCATGTTCACTGGTGATGCTGTCATGCATTTTTTCATCGAGTTTTTCGACATCCTTCAACGGGTCAGGATCCAGTGAAGAACTGTAATATTTTGAAACTCCTGCATGAGAAATGAAACATTCGGGAAGATTAAAAAATAGTGGGGCCTGGGTGATAATGTCGAGATGTTCGGAAATTTTATCGAACTTATTATCGTACGATGATATGGTTCTCTCAAATCCGTTATATATCCACGAAGCTCCCATATTTGTAGTAGGTTTTTTGATAAAGTAATAAAACATATAATCGTGGTTGCCGGGGGTGAATTTGATTCCTTCATTCTTAACGTACTCAAGAACCTCAAAGCTGAAGTTCCCCCTGTCAATCAGATCGCCTACACAGTATAGAGGGATAGCAGGATACAGACTTCTTATTTTCTTCACCAGTTCCTGCAAAGTGAACAGGCACCCATGCACATCACCAATTACAGCTATCATATTTTAAATATATTTAATTTCCTTTGCATATTTTTGCAGCTCATCACGGAATTTGGGATGTGCAATACCGATGAGTTCCCGTACACGCTCCCTGATAGATTTGCCGAACAGCTGAGCCACACCATATTCTGTAACAACATAATGTACATCGGCCCTGTTGGTTATTACTCCTGCCCCGGGTTTAATCTGGGTAACTATTCTTGACATATTCCCGTCTTTTGTAGTTGAAGGCAGAGCGATGATAGGTTTTCCGTTTTGAGAGTGAGCTGCTCCTCGTATAAAGTCAACCTGCCCTCCAAAACCACTATATAACCTTGTGCCTATTGTATCAGAACAGACCTGGCCTGTTATATCAACTTCAATCGCTGAGTTTATAGCCACCATATTATCATTCTTGGCAATCACAAAGGGATCATTAACGTATTCCTGAGGGTGGAATTCAATCAAAGGATTATTATCTATAAAATCGAAAAGCTTTTTCGTTCCCAGCACAAAGCCTGCGATTATTTTCCCCCTGTGAAGGGTCTTTTTTTCATTGGTAATGATACCGGATTCAACCAGTCCGATTATCCCGTCTGAAAACATTTCTGAATGTATCCCCAGTGCTTTTTTATCGTACAGGAAACTTAATACAGAATCGGGAATAGCCCCAATTCCCATCTGGAGAGTGGATCCATCCTCAATTAATTCCGATATATGTGACCCTATGTTTCTGTAAATGTTTTCAAGCTGGGGCGGCATATTTTTATCTACCTGCGGAAGTTCCTGTATTGGTTCATTAACCTCTACTATATAATTTATCTTATTGATATGTATGAATGAATCGCCGAGTGTTCTGGGCATATTCGGATTCACCTGTGCGATTATTACCTTCGCTTTTTCCGCCGGACTTTTAATAGGACCCACATCAACTCCGTAACTGCAGAACCCATGTTCATCGGGCAGTGATACATGAATAAAGGCTATATCAACAGGTATTATTCCTTTCGTGAATAGCATGGGATATTCATAAAGGTAAATGGGAGTAAAATCCGCCCTTCCTTCATTCACACTATTACGGGAATTTCCGCCTATAAAATAAGCGTTGTGCCTGAAATGTCCCTCCATCCCTGGTTTGAGATAAGGCAGTTCCCCTACAGTTAATATATGCAGAATTTCCACATCATAAAGATTGTCTTTTCTGTTAACCATGGCGTTTATAAGCGTAAGCGGTACAGCACATCCGCCCTGCAGTATTATTCTGTCTTTTGATTTTATCACGCGTACAGCTTCTTCTGCTGTAACTATCTTCTTATTGTATGCGCTGATCAGACTGGTAGGGATAGTATTCTTCGATTTTAGTTCATCAAGTGGTGTCATTAGCTTACTTCTTCGATTCTAATAGTTTTTAATTAGTAGAGAAAACTCTGAGTTTTCTGAATTCTACATTAAATGTATTGGCTATTTGTTCATTGGAACAGTAGCCGTTGTATGTGCAGACCCCCTTCGCAAGACCTTCATCACCCATTAAGGCATTACCGAGACCGTTATCAGTAATATTCTGAATGTAAGGAAGTGAAGCATTATTCAAACCATAACTTGCAGTACGGGCAACGATTGCAGGCATATTAGGCACACAATAATGGATGACGCCGTATTTTTCATACACGGGATCCCTTAATGTGGTAAGCCTGCTGGTTTCGATACACCCTCCCTGATCAATCGATACATCTACTATTACTGCCCCTGGCTTCATCTGCTTAACCATATCTTCGGTAACCAGGTGGGGAGTTTTTTCACCTTTTATCAGTACTGCTCCTATAAGCACATCTGCAAATTTAACGCCTCTCTCTATAGTGTATGGGTTCGCTACTACTGTAGTGATTTTCTTTCTGAAATGCTCATCAATCTTGCGTAGACGTCCAAGATCTTTATCAAGCACAATAACCTGTGCCCCGATACCCAAAGCTGCTCTGGCAGCTGTGGTACCGACTACCCCTGAACCAAGTATAACAACCGCGGCCGGAGCAACTCCTGTTATGCCTCCAAGAAGTATTCCTCTGCCCTCTCTTGGATAGCTTTCAAGATATCTGCTCGCAACCTGAATAGAAATGGGTCCGGCAATTTCGCTCATCGCCTGCAGTACTGGAAGACGGTTGTTGGTTTCAACAAGGTCATATCCCACTGCAGTTACTTTTCGGTCCATTAGTTTTTCAATGGTTTGTTTTTTACCGACAGCAAGATGCAGAAATGAAAACAGGATCTGGTTCTCTCTGAATAATTCTAATTCCGCGTCATTTACCGGTGTTACCTTTAATACAAGTTCGGCTCTTCCGAAGATTTCATCTGCGGTGTATACAATTTTGGCCCCGGTTTTTTCATAATCTTCATCGCTGAAATGGCTTCCTTCACCGGCAGACGACTGTATATATACTGTGTGGCCTTTTCGGGTTAGAGCATCCACCCCTGCGGGAGCTAATGCTACTCTTTTCTCTTCGTTAAGCTGTTCTTTCGGTATTCCGACTATCATACTTGATTTTCCCAATTTATTATTCAAAATTAGCCAGAAAGATTGATAGTATCAATATTTTCCCGGCGCCTGTTTATACCGGCAGTGGTCAAAAAAAGGTGTCTGGTTTAAGAAATATCCCTTCCCCTGCTATACCAAAACCGGCGTTATAGCTCCTTTTCCGTTCAATACTGAAATTACATTTCCGGCAGCTAGTTTAGCCATTTCATCCCGGGCCTCAAATGTAGCGCTTCCTAAGTGAGGCAGCAGAATAACGTTATCTAGTTTTAACAGATCGGGATTTATTTTCGGTTCGTTCTCATAGACATCAAATCCTGCCGCAAAAAGCCTTTTTTGCTGAAGCATCCTGATTAATTCTTTTTCTTCCACAATTTCTCCCCTGGCAGTATTAATAAATACAGCGGTTCCTTTCATCAGGCTTAGTCTGTCTTTATCAAGCAGATGAAAGGTGCTTTCGGTGAGTGGAAGGTGCAGGGATATAATGTCAGATCTTTTCAACAGGTTATTCAGAGAAACTTTCTTACCTCCTATAGAATCTATTTCCTGATTCTCTTTCCCGTCATAATAAAGAATATTCACGCCGAAACCAGCGGCTCTTTTAGCAACGGCAGTTCCAATTCTTCCGGCGCCGATAATACCAAAGGTTTTTTCTCTAAGTTCTATTCCACGCAGAAGCTGCGGCTGCCAGCCCTTAAATTTATTCTTCCTCATCATCACTTCCCCTTCTACTAACCTCCTTGAACATGCCAGCACCAGGGTCATTGCCAGGTCGGCTGTGGAATCAGTAAGAACATCTGGTGTATTTGTAATGGTTATCCCTTTGTTATTGGCGTATGTTACGTCAATATTGTTATATCCCACAGCATAATTTGCTATAATTCTGCACTGTTTCATCGAGTCGATTATCTCTTTATCAAATTTATCCGTCAGAAGTGAGATGACTCCATCTACATCCCTTACTTCTTTTTTAAGCAGTTCGTATGGGATGGGTTTATCCTCCCTGTATATATTAAGAGTAATATTTTTATTTCTTAACAGCTCATACGCTGCCTGGGGAATTTCTCTTGTAATGAAAACTTTCATAATAACTTTATTTTTAATGTCCGAATAACATTCTCACAATGAATACGGCTCCAAGAATACCGGCAATGTCTGCAATGAGACCTGCCGGTAAAGCGTGCCTTGTATTCTTTATATTTACAGCCCCGAAATATACAGCCAGAACATAAAATGTTGTCTCTGTACTGCCGAAAAAGGTTGATACCATTATTCCAATGAATGAATCGGGACCATGAACTTTAATAATCTCAGTCATTATACCCAGCGACCCGCTTCCTGATAGCGGCCGCATCAAAGCCATCGGAAGGGCTTCAGCGGGCATACCTATAAAATCTGTAACCGGTCTTAAGATGTAAATAAGCCAGTCCATCGCTCCCCCCGCTCTGAATATTCCTATCGCCATCAGCATTGCTACCAGATATGGAATTATTCTTACAGCAATATTAAATCCTTCTTTTGCGCCTTCAACAAATTGTTCATACACTCTTACCCTCTTTATAGCCCCATAGCCGATAAATAAAATAATTAAAGCCGGAATTGCAACAATCGATAATACTTCAATGAATCTTTTAAAATATTCAGGTTTTATAACCTGCTGGAACCCTGAGAGGAGCGTCCCTACACCGGTTATCCCGGCGAGAACGATTATCAAAACAATAGAAAGAAATATCAGAAAGCCTTTAAGGTGATTTCTTATCCAGCTATAAAAACCTTCTTTTAAGGGAAATTGCTGAAGTACCTTTGCAGCCGTTATACCCGCCGTTGTTGCACAGGCTGCTCCAAAAATTGATGTGCCGATGATGATTGCGGGATCGGAACTTCCGGCCGCTGCGCGGACAGCGATTGCAGTAGCGGGTATAAGTGTAAGTCCTGCCGTATTTATTGCGAGGAACGTCACCATCGAATTGGTTGCAGTACCCTTGTCAGGATTTAATCTGTCAAGTTCTTCCATAGCTTTCAATCCAAAGGGAGTTGCCGCGTTTCCAAGTCCCAGCATATTTGCTGAAATGTTCATTATCATCGATCCCATTGCAGGATGATCTGAAGGCACATCCGGAAATAATCTCTTCATAACGGGCCTTAGCCATCTTGCGATCAGCGAGATTAGTCCTGCTTCTTCAGCCACTTTCATTACCCCGAGCCAGAGTGCCATAATACCAATGAGTCCTATAGCTATATTTACAGCAGTGCCGGCGTAATCGAGCGCAGCATTTGTTATGTCTTTCAGCTTTAGAAATGAAACGCTTTCAAGAATAACCCTTGCCTTAAGCGTATTATCATTTCCAGCGTTATAGGTGATCGACCCGGTAAGGTCATTCTTCTCTCCCGACGCTCTTGCCATACGCTGCCAGATTTCAGGAGCAGAGTTATTTATATCAATAACGATTGATCCGCTGGATTTAGCAGGGTTGAGGGTTACACTGGCAGGGAGCTGAATGGAGCTGTCGGTTTTTTCTGAATAAAAATTATTGAAATTGGACCTATTGACAAAGATCTTTGCGTTGTAGGTTCCGGCTTCGGAGGAATCAATCGCTCCGTTGAGAATTATCTCTGCCTGGAACGGTTCATTATTTCTGTATTTATCCGAGCTCTGATTTGAAATATCGGTAACCAGCGCGGTTCCGATTCCCAGAACCAGCAATCCAAGCCAGACATAATTCAGCATTTACTACCCTGTTATTCCGTTACTAGTATTTTATTTCTGAATGGAAAATTGTGGTTACCGTTTTTGTTTGATGCTGTAACTTTAATATCATGAAATCCGGGTTCGGCATTCTGTAAATTTATACTCAGAATATTTGTTTGCTGACTGAAAGTATAATTTAAAGTTTTAACAGAATCAAATTCTACCATGATAGAAGCCGAATCAATGCCGCTGCTGTCAGTCAGGCTGTAGTTCAGGTTGACACTGTCTGCTTTGAATAATGTATCGCTGAATAAAGGTCTGACTTCCGGAACACCTGCCTTAAAATAGCGGTATAGTCCTTTGAATATTCCCCATGCTTCTATTTTATTAAATTCGTCAATCGCAAGGAGACGCTCTTCAAGGTGATGAGTATGAAATCCGCATTCAATTAAGACAGCCGGTATATGCGTTTCCCTGAGAACCGAAAATCCTTCACCGGGATATATATTATAATCGGAATAAGTTCCATCGAAAGAACCGGGTCCCCCCGAATTCCTCATAGCATAAGCCAGGTCTCTTTCGATATATCTTGCAAGGTCCTTGTTGCAGGCATTAAATTCATAGTCATCCGGTTTAGCATGATAATAAACAGAGGTGTAATTTGTATAATCATCTCCCTCCTTCGGGGGAGCATTGTGATGTATACTTATGAAGATATCCGCCCCGCTTTCATTAGCCATTTTCGACCGGGCTTTTAAGTCTACGGTTTTATCAGTCACCCGCGACATAAGTACTTCCGCGCCTGCATCCTGAAGGAAATCTCTAAGGTATAATGCAACTCTCAGGTTTACATCTGCTTCAACCGCAATACCCTGGGGACCTTCATTCTTTCTGTCTTCTCCTCCATGCCCCGGATCCAGGAAAAATTTGAGATTTGAAAGATACGGTGATGCCTCAAGGATATAGTTCTGTGTTTTTTGGGGATCTTTTAACTCGGTAGGTACGTCGTAGTATAGGTTTAAAGATGAACATCCCGCAGCGATAAAACCTGTTAACAAAAGCAGGATGTAATACTTCACACTAAAGACCTTCTTCCTCGACAGCCTGAATTTCTTCCGAATCTATCATTATCAGCTCTTTGGGCTGACTGTTTTTTGATTCAGTTTCTTTCTTCAGGGAATATTTTGAGAGATATCTGTCTTTAATATCATCGATGGTTTTTTTCTCGTCAACTATCTTAACTGAACCGAGAACAGTAGCAGAGAACAAATAATAACTATCTTCTTTTCCCCTGTTTTTTTTCAATCTTTCATCTTTGATAATAGTAAAACTTACAGGACTATTAAAACTGATCTTTTCATAAACCTCATCATCCTTATCAAGAAAGAAATAGATATTTTTATCAATGTACAGGAACGTTGTTGTATACTGCATAGCTTTCTCGCCGTCTAAATTAAAGGCAAGAATACCACCGGAACTGTTGTTTAATTCAATTTCTATTGTTTCGAGGTCGCGTATATATGAGATTTTTCTGTGCATGTTACACCATTCTGTTAACTGTAGACATTTATTTTTATGCCCGCCCAACCATACAGTTTGAATTATTTAATACGAAATTACAATCCTTACAATGAGATAAATTCTTATCAAATTCATTAAGTCTAATCTGGTGCACCATTTCCCTTATCTGTTCTCCGACCGCTTCTGCCTGATCAAGGTTGATAATTTCTTTAACGTCCTCCCCCGGAAAATTGACAAAAATTAACCTGAGTTCAAAGGATGTTAATTGTTTGAAGAAACGACTTACAATATAGGAATAAAATTTTAATTGATGGAAATATAATGACGCACGATCACAAATTTCTTCTCTGCTTATTGAGTCGGTTTTATAATCAACAATGATAGCTTTCTCCTGGTCTATAATAAGTTTATCTATTATACCATGAAGATAATAATCCTCCTCGTTCACGTAAATTTCATATTCATTAAATGATTTTTTGTAGCCGGAGAAATTTTTGAAGACTGATGACTTAAATAATTCAGACAGTTTATCGGATATCTCTCTGCTTAAGGAGGCAATGTCTTCCGGATCGTCTGAATAAAACTCATTGCTTATCGCGCTTTCGATTTCTTCAGTTGTAAGTTTAAGGTTGCCCTCCTGAAGAATTTTGTGAATTATACTTCCCCTTCTCTCGGCTGAAATAATCCGTTTCCCTCCAAATGCTTCTTCAGAGGAATCTTCTTTCGGATTTAATTCTAAACCTGATTTTTTAATTTTTGTATCATAGAAAGATTTCGCGTAATCTTTCATTAGTTCTGACATTTCCAGCTCAAAGGTCAGCCTGTATTTCATGGGACACTGACTGAAAACGGCAAACTGCGTAGCAGATATAACTTCACCTTTCGTATCATTCTCTGTTTTGTCAACCATTATCTTCACAGCTTCACCCGATACTGCATCTATTACCGGACGATTATCAGTTTCATCCAGACTCCTGGTAATCTTTATCTCTTTAACTATCTCCTTCGAAAAATTATCGAATTTATCCCCTTCTATATTAAGGAATTGAAGCTCATCTGTGAACTCAAACTTATCCTGTGTAAAATCAATCTGAAGCCCTTCCTGAAGAAGCCCCATAAATGATCCTGCTTTATAGTTCTCACTTTCTTCAGCACTTATGAACAGGTAATTCTTTGCCCGGGTTGCACCCACGTAAAATAATCTTTTCAATTCTGCTGTTTCTTTTTTGGCCGCAACATAGTCAAACAATGAACTGATAGGAGCAGATTCATATTCGCTGAAATAGTCATCATTAGCCGGAACTTTTGTCAGGAGTCCGTAATTCTTATCAACCTGTATGCTTCCCTTTTTTACTCTGTCAACAGAAGTAGTTTCATGGGCATTATAAATGAAGACGGCTGGGTACTCGAGACCTTTTGCCTGGTGCAGGGTCATCACCTTAACTGAATCTGATTCATCGGCTATCGCTGCCTGAGCCTCATCCTCCATCTCTTCTATTGAATTCTTAAGGAAGTTGACATAATCATACATTGTTTTGAACCCTTTACCCTGAAATCCAATTGTCAGCTTTACAAGTTTGTCGATGTTTGCGATTTCCTGCTGTCCCGAAGCTTTTTGAGAAAGTACTGCCAGGTAGGGACTCTCACTTAATATCCTCCTAAGCAGCCTGGGGGCGTTAAAAACCCTGGCCTGTTCCAGGTAAATCTTCAGCTTATCACATATTTTCAGCAGTTCTTTATGCGTCGAACAGGCTTTTAATAATTTTTCCCAGAGCATCCTGCCGTCATACAATGATAGTTCATAGATGCGGTTGTCAGGAACATTAAAAAAAGGTGAGCGCAGAATTCCCACCAGGGCCGTATCGTTCCGGGGATCAAGAAGAAATGAAAAATAGTTGTATATGTCATATACGGCCTGACGCTGATAAAAACCCTTCCCTCCAACGATGTTGAACGGGATATTTTTCTCGATGAATTTTTGTTCAAGTGATGAAAATGACTTCCTTTTCCTTACCAGGACAGCAATATCTTTCCAGTTTAGTCCTGTTCCATCTTTAACCAGGGAGATTATTCTGCGGGCTGCAAGTTCTGCTTCTTCAGCTTCCGTATTTTCTTCCTCTCCGGCCTTCGCCCCGATAATTATCTCTATCAGGCTGTCGGTATCTTCCTTCTTTGCGCAAACAAGGTCAGAGTGGTTAACTTCATTGAAAAGATTGTTGGGGTCAGAAAAGAGATTTCTAAATAGCTTATTAACGAAGAGACAAATACCCGGTGCCATCCTGAAACTATCCGGCAGGCTTAACAATGACTGCTCTCCGGATGCATCGCTTATTTGATCTTTAGTAATTCTGAATACCTCCAGATCGGCATCCCGGAACATATAAATACTTTGCTTTTCATCTCCTACTACAAACAGATTTCCCTCTTTGAGATCGTCGAGTATAGGAAGAAATATCTGATACTGGATCTCATTGGTATCCTGGTATTCATCAACCATAACGTATCTGAATTTACGGGAAAGCTCTGCCTTTACAGATGGATTCTTCAGGAGATTTCTTGTAAGGATGAGGATATCTTCATAATCGAGATACCCGTTTTCCCTTTTCTTTGATTCATATTTCTCGACACAAAGACCAAAAAGATTGATAACCGATTTACCAAATCTTGCCAGACTTAACTCACTCTGCTCATAGTTTTCTGAAAACTTCAGCTTAGAGATATCGCATACATATTTTTCAACTTCAGCTATTCTGTTTGTTAAACCGTCTCTTATACCATTGGCCAAATATCCCTGTTTCCTTATTTCCCCGCGGCCTGTAAATCCCTGGCTCCTGATAAGCTCAAAAATTCCAATTTTATCTTCTATATCCGCAGCTTCCCGGAATCGAACTATCAGCTGACGAATCTCAAGTGCCCTTTCATTATTATCCTTAGCTGATAAAACGGTATCATTTATCAGATTTAATGAGTCGATGAATTCCTTTTCACCGATCTGTATTAAAATGCCGGCAGTTTTAAGGAAGGCTTCATGAAAGAAAACACGTATCTCATCAGGACTCCCGCTGTAAATTCTTCCCCTCAAATCCTGTACTTTTTTACGTTGCTTCACCAGGGATTGAAGTTGTGTTGCAAGAATTAGTCTCGACCTGAAAAATCTTACAAGATACCTTGCATCATCCGCAGTGGAGGATCCTGAAAGTGCTTCTCTCAGCACTTCCTCGATAGAGAGTTCTATTAATTCATCAGAGGTTACCTCGTCAATCGATTGGAAATTGGCGTCAAGTCCTGCCTCTACAGGGAACTGCCTCAGTATATCAATACAGAACGAATGGATTGTAGAAATATTGGCGGATACAAGCTGTCTTCTGATATGGTTTAACTGCCTTTTTTCCTCCGCGTCGCTGGAATTCTCATAGCGGCTTTCTATATACTCAGCAATTTTTTTGTAGAGTTCGCTCGCGGCTTTGTCAGTAAAAGTAATTGCTGCTATCTGTCCGATTGAACCGTTCAGCGAAAGTGCTATTTCAAGATATCGCCGTGAAAGCACAAAGGTTTTTCCCGAACCGGCATTCGCGGTAAGAGAGATATGATCTTTAAAATTAAGTGCGTTCTGCTGATGTGTAGTAAGCAGCTCCATTAAACCCAAACCATCCTGAAAATTACTGTAAAAAAATTCCCATCCCTGCAACCAACCCCATATGCGTAGCTTTGTGACCTGGCTCGAAAAATTATTCCCGTTAGGGAATAAACATCCGTAACAAACCTCTTTACCAACGTCTCCCATCCCCGTAGGGAATGCACATCTGTTACCACCCCCCGCAGCGCAACTTAATAACTAACTCTTCTGTCCGGGGATCGAAATCCGGAATTTCGTCCCCTTGTCCTTCTTATCTGCAAGAGTGATAGTACCCCCGATACCTTCAATAAATCTCTTTGAGAGCTTCAGCCCGATACCCATTCCCTTTTCTTTGGTAGTATAACCCGGTTCGAATACCTTCTCCCGATGCTGTAAGTCAATTCCTTTTCCGTCATCATCTATTATAAGAATAAAAAAATCTTCATCATTTTTAAGGGATAAATTAATATTTTGCGCTTCAGCCTGGATGGAATTTCTGATCATATTTATGATCAGTCTCCTCAGCTGGAATTTATCATTTTCAACCACAGCTTCATCAAGTGCTGTAGAAAATTCGATATTAACATTTTCTTCAAGGAAGAGATCAAGCGCATCATTAATTACAGGAATTATATCCATCCTCTCAAGCTTGAAATTAGGCATTCTTGCAAACCTTGAGAACTCTGATGCTATTACGCTCAGGTTATCTATCTGATTGAGTACTGTACCGGAAACTTTCTCAAAGATAGAATCGAAATTTTTATTCTTATCTTTATAAGATATAATCAGCTGCTGCACAGCGAGTTTCATCGGGGTTAAAGGATTTTTTATTTCGTGCGCCACCTGTTTCGCCATTTCTTTCCAGGCATTCTCTCTTTCAAGCTCGGCCATCTCAATTTCGTTACGCTTAAGTTCCTGGGTCATTGCATTGAAACCTTCAAGGAGTTCCCTTACCTCACCGCGCTCATTAAGATCCAGCTGAACATTAAGGTCGCCGTGTGCAACTGAATCGGTTGCCCTTGTCAGCCTTCTTATGGGTGAAGATATTTTATTCGCAAGAATAGTACTGATAATAATTATAAGGATCGTGGCGAATGAATAAATACCAAAAAGAAATACATCAACATCGATTGGCGAAAATCCCGGATGAACCTTATTAAAGGCGTCATTTACCCCGATTGTATAATCTTTTCCGTCAATGGATATCTTCTTATAGAAAGAATCATAAGTATAATTCTCAATTCTCTCTTTTGTAAGATATTCCCTGTAGCTAAGATAATTCAGATGATAATAAACGTCGGAATCGAGTTTTTTATCGAAAAGTCCCGACTGGTAAAACTGACTTCTTGAACTTAACAGCTGGTTAGCGTTGTCATAAACAGAAAACGAGATCCTTAGCTCCCTCCCTGCATTCTCGAAGGCCTGTTCAATTGATTTTTGTCCGTTGTTTTCTACCTGGGAACGAACATGGTTCTCAAGGTAATTCGATCTTTCGTCCAGTTCGTTGAAAACAGCGGCCTGACTCCTGTCTGCCACTATCTGACGGTTGTATATTGCAAGGATTATAACAGGAATAATAGAGATGATGAGAAAAGCTATCAGCAGCTGTGTTCTGAAGCTATATTTAAATTCGGAAAAGGTAATAATGAAAAACACGATAAATAGTAACAAAATAAAAATACTATGAACCAGAAATACCTTGAAGAAATTGAATAGATTCCAGGTTATATGTTTTTCAACGAGGGAAACGGAAGTAATTATCTCGCTGCCGTCTTCATTAGTCCTTAAAGCATACGTGAAGTAATTCTCGCCATTCAGATTTACCGTCAGCCATGCTTCATTATCCTGTGAAAACTTTGCGTCTACTATTGGTTCATACTGGTCGCGTGACGGATAGATATCACCATAAACCTGGTTCAGCTTAGAGTTCCTGAATTCAAATATCTTCAGCTGACGCACATCAAGTACTGAGTTGATTATATTCTTTTTTGATTCAAGAAAATCGGGAATATTTCTTGCGCCCCAGTTCTGAAGGGTGAAATTAAGAACAGCCCCTATATAACCGGATACAATTCCTCGCTCCTTAACAGGAACAATTCCGGCAAATATTTTTCCTGCCGGTCCACGTTCTGCGTTCATTTCTATTATCTCAGGTTCATTACCCGAATACTTAAGCAGCTGTTCGGGCATTTTAAAGTCACTTCTTATACCTATACCGAACCTGCCGATCTCCTGCATATCTTTATCGTATATCATTACCGCAGAATTCATTGATTCACGCTGAAGCGAACTGTTACTCCAGATAATAAAAGCCAGAGAATTATAATTAGTATTCAGCATATAAAAAGAATTCCTCACCCTCTGATTATCCATGGCTCCTTTGAGAGTTTCATTCAGAAGAAAATTCAGAAGGTTATCGTCCGGGCGATTAATTTCAAGGGCACTGGTTTTAAGCGACTCTTTCTCAAGCTGTAAATTATAATAGTTAAGCAGTGTAACGGTAATTACAGAGGCCGCCAGTGTCGCATAAACGAAATTGTAAAGCGAGTTCAATCTCTGGAACAATACATTATACAATACCAGGAAGACGAGAAGTATGAACACAAAACCAAGAGTATAATTTATAAGTGGTTCATGCTGTAAATAGATGAAAAGGAAACCTATGATTTCGAAGCCGATCAGAGAGAAGAAAAAGATCAAACGTTTCTTTCTTTCCTCTTCTTCGGGAACGGTAAAAAACAAAAGGAGAAAATATGAAAGCAGAAAAAGTACAATTGTGAGTCCGATGAGCAGGATGGCAAAATTCATCACCAGGAAAATGAAATCAGGTATAAGGTTGGCTTCCTGGAAATACCTCAATGTTGAATCAAAAATCACGCTCTTCATCGAAGCGAACAAACCGCGGAAGGTCATAAAGAAGAGCAGGGCAAAAGGAATAAATAAAACAGCAAAGAGAGCATATTTTTTCGAAATTTAACGGAATTGGGATCCCTGACAAAATCTATCACATATAAGTAGGTCCTGATACTTATAATGAGGATGAAGATAGACGAGATGATGAGTTCTACGGGAGATTTTACAATTCCCCAGGCAAAAGCAGAAGAGAAATTTGCGGGATCGACAATGGGCCCATCCAGTAGATTCGAAGGGAATCCAACTATGTAGATCACTCCCCTGAATAAGCTGCAATAAGCAATAAAAACCAGAAGCCTTAGTGAACGATATTTGATACTTTTGAACTCATTTCTGAATCCGAAGGAGATAAAAAATAAAGCAACTGCAACGAGTATCGACTGGAACTGATTGGTTTTACTCTGAATGGAACTGATTGATGTATCAAGTCCGGGCTTAAAAAAACTGACTGAGCCTATTTTACTCCCTTTATTATTTATAAGCTCGAAAGAATACCTTCTGCCGTCTTTGGATTTGGGTGTGAATGGATTATAATTTACATCGAACCGTGTTAGAAACCTTTCGGAGATTTCCGTGGTGAAGTTCAGTTCATCATAATATTGATTCTGCAGTGAATAATCTTTTTCTATCGGTAGACTTACCAGGTAATAAAACAGATCGTTCTCTATCCGGACGGTATCCGTAACTGTAAGAAAAGTAATTAAATCGCCCTTATAAAAATGAGTTTCACCAACCGGAAAGCTTAAAGGGAAAATATCATCCTGGTTAATGGCAATAGACCGGTTCCAGGCAATCATTCTGCCGTTAGGTGCGAGTATCTCAACAGAATAATCATTGTACTTTTCATCGTTGACTAGGTTTATGAGTGCTCCGTATGAAGAGTTGCCCGGACTAAGTGTGGTCTTCAGTTTTTTTCTTAAACCGGAAGAGGTTGATAGCAGACCGGTTTCTTTCTGCTTCAGGATTAAATTAACAGAGGATTCTATCTCCTGGATCTTTTCAGTGAGCTTTTCAGGCCAGTCGTTTTCTGTATACCGGATATATATAGGGGTTAAAATTCCGGATACAAGGATGAGCAGCAAAATAAAAAAGACGATAGCAAAGTACTTCCTATCGCCTTCAAACATCTGAAAAATTTTGTTCGGCATTAATTAATTGTTATCTGTGAAATCTTCCAGTTTTTACCCGTTTTCTTTAATGCAATGTATACCTGCGCCTGATCCCGTTTGCCGCGGTATTCAAACTGGTATTCTCCGGTAGCGTAAGGATTCCCGGAATCTGTTTGAATATTGTCGAATCTGAATCCGGTTACCCTGTATACCTTAAAGAAATCTTCAAGTACATAATAGGCCTGATTGGAACTGTAATAGCCGCTGGTTCCGTTTGACAAACTTAAATAGGTTTGCGAAGAAAAATACCTGGCTATAGATTCAACATCCTGGGTTGATATTCCGCTGCTGATATCGGTGAATATTCTATAGCTTTCACTTTGTGTGTTCTTCTTTGAATCGGTGTTTGAGTTAAAATTCTGTGAATAAGCAGAGTTTACAAAGTTCAGGCATAGCAGGCTTAATAGTATGTAAAAACTTTTCTTCATTTTATTCAGCCATAATTTAATCAATCTTCCAAAGTAAATCTATAACAACATCATTATCATTTATCATTCGGATCTGCTATGGGCCATTTAATCTGTCACGCTTCTTTGTCACTGTGAGTGAGGCCTCACCTCAGGCAGATCCTTTGCCTTGGAAGTGAGGTCTCTAAACAATCCTTCACCTATTGGGAGACAGCAGCAGCAGTTCTTGTATGGGGTCTGCTGAGTTCTTTTCTCTCACCTGCGGGTTTTCTCGGTTTAAGCATCGGTTCTCCTTCAACTAACTGGAATGACCAGTCGAACACTATCCTGCTGGGTGTTATAGCTGATATCCTGACCTTTGCATAATGATTATCCCATGTCCAGATTACGTATGTGTGTCCAACTCTGGCAATCTCATCTTTGGTAGAACTCCATCCATCGCTCGGAGCATAAGGAACATCCCAGATGTCCTGAGTAGGCCCCATATCCTTTATATCAGTATCATCCCATACATCGAGGTAGTAAGTTCCCTCGAAATTCTCAAAGAAGAAATCTGCCGTCTGATCGTCGTAAGGAACAACGCTGAAATCGTTGAAAGTGTACCCTGCCAGATCGGGAAAACGACGGTAATCGAATATAGACTGATCGAATCCTTCAGGTCTTGGAATTGCATAAATTGCGTCATAACTCAGTTCACTCTCGTTTCCGTTGAAATCATATGCGGTAACGGCGTAATATGTTGTTGTTCCGTTTGAGGCATCATAGTCTACAAAATAATTTTCGCTGGTTGAGCCGATTAAGGTATACTTTCCGTCATACCTGTCAGAATAATAAACATTATATCCTGCCACATCACGTTCATAATTACTGTTCCAGGAAAGATCCACCCGGTTGTCACCGTTCAGAACCGTAATTCCGGTAGGTACCGAGGGGGGGGTGTTGTCAACGCTTCTGTAGGGGTCATTTACTCCGCAGGAGTAAAGAATAAAAGATGTTAGAAGTATTAAAGGGTAATATATCAATTTTTTCATGGCCTTAGTCCTGATGTTTTACAGTATAATTAACGCAAGATGGGTGCCACCTGAAATCTTGTGTTTTTTGTGAAAACCAGTCGAATTCAAGGATTTGATTGTACATAATTCTATACAGTACAGTACAGTCGAATGGAGGAGTGCTGCTTTCCGCGGGTTTGCGGCTCGAATCAGATATTTTCGAATTCTTCTGATTCTGCCAGGTACATCCTGCTTTTGTTAATAACTCCGACAGCCTTCCCAGTCATCAGCCTTTTATCGAACGGAGAGTTATGCGATTTGCTTTTGAATTTCCTGATATCTACTGTCCACACAGCATCAGGATCAAGAATTGTAATATTAGCAGTTTCTCCTTCCGCAAACTTCGGCACGGGAAGATTCAATATTTTTCTGGGGTTGATTGACATCTTTTCAACGATTTGCCCTAGTGTAAGGATCTTTTTCGAATACAATTCTGATAAAGCCAGCCCTACCTGTGTCTCAAGTCCAAGTATGCCATTCGGGGCGAACTCGAATTCGGTTTCTTTCTCTTCAGGTGAGTGAGGGGCGTGATCGCTTGCTATGCAGTCGATGGTACCGTCTTTGAGTCCTTTTATAATTGCATCAACATCCGATTGTGTTCTTAAAGGCGGACTCATTTTAACATTAGTATCATAAGTTTTAACAGCGTCATCTGTAAGCGTAAAATGATGCGGAGTGGCTTCCGCGGTAACTTTTATCCCCTTCTTCTTTGCGTCTCTTACCATTTCCACTGATTTTTTTGTGCTCAGGTGTGCGATATGAATTCTACCGCCTGTATATTCAGCCATCAGTATATCCCGGCCTACGATTATATCTTCTGATACCGAAGGAATGGGTGGGAGTCCCAATGTGGTTGAATTTAATCCCTCATTCATTGCACCGCCGGTCAGCGATTCATCTTCGCAATGTTCGATAACCGGCACATTATACATACCGGAGTACTCGAGCGATCTTCGCAGTATTGCTGAAGTTTTAATGGCTGTACCGTCATCAGAAAAACCGACAGCGCCGGCCTCAACAAGTTCTGCCATAGGAGAGATGACTTCCCCTTTTCTTCCGACGGTAGCCGCACCGATGGGATGCACATCAACGAGATGACCTGCGGCTTTTTCTTTAATTAAAGTAACAACT
The DNA here is from genome assembly GCA_963839165.1 of uncultured Bacteroidota bacterium. Classification (GTDB taxonomy): domain Bacteria; phylum Bacteroidota; class Ignavibacteria; order Ignavibacteriales; family Ignavibacteriaceae; genus DATFVA01. The sequence continues at coordinate 7,767 of CAWIUG010000045.1, read as the reverse complement.
TCAGCCGAATCAATGGCAGGTTCAGTATTGGGCATGCATGCCAGTCCTGTAAAGCCGCCGCTTGCAGCCGCGTCACAGCCGGTTTTAATAGTCTCCTCATCTTCCCTTCCTGGTTCACGCAGGTGAACGTGCATATCAAAAAGTCCCGGTACCGCATACTTACCTGTAAGATCATAAACCCTGGCATCGCCTGCTTCTTTATCAGATATCTTCCCTACCCTGCTGATTTTTCCATCGGTAATTAGTAAGTCGGTTCCTTTTTCATTCAATCCCTGATCAGGATTCAGGAGATTTATATTCTTCAAGATAATTTTCATTTATTCCTCTTAGTTTAAAGTACCAAGCAGATACAGCACGGCCATCCTTACAGCTACACCGTTAGTAACCTGCTTAAGGATGATCTGATGCATGCCGTCTGCAACCTCAGATGAAATTTCTACCCCGCGGTTAATTGGTCCCGGATGCAGGATAAGCACATCCTTGCCGTTCTTTTCCAGGCGTTCAGTGGTAATTCCAAAATATTTTGAATATTCCCTGATCGATGGAAAATACTCCCTTGCTTTTCTTTCAAGCTGAATTCTTAAAATATTAAGCACATCATTTTCCTGGATCGCTTCATCGATATTATAAATTACTTTTACGCCAAGTTCCTCCATATACCGGGGAATCATTGTAGAAGGACCGCAGACAGAGACCTCAGCACCCATTGTTTTTAAGCCATAGATGTTTGAAAGAGCAACACGGCTGTGTGCAACATCCCCGACGATACACACCTTAACACCCTCAAGTCTGCCCAGCTTCTCCCTGATAGAGTACATATCCAGCAGAGCCTGTGTAGGGTGCTCGTGAATTCCATCTCCCGCATTGATAATATTCGCATCGGAGATCTTTGTAAGGAAAAGCGGTGTTCCGGCTGCAGAATGCCGGACTACGACCATGTCCACTTTCATTGCCTCGATATTCCTCATCGTATCTTTGAACGTTTCGCCTTTACTCACGCTGCTGCCTGAGGCAGAAAAATTTATTGAATCGGCAGATAGCCTTTTCTCGGCCAGTTCAAATGAAATTCTTGTGCGGGTGGAGTTCTCAAAGAAAAGGTTCACGACCGTCTTACCCTGTAGTGTGGGCACTTTCTTTATGGGTCTTTCAAGAACCTCACGGAAAGTAGTAGCTGTATCAAGAATGAGCTGGATATCCTCTTTGGGAACCCCGTGCAATCCAAGTAAATGTCTGCCTGATAATGCCATTATTATCCTTCTTTATTTTCGACAAGATAGATAGCATCCTCGCCATCTATCTCCTGCATTTTAACTTTAATTTCTTCAGAGTTTGCTGTGGGAATATTTTTACCAACATAATCTGCCCGGATCGGAAGTTCTCGGTGTCCCCTATCGACAAGGACAAAAAGCTGGATAGCCGACGTTCTGCCGTAATCCATCAGGGCATTAAGAGCCGATCTTACCGTCCTGCCGGTATACAGGACATCATCTACCAGAACAACAATCTTTTCATTTATATCGAAAGTAAAATTCGATACTGAAACCTGCGGCTGTTTCAACCGGGTACGGAAATCATCACGGTAAAGAGTAACATCCAGCACGCCGAGCGGCAGTTCGATATTCTCTATAGATTTAATCTTTTCAAAAATCCTGTTAGCCAGGAACTCGCCTCTCGTTTTCATTCCTATAAGAACAAGATTTTTAGCTCCCTTATTTCTTTCAAGGATCTCGTGTGCTATCCTGGTTATTATGCGGTTAAGACCTTCCTGGTCGACTACTTTTGCTTTTACGTTCATATATAAAAAATCCTCCGTGGAAAATTTCCTTGGAGGTTACCTTTATTGACTTTTGTTATTTTAATTTTTTCCATTCCTTCTCCACCTCTCGGGATAGATTTAAAGGTTTTTAATTTAGTGACCAAAACTTAAGAGAATTCCTGAGAAAAGTAAAGTGACCCCTGAATTCTGCTGCTGATTATTTTTTCGTATGTGCGTAATTTACAATGCTGTTGCAGGCAGGTAGAAATTTGTGCTTGCAGCCTCCCTTTTTGGAATTTGGGTCCAAAGGACCTATTTTTGTGTTCTTGTTTCGGGGTGTAGCGCAGCCCGGTTAGCGCGCTTCGTTCGGGACGAAGAGGTCGAGAGTTCAAATCTCTCCACCCCGACACATTTTGTTTGATTTTTGTTCAATTTTGAAGACTTTATAATCTTTGGTGCACAAAACAGCACATTCTTCAGGATTAAATGATAGCCGAAACGGAACGACTAACTTTAAAATTTATAAAAAACCAAATGCGAAAACGGCGTCTGCTTGATTCGCGATATTAAAATGCAATCCTTCTTAATATTTACAAGATTACTTTTGCAACGCCGGGGTTGTTCTTCACCTTTGATGCCAATAGCATTGAAGGGATAATTTTAATTCTAACCTAATTTTCCGTTATGTTCTATAATGAGACGTTGTCCCATCCTTGTAAAAAATTCTTATCCACCTCGAAGATAACAGGTTAAATTTTGTTACTTTCCAGAATCCTGGTTTGGCACGATTTATTAAAATAAAATAGAAAGTTATCCCTTATTTTAGTATTTTTTATCAGGATAAATTAGGAAGGGAATTATGCTAAAGGAACTTTTCAACTCAAATATTTTTTCAGAGATTCCTGTAATTTTTCGCAACGTGAGAGGTATTATATTAATATTCATCAATAAGTGTGCTCATAAACAAATGTCCGGAAGAATATTAGTTATAGAAGATGATCCTCTATTCAGAGAATTTCTGAAAGTGGCTCTTCAGAAAATAACCAGCAAGGTTAAATTTCTTTCCTGATGGGGGTCCGGACTGGCTCAATTGTCCGCTCTTAAGCCTGATCTTGTTATTACCGACCTTAGATTACCAGATATATCGGGTATCGAAATATTAGCAAAGGTAAAAGAATTTGACCCTTCAATTCAGGTAATCATTATGACAGCCTATGCTGATATGAGCAATATTATTCAGTCGATGCAGCTTAATGCGTATGATATCATCAAGAAACCCTTTGAAATGGAAAAATTCCTGCTGGTAGTTAACCAGGCCCTTCAGAGCAGGAACCTGGAATCCGAGAAGTCGATAAATATCAATTCAGAGAAGTATGAAGCCAAAAAAGAAAGTATATTAATTGGAAATAGTCCGGCTATTTATGATTTATACAAAAAGATCGGAAAAGTCTCATCCAACCGGGTGAGTGTGTTGATCCAGGGGGAAAGCGGTACCGGAAAAGAGCTGGCTGCAAAGATCATTCACAATTCTGGGATAACCAAAAACAAACCCTTTATCGGGGTGAACTGCTCGGCACTGACAGAGACCCTGCTGGAAAGTGAATTATTCGGTCATGTCAAAGGTTCTTTCACAGATGCCTCCAGGAACAAAAAAGGGAAATTTGAGCTTGCCGAAGACGGGACTATTTTTCTTGATGAAATTTCTGAGATAACCCAAAGTCTTCAGGTAAAACTTTTGCGGGTAATCCAGGAGAAAGAATTCGAAAAAGTTGGTGACGAGCTGCCGGTTCCGATGAAAGCCAGGTTAATCGTTGCAACAAACAAAAACCTTGCTGACCTGGTTAATAGAGGTAAATTCAGAGAAGATTTGTATTATAGACTGAAAGTTTTCTCTATTGAAATCCCTCCATTACGCGAACGAAAAAGCGATTTACCCGCTCTTATTACACATTTTCTTAGAAAGATTAACACTGAACTTGGCAAAAATGTTACCATCATCCCATATGAAGTAATGGAACTACTACAGGCGTGCGACTGGATAGGAAACGTAAGAGAACTTGAAAATACATTGATGCAGGCAGTTATCCTGGCAAAAGGCAATGTGCTTGAAAAAGAGTGCATATTATTCGGAGGAATAAACCAGAACAACAATAATAATCCCGCCCACACAGATTCCAAAATGAGTCTGGCAGAACTGGAAAAAAACCATATAAAGATAGTCCTGGAGGAAGTCAACTGGGATAAACGGGAAGCCTGTAAAATCCTGGGCATAGCCAAAACTACCCTCTATAACAAGCTTGAAACCTACGATATAAAGAAGTGAAACCAGCCTCACTTATTCATTCATATTATCAAATATTTTATTTATCAAATGTTACGGGCATTCCTTATACCGGATCATATTTTGAACTTTAAAATCTTATTTCTGGACAGCTCGTTTTAAGATGAGTTGTAATAGGTCACAAAAAGGTATCTTTTGTGATGGCACTCAAATTGTACATCTATCTTTCCAAATTTTAATTATTGATAAATGGATATTTCACAACTAGTCGAAGTAATACCGGGAATCATCATTTTCAAAATATCCAGCGTGGAATTTTGCATTAACGTTAAAGATGTATATGTAATTAAAAGAGCGGAAGAATTTGAACATTCAAGTAACGGTGGGACTAACGGGGCAGCTTACGTAACGTTATATAACATTAACATCCCCATAATAGATATTTCGAAAAATTTTGATCTGCCTGTCGATAACGGCAGGGATCACCGAATGATTTTAATAATAAGGCATCACAGCGAAGAGGATGAACTTGAAAAAACATTCGGTATTAAGGTTGACGAAGTAATCGAACTGATCACTACAGAAGATAATGATGATAGTTACCTCCTGAAATTCGTCGCTTCGTCGGACAATCCATTTTTAAGCGGTTCAATTTTCGTAGGGACCCGTCAGATTCTGCTCCCCAACTTCTCCAAAATCGCTGCTAATTTGTTCTTAAAGAAAACTGTTTAGTAAAAAGGCTTTTAAACCCAAAGAATTCTGATTGAGGGATCAGAATTCAGATAACAAACTATTTTCTAACAATGTTTGCGTGAGGGAATGACAAACATCCAAATGATACTGGCCTTAGGAGCAATGATTTTATTAACTATTCTAATCTTGAATACTAATAAAACAACACTAGCTACCGAAGATGTAATGTACGATTCAAACTTCGGCATTACCGCAACCTCAATTGCTTCATCCATTATAGAAGATGCCAGCAAAAAGAGATTTGACAGCGTTTTTTATGATGATGAAGATTCTTCAGCCGTATATGATCCTAATCTTTTCACTCCGGCCAATGATTTGGGTGCTGAAACGGCATCAGGAGAGGACCCGGAAGATCCTAAAACCTTCAATGATTTTGATGATTATGATGGATACACCTTTGAAGATAATACGATGCCTTCAGCCGTTTTTGATGTTTCATGTACAGTTGTTTATGTAGAGGATGATGATCTGGACAATATTGCGAATTCTCCAACTTTTCATAAAAAGATAACAGTTAAAGTCTCGAGTAACTCAATGAGAGATGTAATGGTTATATCAGCCATTTACAGTTATTGGAATTTTTTACCTTAAAAATTATGGGAACATCAGTAATACTTGACATATTAGGTTCTATGATAATTGGAGGCATCCTGCTTCTTACATTGTTCAGGATGAATGACAATGCCACCAAAAATACATATAACTTTTCCGGTGAACTCATAGTGCAGCAGAATCTGGTAACAACTGTAGAGGTTCTTGAATATGATTTCCGGAAAATCGGTTACTGTGAAGATCCTTCCAAGCTGCCGCATCCGGAAAGCGATGCAATATTAGTTGCAGATACGAGCAGGATAATTTTTTTAACGGATATTATGGAACCCCCCTATGATGATCCCCATGGAGATGGAAATTTAAATACAGTAGAATATTACCTTGGCCCTAAATCAGAGTTATCTGGTACGCCTAATCCAAATGACCGGATTTTATATAGAGTAGTAGATGGTGGAATTCCTCGCGGGGTAAACCTTGGCATTACAAAATTTAGAATAAGATATTTCAGAGATGTTCTGAACCCATTAGGTGGTACGAAATTGGAAGAAATTCCTGTAGCCTCCAGTGTTAACCTGGGTAGCAGGCACACCTACCGGAATTTCTGCATTACAGATTGATATACAGGTAGAGAATACAGCTTCATATGATGCTGCTAATAATCCTTTTCGACAGGCTTTCTGGAGACAGATAAGGTTGTCATCAAGAAATATTAAACGATAGGAGGGATTAGATGTCAGGTAAGGCATTATTAATAATAGTTCTGGGGTTTACAATAATTTTTATGGTCATGGGATACTTCTGGGGTGGAATAGCCACTCGTTCGACTGAAAATCACGTCTCTTATTATTCAACTACCGTTGCGCATACCATTGCGGTAAGCGGGGCAAATATCGGCTTGCAGAAAGTTATTTATAACTATAATACTAACGGCAACCTTCTCGATGGAAATATTGTTACTGAAGATTTTCAGGGTGGAGAAATGGTTGTCGATATTGATACAACTCAACCAGTAAAAGTTTTAACCTCAAAAGGCTATTTTCCAAAAGGATCAACCGAACCACAGATCGTTAAGGTAAAGTTATTACAGGATATCACTTCGATGGCCAGGTATGCCTGGTTTATTCCTTCAGTTTCAACAGGAGCATCTAACCAGAGGCCATGGATTACGGGAGACAAAATTTATGGAGGATTTCATTCAAATCAGTTTCTGAATGTTTATGGAGACCCGATATTTTATGGTAAAGTAACAACTTTAAAAGGAACAAAGGACTGGGGAGATGGATCCAATCCGCAATTTCTCGGCGGTTATGATGAAGGGATCAGTGTTTCCTGGGAAATGAATAAAAAGTTAGATATTCAAAAATCCGCGGCGATAGAGGGGCAAAAAACTGCCGGGGCGATGTGCTATTTCGATAAAGTTGGCGGGAAAAAAGTTAATAATCTCTGGCTTCAATTTATTGATGATGGAGTTGGCAAGGTTATTTATCGAACCGATACAAAAAATTCGGGCGATAACATAGTAGATTATTCCCCTCCTGATACAATGCTTTTATCAGAGATGGCTCCTAATGGGATAATATATGTTGATAACGGTGATGTTTATATGTCCGGGACATTAAATGGACAGGTAACCGTCGTTGCCGATGGGGCATCCGGATTTGGCGGCCCTGGTAATGTTTATTTAGTCGGAGATATGATAAATCATATAGATCCCATGATCCCCAATGCTACAAACAATGGTTTTATTGTTAATCCGCTTTCATTAGATGATAATGGGGATCCTATTGATATGATGGGAATAATCGCACGTAATAACATATCTGTTGCAACTTCTGTTGAATCAGGTGGCAGAGCAAATAATGTTACAGATCCCGATATCAATATCGATGGAGGAATTATCTGCATGGATGGAGGCTTCACTGTGGATGGTCTAAATAGCCTCCCCGGCCCTACAGGTAATATTAATCTGCAAGGCTCGATGGTTGCCGGTAAAGAGGAAATAGTTGCAAACTTTAATGGACTTACAATAGAGCAGGGCTATAATAGAGTTGTAATTTTTGATGAGAGGTTTGCAACCGGACCACCAACATGGTTTCCATATCTATATTATTATAAGGTGATATCATGGCTGGAATAATAAGTAAATCTCATTTAAGGAATGATAGACATTATGATACAATTTGTCCCGAAGAATGTTAAGAAATCTTAATAAATAGTTCGGCACAGTTTTATATATACTAGTTGAGGCAAAAAAAGAAATAAAAGAGTTTTAACGAGGGAGAGTGTGAGGGTAGCAGTCGAACTCTCTGTTAAATAATACATAACTTAAATACATTCACAAACATTTAGAGGAGGTCCGTAATGGGACAACAACAATTATTGCTCATAGTACTCGGTGTCATCCTGGTTGGAGTGGCAGTAGTAC
>CAWIUG010000044.1:0-11320 GCA_963839165.1 uncultured Bacteroidota bacterium | reverse complement strand
AAATCCTGCTACAAGAAGAAGACCGCTTCTGAAATTATTATTTTTCTCAGCACTTTTAGTCAGGTATGCTATTTCAAAATACTGCTGAAAGCTGCTGCCAATTACAACGCCGGCAAAAGGATATAAAAAAAGTTCATTCCGGAAAGCGGAACTCTGCGTGGAATCAAATGTATTAATACTTTCTGCATCTGAATAAAGATAATTGATCTTAAGTCCGGCATATAAACTTTTGAGATTCTCAAAAAAGCTAACGGAATAATGACTGAGGTCCTTTGACTTTTCATTAATTCTGTAGGAAAAAATAATACCGGGAGAAACCCCGAAAGCTGAATATTTATCTGTCTCCAGCACTCCCGGAGAATCAATAAATCCCGTTATACTGAAAGAAGCATTATAGCCGAAAATATTTGTTATCAGAGCCCATTTAGATTTAGCGCTCTTTTCAGACAGGCTGTGTTTGAGACCTAGTTTAATGCCGATATCCCTGTCTCCGTTTTTTGGATTCAATATATTAAAACTCCACAATGAAATACCCGCATCCGTGCTTTCAGAAAGGGGAAACTGAAACCTTCCTTCCGGAGGAAGAATCCCGAATGTCAATGCGCCATTTCCACTGCCAAGGGTTTCAGCATCCTGGTATTCGTTATAGCTTATTCCGGAACAGGAAACAATCAGGAATGATAAAAGCAGAATTATATATTTTTTGTCCATAATCCCCGTGTATATTTATGAACTACTGATAAAATAATGATTTCTGATTAAAAAAGATATTTGGGGTTTGAGTATGGCAATTTGATGAATTCAGAAGTTATATTAAAAAAGGGAGCTTTCGCTCCCCTTAAATCACTTGAGTAATAACATCTTCCTGGCGCTTACATAATCGTTAACGCGGAGCTGGTATATATATACTCCACTGGCAAGATGGGATGCATCGAAATTAATCTGATATCTCCCCTGGTTCTTCTGCTCGTTTACAAGAGTCGATACTTCACTACCAAGGATATCATATATCTTTAGTGTGACATAACCATTCTGCGGCAGCTGGTAATTTATTGTAGTTGCAGGGTTAAAAGGATTAGGATAGTTCTGGGAAAGATCATACTTTAACGGAATTTCCTCACCTGAGTAAGCAACCTTATTGTATGACTTTTTAGCCATATTTGAGGCATCATTTTGTGTGTTTATCAGGCTATAAGATGCATCACCTATCTGAGAAGTAACAATCCTCAGAAAATATTCACCTTCTGAAATTCCGGAGCAATCTATCTCATAGCTTACGTTCTCATAGTCATCCAGGTTTTCCTTACTAAATGTAATATTATCAAAAGTGCCTGCAACCTGGTTGGTGCTGCTATTTACTAATTCAACCCTGAAGCTGACAGCATCGGATACTGAGAGTAATGAATCTGCAGCTTCTTTATTTATAACGTAGTAATAATTGGTAAATAGTAAGACAGAGTTTTGGTTAAGATGGAAATCTTGTGTCATTAAGGAACTATTTAGTTCTTCTGGTGAATTATATATTATTGTATCCGGAGCCTCCTTGAATTTTACAACGGTATCACTATTTATTATATCTCCTGTATTAAATACAAATTCAATTCCATTTTTTAAGATAACCCCTGAGCGTGAATAAGTTAAAGTATACGGCAGCATTACTTTCTGATTTCCACTGCATATCGGGGTGCCATTAAAACTTGTTACAGCGGGAAATAGCACTGCGGGCATAGTAGTGGCATCAGAAGAAACAGCTTTGATATTTGTCAGATCAGAACCAGTACTGATATTTGGTATAAGGCCGGCAGGTTCAAGGCAGGTTGCCCCACTATAAGTTGAATTTTCCCGACGCACCCACTTTGACTCGGTTCCTCCCGACTGGCTCCAGGCAATAACACTGGTGCGGGTATTTGTCCTGATAACAGAATTGTTAGCACTGAAATTAACAGACTGACCGGACGAAAATACATCCCCCCAGGCGCCATTATCATTTTGCGGCCGGCATATCATTCTCGGTTCCGGTATCTGATTCCCTTGCTGAGAGTCATTTTTATTCAGAGTACCGCTATTGCTGGCTGTCCAGCTTACTAAAGGCTTATATACATTATTCCCGAGATAGAACAAACTAATGCTTGGAGAAAAATTAAAGGTGAAGCCGCTAGTTTCTGAGATGGGGTAAGGGTTAAAACTGAGGTTAGCACCCTCAGGCAATTGTCCATACATTATTGAAGGTCTTAGGTTCCCTTCCTGGAATGCGATATGAAATATGTCGCCGGAATAACCGGTCTTTGTCACAGCTATTGTAGGGTATGAACTGGTAAAACCAGTATGCGGCAGTAAATTATTCTCACTATAAATCCAGGGATCATTATCGTAAAATTTATATTTCAGGGAGCAATATAACCCGCCGCTAGCGGACGCTCTGTAGATAACCATCAATTCTTTCTTGGTATAGGCTACCACAGGTTTGACAAAGGCTCCATATCCGTATTCGATATTAGTTTGGACGTAACGTGTGCTGATTAAGGCATTAGTAGCAGCATTTATAGTTGTATAACCAAGGGAATATCCATCGGTATATGCTATTGCGATAGAATCCGGACCCGGGACGTTTGCTGCATCGACGGAGATGCTTATAGGTGTATCAAAAGAAGCTTCCATTGGAACAACTTGTTCCTGGCTCCAGGCCCCGTCAAAATTTGTAGTTAAGCTTTTAGTATGCCATATTTTACCCATTGATACATAAAAAAGATGATAATATCCATTGTAATCGCGTACAAGGTGCTGCTGACCGTTATTACCGAAGACATCGTTGTTATCAGAAAGCAGATGCCCTTTCATTACCGCTATTGCTGTAGCATCGCTCGATGTAAATACAACACCGGTTTCAGCGTTTCCAGAGTGTTCGAATTGTACTCCTGATCCACCCCATCTATTAAAATAGAAAGGGCGTGTGCCATATTTGCCTGCCATTGGAATGCTGCCATTTATAGCTTGGACAGAATAGTGGGGATAACCGATGGTAATTTGCTGTCCAAGAAATACACCTTTATAGTTGTGGCCTGCACCAGTCGGATTGGTATTTGGATTGAAAGGGCTGCTGACCGGATGTGGAATTGCACCCGTACCTCGGTTACGCAGCCCATAGGGATTTTCATTGTAGTCGTTCAACCAGGGATCTGTAAAATTAATGTTTCCGCCGATTGTAATTAATCCCTCTGCCTGATTTTGGAGGTGAACACCGGAGCTTACAGATTTAAAATTAGCCTGGATCGTCGGATGATAAGAACCATAATCTACATATTCATCCAAATAATTGATGTAACCCAAATCCGTATATTGATGAAATTTCTGAGCACTATACACATTCGTATCTGCATCAAAATAATACTGACCGGGGGTTAAATCGTACTGATGTGGTGGCGAATATCTTTCATTAAATGACGAACCGTTCCAAATAGCCACCGTCCCGACATTAGTGGCGCCGTCCTCCTTTTTTTGTTCAAATACGACAGGATAATCCCAATCTCTGGTTTCGGAGATTGTAACACCTCTGTTATTCATTACAAGTGAGAACAGCTCATTCTGATATTTTATTATAAAATCACCATCACCTAATGGGTTGGCATTAATATTCAGAACGATGTATCTGTCCTCATCATTCTCGAGATCAAAGATTCTTAATCGATAAGTACCTGGGTCTATTGCTGCCCAGGAAGGATTAGGAGAATTGGGATATCCAACATCACAATAGAAATTTAAATATTCCTCAAAAATCCAGCCCGGAAAAGAACTGCATTCACGAAATGAATTTACAAGATTATCTAGCTCATACAATCGGACGCCTTTGGAAACGGGATTCCCATTTGCATTTATGACCTGCATACCAAATTCCCAGGTATGCGAATAAGTAATGCCAGAGATGAATATAAGAATAGATAAGCAGAAAATAATCATTCTCCCTTTCATATTTCCTCCTTGATTTTTATTTGGTTATAATGGCAGCAATAGCCTTATTACCTAAATAACCTACTGAACAGGTTATGCCGCCTTTTGTTGCAACGCCTTCATAATTCCCTCCCGATAAAAATAATTCCGGGATTTCTTTCCAGGTATAACCATTGAAATGCGAAAAGTGACCTCCTCCGACCGCATACACCTCGTTAAAATCGTTACCTCTTATCCCATATGTGAAAAAGTTAACCGATGTCTGCTCTATCCAGTCATTACCGCACTTTGCATATGTCTTCCCGCCACCCACGTAGATTTTACGAATGGAGGGGAGCCAGATGGTAAATAAAGTTTTTTGAGGTGACCAGTCCAAGGTATCGACAGAATTACCATTTATCCGTAATAACTTTTTCTGGTGGTTTGTCCCTAAATCCGATGCAGCGCAGAGTATGAGGTTATTCCCTGAACCATCTGAATATCCCCATATATCATTTATATTTAATTCAGTTCCGCTCTCTATCCTTGTCCATTGTCCGTTTTGATAATGTGCGATACTTCCAGCATAGCCGACTATATAGAAATCACTGTTTGATGTACCCCATAAATTATAAATTGTCATCGAGGCAGCAGACGGAAGGCAGAATTTTTTTATTTGCAGACCATCCTGGATTATTGCCATTTTGTCTCCAGTGCTAACCCATATTTGATTGTCATTAAACTTAAATATTGTGGTGGCTGGATATGAAATGCTATCAGTATTTCCACATACGGTGGGAAAATAAATTCTGATAGTCTCCCATTCATTTCCATCCCAGTGTACTGCATTATATGGTATAGGGTCTGGTTGTCCGAGCGAATCCAGCAAATAAATCTCGCCAACACACCAAATATTGTCAGGCGATATAATAGCACAGTCATATAGGGTACAGCTTCCAGCCTCCCCTCCGAATGTCCAGGTTTGCCAGGTGAAGTTGTGGGAGGTGGTATCCATAGTTGAAACAGGGACAGAAACTTTGATTGATTGACCTGCCTCGCCGGCAGGCGGGTTGTTTGATTGGACGATTGAACTTAAGGTGTATGTCTTATTTGGGAGAAGTGAATCTATGTATAGGATTGTATCTGCTGAGGTCAAACTGATTGTTTCTGAATGGATGTCGTCTTTCAATAATTCGACATCTGCCGGCAAAGTAATATTTGCAGTTGTTAATTTAAGCCAGGCTTCGGTGCAGCTTACATCTTCAAGGGTAAGGTTTATTTGCGGCTGCTCTCCCGGTGGAACCGGGTTATCTTTATTGCAGGAAATTAAAATTACAGTTGAAAGTAATGCTGCAGTAACAAATAATGATAATTTCATTCTATCCCCAAAATATTTTAATAAACAAAGTTATCGGGTTACAGGATTAGAAGTAGTTCGGGTACCCGCTGTAAAAGAGCCCTAAAGAACTATAACAATAATTATACTATTTATCATTAAAGTCAAATTAAATCTTTATTACGTAAAACTCGCCGTGTGATAAAATGACTTTCTGTTTAATCAGTAACAAAAATCATTCCGATGAATTTTGGCTCATATTTTTATTCCATATCAACTATTACTATCTGCAACATTCTGACACTTTAAGTTATTGGCGGACAAAGATGACTTATTGGAAATAACAAAGTGAGAAGTTGCGATAACAGGAAGTCAAAAAGCGAGGCCCTCCCAATAAACAGTCCTCTCGTCAGGAAACAATTCAGCCTAGATAAATGATAATGTTACAAATGCTTATAAGTTTTTTAATCAGGATTTAACAGTGAGCCTTTATTATCTCAATAAAAAAGGGAGCTTTCGCTCCCCTTAATTATTTGAGTAATAACATCTTCTTTGAGCTCACATAATCATTTACTTGTAAACGGTAGATGTAAACCCCGCTGGCGAGTCTGGAGGCATCGAAATTAACAGAATATCTGCCCGGGTTCATTTGCTCACTAACCAGAGATGCAACTTCTTTACCGAGAATGTCATAAATCTTCAGTGTAACAAATCCGGTCTTCGGCAGTTGATAGTTTATGGTTGTTGCCGGGTTGAAGGGATTAGGATAGTTCTGAGAAAGTGCATAGGTTGTTGGAACTTCATTACCTGTGTACATAACTTTGTTATAAGATTTCTTGTTAAGGTTCGACCCGTCATTCAGAGTATTTATCAGGGAGTATTCCGCACCACCAGTCTCTCCAGTTACTAACCTCAGGAAGTAATTCCCTTCAGGTATTCCAGAACAGTTGACCTGGTAGCTTATATTCTCATAATCATCAAGGTTTGTCCGGGTATAAGTTATATTATCAAAAGTTCCTGCTACCTCTGAAGTTAAACTGTTGACCAGTTCCACCTTGTAGTTTACCGATTCATTTTCTGTAAGCAGGGTATCTGCTCCCTCTTTATTTATTACATAATAATAGTTAGTAAAAAGAAGGTTAGAATTATGGTCGAGCTGAAATTCTTCTGTCCTTAGTGGCTGGTTCAGTTCATTGATGGAATGACAGACTATAGTATCGGGCATCTCAATAAATTTGACAACACTATCACCATTTATAATATCCCCGGTATTGAATACAAATTCGATCCCATTTTTTAATATAACTCCCGACCTGGAATACGTAAAATCTATAGTTGAAGCTTCTTTCGTTATGCCGCCGCAATCGGGTGTCCCACTAAAATTCGTAACTCCCTGGTTAAGGATGCTCGGCATCACTGAGGGATCATAAGTAAAGGCTTTAATATTTGAAAAGCTGATCCCGGTAGTTACATTGGGAATAAGCCCGGCTGGCTCAAGGCAAAAAACGGTACTATATGATGTGCCGTCTCTTCGTACCCAATTAGATAGAGTACCATTAGATTCGCTCCAGGCAATCACGCTCTGATTTGTTGTAGATGAGATAACAGAATTATTATAACTATAGTTAACATTCTGCCCGGCAACAAAGCAGCTTCCCCAGCTGTTACCACTATTTTGTTGTCTACATACCATCCTGGGCTCAGGTACTTGTGTTCCTTCTCCCGAGTTAGACTTTGGCAACTCACCACCGCTCCGTGCTGTCCAGCTCACCATTGGCTTATACAATGCATATAGACTTGGTATACGGTACAAGCTGATACTGGGTGAATAATTAATATTGTAGCCGCTTCCTGTTGAGATAATATCAAAATTAAAATTAAGAGGAAGACTCATTAAGGTTTGACAATAATTAATGGTGGTATTGATATTTCCTTCCTGAAAAGCCAGGAAAAATATATCTCTCCAAGGTCCGTCCTTAATGGAGGCAATAGTCGGATTAAGACTGGTAAAGGAGGTATGCGGTATCTGAATGCCTTCTTCGTATGTCCAGGGATCATTATCGTCTACTCTGTATTTCCTAGCATAATATAAACCGCTGTTTTGCGAAGGCTTATAGACAGTAATGAGCTGGTAAGGACTGAACGCTACAACCGGAAGGACGGAGTTTATATAATTATAATCAAGGACAACATTAGAATAACTATGCGTCTCAACAACTGCTCCTGTGTTCTTGTTAATGATAGTATGCCACATAAATGCACTCTCATCCACATAAACGATGGCTATTTGATCACTTCCGTTATAGTCAACTGAAAGACTAACAGGATGATAAGCTCCGTAAGCTAATGGGACTTCTTCCTCCTGACTCCAGGCACCATTGAAATCGGACGTAAGGCTATGGGTATGCCAAATCTTGTACATAGATATATAAAAGATGTGATAAATACTGTTTATATCCCTTATAGTATTTCTTTGTCCGTTAGAAGCAAAAGCTGTAGTCTTATCAGAAAGCAGATGTCCTTTCATAACTGCAGTTGCTGTGGCATTAGCCGAAGTAAACACTACTCCGGTTGTTGCATTTCCGGAATGCTCAAACTGTACTCCTGATCCACCCCATCTATTAAAATAGAAAGGGCGTGTGCCATATTTTCCTCCCATTGGAATGCTGCCATTAGTTGCCTGCACGGAGTAGTAAGTCGGTGTTTGTGCGGGATCTTGATTCAGGAAGACACCTTTTGTAGTATCTGAGCCATAACCTGTCCCATAATCCGGATAAAACGGGGAGAGGCGGTTCTTAAAGATAGCGTCCAAACCCCGGCTTCTCCTTCCATACGGCGCTTCGTTAATATCTGTTAGCCAGGGATCTTTAAATAAGATATTTCCCCCAGTAATAGCGGTACCCTCAAGAATATTCTTTATCTCAATTCCACTGTATGCATCAGCAAAGTGAGCTTGAACTAAGGTGGTATTTGAATAAACTGAAATAGAATCCCAGTTACGAAACCAGTTATTAGTATTAGGTAAATTATCTTCCCAATTGTTAAACTTTTGATGAGTGCCAGGTTTAAACTGTTGGGTTGACAAAAAATGATTTTGATTTTCATTTAAAGAAACTGCTTCATCAGGGTCAACATAATTCCAATGAGTGTTCCAATATGCTGCCTGACCGAATGGATTTGAAGATGCATCAAGCTGCTTAACAACAACACCGTGAATTATCGTATATGTACGTTCAACTAAATTGCTCCAATCACCGCCAGCATTTTTTGTTCTAGCTTTTACCCTTGCTGTCCCAGTATATACACAAACAGTTCCGTTAGGGTTCGTTGATAATAACAGGCCATTAACGCTTGGATCGGTTGGTTCGGTGCCATCAAAAGTCATTGACGCAAAACAAGAAAGATTAGTTGGCCAACTAATCCAGAATGTCGTATTTTGGACATAAGTTCCATTTCCTGGTGTTATTTCAGGCGTTGTAGGCATTATACCAATACTATAAGTTGCAATAGTAGTAGCGCTGGACAGCATTCCTGTTTTAAATGCTTTTCCCTTGATAGTAGTTAAGGAAGAAACGGGTAAAGATGACGGGAAAATGGGAGAAGTAATACTTGGCTCATTTCCATCCGTAGTATACCTTATCGTTGCTTCTGATGTCGCACAAGAAGCAGTAACGTTAACAGGATCAGGATACCAATGTGGCGGCGGATTGAAAACAGGTGCGGCAACTTGGAGCATATTGGTGATAGTAAATGTTGTTGTCACCCCGAAATATCCGTTTGTTGCAGATTCAATTCTTATTTTATAATAACCAATGGTTAAATCGTTTGGAATGGTCCACACAAAATTATTTAGACCTCTATCAGCATTTCCCAGATTGCAAATTGTTAGTACTGGAGTGTTGTATTCATTAAGTAATTTCAGGGTGAAAGCCCCGCCAATGTTATCTGTCCACTTTATTGTATCAACAGCTCCTCTTAGTAATGCAATGCCAGGCTGAGGATGAATAAATGTAGCAAGACGGTTTACATCCCAACCGTTATCCTGAAGAATCGCCAAACCCACCTCACCCGGCGAATGTATTACTTCTGCTAAATCTGTATTGGGAGACATCAGAGAATTACTGCTGCCGGCAGGAAATTTGGTCTCGTCCAGGTGTGTGAAACTTGAGCCTGATTCCCAGCCTGTGGGATCATATAATTTGGGAAGGATATGGTCGTTTTGAATCCACGCATTATCTCCGTTGAAGAAAACCGTATCACTTGTTAAATCCGCCTTTAATTCAGGCGAAGAGTCCGGATCATTAATTAATAACTCCGGATTCGGAAAGTAACTACCAATTACCCCAAACCTGTCATAAACAGTGGGATAAGAACCAGAAACGATAAGCGGGAAACTATCAATTCCTTTATAACCCAGGCTGCCGTTAACCGAAAAAGAACTATTAAATGAAAGACCGTGTGTGACTTCGTGAAGTACAATGGAGACAAGGTCAGGCCTGTCTTCAACCGGGATTCCATCAGTACTCAAAACCCAGTTTATACTGTCATGTGAATTTATCGTAAGGGACATTTCATAGTTGGTTCCATTTAAATTTTGGTTTAGAAGATATTCTGCCAGTGCAATTGGATACTGGGTTTCAGGATGTGGAAGTGATGAAGAGTTATAATAAGAAGTCGGCCCACATTGGGCGAGTGTATAACCGGCCTGGCTGTAGCCCAGATTTTTCCAACTTACATCAATGGTTATTATCTGATTAAAAGAAGTTTTTATCAAGTATGTCCATATTTCAACCGCATATTCAATAGCCGGTCTGGCATTTATGGGGGGAGGGTTATCTACATTATAATGTGTCTGGATAATGGCAGTTGCCGTCTTTTGCAGGCTGGTTCTGTATTTGAAGGTTGATGGAGGAGGTATAACTGTAAATGCATTTTTATGCGTTCCCTCCAAATTGCATTGATTTTGCTGTGCATTAAAATTTTCACTCAAGAAAAATAAAATCACCAAAAGGAAGTAAAAAATATTCTTCATTTCTAACCTCTTAATTTTATTTAATAAAACAAATGAATTGATTATATTAGAATGCAGACAAAAAAAGGCAGAATACAGCTTACCGAGCTGTAGATTATGCAAGAGCCTTTATTGTTTGATCCCTAACTATCCCGGTGTTGCTGCACCGGGATAGATTTTAATCCTGGTATTTACCTCCTTAATTATCTTTTTTTATTATTGTTATCATTGCTTTCTCTCCTTGCCATCCCGTTGCCGCGATTATCCCGTCTTTTGAATCCTGCCTGTAGTAAGTATTATTAACTGAAGGGATGATGTAACGCCAGCTAAATCCATTGAAATGTAGAATTGAAAGCGTTGAACTCAATCCGAATACATCATTAAAAGCATTCCCCTTTATATTATAAATAGTATTGATGTCACTGCCTCCTGGTTTATCCCAGTTGAAATTTTTATAAAGGCTTACTCCATAACCACCGGCAGTATATACTAACCTGGTGGTTTTGCCCCAGAGGGAAGCTATTGAATGACCGGGATCCGCATTAACGGTTTGTAAATTATTTCCTGCATCTAATATTAACATAGAATTATCAGCCGCCAGGTATTTATTATATCCTCCGCTTCCATCGGGTATTCCCCATATATCTCCTATATTAGCTTCTGTTCCGCTTTCTATTTTTGTCCACTGCCCGTTTTGGTAGGTTACTATGGTTCCTGCATTTCCAACTCCATACAACATTTCCGAATTTCCCCATAATTTCTCAACAGTTCCATTTGGATCAGGTAAATTAAGCCGGGAATAAACCAATTGGGCTGTAGATGAAGTTCCGTCCCAATGGAAAATACTTCCTGAAGCAAGGTAAATATCATTTGGATTTATTATTAAAATACCTCTTGGAGTCACAGGAATATTATTGTTGTAAAATAACTTTTTTAGCACCCAGTTTTGTCCATCCCATTTTGCAATGCCATAAGGCTGTGGATCAGGTACTCCCGTAGAATCCAGCAAATAAATCTCACCCACTGCCCAGATATTATTTTCATCTATT
>CAWIUG010000043.1:0-10550 GCA_963839165.1 uncultured Bacteroidota bacterium | reverse complement strand
GCCCCTAACTTCGTGAGACTCTGTGCAACTCCTCCTCTTCGACGCAGTCGAAATCTTGAGTCTTCGAAATCTTGAGCCTCAAGGCGAAATCTTGAGTCCTCGAAATCCCGCCGATCTTTTAATTCTGCATATACGGCGGGACCGCCGCTTCAACGGGACCGCCAACTTATTATTTATTTTCTGCGGCAGGATCGCCTCTGCTGCACAATTGAGTTCCTGCTTACCCTCTTATTTTCCAATCCTCTTAACCTCTTCTCCGGTTCACCCTTTTTCCTATCTCCTCTCAGACTTCTGATCTCCGACTTCCGACTTTCCGATCTCCGACATCTTGAGTAGTCTCTCCCTCCCCAAGTCTCTCCCTCTCTTAGTCTCTGCTCTCCAATTACTCCATCATTCCATCCTTCAATCTCTAAACCCATCCCATGTCCATCCATGTCGCTCCCATGTCGCTCCCGTGTACTGGGATGGACATGAAAATTGTTTGATTTCTGCTCATTTTCTTCTTTTTTTTCTTTCATGTCTCTCATGTACATACCTACCCCACTTTAAAGGGGGGGGGTGTATTTATCAGCCTTCCTTCTGGACTTCAGATTCGCTTCTGAATATGAACAGCCTCTCGTTTACTGTTCTCCTCTGGAAAAAACTCCATCCCTTTACTTTGGCAAATACCTTTAACCAGCTCGTAAATTTCCTCTGCTCCATTTTATTATTGGTAAAGTCTGGATAAGTCTCCAGGAATTTTCTGTACGTTTCCCTTTTATCATACCACGTATCTTTTGCAAGATCCTCAGCAAACTCAAGGAACTCTTCAGATGTCGATTCAATAAGTTTCTTAACATCAAGGTTTACTCTCTTGTAATCTACCAGTCCCTTTTCCAGGTAAAACTGCAGACAGCCGATCATAAACCTGTAAAACCTGCACCACTCATTATCACACCAGTCATCAAAAAACCTGTGCCCAAATTCATCTTCCGGCGAATACCTTATGCTGAAGTAATCCGAGAACTCAAGTACAAACTGCCTCCTCATTGTAGATTCATCCACACCTCTGATGGTGTAGTTTGTTGACAACAATATCTTAGGCGACCGCTCAAATGGTATTATCATCTCATCCCTGTTCTTTTTCTCAATTATTATGTTATCGGTTATCGCCGTAAACAGGTTCTCGAATCTGAAATGTCTGCTCAGATCATTGAATTCAATTATGCTCGTCCCCGGTTCATACGATTGAAATGCAAACCTCTCGAACAGGAAATTCTTTCCACCCAGCCGCAGCGATTTCCTTATTTTTGATATGGCATTGCCAAGCAGACTCTTACCGCACCCTCCGTTTGATCCGTCATCCAGCTTCTCATCCATAAATATTATCGCTTTTGCCAGCGCCGGATCTTTATATGTATGCAGCAAGTAGCCTATTACGCTTCTGAAGGAATCATATCTTTCCGCGTCATTGCCCGATATCCTGAAGATAAAAGTCCGTATATCGCAGTCCCCGTCTGTCTCATAAAACTCACGTTCAAGAATCTGGTTTTTCCATATTGGTTTATCCAGCTCTTCATAATTGTGCACCGAATAACCATCTGCAGTAATACTCACAAAACAATTCTTGAAATAAATAAACGATTCTGTTCGGGTATCCTGCTTAAAATTATCTTCCATCTTTTCCAGGTATTCCAGGTTTACCCGGCTGAATAACGCAGGCGATTGGTTTATGATCATCTCCAGTAGATCTTCAGCTTTCACACCTTCATCAAATTCAACCTGCTTCTCTGACAGATAGTTTTTAATAGCTTCCTTCATTTCAACTGTGGTTACTTCTTCTGCTATATTATTCCTTACCCTCACTAAAAGATAATCCTTACCCATAAGGCACAGCCTGAAGCCAAGCTGATTTAAAAAATGAATAAACAGCCTGCTGATCAGCTTTAACCGGTATTTGTGCTTAAACCAGAATTTTATATACTCATTCGGTTCTGCCGGGTCGGTCTTTATTACAACAACCTCGGCTTTATCCCCGAATATCTTGTTAACTTCCCGTTCCATTCAGCAGCTCCGAAACATCTTTGTAATTCTTAAACCTTATTGTCTTTACCGGTCTTCCCAGCATCTTTGCTGCTTTATCCATTGCATTTTTCCCCGCAGCATCATTATCAAATGCTAAGTAAAGATTATAGTCGCTTAACTGCTTCAATTCTTTTTCAGGTATATTGGTAACTCCCGGTATCCCTATTGCTTTTCCTCCTGCCTGTTCAATCATCATTGTATCAAATTCACCTTCGCAGATTATAAGAGGCTCATCCGGATTTAAGGTTTTTAACGTATCGATATTATAAAATCTCTTAAGCGGCAGGCTGCCGGATATATTATTAAGACTTATATACTTGAAGTCGGGGTTTCTGCCGTTCACGGTTCTGCCTCTTACATATACAATTTCACCCTGCTCGATATAAGGGATAATTAGTCTGTGATAGTGGAAAATAAACTTGCCCGATTTGCTCAGGAGTCCTGAAATAATTATATCCTCAGGAGAAAAGCAGTCGTACAGGTACTGCAGTGTTCTCTTTGAGTTTTTAATTGAAAAGAGTCTGAAGTGCTTAATCGTTTCAGGCTTTAATCCCCTTGAAGGTGAAAGCAGGTAGCTCAGGGTTTGTTCATCCATTCCAAAGCAGTATTTCTCAAGCGATTGGAATATAAGCTTCTGCTGTTCTTTCCTTCTTTTCATAATTTCGCTTAATGCTTCAGCCTGGGCGCATCTCCTGGTTAGTCCCTGCGAGTATTCAAAAATACCAGCCAGCTCTTCATAAAACTCTTTTTCCCTTCCGAAAACCGTGATCTCCTTTACCTTATAATCCCTTTTTTCTTTATGCTGCCGGTCAATCACGCGGCAGTCATTGCTCGTATCTATACCTGCATCTTTCGCAAGTTCTTTAATAGCAGTCTTTATCTCTATCCGTTTATAATCCGCATAAAAGTCTATTACATCTCCCCAGTTTCCCGTTGAGAAGCAATAGAATGAATTTGTTTCCGGATAAAGTTTAAGCGAGCGGTTGCTCTCATTTTTATATATCGAAAAGATGAAATTGTTTTTAGTTGGATTTAACCCGAACTCAACAGCCAGCTGCACAATATTTATCCTGCTTTTTATATCATCAATAAGATTCATTTTGTTTTCCTCCTTCCTGCAGTTTTCTTTTTTACCGGTGGTTCATTATGAACCGATATCAGAATCTTTTGAAGTTCTACTAAAAGACCATTTAATATTTTTACCTGAGCCCTGCTTTGCGCATTAAGCAGCATTGCCATGTAGCTGAATAACTCATCCCTGAATTCATTCAGATCCTTATTTCCCAGTTTTTTAATTTCCGGTCCCTTCATTTTTCTATCCTCCTTGTAAAGCGAAACGCCTGTTTCGCTTGTGTTTATTCGTCATGTAAAGCGATCCGGCAGCTGCCGGACTGTTTCACTTAATAGTTTTTCATTTATGTAAAGCGCCTGTCCCGCTCCGAGTTTACCAACCGAAGTGAAACGTAGGTTGGCGGGACATTCAACCATTCAACCATTCAATCATTCAACCATTCATTCAACAATCATTCAACCTGTCCCGCCCCGCGGATCAACCATTCATTCAACAATCATTCAACCTGTCCCGCCCCGCGGGATCATTCAATCTTTCCCATCTTTCACTTCCTCCTCTTCACCCACTCCGCTATCTCGTGCTCAAAAAAATAAATCCTCCCCCTCGGTTTATAACAGGGAATAAGATTAGCGCTTGTAAGCTTATACAGAAATGAATGAGAGCATCCGAGATAATCGGCTGCCTCTTTAAAGCCAAGCAGTTTACACTCACCCTTGTCGAGCTGTTTCTGCATCTCACTGGATATCTGAACCAATACTTCCAGCTCCTCTTCTATTTTCCGGGTAGTCGATTTTTCCTTTGTTTCCTCAGTCATCAGAAAATTCTCCTATTTTGTTGCCTTAAATAAAAAAGGGAAGATAGAGGGGAACAAGTGGGAGGATAGGGGAAGATAGAGGGATGATCCTTTTTTTCTCCCTTTTTTTCCTTTTCCTGCTGATACGGCAGACATGATGTAGGAACTTCAGTTATGAAGTTCTTTAACTCATGGAGTTCTTGTATAGGAACTTCACCTGTCCCGACGTTTCTGCGAGATGAATGCGAGCAGCCGAGACAATCGGCCGACTCTTTAAAGCCAGGCAGTCTACACTCACCCTTATCGAGCTGCTTTTGCATCTCACTGGATATCTGTACCAATACTTCAAGCTCCTCTTCTATTTTCCGGGTAGTCGATTTTTCTTTTGTTTCCTCAGTCATCAGAAAATCCTCCTATTTTATTATTACAAATAAAAGGGGGATGATAGAGGGGAACAAAGGGGATGATAGGGGATGATACGGGGGATGATCCTTTTTTATCTCCTCTTTTTTCCCCTTTTCCTGCTGATACGGCAGACATGATGCCTTCACCTGTCCCGACGTTTCGGTGGGATTTATAAAGTTCGGTAATTTTTAATGAATGCGAGCTCTCGAAGTAATCGGTTGCCTCCTTAAAGCCAGGCAGTTTACATTCACCCTTGTCGAGCTGCTTCTGCATCTCACTGGATATCTGAACCAAAACTTCCAGCTCCTCTTCTATTTTCCGGGTAGTCGATTTTTCCTTTGTTTCCTCAGTCATCAGAAAATTCTCCTATTTTGTTATTACAAATAAAAGGAGGAGGATAGAAAGGAGGAAGCATGGAAGATAAAAGGATGATCCTTTATCTTCCTTTTTATCTTCCGGATTTTCCCATTTTTTCTGAGGATACGGCAGACATGATGCAGGAATTTCACCTAACCCGATGCTACAGCGGGGTGTATGAAGTTCTTTAACTTTTGGAGTAATTGTGCAGGAACCTGATTCCTGAAGTTCTATAAAAGAAGGGCGGGAACATCGTTTTCCCCTTTATTTATGCGGGTTTTATGTGTTTCATTAATAATCATCATTTTATAATTAATGGATAATCCTCAGGGATTTATTTAAAATCTGACACCCCGGATAAAAATAGGAAGATAGAAGGTAGAACCAGGGAAAGTCCTGGATGATCCTTTATCATCCTTTTTATCCTCCTGATTTTTAGTACTTCACGGGTATTTTATTATTAATTACGGTGAGTTTCCCATCTACTTTTACGATTTTAAGTTCGTCTTTTCGAAAATAGTCTATGATTGATCTTTCATTGCCCGGACTTAATATAAATTCTTGCTTTAGTTCTTTAATTAATATTTCTGAAACAATTTTATAGCTGAGCTTATCAGTTATTTCATTGCGTTCTATAAGTTCAAAACATTTTTCTATAATCTTCATTTTAAGTCCTCTTGGAGGAATAAGCCTTAATATTTCGGAACGCTCAGCAGAACTTGTGCTTCTATACTCAACCTCAGATTCACATAATTCCCTTGACTGCAGTTCTGCCATATAGGTCCGGCTTTCAGTCAGCAGATTAAAGAATGATCCGCCATTATTTAACGACCAGGGAGCATAGTATTCATTCCACATCAGGCTGACAGCCTCTTTCATATCCTGGAAATGCCGTCTGCAAAGATCATAGATCTTTTCCGTTACTGAGGGATAAGAATTATGATTTCGTGTATTTGCTTCCACGCTGATCAATTCATCCTCCCATATTCTGCAGAAAGCGCTGCTGTTCTGGTTTATGAAGAATATCATCTCCCTTAACATAGTTTCTATTGTTTCCTTAAGGGGAGGCGCGAGGTTAGTCTCGGTCAAAAAATCATAATAAAATTTTCCCTGGTGTTCCTTAGGGCAGCCTGCAGCAAACAGGGCAATGCGGCGGGTAATGCAGGAAGGACAAATACCGCAGTGACTGAAAGCAATCGGAATAGAATAATTCCTATCGCAGCTTGTAGTTTGGCGCAGCAGATCATGCCTTCCGTAATCACTCAGCACCCGTATAACTTCAGATTTCCTTTTAAATAAGAACGGCTGCTCAATAGTAAACTGAGTACCTGATACCCGTGTAAAAAGTTCTTCCATAAGGCGGAGAGTCTTAGGATGTACAGATCTGCCTGTAGAATTATCAAATGAATTTATGCCGCGGAAATTTATTGAACTTATTCCGTTTTCAAACATGTAATAATGATCCTGAGAATATCTTATTGCTGCCGCAAATGCAACCGCATTATAGAGCAGCGCCCTGGTCGGGTTGTTTTTTCCGGAAGAATGATTATTATACAAACCGCAGCGGTATTTAATATGGGAGCATCTATCCGGGTAGAGTTCAGAAATCAGGCTGTATAAATTATTCTGGGTGTAAGCGGTACCCGGCAAACCCGACTGATGGCTTACCATACATATCTTATCACCGGGATTATTCTCAAGCAGGGCAATTACGCCGGCTGTGGGGTCAATTCCCCCCGAGTGGAAAGTAACCAGTCTTTTTTCTTTGAAAATTTTCCTGTTTTTGTGGTTATTATTTTCAGGCTGGTTTATCTTTGAAAAAATAAAATTATAAGTATTACCGGTGAGAAAATTGAGAAGTTCATTAAGAAGAATCTTACTACCGGGCTGTTTCCAGTAATTGAAGTCCCTTACCCCTACATAAAAATTGAAAATCTTATGACGGACATTATCGTCAACCGGCTCCTCAAGAGTCGATTTAATCTCGGCGGAGTACAAATAAGCTGTTAATTCCACCAGGTCTATAATCCGGTCATCAAGATCATGCAGCCGGAATGAATCGTCAAAACAAAGGTCAACGTTCCGGTTTTGTTGTGCTCTAAAAGCCAGCTCCAGGTATTTCTGTTTCCTATCGGTTACCCTGGAATTAGCATCACAACTGACTATATATTCAGAAGCTTCAGTCAATTCCTGTTAAAATTTAAACAGCAATCGCCCATAAC
Organism: uncultured Bacteroidota bacterium; assembly: GCA_963839165.1. Taxonomy (GTDB): domain Bacteria; phylum Bacteroidota; class Ignavibacteria; order Ignavibacteriales; family Ignavibacteriaceae; genus DATFVA01. The sequence continues at coordinate 3,637 of CAWIUG010000043.1, read as the reverse complement.
TTCCCGTAGAAATAAGATCTATTTCATAAAGAAGAAATAAATTTAGAAATCACAAAGGGAAGCACACAACACCAACAGCGGAAAAACGAAGCAGATTTTAAAGAAAGGACCGCGCAATAGTCAGCTTACCACAAGCCTGCATATCGTTTATATAGCCGTATCAAGCATCGGCTTCACCGATCAATACTACGAGAATCCTCGATGAACGATTGGCATTACAGTTATAAAAAATTTTACGGAAAAAAACTTAAGAATCTATTTTTCAAACCCATCATAGAATCGGAAGAATTACTCCTCGATAATCATATCGCTAAAAATCAATTAATAGGCGCAAATATATTAATTATGATTTATATTTACAAAAAAATGAGAAATAATTTTTTGTAAAAGAGAATATAAAAAATAAAAAATCGGCAACGATAGAGTTGACGCTTCGAACTCCTTTACCCCGCCAAGGTAAATCAGTCGGAACAGGCATCAAAAGGCAGCGGTAAACTTCTGTGAAAGAGTTCAAAATTCTTTTTTTAAACCCTCCTGCACTCTGCAAATACTTATAAATAAATGAGTTAAGATAAGTAGAGAAACAATATAGTAACGAACCAGAAGATGAATTAAAATTCATTTGAGAGAAGTGAATGTATCCTTTTCAAGATTTGGAATAATGTTCCCAAAAAATTTATACTAATAAAAAAAATAAAAGCCTTAATTATTATTAAATATATTCCCTTTATTTCAACTTGTGTTAACATTAAGAATACTAAACACAAAATTGACATTAAAATACTGTATGAAATATTTGCATAAATTTCCTTCAATAATAGTATTTTTATTTTTTGAAGAACATCAAATTCAGATTTATCTTCAGCATTTTCTTTTTTATTCTCCTCATTCGAATTCACAGTAATATTTTTCTTTACTATATCAAAAGTCAATAAAAGTAGATTAAATAAAAGCGCTGTAAAAATTGAAAATGATGTAATTAAAATTTGGACTAGTTCATCCTTTAACGAGAAATCCTTAAATATTAATATTATAGTTGCTATCAGAGGTAATACAAAAAATATAAATATGTCGCCCCAATAATATTTCCCACTTTGGAAATTCTTAAGTGTTTTTAAGTGATCCTTAATTATTGATACAATATTTATTTTTGATAGCATTATTATAGAAGCATTTCTTCTTTTATTTCATTTAGTAGTTTTATAGCTTCTTTATCAATTGATTCATAAGTCGGATGACCTTGAGCAAGTTTTACCCGATCAGTAATTTCAAAATAAGGATTTAATTGATCCTCGTTAGAAAAATTAAGAGTTCTACGGTTCCCCTTAATATCAACCTCTACTTTAACTGTCTTAAAATCATTTTTTATTTCAACTAATTCTGAAATAGTGCGTTTATCCTCTATAACATCACGAATCCATTTAGGCTTAGGTAAATAATTAAAACGTTTTGCTACTATTTCAATCTTGACCTCTCTTACCTTTTCCTCATAACCTTTATCCCTATAAACCTTGCTCAGGTCAGTAGGTATTTTATGTGTTATGAAGGTTAACTTTCTAAGGTTACCATCTCCTAAATATTTTTTAAATAGTCCCTTGGGTATTAGTGGGAAAATGTCAATAATAAATTCTGGATATTTTTGAGAAAAATTTTCAGACAAAACTTTTTTCAATAAAGTTAATACTCCAAAGTTTCCAAATTTTTCAAGGATTAAAACACCCTTGTCTTTATTGGTATCCACATCAAATAAAAAATAAATTGGATATAACTCTGCCTCTTTAGGTTTACGGTCATAAGTCTTACTCTGCGTCTCTACATCAAATATTTTCGTCGCAAATCCGTATTCACCACTTTCGATTAAACCACAAATGTATTTCCGTTTCTCTGTTTTTAATGCGGTTATAATGTGTTGACTATCTTTATCATTAACAATTACAGACTTTAGTCCCCGAAGAAAATTTTCAACAAAATCTACAAAATTATTTTTTCATTGAAACTATTTAAAGGAAGAAATGCGCTATCCATTTTTTTTCTTAGTCTTATAGTATAAGCCCCCAGTTGAATTGATGACATTTTATCCTCTAATGTTCTTTTTTTTAGTGTTGTCCCGTTTTCGGAAATAATACTTTAATAAAAAAATATAACTTAATCCATTGCCAATCAATATTTCACCCGTATTATTTTATAAAATGCCCCTGGAATTAAGCAGGGCTACCGATATTACATCTCAAAATAATCTGAGTCTAATTTTTTCAATTCAAAATATTTGGTAGGAGTAACTCCTATATTGTACTCTATCATATATTCACCAAGTTTTTTGCCGTCAATCAATACTATTTTCGTATCGTTTTTCGGCAAATAATGCAATGCATCATTGGAAAAACCTGATGTGGTTATGAATATCCCTTTTTTAGCTCCCTGTCCCGCAAGTGCGCCTACAAATTTTTGAATTTCTGGTCTTCCGACTGACCCTTCCCATTTTTTTGCCTGAACGTAAATAACATCTAAACCCAGCTTATCCTCCTTAATTATTCCGTCGATCCCTTCGTCTTTTACCTTCCGTGTAGCTTTCCCGGCATCCTTGATTGATCCTCCGTAACCCATTTTTACAAGAAGTTCAACAACTAATCTTTCAAAAAAATCCGGAGGTGAATTTTTCACTTTTTCGAGGACTTCCTCAGCCAGGGCGTTTTTTATCTCCAGATATGCGTATTCTAAAACTTCCTCGGGAGTGTTTTCTGTAGATAATTCTTCAATTACACCAGGCTTTTTCAGAGCATCTTTTTTCTTGCTTGTTTTAATAAATTCCAGGTATTTAGGGAACCTTTTCAATAGTGCCATATTGATTATATCCGGCTTTTTACGCAGTACCTCGATTCCCTTATCTGAAATTAGATAAACCGAACGCCGGGGAGATTTTAATAATCCGGCTTTATAAAGGTGTGTTTTTGCCCAACCAACCCTGTTATCAAAAATTGCCTGGGATCCGCTCGGCAACAATTCTGTCCGTTCTTCTTCAGTTAAATTAAATGCATTTGCTAAATATTCTATCGTTTCCCTTAATGTATGTTCTTTACCATCACTGGCATATTTCACTAACGGGAGCATAATTGATTGAAAATCCGGGATTGCCATTTTTTTTGTTTCCTGCTGATAATTATTAGGTATTTTCAGAATCGGGCCCTATCCTTCCCTAATGTATCGGTATTTACTTAATTTTAAATTATGCTAAATATCTGTCAGTAGCAACAAAAATTGAACATTTAAGTTCAGGTAAAGAGTTGTCAATATTAATTTCTCTTTAAATAAATTCTATAATTTTTTTAACTAAAATTAAGCAGGGGCATTTTCGCACAAATTATCCCCCACCCTAGGGTAAAAGATAAATATTTGATCTTTTAATCATTCTAGCTATTAGATTAAATTGCTTCATTTTTCCGCCTTCGTTATTATAATATTCCAAATAAATACTCTTCTTTTTAGAAAACCATTAGATTAAAATTTAATTATTGAGTATTTTACAAGTGAAAAAGATTAGCCTGGGTAGTTATAAATCGATTGGGGCTCTTCCTGAACACAGAGTTGGCAGCAAGCTTTATTGATTACGTAATTTGATAGGAAATTATGTCGGATCACA
>CAWIUG010000042.1:0-6034 GCA_963839165.1 uncultured Bacteroidota bacterium | reverse complement strand
CCGATCACCAAAGAGAATAAAAATCGGGAAGCGGAAATCGATCTTAGTTCAGGAATTATTAATAGGTCTCCGCTATCTGAGGCTCAAAAGGAAATGTGGATTGGATCCCAGATGAGACCAGAAGCTGCAGGACCTCATCACGCCTGCACAGGTATTTATTTAAACGGTTCACTGGATATTGAGGCATTAAAAAGAGCCATCAGGGCAGTAGTTAAAAAGCATGATGGATTGCGCTCCACAATTTCTGAAGATGGATCTTCAGCGATTATAAATTCTGAATTGGCAGTCAATATCCCCTTTGATGATCTAAGCAGCCTCCGGGAGGATGCCAGAGAAAAGGAAGTTAATAAAATATTTGATGGAGAAGCTCAGAGGTTTCTCGATTTAAACGCCGGTCCTCTTGTCGAATTCAGGATATTAAAACTTGCTCCACAAAAACATATGCTCATACTGACTGCACAAATGATAATATGTGACGGTTGGTCTCATTACGTACTGTTTGAAGATTTATCTTCATTTTACAGTGCATTTACAAATAATACTGAACCTGTAACAGAGCTTGCAGTGTCAATGAAGACATATGCAGATTGGGAGCGAAATAACGAAGATTCCAGAGAAGAAAAAGAATGCGAAAAATATTGGTTGTCTCAATTTAAATCTGTACCCGCGCCGGTAGATTTACCATCTAATAAACTACGTCCTTCTACACGTACATATAATGGCGACCGGAGAACTGTTAAAATTACTGAAGAGTTATATAGCAATATTAAACGCATCGGCGTTGAACAAAAGAGCTCATCGTTTGCAATTCTGTTTGCAGCTTATTATGTATGGCTTTCTCGGTTAAGTGATAATAATGACCTCGTCGTCGGAGTTCCCTTTGCCGCCCAGAGTCCCCTGGGAATGGACAGGTTAATAGGGCAATGTGCTAATACCCTTCCCTTGAGAGTTCAGCTGGAAACCGGAGAATCCTTTTCAAATGTAATAAAGAAAACCTGGAGCTCTGTTCTGGATGCACAGGAAAACTGGAATTTTTCTTTTGGAAGATTGGTATCCAGACTCAATATTACTCCTGATTCAAGCAGGATACCCCTGGTATCAATTTTATTTAATATTGACCCTCCCATGGATAAGGTCAGATTCAGCGGGTTAAAGCATAAATTTATTACAGGCCCAAGACATTATTTCCAGTATGATCTTGGATTTAATCTTGTTGAAGAAGAAAAGACCATCAATGTCGAGTGTGATTTTAATCCCGATTTATTCGATGGTGAGATTATTGAAGAATGGGCTAAAGGATATATAGCCATCCTGAAATCAATCGTGGTGGACCCTGACACTCCGATAAATAAATTACCATTACTGGAAAAGAATGCTGAGCAGGATTTACCAGATGTTTCAACTGATTTAATAGTGAATAAATCAGGCGGCCGGAAAGATTATTTAAATTTATTCAGAAAACAGGTTGAAGACCAGCCTTCTGAAACAGCAGTTGAGTCAAATAATGAATCGCTGACCTATGCTGAACTTGATAATCATTCCGATCAGCTGAATGGTTATTTATCTTCGCTTGAGGTTGGACCCGGAACGATTATCGGGATTTACTTAAAAAGAAGTATTCATCTTCCCGAATCTTTGTTAGGTATCATTAAATCAGGTGGGATTTATCTGCTGCTCGATCCTGGTATTCCGCCGGCACAGATCCTTGATCAGGCAGAGAAGATAGGGATAGACTTCATATTAACAGATGATGAGCTATATCCAAACATTGCAGGAAAAGTAAATCATATAATCCGGATTGATAGAGTAATTAAAAAGGGTGTTCAAAAAACAGATACCCCTCCCATCAGGACTATGAAGTCCGGCGATATTTTTTGTATGATTCCGAAGGGTCAGGAAAAAATAGTTGAGTTAAAGACTTCTGCTATAATAAACACTTTATTCTCCCTGCAGGAGGAACTCCACTTTAATAATAATGAGGTTTTTCTATATAACAACCCATGTTCAACCGGATATGAGCTTATTGAACTCCTTCTTCCGCTTATGGCCGGAGCTAAAATCTATATTCCTGAGGAAACGCTTATTTCTGATACCGAAACCATTGAAACTATCCTTGAAAAACAAAAAATCACTGTTCTGCTATTTACTCCCTCTCTCTGGAGTAAGCTTCAGAAACAGGGTATAAAATTTAATAAGAGAATAAAAGCTCTAAGTGCCGGGGAATACCTCAGATCCGTTACAGCAGAGAAATTAATTGAAACATTCGAAGAATCCTGGAATTTATACGGTTCGATTGAAACAGGAGTCTTCTCACTGATGAATAAAGTAGATTCAGGAACAAAAAATATTCTGGGTAAACCACTCTGTAATATGGATGTCCTTATTGTTGATAAAAACTACTCTCCGGTTCCAGCTGGAATACCCGGAGAAATATTAATATCGGGCATAGGATTGGCTGATGGTTATTATAATAATCCGGACTTAACAAATAAAAGATTCATAAATATACCGGGAAAAAAACCGCAGACATTTTTCAGAACAAATGACATTGGCAGGTATAATCCGGACGGAAGTATTGAATATCTTTCTCCTATTGAAAGCAAAGTTAAGATTAAGGCTTTTCACTTTGAAACTTCAGATATTGAAAGAATACTTCAGGATAATACACTAATTGAAGAAGCGTTTTTGATTCAAAGAGAGAGCGTGTATACTGCTTACATTGTGTTGCGGAATAATAAGAGCTATGACTCCAAAGAAACTATAAAGAGTATCCGCAGGTATTTAAAGAGCAGGATACCTGATTATATGATTCCAGAAAAGTTTATAATACTGAACGAAATACCATTGGATCAAAAAGGAAGAATTGATTACGAAGCATTACCTCTTCCCGATAACAATGAAAATGAACTGGATGATTATGCAGCTCCGGCAAATAAAACTGAGGAAACTCTCGCCGGCATCTGGCAGGAACTGCTCAGAATTGAAAGAGTCAGCGTTAAAGACAGTTTCTTTGACCTGGGAGGACAATCACTTCTTGCTGTACGATTATTTAACCTGATTGAAGAAGAATTCGGAAAGAGATTCCCGCTCGCCACTTTATTTAAGGCTCCGACTATTGAAGAGTTAGCTAAGCGGCTGTCAAACCAAAGCAACGATATTTCTTCAGAATGGCAGTCTCTCATACCCATTCAGCCAAAGGGCTCCCGGCAGCCATTATATCTTGTACATGGAGCAGGCGGAAATGTACTGCTGTATCGGACTTTATCAAAATACCTTGAGCCTGATTATCCTGTTTATGGATTACAATCCCGTGGTTTGGATGGAATCAGCAAACCTTTGAGAACAGTCGAGGAAATGGCTGAAAGTTATCTGGAAGAAATTCGTAGAGTGCAGCCCGCAGGGCCTTACTTCCTTGGAGGTTATTGTTTAGGTGGAACCATAGCTTATGAAATGGCACAGCGGCTCGTTAAGTTGGGTGAAAAGGTTGGATTCATTGCAATGCTGGATACGTATAATTTCGCCATCGTTGAGAAAACATCTTTCGCTAAATTTATTTTTGAGAAATTCCGCTTCCATTTGAAAAATTTCACTCAGCTTAAACCTTCGGAAATGTTCAGTTATCTGAAAGAAAAAAAGCGGCTTGCAGGTGATGGAGGCTGGGCACATATCAGAACTGAAATGCCGGGAACCACACTCGATGACAGTTTCGGCAGAGCAGAGTCGGGAATTGAATTATCCGTACAGACTCTAAATGACCATGCCGGAGATCTCTATATCCCCAAACCGTATGGAGGCAGATTGACATTGTTCAAGCCTCAGAAGAATTATTCATTTTATTCTGATCCGAAGATGGGGTGGGGAGATTTGGTTAAAGATCTGGAAGTAATTGAATTACCTATTAATCCCCATGCCATGCTTGTGGAGCCTTATGTCGAACAATTAGCAGCAGAGCTAAAAAAACATTTAACACTTAGTACTAAATAATTATCTGAACTGATAAATATATGTGCTTAGAATAGTCTATTTTATCTGCCGTCATTTATTTTATCTCAATTGATTATAATCACTTCCTCCGGAGCTATCAGAATGGACAATCTTTTTTTATGCGAATTTTTGGGAACACCGCCGCGTCATTCAAAATTTATTGACCAGATCGACAGGGTGTTCAGGAAAGTAATTCCCTGGATAAGGATCGGGTCATACTGGAGAGGACAAATGGCAAGTATCGAATCAAGAATGAATTTATTTCACCTTGCAAACCAGGTGCTGCTTATGCAAATAGAGGGAGATTTTGTTGAAGTTGGTTGTCATGCCGGTGAATCCACTGTTATTCTGAAAAAAATTCTCCGGGAAAAAGACCCGGCAAGAAAGCTCTATGCATTCGATAGTTTTCAGGGGGTACCGGATTCTGAAAAAGCTGATGAAGGAGTTTACAAAAAAGGTGATATGAGTGCTTCCCTCGAAAAATTCAACAAACATTTTGAACAGGTCGGTCTGGATAAACCGATCACTGTTCCGGGCTGGTTTGAGGATACTCTTGAAAGCTCCTTACCCGGTAAAATTGCCTTTGCATTAATTGATGCTGACCTTTACAAATCCACGTTGTTCGCTTTGCAAAGCGTTTATTCGAGATTAAGTCCGGGTGGAATTTGTCTGCTGGGAGTTTACTGGGATCCGGCAACAAAAGTTGAAATGACTACCGATCCAAATTATAAGTCGCCTGGAGTCAAAAAAGCCTGTGACGAATTTTTAGCAGATAAACCCGAAGAGATAAATATATTGATAGCAGGAAACTACACTTCAGCATATTTTCGGAAGGTATAATATAGTAGTAGAGAATCCGCGAATATACGCTATGAGGCAGCCTGTCTTTTTTTCCTTTTTGCGGATTTTTCATCCTGAACCCGTCTTAGCCATATTTCACGCCAATAAAGAAAATCGGATCGGAGACAGCCTCCGAAAGCGAAATAAGCACTATCACAAAACGCGTTCTCGAGAATAACTGTATTGGGAATTTCCCGCATCTCCCCTGTCCCCTCTGATATTAGCTTGTCTGCTCGTGCTTTAACACGCAATCTCTGACCGCAGTACTTGCGCATATCTGTACAGAAATGAAGTCCACGGTTGCAGCCATTTTCATCCAGCGTCTCTATTATTTCCGGAAGCGACTTTACTTCAACTTCTTCGCCCTCCTGCAAATCAAGGCGCTCTATCGGGGTATTATTCCTGCTGCCTCGTGGATAAACACCAAATAGTTTTTGACGGATTTTCCAGAAAAACCATACGCTAAGCATTTGGGAAAGTTTCTTTAGACTGTAATTACCTGTAGTCAGACTTTTAAACAGGTTTTTAATCCGCTCCGGACGGTTTAACTGATTTGTAGCATAGCGGAATTGAGTAGATTGACAGAAGTACTTTCCATTATCAGTCAGAACCTTGAGCCGTAATTTAGAATTGATATTTCCTAAACTGATGGAAGAATAATCGGTGACGAGGGTGTCAACACGTTTTAACCAGGCTTCTTTCCAGAATAATGTACAGCTCTTTTTGCAGCCGTTATGATTAGTACCCGAACATCTCAAACTCTCCAAGATAACAACATCATCATCCTTGAATTTCCTGACATACGATTCGTTGTACCCTTCAATACCAGCAGAATCAATCACAGCTTGTACAACCCGTCCTAATACGCGGAATCTTTTCCCGCAGTAGTGTATCATTTCAGGCATAAAAGGAAGACCGTTTAAAGTTCCGTTATTCTCCAACGTGAGTATAATCTCATTTGCAGATTTAACTTCTACAAGATCACCAGATTTCAATCCTGAATTCATTATATAAGCTATAGATAAAATTTGCCGGAAGAGGGAATAGTTAGCTGAATTTTGAGAAATTTTAGAGAATAGGTAAAGACACGAGTCAAGTTAAATTAAATGAATTTATAAATCAAATACTCGGTTAAATTTTTTTGCTCTTGGAGTATTATGCAAAAGACAAGCCAAAAAAGGGTTTTGATCACTTTTATTACTATTCCCAT
>CAWIUG010000041.1:0-23968 GCA_963839165.1 uncultured Bacteroidota bacterium | reverse complement strand
ATCAAAATTTGTTGTATCAGCCACAACCTGTGAAGCTTGTATCCCGTCAATCAAACCTTGTAGATATGATATAGAAGCACTTGAAGCCCCGGCTGCTTTTACTCTGTTCAATTCTTTTTTAAGCTTCGCTAATCTTTCCTCAGTTGTCAATTCGTTGTCCTTTCCTGGGTAATCTTTATTCGCCTTTTTGCTATATCAAGATTAAGCTCTTTTACAGACCATATTTCCTGAGACAAATATCCGGCCCGGCATTCGATTTCTTCAGTTGAGTAATCCTTGATAAATGAATTACGCTGATTCTGAATGATTGAATATGTATCCCCGGTAAGCGTAACATCATAAAGCTCCAGCCTAAGCTGTGGATCATCCTCAACAAAGTTATTACCGGAATAGTGTTTCCTTTTTAGAAATAAGAATAAATGGTTATACCACTCAATATCATTTATCCCGGCTCCGAGTCTGCTATTCTGATATTCTGCCGTGTCACCTGTATATCCGTAGCTATCTTCTGTCTCACTTGTTCCGGCGTTATATCTTGTATCCTTATCAGCATATCTAAACCCCCAGGCATTGTAAGGAGCCAAAAACCGTGAATGAATCCATCCTCCTGAAGCCTCATAAGTGTCCTCATTTAATCCTAAAATATTATCATCCGGTATATCATAATAATCTTCATTATGCAGGGGTAATAAAATAATTCACATCTCTTTTCTGCGGGGTAAGTAAATAAGTGTAATCCCCGATATATTTCAAACCGATTCCAAGTTTCCCAAATATATCCTGAATGAATTGCAGGAATGTAATTTGAGCATCAAGTGCCCGGGTATTAACTACATCCGGATTTACAGGAGCCTGCTGATTGAGATTATAAAACATTGATTCAAGCAGATATACTTCGCTCCAAGTCCATTCCGCAGCAAAGAATCTATGATAAACTATATCATCAATATCAGTAGTATCAAGAGTGATCCCTATTTTCGCAAACAAAACAATGATCAAATATCTTAACTGTATAAAATTAGTCGGGTATGTTACATTATGCAGATCATCCTCTTCCTGCGTCATTATTGTAAATCTTGAAATTATATGAAACCATATCTCCCCGCTTCCTTCATCTGTGATATTTATTCTTGAATTATTATAATAATCCAGCTTAGTATCATAAAGGACAAACCCTGCATCCTCCTCAAACTTGGCTGCAATATAAGTGCGGTCTTCTGACAAAGGGGAAGGCAGCGAATCATCGTCAAATTTATGGAATGCTACAAGAGTGTAAAAAGGGAAGCCGAATACTCCGTGATAATTCCCTTCTGTTGGAATTAAATTAAAAGGATTGTCACATAAGTATCTGATCGTTTGCGTAGTCTACTCCGGTAATCTTAATGTCACGGTAAAATCCCCAGTCTCTGTATGAAGTCGTATCGGTTATTTTTGTAAATGCGTGTGAGCCTGTTCCCGTATCGGCGAAATGGATAAACCTTTCAGCGTATCCCGTGTCTGCAAATTTGACGCTGTAGTTTCCCCAGTCCTTGAAGAGATAAAAGGAATCATCGTCATTCACCAATACCACATATAAATGATTTTCTACTAATGGGGAAGGTAAAGTTCCATCGGATGCAACTGCTATCCTATCAGCGTCCGCTAACCCGTGCCCGGTAGCAGAGCACAGGTTAGTCGTGGCGTTCACAGTGAAGGCTGCACCAGCTGTAAAATCAATTACTCCTGAGATAAGATCATCCTGAAGGTCTGTTTTTCTTATCCTGTAATCTTCAAGTTTCATCAGGAAATGATTTATCGTTATATCCCAGGTATAACTATCATAGTTAAAAGTAAAGTGCTTTATATATCCAAGGAAATGATCGTCACCTTCCCACTGAATTAAAACTTCCATTCCATTTGCAAGAGGAACAGGTGTACCCTCGACTATAACATCGGGGACTTTATTGCTTAAAGAAATTTTGATTCCGTTCATTATCGGCGACCAGTCCCGATTTCTTAAGACAATTGGAACATCAGAGCAACTGGTAAGCCAGCTGCTAACATCAGTCCAGGCATCCGTATATTTGATTAAAATCTTTGGCATTATAACTCGTTAAACTTTAATCCGGCCCTTGCGAGCTTGTTTTCTGTTTTCTTATGTCTGCGAACCTGAGTATCAATATCAGGGGCATTGTTTGTAACATTAACCTGTAATTCAAGAGCTCTGATATTTGATGAGACTGCTCCGATCCTGTCATATATGACCTGCTAATAGTTTATCCGTATTCCCGGAGGAAGAGCCAGCAGCTTTATTGACTTCACTAACCGGGGTAATATTTGCTTTCTCTCCTGAAGTTAGAGCCATAAGAAATGCAATCATTAGGGAATCCCGGAGGGACAATAAAATCTTTTGCCCCGCCTGCAAATTTGGGGATGGCTTTCTGATAGGGTGCTGTATAAGGCTTCCCTCCGATATTCGCGACCACTCCACCTCCAGCTTTCGGGATTGCTGCTACTGCTCTACCCGTTCCTGCAGCTGCTCCCGCGCCAGCACCCGCGCTGAATAATGATCCAAGGATATTTATCGCCTGAATAACTGCTGCGATTGCTTCAGCTACTTCAAGAGCCTTCAGCAGTACGTTAACAAATCGATTTCCGGATCCCACAATAGTCCCGATTGCATTAGCTATCTGCCTTGCAGCTCCCAAACCTGCCTGAAATTTCTGATTAGAAAGGTCAGCTATATCACGCTCCCTGGCCGTTTCGATATCTGTTACGGCCTGGTTATATTCATTTTCTTTAATAAGTTTTTCATCAAACAGGATTTTTACGTTTGAAAGTTCCCTGTCATAAGCATCATTTATCGCGGCTTCCCTGCTATCATATTCATTTTTAATTCCTTCGATCTTTAGTTTCTGCAGCTCTTCCTGAGCAGCCATCCGATCTTCAGCATTCTTCGCAAAGTCAGCATCTGTTTTCTTTGCAAAATCATCTCCCTTCCTGGCTTAAATCCGGAACTGAAAAATCTGCAAGCGATAAGTCCTTTTGAGTTTCTTTAATCCCATCCTCAGCATCCTTTATCGCCTGGGTGATCTTTAGCCTTTGCTCGTTGGTAGTTGCAAGCTTCAGAAGTAATCCATATTCATCTTTAGCAGTTTCAAGAGCGGCAATCCTTGTTTCCCCGATCTCTTTGTGAGCCCCGGCTTCCTGCTGTATCTTAGCTATCTGCGAATCGAATAATGCATTGAGAGCCTGGTAAATTTTTACCTGATCCTCCGGCTGTTTGGCCCCTTTCAGCAATACATCGAGCGTCCTTTTAGCCGATTCAAATAATTCCTCACTTAAATTATTAGTGTATTTCCTGAGTTCGTTTTGATCGCTTAATTTTTTAAGTGCCTTATCCAGCTCTTCATTTGTATATTTATATTCTCCGGTAAGAACCTGTACCTCTTTTGTTGCTGCTTTTATCTCTAAATTTAGTTTATCAAACTTTGCTTTCTGATCAGGAATATTGATATCCAGCTTATTCCTTTCAGTAGTCATAGTCTCAATCTTTTTATTCAGAATGTCAATGGATTTTATAGCTGCTGTTTTATCAACATCGACATTAAAGATTATCCCTTGAGGCTTCCCGTCGACCATTTGATCCGGAACAAATCTTTCTCCTTTTTTCCATCTTTCCATAAAGTCTTTAAAGCCCGGAGGTACTCTTAACTTTTTAGCTGCTTCCTCCGATGCTTTGTTCATTTCCTCAGGGAGGTCATACCTTATATAATCAATGAGTTTCCCGGCGCCGATTCCGATTGCTATCCCGATACCGGCTATAAGTCCAATTCCAAACTTAGCCAGCCACCCCGCCCCTGCTGCTGCATTTGTCCCCAGGGCAACACTATTGGCCTCGAGTGCAACGGTTGAGGCTGCTGTGGTCGTAGCAAGCAAAGCCTGAGCGGATTTTAATTGTACGAGCAGGGGGATTGCACCGACTATGACAGACCCGGCTCCGAGTATAACGGAGGCAAAATCCTTTCCGGTTTTCCCCGATTTATCAAATGCATCTATCAAAGGGATTAAAGCTTTACTAACAAATTCTCCCAGCCTTACTTTCGCTTCATCCACCCTGACAGATAGAGACTCAATCTTATCAGCATTATCCTGAACTTTATTTTTGACACTATCAAGAGTAACCCCGGAGGCTTTTATAATCGATTCTAATCTGATTTGCTTCTGTGTATCGGCGTCCAGATTATTTATTTCATCATTGTGAGCCTTCGCTAAATCATTAACAATCTTCTCATAAACTTTGCCCTGGATACCTAAAGCTTTTAATCCTCTTATATTTCCTTCTGAGGCAAGGATAACTTTCATCATTCCTTCCTCAACCCCGGTCCCGTATTTACCAGCTGCATCCTCAGCGATTGAGAAAAGGACTGCCTGATCTTTTAGTGATATCCCCAAATCTGAGGCCTGATTACTGAGTTTAATTAAATTAGCTTCGCTTACCGTGTCGGCTGTGGCTTTCCTGAATAATTCGATATCATCAGCGGATCCCTTGAAGTTTGCCCTTAATACCTCAAGTGAAGTTGAAGCTCTGACTGCATCACTGAGAACATTCTTTAATTGGGTAAATGTTCCGGTAAGAAACTGATAAGCCTGATTGACTGCTGTTATCCCTAAAGCCCATCCCATAAGACCGGGTTTCTGCTGGGTTACTTTCGCCTCATCTTTAACCACTCCCTGTAAAGCTCTATCGACTGCATTGAGTTGGTCCCGGGTTTGCTTTATTGATTCAGCACTAAAATCCAGCTTAACCTTCCTATCAAATCGCTCCTGCAATTTTGCTCTTAATGCAGTAAGCTCGCTGATTTTCTTTTTCATTATGGAATCGTCAAAGCTTATTTTCCTTTTCTTGAAATCACGCTCCATTTCTTCAGAAACTTTGACTACCTCCTTTTTAAGCGCCTCAATATCGGATTTAGCCTTTTCAGTCGTTGCCCTAACCTCAACATATAGGCCAGCTAATTTCTCATCGGTTCCTGCCATCAGTTAAGCCTTCCTTGCTGTTTGAATAGTTCGATCTCAGATAAGAACTGCTCTCTTTTGTCCCGGTTGGACTGTGTCTCAAATTTTCCTAAACGGTATCCATTGAAAATATTGATTGAGGCATCGAGCCGGGAGCGATATGTAGTTATAAATAAATTTTCCACTTGATCGACCTGCAGATTAAAGATATGTGCGATTATTCCGGTTGCATACTCACGGCTGATTGCTTCTCCCTTATGGGAGTCAGAACTTTTTTTTTAATATCCTCCCCGGTTTCCATCATCCATATTTTACGGATAAACTCAAAAGTTTCACTGCGGGAAAGATTCTTTAGCAAATATTCGGGTGAAAGGATTTTCTTTAAATGGAAATATTTGAAAAGCCTTAAGGTAATTTTTATTTCTTTGCCAAATATAAAAGGCCTCAGCAGGAGTCTCTCATAATTAAATTTGAGTCCTGCTGAGACGAATAAGGCGTCGCCGTAGATTGAGCCCAGATCATCTTTTATGGATTTGCTGTAATCAGCAATCTCATAAACATCAAAGGCTTTCCTTTCAGTCAGAAGGAGATCAAGCCCGAATATTTTAATCTTTTCACTTTGCATTTAATTATTAGCTGCTTTCGGATTCATCAGCTTCAGCTTCTGCCAATGCTCCATTGATCTGAATTGTGTAAGTGACCTCAGCAAGTCCGGAAATATCACATTTGATTGCCTTCTCAGAAACGATTGCATTTCCGGTATATTCCTTATTAGTCGATACACCGCGTTTGAGGATTATCTTAAATGCTTTCTCAACTGCGGCTTCAAATCCCAGGTTCGTTTCCGTTGGCTTCCCGATCCACTTGAAGGCATAGGATATCTTAGCGAAGTCCAGAACATTATCAACGGGGTTTTTCGATACCGGGAGGATATTACCTTCAGCCTTATTGTTGGTATCAAATTCAACAGCCGCAGCTTTTTTAACCGGGTCAGTCGTAAGAAGGTCAGCTGCATCAGACCTGATGATTGCATTGATGGAGGAGTCTCTATCGGCTCTTGATAAAATGGTTTCTTTCCCGTCCCCGGTTGTTTCGGTATCAGTTCCATCGAGCTGGTCATATTTCACATTATAATCAACTGAGGTAATAGGGGACTTCTGCGTTATCAAAGGTAAACGACATCGTTTTGCCCGTAATCTTTGCACCCAGCGGAACAACTTTATCGGTTGCGGACATTGTTTCAGTTCCATCAGCTGTAAATATCTGCCCGACTTCATAATCGGTCAGAACCGAATCTATCGCTGTGACCCGGTAATTCTCATCTTTTGTGAGAGTCCCGCTATTTATCTCAGCTCCATCGGGTTCACGCAAATGCTGAGTCAGTGTGAATGATCTTGCGGCTCTCCCGACTTCGGAGTCCTTACCGTCGCCAGGGGTTGCAGAATCAGTTGAATCAAGCTGGTCAAAGGCTGCTGAAAGATTGGCCTCAACTACAGGCTCCTCTTCCCCGTCCCACCAGAACTCTAAATCTTTTCCAACTACTTTACTCATCTCAAATTTCCTTTAATTATTTGTTTGTAAGAATTTTTATTATTTCAGCTTTATTGTCTAATAATGCCGGTCTTAAAAATGGCTGTGGATGACCTCCTAAAGTAAAATGACCTTTTCCATCAGGAGTTTTATAGAACCATCCTCCCTTTCTTCCCTGGTTATTTTCAGCATATTCCCCGGTTCCAAATTCTACATAAGGGCCGTATTCTACGGGAGTACCGATTCTGACAACAGCATCCAGCTCCGATAGATTCAACTTTATGGTTTATGCTATCTCTTAAATTTCCTGAGTCAACGGGACACAAAAGCTTCGCCGCTCCTTCAACAAATATACCGACTGCCTCAAGCCTTTGTATCGGTCTATCCAGAACCTTAACTACCATTGTATTATCCCAGTCCAGCTTTGCCATTATAATTTTGTCAGTTCGATTTTATATTGAATAATTTTCTGATACATATCATTTAATTTTCTATCCTGCGGGCCTGTCAGCCTTTCAATCCTGTCAAAATGATATCCATCGACATAGAATGAACCTTCACTATCATCAAATACGGCTTTTAATTCTTCAGCGATTATTTCAAGTGCTTTCAAGTCCGGGCCATAAAGGGAAATCTGAATGTATTCCTCTTCAAATTTATTTGCAGTATCTCTATAACCGGGGTTTGAGTATTCAGAGAATACAGCATAAGGGGAATGATTATCCTGAGAGGCCTCCAAATACCAGAACTGTTCATTCAGGCTTTCGATGCTCAATCCGATTCTTGATATTTCTTCTCTTAATTGCTGTGTCATTTTAGCGCACAAAAATTATTATTAAAACACCATAGGTTACGACTGTCCCGATCCAGATGATTACTAGACTTTCATTCCTTCAATTGATTTTTATAATTTTCTTAATCATCGCCAGCTCTTTTTATTTTGCTCATAACCTGCTTTAATAAACTTATAATCTTTAATTTCAGCCCAAAGAATCATTAATAGTGTATCCCGCTCATTAACCATCCTTACATAAATCTTATGATCTTTGATAATTACCGGACTCAACGAATCCGTATCTTTCCGCTGTAACATTAAGCTCAAATAACCACCTGATTCATATGAATCATTTTGAGCTTGCAGAGTATGCTTATAAAGTTGGAACTCTGACTAACCTTAGATAGAATCAATTACATGCTCTGTATATACTGAATCGGGTTTTATTTTTTTATTATCTCTAATGGCTATTATCCGAACTCCTATTGAAATCAGCTGAATGAGAACTATCAGGCTGATAATAATTATTTGGAATATTATCCCTTCACGCCACTTCTTTGAATAAAATTTCTTATAAGCCTTTTGAAGCTTTGTGTCATAGTCATTAGCCTTATAGCCCGCGCCGTTATAGTGATAAGCGAACATTCCAAAATCTTTTAATCTCAGATAGACGTCCCAGCCTTCATACTTTATCAGGTTAATAAATGCCATCAGCTGAACGCCTTCTGACAAATGCATATCGTGTACAAAGCTTAAAACCGACTTATATCCGCAGCCAAGAAAATTAAATCCCATAATCTGAAATTTACCCCAGCTGGTAGATTTGAGAGCTGCATCCAGATCAAGTGACTTTGCCAGGTTAAGCCGTCTATATTCAGCAGATCCTCCCAGGTAGTATTTTCTCGTCCATTTTGGATATGAGATTGTCTCGTGATCATAATCGAACTTACCGTGTGTATATTCGTGGAACTTATGACCCTCAAATAATATCTTTGGATATCCGTCATAATCCCCGCCGTCTTTTATGAATCCGACACCAGTTGACTCCACATCGGCAACCGCCTTGATCAGAGCGATTTCAATGTTCAGGACTTTAGCTGCATTCTGATAATCTATTTCCTGTAGAGTTTTCAATGTTATTGTCCTATTGTCCCGCTGGATTTCTCATCATAAACAGCCATTGCTTTCTGTTTGAATTTCTTAAAAATCAGATCCACAGTAAAAGACCCGGCCATTGAATAAAAGAGAATCGGGAAAAAGAAATTCACAAAAACCATTAGGGCAATTTCCTGAATGTTATCGAACAGGGAATTGAATACCCATATAATAAGCCCGTCAAGAATCAGCGACACTATGAATACAATCCACCAGGGATGAGCGTTAAGTCCAATATTAAAGAAGGATAAATTTATCGCCTCGACTACTATGCTTGTGAATATGCCGGTTAAAATAAAAATTATTATATAGCTCCATATCGGCCCGAACATTGAGATTATCGCCTGTGCCATTATTTTTCTCCAAGTTTTTTTAAGAGCGCAAGAATGGAATCCGATTTAATATCAGCTTTTCTTTCATAGAACATTGTCTCTGAGTGAAGCACACTTAGAGAATCAGCATAAAAATCTATTTGGGTCGTCTCTTTTTTCTATCATCTTTGTTTGTTTGTCAATTGTATTCCATTGTATTGTAATCATCACAGTTGTTACAACTATGTAAAGTGACAAGCAGATAGAAATAATTACAGTGAGCATCTGCGACTCTTTTATCTTAATAACTAACGTCATAAGGACTTCCTTGATCGTACTGCGCATATCTTTACTATTTCCCGATATTCAATTTTGTTATTATATCAGCAATTCTGATCAGCATATATACTGCCCAATAGATCAAAGTTCCTGCACCGATAATGACCGGGACTATCATAGCCCATTTTTTGATCTTACTATTATTAGCTTTTTTTTTCTTTTCCTTCTCTGTTAGGATTGTACGAAACATAGTCGAGATATGTACTGGAACCGCTTCGCCCAATTCCTCCGACTCAATCATAACCTTAAAATCTCCGCTATCAATTCTCTCGCCTATCAAATAAACTCTCTCCCATAAGTCCTTCAGAAGGTTAATAAATTCTATTTCGTGGTCTTTTCCATTCCTAACTTTTATCTTTTGTTTGAAAAGATGCTCTGTAAGTTCTTCCTTTAATTTATTTTTTTCTTCCTCAGTCAATTGCAATTGATTTACTCCATACAATATTTTGGCAGACAGTTTGTTTTTGTTCTTCCTCTTGTTTTATTCTTTTGTGTTCCAACGTTGTTTCAATATCTGCAAGCTCATTAAACGCTCTGTCAATGGCCTGAATTGCATTAACCGGTTTCTGCTGCAGAATACATTTTTTTGCAAATATGAGATCGTCGATTATATATCTGTGTTGTTCACTGATCGGCATTATTTTAACCTTTCCGGGACCGGCATTGTTGTAAAATGCCAAAGCGGGCCAGTGCTGGACATTGGAGTTGAATTAGGATCCCTGCCTGTCGGGTTATCTGTTGCGACTATATACCAATAGTAAGTAGTATTCCAGGCGAGCCTACCAGGCACATAAAAAGTATCTTGTACCGTGGCAACCAGAGGAGGCGATGTATTATCGGTTCCGAAATAAACATCATAAGTTACCGGGTCACCATCAGGATCACCTCCCGACCATCTTAAAGCCAACGTATCAAACAAAACGTGTTCAAGGTAGTTTACCCTTGCGTTCAGACTGTCAATATGAGTTTCAGCTTTGCTAAGGGCTATGTACATTTCAGAGGCATAATGCCTTAATGCATCGATATTAGTGGAGTCCTGCGCGGATTGCAAGACTCCCGAATAATAGCACTATCAAGACAGCTTTTATCACTGAGCCTGACCGAGATTGTTAAGTCTATCAAGTACCGGCTGAAGGATTGCCTGAACTTCTTCCGGGGTTCCTGCACCTGCCAACTGATCTTTAAGTGCCTGAAGGTCATTAGCGATCTCAGTAGTTGCTGCATCAATCTGAGCTGCGAACTGCTGAACTTCTTCTATCGTGGTTCCCATTTTATCCATCCTTATTTTTGTGTAAATGAATTGAATTATCTGAGCTATTATTAAAATTCCTATTAAAATATATTCAAACATATCACACCTATTAAAGCGGGTATCTTCATATACCCGAATTTCTCAAAAGCTGATTTAGTTGTTAAGCTGATGTATAGCCAGGGTTTTCTGAAATGCTATGTTATTTATTAGCCCGTCATAAATGATCCAGTAGATTACTGCAAATAACAATATCCCGCTAAAGTCAGAGAAGTAGAATGAGAAACCGATTCCGACCTTTCCTAACCATAAAGCCCAATGCCAGAACTTTGAGTATCTTGTAACATCCTTAATCCTATATGCCTCACCAAACCCTGAGATGAGGGAGGTAAGGAGGTATAATATGGGGAAGTAGTAAATCATTGTGGATAATAACCATAATGCCGGAACCTGCAGGTGGTGTCCAAGTTGAGATACGTGTGCTGCTGTCTGCACCTGTAAGTATGTCCCTGATAAGTTACTTCATCTCCTACGTGATATAAAACTCCAACCGCCCATTCATTCGTCTGCGGTGCATATTGCGCCCATAATACATTTAATGTTGCTACTGGATTCCACGCCTGTTGAGATACGTGTGCCTGTAAACAATGGTATGAGTTACTTAGATAAGTTACGCTGTCACCCACTGTATAAGATACTCCGACTGTCCATTCATATCCCTGCGGTACTATTCCCCACAATATGCCTAAAGTCTGCGGAGGTGTCCATTGAGATAAACAGGTATGAGACATTAAGCATTTATACTGCACTCCCTGATAAGTCCTAATATCATCTTTTGAAATAAATTCATTCTCCAGCCAATCAAGATTATTCCCGCTTCGGTAAAATGCGAATAATGCAGGTGTTGTCTCAGGAGGATAGATTGTTCTTTGATGAGTTTGTAAACATAAAATAACCTGATTGTTATAACCATAGAGTTTATTCTTTTCGCAGGTCTGTCCGATAGGGGTAATGATGGAACTTCTGTCGTGTCCATCTGGTTTAGTCCGTTTTCAATCGTGACTGTCTGCGCTGTTTCTAACCGGCAAGAATCTATGTATTCATTTATGATTATCATCCCATCGTCAATATGTTTAACTGTTACCAGTTGTCCACGCACTATTACATCTGTCTGAGAGTAGATGCTTAGTGAGACTAATATTATTATTGCTAAAATCTTTTTCATAATTTCCTTTATGGTTGTGTAATACCGTGACACCTTTCGTCGTTGTCAACGTGTCGACTGCTGCATCTGATGCCGATGTACTTGCCTGATTACCTGCACCCGTAATATCTATTTTCTTCTCGCCAGTCCACGTTGCGACATTTGCTAAATCAATAAGCATCTGGTCAAGTTCTGCAGAGTTAAGTCCACCTGTATGGTACTATCATTGATACTCTGTTTTGATTGTTAGCCCACGTTTTTGTAGTATAACTTAAATCAATGGTCGCACCAACAGCTCCTATATCATCAATCTTGTAATATGTAATTGCACCTGTTATATCGTGAGGATTAGCCGTGATTGAAATTGTACCAGTGTTGAGATTGTAGAGGGTCAAAGTATGTCAGTGATGTTACATTGGCAGTGTTGACTGTAATTGATATTGTACCAGTGTTGAGATTGTAGAGGTACAAATATGTCAGTGATGTTACATTGGCAGTGTTGACTGTGATTGAAATTGTACCAGTGTTGAGACTGTAGAGGTACAAATTTGTCAGTGATGTTACATTGGCAGTGTTGACTGTGATTGAAATTGTACCAGTGTTGAGATTGTTGAGGTACAAAGTATGTCAGTGATGTTACATTGGCAGTATTGACAGTTAAAACAGAGGTCGTAATACTTTGCAAATGCAAATAAGTCAAATTCGGAAACTTCTCAAACTGCGTCAGTCCCCACGTACCGGTATTAGATGACCATTCTCCATTTGGTCACTCTCGATGGATATTTTATCCTGCCGTATAAGTACCGGATGAATAAGTATGGGAAATATTCTGGTCACTTGTAGTCAGGGTATAAGTATTGGTATTCCCATCACCCCAATAAACTATAATCACACCCGTACCTTGTACTACGATATCACCCGTTGCCGTGCCTGTAAATGTAAATGTAAATGCTTTATTGGCTGTATCAGAAACATTTGTCGAATAATCCGATAAGACACTCCATTAGTTAATGTTCTTGCCCTGTAAAAATAAATACTTCCTTCAGTTAAAGGTGAATCAATCTTTGACGTGTTTGGCGCAATGGAATAAACCCACGTTGTAGGATTTGTTGAAGTGCCTCTGTAAATCCTTAAGAATCACCTATTGATGCTTCTGCATTGGTAACAGTTATTTTAGCAATGTCACCCGCAACTGTTATTGTTGGAATTTTAGGGTAAGCATCGGCGAATATCTCATTACTATACTTACTTGTATCACCCTTAAATAATTCATTGCATAATATCCATAATTCCCAACTACAAGCGGAGTATCAACCCAACTGCCATTTGAAGTGAAGGTATGGACATAAACGCTGTCTCTATAGACTTTCGCCGAATCTTTTATCCCTGATAGGGTGACAGTGATTGAAGTTTCCTTGCCATTTAGTTGTAATGTCGGCAGAGAAACACCTTCATCCCCCATCAACAGCATAAAATCAGACTGACAGTATGATAAAGATGTAAGTATAAATAATAAGATTAAAGTTTTCATTGGATTAAAAACCCATAAAAGTTACTCTTGTTAATCTATCGGTATGAGCGACATTTGTCCTTCGCAGCCTTACGTTCTTTGTGACGTAAGGAACCATTATCATATATACTTTGGTTTTCCCATCACCCGGTACTGCTGCGGTAACATTGGAGAAATCATCAAGCAGCTTGCATCCTATCTGCTCCCAATTTTTTGTAATTGGATTTTGGAGTTCCACAATAACAGTATCGGCATAAGTGTCCGTGGTATCGTGTACTTCAAAAGTTGTGAATACCGGCCTTGAATTATTTTTTACCAGTATGGGATTGACGCCCGTTAAATATTTTTGTTGTGCGAATAAAGAGCCACACAAAAGAAAGACTATAGCGACTAATATTATTTTCATTTCATTTCCTTTTTAATAAAACTAAAGAATCCGCTTTAAGATGATTCTTCTCCGATTATCTGCAAATCGGGATTATACTCACAATCAATTTCCAGGTGATGATTAAACTCCATCGGATTTTTAATATTTCTTATCTCATAATATTTCCCTGATGGGGTATGTTTGATCAGCTGCATTATATCGATTGTATCAACATCACAGTAAAATCTATGAGTGGATTTATAACCAAGTTTTTCATTTGCAAATACTTCGTTTCCATTTAACTGTCTCATAAGGCCCGGGACCGTCAAAGCAACTGAATAAGTTTTGGTAAGGATCCCCCCATCGTTAATCTCAGTCGGAGTGAGGATCTCAAATTCAAGCTTAAACCAGTTGCTTAAACTCATTTTTTATCATCCTCTTTATCATCTACCTTCAGGGCAATCCCATTGCTGAGCCATCTTTCAATGACCTTTGCCGGGATTTTCTTTTTATCGAGGTCAGTGCCTTTTTTCAGGAACTCCCTCTTATAATTTGTACTTGCTCTTAAAATTACTGCCATAATTAGACAACCTTTATTTTTCTGTAACCATTGAAAAAGCTGCTCATTACCTGCTCGTCTGCCTTGCGGGTATATGAATAATCCCCGATTGACTCAGACTGCATATTCTGCTTGTCACCTTCCAAAAGAAAACCGATAAATTTAGCCAAGGCCAACTTGAAACCGATATTAACTTTAACAAGATCAATCCTTATCAGTGACCCGGCTTCCTCATCAAAAAGGGTATCATCTGCTGAAAGGGTTAGCTCACCGGCAGCTGCTGCGGAGATTGTGAAGAACCCATCATTTAAGACTGAGTTTTGAACGTGGATTAAAAGGCCGGCCTGGAATCTTACGGGATTGTAATAATCATTCGTAATGAAATCCCCCTGCAGATTGATTATTTTTTTTGTGGAAGCGACAAAGGAAATCTGATAACCCTCAACATACTGACCGGGAATATGGAAAGGATTCTTTGTGTAGTCTATTGCCTGACCTTCAGCGGAAGGGATGAGAGCCTCAATGGCCTCATCCTTTCCTGATATCTGCAATAGCGAATTAACTTCAGCAACAGTGATAATCATTCTAAGTTAGTCCTCCTGATTTAAGAGGATTCGCTTAATTCAACAGTCGATAATACTCCGAATGGATATCTGTTGGCTTCGGTCTGCTGCATCCTGTTAATCGGATTCGGAACCTGCCAGGCCAAACGCATTACAACCCTTAATGCAACCATATCCTGCTGGGCCAGCCTGTAAAGGATTGTAGTCCCATTGGTATCATATAGGGTTGCTTCGGTCAGGAGCTTATAGGTGATATCCTGACGGATTGAATAAACTGCATTCTGAAAATCCCCGGATATAAGAAGAGCAACAGCCGGATCAATAGCTCCATTACGCGGGAAATACATCGGCTCTCCATCCAGCTGGTAAGGAGTTTTGTCCTGCATTGTGCGAACAAAGAGAGGAAGTTTTTCAGTTGAGGATCTCAAGCCTCTCAGCTTTCCCTTCATTGTCATTGCGGCAATGTGGCCAGTGACCATAAAACCATCCGCTTCAACTAAGGAAAGAACGCCATCTTCTCCCATAATGTCATCATAGATATCATTTCCGGTTCCAAGGGCTACAACATTACCGGCTCCCAAAGCAGAATCAATTATGTTGGTTGGCCAGGAGGCGGGGGCATTCGTGCCGTGAATAATAGCTGCATCAATAGCAACTCCTAAAGCTTCCTGAAGCCTCGGTCTTACCTCTCCCCATATATCATAATTAGCATCGGCCAGTACAGCCTCAGGGATAGGAACAATTACAGCAAGCTCTTCAGCATTAAGGTATTTATTATCCCAGGCGACCTTTGTAGTCTGCTTTTGTCCCGTGTCTCCATTTACGAAATATGCTGAAGGCAGTAAGGATAAAACAGGCATTCTCTGTTGAGCCTGAGTCATATTAGGGAGTCGTTTAAAAAGGGATAAACAGGACGAGGCCTCGGGAACTCCCTGGATGATTTCTTTTGCAACATCCTCAGGGATTAAAGCAGCAGAGCCGGTCCTATCGATGGTAAGCCCGAAGGCTAATCCTCCCAGAATAAGGGGTATATAAGCAGGCTGCACAAAACAAACAGCAGCGATTAGAAATAAACATACGATTAAGAATATTTTCTTGAGACGCATTTTAGTTTTACTCCGATTTAATAAAAAAGAAAAATTTGTGTTTTTTACTTTTTGCCCCTCGGAGTTCGCGCCTCTAAGTTGCGGGATTTTGCACCTGACAGTACGCGCCTGCCAGTTGCTTAAGGTAAGAGGATCATCCCTAATAGTACGCGCCTATCAGTTACGACTCTCTTTTCTGCATAACAATAATTTGAAAGAACGACTTAATTAAGCTTGTACTGTAACTCCTGCAGCCTTGCGGATTGCATCATTTATCATAGAGTTACTCGATGGGAGAGTTTCCTTTTCACCAGGTTTTTTTCTTCCGTTAGTTTAAATTTTTCATCAACTCTTTTGCTGATTTCGGATTCCCAGTTATCCTGGACAATTTTTATATTTTTAAGAGTAGTTTCCTCATCGGCTCCGATAACTAAATCAGCATATCCGACGGGAAGTTTTAATTCAGTAAGTTTTGAAATGGCGGTATTCTTAAGTGTGGCCTTAAGGGTTGCATTCTTTGAATCCTGCAGCTGTTGTTCAATTGCTTTGATTCTTTTCTGTTCGGGAGTTTCACCCTGGTTATGTTTAGCAGCCCATTCAGATTCTAAAACAGGGAGATTCTTTTCTTTCCAGGTTTCAAGTCCTTTTGTAACGTGTTTATCAAGGCGGGGCTGGATTACTCTTAATCCATCTTCTGAATCCAAAAAAGGATTTAATCTATCCGGCGAATATAATTTGCCATAATATGCTTTCACATCGGGATGCTCTGCGTTTGCCTCAAGGATTGCAATTGCCTCTTTTGGTTCCATTTATAAGATTCTCCAAAAATTATTAAAATTTCTTGCGGGAAAGGTAAATCTTAAATATTCAGTTGTCATCCTAATTTTCTTTAGGATTAATCCGGAGGGAATAAAAACTCAATTCTTAAGGGAGGCTTAATTTTGCCAAATTTCGCATAATATATTTTTATTTTATGTCCGATTTTGCTTGACTTTGTATATACAAACCCCCATATTAGCAATAGACATTATGATAGACTTTAACAAAATAAAGGAGAAAGAAATGAAAAAATACGCAAATCATACCCCGGCAGACCAAGGAATTAGAGTGGCTCGTTTAGATAATCATACTCCCGATGATTTAAACCCTGCCTTCATATTCCAGGGAACAAAAACCGAGTTATTAAAGAAGATGGCATTCGGCCATATAGACCCGATGCAATTAGTATATAAGGAGTTTTCAAATCGTGGTTTAGATCAATTCGGCACCTGGGTCGGCTTTCAAACCTCAGCAGAAATATACAAACAGCTTTGTGACAAAAACGGATGGCAATTTGGTTTATGAAAAAAGAAATTAAATCTCATAAGGGCGGAAGAACAGAAATGGTTCCGCCTTGCCGTGTTACTCCTGAAGAAAAAATGTTAGTGGACCAAGCCAGAGGGGAATTATCCTATTCGGATTTTATTGTTGAATCTGCAAAAAAGAAAATAAGATATTTACGGAAGAAAAAATCAATCTAAGGGAGGATTTGGCGTTGCTCTTTTTATCCCCATTTTCTTCATTGCTTTAGTCCCGATAAGCCTTTCCATTTGCTTGTAATCCTCAGGTGAAAGGCTGGAATTCCGGGCCGCTGCAGTCTCAGGATTAAATTGTTGATAAGATCTTTTCTTTCTTTCATAGTCCTTTTTGTAGTAATAAAATCTTCTCACGCCGGTACTCCTTTCATTTTAGCCCATTGATCATAAGGGATATTCTGAATGACCTTCTTTGAAATATTATCCCTGCGGAATTTATAATTGAACACCCTTAAGTTTGGTAATGGTCGTGCATCTGCAATTGATATCTTCCTCAGCTATGCCGCTAAGCCCCGGCCCCTCAGTAGTCCCGCCGGATGGGAAATGGAATAACCCATTCTCGTCGGCTTCCTGTCCGTCCATATGCCGGTGATCATCCCGTGTCCTGCCGTCTAAAGTTGCAACCCAGACCTTAGTCATTTCAATTCCCAAATCTTCAACTGCTGATTTAGCTTTGTCTGTTGCTATTAAGCTCGCGGCATTCTGTACTCTATGTCCTTCAGTCCGGATAATCCTTAAAGCTTTAACCGCATCGATGGAGGTTTTATCTGTTACGTCTTTAGCGATCTTTGAATAACCATCACCCTTTAATAGTCCCTGCGATAAGCTCGATCTTATCTGGGCGGTATAATTATCAGCATTAGCTTTCATCCTGTCAGACCATTTGATACGATCAAGCGGATTGATTAAAGCCGCTTTAACCACATCAGGATTAAGTTGTCCAAATCCCAGCCGGGTCCCGATGCTCGTTTCAAAGGCATAAGCAGAACCGTAATATCTCTGGGAATAAATATCCTTTAGAGCTGAGGCCGTTGTTTTGATGTTTGTTTTTTTAAGCTCGTTTATCTGATAAGCAATTTCCAATTCAAGATTTGTTAAGCGGTTATATGATACCATATCAGAATAAGTAACTGAGTCCCCATATTTTTCATACATCAGAGCGATTCTGTTTTTTATTTCTGCCAGGGCTGCTTTATAGCTTTTCCCCAGCTCCCGCTCATAGGAAAGCAGAAGCTTCTCAATGTTTTTATCATCCTTAGCAATTAGTTTGCCGATACGATTATTGATCTCTTCAATTGTCATAATTCATACTTGCTTTTTTGTGGATATCTCTTTTCGATAAAAGCCTTAAACTTTGGACTCATATAAGCTTTGGTAGAAAATAAATCCTGGCCGTTAATCTTCTCCTCCACTTCTACCACTTCAAGATCAAGATTGATTTTACAATCCTGCTTCACGGCGCCTTCCATCTTCAGGGTATTGCAATAAAGGGATTTAATCACATAGCCCTGTTTAATTGTCCAGTCATATTTATCCATTATTTCCGGGAATAATCCCTTTGAATAAACTATCGGGTAATGAATATCGAAATGCTTTGTTTCAAGTCCCGCAACCAGCAAAACATTGATTGTATTCATCATAGAAATTGCATAAGCATCATTCGTTTTTTTCTTTAACATTTTCTGACTGAGTATGCCCTTATAATAATAATCCACCTTCTGAGCATCGATATCCTCCAGAAGAAAGTAGTCATCATTGAAGAAAAGAAACTCATCACTGATCTCCGGGATAGTGCAAGCAAATTTGATCTTCTCCATTATTCGCCGCTCCTTACATAGCCTCATATCATCCCGATGCTTTATATGGATGATCTGATTATTCAGGAATTTAGGTTTCTCCCCGATCAGGAATATCCTGTCATAATTCTTGAGATACAGTTCCACAGATCTTAATGAATATTTGATCTCATTGTTATTCCAGGCACTGCCGGAATTCGCAAGTAAATAAACCACGTCCATTTATTAAACCCTCTTAATCATAAAATTTTCTTTTAGTAATTCAGTATTGCTCTTAACCCATTGCTCATCATAGATAAAGTTGTCAAACTGATTACAATAATATCTAAAGCCATCATATAGATCGCTTCTTTCCTCGACTATCGGTATCCCATTTAGCATTATGGCCTCAAAGAATCTATATGTCCATTTGAAATCACCCGAGGGACATAAAACAAATTTTGCTCTTGCCATCAGTTCAAAATATTCCTTATCATTTTCTTTCGTGTTATTCTTTCTGCCATTTAGAGATTGTATGATCAGAGCACCGGGGAATTTTAATAAAAAATCCTGTCTCTTTTTATCGAGCTTTCCAACAAACAAATAATTAATAGTTTTCTCAGTCATCTGATAATTAAAAATAAATTCCGGGAATATTAGTTTATATTTCTTATCCCCGACTGTTGTAAGCGGATTTTCAGAATGGCGAATTACTGGAAAGCCTGCTATTCCCCTTTCCTTCATTGCCTGCATACACCTAATCTCCTGTAATAGCATAATGCTCCTCGAATGCCTTTAATAATTTATCCTGCTGATAAATCAGATTAAATGTTTGCCTAAAAGAATCTCTATCTGTAGCACTTAAATAATCTTCAAACTTAAATCCGTTGCCTAAAACTTTATCGCTTAGTTTAATCCATTCAACAGGGATTCTATAAGCCTCAGCTATAATACAACCATGCAAACTTGAACTCATTATTTTTTCACATTGTTTGATCTCTGTAATAAAACTTTTCCAATCCTGCAGTATATCGATTTTATGCCCCTCACCTTTGTAAAGGTTTTTATCTACATAGTGTTCGACTATGCCGACCCTGTATTTTTTTTCAACATCGGGATTATAAATCAGAGGTAGCAATAGAGCTGGATCTCCATAATTTGAGCAGTCAATATTTAATATTCTCCTGGTTAATTTTCCTCTTATGGCTAAAAACTTACAGTCGGATAAATCCCCGAATTTATGATTTGCGCTCATTACACCCGAACCCCAAACAACATCATTATGCCTGAGTGCTTTCATTATGCTGCCAATAGCCAGTAATTTAGGAGTGTAATTTTTATCAACCCATTCAACTTTTCTTCCTAAAAAATGGCTGATAATAACCGGAGATAATGAATCTCCGACATTAGGGACTTTGTTATACCAATATGCTTTTATTGAACCAGACATAGTTTTTTATAAATATATGTTTTGATCCCCGGTCTTAAATTATTTTTTTTTACTTCTCTATACCGCGAGCCGGACCTCTGCCGGTAATAAAACAACGGGATAGGAATTCTTTTCCCGTAAAATCCATTCATACCCATTCTAAGAGCAAACTCCCAATCCTCAAGATTCACGATCTTTTCATCATACATACCAACACTAATACAGTCTGCCTTTTTATATAAGCAGGTCACGCTAAATATATTATAGGTTTTAAGTTTATCTAAATCATATTCTGCTTTTCTCTTAATGTAGGTTTTCTTCTTATCGAACTTTACAACATCTGTATAAATTATCGCTGATTCGTTCCGATGATCGTAAACCGTTTGAAGGTAATCCCCATTCAGCATATCATCAGCATCCAGAGGGACAATGTATTCACCTTTAGCTATTTTTATTCCCCGGTTTCGTGTAAAACCAACTCCCATATTTTTTTTATTCCTATAGAGGGATATTTTCACTGATTTCTTTTTTAACTTATTAGCAATAGTGTAAGAATTATCAGTTGAACAATCATCGATTATTATTATCTCATAACTGCTGAATTTTTGTTTTAGAACAGAGTCAATACAATCAGTGAGATATTTCCCCTGATTAAACAATGGAACAATTACACTGATTTCTACCATGTCATCATTGCTTTTATTTGCCGTTATTCGGTTGATTCTGAGCCTCCAATATTGCCTTTGCCTGCTCCTCCGGAGTGGGAGAAGCCGGAGGAAATAAAGTATCAAGATTTACGGCCTGCTCTTCCTGCAGCCTGTCAAGATAAGCCTGCGGATTATCAACGAAAGGAAGGAGCTTAAGGATATCAAGTAATGAGAGCGTCCCTTTAAACTGTGTTGCAACCTGTGCGTAGTACAGGTAATCCATCGGAAGGGATCTGGTATATTGGAATTTCAGTTTAAGGTAATCAAAGTTTAATCCCTTCTTATTCCAGGCAGAACCGATAACCTTATACATTTCCCGGAGTGCTTCAGTGAATTTTCTTTCCTTTGAGATTGCCATAAATTCAAGAGCGGTCAGCCTCCATTTGCGGGCCTCCCCGGATTCAGCTCCTCCATTCGTGAACTTCTCATCATTCATATTAACGGTTCTTGAGGACTTAAAAATGTTCTCATCAAGAGTCTTTTTCTGGTTCTCAAAGAATATATCAGCAATCTCCTTAATAATAAATTTCAAATCGGTTTCCTTATCCGGAAGATTGAATACTCTTGTACGTCTGGCCTTTATCCTTTCTTCCTCTGATATTTCCGCTCCGATTGCAACCAGATAAGCGTGAACAAATTCCTGCAATTCATTTTGACCATCTGATAGGAGCTCATTATATCCATCGATTAAGGATTCAGGTTTTTTAAGGTTCGACTGTTCAAGGTTATTCCCTTTTAATTTTAATCACAGGGACATAATCAAAATTATGCGGCATCGGGTTACTATACTCAGCGTTCTCTTTGCTTAAATCTTCCTTTACAAATCTTCCCCCATCCTTAATCCAGAAACTCACTTCTGCTTTATCGTACCATTCGACTTTGGTCGTGTGAGTCACTTTCCCGGTTGTAACATCGACAATATCCCAGGGGTAATAAATCATTGCATACTCAATCTCATCAGTTGAGTTATTGTAAATGAAGAAAGTCTGCCAGGGTTTCAGGTTCATCACTCTCAGATTGCCCTCGGTATCATAGTAGCAAAGCCTTGCCCCATAACCGCAGCTGCAGGAATATTCTCCCGACTTCTTCATCCATTGAATCCATATTATTCAACAGCTTAAAATTATTTACTATGTCTAAAATCTTTTCTTTATTCTGGTCGTCATCATAAGTAATGACAATCGGGTTCCCCCATATATAGCCCTTGATCTCATCAATGATTATCCCGTCATAATCAGTGGCAATTCTGTTATTGATTGAGATATCCGACTTGTCCAGGTTAACCCTTTTCTTAATCGGCACATCCCCCTGATAGCGGTCATAAAACTTTTTCATTTCTATGGCCTGAGGCTCGTGTGCATCGATTGCATCCTTTATAATTTTACCCTGGATTTGCTCACTGCCTTTTTCGATCAGTTTTTTTACTTCATCTGAGTTCATTTTTATTATTCCTTAAAAAGGTTTAGAACCTGATTTAATTAATCTTGCTTTACAATTCTCAGCAACCCCGGTGATTGCATCCTCAGCATCGTCGTGCTGCTTTTTACCTTCCTTCAAAAATGTATTCATTGACCTGTAGAACTCAGGCCATTTGTCTTTCCAGTTCACCGGGAAATAAATATGCTCCTGGACAAAGGCTGATTGAGACATTATGCGGGCCCGCTTATTCTCTGACTGATGGAACCAGTAAATAACCGGCTTCCTTGTTTTATGGATTTCCCAGAGGATCCTCTGAACGGCCCTTGCAAATCCTCTGCCTCCGTTATTGGATTCAATATCGGCAACGTTCACATTCCAGTCGTTTAAGGAACTTTGCTGTCTGCGGCTCTGTAATTTCCATTCCGTCTTTTGTGTAGATCACATCAAGCAAATAGGCCTCCCCCTGGTAAACTCCATAATTAACTGAACATAAATAATCATCACCTTCATCTGCAGTATCAGTATAGTTTTTAACCTGCTCAAAGAGGGAATTATTATTTTTATCCTTCGGAGTGCTGGTATAGGTCTTAAAGCCTTTATAGAGTCTGCCTTTCTGGTCGATCGTTTCCTGATGGTAGTTGGCTCTGAATATTTCAGGGATCATTTTCTTTTCAAGTTCCTGGTATCGCTTTTTACTTAGAACCGACTCACAAAGCATCTGATCTGTATCCGCATCATAAGCCTCAAGCTTTATCACATACCAGTCCTTTGCCTCATCTGACTCCAATAATCTTCCGCAAGGATCTCCATTGGCCCAGCGCGTCATATTAAATATTTCAAGTGGCTCTCCTCCAAAGGCATCGCCTCTGGATAGGAAGGTTCCTGTGTACCAATCCCATATCTTCTGCAGCCTATCCTCATTAAAGGCTTCCTCTGCAAGCTTAATCGGATCATCAATGATAAGGATCGAACCCCCTTTACCGGTTATTGAGCCGCCGATCCCTGCACCGAGGTAATTGAAAAACTGTCCTTCTAAGGCCCATTTAAAATAAGAGTGGCTCCCATATTTTATTTTTACATCCGGGAAGAAATCCGAAAAGACAAACCCGGAATTATTAAACTTCTCTGACTGTATCCCGTCTCTGGTAAACTTAGCGAAGTCACCGGCTGCATCGTCATTGTACGAACACTCAATAATTCTTTCATCCTGATTCTTCCCTAACACCCACTGACAGAAATCAATCAGCGATCTTGACTTCCCGAAACGAGGAGGGACATTCAGCATCAACTTTTTACAAACGGTAAAGCCTTCAGGGGTCACAGTTGAGGATACAATCTGCCAATCATCTTCAGGATTAAATTTTATTATTCTTCGCTCATAGAAAGCCTGAAGGGTATCGACTATGTCCTTTAGGTAAGCTTTGTCATCTGTGTAATGCCGGGGGGATATGAGCTGGCAATAATCCCAGAGATTATTCTTTCCCCTCTCAATTATTTCATTCCAGGATTCCTGCTTCGCTTTAATCTGTTCGGACTCAGCCTCATCTTTTTCACGCTTACGGCGTCTGATTTCCATTTCAACTTCAATTAAAGCGAGGTCGTCTCTCATTTAATTATTACCCCGATATGCAGCAGGGC
>CAWIUG010000040.1:0-9258 GCA_963839165.1 uncultured Bacteroidota bacterium | reverse complement strand
AGTTTAAGAGGCGGGACTTGTTATTACTTAGAGGCTGTGTGAAATTGTAGATCAGCCTGTTCCGCCGATAGGTGGAACACACCATTTCGCTTTACATAGTCAGCCTCTGCATAAGCAGGCAGTCGACTGATTACAGAACTCTTCCATTGACTTTAATTAAAATTATTTGCTATTTGGTGCAGTAGTATCTCTCTACTCCGAGAGGGTGAGAATTTCAGAGTCAGGTTACGGTTACCTTTTGAAAAGCCACCCCCGGAACTCTCCTGAAGCAGACTGATATAAAGCAAGTTTAATTTCATAATAGAGGAGTATTATGAATAGGACTAATTTTCAGTCTAAAATTATCGCTCAGATGGTTCTTTTGCTTGTATTCACTTCTTTTTCAAATGCACAGGATATTACAGGCAGCTTATCCGGACAAGTCAGCGATACTCCTGGTGCCGGCGCTGCAGGCGTAAATATTTCTGTTGAAAGCGATAATCTGCAGGGAGTTAAGGGTACCGCGACAGATAAAAACGGATTTTTCAGAATCTTTAATCTGCCTCCGGGCATTTACAAAATCAGAGTAAGCAGTGTGGGGTTCGGTGAGGTCTTGATTGAAGATGTGCAGATCATTTTAGGGAAAACTACCAGCCTTGGCGAAATAAAATTAAGACAAAAGGCAATTAGTCTTCCGGAGATTACGGTCTCAGGAAAGAAACCGGTTATTGATCCTTTCTCCACTTCTTACGGCGGTAATATAAATTCTAAAAGCTTTGAAAAGCTGCCGATCGATAGAAATTACGTTAACATTGCAACCCTGTTACCGCAGGCAAATACCAGCTATTATGGAGATCAACCCAACATTGGCGGCGCAACAGGATTTGAAAATAAATATTTTGTTGACGGTGTAGAAGTAACCGATCCGTTAGCAGGGAGAGACGCAACAAATTTGCCGTACAATTTTATCCGGGAAATTGAAGTAAAGACAGGCGGATATAATGTTGACTCCAGAAGCTCTCTCGGTGGACTTATAAATGTTGTTACTTATACAGGTGCGAATGAATTCCACGGAAGTTTTTTCGGATTTTATACCAGCAATCAGTTTGTGGCGAACCAGAAGTATGGTTCATTGGATATAACACAGGGTAATTTTTCTAATTACGATTTTGGATTTGGTTTAGGTGGTCCGGTTATTTTGGACAAACTTTGGTTCTATGCTGCTTATAATCCACGATTTAACAGACAAGATGTTGAAGTACCGGGCTTCGAAACTTACGTTGATAAAACACTTACTAACTCATTTGCCGGCAAGTTGAGCTGGAGGGCACTGGATGATTTAAATTTTATTTTTACAGTAACCGGTGACCCGACACACCGGGATGCTGTCGGGCGAAATGTTAATGTCCCGCCTTCTGCTCTGGCTAATCCCGATCCTTATTTGCAGAATATTATTGAGGGCGGTATTAACTATTCACTGAATGGAACTTATACTATCGGAAAAAATATTTTTTTGCAGGGATTGATTGCCAGAGTTGATCGGCATGATACAGGTGAAGGAGCTACTGAACGGGGCAGGAATGATATCTTTTTTATAGATGATCTGAGTAATGTTTGGTCTGGCGGAGTTGCTTCCAGCTGGGATTCTTTCAGACACAGCAACTTTGGTAAAATATCAGCTAATATACTTTTAGGTGACAATACTCTCAATTGCGGAATAGAATATAAAACAAATGCTGTTAATAATATTTACGACTACCACAATATTGAAAGGTATGATACTGCATATTATGGTGAAAGTATTGGTAAAGGATTCGGAGAAGTCTCCAATCGCATCCCGTCAGTTTATATTCAGGATAGCTGGAGGCTTTTTTCAAGGCTTAATGTTACAGCAGGATTAAGATGGGAGGGGTATTCCATCATTGGCTCAAACGGAGAAGCGGCTCAAACAGTTGAAGTTCCGCTTCAGCCCCGGATTGGTGTCGTGTATCTCCCTGATGATAACGGTACAAACAGAATCTTTGGTTCTTTTGGCAGGTTCTCTCAGGAATTAGCTTTGTTTCAGGCGG
The DNA here is from genome assembly GCA_963839165.1 of uncultured Bacteroidota bacterium. Lineage (GTDB taxonomy): Bacteria > Bacteroidota > Ignavibacteria > Ignavibacteriales > Ignavibacteriaceae > DATFVA01. Next base: position 7,210 of record CAWIUG010000040.1, on the reverse strand, counting down.
TAAATTATTTTTCCGGAGATGGATATGATTACTGGATTCAGTTTGATCACGATCCGCGTTTGAATAATACCGGAGGTGATACTCTTTATAACTTCCAACACCTAATCAGACCGGAAGTTAAAGATTTACAAGCTCAGTACTATGATGAATTCAATCTTGGTTATGAAAGACTGATTGGCTGGTCCATTAAAGCAAGTGTTCAGGGGGTTTACAGAACTCTTCGCCAGGCTATTGATGATGCATATTTGGCTGATGAGGACAGGTGGCTGCTTGGTAATCCGGGAAGGGGAATATTATCTGAATGGCCGAAACCTCAGCGTGATTACTCAGCATTAATTTTAACAATTGAACGCAGCGGAGATGAGCATTTTAACTTTTTAGCCTCCTATGTTCTCTCAAGGGATTACGGAAATTACGAGGGACTTTTCGATGCATCGTATCATTCTGAATTTCCCAATTCAAACACAACATTCGATAACCTTTCCACTTCACGTACAAATACTACCGGACTCGTTCCCAATGACCGAACACACGTATTTAAATTTTCGGGATCGTACAGGTTTTCTTTTGGTTTAATTACGGGCATATCATTTATCGAACAAACCGGTACTCCTTTGAGCGAATTAGCATATCCGGGCTATGGTGTTATATATCTTGTGCAGCGCGGCTCAGCCGGAAGGTCGCCTGCGATATGGGACCTGAGTGCGCGTGTTATGTATGAAGTTAGTTCGTTTTCTTCTCTGCAGCCGAGAATTATTCTTGATCTTTTTCATATTGCCAGCCAGCGTGAAGAAGTAGATGTTGATCAAAGAAAATATTTTGGTATAGACGAGAACGGAAACCCGATTTATCCAAATTCAACTTACGGTCAGGCTTACAGATATCAGCCTTCGTTTTCATTAAGGCTGGGAATTGAAGTGGGGTTTTAAATCGTGTTTAATCCTTTAAAAATATGGATGCATAAAGAAATCAGAGGAACTGAATCTCCTGCTATTTCTTTTCGTCTTTTAATTTCATTCTTAATTTGTTTTGCTGTGTCAATTCCGGTTCACGCACAAAAATCAAATATCTCTTTCCAGCATTTTAGTATTGAACAAGGTATGTCTTCATCATATGTTGTTCCTATCTTTCAGGATCGAACAGGTTACCTCTGGTTTGGGACGTTAAATGGTTTGGATCGTTATGACGGATATACCTTTACTACCTACAAATACCCGGTAAATCCTAAAGTGATTAATGCATATATGCCGGGAACTATAGGTGAAGACTTACAAGGAAACATCTGGATTTTGTCATCCAATGGCGGGGTGGAAAAATTTGATCCAAAAACAGAGACATTTAAAAATTACCTGCCGGATCCCCAACATCCTGCAACCGAATGGGGCAACCTGGTGCTGGAGATTTTCATTGATAAGAATGATGTAATATGGGTTGGTACAGCATATGGATTTTATAAATTCAACCCGAATAACGAAATATTCACTCAATTTCTGCATAATGAAGATGACATAAACAGCCTTGGTCACAATTCAGTTAACGGTATTTATGAGGATAAGTCAGGAACTCTCTGGCTGGCTACAGGCGGGGGACTGGACTGTTTTGACAGAGAAACAAATAAATTTTATCACTACTGGTATTATCCAAATAATCAATGGGGTGATCCAAAAACCAGGCAGTACTGGCTGGAGGCAATAATGGAAGACATCGAAGGGATTTTATGGATAGGAACAGATGGAGGACTATTGAAATTTGATAAAAATACAGAATCCTTCACATTGTACAATAATAATCCCAATACTTCGGTCGGGCAGGCAAGGAATACAATTCTATCATTGTGTATCGATAATACGGGTCTTATTTGGCTTGGTACCAGGCACGGAATTGATGTCTTTAATAAAAGCTCAAAAACTTTCACAAATTATGTTTATAAAGCAGGTAATCCTGAGAGCTTAAGCGCAGACGATGTGTCCGCAATTGTCCTGGATAGATCCGGATCAATATGGGTAAGTACCAATTCCCGTGGTGTGAATAAATTAGAAATTCCTGCTCCGGAAATTGAGAAGTACACAAATGATCCCCGTTCCTGGGATAAATCATATTTTAGTTTAAATGGTATTACGGATTTGTTCGAAGATAGTGAAGGAAACTTTTGGGTTGGTACTCCTCAAGCATGGGGATTGCTCGATTCAAAATCTAATAAAGTACTTACCAAATATAATTATAATGATTGGGCTATCTCTCACGATATATCAGGGAATAAATTAATTGCTCCAGCTGCCGGCGGTCTTTATACGTCAAATAAAGATGATAAATGGACCTGCTACATCGACTCTGTCGGCGCGACTTTTTCAGAATTTATTTACGGGTTTTTTCAAAAAGATAAAAATTATTTTTGGATCGGGACACTCGCAGGTGATCTATTCAAATTCTTCACCAAAACAAAAGAAAGAGAATTAATTACTAATATTAAGAGAGATATATGGACTATTTACGAAGACTCTTTCGGGTTAGTTTGGTTTGGTGGTTTTTCAACTGGTCTTAATTGTTATGACCCACATAGAGATTCCATTATGGTGTATAATTCCATATCTGAAGACTCTACTACCATTATTGATAATAGTTTTTATTCGTTCTATGAGGATAAAGACCATACTCTTTGGTTAGGATGTGGTACCGGATTAGTCAGGTATAACCGCTTGAAAAATAATTATTCACGATTTTATGGCAATGATGGCTTCCTCAGTGAAGGAGTAAGACGAATAATTGAAGATGATCATGGAAATTTGTGGATTAGTTCATCTAAAGGGGTAACCAGATTTAATCCTCATACAGCTGAGTTTAAAGATTTTTACGCTGCCTACTATTTTCCTGAGATTAAATTATGGAATCAGGTAGGGTGTAAGATGAAGGATGGGAAGATATGTTTTGGAGGAGAAAATGGATTTATAAGATTTCATCCGGATAGTATAAAAGAAGATAATTTTTTACCATCAATTGCGATTACAGGTTTTAAGAAATTTGACAAGTACTATGCCTTTGGAAAAGAAATTGAGTTAAAGCACGATGACAATTATATAACTTTTGAATTTGCTGCATTAAGTTATATTCATAGTGAAGAAAATCAATATGCCTATAAGATGGAGGGAATCGATAATGGCTGGGTCTATTGTGGAACTAGACGATTTGCTACTTATCCTAATTTAAATCCTGGCGAATATACCTTTAAAGTAAAAGGTTCAGATTGTAATCGCATATGGAACGAAGCCGGAACGTCAATAAAAGTGACTATACTACCGCCCTGGTGGAAAACATTGTGGGCTTATGTTCTCTATAGTTTAGTTGTTCTTTTAATATTTAGTACATCAACACGCTTTTATCTTAACCGACAGAGGCTGAGACAAAAACTGGTCTTAGAATCAGAGCACGCGGAGAAGCTGGAAGAATTAGCAAAAATGAAATCCGATTTCTTTGCAAATATATCGCACGAATTCAGAACACCTCTTACTCTAATATTAGGACCAGCAGAGAAAATCGAAAGAAACCTATCCTCAAATCCAGCTAAAGACGCAGGGATCATAAGAAGAAATTCCAATCGCCTGCTTCAACTGGTAAACCAGTTATTGGATCTCTCCAGGCTGGATTCCGGTAAACTTAAACTTGAATCCTCACCCGGAAACATTGTTACATTTGTTAAAGGTACAGCATTGTCATTCGATTCCCTTTCCGAATCAAGGGATGTTATGCTCAGGATTAAATCTGATAAGGAATTTATTGAGGTTTATTTTGACAGAGAAAAGATGATCAAGGTATTGTCAAATTTGTTATCTAATGCTTTCAAGTTCACTCCCGTAAGGGGAAATGTAGTTATTACCATAGCTGAAACACAGAAGGATACTGCTGAAATCAGAATAAAGAACACGGGAGTTGGCATACCGAAGCAAGAACTGCCTAAACTATTCGACCGGTTCTACCAGGTGGATTCTTCACAGACGAAAGAGTATGAAGGTACAGGAATAGGTCTGGCCCTGGTCAAAGAACTGATTGAATTGCATTACGGCACTATTACAGTTGATAGCGAAACAGGTGATAATGGAAAGGCTGGCTGGACTGAATTTACTATCAGCCTGCCTCTGGGAAGAGCACACCTTAAAGATGATGAAATACTCACAACTGATAAAGGACTAATTGAAAATGAAACATCTGTCTATGAAACAGAATATGTGAGTCCCGGAATTATGATAGAATCAGAGCCGGTACAGGATGACACAAAAACAGTGGTGCTGGTTGTCGAGGATAATTATGATATGAGACAATATATAAAGGAATCCCTGTTGGACAGTTATGTGGTGGAAGAAGCAGTTAACGGTGAGCAAGGAGTAAGAATTGCAGAAAATATTATCCCTGATCTTATAATCAGCGATTTGATGATGCCAAAGATGGACGGCAATGAACTGACAAGGGTACTGAAGCACGATGAAAGAACCAGTCATATTCCCATAATAATCTTAACAGCAAAATCAGGACAAGAAAATAAGATTGAGGGATTACAAACTGGAGCAGATGACTATCTTACAAAACCATTTGATCTGCAGGAGCTGAGGGTAAGAGTTGAGAACCTGATTAATACCAGGAAGAAGCTGCAGGAAAAGTTCAGCAGAGGAGAATTTCTGTCGAAAACCACCTGCCGGGAAAAAACTAAAGAGCATTGACGAGAAGTTTCTCGCAAAGGTATTGGATGTAATAGAAAAGCATATATCGGAAGAGGAGTTCAGCATTGAGGAATGCAGCAATGAAGTAGGAATGAGCAGAACACATCTACACAAAAAGCTGAGGGCACTGGTTGGTAAGTCGCCCAGCCAATACGTAAGAACAGTCAGGTTATACAGGGCTAAGCTGATGATTGAGGAGGAAAAAGGGAATATATCCGAGATAGCATACTCGGTTGGATTCTCAAGTCCTGCATACTTTTCAAAATGTTTCAAAGATGAATTCGGTTATCCCCCGCGGAATATCCTTAGTTGATATTAAGCCACACACATATCCCTCACGCAGACTAATACTCACAAATTTTACCCGTCTAAAATCTTCAAAATCCGCAGGATAATACATAATTGTAAATCGAGAAGACATATCCTTAAGAAATAATGCCATAACAGAAAGTGTTGTTTACAAATTTGATAACTACTTCCCTTCTCATTTTATTTTGTTAGTGGTGTAAAATTTTTCAAGCAATTTGAAGGAATACACCATGAAAACCTTAACGAAACTTTTAGCAGTTACCCTTATAGTGTTTCTCTCCGCCCAAAGCTTTTCACAGGAGATAGGATCATTAAGAATGAGTAGTGAGCTTTCTTTTCCGGAAAAATTTCAGCGCCAGCGTGATAATCCACTATCACCGGGCACATACACAATCGGCTCCTCCGGCTATTTTCCAACAATCACTTCCGCGCTTAACTCACTTAGTCTTGACGGTATCGCAGGACCGGTTACGCTTGAATTGATTGATGATTTATACACAGCCCCTGCAGATACGTTTGGCTTCCGGTTCATTGGACCAATTCCCGGGGCAGGCCCGGAAAGCAGAGTTACAATTAAACCTGCAAGCAATAAAAATGTAATCATTCAGGGAAGCGGGCAGACAGTGATGTGCTTTGTAAACACTAGTTATATGACTTTTAATGGCGTCAGCCTGACAGGTCCCACTACACTTACAATTCACGCTTTATACGACGGGCAATATTATTGGAACGGCTGCCTGGATTTTATTAATAATTCGGATCATAACATGGTTCAAAATATTACTTTTATTTCTGAAGATTATACAAGGCTTAGCAGCGGGGTAGGCTTCTGGCGTCAGATTGGTAATGCAGAAACCCCTGATAGTAACCTGATTCAAAATAACTTTATTAAAATGGCAGGAATCGGGATTTATGTGTCTGCATTTAACTCAAACAATAAAGCAACAGGAAATATTATACGTGGAAATAAAATAGGTTCTGAAACAGACAGCTTAATAACATGGGGGATTCAAGTTGAAAAGAACCAGGGAGCAATTATAGAAAACAATATTGTACAAAATATAAGGCAGCAAATAAATTGTTTTATCACTTCGGGCATAAATTCCTGTGTGGGTGAGGGATGCGTCATCCGGGACAATGTTGTACGCAATATAAGCTCAAATCACTTTTACGGCAGCGCAGGAATATTATTATCCGGTGATGGAAGTTCCTTCGGCAGCGGTGAGCTTGTTTATAACAATATGATCTATGATATCCGCAGTGTTTCAACATATTCTGACAGCAGAGTAGCAGGAATAGAGCTGTCCTATCAGAATAATCCGGAAATTTATTTCAACTCTGTTTATTTATCAGGCCAGGGTTCAAACCAACGCGGTTCGGCTGCTTTATACATATACTCACTATGTACAAATGTTAAAGCGGAGAATAATATTTTTGTAAATACCAGAGACGAAACGCCATATTGTGCCTCATCAATCTTTGATAACTCCCCCTCAAACCTTTCGACAGATTATAATGATCTATTCTATTTACAGAATCAGTATAATTGCCTGGTCAAAGCCGGCGGCAACGATTACTATACTCTACAAGAATGGCAGATGACCGGGAAAGATTCAAATAGTATAACAGAAATGCCCAATTTTACAAATCAATATCTTCACATTGCCGGAACAGCTACATTACTTAAATCACATGCCACTCCAATTGCAGAAATAGATAAAGACATTGACGGTGATACAAGAAATATAACCAGTCCCGATATCGGAGCTGATGAGTTCAGCGGAATTAATGGAGTTGAAGATGCAGCAGTTCTGCCGTCCGGATTTATACTATCACAGAATTACCCAAATCCATTTAACCCGTCCACAAAAATAATCTGGCAGTCGCCCGTCGGCAGCTGGCAGTCTCTAAAGGTTTACGATGTACTAGGCAATGAGGTTGCAACTCTTGTTGATGAGTACAAACCGGCAGGAAAATATGAGGTTGAGTTTTCCGCCAAAAACGGAAATGCTAAAAATATATCGAGCGGAGTTTATTTCTACAGACTGCAAGCTGGAAATTATGTTGATACTAAAAAGATGATTCTTCTTCGCTGAATCTATGACAGGTATAAAGGAAAATATTTGAAAGAAGTCTACACAGTCTTCCTCTTGTGGCTATTGGAAGATGTGTGGGGTGTGCACGGCATGGAG
>CAWIUG010000039.1:0-7946 GCA_963839165.1 uncultured Bacteroidota bacterium | reverse complement strand
TATGTTCTCTATAGCTTAGTTGTTCTTTTAATATTTAGTACATCAACACGCTTTTATCTTAACCGACAGAGGCTGAGACAAAAACTGGTCTTAGAATCAGAGCACGCGGAGAAGCTGGAAGAATTAGCAAAAATGAAATCCGATTTCTTTGCAAATATATCGCACGAATTCAGAACACCTCTTACTCTAATATTAGGACCAGCAGAGAAAATCGAAAGAAACCTATCCTCAAATCCAGCTAAAGACGCAGGGATCATAAGAAGAAATTCCAATCGCCTGCTTCAACTGGTAAACCAGTTATTGGATCTCTCCAGGCTGGATTCCGGTAAACTTAAACTTGAATCCTCACCCGGAAACATTGTTTCATTTGTTAAAGGTACCGCATTGTCATTCGATTCCCTTTCCGAATCAAGGGATGTTATGCTCAGGATTAAATCTGATAAGGAATTTATTGAGGTTTATTTTGACAGAGAAAAGATGATCAAGGTATTGTCAAATTTGTTATCTAATGCTTTCAAGTTCACTCCCGTAAGGGGAAATGTAGTTATTACCATAGCTGAAACACAGAAGGATACTGCTGAAATCAGAATAAAGAACACGGGAGTTGGCATACCGAAGCAAGAACTGCCTAAACTATTCGACCGGTTCTACCAGGTGGATTCTTCACAGACGAAAGAGTATGAAGGTACAGGAATAGGTCTGGCCCTGGTCAAAGAACTGATTGAATTGCATTACGGCACTATTACAGTTGATAGCGAAACAGGTGATAATGGAAAGGCTGGCTGGACTGAATTTACTATTAGCCTGCCTCTGGGAAGAGCACACCTTAAAGATGATGAAATACTCACAACTGATAAAGGACTAATTGAAAATGAAACATCTGTCTATGAAACAGAATATGTGAGTCCCGGAATTATGATAGAATCAGAGCCGGTACAGGATGACACAAAAACAGTGGTGCTGGTTGTCGAGGATAATTATGATATGAGACAATATATAAAGGAATCCCTGTTGGACAGTTATGTGGTGGAAGAAGCAGTTAACGGTGAGCAAGGAGTAAGAATTGCAGAAAATATTATCCCTGATCTTATAATCAGCGATTTGATGATGCCAAAGATGGACGGCAATGAACTGACAAGGGTACTGAAGCACGATGAAAGAACCAGTCATATTCCCATAATAATCTTAACAGCAAAATCAGGACAAGAAAATAAGATTGAGGGATTACAAACTGGAGCAGATGACTATCTTACAAAACCATTTGATCTGCAGGAGCTGAGGGTAAGAGTTGAGAACCTGATTAATACCAGGAAGAAGCTGCAGGAAAAGTTCAGCAGAGGAGAATTTCTGTCAAAACCACAGGGAAAAAACTAAAGAGCATTGACGAGAAGTTTCTCGCAAAGGTATTGGATGTAATAGAAAAGCATATATCGGAAGAGGAGTTCAGCATTGAGGAATGCAGCAATGAAGTAGGAATGAGCAGAACACATCTACACAAAAAGCTGAGGGCACTGGTTGGTAAGTCGCCCAGCCAATACGTAAGAACAGTCAGGTTATACCGGGCTAAGCTGATGATTGAGGAGGAAAAAGGGAATATATCCGGGATTGCATACTCGGTTGGATTCTCAAGTCCTGCATACTTTTCAAAATGTTTCAAAGATGAATTCGGTTATCCCCCGCGGAATATCCTTAGTTGATATTAAGCCACACACATATCCTTCACGCAGACTAATACTCACAAATTTTACCCGTCTAAAATCTTCAAAATCCGCAGGATAATACATAATTGTAAATCGAGAAGACATATCCTTAAGAAATAATGCCATATCAGAAAGTGTTGATTACATATCTGATAACTACTCCCCTTCCCATTTTATTTTGTTAGTGGTGTAAAATTTTTCAAACAATTTGGAAGGAATACACCATGAAAACCTTAATGAAACTTTTAGCAGTTTTCTTTATAGTCTTTCTCTCCGCCCAAAGCTTTTCACAGGAGATAGGATCATTAAGAATGAGTAGTGAGCTTTCTTTTCCGGAAAAATTTCAGCACCAGCGTGATAATCCACTATCACCGGGCACATACACAATCGGCTCCTCCGGCTATTTTCCAACAATCACTTCCGCGCTTAACTCACTTAGTCCTGACGGTATCGCAGGACCGGTTACGCTTGAATTGATTGATGATTTATACACAGCCCCGGCAGATACGTTTGGCTTCCGGTTCATTGGACCAATTCCCGGGGCAGGCCCGGAAAACAGAGTTACAATTAAACCTGCAAGCAATAAAAATGTAATCATTCAGGGAAGCGGGCAGACAGTGATGTGCTTTGTAAACACCAGTTATATGACTTTTAATGGCGTCAGCCTGACAGGTCCCACTACACTTACAATTCACGCTTTATACGACGGGCAATATTATTGGAACGGCTGCCTGGATTTTATTAATAATTCGGATCATAACATGGTTCAAAATATTACTTTTATTTCTGAAGATTATACAAGGCTTAGCAGCGGGGTAGGCTTCTGGCGTCAGATTGGTAATGCAGAAACCCCTGATAGTAACCTGATTCAAAATAACTTTATTAAAATGGCAGGAATCGGGATTTATGTGTCTGCATTTAACTCAAACAATAAAGCAACAGGAAATATTATACGTGGAAATAAAATAGGTTCTGAAACAGACAGCTTAATAACATGGGGGATTCAAGTTGAAAAGAACCAGGGAGCAATTATAGAAAACAATATTGTACAAAATATAAGGCAGCAAATAAATTGTTTTATCACTTCGGGCATAAATTCCTGTGTGGGTGAGGGATGCGTCATCCGGGACAATGTTGTACGCAATATAAGCTCAAATCACTTTTACGGCAGCGCAGGAATATTATTATCCGGTGATGGAAGTTCCTTCGGCAGCGGTGAGCTTGTTTATAACAATATGATCTATGATATCCGCAGTGTTTCAACATATTCTGACAGCAGAGTAGCAGGAATAGAGCTGTCCTATCAGAATAATCCGGAAATTTATTTCAACTCTGTTTATTTATCAGGCCAGGGTTCAAACCAACGCGGTTCGGCTGCTTTATACATATACTCACTATGTACAAATGTTAAAGCGGAGAATAATATTTTTGTAAATACCAGAGACGAAACGCCATATTGTGCCTCATCAATCTTTGATAACTCCCCCTCAAACCTTTCGACAGATTATAATGATCTATTCTATTTACAGAATCAGTATAATTGCCTGGTCAAAGCCGGCGGCAACGATTACTATACTCTACAAGAATGGCAGATGACCGGGAAAGATTCAAATAGTATAACAGAAATGCCCAATTTTACAAATCAATATCTTCACATTGCCGGAACAACTACATTACTTAAATCACATGCCACTCCAATTGCAGAAATAGATAAAGACATTGATGGTGATACAAGAAATATAACCAGTCCCGATATCGGAGCTGATGAGTTCAGCGGAATTAATGGAGTTGAAGATGCAGCAGTTCTGCCGTCCGGATTTATACTATCACAGAATTACCCAAATCCATTTAACCCGTCCACAAAAATAATCTGGCAGTCGCCCGTCGGCAGCTGGCAGTCTCTAAAGGTTTACGATGTACTAGGCAATGAGGTTGCAACTCTTGTTGATGAGTACAAACCGGCAGGAAAATATGAGGTTGAGTTTTCCGCAAAAAACGGAAATGCTAAAAATATATCGAGCGGAGTTTATTTCTACAGACTGCAGAGCTGGAAATTATGTTGATACTAAAAAGATGATTCTCCTTCGCTGAATCTATGACAGGTATAAAGGAAAATATTTGAAAGAATTCTACACAGTCTTCCTCTTGTGGCTATTGGAAGATGTGTGGGGTGTGCACGGCATGGAGAGTGTAATAGGAATTATTATGCCCGGACTGTTTGCTGCAAAAACAGTTAACCCGGCAATGCAGACTGATACTGGTTTTTCGCTCAGATTTAATTTTCACACCGCCTATTTAAAACCCCATTTTCCGGTACTTATTCTTTTGACATTTTGTCATATGTAAATTATTTCAACAACCCAAAAGTTCGTTTTTAGGCCATTTTAAGCGTGTCTCATTTTGAGTCCTCCAGGCCTTTAAAAGGCCTCTAACCGGCCTCTAAATAGGGTGTAAATTCGGTGACTGACATTTTGTCAGAACTGTTTAAATTGTCAACAGCTTTTTTAGCATCATTTATTATAAAGCAGCAGTGCATCCCGTCCCGCCGATAGTTGGGATTTTCATTAAATCTTTATATCAAATTTGCCAAGAATAAAAACCATTATGTAGTAAAAGATTATCATTACTACGATTGAAATCAGCAGAGATGGAAAGAAGTCCAGTTTTAATTTTAACAAGTATGGTAAGACTAAAAATAATGAAAGCGAAGGTATTACCAGCCAGAATATGCTGTATGAAAGCTGTGAAATCTTCTGGATATCTTTAGTGTCGGTATAAAGCCAGATGAATGCTAAAACAGATACTATCGGGACAGACGCTAATATTCCTCCCCAGAAGGAGCTTCTTTTACCTATTTCTGATATCGCAACTATTAGTATTGCTGAAATCAATACTTTAATTATATAATACCACATCTAACCTCCGGAATTCTCTATGGCTGCAAAAAGTGTGGTAGTGGATCATTCTCATGCTTTTTTTATTTTACTCACTCATTTTCCTTTTTATCAGCATTCGGCATAATTGGAATCCGCGGCTGCTTGGCAAATGAGAATGAGAGTTGTTCATACCATGATTCGTCCGAGCCTGTCATTCCGAGGATCTTGTTCCAGAGAACTACAGGAGGACCGAATTCGTGCCAGTCGACTTCCAGAACTCTTATTCCCCTCCTCCTCATTTCATTTACCAGTTTTTTATAGTTTCTGTCGAGGTGCTGCAGGTAATCCAGAGGTACTCCTTCTTCTTCCGATCTCGATCTTGTATTCATACGCCTGTGACATTCTTCCGGAGAGACATTCAGATAAACAAAGATATCGGGAGGCATTATGTCGCGGCTCATATTTCTGAAGACATCGAAGTAGAGATCGAATTCCTCCTGCGTCATAAATCCTCTCTCCATAGCAGTCGTAGCAAAAACCGTGTCGCCGTAAATCGGCCGGTCCTGTATAATAGTTATTCCATTCTCTCCCCAGGCCAGTTCAACTGCAAGCCTGTGCTGTTCGTATCTCTGGCAAAGCATAAACATCTGCATCTCGAAACCCCCGCCTGTATTTTTACCGGTGATCAGATCGTTGTAATAATGCGACAGGAAGTGTTTGAATCTGTCTGTGTGTGTAGGCTCTTCCAGTACTCTTGTCTGCCTGCCTCTTGCACTTGACGCAGATGCAAGAGCGTGACAGGCATTTGTTTTGCCAGCCCCAATATTTGCATCCACTGTAATAAAAAGTCCTTCTTTTTTAACTGAACTCATTTATGATCCTGTTTATGCTATTAATAATTTTATAATCGAACATTAGTACTTAACCAAACATGTAAAAATAATCAATTTCAACCGGTATATGTTCCGGGAATAATTTTTACACAATAAAATATCTCAGGGTGGAATTCTGACAGAAGTTTTTCCTGAATAAAGAAAATCATTTACCTGTTGAAAACCGGAGACAGATTTTCCTCCTCCTTTGTCCTTATTAACTCATTCATCATAACTCCTGTTTTTTTCTTTTTACTTTTGCCCTTTTACTTCTTACTTTTTACTTGTTCCTTTTTACTTGTTACTTGTTACTTGTTACCTGTTACTTTCACTTTCTTCCTGGAGAAAATAAAATGATACCTGACGAACTCATCAAAGCAAATAAAGCTATTACTAAACTGAGATATGAATTTGAAGAATATGATTCGAAAGAAACCAGGGAAGTGCTGGACGTTTTGCAGTTTCATATGTTTATGGTGATAAGTTATTTCACTAAACCGGAGCTGGATGCAAATGATGTTAAAGAAAGGCTGATAGAAAAATTAGCCGGGGCGCTTTGACAAGATAAAAGATAAAAGGAAAAAGATAAAAGGAAAGGGCTTAAAGGAAAAAGATAAAAGCGCAGCGTTATTCCACTCCCCTCTCACTTTTTCTTGGTCTTCTTAAAAATTTTTTTTGCAAGGTTTGGTAAAACTTCCAGATTGTCTTGGATCAATGCTTGTTTCTTTTTGTGACTCCAATTCTGTATTTGTTTTTCTCTGTAAAATGCTTCATCTATTCTCTCATATTCTTCATAATAAACCAGTTCAACTGGTAACCTTGATTTAGTGAAATTGGCTCCATTACCGTTCTGGTGTTCCTTTATCCTTCTAGTCAAATCATTTGTACTGCCTGTATAATATCTACTGTCGGCACACTCAAGAATATACATAAACGCTTTGCTCAAAATATTTTCCCTTATATTATTAAAAAAGTCGTTTATTAACATAAAATTAATTATGTCTTTGATAAATTTATAGTGACTGCTTATTAATTGCTCCGCTTGCCTCGATACATTTCTCCGCTTCGCTCCGAAACACTCGGCAACCGTCGCTCCGAAAACTCGGCAACCGCAGATGTCCCAACTCTGTTCCAGCAAAGCCAACCGGCAACCAAAAGCAACCCACAGATAGGCCGAATAACGTATAGCGGTGGCTGAGTAGCTCCACCTTGCTATTTCTTGAGAGCGGGGCGTATTGAAGCCTGACTTGAGTAAAGATTTGTAACGTGTGCGGTGGCTGACCTGTCCCGACTCATCAATGTACATCAGGTCGGGAGTGTCCCGCTTTACCTGCCGCTTTACCCGTCAAAACAAGGGTAGGAGTATATGTGAAGGCAGGCCTTGCTTTAATTCTTTGGAGCGGGATGTTGAGTCCGGCAGCTGCCGGACGAAATCTTGAGTTCTCGAAATCCCGCGCATTTATTTCCTGCGGCGGGACGTGCTCCGACGGATATCGAGGCCACCAGTATAGCAATAAGGTTTCTCGGGTTATTTTCTTTTGTGTTACTAAGTACTCCATTACATAAATTCGGTGACGTATTATTTTAATTAAGCAGGATGCCGATCAGATATGTTAAAAGTTTTCAACAAATTGTTGGAATTTAAATATCTCTAATACGGTGTCCTCGATACACCTCGCCAAATAGTAAACGAAGGCGAGGCACTCGGACACCGCGAAAGATTTAATAATTATCGCGGTTATCGAGTGTTCCGAATGAAGCGAGATTCGTAAAAATATAGCGAGCGGAATGAGGAATGTATCGAGATATGAAGGCAACGGGCGGGACAGGTCGGACACTGCGAAAGATTTAATAATTATCGCGGTTATCGAGTGTTCCGAATGAAGCGAGATTCGTAAAAATATAGCGAGCGGAATGAGGAACGTATCGAGATATGAAGGCAAGGGGCGGGACAGGTCGGACACCGCGAAAGATTTAATAATTATCGCGGTTATCGAGTGTTCCGAATGAAGCGAGATTCGTAAAAATATAGCGAGCGGAATGAGGAACGTATCGAGATAACCGGTCTTAATAGAAAATTAATTACTAGAGAACATTTTACAATTACCGTGTCCTCGATTTTGCTGCGCTCAACATCCCGACTTGAAGGAAACGAAAGCCTGCCTACACAAAAGTTCCAGCAGGCTAATCGGGACACTCCCGACCTAATGAAGGCAAGGGCCGGGACAGGTCGGGCACCGCTACAAGTCCTCACACAACAAGTTGAAAATTAAATTTTATTGATGCTAAGGACAAAATTACAACTTATTATACGTTATAATATTTGTGAATATGCCTACTAAGGTTAATATTTGTGCATAAGGTTTTGGCTTCCGAAGTAATATTTAAAAACCTTATTTATTGTACTAACCTTAGTATCTCAATATACTCCAACTGAATCCAACCTTATTAAAGGAAGAAGATAAAAGGTCATTTGCAGCCAGTCATTTCAACAGCCG
>CAWIUG010000038.1:0-18122 GCA_963839165.1 uncultured Bacteroidota bacterium | reverse complement strand
CTTATGTTCTCTATAGTTTAGTTGTTCTTTTAATATTTAGTACATCAACACGCTTTTATCTTAACCGGCAGAGGCTGAGACAAAAACTGGTCTTAGAATCAGAGCACGCGGAGAAGCTGGAAGAATTAGCAAAAATGAAATCCGATTTCTTTGCAAATATATCGCACGAATTCAGAACACCTCTTACTCTAATATTAGGACCAGCAGAGAAAATCGAAAGAAACCTATCCTCAAATCCAGCTAAAGACGCAGGGATCATAAGAAGAAATTCCAATCGCCTGCTTCAACTGGTAAACCAGTTATTGGATCTCTCCAGGCTGGATTCCGGTAAACTTAAACTTGAATCCTCACCCGGAAACATTGTTACATTTGTTAAAGGTACAGCATTGTCATTCGATTCCCTTTCCGAATCAAGGGATGTTATGCTCAGGATTAAATCTGATAAGGAATTTATTGAGGTTTATTTTGACAGAGAAAAGATGATCAAGGTATTGTCAAATTTGTTATCTAATGCTTTCAAGTTCACTCCCGTAAGGGGAAATGTAGTTATTACCATAGCTGAAACACAGAAGGATACTGCTGAAATCAGAATAAAGAACACGGGAGTTGGCATACCGAAGCAAGAACTGCCTAAACTATTCGACCGGTTCTACCAGGTGGATTCTTCACAGACGAAAGAGTATGAAGGTACAGGAATAGGTCTGGCCCTGGTCAAAGAACTGATTGAATTGCATTACGGCACTATTACAGTTGATAGCGAAACAGGTGATAATGGAAAGGCTGGCTGGACTGAATTTACTATCAGCCTGCCTCTGGGAAGAGCACACCTTAAAGATGATGAAATACTCACAACTGATAAAGGACTAATTGAAAATGAAACATCTGTCTATGAAACAGAATATGTGAGTCCCGGAATTATGATAGAATCAGAGCCGGTACAGGATGACACAAAAACAGTGGTGCTGGTTGTCGAGGATAATTATGATATGAGACAATATATAAAGGAATCCCTGTTGGACAGTTATGTGGTGGAAGAAGCAGTTAACGGTGAGCAGGGAGTAAGAATTGCAGAAAATATTATCCCTGATCTTATAATCAGCGATTTGATGATGCCAAAGATGGACGGCAATGAACTGACAAGGGTACTGAAGCACGATGAAAGAACCAGTCATATTCCCATAATAATCTTAACAGCAAAATCAGGACAAGAAAATAAGATTGAGGGATTACAAACTGGAGCAGATGACTATCTTACAAAACCATTTGATCTGCAGGAGCTGAGGGTAAGAGTTGAGAACCTGATTAATACCAGGAAGAAGCTGCAGGAAAAGTTCAGCAGAGGAGAATTTCTGTCAAAACCACCTGGCGGGAAAAAACTAAAGAGCATTGACGAGAAGTTTCTCGCAAAGGTATTGGATGTAATAGAAAAGCATATATCGGAAGAGGAGTTCAGCATTGAGGAATGCAGCAATGAAGTAGGAATGAGCAGAACACATCTACACAAAAAGCTGAGGGCACTGGTTGGTAAGTCGCCCAGCCAATACGTAAGAACAGTCAGGTTATACCGGGCTAAGCTGATGATTGAGGAGGAAAAAGGGAATATATCCGGGATAGCATACTCGGTTGGATTCTCAAGTCCTGCATACTTTTCAAAATGTTTCAAAGATGAATTCGGTTATCCCCCGCGGAATATCCTTAGTTGATATTAAGCCACACACATATCCTTCACGCAGACTAATACTCACAAATTTTACCCGTCTAAAATCTTCAAAATCCGCAGGATAATACATAATTGTAAATCGAGAAGACATATCCTTAAGAAATAATGCCATATCAGAAAGTGTTGTTTACAAATTTGATAACTACTTCCCTTCTCATTTTATTTTGTTAGTGGTGTAAAATTTTTCAAGCAATTTGAAGGAATACGCCATGAAAACCTTAACGAAACTTTTAGCAGTTACCCTTATAGTGTTTCTCTCCGCCCAAAGCTTTTCACAGGAGATAGGATCATTAAGAATGAGTAGTGAGCTTTCTTTTCCGGAAAAATTTCAGCGCCAGCGTGATAATCCACTATCACCGGGCACATACACAATCGGCTCCTCCGGCTATTTTCCAACAATCACTTCCGCGCTTAACTCACTTAGTCTTGACGGTATCGCAGGACCGGTTACGCTTGAATTGATTGATGATTTATACACAGCCCCTGCAGATACGTTTGGCTTCCGGTTCATTGGACCAATTCCCGGGGCAGGCCCGGAAAGCAGAGTTACAATTAAACCTGCAAGCAATAAAAATGTAATCATTCAGGGAAGCGGGCAGACAGTGATGTGCTTTGTAAACACCAGTTATATGACTTTTAATGGCGTCAGCCTGACAGGTCCCACTACACTTACAATTCACGCTTTATACGACGGGCAATATTATTGGAACGGCTGCCTGGATTTTATTAATAATTCGGATCATAACATGGTTCAAAATATTACTTTTATTTCTGAAGATTATACAAGGCTTAGCAGCGGGGTAGGCTTCTGGCGTCAGATTGGTAATGCAGAAACCCCTGATAGTAACCTGATTCAAAATAACTTTATTAAAATGGCAGGAATCGGGATTTATGTGTCTGCATTTAACTCAAACAATAAAGCAACAGGAAATATTATACGTGGAAATAAAATAGGTTCTGAAACAGACAGCTTAATAACATGGGGGATTCAAGTTGAAAAGAACCAGGGAGCAATTATAGAAAACAATATTGTACAAAATATAAGGCAGCAAATAAATTGTTTTATCACCTCGGGCATAAATTCCTGTGTGGGTGAGGGATGCGTCATCCGGGACAATGTTGTACGCAATATAAGCTCAAATCACTTTTACGGCAGCGCAGGAATATTATTATCCGGTGATGGAAGTTCCTTCGGCAGCGGTGAGCTTGTTTATAACAATATGATCTATGATATCCGCAGTGTTTCAACATATTCTGACAGCAGAGTAGCAGGAATAGAGCTGTCCTATCAGAATAATCCGGAAATTTATTTCAACTCTGTTTATTTATCAGGCCAGGGTTCAAACCAACGCGGTTCGGCTGCTTTATACATATACTCACTATGTACAAATGTTAAAGCGGAGAATAATATTTTTGTAAATACCAGAGACGAAACGCCATATTGTGCCTCATCAATCTTTGATAACTCCCCCTCAAACCTTTCGACAGATTATAATGATCTATTCTATTTACAGAATCAGTATAATTGCCTGGTCAAAGCCGGCGGCAACGATTACTATACTCTACAAGAATGGCAGATGACCGGGAAAGATTCAAATAGTATAACAGAAATGCCCAATTTTACAAATCAATATCTTCACATTGCCGGAACAACTACATTACTTAAATCACATGCCACTCCAATTGCAGAAATAGATAAAGACATTGACGGTGATACAAGAAATATAACCAGTCCCGATATCGGAGCTGATGAGTTCAGCGGAATTAATGGAGTTGAAGATGCAGCAGTTCTGCCGTCCGGATTTATACTATCACAGAATTACCCAAATCCATTTAACCCGTCCACAAAAATAATCTGGCAGTCGCCCGTCGGCAGCTGGCAGTCTCTAAAGGTTTACGATGTACTAGGCAATGAGGTTGCAACTCTTGTTGATGAGTACAAACCGGCAGGAAAATATGAGGTTGAGTTTTCCGCCAAAAACGGAAATGCTAAAAATATATCGAGCGGAGTTTATTTCTACAGACTGCAAGCTGGAAATTATGTTGATACTAAAAAGATGATTCTTCTTCGCTGAATCTATGACAGGTATAAAGGAAAATATTTGAAAGAATTCTACACAGTCTTCCTCTTGTGGCTATTGGAAGATGTGTGGGGTGTGCACGGCATGGAGAGTGTAATAGGTATCATTATGCCCGGCTTGTTCGCTACAAAAACCGTTAACCCTGCGGTACAGACTGACGGGCTGCTGATCGGCGGTTCACCTGATTTCTTCTTAAAGGAACTAATTTCTGTCCTGGTAATCGCTGCATACTGTTTCGTATTCACGTATTTAATGCTGAAGGTTATTAACCTTATAACCCCGGTAAAGGTTACTCAGGAAGAAGAGATCGCCGGACTCGATAGTTCACTCCACGGAGAGATGGCCTACGAAGAAGAATAGAATGTTTAATCCAGCGATGCTCTGGATGAAATCTTGATCCTTTGATTGAAATCCCGCCTCTGACTAAGAGGCGGGACTTGTTAATACTTCAGAGGCTGTGCGAAAATGTGGAGCAGCCCGTCCCGCCGATATGTGGAACATACCGTTTCGCTTTACATAGTCGCCCCTGCATCAGCAGGCAGCCGACTGATTACAGAGCTGTTCCTTTGACTTTAATTAAAATTATCTGCTATTTGACGTAGTAATTTCTCTCTTCTCCGAGAGTGTGAGGATTTCAGAGTTAAGTTACCGTTATATGTCGAAAATACCGCCCCGAGAACTCTCCCGAAGCAGACTGATATAATGTAAGGCTAATTTCATAATTTAGGAAGTATTATGAATGGAACTAATTTTCAGTCTAAAAATATATTTCAGATTGTTCTTTTTTTTGTATTCACTTCTTTTTCAAATTCACAGGATATTACAGGCAGCTTAACCGGACAAGTCAGCGATACGCTTGGCGCCCCGGTTACAGGAGTAAATATTTCTGCACAAAGCAATAATCTGCAGGGAGTTAAGGGTACGGCAACAGATAAAAATGGATTCTTCAGAATCATTAAACTGCCCCCGGGAATTTATAAAATAAGGCTAAGCAGCGTTGGATTCAGGGAAGTATTAATTGAGGATGTTCAAATTATTCTGGGAAAAACTACAAATCTTGGCGAGCTAAAATTAAAAGAAGAGGCAGTTACACTCCCCGAAATACCCGTTTCCGGAAAAAAATCTATTGTCGATCCTGTTTCAACTTCCTACGGTGGTAATATAAATTCTAAAAGTTTTGAACAGCTACCAGTCGATAGAAATTACGTTAACATTGCAACGTTGCTGCCACAAGCAAATACCAGCTACTATGGAGATCAACCAAACATTGGTGGTGCAACAGGTTTTGAAAACAAATATTTTGTTGATGGTGTTGAGGTTACCGATCCATTAGCCGGACGAGATGGAACAAAATTACCATACAATTTTATCCAGGAGATTGAAGTTAAAACCGGAGGTTATGATGTTGACAACCGATCTTCACTAGGCGGATTGATAAATGTTGTTACTTACTCGGGTTCAAATGAATTTCACGGAAATGTTTTTGGATTTTATACAAGTAACAAATTAACTGAGAATCAAAAGTATGGTTCGCTGGATATAAATCATGGTGATTTTTCTAATTACGATTTTGGATTCGGAGTGGGTGGTCCTATTATTTTGGATAATCTTTGGTTTTACGCAGCATATAATCCTACATTTAATAATCGTCATGTTGAAGTACCGAGCTTTGGTACTTACGTTGACAAAACACTTACAAACTCCTTAGCTGGCAAGTTGAGCTGGAGAGCGTTGGACAATTTAAATTTCATTTTTACAATAACCGGCGATCCGACTCAACAGGACGCTGTTGGTCGGAATGTTAATGTTCCACCTCCTACTTTAAATAACCCTGACCCTTATCTTCAGAATATTGTTGGTGGTGGTATTAACTATTCCTTGAATGGAAATTATACTATAGGAGAAAATATTTCAGTGCAGGGATTGGTTGCAAGAGTAGATCGCCACGATACGGGTGAAGGAGCTACCGAGCGGGGAAGGAATGAAATCTTTTTTATAGATGATTTGAATAAGGTTTGGTCCGGAGGAATTAGTTCGAGCTGGGATTCTTTCAGACACAGCAATTTTGGGAGGATATCAACTAACATACTTTGGGGAGACCATACTTTAAATGTTGGGGGTGCTTACAAAACTAACGCTGTCAATAATATTTACGATTACCACAGTATTGAAAGATATGATTCTACCTATTATGGTGAAAGTATCGGTAAAGGATTCGGAGAAGTTTCGAATCGGATTCCATCTGTTTACATTCAGGATAGCTGGAGGATTTTTCCAAGACTTAATGTTACAGCTGGAATTAGGTGGGACGGTTATTCTATCATTGGCTCAAACGGAGAAGTAGCGCAAACGGTTAAATCTCTTTTGCAACCGCGTATTGGATTTGTATTTCTCTCTGATGAAAACGGCACAAACAGAATCTTCGGTTCATTCGGCAGATTCTCACAGGAATTCGCTTTATTCCAGGCAGTAAATTATTTTTCTGCAGATGGATATGATTACTGGATTCTGTTTGATCACGATCCACGTTTGAATAATACCGGCGGGGATACTCTTTATAATTTCCAGCATATAATAAGACCAGAGGTTAAAGATTTACAAGCTCAATACTATGATGAATTCAGTCTTGGTTATGAAAGACTAATTGGCTGGTCGATTAAAGCAAGTGTTCAGGGTGTATACAGAACTCTTCGACAGGCTATTGATAATGCATATTTGGCAGATGAAGACAGGTGGCTGCTTGGTAATCCGGGAAGAGGAATATTATCTGAATGGCCAAAACTTCAACGCCATTACACAGCATTAATTCTAACCATTGAACGTAGCGGTGATGAGTATTTTAACTTTTTAGCCTCCTATGTTCTCTCAAGAGATTATGGAAATTATGAAGGATTGTTTGACGCCTCCTATCATTCAGAATTTCCAAATGCAAATTCTACGTTCGATAATCTTTCTACTTCACGAACAAATACTACCGGTCTTGTTCCCAATGACCGCACGCATGTATTTAAATTTTCAGGATCGTACAGGTTTTCTTTCGGTTTAATAACAGGTATTTCTTTTGTCACACAAAGTGGTACTCCATTGAGCGAATTAGCATATCCGGGATATGGTGTTGCATATCTTTCACCACGGGGTACAGCCGGTAGAACCCCGGCGATTTGGGATCTGAATGCACGTGTAATGTACGAGATTAGTTTATTCTCTCCCTTGCAGCCGAGAATAATTCTTGATCTTTTTCATATTGCAAGTCAGCGAAAAGATGTGGACATCGATCAAAGAAAATATTTTGGCTTTGATGAGAATGGAAATCCGATTTATCCAAATCCGACTTACGGACAGGCATATAGATATCAGTCATCTATGTCAATACGGCTGGGAATGGAAATAAATTTCTGAAATGAAAAGAATTCTCAAATTCATTCTTTCAATTATATTAGTTATGGGTCTTCAATATTCTTTGGCTCAGCAGCCAAAAATTACTTTTGAACATTTTCAAATTGAACAAGGTGTACCTCCAAATGTTCCTTGCATCTTACAGGACCGGACTGGCTATATATGGTTTGGAACTTTCTTCGGCTTATACAGATATGATGGTTACTCTATATTATCTTATAGGCCAGATAACAGTGATACAACGAATATCACAAATGCAGAGGTTGCAGCGCTGTGTGACGACAAAGAAGGAAACATTTGGATTGGTCATTCTATTGGTCTGGATAGATTTAATCCATCCACACAGAGGTTTACACATTATATTCTAAATAAGCAGACTCCGTTGAATGACTGGAGTAATCATGTTCTTTCTCTGTTAAATGATAGAGATGATAATTTATGGATTGGTACAGGCGCTGGATTATATAAATTTGATAAAAAAACTGAAACTTTAGAATGGATTAAACATGATAGTACAAACCCGAATAGTTTAATTCAAAATGCTGTAAATGCAATTTATGAAACCCGAGACGGAACATTATGGTTTGGTACAGGCAATGGATTGGATAAATTGGATAAAATTAGTGGGAAGTTCATCCATTATTGGAGTGACCAAAATTTTAAAGGATTTTCCCCCGATCCAATGTCTCACTGGTTACTTTCGATTTTTGAAGATCGTGACGGGATAATATGGATGGGGACATCCGGAGGGCTTGTAGAATTTAATAGGAAATTAAACTCATTCTCGCTTTATAAAAATGATAAAAAAGATCTAACGAGTTTAGCAAATAATGTGATATTCTCTATCTCTGAAGATTCCAATGGTTTTTTATGGATAGGGACAAATAACGGATTGGAGATTTTCAATAAAAACACCAAAAAAATCAGTCATTACACTTACGAAATAAATGATCCGGAGAGTTTAAGCAGCAATGATGTCAGTAAAATTCTGTTTGATAAATCCGGAACAATTTGGGTGTCAACCAGAAGCAGCGGCGTTAACAAGTACACTCCTCAAAACTCTTCAATTAAATTATATTCATCAAAAATTCAAGGTACTTCTAAGCTTCCAAATGTTATTTTAGGAGATCTAGTTGAAGATAATAAAGGTAAAATATGGATCGGAACGGTTAAGGGACTAATAAGCTTTGATCCGATAAAAGAGAAATTTAAAGAAGAATCCTTAAAAGTAAATATATCGGCAATACTATTAGATCAATCCGGAACCCTTTGGATTAGCAGCGCCCCCACTCGGAAACTATATTATAAAAAGGGAAATGAGACAAAAATAAATGAATTTTTTGAATCAAATGGGCGAGCCTTTAATGAAGCTGTCGGTACAATGAACGAGAGTAATGATGGAAGTATCTGGTTTGGTAATTATCTGGGTAAAGTATTAAAATTAAATCCTGCTAAAAGAAAAGTTGAGCAAATAGCACAGTATAGTACTAGCATTACGGCAATTTATGAAGATAAAACAGGATTATTATGGATTGGTACTCGCGACATCGGTTTAGTTCGTTATAATCCAATAGAAAAAACTTTTACCAGATTTTCAACAGATCCTAAAGATTCCTTGACCATTAGCGGAAATAACATTATGGGTATTTGTGAGGATGGAGCAGGAACTCTTTGGGTAGTTGCAAATACCAGCTTGAACAAATTTGACAGAGTAAATCAGAAATGCATCCGGTGGGGAGGTAAAGACGGATTTCCAAAAGACGCCTTATCCATAACAAATGATATACACGGAAACTTGATGGTAAGTACAGGTAACGGAATTATTAAATATAATCCATTTACCAAAAAAATTAAAAATTACCCCGGGATTAAACTAAGTTGGGGATATAAGATGAAAAATGGAGATATGTATTTTGTGTCAGCCCCTTTCTATAATGAGAAACAAGTAATTGTTAGATTTAATCCTGATAGCCTTAAAGATAATCCGTTTGTGCCCCCTATTGTAATAACATCCTTTAAAAAGTTTGAGAAACCTTATCCATTCGGGAAAAATATTCAATTAGCATTTGATGAAAATTTTATCTCGTTTGAGTTTGCAGCTCTCAGTTACATTCACTCCGAAAAAAATCAATACGCATATAAAATGGAAAGTATAGATAAAAATTGGATTTATTCGGGGACAAGACGATACGCATCATATCCGAATTTAGATCCGGGAGAATATATTTTCAAAGTAAAAGGTTCAAACAATGATGGGGTCTGGAATGAAGAAGGAACTTCAATTGCAATAATAATTTCACCGCCATGGTGGAAAACCTGGTGGGCTTACTCAGCATATACTGCATTTTTAATTTGGGCCTTATTCGGAATAAGAAGATATGAATTGAATCGGGTAGGTTTAAAGAATAAAATTAAAATGGATGCGGCTGTTTTGAAAGAAAGAGAAGAAACGGATAAATTGAAGTCCAGATTCTTTGCAAATATATCGCACGAGTTTAGAACACCATTGACTCTTATACTCGGTCCGGCAGAAAAGATTCTATCAGACAATTCAAATGATATTAATAAAGATGTATCAATAATAAAAAGAAATTCAAATCGCCTGCTGCATCTTGTTAATCAACTGCTCTATCTTTCAAAATTAGATTCCGGTAAACTTAAACTTGAATCCTCACCCGGAAACATTGTTACTTTGTTAAAGGTACCGCATTGTCATTCGATTCCCTTTCCGAATCAAGGGATGTTATGCTCAGGATTAAATCTGATAAGGAATTTATTGAGGTTTATTTTGACAGAGAAAAGATGATCAAGGTATTGTCAAATTTGTTATCTAATGCTTTCAAGTTCACTCCCGTAAGGGGAAATGTAGTTATTACCATAGCTGAAACACAGAAGGATACTGCTGAAATCAGAATAAAGAACACGGGAGTTGGCATACCGAAGCAAGAACTGCCTAAACTATTCGACCGGTTCTACCAGGTGGATTCTTCACAGACGAAAGAGTATGAAGGTACAGGAATAGGTCTGGCCCTGGTTAAAGAACTGATTGAATTGCATTACGGCACTATTACAGTTGATAGCGAAACAGGTGATAATGGAAAGGCTGGCTGGACTGAATTTACTATCAGCCTGCCTCTGGGAAGAGCACACCTTAAAGATGATGAAATACTCACAACTGATAAAGGACTAATTGAAAATGAAACATCTGTCTATGAAACAGAATATGTGA
The DNA here is from genome assembly GCA_963839165.1 of uncultured Bacteroidota bacterium. GTDB lineage: Bacteria > Bacteroidota > Ignavibacteria > Ignavibacteriales > Ignavibacteriaceae > DATFVA01. The sequence goes on along the minus strand of CAWIUG010000038.1, from coordinate 7,696 downwards.
GTCCCGGAATTATGATAGAATCAGAGCCGGTACAGGATGACACAAAAACAGTGGTGCTGGTTGTCGAGGATAATTATGATATGAGACAATATATAAAGGAATCCCTGTTGGACAGTTATGTGGTGGAAGAAGCAGTTAACGGTGAGCAAGGAGTAAGAATTGCAGAAAATATTATCCCTGATCTTATAATCAGCGATTTGATGATGCCAAAGATGGACGGCAATGAACTGACAAGGGTACTGAAGCACGATGAAAGAACCAGTCATATTCCCATAATAATCTTAACAGCAAAATCAGGACAAGAAAATAAGATTGAGGGATTACAAACCGGAGCAGATGACTATCTTACAAAACCATTTGATCTGCAGGAGCTGAGGGTAAGAGTTGAGAACCTGATTAATACCAGGAAGAAGCTGCAGGAAAAGTTCAGCAGAGGAGAATTTCTGTCGAAGAGAACAGATAAAAAACTAAAGAGCATTGACGAGAAGTTTCTCGCAAAGGTATTGGATGTAATAGAAAAGCATATATCAGAAGAAGACTTCAGCATTGAAGAATGCAGCAATGAAGTTGGATTAAGCAGAACACATTTACACAAAAAGCTGAGGGCACTGGTTGGAAAGTCGCCCAGCCAGTATGTAAGGACCGTGAGATTGCATCGGGCCAGGCAGATGATTGAGGAGGGAAAAGGGAACATATCCGGGATTGCTTACTCGGTTGGGTTCTCAAGTCCTGCATACTTTTCAAAATGTTTCAAGGATGAATTCGGTTATCCACCCCGTAATGTCCTGCACTGATATTAAGCCGCACACATATCCTTCTCGCTGGCTGATACTCACCAATTTCACCCGTCGAAAATCTTCAAAATCCGCAGGATAATACATAATTGTAAGTGGAGAAGACATATCCATAAGAAATAATGCCGTTTCAGAAAGTGTTGATTACATATCTGATAACTACTCCCCTTCCCATTTTATTTTGTTAGTGGTGTAAAATTTATCAAACAATTAGGAAGGGATACACCATGAAAACCTTAATTAAACTTTTACCAGTATTGTTTATAGTCTTTCTCTCCGCACAAAGCTTCTCACAGGAGATTGGATCATTAAGAAAGAGCAATAAGATTTCTTTCCCCCGAAAAATTTCAGCATCCAGCGTGATAATCCACTATCACCGGGCACATACACAATCGGCTCTTCCGGTGATTTTCCGACAATTAGTTCAGCACTTAACACACTAAGTACTGACGGTATCGCTGGACCGGTTACGCTTGAATTGATTGATGATTTGTACACAGCCCCGGCAGATACGTTCGGCTTCCGGTTCATTGGACCAATTCCCGGCGCAGGACCGGAAAACAGAGTTACAATTAAACCTGCAGCTGATAAAAATGTAATCATTCAGGGAAGCAGGCAGACTGTAATGTGCTTTGTCAACACCAGTTATATAACTTTTGATGGCGTCAGTGCGAGGGGCTCCACCACACTTACAATTCATGCCTTATACAACGGACAATATTATTGGAACGGCTGCCTGGATTTCATTAATAATTCGGATCATAACATAGTTCAGAATATTACTTTTATTTCTGAAGATTATGCAAGGCTTAGCAGCGGGGTAGGCTTCTGGCTTCAGAATGGTACTACAGAAACTCCTGATAGTAACCTGATTCAAAATAACTTTATTAAAATGGCAGGAATTGGGATCTATGTTTCTGCATTTAACTCAAACAATAAAGCAATAGGAAATATTATACGTGGCAATAAAATAGGTTCTGAAACAGACAGCTTAATAACATGGGGGATTCAAGTTGAAAAGAACCAGGGAGCAATTATAGAAAACAATATTGTACAAAATATAAGACAGCAAATGAATTGTTTTATCACGTCGGGCATAAATTCCTGTGTGGGTGAGGGATGTTTCATCCGGAACAATGTTGTACATAACATAAGCTCAACTAACTTTTATGGCAGCGCTGGAATATTATTATCCGGTGATGGAAGCTCCTTCGGCAGCGGTGAGCTTGTTTATAACAATATGATCTATGATATCCGAAGTGTATCAACATATTCTGATAGCAGAGTAGCAGGGATAGAACTGTACTTTCAGAATAATCCGGAAATATATTTCAACTCGGTTTATTTATCAGGCCGGGGTTCAAACCAACGTGGTTCAGCTGCATTATACATATACTCACTATGTACAAATGTGAAAGCAGAGAATAATATTTTTGTAAATACCAGAGACGAGACACAATATTGTGCTTCATCAATTTTCGATAATTCACCTTCAAATCTTTCAACAAATTATAATGATCTTTTCTATTTACAAAACCAGCATAATTGCCTGGTTAAAGCAGGCGGCAACGATTACTATACTCTACAGGAATGGCAGATAACCGGAAAAGATTTAAAAAGTATAACAGAGATGCCCAATTTTACTAATCAGGATCTTCACATTGCCGGAACAGCTACTTTACTTAAAGCACATGCTGTTCCAATTGCAGAAATTGATAAAGACATAGACGGTGATACAAGAAATCTAACCAGTCCCGATATTGGAGCTGATGAGTTCAGCGGAGTTAATGGAATTGAGGATAAATTGGCTCTGCCGTCGGGATTTATACTATCACAGAACTATCCAAATCCATTCAACCCGGGCACAAAAATCAGCTGGCAGTCGCCGGTCGGCAGCTGGCAGTCGCTAAAGGTTTACGATGTATTAGGTAATGAAGTTGTAACTCTTGTTGATGAGTACAAACCGGCAGGAAAGTATGAGGTTGAGTTTTCCGCCAAAGATGGAAATGCTAAAAATATATCAAGCGGAGTTTATTTCTACAGACTACAGATTGGAAATTATGTTGATACTAAAAAGATGATTCTCCTTCGCTGAATCTATGACAGGTATAAAGGAAAATATTTGAAAGAATTCTACCTAGTCTTCATCTTGCGGCTATTGGAAGATGTGTGGGGTGTGCACGGCATGGAGAGTGTAATAGGTATCATTATGCCCGGACTGTTTGCTGCAAAAACAGTTAACCCGGCAATGCAGACTGATACTGGTTTTTCCTCAGATTTAATTTTCACACAGCCTATTCAAAACCCTATTTTCCGGCACTTATTCTTTTGACATTTTTGTCACATGTAAATTATTTCAACAACCCAAAAGTTCGTTTTTAGGCCATTTTGGGCGTGTCTCATTTTGAGTCCTCCAGGCCTTTAAAAGGCCTCTAACCGGCCTCTAAATAGGGTGTAAATTCGGTGACTGACATTTTGTCAGAACTGTTTAAATTGTCAACAGCTTTTTTAGCATCACATATTATAAAGCAGCAGTGCATGCCGTCCCGCCGATAGTTGGGGTTTTCATTAAATCTTTATATCAAATTTGCCAAGAATAAAAACCATTATGTAGTAAAAGATTATCATTATTACGATTGAAATCAGCAGGGATGGAAAGAAGTCCAGTTTTAATTTTAATAAGTATGGTAGGACTAAAAATAATGAAAGCGAAGGTATTACCAGCCAGAATATGCTGTATGAAAGCTGTGAAATCTTCTGGATATCTTTAGTGTCGGTATAAAGCCAGATGAATGCTAAAACAGATACTATCGGGACAGACGCTAATATTCCTCCCCAGAAGGAGCTTCTTTTACCTATTTCTGATATCGCAACTATTAGTATTGCTGAAATCAATACTTTAATTATATAATACCACATCTAACCTCCGGAATTCTCTATGGTTGCAAAAAGTGTGGTAGTGGATCATTCTCATGCTTTTTTTATTTTACTCACTCATTTTCCTTTTTATCAGCATTCGGCATAATTGGAATCCGCGGCTGCTTGGCAAATGAGAATGAGAGTTGTTCATACCATGATTCGTCCGAGCCTGTCATTCCGAGGATCTTGTTCCAGAGAACTACAGGAGGACCGAATTCGTGCCAGTCGACTTCCAGAACTCTTATTCCCCTCCTCCTCATTTCATTTACCAGTTTTTTATAGTTTCTGTCGAGGTGCTGCAGGTAATCCAGAGGTACTCCTTCTTCTTCCGATCTCGATCTTGTATTCATACGCCTGTGACATTCTTCCGGAGAGACATTCAGATAAACAAAGATATCGGGAGGCATTATGTCGCGGCTCATATTTCTGAAGACATCGAAGTAGAGATCGAATTCCTCCTGCGTCATAAATCCTCTCTCCATAGCAGTCGTAGCAAAAACCGTGTCGCCGTAAATCGGCCGGTCCTGTATAACAGTTATTCCATTCTCTCCCCAGGCCAGTTCAACTGCAAGCCTGTGCTGTTCGTATCTCTGGCAAAGCATAAACATCTGCATTTCGAAACCCCCGCCTGTATTTTTACCGGTGATAAGATCGTTGTAATAATGCGACAGGAAGTGTTTGAATCTATCTGTGTGTGTGGGCTCTTCCAGTACTCTTGTCTGCCTGCCTCTTGCACTTGACGCAGATGCAAGAGCGTGACAGGCATTTGTTTTGCCAGCACCAATATTTGCATCCACTGTAATAAAGAGTCCTTCCTTTTTCGTAAAACTCATAATCCGGTTTCTCCGATTCTTATAATTTTATTTTTATAACCCCGTATTGACAAGTGTTATTATAATAATCCAATTCTAAATATATAACTAAATTATCAATTTCACGTTCAAGAATAAATGAAAGATTTCATTGCTTAAGGAGAAAATCAGCAGACAGCCGGCTGATTACAGAACTCTCCCGAAGCAGATTAATATAAAATTAACAATAACCACCATTAGTTTTTTTTCATTATCTTAGTTTACGGTATAGTGGTAGTATTTGATAAACTCTTTCGGGGAGTACCTTATGGAAAGAATAAATCGTCTTTTGTTATTCTTATTTTTTTTCCTGTTTCTAATATCCGGTCTGATCTACCCGCAGCTAATGAATAAAGAGCCCTATCTGATTTATAACGGGAATCAGACGGAGATGCAGGTTGTATGGCAATTGTATTCGACAGACACCTGCCGGATTGAATGGGGAACCGATACCCTTTTTGCTCTCGGAAACGAGCCGACTTATGAGTACGGAACATCCCATCAGCATTCTTATACTATCACAAATTTAACACCTGCTGAAAAATATCATTATCGTGTTTCTGTAAGTCAGGAAGTTTTTACAGGAACTTTTAGGTCAGCACCTGATTCCAATGCTGATGCCCTCAGTTTTTTTGCTTACGGTGATACAAGATCAAATCCCGGAGTTCATAACCAGGTGGCAGCAGCAATGATTGCAGCATACAATAATGATCCTGATTTTCAATCACTAATAATTTCAGTAGGTGATCTTGTCTCTAATGGTGATAGTGAATCCATATGGGATAGTGAGTTTTTTAGTCCTACCTATTCCAATATCCGGAAAATGCTTGCCGCTCTACCCTACGAGTCGTGCATTGGTAATCATGAAGGTGCCGGAGTACTGTTTAAGAAGTATTTTCCTTATCCTTATGTAAACGGACGCTACTGGTCGTTTGACTATGGTCCTGCCCACTTCGTGGTTGTAGACCAATACACAAGTTACGGACCGGGATCTGCCCAATTAACCTGGATAGAAAACGATCTTGCAGCAACAACCAAACGCTGGAAATTCATTTATCTGCACGAGCCCGGCTGGTCGGCCGGCGGTCATTCAAACAACACAAATGTTCAGAATTATATTCAGCCGCTGTGCGTGGAATATGGTGTTCCGATTGTGTTCGGGGGACATAACCATTACTATGCCCGGGCGGTTGTAAACAATGTACAGCACATTACAACCGGAGGAGGAGGGGCTCCGCTTTATCAGCCCGATCCCGGTTACCCAAATATTGTAAGTACGGCGATGAAAAATCATTTCTGCAAAGTAGAGATAGACCATGATACACTTAATTTTTCAGCTTTAACTCCTTCCGGTGAAGTTATTGATTCATTTACTATTGTAAATCCATCTGTAGGAATTAATCCGGAAAAAGACCCGGGGTCATCGTTAAGGTATATTCTGAATGAAGCTTACCCGAATCCTTTTAATCCTACAACTACTATTAGCTGGCAGTCTCCGGTGAGCAACTGGCAATCTCTAAAAGTGTACGATGTGCTGGGTAAAGAAGTTGCAACACTGGTCAATGAATACAAACCTGCAGGAAGCTACAATGTAGAATTTACACTGCACAATGCACAATTAAGCTCAGGGGTTTACATATACCAGTTGAGAGCGGGGAGTTTTGTAGATACAAAGAAGATGATTCTCCTGCGCTAATACTGTTGGCCCGCTTCTGTTGGAAAATAGATAATTTTCCGGAATTGATATTTTATAATTTTTATACGGAGGTATTATGAAACTTTCATTTTATTGTATACTTGCTCTTACTTTATTACCATTTACATCAATATTATCCCAAAGTGCTAATACTTACATAGGTGCTGAGTCATGCGGAATGTGCCATAAATCTGAAAAACAAGGTAATCAGTTCTCGATCTGGCAAAACAGCGCTCATTCAAAAGCGTTTGAAGTGTTGAAAACAGATACTGCGGATCAAATTGCTAAGGAAAAAGGTTTTAATGAACCTGCAGCCAAAACCTGGGAGTGTCTGAAATGCCACGTAACCGGGTATAATCTTGACGCGACAATGTTAGGAAAGAAATTTAAAATTGAAGACGGTGTGCAATGTGAGACATGCCATGGTGCGGGATCAGCCTATAAAGAAATGAAAATAATGAAGGATAAAGATTTAGCAATAAAAAACGGGTTAATTATACCGGATAACCTTGAAGAATTTTGCGTTAGCTGTCATAATAATGAAAGTCCGACTTTCACTAAATTTGACGTTAATGAAGCCTGGGATAAAATCAAACACAACATCCCGCAGGAAAAGTAATAATATTGCTGCATTTGATGAAAAGTAGATGATGATTTTATTAATAATGTAAAAGGAAGTGTTTGAATCTGTCTGTGTGCGTAGGCTCTTCCAGCACCCTCGTCTGCCTGCCTCTTGCACTTGACGCAGAGGCAAGAGCATGACAGGCGTTTGTTTTGCCTGCACCAATATTTGCATCCACTGTAATAAAGAGACCTTCTTTTTTAACTGAACTCATTTATGATCCTGTTTAAGCTATTAATAATTTTATAACCGAACATAAGTACTTAACCAAACATGTAAAAATAAACAATTTTAACCGGTATATGTTCCGGGAATAATTTTTACACAATAAAATATCTCAGGGTGGAATTCTGACAGAAGTTTTTCCGAAGAAAGAAAATCATTTGCCTGTTGGAAACCTGAGACAGATTTTCCTCCTCCTTTATCCTTATTAACTCATTCATCATAACTCCTGTTTTTTTCTTTTTACTTTTGCCCTTTTACTTCTTACTTTTTACCTATCACTTTTTACTTGTTACTTTTTACTTCCTGGAGAAAATAAAATGATACCTGACGAACTCATCAAAGCAAATAAAGCTATTACTAAACTGAGATATGAATTTGAAGAATATGATTCGAAAGAAACCAGGGAAGTGCTGGATGTTTTGCAGTTTCATATGTTTATGGTGATAAGTTATTTCACTAAACCGGAGCTGGATGCAAATGATGTTAAAGAAAGGCTGATAGAAAAATTAGCCGGGGCGCTTTGACAAGATAAAAGATAAAAGGAAAAAGATAAAAGGAAAGGGCTTAAAGGAAAAAGATAAAAGCGCAG
>CAWIUG010000037.1:0-8510 GCA_963839165.1 uncultured Bacteroidota bacterium | reverse complement strand
GTGACGATGTAGCTTATCGATAAACGAATGGATACCCTCAGAGAGAATAGCCGAACTTCCTGTTATAAAAGCAGCGACGAATTTGCTGACGGCAATGGCAAGATTTCCGAGGAGGGCAATAATTATAACTTTTTTAGATTGTTCTTCCATTAGAAAGAAAATTCTAAAAAATATATTAGGAGAACGTGATAGAAACGGGATAATGATCAGAAGCACGAAGGAAATGAAAGATGCATAAAGACCGCGATATTTATGCGCTTCACCAGGAAGACCTGAAACTGACCGGCGAACGGCAGCGGAGTTCTTTATTCCTGTCCTTATTATTTTCCTGAATAAAGACTATTTCTTTTGCGGAGGACTCACTTCTTTTTTTTCCTGAACCTGTTTTATTTTACGGGGTCTGCGTTTTCCGAAAGTTCCAAGATGAATTTTCCCTTTTTTAGATTTTCTGTCTCCCTTTCCCATTATAACCTCCCGTAATAAGAAAGTTGAAATAAAATATCCGGAGTAAGAATTTAACTTTTGAATTTCTTTTTTAGAGCATCAACGACTACAGGCGGAACAAATTCACTTACATCGCTCTGCAGCTTTGCAAGGTCACGAACAATTGAAGAATTTAAATATGTATATTTTTCACCGGGCATAAGGAATACAGTTGCAATATCCTTCGCAAGTTTCCTGTTCATAAGGGCCATCTGGAATTCATATTCAAAATCACTGACCGCCCTTAATCCCCTTATAATTCCCAATGCACCCACCTGGTGAGCATGGTCTACAACCAGTCCATCGAATGAATCTACTATAATATTATCGTACTCCTTAAGGCTTTCTTTCAGCAAATATACTCTTTCTTCAAGGCTAAACAGGGGGGACTTCCCGGGATTGACAGCGACTGTTACAACTACTGCATCAAACAATTCCCTGGCTCTTTTTATAATGTCTATATGGCCATAGGTTACAGGATCGAATGTTCCCGGGTAGATAACTTTCTTCATTTATTTCCCTCAAAGGTAAACATTAGAAATCTCTACGGTTAAAATATAATTTTTTTGCAATAATTGAGTAATTCTTCAAAAATAAAAGGCCTGGAATAAACCAGGCCTATTACTCAAAATAAATAGGGGGAGGGAATAAGTTCTTATCTGGCAGCGATTCCTGTAGCATAACTGCCGATATCCATTACCTTAACAAGTTGATGATTCTGGACATCATAAACACACATAAGAGCGGGGCGGTCTTTTCCGGGAATCTGAAAATACGGCTGAAATTCATTCTCATCATTTGAACAGCCGACATACAGGTATCTTCCATCCGGGGTCAGGTCAGCACCGTATGCATGTTGAAAAGCATCAATCTGGTATTCCTGGATTGTCCAGTCATTACCCGATTTTGTGATTTCTGAAAGATAGGGTTCGTGATGGGATACAGCATAATATTTATTGCCGTCAGCAGAGATTACTCCCTGCATCGGATGATCGGGGACTGGAAACTCCTTAACGATGAGTTTAGTTTGTGTATCAACGATCAGAATTGAACTGGATGTTCTGCAGTTTACATATAAATATCTGTCGTCAGGCGAGATATACATATGCATAGGTTCATAGAATGGAGGAGGAGAGTTATGCTGCAGAACTATATCCTCGACAAATTCATCATTAACGGCATCAACAACAGAAATTCTGTCTTTGGTCATATTGGCAACATACAGGGTGCGTCCGTCATGACTTAAGGCAAGGGCGTGGGGCACTCCTATAACAGGAAGGCTGATCTGATTTTCAATCTGCATATTATCTGTATTTATCGAGTAGATGATATTATAGATCGGGGCACTTGTTGATGAACGGGATACAAATGCTTTACTTCCGTCGGGAGTAACCTGGATCATCCCGGCTTTCTCGATACCCTCCACGGTTCCCATAATTGTATTCGTTGCTTTGTCCACCTTTATAAACTTTTGTCCAGCAACTTCGGTACAGTAATAATAGTCTCCGTATATCTGCACATTATGGGGCGCATCGATTACTGTCGGGGTAAAATCTGCATTAAGGATACGGGAAACCAGTTTTGCATCTGTATCGATAACATAAACCTGGTCGCTGCCCTGGTTGCAGGAATACACTTTATGATCAGGACTGCTGAATGGAACATTGCCGTTAACGTCTTTTGCACCGTTATCGATCCACTCTTTGATAGTTTGTATATCCTCAGCCCTTAGGGGCGCTTTCTGGTAAGGCATCCTGAGCGTAGAATCAGTAACGTTTCCTGTTATGAGGTTATATAACAGACTCTGCTCTGAGTTATAGGGTATTACTGCTTCCCCGCCGTATACATCAACGGCAGAAGCTGAGTTGATTTTATGAGTATGGGTATGTGTGGTATCATTAAACGGGCGTCCGAGGGAACCTTTCATCAATGCAGAGTAAGACTCAAGAGATAAATTATGAACTGCATCAGGACCCTTATGACAACCGGATACGGCACAATTATCAGCAAATATTGATGCAACTTTATACGTCGCAAAACCATTATTATTTTCGTCAACTGCAGGCGGCTGTTCCGTCACTTTATCTTTACAGCCCGTGGTGAAAATTATAAGCAATAATATGCCCCAGAGAAGAGTATAGAGATTTCTCATTGTTCTCCTTTAAGCGAAATTAATTTATTTATAAAGCTCGATTGTAAAAATTAAGTTAAGAATATTCCCAATAAAAAATGAAGTCATTTTTAATTTTTTTTCATCTCCGCCTGTTTTATGAGACTTATTATCATACAGCCAGTTTCATTGCGAGACATACTCCCGGGATTCCAATTTAGAAAACTTCAGAGCACATTGGGATTAAAGTCCTTATTTACCCTTTTTATCTCTTCCGGGTTCCTTACCCATTGCCTCATAATAAAATCTAACCATGGAGATGAGTTTTTGACTCATATAAAATCTGACTATTAAGTGATGAATAAGAACAGTTTATAATAATGCACAAAATAAAATAAGTTAAGTTAATAATGAATTGGTTAGCTCAGCTTTTAGCTGGCTAAATTTAATATTTCAATAATTGTAGCCTGAATGCTGTTCTGCAAATCAAAGGGGTTTAAGGTCTTTCTAAGGGCTAATAATTTTTTCTTTTTGTACGATGGAATCGTATAAGTTCCAAGCAGTCTATCTACGGGAGTTTTGGATTTATCATGCTTCTTAATGACCTTGCCATTTATTCTTTCCTTAGAAATAATTTTACTGGAAGGAATGAAGAAGTTAAAAAATAATGACCAGTAATTTTTATAGATATCATTAAGCATATTGACAATCTTAGGATTATCAAAACGTTCATAGCCAAGATATTGTCTAATGTGGGTCCAGTTCTTGCCTTCAATATGTGCATTGTCATTTTTTTGGTAGCTCCTTGAACGGGTATATTCAACGGGTCGTTTCCTGTGAGTAAAATATTTAAATAAATGCCAGTTAAGGAACTCCCCGCCATTATCAGAATCAAAGCCCAGTATTTTGAAGGGTAGAGCCTCTTCAATGCTTCTAATAGCTTCAAAAGTGGTTTTCTCACCTTTTCCCCATATAGCTCTGGCTTCAGTCCAGCCAGTGGCGATATCCACTATATTTACAGTATATACAAAGGCTCCGGCTGTTGAGCTGCCACAATGAGCAACTGTATCAGCCTCAATAAACCCTGGCCTTGTTTCATCCCATTGATTCGTTTTTATGGGGACCTGCTTTTTTATTAAAGAACCGGGCTTTGTTGTCGATAGGCCAAGCTTACCTAACTTTTTTCTCTCTTTAGCCAGCAAACGGTCAATTGTCGCTGGGGATATATTAAGTAATTTTTTCCTGACAGGCTCAGATAATTTAATACAGTAAGATGATTCATAGGAAGACATCCATAGAGGTATTATAGTTACAAGTCTTTTAGAACATATTAGATTTGTTGCTTTTAGCATAATCTTAAGGAAATGAATGATTTCCGGATTATTATACTTCGGTTTCCTTCCTGGTTTTTTCTTTTTTTCAGTTTTTTGATTTTCTTTTTTATTTAACAAGTGTATTGCATATTTACGGTTATAACCGCATACCTGGCAAAACTCATTTAATATTTTGTTCTTTTCTAACTTACCTGCTTTTTTATACCTGGATTTGATCTCTCTTAGATATTCTCTTTTTGCTTTCCGGCTCATAATAATTCCTTTTAGATTTGGGTCAGGTATATTATGAGTCAACGAATACTGATCAAACCTTAGAGATGATTTTTCCCCATTTTTATGGGTGATTTCTTACTTCTCCAGGGTTAGATTTATTTTGAGGCAACGACTGGGTTTTTATATCCTCATGGTTAGATTAATTGTGAGTCAATCCGCTTAAAAATATGGCACAGGTTTTTATAGAAATTAAAGTTGAAAATCATTATGTTCGGTTAGGAAAAAAGTGAATTATAGATAATTCATAGGGCAGTGGGAATTTTTAGAAAAACGGATAAAAAACCTGATAACCTAAGAGGGGCAACCTGATGTTCAATAAACCTGAATATTCAACCAGCAGCACGGAAACAATCAAGAGTTCGGGAAAAACATTTTCCGCTGGCACCTCACTTGCCCTGCCATCAGAATACGAAGAAAAATTTAAGCTCGTTTTTGAGTACGCTCCGCTGGGGATCGCTTTAATAGATCCGTTTTGGAAAATTATCGACGCTAATCAGAAACTTTGCGAGTTACTCGGTTATTCAGCCGAAGAGTTGACCGGTACAGATATCAGACAGATCACATATTCAGAGGATCTCGGCTCGACTTTTCAGTTTATGAAAAAAGTTCAGGGCGGTGAAATTAGTAATTATGAGATCAGGAAGAGATATATCAAACGCAGCGGTGAACTTCTTGCTGTCCTGATTCATTCAGCGGCTATAAGGAATCAAAATGGAGATCTGCTTTATTCGGTATTAATGGTTCAGGATCTTTCTCTTGAGGAGATGCAGAATAAACAGTTGAAGCTGCTTGGACACTCAATCAACAGCATTTCAGAAATGGTCACGATTACCGATAGGGAAGATAAATTTATTTTTGTTAACAAAGCATTTATTGACAGATACGGCTACAAAGAAGAAGAGATCCTTGGGAAAAATCCGCAGATATTAAGTCCTGAACCTTCCCAATATATAGTAAAGATTGTCGGTGATGTCAGGTGGAAGGGGGAGCTTATAAACACTACAAAAAATGGCGAGCTTTTCCCCATATACCTCGAGACTTCAATAGTTAAAAATGATAACGGCGAACCGATAGGCTTTATCGGTGTGGCAAAAGATATAACCGAACAGAAAAAAACAGAAGAACACATTAAAAAATTATCCAAAGCTGTGGAACAGAACCCTGCTGCAATTCTTATCACGGATAAAGAGGGACAAATTGAGTATGTAAATCCTAAGTTCATAGATATTACAGGGTATCAGCCCGGGGAAGTGATCGGCAAAACTCCCCGGCTATTAAAATCCGGCAATAAAACAAAAGACGAATACGAAGCTTTATGGAACACCATACTCTCCGGTAATGAGTGGACAGGAGATTTCATCAATAAAAAGAAAAATGGAGAGGTCTTCCACGAACATGCGATTATTTCACCTATTAAAAACAAACTTGGGGAGATAACCCACTTTGTTGCTGTTAAAGAAGATGTTACAGCACGTAAAGAAGCCGAAGAAAAATTGAAACGCACCGAAAGTCTTGCTGCTCTCGGAAGAATGACAAGCTACCTCTCTCACGAAATTAAAACACCACTTACTTCGATCAAACTGAATATTGATATGCTGATGGAACAGATGCAGAGTGAAAAGAGCTGCGGCCAGTCGTTTCAGATTATCAATAAAGAATTAAAAAGACTTGAAAACCTGTTAAAGGATGTACTCCAGTATTCAAAGAAAAGGGGAAATTTATTCGGCGATATACGGGCTGACAGTATGCTTAAACAGGTAATTCACCTAATGCAGCCTGTTTTTGAAGGTAAAAATATTTCAATTCTAAATAAGATCAGCCACGACCCGGTTAGAGGCGACTCCGATGAATTAAAGACCATGTTCATGCAGCTGATTGAAAACAGTATTGATGCAATCGGGCAGGACGGAGAAATTGAATTTCTTTCTGTGATTGATGCAAAGAAGAAAATGCACAGAATTTTTATCCGTGATAACGGCTGCGGAGTTAAACCCGCCAAAAATATTTTTGAGCCTTTTTATACAACAAAGCGGACCGGAACAGGTCTGGGTTTATCTATAGTACAACAGATAATAGAAAAACATAACGGCACGATTTCCCTGATATTTTCCGAGCCCGGGAATACTATTTTTCAATTATCATTACCTCTTGCGTGATTTAAATGGAAAAAATCCTTTTAATTGATGATGAAGAATCAATACTGGAGTCATTAAGAATCTTTCTATCAGGTATGAATTACGCAGTCTCAACGGCTTCAAACGGTATGGAAGGGATTGAGATCATTCATAAAGAACATCCCGACCTGGTTATAACCGACCTGAAAATGCCTGAAGTTGACGGATTAGAAGTGCTGAAGCAGATCAGGGAATTTGATGATAGTGTGCCCTGCATTATAATGACCGCATATGAAGATGTGGATTCAACGATTAGAGCAATGCAGCTTGGAGCTTACGACTATATTGAAAAACCGATTGATACACCAAGATTTAAAGCGCTTATTAAGCGTTCACTCGAAAGTCAGAAGTCTGAGCGAAAGATTAAACTATGCGGTTGAAGAAGATTTTGAAAAGTATGACGTAAGAAATAAGTCTATCGGAAGATCAGCACAGATGAAGAATATCTTCAAGGTAGTAGGCCACGTATCTATGAACCGGGTGACAGTTCTTATTCATGGGGAAAGCGGTACAGGGAAAGAACTAATTTCCCGGATAATCCATTATTCCGGTATAACAAAGGATCATCCTTTTATCCCCGTCAATTGTACGGCACTTACAGAATCATTACTTGAAAGCGAACTATTCGGTCATGTTAAAGGTTCATTTACCGGTGCAATAAAGGATAAGAAAGGGAAGTTTGAACTTGCAGGTATGGGAACGATATTTCTTGATGAAATATCTGAAATATCGCCCGATCTCCAGGTAAAGCTTCTGAGAGTGATTCAGGAAAGAGAATTTGAAAAGGTAGGGGCTGAAAGTTCAAACCCGATGAATGCAAGGATCATAACCGCAACTAACAGGAACCTGGAGGAAATGGTAAGGGAGGGGCAGTTCAGAGAAGACCTTTACTACAGGCTTAAAGTATTATCCATAAACATTCCCCCGCTTCGCGAAAGGAAAGAGGATATTCCCGAACTTGTGGTGCATTTTCTTAAAAAGATAAATAATGAGCTACATAAAAAAGTCAGAAAAATTCCATTTGACGTTATGGAGATGCTTCAAAACTATCGCTGGACCGGCAATGTCAGAGAGCTTGAGAACATATTGATGCAGGCAGTAGTACTTTCAAAAGGGGATGTTCTGGAAAAAGAAAATATTTTACTGCAGGAAATCTTCCGGTCGGAAACCGTTGCCGACCGTACAAATTTATCCTTAGCTGAAGTTGAAAAAGAACACATTACTAAAATACTCAACGCTGTAAACTGGAACAAGAAAAAAGCATACACAATACTCGGCATATCCAAACCTACTCTCAACAGCAAAATCAGGGACTACGGCATTTCAAAAAACTGAGAATCGTTCTCTTCTATAATTATGGTAAAATCATTTTACCCTAAGTAATATAGTTTTACCTTCTAACCATCTCGAACTCGTCAGATCATCTTTTATTTATAGGATAATGGGACCTTTCAGCGTGGTATGCAAATTGACGGCAAATACCGAGGGAAAATCATAACTATTTTTTAACCGGGAATTATTTCCTGATCCTATGTCAACTGCAAAATCTATAGAAAATATATCCGGCCTTTTGATCTTTCAAATTGGTGATAAGGAATTCTGTGTTGATCTTAAACTGGTTGCAGCAATTATGAAACCGGAAGAGATCAAAACAGAGCGAAGGGGAAAAAGACTTACCAGTGAATTTTCTGAGCACCAATACAGGATCATAGATTTTGCTGCATTTTACTCACTTTATTTAAGCAACATAACGGATTCGAGCCGTGTTTTATTCCTTGAAATATACGGACAGAAGTTTTCTTTTTATGTTGACAAAGTAATGGAGATAATATCACTGGATAAAATATTTATTGAAGAGTCTGTTCAAATGGTTCACGAACAGAGAATTGATTATGTGGGATACGTGATGGGCATTCAGGATCGTAAATATTATTTCCCTGATTTTGACAGAATAGCAAAAGAGATGCGGTCATCAATGAGCGTTCTTTAGGTTAAATTATTTTACCCCTGGTAAAATAATTTAACAATGATTGTCTCAAAAGAGTGTAATAGATTAAAATTTAATATGTCAAAAATGGCACACAGTTTGAAAAATAACATGAGACTTTGGAATTGAGGGAAATTGATTCCTGTCTT
>CAWIUG010000036.1:255000-484228 GCA_963839165.1 uncultured Bacteroidota bacterium | reverse complement strand
TACACAGTTGGTTTGTCTAATTATTCTACTGATTACAGGGAATACCTTGATCAATCATCTTTTTCGCTCTCTGAATTATTTAATAGGAAAGACCCTTTCGATCAGAAATATGTTAATACCAAACTACTAACCGCTCCGGAAGCGACATTTTATACCGGCGGTACAAATATGACACACAATGTAAGAAGTACCAATACCTATGTAGCGAAAATAGATCTGACCAGCCAGATTTCGAATAATCATGAATTCAAGGTAGGAGCATTATTCAACTCCTACGTATTATACCTGCATAATATCAACTTACATATGTCACAGGCTGATAATAATCGTGACCCAGTAACCGATGGCAAACCTTTTCTTCAGGAACCACCTGTAATACCGTCCACCGAAAGTCAGGATAACCAATTCTATCAGCATAAACCCTGGCAGGCATCATTTTATGCACAGGACAAAATGGAATTTCAATCATTAATAGTGAATTTCGGATTGAGATTTGATTACTTCCATCCAGATGGTAAAATATTATCTGATCCTTCTGATCCAAATATTTATCTTCCCCTGAAACCCCAGAATCAGGACAGTGTAGTGGCTCCAGGAGGGACACACAGTGAGGCAGTTGCAAAGAGGATGACATATTGGTACAAAGAAGCCTCCGACAAATGGCAAATTAGTCCAAGGCTTGGTGTTTCATTTCCTATAACCGACAGAGGAATCATTCATTTTTCATACGGTCTGTTTTTTCAGATTCCCTCATTTGAAAGATTGTACGAAAATCCAATGTATAAACTTCCTGTAACAGGCGGCAGCACAAACCTTGGGATTATTGGTAACCCGGATTTGAAACCTGAACAAACAACCAGCGGTGAATTAGGTGTTCAGCAGCAATTAACCGACGATATTGCAATAGATATAACAGGTTATTTCAGGGATATAAGGAACCTGGCTGGAACACTTAATGAAATTCAATATGCCTTTGGCGGAACAAAAATTTATAGTAAATATGTTAATACAGATTTTGGTTTTGTCAGGGGTATAGTATTATCAGTTAATAAAAGATTTTCCGAAGGAATATCTGCCACCCTTGATTATACATTTCAAACAGCAAAAGGAAATGCTTCTGATCCAGCAACATCATTCAACCTGAGAAACAGCGGGGTACAGCCTGAAACCCAGTTAATTCCTCTGGATTGGGATCAGACACATACCGTGAATGCTACTTTTAATTACGTAGATAAAACGGAAGATTGGGGCGGAAGTCTCATTTTTAGATTTAGTACGGGACAGCCTTTTACTCCCCAGGGAATAACCAATGTCGGAACATTAGTATATAACTCTCAAAATATACCAGCCAGCACCGATATTGACGTGCGTCTTTATAAGGACTTCAGAATTGGTAATGCTTCTATAGTCTCTCTGTTTTTACGGATTAATAATTTGTTTGATATAAAAAACCCTACTCAGGTTTTCACAGATACAGGTCAGCCGGATTGGTCTCTTGATGAACAGCAGCAATTAAGAATAGGCGGCCCCCGGCAGGTATCCTCTGTAGAGGACTGGTTTACCCGGCCAAACTATTATTCCGAGCCAAGAAGGGTTGAATTCGGTACCACATTTTCATTTTAAGACACAGGTTTAAATATGCGTAAATATTTTGTCGTTATTATTATTACGGTTTCAACCGTTTTTATATTTGCTCAGGAAAATTCGATTATATTCAGATGGGCAAAAAGTCACCGTGGAACCAGTCTATATACCCGGTTCGGGTTACTCAATGGAAATAGAACCGCGATTACGTATAGTAATGATGGATCTATAGCAGGTACAAATCCTTCAGATCTTAGAGGATATTGGCCATACCCGGCAACACAGGATGGTTATATAGGTGATGTTACTCCTTTGTTGGAATTGAACTCCCGATCCGTGATTATAATGGGGATGGAATACCTGATACACTGCATTCAGTTACAATCACAACAGGTCCGCGTACAGGACAGGCAGCAAAGACTGACCCCGTCGACGGACACTTTCAGGGATTCGCTCCTGAACCAGGGTATGTTAATGCAAATCAGGATACCGTAGCTAAAAATACTGCCAGAAATTCACCTGGCCTCCTTCTGGCCTGACAATCCGATCCTGGGTCGATTCGACAGGGGCAGCCCGTTTGGGATGGTTATTTTGGTAAAGGCGTATGAGGAGCCGATCAGGAAACATTTTTCGTTATTGATGACGCACCCGACAATAATCCTCAATACAGAACTAATTTTAAATTCCATCCTGATACAACTGATACAACCGTAATGGTATGGGACTTTTAGTAAGTGTCAGAGGAATGCAATGGTCTCAAATTCAAGCTCAGGATGTTGTATTCTGGTTTATGATATAACCAATATCGGAACATACAAATTATAACTAAAGTATGTTTTGGTGAAGTAGTTGGGAGGCTGTGTAGGAGATGTAGGACAAGCTTATGTCGATTGCAGGGATGATCTTGGATATTTTGATCTAAACAATAATTGACTTATAATTGGGACAATGATGATTATGACTTCAGATCCGTTATGGATTCCTCTTGATCAGGTTTTCCGGAGTTAGAACGAAATACAGGATTTGCAGGTTATGCATATCTTGAAAGTCCTGGTAACGGATATGATGCCATTGATAATGATAATGATGCTAGTCGATCCTAATGCATCCAACCTTTCAGGAAAACGATTTTCAATTTAATTCTCGTGCAAACGCATATCAGCAATCCGCACCCTCTCATAGAACTGATCCGGGACCAATCCAAATTGGCCGGATAATGAAATAGTTGTTAATTAATTCTTCCACTTATGAAAGAACGATCATTCAACTTGACACTTTACTACAGAGTTTCACCGATACGGCTAGGTTTATTCTCTGGGACAATCTTACAGAATTTATGATGGGTGGTCTTGGCTGAAATTATTAATAATGGACTGGATGATAATCTGAATGGTATTATAGATGAAAATCATGATCTGCATTACCAAAGCGATCTTTAAAAGTAACAACGGTATACGTTATTAAAACAGAAACCAGACCTTTAGCATACAGAAATTATCTTACCAATCAGGGAGTTTAAATAATACTCTTATTGATGAAAAGAGAGACAGTGGCCCGGAAACATTGTAATTCAGGTTATGTACCCGATTATACCAGGCACCTGATCCTGTTACGGGGAAATACCCTGCAATTATTAAATGTCATTGGTCAGGAGATGAAAATGGCGATTGGAATCCTTCTAAAGGATGATGTAGGAGCAGATGGCATTGCCGGATACAAAGGATATGGGTGAAGGTGATGGAATGCCTACACTTTGGGTGAACCACACTTTGATAAAACTGATGTCAATGAATCTGATCAAATCGGTTTAACAAGTTTTAACTTTTTTAATCAGACTGCATCCCCTACAATGAATAATAATGAAGTATCTCTGGAACAGAATGAAACCAGGATATTTTGATGTTATCCCTCTCTTACCTCAGGATGGAGATTTTATTTATTCTTCAGGATATTTTCCTCTTCTTCCCAGACAGAACAGAACGGTTTTCTTTGGCCCTGGTTTTTGGAGCAGATAGTAATCATATTTTTAAGAATAAACAGATTGCTCAGAAGATCTACAATTCAAATTATGATTTTCTTAAACCGCCGCCCAAACCTGTATTAAACATAGTTCCTGGTGATAAACAGGTTACTTTGATTTGGAATAGTAAATGCTGAGGGCTATGTTTCTTTCCAGGGATATAAAATTTATCGTTCCACCGATCCCGGATTTACTGAAGGCGGAGGTGAGCCAATTGCTACCTTTGATGCTTAAGGATTCTGTATAGCGGCTATTTTGTACCCGCAACCCAGGATCTTGCTGAATTGCCCAGATTTTATCTGGGTAATAATTCAGGGCTACTTCATAATTTTGTAGATACAAATCTCTCAAAACGGACAAAGATATTTTTATGCAGTAACTGCATATACTTCAGGTGATCGCGGAGAATAATTTCTATCCTGCTGAAGATCCTAAATTTGTTACAATAAATAGTAATGGAACTGTAAGTGTAGATGTCAATACAGGTTATGTAGTCCCAAGAATTCTGTGGCAGGTTATCTAGGACCCGAAGCACCAAGTTTACTGGGTCATGTTCCCGGAACAGCTGTTTTTGGAACCGGGAAAGTTTATTTAAATGTGGTTAATCCTAATGCAGTAAAAAACAAAACTTATCGTGTTACTTTTCAGGATCAGGTTATAAATTATATCCCAGTAACACAGTCTATTCTGTTTTAAATTATTCAAATCCGAAAATGCTACCGGATACAATTCTGCATGCTCCTCTCTCAGTCAGACACCCTCAAGGGGATTTCAGGATAAATATGTTTTCGATGGGGTTTACCTTGATGTCAATAATGACTGGAAAGTTAAATATTGATACTTCCAGTATCAAGATGGAATACAAGTCACATCCTAAAAAAGATTATCAGTATCTTTTGGTATCTCCTTTTTCACTTGCCAATGTTAAGGAACAGGGTCTTGCTTATCCAAGAGATTATAATGTGATTTTTGACGAAACTCATTCTCCGGCAGATACATCAACAGCTCTGCATTAACTTATAATAATCAACCATACACTGTCCCAAAAGTAAACTCCAATTTTAGAATTTATGATGCATCAACAGGTGAACATGTCATATGGTTATCTTGATGCTGCAGTAACAAGGGATGTTCTCTTCTCTTGACAGAATCATTTTCTTCAGAATACCAAAACAAATACGGGCAGGATACTACAATAATTACATGGTTATTGCAGATATCCGGAGCCGATACCGCAAGCTACCAACCGACTAGTGGAGACACATTAAAAATTAGAGTGACGAAACCATTTTCAAGTCGCAGGATCAGCTTGAAATTACCACGAGTTCGGCAAATGTTAATAACCAGCTTGCAACATCACAGTTGATAAATATAAGTGTAGTACCAAATCCATATCGTTGCTGCAACATCACAGGAACCACCATTGCCACCAACGATCACAAGCGGCAGAGGTGAAAGGAAAATATCGTTTACACATCTTCCTAAGGACTCTAATATATATATTTATACTGCTAGAGGTGAACTAGTAAGGAAGCTTGAAATGCCGCCAGGCCAAAGTATTAATGATGGATCCGTCGACTGGGACATTAGGAGCAGAGAAAATATCGAAGTTGCCTATGGAGTATATTTTTACCTGATAGATGCCCCAGACGTTGGTAAAAAAACAGGTAAACTCGCGATTATAAAGTAAGAGGTTTTTTATGAATAAATTTTTATTACTGATAATCTGGTTTATTTCTAATTAAAACTACTTATTGACAGGATAAAGTTGGCACCACTGCTGCTCCGTTCCTTGGAATTGGTGCAGGGCCCTAGGCAATTGGAATGGGTGGGGCTTTTGTAGCAGTCGCTGATGATGCTTCTGCTTTGTATTGGAATCCATCCGGCATTTCACGAAATGGCCGAAACGAATTTCTTATTGAACATACTAATTACTTGATTGGAACCAGCTATAATTATTTTGGCGGAGTAATAGCATTAGATGAAGCATAATGCGGTAGGATTAAGCGTTACGTATCTGGATTATGGGAGTGATATGGTTACAACTGTGGAACTTCCTGATGGAACGGGAGAAGAACTGGTCATGCTAAAGACTTATCACTTGGCTTGAGCTATTCCAGAAATTTAACCGATCAGTTTTTCAATAGGCGGCACTGCTAAAATGATCCTTGCAACAGATATGGCATGAATCAGCTACCGGCTGGGCCCTGGATGCCGGGCTTTTGTATATTACTCCATTCAATGATCTTAAGATTGGGATGAATATTTCCAATTTTGGTACTGATATGAGAATGAGCGGGGAAGATCTTTACATTACCCATGATCCAGATGAATCCATAGCTGGAAACAACAGTAAAATTCCGGCTGAGTATTATACGAATACGTATCCGCTGCCTCTGTTTATTCAGGATTGGGGTAGCTATGGATGTCATTAAAACCGAAGATAATATAGTTACTCTGGCTGTCGATGCCCTGCATCCTAATGATAATGCTCAAAATGTAAATATTGGTGGTCAATATGAATGGAATAAAATGATCTATGCGAGAGTTGGATATAAATCATTGGGCATTCCTAATAGTGAGGAAGGAATGACGCTAGGTTTTGGACTCGCATATGAGATCATCGCAAATCTCACTTTTAAATTAGATTATGCTTATGAGAATTATGGAATATTGAATGAAATCCAGAAATTTGCAGTTTCCGTCAAATTTTGAAAGCTTTCATAATTTTTGTGAATTTCATCAGAATATTTACTTCTCATATTAAATATATTAAGTATAATGTGTTCTATTATTATTTATTTGTTCATTCTTGAAAGGAGAGCTATATGATTAAAAGGTTACTAACCATCTCAATACTATTACTATTGTATGGTTATACCAGTAATGCCTTTGCAACCCTAAACGTAAAATTTCAGGTACATATGGGTATTCAAATGCAGTTAGGTACTTTCGATCCCGCGACAGATTCTGTTGCTGTCCGTGGTGATTTTCAGACAATGGCAGGTGATACTGCTGATTGGGGTGGGTATATGTTCCTGCTTTCACCTTCAGCTACTAATGATTCCATTTATGAAATTACTGTTCCTTTTCCGGATACAGCAGCGTCACATACTATACAATATAAGTATGTGAAGGTCAACAATGGTACTGATACATGGGAATCTGTTGATAACAGAACTTATGATATAACTGCGGATCCGGAGCAAACCACACCCCTGGTTTATTTTAATAATGTAACAAGTCTTGGCATAACAGTTAATATTACTTTCCAGGCTGATATGACAAACCTGCTGAATGAGGGATTTACCCCTGGTTCAGATTCTATAGAGGTCAGGGGCGATACATTTCCTCTAGATTGGGGACCTGGTAAGTTATTGGATCAGGATCTGATAAATCCACAAATCTTCACCGTAACTCTTTCCTTTACGGGGGTTCCGGGAAGCACAATAAATTGGAAACTCCATTGCGATCCCGCAAACAGCTTTACTAATGGCGGCTGGGAAAGCATTGATAACAGAATCCTTACCTTTCCATCAGCTGATACTACTGTAGGTCCGGTGGTACCACAGGTTCATGTTGCTACACCAACAACAGGTGTCAATACTGTATTATTCAGGGTTGATATGACTGGTGCTCATGAAAGGTTCCATAATACACTAATCACCGGCCTGACATCCGTTTGGTTAGGTGGAAGTGCGCTTCCCCTGCAATGGCCATCTAACTGGGTATTTGCAGATACTGCCAGCACTTTAATTAAATTGTATGACGATGGAACTCACACCGATTCAACTGCCGGTGATAATATATTCTCAACATCAGTTGATTTTCCTGTGGGTACACCTGCAACTGTTGAATTCAAATACGCGGCAGTTTTTGACGGAGTTGATACTCTGAATTCTGGTGCCAGTTATCTTGATAATGAAGCCGGTTTCAGTCAAAATCATTTCCTAAGCCTCATTATTGCGGGAGGAACTGTATACAGAGTAAATATGTTTGGTGATCAAGCTACCGGAATTGAACAGGTTCCTGATAATAATCTTCCGGAAACTTATACCCTGAGTCAGAATTATCCTAATCCATTCAACCCAACGACTAATATTACTTATACAGTACCTAAGAGTGGTTTTGTTTCTCTGAAGGTCTATAATATTCTGGGACAGGAGATAACCTCAATATTCCAGGGATATCAGAACTCAGGAAAATACAACGCCACCTTTGATGCTTCAAAATTATCAAGCGGTGTTTACATCTATCGCCTGCAGGCCGGGAGTACAAGCCTTAGTAAAAAAATGTTACTGATGAAGTAATTCATCCCGATAAGATCAATCAAAAGGGTCGTTGAAATATACGACCCTTTTTTATTGACTACATCCCTATACTAAATTAAATGAATTGAACAGAATTTGAAATGTAATTATTTTGAAAGACCTGAAATATCGGAAATTCTGCATGAATACTATTAAATCTTTTTGGGCCTCATTATTTTTATTGATCTTTTTCTTTCTGACGACTCATATTTCCTTTGCACAGACTGACACTCTAGCAATTGTAAATGGGGAAGCGATCAAGAGTGATGAATTTATTACTCGTTTCGAAATGACCGTCTACCCAGGTAAGGGATTAAAAGACAACCTGGCTGAAACTAAAAGAGAATTTCTATACTCTTTAATAGCTGAAAAGTTACTTTCAAATCAATCGAAAATCTCCTCACCAAAAGACCCTTATGAAAAATACCTGAAAGATGAAATCGAAGCTCTCTTTTTAAGAGATGCTCTGTTCCATCAGGAGGTTTTATCAAAGATCAGGATAACAGATGATGAATTAACCAGGGCAATAAGCTTTTCAAAAAATACTTATGTAGTTGATGCTTTTTATTTTCCGGATAGCATCTGGGCCGATAACTTCTATCAAAAAATAAATAATAGGAGCGGCCAATATGTATATCACCTTGCTGACAGCCTGAATTTATGTCATGACACTCTGGAAATAGGGTACGGAGAATCAGATGAGTCTATAGAAAATGCTTTCTTCGCCCAGGATATTAATTATAATTCAAAACCTGTGAATACTGTTGATGGATGGGTTGTATTCCGAATTATTGATAAAAAACCAGACAGTAATTTTTCTTCCGCATCCCCTGAAAAGAATTCGAAGATGGTACGAGAGTTTCTTTCTTATAGAAAAAGCTACAAATCAGGACGGGATTATATTCTTGTAGTAATGAAAGGAATTGAAGTTAATGTAAATTATGGAATATTTAACCCATTGGTATACAAGATAAAACGTATCTTGTCCTCCCATCGGCCTGCAAGCTTTGAAGGGGGGTACTATTTAAGCCGTACTGAATTAAGGGAGCTAAAAGATAATTTTACATTCGATCCCCGGGCCCCGATGTTGAAGTTCGACGGTGGTGAATTATCCCTTGGATACATCTTTGATAATTTGTCTCTGGCTGGTTTTGCTCCACTTGATACCTCAGTTCGGGAAATCACTTTTTCCCTTCATAAAGCAATGAAATTCATTGTACAGAACTATTTCCTCACTAATAAAGCAGTGGAAATGGGCTTAGAGAATGATCCCGGAGTAAATTATAATACCCAGACATTCCTGAATGCTTACCGCTCCTTTCAATTTGCTAATGAAATTATGGATACAGTCAGCATTACTGATACTGAATTAAATAAATTTTATGAGTCACATCAGGATGAGGTTTTAAAGGATATCCAACTGAGATTACAGATCTTCTCCCTTGATAATATCGATGAAGCTGCTGAAATACTGAATAAAATAAATAGAAAAAACCAAACTCCGGATACAGCAGGGGCTGTATGGCTGTATGCTTCCCAGCTCGGAGAAATCGGTGCCGTTTTATCCGATTTAGATGACGGAAGTTCTTATGGCCCTTTAATGATGAATGGTAAGTACACTATTTTTAATGTCCTTGAAAAGAAATCCGGTATAACGAGAAACGAGATTGAAAAGAGTATTCAGGCTGCAAAAGATCTGCTGCTTGAGAAAAAAAGGAGAGAATTGTTAAACAAGTATCTGGGAAAATTGAGTTCTGAACAACACGTAAAAATTTTTGAATCAAGGCTTAGTAAAGCGGAGGTTACCTCTCTCCAGATGATGACATTCAGATATATTGGATTTGGCGGTAAAATAATAGCAGCACCAGCCTTGTATCCCCGGGAAGAATGGATAAAGTATCTGGATGAAAAGAAAAACAGCCTTCCATAAAGATGGATTTTAATTCACAACCAAAAAGTTAGTTTTCTCCGAGAAGCTGCTTTTTGGAGCTTTCGAGATCAGCAAGCTGTTCTTCGGACAAAACGGGGTAGGACATTTTAATATCATCAAGCGTCTCAACTATAACCTGGGATACGGCATACCTCATATACCATTTATGATCAGCAGGAATGATGTACCACGGTGCGTGTTTTTTACTAGTCGCGGATATTGCTTCAGCGTAAGCCTCCTGGTATTTATCCCAGTATTTCCGTTCATCAATATCTGATGCAGAAAACTTCCAGTTCTTTTCGGGAGTATCAATCCTTTTCAGGAATCTTTTTTTCTGTTCTTCTTTAGAAACGTTAAGGAAAAATTTCAGGATGATAGTTCCATTTTCGTATAAATACTTTTCGAAATCGTTTATCTCCCTGTACCGGATAGTCCAGATATCCTTGTTCACCAATCCCGGAGGAATCTTTTGATTTTTAATCAGGTCGTGCACCCTTACAACCAACACCTCTTCGTAGTGCGATCTGTTAAAGATGCCGATTCTCCCCCTTTCAGGAACATGCTTATGGATCCTCCAGAGGTAATCGTGATCAAGTTCTTCCGGTGACGGCTGCTTAAAGCTGAATACCTGCGTACCCTGGGGATTCAGACCCGACATAACGTGTTTTATAGTTCCGTCTTTTCCAGCAGCATCCATTGCCTGAAAGATTATAAGGAGAGAGTATTTATCGAATGCGTAAAGCATATTCTGAAGCGAAAACATTTTCTTCACATTCTCTTTCAGAAATTCTTTTGCATCACCTTTTGATTGAAATTTTCCTGTATCGGAAGTATTAAATCCCGCTAATGAAACTTTAGTTTCCGGTTTGACGAGGTAATCTTTTAATTTCATTTTTGGTTTTTTCTTTCTGTTTCAAACTTATCGACTTTATGATGTACGGGCCGAACTGTTTTAATATAATCATAGATGGCGCTAAGATCCTGATGGGTCATTCCGGCGTATAATGTCCATGGCATTGGTGTGTTAAATTCACCCGGCTTAACTTTTATCACTTTATTTTCAAATTGTTTGAAGCGCAAAAGGAAATCCTCTTTAGTCCATCTTCCGATACCGGTCTCTATATCGGGAGTTATATTAGCTGAGTTCGCAGAGCCCCCATTAACGGTAAACGAAGTTCCACCAGCAAAATCGAGGTCTTCAATAAATTCACCTTTATCCATAGGGGTATGGCAGCTTCTGCACCCTGCTATAGCAACGAGATATTTACCGTAATCGATAGTCATTGATTCATCTATCGAAGTAATCGGGGTATAGGATTCAGGGGGGATTGTTTTGATGATGAGGTTCATGGGAAAATTAATACTACTAAGGGGCACCTCATGTACGATTGGTTTGAGAGTCCTTATATATGAAATAATTGAGTACAGATCTTCCATCCCCATCCGGTGATATTCGGGGTAGGGCATTAGCGGAAAAAGTACCCTATTATCCCTGGCAACTCCCGTAGTAACAACCCTCAAAACCTCACCGTTAGTCCATTCTCCAATACCGGAAGGAGTTATATTGCTGGCATATATTGTTCCTGGAACATCTTCCTCAAACTTATGCCCTCCCATACCTTCTGTACCCGGAACTACGGGTCCTGAGAAAACCGACCAGTCTCTCTGAGAATGACAGGGGAGACAAACCGTAATATGGTTAACCAGGTAATTTCCCCGGTCAATTCTTTTTTGAGTGGGATAAATCTCAACTTCCGTTGCCGGCTGAGTTTTAGGGTAAGTCAGGTTAAAGTAAATATATCCCCCGATAATCAATACGACCAGGATCAGAAAAAGATATCCAAGGAATTTCAGAAATCTCTTACCCTTCCTTCTCTTACTCATTGATTTTTCCGGTGATATTAATTGGTATAAAGAATAGGGTAAACCTAAGGAAAATAAATATATGTCGAAAGAATAAATTAATTAAACAAGAAGAGGCTGCCTAAGACAGACTTTATGGCATAATGCTATTGCTTTGCCGGATGGAAATGTATAACGCTATTATGACCAGATTTAACAGTTCTCAGGTAGTCATATATCGCCCCTTAGAAGAAAAATTTTTGGGAATCGGACGGAAATCTAAGGTTCAAATCTATTTGAGTCAATACCGCTGGTGTAAAAATACCATCATCCGTAAGGTGAAAAAATGCATTTGTAGAATATCTATTTTAATTTTAATTTAGAAAAAAATCCGGAGAATTTTATGATAAGCAAAGAGTTACTGGACATTTTATGCTGTCCCGAAACAAAAGCAGATCTTGTGCTTGATGGAGAAACCCTTGTTTCAACCGATAAAAAAACCCGCCGGCGATATCGTATAGAGGATGACATTCCAATCATGCTGATTGACGAATCAGAACAGCTGAATATGGAGGAGTGGGCGGAAATTATGAAGAGACATGGAAGGAAAACAGACTGATTTTCTTTGTATTTTTCGATATGGTTTATTTACTTTTCACAAACTCTCACTTTTATGGATCCAATTAATATTATAGTAGGTCTCAACGTTGTTGCAACGTTCGGCGCTCATTATTCGGGTGCAAAAAGAGGGCTTCGCTCAGCCGTTGGCGCGGCGAAGGAAAAACCCAAAAGTTATCTGCAGTCTGTACCTGTATATTTATCAACAATAACCCTTGTCGGAATTATACTTGGAGTCTTTCGTATAGGTACACTAGAATATCTTCCAGCGTATGAAGCTGTAAGGATCGCAGGACTCTTCTTCTTCCTGGTTTTCTCCTGGATACAGATCTTATCTGTTAAGACTCTTGCTGAAAGTTATTCCCAGGACGTACTGATTCATAAAGACCATATGCTTATTACAAAGGGGATCTTCAGGGTCATCAGGCATCCTCAGTACCTTGCTCAAATGTTAATGGACCTTGGAGCAGCTGCAGCATTGCTGAGTTATATTGTACTTCCTTTTGCCGTAATTGAGATACCCTTACTGGTAATGCGAGCAATGATGGAGGAAAGACTACTTGCAAAATACTTTAAAGATGAGTATAAAGAATACAAAAAGAAGAGCGGATTTTTCATCCCATTTATCGGATAGATGAAGATATGGAATATGCTGAAACCATTTTATTTTATAGTTAGTGCTTTAATCTTATTACAGGGTTTAATATTTGCACAGAATGCAGATGAGATTGTACTTAATACCTCAAAGGGTACAACCTATATCCCAGTCTACATACGCCAGGGCATAATATATTTTTCGATAAATCACTTCGCCGATGCAACCTCTGCATCATATTATATCAACGATGAAACTAAGAAAATCGAACTTAAGTATCCCAAACATAATCTGAAGATAACCGGACAGAATCCATTTATTATCCTTACCTCAAAGGACAACAAAACAGAAAATATATATCAGCTTCCTACCTCAACCTATTTACTTGATAATAATATTTACATTCCTTTACGTTACTCAATCGACATTCTCAGGAAGGCTTCAGGACAGGATATTGTTATAGAGAGCGACCGGAGGATAGCAATAAGAGGGAAACTGTCGAATGAGGTTCCCGATGAGACCACCGCAAAGCTAAATATCACAGATCTAAAGATTGAGCAGAAAGCAAACGGTACTCTGATAAGAGTTAGAACCAACAAACGCATACCCTCATATTACAGCAGCTATAAAAATGGACTGCTTACAATTATTTTCAGGAAGGTGAGTGCTGATTTAAGCCGTCTGGCATCTGTTGGCAAGAAAGGAATTGTTAAAGATATTAACGTTAAGAATATCGGTCCCGATACCCAATTTGAATTCACCGTCGGGAAGGATTATTCATCCAGTGAAGTTCTGAATGTTGACGGCAGCAAGGATATACTGATTGCAATACACAACAAAGTATTTTCAAATACGGTTGATAATGATAAAAATAAAGAAAAGTGGAAGTTCGATGTGATTGTGCTGGATGCTGGACACGGAGGCAAGGATGCCGGCGCTATTGGTGTGAATGGAGTTAAGGAAAAGGATGTAAACCTGGGAGTAACCCTGGCGCTTGGCCGGCTTATTGAAAAAGAGATGAAAGGCGTTAAAGTAGTTTATACGAGGAAGAACGATACCTTCGTTGAACTTTACCGCCGGGGACAAATAGCCAATGAGAATGACGGCAAGCTTTTTATTTCGATTCATTGTAACTCCACACCTAAGAAACCTACTGATGCCAGCGGGTTTGAGGTATACCTGCTAAGACCCGGTAGAACCAAAGAGGCAATCTCTATAGCCGAAAGAGAAAACAGCGTAATTCAGTATGAAGAAAATCCTAAAAGGTATGAGAAACTTACGGATGAGAATTTTATACTGGTAAGTATGGCGCATTCAGCGTATATGCGCTATTCTGAAAGGTTCTCAGAACTGGTTGATAAGAGCTATTCTGTGCACACAGACATTCCGTCACGCGGAGTGAAACAGGCGGGATTTTATGTGCTTGTGGGTGCCTCTATGCCCAGCGTATTGGTTGAAACAGGATTTATATCCAACAGGCACGATGCTAATTATATCTCAAGTAAAAAAGGACAGGAAAAAATAGCCGAAGCAGTTTTCAATGCCATAAAAAACTACAAAAAATTCTACGAATCCTCCTTAGAGAATGAATGAATGCCGGGAATGGCTAAAGCCTGAGGGAGGTTGTGCGGCATATCTAAGGCCCGTCAGTTGAAACTGACGGTAATTTAACTTAGCTGGTGCATCAGTCCGTCGGTTAAGGGAACTGACGGTAATTTAACTTAGTTGGTTACAATTATCCGCGGGTTGAAACCTGGCGACAAATATACCTGGCAGCATAAAACCTGGCGTCAATATGGCAATTAAGACCGTTCAGATTAAAAATATTCTGATTTTGCTGGTTTTGATACCGCTCATAAGAATTAATTTGGATCTGATCTGAATAAGACATACATTTGGAAACCGAAAAAACAATATGAGTTTCCTTTTGGAACGGACAGACGAACAATCTGTTTTTTTTATCTCAGAGTGGAAACTCAATAAACTAATTCAGTGTTCAGCGGAAAAAGGAGATATAGAGAGATGCATGAAGAAAAAGAGATTAAAGAGAGGATATTGACTCAGGCCGAACAGATGTTCATCCAGTTCGGGTACTCAAAAGTTACGATGGATGAAATTGCAGCCAGCCTTGGGATGAGCAAAAAAACACTTTATAAGTTCTTTCCAGGTAAGGAAGCACTTGTAAAAGAGATGATAACCTCTATGAAATGTTCAATTGATGATCATATAGAGTTTGTCTGGAGTAATAAAGAGATGGATTTTATGGATAAGCTAAAATCAGTAATGAACTTCATCGGCAAACAGACTACGAAGCTTCATGGACCGCTGCTGGAAGATCTTCATAAAAACATCCCGGAAGTCTGGCAGGAGATCCATGATTTTCGTAAAGCTAATGCTGTTAAAAGATTCAGTACATTTATAAATGAGGGAGTAGAAAAAGGAGTATTCAGAAAAGATATTGACAGGCAGCTTATTGTTCTTTTCTATCTGCATGCAATCCAGGGGTTGATAAATCCTGAAACGTTAAGTCAGCTTCCATATTCAGCTAACCAGGTTTTTGATGCGATAATCAGGATAATCTTTGAGGGAACATTAACTGAGGAGGGACGCAAGGAGTATCTGTCATATAACGGTGAAGAAATAATTAAAGGAGAAAATCAGTAATGAAATCCGGACTAACAGGAATTTTAATATTTCTCTTAACAGGAATTTTATTTGTTGATTCATTTGCCCAGGAATCGCGCAATCTTTCCCTGGAAGAGAGTATTCAAATCGGACTAAAAAACAGTGAGCTAATTCATTCCTCACAGATGAAAGTTAATTATACCGAAGCAAGATGGAGCGAGGTAAACACTTACAGACTTCCGTCATTAAAACTAAACGCTTCTTATACAAGACTCAGTGAAATTGAACCTTTTATACTTAATACACCCTTCGGTAATTTTAATATTTCTCCCTCTATTGTAAACAACTACAATATTAAGCTTTCTCTTCAGCAGCCCATATTTACAGGCTTCAAGCTGTTAAGCAGTTCTAATATCGCTGAATATACTTTTGAAGCACAGAAGCAGGAATATACGAGAGATGAACAACAGCTTATCTATGATATTAAAAATGCATACTGGGGCCTGTTTAAAGTAACTAAAGTAAAAAGTGTTGTGGATGAAAACATAGATCTCATTAAAGCTCATCTTTCTGATGTTAAGAATTTTTATGAGAACGGTATCTCAACAAAGAACGATGTATTAAAAGTTCAGGTTCAGCTTGCCGATGCACAGCTTCGTCAGATAGACGCAGACAACGGGGTGAAGCTTGCACGGAGTAATCTTAATAACGTAATAGGGCTGCCTTTGTCAACCGATGCAGAAGTGCAGACTGATGTTATGATGGAGGATGATAATACACCAGATGCTGATCAGCTGATTCAGCAGGCAATGGAGAACAGGCCGGAGCTTAAGGCAATGGATTTCCGTCTCAAGGCCGGTGAAAGCGGAGTTACGATGGCCGAATCAGGATGGTATCCGCAGATCTACCTTGCCGGCAATTATTACTATTCGAGACCCAATCAGCGCATTTTCCCTGCAGAAGATAAATTCAACGATACCTGGGATGTAAGTGTCGGTCTCTCCTGGGATATCTGGAACTGGCTTGCAACCAGCGATCAGACACAGCAGGCGGAAGCCCAGCTTGAGCAGGTGAAGGATGGATATAAGAGTCTGAAAGACGGTATCAGTCTTGAAGTAACCCAGAATTACCTGAATTTATTAAAAGCAAAAGAGAAGATCCTGGCCTCTAACCAGAGCGTTCGCCAGGCCGAAGAAAACTACCGTGTTACAAATGAAACATTTAAGAATGGTCTTGCATTGAACTCAGATCTGCTTGATGCTGAATTTGCCCTTTTACAGGCAAAGACAAATTATATACAGGCACAAGCGGATTATGAGCTTGCAAAAGCCGGTTTAGAAAAATCAATTGGTAAATAAATATCGAGGGCATATAATATGAAAAAGCTAAAGTATTACGTCATTTCGTTTGTTCTGTTCGCGGCATTAATTCTGGTGCTGCTTAATAATCGCACTCAGCTTGAAGCAAAAGCTAAGAACGATAAGATAAGCGCATATCCCGTAACAGTATCCACTGTTGAAAAGAAAGAAGTATCTAATAATATAGAACTTGTGGGGACGATTGTGGGAGAAAATGATGTTCAGGTCATTTCAGAGGCACAGGGAAAAGTAACAGGGATGTTTGCCAATGTGGGAGATTATAAACAGGCCGGATCAATACTTGCACAGCTTGATGATGAGCTGAAAGAAAGTGCGTATCAGACCGCCCAGGTAAACTTCGAAAAATCAAAAAAAGACTTTCAGAGGTACGAGGCTTTATATAAAAATAAATCGGTATCAGATGTTCAGTATGAACAGGCAAAGCTGGCTTACTATAATGCCCAATCAATGTATATAGCCGCAAAAAGGGATTATGAGAATACAAAAATTACCGCTCCCATTTCAGGGATAATTACCGCGCGTAATGTTGATATGGGAACTTATGTCAACAAAAATATGCCTGTGGCAAACATTGTTGATATATCAAAACTTAAAGTAAAAGTAGGCGTAGCAGAAAAAGATGTGTTCTCTCTTAAAAAAGGTGATAAAGTTACAGTAACAACGGATGTTTATCCGGGAGTTCAGTTTGCCGGAGCGATATCAACAATCAGTGATAAAGGAGACCAGGCGCATAATTACCCGGTTGAAATATCACTGGTTAACAGCAAGGAACATCCTTTGAAATCGGGAATGTTCGGAAAGGTATCTTTTGTTTCTAAAACAACTGAGCCAAGGCTGATAGTGTCGCGTGACGCTTTACTCGGAAGCATTAAAGAACCGCAGGTATTCATAGTTGAGAATGGTATTGTCCACCTTAAAGAAGTCACTGTGGGGAGTACATATGACAACAACCTCGAGGTAATTAAAGGATTAAACGAGGGAGACAAAGTTGTTGTGAACGGACAGAATAATCTTGAGGAAAACACTGCAGTATATGTTATTAACCAGGATTAGGAGATTATAAAAATGACAATAACCGAATTAGCAATAAAACGACCTACGCTGATAGTTGTAATATTTGCCGCACTGACAGTACTTGGTATATACAGCTATACCCAGCTCGATTATGAGCTTCTTCCTAAAATAACACCTCCTGTTATTACGATCGCGACAGTGTATCCCGGTGCCTCGCCAAATGAGGTTGAGACTTCCGTAACCAAACCAATTGAAGATGCAATCTCGACACTCGATGAGATAGATGCTGTAAACTCGACCTCTTCAGAAGGGGTTTCTTTTGTGATGATTCAGTTTAATCAGTCGGCTGATGTTGATATCGCTTTGCAGAATGCTCAGAGGAAGGTGAATGAAATACTTACCCGGCTTCCTACTGATGCAAAGCCTCCGACAATATCAAAGTTTGCACTGGATGAAATCCCCGTTTTAAGGATGGGGGTTACCAGCAAAATGCCTTCTACAGAATTCTACCAATTTATAAAGGATAGGATCCAGCCGAGACTGGCAAAAATACCGGGGGTTGGACAGATTACTTTGGTTGGAGGAGATGAGAGAGAAATAAGAGTTAACCTTAGTGCGGATAAGCTTAAGGGTTATGGACTTTCAATACTCCAGGTAACCCAGGCAATAAAATCATCAAACCTGGATTTCCCGACCGGTAAAGTAGAGGACAGTAAAGAACAGTTAATAGTAAGGATAGCCGGGAAATTCAGTTCGATAGATGCACTTAAGAACCTTGTAGTTGCACGTTCCAAAGACGGAAGCGACATTCATCTTGATGATGTTGCAGAAGTTTATGACGGCACAAAAGATATGGCGATGCTGAATAGAATTAATAACGTTCCTTCCGTTGGTGTGCTGGTTCAGAAACAGACAGACGCGAACGCCGTTGAAATAAGTAAGCTTGTGCGTGCAGAGGTGGCAAAGATGGAATTAGATTATAAGGAGCAGGGAGTCTCATTTAACATAGCACAAGATGGTTCACAGTTTACCATTGATGCGGCGAACGGTGTTAAATTCGATCTTGCCCTTGCAGTTGTGCTTGTTGCTATTGTTATGCTTTTATTTCTGCACAGTATGCGTGATTCTTTTATAGTGATGCTGGCGATTCCGGCTTCGATGGTCTCAACTTTTATTGTAATGTACGCCTTCGGTTTCACACTTAACCTGATGACGCTTCTCGGATTATCATTAATCGTGGGTATCCTGGTGGATGATTCTATTGTGGTGCTTGAAAACATTCACCATCATCTGGAGAAGGGTGAAAATAAGAAGGAAGCTGCTCTGAAAGGAAGGAATGAAATAGGATTTGCGGCACTTGCAATCACAATGGTTGATATTGTGGTATTTGTTCCTCTGGCCTTAACGGGAGGACTTGTAGGCAACATTATCCGTCAGTTTGCTGTTGTGGTAGTAATCGCAACTCTGCTTTCTTTGTTTGTATCATTTACGGTTACACCTTTGCTGGCTTCAAGGATAGGCAAACTTGAAAAACTGACAAAGCGAACAATCATCGGACGTTTTGCAATCTGGTTCGAGAATACCTTTAATAAGGTTGTTGAACACTATCTTAGTGTATTAAAGTGGGCCCTGCATAACAGGTGGAAGGTTATTACGCTTACTATAGTTTTGTTCTTCGCCTCATTCACACTTATACCGGCGGGATTTATAGGCAGCGAGTTCATAACACAGTCGGACCGTGGTGAATTTGCAGTCATTCTGGAAATGCCTTCAGGTTCTTCAATTGAGAATACAAACTATATTACCCAGAAGGTTGAAAAATATATAAACAAACTTCCGGAAGTAAAGAATACTTTCGTTACTGTGGGAGCTTCGAATGAAGGTCTGCTGGGACAATCATCCAATAATGCTTCTGAAATAGATGTTGCTCTTGTGCCTAAAGACAGAAGAGAAAAAAGCACCGATGATGTTGGAGATATTATTAAGAGAGAAGCAATGAAGATCCCGGGTGTTAAGGCCAGGGTTAACCCGATTGGAATTTTCGGTACCGCCAACCAGACACCGATTCAGCTGATTGTTTCCGGACCCAACAGGGAACTGGTTAAGCAAGGGGCCGAGAAGCTGGTAACAGCATTAAAGAAGATTCCGGGAACTGCCGATGTAAGGCTTTCATCAGAAGACGGAAAGCCCGAGACGAGAATAGACGTAGACAGGGCCAAAATGGCAGAGCTAGGTTTAAATGTTGCTGAAGTAGGCTCCGCATTAAGAGTGGCGCTAAGCGGTGATGATGATTCTAAGTTCAGAGATGGTGATTATGATTATGATCTGCGTATTGCGCTGGATAGATTTGACCGCTCAAAGATATCCGATGTAAAAAACCTGACCTTTATGAATAACAAGGGGGAACTTATTCAGCTTCAGCAGTTTGCTGATGTTTATCAGACAACTGGTCCCACAAAGCTACAGAGAAGAAACAGGATAAATTCTATTACGGTCTTCTCGCAGGTCAATGGAAGGCCAAGTGGAAGTATTGGGCAGGACATACAGAAAGAGATAGATGCCGGCTTACTCCCTGCGGGTGTGGATGTAGCCTATGAAGGCGATCTTAAAAACCAGTCCGATTCTTTCGGTGACCTCGGGCTGGCAATGCTTGCCGCAATTCTATTCGTATATATGGTTATGATTGCTCTGTATGATTCCTATTTGTATCCTTTTGTGGTTCTGTTCTCGATTCCTGTTGCAATGGTAGGAGCGCTGCTTGCACTGGCGCTGACTATGAAGTCGCTTAGCATCTTCTCGATACTTGGTATAATTATGCTGATAGGATTGGTAGGTAAGAATGCCATTCTGTTGGTGGACCGCGCCAACCAGAAACGAAGGGAGGATGGTTTGAGTTCTTACGATGCGTTGATAGAAGCAGGAAAGAGCAGGATCAGGCCGATACTTATGACCACAACAGCTATGGTAATTGGTATGCTGCCTCTGGCGATAGCAACGGATTCAGGTTCTGAATGGAAATCGGGACTTGCATGGGCAATCATCGGCGGGCTAATAAGTTCGATGTTTCTTACACTAGTTCTGGTTCCGGTAATTTACATGAGAGCTGAAATGTGGAAAGAGAATATCTCCTCATTCTTCAGGAAAGTATTCAGGAGGAAGAAGGGTATGGAGGAACTTTCTGTCACTGAACAGCTTCAGCCCGAAGAAAATTAATCTGTTTTTATTTAACTTTCAGGGTCAGAAACATTTTGTTTATCTGACCCTGTGGTTCTTTTTACACCAGACATCTTCAATTATATACCTCAATCTCTGTCGGCCATCTGTCGGCCATCTGTCGGCCATCTGTCGGCCTGAAACAAGCTTATACCCCCGAGACCGCCCCGGCCCCCCTTCTATACTTTTTATAGAGAGTTGAACCTCTATGAGGTTCTGGCAAAGTTTGAGAGAAAAGGATCACGGATGTTGAACTTACAAATATTCAACCTCTCCAAGGTTTCGGAGGTTAGAGATTCCTGAGGGAAGGAACATCTTTAGATGTTCAACACTTGTAACTTTGCCAGCTCTCACATCCCTGCTATCCCCGGAGGGGATAAACAGAATTTTACTTTCTCTGGCAATAAACGTAATTTTAATCTTCTAATTATTGAATTAATGTTAAAAACCCTCCGTTCGGAGTTATTCAGGGAGAGAGATAAAAATGAAAGACCACTCAAAACAAGATTTCCAGACTAAATGCGTCCATGCAGGAATAGATGAATATGAATTTGGTTCCGTAGTTCCACCAATCTATCAGACATCAACCTTTAAATTTGAATCAGCTGAACATGGTGCTTCTCTATTTGCGGGAGAACGAAAAGGCTACATTTACACCAGAATGCTTAATCCTACCGTCGAAGCGATGGAAAATGCAATAGCAGAGCTCGAAGGAGGCCACAAGGCTCTTGGATGCGGAAGCGGAATGGCGGCTGTTCACACAATCTTTGCAAGTCTTACACAGGCTGGCGATCATGTTGTATGTTCATCTTCGGTATACGGACCAACTACTACACTTCTTAATACTATAATGAAAAAGTTCGGGGTTGAAACCACCTTCGTTGACACTTCTGACCCGGAAAATGTATTAATCGCAATGAAGAAAAATACCAAAGTTGTATACGTCGAAACCCCGGGCAACCCAACCCTATGTATTACCGACATACAGGAAGTTTCAAAGATCGCTCATAGTCATAATGCTAAAGTTGTTGTTGACAACACCTTTATGAGTCCTGCCCTTCAGAATCCAATTGCTCTTGGTGCCGATGTTGTTATGCACAGCCTTACCAAGTTCTTAAATGGTCACGCAGATGTTGTCGGCGGAATAATAATTGTAAAAGATGAAGAAGCCTATATTCAGTTACGCAAAACTTTAAATCAAACAGGCGGAGTGATAGATCCATTTAATTCGTTCCTTGTTCACAGGGGATTGAAAACTCTTTCCATACGTATGGAACGTCACTGCAGCAATGCTCAGAAGATGGCAGAATGGCTTGAGAAACATCCGGCTATAAAATGGATAAAATTCCCAGGGTTAAAGAGTCATCCACAGTACGAAACAGGACAGAAACAGCATAAAGGTCCCGGCGGTATGATTACATTTGAACTCAAAGGGGGATTTGAGGCCGGAAAAGTGCTTATGAATTCTGTTCAGCTCTGTCAGCTGGCTGTAAGTCTTGGCGGAGTTGAGAGTCTTATACAACATCCGGCAAGTATGACTCATTTCTCAATGGGAAAAGATGCCAGAGAAGCAGCAGAGATAACGGACGGACTGGTAAGATTATCGGTCGGTATTGAAAACGTTGATGATCTTATTGCTGACCTGGATCAGGCGCTGGAAAAAGTGATGCATTCGGAAAGCGTTAACGCAGTCGAAATGTAGATTGAACTTAAGGCTGTCCCGGCAGGTTCCTGAGGCAGCCTTTTTTATCCCCTAATTTTATATATTTGATATAAGCAAATATCACGATTATATAATAATACAAGATTTGTTATAGCTTAGCTCCCGCCACGATATTAGAAACTATCATTCATAAATTTCCGGGGAGATTATGAAAAAATTATACATCCTTCTTGTACTCATCCTTTCAATTACTTTTATAACTGATTCTCTGGCATTTACACCCGAAGGTGTAACCTTAGTTAAAAACTCTTCCGGATACACGATCAATTTCGATCTGCCTCCATACCAGTTAAACACGGTAACCGCAAATAATGAAAATTATTACACTATAGAGATTCCGGGTTACGGGGTTGTAAATGAAGCAGGATTACCAGCCCTTCCTCAGCTGTCATTCGATATGTTCATTCCATACGGAGAAGAAAATCCCTCAGTAAACATTGAAAGGGTGGTTTCTGAAATCCGTGAACTAAAACTTAAAATCTATCCTTTCCAGGAACCCTGGGAGAAGAACAATCCTTTGGTCGAAAGGCCGTTTACGATTGACAGAAACTACTATAATTCGTCGGGTAAAACATATGATCCAATTAGTATTTCCGAATCTTTTATAATTAATGGAGTAAAGGGGATCCTTGTAACCATCCATCCTTTTAATTATAGTCCTGTTGAAAATAAATTAACTATCATCAGCTCTGCGAACTTTAATCTAAACCTTCACAGCAGTGTTCTCCCTGTCACCGGAAAATCTGCAGTCTTCAACAACTTCTTCAAGAATATCTTTATTAACTATGAATCCGGTAGTGAAAGAAGCGGCGGCAACTATCTGATTATAACTGCCCCTGCATATGAAGCAGATCTTACACCTTTTGTTGAATATAAAGTCGGTAAAGGGTTTACAGTTGACGTTTTCAATACAGGTACAACCGGTACAACAACTACGACGATAAAATCCTTCATCCAGCAGAGGTATGATAATATTGCCACACGGCCTGAATACATCCTTCTGGTAGGCGATGTTGCCAATATTCCTGCCTGGATAGGTTCAGGGGATGGTGCGCCAACAACAGACCTTAAATACGTTCAACTTGAGGGCGCAGACGTATTTCCTGATGCATTCATCGGCAGATTCTCAGTAGCAAATACCATACAGCTCGGAAATGCCATTGATAAAACCATTTATATGGATTCATATGTTGGTTCCCTTGATATGAAAAACGTTTTTATGGCTTCCAGCGATAACTATTCAATTTCCGAAGGAACTCATAATTATGTAATAAATACTTATTTCGATCCTGCGGGTTACACAAATCTAAAGTTATATTCACACACCTATGGAGCTACCACACAGCAGCTTATAAATGCTTTGAACGATAACCAGATCTTTGCTATTTATTCGGGACATGGTTCAGAAACTTCCTGGGCCGACGGTCCTCCCCTGAGCCAGTCACAAGTCGCAGCCCTTACCAACACGTGGTATCCATACGTATATTCTTTTGCCTGCCTTACAGGTTCCTTTTCCACAGGTGAATGTTTTGGAGAAACATGGCTCAGAAGCGCGCATGGAGCCGCTTCCTTTTATGGTTCATCTGTAAACTCTTACTGGGTTGAGGATGACATACTGGAGCGCAGTGTATTCAAGTCGATGTTTGAAGATGAACTGACACGCGTAACCCCTATGTTTGTACAGGGAATGATATACATGGTCGATTATTTTGGTGGAATCAACGGAACCACTTTGAGGTATATGGAAATGTATAACCTTATGGGTGATCCTTCACTGCCTGTGATTGAAATACTTCCTCCATGTTCTGTTCCGGAAGCATCCAATCCTAACCCGGAATTAGGAGCTGTCGATGTTCCGATTAACCTTGCAGAACTAATATGGGCAAACGGAGCCGATGTTGTTTCCAACGAATTATACTTCGGCACAAGTCCTTCTACAATGACTTTAGTACAATCCGGATCTCTGGCAGATTCCTGGACAATCGATCCTTCATATCTGCCGCTGGAATACTATACAAATTATTTCTGGAAAGTTGTGGAAATTGGAGATACCTGCAGTTCTGCCGTTACATTCAGCTTCAGAACAGTACAGGATCCCAACCTGGTTACAGTTACACTACGCCCGCAAAGCGTGAATTACTGGACAGGTACCTGTAATTCAACCTCAAAGACCGAGATCAGTAAAATAAGAACCGTCACCCCGGAACTTGGATGGATGACCTTTGATATCAGTTTAATACCTGAAAATGCTGAAATCCTGTCAATCGATTTCAATGGATATGTGAACGCGACTAACTATCCGTATTGGAGTGCCACGCCAATGGCAAATATAGATCCGGTTACAGGGAGTGCATCGGCCATCTATAACCAGGTTAGTACAACTTCTGGTCAGAGCACTGCGTATATTTATTCTGATGAATCATCCACATTCGGTACGGGCTGGCATTCATATGAGA
Source organism: uncultured Bacteroidota bacterium (assembly GCA_963839165.1). GTDB lineage: Bacteria > Bacteroidota > Ignavibacteria > Ignavibacteriales > Ignavibacteriaceae > DATFVA01. The sequence continues at coordinate 458,919 of CAWIUG010000036.1, read as the reverse complement.
TGGGAAATAGCGCGGTTTCCGATCTTCAAAATGCAATAAGTCAGGGATGGTTTGCTATCGGTATTCATGACAGGGATGGTTCTGCAACATACTTTATTAACTTTGACGGATGGAATGAGGATAACCCCCCGTTCCTGATTGTGAACTATCAGTATGTAACTCCTGTTGAACTGAGTACCTTTGCAGCCGCTTCTGCTGACGGTAATGTAACCCTAAACTGGACAACCTCTACCGAAACTAACAACAGTGGGTTTGAGATCGAACGCAAAGCCGGAGATGAGAGATTTGTTAAAGTCGGATTCGCTGCAGGTTCCGGCACTACCACACAAGCACGCAGCTATTCTTATACAGATGAAAATCCCGGATCAGGTACTTACACATACAGACTGAAACAGGTTGATTTCAATGGAAGCTGCTCTTATTCGGATGAAGTAATGGTTAATGTTAACTCCCCGATCAGGTACACCCTCGAACAGAACTATCCAAATCCATTTAATCCGTCTACCAAAATTAAATATTCGATTCCTGATGACGGACTGGTGAAGCTCAGGATCTATAACCTTCTGGGTGAAGAGGTATTCACTCTGGTTAATGCTGTTCAGAAATCAGGGAGATATGAGGTTGTATTTGATGCCTCGAAACTCGCAAGCGGCGTGTACTACTATCGCATTGAAGCACAAAAATATACTTCGGTAAAAAAGATGATCTTAATAAAGTAAGATGATATAAGATTAAAAAAGGCTGACTCAATGGTGGAATCTGCCATCATGAGTCAGCCTCAATTTTTATCTGTATCCCATTCAAACCTTGCCGTTACTGTTCTCTTTTTGTCTTCACCAGCCGTTGTTTCAGTGCTTCCAGATTTTCCTTCCGGGTTTCTCCATATTTTGTTTTGGCATATTGAGTGTAAAATGAGTTTGATTCCAGAAAATTTATGTTTTCATTAATCCACTCGATCTCCGAAAATTCTTTTTGAATTGTTCTTTTCCATTCTTCACGAAGCTGATCTATCCTGCTCAAAAAATCCTTTTTGCCTATATAAGCTATGTCAGAATCACACATGATTTGTTCAAGTTTATCTTCGGGATTCTGAGGAACCTTTGTTGCAAGGATTAGTTTCTTCACAACTGCAGTTTTGGCGGGTGGGTAATTTTTCTTCTTAAGAAATTCTTCAGCAATAGCCGCACTTTTTTCCTCGTGAAATGAGATAGTATCAGGATAACCGATATCGTGAAACCATGCCGCGATTAGCAGTAATTCTAAATCCTCACTGCTCGCGCCGGAGTTTACAGCCACATCTTGGACAATATTCACAACTTCTCTGGTATGATCGAGGTTATGATATCGAAAAAAAGTTGGTTGAGTTTCAAATAACTGCTCAACATAATCGGATACCTCTTCGATTAGCCGATTCATCTCTTACCGGTTTATGATTGGTTGAAAATTAAATATAAAGAATAAGTGTTAAAAAGTGAATGATCTCACTTAAAAAACTTAACTATCAACCGAAATCCTCTGCCTTCGGGCACCCTTCTTAACTATGATAACACCACTAATTATAACAACCGCCGCTATAATAATAGGCAGATTTAATTTTTCATCAAGAATGAGCCAGCCAAGAAAGAGTGCTATTACAGGATTTATATAAGCATACGTTGAAACAAGAGAAAGGGGGAGGTGCTCAATAGCATAGATGTAAGACCCATAACCGAAGATGGAACCAATAAACACAAGGTAAAAGAATGAAAGCAGGCCGTCCGTATGGAGCGAAATTCCGCCCCATTCACCCAATATTGATCCGAGTATGGTTTGGGCTGTACCTGCTACGAGCATCTGAACTGCTGCGCTCATTAAAGGATGTACCGAAACTTTTTTGTACTTGGAATAAACCGTTCCAAAAGACCATGCCAGCACGGCTCCCAGGATACAAATTACACCAAGCAAGTAAGTAGGATTTAAGAAATCTAACCAGTTTCCGTTAAATATAAGAGTTACTCCCAGTAAACCGAGGAAAAGACCCGATAAAATCATCATATTTAGTTTTGGACCTGAAGGTATAAAAGCTTCCGCTCCTACAACCCAGAAAGGAACAGTGGTAATTAAGAGGGCGGCCAATCCGCTGCCTATATACTGCTCTCCGGTAACAACAAGTCCGTTCCCGATGCCTACAAGGGAAATCCCGATAATTGAGATATGAATTAAATCATTTTTGGAGGGAAGTTTTTTCCCTCTCAGTCTCAGAAATGCGATAAAAATAATTCCGGCAATTATCCACCTTAAGCCTGCGAAGAGCATCGGCGGTATATGTTCGACACCGATTCTGATTGCCAGGTAAGTTGTTCCCCAGATTATACAGACAGCCACCCAGGCTGTATAGGCTCGGAAATTAGCTGTATCCATAATTGAAAAAATCCTGATAGGAGTTTTACGAAAAATTGAGCCTTAAAATACTACTTTTATTACTAAGTACTATGAACTTTAAGTCATTGGTAAACCTGCGGGGTAAAAATAAACTTATCGTAATATCCTGAATATTTCTTTATTTTTACACCCATGTAAAAAATCACCTTTTGAGGAATTTATGGCGGAAGAAATAACCACACCTGAAAAAGAAGAAGAAACTGTACTTAAACAAACCGTAAAAGAAATAACCCAACCATTCAAAGATCTAGTTCGCGCTTCAAGAGTATTGTGGGGCGTAAACATCTCCTACTTTCTGGAGGGGCTGGTTTATTTCGGTATGCTTGGACTACTGGCTATCTATTTTAATAGGTATGCCGGACTAAATGATATCCAGGCTGACCAGATGGTAGGGATCCTTACTGCTGGAATTACTCTTAGTATGCTTTTCCTTGGTGCAACGGTAGATATTATAGGTGTAAGGAAATCGTTTCTTATATCACTATTCCTCATGCTGATTGGAAGAGTTTTAATTACTATAAGTCCCGACGTTCTCCCATCCAGCGGTATGTGGTCAGGAGTTCACAGTCTTGCAATGTTTGGTATCTTATGGATAGTACTCGGTTACGGAATTTATCAGCCTGCAGCATATGCAGCTGTAAAAAGATTCACAAGTAAAAAAAATGCGGCAATGGGATACGCGATGCTGTATGCCCTGATGAACCTGGGGGGATTTTTACCAGGACTAATCTCTCCTCCTGTCAGGAAGGCCTACGGGATAACAGGAGTTTTCTGGGTTTATGATGCACTGACTGTTGCTGGAATTATCGTTGTGGCTTTCGTTCTTTCGAAAAAGACAATAAAACTTGCAACCTCCCAGCTGAGTGATGAACAGAAAAAGGAAGTAGATGAAGAAGCAGAGAAATCTTTTAAGGAAAAGCTAAAATATTACATTCAAAATTTCCCTCTTAAAGATCTTCGCTTTATGTATTTTATATTTATTCTTATTCCTGTACAAACTCTTTTTGCTCATAACTGGCTTACCCTGCCGCAGTATACGAGTCGAGCTTTTACAGGATTTGTTAAAGATAATTTTGAGTTCTTCGTTAACTTCAACCCTATCCTGATTTTCATACTTACACCGATGATTGCCGCACTTACTGCTAAGAAAGACGCTTACAAGATGACTATACTGGGAACCCTTGTTATGGCTTCACCTACGTTCATTCTTGCTCTTGGTCCCAATATTATAACGCTATTTGCCTTCATTATTATAATGACGATTGGCGAGGCAATGTGGCAGCCCCGTTTTCTTCAGTGGGTAGCTGAGATTGCGCCGAAGGGAATGACAGGTATTTATATGGGCATTGGACAGTTCCCCTGGTTCCTCACGAAGGTTATTACGTCATTGTATGCAGGGTGGTTTCTTATGAAATATTGTCCTGAAGGTGTTCCTCCTTCACAAATGAATACTGAAACCATGTGGTTTATATACGGACTCATTGCCATAATCAGTCCTATTGGTCTCTGGCTTTCGAAGAACTGGATGATGAAAGGATTTAAGACTAAGGCAGAATAAGTTGATTTTAAGTAATTTTGTACAGAAACTTTATTTATTTATGACCGATAATTGAAAAATCAGGAGAAAAAAATGACAACTATAATAGATATTCTGGGAAGAGAAATACTGGATTCGAGAGGCAACCCTACTGTAGAAGTTGAAGTTCAGCTGGAATCAGGCGTAATCGGAAGAGCCGCAATTCCCAGCGGTGCTTCAACCGGTGAACATGAAGCTGTAGAGTTAAGAGACGGCGACAAGGCACGTTACAACGGCAAAGGAGTGCTTAAGGCTGTAGAGAACGTAAATGAAAGAATAGCTGATGAACTAATAGATTTTGATGCTGTTGATCAGGCTGAAATCGACAATATGCTTATCACACTCGACGGCACCGAAAATAAATCAGCATTGGGTGCAAATGCAATACTCGGTGTATCACTGGCATGTGCTAAAGCCAGCAGCCGAAACTTTAGGATTACCTTTATACAGATATATAGGAGGTACCAATGCCCGCACTCTGCCTGTTCCGATGATGAATATATTAAACGGCGGCAAGCACGCAGATAACAACGTTGACTTTCAGGAATTTATGATATTCCTTTCGGAGCCCCCAGCTTTGCAGAAGCATTAAGAATGGGTGTTGAAACCTTTCATTCCTTAAAATCTGTGTTAACCAAAAAAGGGTATAACACGGCTGTAGGCGATGAAGGCGGCTTTGCACCTAATCTAAAATCCAATGAGGAAGCTGTAGAAGTAATACTTGAAGCAATCGAAAAGGCAGGCTATAAAGCTGGAAGTGAAATTGGAATTGCTCTTGATCCTGCAGCGAGTGAATTTTTCCTCAAGGAGAAAAACGCATATCATTTATTTAAATCAGCTCCTGGAAAAGAAATTGCAATAGAGAAGATGGTTGATTACTGGGCCGAATTGGGTTAAACAATATCCTATTGTATCACTAGAGGACGGATTGGCAGAAGATGACTGGGACGGTTGGCAGCTGCTTGACTGAAAAACTCGGAAATAAGATCCAGCTTGTTGGGGATGATATTTTTGTGACGAATACCGAACGTCTGGCTGAAGGTATTGAAAAAGGGATATGCAAATTCAATTCTTATTAAAGTAAACCAGATCGGAACTCTGACAGAGACTTTGAATGCTATTGAAATGGCTAAAAAAGCAGGTTATACAAATGTTATAAGTCACCGTTCGGGAGAAACTGAAGATACAACGATTGCCGATATTGCGGTAGCAACAAATGCCGGTCAGATAAAAACCGGTTCACTCTCAAGAACAGACAGAATCGCAAAGTATAATCAACTATTAAGGATAGAGCAGGAACTGGATACAGCAGCATTGTTCCCGGGATTATCTGCACTAAACTACACTGAATAATTTTTTACTCTGAGCCGGGCTAAAGTCCCGGCTCACTAAAAATTTTACCGGGGAGAATATGCCTGTAAATGATCTTCAAAAATGTAAAACCCTTATTAAACAAAACAAAATCGAAGTAATTGATCTTAAAGCGATTGATCTAACCGGGAGGCTGCATCATATATCTCTTCCGGTTTGCGACAATATTCTTGATAAAATGATCAAAGAAGGAGTAGGCTTTGATGGTTCCAGTTATGGCTTCCGGAAGGTTGAGAACAGTGATATGGTTCTTATTCCCGATCTGAAGACAGCGGTTATCGATCCTTTTCGTGAGGCTCCTACTTTAAGTTTTTATGCGCACATTGCACTGACAGATGAGAAACGGACTCCCTTCAATCAGGACGGAAGATACCTCGCCAAGCAGGTGAAAGCTCTTCTGAAGAAAACTACAGGAGCTGATTCCTCATGGTGGAGCACCGAATTTGAGTTCTACATATTCTCAAACGTGGAATATGATACAAGAACATCCTCATCATATTATAAGGTAGAGCATGCGGAAGAGTTTTATAAAAAAGCCTATCACGCTGCAAATCCATGGGATGAATATGATGACTTCCGTGATGAAGCGAGCAAGCTTCTTAGGAAATTCGGTATTAAGGTTAAGTATCATCATCATGAAGTAGGCGAGAGGGGACAGCAGGAGATTGAGACATATTTTTCAGATCTTCTATCAACAGCCGATAATGTAATTACTGCCAAATATATCCTCTTTAACTTTGCACGGCAGAAAAATCTTTTCATAACCTTTATGCCTAAGCCGATGTATCACCAGGCCGGCAATGGTATGCACTTTCATTTTTACCTGACCAAAAACGGTAAGAATGCCTTTTACAAAAAAGGTGAATACGGTAATATGAATGAACTCGGGAGATTCTTTATAGGGGGTATGTTGAAGCATGGCGCGGCCCTATCAGCATTCACCAATCCGAGTACAAATTCATATAAGAGACTGGTGCCGGGATTTGAAGCTCCCGTTGCATTAACATACGGACAGGGGAACAGGGCATCTGCTATTAGAATTCCCAAGTATGTTTCTAATCCGGAAGAAACAAGATTTGAATATCGTCCTCCGGATGCAACTGCCAATCCCTATCTGTGCACGATAGCTATGCTGCTGGCTGGTATAGACGGTGTTGTAAATAAAATTGACCCGGTAAAGGAGGGCTTCGGGCCTTACGACAAAAACTTCCTTGAAGATCCGGAGAGTACAAAGTTCCAGTTTCTTCCGAGAAACCTTGCAGAGGCTCTGGATGCTTTAGCAGCGGATAACGATTTTCTGCATCGCGGGGAAATTTTTACGGATGAACTTCTTGATCAGTGGACAAAGATAAAGCTGGCAGAAATTCATTCAATAGGCACAATGCCTCACCCCTTCGAATATAAGATGTATTTTAATTTGTAAAATATTGCGGGCCGTCAGAGGGCGGCCTGTTATTTTAATAAGATCATTTTCCGGGTCTGAACAGATGTCCTTCCCTTACTTCCGGACGGGAGAGTCTCCAACCGATAAAAATAAACTCCGCTGCTAAGCAGAGAATTATCGAAGGATAAATAAATGTTATGTGTGCCCGCATCTTCAAATCCCTGATAGATTACTCGTACAAGTTCCCCCAGCGAGTTAAAAAGCTCAATCTTAACATTTGAGGGACTATTAAGCGAAAAGCCGATTGTGGTAGAGGGATTGAAAGGATTGGGATAATTCTGGAAAAGAATGTAATCATTATTATCCGGGACCACAGGTTCTTTCTCAATCTGATGGTTATAATTCTTAATTAAATTAATCAAATCCGGAGCCTGAATCTCATTAAAAGCATAACTGTCAGCAATGTTCATCAGTTCAGGAGGTACGTACTGCCATACAACGGCAGAACGGGAGGGGGTGTTTTTTATAGTCTCAAGATAGGTTTGATAATTGGTTGTTCTCTGATTTAGAACCCCGAATTCACCTAACAGGGAAGTATTATTAAAACTGTGCGAAAGTCTGATATGATCGTATATCCAGGTATTTCCTGCCAGAGGTTCGCATTCCCATCTTTCGGGATATAGATGGAAAGATGAATAATCAATATTCTCCAGCGAACTATTTTCTGCAAAGCTGCTTCCTTTATAACCATTAAATAAAAAACGGGTATTATTATAAAATAATTCGGGATCGGAATAATACTCCTTATGTATATCGTAACCTGTCTCACCAGTGGTTAACAAATGGTTATGGTCTATTGATTTAAAATAATCAGCCATCCCGCTGTACCAGTTTCTTAGAATATCGACAGAAGTCCCGTCGTTATCGGCTTCATTAATTAACTCGAAGCTGAAAATTGACGGTTCGTTTTTATAAGGGATACCAGTATAGATATTCACCCTGTTAAGGATTGTTTTAACATAAAACCGATACCAGCTTCTCATAGAATCATCTGTAAAGAAATCACTATGACTGTATGTCCTTCCGGTTACCTGACCTCTGTATCGATCCGCCCACTCCGTATATAGCCTTATTCCCCCGAAATCGTTGAAATTGTTCTCGAGGGTTAATATAATATTTATACCATACTGCTTTGCCTTATATATAACGTAATCAAGCGATCTTAGTCCATTCTCCTTAAGACCATAAGGTGAGTACCTGATGCAGGAAGCATCTGAGGAATCATTGTTTGAATTAAAAGCCCAGGTTCTGATTACCTTTACATCATTTCCTCTGGCTGTACTTAATACTTTATCAACCAGGTATTTTTTAGAAGAATCAGAAGCAATCCATTGTAAATAATAGGCACTGAATCCAAGAAAAGAGAAAGATGAATCGCCTCTGTAAAACTTTTCATTCTTTGCAGTGAAAAAATCCTGTGAGAACACAGGCTGGCCTAATAAGAAGAAAAATAATATAGGCAGAACGGCTTTCATTGAAATATGAGTGAACATCATAGTGTGAAATTAATTTAATCTATTTCACAGACTAAAACATGATAGATTTATGAGTAGAAAAAGACAGTCTGACAGCGGGGAGAAAACTGCCAGACTGTACAGGGAGATTGATGAACTATGCAGCTTCTTTTGTTTTCTGGTTAGTTCTCATCCTTGTATACATTACTGAAATGATAAGCAGTATAAGGCTTACAGCAAGGAAAGAAATTATTTTATAAGTAATATCATTCGATGTTATTCCGAAAGCAGCAAGGTAGAGAGAAGTAAGAATTAATGTTAATACCGCCATCATTCTATACTTCTTATTATTTAGGAGTTTGCTCATAAGATAATAAAGCAGCGCAAGGCCTGCCCACGACAATCCCACAAAGCTCGACGGCATTACTTCATAGAGTACATAGGGAAGGATGAAAAACGCCATTATAAGGTAAGCAAGTCTTATGTTGCCAGTAGTAAGTTCGAGTCTTGTCTTCTGCCAGTTTAGGATACGCGCACTTATAAGTGCCGCCAGTCCGAAACTAATTCCCTCTATTCCTACAGAACTTACATTTATGAGGTAGGATATCAGGATGCCGCCAAAAATAAAGGTATTTGCTATTATAATAAATTTAGATCTGAACCAGAGAGCTGTGGTGATTACAATTATACTCTGCCAGCACAGAAGGATAAAGAATGCGGGCTCGCTGTAAGAAGCAATTATAGCCGAGCTAAGAGCTGCGTAAGCAAACATTGCGTATATAAAAGAGCCGTACCGGCTTCTTTCCATGTTCCAGAATAAAATTGCCAGCGACATTAATACTACAAATGCCCCAAGATGAACCGGCCCAAGGTTTTGAACTCCGCTTAATATTGAAATGAGGAGGAACGATCCATAACCCAGCGATGTATTCATAATTGTCATAAACAGTTCTTCAAGCTCCTGTTTTTTCCCTTTGATAAGCAGCAAGCTGCCCGTGCCATAAACGGCCAGGTAGACAAGAAGAAAGATAAGGTTGTATTGAAAACCTGTGGTTATCTGAAGGTCGTGACCCAGCAGGGGATTATTTACGAACCAGAAACAATGCGCCAGACAGGTAAATATAATACCGAAAACCATCAGGTTAGAGGATCTGAATTTTAATGAAAGCGCCACTACCGAAATACTAATCACCGTCAGCATGATGAATATCAGGAGAGGAATTTCGGTTACTAGTGCGGTCATCATGAAGAAAAGCTCTGCAAGAGCGATTAAGTAAACCGATTGACGTCTTAGCGCTATCCAGGATGAAAAGGCTCCTACTATCAGCAGTAATATCACCAGTAAGAACCTGCTTGTAACGACAGGTTCCATTCCGAAAAAATGCAGCCGGAGTGTTGTCAGATAAAACAATGCCGCCCCGCCACCGATCAGAAAACCTGATATATATTTGAATGATTTTAGCCAGATTTCCGGTATTATAATCAGTGTAAAACTGATTAAATAACCAATCATAATGGGAAGCATTGGAGGATAATTATCAAGAGGCTGTGTCAGCAGAAAGAACATTCCGAGAATGAAGGCAAGTATTCCAATCTTCGCAAACCAGTATTCTCCTATTGCAAGTTCCAATGAATCGTCATCATCCCTGGATACAGGGTGAGGCTTAACCACAGGCTGCTCTGCAGTAACTGATTCTTTTTTAATGTTCAAGGCTGCTTCTACATCAGTTAGTCTGCGCTCAATCCGTTCAACGGTTCTAACCAGTTCTTCAATCAGATTATTTGAGACTTCACCATTCATAATACCTCCGGTGATTTAATCCTTTAGTGGATGTTGTTTTTCTATTTTCCTGATGTAGAAGAAAAGTATGACTATCAGAAAACTTATTATTAAGACTGATATACCTAACCCGATTCTTCTGAAATAATATTCATCAATAGCGCCCTTCGCTTCGGCAATAACATTTGTTGATGCTGCGAATCCTTTTTTAACAACGTCCCTGAATTTATCCTTATTGAAGGAATGCAAAACCGTCCTGGTCTCGACCTGTGCCTGGTGGATATTTCTTAACTCAAATTTTGCTTCTTCTACTCCCATTCCTTTCTGCTCAGCGTCGAAAACCAGTTTATTAGCAAGGGTATCCTGCTGAGCGAGACTATCAAGCCAGCTTTTCATTTCTCCCGCGGCGAGGAATCCTTCACGGTATTCAGAAGAGGAATGACATTTAATGCAGACTGCCCCTTTTGCTGTACCGAGCAGATTATCCTGCACAGGAAGTATTTCATGATTTCCGTGACAGGTTTCGCATTCAGGATAATTTTTCTCATCGAATGCTTTTTTATGGGGACTGCCCGCAAAAAGTTCAGCATTCAGGACGTGGCAGGTACCGCAGACTTTTGATATTGAAGTAATCCCGGGAGGCATAGCCGCATGATTTCCATGACAGCTGTTACATACGGGGGCACTCAAATCATTTTTTACAAGCAGAGCTTTTCCATGAACACTCTTCTCATACTTTTCATACTGGTCAGTCGGAATACCGTATTCTTTCATATATTCCTTATCGCTATGGCAGTGAGCGCAGGTTTTAGGAATATTCGTTGGGTACACAGAAGAGCGGACATCTTTTGTTGAGAGGATATTATGACTTCCATGACAGCTCACACATTCCGCGGGTTTTGGATCTCCCTTCGCATTTAGAATACCATGTTCACTTGTTCTGTACTTCTCATACTGGTCAACGGCAATTTCGGGATTGTATGAGCGCATAAACTTAGCATCTCCATGACACTTATTGCATGTCTTAGGTATATTCGATGGGTAAACAGGGGATGCGGGATTTTTGACAGAAACAATTCCATGAGCATTATGGCAGGTTATACACTGCACTATCCTGTCGGTACCATTAAGACTAGGCTTTCCATGCACGCTGTTCTGCAGCAATGTCATCTGGTTCGTTGAGAGTGTCTTATCATACTTTGAGATGAATAAAGAATCAGAATGGCATTTTGAGCAGATCCCGGAAATCTGGTTTCCTTTTGGAATACCGATAAAACCTTTCCCCTTATCCATCGCTTTTTCCATATCGTCGCTCGTACGATCACCGCCATGACAATCTGCACAACTCAGGCCAGCGAGATGATGGACATCATTTTTAAACAACTCAGCAGGGGAGCTTCCCAGATCAGAATGGCAGGAATAGCAGTTATCTTCTGCAGCATATCCGATTGATCGGCATGAGATAATAAAGAATAATAATATTATGCTGGTTCTTAAAATAGTTTTCACGACAGCCACCCGAGAGAAGTTAAGAGAATTATAAACATTACGGCAAACAATCCCATATAATTTATCTTCAGATTCCGTTCGCCTCTTGAGCTTTTGGTATCCCAGAACGGAACCAGCAGCCACAATAGTCCTGCTACTCCAAACATTAGAATACCGATCACCTCGCCTTCAAAGACGAAGATATGTGAAGGAAAATACTTCAGGGTCTGGAACATGAACAGGAAGTACCACTCCGGTTTAATTCCCGCAGGAGCTATCCCGAAAAGATTAGCCTTAATTCCCAGGTCAGCGGGGAAGAACACCGCAAGTATTGCGAGGAGATTCAGGACAACGAGCCACAGAAGCAGATCACGCAGAAAAAAGTTTGGAAAGAAGGGCATCTTTTTAAGAGGAATTTTCTTTTTACTTACCTCAAGCGGTTCACTCATTCCCTGCCTTTGAACCAGTATCAGGTGGATACCGAGAAGTATGGTAAAGATACCCGGAAGGAAGGCGACGTGGAAACCAAAGAACCTTGAGAGAGTAGCGCCGGTAACATCATCGCCGCCGCGCAGGAATATCTTTATTGGTTCACCGATTAAAGGAATAGCTCCGGTTATATCGGTGCCTACCTTTGTAGCAAAAAATGCAAGTTCATTCCACGGGAGAAGGTAGCCGCTGAATCCGAAAAACAGCGCGAGGAAGAAACATGAACACGCCGGTAAGCCAGGTTAATTCCCTCGGTTTCCTGTAAGCTTTTTCAAAATAAACGCTGAACATATGAATGAACAGGGAAAGTATAAAAAGATTAGCAGACCAGGCATGAATAGACCTGACCAGCCAACCGAACTGAACTTTGGACATTATGAATTGAATACTCTCGTACGCAAGATCTGCACTTCCTTTATAATAGAAAAGGAGAAGTATTCCGGTAACAACCTGAATTATGAAGAGGAAAACCGAAACTCCTCCGAAATAATACCAGACTGAATGCCGGTGAACGGGCACATACTTTTTACTGAAGAACTTAACAAGATCTCCGAACTCGACCCGTTCATCTAACCAACCGTAAAATTTTATTAATATGTTTTTCATGTTATTCTATGTGGTTTTTGCAATCAATAATTCATCCCCTTTAATTATAGTTTTAAATTTTGCGAGGGGTCTGGGAGGGGGACCTGAAATGTTCCTGCCCGTCAGATCATATTTGCCATTGTGACAGGCACACCAGATTACATTCTTATCTTTGACATACTGTACTGTACAGTCAAGGTGAGTACATCTAGCAGAAAAGGCAAGGAATTTATCGTCAGATGGAATTACAATTACAGGTTCGTTTCCGAAACGTACAATCTTAAAGTCTTCCTTTTTCAAGTCAGCTACTTTCCCCGCGTTTACCATCGAAACTTCGACTTCCCTCTGTTTAGGAGGACGAAGGAAAGAGAATACGGGATATAAAACCGAGGCAGAGAAAGCCGTTATACCCGTCATACCCAGGATCTTTAAAAAGCTTCTCCGTGAGGTCGGTTTATTTTTAGGATCAGATTTTTCCATAATAAGAATACTCTGTTTGTTACTGTTGTTTATAAAATGGAATTGCCGCTGTTATAATTTCTTTTATGATATTATTGTCTAATGGTTTTTCAGTCAGGTTGAATATGCCTTCCTGGTAAAGAATACCCCCCTCCTGAGGAGTAGTTGCTTCGTTTACAATGATCAGTGGTGTTTTAGGATTGATCCGTTTGATTATTTTCACCCAGTTATAACAAACAGAGAAAATTTCATTACAGTCGCATAAGATCATATCGTAATCATTTTCCTGTAGATCGAGGATGAATCCCGCAAATTCTTTTTTCTTTACAAGAGCGATACCAACTTCTGAACAAATTTCGAGGCACTGCGCTATTATGGTTTCATCGCTGCTAAGTATTATCCCTCTGAACTTCATAAGCGATACCTTTGATGTCTTAAAGTATAATTGACATTTATTATACCAGAGAGGTTTTAATGCTTAATAACCGCGATTACGGCATATTTTTGAAGGATCTAAAAATAATCGGAGAGTTATATAGAAGTGAAGGGATTAAAAAGTGTATCCCTAATGTCCCACTTTTAATTGATAATTGCTATTTGTCAATTGCTAATTGACATCTGTTATCTTCTATACTGCTGCGGGTCAAGCTCGTATTTTTTAAGGATTCGATGAATATGTCTTCTCGTCATTCCGGCTTCCTCTGAAATGCGGGTAATATTTCCTTTATGTTTCGTAAGGAGGAAAAGAAAGTATTTTTTCTCAACTTCACCTACAGCCTTATTTCTTACATCAGACAGTGAGCTTCGGGGATATCCGGCTGCCGGTTTTCTGCCTGACGCAAACTGTGGAGGGAGCTCGTTCAGGGTTATCTTTTCACCTTTTGCAAGTGCTACGGCCCTTTCCACAACATTCTCCATTTCTCTTACATTACCAGGCCAATCATATGCTTCGAAAAGATCGATCACAGATTCATCGAATCCTTTAATATTCTTAGGGGACGACTTTACAGTTTTCACAAGGAAATGTTCCGCAAGGAGCCTGATGTCCCCCTTTCTCTCCTTAAGGGAAGGAACCTGGATATTAATAACATTAAGACGGTAATAGAAATCCTTTCTCATAGTTTCGGTCTCAAGAGCTTTATTTATATCCTGATTTGTCGCAGAAATAAGCCTAATATCAGCCTGGATAAGTTCATTGCCTCCAAGTCTTCGTAATTGCTGATCCTGCAATGTTCTGAGGAGCTTTATCTGAAGATTAACAGGCAGCTCACAGACTTCATCAAGAAAAAACGAGCCTCCATTAGCGTATTCAAGCAATCCTATTTTCCTGTGTGAAGCTCCGGTGAAAGAACCTTTTTCATATCCGAACAACTCTGCTTCGAACAGGTTTTCAGGAAAAGCTCCGCAGTTTACCGGGACGAAAGGTTTGAGTTTCCTGTTGCTATGAGCGTGAATACTACGGGCAATCAGCTCCTTCCCGGTACCGCTTTCACCTGTTATCAGCACATTGGCATCAGAATCTGCCACACTTTCAATCATCTCAAAGACCTTCCTGATGGGTTCACTATTGCCCACTATGTTATCGAATCTGAACTTATCCTCGAGCTGTTTAAGCAGGCTGACTCTCTCTTTATAAAGTGCTCTCTGCCTTAGACCTTTTTCAACCAGAATTTTCAGGTTTTCAGTTTCAAAAGGTTTCTCAATAAAATCAAACGCGCCGGCCTTCATTGCCGTTACAGCCCGGTCAATGGTTCCATATGCTGAAAAAATAATAAATGGTGTATCGGGAGCCAGTTTTTGGACAGACTCGAGAACCTGCATACCGTCAAAATCCGGCATAAGCAGGTCGCAGAATATTAGGTCGAATTCCTCCTCCTGCAGCATCCTGATTGCCTTTCTGCCGTCTGGTACAGGAAAGGGGTTGTGACCCAGTGCTGAAAGAATTTTTGAGCATCCTCTGAGCATATCAGGTTCATCGTCGATGATAAGAATTTTATGTTTTGTGTTCATAGTTTAATTCCTTCAGTGCTGTATGGGAGAGTAATTGTAAATCTGGTGAATTTACCCTCTTCACTTTCCACATCCAGTCTGCCATGGTATCTTTGAATGATTGTTCTGGATATAGATAAACCAAGTCCCGTTCCCTGTTCATCGAGCTTTGTTGAAAAGAAAGGGTTAAATATTTTACTCAGGTTTTCTTTTTTTATTCCGGTACCATTATCCTCAATTGAAATAAAAATTCCTTTTATTTTTTTATTCATCACAGGATTTGTGTGTAACCCATTTTTTCCTGTCTTTATCTTTATTTCGCCTCTTTCAGGCAGAGCATCAATGGCATTATTCAATATATTCATCAGAACCTGCTCCATCTGTCTTTTATCGGCGAGGAAAAGAGGCAGGGAGGGTGTATAAGATTTAGCCAGGTGCAGCTTTTTGGATTTAAGTCGGTGACCTATCAGGTAAGTGCATTCATCTACGAGGTCCTCTATGCGGATCGCCTCTGGTCTGAAAGGCATGAGCCGGGAATATGTCAACAGGGTCCTCGTGTAGTCACTTATCCTCCGTACCTGGTTCCGGATGATATTCAGTTCCTCTTTCAGGTCACTATCTGCATTATTCTCCAGCAGAATTGCATCGGCATGAGCGGCGATAATTCCTGCAGGCGTATTTATTTCATGAGCCACACTATCGACCAGCTCACCGATAGAAGCAAGCTTTGACGCCTGATTAAGCTGTTCCTGGTACTGATTAACCTCTTCAAGGTTCCTGTTTACCTCTTCTGCGCGAATTCTCCTGAGATTAAGAAAATAAATGAACAGTCCAAGGGTCAGAATCACCCCCAGGATGATAAGTCCTAATATGAAGAACAGCTGGAAGCGGCCTCTTAATCCTGTTGTAACCTTTGGAAGGAAAGTACTTATGGCGATAATCCAGGTCTGATTCTGAAGCTTAACAGGGACATATGCCATAATTTTATCAGGTTCATTCCCCATTACATAATATTCATCAACAGAGGGAATACCTGAGCTGATCATCCTGTTCTGAGTATTAAAATTGACGTGACATTTCCTGCATTCATCAGTTGTTCTCAGAATAGATTTGAACAGCATCTCCTGGTGTCGGGGGTGATAGATTAACCTGCCTTCGCCATCCAGTACCCACGCAAAGTCATCACCGCTCAATTTTAGCGGCTGGATAAACCTTTTTATAAGTATATCAAAATCGACGAGATAACCTATAAAATATTCAGATCCCGAAGTTTCGTCGACGGGCAGCCTTACAATCATCAGGAAAGATTCCGGACTTTTTTTATCATACTGATGATCAGGCATTACATCTGAGAATATGTATTCAGGTGTGCTTCTACTTATTTCGGAAGTTAAAGGATGTATCGTTTTGTAAGCCCAATTGGGTAGATCGGTTCCAGTTGCGAACAAGATTTCGCCGGTTGAGTCAGTAAGGAAGATCGTCCTGAGGATGGTACTATCATAGTTCTCCTTAAAAAATCGAAGAGAAGAATACCTGTTCTGGTTCGTAACTTTAAGCACGTCAGGATTGTGAGTAAGAAGTTTCATATCCCTTACAAGATGTTCAATAAAGAAATTTATTCCCTGTGCTACTGATTTAGCCATCTCAAGCTGCTGAAGCTGATGATTACGTTTCGCATCCTCGAGCGTATTCGTATAAATTCTGTTAACCAGGAAGAGAAAAAGTAAGGTAAGGATAAGTATACCCGGAATAACTAAATATTTCCCACTGATTTTTTTCATTCTGCCGGATTCATATACACCGAAATTATTAAAACCCACTCATGCAAAAAATGTACTAACCGGGGAGTACTTAATAGAAGAATTATAGAACCAGTTTCATCCAGAAGGTAATCTTAGATGTCATACTGTGACATTTCCGGTCGCACTGCGACATTACGTTATTTCTAAATTAAAAACAATAGAAATCGATGACAAACATTAAAAATTTATAGTAAGCAACTATCTCCTAATATAAATTGTTTTTTGACGGACTGATAGACCAAAGCCTGCCCTGCATAATATCTTTGCCGATTTAAGAACAGACTGGCAGAAGAGGTAAATGACAAAAAAAAATAAAAAATAAGGAAGAAGGGAGAGAGAGGAGAGATTCATTTCATTCTCTAAATACCAGATTGAGACACTGCCATTTTGTCATACTATAGAATAATTCAACAGCGGAAAATTGCGTTTTTTCGCTGTTTTCTCCATGTCTCATTTTGAGTTCAAATCCGAGACTAATCCGAGATAACTACGGTATAAACCCAGTGTAAATAAGTAGTCTGCCATTTTGTCACACTGTTGATTATTTAAACAAAAAAGAAAGGTCTCTGATTAACACCAGAGTGAGAGATGAGGAGCAGTTCATTTTAAAAACATCTTATGTAAAAACGGAACTTTCATTTATCTTTGTTCTTTTAATTAGTATAAATACATAAAATTTTCCTTTTTCCTGAAATGCCTTACATCGGTGAAATTAGTGCAATCGTTACTGCCTGCCTCTGGTCCGTCACTTCCTTTCTTTTTGCATTCGCTGCAGAAAAAGTCGGTTCCGTCCAGGTAAATATTAACAGGATAATTCTCGCTGCAATCATACTATTCCTGATCGTTGCAGTTTCGGGGATTGATTATACGCTCTCTACGTCGCAGGTAATCTACCTGATTATTAGCGGGGTTGTGGGACTGGTAATTGGTGATTCTTTTCTCTTCAAAACCTATCAGCTGATCGGGGCAAGACTTGGAATGATAATGATGTCGCTTGTTCCGGCAATAAGTGCAGTACTTGCCTGGGTATTTCTTGATGAATTTATCACCCCGCTGGGAATTTTTGGGATGGTTGTTACTATATCCGGGGTCATACTGGTTGTTACCGAGAAGGGTCAGCAATCTGTTAAAAAGAATTTCAGTAAAATCGGAATACTATATGGATTTTTAGGAGCTGCCGGGCAGGCAGGGGGACTCATCCTGGCGAAACTCGCTTTTGCAGAAAGTTATGTGAATGGTTTCGTAGCAAGCTTTGCCCGCTTATCAAGTGCAGGTGTAATAATTCTGGCAGGGGGTCTGTTATTGAAAAGATACAGGAATCCTATAAAGACCTACCGTAATGAAATCCCAGCTTTAAGAGCCACCATAGCTGCTACAGTACTGGCTCCTGTACTGGGAGTTACTCTCAGTCTTGTTGCGATTGAATTTACCAAGGTTGGAATTGCTTCCACCCTGATGGCGCTTGTACCAATAATTATGCTTCCTATTTCAAAATATTATTACAAAGAAGAAATGTCTTTCCGGGCGGTTTCCGGCGCATTCATCGCTGTCGCCGGAGTAATTGTATTATTTTTACGATAGCACATCTTCAGAAGTCGAATCAGGGTGATGTGAATTATAAAAAGAATCTACCAGCTAATTTTCCTTGCCTTCAAGTAAACCTGAATAAGTATTGAACGTTACATCATCGAAGGCGACAAAAACTACTTTCTCAATCTCATCATTTTTACCAAGGAAATCTATTACCTCTTTTAGCGCAATTTCTGCCGCCCTCTTAACGGGGAAATTATAAGCGCCTGTACTTATAGAAGGAAATGCTATTGTTTTTACTTCATTCTCGACAGCCATTTCCAGGGAATTCCGGTAACAGTTAGCCAGTAATTCATCCTCATCATGGCTGCCATCTTTCCAAATGGGTCCAACTGTAGAAATCACATATTTTGCAGGGAGCCTAAAACCGGGTGAAATTTTTGCTTCCCCGGTGAGACAACCGCCCAACCTCCTGTTGTATTCTACCAATTCCGGCCCTGCCGCTCTGTGAATAGCACCGTCAACGCCTCCTCCGCCAAGAAGAGAGTTGTTAGCTGCATTCACAATTGCATCAACTTTCAGCTGGGTTATGTCAGCCTTTTCAACAAAAATCCTTTCAGCCATAAAAAGTCCTCAGGTTTATATCCTCATTGTAATATAAAATAAATATCCAATTTATCCTGTTTCCTTGAAAGTGAACCGACCTGGAAGTGATGCTAATCTTATTCTTGATACGGTATTGATAAACCTACCATACTTCGTCCATCTGAAAAAACGAGCGACCAAAAAGATGAATAGAACTAATTCCGTTGCAAGTGGGGAGCTTTTTTAGGAATTTTAAAAAGATAATTTATATACGGGGAAAAATGAACGGAATAATATTCGATATTAAAAAATTCGCGCTTCATGATGGTCCGGGAATCCGTACAACTGTTTTCCTTAAAGGCTGTCCGCTCGACTGCTGGTGGTGCCATAATCCCGAAAGTATACGGAAGCTTCCTGAAAAAATAGACATTACCCCGCTGAACCCTTCAGATAAGATTTGTGCACAGGAATCAGAGCTATTTGGTAAAAAATATACAGTTCAAGAAGTTTTGGCTGAGATAAAAAAGGACCAGCTGTTCTATGATGAATCGGGCGGGGGAGTTACTTTCTCGGGAGGAGAGCCATTAATTCAAAACGTATTCCTCAAAGAGATTTTATCGGAATGCAAAGCAGCCGGAGTTAGCACAGCGGTAGATACCTCCGGCTATGCAGGCAGGAACCATTTTAACGGGATATATGATATAACGGACATTTTCCTTTTTGATTTAAAAATTATTGATGAAGAACTTCACAGGAAATTTACAGGTGTTTCGAATAAAATAATCCTTGATAACCTCAGGCTATTAACTAAAAAAGGGAACAAAGTCATCGTCAGAATTCCACTTATACCGGGAATAACAGATACCGAAGACAATCTTTCTGAACTTTCACACTTTTTAATGAGGCTGGACAATATTAGAAAAATTGATCTTCTGCCCTATAATGAAGTGGCAGATTCAAAATATAAAAGATTCAATAAACCTTCCCGTCTCGGTAATCTCAAAACACAGGATGAAGATAAACTAAACGAAATAAAAAGTTACTTCGAAGATTCCAGGTTTGAAGTCACTCTAAGAGGATAATAATGAACGACAGAATAACTGCACTTCGTGAGAAAACATTATGCACTCAGCCATCAATAGCTATAGAAAGAGCTGAACTGCTCACTGAGTTTTATAAGAGCGGCGCAGCTGAAAGAGTTTCCATTCCTGTTGGGAGAGCGCTTGCTTTTAAATATCTGCTCGAACACAAAAGGCTGTGTTTAAACGATGGCGAATTAATTATAGGTGAAAGAGGTCCCGGACCACATCAGACACCAACGTATCCGGAAATCTGCACACATTCTCTGAAGGATTTTAAGATACTCGATTCACGGGAAAAGATCTCTTTTAAAGTAGACGGGGAAACGACCAAAATTCAAAAAGAAAAGATAATTCCATTCTGGAAAGGACGCTCTCTCCGCGACCGGATCTTCAATGAAGTTGACAGCAATTGGATAGCCTGCTATGAGGCGGGGATGATTACGGAGTTTATGGAGCAGAGGGCACCAGGACATACAGTACTTGACAATAAAATCTACACGAAGGGATTTAAGGATTTTATAAATGATATTGAAGAAAGCATCAACGGACTAGATTTTTATAATGATTCAGAAGCCTTTAATAAAAGAGAAGAACTAAGAGCGATGAAAATTGCGGCTGAGGCCCTGATCGGTTTCGCGCATCGTTATTCTGAATACCTTTCCGATCTCGGGAAAAAAGAAGAAGATCCTGGAAGGAAAACTGAGCTGAATATGCTGTCAGAGATATGCAGAAAGGTGCCTGAAAATCCTCCCGTGAATTTCCACGAAGCCCTTCAGTACTATTGGTTTGTTCACATAGGAGTTATAACCGAATTGAACACCTGGGACTCATTTAATCCGGGCAGACTCGACCAGCATCTTTATCCCTTTTACAAACAAGACATTGAAAAAGGTATATTAACCAGGGACAGAGCAAAGGAACTCCTTGAATCATTCTGGGTAAAGTTTCACAACCAGCCTGCTCCACCAAAAGTGGGAGTCACAGCACAGGAAAGTAATACCTATACTGATTTCTGCCTGATTAACCTGGGTGGATTGACTGAGGAAGGATATGATGCGGTAAATGAACTTACCTACCTCATACTTGATGTTATAGAGGAAATGAGAATCCTTCAACCAAGTTCAATGGTTCAGGTCAGCAAAAAGAATTCTGATCAATTTCTTAGACGCGCTCTTGATATCATTAAAACCGGTTTTGGACAGCCATCGGTATTTAACACAGACTCGATTATTCAGGAACTGCTTCGTCAGGGAAAATCTATTATTGATGCAAGAAATGGTGGTGCCAGCGGTTGTGTTGAAACCGGAGCATTCGGAAAAGAAAGCTGTATACTGACGGGATATTTTAACATCCCAAAGGTCCTTGAAATAACCCTGAATGATGGTATAGACCCTTTGACGGGTAAACAACTGGGAATTAAAACCGGCAGTCCTGAATCGCTCAAATCTTATGAAGAGCTTTTCGACGCTTTCAAAAAACAGCTGAAATATTTCATCGATATAAAAATTAAAGGTAATTTAATTATCGAAAGGCTTTGGGCTGAATATCTTCCTGCACCTTTTCTTTCAATCCTGGTTGACGACTGTATAAAAAGCGGCAGAGATTATAATGCCGGAGGAGCAAGATATAACACCTCTTACATTCAGGGGGTGGGGATGGGAACGATAACCGATTGTCTTTCTTCTATCCGTTACAATGTTTTCGATAAAAAGAAGTTTACTATGAAGGGACTTATGCAGTCTCTTGAAAGGAATTTTAATGGATTTGAAAATATTAGAAAGCTTGTAATGAATGAGACCCCTAAATATGGTAATGATGACGATTACGCAGACGAAATACTTAAGGATGTATTTGAAAGTTATTTTGAATCTATTGACGGCAGGCCAAATACAAAAGGAGGACAATTCAGGATAAACTTACTTCCCACAACCTGTCACGTTTATTTTGGAAGCGTACTCGGTGCAAGTCCTGACGGAAGGCTGGCAAAGAAACCTGTATCTGAAGGTATTTCACCCGTTCAGGGAGCTGACAGGAAAGGACCGACGGCTGTATTAAAATCAGCAGCAAAGATCGACCATCTAAGAACCGGCGGGACTCTTCTTAATCAGAAGTTTACTCCGCAGATATTGAGCGATGATTCAGGAATTGAGAAAGTACTTCATCTTATAAGGGCATACTTCAAGATGGACGGTCATCATATCCAGTTTAACGTGGTAAATGCAGATACATTAAGGAAGGCACAGAAAGAACCGGAAAACTACAGAGACCTTATTGTACGAGTAGCCGGATACAGCGACTACTTTGTAAACCTTGTTCCTGATCTGCAGGAGGAAATAATCAGAAGAACAGAACACACAGAAGCCTAGCATCTCATTCTCTTAAATTGTCTGCCCGCCGACAGGGGGTCCAGTGTAAGGTCTTAACTTCTCTAATTATTATTCAGGAAATCATTCAGGATTTTAAAGAACTTATCTTTCTCTTCAATGTATGGATTATGTCCGCTCTTTTCAAACATTACAAACTCAGCCTGTGGAGCATACATTTTATATCTAACCGCAAACCTTGGATCTGATATTCTGTCGTATCTTCCTGCTGTTATAAGGATGGGCATACTCAGGTTTTTAAGATCTCTTCTGAAGTCCAGTCTGCCGATATCTCCGCCAATAATAAAATCACCGTCAACACCTACGATCTGGTAATAAACATCGGAATTCCAGCTTAGTGAATCTCTTCGCATTTTAGAGATATTCTCCGGGTTATACCAGTACAATAGTCCTGAAGGTATCGTGTATACCTTTATATGTTCAGGTGAACTTGAGAGATATCCCGCTTCACGTATTTTCAGCAACTCATCCCATTTTTCAGGTAACTGAGTCCTCATTACATAATTTGAATTATCATCATTTTCCTGCCACATCTCTGCATCATAAAAAGAATCTACCAGAATTAATTTATCAACTGAGGTAGGATATTGAATTGCATAAGCCTGGGCTACCATTCCGCCGTAGGAATGACCAAGTACACTCCATTTATCAAACCCGAGAGCCTTACGTACTCCTTCAAGATCATCCACATCACGCCGAAACGAATATTCTTCCTTACTTTTTGCTCTTGACGATTTTCCTCTTCCAAAAGCATCAAAGTAAATTACTTTATGACTCTTTGCAAGCTCATCGAACCAGGGAGTAAAATAGAGATGAGAATCTCCCGGCCCTCCTGGTATCAAAACGATCGGGTCTCCTTCTCCCTCAACCTGGTACCATATTTTTTCACCGTTTACTGAAGCATAATTATCTTTTCCCTGTGCAGGAATTATGGATTGAGTTATAAATAAAATTATGGCTGAATATAAGATAGTTGCAGAGAATGATTTGTTTAATAATTTCATAAGTAACCTTTATACTTCCTCAGGAATTTCAGATTCTTCTACTGAATAATTTCTAAAAAAATTACTTCAGGAGGATCATTTTTTTAACACCGGAATAATTTCCTGACTGTATCCTGTAAAAATAAATTCCGCTTGCTAATGCGGTTCCATCAAATTTCAAAGTGTTAATACCTGCCGGTTTATATTCATCCATCAGCGTGACTACTTCACTTCCT
Source organism: uncultured Bacteroidota bacterium (assembly GCA_963839165.1). Lineage (GTDB taxonomy): Bacteria > Bacteroidota > Ignavibacteria > Ignavibacteriales > Ignavibacteriaceae > DATFVA01. The sequence goes on along the minus strand of CAWIUG010000036.1, from coordinate 435,261 downwards.
ACAGCATTATATACTTTTACAACCTGCTGTCCTTCAACAGGAGAATACCAGTTGATGGTGGTTGAAGGATTAAACGGGTTAGGATAGTTCTGGTAAACATTAAAATCAATTACCGTATTAAGAGAACCATTTAGAATACCAGTAGGTGAACCTCCTGAATTTATCCATTCCGTATAAATTATACAGGCAATTCTGTTTGATGCCTTTTTAAAAAGTGAGATTGTAAAATCTTTAGCTATCTCCCAGAATTTATTATAGTAAGTAGTACTGTTATGATTACCGGCATAAGCTTGTGCAACTGAATCGGCATACAGAACCGAATCCACATACTGATAGTTATCATATAACATATTAAAAACAAAGTCGGGAACATTTGAGATATACTGAAGGCTGTCACCGTCATAGGTTATCTGACTTTGGAAGGTCCCGATCAAATCAGATTCATAACGTGAATGGATTCCATTCTGACCTGTGTACTGTCCGTTATAATTTCTTGTAATATGAAGAGGCATGTGGGAATCCGCAATATAGTGACCCAGATCTGCCGAGAGAAGCATAGCCTTATGCATATCATTCTGTTCAAAAGCCGCTTCAATCGAGTCTGCTGTATTTATAATTGCCCAGGGAACGATCCCCTGGTCCATAACAAATGAATAGCTATGCTCTGCAACAAGCGAATCAAAATTCTGGGTTATTGTACCGTTGGCAATAAATTCAGGATAATTATCAATATCTATAAAATGTTTGGGAGCTTCATCAGGGTCCGATGATTTCCTAGCATCTGCATCCGAGGCATGGGCAGCAAGAGAATCAGCCCAGGTATTGAAGAATTCCATCTCCGGAAAGGCGGACATAATAGTATTATAACTTATAATATGATGTCCAACATACCCCCACCCCAGAAAAAGCATTGAAGAAATAATAATTACAGTAAGCGTTCCCGTCCTCAGGAACCTCTTAAATTTTACAATATTCCGCAGCATCAATAATCCTTTTATATGTGAGAACCTTTAATGGTAAGTTACTAAATTCATAGTTCAATGTAGATACGCGGAACCCTTGTATTTATGTTGGTTAAGATTTCATAAGGGATAGTGCCGGCCCAGTCGGCAAGGTCTTCACAAGTAATATTATTTTTCCCGTCCGAACCTATTAAAATAGCTTCATCGCCATTATAAGCAGATCCATTTTCAAGATTGACCACAATCTGATCCATTGAGATGGTTCCTACAACGGGGTATATTCTACCCCTGATAATTACCCGGGCCTTACCGCTCATACTTCTGAAGTATCCATCACCGTATCCCACAGGAACGGTTATCGCCCTTACATTATGGTCAGTCTGCCAGGTTAAACCATAACCAACCGGGTGACCGGGAGTAATAACTTTAAAGAATACCACAAGCGATTTCCATGAAAGAACCGGTTTAACAGGAATTGTTTTATTCAGTTCCTTCGAGGGGTAAACCCCATAGAGTAGAATACCGGGCCTAACAAGGTCAAGGTTAGCTTCCGGAAACTGTAGAACGGCGCCTGAATTAGAAATATGCCTGGTTGGAACAGGGATCGAATGTTTTTCATAATACCTCAGCACTTCCATGAATCTCTCAAATTGAAGTTTGGTATGGCTAAGATCAGGGGAATCTGAATTTGAAAAATGAGAGAAAATCCCATCAACTATTATGTTCGTACATTTATAAGCTTCAGTCAAAAAACCTTCTGCGTTATAATAATGAACGCCAAGCCGTTCCATACCTGTATCAATTTTCAAATGTACCTTAGCTTTCTTCTTCATCTGAGCCGCGGTTTCCTCAATCTGCCTTAGTTTATCAATCGAAGAGGCTGTAATTGCAAGATCATTTTTAATAAAAAGGGGTATCTGGTTCTCCCATATACCGCCAAGAACAAGAATGGGTGTCTTGATACCATATTTTCTTAAGAGAATACCTTCCTCGACCACAGCCACACCGAGATAATCTACCCCAATCTCCTGGTAAAACTGAGCAATTCTCACAAGGCCATGGCCATATGCGTTTGCCTTTAGAATAGGCATTAGCTTAACAGGTCCTATATGTTCTTTAACATGGAGGTAATTTTCTTTAAGTGACTTCAGGTTTACTTCAACACGGGTGGGTCGTACTATCTCGTCTACGCTGATGGTAGGGTGATTGCTAACATTGTTCATATTATGCTGTATTGGATCCGACTATTAACGAGTAATTCCTGGTATGGAATCTATAGAAATTTTATCGGTCCTTCAATAATGTATGAAATAATTCTTGACAACAGAAAGAATGAATATGTTCTTTTTCAGCCCCACTAATCTTTATTTTCCTGATTATTTTGCCAAAAGTATTTATTATTCTAATTCCTTTAATGTATCAAAAGTCGTAAGTTCACTAAGATACCATCCGGGCGCCCAGCCTTCATACCTATTGCTATAATACTCTGTATACTTACATGGCTGTCTTAATGAATTAGTTTCTCTATTTAAAAGACAAGTAAAAATCTTTTTACTTACCATATTCAGAAATTCCTCTGCCGGCTGATAGCCCGTGTTCGGATCTTTCAGGAACACCCTGCAAAACTTATCCTGACTTTCGGATGAGCATGGAATCCAGCTATTTCCACCGTCCGTTGTTTTCAAGGAAGAACAGCAGATTCTTGCTGACCAGATAAATTTTTTAGAATCAAAATTTGAATCCCAAGCTGGACCGGCTTCCTGCCATGTATTGCCATTATTACGCGACGTAAAAAGAGTATGGTTATTTGAAACAGCGTAACCCTCATTTTCTGTAAAATAGACATTATAAAGCAGAGTGCCATCTGTTCCTGCAGTTGTCCTGAAGTTATCCTCCTCCTTATTAAGCGTCAGAAAAACGCCGGAAACAATTACCATCAAATAGAAGAATCTCATTTTCACACCTCTTAAATAATATATGGTTCTTTTCTCCCAGATTTTTACTTAAAAAACTCAGGAGTAATTAACAAAATCAGTAAGAAGGGAACCTATTAACTATGTTGCAAAGAATGTAAATTTCTTCGAAAAGGTTTATAACCAGGTCGCATCTGATTATACATATGTTGCATCGTATGAAAACCTGTAAAAGAGGGGTGTTAACAGGAATAAGATATTATTTAAATATATGGTTGTTTATTTCGCTGGGAGGTAAACCAAACTCTTCTTTGAAACATCTGGTGAAGTAAGCAGGACTTGAAAAGCCAACAGAATATGCTATTTCAGAAATATTTCCTGTCTGTTCCAGTATTAATTCTCGGGCTTTTGCCAGCCTCAAAGACCTCATATACAAACTGGGAGATTTCCCTGTTAAGGCAGTAAGTTTTCTATGCACTTGGGAACGGCTCATATTTACCTCATTTCCCAGGTTTTCAATACTAAATTCTTCTTCAGAAAGATGATTATAAATTACCTTATTTATTTTGTCAATGAAGTTCTGATCAAGCCGGCCGAACTGATTTACATTCCTGATTGAAATCAACCCGTCTTTTTTGAATTTTTCCTGAAGTTTTCTACGGTTTTCAATCAAGTTTTTAATCCTGACTTTCAATTCCTCTGTGTCGAAAGGTTTTGTAAGGTAATCATCTGCCCCGGTTTCCAGTCCTTCAATCCTGCTTTCCTGTTCACCTTTTGCGGTTAGCAGAATGATGGGAACATGACTCGTTTTCTCCTCATTTTTAAGGATTCTTGTTAGCTGATTGCCATCCATTCTGGGCATCATTATGTCGCTAATAATCAGATCAGGAATTATTTTTTCAGCTTTCCTGACACCTTGTTCCCCATTTATTGCTTCTTCCACGCAGTAATCTTTAACCAGAATCTCTCTGATATACTCTCGTACCTCCTTATTATCCTCCACAATGAGAACAATGGTCTTGTTATTTTTTATTTCTTCAACCTCTTTCGTTTCCTCCGGCACCTGGACCGCGGTTTCAAATTTTTCAGAATCAGGCAATTCAGTGTTCTCATCGATTTCTGGTTTTTTAAGTATCTCATCTTCTGTCAGATGATATTGGCCCCTCGGTAGTTCAATAGTTAATTTTGTCCATCCGGTCTTTCCTATCTTAGGATTGCCTTCTTTACTTTCGACTTTTATTGTCCCATGATGGAGCTCTATAAGCTGCTTGGTAAGAGCAAGACCAAGACCGCTTCCTTCATATTCCCGTGTCTGCGAACTATCAACCTGGTAGAACCTGTCGAATAGCTTTGGTATTTCAGATTCAGGAATTCCGATTCCGGTATCACTTATTTTTATGAGAATCGTATCCTCGTCCTTCTCAGATATCTTAACTGTTATTGTACCACCTTTAGGTGTAAATTTTATTGCATTAGAAAGGAGATTAGTGATGATATGCTCCATCTTATCCCTGTCAAAATAGAGGCTTATATCATTTTTGCTAGTCTCGATTCCCAGGTACAGATCTTTTCTTTCAGCGAAAGCCTCAAATGACATAACAATTCCTTTAATAAACGAGACTAAGTTTCCCTCAGAAGTATGGAGCTTTAGTTTTTTTTCATCCAGTTTTGAGAGATCAAGCAACTGATTTATAAGACGGAGGAGCCTACCCGCATTTCTTTTTATTGTCTCTGCCTCATTTTTTATTTCTGAGCCAGCGGAACTTCTTATTATGTTATCAGTGGGACCCATAATTAAGGTTAGCGGTGTTCTGAACTCATGTGAAACATTAGTAAAGAAGTGTGATTTTATCTTGTCGACCTCCGCCAGCTTTAATGCATGTTCATGCTCGAGTTTCAGCTGATTAGTTAATACTTTACGGTTAAGGTAAATCCGCGTACTGCCGGCAAAAACTGACATAAATATTATAATATACAGAGAATATGCCCACCAGGTACCCCACCAGGGATGCCTGACAATGAGGATAAGAGAAGTTCCCGCCTCATTCCAGACCCCATCGCTGTTGGAACCTTTGATGCGGAAACCATATTTACCTGGGTTTAAATTCGTATAAGTCACATACCGTTGGGATGCATCTTTATATGTCCATTCTTTGTCAAATCCCTCCAGCATGTAAGCATATTTATTCTTCCATGGATTTTTGAAGTCGAGTGCAGTAATCTCAAATGAAATTATATTCTCATCGTAATTGAGCTCAATCTTTTTGGTTTCTGAAATCGATTTTTCAAGCAGTGTTCTGCCTAAAAAGTTATCGTAACCTATAGCTACAGTTTTGTGATCTACACTGAAATCAGTTATTACCATTTCCGGGATATGGGTATTATCTTCTATTTCAACAGGATTGAATGATGTAAGTCCATTTGTTCCTCCAAAATACATTCTTCCAGCTGCACTTCTGAAGTAAGCCCATGTATTAAACTCTGTTCCCTGCAGCCCATTGCCTGCATCATAGTTAGTAAAAGTTACCCTATCCTGGTTAAAACGTGAAAGACCCTTATTAGTACTTATCCATAAATTACCAAAATCATCTTCCAGGATTCCATTAACTACATTATTAACCAGACCTTCTTTCTCAGTGAATTGTTTATACGATTGCTTTTCAGGTTCAAATTCTATAATACCTCCGTAAGTACCTGCCCAGTAGTGTCCTTTCTGATCCTGAAATATTACCTGAACAATATTTACAGAATTGTTATGAGGAAAATGATTGTACTTTATAAAATCGTCAGTCTGGCTGTTATACCTGTAGATTCCTCCTCCATTAGTACCCGCCCAGATAGTTCCCTGCTGGTCTTCGTAGAGTGATAATATCAAAGAGCTGTCAAGACTTGTGCTATCATTTCCTTTATGTCTGTAATGAATAAACTTATTATCCCCGGGGATATATTTATCTATGCCCTGGATCATTCCAATCCAGACATTTCCCTGTCTGTCGCAGCATATCTGGCTTACAATATCATATCCCAGACTGTTAGCGTTTCCGGAAATATGCCTGTAATGAAGAAACTTTTCTGTCTTCCTGTCAAATTTGTTCAGACCGCCCGAACCCGTACCGACCCAGATAAACCCCTTTTTATCCTCGCAGATTGAATAAACATCATTACTACTAATACCATTTGGATCCGAAGGATTAAATATATAATGAGTTATCTTTTTCCTGTTTTTCTCTAATCTATCAAGTCCTGCTACCTGAGTTCCTACCCACAACTCATTATATGCATCAACATAAATCGAATATACCTCATTACTTCCGATGCTGTTAGGAGCATCAGGGTTGTGCCGGTAGGTTTTGAATTTTTCGGTTTTTTGACCATATTTATTCAACCCTCCTGCCCAGGTACCGAACCATATTATTCCCGATCTGTCTTCCAGGATCGAATAGATACCATTATCATTCAGACCTTCACGGTCAAAACTTTTTCGAATCCTGACAAAATTGTTTTTGTCTCTGTCGAACTGATTCAGTCCGGCATCTGAAGTTCCGATCCAGAGTTTGTACTGACTATCTTCAAAGATCACCCGAATTGAATTACTGCTAATACTCGTATTATTTTCAGGATTATTGATGTAATACTTACATTCACTTCTATTCCTGTCATACTTTACCAGACCACCGGATGATGTTCCAATCCAAAGATATCCAAGATGATCTTCGAAGATAGATGTTATAGCTCCTGCTGAATGTCCCTGAGGATTAAGTAGGCGAAGCTCAAATTCAGTGAATTCCTTTTTATTCAAATTAAATTTATATATAACTCCTGATCCTCCTAACCACAAGGTTCCCTTTTTATCCTGGTAAAGAGAAAATATACGACTGTCCCACAAACCTGTCCGTATGTCAGGATTTTTCCTATAACATAAAAACTTCTGAGTTTTACGATCGAAGACATTTAAGCCATTTTCAGTTCCGACCCATATATTGTCCTTTTCATCGCACAAGACAGTGCTTACATAATCATTACTCAGACTAAATGGGTCATCTCCTTTATGCAGATACCTGATGAATATGTCTTTATCGCGCAGAAATTTGCACAAACCGCTATTTGTAGCTATCCACAAACTACCCTCTGTATCCTCACAGATACCCCTTATCCTGTCGTCGCTAATACTGGTTTCGTCATTCTCATCATATTTAAATTCCCTCACCTTATACCCATCATACCTGTTTAATCCGCTGTATGTGCCGATCCATAAAAACCCCCGACTGTCCAGGAACAGACACATAACAGTATTTGCAGAAAGACCATCTTGTACTATTTCAAATTCTGTTGTAAGATGGTCAAACCGAAAATTATTACTTTGTCCAAAGCAGAGAAAAGGGAGCAGAAGTATTATATATACAACTTTTTTATATGTCATTATAACTAATAACGCGTCTATATTTAATCTGGAAATTATTTAATAACAATCTTTGGCGGAGCTGCAACCTTAAAAGTAGGACCGTCATGTACCCCGACACCATAATATATTGTCGTAGGTTTGGCTGAACTACTGATTGTCTGAGAACCATCTTGGTTAATATCAACAGTGATATCGATGGGGCTGCTAAAGGCTGCATCCTTCTCAAATTTGATTTTAAAAGTACCGGGACTAATAGTCTTGAAGTAAATTGTATCTCCTGGATGTACCGAACAGGGATTTGGACTTATAATTAAGTTATTATCAATAGTGATAATTTGATCTGCCATTCCAGTTCCTCCCTCAGATGATTATGTATGTTTACTAAAGAACGTTATAAATCCTTTTCTAAGATTTGATTGTAAAAAGATTTGGGTGGATAATAGGATGTGGTAATGCAAACCTCTTGTAAAAGCTTGTTTTGGAAAGAAGAAGAATAAGTGGTTTCCCTCAGATGTATTTTCCGGCTGCATCATAACATCCCCATAATGCTCATTTTAAATACCGGTAACTCAGGAGAAGATCAACAATTGAAGTTAAGAATATTTGTTGATAAGAAGCAATAACCAGGTATTATATTTTATTTTTTCTGTACGGCCTTAATTAAAGGAATATTAAGGATTACTACATAGTAATTATGTTGCGACTTTTATAATCTATGTCGCAAAACCGATAAAAGAACGAAATTTAAGAGGATGGATATACAATCGACCTTTTTTGTGGGTAAATTCCACCTGGTGAAGTCGTCGTCTTGATAGGACATTTATATAATTCTGGAGGATCTTTAATTTGATGAACCATATTTATTGAGACTTCTTTATACCTCTGAGGGCTTCTTAAAGGATCATCTAGGGGATCAAGTTTTAACCGGTGACAGAAAAACCTGCCATATGTTAAGATGATATAAAGCTCCTGCTGAAACTTAATCCCCATAATCATAATATGATCAGACATTTTGTCAGAAACCTAAAACAACAAAAGAATTTAAGCATATTCGTTAACAATAAGCAGTATATGACTAAATGTTTATAAACAGAGACAGGCAGACGACCTGTCTCTGAAAAGAAGGGTGGGAATAACTACCTCATAAGGATCATCTTCTTAACAGAAGTTGATCCGCCTGCAGTCAGCTGGTAAAAATAAATACCACTGGGAAGATCAGATGCATTGAAGTTAACATCGTACTTTCCGGCCTGCTTGTAGCTGTTAACAAGTACAGCTGATTCCTGACCCAAAGCATTAAAAACTTTGAGTGTTACCTGGCTGTTCGTTGATAACTGATAGCTGATTTTGGTTGAAGGATTAAAAGGATTCGGATAATTCTGTAAGAGTTCGAACTGAAAAGGATTGTTAACATTCACGTTTGCTATTTCCGAAAATTTATAGCTTCCATCATAATCTACCTGCTTAAGTCTGTATGAAATGCTTCCTGTTCCTGGATTATTATCAAGGAAATTATAATTATGTATCTGTGTTGATGTTCCGTTCCCTTCAACATAACCAATCTGCTTCCAGTCCTTTAATCCTGTTTGGGAGTTCGTTACTCTCTCAACCTTAAAACCCTGGTTGTTTGTCTCGGTCGCCGTTGTCCACCTCAGCTGTACTCCGCCTGTAGTATTCTCTGCAGTGAATGATTTTAACTCCACCGGGACTATGCTCTGATTGAGAAAGACCACAACAGGGAACCTTGCGGTGCCTACTGCCAGATCAAGAAAACCGTCACCGTTCATATCGCCGAACGAGATTGCTGTTCCCGGTGAACCGGTTGTGTACGTCCAGCTTGGAGTTGTTTCCAGCACTCCTCCGTTATTCATAAATATTTCAACACGTGAATATCCGAAATGAATTACGGCAAGCTCAGGGTAACCGTCATTGTTTATATCTCCCCAGGCAAGATCCTGTGTGGATGTATTAGAGCTAGCTGATGTCCATACAGGACTGCTGCTCAGCGTTCCGGCATTGTTCTTATATACAACTGCAGGTACACCGCTTCCTCCTATAGCCAGATCCATATATCCGTCATTATCCATATCAGCCCAGGCAATTCCTTTTTGAGATTGAGTATTACCCACTGTCCATCCGGGAAGAGGATTCAATTCAGTGCCGTTATTGAAATAAACTCCAGTTGAATAAGCCACCCATTTCGCTGCAGCCAGGTCACCTTTTTTGATGTATCGGTATTTAATAACAACCTGATCGCCGTTTTCTGGAACAGAACCAAGCGATACCCAGCCGTTCACTGCATCCTTTGTAAAGTTAGTAACTGGACTCCCATTAACTGAAACCGAATCTATCTTATACACAGGAATCATTGATAAAGTGTAAACAGTTCCTGTCCCACTTGCTGTGAATGATTCAACCTTTTCAGTAAGGTCACTGTTATCGATATCTGCCAATGCTACGCTGTTGGTTATCATTTCATCAGTTGAAAGATAATCGGGATTTATGTGAAGGCTTCCGTTCACATTATAGAAAACACATATCGGTCTTTGGGGGATAACTGAATTGCCCTGGTTGCCAAAAGCAAGGTCAACATATCCGTCACCGTTTATATCACCGAAAGCTGCACCTACCGTCCAGTCGACGTCACCAGAAATCCAGGAAGGGGTTGTCTCTAGTCCTGATACCGAGTTCATGTACATAACAGAGGCAACCTGCGATTCATCTCCATTAGCTGCTAAAAGATCAGGGTAACCATCTCCGTTTATATCAGCCCATTCAACATCTGTTGTCGATCTCATATCTGTAGACGACCATGCCGGTGTTGACGTTAGTGTGCCGTTATCATTTCTATAGATCTGAGTTTCGTATTCATTTATCGGAGGATATGAATTACTGTGATAATTTCCCAGGGCCAGATCGAGATCACCGTCATGATCATAATCTGCCCATGCAAGTCCACCTACCTGACGCTCGAGTGTACCCTGCCATTCGGGTGTCGATCCGAAAGGAACTGTATCTGTTACGGCAGCATGCCGGTTGTTATATTCAGCTGTTGTGTATGTTACGGTTTGTTTTCCATCAGGACTAACATCGGTATATGTTTTTGTCTGGGGAAATAAAGTGGTGATTAAAAATAGGGAAAGAACAAAGAGTAGAAATGTCCGCATAATGTAACTCCGGAATAAGATGAACCAATACTACAGCCTCCTAAAAGGCTGCAAACCGGCACCCAAATTATTGTTTTCTATATAATGATTCAAGAGTAGAGAAGCCGGTGCAGGGTGCAGTATTCGTAACTACTTAGAATATCACCAGTTAATCTGAAAATTTTTTTTATTTTATATAATTAAAAAATAATTGATGATGATGAAAAAACTAGTAGTAACATTTAAGGCCGATGAGAGACAGCGGCAGCTTATTAATTCAGGCATCGATAATAATACAGAAGTAAAATACCTTGAAGATTATACAGGCGATACGAGAAAGGATGTACTTAGAAATGCAGATGTACTCTTTGCCTGGAACCCGCCCCGTGAACTGGGTGAGGCTGATATTGATTCATTCAACAATCTGAAGTTTGTACAGGTGCTTTCCGCGGGTTATGATCACGTTGATTTTAATATTTTTCCCCGCGACTGTCGGATATCAAGCAATAAGGGAGCTTACGCCGAACCAATGGCTGAACACATTTTGGCTATGATCCTTGCACTGGCGAAGCGGTTATTTGTTAATCATAATAGGATGTCCCGTGGAGAATTCAATCAGGGAGAGCTGAATATCTCGGTAGGAGATGCCACTGTGGGTATTCTCGGATATGGAGGTATAGGCAAAGCTGCAGCAAAACTGATCCGTCCCTTCGGCTCAAAAATTTATGCTATTAATTCATCAGGCAAACCGGAAGAAGATGTAGATTTTATGGGAACGCTGGAGGATCTCGATTATATACTTGAGAGCTCCGACATAATTCTCATCTCACTACCACTTATAAAAGAAACAGATAACCTTATAAGCAAACGTGAACTGGAAAAGATGAAGCCGGCAGCAATTCTTATAAATGTTGCACGGGCACAGATCATAAATGAGAAAGATTTATATAATCATCTTAAAACTCATCCGGATTTTTATGCGGGGATAGATACCTGGTGGATAGAACCGTTTTCGGAAGGGGAGTTCAAAGTAAATTATCCGTTCTTTGATCTGCCGAATATTCTTGGTTCACCTCACAATTCGCCCATTGTGCCCGGTGCGCTGACCGAAGGGATGAGAAGAGCGGTGGAAAATATAAATCTCTTTCTGCATGGTGAGCAGCCAAAACACATAGTTAAGGCTCCCTGGTGAGTCCGTTTTTCTGCTTAAATATTCAACAGTATGACAAAATGGCAGACATCAGATTTACACCGGATTAATGCAGTAGTAATCCCGTATTTATCTCGGAGTTGAACTCAAAATGAGACATAGAGAAAACAGCGAAAAAACGCAATTTTCCACTGTTGAATATTTCTATAGTATGACAAAATGTCAGTGTTTCATTTTAATAAAGAACAGACCTGATAAACCTCAAATCCCGAACTCTTCTTTGGCTTCTTTGAACTTTGATATTGCGAAGTCGAGATCTTCCTTTGTATGAGCTGCGGATATCTGGACTCTTATTCTGGCAGTACCTTTAGGCACAACAGGAAAAAAGAAACCGATTACATACACTCCTTTTTCCAGCATACTGGCTGCCATTTTCTGCGCAAGCACTGCATCACCCAGCATGATAGGAACTATAGGATGAGTACCTGGCTTGATATTCAAACCTGCCTTCGATATTCCCTCACGGAAATACTTCGTATTCTCTTCGAGCTTATCTCTCAGGTGAGTATTTGCGCTGAGCATATCCAGCACTTTTATTGAAGCAGATACTATTGAAGGCGCAACGGTATTTGAAAATAAATAAGGACGGCTTCTTTGACGCAGCATATCAACAATCTCTTTTCTAGCACTTGTGTAGCCGCCGCTTGCACCGCCGAGAGCCTTGCCGAGTGTCCCAGTAATAATATCAACTCTCCCCATTACACCATTATACTCGTGAGTTCCTTTACCGTGTCTGCCCATAAAACCAACAGCGTGTGAATCGTCAACCATTACCATTGCACTATATTTATCGGCCAGGTCGCAGATCCCTTTCAGATTGGCGATAGTGCCGTCCATCGAGAATACACCGTCAGTTGCAATCAGTATATTTCTTATTTTAGCTTCACGAGCTTCTTTCAGTCTTGCCTCAAGATCATTCATATCATTATTTTTATAACGGTAGCGCTGAGCCTTGCATAGTCTAACGCCGTCTATAATACTCGCATGGTTCAGCTCATCGCTTATCACAGCATCTTCTTCTGAAAGGATTGTCTCAAACAGTCCTCCATTGGCATCGAAGCAGGATGTGTAGAGTATGGTGTCTTCCATTTCAAGGAATTGGGATATCTTTTGTTCAAGTTCTTTATGAATTTCCTGTGTACCACAGATGAAACGGACCGATGACAGTCCGTATCCCCATCTATCAAAACTTTCCTTGGCAGCCTGAATAATTGTGGGATTATCTGCCAGTCCCAGGTAATTGTTCGCGCACATATTGAGCACCTGCTTGCCGCCTTTAACCTCGATAGTAGCCTTTTGGGGACTGGTAATCACCCGTTCCTTCTTATATAATCCCTCTTCTTCTATCTCGTTAAGAATATTCTGGTAATATTGTCTTGTATTATCCGTCATTTTAATTTCCTCCGGTTTTTGATGGAGAATTATTCCATCCAGTTCAAAATTATTTTTCCTGAATTTCCAGATCTCATTATTTCAAATCCCAGCTCAAAATCTTTGTATGAAAAATGATGAGTAATCACGGGAGTAATATCCAGTCCGCTCTGTACCATTGCCTGCATCTTGTACCATGTCTCAAACATCTCTCTTCCATAGATTCCTTTGAGATGGAGTCCGTTAAATATCACTTTCTCCCAGTTCACACCCGTGTTGGCAGGCAGAAGTCCCAGCAATGCAATCTTTCCACCGTGGAACATAACGTCTATCATATCATTTAACGCGCGGGGACTTCCTGACATTTCGAGTCCCACATCAAAACCTTCTTTCATACCCAACTCATTAACTACATCAGGCAGTTTCTCCTTTGAAACATCAACAGCACGCGTTACACCCACCTTCTTTGCCAGCTCAAGCCGGTAAGGATTCATATCCGTTATTACAAGGTTCCTTGCCCCGGCGTGTTTTGCAATCGCCGCAGCCATAATGCCTATAGGTCCGGCACCCGTTATAAGCACATCTTCACCGAGCAGATCAAACGACAGGGCCGTGTGGGTTGCATTTCCAAAAGGATCAAAAATTGAAAATAGATCTTCCGGAATGCTCGGGTCGCAGTGCCATACGTTTGTAACAGGAATTGAAAGGTATTCTGCAAAGCATCCGGGACGGTTAACGCCTACGCCTTTGGTGTTGGGACAAAGATGTCTTCTTCCAGCCCGGCAGTTGCGGCAGTGACCGCATACAATATGACCTTCCCCGCTTACCAACTCACCAATCTTAACATCCTGTACATTAGAACCCATACCAACAACCTCACCAACATATTCATGTCCTGTTACCATGGGAACAGGAATAGTCTTCTGAGCCCATTCATCCCAGTTATAAATGTGTATATCGGTACCGCATATTGAAGTTTTATGTATTTTAATCAACACATCATTAACACCTGCTTCGGGCACAGGCACCTCATCCATCCAGATGCCGGGTTTTGCATATTTTTTAACAAGAGCTTTCATTTTTTGAGGCATAAATAATTCCTTCGTAAGCCTTTATTGAATTAAAATATAAGTAAATAATAAAGCACAAATCTTCAGATTTTATGTCAACAAAATTAGATATAAGCGGGACAAAGGACAAGAAGGGGGGAGGAGATGAATGTTAGAAACTGAAGATCGTATAGGAGGAGTGACACTGCATAAAACAGTATCACACTCCAAAAAATATAAAAATGGGTTTGGGTCAGATGATAGAATAAAGGGCGAAGTCGGAGTTCATTAAAAGTCCCGGTGAACTTTTATGCATACTCATCTTATCTTCAAACCACTTTTTCTCAATGCCGTTAACTTCGGCTGTTGCTCTTAGCCAGTTGATTTCATTTTCAGTTACCCTGTTGTCTGAAAAAGCAAGTCTCAATCCGTCGTCAACGAAAGATTCCGCAATTTTAATATCCGAAAACTTTATCGGTTCATCTGTTATGTACTTATTATTAAGCAGACTTTTTATGACATCTTCATAAAAATCACTTGCGAACCCCAGTTTCACGGATATGTCTTTAATAATTTTCTTTTCAGATTCGGCTAACTGATTGTCTTTCCTGGCGGTAATTAATAATCCTTTTAAGTAGTTACTCTTATCAATAATTGGTATTTCCATCAAATTCCCTGAATTACTTTTCAAAGGTTAAACTAAGAAAAAAAAGAACTTTTACAAATTCATAAATTTCCATGAGTAAATCTAATGTTTTCAAACATAAAAAACCCCGTAGAAAGTCTACGGGGTATTACTCACAAATATAATTGCAAAGATTACTTCAGAAGCATCATCTTGCGGGTTTGCACAAAATCCCCTGCTTTCAGTTTATATAAGTAGATTCCGCTTGCAAGTCCCGAAGCATTGAAGCTCACAGAATAGCTATTAGGCTGCTGGAAGTCATTTATCAGGGTTTCAACCTCTCGCCCAAGAATATCATAAATCTTCAGCGTAACCAGGCCGGCTTTCTGTATCGAATAGGAAATCCTTGTAGTCGGATTGAACGGATTCGGATAATTCTGATCCAGGTTAAAGCTTTCAGCCGCTGATGTAACAATATCGTGCGTTTTTATTCCTGTGGGTAACTCGCTAATCATCCAGTTGTCGATTATATAGTTATAATCCGCAGCTGAGGCAGCATTATCTAACCTGTATGGTCTTCCGGCAATATAAACAAAAACTCCGCTGCTGTCTTTATTTATACGGAATCCGGCTATGTAACTGGTTGAATTGTTATCATCAAAAATAACCTTTGCTTCAGATTTAGGGGCTAGTGTTGCAAAGTGTACCAGCGTGTTAGTCCCTGTCCCGGTGGAAGCAATATCTACCAGGTTCGCGTCAGATACCAGAAGAGTATCCAGCGGTAAGTCGCCTGTAAAGCTTGTTATGCCGCAGTAGTTTTTGAGATCGGTATTAAAGAAATGAGAACCATAGCGGCCTGCAAGCAGGAAGTTGCCGCCCATCTCAACATATTCCAGTACCTGGTTAGGATCATAAAAAGTTTTATCTCCGCCGTAATCATTACCGATCCAGATAACCTTCTGGTATTTCTGTAGAACAGAATTTGGTATTGTGTGGTTGAAAAGATCGACCTTCTGGATTTTCGTGTTCGACATATAGTCAAAACCCTGGTCGCCGAAAAGATCCCATACATCTACCTGGTGATTGCCGAAGCAGGCTGAGCTGCTGTAGAAGCTTTCCATCTCGGCAGGATATGTAGCGTATTCAATTCCATTCACGACAAGTATATCTGAACTCTTACCAATTACATGGACATAGGCAGCACGTGTTCGTGTATACTGATTTATTCCGTCACTTACAGTGAGGGAAACAGTATAATCACCTTCTGTAGTGTATGCCCAGGAAGGATTTTCATCTTGCGAATCGATTGTGCCGTCATTATCAAAATCCCAGGCCCAGGATATTAGCGAAGTCGTATCCGTTGGAGTTGAAAAATTTGTAAAGTTTACAGTAAAAGGAAGAACTCCTATTGTCTCATCCGACTGAAAGGCAGCATTCAGATTATTAGAATACTCAGGGTCGGTCATTTCTGACTGATAAACTTCTTTAGTATCGTCATCCTGAATAAATGCAACCACTCTCAGGCTGTCCATATTTACCTGGTTAAGAAATTCGGTTGTCGGTATATAGCTGAAATTCATTTCAATTGTTTCTCCCGGAGCTGGAATTGTAAGCAGTGTACCATGTCCGTCAGGCAGCATTTTTCTTGTTATGCTGTAAAATTTAGGCTCAAAATTTGGTTGTAAGGTGTCAGGGATTACAGTTTTTTCAGTAATGCCAACCTGCAACCTTACATTATCGCCGAAAACGGTAACATCACTAGCATCTCTGTTGATAACCACGAGTACATTCATAACATTATTCGAAAAAATCTCCGATGTTAAAACTATGCTGAAGGGTGAAAATTCAGTGTTCCCGGTATTAACTGTATTCACAAATGCTGCTGAACCGGAATTTGTATTAAACGTGCCCCCGTTTATATCTACCCATGGAACTCCAGTAACGCCGTAATAGCCTCTCCGCAGGTTATTATCGGCACTATTCAGGAGATTCATTGGGTCGTAAGCATATGGCCAGTCTACATTGTATACGATATGAGATATCGTCCCTGAACTTACAAGATTATGAGTAGTCGCATTATACCAGGCATTATTAAGCGTGGCGCATGGTCCGCATCCTGAATTTGTAAACCTCTCAACAAGAGTTTTTTTATCATGCGCGTATGAAGGAATTATCAAAGCACAGATAAATAATACCAGTAACAGTTTTTTCATTGAGGAGCTCCTTTTTTAGAATTTATACTTAAAACCCGGATGAATTTACGAAATAATTTGATGGATGGGAACATTAATTTTTCTGAATTCTTCTTGTTCATGAAAGAGGGGAAATAATATTTATGTAACACTCTATTCTCATTTATTGTTAAATTTGGCTATAACTTTTAAATGAATAACCTCTTAGATAAAGGGAGAAGAATAATGGATTATAGAACAGAGACCGATAGTATGGGGGAGATTAAAGTTCCAACAGACAAATACTATGGCGCGCAAACCGCAAGATCTCTTATGAATTTTAAGATAGGAGGGGACAGGTTCCCCCGCGAACTTATAAGAGCCCTTGGAATCCTTAAAAAAGCCGCCGCACTTACTAATAAAGAACTTGGAATACTTCCAGAAGAAAAAGCCGGCCTGATAGTAAAGGCAGCTGATGAAGTTATCGATGGAAAGCTTGACGAACATTTTCCGCTTGTGGTATGGCAGACAGGGAGCGGTACACAGACAAATATGAACGCCAACGAAGTAATATCTAACCGCGCTATTGAACTGGCAGGCGGGGTTATGGGGAGCAAAAAACCTATACACCCGAATGATGATGTAAACAAAGCTCAGTCATCTAACGATACTTTCCCCACTGCCATGCACATCGCTACGGTTGAGGAAATACACCGCAGACTTATCCCGATGGTTACTAAACTTCGTAATGCACTCGCAGCGAAATCAGAGGAGTTTAAGGATATCATAAAGATCGGACGTACTCACCTGATGGATGCTACTCCTCTTACGCTGGGACAGGAGTTCAGCGGTTATGCTCAGCAGCTTACCAACGGTCTGGAAAGAATTAATGCCGCTCTTCCTCATCTTTACGAATTGGCTCTCGGTGGAACTGCAGTAGGAACAGGATTAAACACTCACACGGAATTTGCAGTAAAAGCTGCAGCTAAAATTGCTGATCTTACTGGTAAACCTTTTAAGTCGGCTAGAAATAAATTTGAATCTCTTGCCGCTCACGATGCTCTTGTTGAATTTCATGGCGTGCTGAAAACTCTTGCTGCCTCACTTATGAAAATTGCCAACGATGTAAGATGGCTGGGGTCAGGACCAAGATGCGGTATCGGCGAACTTCAGCTTCCCGAAAATGAACCGGGAAGTTCTATAATGCCCGGAAAAGTAAATCCAACACAGTCGGAAGCAATGACCATGGTCTGTACCCAGGTATTCGGCAACGATGTTGCTGTCAACTTCGGAGGTGCAAGCGGGAACTTTGAGCTTAACGTGTTCAAGCCGGTTATAATTTTTAATGTTCTGAATTCAATAAGATTGATATCTGACGCCTGCGAAAGCTTTACAGATAACTGTGTGGTTGGTATCGAGGCAAATAAAACGAACATTAAGAAGAATCTTGAAAACTCCTTAATGCTGGTAACGGCTCTCAATCCACACATAGGTTACGATAATGCCGCTAAGGTTGCTAAAAAGGCGCACAAGGAGCACACTACATTAAAAGAGGCTGCCATCGCTCTCAATCTTCTTACAGCAGAAAAATTTGATGAAGTTGTAAGACCCGAAAATATGATCGGTCCTAAGAAATAATTCTATTACTTAGCTGTTCGGACTTTCCGATGGCGGTGAACGTTTCATAAAAAAGGCGGCCAGATTTTAGGCCGCCTTTCTCTTTATAATTTAAGGGGTATGAACCTACTTCAGGTCGAACCTGTCGAGATTCATTACCTTGTTCCATGCCGCAACGAAATCATTCACGAACTTCTCTTTCGAATCCTCGCAGGCATAAGCCTCAGCAAGGGCGCGAAGCTCTGAGTTGGAGCCGAAAATGAGATCGACACGTGTGCCGGTCCATTTAACTTCATTGGTTCCACGGTTACGGCCTTCGAAAACATCCTGTGCTTCTGAAACCGCATCCCACTTTGTGCTAAGATCGAGCAGGTTTATAAAGAAGTCGTTTGTTAATTTACCGGGACGTTGGGTGAAGACACCGTGTTTTGATCCGTCATAATTTGTATTAAGTACACGCATACCACCTACCAGCACGGTCATCTCGGGAGGAGTAAGTGTTAACAGCTGAGCACGGTCAACTAATCTTTCCTCAGCCGATGCAGTGTAATTGGGTTTGTGCCTCATATAATTGCGGAACCCATCACCTGCAGGTTCCAAAGGACCAAAGGCGTCTATTTCAGTCTGTTCCTGCGTAGCATCGGCTCTGCCCGGTGTGAACGGAACTTTTATATCGTGACCGCCATCCACCGCTGCTTTCTCAACAGCAGCACAGCCGCCAAGAACGATCAGATCGGCCAGGGAAACTTTCTTACCGCCCGACTGAGTATTGTTAAAGTCCTTCTGTAGCCCTTCCAGAGTTTTCAGCACTTTCGCAAGCTGAGCTGGATTGTTAACCTCCCAGTTTTTTTGCGGTGCAAGTCGTACCCTCGCTCCATTCGCGCCGCCTCGTTTATCAGAGCCGCGGAATGTAGAAGCTGAAGCCCAGGCTGCTGATACCAGTTCAGAAACCGATAATCCTGAAGCAAGTATCTTCTTCTTCAGATCAGTAATATCATTATCGTCAATAAGTTTATGGTCAACGGCCGGAATAGGATCCTGCCATATCAGATCTTCTTCAGGAACTTCAGGACCAAGGTAGCGAGCTTTCGGCCCCATATCGCGGTGCGTCAGTTTAAACCATGCCCTTGCGAATGCATCCGCAAACTCATCGGGGTTCTCATAAAAACGCCGGGATATCTTCTCATATGCAGGGTCGAACCTTAGCGCGAGGTCGGTGGTTAACATAAACGGTGCATGTTTCTTTGAAGGATCGTGAGCATCGGGAACAAGTCCTTCACCCGCACCGCCTTTTGGTTTCCACTGGTGTGCGCCGGCAGGACTTTTGGTCAGTTCCCATTCATATCCAAACAGGTTCTCGAAGAAATTATTACTCCACTTCGTTGGTGTGGTTGTCCATGCTCCTTCAAGTCCGCTTGTAATTGTATTATCGCCAAAGCCGGTGCCTAACTTATTCTTCCATCCCAAACCTTGTTCCTCAATAGAAGCACCTGCGGGTTCAGGACCAACGTACTCATTCGGGTTACCAGCTCCGTGGGTCTTTCCGAAACTATGCCCACCTGCAATCAGGGCAACAGTCTCTTCATCATTCATTGCCATTCGGCCGAAAGTCTCACGTACATCGTGTGCGGCAGCAACAGGATCAGGATTCCCATTAGGACCTTCGGGATTTACATATATAAGTCCCATCTGGACCGCCGCAAGAGGATTTTCCAGCTCGCGTTCTCCTTCATACCGGTTATCTCCCAGCCACTCGCCTTCAGAACCCCAGTAAATATCTTCGGGTGATTGCCATACGTCCTCACGTCCGCCTCCGTATCCGAAAGTCTTAAAACCCATCGATTCAAGGGCGCAGTTGCCTGCAAGAATTATAAGATCAGCCCAGGAAATCTTCCTGCCGTATTTCTGTTTGATCGGCCATAATAATAAACGTGCTTTATCCAGATTGGCATTATCCGGCCAGCTGTTTAAAGGTGCAAACCGCTGAGCGCCGGTGCCTCCTCCTCCGCGTCCGTCTGAAATTCTATAAGTACCTGCGCTGTGCCACGACATACGAATGAAGAAGGGTCCGTAATGGCCGTAATCTGCCGGCCACCAGTCCTGCGATGTAGTCATCAGTTCGAAAATATCTTTTTTAACTGCTTTAAGATCAAGCGTCTTGAATTCCTCAGCGTAGTTAAATTCTTCACCCAGAGGGTTGGATTCAGAAGAATGCTGACGGAGGATATTCAGATTTAGCAGGTTGGGCCACCAGTCGCGGTTGCGTGTACCGCCTCCCGCACCGTGCTTAAGAGCCCCGGTAGTGAAAGGGCACTCGGCTTCACCCTTATTCAAAGTATCTACTACTTTTCCCGGAATTTTATCTTCTTTTTTTCCCATTGGTTCTCCTCTTCATAAATGATTTTAAAAAATGAATAATTATCAATTAAACTTGCAAAAGCTTAAGTGTAAAATCTTGTTTGGGGTTGTTAGCTCAACAGCACAGAATTTAAAGGATTAATGATAGTATAACAAGGCCATCAAAAACGGCAAATCCGAAGTATATTTAATAAGAAAGCATTCAATAGGGGGAGTAAACAAACAGAATTGCCGCGTAGCAGAGGAGGTTAGGGTTGTGGGAAGTCCCTGGTTTTGTCCGGATGAACTCGTTTCTATTTTAATCGCAGAAAATAACTCTCAAAGTATTTATAACTGATATGCGCCATCATAATTGAAATGACAATTAACAATAACAAATCTAAAATCAGGGAACCTGTGATTACGTATTCGAGCAATATAAATAATACGGCAACATGCCAGACGTAAAGGCCGTAACTTATTTTTCCAAGGTATTGCAAAACTCTGCTTGAAAGTATTCTATTTACACTGTTCTGCACATTACTGGCAATCAGATATCCTATTATGCTGAAGAAAAACAGAGCCTGAAGAGAAGATTTCAGCATTTCCTTTGTGAAGAAAAAATGCTTTTGCAGATAATATGTGAAGGCGGCTATTGGAATTATTGATAACCCGGCCACTATAAAGTAAAATGAGGCCTTCTTTTTCTTCAGGAATCCATTAAATTCAAGAAGCGCTAAACCTGTTCCAAACAATAACTGGTCAATCCGTGTAAAAGTAAAATGGTTAATTTCCAATCCCTCGCTCAACATAAAATACCTGAGGATAAAAATGAGAATAACAGATACCCCGATAACCTTCCATAGATGTTGTGGCCGGGTAAGAAAAATCACCAGAGGCCAGATAAGGTAAAAATGCTCTTCAACGGCTAGTGACCAATAATGTCCGGGACCGGCAGCGTCGATACCCAACAGATCGACTATGTTTTGCGCATATAAGTAATAGGGTAGCTGAAGCTCGAAGTCCACAAAATCGGAATCAAGTATAACAGGCAGCAGAAAAAAGACAAAAAAGAGATAGAGGTAGTACAAAGGTAAAATTCTTAATATGCGACGTCTGTAAAAAGATTTAAAGTAATCAGGTTCATCCCTATTGTTGATTAAAATTCGGGTGATTACAAATCCTGACAGCACGAAAAATAATGAAACACCATGCTGCCCGAATTCAGTGATTTCACGGTAGAAATCCATATTGATCGGATAGTCAGTATCGTTGAAGTAGAAAAAATGATGTACAAGCACCATTAATGCTGCGATTCCGCGCGTGCCGTCCAGATTTTTATAGTACGCCAGTTTCAAATTCAACCTTTAGAAAGATTAGTAATAATATCTTAAAGAATGAAGTGGTTCGGTTAAGCAGAATACCCTTCATACACCTTACGAACCAGGGAACAGTTTTACCATCTAACCGGAGAAGATCCGGCCCTTTATGAAAGTTGATAGGAATATAAATAAGACAGAATAAATATCCAATAATAAAATTTAATGCAGCGAAGGTTGTTAAATTAAATACATCGCGGAAGCCTGCAATAAGCACCATTTGTGGAATCTAAAATTTTTGCCTCTAAGCAAAAATATTCGCTAATCATTTACCGTTAATGGTAAAGAAATAAGCTCTCAATCATACCTTAAATAATTTTAGAACCGTTTATCATTTTATCGGTCCAGATTTTTAATAGATAGGGTTATATTTGGGAATCTTTTGTTCAAAAATACCGGAGTGTGTTATGTTGAGGTATCTAACTTTCTTTGCAAGTTTTATCTTAATTTCTACTTTTGCTTATTCACAGGGTCAGCCGCTGCTGCTGTATCCGTCTATCAATAATGATGGTTCGAGGATTGCGTTTTCGTTCCAGGGGGATGTATGGACGGTTTCCTCGTCTGGAGGACGCGCGGAAAGGATCACCGAACACGAGGGAATTGAAACATACAGCGTCTGGAGTCCCGACGGCTATAAGCTTGCCTTTAATAGTGAGCGTTTCGGAAATTCTGATGTCTATGTTGTTGATGCCTTCGGAGGAAGGCCCTCGCGGCTCACGTATCACTCTGCCGGTGATGAGGTCAGCAGCTGGTCGAAAAGCGGGAAGATCTATTTTACCACCAGGAGAAATTATAGCTCAGTAGAATGGTCGCCGGAAATTTACACGGCTTCACCAAACGGAGGAACTCCGGAAAGGACTCTCGACGCTCTCGGATATGATCCTGCTGAATCACCGGACGGAAGATTTATCGCATTTACCAAAGGCGACTGCCGCATTCCGCGCGAGGAATACCGCGGCTCTGCTAACCGCGATATCTGGCTCTACGATACTCAGAATAAAACATATATCCAGCTTACCAATTTTATGGGAAATGATTATTCACCCTGGTGGGGCGGTGAACGAACAATTTTCTATATCAGTTCTTCAAGCGGGAAGTATAATGTCCGGAAGTTATCTCTTGGTTCTGATGGTGAGAAGCTGAATGATTCCGCTGTTACCAGCTTTACTGATGACGGAGTCCGCAATTTCAGCGTGAGCAGCGATGGCAGTAAGCTTGTGCTTGAGAAAGACATGAACCTCTATACTATTAATGGCGACGGATCAAACCTCAATAAACTCTCCATCGATGTATCGTCTGATTATAAGCTTGATCCTTACGAGTGGAAGACTTTCACTTCCAGGGCGTCTGAGTTTTCTCTTTCGCCTAACGGAAAGTATATCGCTCTCGCAGTGCGCGGAGATATTTTTGTTACTGAGAATGATAAGGATAAAAGTCTTACTGTTAACCTCACAAAGAGTCCCTCCCGCGAGGAGAATCCTCAGTGGGTTAATGATTCCACTATTGTGTTCGTTTCGGATGAAGCGGGACAGTTCGACATCTATGCTGTTTCTTCTTCGGATAAGAATGAGACAAACATTTTCAGAAGTCTGAAGCATAAAATTGAACGGATCACTAGTACTGATAAGGATGAATCCGTATTGGCGATTTCTCCCGATGGTGAAATGATTGCGTATGTTCGTGGGAACGGTCAGCTGGTTACCGCGAAGATCGATAAGAATGGAAAGCTGTCGGGTGAAAAGTTATTGTCGGATGACTGGTCTCAGCCGGAGGATCTTGCATGGAGTCCCGATTCTAAATGGCTCGCCTACTCAAAGGCAGATCTCTACTTCAATAATGAAATTTTCATACAGGCCGCGGATAACTCGCACGAGGCAATGAATGTGAGCATGCACCCGAGAATGGATGCGCAGCCGTTCTGGAGTCCCGACGGTTCCAAGCTCGGTTTTGTTTCTGAGAGAAATAATCGCAGCGCCGATATCTGGTTCGTATGGCTCAAGAAAGCCGACTGGGAGAAGACGCAGCAGGACTGGGAGTATGAGGAGCCGGTGAAGAAAGAAGATAAGAAAAAAGATAAGGATTCAACTAAGGTGAAGCCGGTTGTGATTGATTTCGCGGATATATATAAACGTCTGGTGCAGGTTACTTCGATGCCCGGCGATGAGAGAAACCCTGTTATCTCTGCCGACGGCGAAACTTTCTACTTCACTGCCCCTTATTCATCGGGGAAAGCGAAGAAGCTTGATTACTCGCTCTACAGCATTAAGTGGGATGGTAAGGATTTCGAATCTATTATAAAGGGAAGCGATGCATATTCTTCGCTGAAACCCGATAAGGATGTGAAGAATCTTTACCTGTTCAAAGGTGACGGTAAGCTTGTAAAGGTCGATCTTGATAAAAAGAAGGAGGAGGGACTTTCCTACTCGGCGAAGATGCAGATAAATTATACAGCCGAGAAGGAACAGATTTTTGAGGAATCCTGGAGGATGATAAGGGATGGTTTTTATGATCCCGGATATAACGGACATAACTGGGATTCGATTAAGACGAAATATAAACCCTGGGTGATGGCTGCTTCCACGAGCCGCGACTTCAGGTATATGTTTAATTTTATGCTGGGACAGATAAACGCAAGTCATATGGGTATGTATGGAAACGACAGGGAGGAGACTCAGAAAGAAGTAACCGGATTGCTCGGGATTGAGATAGGGAATGAAGACGGTGGAATTCTTGTCGAACGCGTAGTACCTGAGAGTCCTGCAGACAAAACAGAAAGTAAGCTGTATGTTGGTGATGTAATTACTCAAGTGAACGGTGAACCTGTGGGCGGTGATGTAAACTTCTATTCTAAGTTTGTTAATACTGCTGATGAGAGAGTTCTGCTGGCAGTAAAACGAAAAGATGGAAAAACAAGGGAAGTTATTATTCGCCCCGTCAGCAATATTAATGATCTGCTTTACAATGAATGGGTGCTGGACAGGAAGAAACTGACGGACGAATATTCCGGCGGCAGAATAGGATATATTCATATTAAGGCGATGGGATGGGACAGCTTTGAAGAATTTGAGCGTGAGCTTGCGGCAACCGGTTACGGCAAAGATGGACTCGTTGTGGATGTGCGCTATAACGGAGGTGGATGGACAACCGACTACCTGATGATGGTGCTAAATTACAAACAGCATGCTTACACAATCCCCAGAGGAGCGGCTGATTCTCTTTCGGTAAATAATCCTAAGTTTGCTGATTATTATCCACTTGGTGAAAGACTTCCTTATTCTGCCTGGATAAAACCAAGCATCGCTCTCTGTAACGCGAACAGCTACTCTAATGCGGAGATCTTCTCTCACGCATACCAGACTCTTGGAATAGGAAAACTGGTTGGACAGCCGACATTCGGTGCGGTTATCTCAACCGGAGGAAGAAGTATGGTTGACGGTACATTTGTGCGGCTCCCCGGCCGGGGATGGTATGTAAAGAAGACAGGCAATGATATGGAAGATGAGCCCGCAACCCCTGATTTTGTGGTTGAGAACGCGCCTGATTACCGTGCCAAAGGCACAGATGCCCAGCTTAAGAAAGCAGTAGATGAGCTTATGAACCAGTTGAAATAAATTATTGTCATCCGGAACCTGCCTGGGGCAGACAAGCTGATTCAGGATATCTCTAAATATTTTTCGATCTCGGATATGCCTGCCTCAGGCAGGTCTATCCGGGGATAAGCCTGCTTGCTGGCTGAAATTATTAGTTACTTTATTATTCCGCTTTTTTACTTTTCGGATATAATCCTTCTGTCCGGATAAGGTTCCCTCTAATCAGGTATTTTCAATAAAGACTGAAGGAGAAACAGAAAATACTTTGCTAAGCACAATCACCTGCCTTAAATTTAGCTTCCTTTTGCGGTTTAATATCTCTGATACCACACCTTGACTACCGATCGCTTTAAGATCACTTTGTGTCATCCCATGTTCCTCTAATAAAAACTTAAGATTCCCGATTGGGTCTCCCACGGGTTCTGCAAAATTTCTATCTTCATAATCCTTAATTAAAGTGCCAAGTGTATCAATTAATGATTCTTTTACTGGATCAGATTTTTTACTAACATCATCAATCAACTGGTCAACTATTTTTACGACTCTATTGTAGTGACGCTCTGTATGGATTGTCGACACTACAGGGGAAACAGCTGGCCAGACTTTGACAGTTCTTTTTATTTCTTCTTTTTCTTTAACCATCTTATTATTTCCAACTTTCTTTATCATATTCGGTATGAGTTAAAATGTGTCGTATATAAATGCGTCTCGCAGAATATACTATATAGGCAACCAAACGGTACTTGTTTCCTCCAATATTAAATATTGTAAACTTTCCAACCTGATCAGCTGAAGGAAATGTCTTTTTTAATTCAGCAAATGAATTATAATTACTTTGTTTTACAATGCGATACCATCGCTCCAGGGGTATTCCGGAATCCTGATACCTTTTACTAAATTCGTGTAACCTTTTTCTTGTAATAATATGCATAAATAATATATCTCAAATTGAGATGTTTGTCAAGTTAAAAAATCATAATTAGATTACTCATTCCAGTTTGGTCAAACCCTGGCGTCTCCCTAATATTATCGCCCCTGACAAAATTAATTCAGTCTGATTAAATAATCAATAAATGAAGATGGGGATAGCCAATGATGCCTGGCAACGACTAATAAAAAAAGTATTAAGAGTAATTAATTATATTTACAGATGAATTTGATAACCACTTATAGAAATCATTGAATAGTCTCGACGGGATTGTTTCCCTCTTAATCGCTTGTATCGAAATTGTCCTTCTGGTTAACCTGGTGATATTCGCAGATAAAAATAAAATGAATATCATTGTGTTCGCCATAATTCTGCTTCTTACCGGCTACCAGGTAATTGAGTATCTTATTTGCGGAATAGAAATTAAATCTCCCCGGATGGCCTATACGGCTTTCGCGGTTATCTCCTTGCTTCCGCCGTTAAGTCTGCTCCTGGTGTTAACTTACCTTAAAATAAGATCCAGACTTGTCCCGTTGATTTTTCTACCTGCAATCTTTTTTGTTTTGTATTATTCATCAGTGATCAACGAATTTGAAGTGGTTAAATGCACGGTGTTTTATGTTTCGTATAATTTTCCCCTCGGGGTTTTATATGGTGTGTTCTACTACCTTCCCATCTTTATTTCATTTTTCTTATTATACCGTAATCTTAATAACAGGGATTTCCCGGTAAAACAGACCCGACTATTATTAAACGGTCATTATATAATTATTATCCCGGTTGTAGCATCTTTCATCCTACTTTTGTTAAATTTGCCGGGTTTGCTGCACAGTATCGAGAGCGTGCTCTGTAAGTTCGCGTTCGGATATGCAGCGGTGCTGGGATTCTTTGCTTTGAATAATAGGAAACAGGAGGATAATTGAGATCCTGAAACGAGTTCAGGATGACAAAGAATACGAAATGAATGAAATTATACTGAACATCTACCTTATTATAAATAATAACCTTGTGGAAGAGTTCCGCGCGGTGGCTTATGAGCGTGAAGGTGGTGATGATAATAAGATTAAGTTTTTGAAGAGCAGAGCCAGGGAGGATTTTGAATCGGCCTACCGCTTTGACGCCCCGAAAGATAAGTATGGTCGCTATATGAACTACAACCGTTTTTCCAAACTCGAGAAGAGAGGTATGCAGTTCCAATTGTTCGAGGAGATCTTTTCTAATTTTAATTTACCCGAAAAACCGCTGATTTGTGTAACCCCCGTTTTGGATGGCAAAATCCTGGCCGGGGAATAGATCACATCATAATAAAGTAATCAGATGAAGTTTTACACGCTTATAGGATATACCCTTTTAACGGTTTTTATTTGCAACAAAATTACAGGTGCAGAATTGTTCGTCGCTGACAAAAAATTGAAGAGAAGTAAGAAGCAGACTGAGTTCCTTCAGCATCTGCAGGAACTTGATAAGATTTATTCCGACAAGAAGCTCGGATCTTTTACTGAGAATGGAAAGACCGTCTTTCACGTCTTTTCCACGTCTGCTGAAAAAGTTTCACTCGTGTTGTTTGATGAGCCTTCAGATGAAAAAGGAACTGAGTACAAAATGACAAAGGATGAGAACTGTGTGTGGGAGGCTATTGTTGACGGTGAGCTGTACGGAAAATATTATAACTATAAGGTTCAGCAGCCGGATAGTAAACCGGTGTTGTGCATAGATCCTTACTCACGCGCTGTGGCTTCTTATAATACTTATTTCCTACAGAGACATTCCATTGTGGTGAAGGAGGATGAGTACGATTGGGAGGGAGATGAATGGGTAAGGCACGACTGGCGCGATCTCATTATCTATGAGATGCATGTGCGTGATATGACGATTGATAAAAGCTCCGGTGTTGAGGAACGTGGTACTTACCAGGGATTGACTGAAAAAGGAAAGACCGGCGGACTGAGCTATATAAAATCTCTTGGGGTTAATACGGTTGAACTTCTGCCGTCGCAGGAGTTTGCCAACATTGAAATACCATATAAAGATTCACTTAATGGAAGATTGAATTCATGGAACCCTTACGAACGGAACCATTGGGGTTATATGACCGCTGCTTTCTTTGCCCCTGAAACCTACTATAGTGAAAGAACCGACCAGATAAATTGGAATACCTGGAGCGGGACAACTACTAAACCAATTTCCGATTTTAAGGATATGGTTAAGGCTTTCCATAAAGAGGGAATCGCCGTGATCATGGATGTGGTTTATAATCATATTTCGGAGTATGAAACCGGCAACCTCAAAGAGATTGATAAG
Source organism: uncultured Bacteroidota bacterium (assembly GCA_963839165.1). Classification (GTDB taxonomy): domain Bacteria; phylum Bacteroidota; class Ignavibacteria; order Ignavibacteriales; family Ignavibacteriaceae; genus DATFVA01. The sequence goes on along the minus strand of CAWIUG010000036.1, from coordinate 406,260 downwards.
GATTATTATTTCAGGATGGATGAGAACGGCCATTTCATTGCCCAGAGCGGGACAGGAAATGATATTAAAACTGAACGGACGATGATGCGCCGTATGATTGTGGAGAGCGTCCTTTATTGGATGAAGGAGTATCATATTGACGGTTTTCGTTTCGACCTTGGAAAACTGATAGATTGGGAAACGGTTGAGGCAATTATACACGAGGCACAGAAGATAAATCCCGATGTTGTGTTTGTATGCGAACCCTGGGGCGGCGGGTATGATCCCGCGGGGTTTTCTTTAAGAGGATGGGGTTCCTGGAATGATCAGATACGTAATGGTGTGAAGGGTGAGAATCCTGTTAACGGGTTAGGATGGATTTTCGGAAAATGGTACGGGAATAATGATCCAACTCGTATTAAAAGCTATGTGAAGGGAACACTTGAAAGAGATACGCTGGGTCTATTTCAGAAGAAAGAACATTCGGTAAATTATCTTGAATCCCACGACGGTTATACACTGGGAGATTTTATACGCATAGGACTTGGCAGCGTAAAGCCGGATGAGGTAATAACTGACGTAGATAAAAATGCAGAACTAACATACGACCAGTTGAAATTGAACAAACTCGGAGCTTTGTTTCTGCTGACTTCTCAGGGAATGTCGATGATATATGCGGGACAGGAATTTGCACGCAGCAAGGTGATCCCGAAAGATATCAATGTGAACGACGACGAAAAAGGCCGCATAGATCACAATAGTTATAATAAGGACAATGAAACCAATTATATAAATTATGAACAGGCTGATCAGAATGCAGAACTGGTAAATTATTATAAAGGCCTTATTGCACTGCGAAATAAATATGATGCATTCAGAAGAGCCGGGTACGAGGATATTACTTTTTATGATATAAGCGATAACCAGTTTGCGCTTGGCTACGATCTAAAATATGACGGTGATGAGTTTATAGTTTTATTCAATGCGCATCCTGAAAGTGAAGAGGAGTTCCACCTGCCGAGAGGTAAATGGGAAGTTCTAGTATCTCCCGAGAAAGCAGGCATTGAATCCCAGGGAAGCGTAGTCTCAGAGATTGAAGTTCGGCCGTCTTCCGGATACGTCCTTAAGAAGCAGTAGCAGATTCCGCCCCTGTGATCTCAAAGAATATCTTGTTGCTTTAACCGCTAAATTTCTTATTTTAAGATAAAGAATTCCCTTAACAACAAAGAGACCGGTGCTTTATGAAAAATATTTCATTAGTTCTGCTTGCATTTATGTTAACTTTAACATTTACCGCATCAGATATAATAGTTGAAAAGGGGAATAAGCCGGATAACGCAAATAAATGCCCCTACCTCGAACAGCTCCAGCAAAGTGGCGCGCACTCAGTGTGTCCTTATCTCAATGGTAAGGAAGGCAGTTCAGCCTCTCCTTATATGAAAGAGAATAACGAATCAGAATCAGGCGGATGTCCATACCTTGAAGGACAGACGAACCAATGTCCCTATCTTAATGGAAATAAAGGTGAATGCCCTTATTTGAAAGACCATGGTGAGGAGGTCATTAAAGTAATCGAAACGCACCCACTGCCCGAAGGAAAGAATACCTGAAATTTTCTTCAACAGCAAAAAAAATAGATCTTGTTGTCCAGGAATCAACTAGAATGACAGGCTTTTTTGTTATCAACGGTGTCACCTCGACTATTTGGTCGTGTCCATAACCCGGAAGGTCGCTTCCACGGGATAAATTACCCCCTCGCAGGCTAATCTATACCCTAATCTTAAATTGTTTCAATGGCATTGAGTTTGTCAGTTTATTTACGGAGGTAAATATGAAGACACTTATATCTGCCGTAATATTGTTCATTCTTTTCTCTGTTCCTGTACTAGCTCAGGATGGCGACAGCACTCAGACAAAAAAGAAAGAGGTCGTTAAAACAGAGCAGGGAGAAAAAGAAACAGTGACCGCAAGGAAACGAAATAAAGATGTATTCATTGATAAAGATGGCGACGGAATATGCGATCAGCGTGTTAAAGGTATGCTGTTTGAGAAGCTGCGGAAGCGGCACAGGGCAGGACAAAACGGTGGTAACGGACACCAGGGCGGACGGGGACGGCAATGAGAATACTATCAGCTGTCTCCATCTGCTTATTTTTATCAGGGGCGATTTCACAATCCGTTTTAGCCCAGTTTTCGCTGAGTACACGCTTTGAGAATTATTACGATGATAACATCTACAACAATTTCGAAAAGATTTCAGATGTCGTCCACAGCGGGTCGCTGGAAGCCGGCTATAACTTAGAGTCGGATGCAAATAACTTTCAGCTTTATTATTCGGGCAATGTTACTTATTTCAGGGAGAATAATTTCAAATCATCGAATTCTCATAAGTTCGGAATAGTAAATACTTTGTTCTTATCTGAGGATGAAAATCCACTGAACGCGGGCATCAATTATGCACTTCGCAACAACCGCGACGAGCTTTCGGTATATGATCTCTCGCAGATCTCGGCTTATGCCAACTATAGACATTTCTTAAATGAAACGGATTATCTTCTTGGCGGCTACACTTTTTTCTATAACGATTATAAGAACTTCGATTCATTTACTCACTTTGAGCACCGGATATTCCTGAAATACAGCGGCACTTTCTCAACGAAGACCACAATGTCGCTCGGTACGGAAGCTGACTTTAAGCTTTATAAACTCCATTATAATTCTCCCGACATAGCTGACAACATTTCGCAGTGGAAGAGTTATATACAGCTTGCTCAGAGCCTAACCGAAACAACAGGATTAAGCGGGTATTTCCTCTACCGCAAAAACCTCACAACAGGCAACAGGTATATTACCTACACCGATTACATTTACTATGAGGAAGAAATTTTTAACGATGCATATTCGAACGATGGAATGGAAGCAGCTATGGCACTTACTCAGATGATTACAAATAATATTGCTTTCCAGGGAGAGTTCATTTATACACAAAGGAACTTCAACAACCTTCCGATCGCGCTTTCCGACGGTACTGAAACGGATGTGCTGAGGAAGGATAATTACTACGCGCTGGGTGCTGAGCTGCAGTTCGATCTGCAGGGAATTACGAACGGACTGGGATTATTGGTAAGCTACAATTATCTCATCAATAAGTCTAACGATTATTTCTACGATTATAACAACCATCTTTCATCAATTACCCTGGAATGGGGCTTCTGATCACTTCTGAGACTTAATATCGTACTTCTTCATTTTATAGCGGAGGTTGCGCTCGGTAATGCCGAGCATCTTCCCCGCCTGCGTCTGGTTGCCATTCATTTTTGCAAGCGCATCATAAATCATTGATCTCTCGAGGGCTTCAATTTTGTCGTTCATCGTTTCCTGTTCTCTTTGCTCTGCTGATGTCTCTTCCCTGAATCCGCGCACATTCATCGGGAGATCGTTAAGCGAGATCAGGCTGCCGCGAGAAAGAACAACAGAGCGTTCGATGATGTTCTCTAGCTCTCTTACATTGCCCGGAAAGTTGTATTTAAGTAAACTGTCTACTGCCTCCTTTGAGATTTCCATACCCGACTTATCATTCTGCCTGGCAAATTTCTCGATGAAGAACTCGATTAGCGGGAGAATATCCTCTTTACGATCGCGTATCGGGGGGATACAGATCGTAACGATGTTAAGTCTGTAGAACAAATCTTCCCTGAAGGTACTCTCCCTAATTTTCTGTTCGAGATTCCGGTTTGTGGCTGAGATTATCCTTACGTCAACTGGAATTTTTTCGGTTCCTCCTACACGTTCGATTTCTCGTTCCTGCAGTACACGGAGCAGCTTCACCTGCATGGAAGGCGGAATGTCACCTATCTCATCCAGAAAAATTGTACCCCTCGAGGCGATCTCGAACCGGCCTTTTCTCAGCCTTTCGGCCCCCGTGAAAGAACCTTTCTCGTGACCGAACAGCTCGCTTTCCAGCAGATTTTCGGAAAGAGCCGGGATGTTGACGGCAATGAAAGGTCCGTCTTTCCTCTGACTTATATAATGAATTGCCTTTGCAAGTACCTCCTTGCCTGTGCCGTTTTCGCCGGTAATAAGAATAGATGCATTGCTCTCGGCAGCCCGGGAGGCTATGCTTAACACTTCCTGCATCCGGGGAGACTGTGAGATAATGGAGGTTATCTTATGCTTTTCCTGCAGCTGCGATTTCAGGTTACGGATTTCCGATTTAAGATTCCTGTGCTCTATTATCTTCTCAATAAGCAGGTCAAGTTCATCAAGATCCACCGGCTTTGAAATATAATCGTAAGCTCCCATCCGCATAGCCTTAACAGCAGTTTCAACTGTACTGTACGCAGTGATTATAACAAAGCTTATTTCAGGATTTATCTTTTTGACCTGTTCAAGGACCTCTAATCCTGTCTTATCGGGCATCTTAAAATCAGAAAGCACGATATCCACTGCATTCTGCTTCACGAGCTTTATTCCTTCTTCTCCCGAATCAGCAGAAAGGATATGATAACCCTTCTTCCTGAGGTAACCGGTTAAAACCTCACGCTGGGTTTGTTCATCATCTATTATTAAAATGTTGTGTTCTTTCATTGGGGTAATACTACCTTAAATTTAGTTCCCTCATTCACGATGCTCTCATAGGAGATAGTGCCGCCATGCTGTTCAATTATTTTCTGTGTTATGCTTAGTCCTATCCCGATACCGTCTTTTCTTGATGTAAAGTAAAGATCGAAAATCTTCCGGCTGTTTTCTTCAGGGATTCCTCTACCATTATCAGAGATAAGGATCTCAAGCATATCCACCTCACACTTATAAAGAACCCCTATGTTTCCCTCCTCGTCAACCGCATCGAACGCATTCTGCACCAGGTTCATTAATGCCTGCTTCATCAGCTCTGGATCTATCTTAATGGGGGAGGGATTGGAGCCATGCATTGTGAAGTTTATCCTTCGTCTGTCTGCCTGTCCCTCGAACAGCTGATAAACCTGTTTGAAATATTCATCGGAATCTATTCTCTCCGGTTTTACTTCCAGAGGTTTTGCGTAATCCAGGAACTGTTGTATTATCTTGTTTATCCTGGTTACTTCCGACCTCAACAAACTGGTGATGGAATTAAACTCATCATTACTGCCGTCCGGGGAGAATTCCTTCTGAAGACGCTGGGCGATCATACCGATGGCATTAATGGGATTTCTTATTTCGTGGGCAACTCCTGAGGCAAGCTCACCCATTGCTGAAAGCTTTTCTTTTCTGCGGGCATTTTCTTCAAGCATCTTCTTTTCTGTGATGTCGTTAAGTACAACTGTATAGCTTTCAATCTGGTCATCCTCGTCATAATTGGCGGTTGAACTGATCAGCAGGTACTTGCCTTCGCCATCGATGCTGATGAACTTTTCCATGCTTCGTTCCGATTTCAGGGTATCGGTAAGAAAAAGAAAATCATTCAACTCGTTAAGATTTCGTCCGGTTACTTCCTCTTCTTTTATATTAAATAGCTTCTGTGCTGACCTGTTAAAGAGGGAAACCACAAAATTATTATTCACAACAATTACAGCTTCATCCATATTCTTCAGGATGGAGCCTGTGAAGGTTTTGAACTTCTTAAACTCATCAGAAATTGTTCTGAGATTTTGCGATGTAAAGACAATGCTCAGTGAGATAATAGAAACAGCCGCTAGTATAAGGGTGATTAACAATATCCTTTTGTAAGAACGGGCCTCGATGTTTCTCAATGCATCAAGTGTTAATCCTATTCTGAAAATTCCCACAACTGAGTTATCATAGGTGAGTCTTTTTACAACCTCATACACATCATTGCCGGCGAAGGCAACTGTTCTGTAGTATACCGAGTCGCTCCTCATAGCTTGCTGCAGGAAGTTGTCATCTGGTATTGCATCAAGCGTATCTATATTAGTACTGGCTGCCAGTATACCGCCGGTATCCTGGAGGGCTATATATCTTATACCTGAATTTTCAGAGATATCCTGAATTATCTTACCAATACCTATCCGTTTTCTGAAGTCGAGAAGCTTCTTCGCATCAAGGTTAACAACTATAGCTCCTCTGCTGCCTGAGCGGGCCATCGCTACGGCATATCTTTGTCCCTCATTAAACTCAGCTTCCTTTAGCCCGATTATCAATTCATCGGTATTTCCGTTAAGTATCGGTTCGATCTCTGCGTAGCGGTTGATATTCTGTTCGCCATGATTGTGGTCAGGCTCGGGAACACGGTTGGAGAGTACCCTGTTGCCCAGGCTGTTAAAAATATTTATTCTGTATAAATCATTTTCTTCACCGATTTCAATAAGTTTCTGCTGAGTAAGCCTTCCGTAAGCATCAAGATCTTTTATGAGGCGGGCATTGTTGAGCAGTCTTTCGGTGATGAGATCCTCAATCTCAAATCCGGAATTAATGGTATTAACAGAACTTTCGGTTATGGTTTCGATTAAGGCAAGCGACTGTTCATTAAGGATATGGTATAATTCCTCCTTTCCCTGCTTTAGTTCGAGGTAAGCAGAGGTGATCATCACTCCCCCTATAACAACAGTTATTGCGATGACAGCAGAAGAACGGAGCTTAAACTTCCATTTCACAATATCTCCCGTGCAATTCTCATTCCTTTATAAATATTGGATTCCTTTAACAGAATCAGGGTTCGGAGATATAAATTCGCCGGGATGGTCGCAGCTAAACGCCTATATAGTCGAAATGGAATTATCCTCATCCAAAATCTCCCCAAACCGAATAATTTTATAGTGGCACACACGTTGAACAGAGAACCTCAACGGACGTCCCTTAAAATACTAAATTGAAAAGGAGATAGAAATGAAAAACGTAGGGAAAATTCTGATGACTTCAGGGATGGTTTTGATACTGGGTTTGTATCTGAACAGCTCTGAACTGAATGCACAAAACAAAGTTAATAAAACCGGAAAAGGCTATATAGATCTGAATAACGACGGAATAAATGACAATGCGATTGATTCCGATGGTGACGGAGTTCCGAATTGTGTAGACCCTGACTTTGTAAAGGCACAAAAGAGAAACTCAAATCATTATAGTTTCTGGTACAGGTATAATTACAAGTACAATAACGCACGCGGTAATGGCAATGGTTTTGGCCCTGGCGACGGAACGGGACACAGCGGCATTGGTCCCCGTGATGGAACAGGATATGGACCGGGTTCAGGAACAGGTGTTTGCGATGGTACTGGTCCCAAAGGCAGAAGGGGCGGCAGAAGATAGCGACATAATAACCTGGTCAAAGCGGCAGAACATCTCTGCCGCTTTTTTTATTTTACACAGAATTAAAGAAAATAAAATCCCTTTCATATCGTTGCGATCGGGTTCTCCACCGAAGCAATCCCCTGTCATCCCGGCCCGGATCGTTACAATCACAGGTAATTGTAAATTCAAATCTTTACATTTGTCAATTAAATGACAGTTATTACCGGTGCTCTCTGTATTTTATGTAAGGAGGGAATAATAGAATCCGAATATGTAATTCCGGATTATAAAGGAATTGCCGCCTGCAGAGAACATATCAAATAAACCAAAGTGATTAAAATGAAAAGAATACAAATTGAACTTCAGCATTTTGATGGATGTCCTAATTCCCCGATTCTAATAGAGCGGGTTAGAGCTGCGATAAAAGATTTTGAAAATATAGATTATCAGGAAGTCCTGGTGGAATCAAATGAAAAAGCTAAAGAGCTGGGATTCAGAGGTTCACCTACTTTATTAATTAATGGAGAAGATTTTGAAAACCAGCCGGCACCCACGCAGCCGGCGCTTTCCTGCCGTTATTACCCGAATGGGCTGCCTGATGTTGATATGATAAGAAGAAAACTTGAGAGCATTCGAGGCTGACCACTCTATGAGCTTGTGAATATTAAGCCGCACCCTCGTAGCGGGTGAACATTCAGAAACTCAACAAATAGATCGCCGCAATGCCGGATCCCATCGCCCACCACCCATAAACATTCAGCTTTTCCTTCCAAATAAGAAACGCCGCAAACGTTGTTAGAACGATGATTCCGATGTTGATGGAAGGGTAAACAATTACCGCGGGGAGACTGTTCAACGCATCAAGCATAAAATATGAACTGAAAACATTCGGTATGCCCAGAAGCAATCCCGTTGAAACCGTACGGTAATCAATCCTTATCTTTTTTAGCAGCACATATGAGAATGAATAGATAAACGCAAAAGAAAAAATGATGAATATGAAAAAGTTCTTTTCATCTGCCGGACGCCAGTTCTGAAATATCTTTAAGCAGAAATCATTCAATCCTATTGCAGCCAGAAGCAGAACAAGGTACATGTAATCCGTCTTATTAAAACTGCCGGATGAAAATTTTCGTATAGAAAAATAAAAAAGCAGAATGGTAATCAGGGCTAGAATGATTCCAGCCGACTGAAATGTTGATGGGACCTCATTATAGATGATGATCGAGAGTCCTACCGGAATTATCACCGATAACCTTGAACTCACGGCCGATAGGGAGGCTCCGGTCTTACTGATTGCCATTGCGAAAACAAAAAACCCGGCGAAAAATAGAAGTCCAAGGACAACTCCAAAAAGAAATGTTTCGGTGGAGTACGCGGTACTCTTTCCAGAGATAATTAAAATAAAACTGATGATCGCGGCCGAAAAATAGTTGGCACAAAGAAGCAGCACTGGATTGCCCTTTTTCGTATCGCTGTACTTCAGTATAAGAGCAATCGAGGTTGAGCATAGTATTGTAAGTAGGAGAGGGAGCATTTTAAATCATCTTTAGTGGGTCGGGATAAATAAATTCATAACCAAGGTATCGCTTCAGCTTTTCAGAGTTTACGATTTTAAAGCTGTCGTTCGTATCGATAAAAATGGGAGCGGGAAGATTAAGTTTTTCAGCCGCTGCGGTATAGAATTCTTTTTTGGAAGGGTGAAGATCGGAGCATGCATTAAATATTTCATTCCATGTATTCTGCATAATGACCTGATATAAAATATTAATGCAGTCCTTTCTGTGTATAAGATTAACAGGGACCTTGCCGCCGGGAATATTTTCTCTCCCGGCGAAGAATTTCACAGGGTTACGGTCATTGTCTATCAGTCCTGCAAACCGGATGATCATTTTCTTAATTGAATTTTCGGCGAATATCATCTCCTCAACTATTTGTAATGCTTTGCCGGATTCTTTGTCAGGACTAAGCTCATTGTCTTCCGTAACCACCTGGTTCACGTTTCCGTAAACCGAAGTTGAACTGATGAAAATGACCTTACTGATGGAGGATTCCTTCACTTCGCTAAGAACTGATTCAATCTGCTTAGGATGGAAGCTGACCTTATCATCTCCACCGCCAGGAGGGATATCAATGATCAGGATCTCCGCGTCGAAGAAATCTTTTCTCCCTTCACCTGTTAATTCGGGATTTAATTCCAGTAAGAAAGGGTCGATATTTTTTGAGCTTAACCGGCTCAGTTTATCACTGGATGTAGTTGAACCTTTAACATAAAATCCTTTTGAGATGAGGAACTCTGCAAGAGGTAATCCCAGCCATCCGCATCCGAGTATTGAGATAGTGTTTTTCATAAAATTAATAATATAATTACAAACCTAAGTTAGGATATTTTGATATAAATTTCGGCCTATTGATCCTCTCCGGGATCCGATTATAACAGAAGCTCATGATTCTAAAAAAGTTCAGCCTCTACAAAACAGTATCCGGCAAACAAACTAGTATTTTCTACAATATGGCAACGCCTTCAGGGCCTCGGTTTATAAGGTGACTGTCCCACAACCGTGCCTTTTAACTGACCCGAAATGGGTCCAATAAGAGTACAGCCAGTTCCATAACCCCGGTATCAAAACGAGAAACATCATCGTAACTCAATCTGGCGGTTTATAAATTTTTCCCGGGTGAAATGAATTGATCATTAAAATCCAAAATGATACATTGAGTCCCGTGTAGAATCATTTTTTAACATTTTCCACACATTAGTTAATTCATTTAACTTGTTTATACATAATAACTTACCAAAGCTTGAACCAGGCTTCGGGCTTTTCTGCCTGGTAGCATGATAATTGATACTTCGGGAAATAGCTTTTTGATGAATATAAAAAATAATGCAAAATACGTCCGATAAAACAGGATTTACAAACAGGGAAGACTACCTCCTTAAAGTTATTGAAAACGCTCCCATAGGCATTCTGACTTTCACAGCTGAATGGGAAATTGATTTTGTTAATGAAAATTACTCAAGGTACGGTGTACTTTACGGTATAGATTCCTTCTCTCTGAGGGGATTGAATATACTTGATCAGGATCTTTTCCCTGGAGTGAGTATAAAAGAGGAACTGCTGGAGTTACAGGAAGGTTATTCTTTCGAAAAAGAGATAAGGCATATTCCTGCCTCCGCGCAGGGAGTAATTTCTCTTTTTGTAAAAGCTTCCCCGGTTTTTATCGAGGGTCAGTTCAGCGGCGGTATACTGATCATCGAGGATATTAAAACTTTGAAGCAGTCGGAGGAAGATGACCTTCAGCTTGCGGGAACTATTAATAAAATTGCCGACAGGTTTTATGATCTTTTCCTGATTATCGATACCGAAAGACAAGTAAAATATTTTTCAGGAAAAGACTACGACAAACATATTGCCTCGGAACGGTCGTTAAGTAGTAAAACGCTGTCTGATATTTTCCCGAAGGAAGTTATCAGCAGGCTGGTCCCGGCAATCGCAAGTTCAATTGAAAACCGGGGTTCTGAAGAATTATCACTGGAAATAAATACACACGAACAGAAGTTTTTATACAACTGCAGGATATATCCGTATCAGTCGAAACACCGTCAGATTAAATTCCTTTATCTCTTTTTTGAAAACATGACAAATCTGCAGAAAGAAGCTGCTCGTCTTCGGAATGAATCAGCAGAGCTTGATGCATATACTACAGCCATAAAAAATATTCCGCAGCCTGTATTGACAATGGGAACGGATGGAGACGTTAAGTTCTTCAACGATGCGGCAAGGAAATGCTTCAATGCATCCACGGAATCCTACGGCAAGTTTGTTGGAGAAATAATCGGGCAATTCGATAAGTCCTACTTCAATAAGATTAAAGATGAACTTGATAAATCGGGGCACTGGAAAACAACTTTATCTGTTTTCAAAGAAAACAAACAAAAAGAAACCTATGAAGTAAAGTTTGCGTCAACTCAGAATCCTGCTCATCCCATTATTGTTAGCTGCATGGATGTGACCGACCAGGCTCTGTTCGAATCGAAATTAAAATCTTCCGAAGAAACCTTCAGGACCATTATTAACCAGGCCGGTGAACTCATTTGTTCGATGGATATCAGCGGAGATATTTTTTATACTAATAATACCTTCTGCGAAAAACTGGGTTTTTCTGCCGAAGAGGTACTCAAACAGAATATTACCAGGTTTATCTCGCCTGATTACCTTTCAACCAATGTATTTGAGCTTAGTCTTTTTGATCAGAAAAAAACAAAAGTTGAGCTGCCGTTAACAGACAGCAGAGGGAACCGGATACCGACCCTTGCGTGGTTTACATCATCTGTTAATGAAAAGTCGGGCAAGAAATTTTATACAATTTATCTTCTGGATATATCTGATAAACACCAGGTAGATAAAAAACTTGAGTTATATAATGCACTTTTTGAATCGGCCAGCGATGGCATAGCTCTTGCGAGTCAGGGCAAAATAGTTTTGTGTAATGATTCCTTTACGGGGATATTCGGGTATAGGGATAGTGTGGAGCTGATGGGACAGCAGATGCTGGATCTTGTATCCAACGACGATATTCTCAAAGTTGCCGAATATCTGCAGCTGCTTGAAATGAATAAGCTTGTACCCGGCAGGTTTGAGTTCCTCGGCAGGAAGAAAGACAATACGAGATTTTACGCGGAGATTACTCCCTCGAGGTTCGTGCAGGATCAGAAAACCTATCTGGTATTTGTTACCAGAGACGTTACCGAAAGAAAACGTGCCCAGCAGGCGATCAGGGAGTCGGAGGAGAAATACCGGAACATAACAGAGAACATTGATGATTTTCTCTATACGTTCGAAAGAACCGGAAGAATTCTACGCCCGGTCTTTTATACCTCATCGGTGGAGAGGATTACGGGCTACTCACAGGCTGAATTCCTGACTGAATCAAGATTGATACTAAAGGTAGTTCATCCCGATGATTTTGAAGAAGCGAAAAAGCACCTGAAGAAATTACTTAAGAGCAGAATACAGAATTCTGCAGAGTTTGAGTTGAGGATCATTAACAAGCTCGGAAATGTTGTCTGGATAAGAAATAAGATAAACCTTGTGCGGTCGGCCGACGGTATAATCATCAAGGTCTATGGATTGATTAGTGATATTACCCTCAGAAAGATGGCTCAGGATGAATTAAAGAAGTCGACAGACAACCTGATCAAACTTAATGAAACCAAAGACAGGTTCATTTCAATTATTTCTCACGATCTGAGAACTCCCTTTAGCTCAATACTGGGATTTACGGATCTTCTGCTGAATGATGATGGACTTAATGAAGAGGAGAAACGGCAGTATATTGAGTTTATACGCGAGTCATCACAATCGATGCTCCTTCTGGTTAATTCGCTGCTCGACTGGACTCGTATTCAGACCGGCAGAATAAAATTTGAACCGGAAAAATCCGATGCAAATAAACTCGTAGAGAATTCCATCAATACTCTTATCGGAACGGCAATACAGAAGAACATTGAGGTAAGATCTGAGGTGGAAGAGGATCTTTTTGTTTTTGCGGATAAGGGACTTCTTCTTCAGGTATTTAATAATTTGATCTCCAACGCTATTAAATTTACAAGAAGCGGCGGGAGTATAAAAATCTCCGGAAGACCGGCAGACCAGATAAGGTTCTATGAGTTCAGGGTGAAGGATACGGGCACCGGTATTAAAAAGGAAAATCTGGATAAGCTCTTTAATGTAGATACGAAATTTTCATCCGAAGGAACCGCCGGTGAAAAGGGTACAGGACTCGGGCTTTCCCTGGTGAAGGAGATAATCGAAAAACATGGAGGAGAGATTCGCGTTGAAAGTGAATATGGCTCAGGTACGGAATTCATCTTTACAATTCCTGTCGCATCGTCAATAATTCTGCTGGTTGATGACAGCAAAACAGACCGCCTGCTATATTCTAAAATTCTGAAGAGTATAACACCTGATTATACTGTTGATATAGCATCTGATGGTAAAGAAGCTCTGGAAAAAATAATGGATTATCCGCCGGCTATCGTAATTACGGATCATAAGATGCCCGTAATGGATGGATATGAGTTTGTTAAGGAACTTAAGAAACTTGAAATGAAGGGGAAGCCGCCTGTTATGGTGCTCAGCAGTGATATAGACAGGCAGATAATATCCGATTACAATGAGCTTGGAATTGAATTTGTTTTTTCCAAACCCGTGAATCTCACAAGTTTCAAGCAGGCTGTTGAAAAGACCATCCGCAAAGGCATATCTACTTCTTAAATCCTGCACCATAATCCACATCTATTAAGTTCTACAGTATGATGATCATGACTATAACAAAAAGTTGCTGGTTTTAACCCTCTATGAAGGATGCAGCCATATAGATGCCGCATTATCATAATCCGCATATACCAAACATTCCAACACAACCTGGTTAGATGTTGAACTCATAAAGGCTTCTACCCGGGATATCAGGATTCTGAGAGTCTGGACTTCAGTTCCTTCAGCTCTTTTTTAAGCTCTTCCGGAAGCCTGCTGTCGAACTGCTTGTAATAATCCTCCATTTTTTCTGCCTCTTCACACCATTCATCCTTATCAACCGAAAAGACACTCGCAAGTTTTTTATCGGGGATATCTAATCCGGAAAGATCGAGAGATTCTTTCGTAGGTAGATAACCTATTGCGGTCTTCTTAGCGTCTGCTTCTCCATCGCAGCGGTCGAATATCCATTTCATCACTCTGATGTTATCGCCGAAACCGGGCCACAGGAACTTTCCTTCTTTATCTTTTCTGAACCAGTTTACATAGAAGATTTTTGGAAGCTTATCGCTGCTGGTCATTTTACCCATCTCCAACCAGTGTTTGAAGTAATCGCCCATATTATACCCGCAGAAGGGGAGCATAGCGAACGGATCATGTCTGATCTTTCCTACCACACCCACAGCTGCTGCGGTCATCTCCGAGGAAACAGCCGAACCCATAAAAGTTCCATGCTGCCAGTTGAGTGCCTGATATACAAGAGGAACTGTAGTTGATCTTCTGCCGCCGAAAATTATTGCGGAGATTGGAACACCCTTTGGGTTTTCCCAATCGGGATCAACAACAGGACACTGCGACGTAGGTGCTGTAAACCTTGAATTAGGGTGAGCCGCGTTTTCATCTGAGTCGGGCGTCCATTGATGACCCAGCCAGTTCAGAAGTTTCGCAGGCTTCTTCTGGGTCATTCCTTCCCACCATACATCATCGTCGGGAGTTAGAGCGGTATTGGTGAAGATAGAATTTTTCTGCATTGTCAGCATTGCGTTAGGGTTCGTATCCATTGAAGTCCCTGGTGCAACTCCAAAGAAACCTGCTTCTGGATTGATTGCATAGAGGCGGCCATCTTCGCCGAATTTCATCCATGCAATATCATCACCCACGGTTTCTACCTTCCATCCCGGCAGGGTAGGTGTGAGCATTGCAAGGTTGGTCTTGCCGCATGCGCTGGGGAATGCGCCGGCAATATATTTTTTTTCACCCTCGGGATTGGTAATTCCCACGATTAGCATGTGTTCGGCAAGCCATCCCTGTTTCTGAGCAAGAAAAGAAGCTATCCTCAACGCAAAACATTTTTTACCAAGCAGGGCATTGCCGCCGTAACCACTTCCGTACGACCATATACTTTTTTCCTCGGGAAAATGAACAATGTATTTTGTGTTATTACATGGCCAGGGAACATCCCTAATTCCCTTATTTAAGGGCATACCAACAGAATGCAGGCAGTGAACAAAACTTCCATCACCCAGTATCCCAAGTACCCGGCTGCCGATACGGGTCATTATCTTCATATTGCAAACTACATAAGGGGAATCGGTAAGCTGAACACCGATATGTGAAATATCAGAGCCGAGGGGACCCATGCTGAAAGGAATTACGTACATTGTTCTACCTTCCATGCATCCTTTAAATAATCCCTTTAGCTTTTCCTTCATCTTATCGGGCTCCTCCCAGTTGTTGGTAGGGCCTGCATCAATCTCTTTTTCTGTACAAATGAAGGTGCGGTCTTCAACCCTTGCTACATCCGAGGGGTCGGAATGACAGAAGTAGCTGTTGGGTCGGATTCTCTCATCCAGTTTTGTAAATGTTCGGCTCTCTATTAGTTTTTGAGCCATCTCCTTAAACTCCTCTTCCGAACCATTGCACCAATAGACAGAATCGGGCTGACACATATCAGCCATTTTATCTACCCAGTTGTTTAATTCTTTATTTTGAACCATAAAATTCCTTTCCTAAGATTATCAGGACAAAAAATAGGTATTCCTTTCCGGTGAATATGTTGTCCGTAAGTCTTTTTATTATTTGATCCTATTGAATATTTAAAAATAATATCTCAGCCTCTGGCAACAAAATTTTATTCGGATGAATTCGCTTAAAACACCCTGAATGGAAAAATTTATTAAATTTGCTCCACTATTAATATGAGCAAACGCAATATGCTCCTTTTCCTGCGCTATATCGGAAATAAGACACTAAATCTATTAAGAGAGATTGGACAGGTTTCAAGGCTCCTTTGGGATATAATAAGAAGCTTCCCTTCAATTCCCAGAAGCCGGAAGATAATCTTCTACCAGATGGAGCATATCGGTGTCAACTCTCTCCCACTTGTGCTGATCATTGCAGTTTTTACAGGTGCTGTGGCTGCCTGGCAGGCGGCATATCAGCTTCAGGGCGTAGCTCCTCTCTCATTTCTGGGTGCTGCAACAAGCAGGGCAATAGTAACTGAGTTGGGACCGGTGCTTACAGGAATTGTAATTGCTGGCCGTGTAGGTGCCTCTATTGCAGCCGAGCTGGGAACAATGAAGGTAACTGAACAAATCGATGCACTTGAAACAATGGCGATTAGTCCTATTAGATACCTGGCAATGCCGCGTTTTCTTGCTGCTATCCTCATGATGCCTTTGCTGGTAACTTTCGCTAATGTGCTGGCAGTACTCGGTGCTTATATCGTATCTAATTATTTCCTTGATGTATCTTATGCTGTATTTTTTACCTCGGTAAAAAGATTCTTTGTTATACAGGATTTTGTTGCAGGCCTGATAAAAACCATTGTTTTCGGAGGGGTAACTTCATTGCTGGGGTGTCATATCGGCTTCAGAACAGAAGGCGGCGCTGAAGGTGTAGGACTTTCTACCATACGATCGTTTGTATTATCGGCGGCACTTATACTTATCCTGGATTATATACTGTGGATGCTTATTTTTTAAAAGCGGGGATTCACTGAGTTCCACGTCATATTTCTTTATGAAATTTGAGCTTATATTGGCTAAAGTTTAACAGTTAATTTGACCGTCAAATTGATTCGAAACAGCTCCCGGAATGAATCAATTCAAAGTACCAGGTAGCCCTCAACCGGGCATTTATCTTTAATTTTTCGATAAATTTATGTATAATTGGACAAATTCAATTTATTAATTAGGTGCCTGCAATGGATAAAATTACTTATCAAATAAAAGAAAGGGCTGAGAAAGTTGTTCTGCCTGCTAATCCGGGGTTTGGGATGATATTTACCGACCATGTTTTTGAAATGACCTACAATCCCAACCAGGGCTGGCATGATCCGGTAATAAAACCTCTCGAGGACCTTTCTGTTCATCCTGCAACAATGTTCATTCATTACGGACAGGCTGTATTTGAAGGACTCAAAGCGTATAAAACTGAGAACGGTGATGTCGCTATCTTTCGTCCCGATGAACATTTCAAAAGACTTAACAGATCATCTAAAAGAATATGTATCCCTGAAGTAGATGAAGATTTTATGCTCCACGCTCTAAAGGAACTGGTTGCTATAGAAGAGAACTGGATTCCATCGAAACGTGGGGAATCACTTTATATCAGACCGTTTATATTCGGTACAGATGAAATTCTGGGTGTACGTCCTTCAACAACGTATAAACTGGTTATCATGCTTTCACCAGTAGGAGCTTATTATCCTGAAGGTTTTAAACCTGTAAAAATACTTGTTCAGGACGATTACGTAAGAGCAGCAAGAAAAGGTCTTGGTGAATGCAAAACTCCCGCCAATTATGCGGCAAGTCTTCTTGCAGCACAGCAGGCGAGGGAACAGGGCTTTACGCAGGTATTGTGGCTTGACGGGGTAGAGCAGAAATATATTGAAGAAGTGGGCACGATGAATATATTCGTAAGGTTTAAGAATGAGATCGCCACTCCGAAATTAACAGGCAGCATTTTACCCGGCATAACCAGAAAATCAGTTCTTCAGATTCTGAACGATTGGGAAATGAAAGTATCTGAAAGACTGATCTCAATGCAGGAGCTTATTGACGAATACAAAAAAGGGAACGTACTTGGTGTATTCGGTACAGGCACTGCGGCTGTTATATCAATGGTGGGATTAGTTAAGTATAAAGATCTTGTAATGAACTTTACCGATGATGGATTCGCCTTGAAGCTCTTCAATGAAATTACAGCCATCCAATACGGTGCAAAACCTGACTGTTACAACTGGCTTACCTACCTGGAAAAAAAACAGGTTGAAGTCTGATTTATTGTAGATTCCTTCTTTTTATTACAAAGCTGCCCTTAAAAGGCAGCTTTTTTTTGAACTTTTTCAAAAAAAATATCTACTACCTCTTGACAAGTGCTCATATGTGCACTATATTAGCAGTGAACAATTGAGCACTATTAATGAAAAATGAATTAACAGATCGTCAGCAGGAAATCCTGAACTTCATTCATGAATTCAGAGATGATAACGGCTATCCTCCTACCCTTCGGGAAATCGGTCGCAGATTTTCAATTTCATCTACCTTTGGTGTTAAAAGGCATTTAGATGCGCTGGTTAAAAAAGGTTACCTGAATATAGAAAGCAACGCCAGCCGCGGTATCTCCATAGTGAAAGAAGATCCATCAGGTTTTGAAGAAGTTAGAAACGACATTTACCGAAAGGTTCCTATAGTCGGCCGTGTTGCTGCCGGTTCTCCCATCCTTGCTATAGAGAATATTGAGGGAAGTGTAATTATTGACTCTGCTTTTATGAAGAAGTCGCAGGATAGTTTTGCTCTGAGGGTAAAAGGCGATAGCATGGTTAACGCAGGGATATTCGAAAATGACCTTGTGATTGTCACCCCACGGACTGATGCTGCCAATGGTGATATTGTTGTAGCAATGCTGGAGGATGAGGTTACCGTTAAGACATTTGAAAAGAAAAATAACCAGGTGAGACTTCTTCCGCAGAATGATAATTATCAGCCGATTGAAGTCGATAAATCGAAAGAATTTAAACTTGTAGGTAAAGTCACCGGAGTTGTCCGGTGGTTGAATTAAACAGGAGTCAAAAAAATGAAATCCCAGCTTTTTATATCCGCTATTCATAACAGGAACCGTGTAAGATTCCTTTATCAGCTAAATGAAGTTGTGCTAGATCCTTATTATATCACACGTGAGAAAAACGGTAAGAAGGTTATTTACGGAAGAACCAACAACTCCAGTGAAATCAGGAAATTTGAATATGACCGGATTGCTAACATCAGGATACTGAAAAGCATGAGGTTTTCACCAATCATTCCTTTGATGCCGAGGGCAGTTTAGGAGGTTAATAAAATGAATGCAATGAAAAGAAAAAATATTGATTATCTGATCGAACAATTCTGGAAAAACGGGTATTTAACAATCCGGAGAAAATTTGGAACATATCTGCCCGAACCTGAGAAAATAGGTGGATTCGATGTAGACATAATTGCGAAACAAGTAAAGGATTACGCTATCGGCATAACCTTATCTGAGGAGGATTTTAAGGACCCGAAGCTTCTCGATAGAATTTCCCACCTTGCCACAAGGCGCACCAAATTTACACAGAAAAAGGTGGCACTATATATCGGTGTTCCTGAAGAACATCTTCTTCTTGCCAAAGGATTAGTCAGCACTCTTTCAAATGAGATAAAAAGCAATATAATGCTGTTTAGTATAATTGATAAGTCTCTGCACCGTATAAACCGTTCTCACAGAACCCGTAAAGTTCCTATTTCCTGAGGCCGAATTTCGGCCTGATACCCTGTTTACGGACTAATCTATTTTTACCCTATTTATATCGGTTAAGCACGGTATATTTGTACCGGTAACCCCTTGGTACGACTGTTTGTCTACCTTGACATTCAGAGGGGTTAGGGTTAATTTTACACGCTTAATCAATTTTTAGGACAGAATTTGGTCAGACGTACTGAACAGGATGAAAAGCTTCAGCAGGAATTAAAAAAATCAGGCGAGGTTCCAGTTCATATTGCAATAATAATGGATGGGAACGGTAGATGGGCCGGGGTAAAGGACTTCCCAGGGCTGCAGGTCATAAAAGAGGTGTTGATACCGTAAGAGATATTGTAGAAGCATGCGCCCAGATAGGAGTTAAGTACCTTACCCTCTATACATTCTCCACAGAAAACTGGAAAAGACCGAAAGATGAAGTATCAATGCTTATGCGTCTTCTGCTTAAGAGTCTAAAAGACCGCACCGATGAGCTGATGGAGAACGATATCAAACTTACTACTATAGGGAATATTGAATCGCTTCCCGCAGAAGTATGCAGCAGGCTCAAAGAGGACATGAAAAGGACTTCCAGGAATAAGAAGATGACTTTGAACCTTGCACTGAGCTACAGCGGCCGGTGGGAGATACTTGAAGGAATTAAAAAAGTTGCCGATAAAGTTTCGAAAAATGAATTATCAATAGAAGATATTAATGAGGCCGCTTTTTCAGGTTTCCTTACAACACAGAATATGCCGGATCCCGACCTGCTAATCAGAACTAGCGGGGAATTCAGGGTCAGCAATTTTCTGCTTTGGCAGATTGCATATACTGAGTTTTATATTACAGATGTATTCTGGCCGGATTTCAAAAGGGTTCATCTCTATGATGCCATCAAAAGCTTTCAGAAAAGAGAACGGAGATTCGGTAAAGTAAGTGAACAAATAAAAAAGAACGAAAAAGGCTTAAAGAATGTCTCAACCCTTCCCAAAGAAACTGTTTAATTATTCATATATAGTATTGATTTTCCTGCTGGGATGCGGTTTTCTGCATGCTCAGGAACAGCAGCAGCCTAAGATTTATAAAGTGCTCGGTATCTCCGTTGCAGGTAATAAATCAGCCGATGCCAGTACGATCATTGCCAACAGCGGACTAAAGGTGGGGGATGAAATCCAGGTGCCTGGTGATCAGACAATGAATGCTATTAAACAGCTCTGGGCTCTTAATATTTTCTCCGACGTTGAAATTGAAATAGAGAAGCAGCTCGATAACGGGGTTTTCCTGTTAATTAAAGTTACTGAATACCCGCGCTTTGAAAAGCTGGTTATTGAAGGCAACGATGAGATTGATGCAGACGATATAGAGAAGAAGTCAAATTTTATCAGAGGACAAATATTAAAGCCGCAGGAAATTACCAACTTCGAGCAGCGGGTTCTTAAGCTTTATGCGGATGAGGGATATTTAAACGCAAAAGTTAATACCCTGAGGTTTGATTACTTCAACGCTGATACAACAGAAGATGATATTGTTGTAACCTGGCGAAATGAGAAAGATCTATCCGATGAATATAAGGTGGAATATCCAAAAAGTGAGATTACTTATACCGACCTTGTATCAAGGATTAAGGAAAGAATACTTCTTAAACTTGTTGTGGATGAAGGTGAGGAAGTTACTGTAAGAAAAATAGAGTTCACCGGTAATAAGGCTTTCGATGCTTCGGACCTTCGCAGTGCAATGGATGAAACAGAGGAATCAAAATGGTGGAAATTCTGGAGCAGTGCCCAGTTCCATCCCGACAAATATAAGGAAGACAAAGACCTTATAGTAAAGTTCTACCAGAAGAATGGCTACAGAGATGCGGAGATACTTTCCGACTCGCTTATTTACTACAACGATAATAAGGATCTTGAAATACTCATAAATCTTTATGAGGGTCCCCAGTATAAGGTTAGAAACATTACATTTACCGGTAATACAGTCTTCCCTGATGAGGTTTTAAGACAGAGACTCGGCTTTGCAAAAGGCGATGTATATGATTATGAGAAATTTGAGAGGAACCTGCACGGAAACGAGAAACAGACTGATGTATCCTCCTTGTATCTTGATAATGGATATCTGACTTACAATGTTCAGGCAACCGAAAATAAGGTTCCGCCAGATTCTATGGACATTTCTATACGGATTGAAGAAAGGAACCAGTTCAGGGTTGGTAAGGTTGACATAACCGGAAACGATAAGACAAAAGGCAAAGTGATAAGAAGAGAGCTTTACACGATTCCCGGAGATTACTTCAACAGGGGACTGTTGTTAAGAAGTGTTCAGCAGCTTGCAAACCTTCAGTACTTTAATGTGGAAAAACTTTACGGCCCACAGGCAATCGATTATTCTCTTTCCAACGATAGCACAGTGAATGTGGTTTTTAATGTTGAAGAAAAATCGAGCGACTACCTGAATGCATCTGTAGGTTACAGCGGAAGTTTCGGCTTCAGCGGTTCGGTGGGAATCACTCTTACAAACTTTTCTATTGCCGAACCTTTCCGGCTGGGGGGAGGACAAATATTAAGCTTTAACTGGCAGTTCGGTGTGGGCAGTCTCTACCGTACATTTACTCTTGGATTCACAGAACCCTGGTTTATGGATACTCCAACTCTGGTTGGAGCTGAAGTTTTTGATACCCGCCAGGCATATATTTACGATTTACGCCAGTCGGGTGGAACATTAAAAGTGGGCCGAAGGTTAAAATGGCCGGATGATTTCTTCTATATTCAGGGACTCTTCAAGTTCCAGTATAATAATGTAATAAATGGAGGAAATTATTATGCAGAAGGTCAGTCACGTCAGTATACAGTAGGCGCAACAATTTCCAGGAAAGATATCGATAACCCTATATTTCCTTCAACCGGATCCAATATTTCTCTTGACGGTCAACTTTCCGGAGGACCCCTGCTTCCTGGAGACGTAGATTATTATAAACTCGGTTTCAAGGCCGAATGGTACAAGAAGCTGTTTAATTCAAACCGACTTGTATTTTATACAGTGGCAGATTTGGGTTATATAGAAGAAATAGTCAGAGGAACCCAGATACAGCCTTTTGAGTTCTTTTATATGGGAGGAAACGGGCTGATCATAGCTACGACTCCTTTGAGAGGCTATGATGACCGTACCGTGGGTCCACGTAATTCCTTAGGCAATGTAATAGGCGGAAGGGTAATGACGAGGTATACTTCCGAACTGAGGTTTGCGGTTACACTCGATCCTATACCACTGTACCTCATTGCATTCGCAGAAGCAGGTAATGTTTGGGAAGACCTGAATAAAACCGATCCCTTTGAACTGAGGAGATCAGTAGGATTTGGCGCAAGGATAATGATCAATCCAATTGGACTTATAGGCTTTGACCTTGGATATGGATTCGACAGAAAAATCGTCGACGGAAAAGATCCTGCATGGCTGTTCCATTTTCAATTTGGAAGAGGATTTTAAAACGTAAAATCAAATTTTATTGTAAATTGTATAACTGTTGTTAGCAATTTTTACACAAGACTAATTTTATCATAATTAAAATAACAGAGGTATACGTAGTGAAAAAGTATCTTTTTATTCTTTCAATCTTATTTATAGGTGCCGGACTTACAGCTGCACAGACAAACCAGAAAATTGGTTATGTTGATTCACAGGTTATCCTGACCCAATGGTCTGAAGCAATAAAGGCCCAGGGCGATCTGGATGCAATTACTAATAAATGGTCTTCTCAGCTTGACAGCATGACTCAGGCATATCAGCAGAAAGCAAACGATTACCAGAAACAACTCAATACAATGCCTGAGGATAAAAAGCTTTCGGCCCAGCAGGATCTTGTTCAGATGGAACAGAATATTATGAACTTCAGGAAAGACAAGTTTGCTCAGGGAACCGGTGAGATTTACAAGAAGAACGACGAAATCTTTGCTCCAATTAAAGACAAAATTTATAATGCTATCGGTACAGTTGCAAAAGAAGAAGGTATGAACTTCATATTTGACAAATCCGGTGATATCATCCTTCTTTATGCTGATTCAGCATTCGATGTCACTTATAAAGTGCTTGATAAGTTAAAAAGAGGAAGTTAATTTTCTTTCAAATATCGGGATGAAAACAGTTCCTGACAGTAAAGAACTGTTTTTCATTTTCCCGGCACATTTAACCAGTTCGGAGTTATTATGAAAAGCTTTGGGATTCTTCTCTCAGCATTTGTTTTAATGTTTGCTATCCCTTCGTTCGCACAGCTTAAAATCGGATATGTTGATTCAAATTCGATCATGGATAACCTTCCTGATGCACAGGATGCACGTCAGAAGCTCGATGCTCAGGTTAAGGAATGGCAGGCTGAGCTTAATAAAAAAGAAGCAGCCTGGAAAGCAAAATACGATGATTATGAGAAAAGAAAACTCATAATGACCGATCAGACGCGTTCTGAAATGGAAACTGAATTGATGAATATGGAAAAGGAAATCTCCGATTATAGGGAAAAGAAATTCGGAACCAACGGTGAGCTTTTCCAGAAACAGGATGAGCTGATGAAACCTGTGCAGAATAAGATCTTTACTGCTATACAGGATATTGCACAGGAAGAGGATCTCGACTTTGTTTTTGACAGAAGTGGTGATGTGATGCTGTTATATGCAAAGGAGGAATACGACATAACCAATAAAGTTCTCGATAAACTGAAACTTGAATAATGAAGATTACTCTTGCTGATATAACCGCTTTCATTGGCGGAGAAATTACAGGGGACGGTAATCTTGAAATAAAAAACCTTGCTAAAATTGAAGAAGCCGTTCCCGGCGATCTTACTTTCCTTTACCTTTCACAATATGAAAAATATCTTAGTTCAACACAGGCTTCTGCAGTACTCGTTAAACCTGGATTTGAAAAAACCCGTAGAGATATCTCATATATCGAAGTTCCTGATCCAAACAAGGCCTTCTTTAAGCTCGTGAGGAAATTCTTTCCCCCTGTTTTCCCTCTTGAAGGAATCGACAAGTCGGCTTTCGTTCATCCCGATGCTGAGCTCGGTGAGAATACATCGATCGGGAAGAACGTTGTTATATCCCGCGGATGTAAGATAGGAAGCAATGTTAAAATATTTCATAACACGGTTATACTTGAAGATGTGGAAGTTGGGAATGACTGTTTAATATTCCAGAACGTAAGCATACGCGAAAAATGTAAGATCGGGAACCGGGCTATTATTCACCCCGGTACGGTAATAGGTTCGGATGGTTTCGGATTTGAGCCTGATAAAGAAGGTAAGTTTCAAAAGATACCTCAGATAGGAAATGTAATTATTGAGGATGACGTTGAACTGGGTTCCAATGTTTCCATTGATAGGGCCTCTATTGGATCAACCGTGATTAAGAGAGGCGTGAAGGTGGATAATCTTGTTCAGATAGCGCATAATGTCCACATCGGGGAGGATACCGTTATTTCTGCCCAGGCAGGCATATCGGGTAGTACCAAAGTTGGTAAGAATTGTTTTATACTGGGTCAGGTAGGATTGACTGGACACATTGAGATAGCCGATAATGTTATTCTTATTGCCCAATCAGGTGTTTCCAAGAGCATTACAAAAGCCGGTACTTATTTTGGTTCGCCGGCCAAAGAACTTAAAACGGCCTTTAAAATCGAATCGCACATCAGGAATCTTCCGGATTACGCTAAAAAAATAACCGGACTTGAAAATGAAATTAAAATGCTGAAGCAGCAGCTGGAAGATAAATCTTCAGGTAACAAAACCTGAGAACCCTTTCTCTTTATTGGAATTCAAAACTCAGAGTGCTATTTTATTAAACGATTTAAAAACAAAAATCCGGACATTTAAATGCTAGAACAACAAAGAACAATTGCTAAAGATGTTTCGCTTTCAGGGATAGGACTTCATACTGGTACCGAATGTACGATGACGTTCAAACCGGCCCCTGAGAACTACGGTGTAAAGTTTGTAAGAGTTGATCTTAACGGTAATCCGGAGATCCCCGCTAACGCCGATTATGTTATTGATATATCGCGCGGGACAACTTTGGGAATAGGTGAAGCAAAAGTTCACACTGTTGAGCATGTTCTTGCTTCAGTATATGGTCTGCAAATAGATAACCTTATAATTGAAATTGACGGAATTGAACCGCCTGTTGGTGATGGAAGCGCCCTGCCTTATGTGAATGAATTGCTCAGCGCGGGATTTGTGCAGCAGGATGCTCCGAAAGATTATCTGATAATCGATGAAACAGTAATGTACCACAACGATGAGAAGCAGGTAGATATTGTTGCTCTCCCGCTCGACGGATATAGGGTAACGGTGATGGTTGATTACCAGAATCCGGCCCTCGGTAGTCAGCATACCGGATTATTCGATCTCGAAAACGAGTTTGTAAATGAGTTTGCACCCGCCAGAACATTTTGTTTTCTAAGTGAAGTTGAAGAATTGGCAGACCAGGGCCTTATTAAAGGCGGTGACATCGATAATGCTGTTGTTATTATCGACCGCGATCTTGATGAGAGCGGACTGACAAATCTTCAGAAAAAAGTTGGTATAAAGCAGAAAATATCTCTTGGCTCAAACGGAATCCTGAACAATAAGGAACTGCGGTTCAGAAATGAACCTGTAAGGCACAAACTTCTTGATCTTATAGGCGACCTTGCATTGATTGGGGCTCCTGTTAAAGCTCAGATACTTGCTGCTCGTCCCGGACATAAAGCAAATGTTGAATTTGCTAAACAGGTAAGGAAACTTTTCCAGCAGAGAAAACTGGTTAAGAAATACCAGTTCGTAAAGAAAGAGGGAATTGTCTTTGATGCTAACGCAATTCAAAGAATACTTCCTCACAGGTACCCTTTCCTTCTTGTAGATAAGATCATTGAACTACAGATAGATAAAAAAGTTATCGGTGTTAAATCAGTTACAGTTAATGAACCTTTCTTCCAGGGACATTTCCCCGGACAACCGATAATGCCGGGTGTCCTTATAATTGAATCTATGGCACAAACAGGCGGAATACTCCTTCTTAATTCGTTCCCCGATCCTGAAAAGAAACTTGTCCTGTTTATGCAGATAAATAATGCAAAATTCAGAAAGCCGGTATTCCCCGGTGATCAGCTCTACCTTGAAATCGAGCTTACAAATAAGAAGAGTAAAGTTGTTATGATGCAGGGCAAGGCATTTGTGAATGAGGTTCTTGTTGCCGAAGCTGATTTTATGGCGGGTATAGTTGATCGTGAATCAAACTTAAATCCCCAGGTCTGATGGAAAAAATATGGTTAACATACATCCTACCGCAATTGTCAGCAGCAAAGCAAAACTCGGAAATAATGTAAACGTTCTGCCTTTCACGATCATTGAAGATGATGTTGAAATAGGTAATGACTGCGTTATCGGACCTTCAGCTGTCCTTTATAACGGGGCGAGAGTCGGTAACAACGTTGTTATTAACCAGGGAGCTTCCATAGCACATACCCCCCAGGATTTTGGTTTCGCCGGGGAGGAAACCTTTTTTTACATCGGTGATAATACGGTTATTCATGAATTTGTGACCCTTCATAAGGGAACAAAATCAACCGGTTTCTCAAGTGTTGGAAAGAACTGCTTCCTTATGGCGTATTCACACGTAGCACACGACAGTGTGGTGGGTGATAACTGCATCCTTTCAAATGGAGTTCAGATTGCAGGTCACTGTATTCTCGAAGATTATGTTATTATAGGGGGACTTACTCCGGTTCACCAGTTCTGTAAAGTCGGCCAGCATTCAATGACCGGTGGAGGTTTCAGGATAGTTCAGGATGTTCCGCCTTTCGTTCTGGCCGGAAATGAACCACTGAAATATTCAGGACTTAATATCATAGGATTAAGGAGAAGAGGGTTCCAGACAGACGATATCACCATTCTGAAGAAAGCCTATTCTATTCTTTACGATAAAGCTTATAATGTTTCACAGGCAAGAGAGAAAATCTCCGCGGAGCTGGGAGACAATAAATATGTACAGTCGGTGCTTGAATTCCTTAAGGAAAGCAAAAGAGGGATAATGGGTAAATGATCTGGAAGTATCTTAATACCGGTGAAAATACGGGATCATTCAATATGGAGTTTGATCTCAGCCTGGTGAAGGACTCAACACCCGGACAGATTACACTGCGTCTCTACAGATGGAATCCTTACTGCATTTCACTGGGAGCTAACCAGGATATCTCTGAAATCAATATAGTTAAAGCAAAAGCTGATGGAATTGATATTGTAAAAAGACCTACCGGAGGACGTGCGATCTTCCATTCTGAAGAGCTTACATATTCAGTAGTTATGCCTTTGACCTCCGATATCTCTCCCCGCGGTGTTTACCAGCAGATAAATTCAGCATTGATAGAAGGACTGAAAATTTATGATGATGGATTATCCGGCCTTGAACTTGAAGGAGTTCAGCCTGATCTGCTCTCATTTTACAAGCAGAACCTGAGTGCAGCCTGTTTCGGCGTTCCGGCCAAAAGTGAAATAAAGTATCACGGAAAAAAGGTAGCAGGCAGCGCCCAAAGAAGGATTGGAAACGTACTTTTACAGCATGGTTCTATTATGTGTGGTAATTATCATGTAAATTTAGCTGATTATCTTAACCTGCCTGAGGATGAACAGCTGTCGATCAAACAGGAATTATTAAATAAGACATCCGAACTCGATTCCATTCTTGGATATGAAACAGATTATCTGATACTTGCGGAATCAATCGTATCTGGTTTTGAGAAATTTTATGCAGTTAATATGGTGAAAGAAGAATTACTTTTAAAATAATTTTTGATTAAAATGAGCACAGAAAAAACAATTAAGCGTATTACTACAAAATCTTTATCACTCCTTAAACAGAAGGGAGTGAAGATCTCAGCATTAACCGCATACGATTTCATTACAGCCAAACTTCTGGATGAAGCTGGAATAGACCTGGTACTTGTTGGCGATTCATTGGGTAATGTGTTCCAGGGAAATGATACAACATTGCCTGTTACTATGGATGAGATGATCTACCATACAAAGGCAGTCTCGAAAGGTATAAACAGGGCAATGCTTGTTGTTGATATGCCATTTATGTCATATCAGTTGAGCAAGGACGAAGCTTTTCGTAATGCGGGTAGAATAATGAAAGAAACGTCAGCAGGCGGTGTGAAGCTTGAAGGAGGTAAAAGGGTAGTTAAGGCAATTAGAAAGATAACCCGTTCCGGGATACCCGTAATGGGCCATATAGGACTTACTCCTCAGAGTATTCACCAGTTCGGAAGCTATAGGGAGCGCGGACAGGATGAGGAAGAGGCAGTTGAACTACTTGAAGATGCAAAGGCTGTTGAAGATGCAGGTGCGTTTGCACTTGTTCTTGAAAAAATACCTGCCGGACTGGCAAAAAGAATTACTGAGTCGGTTGATATTCCAACTATAGGTATTGGTGCGGGACCTTACTGCGACGGACAGATTCTTGTTACTCCTGATATGCTCGGGTTAAATGTCGACTTCCATCCGAGATTTGTAAGGCACTATGCACACCTGGCAAATGATCTTTCATCTGCTGTTAAGAAATATATTCAGGATATAAAAGATAAAAATTTCCCTTCTGAAGAGGAAAGTTATTAGTAATTAATGACTTTACTTACTCACTTGGATTTGATTAACATTCGGCATATGATATTACGATTATTTCTATTTACATTGTTCCTGTATTTATCCGCACCTTCCTCCTTTTCCCAGGATGAAATAAAAGGTTATCTCGACGGTGCCAGCATAACTGAAATAAGAAGTGAACCCGGCTATATCTGGGTTGCAACATACGGACAGGGTATTTATCGTTATTCGGTGGAGGATGACGAATGGATGAATTTCTCAACCCGTGAAGGAAATCTGAATAATGATCTTTACTTTAATATCGCTGTCAGTAAAGATTATGTTTGGGCCGGGGCAGCAGATGGATTATTTATCTATAATAAAAAGAAAGATCAATGGACAAATAAGAAATTTGCTTTCGGGGGTGAGATGGGTAACTGGATACGTTCTCTATGTTATGATCCTGATGAGAATGTTTTATGGATCGGAAGATTTAAAAACCTTACTCAGCTGGATGTAAAGAGACAGAAGTTTACTGATTACGATAAAACTATTAAAGGTGATACAAAGACGAACAACTTTACGTCTATCGCGCTTGACGGTGATAGTCTTGTTTGGTTCGGAACAGAAGGCGGCGTGCATAAATACTACAAGCATAGGAATATAAAAAGTAATTCTGCATGGGACTTCTATAATAATAAAGACGGAAAGTTCCTCGAGGAAGGATCGTCTGTTTCAGTGAGCGACGTGATGTTTGATAATAAATATGTTTGGTTTGCTACCGATGAATTTGTCACAAAGGAACAGCCGGAATTTAACCTGGGCGGAATTTACGTTTTTGACAGGAACAGAAGGTGGCTGAGGATTTCTAAAAAAGACGGACTGCCGGCCAACGGAGTGTATTGTCTGGAACGAACCGGCAATACTATCTGGGCATCAGTCTACCAGTTTTCCAGGGATGACCGTGCAGAGTACGGTCATGGCATAGCCCTCATAAACCGGATAACAGGTGTAGTAAAGGACCTTGATCTGGATAAGGCTAAAATTATGACTTCCACGATATTATCCCTTCTTTTTGATGGTGCGGATCTATGGATAGGCACAGATGATGGACTATTCCGTGTCAGAATTGACAATCCCCTTGCTCATTGGAACGGAAGAAAAAAGCCCGGGCAGCAGGAAAAACCAGCTATTAGGAAAAAGAAGTAAATCCTTTTAATATCTCCATTTATACCCGCGATTCTTTTTGAAGAATCAATTTATACTTATTTTTACCCCTGTAATTCAATTTAAGGATAATTATGATCTCTCTTTCAGTCAGCAGAATGAACGAACTAAAAAAGAAATTTAAAGGATTAAACATTGCAGTGATCGGAGATATGATGCTGGACGGTTACTTTCAGGGAGATGTAAAAAGGATTTCACCTGAAGCGCCTGTCCCTGTTGTTGAAGTAGGCAATGAATTTTTCCGTTTTGGGGGAGCTGCCAATGTAGCATTAAACATTCTGAAACTTGGAGGAGTACCCTTACCTGTGGGAGTGATAGGATATGATAACGACGGTACAATTTTCACTTCACTGATAAATGAATTAAATATAAAACCAGATGGAATATTTATTGATGAAACCCGTCCTACTACCTCGAAAACAAGAGTAATTGCACAGGCACAGCATGTTGTAAGGATAGATAAGGAAAGCAAAGAATATCTAAGCAGAAAAATGCAGTCGGAAATTTATTCTTACCTGGAAAAGCACAGCGCCACGCTGGATGCCATAATTCTGGAGGATTATAATAAAGGAGTACTTTCATCATCGCTTATCGAAAAAATAATCTCTCTCGCAAAATCCAAAGGGATCATTATAACCGTTGACCCAAAATTCAACAATTTTTTCTCGTATAAAGATGTCACAGTCTTTAAGCCGAACAGAAAAGAAGCTGAAGATGTACTCGGTATGAAAATAAGAACCGATGAAGATATTTCAGCCGCGGGAAGCAGGATCCTCGAAAAATTGAACTCAAAATATGTACTGCTTACTCTTGGTGAAGGCGGTATAGCCGTATTTGAAAGAGGAAAGAAAGAAAGAAGAATGCCCACAAAGGCAAGAAAAGCAGCGGATGTTTCAGGTGCAGGCGATACGGTAATATCAACACTTACTATGGCCCTTGCCGCGGGTGCGGATATTATTGAAGCCTCATTTCTTGCTAATTACGCTGGCGGCATAGTATGCGAAGAAGTAGGTATTGTTCCTATTGAACTGGATAAGCTTTTTAGTACCGTAAGGAGGGAGAGTTGATGAGTGTTTTATCGCTTCAGGAAGCCTTGAAGGTAAGACAAACCTTCAGGGAAGAAAAGAAAAAAGTCGTATTCACGAACGGTGTATTTGATATTATTCACGCAGGTCATGTGGATTATCTTAAAAAAGCCAGGGAAACAGGCGACACACTTATTGTGGGAATGAACAGTGATGCTTCCGTGAAACGGATAAAAGGTGAGAATAGACCGGTTGTACCTGAAGAACAGAGAGCATTCGTACTTTCGAACTTAAAACCGGTAGATTTTGTTGTGGTATTTAGTGAGGATACTCCTCTGAAACTAATTGAAAATATTATTCCTGATGTTTTAGTAAAAGGTGGCGACTGGTCACTTGACAAAATTGTGGGTAGAGAGGTAGTTCTGGAAAATGGGGGTGAAGTAAAAACAATAGAATTTGTGAACTTTCAGTCAACCTCAGGTATAATCGACACGATACTTGAGAGATACGGCAGGTAGGATACAATTCATCATTTGATGTTATATAAAATTTCTTTATTTAATCATATAAAATGCGGTTTTTTAAGATAATCCCCTTTACAAAGTGGCAGAAGAGCAGAAAAAAGAAGAAAAGAAAGTTAAGAAAAGACGAACGCTTCTTCAGAAGATAGTTAATGTCTTCCTCTATATAGGCCTCGGTATTTTTCTTATACTCGTAATTGCGTTTGCAGTAAGCCAGACCTCCTTTTTCCGTAACTGGCTTCGCGAAAAAGCAATGAGTGCTGCTAATGATGCCCTTAACGGAGAAATTTATATAAGCCGGCTTGATGGGACGATTTTTACCTCCCTCATATTGCGTGACACTTATATAACAATGGATTCAGACACTCTGCTTAAGGCTTCAAAGATTGAAGTCAGAACCAGTCCTCTCCAGCTTCTTTTCAAAAAGATCTACGTCAGAAATGTTGAGCTCGACAGTGCCCGGATAAACCTAATCAGGGACAGGGACGGGACCCTGAACCTATCAAAACTTATTCCTCCTTCGAATACTACTGATACTACCTCCTCGTCGTTTCCGTTCAAGATCCTGGTTGCAGAATTGGAAATTAGTAATTCGGAATTATCGCTGAGAAATTATGATATAAACACACAGACTTCATATGACAGTTTAAACCTTAATAATCTTGCCGTCAGAAATCTAAACCTTAAGCTCAGCGCGTTTGCCGATATTAACAAAAATGATTTTGAAGTAGGGATACATTCGTTATCATTTAAGCCAAATGTTAACGGATTTGCTGTTAAGAACTTATCGGGTGAGATATATGTAAACAACGATTCTTTTAAATGTAAGTGATTTAAACCTGAAGACGGACTCTTCGGATTTTACGTTAAATGCGCTTGCGAAAAATTACTCGATATTCGACAGCACGAAGAATAATGATTTTGCAAAAGCTGATTTAGATCTGCGGCTGGATGCGGATAAATTTGCTTTTTCCGATCTGTCGGTTTTTGTCCCTTCAACCAGAACGATGGAAGGTACCCTCACTGCAAAGTTAAAAGCTTCAGGATCCTTTAAACTCCTTCACCTGGGACAATTGGAGATAGGATTTCAGAATACGCACCTTGCTGCTACGGGGCAGATAGAAAACCTGGATGCCAGACAGAACATGCTGATCAATGTTGCGTTTAATCATACATACATCAACCAGGATGATCTCACTGATCTTCTGCCTTCACTTAAGCTTCCGGTTTATAGGGAATACGGTACACTAAAATTTGATACGTTGACTTATAAAGGCAGGCCGCTT
This sequence comes from uncultured Bacteroidota bacterium, assembly GCA_963839165.1. Taxonomy (GTDB): domain Bacteria; phylum Bacteroidota; class Ignavibacteria; order Ignavibacteriales; family Ignavibacteriaceae; genus DATFVA01. The sequence goes on along the minus strand of CAWIUG010000036.1, from coordinate 373,380 downwards.
GATTTTTATACAAGCGTCAGGTTAAAGACTGATAAAGGTACCCTAGCTGTCAATGGCAGTCTTAATTTGGGTGATAAACCGATGAGTTACGATTTAAATTTCAGTTCGGAAAACCTGGATATTGCCCCCTTTGCCGGGGTATCTTCAGACATAACGTCCAGAGGCTCAATCAAGGGTAAGGGAGTAAAACCCGATAGTCTGAATGCAACCGTTCAATTTTTTGCCGGCGGTTCTGTGGTTGACGGCAATAGAATGGATACGCTGAGACTGATAGCCGACGCGAAGAACAAAAATATAAACTATAAACTGACCGCAGTATCTGATACATCGATGGCTTCGCTCGAAGGTTCGTTCGACTTCAAAAACAACAAGCTGCCAGGATATGATTTTGACGGCGAAATCAAAAACCTGAACCTGGCGAGTGTAATGAAAGACAGTCTGCAGACTGATTTAAATTTCAGTATTCAGGCAAGCGGTGAAGGATTTAATCCCGACAGTATGAATCTCTTTCTTAGCACAACTCTGTATAATTCGTCCATCAAAGGAATAAATATTGACAGCACAAGAGCTATTGTTGATCTCAGAAAAAATGACGATGGCGAAAGAGTTGTGAACATAATCAGCGATCTTGCCGATATCACCCTTACAGGAAATTTTACCGTGACGGACGCTGCGGCATTAATGACGACTGAGATGAAAATTGTAACTAATGCAGTTAAAGACAAACTGAATAACCTTATCCCTTCTGATGCCGGGGTTGATTCGCTGGGTATTGACGTATCTAATCTCCCAACCGTAGGAAATACGGACGGGAAAACCCGAATGGATTATGTGATTGAATTTAAGGATTTCCAGCTGCTCTCACTTTTCCTCGGCGGCAAGCAGCTTGAACTTGACGGTGATGTACAGGGAACGCTGGAAGAGACTGCTGATTCCCTGAATTTTACATTTAATACTAACCTTGATTACCTTAAATACTGGGGAAAGAATGACGTATTCTTTTTATCAAAGCTTAACCTTGACCTTGGGCTTCATAATAACCTTCAGACAATCTCTCTTTCTCAGCTGAACGCAAATGTTGATTTGAAAATAGAGAGGATATTTACAGGCAGTGATATTAATGATCTGAAGCTTAGTTTGAATATACAAGATGATTCAGCCTCTGTAAATTTTTCCGCCAAAGTTGAGAATTACCTGGCCGCGAATGTCGATACGAGGATGAAGTTCGTTAACGGCGGGGTCAACATTACATTCGATACACTTTCAGCGGTTTATAATCAGTTCAACCTCGAAAACAGAAATCCTATCACAGTAGAATATTCTCCGGATAAGGTTCAGTTCAGAAACTTCGAGCTGTTTCACAAAAAAGGAAGTATTGCTATAGATGGAGTACTTCAGCGAAACGGAAGTCAGGATCTTAAAGTATCAATGCAGGGCATTACCGGCAAGGAAATAAGTGAAACTCTACTGGGGATGAGGCCGGATAATTCTATCCAGACTTATCTGAAATTCACAGCAGATGTAAAGGGAGAATTCAGTTCACCTGTAATGAAAATAAATCTTGCTGCCGATAGTGTTACATTTAAGAATAAGAACTTCGGTTCTCTCATTGCAAATCTTGATTATAAGGATAAAAACCTTAATACCGATATAAGGTTTATTGACAGCGTGCGAAATATTAAGCGACCCCTGCTGAAAATTACAGGGAAGGTCCCTATAGACCTGGCATTTTCGGGCACCGGAAAGCGTCTTATTGAAAATGAACCTGTGAACATTGATGTGGAAGCCGATAATTTTAAACTTGGAGCGCTAGGCAACCTCCTTCCTGAAATAAATAAAATAAGCGGCGAGTTAACCGCAAACATGCACATAGGCGGGACATTCAATAATTTTATACCGACCGGGCATCTGGTATTTGATCATACGGATTTTGTGATCGCAAAAAATAACCTTGAATATAATGCGGGTCTTAAACTTACATTGACCCCTGATCTTCTGAAGATTGACAGCCTCTTAATTAAAAATGCCCCCAATACGAAAAACGGGGGACAGATGACAGGAAGCGGTCAGGCAGAGATTAAAAATCTTCAGATCGTCTCTTCAAACCTTAACATTAGCGGCCAGCTTAAAGTACTTAGCCAGGCCAGTAAATCCGCTAGTCCCTCTGTTTACGGCGACCTGGTAATTTCAACTCAGGGCAACATAGAACTTAAGCTGGACAGCAGTGGGGCATTTATCGCGGTTCCTATTGTGGTAAAGGATGCAAATCTGACATTTCCACAGACAGAGAGTTCATACGAGAACAGTTCAAAAGATTTTATTTATGTATATGCGGTCGATACCGCTGCTGCCACTCAGGGAGGGGAGGGCGATCTGCAAAGGTTAGTTGACTTGTCGCATAGACACAACCAGTCGCAGCAGAATAAAAATGGATCAGGATCATCATTTAATTACAAAATTGATGTTCATGTCGAAAAAGAAGCAAAAATTAATTTTGTTCTTTCAAAGGAATTGAACCAGAATCTTACAGCAATTCTTAAGGGAGATTTTCATTACGAAAAGATTAACGGTAAATCGGATGCATCAGGAGAACTGAACCTGTTGAACGGATCGACACTTGAGTTCCTCAAAACTTTTGACGCAGGCGGCTCAATAAGGTTTGAAAACCAGCTGGATAATCCTTATCTGGATATAACAGCAACTTATACAGATTATTATTATCCTGCGGGTGATTCTGTATCTAATAATGAAGTAAAGGTTGCTGTAAAAATTACCATTAAAGGCTTCCTGAAGGATCTTGGAAAGAACCTGGTGCAGGATCAGAATAATATTGCTGTATATTACGGGGCAAATAATATTGAGAATAATAATCCTGACCCGACCAAAACTGCATCTGATGCGGTATTGTTCATACTTGCCGGAAAATTTACAGAAGGCGCAACACAACAGGACAGGAATGCGGCAGCATCCACAGCAGCATCTCTGGCAGGATCAGTTGTAGGAGGATTTTTGAATAGACAATTCGGAGATGTAGTCAGAAGGGTTGAACTGCGTCAGGTTGGAACACAAACCAAATTTAACCTTGTCGGCAAGGCTGGTGATATTAATTATTCCATCGGAGGTTCTACAAACGTATTCCAGGATATTTCTCAGGCAAATGTTAAGTTGGAATACCCTATTACAAACCAGCTGCTGATAAGACTTGAACGAAAACAGTCGGTTACAGAAACCACTGCGAATATCACCGAAATGATAAACGAGATAGCACTTAAATATAAATTCGAGTTTTAATGAAGAAAAAAATTATTGCGTTCTTTAAAAGAAATCCCGGAAATGGCTTTAAGAATAAAGAAATAGCCAAAAAACTTAATATTTCCGACGATCATGAATACAGCTCACTGAAAGCCGCGGTTTACAAGCTCTATGAAGAAAATTTTCTTACCAAATCGGGAAAAAAATATTATCTGAATCAAACCCCCTCATCAAATACTGTAACAGGTGTACTGGAATTAAACCAGGCCGGGTATGGATTTGTAATATTAAAAAATTCGAGTCTGGGTGATATTTTCATTGCTGCAAGAAACCTTGGTACTGCTTTTCATGGTGATACAGTAGAGGCGGCTCTGTTTGCCAGCAAGAAAAGAAAAAATATAGAAGGGCAGATCATTAAAGTAATTAAAAGAAAGCGTGATGAAGTTGTAGGTACTCTGAACAAATCTCACTCCTTTTATTTTATCAAACCCGATGATCCTAAAATTCACCGAGATATATATATCAATCCTGATAAAATCGGAAAGGCTAAAGTGGGTGATAAGGTTACGGTTGGAAAAATTGTTTGGGACCGATCAATGATTAATCCTGAAGGTGAAATTGTTCAGAGGCTGGGTAGATCCGGCTCATTCGATACTGATATTGCGTCGATAGCAAAAGAATTTAATCTGCCTTACAAATTTCCTAAAGAAGTTCTGGAAGAAGCAGAAGGAATTCCCTTGAAGTTGTCGGCCGGTGACATACAAAAAAGGATGGATTACAGGAAGAAAGTTGTTTTCACAATCGATCCTGTTGACGCCAAAGATTTTGATGATGCATTATCGATTGAAAAATTAGAAAACGGAAACTACGAAGTTGGTATACATATAGCTGATGTGAGTAATTACGTACCCGCGGTGTCGGCTCTTGATAAAGAAGCCTTAAGGAGAGGAAACAGCGTTTATTTAGTTGGCAGAGTGATTCCGATGCTGCCCGAAAGGCTGTCGAACAATGTTTGCTCTCTTGTACCGGATGAAGACCGTCTTACATATTCCGTGGTTGCGGAACTTACTAAAAGAGGAAAGCTTGTTGATTATAAAATAGGGAAAAGTGTAATAAACAGTAAGCGCCGTTTTACGTATGAAGAGGTTCAGGAAATAATAGACAAGGGTGCAGGAGATTTTAATGATGAACTTTACCAGCTTAATAGCCTGGCTCAGACATTAAGAAAGAAAAGGATGAGAACAGGAAGCATCGATTTCTTTACTCCGGAAATAAAATTTGAACTGGATGAAAGCGGGAACCCGGTCCGTATACAGAGAAAGGAAATCAAGCAGAGCAATATGCTGGTGGAAGAATTTATGCTGCTTGCAAACATGGTAGTAGCCTCAAGGATCGCTTCTCCTCCCAAAGGAGAGATCCACCCCTTTGTTTACAGAGTGCATGACCTGCCCGACAATGAAAAGCTGCAGGAATTTGCACGTTTTGTGAAATCACTGGGTTACTCCTTTAATCCTAACGCTGCTTCAAAATCGAGGGAGTTCCAGATGTTGATGCAGATGGTAAAAGGAACCGAGGAAGAAGGAGTAATAAACGAACTTGCTATCCGTTCGATGGCTAAAGCCGTCTATTCAGCGAACAACATCGGTCACTATGGGTTGGGGTTCAAATACTATACTCATTTTACTTCGCCTATCAGAAGATATGCAGACCTGATTGTGCACAGGATGTTGTTCAATTATCTCGAGAAGAAAGGAAAAGAAAGATATTCGTACAATACCCTTGAAGAGATAAGTGATCATATCTCTATTACTGAAAGGAATGCTGTTGATGCTGAAAGGCTGTCTGTTAAATTGAAGCAGATAGAATATCTCAAAGCTCACCTTGGTGAAGAATTCCATGCTATTATTTCGGGAATTACTCACTTCGGGATTTTTGTTAAAATTACCGATATTCTGGCCGAAGGACTTATACGGGTTAGAGATTTAGAGGGAGATTTTTATGTTTACGATGAAAAAAAATATTCATTAATTGGGAGGAGAACCAGAAAACAATTCCGTCTGGGCGATAAAGTACAGGTTAAGCTGGTTCGTGCAGATCTCGAAAAATCCGAATTAGATTTTATTATATGCGAATAAAAGTACCTTAAGGCCAAATCAATGTTAAATAAAACTCAATTACTTATTGGTATCCTGCTATTAATGCCTTCCCTGGCCCTTGCCCAGTTTGGAAAGAATAAGGTTCAGTATAAGGACTTTACCTGGTATTATATTCAGACAGACCATTTTGACATCTACTTTACCGACGGAGGAGATAACCTTGCCGAGTTTACTTCAAAGGAAGCCGAAGCCTCATTAAACTCTATAGAAAACAGTTTCGATTACAGGATTAACAACAGGATAACGATAATAGTCTATAACTCGCAGAATGATTTCCAGGAAACAAATATAACCGATCAATACCTTAGTGAAGGAATTGAGGGTTTTACAGAGCTGTTTAAGAACAGGGTAGTAATTCAGTTTATGGGTTCTTATAAGGAGCTTCGTCACCTGATACATCACGAGCTTACTCATGCCGTAATAAACGATATGTTTTACGGTGGATCAATTCAGAATATTATTTCGAATAATATTACGGTCAGTCTCCCTCAGTGGTTCAACGAGGGTATGGCCGAATATCAGTCACTCGGCTGGGATATCAATACTGATATGTTTATCCGTGATGCGGCAATTAGCGAGTACCTGCCGGATATACAGAACCTCCGCGGCTACTTTGCATACCGGGGAGGGCAGGCAGTATTCTACTATATCGCCAAGAAATACGGTAAGGAAAAGATTGGAGAGCTCATAAACAAGATTAAGGGCTCCGGAAGCGTTGAAGAGGGAATGCGGTCATCGATAGGATTATCTCTTGAAGAACTGAATGACAGGTGGAAGAAAGATATAAAGAAGACATACTGGCCGGATATAGCATTGAGAAGTGATCCGGATGAGTTTGCTAAGCGTTTAACGGACAACAGGAAAGAGGGAGGCTTTTATAATACCAGTCCCGCACTTTCTCCGCAAGGCGACAAGATTGCGTTCATAACCGACAGGAACTACTATTTCGATCTATACCTGATGGATGCTATTGACGGGAAAATCATAAAGAAACTTGTGGCAGGCAACAGGACCCCTGATTTTGAAGAGCTTAATATAATTACCCCGAGCTTAACATGGTCGCCTGACGGTGAGAAGATTGCGCTCTCAGTAAAGAGCGGCGGATATGACGTTATTTACCTTATTGATGTTGAGAGCGAGGATAAAGAGATTCTTCCTGTTCGGCTGGACGGTATACAGAGCGTTAACTGGTCGCCCGATGGTAATAAACTTGCATTCGTAGGACATACTGCACGGCAGTCGGATATCTATGTTTATGATCTCGACGCAGGGAAACTGGAAAACCTGACCAACGATATTTTCTCAGATAAGGATCCTTCCTGGTCACCCGACAGCAAAAAAGTATTTTTTGTATCTGACCGGGAAGATAAACTGAATGTTTCTGCTCTTCCGGATTCATTTAAGATTTACAAATTCGATTATGGGCAGAATGATATTTATAATATCGATCTGGCCGACAGAAAAATCAGCCGGGTGACAAATACGCATGACGATAATGAATCATTTCCGGTTGTTGGTCCGGAAGGCCGGCACATCTTATTCATTTCCGATCATAATGGGATAAACAACATTTACAAACTTGACCTGACAAAGGATGAACCTGCAGTACCTGTAACGAATTCACTTGACGGACTTTACCAGCTTTCAATCTCTAAGGATGGTAAAAAGCTTGCGTTCTCATCCCTTTATGAGGCTGGTTTTAATATCTTCCTGCTTAATAACCCGTTCAATATAGATCTTAACGAGAAAGAACTTCCGCCCACAAAATATGTGGCGGGATTAAGAAATATTACCCAGAGTGCAGACGAGGATACGCTCGTGTTCGAAAAAGCGCGCAGGGAGGAGGAAAATTCAGATAAGCTCTCATTTTATACAGGCAAATATGTTGATACAACAAGTGTTTATGGCGATTCGGTTAAAATTGATTTTAATAATTATGTTTTCGGCTCAAACTCATCACTAAATATCGACTCAACTGATACGGTTAACCAGAAATTTAACCTGACCGATAATCTGGATTCTCATGGCAACTATAAGGTCAACAGGTATAAAATTACCTTCTCACCCGATATAATTTATGCGAACGCAGGCTACAGCTCGTTATACGGACTGCTTGGTACGACAGTATTATCTTTCAGCGATGTGCTTGGCAACCACAGACTGATAGGCGTTACCAGTCTACAGATAGATTTAAAGAACAGCGATTACGGGTTAACCTACCAGTATCTTGGAAACCGGATGAATTATGGAATTGAGGGATTCCATACAGCAAGGTTCCTCTTCCTGGCCCGCGGGATCGGTTCTAATCTTTACCGGTTCAGGAATTTTGGTTTTATCGGATCGATGAGTTATCCATTGAATAAGTTTTACAGGGTTGAAGGTGCATTGAGCTATCTGCATGTATCAAGTGAAAACCTTGATGATCCCGGTGAACCGACTGAGAAAGTCTCTTACCTCCTACCGACAGTAAGCTTTGTTCACGATAATGTACTTTGGGGCTATACATCCCCGATTGACGGAACAAGATACCGGTTCGATGCCTTTGGCTATCCTGGGTTCTTTGACAGTAATAAAACCTTCTTTTCACTTCTTGGTGATTACAGAACCTACTTCAAGATGGGAGACTTTTATTCATTTGCATTCAGGCTTTCAGGCGGTTACTCGGGCGGAAGGAATCCGCAAAGGTTTTTTATCGGCGGCATCGACAACTGGATAAACAGAAGTTTTGCGACCACAGAAATACCGATAAATTCGGCATCCGACTTTGCATTTATTACCGCGGGACTTCCATTAAGAGGATATGATTATGCTGAAAGGATAGGAACCAAATACGCATTGATGAACCTTGAATTAAGGTTTCCGTTGATCAGGTATCTGGTTACCGGTCCTCTTCCGATATTGTTCAGCAATATACTGGGAGTAGCGTTTATCGATGCGGGTGCTGCATGGAATAAGAATCACGACTTAAGGCTATTCACAAAGGATGCTTACAATAATACTTTCAGCCAGGATCTGCTTATGGGTACAGGTGTTGGAGCCCGTTTGTATTTCCTTTATTTCCTGTTGAGGTTTGATGTGGCCTGGCCCTATAACGTAAATTCCTTCGGTCAGCCGAAGTTCTACATATCTCTTGGGGCAGATTTTTAGATTATAATTCCGCCTGGATAATCTCTTCAGGCGGAATATACTTTCCCGGAGTCAATAAAGTTACTCTCTCTTAAACCTTATTTCTTCTCTGGTGGTTTGCTTTCAGAAGTATTTTTCGCTGCAGGTTTGGTGTTTTTATAATCGGTCTGATAAAATCCCGAGCCTTTAAATATAGGGCCGGCACCGGGACCTATAAGTCTCTTTACTTCCCCTTTACATTTGGGACAGATTTTTACAGGATCAGCACTCATTGTCTGAAACAATTCAAAAACATAACCGCACTTATTGCACTTATATTCATACGTCGGCATTTATTTCATCTCCACGTAAATTAAACGAGAAAACTTAATGAAAATATTAAATATTTTCTATAATTTATTTCATCTACTTTTTTAGATATTTTATACTGAACTTTTGTTCCAATTATAATGAAAAAAATAGTACTAATAATTTTCCCGTTAATTATCCTTCTACAGGGATGCCTTAATTATATCCAGGATATTAATCTTTTTGCCGATGGATCGGGTAAAATGAGGATCACCTACTGGATGAAGATGCATGATAACGAAAATCTCCAGATATTGGACAAAATAGGCCTTTTTAATGCTGATTCGATAAGGAACCAGTTTTCATCTCCTTATAATAAGATAACCGACGTTGAGGTCTATACTGACACCACTGACAGCACGATTCATGCAAAAATGGAAATGACCTTTAATCACATTGATTCACTTAATTACACAAAAGCCTTCTCAGATGCTCATTTTTCACTTGAAGACGGGGCAGCAGGACAGAAGGTGTTTATGCAATTTATCCCACCGATTGCCACAGGTTTCGGATTTGACGGAAGTGATTTCAGGGTGACGTACAAATATACCTTCGGAGGTGATATAATTACTCATAATGCGACGAAGACCGACGGCAGGGTGCTTATATGGGAATATAATCTTTCTGAAATAGGAAGCGGTAAGACGATTTCCGTCACTTTCAAACCTTACAAATTAAAAGAAACTCCCTACTGGATTTATATACTTTCCGGTGTGGTTCTGCTTATCGTAATTGTCTTCCTTTTTAAGAAAAAGAAAGATTGAAGACCTCATCCGATCTTTCGGCCTATAAAAGGCAGATAACCCCGGGACTCCCCTGACTTTCACTGCACATTACACACCATTACTTCTTCAGCAGCCCGCTTTGGAATTATAGAAAACAACCTGAATAAAGGCCCTGAATGTTACACCCGATATCTTTTTTCAATTTTAACATAACTATCCTCATTTATCGGCATATCTGAAACGAGGGTTATCTATTACAAAGCCCAAATCTCCACTGCCCGGCCGCTGCAAAGGAGGACTATGTGTTAAAAACATTTTATTGACATGCCATAGGCTTTTAGTTATATTTACCGTCTATATTTTAAACAGAAAGCCGGTTTATGGCTGCCAGTGATTACAAAATCTTTTCAGGTAGTTCTAACAGACCCTTAGCTGAAAGCATAGCCCATAAATTAGACAAGCCGCTTGGCTCTTTGGAATTAAAAAGGTTCAGCGATGGTGAAATCTGGGCTAAATACGGAGAGAATATTCGTGGTTGTGATATATTTGTAATTCAGTCGACCACACCACCAGCGGAAAATCTGCTTGAACTTCTCATAATGATAGATGCTGCTAAAAGAGCATCAGCTAAAAGAATTACGGCTGTAATACCGTATTTCGGATACGCACGGCAGGACAGGAAAGATCAGCCGCGGGTTTCAATAACTGCAAAGCTGGTTGGGAACCTGATAACGGTAGCGGGTGCAGACCGTATAATGACTATGGATTTGCATGCACCTCAGATCCAGGGATTTTTCGATATTCCCTTCGATCATTTATACGGATCTACCATTTTCATAAATAAATTTGAAGAAATAAAAGAAAACCTGGTTGTAGTTTCTCCTGATGTTGGAGGTATAAAGGTGGCAAGGTCTTATGCAAAGAGACTTCATGCAAACCTGGTTGTAATAGACAAGAGACGTCCTATACAGAACCAGGCAGAAGTAGTAAACATCATCGGTTCTGTAGAAGACAAAGACGTTCTTATAGTAGATGATCTGATTGATACCGCAGGCACATTTGTCGGTGCAATTGAAGCTTTGAAGCAGAAAGGTGCAAAAGAAATATACGGCGCCATTACCCATCCTTTACTTTCAGGAAAGGCTGTTGAAAGAATTGAAGCTTCCGGGCTCAAAAAACTATTCGTGTCCGACACGATTCCGCTTTCAGTTAAATCAGACAAAATAGAAGTTCTGACAGCTTCCGAAATCTTTTCTGAAGCGATCAGAAGAACATTTAATAATGAATCAATTAGTTCACTTTTTGATGTAGATAAAAGTTAAAATTAAGTTCTGGAGTTTATAAATGGAAAAATCGATATTAGAAGCAGAAGTTAGAGAAACAGGCAACAAGCAGGCAAGCAAACTTGTAAGGAACAGCGGTAAGGTTCCCGGAGTTTATTATTCAAAGCATGATTCTCCGATCCATCTGGCAGTTACAGAAAAAGCAATTAAGCCGCTGGTTTACACAGCTGAAACACACCTCGTATCTTTAAAAGTTGATGGAAAAGAGCTTGATTGTGTAATTAAGGATGTTCAGTTTGATCCTATTACAGATAGAGTTGTTCATTTTGATCTCATCGGTCTTACCTCCGGTGAAACCTTCCAGCTGGAAGTACCTGTTCAGTTGCATGGAACTCCGGTAGGTATAAAAGAGGGCGGTATTGTTCAGCATCTCATACATAAGCTTGAAATCGAATGTTTACCCAAAGATATTCCCCAGCGTATTGATATAAATATTTCAGAGCTTAATATCGGGAACTCCATTCACATTAAAGATCTTAAAATTGAAAATATAACATTTCTTGCTCCCGAAGATTCAGTGATTGTATCGGTTGTGCATCCTAAAGTTGAAAAAGAGCCTGTTGAAGGTGAAGAAACTACTGAAGAAGCGAGTGCAGAACCGGAAGTTATCGGTAAGGGTAAGGAAGAGGAAGAAGATTAATTCAATTAGCTTAAATTGCGGCTGATATTAGGCATAGGCAATCCGGGCAGTAAGTATAAAAACAACAGACATAATGTCGGGTTTATTATATTGGATCATCTGGCTTCATTAAATTCTATTTCATTTACTTCGGCCAGAGGTGATTATTACTCGGCTTCGGGCAGTCTTGAAGGGAATGAATATCAGCTTATTAAACCCACTACTTACGTTAACAACAGCGGCCTGGCTGCCAGGCAGGTTTTAGAAAAATATAAACTTGATGTTAAAGATCTGCTTGTAATTCATGATGATATAAATCTCAGCCAATCTGAGATACGTATAAAAGCCAGAGGTGGAGATGGCGGACATAACGGGTTGAATTCTCTGATATATCACCTGATGTCGGATGAGTTTCCCCGGATAAGAATTGGTGTGGGTAATGATTTTGAGAAAGGTGAAATGGCCGATTACGTTCTTTCTGATTTCAGTAGTGAGGAAATGAAGGAACTGAACAATAACTTCGAAACGATTAAGATACTTATCAATGAGTTTGTTACCGGGGGAGTAAATAAATTATTAGACGCAAACAGCAGGATATCTAATCCCGATAAAAATTCTGACAATAATCAAAAGAGCACTTAGGAGAAATCATGGATAATCTCATCCTCATCATACCCTTTTTCGGTGTCCTTGGCCTTATTTACACTTACTGGAAATCAACCTGGGTAAAGAAACAGGATCCCGGTACTGATAAAATGAAAAAGATTTCAGGCCATATTGCAGAAGGTGCAATGGCTTTTCTTAGATCTGAATACAAGGTGTTAATAATATTTGTTATTTGTGTAGCAATATTATTAGGTGTTTCTGCCGACCCGGTAGAGTCATCTCCTTTCATAGCAGTCTCCTTCCTGGTCGGGGCACTCTGCTCTGCTCTTGCAGGCTTTATAGGAATGAGGGTTGCCACAAAGGCAAACGTAAGGACTACAAATGCTGCAAGAACCAGTTTAGGTAGAGCATTGGAAATAGCTTTCGCAGGCGGTTCTGTAATGGGACTGGGTGTGGTTGGACTCGGTGTTCTGGGTCTCGGTTCATTATTTCTTATTTACGGAGAGATGTTCGGATTAGGCCCGGAAGGGCTGCCGCGTGTCATCACAGTAATTACCGGATTCTCTTTCGGTGCTTCTTCGATAGCGCTTTTTGCCCGTGTTGGCGGAGGAATTTATACAAAGGCCGCCGATGTAGGTGCCGACCTTGTGGGTAAAGTTGAAGCAGGAATTCCGGAAGATCATCCGCTGAATCCCGCAACCATTGCCGATAACGTTGGTGATAATGTTGGCGACGTTGCAGGAATGGGTGCTGATCTTTTTGAATCATATGTCGGCTCAATAGTAGGTACTATGGTTCTTGGAGCTGAGTTTTTAGTTTATCCTGAATTTGCAGGGAAGTTTAATGGTCTCGGCGCAGTCCTCCTTCCTCTGGTTATCGCAGGTGTTGGAATCATAATGTCAATCCTTGGTACCTTTTTCGTAAAGGTTAAAGAAGGAGGAAATCCTCAGAAAGCTCTTAATAATGGCGAATTCGGCTCATCAATCATAATGATCGCAGCCTTATATTTCATTATTAAATGGATGCTTCCTGAAAGCTGGACGCACGAAGATCCCCTTTATGGAATAACATATACAATCACTTCACTCGGAATTTTCTGGGCTACAGTTATTGGACTTGTAGCCGGTGTTCTTATCGGAGTTATCACCGAGTATTATACAGGAACCGGTAAGGGTCCCGTGCTTGGGATAGTAAGGCAGTCGCTCACCGGAACCGCTACAAACATCATTGCAGGAATCGGAAATGGTATGATCTCAACGGCCATCCCTATCATCATTATCGCTCTTGCTATAATGGGTGCCTTCTACTTCGGCGGACTTTACGGCATCGCGATCGCTGCGGTTGGGATGCTCTCAAATACAGGTATTCAGCTTGCTGTTGATGCATACGGACCGATTTCAGATAATGCCGGGGGTATAGCCGAAATGTCCGAGCTTCCTAAAGAAGTCAGGCAGAGAACAGATAAGCTTGATGCAGTAGGAAATACAACAGCAGCAATAGGTAAAGGATTTGCTATCGGGTCTGCGGCACTAACTGCTCTGGCTTTATTCGGAGCATTTATGACAGCAGCTGATATCAGGACAATAGATATTTCAAAAGCTAACGTTATGGCAGGTTTATTCCTCGGTGGTATGCTTCCTTTTCTGTTCTCGGCCCTTGCGATGAAGGCCGTAGGAAGAGCCGCAATGTCCATGATCGAGGAAGTCAGACGCCAGTTCAGGTCGATCCCTGCACTTACGAATGCCCTAAGGGTAATGCAGAAAAATGAAGGCAAGGAATTCTCAACCTGGAACAACGAGGATAAGCAGACCTTTGAGAAAGCCGATGGTGCTGCAGAGTATGGAAAATGTGTGGAAATCTCAACTAAAGCAGCTATAAGGGAGATGGTAATTCCGGGAATCCTGGCTGTTGCAGCTCCTGTATTTATTGGTTTTGCTGGAGGTGCAGAAATGCTTGGAGGACTTCTTGCAGGTGTAACTGTTACCGGAGTTCTTATGGCCGTATTCCAGTCGAATGCCGGCGGCGCCTGGGATAACGCTAAAAAAATGTTTGAAGAAGGGATAGAAGTGAATGGTCAGAAATACTATAAAGGCTCTGATCCTCACAAAGCAGCTGTAGTTGGTGATACTGTTGGTGATCCTTTTAAGGATACTTCAGGCCCTTCCCTGAATATCCTGTTAAAATTAATGGCCGTGGTTGCTCTTGTAATTGCGCCTTTAATTAAATAAATTATTATTTAATATAAATAAAATTATGTATAACCCTGCTCTCATCGTTAAATGAGGGCCAAAAGACCATAGGGAGGTAAGATCGAATGAAGACGAATTCGTATGAAAGTGCTGTTATTATCAATGCAGCCCTCGACGATGAACAAATCGAAAGCATTATTACCCGCATCAAAGATTTTATAACAAATAATGGTGGAGATATAAGGGATATTGAGAACTGGGGAAGAAAAAGATTGGCCTATATGATCAATAAGAGTAAGATAGGATACTATGCTATCTTCAGATTTGACGCCCCTACCAATATTATTTCCAAACTGGAGAGAAATTACACTCTGGATGAGCACATTCTGAGGTATCTTACGATATCATTGGATAAAGATGCTGTGGATTATCTGGAGAAAAAGAGGAGCGATTCTCAGATAGACAGCCAGCCTGAAGGTGAAAAAGGCAGCCAACAGGAGAACGTTACCGTAAAAGATGTTTCAAAAGAGCAATGAATCACTAATTAACTAATGTATTGATAAAGTATGGAGGAAAACCATGGCTGAATTGAAGATGCCTGAAATTAACTACGTTATTGTTGCCGGTAATTTAACGAAGGATCCTATCTTCCGGCAAACAACCAATAGCACTCCTGTCGTTAATTTTTCTATTGCTTCAAATAGGAAATATAAGGACAGTTCAAACCAGTGGCAGGAGGATGTATGTTATGTCGGCATTGTGGCATGGAATAAATTGGCTGAGAGCTGCCGGGACAGGCTGAAAAAAGGATCAGCCGTACTGGTAGATGGAGAGCTTCAGAGCAGAACCTGGAAATCTGAGGATGGTCATAATAGAAGTATCGTTGAAATAAAAGCAAGAAGAATTCAGTTTCTCAACAAACGAGGAAGACTGAATGGTAATGGTACAGGTGAAGAAGATGATTTGGGTATAGCAGATGACGGCTCGCTGGATTATACAGAGGATTCGTTTGATAAATTTTTATCAAATGAAGAATCAGATCTTATAAAGTAAAATAAGGTAGAGAATGAAAAAAGAAATAAAAGCTAAAAAAGTCTGCAGGTTCACACAGAACAATGTTAAGTATATCGATTACAAAGATGTAAAACTACTTCAGAGATATGTAACCGAGCAGGGTAAAATTATCCCTAAAAGAATCACCGGCACAAAATCCGGTTACCAGAGAGAGTTAGCTCTCGCAATTAAGAGAGCACGACATATGGCATTGCTTCCATATGTGGCTGACACTGTAAAATAGAATCAGATTAGGAGAAGAAATGAAAGTAATTCTAAGAGAGAATTTTGAATCACTCGGCCAGATAGGGGATGTTATAGATGTTAAAGACGGTTTCGCCAGGAATTTCCTGCTTCCCCGGAAAATAGCTTATGCTGCCATCACTGGCAATATCCGTTCCCTTGAAGAGGAAAAGAAGAATCTAGCAAAGAAGAAAGAACAGGAAATACGCGCTGCTGAAACTTTAGCTACTGAACTTGAAAAAGTTTCGGTTACAATTCCAGTGCAGGTAGGTGAAGAAGATAAAATTTTCGGTTCGGTTACTTCTCAGATGATAAGCGATGCTCTTAAGGAAAAGGGCTATGATATAGACAAACGCAAAATTGAGATTGATGAAGCGATTAAATCCCTTGGAATATACAGCATTACAATTAAGCTGCACGCAAGTGTAAACGCGAAGATTAAGGTCTGGGTAGTAAGAGAGTAAGAAACCAGGTGAGTATTAAATAAAAAAAGGAAAGCTAAGCTTTCCTTTTTTTGTTTTAAATAGGGGTAATGACTAGTGTACTTTTATCTGCTTTTCACGGATCATTTTTGCGATTCCGGATGTTCCGTTCCTTGAGATATTCTTAATAGCTTTGGCACTTAATTTTAAGGTTACAAATCTGTTCAACTCCTGAACCCAGACTCTCTTCTTCTGGAGGTTAGGCAGGAATCTTCTTCTTGACCTATTGTGGGCATGGGATACGTTATTTCCCGAAATTGGTCCAATGCCTGTAACCTGACATCTTCTTGACATAATATCTCTCCTGAGAACTTTCTGTATTTTTAATTAGAACAACAAATATAAAAAAATATTCATTAAAAAATATACCCTTTCCTCAAAAAAATTATACATGTTAAATCCTTAATATTATCGCATATTTAAGTTGACAAAGTGGAATTCCCTGTTATCTTAGAATATAAATCCACATAAAAATCTGTAAATGAACAATACCTGTAATTACGCACATACCTTAATTTTCACTAAAAAAACCTTTTTTGAGCAAAGGAGAACTATATGGAATATTATGAATTACACCCCGAAACTCCCCAGTTACGTTATATAAATAAGGCAGTTTCGGTGTTGAAAAGTGGGGGGGTAATTATATATCCTACCGATACGGTTTATGGAATAGGCTGCGACATTTTTAATAAAGAGGCACTTGAGAGGATCTTTACCATAAAAAATGATGGCGGCTCTAAACTGCTGAGCTTTGTATGTTCCGATTTAAAAGATATATCTAAATATGCCCGAGTATCCGATTATGCTTACAGAACGATGAAACATCTGCTGCCAGGGCCTTATACTTTTATCCTCCCGGCAGCCAAGCTGGTACCCAAAAAGCTATGGAGCAACAGGAAGACCGTTGGTATAAGAATTCCGAATAATAACATTACTATGAGGCTGGTAGAAGAACTCGGGAACCCGATAATAAGCACCAGCACAACCAATAGAAAAGGGGGTGTTATATACGATCCGTTCGAGATAAAAAATATATTCAATAGCCAGGTTGACCTTATGTTGTCTATGGGTCCTCTTATGGGCGAGCCTTCAACAGTGGTCGACCTGAGTGATGAAGAACCTGAAGTCCTGAGGGAAGGAGCAGGCGACATCAGCTTATTTGTATATTGATAAATAAATATAGCACGTACTTAGGCCGTCTCAAAAGAGTCAATGTAAAGAGAGATAATCGGACTTTTGAGGCGGCCTTTTTTTATTTTCTAAGAACCTGGGTAGAGGATGCCTGTGCCAACGGAGTTAAGATCATCTCATTGATATTAACATGTGCGGGTCTTGTTGCACAGTAAACAACTGCATCGGCAATGTCCGCGGCGGTAAGAGGTTCGAGTCCCTGATAAACCTTTCCAGCTCTGTCTTTATCACCGGAAAATCTTACTACGCTGAATTCTGTTTCAACCATCCCGGGATCGACTGTGCTTACTTTTATTCCATGCTCGAGACAGTCCATTCTGATTCCTTTGGTTAGAGCGTTTACTGCAAACTTTGTTGCACAGTATACGTTGCCGTTAGGGTAGACTTCGTGACCGGCAGTTGAACCGATATTTATGATATGCCCTTTTTTTCTTTCAACCATACCCGGCAGGATAGTTCGGGTAATATAAAGCAGTCCTTTAACATTTGTATCAATCATTTCCTCCCAACTGCTCAGGGTACCTTCGTAAATCTTATCAAAACCCCTTGCGAGTCCAGCATTATTAACCAGCACATCCACATTTTTCCACTCCGCTTCAATGTTGTTAAATGCTGTAATGACGGCTTCAGAGTTCCTGACATCCAGTTCAATTACTTTAGTTTTGATACTAAACTCTTTCTCAAGGTTTTCCGCATAGGTTTTCAGAAGCTTAAACCTTCTTGCCGCCAGGATAAGGTTAGCTTTTTCGGCGGCGAATGCCTGAGCACAAGCTTTTCCTATACCTGAACTGGCTCCTGTGATAAATATTGTTTTGCCTTTTAATCTGTCCATATTGTATCCCTGAAATTAATTTTCAAAAAAATAAATTTAGTGAAAGCGCGAGAGAATTAAAAAGTTAACAGGATTTTATGGGAGGAATTTCTCAACCGTTGAACTTCTACGAAGTTCTCTGAGTGTCGGGGGATTATGTCAGATTACAAACATTGAACATCTACGATGTTCCGGGTGAAATAGGATCAGCAAATAAATACTGAATACCGATGATGTTCCAGGTGGGATTACGTTGGGTTATAAATATCTTTGCGGGATCAGAAAAGGCCGGGGATCGGGGTACCGCATTTAGGACAGGAGCCTTTCTTAATGACATTCATCGTAACATCATGCCAGTCTCTTTTAAGCAGGGGGTGATGACAAGAGGGGCAGAAGGTAGTCTGGCCTTCCGGGTCATGTATATTTCCTGTATAAACAAATTTCAACCCTGTACGGAATGCTGTTTTCCTGGCCATCCTTAAAGTTTCCTCAGGGGTCCGGTTCTTATCGCGCATCCTGAAATCAGGATGAAAGGCAGTAAAGTGAAGGGGAACAGAATCGCCGAGGTTATTCAAAACCCAGTCGCACTCAGCCTGTATTTCCTCCGAAGAATCATTCTCACCGGGGATAAGAAGAGTTGTAATCTCAAACCAGACGTCAGTCTCGTTTTTCAACCAGATAAGTGTATCGAGTACATCCTTAAGACTCGAAAAAGTCAGCTTGTTATAAAAGCGTTCTGTAAAACCTTTAAGATCAACATTGGCTGCATCGATATATTTATAAACATCCTTGCGCGCTTCCTTATCGATATAACCTGCCGTAACCATTACGGAATTTATTCCTTCTTCTCTTCCCAATCGTGATATATCGATTACATATTCACCGAAGATGGTAGGATCATTATAGGTATAGGCTATGGAAGGCACACCATACTGTTTTGCCAGGTTAACGACGTCCTCAGGTGAAGCAGTTAGAGCATTAAGATCGTCGAGCTTCGCTTTGCTCATCGACCAGTTCTGGCAGAACTTGCAGCCGAGGTTACATCCGGCAGTACCGAAACTTAACACTCCAGTGCCCGGGTAAAAATGGTTCAATGGTTTCTTTTCTATGGGGTCAATCGCAAATCCAGTTGGTCTTCCATACCCTGTGGTATAGAGCTTCCCCCCTGAATTTTGCCTTATGTAGCAGAAACCGGCCTGTCCTTCACCGATTTTACAGTAGCGGGGACAAAGAGTACACAACAGCTTATTCTTTTCTGCAGGCTCCCACCACTTCGCCAACTTCATATCTTTACTTTCCATTTCCATCATACAATCAATTGATTTTACACAAATACTTCAAGACATTAAATAATCTCGAACCTTAACCAGTTTGCCCTGCTTTTTTCCGAATACGGTGCCCCTGCAGCAAAAATAACAACATCACCTTCTTTAACAAATCCTTCTTCGATAATCAGTTTTTTCGCTATATCAACTGCAATATGTTCTTTATCTATCTCGTCCATGTGAACCGGGATTATTCCCCATCTCAGGCAAAGTTTATTCATGGCCTCAAAACTATTTGAGAAGGCGATAATCTTTGCAGCGGGACGAAATTTCGAAAGATTCACAGCAGTTCTTCCCTGGAAGGTAAATGCAGCAATGGCAGAAGCATTTATCTGCCGGCTGATTGAAACAACTGCCTTTCCCACTGAATCAAATAAATTTTCATCAACCTTTTCCGGTATTTTGAATTCTACTATATGATTGAACAAATGTTTCTCCGCATTCCTCACAATATCATTCATAATACTAACTGTGCGGACAGGATATTTTCCAATGGCAGTCTCGCCGCTCAGCATAACCACGTCAGTTCCATCCCATACTGCATTTGCAACGTCAGAAGCCTCGGCTCTTGTGGGAACCGGGTTGTGGATCATCGAATCGAGCATCTGGGTCGCAGTAATAACAAGCTTTCCGACAGCATTGCATTTACGGATGATCTCTTTCTGTATTACGGGAACTTCAGCAGCAGGCAGTTCAACCCCGAGATCACCGCGCGCTACCATAATTCCGTCGGCTACCTCAAGTATTTCATCGAACAGGTTTACCGCTTCGCGCTTTTCTATCTTGGCAATTACAGGAATCTCAGAATTTCTTTCCTTCAGCCATGCTTTAAGGATAGTGATATCTTCAGGCTTTCTAACAAACGACAGGGCGATATAATCGATCCTGTGTTTAAGTATGAATTCAAGGTCTCTGAAATCCTTTTCAGTAATACTGGGAGTGGATAACTTCATTCCCGGAAGGTTCATCCCTTTTCTTGGTTTTAATGTTCCGCCATTCTCTATCTTACATATCACCGAATCATTAGTTTTGACGGTAATCCTGAGACGTATCAGTCCGTCATCGATAAGTACAGGGTCACCCACAACAGCATCGCTCACCAGTTCCTTATAAGAAGTTGAGATCAGCTTCTCTGTTCCTTCCACATCCCTCGTGGTTATCTCAATCTCCTTTCCTGTAGTTAATTCTATCTCAGGCTTTGATAACTCACCTACCCTTATTTTTGGTCCCTGCAGATCTACCAATACAGCCAGAGGAATCTTTTCTTCAGTGCAGGTTTCGTGAATATTATAGAGGAGGTTCTCAAAGAATTCATAGGAACTATGTGAGAAGTTCAGCCTTACACCGTCGGCTCCGGCAAGCACCAGCTTTCGGATCATTTCTGCAGAGTCGGCAGCAGGACCAAGGGTGCAGAGGATTTTTGTCTTTGCAAAAACCTCATTAAAATTGGATTTCATTTCTTCTTCCTGCGTGTGCCCTGAGGTTTTTCTCCCCCTGGTCTCAGGGATCTTGATCTCGCATAAAGATATTTTATCTTCTTTTCAACCAGGTCAAATACAGTTCCCGCCGGGTAGCCTTTTGCAGTTTTCTTTCCTGCTTTCACTCCTGTTAACAGTTCAATCCCTTCCTGAACTTTTGATATAGAATAGATATGGAATTCACCTTTCTTCACAGCTTCAACTACCTCTTCCTTAAGCATTAGCTCCTTCACATTCTGAACCGGAATAACGACTCCCTGTTTCTTATTGAGGCCCCTCATCTTACACAGGTCATAAAACCCTTCAATTTTCTCATTAACACCTCCTATTGGCTGAACATCACCCATCTGATTAAGAGAACCAGTAACAGCAAGGTACTGCCTGATAGGGAGGCCGGCAAGTGTAGAGAGAAGAGCAAAGATTTCGGCACAGGAGGCACTGTCGCCGTCTACCGTACCATACGATTGTTCAAACACAAGATTCGCATTAAAAGATAGAGGAAGATCCTGACCGAAGGTTTCTCTGAAATAACCGGAGATAATCAGAACGCCTTTATTATAATGCCTTCCGCTCATTCCGGCTTCACGTTCAACATTTATAATGCTGCCGCTCCCGAGAGAAACCGTTGCTGTTATTCTTGTGGGACGTCCGAAAGAATAATAATCGCTGGTATACACGGCCAGTCCGTTAATTTGTCCTATCCTTTCTCCGTCAGTATCAAGCAGTATCATCTGGTCCTGCAGCATATCATCGATTTTTGATTCAAGCAGACCATGTCTCTCTTTCCCAAGATCAAAAGCCTTCTTGACGTGTGCTTCACTTATCACATTGAATCCATCATCGAGTGCCCAGAAGTTAGCCTCACGAGCGATATCTGCTATTCTTGAGAACCTTGTAGTCAGCTTATCCTTTTGTCCCGCATACCTTGCACTGATCTCAATAAGCTTGGAGATAGCCGATCTATCAAATTCGCAAAGTCCTTCCTCCTTTATCAGTTTTTTTATTACCCGGGCATACTCAACAATCACCTTAGCCGATCTTTTTATTTCATAATCAAAATCTGCCTTAACCTTGAACATTTTCTTAAAATCATACTCACGTTCTGCAAGCAGGGAGTAGATCCAGTCGCTTCCCAGCAGGATTATCTTGGTATCAATATCAATCGGTTCAGGTTTAAGAATAGAAGAAGTAAACTGAAAGACAGAAGGGGACTCCTGAATTTCCAGCTTATTATATGTCAACACTCTTTTCAGCGTACGCCATACTCCAGGTTCCTCAAAGAGGTGCGTCACATTAAGCACCAGGTATCCACCATTAGCTTTCAGGATAGAGCCAGCTTTAATTTTAGTAAAGTCACTATACCATCCCCCCCTGCCGTCACTTACCTTCTCAATTGTACCGAACAGGTTAATAAAATTAGGGGAAGTCTCTATTATAACAGGACAATTTTTTGTTTCACTATTATCAAGAATGATATTAACCTCATATTCCTTAAAATAGTCGATCTCAAAACCTTCAGCAGTCACCTGTCCCTGCGGCCTAACACCCTTGAATACCTGGATATTTTCCATAATATTATTTTCAACCTGATCAATAAAGTCAACCACATTCGCGTCATCATACCTTTCCCTTATATTATCCATTACACTCTTTACTACCATTTCTACGGCAGCCTTTTCAATATCGAGCATTTTTACTTCGAATTTCTGACTAATCTTCAATCCCTCTTTAAAGATGACCTTAAGATCCTGCTGAAGTTCATTATACTTATTGATTATTTCTTTAGCATCATTCTTTGATAGACGCCCCTCCTTTATTTTCTGGTCGAGCTGATGCATCGGAACAGGTTTCTCATCTATTATCGGGTAAATATCGGGGCGTGCTCCGTCGCCATCCACCTTCACCTGTACCAGCGTAAAATTGTCCTCTTTCAGCTTCTGATCGAAATCATTCATTATTGCCTGTTCCTGTTCATTGTATTCCTGTACCAGCTGCTTTCTTCTTTCAGTGAACATATCACTGTCGAGCGTCTGGGGTATCCTGTTCTTCAGTATTCCTATTGCTGAAGAAAGGTCTTGTCTGAACTGTCTCGCTCTCCCAATTGGAAACGTAAGTAGAATGGGTGCATCGGAGTCCTTAAAATTATTAACATAGGCATAATCGTACAGAGGAGGACAGTTTGAACTTATTTTTTCCAGCATCTTTTTTACTGTGGTGGCTTTGCCCGAACCTGAGAGACCGGCAATGAAAATATTGTAACCGGGAGCGCGTAGATCAACTCCGAGCCTTATCGCCTTCAAAGCTCTTTCCTGGCCTATTATTCCCTCCATAGGTTCAAGGTCGCTTGTAGAATCAAATTCAAATATATCAGGATCGCAATTCCATCGTAAATCTTCGGGTTTCAATTCTTCGTGTTTTGTCGGTTTAGGGTGTGCCATTGTTTTACCTGCTTTCGATGAGAATTATTAAAAACCTAAGTTAAAAATCTAATTATTATTGGTTTTAATTTCAAAGAAATAGTACTTGTAAGTGATTCACGTTTAACCATAATAATTGGTATTATTAACGCATAAAAAAAATATTTTATTATGACTATAGACGACGCAAGAAAACTTTTCCCTCACATAGAAAAGGGAATAACTTATCTGAACCATGCCGCAACGGGTCCCTTCTCCACCCGCCTGCTTGATGAAATGAAGGAGTATTTCAGAACAAGAAGCGAAGAAAATATAGACGATTACCCTGCTTTCATTAAGATTACAGAAGCAACAAGGAATATGCTGGCTGCTTTCCTGAATACAGATAATAGCAGGATTGCTTTTCTTGATAATACAACAAACGGCCTGAACCTGCTGGCACAGGGACTGAAATGGCAGCAAGGGGATGAGATAATTCTTAACGATCTCGAATTTCCTGCTAACATATATCCTTTTATGAACCTCGAAAAGAAGGGTGTAAAGATCATTATTGTTAAATCACATGATGGAATAGTAAGCGCGGAAGATATAATCGAAAAGATTACCCCGAAGACTAAACTTGTTTCGGTAAGTATGGTTCAGTTTCTTTCGGGATACAGGATCGATTTGAAAAAACTCGGCGCTGAATGTAAACGGCAGAGTATATTGTTAAGCGTTGATGCAATACAGGGATTGGGTGCTTTCCGGCTGGATGTGCAGGACTGCCATATAGATTTTATTTCCTGCGGAACGCAGAAATGGATGCTGGGACTGCAGGGACTTTCCTTTATTTATGTTTCAGATAATCTTCAGCCTAAGCTTGATCCGGTATATGTTGGTTGGCTTGGGGTGAATGACGGATGGAATCTTCTCGATTACAATCTGTCTTTGAAGGATTCTGCAGAAAGATTTCAACCCGGGTCCCTTAATTCGGCAGGAATTTATGCTCTTAATGCTTCTCTAAAACTATTCAGAGAATTCGGAATTGATAAGGTCGAAAGCCGCGTGCTGGCAAATTCAAAGCTATTAATGTCGGAATTGAGAAAGATCGGGTTAGAACCTCTCCTTCCGGTTTCCGAAGAAAAATATATCTCAGGCATCGTATCTTTTCCTCACAAAAATGCTTATTCAATCCTTGAAGTTCTTAAAGAAAAGAAAATAGAAGCAGCAGTCAGGGAAGGAATTATGCGTATTTCACCTCATTTTTACAATAACGCCGAAGATATAGGGAGGCTCACCGAAGGTCTCAAATTTTTAATCTAAACAGCTATTGGTGATATACCGGCATTTTTATAAATTATAATAACCTTTAAGCCTTTTATAAAAGAACCAGGAGACACTAAATGTTTTCAATGATGCGTTTATCTGCTTACCTTTTAACAGCAATGATTTTGACAGCCCTATTATCAAGTACTTATTCACAACAAAAAGAGGAAAAAGTAAGGATCAGTCCTAAGGCTGAAATATCCCAGACAATCGGTTTTACCGATGTTACCATTTCCTACAGCCGACCCGGGGTTAAGGGCAGGAAGATCTGGGGAGGATTGGTGCCGTATGATAAGGTATGGCGTGCAGGTGCAAACGAAGCAACCAAAATTATCTTCAGCACCGATGTAACAATTGAAGGTAAAAAGCTTTCCAAAGGTTCGTACGGATTTTTTGCTATTCCCGGTAAAAATGAGTGGACGTTGATATTTAACAAAGTGGCTGATCAATGGGGCGCTTTTGAATATAACGAAGCGGAAGATGCATTAAGAGTAAATGTGAAACCGGAGAAAAGTAATCCCATCGAATGGCTGAGATATGAAATCACAAAGACCAGCGACTCCTCCGCAGTCGTTAGCCTTGAATGGGAAAAACTGAAAGTTCCATTTAAGATCGAGGTAAAAATTTAGAGACAATGAGTGACGGATCTCAGCAGCTATCCTTCACAATCTTAAAGCTGCAATTATTCTCTAATGATTTTCAGCAGCTCCTGTGTTTTCTCTTCCATCAGCTGTTTATCTCCGCGGCTTTCTACGTTAAGTCTTATTATAGGTTCAGTATTTGACATCCTGAGATTGAATCTCCAATTATCGTATTCAACGCTTAATCCATCCAGATGATCTATCTTACCGTCGGAATATTTCTTTTCTACCTCTTCAAGCTTCGCTTTAGGATTATCTATTTCGGAATTTATCTCACCTGAGCAAGGATAAGCAGCTATCATCTCTTCAACAAGAGTTGACAACGGTTTGTTCTCTTCCGACATGAGCTGCATAACAAGCAGGAAGGGAATCATACCGCTGTCGGAATAGGCATTTTCCCTGAAGTAGTGGTGAGCTGACATTTCACCGCCATAAATAGCATTAACTTCTCTCATTTTCTGCTTGATAAACGCATGTCCGCTTACTGAAACAACAGGTTCTCCTCCACTGCTCCTGACGATGTCGATCGTATTCCAAACAAGCCGTGGATCATGGACAATCTTAGCTCCGGGATTCTTTTTCAGGATTGATTTTGCAAGGAGTCCGACTATGTAATATCCCTCGATAAAGTTCCCATTTTCATCAAAGAAGAAGCACCTGTCAAAATCACCGTCCCAGGCAACCCCGAGGTTAGCATGATTCTGGATAACCGCATCTATAGTTGGTTTTCGGTTTTGAGTCAGCAGGGGATTAGGTACTCCGTTGGGAAACTCCGAATCAGGTTCATTAAAGAGCTTTATCATTTTAACAGGAAGTTCAGGTTCGAGGGCATCAATTACCAGACCGGCACATCCATTTCCCGCATTCACCACAACCTTAAAAGGATTTATCTTTTTCACATCGTAAAACTTTTCTAGGTGATTTAAATATCCGGTCATCACATTATCATGGTCAACATCCCCGGGTTCAAGGTTATGGGTTTGAAGGTCGTCGTTAAGTACCATTTTTTCAATTTCATTGAGACCCGTATCATAGCCTATGGGAACGGAGCCTTTACCGACGAACTTCATACCATTATATTCAGGCGGGTTATGACTTGCAGTTATCATAATACCACCGTCGGCCTCATAAACAGGAGTAGCGTAATAGATCATTTCGGTACCGCAGAGTCCGATATCGATAACATCCACACCATGATCATTCAGTCCTTTTTTAATTGCATCCGAAATAGCCTCCGAAGATTTCCGGATATCGTGCCCTATCACTACCTTTTCTGCATCTGTCAGTTTAGCAAAACCGACGGCCACGTTGTATGCCAGATCTGCATTCAGTTCGGAAGGAACTTTACCTCTTATATCATAAGCTTTAAAAGAATTTATTCTGTCCATTTAATCTCCTGTTTAAGGGGAAGTTGAAAAATATATCGTAGAATTTTAAGTATGTTTTTTCTTAAATATCCATGAGCAATTTTAGATGTCTTAATTTATGAAATTAATCGCACCTTTCAAGTGAGAGAAATTTATTAAGAGAATATTTTTGCAATGGACTTTCTATTTATTACTGCTTATGTTTATATCAATTAAAAATTCAAGGGAGTTAGCTATCGATACAAAGGATACTGTAAAGTGGCACTTCGCCAAATGCAACCACTCAAAATGTAATGCCATATTCCTGGTGAACCCTGAAGAAACACCAGGTGAGCTTGGGTTTATCTGTCCTGAATGCAGCAAGAAGACAACCACTTCACATATTGTGCAGTGCTCAAGCTGCAAGACGATATTGAACTTTGTCAGGGCTAATCCCAACGAGGAGAAGGTTGTTTTTAATGTTCCTAAATGTTCGCACTGTGTGGGAACAGTAGAAGATGAATGGGAAATTGAACCACTGTATCAGCCGGATTCATATATTTAACCTTTCATCCGTCCTTCTACCGGTAATCAATAATTTGTGATTACCAGATCATTTTAACTAAGGGAAACAGGTTTTACACTTGTTTCCCTTTTTTTTATTTAAAGATGTGAGTCATTTTCTTTTTAAAGAATCAAATAGTTGTAAATTTAAATTTATGTAGTAAAAAAAACATTTTCAGGGAAACGAAATGGATAAATTATTCAGACAGTACTTAACAGCGGTAATATTCGTTGTATCTTTTACCTTTCTATCAGGATGTTCTTCATCACAACAGACCACTGAAACCGGTCATAAAATAAGCCAGGAAGGCGCATATTCCTGGTTAAATCTTGACACAGTGAAAGCAGGTCAATATGATATGGGGAAAATGTGGACATTCGAATATCCCCCCAAAGATTACTTTCAAAAAGAATATAATTTTAAACCAACACAGGAATGGTTCGATCATGTAAGAAAATCAGCTCTCCGTTTTGCCAACTACTGCTCGGCCTCATTTGTATCTGCAGATGGACTTGTGATGACAAACGATCACTGCGGAAGGGAAAGTGTTTCGGATGTTACAAAAGAGGGTGAAGACCTGATGAAGGACGGATTCTATGCAGAAACCCTGGCCGATGAACGTCCCGTTCCGGGCCTTTATGTTGACCAGCTTGTACTTATCAGAGATGTTACCGATGAGATACAAGGTGCCATGGATGAAGGCAGTACCGAGGAAGAAAAAACGGCGATTGAGGATAGTGTAATAAATGAGATTAAAGCACGCGAAAAGGAAAGTACCGGCCTCAGGATTCAGATCACCCCTCTTTATAATGGCGGTAAGTATTCAGAATACGGCTATAAAAGATACAATGACGTTAGACTGGTATTTGCCCCTGAAACTGAGATGGGATTCTTTGGAGGCGACCCCGATAACTTTACCTACCCTCGTTATGATCTTGACTGTACTTTCTTCAGGGTCTATGATGACGATGGTAATCCGCTTAAAACAGACGATTATTATAAATGGAGCGATAGCGGCGCAGTTGCCGCGGAGCCTGTATTTGTTGTTGGA
This sequence comes from uncultured Bacteroidota bacterium, assembly GCA_963839165.1. Classification (GTDB taxonomy): domain Bacteria; phylum Bacteroidota; class Ignavibacteria; order Ignavibacteriales; family Ignavibacteriaceae; genus DATFVA01. The sequence continues at coordinate 345,108 of CAWIUG010000036.1, read as the reverse complement.
AATCCCGGTTCAACTGACAGGCTTAATACCATGGCTCAGCTTGAGTATGCCAGAGATATATCCTACCCGCGTACCCTGGAAATGATTAATAATATGGTGGATCTGTATTCCAAAATGATCCAGGAAAATCCTGAAGAAAAGAGCAAGCTACAGAACCGGTTGTTCATGTTTTCAAATTCACAGAAAGCTTACTCAGGAATGCTGAAAGGACTTCGCAACCCTGTTCTTATGCAAAAAAAGCGTGACTTCGAGGAGAAGTTTAAGGCAGCGGTTATGGCAAATCCTGAGCTTAAATCGAAATATGGTGATCTGTGGGACAAAATTGCGGGAACAAGGCAACAGCTTCGGGATGTTTCAAATAAACTCTATGCACTATCATTAAATTCTTTAACCACATCGGAATTATTCTTTATTGCAGGAGATGTAGTGGATCTCGCAAATGAACTTAAGCTTCCGGAAGATCAACGGGATGAGGGATATGGGGGAGAGGCTCTGGATAGTACAATTGCCGTTATTATTCCCGATAGTCTGGATATGGATACCCAACGGGATCTGCTGAAGGATCAGGTTAAAGTTTTTTACGAATATCTTGGCCCGGATAACTCATTGGTGCAGAAAATAACCGGCGGAAGAAGAGGTGAAGATGCGGTCAATTATATGCTTAATAATACCGTGCTGACAGATTCAGTTAAGCTAATGTCGCTGATCGCCCAAGGTCCCGATGCCATACTGAACTCAAATGATCCCTTCATATACTTTGTAGTACACACAGAGGATGCCAGGGGTGATCTTAAGAGTGAAGTGAGTAAAATCCTTGATAAAGAAGGAGTATATTCACAGGAACTGGGAAAAGCATTGTTTGCTGTATACGGAACTTCAATTCCTCCTGATGCAACATTTACTCTTCGTATTTCAGACGGAGTAGTAAAAGGATTTCCATACAATGGAACCGTTGCTCCGCCTTATACAACCTTTTACGGACTTTATGACAGGTATTATTCCTTCGGGAAAAAAGAACCATGGAGTCTCCCTCAGAGATGGGTAAACCCACCTTCAGATTTTCAGCTTGAAACTCCGTTTAACTTTGTTGCCACTAATGACATTATCGGCGGTAATTCCGGAAGTCCCGTAATAAATGAAAAAGCCGAAATAGTAGGACTCGCTTTCGACGGAAACATCCAGAGTCTCCCAGGCAACTTTATTTATACTCCTGATGAAAACAGGATGGTTGCGGTGCATTCAGCCGGACTAATGGAAGCCGTAAAGGATATGTACAAAGCTACTCGTTTAAGTGATGAACTTCGGAATGGAAAACTAACTGAAGAAAAATCAGTTGCCGCAGGTTCCACAAAATAAATTATTCTTATATGAGGCTGTCTCAAATGCACAAAGACAGCCTCATTTTCATCTAATCCCATCTCCCAACTGTTCTGGTGAAGATAGTCTGATTTTAATTAGAAATAATACTGTCCCTGAAAGTGAACTGAAATATATTTTGCGAAGGTGTTACCAAAGGTAATTGAATACTCAACTCCCATTCCTATTTTGAGACCGGAGGTTTTATATTCACGCAGATCCATTCCAGCCGCTATTGAAAATGCCGTACCATAATTCCATTCATCTACATCGCTGAAAGTTCTATCTTCTATTACTGCAGGACCGAATCCTTCTTCCAGGTAAAAGGGCGAACTCAGCGGCTGGGTGAAAATCGCTTTAAGCGTATAAGCTTTTAAGAAGGGAAAATATTTATTGGTACTTCCGGGCAGCAGGAAATTGAAATCCTGTCCATATATAAAGCTCAGCCTTGTATTAAATCCAAGGAAAGGAGTACTGACCTCTGCAAAAAGAGAAGATGTAAAAGCTCCCGTGGATGCCGAAAATCCCTCCACAGTTCCACCTCCAATAAATCCGCCCACACTGAAATTTTGAGCTTCAGCTTTGGGAAGCAATATAAAAAGTGTAAGAAAAATTAAGAGCCTTAATTTCTTTGTCATAAATATCCTTTACTTCTTCTGCTGATGCCTAATACCGGATATTACTCATAATGCTGTTAACAATTAAATCCCGATCGCCGATAAGCTAAATTATACCTACATTCTCAAAAAAGCAAAATAGTGAGGGAAGGAAGTAAATCGTTCAGTTTTAGTATTCTTCCCTGAGAATTGGAATGATCTCTCAAATGCATTCTATTTCAATAAATTCATTATTTTTATTATATAATATTATAAATGAAATATCTAACAGGATAACAACATGAGCAAAAAATCGGAAATAATGCTATTTGTGGAGCTTGATGAGAAAAAAGTTCCAATGAAAATTGAATGGAGTGCCAGCGATTCAGGTTTTGATGGGAAAAGGGAAAGCAAGTCGATGATGCTCTCTTTGTGGGATAAGCATGAGAACGCAACGATGGGCATCGATCTATGGACGAAGGAAATGATGGTTGAGGATATGAATGTCTATTTTCACCAGACATTCCTGAAGATGGCTGATACTTACAGACGAGCAACAAAGAATGAGGAAGTGGCAGGAATGATAGAGAACTTCAGTGCCGACTTTGCGGATAAGCTTGAGCTTAGCAAGAAGGTGTATAAGGACAAACCATAGGGGAGTCCATTATCGAATCTGATGTCTCCCCGGGATTATCTTCCGGCTTTAAAGACTTTAAATAGATAGAACAGCGTCGGAAAAATTAATAATGATCCCAGTACCAGTGCCCAGCCCAGCTGAGCAAGTGTTGCTTCCGGAGCGGCCGCGTTTAAAAGGCTGATGTTATTGCCGCCTTTGATAAGGATTACTTCAGGGAAGTATATAAGGTAAAATGCAGCGAGGATAAAAAACAACTGTGCTCCTGCGAGTATCCTCGAAGGCCAGATCAACCCCTTTTCAATAATCTTCCACAATACCGGAAGGGCCAGCGTTGCCAGTACGATGATAATAATACTTATGGGATGACCCAGGAACCTTTGAGCAAAATCAACTCCTTCAACGTAGGAAAATATAAATACCATTGCACCGCTTACTACCATTACAAGGGTGGCGAGTTTCGTTTTGCTTATTATCAATTCTCTTAAATCCTTTTCGGTAGTTTCACTTATCAGGTAAACTGAAGCAGTAAACACAAAAAGACTGCAGATAAAGATCCCTGTTGATATACTGAAAAGGTTTACCCAGGGATGAAGGTATCCCTCATAAAATGTTAGAGGAGAGGTTGTTATTTTACCAGATACCAGGGCCCCGATTATAAGGCCGAAGAAGAAGCTAACCAGAAGACTGGAGACAGCAAAGATGCGGGAATAAACTTCCTGCGAGCCGTCCTGCACCGCATCATAATGCCGGAAAGTAAACGCAGTACCGCGCAGCACCACACCAATCAGCAGAAGTATTAAAGGAATATAGAGCGAAATAGAAACCTGTGTATATATCACCGGGAACCCCATAAAAAGAATTACCACGGTAATGATCACCCACATATGATTTGCTTCCCATATCGGTGCCATAGCGCTGCTGACCAGGTTCTTAATCTTATCCTTATTTTTTCCCGCAAACAGCTCAATAATCCCGGCACCAAAATCTGCCCCGCCAAGAAGGCAGTACAGATAGACAGCAACCAGCAGAAATATGATTACAACGTATAGCATTTATGATCCTGGTTTTTCTGGTGTTTGTGATGCATGCAGAGCCCTGACCTGACGCCTCATAAGCCAGACAGCTACGATTGTCAGTATAAGATAAATAAATACGAATACAGAGAGATGGACAACCTGACCCGGTACCGGTGTAACAGCATCTGCAGTCCTCATGATATTATATATAATCCAGGGTTGACGGCCGACTTCGGTAACCGTCCATCCTGCCTCAACGGCCAGGAATCCCAGCGGAGTTGCAACCGCGGCGAGCCAGAGGAATTTTCTTCTAAACAGGTAATCCTTCCATTTCCACCGTAGAAGCCAGAACACCACTCCCACAGCAGCAAGGAAAAAACCGCAGGCGACCATGAGCTGAAAAGCAATATGAACCGGAACAACCGGCGGCCAGTTTTCACGCGGAAAATCATTAAGCCCTTTTACTTCAGCATTGAAATCACCATAAGCAAGAAAGCTTAGGAAGCCGGGTATCTTAATTCCAAGGTCCATTTTTTGATTTTGTACATCCGGGATCCCGCCTATCGTTAAACCCGCGCTCTGCTCTGCGTGGAACAAGCCCTCCATAGCAGCAAGCTTTTCAGGCTGGCGACCAGCAACATCTTTTGCGCTATGGTCGCCGCTTAGAGGCTGAAGTACCGCAAAGATACTCCCGAAACTTAACGCGATAATAATAGCCTTCTTATGAATCTCAAAATTATGCTTTCTTAATAAGAGGATAGCGTGAATACCCGCAACGCCGAAAGCGGTTGCTTCAAAAGCCGCAATAGTCATATGAAGAGTTTCACTGACCCAGGCAGGATTAAACATCGCTTCGAAAGGACGGATGTTAAAAGCCTGTCCGTTCACCCAGTCGAACCCTGCGGGAGCATTCATCCAGGCATTCGCTGTTACAACGAATATACCTGAAATTACACCTGAAACACCTACCATTAATCCCGAAGCCCAGTGAACATAGGGTTTAAGTCTGTTCCAGCCATACAGGAAAAGGCCTATACATATTGCCTCGATGAAGAACGCAGTTCCTTCCCAGCTGAAAGGCATACCTATAATTGGTCCGGCATGCTTCATAAATCCCGGCCATAAGAGTCCAAGTTCAAAGGACAAAGCCGTTCCCGACACCGCGCCGATAGCGAAGAAAATAGCCACGCCCTTCGACCAGGTTTTTGTAAGGTCGAGGTATATCTTGTTTTTCTTCTTAATCCAGAGCCAGTGAGAAACAACCATCAGAAAAGGCATTGTCATCCCGATGCAGGCAAGGATAATGTGAAACCCCAGGGTGATTGACATCGTTAAACGGGCCGCAAGAAGATTGTCCAATGCAAAGTACCTTTTTTTAGTAAATGCTCATTTGAAACTTAGGAAAAGTTAATTTAAACTTCATCAGGTGAAGCTTTTATATGAAATCGCTAACAAAATGTCCGGCGGCAGGACGGGATATATTACCTGAACATTTATATGCACAAATATTCACGATAACATACTCTCCGATATTCGGAATCTAATCCCCGTAGCTAATTCTGTAAATCATTCCCGCGTAATCATCGCTAACCAGAAGTGAACCGTCGCTCATCTGTTCTACATCGACCGGTCTGCCTGATACAGATTCACTTTGCAGCCATCCCTCAGCGAAAGGTTCCTTGCTTACAGGATTATTTCCATCAAGCTTAACAAACATTACACGATAGCCAATCTTTTTGCTCCTGTTCCAGGAGCCATGCTCGGCAATGAAGATCGAGTTTTTATACTTTTGGGGGAACATATTACCTGTATAGAACTCCATTCCGAGTGCTGCCACATGAGGACCCAATTCCTGAACCGGTTTTGTAAATTTAGATAAATCAACACCCTTGCCGAATTCGGGATCGCGTATATCCTTGCCGTGCATGTAAGGATAACCGAAGTTCATTCCTTTCTCAGGAGCCCGGTTAAGCTCATCGGGAGGGACATTATCACCCAGCATATCCCGGCCATTATCGGTGAACCAGAGTACGCCGTCAATCGGTGACCAGTCGAATCCCACAGTATTTCTTATCCCGTGTTCATAAACTTCAAGATCGCTGCCATCAGGATTCATCCTCATTATCGATGCAAAGCGTTCATCATCACTCTTGCAGATGTTGCAGGGCGCACCTACCGGAACGTAGAGTTTTCCGTCGGGACCAAATTTTATAAACTTCCATCCATGACTTCTGGATGTGGGGAAGCTGTTATTTACAACAACAGGGGGAGGAGGGTTATCCAGATGATTTTCTATGTCGGGATACTTTATAACACGGCTGATCTCAGCTACATAAAGATCGCCGTCGTGCAAAGCAACACCGTTAGGAGTATCAAGTCCATCTGCAATTGTAATAACCTTGTCGGCTTTCTTATCATTATTAGTATCCAGGATTGCATAAACTTTGCCTTCTCCCCTGGTTCCAACAAAAAGGACGCCTGATTTACTTAATGCCATCGACCTTGCCCCTGGAACTTCTGCGTAAACATCAATCTTAAATCCCGGTGGAAGCTTTATATCACCCTGTTTTCCCGATACCAGTTCATCCTTCGAATTACAGAAAACAGCCAGTACCATTAAAGGCAGCACTGCAATCGCCATCTTAAAATTAATACTTCTCATAAAATCCTCCTTATTTTAGGGGGCATCCGGAGGGGGCATTACAATCCACAAAATGATATAAACCAGTATGCCCGGGAATGCCGCGCTGAGAACAGACAACAACACATAACCCACCCGAACAACAGTAGGATCCCATCCAAGCCATTCTGCAAGTCCGGCACAGACACCGGCGATCATTTTATTGTAGGATCTTTTTAGAGCCATAAACTTTCCATTTTATTTCTGTTAAAATAATAAAATGAGTAATCGAATGTTAACCAATGTGACCAGACTTTTTTGAAGAGATGGCGGTCCTAAGCACCTATCCAGTTTTTAAGGAAATCCTGATAATGTACAGGTTCAAATTCTATGAACTGATACTCCGCAGCTTTTTCTTTCTGATAAGGGTCATTGCTGAAGAAGCTCTTAACTTCTTCAGATGTTTTGCCGCGTGCGACTATCAGTCCTCCTGTCCTCGGCACCTGGGGCCCCGAGTACAGCACGATTCCATCTTTATATCCTTTCTCCAGAAACTCACGATGGCGGGGACGGATCTCATTTACTCTTTCTACTGATTCTATATAATGTATAATAATTATAAAGTGCTTCATAGTTTATCCAGGTATATTTTATTTCAAAAAGTTGCCGATTGCAACACCGATAAAAGTTGCAATCGCATAACCGAGTGTTCCGCAAAGTACTGCAGGGATTACAAGATCTTTCCATTTACGGGCAACAGCCATGGCGGCCGCTGTCGTTGGTCCTCCCATATTCGCGTTTGATGCAATTACAATCTCAGCAAGATCAAGCTTAAATAACTTCCCGGCTGCAAGAATAAAAATCAAATGTACCAGCAGAATAACCGCGGCGAAGAAAAATAAGATGGGCCCAACTCTCAGTACAACATACAAATTTGCACTTGCTCCAATAACGACAAAGAATACCTGCATCAGGAGAGCCCCGATCTGGTCGGCTCCCTCTATCTTTCCTACCTGTTTAGGAAAAACGGTGGCGGCGATGACCACAAGTGCGGTGATGATTAAAATACCGCTTCCCTGAACATTAATAAGATCAGATAATCCGAACCCGACTGCACAGATACTAAATCCCAGTGCAAGCGCTTTTGCCATATTAAAAAGATCCGGCCTTTTTTGTTCTTCCATCTGAATATCATCTGCAATTAATTCAGCCTTTGCATCGTGCTTAGTCGAATACATCTTTTTAAGGATTGCGGCAGAAGGGAGAGCAAATAGTACGATGAAGTAGGCTGCCATCACCAGGTTATCGGCAGCAACTCCGGCAGTGAGGAGATCACCAGCATTAAGCTGAAGGGCGGCAGCTGTTGCCACGTAGTTCATAGAACCGCCGATATAGGTTGAGCAGAAGATACCCGCAAGCTTCCAGCCCTCAGGACCAAGAGAGAAAATTTCGAAGGAAATTAACGTTCCTATGATAGTTCCGACAGCACCGAAGAGGAAGGCTATCAGCGTGGGCCCTGCTTCCTTAATTATTCTTCTGAGGTTAGCCCTGAAAAGCAACAGGGGAATAGCAAGGGGAACGAGATACGACCATACCATGTCATAGGCCGGGGCTTCTGTAGGAATTATTGAAAGATTCGAGAGGATAAACGCGGCGATGATAGCAATGACGACAGCAGATAGTTTTGAGCCGATTCTGGATTTTTCAGCCCACAGGCTAAAGGCGGCAATAATGAAAAGAACCGCCCACAACCCCCAGTGGTTATCAGCGCTGATAAGGGTGCCTTCGAACAATAGGTCCTCCGGAAGATGTTAAGGGTAAAAGAGCATTATGTTTTCATCGTTCATCCTCTACGAGGATGTTATGTATGTATGAGTAGACTTCTTTACAGATATTAAACTTCTACGAAGTTTCAACTAGGTCTTTCCTTTCTCTCCAGTTCAGAGCGGGGAAAGCCTGATACAGCTTGTCCTAAGGGTTTGGAACAGTCCCGGTGGTTAATCCATAACCCAGCTTGAAGTCCGTATTCGGAATTGAAATCGGAAGTTTACCTGTTGTTCTTATCCTTCCGGTCACCGCATCAAAAGCGGCCTTCTGCGAAACTTCTGGATTTCCGTATGAACATAAATAAACTTTTGCAGAAGGCAAAACTGAAAGCAGGTATGGGTCGTCAAGACTAACCATTATTACCGGCTTTCTGCCTTTCAGAATTTCTTTTAGGAATTTCTCGTGGTATGCTAAAGTGAGCGTATCATTGTCTGACCGCAGCCTCATAAACACCGGCAATATCACAAGATCAGAACTCCGAACGATATTGAGTGCTTTGCTGTAATCTCTTCCATTGCTTTTCCTGTCGATGAAAAATGCTTTCGTTTTTTTGAACGTATTGCTTACCAGCTTCCCGAATATCTCCTTTTTGTCAGTCTTTAAACCGTCTGTAATCGTAATACATCCAATCTTAACCGGCTTTAAAAGTATCGATTGGTATTATACTATTTTCGTTTTTTATAAGTGTTATTGAATGTTCCGCTATTTCACGTGCGAGTGAATTATTATTTTCCTGAAGAGAATCGATAATGGTTGTTTGAGGACTGTCGGTCAATTTACCCGAACGGCTAAGCCACACCTTAGTAGCAAATATCTTTCTTACACTATGATTTATCCTTTCGATGCTGATAATGCTGTCTTTTACCGCGGATACAAGGGCATCAATCGAAAGGTTATCCTCCGGCGGCATTAAGAGAATATCGTTGCCCGCCTGAACGGCCATTATTGCAGCATCAGCAACTGAAAAGTATTTTGTAACTGCATTCATATTAAGCGCATCTGTTATTATCAGTCCGTCGAAGTTTATTTCATTCTGAAGCAGGTCGGTGACAATCGCTTTGGAGAGACTGGATGGTACTCTATTATCACCCTGGAGTGAAGGAACGTATAGATGTCCCACCATGATTGACTGAACTCCCGCCTTTATAGATTGTAAAAACGGAACAAGTTCATTCTGAAAAAGCTCTGCACGGGATCCCGGAATTACAGGCAGATCGAGGTGAGAATCGGTCTGAGTGTTTCCATGTCCCGGAAAATGTTTTGCTGTTGTAATAACCCTCTCATTTTTTGAACCGGAAATAAACGCAATAGTGTAGCTGGAAACTATCTCCTTATCCTCCGAGAATGACCGTATATTTATAATAGGATTCAGGGGATTGTTATTCACATCAGCTACAGGAGCCAGATTTTGCCTTACACCAAGGGCCTTGCTGTTATTAGCTATCGCTCGTCCCATATTATAAGCATAGAAAATGTTCCCGGTAGCGGCGACGGCCATATTATAAGGAAACTCCACAGCATCCTCTATTCTTGAACCAAGTCCCCGCTCAAAATCCGAAGAAATAAGCAGCGGAACCTCAGATTGCTTTTGAAGCTCATCGATCATCTGCTGTTCGGCTGTTATCTCGCCCTGGAAAAAGATTATTCCTCCTATATGAGAATTCTTAACCAGTCGACTTATACGTTTGAATTCAGGAGAGGAAGTATCAGAATCAAAACCTTTACTCCAGCTCATCACCATCTGTGCGCATTTATCTCTGAGATTCATATTTTTTATCAGGGCTTCGATAGAATCCTTATCGGCGTTATCTAATTTGAAAACGCGCGGGTAATCAGGATAGATCTTATCAGGCACTTTATTGGAGAATATTTTATCAATGTTGATCAGCGAGGGATTCATAGATGGCGGATACAGCGCAAAGATCAGCAGAGTTAGAAAAGTAAAAGCAAAGTTATTTCTATGAGCTCGTTTTTCCATTTAGTCTACTGTACTCCTGATAATTTCATCGTGAAGCTCCGGTCTTATCTTTATAAGTTTATTATTCGCACGAGTCGGGTAGACACGGTTGGTAAGGAATACAACAAAAAGATTCCTGACGGGGTCAGTCCATACAGAAGTTCCGGTAAATCCGGTGTGACCATACGACTCGCTGCTGAAGAGACTTCCGGCGGAAGATCCTGCGGGAGACTTCATATCCCAGCCGAGACCTCTGCCGTTCGGCTGTCGTGTTAAAAACATTTTTACTGTGGATGGATCAATAATTCTTTTTCCTTCATACATACCCTTCTGCAGAAGCATCTGAAGAATTTTGGAAATATCGCCGGCGGTGGAGAATAATCCCGCGTGACCCGAAACGCCATTCAGAAGGGAAGCTGTTTCGTCGTGTACTTCACCTATCAGCAGTCTTTTCCGCCAGTAATGGTCAAATTCAGTTGGAGCTATTCTGTACCTCAATGCTTTTGGAGGATTATAATAAGTATCGCTCATTCCCAGCGGTTTAAAGATCACATTATTGCAGAAAATATCAAGGGGTTTACCTGTAACTTTTTCGATCACCTTGCCAAGGGTAATCATACCCAGATCCGAGTAAACAGTATTTGTACCCGGCGAGTATGCAGGCTGCGCGGCATAAATATCATCCATCACCTGCTGAGGGTCGGTATATATAGCATAAAACTTTTTATAAGCCGGGAGACCGCTGTTATGCATCAGCAGATTTTTTATGGTAACATTTTCTTTCCCGTTCTGTGCGAATGCCGGAATGTATTTTGACACTTTATCGTTTATGCTGAACAGGTTCCTGTCGACGCAAATCATTGCTGCCGTAGTTGTCGCTATTACCTTCGTAAGCGAGGCAAGGTCGAAAATCGTATTAGTTGTAATTTCTGCCGAGCTGTCATCATAAGTGAGACGACCGAAAGGCTTTTCGAAGATTATTTTTCCATCCTTCCACACGAGCAGCACAGCACCCGGAAATGCACTGTCTTTAATAGAATGATTGATCAGCTTCTCAATGTTTAAGAATGCGGGATTACTGATAGTATCATTCCGGGGTACACCCTTGAGCTTCAGAGGAGTGACCTGATTGATCGTGTCGTTGATGGTGTGTTCTCTATTGGTCAAAGAAGAATCTGTATTCCTGTTACCCGCATTACTCTTTCCGGATTCCTTACAACTGAACCAGAGAACCCCTGATATTATTATAACAATAAGCAGAAGACTATTTTTCATTTGTCTTTTTGCCGAAGTCAGGATCAATCTTTAGAAAATAAGTTATTACAAAAGCGGGAATTGTTGAGACGGTCACCCATACAAAGAAATATTTATAGCCAAGAAGCGACTGCATCCAGCCGCTGATCATGCCGGGCACCATCATCCCAAGCGCCATAAGTCCCGTTGCAATCGCATAATGAGCCGTTTTATGATTTCCCTCAGAAATATAAATAAGTACAAGCAGGAAAGCAGTGAAGCCGAACCCGTAGCCGAACTGTTCTATTGCTACCATAATGTTAACTATTAGCAGGCTGGAGTTCTGGGTGAACGAAAGATAAACGTACACAAAATCGGGAAGATTGATTGCAACAAGCATCCACCAGAGCCACTGTTTTAATCCTTTTTGTGCGGCAAGAAATCCGCCGAGCAAACCGCCGAGTGTTAAAGCGATGACGCCCACGGTGCCATAGATGAATCCAACGTTCTCGGTTGATAGCGCGAGTCCTCCCGCACCTTTGGGATCAAGAAGGAAAGGAGAGGTAAGCTTGGCAAGCTGTGCCTCGCCGAATCTATAGAACAGAATGAAAAGGAGAATTACAACGATCTGATCTTTTTTGAAGAATGCTGTGAAGGTTTTTACAAATTCGGCCATAATCGACTTAGCATCAGCCGAAGCGGTAGGTCCGTCGGACCTTGGGAATGGAAGAATAAAATTATGATAAAGGAAGAACAGGAAAAAGAGAACTCCGATGGCGGCTAATGAGATCATCCAGGCCATAGGAATATCATTAAGAGTAACCTCAAGGTAGCCTGCGAAGATTACAAGCAACCCTTGTCCGGCGATCATTGCAAACCGGTAGAAGGTACTGCGGAAGCCGACAAACCATACCTGGTCGTGTTTCGTTAATCCCAGCATATAAAAACCATCGGCGGCTATATCATGAGTGGCAGAGCTGAATGCGATAAGCCAGAAGAAAAGAAGCGTGAGAACAAAAAAGGATGGTAAAGTAACCGTAAAAGCTATACCTCCCAATCCCAATGCAATAATTAATTGCATTGTAATGATCCAGAAGCGTTTTGTTCTAAGGATATCGACGAAGGGACTCCACAATGGCTTTACTACCCAGGGCAGGTAGAGCAAACTTGTATATACGGCAATGTCAGTGTTTGATATTCCCAGGCGTTTATACATAATAACGGAGACGGTCATAACCATTACATACGGGAGACCCTCTGCAAAATATAGAGAAGGCACCCATGACCAGCCGTTCCTGTATTCTTTCCTGGTTTTACTCATCGGGAATTGGTTTTGGAGGATAATAAGTTCTGCGCCATTATAACAGCTCCCATTTCCGGGGAATACTTCCTGGCTGTAAGTTCAATCCCTTCAAGTGCGGATATTTTTTCTTTCATAAGCTGTGAATAGTAATTATCATTTTCAACCAGTGAGCCGATCAATGCCAGCATCAGGGGGTCAACTTTCATTTTTATTTTTATTGCTTTCACTTGTTTGACAAGTTCGCCGGCCTCATCATCAAGAATTTTCTTTGCCTCTTTCATATTGTCATCCGCGCACCTTATTGTGAACAGCGCGATAGAGGCCGCATCGAAACCGGGATTGTGAATAAGACTGATGAGGTCATCTTCATGATTAATATGAAAGATAGTCGTGAACTGATCAAACATATCATCCGGTTTATCCCGGCCATCGAGCATACCGGCTATTATCCTCAGGGTTTTGACTCCTATAGAGTAACCGCTTCCTTCATCACCGATAACTCTTCCGAAGCCGCCCGCGCGATGAATCTGCCCGGATTTATCCTTTCCGAAAATAACCGAACCCGTACCCGCAATAAGCACAGCCCCCGGTTTTCCGCCCAGGGCTCCCTCAAGTGCGGCACGAGCATCGCTTTCAACGAAAATATTAGTGAAACCTTCGGGTAACTTTTTAAGGAGTGATTCCTTAAGCAATTCAGCGTGGTGTTTTCTGCCCGCACCTGAAATACCTGCCATAATTATGAGTATATCATCGAATGAAGCGTCGAGTTTTGTTAATCCTGATTTAACCAGCGAAATAATATTAGCAGCAGTTTTCTCATTACCTATTGAGAGAAAGTTAGCAGGGCCTCCGGATAGCTCAAGTATCGGTTTGCCCGATTCATCGGCAAATTCACATCTGGTTTTTGTGCCTCCGCCGTCAAGGCCGACAATAAATTTCATACTAGATTTCTGAAGTTGTTTAGCCCTTCAAAGATAAGAAAAAGTGGAGATTTATAAACAGGGTAAATAAATGTTCAACCCCTGGATGGGGTTGAGGTGGGTGATGTGGCAGCGAATGTTACAGGTGTTCAATTCCTACAGAATTGAGGAGGCTTGCAGGGCAATTGATTACAACGGTTTAATTCCTACGTAATTAGGGGGAGATTGCCAGGGTACTGGAAGTTACAGATGATCAATTCCTACGGAATTGGCCCTGCTAATGAGACGGAAATTCCGTATATTTTAGTGAAGTAAAAAATGATGAGCCGGAGAAAATAATGAACACTCACGAAGAATATTTTAGAAAATTTCGTGAAAATACGATAGGATACGATAAAGTTTTTACATCTCCTTACGGTGAAAAGGAGATAGTGTATGCCGACTGGATCGCCAGTGGGCGTCTTTATGCTCCGATCGAAAGGAAAATGCTTGAAGATTTTGCTCCGCTCGTAGGCAACACTCACTCTGAAGCAAGCATTACCGGCACCACCATGACCTTTGCATACCATATTGCTCATGATCTTATTAAGAAACACTGCAATGCGTCAAAGGATGATGTTATCATCACCGCGGGCTCGGGAATGACGGCTCTCATCAATAAATTTCAGAGGATGCTGGGATTAAGGGTACCCGAGCAGCTTAAAGATTACCTTAAGCTTCCTGAAGAACTTCGCCCTGTTGTATTCATAACCCATATGGAACACCATTCTAACCAGACCTCGTGGCTGGAGACAATCGCCGATGTGGTTGTTATCGCTCCGGACGAAGAAGGGCTAGTTGACCTTAACGATTTCGAAAAGAAGCTTGAAGAATATAAGGATCGCAAGTTAAAGATAGGCTCATTTACAGCATGTTCTAATGTTACCGGAATTGAAACTCCTTACTTTAAGCTTGCTAAAATGATGCACCAAAACGGCGGATACTGTTTCGTCGATTTTGCCTGTTCTGCTCCTTATGCTGAAATAAATATGCACCCGGAAGATCCTCTGGAAAAACTGGATGCAATATTCTTTTCACCTCACAAATTTCTCGGTGGACCAGGAACTTCGGGTGTTATGATCTTCGATTCAAAACTGTACAAGAATAAAGTACCTGATAATCCCGGCGGCGGTACAGTCGACTGGACTAATCCCTGGGGACTGCATAAGTTTGTGAACAACATTGAGGCAAGAGAAGACGGGGGAACACCCGCATTTCTGCAGACGATCCGTGCGGCTCTCTGTATAAGATTAAAAGAGGAAATGGGAGTTAAGAACATAAGGGAACGTGAAGAAGAACTGGTTAGCATTGCCATAAGCGAATTACGGAAAGTACCCTCACTCCATATTCTGGCCGACAATATTGAGTGCAGACTGGGCGCAATTTCATTTTACATTGACGGCATTCATTATAACCTGATCGTAAAGCTGCTTAACGACCGTTTTGGTGTTCAGGTGAGGGGAGGATGCTCCTGCGCGGGTACATACGGACATTACCTGCTGCATGTCAGTCCCGATCAATCTCGCCTCATTACCGAAAAAATCAACACCGGCGACTTCTCAGACAAACCCGGTTGGGTAAGAATGTCGGTTCATCCCACAATGACAAACGATGAAATATACTTTATCGCTGATGCTATAAAAAAGATAACCGCGAACATCGACGAATGGAAAAAAGACTACACCTATTCATCTCACAACAACGAGTTTTACCATATCTCTAAGAATGGTAAAGAAGAAGATGAGATAAGGAAGTGGTTCACCTTGGAGAGTAAGGTAGAGGAAACCCAAAAAACAACCTGATAGAGGAACCTTCAATTCCTCTGCAGCAAGAAGGAGGGATTAAAATGAGAGTAGCAGGCGTATACGAGAAATGCCGTATTTATATCGAATCACACAGCACCCCGTCACCGTACAGACCAAAACATCCCTGTATAACAATATCGCGCCAGACAGGCACGCGGGCCGACATCATCGGGCATAAACTTGTTGATATTCTGAATCGTTATTCCGGTGAAGAATCCACCGAGTGGACCTATTTCGACAAAAACCTTATAGAGAAAGTTATTGAGGATCATCATCTCCCGTCAATACTCGCGAAGTATATGGATGAAGACAAGGTTTTTAATATGAAGAATATGGTTAGCGAGATTCTCGGAAATCCTTCAGGATATACGTTTGTAAAACAAATATCGGAGACGATCCTTCAGATTGCGAGGCTTGGCAAGGCTGTTGTTATCGGCAGGGGAGGAAATATAATTACCGCTAAGCTGCCGAACGCCTTTCACGTAAGGCTGGTTGCACCGCTGGAGCTGCGGGCAAAGCAGGCTCAGGAGGCATATGAACTGAATAACTTTCATGATGCACTCGATTTTGTAAAGAGGGAGGATGCATCAAGGAAGAATTATCTTAAGACATATTTTCTAAAGGACATCGAGGATCCGCTGCTGTATCACCTTGTGGTTAATACCTCGGCTTTAAGTTATGATGAAGCAGCCGACCTTATTGCGGGTTCGGTAGTACGCAGGTTCCGTGAGATTTATTATAATTCACCTGCGTGAATTAAGAAGTTTTTCAAAAAGGAAGGGAGCATTTCGCTCCCTTCCTTGGGTATCATTTGATACTATTTACTATTACCATCTTATTCATACTGGTAAAGACAGGAATATGGTCTGAAGAAACAATCACTCTGAAATTCTGAATGTGTATGTCCCCTTCAACATAAAAGGCATAAAAGTCAGAAGGTGTAGCAAGATCTCTCGAAACTACTATACAGCTGTCCCAGTTGCTGCCTGATCTCTGGTTTCAAAACTTGTAAGGTATACAAGCTCCGTTTAATAAATTAGGGTTAACTGTTGCCGCATAATTCTGTTTGGTTGTTAAGTCGAATCATTACTAATATTTGAAGTCCTTGATTATTTTGTCGACGGCTTCTTTGGGGATGCCTTCACCGAGTTTTGCCGGGGTTTTGGGTTCTTCCTTCTTTGGGGTGACTATTCCTTCGGGTTTCGGCTGGACAACCTGTTTCCCTTCGAATTTTGGATTACCCGCTCTCGCTCTCAATCTCTCTTCAATCTCCATCATAAAGCTGCTTTTGCCGCCAAGTTCTATCTGAGTTTTGAACGACGTAACAGAACGCCCGGGGTTAATGGGGCTGGTTTCAAAGGCCAGGGCTTTAATATTCATCAGGTGTTTTGCAGTGATATTATCTGAGATGATTGAACCGCCAATGGTGCCGGGGCCAAGAGTCATCGAAGGGTTCAACGCTGTTGTGTAGCCAACTGCCCCAACCGAAGCAACCGTATTCACCAGTATCCTAAAAGCCGGCTTCTCGAGTGCGAACTTCATTATAATCGGTTCGTCATTGGAATGGATTGCCATTGTATGACCTATTCCGCCGAAGTTTAAGAGATCGATGCAGTGGTGACAGCCTTCGAGCCATCCGTCGACGCTGTAAAATGCAAGTATAGGCGACAGCTTCTCCATCGATAATGGTTCTTTTTTACCTACTTCAAAACATTCGGCCATGAGTACTTTTGTCCCTTCAGGAACTTTGAATCCAGCATAGTTTGCGATGAACTCTGCCGACTGTCCAACAATGGCAGGATTTATTCTGAAATCCTTCTGGATCGCTTTTGCCAGTTTCTCCTTTTCTTCGACATTTACAAAATATCCTCCGCGGCTTTTAACTTCCTCTATCACTTTCTCCCTTAGAGGAAGATCTACGATCATTGCCTGTTCAGATGAGCAGAGAGTTCCATTATCGAAAGTAGTTCCGTATATAATATCCGCCACAGCTTTTTTGTAATCGGCACTTTTTTCTATAAATGCCGGCACGTTTCCCGATCCCACACCGTAAGCAGGCTTCCCGGAACTGTATGCGGCTTTGACCATAGGAGTACTTCCAGTTGCAAGAATAACGGCAATATTTTTATCGCGCATCAGAGCTTCGGTGCCTTCAATAGTTGGTTCCGACAAACATTGAATAAGACCTTCAGGCGCACCAGCAGAGACAGCCGCCGCAGAAAGAATTCTTAATGCTTCAGCGGTACATTTTGCAGTGCGGGGATGAGGACTTGCAACCATGGCGTTTCTACACTTCAGCGAAATTAATGCTTTGAACATTGCGGTAGAAGTTGGATTGGTTGATGGTACTAATGCACAAACAACCCCCATCGGTACGCCGATCTTTATGATTTTACCATTTGCTTCTATATCGACAATACCTGCAGTTTTAAGATCTTTAATTGACTCATAAACATTTCTGGTGGCGAACCGGTTCTTTATGATCTTATCCTCATATTTCCCGAACCCGCTCTCATCTACTGCCATCCTGGCCAGTCTTTCGGCGGCGGCATACCCGGCTTCCGCCATCGCTTTTACAATTGCATCAACCTGCTGCTGTGAATAGTGACTGAATTCAAGCTGAGCTTCCTTCGCCGTGGCTGATAGATGCCTTGCTTCCTGGATCGATCTGAGATCATTGTCGAATGTCATTGAATCCTCTTTATAATGCAGCAAATATATTTAATGCCAGGTAGATATTCAATTTAAAACAGAAAAGGCCGCATAATTACACGGCCTCTCTGAAATTAAGTTTATCTTTTGTCAGCTGTTATCTCAGGAAATCCTTAACAGCGTTATTGACAACATCAGCCTTTTCAAATTGAACGAAATGACCGCAGGAAGGAACCACAATCAGCTTTGAATCCGGGATTCGTTCTTCTGCAATTTTCCCGATATCTGCCGTGAAACCGGGATTCAGGTAGGGATTCGGGATCAGGTTATCATTTTCTCCGAACAGGATAAGAGTTTTCTGTTTTATATCCGGAAGAAAATCATATACGGGCTGATCAACCATTCCTTTAACCGACTGTACTACCGTATAGCAGTAGTTATCGAAATATTCCGCATCTCTCATCGCAATTCTATCAGTAATCATAAATTCGGCATCATCGGGAAGATTATAAAAGTTTGCGGTAAGGTTTGCCCTGATCTGCTGAGCAGAGGTATTCTTAACTCCGGCCACGGTCATCACATTCCTGAACCACTCTTTCTGTCCCTCGGTAAAAGTTTCTATCCCGGCGGGAGATACCAGCACAAGTTTATCAACATATTCGGGATATCTAAGAGCCATTACCATTGCAATCTGTCCGCCCATGGAGTGTCCTGCAATGACAGCTTTCTGAAGGCCAAGCTTATCCATAAACGATTTTATGACATTGGCATAAAACTCCATCGTGCCGCTGTGTACAGCCTTCGAAGATTTTCCATAGCCCGGAAGATCAATTGCAATACACCTGTAATTTTGTTTAAGCCCATCGATATTTTTCTCCCAGGCCGGCAGGTAGCTGCCTAGTCCGTGTATAAAAATTATCGCCTGGCTGCCTGCGCCCTCATCAAGATATGCTATGGTTATATCATCTGAAAGCACTGCCTTCTTAACGGGGTAGGGATAGTTGAGTTCATCAAAGTTCATTATGCTTAAATTCCCATATGGTGAGCATCCTGATGCAATTAAAAGAGCTGAGGCAAATAAGATAATTAGTATTCTATTCATTGTTATCTCACATTATTTTTATTTTCAGAACATCAACCATTTAAAGAGAAGGAAAACCGTGTAAGGATTTCCCGGCTTTTCGGTTTTATTTCCGTTCATTTTTGGGCTATCGTAAAAATCACCCAGCCACATATAAGCTCCGTGAAGTTCGATATTCATAAATACCGCCGGCAGGTATGCAACTTTTATATTTGCTTCTGTTCCGATGGTTTTACCACCATCTGCAGGTTCATATAAGCTCTGTGCGGCTGCAAATCCTACCTTTGCATAGAACTTATTTGGAACGATAGATTTGGAGATATTTATTGTTCCGCCTATTTGTCCCAGGCCCGTATTTGAAATATCTGCAACTGCGGCAATATAACGGTTCACGACGTTGCCGTGGGGGTAAAGGATATAGGATCCGGTTGAGATATTTAATCCTCCCGGAGATCCCCAGGTATTTCCGGTGATAACTCCATTGTACTTATCATCCTTTAGCCCGTCTTCATCACCCGTCGCAAAAAGAACATCGAGAGTAACAGCATCCTCAGCAGTTTGTCCGTATTTATATCCGGTTCTCAGGTTTGAGCCAAGTCCCAGCACGTCGACAGCCTTTTTGTATGAATCTGTCTTAAATGTACTGACCGTACCGAAGTTTGCAACTGCAAATGCATTAAAGGTCCAGCGGCCAAGTGTGAACTCAGGATTTACATTTCCATATGTTCCAAGCCAGAACAGATCAGCATGGTACGGCAATCCTCCAAGGTTGAATTTGAAGGTACCGTTATAGTCGTTAAGTAGACTTGTAAGTCCTTCCCCGAGTACCGATACTCCGCCTTCACCATTTGCCCGGTCGTACACATACCACAGGGAAATTCCCTGCCGCCACAGAGGGGTAATGTCCTGCTCGTAAATTGCTTCCGAGAGTGTAACATCATCAATCTGATGAACATTATTCTCGTAAAGCTGGTAGAATCCTGTTTTGAAGCGTGAGTAATCTCCGTCGTGCCTTAATGAAATCCCGACTCCATCGCTTCCCCAGTACATCAGCCGGTAGGCTGTATTTGTCATTGTGCCGACTGTGGTTCTATAGGGATTGTAGGGACTGTCAAACAATCTCTGAAGTCCGAGATTTATTGCCCAATCCTTTGCGGGAATAAGTTCAAGTTCCACATTCTGTGTTTGAATATTTACCTGGTCTGCGCTGAATGCCGATCCGAAATTGCCCCCCACACCATACGAAGCGTCCCCCCAGGTCCAGTCAATCTCAAAGGATGCCCGAAGGATGGCCTTATTGTTAAGCAGTTTCGGCTGATAAATAAAGAATGGAATAAGTCTCTGTTCAAAGTATGATGCCCCGCCCCCGGTTATGGTGGTATTGCTGCTGAACAATCTTCCTACAATCTGGCCTTTGAGCAGGTCATTCTCGGCATAATAATTCTGATTAACCATATGGGTATAGAAATAAGCCAATGCCTGGAATTCATTTAGGGGATCAGCAGGAACCTGGTAGTCATCAAAGTTCCATTTGTTCTGGGCTGACAGAGGCAGACCAAGTAAGAGACTAAGTAAAGCTATATAAATGATTTTCATCTTCTTACCTTTTGAAAATTAAAGGGAGGCAGTTGAATTGCTGCCTCCCGCAATCAATTATTGAACTCTGATATAATTCTGGACATTTGTAGTTCCGAAAATTCCGCCATTAGTGCTGCCGAATCCCAAATCGGGTGTCGGGGCAACATTCTGTGTGCCGGTTGTTAAAACTATTTCATACTGCATAGAATGCGGTGATGGAGTTCTATCTATTTCGTAAATACCTTCGGATGTTGCAACTGATGGTGCAGTCTGGTCAGTAACAATTGTGAAGATATTACCTACTGATGATTTTGAATTGGAGTAGGTACCTGCATAACTGATAACAGTCGCGTCGCCGTTCACTTGGCGGACGGTGTAAGTATTATCTGAGTTGAATGTTGCATAGATCGAATCAACACCACCCGAACCTGCGAAAATTACACCAAGTAGAGGGGCAACGTTTGTGCCTGCTGAAAGCCATACACCAACGATACCGTCTTTCGCTGTAAAGTCAGCTGTCTCATCCTGACTGAGACCTGTTATAAACCATTCAGCAGTTTCAAAATCATAATCGGGATGTGAAACTGTTACTGTAAAATCTGCTCCTGAAGCGAGATCTTCAAACGTATAGGCGCCTGAGGCATCTGTGGTTGTTGTCTTTTGTGCCGCGCCTGTTAAATCTACTGTGACGCCTGCTAAGAAGGTGCCTTCTGCATCTGTAACTGTCCCGCTGATCTTATAGGTCGGTGCAGGTGGAGTTACGGTGTTATCTTTGCTGCATGAAACGAGCAGCAGCGAAAAGCTCATTAAAAGTGATAGAACAAAAAGCTTTTTCATATTTTCTCCTGGTACTGTTGTTATTAGGTTATTTAGTTATTTATTGAATCAGTATTAAGCTGTAATTTTTTTCTGTCAGTTTTGCCCGCATCATTTTTAGGCAGTTCATCTATAAATTCGATGTGTTTAGGTATTTTATATTTCGCCAGGTTTCCCCGACAGTATTTCAAGATCTCTTCAGGGGAGGGATTTGAGCCCGGTTTCAATACTACAAATGCTTTTCCTACCTCACCCCATTGCTCATCGGGAACACCGATTACCGCGGCTTCTTTTATATTTTCGTTTGTAAGTAAAAAGGATTCAATCTCGGCAGGATAAACATTCTCCCCGCCGCTGATATACATGTTCTTCTTGCGGTCAACTACAAAATAATAACCTTCGCTGTCTTTTCTCATCATATCCCCGGTATGGAACCAGCCCTCTGTCATTGCTTCGGACGTCTCATTCTCTTTTCTCCAATAACCTGGCGTCACCACAGGCGACTTCATCCAGAGTTCACCAACTTCTTCAACACCTGCTTCTTCTCCTTTATCATTAACAATCTTTGTATCAATATAGAAGTTCGGGAAGCCTATTGATCCTTTTTTCTTTATTGCGTCATCCTGGTGTAGTGAAAAAGTATTGGGACCTACTTCGGTAAGACCATATCCCTGCCTGATGAACACACCTTTATCGTGCCATTTATTAATGAGAGGGATGGGCATCGGCGCTCCTCCTACGATGGCATACCTTACAGATGAAAGGTCTGTTTTTTCGAACCGGGGTGAGTCAGACATCATCTGGAGCATCGTCGGCACCCCGAAAAGTATCGTTGCCTTTTCCTTTTCCATAAGCTGAAGAATCAGCTCAGCATCAAAATGAGTTAACAAAGTATGTGAGGCACCGTGATGCAGGAAGGGTGTGAATAAAACATTCCATCCGCCTGTATGGAAGAAAGGCGCGAAGCTTTGGGTATGATCTGACGAATTAAGATCAAGTCTCAGACCTGTATTGATAGAATTCCAGAACAGCATTTTATGGGTGATGATAACGCCTTTTGATAATCCCGTTGTTCCTGCCGTATAAAGGATCATGACAGGATCGTTTTCGTCAAAAGATCTGCTGGTTCGGAACCTTTCGTCATTATTGTTATAAAACAGGAATTCACTCACTTCAGAAAGTTCTGCTTTTTTAGTTTCTGCAGGAAACTCAAGTTGTTCTGATGCTGATTTAAATTCATTATCATAATAAAAAATCAGAGGTTCAGCATCAGCAATAAGCGTATTTATTTCTCTTGGAGTCAACCGGAAATTAAGGGGGACAAGTATAGCCCCGGTTTTCACACAGGCACTGAAGAGGAGTATATGTTCAGAACTGTTTTTAGAATAGATTGCGATCCGGTCGCCTTTTTTAATTTTATAATTTTCTATCAGAAAATCGGCGAACGATTCAGCCCTTTTGTTAAAGTCCTGATAAGTCCAGCTAATATTCCTGTTATGCTCCCTTATAAACATACGGCCGGGAGTATAAACAGCCCATTTTGCCAGCCAGTCAGCCTGGAAATTATGCATAACTTTTTCTCCCCATTACCAGGTATATAATAAAACCCGTAAATACAGAAAGCAGGACCGCAGCAGCAGCAGCTACCCCGGGATTTTCTCCTGTTGCCGCCGTAAACGGCACTCCTAATTTACCGTAATAAAAAGAAAAGTGTACAATGATTGCTACAGCGGAGGCGGTTATTACTACTGCCTTGGGAACAGATTTGAAGAACATCCCAAAAAGGATCGGTACAAACGCTGCAGAGAAATATGCATAAACTCCGTTCTGTGCAAATATGCCCACGCTGAGTTTGGGATTAAGGAGCTGGTCGTAGGATATCAGTATTGCTACAATTCCTATAACTACAATTACTCCCTTATTCAGGTTAATTTCGAACCTGTTTTTCTTTGTGTCATCTTTCGGAAAATACCGTCCGAATAAAGGTTTTAATATATCTGCTGTAATGGTGGTAGAAATCGACTGGATTAATCCTTCAAGGGTCGAGATACCCGCAGAGATTAAGCCCATAACTACTATTACACCTATAATCACAGGGAAACGGGCAACAACGTAGGCCGACATAATTCCATCAAGTTTTATGGGTGCACCGTTAATTGTAAGATCGGGAAAAATTATTCTTGCATATAAACCCGCAAATACAACGAAGAAGAAGAGGAGTTCGGTAAGCACACCTGCAGTTAGATATTTATTTACATCCGAATCGGATTTAAGCAGCAGAGATTTGGTTATGATATGAGGCTGGCATACAATAGCAACACCTATCACAATCTGTGCAATCACAATCTCGAAGAAATCCCTGAAAAGAAAACTGCTGTTATTTGTTAAGTCTGTCAGCTTCGGATCAATTGAGTTCAGCTTATCCAGGAAACCGCTGATGCCATTGCTGAAATGCTCATATCCTGATCCCAAGAGGATAAAAGCTACAACGATCATGATAATGGCTTGTACGGTATTGGTGTAGACCATTGAATTAGCGCCCCCGAACATCATGTATCCGAATATGAATACTACTATTGCTATAAGGATGGTCAGTTCACTAACATCAAGCGTTTTCGAGAGCACCTTGGTTAGGCCCACACAAATAAGCACAATGAATGTTATCAGAAGCAGGGAGAGAAATCCGAAGAATAAGGCATAACCCTTGCTGTTATACCTGGTGCCCATCCACTGAGAAAGAGTAAGAGCCTTAACCGAACTTCCATGTTTCCGGAAACTTTTGGTGAGTATAATGAGCGAGCTTACCGCGGCGATAGGCAGAACAACAGCGTAGGAGATCACAGCGCTGATTCCGTAGTATGCGATAAAGCCGGGGTTAATAATAAATGTTGCGGCACTCGTCATTGAAGCTGCCAGGGCAAGTCCTACCGCATAAGGAGAAAAGCTGATATTACCCACAGCATAATCGCCGATGCTTTTGGTTTTAACTGCTCCTCTTACAACGAAGAAAATGACTACAGCAGAATATAAAGCAACGAGGATCCATCCCGCTGTTATCATTTCGCCTGAAGCAGTGCTGTTCATTTAACGCTCCTAAATTCTGAAAACCGAACTTGCGAATGCCAGTCCTCCACCGGAACCGACAAAACAGGCAAGATCACCTTTTTTAATCCTGCCATTGCTGAACGCATCATCAAATGCCATAGGGATACATGCGGATCCCGTATAGGCATATCTGTCCATAATAGTATGAGCTCTCGAGCGGTCAACGCCGAGGTTATCCATCGTTTCCCAAATACTATTAATATTTATCTGGGTGAGGAAATAATGATCAATCTTATCAGGTTGAATGTTTAATTCATTGCACGAACTCTTTATCATACGAGTCCAGGTAGCAGGATTTATTTCCTTCGGAAATTTTTTTACAAACTTCAGCAGATGGTCCTTGTTGTCAATTATCTCTCTTGTAACAGGCTGATGGGTTCCCCCAGCATATATACCCATCCAGTCGCAGTATTTTCCCTCAGTATAAAGGCTGCTGGTAAGGAAACCCCGGTTTTCATCATCATTAGCCGAGAGAAGCACACCGGCAGCGCCGTCGGCAAACAGGGTAACCGTTTTCTTATCTGTCATATCAAGGTATTTACTCATTGCATAGGCACCGATGACGAGCACCTTATTATATTTTTTATCTGCACGGATATATTTAGAACCGATATCAAGTGCAGTAACAAAACCCGCGCATGCAGTATTAACGTCGAATGTACCGGCGTTTACCAATCCCAGCCTGTGCTGAACAACGGAAGCAGTAGAAGGGGAGATATATTCCGGGGTATCTGTCGCGATAATAAGGAGATCGATTGTTTCGGGGGACACTGCGGCGCTGCTCATAATCCTGGCTGCTGTATTAACGCATAAGTCAGCCGTCGATTCATCATTACTGCACCACCGTCTTTCCTTAATGGTCAGGTTCTCCACCAGCCAGGAATCAACATCCTCACCAAGCAGTTCATTAAAGTAGCTGTTAGGCAGGATTCTTTCGGGAACGTACATACCGGAGGATAATATCTCTGCGTTTCTCATTCAGCGATCCC
The DNA here is from genome assembly GCA_963839165.1 of uncultured Bacteroidota bacterium. Classification (GTDB taxonomy): domain Bacteria; phylum Bacteroidota; class Ignavibacteria; order Ignavibacteriales; family Ignavibacteriaceae; genus DATFVA01. The sequence goes on along the minus strand of CAWIUG010000036.1, from coordinate 319,578 downwards.
TATAATACCAGTCCGCCGTCTACACTCAGCACGGCACCGTTAATGAATTTTGCCTCATCAGAGCACAGGAAGAAATAGGCATCCGCTATATCCGCGGAGTCACCAAGACGGCCAAGAGGTGTTTTGTCCTTAAGCATTTCTATTACCTTCTCCGGAACAGTCTCCACCATCTCAGTTGCAATAAATCCCGGGGCTACGGCATTAACATTTATCCCTTTGCGTCCAAGTTCTCGTGCCCAGACTTTAGTCATTCCGATTATTCCCGATTTGGCAGCCACGTAGTTTGTCTGTCCGAAATTACCATAAAGTCCTACTATGGAAGAAGTGTTTACAATTTTCCCGTATTTCTTCTCTATCATATAAGGAATAACGGATTTAGTACAATTGAATACGCCGGTGAGGTTAACATTGATAACCTGCTGCCATTGTTCGGGAGTCATTTTGGCTAAAGTTGAATCCTTCGTTATGCCGGCATTATTTATAAGTATGTCTAAATGCTGATACTTATTATAAACAGCTTCCGCGGCTGCCCTGACAGATTCAAAGGAGGTTATATCCACATGATTGAATTCAACTCTGTTTCCGCTTTCGCTCAGTTCGGAAATTGTTTTATCGGCAGCCTGATCATTAACATCCCATATAATAACCACAGCACCCTCGGAAGAAAATTTCCTGACGGCAGCTTTACCGATGCCGCGCGCTCCCCCTGTTATTACAGCGACTTTATCTTTTAGACGTTCCATTTATTTCTCTCTTGTTTTTAACGTTTGAAATTTATCAAACGTTATCGCTTAAAAAAAATCCTGTTCTCCAGGTTCCGCTATTTATAATGTCCCGACTTCAACAATCACCGTTACGTACAGGCTATACCTTTAACTTCGGCTTTTTCTTTGACCATTCATTAAGAAAATTCTGGTAGTGCTTTTCCATCAGGATATAGAACTGTTCCATTTCCTGCATACGGTTATTTATCATTTTTAATGAACTTCTGTTAGCTGATTTGATCCCGGCATTCAGATGTTTTGCGATGCGTGTATTATTTTTGATCAGTTCCAGGTTGTTTCTGAAGGCGTGCTCAAACAGGTCGGGGTCAACTTCATAGAAGTCTTTCCTGTTATTTTCGGGAGTCCAGACTTTCCGGATAAGGTTCCTGTCGCGAAGTCTTCTCACAATCTGGCTGACCGGACCTTTACTCCGGCCCAGCTGCTCTGTAATCTCGCCTAGTGAAAGAGGGGCCGGGGAAAATAAAAGGAGGGCGATTATGTGCCCCATCAGTTTGCTTAGTCCGAATGCTTTATATGCATCCCCGAATCTCTGTATAAGTTCTTTTCTTATTTTTTCTTCGGATGTCATAGGGCGTTCTTAACATTTGAAATATTTCAAACAATAAAAACATAGAACTATTATTAATAAAAGTCAATATAACCGTAAATTAAGTTTGTACCCGTAAAACCCAAAACTTCGGAGAAGTTTAACATTTGTAGCAAAGTTGTAACCTCAACCCAATACTTCGGAGAAGTCTAACATTTGTAGCAAGTTTTATAACCCGAAAATCCTGCTTTCCTCGGAGAGGATGAACCCTCCTCGTGGGCAGCCCGCCCGGCAAATAATTTCACCTGCCAAACCCAAGACTTCGGAGAAGTTTAACATTTGTAGCAAAGTTGTAACCTCATACCAAAACTCGGGAGAAGAAAGGAAAGGGGTTAGAGGATACTTTTAAGCTTATCGTAGCCGGATTTGCTTACGGGCAGGCGGGTTCCGTCGTCCAGAATTAATTGGTAGGATTCCTTTTCAACCAGTTCGATCTTCTTGATCCGGCTGATGGCAGCGATGTATGACCTGTGTATTCTAAGAAAATCATCCGGAGAGAGGTGTTCTTCAAAATACTTCATTGTTTTCTGTTTAAGGAGGCTGCCTACGGAGGAATGGATCATCACATAATCATCCTGCGCTTCTATGCAGCTGATTGTGTCCACAGGGATTATATGGATCTTTGAGCCATCCTTTATTACGATACGCTCAAGGTAATCGGTTGTTTCCTGGGTATGTGTTATCAAGCCGCTTATAATCTCACTACCGCGCGATTTGTTCTTCAGCAGAAGTTTTGCTTTTTTAAGTGCCTCCCCGAACCGCTCTGCCGAGAAAGGTTTCAGAAGATAGTCGGCCGCGTTTACCTCAAATGCTTTTATTGCATACTGATCGTATGCAGTAGTAAAAATAATTACTGGCGGGTTATCGAGAAGCTCAAGCATTTCAAAGCCGGTAAGTTTTGGCATCTGGATATCGAGAAAAACGATATCGGGATTCAATTCGTTAATCTTCTTAACGCCTTCAAATCCATTGGAACATTCAGCCGTAATCTCAAAATCACTGTGGGATGTAAGATATTTTCGTACAATCTGACGGCCAAGTGATTCGTCATCGATTATTACGGTGGAAATTTTCTCTTTCATAGGTCAGATTTGTTAAGTCAGAGCGTTAATATAATGATTTTTAAGATTGGAGGTGTTTTTCTACTACGGCATTACTCCGGTCCTCCTACTATCTGAAAACGTTCTGAATGCGTTCTGAATACGTTCTGAATACGTTAAACCAGGGAGGAATAAGGCAGTAAAAGAAGAGGAACAGAGCGGGTTTCAGGGGAAATGGAAATTAAGATCACTCAAGACCTATTAATGACATATGGGGAAGATTTCTCCCTTGCCGATCGAAAAGAAATAGTGTCAGGATCAGAATCTGTGGGGAATCAGGCTTCTTCGGGAGATGGGTGGGGTTTACTGAGGGACAAAAAGGCTAACCCTGAATATTCCGTCATCCTTAACAACCTGCATCAGGTTATCCTGGGAGTAAGTAAGCCTCAGACGTTCCTGTATATTATTCAAGCCAACGCCGGCACCCTTCTTTGATTTAGTCTCAGGGTCATACGTATTTTCCACAACTATTTTCAGGTATCCGTTCTCGCTGCCGCATGTCAGCTTAACCTTCACCATTTCAAGCGATTCATACACAGCGTGCTTTACAGCGTTCTCAAACAGCGGCTGAAGCAGCATATTGGGTACCTCTGCTTCAAGACATTCAGACGATACTTCCTCGGTATAATCAAATTTATCCTCAAACCTTATCTTTTCAATTTCGAGGTAGAGCTTTATATTTTTAAGCTCTTCTTTCAGCTTGTTCTTCTGCTGCTCATTATTTGCAAGTGTATACCTCAGGAACTCGGCCAGTTTCAGGATCATTCCTCTTGCTTTTTCAGGATCTATAGTGGTAAGTGCGCTCATTGAGTTAAGACTGTTGAAAATAAAATGGGGATTTATCTGAAACTTAAGCGATTTCAACTCAGCCTGAGTTACAAGGTTCTTAAGTTCCGCTTCATGCGAGTTTCCTCTCCTGGAAGCCCGAATAATAAATTATCAAATAATAGAAAGAAGTAATTACAAAATAGATAAGGATACCGATCAGAAAGCGCCAGGGGAGGGTAGTCATAAAGAAGGCCCGGTAGTCCTCACCATAACCGAATACTTCCGTCATTACAAGGTATCCGCTGAACAGCCACAACGCTGAAACAAAAACCGACCCGATGAAGTGGTTTAGCGTTATCATATATAAGCTGGTGTTTTCGAAAGAAATGTAGCGGGTTGAGTACCAGAAACTTAGTCCCAGCCCGCTTAGAATTATATTAAAGACGATACTGTCAGTAAGTGCCGTAATGGTTTCAGTTTTAAGTGCCAGGTTCAGCAGCAGAAAACTGCTTGCGATAATTATCACCCATAAAAGCAGGTAAAAATAGATATTCCTTTTATTGCTGATTATCGGATTAGTTTCCATCCTGCCGCATCAATAAGTTTTTATTTCGCCGCCGCCCATAATTACCACACCCTTTATTACGAGGGAACTTTCGGGATTTATCACCACGTTAGGACCCCTCATTCCTTTGTGTGAGAAACCTCCAAACAAGGGGAACACATTTATTACAACATTCCATTCCTTCGGGACAATAAGAGTCGTTCCGCCGAAAATAGCCGTCACCTCAAGCACGTTTTGTCCCGGTGCCAGTTTGCAGCGTGTAAGGTCGATCTCAGTGCCTCCAAAGATTGCGGTAACGTTACCGCCCTGGAAATTATCTGACGAAATGAATTTATGACCACCGCCAAATATTGCAACATCATCTATTCTGTCAGCTTCTTTTGTGAATCCGCCTGCCGGACTCGACGCACCTGACTTTTCTGAGGTGCCCTGCTGGTTTATGTTATAAGGATAATTGGAATGCCATCTTCTCCTGGTAAGGATATAAATGCCAAACGCAATTATCAATATAGAGAAGATAACCCCTCCATTTATTGCAATAAATGGGAATATCCTGGGCAGCAGCCAGAGGCCGCCTATTACTATAAAGAGAATCCCCAGACCCTTCTTCTCTGAGTTAACAAGTATGAGTATACCAACAATTATCAGGACAGAAGGGAAAGAAAATATTACATGCGGGATATCAAAATACAGGTAATTCAGGTTATCAAGTAAAAACAACCCACCTATTATCACAAGGATAAATCCAATTACGTATCTGCTGTTAGATCTGCTTCTGTTTTCTATCATTTTATTTTCCTCTGCGAAAAAAGTTTAAGTTCTGTGGATAAACATAAAAGTGCAGGGAATGATAATAAATAGAAATTCGGTGAATAGCGGAAATCTGCCGGTAAAAGAAGAAAAGTGTTTCAAACCTGAACGTCAGTCTAAAAATTTGACATATTTTCCTTCCCTTCAAGATTGGCTTAGATCAAGAGAGTTGCCCCGGATCAATTTGGAAAGCTGCTATTAATTTGCCGCATAACCAGATTTGTTAAGTTTTAATATCTTTCGACTTGTGGGAATATGCCGCTGGCACAACTATTGAATGCTAATAACAAATATTCGAGCTGTTGTTTGGCGACTACCTGACGCTTCTTTATTGGAGATGAAATTTTTGAATTTCCGGGTAAATTCTTCAACAAACAACAGCTCAACCATTTTAAAGGGATCCGGACTTTTTTCCTATTACTCTTTGTTAACCTCACAGGGCGAAATGCTGCCCGCCTGTCAGTATCCTTACCGGATGATCCGACGAATTTTTTACAATTCCATGACAAATCAGGCTTAACAACTCATTATCATTCTTCAGCGGAATTCAAAAAACTATAGTAAAACAAACTAAAGCGGGATGAAAATGAAAACACTGATAAAAAAGTTAATAGTCTGTCTGCTTATTTCAACCTATCTCAACCTTGCGGGGTGCACATCTCAGTCGGTGGTAAGCAAAGAAACTCTTTATGCCAAATGCGACAAGGGAACAATCGGCACATTAACCATTGGAACTAAAGACAGCAGAATAACATTGGAGGAAGCAACCTGCCGCATAAATAATGATACATTAATTGTGGCTGGAATCTCAGATTCATTACATCAGGCTATCAAATATTCTGCTGCAATGAACGACATAAGGTACATTGAAATGGAAGAAAGTGATTCCGGTAAAACTATAGCTTTAGTAGTAGGTGTCAGTGTTGTTGCTCTGGGAGTATTTTTCCTCCTTATCGCCAATAGTTTCAACAACACTCTGAAGGATGGTTGCAACACCGAAAAGTGAGAAGCCGATAAAAGACTCTTTACTGGTACAAATTTCATACGATCACTGCAGTCAATTACAATTACTCAATATTGACCGGAAAAATACGCAATCTGGTATGTCATCTCTTCAATATTTCCACCATCACCATGAAGTAGACGCAGAGACTCACTTTCCCCGTAAACCTCATAATAAATCATCACCCCTTTAACCACACCCTTCACCTGTCCAAACTTTCCGATTGTTACAATCCTTATTGGAAATGTTACAAGTCAGGTAGATAAGGTTTCAATATTAATAGAAATTAAAATCAAAGAAACGATAGTAATTTCTCAGGAAGAGCGTTAATAATTACTTTTGAATAAGCGGAGGACTTATGACAAAACTAATTTCTGCCGTAATAATTTTAATTCTCCTGTTATCATTTGGATGTCAGGAAGAAATGATAAACCAGCCGACAACCTCGGCTAGTGATACATACCAAAAGATTTCCCCCTTAAATCAAACGGGACTAACTGTTAAAGCTATACTTCCAATTTGCTGCTGCCAAAAAGACCCTCTGACGGGCGAATGTGAGATCAAGGGAGAGGTGATATCCATCCATAATACATTTATGAATATCGGAGGATTTTTTAAAGTCGAATTAAGTCTGAATATGGATGCAGAACTTTGTACCAGACTTATGAGCTGTTTAAAATATACCATCACCGGGTGTTCCTGTGATACGATACTTGTTCATGAAATAGGGATTATAAACATTGAAAAATGTTACCCTGTGGAAAATAGAGATGACATATACGTAAGTGTAAACTATAGAGTGAACGCCGAAGGTGTTGAGATTACAAGTATAAATTTATGCCCGACTAAAAATTATTAAGCGTTAGGAACCTGATCACAATAAAGATTTAGGTTTCTTAAACTAACTTTAGTCAGAACCGACATTTGCCTGGGCAGAACGATCCCAGCCGGGAGAGCAGCAGCTCCCTTTTGCTGGCACTACACACACAAGTGATACAAACCTATATTCCCTCTATTGCTTATTAAGCTTAAATATTAGTAAATTCATTTGTTAAACTTATGCTACAATGATTCCGGGTTAATTTAATCGTTATCGGGGGATACGTGAAAGAACCGGAAAAAAAAATTGAGGGAAACACTTCTCTTCCTATTCGCCTTCCTTTTTGTACGCAAGCGTGCTTAGAATTACTATGCCTTTCCCATAAACCAGCAATGTGTTGTTATGGATAGTAATGATGAGAAAATAATATCCCATTACCGGATAATTGATAAACTCTCACAAGGGGGGATGGGAGTGCTTTATCTTGCAGAAGATATAAACTTAAACCGTAAGGCAGTGCTGAAGTTTCTTCCACCAGATAGTGATGACCCGGACAATAACTTTAGGTTTAAGAGAGAAGCCCAATCCGCAGGATCCCTGAGTCACCCTAATATTGTTACCATTTATGATGTTGACGAATACAATGGCGAGACCTACATCGCAATGGAATATGTAGATGGAAGAACATTAAGAGATCTGATTAAGAATGACGGACTCACAACAGAAAAGATAATTGATATCACCATCCAGATCTGCGAAGGGCTGAACGAAGCACACGAAAAGGGTATAATACATAGGGACATCAAACCTGAGAATATACTGATAGATGGAAAAGGCAGGGTAAAGATAGTAGACTTCGGACTGGCGAGGATAAAGAATGTAAGCAGGGATATAACCAAGCAGGGATCAACACTGGGAACAATTAAATATATGTCGCCCGAGCAGGTAAGGAACGAAAAGGTTGACCAGAGGAGTGATATATGGTCGCTCGGAGTAACTACTCTATGAAATGATTACAGGCAGATACCCATTCAAGGGCGAATATGATGCCAGCATATTTTATTCAATTATAAACCAGACCCCGGAACCACTGGCAAGGTATAAGTCAGGAGTGAGTGAAGGTCTGCAGAGAATAATAAATAAGGCACTGGATAAGGAACCAGAAACAAGATACCAGCATATAGATGAAATGCTCTCAGATCTCAAAAGAGAGGTAACAGGAGAGGTTAATTTCAGAAACAAACCAGTTAACCGAAAACTTAAAAAAGGTGTATATACAGCTATCTGATACTCATACTGGCATTGTTAGTTTGGGGAACAAAATCTCTGATCCTGAATTCATCGCATCCTATAAAATCCCCGAAACATACTCAGTTGACCTTTTCGGGGAACATTCTTCTCAAATATTTTGAAGAATTATCCGACAGAGCGCAAATATCGCCTGATGGTGATTTCACTGCCTATGCTGCTGGAAATGGGAAAGATATCAGACTATATGTCCGGGATAATTCTACTAAGCAGGTACTCGAGATATATCGGGGTTTATCTTTCATAACTTTTTTACGGTGGTCACCATCGGGGAAAGAAATTTTGTTTTCCGGCCCTAAAGATACAGTCCTTAAAAGTTATATCATCTCAAGGTTCGGTGGAAAAGCACAAGAAGCTCAGTCCATGACTGAGGGATGTTTTTCTCCGGAAGGAGATACAATAGCGGGTTTATGGAATTATGGATTTAATAAGACGATTTATTTGATAAGCCGAAGTACTAATCAATACAAGAAAATAAAAATAGACAAACCTTTCTCCTGGATATACAGTATAGACTGGAGTCGACCCAGAGGAAAAATATTATTTTTATCTAATAGCGATGATGACGGGGGTATATCCACAATCTGGATCATGAACAGTGACGGCGGCAAACTTGCAAGGGTCCTGGAATCTGATAAACGAATCCGGTCTCCACGTTGGTCACCTGATGGAAATTATATCTACTATCTGGAAAAGACTGATAATACATTTGATCTAAAAAAAATAGATTTATCTGTGGATGAAACTTCAGGCAAACCAAAAGTAATTCAAACGGGAATGCAGGCATATGGATTCTCAATATCTAATGACTGCAAAAAACTTTGCTACACTAAATACACATCTTATAATAACCTGTGGAAATTTACAAGTACAACCAAGGAGAAGACTTATAAAGCTGAAAGACTGACTGCAGGAACCTCAAGGTATGAATCCCCTGTCATATCTCCTGATGGAAATCAGCTTGCTTATATCCAAAATGGAAATATATACAGTTTGGAAACAGAAAAAGATTCGATCAAACAGTTGACGTTTTTACCTAAAAAATGTGGATCATTCAGCTGGAGTCCTGATGGAAAAAATATAATATTCACTTCTGACTCACTTTTATATATCCTTGGATTAAAAGACGGTAAAATTTCACTTATCGCTGAAAGAAAGTTTGGTAGTCCTATATACTGGTTGACAGACGATGAGATATTCTATCGAACTTCTGTAAATCTTGATTTCAATATTTATAACTTAAAAACAAAAACAGTAAAGCAGCTTATTAACGATAAGAATATCGGTTACATATTCTTACCGCGTTTGTATTCCGATTTGTCTACCCTTGCTGTTTATTGGAACCGGCTTATGCCGGATAAACTAAGTCGCGGGTATGGTATATGGCTGGTCTCCTTTACAGATTATTCTCATAAGCTGCTTAGTAAAGGTAGTATCTACCCCATCAGATGGTCTTCAGATGGGAAGAAACTTTATGCAATAAATATTTCCGATGATTTTACTGAAATAGCAGAAGTGACCGTACCTGATGGAAATTATAAATCTTTATTTCAATTTACCAAACCTGTTATTGATCCATTTTCGATAGATATAACTCAGGATGGGAAAACAATAATTTGTACGATTGATGAAACTGCTTCCGATGTCTGGATGATCGAGAACTTTGATCCTGAAATAGAAAACGAAAGTTTATAATGGATAGCGGTAAAACCATATCCCACTACCGGATCATAGAAAAGCTCTCACAGGGAGGGATGCGGTATTATATCTTGCCGAAGATATAAACCTTAACAGGAAAGCTGTACTGAAGTTTCTTCCACCCGAAAGTGATGATGACGCTGAAATTAACCTGAGGTTTAAGCGGGAGGCACAGGCAGCAGGATCATTGAGCCACCCTAATATAGTTACGATATATGATGTAGGCGAGTTTGAGAACGAGACCTACATAGCAATGGAATATGTTGAAGGCAGAACATTAAGGGAGCTGATAAAGAGTGAGGAACTTACAACTGAACATATAATAGATATTGCAATCCAGATCAGCGAGGGATTAAACGAAGCCCACAGCAAAGGAATAATACACAGGGATATTAAGCCAGAGAACATACTGATAGACGGAAAAGGCAGGGTAAAGATAGTAGACTTCGGACTGGCGAGGATAAAGAATGTAAGCAGGGATATAACCAAGCAGGGATCAACACTGGGAACAATAAAATATATGTCGCCCGAGCAGGTAAGGAACGAGAAGGTTGACCAGAGGAGTGATATATGGTCACTCGGAGTGATACTTTACGAAATGATTACAGGAAGATACCCATTCAAGGGAGAATATGATGCCAGCATATTTTATTCAATAATAAACCAAACCCAGGAACCACTAGCAAGGTATAAGTCAGGAGTAAGTGAAGGTCTGCAGAGAATAATAAATAAGGCACTGGATAAAACCAGAAACAAGATACCAGCATATAGATGAAATGCTCTCAGATCTCAAAAGAGAGGTAACAGGAGAGGTTAATTTCAGAAACAAACCAGTTAACCGAAAACTTAAAAAAGGTGTATATACAGCTATCCTGATACTCATACTGGCATTGTTAGTTTGGGGAACAAAATCTCTGATCCTGAATTCATCGCATCCTATAACACCCCCGAAACACACTCAGTTAACTTTTAATGGGAATGTTTATTTTACTCAATATTGAAGAATTAACCTGACAGAGCCCAGATTTCCCCGGATGGAGAATTCATTGCATACGCAATGGGCGATGGCGAAAAAAACAATAATATTATGTTAGGGATAATGCTACTAATCAGGCCATTGAGATAGTTCAGGGATTAGGGGTAGTTAAGAACTTACGATGGTCTCCATCTGGTAAAGAAATTCTAGTTTTCAGGCCATTAAGGTGCAGTCCTTAATAGTTATATTATCGCGAATTAGGAGGTGAAAGCTCATTCCTTTAAGTATCTTACTGAGCGCCGGTACCCCCTTAATGAGATACCATCGCCGGATTCGCTAATTTTGGATCAAGAAAACAGATTTATTTCATAAACCGGAGACTGATCGATGTGAGAACATAAATATATTCTCACCTTTCACTTGGTTGCTCGATATAGACTGGATCGATGTAAATCAAAAAAATAATTTTTCTTTAATAATTATGATGAGACCAGATCTGCAATTTGGTTACTGAACAGTGACAGAAGCAAATTACCAGGTACTCTCTAGTCTACAATCGTATATATTCACCACGATGGTCATCTGATGGAAATTCTATTTATTACCTGTTAAATAACCTCACCACAAATGATTTGATGAAAATAAAAAATTATCTCCCGAGGGGGCTGCAGGAGAGCCAATAATTCTTCAAACAGGATTACAAGCATATGGATTCTCTAATACAAATGATAATAGAAAACTATGTTATACAAAATGCAATATCTTTAATAACCTCTGGAAATTCACATTTAATGAAAAGGCCAGAATCTTATGAACCTGAAAAATTAACCGAAGGAACTTCCAAATATTCAGTGCCTCTGATATCGCCTGATGGGAATTTTTATCTTATACATTCAGAACGGAAACTTAAATAAAATTGACAATAAGTGGAGACTCGGTAAAACAAATTACATTACCTTAAGACAGAATACGAATCCGCAGCCTGAGTCCGGATCGAAAAAAGATTGTTTTTATTTCGGATTCACTCAGTATATAACGATTATCCCCAGGGGGGAGAGTCTCACTTATCGATCAAACAAAATGTCGTGGGAAATTCTGTTTATTGGGAAACAGAATCGCAGAGATCTTATTATCGGACTGAAGGCAATCAAAATTTTTACAAATACAACTTGAATACTAAAGAAAATTAAATTGCTGGTTGATTTCCGATGAGCCTAGGTTATGGGAAACAACCGCATTTATCCCCTCTTTGATCTACTAATTGCTATTTATTCTGGAACCGTGCATATAAATAAATAATCGTTGGACATATGGAGTTTGGATCGTTTCATACAGGATTATTCAAATCGGCCTCTTTTGAAAGGCAGATTTTATCCTCATCAAATGGACTAAGGACCTGAAAAAGATTTATGTGCTTGATGCTTCAAAAAACTCCTTTTCGTTCTAACTCGAGGTTTCAATTGCTTCAAGCTACTCTAAAAGGTTATAACATTTTTCCGTCTCTGAAGATATACATCCATTGTACACAGATATCACTAAAGATGTAAAACTATAGTAAGTGTAATACAAGAAAAAAATTCAGATGTCTGGATGATAGAAAATTTTGACCCTGTAGAGGATGAAATATGAGATCAACTGGAAAATATGAAGATAAGGTAAGAAAGCTTGAAAGTGAGTTAAGTAATTCACTTGCCGCTGTTGAAGAATTAAAACTACTGAATGAAATTGCGTTGGCCGCAGGAGAGACTACTAATATTGACGATACCCTTAGGCTGATACTTGATAAAACGGTAAAGGCTATAGGAGCAGAGCATGGAGCAATTCTGCTTGTTTCGAAAAAAGAAGAAGTATTAAAGACACTTTTTAAACAGGATTATGCCAGCAGGCTGACTAAATATCCTCATTTGGGTGAACACCTTACCGGTTGGGTTTTGTTAAATAAAAAGTCACTCCTGGTAACAGAATTAAATAAGGATAGAAGGTTCAATATAACTGAAGAGGAGAGAGCACATATAAAAAGCCTGATCTGTTCTCCGATCTGGTTTGAGGGAAATATCATCGGGGTAATGCAGATGATAAACCGAAAGACCGGCAGCGAAAAAACAGATAAAGAACCTTTATGTTTTTCTGAAAATGAACTTACTCTACTTTCAATCATTTCCGTCCAGGCCGGCCAGTTGATAAAAAACTCCGAACTTCAGCAGCTCAATTTTGAAAAGAAAAAGGAAGCGGAAGTAGCCCGTCTTGATAATGAAAAGTTACGTGAACTAGACAGAATAAAAACAAACTTTTTTACAAACCTGTCGCACGAGTTCAGGACACCCCTTACCTTAATCCTCGGTCCTCTTGAAAAACTTTTGGATGAGGAGAAAAACAGGAATAATGATAAGCTGAAAATGATTTTCAAAAATGCAAACAGGATGCATAGATTGATCAATCAGCTTCTTGACCTATCATCCATTGACGCGGGCAAAATGAAATTAAACCTTGAAAAAGGAGATGTTCTGACATTAATTAAAGGAATAGCTGCTTCATTTCGTCCGCTGGCTGAAATTAAAAATACAACCATCTATGTAGATTCAGGGATGGAACCGCTCATCACCTGTTTCGACAGGGATAAACTTGAGAAAATACTTAGCAACCTGCTTATCAATGCTGTAAAATACACAGCAGAAGGCAGCATAAAAGTCGTAGTTCCCGATCAATTTCAAATGAGAAAAAACTGGCGTTATTTCAGAATCATTATCGAAGATACAGGTTCGGGTATACCAGGTGATAAAATCAAAAATGTTTTTGACCGGTTCTATACAGACCGTGGAAAATTTGAGAATAAAATCCCGGCCGGTACGGGAATTGGGCTGGCTTTGGTAAAAGAACTCGTTGAATTACTCGAGGGCTGTATATCGGTAGAAAACAAGGAGGATAAAGGGACCAAATTTACAATCGAACTTCCGTTCGATGAAGGGTATTATCAGTCAATAGGAGTTCAAATAAATAGTGATAGCAAAGAAGGACAGGAGATCCATAAAATGCCTTCTTTTCCTACCGGGTTAGCTTCCATCGGGGAGGAGATGCCACAGGTATTAATCGTTGAGGATAATGAAGATATCAGAAATTTCCTTAAACAAAGCATTGAAGCGACAATGCAGGTGATTGAAAGCTCAAATGGCAGAGAGGGACTGGAGCAAGCAGAAGCGTATATTCCTGACCTAATAATTAGTGATGTTTTAATGCCCGAAATGGATGGTATAGAGCTATGCAGGAAACTTAAAACAGATGAAAAGACAAGCCACATTCCAGTAGTGCTTTTATCTTCCCGTTCCGCAGTTGAAGATAAACTGGAAGGACTCGAAACAGGAGCAGACGATTATATAACAAAACCTTTTAATGTTGCAGAACTTCAAATACGTATAAATAATTTAATTCTCCAAAGAAAAAAACTCAGGCAGAGGTACCGCAAGGAAATCTTTTCCGACGTAAAGGAAGTAGCCATTACTTCAACGGATGAGAGATTTTTAAACAGGGTTTATCGGACAATAGAGAAACATATTTCTGATTATAATTTTACCGTTGAAGAATTTGCTAAAGAAATTGGATTAAGCAGGATGCAGCTTCACAGGAAATTAGTTGCACTAACAGATCAGTCGGCCAATGATCTGATCAGGTCCTATCGTCTAAAGCAAGCGGCGCGGTTACTTATCTGCAAATCCGGGAATATATCAGAGGTAGCTTACGAAGTAGGTTTTAGTAACCCTTCATACTTTGCTGCCTGCTTTAAGGAATTATTTGGATCATCCCCTTCTGAATATCTTCTAAATTTTGATTCAATCCAGGAAAATTGAATCCCACCTTAATCTACCATCTCAGATTCTCATGTTACTTAAACGGCTAATACACACCAAATGACGGGATGTTACATACCCATCTGCAAAAGTTACATTCAAGGTAGAAAAGACTCTTTCAAAGAACGATTTTTAACCAGCGATAAGTCATAAAAATAGATAAATGCGACATAGTTTATAGAAAATGTCACATCATTACTATGCAGCGACTGTCATGGTTTATTTAATTGTACCCGGATTCTGAAATATCAGGGTAAGATCCTTGTGGGCAGGTTTTTCTAGTCTACGATTTAGAGTGGTTCTGTGCGGTCAATATTGTCGGATTCCATTGGTTAAAGTACTCCGATTTTGATAATGACTGAAATTGTGTTTCAGGTTGATCTGAATTAAGCGAAAATAGAAAGATTTAAAAATGAAACAAATATTACTTTTTCTATGTCTGATCCTTGCTTCACAAACGGTAATCCTGCCCACTATTCCTCCTAAGAAAGGAGTTAAACCTCCGGAAGGCTTTGCTGAATTTCAGCGAATGGTGAGCGAAAGCTACTCACAGGGTTATTATGCTGAAAAATTCAGAGAAAGGAAAATTTTGAGGGAACAAGTTTCAAAGGGATTAAAATCAGAATTCCTGCTTGCCCAGGATACTCTTTTTGCTTTAACTCTTTTGGGTCAGTATTCTGACCTTTCAGCACATTACCCTGCCGCACAGTTTCAGGAACATTTATTTGATGGTCCTAACCCTACAGGAACTATAAATAATTACTATGATGAAGTTTCTTATCACCAGTTGTACTTTGATGGTTACTGTGAGGGCTGGTATGATATGCCTGGAACAATTAACCATTATCTTGGAACTTACGGAGGACCCCAATTTACCCTTGATCTTATTGAAGCTGCAGACCCCTCATTTAATTTTTGCGATTATATACAATATTACGATGCACAGAACAATCCTCGGATAGGGTTTATTGAAGTAATCCACGCGGGTGCCGGTGCTGAGGCCGGCGCTAATAATATCTGGACCCACAGATGGGATTTCAGGATGCTTACCGGCGGTCAGCCATATGTAACCAATGATATTGACCCTGTATCAGGCAAGCCTGTGCTAATTGACGGTGATTATGCTATTGAACCGGAATTAAGCGGATCGTCAAATTACAACGGTGATATTATTGAAATAGGAGCTTTCACTCATGAATTGGGTCATATATTTGGCCTGCCTGATTTATATGATACAGATGGATCATCTGAGGGGTTGGGGAACTGGTGTCTTATGGCCTCAGGATCCTGGGGAGGAGATTCATATTCTCCTGAAACACCTTCACATATGAGTGCCTGGTGCAAGAAAGAACTGGGCTGGATAACTCCTGTAAATCTTTCAACCTATACAGGCGATCTTTCTCTTTCCGAAGCTGAAGTTAATCCTGTTTCATATATGTTATGGACAAACGGTTTAGCGGCTACAGAGTATTATCTTATTGAAAACCGACAGAAAATCGGGTTTGACGTTAACTTACCAAATGCAGGATTATTGATCTTTCATGTTGATGAAACACAAGGCAACAATAACAATGAAAATCATTACCTTGTCGATCTTGAACAGGCGGACGGCCTAAGAAATCTTAATCTTGGTCAGGGCCGGGGAGATGGTGGTGATCCGTTTCCCGGAACACACAATAATATTCGTTTTGATATAAATACTAACCCAAACAGCAAAGATTACAACCTGCAGAACTCCTATGTTTCTGTTAGACGAATCCATAAAGATGGAATGAATATGGTTGGTGATTTTGATGTTGGGTTATCACCTTACCTCGAAATTGATTCTGTTGTATTGTTTGAGTCAGTTTATCAGAATGGCCATATAGATCCGGGTGAAAATGGTACCATCAGTTTTACCCTTCACAATATAATGCCGATAATCTCGAATACCACAGTCTCCTTAAGTTTAGAAGAACCAGGTATCGTAATAAATCAATCTTCAGTTTCAGAAAGTATTTCCGGAGATTCAAGTGTCACGCTAACCATTCCTGATGCTATTTCAATAGACCCGGACTTTATTCCCCGTATTATTAAACTCATATACTCAATCTCTTATGATTACAATCATATTATAACAGACAGCCTGATTATAACTATTGGTATACCTGAAATTCTTTTGATTTCCCGCTCTATTAAACCCGAACTCAGCAGATATTATATGACTTCGCTTGATGAATTGGGCCGCTATTATGAAGAATCCTGGTTAGATAATCCCAAATGTTATTACGGCAGAAAAGCAATAATAATTTATACAGGTAAAACCAAAAATGACATTTTCACACAGAGTGAAATAGATTCATTAACCGGATATCTGAGTATGGGAGGCAAAATATTTTTCAGCGGACAAAATATTGCTGAATACCTTCAGACAGAATATCCAGATTTCCTCCACAATGTAATCGGCATTAACTGGGAGAAAAACGGGACAATATCCATTCGCAATGCATATGGTATAACCGAAGATTTTTTTGGTGAGCAACTCGAACATATAAATTTCTCCGGAGGCACAGGAGCAAATAATGAGACAAGCCCTGATGTAATTTCTTCGACGAATGCTTTCCAGATGTCGCTGACATATAAAGATGACGGTACTGATCCTGCCGGCGGATGGATTGATAAATCACCCGGCGGGAAAATATTCTTTCTTGGTTTCGGGATAGAAAGCATAAATGATGAAACCTCTTCAATAACCCGTACTGAAGTATTAGATGGGATATTACAATGGTTTGACGGATTGGTCTCTTTTCAGTCTGAAGAGCAGATGAAAATAGTAAGTTATAAGCTGGATCAAAATTATCCCAATCCTTTCAACCCAAGGACTACCATAAGATGGCAGTCGCCTGAGAACGGGATTCAGACCTTAAAGATATACGACATCCTTGGCAGCGAAATAAAAACACTAGTCGACGAATACAGGCCCGCAGGCCGTTATGAAATAGACTTTGACGCTTCCAGTCTGGCCAGCGGAATATACTTCTATAGAATTAATGCAGGTGAATATTCGGCAGTTAAGAAAATGATTTTACTGAAGTAACCTTGCTGCCACTGAGTTTGAAGAAAACAATTAAAAATAATTTCAGTGGAGGAATATTATGAAACGTCTGTTTTACATCTTAGGTTTCCTTTTATGCATTTCTTCTGTAGATGTTGCACAATGGCAGGTTATTGAATCATTCACAACCAGTAATCTTACCGATGTATGTTATGCGGAAACAGGGAAGATATTTGTTACAAGTGAGGGAGGAACGCTCTACAAAAAATCAAATAATACATGGCTGGCTGCACAACTAACCGATAGCTCAGATCTGAATACTGTATTATTCCTTAGTCCAACGTTTGGCTTCATAGCCGGGAATGATGGGTCTATATTCAAAACTGAAGACGGTGGAGAAACCTGGCTGGATTGCTGTGTGGATACTTTTTTTGATCTGAGGGATATGATTTTTACTGAAAATGAAAAAGGGGTTGCAGTTGGCAGTAAAGAAGTTCATATGGATGGGCATACTTATTATCTTCCTGCCATCTTCACGACATCAAATTTTGGAAATACCTGGGTCGAAAAGACATTTGATTTTACAGGCTCCTTAAACTCAGTTGCTTATATCAGGGATGGTAACTTGTTCGCAGTAGGAGATGCGGGTTTGTTATTAAATTCTACCGATTACGGTGAATCCTGGACCTCTGGATCTCTGGGAACGACACAAAATCTTACTTCAATAAATGTATGTCCTGATTTTACAACTGTTGTAACAGGGGATTCAGGAACATTTCTATATTCATATGATATGGGTAATAGCTGGAGTTCTATATCGCTTCCATATTATTACCATATCCATCAGAGCTGCCTTACTGAAGATACCCTATTAGCTGCAGGTACTAAAGAGGTGCGTATAGACGGGAAAACCTACTATTTGGCTTTGATTCTAAGGATTAATCTATGGAACGGAGAATTTACAGAAAAGTTCTGTGAGGTAATGGGTGGATTTTCAGGTATAAAATTTTGTGATGAAAATAATGGTATAGCAGTGGGGGATACAGGACTGATAGTCTTTTATAATAATAGCAGTCTTTCCGTTACTGATAATTTTGAAAGCCCTGATAGATTTCAAGTTTTCCAGAACTACCCGAACCCTTTCAATCCAACCACAACCATTAAGTGGCAGTCGTCTGAGAATGGAATACAAACCTTAAAGATATACGACATCCTTGGAAGTGAGGTAAAAACCCTGGTTAATGAATACCGACCAGCGGGGCAATATGAAATAGATTTTGATGCCTCCAGTCTGGCCAGCGGAATTTACTTCTATAGGATAACAGCAGGCAAATATTCTTCTGTGAGGAAGATGATTTTGCTGAAGTGAGATGAATTTAAAAAAATAATCTGGCAGGTAGGAGTCTTCCTGCCCATCAAAATTATTGTAACTTAAAAAAAAACAGGTGGAGGATCGAATGAAGTCATTACAGTTTTTACTTTTAATAGGTTTTTCTATTCTCACAATTTACTCTGGCTATTCACAAAACATCAAAAGTGATTTTTCCCGTTCTGAAATTACTTATGGGGCAGATGGGGTCTCACCGATAGAAATCAGACTTGGCGAAGGGACAGAAATTACAAGGATGAATTTTTTCAGTCAGTACAAATCGTATTTCGGTTTATCCTCCGATTATGAATTTATACAGTTCAAGGAATTTTCAGATCAAATCGGGCAGAATCACTACAGGTACAAAGAATATTATAAAGGTATTGAAGTACTCTATGCCCAGCTGATACTGCACGAAAAAAACGGCTTTATATACTTTGCCAATGGTGTAACCGTGCATAAAATAAATATGGCGGTATCTCCTGCAATTTCTAAAGAAGACGGACTAAATGCCGCATTGAATTATATCAATGCTGATAGCTATATGTGGCAGAAGCAGGAGAATGAAATATTCCTCAAAAATCTTCTGAATGATCCGGAGGCAACCTATTATCCGAAAGGTGAGTTGAAGCTAACAAGCGGGACAAAACCATTAAATAAAGATAATCTTACTCTGGTTTACAGATATGACATTTACGCTGAAAAACCACTAAGCAGGGACTACGTAGATGTTAATGCAAACAACAAAAACATTGTTAATTCTATTAGTGAAATATGTAATGATGATATCCCCGGAACAGGAACATCCTTATATAATGGAACTGTCGGCATTATGGTGGATTCTTATTCAGAAGGTTATCGACTGCAAGAGTCTGGAAGGGGAGGAGGAATCAAAACTTTTAATATGCAAAACGGGACGAACTATAATTATGCAGTTGATTATTCAAATGAGGATCTGGATTTCATTGACCCAGAAGATGAAACTGGTGTAAGTGCGCACTGGGCTACAGAGGGGACCTATGATTTTTACCTTAACACTTTCGGCAGAAATAGTTTTGACAATAATGGTGGAACCCTTTATAGTTATGCTAGTTTTTATGTCAACTATAATAATGCTTTCTGGGATGGATATAAAATGACATACGGTGACGGTGATGGTGTAAATTTTTCTCCCTTCGTAAGCAATGATGTAGCAGGACATGAAATCACACATGGCGTAACACAGTATTCCGCAGATCTAATCTATGCTAGTGAATCAGGGGCGTTAAACGAATCCTTTAGTGATATTTTTGGAACTGCAGTTGAGTTTTATCTCGAAGGTACCGATGCAAATTGGAGCTGCGGCGAAGATATAACATTGTTGCCTCCTTATATGACTCGATCTCTCGAAGATCCTAATCTCTGCGAATGCCCCGATACATATAAAGGTGATTTCTGGGATCCGGGAGAAGAGGTGCACACCAATAGTGGCATACAGAACTTCTGGTTTTATCTTATAAGTGAAGGTGGAACAGGTACTAATGACAATGGTAATTCGTATTCAGTTACCGGTATAGGTATCGATGATGCATTACAAATAGCTTACAGGAATTTAACGGTATACCTTACCCCGTCATCTAATTATCATAATGCAAGAGCGGGATCAATATATGCTGCTTCCGATCTATTCGGAACAGGATCTCAACAATATAATTCAGTGATCGATGCCTGGAATGCAGTGGGAGTCTATTCCGTCCGGTCAGAATTTACAGCTGACATTACCTGCAGCACTCCTCCTTTAACCGCTCATTTTTCTGATCAATCTATTGCATCTCCCTCCCAGATAACGTCCTGGGAATGGGATCTGGATGGGGATGGAATAACCGACGCCACTCAACAAAACCCTGAATGGACCTATACGGAAACTGGAATATATGACGTAACCCTGACAGTTTCAGATGGGCAAAATTCATTGACGTATATGAATTTGACGCAGTCTTTTTGTCTTTTGGAAATTTTGGGACAACAGGTGCATCCAGAACAGCTTTTACGAACTCAAATGCTGAAAAAATTATTGAATACCTGGAAAATGGAGGTAACCTTTATTTAGAAGGGGGCGATGCACTTGGATATGATCAGGCTTTAAATTCACGCTTGCTGAATTTATTTGGATTAGATTATGCAATAGATGGTTATTCCAACAACAGGCCGATCACTCACCTATTGGGAAAGCCTAATACTGTAACAGAAGGGATGGAATTTACATCCTCTTCGCAAACAGAAAATTATTTTATTGACATATATTATGAGGATACCAACGGTTTAGTAGCATTTAGTGAAGCAACTGTCGGGGATGTCGCTGTTCAGAATAATGGTTATTATGGTCAAAAGACAATTTGTTTTGCATATTCGTTAGCTAATCTTAATGACGAAACACCACCAACAACTAGAACAGATTTGTTAAACCGGATATTTGATTTCTTCGGAATAGTTATTCCTGTCGAATTCATTTCGTTTACTTCAGAAATTACAAATACAGCAATAAATCTTTTCTGGTCTACTGCTACTGAGACTAATAATCGCGGGTTTGAGATTCAAAGAAGCTCAGATGGGCAAGAATTTATTTCGATTGGATTTGTTAAGGGATACGGGACGACCACTAAAGAACATAATATACAATTATACTGATAAGAATCTCGGTCAGGGCAGCTATTCCTACAGGTTGAAACAATATGACTTCGACGGAAGCTTCAATTATTCTGATGTTGTGAAGGTTGACTTTAATATTCCTTTAAAGTTCGCTCTGGAGCAAAACTACCCGAACCCGTTTAATCCGACAACAACTATTAAGTGGCAGTCGCCTGAAAATGGAATACAAACCTTAAAGATATACGATAACCTCGGGAGCGAAGTAAAAACACTGGTTAATGAGTACAGACCAGCGGGGCAATATGCAATAGATTTTGATGCCTCCAGTATGGCCAGCGGAATTTACTTCTACCGTTTTCAGCAGGGAAATTTAGTTCAGTGAAGAAGATGATTTTGCTGAAGTAGTCGGGCACAAAAAAAGTGAGGGTAGTATAAACAACAGGATGGGATGTAAGTCCCATCCGTTGATAACCCGGGGAAAAACAGAACCATTTTTCCCTTGTTACCGGAGCAAATAAAATTGCCATTTGTTCGAATGAAAAATTATTAAGTACAAAATCAGGAGGGATTATGAAAGTTCTATTTCTAACATTTAACATATTATTGTTTTCCTGCCTTCAAGTGCTTCCGCAAGCACAGAGGGTCAAACCTCCCTTAGCTCCCGTTAATCCTGTGGAGGATGTTTACTTTGGTAAAACAGTTATCGACCCATATCGTTACATGGAGAACTTAAAGGATACGGTAGTTAAGAGGTGGATGAATGCCCAATCGGATTACGCTCGGGAAGTATTGAATAGTATACCCGGTCGTCAGGCTCTCATTGAAAAGAGGAAGGAATTTGATAGAAGGGAATCAAGCAATGTGAATAATTTGAAGATAACAGATAATGATGTCTATTTTTATTTAAAAACGACTCCCTCAGACGAAACAGGAAAGCTTTACACAAGGAAAGGGTTTGACGGGGAAGAAACATTACTTTATGATCCTGCCTCATTCAGCGGAGATATGGATCAGAAATATGTTATAAACACTATAAATCCTTCTGATGATGGGAGCCTTGTTGCATTTTCAATGGCCGCAAATGGTTCGGAAAGTGCTATAATTTTAATAATGAATGTTGAAACTAAAAAATTATTCCCTGAACAGATTGACCTTTTCTGGGTCGGAGAAGTTTCTTGGCTGCCAGGCAACAAAAGCTTTCTTTTCAATCATTTGAATTCGGGTGATGTTCATGACATGGAGCGAGTAAGAAACACGAAGGTTTACCTGCATACAATAGGTACAGAACCATCGGCGGATAAAGAATTTTTTTCAAATGCAAAAAATCCCGGGCTCGGTATTAAACCGGAAGATATTCCCATAGTTATTTTCGCTAAAGACAGTAGGTATCTTTTTGCAACTCTGGCTACCGTGGATAACAGACTTAACCTTTTTTATG
Organism: uncultured Bacteroidota bacterium; assembly: GCA_963839165.1. Taxonomy (GTDB): domain Bacteria; phylum Bacteroidota; class Ignavibacteria; order Ignavibacteriales; family Ignavibacteriaceae; genus DATFVA01. The sequence goes on along the minus strand of CAWIUG010000036.1, from coordinate 296,848 downwards.
CGCCTGCATCTGAACTTAATAATTCTTCTATAAACTGGAAGAGATTGTTTAAACCGGAAGATGAAGTATACTTTTTTTATCCTGCTTATAAAGATATTTATTTCTGCACGCCGAAAAACGCTCCCCATTTAAAAATACTAAAAACCTCTCTTGAAGAACCGGATGTTCAAAATGCTGAACTTGTTGTTCCCGAAAGTCCTGAAGGAACCATCACAAATTTTGGGTTAACCAACGAAGGACTTTATTATACAACCTCAAAAAACGGAGTAGAAGCAGATTTATATTATCTGCCCAATGGAGCAAAGGACTCCAAAAAAATTGAACTCCCCTTTACTGCCGGCAGTCTTTCCTTAAGTAATAAAGGAGTTAAATTTCCTGATATCTGGGTTACGATTGCAGGCTGGACAAGTGACTATAAAAGATTTCGTTATCAGCCGGATAAAAATGAATTTAAATCTGAAAATCTATCGGCTGTCGCTGAATTCCCCGAATTTGATGATTTAATAGTTGAAGAATTAATGATCCCGTCTCACGATGGTGTTAAAGTTCCCTTATCATTGGTTTATAAGAAGGGATTAAAAAAGGATGGAAATAATCCTGTCCTAATTTATGGTTACGGTTCTTATGGATTTTCAACGAACCCTTTCTTTAGTCCGGGATATTTACTATGGACAGCAGAAGGAGGAATATTTGCTGTTGCACACGTAAGGGGGGGAGAGAATTGGGTGACACCTGGTATAAAAGCGGTTATAAAGAAACCAAGCCAAATACCTGGAAGGATCTGATCAGCTGCACTGAATATCTTATCGACAAAAGATATACATCATCCAAAAGGGTTGCGATTAATGGTGCGAGTGCAGGCGGAATTTTAATAGGACGTGCAATGACTGAACGTCCTGATTTATTTGCTGCGGTTATTCCCGAAGTAGGGGATCTAAATTCAGTAAGGGCTGAAGAATCTCCCGCCGGTCCTGTAAATATTCCGGAATTCGGAACTGTGAAAGATTCTGCCGAGTGTATGGCTTTAATTGAAATGGACGCATATCTGCATCTGCAAAGAGGAGTTGATTATCCCGCAACATTCATAACGGCAGGAATGAATGATCCACGTGTTATTGCATGGGGGCCGGCAAAATTTGCTGCAAGACTTCAGGCAGAAAATGCTTCTAATAAACCAATACTATTCTGGGTGGATTATGAGGCAGGACATGGGATTGGAAATACAAAATCAAAAAACTTTGAGAGTCTTGCTGATCTGTTAAGCTTTGCATTCTGGCAAACCGGGCATCCGGATTACCAGTTGCTTAAGTAAACTGAAGTAATATGGATGGGATTAAATTCCCATCCTGCAATAAAATGAGGGGAGGAAAGTGAAGGATCTACTTTTGATTCTCTTCGTACGGAAAAAGCATATTCGAACTAAAAAGCATTTTGTAGATTGGTATTTGACTCTGATATGATTATTTTATTTCTGAACTTTTCAATAAACAGAGAATGGTGTATCGAATGCTTGGATTACTGCTTGCTAAAAGAGGGAAACAAAAAACATTATTGGTTTTATTATCCCTGTCAGCTCTGCTTCTTGCTGCCGGCGTATCTTTGCTGCTTTAGGCTTGCGTCCAATCATTGAATTCGTTCGTCAGGAAATCCCCGTCAAGTTAAATGACACAGTTACAGATAGGATATGAAGGTTTAACCAGGATCGGTGTAAAGGAACTTAAGAATTCAGAAGAAAGGTTAAGAACTTTCTTTTCCCGTGAACTTGAATCGTGCAGCCTTTTCCTGATCCCCGTGAATCTGTCGGACCCTTTCTCAGTATCAACTATTGAATCTTTTGTTAAAGCGCTCTCATCATCACTGACGTTTCTGAAAGGAGAAACAGGTATCTTCAATATATTACCTGCTTCACAGGGTCTGCAAAACTTCCGGCTGAATTACCTGGTTTTTGAGAATATCGAGCCTGCCCATGTTAAACAGATGCTGCTTGCCAGGTTAAGCGAGATGTCTGGTGTAAATCACCGGAGCCTCAGGTACAACAGGTACGGACTGTTTATTCCGCGCACAGGGAAAATTGTCTGTTTCTCTTTTGCTCATAGCGGAAGTATGTACTACCGGTACAGACTGGCGGAGTTCAAATTAAAAACCTTGCCCGGCGGTTTAAACTGCTACCTTCGATCGCTGTTAATATACTGTCCCAACGAATATTTCTTCAGCGGTTCAAGGGCATCAGGTTTTATTCTGAACATGCAGGTTTCAATGAATCATTCAACCTCTCACGAAATCAGTTCACTTGTTGTTCAGGCTTTAAGAGTTGGAAAATTCAAAAGCGGCCATGAGAATGTTGAGAAGTACCTGCTGGAAAGCGATCCGGATACAATTGCCTGTGAGGTTCCGGTATGGTATGAGAACCCGGAGCAAAGCCGACTGTGTATAGAGGGTGTTCTAACAGGACATATTGACGTCCTCAGGTTTGAAAATAATGGTAGGATAGGAATATGGGATTATAAACCCCGCGCAAGGTATGAGAAAAAAGCACATATGCAGGTTTACCTTTACGCGCTGATGCTTTCACAAAGAACAGGCATTCCTTTAAGTAATTTTTTATGCGGCTATTTTGATTCGACCGACGCATATTTCTTTAATGCTGAAGATGCTACGCTGTAAGGTTCAAACTATTGAGGAAACATACCCCTGCTAATACCGCAGGGGTATTGCGCAATTATCCCTGATCTATCTTCACCAGAGAATATTTAATTATTGATCTGAATTGTGGATTATCAATATGTTCCCTTATTAACCCATAATTACATAAATAAGATACCCTGATGTTCTTTTAAATGCAATAGCTCTAATTCTGTCCGGGATGGTGTTAAAAGCGGCCATAAAAAAAGAGATTGATTGCAAACTTTTTCAATAGAAAATAAATTTTCTATTAATTTCTGTTTACAACCAATCTCAATTACAAATCTAGAAATATTTTCATCTGAGTCAATAGTCTCATTACATGGTGTTAAAAAAAACACATCTCTAATCTGAAAAAGAAGGTAGATAAGGGTTTCTTACAAACGTTTATTCCCAAGGGAATGGGAGAGGAGAGTTAGGGATGTCTGAGGTTTCTATTAATCATATCGTTAATTGTGTGTTCGAATTCTGATGAATCGAAAGGTTTTGAGATTATTGCGCAATTTTCCATAAGATCGCTTTTGCTATTTTGCGCAACAGAAGAGCCGGTAAGATAAATAATAGGTACTTTATATTTTAATATTACTTTTTCAGTGAAGTCGGTAGCCGATTCGTGCATACTGTAATCAGAGATTACCAAATCAAGGTTACCTTTTTGTAAGTGCTTTTCAACTTCATCCGGATACGTATCGATGCCCATAACTTCACAACCCATTTTCCTTAATGTATTCTGAATATCCAGGGCTATCACTCCCTGTTTTTCAACTATTAAGACTTTTTTCATTGCCATAATGTTTGATATATATTTGATCTGACAGAAAGATTTTTTTTAAGTGAAACGAATTTATAAAAATCCCGGAAATATTTAATATGGTAATTAAGTGATTTAGATCACGTTTAATAACAGGCATAATAGGTTAAATTCTCACTAATAAGCCAGTTATTCCAAAACTCTGCAGTTAGAACATCTCCCTCAACTTCGTGACATTTAACTCTCAGGAGGTTTATCAGACCTCAGCGATAACAGCCGTGAGAGTTTTCTGCCTGTATATGCTACGCGTATCCAGAGGAAACCATAGACAATGGCCAGGATCGAGATCACTATTCCAAGCCAGGAGGAATCTGATATGAAAGTCCACAAGCCAATTATTCCTGCAATTATCCAGACTACAGCAAGCGCAGCGGCAAAATAGCGCTCGTTTTTAGAAAGGTTATTATGGTCCGCGTTTTTTCTTGTTCTTTTCATTTATTGAAAATCTGTGAAATTAATGATGATGCAAATCTGCAAATTCCCTATATCTCCCGCAACCAAAATTTTAGGTGATGTTTGAAGCAGGCAGATAATCCGTGATCACAGACTATCAGTTTACACCTCTGTCTTTATTATTCCAATCTTCCAATCTTTTGTTTATATTTATCATTCGTATTCAATGAGAATGGAATCAGATTGGCAAAAGAGAAAATACTTGTAACTTCAGCCCTTCCTTATTCAAACGGACGAATTCATCTTGGTCATTTAAGCGGTGCTTACCTGCCTGCTGATATTTACGTCAGATACCACAGGATGAAAGGCGATGATGTGCTTTATATCTGCGGATCGGATGAACATGGCGTTCCTATTACAATCAGCGCCGACAAGGAAAAGGTGAGTCCCCAGGTTATTACCGACCGCTACCACGAAACCAACAAGGAAGCTTTTGAACAGTTCGGAATAAGTTTCGATATTTATTCGAGAACCTCTCTTCCCATTCACCATGAAACCGCTAAGGAATTCTTCCTCGAATACTACAACAGGGGAATGCTGAGGGAAAAGAAAACGATGCAGTTCTATGATGAAGAGGTTAAGATGTTTCTGCCCGACCGATACGTTGAGGGCACCTGTCCCAACTGCGGATACGAGGAGGCAAGAAGTGATGAATGCGAGAACTGCGGAGCTCTTTATGAGCCTTCGGAACTGAAGAACCCGATAAGTAAAATTAGCGGCAAAACTCCCGTACTAAAAGAAACTTCCCACTGGTATTTCCCGTTGGGTGATTATCAGCCTCGCCTTGAAGAATATATAAAAGTGAGCAGCGAAAACTACGGCTGGAAGGATAATGTGCTTCAGTATTGCAGAGGATGGTTTAAGGCCGGACTAAAGGACAGAGCTTATACACGGGATCTCGACTGGGGTGTGCAGGTTCCTCTCGACTCTGCTGAAGGCAAGGTTCTTTATGTATGGTTTGAGGCTGTGCTGGGCTATATTTCCGCAACAAGGGAATTATCCAGACAACGGGGAAATGAGAATCTTTGGCGTGAGTACTGGCAGGGTGAGAACACAAGATATATAGCCTTCATCGGCAAGGATAATGTAGTTTTCCACTGCATTATATTTCCGGCCATGCTTATGGCCTGGAATGACGGTGACAAAGAAAAATACATTCTCCCCCAGAATGTTCCGGCTAATGAGTTCCTTAATTTTGAAGGAAAGAAATTTTCTAAAAGCCGTAACTGGGGCATCGATGTAATCGATTTTCTAAAGCTCTTTCCTCCCGATCCCCTCAGGTATACACTTGCGGCAAACCTGCCCGAAACCAGGGATACAGATTTTTACTGGAAAGAATTCCAACTCAGAAATAACAGCGAACTGGCTGATATTCTTGGGAATTTTATAAACAGGACTTTCACCTTTGTGCACAAACACTTCGAAGGAAAGGTCCCTGAAAGAGCAGCGGTAGAAAAAATAGATGATGAAATGCTTAAGCTGCTGGAAGGTTACCCGGCAAAAGTTTCAGAACTATTCGACTGCTATAGAATACGTGACGGCGTTACTGAAATTATGAATCTTGCCCGCGCAGGCAACAAATATTTCAATGATTCAGAACCCTGGGTTACCGTGAAAAAGGATAAAGCGAAATGCGGCACAACCCTTAATATTTGCCTGCAGACAATCTATACGCTGGCTGGACTCTTTTCTCCGGTTATGCCTTTTTCGTCTGAAAAGATATTTAAGATGCTGAATTCATCCCCATCAGGCTGGAATGAGCTGGGGAGTGAACACCTTAAAGCCGGCCATACTCTGAATAAAACAGAAATTATTTTCCCTAAAATAGAGGACGATATTATCGAACAGCAGGTTGAAAAACTGGGTCCTAAAAAAGAAGAGGATACGAATAATGACCTTATATCTATTGAGGATTTTGATAAAATTAAGCTGAAAGTGGCTGAAATTGTTGAGGCAGTGAGTGTACCTAAAAGCAATAAACTTATTAAACTGAGGGTGAGACTTGATGACGGCGACCGCCAGGTAATTGCCGGAATCGCTAAAAGTTATAAGCCTGAAGATCTTGTCGGGAAGAAAATCATTCTCGTTGCTAACCTTAAGCCTGCTAAGCTGATGGGACTTGAATCCCGGGGCATGGTTCTGGCGGTTGAAAATGAAAATGGAGAAATGAATGTTCTTACAGCTGCTGAGAATGTTAAAAATGGAACACGGGCAAAATAATCAATTATATTAATTCAACTATTTCCGGAGAGTTATGATGAGAAAATTCTTTTTACCAATGATTATGTTATGTCTGGCTGCAGCTATGTACGCGCAGCAGGGACCAATCAGCAAAATATCCTCTTCCCTGCAATTGCGGATGTCTGACGCAGCTTCAGATGAGCAGCTCCTGGCGTGGGTTTATTTTACAGATAAGGGACAGAACACTGATGCATATTTCAGTAATCCTCTTAGTGTTGTAAGTGAAAAGTCACTTCAGAGACGTGAGAAAGTGCGTGGTAAGAATGCTCCTCTTACAATGAAGGATATTCCTCTTAATCCTGCTTACCTGGAACAGGTTAAAGCAGATGGTCTTACTGTGAATAGGCAATCTAAATGGCTGAATGCCGTAAGTGTTTCGGCTACAAAATCTCAGCTGGATAAGCTGGAAGCACTGCCTTTTGTGAAAAAGCTTGATATTGTATACAAGTTTAAAAAAGGATATCAGCCTGAAACTGACGAGAATGCTATGCAAAAGGAAGCTAGCAAGGTTACCCAGCCTGCAGGAATAAATACATATAATTATGGTGATTCATATGCCCAGCTCCAGCAGATAAATGTTCCGGCTGTACATGATATGGGAATTACAGGACAGGGAGTTACTGTTTGTCTTATGGATGCAGGCTTCAGCAGATTGAGTCACGCCGCGTTTGATTCAATGAATATTATCGCAGAGTGGGATTTTGTTAATAATGATCCTAACGTAGGAGATCAGGCAGATTCAGGAAACGGATCGCACGGAACCGAAACCCTTTCAACGATAGGAGGGTATGCACCGGGTCATCTTATTGGTCCCGCTTTTAATGCATCCTACATTCTCGCGAAAACAGAGAATACCGACAGCGAAACCCCGCTTGAAGAAGACAACTGGATTGCAGCAATGGAGTGGGCCGACAGCATAGGTGTTGATGTTACTTCTACATCACTTGGCTACATTGGTTTTGATCCAGGCTGGATTGATTACACATGGCAGGATATGGACGGCAATACAACCATTATCACAAACGGCGCGGATTATGCAGCCTCCCTGGGTATAGTTGTAGTAAACTCTGCCGGCAATGATGGATATAACTCATCGCATAATACTCTCGGCGCTCCGTCAGACGGCGACAGCGTAATAGCTGCTGGTGCTGTAGATTATTCGGGCTTAAGAGTTTCTTTCAGCAGCGTTGGTCCTACAGCCGATGGCAGACACAAACCAGACATAATGGCGCTCGGTTCGGGGGATGTTGTTGCTTCTCCCTATAGCGATAATACATACAGCTATGCAAGTGGAACTTCATTCAGCTGTCCTCTCTCAGCAGGAGTTGCCGCACTTATTTTATGTGCCCACCCGGGACTAACCCCTATGCAGGTTCGTGATGCAATGAGAGAAACAGCCTCACAGAGCAACAACCCGGATAACCTTATGGGCTGGGGAATACTTAATGCTTTTGATGCCGTCAATTATTTCCCAACTCCGGTAGAGCTTTCATCTTTCACCGCCTCTATAATTAACGGCGATGTAAATCTTAGTTGGACGACTGCTACCGAGAAGAATAACCGCGGGTTCGAGATAGAAAGAAAAGCAGCCGGATCAGATTATTCGATGATCGGTTTCGTTAATGGCAACGGGACAGCATCCACACCAAATCACTACAGCTATACAGACAATAGTGATATTCGCGGAAATTACACATACAGGCTGAAACAGGTCGACTTTGATGGAAAATTTACCTACAGCAATGAAATCAGCGTGGATGTGCCGGTCGCTTCTGATTTCGTACTTCAGCAGAACTATCCGAACCCATTTAATCCTTCAACAATGATTAAATACTCTGTTCCGAATGCCTCAAACATTAAACTTATTCTTTATGATGCACTCGGGCGCCAGGTCAGGATACTGACAAATGAATTTAAAGAAGCAGGCAATTATTCCTATACACTTAACGCAGACGGACTTGCAAGCGGTGTATATATTATCAGGCTCAGTGCCGGAATTTCAAATAAGGTTATCAAAATAACACTGGCAAAATAAGTTTCAGGGCCAGGGATAACGGATAACCCAACCGGTTTACCTTGATTTTCAGGCCTTCTATAGATAAAATTGCTGGCTAAAATGTAAAAAAATAAAATAAGGAGAATCATTAATGTTCCGCAGGGTCTTATTACCTTTTATTGTTTTGGCTTCCCTTCTTCTCAGTTCCTGTGCACCAAAACATGCTGATATCATTGTAGCAAAATTCGATGATGAGCAGATCAAGATGAATGAATTCGAAAAGATGTATGCAAAAAATTCAGGCAGCTATGAGGATGCTAAGGATGATAGTCTATCACAGCTGAAGAACTTCCTCGATCTTTATGTTAACTTCAGGATGAAGCTGAGAGATGCATATGTCAGAGGTTTTGATGCAAATCCAGAATTGAACCAGGAGCTTAAAGATTATGAGAAGAAAGTTGGTGTCTCCTACATCGTTGAGAAGAAGATACTGGAACCGGGATTAAAGAACCTATATGATAAAAGAAAATATGAACTTCGTGTAAGCCACCTGATGATAAGGCCCGATTCGAATGGCGAGCAGGCGGCAAAAGAACTTGCTCTTGCTATTCTCGACAGTATTCAGCACGGTGCAAGCTTCTCAGAGATGGTGAAGAAATATTCAGCTGATAATTATTCTAAAAATATAGGCGGTGATATTTACTATGTTACTGCGGGACTCCTTCCCCCTGAATTTGAAGATGCCGCTTACGCTACTGACGTGAACAGCGTTTACCCCTCGGTAGTTCATACCCGCTATGGATATCACCTCATAAAAGTTACTGATAGAAGAGAACGTATACCTCAGATCAGGGCAAGCCATATTCTTGTTGGTTTCAATAATCCTGAGGGACAGGTAGATACAGCTTATGCAAAAGCAAAAATAGATACCGTTATGCAGAAGCTGAAAGCAGGCGCGGATTTTGCCGAAATGGCAAAGGAATACTCCGACGATCCGGGATCAGCAAAGAACGGAGGCGATCTGGGGTTCTTCGGAAGGCGTATGATGGTTAAGGAATTCGATGAAGCTGCGTTTAATCTAAAACCCGGTGAAATTTCAGACGTAGTAAAAACCAATTTTGGTTATCATATAATAAAGTTGACTGATCAGAAACCCTACCCTTCTTTTGAAGAAGACAGAGAAGAACTTGAAAAGATTTTCAAACAGACAAGGTATCAGGCCGAGTACGATTCACTTATTGATAAGCTGAAAGATCAATACGGGTTCAACCTGAATGAACAGGTTCTCGCAGAAGTACTTAAGAATGCCGATTCATTAAGAGTGGGCAGTCAGATAAAGAATTATGATGAACTGAAAGGTCAGCCTTTAGTTACCTATAATAAGGTCGATACGATCAGTGTACAGGCGGCCATCGAAAGAATGAACTCCGATCGTCAGTTTATGAACAAGCTGATTGATTCAAGCATACTTAATTCGGCTATAAACAGTGTTGTAGGCGATAGCCTTCTGGCAGTCGCCGCTCTCGATCTCGACAAAACAGATCCTGATTTTGCAAGTTTGATGAACGATTACCGCAACGGGATATACGTGTTCAAACTGCAGGATGATGAGGTATGGAGTAAGATCAATGCTGACAGCACTCAGCTATATGGCTATTATGAAAAGACAAAAGATAACTACGTATGGCCCGACAGGATAAACTTCAGCGAGATTTTCTCGAAGAGCGATTCTCTTATTCACTTTTATTATACAGAACTTAAGAATGGCGCAGACTTTGATTCACTTGCCGCCAAATATACCGAACGCAACAATATGAAACCGAAAGCAGGCAATTACGGTTTGGTTGCTGTAGATTCTTCTCCTCTTGCTGCCAAAGCCAATGAGCTTCTTTCAGAGCCCGGAACATATTCAGAACCTTTCCCTTATTCCGGCGGCTTCGTTATTGTAAAGCTTATTGCTAAAGATAAGTCGCATCCCAAGACATTTGAGGAGGCAAAAGCAGAAGTATCGGGCGCATACCAGGAAGCTGAATCGAAGAGACTCGAGCAGGCATACCTTGAAAGCCTGAAGAAGAGGTACGATCCTCAACTTAATTACGAAACACTTGAAGAAGCTTTTAAAGACACGGAATAATTTATTTCTTTTGATTCTTACCGCGGCCGTAATAAGCGGCTGCGGCAAAGAATCGTCTGAAAAAGAATACATAGCCAGGGTCAACAATTCATATTTTACGAAAGATGACCTGGCTTCTGTAGTTGATTCGGGTTACGGTAAAAAAGAATACAGGAATGAGATAGTCAGAAACTGGATTGATGAAGAACTGCTTTACCAGGAGGCAAAAAGCTCGGGTATCCTGAAAGATGAGGATTTTATCAGGATAAAAAATGAATCGGAAAAGAGGCTTGCAATAACATTCCTTATTAATAAACTCTTTAATGACGAACAGCTTACTATTGAACCCTCTGAAGTAAAAGACTATTTCGATAAACACCGGGAAAATTTCAAACTATTCCATAATACTTTCCTTGTTAACCTTGTTCAGTTTGATGACGAGGACAGGGCGATAAGTTTCAGAGATGAGGCTTTCACCAGCGGATGGCAAAAATCTGCTGAATCATTTAGTAGTGACTCGAACGTTGTATCGATTGAAAACTCAAAGCTTGTTTACGAATATGAGCTGCAGCCTGCCGACCTTGTACGTATAATGAGGGAGCTTCTGCCCGGAGAGATAAGTATCGTAATAAATGACGGAATGGGTAATTATTTTGTTGTTCAGCTGTTGGAAAAATATGAACGCGGCAGTATTCCTCCTTATGAAATAATTGATGAACTGGTTCGCGACAGGTATGCTGCAGCAAAAAAGGAACAGTTTATTAAAAATTATGTAAAAGATTTATATTCTAAAAACGATATAGAAGTGAGATAGGTGTTAAATGAAATTTAAGATCCTGGCGTTAACGATTTTTGCAGTCGGTGTTATGCACGCACAGCAGGTACTGGATAAAATTGTTGCCGTCGTTGACAATGAGATAATTACCGAGAGTGAGCTGAATTTTCAGACTAATATGCTTGCATCGAGGTATGGTGTTTCCCCCGACTCACCCCAGCTTAAGAAACAGACCCTCAACTCAATGATAGAAGAAAAGCTTGCCTATGCGCAGGCTAATCTTGATTCTATCGAGGTTACTGATGAGGAAGTGGATAAACGGATCGATTATCAGATCCAGATGTTTATTCAGCAGTACGGATCGAAAGAGCGTGTTGAGCAGGTTTATGGTATGAGTATAGAAAAAATTAAGCGGGAGCTGCGTGAAGATGTAAGGAAAAACCTGATGGTGCAGAAACTTCGTGAAAAGAATTTCGGCGCTGTTGAAGCAACGAGGCGCGATGTTGAAGAATTTTTCCATAAGTTTAAAGACAGTCTTGGTGTAATCCCCGAAAAAGTTCAGATCGCGCACATATTCAGGTCCCCCAAAACCTCCTCATCAGCTAAAGAAAAGGCCCGTAAGTTTGCGGAATCCATTCTCGACTCGATCAAGAACGGGGCCGATTTTTCAGAGATGGCAAAGAAATATTCAGAGGATCCGGGCAGCGCCAAGGAAGGCGGTGATCTGGGGTTCGTGAAAAAAGGAGTGTTCTATCCTGAGTTTGAATCGGCGGCATTTGCTTTACAGCCCGGAGAATTATCGGGAGTGATTGAGTCACCTGTTGGTTTCCACATAATCCAGCTAATCGAAAAAAGAGGTGAGTCGATTCATGCAAGGCATATACTTATAAAAGTTAAAACGGATGAGGATGCCGATCTTAAAACTATTGATTTTCTCACTGAGGTAAGAGACAGTATTATTAATGGCGACAGTACTTTTGCTTATTATGCAAAGAAGTACAGCGAGGATGAGGACACCGCTCCTTTCGGCGGTGAACTTGGAACCTTCTATATAAACCAGCTGGATAAAAGCGTATTGGATGCGGTTTCAAAGCTTAAAACCGGAGATATCAGTTTCCCCAAAAGGTATGAATACTCGGCCGGTAATTACGGCTATCATATAATTTATCTCGAAGACAGAATACTTCAGCACGCTCCCGATCTTAATATGGATTACGCAGATATAAAGAAGCTTGCAGACGAATACAAACGGCAGCAGAAGTACCAGGCATGGATTGAGAGTCTTAAAAGCAAGATCTATTACGAAATAAGAATGTAAAAAATAAAGAGGAACTGGATTTGAAAGAAACCGGCGAAGGTGACGTTCAGCTCGTAGAAAAACTGAATGAAAAAGTTTCAAAGACAAAGCAGGAAATTGGAAAAATAATAATAGGGCAGGAAGAGATCATTGATCAGCTTATTATATCACTGCTTTCACGCGGGCACTGTCTGCTTGTCGGGGTGCCGGGATTAGCGAAAACTCTCCTTATTAAAACGCTTGCAGAGGTTATGGATCTTAAATTCAGCCGTATCCAGTTTACTCCCGACCTTATGCCCGGGGATATTACCGGTACAGAGCTGGTTGAAGAAGACCCGGTTTCAAGGAAAAGAAATTTTCGTTTTGTTGAGGGTCCCATTTTTGCTAATGTAATCCTTGCCGATGAGATTAACAGAACACCCCCCAAAACCCAGGCGGCGCTGCTAGAGGCAATGCAGGAGCACAGGGTAACAACCGCAGGTGTTACTAAAGTACTATCAGAGCCATTCTTCGTACTTGCAACCCAGAACCCGATCGAGCAGGAGGGAACCTACCCTCTGCCGGAAGCCCAGCTCGACAGGTTTATGTTCAACCTGTGGCTCGATTACCCTTCATTTGAAGAAGAGAAGAAAATTGTGCAGACGACAACCAGCGAGTACCAGGCCGAGCTTTCAAAGGTAGTAACAGCAGATGAAATCGTTCAGTTCCAGAACCTGGTAAGAAGGGTTCCCGTTTCAGATAATGTTACTGAATTTGCTGTGAGAGCGGCTAACCTAACACGTCCAACCAATGGTTCATCCCCGCAATTCATAAAAGACTGGATTACATGGGGAGCAGGCCCAAGAGCCTCTCAATACCTTATTATGGCATCGAAAACACGCGCCGTAATGAACGGCAGATATACACCCAATATTGATGATGTTAAATTCGCAATGACGCCCGTTCTGCGCCACCGTATAATAACAAACTTCAGCGCGGAAGCCGACGGCATCAGTTCGACTGACGTTATACAGAAACTCGTCAAAGAACTCGATTAGCTGATTGTTAAGTTAGTTAGCATTCGGAACAGACAGGGAAGACATAATTCAGAAGGGCAGGACCAGGATGTCGTTAAACCAGAAGGTTATACAGGATTTCAAATCTGTTGATCGTTTACGGGAAATTCTATACTACGAGTTCCGCATATCCACTACATCCTACATTTTATTTCTCTTTTTCGGTTTATTACTTCCAAGAATCGGGTACGGAATACTACTTATCAAAATTATTCTCCTGATTTTTGTTGGAGCAGCTGTTATTCTCACTCCATATATTTTTTACGTCCTGATCAAAGAAGAGAGGTACGGATGGATTGTTACTTACCTTTTAATGATACCTTTCCCTCTGATTGCTGGTTACTTAGTGTTTACAGACACGCTTGCTTTTGAGGCAGCCCTGCTGATCCCACTTCTCTCATTTTATTTGTATTGTTACCTGATCAAATATGCAGTTGATGACTGGATAAGGCAGTATAACTGGAAGCAGCAGCTTATGCATCAGAAAGAAGACAGGATAAAGCGAATGGAAGACGAACGACGCTGGTATTAAAGGCGGGCGATCCGGTAATTCTTAAGGGCAAAGTAAATTTCCTTTGCGGCCGTTTTAACCACTGAGGCCGTAGGTACCGCGAGCAGCATCCCCAGAACTCCAAACAACTGACTTCCCGCAATAATAAGCAGGATAATTATGATGGGGTGCATATCCACACTTTTGCTGAAAACGAAAGGTTGAACAAACCCGTTATCCAGCGTGTATGTTATAACGATAAGAAGTACGATATAAGGTACCATCGAAAGATCGCCGGTTTGGATCACTGAAACTATTATTGCGGGCACGCCTCCTATCACAGGGCCGAAATAGGGAACAAGGTGGCCCATCCCGGCTATTACACCAAGCGGCAGTGCATTATTCACGCCGATGAAATATAACCCGAGTCCCATCACGGTTCCCACAAAAGAAGCATCGAAGATCCAGGCACGCACGAACCTACCCAGCTGTAGACTCACCTTCTTAAGTATCCAGTATGATATCTCAAAATAATTATTGGGAATTATATGAAGAATGTTCTTCATAATCTTTCTATTGTCTTTTACCAGGAAGAAGGTAATGAACGGAATGATTACCATTATCAGAATTGCCGATACAATTCCCGACAGTAAGCCTGATATTGTGTCGAAAGAATTAACGAACTGGCTGTTGATGAAGTCCTCGAACTTGTGGGACAGTTGACCGGGGCTAAAAAACGGAAAAATTCTGTAAAGTCCGGCTTCAAACTGAACCAGCTGATCGTGAAGTGAGAATGACGCCAGCATTTTCATCAACTGATCCATCTGAACCATGAACTTAGGGATTATAAATGAGAGAAGAACATACAGAAGCAGACTAGTTGTTCCGAACACTGCTAACGTTGCCGTAAGCCTGCTCATCCCTTCTTTCTCGAGGGTACTGACAAAAGGGTTAAAGATGAAGGCAAGAAGCACAGAGAATATCATCAGCAGGATGATATCTGAAAGAAGGAAGACCGAGGCAACAAGTAATGCTATAACCAGAACCCATAATGAGAGCCTGGTAAACCGCCTTGTACTTCTTTCAGTCATATTCTTCCATTATAATTTATCAGCTTTATTAAAATTTAGCTTATTAAAGGGAAGAGATCAAATATCACTGACCGATTCAACTCTCCTTATCCCGGGAATTTCACGCATAAGAGATCTTTCAATACCCGCTCTAAGGGTCATTACCGACATAGGGCAGGTTTTACAGGCACCGGTAAGCCTGACCTTAACAATTCCGTCGTCAGTGACTTCAATCAGTTCTACATCACCGCTGTCGGCCTGCAGAAAAGGTCTCATCTGTTCAAGCGCCCTGAGTACTTTTTCTTTCATTGAAATCCTGCGGTAAATGTTTAATCATCGTTATCGAGAATAATTTCAACCTTTGAATCAGCCTGGTTGTTTCTTTTATTTACCTGTTCTTCAAGCTGCCTGGTAATTTCAAAAATTGCACCGGACTGTTCTGAATCGGGCATATCGTAAACGATCGGGATTCCTTTATCACCACCGATCCTTATACGGGGATCAATCGGGATGCCGCCCAAAAAGGGCACATCTGCGTCTTCAGCGAGGGATGATCCGCCGCCGCTGCCGAAGATATCGTATTTTTTACCGGTATCGGGAGCAATAAAGTAACTCATATTTTCAACTATACCGAGCACAGGTACATTCACCCGGCCGAACATTTTTACTGCTTTACGGGCATCAACCAGTGAAACTTCCTGCGGGGTTGTAACAATTACTGCGCCTGTTAATGGAATAGTCTGAACGAGAGTAAGCTGAATGTCGCCAGTTCCTGGAGGCATATCAAATACAAGATAATCCAGGTTATCCCAATCCACATCAGTCATAAATTGTTTTACGGCACCGCTAGCCATAGGACCTCTCCATATAACCGGAGCGTTATCATCGATAAGAAAGCCGATTGAAATAATTTTAATCCCATAATTCACAAGGGGAATCATTTTCTTTGTTTCGCGGCTCTGGAATATCTGCGGTTTCTTATTTATGCCGAGCATTAGGGGAATGCTTGGTCCGTAAATATCCGCATCAATTATACCGACCTTTGCGCCCCTCTTAGCAAGTGCTACGGCAAGATTTACAGCGACGGTACTTTTACCCACTCCGCCTTTTCCACTTGCTACGGCAATTGTATTTTTAACACCCGGTAGAATTGACTCCTGTTTCGGTTCTTTCTGCGGAATTCCTTTTGCTTCCAGGTTAACTTCAACTTTTTTAAGTTCTTTGAATTCTTTTTTTATAGCAGCGGTAAATAAATCTCTCATCTTATTTATGTCAGCCCCCGCAGGTACAGAGATACTCAGGTTTAACTGATTACCTTCACTTTTGAATTCTTTTATTGAATTAAGGAGAAGAAAATCCGTATTAATTTCTTTTATCTGTTTTAAGGTACTAAGTAGTTCACTTTTTGTGATATCGGCCATCAGAACACCATTTTTATCATTAAATATGAATAACAAACTTAGCAAAAAAATGGTTCAGTTTGAATGGAATTTGGGGTGATCCCTGTCAGTCGCACGCTGCTATACCTGAGGGCAGGTGGTCAAAAAAAAACGTCAGACCTTGGTTTTAGAAAATTTACCCGAAGCTTTAATGGTATGGTTCATCAGCCATTCCTGGGAATCAACAAGCTTTGCTCCCGGTTCAGGTTCAGGCTTAAGATAGTTCATATCACTGCAGAGAATCCTGGCTTTCACATTATCCTTCATCGATGCTTTAATCAGTGTTCTATTTATCTCATCCTTTAATTTCTGGTCAATTACAGGGAAAGCAATCTCAACCCTGCGGTCGAGGTTACGCTGCATGAAGTCGGCGCTGCTTAAATAAATTTCCTCTTCGCCATTATTATAGAAATAGTACACCCTGCTATGTTCAAGATAGCGGCCGACAATACTTCTTACCTCGATGTTCGCGCTGATCCCTTCGAGTCCGGGCACCAGGCAGCATATTCCGCGCACAAGGAGTTTTATCTGCACACCTGCGGATGATGCTTCATACATAGCGCTGATCAATGCAGGATCAACAATTGAGTTCAGTTTAAAGAAAAGCCTTCCTTCACCCCCTGCCCTCACATTTTCGATCTCGCGGTTTATCATCTCAAGGAATTTCTGCCGCATGTCAATAGGCGCAACTATAAGCTTCTTAAAATCAGTCTGCTTACTGTATCCGGTGAGGTAATTAAATATATCGGCAACGTCGGTGCAGATATCCTCATCATCGGTAAAATAACCAAGGTCGGTATAGATCTTTGCAGTTACAGCATTGTAGTTCCCGGTTGAAAGATGAACATATCTCTTCACCCCCTCAGTTTCCTTTCTTACCACAAGAGTCATCTTGGCGTGAGTTTTCAGGCCCACAAGTCCGTAAACGACATGCACTCCCACTTTCTCAAGCTCGCGGGCCCAGAAAATATTATTCTCCTCATCGAACCTCGCCTTAAGTTCAACCAGAACCGCAACCTGCTTGCCTCTTTCAGCAGCCTCGATAAGATATTTTATAATAGGAGAATCAGGACCAACCCTGTAGAGTGTCTGCTTTATGGCCAGCACATCGGGATCAACAGAGGCTTCCTTTATAAAATCGATCACTGGAGAGAATGAGTGATAAGGATGATGAAGAAGTATGTCTCTCTGCTTCATTACTGTAAATATATCTTCATCGTCATCAAAAGCTTTTGGAATAACAGGGTAATACGGTTTGAACTTATGCTGATGAAGAGGGAGTTCGTAAAGCGTCATAATATCGCTCAAGCCTAAAGGACCTTCAATTACGTGAACGTCCTCCGATGTAATCTGCAGGTTCTCCATCAACGTTTCAAGCATAAACTCAGGCATTTTATCGGCCACCTCCAGCCGCACTACTTTGCCGAAGCGGCGGAGGCGGATATTCTCCTCGATCACGCTCAGAAGATCATCGGCCTCGTCCTCCTGAAGTTCAATATCAGTATCCCTGGTTATCCTGAAGCGGTGAGCTTCAATTATTTCCATACCAGGGAACAGCAGCTGCAGGTTTGCGCGAATCAGGTCGCCGAGCCAGAGGAACCTTGCGCTGAAATTACCATTGGTCTGGATCTTCCTTTCAGGATATAAGATTGTATCAATCCTCAACAGTCTGGGGAGGATGCTGGGCACCTTTACACGTGCAAAGTGGTTTTCACCATTTGGTTTACGAACGAGGATAGCAAGACTAAGGCTCAGGTTCGAAATATACGGGAACGGTCGTCCAGGATCGAAAGCCAGAGGAGTTAATACAGGGTAAATTTCCTTCTTGAAATATTCTGTTAAACGAAACTTTTCCTCATCGGGAATATTTTCATATTCACAGATGTCGATCCTGTTCTTTTTAAGCTCAGGCACAACCTGGTTCAGCCACAGGTCGAACACCTGGTTAAGCATGGGTTTAAGGCGGTTCTCAATTTTCCTCAGCTGCTCCCTTGGTGTCAGACCGTCAATTGAAGGTTCCAGCACATTAGCGGCAATCTGCTCTTTAAGGCCGCTGATCCTGATCATGTAAAACTCATCCAGGTTTGTATGGAATATGGAGATAAACTTCACTTTTTCGAGGAGAGGGAGGGCGGGGTCGAGCGCTTCCTCAAGCACACGGCGGTTAAATTCCACCCAGCTTAAATCGCGGTTAAAGAAATAATCCGGATCCTTATACTTTTTTAATAGTTCTTTAGCAGTCATTTTCGATCATAATATAACAAACGGAGCGTAATATAGCTGTTTATCAGCATAAAATCGCCGGTAAAAGAGATCAAAAAACGTACCTCCGGCAGCGACTTCAAATCTATACCCCCAATTAAAGCCCCATCCCTAGAAAAATGCTCCCCTCAGGTAAATATTTCTGGTTATAAATGAATTTTCCTCATACTGAAATCTGCAACTTTCATAAAATACGAACACAACATTCCTGTTTTCCAGACATTAAGAATATGATCTGTTGAAAACAAATCTTTCAAAGATCTAATTGATTGTTGGAGGGTGGTTATATAAATTAAATGAGGAAATATGAAAAAGTTACGGGGTCCTATTCATAGACTTCTTCTGATATAATAATTAATACTTCAGGAGTATGTTATGAGAAAACTGATTCTCTTCTTTTCATTGTTAATTGTTAATTATTCATTATCAATTGCCTCAGTACGTTATGTAAGTCATACCGGCACAAGCACACCGCCATACACCAGCTGGCAAACAGCAGCAGACAGCATACAGAAGTGTGTTGATTACTCCACAGCAGGTGATACTATCTATGTTGCCAATAGGGTATATAAAGAGAAAATAATAATACAGGACAAATTTCTTACACTAATTGGCAGCAGCTGGGACAGCTGTATTGTAGACTCGAGGGATCTTGAGGTGCCGACAGACTTTAGAACATTTTATATAGACGGGAATATGAATATTAAGGGATTTAATATTCTTGTATCCTACTCAAATAAAGGGACAGGAATAATCATCAATTATGCGGATACCTCAAGTATAATTACGGGCAACAAGATAGACGGTGCAAAAAGAGGGATCTGGATATTCAATTCAAGTATGTATTTCAAGCACAACATATAGCTGGAATCCGTATGGGAGCCAAACCCTGAACATTTAATGATTATCCTTTCACCGCTGAATATCATCCTGTGATGATCACTCATTGAGTCAACAGATACAGCAGGGAACCCCAACTTTTATTATTCCGCATCGCCGGGGGTTGTCCAAAATAGCTAATCTTCATAGCCTGATCTATAAAGGATCAGGCTTTATATTAAAAATAGTAGTATAACTTGTATTTTACTTATTCTGCTCTGGCCGTTGATCTATACAATTTTAAAGATGCAGCGTACCTATAAACTTATGCGTTTATTTTATCTTCGTGGAAGATTTTTGTGAACTCCATAGGTTTTCTTTCTTTCCAGCTTCCTTTATGGTATGCATAGCCTGTTACCAGCGGTACTGCTATGGTTGCTTCGGAATAAACCATCTGCTCGGAAGAAGTTGAAACCTTGCCCCAGGAACTTGCCTCTTTAAGAGTAGAACTGGATAGTGCACCGTCTCTAACATCGGCAACTGTAATCTGAACAGCGTATTTGTGCATAGGGGCATCTTCTTTAAGTATATCCGCGGCAACAACTATATCCTGAGTGAAATTTTTAGGAACACCGCCGCCGATCATAAAGATCCCGCTTTCTTTAGAAGCGAGTTTGATTTTGGTGAGTTCAAGGAAATCTTTAGCTGAATCGATTGAAGCGTGCTTGTCAGGGTTCTCCGTCTGATGAATTATGAATCCAAATCCCGCAGAACAATCGGAGAAAGCCGGGACAAAAATGGGAACGTTCTTCTTATAGCAGGCCCATATTACGGAATCATCCACCTTAGGTCCGCCGTTATCTTCGAGGTATTTTCCGAAATGCCAGAGAAGCTCACGGGATGAATAGGGGCGGGGCTGGAGACTATTGAAGATCTTTGCACAGGTTTCATCGCAGACTCTAAGTTCATCCTCATCGATGTAAGTATCATAAATCCTGTCGATGTGGAGATCTCTCAACAGGTTATCATCGCTGAAAGGAGTTCCGATGTAATGTTTGAAACCAAGGGCCTCAAAAAAATCCTGGTCAACCATAACAGCGCCGGTAGAAACAATAGCATCGACCATGTTATTCATTACAAGGTCGTACACCACTTTTTTTAGTCCCGCGCTGAATATGCTGCCGGCAAGGGTAAGAATAACGGTACAGTCTTTATCCTTCAGCATGGTATCATAAATCTTTGCCGCACGGTTAAGGTCCCTGGATGAAAACGCCATATGTTCAAATGCATCAACAACCGGAACCACGTTATGCTTTTTAATATCAATATGCTGAATTACATCTTTCAAAAAATCACTTTTGCCTGGCATAGTTATCTCCTTCACTGGTTATAATTTATTTAAAATAATAATAATCGTATGAAAATGAATTAAGGGTTGTAAATATTATAAAAACAGTAACTATTTACACTAAAAGAATACCTTGGCAGCCCGGAGTATCCCCTGTTTCCAGGGCACACGATGAGACACACCGCTCTTATCCTTAAATTCATCAAAATGTTCAATGTACCATTGATAGTTACGGACCAGGGCATCCTTATTCGAAAACCGGGGCTTATAACCCAGTTTGGTCTCTGCCTTTTCAATTGATACGAACGAATCCTTAGAGGCAGTTTCATAAACCCATTTATAAAGCGGGGAAAGGTTAAGCGCCTCAAGTATTCTGAGTGTCCATATAATAGGTTTTTCCGGGAGGCCCACAATTTTTTTACCATAGCCAGCAGCATCCAGAACAGCCTGGTAGTCTTCTCTCATAGTGGTAAATTTCTTTGCCCCGATATTAAAAGTATCATTTGCCTTTTCTTCGGGAAGGGTTGCGCAGAGATATATAGCGTCGCAGAGATCTTCAACGTCGAGGAGCTGATAGCGGTTCTTACCATTTCCTATCATAGGGAAACCTTTACCGTCCTTTGCCCAGTCATATAAAAGATCGAACACACCAAGGCGTTCAGGACCGATAAAAGATTTTGGTCGGAGAACAGGGACACACATCCCCTTTTCTCTGTAGTTAAAACATTCCTCTTCGGCTTTTATCTTAGCCTTGCCGTAAGGTCCCACGCCGTCAAGCTTATCAACCTCGTTCAGTGGGTGATGGTCGGGTATACCATATACAGCGGTAGATGAAATATGGATGAACCTTTTTACCTTCTGAGCCGAAGCCTCTTCAAGGAGGTTCCGGGTTCCCTGTATATCAGTAGAAAAAATATCTTCCGGCTTATAAAGAGGTAAAGCGGCAGCTGTATGAACAACAACATCCACACCGTCCATAGCCTGCTTTACATCGTTTTTATTCCTGATATCCCCTTTAATTCTGGTTATTTTATCGTTCATATCGGGATAATCGAATTCAACGATATCCAGAGAAACAATCTGCTCGCCTCTCGAGTGTAAATGCCGTATCAAGTTGATACCTAAAAATCCGGCCCCGCCGGTAACAAGAAATTTCATTAGTGTATCCGAATTTTGAAAATAACCATCAAAACTAACAAAAATGATAGAACACTCCAATAGAAAAGACAAGGGAAAAAGCCGGCCTTGTCCTGTGCGCAGGACACGGATATCTTGAAAAGGAATTACCATTAACTTAAGTTTCATTATGGATCTGAAATTGAAAACAGGAAAGCAGGAGTACCCCGTATTAGGGTTCTCTATGTCGCTGCTTCTGCATGCTATAATAATAACCGCTGCGGCCCTGCTGCTAAACTCAACTATAGATGAGTCGAAGATAGGATCTGCTTACGTGCAGATAAGAACGATCGAATCACAACCGCAATCACTTGAACCCGAACAAACGAAGAAAGCAGAAAAGCAGGAAGTTACAGAGAAAAAAGAACCAGAGAAGGAAATTCCTGTAGAAACAAAAAAAGTTCCTGTAAAGGAATCTGAGCAGGCCTCGAACGAGGCAGTATTCTACGATTTTTCCAATGCTGCTGCTGACACAAGCGGACTTGTACAGGTATATAAAGAAAATACACTGGATGTCTCGCTGAAATACCCGGCGGGCTGGAAGTATCTTGATCAGAATGTAAAAAGCACACTTGACGGCATTACATTTTGGACGACCTCCACAAAATACAACCCTCCTCCTTATGTTCATATCGAGGTAAAAGATAAAGACCTTTTTAATCCAAAAAGATTTAAGCACAGTTATAAGACAAGGAACTACACAGCTTATTACAATGAGCCGGAAGAACTTTCAGGACAAATCACTCAAATTATTTATATTAGAACGAATACCGAAAAAGATTTTAGTCTGAAGCTCATTATGGAAGGTGAGGAAGCCTTCAAAAGTTTTCAGCCTGTATTCTTTGGAATGGTGAAATCATTTAAATACGGAAATCAATTCTTTTAATTATTTAACAATGGAGGACTCATGAGACTAAGAAACCTGTCAGTATTCTTTTTTCTATTCCTGGCTGTTCTGGTTCTACCCGGTAAAACCTACTCCCAGGATAAGTTTGAAGGTAAGGTTACATTCAATGTTTTTAACGACGGTGAAAGCCACACCATGCAGTATTATGTGAAAGGAAGCAAACTCCGCTTCGATGCTAATGAGAACGGCCAGAGTGGACAGATCGTGATGGACCCCTCAACAAAACAATTAATGATAATTATGCCTGAACGGAAAATGTATATGGTTATGCCTTTTCCCGAGGTGAAGGATAATAACACGGATTCAGACAGCAAAGATAAGAAAGCTGATTTCGTTAAGACCGGGGAAACCAAAGACATCCTGGGGTACACAGCTGAGAAATGGACATATAAGGATGGAGAAAATCAGGGTGAAGCCTGGATGACAAAAGATATCGGTGGATTCCAGCTTTTCGATAACCCTATGCAGCAGAATCAGCCCCAGTGGCAGAAAGACCTGCAGGCTGAGGGATATTTTCCACTTCTTGTTTATGAAAACGGTGATAAGGTATTTGAAGTAACGAACATTGATAAACAACCTGTTGATGCTTCGATGTTTGAACCTCCTGCCGGTTTTCAGAAAATGGATATGCCGACAATGCCTCAGAAATAATTTAGCCATTCAAACTCCCCTCCCGGAAGTAGGGAGGGGCACTTTAAAGAGTATGACAAAACTGTCAGTTTCACGGAAGGTTTCACGGGAGCTCCTTCCCCGAGATAAATCCGGCATTTCCCCGAGTCAAATCCGGCCTTAAAAAGTATGTCATTTCTGTCAGTTTCACGGAATTGTTCCACGATGTTGGTCATACCTTCAAACGTAAAATTACCGGATTTATGGATGTCTATGTCTATTTCTACCGGACTTCATTTTGAGCTCAAATCGGGGGGCTGAAAAAAGAAAAATGAATATTGAAGGTTCACGTCGATAAATCTTGACTTTTTTTCTTATTAAAGTTAAATTTCCTCTCTTTATTAGAAATGATTTCAGGTTTCGGAGGAAAATAACGTGAAACAGGAAAAAATGACGCGTTTTATCAGTACAGATGACGCCGATAGAAAATGGTACATTGTGGACGCAACCGATCAGGTGCTGGGGAGACTAGCTACCCGTGTGGCAAGGATAATTCGTGGTAAGAACAAAGCTATCTTTACGCCCAATGCCGACACCGGTGATTTCGTGGTTATAATAAACGCCGATAAGGTTAAGGTTACCGGTAAAAGAGAATTCCTTAAAACCTATTCTCATCACTCAGGTTACCCCGGCGGGTTAAAGACGAGGACCTTTGAACAACTGATGGCCAAAAAACCTGAATTTGTTATTGAGACTGCAGTAAAAGGTATGCTTCCTAAAAACAGATTAGGAAGAAAGCTTATAAAGAAATTAAAAGTGTATGCCGGAGAATCTCATCCTCACCAGGCTCAAAAACCTGAAACAATCAGTTTAACGGAGAAATAATGGTTGATACTATTTATATAGGAAGAAGAAAAACATCGGTTGCCAGAATAATTCTGAGAAACGGAAACGGTAAAATAACCGTTAATGGAAAAGAATTTGAACAAGCCTTTCCACAGCTGCTGAGCAGGGAGGATATCCTGAACCCATTCAAGGTAACCGAAACGGTTGGAAACTATGATGTACTGGTAAACGTTCAGGGCGGCGGTACTACAGGCCAGGCTCAGGCTATCAGGCTTGGAATCGCAAGGGCGCTTTCCACATTGAATCCCGATTTTCGTCCCGCGCTTAAAAAGGAAGGGTTCTTAACCAGGGACCCGAGAATGGTTGAACGTAAAAAATACGGAAGACCGAAAGCAAGGAAGAGATTCCAATTCTCTAAGAGATAATTAATTAACTAATAATCAAACATACTTTCAGATTTACCTCCTGTGTCCCGTTTGCAGGGATGAAGGGTAAAGATGACGAAAGTAGAAGTTCCCGGCAACGGGATAAAAACAGGAGACAAAATGCAAAAGCTGGATCTAACACAGCTCATAGAAGCTGGTGCACACTTCGGACATTTAACACGCCGCTGGAATCCCAAAATGAAGCCATATATCTTCATGGAGAAGAACGGGATCCATATCATCGATCTGAAAAAAACCCAGAGCATGCTGATTTCAGCCGCGGAGAACCTTTCGGAGGTTGTGGGCGATGGTAAGAAAGTTCTTTTCGTCGGTACAAAGAAGCAGGCTAAAAGTGTAATTGAAGGTGAAGCTAAACGCTGCGATATGAACTGGGTGAGTGAAAGATGGCTGGGCGGAATGCTCACCAATTTCTCTACCATCAGGAAAAGCGTAAAGAGACTAAATAATATCGAGAAACAGGAAACTGATGGTACATTCGATAAGATTACGAAAAAAGAGAGACTCTTTTTAACACGTGAGAAGGATAAACTGAAAA
The DNA here is from genome assembly GCA_963839165.1 of uncultured Bacteroidota bacterium. GTDB lineage: Bacteria > Bacteroidota > Ignavibacteria > Ignavibacteriales > Ignavibacteriaceae > DATFVA01. Next base: position 271,478 of record CAWIUG010000036.1, on the reverse strand, counting down.
AAGTACTTGAAGGTGTTGAATCGATGAACAGGCTGCCGGGAGCACTTTTTATTGTAGATATCAAGAAGGAATCAATTGCGGTAAAAGAAGCGCTTCGCCTGAACATTCCGGTGTTCGCAATTGTTGACACTAACTGCGATCCTGACCCGATAAACTTTGTAGTACCTGCTAATGATGATGCTGTAAACACTATTGAACTGGTTGTGAAATTTATGGCTGATGCTGTTCTTGAAGGTGTTGCTAAAGCCAAAGAACAGAAAGCAGAAGAAGCTGCCGAAAGAGAAAGAGTTAAAAAGGAAAAAGAGCAGGAAGCTTCCGTTGAAAAACAGCAATCTGCCGCTGAAAAAATAAATTGAAAGGGAATTTAGAAATGACAGTTACCGCTCAACAGGTAAATGAATTAAGACAAAAAACCGGCTCAGGAATGATGGACTGCAAAAAGGCCCTGATTGAAGCTGATGGTGATATGCAGAAGGCCATTGAAATACTCAGGAAAAAAGGACAGGCCGTAGCAACAAAGAGAGCTGAAAAGACTGCCGGTGAGGGACTAATATTAACCAGGATCTCAGGTGATAAAAAATCGGGAATCATTCTGGAAGTGAACTGTGAGACTGATTTTGTGGCTAACAGTGAAGACTTTGTAAACTTCGCAAATATGGCCGCAGATAAAGCGGCGGCAGCTATGCCTGCTTCCCCTGATGAGCTCGTTGAAAAGAATTCTGAAATAAAGAATACTCTTAACGATGTTATGGGAAAGGTTGGCGAAAAGATTGAAATATCACGCCTTGCAAGTGAAAAAACCAGTGATGGAGTTATCGTTGATTACATTCATCCAGGTTCAAAGCTGGGTGTTATGGTTGTATTTAATAATGCAGCTGATCATGCCGATGCTCTTGCCGGACTTGGTAAGGATATCGCAATGCAGGTTGCGGCTATGAGACCGATCTGTGTTTACAGAGAGGAAGTTCCGAAAGACATGATTGAAAAAGAAATAGAAATATATAAAGAAGTTGCACGTAAGGAAGGCAAACAGGAGCAGATACTGGATAAGATAGCCCAGGGTAAAATGAATAAGTATTACCAGGAGAACTGCCTTGTAGAACAGGCTTACATAAAAGACAACTCCAAATCTGTAAGTGACTTACTGAAGGAATTCAATTCAAAGAATAATTCCGATGTTAAAATTGATCACTTTCGCAGATTTCATCTAGGTGATGAAAACAAATAAAATCAGCTTAAAACTGCAAAAGGTCTTAAATAATTTAAGACCTTTTTTTATATTTAAACCGGTATTAACCGGCAATTCTCCAAACATAATCTGAAAGTAAGAACTGTGAATAAGAAACTGAAATATAAGAGAATACTACTTAAACTCAGCGGTGAATCTTTGATGGGAAGTAAAGGATTCGGTATCGATCATACTGTGCTTGAGTTTTTTGCCGATGAGATTGAAAAAGTACGTGAAAAAAACGTCCAACTCGGTATTGTGATTGGCGGAGGGAATATATACAGGGGACTTAGCGCGATTGACCAGGGAATTGACAGGGTAACCGGCGACCAGATGGGTATGCTTGCGACAATGATAAATTCACTCGCTTTGCAGAACGCAATCGAAAAAAAAGGAATTCAGACCAGGCTGATGAGCGCAATTAAGATGGAGGAAATTGCTGAACCTTATATAAGGAGGAGGGCGATCAGACACCTTGAAAAAGGAAGGGTTGTAATCTTCGGCGCCGGAACCGGGCATCCCTATTTTTCAACAGATACCGCAGCCTCACTTCGTGCGGTTGAAATTGAAGCCGACGTTATTGTGAAAGGTACAAGAGTAGACGGCGTTTTTAACGCTGACCCTGAAAAACATTCTGATGCGGTGAAATATGAAAACATTTCTTATCTTGATATATTGAAAAAAAACCTACGTGTTATGGATCTGACTGCCGTCAGTCTTTGCCAGGAAAATGATCTTCCGATGGTTGTATTTAATATGGATATTCCTGGTAATTTGCTTAAACTGGCAGAGGGAATACCGGTAGGTACAACAATCAATAACAATCAAATAGCTGCAGAAAAATAAAATAAGAGGATACTATGGAACAAATATTAAAAGATGCAAAATCCAGAATGGATAAATCCATAGACGCTCTGAGAGGAGAACTTTCAAAGATCAGATCCGGCAAAGCTACAACTGCGCTGCTGGATGGAATCAAAGTTGAATATTACGGTAATATTACTCCTGTAAGTCAGGTAGGCAACCTTAATGTTCTGGATGCGCATACTCTTTCATTCACCCCATGGGATAAATCAATTTTGAATGCTGTTGATAAGGCAATTCTTGAAGCAAACATAGGATTAAACCCGGCAAGCGATGGAACAAACCTTAAAATCCCTATACCTCCTCTAAACGAGGAAAGAAGAAGGGAACTGGTTAAGCTGGTGAAGAAGTTCGGAGAGGATACAAAGATTGCTATCAGGAACGTAAGGCGGGATGCAAACGATCACCTGAAAAGGGAGCAGAAAGATAAGAAAATATCGGAAGACCAGTTAAAAGATGCTGAGGACAGATCACAGAAACTCACAGATGAACACATCAAACTTATCGACGATATATTGAAGCATAAAGAACTGGAAATAATGGAAGTCTAACAGCTTTTTAAATCAGATAATCAAACCCGGCAGAGTCCGGGTTTTTTATTTCCATATGGCACCGAAGTTATTCTTCGGTTTGGTCAATATCCTCTGATTATGTGAAATATTATTCTTTTTTTAACTAAATTTTAACATCGGATAGTTCACGGTATTGAAGAACAACCCTGTATTTAATGAAATCAAATATTCCAGAAAATTTACATAAGCTGGTATCACTTCTTAAAAGATTATTCAATCCCAAAATTCTGAAAAGCGCACTAATTTTCAGCGGGGGAATAATTCTTTTTATTATAGGAGTAATTGTATATGGAATAATCCTGAACCTCAGAGAAGTACCGCTGCAGGAAGCTATGACTGAAAAAGGGTTCACAAAGCTTCATGATCCAAATATTGTGGTTAACAGAAAAGATTACAGCCTTAATTTATACGAGGATACCGTATTAATTAAAAGTTATCATGCCAGCTTCGGAAAGAATATTCATAATCCTAAAACCCTGGCAAACGACTTCGCCACACCGATAGGGTCCTACCAGATCTGCCAGATTGATAAAGACCATAAATACTATATCAAATTAAAGTTAAATTATCCTAATATAAACGACATTACTGAGGCTTTAAGAAAAAACCTGATCACGCAGCAGGAGTTTGATCAGCTGAAATTTGAATTCTATTACGAGGATTGTCCCAAACTTGAAACCCCTTTGGGGAATGATGTCAGTATCCACGGAATAGGTGAGTATAATCTCTTTTTCAAGAACCTGCCTTTTGTTTTTAACTGGACAGACGGATCGATAGCAGTAAGCAACGAAGATATTTACGAACTTTATTCAGTCGTATCGAAAGGAACCAAAGTTGTCATCCAATAAAATGTATTACCTTGTTGTTCTGATTTTTTCCCTTATCCTATCTTCGTGCGGCGAAAAGAAGGGAACACCTGAGAATAAAGCCGCTCTCAACACCCCGGAGGCAATTATGAACGGGGCAAAAAAAGTTCTGGGTAACGATGTTCAGATCACCGTTGCCGGAAATTTCAATAAGGATACAACAAAGCAATTTGCCGCAGGAACCGAAATAAACAAACCTGACGAATGGGGAATCAGATTTTACCTGTTGAATCAGGATAGCTCGGCACTCACGAAAGTTGACAGCACTGCTCTGCTTGAAGGTTCGTTCACGGATGCTGTGGTAAGAAAGGAAAAGCTTCTCTCACAGGATTATGATATGATATATTATAATTCACTTGATTACTATTTAGGGAGCGGAGGGGGGGAAGTTTTCGCCTACCTGGTTGATTTCAGTGAAGATCAGACATTTTACGCACACCTCTTTACGGAAAAAGGAAGCAGGATATCACTTTTTATTTCTGACAATACAATCCCTGAAGCAAAAAACTATTTCCTTGGTGTATTCAAAAAGGATTATCCTGACCTCCGAATAGTAGATAAAGATATTGATTTGGATGAATAAACCGGCAATTGGCAATGATGAAATTTACCCTAATAATTTTACTTTTTGCTGTTGTAACTGTTTTTGCACAGGAGAATTCGCGATACGAACTACAGACGATAAATTTTAAGGGTAACAGTGCCGTTTCGTCTCAACAGCTAAGTGATGTAATTCTCTCGAAGGAAACCCCATGGCGGTTCTGGAAATTCCTGCACTCATTTTCCAGTCTTGGCAGTGAACCGGTATACTTCGATTCTTCAAACATTCCAATCGATATGAAAGCGATAAAATCATATTATAAAGCGAACGGTTTCTTTGAAGCAACAGTTAAAAACAACTTTGATGTTGATACAACTGATAAAGAGGTTACACTTACCTATACTATCGATGAGGGTAAGGCATCGAACTATGGTACGGTAAATCTTGAGGGACTCACAAGAGTGCCCGAAATTACCCTAAAGAAATTTTTAGACGAAGTTAAGTTTGACTCAGCCGACAGGTACATTCAGGGGGTTGTACAGAAAAAAGTTCAGTCGGGTGTATCAACCCTTCTGAACAATGGTTTTATGTTTGCCCGTTTCGACAGCTCCGTTGTGGTAACTGATACTGCAGCTAACAGGGCGAATATGGATATCTATTTTTCCACAGGAAAAGAGTACCATATAGACACAGTAACTGTTACTACCTCAGGCGACGGTGCTGCTTATGTTAAGGAAAGTATGCTGAGGGATATAAGCGATATTAAAAGCGGAGAGCTGTATAACCTTGATAAGTTGAGGCAGAGCCAGCAGCGTCTGTTCAGAACAGGCTTATTTAATTCAATAGTTTTAACGGGAGTTGAACAAGATACAACTGACTCAAAGGTTCCCGTAAAACTTGAAGCAAACATCGGAAAGCTTAACGAATTATCGCCTGAAATCATTGTAAACAACCAGCAGAGTGCCCTTAATGCAGGTCTGGGTTTATCCTATATCAGGAGAAATTTTTTCGGTAAAGCGAGGAAACTAACAATAGGCACTTCCTTTGGGGTGCAGGACATATTCAATGTAGATTACGGATCTCTTCTCAGGAAGTTCTCTTTTCGTGATACGACCCTGCTCGGTTACCTGGACGCAAGAATAACTATTGAGCAGCCTTACCTTTTCAGCAAACCCATTTTCGGAACATGGGAGAATTATGCTACAATAAATAAGCAGACAAGGTATAATAATACAGTCTATGGTTCGAAGATCACCTTCGACTTTGAACTGCCGAGGTTTACGGCGATAAATTTTTTAAGTACTTATTATAACGTAGAGCAGAGCAATGAGGTCTACCGTACGAACAATGATAGTCTATCCAGAAAACTTCTCTCAATTATCGGTGCCGATTTCGGAAGAACGACAACCAACGATATCCTTTTCCCCACAGAAGGTTATGTTATTTCTATCCTGTTTGAGCACGCGAATGCTATTCCATATTTTATAGGGAAACTGGGTCACGATGAGTTTAATGGATCTATTTTCTATAAAGTCTCTCTGAACTCCACCTACTATTTATCGCTTAACCAGCGGAACATGTCTATCTTCGCCACGAAATTTAAGGTGGGTAGAATACAAATCTATCATGGAGATTACGCAGGACTTCCGCTTAACCGCACCTTTTACGCCGGAGGAAGCAACTCGGTACGCGGCTGGCGTTCTAATGAACTTGTACCCCGAAACGCAACAACGGTTTATGGGATAAACGGGGTGAACGTGAAGGGAGGAACCTTTCTGCTCGAGGGATCTTTCGAGTGGAGGTATAAATTCGTACAGAGCTTCGGAACAGCCCTGTTCTTCGATTACGGCAATACCTGGATAGGATACGATAAGTTCAGGTACGATCAACTGGCTTTATCGCCCGGACTTGGATTCAGGTATTACTCCTCAGTGGCTCCATTCCGCCTCGATTTTGCATTTAAACTCTATAATCCTGATGATAAAACCTGGATCTATCATAAGAATTTCTGGAATAATGTTGTATTTCATTTCGGTATCGGCGAAGCATTTTAATCTAAGACCTAACGGTTTAAGGTTGAGATCCAATAATCATAATCAGCATTAAATCAGGAAACGGACAGAAAGAAGCGGTGGGGCTATCAAGAAACGGGCAGGAAGCACCAGTGGGGCCATGTAACACCGATGACAAACCACGGACAAAAAGTTTTGATTACCGTCCCGGAAATCACTATTTTTAACATTCTTTATTTAAGGTTTTCTCAATGATCTCAAGTATGACCGGCTACGGAAAAGGTGCAGCTGAAAACAATAATTTTTCAGTTGAACTGGAAGTTAAAAGTGTTAACAGCCGTTTCCTCGATATCTACCTTAAACTGCCGAACTCCCTTATGAACCGCGAATATGAAATAAGAGAGATAATCAAAAGCAAGGTTAGTCGCGGTAAACTATCCGTTATACTTACATTAAAAAACCTGAGTTCTGCCAATGGGGTTTCTGTTATAGACAAGGATAAGCTTAAAGCCTACCTGGCATTGCTCAAAGAAGTAAAGAAAGTATCTAAGATAACCGAGAAACTTAAACTTGAGCACCTGTTATATAACAGGGACCTATTCCTTCAGAGTGATAAAGATTATGATGAAGATGTTTTCAAGCTAATAAAAAAAGCTTTGGAGGCAGCACTTGAGCAATTAAAGAAGATGAGAAGGAACGAAGGAAAAGAACTCGCAAAGGATTTGCAGAAAAGGATTGAGACGATTGAGAAAAAGGTAACTGAGATCCAGAACGAATCGGGTCACAGTGTGAACGAATATTTTGCTAAGCTTAAGGAACGGATGAAAACTTTGGTTGAAGATGTGACCTCTTATTCCGACCGGCTGGAACTGGAACTTGCTCTTATCGCGGATAAAGCTGAGATAACAGAAGAATGCGTCAGACTCCGGAGCCATCTCAAATTCTTCCTTGAAAGCATGCAAAATGACGAGGAACCTGGAAGGAAACTGAATTTTCTCTGCCAGGAGATGAACCGTGAAGCGAATACTATATCTGCAAAGACTATCTCTACATCAATTACCCACAACTCTGTTCTTGTAAAAGAAGAAATTGAAAAGATTCGCGAACAGATTCAAAACATCGAGTGATATTTGGATTCAAAAGGTATTTTATTTATTGTTGCTGCTCCCAGCGGCACCGGAAAAACAACCATTGTAAGACGAATTCTTAAGGAATTTCCGGAAATTGTATTCTCTGTCTCTGCAACCACCAGGAAAAAACGGATAAACGAATCCGAAGGGAAAGATTACTATTTCCTAACAGAAGATGAGTTTAAGAAAAAAATTGAAAGTGATGAATTCGCTGAATGGGAAAAGTTTTATGATTATTATTACGGAACCCTCAGGCACTTTTTAGACGATAACCTTGATAGCGGAAAGAGCGTTCTTCTTGAGATAGATGTTAAGGGAGCCCTGAAGATCAAAGAAATTTACCCGGATGCTGTTTTGATCTATATTCTGCCTCCAAGCTTCGATGAGCTTGTAAACAGGCTGAAAAACAGGCGGACAGAGGACGAAATTGACCTTAAAAAGCGCATTGAGAGGGCAGAAATGGAATTGAGACTTAAGGATAATTTTAATTATTTTATACATAACGTTGAGATTGAAAAAGCAGTTTCGGATATAAAAAGTTTAATAGAAAATATAATGAAGGAGAAAAAATAAATGTTCATAGAACCAGTTGATTTAAGACAGATCGATCTGGAGGCCGCAAATATTTATGAGGCTGCAATTGTTGCAGCTAAACGAGCCCGCCAGATAAATGATGAGAATAAGATAGAGTACAATGCCCTCGTCAGCACGATCCCTACTACGGCCGGTGATGAAGAGGGAGAGGAATTCGATAACCCTGCTCAGCTGAAGATAGCGCTTGATTTTGAAAAGAGAGAGAAACCACATGTACAGGCATTGCATGAACTGCTTGAAGGTGAAGTCGACTTCGATTATAAGAACAAACCGGAATTGAATAGTTAAATAAAAAAGTTATATAATGTCTGATGACGTTCTTTTAGGGAAGAAAATAATTGTCGGGGTAACAGGCGGCATCGCGGCTTACAAAGCCTGTTACCTTGTAAGAGAACTGAATCAGAGAGGTGCGGAAGTTCGGGTTGTAATGACTCCTTCCGCTCTTGAGTTTGTAACCCCCCTGACATTTTCATCTCTCACATATAATAAAGTAATTGTTAATACTTTTCCGACTTCACAGGCAGACGGGTGTGAGGTAAATACCTGGCATATCGATTATGGAACCTGGGCCGACCTTATGATCATTGCTCCGGCAACTATAAATACTGTGGCGAAGATCGCTTGCGGGTTTGCAGATAATGCATTAACTACACTCGTGACCGCTCTCCGATCCCCGCTGGTAATCGCTCCCGCTGCTGATGTTGATATGTACATGAATCGTATAACGCAGGAAAATATAAAAAAACTAAGAGATTTTGGGTATTATATAGTTGAGGCGGAAGAGGGCGAACTAGCAAGCGGATTGACAGGCAAAGGCAGACTTGCAGAAACCAATAAAATAACAGATGCTGCTGAACTTGTGTTATCTGGTTATAAACAGGATCTTATTGGAAAGAAAATCCTTGTAACAGCGGGACCAACTTATGAGGATATTGACCCTGTAAGATTTATAGGGAATCGTTCTTCAGGAAAGATGGGTTATGCAGTTGCCAAAGCCGCGTTTCTGCGCGGTGCATCCGTTACCCTAATATCAGGACCTTCGTCAGAGCCGGTATACCCCGAAATCAAACGGGTGAAGGTTCGCTCGGCTGAAGAAATGAAGAAGCAGGTAACCAAAGAATTTCCTGCTGCAGATATACTGGTTATGGCTGCTGCCGTAGCTGATTATAGACCTGAGAAAGTTTCTTCATCCAAAATTAAAAAGGAAACTAACCATCTGTCTTCGCTTAAACTAAAAGAAACAAGCGACATACTGGGTACATTAAAAAGGAGTGATGGCCAGTTTGCTGCGGGCTTTGCTTTAGAGACAGATAATGAAATTGCAAATGCTAAGAAGAAACTAAAGAGCAAGAACCTCGATCTTATTGTACTGAATTCTTTAAAGGATAATAAAAGCGGATTTGAATTCGAAACAAATAAAATTACTGTTATTCATAAAGATGGTAAAACTGCTAAGTTCGGACTATCATCAAAATTCCAGGCAGCAAACAAAATTCTCACAGAAATTCTTAAGGTCATGGGCTGATCTTCTATCTTCCTTCTTACAAATAACCGGATGTTATGGACAAAAAAACTAAAGATGAAATAATTCAGGCATTGCTTGACCAGAAAGAAATTTTCGGCGATAACCTGTTTGAAACTTCCAGTGAACTTCAAAAAAATCTGGCGAAACAACGAAAGACAGAATTAGTAAGAAATATTATGGAAGGAGATGAGAAAATTCCCGGGTTAGAATATTCGAAGGAAGATTGGGAAAAAGCCCAATCCCTTGAAGAGTTAAATAATCTGATAAAAGACTGTACCAAATGTCCCCTTCATAAATCGCGTAACAAGTTTGTATTCGGTACAGGAAATCCTGATGCAGATGTGCTGGTTGTGGGAGAAGGTCCCGGCGCCGAAGAAGACAAACAGGGAGAACCATTTGTAGGAAGAGCGGGCAAGCTGCTTAATGATATTCTTAAGGCGATAAATTTTGAAAGAAATGAAGTCTACATCGCGAATATCGTAAAATGCCGTCCCCCGGGAAACCGCACACCTGCTGCGGAAGAAATGGATTCCTGCTTCCCGTATCTCAACAGGCAGATAGAGTTAATTAAACCCAAACTTATTCTGGCTCTCGGTTTAACTGCTGCACAAGGACTTCTGAAGAAGAAAGATTCCTTAACCAATATGAGGGGTAAAGTATTTGAGTACAAAGGGATTAAGACGATGGTGACGTACCATCCTGCTGCTCTGCTTCGCAACCCCAACTGGAAAAGAGGCTGCTGGGAGGACGTTCAGATGTTTCGTAAAATCTACGACGATATGCAGTAGCGCCGGATATCAATTTTATCCTCTTAGTTTAGCGAACCTGGCTACGATTGTAAGGCAGAGAAGAGCCTTTCAATGGTATCACCGGATGCCGGGAGGGAAAAATATTTTCATGTAACGCGACTTCTTTCTAAGTGTTATCGAATTTACTTGCATATGCAGATGCTTGTAACTATTTTTTCATAATTATACAGCATCAAAATCTTGTTGATAAGTTGTTAACAATTTAAGTTCTTAATAAGCAGATATGGCCAGATCAAAAAATTATAACGAAGACATTTCCAAACTCATCCCCGCAGATGTGAAACCCCCGGCAGCAACAGATATAGAGGCCTCAGTACTAGGCGCTATGATGATTGAACGTGAGGCTGTTCCCAAAGCAATTGAACTTCTGAGTACAGAAAGTTTTTACCTTAGACAGCATAAGCTGATCTTTGATGCAATGATCTCTCTGTTTGAATCGGGCGAGCCGATTGACACAGTTACTCTTTATGAAGAACTAAAGAAGAGAGAGCAGGCTGAGGAGGCTGGAGGAGCAGTTTATTTAAGTAAGTTGTCGCAGAATATTTCCTCTGCCGCCAATATTGAATACCATGCAAAAATTATTCTCGAGAAGGAAATTTTAAGGGGATTGATAAGCAGTTCACACCAGATTGCAAAGGCAGCCTATGATGGAACCGAGGATGCTTTTGATATACTTGACCAGGCAGAGCGTAAGATATTTGAAATAACCGAATCTCATCTTAAGAAATCCTTCACCGGGATGGATCGCGCGGTAAGGGATGCACTGGAATATATCGAGGCAATCCATTCTAATACGAAACAAAAGTTTTCAGTACCTACAGGTTTTTATGAGCTTGATGAGATGCTTGGCGGGTTCCAGAAATCCGATCTAATAATTATTGCCGCCCGTCCCTCAATGGGTAAAACTGCACTTGCTCTTACCCTTGCGCGTAATGCAGCGGTGGACCATAAAGTGCCGGTAGGATTGTTCAGTCTTGAGATGGCTACGATACAGCTGGTAATTCGTATGTTATGTGCAGAGGGAAGGCTTAACGCGCACCTGGTAAGAACAGGGAAGCTTCCTTCCGAAGAGGGAATTAAACTGAGTAAAAATGCTCATAAGCTGATTGAGAGTCCTCTTTACATTGATGATACACCAGCGCAAACGGTTCTTGAGATAAGGGCAAAAGCAAGGAGACTAAAGGCGGAGAAAAATATCGGGATGATAGTTATCGATTACCTTCAGCTTATGCAGGGACCCTCAAACTCAGAAAGCCGGGAAAGAGAAATTTCACATATTTCGCGGTCACTTAAGTCGCTGGCAAAAGAACTTAATATTCCTGTAATAGCCCTTGCGCAGCTCAACCGTGCGGTTGAGACAAGGAACGATAAGCGTCCCCAGCTTTCAGATCTCCGTGAATCAGGATCTATCGAGCAGGATGCCGACGTCGTTCTCTTCCTTAACCGTCCTGAGTATTACGGAATTAAAACCTTTATGGACGATGGAACCTCTACCGAAGGAGTAGCGGAGGTGATCATCGGGAAACAAAGAAACGGACCGACAGGTGATATCAGGCTTGCATTCGTAAAAGAATACGCCCGTTTTGAAAACCTTGCTCACGCCAGGCAGAGAGAGGAATACTCAATGATACCGAATAACGAAGATATCATATAATAAAAAGATTTAATATGAGAACCTCCATTAAAATACTTTCGCTGATTATTTTATTTACCGGGACACTCTTTTCACAGGTGTTCTCAGATAGTGACCTCACCATTTGCAGACAGAAATTTTCATATGCCGCCTCGGCTGACCTTGCTGAGGAACCTATGAGGGACATCGTTGCTGACATAGGAAAGACTTTTATGGGAACAAATTATGAATCGCATGGCATTGAGAAAAAGGGTGATGAGGAACTGGTGATAAACTTAACGGGATTAGATTGTACCACCTTTGTTGAGAATGTGCTTGTGTTCGCAAGACTTATTAAGCTGGGTAAAACTTCCTTTAAGGACTATGAAAATGAGCTGCAGAAAATAAGATACCGCAGCGGGGTTATTGACAAATATCCAAGCAGGCTTCATTACTTTACCGACTGGATATATGATAATGAGAAAAAAGGAATTGTGGATGACGTTACAGAACTTGTTGGCGGAAAACCCACACAGTTCCATGTGAATTTTATGTCGTCTCATCCGGAAAGCTACCCCCAGCTGAAAAGACATCCTGAATTTTTGAAGGAAATCAGGAAACAGGAGGCGGAGATCAACCGCAGGAACTATTTCTATGTTCCGAAGGAAAGAGTTGGGTTTGTTGAGAACCAGATAGATAACGGGGACATAATTGCGTTTACCACAAGCATACCGGGACTGGATGTTAGTCACGTAGGAATAGCTGTAAGAATGGAGGATAACAGAATACACCTGCTGCATGCGCCTCATCCGGGGACTTCTGTTCAGATAACCGAAGAACCCCTTGCATCATACATCAACAAAGTGAAGAAAGACACGGGTATCATGGTTTTGAAACCCCTTGATCCGACCGAGAAAAATCTTTCGGAAGATTAACTTTTCTTCTTAATAAGACTTCTTAAAACCTTCAGGTTCTGTAAATCCTCAAGCTGTTCTTTTCCTTTGGGCGTCTCAAGAATTTTCGGGACTTTTGCAAGCCGCTTATCATTCATAATATTTGCAAAACCTTTCTTCCCTATAAAACCCTCACCTATGTGAGCGTGACGGTCAACCCGGCTGCCAAGTTCTTTTTTACTATCATTCATATGGAAGCACTTCAGCAGGTTCAATCCTATTATATCATCAAACTCTTTTATTACTTCTTGGTATTTCCCGGGATCGCGGATATCATAACCGGCAGCAAAAATATGGGCGGTATCTATGCATACCGACATTCTTTCCTTTTCTTCCACGAGGTCGATGATTTCCCTGATCTGCTGGAAGCTATATCCAAGTGATGTTCCCTGTCCCGCTGTTACTTCAAGCATACTGCTCACCTTAAAATCTCTGGTTTTCTGATGTACAATATTCAGTGATTCCGCAATAAGCTTAAGACCTTTTTCTTCACCCATTCCACCGTGGGCACCGGGATGGAAGTTCAGGTAAGGAATACCGAGCAGTTCGCATCTCAGAAGTTCATCGACGAAAGCCTCCCTCGATTTCTCAAGCAGTTCTTCACTTAATGAACAAAGGTTGATCAGGTAAGAATCGTGAACAACAACGAAATCTATGTTTGATTCAGTGAGCTTCATTTTAAATAATTCAATCTCTGTATCATCGAGAGGTTTTGCAGACCAGCGGTTATTATTCTTGCTGAAGATCTGCATAGCAGTAAAATTAAGTTTTTCGGCCAGGTCAACAGCCTTCGACACCCCTCCGGCTATAGATGTATGCGCTCCCAGCAGTTGTTCCATTTAATCAAATCTCCTTTCAGTATAATTTTTTTACAACGAGCAGTTTTGACTGCAACCATAACTATTTCCATCAGAATACCCTAATTAGTGACTAAAAATAAGGTTTTTGTTTATGTAAGTTTTAACCTGATCCTTTGTTTTTCAGTCATCTTTCTGATAAATTTATAAATTAACAACTTTAGATTTATGAAAAAAATATACCAGGTTCTGATAACGAGTTTATTTATCACGACAGCACTGCTGGCGCAGGAATCGAAATATTTTGATGCTCCTTTCGGCGGCGGCGGCGGATTTACACCAGGTTTCATCTTCCCCAATATAGATCCCCTTAATAATGCACTCCCAACCGATTTTCCCAAACTGACAAATAAGGCAATATTTACCACGGGCGGGGCAGGGTTCTTTTACATAGGACTTATCAAGTTTTTAAGAATAGGTGGTGGAGGATTTAGCGGCACTACTTCCGAAATGGTTCAATCATCTTCCGACAACTTCAGAAGAGAAGTTGATTATTCAATAGGTGGAGGGGGACTGACAATAGAGTACACCCTACCTTTTGTAAGGGACTTCGGGATATCCATAGGTGCTATGATAGGAGGCGGAAGTATCACTGCTGAAATTTATAAAAACAAGGGGGGATTTTCCTGGAATGACCTTACAGGAGAATTCAGCTCAACCGGTTCGCCTACTGATAATATCAGCAGAAGGATATCCGGATCCTACTGGCTGATTTCACCTACGCTGAATATTGATGTTCCGATCTACAGGTTTGTATCGCTCAGGGTAGGGGGAGGCTACCAGCTTTCGCTGGGAGAGAGCTGGACGATAGAAAATGACCAGGATCTAGCTGATGTTCCTTCCGGGTTTAATGGTAATAGTTTATTCATTCAAACAGGAATTTTCCTGGGATTTTTTGCTTTCTAATATGAAAAATATTTTAGTAACAGGTGGTGCGGGATTTATCGGCAGTAATTTTATAAACTTCGTGCTCAATGAGCATGACGATTATAAAATCATCAACATTGATAAACTTACTTACGCCGGGAATCTTGAGAACCTTGTTCAATGCGAGGATAATCCAAATTTTTATTTTATTAAAGGCGACATAACCAATCCTGAACTTGTGAGTTATCTATTTGAGAAGTTCGGGATAAATTATGTTATAAATTTTGCGGCAGAATCTCATGTCGACAGGAGTATATTGGGATCGGAGATTTTCTTCCGGACAAACGTATTGGGCACGAACGTTCTGTTAGAGACTTCACGAAGATTCGGGGTAGAAAAGTTTTTACAGATTTCCACGGATGAAGTTTACGGAAGTCTGGGCAAAGATGGATTATTTACTGAGAAAACACCGCTTTCGCCAAATAGTCCTTACTCCTCTAGCAAAGCCGCAGCGGATATGATGGCATTATCGTTTCACCATACGTACGGGATGCCGGTGGTTGTAACCAGGTGTTCCAACAATTATGGACCCTTTCAATTTCCCGAGAAACTCATCCCTCTGATGATATTAAATACATTAAGCGGCAAAAAACTTCCGGTTTACGGGGATGGTATGAACGTGCGCGACTGGATTTTTGTAGACGACCACAACCGTGCTATCGACCTTGTATTCCAGAATGGAAAACCCGGCGAGGTTTATAATATTGGTGCATCTAATGAAATGCCGAACATTGAGATAATAAGACTGATCTTAAACTATCTGAATAAACCTGAGAGTATGATTGAATATGTGAAAGACCGTCCCGGTCACGACAGAAGGTATGCCATAGACTCAACAAAGATCCAGAGCGAGCTGGGATGGAAACCGCAATTTACATTTGAGGATGCAATAGAAAAAACAATCGACTGGTACCTCCAGAACGAAACGTGGTGGGGGAGGATAATCTCAGGTGAATACCAGGACTATTATAAATTACAATATCAACTCTGAAAAATACAATAAACAACGGAAGACTGCTTAAATGAAAAAACTTTTTGGTGCGCTGTTCCTTGTAGTTTTTGTTATAAACAGCTACGCACAAATTGATACAAAACTTAGCAACAACGACATGCTGCAGATGGGGACTATCAGTGTCACTATCGGAGGCGAATTTGTAATAACAGGTACTTTTCCGGCATTGATTACAGAGCGGGTAGATGCTTTTGTTACAAGGATGTTTGACCAGGCCAAAGTGGAAATGTCAAAAACCACCAATGATCCTCAGCTCCTGGAACAGCTTGATAAGAAACTAAACAACTACGTACTGCGTAATATTACATTAAAGAGGGCATCCGGAGAGGTTCTGCATCTGGATCTTCAGAAGTTCAGGTTAAACGGAGATTTTTCCAATAATCCCTACCTTAAGAACGATGACGTAATAATTTTTCCACAGCCTGACTTTGAGCACAGTTCGTTTACCGTTTCAGGCGCGGTAAACAATCCGGGTAAGTTTTTCTTTGTTGAAGGCGATCACCTCCAGGATGCTCTTGAGCTTGCACGGGGAATAAATGGGGCATATGAGAATATAGATGGTGTTGAGATTCACCGCCTTAATTATACCGGAGATGAAATTAAGATAATTAAAACTGATATTGACAGTAATCCGGCTCTGGAGAGGGGAGACGGAATAATAGTAGTAGCAAAGGAAACACAGAAAAAAGGCTTCAGCGTAATCGTTGCGGGTGAAGTTAATAATCCAGGCAGGATACCAGTAACCAGGAATAACACCACAATTAAGCAGGTAATTGAAAAGAGCGGCGGATTCAAGCAGGATGCCTCGCTCAGAAGGTCGAAGCTTTACACAGGAAATAGTCTGCCCATACTGCTGGAGAACTATTATGGAGTCAATTTAAATAATATGCCGGAAGTACTTAATGAGAAGCTGACAAATTTCCTGTTAAGATTTCAGAATATGATGATGATCAGGATGTCGAATGTTGATGAAATG
>CAWIUG010000036.1:0-250000 GCA_963839165.1 uncultured Bacteroidota bacterium | reverse complement strand
GGTAGACGGGATGAGTATTCTAAGGTGCTCGAGTGAGCCGTGGTTAAGGAACTCGGCAAATTAACCCCGTAACTTCGGGAGAAGGGGTGCCTCTAGTAAGTGAAAATCTTCGCGATCGTAGCAGAACGAGGCCGCAGTGAAATGGCCCAAGCGACTGTTTAACAAAAACACATGTCTCTGCGAAGTCAATCAAGACGATGTATAGGGACTGACACCTGCCCGGTGCTGGAAGGTTAAGAGGAGAGGTCAGCAGCAATGCGAAGCTTTGAATCGAAGCCCCAGTAAACGGCGGCCGTAACTATAACGGTCCTAAGGTAGCGAAATTCCTTGTCGGGTAAGTTCCGACCTGCACGAATGGTGTAACGATTTGGGCACTGTCTCAACCACGGGCTCGGTGAAATTGTGGTACCGGTGAAGACGCCGGTTACCCGCATATGGACGGAAAGACCCCGTGCACCTTTACTGCACCCTAACATTGGGTTCGGATAAAGTATGTGTAGGATAGGTGGGAGGCTTTGAAGCCGGGACGCTAGTTTCGGTGGAGCCAACGGTGAAATACCACCCTTGCTTTATTTGGATTCTAACCTCGGTCCTTGAATCAGGATCAGGAACAGTGTTAGGCGGGTAGTTTGACTGGGGCGGTCGCCTCCTAAAATGTAACGGAGGCTCTCAAAGGTTCCCTCAGCATGGTTGGTAATCATGCGGCGAGTGTAAACGCAAAAGGGAGCTTGACTGCGAGACTTACAAGTCGAGCAGGTGCGAAAGCAGGAGTTAGTGATCCGACGGCTGCGAATGGAAGTGCCGTCGCTCAAAGGATAAAAGGTACGCCGGGGATAACAGGCTGATCTTACCCAAGAGTTCATATCGACGGTAAGGT
Organism: uncultured Bacteroidota bacterium; assembly: GCA_963839165.1. Classification (GTDB taxonomy): domain Bacteria; phylum Bacteroidota; class Ignavibacteria; order Ignavibacteriales; family Ignavibacteriaceae; genus DATFVA01. The sequence goes on along the minus strand of CAWIUG010000036.1, from coordinate 249,123 downwards.
TTGGCACCTCGATGTCGGCTCATCGCATCCTGGGGCTGAAGAAGGTCCCAAGGGTTTGGCTGTTCGCCAATTAAAGCGGTACGTGAGCTGGGTTCAGAACGTCGTGAGACAGTTCGGTCCCTATCCTATGCGGGCGCAGGATACTTGAGAAGGGTCGCTCCTAGTACGAGAGGACCGGAGTGAACGAACCTCTAGTGCACCAATTGTCACGCCAGTGGCATCGTTGGGTAGCTATGTTCGGTTGTGATAAGCGCTGAAAGCATCTAAGCGCGAAGCACGCTTCAAGATGAGGTATCCCTCCATTTATGGACTTAAGACTCCTCGGAGATGACGAGGTTGATAGGCTACAGGTGTAAGAGTGGTAACACTTTCAGCCGAGTAGTACTAATAAGTCGTGAGGCTTAACCGTTTAATTTTTATTCACACGATAGCACTCTTTTTGTTTGGGCTTGGCTCTTTCAGTCTTTCTTTATTTTTTTGAGATGTTGATACAATTCAGCACAAAGTTTAAATTTTGGTGGTTATAGCCCGGGTGTTACACCTCTTCCCATTCCGAACAGAGAAGTTAAGCCCCGGCACGCCGATGGTACTGCATGCGCAGGTGTGTGGGAGAGTAGGTCGCTGCCAAATTTTAATTTATAAAACCCCGTTCATCCGATCGGGGTTTTTTTATGCCCTATAATTATAATCCGTGCAGGGGTCACGCAAGAGCGGATAAACTCGAGTGGACTGCCAAATATTAATTTATTAGCCCCCGATCCAGCTGCTGAATGGTGACCAACATGAGAAATGGATAAACTTTACTTTACTTTAAAGACTCATTATGGAGCCTGTGAGCATTTCCGGAAGCATCACATGCTAAAGCAGATGGGGATCGGTTAAAAAGAAGTGGTTACAGCTATCGGAGAGACACAATACCTGGATAAAATTTATAGCAATATATCTGCATTGAGGTCCTGAAGAGCTGAACTCTCTGAACTTGAGTTTAGGGTCAGCCTATGTCATCTGGTTCATCAGCCTCTGCTGCACGTTTTTGTAAAAGTGCAAGAACAATTTTTAATTGCCCAAAGCTGATTTCTGAAGGGGCATTATCCTTTATCGTTCTGAGTCTTATATTTGTCAGATCCCGGGGAAAATAGCCGGCGATTCTCCTGACCTCTTCTTCCGGGAATATTTCTGTGATTTTAATAAGTCCCTGTCTGATTCCCTTCGCAATATGGCCTTCAATAGTCTCAATCGTGAGCTCTCTTTCAACGGCTGTGAGTTCCAGACCTTTCAATTCGCGGAATAGCCTGATAGTTTCCTCCACCGTATTTCTTTTTTTAGTTGAATAAGAACTCCGGATATTCTTTTCTCGTCTTACTGAAGGAGTGCGATTATTAAGATATTCATTCAGAATAAATCCGTTACGGCAAAAACCAATCTTATCCAGAATTTCTTCAAGCAGCTGGTTAATGAACAAAAAGTGAGCATCTATCACTGAAGAAATCTTTTTTGTCTCCACAGTTATTGGATGATCAAGAAAACAATCTCTCCATTTAGATATTTCGGTATAAAAATATGAAGCTCCCTCCCTCAACCTTCCCTGAAGTTCCTCGTTCTGCTCAATCGATGGGTGATGGGTGCTAAGTTTTCGGATTATCTGCTTGAATTTTTGGGATACCTCATACAATTCTGCCTGTCCCTTAATTAAACCTGGCAGCCATTCCGAAGAACCCTCATTTATTCTTTCGCTGTTATCTTCAAGGAACTCCTTGAATTCGATAAGCTCATAATACCAGTTGCTCCAGGTAAATATATCTTCAATCTCTTCAAGCATATAATACTGTCGTGATTCAGCAAACCGCAGCGGCAGATCTTTACTAAGATTATCACTATGCCATTGGATAAAATCCGGATGCCCCCCAAGATAAATCCTGCTAACCGGGGTTTTAAGTACGAGACCTTCCAGCGAGGTGCAGCGGCTTAATGCAACATACACCTGTCCTTTTGCAAAAGCTCTCTGTGCATCTATAACCACTTTATCAAATGTTAACCCCTGACTTTTATGAATTGTTATCGCCCAGGCCAGCCTCAGGGGATACTGGATAAAACTGCCGAGAACCTCCTCAGTAATTTCCCGGGTTACCAGATCAAGTTTATACCTTATATTCTCCCATTCACTCTTCTTCACTTCTATCTCGTTAAGGTCATCTTTACATTTAACCTTTATAATTTCTTTACCAAGCTCCGTCACTGTTCCTATCTTTCCGTTAAAATATTTTCTATCCTCAATATCATTCCTCAGGAACATAACCTGTGCTCCTGTTTTAAGCTCAAGCTCTTTTTCGGCCGGGAAAGCATTTTCGGGAAAATCATCTATCACATCCGCCCTGTAACGGTGAACTTGACTATGAATACTATCCAATTTCACGCGATTTATCTCATCTGCCTGCTGATTATGAGTTGTGAGTGTTATATATTCTTCCTCGTCCTTCGGGACAAAATCAGTTAAGAGTCTCGACTGAAGTATCCTGAAATTCCCCTCTGAAATATTATTATTTCTTATACCGTTAAGGATTTCAATAAAAGTCGCATCCGATTGTCTGAATATTTCCTTAAGCTCGATGATAACAGGAGGATTTTCGCGCAGTACAAAGCTGTCGAAAAAGAAGATTGATGAATAAAATTCCTTCAAAATTTCCCAGTCATCCCGTTTAACGACAGGAGGAAGCTGATACAGGTCGCCTACGAACAACACCTGTACTCCGCCGAAAGGACGGTGAGGACTTTTCCTAACATATCGTAATATCAAATCGATTGCATCTACTATATAGGAAGCAACCATACTTGCTTCATCAATAATGAGAAGATCCAGGTTCCGGAGAAGCTCCAGTTTTTCATTGCTGTACCGAAGTTTAGAAAGTAACGGATGACGTTTAATATTTGCTTTATTGAAGGAATAGCCGGAGGAGGGGACTATTATTCCGAAAGGAAGCTGAAAAAGAGAATGCAGTGTAACACCTCTGGCATTTATTGCGGCTACACCTGTGGGTGCTGCAACCACACATTCCTTCATAGTATTTGAACGGAGGTACTTCAGGAAGGTTGTTTTGCCTGTGCCTGCCTTACCGGTAAGGAAAATATTTTGATTTGTTTCGGTGATAAAACGATAAGCAATATCAAATTCAGCAGTGTGTTTAATGACCATTGATACCCTTTTAATTTCTAGTACATAAAATAATAATATTTAAATCCACAAAAAACCATTTGGGAAGCAAGGCGACTGCGGGTGGAAAGTGGGGAGGGTGTGGTGGGGGTGAGGGAAACGGACAGGGGGTGTGGGGAAGGGGGGAGGTGTGAATAGTGGGGTGGGGTGGAAAGCTTGGGGGTGTAGGCTGGGTGGGTGGGGGTGGAGGGGAAGCAGGGGAGGAATGCGGCTATTAATTGAGGGTTCTCAAAGCTCACAGATAAGAAAAATTGCAATTTTAAGTATTGCTATACCGCCCTATCGTTTTTATATTCAAGTAATTTAACTTAGTAACATAAATGATCAGGTATGTTAACCGATAACGGACAGGAAAACTACGCTTTGAGAGCAATCCTTGAAGGTACTTCCAGCCAGACCGGTTCTGATTTCTTCTATGCTCTTGTCAGGAACCTTTGTGAAGTTCTCGACACTTCCGGAGCCTGGGTAACGGAATATTTTGAAGAGTTACGCCTTCTCCGTGCTCATGCATTTTGTTACAAAAATCATTGGATAAAGGATTTTGAATATAGAGTTGAGAACACTCCCTGCGAAAATGTTATTGATCAAAAAAAGTTTGTACACATTAAAGAAAACGTCTCCGGATTATTTCCCGATTCTCCTGATTTTGGAATTAAAGTAGTTAGTTATATGGGGGCACCTCTGCTTGATGTTAACGGTGAAACATTAGGACTACTTGCAGTAATCGATGACAAACCAATGCCTTTGAAACGAAACAGTGAAGCTATTTTCCAGATTTTCGCAGGTCGTGCGGCAGCAGAATTACAGAGGTTAGTAGCGGAGAAAGAAATTCACGAGAAAGAAGATAAGCTTCGCAGGCTCATTGACAGTGCAATGGACGGTATCATCGAACTTAACCACCAGTTTAAGATAACGATGATGAATCCGGCCGCTGTCAGGCTGGTTAAATGTATGCCTGAGGAAGTATTAGGGAAAAATTTCATGGAACTTCTGTCTGATAAAAGCGGGGATATTTTTCTTGGCGCACTCAAAGAACTTGAACAGCTGGAAGAAGGAGGAAAACATATCTGGATTACAGACAATCTTAATATTCACTGCAAAAACGGAATTCACTTTCCTGCCGAAGCAACAATTTCACAGAATAAAAACAAAAACGAAATGTTTTATACAGTTATCCTGCGCAATATAAATGACAAGCTTGAAGCTGAAAAGAGGATCCATTCACTTAAAGCTGAGACAGAGTACTTAAAAGAGGAACTTAAACTCCTGAATGATTTCGATGAAATTATAGGTCAAAGCCGTCCTATAATGAATCTGCTGAAGGATATAAGTCTTATAGCCAAAACTGACAGTACCGTACTCATTTCCGGGGAAACCGGTACGGGGAAAGAACTTGCAGCCAGAGCGATACACCAGGCAGGAGGCAGAAAAAACAAACCTCTGATAAAAGTTAACTGTGCTGCTATTCCTCCATCTTTAATTGAAAGTGAGTTTTTCGGACATGTAAGCGGAGCATTTACCGGAGCTACCAAAAGAAGGATCGGCAGATTTGAGCTTGCTGACGGAGGAACGATATTTCTTGATGAGATTGGTGATCTGCAGCTTGATATGCAATCGAAGCTTTTGCGGATAATTCAGGATGGAGAATTCGAACCCGTGGGAAGCTCAGGAACAAGAAAAGTGAATGTAAGGATTATCGCCGCAACGAACAGGAACCTAAGTGAGCAAATAAAGGAGGGGAAATTCAGAGAGGATTTGTATTACAGGCTTAATGTTTACCCCATTAATTTACCTCCATTAAGAGAAAGAGGTAACGATATCATCAGGCTGGCCGAAGAGTTTATAACCCGGTTCTCCAAAAAATTCGGTGTGGATGCTCCGAAACTTTCAGCATATTCGAAGCAAAGACTGCTTTCCTACAGCTGGCCGGGAAATGTGCGTGAGCTTCAGAATATAATTGAAAGAGCTGTAATAACTGCTAAAGAGGGAACAGTTAGTTTCGAAGGTATACTGCCGTCGGACAGTCAGCCTTCAACTCCGGATACAAGCCAATCCCGCGACATTAGAATATTATCGCAAAAAGAGTTACAGGAACTTGAAAAAGAAAATATCATACGTGCTTTGAAGTCGACTAATTGGAAAATTTCCGGCAGCGGTGGTGCGGCAAATCTCCTGGGACTCCCCCCAACAACCTTAAGTTCAAAAATTAAATCACTGCAGCTGAAAAAATAGTGTCACTAACCTTCTCAACGGCGACTTGCCCGAAAGCGGTTAAATAAACATTAGCTCTGTCTGATAAGACTTCAGGTAAAACCTTTTGGCACTGGTTCAAATTATCATTAGTTGCCGGGTTACTAAATCTCATAAATTCACCCGCGGGATTTCGTTATCAACGGGATCCCGTGAGTATGCAATTCACTATTAAGCCTCTTATCAGAGAAATTCTGATGTTATTCCTACCAGGCCTGTCTGGCATTCTAAATGCATTCACAAAAGGTATAACCACTTAATCAATGATTTGAAAATGTCTGACAAGGTAAACGGAATAGACAAGTCCCGGTTATTTGAAATGATGGATGCCATTAGGCAGCACCCTTCTCTTGCAAAATTTATCTTCAGGGTGAATAATACGTGGATGAATGGCGGTCACAGCAGGTCGGTAATAAAAGGATTCTACGGAGCCGAACGGGAAGACGCTACACGGGTTTCCCCGTTCATATTTGAAATCGATCAACCATCTTCACTGCTTGGCGAGGATAACGGACCCACTGCTGTAGAGTACCTGCTTAACGCTCTGGCGGGTTGTTTAACGAATTCTATAGTGTGCATAGCTGCGGCAAGAGGTATTGTACTTACCGATATTGAATCGGAGATTGAGGGCAAGATCGACCTGAGATATATGTTCGGACTCAGTTACGATGATGGAAATATTCTTGAAAATATCAGGATGAAATTCAGGATAAGAGGAAATGAGCTTTCTTATAAAGAAAAAAAATTTTTATGTGAACTGGGAAAAAAAACATCTATTGTTTACAAAATAATAACAACACCATTTCCGGTTGAGATAACAGTTGAGGATGAAACCATTTGTGAATAAAATGATAAACAGCAGGAGTCGGTGATGATGGCTATGATTACAGTCTGATGCCGATGTTTCATTGTTAAGAAGAATAAGGCCAAATATATATAATATGAAGGAGGTTCAGATGAAACGTGTTCTTTTTTTTCTGTATGGGATAATATGTTATTCCATATTTTTTGTAACATTTCTTTATGCCATAGGGTTTGTTGGTGATTTGCTTGTCCCTAAAACTATAGATTCTGGTTTTCGGAGCGGGAACGCAAATGCCTGGATTGTAAACATTCTGCTGCTTTCCCTTTTTGCTGTTCAACATAGTGTAATGGCAAGGCAGCGATTTAAGAGATGGTGGACGAAGTTTATTCCCAAACCGATCGAACGAAGCACCTACGTTCTTTTCTCAAGCGTTATACTTATTCTGTTATTTGTATACTGGAGACCGATAACCGCCGACATCTGGAATGTGCAGGGAACTGCTGCCGGATCTTTATTAACAGCGCTTTACTTCGCAGGCTGGTTTATCGTGCTTTTCGGAACGTTCCTTATCAACCATTTTAACCTTTTCGGACTTCAGCAGGTTTATCTGAATCTGAAAAACAAGGAACTGAACCCTCCGCATTTTGTAAAACCATTCTTTTACAAAATAGTGCGGCACCCTTTGATGGTTGGATTTATTATTGCCTTCTGGGCCGCACCTCATATGACAGTCGGGCATCTGCTTTTTGCTTTTGCCACTACAGGATATATCCTTGTGGGTATTCAACTTGAAGAGAGAGATCTTGTAAGATTCCATGGTGACGAATACCGCAGGTATCAGCAGGAAGTATCTCAGATCGTTCCTATGCCGCCCAAAAAGACAGTTCCAACAGGTGTGGTAGAAAGGAATTAATTGAGCAGGAATGTTAAAAGGTTTCACTTAGCAGGAAATTAAATATTATCAGTTCTCTATTAGTGAAACCTTTATATGACAATTAATTTCGGGTAATCATTACGATGAGAGAAAGCTTTATTCAATTAAATAAGACTTATAAAAGTCAGAAAGGAGTTAAGAATGCAGTTCCACATAACTTATCAGGTCACGCCTGAACATAGAGATGAGGTACAGGGATTATTTAAGAAGACCGGAGCCCGCCCACCTGAAGGTGTCACAATGAAAGGTAGATGGCACAGTATAAACGGTAATGAGGGATTTATCATTGCTGAAACCAATAATACAGACGCAATGGGTAAATGGATCCAGGAATGGTCGAATAAATTAACCTTTAAAGTTGATCCCGTACTTACAGATGAGGAAGTAGCAAAAGTTATCGGTTGATTAAATAAGGCCTGCTTGAGCAAGGCAGGCCGGGGGTTTTCCTTAAGGATGCTGATCACCCACATCCATTATAGAGAGCTTATTTGTTATTTCTAACTGCGTCGGAAAGGGCATCTTTTAAAAGCGGGTGAGCAAATCTGAATCCTGATCCTTCCAGCTTTTCCGGCACAACGCGAAGACTAGCTGTAATAAAGTCTGCTGATTCTCCTATCATTGCCTTCATTACCAGTTTTGGAACTCTGAAAAACACAGGTCTGTTCAGAACATCCCCCAGTTGTTCAGCAAATTCATTCATCGTAACAGGATTTGGTGAAGATGCATTTACCGGTCCCGTTACCGATTCATTTTCCAGGCAATGAACATAAGCATTTATTATATCGTCAATATGAATCCAGGAGAACCATTGTTTCCCGCTCCCCAGAGAGGCACCGATATAGAAGTTAAACAATGGAAGTAATTTTTTAAGCATGGCATCCTGAGTACTGAGAACAGGACTCGTCCTGATGCTGACTCTCCGCACTCCCAATCTCTCCACCTTAGCCGCTTCATTTTCCCATTCCTCACACAAATCTGCAAGGAAATCATTTCCTGGATCAGAGTTCTCGGTCAGGATCCTGTCTCCGCTGTCGCCATAAAAATTTATTCCAGAGGCGCAAAGGAGGATGGCTGGTTTTTTCTTCACCCCGGCAATAGCATTAACAATATTTTTAGTACTAATAATCCTGCTGTCCCAAACCTTCCTCTTATAAGATTCCGTAAATCTTTTACCGGCAAGATTTGCGCCTGCAAGATGAATAACTGCGAAGGCATCTTCAAATTGACTGCTCCATGTCTCAGGTTTACGATAGTCCCACCGAATAAAATTCTGAACAAAGGATAGGGCTTCGCGGCCCTTATCGACATCCCGCGTAATCACAGTTATCTCATATCCGCGTGAAGTCAGAGCTTTTGCCAGGTTTGTACCGATCAAACCCGTTGCGCCTGTCATTATTATCTTTTTTGTCATAATATTTGCAGTTTTATTATTAAAACAATTAATAGTTGTCAACAGTTCAAATAATAATACATAATTCGCATAAAGCTTCTGACACCTGACTCATTATTGATGTTATTATAATATTTTAACTACTTTCTAAAACAATGTCCCTATTTGCTGTCCAGATACTACTAGTAAGATAAAACAACAATATATTATTTTATTATTAAATTATTTAAACTGCTTGCGGCAGATGCAAATATCCAGTAATTTCAATTTGCTGAATTTTTAGGTACTATTGTTTCAATCATTTATCTGAGGAGCTGTAATGAAAAAAATTTTACTTCTTGTTTTTCTGGTAACGGGACTGATAGGTTTAGCTTCGGCAAATACCTTTAATGTTGATGTAGCCAACTTTGCTTTTACTCCGGCAGACATTGTTTGTAATGTAGGCGATACTGTTGTTTGGACGCTGAGCAGCGGTACACATACTACATCGTCAACTTCAGTTCCTTCAGGTGCCGCAACCTGGGATTATACCTTCATCGGAGTCGGTGATACCTACACTTATGCAGTTGAATATCCTGGCGATTATACATACCAGTGCAATATTCATACTACGATGCAGGGAACTATATCAGCCAGTTATGCTTTTCCGTACGTTGAAAACTTTGATTACCCGGCAGGCGATCTTTTAATAGATCATGGCTGGCAGCGGAGTGGTTCAAGTGTAGTAAACCCAATTACTGTCACTTCTCCCGGTCTGACCTTTCCGGGATATCCGTACGATTCAGGTAATGCCGTCACTCTGGCTTCAACTGGAGAAGACCTTTACGTTAATTTCGCTAATCCGGGACCTTCGTCAGGCAGCGTTTATGTGGCATTTATGATAGATGTTACCTCAGCTCAATCAGGTGATTATTTTATTGCCCTTTCAGCTGCAAGTTCTCAGACTAATTATTACGATAGAATTCACCTTAAAAGTTCAGGTGCAGGATATTTAATTGGCGTCAGCAAAAGTAATGAGGTTTCGGGAGGTGCTTTTTATGGGACCACAGAACTTTCTTTTGATGCAACATATCTAATTGTTACCAAATACGTTTTTAATCCTGATTCAGCTAATGATGATGCCATTTCGATATATGTGTTAAATTCTGATGTACCTCCGGTTGAACCCGCTAATCCTGAAATTGATTCATATACCAACACAACGAAAACGGACGCAAATGATATTTCTACTGTAACCATAAGACAGGGTACTAGCAGCAGCGCACCCACCCTGATCATTGATGGGATCAGAGTTGCAACAACCTGGAGCGATGTAATTCCTGTAGAGTTAACATCATTTACAGCAAATGTAAGCGGCAATTCAGTAACACTGAACTGGAAGACAGCTACAGAGACTAACAATCGCGGATTTGAAGTTCAGAGAAAGAGTTCAAATTCGGGATGGACAAATATTTCATTTGTTAATGGAAACGGAACCTCAACTCAGTCACACGAATATTCTTATACGGATAATAATCTCGAAACCGGTAAATATTCCTACAGACTGAAACAGGTTGATTTGGATGGATCTTCTGAATACTCGAATATAGTTGAAACAAACATTGATGCTCCTGCCAGGTTCGATCTTGCTCAGAATTACCCGAATCCGTTCAACCCGACAACCAAAATTGATTTTTCTGTTCCATCGAACAGCAATGTAAAATTAACTGTTTATAATGTACTGGGACAGCAGATTGCAGTCCTGGTTAATGGTTTAATGAAATCAGGTAATCACACCGTTGATTTCAACGCAACCGGATTAAACAGTGGTTTATATTTCTATAAGCTGGAATCAAACGGCGTTTCTCTTGTTAAGAAGATGATGCTGGTTAAGTAATTTTTCTGGTTATCTTTGAAGAGGCTGTCAGTATCTTGACAGCCTCTATCTATTTTGTGACGATCCCGGGGGGTGAGATTCCGAAACAAATTCGGAATGACAATGCGAAATTCTTTTATGCTTGATTCCGTTGCCTTAAATTCTTTAACTTTAGCCCTCACAAATTTATAATAATATGCTTGGATTTGTAAAATCTGATAAGAACCATGTCTACCTGGGCGGCGAAATTTTTAAGACGAAGCAGAAGAAAAGACGGATTATTCTGACCATTTTCGCCCTTGCAGGTTTTATTCTGCTGAACCTTGTTCTTTATTATCTCACAAACGTTTAACCATGATACCTGTTGAAACCTATTTATATTGAACTCCTGCCTCATTAACCTTATATTTTAGCTTAAGATGAAAGAAAACAAAGTATATATAGAGACTTACGGCTGCCAGATGAACCTGGCCGATACAGAGATAGTTATGGGTATTCTTAATAATTACGGATACAGCATCGCCAAAAGTGCGGATGATGCAGATGTTGTTTTGCTGAATACCTGCAGTATAAGGGAGAACGCTGAGCAAAGAATTTACGGACGGCTGGGTAACTTTAAGACCATTAAAAATTCAAAGCCGGAGCTGATAGTTGGTATCCTTGGCTGCATGGCAGAAAGACTCAGGAAAGATCTGATCGACGAGAAAAAGATAGTTGACCTGATCGTTGGTCCCGATGAATACCGCAGACTTCCGGAATTATTAGACGTTGCTTTCAACGGTGAGAAGGGAATAGGTGTGAGGTTATCCAAAACCGAAACCTATGATGATATAATTCCCTACCGTGAAGACGGACTTCAGGCCTGGATTTCAGTTATGCGTGGGTGCGACAAATTCTGTACCTTCTGTGTAGTTCCTTTTACCCGAGGGCGAGAAAGGAGCAAGCCACTGGTTTCCGTTGTTGATGAATCCGGAAATTATCCGGATAGAGGTTTCAGAGAAATTACTCTGCTTGGTCAAAATGTTAATTCATACCTTGATGACGAATTATGATTTTGCCGATCTTCTGGCCGCCTCTGCATGGTTGATAGGGATATTTAGGATAAGGTTTACGACCTCGCATCCTCAGGATTTATCTGATAAGCTTCTTTACACGATCGCAGAACACTCAAACCTCTGTAATTATATTCATCTTCCTGTACAATCCGGATCAAACAGGATCCTGGATCTGATGAACAGAACTTATACTATTGAGCATTATCTTGGGTTAATCGATAAGGCAAAAAGAATAATTCCAGGTGTAAGTTTTTCTACCGATATCATTGCCGGATTTCCCACTGAGACCTGGGAAGATCATGCTATGACCCTTGATGTTATGAAGCAAGTAAGATATGACGGTGCTTATATGTTCAAATACTCCGCCCGAGAAGGAACAAAAGCCTATAAGATGAATGATGATGTGTCAGATGAAGTTAAAACAAAAAGGCTTCAGGAAATTATCCAGCTCCAGCAGAAAATAAGCTTTGAGAAAAACCAGGAGCTGATAGGCAGAGAGGAAGTAGTGCTGGTTGAGGGTTTCAGCAGAAAGTCGGATAAGTTCCTTGCGGGCAGAACAGACACTAATAAAGTAGTAATCTTTCCATTCGATAAAAGGATCAAAGAAGGTTCTTATATCAAGGCTAAGGTCTCGAGGGCTACACACGCCACCCTCTTCGGCGGCATTCATGGGGATTGGAGGCTCAATTGATGAGAAGATCTCGGGATGACTGGTTGACCATTTATATCCGGGTTATTCACATGGAGACAAATATGAGAAAATTCAGCATAACAAAAGTCCTGTTTTTTACATTCCTCATTCTGCTTACCATACCTTTATATTCTCAGGAGAAAGATATTGTCAGCTATCTGAAATTAGTTGAAGCAGGAGCAAAGGACTCAGTACTGCAGATCCTGCCGGAGTTAAAGAAATCTTATCCTAATGATCCTTCCGTGCTGTTTCTTGAAGGAGTTTTAACAGAAAACGGTCAGGATGCCGTTCCTATCTATAACAGGGTACTGAACGATTTCCCAAAGAGTAAATACGCGGATGCTTCAATTTATCGTCTTTATTCTTACTACTTCTCTCTCGGGTTATATAATACAGCGGAAAGTTTTTTGAAAAGATTAAAAGAAGGATACCCCGCATCTCCATATATTAAACTGGCAGAAAGAGAAATCCCTGCCGGAAATGAAGTATCATCTCCCCAGGAATTATCTCCGGTGGATACAAAAGACTATCAGTTCACGATACAGGCGGGTGCCTTCAGCAATGATTCAAATGCAGTTTCTCTGAAAAAAACGTTTGAGGATGCGGGTTATTATTCGTTCATTAAAAATAAATCAGTTGGAGGCACGGACTTCCGGGTAGTTTATGTAGGCCGGTTCGAAAAGCGTGAAGAGGCTGAAAGTTTTCTACAGGCGGTTAGCAGCCAGTTTGAGCTGAACGGGCAGATCGTCCCAATAAATAAGTAAGACCATATATCATTCCCCTTCAAACAAAATTAAATAAATCAGGAGAGAGCAGGGTATTTATTGCTATGACGGCCAAAATTTTAGTGTTAAACGTTACAGAGGCTAAAGCATTCTTTAATAAAGAGTTAAAAAGTAATATATTTAACGGTTAAGTATACACTCTTTTAGATTGAAATGACCACAGAGGAATTCAAAACCAAGTTTGGAATAATAAGCTCCACCAAGGAGATGAACGACCTTGTAGATATTACTATGCAGGTAGCCCGCTCAGATATATCCGTCCTCATTTACGGTGAAAGCGGGGTAGGAAAAGAAGTTTTTGCCAGGGCCATCCATGGATACAGCAGCCGAGCAGATAAGCAGATGGTAAATGTAAACTGCGGAGCTATTCCCGAAGGGATCCTTGAAAGTGAATTATTCGGCCACAAAAAAGGTTCATTTACCGGCGCGGTTGAGAGCAGGAAAGGATATTTTGAAATTGCTGACGGAGGTACACTCTTCCTGGATGAGATAGCAGAAATGCCTCTGCATACACAGGTTAAACTTCTTCGGGCAATTGAGACAAACGAATTTATGAAGATAGGTGCAGAGACAGTGACCAAAGTTGATGTAAGGATAATAGCCGCAACGAATAAAGACCTCCAGAGAGAAGTGGATGCCCGGCATTTCAGGGAAGATCTTTATTTCAGGTTAAAAGCTGTCTCCCTTAATGTACCACCGCTGAGAAGGAGAAAAGCTGATATAGAAGAGCTGGCAAAGTACTTTGCAAGATCATACTCTGAACAGAACGGACTACGGCCCCAGCCAATCACTGATGAAGCAATTGAACTGCTTAAGAATTATCCCTGGCCCGGCAACGTAAGAGAGCTTAAGAATACCATGGAAACCGCTGTTGCTCTTAACAGAAACAATGTGCTCGATACCTCCTCATTTGTAGCCTTATTACACCCTTCAATTGAAGAAGAGGCTCCTCCGAGGAACCTTCCCATTTTCGTTAAGAGGACACCGGAGGAAGTTGACCGGGAACTACTATACCGTGCGTTGTTTGAAATCAAAAAAGACCTTATAGAACTTAAAGATCTTGTGCACCAGAGGCCGGATGATAATTACTATGGAGGAAATGAACAGCGTCAGGTAATCCCTCTTGCCGAAGCCGAAAAAGCAGCTATAAATGCGGCTCTTGATAAAACCCGGGGAGTAAAAGAGACGCCGCGGAACTGCTGGAGATCAGTGAAAGAACACTTTTCAGAAAAATTAAGAAATATGGCCTTTAGAGTAAAAATTCGAAGGAAATCGGACTTTGATCCAAGACTCACAGGGGTCTCAACCAAAATATTCTTCTTGTTTATAACTTTACTCATATTTAGTTTTACAGGGTGCTGTGTATATTCTTTTACAGGAGCTTCGGTTCCACAGCACTTAAAAACTATTGCAATACCGATTGCGGAAGATAGAAGCGGTTCTGGTGAACCGGGATTAAAAGAGCTATTAACGGATCAGCTGGTTCAGAAATTTATAAACGATAATACTCTCCAGGTAACCGAAAAAGTTAATGCGGATGCGCTGCTTGAATGTGTGATTCTACCCTTAAGTGATGCCCCTGCGGTTGTTGCCGCGGGTGAAAATGTTGAGGCCAGAAGAATTACCATCAATGTACAAGTAACTTATAAGGACCTGGTAAAACGGAAAACTATTTTCGATAAAAGATTCTCAAACTATGGTGACTACCCGTCTGGTGGAAGTATTAGTCAAAGAAGAGATGCAATACAAACAGCAATAGATAAAATAACTGAAGATATCCTGTTGGATACTGTTTCAGGATGGTAATATATAATTGAGGTTTTAAAATGGACGATGTAGTACTTATTGGTTACTTTGTTTCTTTGTTCATACTTTTTGTGTTCGGCTGCCACGGTTTTATAATGATGTATTATCATAAAAAATACCGCGATGTTACACATGAATCAAAAGCAGTAAGCGATCTCTCTTCCTCTGTTACAATTCAACTTCCACTTTATAATGAACTTTACGTTGTTGAACGATTAATAAACGCTGTATGCGAAATAGATTATCCTAAGGACAAGATGGAAATCCAGGTGCTCGATGATTCTACAGATGAAACGACATCGATTACAGAAAGAATTGTACGTGAAAAACAGCTGCTTGGGTTCGATATTGTGCACATCAGAAGAGGCACCCGTGAGGGATTCAAAGCCGGAGCTTTGAAAGAAGGTCTCAAAACTGCCAAGGGCGAGTATATTGCTATCTTCGATGCCGACTTCATACCGAATAAGAATTTTCTAAAGAAAACATTATCTTTCTTCTCAGATGAGAAAGTCGGTATGGTTCAGACACGCTGGGAACATATTAACGGAGATTACTCAATACTTACAAAAGCACAGGCTCTGGCCCTCGACGGTCACTTTGTAATTGAACAGACCGTAAGGAACAAGGCAGGATTTTTCATTAACTTTAATGGTACCGGCGGTATCTGGAAGAGAAAGTGCATAGAAGATGCAGGCAACTGGCATGCTGATACACTTACAGAAGACCTTGATCTCAGCTACCGGGCTCAGCTTAACGGCTGGCGTTTCGTGTTTCTTCCCGATTTTACTTCTCCTGCGGAACTTCCCTCTGAAATAAACGCACTAAAGACACAGCAGTTCAGGTGGACAAAAGGAGCGATTGAGACAGCCAAGAAGATCTTACCACTGGTCTGGAAATCGAAAATCCCTCTCAGGATCAAACTACAGTCGACCTTCCATCTTACCAATAACCTTGTATTCCCGTTTATCCTGCTGGCGGCCATTCTAAACGTACCTTTAATTTTTATAAAGAACAGCGGATCCCACGAAGCATACTTCGCAATACTCTCGCTGTTTGTGCTTGCATTCGTCAGCTCGTTTCTTTTCTACCTTTATTCACAGAAAGACATAAGAACCGACTGGAGAAAGAAAATAGTCCTGTTCCCTCTCTTTATGGCAGGCAGTATGGGTTTTGCAGTAAATAACTCACGTGCTGTTATTGAAGGTCTGCTCAACCGGAAAAGTGAATTTGTGCGTACGCCGAAATTCAAAGTTGTATCTGAACGGGATACATGGATGGGGAAAAGATATCTTTCCAGGAAACTGGGATTCTCTGTTTATGTTGAAGCAATAATGGCCGTATATTGTCTTGTTGGCATTGCATCCTCTATATATTTCCTTGAGATAGCGGCATTGCCCTTTCAGATCCTGTTTTTTATAGGATTCTCATTCGTAGCTGTAACTTCAATAAAACACGCATTTGCAAAGGCATAGGATATTGAGTAAAACTTCTTCAGAAACATTCAACGATAAAGTAAACCTCATATACGAATATAATAAACGGTCACCGCTGTTTGTCCGCGTGGCAAACATCGAGATCGAAAAAAATAACGCAGCAAGGGCTGAAGAGATCCTTAATGATGGATTATCTATTTATCCCGATTACCCAACCGCACACATTCTTCTCGGCAAAGCATTAATGCTTCTGGGAAAATATAAAGAAGCGCTCGATTCTTTCCGTAAGGGAAGTGAGCTTATTAGTTCTCACGGGGTATATGAATACTATATGCAGGAAGTTGAGACTCTGAAGAAGCAAAGGGTTCTTTTTGAATCTTCTCATCAACCTGCTTTCTTCGGGGAGGAAAAACCCCAAAAGAATAATAGTATCAGTCTGGAGAAGGAATTATCTTCTTTTGATTCAATGACTGACTCAAAGGCTGAACCATCGTCATCCAAACCAGGCGGGGGCGATTCAATAGTGTCTGAGACGCTGGCAAATATTTATATAAATCAGGGAGAATTCAGAGAAGCCCTTACGATTTATGAGAGACTACTAACTAAGAATCCTCAAAAGAAGGATTATTACCAGATGAAGATTGAGAAGTTAAAATCAGAACTCGAATAAGAATAACACCTTCTGTTCTCTGTTCCCGATGAATATATCAAATCTTAAAAAACTTAACCGCCCTTTCTATCAAAGAGATGTACTTACAGTAGCTGCTGAATTACTAGGCAAAATCCTGGTAAAAGCAGATAGTTCAGAAATAATTGCGGGCAGAATTGTAGAAGTTGAGGCCTATGACGGCAGCATTGATGAAGCCGCACACACCTTCCGGGGTAAAACAAAAAGAAATGAGATCATGTTCGAAGCAGGAGGGTATTTCTACGTATATTTTACTTATGGGGCACATTTCTGCTGTAATATCGTTACAGGTAAGGAAGGGCATGGGACGGCTGCTTTAATAAGAGGAATAGAACCGGTAACAGGGATTGACAAAATGGCCTATAACCGGTTCGGCAAAATTTTGATAAATGAAAAAGAAAAACATAATTTAACCAATGGTCCCGGAAAAGTTTGCCAGGCTTTCGGGATAACACGGGAGTATTATGGAGAGGATCTTATCAGCGGCCGGATATATCTCCTCAATCAGAAGAAAATACCGGCAGACAAGATTGTAAGGACAACAAGGATCGGGATAAAAAAATCAGCTGAATTGGACTGGCGATTTTATATAAAAGATAATCCGTTCGTTTCCAGAAGATGATTAAACCAAAAAACTTATTAATTGTAAGGACTGACCGTATAGGAGATGTTGTTCTTTCACTCCCCCTTGCGGCTATAATCAAGAGGCATCTCCCTGAATGTAGAATAACATTTCTTGTACGAAATTATACCAGATCACTGGTTGAAAATCATCCATACATCGATGATGTAATTATTCTTAAAGAAAACGAAAAGAAAATCCCTGTCAGGAAGAACGTCGCGAACCTGGCGGGTTATAATTTTGATTCCGCGATAATAGTTTATCCAACTTTTGTAACCTCACTAATTATCTACCTGAGCAAAATAAAAACCAGGATCGGCACTGGATACCGGTGGTATTCATTTTTGTTCAACCAGAAAATTTATGAGCACAGGAAATACGCGGAAAAACATGAGCTCGAATATAATGTAAACCTGCTGAGTAAAATCGGCATTGAAGAAACTGTAAGTCCTTCCAAAGTTGAATTTGATCTTGTGCCCGATAAATCCAGCGCACAAAAGATAGATGAGATCCTTAAAAGATCTGATATTAATATTGATAAACCAATCATCATTATACATCCGGGGAGCGGTGGAAGCTCGGTCGATCTTCCCCAGCAGAAATTCAGATCTCTGGTTGAGAAGATCGCAGGAGAGCTCACAGAAAACATTATACTTACCGGAAGCGACAGAGAAAAATATCTATGTGAGAACCTTAAACTGCGACCCGGAATACTGAATCTTGCCGGAAAGCTTGACTTGCCCGGAATGATCGCCCTGATAAAAAAATGCTCCATCTTCATTTCCAATTCAACGGGACCGATCCATATAGCTGCGGCTCTCGGAAAATACACCATCGGATTCTATCCCCTTATTGACGCCTGCTCGGCCGACAGATGGGGTCCTTATACTACTAAAAAAGTCATTTTTTCGCCTAATATTGAATGTTCGGACTGTACAAGGGAACAGTGCAGCCGCTTGAATTGTATGAACAGCATCGAAGTGACCGATATCTTTTATGAAACAGAAAAAATTTATAAGTTTATTCAAGACGAACGGAGAAAATAGATGCTCAGGAAATATCTGCTGTTTTTTTTAATACTGCCTGTTATATCATATGCTGGTGCCGGCAGCGATACAACACATTCCGATCCTGAATTCAGAACATTAGAAAACAATGCTTTCAAGGTTGGGGAGAAACTTACCTTTGATGTTAAGTATGGATTTGTAACCGCAGGGGTTGCAACTATGCAGATCCCTCAGATGAGAAGAATATCAGGCCGGGAAGCATACCACGTTGTTTTTGAAGTTAACTCCGTTCCAAGTTTCGACTGGATATACAAGGTGCGCGACCGGTATGAAACCTTTATTGATTCAAAAGGACTATTCCCCTGGAGGTTTGAACAGCATATACGGGAGGGGGGATACAGCCGCGACTTTTCCGCTTTTTTCGATCAGAGAAAAGGAAACGCAAAAACCAGCGAAGGCGAATATGAAATTCCAAAATACGTTAATGATATTGTATCCGCATTCTATCTTGCAAGAACATTCGATTACTCAAACCTCAAAGTAAATGACCGGATCCACCTTAAAAACTTCTATAAGGATAAGGTTTACGATCTTGATGTACGCTATCTTGGCAGAGAAACCATTAGTGTACCCGCAGGTACCTTTAAATGCATAGTGGTTGAGCCATTAGTACAGGAAGGCGGACTTTTTAAAAGCGAGGGAAGCATTATCGTCTGGCTGACTGACGACGAATTAAAAATCCCGGTAAAAGTTAAGACAAAAGTAGTTATTGGTTCTATAGATGCTGAGTTAACTGCCTATGAGGGATTGAAGGGCAAGCTCACTTCAAAACAATAACCATTTTATCCGCCTAAAGTCTGATTAAATAGGAAAATAATGCCCATTTAATTATTTTCACTGAATGGACGAATACAATTCACAACCAGATCCTTCAAATGAGGATCCTGATAAAAATAAAGAAATTAAACACGAACCCGGCGAGGATTCGGGCGGAGGCATCCAGCCCCAGATAAATCCTATAGCAGCAGCGTTTATTGGTCTTATAGGCGGGTTTATACTTTACCAGGTTGTAGGCGGTGTTATTACTCTGCTGATCTTCGGTATGAACCTTGAAAGTGCTCCGGTTAACGCTGTAAGACTAATGACGATGGCCGGCCAGATCCTTTTTATGCTCCTGCCCGCAATATTATTTTCGAAATGGTTTTATCTGGATGTATCGGCTGTAATCAGGACAAGAGTGCCATCCTGGAGAGAATTTGTTCTGTTCGGCATAGGAATAATAATACTTACTCCTCTATTGCAGTATTTTATTACCGTACAAAATTATCTAATAGAGATCTGGGCAGAAAGTTCTCCTTTTATTCATTCCATAAAATCATCCCTCGATTCGTTAAACGACCTTGTTGAAAAGACATACGGCGATTTATTGACGGCACATAATTTCTATGAAGCCTTCCTTGTAATATTAGTAGTGGCCGTTGTTCCCGCGCTGTGTGAGGAAACTATGTTCCGGGGATTCATACAAAAGAGTTTTGAATTAAAGATCAGACCCTTCTGGGCCGCACTTATCACGGCAATATTCTTCGGAATTTATCATTTTAATCCATATGGAATGATACCTTTAATTGTTTTAGGGTTCTATTTCGGCTTTGCAGCTTATAAAAGCAATTCCATCCTGGTTCCGATGAGTCTTCATTTTACCAATAATTTTATTGCAATAATGGTATATTTTCTAATCGGAAATGAAGACCTTATTAATACCAAACCCGGAACGGATGTGGATTTGAATTCGGCGGTATTAATGATAATATTATTATCTCTTTTAATGGTTGGTTTGATTATTACGATCAGGAAATTTTATTCAAAACAGATCACTACTTAGGAGGATATATGCCTGTATGCCCAAATTGCGAGTATGAATACGTTGAAGGAATAACAATTTGTCCCGACTGCGGTACAAGGCTTGTGGACGACGATTATTTTGTTCAGCCGGAGGAATGGACAGAAGATAACTGGCAGGTAGTTTATACATCGGGTCAGGAATATGATGTTGAAATGCTGAGGGATAACCTGGAAAGTGCTGGTATAAAAACATCGATCCTTTCACAGAAAGACAGAAATTTTCCGGCCCCTGGTGATTTTTCCCTTGTGAAATTATATGTAAGAAACGAAGATGTTCAGGCTGCCCTAAACTTTATTGAACAGGTAAAGAATCAGGAG
Organism: uncultured Bacteroidota bacterium; assembly: GCA_963839165.1. Classification (GTDB taxonomy): domain Bacteria; phylum Bacteroidota; class Ignavibacteria; order Ignavibacteriales; family Ignavibacteriaceae; genus DATFVA01. The sequence goes on along the minus strand of CAWIUG010000036.1, from coordinate 228,374 downwards.
AATAGTGAAGAAAACGAGGAAGAATAATTCCTGATGGCGCTGGGCAATACAACTCAGAGAGTGCTGGTTTCCCTGGCTGCCATACCGGTTATTATTGCTGTAAGCTATTTCGGGGGAATTTATTTTTTCCTGTTTACAGCATTGATAGCTGTTGTTTCTTTTTATGAATTCAGCAGCTTTGTAAAGAATAAAAACGTTTATTTGAATACCGTTACCGGGATAACATTTATCCTGCTTCTTCTTACAAATGAATTTTTCCATTATCTCGATATATATTACATCTTCCTTGCACTGACAATAATCCTTACCCTTTTTGAGTTATTCCGGAATAAAGGTTCAGCTATACTGAACATTGGAACAACTCTGCTGGGTATCCTGTATATAGGTTTGTTTGCAGATGCTTTACTTGCATTAAGAGAGTTTTATCCCAGGATCGAATACCTATATCAGCGGGGCGGTTTTCTGATAATTTCTATTCTTGCAGCTATATGGATATGCGATTCGGCAGCTTTTTTCGGTGGTAAAAGCCTCGGAAAACATAAACTTTTCCCGCGTGTTAGTCCTAAAAAAAGCTGGGAAGGCGCTATCTTCGGATTTGTTTTTGCCATACTCACGATGCTTCTGGCTAAAGTAATTATTTTGGACTTCCTTAGCTGGACTTCAGTATTTATTTTAGGCGTTATTATCGGAATAATAGGTCAGATTGGAGATCTTGTAGAATCTCTCTTTAAGCGTGACGCAGGAGTAAAAGATTCTTCAGGAATTATCCCCGGGCATGGCGGTATTTTTGACAGATTTGACTCTCTCCTTTATTCAGCACCTGTAATTCTGCTTTACCTTAAAAATTTTATTTGAAGTATAGATTATTTGTATGAGCAACAACAATAAATCCGGTGTTAGTATAATTACGCTGGGATGTTCTAAGAATACGGTGGATTCAGAAAGACTAATGAATCAGATTAAGCTTAATAAACTTAAACTTATTGATAATCCGGACGAAGCTGATACTATCATAATAAATACATGCGGCTTTATTGAGGCCGCAAAGCAGGAGTCGATTAATACAATTCTAAACGCTGTTTCGCTTAAGAACCAGGGGAAGATGAAAAAAATCCTGGTTGCAGGGTGTCTTTCTGAAAGGTATATGGAAGATCTGCGAGGAGAGATCCCTGAAGTTGATGCATGGTTCGGTACCGAAAAATATGAGGATATACTTAATGAACTGGGCGGAGAATTAAAATACGAACTTCTGGGAGAGAGAGTTCTTTCGTCGCCCTCGCATACTGCATATCTGAAAATATCAGAGGGATGTGACCATCCCTGTTCTTTCTGTGCTATTCCCTTAATGCGCGGTAAGCATAAATCAAAAACGATTGAAGACCTTGTAAGAGAAACAGAATTTCTTGCCAGGAATAATACAAAAGAACTTGTATTGATCGCACAGGATACCACAGATTACGGGAAAGATATTTACGGCAGGAAGATGATTGCTGAGCTGATAAACAGGTTAAGCGAGGTTACGGGCATAGAATGGATCCGTTTAATGTATGTGTATCCTTCACAATTTCCTGATGAACTTATTGATGTAATCGCTAACAATCCCAAGGTTTGCAAATATATTGATATTCCTCTTCAACACATATCCGATAATGTTTTGAAATCTATGCGGAGGGGCGTAACAGCGAAACGAACGAAGGAGCTTATAAGGAAACTGAAGGAGCGGATACCAGGTATCACGTTAAGAACCACTTTTATTGTAGGTTATCCGAATGAGGGTGAAGAGGAATTCAGGGAGTTATGTGAATTTGTAAGAGAGACTGAATTTGACAGGATAGGAACTTTCACATTCTCTATGGAAGAAAATACCAGCAGCTTTATCCTTGGGGATCCTGTACCGGAAAAAGTTAAGCTGGAAAGAAAAAATACTTTGATGGAAATTCAGAAAGAAATATCATTAAAGATAAACGAGACGTATGAAGGCAGAAAGCTTGAAGTTTTAATTGAGGGTAAAGAAGGAGATTATTACATAGGGAGATCGTACCGCGACGCGCCTGAGGTTGACGGCGAGATCCTTGTTCCCTCCAACGGCACAAAATTAAAACCGGGTGAGTTTTATACCGTCGATGTTTTCGATCATAATGAATATGATCTGTACGCGAACATATCCGGGAATGGGAGAAAAAAATGAAAAATTTAATAGGGATCTTGCTGCTGCTTTTTTTAGTCCAGTCGGTTCATGCCCAGGTTGAAACAGCAGATCAGCCGGATGAAACCAGATCGCTCCCGAAATTTTTCGAGGACTATCTTAACTTTTATTCGCCTGACAGTTCAAGCACAAGGGTTGATATTTTTATACAGGTACCGTACAACCGGATACAGTTTGTAAAATCCGATAAAGGATTTACAGCTAGCTACACCGTTACCGTTTCGATCTTTAATGAGAACCGTGATAAGTTGATAGTTGAGAAAGTATGGAATGAAGAGGTAAATGAGAAAGGATTTGAGCAGACCAACAGTCAGAACAATTACAACCTCAGTTTTAAGTCGTTCTTTCTCCCTCCGGGTACGTATATAATCAGGAGTTCAGTGGAGGATAAGGAATCCAAGAAAGAATACTCTACCGAAAATCCTTTTACCGTAAAATCCCTGAATGAATTCCCTTCTTTGAGTGATGTTATTTTTATTTCGAAAATGTCAGAAGCAGAAGATGCAAGAAAAATTCTGCCGAATGTTTCTGGAAATGTAGCCACTCAAAAAGGAGGTGTGCCTGTATTTTTTGAAGCATACTCAGATTCAGCAAAAGATATGAGAATGGAATACATAATAACGAACGATAAAGAGGATGTAGTTTTTCAGAGTAATGAATCGCAGCATCTTGACTCCGGAAGGACCCAGATTTTTCATACAATAAAAGACAGTTCAATAAGTCTGGGTAAATATCTTTTAACGATCTCCCTTCTTAACAATAGCGGAGCGGCTGTAGCATCCACCCAAAAAGGTTTCTATTCAAGATGGAGTGGTGTTCCCACTACCGTGAAGGACCTTGACCTTGCCGTTGATCAGCTCGTTTATATTGCCTCCCAGTCAGAGCTCGATTATATAAACGACGCCAAAACCAAAGAGGAGAAAACCAAACGATATCTTGAGTTCTGGAAGAAGAAGGACCCGAGTCCCTCGACCGAGGAGAATGAGGTATTTAACGAATACTACCGCCGGATCCAGTATGCAAATGAGCATTTTTCCCATTACATAAAAGGCTGGAAAACCGACCGCGGAATGGTTTTTATCCTGCTGGGTGCGCCTAATAATGTTGACCGTCATCCATTTGATGTAGATTCAAAACCTTACGAGATCTGGCAGTACTATCAGATGAATAAGCAGTTTGTTTTTGTTGATGAGACGGGCTTTGGGGATTACAGATTAATAACCCCGCTAATGGGAGATGATTACCGCTATAGATAATTATGATAGTTACAGTAACGTTAAATCCGCTGCTTGAAAGAAGATATTCTTTTAAGAGCATCAATTATCCCGGAAGCAACAGGGATGGAAGAGTGCTTATTCAGGCGGGGGGTAAAGGGATAAATGTAAGCCGGCAGTTAAACCAGCTTGGCACCACGGGACTTGCGTTCACATTCCTGGGCGGGAACAATGGTAAACTCTTAAGGGATATCTTAAGAAAAGAGGAGATAAACTTCACCGCCGTAAAGACAGATGCTGAAACACGCGACGGAGTAGTAATGATAGATGAGACCCGCCATAGTGTAACCAGTTTATTCGGAGCAAATCCTGAAATCTCTCCTGAAGAATCAGATGAATTCAAAGAAAAACTGGATAAAATAATCCAGAACTGCGAGATAGTTATATTTTCCGGCAGCTCTCCCTGTAAAAATACCAATAACATTATACCATTCGGGATTGAGACGGCTAACCGGTACGATAAAATTTCGGTCTGTGATACCTATGGAGAGCATCTTCAGGAATGCATAGATGCGGGTCCTACCATATTACATAACAACATCGACGAACTCAGGAATTCGCTTAATTATGAATCAGGCACAGAAGACAGCATTCTATCCTTTATGGAAGAATTATATAAAAAGGGAATCAAGCAATGCTACCTCACAAACGGAGAAAAGGCCTTTTATTCCTCTAACTTTGATTTTCATTTTAAGGTAATCCCGCCGGAGGTTAAGACTTTCGATTCCACGGGGAGCGGCGATAGTTTTATGGCAGGGATTATATACGGCTGGCATAACGATTTGACTTTTGAAGAAGGATTAAAATTAGGAGTTTCGTTAGGTGCATTGAATGCCGCAAGGACTGACGCAGGCAATGTACCCCGGGAAGACGCCGATGGGCTTATATCCCGGGTTGAAGTTATTCCCATAGGTAAGAAAATGAAAACATTAGATGTTACGCCTCGTTAAATACATACCGGTTTTTTTATTATTCATTTCTTCGTTATCAGCACAGGTTATTAAAGATATTAATGTTGCGGGGAACCGTGTATTTGATAATGACGATTATTTTAACTGGAGCGGTCTGAATTTAGGAGAAAAGTACAATAAGAATCTTCTGGATTCCATCAGGATTAACATTGCAGTTGAGCTTGGCAAAAGGGGGTATCTTGAAAGCACGTTCGATACCACCTACGCAGTACTCTCCCCAGATTCACAGAATGTAACATTAAATCTCCATATAGATGAGGGAAGGCCAACACATATTAATCATTTCGTTTATGCAGGGGCAGATTCAGAAGACACAGTAAAAGTGCTTCCACTTTTTGATTTCCTGGAGGGGGAAATATTTAACAAAGCTGAGCTTGAAACATCGATTGCAAATTCCCTCAGTTATTATGAAGATTCTGGAAATCCGTTTGCAAAAGTCGTAATCAATTCAGTGTATGTTTATTATGATTCGCTAAGGGATGAAAGTCTGGCCGACGTATACCTTGATTTTAAGAAGGGGAAGGACAGGAAGATCGACAAAATTGAGATTACAGGAAATTCCTCTACCAAAGACTATGTAATTGTACGTGAACTAAGGCTGAATAATGGTGAGAAGTACTCACAATCAAAAATTGATGAGCTGCCGAAAAGGCTGAACAGACTTCGATTCTTTGAACCAGTAGATGCGCCGCAGTTTTATATAAACGGCGAAGGAGAGGGAGTTCTTTCGCTGAATCTAAAAGAAAAACAGACAAACAACTTTGACGGGATTATTGGTTATATACCCGGAACCAAGGATAATGAGAAAGGGTACTTTACCGGTCTGGTTGACATAAGCATGCGCAACCTTTTCGGAACAGGACGCGCGGCCGCGATACGGTGGCAGCAGTTTGACCGGTATTCACAGGAGATGGAGCTTAAATATCTCGAACCGTGGCTTTTTGGTTATCCTTTTAACATCAACGGTGACTTTTATCAGCGCAAGCAGGATTCAACTTATGTGCAGAGAAAAGTAGGCGGGGCATTAGAGTATCTTGCAACAGAAAATATTTCCGCATCCGTACTGCTTTCATCTGAACAAGTAATTCCTACAATCAACAAAAATACCGGGTTCACTGTTTTTAACAGCAGTGCCTTAACAACAGGACTTAATCTTAAATTCGACAACCGTGACGATCCATATTCGCCGACCGAAGGTATGCTGTTTATGACTTCCTACTCGTTCAGCAGGAAGAAAATTTACGGGCCCAAAGAATTCATTACCTCAGAGATCAATCCAAATGTAAACCTGCAGAGGTTCGCCCTCGACATAGGGGGATATTACCAGATTTTCAACAGGCAGGTTATTGCATTAGGACTTCACGGCAAAGAATTAAGAGGATCTTTTTTTGAGGACAGCGATTTGTTCAGACTAGGTGGAACCAATAGTCTCAGGGGATACCGGGAAGACCAGTTCCTCGGCTCAAGAATAGGCTGGGGGAACCTTGAGTACCGGCTTCTGCTTACAAGAAGAACATTTGCATTCCTCTTTTTTGATGCAGGGTATTACTACCGTAAACCCGAACCCGGAAGAAACATTCTTAAGCAGGAAGGGTTCAAAACGGGGTATGGTGTGGGTCTGAACATTGAGACAGGAGTCGGGGTGCTGGGGGTAAGTTTCGCTCTGGCCGCAGGCGATTCATTCTCCGAAGGCAAAATACACTTCGGTATAGTAAACGAATTCTAATCATAATTAATAACTTATAATTAAGAGACTGTTTCAAACTGTCATTCCGAATTTAATTTGGAATCTGATGATTTGAATTCGATACGGAAGTGATGTAAAAAAGTTCAGGCCGGCAAACCAACAGGTTGAACTTTTAGCTGAAAAATCATATAATATACAATCAGAAATTATATCGTTTAAGGCAAACGAATGATAAGATCCATCCTGAATTTTGTGAGTTCAGGATTAGGGGGCGGCTTCCAGGCCTTTCAACTGCACTGTTTAATATTTCCACAATTTAACCACAAAATGCGCGTTGAACCGTCGTTGAACCGTCTTTACTCCGGGTTAACAACGGTATAAATACGGCCTTCATCCTGATCCTGACCGAACCATCTTATGGCGGATTTGGACAAATATTATCCAGGAAAGTAAGCACAGATAGAATTACAGAGTCAAAAGGACTGCACATTTATCTTTCTTTCTTTATAAATTTCCTTTAAAGCTTATTGCATTTATGAACCATTTCTTAAAAATTTATTACCTGATATCTCTCACAAGGATTGTTAATGTTCTGATAACCTTTCTGTCTGTAATTGTTGCAGTAATAATTTGTTCGGGAATATCATTCATTAACGAAATAGTCCTGCTGGCAGCTCTTTCAGCTTCGCTTACGGCCGGTGCTGGGAATGTTATAAATGATGTATGGGATTATGAGACTGATTCAGTAAATAAACCGCAGAGGCCGATTCCCTCAGGGAGGGTTTCCAAAAAAGCCGCATTGAACTTTTATTTTTTACTTGTACTTATTTCTGTTGTTATTGCTGAGATCCTGGGCTGGGTAGTGCTAATGATTATCATTTTAACACATCTTCTGCTGCTCATTTATTCAATAGGTCTTAAGAAAATTCCTCTCCTTGGAAATTTTGTTGTTTCATTTCTTACAGGATTTGTTTTCATATTCGGAGGACTTCTTGTTGGAAGCATACAGTCAGCATTAATACCTGCAGTCTTTGCCTTCCTGATAAACTTTGCCCGTGAAGGGATAAAAACGGTGGAAGATATTCCCGGTGATAAAACAGCGGGCATAACAACTTTTCCCCAGCTGTATGGAACAGATATTTCAAAAAAACTTATATCTGCCTTTTTACTTTTGCTGTTACTTTTTACTTTTGTTCCGTTCTTAAAAGGCTATTACGGAATTGAGTATTTTTTGATCATAATGGCGGTAGTTAATCCTCTGCTTGTATATGTTATCAAATCGCTCCTTGAATCAAGCCGCACACCAAACTTGAATAAGTTAAGTTTTATTTTGAAATTGAATATGATTTTCGGACTTACGGCAATTTACTTTGGAAGATGAGAAAATTCGATAATTCATTCCGGACAGATAAGATAGAATTAATAGCGGGCTCTGATGAAGTGGGGCGCGGCCCGCTGGCTGGTCCCGTAGTTGCGGCCTCAGTAATTTTTCCGAAGGATATTGTCATCTATGGAATCAGGGATTCCAAGATGCTGACAGAAGAAGAAAGGGAAAAGCTCCTTCCAAGAATACTTGAACGTTCTATTGCCGTTTCTATTTCAGTTATTTCCCATGCACAAATCGACAGGATAAATATCCTTCAGGCCTCACTCCTTGCTATGTATACTTCACTTACACGGTTGAAAGTTCAGCCTCACCTGGTGCTGGTTGACGGGAATAAAGGGTTTGACTTTTCCGTCCCTGTGATACCTATTATTAAAGGTGATGCAAAATCATTTTCAGTTGCCGCCGCTTCAATAGTAGCCAAGGTGGCCCGCGACAGAATTATGAAACGACTTTGTCCGCGCTTCCCTCAATACCTATGGTCGAAGAACAAGGGATACGCCACTCCGGAACATATTGAAGCATTAAAAGTCTATGGTGCTTCACCTCTTCACAGGAAAACCTTTTTAAGAAGGATCCTTGAAGAGGGACTTGAACCTGAACTCGAATTTGAAATTGAACCGCCGTCTGATTGAATTATGGAAATAGGACATAAAGAACTGGGGAGACTTGGGGAAGAAAAAGCAGCGGAAGAGCTTAGGAAAAGAGGGCTGCACATCCTGGAAACCAACTACAGGTTCGGAAGAGGAGAACTGGACATCATTGCAAAAGACGGTGATACCCTTGTGTTTGTTGAAGTTAAATCACGCCTTAACCTTGAGATGGGAGATCCTGTTTATGGTGTAACCCCGGCCAAAGTTAAGCAGATAAAAAAGATTGCTGAACTTTATTTATTTGAGAAGGATATCGAAGATGTTGAGTGCCGTTTCGATGTAGTCACTGTTTTATTTGAGAATCCCGAAGACCCCAAAATAGATCATCTCCCCAATGCATTTTAAATCGGCTGCCGAACTGCTCCGCGCAGAGATTATTGATATCAATTAATTAAATTACTTCTGTAATTTTTATAAATCATTGAATTTAATGCTCGCTTCTCTTTTTCGGCAGGGTAAAATACCTGCCGCAATATTCATTATTCTGATTGTTTGTCCTTTTCTCAAGGGACAGGAGAATAATTATTTCTACACGGGGAAATCATACGGCAGCGAAGCTTTATTTAATCCCATCAGTCTTTTTATTAATGGGAGCTTTGACGTTACACAGCTTCAGTCGGTTTCAAACAGAATAGGGGATCAGGATTATGCGAAAACTTTTCGGGTAGTAATGAGAAGTTTAGGCCATCCCTTTGAGAACATTGAGCATTATGGATGGAACCGGTTTCTCCGAACAGAATTTTTCCCGATAAGCTTTAAGAAAGAGGAAATGCAGTGGATACCAAACTACCAGCAGCACCTGATAGGCGGAGGTATGTTGTACACAGCTATGAAGGAGTGGTACCAGATGCATCATTACCCTGTACCCTGGCTGCTTTCGTCGGTAACATTGATGTCGCATCATATCCTTAACGAGATGCTGGAATCAGGGCCGAATGAAGCATGGAGCGTGGACGAAGTATCTGACATTTATATTTTTGATCTCGGGGGAATAGTACTATTCAGTTTCGATTCGATAAATGAGTTCTTCAGTAAAACGCTGAACCTGTCGGACTGGTCGCTTCAGGCAACAATCTTATTTCCTTACGGCAGGGTTAATGCAGGGCAATACTTTTCGATGAAGTGGAAACTTCCTTTCTCCGATACCTATTCACTCTTCTATCGTTACGGGATGGGAGGTGTAGCGGGAATTTCCAAAAAATTAGAATCAGGTGACAACCTGTCGTTTGGTGTAGGTTTCAGATCAAAACATCTGGTTAATTTACCCGGGGCAGCAAGGTGGAGAACGATAGAAACAAGCTGGCAGGCCGGAGTATATTACGACAGAAACAATTCGCTGATGGCCGCTGTAACATTAAGCGGGGTGAAGGAATATTTTGCTTCAATTGATATTTATCCGGGAATAATAAATATAGGCGGCTTTTCTCCCGGTTTGTGGACAGTTATAGGAAGGGACGGTAATACTACATTCGGTATTACAAGTCAGTATGTCCTCAGCTTCGGTTATGAAATGAAATACTAGAGCCAGACTGAAGTATTAACGGGTATTTGTGACATAAAATGGCCGTGTTTGTATAATATCTTTTAAGATGTTATAATTCCTGTAAGTTTTTATAATATAATATGTTGCTTCTCACTTTCTGAGAGGATGACAGACAGGATATTCTTTCTTTCAGGAACATTTTTTATTATTTTCTTATTAACAAATTTTTTTACCAACGAAATCTAATAAGTGGAAAGCCTCAAAAAAGATAATCCGGTTGAATTCAGTGAATCCTTAACCAACTTTTTCACTACAGTTGCAGGTTTAACTACTTTTTCGCTGAGATTCTTCAAAACTGTATTTCTTCCTCCTTACGAGTTTGGTGAGGTAAAGAAACATATGGATGAACTGGGAATCAAGACAATGCCCATTGTTACAGTTGCCGGGTTTATCATAGGTCTGGTGCTGGCGATGCAGAGTCAGCCTGTTATGCAGAGGTTTGGAGCCGAGTCGTACCTGCCAAGTATGGTTTCGTTATCAGTTGTACGCGAACTTGGACCTGTTTTAACCGCACTACTTTTTGCCGGACGCGTAAGTTCCGGTATCGGTGCTGAACTTGGGTCGATGCGCGTTACCGAGCAGATAGACGCAATGGAAGTATCGGCTGTAAACCCTTACAAATACCTGGTTGTAACAAGGATACTTGCCTGCACATTTATTCTCCCGATACTGACTTTGTACGTTGATTTCCTAGCAATTATAGGCGGATTTGTTGCTATGAAGCTTTCAACAGGCACCACTTTTCAGCTGTACATAAATGCAATATTTAAATCACTTGAGTTTTCCGACCTTATCCCCGGGATCCTGAAGACCTTCGTGTTTGGATTTATTGTTGGTGCCGTTGGTTCTTTTAAGGGATATTTTACTGACAACGGTACGGTGGGGGTGGGAAAAGCTTCCACCAGTGCGGTTGTTATGTCATCGCTTCTGATACTCCTTGTTGATATGGTTCTTGTAAAGATTACGGTGTGGATATGGACAAAGTGATGGTTGAAGTTAAGAATGTTTCAAAAGCATTCGGAGAGAATGTTGTTCTTGATGATATTTCTTTTAATGTTGAGGAAGGCGAAAATTTTGTTGTATTCGGACGGAGCGGAACCGGTAAAAGTGTACTGCTGAAATGTATGGTTGGATTACTTGAACCGGATTCGGGTGAGATTGAGATAAAGGGAAAGAGCGTGCTTAATCTGCCAATAGATGAAATGAACGAGATCAGGAAACACATTGGTTTTCTTTTCCAGGGCTCGGCGCTTTATGATTCAATGTCGGTAAGAGAGAATCTGGAGTTCCCTTTGATAAGAAATTTTGATTTCTCTGAAGATGAGAGATTGGAAAAAGTAAAGAGTGTACTGGAAAAAGTAGGACTTGAAAAAGCTATCGACAAAAAGCCGGCTGAACTTTCAGGCGGAATGAAAAAAAGAATCGGACTGGCCAGGACGATTATAACAGAGCCAATGCTGATACTGTACGATGAACCTACTACGGGCCTTGATCCTATAACTACAAAAGAGATCAGTCAGCTTATTATTGAACTTCAGAAAGACCTTAACAGCACATCAATAGTTGTTACACATGACCTTGTCTGTGCTAAAATTGTAGCAAACTCGGCTATTGTTCTGAAGGATGCTAAGATCAAGTTTGAAGGTGATATCAAAGATCTTGAATCATCTGACGATAAATTTCTTAAAAACTTTTTCAGCGGGGAAATAGTCGATGCAAATAGTTGAGAAAAAATATGGCTAAAAAAACTTCTACTGTAAAAATCGGAATCTTTATCTTCCTCGGCTTAACTATTCTTGTAGTTGCCATTTTTTTGCTTGGAGGAAAGGAACAGCTGTTCAGCTCAACATTCAGTGTTAACGCTTATTTCAAAACCGTGCAGGGATTAAAGAGCGGGGCCACAGTGCGCCTCAGCGGTATTGATGTAGGTACCGTAAAGAATGTACAGATTGTAAATGATACTACGGGCCGTGTTCAGGTAACGATGAGTATTAAGGAGGACGTAGGTCGTTTTATAAGAACAGATACACGGGCAACAATTGAAACAGAAGGACTTGTGGGAAATAAGGTTGTAGTATTGGAAATAGGCAGTGCGTCCGCCGATCGGGTGCATGAAGGAGGAACAATCAGAACAAAGGAACCCATGAGCTTTTCGGCAGTTATAGAGGAAACTCAGGGTGTAATGGAGTATACTAAGCAGATGACTAAAGATCTGTCTGAAATAGTAGCAAGGGTTAACAGAGGCGAAGGCTCCATCGGAAAACTACTTGTAGATGACGAGTTATACACAGATGCCACAAACCTTACCAAGCGGGCAGATGAGAGTCTGAAATCAATTACCGGAGAATTTGATAAAGTTACCGATCTTTTCAATAACCTGGGGGAAGGTGTAAAGAGTGTAGTTACAAATGTCGATTCCACTGTAGCTGATCTCGATTCGATATTAACAGGGGTAAAAGACGGCAAAGGTATTCTGGGCGAAATGCTTGTTAACGGAAGTCCTTTTGATTCAACCCTGCGTATGACGATGACTAACATTGAAAAAACCACCGTAGACGCAAGGCTGGCAGCGTCACGTCTTGCTGAAAATATGGAAGCTCTAAAACACAATTGGCTGTTCAAGAGTTATTTTGAGAACAGAGGTTACTGGGATAAGGCCGAATACGAAGATGACATAAATGCAAAGCTTAATGAGCTGGATGAAAAAATGAAGTTGATTGACAATCGTATCAAGGAATTAAGAGCCCTTGAGCCGCAAACTTCGAGCAAATAATCAGCTCAGATAAATTCTAAGCAGTAAAGGCAAACGCGAGATAACCCCGAGATAATCCCAACCTTGTCCTTCGTTAAAAGTCTGCCGAAATGGCAGACGTGCAATTCGGTATTCTGTGTCTCAGCGGGTGTTTATCTTCTAAGAGGATGTAGGGTTTGCAGGACATGGATTTTGTTATAAATATTGAACCTCTCCGAGGTTGTGCTATTACAAATTTCTACAAATGTAAAAGTTCTACGAAGATTCGCCCTTACAAATGCCATCAAAACAATTCTACAAATACTAAAGATCTATGAAGTTTTCCCGCCCGCAGCCGCACAAGCCGGGTGATACGTATTTTTTTACCACTAATTCTTCCCCATCTTTTTGTAAATTTAAGGTTTCAAAATTTCAAAGATAATCGCAACGAATGGCAGCCAAAGAAAAGAAAATAATAATAAAAGGCGCAAGAGAGCATAATTTAAAGAACCTGAGCTTTGAGATTCCAAGGAACAAACTCATAGTATTCACCGGGGTAAGCGGAAGCGGCAAGTCATCGCTTGTCTTCGATACGATATACGCAGAAGGACAGAGAAGATATGTTGAAAGTCTCTCTGCTTATGCCCGTCAATTCCTTGAGAGGATGAATAAGCCCGATGTTGATTTTATACAGGGCATCAGTCCTGCCGTTGCAATTGAGCAGAAAACCGGAGCCCGTAACACCCGTTCCACTGTAGGTACAACCACAGAAGTATATGATTATCTCCGTCTTCTGTTTGCGAGGGTAGGGAAGACGATTTGTTTTGAGTGCGGCAAGGAAGTAAAAAAGGCTACTACAACTACAGTTACCCAATGGCTGGAAGAGCAGGAAGAGGGTACTAAATTCTATTTAACCTTCCCGCTTCATATTCACGAAGGCACAACAGTTAAGCAGGAAATAGATCTCCTTCAAAAGCGGGGATTCTTCAGGATCTATTTTAACAACAGGATGGTTGATCTAAGCGAGGAGAATAAACTTCCTAAAAAGAAAGATGATATCCGGGTTATAATTGAAAGGTTCAAAGCCTCACCCGGTGAGATAAGGGAAAAGCTTGCTGATTCTATAGAAGTGACCTTTAAGGAAGGGGAGAACAGGCTGATAATAATAAATGCTGAGACAGGCGAAGAGAAAGAATTTAATAAGTTTTATGAGTGCTGCGGGATAAGGTACGAAGAACCTGAACCCCGATTCTTCTCATTTAATAATCCGTTTGGTGCCTGTCCCGTCTGCCAGGGGTTCAGCAAAACCATAGGGATTGATATGAACCTGGTAATTCCTAATCCCAATTTAAGTATAGTTGATGGAGCGATTGCCCCTTTCCGTTCAGCAAAGTACAGCACTCATCTGCGCGATCTGATACAGAATGCCAAAGCAGTACGGCATTCCTATAAATATTCCATTCAAGGAATTGAAACCGAACAGGCTGCTGCTGTTCGTAAGGGATTCGGAGATTACATAGGCATAGACCATTTCTTCACAGAGCTGGAGAGCAAGACATACAAAATGCATGTCCGTGTTCTTCTGAGCCGGTACCGTGGATATTCAACGTGCTCAGCCTGCAAAGGGTCTACGTTAAGAAGGGAAGCTCTGCAGGTGAAAATAGATGGCAGAGCAATTTATGATACCGTTAAGATCCCTATAGAACAGTCGCTGGAATTCTTTTCTAGTCTTCAGCTTTCAGAATTTGATACTATGGTTGGTGAAAGAGTACTTAAAGAAATTATAAAAAGATTAACATTTCTGAATGATGTCGGGATAGGGTACCTTACGCTTGATCGTCTAAGCAGTACGCTATCGGGAGGGGAGACGCAAAGAATCAACCTGGCAACTTCACTTGGCTCCTCACTGGTAGGAACACTTATACGTACTGGATGAACCGAGTATAGGACTGCATCCAAGAGATAATGACAGATTGATAAAAATACTTAAAAACCTCCGGGATATCGGAAACACCGTTCTTGTTGTTGAACACGATCCTGATATGATGCGTTCGGCTGATATACTTGTTGATATGGGTCCCAGAGCTGGCGAAGCAGGAGGAGAAATAGTTGCTTTTGGTACATATGATGAGGTGATAAAAGAGAAAAATTCCCTAACCGGCAAATATCTGTCAGGCAAACTAAACATACCTGTTCCTTCCGAAAGAAGAACAAGGAAAACAAAAGAAATTAAAATCAGCGGGGCTAAGGAGCACAACCTTAAAAACCTGGATATATCTATTCCTCTAAACAAATTAGTGGTTATTACAGGTGTAAGCGGCTCGGGGAAGAGCACTCTGATACATGATGTATTATATGGCGGTGTTGCCAAGTATCTCGGCTTCAATCCTCCTAGGATAGGAGACTTTGATGATATAAAAGGGATAGAATACATAGATGAGATTGAGATCGTTGATCAGTCGCCTATAGGTAAGACCCCGCGTTCGAATCCTATAAGCTACATTAAAGCTTTCGAACTTATACGCGAGCTTTTTGCATCAACACACCAGGCAAGGGCAAGAGGATATAAGCCGGGCTATTTTTCTTTCAACGTTCCCGGAGGAAGATGTGAGACCTGCCAGGGTGATGGATTTATAAAAGTTGAGATGCAGTTCCTCGCGGATCTTTACCTTGAATGTGAAGACTGTAACGGTACAAGGTATAAAAAAGAGATAAGGGATATTACCTACCGGGGTAAAAACCTTGTTGAAGTACTGAATATGACAGTTGATGATGCAGTTATGTTCTTTAAGGGAAATGACAAAATAGTGAAGTATCTGCAGGTTCTCTCTGATGTGGGACTTGGATATATTAAGCTTGGACAGCCATCCAATACACTTTCCGGCGGTGAAGCGCAGCGGATCAAGCTTGCATCTCACCTGACATCACAGCGGGACAGTAAACATACCCTTTTTATATTTGATGAACCGACAACAGGACTGCACTTCGATGACATCTCAAAGCTGCTGAACTGCTTCTCGCTTCTTCTGCAAAGGGATAACTCGGTGGTGATAATTGAGCATAATCTGGAAATAATAAAGTGTGCCGACCACATCATCGATATGGGTCCTGAAGCAGGTGACAAAGGCGGGGAGGTAGTAGCTACGGGAACTCCGGAGGAGATAGCGGCAAATAAAAATTCCTGGACAGGAAAATATCTTAAATCTCATCTGAATTAACAGACGTACAATCCTTATTGATTTACTAGCCTGAAAAAGCTAAGTTATCTTGTAAGATATGCACGGACTTGCAGGGAATGCATACGACAACGACGATTCAGGTTCGGTTCAACAGCTTCAGGGACGCTTTGATAACCTTCTGAATAAAAAAATGCTGAAGAGATTTAAGAAATATTTTATCTCGAATTATGAAAAGATCAAGCTCTCTATGAGCCTGATGCTTGGGGTAACGGCTGTAATCTTCCTGATCTTCTATTTAATCGGCTGCTTTTATGATCTGTGGACATATAATATAATTGACCTGATATTTAATCCCATTGCAGGTTCAATTATAGTAGTAGTGCCTCTTTTTATGCTGATCCTTCTCTTTAGGTTTTTTAACTATAACAAGACCAGGGTCCTCTTCTGTAAAATCGTTAAGATCCATCGTGACAAGGCTAGTTTTTTCATCCAGAAAGAGGACGGCGGCAATCCAGATAATGAAATAAAATATATTCTATGGGGAAACTATAAAGGCTCTTCTTACAGATTTAGCTATTCCCTGGGGCATCCGTTGATGATCTCTCTGATCTGCAATAAAGCTGAAACGAATTTAATTAAACTGCACAGGATGGTTCAGAAACATAAACTGAAAGATATACATCTAAACTGTTACGGTTTAACCATAGCAATAAGCAAACCCTTCTCTGAGGAGAACCTGAACAATATACCCGATAAGCTCGATTTATTGATTCAGGATTACAGCATGCTTATGAGCAAAATCCCCGAAGCTGTCTGAATATATTAAAATCCCTGTGAAAAATTAAATTCCCACAACCAGCTTTTACCAGGCCTATCAAGAGGTCTTACAAAATCCACTTCACCGATCAGGTAACCGAATAAATTTATTCTTGCTACAAGTCCCGCGCTGCTTACAGGTTTGCGGTCGCCCCCTGAAAACCATGGTTTATTACTCTGATCCCAGGCAAGTCCCGTATCAAAAAATCCTCCGAATTCAATTGGCAGGAAGCCGTAAAAGCCCTCACCTATTCCGAACAATCCGAGGAGAGGGAAGCGCAGTTCAAAATTAGCAATAAGCATTTTACTTCCGATTATCCTGTTAAAAAGATCAGATTCAGAAGCTGAAAAAGTTCCGTACTGATAACCCCTGACGAGGTCGGGGTATCCAAGGAACAGAGGATATAATCTTGGATCTTCAGCACTTGTTCCATAGCGCCCGAGGTGAAGGAGTCTGCCGGCAAGAGTAAAAGGCATGATTGGCATTATATACTTTCTATAATCGGCTAAAAGATTCGTCCAGTATAAGGTGCCTAAATACTCATCTGCTTCAACTCTGTAGCGGGTACCGAGCTATAGGACCCGTTGCCCCGAAGTAGCTATTATCATAGACCAGGGCAGCGCTTGCAGTACCAAGGTTTATGGCCGAAGGAGATGGGATACCCTCAGTTTTATCATACAGCAATTGTCCTGTAGTAAGTGATACAGCCTGGGTTTCCACACTATTCGTATAGGTGATATTCCGATATCCTCCGGTAAGTTCAACTCTCATTACTGGGTTGAAAGGATACGTAAGTATCCCTGTTAGTTCCCGGTGAGTTTCCTGGTAAATAATTCTCTGTTCAATATAAGCCGGCTCTCCATTTACATCCTGCCCAAACGCTCCGAATCCAAGATATATAAGAGGAAGCTGCTGAGCCGCCACACCCCAGTTCCATCTATGAGCGGTATTAAGGTATCCGACGAATGCAGAAATAGAATTAAAGAAAGATATGCCGGGATTTGTCTGTACCTGCAAAGCCGTAGACAGCGTATAGTTGGAAAGCATGTCGGTCGATAGAAGTGAGATACCTCCTCCCACATAAGTTCCGAATCTGTCTATTCCGGCAGCAACAGAAGGCTGACTTATACCTGTTAAAGAGAGTGTAGGAGAATAATCCGTAACGGTGAAGCCGCTGTCGGACATAAGGCCATAATTTGGGTCAGCAAAGCTGTTAACCAGAAGGGTAGAAGTTCTGATCTCAGGTGGAAGTTTTGCCGGGTCAGGTCCGCTAACTTCAACAGGATTTTCAGGTTTAATATTACTAAACCTGTAGATGTTGTACTTTCTTTTTTCAAAGGTACTAACAGCGATTTCATCATTAGGGCCGGCGACAGAGAGAGCGGGACTTATTGCGGTAATTCCTGTTATCCGACAAACAGATTCGTCATTTGTGTTATTTTCCCGGAGCCGATGTTTATTTTATAAAGATTCGTTATTCCCTGAGGAGTCGCCAGAAAATAGATACTTTTTCCATCGTGAGACCATTGGGGGTTAATATTTTTAGCATCATTAAAAGTCGCAACCTCCGTAATTTCACCATTATCAGGATTTAAAAGCGCCAGGTGATATTTGCCTATATCAAGATCCTTAAGATCGGTAGTGAACCGGTCTGTTACGAATGCAATGCTGCTTCCGTCAGGTGACCAGGAAGGTTGAAGTTCAGCATAAGGATCATCTGTGAGCCTCTTGATTGAGTCGGTCTGAAGATCATACATAAACAAATCAGTGAGTCCTCCGTGGATTCCGGAAAACACAATATACCTTCCATCAGGTGACCAGGAAGGATTTAATATCTCACCAAGGTTTTCAAATCTTCTCTCCTTTTCAATATCGCCATTATTGATATTGATGATAGACAGAATTGGTCTTCCTTTAGTCACAGCCGGGAAAATAAATTTATCACCAGCCGGGTTCCAGGATCCGCCCGAGTTAATAAATTCAAGGCTCTCAAGGTGGGGATCAAGCTCAGTTCTCAGGATAGTTCTTTTAATCTTTCCCGTTTCAGCATCCGCCAGGAAAAGATCAATAGCCAACAAATTTTTTGACGAGAAGAATACCAGATTTTTTCCATCAGGACTAAGCACTGGAGCAATGTTCAGTTCCCCGCCATTATCCTCTGAGATCAGTTTTTTACCATAATCAGAAGGCCTTTTGGTCATACTCTTAAGAGAATCGTATTGACCATGCAAAGCCTGCGCCCATAGTTTTGATAAAGAATCGGGGGTAACGTGAAACAGTGTATCAATAGCATCGTTAATATTTCCCAAATAAGCGCCTGTTGTCAACAGATCATTTATCTTTTTGTCACCCCATTTCCCTGCGATATATGCCAGCAGGGCGTCACCGTACCGGTAAGGGAAATATTCAGGGTTATTAAGGTCATCAACAGTGGGGATTTCATTCAAAACCGCATCGCGCATCCACATCGCTGTGAAAGGGTCATCGGGACCAAGCGTAAGAAATTCGGCCATACCTTCCACGAACCAGAGAGGAAGTCTTGAAAGTTGTGGTGCCTGACCTCCGAAGGTACTTCTCATCGCTCCGGTTATGTCATATTGGAAAGCATGAACCAATTCGTGCCCTATAACATGATCTGTTTCACTAAGGGGTCCTGCCAGAGGCAGAACTATTCTTCTTTTAAAGGGTTCGGTTACACCCCCAACACCCTCGCTGATCTGGCCCCCTATAATATTGGTCTGAACAAACTGAGGAAAACTTCCATACAGGACGAGAGGCTGTTTTCCATGCAATGAATCCCCAAAATAAAACGACTCCCGCTTATACCATCTTTCCGCCAGCAAGGCTGCAATATGAGCACCTTTACTCTCTTCAGGGTAAAAATAAATATTGAAATTGGGAGTATGTAATACCTTAAATTGAAAGTCATTATACTGAACTTTATTTCTTCCGAAGTATTGTGAATATGATACATTGCTTAAAAGAATAACAAGTATTATGGTTAACAGACTAATAATTGAGTTACACTTTGGCATGTGCGATTTCCTGAAAAAAATATTGTAATTAAAAATCAGATTAAATACGGCAGAGATTGGTGATTGCAATCAATTTCATCTGTGAATTATTAAAAATTAATCTGGATTAATTCATAATATTTTTTCAGATTGCAGACCCTATGAAGATAAAAAATAGTGCTTGTACAGTTCTGACCGGCTTTTTGATTTTTGTTGCATTTACCGGATGCGATGATATCATAAGTGCGGATGTGAATGAAGAATTTTTTATCGGACCGGGACAAAAAGTGGAGATCCGTGAATCAGGTTTGGAAATAACCTTTAATAAAGTTATTGAAGATTCGCGGTGCCCAAAAGGAGTGGAGTGCGTTTGGGCCGGAAATGGAAAAGTTGAGATAACTGTTCATTTGCCAGGTAAAGAACCCGGGATCCAGGAACTAAATACAAACCTTGATCCCAATGAAATAGCTGCCGGAGAATACAAAATTCAACTTCTGGAACTTCAGCCATTCCCTGTAAAAAGCGAGGAAATTATGCCCGAGGAATACAGGGTGAAGCTGATTGTTAGAAAATGAATAAAATTGTCTGAAATTGGCATATTTTTCGTCTTATTTTAGTACACACTCCGTAAAAAATTCAAGTTAATTAATTTTTCTTACCATATTAGGCATAATTTTTATACATTTAGTACGAAAAAATGTGCTGTTAGATATAGTTTGATACGAAAAATATTCTTATAATCGCGAACTTTTTCTTCTTTATATGCCCGAGGAAAAAATTAAAAGTTTACTAGCTTTTTTAATCTTTTCAGTGATTCTGCTCCTGAACTCATGTGATGCGCCGAGAGAAAATCCTCTTGATCCTAATTCAAGTGATAATCAGCTCGGAACCATCGAAGGAGCAGTCCAAACTTTCAGCCTTCCATATACACCAATCAAAGATGTAGAAGTATACTGGAAACCAGGAAGCAAAATGGTTTATACCGATGCAAACGGAAACTTCTCAGTACCAAACACCAAAAAGGTAAACGGCCAGCTTATTTTCCGTAAAGAAGGTTATCACAATGATACGGTAATGGTGGATTGGGCAAACAGTCGTAAAGTTAATGAACAGGTTAACCTGAATAAACTTCCAACTCTTGATAGTCTATCCATCTACGGTGTTGTACTGAATTCCGCAGATCCTTCACCGGTGATGAGTGAGCTTGTTATTCAGGCAATGATTGAAGATATAGATAATGATATTGATACAGTTTATGTGTTAAATGATAAGGTAGGTCTGATGAAAGCGATGGATTTTGATATCGCATCCAAGACTTTTCTAACGATGTTGACTCCTCAGGAACTCGGACTTACCGATTTAGAACAGACAATAGGTCTGGAATTTGACTTCCGGGTAAGAAACGTTCTGGGAGAAACATCTGTTCTTCACGGAGCGGGTGTAAAACGGATAATCTCAAGTCCTGTTACCGGTTTACAACCGACGAATGGGAAGATAATCTCCTCAGTTCCGTTTAACCTGTCGTGGGACAGATACAATTCCGGTTATTCATTCAGATATAAGATTGAGATATCTACGGATGACGGAAGTCAGGTAATATTCAGCAAAGATAGTATTTCATCACAGATAACATCGTATACAGTTGACAGCCTTGATACCCGCAGCTATCGGTGGGTTATATGGGTTATTGATGAATTCAATAACAAATGCCGCTCTATACCGGCTGCTTTTAGTGTACAATAATGGAGAAATAATTTGAGAATGAACGGTTCTGCAGAGACAATCGAAAATATTAAGCAAATCGGTAAAGAACAATTCGAGACTCTGTACAAAATAAGCCAGGCATTAAATTCGGCAACATACCAGGACAGCCTGATAAAAGAGACTTTAGACGTTATCATACGGGTACTTCATGCAGACAGAGGGTTATTTGTTAAATATGATTCTGAAACAAATAAGTTCTCCATCATAGGTGCCCGGAATATGGAACAGCAAAGCATCGAAGATATATCTGTTTTTTCCTCCGGTATTCTTCAGAAGGTTATTGAGAGAGGAGATCCTGTACTATATCACGATGTGCAGAACGATCCGAATATCTCACAGTTCGAGAGCATCCAGATCCACAACATTAAATCTGTTCTCGGTGTACCTATCAAGCAGAATGATATGGTATGGGGTGTTATACTCGTCGACAGCAGCATAAACAGGAAAGAGTTCACAGATGAGAATATGCTCTTTCTCGATTTTTTTTCAAACCTTGTATCATTAGCACTCGACAGAATAACGAGGTTTGAAGCACTTGAAGATGAAAATATAATTCTTCGGAATGAGCTGCAGGCCTCAAAGAATATACCCGAATTGATCGGGGATAGTCCCGCAATGCAGCGACTGGCAACGCTGATCCATAAAGTTGCAGGAACGGATGCAACGGTTCTGCTTCTGGGAGAAAGTGGTACCGGAAAGGAACTTGTGGCCAGGGCCGTGCATAACCTAAGCCGCCGCAGAGAGCTTCCCTATCTTGCCCAGTTCTGCGGATCCATTCCTGATTCCCTTCTTGAGAGTGAATTATTCGGCTATAAAAAAGGAGCATTCACAGGAGCAAATAACGATAAAAAAGGTCTATTTGAAGTAGCAGATGAAGGTACTTTTTTCCTTGATGAAATAGCTGACATATCTCTCGCGCTTCAGGCTAAACTGCTCAGGGTACTTCAGAATAAAGAAATAATGAGACTTGGTGATACACAGATAATTAAAGTTGATGTAAGAGTAATAGCCGCAACAAATAAAGATTTAAGACAACTGGTAAAGGATGGGGCATTCCGGGAAGATCTTTTCTACCGGCTGAATGTATTTCCAATCAGGGTTCCGCCTCTAAGAGAACGCAGAACCGATATACCCCTGCTGGTTGATTACTTTATTAAGAAATATTCGAATGAAAATATCAGAGTTTCTTCAGCAACCTTAAAAAACCTGGAGGAATACAGCTGGCCCGGAAACGTAAGACAGCTGGAAAATGTTCTTCAAAGAGCTTTAATATTGTGTGACACTGACAAGCTGATGCCTGAACATATAGTTATTGAAGAAGAATCAGGAGATATGGAATTCGGCGGCACACTGAGAGACTTCGAAAAAATGCTTCTCATTAAAAGACTGAAAGAATTTAACGGAAACAGAACAGCCACTGCAAAATCTCTTGGTGTCTCTGTAAGATGGGTTCAGCTAAAGCTGAAAGAGATTGAAGAAAAAGTTTAAATGCAGCATACTTCAACAGAAATATTATATGATAAGTTCGAGATAATCGAGACCATCAAAAAAGATGTGTACACTACGGTCTATCTTGCTAATCATATATATCTCGGAAAAAAGATCATCTTAAAAACCCTGAATACAGATGAGCTTTCCGATAAAACTATTCTTGCCCGATTCAAAAGAGAAGCAAAGATTCTTGCACAGCTCGAGCATCCGAACCTTATTAAAGTTCTGGACTTCGGAATGCACAAGAATCACTTCTACATTTCATTTGAATACTTTGAAAGTAAAAACCTCAGAAGTATAATCAGGCAGAACAATTATACTCTTGAACAGAAAAGATCTCTCATTATAAGGCTGATGAAAGCTCTTAACGCAGCCCATCAGAATCATATTATCCACAGGGACATTAAGCCCGAAAACCTGCTGGTTAACCCGAGACTTGAGCTTAAAATAGCAGATTTCGGACTAGCTTTAATGCAGGACGAAACAAAACTCACTATTCAATCTTCGATTGTAGGCACCCCGAGTTATATGTCGCCTGAGCAGATTAGAGGCGAATCCCTCCATCAGCAGTCGGATTTATTTTCTGCCGGAATCGTTGCCCTTGAACTCTTCACCGGGGAAAACCCTTTCCTCGGAAAAGATATAAATGAAACCATCAACAAGATCCTTACTTTCAGGGAAGAAGATATCGAGGCGAAGGCTGCTCATCTTCCTGAGGATATACAGGCAATTATCAAAGGATTATTGAAAAGGAATACCGATAAAAGATTTCAGTCGGCTGAAGAAGTTCTGAGTATCCTTGGAATTCAGGCTTCAAACCATGACCTTAAATTAGATATTGAAAATATTGAAGAAGAGAAAACCAGCAAATATTTTATTTTCGGAACGGTTGTACTGGTTACCATGATAATAATAGCTGCCGGCATATACTATTTCCTTAAGCCCCAGATCAAAGAAGTGATAAATCCAAATCTTGCGGAGAAGAATTATACTTTTACAGATAAAAATTCACGAAATATCTTTTCGCAAAGTTATAACCAGGAAAAAATTCCGAACACTAACTCCGGTTCTCTGTTTCCGGGAAAGCTTTTTGTTGAGGCAAAACCTTACGCAGATGTATACATCGATAATAAAAAGGTTGATACAACTCCCCTTAATGATTATATACAACTGGAATCAGGGAAGCACGTAATTAAGCTTGTTCATCCCGACTATCCGCCCTATATCAGAAGAATAAACATCTCGAATGATAAAATTGAGTCAGTAAAAATAAATTTCCAGGAACTGACAGGAAGTCTCGATTGTAAAGTACAGCCCTGGGGGGAGGTTTTTATTAACGGAAAGCATGTGGGTACTACACCCCTCCGGGAACCTATAAATCTCTATCCGGGAAGGTATAACCTGGAAATTACAAATAAACAGTATGCCGACACATTAAAGAAGATGGTTAGGATAAATGCTAAAGACACTACTGAAGTGATGTTCAGCTTTGAGAATGGTCCTTCCGAATAAAAAATATGCATATTATTTAACTTTCATGTAATTTTACCCAGTCCTAAGCAAAATATTTTACTTTATGCGTACTACTGTTAAAGCCTCTCTTTTTATACTTGTAGTAGTAGGATTCTTTTTCACAGGATGGGCACAGGAAAATGATTCTTCTGCTGTTAATGACTCACTTGTTGTCCCAGGTTCGGTTGCCGATTCTTCCTTCGCTTTAGATACCATCGAAGTTAAGACTGTAAACCAGGATTCTCTGAACGTGCAGGATTCCCTGGCTTTAATGAAAGGGAAATTCGAACAATTCAAATATGGTGATGTAATTGCAATCGCCAACAAGCTCCTCCTGAAAAAAACCCCTCTGAAAAGTAATGAAATTCTGGATATCTATAAACTTAAGGGGATATCCCATTATTCTCTTTCAGAAGACGATGCCGCAAAAAAAAGCTTTATTGAAATTTTAAGAATTGATACCTCATACGCGCTGGATTCTACCAAAATTTCTCCCAAAATAATATCCTTTTATAAACAGGTAAAAGCCAATTATATTCAGCAGCAGCAGGAAATCGAAGCAAGAACGGTCGTCAGGATAGATACTATGTATGTTCCGAAAGTGGAGTATGATATACAGCATGAAAACCGGCTCAAAAATGCAATTGCCAGATCGATGATAATCCCAGGACTAGGGCAGTTATACCTGGACGTTAACTTTAAGAGCGTTTTACTGACTGTGCTTGGAGCGGCCTCTTTAACGGCCTCTGTTTATTACTTTATTCAGTCGGAAGAGAAGGAAAAAACTTATCTTTTGGAGACAGATTCCAGGATGATAGAATCAAGATATACAGATTACAACGATACTTATAGGTACAGAAATATTTCTTTAATAAGCTTCGGTGTTGTCTGGCTTTATTCACAGCTCGATCTGCTCTTTTTTACTAATGACACTCCTGGTGATCAAATACTCAGAAATTCTTCTCTTAATTACGATGATTTCAGGGGCCTATCACTTAATTTAAGTTATTCTTTCTAAACCCCGAATTTCCTCCCATCTATGCGCATATTTTTCGTGTTCAATAACACATAGGCATATTTCATATCTACGATTATGTGCAGTAATCACATAATTTGACCTCTGGCACAACTTTAGCTCCTGGTATTCCAAAACCTGGGGAAACCAATTTTCACCAGGTAACCAAATTTTGAAAAATAAAGGCTTTAACAGTCAAAATATTTACTAATAGGATCTTTTCTTAATTATTGTTCTTTTTTTATTGGGGCTTTAGTTGGCAGCAAAAGAGTTTCTGTATAGACTGAAGTAACGGCAAAGTTGCTGGAAAAGTTATCGATCATTCTGAAGAACAGGGTATGACTCTAGAACTCTTAAAATTAAGAGCTGAGGAAATACCGAAATTATCCCGATGAAGATGTTAACACAAAATCTGACGGAAGATTTGTTCTTGAGACCAATCCTGACGGTGAACGCAGTCTCCTGGTACAAGCTGAAAAAGGAAATAAGGAGTGGCGAGGTATTCTTACAGCTGGTGTAAAACCCAGGATTGCCGTTTACTTTCAGCCTTTATCGGGGTCGCAACAATCTCAGCATAGTCAGGGTCTTAAACACTCGATATTAGCAGAATTCAATAGCTGGAAGCTGATGCATCAATGCTAAATATAGGTATTTGATGCAGCGTGAATATGCAAAATGACCTTGAAGATGAGCAGTCCGCTGAAGCTATCGCCAATGAACTTACCGGTTATCGCAATGAGGTTTTCATAGGAAAATAACCGGTTACAAATTACCCTTATATCGGAAGTTAAACAGAGTTAGAATTCCGATGGTAGGATTGACAGTTTTTTGGATGGGATAAAAATCTTGTGGCACAGCAGTTGAATAATATGCAAACGGACGCTGCTGCTGAAGTTCTGATTTTATTGAATATAAATTTTTAATTTTAATTGGCTTGGTATTTGCCTCCCCCTCGGGCAAATATATGTTCCCTCAACAAAGGCCTAACACCCCTTAAGCAGCACACTTAAGGGGTTTTTTTATTGTTTAAATAAGAGGTAAAAAACCATATTGAAATAAGCAGCTTTTAACCTTATACTTAAAAATGCGCCCGATATTTAATGAACAATGTTGAGAGATAGTTAAACTTTTTCAGGAGATAAAGTGATGAAAACCAGCTTACCAGGGCTTATTCCTTATCGTAAAGCAGATAAATGGGGATTCTGCAATTCAAAAAAAGAAATCGTGATACCCGTAAAGTATGATCAGGTAGGTGCTTTCATTGAGGATCGTGTAAAAGTAAAGTTGAATGATAAATGGGGATTTATCGATACTTCAGGAAAGGAAATCACCCAGATCAAATACGATGAGGTTAAAGATTACCATACAGGCTTCGCAAAGGTAAACTTCGGTGTTAAAAAAAATGATGATAAAGTAGTATTTTCCGGAAAATGGGGAATCATTGATCATTCAGGAAAAGAAATTATTCCCGTTCAATATAACGAGATAGGGGATTTCCTTGATGGTCTTTTCCCTGTTAAATTAAATGAAAAATGGGGACTTCTGAACACTAATGCCCAAAGTGTAGCCCCTATCAGATATGATGAGATTGGAGAGCTCAAAGAAGATTATCTTCCATAAAAGAAAAAGGAAAATGGGGGTTTATCAACCGGAAAGGTGAGAAAGTAATTCCCGGCAATTTCGATGACGTAGGCTCTTTTTCTAATGGGATCACCTATGTAAGGCTGAATGACTGGTGGGGTCTGATTGATAAAAATGGCAAAGGTGTTACTCCCATCAAATATGATAAAATAGGTGAAATAAGGAACGGACTAATTTCTGTTAAAATAGGGAGCCGGTGGGGTTTTATCGATAGGAGCGGATCCGAATATTTTGAAGATTAAACAAAAATCACCCGGACAATAGTGTGCTGTCGGGGTACACTATCCGGATCCCTGAATATATAGAATAAGGATCCTGCCGGGTGATGAAAACAGCGATCTTATATTATATAATCCTACCTACTTTAAAACTAAAAGTTTCCTTGTGGAAGAATAATTACCCGATTCCAATCGATAGAAATAAACACCACTGGATAGTTTATATTCATCTGCATTAAAACTTAAGGAATAAATTCCCTCCTGTTTTTCTCCACTGAACAAAACAGCAACAAGACTTCCAAGCAAGTTGTAAACCTTTAAAGAAACGTAACTCCCTGAAGGAACCGAAAATCTTATTGTAGTTTCAGGATTAAACGGATTCGGATAGTTCTGATACAGCTGAAACATATCAGGCAAGCTGCCGCCGGATTTTCCTTCTTTGATTGAAGTCACTACAGCGGGCAGGATCGTACTCATAGGACCTCCATAAGCACCCATATCATTTCGAAGGGTTCCCATTGATGGAGAAAGAGCATACCCTGGATTAGAAGGATCTTCCGGGTCATTATATTCAGGATCAGGATTTCCCGCATCTATGCAGGGTGAGTTGGCAT
The DNA here is from genome assembly GCA_963839165.1 of uncultured Bacteroidota bacterium. Lineage (GTDB taxonomy): Bacteria > Bacteroidota > Ignavibacteria > Ignavibacteriales > Ignavibacteriaceae > DATFVA01. The sequence goes on along the minus strand of CAWIUG010000036.1, from coordinate 200,660 downwards.
CCGGCAAATATATCTCACCGAATAATGGATCCTGTTCAATATTACCGCTGCCTGTAAATCCACCCTCAACATCACTATAAGTTATGTCTGCAGTTCCGCCGCCGGTTAGAGCAACCTGATCACCGGTACTCTGGGTATTCCCCCATATAATATTATTCTTAGCTTCAATAGATGTAGACCATATAAGTATTCCTCCGCCTTTACCCTTGTAGCCGCCGCTTCCTGTTACCGAATTATAAGCTATCACATTATTCTCTATTATCGTTGTTCCCATAGCCAGTGTCCATATTCCCCCTCCCCCGAAATCCTCGCCGCCGCTATTATTTATTATAATATTATTTTTCATTTCTCCCGTAGCATAGTTCCAAACAATACCTGCTCCATAACGTCCCTTATTATGGGCAATTAAATTATTGTAAATATGAGCATTGCTGTCTCCGGCTCTGATCCCTCCTCCGCCCGCACTTGTAACTCCTGTTCTATCAACTGCCTCATTATTTATTATCAAATTATTTTTAATTACAGGGGATGAAAGAGTAATAAGAATTCCACCTCCTTCGCGGTAGACACCTGCACCATGCTCATCCACCCATTTTGTTCCTGTGCCCCCGGTTAGGGTAAATCCCTCGAGTACAGCTGTACTGTCTTCACCCGAAACTATCCTCACACAGCTTGCAGAATCAGGCTGTAGGGGACTGCTTCCATCGATCACAGTATTTAGTATATGCAATGGATCAAGATCCATAATGTACATACTCGCAACTACGATATTTTTACCTGAAAAGTTTATGTTTTCAAGATAAGTCCCTTCTGCTGCAATTACGGTGTCACCGTTCTGAGAAGCATTTATTGCTGCCTGTATTGTTCCATATTCTTCAGGCACGTTTATTACCTTAGCTTCAAACAAACCCTGGAAGAGTATTCCCAGGAAAAAACAAATGGTCAGGAAAAACCGGATCATTTTTTACCTCCGTATTATATTTTTATAAAAATTCCGGGGAAATCTATAAAGCGGAGGGGTTAAAGTCGTCCTGATGCACGAATCCGAACCTTTTTCTCTACTTATTCTATGATGAATGGTTCAGGAAACTGATTTCTGCATAGTATGGTGTGAATGATAAGGAAGATATTTTTTTCGGTATTCGGAGGGAGTAAAACCTGTGTACTTCTTAAATGTTGTATTAAAGACCGATTTCGAGTTAAAGCCTACTCCATACAGAACCTCAAGGATTGTCATCTTCCTTTTGGTTGGATTTGAAAGGATCATTTTTGCATCGTCAATCCTGAACCCATTTATAAAATCGAAAAAATTCTGATTTCTTTTCTCATTTATAATTCTTGACAAGGTTCTGGGATTCATTTCCAATCTGTCAGAAAGTTCCTTCAGGTTAAGAGTTGAAGTTAAATACGGTCTTTCAGATACCATATAACTCATCAGCCTCTCCAGATATTTTTCCTTTTCCTCCTCCGGGATAACCGGATGATCACGTTTTGATCCAGGCAATTCCTTTTCAATTCCGAAAAATTGCAGCGGCTGTTTCAACCCTTTATAAATAACAAGATTAGCGAATACAAAATTTATCGCAACTGATATAAACGTGAGATAACCCGAAAGTTCAGCAGAAATACCACCCGTATTTCGCAGTAGAAAATGTCCGAAATCTATAAGCCACATGAACAGGAAAGCATACACTACAAGCTCAAGCCAGCCCAGTTCCAGATGATTTATCATCGAATAAAGAGATTTAATTCTCCGACTGTAGCTAATAACAAGAAATAAAGTAACAGCCATATAAATAAGTATCTGAATATTCATCAGAAGATTAACCCAGAAACCGAGAGAATAGGGGAGTACTCTCCCATGCTCCAGCATCTGGATTTTCAGCGAAGTTGGTTCAAAATGAAAATATACGGCATATAATAAATTATAAATAAGGAAAGGGATTGAATGGAGCCAATCAGATATCTTTAATTGAAAATTATCCTTCGTCAGTGACCTGGTATAAAGAAACAGCAGGGGTCCAAAAAGGAATCCAAACGATGTTCCTATAAAGAAAAAATGGACTCCCAGCGGCATTAAATATTCTGAGAATTCAAAAAGCAGGAAACCTGCCAGGTACATCGCGTTGGCAAACAGGAAACCCGAGAGCAGCAGCTGATTAAGTCGGTTTCCTTTTTTAAGATTGAACAGAAAGAAGGAAAATATAAACAGCTGAAGCGCCGCAATGATAGCGATTATGTCTGTAAGTGAAATTCTCAAATTTAATTGCCCGAAAAGAATATTTAATAATATGCAATTTATTTAATAATATCTATGATGCTAATTAATCCCGATTGTGATAACCTGCCGGTAAAATTTGAATTCCCTCCCATTTTCGGTAAATTTGAAGTTAATTTTTAAATCCAAACAAAGTAAAAATGAGATATCCTTTTTCCGAGATTGAACCAAAATGGCAGAAATTCTGGTCAGAGAATAAGGTTGCCAGAACAGATCTCAGCAGAACAGAAAACAAGCTTTATTCACTGGTAATGTTTATTTATCCTTCCGGCGCAAAGCTGCACATAGGGCACTGGTACAATTACGGACCTAATGATTCCTGGGCAAGGTACAAAAAATTAACCGGGTATAATGTGTTTGAACCAATCGGTTATGACGCTTTTGGTCTTCCCGCTGAAAATTATGCGATTAAATCGGGCATCCATCCTTATGACAGCACGATGAAGAACATTGAGGATATCCGCCAGCAGCTAAAGAAAATGGGCTGTATGTACGATTGGGATGCTGAATTGATGACCTGCGATCCCGAATATTATAAATGGAACCAGTGGCTGTTCCTGAAGCTGTACGAAAAAGGACTGGCTTACAGGAAAAATGCTCCTGTAAACTGGTGTCCGAATGATCAGACAGTTCTGGCAAATGAACAGGTTGGTGCAGACGGTACCTGTGAGAGGTGCGGGGCAGTGGTGGTACAGAAGAACCTTACGCAATGGTTCTTTAAGATCACAGATTATGCTGAGGAACTGCTTCAGGGACTTGATACAATCAACTGGCCTGAAAAAACAAAGCTGATGCAGCGGAACTGGATAGGTAAGAGTGTCGGGGCCGAGGTTAACTTCAAGGTTGACGGAAGTGACGAGGTTGTATCTGTTTTTACAACCCGTCCCGATACACTTTACGGAGTAACCTATGTAGTGCTTGCCCCTGAACATCCGCTGGTGGATAAGCTTACCGCTCCCAAATATAAAGAGGATGTAAATACATATAGAGACGCCGTCAAACTGCTGTCGGAGATTGAAAGAACTTCAACTGTGAAAGAGAAAACAGGAACCCCTATCGGGGCCTATGCTATTAATCCCGTTAACAGCGAGAAAATCCCGATATGGATAGCAGATTACGCTCTACTTACTTATGGAACCGGATGCGTGATGGCTGTTCCGGGACATGATGAACGGGATTTTGAATTTGCAAAAAAATTCGCTCTACCTATTAAAAAAGTAATCCTTGAACAAGGTACAGATGCCGATGCAGAATTAAAAGAAGCTTATACGGGAACCGGAAAAATGGTATTCTCTGATGAGTTTAATGGTCTGGAATCCGAAATCGGAAAGCAGAGAATTATAGAATACCTGGAGCTTAGAGAATTCGGAAAAAGAAAAATTAACTACAGGCTCAGAGACTGGCTTATCTCTAGGCAGAGATATTGGGGAACACCCATTCCGGTTATCCATTGTCCTGATTGCGGAACAGTTCCGGTTGATGAAAAAGAACTGCCCGTTACCCTTCCCTATGAAGTTGAATTTAAGCCGTCGGGTGAGTCACCCCTTGCTGCCAATGCCGACTTTATAAACGTTAAATGTCCTAAATGCGGAACTGATGCAAAACGTGACGCGGATACGATGGATACGTTTGTAGATTCTTCCTGGTATTATTTCAGGTATCTGGATCCCCATATTAAGGATGCACCATTCAGTAAGGAAAGGGCCGACAAATGGGTCCCGGTTGATATGTATGTCGGAGGAGCCGAACATGCCACAATGCATCTGCTTTATGCAAGGTTTATACATAAGTTCCTGAGGGACCTTGGATGGACGGATAGCAATGAACCGTTTCAGAATCTGCTTCACCAGGGTACCATTACCAATGAAGGTTCAAAAATGTCAAAGTCGCGCGGTAATGTTGTGAATCCTGATGAGTTTACATCCCATTACGGATCCGACGTATTCAGAATGTACCTTATGTTTATGGGTCCTTACGAGCTTGGCGGCGACTGGAGCGATAAGGGTATATCCGGTGTTGAAAGATTCGTTCAGAGATCCTATGAGCTTTTCAACAGATTCAGCGGACTATCAACGCAGGTTTCCTCCCGTAATAAATTTGATATCAGCAGTCTCAATGAAGACGAAAAAGCACTCTACAGGAAAACAAACCAGACAGTTAAAAAGTTTGAAGAAGAAATCAGCAGTTTCAGATTCAATACAGCAATTGCTTCTTTAATGGAATTAATAAATGAACTTAAGAATATCGACAAATGTTCGGACGATATTAAGCTTTATGCCCTAAACAGGTTTTCAGTTCTCCTTGCACCCGTTGCCCCGCATCTGGCAGAAGAAGTCAGGCAGATCCTGGGGTATGAGGAATCGGTATTCGTTGATCCTGTCTGGTATAAGTACGATGAAGCTGCCCTGGTTGCCGATACGGTTCACATTGCCGTGCAGGTAAACGGAAAACTCCGCGATACGATAGAAGTACCGCTTAACTGCAGCCAGGAAGATGTTAAGAAATCTCTTTCAGAAAATGAGAAAGTAATCAGACATACAGATGGGAAGACCATAGTTAAAGAGATTTATGTTAAGAACAAGATTTATAATATAGTTGTTAAATAATCAGAATTTATAACTAAAAGAACAGAACACTTTAATGCTTGATCTAAAATTTATCCGTGAAAATCCTGATGCCGTAAAGCAGGGAGTAAGCAGCAAAAATGAAAAAGACAGGGTTGATGAGATCCTGGCCCTCGACGAAAGAAGAAGAGACCTTATCCTGCGCGGCGATGAACTAAAATCTGAAAGAAACCAGGTATCCTCTCAGATACCGGTTATGAAGAAGCAGGGTAAGGATGTTTCTGAACTACTTTCTTCGATGAAAGTTGTTTCTGATCAGATCGCAGAAATCGATTCCGGTCTTCGCGAAGTAGAGAATGAGCTAAACGATATGCTGATGTACGTTCCGAATATGCCGCATAAATCTGTTCCTGTTGGTAAAACGGCCGAAGATAATATTGAAGTAAGGCAATGGGCACCGGAAGGATTTTCATTTGATAAGGAAGCTAAAGTTTCTGATCATATTGAGCTTGGTAAAAAATTAAAGATACTTGATTTTGAACGCGGCGCAAAGATTTCAGGCTCCGGTTTCCCGCTGTATATCGGTAAAGGAGCCACCCTGGAGCGGGCTTTGATAAATTTTATGCTCGACTATCATTTACAGAATCATAATTATACCGAAGTGTTCCCGCCTTTCCTGGTTAACCGGGAGTCAATGAAGGGAACAGGTCAGCTTCCCAAAATGGAAGACGATATGTATGCAATAGAGAAGGATGAGCTATACCCCATACCTACGGCTGAGGTTCCTATCACGAATATTTACAGGAATGAAATAATTAATGAGAGTGATCTACCCATACGGCATGTAGGTTATTCGGCCTGTTTCAGAAGAGAGGCGGGCTCATACGGGAAAGAATCAAAGGGTTTTCTGCGTGTTCACCAGTTTAATAAAGTTGAGATGGTAAAGCTGGTTAAGCCGGAAACTTCATATGACGAGCTTGAAGCTCTTGTAAATGACGCAGAAGATATTCTGAAAGCATTAAAAATTCCTTATAGAGTGTTATTATTATGTACAGGTGATTTAAGCTTTTCGGCTGCAAAGTGCTACGACATCGAAACGTGGTCGCCCGCAGAGAACCGCTGGCTTGAAGCTTCGTCCTGCAGTAATTTTGAGAACTTCCAGGCAAGACGCGCGAATATCAGGTACAGACCCGAATCAGCAAAAAAACCTGAGTTTGTTCATACACTTAATGGGTCAGGACTTGCTACCAGCAGGCTGATGGTATCTATACTTGAAAATTATCAAACCGATGATGGGAAAATTACCGTCCCTGAAGTATTGCAAAAATACACCGGCTTTGGTATAATAGATTAGTTTAATCGAGCTTATATAAATACAAAAACAGAAAATAACCCTGCCCTTTGGGTCAGCGGTATGATATTATTTTATCTTTATGAAAAATTTATTCACACTTAGAAAATATTTCCTTCGTTATAAGAAAAAACTTGGCTGGGGTATTGTATTCATTATCCTTTCGAATATCGGAGCTGTCTACATACCTCTTCTGCTGAAAGATGCGATAAATTCATTCGATAAAAATGTAAAAGTTGAGCAGCTATTCCATTACGGACTTCTTATTGTAATAGCCGCTGTATTCGCTGGTACGTTCAGGTTCTTCATAAGACAGACCATAATAGTTGTCTCGAGAGAAATTGAATATGATCTGAGGGAAGACTTCTGGTCGCATATTCAGGGACTGTCTTTACGATACTTTCAGAATAATTCTACCGGCAATGTGATGGCTCATGCTACTAATGATATCAATGCGGTAAGAGCGTTTCTTGGCCGCCGTGATGTATTCAATGGATACAACAATAAGGCTGACGATGGTGATCGCCTTGATGATATCATTGAATTTTTCATTGACGATGTACACACTGCTTCCTTTGCCTCTTCTATCGTTCCTGGTATACAAAATCGGAAAGAAGATCCATGAAAGGTTTACAAAGATCCAGGAGAAGTTTGCCGAACTTACAACAAAAGCCCAGGAAAACTTTTCAGGTATCCGGGTAATTAAATCATACGTACGGGAGGAAAGTGAGATTGAGTCGTTCAAGGAGATGAGCCAGGATTACCTCGAAAAGAATATGCGTATGATAAAGGTTCAGGCTATGCTTATGCCGATTCTTTTTCTTATCACAGGGTTATCCCTAATCATCGTGGTTCTTGTTGGGGGCGGTAAGATAATTTCAGGCTCAATGGATCTGGGTGAACTGACTGCTTTTATTTTTTACCTGGGAATCCTTATCTGGCCGATGATCGCATTCGGCTGGGTTGTAAATATAGTTCAGCAGGGTGAAGCAAGTATGAAGCGGCTGAATAAGATATTCCACGAACCTTATGAGATTGAACAAAATGAGAATACGGATACAAACATTCTTAACCTGAATGGTGATATCGAATTCCGTAATGTATCCTTTAAATATGGTGAGCATCTTCCTTTTGTACTGAAGGATGTAAACCTGAAAATTCCCTCAGGTTCAACCGTTGCCATAATGGGATATACCGGGAGCGGAAAGACTACACTGGTTAATCTTATACCCCGGCTCTATGACGTTACCGGTGGTGAACTTCTGATCAACGGGAAGAATATCAAAAATATCCCGCTCGATATACTCAGGAAAAATGTTGGCTACGTACAGCAGGAACCTTTCCTCTTTTCAGACACTCTGCTGAACAATATTTCATACGGAGTAAGAAAAGTAAATCCTGAGAAGGTGAAAGAAGTTTCGGCTATTGCGAATTTTGATAAGGATGTTGAATCTTTTCCGCATGGTTATGAAACCATAAGCGGTGAAAGGGGCATCACGCTTTCCGGCGGTCAGAAGCAGAGAGCTACACTTGCAAGGGCCCTTGCCATCGATCCGGAAATCCTGATACTTGATGATTCCTTCTCGGCAGTTGATACAAATACGGAGGAGGAAATATTGAAGAACCTGAAGAAGTTTATGAAAGGCAGAACCAGCCTGATTATAAGTCACAGAATTTCTACGGTAAAAGACGCCGACAAGATAATTGTTCTTTCCGACGGGAAGATAGCAGAAGAAGGTACCCACGACCGCCTGGTATCGCTAAATGGAATTTATGCCGATCTGCATTATAAACAGCTGCTGGAAAAAGAGCTGGAAGAATTAAAATAAGATTTAATACTGATATATAATAATACGATAAGATTTAGAAGTATAATTTTATGGCTAATGATTATAAAAGTGAAGAAGAAGTTTTAGGAAAAGCGTACGATTCAAAACTGATGAAACGTCTGCTTGGCTACATCAAACCATACAGGAAGTATGTTATATTTGCTATTCTGATGAATATTGTGGTAGCTTCCTTAATACCTTTACGTCCTTACCTTACAAAGATTGCCGTTGATGATTATATAACCAAATCAGATTATCATGGTTTAATAGTTATAAGTCTTATTCTCCTTGGAGTACTGCTTTTCCAGGCTTTGGTGCAATATTTCCTTACTTACTTCACGCAGTACCTGGGACAAAGAACACTTTACGACCTTCGAACTCAGCTATTCCAGCACACACAGAAACTTGCCCTGAAATTTTTCGACAGAACCCCTATCGGGAGAATCGTAACCAGAACAACCAATGATGTAGAGGCATTAAGCGAGTTGTTCTCTTCAGGAATTGTGATGATCTTCAGCGATATCTTTAATATCGTATGGATCCTCGTATTTATGTTTGCTATGGATATCAAGCTCTCACTTGTGACCTTGTCCGTTTTCCCCGTACTAATTTACGGGACATTTCTTTTCAGGAAAAAAGCGCGTGAGAGTTACCGTGATGTACGGCTGCACCTTGCTAGGTTAAATTCGTATATGCAGGAACATGTTACGGGAATGAATGTTGTTCAGATCTTCAGGAAAGAAAAAGACGAGCTTAAAAGGTTCCTCTCGATAAATTCAGATTACCGGGGTGCTAACATCAAATCGGTTTTTTACTATGCAATCTTCTATCCCGGTGTTGAAATTCTAAGCTCAATTACTATCGGACTTATTATCTGGTACGGCGGTGGTGAGATAATTCACAGCACACTTACGATAGGTACTATTTTTGCGTTCCTCCAGTTCACAGAAATGTTTTTCCGTCCCATCAGAGACCTCTCAGAGAAATACAACATTATGCAGACAGCTATGGCTTCTTCTGAAAGGATATTTAAGCTTCTGGACAACAAGACATTTGTTAAAAACACTGAGCATCCTGTAAAGTTGGATAATGTTAAAGGTGGAATTGAGTTTAAGGATGTCTTTTTTGCTTATAACGAAGAAGAATATGTACTTAAGAATATCTCCTTCAGGATTAATCCCGGGGAAACAATTGCAATAGTAGGACATACGGGTGCGGGGAAAACAAGCATCATCAATATCCTGAGTCGTTTCTATGATATCCAGAAAGGGTCAGTCCTGCTTGACGGTACAGACATCAGAACCATCGATAAAAGAGAATTGAGAAAATACATCTCGATGGTACTCCAGGATGTCTTCCTTTTTTCAGGTACTATAAAATCAAATATAAATATGAATAATGAAGATATCCCTTTCGAGAAGGTTATGAACGCCGCAAAACTTGTAGGAGCCGATAAATTCATTAACCAGCTTCCGAACAAGTTTGATGAGGAGGTAAAAGAAAGAGGATCAACATTGAGTGTGGGGCAGAAACAGCTTATATCATTTGCGAGAGCACTTGCCTACGATCCTAAAATTCTTGTACTGGATGAAGCAACTTCCAGTGTTGATACTGAAACAGAAATTCTGATTCAGCGCGCCATTGAGAAACTACTGGTGGGCAGAACCGCAATTGTCATAGCTCACAGGCTCTCAACCATCCAAAGCGCCGATAAGATCATTGTTATGCATAAAGGTGAGATAAGAGAAACGGGAAATCATCAGGAACTGCTTGCAAAACGAGGAATTTATTATAAATTATACCAGCTTCAATATAAAGATCAGGAAATTATTAAAGCTGTTTAATTCTACCATCATTAATATACCGGGAGAGTCACATCATGTCAAAATTAAGATTTATGACCCTGGCCCGCTTCATCATCGATCAGGAGAAACTTCATCCTGAGGCAACCGGTGAATTGTCGAGCCTTCTGCATGACCTTTCACTTGCAGCAAAAGTTATTTCTCTTGAAGTGAATAAAGCAGGGCTTGTTGATATTCTTGGTTTCACAGGTGATAACAATGTTCACGGTGAACAGGTAAAGAAACTGGATATTTTTGCACATGATATGCTTTTCAGGGCAATGGATCATGGCGGCCATCTTTGTGTAATGGCATCGGAGGAAGAAGCCGACATAATGCATATTCCACATGAATTCGAACTTGGGAAATATGTATTGATGTTTGATCCGCTGGATGGTTCATCCAACATCGATGCGAATGTAAGTATAGGTACAATTTTCTCAATTTACCGGAGGGTTACTCCCGAGGGAAAACCCGGAACCCTCGAAGATCTCCTGCAGCCTGGTTATAAGCAGGTTGCTGCGGGTTATATTGTATACGGTTCAAGCACAATCCTGGTTTATACTGCCGGTCATGGCGTTCATGGTTTTACTCTGGATCCTTCATTCGGCGAATTTCTTCTCTCTCATGAGGATATTAAAATTCCTAAAAAAGGAAAAATATACAGTATCAATGAGGGAAATTATCTTTACTGGCATCCTGGTTTAAAAAAGTACATTAAGTATCTCCAGGAATATGAAAAGGAAACCGAAAGACCATATTCAACTAGGTATATTGGTTCTATGGTAGCGGATATTCACCGGACACTCCTCTATGGAGGGATTTTTATGTATCCTGCTGATTCCAGGCATCCCAATGGAAAGCTTCGCCTTCTCTATGAATGTAACCCGGTTTCTTTTATAGTTGAAGCCGCGGGAGGCAGAGCATCAAACGGTAAAAAAAGAATACTTGAACTTAAACCTGAAAAACTACATCAGAGAACACCTATATTCATAGGAAGTGAACAAGATGTTCTGAAGGTAGAAGAATTTATGGCAATAGAGGAGAAAGAAAAAGAGGAACTTTCAACTCAGCGCAGTTAAAAACTATTTCTTTATTTTATCCAGTTCGGTACTGATTTTTGAGGCTAATTCTTCGGGAGTAATACCTTCAAGCACAAGTTTATTTGTCTTTACAATTACTTCCGGGGTATCTCCCTCTCCCTGCATATATTTATAAAGGCAGAAACCAAGCCGGTTCCGGTCATTCATGATCGGAAGGTACTCTTTCAATCCGTCTACAATATTATATACCTGTTTTTCAACAGAATCATCGGGAAACTTATTTGTGCCCGGTGAAGGTAAAGTTGTCATTTTATCTTCCCTATTTGTTAAAAACAAAAATAATCAGAAGTAACAAAAAGCCCAAATTAAAAAATCACCTTAGTTAAGGGAGGCTGATCTGGCGGGGCGTATCCCGCATTTACGTCGTTTAAGCAGTATTTATGAACCCCGTTTGTTGCTGTTGCCCACGCCGTTCCCCCCTCGTCCAGGGTTTCAAATACCTTCCATATACGTTTCACATACGCTTCACATACGCTTCACATACGCTTCACATACGCTCCACATACGCTCCACATACACTCCACATACACTCCATATTCGGGGAGAACACCAGGGAGGACCGGAAACGGGAACGTCGGTATTGGCGAGCGTGCGGTATTTGTGCTTTTTGATTAAATTTACCCATCATATGAAGAAAGAAAATAATATACCGGATTTCTCCGGGAAAAAGGTCCTTATAATAAGACTTAGTTCTCTTGGTGATATCCTCCTAACAACACCCCTTGTCAGAATCCTGAAGAAGAAATTCAGAAACGTTAGTCTGGATTTTGTTATAAAGGCTCAGTACAGAGACACACTAAAGCTAAACCCGCATATATCAGAACTATTTTTATATGAAAAAGAAAAAGAAAAGATCTCTGAACTAATAGCCGGATTAGCACAAAATGGATATGATGCAGTAATCGATCTCCAGAACAACTTCAGGTCTGTTGAAATCAGGCGGGCAGTTCAGGTAGAAAACTATATTTTTAACAAACGAACAACCGATAAATTTCTTCTTGTCAATTTTAAGATTAACCGGCTTAAAGATGCACCGCAGATTCCCGAGAGGTATATCGCAGCGGTTCCCGGAGTTCAGCCCGATAATGAAGGATTGGAGCTTTATACCGAAAATGAGGTTTCATCAATATTGAATGGAAAGGATAACCTTATAGGATTTGCCCCGGGTTCAAGACATTTTACAAAGATGTGGCCTAAAAGTTATTATGAACAACTGGGTAATCTGCTTAGTGATAAGGGATATACGATTGTGCTTTTCGGCGGCAGTGATGATATACCTGTTTGCACAGAAATTTCCCGCAATATAAAGGAAGCTATTAACCTTTGCAGCAAAGATCACCTGCTTCAGACAGCAGCTGATATGAAGAAATGCAGGGCAATTGTATGTAATGATTCAGGAATGATGCACACTGCATGCTCGGCTAAAGTACCTGTACTTGCTTTTTACGGTTCCACGGTAAAAGAATTCGGATTTACCCCATATAAAAACAGGAATTTAATTTTAGAGAACAATTCCCTAACTTGCAGACCGTGTTCCCATATAGGACGGGAGCGCTGTCCCAAGGGCCATTTCAGGTGTATGCTGGAAGTTACTCCCGAAAAGGCTTATGAAGCACTTATGACTCTTGTTAAAAGCTGATGAAATCAATCTGGAAATTTCTATATAACTTTCTGATAATTCCGCCGCTATATATCTTCCTTCAGCTCGGTGCCTTATTTAATTCCAAGATTAAGCGGGGTATAAAGGGAAGGAAAAGGATCTTTGAAGAGCTGATACTTAATGCTGCTTCCCTTAATAAATCTAAAAAGCTTATCTGGTTTCATTCATCCTCACTCGGGGAATTTGAACAGGCTAAACCCATAATACAGGAACTTAAAAAAGACAATTCTATAAATATCCTTATAACCTTCTATTCTCCCTCAGGGTATGAAAATTCGCGTAGGTATCCGTATGCCGACCTTGTTTCCTATCTTCCTTTCGACAGCAGTGTTTATGCGGAAACATTTATTTCTATCATTCGTCCTGATCTTGCAGTTCTGATGCGGTACGATATATGGCCCAATCATATCTGGGCAATGAAGAAGAGAAATATTCCCTGTTTTATTGTTGACGCAACAATGAAAGAGAATTCTCCCCGTAAGCTGCCTGTGATTAAGAATTTTCATAAAGTATTGTTCAGTGATGTAACGAGGATTCTAACTGTTTCTAATGATGATGTTGAAGGGTTTAAGGACTTCAGGATACCGGAGGAAAAACTGACTGCAGTGGGAGATACTAGGTTTGACAGGGTATATGAGAAAAGTCTTGCTGCTAAAGAAAAAAATATAATAAAGAAAGACCTGTTAAGCGGTAAGAAGATATTTGTTGCCGGAAGCACCTGGGATATGGATGAGAATATTATCCTGCCGGCTTTTATGAAACTTGCAAAGTATGACAACAGCGTTGTAATGATTCTCGTTCCTCACGAACCTACAATCACCAATCTCGAAAGGATTGAGAATGAGATCTCAACTACAATGAAATCCATAAGGTTTTCTCATCTGAACTCTTACAACGATGAAAGAATTATTATTGTTGATTCTATAGGTATCCTACTGACTTTATATGCATACAGTGATCTCGCTTTTGTCGGAGGCAGCTTTAAGCAGAATATTCATAATGTACTTGAAGCCGCTGTTTACGGGGTGCCTGTTTTATTCGGACCAAAGATTGACAACTCGCAGGAATCGCGTGAGTTATTAAGACGCGGCGGCGGTATTATGATAAAAAACCAGAAGGAGGCTTACCGTCAGCTAAGGACCTGCTTTTCGGATGAGGGGTTAAGAAAAGAAAAGGGGAGGATTGCGGCAGAGTACGTGAGGGAGAACCTTGGGGCTACAAAGAAAATACTTAAAGAGATATATGAAGTCATCAGGGATTAAAAACAATCCTGAGAACTTTAATCAGTCGAACCCCTCACGATTCTGACTTTCCTTTCACTAAAGGTATCTCTCCTTCAGGATCCTCATATGGTGTAATTGATGTCCTGCTATAATGAACATCAAAGCCCTCACTGTTACATCATGATTACTTGCATTGCCCCATCTCATTAATGATTCATCATTAAAACTCTTAAACAGAGCTATATTACTATTGCGCAAATGAAAAAGCTCTTCCGCAAAAGAAGAGAGGGAACGGCTGTTAAAATCCGCTGAGGCAACATAATCGTCGTGTTCAAAGCCGGGAAGGGGTTTTGTCTCTCCCCTGGCGATACACATAGCCCTGTATGCCATTACCCGTTCAACATCCGCAATATGGCCCAATACTTCTTTTACGCTCCATTTACCAGGGGCATAAGAATGATTTCCCTTTTCCTCGGGAATTGACTTAATGAATGACTGCATATTTTCCCTGCCATCTTCAAGCACCTTGATTATATTATCATCATCAGGGATCTGGTTTATATAAAGGGAATAGTAATCTGCGTACTCACCTTGTTTTGGAAATTCCATAAACATCCTTTATTCAATATTTATATTTCAGCTATTAAGTCCCGACTATTTTTTCCATACTCCAACCTCAAATAAACCTTCCGAATTCGCGACACCCCTTAACATTCCATTAGTATTAAACGGCATAGTGAAATTGCCGCTCTTATCTACAGCAATTAGTCCTCCTGTATTCTCCTTAAGGCGTTTATAGATCAGTTCGTCAGCAGCATCTTTAAGGGGCAGACCCTTATAAGCCATAAGGGCATTTAGATTAAAAGCTATGTCGTTCTTTATGAAAAGCTCTCCTTCGCCGGTACAGGAAACCGCACAGGTATTATTATCAGCATAAGTTCCGGCTCCGATAATGGGGGAGTCGCCTACACGCCCCGGCATCTTATAACCTGTTCCTCCTGTTGATGTTGCCGCGGCCAGGTTTCCGTGCGTATCCAGAGCCACACAGCCTACAGTGCCGTGTTTGGATCCCTTAATCTTTTCGAACTGCTCAAGCCGTGCTGGCGTATCAAAATAATTATTATCAACATAGTCAACGTTCATCTCTTTCCCGAAAGCATCTGCGCCTTCACCGCAAAGAAGCACGTGCTTAGTTTTCTCCATCACCAGCCGCGCAAGTGATATGGGATGTTTGATATGCTTTACGCCTGCCACCGCCCCGCAGGAGAGATCGGCACCGTTCATAATAGAAGCATCCAGCTCGTGAGTGCCTTCTGATGTAAATACAGCTCCTTTACCGGCATTAAATTTAGGATCATTCTCAAAATAGCTGATAACCTTCTCAACAGCATCAATACTGTTCCCGCCGTTCTCCAGAATTTTTTGACCTATCGAGAGTGCCTCTTTCAGAGAGCTCATATAATCAGCCTTCAGAGAATCGTTAAATGATTTGTCGAAAGTTCCCGCGCCTCCATGAATTACAATCGTATACTTTCCTTTTTCCTGAGCAAAGGAGTTAAACGAAAAAGTAAGGATGAAGATAAGAAGACAAAATTGAGTAAAGTATTTCATAATCCGTTCCTGGTATTATTATTTTTGGTTAAGATGATCCAGCAGTCTGTCAATAAACACCTGCTGAGCCGTATAGATTTTCTTTCTTGCGTCGGCCAGGTTGAAGTACTCACCCCTGTCAACTTCGGGGAACTTATGCCTCTTTCCCGAATTCGGTGGCCATTCGATCTCAAAGGTATTACAGTCGAGCTCAAAATAGTCGGAATTATCAGACTCAAATGCCCATGCGTGAACAATTTTATTGTTGCGCTGGATAACTGTGCCCAAAGGGATATATTCTCCGTGGGATTTTACCCCTGTCTCTTCTTCAAATTCGCGTATTGCTGTCTGAAGCAGTTCTTCATCCTTCTCAACAAGACCTTTGGGTATTCCCCAGTAACCTTCATCTTTTTTCGCGAAGAAGGGACCGCCGGGATGAACAAGAAATAACTTTAGCCCCTCTGCCGATTTATGAAACATTAATAATCCTGCACTCTGTAACTGCTGCATAGTTCTCTCAAGGTTTTGCAAAACAAATTTCAATTTATTTTATTTAATCTGAAGTTTAAAGGATTTGAGTGAAAAAATTCATATGGAAGTGATTTTCCCTATAGTGTTTTATTTACCGAATATTCTCTTCTTTCGGCAAACGATCGAGAAAAATTGGTCATACAGAAGGATATAACTGGGCAGCTCTTAAGGGAGACTGCAAAATATGGTGAGATGGTTAAAGTTCCGCCATAAGATTAAATTATTTTTTAACAGACTCCGTTATGAAGAACGACTTACCATTCATCAGAGTTCGTTTGGAGCTAAGTTTTATCTGCAGTCCTGCGGCATTTATCTCCTCAGCGAATTCTTCAGGAGTGGTCAGGCTGATATACCGGCCAAGTTTTTCAAGAGATTTGAATTTCGATTCGGATACCTTGCTCTGGCCCTCACCGGGAAGCTGTATAACAGAAAACAGAACAGAGGATTCACTCATCATCTGATGAAACTTACTAAGTGTCTGCTGCAGATCCACGTATTCAAAAAATAACGCAGAAAAAATCAGATCATATTCACGATCTTTTACGCTGAAGGAGTTAAAATCCGAGGATATAATTTCAAGCTTTTGCTGATCAGGGAACCTTTCGCGGAGCACTTTCAAGAAATCAGGATTGACATCGAGAGCGGTTACCGTCTCAACCTTCTCCCAGTTTATAAATTCAAACCCATTACCGATGGTACAGCCTGGTATAAAAATTCTGCCCGGTTCAAGTTTCTCCAGTGCTATTCTGAAGCAATCATTTATCATCTGATATTGACCTATTTCAGGACAGCTCATATGGTTAATATAATCAGACAGGTCAACGTCGAGCCAGGGATTACTCATTAAATATTCCGGATTTTAATAAAAATACTAACGCGAAAATATCTATAAATCGCTATTATAACCAATGCATTTTTTGCCTAAATGTGATAAAAAGTCACATTTAGAGCTTGAGATGTACATTTTGAGAAATGAATCTCAAATTATTTCAGGCTACTTTCCCCCAATTTTCCCTAAGCCTTTTAACTACAATAGATTACGTTTCTGGCATATAGATTGTCTATATGTATGCATTCATGGAGGATAAAAATGAAAACAGAAGATTTATATAAGAGCAGCGTGAATCTAAATACATATAAAAACAAATTATACATAGATCCGCAGTATGGACTCGACCATCACTCATCTTCCGTAAGTTATGCTGTGTTCTCAAGTGAATGGGATATTGAAGATGTGCGGGAAGATTATATTGTTAAAATAATTCACAGGGCCAGCGGGGATACAATCTCTCTATCATTCAATACCCTCAAGGATAAAATAAATTTTGTGAAGAATATCTATGCTGCCAGACCGATCAAACAAATAGGCAATGGAATGGAATTAGAGAAAATGGCCAACAGCCACCTTAAACCTTCTGAATCGAAATCATTAACAAGCATTTTGAACAAGATAGTTCCATTATTCTGATATTTAGATAACCGGGCTTTTCTATTAAAAAGGACTATTGAGGGGTAGTCCTTTTTTTTATGTAAAAAACGCAGATTAAACACCAGACTTGTGGAATTTTTTACCCAAATCGAAGGAGTACTGGTTTGAATTTATAAAAAAATGAAATGAGGCAGATGTATTTTTATGGAACAATAATTGTAAATCAGCGTGGGTGCTGATTATAAGTATCATCCACTTTTATAATAATGGGAGCATCAATTAGCTGTAAATACAGTCACCGAAAACCGTAATGAAAAGATACAACTAATGAAAAAATACCGGCTTGTCCTGTTATTATTGATAATTATCTCATCTGTCACTACCGCAATTTCCGGTTCAACCAAAAAAATTGATCAATATGTCAGGCAAAGCTGGAAAACCGAAAACGGACTGCCGCAGAACACCATAACAGCCATTACCCAGACTTCCGATGGATTTATATGGCTGGGAAGCAAAGAAGGGCTAATCCGGTTTGACGGCAGGGAATTCATCGAATTTAATTCAAAAAATACAAAAGCACTAAAAAGTAATGAAATATGGACCCTGCTGACAGATTCCAAAGGAATAATGTGGATTGGAACGAACGGGGGTGGTCTGGTCAGATTTCAAAATGGAGTGTTCAAAAATTTCAGCACGAAAGAGGGATTAGCCGATAACGCCGTCTGGTCGCTTTATGAAGACAGAAATGGTGATATCTGGGCCGGTACCGGAGGGGGAGGAATATCCATCCTTTCCAATAATCATTTCAGGACCATCGATACCAGTGATGGTTTGTGCGGAAATTATATCTGGAATATAACAGAAGACAGAAGCGGCACGGTATGGGCGGGCTCTGACGGGAATTATATATCACGCATCACCGAAGACAGCATCAGAACCTTTTCAATATCCGACGGCTATCCGGGGGATTACACAATGGCTAGTCTTACTGATAAAAGCGGCAACCTGTGGTTCGGGGCAGCCGGTTCAGGTGTTATCAGGTATGACGGTAAAACCTTTAAAACCTATTCATTAAAAAACGTAATTACCGACGACATAATATGGAAGATCATCCAGGATAAAGAAGGCAGTTTATGGATTGCGACTGACGGAGGATTGTTAAAATACAGTAATGGTTCTTTTGATGTCTTTGATGAGCAGGATGGGTTACCCGGCAACAGTGTTTCAGCATTGTATGAAGATTATGAGGGGAATATCTGGGCCGGGATGAGAGGCGGAGGAATTAGTAAGTTTACAAACGGTGAGATAACAACCTTCACAAGCAAAGAAGGACTCAGCCACAATAATGTTTACTCGGTATATGCAGATTCTGAAGATAATCTATGGATTTGTACAAGCAAAGGTTTGAACCTATTTAAGAAAAATAAATTCTCAAATTCCTTCAAAGACATCGGTCTTGATTATAATATAATTCTTTCGGTCACAAAACGGAGAAACGGAGAGATCTGGGTTGGAACCGACGGTGACGGTATTTTCCGGATGGTAAACGGGCGTTTTGTACACTATACTACCGAAGACGGTCTTGCAAGCAATACAATCTGGGCAATATACGAGGATCGTGATAGTACGGTCTGGATCGGTGCCGACGGAGGGGGACTAATAAAATACAGCCATGATACCTTTCAAAAGTTTAAAGATCCCCTGATGCACGGAGAATTTATTTCTGCCATTACCAGTGACAGAGAAGGTTCTCTCTGGATCGGGACGCGTGATGGATCGGGGATATTCAAAATTCAGAACGGTCGTGTTACTTCCGCCTTTTCAGAAAAACCCGATGCTGATGATATTTGGTCGCTTTACGCAGATAATGAAAACAATATCTGGGTGGGTACTGAGAAAGGCCTGTATAAAATCAGAAACAACCAGGTTTACAGCTATAATGAGAAAAACGGACTTTCCACCAAATTGATTTACGCGGTTATCGACGACGACCTTGGAAACCTCTGGCTCAGTTCGAACATCGGTTTAATCAGAATAAGAAAAAGAGATATTGACGCAATCGATACAGGTAAAAAGAATGCCTTATTCCCCTCGGTGTTTGGAACAGCGGAAGGTATGATGACAACCGAATGTAACAACGGGTTTCCCTCCTGCACAAAAACCAAAGATGGAAAACTATGGTTTCCAACTGTTAAAGGCGTCGTAATGGTTGATCCTTACGCCTTCGGACTAAATGTAAGGAAGATCCCGCTTATTATCGAAAGAGTTACTATAAACGGGGAATACTATAACCCTGATACGGTTATTACCGTTCCTCCGGGAAAAGGCGACCTTGAATTTTACTTTGCCGCATTGAGCTTTAAGGCTCTTGAAAAGATGAATTATAGTTATATGCTTAAGGGTTTCGATAAAAAATGGATCGACGGCGGAAAAAGAAGAGAAGCTTTTTATACCAATATCCCGCCTGGCAGATATTCGTTTGTGGTAAAGGCTTTTGATAATGACGGCAACACCCGGGAAATATCGGTTGAATTTAAACTTGAGCCGCATTTCTATCAGACTGTATGGTTTTTCATATTGATCATCCTTCTGCTTGCAGGGATCATTTATTCAATCTATAAATTCAGGGTAATGCAGATCCGGAAGCATGAACTGCTGCTTGAACAAAAAGTTGAAGAACGCAGTCGTGAACTTATTGACGAGATAAACAACAGGAAAAAGATTGAGGAAGAGTTAATTGCAGCCAAGGAAACTGCCGAGAAAGCAAGCAGGGCCAAGAGTGAATTTCTTGCAAATATGAGTCATGAAATCCGTACTCCTATGAATGGTGTAATCGGAATGTCTGAGCTCCTCCTTGATACTAACCTTGATGATGAACAGCTGGAGTATGCCGAAACTATCAAGATGAGCGGCGACTCTCTCCTGAACCTGATTAATGATATACTCGACTTTTCAAAAATAGAAGCAGGTAAAGTTGAATTAGAAAACATACCTTTTAATCTTCACCATTGCATTGAAGAAGCAATCGATCTGAGTGCCGACAAAGCGATGCGTAAAGGAATTTCGCTTACTTTTGACATCGATAAAGATGTACCTATGCTGATTAAGGGGGATATAACCAGGCTGCGGCAGGTTCTGATAAACCTTATCAGCAACGGAGTAAAGTTCACACGTGAAGGCGGAGTTTCTGTGAGAGCGTCGCTGATAGAGATCATTGAGGATAGTTATACCCTTGGCTTTAAAGTAAAAGATACCGGGATCGGAATACCCGAAAACTTCGTGGATAGCTTATTTCATTCATTCAGTCAGGCTGATTCCTCAACTACCAGGAATTACGGCGGATCGGGACTTGGACTAGCTATCTCACAGACGCTTGTAAAGCTCATGGAAGGAGAAATATCAGTAAATAGTGAGCTTAATAAAGGATCTGAATTTTCTTTTTATATAAAAGGAAGGAAGGTGGAAGAAAAACCCCTCCCGAACGTTATTAGTTCTGAAAAAATCAAAAAGCTTGCTGACGAGATCCCTCTGAATATACTACTGGCTGAAGACAACCCCGTTAATCAGAAAGTAGCGCTGCACCTGTTGAACAAACTGGGTTATGATGCTGATGCTGTCAGCAACGGCAGACTTGCACTTGAATCACTTGAAAACAAAACATACGATCTGATCTTTATGGATATCCAGATGCCGGAACTCGATGGTCTGGCAGCGGCAAAACAGATAATTAAGATATATGGTGATAAAAGACCGATGATCGTGGCATTGACCGCAGACGCAACAACCGAAGGAAGAGAAAAGTGTTACGATGCAGGGATGGACAATTATATCACGAAACCGTTCAAAATAGATGAGATTATAAGAGCCCTGGAAAAAGCTGGAAAGCTTACCGAAAAAGCATAATGGAATGAATTAATAGAAAAAAGTGGAATGAATTTTAAGGTTTATTCATTCCACTTTGAGTGTTGTGCTTGAGACAAACATATAAGAATTTCAATTAACCTGATCGGATATTAATCACAGATTACCTGATCAGGACCATCTTCTTAATTTTAACGAATGAGCCTGCATCCAGCCTGTAGAAGTAAACCCCGCTGGCAAAGGCCGTTCCGTTCCATTCATATTGATAATATCCCGGTTCCATCTTCTGGTTTACTATAGTTGCAATTTCTTTACCGAGAATATCATAAATCTTCAGGACAACCTTAACCTCTTTAGGCACACCGAATTTAATAGTTGTCGTCGGGTTGAAGGGATTCGGATAATTCTGTGATAAGCTGAATTCAACAGGAATGATCGAGTAGTCGACTGTTATAACATCAGAATAACTCGAAGACCCATCAAAGTCAACCTGTTTTAGTCTGTAATAAGCTTTGCCTTTTCCCGTAGTAATATCAGCATCCTTATAAGAATACTGCTGTACTTCAGAGGTTGTCCCGTTTCCTTTAACCGACCCTATTTTATCGAAGCGGATGTTATTTGAGCTTCTCTCGACATCAAATCCGGAATTATTTGATTCGGTAGCAGTTGCCCACTTGAGAGTTATTCCATTCTCATCAACATCTGCATTGAATGAGGTCAGTTCAACAGGTATCGGGTTCAATCCGAAGAACTCTATAATCCCGGCCATCAGTTCATCTTTAGTTGACCTTGAAGCTCCATCGGCCAGCCCCCCGAACTCAAACGAAGTTCCGATAGTTTTGTAAGATCCCGCATCATAGGCAACCGCGCAGCCGTAGGAAGGACTAAGATTATTAAAGATCACCTGGGCTGGAGAAATTGCGGTGAGATGATCCACATAGCTATTTTCACCAACATAAGAGAAGTT
Source organism: uncultured Bacteroidota bacterium (assembly GCA_963839165.1). Taxonomy (GTDB): domain Bacteria; phylum Bacteroidota; class Ignavibacteria; order Ignavibacteriales; family Ignavibacteriaceae; genus DATFVA01. The sequence continues at coordinate 178,433 of CAWIUG010000036.1, read as the reverse complement.
CATACCTTCGGTGAAAGTTCCAGCCGCTCCCTGTACTGTTCCGAGATCGCCGGTGCCGTCATTTGTTCCATTTATCTTAAACATAGGATGAACAGCAGTTTCAGAATCATAGTTCCAGGTATCCCCGCCTTCCATATACAGCATTCCGCCCGCATTAAGAAAATCAGCAAGCATCTGTCCTTCTGAACTGCTCAATATATGATTTAAGCTGTACATACCAAGACATACGAATACTGACTGATATATGCTGAGATCGGAAGGGAATGTTGTCATATAATCGTAAGTGACCGCAAGATTATCGAGACTGGTCATTATAGCAGGACTCGAACTATGGTTTTCGTCAAGGCAGACAACAAGCACCGGAACCTGACCTATTATTATGTTGAAGGAACCCTGTGCTGTTAGTCCCGGGCTCGCACTGATATTAAGAACGAACTCTGCAAGATGACCAGTTGGTGTATTTTCATCTGCACTTACCGAGAATGATTTGGTCACTACGGATCCTGCCGATATGTTCCCATAGGCCTGGGTGGAATTATTTATCACCACATTCGGGTCTGTAGAGGTAAGCTCACCGAATACAGAAACCGCACCCGAGGAACCCTCATTATTTACTTCAACTAAGATATCAACTGTTTCACCCGGATCAAGCTTACCGTTATTATTTCCTCCCGGGTCGGAAATTGTAAAAGAACCCAGAGTTAAAACGGGAGCGTGAGCCCTGAGACTAAAATTGCTTGTCCAGTTACTCGCTCCGTCAGAAGCCGTAACCAGGAAGGAAATATTATGCAGATCGGGAACATTTCCATCAACATCTATTGCATAACCGTCAGATACAGTTACGGTTCCATCTGCAGGTACAATTCCGTAGAATTCAGTTGAGTCGGGTATATTAACAAACTCATCGTCTGAATGAATATTTATTGTAATGTTAGACGCATCAGCAACACCGACATTATATGCACGAAGTGAAAGAAGAGGAGATTCGGCATAATCAACAATTCCGTCACCATTACCGGAAGCGTCATTTACCATGCAGCTGTCTACCACCACAAAAGGACCTTCAGCAGGTACAACCTGAATCTGAGCTGTATACCTGAAATAGTTCTGTTTAGTTACCGTAAGAGTTACAACATTACCAGGAGTAATTACGGGTATATCAATAGAAACGGCTGAACCGGTACCTTCAGCAACTCCCAGAATCTCACCGTTCAATGAAAGCGCAATCAGTGAATTGGCATCGGCAGATACATCGAAAATCGGTATCCCCGTTACCATAACAGGATTGTGCACCACGAACAGATCCTGAGGAACTTCTGAGTATACTGTTAAATAAGGATCACCATGATGATGGAAGAGATAATATGTGCATTCCTTACTACTGGTATTATAAGGCCAGTTTGATTGCTGCAGGAAATATTTCCCATAGACATTGCCAAAGGCCGGATATATCCTGGGGGGTCCTGCTGTTCCATAATCTGGCATAAAATCAGGCCACATATAATCAAATATTCCCCAGGTAAAAGCATCATTAACAAATGAATATGATGTTTCAGTTGCCGCAAGAAGACCGAGGGCCCCATGCCGACTCCTGTGGAAAGCTTCAGCAAAGCAGGTTGAGCCATAGTTAAATTTACCAGTAAGGCAGTTCATCGAAAAAACAAATACAGGATACTGGTTGGTGAGCTGGTTTATATCTGAATTTGAATAAGCAGGCTCACCCCACAAAGTTTCACCGCCATGATCGCGGTGCTGGATCATGAAAGCACCACTATTAATATCGTTATTTATTCTACTGGCACTGCCTCCCCAGTCAGTTAAATAAGATGGGGAAGCGGGGATATATCCGCGTCCAGCCGGACCAAAATAATTAACTACTACATTGGTATTAGGAGCGGTTGACCAGAGATTAAACGGAGGGCTTCCATCATAGAGTGCATTTTCTCTTACGGTAGATTTACCAAGAGCATTCTCCCAGAAACCTGCAACAGTCTCCGAACAAATCTGGAACCATCTTTCAGATGACCAGCCGAGAGCGGTAATCGGGTGAGAATAAAAATCGGGATCTATTGGAGGATTTCTTTCATAATTCAGAAACTTCTCAATCATTATCTGTAATTGGCTGGCGTTCTGAGCGGTTATACGTGCTGTCACAATATCCGGCAGATGATCGCCATCAACGTCCACATATTTATTATCAGAAATACATGTAAAATAATCATAACTATATGAGGGAGAAGTTATAGTACTGCCGGCAGTGCCATAATCACCGAGGAACAAAATCGCGGCAGGCGGAATATCCCAGGTATTATAAGCATTATTGATATAATTTTCGATAGCGGTTGTAGTATTACCGCCAATTTCTGTTATGGTAACAATCCCGGTACGAATTCCCTGTTGTGTCCTGAATAGTTTAATTGAATCAGCCCATGCAAGAAATACCGGATCATCAGGGGATATTATCAGATACTCAAAACCTTCTGTTCTTGAATCAGAATGATACTTGTAATTCACCTCGGAAAGTGATCCTGAATTCAGAAAAGTGCTCATTAAAATCGGATCCCACCATCTGTTTCTCAACCTCGACTCACCAAACTGTCCACTGCCTCCGGTGAAGCTGATATTTATATTAAGATCCCTGTAGACTATTAATTCCTTTGATGCAGGATTATACTGGAAAGGCGTTATCCCTATCATACGAGCATCCACGCCCCGGATCTTCATCGGTCCGGAGAGTATAACAGGGCTTGCAGGATATAAAGAATTTCTGGAATACAAAGTCTCATTTTTCTTATAGTAAAGAGGGCCATTCTCAGTTTCAAGCGGTATCCGGGGAGCCGGTGAGATATCAACATTAGAAAAAGTTTCCGTCCTTGAAGCTGTTATGCTGAAAGAAACCTGAGCTCCCTGCGGAACGGCAATATACCGGCTCAAACCAGGCAAGTCAGGAGCACCTTCATCATTCGGCAGAAAAACTCCCGGCAAAGCAAGTTTTTTCATCACCGAACCATTTATGTCGATATCGTCCATCTGAAATTGTTTTGTAGAATAATTGAGCACTACACCCATATTAGAAGCACCAGAAAGGGTTATCCCCGCATCGTGCCAGTTATCAGTATAGGAAATGGTTTGTGAGTTTACATTATTCGCAAGTAACAGAACAAGAATGAATGGCAGCAAACTAAAAAGCGTACGCTTAAGAAAAGTATAATTTTTCTCCACCTTATTTCTCCCGCAATTTGGACCTTCAGGCGGCAGGGAACCGGTTGAGGATCCGGATTAATCAGATAGAATCAGTTATTATATAAAATTCGTCAATTTGGTATTAAAAGTAAATACACGCAATTATTTTTACGGGAAACAGGCCTCAATTCAGCCAATAAAAATAACCAGTGTGGGGAAGGATCATCGAGGTATAAAAAATTTCAACACTCCTCAGTTCTGGGGTGAAATCAGACCTGAGAAAAATATATTTCGGGAACTCTGACCTTAACTACCACCTTTCTTACTTTTTCAGGTTTCTCAATTATCAGTCCCGGCATATGAAGATCAGAAGGGAAGAAAATAACGAACATCTTTTCTTTCAGTTTAAGATAATTTTTTTCCCCGCAATAGAGAATAAAATCATTAGCTTCATCATATTCCGTTGCAGGTTCCTGGCTGCTGAAGAGGGAGTACCCTATTACCTCAGAGCCTCCGGCCATATAATGAATATCGATATATTTCCGGTGTGCCTCAAGGCGGCAGTCCTCCATGTCTCTAGTTGTATAATCAGTCACTATGGAAAAAATATCACTGCCGGCAATTTCCTGTCTGCCGTTTTGAAGGGTGGTGAAGTCAGTGTCTCTTAGATATTTCAACGCCCTGACAATTGTGGGATGCATATCAGCATATAACTGAACATTTTCGATCGTATCCAGAATCATAAACTCCCCCGTAAATAATAATAATCTTTTCTTATATATAACGAAAAAATAATTCATTAACATTTATTATTAAATTATTGATATCAATTCGTGAATAAAATCATTAATATTTTTGAAAAGTTTATTACTTTAACTCTGAATTACTATATTAATATTTATGGCTGATACACGTAACAACACAGAGAACCACAATAAAGCATTCGCGTTCGGGATTGCGTTAAATGTTGTTTACATAGCCGTTGAGGTCATATACGGACTCCTGGTCAGTTCGATGGCCCTGATAGCGGATGCAGGACATAATCTGAGCGATGTGCTGGGACTCCTTCTTGCGTGGGGTGCCACATACCTTGCAAGAACCCTCCCAACCAGGAAACGTACATACGGATTAAGGAAATCAACCATTCTTGCCGCGCTTTTCAACGCACTTATTCTTTTTATAGCAGTTGGAGCAATTACGATTGAAGCTATCAGGCGACTGATCAACCCAGAGCAGGTGCAGGGAACTGTTATGATGCTTGTTGCAGGAATCGGAGTTATAATTAATGCGGTTACAGCCTGGCTCTTTATCAAAGGAAAGGAGAAGGATATCAATATTCGCGGCGCCTACCTTCATATGGCAGCAGACGCGGGGGTATCTTTGGGTGTTGTAGCGGCAGGCTTTCTGATTACATTAACCGGATGGCTCTGGCTCGATCCTGTGATAAGTCTTGTTATCGTAATAGTAATTACCATCGGAACCTGGGATCTGATGAGAGATTCATTCCTGATGTCGGTTGACGCTGTACCTAAAGGGATTAATGTTAAAGAAGTAGAGGAACACCTGAAGAAAATCGAGGGTGTTGCCGAAGTGCATGATCTCCACATCTGGGCGATGAGCACAACAGAAACAGCGCTCACAGTTCACCTGGTTATGCCCCATTCAAGTCCGGGGGATTATTTCCTCAAGGAGATCTGCAGCAATCTGAACGAAAAATTCGGGATAGGGCACTCAACCATCCAGGTAGAAAAAGACGCGCAGGGAGCCAGCTGCAGCATCGACAATGTGTGACCCCTGTAATATTCTTCACTTCCTGATTAAAATATAAACATATATGCTGCATTTTTATTGATCAGCAAAGGTTATTGAGCTAAATTGCATAGGCAATGCAGAAAATTTCTTTTGCGAAAATGAGTGGTGCGGGCAATGATTTTATCCTTATTTATAAGGATTCCCACCCTGATTTAGTTCTTTCTAATAATTTAGTTCAGCGTCTCTGCCACAGGCATAATGGTATCGGAGCCGACGGTATTATCACTATTTCAGGATCAAATGATTATGATTTTGTAATGGAATACTTTAATGCTGACGGATCTACCGGGAGTCTCTGCGGAAACGGAGCCAGGTGCGCGTTAACGTATGCGGCTAAGGTTTTCAGACTGAAGAATGAGGTCCGTTTTTTATCGAACGGTACCGAATACAGAGGCGACATTTTTGATGATTCAGTGCGCTTTTACTTCAATGACCCTGAAAATCTGAAAAGAAATTTTAAGGTCAAGGCACAAGGACAGCTGATAACCGCGGATTATATAAACACGGGTTCACCTCATGTGGTGATCTACATAAATGAAATCCTGAAAGATCCATCAAAGCCTGCCGCAGGGCACTTTGAATTAGATGAAGTTCCTGTTTTCGCAATCGGGAGGGAAATCCGTTATCTCCCTGAATTTGCCCCGGAAGGGACGAATGTAAACTTTGTAAATGTAAGCGGCGGAAAGCTGCATATCAGAACATATGAGAGAGGGGTTGAAGACGAAACCCTTGCCTGCGGTACCGGTTCGGCGGCGGCAGCACTGATAAGCTTCTTTAGAGAAGAGCTTAAGCCTTCTGTAACAGTATCAACTTTCGGAGGCGATGAATTAATTGTTGATTTTAAATTTGAAGATAAAACAATAAAAGGTTTATCTTTGAAAGGTCCCGTTAAAACTACTTTTACCGGGGAGTTTTTGCTAAATAAATATCTATAAATGTCTGGAGCGTAAATGCCAAAAGTTATTTTCACAATAGAATATGAAATTCCTGATGATAAGAAGGAGGACTATGTTTCACTGATCAAAGAGATGAAGAGTCTTCTTAATTCAGAAGGACTTGAAAACTATTCGGTTTATGAGACTAAAGGTAAGAATCATCACTATCAGGAACAGTATACTTTCAGTTCGGCTGAAGCCTATGAAGCATTTGATGACGATCAGAGTGAAAGAATAAATATCCTTATAAATAAACTGAATGATATGACAGTCGAGGGATCCACCCGTTATTCTACCCTCTACGAACTGCCCGATAACAACATTTCACAATAATCTAAGGCGGCTGCCAGGGCCGCTTATTCCTCTTAAGGGGTATCCCCAGATATTTGACCTTCTACAAATGTCACAAAAAATTTATTATTTTAACTATATTAATTAAATATATACTAATCATTACGGCGTTACATGAATAAATCGCTGCACCGTATTTATGTAGTTCTTTTTATTATTGTCGGTATCGGGGTGACGCTTCTGCTGGGTGTCTACGGCTACCAATACTATACGACTCCGCTTGAGGAAAGATTTTTTGATCCTAACTACAATCTGCTGAAGCCGAGCGGTATGCTCGGGCACGGTTTCGGAATTATCGGCAGCCTTATGATGATATTCGGGGTGGCAATTTATATGATCAGGAAGAGGGTCAGGCGCTTCTTCAATTTTGGTTTTCTGAAACACTGGCTCGAATTTCATATTTTTTTATGTACTGTTGGTCCGATTCTCGTTCTTTATCATACCGCCTTCAAATTCGGCGGTATAGTGGCGGTCAGTTTCTGGAGTATGACAGCGGTTGTGGCAAGCGGTATTGTGGGTAGATTTATTTATGTGCAGATTCCCAGAACGATCCAGGGTAAGGAACTTAACGCAGGTGAACTTAACGAAATGAATGAGGATCTTACCCGGAGACTGAGAAGTGAATACACAATGGATGAGAATATTATTTCCCGACTTGAGAGGCATTCTCACACGGAAAAATATATGGGAGTAGGGTTTGGAACGAGTTTTGCAATGATGATACAGGACTACTTCGGAACACGCTCGGTTCTTCATCAAATCAAACGGGAATTGAGGAATCTTAACCTCAGAACTGGGAAAGAAAAGGAAATTCTCAGGATCTCCAGGTCAAAGCTCACACTTTCCCGCAAAATAGGAATGTTAAGAACTACGCAAAAACTGTTCAGGTACTGGCATATTGTGCACCTGCCATTTGCGATCACAATGTTCGTGATAATGTTCGTTCATATAGCAGTAACTATTATTTTTGGATATAAATGGATCTTTTAGGAGGAAAGTTGAAGTTCAGGATAGCATATTTATACTTACTATTAGCCGCAGGAGTTGTAATAACGCTGATCTCCCTGGCCGGAGGAGATAAGAACGGTTCAGAAACCTCAGCCGGAATTATTGAAAATCAGCAGACACCTAATGATGAAATACATAAAGGGCTCGGGAATCCGGGAGGCAGTAGCCCTTCAAAAGGCAATGTGTCGCAGGAATTTTATGATAAAATGGACATGCTCAAAAAAGAGGTTGATGCTAACCCGAAGGATACCGCAAAAATAAAACAGTACGCTGATTTTATAGCTGCAGCCCATAAACCTGAAGAGGCCATTCCATATTACGATAAAATACTTAAGGTCGATTCCCACAGAAATGATGTGCTTTTCAGTCTTTCGATGATTTATTTCAGTAAGCAGAATTATGCCAAAGCTGAGGAGTATACAAACCATATTTTGGAGAACGATAGAAATAATACTCAGGCTTTGTACAACTTAGGTGCGATAGCCGCGAGCAAGGGTGACAAAACCCGGGCGAAGGAAATCTGGAACAGGCTGGTTTCAGCATATCCCGGGGATGAGGCTGCGGAGCTGGCAAAATCCTCACTGGAGAAGTTGTAGGTGTAACCCCTCCGGGGTTGGGAGAGTGTGTAGATCAGGGAGGTTGGGAGAGTGCGAGGATGAGGGAGGTTAGGAAATTAGCGGTTAAAGACAGAAGGTTAATGAACACTTCAACGACGGGATAATTGGATAAGATGGAAGTAATTCTTGAAAATATTGCAGCTTACTCTATCATTCTTGCTGTGATCTTTATTGTGTTGTTTTTCTACCTGAGCAGTTATAAGAAAAGGACAAAGACCACAACACAGAAGATCGCCAGGGCAAAGGAGCTTGGATTCCATGAACCCGTCTCTCTTCATCCTGTAGTAGACCTTGAAACCTGCATTGGAAGCGGAGCCTGTGTGGCTGCCTGTCCTGAAAAAGATATCCTGGGAATAGTAAGCGGGCAGGCACATACAATTAATGCCTCAAGGTGTGTGGGACACGGAGCCTGTTTTCATGCCTGTCCTATGCAGGCTATAACGCTCTGCATCGGTACGGAAAAAAGAGGAGTTGACCTTCCCCATGTCAGTCAGGAGTTTGAGACGAACATCTCCGGCATATTCATAGCCGGTGAGCTGGGAGGGATGGGACTAATAAAAAACGCGGTTGAACAGGGTAAACAGGCTGTTGAGTACCTCACAAAGAAATTAAAAAACAAACACAATGCTCAGTTTGATGTAGCGATAGTGGGCGCGGGTCCTGCCGGTATCGCGGCAACTCTTTCAGCCGCAAAAAACGGACTCCGTTATCTAACGCTTGAACAGGATAGTCTCGGTGGAACTGTCTTCAACTTTCCCCGTGCCAAAATAGTAATGACCTCCGCAATGGAGCTTCCCCTGTATGGAAAAGTAAAGCTGGCCGAGACATCAAAAACAGAACTTCTCAACCTCTGGATGGAGGCTATCACAAATAACGATATCAAGATAAACGAACAGGAAAAGGTTGAAGATATAGAAAAGGAAGGGGATATCTTCAGGGTAAAAACATCGAGGGGTGTTTATACTACGAAAACGATTCTCCTCTCAATAGGAAGAAGAGGTTCTCCAAGGAAGCTTGGAGTGCCCGGAGAGAATAAGGAAAAAGTCGCTTACCGTTTGCTGGAACCGGAGCTGATACATAATAAAAAAGTGCTTGTTGTGGGAGGCGGGGATTCGGCGGTTGAAAATGCGCTCCTTCTTGCCGATGAAGGCAATGAAGTGACAATTAGCTACCGCAATGATACATTTTCAAGATTAAAACCAAAAAACCTCGAGAGAGTCGGGAGAGCAATTCAAAACAGAGATATAAGGACAATCTTCAATTCAAATGTTAAGGAAATAAAAGAAGATTCAGTTATCCTTTCAGTTGAAGGAAAAGAAAACTTTACAACTCTGCAGAATGATCTCGTTTATATATTTGCCGGCGGGGAACTGCCGACAAAGTTTCTTGAAAAGATAGGAATACGCATTACTAAGAAATTCGGCGACGCGGTCCTGAAGCACGAAAACTGATTTATTTCTTTCATCGGCATCAATTTTATTAAGCAGCAACATTAGCGGAAATCTTCCTGTTGAAAAATTCAGTACGAAAAATTTCATATGTACCCTGCATAATATTTGCACTTTCTCTTCTATTTCTTTCGCCTGTTTACGGGCAGATATCCCCGGGCGACCTGACAACCGCGCATGCCAGATTTGAAGGAATAAGCAACTGCACCAAATGCCATGTTCTGGGGGAGCAGGTGCAGGCGTCAAAATGTCTCGACTGCCATACAGAAATCAAAAAACTTATGGATGAAAACAGGGGCTACCATGCCGGCAGTGAAGTTAAAAACAAAGACTGCTGGAGCTGCCACAGCGAGCACCATGGAAGAACCTTCAGGATAGTGAACTTCAGGCGTGAGGGTTTCGATCATTCGAAGGCAGGATTCAAGCTTACAGGGAAACACGCTGAAATAAAGTGCGATGACTGCCATAAGCAGCAGTTTACTCAGATGCACGAAGTAATTAATAGAAAAAACACGCTGCTGGGTCTGAACCGGGACTGTAAAGGCTGCCACGAAGACGTTCATAAAGGTTCGCTGGGATCCAACTGCGCAAGCTGCCACAACACAACCAGCTTCAATAAGACAGATAACTTCGATCATTCTAAAACAGCGTTCAAACTTACCGGGGCACATAAAAATGTTACCTGCAATAAATGCCATCCGGCACAGGTTGTTAATGGTAAAGAGATGCTGAAGCTGAAAGGAATTGCCTTTGCCTCCTGCCAGAACTGCCATAAGGACGTTCACCAGGGTAAGTTCGGAAATGACTGTCAAACCTGTCATTCCACGACAGGATTTAAGAATGTAAACCAGAAGGCTTTTGATCATAATAAAACAAACTATCCCCTGGTTGGCAAGCATCTGCTGGTAAACTGCTCTAAATGTCATGGTAACGACCTTAATTCAAAACCCCGGCATCAAAATTGTGTCGATTGTCATACCGATTACCATAATGGTGAATTTACTGAAGGAGCCAAAACACGCGACTGTTCATCCTGCCATAACCTGAACGGCTTCACCCCGTCTGACTTCACCATTAAAGAACACGACAAGATCGAATTCAGGCTGACAGGATCGCACCTGGCCGTTCCCTGCAGGTCATGTCACTTCAAAATTGACAGGTGGCATTTCAGGAATATAGGTGAGAAATGCATCGACTGTCATAAAAACACTCATGGTACTGAAATAACGAATAAATTTATGCAGGACAATAATTGTTCAGGCTGTCACTTTACAGACAGCTGGAATACTATTAAGTTTGATCACGCACTTACAACCTTCCCCCTCGAAGGTAAGCATAAAGATGTAGAATGCGGGAAGTGTCATTACAGGGAGGAGAGCATAGGAAATAAAGTATTCCGGTTTGTGTCGCTTAATCCGAAGTGCGAAAGCTGTCATAAAGACGTACACTTCGGGCAGTTTACTGTGAACGATAATTCAAACTGCACAGGATGCCATACTTTCAATAATTGGAAGCCGGAGAAGTTTGATCATACCAAGACAAAGTTTTCGTTAGAGGGAGCTCATCAGAAACTGGAATGTTCACGTTGTCATCCGGTTATAACTAAAAACAACAGTCAATACATCAAATTTAAGTTAGAAGATTTCAGATGCGCATCCTGTCATTCATAATCATTCTGCTGGCAACATCCGCGGCATCGTTCGCGCAGTCGCCCCATGGAGAGGACTTCAGTATTGACTGCTCATTCTGCCATGCATCTTCCAGCTGGAAAGTTAATCCCGAAGAAGTAACCTTCGATCACAGCAGTACAGGGTTTGAGTTAATTGGTCAACACAGGGAAGTGAACTGTAAGTCGTGCCACGAATCGCTCATATTCTCAAAAGCCAAAGCAGTTGAAAACTGCTTCTCATGCCATAAGGATGTTCACCGCGGATCAGTAGGGTACGACTGCCAGAGGTGCCACACCCCCGAGACCTGGATAGTAAAAGACATCAACATTGTGCACCAGGAAAGCAGGTTCCCCCTTGTCGGCGCACACCGGCTGGCCGACTGCGAACAATGTCATACAGATTACCAGGACCTTAACTTCACTGTACTTTCAATCGACTGCTACGCCTGCCATCAGGCAGATTATATGTCGACCACAAGTCCCGTTCACAGCACAGCGGGCTTCTCAACCAACTGCGATGAATGCCACGACGTTACAAGTATGGTATGGTCGGCAGCCAACTTTAACCATGATTTCTTCCCTCTGAAAGGAGGGCACAACATCGAATGCTCCTCCTGCCATGGAAACGGAGGAAACTTCGGAGGACTGTCAACCGACTGCTATTCATGCCACGAAGCGGATTTTAATGCCACGACGGATCCGAACCATACACTTAGTGCGCAGTTCTCACACGACTGCACTCAATGCCATACAATAAACGGGTGGTCACCCGCGGAATTTGATCATAACCAGACACAGTTCGAGCTGACGGGGGCGCACAAAACAATCGACTGCTCAGCCTGCCACTCACAGGGATTTGCCGGAACGCCGACAACCTGCTATCCGTGTCATCAGAGCTCATATAGTAATTCAACCAACCCGAACCATGCGGCGGCGGGAATATCGACGGAGTGCCAGGACTGCCACAACACAACGGCGTTTATTCCTTCAACCTTTGACCACACAGCAACAGGATTTGAACTTACAGGACGGCATACAACGCTTGACTGTTCATCGTGCCATCAGGGATCAACATCGAATGCCGACCCGGCATGCTTCTCCTGCCATGAGGCAGATTACAACCGGGCGGAGAATCACGTTTCGCAGAACTACCCTCACGAATGCGAGATGTGCCATAACACGAATACATGGGGTGATGCAGACTTTAATCATTCGGCTACCGCTTTCCCGCTAACAGGAGCGCACCAGACGGTCGATTGTTCAAGCTGTCATCAGAGCGGATTTGCCGGAACGCCCGTACAGTGCGAGAGCTGTCATCTAACAGATTTTAACAGCACCGCAAATCCCAATCACCAGGCAATCGGGATCACGACCGACTGCGGGACCTGCCATACAACTAATCCGGGATGGCAGCCGGCTACGTTCCCGATCCACAATAACTTTTATGAACTGCTGGGTGCGCATGCAAATATTTCAAACTGCGGCGATTGTCATAACGGAAATTATAATACAACACCGAATGAGTGTTACGGATGTCATACCGATAACTACAACAACACATCCGATCCGAACCATCAGTCGGTAGGCTTCGGCACCGACTGTCAGAGCTGTCATACCCAAACCGCATGGCAGCCGGCAGCGTTTGATCATGATGGCCAGTATTTCCCGATATACTCCGGGAAGCATAACGGTCAATGGAACGCGTGCTCTGACTGCCACACGCAGCCGAACGATTACTCAGTATTCTCCTGCATAACATGTCACGAGCACAACCAGCTGGATACAGATGACAAGCACCAGGCAGTGCAGGGATACATTTATGAAAGCAGCGCCTGCTTCGCCTGTCACCCCACCGGCAACGCTGACGGTTCATTCAATCATGATGTTTCGGCGTTCCCGCTAACGGGTGCTCACACGGCGGTGAACTGCGAACTGTGCCATGTGAACGGCTACACACAGCCTCCGTCAACCGTATGCTCTGATTGCCATCAGGCAAATTTTAACGGCACAACCAATCCGAATCATCAGTCGCTGGGAATATCAACCGACTGTGAAACCTGCCATACAACCAATCCCGGTTGGCAGCCCGCGCAGTTCCCGCAGCATGCTCAATACTTTGAACTTACCGGACAGCATGCGGCGATAACCGACTGCGGCACGTGCCACAACGGCAATTACAACCTGACGTCGACCGACTGCGTGCAGTGTCATCAGAACGATTACAACAACGCGGCCAACCCGGCTCACAGCGCGGCGGGCATACCCGTAACCTGCGAAGACTGTCATACCTCTGCCGCGTGGATACCATCAACCTTTGACCATACAGCGACTGGCTTCCAGCTTCAGGGTGTACACGCATCAATACAATGCTCAGACTGTCACCAGGGAACGGTAACGGGATTAAATCCCAACTGTCTCCCCTGTCATCAATCTGAGTACAACCAGGCTCCGAACCATGTTTCGCAAGGCTACCCGTCAAACTGCGATTTATGCCACAGCTTTAACGCATGGACTCCGGCGTCATTTGATCATAACAACACAAGCTTCCCGCTTACCGGAGCCCATCTACAGGTTCAATGTTCCGATTGCCATGCTTCAGGATTTACCGGAACACCTACAGCATGCGCGGCCTGTCACCAGACCAATTACAACAACACGACGAACCCGAGTCATACCGCGCTTCAGCTATCAACCGAGTGCCAGACCTGTCATACAACAAATCCCGGATGGGCACCCGCGCAGTTCCCCGATCACGCAAATTACTTCCAGTTTGTAGGAGCGCATTTGGCTATCGCCAACGACTGCGGCGCATGCCACAACGGTAACTATAACAACACACCAAACACCTGTTACGGATGTCATTCAGATAATTTTAACGGAACCACCGATCCCCCGCACGTCCAGCTTAACTTTGCGCACGAATGTCTCACCTGCCATACACAAAGCGCATGGCAGCCGGCGAGTTTTAATCACAGTTTTTATAACCTTTCAGGTCCCCACAGCACAATGAACTGCAGCAGCTGTCATTCCGGGTCCAGCTATCAGCCTCAATGTCTGAGCTGCCACAACAACGATTTCCTCAGAGAGCACAACCCGGGCGATCCGACAAACTGCTGGGATTGTCATTCAACCTCAAACTGGGGAGGCGATAAGATGCTGAGGGGGTTCCAAAGAGATTAGGATGATTTTGAAACCAGGCACATATATCATCCTGTTACTTATTACCTGCTTTGCCGGAAGCGGAATACAGGCTTCCACCTATGAGAAAGTTGAGAAGACGGGAACAGTTACGTACAAGTCGTCGCAGAACGTTTACGTGAAATTTGAAAACACGAAAGGTATTATTCAGGGAGACACACTTTACCTTAAAGCAGATAACAGGTTAATCCCCGCGGTAATCGTTCAGTTCATCTCAACAAAATCAGTGGCAGGCGAGGCGGTAGGGAATACAGAGCTTAAGGTAGACGACAAGCTGTACGCGATCATTGAAAGAGAAATTCCCGATGCGGTGACAGAAGAGGCAGCGGGGCCGAATTCCATTCCTGTTTCAACCGGTACAGCGGACGCAGGGATCGTTGAAAATTTCAAAAGCCGGAAAATAAAAGAGCCGGCGGTAACAGGAAAATTTTCAGTACAGTCATACTCGAATGTTTCAAACTCGCCATACTTTGCCGACAACCAGAGATGGCGGTATTCCTTTGCGCTGAAGGCGAAGAACGTAGGAGGAAGCAGACTTTCATTCACAGATTATATGACATTCGCGTACAGGGCCGACGAATGGGCGCGTATAAAAGACAACTTCGGGAGGAGTCTCAGGGTGTATGACTTTGCCCTCAGCTACGACTTCAATCCAAAGACCTCGCTCTGGCTGGGAAGGCATTTGAACCGGAAGATCTCAAACATCAGTTCAATTGACGGTATTCAGTTCGAGACGGGGATCAGCGAAAATTACGTTGGTGTTGTTGCAGGATCGCGTCCCAACTACACCGACCTCGGGTTCAACCTGAAGCTGTTCGAATACGGCATTTATGTAGGGCGGGAAGACTCATTAAGTTCAGGATATATGACGAACACGGCCGCTTTTTTTGAGCAGACCAATAACCTGAAAACAGACAGAAGGTTCCTTTATTTCCAGCATTCAAACTCACTGCTTCCCAACACCAACATCTTCCTGTCTATAGAAGCAGATATGTTTAAGAAAGAGGGGGGGTTAAACAAGAACCAGCTTCAGCTCACCAGTCTCTTTGCCTCCGTAAGATACTCACCTTCCAGGGTAGTTTCCTTCTCGCTGAACTACGACGCAAGGAAGAACGTAATTTACTACGAAACAATAAAGAACTTCATCGACAGTCTTTTTGAGAACGAGACCAGGCAGGGATTCAGCGCAAGGATAAACATCAGGCCGGTTGACAAGCTGACAGCAGGGTTAACAGGAGGGTACAGGTTCCAGAAATCCGATATAAAGCCCTCGAGGAATTTCGGCGGCTACATTACATATTCACGCATACCGGCAGTTGAAATAACTCCCACCATCTCCTACACCAAACTAATAACCAGTTACATAGAAGGGGCAACGGCGGGACTAAGGCTGAGCCGGAGTCTCGGCAACTATTTCGATCTCTCCCTCTACTACCGGAACACGCAGTACAAGTTCTACAGCACGATAGGGAATTTAGATGAGAACTCAGTTTCCGTTGACCTCTCAACGTTCCTGTTAAGTCCCGTTTATCTCTCACTGAGTTACGAAGGAATATTTGAAAAGACCAGCACCTCCGGCCGTATCCTTCTGGGCCTTACCACACGCTTCTAAGTAGTTTGTCCGTTTACCGCGGCACCCAATCATCATGGCAAGATCCCGCACAGAGGTTATGTATATCCGTGGGACGCATTGTGGTGGGATCCCAACCCCGTAGGGGTTATACATTTGTAAACGCCTTCACCTCACCACATCCTAACCCCATAGGGGTTACATCCCGGAGGTTAGGGGAGTGCGAGGATTGGCGGAACCATACGGGGCGATGCACTCTGATGTTTTTTGTTTGCTGTATTTTTATAACTTACCAATATGAAATCAATTATTTCCGTAAAAACCAGGCCGGATCCCTATGCATGAATACACAGGAGCCCTGCATATGCATTCAATTTATTCCGATGGATCAGGAAAAGTTGAAGACATAGCAGGCTTTGCCGATGAAGTCGGATTGGATTTCATCATTCTCACCGACCACAACACACTAAGAGCGCTGAAGGAAGGCTACGAAAAGTGGTACGGAAAAACACTGCTGTTAGTAGGCTGCGAAATTAATGACAAAGAAAACAAGAACCACTACCTGGCATTTGACATCAAAGAAACATACTCGACCAGAATATCAGCCAAAGAATACGTGAGAAAAATTAAAGAAGCGGGGGGAATAGGATTTTTAGCGCATCCTCACGAAAAAAGAACGCATATGGCAGAGCATCCTCCGTACCCGTGGACCGAATGGGACACCAAAGACTTCACGGGGATAGAGATCTGGAACCATATGTCGGAGTGGATGGAGAACCTCACCGAAGAGAACAAATACAAAGCATTCCTTCACCCGCTGAAGACCATTGAAGCTCCGCCGCCGGAAACACTGAAAGTATGGGACGAGCTGAACCAGGAAAGGAAAGTAGTAGGCATAGGCGGAGTAGACGCGCATGCGCACAAATACAATATGCTGGGATTCCTTGAAGTTGAAGTATTCCCCTACAAAGTTCTTTTCAAATCGATACGTACGCACATCCTTACAGACAAAAAAATAAAGAAAGACAACACGCCCGCCGGGATAGAGTCGGCTAAGAAAACCATATACAAAGCCCTGGAAGGTGGGAGCTGTTTCATCGCGAACGATTACCATGCCGATTCGAAAGGATTTCAATTCTACGCCGAAGCGGGGAACAAAAAATACTATATGGGAGAATCACCGGAATTTTCGGGTGATACGAAACTGGTTATTGAACTTCCCGCAGACAAAGCCGAGATCAGGATAATCAGGAACGGCAGGCTTTACGCAAAGGCCGAATCCTCAAACTACGAAATGAAAGTAAAGTCGAGGGGAGTGTACAGGGCTGAAATCTTCCACAACGGCAAAGCCTGGATCTACTCCAACCCCATAAGATTTCTTTAGATCTGTCATCCCGACTTCTGTCATCCTGAATTACGGTGGTGCGCTGATTACAATCACTTCATAAAACCGAAACCAATATTACCTTTTATTGAATTTCTCATTCTTAAATCCGGACAGAAATTTCATAATGAGGAAAACAATAAACAAAATAATAACGATTTCGTCATTCATAATACTCATTGCATCAACCACTTTTGCGGGACCTCCTTTTAATACGGATGATCCGGTCCCGGTTGATTTCCGGCACTGGGAATTTTATATCGCCTCATCATACCAGCTAAGCAAGTATGATGACAACGCCACCTTACCGCACTTCGAAATAAATTACGGTGCTGTTCACGATATACAATTACATTTACTTATAGGGCCGGGATATGCCAGGGCAGACGGCGCTCATCAGTATGGTTTAATGACCGTGGAAGCAGGAATCAAGTATAGATTTATTAACGACGAAACACACAATTTCCAGGTTGGGATCTTTCCTTTACTTGAGGTACCTACTACTTCCAAAGAAAGTATTGTAGGCAATAATCACCTTCAAACATTTTTACCATTATGGATACAAAAAAGTCAGGGCAACTTCACAACTTACGGCGGGGCGGGCTACTGGATTAATTCGGGTGAAAACAGCAGGAACTCATTCTTTGTTGGATGGCAGGCGCAATACGATTTTACAAACACACTGTCATTAGGCGGTGAGATTTACTACGAATCACCTGACACAAAAGACGGTGAGAGCGATACCGCATTTAAGGTGGGTGGATTCCTTAATCTGAATGAAGAGAATCATATTTTATTTTCAATCGGGCACAGTCTGAAAAACACAGATATTATTTCCGGTTATCTCGGGTATCAGCTTACAATTTAGCTCAGATAAATGTGAACGAATCGAGTTGCAGATAAAACCCACTTATGGGCGCGCCGGAGTTAAGTATGTGATACCGAAAAAATAAAAAACCGGTAATACCCCGATTACCGGCATTCACCCCTGAAAATATGTTAAACAAAAGTACCCTTTCTTAAAAGACTATAAAAGGAACGAAAAGCCGAATACCAATGCTACCGATGATAAAGTATACGAGGAAGAAAAACCCGATTCATCAGTAGAATTAGAAAAACTCCTATAGTTTATTTCCGTTCTCAGCAGTATACCTTCGCCTAACATTGTTTTAAGTCCCGCGCCCAGGTTCAGAACACCTATATCCATCTTATCACTGGCAAGACTAAGTCCCGAATTTAAAGGAACCTGGAAAGCGTTAGTTATACCATAACCCGCGTGTACGAACGGGTAGAACATCGGATTATCGAGTTTAAAAGTATAACCAAGGCTGCCTAAAAGCATGTAAGCAGGATTCATTCCCTCCAGTGTAAAGATGTTTATTTCAGGTTCGAAGGACAAACCCTGCGTGATATAATAGGCAGGTATAACCCCAAGCTGAAAATATTTAACATTCTCAGAATGGGAGCTGCTATAACTAAGATATGAGTATTCAGACTGAGTATTAATACTGCCCAGGCTGCCGGTGAGGTTAAGCTCCCAGCTTCCCTTGTGGAAGGCTGAATTCGAAACCTGTGCAGGCGCGGAGCTCTGAAGTAAAAGTATTGCAGTAAGCAGCAGAACCAAGAAAATTGATTTCATAACAAACCTCCTGTTTTATTTTCCCTGCTAAATTTACAAACTCACTATTACGAATTGTCAAAAAATTGTAAAAAAACACTCCTCAACTCATTATTTATCAAGGAAAATGCGGATCAGGTGCATCTAAATCTGGTTTGATCAGGAAATTAAGATCTGCGAAGTTTTGTTCAGGCATTAACTCAACGGCTTTTTTCCCTGCAGCATAGCGTAGGTTAAGGCCCAAATCTTCACGCCTACAGGCACTTTTTTGATTCAGCCATACAATTAGTCACATCTGCACATCAACTCCGATTTTGGCGGATGGCGAAGGCGGGGCAGCTAATAAAAACTAAATTGAAATTGAATTACTATCCTCTTATCCGGTGAGGGAGAGACATTCACAAGGAATGCGGGCAAGTCTTTACTTTCAGCCGTATCCAGGATCCTGGCTGCATTTTGAGCGCTGAGTTATATTGTTAAGAATGTTTGGTGACGGCAATCATGTACAATATGAGAATTATTTTTGGGCTATTGCAAATTTTAAAGATTAATAAAATATTTAATCCACTTAAAATTCTCTATTCTGAGAGAATATATAATTTAATCGGGAATTCTTAAAAATATCGTTCACCATTCTCTTAACAGAACAGAGAATTAAATCCCATCTTAAGTTGGTTCTATGACAATAATTTCAGTATAACTTTTTCAGTGAGGAGAATTATGTTGAAAAAAACTGTTCTGATTGCTGAGAATGACAGGATCGTGGCTCTGGATCTAAATTCAATACTTAAACGATATAATATTAATTCCGTGATAGTTGATGGAAACGACGGGCTGCTTGCTCAAACCAGACTATTGAGGCCTGATCTTATAATAGCCGATTATAATATTAAGAATAAAGAACATTTTAAAAAGGAATTAGCTGATATTGTTAAGAACCATCATACACCTATAATCATTACAACAACATCACCAAAGCACAAAGCGGGTAAATACGCCAGAACCTTTCCGACCTGTGCTGTATTGACAAAGCCCTTTGATACCACCGAGCTGCTTAAGTTAGTTCAGAAATTTATTTTTAATACAGTTAGTTATAACACGAATACCTCAGTCTAAGGTTTGTGTGCCATTTTGTCAGTCCATTGAAAAATTCAACAGCCCAAAAACCGCCAATATAGAGGGTTTTCGGGGTGTATCATTTTGAGTCCAAATACGGGACTTCCCCGAGATAAATGCGGGATAAATACTTCATATCCGGTACCTTATTTTTGTGTCTGCCATTTTGTCAGTCTGTTTATTTTTTAAACAGCCTCTCTCCATAAAAATTTCCTCTAAATAATCATTATTTTTTTTGTAAATTTTGTGGCCGCAGTGGAAACTTTATTTTCTGCGCCCGTAGTTCAATTGGACAGAATGTTGGATTCCGGTTCCAAAGGTTGCAGGTTCGAGTCCTGCCGGGCGCACTGATACTGAATTTTTAGTTGGAACCTTACCTCATTAAGTATTAGATTTAATGCTTTGATTTTTAAGAATAATCTGTAGGACAGAACGTACAATGCTCACTAAAAAGAAAAAACTTTCACGCAGGGAAATTAAAGAGGATAAACTCGTTACTTCATATTACCAGGTCCAGAGCTTTGTAGTGGAGAATAAGTCGCGTCTCCTTACTTACGGCGCTGTGCTTGTCGTAGTGGCCCTTGCTGTAATTTATTATGTGAACCATAAAAAGGAAGTGAATCAGGAAGCCGGACTCCAGCTTTCACGGGTTATCGACTCTTATGATAACGGCGCCTACCTTGAGGCTATTGAGGGTAAGGCCGGAACTGATGTGATGGGTCTGAAGAAAATAGTTGAGCAGTATAGCGGTACTGAAAACGGCGAAACAGCCAAAATCTACCTGGCCAACAGTTATAACCGCCTTGGGAAGTTTGATGAGGCATTTAAGTATTATAAAGACTATTCAGGTGATATACCTATGCTGAAGGCCGCTTCGCTGGCGGGACAGGCAGGGTATTACGCTTATAAAAACGACTTTGAGAAGGCAGCGGGTCTGTTCAGCGACGCCGCCCACGTGAGCAAGTTTAATGTTGATAATCCTGATTACCTGCTTAAAAGTGCTATTAACTATATTAACGCGGGGAAGAAGGACCAGGCGAAGGAGCTCCTTACTACTATTAAAAAGGATTATAGTTCTTCTGCTGCCAGCAGGGAGGCCGACCGCTACCTTGCCCTTGTTCAGGCCTGATATTTAAGCATTTTCTCTAAAGCCGCTTTTGGGCGGCTTTTTTCATTTTTCGACATATTTTTATCAAAAACACCCCCTTTTTTGCCTGAAACTGTTAGTTTTTATCATTTCAAGAATCTTGACTTTCAGGCGGTATATGTATATTTTTTTCATTCTATTAATAAACTTTAAACCTTAAGGATTTATGGCCGATACTTCTGATTTTCGAAATGGATTAATAATTAAATATAAAAACGATCTTTATACTATTACTGAATTCCAGCACGTTAAACCCGGTAAGGGGGGCGCTTTCGTAAGAACTACTTTAAAAAATCTCAGAACAGGAAAGGTTCTTGATAATACTTTCCGCGCGGGCGAGGGTATTGATATTGTACGTGTGGAGAGAAGAAAGTACCAGTTCCTTTACCGCGACGGGGATTTCCTGGTGTGTATGGATAATGACACTTATGAACAGATCAATATTCCCGCCGATCTGTTCGGCAATGGCGAGAAATTCCTAAAAGAGGGGGAGGAGATAGATATTCTTTTTAACGGATCGGAAATTATAAACGTAGAGATCCCGATATTCGTGAACCTTAAAGTGGTTCATACTGAACCCGGTTTCAGGGGCAATACCGCAACAGGCGCACTGAAGCCCGCGGAACTGGAGACCGGCGCGAGTGTAAATGTTCCTTTATTTATTGATGTTAACGACTTGCTGAGGGTTGATACCAGGACAGGTGAGTACGTTGAACGTATTAAATCTTAAAAACCAAGGAATCCAATGGATTTAAACCTGATCAGGAAACTTGTTAAGCTTGTTGATTCAAGCGAGGTTACCGACCTTGAGATTGAAGAAAATGGTTTGAGGGTTAAGATAGCTAAGAAGATAAGGGGTGTTAAGGCCCTTACTCAGCCGCAGTTTCTTTCAGTTCCGCAATCAGCACCCAATACCGCCGCAGAGCAAAAAGGCGGGGAGGCTGCCTCAACCAAAGAGGAGCCGAAAGAGGAACTGCACGAGGTTCATTCTCCTATTGTAGGTACTTTCTACCGCGCCCCGGCCCCGGATGCCGATCCTTATGTGCAGGTGGGCGATACTATTTCGCAGGGAAGTGTTCTGTGTATTGTTGAAGCGATGAAATTGATGAATGAGATAGAATCGGATGTGAGCGGAAAGATCGTTAAAATTCTTGTTGAGAACGGAAAACCGGTTGAGTATAACCAGCCTTTATTCCTGGTTCGGACAAGCTAAATCTCAGGAAGTTTGAGGAATATTTGTTTAACAAAATTCTTATCGCCAACAGAGGCGAAATAGCGTTACGCGTAATAAGAACATGCAAAGAACTGGGGATAAAAACTGTAGCAATTTATTCGGAAGCCGATAAGGATTCACTGCACGTTACTTTTGCCGATGAGGCCGTATGTATTGGTCCTGCCCCCAGCAAGGAAAGTTATCTTAAAATTCCCCTTATTATTTCGGCTGCCCAGATCACCGGCTCGGATGCTATACATCCCGGCTACGGGTTCCTGGCGGAGAACGCCAGCTTTTCAGAGATCTGCGCCGATTCGGGAATTAAGTTTATTGGTCCCTCCCCTAAAATGATCAACGCCATGGGAGATAAATCCTTCGCGAAGGATACAATGAGGAAAAACGGCGTACCCGTTATTCCCGGCAGTGACGGTGTTATTGCCGATGTTGCCGAGGGTAAGCTTGTTTCTGCCGAGGTAGGCTATCCCGTAATTATTAAGGCTTCGGCCGGCGGCGGCGGCAAGGGTATGAGGATAGTGTGGGAGGAATCTGAATTTGAGAAGGCGTACCAGACTGCCCGCACAGAAGCTGAATCGGCCTTCGGCAACGGCGATGTTTATATTGAGAAGTTCCTGGAAAATCCCCGCCACGTTGAGATACAGGTGCTGGGCGACATGTTCGGGAATGTTTATCATTACGGCGAGAGAGACTGTTCCGTGCAGCGCAGGCACCAGAAGCTAATTGAGGAATCGCCTTCACCTATAATTGACGCGGAGATGAGGAACCGTATGGGTGAAACCGCAGTGCTCGGATGTAAGTCGGTTCACTATGAAGGCGCCGGTACGGTGGAGTTCCTGGTTGACAGACACAAGAAGTTCTACTTCATGGAGATGAATACGAGGATACAGGTTGAACACCCGGTTACCGAACTTGTGTACGATGTTGACCTTATAAGGCAGCAGATACTTGTGGCGGCGGGAGAAAAGATTGAAACGCTTCCGCGCAAACCGCTTCGTCACAGTATAGAGTTCAGAATAAACGCGGAAGACCCGGCTAATAACTTCAGGCCTTCTCCGGGAAGGATTGAATCACTTCACTTTCCGGGCGGGTTCGGAGTAAGAGTTGATTCGCATATTTACCACGGCTATTCGATACCTCCTTTCTACGACTCGCTGATTGCAAAGCTGGTGGTTTGGGGAAAGGACAGGAACCACGCAATTGCCAGGGGAAGAAGAGCTCTTGAGGAATTTATTATTGAAGGTATAAAAACTACTATACCTTTCCATCTGCAGGTGCTGGAAGATCCGAGATTTGTAAGCGGAAATTTTGATACAGGATTTCTTGAGAAATTTGAATTCAAAGCAACTTAAATAACTGCATTGCTACCATAGAAAAATAAAAACTGAGGTTAAAATGAACTTCCCCAATAATTTGAAATATACTAACGATCACGAATGGATAATGGTTGACGGCAACACGGGTACAATAGGAATTACCGAGTACGCGCAGGGCGAGCTTGGAGACGTAGTATTTGTTGATGTTGATCCTGAGCTTAAAGAGATAAAGAAAGGCGAATCATTCGGAACAATTGAGGCTGTTAAAACCGTAAGCGATATGTTTGCTCCCTGCAGCGGCAAGGTGCTTGAGCTGAACACAGAACTGACCGATAATCCCGAATTTATAAACAATGATCCCTATGGCAAAGGCTGGATGATAAAGATAGAGATAAGCGACTTATCAGATTTGAATGACCTGCTTGACAGCGCTGCTTATAAAAGTTTAATAGGGCAGTAAAAGCAAAAGCACTTCGGATAATTCAGAACAGGTAATGACTCACGAAGAAAATATTTTAATAATTGATTTTGGTTCACAATACACACAGCTGATCACACGACGCATAAGGGAAGAGAACGTCTATTCTGAAATTCACCCCCACACTATAAGTCTCCGCCAGGTTAAGGAAATGCGTCCCTCGGGAATAATTCTCTCGGGCGGACCAATGAGCGTATATGATGAAGGAGCGCCCCGTATCGATACCGACATACTGAACCTGGGAGTACCGGTGCTCGGGATCTGTTACGGACTGCAGTTCATCTCATTTACAATGGGCGGTAAAGTTGAACCGGCAGGCAGCCGCGAGTACGGTAAAGCCCGGCTTCACTTAAGAGGAAATTCGCCTGTTTTTGAGAATGTGAAGAAAGACTCGGTTGTGTGGATGAGTCACGGCGACTACCTTGAATCATGTCCCGAAGGATTTACCATCATCGCCGCCTCCGATCATTCACCTGTATGCGCTATGGCCGATGAGACTAAAAAAATATACGGACTGCAGTTTCACCCTGAGGTAATGCATACCGAAGAGGGGAAGAAAATAATTCATAATTTTCTTTTTAACGTCTGCGGGTGCAAAGGCGAGTGGACGACGGGAAATTTCATCACAGGCAAGATAAACGAGATACGGAGCAAAGCACGGGGTTCAAAAGTTATCTGCGCGCTGAGCGGCGGGGTTGATTCCACTGTTGCGGCTGTGCTGGTAGACAAGGCGATAGGCGAGGATCTTACCTGTATTCATATCAACACCGGGATGATGCGGAAGAATGAGAGCGAAAATATTCTCCGTATGTTCTCGGAACAGTTTAAGCTGAAGGTAATTTATATAGACGCGGCCGACAGGTTTCTGAATAAGCTTACGGGGGTTTCAGATCCCGAAACGAAAAGGAAGATAATAGGAAATACTTTTATTGAAGTATTTGAAGAGGAAGCAAAGAAAATTAAGAACGCGAAGTTTTTGGTGCAGGGTACTCTTTATCCCGATGTTATTGAATCGGTTTCGGTGAAGGGAGCTTCTACAACCATTAAGACGCATCATAATGTGGGGGGACTTCCGGAGAAGATGGATCTGGCTTTAATAGAACCATTCAGGGAACTATTTAAGGATGAGGTAAGGAAAGCCGGAAGGGAACTGGGAATTCCGGAGGATTTTATTAACCGGCATCCGTTCCCGGGTCCCGGACTTGCGGTACGCATTGTTGGTGATATAACAAAACCGAAACTTGACATTCTGCGCGAAGCTGACGATATTTTTATAAGCGAGATAAAAGACGCGGGAATTTATGATGATATATGGCAGGCGTTCGCGGTGCTCCTTTCAATACAATCGGTAGGAGTTATGGGCGACGCGAGAACCTACGAGAATGTACTTGCCTTAAGAGCGGTAACTTCATCAGACGGAATGACGGCCGACTGGTTCAGGTTCGATAATGATTTTCTTGCCCATGTTTCGAATAAAATTATAAATAAGGTAAGAGGAATTAACAGGGTGGTTTACGATATCAGTTCAAAACCTCCTTCTACAATTGAATGGGAATAAAAAGAAATGCTTGACGAAAACCAGGTTACCCATAAGATGAAACAAGCAGCTGACTTCGAAATGCAGGGGAAACTTCTACATGCCGTTCAGATATACAACTCAGTTATTGCCGAAAATCCCAACTTTACCGATGCCTACTTTGCACTTGGGGAAGTTTACGAGAAAATAGGGAATATAAATCCCGCCGTAGCGATGATTAGAAACTTTCTGAAACGAAATCCCGAGAATAAAGAAGTAAGGATATACCTGAGCGAGTTCCTGATGAGGAACAAGAGATGGGATGAAGCCAACGAGCTGCTGAGTTATATTCTCCCTGAAGAAGAACCGGTTATCTCATTCTTCCTTGGGTACTCTCATTTTATGCAGAAGGATTACGAAGTAGCGAGGATCAACTTTCTGAATTTTCTGAAGCATGGCAGTCCCGACGAAATGCTCCAGGAGGCTAATCTTTACCTGGCAAAGATTGAAATAAATCTAAAGAATTTTAACAGCGCGCTTGAGTACCTGAAGAAAACGGAGATCGTGTACTCGAATTTCTGGGAATGGAACATGCTGATCTCTGTTGTTTACTATAACCTTGGAATGTACACGCATGCTATTGTGCCTGTAGGTAAATCGCTTAAACTTAATCCCCAGGAAAAATCAGTCCACAAATGGGCAGGGAAGATATACCTGAAGACAGGCGACTATCAGAAGGCCGAGAAACAGCTGCTTGCCTATATAGACGCGGGCGAGGAGCCGGAGGCCGATATCTACACCGAACTTGCGGAGGCGTGCATGAAATCGCAAAAGCCTGCCGACGCTCTTGCGTACTTTGAGATTGCCTTAACGCTAGACCCTGAAAACAGGCTTGCCGAACAGGGAAAAAAGAACGCTGACAACATAATTCAAAAAACGGCTCCCGATGAATAGAAGAACCCGGCGTACAATAATATTTTTAACCGCGGCAATAGCTTTTATAATGAGCGGCGTATGTTACAGTCAGCAGACAGACATCGACAATCAGTTCAAGCTGGCCGTAGATCTTTACAAGTCGGGTGAATACAGTGATGCTCTCCCGATATTTCAGAAGATCGCCGTGCGGGCGCCCTATAATTCAAAAACCACCATAGCATATCTTTTTACCGGTAAGACCTATCTTCAGATGAACGACCCGGGATCGGCAAAGAAATTCCTTCAGGACTTCCTGGAGAAATTTCCAACCAGCAGTTATAACGATGAGGCTCATCTTGCGCTGGCGAAGGTATTCTACAAGCAGGAGGACTATAAGGACGCATTCGGGGAATTACTTCACCTTGTTTCAGAAGCAAAACTTCCGGGATATAAAACCTATGCTGAATCGATAGGGCAGACCCTGGCCGTAAACTATCTTGATGAATACAGGATAAAAACATTCCTTGATATCACAACGGATTCAACCGCAAAGCCATACCTGCTGCTGCTGCTCGCGCAGAAGCAGGAGAGTGAAGGGAACTACAGTAAGGCTGCGGGTACTTATAATACACTGATAAGCGGCTATGCCGGTTCAGATCAGGAAGCTGAGGCGAAGCGGCGGTTGAGCAGACTTCAATCGATAAAGGATGAATTCAGATCGCAGAATTTACTGGGAGTACTCCTTCCGCTAACAGATTCAAAAACAGGTGAAACGAATTCGGCAGCCAATGAGATACTTTCGGGGATTAAGTTTGCAGCGGCTCAGTACAATAAAGAGCATGATAACAAAGTGGGACTTGTAATAAGGGATACCGAAAATGATTCATCGGTTATAAGAGGGATTTCGGAAGAACTCAGTTTAGTCCCGGCGATTAAGGCGGTTATTGGTCCCATCTTCAGTGATGAAGTAAGGGCGACCCTGATAGATTTCCGGCATTCCGGCATTCCGGTTATCTCACCAACGGCAACGGACAATGATCTTGTAGATCTCAGTGAAAATTTCTTTCAGGCAAATCCCTCATTTTATATGAGGGCGAAAGTGATGGCCCAGTACATCTACTACACTACGGGAAAGAGGAAGATGTCAATCCTTAACGCAATACAGGGATACTCCCCGCTGATGGCATCGATATTTTCCGAAGAATTTCAGAAACTCGGCGGTGAGATAATAAAGAACCGCACCTACAGCAGCGGGTCGTTCGATCTTAACGGGCCTGTATCGAGTATAGCTTCAGATTCGACCGAGCTCGACGGCATATACGTGCCGCTCTCAAGTAAAACAGATGCCGCACCGCTGTTATCGCAGATGGTACAGTACAACATCAACACATCAATTTTCGGGAACCAGGACTGGTTCTACGCAAAAGGTTTTGAAACCTCATCCGTTCTGAGCGATCAGCTTTCTTTTACATCCGACTTTTACATCGACTATAACGACACAACCTTCAACACGATCAGCAAAGACTTTACTGAAGAAACAGGAACGGACATCAACAGAAATGTTCTCTACGGTTATGATACGGCGGAATATCTTCTTACAATAATAGATGCAGGCGCCGATACGAGGTTGTCGCTTATCTCAACGATGGAATCGGGGATTGAAGTAAAAGGCTATCATAACAATATCGCGTTCGGGAAAGAACATATAAACAGGTTTCTTAATATAGTAAGGTACAGCGACGGGAAATTCGAACTTGTAGACCGCTTTAAATCGGGCGAATAAATAAAGGAGGTACATTATTACGGGAGTTAAAGACTTACCCCCCGACGATCGTCCCAGGGAAAAACTTCTTCTCAGGGGTGCTCAAAATTTAAGTGACGCTGAACTAATCGCGATTCTATTGAGAACAGGAAGCAAGGGCAGATCTGTTATAGAAGTTGCGCGTGAATTAATCAACAGCAGCGGCAGTCTTGCCGTACTATCTTCCAGAACCGTCTCATCACTAAAAAGAACAAAAGGAATAGGGAACGACAAAGCAGCGACTCTGCTTGCGGCGTTTGAATTATCCAGAAGGATTGAAATTCAATCGAAATGGTTTTCAGAAAAGAAAATAACCTCACCGCAGGACGTTGCCGATATATTTATCCCTTTACTGAGAGACGAGTTAAAAGAACATTTCTGTGTAGTGTGTTTAAATTCAGCCAATAAGATCATAAAGTACGAAGTGATATCGGTAGGAAACCTGAATTCGAGTGTTGTACATCCCAGGGAGATATTCAAAGCGGCGATCGACAACTCCTCGGCAAGTATCATTTTGATCCATAATCATCCCAGCGGCAACCCCGAACCAAGCGGAGAAGATATCTCAATTACAAGAAAAGTGGTAGAATCGGGCAAAATTATGGATATTCCGGTATATGACCATATAATTATAGCGGGAAACGCCTTTACGAGCTTTGTAGAGAAAAGATTAATCTGATTGTGAAATAAAGCAACAAGCCATTTATTTATAATACGTTAACTTGAATTTTTAAGTCAATTTACGTATATAGCAGGGCATTATTGAGTGACCTATTTGCTCTAAGTTCCTATTTAATTTAGATTTAGGAAAGTAAAAAGCTGAACTTGATAAAGGTTAGTTCTTAAATTTAATAACCTACTTAAAAAACATAATTGGAGGTTCTAACTATGAACATAATCAAATTAGCCAGAAAGACAGCTGTGGTTGCAGCGTTCGCGATCACTGTAGCAGTAATGAGCGGCTGCGGTGGTGTTAGCGATGCAGAAATGCAGCAGCTTAATGATCTGCGCTCTGAAGTAAATTCATTACAATCGCAGGCAGATCAGTTAAAGGACCAGCGATCCAGTTTAGAGAAAGAGATAGCAGACAGAAATTCAAAGTTACAACAATGCGAAAAAGACAAAGAAGAAACTAAAGCCAATTTGAACAAAATCGGCGGTATGTAATTTATAAAAGTTTTAATTACCTAATTGGAGGAAAGTTTTATGAAAATTAGTAAGTATTTATTAACTGTACTTTCTCTTCTGCTTCTCTTTTCTGTAAGCATTGTTGCGCAGGAAGAAGAGATGACCTCAGATGAGTGGGAAGCCGAAATGGCACGTCTCAGATCACAAAAAGATGCTTTAACACAGCAGATAAATGATCTGCAGAATGATATCAGCAAATTAAAAGATCAGCTTCAGGGAATGCAGTCGTACGAAGACTGCCAGAATGAGCTTTACCAGCTGGTAGGCGCCACCAAAGCTGACGTTGACAATTTCAGAAATGCAGTAAATGAATTAAACGGAAAAATCGGAAGAAAAGAAGGTCCGAAAGCTGACAGGCAGAAAGATCTTGACGCGCTTAAATCAAATAAAATAAGTGCTCTTCCTGAATTCTTTGATAAGGTTCACAACCAGATGCAGAATGCTATGGATTCATGGCAGGAAGCACCCCAGGAATGGACATACACTGTTGTCAGAGGCGACTGTCTCTGGAACATTGCCAAGAAACAGGATTATTACGGAAACGGTTTTGCATGGCCTAAGATTTACAAGGCAAACCGTGACAAGATCAAAAATCCTGATCTTATCTATCCAAAACAGGAATTCAGCATTCCTAAATTAACTGACGAAGAAAAAGCAAAATACGACAAAATGAGATCTAATTATAAACCGGCACCTGTTCAGTAAACCGGCTCTCTTGTTTTGTTGTTTCACTTTATTTTAATTGGAAAAGCTCTTATCATTCAATTGATAAGGGCTTTTTCTATTTAAAGACACAGGAGAAAAATGACCGCTGCGGAGAAACGTATTGTACTGGAAAATGTAGACATGCTTGCACTGCTGGGAATGAATGATTCAAACCTGAGACTGGTTGAAGACAGGTTCAATGCTTCAATATCTGTAAGGGGAGAGAATGTTTTTATAAAAGGAGTGCTGGAGGAGATACAGCTTATTGAAAAAATCCTGAAGGAAATGTCGTACGTGCTAAACACGAACGGAACTCTCTCACAGCAGGATGTTGAAACGATACTTGATCTTACGATAGAAGGCAGAGAAATAATAAGTGAAAAAGAATTCGACGCGATTGTTCTTTACACGAAGAATGACGCCATTAAGGCCAAGACGCCGGGACAGCAGTCGTACATCCAGACAGCCCAGAAAAATGACATCTGCTTTGCTATTGGTCCTGCCGGAACAGGAAAAACCTACCTGGCTGTTGCCATAGCCGTTTCAGCACTTAAAAAAGGAATGGTAAATAAGATCGTACTTGCCAGGCCTGCAGTAGAGGCGGGGGAGAGTCTCGGGTTCCTGCCGGGTGACTTCAGGGAAAAAATAGATCCCTACCTTCGTCCCTTATACGATGCCCTTGATGATATGATGCCCTCTGACAAACTGAGAAGCTACCTGGAGAAGAGAGTGGTTGAGATAGTTCCCCTTGCGTATATGCGCGGCAGAACACTGAACAATGCCTTCGTGATCCTCGACGAGGCGCAGAACGCGACGGCCGGTCAGATGAAGATGTTCCTTACGAGGCTGGGGGCTAACTCCAGATCAATTATAACCGGGGATATTACCCAAATTGACCTTCCGCCTAAAACAGCAAGCGGACTTGTACAGGCACAGGAAATATTAAGCCGGATTGAGGGTGTAGGTTTTGTTTACCTTGACAAAACCGATGTAGTAAGGCACAAGCTGGTGAAAGATATTATCGATGCCTATGAAAAGTTTAATGTAGAAAAGAACGGCAATAACAACTAAAGTAAATTGCCGATTACTAATTATTTACCGTTCGAACTTTTTGCTTTCATTCCAGTACTTATCCATTTCCGCCAGGTTTGACTGGTCTATTTTTCTGCCGCTGCCGTTGATCTGCTTCTCAACGTAGCTGAACCTCTTTATAAACTTTTCATTAGTCCTCCGGAGGGCGTTCTCAGGATTAACACCAAGGAAACGGGCATAATTAACAAGAGCGAAAAATACATCACCTGTTTCCTTCTCGAGTTCATCGGCACTTTCCATCTTCTCTGAGGCGTGCATCTCTTCAATTTCCTCTATAACCTTTTTCCATACATCCGCTTTATTCTCCCAGTCGAACCCTACCTTCGATGCTTTTTCCTGAAGCCTGTGAGCGCGCTGTAATGCGGGCAGGTTACGGGGTACGCCTTCCAGCACAGAATCTCTTCCTTCTGTAAGTTTTATACTTTCCCAGTTCTTTTTTACCTCTTCAGGTCCGTTAACCTCAACGCTGCCGAAGACGTGAGGATGACGTCTGACAAGTTTTTCGCTTATAGAATCGATTACCTCATCAAGCCGGAAGTGATTCTCTTCAGAGGCAATAACCGAATGGAAGATGACGTGCAGAAGAAGATCTCCGAGCTCCTTTTTAAGTTCATCATAATTTTTATCGTCGATAGCTTCAACAACTTCATACGCTTCCTCGATAGTATTAACCTTTATCGAATCATTGGTTTGTTCCCTGTCCCATGGACATTCGAGTCTGAGTCGTTTTACAATCTCATATAATTCTTTAAATTTCGTTTCAACCATAATTAACTTTTCCGTTCTGAATAATCTTAAGAATGTGAACAAACAAAATAGAAAAACTAACAACCTCATAAAAGGTGAATAAATGATAGAAGAAAAAATTAAGGAATTAGGTTTTACGCTGCCGTCTCCTCCCAAACCGCTGGCCGCATATATTCCGGCAATAGCCGCAGGTGATCTTATCTTTACGGCGGGACAGCTTCCGCTTACCGGCGGAGAATTAAAATATACGGGTAAGCTCGGAAAAGAAGTGTCCGAAGAAGACGGAAAAAAAGCAGCGGAAATATGTGCTTTGAACTGTTTAAGCGCCGTAAAAGGTGTGATTGGGGAACTAAACAGGATTGAGCAGGTAATAAAGCTTACGGTTTTTGTAAACAGTGCCGAAGGTTTTACAAATCAGCCGGCGGTAGCCAACGGCGCTTCTGAGCTGATGGAAAAGATATTCGGAAAAAACGGCAGTCATGCCAGGAGTGCGGTAGGAGTGAACGAACTGCCGAAAAATGCTCCTGTTGAGATAGAAATGATAGTTAAATTGAAAAAATAGTTCACTTTTTGAAGCATTTTGTAATTTTGTATTTTGACCTACCTTGATAGTGTATTTCATAAGTAGGTATATTTATACGATAAAATAAAAAAAAGTTAATATGAACCGTACGATGTTCCGTTCAAAAATACACAAAGCCACTGTTACCATGGCTGAACTGTATTACGAAGGAAGTATAACCGTTGATAAAGAACTGCTGGAAGCGGCAGACATTCTGCCTTATGAAAAAGTGCAGGTAGTTAACCTTAACACAGGCAGCAGGCTTGAAACGTATACGCTTGAAGGTCCCGCCGGAAGCGGAATGATCTGCCTTAACGGTCCCGCCGCGAGATTAGGATCTGTGGGTGATGAAGTAATCATAATCACATATACAACGATGAGCTCAGAAGAGGCTAAAAAGCATAAGCCTAAAATTATTCTTGTAGATAAGAATAACAAAATAAGCAAAGTATTGTGACAGGAGAATCATTTATAAAAAAAGCTCCATTGATTTTTTACGCTCTTTTCTTTAAAATGGTTCTAAATCCGGAAGAAAAATTATGAAGAAAATATTTGTATTAGTTTTTGCAGTGATGGTCGGGACAGGATTTTCCCAGTACAGACCAACAGGATTATCAACTGAGCATGTAAGCGATGGAATAATTAACCAGAGTCAGGGTACGCCGTTATTGGGCTTTCTGAATTCAGCGAATTTTCAGATGCACCATTCATATGATGTTTCATACGCGACGTCGGGAAGCAATAGTCTCGCCCTTACAACTTACACAAACAGTATGTCGTACCAGTTCAGTAAAAACCTCGACATTCAGGTTGACGCCAGCGTTGTTTATTCACCTTACAGTTCACTTGGAAAGAGCTTCGAGAACAATATAAACGGAGTA
The DNA here is from genome assembly GCA_963839165.1 of uncultured Bacteroidota bacterium. Taxonomy (GTDB): domain Bacteria; phylum Bacteroidota; class Ignavibacteria; order Ignavibacteriales; family Ignavibacteriaceae; genus DATFVA01. The sequence continues at coordinate 144,948 of CAWIUG010000036.1, read as the reverse complement.
TATCTGAGCAGGGCGGCAATCAACTATCAGCCCTGGAAAGATGTTTTCATTTCAGTACAATACAGGAACCTGCCGGTGACATATTACTCACCGTTCAGCGGATACAGAAATAATTTCTTCGACAGTGCGTGGGGATGGTAATTATTGAATAATGACTTTTCAGCGAAGTATAAGTGAAGGTAAAATCCAGGCCTAAGAATAAAGATACCAAAAGCAGACTTTCAGGTTCCAATCTTATCCTCAATTCCATAATAGTAATACTGGGGATACTTATAATTTTTCTTACTTTCTCTCTTGTTAACCGTTTAAGCAGCGGCTCTTCCGAAAAAAAAGTATCAGGATTAAAAACAGCTTCGGCCGTAATACAGGTAGAGGTACTAAACGGCTGCGGAGCCTCGGGCGTAGCGGAAATATTCACCAGTTACCTCAGGAAACAGAAATTTGATGTTGTACAGATGGGAAACTATGTCTCTTTTGATATCGATAAATCGATGGTGATTGACAGAACGGGCAATAAGGCGAATGCCGAAAAAGTAGCTTCGGCACTCGGAATTGATGATAAGAATGTAATTCTGCAGAAGAATGATGATTCGTTCCTTGACGTTTCGGTAGTGATCGGAAAAGATTATAAAAAATTAAATCAATAGAAGGATGACTTATTGAATTCAAAAAATTTAGCTGATAAAATCACCGGTCTCATATTCAACAAAAAAGGATATGATGTTAAGATACTCGACCTGAGTAAACTGACGGCCTTTGCCGACTATTTCGTAATCTGCTCGGCTGATTCAACAACACAGGTAAAAGCAATTGCGGACGAAGTTGATAAGGAACTACGCGATGAAGGCATAAGGTACTGGCACAAGGAAGGCTATAAGGCCTTAAACTGGGTGCTGATTGATTATGTAGATGTGGTTGTGCATGTATTTAAGAAGGATGCACGCGAATTCTATAAGCTGGAAAAACTCTGGGGAGACGCGGTGGTAGAAGATGTTCAGGATCCCCGGGCAGAAGAAGCGCGGCCGAAGAAAACCAGGTCGGTGCAGAAATAATTATAACCTTTCGTTCCACAACAAATCCGGAATTAAATTGAGAGAATACCTATACAGTCTTTTCACTGCTGCCGCTGAAAAACTCCCTTACCTGAAAGAGATCCCATTCGTATTTGAGATACCAAAGCAGGATACATTTGGTGATTTTTCGATAAACGCCGCAATGCTTTTAACGAAGAAACTGAAGAAAAATCCCAGGGAGATTGCGCGCGAAATAATCGATAATCTTCACATAGATGAAAAAGTTATTTACAAAACAGAGATAGCCGGACCAGGCTTTATAAATTTCTTCTTTACGAATGAGTTTATTGCGGGGATTGTTAAAAACATACTTCAGGAAAAAGATAATTTCGGAAAATCAGACAAGTACAAGGGGAAAAAAGCCAACGTAGAATTTGTATCGGCCAACCCTACCGGTCCCCTTACTGTGGGCCACGGAAGGAATGCTGTAATTGGTGATACCGCTGCCAATATGCTTGAGTGGATCGGGTACGAGGTAGACCGCGAATACTACTTTAATAATGCCGGAAGACAAATGAGAGTTCTCGGCGACTCGGTAAGACTTCGTTACCTTGAACTGCTTGATCAGAAAGTTGAATTCCCGGAAGATTACTACCAGGGTGAGTACATCAAAGAAATCGCTGTAACATTATATGATGAGTACAAGGATTCATTGAAAGACGAACCCGCGGAAGGTAAGTTTAAGGAGAGAGCGGAGAAGGAGATATTTAAGGATATAGAAAAGACCCTGAACAGGCTGGGGATCCATCATAAGATATTTTATAACGAAAACTCGCTGTATGAAGAAGGCAGAATCAAAAACCTGCTGAATGAGTTTAAGGAGAAGGATCTCTCTTACGAAAAAGAAAACGCAACCTGGCTGAAACTTTCTGAAATGGGAAGCGGTCAGGATAAAGTTATCATAAAATCATCAGGCGAGCCCACGTACCGTCTTCCTGACATTGCGTACCATGAAACCAAGTTCAACCGGGGATACGATTTGATTGTCGATCTGTTTGGTTCCGATCATAACGCAACTTATCCTGATGTACTTGCGGGACTTAAAGCGCTGGGGTACAACACAGAAAAAGTAAAAGTTCTGATCCATCAGTTTGTTACCATCACAGAGAACGGGGAGGTAGTAAAAATGTCGACCCGTAAAGCAAACTACATAACACTTGATCAGCTAATGGATGAGGTGGGAAGTGACGTAGTAAGATACTTTTTCAATATGCGTAATATTACCACTCATATGAATTTTGATCTCACGCTGGCTAAGAAGCAGTCGGATGAGAATCCCGTTTTCTATCTTCAATACGCGCATGCAAGGATCTGTTCGATACTGAAGATGATAGAGAAGGAGGAACTGAAGGCCTCCATTGAAAATCTCAGTCTTCTTAATGCTGAGGAAGAGGTACAGCTGCTTAAAAAGCTGAATAAATTTAAGGATGAAGTAGTCGGCAGTGCCGAAAACTTTGAACCGAACAGGATATGCACTTATCTTGAAGAACTAGCGGCAGCATTTCATAAGTTCTACACCTTCTGCAGAATACTGGGTACAGAAAAGAAACTTGCGGAAGCCCGTGTTGCGCTGGCAATTGCGACCAGGGTAGTGCTTAAAAACGGACTAAGTATTCTTGGTGTGAGTGCCCCGGAAAGAATGTAACTTGACTTATGCCGGATTTATTTCCCTCCAACGTTAATCGACATTTTCGATCCATATTCATCTTAATCCGCGATAGCCGCTGAAGCCGCATATACCTTAGCCGCCCCTGCGGCCAATAAAGTCTTACCACATTCAGTAATAGTTGAACCCGTTGTTACCACATCATCTACAAGCAGGATCGTCTGACCATGCAGAATCTTTTCAGGCGCGAACGCATTTTTCACATTTTTCTCCCTCTCTGATATCCTGAGGGAAGTTTGTGTCGCGGTAGGTTTCTTTCTTTTTATAAGCCGCTTATTTAAGATAATTCCGGCCGTCCTGCTTACACCTTTTGCCACGTAGTACGACTGATTATATTGTCTTTCTGCCTTCCTCAGATGATGCAGAGGAACAGGCACAACAACATCAATTTTAAGATCCGCGAACTCACTTTTTATCTTTTCTCCGAGCAGTTCTCCAAGGAAAACACCCAGTAGAAATTTCCTTCGGTACTTCATTGAATGAATGATCTGCTGAAGTTCTTTATCCTTCTCAAAAACGAAACAGGAAATAAAGCGGCTTATAACCTGCGTGCGTGCAAACTTGCGGTTAAATTCTAACGAAATCCTCTCCGGCAGCGCCTCTTTTATTTTTGAAAGGCATTGAGGGCATACGGGAGGAGATGATGGAAGGAGCTTTGTACTGCAGCAGGGACAAAACCGCGGCAGAAAAAAATCAAGAAAGTCATTCCCCATCCCGGTCATTTTAATTCCCTTATAACATACCCGATTGTTTCCGTATAAACCATTCTGTTCCGAGCAGAACAATAACAATAATAAGAAGCCACTCATTCGACCAGAGTCGTATCTCATTTACCTCAGTCTTTTCCTTCGAAGCATTCCGGCGGATATTCTCAAGCAGAGAATACACCTTGTTCATATCCGGATAATAGAAATATTTACCCCCTGTATTTTCAGCAAGCGATGACAGAAATTCATAATTAGTAACAGGGTTTAATTGCTCTATATCAACTTCCCCGATATTAAAACTACCACCGTCTGTTCCAAGTACCTTATCGTTGAGGGAGGCTTTACCCGTAAAGGTGAAATCTCCTGTTTGAGTTGTTGTGTAAGTGCCCTCATAAAGTCCGTTTCCCAGAGAATTTAATATTACCTCATCCTTTTTACCGTTATGAGTTATGCTCACCGTAACCTCAGCATCAGAAACAGGGTTATATGAAGCATCATATACCTCTGCTGAAAACTCAACAGGTTCACCCAGCGCATAAAGTTTCTTTCCTGTTTTAACCGTTACCTGTTTCTGTTCACCGGTACTTCGGAGCCATTTAATACTATTCTGTATAAAACTATCGAACAAGGTAAGGTTCTTTGTGGCCGTCTGGAGCTTCCATCTCCATATTCCGCCCGCGAGTACGGCAATGGATCTCTTGGTACCTATCTTTCTTGTTACTATCATAGGCGTATTCAAGGCAGTATTATTAAGTCTGGCTTTTACAACAACTTCACTTTCAGGCCGCGCGCTTATATCAGAATTAGTAATAAACACCGGGGGAAGATTATTCCAGGCGAGGGAGGGATTATCAGAATCATTATGGATCAGAGGGTTTTCATTCTCACTTATCTGAACCACAGGCTGAACTTCAGAGAACCCGTTATCGATATTTTGGATAGTAAAAGGGAGTTCAGGTTGAAGCGTTTTTAACCTGTTAAGGTCAGTGTTATCTTCAAGAACAAGCAGGAATGGTTTACCTTTGGAAGCTATTGCATTCTTCACCTGGTTCAGAAGATCGCCTGCTGTTCCTTTCGAAGGAAACCCCAGGAGAATAAGGACCTGGGCACTGTCGAGTTCAGCAGCGGGATTCAGTTTCTCAATGTACTTTCCCGGGGCCGTTTGAGTTAATGACTTTACCGACAAGTTCTTATCCTCTTCAAGAGAATTCTTTATAAAAGCCAGGTCGGGCGCGGGAGATCCGGCAAGGATAAAGATCTTAACCTTATTACTGAGAACATTTATATAGAACACCCTTTTATTATTCTCATAAGTGAATTCCCCGTCGAGGTTATTCAGTGCGAGTTTAAGCTTCTTTTCGCCGCCTGTTTTAGGTGTATAAGTGAAGGTCTCATTCTGTGTACCGTCAGCAGACAAAGCAACAGTTCTCTGCTCAAGCAGGTTTCCTTCTTCATATAAAGAGATAACGGCAGGTTTATTACTGAATCCGCGGTTCAGAATAGTTGTTGAGATCGTAGTAGGAGTTTCGGCATAAATAAATTCGTTATGCAGAACATTTTTGATCAGTACATCATTCCTTTTTGTTGTATCGCCCACACCGATGGTGAAGACAGGGATATTCAGCTTCTCGGCATTAAAGAGAGGATTTGCTCCTTCAGTTATAACGCCGTCGCTTACGATAGATACAGACGCGATATTCTCCTTCTTATTTCTGATGAAAGAAAAAATATCAGAGAAATTTGTATTCCCTTCCGAAAAACTTAACTGTGAGAGACTATCATAAAGAAATGGCTTAATACGTGAGCCGAAGGTGAACAATTCTGAACCGGCAGACAGATTATGATTATTCAGTCCATCCACAAAACGTTTAACATTCTCACTCCTCTGAGTTCCGTCCTTGATTTGTATGGAGTGTGAGTCATCCACAAACACAAGGTTTACGGGCCGGAGGATGACCTTCTTTACCAGGGTAACAACGGGCTCGAATATAATGAAAAGCAGAAGGATCAGGGCGAAAGTACGCAGAAGCACAAGGATAGTTTTTTTTACAGAACTAACAGGGGGCAGCGTATAGCGGTACATGTAAATTGCATATGCCGCAAGAAGAATTAATCCTAAAAAGAAAAAAACTCCGTTGAAGGAAAAGGAGAGATTGATTTTATCGAAGTTTAGCATTAAAAGGCAAGTTCTCCCTTAAGAACAGTAACTGCTTTTCCGGATATGTAAAGCTCCTCAGTCGACTTTTTATATGTTACCTTAACCCGTCCTTTTCGCCCCATGGTATCTCCCTGTTCAAACACCAGGGAGAGGTCCTCAGCCTCAGCATCAACAAATCCCAGCTCCCTGAATACCATAAGCATTGGACCGTTTGTAGAACCTGTAACCGGGTCTTCATCTATACCGTAGTATGGAACAAAGTATCTGCTGTGAGCAAAACTTGCGTCATCCACTGTCTCAAGCGAATAAACGACCACACCCTCGAATTCATGCTTATCTTCTGTTAATTTCTTAAGCTTCTTAAAATCGGGTTTCAGTCCCCGGAGGCTTTTTAATCCGTCCACCCTGAAATAAAGATTACCGTTATCGAGGATAATAAAAGGGATATTGTCAGGAACAGAAGAGGTTTCTGCGCCAACAGCCTCAACTATCTCCTCCTTACAACCTGAGAATTCCTCTATTTTATAGAGAGGGATCTGCATATAGTACCAGCCATCGCGGATACCGCAGGTTAGGATCCCGCTTTTTGTTTCAAAGCTTACAGATGAATTATCGGGCAGCCGGTCATTCTCGTGCAGGAAATGAAGCGAGGCAATAGTTGCGTGTCCGCAAAGCTCAACTTCAACAGCGGGAGTGAACCACCGGAGTGTAAAGTCAGCTTTATCCGAAGGGGAAAGAAACGCCGTTTCAGCAACATTCATTTCACGGGCAATCTTCTGCATCAGTTCAGAAGAAAAATTATCGGCGAACATTACTCCCGCGGAATTCCCTTCAAATGAATTCTCTGTAAACGCGTCTATCTGAAATATTCTATGATTTTTTGCCATTTAGAAGATTCTCAATTTTCCAGTTTTTCATTCTTTCAAAAGTTTCATAGTCGGTTAGATCGAAATGAATCGGGCTAACGGACACATAATTTTTCCTTACCGCAGCCTGGTCGGTTTCTATTTCAGTATCAACCTCCATGAGGTTTCCGGTAAGCCAGTAATAATTTCTACCGGAAGGATCGATCCGCTGCTCATAAATATCATCCCATTTCGATTTACCCTGACGGGTCAGCTTTATTCCTGCTATCTGATCCTCGGGAAGGTCGGGCACATTCACATTCAGAAGAGTACCGAGCGGGAGGTCCTTGCCGGCGAGTTCACGGGCAAGCAGTTTTGAAACCTTTCCAGCGAACCTGAAATCGGAGGCTTCATGATTTGTGACCGAGATAGCCATAGAGGGAATATCCATTATGGCGGCCTCACGGGCGGCTGAAACCGTACCCGAGTATATTATATTTATAGCTGTATTAGAGCCATGATTTATGCCCGACATGACAAGGTCGGAGGGGACTTCATAATATTCCTTACGCCAATCTTCACGCAGTCGGCCGGGGTCCCGCTTACTGCATAGCCGAAAAAACTTCCGTTCTTTTTATAATCAGTCACACGCAGCGGAAGCTGCATAGTTATAGAATGACCAACTGCACTCTGCTCCTTTAGAGGAGCCACAATAATCACCTCGGCAATTTCTTTAAGTGACTCAGCCAGGGCAGCTATACCCGGAGCTTCAATTCCATCATCGTTAGTTACCAGTATTTTCAATGTTTTTCCTTATCAAGATTCAAATAAGTATGCCAATATGACACATGCCCCCTATAGTCTCAATTGAATGATAGGGTACCGTTCCCTATTAATATTCTTTTTGTTCTTAATTAACGGAAAAATATTTCTTAAATTTACACCTCTGTTATGCTTATACTTAAACCACACATATTTAACGAATTTCCGGAGATAATATTCGGTTTCAGCACCAAATTCGGTACAGAATCTAAACCGCCGTATTATTTTAACCTCTCATTATCAGTTGACGATGAGAGAGAAACCGTGATAAACAACAGGAAGACCTTCTTCACCGCGCTTGGACTATCGATGGGAATGGCCGCGTTTCAAAAGCAGGTACACGGCGATACCATAACCTGCATTTCCGAACCAGGGAACGCGGGTGAATCTGACGCGATGATAACCGATAAAACAGATACAGCGTTATGTATCAGTACTGCCGACTGTACCTCAATATTCATATATGAGCGAAAGAAAAAAATAATAGCGGGAATACATTCGGGCTGGAGAGGGACACAAAAAGAAATCACAGCAAAGACCCTGAAAAAGTTAAAGTCAGATTTCGGATGCAATGCTGAAAATTTATTTGTGTATCTTGGACCCTCGGTAAGTCAGGTTAATTACGAAGTAGGAAGAGAAGTAGCAGATCAATTTGAGGCGCGCTACGTGGATAAGAAGGATAACAAACTCTATCTTGATGTTGCTGCCGCGAATTACGATATGATCATAAATGAGGGAGTTCCTCCAGGTCAGATTCAGAAATCCGCTTTGTGCAGTTTTGAGTACAAAGAGCTTCTTCATTCTTACAGGAGGGATGGGAGATTATCAGGCAGGGCGCTGGGTGCAATAGCGTTGAAAGAGCATTATGACTGAGCCGATGCGGCAGGAGAAGTTTTTAAGATTAAAGAATAAGACGATGGTAAATCCAGCCTAAATTTTTGGAGAATCTATGGAAAATATTATAAGAATTAAAAAGGCCGCATTCTACGGATACCACGGAGTTTTGTCGGAAGAGCAGACCGTAGGCGGAAAGTTCGAAGCAGACGTTGACCTATATACGGATTTTTCAAAAGCTGCCATTGATGATAATCTTTCTGAAACAATAGATTATCATAAAGTATACAAGTTTCTGTATAAACTTGCGCTGGATGAAAAACATTACCTGATAGAATCGCTAGCCACCAAATTAGCGGATGAACTTTTAATTAACTTTAAGCAGCTGCAGAAAGTATGTGTTCGCGTAAGGAAAAACAGTCCTCCTCTCGGAGGAGTAGTTGACTGCGTTGAAGTTGAGGTAATCAAAGCGAGAGAAGAACTATAGTAGAGGAACGAAAAATTTCAGTTACAGCATACATAGCGCTCGGAACCAACAGAGGTAACAGGGAGGTAAATCTCAGCAGGGCAGTTGATCTGCTTGAATCCGATCACGGATGCACCATCACCGCCAGGTCGTCTATCTATGAAACAAGGCCCTTCGGAAATATTGAACAGGATAATTTTTTGAACGCCGTTATCGGGGTAGAGACGGACTACTGGCTGAAGGAACTTTTCCATCGCTTAAAGCTGGTGGAAGAAAAGCTTGGAAGAAAGAAGAGAGAGAAGTGGGGACCGAGGGAAATTGATCTGGATTTATTATTTTACAATAAAACGATTTATTCCGATAATAGAACTAAGGATACCTCACGAAGGAATTATGAACAGAGATTTTGTTATTGTACCGCTGAGTGAAATCGCCCCCGATTTTATTATCCCCGAAAAAGGAATTAAAGCTTCAGAAATCGATCTGAATAAGATCGAAAAAAATATAATCTCGAAAACCGATTACAAATTATGATGGTAAATCAATTGAGCGACAATCATGATGTTAAGTATATAGCTATTGAGGGGGTTATAGGCGCAGGAAAAACGTCACTTGCGAAAAAGATAAGCGACAAGCTTAACGCGGAGCTGATACTGGAGCAGTTTGAAGTTAATCCATTCCTTGAAAGTTTCTACTCCGACCGCAGGAGATACGCGTTCCAGACACAGATGTTTTTTTTAATAAACAGGTTCAAACAGCAGGAAGAGCTTAACCAGGAGAACCTGTTCACCCAGCACATAGTGAGTGATTATGTATTTGATAAAGACAGAATTTTTGCTTACTTAAACCTGAATGGTGAAGAGCTGAAGTTATATGAAAGCATATTTCCACTGCTCTCACGAAGTTTAAGAAAACCTGATCTTGTTGTATTTCTTCAGTCGAGTGTTGACAGGCTTATGTTCAACATAAAGAAGAGAAGTCGTAAGATAGAACGGAACCTGACGAGGAGTTATATTGAAGAACTCAGCGACGCCTACACACACTTTTTCTTCAGGTACACAGATACTCCTCTTCTTATTGTCAACTCCACGGGGATTGATTTTGTAAATAATGATCAGGATTTTAATGAACTATTTAAACAGATCTTCAGAAAGGACAGAGGCGTTAAAGAGTACTTTAAGCCTGAATCGAAGAGGGTAGAATGAGTTTGATCAGATTAATATTATTTTTTGTTTTATTTTATGCCATATATTTTGTTGTGAAGGTATTCATTGCAAACTTCAGGTTAGGTGCTAAAAAGAAGGCTGATTTTCAGAGAGAGAAAGACAAAAAGTAAGTATGAAAATATTGAAGATGCCGATTTTACCGAGATAAAAAAGCAGGATGAGAACGACAAAAATTAAATAAATGGCAAAACAAAACTTCATTTCATCTGCTGTTTACAATATATTCCAAAAGCTTCTTTCTGTTCCGGAAAACAAAAGCACCTACCTTGGCCATCCCAGAAAATTTCTCATCGTCAGGCAGCACAATCAGCTGGGCGATCTCCTTGCCGGGGTCTCGGTATTCAGGGCGATCAAGGAAAAATATCCAGATAGTAATATCACGCTTATTGTAAGTCCTTTTAATTACCCCGGAATGATAAAAAACAAATTTCTCGATAGGATTTTTATCTTCGATAAAAAGAAGATATATAATCCATTTTACCTCTCAAAGTTCGTGAGTCTGCTGCGGGAAGGATATGATGTAACCCTGGTACCTGTTACAGTTTCAATCTCATTTACCAGCAACCTGATTGCGAGGTTATCGAAAACTAGGACAAGGGTTGGTCCCTTAAGTCTTGACGGTAAAAGAAACGACAGTGCATTTTTCTTTGACAGGAGGGTAGGAATTGACTGGAGGAAACATCCCGATTCAAACGTATCCGAGCGGAGTCTTGATATCATCAGACCTTTCGGCATTACAACAGGTAATTACCGTTCTGAAATCACCTTTGATGAAAGTGATCTGAAATCGGCCAGGAAGTTTATAGAAACCTTCCGCAATAAGGGCGGGGAAATTCTGATAGGAATGCATGTAGGAGCGGGCAAACCACAGAACCGCTGGTCGCTTTATAAATATTCGGGGCTCATCAAGCGGCTGAAGGCAACTTACGGAGCTGATCTGTACCTAACCGGAAGTTCGGGCGACAAAGAAGAAATAAAATTTGTTACAGCGAACGTACCGTTTCGGCTTCCGGTTTTTATCAACAGGAAAATTCCCGAGGTAGCTGCCTTGATTTCATTGTCAGATCTGTTTATCTCAAATGATACCGGCATTATGCACGTGGCCGGGACGACAAATACCCCCCAGATCTCGATATTTGGTCCCACTAATCCCCTTAACTGGGCTCCCATAGGCGAGAACAAGGTGTACATCAGGAAATCTGACCTGATTGACGATATTGAGGAAGAGGATGTCTTTAACTTGTGCGTCAACTTTTTCCCCGCAGACGGTAAAAAATAAACAGCATTGCGAGATTAATCCCACTGTGAGGTTAATCCCGCTGATAGGTCAATCACTAACGTTGCTAATCCTTTGCGGGGTAAATCGCGGATGTGGTGGATGTGGCAATCAGGAATTAATTGCGGATGTTGTGAATAGGCTGCGGGGATAACTATCTCCCCTCGTCCCTTTTATACTATAATTAAGTAACTTTTAATATATTACCTCCCTTTATATATTTGTACTCTACAACAGGAAACGAATGTTAAATATCAGAAACTTCTGCATAGTTGCGCACATAGATCATGGCAAGTCTACTATCGCCGACTGTATCCTTGAAACAACCGGAGCCGTAACCGGACGCGACGCTAAAGCCCAGGTGCTTGATGACCTTGAACTTGAAAGGGAGAGGGGCATTACCATAAAATCACACGCAATACAGATGCACTACAAAGCGAGCGATAAAAACGACTATATTTTCAATCTTATTGACACGCCGGGACATGTAGATTTCTCCTACGAAGTTTCAAGATCACTCGCAGCCTGTGAAGGAGCCGTGCTTGTTGTGGATGCAGCCCAGGGTGTGGAGGCACAGACGATCAGCAATCTTTACCTTGCTATTGAGGCAGGACTTGAAATCATTCCGGTCATCAATAAAATTGATCTTCCGAGTGCTGAAATCGATAAAGTTAAAAACCAGATTATCGATCTGATCGGATGCGAGGATGATGAAATTCTTTTAGTAAGCGCTAAAACCAAAACAGGGATAGATGAACTTCTGGAAAGGATCGTTATCAAAATCCCGCCCCCAAAAGGTGATCCCGAGGCGCCGCTGCAGGCCTTAATATTTGATTCTATTTTTGATCCATACAGGGGTGCGATAGCGTATATCAGGATATTTAATGGCCGGGTTAAGACAAACGATAAGATAAAATTTTTCGCTACCAGTAATGAGTTCGAAGCTGAAGAGATAGGTGTGCTTGGGTTGAGGAAAGTAAAGTCGGATGTACTTGAGGCCGGCAACGTCGGCTACCTCATAGCAGGCATCAAAGACGTACACGATACGAAAGTAGGTGATACGATAACCCATGCAAAGGGAGAACCTGCAAAACCGCTGCCTGGTTACAAAGAAGTTAAGCCTATGGTTTACAGCGGTCTGTACCCTACACTTTCAGACGATTTCGAGGACCTTAGAGACGCGCTTGAAAAATTCAAGCTGAATGATTCTGCGCTTGTTTACCAGCCTGAGACCTCGGCAGCCCTGGGATTCGGATTCCGCTGCGGATTTCTGGGGTTGCTGCATATGGAGATAGTTCAGGAAAGATTATTAAGGGAATATAATCAATCAATTATTACTACCCTTCCGAACGTAGAATATATTGTATATAATAAGAAAAATGAAGAAATTATAGTAGACAATCCTGCTGAGATGCCTCCCATAGGAGAAATTGAAAGGATTGATGAGCCGTATATCAAGGCTCAGATTGTTTGTCCAAGTGAATACGTCGGAAACATAATGAAGCTTGCTATGGATAAAAGAGGAATTTACAAAAATACTACCTATATAGATCCTACAAGGGCCGATCTTCAATTTGAATTTCCTCTTTCAGAGATCATCTTCGATTTCTATGATAAGCTGAAATCATCAACCAGAGGATACGCGTCATTTGATTACGAATACATTGGATACCGCGATTCGGATCTTGTAAAACTTGATATAATGCTTAACGGTGAACCCGTGGATGCGTTATCTATGATAGTTCACAGGGATAAGTCGTACGATTGGGGCAGAAAAGTATGCAGCAAATTAAAAGATCTTATTCCACGACAGCTGTTTGAGATATCGATCCAGGCAGCCATCGGAACTAAAGTAATATCCAAATCAGTTGTGAAGGCGCTTCGCAAGAATGTACTTGCCAAATGTTATGGCGGGGATATCACTAGAAAGAGAAAATTACTGGAAAAACAGAAAGAGGGCAAAAGAAGGATGAAACAGGTTGGTAATGTAGAAATTCCTCAGGAGGCTTTCCTTGCAGTACTGCAGATTGATGAATAAAAAGATGAAGGCATTACTTGTTTAATCCTTCTCAAAATACCGTTTATTCCGAAACTCCTCCCCCGGATTATGTTCCGAGGAAAAAGAGAACCAGGTTCGGTACATTTATCAGGATATTTTTAATAATCCTTGTACTTGCAATAATAGTTAAGTCATTCTTTATTGACGCCTTCAGAATACCCACAGGTTCGATGGAAAACACTCTACTCGTCGGGGATAATATTCTTGTCAATAAAGCCGCGTACAACTTCCACACTCCGCGTTCCATCCCTTTTACCGGAATATCAATTCCTTCTGCTGATCTTTTTTCAATATCGGATCCGGAGAGAGGGGACGTTATAGTTTTTAAATACCCTTATGGAGCTGAGCTTCCAGACGAAAATACCATAAATCTGGTAAAAAGGGTTGAGGCTCTCCCTGGTGATACCATCCAGGTAAAAAAACAGGAAGTTATTGTAAATGGAACGCCTCAGCCTTTTCCGTTTGCGGTAAAGATTGACAGGAACAACAGGATGGAAGCGGGTATACCTGAGCCCGGTATTTTCCCCGATGACAGCGCATGGAATAAGGACAATTACGGACCCATAAGGGTGCCTAAAAAAGGTGACCTGGTAGACCTTACTCCTCAGAATGCACGTTTCTGGAAACCGATTATCGACAGGGAGCTGGACAAAAACACACTCAGTGTGGAGGGTACGGTTATTACTATTGAAGGACAACCTGTGCATGGCTATACTCTTACAAAAGATTATTATTTTGTTCTGGGTGATAACCGCGAGAACAGTATGGACAGCCGGTACTGGGGGTTTGTCTCCCGCGATATGATCATCGGCGAGGCCTTCATTATATACTGGTCGTGGGACCCGTATGTACCAAACCGTAAGTTTTATAATATTGTAGAACCAATAAGGTTCGACAGGTTATTCAAATCAATTAAATGAAAAAAATTGTATTCATTATTATCCTTATTCCCTTCGCAATTCTCCTTCCGCAGGAAAAGTATTTTATTTACTTCAAAGATAAAGGAGAGCGTACATCTCTCCTTAAATCTTCTCCCGAATACCGACAAGCCCTGCAGAAGCTCTCGCCCATGCTCTTGCAAGAAGACAAAAGGTGATGAACAGTGATTCGCTTATTACTTTTCAAGATCTGCCAGTAAATGAAGTTTATCTTTCGCACTTAAAAGTCCTCGGGATTAAAATAGAAAATCAGCTCGACTGGTTTAACGCAGTATCTGCTTACCTTGATAATACCTTGAAGAACCAGGTAGAACATCTTCCTTTTGTTAAACAGATTGTGCCGGTGAAAGTCCTGATTTTCAGGAATAGCCAGCCGGAGAGTGGGGATCCTGCAAAAAGCACAAGTACAACCGGACTGGATTACGGAAATTCGTATGTGCAGCTGGCCTTATCGGATGTTCCTATTGTTCATTCCAAAGGGATAAATGGTGAAGGTATTATAATCGGCGTACTTGATACAGGATTCAACCGGAAATTGCACGAGGCCTTAAAGAACGCCCATGTTCTGAATGATAGCGATTTTATCTTCCACGACAGCATCACATCAGACCAGGCACAGGATGTACCGGGACAGGATTCGCACGGAACTTTTGTTTTTTCAGAAATCAGCGGATACAAAGACAGTGTGCTGATAGGTGCTTCATATGGTTCATCATTCATCCTTGCAAAGACAGAGGATATTAGATCTGAAACTCACATTGAAGAGGATAATTATGCTGCCGCGCTTGAATGGATGGAAAACCTCGGTGTTGACGTTACCAGCAGTTCGCTCGGCTATAACGAATTTACTTCAGGAACCTCATATACTTATGCCGATATGAATGGGCATACAACGATAGTTACCCGGGCTGCCGAACTTGCTTTTCAGCGGGGAGTGGTTACAATTACTGCTGCAGGTAATGAGGGAAATAATAAATGGCACTATATTATCGCTCCAGCAGACGGCTATAATACCATTGCTGTCGGAGCAGTTAATTCTAATAACCTGGTAGCTCCTTTCAGCAGCAGGGGGCCCACGTACGACGGACGAATTAAGCCCGATGTAGTTACTATGGGTGTTAATGTTTACGGAGCATCTTCAAACGGGCCAAACCTTTACGTATACGGGAATGGAACCTCAGCTGCCACCCCGATAGCGGGAGGGATTGCTGGACTATTGCTCTCCGCATTTCCCCATTTGTCTAATGTTCAGGTAAGGGACATTTTTCATGAAACGTCAGATAATTCGGAAGAACCTGATAATGACAGAGGATATGGGTTATTATCTGCCGCGAGGGCCATCTCATTTCCCAACCTGCAAAATCTTAACGGAAGTTATATTCTGCATAAAGCATTTATAGACAGCTTGACCGTAACCGATGTAAGGTTTCATTATTCAACCAATAATTCAAATTATAATGAAGTTAATATGAATGCAGAGAATGCTTATGCGTTCAAAGCACAGCTTCCACAATTCGCGCCGAACCAGGAAGTTAACTTTTATTTTTCTTTTACTGATGAGAATGGGAACGTTCACCGTGACCCTGAAGGAAGAAATTATAAAATGCGGTCTGGGGATATGAAAATTTCCTTAAATATCGCGTTGTCCGCTCCTATCGATTATGTGTTAAGTCAAAACTATCCGAATCCTTTCAATTCCTTTACCACGATCAACTTTATTTCAGAAGGAAATTTCCCTGCCGAATTAGTGATATACGATGCGCTGGGAAGGAAGGTAAAAACCTTATTCAAGGGTACTGCTAATGCTGGTATTAACCGGGAAACCTGGAATGGAACTACCGACAATGGGTATGAAGCCGCAAGCGGAATTTATCTATATACTCTAAACCTGAACGGCAGTCTTTACACCCATAAGATGATATATCTAAAGTAAGATCCTGACCCACTATCATACTTAACTGCTGCGGGCTGCACCGTCACCCTGAACTTATCTCTCTGTCATCCCTAACTTGTTGCGGGCTCCCCCATCGCTCTGAGCGTCCGAACTTGTTACGGGCTCCACTGTCACGATCATAAGATTTTTGTAAGTTTATACTTAAATTTATTTAATTGAACTTAAGAGGAAAGCAATGAACCGCATACTGATTCAGGCACAGGAAAAATATCTTGACAAATTTAAAAGAGAGGACGATCCGCTAATCCTGAAAATGGAAGAGTTTGCAGAAAAGCATAACGTTCCAATCCTATCGTGGCAGTCAGCCGACTTCCTCGAAATATTAATCAAAATGCTTAAACCAGATAGGGTACTGGAAATAGGAACAGCCATCGCCTACTCCTCGATCCGGATTGCAAAAAACCTGTCTCAAAACGCAGTTATTCAGACGATTGAAAAAAGTAAAGATAATGCCGCCCTTGCAAAGGAAAATATTGATAAATCGGGTCTTGGCAAAAAAATAGAAGTACTGGAAGGAGATGCATTAGATATAATGCGGCAGCTGGATAAGGAATATGATTTTATATTTCTGGATGCTGATAAGGAAGATTATGCGGATCTGTTTAACCTTTCAGTAAACCTACTCAAAAAGAACGGCGCAATCTTTATCGACAACCTTTTATGGCATGGATACGCGGCGGTACAGGAGGTCCCTGAAAATTATCGTGAGTCGTCAAAGCATATCAGGGAGTTTAATGAAATGTTCTCATCTCATAAGGGCCTCAAAACCACGATTATCCCGATCGGCGACGGAATCGGGCTGGGGGTTAAAATATAATGGAGAATACCCGGAAACTGGTTGATGAGATTGAAGCATTTTCCGGGAACAGGTTGAAGCGGAAAGATGACTTAATGAAGCTGTTGTTTGCCGGCTATGCAAACAATATGAAAAAAACTGTGGATGACCTCAGTTTCACTTCCAAGTACGTTCAGGGACTTTTCAGAGTGCTTAGGAAGGCTGCTGAGAATGCTGAAGTGCAGAATACAGGGCAGATTAAAGCCGACATTACACTTAACCTGGAAAAAGTGAAGGAGGATATTAAACAGCTGATATCCAGGGCGAAGGAAGCAGATAGGAAACATTTCACTGAAACCTACCTGCAGCTTACGCAAAACAGCTTATTTAATCTCACAGAACTTATGAGCGACCTTGAATGGACTAAAAAATATCTTAACCAGGTTAAGAGATCAGATCCTAATTAAGCTGTTACCTGGCAATCCATTTCTGAAGTGCCACAAGAAGATTCTCCATAGCATTTATCAGAGGTTTATGCTGATTCCTGTCGATATCACCCAGGATCTCCGCATGGATTTTAACATATGCATCGTTGAGCTTCTGCGTGATAACCTTTCCCCGTTTTGACAATGTAACCTTCATATTCCTTCTGTCTGAAGGCTCTATTTGCCGGATAATATAATCCTTGGCAACAAGTCCGTCGATAATTCTGGTTAATCTGCTGGGACTGAGATTCATTCTTTCAGCAACCTGTTTGTTATTCAGCTCATCGTCTCTGTTAAACAAACGGAGGCAGCGGAATTCAGATTGGGTAAGTCCATGGTTTGCTGCTAACCTTGCTTCTTTTTCCTGACAGTTAGCCAGTAATTTGAATGTAAGATCCGCCAGCCGTGACGCATTCTCGTTTTTACCCTTTTTTGTGGCCATTCTTGTTCCTGTAAATTATTTGTTATTATCAAATATCGGGTTTATGGAATATTAAATCAAGATAATTTTAAATAATATGATATAAAACTTTATAATCGGTTTTAATTTCAATATTCCCCTTGCTGCTGTCAATTAGTAGGGATTTCAGTACTTCTGTTTCTTCAGGGGGTACCAGGGTTACAAAAGATACTGTTTCACCATAAGAAATATTATCAATAATTGCAGAATGATTTGACAGTTCGCGGTGAACCAGACTCAAGAAACTGAAGCCGCATTCTATTATTACCCGGTTAAAAGGCCTCTCCTCCTGAAATGTACATTCCTTTAGCAAGAGCTCGGCACTCAAATAATACGCTTTCCCCAAAGGTCCTACCCCCAGTTTTGTTCCTCCGAAATACCTGGTTACAATTATCAGGACATCGAAGATACCGAAGTGATCGATAGCATTAAGAATTCTTATTCCAGCAGTACCAGACGGTTCCCCCGCATCCGAATACCTGAAAGAATCATCCTTTAATCTGTATGCGTAACAATGATGGGACGCGTCATAATTCAATTTCTTAATTTCTTCCAGGAAAGTGAGCACGTCATTTTCGGATATCACGGGAAAGGCTCTTGCAATAAATTCAGAACCTTTTACTTTATATGTATTCTCAGCAGCTTTTTTGAGAGTTTTGATTATTTCCGGAGCCTGCATTTCTATATTTTAATTGTTTTTTGCAAAAATAAGCTTTATTCGTATAAACACCGAGGTTTAAGGATAAAGCAGGGTGATGCACTCCTAATTAAATTGATTTTATATACTCTAATGAATAATATTTAAAGCTTATTAATTAAGGATTTCGGGATTTGGAAAAAGAAACGATTATTATAAAGGGAGCAAGAGAACATAATCTTAAGGATATAGATGTTGAAATTCCCCGCGAATCATTTACAGTAATAACAGGATTATCGGGATCGGGGAAATCTTCACTCGCATTCGATACGATATATGCTGAAGGACAGCGGCGTTATATAGAATCACTCTCGGCCTACGCACGCCAGTTTCTGGATATGCTTGAAAAACCGGAAGTTGACCTGATAGAAGGGCTAAGTCCTGCCATCTCTATCGAACAGAAATCCACATCAGGTAATCCAAGATCCACCGTTGGAACTGTAACCGAGATCTACGATTACCTCCGGCTTCTTTATGCGCGTCTTGGAACCCCTTACTGTTATAACTGCGGTAAACCTGTAACCAAGCAGTCGACTGCGCAGATTATTGACTCAATTATATCCACACTTTCGGGTAGTAAGATATCAGTTTTGGCTCCGGTAGTTCGCGGAAGGAAAGGACATTACCGCGAGCTTTTCGAGGAAATCTTATCAGATGGATTTCTCAGGGTAAGGGTGGATAACGAGTTTGCAGAAATATCAAAAGGATACCAGGTTGACCGGTATAAGCTTCACAACATTGAAATTGTTGTAGATAGACTTACAGTTTCTGAAAATGTCAGAGCCAGGATAAGCGAATCTGTGGGGGTTGCTCTTAACTATGGTAATGGTATTCTTATAGTTAATGACGGACAGAAAGATTTTATTTTCAGCAGGCACCTTGCGTGTTTGAGCTGCGGGATAAGCTACAGAGAACTGGCCCCGAATTCATTTTCTTTTAACTCTCCTTACGGATCATGTCCCGACTGTGAAGGACTCGGTGAGAAGAAAGAACTGGATATAAATCTTATAATACCCGACTGGAACAAAACAATAAATGAAGAAGGAATAGCAGCCCTCGGAAAACCGAGATCGATCTGGTTTTTCAATCAGCTTACTGCTGTTGCTGATAAATTCAAATTCGACTTTGATACAAAGCTGAAAGACCTGACAGAAGAACAGAGGGAAGTTCTTCTTAATGGAAGCAGCGAGAAAATCGCTTTTTCATATTCATATGGGGGAGGGAAGCCTGTTACATATCATCATAAGTTCTCAGGCTTAATAAATTATCTTAAGAATTACTACAACACTACCAGCTCGAATAATATCCGGGAATGGGTTGAATCATATATGAATACGGTTAAGTGTCCGACCTGCGGAGGCGGACGCCTGAAACGGGAATCGCTCGCTGTTAAGTTTATGGACAAAAATATAAGCGAGCTTACCTCACTTTCTATAGGACGTTCAGAGGAATTCTTTAAGAAGGTGAAACTTAAAGGGAGAGAGGCAATTATTGCTAAACCTATACTTAAGGAGATAACTACCAGGCTGAATTTCCTCCTGAACGTGGGACTCGATTACCTTACGCTCGACAGATCTGCGAGGACACTTTCGGGCGGAGAATCCCAGAGAATAAGGCTTGCCACACAGATTGGTTCACAGCTTGCTGGTGTACTTTATGTGCTAGATGAGCCAAGTATAGGACTGCATCAGAGCGATAATATTAAGTTGATTAAATCGCTTAAGAACCTGAGGGATCTTGGAAATACTGTAATTGTTGTAGAACACGATCGTGAGACGATAGAAAGTTCTGATTTTATGATAGACCTTGGACCAGGGGCCGGAGAGCATGGCGGAAAACTTTGCCTGGCAGGTGACACGAAGAAACTTATGAACTCGACGAATGGCTACGACTCCCTTACTTTATCATATCTGAAAAATAAAAAAGAAATACCTGTCCCCCCGGAGAGAAGGGGAGGCAGCGGAAATTTCATAGAGCTGAAGGGAGCTTCAGGGTTTAATCTGAAGAACGTTAACCTGAAAATCCCTCTTAGTACCCTAACCCTTATAACCGGCGTAAGCGGTTCCGGAAAATCTTCTCTGGTAAATGAAACCCTTGTAAAGATCCTGATGAACAGGATTTATAAATCTAAGTCGGTTCCACTACCTTATAAATCGGTGGAGGGACTTGAGAACATCGACAAGATCATCGAGATTGATCAGTCGCCTATAGGAAGAACTCCGCGTTCTAACCCGGCAACTTATACAGGTTTGTTTACTTTTATAAGAGATCTTTATTCACAGCTTCCTGAATCCAAAATGCGGGGGTATGCCACAGGTCGCTTCAGCTTTAACGTTCCGGGCGGAAGATGTGAGGAATGCAGCGGGGACGGACTTAAGAAAATTGAAATGAATTTCCTTCCGGATGTCTACGTTGAATGCGATGTTTGTCACGGAAAAAGGTATAACCGTGAAACCCTGGAGATTCTATATAAGACAAAATCTATTGCCGATGTTCTTGAAATGACAGTTGATGAAGCTCTGGAATTCTTTATAGATCTTCCAAGAATAAAAAGAAAACTGAAAGCTATCCACGATGTAGGACTTGGTTATATTACCCTGGGGCAACAGGCTACAACCCTTTCTGGCGGTGAAGCACAAAGGGTAAAACTGGCAACTGAACTCAGCAAAGTCTCAACAGGCAAAACACTTTACATTCTGGATGAACCCACAACAGGACTTCATTTTGAGGATGTAAACATATTACTGAAAGTACTTAATAAACTTGTTGATAAAGGAAATACCGTAGTGGTTGTTGAACATAATCTTGATGTTATAAAGACAGCCGACTGGGTAATAGACCTTGGTCCCGGTGGTGGTGAATTCGGCGGGAAAATTATTGCACAGGGCACTCCTGAGCAGATTATAAGAAACAAAAAAAGTGTTACAGGGGAATACCTTAAAAAGGAAATTCACCCTTCCTGATAATGGTCCATCTTATAACGAAAGTTAGTCAACGTTTGTGGGATCCCAGGCGATCCTGAACTCTTCATTAAGGGAGTCTAATTTCTCCATATCAGCTCCTGAAATTTCAAAATCGAATATATCGGCGTTTTCCCTTATGCGGTCCTTGTGAACCGACTTCGGTATAACAACAATCTCGTGCTGAAGTGACCACCGTATCATAACTTGCGCAGGGGTTTTAGAATAGTTCTTTGCTATCTCTTTAATATTAGGGTCATCCAGTCTTTCCGCACGGGCAAGAGGGGAGTATGCTTCAAGCTGAACATTTTTTATTCTGCAATATTCAAGAAGATCTTCCTGGTAAAGGAAAGGGTGAAACTCTACCTGGTTCATCGCAGGTTTCACCTCAGCGTAGTTATCCATTTCTTTAAGGTGTTTGATGGTATAGTTGCTTACACCGATAGCTTTAGCTCTTCCTTCCTTGTAAATTCTTTCTAGTGCACGCCAGGATTCCCTTCTCTTCCCCTCAAGAGGCCAATGTATCAGGTACATATCAACGTAATCAAAACCAAGATCGTCCGTACTGGCATCAAAAGCTTTAAGAGCACTTTCGTACCCCTGATCCTCATTCCATAGTTTAGTTGTTACGAACACATCCTCCCGCTTAATATTGCTTTCTTTTATAGCCTTCCCTACATCCCCCTCATTTTTATAGGCGCGCGCGGTATCGATATGCCTATAGCCGGCTTCAAGTGCCCAGGTCACAGCATTAAACGTCTCTTTACCAGGTTTTGCAAGGTAAACCCCAAATCCAAGTGATGGAATCTCCAGATTGTTATTTAACTTAATAGTACTATCGATTGTCATCTTTTTCCTCTTTAGAAAACTATAAAGGTAATAATTCCCTAAAGATAATAAAATCATCCGGATTGCGGGTGATAGTATTAACGATTTTTTAATTAATAAATTTATGAGAGGTTAGAATGAAAAGAAGCTGGATAAGTCTCGTTCTTATGTTTGTTTTTTTTAATGTCCTAAATGCACAGACAAAACATGTTGTTATGGTAAGCAATATCGTGTTTACACCCAAGGATATAAATGTAACAGTTGGCGATACAGTGGAGTGGCAGTGGGTTGAAGGTGTGCATACTACAACATCTGATAGTACAACCGGTCCTAATTCGTGGGATTCACCTATAAGCAGCAGTGTTCCGGTTTTTAGTGTAGTGATTACAAGTTCCGGGGTCCATAGTTACCATTGCACTCCTCACCAGAACCTTGGGATGATAGGAAGCATTACTGCAAGTATGCCTACAGAAATTAGAGAAACTGAACAGCTGCCGTTCCAATTCACTCTCTCACAGAATTTTCCAAATCCGTTTAATCCCTCAACTATGATAATGTACAACCTGACTTCATCTGTTTTTGTTACGCTGAAGGTGTACAATACTCTTGGTAGTGAAGTTGCTACTCTTGTTAATCAGTATCAGAACAGCGGTGAGCATATGGCAGTTTTTGATGCCGGGAAATCAAAGAACCTGGCCAGCGGCATTTATATATACAGACTTAAAGCCGGTAACCTTGAAAAGACCCTCAAAATGATGCTGCTAAAATAAGGAAGATCTTCCGGTTAGTTAAAAAAGGTAACTCCTTGTAACAGAAAATCAAGGAGTAACCGGAAGTATAAGCAGCTAACCTGAGGCAAGATTGTGATTGATTGGTGAGTAAAAGCTGCAGGTTTATAGTTTATCGAAATAAAAATAATTAGGCTGTCTCACAATCGTCACTTCAAACTTATTCAGGACAATTCTTAGAGACAGCCTCTTATATTTGTAAAATGAAACGAACTATTTCATCAAATCACGTACTTTGGCCGGAAACTTTCTCTTCAGTTTATCCATCTGTTTTGCAAGTATGAGTCTGACTACAGAGAACTGTCCGTTGGTGATTGTTACGCCAGCATCTCCCAAATAAGATGCCAGTGTACCACTGAAAGTACCTTCTATAAGACCGCCGATACCACCGTAACTGGAAACATTTAAGTTAACCGATGAGTTAGGAAGTCCCTCAAAGGCATAATAGACTTCTGTGTTATGATAGAAATACATCGTTATATTAGAAGGGATTCCGGTTGTTACTCCCTGGAAAGTGAACCAGAGCCGCGTAGTATCCGTTCCGGCTTCTTTATACATATAAATGTACGACAGGCTATCAGTCGGATCGAAGTAGCCGAATACCTGATTTGTATCTGAAGCGAAGGTTAAAGTTGTATTATTGTAACCTCCTCCATTTACAGTGAACTTATTATCACCTGTCTGGACTTGGTCGCACACTTGAATTGCTCCAAGGTCAAGTGAATTTCCACGAACTGAAGGTGTAGTTATGTCCATACTTATGTAACTGCCGTCGAAGGTATAAACCGATAGCTGAGCAGGTCTTGAGATATCAGTAGCAATGTTAAATTTGCCATCGTAATCGGTGTATTGAACGTTATAACCGCCATCCCAGCTGATTGCTACCTGGCCATATTTTTTATCCGTTCCGCACATTATGGCGCCTTTAACGTAGGCAGGACAATCGACATTGAGAGTTCCTACATCGTGCGTAGAACCTTCCGTTAAAGCGGAAACAGAAACAGGATCACTGCCAAGTCCGAAGTTTGCACTACCGAGCACCTGTACCTGGAATGCGGTATTTGCAGGCACACGTCTCTCAAACCTGCCATCAGAACCGGTACTAACATTTACCTGTCCGATATGTACCATTATACCCTGTACAGGCAGATTGTTGCAGTCCACAACCAGACCGTTGACAGAAGCTGTTCCTTCGGGAACATCGCAGTTCCAGTCGGAGAAATGACCTACAGTTCCAACATACTTATCTCCCTGCTTCGTAGCAGTACCTTCCTCTATCCATAATCCTGTTGATTCATCATAATGCCAGAGTGGTATAGTGGCGGGAGCATCAGAAGCCATCGAGGAAGGTATTTCAACTGTGATTTCTGATTGACTGCCGCTTTTCAGATTTAAATCCTGCCCTCCGTCGCCCTTCATTTCTACTCTTATAATTCCGTAAGAGTAAAGGGTGGCCTGTGAGTTATCAGTTCTCTGAGCCTGCATATCTCCGCCAGGGACAAGGTTGGAAAAGTTTTCCGATGTTGGATCAAGATAGCCAAGGCTTAAATTTACGTTACCCATATATACCGAACCGTCAGAAGCTGCTACTGAATTTGAATTAAGGACAACTTTACTTCCATTCTGTAGAACAGCTTCACCTCCGGCCGAGGCATCTATAGTTTGTGCAGTCCCTTTCTGCATTAAATATATTTTTACAGAACTTGTACCATTCGCTAATGGAGCATCAGCACAAGAGCTTCTGAAATACCCGGATTTTGAAACATTAACAACAAACCTGCTCTTGGGAACCTGTATCCCGGAAAACAGGAAAGTTCCATCGCCGTTAGAAGTTGCGGTCTCTCCTGCTGATTCAATATGGGCACCTGAAACAGGTGCATTAGATTCATCCAGAACGGTGCCTGAAATAGTGGTCGCTACTGTTTCTCCTCCATTTTCAACAGGCGGATTAGTGCTATTGTCCTTGCAGCCGTAATAGAAAAGGAAAGAAAGGATGAAAAAAGATAAGAAGGTCAGGGTAAGATTTATCTTCATTTGAGGATTCCATAGTTAGTGAAAAATAATTCGTGTAGAATTTAATAAATAATAAATATCTTTCACAACGAATCTTCATTGATAAGGAGAATAGAAATTTAGGTTATCCTCTATTTTATTTCGTGAGGGTCCATGGCGAGTCGGTAGTTCTCATTTAATGCGTTTAGTTTTTCCATTTCCTGATCTCCGATGTTAAAATCGAAGATTCCCGCATTCTCTTTTATTCTTTCTCTGTGCGATGATTTTGGAAGAGGAATTACATTATGCTGAAGGGCCCAGCGTAGCAGTACCTGGGCGGGGGTTTTTGAGTGTTTCTCTGATATTTGCTGAACCGTTTTGTTTTCAAATTTATTTGCCCTGGAAAGGGGAGTGTAACCCTGAAGCTTTATTCCTTCTTCTTTGCAAAACGAAAGCAGTTCATTTTGAAAATTAAAAGGATTAAACTCTACCTGGTTTACAGCAGGCTTTGTTTGTGAGTTCGCAAACAATTCTTTAAGATGCCGTATGGTATAGTTGCTTACACCGATTGCTATTGCACCACCCTGGTTATAAATATCAACAAGGGCTCTCCACGATTCGAGCCGCAACCCTTCAATAGGCCAGTGAATTAGAAACAGATCGATATAACCGAGCTTTAATCGATCCATACTCTCATCAAATGCCCGCTTTGCTTTGTCGTATCCATGCCGGTCATTATCCAGCTTGGTGGTTATAAAGATTTCCTCCCGGGGTATGCCGCTCTGCCTTACTGCCTCGCCAACGTATTGTTCGTTCCCATACATCTGGGCAGTATCTATCAGGCGGTAGCCGGTTTCAAGAGCTGCTGTAACTGCTTCTTTGACCTTCTTCTCACCGGTTAGCTGGTAGGTTCCAAATCCGAATACCGGTGTTTCTGTTCCACTATTAAGTTTCTCACGAGTGTCTATTTTTAATTCCATTTCTATCCTTTCTTTTAAATCTAATTTCGTAAAAAGAAGGGAAAAATTCTAAAGCGTGTTTTTAGTATCACAAAGAATCTTCTGATTAATCTATGACAGGGTTCCCTGGTGAAATATCATTTCCCAGTCGTTTCCGTATAATTTCCAGATGGAGCTTCGTCTTGATGTTAATTCAGAAGAGCCTTCTTTTGATGGTTGATGCGCGGTGTACGTTAGTCTATTCTTTTAATATACTTTCCTCTACAGAGAAAAATGCGGTAACCGCACTAAGGAGGGCCAGAATTGCAGAGATATATAGGATAAGGTCAAAAGCAGATACGAATGAAT
Source organism: uncultured Bacteroidota bacterium (assembly GCA_963839165.1). Taxonomy (GTDB): domain Bacteria; phylum Bacteroidota; class Ignavibacteria; order Ignavibacteriales; family Ignavibacteriaceae; genus DATFVA01. The sequence goes on along the minus strand of CAWIUG010000036.1, from coordinate 118,632 downwards.
ATTTAATATCGGCATTGATATGTTCGGCCTCACTACCGGTTAACCCCCTTGGAGGTTTTGTTTCGGCGAGATCCTTTGAATTATTAATTAGTTCGGTATGCTGGTTACTGGTCAGGTTCATATCTGCGGTGCGATACTCCAGATTATTCCTGAAAGATATTATTATAAAGGAACCTAAAACTGCAATAGCAACAAGACCAGCGATCCTTGCCATTGTATTATTTATTCCTGAAGCAATTCCTGTATTACCGGAAGGAACAGAAGACATTACCGCAGCTGTCAGTGGTGCAACAACTATACCCATTCCCACACCTAAAATAAGAATGCCGGGGAAGAAAGTCCCCCAGTAAGCCGAAGGTCCGTTCGTTACGCCGGGTAACGAGAGAAGAAAAATACCGATTCCCGCAACCAGGGGTCCCGCGATAAGCGGCTTGCGAGCTCCAAATTTGTCTGCGAATATACCGGAAAAGCGCGACACAGCCGAGATAAGAATTGCGAACGGGAGAATAGCCAGACCGGCGTATACTTCCGGGTATCCCTGGATCTGCACAAGGTTTATAGGAAGAAAAAAAAGACCAACATTTAATGCGGTATACATTAGCAAAGTAAGCAGGTTTACACCTGAAAAGGTTTTAGATTTATACAGATTCAGAGGCATTAGAGGATGGCTGCTTCTCATTTCTATTAAAAGAAATATAATCAATGAAAGTACACTTGAGGAAATAGATATAATAACCCTTGCGGAGGTGAAACCAGAATCAGATGCCTCCAGGAATCCGTAAGTAATTCCTGTAAGTCCAATTGTTGCAAGAATGGCGCCGGGTACATCTAATTTGCCTGCAGATTCATCCTTGCTTTCCGGAACCTTAGCTATTAATGCCAGTATTGTAAATAAGGCTAAGGGTAGATTTATATAGAATATAACTCTCCATAAACCCATTCCTGCCAGCCATCCGCCAAGAACAGGACCCGCAGAGGTTGTAAGGGCGCTGAAAGTGGACCATGTACCGTAAGCTTTTCCTCTCCGCGATGCGGGAATGACGGATGAAATAATAGCCAGACTTCCAGGTACCATAAGTGCTCCTCCAATTCCCTGGATTCCCCTTACTATTATCAACATCTCCACCCCGTTCGATACTCCGCATAAAAATGAGGATATGCTGAAGATGATAATTCCTATTACAAATATTTTTTTTCTGCCATAGATATCTCCCATTGATCCTCCCAGCAGCATAAGCGATGAGAGGAATAATGTGTAGGCATTTATTATCCATAACAGGTTTTTTCCGTTTATGTTCAGATCTTTTTGTATGGCCGGGAGCGCCACATTCAGCGTAGATAGATCAATAAAGACCATGCTGGAGGCCAGGATGGCAGCCGTCAGAGTCCATTTCTCAACAGCGGAACTTTGATTGTTCATCTTATTTGTCAGGTAAAAAAAGGTAATGCTTAATAAATGAAATTATTTGCCTCAAAGCAAGGATTATTTCAAACCGGAAGGTAACAGGATATCAAAGTGTATTTAAATCTTTTGCTCTTATTAAAATACGTTCAGAAGCTTCAGGGCCATAATAAAGATTGCTATAACCAGTACAACTTTAATCAGTTTCTCACCTTTCTTAACGGAAAGGCGGGCCGACCACCAGCCGCCCGACGCGTTACCGAGTCCCAGCATAATTCCCCAGAACCAGTTGATGTTTCCGGTAACAGCAAAAATAATGACAGCGGGAAGCGTGAAGATAAGCACAATGAATACCTTGTGCATATTTACGTAAATAAGGTTCAGCTTCATGAGGTGCTGAAGTGAGGCCATTATCATAAATCCTACACCGACCTGCAGAAAGCCTCCGTAAAATCCTATGCCGAACATCGACAGATAGACTGACCATGAGATCTTCTGAGAGCTTTCGCCTTCCTTCGTGTTCTTTGCTTTCGGAAGAAACATCGATATTATAATAAGTATCATTACAATACCAAGGATCTTCTGGAATAGCTCGTCGTTAAGCTTCACAGCAAGGATTGCACCGGCTATTGCCCCCGGCAGAGTCAATAATGAAAGTTTGAGGCTCAGCCTGAACTGGCTGAATTTCGACTGCTTAAATGAATAAATAGCAGCTATATTCTGCATCAGTATTCCAATCCTGTTGGTACCGTTTGCTACCGCGGAATCGAGACCTAAGAATATCAGCATGGGAAGAGTGAGTGAAGAACCCCCGCCAGCACCTACGTTTATAAAACCTGAAATGAAGGCTATAACGAAAAGAAGAAGAAGTGAAGTGATGTCTGACAAACTATAAATCCTGTTTTTTTGATGTGAAATATACAACACTAACAACTTATCTTAAAAAATATATTTTGGAGAAATAAGAAATAAACCGGCAGGATATCCTGGTTCAACCTGTTTGGTTTAGTGATTAATAGAGAGGTTTAGAAATGAGACATTTAAGTGTTTTACTGTTTTTGTTCATTATGGTTTCTGGTTCATCTATTCTTTTTGCGCAGACCCCTTATGCCCCATGGGCACAGCTTAAAGAAGATATACCTGAGGGTGATGTGAACAGCTATGAGAATATGAAACAAAGTACTCCTGATAGAAACCTGGTTGATCTGCCGCCCTACCCGGAGGCAAAGATCATTGCAACATCTCAGGCAACTAAGAGCATCGACGATAGTAAAAATCCTGCTCTCCCAACAGTAACTTTAATCAGTGCTGATCCTCCTGAGAAAATAATAAATGTTTATAAAGATATTATTCAGGATTATCCTCAGTGGCGGTGGGATAATAAAATCAGGATTTTCTACAAAGGCAATCTTCAGGATGCACTTAACCAGCAGGCTCCTTACATACAGGTAACCCCGATAAAATCAGGTGAACCCGACCTGATGTACTTATCTTCTGATGAGCTTGCGGTTGCAAATTCTAAAATAGTTGTCTGTTATAATCCCGGGAATGTTAGATAGAATTATTTTTCGATTTTCCACTGGACAGGGAAGAAGGTAGCAGGAAATATCTTTCGTGCTTCATCAAGAAGCAGGGGATAATCTTTTATACGGTATCTGTCGGATATGTGGAATAAAATAAGTTTCTTACCCCCCGCGGCTTTTGCCAGCTGCGCAGCCTGCCCGGCAGTCATGTGATGATTCCTTTCCGCAAATTCTATTTCATCTGTAAGATATTGACTCTCGCACACCATCGTATCACACTTCTTAAAAACTTTTTTAATATTGGATTGTGACTTCTTATCGATTTTGAAATCTGTCAGGTAACCAACGCTTTCGCCTTCAGTTCTCTCCAGCAGCTTTTGCCTGAGTGATTTTAATTTAAGGAGCTTCCCGTTTACGGTAATTTCTTCGCCTGTATTAACACTCTTATTACGTACCTTCTCAAGCCAGGGCCCCGGTGGCAGTCCTGTTTGCTTAAGCGATTCTTTATTAATATTCAGAGAGGGTTTCTCTTTAACGAAGTATGCTGCCGAAGGAATTATATGGTCCAGAAGCACTGTGTTTACCGAGAAATCAGAGTTATCAATCAGCGAACCTGAGTATGGTTTTTCTCCCAACCGATGCTTTTTAGAAAACCCTTCGGAAGTCTTAAAGATATATGTTGAGCAGCTCTTTTCTTTTATGTCGGTAACGTACCACATTCCCGGTACTCCTTTAACAAGGTTCCATTTGAAGCCCCTCAGCCGGTTTTGTATAATTTCAACCGTGTCTTCAGGCCCGTATACATACACAGGTTTTTTATCCCTGTCGTAGTTCCTCCGGAAGAAATAATCGAATCCTGCTATATGATCAATATGAAGATGGGAGAAGAAAAGATAATCAATCGACTTTATGGTTCTCTGATCCAGGTCCTTTAGTATGTTTTCACCGCAGTCGAACAGCATCCGGTACATCCCCGTTCCTCTGTTTATCCAGACCATCAGACCGTTATCCCAGCCGGGTTTGCCCAGGATACGATAGCTTATACTCATATGCCGCTGAACTTATCTAATTAAAAAGAAAATTCTTATTTTAAGTCCTTAACTTAATATATAATAATTCCTTATAAAGTTGTTTGTTTAAGATGAACCATAAAATATTTCTGCTGACTTCATTCTTACTGGTATGTCTCTCGGTGGTATGTGTATATCCGCAGGGGAAAGAGTATATCACGAAGCATTATGCTAAGCATGAGTACCGTATTGAAATGAGAGACGGCGCAAAGTTATTTACAGCTGTCTATTCGCCCAGGGATACATCGGTCAATTATCCTATCCTTATGGTAAGAACACCATATACTTCCGCTCCGTATGGGGAGAGTAATTACCCGGATGACTTCGAGGTGCCTGAGGAGATGGTTAGTGACGGTTATATTTTTGTGTTTCAGGACGTTCGCGGAAGGTTTATGTCAGAGGGAAATTATGTTAATATGCGACCTTATATCCCCGATAAGAAAAACAAGAACGATGTTGATGAGAGCAGCGATACTTATGATACAATCGACTGGCTCGTAAAACATATCTCCCATAATAATGGAAAGGTTGGAATGTGGGGAATATCTTATCCTGGTTTTTATGCGGCAATGGGTTCTATAGATGCTCATCCCGCTTTAGCGGCGGTTTCTCCCGAGGCACCAATAGCAAACTGGTTTATGGGAGATGACATGCACCATAACGGGGCCTTTTCCCTGCTGATGGATTTTGATTTTTTCTCGAACTTCGGAAGGGCCAGGGATTCTCTTACAACTAAATGGCCCGAACATCTTGAATACCCTTCACCCGATGCATACAATTTCTTTCTCAGCATTGGTCCGCTTTCAAATGTGAATAAGAATTTCTTCCATCATAGCATAGCTTTCTGGGATTCCACTATTAACCATCCGAATTATGATTATTACTGGAAGGCGAAGAATAATCTTCCGCATTTTAATAAGATTACTCCCGCAATGCTCATTGTAGGCGGCTGGTATGATGCGGAAGACCTTTACGGACCTCTCCATATTTATAAATCTATTGAGGAAAATAATCCAGGTGCCGATAATTATATTGTGATGGGCCCCTGGTTCCATGGCGGCTGGATGAGAAGTGAAGGTGATTCTCTGGGCGATATCTCTTTTGGAGCACGCACAAGTGAGTTCTTCCAGCAGAAAATATTTGTTCCGTTCTTTGAACATTACCTCAAAGGGAAAGGTGAGTTCAATCAGCCCGATGCTTATGTATTTCAGACCGGAAGTAACCAGTGGAAGACTTACTCATCCTGGCCTCCTCCTGACGCAGCGGATGGTGAAATTTATTTCAGTGGTAATCACTCATTGTCATTCGATGGTCCCGGTAATGAAGGCTTTGATGAATATGTGTCCGATCCGATGAAGCCCGTTCCTTATACAGAAGCGAAGCTTGACTCAAGACGGTTTTATAATAGAAATTATATGATAGAAGATCAGCGGTTTGCTTCACAAAGACCTGATGTGCTGGTTTATGAGTCTGAACCACTTAAGGATGACGTTACTATTTCCGGTCCTTTAACGGCTGAACTTTATGTCTCTACTTCAGGTACTGACGGCGACTGGGTTGTTAAAATTATCGATGAATTCCCGCCCGACGCCTCTTCCCCCGATCCTAATCCGAATAATGTGGAGATGGGTGATTATCAGGAACTGGTCCGCGGTGAGATTATGCGGGGAAGGTTCCGTAATAGTTTTGAGAAACCTGAACCGTTTAAGTCGGGTGAGGTATCGAAAGTTGAATTCAGCCTTCAGGATATCAACCGTACGTTTCTTAAGGGTCACAGGATAATGATCCAGGTTCAAAGCAGCTGGTTCCCGTTCTTCGATCGGAATCCGCAGACTTTCGTGAATAATATTTATAAAGCAGAGCAGCAGGATTTCAAAAAAGCAGAGATCAGGCTCTATCACTCTGAACAGTATCCTTCGGCTTTGCACGTGAAATTCTTAAAGAATAAAAAGTAAATTCTTAAGTCGTTTATCTGTCATTTTTCACAGGAGAGTAATATGAAAAGGACTATCTTTAATTTTTTAATCGTTTGTCTGCTTATGTCCTCTGTTTCATTTCCGCAGCTGTATTATAACCACGATCCTTTCGCGCATACTTATTCGATCGTTGCAAGAGATACAACGACCGGTGAAATGGGAGTTGCCGTACAGTCTCACTGGTTCTCTGTCGGCACAATCGTAACCTGGGCTGAGGCCGGTGTGGGCGCTATCGCCACACAGTCGTTTGTCAATGCTTCATTCGGACCGCGGGGACTTGAAATGCTTAAGAAGGGAATGACCGCTCAGCAGGCTGTCGATTCTCTCCTTGCTTCAGATGATGGCAGGGAGTTCAGGCAGCTGGCAATAATTGATTCAAAAGGAAATGTGGCTTCGTTTACCGGGAAGAAATGCGTACAACCCGCTGGGAATATTGTGGGCGATAATTTTTCCTGCCAGGCTAACCTGATGAAAAGTGATAAGGTGTGGCCTGCCATGGCAGATGCTTTTAAGAAGTCAACAGGACCGCTTGCCGAAAGGATGATGGCCGCGCTTGAGGCGGGACAGGAAGCAGGCGGTGATATTCGCGGAAAGCAGTCGGCCGCAATGCTCGTGGTCCGCGGTAAATCAACCGGTAAGGTGTGGGAAGACCGACTGATCGATCTGCGCGTGGATGATAGTACTGAACCTATTAAAGAACTAAAGCGTCTGCTGAAAGTCCATCGTGCATACGATCATATGAATGCGGGCGACCTTGCAGTTGAAAAAGGTGATATGAAACAGGCTCTTTATGAATATTCATCTGCGGAAAAGATGTTTCCTGATAACGCTGAAATGAAATTCTGGCATGCTGTAACCCTTGCTAATAACGGAAGGGTGGATGAATCACTTCCTATCTTCAGAGAAGTTTTTAATATGGATGAGAACTGGAGAGATCTTACACCGCGACTTGTGAAGCCGGGTCTGCTTACTGTGGATGATAAGGATCTGAAACGTATAATGGATGTGAAATAAATAAGAATTGAATGCTCGAAAAATACTTTTCTTTATCGGCAAATAAGACAAGTACAAAAACTGAGATAGTTGCCGGGATAACCACGTTCCTTGCTTCGATGTATATCATCGTGGTTAATCCCGCTGTCCTTAGTCAATCGGGTATGCCCTTTAACGGGGTACTCACGGCCACCATCATAGTTTCTGCTTTCTGTTCTATAATGATGGGCATCTATGCGAATAATCCTATACTCGTTGCACCCGGAATGGGATTAAATGCTTTCTTTACTTACACTGTAGTTATAGGTATGGGTGTTAGATGGGAAACAGCATTGGGGGCCGTGTTCTGGGCAGGCATAGTATTTATCGTTCTCTCCGTTTTTAATATCAGAACATATATCGTACGCGCTATACCGAGGCAGATACGTTATGCGGTGGCTGTCGGTATTGGATTGTTCATAGCCTTAATAGGATTTGTAAACGGACACCTTGTTATTGCCAATCCTTCAACGATGGTTACTATAGCTAAGATGGATGCGGTCAGAATCACTTTCGTCATCGGTTTGCTCATAACGGCCATTCTTATAATTAAAAATATGAGAGGCGGACTGATCATCGGGATCGTTATAACTACTATCCTTGCCATTCCTATCGGCCGGTGGTACGGCGACGCTTCTCTTCTGAATAACGGAATTCCAACCCTGGTTACATGGAAAGGTCTCTTTGCTCATCCCGACTTCAGCTTGATCTTTCAGCTCGATCTTGCTGGTTCACTAAAGTTTGCCTTATGGCCTGTGATATTTGCCTTCCTGTTTACCGATATGTTTGATAGTCTCTCTACCTTTGTGGGTGTTGCTGAAGCTGCAAATTTGCTGGATGAAAATAATGAACCAAGGAATATTAAGGAATCACTTGTTACTGACGCGTTTGCTACTACAATTGCGGGATTGGTTGGTTCTAGTCCCGGTACTGCATATATCGAATCGGCTACCGGTATCGAAGAGGGGGGAAGGACAGGACTCACTGCGGTAACAGCAGGACTATTGTTCATCCCATTCATTTTCATCTCTCCTCTTTTGTCGATCGTTCCCTCAATCGCAACGTCGCCCGCTCTTATTATTGTTGGCGTCTTTATGATTAAACCTGTACTAAAAATCAATTGGTCGAAGTTTGATGATGCAATCCCTGCCTTCATCGCCCTGGTTCTTATTCCTTTTACATATTCAATTACACAGGGAATAATATGGGGATTTCTTAGCTGGACGGTTATCAAACTCATTACCGGTAAACGTGATGAAGTAAACCTGATGCTTATTGGAATCGACATTTTCGCGATCCTCGCCCTCTTCCTGGAATAAACCAGTCCTGATTCCATTCCCCCTGACAGCCCGATCCGTTTTTCAGATTTAATTTATAAATCAGTTAAAAATATTACCTAAATTAGCATTGATTGCAAATTCATTTTTGTTCAATTTATACCTCATTAACCAGGGAATACAATCATGAAATTTAAAAAACCGATTCTAGCTGCCTCTCTTCTTCTCTCCATTTTAACATCTTTTTTGTACTTCAGTAATTTCAGATCGTCTGATAAATTTGAAAATGAAAAGATGGAACCATCTGAGTGGATGATGACACAAAGACTTTTTCCTTATATGCAGGCAGATCCGGATGTATATTCCCGGGCACTGCAGCAGGTTAACACAATGAAAGGTTTACTTAAGAAAACTGATGAATTAAGCTGGACTTTCGCCGGACCTGTCAACATTGGAGGAAGGATAACAGATATCGAGTTTAATCCCCTGGATCCTGAAATAGTTTATTGCTCTGCTGCTACAGGGGGCGTATTTAAATCAACCGATAAGGGAGAAACCTGGTTCCCCATATTCGATCAGCAGGCATTTTTATCAGTAGGTGATATTGCGGTCGATCCTGTAAATCCTGATATAGTTTACGTTGGCACAGGCGAAGCTAACGGGGGACATAATAACTTGCCCGGCGGCGGAATGTTTAAGTCAACCGACGCAGGCAGTACCTGGTTCCCTATAGGTCTTGACAGCGCCGAAACGATTGGAAGAGTTATTATTAACCCTTCAGATCCTAATGAAGTTTTTGCTGCGGTTATGGGTTCTTATTTTACACCAACCCATCAGAGAGGAATATTCAAGAGTACTGACGGCGGCTCTACCTGGAATCAGTCGCTGTTCGTTTCGGATTCTACCGGAGCTATAGATGTGGTTATGGATCCTTCTAATCCTGATTTCCTTCTCGCCGCAATGTGGGAAAGAGTGAGAAGGCCGAACCTATCACATCTTTACGGACCTTCCAGCGGAATCTATAGATCTACAGATAATGGGAATTCATGGCAACTTCTGGGACCTTCTACCGGACTTCCTGACGCATCGTTACTGGATGTGGGAAGAATCGGACTGGCGATTTCAAAATCAAATCCTGAAATCTCATACGCGCTTTATAATGATGGTACGTTTTATACTGGTTTATATAAAACCACCGATTATGGTGATAGCTGGACAGACGCGGATCCTGACATGGAAATAGCGCAAGGGGTAAGTAATTTCAGCTGGTACTTCGGACAAGTAAGAATAAATCCTTCTGACCCCGCAAAGATCTATGTAATGGATGTTGGCTTTATGAGTTCATCCGATGGTGGAGCTGACTGGGAATTTTCATTTCAGACTCACGTCGATCACCACGCCCTGGCTTTTGATCCATCTAACTCTAATTATTTAATCAATGGGGATGATGGCGGTATTTATATTTCAACTAACGGGGGCGCTATCTGGACTGGGCCAAAGGAAATGCCTAATACGCAGTTCTATGAAATCGGCCTTGACTATAATAATTCACAGAAACTTTATGGCGGCACACAGGATAATAATACATTAAGAACCCAAACCGGAGACCTCAACGACTGGGAACCCCTTATTTTGGGAGATGGTTTTTATGTAATTGTTGATTTTACCGACCCTAATATTATTTACGCCGAGTCCCAGAACGGATACCTTCAGAAATCTACTGATGGCGGCAATTATTTTGCTTATGCAAGGAACGGAATAAACGAGAATGAACCTACTAACTGGTCTACCCCTGTGGTGATGGATCCTAACGATCATAATGTCCTTTACTATGGTACAGACCGTATATACAGGACGACAGATGGTGCGGCGAACTGGACGACTATTAGTCCTGACCTTACCGATGGCATTCCCGGCACCAGGCTCGGTACTGTTACAACTATCGATGTTGCTCCCACAAACTCTGATGTAATTTATGCAGGAACCGATGATAGTCACGTTTGGGTTACTACCGATTATGGTTCTGACTGGACGGATATTTCAAGCGCGCTGCCTTACCGATGGGTTACCCGTGTGAAGGTCGATCCTGGTAATGAGAATATTGTGTATGTTACCTTTTCGGGACTCAAATGGCACGATCCTCAGTCACACGTATTTAAGAGTACTAATATGGGGGCCGACTGGACTGACATAAGCAGCAATCTGCCGGATGCTCCTGTTAATGCTTTCGCTGTAGATAATACTAACCCCGATAGACTTTACCTCGGCAGCGATGTTGGTGCGTTTATGAGTTTCAATGGCGGCATAAGCTGGCAACCTATAGCTGCTGGTCTGCCTGTCGTTTCTGTTTATGATATGAAGATCCATCCTGTTGAAAATTATCTTGCCATCGGCACACATGGTAGATCAATGTATAAAATTGATCTGGGACAAATTGTTGATGTTAAAGATCCGGTCAATAAAGTTGAAGCTTTTAATTTGTCGCAGAATTATCCAAACCCTTTTAATCCGTCCACCAGGATCACTTTTACAGTAGGTCACTCATCTTTTGTTACACTTGATGTTTATGATGTCCTGGGTAAAGAGGTTGCCGGTCTTCTAAATGAAGAGAAATCTCCGGGTACGTATACAATAAATTTTAATGCTGAAAACCTGAGCAGCGGCGTGTACTATTACCGTATCAAGACGGGGAGTTTTACTGAGACGAGAAAGATGATTTTGCTTAGGTGAGCATGATGCTTTAATTCCGGTCGCTGGCTGTTGAAATATTCAGCAGGTATGACAAAATGGCAGACATCTTGTTATGCTGTTTTAGTCTTGGGGATTACTTGGGGTTATCTCGGGGAAGGCTCGGAGTTGGACTCAAAATGAGACACTCTTAAAACGTCGAAAATTCGCAGTTTTCGTCCGTTGAATAAATCTACAGTATGACAAAATGGCAGACTACAAATAACCGGTTTTCCCTAAACTTCTCTAACAAACTTTTGATGCATTTTAACCTAATAATCAAATGGGTCAATCCAATAGTCTGAACAACCTGTGTTTTCTCTTAACGGGGTTAAGCTGGGTTTATGCTGAAACTACGGCAGCCAGCATTAGGATGAACATAATAATATAGAAAACATAAATGTTGAAGCTGATCCCTCTTCTCATAGTTTATCTCCGGTAAAAATAAATTGTAATACTGAAAAATAAAAAAGCCTTTCAGCTGCGGCCAATCATTTTGGATGAACGGCCAATAACGAAGATGATCTGCCTCAGGATAGACCTCACAAAAAAATGATCTACCCATACCAGAAATTCAATAATGCGTTAATAATATTAAATTTGTATTCTTGAAGAAGTGTTATTATGGAAGAAAAAAAGATAACTCGCAGGTTGTAAAAAGTATCGTAATTCCCGCAGGCTTCGTAATACTGCTCTGGGTGATCCTTATCGTGCAGCTTACGTTTAACGTGAACTTCCCTTATGAATTCGGACTCTTCCCCCGAACCTTCTCCGGACTGATCGGGATCATTACTTCACCGCTTATCCATGCTGGCTACGCACACCTGCTCTCCAACACGCTCCCGTTATTCCTGCTGTCCGCGGGTATACTGTATTTTTATCCCGAGACTGCCTATAAAGTGCTGGGGATAATTTATATCTCAACAGGACTGCTGGTCTGGCTTCTTGCCCGATCCGTTTACCACATCGGCGCGTCAGGATTGATTTACGGTTTCGCCGCTTTCCTGTTCTTCAGTGGAATATTTAAAAGGGATAACCGTTCTATAGGACTTTCACTCCTGGTCACTTTCCTCTATGGCGGTATGGTCTGGGGAATTCTCCCCGGTCAACCGGGAATTTCCTGGGAGTCGCATTTCTTCGGAGGAATATCAGGTATCGTCTGCGCCTTCATCTTCCGTAAAAAAGATAAGCATTATAAATATGACTGGGAGGCAGAGGAAAGCGATATCCCCCCTGATAAACTGGAAATATCTTATGATAAGGATAATGATGAAAAACCTTCCCGGGATTAAGATCTACCAACAACCGGTATTATATTTCTTTACCATTCGCTTTTCACTGCATTTCCCCTTACTTTTTTATTTTGCATAGAATTTATGTAAATAGCAGACCTTTGAATACTAACTTTGTAATTATCAGTAGTAAATCTCATAAGGAAAACCGGAATGAAAAAAACTTCCTCTGAAACCAGAAAGTACCGCCAGGATATGAATGATAAAATTCTTAACTCGGGCTTCAGGGATTTCAATAAATTTTTTGCCCTCGATAATAAAGCATATGTAAATGGCGCGCTTCCCGCTAAAACAAAAGAGCTTATGGGACTAGTTGCCTCAATGGTAATGCGCTGCAACGACTGTATCTTCTATCATATCGATAGATCCATTCAGGAGGGAGCTACTAAAGAAGAACTTCACGAGTCATTTAATATCGCTCTCATTGTCGGCGGATCAATTGTTATCCCTCATCTCAGATATGCCTTCGAAGTAATGGAAGATATTCTGGCAGAATCATAAAATAATTTATACATAAACAGGACAATAATGGAATATATCGGAATTATCGGACTCCTGGCGCTTGCCGCCGGATGGATACCTCAAACTATCGAAACCGTAAAGACTAAACGGTGCAGCATTAACCTCTATTTTCTTATACTTAACCTCATCGGAAGTATATCGCTTACTCTCTATGCAATATTTCTGCACGACCCGGTGTTTACAATTCTTAATTCAATGACTACAGTCGGGGCGGTTATTAACCTCTTTTATAAATCCCGTTCAGTAAAAGGAGCAAATGTTTGAACAAAATAATAATTGCTACTACTAACCAGGGAAAGCTTAGGGAAATAAAAAAAATACTGAAGGGTATTCCTTTTGAGTTATTAAGTATGACCGATTTTGAGAAGATCCCCGAAGTGATTGAGGATAGGGATACTTTCCAGGGAAATGCTGAGAAAAAAGCTTTTGAGATATATCATATCTTTAAGATACCTGTGATTGCTGATGATTCGGGCCTCGCTGTAGATCAATTAAATGGGAGTCCTGGTGTCTATTCAGCAAGGTATTCGGGTGAAAACTCTACGGATGAGAAGAATAATGAAAAACTGATATCGGAATTGAAGGGACTGCCGTCACCTCATCCCGCACGGTTTATCTCTGTCGCTGTTTATTATGATGGCAATAACTATATTTCCGCTTCCGGTGAGCTTATAGGTCGGATTATCCTTCACCCGAAGGGTCATAACGGTTTCGGTTACGATCCGCTCTTTGTACCTGAAGGCTATACATCAACTCTGGCTGAGTTATCGATTGAAGAAAAAAACAGCATCAGTCACCGGGCTAAGGCATTTAATAAATTGAAAGAGAAGTTAAGCAGAGGTTAATATGATAAAATTCATATCCGGTTCAGCATTGATAATAATATTAGGACTTTTAATAAACGCGTGTAATAAAGATAATACTACAAATCCTCCTGCTCCGAATAACACAGAATATTTTCCGAACGGTGACGGATCTACCTATACTTATTCAATCGCAAAAACTGATTCAAACGGAACTCAGACTACGGGAACACGGAGTACCGAATACACCGGTACAGAGGTAAAAAACGGAACAACTTACCAGGTGCAGATCGATTCACTTAATTTATCTGGTGTACCGTCAATCTCATTTTCGTATTTCCGTAAAACAAATGACAACCTGTATTATTTTTTGGATACAACAGGACTCTCATCCGCAATCCCAGATAGTTTTAGAAATAATATATCTCTCGATGCCGAAATGAACCTCCTTTCATTTCCGATTGATGAAAGTAAAACATGGTCGGTGTTCAAACTTTCCGTAGTGTACATTTTTAGTATACCGGTCTTGACAGTGGATGGTTCTTTTGATGGGAAAGAAAGTCTTACACTACACCTTAATTCGGGAGACGTGAATAAAGATGCGGTCAGGTTAAAATATTCTCTGAACCTGCAGGTGCCTGGCGGTCCGACAACAAGCTTTGATGCCTTTGCCTGGCTGGTTGATGGGATCGGGATAGTGAAGTGGCAGGGAAATGCAGCTATCCTCAGTGCATTTACCGGAGGCGGAATAAATCTATCTGATACGACGTCCGTGATTACTCAAAGCCTTACTTCATACAACGTTAAATAGAATTCATTCCGGACCCCCGCTGACGTCTCCGCTATCCGGTATCTATCCTCGTAGGATTTTTACATTTCCTGCTATCCGGTATCCATCCTCGTAGAGGATAAATATTTGTAAAAACCCTCAAAGCTGACTAAGCATCCTCGTAGAGGATCAACATTTGTAAAAAAAGTCAAAGGTGACTAAAGATCCTCGTAGAGAATCTAATTAGGATTACCGATTATTTGGTGGCTATGATGGTCTGTACAATCCCCATAGTAAGAGGGAAGATCTCTATGTTCCGGAATCCCGAATTCCTCAGCAGCTCCGGCATATTTATTTTCTCATCAAATTCCTCAACCGATCGCGGCAGATATTTATACGCCGCCATATCGCCCGAAATTATGCCGCCTACCACCGGAAGTATCTTCTTGAAATAAAACTTGTACAATGCTTTGAATACAAAATTTGAGGGGAGTCTGAATTCAATGATCGTGGCCTTTCCGCCCTTGCTGAGTACCCGGTAAAACGAATTAAACCCTTCCTGGATATCGTAAAAATTTCTTACTCCGAAGGCAACTGTTATGTTTGTTACCGATTCATCTTTAAGCGGAAGGTTCTCGGCAACCATCTGAACGGTTTTCGTTTTTATCCAATCACTCTTTTTCTCAAATAGCTGAAGCATATTAAATGAATAATCCGCCCCGAAAATCCTCCTGACCCCCTGCTTCCTGGCCTCAATTGCCACATCTCCTGTCCCGCAGGCTATATCAAGCAATACACTTTCAGGATTGAACCCTGTAAGCTTCAGGGCTTTTTTCCTCCAGTATATATCCATTCCGAAGCTCAGCAGATGATTAAGGAAGTCGTACCTCCACGCAATTGAATCAAATATCTTCTTAACTTCTATTTTCTTTTCAGTCATATTTTATTTTACTGTATTGAAACTCTTCCAGACCCGTCTTTCTTCTCCACCAGTTAAAAATGTATCTGCCCGACCATAACGAGAACATCATAAAAAGCAGTCCCCCTACAAGATCAATTACATAATGATACTGAAGGTAAACAGTTGCAAAAATCAGCAGCGAACCTACGGGCAGGAAAAAATACCTGGAGCGACTCTTTAGCCTGACGGAGAGATACATAACAATCAGTGTTATCATAGTGTGTCCGCTCGGAAATACATCTCGTTGTACATACTCAGCAGGATTGACGGTGGAAGCGGATATCGACTCACCAAGGTTCACAAATTCTCTCAGGTATTTCGTCACCAGAAGTCCCGGCAGTTGTGTATCCAGTTCGGCAAAGTTGTGCAGTGTGAAACGGGGTCCTATTCCCGGCAGCGCAAAATAGCCCAGGTAGGAAAGAAAAAATCCGTAAACAATTGAGAACACCGCAAAGTCACACGCAAGGTATTTGTGTTTTCTGAGCAGAACCAGCGCAAGGATGATCGGCAGAAGGTAGAACATACTGTAGACAATCTGCAGGATCTCTGTCAGCAGTGGAAAGGCAATCTTCTGAAGAACCTGGGTAGGATTAGCGCCGAATATCCAGTGGTCGATCTCTATAAAAAGCCAGTCGTAATCCTGTCCTCTTATAGGCTTTATCATAAAGTACAGCTCTTTGAAAGTTATGAAAACGAGGGGAGCTATATACCAGTAATGAATAATTCTCCAGAGTTTTATGTTCTGTTTATTCTCAAGAAAAGAAATAAGGAAAGCAAAGGCGATTACCCCGATATTCATCAGCATCCAGTCGGATGTGTTCTCAATCTTATCGTGGAAGATGATGTTCATTATTATCAGGAAGACATAAAAAACCACCACTACCAGATCGTAGGCCTTTAGATTTTTAACAAAAGATTTTAATCTTTTCATCGGCCGGTATTATAAGAGGGGTTATTAAGTGTATACGACGCAAGAATTTCAAAATCCTTTGTGTTAAGCTGTTCAGCGCGCAGACTCAGGTCAATGCCTGAATCTGAAAAATCTATTTCTTTAAATATACTGTCTCCCAATGAATTTTTTAAAGTTTTTCTTCGTTTTCCAAATGATGCTTTTACAATTTGAATGAATCTTTTCTTTAGATCATCGCTGATCGTAAGCTCTTTTATGAATATATGAATAACGGCCGAATATACCTTTGGTTTTGGATAAAAAACATTCGGCGAAACCTTAAAGCAGAACTTAACCTCCGCAAAATAATTTAATAAGACCGAAAGTATGCCATAATCTTTTGAACCTGGTGAAGAAGTGATCCTCTTCGCTACTTCATACTGAACCATAAGTACGGCATCTTTAATAATTCCGTTATACTCTATCATCTTAAAAATGATGGGTGAGGTCAAGTTATATGGTATGTTTCCCGCTACCCTCAGCTTCCGGCCGTCTTCCTGATAAAATTTGTGCAGATCTGTCTTCAAAAAGTCCTCATTATAGAACTTTACTGAAGGATATTTCCCGGCCAGATCTTCCTTAACCCTTTTGTCAATTTCAATAGCTGCTATTTCAGCATCTGATGAAGCTAATTTTGAGGTTAGTGCACCCAGACCGGGACCGACCTCAATAATAAAATCATTTTTAACAGGATTAATCTCTGTGATAATTTTATCAAGTATATTATTATCTTTCAGATAATTCTGACCAAATCTCTTTAAGGGTTTAACTTTTTCCATTAAATAAAATTAACTGAAGATTGAACCAGATACAATCATTTTATTGTTCACACCCTGTATAACGTAAATCATCCATAATTTTGGGAAATATTCTTATTTATTGATAGCTTTCCTAAAATAAAAAAAATTAAGGAGCAGACCCTGAGTAAAAAATATATCATCAGCATGGATATGGGGGGAACAAAAATTCTTGCGGCAATATTAAATTCCGAAGAGGGAATAGTTAACAAAATAAAACGCCCCACCGGCACGGGTAAGGGAGCCGATGAATATTTAAATGACCTTGCGGAAGCAGTAAAAGATCTGGTGAAGCAATCGGGAATAAATAAAAACCAGATAGCCGCTGTCTGCCTTGGCGTTCCCGGAAGTGTGAATCCTTTTACAGGAGTTATTGCTATGGCTCCTAATCTGGGACTAAAAAACTTTAACATAAAAGAAAAACTTGAAAAGCTGATTCCTTATAAAGTGCTGATTGAAAATGACGTGAACCTCGGTGCGCTGGGTGTTAAATATTATGGTCTTGGAAAAGATGCAAAGGATATGCTTGTTGTGTTTATAGGTACGGGTATCGGTGCGGGATTTATTTTTGATGGAAAACTCTTCAGAGGGGCCGATTATGCCGCCGGAGAAATCGGCCATATAAAAGTCGAGAAAAACGGACCCTTATGCGGATGCGGCAACCATGGCTGTTTTGAGGCTGTTGCAAGTCGTACCGCTGTAGACAGGGATATAAAGAAGGATCTGGAAAAAGGTGAAAAGAGTATTCTAAAGGAGTTCACCGGCTCTGAGAAACAAATTAAAAGTAAAGCTCTGGCTAACGCTGTGAAAAAAGGGGATAAACTGGCGGTTAAACATCTGACACGCGCTTGTAAAACCATAGGCAAAGTCCTTGCCGATATTACAAACCTGCTTAACCTGGATCTTATAATCCTCGGCGGCGGCGTAATTGAGGCGCTGGATAAATTTATGTTACCAATAATTAAGGAATCATTTGAGGAGAATGCTCTGTCCTCGTCTTCAAAGGGACTAAAGCTTCTGCCCACAAAGCTCGGGGATGATGCTGCGCTGTATGGAGGGATACCGCTTGCGGAGGAATTCTTGAAAATAAAATTCTAGCTAAATTGGCTCTCAACTTTTGTTAGTTCGTTGGAAGCTTTTTCCCATTCAGTCAGTATTTTCTCCAGTTCTTTTTTGGATTCCTGGAAGTCAAGGTTTTTCAGTCTTGCTTTTTCCGGATTTGAGTACGTCTCGGGAAGGGTTAATTCTTTCTCAAGAGTTCTTTCCTTTTCTTCCAGCTCTGATATTCTTTTTTCCAGGATCTCAATTTTCTTTAACAGATCTTTTGTTGCATTGTACCTTTTTTGTCTCTGCTCTGCCTCAAGTCTCTTCTGATCTTTGCGCGTAGATGATTCGCTGCCGGCCGACTCACTAACAGACTTACTTTCGTCCTCCCGCATATCCTTCTTCCGGAGGTAATATTCAATCCCTCCCTCAAAGTTCTTTATCTCACCCTTCCTTATTTCCACAACCTTATTTACAACCGGCTCAAGAAAGTCTATATCGTGAGAAACAAGTATTAACGATCCCTTAAAATCCATAAGCGCCCGCTGAAGGACTTTTTTTGAAGAAATATCCAGATGGTTTGTCGGTTCATCAAGTATTATGAAATTTGATTTCGTCAGCAGGATCTTTGCCAGCGCTATTCTGCTTTTCTCTCCTCCTGACAATACTCCAACTTTCTTAAACACATCATCACCGGTAAATAAAAATGAACCAAGAAGTGAGCGCAGCTGGCCTACTGTTTTATCTTCAGCAATACCCTCAACGGTTTCTATGATATCCAGTCCGGGACTCAAGTTATCGGCCACATCCTGAGCATAGTATGAAATTATTGTATTATGACCTATGACCCTTTCACCGCTGTTGATATCAAGAACGCCGGCAATTATTTTGGAAAGTGTGGTTTTCCCTGCACCGTTTGGACCCACAAAGGCTATCTTCTCGCCCCTGTTTACAGTGAAGTTAAGATTGTGCAGAACTACATTATCACCGTACGACTTGGTGATGTTTCTCAGTTCCATATTAACTTTTCCGCTTGAAGGAGGCTCGGGGAACTTTATATAAATATCGTCGCTGGAATCGGGGAGCTCGATCAGCTCCATTTTCTCCAGCTTCTTGATTCGGCTCTGTACCTGTTTCGCTTTGGTGGCTTTATAGCGGAAGCGCTCTATAAATTTTTCTGTTTCTTTAATTTTCTTCTGCTGCAGAATGAACTGGTTTTCAGTAAGCGTATCTCTTTCTTCTTTATACCTGAGGTAATCATCGTAGCTGCCGTTGTAGGTGTTGAAACGGCCCAGGTATATTTCTAAAGTCTTTTCGGTAACCTGGTTTATAAAGTGCTTATCGTGCGAAACAATCAGCAGCGCTCCTTTATACGACTTTAGAAAACTTATCAGCCATTCAAGTGAATCAAGATCAAGATGATTTGTAGGCTCATCCATCAGCAGCAGGTCATTCTGCTGAATAAGAATTTTTGCAAGGGCGATACGCATCTGCCACCCGCCCGAAAATTCATCTGTCAGCCTCGGGAAATCCTTCTCTTCAAATCCGAGTCCCGTTAAAATTTTTTCTACTTTTGATTCAGCGCTGTATGAGTCGAGCTCCTCCAGCCGCATATGAACCTCCCCCAGCTGATGAACGAGATCTTCCCTTTCCTCCGCCGATAAATTATCTGTCGATAGTTTGTCGGTTAGTTCGGTTTCTTTTTCCTGTAGGTCAACGATATGAGATAACGCCGACTTTGCCTCTTCAAGTAGCGTAGACCCGCTGTGGGTAACATTCTCCTGCGGAAGGTAACCGATAGTTGTTCTTTTCTGCCTCTGTATTCTGCCCGATTCAGGCTGCAGGTTCCCCTTAATTATCTTAAGCAGGGATGATTTGCCGGTTCCGTTCGCTCCAACGAGTGAAATTTTATCACCGGAAGTAATTTTCAGGTTAACATCTTTGAATAAGTATTTTCCGCCAAACTGCAGCGAAATATTGGTGAGATCTATCATTTATTGCTGATTTTGGAAATTGTTATTTATGCAGTACAGCAACTTTACCGGTAATTACGTTGTTTCCTTCCTTATCGAAAGCCACTACCAGGTAAATACCGCTGCCTACGAAATTGCCCTTTCCATCCCTCCCGTCCCAAGAAGCTATGCGCCCTCCGGGAGATGAAAATTCTTTTATGAGTTGACCTTCAATGTTCAAAATTTTAATATCAGAATCCTTTATAAGTCCATCGATAGTTAGAATATTATCTCCATTATTTACAATGAAAGGATTCGGATATACAAATAATTCAGAAAATGATTCCTCAGGTTTAAGAGCCGGGGTATCAAAAGATGTCAGTCCCTCATCAGTTCCTACATAAACTCTTCCGCTATTCTGGTCAACCGCGATACTCCGTATCTGGTCTGAGAGCAGGGCACTGTTCTTCGAGTCATATGTGGCAAGAAGATTTGACCCATCTGAATTGACAAGCAGAAGTCCCTGGTTTGTCCCGATCCATTTATTATTGAGCGCGTCAACAGCAATAACATTTATTGTCTGCTGCCGCAATGCAAATACTGAAGTAATATTTAACTGGCGGGTATTATTAAGCACAGTACCGTTATTGGATATTATATTTACACCGATGCTTGTCCCAACCCATATATCGCCTCTTTTATCAACGACCATAGAATAAATAAAATTACTGTTTAGCCCGTCATCGGTATTCAGAAAGCCGTACTTATTATCGGTTGAGTCTGCCGGATCATTCTCGTTAAAATAAAGTAATCCCAGTCTGCTCGAATTACGTATGCTGTACCATTTGGTATCATACGCATCAATAGCTAATGAATAATGCTGCTCAATGGCTTGTCCGAATTCAGACGGGTTTGCATAGGTATTCCATGTACTGTCGGGATGAAGCACTCCCAACGCCCTTCCGTCACCCGGCCAGTAATTCAATACCCAGAGGTTTCCATGGGAGTCTTTCGCGAAACCCGACATTACTAAAAAATCGGGACTTCCAGGTAAGCCTACAAAAGGAGTGTTGCCCGTATTATAATTCTTGAATTTGCCGTTTTTGAGACTTGTAAATCCTCTTCCCCAGCTTCCAAAGTAAACTTCATCATCGGAGGGAGAATTAACGAAATTAAAGTCATTCGTCGTTAATAGCGGTGTGTTTGCAAGGTTGTAGTTTGTCCATTCAGCTCCGTCATACTTATAGAAGCCCACACCTTTATTATTTTTTCCGCTTGCCGACCATAAGTTTCCGCTATCATCTACCGTGAGCTCGGGGAATTGATTAGCCTGAGGACCGTTGGGGTAATGGTATTTCTTGTTCCGCACCTCATAGAAGCCTGCATCTGAAGCAGCAATTAAACCAAGTGAATTTGAATAGGCTAATTTATTGATCTGTACAATGGAAGTGTCAAATGCCGTTAAATTATTATTGTTATAGAGATAAATAATCTTCCCCACAGCAATAAACAATGAGTCGGCCCTTAAAAGCAGATCATTAATAACGGTGTTATTAAATTGGGTAAGAAAAGGGCTCCAGGTGGAATCATTCTTTTGTGACAGACCTTTATCAGTAGCCGCTATAACTGAATTGTTCATTTTTATAATGCTCAATACGTTATTCGAGGGAAGTCCGTTCTGTGTGGTATAAGTGTTCCACGACTCAGGCGCGGATAAATTCTCTGCCCCGACTTTCTGAATGGCCACACCCGCGCTTGTTGCCAGGTAAAGCAATCCCGCTTTAAGTGAGCTGTTAACTTTTATGTAAGGTTGAAAATTCCCATACTTAAAAAAGGTGTCATAAAAGAAGTAGCTTTTTGAATCGATCAGGGAAAGACCAAAGTCGGTGCTGGCATAAATTGTATCACCTATTGATTCCAGGTTGTTTATACCCTTATTCGGCTGGTCAGTATTGTTATAGATGTCCAGTATGGTTTTAATCTTTTTTGTGGCAGGATCATATACATCTAATGCTCCCTCAACTCCGCCGAACCAGACTTTGCCGTCCATATTAACTGCAGCCGCGTTTAAGGACGAGCCTATCAAGCCGTCATTTTTGTGCAGCGTCAGGAATTCTCCTGAAACGGTATTATAAAAAAATCCGCCGCCGCCGCTGGCCGCCCATACACCGTTCTGTGCAGCCTGTACCGCCCTTACGTTCTTCATATCGGTATAGTTCTTCCAGTTAGCGGTTTTCTGGCCGAATAGAAAGTTAACGCCTAACAAAAAAAATAATAACTGAAACTTCATTTACGTCCCCGTAAATTTGGGAATAATGTATGACTAAGTATGAAAATTTTCAATTATACATAAAAGTTAACAGCTCACTTAAAGCGTTATTGCTTTACCTTGCAACAAGCGCTTGTGTTGCCATTCAGAAAGTCTTTGCAGAGAATTTATCCGCTCCTGAGTCGTGTAACACTTATACTACACAGAACTTAATCTCCCTTGAATAACTTATTGAGCATTATAAAAATAAACAATTCAGTTATAGCTGCTACTTATAAAGTTCTATCACAAAAGAATTATTCCACCTAAAGCCCTTTTCTTACCCAATTTAATAACACCGTTATTAATGATCTACTTTTAAAAGCCGACCATAAGTTTCCGCTATCATCTACCGTGAGCTCGGGGAATTGATTAGCCTGAGGACCGTTGGGGTAATGGTATTTCTTGTTCCGTACCTCATAGAAGCCTGCATCTGAAGCAGCAATTAAACCAAGTGAATTTGAATACGCTAATTTATTGATCTGTACAATGGAAGTGTCAAATGCCGTTAAATTATTATTGTTATAGAGATAAATAATCTTCCCCACAGCAATAAACAATGAGTCGGCCCTTAAAAGCAGATCATTAATAACGGTGTTATTAAATTGGGTAAGAAAAGGGCTCCAGGTGGAATCATTCTTTTGTGACAGACTCTTTATCAGTAGCCGCTATAACTGAATTGTTCATTTTTATAATGCTCAATACGTTATTCGAGGGAAGTCCGTTCTGTGTGGTATAAGTGTTCCACGACTCAGGCGCGGATAAATTCTCTGCCCCGACTTTCTGAATGGCCACACCCGCGCTTGTTGCCAGGTAAAGCAATCCCGCTTTAAGTGAGCTGTTAACTTTTATGTAAGGTTGAAAATTCCCATACTTAAAAAAGGTGTCATAAAAGAAGTAGCTTTTTGAATCGATCAGGGAAAGACCAAAGTCGGTGCTGGCATAAATTGTATCACCTATTGATTCCAGGTTGTTTATACCCTTATTCGGCTGGTCAGTATTGTTATAGATGTCCAGTATGGTTTTAATCTTTTTTGTGGCAGGATCATATACATCTAATGCTCCCTCAACTCCGCCGAACCAGACTTTGCCGTCCATATTAACTGCAGCCGCGTTTAAGGACGAGCCTATCAAGCCGTCATTTTTGTGCAGCGTCAGGAATTCTCCTGAAACGGTATTATAAAAAAATCCTCCGCCACCGCTGGCCGCCCATACACCGTTCTGTGCAGCCTGTACCGCCCTTACGTTCTTCATATCGGTATAGTTCTTCCAGTTAGAGGTTTTCTGGCCGAATAGAAAGTTAACGCCTAACAAAAAAGTAATAATAACTGAAACTTCATTTACGTCCCCGTAAATTTGGGAATAATGTATGACTAAGTATGAAAATTACAGACAATAAAAATAATACTTTTCAAATCGGCTGAAAGGTTAAAATTCTTATCTACTTAATATTAAATGAGTTATAAGGGAAAGTTATTTCAGCCTGTTATAAATTAAGTCAGCCATTTCTATGGCTGTTAAAACCGCATCCCTGCCTTTATTTCCGGATTTTCCTCCGCTTCTTTCCATTGCCTGCTCAATAGTGTTTGTTGTTAACACGCCGAATATTACGGGGATCCCGAAATCGAGGGAAACACGCTGAACTCCGGTGGTTACACCCATAGAAACATAGTCGAAATGCGGGGTTGCCCCCCGGATTACAGCACCCAGGCAGATAATAGCGGAGTATTTTTTTAAGGATGCGAGATGAGCCGCCGTTGCGGGAATTTCAAATGCCCCTGGTACTTTAACTACGTCAATTTCCTTCTCATCGTATCCCTTTTCAGCAAAGCATTTTCCTGCGCCGTCAAGCAGACGATCAGTTATGAATTCGTTAAACCTGCTTACTACAATTGCAAATTTGAAATTTTTGCCTGAAGAATTACCTTCAATAATATTCATATGATTTTTTTAGGCTGTGTTTCTTAGAAGCCTCTGCCGCATTGCGTCAACTACAGAGGTATTTACGTAAAATTTCCCCAGATTTTTTTCATCCTCTCTTTTGCCGCCATGGTAATCCGAACCGCCGGATTCCAGAAGGAAATACTCATTAGCAATCCCCCTGTAAAACTTTATAAGCTGCTGGGAATGTGAAGGATGGATAACTTCTAAACCGTCAACACCGGCTTCAATTAACTCCTTAAGGATCTGCTCGGGCATTACCCCGGGATGAGCAATGAAAGATAGTCCACCTGAATCAGATATTATTTTAAATGCGCTTCTGGGGGAAACATGCACTTTCTTTTCATACGCTTCGCAGCCATTGCCTATGTATTTATTAAATGCTTCGAAATATGAATTTATGAATCCGCCTTCAACCATTGCCTGTGCAATATGAGGACGCCCGACAGCCGAATTCCTTGCAAATTTCAATACATCGTCGAGTTTAAGTGACATACCGAGGGTATTAAGCTTTTTTACTATTCTGTCGGCTCTTTTAAGCCTTTCAGCCCTGAAAAATTCCAGGTACCTTTCAAACTCAGGATTACCGGGTTCAACAAAATAGCCGAGGATGTGAATTTCCCTGTCCATTATATCTGAACTGATCTCAACACCGGGAATTATTTCTACCCCTACCTGCCGGCCGTATTCTGAAGCTTCCGGAATTGCAGCAAGGTTATCGTGGTCTGTTATGCTTAATACTTCAATTCCTTTCCCCTTAGCTTTATCAATTAAATCCTTCGGAGAATTAAACCCGTCTGAATAATTTGTATGTGAATGTAAATCAACTTTAGCATGCATTAATTATTTCAACTGAACATTTCTTTGAAATTTCTCATAGTCTAATATACGAAGTTTTGAACCGTCTAGCTCAACAAATCCTTTCTTTGCAAAGGAATGCAGGGTTCTCGATATTGTTTCCCTCGATGTTCCGGCCATATTAGCCAGGTCATGCTGATAGGGAAGCTTTTCTATTTCTACTGTGCCCTGCTTAATTTTTCCTACATCATCAGCTATCTGCAGTATTACTGTTGCAACCTTACCTTCGGCATCCTTTAGTGAAAGCGATTTAATTTTCATATCGGCCGAGCGGAGCCTGTTAGTGAGTTCCTGCAGAAGGGCAATCGAAATTTCAGGATGACTAGTAAGCATTTCAAGGAATTCGCTTCTCTGCACGATGAATAATTCAGCATCCTCCATAGCGGTAACGTTGGCTGACCTGCTCATACCGTCCAGAATCGCCATCTCCCCAAAGAAATCTGATTCATTGAGTATTGTTAGTATAACTTCTTTCCCATCATCGCTTACCCTGGAAACTTTAACTTTTCCTTTTATGATTACAAATAATGCTGAACCGGTTTCATGTTCAAACAGAATCACCGAGTCCTTAGTAAAGGATTTCCTTATACCCAACCTTGAAATCTGCTCCAGAGTGCTTTCCTCAAGTTCGGAGAATATAGGTACATACTTTAAGAATTCGATTTTGTCTTGCATATTTTGGCCTCTTTTCAGAAAAGTTTAATAATGACGAAATATAAATTTGGGTTTGATGAAAGTCAATTTTTTGTAAACCATTGTAAAATAAGTAAAAAGGCCTGCCCCCCGTGTTATCTGCGTCTCTTTTAAATAAAAAATTGGGCATAATATTTACTTCATTTTTCATTGCTTTTATTGGCCTATGTCTCTATTTTACACAACTTATTTATAAATTTTTAGACTGGAGAGAAATAAATTATGCCAATGATGGCGAAAATGCGGAGTTTGGCCCCTGCTTTTATTATTTCCGTAGGTGCTCTTTTTGTTCTTTTTATGGTTATTTCTGACTCAAACTTTCTTGAGGCCTTCGGTGGACGTACCAATTACATTGGCAAAGTTGATGGTGAAGAAATATCATACCAGGATTTTAATAATATGCTTGAACGGCAGAGAGAGCAGTTAAGGAAGCAGAATGGGGATGACCTTAATGAAGAACAAACTATTCAGCTGCGTAATCAGATCTGGGATGCGATGGTTACCCAGATTCTCCTTAAAAGGGAAATAAATAAATACGGCATCAGAGTTTCTGATCAGGAAATTAAAGATATTATCCTTGGTGATAACCCTCCTGACTTTCTAAAACAGAACTTTATTGATTCTACCGGACAATTCAACAGGCAGCTGTATGAATCAGCTCTTTTTGATCCCAGGAATAAAGATGTTTTGATCCAGGCTGAAGAAGGCGTTAGGCAGACCAGGCTGAATGAAAAACTCCAGAGCCTTGTTTTCGCCTCTGTAACTGTAAGCGAGGATGAAATAAGAAGAGACTTTATAGATCAGAATACAAAAATAAGTGCTGATTATGTACTCGCTCCGCTTTTTCTTTTCCCTGATTCAACATTTAAAATAACTGATGAAGAGATTAAAGATTACTATAATAATAATCCTGATAAGTTCAGCGTGGAAGCTCAGAGAAAAGTTAAGTATGTGTTGTTTCCGTTCAAACCTTCAGCTGAAGATTCTACGTTTTCCAGGAGGAACCTTGAGATAGTTGCTGAGAAATTCCAGCAGGATACTACTGATTTCAAATCGGTAGCGGAAAATTATGGTTCTTCAAAAATAACAGTCGATACTCTGGCAATGTCTCAATTTCCTAAGGAAGTTACAGGTCAGATTGAAAAGGCTCAGAAAGATAAAGTAGTTGGGCCTATTGCTACTGCCCAGGGTTATACATTATATCATATAACAGGCATCATTCCTTCCGATAAACCTGAGGTAAGAGCTTCACATATATTAATAAACCAGTACGGAAACGATGAAGCTAATAAGGCGGAAGCTATGAAACTCTATGATCAGCTGAAGAACGGAGCTGATTTTGCTAAGCTTGCGGCCGAATATTCCCGTGATCCCGGCAGCGCTAAAAATGGCGGAGATCTTGGATGGTTCAGCAAGGGGATGATGGTTCCGGAATTTGAAAAAGTGGCTCTGAATGCTAAGGTAGGGGTTGTACAGGAACCTATAAAAACTCAGTTCGGATATCATATTATAAAAGTGACCGATAAATCCGATAAGAATTATATTGTGCAGAAAATCGTAAATCCTCTCGACGTCTCGGCTACTACAAAAGATCTTCTCCAGTCGCAGGCTCAGGATTTTTCGTTTATCGCTAAAAAGAACGGGTTCGAAAGTGAAGCTGAATTAATGAAGTATAAAGTCCAGGAATCAGGGGCTTTCAAAGAGGATGCGGCTTCAATTCCGGGTCTGGGTCAAAATAAAAATATTGCCGAATTTGCTTTCGATAATGACCTTAATAGTATAAGCGAACCTTTCAGACTTAGTACAGGTTATGTGGTCGCGATGGTTTCTGATGTTACCAATGAAGGTGTGAAACCATTCGATGAGGTAAAAAATAGTATAAAACCTCAGGTAATACGCGAAAAGCAGTATGCTAAGGCTAAACAGGTCGTTGAAGAAATTAAGCAAAAAGTCGACGGAGATTTGAGCAAGGCTCCTACAATTAATCCAAAGATAACTTTTAACAAGGCTAAAGATTTTTCTCCTGCGGGTACGATACCCGGATTGGGAAAAGATTGGGCATTTATTGAAACTGCCCTCGACGCTCCTTTAAACAAGGTAACAGATCCTGTACATGGTTATAGAGGCTATTATCTTATTGAGGTTACAAGCAGGACTCCTTTCGATTCTTCGAAATATGAGATACAGAGAAATACTATCCGTGATAAAATAATCCGGCAGAAGCAGAGCACAGTTCTTAATCAGTGGATTGAAGAACTCAAGAAGAAAGCTGATATTGTTGATAACAGGAATCAATTTTTCGGTCAGTAAAAAATAAATAATTTTATTCTGTACCCCTGTTTAGAAGATGAGTCTGTAAACAGGGGTTTTGTTTTTAAACTGAAAACCAGAAACGGGATGTTTTTCAGATACCCTGTCATATTACTTCTTCTGCTGTCTTCATATTCTGAGGCTCAGTTCGGTAGTAAACATTTTAGTATAGGTGTAAATGGTGTCTATACCACTACCGCAAGGATATATCTGAATCCTAATTCTTCAGACCCTGTGCTTCGAAACTATGCGTTTGAGATTTCCGACATCTTTAACCCCTCTGTAAATTTTCGCTATAAAATTACCAATGATATAATTGTAGGGTTAAGTACGGAGTATATGAAGGCTAAGGTCCCCGGATCTAACCTTACTGCCTTTTCCGGGAATTCAACCGTAACTATTGATGTTACTGATGGTTTCGTGCTGATACCACTGGAACTCTCCGGATTTTACCTGCTTCCTTTCTCTACTGAAAAATTTAAATTCCTTATGGGCGGCGGGGCTGGTTATTACTATGGTGAGCATGTAAGGGAATTCGGTGACGCTTCGGTCTCAACTGTAAGTCGTGACTTTGCTTACGGTATACAGGTCTCTGTCTCCATGGATTATATGATACGCAATGATATAACTGTGCATTCTGAAATGAAGTTCAGGGATCCCCAGTTTAAAGTAAAAAGTGCTTATGATAAGCTCGAAGTAAATTATAATAACCGGATAATAACCCTCCCGCAGAAAACTTTCGATTCAAAAATAGATGTCGATGGTGTTACCTTCATCCTGGGAATGTCATTCCTCTTTTAATTCACTCCGTATTTTTTGTCCTGCTTCTGAATTTTTTTATTAAGTTTGTAACCAATGAAAGATGATATAATTTACCTGGCTGGTTTTATGGGCGCGGGTAAAAGTACAATAGGTCCGATTCTCGCAAATACTCTGGGATGGAATTTTTATGACCTGGATAGAATAATTGAAGTATATGAAGGTAAGAGAGTAAGAGAAATATTTGAAACGATGGGCGAAAATTATTTCAGGAAGATCGAACGTGAACAGCTTGAGAAAATTTCTACTGAACATAATGTCATTATCTCCCTGGGAGGGGGGACAATGAGCAGTGAAGACAACCTTATTTTTCTGAAGAAAACAGGAAAGATATTTTATCTTAAGGCTTCGCAGGAAGCAATATATAAAAGGCTTAAATATAAACGTGACCGGCCTGCTCTGCATATCAACGGTGATTTTCCGGAGACAAGGGAACAGTTGATGGAATTAATTAATAAACTTTTGAATGAGAGAGAAAAATTCTATCTTTTAGCCGATCACATTATACTTACCGATAATGTACCCGTCGGTAAAACTGTAGATAGGATTGCCAGATTAATATCATCAAATTAAATAATCAGGAATGATTCTTTGAAAAAAATAAATGTGGAGGTATCCGACTCCTCCTACCCGGTATTCGCAGGGAGAGGGATATTAACTCACCTCAGGCCTCAGCTTAAAAAGTATGCGCGTTTTAGTAATTTTTTTATTGTCATCGACCGTAATGTCGCGAAGTATCATCTGAAAAATATCAGGAAGGCGATCGGCCGGCGTAAAAAAATATTTTATTATGAAATGAAGCCGGGTGAAAGTTCTAAATCGCATGAGCAGTTAAGAAGAATTTATGATTCCCTGATTAAGAATAATTTCGGCAGAGATACCTTGCTGATCTCAATCGGCGGCGGTGTAACCGGCGACCTGGCAGGATACTCCGCGGCTACATATATGAGGGGACTGCAGCTGATCAATATCCCTACTACTCTTCTGTCGGCCGTTGATAGTTCCATCGGGGGTAAAACCGCTATAAATTTTAACGGCTACAAAAATGTTATCGGTGCATTTTATCACCCTGATATGGTACTGATAGATTCGGATTTTCTTAAAACTCTTCCAACTAAAGAGTACCTGGCGGGTATGGGTGAGGTAATTAAGTATGCTTATATCTCCTCTCCTGAATTATATAACCTTGTTAATGAAAACTTTGATAGTATCCGCCGGAAGGATGAGAAAATAATTGATGAGATAATTCTTAAATGCGCGGCAATTAAAGCGGGAGTGGTCTCTAATGATGAACGGGAGAACGGGCTAAGAAAAATTCTTAACTTCGGACATACCTTCGGCCATGCAATTGAATCTGCTTCGGGTTTTAAGGTTAGACACGGCCTATGCGTTATTTATGGAATAGTGGCAGAATTATTCCTCTCGAATAAGATAGGTATCCTGTCGCGGAAGAAACTTGTAAAATATCTGGAACTCCCGGGAAAGTTCAGACTTAAAAATATACTCGACGATTTCGATTTTGAGGTTATTTATCAGGTAATGCTTGCTGATAAGAAAAACCGTAATGGAAAGATCAATTTTGTTCTTTTGTCTGATCTGGGTAAAATACTGCTGGATGTGGAAGCGGGGAAGAGAGATATTCTGTATGCATTTGAGAGAACACGAAAGTTCTTTGGTAAAAGTGCAGGTTCGGTTTAAAGGAGAAACTGTCGGATCTTTGAGGGTGAAAATCCGACAGTTCGTGTGTCATTTATGGAGGGGGTACTATGCAAAAAACTATTTTCTATTTTCGGATTAAAAGACTCAACTAATATGCCATTTGAAAAGACGGCAAATTCCGCTGAATTTGTATGCAGTTTAATTTGTGATGTAAGTTTTACAATCTGCGGTTACTTTTTTACATGAAGTTTTGAATGTGTAGTTTAAAAAGGAACTGCCGGAAATTTGTCGCAAATCCGGCAGTCAGAATTGGAAGGTGTTATGCTTAAACTATGAACTACTTCATATCAGGAAGGTCAAGTACTATGCCATTTGAAAAAGTACGATATTTACATAATTTCGATTATAATGATCTCATAATAAGATAAAATCATTTGAACCTTATTATTTTGATACTAAGAAGGAGCAGTAGGTATGTTTCAACCTGAAAGTCCGGTTGAATTAGATCTGGTCGAAGAGATTAAGAAATTAAAGAAAGACCTGAATGCGGTTATCCTGGCTCATTATTACCAGGAATCAGAAATACAGGACATTGCTGATTTTGTTGGCGATAGTCTCGACCTTGCCAGGAAAGCAAAGTCCACAACAGCCGATGTCATCGTTTTCGCCGGGGTTCATTTTATGGCGGAGACTGCCAAGATCTTAAACCCCGATAAGCTTGTACTGCTTCCCGATCTCGATGCTGGCTGCTCGCTTGCTGAAAGTTGTCCCGCTCCGTTATTTAAGGCATTCCGCGATAAGCATCCCGATCATATATCGATAACGTATATTAACTGTACAGCCGAAGTAAAAGCGCTGAGCGATATAATCTGCACTTCCAGTAATGCTGAAAAAATAATTAACCAGATCCCTCCGGAAAAGCCTATCCTTTTCTCCCCTGATAGAAACCTGGGGAGATACTTGATAAAAAAAACAGGAAGGGAAATGTTGTTATGGGACGGCTCCTGCATAGTTCATGAAACATTCAGCGAGAGGAAGCTTATTGATCTTAAGCTTGAACACCCCGGCGCAAAGATCATTGCTCATCCTGAGTGCGAAGAAATAGTTCTTAACAGAGCTGATTTTGTTGGTTCAACCAGCAAATTACTGAAGTTCGTTCAGGAGGATCCGGCCGACGAATTTATTGTTGCAACGGAATCGGGTATCCTCCACCAGATGAAGAAACTGGTTCCGGGTAAAACGCTTATTCCTGCCCCCCCTGAAGCAAACTGCAGCTGTAATGAATGTCCTTTTATGAAGCTTAATACTATGGAAAAGCTCTACCTGTGTATGAAGAATGGAACGCCTGAGATAGTTCTGGATCCTGAGCTTATGAAAAGAGCCCTTAGGCCGATTGAAAGAATGCTCGAAATGAGCTAGCATTTATTAAGAAGAATGGCAATCGTAGTTCCTTCACCAGGAGAGGAGTTCTTTACAAAGATCTTTCCTGCATGGTAACCCTCAATTATTCTCTTGGAAAGACTTAAACCCAATCCCCAGCCCCTTCTTTTGGTGCTGTAACCCGGCCTGAAAATTCTTTTCTTCTTTTATATTCTATTCCTTTTCCGTTTCAAAATTCAGACTTCAATGTGACTCTTTGAGCCTGTAATCGATACAGTAATGGTTTTCCTTATTTATGGTCGATTGCGTCAAGTGCATTTTTAATAAGGTTCTCTATTACCCAACCGAATAATTCGGAATTCATCTCCGCGCAGAGTTTTTTATCTCCTTCAATCGTAACTCTCACTTTTTCCGTTCGGAAGTCTTCTCTGAAAGTAATCTATGATCTTTTTTACTTCTCAGTAAACATTCTTCTGCTTTATTTCCGGTTTCGAGCCGATTTTGGAAAACCTGTAAGTGATCTTATTCAGTTTCTCAACATCACTCCCTATTTCATCGGCAATGTCCAGCACCTTGTCAGGATCCTGATAGTTTATCTTCAGCATTTCCAGCCAGCCCATCAGACTTGATATCGGTGTTCCGAACTGATGCGCGGTTTCTTTTGCCATACCAACCCAGATGTTACTCTGCTCGCTTCTTTTAATGCTGCTGAATCCAACGTATCCGATAACTATAAAGAGTATGGCAATAAATATTTGAAAATATGGGTATAATCTTTAACCTGTTGATCAGGTCTGAATCGCCGTAATGTATTTTTTGCAGGACGAGTGTATCCTCGATAGGTTACAAGTATGGGCTTGTGTGCTTTGTCCATCTCCCTTACCTGCCGGTTGAAGAATTTTTCCAGATCCTCTCGGGATAGGGTAGTGTCGTACTTGATATTTCTTACATCCTTAATATCATGTTTGCTCTCTATTTTTACCAGGTTTTCGGGACCGGTGGAGATCAGCGGGAAAGTCTATCGGCTTCAGTATATTATCGAACAGAAATGTAATATCCGCGTTGCGTTTTGATCATTGGCTATATATTCAATCCCCTTGGCGTAAAGTGCAACAA
Source organism: uncultured Bacteroidota bacterium (assembly GCA_963839165.1). Taxonomy (GTDB): domain Bacteria; phylum Bacteroidota; class Ignavibacteria; order Ignavibacteriales; family Ignavibacteriaceae; genus DATFVA01. The sequence goes on along the minus strand of CAWIUG010000036.1, from coordinate 85,452 downwards.
TGTCCTTTCGCGTTCTGCAGAGCTTTTACCAGGGTTCTGGGTATAGTATAGAGTGCCTCGGCAATAAGTAAAGCAACTACTATCAGGCCGATTTGATATTTAAGGTGCCGGGTCCGCCAGACATTTTCATTTGATGTTTTCCTTACTTCCGGAATTTTATGAAATATCAAATTTGCCGAAGTTATCGCAATTTGTGATGTTAAAAATCCAGTCATATTTTTGGTAAGGAATAAGCAGTTCTTACTCTCACCCTCAGCCTTTAAGCAATAAAAAAAGTCTGCTCCCTTTCGGGCCAACCGAAACAATATGATTTTCACGCCGGTTGATTGGCAATAAAGCTCAAGATATTCTTTTGCTTTTTAGGGAAGATCTTTATTACGATCCGCACCTGGAGATGTCAGATTTCCATCCCTGTAAAGTTTCATATACCGGTTTTACTTCCGATAGCCTCTGAACATCGGTCAGGAATGATTTAATTTCTTTCCATTAAGTTCATAACCTGTACAAACTTTTATTTCATCAAACGACCCAATACATCCAGTTTTGTAATTGCAGACTGTTCAATTCCATTTATCATGTGCAGAATACTTTACAAGAAAAGCATCAAACCAGCCGCATCGTTCTGGGTCTGCCCGTAGTAGCTCCGTACTCGGCTCCTATTTTTCTTAATTTTTCGCCGTCTCATCAGTCAATTCAGTTGGGAAATGGGCCGATGCCCTACTCTTGTAGTATATGCTTTTACTATCCCTATAACCACGTTGATCATTTTTGTGGCGGAATTCCTGTGCCTGTGCAGGCGCCGCCTGAAGTAGGACTTGATGATGTAACATAAGGGATAGGTTCCGATGATCAACGTCAAGCAGAGCTCCCTGTGCGCCTTCAAGAAGAATTGACTTGCCTTCGGCATTGCTTAATTTAGATAATGAAGGAACATCCTTAATGTATTTATCAATCTCTTTATCAAACTCAACGTATTCCCTGATTATTTCTTCAACATCAAGTTCAGCGTGGTCGTATATCTTTTTAAGGAGGTGTATTCTTCTCTTTCAGATTTTCACTGATCTTTTCTTCAAGAACTTTCTTATTCAGAAGGTCAACAATTCTTAATCCCTTTTCTGGCATATTTATCGATATAGCAGGGACCGATTCCGCGGCCGGTTGTTCCGATTTTATTGCCATTCGTTTCATTGATCGAATCGAGCAGTTTATGATAGGGCATAATAAGATGGGCATTATGGCTTATAATTAACCTTCCCTCAACTCTAATCCCATGTTTATTCAAACACTCAATTTCATCCAGAAGCGCATTTGGGTCGATCACAACGCCGTTTCCTATAACGCAGATTACATTTTCTCTTAAAATTCCTGAAGGGATTAGATGTAGAATATATTGTTTCTCACCGATCTCAACCGTATGCCCGGCATTTGCGCCGCCCTGGTAACGGGTAACTATTTCATAATTTTCGCTCAGGATATCAACAATTTTTACCTTTCCTTCATCACCCCACTGGCTTCCGACTAGAACAGTTACACTCATTTAAAACTCCTTATTTAATGAATTTACCAGCAAAATAAAAACTCCGAATTAAACAATCCGGAGTTTTAAATTTCATAAAACATAATTATAATGAAATCTAATTAGAGAAACTTTTTATCGCATCGTCAACAGATCTCGTAAAACTCAAAAATTGTAATAAGTTTTGTAATTATTAAGTAGGCTTTCAATTTTCTCGGTTACCCTGGCAATTTAAGGTTTCCGCCGGCTTTTTTCATAGTTGTTAGTCCGCCGATCAGCATTCCAAGCCCGGAGCTGTTCATAAATTTTACATCAGATAGATCTACAACAATATTTTTCTTCCCTTCATCGATCAGTTTATGGAGCAAATCGTTAAATTCTTTAGTATCTTCACCGCCCATCACATTTCCCTTTAATTCTATTACGACTGCTTCGTATCTTTCATTTACTTTGGTTTTCATTAACAACTCCTAAAATTTTTGAATTAAATTTAAGTTAATAGCCATAACAAAGCAAGTTTCAGGAATATGGCCTGAGATAATTTTTTAGTTTATTTATTACAGTTTAATTAAATATTTTTACGGAACCTGTTACCTAATTTTACGTCTAAAATGATGGATACGAAAAATACAAAGGAAGATTTGCAGAAAGCCCAAATATTAAACCTGGACGATGATTTTTCCCTTGTTAAAAGGTTTATAGACGGCGATGAATCTGCGTTCGCTGTACTCGTTCAGAGACATAAGGAAAAGGTGAGAAATATAATTTATCTCACGCATGAGCAGTCTCAAATTCGGTGGATGACATTGCGCAGGATGTTTTTTTAACGGTTTACAGGAACCTGAATAATTTCAGGTTCGAGTCACAATTCACTACCTGGCTCTACAGGATAACAGTGAATAAGTGTAAAGATTACATGAGAAAGATAAAAATCAGAAATATTTTTACTCCTTTAACAGAGGCCGAAGAAAAAACAGGTGATACAAATACACCCGAGAGCAATGATATCTCTTCTATTGTACAGAAAGCTATCGGCAGACTTCCTGAGAAATTACGGGTTCCGCTTTTGTTAAAGGATATAGAAGGTATGAGTTACCAGGAAATAGCAGAAACGGTTCAGTGTGAAATAGGGACTGTAAAATCAAGGATCTTCAGAGCAAGGGAAGGATTAAAGAATATCCTTGGGCCCCTGGAAGAGGAACTGATGTTATGAAAAATTTAAATACAAAATATGAAATATTGTCGGCCTACATCGACGGCGAATTATCAGCCGGCGAGGCTAAAGAGCTGGAAGATAAAATAAAGTTCTCAAAAGAACTTCGGGAAAAGCTGGATGAATTAAAGAAAATCAAAAAGCTTACCGTTTCTTCGGTTAAAAGGCTTCCTGAGGCCCCGTACTTTGAAACCAGGCTGGCTGCAAACCTTAACCATAAAGGGAAGTTCCGCGATACTTTCCGCAGATGGATTCCGGCATTTAGTTTCACGGCGCTCTCGGTTGTGCTTATGATCTTTTTGAAATTTAATCCCGGAATTATTGATCGTTTAGTGGAAGAGCAGAAAACAAACCTGGCCGGGTTTTACCAGGAAAACCTTAAACCTCTCTTCTATGCTTCCGACCTTTCAAATGAAGATGTTTTCAACTTCGCTTTTACCAAACAGCTTCCACTCGACAGGTCAAATCGTCAGTATCTGAAACTTGGCTACGACCCCTCAGGCAGGGAATTCTTTGAAATTAAAACATCGGAAGACAGCACTCCTGTGGATAATCTTGAAAAGTTTGCGTCTAAACTGAAGCTGAACAGCCTGCAGCGTCACCAGGTTGATTCAATTCTTGAATCTTATGCAGACGACCTGCAGTCACAGGTACTTGTAAATGATAAGAATACTGTTGCTATAAATCCGAATCTCTGGAATTATAATAAAGCTATTGTTGCCGATATAATGTCGTTTGCGCGTGATGCGAACCAGGAGGAATTTAATAAAATTGTACCGGCTGGCTATTTTGACTACGATAATCCCGATGTAAGAACTATCGTCAACAAGGTAAAAGATAACAAGGATAATAAATATATATTCTTTACCCCGGATACTATTTTTACGCAAAAGTATAATTTCGATAAGAAAAAATTCGAAGACGAGATGGCAAAAGCCAAAGACGAAATGAAAAAAGGAATGGAAGAGGCGAAAAGATCTTTGAAGGAAATGAAGATAGACCTGAAATTTGACAGCAGTTTTACCAGACTGAAGAATGATCCATCCTGGGGTAAGAATTTTAAAGTTTTTATCGATTCAAATACCTGCCGCGTGCATGTAACAAAACTTGATCTTCCCGATATGCAGCTGCCGGATTTCGACCGCATCTCAGAGCAGGTTGAAGAAGCAATGAGAAGTATTCCCCCGATAATTATTGATATTCCAGGCGGAAAGGATAGTAAAAGTTATTCTTTCAAATATGAAAATGGTGATTCAACCGCCAGTCCTGTCAGGATTCAGATCCCCAATATAGATTCAATCTTAAAGAGCGTAGGAATGTTCCACGGCGATTCTCTTTCTACAGATGGGCAGGGAAGTACTTTCTTCCCTGATTCGCTGGCATCTATGTTTAAGATGTTTGATGATTCTATGATGTATTTTAATAAAGGGGAATTTAAGCAGGAAATGAAACAGCTAAAGAAGGAAATGGAGAAGATGAGAGAGGAAATGAAAAAACTTAGAATTGAGATAAAGCAGGATACCATAAGGAGAGAAGAAACAGGTTCCGGGGTCGAAATTTAGCAAATACGCAGTTTTTTCGTGATTTGGGGTATATTTTTATCTGGGAATAGTCATTTCTATCAGACATATCACCCGTTCATAATTCTTTTCTTTACAAAATGAAGTAATTCCTTTAATTTGACCATAGAATAAGGCTGAAAAGCGTCTTTGAACGAATAAATTATAGTAGTATTTTAGGCTGAAAAATTAACAAAAAAGAATATGAATACCCTCGTTCTTACATATAACCTGAGATTCCGTCTGTTTATGGGATTTTCAGTTATCTTATTCTTTTTTAAGCTCTTTGTTCCGGGGGGTGACTCGGTGGGGTATATCCTGATAAATGAATTCCTGGTAGCATTAACCGTTATTTCTTTGATCGTATATCTTATAGAAATGATGGGTTACAAAAAAATCAATCCGATCCCGATGGTCATGAATGTGGGAATTCTTAACGCGATTATATTTTTTATGATAAGTTTTTCCGGTTCCATATTAAGCCTGTTCTTTGATAACCTCCGGGAACAATCGAGCCTTATGTTCAGAATAATCAGCTTCTTCTATGTTTTCCTTATCCTTAGTTTTCTTGCTTATATATTTTTAACATTCAGGGAGTTATTTTTCCTCAAGCAGAACCGGAACCTCAATACTTATTTCAATACAATGGTCGTTTTTTTTATACTGGCCTCTCTTTCATCGGCTTTTGATAAAATACCCGACCTTTCATTCATAAAGAATACATTTTTTATTATTTCTATTCTGCTGATAGCGATAAATTCAGTAAGGATCTCCTGGATAGCCTTCCTCCAGAAGAAAGAAAAAATATACCTGCTCGTTATCTCCGTGGTTATAGCTGTCCTTTTCATTGTGAACCTGATAAACAGCGGCAGTGAGAATATTCATAATGATATGCTTGCGTCTTTTTCGCCCTCACTTGCACAGTTCCTTAATATCCTTATGATATACGGAGCAATTTATTTTAGTGTATTATTTTTTACAACTTTATTTCATTTGCCGACTGCCGAAGCATATGACAGGAAAGCTCAGGAGGTTTCATCCCTCCAGTATTTTAGTAAACTTATAACGGAAGTGCTGGATTTTGACGACCTTGCCGGAACGGTAACGGATATAGCAACAAAAGTCTGTAATGCCGATGCTGCCTGGATATTATGGATCGAGGAAAAAGAGTTCACAACTATCGCCCATAAGAACCTGGGCTACCTTGAGGCACGTGAACTGTCAAATTATATTTATAAAATAATAAAGAAAAAAACCCTGACCGGTACGGAAATACTTCCGCTCGATAAGTTTGAGCGACTTTCACAAACGGGGGAAAGGTATCTTAGTGCGGCGGTTTCACCTCTGAAGATCCACAATGAAGTGAAAGGATATCTGGTAGTCGCAAGGAAGAATAGTTCCATTTTTAATGACGAAGATGTAAACGCGATAAATACATTTTCAGATTATGCCACGGTTGCGATAGATAACTCAAGACTTCTGGAGGAATCGATTGAAAAAGAAAGACTTGAAAAGGAACTGGATGTTGCCCGTGAAATACAGCGTAAGATTCTCCCGTCAAAGCATCCGGCTTATAAGGGACTTGAAATATCAAGTGTATTTATACCTGCCTTCGAGGTGGGTGGTGATTATTATGACTTCTTTGAGATCAATGAGCAGAAGCTTGGATTCGTAATTGCCGACGTTTCCGGAAAAGGTATTTCGGCCGCTTTTATTATGGCTGAGGTTAAAGGAATATTCGAATCACTCTCGAGAACGATTATAAAACCGAAGGATATTTTAATAAGCGCGAATATGATCCTTAAGCGCACTCTCGACAGAAGCAGTTTTGTGAGTGCAGCTTACGGGATAATCGATAGGGAAAAGGAAACACTTACTATATCGAGGGCAGGGCATTGTCCCGTAATATTGATCCGCAACGGAGTTGCCGAAACTGTGCGTCCTTCAGGTATTGGACTGGGGTTGAATTTTACGGAGCATTTTGATAATTCACTGGATGAGTTGAAAATCAGTCTGGACGACGGTGACCTGATAGTGCTTTATACGGATGGAATTACAGAAGCAAAGAATACAGAACTGGAAGATTTCGGACTAAATAAGTTTGAAGAAATATTAATAGAAAATTCAAAATCGACTCCCGATGAGATAGCCAATAAAGTCATCAGGGAAGTTACGGTTTTTTCACAGAGTCATTCACAATACGATGATATAACTCTGGTAATTTTTAAATGGAATTCGAAAATTAAATCGGACGGAGAAAAAGAATGGCAGAATTCAGCACTACCATTAAAGATAAAGGAAATGTAAGCGTAATATATCTGAATGGATATCTTGATGCTCATACGGCTCCTCAGCTTGAAAATAACTTTTCAGAGCTGATTGATAAAAATAAGTACAACATCGTTGTCAACTTTGAGGACCTGAATTATATCAGTAGTGCCGGGTTGGGTGTCTTCATGGCATATATTGAAAATATCCGGGAGAATGAAGGAGATATAAAATTATCGGCTATGAGCGATAAAGTCTATAATATATTCGATCTCCTCGGTTTTCCTTTACTATATGAGATCTTCAAATCCGAAGTTGAAGCCATAAACAAATTCAAAGAGACCGGAAACGTTGAAGACAAAAAATGAAATAGATAAAAAACTTAAGATTTTCAGCAGGACGGAAAATCTTGTACTTATCCGCGAATTCATACAATCTGCGGCAGAGCAGGTTGGGATGAAACCCGGGATAACGGAAGATGTAATGCTTGCGGTGGATGAAGCCTGCACTAACATCATTAAACACGCTTATAAATCTCATCCCGACGGGGAAATATTGTTAAAGCTGAAGTATTCTGATCATACGCTGACAATTGTTATTATTGACTATGGAAAATCATTTCATCCGGAAGATGTTCCTGATCCTGATCTTCAGAAGTACTACAGGCAGCATAGGGTTGGAGGCCTTGGGATGTACCTGATGAAAACATTGATGGATGAGGTGAGATACAGTTCCGTTCCGGGTAAATATAACGAAGTTTATCTCACAAAGTATTTAAATAATACCAGTAAGCATGAATGATACAGAAAATATCAAAATAAAAAGAAACCTTACAGCCCTGGTCGAATTCAGCCGCATTATAAACTCCAGTACAGATCTTGACTTCATCATTAATAACATCCTTCTAACCTGCATGGGAAAATTCCTTTCTACAAAGGGGTTATTTGCACTGAATATTAACGGTAGGCTTAAAATCCGCTCTTCCAAAGGGATTCCAAAGGAAGTGCTGGAAAGGTATTCTGACCCTGAAAAAGTTAAAAAGTTCTTTAAGGATGAGGAGTATAAATCGTATCCCGGACTCGGAGAGCAGTGCGTTACGGAAGAGGTGATCTCTTCGGATAAAGTACTTGGCATCATCTGTCTCGGTGAGAAACTGAATAAGACGGTATATTCTGACGATGACCGTGAATTCCTCAGAACAATCTTAAATATTTCCTCTACTGCTATCCAGAATTCTATCGTAATAAATGAACTTAAGAAAGTAAACCGGATACTTGACTCGAGGCTGCACCGGCTTAACTCTCTTTTCGAATTGAGCAAAGAGTTCGCCTTGTTCTCCGATTCTTCACGGGTGGCCAGGCTGCTTGTTTATTCAGTTATAGGGCAGCTTTTTGTTTCAAAGTTTGCGGTTATCATTTTCGGTGACAGAGGTTCTGAAATTCTTGAATCGAAGATGGATAATGAAAAACTGAACCAGATTATATCTGAAAACAAAATGCAGAAGCTTGAATTTCCTATAACTGGTGACGGGATTTCACAGAAATACTCTGACCTTGAAAGCCTTGGGGTTGAGCTCGTAGTCCCTATGCAGATCCAGGGAGAGACTAAAGGCCTGATCTTTCTTGGAAGACGGATAAATAAACAAAATTACTCTGAATCTGATATCGAGTATGTTTATTCCGTCGGGAGCCTTGCCATCATTTCGCTGGAAAATAAAAGGCTGTTTCTCGAAGAGCTTGAAAAGAAGAAACTTGAAGATGAACTTGATATTGCCCGGGATATTCAGAAGAATCTGCTCCCTCATTCAATTCCGGAATTCAGCAATTTTGTTGTGTCTGCCATAAATGTGTCCTCCCGACAGGTGGGGGGTGATTATTATGATATGATCAGACTTGATGATAATAATGTCTGTATCGCGATTGGCGACGTTTCAGGTAAAGGTGTGCCTGCCGCCCTGCTTATGGCTAATCTGCAGGCTTTCTTAAAGACGATTGTAAAGCAGGGAATGGCGCTGGATGAGGCTACGGCTGTTATAAATGATCTTGTTAGTGAAAATACTTCCGACGGTAAGTTCATTACATTTTTCTGGGGCGTACTTGATGATGCCGGCAGGAAGTTTACTTATGTTAATGCCGGACATAACCCTCCGCTGCTGATTAGAAAAGGCAGAATTATCAAACTTACTCTGGGTGGAATTATTCTCGGAGTAATGAAGACTTTTACTCCCTACGAATACCAGGAAATTTTCCTTGAGAAGGATGATGTAATTATTATGTTCACGGATGGTGTATCTGAAGCGATGAATAAAGAAGGTGAAGAATTTTCTGATAAAAAACTTGAAGAGATTGCAGTAAGAACTTCCCACTTACCTTCCCCGGATATACTTCAGGAAATCAGGCAGGAGGTGCTGAGTTTTACTTCCGGCGCCGTTCAGTCAGATGATATAACTCTGATGGTGATTAAAGCGAAATAATTGGTTATTTTTTAATAAATATATTTCCCCTGTTTTTAATTAAGAAGAAATAATAAATCTGTGGATCCGGTAAAAAAATATATAATCAGATTCAGAACGAAGATAATTATTATAATGAGTCTTCTGCTCATTACTTTATCCCTGGGAAATATCGTTATCATATCTTCCATCAATCCAATATCTAATGATGAATGTCTTTGGTATCCGGTAAAAAAGAGTGATTCTCTCGCATTCAGGTTCGAAAACGTAAAGGTAAATGGCGTAGCCTGGAACGCCGGTATACGCGAGGGTGATTATCTTATTTCAATAAATGGGAAAAGAATAAATGAACCAATGCAGGCCCAGAATATACTCAACAAAGTTCAGGCAGGTGATTACGCCACATACACAGTTGAGAAGCGGAACGGTGAGCTTTTTAAGACAAAAGTTTATATTAAAAAGCTGATAAACTTCGCTCTTCTTGGAATTAGTCTTCTTGGTTTTTTCTGGCAGGTTGTAGCTTTTATTGTGCTGATGGCTAAACCCGATGGAAGGGTGCAGCGGGTTTTTTATGCCGTTGGGGCAACCTTAATTTTAATGATGCTGTCCAATTATCAGACGCTTCCTTTTGTGATGGGAATACGTCCGCTGGGTATTCTGATTGATTTCCTTAATACAGGGGGGTTGATATACGGACCTTTCCTTATCCTCCATTTCTTCTGGGTATTTCCGCACGAATATAATTTCGTTAAAAAGAAAATAGTTAATTATACTCTTTACCTGCTGCCGGCAGCAATATTAATAGGTCTTAGCCTTTACAGTATCTTATTCTTATATGATGTGCACGTCAGGGCTGTGTACTCTGATCGGTTCTATAATGTCATCAATATTATACTTGGAGTGGCTTTTCTTACAGGTTTTATATCTCTCCTCATAAATTATTTCAGGTTAAAATCCGCGGCTGAGAGAAAACCTCTGTCAATTATCCTTGTGGCATATTTTCTGGCTATACTGGTAATTGTGTACACCAGGTTCATAGCTCCGGCAATTACAGATACGATTTATAATTCGCCCGAATTTTATATGCCGATTATTATTCTTTTTATTCTTCCTATCGCGTTCGGCTTTTCAATTTTCAGATACCAGCTGATGGATGTCAGTGTGGTTATCAAGAACACCATTATATACGGAGCGGCCACCATAAGCATTGCGGCTATTTATTTCCTTGTTATCTATCTTATCGGCCAGGTGATAAGTACAGCTATTGGAACGGAATATAAAGGTCTGATTGCAGGGATAATCTTTATAATATTTGCCCTTATCTTTCAATCGACCAAAGATAAATTCCAGGATTTTCTTACTGAGAAATTTTATCCCGAACAATTTGCCTACCAGAAGATACTGGTGAACTTCAGCCGCGATATTACTACTGTTGTTGGCCTCGAAAATATTCTCGATACTATGACGGCAACTTTCGTTGAGTCATTGAAAATAAATACTTTCGGAATTATGCTTTATGATGAGAAAGAGAGAGAGTTTAATCTTGCCAGGAGCGTGGGGATCGTCTCGAAAAATCTGAAGATCCCGGCAATAAATGTGGAGAAGGTAATCTCGGAAAAAACTTCCACCACAAAGACTCCCGTCATAGAGGAGGAGGATCTGCAGAGAGCTTTCCCCGTAGGATATAAGCTGCTGATAAATACAGGCATCTATACTATCATTCCAATGATCATAAAACAGAAGCTTGTGGGATTGATGCTGATTGGACTAAAACATTCGGGGGCAAAGTTCGCGGGGAAGGATCTTGAATTGCTGAACGCGGTTGCAAACCAGTCGGCTATTGCGGTTGAAAATGCAAGACTGTATAGAACAGAAGCGGAAAAGATTAAGATTGAAAGGGATCTTGACCTGGCAAGAAAGATCCAGCAGAGTCTTCTCCCTAAGGTAATCCCGGCTATAAAAGGACTGGATATATCCGGTGAAATGATTCCAGCCCAGCAGGTCGGGGGTGACTATTTTGATCTGATACCTGTTGGCAGCGACAAGTTATTCGTTGTCGTCGGAGATGTTTCGGGCAAAGGATTATCGGCTTCACTTTATATGACTAAACTGCAGACGATGATTGAATCTGCCTGCAGACCCGGAAGAGAACCCAGAGATATTCTGATTGAAATTAATAAAAGAATTTATGAATCTATGGAACGTAACTGGTTTGTTACTATGACCCTCGCCTTGTTTGATATGCAGAAGAATATGGTGAAATTCTGCAGAGCAGGACATATGCCTGTATTAGCGGCGAAAAACGGAACGATAAGTAAATACAGAACAATAGGTCTCGGAATAGGATTGGAAAAAGGAATTATTTTTGAAAAAACTTTGAGCGAAGAAGAGGTTCAGCTTAATCCTAACCAGATCTTTGCATTCTTCTCTGACGGTGTTACAGAAGCGATGAATGAAAAAATGGACCTTTTCGGTGAGGATAACCTGACCGGACTGCTTGTCGATAAGGCAGCACTCAACAGCGCGGAAATACTTCAGGATATATGGAAAAGTATAAAAACTTACCGTGGATCAGCCGAAGTAAACGACGATATGACAATGGTGCTTGTGAAGGTTACCTCCAAAGAGATTTTGACCCCGGAACCTGCCCCTGTTTCTAGATAATATTTCACTCCCAAAAAGTTCCTCTTATTTCCTGATTTAGATAAAACACACTATTCACACCGCCTAAAACCGGCAGCCTGATTGCGAATATTTGCCTTAAACCAAATATTTTTTCATTTATTTGGGCCAATTCTCAGGTATCATTCTACTTCCAAATCTGGCACTAATTGTGTGCTTTATAGGGCCATGATGGAGTTATCATAAGGTATTTGATGATTTTTCAGTTTTTTCGATCAATCAGGGTATTATTTTCCGTTTTTCTCGGTATAATCCTCCTTTTTGTTTACATGGGTATTCACTTTTATCAGGAAGATAAAGTCAGTGAATTTGCCGAAAGAGCACGTGACCTTGGAACTATAGCCGGTCTGAAGCAATCAGCAGTTTTTCAATGGTATTCGGAACGCTATGCCGATGCCCGGTACATATTCTCTAATGAAAATCTTTATCAATTATTAAATTCGGACAAATCCCCGCTTGGTGATTCTTCTAAGATTGTCCGCCTCATATCTTCAATCTACAGGAATCACGACTATTCGAACCTGTTTTTTGTGAATGCTTCAACCGGAAATATAATGCAGCTTAATCCCTCAGGTTCTGATGATGTTATGAGGGATTCACTTTTTACTGCGTTAACCGAAAACAGAATTGTAAATTCCGACTTTTATATCGATAAAAACCTAAAGCATCCATGCCTTGATCTATATATTCCATTTATTCTTTCAAAGGACAGGAAGATAGCAGCCGTCCTTAAAGTAGATCCTTACAAAATACTGTTTCCTTCTGTTTCCAGCTGGTTCATCGATGCTTCATCGGGAGAGTCGATGATTGTGACTGCCTCTGATGACAGCATAAATTATATAACCCCGCTCAGGTATTATCAGAAATCAGCTGAGATATTGAAAAAGCCGATAAATGATTTGAATTTGCCAGCTGCTAAAGCAATAAAAGGAGCCAGGGGACCGGTTACAGGAATAGATTACAGTGGAAAAGAGGTGCTTGCGGATGTACGCAAAATTGAAAATACCCCCTGGTATCTGATAACAAAGATGGATCTCACAGAAGTTTATGAGCCTGTTACTTCCAGCACCTTTAATAGTCTGCTTATAATTGGACTGCTTATTTCGCTTGGCGGAATTCTGCTTTTATATTTTTATACAAGGTCCAATTACAAAAACCTCAGGCAGATCTCTGAAGCTGAGAAGAAATTTAAAGATATATTCAATAATGCAGCTGAAGCTATAGTTCTACTTAAAAATGATTTGATTGTTGACTGCAATCCAGGCGCCGAAAAATTATATGGTCTGCCTAAGAAAAAGATAGTCGGAAAGACTCCGGGAAGTCTCTCACCGGAGTATCAGCCGGGACATAAACGTTCTGCTGACCTTGCAGCTGAACTGATAAATAAAGCTCTTGAAGGGGAACCTCAGAAATTTGAGTGGATACATATAAAAAACGACCACTTGATATATACAGATATTACATTAACACCCATAGAGGTTGAAGGTGAGATACTTGTTTCTGCATTTTTACATGACATTACCGAACGTAAACTTATAGAAGATGCTCTGTACGAATCTGAAAAAAGTTATAGATCGATCTTTGATTTAGCCCCTGTAGGGATCTACCAGTCGACTCATGAAGGTAAATTCATTAAAGCAAATAAGGCTCTTGCAAATCTCCTAGGGTATGATTCTGAGGGGGAACTTTGTAAAGTTGATATTACAAATGATATATATTCGGATAAAAATAAAAGACACACGCTGATCAGCGAATTTGAGCCTACAGGTTCAGTTTCCGACAGGGAAGTACAGTGGAAGAAAAAAGATGGTTCTGTTATCTGGGTTCAGCTGAATGCTTTCGCGGTAAAGGATGAACTCGGAAATACAACGCATTTCGAGGGCTACGTACGGGATATAACCAGCCGCAAGCTTGCCGAAGAGCATATTCAGACATTAACAAAGGCAATCGAACAGAGTCCTGTTTGTGTTGTAATAACCGATCTAAAAGGAAATATCCGGTATGTAAACAACAAGTTTACTGAAGTTACAGGCTATGCAATAGAAGAAGTAATTAATCGAAATCCGAGGATACTGAAATCCGGCAGCCAGAGCGAGGATTTCTATAAACATCTGTGGGAAACTGTTCTCGCGGGAAACACCTGGCAGGGTGAACTTCACAATAGGAAAAAGAACGGTGAATTATACTGGGAAAATGCAATAATATCACCGATAGTGGATGCAGCTGGAAAGATCTTAAACTTTGTGGCGGTTAAGGAGGATATAACCGAAAAGAAGAAAATGATAGAGGATCTTGTAAAGGCGAAGAATAAAGCTGAAGAGGCTAACAACCTTAAATCAAGTTTCCTGGCAAATATGAGTCACGAACTCCGTACGCCTATGGTAGGCATCCTTGGTTATACTGACATCCTGGTTTCCGAATTATCAAATCCTGAACACACAGAACTGGCAAAAATGGTGCTTTCCAGCGGCAAGAGGCTGATCGATACACTAAATTCAATACTCGATCTATCCAGCATCGAAGCCAGGAAGATGGAACTTAAATATGAATCTGTTGATGCTGTAAAGGTTCTTAAGGAATCTGTAGAACTTTTTGTTCCGAATGCCGCGGCGAAAGGATTGTATATAAAGTCTATATTGCCGGATAAGTGCATAATTAATTCCGACAGGGAGATCCTGAATAAGATATTTAATAATCTTATAAATAATGCTGTGAAATATACACAGTCAGGCGGCATTACTGTAGAACTAAACCTCACAGACAACGAAGAGGGAAAGAACCTGATTGTAAGCTTTGCTGATACCGGTATAGGAATATCAACCGAGTTTCATGAAATCATATTTGAACCGTTCCGTCAGGTGAGCGAAGGATATACAAGGAAATTTGAAGGATCAGGATTAGGCTTAAGCATAACCAACAAATTGGTTAAGATGCTCAATGGAAGCATATTTTTGGAAAGTACAGTGGGGAAAGGTTCCAGGTTCCTCGTAAAACTTCCTGTCACAGTTTCAGCTGAGTTCTCTGAAAGGGACGGGAAAGAAATTGCACCTTCTGGTTCAGTTGAACTACGAAAAGATCTATCCATTCTTCTGGTTGAAGATGACGAATTAAGCGCGGACATCATTCTGTCGTACCTTCGACCGTTATGTTCAATTCAACACGTGTCTGACGGAGAGACGGCTGTTCAATATTGTACAAATTTCAGATATGATTCTATATTAATGGATATAAATCTGAAGGGAATGAACGGAATAGAGGCAATGGAGCTGATCAGGGAACTGAATAAATACTATCAAACGATTCCCATTATTGCTGTTACCGCCCTCGCGATGGCAGGCGACCGGGAGAAACTGTTGTCGGCTGGATTTAACAATTACCTGTCTAAACCATTCGAGCGTGGTCAACTGTTGAAAATTCTCGCCGACACTCTTAAACCTCCCGTATTAAAAGATATCCGCTCTTAATCCTCATTACTTCAAAAAAATCATTTTCCTGACTGAGTTGAATTCCATACCGTCAGATCCCCGAACCTCTATCTTATATATATAAACTCCGCTGGTTAATCCCGGAGCGTTAAATGTTATGCTGTGTGCCCCGGAACTCATAGGTCTGTTTATGAGGACCGCGATTTCTCTCCCCAGGATATCGAATATTTTTAGTTCTACATTTGAATCCTTGGTCAGGCTGAAGTTAATCTGCGTTGATGGATTGAAAGGATTTGGATAGTTCTGCGAAAGATAAAAAGAACCCGCTTCCCCGACTTCATCCTCTATTCCACTCGCAGGGGTCCTGTAGCTTGACGGTGGGGATACATACTGTGGAAAGTAAGTGACAGAGGGATCGCCAAATATACCTGAGAGAATTTCTTTGACAGGCTGACTGGCCGGCATATCGCAGTGTTCTATGCCGGAAACGTAATACGTGTGTTCGGCTACTGCATTATTAATTAATTCTGCACTCCTGACAGGTACGGTGTAATCACCATTTATATTTCTTGATTCTTCGATTGAGATCCAGTTGAGAGGAGGTGGTCCTACTATAACTCTGTTGTTTCCTATTGTCCATTGATTATAGCCTACTACGTTAAAGATCTCAATTTCTCCAAAATCAACTGTATCAATATATTCTTTGAATGCTTCGGAACTATCAATCAGAGCATCATTAAGATTTTCACCAAGGCTTGAACTATAATCCTTAAGGTAATTTACCATTTGGGAGTAACCTGCATAACTCCCGCCCGGCAATTGAAATGTCTCGGAGTAAACATCCGCGTCAGTCGAAATGCCATTAGTAAGGTCGGTGTTAAAATAGCCGGCTGAAGGATATAGCTCATAACAGGATGGTAAATTGCGCGAAAGCGACCTTACGATGGGTTCTTCTATTATGTAGTGAAGCCACTCGAAAAGTTTTCCTTTAAGCATCACCGTCATCATTTCGGGGGCACCCAGATGGGGTGTTCCTATAAAAACAATGTTCTTAATCCTTGACCTCTCAAAGAGTTTAATACACGTTTTTGAAACAATGCCGCCCATACTGTGAGCGACAAGATTAACATTGACAGCCCCTGTCCAGCTTAAAACACTGTCAATGAAATAAGATAGCAGCTGAGCATTGTATGTATTAAATTTTCTCCAGTCGTAAGAGAAACAAAACAGATTCTCCCCCTCATCATGGTCATCATCATAGTCATCAAGTTTATAGCCGATTGATTCCAGGTTGTCAAAAAAACCTTTGAACAGATCCATCGGCATATGATCAAGTTCATCGCGGAGAGTATTAGCGGAATCTCTTCTTAATGGGGATACTTTAATATTATAGTTGCCTGCGGGATCAATTCCATTGGCATTTAACCATAAGCTGGGAAGTTTTATGCCAACCCAGGCCTTTTCGTCACTGATGAGCTTGTTATTGTCGTCGACATCATCATATAGTGGTGAGGCCATAATACCCGGGATGTAGATAACGGGTGTTAAATTTGAAAAAGACTTTGCTGTCTTCTCATTGCTCTTCCACGTTTGCGGAAGGAGGGTGGAGATGGATATGAAGATTACAAAAAAGACCTGCGCCGATAGTTTCATATATCAATTTATTTTGTTCTGCCGAAATAATATTTAGACATCATCCGATAGAACCAGGTCTCTTCCAATTTTTCTCTATTTACGGTAACCCCGGTTATCCTGGCATTTATGCGTAACTAAAGTTAAATCTTTCACGTTAAACTGGCAAGAAATTTAATTTGCGCGATATTACTGTTAAGAGCTATAATCCTTCCGGTATTTGCCTCTCTCTGATTTTTTTCTTTAATTCTCATAAAACAAATAACTGATTTTTAATGGCTGCTCTTAGGATAGGCACCTGTTCCTGGAAGTATGATTCATGGAAAGGGATAGTTTATTCTTCAAAGTCGAAGATAAATTATCTAGAAGAATATAGCTCCAGATATAATACTGTTGAAATTGATCAGTGGTTCTGGAGCCTTTTTGATGATATCGTGAGACTTCCTGAGGAACCAACTGTAAATGATTATAATAAATCTGTTCCCGATGATTTTAAGTTCACAATTAAAGTTCCCAATTCAATAACCTTAACCCACTATTATCCTTCAAAAAGCATAAAAGGGCTGAAGAAAAATCCTTACTTTTTAAGTCCTGATTTATTCCATCAGTTCCTCACAGCACTTCAGCCGATGTCCTCAAAAGTAGGCGCGCTTATGTTCCAGTTCGAGTACCTTAATAAGCAGAAGATGAGCTCACAGTCTGAATTTATCGACAGGCTGGAAGCTTTCTATGAAACGGTCGACAAGACTTATCCCTGTGCGTTTGAAATAAGAAATCCTAATTACATCAATAAAAATTATTTTGATTTCATAACCCGAAGTAAATCTTCTCACGTACTTCTGCAGGGATATTTTATGCCGCCTGTTATTGATGTATTTAATAAACACTTTGAACAAATCGGAGCTCCTGTAATTATCAGGCTGCATGGACCGGACAGGAACAAAATAGAGGAACTGACAGGAAAGGACTGGTCAAAAATTGTGATGCCGAAAGACGAGAGCCTTGCCGCTCTTTCACCAATAATAAATTATTTTTCTGAAAAAGAGATCGATGTTTATGTGAATGTAAATAATCATTTCGAGGGAAGCGCCCCCCTGACAATTGAAAAAATCAAAAGACTGCTGGATTAAATATGGATTTACCAACCGAAGGCTCTGAAGCGGTCATTTTAAACCCACTGCTAATCAGCTTCCTGAGGATACGATCAGAAGCTTCAGGGAAATTATAGATGGAAAACATGATGATCTTCCCGGATAAGCTTTTATGTATGGTACATTACCTTCCCCAGCCTTGGCTGTGTTTCGTATTATGGGAAAGAGATGTAATTTCTCCCATCGCCAGCCTGCCGGCAGGAGGGTCGTAATGACATTACACATATAATGAAATTAAACAGTGAAGTATAGTTGGGGGAAATCAAACAAAAGAGGCTGTCTCTAAACTGTCATTCCGAATCTCTATCGGAATCTGATCCTGGCTTTAGAGACAGCCTCTTTAATTTTTTTATTCAGCTATTAGAACTGAACTTTTCTCTTACTCCGGTTAGCATATTCAAGTACCAGCGCACTGGCAACGAATATTGAAGAATAGGTTCCTATTATAATTCCGAAGAAGAGTGTAAATGCAAAAGCTCTCAATACTTCACCACCGAAAAGCAGAAGAACGAGAACAGTTAAAAGGGTTGTACCTCCGGTAAGTATTGTTCTGCTCATGGTTCTGTTAACGCTCATATTGATTACATCTTTAAGAGGCATTGTCTTATGGATCTTCAGGTTTTCTCTCACCCTGTCGAACACGATAACCGTATCATTGATCGAGTATCCAACAAGAGTAAGAAACGCCGCAACCACAGTCAGGTCAATTTCGAGGTTTAGTCCCGGAATTACATTATATAAGATTGAGTAAAAGCCCAGGGTTATAAGTACATCGTGGAACAATGCCAGAACTGCACCGAAAGCGAATATGAATTTAAACCTGAATGCCAGGTAGATGAGAATAGCAAGTAGTGACAGCGCAACAGCAATAACAGCATCCTGTTTAAGTTCATTACCTACTTTTGGACCTACGTGATCCTCTTTTATAACTTTAAACCCATTGTTTGTAATCTTCTCTTTCAGGTTTTCCTTGATCCAGTCGGCTATTCCCACACTAACAATCATTCTTTTATTATCGGGTTCTTCAGAAACCTTACTTGTCTGGAAGCCTGCACTGAAAAGTTTATCCGTTAAGATATTGGCAGTGTCGGCATTGGCGAATTCATAAGTAACTGAATTTGCGGTTGAATCAACAATATTTATAGGTAACCCGGTGTATATGCTATGGATCTCATTATTTATATTATTAACCACACGCGGGAAAATATTAGAAGGTATGTTCTGTAATTCTGTTCTTATCAATACTCCTGTCTGGCTGCCGAAAGTTTTAAGTTCAACGGTGCCAAGGCCGATTTTATCAACATACTGTCTGACCTGAGATATCTCAATTGGATTATCGAACTGCAGAACGATTTCAGTTCCTCCCTTGAAATCTATTCCAAATACTAATCCTCTGAATATTACATTTATCAGTCCGAGCAGGAAAAGTGAAGTTGAAACTATATAGAACAGTTTTCTTTTGCTTAAATAATCTACGTGAAGATTTTCAAATATTCGCATTTATAAATTAGCTCCTTAAAAGAGTAAAATTGAATTAACCAATTGTAATTTTCTGCCCTTTGGCAACCATGAAGTCAAATATCAATCGTGCTATAACAAGGGCGCTGAACATACTTGCTGCTATACCAATCATAAGTGTCAGAGCGAATCCCTGGACAGGACCGGTACCAAACTGATAGAGTATAATACCTGTTATAAAGGTTGTAATATTTGAATCGATAATAGCCGAATATGCTTTTGAGAAACCGCTGTCGACGGAAGCTTTAATAGTCTTACCCGTCCCGAGTTCCTCCCTGATCCTCTCATAAATAAGCACGTTTGCATCCACCGCCATTCCTATAGTCAGAATTATACCGGCTATACCGGGCAGGGTAAGCGTTGCGTTAAATCCGGCAAGTATACCAAGGATAAATAGTACTGTAAAAACAAGAGAGGCTGCAGCAACTGTACCCGCTTTCTGATAATAGATAATCATAAAGAGGCCGACTATAATGTAGCCTATCAATGCGGAGTTAAATCCTTTGCTGATAGAGTCCTGACCGAGTGATGGTCCTACTGACCTTTCCTCAATAATATCAACAGGAGCGGGGAGTGCACCGGCTTTCAGCACGATCTCAAGGAGCTTGGCTTCGTCAAGATTTCCAACACCTTCAATCTGCGATCTACCGCCTGTAATCTTTGTTTTAACATTTGGTGCGGAGTATACGAGTCCATCAAGTATAATAGCGATACGGTGATTAACATTGGCACCGGTTATCCTTGCCCATTCAGCGGCACCTTCAGAATTCATCTCCATATTAACAACCGGCTGAGAGGTATTAGGATCGATAGTTGACTGTGCGTCAGTGATTACACCGCCTGTAAGTTCGGGTTTTTTATTTACACAATAAAGCTGGTAGATTGCCTTGCCATCCTGGTAGGTTATAGGCTTTGCGGAAAATAAAAATTCAACGTTATCGGGAATTACTTTCTGTACATCGGGTCTATTCAGTATCAGTTCAAGCTTGTTCCGCTCATCTGCTTTTACATATGCGTCTGCCGACCTGCCCTGAGGGTCAATCATTGCGATAGAGAAAAACGGGTGTTCTTTTGCAAATTCTTCTTCTGATAATTGTTTCTTGGAAGTATCATTAGCGGCAATACCAGTATCTGCAGCAGATGTATCCTTTGTTGAGGCGGTAGTTTCAGCTTTGGTTGTATCAACTGAAGTACTGTCTTCAAGAGGTTTTCCGGCAAGAACCTTATCAATCTTCTGCATAATTGAGAAAGTCAGTTCAGGGTCTTTAAGGAGTCTGAATTCAAGCAGTGCAGTTCCCTGCAGCAGCTGCTTAGCTTCTTCTTCACGGGCAACACCCGGAAGCTCAACTATTATTCTCCTTGAGCCCTGTCTCTGGATCGAAGGTTCAGAAACACCGTATTGGTCAACCCTGTTCCTGATAATTTCTATTGCACGGGTAACCGCGTCATCCGCGTCTTTTTTCAGATCACCCAGAATCGTTGCGTCATCCTGGCGTATATTTCCGAAATACCTGCTTAATCGTATGCCCTTCTGCTGAAACGTTCTGCCCATGATATCAACTACTGATTCATCGGTAGTTGCGGCTTCTTTTTCGGCATCTTTCATTACTGCTCTGAAAGTATCATCAGGATTCTTTGCCAGTTTCTCGAGCAGCTTTGCGGTATTTACCTCCAGAACCACACGCATACCTCCCTGAAGATCCAGTCCCAGCTTAATTCTCTTCTGGCGTGCTTCAACATAAGACGGGTTAGCATTTTTAATACTGTCTTCCATTGCAGCAAGTCTGAGATCAATCTGGCTTGTGGTCATTCCGGGATTGTTTTGTCTCAATTCCTGTTTCCTCTGATCGAGGGCCTTGTTAATTACTTTTGTATTCTGATAATCAACGTAAGTGGGATATAGAAGGTATAGACAGAGTGCAATTACGCCCAGAATTATGATTATTTTGAATCTGAATTCTTTCATATTAAGCTATGTTTCTGAATGAGTTGAAAAAAATAATTAAGAGTTAAAATTACCTTATAAGGGTAAGAAAGTCAATAAATATTAAGGGTGGTAAGTAATAATATCTCCCATATTGCAGGTAGAAAATATGCCCTCAATGCTCCCTGAGAACCGCCTTTATTAACCTTTCAAATTTTGCTTCTACTCTTTTGGCGGTTTCAGTAACTTCCTCATGAGATAATTTTCTGTCGGAAATTCCCGCTGCATAATTAGTTATACAGGAGATCGAGGAGCATTTAATGCCGGAACCTGCCGCATAGTAGACTTCAGGAATTGTCGACATACCTACCGCATCGCCTCCGAAATTCCTTATCATGTTTATTTCAGCGGGGGTCTCGTAAACAGGACCTTTATTGTACCAGTATACACCTTCTCTTAAAGGGATGTTTTCCTTATCAGCAGCCTTCCTGATTATTTCATTCAATTCAGGAGACGGGAACCGCAGAAAACTGTTTTTTGCATTTATCCCGGAAATTCCCAGCAATTCGGTCATTTCTTTCTTAAGATTAATTCCTAAAAAAGAACTGGTAAGCATCAGATCACCGGGGGTATAAGCATAATTTACTCCGCCCGCGGCATTTGTTGCGATCAGGTACTTAACTCCAAACTGTTTGGATAGATATGCAGGAAGTATGCATTCGGATAGATGATAACCCTCGTAAAAATGAATTCGTCCCTGGAACAGAAGAAGTTTTTTTCCGGCAAAGTGAGCGAAATGAATTTTACCCTCGTGCCCTTTGATGGTCGACGGGGGGTATGCAGGGAGTTCAGAAGTCGAGACCGTGAGTTCCAACTCAACACTGTTTGCAAATCCTCCCAAGCCGCTTCCCAGTATAATGGCAATTTCAGGATCGATGGGTTTAATTTTCCCAAGGTGAGAAATTAAATCTTTGTATTTGAAATCGATATCAAGCATAAATTAAAATAATATACCAGCCAGTGTAGCCGTCATAAGCGTAGCCAGTGAACCACCGAGTACAGCTTTTAATCCAAGCGAAGCAATGTCAGGTTTTCGTGTCGGAGCCAAAGGACTCAATCCTCCGATCTGGATCGCTATCGAGCTGAAGTTAGCAAAACCGCATAATGCATATGTAGCCATCAGAATTGTTTTTGGATCCAGGAGCTGTTTGGTTTCTATTAGGCTTCCAAGATCAAGATAGGCAACAAATTCATTTAAAACTACTCTTGGTTCCAAGGAGACTTCCGAAACTCAGTGCATCGTGCCAGGGTACCCCGATACCGAAAGCAAATAAACTGCAGTACCCAGCCGAGTATTAATTGAAAATTTAGGGGTTTTCCATACATCTCCTTCAACGACTGGTTCCAGCCCATTACATCGCCAAGTCCCTGGAGCAGGTAGTTAATCAGAGCGATAAATGCAATAAATGCAATAAGCATTGCGCCAACATTAAGTGCAAGGATCAATCCCTCGGATGCACCGTTTGCCGCAGCCTCAACAACGTTTGAAGCGTTCTTTTCAATCTTAACTTTCACAGTCCCTTTGTTTCCGGCTCTGTAGTTTCGGGAAATATAATTTTCGAGATAACAAGTGCGGCGGGAGCAGCCATTACACTTGCCCTAAGTAAATGGGTGGCGAAAAGCTGGCTGTGCCTGATGAAGAGGAATTCCCAGTGTCTTAGCATAGGAATTACCCAGAATCTGGATATAAGCAGCCATCACGCCGCCGGCAATCGTTGCCATGCCACCTACCATAATTGTCAGGATCTCACTTTGCGTCATTCCTTTTATAAATGGCTTGATCATAAGCGGAGCTTCTGTCTGTCCAACAAAAATATTTGCAGTACAGGAAATGATTCAGCCCCGCTTGTTCCCATAACTTTAGCCATTACCCATGCCATTCCCTGCACAATACGCTGCATTATTCCAAGATAATATAAGATTGACATTAAGACTTGCAAAGAAAATAATAGTCGGAAAACCTGAAAAGCAAAGAAAATACCAAGACTTCCGTTCTGACCCGGAGAAACGCCAAGATTTCCGAAAACAAACTTTGCTCCCTCTGTGGTAAAATTAAGATCATAACAAAAAAACCGCTTACCCAGCAGAAGAAATCCTTCGGCCATCCTAGTGGTGAAAATATTGTTCCTAGAATATCCCCTTTAATAATCAGAATAGCGAAAACAATCTGGAATCTATTCCGCTAACAACTAGCCGCCAGTTAATTTTTCTTTTATTGTTTGAAGAAGAAAAGCAATACCCAGAAGTAATATGATGCCGAAAATTCCTCTGTATTCAAAGCAACAAAATCCATTTTTCACCTTATTAAATCATTCAGGAATGTAATGACATTTTCTGCAGCGGGCTTCATAGAAATCCGCTGCACCTACAATTACTCTTTCACTCGATGAATTTTCCGCTGTGTTTTATCCGCGGGGTTACCGCATACTACACAAATTGCAAAGTTTTTGTTATATACTCGGCTATCTGAAAGCTGAGGCATCGGCTCAAAAGGTACGCCTCGGTAATCCTATCAAGTCCGGCAACAATAACCCGTTTTCCCTGTCAGCAAGAGTATTGCAGACATCAACAATACCCATCGGAAAAAACTGGGCCTCATCTATACCCATAACCTGTATTTCGGAGGCAAGCTTAAGTATATCATCGGGATCTTCTATTAACAAAGAGTGGGAGCGACTGGTCGCTATGCGATACAATCGCTTTGGCAGAAAACCTTGTATCAATATGGGGTTTAAATATAATCACGCTCTGCCTGGCAATTTCGTGCACGGCGGAGTCTTCTTATTAATTCTTCTGTTTTTCCGCTGAACATACAGCCTGCAATAACTTCAATCCAGCCTGTATTCTTGGAAGTGAATGGGGGGTGTATTCCATCATATATATCTCTTTACTTTAAATTATCATCCCCGAAAGGGAAGGGCAATAGTTCAACGAGTTTAAATATTTTTAAAAATTCATTATTATGATTTATAATAACTACATCAATATCACTGCATAAATCATTCAGCACCTGGCGGCAGGATCCGCAAGGGGGACAAAAGTCGGGATCATCGCTTGCAATCGCAATGGCTTTAAATTTTCTGTATCCTTCGGAAAGCGCCTTAAAGAGAGCAACCCTTTCAGCACATAGTGTAAGGCTGTAAGAGCTCGATTCAATATTTCCACCGGTAAAAACTTCACCGTCTTCTGTCAACAGTGCCGAACCTACCCTGAATTTCGAATAGGAGGGAATTGCCGTGTCCTTTGCTGAAGCAGCTAAATCTGCTAGTTCCTTATATTCCATTATAACCACAATTTTACTGGCAAAAATATGTCATTAAATAAATAGTTCAAACTAATTAACGGGTATCTTTTTGCAGGAGGGCATAAAATGCAGGGGTAAAATAATTATTAATGAATCCCTCTTTATTGGTTGCCGATTTTTTTATTACAGAAATCAATCCGGTTTTTTGAAGCAGCTTGTATAAAAATAAGTGAAAATTACTCCAAAGAATTCCTTCCGGCTGCTCTGAAAAAATCTTAACCACTTCCCGGGTCTTTAAAAGGATTCCAAATCCATCGAATATAGATTTTACTTCCGCAAGAGACAGAAGCTGCGCGATATCATTTCTATCATGATCTTTTTTTCTGAAGTACCTGAGAAAGAATTTTTTTATTGCCGGTCTCTTAAAAAGAGCAAGAAGCGGAATACCCCAGTGCGGGTCAGCCAGAATATTTATAAACGAATACTTATTGGGAGTACTGATGAAGATCAGTCCTTTTTCACGCAATACTCTTTTCAGCTCCTTAACAAGCTGTTCTCTATCCTGAATATGTTCAATTACATCCTGAAGTATTATAAGGTCAAATGATTCATCCCTGAAAGGAAGATGACCCGAGAAGCCTTTTACCCGATCAAATATCGGGGTCAGACTTTTTTGCCTTTGCAGCCTTAACAAGCTCAGGTCAAAACTTATTACACTGTTCTGTTCTGCAAATAGAGCAGAAGTTCCGCCTTCCCCCGAACCTAAATCAAGTATGTGAAGGTTCCTGCATTCCCTGGCAGAAGCAATAATTTTCTGCACCGTAACGGCTCTCTTCCGGGAAAGTTTCCTTCCTCTTTCCCATCTTTCATGATTGGGATGCTCAGGGTTCAGCCAGGCTGGTATTTTCTGTTCTGCTTCCATTCAGCCTTTCTGAATAATGCGTTAAAAAAATTAACTACAATAAATACTTCACAGACGACATCGAACAACAGAATTTCGAGGGGAGTAAATTTATAGCCGAATTTATTCTGGATCGATGAAAAAACTATCAGTGCGATCAGCATCCTTAAAACAAACACCCAGATAAAATGAACATTTAATAAAATCAGCAGCGGTGAGAATACCATAAACAGATTTAATGAATGCCAGATGCCCAGTATAAACCTATGTATAAACAGGTAGTGAAAAGAAGATTGGGTGTGTCTCGTTTTCTGACTTAAATATTCTGATAAAGAAGATGGAGCTCTCGAGAAAACCAGTGCATCTTTAGCATAAAACGCCTTAATTTTTAATTTATTTTTTACAGCTTCACGAAGCAACAGATCGTCATCTCCACTGAGCGTATCCAGCGTATTGCTGTACTCTCCGATTTTGAAGAATGCTTCTTTAGAGAATCCCATATTTCTTGCCGCAGCAGTGTAAGGTAATGCCAGAGAGGCGAGACTAAACGACAGGAAACTACTCTTCAGATTTTCCATACAGGAAACACCGCCGATAAAATTATTATGTTTCCTGATAAGCGGGGCCGGCCCGAATACAAAATCAAAACCCTGTTCGAATAATCCGGAAAAACTATTCAGCCAGTTGACAGGAACCATACAGTCAGCATCAGTAATAACTATGAAGGGAAAAGAGGCCTTTCTAATACCTTCAAGCAGGGCACCTCTTTTTCCAGGTAATGATTTATTATCAACTCTGATTATTTTGAAGTTATACTTATTAGCGGTTAGCTTTAAGGCTGATTTGTAAGTATTATCTGACGAATCATCATCTACTATTATAACTTCAAATTTATGTTCGGGGTAAGCGAGTCTTTTAAGCGAATTAATACAATCTTCGATAACCTGCTCTTCATTTTTAGCAGGAACAATTATCGATATTTCAGATACCGGCGTATTTATTCGGTTTGATGCAATGAATCTGAAGTACCCTATTATTAGAATAAGAAAAAATATGATGTAGACTATGAAAACTGTTAACATTTAAGCCAGCCGACCACTTATTTAGGCTCCAATATAATTATATTTTTTTTACTTTATTTAAGGCATCAGCCCCCAAACATTTCCAAATGAATGAATAACCATCGTTATTCTGTAGAGTAAAAAATTATTCTAAAAAAACTTTGTTTTTTATAAATAAAAATTATTATTTTAATCTCACTCTTGAAAATGAATAAACATTTGAGATTTGACAAGTATTAATTGATACGATTTACCTTCTCTGATAAATTTTTCCCTAGAACAGCAGGAATATTATATCCAGGCACACTTCTGTCGCTTTTCCGGTTCTTCGTATTTATTTCTCTCTGAATTTATAAGCTATGTTAGGAAACGTACACTGATCACCCGATAGAAAAGAAATCATTCAAGTATTAATGATCTAAATAAATAACTATCATGTTAAACCTATCTAATAAGGAGATCTTATGAGGAGGCATTTACCAATTATTGTCATACTTAGCATCATTGCTGTATGGACAATGAACTCATTTGCTCAATTTAATCCCGATCCGAGGATGATGAGCGTTTACAAACCTCAGGACGGAGTATTTTATCAGATTCCTCCCGGAGCTGAAAATTATCAAAATCCGAATCACGAAAAAAAGACATATGTTCTGCGTGATCAGATAGTGGATGTGTACCCTAACTTTCGTGTGCATCCTGGTACCTTAGCACAAAGTGAAGTCCCGATCACCAGAGGTTTGGACCCCAGCATCTTATTTGCATCAGCAAACGTTTATAACCCCAACCCATTTATTTTAACAGAAGGAGTTTACGTTTCTACTGATGGTGGTAACACCTGGTTCGGTAGCGATACCTGCAAATCAGCACCAATTGGTGATCATGTGGGAGATCCGGGTCCGGGTGTTGGACCTGATGGAACATTATATATGTCTTTCCTTGGTTATTCAGGCGGAATGAAGGCTACTTATTCAACTAATTTTGGAAGTACCTGGTCTTCAAGCGCTATTCTTCAATCAGGGTCAGTTGATAAAAACCTGACAGCTGTCGATAACGTTCCCGGAAGTCCCTACCTGGGAAATGTGTATGTTGTTTGGTCAGATTTTAATCAATCAAGTCCTTCAGCAACAGTTTCATACTCGACAAACAGCGGAGTTTCCTGGTCAACTTATCAGCATATAAATAGTTCTGCTTCCAGCCATTATACTCAGGGTGTATATCCTGTTGTTGGCCCGGGTGGAGTTGTGTATGTTGCATGGCAGACCCCGATTTCGGGCGGTTCTTTTACAGGAGATTTTGTTGGTCTTGGAAAATCTACTGATGGAGGCGCTACCTGGACATATAATAATAACATCTATGACTGCAATGGTGTCCGTGGTACTTTGACATTTTCAGGTGTTCAAAGCATAAGAGTAAATGATTTTCCAGCTATGGCTGTCGATAATTCAGGTGGTCCAAGAAATGGTTGGCTTTACATCGTAACCGGAGAAAAGAATCTTTCTCCTGCAGGTTCAGATCCTGATGTCGTTCTCCATTCTTCTTCTGACGGTGGGACAACCTGGTCAGCTGGTGTCAGAGTTAATCAGGATGGATTAAACAACGGGAAATTTCAGTATATGCCGGCAATTTGCGTAGGTGAAGATGGTGCTGTAAATGTAATATACTATGATACCCGTAATGCAAATGGTACTACTCCTGATTCAGCTGAAGTTTATCTCTCAAGATCAGTTGACGGAGGAAGTACATTTATCGATATACCGGTAAGTGATCATAAATTTAAGCCTAAACCTATTTCAGGTTTGGCTACCGGATACCAGGGAGATTATATTGGTGTTGTTGAATCAAACGGCACAGTATATCCTTACTGGGCAGATGATAAATCAGGTATATATCAGGCATGGACTGCTCAGGTATCCTTCGGTCCTCCTTGTGAGGTTGCGGATGCGTCTGATCCGAATCCTGTTTCCGGTTCAACAGATGTAGATATTAATTTGTCTCAGCTAAGTTGGACAAATGGTGCAGGAGATAATTCAAATGAACTGTATTTTGGAACAAATCCTACTAACCTTACTTTAGTTCAATCCGGATCTTTGTCAACATCATGGACAATAGATCCAGGTTATCTTCCTTTACAGTATTATACAAATTATTACTGGAAAGTTGTAGAAATTGGAGATACCTGTAACTCAAGTATAATCTTCAGCTTTAAAACGATGCAGGATCCGGATTTCCACATGGTTTCAGATACCTTATATCCTCAGAGTGCTGATTACTGGACAGGATCAACTGATGGGAATACTAAAACAGACATAAGCGAAGTTAGAACTATTGATCCTGAAGTAGGCTGGATGGCTTTTGATATAAGCTCAATTCCGTCTGAAGCCACTGTTACGGGCGTGTCATTTAACGGATACGTAAATGATACAGACTGGCCATATTGGAGTGTCACTCCAATGGCTGATAACCCTGTAACCGGCAGTGCATCGACAGTGTATAATGATGCTATGGCTGGATACTCTCAGGCTGTTGCTTACTTATATTCCAATGAATCAGGAACCTTTACAACAGGATGGCACTCATATGCTCTGGAAAACGGAGCTGTATCCGATCTCCAGGCTGCTGTTACCGGATCACAGGGATGGTTTGCCACAGGAATTGTTGACCGTGATTTCTCCACAACATATTTCATCAATTTTGACGGTTGGAATGAAACTAATCCGCCTTATCTGGTTGTTGATTACACTTATGTAACTCCAGTTGAATTTTCCTCATTTACTGCCTCCGCAAATAACGGAACGGTTAACCTGAACTGGTCTACCGCTACAGAAACCAATAACAAAGGTTTCGAAATAGAACGTAAGTCGGTAAATGGTGAATACCAGAAAGTTGGTTATTCAGCCGGTTTCGGAACAACAACTGAACCCAGGAACTATACTTTCACAGACAATAAAGTTGAAGGAGGACAGTATACATACAGGTTAAGGCAGCTTGATCTGAATGGTTCATCTTCTTATTCCAAGGAAGTGGAAGTTGAAGTTACTGCTCCTAAGGAATTCGCCCTGGCTCAGAATTATCCGAATCCTTTCAACCCGACAACGCTTATACAATATCAAATTCCTGCTGAACTGCATGTGAAGCTGAATGTTTATAACCTTCTCGGTGAAAAAGTAATGACTCTTGTTGACGGATTACAAAAATCAGGTCAGCATGAGGTAAACTTCAATGCTTCAAATCTTGCAAGCGGTGTTTATATATACAAGCTTGAAGCCGGAACACAATCTTCAATAAAGAAGATGATCTTAATGAAGTAAACTTCATAACGGCTCTGGTATTGATAAGGCTGCTTAGAAATAGGCAGCCTTTTTTTATAAAATTGAAGTAGAGACGAATTCCAATCATCAGCAAAATTACAGGGTTAAAAGATTAAGTAAATTATTTATATATTTTTATATTCAATTATTTTTATGAGATAAAAACGTCGTAATATGAAAATAAATTTTCTGCTTTGCCTGCTCATCATCTTTACAACTACTTTGAATGCCCAGAACTTTTGGGAAAAAATTGACAGTCCGACTTCAAAAAGATTGACATCGGTTCTCTTTACTGATAGTCTGAACGGATGGGCAGCCGGCGATTCGGGCATTATAATTCACACAACAGACGGCGGGATCAATTGGGAGACTCAATATCAGAATGATTCTCTGACTATTATGAACCTGTGTTTTCTTAGTGACCAGTTTGGAATTGCTTCCGCAGGCAGCAGGTTTTACGAACCCTTTGGTTCCTATCTCTTAAAAACCACAAATGGAGGAGATAGCTGGAACGCTGAATATATGAGAGTTGGTGAATTATTCGTTAATTATGTTTATTTCCTGGATTCTCTTAATGGATTTGCAGCGGGCTACCCTGGATTTTTTATGCGGACCTCTGACGGGGGAGAGTCGTGGCGAAATGTAATCCTCGATACCTTATTATTCTCAGAATATCCTCCGTATAAGATCAAATTTTATAACGAAAAATATGGTTATGCCTGCGGAGGTGTCAGGGATGTTGCGGGAGTTGTCTGGCGCACTACCGACGGAGGGTTTAGCTGGGATACAATTGTTGATACATCATCAGCTCCGCCTGAACCACTGTATGCTATCCAGATATTTGATTCGCTGAATGTTCTGTTTATGGGAGGTGATGGTGATTTTAACGGTGCCAGTACTTTAAGAACCACAGATGCGGGAAATTCCTGGGAGTATGAAGCTCTGGGTATCAGGTGGTATCCGGAGGAGGTTGGCTTCAGAACTGCTTCAGAAGGATGGGCGCCTATGGGTCCTGACCGTGCCTTTTTATTTACTTCAGATTCCGGTGAAAGTTGGTCACTGCTGCCGACTCCGGATTCTGCGTACGCTACGAATATCTGCTTTCCTGATTCCGCACATGGATATGCCGTAGGGATAGACGGCACTATTTTGAAATATACATACCAGAAACCTAATGCAGCAGCGGCTGAATCCGGTAATATTACTTCCTTTCAACTGGATCAGAACTTTCCTAACCCTTTTAATCCCGTTACCAGTATTAACTACCGGCTAAGTTCAGCTGGAATGGTTTCGATTAAAGTGTACAACATACTCGGTAAACAGGCAGCTTCCCTGGTGAATGAATATAAACCTGCAGGAAGTTATAAGGTGGAATTTGACGGCAGTAATTTATCCAGCGGAGTATATCTGTACAGGATGCAGGCAGGTAAGTTTTCTGCAGTGCGTAAGATGCTTTTATTGAAATGACAAATCTTTATTCCCAGTCGTCTTCGAGAAGCCATCCCTCTGCAAGTTCCTGGTTGATGCCGGTTATAAACCTGGATGGCTTGGATAGTGTCATCCCTGCTTCACGGTCGAACATATTCATCGGGTAGGTGATATATAAATTCTGTTTGGCTCTTGTTGAGGCAACATACATCAGTCGTCTCTCTTCCTCAAGTGCATCAATGCTTTCAGCCGAGCGGTAGGACGGGAAAAACCCTTCAACCGCGTGGATGATAAAGACCGAGTGCCATTCAAGTCCTTTAGCAGAATGTATTGTAGAAAGCGTCAGATATTCCTCTTCTTTGTCGGCGGGACCAATATCGATAACGCTGTCAATAATAGGTTCAATCGCCATATCAGCAAGCAGTGTATCCAGAGTTTTATAATTTTCAGCTATGTTCTGAAAGATCTCCAGGTCCTTATTTCTCTTATTAAAATCATCGTACTTCTGCTTGAAGATAGGGTGGTAGTAATCGAGTACCATCTGAAGTTTCTCTGACGGTAATGACTTTTCTGTATGAAGTTTATAAAGGAGCTGGAAGAGATTTACCATCCTGTCGTTGTATTTGAATGAAGGCTGCTGGTCGGGACTGGATTTGATCGATAGTCTTGCCAGTGCAAGTTCATCGAGTACTTTCTGAGCAGTCTTTGGTCCTACTCCCTCATGCAGAAGCAGTACCCTGTACCAGCTTACGATGTCTTTCGGGTTTGCAGCTATCCTTAGAAAAGCCAGAACATCCTTTATATGTGCTGTCTCAATAAACTTCATACCGCCGAATTTCTGGAAGGGTATATTTGCCTTCCCCAGTTCAATCTCAAGATCGAAAGAAAAAAAGGATGATCTGAAAAGAACTGCTATATCATTTAACGGCACGCCTTCCTCACGCAATTCAAGTACTTTCTCTACGATAAACTTCGATTGCAGGTTTTCTGTGGAAGCCGCTATTATATTCGGTAATGCACCGCCGGGTTTCCGTGTATATAAATGCTTTTCGTATTTCTCTGCAGCTCTCTCAATAATGTGATTGGTGAAATCAAGCACCGGCTGGATGCTTCTGAAATTCTCCTCAAGCTTAATGATCTTAACGTCTTTAAATAGCTTCGGGAATTCCATTATGTTTTTGAAGTTGGCGCCCCGGAAAGAATAAATCGATTGTGAGTCATCTCCCACAACCATTATATTATTATTGTGCTGGGTTAAGCCTTTTACAATGTCAGCCTGCAGCTTGTTGGTATCCTGGTACTCATCTACCATCACGAAATTGATGGTTGACAGCAATGATTTAGCCCCGGGTGAGAGTTCCTGAAGGAATATATTCAGGTAGACAAGAAGATCATCGTAATCGAAGAGGCTGTTCTTCCTTTTATATTCTTCAAAGACTTTTTTAATTGCCAGTATCTTATCGAGCTGTTCGATAAAATGAGGATAATCCACTTCGATAATCTCTTCGACTCTTCTGCCGGTGTTCACGCTCAGACTGAATACCCTGTTAAGAGTCTGCTTGTTGGGAAATCTCTTTTCTTTACCTACAAGTCCCGACTGATTCCTGATCAGGTTTATGACATCCTCGCTGTCTCCCTGGTCGAGTATGGTAAATGATGAATTAATACCGAGGGCTTTCGCATATTTACGAAGTGTAAGGTTTGCAAATGAATGAAATGTACCGCCTCTTATCTTCGCACACCGGTTATCTAAAAGGATGGAAGCACGGTTCATCATTTCATTGGCTGCTTTACGGGTGAAGGTTAGCAGCACAATAGACTGGGGATCATAACCAAGCTCAACTAAGCGCGCAACCCGGAAAACAAGCGTTCTTGTTTTTCCTGTCCCTGCCCCTGCTATTATAAGGTAGGCGCCTTCAATTGCAGATGCAGCTTCATATTGAGCGGGGTTCAGTTCATTCTGGTAATTAATTGAGAAACGGGACTCATCCATTTCACGTTTAATAAATCCGGATTGTCCCGCTTCGTGTATTCTTTTTAATTTATATTTCTTTTGGATCATCTACGCAGATATTTCGGCTTTCCCAATATTTCTGAAAATATTATATATTCTTTTAACGACTCAGGTGAATATAGTTTTTTTCTTAAATCTCCAAAGGTATAATTTACTTCCTTATCACGTTCTGCCAGCATTCTTTCGAATTTCTCAGCTTCACTTTCAATAACCGCATCCACCTTCGGCGCTCTCTTATATTGTGTGATAGTGTGCCAGCTTTTATCGAGCTGATGCTCCGTGGCAGACTCCTCATGCCATTCTTCTTCCTCAGTGTGCCATTCACTATCCTCAGTATGCCATTCTTTATCTTCTGTATGTTCCGCCGGTGGAACCTTTCGCATCTCAGCTTTTTCAATATCTGATTCCATTTTCCGCTGATTAGTTACTCCAACTTCTCCTTTGAAAAGACCTTCTATTTCTTTTAGAATATCATACTCACTCTGCTTTGCTTTTTGTTCATATTCAGAAGAGGAGTAAGGACTCTTCGTGCCGGGTCCTGGTGAATTCGAAGGACGGGGCGGTTCTTTCTTATCCTTTTTCCTAAATAAAGAATTAAGGAAAGCGAATATTATAAACAGGTATATTATTATCTGAATATAATCATCCATCAGCTGTCTTTATCCTTCTTTCTCTCAGGTTTGGAAATCGCGTTTCTCATATCCGTATCTGATTGAATATTTTTCATACCATAGTAATCCATAATTCCAAGATTTCCGGATCTGAATGCATCAGCCATAGCTTTCGGTACCTCAGCTTCTGCTTCTACTACCCTGGCACGCTGTTTTGCTACTTCCGCCACATTTTCCTGCTCGGTTGCAACTGCTGCTGCACGTCTTTCTTCAGCTTTCGCCCTGGCAATCTTAAGATCTGCTTCGGCCTGGTCCGTCTGCAGTTTTGCTCCGATATTCTCACCGACATCAACATCTGCAATATCAATTGAAAGTATCTCAAATGCAGTACCTGAATCAAGTCCTTTAGCCAGAACACTTTTGGAGATCCTGTCGGGATTCTCAAGCACGTGTTTATGAGAATCGCTTGATCCTATTGTAGACACAATTCCTTCACCAACCCTGGCCAGAATTGTTGCCTCTCCGGCTCCGCCCACGAGGCGCTCAATATTTGCACGGACAGTAATTCTCGCTATTGCTTTAAGCTGAATACCGTCTTTTGCCACAGCGGCAACCACGGGAGTTTCGATTACTTTTGGGATGACTGACATTTTGACAGCTTCTAAGACATCACGGCCTGCCAAATCTATCGCAGTTGCACGCTCAAATGTCAGACCCAGGTTCGCCTTATCTGCCGAAACCAGTGCATTGATGACTTTTACAACATTTCCACCGGCCAGGTAATGAGCTTCCAGCTTATTCTGTTCAACCTTGATTCCTGCTTTGGTTGCAGTGATCATGCTTCTGACTATTACCATAGGCGGTACTTTTCTGAGCCGCATTCCTATCAGATCTTTAAAGATCTTTAATTTTACCCCGGAGAAATATGCGGTTATAAATAGTCCTAATGGAACAAAATACAGGAAAACGATTAAAAAAAGGATTATAGCGATTATGATTACGATTGATAGTCCGGTTAAGGCTTCCATTGCGAGCTCCCAAGAATATTTAATTGGATTTTAATTTTAATATATATTTACTTTATTAGCAATAAACGGACAGGATATTAGACAGATATCTGCTCGTTCAGGACAATTTATTTTTAATAGTGGATGGGATTTAGTTCAAAATTTGATTTGAGCTACGCATGCAACCTACCTCACTTTTAATGGTATAATAATTGTTTAATTATCTATGAGAATGAAACGGATGTTGGATTCTATGATTTTATTGAGGAAAGTAAATTTTTAGTAACTATTAATAAATAATAAATGAGGGATTTTACAATTATTTGCCAGCTTGATTGCAGAAATATCTATTTATATATTAACAAGAGAGTTTGACAGAAGAGTAAAAACCTCATTTGAAAGTAAGGAATAATTATGGATGGAAATTTCTCAGATAGACTTCAGGATGTGATCAGGTTAAGCCGTGAAGAAGCACTGCGACTTGGCCATGATTATATCGGGACTGAACACTTATTGTTAGGAATTATCAGGGAAGGTCAGGGAGTAGCTGTAAGAATTTTAAGGAATCTCGACTGCGATTTAATGAAACTGAAGAAAGCAATTGAAGATACTGTAAGAACTTCAGGCGGCACTCTCACAATTGGAAATATTCCTCTTACGAAACAGGCTGAAAAAGTATTGAAAATTACGCAGATTGAATCGAAAATTTATAAGGCAGATGTTATAGGCACAGAGCATTTACTTTTATCGCTTTTAAGGGATGAAGATAATATTGCTACTCAAATTCTCCATCAGTTTAATGTAACTTACGATTCAGCAAGGGCTGAGCTTAATTCAATGCTCAGCAGCAAGAATCCGAAGGATCCTTCGGGAGCTGTTCCTCCTGCGGATAAGAAAGTTGAAAGAACAAAAACTCCCGTACTCGATAACTTCGGTCGTGATCTTACCAAGCTCGCGCTGGATGATAAACTTGATCCAGTTGTAGGCAGGGAAAGAGAGATCGAACGTGTTGCGCAGATCTTAAGCAGAAGAAAAAAGAATAATCCCGTGCTGATTGGTGAACCGGGAGTTGGTAAAACTGCTATTGCTGAAGGTCTTGCCTTAAGAATCATGCAGAAAAAAGTTCCCCGTATCCTTCAGGAAAAAAGAGTTGTTACTCTTGATCTTGCCGGACTTGTTGCGGGAACAAAATACCGCGGACAGTTTGAAGAAAGAATGAAAGCATTGATGAATGAGCTTGAAAAAGCGAAAGACGTAATACTCTTTATCGATGAACTTCATACTATTGTGGGTGCCGGCGGCGCTTCGGGATCTCTCGATGCTTCAAATATGTTTAAGCCCGCACTTGCACGCGGCGATATTCAGTGTATCGGGGCTACAACCCTTGACGAATACCGTAAATATATTGAAACAGACGGCGCCCTCGACAGAAGGTTCCAGAAAGTTATGGTTGAACCACCGAGCTTTGAAGAAACACTTCAGATATTAAACAACATTAAGTTTAAATATGAAGAGCATCATCATGTACGCTATAGTTCTGATGCGATCGATTCAGCTGTACGCCTGAGCAACAGATATATTACCGACAGGCATCTTCCTGATAAAGCAATTGACGTTATTGATGAGGCAGGTTCAAGAGTGCATATGGGCAACTTTGAAGTTCCTCAGGACGTTCTTGATCTTGAAGACAGTATTGAAAAAGTAAGAGTTGAAAAAGCTACAGTAGTTAAGCGGCAGGATTATGAAGAAGCTGCACGCTTAAGAGATAAAGAAAGAAATCTTCAGTCGGATCTTGAAATTGCTCGTAGAGAATGGGAAGCGAAGACAAAAGATATTGTACACGATGTAAGTGAAGACGATATAGCTACAGTTGTCGCTATGATGACTGGAATTCCTGTTAACCGTGTAGCCCAGACTGAATCCGAAAAACTTCTGAATATGACAGACGCGTTGAAAAAACAGATTGTAGGACAGGATGAAGCGGTCGGTAAACTTACTAAAGCAATCCGCAGAACCAGAGCAGGATTAAAGAATCCAAACAGACCTATTGGAAGTTTTATATTCCTCGGGCCTACCGGTGTAGGTAAAACCGAGCTGTGCAAGGCTCTTGCACGCTATCTGTTCGATCAGCGAGAATGCGCTTATACGAATAGATATGAGTGAGTATATGGAAAAATTCTCCCTTTCGCGACTGGTAGGGGCACCTCCCGGATACGTTGGATACGAAGAAGGTGGTCAGCTTACCGAGAAAGTACGCAGAAGACCTTATTCGGTAGTGCTGTTCGATGAGATCGAAAAAGCTCACCCTGATATATTCAGCATTCTTCTGCAGGTACTCGATGATGGAATGCTTACTGATAGTCTTGGAAGAAGAGTAGATTTCAAGAATACAATTATAATTATGACATCCAACATCGGTGCAAGGGATATTAAGAACATCAGTTCATTCGGCTTCGGCGGTGAAGATGCGGCCAACAGGTATTCTAGTCTTAAGACTACTGTTGAAGAAGCGATGAGGAAGTTGTTCAATCCTGAGTTCCTGAACCGTGTGGACGAAACAATTGTATTCAGAAACCTTGAGAAAGAAGACATCCTTGAGATTATCGATATCGAGATGAAAGAACTTCTAAAGAATATTCACGATAACAAGATGGAGCTTACACTGGATCAGACGGCTAAGGAATTCCTGGTAGAAAAAGGTTTCGATCAGAAATTCGGTGCCAGACCATTAAGAAGAGCAATTCAGAAATATGTTGAAGATCCGATTGCCGAGGAAATATTAAGGGCCAGGTTCAAAGATGGTTCAAAGATCGTAGCGAAACATGTTGAAAATATGGAAGAGCTCATCTTCGTAAATGAGAATATGGATATAAACCTGACCGACGAAGAAGAAGAACAGCCCGGTAAAGGTGAATCCGGTTCATAATATTGTGTGAGTAATTACATCCGTAATAACGAAAAGGCGTATTTCTTTTAATACGCCTTTTTTTTATTTAAATTTCATCATCAAATTGTTATTTCGAACCAGGTCCGGGATCTTGTAACTAAGGGATGTGTCATTCTGAATTCATTTCAGAATATAATGATATGTAGTAGTTGTAATTATAAAAATCGGAGGCGACGATGAAGGTACTGGAAGAATCTAACATAAACCAGAGGATAAGCAGTCTTAAAGGCTGGGAATACAAAAACAAGCAGATCGGGAAAGAGTACGAGTTGAAGGATTTCAAAGAAGCATTGAGCTTTGTGAATAAAATAGGCGACAGAGCGGAGGAAATGGATCATCATCCTGATATTTTTCTGCACGACTGGAATAAGGTGAAGATTACTGTTTCCACGCATAGTGCAGGCGGTGTCACTGAAAATGATCTTAAGCTGGCTGAGAAAATCGAAAATATCTGAGAATGAACAAACGACTCGAAGGGCTGCTGGAATTTTATAAAAAGGATCCGAACGATCCTTTTACTTTATACGGACTCGCGCTTGAATATATGTCGGAACGGCAGTTTGACAGCGCCGAGAAATATTTTCAGCTTCTGCTTGATAGTAATCCCGATTATGTTCCAGGGTATCTGCAGTATGCACAGTTGAGGGAAAAGCAGGATAAAATTGATGAAGCCAGAGCGCTTTATAACAGAGGAATTACAGCGGCAAATAAAACAGGGGATATAAAATCAGCGAAAGAAATGGAGGATTTCCTAAGTGATCTCGAATGAAAATGATATTCTTGACATCTTCAAAAAAACAGGGGCTTTGTTAGAGGGACATTTCCTTCTTACTTCCGGAAGACACAGCAATATGTACTTCCAGTGCGCAAAAGTACTTCAGTATCCTGAATACACGGAGCAGGTCTGCGGTATAATTGCAGACTATTTTAAGGACTATGAAATAGATACTGTTATTTCGCCTGCAATGGGAGGAATAATTGTCGGCCAGGAAGTCGCCCGTCAGCTTAACAAAAGATCCATTTTTGCAGAGAGAGAGGATAAAAAACTTACTCTTCGAAGAGGCTTTAATATAGATAAAGGGGAGAAGGTATTAGTGTGCGAAGATGTTGTTACTACAGGGGGCTCAGTATTCGAAGTAATAGATATAGTTAAACAGCAGGGAGGAGAAGTTGTCGGGGTCGGGTACATCGTCGACCGCAGCAACGGGAAAGTAAATTTCGGGTTCCCTCAGAAGAGTACAATGAAGATGGAAGTAGTTTCCTATTCACCGGATGAGTGTCCGCTTTGCAAAGCAAATATTCCTCTTGTTAAACCCGGATCAAGAAAAGTTATGGTCTGATTATATATTTTTGAGTATCTCCTAATAATTATTCCGGATGGTAATGAAAACTATTCTCATCGTTCTTTTTGCAGTCGTTACTCTGTTTCCGCAGGTCAATTTCGACGATTATTTTACCGATAAAACCCTAAGGATCGATTATTTTCATACGGGTGATAGTCTTAATGATTCATATTCTATTGATGAACTTAAGGAAGAGCCGTATTGGGGAGGATCTAAGACCAACCTAATTGATACCTTCAATTACGGACATTACGAAGTAAAGGTATACGACCAGGAGGAAAACAAGCTCATATTTTCTCATACGTATTCAACCTTATTTGATGAATGGCAGACAACTGAAGAGGCCGCGCAGACTGTAAAAACCTTCAGCGAAACTATAACGATGCCCTTTCCAAAAGAGAAAATAAGGATCGAATTCTACAGTCGGGATAAGATGAATGAACTTCATAAGAAATTCGAGTACAGCGTCGATCCTGATAATTATTTTATTTCACCTGAGAGGCGCCTTGAATATCCATCGTTTGAAGTGGTTCACAACGGCGATCCTGCCGTGAAGGTAGATATTGTAATGCTCCCCGAAGGTTATACAAAGGATGAAATGGATGAATTTAAATCCGACTGTAAGAAATTTGCCGGCTATCTCTTTAAGGTATCGCCCTATTCTGAAAATAAAGATAAGTTCAATATCTGGGGTGTTGAGGCCCCTTCTCCGGAAGAGGGAACAGATGTGCCTGAGAGAGGAATATGGAACAAGACGCTGATGAATACTCAGTTCTATACATTCGATCTGGAAAGATACCTGATGACATCTGATTATAAATCTGTGCGCGACCTGGCTGCTAATGCTCCTTACGATCAGATCTACATTCTGGTAAATACAGATAAATACGGCGGAGGGTCAATTTACAATTACTATTCTGTATGCGTTAATAATAATATGTTCAGCGAATATATATTCTCTCACGAATTGGGACATGGTTTTGCTTTCCTTGCTGATGAATATTATACCTCAGATGTTGCGTATAAAGATTTTTACAACCTTAACGTCGAACCCCTCGAACCGAACATAACAACGCTGGTCGACTTCGGTTCTAAATGGAAAGATATGGTGGATGCAGACACACCCATTCCTACTCCTGCAACAGCCGAATATGCTGATAAAGTCGGTGCCTTTGAAGGTGGCGGGTATGTGGCTAAAGGAGTATACAGGCCTATGCAGGACTGTAGTATGAAATCAGTAACGGTCAATAATTTTTGTCCTGTCTGCAAACGTGCAATCCAGCAGATGATTGACTTCCTTACTGAGTGATCGAATCTAATTCACTAATTCGCTAAATTCACTAATTCGCTAATTCACTTAATTCGTTAAATTCGTTAAATTCGTTAAATTCGTTAAATTCGCTAAATTCGCCAAATTCGCCAAATTCGCTAAATTCACTAAATTCACTAAATTCCAAAATGGATCAAAGAAAACTATATAAAACAGTTGAAACGATAGCATCACAGAAATTCCCTTCCGAAGAGGGGATGATGATTGAAGTGCTAAACCAGATAATCGGTAATGAAAAGATAAATGTAACCGGAGGCCGGCTCTGGAAATTAAAAGTCGATGAAGGAAGCTATGCTTTACTATATCAGACAGGTTCATTAGATGAAATTCATCCGGATTTCAGGATATTGATACGCGAGTACCCGGTTTTCGATTTTATAGCCAAAGAAAGAACAGTATTAGGGAACGAAACCAATGAAATTCTCAGGCAGAAAGGTATATTTAAGTATTCCGCATCTGGTGTCGGTGATAAAA
Organism: uncultured Bacteroidota bacterium; assembly: GCA_963839165.1. Lineage (GTDB taxonomy): Bacteria > Bacteroidota > Ignavibacteria > Ignavibacteriales > Ignavibacteriaceae > DATFVA01. Next base: position 44,381 of record CAWIUG010000036.1, on the reverse strand, counting down.
TAAAGCTGAACGACAAACCCTATTACGAATACCTTCTAGCGCTGAACAGCGAGAGTATCGATGAAGATTTCCGCATTACACTTAATATAATTGCTACAGCCTTAACCTCGCGTATAAAACAAAGAAGGGCGGCCTCTTCAGTTTATCATCTGAAAGCCGATCTTGATAAAGCGAGGGAACTGCAGAAAAGCATCCTTCCGGAACACGAGTATCACTTTTTCGACTATGAAATATTCGGGGTTACCAATCCCGCCGAGATAGTAGGCGGAGATTTCTTTGATTACCTCGAAGTCGGTGAGGACCGCCTGGGTGTTACGGTTGGAGACGCGGCCAGTAAAGGCGTAAGCGCCTCGGCCGAAGCAATGTACATATCCGGCGCATTAAGAATGGCCAGCAACTTTGAGCTTAAAATTTCCCCGATGATGAAGAGGATGAATGAGCTGGTTAATAAGATCTTTGCCGATGATAAATTTGCCTCACTATTTTACGGAGAGCTTTCACCGGATAAAAGCGGGTTATTCTTATATGCTAATGCCGGGCACAACCCGCCGTTCTTTCTTACGTATGACACTGATGAAATCTATGAGCTTGCACCCACAGGACCTGTACTTGGTCCCACTCCTCACGGAAAATATATAGTAGATAATATCAACTTCCGGAAGAATGACATCCTGCTTATTTATTCGGACGGCGTGACAGAATCTGCTGATGAAAATTTTGAGCTATATGGAGAGGACAGGCTCAAGAAACTGCTGGTGAGCGTAAAAGATAAATCTCCCAGAGAAATAACATACGCAATTCTTGAAGACGTCATAAAGTTCTCGAAGAGCGGACAATATTCAGATGATAAAACCCTTGTAGTAATAAAGAGAAAAAGTTGATCTGAATAACATCTGTCTTACTCCTGCCTGAGATTCAGGAAATTATCCTTCGAAATGGTTATTATTTAACATCAGATTCCCAAAAGGTTGAATAATGATCAAATCTATTAACCCCGCAACAGAAGAAGAAATAAAATCATACGAAGAAATGGATCTCGATGAGGTCACAAAGATAGTTGCATCAGCTGACAGCGATTTGCGCGAATGGCGGAGGACATCCTTCAGTACACGATCTCAGTTGATGAGCAAAGCCGGTGAAATGCTGAGGAAGGATAAGGAAAAGTATTCACGACTGATGACGGAAGAGATGGGAAAACCTATCGTACAGTCACGCTCAGAAGTAGAAAAATGCGCCTGGGTGTGCGACTACTTTGCGGAGAATGGCGAGGAATTCCTTAAAGATAAAATAATTGAAAGCGATGCCTCAAAAAGCTTCGTAACATTCCAGCCGCTAGGTGTTGTGCTTGCGGTGATGCCCTGGAACTTTCCTTATTGGCAGGTCTTTAGATTTGCGGTGCCCGGACTAATGGCAGGGAACGCAGGGGTACTGAAGCATGCCTCAAATGTTACAGGGTGTGCCCTTGCCATTGAAGAAGTTTTCAGGGAAGCAGGTTTTCCTGAAAATCTTTTCAGAACTCTTATTGTCTCCTCCAAAAAAATGGATAAGGTGATTGAGCTTGAAAAGATACGAGCTGTAACTTTAACCGGAAGCGTTCCGGCAGGAAAAGCAGTTGCCTCTAAAGCGGGCTCGCTTGTAAAGAAATCTGTTCTCGAGCTGGGAGGAAGCGATCCCTATGTGGTACTGGAAGATGCGGATCTTGATGCTTCGGCGGAGACCTGTGTAACGTCACGTTTAATAAACGGGGGACAAAGCTGTATCGCGGCAAAAAGATTTATCATAGTTGAGGAAGTATATGATAAGTTCAGGGATCTGTTTGTTGAGAAGATGAAAGCAAAAAAGATGGGTGACCCTCTCGATGAATCAAATGACCTCGGACCCCAGGCAAGAGATAACCTCCGCGATGATCTTCACGACCAGGTTAAGAAGAGCGTTGAGATAGGTGCGAAGCTGCTTCTGGGAGGTGAGATACCCGATATAAAAGGAGCCTACTATCCTCCGACAGTACTTGAGAATGTAGGACAGGGTATGCCGGCCTACGATGAAGAACTCTTTGGTCCCGCTGCTTCACTCATCAGGGCGAAGGATGAAATTGAAGCGGTTAAAATAGCTAATGATTCAATATTCGGACTGGGCGCCGCGGTATTCACTAACGATGTTAAGCGTGGAGAGAGAATTGCCAGGGAAGAATTAAATGCCGGAAACTGTTTTGTTAATTCGTTTGTTAAGTCGGACCCAAGGCTTCCGTTCGGCGGAGTTAAGGAATCGGGTTATGGCCGTGAGTTATCTCATTTCGGCATCCACGAATTCGTCAACATCAAAACGGTTTACGTGAAGTAAAAAATGTGCTGATCGCCAATTACAGCCTCATTCGGTCGTGCGTACCGGGGTGAAGTAAGTTTTGAGTGCCGTTGTTGAATCTCAAGTTAAAAAATCATATAATAAACTTTGTAGAAATCAATTTTGCAGAGGGGCAGAGGTGGATTTAAGGCTAATTATTTATATGGCCTTCTCAGGATCAAGAGATTTTCGCAGAGCCCACGAACAAGTCACTACTGTTTAATATTTCAGCAAAACACCACCAAAAACACTCATTGAACCGTCTATGAACCGTCTCTCCTACTGTATAAATCCGCTATAAATCCGGTATAAATCAGGTATGCCCCATCAATTTAAACGGACATTTTATCAGTTCTATCAGGTCAAATGAATAAAACCTGATGGATCAAACCAGATGGATCAGGCCGGAGGTATTATACTCAGACCTGATGAATCAGACTCCTTCATCGTTAAAGTTGTTGTAGTCTGGACCCTTGTCTTCATCCGGAAAAGGATCGACTGAATCCTGACCCAGGTTCTCAATCGTGCCGTCTTTCCTCAGGATAACGAGCGAAGCATCGAGTCCTATCGCTATTTCTTTAGCGGCTTCTATAGCTTCCTTTTTCGTATCCTTCTCGTCTATTGGTTTTTCTTCTTCATTCCTTCTTACAGTCCATTTATTATTTTGCGGCATCACATAAATCTTATTCATTGTCGTTCCTTTTTATAGAAAACTTAAATAATAAATTATATCTTAACAGTGAGGTTTATCATTTATGCAGGATACATTAAAACTTCTACCCGAATATTTACTGAAGAACGATACGGCATTGACCTCAGCGGACCTGTTTATTCTTTTACAGAAGCTGGGGGTTGCCATATTGATCGGACTGCTTATAGGACTCGAAAGGGAGCATTCGCGTCCCCAGGATGAAAAGATGTTCGCAGGTGTACGAACAACGCCTTTGATAGCCTTGCTGGGTTTCGTTGCAGGAATGGTTGCATCGTTTACCTCATACTGGGTATACTTTGTGATCTTTGCCGGGTTTGCCTCACTTATTACGGTCTCTCATATTTTTTCAGCTAAATCGGGAAGGCCGGGGGGCACGTCAGAAGTTGCTCTGCTTATCGTATTCCTGCTTGGAACAGTGGTTTATTTCAACTTTATAATTCTTGCCGCGGTTATAGCTGTAATCGTTACTCTTTTCCTTACCCTTAAATTACAGCTTCACAAATTTGTAGGAAAAGTAAGCGAAGAAGATTTATACGCTACTCTTAAGCTGGCTATAATCACAGTAATAGTGCTTCCTCTTCTTCCCGATAAAACCTACGGTCCTTTGGATGTATTAAATCCCCGGTTGATCTGGTATATGGTTATACTTGTAAGCGGGATCAGCTTTGTGGGATATATACTGATTAAAGTATTCGGTGAAGGTAAAGGGATATTCATTACGGGACTGCTCGGCGGAATGGTTTCGAGTACAGCTGTGGCTTTTTCTTTATCTAAAAAAAGTAAGGAGAATAGTAAACTTTCACCCGAATTTGGTGTCGGGATCCTGCTGGCATCAAGCATTATGTATACACGGGTTTTTATTGTGGTACTCATACTGAACAGTAAGCTGATTGAAGTCCTTTGGCTGCCGCTCTTAATTTTTACTATTGCTGGATTTATAATCAGTCTGATAATGTCGAAGAAGTTTACGAATGGAAAAAACGATGTTATTGAATTGAATAACCCATTCAGACTGAAGTCGGCAATATTGTTTGGAATAATATTCGCTATTGTGATTTTTGCCTCGAAGGCAGGACAGGTTTATCTTGGTTCGGGGGGACTATATGCAGCAAGCGGACTAGCGGGATTAACCAGCGTTGACGCCATAGTGCTTTCACTGGCTAAACTGGCTGGCGGAAATGTATCCTCCGAAGTTGCAATGACTGCAATAATTATCGCAACTATATCTAATAACATAGTTAAGGCTGTTATTTCTTCTGTCTGGGGAACAAAGGAATTGAGAAAATATATATATACAGGATTGGGGATTCTCTCAGGGATATCACTGCTTTATCTGGTTTTTGTGTTAATATAATAATAGAAGTTGTCTCTAAAGCCTGAATTTATCAACCTGAAACCGCCAACCTGAACTTGTTTTAGGTTCCCGGGACTGGTTCACCCGAATACTTTTTCGCAATTACGGTTTACAGCAAAAAAAAAGAGGCTGAGTTTCACAGCCTCTTTTCTTGTGTGAGATTATTTTTTAATAATTATTCGTGTCAGCTTTCATATGATCAAGAATGTTGTTCCACGACTGCTGTACATCATTCCAGTCCTGTCTTACGTTGGTCTGAAACTGATCCCAGTTGTCCTTTGAAGTATCATCAATTTTATCTACTTCATTTTTTAGTTTATCTCTTTTATCCTTCAGATTTTTAATCTGGTTGTTATACCAGTCCTGGGTTTGCTGACTTGAATTATCTGCCTTGTCCTGCATATTATCGATCTTATCATTAAGGTTATCTATCGCATCATTAAGATCATCCTTCAATTCATCCCTCTGATCGTACGTATAGTCCTTATTATAACTGAATATTACCACGGGCTGATTCTCTGCAGCATTGGGATTTGTGTTCGGATTGCTATTCTCATTCATAGTTGTCCCATTGGTGTCAGTTTTGTTCTCGTTATTCCTGTCTGAGCAGGATGTGAATATGAATAACATAAACACGCTTAAAACGAGTGATAAAACAATTTTCTTATTCATAATTTTCCCTTTCCTGTTAATTAATAATTCTTTGATTTATAATACTCTCCGTCCCTGAATTAATCTAATTATAAGCACTACCACTGCAATGATCAGTAATATGTGGATAAAGCCGCCCAGGGTGTAAGACGTTACCACACCCAGCAGCCATAGGATCAGAAGGATTACAAAAATAGTCCACAGCATATTTACTCCTCAAAGTTTTTACTTCTAACACGGCTTCAAAATATCGGTAACTGTCTCCTTTAACTATTATTATAGTCACAGTAGACAGGCTGTGTGATTAAGTTTGAAAAAAAACTAAAAATGATTTTATTTCCTGTTTTTAGCCGTTATAGTTATTTTTACCGCTATAAATTAGCTTTAACGTGACATTGAATAACTATAAACTAATAATCCAGTACGACGGTACAGGATATTCCGGCTGGCAGATTCAAAAGGGTCAGATGACTGTGCAGCAGAAGATTACTGAATCGATTGAAATTTTACTCAAGGAGAAAGTAAATCTTATTGGGTCGGGGAGAACTGATACAGGAGTGCATGCGCTGGGTCAGACAGCCAATTTCAGAACTGAGCAGGAAATCGATCAGCATAGATTTCCTTATTCGCTAAACTCGGTTCTGCCCCGGGATATTTCAATTCTGAAGCTGGAAAAGGTAAATGAAACTTTTCACTCAAGATTTGATGCGAAGAAGCGATCATATATTTACCTTATTTCGAGGTATAAGTCGCCGTTCTATTCTAATTATTCGTGGTTCTATCATCCTGATATCGATTGTGTAAAATTAAACAGATTGGCTGAATCTCTCCCGGGGAGGCACAACTTCAGTTCATTTTCGAGGAAGAATACCGATACAAAAAATATGGTGTGTGAAATCTACCTGGCGCATTGGAAGGAAACCCGGGGCCTGACAGTTTTTTATATATCGGCAGACAGGTTTCTGCATGGAATGGTGCGCACCATTATCGGAACCCAGCTTTTTGCGCTGAAGAATAACCTTGGCAGGGAATATATTGAAGAAGTAATCAATGCCCGGGACCGTGAGAAGGCTGCAGAGGCTGTCCCCGCAAAAGGATTATTTCTTTTCAAAGTAAAGTATTAATTTGGAGAAGTTAGAGAGAAAATGTATTGTTTAAACCTGTGGTTTTACAAATGTGCAATACTTACGGTCTCGAGGCTGAGGGGGTATATAGAGGTTACAAATGTGGTTCCCTAACGGAATAATAGTGATCAGGTTATTAATAAAAGTCCATTTTAGTAAATTAAGGAGTTAGATGGAGTTCCTCTCACAGCTTCACCCTCAACTGGTTCATTTTCCTATCGCCTTTCTGGTGATATATGCGCTGCTTGAGATTGCGGGAATACTGTCAGGGAAGGAATTCTTTCAGAAGGCTGCGTATCTGTTTCTCTTTCTGGGGGTGCTGGCTGCTGTTGCGGCTGTTATTACCGGCAACCAGGCCGCTGAGATCGCTTCAAAATGGAAAGGGAAAGGAGCAGCTATACCAACAAAACTTATTTCCGAGCATGAGGATTATGCTACAATAACTTTGTGGTATTTTACAGGACTGCTGGTGCTTAGAACTTTCCTTTTTCTTAAAAAGAAATTTACTGGTGCAGCAAAATATCTTTTCATTCTGCTTGCGGCAATAGGATTGTATCTCGTATATCAGACAGGGGATCACGGGGGGAAACTGGTTTATGATCATGGAGTTGGTACCGAACTTAAAAAAGAAGAGATTAAATGATCCTGAGGAAGTTACAGTTTGAGTAATTCAAGGATTTTCCTTGCATTGGTACTCGTTAACGCCGCGGGTATTGCGTTGAGATACTTCGGTCTGGAAACATATTTTATTTTCCTGGGATTCCGTTTTCACATCGGGTGTATTCTTCCTTTTGCGGTGCTGCTGAATAAGGAGAGTCTCTCTGAGCTGTGGGAATCATTTAAACGGCCTCTCCTCAGGAAAAAGGTCATCCCGTTCTTCATCTTTGTGTTTTCACTTGCCGCTGTCCTGATCGTCTTATACCTGCTTAATCAGGTCAAACAGGGTGATCCCGATTACTTTTACGAGTTCGGCATATCTTCCATTATTGATTACCCCATTTACTTTGCCTGGAATTTTCCCCAGTTATGTATGCTTTTTATGACCCTTTCATTAATTTCAGGATCAGGGAATCTTTCTTTCTTAAAAGTATTCGCGGGAATAGTGCTTTTGTTTGGTTTTGAATTTATTCCATTTAACGGGGACTTTTTACCCTTCAGTGCCGCATCTTTTATTCTGGCTGCGTTAACTGTATCGTTCTTCGTAACCAGGCTTCAAAACATCTATTGGTTTTCATTTATCTTATTTAGTTCGGTATGGGGTATAGTTCTTTTATTTGGAAGCAGTTCTGAGATTTTAATCAATATTTTCTTCGCAAGAGAATACAGCAGCTGGGAGGGATTCTTTCAAACAGGCAGGCTGTATTCGTCGTACATAATTCCCTCCTTTTTCCTCCTTTTGCTGGTTGTCACTGCATTATACAGCCTCCTGAATAGAAAAAAAATATCCTGAATTAATCTGATGATTTTATTTAGAAATTGAGATTGTATTTCATTAAATTGCAAAGGTTGTACTGTGGCTTCAGTCTGAATATTAACTTAACCAATGGCTGTAAAATGAAAAGAATTATACTTTCAGTTTTATTGACCTTAACCGCAACATTTACGTTTGCCCAGCAGGCCGGGGATTATTTTCCTCAGTCTACAGGATATAGATGGGATTATAAAGTTATCCCGTTGGATTCAGTAAATAATGAAGTTAACGCGCTGACATATTTCAGGGTTGATTCGTTTGCAGTCGTTTCGAACTATATGGGAAGAAGCACGGATATTGTTTTATCTAAAAACGGGACATATGACCTTATAAATTATATGCCCTTTACCGATAGTTCTTTCTTCTCATTTGAGAATAGCGATGGCTATCAGTATTTCAGAGTTTCTAATCTCGGCAGTCTGACAACTTTACTTGATTCAATCGGGCTTGATTCTACATTGTTTGGCGTAATTCAATCGCTTGAGGACTGGTATTCTGTTTTCCGGTTCGGGCAGTCAGTCAACACCGAATATACCATATTTTCAAAAGATACAACTCTTAATATCAGCGGTAATAATCTGCCTCTTCGTTTCAAATACCTTGGTAAAAGACTGGATGATGAAACAATACAGACAGATGCCGGAACTTTTGACTGTAAAAAGTTTCTGCTTTCAACTACTGTCAGCTATATTTTAGCGGGGTTTCCCATTGAGTTCATCCGGCTGGAAACAACCAAATGGTTCTCTCAGAATACCTGGCTGGTTCAGGAGATAATGCCTTCGAAAACTATTGATCTGACCGTGCTTGGATACGGGACTATTAATGTACCGGGACTTAAAACTATGCTAATACCAACGATTACAGATGTTAGAACTCCGGTTTATTCTCCCGCAGAATTTGAACTGCTTCAGAATTATCCGAATCCTTTTAACCCGGAGACAAAGATAAGGTTCAGACTCCCTGAAAGTGGTAATATGAGTTTAAAGGTTTACGATATTCTTGGCAATGAAGTTATGACTCTGCTTGAGGGTGAGAAGAATACGGGAGACTATTCTGTTAATTTCAATCCTGATAAAGCTGAACTATCGAGCGGCGTTTATATATATGAACTGAAGTTCAAAGGAATGATGTTATCGCGTAAAATGCTTTATATCAAATAACAATTATTAACTAATAATTAAATCTTTTTCATAAAACCTGAACAGGGGTTTTTCACTATGAGTAACTTACACAAGGAAGAACATTTTCCGGAATCAACGGGAACATTAGCTCTCCCCTCAAGAGAAGAGATAGAGGAAAAGTACAAATGGAATTTAAATGACATCTATGAGTCAGTTGAGAATTGGGAAGCCGACTTCAAATGGATACAGGATAATCTTGATAGGTATAAAAGTTTTACCGGCAAGCTGGGTGAAAGTGCTGAAAAGCTGATCGAATGTCTGAAATTTGATGACGAGGTTGGAATAAAGCTGGAAAGACTTTATCTATATACTATGCTTGCGAAAGACGGTGATCTGAGGGTGGGAAAATATCAGTCGATGGATGAACGGGTTAAATCGCTTTATTCCCGTGTATCTACTATAAGTTCTTTCATCAAACCTGAGCTGCTGAAAATACCTGCCGACAGGCTGAACAAAATGATCAACTCTAATGACGAGCTGAAGGTATACCGCCATTCCATAGAAGATCTTTTAAGGAAGAAATCTCACACACTTACTCAAAAAGAAGAAGAAATACTTGCCCTGGCAGGAGAACTCACACCTACATCGTATAATGTTTTTTCGATGTTCACAAATGCTGATATGAAGTTCCCGGTGGTTGAAGATGAGCAGGGGAATGAGGTTCAGCTTTCGCATGGCCGGTTTTATGCAGCGATGTATTCTGGCGACAGAGAGTACAGGGAGCGGTCATTTCGCGCTTACTTCAAACCTTTCGTTGAATATGCTAATACGCTGTCTGTATTATTTTCGGGTAGCCTGAAATCAAATATATTCGAAGCAAGGGCGAGAAAGTACGGAAGCGCCAGGGAAGCAGCCCTCGGACGGAATAACATCCCTGTTACTGTTTACGATAATCTTGTTAAGACGGTGAATGAGAACCTTTCTCCTATGTACAGATGGGCTGCGATGAAAAAGAAGATATTGGGACTTAAGGAACTGCATCCTTATGACGTATATGTTACCCTTTTCCCCGCGGCATTCGACAGAAAGTATCCCTATGAAGAAGCTAAGAACATTGTTCTGGAAGCATTGAAGCCTCTTGGTAAAAATTATCTGAGCTCGCTTCAGAATGCTTTTGAGAACAGGTGGATTGATGTTTATGAAACTCAGGCAAAGAAAAGCGGGGCTTATTCATCGGGAACAACCTTCGGTGTTCACCCATATGTACTCCTTAACTGGACAGACCTGCTGAACGATGTATTTACCCTGAGTCACGAAATGGGTCATAATATGCATTCATTTTATACGGGTAAAACCCAGCCGTTTGTTTATTCAAATTATACCATATTCCTTGCGGAAGTTGCATCAACTTTTAATGAATCTCTTCTGCTTGAGTATTTTATAAAGATGGCTGAGACCCGTGAAGAGAAATTATATTTTATAGAAAAATATCTTAATAATGTAACCTCTACATTTTATAGGCAGACAATGTTTGCCGAGTTCGAAGCGCTTGTTTATGATAAAACCGAAAAGGGTATGGCACTGAATTCTGAGGATCTTTGCACGCTGTACAAGGATATTTACCGTAAATACTGGGGACCGGAAATGGTCATCGACAGGGAAGAGGAATTCACCTGGGCGAGGGTACCTCACTTCTATTACAACTTTTATGTTTACCAGTATGCTACGGGGTTTGCGGCTTCGGAAGTACTTGCACAGAAAGTGCTGCGGGAAGGTCAGCCCGCTGTTGAGAAATACCTGAACTTCCTTAAATCAGGCAGTTCCGACTATTCTATAAATATTCTTGCCGGCGCAGGTGTGGATATGAATTCACCCGATCCTATTCTGGCTGTTACAAAGAAAATGAATATGCTTCTGGATGAAGCTGAAAAGCTGATAAACGGTTAGCAGCTTGCAATTAACAATTAACAATTATCAATTTATTCTAAATACAGAGTCAAATGAAAGTTTATACAAAAAGAGAATTGAACGAATTTCAGCAGTCATTAACTTATGATGATATAAGTCTTATCCCTACCGCGGTTTCACGTATTAAATCAAGGAGTGAAGCAAATACGGTATGCGAATTTTTAGGAGAGAAACTTAACCTTCCTGTGTTATCCAGTCCAATGGATACTGTTACCGGTATCGAGATGGCAAAAGAACTTAGCCGTCTGGGCTGTATAGGTATTCTTAACAGATTCGATTCTTCTCTCGAAGATGTTATGCACGATCAGAAAAACGGCGTAAACCTGAAGGCAGTTTCTGTCGCCTTGAATACACCTATGGAAACAGTAGAAAAGCTGGCAGCGAAAAATTATATCATCTGTATCGATACTGCCAACGCGAATAATAAAGCAGTATTATGCCATACCGAAGAGATTAAGAAAAAGTATAATATAAGAATTATTGTGGGCAATATTGCCCATGGAGCTACATTGGAACAGCTTGAATCTGCCGGCGCGGATGCGGTAAGAGTCGGGATTGGAAGCGGCAGCGTGTGCACAACCTCCATACAGACAGGCATCGGAATTGGACAGGTATCGTCTCTGCTTAATGTACTTTACTCGCGTAACGATAAAAAGCTGAAGATAAAAGTTATAGCCGACGGCGGGATTAAAAGTCCCGGCGATACTGCAAAAGCCATTGCGCTTGGTGCAGACGCAGTTATGCTTGGAAGGATGCTATCGGGAACAAAAGAGACTCCCGGCGAAGTAATAAAATACAATGGACAGCTCTGGAAGAAATATCGTGGTTCTGCTTCGTTCGGTGTTAAGATGAGAAACGAATTTATTGAAGGTGAAGAAACGATGGTGCCGTATAAGGGCGTAGTGAAGAATGTAATTGACGGGATATCTGACGGATTAAGAAGTTCGATGAGTTATATGGATTGTCTTAACCTTGAAGAACTTAGGAGAATAGATACATTTGCGATCCTGAGCAACAGCTCATACCTGGAACGCCTCCCGAAAATTTAATTGCTTTCCGGGATAAGTTCTCACTCAATGTTTATGCCCAGGCTTCCTAAATCCCACTACAGCTTCGCAGAAGCTGTACGATGATCAATTCCCTCCATCCAACCTGGACGTATATGTTAGGCTTTACTGAGGCTTCATTACTGTCAACCAAATTCTTAGATCCGCAAACTTTACATACCCCATAAAAATTTAAGCTTCGGAGAAGCCGCACTCTTTGACTATTATCACCACGAATTATTGATTCTATTATATAATAATGTATAAATTTATTTTTTGAATATTATGGAAAGAGTCAAATGAAAACGTTCGTCCTTTCAATCATTGTATTGTTCTCAATATCCTCACAGTTATACTCACAGAAAAGTGTTTTCACTATTGAAGATCTTTACAAGGTAAAATACGTTGGCGAACCGGTACTTTCTCACTCAGGCAACGAAATAGCGTTTACAGTAACTAATTATAACATGAGAGAGGGAAAATCGAATTCGGATATCTACGTTATGAACATCGATGGTTCCGGTACAAAGAAAGCCATAGCTACAGAAAAAAATGAAACGACACCCTTGTGGTCGAATGATGATACAAAATTATATTACCTGATTGATAATCAATTATATGAATACGATACAAAAAGCGGGAAGACTGATAAGTTAACTGATTTATCTACCGGGATATCAGACCCGGTTCTTTCTCCTGACGGAAATCTTGTCGCGTTTACCACTGATATTTTCCCCGGATGTGGAACTGATAATGATTGTAACAAGGAACTGCTTAAGTCAACCAAAGATGGACCTCTGCAGGCATATGTTGCCGACAGTCTGCTATTCAGACACTGGACAGAATACAGGGGTGAGAAAGAAACTCATCTTTTCGTATATAATCTTGAAACAGGTAAGTATACCGATATTTCGCACAGCGAACTTTTATCTGATATGTACAAGCTTGGCGGCAATGTTAAGTATGCCTTCTCACCCGATAGTAAAGAGATATGCTATGCAAAGAATCCAGGTTCCAACCTTGCAGTATCTACAAACTCCGATCTGTTTATCGTTCCGGCAGAAGGTGGAAGGGCCGTTGATATTACATCCTCAAATAAATCATGGGATGGTTCACCTGTCTATTCGCCTGACGGCAAATACATTGCATTCAGAATGCAGCTGACACCGAAATATGAAGCCGACAGGTACAGGGTGGCAATATACGACCGTCAGACAAAAAAGATTTCAAACCTCACAGAAAATTTTAATAACTCTATTAGTGCTGTAAAATGGGGTAACAACTCGGAAACACTCTATTTCACCGCGGCTTACCAGGGTACTGCGCCGGTTTATGAATTAGAGATGAAGGATGACAGCATTAAACAGATTACTGATAATGTTTCAGTATTCGCGTATGATATTTCCCCTGATCAGAAAACTATATACTATCTGTCGAGTTCGGTAGGTAAACCTTCAGAAATTTATGGTATAAACACCAATACAAAAGTTTATAAGCCTCTGACTTCAATGAACAAAGATTTCCTTGAAAAAGTAGATGTGAAGCCTGCTGAGCAGATGTGGGTTGAGGGAGCAGGCGGTCATAAGGTACAGGTGTTTATTGTTAAACCTCATAACTTTGATCCCAATAAAAAATATCCTTTAATCCTGAATGTACATGGCGGTCCACAGGGACAATGGATGGATTCATTCAGAGGCGACTGGCAGGTATATCCCGGTGCCGGTTATGTTGTAGCATTCCCTAATCCTCACGGTTCAACAGGTTTCGGCGCAGAGTATACCGAAGAGATCAGCGGTGACTGGGGAGGTAAGGTTTTCGAGGATCTTATGAAGGTAACTGATTCTCTTGAAACGCTCCCATATGTCGATACAAGCAGGGTTGGAGCGATGGGATGGTCATTCGGCGGATATATGATGGATTGGTTTGAAGCCCAAACCCACAGGTTCAAATGTCTTGCTTCTATGATGGGAATATTTGACCTGGAATCGATGTGGGGTGCAACTGAAGAACTTTGGTTTATAAATTGGGATCTGAAGGGACGACCATGGAATTCAGAGCTTTATAAAAAATATTCTCCTTCTACCTATGTTGATAATTTTAAGACCCCTGCTTTAATTCTAACAGGGGAAAGGGACTACCGTGTACCTTATACTCAGAGCATACAGTTTTTTACTACGCTGCAGTCACTTGGAATTGATTCCCGGTTGATCATTTTCAAGAACGATGGTCACTGGCCGGATTTTGTTAAATCGATGCCTCTATACTATAATGCTCATCTGGAATGGTTCCATAAATATCTGGGAGGAGCTGCTGCACCTTATGATTCGCATAAGATGGTAACAAATACGGAATTCCAACAGAGCGGGAAATAAAATCTGACCCGGGTTGGGAAAGTAGAGCGATTAACCAAATCGTTTTCGAAAGCTGGGCCGTTCTGATTTTACCTGCCGGCAGCGGCCGGAGTTTGTTTAATTTTTGATTCTTGACAGCTGAAGGTTCGTAACGATTTTATTTCTTCCGGGTTTATAGATATAGAAACGGGAATTCATTTCATAACCCCTCGAAAGTCTTGAAGGACCAGGTGCCTCATTTTCTAGTTCATTTACCACGGTGAATCTTTTCCTGAGCCGGATTTCCTGTTCATTTGTTATTTCATGCTCTCCGGTTTTTTCATAAATAATTCCCTCTTCCTCACCAGGCCCGGAGCTTTCAAGCGGGAGGTTAACAGTACGATTCTTTACCTTGAAGAGGAGGTAAGACATTATGAGCAAGACCAAAAGTCCGAGACTGAAAATGAATACAGTAGATTCTATAATTTGTATAAGTTCCATTATCGACACACAAAAAGATGAGTTTTCATATAAAGTTTCAATATTTATACCATTAATAAATTAAAAAATAAACGTATATTTGCTGTCCTTTTCATCAAATAATGGGAAATATTATCATTTTGAGATGAAACAAAGTGCCGTAACTCTAGTAAGAATAATGTGTTGTACATTACCGGGATATACAAATAATTGATTTTTTTCCGCCCCTTTAATAATTTAACTCATTAAATAACAATGAGTTAGAATAAACTTAAGTAAGCAAGCGGGAGATAAGCATGACGAAGGCTGACATAGTTGATAAAGTGGCGACAGGTACCGGTTTAACCAAGCTTGGAAACCGAGGCAATTATTGAAGGTTTTTTCAGAACGGTAATCGATGCCCTGAAACAAGGAAGGAATATTGAGATCCGGGGATTTGGAAGTTATAAAGTAAAAAAGAAAAAAGAGAGGCAGGCCCGTAATCCAAAAACGGGAGAGCAGGTTTTCGTGCCCGAACATTACGTTCCCACATTTAAATTCTCCAAAGATTTTAAGGAGATGGTGGATGCAGGAATGAAGGAAAAAGAAGGTTAATTGTTAATGGTTAAATTTTGTCCCTCTTGCGGAAGTAATCTTGAGCAGGAGTATAATTTTTGTCCCGAGTGCGGATTTGATTTACGAAACATTGCGGACAATGAGGGATCTGAAGAGATCCGTGAAAAACAAATTGAGAAGGTAATGATCTGCAATAACTGCGGTGAGGAGAATCCCGCAGACAGCAGAGTCTGCAAGTATTGCGGAGCTGTATTAAAGGGAAGCCAGGCAGAGAAGATTGTAACGAAAAAGAAGACTGGAAAAGAAAACACTGGAGAAATCAAGTCTAAAGGAAAATAAACCGAAAGAAAACAGGCCAAAGCAAAATAAATTAAAAACCACAGCGGCTAGAAAATCACCGCCTGCCAAACCAAAAGAACTTGATCAGAAAAAACTCCTGATGATTTTCGGGGGAGTTATCATTGTTATTTTTATTATTCTCTGGTCATCGGGGGTATTGAGTTCCAATGAACCGGAACCCGCTGTGCAGAACCAGGTAACGGGTCAAAGTTCGGGAGTAGATCTTAATAATATTCAGAGGATCAATGACCTGGAGGCCCGTGTAAAAAGTAATCCTGATGATACAGAAAGTCTGCTGGAACTGGCTCATCTTAAAAATGACTCGGGTTTATACGAACAGGCGATTGTGGATTACCAGAAATACCTGGATAAAAACCCATCCAACGCAGATGCACGGATAGATATGGGAGTTTGTTACTACAATCTCCACAATTACGATGAAGCTGTAAAACAAATGGAAAAAGCCATCCAATATTCTCCTGATCATCAGATTGGGTATTTAAACCTGGGAATTGTTAACTTAACAGCTGGAAATTTTGAAAAATCTCAGGAATGGCTAAAAAAGGCCGTTCAGATTGATCCTAATTCCGAAATAGGGAAGAAGGCTCAGGAATTATTAGAATCACATAAAAAATAGGAGCAAATAATGCCTTGTGGAAGAAAACGTAAACGCCATAAAATGGCTACACACAAGAGGAAAAAAAGACTGAGAAAGAATCGTCATAAAAAGAAATTAAGATAATTACTCAGTATCGTCTTGTATAATAAAATGGTAAATGGTTATTTTGCATTTGCCATTTTTATTTTTAAAAGCCAACTTAGCTCAGCTGGTAGAGCAACGCATTCGTAATGCGTAGGTCGCCGGTTCGATTCCGGCAGTTGGCTCTGAATCAAACTTAAGGTTCTTTTCATTAACACTGCCCTTTTGGATTACGATGAACATTCACATCTAACTTTCAATAAACATGATTGACCTATGGATTTGAGATGAATTGGAAGATGAAGGCATATATACAGAATGTCATTGCAGCACTGCCGTCTAATATTTCTTATTCGGTATACTATCGTCTGCAAAGAAAGTTTGGTACTTTAAAAAATCTAAATCCTGTAAGGGGGTTAAAAGCAGGACTTGAAACATGGAAGCTGATTAAATCACTTAATATCGATCCTTCATCAAAGATGTTCTTTGAAGTCGGTACCGGAAGGGTTCCGGTGGTGCCTATAGTTTATTGGTTGATGGGAGCGCAAGGTACAATTACGATAGATTTGAATCCCTATTTAGAGGATGAATTAGTCCAGAAGCTAATTCAATACTTTTCACAAAACAGGGCTGAAGTTGAGAACCTGCTTTTTCCTTATTTGAGAAAGGAAAGATTAGATGAAGTTATAGCATTGAAGGACTATAAAGATGGAGTTACAGCCGAAGTCCTTAAATTATGCAGAATTAAATATATAGCTCCTGGCGATGCTGCAAATACCGGATTAGATGACAGATGTATAGATTTTTATACTTCAAATACAGTGTTTGAACATATTCAACCAGACATTCTCAGAAAAATTATTATTGAAGGGAATAGAATAACTACAGAGTCCGGGCTTTTCATTCATCTGATTGATTATAGTGATCATTTTTCTCACTCAGATAAGAATATAACTCCGATAAATTTTCTTAAATATTCTGACAGTGAGTGGAACAGGTATGGAGGAAACAGATATATGTATATGAATCGATTAAGACACGATGACTTTTTGAAATTATTTGAATCCGAAGGACACCGCATACTATTAAACAAACCGAATATTGATCCCCGCAGTCTGGGATTGCTGAAACTAAATAAATTTCCACTGAACGAAAAATACAAAGGAAAATCAGCGGAAATACTTGCTACCAGCAATGCCTGGATATTAACACAAAAAACCATTCAACCAGGCAGCAGCCGGTAGCGCTTAATTAAGATGAATTTATTTCATATTTAAACCCAGTTCGTGGGCGAAGAATGTCATTGAAGCTGCGTAATTACCTATACGCTGACTAAAGGAAGATGTAACTCCGTGACCTTCGTTCATTCTCGTTAACAGTATTATAGGGTTATCCGAAGTATTGGCATCCTGGAGAGCTGCGGTGAACTTCCTCGACTGCCATGATGCAACACGGGGATCGTTCATACCCGTCTCAAGCAGCACAGCGGGATACTTGGTATCTGGTTTTACATGATGATAAGGAGAGTATGCATACAGCCAGCCAAAACTCTCCGGATTGGCAGATGTACCATATTCGCTAATATTATATTGTCCATTTGGAAATAATTCATTCCTTACCATATCATAAATTCCTACAAAACTTACCACAGCTTTAAAAGCATCCGGATGCTGAGTAAGAAGCGCACCCATAAGCAAACCGCCGTTAGAACCGCCCATTATTCCAAGGTGTTCTTTGTCCGTCCATTTGTTCATAACCATTGCCTGGGTTGCGGCGTACATATCATCAAATACATTCTGTTTCTTACCGAGCATACCCGCAGCATGCCATCCTTCACCGAATTCGCCGCCGCCGCGAATATTTGCATAGGCAAATACTCCTCCGTTTTCCAGCCATACTAAATAAGGCCCTACAAAGTGCGGCTTCTCTGTAATACCAAAGCCACCGTATCCATAAACAATAGTGGGACGCTGACCGTTTGGAGTAACACTGTCCATTCTTACAATCGTTATGGGTATTTTTGTACCATCCTTCGATGTTGCCTCTATTACGCTGTATTTAACCTTTGAATAGTCAGCCGCAGGATTTACTTTGAATATGGTTTTAAGTTCACCGGAATCAGCATTATATGTATCCCATTTCTCGGGAAACGTCCAGCCTGAATAAGAGATCAATGCAGTAGAAGATTTAGGTGAAGACGCAACTGCATTAATTCCTATACCATCACCCGGGAGTCCTAATGTTTTGACGAATTTACCCTGCCTGTCGTACTGATCTATTTTCCAATTCGGTCCTTTAACTTTAGTTAAAAGGAAACCATTTTTAATGACAGCCACAGAAATGTAAATCCAGTCACCCTGAGGAACCAGAACCTTTGATGTACCATCTTTAGAAATAGATAAAATTTTACCTTGGGGAGTATCACCGTAAGCAGCCAGGAGAAGATTATTATCGGCATCCCAGGCCGCTCCTGAATTCATCTCATCTGCAACTCTTACGTCTGCGCTGGTGTCGAGCACCTGCTTCCATTCCTCGGTACTCTGACGTATGTAAACATAGTCAGGATCACCGTCACCAAAATGAACAAACATTGCAGCCTGCTTTCCATCGTCAGACGGAATGAATATATACTCGGCTATTTTAGAAAGGTCCTTTCCGAAAACCAGTTTGTCATTTTCCTGAGGCTCGTTCAGAACATGATGATATAAAGCCGCATTAAACTGAGAGATAGAATCAGGTACTGTTCCGGGCATCGGCAGACGAACATAGGTTAATCCTTTTGCATCAGCATCCCAGGCCATACCTGCAGGAGTTGCGCCGCCTCCCGCACTAACTAAAGAATCGTTAAGGACTTTTCCGGATTTTATGTCTTTTATATGTATAGTCGCGGCTTCTGTGCCCCCCTCTGCGGTTGTATAAGCCAGATAACTTCCATCAGGAGATGGCCAGAAATCGGTTATTGCGGTACCGCTTTCCATAATATTGGGATCAACAAGCACGGTTGTATTTCCGTCGGGCCAGTTTTTTGTAGCCACAACTGCCTGAGCCTGAGGCGGAGTAGACTGCATGAAGTACAACTTACCGTTCATTAATTTCGGATTATACTGTTCAACTGAAGTAGTTTCCAGTTCCTGTATTCTTTCTTCAATCTTCTTCCCTTCAGGAAATCCGGAAAGAACTTTATCTGAATATTTATTCTGATCTGCAATCCATTGCTTTACCTCAGGCGAATCATTGTTTTCAAGCCACCGGAAAGGGTCCGAAACTTCGGTACCAAAAAAATTGGTCGTTACAGTGTCTTTTCGCGAAGCCGGAACTTCTTTGTTCTCCCTATTGTTATTGCTGCATCCTGCCATCAGGATTCCAAGCAATGCTATGATCAGAAAATATGATTTTGCCAACATTATTTTTACCTATCATTTATTCTGCTAGTTATTATTTATTGAGAATTCTTCATCAGTAAACTTAATGTTATTTTTCCTTTTAATTATAGTCCAGGTCAAATATCCTTTACACCTTATTTACCATTCGGCTGGAGTTTTAAGCAATTCCGGTTCATTTCGCACACATCAACATGTAAAGGTAAAATTCTTTTACTGTTTGTGGTGAAAATGAAAAAAAATTCTTGACTTTCCAGATTAAATTATGTTAATTTTGGGGAGTTGTGGGGAATTGTGGTGAATTTTACCAATAGAGGTTGAAGGATTTGTTCAGAGGACAATATACATACTCCGTAGATTCCAAAGGAAGGTTAAGTATACCCGCTAAATTAAGGCGTCAGCTCTCTCCCGAGGCTAACGATACCTTTGTAATGACACAGGGAACGGTTCCCTGTATCGATGTTTATCCAATGGACCAATGGCAGCTATTTGAACAAAGACTAATCGGCCTCAATCCTTTCAATCCGCAGGAAGCAAAGTTTATCAGATTGATATTACAGCATGCTGTGGAAGACACACTCGATTCACAATCACGGATTTTAATTCCGCCGAAATTATTAGAATACGCAAATATTGAAAAAGAAGTTCTGGTTTTAGGTGCACTTAAGAAGATTGAATTATGGAATCCTGATACTTATAATGTGTATCTGAAACAGTCTTCTGAAACTTATGAAGAGATTGCCGCAAAAGTAATGGCGTAAAGATGAAAACTCATCACACGCCTGTTTTATTGAATGAAAGTATTGAGTACCTGATAACGGACAAATCAGGAAAGTATTTTGATGCGACTCTGGGATTCGGCGGACATACTGAAGCGTTCTTAAATATTCTGAATAAGGATGCGGTTGTTGCTGCTGCAGATGTAGATAAGGATGCCTTCAGCTTTTCAAAGGATAAATTTTCAAAAGATGACCGGGCAAGAATTTATAATTTTAATTTTACTGAAATAGATGTAATCGCGAAGATAGAATCTTTCGGGTTCTTTGACGGAATTTTTGCAGATCTTGGAGTTTCCTCGTTTCAACTCGACAATCCCTCCTCGGGATTTACTTACAGAGAGGAAGCGAAACTGGATCTGAGGATGGATAAGTCCAAAGTTGTCAGCGCAGCCGATATAATAAATTCATTTTCTGAAGAGGATCTTGCAGATATATTCTTCAATTACGGAGAAGAAAGACTTTCCAGAAGGATCGCAAGGGAGATTGGCCGGCGAAGGATTGAACAAAGTATTGAAACTACATCCCAGCTTACGGAAATAATTAAAGGAGTGATTCCGTTTAAGAATCAGAATAAAACATTATCAAGAATTTTCCAGTCGCTGAGAATATATGTAAATGACGAACTGGGAGTGCTTAAGACCTTTCTGGATAAATCTGTTAACCTGTTGAATAAAGGCGGACGGATTGTGGTTATTTCTTATCATTCACTTGAAGATAGAATTGTTAAGGAAACCTTTAAATATGAAAACCTTGATTGCATTTGTCCAAAAGAATATCCTGTCTGCCAGTGCGATAAGGAAAGGAGGCTGAAGATACTTACCCGGAAACCTGTTACAGCTTCATTAGAAGAAACTTCATTAAATCCCAGGGCAAGGAGCGCAAAGCTCAGAGCAGCGGAGAGAGTATGAAGAAAGGTTCAAAACCATTCCTCTTATTTAGTATTCTTCTCTTTACTTCCTTTATAGTACTGGTACTTTTTTATGTCGGTATAAAGTTGAAATGTGAAGAGCTTACCAAAGACAAAATACTCGCGGAAAAACAACTGGATCTGAAAAGCAACTGGCAGGTTAACCTTACAGTTAAACATCAGTTTCTGTCCTCGGAAGAAAGAATAACTGAGATCGCGGAAAAAGAACTCGGAATGATTAGAGGAGGCCCGCCGGTCTTGAAAGTTAAGGTTGATAAGGAACAAATTGAACAAATTGAAAATCAGTTAAAAGAAAAGTATGATTAACCGAAGATTGCTGCTTATAGTCCTTTTTGCTTTTATCAGTTTTGTAATACTGATAATCAAACTGGTTGATATCCAGATAGTAAAAAGTGAAGAGCTAAGGTATTATGCGGAGAGGCAGCAGACTTCAGTAGATAAGATTAAAGCCGAACGGGGACTAATTTACGACAGGAATAATTCTCTCCTGGTATATAATAGGGATGACATCAGCTTCTTTGCTGACATGCGAATGACCTCTGCGGCCGATAAGATTAAAATTGCCGAAAAGTTTGCTTCAGTATTCGGGAAATCTAAAACACATTACCTTAACCTGATGAAGGCAAAAGGAAGGAATGTCTGCCTTGAAAAGAAGGTCTCCGGAGAAAAGGCTATTCTACTGAAAAGTGTCAGGATGCCTTCAGTTTTTTCTGTTGACGACCCTTCGCGGGTTTATTACTATAAAGATCTTGCTGCTCATATCCTCGGGTATGTGAATAACAATTACAGCGGTGTAAGCGGTATAGCCAAAACTTTTGATGATATTCTGGCCGGTGAAGACGGTGCAATGATAGTTGAGAGAGATGCTATCGGTGATATGATTACGGTTGAAGAAGAACAGACAAAACCAGCTGTTCCGGGTCTTAATATTTATCTCACAATTGATAAAGCTTATCAGTCGATCCTGGAAGATGAACTTGCTGCGGGCGTGAATGAATTTGAGGCCGCCTCAGGCGTGGGTATCATCATGAATCCAAATACAGGAGAGATACTGGCACTGGCAAATAACCAGGACTTTGATCCCAATAATTACTGGGATTATTCGGACGACCAGAGAAGGAACAGGGCAATAACAGACACCTATGAGCCAGGTTCTACATTTAAAACATTCACACTCGCGTCATTACTCGATCAGAACCTTTGCAAAGAAGACGAAACTGTTTTTGTTGAGAACGGCAGGTACAAAGTAAAATCGGTATACATAAGCGATACGCATGAACACGCTTACCTTTCGGTTAGAGGAATTATTGAACAGTCGAGCAACATCGGTATATCAAAGCTTGTACAACGGCTCGACGATGAATCATTTTATAAATATGCACGCGGGTTCGGATTCGGAAATTTCACTTCGATATCTCTGCCCGGTGAAGTAAAAGGCACCCTTAAAAAACCCGATGCCTGGGGGAGCCTTACCAAAACATTTATGTCGTTCGGTTATGAGATAGCGGTTACACCTCTTCAGCTCATTACAGGGTACTGCGCAGTAGTGAACGGAGGTATACTGTATGAACCAAGGATACTATTGAAGGAAGTAAGCAGGGATGGAAATACTATCGTAAAGAACACTCCCCGTGAAGTAAGAAGAGTAATTTCAGAATCCACCTCTCTCAGGATGAGGAAGCTGCTTACAGGAGTGGTTGAAAATGGTACCGGTAAAAATGCTAAGATCGATGGTGTGTCAATCGGAGGAAAAACAGGAACCTCACAGCGTCTGATAGACGGCAGCTACTCGAAAGCAAGTTATAATTCTTCGTTCATCGGATTCTTTCCGGCTGAAAGTCCTAGGATTGTCTGCCTGATACTTTTGAATTCACCTAAAGTAGGCAGGTACGGCGGTCTTGCAGCAGCGCCTGTATTCAGGAAAGTAGTGCAGAGAATCATTGAGCGTGATCCGGGGATAATCAGACCATTGGAAAACGAAAAGATCAACCAGGATATTAAAGTTGCCGGGGTAAGCAATTCACAGGATGAGGATGTTGTGTATACTAACGCAGCATATCATTCACCTGACCCGGAATTGATTTCTGTATGCCTTGAAAAGAAAATTATGCCTGACCTTAGCAATTATCATATTAAGGATGCTATTACAATTTTATCGCGACTGGGAGTACGGTATGTAATGAATGGAACCGGGATGGTGGTTTCTCAGAGTCTGCCTCCGGGTTCCGGTATAAAAAAGGGACAGCTTTGCAGGCTGGAATGCAAAGAGATATCAGTTAACGGTCCTTCTGTTTATTGATGGAGCTTACTGAATTAATAAATAGGGTAAATGTTATCCAGGTTGTAGGAAATGTTCAGCGGAAAGATGTTGCAGGGATAGTTTATGATTCACGCAAGGTTGATAAAGGTTCTGTATTTGTTGCCGTTAAAGGGTTTACTGTCGATGGACACAGGTTTATAACAGATGCCCTTAACAAAGGAGCCCTTGCTGTAGTTCTTGAAGTTAATGATGCTGTGCCGGATGAGATTTTTCTGCATACAGGTTCGGCAAAAATTCTCGTGAAAGATTCAAGGCAGGCGCTTGCTGAATTATCAAAAGGATTTTATAAAGATGTCTCTGAAAAAATTAAACTGATTGGAATTACAGGAACAAAAGGAAAAACAACTACTTCATTTATAATAAAGAGCATACTGGAAGGTGCCGGAAATAAAACCGGACTAATAGGCACGATATCAAATTATATAGGAGATAGGAAAATAGAGTCTTCGCTTACGACGCCTGAATCGAATGATCTTAATGAACTTCTGCTTGAGATGTACAACAGCGGGTGTAATTACGTTGTAATGGAAGTATCTTCTCATGCACTTGCACTAAAACGTGTTTTTGGTCTCAATTTTGCCGCTGCTCTGTTCACTAATATTTCCTCAGATCACCTCGATTTTCATCAGAATTTTGAAAATTATTTATCAGCTAAAAAAATACTTTTTGATAACCTGAGTTTGTCTGCATTCGGTGTCTACAATGTTGATGATAAATCTTCCCAAAAAATCATCGAAAATAGAGTGGCTCCTCTATATTCACTAGGTAAGATGCCGGGTGCGGACTTTAATATAAAAAGCATATCCTACGATCTCAGAGGTACTTATTTCACGATTGAAACCGACAATAAAAACTATGCGGTAACTACACCGCTGGTTGGGGAATTTAATGCCTATAACGCGTCTTTTGCTTTTGCTGTTACTACTTTATTAGGAATAGATCCGGAGACGGCTATAAGAGGGATAAAAGAAACTCCCCAGGTTCCGGGAAGATTCGAGTTAACAGGCAGGGGTGAAAAGAAAGTTATTATTGATTATTCGCATAATGCCGATAGTCTCGAAAAGACTTTATCGGCAATCGGAAATATCACCGAAGGTAAGCATCCCATATACACAGTATTCGGATGCGGCGGCAACAGGGATAAAACAAAAAGGCCGGTGATGGGCAGGATTGCCTCAGAACTAAGTAGCAAGGTTTTTATTACCTCTGACAACCCAAGAAATGAAGATCCATTAGACATTATAAAAGAGATTGAAGCGGGAATTGAAAATCCGAATTATGTGATAATTGAGGACAGGGAAGAGGCAATAAGAACTGCCATAGATCAGAGTGAACCCGATGCTGTTATTTTAATTGCTGGCAAAGGACACGAAACATATCAGGAGATAAAAGGAGTTAGAAGACATTTTTCCGATAGGGAAGTGGCTGATAAGTATTTGAATCAATGAAAAGGATCGGAATTACATTAGAAGATTTATTTAATCTGGAATCGGCGGTTCTTTATAACCCTGATAATTTCAGTACAATAAGGAACGTAGCTATTGATTCAAGAAATATACCTGGCAGCTGCCTGTTTGTTGCTGTAAAAGGCGAAAGGTTTGATGGTCATGATTTTATCGATAAGGCAGTAACAAATGGCGCTAAAGCTGTTCTGATAAATAAAAGGAAGTTAAAAAAACTGGGAGAGACAGATATCCCGGTTGTTGCCGTTAATGATACAGTAAAAGCCCTGGGAGAATTGGCCCGGGTCTGGAGGAAAAAACTTAGTACGAAAATAATCGGGATAACCGGTAGTGCAGGTAAAACATCAACAAAAGAGATGGCAGCCATGCTTTTAAGTACAAAATATAAGGTCAATAAAACTGTTGCAAACCACAACAACCATATTGGCGTTCCTCTGACCCTCTTCAGTACAAATGAGAAGCATGATGTTCTGGTTGCAGAGCTCGGGACAAATCATTTTGGAGAAATTGAGTACACTGCAAATATTGCTCTGCCGGATTATGCTATGGTAACTAATATTGGTGATTCTCATCTTGAATTCTTTATAAATAGAAAGGGAGTCCTTAAAGAAAAAACCGCTCTGTTTAAAGCAACTGCTGAAATGAACGGTACTCTTTTTATAAATGAAGACGATAAATTATTAAAGCAAACGGCCAGAAATTATAAGAACAAAGTTACCTATGGTTTTAACTCCAATTCTGCCGTTAGAGGTAAAGTTTGCGGGTATACAAACGACGGCAGGCCTGAGATCGAGATTACCTATAAGAAGAATAAGCTTAAAGTTGATATGCCTCTTTATGGCGAGGCCAATGCAAAAAACTTCCTTGCAGCCGCGGCAGTTGCTTTTACGATGGGATTATCTGTAAAAGAAGTTACTGAAGGATTGAATAAACTGAAGCAGGTTGAGAAAAGGTTAAACGTTAAGCGTCGTAAAAATATTCTTCTTATTGACGATACTTATAATGCCAGTCCTGTCTCAATGAAAGAAGCAATGAACCTTACGGGCAAAATAACGTTGTATAACCGGAAGATAGCCGTACTCGGAGATATGCGGGAACTTGGGGACGAAGGTCCTGAAATGCACCGGAAGTTAGCTTCTTCAGTTAAGGCAAACAAGTTCAATGAGGTATGCCTTATCGGACCCCTTATGAAATCTTTATATGAAGAATTACAGAAGAAGTCGATAAATGTTAGGTACTTCAGCAGCCGTAAGAAACTTCATGATCATCTTAAAAATCAGGATTTAAGTAAGTCCGTCATCCTTGTAAAAGGTTCACGCGGGATGAAGATGGAAGAATTTGTCAGAACTATCGAAGAAAAAGCCGGATAATAATGCTCTACTTTTTATCGGAATATATAAATAAAGTTTTTAATCCACCCGGATTCGATGTTTTCCGGTTTATTACTTTCAGGTCGGCTCTGTCTGCTATCACCGCTTTGTTCCTTTCGTTTTACCTGGGACCGAAGATCATCCGCAAGCTTCAACAAAACCAGATCGGTGAAGCTAAAAAGTTAGACGGACCCAAGTTTCACTGGTCGAAAGCGGGTACACCCACTATGGGCGGTCTGATAATAATATTGTGTGTGGTGATCCCGGTGCTTTTATGGTCGAACATTTTAAGCATCTATATAATTCTGATACTTGCCGGTACAATATGGCTGAGCGCAGTAGGATTTCTTGATGATTACCTTAAGGTTGTGAAAAAACTTCCAAACGGACTAATAGCCCGTTATAAGCTTCTCGGACAGATACTCATTGGTCTCATTATCGGCTCCGTAATATACTTTGCTCCGCAGTTTGAAGGAATACATTCCTTAACGACGGTGCCGTTCCTTAAAAACGTCAATTTTGATTTCTCATACTTTTATATTCCTGTGGTAGTATTTATTATAACTGCAACATCCAATGCGGTCAATTTAACTGATGGACTTGATGGACTTGCAATTGGAGTGATCACAATAGTTATGCTTACCCTGGCCATAATCAGCTATATAAGCGGCAACTCAATTTTTTCCAACTACCTGAACATAATTTATCTTCCCGGGGCAGGAGAGCTCACAGTTTTTGTTGCAGCTCTCGTTGGAGCTTCACTTGGATTTCTCTGGTTCAATTCTTACCCGGCCCAGGTATTTATGGGAGATACTGGTTCGCTGGCTTTAGGCGGCGCTTTCGGTATCCTTGCGGTTCTAATAAAAAAAGAGTTATTGATACCCATACTTGGAGGTATATTTTTTCTGGAGACGATCTCTGTTATTATTCAGAGGGTTTATTTCAAGATAACAAAAAAGAAGTATGGTGAGGGAAGAAGAGTTTTTAAGATGGCTCCGATTCATCACCATTTTGAAATGCTGGGCTGGCCCGAACCTAAAATTGTAATCAGGTTCTATATAATTGCAATCATACTGGCCATCATAAGCCTGGCCTCATTTAAGATAAGATAAAAATGAATATTGCGGGTAAAAAAGTAACTATAGTAGGCGCAAAAAGAAGCGGTGCAGGTGCGGCAAAGTTAATTGCACGACTGGGCGGCCAGCCTTTTGTAACCGATACAGCTTCTGATAAAGCACTAAACGGATACCTGGAAATTCTCCGCACGAATAAAATAGAATTTGAGACAGGAGAACATTCGGAAAGAGCTCTTGAGTGTGATCTTATGGTAGTTAGTCCTGGTGTTCCCTCAGACGCTGAAATAATTAAAACCGCACTGACAAAGAAAATTAAGGTTGTTGGTGAACTCGAATTGGCTGCATCTGTATGCAAGGGAAATATTATCGCTATTACAGGCACTAATGGAAAAACTACTACAACAAGCTTATGCGGCCACCTGTTCAGCGTCTGTGGTAAAAAAACATATACCGCCGGCAACATAGGTTTCGCTTTTTCTGAGATTGCTCTCGATGTTAAAGAAGACGAATTTGTTGCTCTTGAAGTTTCAAGTTTTCAACTTGACCTTATAGATCAGTTCAAACCAACGATCGCTATGATTTTGAACATTACTCCCGACCATCTTAACCGTTATGAGAATAAGTTAGAAAATTATATTAAATCCAAGCTGAACATTTACAGAAACCAGGATGGCAGTGATTTTCTTATTCTGAATAAGGATAATGAAACACTTATGAATTCCGTTCAGCAGCACAAAAGTAAATCATTTTACTTTTCTCTAAGGGAAACTCTGAACAATGGAACTTATCTGTCGAATGACGATATATTTTTTAACAGGGAAAGCAGTCTTGAATTCAGCTGCAAAGTTAATGATATAAACTTGATTGGCGAGCATAATATTGCAAATGCAATGGCTGTAATTACAGCCGCAAAACTATTCGGACTTGACAACCAGAAAATTATAAAAGCGTTAAGAACCTTTGAGGGAGTTGAACACAGACTCGAGTTTGTAAGGGAGATTGAGGGTGTGAAATATATAAATGACTCGAAGGCAACTAATGTTGATTCTGTCTGGTATGCGCTTAAAGGTTTTCCCGGTCAGATCTTCCTTATTCTCGGGGGACAGGATAAAGGAAATGATTACAATCAGATCAGACCGCTGGTTCTGGAAAAAGTAATAAAGATTTATGCTATAGGTTCATCATCGGATAAGGTTTTCAACTTCTTCCATAAAGACATTAAGGTAGAAGTAAAACAAACAATGGACGATGTTATTCATGCGGCAAACCTCGAAGCAAGACCTGGTGATATAGTTCTGCTCTCACCAGCCTGTGCAAGCTTCGACATGTTTGATAATTATGAGCATCGTGGGAAAGTATTTAAGGAAGCGGTAAATAAACTATAATGAAAAAGCTGTCTTTAACAATATTTCTCGACGCGTTTGTATTAACCCTTATAGGGTTAGTGCTTGTGATGAGTGCGAGCAGCACGTATAGCGCTTTCAAGTTCGACAGTCTTTTCCATCTATTTAACTCGCATTTCTTCAAAGTGATTGTCGGGATATTCCTGATGATAGGCTTTGCGATGATACCGTATGAAATATATAAGGAATTCAGCAAACCTGTTTTAATTTCAGCCGTTGCATTGCTTGTGATTACAATGATAATTGCTCCGGATGTTAAAGGTGCAGGGCGCTGGATAAACTTAGGTTTTATAACCTTTCAGCCGGCTGACTTTGCCAGGCTGGCGCTCATAGTCCACCTTGCCGCTCTGCTTGAGAGTAAAGGTAAGGAAATCGAAGACTTCAGGAATGGGTTTATATTCCTGTTTATATGGGTAATGATAGTTGCAGGTTTGATTTTCATTCAGCCGAATCTCAGTAATGGTATACTGATACTTATAATCTCATTGACAATTTTATTCGTCGGCGGTGCTAAAATCCAGCATATTCTCGGTTCAATGGGAGTTTGTGCTCTTGCGGGCGGTATTGGTGCAATGCTGTTTTCTCATTCGCGTGAGAGGATTTTAACTTTTATTCACAGCTTTAGCAATGGCGGCGACATAAACATTCAGGTAAAACAGGCTTTATTAGGTTTGGGCAGCGGCGGCATTCTTGGTGTTGGAATGGGCCACAGCAGACAGAGCAATCTCTTCCTCCCCGAGGCTTACGGTGACTTCATTTTCGCTATCCTCGGAGAAGAACTCGGGTTCATTGGTTCAGTGATAATTCTATTTGCTTATCTCGTTCTATTTGTAGCCGGAATTCTGATAGCAAAAAAATGTAAAGATGTGTTCGGACAGCTCCTCGCTTTCGGAATTTCAATTTCTGTACTGGTAAATGCGTTCATTAACGTTGCTGTGGCTACAGGATTAGTGCCGACAACAGGTCTGCCGCTCCCTTTTATTAGTTACGGAGGTACATCTCTGATATTTATGTGTATTGCAACAGGAATACTTGTGAATATCGGGATGACTAATGCGATCGCCCAGAATAGAAAAAATGCTGTGCAGACAGCTCAGGATTAATCAATGACAGCATCAAAGACAGTATATAGATTCTTATTTGCGGGAGGTGGAACAGGCGGACATCTGTTTCCTGCTGTTGCTGTTGCTGAAAGGATTAAAGCGAAGATCCCTGAAGCTGATATTTTATTCGTAGGTACAAAAAACAAAATTGAAGGAAGGGTTGTTCCGAAACTTGGCTATAAATTCAGATCTATATGGATCAAAGGTTTCTCACGAAAATTCAGTGTTGAAAATATCCTATTCCCTGTTAAATTGATA
This sequence comes from uncultured Bacteroidota bacterium, assembly GCA_963839165.1. Classification (GTDB taxonomy): domain Bacteria; phylum Bacteroidota; class Ignavibacteria; order Ignavibacteriales; family Ignavibacteriaceae; genus DATFVA01. Next base: position 14,110 of record CAWIUG010000036.1, on the reverse strand, counting down.
GTTTCATTGGTTCAGTCGCTGATCATAAACATGAGTTTCAAACCGAAAGTTGCAATTGGGTCAGGCGGATATGTGTCTGGTCCTGCAATATGGGGATCATCGGTTATGGGAGCAAAAATTATTCTGATTGAACAGAATAGTTATCCCGGTGTAACAACCAGGCTGCTGGAAAGATATGCCGATGAGATTCACGTAAGTTATTCAGATTCGGAAAAGTATTTGAGGTCAAAAGATAAAATTAAGGTGACCGGGAACCCGGTGCGCCAGAGTCTGGGAGAAATTAACAGAGAAAAGGCTCTCAATCACTTTAATTTGTCTCCGGAGAAGAAAACATTGTTAATATTGGGAGGGAGTCTCGGTGCCGTCTCAATTAACGAAGCTGCTGCGGCCTCTGCCGGTGCTTTCAGGGAGAAAGGAATTCAGTTATTATGGCAGACCGGCAGTATGTATTACGACAGATACAAGGACCTGAACGCTGACGGAATTATTATTATGCCTTTTATCGAGGATATGAACCTGGCGTATTCGGCAGCCGATATGGTTGTTGCAAGAGCGGGTGCTACAACAATTGCTGAACTTTTGGTGCTCGGAATACCGGCAGCACTGGTTCCTTCGCCCAATGTTGCAGAGAATCATCAGTACTATAATGCTAAATCGCTTGAGGATGAAAATGCAGCTGTACTTATTGAAGATAAAAATGTAAAGAACATTTTGGCAGAGAAAATAATTTCGACAATATTTGATGAAGATAAATTAGAAATTTTGAAAACTAATGCAGGCAGACTTGCCAGACCTGATGCTGCCTCATTAATAGCGGACAGTGCAATAAAATTTGCAGACGCTTTATGAACATAGATGATTTAAATACCAAAGAGACCTTTAAGTATAATATGTCATTCTATTATCAGTCAACTATAATTTATCTTGTTGTGTTTGCTCTCTACCTGGTTATCCGGGGAGAGTTTGTTGAGGAAACTTTTACTTTGATTACCAAAGATCCCATAATTTATCTGCTCGGTGCGATAGTAATTATTTCACTGGTAAGTCTGCTTTATAATATTTATAAAAACAAATACCTTGAAGTAAGCGGAGAAGGTATCGCATTTGTAACAAGGTTCGGCAAAAAGAAAATATTACTAGATCAGATAAAAAGAATAAAGATCTCCAGCCGGAGAGAGAGAATACAGAATCATGCATTCAGACTTGTAAGAATAAAGTTAAAAAACAGAAGACGCTCAGTAATTATCAGACCGTATGATTATGAAAATGAGGATAAATTATTGAGTAAATTTGAACTTTTAAAAGCACGGATAGAAGAAGTTTAATGTTTAAGAATATACATAGAGTACACTTTGTAGGAATCGGCGGCATCGGGATGAGCGGTCTTGCTGAAATACTTCTAAGTCAGGGTTTCGAGGTGTCCGGTTCTGATAGGTCGCTTACTGAAATTACGGAACACCTGTCGAAATTGGGAATTACTATTTATGAAGGACACTTCCCTGAAAACTTAAAAGACGTTGACGTCCTGGTTTATTCCTCGGCAGTAACAGTGGATAACCCCGAGGTAAAAGCTGCGATTGAAAGAAAGATCCCTGTGATAAAGCGTGCTGAGATGCTTGCAGAGTCGATGAGAATGAAATACGGCATAGGTATCGCGGGAACACACGGAAAGACTACAACGACTTCAATGGTGGGTTTAACCTTAACTGAAGGTAATGTCGATCCTACTATCATCGTCGGAGGAAAGCTCAGCGGGCTTGGCGGAACGAATGCAAGGCTGGGACACGGAGAATTTATAGTTGTAGAAGCTGATGAATTTGACAGAACTTTCCTGAAACTTACTCCAACTATCGCAGCATTAACAACTCTGGAAAGTGAACATCTCGATACCTATAAGGATCTTGTTGATATTCAGGCGGCCTTTACTGAGTTTGCCAATAAAGTTCCGTTTTACGGCTTTGTTGTGGTTTGCCTCGATGAGCCCGGACTTCAGGATATCATTCCATCAATTAATAAGAAGATTATTACGTACGGATTAACGCCGCAGGCTGATGTACGTGCAGTAGATATAACCCATAAACAGATATCGAGTGAGTTTACAGTTAAGTATAGAGGTAAGGATCTCGGCCGGTTAAGACTTAACATACCCGGAATTCATAATGTTAAGAATGCACTTGTAGCGGTAATTATAGCCACAGAACTTGAGATAGAATTCCCGGTAATTAAGAAGGCTCTGGAATCCTTCTCAGGAGTATACAGAAGGTTTGAAATAAAATACAATAAAGAAATCCTTGTGGTTGACGATTACGCCCATCATCCCACGGAGACAAGCGCAACGCTTGCCGGAGTGAGAGCGGGATGGAACAGGAGGCTGATCGCCGTCTTTCAGCCGCATCTCTATTCAAGAACAAGGGATTTCTATCAGGAATTCGGAAGAAGTTTTCTTAATTCAGATATCTTTATATGTACCGATGTGTATCCGGCACGTGAAATACCAATTAATGGTGTTTCGGGAGCACTTATAGCGGACGCGGCAAAAAAGTTCGGGCATAAAAACGTTATGTATGTCCCTGATAAAAAAGACGTTCCCTCAGTATTAAAAGAAGTCAGGCAGGATGATGATATTATTATAACTATGGGTGCCGGAGATATCTGGAAGTTCGGCGAAGAATTTATAAGGATGATAAAAAATTGAAGACAGAAACCAGGAGTAAAATATTAGTGCTTCTGCTGTTTGTTGGTTTAACGGTCTGGATCCTCTATCTGTCATTTGCCGTGCAAAGACCGGAAATTGATGAGCAGATAAAGTCGATTACCGTTACGGGCAACAGCCTGCTCAACGAAAATGATTATCTGGCTTTTGCCAAACTGAACGGTAATGAGCTTACAGGAGATATTACACTGCCTGTTATAAAATCCAGACTTGAAAAGCATCCGTATGTAAAACGAGCTGACGTTGAATACAGCGGTAATAATGAAGTTCACATTAACCTGAATGAGAAAATAATTAAGGCTGTGCTTGTAAGTGATAATAAGTTATTCCTTGCGGCTAATAATTTTGAAATACTGCCTTTTCTTCAGAATACCAAAATTGCAAATATGCCTGTGATTACGAACCTCAGCAACGATATTCTGTTAAAGAAAAATGAAATATTAAAAACTCCGGGACTGGTAGAGGCATTTAAGATTATGGATGCAGAAGATCTGACCGGCGGAGAGCTTTCAAAAACTCTCTCTGAAATAAATCTCAGGAATGGCGGAGATATTATCCTGCTGTTCTCAGGAATAAAGCCCCCGGTAATCTTAGGTAAAGGCAATACGGCAGAGAAGATATATACCTTTAATCAATTAGTAAATAATGATAATGCAGATAAGGCAATGGTTATGAACAGCTCTTATGTCGATCTGAGATTTAACAATGAAATTTTTCTCGGTAATTATGATAAAACGGATTTAACTGAATGAGAAAAGAAATTATAGCAGGGCTCGATTTAGGAACTACGAAAGTCTGTGCAGTAATTGCAGAAAAGCTGGATGAAAGTAAGTTTGATATCCTTGGTTTTGGTGTTGCACCGTCAGAAGGTTTACACAAGGGATTAGTGGCAAATATCGGGAAGACTGCTGAAGCAATAAGAAATGCCGTTTCGATCGCCTCCAACAGGGCAGGGTTTGAAATTACCCATGTTAATGTCGGGGTGGCTGGTGAACATATTACAAGTATGCGGCACAGGAATTATGTTACTATAAGCGGAGAAGACAGAGAAATAAATAAAGCTGATCTTGATCGACTTGAAAATGATGTACGCACGATACACATACCCTCAGACCGCCAGATACTGCACATTATCCCTGAAGAGTTTTCAATAGATCATCAGCCAGGAATAGAGAATCCGATTGGAATGTCCGGTTCAAGACTGGAAGCTACGAATCATATCGTACTTGCTTCGATTCCGGCAATACAAAACATCAGGAAATCAGTGGAACGGGCAGGACTTCATGTTCAGGATTACATCCTTCAGCCCATTGCATCAAGTACCTCTGTGCTGGAAGAAAGTGAAAAGGATTTAGGTGTAGCCCTGATCGATATAGGCGGCGGAACGACTGACATAGCGATCTTTCATAATAAGGCAATTAAGCATACCAAGGTAATAGGAGTAGCAGGCAACCAGGTTACCAATGATATAAGGGAATCATTAGGAGTAGTAACCGAAGAGGCCGAAAAGCTTAAGAAAGATTTTGGATATGCAACTGAAAATGCAATAATAAAAGATGAAGATATTCTGATAAAAGGTGTAGGTGCCCGTGGGAATACTAAGATCCCCATAAGTCTGCTTACCCAGATTATCAGTCTTCGGATGAGGGAACTGTTTATCCTTGTTGATAATGAGATAAGGAGCGCAGGGTTTAAGAATAAGATAAAGGCCGGTATTGTATTAACCGGCGGCGGATCTCTCCTGAAAGGATGTTCGGAACTTGCAGAAGAAGTATTCGGACTACCTACAAGGATGGGTGTTCCGCAGGAATTAGGAGCAGGACTTTCAAACGAGATCGAGAGTCCTGAGTTCGCCACCGTTGCAGGTTTAATCCGGGGCATTCCCGGTGGGAAATCGAGTGAGTACCAGGGATTGATCAGAGCTAAAAAGCAGAAGAATAAAAACACAATATCCCTGATCGTTAAAAGAGTTCAGCAGTTTTTTGATGAATTATAAATTCTTTATAGGAGGAAACTATGTCGCGATTTGCAACTATTGACAAAAGCAAACCAATGTCCGCTATTTTGAAGGTGGTTGGTGTTGGCGGCGGCGGCTGCAATGCTATCGAAAGCATGATCGCACGCGGGCTCAGCGGTGTTGAATATGTAGCTGTTAATACGGATGCCCAGGTTTTAAACGGCAGCAGTGCTACTCATAAGATCCAGTGCGGTTCCAGTATAACAAGAGGGCTTGGTGCAGGAGCTGATCCCAATGTTGGAAGAAAGTCGTTGGAAGAAGACAGGGAGAAGCTGTCAGAAGTTCTTGGCGGAAGCGACATGGTTTTTGTTACAGCAGGAATGGGCGGAGGTACAGGAACAGGAGGCGCTCCTGTAGTTGCCTCGATAGCCAAAAGTATTGGTGCGCTTGTAGTAGGCATAGTTACCAAGCCTTTCAGATGGGAAGGAAAAAAACGAATGCTGAATGCTGAGCAGGGAATACAGGACCTGAAAAATCACGTAGACAGCCTTATTGTAATCCCCAATGAAAGACTGCTGAACATACTTGATAAAGGAGTAAATGCCTTTGCTGCTTTTGATAAACCGAACGAAGTGTTATATGAGGCCACAAGGGGAATTGCAGACATCATCACAGTTGAAGGATTGATAAACGTCGACTTCGCGGATGTAAGGTCGGTAATGAACCAGAGCGGGGATGCCCTGATGGGATGCGGGATCGCAAGCGGCGAGAACCGTGCGATTGAAGCAGCTCAGAAGGCTATTTCGAGTCCTCTTCTCGAAGGTGTAAGTATTAAAGGCGCAAAGAGTGTTCTTCTGAATGTAACAGGTTCAAGCAACCTTACGATGCAGGAGATCAACGACGGCAACAATGTTATTTTCGAAGCCGCCGGTGAGGAAGCAAACGTAATCTTCGGCTGTGTACAAAAAGAAGATATGAATGATTACGTTTCTTACACAGTAATTGCAACAGGATTCGATTCGGCACACCACGTACATGCCACGAAATCATTTTCAATTGCACCTCCTAAAAAGAAAGAAGAAGAAACCTTCCGCGGAGGATTTAATTTTCTCGAATCAAATGATGAGATAGATAAAGAGGATCTTGAAATACCAACTATCTATCGCGTAAAAAGTCCGAAAACGAATATTGAGGAAAAAGCAGAGGAAGAAACCCCACGGAGCGGGTATGAATTTGACGCATCGCGCTACAGCTGGTCTAAAGAAAAAGCCAAAAAGAGAGAAGAGAAAGAGAACGATGACGATGAGGACAGTTCCTCATTCTTACGCATGATAATGGATTGATTTTGCGGAATCTGTTGTGACAAAGGAAATCTTTTAGGTCGGGTTTATTCGTCGAGGGGACGACTCTCGGCAAACGAATTATTTTCGATATCCTTTGTAATTATGATCCTGTTCGGCCTGCAGCAGATTCTGCAATCCTCTACAAAGTCCTGCTTGCCTTCCACCGTTAAATCTACCCAAACACTGTTTTTAACACCGCAGTACTGGCAAGTCCATACAAAATCTTCATCAGTCTGAAATGACTCCGGTTCTTCTTCCATAACTCACCTGATAATCTATTTATAAATCTCAGCTATATGGTAAAGATTTCGTCCATTATAGTCAAATCCTAACCCATATCCCCTCAAATCCACCAATCCGCTCAATCCGCCAATCTTGTAATCTTGTAATTTTGTAATTATATTATATAGTGCTCAGATGTACACTATGTTATGCCCATAAAAAATGCAAATACAGCCGATTTTCTAACCTATCAGGTTCCCCCCGAATGGCGGAAAGGGGTAAGGCTGCATTCACTTCTTCCCCCGATCCCGAGAAATACCCGTAATATCCGCTTCGATATATTCGATTTTGAGATGCTTTTTAATGATGAAAAGACGAAAGAGCTTCTGCGGAAGGGACAAACAATAGGGTGTTTCTACATTGAATCACCTGGAATGCGCTCACTTCTCCGGCGGCTGGATGTCGAGACTTTTGAGATGCTCACAGCAGCAAGTTCCGTTATTCGTCCCGGTGTAGCCGAAAGCGGAATGATGCAGGAGTTCCTTGCGCGGCACAAGGACCCGTCGCGTCGGAAATACCTTGTACCCGAAATGGAAGTACATCTTGGCGAAACCTACGGGGTTATGATTTACCAGGAGGATGTAATTAAGATCGCCCATCATATTGCAGGATTAACGCTGGAAGAAGCCGATCTTCTGAGGAGGGCGATGAGCGGGAAGATGCGTTCGCACGAAGCAATGAAGGAGATAACAGATAAGTTCTTTGTCTCCTGCTGCGCCAAGGGACACAGTGAAGAAACCGCAAAAGAATTATGGCGGCAGATAGAATCATTTGCGGGATATTCTTTCTGCAAAGCGCACAGTGCTTCTTTCGCGCTGCTTTCTTTCCAGGTTGCCTACCTTAAGGCGCACTACCCGGCAGAGTTTATGGCGAATGTGCTTAATAACGGCGGGGGATTTTATTCATCGTGCTGTGTATATATGGGAAGCAAAAAGGATGGGACTGAAAATAGAACTTCCTTCAGTTAATCACAGCATCTATGAATACATCGGAAAGGGAAAAACCATACGCATAGGACTGATGGCGGTTAAGAATTTGTCGCACTCCTCAATCGAAAAGATTGTTGAGGAAAGAAAAAATAACGGAAAATATGTTTCCCTTGCGGATTTTCTTGTAAGGACGGGAACAGGATATGAGGAAACAGCTGCTTTAATTAAGTGCGGGGCAATGGGATGTTTCAGGCAGACACGTCCCGAACTGCTTCGTCTCCTCGACATCTACATCCACCGCAGGAAGCTTCTGGATCACACAGCCAATGATCTTTTTATGAATGAAACCTATGCGCTTGAAGAAGAAGTCAAGACGAACATCAACTTCAGCGCGGCCGAAATGTGCCGCACCGAGTATGAAACGTTCAATTATATGGTAACCCGCCATCCACTTTATTTTTACAGAGAATGGGTGAATCATCCTTCAGTTATAAAGGCGAAAGATAAAGAAAAATACCGCGGCAGAAAGGTAAAGATGGTAGGCTGGTATATGACCTCGAAGAGGATAAGGACGAAGAAGGGGGATATAATGAAATTCCTTTCACTTGAAGATACGACAGGTACATTTGAGGCAGTAATATTTCCAAATGTGTACAACCGCTGTGCAGAGCTTACAATGTCGATGGGACCCTACCTCATTGAAGGAGTAATTGACAGCGAGGACGCTAATAACATTATAGTAGAAGATCTCAAAGTACTTTCTTCTATGGCGATAAGGGAGAGCATACAAAAGGACAGTGTAGACCACAACTATTACGGCGACGAAGAAAAAGTTACAGAAGAAGATTTCCACCTCGTCAGCTCCCTCGGCAAAGAAAAACTCCGCCAGGCCTACGCGGGATAGAAGGATTGAAAGTTACTTCATATTCACGAACTGGGTAGGGAAGTCGAGCTCTGCGTCCTTAACCATTTGAATTACTGTTTGCAGATCATCTATTTTTGGTCCCTGAACCCTGACCTGCTCATCCTGGATCTGAGCGTTAACCTTGAGCTTGGAATCCTTAATCATTTTAGTGATTATCTTCGCGTTATCTTTAGAAATGCCGCTTTGAAGATCGATTATCTGTTTAAGTCTGCCGCCGGCCGCGGGTTCAGGTTCATTTAATTTCAGAGCTTTAATTGAAATACCACGGCGGATGAACTTTGTCTGGAGGATATCCACGCTTGCTTTTAACGAATAATCATCTTTTGTATTTATGGAAATCTGCTTATCCTTTTTATTGATATCCATAGAAGTATTTGAATCCTTCAGATCATATCTCTGATGAATTTCCTTCAGTGCCTGGTTAACAGCATTATCCGCTTCCTGCAGATCAATTTCCGAAACAATATCGAATGAATGGTTCTGTGCCATTTATAATACCTCATTTAGCTTAATATTAACCACAAATTTAATGAACAGGGAGTAGAGTTAAAAATAATGTGATTTCATCAGGGAAGAACTTATTAGTGTGACCGTTGCGGATGGAGATAGATCGTCTGAATAGTAATTTATTACAGGTGCCGTTAAGTAACGATGTAATATTTTCCTGAGAGAAATGAAGGAAATATTGATATTACGCAAATAATCTGATGATTTCGGTGGCACTTATATTGAATAAATAATTAAAAATTGAAGAGTGTTATGAATAAACTATTAACTACTTTCTTACTACTAATTACTTCAGCTTTTATCCTGTCTTCCTGCGGAACCTATGAATCCAAATATGCCTATCGTTGGGGAGATGATGGATTAATATACAATTCTCATAACGATAAATTATTCACAGGAACGGTTCTCGATACGGCAGATGTAATAATAGAATTTCAGGTTGTTGACGGAAAAAAGAATGGTACATTCAGAACCTATTACCTCGATGGACAGATCGAAAAGACCGGATATGTGATTGACAACGAGAACATGGGAACCTGGAAATACTATTACCCAAATGGTCAGATGGAGAGCAAAGGAGATTTTGAGAATAATAAAGCTGATGGAAAGTGGACATCATACTATCCAAATGGTAATAAAGAAAGTGAAGGAAAATACAGAGAAGGTAAACAGGACGGAATCTGGACATATTATGATAAAAAGGGGGAGATAATAAACCAGGTTGTCTATCAGGATGGCGACTTCATTGGCCTCCAAAAGAAATTTGTTTAATATTTCTCCTTTAGAGAAAGAATGAAACAAAAATGGCTGCCTTTGAGCAGCCATTTTTATTTTGAATCTTGATTTATAAAGGAAATTCTTATCGGGATGTCCCATAAACGCTGATTTTTTTCTCTCCATTGGGACCTGAAGTAGATATATCGATGATCGCCTGCTTAAGTTGCGTCGTATCGGGTTTTGAATCTGACTGCTGTGAAGCTGAACATTGTGTAGGATTTACTCTGAGTATCAAGCATTGTCACAGCAACATCTCCTGAAACCTCGAGATCTCCCTTATTGACCTTAACCGAAATAGTCTGCCCGGCAGACATAGGATTTCCATTACCGTCACTTACAGTAAAGTTAAATGATTGTGATCCGCCATTCTGGATATCGAATGAAGTTGGACTCACGGTGATAACAGGAAAACCTGTGAGCAGTCTTATGGTTGAAGTCTGAATTGTAGTATTATTCTCATCCACAGTAGAAGAAGTAACCCTAAAAAATCCCGGTCCATAACCTTGTTCGTTCAAATCCGGATATGGCTGGGTTAACATAGTTACGGTAGCCCGTCCTAAATCATCTGTGATATTTGAGCCTTCAATTATTCCGGAAGTAGTTTCAAAATATACGCTGGTTCCGGGTCTGACCGGATTGGAATATTTATCACCTGCGAAAGCTGTGAAAGGCATTTCGACACCTATGATCCCATAGTCGGGATAATTCAATTTATCTGATGCCACAGCAAAATGATTTGGATCAGGAAACCCTCCATATATTGCTATTAAAATGGGCTGGGATTTAACCACCACGTCATTAATCGAAAATTCAGCAGTTATTTGCGCAACCCCTGCTTTTGTACCTGTATTTAATGTTACTGAAGCTCTCCCGAGCGCATTACTGACAACAGAAGCAGGGTAGAGATATTCACCGCCGCCAGGACCAGAGCCGAGGCTAAAATTAACTTCTACCGAATTATCTGAACCGATAGCTACACCATTTGAATCTAAAACTTCAAAAATAAATTGTACAGATTCGTTAGCACCGCTTTCCTTTACACCCATGTTTTGAGCTGACTGAGAATAAAGATATAATAGTAGCTGCCTGACCTGATGATGTTCCTCCTCCCGTTCCCTGCTGCTGGGTAAGCTTTAAGACGGGAACTTCTATCGTTGCACTCACCGGAACATAAACGGTGGTGGTATCTGTATCGTATCCTGTTTTGAAATATACTATAGTAAGTTCCTTATCCTGGGATAAAGGAAAACTTGTAGAAAAAGAGCCATCATTACCTGTTGTTGTGTTAACCTGTGTTATCCCGTCTGTTATTTTAACTGTCGCATTAAAAATCGGGTCTCCTGACACAGATTCAACTATTTGTCCGGATATGGTTGCATCAGGTACTATCAGGAGTGATTATTCTCCTCAGGGACACCAAACTCACAACCTGTGAGATATAATCCCGTGAGGAATAAGAATGCAGTTATTTTGATAATATTTTTCATATTAAAATTTCTATTTTGTTAAAGTGATAATTCCCAGGACTTACTTCTCATCTTTCAGATAATCAGGTTTATAATATTTAATCTCTTCTTTATCCTTTTCCAGCTTTTGTTTAATCAGGTTCTGTTTCTGGATAGAAATAAAACGATCTTCAAGTGTAGGAAGTAACTCAGCACGTAATAAAATTATAACTTCTTTCTTTGTTACAACAGTTTTATCACTTCCGGTAAGGTACCTTATTCCTAATACCCACCATGGAAGATCTTTTAAGAAAGGGATTCCCGTTCTGACTATTGTTTCTTCATTTATATATAGTCCGCCTATGACGGTTTCCTCACCATCAAGCAAAAGTACATCAGAACTCGCAGAAGTTTTCTTAACCTCTGTGGTTAGCTCCGATGGGAAAGAATGAACTCCTTTCGGCTTCAAGTTTCAAAAGAATATAATCTATTCCTTTTTTGGAATAGACATAAGGGACTACATTTATTATTGAACCGGCAGAATAAAATTTGTCAATTACATTTCCTGAAAAATCTCTCTGTTTGATCGAGAAATCTGACCCAATCTGTATTCTACCTTTTTGGCTGTCTCTTACGGTTATAGTTGGACTTGCAATTATCTCACCGAGGTTTTGTGATTCAAAAAATCTGAACATCGCGGTTGCATTTCCCACCCAGTCACCCATCTTAAAATCAGTAAGAGAATTTATATTAAATTCCGGTGGTTTTCCCTGTTGCTGAGTTTGTTGTTCGGGAGGGATAGTCTGAGTCCTTAATGTAGTTCCAACAGTCACTCCATCTTTTGATAAAAGCCAATCCCAGTCAATACCTCTGTCAAGAGAATTTTGTATATCAGCTTCAAAAAATATTGCTGATATTTTAACTTCTCTGGCGTCCAGATCTGCAAATGTATCCTCATCTAATTTTTCCTCTTCAGTTTTTCCTTTCATCTTAATCACAATAGATCCCTTCTTTATCCTCATACATAAGTTCTCAGCATTGACAATTAAATTTAACGCATCCAGATAGGGCATCTTCTTTATTTCCAACTCCGATAGGGGAGGATATCTGAACAGTTGAAACTATACTCTTACCGGTTACTAGTTCACTTACAGCACTCAGCATTTTAACCGCCTGGTCAAAGCTGGCATACTGAGATATGGATACAAGCTCAAGAGGGTTATATTCCCCAGATAATTTTTTTTCCAGTTCCTGTTGTGCATTGAGGGGATAATAAATAAACAGTATTAAAATTAAAATTACCGGAAATTTCATTGTTATTGTCCTTCTTTCTGATTTTTCTTCCCTATTTTGAGGGTCTGGTACTCCATTATACCCCCTTTATTTAAAACGAAGGTTACAGTTTCATTTTCATAATCGATATCCATCAGGTAACCCAGATAAACAGCAGTCTCCTTTTTTAAGCAGTAAAGTATTTCCCTTTGAATCGGAAATAAATGCACCCTGTGGGACTAAATGAGATGAGTGTCGCATCCTGTATATCAGGAAGGTTATTTACATTGGGCGATCTCATTTCTAACCAGCGGATAGAAGGCGTCATAAAGTCCTCCAGTTTTGAAATTATTTTCGGTGTAATTAACTTCTGCATATCTGTCGCTTGAGGAATAGTAAACTTTTACTTCAAATTCAAATTTTACAAGGTAATGAGGGATACCTTTATCGTCGACGCTGGTCGTCCCGGAAACATTTGCTGATTCAATCTTCTTTAATTCCTTGCTGTGCTCAATTGCGTAAATTAATCCATATACCTTTTCAAATGCACCATTTCCGCTGACTTTATATGTGTAGAAATTAAATCCATTTTCAGTTCCTTTGCTCACAAATTCTGCGTTTGTAAATGTATAAAGGGAATAATCGCCGCTGTATGAATCAACAAAATTGAAGAAGTTGGATTGGAGTAAATTCTGAGGAATAGTAAATTTTCCCGAAAAAATAAGGAATCGACAACAGCAACTTTTTCCTCTGCTTTTTTAAGCTGAACCTGCAGAGTTTCAATACTCGAATAATTTGCTCTCAGTTTAATGAGCTTCTGATCCTTAACATCAAGATCCTTCTGCTGAATACCTAAAGTATATATACTTCCTGCTGCTGTAATCAGAACGAAAACAACTATCAGAATAATTAATGATTTATTTCTTTTCTTCATTTTGTTTACCTCCCATCAGGTTCCCGGCACCAATCGTAAATTTAAATGCCCTCGTGTCACGTAAAGGTTCATATAATATGTTTTGGAGAATTGCTCCGTTGTATGTATCTGATAATTCTTTCACTACTATCCTGGAAAATGTGAACCCGCCCAGCTTTACATTTTTCTGTTTATCCATTGTCAACTGGTTCATCCACATATTTCTTCTTTGGTTGGTGAAGCCAGATAGTTTTTTCATCTGTACGCTTAGAATCCCTGTACCGCTCGATAGCTGGTCAAGTACGGATTTGGTTTGATCTACATTCTGGATCTTATTTTCATAAGTTTAATTTTTTCCACCGTCGCTTTATTCTGAGCTTCCAGTAACAACAGCTTACTTATTTCAGTATCTTTTTCCTTCGATGAAACAATGTTTGAGAATGTTTTATTAATGGAGAATGCTGCAGAAAGGACGATCAGAGGAAAGCATCAGATATCCCTGCCATCCAAGCTGGAAAACCTTTTGTTCCTCCTTTATTTAACCTGGCAGGAGGTTTATTCCTCAAGTTTTTATCGAGCTCAGCACAATATTCTGGCAACCGCAGCCGGAACAATAAATGCGGATTCGGTGCTGAAAAAATACATTCCTGTATTCGACAGATTCGATCTCCTGGAAAGATACTTTAGCGTCAGGATAAGCTTCGTTACGGTTACTAACAGGTCTTCGGTCTCATCTTCACCGCAGATAACTATATTTCAATACTGCCTATGCTGCCATGTTTCCATTTCAAGGAGGATTTACTTACAATCACATTATGAGCATTGAAACTATTCTTGCCCATCGATAAAGTTGCCCTATGTGAGAAAGTCTGCTCCCATTAAGAAAAATAATATTTAGAATATTCTTTGCCGACATACAGGACTAAAGTAATTTCTTTATCAGCTAATTTGTTCTTCCTATTATATAAGAAGCCAGGGAAATTTCAGCGCTCTTACAGTAGGAATTTTAAAGAACTTCCGGTTATCATCCTTGCAAGTAGTCTATTG
>CAWIUG010000035.1:0-31089 GCA_963839165.1 uncultured Bacteroidota bacterium | reverse complement strand
AGTCTCGCTTATTGCCGAAAACGGGGCCCCTGTGCCGTTCTGGAGAAATATATCGATTCCCGGCGCCATATAATTATAAGGTTTGGAAACGATGTCGAGATCGCCGTCACCATCCAGATCCGCAATCTGAGACTGATGATTGCTGTATCCTTCATTTACAATATAATCTGTAAAGTTCCCTTTGCCGTCGCCCAGCAGAATACGGCATTTAGCTCCCGGATCATAGTTTTTGTCGAAACGCATTTCTGCATTAAAAATGTCGAGGTGCCCGTCTTCGTTAAAATCAGCTAATGCCAGGGAATGACCATTGTCCACGCTGGGGATCAATATTGTGCGCACCCATGTACCTGTTTGCCATTCGTACATGAACAGCGGGGCAACGCCATCCCCGGCAACCATCACGATCTCAGTCTCCCTCCCTCTATGAGTTGCCCGGCTGCACAGCGTGAAAAACTGAAAGTAGCATCTACTACATTTGCCCGGAATTTATAATCGCCCATATATTTGAACCAATAGCCGCCTCCTACGATATCCATCACTCCGTCCATATCAATGTCGGCCCTGGCCAGACCTTCATGTTCATTGGTCCTTTTCCAGCCAGGAGGTACCCCGGGATAAGGCATTTCACTATCACCCGAATAGATCAGCACCGGTTTAAAATCCCACTCATCCGATTCCCCTGGATTGTCGGGAATATCGGCTATAAACAAGGTATTTGCATTCTGATTCCAGAACACCAGTTCTGCTTTGCCATCGCCGTTAAAATCACCGAAGATCTGGTCGTGATGTTTGATCTCGCCCGACTTTTTAATTGTATGCCGCTTCCATTCCACATTCGGATCAAAGTTGGGACAGGGATTTTCCCACCACCACACTTCATTGCTTTTAAAGTCGCCCCCCAACACAACGTCCTGATCGCCGTCATTGTCAATATCATAAAATGCACCTCCTGCTTCAATGTGCAATGGACCAGCATTTACGATATATCGATCCCATTTTTCTCCATCCTTTTTATACCATACCACAGCCGGAGCATTCGTGCGTTCGGATATTATAATGTCATTAATCCCGTCCCTGTCAATATCGAAAACCACGCAACTGGTTTGTTCCGGTCCTTTATTCGGAGCGGGTATGTTCCCGTTTGCCGTAGAATAATGCTGCCAGTCTGTTTTTGGAATATTGGGTTGCGCATTGACTCCAGATGGCATGATTACCCCAATGATTAAGAGATTTATTTTTTTCATATTTATATAATCTTATGGTTTCAATACGATATCATAATCCCTGTCGCCATCCAAATCTGCAATTTTTAATTCATGGTTACTGTAATCTTCATTGACGATATAGTAGGTAAAATTTCCTTTCCCGTCACTTATAAGGAGGCAGCAATGAGCGCCAATTCGAGATGACCGCAACTAATCTATTGAGCTGTAAAATAACATCTAGCAGAGGTATGATATCCGAGTCTCACGGCCCGGGCGACAATCTTCGATCCTTTTTTGACTTTGACAGGCTCATGGTATAATAACCAGTGAGAGTCGCCGATGTTGTCATCCTCCTGGTAAGCTATGGAAGCTCCGTCAGTAGGGCTTGACAAAATTACATGGTCCTTCCCCTGCATTTGAAATTTCACACCGGAAGTTTCCGGTTGCCTCATACCCGGCCAGATCATTTCAATAAAATCATCTTCCGGAATGAATCCTTTATCGTTCACTCTTAACTGCCACTCTGCTAATGCCATACGTAATTCCTGCAGTTTTTGGGCATATTGAGAATCACCGGCAACATTATGGATTTCATAGGGATCGGTTTTCAGATCATATAATTCTTCCACCTGCTTTGATTTCATGAAAATATATGCAGCGTCACCGTGCAGTTCTCCCCTATGATCCATAACGATCAGAGAGTCCGTCATATCAATTTGCTCCCGGTATTTGTTCCTGTAGATCAGCGGAAGTTCCGGGTAAAAATTCCGGATATATACAAAACGTCCGTCGAGTACAGAGCGTGTCATATCCCTTGATTCATCAAATCTGTCGGCCGATCCGAATGCATACTTATGTGGCTCTTTGGTTTTATACTCCCCGAGAAAAGCTTTTCCCTGCATATAATCCGGTGGTTTGATTCCTGCAAGAGAAAGAACGGTGGGACCCAGATCCATCAGGGAGACAATATCGTCCACCACAGTTCCGGCCATTCGTTTGTCCGGAAATCTGACAATTAGCGGTACATGCAGGCCTGTGTTTCCAACGGCCCTTTTCTGCCTGAGCAAAGGTCCTCCGTGGTCACTCCAGAAGAAAATGATGGTTTTATCAAGTAAGCCCTCTTTGGTAAGCCGGTCGATCCAGGTGCCAATATGCTGATCAAGCTCTTCAATATTTGAGTATTTTCGGCCCACATCCTGATGCACAACGGGGATATCCGGATAATAAGCCGGTATCGGCACTGTATTTTCATCAACCAGCATTGGATCATTTTTCTTCATCCAGATCCTAGATTCATGGGTAACAAAATCGTTATAAACGGAGAAAAACGGTGTTCCCTTCGGCCCATGTGTATAATCGGCGGTATCGCTTACCTCATCCCAGGCTGTGATCGGACAGTTAAACTGGTAATCGCACTTCTCGTTGTTAGTGCAATAATATCCAGCAGCCCTGAGATATTCGGTGAAACATTTAACATCAGGCGGCGGAACAGCCGAATATTCCGGAACGTTTCTTCCGCGTTGATCCAATATTCCAATGTTTGTCTGATAGGTTTCCTTATCCGGATCCCGATATGCATAATGAGGCCCGGTGCGCATGTCCATGGTCCCAATACTAACAGGATACATCCCCGTAATGATAGAGGAACGGCTGGGAGCACAAACTCCAACTGTAGAATATGCATTCGTAAAGCGGATCCCTTCCTTTGCCAGGCGATCTATATTCGGCGTTTTTATACCCGGGGCCCCGTAGCAGGAAATAACGGGGTTGATATCTTCACAACTTAACCACAAAATATTGTACCTGGTCTCGTCTGACTTTGACTGTCCAAAACATGACAAACCCACAGATATGAATGCAAAAATTGATGTGTATGCGCGTTTCATTTTTTTGGTTTTGACAGATATTCTAGATAAAAAAGACAATTGATTTGAAGCTTTCCCCTATTAAAAAACTTACTTGTTTTGTATAAATGGTTCTTATCGTATGTAAAGAAGTATAAAAAGGAAAATCTTATCTTTCTCTTGAAAAATTTAAGATTTCCTTTCAACCTTAATAATATTTTTTTAACTTTCTATGTGCGTTAACGTTTTATTTTTTATAATTTTGTACCTGATTAGGAGATTTTTAAGAAAATGCAAATAGCCTTTTGCATGGTAAAAAAATTGGCTAAAAAATTTATGAGCCGGAAAGTAATAAGGAGGAATGTCAGATATGAAATTAATATTTATTGCTGGAATATTTTGTTTATCCATTTGTCTGTCCTCCACCCGGCAATCGCCTGTCACTAAGATCGCCAGCAAATCATCCTGTAATTCACTATTAACAGGACCGGTTATCCATTTGTGGTACGGTGAAGAACAACGATTTGGACATTTGGGAACGCCGCAGCCACTTATAAATATACTTGGCAACGTTTCAGGAAAAGGCGTTACAAATCTTGAATATGCGGTCAACCGGAACCCAACCCGCAGTACGCCTCTTGGGGGAGACCTCCATCGACTGGCAAGAACAGGCGATTTCAATATTGAAATTCCCGTTTCGGAATTGAAAAACGGGCTGAACCATGTGTATTTATCTGCACGGGATAGCCTGGGCATGCAGACCACACGAACGGTGCAGATACATTATGTTCGTGGTATTACCTGGAAGTTGCCATACACTGTAAACTGGGATACTGTTACAAATATTCAGAACGTTGTTCAGGTGGTTGACGGCCGGTGGAAGCTGGAGGACGGAGGTATACGTGTGGCGGATGATTATTATGACCGGGTAATCGCCATTGGAGATACTACCTGGCGTGATTTTGAGCTTATGACATGGGTCCAGTGGAATAAGTTGCCTGTCCTGGTTGATAAAGAAGGCCCTCCTTATTTTCGTTCCTCTCATGCCAGCGTAGTTCTTCGGTGGCGGGGCCATCCTGATGATGGCAAAAAACCCCGGGAGCAGTGGTGGCCTTTGGGATGTATTGCCATGTATTCAAAATCAACGGATTGGGAACACTGGAAGTGGAACCTTTGGTTTACCGGCAAAGGTAAAATCGAAGACCGTATTTTGTACCAAGATGTTGCACCGGTTCAAATGAAAATGCACCGGAAATACTACTATCGTATGCGGGCAGAATCCCTTTCCGATGCAGCAACCATTTACAGCGTTAAAGTATGGGAATCAGGGCAGGCCGAACCAAAGGATTGGGATGCAGTTGCCCGTAAGAATGTTGAAGATACACCGACCGGTTCCATTCTGTTGGTCGCTCACAATGCTGACGTTACTTTTGGCCCAGTAACCATCACACCGCTGAATTGAATTCCGGGCAACCCTCTCTGAATATACGCACTAATTTTTTTTAATGAGCCGGATTTATTTATGTTAAAAAAGAAGAACTCAAAATATAAAATAGGATTATTATCCCCCGGAAGAAATTCGGGTTTAGTCTTTCTGCAATTAATTTTCAGCTTTTTATGGTTGGATATGGATAGCGAGGTCGCAGCGCAATCATTAATTAGGATCGACTCTTTACCAACCGGCCAATCCCTGAATATGCCGTGGAAAAATACAATCACCGTTGGTTGTGCCTATGATCTTTTACGGGCTGATTTGTTGGATCAATTACGATATCTACAGAAAAATATCGGGTACCGGTATTGTCGTTTTCATGCCATTTTTGATGACAGGCTGGGAGTGGTAAGCAGGGATTCCCGGGGTAATCTTGTTTTTCAATGGGATCAGGTCGACAGGATTTATGATGCTTTACTTTCCATGAACCTGAAACCTTTTGTTGAGCTGAATCCTATGCCCCGTACACTGGGCGGCGGTACAAAAACAATATTCGAATATAAGATGAATGTAACTCCCCCCAAATCTTATGACAGTGGGGGGACTGTCTATTGAGAGATTTGTGAATCATCTGATCATCAGGTATGGGATCAATGCGATTAGGACCTGGTACTTTGAAGTATGATGAGCCTAATATGGAAGGTTTCTGGACCGGTACAAAGCAGGATTATTTCCGGTTTTATGAGGTCTGTGCACGGGAAATAAAGTCTGCCGATAAATCCCTTAAAGTAGGAGGACCCGCAACAGCCCGGTGTGAATGGGTGGGATATTATTTCACCGCGTTGATCATCTGCAAAATCCACATCTATATCAGGCATCGATTTACGAGCAGGGTTAAGAAACCTTTCAAAGAGCAGATTATATTCGAGTGGATTTATGTTCGTAATTCCAAGCGTGTATGCGACCAGGCTGCCCGCCACGCTCCCGCGTCCGGGTCCTACAGGTATGTTCATTCTTTTAGCTGCATTAATAAAATCCTGAACTATTAAAAAGTATCCGGCAAATCCCATTTTTTTGATCGTCTCTCTATCTCAAAATCAAATCTTTCCTTAACCTCAGAAGTAATATCCTTCACTCTTCTCTTCAAACCATCGTTTGCAAGGAGTTCAAAATATTCTTCAGCATTTTTTGCAGGTACGTGCTCGGGAATCGGGAACTGCGGATAAAAATGTCCCTCGGTTTCCAGTTTCAGATCTATCTTGGAATCAATCTCAAGTGTATTCTCAACAGCTCCTTTATATTTTTTAAAGAGCTTGATCATTTCTTCCTGGGATTTGAAATAAACCTGGTCTGTTCCGTAGCGAAGCTGCCGGTAATCGGCGCCGTTTTTATCGGAAAGAAGCAGCAGAATGTTATGAGCGTAAGCGTGGTCGGGTTCAATATAATGGCAGTCGTTTGTTGCTACTAATTTTATCCCGAGCTCTTTTGAAAGCCTCGGCATTGCCTCAAGAATAGGTTTCTCAACATCCATATTGTGATCCTGGATCTCGAGATAAAAATCCTCCTCGAAGATATCCTTAAATATTTTGGCTGTCTCGCGGGCTTTATCGTAATTTCCGTTAACAAGATGCACCGATACTACGCCTCCGGCACAGGCGGATGTACAAACCAGGCCTTCCCTGTATTTCCTCAGCAGTTCAAGGTCTATTCTTGGTTTATAATAAAATCCTTCTGTATGCCCGAGGGTGGAAAGTTTTGATAGATTCTGATATCCGATTTTATTTTTAGCAAGAAGGATCAGATGACTGTAGTGTTTCGATTTTTTTCTGCCGTTTTCATTTTCTTTCGCTCTGTCGAACCTTGAACCATCGGTAACAATGTAAGCTTCCATTCCTACGATCGGTTTTATCCCTTCTTTGATTGCTTTCTTGTAGAACTCGGCAATACCGTACATTACACCATGATCAGTAAGAGCAACCGAATGCATGTTGTTTTTTTTGGCAGCCTGTAGAAGACTGTCAACAGTACATGCCCCGTCCTGTAAACTGTAGTGCGTATGATTATGTAAATGAATAAAATCCGACATGAAAAAAATGAAATTTTTTATTGGAAGAGTTCAGTTATACTTCGATGCAAGTTAAAAAAAATCCGGAACTTTTTTGGAGCGTTTACGCATAAAGAAAAAATAAATAAATAAATTCTGCATTTTTTTTCAGATCTTCTCAGAACAAAATAAAAATTAAAATTTTTGGTAGTTAGACTAACTGAAACTGCATTTAAACTGCCGAACTTTTAACGCTTTACAACCTCTCTCAATCCCCCGGTCCCTCCTTCTCCTTCTCCTCCTGCTTCCTGCCGCTCTCCGACTTCCGACCTCCTTCCTTCCCCTCCCCGGACCTCAGACCCTTCCGACCTCCATCCCTCTCCCTCTCTCTCGTCCCCGTCTCCTCCTCCCTCCGTCTCTCAGTCTCCCCGTCCCTCTCTCCGTCTCTAGTCTCCCCCGTCTCCCTCCCTCTCCTCCCTCTTTTGACATTTTTGTCATATGTAAATTTTTTCACCATTCAAAATGTCGTTTTTAGCCCGTTTTCGCAGTGTCTCATTATGAGTCCTTCAGGCCTTTAAAAGGCCTCCAACAGGCCTCAAAATACGGTGTAAATCGGACGACTGACATTTTGGGTTCTTTCCCTATGACAATGCAAATAATAGATGTAAGCGGGGTAAATTATAAAATTTACTTCTGATTTTTCTAAAGAAATAGTCTTGATCTTTGTAACCGTATCCCATTCTTTTTATTAACTTTATTTTATTATTGACTCCCTCAATAGCTCCACTGGTTCTGCCGTATTTAAAGTAGTTTGATATGTACTCAATATTGCTCTCTACAGTTTTACAAAAATCTATTAGAGCTCTGAGTTTTGTCTGTTTAACTTCTTCTACCCAGCTTTTTATTCTTTGAACTGATTGCTCTACATTGCCGCCTGATTTGTAAATATCATAAAACTGTTCTTTTAGTAAATATGCTTTATAAAGCGGGCTATTTAATTTCTCTAACTTAGCAAGTAATCCTGCCTGATCTTCGCTATGGTTTTTTTGACGTTTCAATAAAACCCATCTGGTTCTACTTCTTTCTTTCTTTGTTAATACTCCTATTTGCTCCTGTATTTTTTCGATTTCCTTTTCTGACATCCTTAAGTCTCCTTTTCTCATAATCTGTTTATTCGTCTGAGTTGTCATCCCGCCCACTATTGTTTTTCTTAATGAATCTATTGCCTGATTTAGCAGATTTACCAGATGATATTTATCGATTATTATATCAGCTTCAGGTAATTCTCCCTGGATAGCAGCTATATAGGCTTTTGCCATATCGGTATTTACTGTCTTTATTGATGATTTCTGCTGTTCTGTTAGTTTCCGGAAGAAAGCTTCCAGTGACTCCCTTTTGTTTCCCTGACTATAATCTATCGGTTTTGCTTTACCATCGGAGAGATCATAAATTATTGTTATGTACTTATGTCCCTTCTTAAATGATATCTCATCTACTCCAATATTTATTAAATTATCATAGCTTACCGGCAAGAGTTTTTTTTTAGAAAGTAATCTTCATACCTGTATACTGTATTGTCATCCAGATTATATTCTTCTGATACTTGTTTCGGAGGTATCATATTGGACATTTTTCCTATAAGCATCTTAAACCTTTCTGTCGCAAATTGATTCCTTTCTACCAGATCCAATTCTTTCTTATATAACTTACTGCAGCCAGTACATTGATAATATATGGTTTGATAATGTAACCTCACTTCAATGTATTCTCCTATTGGAAGATCTCTTACTACTCTCTTGCGTCTGCTTTTACGATAGCTTGTTTCCCTTTGACAGTCCGGGCAATACATTGAATCCTCTTTGGGCTTTAACGTTATATCCATTTTTTTCTTTTTTTTATCCAGATCCGCAACTTCAATAACGTAATTTTCACTCCCTATTATCCACTCTGTATTCATTTTTTTTTCTCCTTTTTAATAAACTCTAATCTAATTCTCTTTTCTTTATTCTGCAATAGCAGGGGGAAAGAACCCATTTTGTCAGTATGTTGAGGTTTTCAACAGGGAAAAAGTACTTAAAATTCATTGAAGGGTGACCTGGAATTCCGGAAAGTTCAAACAAAAAGTTCCGCCCGACAATGACCCGGATTCTAACGGGTTCATCTCTCTTTGTGTTTATCGTTTCTAATTAACTATCGAATCCGTTAGTTGAATTTAATCTTTACCAGTATGACCAAAACCGCCTTCTCCCCTTTTTGTCTTCAGTAGGTCTGAATTCTCTTGAAGATCTGCCCTGTAAACTTTTGATAAAACTAACTGGGCAATACGCTCCCCTCTTTTTATAACAAAATCCTCTTTGCTGAAATTCATCATTATTATTTTAATTTCACCGCGGTAATCAGAATCGATTGTTCCGGGGGAATTAAGGATGCCTATTCCGTGCTTTACTGCAAGTCCGCTCCTTGGCCTGACCTGTAGTTCAAAGCCCTCTGGAATTTCAACCACAAGGTTGGTAGGAATAAGACCAATCTCTCCCGCTTTTAGTATCAATTCTTTTTCAACAACTGCCCGTACATCCATTCCTGCGCTTCCATGAGTTGTATAATGCGGCAGTTCGACATCTTCAAAACCGGTTTCAAGCCTTTTAACTTTTATAATAATATTTTCAGAATCCATTTAACTCCTGTTCTGTTTTAATGCAGCCAGCCTTGTACGGATAAAATCAATCTCCTTCTTTTCAAAGACGAATAAATAAAGAATGAGAGAAAATACAACGAGCAGCAGAACTTTATAAATAAATAATAGATGACCGGTGTAATAAAGATAATAATACACTGTTCCTGCAGCAAGAATAGCTAAAAATATCTTACTGAGTTTCGAAAGCTCGTATTCGATTTTGTAAAATTTTTGAGTGACTATATACAGACTTAAGGCCATAGCAAAATAAGCCGCAAGCGTTGCGATGGCAGCTCCCATCATCCCCATAGTAGGAATAAGTGCAAAGTTCACACCGATGTTTACTGCTGCTCCCAGGCCTGTTATAAAAGGGACGTAAATACTTTTCTCTTCGATAAAAATGCCCGCCGTAAAAATTACGTAAAGTCCGTTAAACATATAACCAAACAGAATGACAGGCACAATGCTCAGCCCGCTCCAGAAATCTTTTTGAATTATGGTATGTCCGAAAAAGTTTATCTTAACAATATCACTGATGAACAGTGAGACAATCACAAGGATCAGGCTTGCTGCTATTGTGAAATACGTTAATACTTTTGAGAAAAGTTCTTTTGCATTTTTTTCCTCTGCATTCTGCAGAAAGAAAGGCTGCCAGGCATACTGAAACATACTTACAAAAAGCATCATAAAGATCCCAAGCTTATAGTTTGCTCCGTAAATACCGACGGTTGACAGGTCGGTAAGGTGACTTAGGATCGGTTTGTCTATCCCCTGTACAAGCATTGAGGCAAGTGCAGCCGGAAGATAAGGAATACCGAATTTCAGCAGCCTCTTTAATAATACTGTATTTATTCTCAGCCTGATATTTTTCAAGACCATCGGAAAAGTCAGTACAAAAGAAACAAGGGAGGCAGCCAGGTTGCTGACAAACACAGCTTCAATTCCCCATTTCAATTTCAGAATAAGGAAAAGATTCAAAACAACGTTGACGATAATGTTAATCAGCTTAAAAGCTGCAAACCTTTTTGCCTTACGCTGCAGGCGGAGTTTCAGGAAGGGAATTACACAGATTGCATCCACGAACATAATAGGAATAACATAGTAAATTAGATGTATCGAGACTGAAGGCAGATCAAACCCTGTGTAAACAAGATTTCTGAAGAAGAGAATAAGAAACGAAAGTGCTATGCCTGCTCCGAATACAGACAGATAAGGTGTAGAGAAATTATCTTTTTCATCTCCGATTTTAGGAAAGGAAGCGTATTTAAGATAAGCCGCATCCATTCCATAAATAAAGAAAATATTGAAGATCATTATGAAAGAATAAAAGTTGGTATAAATACCGAATTCGGCTTCAGAGAAGACATGAGTATAGAAAGGCACCAAAAGAAAAGTAAGGAACCTGCCTACCATCGTGCTTATACCGTAGATGGCAGTATCCTTTGTCAGTTCTTTAAGTTTATCGAAAATCATCAGAGATCATCTCATCTTTATATTAAGTGAGATATCAAGAGCTTTAACACTGTGGGTAAGAGCGCCTGCCGAAATGTAATCAACTCCTGTTTCAGCAATTTCTTTGACGGTATCGAGGTTTACCATTCCTGAAGCTTCTACTTTGCATTTTCCGTTAATGATCTTCACAGCTTCTCTCATCATTTCCGTCTTAAAATTATCCAGCATTATAACATCAACATCACATTTCAAAGCTTCTTTTACCTCTTCAAGGTTTTTCGTTTCGACTTCAATCTTCAACGTGTTATCTTTATTCTTTCTCCACATTTTGCAGGCTTTTACAGCATTAGTTATTGATCCTGCAACTTCAATATGGTTATCCTTAATCAGGAACATATCATATAGCCCCATCCTGTGATTTTCCGCGCCGCTTAACTTTACTGCAAGCTTATCAATTTCTCTTAAACCCGGGGCTGTTTTTCTGGTATCAATGAGTTTAGCTTTTGTATCCCTGATCCTTTCATTAAACTGATGAGCCAGAGAAGCTATTCCGCTCATTCTTTGAAAGAAATTGAGGGCTGTTCTCTCAACCGTCAGTATTGACCTTGCATTCCCCTCAACCACGGCACAGATTGTTCCGGGTAAAACTTTATCTCCGTCAGAATAATATTTAGTGAATACCACTTCAGGATCAAATTCCCTGAAACAGGCTTCAGCTATTTCAAATCCCGCAAGTACTCCTTCCTGTTTGACAAGGAATTCTGCCGCTGCAGATTTATCTTCAGGTATAGTAGCCAGGCTTGTTATATCCCCTGTTTTTATATCCTCTTCAAGCGCACGTTTAATTATTTGTTTTATAGAATCAGTCATCATACCTTCTCAAAATATTGTTTCACTGCTTTCATAAAGAATTCTGGAGGCCTGACCGGCTTCCTTGTTTCCATATTGATGAACACCAGGACAATATATCCCTCAACAATAATAATATCCCTTTCTTTGCTTCTGATGGTATGATCGATATGCACTTTTAATTCTGGCAGGTTTTCAACTCTCGTTTCAACCTCAAGCAGTTCGTCATAAAAAGCCGGGTTTTTGAATTTTAAAACAGCCTCACGAACGGGCATCTGGTAACCGCTCTTTTCTATCATACTATATGGTAGTCCATGCTCGCGCATCATCTCAGCGCGGCCTACCTCGAAATACTCAAAATATTTCCCATTGTACACATACTTCATCTGGTCGGTATCTGCATAACGGACACGAATATCAGTTTTATGTATCAGCATTTTATATCAGGAATTTATGAAGCAAAGTTATAAAAAAGAAAAGAGTTATGTAATTTGAAACTTATATTTCATCCGTCTCCATTGAACTTCAGATTAAAAATATATATAATATATTCTTAGTATTTCTTTCAACAAAATAATCCCAAAAAATGCATTGAACCGTCCTTGAACCGTCCTTCCTACTGCCTAACTACGGGACTAATCCCACCCTTCCCCGGCTTATTTGCAAACCGGAACCACTGCCTGCGTCTATTTTAAATTGAACTCTTTACCTGGTTTTGCTTTATAATGAATAAGCCGATAGGGGGATAAATGTCCAAAAAACAGTACCCGGTCATTACTATAATGAAAAAGCAGTGTGATCAGAGCGATGTAAAAAAGGAAATAAGGAACTGATTTAGCTACTCGGTATAAGCACCCATCCTGCCGAATTTCTCGAGCCGGTTCTGGATCAGCTTATCCGGTTTCAATTTAATAAGAGCAGCAAGTTCTTCTTTCAGAATATTTTTCAGAGTGTCAGCTATAGCCTGGTGATCTGTGTGTGCACCCCCGGTAGGCTCAGGAACAATTCTGTCTATTATTTTCTGTTCCAGAAGATCTGGTGCAGTTAACTTAAGCGCCTCTGCTGCCTGCTCTTTATAATCCCAGCTTCTCCATAAAATGCTGGAACAGGATTCAGGAGAAATCACAGAATACCAGCAGTTCTCAAGCATAAGGATCCTGTCGCCGACTCCTATACCGAGAGCCCCGCCGCTTGCACCTTCACCTATTATTACCACAATAATTGGAACAGTCAGACGGCTCATTTCAAAAAGATTCCTTGCTATGGCTTCAGCCTGTCCTCTTTCTTCAGCTTCTATACCGGGATAGGCCCCGGGAGTATCAATCATCGTTATGACAGGCTTATTAAATTTTTCGGCAAGCTTCATAAGCCGCATGGCTTTACGGTATCCCTCAGGATTAGGCATTCCGAAGTTTCTGTAAAGATTTGATTTGGTATCACGCCCTTTTTGATGACCGATTATCATTACCTTGAATTCATCAAGCTCTGCAAGTCCTCCGACTATAGCTTTATCATCCTTATAGTTCCTGTCGCCATGAAGTTCGATAAAATTATTCGTCATTCCATAAATATAATCGAGGGTAAATGGTCTGTCGGGATGTCTTGCAAGCTGAACTCTCTGCCACCTGGTAAGATCCTTGTAAATGCCTTCTTTCAATTGTCTAACCTTATCTTCAAGTTTAACAATCTCCTTTGCAATATCCATCTTGTCGGAATACTTCTTCATCTCCTCAAGGCGTGACTCAAGCTCATGTATCGGTTTTTCAAAATCAAGTATTGTCTTAGCCATGTCAGGAACGTCTTGTCAGCATTTTGTTTAATGATTTAGCCAGAATTTCGAGATCAAACCAGATATTCTGATTTTTTGCGTAGAGAATATCCAGTTTTTCCTCATCTTTTTTCTCAACATTTTCGATATACCACAATCCTGTCAGTCCTTTTTTCCCCAGATAGAGATCTTTGTATCCGGAGGGATTTTTGGGTCCTACAAAACTCATTCTCCCCGATAGTACAGAGGGAACTTTCAGGATAAACTGACTAAAATCAGAATTGCGGGTACTAAGTTTCGCGGTCAAATATATGAAAGGATAGACTAAAAACAAAACAAACAGAGCAAGCGAATAATCAAATAAAGCCTTGAAAAATTTCATTACAGGACTGGTAATATTATATTTTATTCCAATTAGAGGAATTTCATCAAGAACAGAAACAGAAGCTTTACCAATAAGAAAATCAAGGTTATTCCCGATAATCTTAAATTCAGTATTTTCATTCTGACTGTCTGATACTACCGACATCATCTGAGAGTATGAAAGTTCCTCCGGTGAAAATATTACCTCATCAATTCCCTTTTCACGGATAACTTTAATTATATTTTCTATGCTTCCGACTACTTCCCATTCACCGATTGTCTTACCAATATCTTTTGGCGTCTGGCTGATTAAACCTGCAATTGTATGATAATCAGTTTGCTTCGACTTTAAAGTATCGGCAATTTTAACTGCTGCCTCATTAATTCCCACTATGAGAGTTCTCCTTCTAAGATATAAATCCCTCCTTATGCCAATTTTAAATCCCAGCTTCAGAATTACTCTCCACAGTACCAGCATCACAAACAGCAGTATATAAGTAATAATAACGATGGCCCTGCTGTATGCGAAATCTTTGAAGAAAAATGTAAGCGAGGATAGTATGAAGAAACTGGTAAAGACGGCAGCTAATGTTTTTAAAATAGATAAACTTTCTCTCCTGTAAACACCGTAAACTGAAGCGACAAGAATATATGAAAGCGCAGGAATGGTAAAGACAATGGGAAAACTGAATTGAGGAAAGCCTCTCCATGTTCTGATGGACTGATATATCGATTCGGAAATTATAAGCGAAAGGTCATAGAAAATGAAATCCAGAACGATGGCAAGTAGAATCAATTTCCGCTTACCGAAGAAAGATAAAATTTTTCTTATACCGATGGCGGTTCGAAGTATAAACTGAACCAGCAGTGAACTTGACAAATGCTTCTTCACAAACAGGTGCATTGCATCATAGAAAAATTTGGTCTCATCAAGACTGCTCCGTCTCGTGCTTTCCCCCTTGTAATGAATTATCTGAGTCTCGTGAACATAATAAACCTTATAGCCCGCCTGCTGAATACGGTAGCATAGATCGAGGTCTTCTCCGTACATAAAGTAATCTTCATCAAATCCACCTGTATTTTCATATACTTCTTTTCTCATCATCATAAATGAACCTGAAATAGCATCCACTTCATAAGATTCATTTTCATCTTTATAGGTCAGATTATACCTTGCGAACAATCTTGATTTCGGGAAAAGGCTGCTTAATCCTGTTACCTTGCAGAATGATGTCCACGGTCCCGGAAAACTCCTTCTGCAGGCAAGCTGAAGCGTTCCGTCAGGATTCAATATTTTGCATCCTGCCAGGCCGACCGAAGGATGGCTTTCGAAAAAAGAAATCATTTTTGTGAAAGTATCCTCGCTGACGATTGCATCAGGATTGATAAGTAGAATGTAATTCCCTTTGGCAATTTTTAATCCCTGGTTATTTGCTTTGCCGAAACCCAGGTTTTCATCATTAGCGATAAGTTTGACTTCAGGAAGTTTATCCGAAATAAAATCTGCACTTCCGTCGGATGACGCATTATCAACTATTATTATTTCATAACTGAGACTTCCGGCGGCTTTGTGGATGGAGTGGATAAGATTTTGTAAGAATTCTTTTACGTTATAATTAACAGTTATGATGGAAAGATCCAAATCAAGCCTCTTTAAAGAATACCAAGGGCACTTCTTATCCTAAGTTTCCAGACCATCACTACAGCCTCCCTTACAATCTTCTTAGACATCTTAGACGTTCCTTTAACACGGTCGAAAAATACTATTGGTATTTCACCAACCTTAAAGCCTTTTTTCCAGACCTTGAATGTCATCTCAATCTGGAAAGCATATCCATTGGATTTTATCTTGTCAAGGTTTATCGATTCAAGTACACTTTTCCTGAAACATTTGAAACCGCCTGTAGCATCCTGGATAGGCATCCCGGTGATGAATCTCGTATACTTATTAGCAAAGTAGCTTAATAGAAGTCTTCTCATCGGCCAGTTTATTACATTCACTCCCCTTACGTACCTGCTGCCGAGAACCAGGTCATACGTTTTAACAGCCTCAAGAAAATTCCTGATTTCCTTAGGATCGTGAGAAAAATCAGCATCCATTTCAAAGACATAATCATAATCGTGCTGTAGTGCATATTTGAAGCCGGCAATGTAGGCGGTTCCAAGTCCGAGTTTTCTGCTGCGCCGGATTATTTTAACTCTCGGCTCCTGCATTGACAGCCCTTCAACATAATCCCCTGTGCCGTCAGGCGAATTATCATCTATAACCAGTATGTCAAGATCACTGTAGCTGCTCAGCAGGATAGGGATCATCCTGCTTATATTATCCATTTCATTATATGTCGGTATGATTACTACCGTTTTTTCTGGCATATTTCTGTTAAATGAATACGAAAATGGAATTTTTTAATTTCATAGACCTAATTATAATGCCCCTTTCCAAAAAGTACAACAAAAATAGTACGGAAAATGATTTTAAAGTCCATCCGGAGCGACATATTCTCTATATAAAAGAGGTCGTACCGTAATTTAACCTTCACATCTTCGATCGTTTCATCATATTTATGCTTAACCTGTGCCCAGCCGGTAATACCGGGGCGGACTTTAAGCCGCCTTTTATAATACGGAATCTCTTCAGCCAGCTTTTCAACAAAGAAAGGTCTTTCAGGCCGGGGGCCCACCATACTCATTTCACCTTTAAGCACATTTATCATCTGAGGAATCTCATCAATGCGGAGTTTTCTGATTATTTTACCGGCTCTCGTGATGCGGGGGTCATCTTTCATAGACCATACAGGACCAGTTCTTTCCTCAGCATCAACAAACATTGAGCGGAATTTGATCATTTTGAAAAGTTCGCCGTTCATTCCGCATCTTTCCTGGGTAAAGAAAATGGGTCCCTTGCTATCAAGTTTAATGGCAATAGCGGACAATATAACAATGGGAAAAGAGATCGTGAGAATGATGAAAGATATCAGAACATCGAGAATCCTTTTCAATCGTTTTTCCCATTCGGGCATAAGCTGAGGCATAATGTCGATAAGAGGAATACCATAAATCTGGGAAGTTCTGGCCTGGCCGCTCAGGATTTCATAAAGATCAGGGACAATTTTAAGTCCCACATTTTTAGGTTCACACTTACCAATAATTTCAATCAGGATATCATTATTTTCCCTTTCGAGAGCGATTATCACCTCTTTAATATTGTTTTCATCGATTAGCTTTTCAATGTTATGAATAGAATCGATAACCGTAATCCCATTCTCCTGTTTCCCGACATTTGTTTCATTTACAGCAACATATCCTATAGCATCAAGTCCCAGCGCTCTATGTTCCTCAAGCTGCTTTCCGACCTCAACAGCCTTCTTATTATACCCGATAATTAAGGCATTCCTTCTCCCTATACCTTTAATTAAAAGATTACGCTGAACGCTGCGGATTATAAGTCTGCCCCCGCCGACAAGCAATATAAACAGTCCCCAGTAAATAAAAATAAGTATCCTGTTGGCAGAAGCTACGCCATGCAGATAATCATCAACAAAAATGACGATGAAGAGGATAAATATTCCGAAGAAAGAAGCCTTAAAAAGAGTAGATATCTCATCAAAGCGGGAAGCAGCAAACCAGGTACGGTACATCCCCACGAACATAAAAATTATCACCCAGTAGAAGTAAATGATAAGCATCGGAATAAAAAACTCCGGTGTAACCAGCAGCCTGAACCACCCCGACTCCACCCTCAGCTTAAAGAAAATAATAAACGCCAGGTTAATAGTAAAAAAATCTGTAAGTAGAACAATTATTTTTTCTAATGGCTTCGACATAAAATCGGGATATTATCCTCTTGATGTTGGTTCCCAGGTAGGTTTGTGTTTTTTTAATAGAAACCTCTGGTAACCCACAATTAAGGCGACATTTGTCATTATAAAATAGTATATCATCTCAAACGTCGATGTTCTTACATGCAGCCTACTCAAAAAATATCCTATTATCCCACTGATATAAAAAATTATTTGTAAGACCGCCATTACAAGAAATAAAATACTAAAATTGACTAGTAATAAATTGGTCACAAAAAATATTATCAACATTAATGGGGAAAACCACCGGATCACTTTATGTGACCAATAACAGTAACTCACCAATATCCTTTTCGAGAATAACAGTGACTTAGTCTTTTTTAATGTTTCCAGACTTCTTGGAAGAATTCTGATTTTTCTTTTAAATTCATCCTGACTTGAAGTTCTAAGGTCCTCTTCAGCTTCAGCTTCACTCGAATAGATAAAGTCCTTTTGTTGCTTTAATACATTTAAAGATAAATAAAGATCGTCTACTACATGTTCTTTTTCGGGCATAGGTAGGAAAAGTTCCCGGCGTATACTATAAATTGCTCCATTTGATCCAATAAGAACCCCCATACTACCTTCAAGAATTTTAATTCGGGTTTCATAATCCCAATATCTTTCCTCCTGATTACCTGACTGGATACTATGATCACTTTTTAAAATCAACCTTCCACAAACTCCTCCAACTCTATCGTCTTCAAAATATTTTATTAGATGACTTACAGCATTTTTTTTAAATCGAGTATTCGAATCACAAAATACTAAGATTTCACCTTTCGACTCCTCAACCAAATCATTGATTACAAATTTTTTACCTCTTCTTCTATCAAAACTTAATAATTTCAGGACAGGGATCTCCTTTATTAATCCAAGCAATATTTCCTCAGTATTATCTGTGGAGCCATCTGAACCTACCAATATTTCCATTCTTTCCTTGGGATAATCGGAATCATATAAAGCCCAAATAGTATCTTTAATTACTTTTTCTTCATTATAAGTTGATATGAGTATTGAGATCGAAGGTTTGAAATCTAGATTTTGACCGATACTTTTTTTTAAACATTTTATTCAAAATCATTATTGAAAAAGGATAAAATAAATAAGTATGCAACAATAGAAATAGACTTACACTTAAGAGTAAAATAATTGGATTCATGGTTTCATTGTGAGAGGAAAAACTTAATGTTTTCGATAAAAGACCTATTAGCGGAGTACATATAAATCATCAATTAATAATTAAATTTGAAAAATTGGATACTTTCTCCATTGGAATTAAGATCCTATTAACACTTATGGAATCAGGGTGATTGAAAAACTCATCTGTAGACGAAAGAAACCCGCTAATTAAATAAGTATAAGAACTATATTTGATTTCCTTGAAATATTTAAAAACTGTATTTGAATCATAGCCATATTTCTCATAATTTCCTATTTCAATAATTATGATTGGTCTACTATTCTGGATAACCTTTCTAGCACCTTTTAAAACGAGTAGTTCATAACCCTCGACGTCACACTTTATCAAAGATACTTTCAATAATCGTTTATAATCATCTATCAGGGAATCTAATGGAACAAGCTGTATTGACTGAGTTTTATTATTATTTTCTTCGTTATTTCCAACAATATGACTTTTACCAGTATATCGCAAACCATCTTCATCCATTATAATCAAATCAAGTATTTCCTTTTTGTCTGAAAGCCCTATAGGAAATAGTAATGTGTTTTTCATTTTCATAAGCTGTATTGCTATTTTTGTTGAATTGGCATAATATGGGTCAACCTCGAAAGCGAAAACGAATCCCGAAGACCCAACATTTTGAGATAAACGGCTGGTCCAATTTGCTCCGTTTGCTCCAACATCTATGGCTATATCTCCTGAACTTAAAAATTCTGATAACAACTCCATTTCAGGTTCTGAATTTTTTTTGAATTTTATAAGATAGATAAAACGAAGTGCCTGAATCCAGGATACAATTCGCTCACCCAGTAAGAAAAGCAATATTGTTTTAATTTTAGTCATTTTCATTAGAGTTAAGCTCCCTTATCTTGTATTTTATTTGAGAGTACTAATCTTCTGTTTAAACTTCGATTAGCTGCCTATAACTTTCCTCAAATCTTTGCGATATAACTTCCCAGGAATAATTTTCTTCCATAAATTTTCTGCCATTCATAATAATTCGGGAAACATCATAACCATCAAAGACCTGGATTATTCTATCTGCAAATTCTTCAGCCGTATCAGCTACTAGTAGATGTTTATAATCCTGAACATTAATTCCTTCTTTTCCTATAGAAGTAGATATTACCAGATTTCCTGATGCAAGTAATTCTAGGATCTTAATACGGATTCCACCGCCTATCCTCAACGGAACGACAGCAAGTTTAATTTTAGATAAGTTATTCCATAAATTGTCCACAAAACCTATAATATTGACATTTTTCTTAAGTTTCCCATCCACCGGAAAATTTTTCGTATTTCCTCCACCGTAAACATATAATTGAGAATCTGGGTATTTTTTTAATACTAACGGAAGTACCCCTGTTATAAACCATTTAAGGCTATCATAATTAGGATACCAGTCCGTATGCCCAATATGCGCAATTGAATGAGAATTTACCTCTGTTATCTCCTGAATGAATAGTTTCGAATCAACTCCTCCCGGAATATTTATGGCGTCTGTTTCAGGGAGATGTTTTTTTAAATAGTGTAGATCACTATCACTTATCATTATACATAGATCAAACTTAGAATAAATTTGAAGTTCATATTTTTTTAACTTTTTATATTGAAGAGATGAGAAATATTTCAATAGAGGACTGCGAATATTATCAGAATACCTTTTCATGATTATTGTCTCTATGTTCTGAGACCTCATTACCAGAGGCGACTTAGTTATTAACCTAATATGATCTGCCAGCCAGCCAAGATGCAGATGATTAATTTGAATAATATCAAAACTTTTTCTATTTATTAGATCAATCGTATACTTCAGAATTAATTTAGAGTAATATTTAGAAGCATTGTATGGAACAGACGAGAATAAATTCTTAAATGCCCCAATTAGGCTATTATCAGCTTTATAGTCTAATATATGGGGGATACAATATTGTTTTAAATTTTCATAAGAGGTCTTATAGTCGTCATGCTTCAGATAAGCTATCAGTTCAATCTCATGCCCTCTTTCAGCAAGGCTTTTGAGAAGTCCATAAACAACTAATTTCCCTCCATCAGTTGGAGGGAATGGAATAGAAGTAGAAATAAAAAGAATTCTCATATAATTGATAGAACTGTAACTTATTCTTTTATAGATTCAACAAATAATATTCTGAAATAGTAATATGATTTGAGAAAAGAAAGTTTTTCAAATTTCACAATTCCTATTATCAAGTATAAAGGTATCCTCAATAAAATACCCAGGTAATAAAAAGTAATCATCCAGATTAACTTAAAACCGCGACTATGTTTAGAAAAAATCTGCAATTTTGCTTTCGTTTGATTAAGAAATTTAAATCGAAGATTTCTCATAGAAGTTGCTCTGCTTTTATGAATAATAGCAGTTGCAGGGAAATAAAATATTTTACCCCCTTCTCTTTTAAAGCGGTAGCACAAGTCGATTTCCTCCCCGTAAAAATAAAATTTTTCATTAAATCCCCCGAGTTTTTTCAATTGCTCAGTTTGGCTAAAAATGAAAGCTCCTTTAATTACATCAACTTGTATCTCAGTCTTATATTCTAATCTGTTGAGAAAGTATTTATTAAAAAACCGTATGTCCGGGAATATCTTATATAAAAATAAACTTTCACCCAGTACATTTCCGGGATGATCAAAATCAAAAATGGAATCCTGATGTGAAAGATCTTCATTCAACAGTTTGCACCCTATAAAACATTTCGACTTAATGTTCTCAACAAAGTCGAATACTTTTTGCAATGTATCCTCAATAAATAAAGTATCATTGTTTAATAAGAGAACATATCTCCCTTGTACTAATTTAAGAGCTTGATTATTGGCAGCTGCGAATCCCTTGTTAGTTTGATTTGCAATAAAAACCACAAAGGGATATTTTGTTTGAAAAACAAATGCTTTATCCTGATCAGAACAATTATCTACGAGCACTATTTCATAACTAAGTGATTTAGTATGCTCAACTATGGATACTATGCACCGCTCAGTCATTTCATAATCTTTATAATTAACAATGATTATAGAGACATCTATTTTTTTTGAAAAATCTTTATCCATTCTTCTTTATTTAGAAATGCTAAAATTAATTTAATTTCCTCTATTGTAAATTGGCCAGAGATATACATTAAAAATACAATCAAGGGGATACCTATAATCAGGTATAAATAAAACGGCAATGCCGCCATTAAATAAAAAATGATAATTAGCAAACATATAAAACCAAGTATAGGTAGCTTAAAAAAATTATAATCTATTTCTGCCTTCCGTAAAACATATAAAAGAAATGCCGTTCCAAGAATTGATGAAACAAGTTTTGCAATAGAGGCTCCTGTATAGCTGTAAAAAGGAATTAAAATAATGTCAAGTGAAATATTAATGATCACGATTATAAGCGCATAAAAAAAATTCCAGCTTTGCAGATTTTTTGCCGTTAATAAATCGAGACTGAAAAAATTAAAAAACAAAAAGAGTTGTGACCAAAAAAGCAGTGAGGCGGGAAGTGAAGCTTCCAAATAATCTCGCCCAAAAATTAAGATCGTGAAATCTTCAATTTTGAAAGAAAAAACTATAGCTATTATAAACGAAATAAGAAACAATAATTTATAAAGCAGTTTAATTATAGCTCCTTTTCTACTCTCAGGATTTGATTCTTTGACTATGAAAGGAAAAATTACGGTAATGAAAGTTGAAGGAATAATATTTAACGGTATGGTAAGCCTTGCTGCAGCTGAAAATATTCCTGCATCATATGATGTTTTACTATACTTAATGATTATTATATCTATCTGTTGGAATATAACCGCAAGGATAACAAAACCTGCAAGTGGAATCGATTCTTTAAGGAGCCAACCAACTTTCGTAAGCCTTAATTTAATTTTTATGGTAAAATTATTATAAAGTGATATGATCAGAAAAATAAAACCCGGCAAATTTGATAGCAGGTAGATTAAAGTAAAATAAACTATCCCAAATTTCAGATAGGGTATAAGCAATACCCCAATTAACAGCAATGAGCTGTCTAAAACGTTCAGAAACATAGGGAACTGCATATCCATCTTTGCTTTGTAAGGTGTGGATAAAATATCCCTGAAATTCGCCATTCTTGAAGAGATGAAAATAGAGAAGAACAATATGTTGCTTAAATATATTTCAATTTTAGTAAATGATAAAAAGAAAAAAGTAACATTCATTCCTAGATATATTATTCCAGCAAGGATTAGCTTAACGGTAATTGTAGCATTAAATAAATCTTTTCCATTGGTGTCCCTCGATAATTCCCTGAAGAGGATAGGACCCATTCCAAAGTCTATTAATTTTGAAAGTATAGTTATTATTGCCAAGAGATTCGCAAATTCCCCGAATTTCATAACGCCCAGATATCGAGCCGCCAGCAGGATGGAAAAAAAATTAAATTATAAAAGATAGAGATTGCCCCATTAGAAGAGAGTAAAAATTTTTCTTGGGTCTATTAGGCGACATATATATCAATTACGATCTCTCATTTTTTCTAAGAGATTCCCCAACTTTTTGAGTAATCCAGAGGATTATTAATGTAAGGAAGAATGCTAAGATCCAATTCCCGAGCCTCGTTATCATAACTAAAAATGAGAAATATATTATAATGCTGATAAAAGTGTAGATAAGCAGATCGGGGAGCCTTTTCGTTAAAAAAAATCTGAACCAATACAATGTAGCTAAAAAACCTAATAAAAATGGGCCTAAAACTACACCTAAAATTCCAAAATCAGCATGCAATTCCCTGATATATGTTCCAGTGTTGGTCCACATTGGTATATAATACCCTTTTTGATATGTCTTAGGCTCTTTCACAAAATTAAATTTGGCTAAGAGATTATAAAGAGGCATAAATGTATTTTCGCCAAAACGGGTATTTTCATCGTTATGTTCTAAATATTTATTAAGGA
Source organism: uncultured Bacteroidota bacterium (assembly GCA_963839165.1). GTDB lineage: Bacteria > Bacteroidota > Ignavibacteria > Ignavibacteriales > Ignavibacteriaceae > DATFVA01. The sequence continues at coordinate 7,499 of CAWIUG010000035.1, read as the reverse complement.
CTCCTACATCTCCACTAACATATAAATAAATAGAGGGGGTGATTACGTCAAAAACATTTAAGCTTCTGAGAGACCTTGAAGCTGCAGTGTAGTGCTCAACAGACCCCTTGATGGATCGTACAAAGGAGGCACTACCAATAAATAATAACACAATAACTATAAACCTGAAGATATATGATTTTCTTTGTGAACCCGAAATCGATTTCTCAGAATTAAAAACATAAATAGCCACAATAAAGACCACTGTGAACTCAATCAAACCAAACAACATAAGGGCTCTCGCAACAATGGCAAGATCTTTTAATATAATGGCCGAAAAAGGTAAAAGTGATATTAAAGAAATTCGTCGTTTATATGCCGAGTACAAAGCTGCGAAAAATAATGAAACAAAAGAAAAGGTAGGGAGATAAGCAACACCCTTAATTTCTCCCTCCACCCTCATTTTATATATATCATTCGCACTTAAAATTATTTTAGAAATGCTTCCAAATTTATGAATTAAGATATTCCATTGTTGAATAGCACCTGCCAATCCAATAACGCCAGTAATTACTATAACTATAATTAGTAATCGACCATTTTTATAAAAAATCGGATTAAACGAAAAGTCTGAATTAGAACTCTCAGAGTTTTCAACGTTTTTTTTGATAGCGAAATAGCAAAATATACCTAAATGAAAAGCTAAATACGATAAAGCGATGACAAACCACGTTTCGATATTAAGATCATAATATCTCAGAAGCTTCAATTCATACATAAATAAAAGAACAAACCATATAACGGAATAGACCGTTAGATGATTAAACCATCTATTGAATAGAATTTTGCTCAAAAAGAGAGAAAAAAGCAGGATGATGATTAAAATAAGGAGCGTCATCTATGGAATTAAGTTTTTATTTTATAAAGTCTTATAATTTTCTTATAGAATAAAGTTTCTTTTTTCTCGAAGACGTTGTCGAATTCACCCCTGCTATATACTTTATCTCCTTCAAAAACCATAACCAAAAAAATAAGTCCAAAAAAAGAAAGGACACCAAGAATAATGAATATACGTTTGGGGGAATCTTTCAATTGCGCAGGAACCGCCGGATCTATAACCACAACCGTTGGAATACTTTTATTTTCTTCAATTTTAGCTTGCTCATACATAGGTAGAATAAATTCCATTATTTTTCCTTGCAGTTCCACTTCCCTATAATTCCTCATGTAATCTAGAGATATTTGAGGAAATTCTTGAAAAGGAATGAATATATTAGATTCTGATGATAATTTTTTTGACGACTTTAATTGAGCTACCTTGTCTTTCAAGGTTTGGACTTGTTTATTAGCAAGTTCAAGTTGAGGTGAATTTTCTCCAAATTGATTTTTGATCATAGCAGCTAAAACTTCACTCTGTACTAAATTGGCTTCAATTTCAGCAGCAGCTTGATAAATCACCTGAAATTGCTCCGGCACAGCAATTACTCCATATTTTTTCTGAAATTTATACAAAGAATCTTCTGCTGTCTGTAAATCCTCCTGATTTTTTTTATACCTTTTTTCGATATAAACCCTATTATTGCGGGCCTGTTCATTATTTAATTTGACATTCAGACTATCAACCAATTTCACAAAATAATTAGCAATCTTAGCGCTGAGAATGGGATCTTTAGTCGTGACACTAATATCAATCATACTTGATCCATTTTCATTTGTCTCAAAGCCAACATCACCTTTAAAAGCTTTAAGGACTTTATCCATATTCTTGTCATTTACTTCATAGTAACTATCAAGGCTGAATTTTTTTATTACGTCTGTAAGAGTACTCCTACTGTTTAGAATACCGAAAATAATATCCGTCGAACCACCTGCGGCACCTAACAATTGTGCACCCATTGAAAATACTGAATTACCGGAAATAAGATTAGATAACCCTCCTCCCATATTTGAGGTGTTATCGGATGCTACCATAATTGTTGTTGTTGATTTGAATTTCTCCGGAATTGAGAAAGCAAAAACAGTAATGATTGCAAAAATGAATAAAAGGTTAATTATTAAAAACTTCTTCCATCGAAAAATGGCGGAGATGTATGAAGAAAGCTTTAACTTATTTTGTGGTTCTGACATTTAAAATTTGCCATTTAATTATTTATAAACTATAAATTTACATCTTTATAAGAAGAAATATCAAGCTAAATAATGTTCCTCCCTAATTATAATTAAGTTATTAATTTCTCCAGGATATTTTATGAAAAAGTCTTTAGATTTTTTTAATTTTGCTTATTAAAAATGAAACCTGGCTTTTTTAATCTCTGCATTTTGCTTTGTATGCTCGGATGTAAGGACCATCCGGTTTCGCCTTACAATGATATTGCAATTAACCAGACAGTCCAGTATTCCTTGCAAAAGCTGAGGGAAAGCTTAGTTGCGATTCAACCTGATACTTACCCAATAATTACAAAAGCTGACGGAAAATGGGAAATCACACCTCCTTTTGAATGGACAAGCGGTTTCTTCCCCGGATGTTTATGGTATGCTTACAAACTTTCAGATGATATAGGATGGATTGAACCAGCAAAAGATTTTACAAATGGTTTGTACCAACAACAATTTAATACAAATGATCACGATACAGGTTTCAGAATTTTCTGCAGTTACGGCAATGGCTATAAAACGGTGAATGATGAAAATTATAAATCTGTTATTTTGCAAGCAGCTCGATCATTGGCAACCAGATTTAATCATAATGTTGGTTGTATACAATCCTGGAACGGCGCATTCCAGGTCATTATAGACAATATGATGAACCTTGAATTATTATTCTGGGCTTCTAAAAACGGTGGCAGTTCTGATTTGTATTCCATTGCTGTAAGCCACGCAAATAAAACAATGGAAAATCATATAAGACCCGACGGGAGTTCTTACCAGCTGGTGGTTTATGATTCGCTCTCCGGTCAGGTACTTCAAAGAAGAACAGTACAAGGGTATTCGGATAGTTCAACCTGGTCGAGAGGTCAAGCCTGGGGAATTTATGGATTTACAATGTGTTATAGAGAGACAAATGATGCAGCTTACCTTAATACAGCTGAAAAAATGGCTGACTATTTCATTGAACACCTGCCGGCCGATTATGTCCCTCTTTGGGATCTCAACTTACCGTCAGATGATCCCAGGCAATTTAAAGATGCCTCAGCAGCTGCTATAGCCTGCGCCGGATTACTTGAACTCAGTGAATATCTCAATGACAACAAATATTCGGAATATGCTCACTATATCTTAAATTCTTTGATAAACAATTATATGAGTATTAATTCTGGTTCGAGCGGAATAATCCTGCATTGTGCTTACAATGTGAACAGTAATAACCCCTTTGACTGGGACGCATCCACTATATGGGGAGCTTATTATTTCTTAGAGGCGCTGTATAGATATATCAATTAAGTTCAATTGGGTCCAAACATTCTTGCTCGGCTGAAACATCCTGATGCACTAGTAAAATTAGAAAATGAAGCACTCTCCCAATCGCTTGAGGTATCGATATTTCTGAAACAAAGAAAAATTTCTTATCACTAATTAGACTATCTTTTAATATTTCCTTCCTTATTAAAGATCTTCCTTATTTTAAATAGAGCATTTTTTTGACGACCGTATGATGAGTTGATTCGACCCTTAGTAAATATACTCCTGAAGATAATCCTTTAGGATTATAAGATAATGTATGCCAGCCTTCGGATTTATTTGAATTAACCAAAACTGCTACTTTGTTCCCCATTATATCGAATAAATCTATTTGTACAGCTCCGTTAACTGGCATATAATACTGTATTTTTGTACCACTATTAAACGGATTAGGAAAATTTTGAAGTACTGTGAATTCAATGGGAATTAATGAACTATCATTATTGTCATCACCACCACCATTAGTTTCCGAAATTAATTCCAGGGTATACATTCCGCTAACACCACTGGCAACAAAGATATTTTCCCCTTGCATTTTAACTCCCTGCGCCCTGTCTTCAGTATTATACGATACTATCTGTACTGGATTAGTCTTATCAGTTGCATTAACAACATACAAACCATCATAATCTGCTGCTAATAACACCGTATCATCCCTAAAGAATACATCCCTAACATTAAGATTTGCACCAAATGACCCGGTTAAAACTGGATTGGTTCTGTCTGTAATATCAACTACCTCTAATCCATTATGAGTTGCTATGTAAGCATAATTTCCTGAAATGAGAATCCTGGAACTGATGAAAGGGAAATTTTTCGAATTTAACTCAACTGGATTATTTGGTGAAGATATATCATATATATACATATTCGTCGAGTAATTCTGGGGCGAATCCAAATGTTTTGTCAGGATAAAAGCATAATCAGAATCCACAGCAATTCCCACAGCATCTTCTCCAAGATCAGTATAGGATATTTGCCGGGGATTTATTTTATCACTCACATCGATAATTTCAAATCCCTCAAATATATTATAGGGTGGTAATGAACTTTCACCGAGAGAGGTCAAATACGCATAATTCCCCTTAACATAAAGGTCATATGCAATGCCTGCTTTTTCAAGCGAACCTGTAATGAAGGGATTATTTGGGTCTGACACATTACAAATAATTATATCCTCTGAGCCGCACACAAAAATATAATTTCCTTCTAATGAAATTCTGAAAATATTTGAAAAACTTGATGCATCTCTTAATTGAAGGAACGAAACAAGAATCGGAGATATGGGATCTGAAATTTCAAGAATATACAAACCTAAATCTCCCAAGATATAAGCGTAATCTCCTTGCGTTAAAACATCTTTAGCCGTAAAATTATCAGAGAATATGAGTTTTTTATCATACACAAGTTTTTCATTTTGAATATCATAAATAGTTAAATCCCGGGATTTTCTGAGAAACAATTCATTACCATATACATAGGGAGTATAATAATTGGTTCCAGACGGAAGGTTTAAAGAATCATTCAAAATAATATTAGTGATTGATGCTGTATTATATAATCGAAATTTTTGATATCCTTCTGAAGGAGGGTCACTCGTAACCAGATGATAATTATCAGTTGAGAAATATGTTCTTGGGAAAGGCAATTGGGTAGAGAAGGGAATCTCGTTTACCAGAACAGCATTATTAATATCGGATACATCAAATATTTTTAAGGTATTCGAAGTATCAGCGGTCAGAAGATAATTGTCCTGCAGCGCAAGTTCTCTAAAACCTGAATGCAGCCTGAATGTCTGAACCGGATTATCCAAGTCTGATATATCAACTATTATCATATCAGCACCAAGGTAAGAATATTCATAATATTTCTGTGCAACAATAAATAATTGATCATTTTTAATTTCTGTTGAAAAACTTTCAGAATAAAAAGGAATATAATAGACTCCATGTTCTGATATGTCGAGTGGATTACTTAAATCCCCTAACAATACAGAGGAGCCGCCATAGCCGACAATCTGCTTCATGGCAATGATGTTTTCATTAATTGAAAAACCTTGTGCTACATTTGTTATTGAGGGATAATGTTGATTTTTTTGAATTATTGAATCCGGATTTGAAACATCAAATATCAATATACCCCAGTATCCGTTATTTGAATAAAGGTAATTACCCTGAGTTTTAATTTGCGTAGGCCTGGTATTATTATCAGAGGAGTAAAATCGTTCTCCCAGCAAGGAATAAATACCGGGATTACTGATATCGTATACTAGTAAATAATCTCCTGCAACTAAATACAGACGATTATTTTCAACATCCAAGGCTTTGATTTCGCCATAACTATGAAAATTACTTAGTAGTTCTAAAGATGTTTCTTGTGCTAAAGAAATATGGCCTAGTAAAAATGAGAGAATAGCGATTAAATAGATTTTCTTCATTTTGTTCTCAGCTAAATGTTTGAATGTTCTATCATCAAATTTTTACAAAGTCCAGGCGCTCACCTTAATAAAATCATCTTTTTAACTGCTGAATAATTACCTGCATTAATTCGGTAAAAATAAAGACCGCTCGGTAAATTATTGCCAACAAAATTTACTTTGTAAGATCCTGCTGGTTTGTATTCGTTTATCAGCGTTTGGATTTCTTTGCCAAGGATATCATAAACTTTTATAGAAATAAAATTCCCACTGGCTATCTCATACTTAATAATTGTAACAGGGTTAAATGGGTTTGGATAATTCTGAGAAAGACTAAAAACTGATGGTTTTATAATTTTTTCTTCATTCTCATTCAATAAACCAGAAGAATATACTCCTTCATAAGTCCCAAGGAGATATTTACCTGGAGCATATTGAAGTATTGATCGGATGGCAGTTGTACCTATTCCTATTGTATCTGGATTCCAGGTCGAGCCAAGATCAGAAGAATACGTCACTCCATTCTTTACTGCTAAAATTTTACTTTCACCTTCACAGCACATTGTAAAAATCCAGTCAGGACTCTGGGGAAGAATATGCCACGTTAACCCAAAGTCAGTTGATCTAAATATTTTATTTGTAGTCCCAGCAAAAAATATTCCCTGATCATTATAGCAGAAGGAAAGTACAGCTGGGGGGAAAGAGGAACTATCGATATATAGTTCTTGCCAGGTGGTTCCCAAATCGGTTGATCGAAATAAATTTGGTGGATCAGCTCGTCCCACTAAAATAAGTGAATCGTATGTGAGTATGGGATTTGCGATACTGGAAGAATTGTCAATAAAAGTTTTTTTTGTTTCCCAGGAATATCCCCCATCAGTAGTTTGAATTACATAGTGGTTACCTCCATACAAAAAATTGTAGACCCCCCATATAGTTGCGAATATATTAGTACTATCAGCATCTGAAATGCTCATAAAATTATAATCACTGTAGCCTATATCAATGTTTTGCCAGGTATTCGCTGTATCGTTTGACATCACACATTCTGAATGTAAATCGTAAGGAGGATCACCTCCGCTGATTCCTGCATAGACATAATTATGATGATTCGATCCAAGGGATTCAATGGTAAGATAGTCAAGACCCAAGGATTTTTCTGACCATGAAAGACCACTATTCGTCGAGCAAAACATTCCGAAGGGAGTCCCAGCGAATATAATTTTATCTGATACTGAGGCAAGACTGAGTACATGAAGATTAGTTAGTCCATCATTTGTTGGAGTCCATCTATGGATTTGAGCGGAGGATTTCTGAACAAATAAACATAATACCAGCATCAAGGAAATAGTTATTTTTTTATAATTTCGAAAATGGAAGTTTGAGATAATTTTCATTTTGTTTCGATATAACCAATGCTGCGCTTCAGATAATAAAATCTTCATAAAACCCCCGAAAATTTAATTTAATCATTGCTCCCACCATGCAATGGGATAATTTAATTGAAAAGTATGAGTTCTTTCTGTGATAAGCAAATACTTTCATTAGACATGGTTTTAATTTTGAACTATGATACTCTTTATAATGCAAGAACTGTATATGTAAAAGACCAGGAGTAAAATTGAGGATTTAACAGTTATAAAAA
>CAWIUG010000034.1:0-49520 GCA_963839165.1 uncultured Bacteroidota bacterium | reverse complement strand
ATTTAAGAATTAAATCTTTTTATGGACAACACCGAATGCCGTTAAAACACAAATATGGATTGCTGTCTCTGTTTATTTGCTTGTAGCTATTGTGAAAAAAAAATTAAATATAAATTTGTCACTTTACACTTTTCTACAGATTTTAAGTATCTCAATTTTTGAAAAAAGCCCGATTTTACAGCTTATAAATGATATTGATTACGAATCTAAAATCTATGAGCCCTCTAACCAATTGAATTTATTCGACTTATGATTGGACAGTAGTGATTGAAAATATTAGCTGTCCCCCTCCGAATCGCGATGAATTACTGACACGCTTAGCGAGTTATTACACAAGGATCTTCAACCAAAGAAAAATATTGCCTGTAATTCCAAATTGAGTTATGTTATAAGGGATAATTGCTTGCAATACTAAGGATCACGGGGTATTGTTATTGATGGCTGCCGTAAGGGTCCCTCGAAGAAAGAAAATCAGAATATTTCTATTGAGTTAAATCAATTCAGGTCTAGAGATGAGAATTATTTTCCCATATATGCTTAACAGACAAATTCTATGAACTTATCTAAATGGCATCAATAAAAGGAATTGGAATAATTGAACAGGAAATTAACAGCTCGATAGATAAGGGTATCTATTCGGCAACGCTGTCAGGTACATATTAATAAAAGGAGCAAAGTTTATTGAATGATTCTACACCGACGGGTAATGGAAATATTAAAATCGATTCGTTTTATTTTGGTTTCGTAATAATGGATTTTCCGGTTCAATAGGTCAGTTATAAACTTTTAACTTTGACATTATTTTGACAATTCAGAAGAAAAAATGTCTGAATATTGTTTGTGAGAGTTAGATAATACTTAATGACTATGGAGCGGTAAAATGAAAAAGATTATTTGTGCTATACTGATTCCGGCATTTTTGGCTCAGGCAGCAGGATGCTTTAGTATGAGGGAAATTAAAACGCAGGAGCTGAATGATTTTAAAGACCAAAAACTATACCTGAGAACAAACGATTCATCAGAATATATTTTAGTGAAAGGATCTAATGAATTAAACATATCAAACTGGGAAATTTCGAATGATAGTCTGATTCTTATGATCAATAAACTTCAAAGGTATTCCCGGATGAAGATATAGTAGTAAAAGAGGAATATGCAGTACCTTTTTCTTCAATTAACCAAATCACATTTAGGGAATTCAGTCCGGGTACAACCGCCCTAACGATAGTTGCTGTTCTGGCTGTCTTTGCTGCATTAATTATCACCAGTTTCCCTCTTGAATTTTATAGTACTCAGGTTGAGTTTACATTCGCGGTATCTTTTGACGATTTTCTTTTCATACTTGTTGAAGAGGCTGGCAGGAAGGTTAGAGTGTAGGAAGAGAAGAAGATGAGAATATAAGAAAGTAGGGGGAGGCAGGATGAGCATCAGGGAATGGTTCTCATTAACCAACTGCTTTTAGCTGTTGGGGAACAAGGCATAGAGGATGGAAACGCAGCCGTAGCAATTACTTGTAGGCTGTCATTTCGAACATCCGACGTAAGGAGGATGGAGAAATCTTAATCGTACCCCTCCCGTAGCTCAGTTCTCTGAACTGAAGTCTCAGGTCGGGAGACCTGAGCTGCGAGATGTTCAATGAATAGCTGAGTTGAAGCATTTTGCGCGGTCAAAGCTTGCTGCTGATATAAGTAGAGGACAACCAGATTGTGCTCATCGAGTTTTTCGAACACAGTGTTCTCACCTTCTCATCTTCTTATCTTCTAACCTTCTCACCCTCTAACCTCTTCGATGATCCCAAAGGGGGAACCGTTAAACTAAAAATACCCTGGTCGCTTATCGCTCCCAGGTCTTTTTTTGTTTACTTCGTTTACAAAAAAAAAGTTTTTGACGCTTCGTAAATAAAAAAATCCCCGTCATTTGACGGGGTATTTTTAGTTTGCGGAGAGACAGGGATTCGTTGCATACTTTGTTTTTGGTTAAACTTCTCAAGTTTTAAGCATATCGTGACCAAAAAAGGACCAATAATTAATATTTGATATTAATTAGAAGTATTGCCTTCTGTCATTTATTACAGGAAGATAATAGCCTTAATACATAGCCACACCACAATAACATAGCAAATTTTAATAAATCATCTTAATACTTTCCAAAATCTCCTTATTTGCAAGTATCTAATTATTAGCTTTTAATTATAAGTGCAACTTTCTCTATTCACGGAGATATGACAGAACGATTTGCTAAGAATACTTTTAAAACGAATAACAAAAAAAACATACATCGTATTGTGCGATTAGAGTACGATTTTACTATTTATAAATTATAATGAATTTCATTTGAGTTATTTATGAAAAAATTATTTGTATCTATACTGGTTCTAATTTTCTCTTTTATATCTTATTCCCAACCTGCAAAATCACCTTACCCAATTATCTTTATTCATGGATTAAATGACAACGGGGAGACCTGGGATAGTATATTAAATTATTTAGGGGGCCAAGAAAGAACATTTGATGTTTGCTTAAATGATGATGGTAATAATTTATCATCAAATATCGATGATGATGTTTTAGCTGTAGGATGGCGGAATCTCCCTTCCACTCCTTCTCCAACAAGGCTCTATGTACTTAATTTTGATAATGATCAAATGGTAGGTCACGAAACGCATTCACTCAGTAATCAGGCCTCTATTTATAGCAAGGAAGAGCTCTTAATCTCATGATTAATTCAGTTCTGAATTTAGAACCTGAGACTACTAATAAAGTTATTCTTGTCGGCCACTCCATGGGAGGTCTGGCAATTCGGGAGTATCTTCAAAGAACAGAGAATGATCAATTAACGCGTACATGGTGCATTAATCCAAATGATCCGACGGGTCATAAAGTTGCTAAAGTCGTGACGATAGGTACCCCACACGGAGGCTCAAATATTTTAAATATTTTAGATAATTTAATCCCAGATGCAAACTGGGAGGCAGTTAGAGATATGAGATATCGCTATTTATCATTTGCCTCTGAACCTCCAAATCCTGCCACCGACAATGGGGTATATCTTTTTGGAGGAAATGAGGATTTTAATGATATGCATCAACAAGGATTTTATAATTATGATATTAATTGTGATGGTAATGAAAATGATTACATCTATGGAATTAGTTCTTGGGTTGCCTCCAATGGTGGATATTTGTGTAAAGATAACCCTAATATGTCTTTAAGCAGAAATATCGATTATACTTGGATAACTTCAAACAATGGTGGTCTAGGTCAAGGTGATGGCGTCGTTAGGCTGGACCGACAATATTTATTTGGAATTGGAGACACTTTATTGACAAATGTCTATCATACAGATGAGCCATCAGATATCAAATCATTAATTAGAGGAATAGATGAGCCAGATACTTATCAATTAGCCTATACAATAAAACAAGATAATCTATACAGGGGGTTTATCTCTTATCAAACAAACTATCAGTCAGATGATTATGATTACTATAGATTTATTGCAAATAACGATGGCAATTTGAAAATTACCATCGATGGTGCTAATTCAGGGGTTTATGAGATTATGTTGAGAGATTATAATGGTAACCTAATTGAAAACCTACCAATTAGTTCTTTCCCATTCACTTATAATAAACAAGTTATTGCTGGTCTATATTATATTTGTATTAAGGGACATGCTGCCAGTAATGGAATCATAAATAGCTATACAATCCTGCCCACCTTGGAACCTTTAATTATTTCATTATATAATGGTTCAGTTTCACCTACTTCGGGGAATGAGTCAACTAATTTTGATTTTTCAGTTTATTATAAAAATACAAACAACTATGCTCCGGATAATGTTCAGCTTCATATAGTTAATCAATATACAGAAAACATGACAGCAGGTGGAAGTAACTGGCAACAGGGCGTACAATTCACTAAAACTCTAAATAATTTTTCGCCTGGACAATATGAGTTCTATTTTAGTGCAGATGTAAGTGGGCAGACATTACGGTTTCCCGATACTGGTTATTTAAATTTTAATGTTACACAAAATGTAGCTGGTTGGGACTTAGCAGTTAACAATATGACATATACTCCTACTATAGTAACGCCTGGGACCGTAGTTTTTAGTTCTACAGCATCAGTATACAACAATTCGAATTCTCCAGATAAAATTTATCATAATATAGACTATTCATTCACTTTTTATGATAAAATAGGAAATATAATTGATATAAAAACTGGGAACATTCCAACAATTAATGAATATCAAACAATTCCAGTTACCAAATCATTCATCGCACCTTCAGGAGAAGGAAATTGCACACTTGTATTTTCAGTTTATCCTCAGATTGATGAGATCACTTCCAATAATACTTTATCAAAAACTGTAATTGTCAGTTCAACTGGTCCACAAAAACAATGGTTAATCACAAATTCAAACGCATACGTTCTTATGGACCAAAATGCTTCAACCCATAACTTTAATGGTCACACTTTTACTTTGCACGCTACTACAAGCTCTTATATACAAATTCAGAGGGATGATTTTACAACTCCGCACACCATTAATCTACTTAAATTTAGACAGTATGATGATGGATTAGTGGTGGTTATAAATGAATCATGTCTGACAACAGAAGCTTTCGTCAGTTTTGGTTTAGATAATCCTAATTACGTTACTTATGATCAGACAAATATTACAACGAGCCCCGGGACAACAATTGAATTCATTGCTAGTTGTGGAGCAATGACGTTTTCAGCAGAAGATCCTTATATTTATAGAAATGACGATGGTTTAATAGTTGAACCATGGTATGAATCATATACCCGTTTGAATAATAACCACTCTATTAAGTATACCTTTGTGATTCCTTCTTCAGCAACATTGGGTGATTATTCTTTTTATATGGGGCATGGTTATCGAATAGTAGCCGGTTTCTGAGACAACTAAACATTAAACTGATTGCTCCTCCTCCCAATATAGCTACAATAAGTTCTTCCTATTTTTCTGCCGATGACCAAATTACAATAAATGGAACTGGTTTTGGTACTAATGGATCCGTTAAATTCAATGATTTGACTGCTACTCAAATAGATAGTTGGACTCCAACACAAATAAAAGTAATTGTACCGGTTGGGGTTCAGTCAGGTAATTTATTCGTCATTAATAGCAATGGTGTTAGTAATGGTAAATATTATACTGTAAATAGTTCTACTGGTGAGCCCATAGTCTTTGCTCCCATTCCAGATCAATCTATTTATCAGGATGAAAATATGTTCATTGCAAACCTAAATAATGTTTTCTCTGATCCAAACAATCAATTATTAACTTTTTCTGCAACTTCAACTAATCCAAACGTAATAGTATTACAGGATTCTCTCTTTATTAAAAGGTTATATCTTAATGCTGCTGCAAATGCAACCGGTAACTCAACCATTATAGTAACAGCAATCGATCCAACAAATAAGTCAGCGAAGGATACATTTGTTGTAACGATAATTTCAAATCAGCAGGCATTTATTATTGTAACTTCCCCTAACGGAGGGGAGAATTGGGAAATTGGGAAGTCAACATTCTATAGGCTGGGTAAGCAATGCTACGAGTGGAATTGTTAGTATAGAATTAAGTAGGAACGGAGGAAATATTTGGGAATTTTTATATAATAATATTATAGATGATGGGACTGAGAACTGGATTGTAATCGGCCCAGACATTAATAATGCTAAAATCAGGATAAGTGATATTACGGGAAATCCTTCTGATGTTAGTGACAGTGTTTTCAGTATCATACCACAAAATTTAGCCCCGATACTCTCATGGACAGGTGAATCTGGTTATGAAAATGATGGAGTAGAATCCAGATTCAGGGAACACATCTTCGACATTTACTTTCAAAGTTATGTATACAGACCCAGAGGGAGATGCTCCACTTGAAGGTTATCCAAGGTTACATATAAAAAAAGGTGGTATACCCATATCCGAAAGCCCATTTACGATGAATGAAGTTGTCTTAAAAAATACGGGTAAATCAGGATATTCTAATAATCAAAAGAACCTAAATGATATTGTAACGAAGAAAATAGGGATTAATGATGCAAAACTGATGTCGAAAAATAAATTAGCAATAAATAAGGATGGTGGAACCTTAAAATCATCTCAATCTCAGCTAAATGATAATCATAAATCCCTAAAAATTTCTGATTCACCTACTGTTCTTGATGGTGTAATATACTCCATAGATATATCAGGGTTAGAAGCCGGAACTGATTATACTTACCACTTTGAGGCTAAAGATATAAATAATAATCCTGCAACCGGGGAAGCAACCATTGAACAAAATGGACCTATTGTCACCAATTTAATGCCCTCAATTACACTTACTCAACCAGAGACTAACACTACAGTTAATCAAGGTGATTCAGTAATAATAGAATGGCAAAGTACAAATACACTTAGTGGACAGGTACATATATTTATGGATGTTGATAATGTATGGGCGAATGGGAATGAAGTTCCAGTTGATTTTCTTCTACCATTATCTGGCAGCTTAACTTGGAATACAACTGGGGTACCTCCGGGTACATATTATATAGTAGGTTGGTTAAATGATGGAATTGGAAATCCATATGATTATGCTAGTGGTACAGTAACAATTGTACCGACTTTTCAATTATCAGTTTCTGTTTCGAATGGCTGGAATATGGTTTCTGTCCCGGGAATAAACCCAAATGGACAGTCTGTGGACTTCTGGTGGTCAGCAAGGGTGGGCAATGTATATAAATATTCTGGTGGTTATCAATCAGTGGCTACCACCACTCCCGGGGAAGGCTACTGGATGAATAATGACTCAGTACAAACATATAATACCGGTGATGAGTGGTCTGCAGAAGGAATTCAGATAGTAACACACAATCCAATCAGTGCTAATGCAGGATGGAACCTGATTGGGGGATATGAGAACATTGTTCCTGTGGAAGGGATAACAACTAATCCGCCAGGACTGCAGCAGGGACTATATATGGATATTCCGGCGGGTATACAACGCCGCCAACAATGGAACCAGGCTATGGCTACTGGATACGTTTGTCGGAACAGGAGAAATAATACTGTCTAATGCTATCAGTAAAGGAAGGAAACAGTAATACATAAAGGAAGATTGGGGAAAGATAACACTTATGGATAAGTCAGGAAAAAGCTATACCCTTTACTCTGTAAAAGGAGATGTAGATCTGAATCAGTATGAGCTGCCACCCATACCACCACCAAATATATTTGATATAAGATTTAGCAATGGAAAAATAGCTGAAGAATTGAAAGATGATTTCAAGTCAATTGAAATGAGAGGTATGATTTTCCCTGTAAAAGTGCAAATTGAGAATATGGATATAAGAATTCAGGACGTAACAGGTAAAGAGATTAATAGAAATTTAAAATCCGGTGAAGAGATTACGATTAATAATCCGAATATTAAATTTCTTAATGGTATCAGCACAACTTATACCAGATAAGTTTGCGCTTGAACAAAACTTTCCAAATCCGTTTAATCCGACAACTACAATAAGATTTTCAATACCGGTTGAGGCTGGGGTTAATTTGAGTATATATAATATTCTTGGGGAAAGAATCACCGAATTAAAAAACGAAATAATGAAACCGGGATACTATGATGTGAAATTTAATCCATCTTCACTTGCTTCTCGGAATTTATATATACAGGCTGAAAGCAGCTGACTTTACCGAAACAAAGAAGATGA
Organism: uncultured Bacteroidota bacterium; assembly: GCA_963839165.1. Taxonomy (GTDB): domain Bacteria; phylum Bacteroidota; class Ignavibacteria; order Ignavibacteriales; family Ignavibacteriaceae; genus DATFVA01. The sequence continues at coordinate 41,778 of CAWIUG010000034.1, read as the reverse complement.
TTTTCTTAAAGTGATTATAGCTCTTCAAAACAATATTGATTTAAATGAACATTTATAGACATACCAGAAGTTTTGATAATTTTTTGCATGCAGGGTAACTTAAATAGAAGATAAGGTATGAAATTTAGATTATGAATTATTCACTGCTAAGGTATTTTTTAATCATATCAACTGTACTGTTAAATGAGATTTTGGTTTATGGACAGGCAGCGGTTGAAATTCCATTATCGGTTTCAGATGGATCAACATCAATTCAACTTGCTGTCGGATTAGATTTAATGGCAACTAATGGTATTGATCCTGAATTTGAAGAAAGTGATCTTCCGCCGTTTCCTCCTTCAGGAACACTTGAATTCAGATTCGATCTGACACCATATGCGGGAGAACCACTATCATCGTATAGAGATATCCGAGCACCCGGAGATCCCCCATCATTTTCATTCTCTGATACAGTACAGCATAGAATTATTTGGCAAAAAAGCGAGGAGGGATTACCGATAGACATTAATTACTCTTCCTGATGGATGTAATATGGTAATACAGGATGAATTCGGGGGAATTATTCTAAACCTTGGACCATTTGAAGGAGCAGGAACTACTAATATCCCAGGCTCACTTTCTCTGAATTCTTCTTTTCTTTATATAATATATAGTGATATTAATCCTGTTGAGATTAGATCATTTACTGACGAATTATCCTTACAATTTTTACTATTACAAAATTATCCTAATCCTTTCAATCCAAATACCGTAATTAAATATGCTCTGCCAGAAACCAGAAATGTAGAGCTTATAATTTACAATGCACTCGGAGAAAAGGTTAAAACACTTGTCTCTGAAATCCAGGAGGCAGGATATTACTCGATCATCTGGAACGCAACAAACGATTATGGGAGCAAGGTTGTAAGCGGACTGTATATATGTGCATTGAAAGCAGGTGATTATCATTCTGTGAAGAAAATGATGCTTGTTAAATAATGTCAATACTTAGGAGGGCTATAATTACTAATGGCCCTCTTCTTTTCAAAATTGTCAATTTCAATACAGGAGAGCCTAATGAAAAGAATTCTTACTGTCTCAAGTTTAGTTTGTCTGTTCTTCCTTGATATATCATTTGCACAGAATTTTCGTGTGCCCATACTTGTGAAGGACGGATGTGATAATTCTATAAATATTTGGCTGGGAGTTGACCCAAACGGCACGGATGGCTTTGATGCTGGCTTGGATACGCTTGCCCCACCGCCTCCACCGGGCGGTTTTGATGCGCGGTTTACCTGGATTGATGAAGATTTTTTAACCGATATACGAGATAATACGATATCGCAGAAAGAGTTTCGGATGTACTATGATAAGGATGCAGGATGCTCACCAATTACATTATATTGGGATAGTGCAGTGTTATCTTCGCTTGGGACTTTTGTCCTTGTAGATAACCTTACTGGTACATTGTGGGGCCCTGTTGATATGACTACAACAGATAGTCTGGTAATTACTTCTGATTTGGTATTCATTCAGAGCTCAGTACGAATATTAGTGACACCAAATAGCCCAAATCAGAACTATACAGTAACCACAAGTCCATCGGGGTTAAGCATAACGGTAGATGACACAACATATACTGCCCCGCATAATTTTAACTGGACACCGGGGACATCTCATAGCATAGGGACAACGTCACCCCAGGGAAACTCTCAAACAAGGAATGTTTTCAGCAGCTGGTCTGATGGGGGTGCAATTACTCATACGATAACGGCACCTGCCGACCCGACAACCTATACGGCAACATTTGCAACGGAGCATTACCTGACAATGGTAGCGGGAACAGGAGGGACAGTAACACCGGCAAGCGGATGGAGGAATGCGCAGGAGCAGGTACAAATACAGGCCACTGCAAATAATAATTATTCATTTACGGGTTGGACAGGTACAGGAAATATTTCATATACGGGAGAAAACAATCCTGCCACCATAACTATGAACGGACCGATAAGTGAAACTGGCAATTTCATAATAAACACCGGGGTAACGGTAACGACAAGTCCGTCTGGACTGGATATCACGGTTGATGATACAACATATACTGCACCGCATACATTCAGTTGGGTACCAGGCAGCCAGCATAGCATTGGAACGACCACTCCTCAGCCGGGAACTACAGGTATACAATATGTATGGTCAAACTGGTCAGACGGCGAAGCATTAACACATACAATAACGGTTCCAAATAATGCGGTAACATATACAGCCAACTTCACTACTCAGTATTATCTGACAATGATTGCAAATCCACCGGAAGGGGGAACGGTAACCCCGGCAAGCGGATGGCGAAATGCAGGCGAACAGGTACAAATACAGGCCACTGCAAATAGTAATTATCATTTACGGGCTGGACAGGTACAGGTCAATATCTCATATACTGGAGGGAACAATCCTGCCACCATAACGATGAACGGCCCTATAGGTGAAACAGGGAATTTCATAATAAACACAGGGGTAACGGTAACGACAAGTCCGGCTGGGTTGGATATCACGTTGACGGAACGACATATACAGCACCGCATACCTTCAGCTGGGTACCTGGCAGCCAGCATAGTATTGGAACAACCACTCCTCAGCCGGGAACTACAGGTACACAATATGTATGGTCAAACTGGTCTGACGGCGAAGCAATAACACATACAATAACAGTTCCAAATAATGCGGCAACATATACAGCCAACTTCACTACTCAGTATTATCTGACAATGATTGCAAATCCACCGGAAGGGGGTTCAGTAACCCCGGCAAGCGGATGGAGAAATGCAGGCGAACAGGTACAAATACAGGCCACTGCAAATAATAATTATTCATTTACGGGTTGGACAGGTACAGGAAATATTTCATATACGGGAGAAAACAATCCTGCCACCATAACTATGAACGGACCGATAAGTGAAACTGGCAATTTCATAATAAACACCGGGGTAACGGTAACGACAAGTCCGTCTGGACTGGATATCACGGTTGATGATACAACATATACTGCACCGCATACATTCAGTTGGGTACCAGGCAGCCAGCATAGCATTGGAACGACCACTCCTCAGCCGGGAACTACAGGTATACAATATGTATGGTCAAACTGGTCAGACGGCGAAGCATTAACACATACAATAACGGTTCCAAATAATGCGGCAACATATACTGCAAACTTCACTACGCAGTATTATCTGACAATGAGTGCAAATCCACCGGAAGGCGGTTCGGTAACCCCGGCAACCGGATGGAGGAATGCGCAGGAGCAGGTACAAATACAGGCCACTGCAAATAATAATTATTCATTTACGGGTTGGACAGGTACGGGGACGGGATCTTATACAGGAGAAGTTGATTCTGCTATCATCACCATGAATGGTCCTATTATAGAAACTGCATCTTTTGCTATCTCACCTATAAGTGCACCTACACTATTAACGGGTATAATTCATCAAAACCCTTTACGTGTGGAATTACACTGGAATGATAATTCAGATAATGAGGATGGATTTATTATAGAAAGAGAAAATATAATCACTGAATCATTTGTTGTAATCGATTCGGTCTCCCAAAACGAGACGAACTACACAGATACTTCTGTGGCAATCTCAACTTATAACTATAGAGTAAAAGCTTATAACCAGTATACCCAATCTGCTTACTCTGATACTATCCAGTTAGTTGTTCCTGTCGAGTTAATTTCATTTAGTGCAGCTCAAGTGAAAAATGTTGTATGCCTTGAATGGAAAACAGCAACAGAGTCTAACAATAGAGGTTTTGAAATTCAAAGAGAGCTTGATAAGGGCTGGGAATCTGTCGATTTTATTCAGGGGGCTGGAACGTCCACTGAGGTTAGGGTTTATCAGTACAATGATAGCTATGAATTCAAATCCTACAAGGGAGATATTAAGTATAGGCTTAAACAAGTCGACTTCAATGGATCATCTGATTATTCAGATGAAATAAATATTACCGTAGATTTTGTACCAAAAGAATTCATGCTATTCCAGAATTTCCCAAATCCTTTTAATCCCTCCACCAGGATTAAATATTATGTCCCTCAAACCAGCAAAATATCCATTGATGTATATAATATATTGGGTAAACTAATTACAACCTTAGTAAACGAAATTAAAAAGCAGGGATATTATGAAATAAATTTTAGCAATTCGGCATTAGCATCAGGAATATACATATATAGACTTTCAACAGATCAAAAAATCATTGTAAAGAAAATGTTATTGATAAAATGATCTTTTAGTAAAAACCTATTATGCGGGAAACAAAAAACCCATTGTTTCCCCTTTTGTTAATTAAAAGTGAAAGATGAATTCTTATTCACCATACTTTTCACACCTCTATAGCATATCATAATATCTCTTTCCAAATCACCCCAAATATGACTATTTTGTGGAAGTCATTTTGGGTAAATCACGTATGTCCCTGGATTTCATTGAACTTGAAAATCAACGTGTTGATTTAATCAGGCAGACTTTAACCACTTCCTCCGAAACTCTGAAGGTATTTCCTGTTCAAAAAATACTTTTCTGAATTCCTTCCATATAACGACCAGAAAATCGAAGAGGCTTTTTTGGGGGAATTTATGGAGGAGTATGTCTTAAAGTTATCTGAATTTGAACCGTGGGGGATCGAACCGGGGTATACAAGGGAACTTATCTCCCAGGTAAATGAGCTGAAAGATAAATCAGTCGGTGCAGCATTCAGATCAGAGTTAACCATTCAGGCAGACAGGCTGGAATTTCAGCTGAATTCCTTAATGGCTATCCTGCAGGGTGAAGATTACAAATCAGGTGAAAAGCTGCAGGCTTATTTTCCTATCATCGATGAAGGCAATAACAGCGGTTTTTATGGAATCATAGAGACTGTAAACGTCAGGATTAGCAGGGCATCCAGCGCCAACAAATTTCTCATTGTTCCGAGCGAAAAGGAAATAGAAAAAAGAATAAATGAGCAGGTACGGATTTCCTGGGAACTGGCAATTAAAAGTCCTGAAAAGATATATCAGAAAACCCCACAAGTTATCATGAAGTAATTATCAGCTTTGAGAAAAAAGATGGCTGCTATGAAGGGAATTCGCTTGGTTCTGCCTTAACTATTAACTTTCCTGCAGCAGTTGATGAAATTTTACAACCCTGTCTATTCAGTCAAAATTGTGCCATATACTGCATTTACTGGTTCCCTTAACCCCGACGGTGAGATTCCCGGTGTTGGTGATAAAATAATTAAACAAAAAACCAATGCTGTATTTTATTCCTTTGCAAAATCATTTGTTATCCCTAAGCAAGATGAAAACACTGCTATCAAAGAATATAACAGATTAAAAAGTCTCTATCCCTCAAGATCATTAAAGATTATTTCAGCTGAAAACATCGATGACATATTAAACAGAAGGGACATTGTTGAAATAATCAAACGAAACCCGGTGGTAAGAACCGGCAGGTTCATAGCAAAGAACCTGGCAAGCACCTTTATAGTCCTTCTGTTAATTTCGGTAATGTTATTCCTTTTTATACTTGACCTGGATAGCAATCCTGCCAGTTTATCCGCTGATGGCTCAACTTTATTCGTAAAGAATAAGAACGATAAAGTCCTATGGACAAAAATAATTTCTGTTGATAAAAGTCTCGGGATCTCAGAAAGGTTGATATCCGATAGAGTGAGAATAGTGGATATAAATTCAGATGGAGAAAATGAAGTTATCATAAATGGAGAAGGTTCTGCGTCAACAGGGAACTATGACAATCAGTCAATTTTGAGATGTTACGATAAGGGTGGGAATGAGCTCTGGAAAGATTCTTTCAAAGACAAAGTAAGCTCAAAACGAGAGAACCTCAATAGTGAATACAATATAAAAATTCTGGATACGCTGACTATTTTTGGAAAGAAGAGTTTATATCTAATTTCATCAAATGGGCCTTCTTTCAGCTCAGCTATTTACAGGATTGACATAAGTAATGGAAAAAGGCTGCCGGGAACCTTCTGGGCTTCAGGTCATATGATGGACGCGTATATTAAAGACATCGATAATGATAAAAAACCCGAGATTGTTGGGACAGGGTACGATAATGGATATGAAGATCTGGTATTCTTCGTTTACGAAATTGACACTTTAACCAAAGTAAGACCAACAACAGAGGATTACCTGGTAGAAGGCTTTCCATTATCCGAATTAAATGCATATATCAGGTTCCCAAAAATTGATTATGATAATTATATTAAAGTACGGACGCCAAGTTATTTAACAGATGGATTTTTATATCGGGATAATATTCATATTTTCCAATTTGGTACATCGCTTCCTCCACAATACAATGAAATGCAGCTCGGTTATGAAATAGATTATAACCTGAAAGATATTGACATAAACTTTTCCAGCAGCTTCAGGGTTCAACGTGACACCCTCGTAGCTCACGGTTTACTGAAACCCCCATATACTGATTCAAGGGAATACCGTGAAATCATTAAAAATAATATCCTTTACTGGAAAAACGGAAGATGGCTTAAAAAGACTGAATTTGACTAGGTAATTAATCAACTAATTATTCATATTTTTGCATATGAAAAATACAGTTAGGGTATTCGAAATACTTCAGGCTGTTAGTAATCAAAATATTGAACGTCCGGAATTGAACCAGCTTATAGAATTAACGCAAAGTTTTGCTTATACCAATTTAAAATTCAGGTACAGAAAACTTGCCAAAGTATTGATGGTAGAAGACCTTACCCTTAACGAGATGGCAATAGATGCAATTGCACCCCTTTTTGAAATAAACACCGATGGCATACTTATCCGGATAAAATCTGCTTTTGATAAGTGGGAACCCGCCATTACAAATGAAGAAGCCGCACTTTTTTTCCTTAGCAGGATTGCCTCAAAAAGTACAGAAAAATATGTATCTGAATTACTAAGATCGTCCGATCCCTTCTTTTCAAAAATATTACGCTCTGTAAACTATATTATAGAAAGGGGAGGGTACCGGAAGAAACAGATACTTGGAGTAACTTATATTGTCAAAGAGGAAGGCGTGGATATAGGCAGACTGCCTGATAATCAATGTATATATGACCTGCCATCATATTTATTCAAAGACAATAAAAATATTCTTAATCATATATTTGAATATATGAAGGAAAACACCGGTAAGGCCGAAGCTATTCCGCTAAATGCGCTGGTTCTGAAAATAAAAAATACGGGGATGGCCGTTTTTGATCAGCCTGTTTCCGCAGCACTTAATGGCCTGGAAATTGAATCGATAGTTAACCGGGCACTTAAAGCAGTATTTAAGAAACTGGAAACCAGCTATGCGGATACAAAAAAGATAGATGAAAAAGAGGAGCTGGCCATTAAGAGAGCCCTCAGCAAAATTGCAGCCGATTTAAAAGATGGCGGTATTAATCCGGGACTTCAAAAGTATCTTATGAAAGAAATAGATTCACTAACTTTCGAAGACTACCGGACAAACTATCAGAACATCTTGGAATATTTGTTTAAAATGCTGAAAAAAGAGATCATTGAACATCTTGATGATGAATAACACAGCGGAATTTCCAAAAATGGACTAATTGCAAGTATTAAAATTTACATAAGAGACAAAAAATAAGAGATAATGTTAACTGAGCAAGATATATTTGACTATGTATTCTTTCCTGATAATATCAGCCTGGAGAAAAAATTAAGAATACAAAATGACAAAAACCTGGTGGAAGCAGTAGATTTCATTGGTGAGCTGCTTAAAGCTGCAAAAAGGAAACCGGATATATCACTTCGAAAAAAATTTGCTGATAAAATACCTGCATATACATTTTCAAATGTAATCAGGTTAGATCCTAGTGAATGAAGTTCTTGGCGCGAGAAGCAAACATCTTGCAGCCGACAGTGAATCCAGAACCCTAATCTCAAAAATGATGAGTCACACTTTTATTGACAAAGATCAGGAATTTATGATCAAGGTTATAGGCTCGGAAAATACTTCTAAAATATATGTATTCTCTACCAACAATGAGAGAATAGAGAACTTTGACATAATAATCCAACCCCATAACCTCAGGTATCATTTCAATGATAATTCTGAACCGCTAATAATTGACCATAAAATTGACATAATGGACGTACAAATCCAATTCCTTAATTGATATTGTTAGATTCGAAATCTTCTATTAACAGAAGTTAAAGCAGGAATAAAATTTAAGATAGGGCATTTAAAAAGGGACAACCTTTTTTATTTATTTAGTTGTCCCTTTGAAAAGTGTAATCTTCAACATTACCCCTTAATTTTCATCTGAAGCATTACAATAATTTGCGCTAAATACCCCTGTCAATCACAGGGGTATTTATAAAACGATATTAACAAAGATTTTGGAACTCGTTCACAGAGGTCTACCCCTGCCTCGTGATGTCGTAGCAAAGCGAAGATCCCGCAAATCGGAGCTTTTAGCGGAGTTAAAAGAGTTCGAACCGGTAACACCCCCGTTACCGGTTTTTTTATATTGGGTATATTTACTTCAAGAGAATAGTCTTCTTACTTTCTGTATAATTTACTGTCTGCCCATCAATTGCTGTAGCTCTTATCTGATAGAAATATACTCCGCTGGGCAGGTCAGCCGCGTACCAATTCAGATCATAGATGCCAGCGGGTTTTTCTTCATTAACTAAAGTCGTTATTTCCTTGCCAAGTATATCATAAATTTTCAATGTTATAAAACTTATGTTTGAAACTGAATACCTGATTATTGTACTGGGGTTGAAAGGATTTGGGAAATTCTGATAAAGGATAAAATCCTTTGGTAGATTATTATTTTTGTTTCCTTCAACTGAAACCACACCCCCTTCTTTGTAAATTGCCAGCCCTCCGCCGTATGTCCCAATCCACTTATTGTCGCTTTCGTCTATGGCTAGGGCCCAAACCACATTATTCGGCAAACCGGAATTAGAAGTATTATAAACATTCCAGTTTATACCATCGAATTTTGCCAGCCCTCCGCCGTATGTTCCAATCCACTTATTACCGCTTTCGTCTATGGTTAGGGCATTAATACGATCATTCGGCAAACCGGAATTGGAAGTATTATAAACAGTCCAATTAGTACCATCGAATTTTGCCAGCCCTCCGATGTATGTCCCGATCCACTTATTACCGCTTTCGTCTATGGTCAGGACATTAATACGATCATCAGGCAAACCGGAATTAGAAGTATTATAAACAATCCAGTTTGTACCATCGAATTTTGCCAGTCCTCCACCTGTCCCAATCCACTTATTCCCACTCACATCTATTGTGAGGGAATAAATAACATCATCAGGCAAACCGGAATTGGAAGTATTATAAACAGTCCAGTTTATACCATCGAATTTTGCCAGTCCCCCACCAAAAGTCCCGATCCACTTATTCCCACTCACGTCTATGGTGAGGGAATTAATATGATCATCAGGCAAACCGGAATTGGAAGTATTATAAACAGTCCAGTTTGTACCATCGTAATTTGCCAGACCTCCGCCGTAAGTCCCACTCCATTTATTCCCGCTTTCGTCTACGGTGAGAGCCTGAATATCATCATTCGGCAAACCGGAATTGGAAGTATTATAAACAGTCCAATTGGTACCATCAAATTTTGCCAGCCCTCCATCAGTCCCGATCCACTTATTGTCGCTTTCGTCTATGGCTAGTGACCAAACCTCATTATTCGGCAAACCGGAATTGGATGGATTATAAACAGTCCAGTTTATACCATCGAATTTTGCCAGTCCTCCACCAAAAGTTCCTATCCACTTATTGCCGCTTTCGTCTATGGCTAGGGCCCAAATATCATCATTCGGCAAACCGGAATTGGAAGTATTATAAACAGTCCAATTAGTCCCATCGAATTTTGCCAGTCCTCCGCCATCAGTCCCAATCCACTTATTCCCGTTTGTGTCTAGTGCGAGGGATAAAATAATATTATCCGGCAAACCGGAATTGGAAGTATTATAAAGAGTCCAGTTTGTACCATCGAATTTTGCCAGCCCTCCGCCGTATGTCCCAATCCATTTATTCCCGCCTTCGTCTACGGTGAGGGCCCAAATATCATCATTCGGCAAACCGGAATTGGAAGTATTATAAACAGTCCAATTAGTACCATCGAATTTTGCCAGTCCCCCGCCACCAATCCACTTATTGCCGCTTTTGTCTACGGTGAGGGTATTAACATAATCATTCGGCAAACCGGAATTGGAAGTATTATAAACAGTCCAATTGGTACCATCAAATTTTGCCAGCCCTCCGCCGTATGTCCCAATCCACTTATTGCCGCTTTCGTCTATGTATAGGGCCCAAATATCATCATTCGGCAAACCGGAATTGGAAGTATTATAAACAGTCCAATTAGTCCCATCGAATTTTGCCAGTCCTCCGCCATCAGTCCCAATCCACTTATTCCCGTTTGTATCTAGTGCGAGGGATAAAATAATATTATCCGGCAAACCGGAATTCGAAGTATTATAAAAAGTTTTCTCCCCTGTTGTTTTATTCAGCATAACTAAACCTCCGGCTGTTCCTGCCCATGCATAATCTTCATCAGCAACTGTAGAAAGAACTTGCGCCCCATTAGTATAGCATATCCACTCCGGGTTTTGTGCATAGAGTGAGAAAAGTGTTAAAGAAAAAAATAATAGTAAAAGCGTTTTTTTCATATTTAGCTCCAATTTATTTTAGTTGAATAACTATTATTTTTACTGCATCGTTTAGCAGGATAAATGTCGCAGCTGCATACTTTCTTTAATATATTCGCAATATTTCTCAATTCGGAAACCAGACAATAATGAATGAATGTTTTTGAGCTGAACCGGGCTGTGTGCTTTTGCCTCCTCTGAATCCGCAAATAGCAAAAGCACCGTAAAGCAAGTTGTAAAAACTTTCTGCCTCTTCTCAGGAGGGGCTTTTACCTTTAATCCCCCAAAATCCTTTCAGCTCTTTCATTCAGGCTATTCCACCTTTTTTTTGCAATATATTTTATAATTTCTTCCGTTTTAGCATTGGCTCTATTTTAGTGCCAATGATACAGATTGGCAAATGTTTAAAACCATATTTAATGGAGAATTATCCGCCAAATCAGTAAAAAACCCTGGTAAGGAACATTAGACCCGGTGATTATCTTTTGCCGGGTCTTTATTTTATTAAAAATTTATCCTTAACCATAAGGTGGGGATAATTTGCGCTAAATACCCCTGTTTAATTACAGGGGTATTTATAAAACTATTTTGATAAAGATTTTGGAACTCGTTCACAGAGGTCTACCCCTGCCTCGTGATGTCGTAGCGAAGCGAAGATCCCGCAAAGCGGAGCTTTTAGCGGAGTTAAAAGAGTTCGAACCGGTTAGATCCACCTTACCGGTTTCTTATTTATCCTGTTATCAAAACAATTATTTTATTCGAACTAACCAAAAAGCTTTATCGTACTTGATCAAATCCCGTAAAGATGGAGCTACAGGTTTCTATCTGACTTTCAACTTTTGGATAAGCTATCTTACGACAACCATCTTTCGAGTCTGGATGAATTGCCCAGACTTCAACTGATAAAAATAGATTCCACTTGCTAAATTACTTGCATTGAAGCTAACAGAATAACTGCCAGCTGATTGTTCTTTGTTAATTAAAGTAGAGACTTCTCTCCCAAGCATATCAAAAACTTTAATCGTTACCAACCCACCCAGGGATATCTGATAATTTATTTTTGTTGTGGGGTTAAATGGATTTGGATAATTTTGCTTGAGCACAAAATCATGGGGCGTATTATTTTTTTTATTATCGTTTTTAACGACCTGAACCTGCCCTGAAGATACCAGACTTAGGAATGTATTTTTTGCCTCAATTGAATTTTCTTTCAGCTTTGTTATGCTATTAAGATGTGTGCTTCCTAAGCCGGCTACAAGAGCAATAACTACCTCGGCAGTTTCGTGGAGGTTTAGATGAAATGGACCATTGACCAAAAGTATTCTTCTATCACCGGGATAATCCAAAGAACCATCAATTTTTCCGGTTCCGGAAACAGGATCACCCGGAAGCAGATAGACACCATTTGCCCCATATTCTGCCACAGATGAAGGAAATTGATTTGAAGCAGGATAAAACGGATCAGGTAAATAACCTCGCATAACATTATAAAATTCTAACGTTCCGGTATAATTAAAATTCGGATCAGACCAAGTTCCTCCCGCTGCGAAATAAATAAAAGAGCTTAATGGTTTTTCATGCAGGAACCTAAATCCATGTCTCCATTTAAAATTTATTATTGAACTGTCATTTTGACTACCTGTATATTCAGAAACACCCTGCAGAAAAGTATAACCCACTGCAGGCGGATTTAAACCGATCGTCTGATACCAAGCATCGGTATTGCTTGAATTATAACTATACCCCAAATTTAACAACGTATCGCAGCCTGCAAAATCATCCACTGAATTTCCTACATCAGGATCTGCCCACTGACATATATACATACTATCTATAGAAGCATTACCAGGTGTAGTCGCTAATCCATTATATTTTAAATCTACCTTTTTGAATATTACATTCCCTATTTCTGCAGAAGAAAGATAAGCCCAGTAAGTCTCAGTAATCTCGACTCCTATCGCAGGAGAACCATAAAGTGAATCTCCTTGATCATTATATTTAATAAATAAAGATTGAGAAGAACCGGTGACCCCGGGAACATCAATATCAGCGGTATAAATTCCATCACTATTTATATCGTTAAAAGGAGCACCCTGGTCAGCCGGCCATTCGTTCCAGTCAGTTTGATACTGCTGTCTTAAATCTGCAATCTGCTGTTGAGTAACCTGCCCGATAGGGATATTGTAAAAATTAGCTGCATCTTGTGTTAGGTCCGCTGATATATAATCAGGTCTTATTCTATACAAACGTGTAATTGGTAAACATCCGCTAGCGATAAGTATTTCCATTTACACGGACAGTTTCAACATTTCCATCATCAACTATCCCTCCCCAGGTTATTCCCTCGCCAAACACCATTCCTACATCATATCCATTGGGAAATGCTCCGTTCCAATATCCACCTACTATTGCCCAATCATGATATCCAGAACTACTAACCCAACTGGTAATATTATTTATATCAACGACACTTTGTTCAGGATTATTAACTTGGGCATTTAAGTTCACGGAATGTAATGTAGTTAGAATTATTAATATTGCTGTTCGGGAATAATTCATTTTTGACCTCTTATCTGTTTTTATAAAATATTAGCTATTTTTGTTAATACTCGATTATAATAATTGCGTTTTACTCTAAGCTTATTTTTACATCGCACGTACAAAATTGTTCGGCAAACCGGAATTTGAAGTATTATAAACAGTCCACTCAGGGTTTTGTGCATAGAGTGAGAAAAGTGTTAAAGAAAAAAATAATAGTAAAAGCGATTTTTTCATATTTAATCCAATTTATTTTAGTTGACTAACTATTATTTTTACTGCATCTTATACTGATTATTGGAACATGTAAATGTCCCACATCGTAGGATAAACTATTCAGTTACATACTATCGTTAATATATTCGTAATAATTCTAAATTCGGAAACTATCCTAATATTTAGAAATATGTCCATATTATAGGAAAATTCATTTAATTCAATTTTGGAGTGGTTTTTGTAAGATGGCCATTATTTAAGGAGCTTAACCCCATCCCCTTCTCTTTATGGAAGCCCATCTTTAGGGGGTAAAAATGATTTCAAGTCCGAAACTCTTTATTATTTTATGACTACTCTGTCCCCGAACTAAACCTTTCAACTGCGGTTACAAAATTCTTCCCGTCCCAATAACGTATTTGTGAAACAAGGCTGTTCTCAAATTCTTTTGTTCTTGTTAACGGTCCCTTTATTTTACCTGCTTTAACCAATGCATCTCTTTTTTCTATCAGTGCATCTGAGAAGCTCACCGAAATAAATTTTAGGTCTTCAGTAAACCGGTAAGTCAATTCAGCATACTCAGCGTCCGGATCGCCTTCAATTAAATATATCATTATTTCCCCTTTATCCTTATCCAGGTAAAGTCCGTCTGTCAGTGGAATATTGAAACGAAGTTGATAGTAGTCTGTAAAGTCCGTTTTGGGCAAGATTAGGTATTGGTCGGGCTTCGCCTTTTCCATATCAATAAATTCATATCCGCCTGCAGCTGGAAGCTGCCCTTTCATTTTATTAAGAGGTATGGAAAATAATATGGTTCTTCCAAACCCATTATTAATTCCTGCAGCATAAAACTCGCTTGTTTTGTTATGATTATATATACGAGCAGCAGTCAAATGACCCGAATGCCATAATATATCCTGTACTAATTTACCTGTTTTGCAATTGAGCCTGAATACGGCAGTTACTTCGTTTGGATCATTTCTTGCGATACAAAATAAGCTTAAAGTATCATCAATTGTAAGGGTATCCACCAGGTTTGTATCGAATAAGCTCGAATGAAGTTCATATTTTGTACTGACTACTTTATTAAACGTAAATTTCCACAATGTATTGAAATCTTTATCATAACAGACAACCTTGCGCTTTTGAAGGTCGAGTTCATTTGGGGATTGAAACCGATTACACAAAATTATCTCGTTGACTCCATCATTATTCGTATCAAATATTTTCCCCGATAATTTTATGGATCCCTCCTTGAGTGCATTGTTATAATCAGCTTGCAGAGCTGTCTTACTCAGTTTCTTTCCGTTCTTATTTGCAATAAATCCTACTTTGCCTTTGTACTCAAAATGATCCGGGTTATTATCAAAATCGAATATTCCCGAAAAAATGATTATTGCGATGAGAGGAACAATAAGTAACAATGCTATCGCTTGTCTCCGAATGAATTTTCCCGTACGAATAAGGACATGCTCTTTTTTAATATCAACGACATTACGGAGGTTGAACAGGTCATCTATAGTCTGTATTCCTATCAGTTTAAGTTCCCTCCCCGGGTAGCCTGCTTGAAGTGTGCGGAGTGTTTCCCTGGCGCAAATAAAGTCATCCTCAGGAATTATAAACTGCTTAACACTTGAGAAGAAAACAATTTTTGTTTTTTGGGAGATTATTTCCTCCCCGAGTGCAGAAATTGTTCCATCTTTAGCTACGGATCCTGTTAAAGCCGTATAAGTATTGCTGAAGACCTTGGTAGCTGAATCATAAAATCTTAGGAGTTCCTCCACCATCTTTAATACCAGCAAAATCCCGAAGGAACTTCCCGAATATTCCCCGGTTTTATTTTCAAAATCTACATATATATCCCAGAATTTATGCCTGATCCGGATATATTCTGAAGCTATCCTGATAGCATTAGCAAGAGAATTCTCTGTCTGTTCCTTCACCTCAATCCCTGGCTCTCCCTTTCCTGGAATTACGTGAAATTTATTTTCATTGCTGCGGGGTTTGAGTTGCACGGTTATTGTACTTATTATCCCGTATTCTTCAACTGGTTTTTCGATTCCTTCCTCCAGAAGCGGAAGACACACAAAAGATCCCCCTTCAGTAGTTCCGCCGTTTAGCACGGAGAATAAGTCTTTTAACTTTACCTCAAGAGCCCTTATAAATTCTAAGAAAATTCTGTCCTCATCACCGGGATAAAGTAATAGGACCTTGTTTGATTGTTCAAAGACGTTTGTTAATAAAGAAGGACTTATACCATCAACATCAATCTCCGCAATTAACTCAAAATATTGCCTGCCAAATTCAAGAAGATATGACTCAATTACATTTTTGTTTTTTTCTTCAAGCAATAAATTAAAAAAAGTACTGAGCAGGAATAATTTAGCCCTGGGTGGACTGGTTTTAAGCAGTTTTATTCTTAATTTGGAAGCTTCTGTTTCAAGGCGAAAAATATCCATTTATCCCCGGTTACGATTCAAGGCGGATACACCTCTATTGAAATTGAATGGATTTCAGGTACATCCTCTATAATCTTTGTTTCAAGACTATCTTTGAAATAAAATTTCCGTGATCCAGGATTAAAAGTGAGAGAGAACTCTTCCAATTTCTCTCCTGTTATTGGAAATACAAATAACCTAGCACTTTTGATGTTTCCAGAAAGTCTTATTATTATTTTCTTTTCCTTGTCTATAAATGTTTTTGAAAATGTGCCTGAAGAAGTCTTGACTGCAGCTGCTAATACGGAGTTTGATGTATTGGATTCAGTTACTTCAATTGTCCAGGGAAACAGTTCATATATTTCTGTTAATTTGTAATCTGGTATCTTATCTGCAATCTTTTTTTTAAGTCCAGGGCTTATCTCTTCATAGGGTGAATTCTTTATATCATTATAAACTTCTAAAGCCGGATAGTGTTCTTCATTTCCCTCGATATAACGCAATTTAATATTGTCCAGAAACCCGGGATAAAATACATAGTAAAAAATATCTTTTTCAGTTACTTCCATTACATTGGTATATATTTACTAATTAAAAAAACCTTAAAAGAAAGAATTCCGTTTAATTCATTCGTTATCAGAATGCTTTGCTTTTTAATTAAAATATTATTAAAAAATTGTTCTTCGGAAAATTATTGAATTAATTCAGCTAGTTGCTGTCGGTAAAGCTTCACTATATACTCAAAAATGTTATGATACCTGTGCTCATAATCAAACTTAGTAAGTCCAGGCATGTGTCTCGCAAAGATAATAGTATAAGCCGGGATTTATACCTCCATCCATCATATCACTGCCAACACGCTTAAGAGCCCCCATCATTTTTATAAATTCATTTTTGTCTAGTTTCCCTGTTTTCACATACGATTCCCTGGCTTTCCTGGATACAATCAAAAAACTCTGCTCGATTATCTCATTTACTTCAAGGTCTTCTCTTTTACTTTGAACGGTTTGCGTCAATTCTCCGGTTAAATTCAGTCCTTTCAATCGGTATACAAGATCATATAGCGGAATCGCAGCCGGGCTTCCATTCATTTTATTAAAATGTTGGAAGATCGAGGGCAGCATTTGTTTTTTGTCTCTCACAAGTTCTGAAGGAGAATTGTGTAGCATCTCTCTGTCAACAAACCAGCATTTACTCTTATCTGCACTGGGTTCAATTATGTATACTCTGCCAGCTACATTGATCTTTTCATAATTCTGGGATTTTATGAAATAGTTGACGGAATCAAGTATTTTTGAGAAGAAAGGATCGTACTCTTTAAGAATTGCATTTACCCTCTGATTTACACTTAAAGAGATGGATTTAAAAAGGAAATATTTCGCTTCGCTTTCGGAAGTTATTTCAGGCTGCCAGGAGTTAAACATAGATAAAATAGAAAGAACATCGCCTGGTTGTTTCCGGGAAAAAAAAGGGACAATGGAATCTACAGCAATGTCCTCAAGGACACTGCCGCTGCTCTCATTAGTGATTTTTTTAATCCTTCCTGCATTATATTTTACAAACCTGAGTGCAATCTGAATGAGTTTTTCAATAAACCTGTTTAATTCGGCTTGTGCAATATTTCCTTTTTGGATCTTTTGTAATAATAAATAATAATTCATTTCCCTCTTTTCATAAATCCATTCGAATTTAAGGAGTTTTGAGGTAATTAGAAAGAGCAGACAATAATGAATCAATGCCTCGCATTGAACCATAAATAAGGTGACCCAATCAACTTCTCTGTATGGAATATTGATATACCTTAATTTACCATTCACAAAGAATTTTCCTTTAAGTGTTTCCAGTACCAGGTCAATAAAAACCGGTAAAGTAATTGGCTGGTCCGATTCATATTTATCAAAGATTTCATAGAATGCAGTATTCTCAATTATTATATTAAATTCTCTTTGAACACCTTCCCGGTAACCGAATTTTGATTCAACTTCTGTGTAAGTCTCATTGAACGTCATATCCGCACAAAAAAGGATTGGTAGTTTCTTCTCATTATATAAACTAAGCATAATCAGTTCTTCATATTTTCCATTATCAGTATATTCTGTTGAAATCGCTCCATAGTACTCCCCAAATTCAACGAGTAAATATCCTGGTTTTTCATTTCTATTTTTATTCTTTAATGCAGCACGACCAGCCATTTAATTATTTCCTGCTTATGATATAATCAATTATATACATTCCACCTTATTATTTCTTATCATTATATGATATTATTTTATATTTAACTAAACAGCATCTCACCCGCCGCGGTTTCCAGGTAGTATCTTTTCGATAGATCGTAGTTTTTTGCTGCGGATGTTATCCTGTTGAAGAGTTCGTACCGGGTGATCTCTTCGTTATCATTAATAATTAAACCCCTTACAGCCCCTTTGCCGAGTACTTTCTCTATCTTTTTGATCAGGGTGGGGGAGAGGGTATATGTGCCCTGGTTTAGTTTCTTTAGTTTGTCTGCGATTCTTTCTCTTTGTTCGGCTGCTTTACTGATTTTCTGATTGATGAACTGCTTGAGGTCTTCGCTGCCGTAATGAATGCGTTTATCGTCTTCGGCTATCTTTACATAGGCGCCGTTTGTGCAGATGTATCTTAGTATGTAGTGGGATAGCTCCCAGCGCCCTGAAGCCTGTCTCTGAGTTTACGATGTTCATTCCTATTCCGCATTCGTCGCCCGGTACTGGCTGCGTTTTCATCTTTTCTTCAGTGGTAATCGACAGGAAGAAGTCGTTCCGGGAAATTTTGTCGATACCGAAGGTTTCGCAGGTGCTGATGACGCTGAGATCGCTTAGTTCGTTGTAGTCGGGGCTCAATAACGTCAGAGCGTCTCCCTCTTCTATCTTGATGGTTACGTATTCCCGCTGTATGTTCATCAGGTAATCGTTGCATACCGAGGCAACTGTTTCCGGGGATAACCGGTAAAGCTGGGATAACGGTAAGTTGTACCATTTGAGCAGCTTGTGCAGGAAGGCTCGCCTTACCGGGAATTCTTTCAGGCTTCCGTTCATTATCTGCAGTATGAGTACGCTGCCTTCGGCCGTCAGTTTCAGGTTTGAGGGATTTGCTTCCAGCCGGCAGCGTTCTACAGTTTCCAGGTGGTCTTTTACTTCACCCGGTTCGGCATTAATAAATTCTCTGCCCTCTTTTACCATCGTCTGCTTCCTTAAGGTTTAGTAATGCCAGGTGTACAAGACTGCTTTTGAAGCTGAGCTCGAATCCGGTCAGGTCGTCTCCTTCGAATCTTTTCTCTTTGCCTGCACCGGCGCCGTGATGGACGGTGTATTTCATTTTTTCGAGCTTGTCGAATAAAACGTCTGTCTTGTATTTTGCTTCGGCTTCTGTAATTTCGTTGGTCTTATCGGCAAGGGCGGCGACTTCCATAGCGGCGCTTCGCAGTATCCGGGGATAGTATTCCTGATATATGTCCGTCCTGTTGAACAGATCGATGTTCAGCAGTTCCCGGTCGGTGAATACTGCCAGTCCGTTCGCTTCCTTGTTCGCCGGGAAGTTCTCTGCAAATGAATCAAAGTCTGCTTTTTTGCTTTCGAATACGTCGGTAAGGTTCATTGTGGAAGACTTTACCTTGAATGCAATTGAATAGTTTTCTACTTCGTCCCAAACCTCACCTTGCTCTGCCATAAAACCCGCGTTATCCTTAAGACTCTCATCAACCGCCCGGGATTTCCTGGCCCTGAGTTTCTGGGGAGAGAGATAGCCTGAGGTTTTGAATTTATCCGATACGGCATTCCAGCGCCCCTGCTCAACACAGCTTACCGGCAGGTTTATCTTGGTGTTGGGGGCTATCAGTACGCTTGTATTCAGCACCCTGTTCTGCTTTGCTCCGGTAAGAATATCCCCGTCCATAAAGAAAACATACTTGTTGGATAGGTTGAACAGGTGCAGGTTGTTTACGCTGCCGTCGTGACTTACTTCCTTAACCTGGATCAGGTCATTCTTTACGGCTTCCGCACCGGAAATGTACTCAAGCGTGTTGTTCGGGATGCTTCTGAACTGAACCACAGAGAGTCTTCTGTATTTGTGAAATGAACTTATTTCCAGCTGCATATTTTTCTCCTTTTATTAACTGCTTCAAAGTTAACCCACCCCGGAGCCGGAAGCGTATCACTTAATGATATTATTCCCGGTCTATTGCTTAATCACCCGGCAAATGGTATTTTTCAACAGGCTAATATCATTCGGGGCAGGAATATGTTCGACTTTCAGTCAAAGTTTAAGCGTCAGATAGAGATCCTTGGCATATGCATTTCAGGACAAATTTTCCCGAAGCCCGTTAGAACATTCGACCTTGCCGATTATTTCCGCGTGGAAGAGCTTACAATTAAAAGGGATCTTCAGGACCTCAGGTCGTACGGCATCGATATCCACTCGCATAAAAAAGATGGCATATGCATCTTATCTGATCTTCCAGGGGAAAAGCTTGTCGATATAATCCTTCATTATGCGGGACTAAACCACAACGACTATGCTCTCGATAAATCCACTTCTCTTCTTGTTGAGAAAAAAGGCACTGGCGCCCTTGGTATACTCGTGATGCTTCAGCTCTGCATCGATAACAGCGAGTCGGCAATGATCGATTACAATAAAATGGGCTCCGATGTTGAATACGGGAAGGAAATAGACCCCGTGCTGATATTCCAGAATGAAGGGAGCTGGAGGCTGCTTGCGGGTTCAGGCGGAAAAATGAAGCAGTACATTATCGATAAGATTGATTCGGTAAGATCTTCGGGGAAGAATTTTGAGAAGACTGCATATCGATTCCCTGATCTCTTTAAGCATTCGTGGAAAAGCTGGCTGGGGGATGAAAGCTTCAGAGTGAAGCTGCATCTTTCACCTTACTGGGCCGAAAGGGTGCGTCCGAGGATGCTTATAGCCGACCAGAAGATAAATAAAAATCAGGACGGATCGATAATTTTTGAATGTACTGTCAATTCACTAAATGAAATTGCCGGCTGGATCGTTGCAAGGGGAGAGGGGATTAAAGTGCTGGAACCCCCCGAATTAAAAGACCAGGTAATAAAGCTGGCAAGGCAAGTGCTGAATAATTATTAGTATCATTTAACGATACGCTTTCTGAAAGGATTAAATATATTTTTGGATCAGGTTCTGTCAGTTTGTTAATGTCGGAGGCTCAGAACGAATTCAGGGAATTGAATAAATGAAATCTCTAATCTTTATATTTATCTTAATATGTTCAGGTTTCTCACCAGCCCAGAAAGTCTATTCAGTTAAATACCCCAACCAGGCTGACCTAAAAGTATATGTTGTAGAATATGAAAACCAGGCCGACCTGAAGGTTTATAAAGTTGAGTACTCAAACCAGGCCAAAGATAATAAGGGGAAATGGTTCTTCACTGAATACTCAAATCAGGCCGACAAGAAAATCTATTTCGTTGACTATGGGAACCAGGCTGACCTTAAAATCTATTTTGTTAAATATGAAAACCAGGCCGGCTGGAATAACCGGAGTAAAATCTATTTAATGTATTAATCTCAATAATAAGGGAAACAAAAAAATGTCAGAAGAAAATGGCGGAAAAAGCAGTAGGGAACTTTCCAGAGATTGGAAATTTAACAGATACAGCCAGTATGAAGCGAAAATGAGAAAAACCGCGGCGGACTGGTTCAATTCGAAGGGTTACCAAACAAACAGTAAGTATCCCTTCATCCTTAAAAATTACGATGATTGGAATCTTAATATAGTTTCTAATGATGTTGTTGCATATTTACGCAATGAAATTAAAAACCAAAAAGGGTTTCCATTACATAAATATATCCATCATGGATTAAGCAGTCAGGCATTGGTTTTTAACCTTATTGGTCCTTTAATAACTAATTCAAATCTTGATCCTTTATTATCTTTACTCAGGAAAAAAGGAATAGAGCTTAATGGCAGCGCTTTTTCGGCAGAGTTTGAATACGACGATAGGGAAGTCTTCAATGAAGATGCAGGCCAGCCAACCTCTATTGATTTGGTTCTTAAAGATGATGCCGGCAGCCCTAAGATTTTTATAGAAAGCAAGCTGGTAGAAAAAGAATTCGGCGGCTGTTCTGTATACAAGCAGGGTGATTGTGATGGCAGAAATCCTAATGGAGAATTATCAAGCTGTTATTTACACTTCATTGGCAGAAAATATTGGTCACTGCTTGAAGAATTTGGTTTTATGAAAACCAAAATAGGTACTGACAGCAGCTGTGTTCTAATAAATAATTATCAATACTTTCGTGAACTTTTATTTGCGTTAAAAAATAACGGAGTATTTGTTTTATTGTACGACAAAGACAACCCAACTTTTTATAATTCTAATGGAACCAGTACCAGGGGATTGATGGACTACCTTAAAAGTCTTACCCCCTCAAAGCATCACGATAAGATTGCACATATATCTATTCAGGAATTGGTAGATGAGATTAGCCTTTCAGGGAATAACCCCTGGATACAGGAATTTAAAATAAAATACGGAATAAAATAAAATCAGGATTATTAGAATTGCAGGGTATTCCTTGCGCCGATTAGTATCATTTAAATGTATGTCTCTTAAATCAGATCAATTAAAAGGGCTGCAGGCACTTTATGGCATCACATATACTAAGTAAATCTTCCTTTATCAAAGGACTTCAGTGCGGAAAAGGACTCTACCTTTATAAACATCATTACGATTGGGCTGATGAAGTGACTGAAGGCCAGCAGGCGGTATTTCAGACAGGTCATAATGTGGGCATACTTGCGCAGGAACTGTTTCCCGGGGGAATAAATGCATCCCTCAATGATCCCCGGAAATCTGATGAGCAGGTTAAGCTGACTAAAGAACTGATTGACAGCCGCTGTAAGGTAATTTATGAGGCTGCTTTTTTGTTTGATGGAGTGCTTGTTATCGCTGATATTATGGTAAGACGGGACGGCAGGTGGAAGATCTATGAAGTGAAAAGTTCCACGGGACTCAAGGATGTGTATATACCGGATGCCGCTGTACAGTACTATGTTATTTCAAACAGCGGACTTGATATCGCTGACGTTTCCATAGTCTATATAAATAACCAGTATACAAGGCAGGGTGAACTTGAGGCAGCCGGATTATTCACTATTGAATCTGTGAAGGACCAGGTTATTGAGATGCAGGCTTCTGTTAAGGACAATATAAAAAGTTTCAAAAAACTCCTTGCTCAGAAGAATATTCCGCAGATGGATATTGGTCCTCAATGCAGTGATCCTTACGACTGCTCATTTATGGGATATTGCTGGAAAGATATCCCGCAGTACTCTGTCTTCAGTATTGCAGGTATGACTTCAAAGAAAAAGTTCGCCTTATACAATGACGGGATAGTCACCCTGGAGGATATACCTGATGATGCTCCTTTGAACGACGCACAATGGCTGCAGGTAGAGAGTTATAAGAACGGGACATTTTATATCGATAAAAAAGCTGTCGCGGATTTTACAAATAGTCTTTCCTATCCTCTTTATTTCGTGGATTTTGAAACTTTTAATCCCGCTGTGCCGCTATTCAACAACTCCCGCCCTTACCAGCAAATTACCTTTCAGTATTCACTGCACTATAAGGAAACCCCTGTTTCAGAACCGCTGCATTTTGAATTCCTGGCTGATGCCTCAGGTGATCCGAGAATCCCTTTTATAGAAAAGCTGCTGAAAGATATAGGAAGGAACGGTGATATCCTGGTATACAATAAGACCTTCGAATCCACGCGTTTAAAAGAGTTGGCCGTGGATTTCCCTGTATACGCAAGCCGGATTGATGATGTCCTTCTTAGGATAAAGGACTTAATGCTTCCCTTCAGGCAGAAACAGTATTACACCCCTGAAATGAACGGAAGCTATTCTATAAAGGCTGTACTGCCGGCCCTGGTGCCTGAGATGTCATACACTATCCTTGAAATAAGTGAAGGCGGAACAGCATCACGGGCATTCGAAAGTCTTTATTTTGAAAAGGACGCGGCCAGGAAAAAGGAAATACGCCGGCAGCTTCTGGAATACTGCGGCACCGACACACTGGCAATGGTAAAAATTTACGAAGTACTGAAATCATAACCTTAATGATTGGCAATTATTATATACATCCATGAAAGCAACTGACCGCTTCGCTTATAATACGCCTTGTTATTTACATTCCCAGAGTTCACACCACATCAATTTCCGCATCCGGGTGTCGGCTTCATATGTGCTTTTTACATTTTTTTGACAATTGTAATGATTGCAATAATTTAACTTAGGATGGGTTAATAAAAAATATCGGAGTTAGAATGAAAAGCCTTATTTGTTCTCTCCTTCTCCCCGCTCTAATGGCGCAATCCATCGGATGTTATAGTTCCACGGAAATTAGCTTCTCTGAAATGGAGCAGTATAAGAAAGATAAACTCTATCTTACAACAAGTGATTTATCGGAATATATATTGCTGAATGAATCAAATGATCCGAATGTATCAAACTGGTCAGTTGTAAACGACAGCTTGATCTTGTCCACAGACAGAATGATGCCTTATTCACAAAACGCAGAGATACTGGTAAAAGAACGGACGGTGATACCTTCTTCATCAATAAAAAACCTGCATACCGATGAATTTAATTCCCTCGCTACAAGCGGATTAATAATAGGTATTCTTGTAATCTCGGTATATTGGGCTATTAGTACAGGCACCTATACGTTTATGGACTTCCGCAGGTAATAATCAAGAGGATGCCGATAGTCCCTGGCATCCTCTCCGATAATGATTTTGAGGTATTCTTGTACTTTGGGCTGGATTGGCTTTAAGTACAATGCATATTCATTGGGAATCTAACCCCTGACCAACCCGAATTGCGGTTCTTAGGATAATCATCGGCCAAACGGGTCTTTCTGTGAAGATATTTTTACAGGCATTCCGCATTTATTTATTTTGAATAGACCTTGCCAACTGTCGCTGCCATAATTAAAGCATAAGAGGGAGCTCGGCGCTTGAAACATTCAGGGATGTTATCTGTGAGATGGCTAATGTCAATCAGCTCAGGGCTCAAGGATACGTATTTTCTTAATAATTATCTTTTTCCTACGTAGGAAAATCGACATTTATGTGAAATTACTATTTTCCTGAAAATTATTATTTTCCTGTATAGGAAAATCGCGGAATACAAGAAAATGAATAATAAACAATCCGGCAGCCTGTTTGCACAAGAGGTTTTTGATAAGCTAAATAGTAGAAGAGATTTATATGCACCCTTAGAAATAGAGGGAGTTCAGGTTGAACCATCTAATTTAGGCCTAAATGGATCAATAACCCAGCAACGATATAGTTTATTCCGCTTACAAAAACAAAGTTTTGACGCATCGTAAATAAAAAACCCCCGTTGATTAACGGGGTATTTTTTTTTGCGGAGAGACAGGGATTCGAACCCCGGAAGGACTTGCATCCTTAACGGTTTTCAAGACCGCCGCATTCAACCACTCTGCCATCTCTCCGTACATCCAATCAGTCAATCAGTCAATCAGTCAATCAGTCAATCAGTCAATCAGTCAATCTATTGTCATTTCGGGCTACAAATATAGTGATACTTTCAATTTCAGCAAAATGCAAAATTCGTAGAATTTATCTAAAAACCTCCAATTCAAATAAATGTTTGCTGAAAATTATTTTTTTATCTGACCTTCCAAAAAAGCTTTAAACTTAGCCAGGTCCTGCTGACATTTCATACAGGAACACGCCGCTTTCTCTAGCTGGTGAACACGGAAAAGAGCTTCTGCGATGGCTTTTTGTTTGTATTCCGGCTCAGATTTGTGGATTTCCCGCCGGAATAATTCACTGTAGAACTTCTCTTTATTCATACCATACAAATGTATGTTATAGAATATATAAATCAAATATGAATGATATTTCTTACCTTCTTATCTTCTCATCCTCTAATCCTCTCATCTTCTTCTCCTCTAACCTTCCTATCTTCTAACCCTCTAACCTTCTTACCTTCCCCCCTTCTTATCTTCTTATCTTCTCACCTTCTAATCGTCTTACCTTCTTACCTTCTTATCCTCTAACATTCTCCTCACAGGTTTATAAAAAAACAGCTCCCCCCCCGAAAGAGGAAGCTGTACTTCTTACTTCTTACTTGTTACTTGTTACTTGTTACTTATCTTTTATCTTGGCTACTCCTTGCTCCTTACTTATCTTCTTACCTTCTTATCTTCTTACCTTCTTTTCTCACCTTCTAATCGTCTTACCTTCTTATCCTCTTACCCTCTAACCTTCTCATCTTCTCCTCTACCCCAAAAAAAACAGCTCCCCCCCGAAAGAGGAAGCTGTACTTCTTACTTGTTACTTGTTACTTTTATCTTTTATCTTGTCACTGATTATCCTGCGCATAAGTAGAAGAATACTGTACTACTTTCCCGTTTGCATCAAGGGTTGCAAGGGCAAGGTACAATATTGAACTCTGGTACTTAGCACCAAGATTCTGCTGAACCACGTTAAGAGGAATGTTTACATCTATCGGATTTACCGTGTCGAGCAGGTCAGGCGCCGTCTCTATTTTGGTAATCGCATAGGGAGCATCCTCAGGATTAACAGGGTTGTAGTAACATATTAACCCGTTCGTCACAAAGTTTCTTTCCTCGGCTGAAGCTATCATCACTGTGTCGAGTGCAGTGATTGTAGCCGTTACACTATCTGCCGCAACTGCAGCAATAGTAACCGGAAGAGCGAAACCACCGGCGGGGGTTAAGATGTTGTCAACAGTCGGTTTATCCGCAGAAGACTGGTTGTAGTTCTGTTTAACTCCGTAATTATATACGGACATCCCTGCAGCTTTAACTTTATCCCAGATTGTAGTTAAAACAGCGAGAGACAGCATAGTTTTTACGAAGCTGACTGAAACCGAGAACTTTTTACGGATCTCAACCATTGTTGGTGAATTATTTACGGTGAAGCTTACCGGCCGCCTGCCCAGGACTGTCCTGCCCTGTATGCAGCGTGCTGCAAGGTTACCGAGTTTTCCGCTCAGTTCACCTATTACTGAGCCTTTTAGTACTGCCATTTTTATTTTCTCCTTTCTTTGTTTGATTATTGAAAAAAAATGACAGCACAATAGTATATCATAAAAAAAAGGAAGTCACTGTCCATTTCTGCAAGTAAATTAAGACAAGGTCTAAATAAGCAGTGAAGTGAGAGTATCGATGGCCGACTAAAATTATGCATTTCTGACTATCCCAGGTGAGGAGATTTATCCCGCCGATAGGCGGATGGAGAAATCTTAACCAGGCCCAATTATCAATTTCCCGAAATGACGAACACTTCGTAATATTCATCTAACCATCTTATCTCCTTACCTTCTTATCTTCTTACCTTCTTACCCTCTCATCTTCTCAGCTTCTCCCCTTCTGCCTTCCTGAACAAAATCGAATTCAACGCCGCATCCGACAAACAATATTTCTCCATTAAGATTTCAATGCAGGCAGAAACATGGTGGTTAACACGAAGTGCCTTATAGTCATTCCTAATCTGAATGTTACGCAATTCAATCTCATCAATCAGGTCCATAGACCGCAGCTGCCGGAACAAATCCGAAGCCATAATCTTTGCCAGGTTAAAATCGTTATTCATTTAATTGTTTTTTTTACTTTTCCCTTTATGCTCTCCCATCTCCCATCAACCATCAAACATCAACCCTCTCCCATCAACCCTCATCTCCCTACCGAAGTGAAAAGTAGGTTGTCGGAACATTCAATCATTCAAACATTCAATCATTCTTTCATCATTCAACCATTCAATCAATCACCCAATCAAACTTCTATTCCCCTATCCATTCAATCATTCAATCATTCTTTCAACAATCATTCAATCATTCATCCATTCTCTCATCAATCAATCACCCAATCAAACATCTATTCCCTTATCCATTCAATCATTCAATCATTCTTTCAACAATCATTCAATCATTCATTCATTCAACAATCAGTCAATCAACCAATCATCAAATCAAACATCTATTCCTCACCCATTCATTTTACCTGCCGAAGTGTAACGTATGCAGGCGGGACATTCATCCATTCAATCATCAATCAACCAATTCACTCGAAGTCAACCATCAATCAAACTTCTATTCCCCCATCCATTCAATCATTCTTTCAACAATCATTCAATCATTCAATCATTCAACAATCAACCAATCATTCAATCATACACCCATCCAGCCGCCATTATTCACTCTCTCTGCTTTTTATTTTGTTCCCACTGCCGATATGCTGCTTTATCGTAACAACTATTCTTACCACCGTGAATATAAACGTCGCCATCAGCACCAGCAGCTTGAACAACTCCTCAAATATTCCGAAGGCCGGCAGCTGTGCATACAAAATTGCCCCGGCATTTATTGCAGGTACAGAGAGTATTGATAGATATTTTTTCATAATAAAATTCCATTAAAATTTTTATTGTGAAATTATCCAGTGAATCAAAGCGCCGCAACCCTCCGTCTTTAGCTTAATTTATCATTCTTTATCATTTTGAATAAAGTTTCAGCGAAAAAGAAGATTCTTACCTGGTAATTCCTTTTCTTTGCAGTCAAAAAAAATTAAGGGAAGCTATTATGAAACTCGCAATTACATCAGACACTCACCTCGGCGATCCGCTCTGCTCACTTGTTGAATGGAATGGAAATGACTATAAGAAGGACCAAAGTATAAAGACTTCAGGGAAGCAGCAGGAACCGGCAATGATTACCTCATTCTCCTTGGAGATATCCTGGATTTCTCAGTAACGAGCTATGAGAATGCATACCGGGCAGGGAAAGTATTCTTCACCCTTGTGCAGAAAGATAAAATTGCCGATCAGATTATTTATGTACCCGGCAACCACGATTACGATATCTGGAACATAGTAGAGAATGAGGTAAACATCATTCACCAGATTAAGAACGGAAAAATTCCCCGGAAGTTCAGGACAGCAGTACCCGGAATACTGGATGACAGAACTAATACAGAAACCCCGGGCTTAACTCTCCCGGGAGTTGGCAAACGCACAGACGGCACCTATACCTACGGCGGATTATTCCTGGATCATATAACAGACGAACCATCCCATTTCATTTTCTGTTACCCCAACCTCTACCTCGCAACTGATGAAGGAACCATACTGATGACACACGGTCATTACCTCGACAGCTATTGGTCGCTTCTCTCGAAGTGGGCCCCCATCATATTCGGCAAAGATCTCAAACTCGGAACTAAAATGGATATTCAGGAAATGGTAGGAATGAACTTCCCCTTCAACCAGCTTGCCTGTTCCGGAGTAGGTCAGGCAGGAGTATTATCAGATATGCTGTCAGAACTCCAGCAGCAGATAAAGAGGGGAGAGATAACTAAAACAAAACAGTACCTCGAAAACCTTGACAACTACCTCGATGAACACGTATTCGATTACCGGAAATGGTACCAGTTCCTTAACGAAGCCGCCTCTGACTTTGCCTCAAACAAAGCAAAGAATCTGATCCTCGATAAGATTTCCTCAGAAACAAAAGTAAGGTACAACAAAGAATACTTCCAGCTCCCTGAAGTACAGGAAAGGTTCTTCACATATTACAATGCCTGCCTTGCTGAGGTAGAAGAGCTCGGTAAGCTTTACAATATCAACATTCCCGAGCCGGATAAAATTATCTTCGGGCATACACACGAGCCAATCTCTCTGGATAAACCGATACAGCTCCAAATGGGAGATCTAAAAATCAATTTATACAACACGGGAGGCTGGCTGAGTATGCATAGATTAAAAGAAATGTTCGCCGGGGCAGAAGTTTTCAAATATGAGATTAGTCCGGGTATCACCGCCCCATTTTTATCCCGGTCTCATTAACCAATGGCTTCAGCCATTGGACTCCCCTCCAAACAAAAAACCCCCTCAACGGTTTTAACCGTTTCCCATCAGGCTGACTTGCTACGAGCTTCAGTTCGTGTATTCACATCAAAAATAGAATCCCGGCTTTAGCCATTGATTCAAAATTTGTATCTTACCTCTATCCCTCATTCATTCAACGACTACCTGGTTTGCTGCTTGTCTCATTCCGTTCTAACAGCAGCCGAAAATCACTTGTTGGTTTAATAACCTGAAGAAATGTCATCCCATTCGGAAGCTTAAATCAATCACACGATTACTCGTCCACTTTAGCATCTTCATTTACATAAATTGCTTTGGTTTCCGGATTAATTCCACCTATCACTGTGATATCTAATTTAAATATTGATGAACCAAATATTTTTCCACGCATCCGGACTGCATATATATCTTTAACCTGAAGGTTACTTCCTTCGGTTTGTTTTTCTCTATCCTTTAATGTGACTGTTTCAATATTAGAAAAATTGTGTACTCTTTTTGCAGTTGTTATAGCCTTGTCCCTCATTTTTGCATATAAAGAGTTATAGAGTGTATTTAATTCAGCATCAAGACTAGTTTTTCTTGACTCCCATGACATTAAAGCAGTATTAACAGAGGTTGTCCATTCTCCTTTTGAGTGTTTTGTAACATAATTCTGCATCGCGGTAATTATATCATCACAATTTTTCATTCGCACAGCATAGTCTGTAGAATGCTGCATTACCTGTTCGGCGGCATCCTGTAGTTTTTGGATCTCTTCGAAGTCCATTTTTAGATTTATATTTTCCTGGAATTCTCCTCTTTTTGATTGCCAGCTCTGCAGAGCTGTTTTGGCCGTCAAATTCCATTCACCTTCAGGATGTTCCTTAATAAATTTATCTAATTCTGCAATAACATCATCGCAAATATTAACCCTTGCTGCATCATCACTTGTATTTTGAAGTTTTTGCTCAGCAGTGGTTTGTTGTTGTTGTAATGGCTCGTAATCCTTCTCCGGATTTGAACAAGAGTAGATAAACAAAATTATGAACACGAAGAGTAGGTTTTTGGTAATTCCCATATTTTCTCCCATTATTATAGATTTCCTTTTTTCCGGGCATCAATTTAATCAGAAAAATAGAAATAAAGAATACTTGGTTTCCGTCTGGACCTGGAGACAATAAATATCTTAAATATATGATTCCTCAAAGTAAAGCAAATTTCTTAAAATCCCGGAACCAGTAAATATTTTTAATTCGGGGAGTAAAATAACCCCCCGAGTCAAATAAATAGAGCAGATTTTAATTTATTAAAATTAATTTCTGTTTTTCTTTTCGGATTATAGATTGAAGCTGACGTAGAGAAAATATCGCCACTAATTCTTCGTCTTTCGATAATTCTATACTATTCCGAGATTGAACTAGTTTGTTTGCTTGTATTACTCTTACCATACCTTTAAGGTCAGTAATTTCATAATCATTTAGTTCTTTCATTTAATTTTACCTCAAAAATATTATTTAAACACTATACTTATTGTATAGTTGTACTTAGTGTTATTAGCATTTTGAAGTTTAATGGGGAAAATAGTAAATAGTTTTCTTCATAGTGCATATCTAAAAGCTGCAGCGTTTTAGATTAATAACACAGCTTAAGCAGCAATTTGTGTACCTACACCTTTTATTCGAAATTGAAGAAAAACCGATGTGAAGATTTTTTTTATAAAGTAAGAATTACTCCTAATAAGTATAATTATCCATGTTACAGTGTCAAATAATAAGCCAGAAATCCGATCTTTAATTCCAAGTTATATTTAGGGTTTTTACTCAAAAACGAAATCTCGGAAGATAAAATGATGGTCACTTTTTAC
The DNA here is from genome assembly GCA_963839165.1 of uncultured Bacteroidota bacterium. Taxonomy (GTDB): domain Bacteria; phylum Bacteroidota; class Ignavibacteria; order Ignavibacteriales; family Ignavibacteriaceae; genus DATFVA01. The sequence continues at coordinate 10,151 of CAWIUG010000034.1, read as the reverse complement.
ACCTTACGTACTTTTTGTCCTCTATGGCTCCAGCCTCGGATTCTTAGCCTTGCTGAAGTAGAAGAGCTTGGTAAACTAAATAACATCAACATTCCGGAGCCGGATAAAATCATCTTTGAACATACACACGAACCGATATCTCTAGAAAACCCTGTTAAAGTAGCGTCATCCACCGGGAAAGAAATATACTTATTTAATACGGGCGGTTGGCTGTGGGAAAAGGCAGGAAAAATGATAATTTTCAGAGGGGGAGTAGTTAAATATGAAACTGCAACTAGAATTAGATCTCAGTTTATATCTTAACAATTGTCATTTAATTTTAAGCTTGATACTATTCTCATCTTTATCATACTCTATGTATTCAAGTAGAGTGAATGCAGCCATGATAAAAGCTGATCTTTTTACATATAATTTTTTGGATAAATCTGATTGTTTTACATAGCTATCTTTTTTTAAGGCCTCATAGGTTATTTTTATAAATTCCTGCGGTATATCTTCATATTCTGGAAAACTCCTGTCTGTTTGAACTTTAATAACCCCATCCTTAACAATAATTCTATTTTTTTTGTTTCTACTCAATGTATTGACTTCTTTAGTTTTTGAGAGCACACGCAATAATTCTTCTTGAAAATCATTGAAACTAAATGGTAAGGTTTTAGCCATTTTAATATTTCCTTTTTTCTTGAACTAACTATTTAAAATGGAATTAAAATATTGTAACCAATCCTTTCCTGCATTGAAATGCCCATTGCTGCCACTAGAGGACTGCAATTTTATTAACTCCAGTTTTTTATTTTTGAAAAGTTCTTGCCTATCTTCGGTTAACCAATTATATGAGTTACTTCCATTAAAAATCAAATATTTAATTTTTGGGAAATGATCCAAAAACATATTTATATCATTATATTTTGCTTTAATTATTGCGCTATCCTGATTACCACCACTTCTTTCAACATATTCAAAAATATCCCATAGTCCAATACGTTTGGATAATAATATTTTTAAACGATCTGAGTTTGATAATTTATCCAAAGATGCAATGAAACCTAATGCCTGGCTCCAGAATCTTTTAATCTGATTCTGATAATAAAATCCAGCTTTTAATGATTCGTTAGCTGGAAATGTTCCCAAGATCAATATCTCAGTCTCCTGATTAGCGATATAATCCAAACCTTTAACTGGCTTATCCATTTCTTTCTCTGTGGAAACAATTATTGGTTTTTTTCTCTTTTGATTGAGATGAGAAGTATTAATAGTTATATCCATATTTACACCTTTATTTTTTAATAAAGCCTTTTTTGCTTTTAGGGGAGCCACTTCCTCCTGAAAAATATTCTACCTTATCATCCTTCCATGTAAGGATAATATTTAATTTATGCCTTGCTGGAGTATATAATTTAGTTCCGGAGGGTGTTTTATTAGTTAAGTATTTCCATATATTTTCATTTTTCCTTTTATTCCAGTTATTAATTGATTTTAAAGTTATTGGCCTTATACCTGTGATCTTCACGAGAGACGCTTTTTCTAATAATGCCGCTATGTGCGAGGTCTCGTATTTATTAAAATCAAAACTGGAATGCTTAACACTAATTTCCTTTTCATTTCTAAGTGCATCCAGGATATCAAATAATACATTTTTACTAATACGCATTTTTCTTACTTGCATACATACCTCCTTTAAGTTCTAAAAATAAGTATTATTGCTAACTCATTATCATTGCAAATAAAATTGTCAGAATTTTGATCGGAGTTAAATTAAAACGGAACGACTATCACTAAAATTTCTAAAATGTCTAAGGCAAATATGCTGTCGCCTTGATCAACGGGTTAGATTGCGCCTTACCATTTATAGTTTTTGAATATTACTAACTATCCAATATTTATCATAAGATTTAGAAGCTCTTACTTTTACAGTAATTACATCTGATCGCTTTATTCCTTTTCCTCTCAGCTTCGATGTTTCTATAAAAGCAGAATACTGTTTGCAATTATTATTTTTATCAGGGCTATCACGTAAAATAATTTCTGTAAATGAACTTTTGGAAAGCTCACCCAATAAACCCTTAATTATTGGCGAACTTTGGTCAAGTTTCAATCGTTTAGCAAAATTTACATTAGAATTAATCTCAACTATTTGTCCCGAAAATCCTTTTATAGCCTCATCATATTTAATTTCATAACATTTAAAGGGTTTTTTCCTTTTATTTAATTCATTATCGATAATTTCATAAAAATCGGCTGATATAGACTTTCCGTGAGTTGAACTGTAAATTTGAATTCTTGAATAAATTTCATCATCTGTTAGTCTTCCAGAATCTCTTACAATTTGTAATGCTGTCCTTAATTCATATTGTCTACAATGATGTTGTGGCCAAGGGTAGTGGAGTTCATCAAAGAAAACTTTGCTACCGCAACTACAGCAAAAAAAGAAAACTTCTTGCCCACAATCTGGACAATAAGTTGGATATGCTTTTGTAAAACAATTTGAGTTATGTGTTGGAACTGACATATTTAGCAATCTAACGATGTTGTCGATAACCCGTTGTCCAAAACAAAGAGTTTCTTCGTAATCATTCTGAAGTGTCGAAAGGGCCCTTACATTAGCTTAACTTATTCATAACCCCAGGTACCTTAAGTATTCGTGCATTGAAAATACTGCAATTTTAAGATAGAGGCAATAAAATCTTCTTAAACTTAGTAATGTCTCACGTTACCAGCTAATCCTCCTCCCTCCTGCATAATCAAACTAAGACCATCCTGTTCATTAAATATAACTGCTTCCGTCTCTGTCCAGAAGATATCATTGTCTGATTGTGCTGCACTGGTCAGGGCAGCATATACCATCGGATGGGGATCGCTTTCGAGTGCCTTGTGAATAGCAGAAGAAGTTTCTAAAATAGGACTGTATAGCTTATACCCATCCTGGGTTTCTATGAGGTTTTCATTTCCGCTGTTAAAATATTCGGTAAATGAATGAATAAGCCCATCCAGCCGGTTAAAACAGAAAAAGATGTAGAGTACTGCAGGGAAAAATGAATCCGTAAGCTCATTTGAAGAGAATGTCAGCAGCAATTTATTATCATCAGGAAACGTATTATATAAACACATATCCCGTCCCCCCGGTGTGATTATATTTTCTTCACTATAGCTTTCTTTCTCAATAAGATAATAAACGTTATAATTTACCAGCTTACTGAAAGCATTTCTTTCACCTTCTACCTTCATCCACGCCTGCTTAAGCAGGGGATATGACATTATCTCCTTCGCAAGCCTTACTGACATCCCCAAATAATCCTTAAAATTATATATTGGCGATATTACACTTTCTTTGCTTTTTGAACGCCTGGCAGAGGCACGAGTGCAGCTGCTTCGTCTATTAGAAGAATTTGCATTAAATTTTTCTGTAATAATATTTTTTTCCTGCCTCTCTTCCGTCTCTCTCATTCTAACCTCCATTGTGATAATAAAAATTATATTTTCATACTTAAATTGTAATATGCTGTAAGCCTGCCCCTAAGTTCTCCCGGTCTTTACCAATCGATCAATTTACTGCCGAAGTTAAATGCAGGCAGATCATTCAATTCCAGGTGAAAGGTTATCCCGCTCTTAACTCTCCGAGATGGACATCCAACCTTTTTTACTTGTTCCTTTTTTCTTTTATCCTTTTTTTGCGCCTCAATTTACCTGCCTAAGTGAAACGCAGGCAAGTCAGAGTGAAACGGATATCCCGCTCCTAACTCTCCGGACAATACACCCAATCTTTTTTACTTTTTACTTTTTACTTTTAACTTTTTACTTGTTACTTCTTACTTGTTACTTTTATCTTTTCCTAGCGTCTTTGCGGTGAAAAAGCTTTTGCCCCAATCCTTTAATTTCTAAACTACCTATATCTTACAGAAACACTACTCCCCTCTGAATATGCTATTATCTTATCCTTCTCATCAAGCAGTACTATTGATGTATACAGAATTAGCCTGCAGTATTGTAAGGCGATATTCTCTGCTTTTTTATTTAATGTGATAAATGTATTTAATGTTTTTGTAGGGTTAAATGTCCTGGTTTTTGGAAGAATAGGAATAATTATATAGGGCGCTGCATTTATTCTTGTGCGCTGGTAAAGACTTATCATCGGACATATCGAATACTTTATTTTTTTCCCGGTTCTTTTTTCCCATTTTGAAATTGTCTTCTTTACAGGCTCCAGGTTTAAGATAATTCCTTCTTCACAAAATTGTACTGTAAATTTTGGTAAACGGAATCCGCCCGGCGGTGTAAAATAATTTCTGCGTGTAGGATGTTTTTCCTTAATGCTTTCATAATTTATTTTGTAAGCATAGTTGAATGCATCTTTATAATTGCCTGGTTTTGCATTATTCCATACTTCCGATAATAAAGGATTTAAAAACAGCTTATTTACAAACACGGCAGCAATCTCTTTTTTCTCTTCCTCTGTAACTTCTTTCGAATAATTCTTCATTTTTCTCTCCTGAATTTATGTTCTTTTAATTTGTTTAATTAAGTTCGAGGCATTGTTAAAGCATACCTCATTGAACCCCATCTTTTTAAGGATGAAGTAATTTTTATCTATAGGATTTTTTATGGAAAAAGCTTTAAGAGTTAAGCGAATCCATTTAATTATATTTTTCCCTTCTCTTATAGCTGAACTCCGATGCCGGCAGAGGGTAATCACTGCCGAATAGTAGCCTGTCCTGCAGGTATAGTTGCCTGAATGACTCAGGCACATACTCCATTACGTAACGGTTCGGCAAGTGCTGAAAGATCGGCATACAGCTTCCAGGTTTTACGTTCGCTTTCCTCAAAGAGCTTATAAAACTCATCCATATCATCCCGGTATTTTGTATCCAGCGCACCGAAGTAGGGGAGGGCACAGTGTGCAATTATTATGGTTACACCTCTATCGAGAGCTGTCCGCAAATATTTTGGATTATTAAACTCAATGAATCTCTCATCTGAAGTTGGAATGGAATATTCGGGACCCGAATGCACCAGCAGCGGCAAATTATGTTCTGCCAGGTAATCATACACCGGGAAACATTTTTCATTTGTAACGTCTATCTGCTGGGAGGATGGGATCCATTTGCATAGTACAGCACCATTACTGATACATTTGTCCAGTTCTTCCTTCCAGTCGCTCCGGTAAGGATGTACTGACGCACCCACAAGGATTCGTTTATTATTTTTAGCCAGCTGGATTATATAATCGTTGGGAACATACAAATGAGTAATTTCCTTATCGCCCTCTTTTTCCCTGGGATTTCCATCCAGCCCATAAACCTTATCCATAGCCAGAAGAACAACTTTATCAACCTTCTTCGAGCTGTTGATTACTGACAAGATCTTCTTTTCGACTTCTTCAAAGGAAGGTTCCTTAAACAAGGAATATGAAGTAAGCTTAAGGAGCCAGTAAGCCGGCTGCTTCTTAAAGGTTTCAGACCAGTAACAGCCATTCATTCGAATTTCCCGGTCCCCCAAAATGCACATGCATATCAATTACCTCTCCCATATATCCTCCCTGGATTTTTAATGAACATTATTTAGTTGATCTTTTCATCAAGCACTTATTACTTGTCGCGATTAACTTGCTGCGGTGGCTGAGTGTCCCGCCCTTGCTTTTCAACCTTAGGCGGGACGTATCGAAGCCACCGAAAATCACAAAATGCTCATTAAAATTTGGACTTTCGTTGTGTGTCCTGTCTCTCCGCTTTTCTTTGATTACCTCACCCACATAACCTCCCTTGTTAATTCTCTCTATTTTTAAATCTTGTTTTTTTCCTCTGTGTACTTCATTTCACCACGACGCAGTCGTGGCCTTAGTGCTACTTCGTGTCCTTTTCTTCCTTTGTGTACTTTACCACAACGCAGTTGTGAACTTCGTGCGACTTTGTGCTCAAACTTGGTGTTCCTTGGTGCAACTCCTCCTCTTCGACGCAGTCGACTCCCTTATAAATTTATCCTCATTCTCAAGTCCTCCGGAATAAACGTGCATATCAATTATCTCTCCCACATATCCTCCCTTGTTAATTCTCTCTATTTTAAATCTTGTTTTTTTCCTTTGTGTACTTCATTCACCACGACGCGGTCGTGGCCTTAGTGTTCCTTCGTGCCCAACTTCGTGATACTTAGTGATACTCTCCTCCATCGGCGCAGCCGATACTGCATCCCTTAATCAATTGTTGAAAACCTCATCAAAATCCTTAGCGGAAAGTGTCTTTGGTCCCTCCAGGGTCCATCCAGGTCTATCCCAGGTCGCTTCCCGGGCAGGGGATGGACCAAAATTTTATTCGATTTCAGCCTATATTCTAAACATTTTTGATTTAGGTCGCTCTGGTCCATCATTTTCCTACTCTTTATATATATTATATTATATTTCCTTCAGGCTGAAGATCTAAAGAACTTTTTAAAATAAATTTTCTATCTGTTCCCGATCTTTTCTGAATAAACTTCCATCCCTTTACCCTGGCAAATACCTTTAACCAGTTTGTAAACTTCTTCTGCTCCATCTTGTTATTGGTAAAGTCGGGATAATTCTCCAAAAACTTTCTGTAAGCTTCTCTCTTATCATACCAGGTATCCTTTGCAAGTTCTTCTGCATACTCAAGGAATTCCTCTGATGTCGATTCCATCAGCTTTTTTACATCCAGGTTGACTCTCGTATAATCTACCAGTCCTTTTTCCAGGTAAAATCTTAGACAGCCAATCATAAACAGGTAGAACCTGCACCACTCATTATCACACCAGTCATCAAAAAATCTATGACCGAATTCATCTTCCGGCGAATACCTTATGCTGAAATGATCCGAGAACTCAAGTACAAACTGCCTTCTTAATGTCGATTCATCAACTCCCCTGATGGTGTAGTTTGTAGATAATAATATCTTCGGCGAATGCTCAAACGGTATTATCACTTCATCCTTATTCTTCTTCTCAATTATTATATTATCGGTAATCGCTGTAAACAGGTTCTCAAATTTGAAGCGCCTGTTCAGGTCATTAAATTCAATTATATTGGTGCCGGGTTCGTACGACTGAAATGCAAACCTCTCAAACAGGAAATTCTTCCCTCCGAGCCGTAACGATTTCCTTATTTTTGATATGGCATTGCCAAGCAGACTCTTACCGCATCCTCCGTTGGATCCGTCATCCAGCTTCTCATCCATAAATATTATCGCTTTAGCCAGCGCCGGATCCTTATATGTATGCAGCAGGTATCCTATTACACTTCTGAATGAATCATATCTTCCGGCATCATTACCTGCGGCTCTGAAAATAAACGTTTGAAAATCGCTTACACCCTCAGTCTTATAAAACTCGTGATCTATTATCTGGTTTTTCCATACCGGTTTATCCAGCTCTTTATAATTATGCTGTGAATACCCCTCTGCTGTAATCTTAACAAAACAGTTCTTGAAATAGATGAAAGATTCCGCTCTGGTATCCTCTTTAAAATTATCCTCCAGCTGCTTAAGGTACTCAAGGTTTCCCCGGCTGAACAAATTATTTGTCTGGCTGATTATAAGCTCCAGCAGCTTTTCGGCAGTTATCTTATCCTCAAATTCCTCCGGCTTCTCCAGCATATAATTCTTAATGGTTTCCTTCATCTCTACAGTGCTTACCTCTTCAGCAACATTATCTTTTATCCTGACAATAAGATAATCCTTGCCCATAAAGTATAACCTGTAGCCTAACTGATTTAAGAAATCAATAAATAGTCTGCTGTTTAGTCTTATCCTGTTCTTTCCTTTTTCCCAGAAAACAATTTTTTCTTCATCTTTTTCCGCAGCCGGGGCAGCTACAATAACTTCCGCCTTATCACCTAATATTTTTCTAATTTCCTGATCCATTCAGCAGCTCCGAAACATCTTTGTAATTCTTAAATCTTATTGTTTTTACCGGTCTTCCCAGCATCTTTGCTGCTTTACCCATTGCGTTCCTCCCGGCAGCATCATTATCAAAAGCTAAGTAAAGGTTATAGTCGCTTAACTGCTTTAATTCCTTTTCAGGTATATTGGTAACTCCAGGTATGCCTATTGCTTTTCCTCCTGCCTGTTCAATCATCATAGTATCAAATTCACCTTCGCAGATTATAAGAGGTTCATCCGGATTTAATGTTTTTAACGTATCGATATTATAAAATCTCTTAAGCGGCAGACTGCCTGATATATTACTAAGACTTATATACTTGAAGTCGGGATTCCTGCCATTTACCGTTCTGCCTCTTACATATACAATTTCACCCTGTTCGATATACGGGATAATCAGTCTGTGATAGTGGAAAATAAACTTGCCCGTTTTGCTCAGCAGTCCTGATATAATTATATCCTCCGGTGAAAAGCAGTCATACAGGTACTGCAGTGTTCTCTTTGAGTTCTTAATTGAAAATAGTCTGAATTGCTTAATCGTTTCAGGCTTTAATCCCCTTGAGGGCGAAAGCAGGTAACTGAGGGTTTGTTCATCCATTCCAAAGCAGTACTTCTCAAGAGATTGGAATATAAGCTTCTGCTGTTCTTTCCTTCTTTTCATAATTTCGCTCAATGCTTCAGCCTGGGCGCATCTCCTGGTTAGTCCCTGCGAGTATTCAAATATCCCAGCCAGCTCTTCATAAAACTCTTTTTCCCTTCCGAAAACCGTTATCTCCTTTACCTTATAATCCTTTTTTTCCTTATGCTGCCGGTCAATCACGCGGCAGTCATTGCTTGTATCAATACCCGCATCTTTCGCAAGTTCCTTAATAGCAGTCTTTAATTTCTATTCGTTTATAATCCGCATAAAAGTCTATTACATCTCCCCAGTTTCCCGATGAGAAGCAATAGAAAGAATTAGTTTCCGGATAAAGTTTAAGCGAGCGGTTGCTCTCATTTTTATATATCGAAAAGATGAAATTATTTTTAGTAGGATTTAACCCGAACTCAACAGCCAGCTGCACAATATTTATCCTGTTCTTTATATCATCAATAAGATTCATTTTGTTTTCCTCCTTCCTGCAGTTTTCTTTTTTACCGGTGGTTCATTATGAACCGATATCAGAATCTTTTGAAGTTCTACTAAAAAACTATTTAATATTTTTACCTGAGCTCTGCTTTGCGCATTAAGCAGCATTGCCATGTAGCTGAATAACTCATCCCTGAATTCATTCAGATCCTTATTCTCAAGTTTCTTAATTTCCGGTCCCTTCATTTTTTTCTCCTTGTAAAGCGAAACGCCTGTTTCGCTTGTGTTTATTCATTTATGTAAAGCGAATTGACTTCTTCGCTTATACGGAATTTGACTAATTAAAAAATTTATTTTGTTTCTCATCCACCATACAATTGCCACAGTAAATTCATTATTTGATTTTCGGTGGCTTCGATACAGCCCGCCCGAATGTTAATTCGCAAGGAGGCGGGCCACTCAGCCACCGCTATACGTTACACAACTTTACAAAAAGTATAGATGGTGCTTCGATATCCCGCCGAGCCGAAAAATAAACTCAAATAGCCTCCACCACCTTTTGCATCGTTACCATTATTCCATTCCAGTTTTTTAATTTCCGGTCCCTTCTTTTTTTCTCCTCCTTGTAAAGCGAAACGCCTGTTTCGCTTGTGTTTATTCGTCATGTAAAGCGATCCGGCAGCTGCCGGACTGTTTCACTTAATAGTTTTTCATTTATGTAAAGCGCCTGTCCCGCTCCGAGTTTACCAACCGAAGTGAAACGTAGGTTGGCGGGACATTCAACCATTCAACCATTCATTCAACAATCAACCAACCTGTCCCGCCCCGCGGGATCTTTCAATCATATTCCAATCATTCAACCTGTCCCGCCCCGCGGGATCATTCAATCTTGTAATCTTTCCCATCTTTCACTTCCTCTTCTTCACCCACTCCGCTATCTCATGCTCAAAAAAATAAATCCTTCCCCTCGGTTTATAACAGGGAATAAGATTAGCACTGGTAAGCTTATACAGAAATGAATGCGAGCACCCGAGATAATCGGCTGCCTCTTTGAAGCCAAGCAGTTTACACTCACCCTTGTCAAGCTGTTTCTGCATCTCACTGGAGATCTGAACCAAAACTTCCAGCTCCTCTTCTATTTTCCTGGTAGTCGATTTTTCCTTTGTTTCCTCAGCCATCAGAAAATTCTCCTATTTTGTTAT
>CAWIUG010000033.1:0-16856 GCA_963839165.1 uncultured Bacteroidota bacterium | reverse complement strand
TGCGCAACAATTCGGATTCCCCGTGCAGATTTTAGATCTGTTTTTCCTGATCACCCTTTGGGTGCCATACAGCCGGAAATTGTAATGAAACTGCAGCCCTTTCACTTCTGCAATTTTTTCTTGTAATCACTCGGCGAAACCCCGAACTGCTTTTTGAAAACCCTTCCGAAATACCCCTGATCATTAAAACCAACTTTGTAGCAGATCCCGGCCACAGTGTCTGCATTCTGAGCTAAAAGATCGGCTGACCGCTGAAGACGAAGAGAACGGATCAATTGTCCTGCAGACTGGGCTACAAGCGCATTAAGCTTTCTGTTCAACTGGGAAATGCTCATGTTAACAGCATCAGCAAGCTTTTCAATACTGAACTGCGGATCCTCAAAATTCTGTTCGATAACTTTTATTGTCTTTTCCAGGAATTCACGGTCCATCGAAACCGCAGTAACTTCCGAAGGCTTTATCAGTGTTGCATTGCTGAAACGCTTCCTCAGCTGTTTGCGCTGGTAAATTAAATTCCTGACCCGCACCCTCAGTTCTTTTGCGCTGAAAGGCTTTGTAATATAAGCATCAATACCGGTCTCCAGTCCTTCTACTTTATCATCCAGTCCCGCTTTAGCAGTAAGCATTATTATCGGAATATGATTTGTTTTCACGTCGCTTCTTATCTGCTTACTGAACTGATAACCGTCCATTCGCGGCATCATCACATCGGTAATTATCAAATCGGGAATTTCATTTTTTGCATTTGATAATCCCTCTTCTCCGTTCGAAGCTTCTATAACAGTGTAGTCATTTACCAGCAGGCTGCTTACATAACTCCTTACATCCGGATTATCTTCTACCATTAAGATGATCTCACGTTTACCGGCGGAAGAAGAGGGGACTATCCGTTTTGGTTTTGTTCCTGCCTCCCCGGTTTCACTATAATTATTCACCTTTAAAGATAGATCCCCCTTACTGGCAATAACTTCTTCGGTTTCTTTCTTAATATCGCCTGCCGGGAGCCGGATGATAAACTCGCTGCCTTCGCCTTCTCTGCTGTTAACCGAAATACTGCCTTTATGAAGCTCAATTAATTCCTTTGTAAGCGCCAGACCTATGCCCGTGCCCTCATGCTTTCCCGATGCCGAACCATCTGCCTGGTAGAACCTGTCGAAAATATGCGGAAGCTGGTTGGAAGCTATTCCGCTCCCCGTATCTTTAATCCTTATTTCAGCAGTTGAATCAACAATGTTAAGGCTCACTTTTATTTCACCCTTTGAGGAAACAAATTTGAAAGCGTTTGCGATCAGATTATAAAATATCTTTTCCATTTTATCCGGATCAAAAACAACGGGAATGTTTTTACATTCGGATTCAAACTTCAAAGTAACATTTTGTGACTCCGAAAGTGATTCAAACGAGTAGAATAAACTTTTCAGAAAAGGAACTATGTTGTGATGTTCCGAATTTAGTTCCATACTGCCTGCCTCAAGCTTTGAGAGATCCAGCAGCTGGTTAATAAGACCAAGCAGCCTTTTGGCATTCCTGTTGGCTACCTGCAGTTTTCCTTTCTCCTTAACAGCAATATTTTCAGACATAACACTGTCTATCTGACCGAGAATGAGCGTCAGCGGCGTTCTGAATTCGTGAGAAATATTTGCAAAGAAACGCGACTTCATCTGATCCAGTTCTTTCAGCCTTGTCTGTGCAATTTTTAATTCATCAACAGTAACTTCTATTTCCTTTTTTGCCCTCTCAAGATTCGTAAAATCCTCGTAACGGTCATAGGCAATTGAAAATACTTCAGCAATTGACCTGACCACGTTAATCTTCTCTTCGGTAAGCCCGGTATCATTTCCGACATAAAGCATACCCTGTTTGAATGGAATAAAATGCAGGAATAATGATTCAGGCGGTGAAGACGAACCCTGGTAAGTTTCAGCATCACGTACCTGCTTCATTTCTATCATAGAATTTATCCAGTTCACAAAGCCCTGCCTGTCCCAATATTCCCTGTAAACTTTCTTTTTCCTCCAGTGATCCATGGTGCTGCGGGTCAGATCATTTGCATCAAAAGGCAGGTTAAGAACACCCAGAGCTTTTCCGGCAGGCGTGGTTAAATATACCTGTATATTCTCATCCTTTTCACCAATAATAAAGACGCCGCAGCGGGTAAAAGGTACCTCAAGCGAGATCAGCTCCCTCCAGATGATCGATGTTATGTTGTTCAGATCCTCCTTCGTTCTCATACTCGCTATCTCACCGCGTATTCTGTCAAGAGATGCCTGCTTCAAAGCCTCTTTTGCATGTTCCTCGGCCTTTTTAATATCGAGGAACCGTACATAACTCTGCTCAAAAACTCCCGCAAACCTTTTCAGTATTTCATTATCCTTCTCAGAGAATTTATTCCCGTTATGGTTCACAACAAAAATAGTAGTGTAGTGATTTACAGCTGCAGCCCGGGTATAGCCGCCCTCACGTGACAATACCTCTTTTTTCCATTCGGGCGTAGAAGCATTATACGGAGGATATTTAAATAAGTGTTCAAAAAATTCAATTTTCTCCTGTCTTGAATATTCCTCAGTAAGGAACATATCTTTTTTTCTTACAGCTCCTGTCAGCACAGTATAAACGGGCCTGTCAAGGAAAGGAATAGCAGCCTTTTTCACATAATTTTCAGCTACACCGGACGATCCCCAGAAAGTGAACTCCTTATCAACATCCTGATCATTGATGGCTATAAAGACCCCCGTTATATCCATTTCCATGTGGTAGAGCTGCTGTGCTACTAAATTGACAACCTCCTGCAGCTCTGAAGTAATGCGCATAGCCATAGCACGGCCCCCGACTCTTTCCAGCGCGGCCTCCAGTTTCAGTTCACGGTTCTGATCCTGCACAGCTTTTATAAGGGTTCCTTTCCGCTCCGGATCCGGAATATCTGACTGCTGAATGATCCTTAAAATATCTTCTAATCTGCTCTTCATTTATTATTGCTGTTTGATTCAATGTAAACAATAATTCCGCATCTGAAACCCTCAGCCTCTTCCGCAGGAATCTTCATATTTCTTGAATTTATAAGAATTATCCGTCGAAGTAAACAGGATTGGATAAATTTATTGGATAATCATCAAATTGCCCCATTTCCGTACCCATTGAAAGCATAGAAGTTCTAACTTATTGGAATATAATGAAATAACTGAATTGACGGGTACGGAAGGTTCGGAAAGTTTGATGGCAGTATTGATAATTTATAACTATATTTCCGCACCCATTAAATACAAGAATCCTCTAATTTATTGAATTGCAACAAATTAACTAAAATTACGGGTCCGGAAGGTTCGGAAAATGAATAAAAACCAGGAATTGTTAAAACAGTTTGAGCAGCTGAGAGAAAAGAATATCCATCTGATTGCTGTTTCAAACAATGAGTGGTATTCTCTATTCAGGGATGAAATACGCAACTCAATAGCAATAGAAGGGATCTTTGCCAACCGCAATGAACTGCTCGATGTATTAAGCAAAAACAAGCGAACCAACGATGAAAAAACCGCTGCAATACTTGGTTATTTTGAGGCTGCCAGCACGCTTTATGAGTATGCGAATAATCTTTACAAGGAAGGAGAGTTCACTTTAAGAATCTCCGATATTAAGCAGATTCATACATTGCTGATGCGTTACGAAAGTCAGGTCGGATCGTTTAACGGTAAACTTGGGGAATTCCGGCTGGAACCGGTGGGAGTAAATGAAGCTAAGTTTACTCCACTGGAATATGTATATGTACGTGAAACGATGGAAACATTTATAAAATGGATAAATGAAAAGATAAAAGAACCCGATTATGATAAAATAAAACTTGCTGCTCTTAGTCATATACTTTTTGAAACAATTCACCCATTTAAAGACGGTAACGGGAGAGCAGGAAGAATTTTGTTATCATACATACTTGTAGGCTGCGGTTATGTAAATATTGCCATAAAAGGTACTCAAAAATACGACAGGGAAAAATATTACGAGGCAATGGAAAACGGAGATGATCAATTTGAACTAATGCTTCGGGAAATCGAAAAGAATAAAAAGGTGACGGCAAAAGAAATAAGCTCGCGTGCGGAAAAAAGCGATGTTACATTACTGGAAAAAATTATTATCAATAGACTCGGGGATAGTTTGAAGAGATTAAGTAAAAAAGAATTTGTAGAAATGAACCAGGATGCGTTGGTCCCTTTGAGAGACGCGGCAAAGTTTTTTAGTTATTCGCAGGACTACCTGAGAAAATTAATAAATACAGGAAAGCTTCCTGCTGAGAAAAAAGGGAAACTGTGGTACCTTAGGATTAGAGATGTACAAAAATATATGAACCGGGTTTCAGAAGAATAAAAAATGCCGAAACCTGAAGAATTGTACACTATTTGTACTTATACACTAACTGTGAACATAACAGGATAATGTACAAGAGTCAGGAATAAACAGGAAATGATAATATCCCATATCTTTGATGCATTTACCTGGCGATCCTGGGGATTAGTTGGCGTTTGTCTTTCTAAAGAAATGTCACGAAGCAAAAATCCTTTTTTACCTTAAACCAAAATACTGAAAACAAGTAAAGAAACAAACCTGAAAATTAAAGCTGCAGACTCAAGGATAATATTTTTTGTCTGGTGGCCATTTGCAATTTACTTCGGATGGATAATTACTGCTTTAACAGCGAACATTGCTGCCTATTTTACTTCTATCGGATGGAAAGGCCCGCCTCTTAATCCGGAAATCCGGACGATTATTTTAATAGTGCTTGCCGCAGCAATTTATATCACATTAATTTTTAAAAGAAATTTGAGAGAATCTGCTGCCGTCGGAGTCTGGGCATTAATAGCAATTGCTGTAAAGCAGGGTAATGAAAAAATAGAAATAACAGTGACTGCAATTTTGGCTGCGGCAGTTATCTTAGTTTTTATTCTTTATCATGGATTTAAAAACAGGGGGACCACTCCAATTAAGAAATTGATGCGGGGAGAATTTTAATTTATGGTATGCATGCTTCCGGACTACCCGCAACGGGTCGGAAGATTTCTCTTCCGGGGGTCGATGTCATCGAGATCACCACGGATGGAATTGAAGCAGTGAAGGGTTACTTCGATACCCGGGTCATTCCGGTGCAGTTAGGGTTACAGGTGATGATACAACCGTTCAAGGTTGGTCCATTTTCTTTTGGATATTCAACTGCAGTGCAGTCGGGGAAGAAAACGAAACCCGGGGCATTTGCTATCACGACGATTTGGAACGCCGACGCACAGTTGAACACGAATTAAGTACTTCGTTACGCTGATGTCTCTTTCCTGCTGCTTATCATAATTTCCTTTCCCGTAATAACTCTTTATCCTTTGCTCAACATCCTCTTTGGTTGACCGGAAGAACCTGGAAAAGGGAGTAGAAATACTGGAGAATTATGTCGAGAGATTAGGGCTAAAGCTGGGGATAATTGGATACCGGTTAATAATGGTTTAACAAATAATAATGTTACTTCAATGGCGATCAATTCCGAAGGATCTATTTTTGCAGGGGTTGGCAGAACTTTAATTAATGAAGGTGGTGTTTTTCTTTCAACTAATAACGGGAACAACTGGACAAAAACCGCTTTCTCTAATTTTTATGTTCGTTCTATTGCAATAAATTCCGACAATCATATATTTACGGGTACTTTAGATGCTGGAGTTTTTTACTCAACAGATAATGGTGAAAATTGGGTAGTCATCAATAACGGATTGACCAATACCCTTGTCTACACTTTTGCTATCGATTTGGATGGATATATATTTTGTGGTACCGGAGGGGGTGTTTTCAAGAGTATTCAATCAACCACCTCCGTCGGTGAAGAAAGAGCCGCCCCGAACCCAAATTTTATTTTTTTGAGTCAAAACTGTCCTAACCCTTTTAACCCAAATACAAAAATAGAATACTCAATTCCACAGATATCACAAGTTCAAATTAAAGTCTTTGATGTTCTTGGCAATGATATAGAAACACTCGTTAACGATGAAAAACCAGCAGGCACTTATGAGTTAACCTGGAATGCAGCAAACCTGCCGAGCGGAGTTTATTTCTATAGGATTAAAGCTGGAGATTTTATTCAGACAAAGAAGATGATTTTGCTAAAGTGATTATATATATAGATTCATAGTATTATATAAGGATGGCAATTTTATCGAAGGAGCTTATCGCTAAGTTGTCATCCTTTTCATCCTGAAACCGAAAAAATATTCAATTAAAGTATAAGGAATCTAAGAGTATTAAAAAACCTCTTAGACATAAAATGGACACTACCCTCCAATATCCTGCGAATATAAGTTAAAAACGCATAGTGCAGAGAATTCCTGTCTCTCCGCAAAGCAAAAAATGCCCCCGACAAAAGTCAAGGGCTTTTTTATTTTATCGGACCCCCCTTTAGGGATTTTTCAATTTTCCAGGCTTTTGATTAAAATCACTTGACAGAATAATGATTATTGTGTACGTTTGTAAGTAAGTGATTACTAATTATTCTATTAGGAAAAAATGTCAAGAGAAACAACAGATATCCGCCAGGAGCAAATAAAGAAAGCAGTACTTGAAATTATAGCGGATGCGGGACTGCATAATCTCTCAACCAGGAACCTGGCAAAAAGAATAGGACTTAGCGAAGGGGCTATATTCCGTCATTTTCCTACTAAACGCGATATCATCAAAGCGATAATGGACGATGTGGCAAATGATCTGATAGGAGAATTAAGAAGTATCGCAATCAGTCCTGCAAAGTCTGAAGAGAAATTATATACTTATTTATGCCATAATGTGAAATACCTTAAAGAAAACAGGGGCATCACAATACTTTTATTTTCAGAAGCGACTCATTTGGGCGACACGGAGCTTAAAGAAAAACTGCACAGGATCCTGGTGGAGCAAAAGCAATTGATTATAAAGATGGTTAAGGATGGGATCACTGAAGGAGTATGGAGTAAAAAGGTAAAGCCCGGTGACGTTGCAGTACTATATATGGGCATCCCTATTACTTTTAATATAGAGCTGGTTCTGAATGAAAATGTGCTGAACGTAAAAAACTTCTGTGAGAGAATGTATTCATTAATTTTAAAGTCATTGAGGGATTAAAAAAATTTACTTAGGTATGTAAGTAAATGATTACTTATTATAAGGATATATATAATGGAAACAATTGAATTTCACCATCTCCCCTCCACCTGCATCTCTTCTTCCACGAAAAAGGAAACAATAATTCATCAGCCCGCTTTTAACAGAGGTGTGTGATGTTATATACAATTATAGCAATAATCATATTTGCAGCTTCATTTCTTTTTGCAATGCTGGGACTCGGCGGGGGAATGATCTACGTTCCGGTTCTTAAATGGGCTGGTTTTTCAGTAAAGGAAGTAGCGATACCGCTTGGTCTGTTATTGAACGGGTTAAACACGCTCCTTGCATTGATACCCTTTGCCAGGAAAAAATTAGTCGACTGGAAAGGGGGACTGGCAATGGCGGTGGCAGCCCTGGTCTTCGCCCCGGTTGGAGCATTCTCCGCAAAGTATGTTCCGGTTGATGCGCTTCTGATACTATTTGCAATAGCTGTGCTTGGGGCTGCTGTCCGAATGGTGTTTTTTGCAAAGAGTCCGGAACCTGAAAAAATGATGGATCTTAAAAAGCGTTCCATTATAGGCAGCGGTGTAGGCGCCTTTGCCGGTTTTACGGGCGGCATGCTGGGTATAGGAGGTGGTTTTATAATTGCGCCGATTTTAATGTGGATGGGCTATAAAACAAAAGAAGCCGCCGCTACCACCGCCTTCGTTGTTACTTTTTCCTCCTTTTCCGGTTACCTGGGACATATGGCCCAGGGTCATTTCAACTGGTCATTAACTATCATCGTTGTTATAGCTGTAATAATCGGGTCTCAGCTCGGCGGAAACTTTATGAGCACCAGGGCTAAACCTAAATGGGTTAAGAGTCTCTATGCTGCAGTGTTATTCGTTATAGCAATTAAACTTTTTATAGGGGCGTTGTAAAATGAAAGTGTATTCAAAAATAATAATTATTGGCTTATTTGCCTTAACACTGCAACAAACTTTTGCACAATCAAAAGTAGATTGGAACGGGTATCTACAGTATCGCTTTTCAGATAACTATTTGAATCAAACAAATTTTTCTATTAGAAGAGCAAAGTTTTGGGTCATTGGAAATCTTCCGCTTGAATCGAGTGATAGCTGGAATTACAAGCTGCAGGCAATATTTCATCAGCAGGTTAAATATGAATTTTGGCTCCAGGATGTTTTAGTAAGCTACAAAACAAATGGATTTGAAATAACAGCCGGTCAGTTTGTGCCCGACTATAGTTTGCAAAGAAAACAGCCGGATTATGCGATACCGCTTGATGAAAGGGCGGACGTTGTTAATGCGCTTGTTCCCGGTGCAGAAACTATGGCAAGAGATATCGGATTTGAATTGAAGTTAACTGATAACAAAACCGGGGCTTTCCCCAAGGGATTTTCAATCAGCTTCGGATTTTTTAACGGGAACGGCGCTAACAATGTATCAAACGAAAAGAATTTTCTTTATGTAAATCACGGAAGCCTGCTCCTTCTTAATAATCCCCGGTCAAAAATGGAACTGGATTACAGTCTTTCTTACAGGCAAGCACACAATCTGCAATTCAGCAAGATCTTCGGGAACAATTTCTCTTTTACCGGGAATGATTTCCGCTTCGGCATCGGGGGAAAATTGAATATCGGCAGATTTGAATTTCAGTCTGAATACCTGGAAGCTCATCCCGGCAGTCAGAAGGCTTATGGCTATTATGCGCTGTGCGATTATCTGCCGGCTTCAAAAAATTTATTAACACTTTCTGTTGAGCAGTATAATGATATAAATACATCAACGCCTGATGATCCGTGGTATGTTTTCGGATATTCATATCTAATACAAGGCAACGATATTAAAATTTCTTTAGATAATAAATTTCAGTTTACATCAAATAAAACTAATTCACTTACAACTTTACAATTTCAATATTTCTTTAATAAAAATTAGGAGTACAAAATGATACATCCACAAGAATGGTTAGAATTCGGACAAAAATTTCACGGGCATAAATGTCCCGCAATGCCGCTTGGCTTAAGAGTAGGCGCGGCTGCAATGAATGCACTCGGAGTTGAAAGAGCGAAAGACGGGCAGATAATGGCTTTCGTTGATCTCGGCGAAAACCATTGTGCTACCTGCTATGCAGATGGGCTCCAGGTAATAATGGGAACAACATTCGGGAAAGGCAATATTAAAAAGACGCACAAAGGTAAATGGGCCGTTACACTTGTTGACAGAGCATCAGGACGAGCTGTACGCGTTACCCCGAAAGCAGAAGCAATGCTTCAGAATAAACAATCTGAGTTTTTTAAAAACTATAGAGAAAAAGGAATACCAGCAAGCAAGGTCCCTAACGAAGTTGTTGACCCTTTAATCAATAATGTTATAAATGCCCCGGCAGAAAAACTGCTTAATATTTCAGAGGTATTTGATTATAAGCTCGAACCTCATAAAGATAGTTTTGCAGGGTTTGTATGTGAAGAATGCGGAGAGATGACTGTTGAGGGATACGGCAGGATAAAAGATGGAAAACACGTTTGTATTGACTGTGCAGCAAAATAAAAGAGTTAAACAGTAATGAAGATCTATAATTTTATTTTGGGAATTTTGTTACTATCGGGCGGCATCTACGCCCAGCAAAACACAACACTGCTTGCAAAATGGGTCCATCCGGGTAATGATGTTATTAAAGCAAACGGGTATGACGGGGCTGAGACATGTACAATGTGCCACGACGATGCGCTGGATGAAATTACCAATTCGGTTCACTGGAACCTGGCATCGCCTGTAAGAAATGTGCAGGGTCTTCCGGACAGCTCCTGGTGGGGAATGGGAAACCGTGAATGCGCCCTCGCCGGGTCAACAACGCTGGCAAACTGGACTGCCTCGACGAACGGAAAATTCAGTGTGCAGTCTGCCGGATGCGGAGTCTGCCATATCGGTTCGTTAACCAAACCGCCCATGCCGGGGATGAAGGCAACTGAGGCTGAAAAAAATACCGTTGACTGTCTCGTATGTCATGCTGAAGATTATGACTGGAGTAAGAGAGCAACACTTGTTAAAGACAGCACCGGCGTACATTGGGGACAAGATATGTCGCTTAAGTCAGCCCTGTCGATATCAAAAACACCCACCAATGAAGCCTGCTTAAGATGTCATGAACACTCTTTCTCAGACGACTACAAACGCGGAACACCATTCTCAGCAGATAACGATGTGCATGCTGCCGCAGGACTCAGCTGCTTAACCTGTCATACCGCAGAACATCATAAAATTGCCAAAGGGTTGTATGAGTCGGATATGGTTGCAAACGATCTGCCCGATACTCCTGTTACCTGCTCAAACTGCCATGGCACCACTCCCCACAAAGGTATGTATGCGGAAACACTCAATCAGCACACAGACAGAATTGCCTGTCAGACCTGTCATATTACAGAGACGAGCGGAATCACTTATGAAAACTGGGGCAAACCGGTAAAGGATAATGTTAATGGCATCTACAGCGAACTTTCAAAGTACGACAAGATTCCAAACAATCCTGACCTGTACGTTCCAACCGATATAATAGAACGATCCCACCCTTCCTATATATGGAGAGCTGCCAACACGAGGGACCAGAAAAATGCACAAAGCTGGATGGCATTTCCCACCTCAGATATTAGTACCGAAGGTGCAAAGATCTATCCGGTAAGAGCACTCACACAGGTGATGCTTTTCGATAAAAATCTTAAGATGTGGCAGGCACCGGGTATGTCGTTTCTGAAAAAGGATCCGCAGATGGCGCAGTTCCCGCTTCTCCTGGCTCCCAACAGAGAAGTATATAACAAAACAGGAGATATTTACAAAGCAATTGATGCAGGAATGAAACCATACGAATCTATAGGACTAAAATGGAGCGGAGAGTGGATGTCTATGGAAGTGCCGGGCAAATCATACATTTCAGTAAGCCATGGCGTAAAAAAGACGGTTCTGCTATGCAGTTCCTGTCATTCAAATCATGGGGTTATGGACTTTAATGCACTTGGCTACACACAGCAGCAGGCAGACCAGCTCGAAAAGAATGTAACCGGTTAATAATGGTTTAACAAATAATGATGTTACTTCAATGGCGATCAATTCCGAAGGATCTATTTTTGCAGGGGTTGGCAGAACTTTAATTAATGAAGGTGGTGTTTTTCTTTCAACTAATAACGGGAACAACTGGACAAAAACCGCTTTCTCTAATTTTTATGTTCGTTCTATTGCAATAAATTCCGACAATCATATATTTACGGGTACTTTAGATGCTGGAGTTTTTTACTCAACAGATAATGGTGAAAATTGGGTAATCGATCAATAACGGATTGACCAATACCCTTGTCTACACTTTTGCTATCGATTTGGATGGATATATATTTTGTGGTACCGGAGGGGGTGTTTTCAAGAGTATTCAATCAACCACCTCCGTCGGTGAAGAAAGAGCCGCCCCGAACTCAAATTTTATTTTTTTGAGTCAAAACTGTCCTAACCCTTTTAACCCAAATACAAAAATAGAATACTCAATTCCACAGATATCACAAGTTCAAATTAAAGTCTTTGATGTTCTTGGCAATGATATAGAAACACTCGTTAACGATGAAAAACCAGCAGGCACTTATGAGTTAACCTGGAATGCAGCAAACCTGCCGAGCGGAGTTTATTTCTATAGGATTAAAGCTGGAGATTTTATTCAGACTAAGAAGATGATTTTGCTAAAGTGATTATATATATAGATTCATAGTATTATATAAGGATGGCAATTTTATCGAAGGAGCTTATCGCTAAGTTGTCATCCTTTTCATCCTGAAACCGAAAAAATATTCAATTAAAGTATAAGGAATCTAAGATTATTAAAAAACCTCTTAGACATAAAATGGACACTACCCTCCAATATCCTGCGAATATAAGTTAAAAACGCATAGTGCAGAGAATTCCTGTCTCTCCGCAAAGCAAAAAATGCCCCCGACAAAAGTCAAGGGCTTTTTTATTTTATCGGACCCCCCTTTAGGGATTTTTCAATTTTCCAGGCTTTTGATTAAAATCACTTGACAGAATAATGATTATTGTGTACGTTTGTAAGTAAGTGATTACTAATTATTCTATTAGGAAAAAATGTCAAGAGAAACAACAGATATCCGCCAGGAGCAAATAAAGAAAGCAGTACTTGAAATTATAGCGGATGCGGGACTGCATAATCTCTCAACCAGGAACCTGGCAAAAAGAATAGGACTTAGCGAAGGGGCTATATTCCGTCATTTTCCTACTAAACGCGATATCATCAAAGCGATAATGGACGATGTGGCAAATGATCTGATAGGAGAATTAAGAAGTATCGCAATCAGTCCTGCAAAGTCTGAAGAGAAATTATATACTTATTTATGCCATAATGTGAAATACCTTAAAGAAAACAGGGGCATCACAATACTTTTATTTTCAGAAGCGACTCATTTGGGCGACACGGAGCTTAAAGAAAAACTGCACAGGATCCTGGTGGAGCAAAAGCAATTGATTATAAAGATGGTTAAGGATGGGATCACTGAAGGAGTATGGAGTAAAAAGGTAAAGCCCGGTGACGTTGCAGTACTATATATGGGCATCCCTATTACTTTTAATATAGAGCTGGTTCTGAATGAAAATGTGCTGAACGTAAAAAACTTCTGTGAGAGAATGTATTCATTAATTTTAAATTCATTGAAGGATTAAAAAAATTTACTTAGGTATGTAAGTAAATGATTACTTATTATAAGGATATATATAATGGAAACAATTGAATTTCACCAGCTCCCCTCCACCTGCATCTCTTCTTCCACGAAAAAGGAAACAATAATTCATCAGCCCGCTTTTAACAGAGGTGTGTGATGTTATATACAATTATAGCAATAATCATATTTGCAGCTTCATTTCTTTTTGCAATGCTGGGACTCGGCGGGGGAATGATCTACGTTCCGGTTCTTAAATGGGCTGGTTTTTCAGTAAAGGAAGTAGCGATACCGCTTGGTCTGTTATTGAACGGGTTAAACACGCTCCTTGCATTGATACCCTTTGCCAGGAAAAAATTAGTCGACTGGAAAGGGGGACTGGCAATGGCGGTGGCAGCCCTGGTCTTCGCCCCGGTTGGAGCATTCTCCGCAAAGTATGTTCCGGTTGATGCGCTTCTGATACTATTTGCAATAGCTGTGCTTGGGGCTGCTATCCGAATGGTGTTTTTTGCAAAGAGTCCGGAACCTGAAAAAATGATGGATCTTAAAAAGCGTTCCATTATAGGCAGCGGTGTAGGCGCCTTTGCCGGTTTTACGGGCGGCATGCTGGGTATAGGAGGTGGTTTTATAATTGCGCCGATTTTAATGTGGATGGGCTATAAAACAAAAGAAGCCGCCGCTACCACCGCCTTCGTTGTTACTTTTTCCTCCTTTTCCGGTTACCTCGGACATATGGCCCAGGGTCATTTCAACTGGTCATTAACTATCATCGTTGTTATAGCTGTAATAATCGGGTCTCAGCTCGGCGGAAACTTTATGAGCACCAGGGCTAAACCTAAATGGGTTAAGAGTCTCTATGCTGCAGTGTTATTCGTTATAGCAATTAAACTTTTTATAGGGGCGTTGTAAAATGAAAGTGTATTCAAAAATAATAATTATTGGCTTATTTGCCTTAACACTGCAACAAACTTTTGCACAATCAAAAGTAGATTGGAACGGGTATCTACAGTATCGCTTTTCAGATAACTATTTGAATCAAACAAATTTTTCTATTAGAAGAGCAAAGTTTTGGGTCATTGGAAATCTTCCGCTTGAATCGAGTGATAGCTGGAATTACAAGCTGCAGGCAATATTTCATCAGCAGGTTAAATATGAATTTTGGCTCCAGGATGTTTTAGTAAGCTACAAAACAAATGGATTTGAAATAACAGCCGGTCAGTTTGTGCCCGACTATAGTTTGCAAAGAAAACAGCCGGATTATGCGATACCGCTTGATGAAAGGGCGGACGTTGTTAATGCGCTCGTTCCCGGTGCAGAAACTATGGCAAGAGATATCGGATTTGAATTGAAGTTAACTGATAACAAAACCGGGGCTTTCCCCAAGGGATTTTCAATCAGCTTCGGATTTTTTAACGGGAACGGCGCTAACAATGTATCAAACGAAAAGAATTTTCTTTATGTAAATCACGGAAGCCTGCTCCTTCTCAATAATCCCCGGTCAAAAATGGAACTGGATTACAGTCTTTCTTACAGGCATGCACACAATCTGCAATTCAGCAAGATCTTCGGGAACAATTTCTCTTTTACCGGGAATGATTTCCGCTTCGGCATCGGGGGAAAATTGAATATCGGCAGATTTGAATTTCAGTCTGAATACCTGGAAGCTCATCCCGGCAGTCAGAAGGCTTATGGCTATTATGCGCTGTGCGATTATCTGCCGGCTTCAAAAAATTTATTAACACTTTCTGTTGAGCAGTATAATGATATAAATACATCAACGCCTGATGATCCGTGGTATGTTTTCGGATATTCATATCTAATACAAGGCAACGATATTAAAATTTCCTTAGATAATAAATTTCAGTTTACATCAAATAAAACTAATTCACTTACAACTTTACAATTTCAATATTTCTTTAATAAAAATTAGGAGTACAAAATGATACATCCACAAGAATGGTTAGAATTCGGACAAAAATTTCACGGGCATAAATGTCCCGCAATGCCGCTTGGCTTAAGAGTAGGCGCGGCTGCAATGAATGCACTCGGAGTTGAAAGAGCGAAAGACGGGCAGATAATGGCTTTCGTTGATCTCGGCGAAAACCATTGTGCTACCTGCTATGCAGATGGGCTCCAGGTAATAATGGGAACAACATTCGGGAAAGGCAATATTAAAAAGACGCACAAAGGTAAATGGGCCGTTACACTTGTTGACAGAGCATCAGGACGAGCTGTACGCGTTACCCCGAAAGCAGAAGCAATGCTTCAGAATAAACAATCTGAGTTTTTTAAAAACTATAGAGAAAAAGGAATACCAGCAAGCAAGGTCCCTAACGAAGTTGTTGACCCTTTAATCAATAATGTTATAAATGCCCCGGCAGAAAAACTGCTTAATATTTCAGAGGTATTTGATTATAAGCTCGAACCTCATAAAGATAGTTTTGCAGGGTTTGTATGTGAAGAATGCGGAGAGATGACTGTTGAGGGATACGGCAGGATAAAAGATGGAAAACACGTTTGTATTGACTGTGCAGCAAAATAAAAGAGTTAAACAGTAATGAAGATCTATAATTTTATTTTGGGAATTTTGTTACTATCGGGCGGCATCTACGCCCAGCAAAACACAACACTGCTTGCAAAATGGGTCCATCCGGGTAATGATGTTATTAAAGCAAACGGGTATGACGGGGCTGAGACATGTACAATGTGCCACGACGATGCGCTGGATGAAATTACCAATTCGGTTCACTGGAACCTGGCATCGCCTGTAAGAAATGTGCAGGGTCTTCCGGACAGCTCCTGGTGGGGAATGGGAAACCGTGAATGCGCCCTCGCCGGGTCAACAACGCTGGCAAACTGGACTGCCTCGACGAACGGAAAATTCAGTGTGCAGTCTGCCGGATGCGGAGTCTGCCATATCGGTTCGTTAACCAAACCGCCCATGCCGGGGATGAAGGCAACTGAGGCTGAAAAAAATACCGTTGACTGTCTCGTATGTCATGCTGAAGATTATGACTGGAGTAAGAGAGCAACACTTGTTAAAGACAGCACCGGCGTACATTGGGGACAAGATATGTCGCTTAAGTCAGCCCTGTCGATATCAAAAACACCCACCAATGAAGCCTGCTTAAGATGTCATGAACACTCTTTCTCAGACGACTACAAACGCGGAACACCATTCTCAGCAGATAACGATGTGCATGCTGCCGCAGGACTCAGCTGCTTAACCTGTCATACCGCAGAACATCATAAAATTGCCAAAGGGTTGTATGAGTCGGATATGGTTGCAAACGATCTGCCCGATACTCCTGTTACCTGCTCAAACTGCCATGGCACCACTCCCCACAAAGGTATGTATGCGGAAACACTCAATCAGCACACAGACAGAATTGCCTGTCAGACCTGTCATATTACAGAGACGAGCGGAATCACTTATGAAAACTGGGGCAAACCGGTAAAGGATAATGTTAATGGCATCTACAGCGAACTTTCAAAGTACGACAAGATTCCAAACAATCCTGACCTGTACGTTCCAACCGATATAATAAAACGATCCCACCCTTCCTATATATGGAGAGCTGCCAACACGAGGGACCAGAAAAATGCACAAAGCTGGATGGCATTTCCCACCTCAGATATTAGTACCGAAGGTGCAAAGATCTATCCGGTAAGAGCACTCACACAGGTGATGCTTTTCGATAAAAATCTTAAGATGTGGCAGGCACCGGGTATGTCGTTTCTGAAAAAGGATCCGCAGATGGCGCAGTTCCCGCTTCTCCTGGCTCCCAACAGAGAAGTATATAACAAAACAGGAGATATTTACAAAGCAATTGATGCAGGAATGAAACCATACGAATCTATAGGACTAAAATGGAGCGGAGAGTGGATGTCTATGGAAGTGCCGGGCAAATCATACATTTCAGTAAACCATGGTGTAAAAAAGACGGTTCTGCTATGCAGTTCCTGTCATTCAAATCATGGGGTTATGGACTTTAATGCACTTGGCTACACACAGCAGCAGGCAGACCAGCTCGAAAAGAATGTAGA
>CAWIUG010000032.1:0-8320 GCA_963839165.1 uncultured Bacteroidota bacterium | reverse complement strand
AGGAACAGTTCGCAGCCAGGTATTATATTGTTTCTGTTCTTCCATTCTGCACGACCAGATTAATTCATCTTTATAAACAGTAATGTCGGGACAGCCGTCGCACATATTCTGTTCACCCTTTGCATTGAAGTCAACCGGCTGGATAAACATAATTGTCTGCATATGAGTTTTCTTAAATATTCTAAAAGGATTTTTTAAGAAAGCGGCTAATGCTTTTTTAAGACCTTTATCGAACGGCCAGAGCAGAAGTAAGGTCGTTCTGCCTTTACTGTTCATTGAGGGGGAAGCATATGATAAGTATGTCCCTTTGAAGAAATGATGAACAGTCATAACAAGTTCTAAAAACTTCGGACCCATATAACCATATATTTTGTCTTTGGTACCAATCCTCGATGTAAGAAGCCACTTAAAAGAATCAGGTTTAACCGTACCATTCAGGTATGCCGCGGGAGTAAATTCCGGAAACCGTTCCCTTACTTTTGCCAGAACGTCAGTAGATAATATTTCAATATCCCTTTTCATTTCCGAATGGTACATTATTTTATCCCAGTCGACTTTGCTTCCCCCGGCATACCAGTCAAACGGCATATTAGGTATAACATGTCTGAAAGCTATAAATACCATTGTGTGAACTATATCGATATGTTTGTGAGCCCATGCAATCATTTCGGGAACATACTGAAGCGTATCTTCATATACTGTCGAGTTAAATGAACAGGATATTCCACCCACTTCCGCCAGCATCTGTGCATATTCCAGCCGGAGATCAAGCAGTTCAATCTCATTTTTACCCCTCCATTGAGCGCCGCGACCCTGTTTGCTATCGACATGAAATGTAAACCCAAACACCCCTGCTTTTTTCAGATCTTTAAGCAGATCCATGGTAAGGGCTTTACCATTTGTATTAATTATTGGTTTTAATCCTCTCTTTTTTATATCGGCAACAATTTCAAGAATATCCGGATACAAGAGCGGATCTCCGCCGGCGATAGAGATACAATCTGAGTTTCTTAGATTTTGGAAAACATCTAATTGATGCTTAACCGTTTCCACTGATAAATGTGAGTCTTTGAGATTTTCTCTATAACATCCATCACAAGCCAAATTACACATTGATGTCGGCTCCAGCCAGGATATAGCGTTATCCGGCAATGTCCAAGGCAGCCTGTATAATAGTCTATGATTTATCTGACCCTCATTCATTTTCTCCACCTTTTTTTGTTTATAAGTTTATTGATCAGTTAATCAAAAAACAGTATATGAAGAAGAATAGCCTTCAAAAAAAAAATCATTTACGGATAAAGTTAAGTTAACCATAATAAGAGAAATAATACCACAAGAACTTTCTAATTTCATCATGACTCTCAATCCTTTTCAGCTGGAATATTGATCAAAATTCCGGATAGCCTGAAAATAATGGTTGTTTTTATTATTTTCAAAGCAAACAGTGAAACGTGAGTGTTTTGAGCCGGGTAATTTTTATCAGTCGAATTTTGTAAATTTGATCGCGAATTAATCGAGCTAAGAAATTCACAATTTTATTTGAGAGAGCTGATATGAATTACACTCGGAATGTCAGGTTAAACGAGGAATATATCAAAGTCATAAAACATTTGGCTGCGAAATATTTTAACTCAGACGAAGTTATAATCTTCGGGTCACGCGCCGATCTCAATAAGCGAGGGGGAGATATTGACATCTACGTACATACTGAAAAAATTGAAGGGATACTGCGTATGAAATTGGCTTTCCTGAGAGATTTTGAACTCAGGTTCGGAGAACAGAGAGTCGATCTGGTTGTACAATCCGGCCATAACGAAAAGAAAATTCATCAAATTGCGCGTCTTGAGGGGGTAAGAATATGAGAATCGAAGATATCTTTAATGAAATTGACCTTCATTTTAAAAGAACGGATGCAGTTATAACTGATGTTGAAAACAATATCCCGCTGGAAGAGCATAACTTTGATGATCCCGGGATCATCAAAACGATAGATGCTTTCATTTACCGCTTCATAAAAATTCAGGACAGAATGGGTGATAAACTTTTCCCTGCCTACCTACAGCTGCTTCAGGAATATAAAGACAATATGCCTCTCCTTGATGTCTTGAATGACCTGGAACGTCTGGGTGCAATTGACAGCGCGGAAGAATGGATAGAATTCAGAAAATTAAGAAACAATCTCACGCACGATTATCCCGGCAATGAAGAGGAAATTATTGAGGCCCTTGAAGCTTCTGTTCAGGCATATCAAAAAATGAAATCCGTTTATAATAAAATTAAAGAAGATGTAAAAAGCAGAAATAGCTGAAGATATCTCAATTAGAAGTTGTAAAGCAACTGCCCGAAGCCTCCTTCCCTAAAATAATAATTTTGATGCAGGAGGCGGTACTGCTGATCCGTGAGTCCCATTCCATTTCATTTCGCGGGATTTTCCCGCAAGGCGGGATTTCGTCCTTCAGCACCGAACTCAACATCCATTCTAATTTCACTGTCCAAAATCTGAGATAATTTCTTCTTCTTGCCACTTTCGATGATTTTCCATAGTTTTTAATCGATAAATACTTACTAAACCTGGGGTTATGACTAAGTTCAGCCACTATCGGACCGCCTGAAATTGTACATTTATTATGATATACCCGAACTTTAAAAATCTAATAGGACAAGAAATGAAAGCTGCAGTACTATTTAGTTTAATAACAGTCATTCTGCTAAATACAGGGTGCAGCAATTCTACCGATTATGGACCTATACCGGAATTAGGACTCTCCGGTACTATTAAAGATACACTTGGAAATACTGTACCGGATGTTAAAGTATACTTAATATTTCATTTTAATAGTTATCCGCTTCCTGATAATTTTCACGGAAATACTGTACTAACCGATTCATTACCTTTAACATCTTCTTTATCCCTTCTCCATCCCAATCCTTTTGTTTCACACATGTTCTTTGAATACCAGCTTAGAAAAACTTCAGATGTTACTTTCAATATTTTCGATTTTAATAATAAATTAGTCATCTCCGATTACATAGTAAAGAATGAAATGCCACAGGGCTACTATGGTGATCTATTAGATGGCGATTATCCGAGCGGAGGATACAAATTAACTATGTTTGTAAAAGAAACCGGGAATCCGATATACAAATTTGAAAGTGAATTTTTAATTTCATTTCCTGATCCTCCACAATATGCGTTTCACACCTTTCCCAATGCAGTTTCAACCGAGAATGGTTTTAAGATAAACTATAATAAAATTCCTTTTGGGAAACGTTATTATCACATTCCTAGATTTAGCTCGGATCCGGATTCTGTTTATGAGGTAAATAATTTATTGACGATAGTATTGTACAGCTACTATCATCAAACGATTATACAGGACGTAGTTATAAATCCCCGAACCAGTAAGAATTTGGAGTTTAAGATGATACCCAATTAACTTATATAAAATTTTTCGGTTCAGGAAGAATGTGCGTGATAAAAAT
Source organism: uncultured Bacteroidota bacterium (assembly GCA_963839165.1). GTDB lineage: Bacteria > Bacteroidota > Ignavibacteria > Ignavibacteriales > Ignavibacteriaceae > DATFVA01. The sequence continues at coordinate 4,834 of CAWIUG010000032.1, read as the reverse complement.
CCCCATTTCGATGGGGATTTTTTATTTTATGCTCCGCGAGCATCCGTCAGCTGCCGGAGAACCTGCAACCCTCCGGTTAATCCGGCAGCTGCCGGACTCCACCATTGAGCAAAATCTTTCTTATGTACTCCCTGCCTTTATGCGACTTTAATTCTTTCTCCCTTTTCATTGCTTCTGACCTGATTTGGAATTCTTCATAGTACACCATTTTCCAGGGCAGATATCTACTGGTATATTTCGATAATCCTTCATTATGCTCTCTTAGTCGTATTTCCAGATTATTTGTTTGACCAATATAGATTTTATCGTATCTATCAGAGTATAGTACGTAGGTATAAAACATTTTTAACTCCCTTTTTGATCTCCCTTATTTTTGAACTATAAAAAGCTCTCAAATTTTTTAAGGCCCTGGTTTGCTCCGCGTTGCTGCTGGAAGTTAGCTAACAGAAAGTTTAATAAAAAATCCCCATTTAGATGGGGATTATTTATTTTATGCTCCGCGAGCATCCGTCAGCTGCCGGAGAACCTGCAACCCTCCGGTTAATCCGGCGGCTGCCGGACTCCACCATTGAGCAAAATCTTTCTTATGTACTCCCTGCCTTTATGCGACTTTAATTCTTTCTCCCTTTTCATTGCTTCTGACCTGATTTGGAATTCTTCATAGTACACCATTTTCCAGGGCAGATATCTACTGGTATATTTCGATAATCCTTCATTATGCTCTCTTAGTCGTATTTCCAGATTATTTGTTTGACCAATATAGATTTTATCGTATCTATCAGAGTATAGTACGTAGGTATAAAACATTTTTAACTCCCTTTTTTGATCTCCCTTATTTTTGAACTATAAAAAGCTCTCAAATTTTTTAAGGGCCTGGTTTGCTCCGCGCTGCTGCTGGAAGTTAGCTAACGGAAAGTTTAATAAAAAATCCCCATTTAGATGGGGATTATTTATTTTATGCTCCGCGAGCATCCGTCAGCTGCCGGAGAACCTGCAACCCTCCGGTTAATCCGGCGGCTGCCGGACTCCACCATTGAGCAAAATCTTTCTTATGTACTCCCTGCCTTTATGCGACTTTAATTCTTTCTCCCTTTTCATTGCTTCTGACCTGATTTGGAATTCTTCATAGTACACCATTTTCCAGGGCAGATATCTACTGGTATATTTCGATAATCCTTCATTATGCTCTCTTAGTCGTATTTCCAGATTATTTGTTTGACCAATATAGATTTTATCGTATCTATCAGAGTATAGTACGTAGGTATAAAACATTTTTAACTCCCTTTTTTGATCTCCCTTATTTTTGAATTATAAAAAGCTCTCAAATTTTTTAAGGCCCTGGTTTGCTCCGCGTTGCTGCTGGAAGTTAGCTAACAGAAAGTTTAATAAAAAATCCCCATTTAGATGGGGATTATTTATTTTATGCTCCCGCTGAGCATCCGGCGGCTGCCGGACTCCACCATTGAGCAAAATCTTTCTTATGTACTCCCTGCCTTTATGCGACTTTAATTCTTTCTCCCTTTTCATTGCTTCTGACCTGATTTGGAATTCTTCATAGTACACCATTTTCCAGGGCAGATATCTACTGGTATATTTCGATAATCCTTCATTATGCTCTCTTAGTCGTATTTCCAGATTATTTGTTTGACCAATATAGATTTTATCGTATCTATCAGAGTATAGTACGTAGGTATAAAACATTTTTAACTCCCTTTTTTGATCTCCCTTATTTTTGAATTATAAAAAGCTCTCAAATTTTTTAAGGCCCTAGTTTGCTCAGCGCTGCTGCTGGAAGTTAGCTAACGGAAAGTTTAATAAAAAATCCCCATTTAGATGGGGATTATTTATTTTACGCTCCGCGAGCAGGACTCGAACCTGCAACCCTCCGGTTAACAGCCGGATGCTCCACCATTGAGCTATCGCGGAATAAATTCCTTTAAAAAGGAATCCAAACATAAAACCAATTCAGCTTTTTGTCAAGCCTTTTTTCGGGCTTTGGCTGAGGAAATAGCCGTAATTTCTAATATTTAAGAACCTACTATACAATGACATTTATTTTACAAACTGATGTTGCTGAATCTCAATAATTTGCATATGTTACAATATACCAAGATTAAACAGGCCTTGCACTTTCGGAGGAATAATTAATATGAGTAATCTCTTAGATATTGCACAATCGTATTTCAATGCGTGGAATGCACACGACTCTGATGCAATCGCTAATGAATTTAATGAAAATGGTGAATACAGTGACCCGAATATAAGAATACGCGGACGTGATATCGGCAAGTATGTGCAGAGTCTATGGGAAGCCTTTCCCGACCTTTCTTTTGAAATAGTCAGCAAGGCCGAGACCGGTAACGGGACGGTTGCAGCGCAATGGTTAATGAAAGGAATCAATAGCGGAAAATTCCGGGGATTGCCGCCTACAGGGAAAGAAATATTAGTGTCAGGAGCCGATTTTATAAAGATAACTAACGGTAAAATTGAATCTGTGGTTGGGTATTATGATAGCAAAGCAGTACCGGAACAGTTAGGCTTACAGATATTGGTTCAACCAGATAAGCTTGGTCCTTTTTCACTCGGCTATTCCGTTTTTGCGCAAACCGGAAAATTAAATAAGCCGGGTGCATTTGCTATTACAGGAATCTGGAATACAGATGAGGAAACACCGGAGATAAGAGACCGGGGGCGGGATACTGTCAATGAGTTGTTGAAAATGGAAGGATTTATCGGAGCAACCCTGGCCCGTGCGGGTGAGCGCAGTATTACAATTACTGCCTGGAATCATCCCGAAGACGTTCGTCAGATTTTACAAAGCCCATCTCACAATACACGCAAAGAAAAGATTCTGGGATAATCTGGCTAATGCTGCATATTTCAGTGTTTGGGTGCCTCATCATATTAATCCAATGTGGGTGCGGTGCGGGGAATGCAAAAAAATGAATAGCTATGAAAAATCAAAAGGGTTATGTTCTTGCGGCAGTAAACTGCCGGATCCACCGCCTTATTTTTAATTATGAATTGATACTCTCTAAAACGAGAGGCACTGAAGATTCAATCAATCTTAATCTAAAGGGTAATAACAATTCGGAGGGGTGCAATCAAGTCCGGGGATACTCTTGAAAGTGACGTTAATTCTGCCGGACTCGACCATTGAGCAAAATCTTTCTTATGTACTCCCTGCCTTTATGCGACTTTAATTCTTTCTCCCTTTTCATTGCTTCTGAGCTGATTTGGAATTCTTCATAGTACACCATTTTCCAGGGCAGATATCTACTGGTATATTTCGATAATCCTTCATTATGCTCTCTTAGTCGTATTTCCAGATTATTTGTTTGACCAATATAGATTTTATCGTATCTATCAGAGTATAGTACGTAGGTATAAAACATTTTTAACTCCCTTTTTGATCTCCCTTATTTTTGAACTATAAAAAGCTCTCAAATTATTTAAGGGCCTAGTTTGCTAAGCGCTGCTGCTGGAAGTTAGCTAACGGAAAGTTTAATAAAAAATCCCCATTTAGATGGGGATTATTTATTTTATGCTCCGCGAGCAGGACTCGAACCTGCAACCCTCCGGTTAACAGCCGGATGCTCCACCATTGAGCTATCGCGGAATAAATTCCTTTAAAAAGGAATCCAAACATAAAACCAATTCAGCTTTTTGTCAAGCCTTTTTTCGGGCTTTGGCTGAGGAAATAGCCGTAATTTCTAATATTTAAGAACCTACTATACAATGACATTTATTTTACAAACTGATGTTGCTGAATCTCAATAATTTGCATATGTTACAATATACCAAGATTAAACAGGCCTTGCACTTTCGGAGGAATAATTAATATGAGTAATCTCTTAGATATTGCACAATCGTATTTCAATGCGTGGAATGCACACGACTCTGATGCAATCGCTAATGAATTTAATGAAAATGGTGAGTACAGTGACCCGAATATAAAAATACGCGGACGTGATATCGGCAAGTATGCGCAGGGTCTATGGGAAGCCTTTCCCGACCTTTCTTTTGAAATAGTCAGCAAAGCTGAGACCGGTAACGGGACGGCAGCAGCGCAATGGTTAATGAAAGGGATCAATAAGGGAAAATTCCGGGGATTGCCGCCTACAGGGAAAGAAATATTAGTATCAGGAGCCGATTTTATAAAGATAACTAACGGTAAAATTGAATCTGTGGCTGGGTATTATGATAGCAAAGCAATACCGGAACAGTTAGGCTTACAGATATTGGTTCAACCAGATAAGCTTGGTTCTTTTTCACTCGGCTATTCCGTTTTTGCGCAAACCGGAAAATTAAATAAGCCGGGTGCATTTGCTATTACAGGAATCTGGAATACAGATGAGGAAACACCGGAGATAAGAGACCGGGGGCGGGATACAGTCAAAGAGCTGCTTCAAATGGAAGGATTTATTGGGGCAGCATTGGCCCGTGCTGGTGAACGTAGTATTACAATCACTGCCTGGAATCATCTGGAAGATGTTCGTCAGATTTTACAAAGCCCATCTCACAATAACGCAAAGAAAAGATTCTGGGATGATCTGGCTAATGCTGCATATTTCAGCGTATGGGTGCCTCATCATATTAATCCAATGTGGGTGCGGTGCGGGGAATGCAAAAAAATGAACAGCTATGAAAAATCAAACGGGCTATGTTCCTGCGGCAGTAAACTGCCGGATCCGCCGCCTTATTTTTAATTATGAATTGATGCTCTCTAAAAGGAGAGGCACTGAAGATTCAATCAATATAGGTCTAAAGGGTAATAACAATTCGGAGGGGGAACAATTAAGTCCGGGGATACTCTTGAAAGTGACGTTGAATT
>CAWIUG010000031.1:0-6071 GCA_963839165.1 uncultured Bacteroidota bacterium | reverse complement strand
AAACCCGGACTGATAGATAAATCAATCCGGGTGAGCTTTTGGAAGCCATTCAATGATCATTTATTTTTCTTCAATCTGAAAAACCGGCCTGATATCTACAGGCAGGTCTTTAAGCTCTGATCTTAATGTGTCCATTGATGCAGAATTTACAGCATACTTTGCAATGAGCTGCTTCGCTCCATCATAATCCCCGGTTGCCTGTATGGTTAAGATCTTGTTTGCAAGATTTTTCAATGCGGGATAGATTTTATCAAAATTAACCCTGACTTTCTTTGTATCAGCATTATACTCGTAACCGCCGTTTTCCAGGAGATAATTATATATAATAGCATTTCCTCCGCCGTGGGCTTCATTTATTCCAAACCTTACCGATCTGAAAATCCCTGCCAGGAAGGTAACATAAGTCTCTTCCGCAAACTCCTTAGGATAAACACCTTTTTCAATCATAAAAACATTGTTATACATACCGAGTACATCAGCCTTGCATTCTTCAAGCGTTGAATATGTTTCCTTCAGTTCTTTATTAACGGCAGTTTTACGTCCGTTGATTGTAATGATACCGGGTCCAACACCGTGGGACATCTCATGCATCAGTGTATGATTAAAAAATCCTGCAAATGTAACATACTTCAGCTGATCTTTATCCAGCACAATATCGGCAATCGGTTTAAGCAGTTTATCGAACTTTGCTTCATGCACATTCTTCAGCAGAACCTTCTTAGAACCTTTTGCTTCTCTTACTCTTTCGTCATTAGGTAAATTGAATGCCAGCGTCTGCACACCCGACTTTGCATCCCCGGCGCAGTATACTTCATTTGCAACTACTATAGGAGATTCGGAGCCGCGCTCAGTATTTTTATATTTATCATCTATCGGAAGATGTTTTTCAATATCCTTCAGATATGTGCCGAACTTAGCAAGCTTTGCACTCTCTTCAGGATCCTTGATCGTAACGAAGCTTTCAAATGAAGCCTTGTAATTGTAAAGTGCATCCTCGTATACTTCATAGGGTCCGATAACAACTTCTATGTTATTATTATTCAGATCCATCCAGGCCATATCGCTTTCATAATAATCATTACTTTCGAATGCATTGGCTCGAAGGGTAAGATACTTTTTCAGCGAAGGGTTATCCGCATAATCGGCTGCTTCTCTTAACAGCTGCGCTGCTCTGCCCAGTTCAGGCTGATAAAATTCACTGTAAGGGATTGCTTTGAGTGAATCCTTCTTCCCTCTTATAACAGTAAACTCCGATGTAAAGCTTTTTTCATCATCAGGGTGGTTTTTAATCCAGTTCTCAAATACATCTTTTGTCATATCCTGAGGATAAAAATTAGCGCCGAGAGGCTTCTTATAACTGTCGATAAAAGCCGCATCGTGGTTCAGGCGGTCAAAAGGTCCGAAGTTAATATTGAAGTAGACAAGCTTCAGACTATCCTCTTCAGATTTACCGTCAAGAAGCTGATTCTTGATCTCAACATTTTCGGCAAAAACCTGTCTCAGGAAAATGCTGTCTATTAGTCTCGAAGCCTGGTAAAGTTTTTCGACTACCATTTTTTGTCTTTTGTCGAGCAGAGTTGAATCGTATGTAATTTCCGTAGGGGCAAATTGTGATATCATTGTCTTGAGTGAATCCATTGCCTTTCCTGCTGATGATGGCTGATTAGTTTCTTTTAAGCACCCTGCAAACAGTAGAAAAATAAACAGGGAGGAAATAATTATAATGTTTTTCATAAATCTTCACCAATAAAAAATTGCGTAGTAATTGTCCTTAAAAATATAAATAAACCGGCAGATATCACAGATTTTATAATTGAATTAACGTCAATTGTGCAGCCTGCAGCGGCGGATGCCTGGTTTCTATCTGCCCGCCGGAACAATTATAATGACTTCTCAAAGGTTATTGTTATAACGTATTAAGAAGTTATTTCCAGCGTATTCACTGCGCATTCAAAGCGTATTCACTGCGTTTTCAGAGCGTATTCACTGCGTATTCAGTTCGGATATATGACGGCGTTTGAGAGGTTTATGAACAGTGAGCCTAAAACTTTTAATTTTCTTCAGAAGATCGGTTAATTGTTCCGGAATATTGCTGCATTACTCCCCTGAAACATACCTGTTGCTATCCATTGACCACCGGGAAGGTCTGGATAACTTTAACGAAACTTTTTTGTATGAATGACAGCGGCGGATTTTTGTTTCCTTTTCGTGATACAATCAGGAGGATTATTAGTTATTTATCAATGTTCAAATAATTATATTTATATACTATCGATTGAAAATAAACATTATAAATTATGTCTCACCTTGTAATAATCGGTAACGGAGTAACGGGAATAACCTGCGCGCGTTTCGTGCGTAAACAAAGTGATATGAAAATCACTGTTATAAGCAGCGAGACCAAATACCACTATTCACGCACAGCTCTTATGTACGTCTATATGGGACATATGAGATGGCAGGATATCAAACCTTATGAAGACTGGTTCTGGAAGAAGAATAAAATTGACCTCGTTTTCGCCCATGTAAATAAAATCGATACGGATAATAAGAAACTTCTTCTCGATGATAATTCGGAAGTTAAATATGACAAGCTTTTAATTGCTACCGGATCAAAAGTAAATAAGTTTAACTGGCCGGGACAGGATCTTCCCGGTGTGCAGGGGCTGTACGGAAAGCAGGATCTGGATCTACTTGAAGAAAACACGAGGGATATAAAACATGCAGTTATTGTCGGTGCAGGACTGATTGGAGTTGAGCTGATGGAAATGCTGCATACAAGGGGTATTCCGGTTACATTTCTCTGCCGTGAGTCTCATTACTGGAGATCGAGGCTGCCGGAAGAAGAATGTATAGTAATAGGCAGACATATTTCGGAATATGGAATGACTCTGAAATTCAATACTGAATTAAAAGAAATTAAAGCAGATAAAATCCGGCAGGGTCGAGTTCGGTTATCACGGGCAGCGGAGAGGAAATTAAATGCCAATTTGTTGGTCTCACGCCCGGGGGTTCACCCGAATATTGATATTGTCAGGGAATCAAAAGTTAAAACCGCAAGGGGGATTCTTGTAAATGAATACCTTGAAACAAATATACCCGATGTCTATTCTGCCGGTGATTGTGCAGAAATAGTAAGTCCTGAAGGCAGCATAAAAGGGCACGTTGAGCAGCTTTGGTATACTGGTAAAATGCAGGGCAGGACGGTTGCCGAAACAATATGCGGCAACAGAACGAAATACGAGCGGGGTGTCCGTTTTAACTCGGCTAAATTCTTTGACATAGAATATCAGACATACGGATATGTTCATAATAATATCAGGGATTGGGAAGATACTTTTACGTGGGAACATCCTGGCGGGAAGATATTCTTCCGGGTAGTTTATAACAGATCAGACCGGGCTGTAACCGGATTTAATGTGCTTGGAATGAGACTGCGTCAAATCGTTTGCGAGGACTGGATAAGAAATAAAAAAACTGTCGATTTTGTGATGGATCATTTAATGCAGGCTAATTTTGATCCTGAGTTCTTTGAAAAATATGAACTGGCAATATCTGCAGAATTTAAGAAACAGAAAACCAAAGCTGCCTGAAATATTTATGATAGAAAAAGAAATCAGATGACAGAGATTACCCGTCCATATAATTATTTTTCTCATAATAATAACGTTGAGCTTATTAAAAAGATCAGTCTCGCCGTTCTTTCACTGGGCTTCCTTTTTTTATTGGTTTCATTGACGGGTATAGCTGATAACCGTCCTGTAGTCTTTCTTATTCTGAGTCTGGGTTTAATCATAGCAGGCACGCTCGCATTTTATATTATCCAGGTAAAAGAATCACCCGCAGGAATTAAAAATGACGGGAAGTTTTTCCACCCGATGACAAACCGGGGAATACCCGCCTGGATAATAGGAATAATGATCACGGGATTTTATACTATACTTTACTGGTTTCCTTCACTCGTTGAAAACTGGACGCGGCTTGCCGACCCGATCAGCTATACTCTCCGCGGTAAACCTGCCAATCAATGGTTTTTGTACGGGACATTCTACACCGCTGCTGTCCTTGTAATGGGAGTAAGAATGCTGGTGAAATACAGGCACAGCAAATATCATATTATAAGAACCTGCTCCGTCATGTTTTTCCAGCTGGGCTTTGCTTTCCTGATCCCTGCTTTCCTGGTATACCTAAATAAACCCGAATTTTATTTTACATACTTCTGGCCCCTGAAATACGAGTACCTTTTCCCATCAAAAATCAGTTATCTGACCTCGAACTATGCTGCACTTGGTACCTTTATGATATTCTGGGGAGCAGTAATGACGTTTATAGCAACGCCGATCCTTACATATTTTTTCGGCAAAAGATGGTACTGCTCGTGGGTCTGCGGATGCGGAGGACTGGCTGAAACTGCCGGTGATCCATACAGACATCTTTCGGATAAATCGCTTAAAGCCTGGAAGATTGAAAGATGGATGATATATTCTGTTCTTGCATTTATAGTTGCTACGACAGCCCTGCTCTGGCTGAATCTTTCATTAAAAGGTGCAGTGCTCGGTTCGGTTTCAAAAACATTTGCATCTGTTTACGGATTTATAATAGGTGCAGTGTTTTCGGGAGTAATTGGTATTGGTTTTTACCCGATAATGGGAAGCAGGGTATGGTGCAGGTTCGGCTGTCCTATGGCTGCTGTGCTGGGACTTCAGCAGAAGTTCTTTTCCCGGTTCAGAATTACAACGAACGGGGGACAATGTATTTCCTGCGGCAACTGCTCAACCTACTGCGAGATGGGAATAGATGTTAAATGGTATGCACAGCGCGGACAAAATATTATACGCGCATCCTGTGTGGGCTGCGGAATATGTGCGGCAGTCTGTCCCCGCGGCGTACTGAAACTTGAAAACCTTGACAGGCACGGGAGATACGATATAAAGTGGAATTTGATGAAAAACTAAGCATAATTGCCTGATAATGAAACGAATCAATATGAAGATATCAAAGATAATTTTTTCATACCATCTCTGATTCTCATTCTAAAGAATTAATTCCTTTTTCATCCCTTTTACCAATTGCATTTAATATAGATAATAAGCTATTTATACTAAACCAACATTAGATAGACAGATCAGACTATATTCACAATAACAAAGGAAAGGAAATATATGGATATCTTAAACACGATTAAACCCGTACCTGGGGGTGGACAGAATAAACAAACCGACCTAATGTCATCTATAATGTTTTTAGTCGGAAGTGAAAGCGGGGGATTAAACGGATTGATCAGCCAATTTAAAAAGAATGGTTTGGGAGACGTTATTTCATCATGGGTTGGAACTAATAAAAATCTTCCGGTTTCTTCCGATCAAATTCAAAGTGTTTTGGGAAATGATACTGTTAAAGAAATGGCTTCCAAACTTGGGATAGACTCTAATGCACTGACCGGACAATTATCAAATTTGCTGCCTCAGGTTGTTGATAAATTAACTCCCGAAGGAAAAGTTCCGGAAGGTGATATCTTTAGTAAAGGAAGGGATATACTCAGCGGATTATTGGATCAAAAATAGTGCTTTAATATTTGTGATCGAATGAGCGGAAAAAACAATCGGCAATACATAAACAAATTTAACGGGAGTAATTATGAATCATATTAATGAAGGTGCGGTAAAGGTAATTGAAATTATTGGAATCTCTTCTAAAAGTTTTGATGATGCAATTCATCAGGCTTTAACAAAGGCTTCTAAATCAGTCAAGGGTATTTCTGGTTTTGAAGTAATTAAACATCTGGCAAGTGTAGAGGATGGTAAAATAATCCAATACAAAGTCAATCTTAAACTTGCATTTCCAGTCATGTAAAATCAGAGGAATTACATAAAATTAATCTATTGGAGGGTTATAATCAGTATATTTAAATAACATATTTATAAAGATAAATCAGGAAAATTCAGATTTCGTCTTTTTGCGGGTAAAACTCAGGTTTGAAGAGATTCAATTATAAATAATGCAAAATCACCTGGTGAGGAAATATAAACCTTTTCTCTGGAATAAAGTTAATTAATCAATTGATAAATTCA
>CAWIUG010000030.1:0-8808 GCA_963839165.1 uncultured Bacteroidota bacterium | reverse complement strand
GTTCCGGAGATACAAAACGATCGCGTATATTCTTTATATGAGGATAATACCGGGATATTATGGATAGGCACTTACGCACACGGAGTATATGAATATGATAAAAATTATAATCATTTCCAGCATTACCTTAAAGATCCGGTTAGACGAGAAGATGTATTTTCTATTTTAGAGGATAATGATGGTGAACTATGGATTGGAACTTTAACAGACGGCCTGATCAGAATTAATAGAGATAAAAATACCACACTATCATATCTGCATGATGCACGATCAAGCAACTGCATTAGTAGCAATTCAGTTATGGCTTTATGCCAGACAACTGACGGATTTATCTGGATTGGGACACTTAATGGTGGTCTGAATCGCTTTGATAAAGTTACCGGCAAATTTACACACTATACTGTAAATGGAGGTAATGGTGGAGGAAATCTGAGCAGTAATGATATAACATCCCTTTTTGAAGATAGTAAAAAAAATCTCTGGATAGGAAATGGTGGCGGCGGAATTGATTGTTTTAATAAGAAAACTAATTCATTTATGCATTATAAATTAATTGAAAATAATCCAAACATACTGGGGGAACAATCCGTAACAGTATTTCGCGAAGACAAGAATGGTTCAATCTGGATCGGCACACTAAGAGGTATGTATGAATATATACCTTCAAAAAAATCCTGTGTGTGGTATAAAAATATTCCGGAAGACCTGCAGAAAAAGAAAACCGAAGCAAGTATTAAGGCTATTCAGTCGATATATTTTGATGATAAAGGAAATATGTGGATTGGGACTTCGAGAAGCGGACTAATAAGTTATAATTTTAATACCAATCAAGCTGATTATTATACAACACAAGATGGACTGCCGGACAATGTGATTTATGGAATCCTTCCGGACGAAAACGGTACTTTATGGCTAAGCACAAATAATGGAATTTCAAATTTTAATCCCACTACGAGAAGGGCAAAAAATTTTGATGCTAATAATGGTCTTCAATCCAATGAATTTAACACGGGGGCTTATTGCAGGAATTTAAAAGGAGAAATGTTCTTTGGTGGAATAAATGGATTTAATATTATTTCGCCTGCAGATATAGGAGCAGGAACAAGCATATTCCTCCTGTATATATTACATCTTTCAAGGTGTTTGATAATACCTTGCCTCTTTCAGATCCCGTTAATGATCTGGATACTGTTAAGCTCTCTTACTTTCAAAATTTCTTCTCTTTTGAATTTGTGGCGTTAAATTATGTCGATCCTGAAAAAAATCAGTATGCTTTTATGCTGGAAGGATTTGACAAGAATTGGCATATGGTAAATGCAAATAAATCAAGGATCTACGTCTAACCTTAATCCAGGGACTTATATTTTACAGATTAAAGCATCAAACAATGATGGTATTTGGAATATAAATGGTAACAAATTTAATTATTATAATTACCCCGCCATTCTGGATGGAATGGTGGTTCGCAACCATTTTGATTTTGATAATTGTCGCGATACTATATATAATCTACAAATACAGGGTAAACCGGCTGCTGGCCGTGGTAAGGACTTGTATTCGCATTTCACAGGATCTGCATTATGAAGTTAGTGCAAGCATAACGGGTATAGTATATTTTTTGCGTGCGATTATTTCAAACATTGGTGACACTAAGACACCTAAAATTCAAAAACTACTATCTCTAATAAACGAAAATGCTATCAACGTGCAGGAATCTATAAGTGACATCATCTGGTCAACAAACCCCGAAAATGATAAATGGGATATTATCTTACCTAGGTGACGTCATTATGCATCCAATATCTGTGAAAGCAAAGGAATCGAATATTCAATTAATATTCCCTCTGTGTTAACTTCGCCATCATCTGAAATGGAAATGAGACATGATTTCTGGCTGATATTTAAGGGAAGCAGTTTTTAAATTCAATAAAACATTCAGGTTGTAAGAGAATTGAAATAAACCTAACTGAAAATCATAAGAATCTACTCCTGCATATTTCTGATAACGGAAAAGGTTTTGAATGTAATAAAGTGAAAGAAGGAAACGGAATAAAAAATATTTATTCACGGGTAGATAAACTAAAAGGAAACCTAACTTTAATAACCAAACCCGGAGAAGGAACATGCTGGGAAATAACGATACCTATATAATAAATAAATTAATTAAGATAGTGATAATTGAAGACAATGCTTTTGTGAGGAAAGGATGGGAACTTGTACTATCTGAAGAAAAAGATATAATAGTTCTTGACTCATTGGGTCTTGTGAGAGCGCATTTAAATCAAATATCATAAAAAATGCAGACAGAGCATTAATGGATATAGGGTTACCGGGTATGTCGGGTATTCAGGGAATAAAATATTTAAGACAAAAGTATCCTCACTTATTAATGATAATTTGTACTGTACACGATGAAGACGAAAAAGTATTCGATGCTGTTTATTCGGGTGCTGTTGGTTATCTGCTGAAAAAGGCAGCACCTGAAGATTTAATCAAGGCAATAAGAGAAACTAGACAGGGCGGATCGCCGATGACTCCAAGTATAGCAAGGAAAATTATTTTCTCGATGCAGAATTCAACCAATGGGGATGAACTGACTGAAAGAGAACACCAGATACTTACTTTAATGGCACAGGGTTTAACATATTCAGCTATAGCCGTACTCCTATTTTTAACTGTTGATGGGGTCTATTATCATATTCGGCATATATATGAAAAACTGCAGGTTCATACAAGAGCTCAAGCTGTTGCACTAGGATTAAAACAAAGAATTATAAAACCACCAAGGTGAGTAATTCGTGGGGGAGAATAAAGAAGTACTATATTTTGCGTTACATAGTTACCAAAGAGTGAGTTAAAGCAAATTATTCGCAAAACTACAGATAAAATGTGACATCATAACCTTTATAAATTAATCTTTGCTTAAGTAAATGTCATAATAAAAGATTTCAGATACACTGAATTACGTTATCACAAAAATAAAAAAAGGAGAAATTTATGAAAAATTTTCATGGTTACGATATCTATTAATCCCAATACTTTTTAGTATCCCTTTCAATCTGAATGCACAATGGTTGAAAATGAATGGGCCTGAAGGTGGAACTGTGGAATCATTTGCATCAATAGGATCAGAATTTATTTATCGGAACATATGATGCCGGGGTGTTCAGATCAACAGATAGCGGTTTAAGCTGGACACAGGTAAGTATAGGGCTAACAGATAATTCCGTTTACTCACTTGCGACTGACGGAACAAATCTCTTCGCAGGTACAGGCAATGGTAGTGGTGGTTTCCCCATCTCGAACGGATAACGGCGATACCTGGAATCTAATAAATACAGGACTTACCAATGCTTCTGTATGGGCTGTTATGGCAAATAATTCATAATGTATATTTGCAGGCACTTTCGGCAGCGGAGTTTTTGCTCGCCTGATAATGGAAGTAGCTGGGAACCCGCAAATAGCGGAATGGAATCAGCTACCGTTCATGCCCCTGCTCCATAATGGGACATATCTTTTTGCAGGTACCTGGGACTGCAGGCATGTTCTGTTCGACTGATAATGGAACAACCTGGGAATCAATCGGACTTACCACAGATGCGATTTATTCTTTGACTCAAAATGGCAATTATTTATTTGCAGGTACCTGGAGCGGAGTTTTTGTTTCAACCGATAATGGTTCAAATTGGACAGCAGTAAACAATGGGCTGCTGACTTTATACGTGAATTCAGTTGCTATACTCGGTACTGATATATTTGCAGGAACTGATGGAGGTGGAATTTATCATTCTACCAATAATGGCTCAAACTGGACACCTGTAAACTCAGGAGCAGAAACTAATTATACATATGCACTAACGTTTTATGGAACTGATCTTTTTGCCGGTACATTCGCAAGCGGAATAAGACGCAGTACTGATGATGGCAGCAGCTGGACAACAAACAATACAGGACTTTTAAATGCAAGTGTAAATACTTTCGCGCAAAGTGGAAGCTCATTATGGGCAGGCACTTCGGGAAGTTTGTTTGTCTCTACTGATGATGGTTTAAGCTGGACAGGAATGAGCAACGGTTTAACTGATTTAATAGTTAACGCGGTGCTACCTGTTGGTTCTAATATGTTCCTGGGTACTCAACTGGCTGGTATGTTTATGTCAACCGATAATGGGAGCAACTGGACTGAGATTAATAATGGATTAGCGACAAATTCTATTTCCGATTTAGGAACAGTTAGTTCTTTTATTTTTGCCTCCTCTTTGGGAGGTATGGTGTATTCCGCACATCCGATAACGGGGCAAACTGGACAGCAGTGAATACAGGACTTACGAATGCCTCGGTGTTAATGTATTGGCTGTGAGCGGTACAAATCTCTTCGCCGGGACTTTTGGTGATGGGGTTTTCAGGTCAACCGATAACGGAGATACCTGGACCGAAGTAAATAACGGGCTATCAGCCGCAGTCATACAAGCATTAGCAGTTTCCGGCACAAACCTTTATGCTGCGGGTTTAGGCGGAGTTTATGTTTTGACGGATAATGGTGAAAACTGGACATCAATTGGTGATGGTATTACTTTCCCTATAATTTCAGCTTTTGGAGTTGATGGAAATAATCTTTTTGCCGGTACACAAGGTATGGGTATATTCTTCTCGAGTGACAATGGAGCAAACTGGAATACAATAAATGATGGTTTGAACAGTTCGAATATACTATACTTTGTTTTTGAAAATAACTATGTCTTTACTGGAACGCAGGGGGCAAGTGTATGGAGGAGACCACTCTATGAAATTGTTCCTGTTGAGCTTAAATCATTTACCGCATCAATAACTGGAAATAATGTGAGGCTGAGTTGGACAACAGCAACCGAAACAAATAACAGAGTAAATAGAAAGACAAATTAACAATAAGCCTTCAGGCGGTAAATGGGAGAAAATCGGATTTGTCGGAGGATTTGGAACAACTTCAGAAACGAAGACATATACATTTGTTGATAATAAAGTTAATAAAGGAAAATATGATTATAGACTGAAGCAGATTGATTTTGACGGGACATATAAGTATTTAAATGAAATAGAGGTCATTGTAAATTCACCTGCTGAATTTGCATTGGCTCAAAACTATCCTAATCCGTTTAATCCTACTACCACTAGGAAACCGTATCCAGGAAAATGGATTTGTGTCTTAGCATTTATAATTCATTAGGTGAAAAAGTGGAGGAGTTAGTAAACGGGAATCAGGATGCAGGGAACCATAGTGTAACCTTTAATGCTAAAAATCTTTCAGAGTGGAATTTACTATTATAGACTTGAAGCAAACGACAAGGCTTAGGTTAATAAAATGATGATTCTAAAATAAACGAACAATAAAATAATGAGGATTGGAAGTTTGGGAGGCTGATAATTTAGAAGAGTTATTATAAAAGATAATCTTCTGTTCGCATTTTTCCTAAGCTTCCTATCTTCATAACACGGGCGCATCAAAAAAGGAAATTATTTGATATGGCTTTAATAAAACCATTTAGGGCACTGAGACCGGATAAAAAAATAGCCCATTTGTTGGCGAGTGTACCATATGATGTGATAGATACCGAGGAGGCTAATTTAATAGCGGAGAAAAACAGATATAGTTTTCTACGTGTGACACGTTCAGAAATTGATTTCAGGGGTAAAGTTGATCCATACTCGACTGAAGTCTATTCCAAAGCAAAAGATAAACTGGAAGAATTAAAGTTAACGGCGGGGCCCTTCAAAAAGAGATGATGCACCCGGGTTTTACATCTATAGGCTGCAAATGGCTGACCATATTCAAACAGGTATTGCAGCTACATTTTCTTTAGAAGATTACGAGAACAATATTATTTTAAAACACGAAAATACGAGAAGAGTAAAAGAGGAAGATAGAACGAACCACATACTGAATGTAAAAGCACAAACCGGACCGGTATTTTTAACTTGCGAAAGTAGTGATGTAATATCAAAAATTATTAATCTTGTTACAGCTGATAAAGAAGCGGAATATGATTTTAAATCAGAAGATGGGATAAGACATTCCTTATGGATTTTAACTGGAGGAATACAATGATATCATTATTTACGGAGTGAATTGCAAAGAAGGAATATATATACATAGCAGACGGGCATCATCGCCGCTGCAAGTGCTAAGTGTGCCAGAGATACCTTGCGGAAAAAAGATTCCAATTACACGGGAAGTGAAGGATATAATTTTTTTTGCAGAATTATTTCCGGAAAATGAAGTTAAAGATTCTGCCGTACAACAGGGTAATAAACAATCTTAATGGGTTAACTGTCGAATTATTTATGAAAAAAGCAGGTGAAAACTTTATAATTGAAGAAACAAGTCAAAAAGTACCTAGATGCAAAGAAATTATTGTATGTTTTTGGATAATAAATGGTATACACTCAGATTAAAAATCTATGTAATTTCCCAAATATCCAAAGATCAAACACAAGCTGCAAAAATTGATGCAGCCATACTCCAGGATTATTTATTAGACCCTGTTCTAGGAATTAAAGATCCGGGGACAGATGAAGGACTAAATTTTGTAGGGGGCACCAATAGTACGACTGAACTAATAAAAACTTATAAATGAAGGGAAAGGGGTTATAGCATTTTCACTCTACCCCGTAGCGATGGAAGAAATAATCAATGTAGCACGTGCAGGAGAGATAATGCCGACCAAATCAACGTGGTTCGAACCGAAATTACGCGATGGTCTATTAATTTATGTAATATAACAATAAATTGGAAATGATGAAAAAATGTGCATTTTTAACAATGTATAACCTTCTGGAAAAAGGGTTTAAGAGTGATGATGAGATTGTAATTCCTTATTTTAATTATTATGGCTGGCAGGTGGAGTGCGTACCCTGGAGTAAAGACAATATCGAGTGGAGTGATTTTTCGGCAGTAATAATACGTTCGACTTGGGATTATCAGAACCAGCATCGAGAGTTTTTGTCGGTGCTTGAAAAAATTAAATATTCGGGTACACCACTTGCAAATCCATTTGAACTAGTAAGATGGAACAGTACTAAAAATTATCTATTGGATTTAAGAAACAGAGGAATTCCTATCCCAACCACAATTAAAGGATCAGGGATAGATGAACCAATATTAACAGGAATTTTCGATAAACTTATGATTCCTGATATTATAATAAAGCCAATAATTAGTGCAAATGCAGACAAGACATTCAGAATCAGCAGAGAAAATTATTCTTTTGTTAAAAATGAAATAATGGAAACATACAGGGAAAGGGAATTCTTAGCACAACCATTCAGGAAAAATATATTAACAGAAGGGGAATACTCATTGTTTTTTTTCAACAATGAAATTAGTCATGCGGCGATAAAAACACCCAAGGCAGGTGATTTCAGAGTACAGGAAGAACATGGCGGTAAAATAACAGGTATCAAGCCGACCAGGGAGCTAGTCGACGCTGGGAAAAAAGTACTAAAAGCAATAGGCGAAAAATTATTATACTCCAGAATAGATTTGGTACGGAATGAAGAAAACCAGTATGAATTAATGGAACTAGAAGCTTATTGAACCGGCCTTATATTTTCGCACCTATCCAAGGGCAGCCAATACTTTTGCTCACGCTTTTATAGAGTGGCACAAAAATAAAATGGATGAATTGACAGGTGTTAAAATGAATTAAACAGGGCCCCAGGTGGAGCCCTTTTATTTTATAATAGATTAACTGCTTTAGAAAGATTTTCGGATTGAAGATGAGAATAAATCTGGGTGGTTTTTACATTTTCGTGACCTAATAATGCTTGGACAGTATAAAGAGAAACGCCACGCTGGACCAAGTTGGATGCAAAAGAATGACGTAAAGTGTGAAAATGATATTCCGGATTCAGGTTTGCTTCTTTTACAGCTCTCTTGAATTTTTTACTGATAAATTCCCCATTCAATTTTATACCTGAAACACGGTAAAATACCAATTGATTCATAACTGATTTATACCGGTTAAGAAAAATCTTTTTAACTTTTGGGTGGATAGGAATAAGCCTGTCTTTTTTATTTTTGGTTTTGAATTCATCTGAATTTCTTATAGAGATAATATCCTGCTGCAAGCCAATCCAGCTCCATCTCATATTCAGAAGTTCATTTAATCGCATACCGGTATAAAAAGCAATAGTAAAGATATCTTTATGCAGCTGCTCTTCTGTTTTATTAAGAACTAAAATTAATTCTGCTTCTGAAATGAAGAGTGGGAATGACTTAGTGACTTTAGGAGCTTTAATTTTATTAAATGGATTTAGTTTAATGTAATTCCAGATAACAGCTTTATTGAAAGCGGCCTTCAAAGTTCTATAATATAATGAAGCGGCATATTTGGCATTAAGATATACTGATGATATGAATAGATCTATATCCCTAGAAGAAATTAGATCCAGGGATTTATCGGGGAGGAATTCCTGTAATCTATTGAAGGATGGAACCACAGCTTTTTTTAGATATGTAATTGAATATACTTTCTGAACATATTCCTTATATTCCGCCGCAAAATCACTTAGACTGAGCCTGAGAGGTTTAGGAGATTCTTGAGGTTTGTTAGCCTGATCTCTGAAGGAAATAAGAAATATTTCTGCAGCTTTCTTGTCATTTGTGCGTGTTGAAATTTTAGTGCGTTTCCCGTTGACAAAGTAGACTAATTGATAGTAGGGTGATTTAGAATCTTTAGTTAGGAACATGACGCGTACTCCTTCCGGATGTACCGAAATTGTACCGACAAAGTCAAATAATCCTGAATATTAGTGGAATTGGCTAAAATCCCACTG
>CAWIUG010000029.1:0-14452 GCA_963839165.1 uncultured Bacteroidota bacterium | reverse complement strand
AGTAGTTGAAGGATTAAAAGGGTTGGGATAATTCTGAGATAAATGGAAATAAAAAGGATTGTCGTCGGACTCATAATTGATTGCGGTGGGTTTGTGATATGAAAAGAGGAATAACTTACCCAAAGAATTTTCCGGGTCAGGGAAGTCGGGAGCCATTGCAAGAATTTCATCATATCCATCATTATTGATATCGCCTGCAAAAGATACATAATGGGAAAATCCTATCGAATCATAATCAACGATATTCAAATCATAATATGAATCGAATATATCTGCGCCAAGATATATCCTTATCCGCCATTCATCCCCGAAGATCAGGTCACTATACCCATCTCCATTTATATCGCCTCCGGCATCGAAAGAGTAACCAGATCCGACTGTCAACGGATCTTGCAGTCCATTTAAATAAATTTTTGTAACCGGGCCCCAGAATGTGCAAAAATCTGTTATGCCATCCTTATTCAAGTCGTTAGCATTTTTTATATCTTTACCAGCTTCTGAGGGCCTCAGCAATTCTGAGATAATAACTGTATCGGGAATATTGCTTATCTGGCTGCCCCCTGAATAGATAAATACTTTGCAGGTATCATATCCGGCCGGGCCAGACGGTGCGCCGACCGCGATATCATCAAAATCATCATTATTTATATCTCCAATATTGGCGGCACTTGCTCCGAAGAAATCACCTATTGTATTACTTGTAAGGGTTATACTTTTTTCCCACGAAATTGTATCTCCTCCCCAGAACAAGTAGACGTACCCCTTTCCGTCATACCAATTATAATCTGCGCATATAGCAAAATCATTATAACCGTCTTTATTTATATCTCCCATTTCCACAACTGGGTCTCCAAATCGAGACCCCACTAAATCAGGCTGAGAAAATTCATTTACAGGAATCGTATCAATCGTTTGTCCTCCGTAATACAGAAACACCTTTGATTCTGTAATCGGACCAATTTGACCCACAAGCACAAAATCATCATAACCATCATTATTTACATCTCCGATACCATAGCCGCTGCCCAGGTAATGATAATAATAATTACCGGGGAAGTGGAAAATCACGTCGGGAGTCAGATCAAAATTTAATGAACCCAGGTATAATTCTATTATAGTTGGATCAGACTGTATTCCTGTTTGTCTTCTCAGAATAAAGTCGTCAAATCCATCATTGTTAATATCCCCGATGGCGCGGGGATAGTTAATCGACTGTTCGGAGGACTCACCCGAAAGGGTACCGACAAGATAAAGACTGTCCTGAGCTTTACTGTTTGAGATCAGTGCAAAGAGAAATAATAAGATGAAAATTAAACTATTAAAAGAGTGAGAGTTACTTTTCAAATTATCCCCAACATCTAAAATTAGAGTTATCCGTGCCTTAATGGAGTAAATCAGGTCCCGGTGTAATTTCCTCCGGAATCAATGAATAAATAATATCAAATTTAACCATTAAGTTCAAATAAGGGAGCAGCATAGTATCCTCAGTTAGATTTTTGTCCTGCTAAAATCGGGATCTTCGCGTAGCTGCGATTTTTTTGGTTAAGATATTTTAAGTAGCTTTATAAATCATTGAACAATTTACTTATTTTCGGTGGCTTCGATACAACCCGCCCCTTAAAGTACTAAGCGAGGGCGGGTCACTCAGCCACCGCTATACTCCGCCTAAAGGTTGTTATTGGTTGCCGGCATGTCGCGCTAAGAAAGATAAGATGCAAACAGTAATTGCCGCTTCTTTGAGCAACCCATTTTGCCCAAAATCACGATTCATTTTTTTTATAAAAATAATTGCAAAACACTTGCGTAGTTAAATAGCTACACTTATATTTGTAGCCAAGTAACTACACAATATGATTAACAAATGAAATTAAGAAGAGATATATTCCAGGCAATTGCGGATCCGACAAGAAGAGCCATACTTCTGCTTGTTGCTTCGCAGGCTATGACGGCAGGTACGATTGCCGCAAACTTTGACACTGCAAGACCGACGGTTTCAAAACACCTGCAGATCCTGACAGAGTGTAAACTGCTTGAACAGGAGAAAAATGGAAGAGAAATTTACTATCAATTAAACCCCAAAAAGATAAAAGACATAGCCGACTTTATTGAACCGTTCCGCAAATTGTGGGACGAAAGGTTTAATAAACTGGAAGCAGTAATGAAAAAATATAAAACGAAAGGATAGGTTAAAATGGAACAGAAAACGAAAGTCGTTGCAGAAAATGGTAAACAGGAAATAATGATAATAAGAGAGTTCGATCTGCCGCTGGAATTGCTTTTTAAGGCGTACACAGACTCCGATCTTCTTGAGCAATGGATGGGAACCAAAGTGCTGAAACTTGAAAGCAAACCTCACGGCAGCTACCAGTTTGAAACTAAAGATGGGCAGGGAAATGTGGTATTTAAGGCAAACGGTGTAATACACGAGTTTATCCCAAATGAAAAAATCACACGGACATTTGAAATGGAGAATTCGCCTTTTGCCGTACAGCTTGAGTTCCTGGAATTTGAAAAACTCACAGAGGACACAAGCAGACTCCGTATGCAGTCAGTGTTCCGATCAGCAGCACTAAGGGATCAGCTCCTTCAGATGCCTTTTGCTCAGGGCATAAATATGGCGCATAACCGTCTGCAGAACATTGTTAACAAATTGAAACAAGTATTATGACAAAGAAAATTTATGATCCGGCAAACCGGAAAGCCGGTAAAATAATCTACTGGATATCCACTCTCTGGCTTGCGTTAGGGATGGCATCAACAGGAATGGTACAACTGCTCAGAGTAAATTCTGAGGGAGCTGTGTCACCTCCGGGAGTATATGGTATTGTGCATCTTGGTTACCCTGTTTATTTTTTAACAATAATCGGTGTCTGGAAAATGTTAGGTACAGCGGCAGTGCTGATCCCGAAATCACCTGTCTTGAAAGAGTGGGCTTATGCAGGATTCTTCTTTCTAATGACGGGAGCGATTTTTTCACATATAGCATCAGGCGATACTGTAATTGACCTGCTGCCGGGAGTGCTGCTGCTGGTACTTACACTGGTATCGTGGTATTTCAGACCTGCGGACAGAAGAACGATTGCAATCACATAATTTATAAACAAAGCGGATAAAAGTATGAGTAAAAATAAAAGCAGTAAGAAAACTGCAGCCGGACCGGAACAAAGCAAAGAACTCATCGGAATATTGAAAGAGCGTTTTGAGAAGAATATGAACCGCCATAAGGGTATCAAATGGGCCGATGTGGAGACGAAGCTGGAAGGAAGTCCTGACAAACTATCCGTACTGAACGAAATGGAAAATACGGGAGGCGAACCGGATGTTGTCGGGTATGATAAAAGGACGGGGGAGTACATATTTTACGACTGTTCAGCCGAGAGTCCCAAAGACCGCAGAAGTTATTGCTACGACCGTGCAGCACTGGAAGCGAGGAAGCAAAATAAACCGAAGAATAACGCTGTTGATGCGGCTGCGGATATGGGCATTGAACTTTTAACAGAGGAGCAGTACCGGGAGCTTCAGAAGCTCGGGGAATTTGATCTCAAAACATCGAGCTGGGTGAAAACACCTGATAACATAAGGAAACCCGGCGGAGCCCTCTTCTGCGACAGGCGATACAATACAGTCTTCACTTACCATAACGGTGCCGATTCTTATTACGCTGCACGCGGTTTCCGGGGCTTGCTGAGAGTTTAAACTATAATCGGCATAATGTAAATACCCAGGGCTGTAAACCGATCCCGACTTCATTCGGACAGGCTTGCTGATTGAAGCGAAACGGCGTTTCGCTTTACAGCATTAAAGTGAATCGCCGTTTCGCTTTAACAATAACTATCGATTTTGCGCGGATTAATTTAATCTGCTGCATTCATGTTCCAGTCTTCATTACGCACCTTCAAATCTCCATCTATAAAAATATCGAAAATCTTTTTATATTATATTGTTTCTTTTAAAAATGAAGAGATAAAAGCAATGAAATCAATTGAAGAAATAAAAGCAGACTATCAATTATTTATTGATATTCAACTTGGCAAATATCTAAAGCAAACAGGTAAATCTGAATTCAGCAATCATGAAGAAGCAGGCTTTGTAATGAATAAAATTGGCGAAGCATATAATAAGGAAGTTGCCGCGGAACATCTGCGTCTGGATAACCTTAATAAGGAAGCTAAAACTACCTGGTTTAATTCAATTGAAATCGATTTCAATGAAAAAGAGAATGATTATAGCGAGTTTATAGAAATAGTTAATTCAGACTTTGAAAAAATCAGTGAAGGTTTAGCCGATACTTTCCCATTTCTGCCTGAAGGTGCCCTTACTGTCCTGATTTTTTCCGGACCTGCATTAGGAGCTTATGGATTGCCGTTTGAAAGGTTCAAGAAATTGTTGATTGGCGAAGATGAACCGACTGAAATAGAGGAAGATGCCCTGCAATGGGCTTTTGATATGTCCCTCGCGGTGATGGGTTCTGTAGTGGAAGTCAGTAAGGCAAAACGAAAACAATGTCTGATCGATGCAGTTCAAATAGCTGCTGAAGAATTGGATGAAGAATTAGCAATTGAAGTAGTAGGGGAGATTGCCGCCGATATGATAGAAGTTTTTGGTGAAGAACCCCCGCCTAAAAAGAAGAAGAAAAAATAACCTTCTGCGATAATGTAAAGCGAGATTAATCTCGCTAAATAAAATACTTCCATCCTACTCCGGCTGATCTTTTTTACTGTTTACTGTATACTGCTTTGCTGTTTATATTTCAATACTATATTGATTTTGAAACTTCCCCCGCATAAGTTTGATGTATCCCTTTATATTGCAGGGCACAAATAATAAATTTCTCCGGGAGGAGAAAATGAGCAGCGATATTCTGAATCAGCTTTCACAGACCGGCTTACCGGGGAGAGAAGCCGAAGTTTATATGGCACTTCTTCAGCGTACGAAATTTACCGCACCCGGGTTAGCCAGGCTTAACAAAATAACACGTACAAAGATCTATGAAATTCTCAAAACTGTTTCATAAAGGTATCTGCATGTAACTATGTTCACTTAAACCAACCGGAGGATAGTTATGAAAGTAGTTCTACTGGTTCTTGTTTTTCTCGTTCAGGTAATATCATTCCCTCAAAGCAATGTTCCCAAAGCAGGGGAGGTATCCTCAAAAGATGCACTTAAAGCCAGCCAGCTCAGATCCATTATGTTTGAAAATGCAGCCAAAGTTAAAGATATAACTGTACTCGATTTCGATTCTTCCAATACAATGTTCACAAGCAATTATCCTTTTGCCGACAGCTACTCGCTTTCACTCAGCGATGCAGGAGATCTTGCCTTCGTCGGTTCGGGCGGCGGAATTTATATTACCGATATAAGTGATCCTGCCAACCCGCAGGTGATCTCGGAAATAAGGACAAGGTCGCTTGTTGATTTCTGCAGGTTCGATCCGGAAACTAACCGTCTTTATGTTTGCGCCTATTTTTCGGGAATAGAAATATGGGACCTTTCTTCTATCGACGCTCCTGTCCGGATGTCGCGTATTCCCACCGAACCATATCCCCGCTGGGGAATTGATTTCATCGGCGATTACCTTTTTGTCACGACAGATTTCAGCGTCTACTCAATCAATATTTCTGACCCCTATCATCCTTCTTTTACAGATGAACTGAACCTCGGCACCGACCTTATCAATCAGCAGTTACTGAACGGAAATCTCCTTTATGTAGAAACCGGCTCACAGGGATTAAAACTAATTGACGTGTCCGATCCTTCAAACCTTACCCTTGCAGGTTCGTCTCCTTACCTCTCGGGATCAAAATTCTGCATCCAGGGAAATTACCTCTATGCAATAACTTCAACGGGAGTAAGAATACTTGATATCAGCGACCCTGGCAGTATCTCAGTCGCCGGTAACCTTCCTTTAACCGGGTATCCGCAGGACCTCGCTGTAAAAAATAATATCTTATACGTTGCCAAAATGAGTACCGATGGCGGACTGCAGACAATAGACGTCACCAATCCCGCTTCTCCATCCGCGATAAGTATTTACCCGGGAGATTTTCAGCATGTAAGAGTAAGCTCAAACTATGCGTACCTGAGTTTTTCTTCTCAGTTCACAATACTCGATGTATCAGATTCATCCAGCATTACTTATACGGCGGGATTTGAAACGCCGGGGTTTGTTTCGCAGGTAACTGCCTCCGGTAATTATCTCTACACAGGCAGCAACGGTTTCAGGGTGATAGATATTTCAGATACAACTCACCCTGTTCAGGCAGGCTACATAGATCTTTACGGCGACCTTACAGCCAGGGTTACCGATTCGCTTCTTGTTTATTGTCCCCTCAGTATGGGTGCATCCAACAACGTATACACTATAGATGTAAGCAGCCCGGCAGATCCGCAGATGCTTGATAATTTTACCTGTCCCGTAATGACGGTAGACCTGGCAATTAAAGGCAGCATAGCTTTTGTTGCATGCTGGTGGGACGGTGTAAGAATATTCGACATCAGCGATCCTTCGAACATCGTACAGCTGTCGCACACTATGGGCTGGACGCAGGGAGGCATTCCCGGCGAGACATACTGCTACGCGCAGGCGATCGCAGTAGAAGACAATTACCTGTACATAGTTGATTACGGTCCTTTTTCAGAAGAGGATACTTACGGCTTATATATAATTGATATTAGCGACCCGTCATCGCCCGTACTGGTTAACCGTTACCAGGGAATAACAGGGCACCCGGTAGATGCGGCTGTAAAAAATTCCGTATTATATTCAGCCGACGGTTTTGGGGGAGTAGAAGCAATTGACGTATCAGATCCGCTGAATCCCTCATCCCTCGCTTACGTCAGCCTCCCTGACGGGGCAACAGGAATTGCGATCGACGGCGATTTTGCATATGCTTCGAATTATATACTAGGAGGAGTGGAAGTCCTGGATATTACCAAACCTGCTGAAATGTCGCTTGCCGGCTGGTATAAGCCGAGCGGCTGCTTTGCTTTGAGCGTGGCATCTCAGGAAGGCAGGATCTTCGTAGCCGATGGTCTCGGCGGAATACAGATATACAGAAACCTGCTGGTGCCGCCTCCTCCCCCTGTAGCAGTTGAACAGGATGCTGAGCAGATCACAGGTTACAAACTAAGCAGCAACTATCCGAACCCGTTCAACCCGTCGACCATCATTAGCTACCAGCTCCCTCAGGCTGGAAATGTCGATTTGAAAATCTATGATGTCCTCGGCAGGGAAGTAGCCATACTCGTTAAAGGATACAAAGACGCAGGCCGGTATAGCATAAACTTCAATGCAAAGAACCTGGCAGGCGGCGTATACATTTACAAGCTTTCCGCAGGCAGCTTCACCAGCTCCCGCAAGATGCTTCTCCTTAAATGATAATTGGATAACTACTCTTGTTGAACTGCCGCAGCTCAATTGCGGCAGTTTTTAATTAATACAAAGTGTGCCGGCCCGCTCCTGTACAGCGAAACGCCGTTTCGCTCAAAGTTGTACAGCGAATCGCTGATTCGCTCAAGCTGTAAAGCGAACCCGACCCCACAGCGAATCGTCGATTCGCTCGCTGTAAAGTGAACCTGTCCCGCTCAACGGGATCGCTGATTCGCTTAAGCGAAACAGCGTTTCGCTTTACATCATGACTACCAATACACTCCGACGATAAGCAAATTCTCCATCTTTAACAGCATCTCCGTATCTCTATCAAAAACGACCATGGATTGTATTTATGTAAAAGCTGATATCAGGAAGCCCCCTGAAAGGATAAGACTTATTTGAAAACACTTATAAAGAAATGTAAAGAATTCAAGTGTAAACCTCAGACATATCGAGTTTAAAGCGTATTCAGAGCGTAATCAGAGCGTTTTCACACAGCGTATTCATAAGGTATTAAGGCCGGTGTTTAGGCTTATTTTTATATAAAAAAGAGGTGCTAAGTGAAGGCTGCAATTTGCCTGAAGTTAAGCCCCTGGTTTAAATTTCACGTCGATTAATAGTATACCATAAGATAAAGACGGACATTCCATCCATCCTTTTAAGGGATTGAAGATCCCGACCTCGCCGGACAGGCTCGCTGTGAACATCCGGAGCACCTCTTCATCCGTGTTTCAATATTAATACACTCAAATCTGTCTTTGCACGGCTTCCTGGTTGCTTAACCGTAAAAAATTTATACAGCATAGCGTAGGTTTAGACCATTTTCTTCACGTCTGCGGGCTTTTTTTTGTAAGGACGGACAAAATACCGGCAGACGGTATAAGGTATCCGGCATTCGCCTTGCGACTAATATCCTCAATAATTAACTTTTAAAAACAAAGTAAATTAATCCTGCTATAACTGGTTAACTCGTGCTGCAATAATTTCTATGGTTATAATATTATGAGTAAACAAAAAAAAATAGAATCAAAAGCTTATATTGAAAGGCTGCAGAGACAGATATCTAAAGATCTTGAGAAAAAAAACTTTGATTCAATAGAGGAAGCAAATAATTATATTAACAGCAAGTATATCGGAAAAGAAGTCTCTTTCGATCCTAAAAATCTGTCTGATAAAGAAAAGGCGATGGAGCTGGTTTTTGAAGCATGGGAATGCGACAGCGACAGGGAAAAGATTGCTTATGCTGAAAGAGCCCTGATTCTGGATAAGGATTGTGCAGATGCTTATAATGTGCTTGCCGGGGTTAAAGCTGAAACACTGCAGGAAATGCTTGAATTCTATGTTAAAGCAATTGAAGCGGGTAAAAAATCTCTCGGAGATGATTTTGAAGAATTTAAGGGTCGTTTCTGGGGCATCCAGGAAACCCGTCCTTTTATGAGGGCTATGTCCGGCTATTCTACGGCACTGTGGTATATGGGGGAGAAAAGCAAATCAGTGCAGGTGATGAAAGAAATGATGGAGCTTAATCCGGATGATAACCAGGGTGTGCGGTATATACTTATAACTAAACTTTTAATTCTGAACCGGCTTCTTGAAGCAGAAAAGCTATATAATGATTCCAAGGATGATCCTACCGCCCATTGGCATTACTCAAAAGCTTATCTGTACTTCTCCAAACGCAGCAAACAGCTCTATGCCGATAAAGCGCTTACAGAAGCGATGGAATCTAATCCGTATGTTCCTTTTTTTCTTTTCGGAATATATGACATGCCTGAAAAACAGCCGGATCATTTCCGTATCGGTGATGAAAATGAAGCAGTGACTTACGTTAATGAAGCAATGGAACTCTGGGCGACTAATGATAAAGCTATGAACTGGATTGCTGCTAAGTTCAAAAAAATGCAAAGCGAACTTGAAAATTTAATTGCAGTACGTGAAAAGGAAAGAATTGAAAGATTGAAAAGATTTCCAGGCAATGAATGAATGGTTTTTACCGCAAAGACACGGGGGAGAAGGTGAGAAGATAAGAGAATTGGAAGATTAGAGAATGAGTGTAAAGCGAATCGCCGATTCGCTTATACTTCATCATAATCGCTTAAGTGAAACAGCCTGCTTAAAGTTTCTTCATCAAATATAATTTTGCAGAGGCTTCTGAAATTGGCTTCAAGTAAAAGGTCTGTCCATTTGTAAAGCGACATTTACTTCGCTACTGACTAACCCAATGAAGTATCCGGGAAAGTTACCCTGCGCTGTTCGTCCTATCACTCTGCCACTCCAAACTCCATTGAAACCTCCCGCAAGTTACAATCGAATGAATATTAAATGACCATTGAGTAATCACCAAATGATCATGAATGACAAATTAATTCCTCGTTACTCATGTGCTCCTTCAGCCACCAGCCCACCTTCCGGCTTTGCTTGTGACGGATCATAAATTTTCTCCGCAGATACATTTTTCACGCCTGTGAATCTTGCAAGTAGTGTGTAAACCACTGGAACGATCATTAGGGTGAGGAATGTTGAAAAGAACATTCCGCCTGTTACGGCGAGTCCTAAAGGACGCCTTGATTCTGCCCCGGCACCTAATCCAATTGCTATAGGTAATATTCCGAAGATCGTGGCAAATGATGTCATCAATATCGGCCTTAAACGGATAGTTGCCGAGCTGATAATCGCCTCCATATATGGAGTTCCCTTTGCACGCTGCTGATTGGCAAATTCAATTATAAGTATTGAATTTTTGGTTACAAGTCCGATTAGCATAATCAGACCAATCTGGGAATATATGTTCAGACTTTGTCCGAATATGTATAGCGTCAGCAAAGCCCCGAAGACGGCAAGCGGCACTGAAAGCAGTATGGTTAAAGGATGCACAAAGCTTTCGAACTGCGCGGATAATACCAGGTATATAAAAACAATGGCAAGTATAAACATAAAGTATAATGCCGAACTTGAATCTTTGTATTCAAGTGATTGACCCGCATACTCGTGCTTGATTCCCGGAGGCAGTTTCTCTTCGGCAATCCGGTCCAGGTCGTTGAGCGCTTTACCGAGCGGGACACCGGGCGCAAGTCCTGCCGATATGGTTGCCGACCTTACACGGTTGTAATGATTCAGTTCTTTGGGAGCGACAGTATTTTTTACTTTTATAACATTTGCCAGCTGCACCAGTCCGCCCGAACTTTTTATATAAATGTTTCTGATAGCATCCGGGGAAGATCTGTATTCGGGTTTCAGCTGAAGTATAACATCGTATTGTTTTGTGCCCCTCTTGAAATCTGTTACTTTCCTCCCTCCGAATAATGTTTCAAGTGTTGCCCCGATTTCGGTGACGGACACTCCAAGGTGTGAGGCGCGTTCACGGTCGATATCAACATCAAGCTGTGGTTTATTCAGACGGAGATCGCTATCCATATTAATAAGATACCCGAGTTTGGATGCTTCACCCATCATTATGCCTGTCGCTTTGCTAAGGTCCTCATAGTTATCCGCCTGAAGAACATACTCTACAGGGTTGGAATTGAATGAGGCGCCCAAACTCGGCGGATTAATAACGAAGGCAAGCACACCGGGAATTGAGATAAGCCGGGGGAAAAGTTCCTGGATTATTTCCTGCTGTGATTTTTTCCTTTCGCTCCTCGGCTTAAGGTTTATAAACATAAAGCTGTTCGATACGCTGCCGGGTCCTCCGAAACTCAGACCGGTTGCCGAGAAAAGTCCTTTAACATCAGGATTACTGAGCAGTATTTTTTCAATTTCTCTTACATAAGTATCGGTGTATTCCAGTGTAGAACCTTCCGGTGCAATGACTATTCCGAATCCTACTCCGCGGTCTTCTACCGGAACAAGTTCACTGGGCAGCAGCCTGAAAAGAAAAATCCCCAGGATAATGGTAACTACACCGCCTGCAATTACAAACAACCGGTGCCTTAGTGCCCATCTTAACGAGCTTTCATATATTCTGTTGAGCCATTCAAAGAAACTGTCGAACGATCTTGATGCCCAGTTTTTGCTTGTACCATGAAGCGGCCGCAGTATCTGTGAAGATATCATCGGGGTGAGTGTAAGAGCTACAAAACCGGAAATTAAAATGGCGACGGCTACAGCAATACCGAACTCATTAAATAACCTTCCCACATTTCCTGAAAGGAATGCCAGGGGAATGAACACTGCAACAAGAGTAATAGTTGTGGAAATAATTGCAAACCCGATTTCTTTGCTTCCATCCAGCGCAGCCTGCCACCGCGATTTACCCATCTCCATATGCCGGTATATATTCTCGAGTACTATAATTGCATCATCAACAACAAGTCCGATAGCAAGCACCAGCCCCAGCAGTGTCAGTATATTAATGGTAAATCCCGCAAAATAAACCGCGGCCAGTGCGCCTATAATTGAAATAGGTATGGCAATAGAGGGAATTATTGTGGCGCGGAAACTTTTGAGGAATGCGAATACTACAAGTATAACAAGTATTAAAGCAATGAGCAGCGTCTGCTCAACTTCTGAGATTGATTCCTTGATAAAATCAGAACTGTCGAATGCAGTTTCAAGTTTCATCCCTGACGGCACTAGTTTTCTTAATTCGGGCAGCCTGCTTATAATATTTGATGCAACATCTACCGTACTTGCCTTCGACTGCTTTACTATGCCAAGACCCACGGCAAGCTTCCCGTTCCATCGCGCTATGGTCCGTTCATCTTCGGCTCCCACTTCCACATCAGCTACATCGCGTAGACGCACGATATCATTGCCTTTCTGAGATACAATAATGGCTCCGAATTGTTCAGGTGTATCCAGGTCTCCCCGTGTACGCACAGCAAATTCGCGCTGCGATCCTTCAACGCGCCCGCCGGGTATTTCAGCATTCTCTGTTCTTACAGCAGCTTCGATATCCTGAGAGCTCAGACCATGAGCAGCCATCCTTAAAGGATCCAGCCACACGCGCATAGCATATCTTCGTTCTCCTCCTATGATTACAGAACCTACTCCCGGTATCCTCTGTATTTTTTCTTTCAGCACTCTGTCGGCATAATCTGAGAGTTCAAGTCCGGAATACTGGGTGCTTGAAAGAGCCAGCCACACGATAGCTTGTGCATTTGCATCAACTTTCGATATAACCGGGTCGTCAATTTCCTGCGGAAGTCCTCCGCGTATACGTGAAACCCTGTCGCGTACATCGTTAGCTGCCTCATTCACATCGCGGTTAAGTTCAAACTCAATTGTTATTACAGAACCGCCTTCCTGGCTTGAGGAACTGATGGTTTTCACTCCCTCGAGCGTGGCAAACTGCTCTTCGAGTATGTCGGTTATCTCCGTCTCAACTACATTTGAACTTGCGCCCCTGTAAAGAGTTACAACCGAGATCACGGGCGGATCAATATCCGGGTATTCCCTTACCGGAAGCTGGGTTAAGGAGATAATACCGAACAGCAGTATTCCAAGACTCATCACCGTTGCAAATACCGGGCGCCGTATCGAAATATCACTAAGCTTCATAAAAAAAACTCCTGGTGTCTTAAAAATTTATCATTTATGCAGAAATAAAATTACTTTTTGCCCGCCGGGGGTGTACCGGAATTTACAGGCATAACTTTCGCGCCGTCAAATAATTTCTGGTGACCTGTTCTTACAACCTGGCTGCCGTCTGTCAGTCCGCTCGTAATTTCCACAATTTTCGCTGTCTGCATCCCAAGTGTAACAGGAACAGCCGAAACTGTGCTGTCCTTTTTTACCACGTAAACAAATGACTGATCGCCGTTGGCAAATACAGCTTCGTTGGGAACGGTCAGCGCATCCGGATGTTCACTTAAGATTACAGCGACATTAGCCGACATACCGGGACGGAATTTTTGTCCCGGGTTCTGTACCCTGGCAGTGATGTTTACATTCCGTGTCTCAGTATCCAGCATAGGTTCGATAGCAATGATTTTACCTGATACGTTATAGTCGGGAAATACAGTTGATGAAACAACGACTTTTGCATTCTTCTTCAGCTGCGCAAGATATCGTTCCGGTGCCGAAAAAATGACGCGGATCTCATTGAGATTTGCAAGCTCGGTTATTTCCTGCCCGGTGCGTAAAAATGTACCTACACTGATTTTACGCGCACCGACAAATCCGTTGAACGGTGCGGTGATCTGTGTTTTGGCAAGACGCGCTTTCGCAAGCTCATAATTTGCTTCAGCAACTTTAAGATTTGCAAGGGCATCATCAAGATCCTGCTGCGATCCCGCCTTCTGTCCCACAATTACCTTTACACGGTTATACGCCGATTTGCTCTGATCATATAATGCTTCAGTTCGGTTGACTTCCGCTGAGAGTTGTGAATCATCAAGCCGGGCTATCAGATCGCCCTTTTTGATATAACTGCCCTCATCAAAGGGAAGACTTATTACAGATGCATCTATCTCGGAAACAATCGTAACTCCTTCAATAGCTTCAATAGTCCCGACGGCTTCAAATTTGTCGTCAACACTCTGAGCCTTAACATCCGCAACTTCAATAGGCGTCGGCGGCATTTTAAATCCGCCTGCCGAAGCCTGCTCATCCGAACATCCTGCAAACAGCAGCAGCAGTCCCGTTATCAAAAGACCGGGATAAAGCCAGTTATGTCTAAAATTATTTAATCTCATTTATCTACCTTTCATTTTTATAATCTCTTTTATTGTACTCCGCCGGGATAATACCCTGAAGTTAACTGCGATAGATCTGATACAGCCTTTACAGTTTTTACCAGGGCGTCTGAATAGCGCTGCTGCGCAACTGCAAAATCCTGACTTAACCTTACGAGCTCGAATGCTGAAAGTCTGCCGTTCTTGAATTCTATCATCCCTATCCTTACCTGTTCCTGTGCGGCCTCCACACCTTCCCTGGCTGCTTTTATTCTTTCATTTCCATGGACAAGCTCCCTGTAAGCTGTTCTGACCTGCTGTTCAAGATTGCGGGCTAACTCAATATAATTCTGCTTTGCCCCATATAGTCCGGCCTCAAGCCTGTCCTCTTCACCCAGTCCGGTCCTCAGTCCAATTGGAAGCGAAATTTCCACTCCCATGCTCCAGCCGGGATATTTCCTTTAAA
>CAWIUG010000028.1:0-8306 GCA_963839165.1 uncultured Bacteroidota bacterium | reverse complement strand
AAGCCGGAATAATTGATGCTGTTATTCCAGAGGTTATTATATTTTACGGTTGGCGGCGGCTGATTGAACCATTTTTCTATTGCTATATCAGCGTTAACAATTACATTATTCTCTATAATATCGTCTGGCCCTGAAATAATAGCTTTGCCAAGGTTACCTAAAAAATAGTTATTATATAACTTCATCCCTATACCGCTTGAGCCCGCAGTACTAATACCATAGCCATCTCCCAGAATCAGATTATTAAACACCTTAACTGTATCTGATAAATACAAAGACATTGCTGCGCCAGTATAATCAAGAATTATCACATTATTTGATATTGTTGGGGTTGCTCCAAAAGATTTATCTATCCCATATGCGTATAAGGGAACAATCAAATTTGAGTCTATAATTGGTTGGTAAGTGTAGTCAAAAGCTTGGATTTCAACGCCGGCTCTTATGGCTAAATCTGAGTTTGGATCAGTAAAAATAGTATTCATTCTTACTTCAGAATTTGAATTGAACAAACCAACGCCCACGGATACATTGCTGATAATATTTTTATATATATACGGTTTATTACCAACATAAATTCCCTCATATCCATTTGAGATTTTATTAAATTCAATTAAACTATTTATTGCACTTCCGTTCATAGTAACCCCTCTGCCTTTATCCCAATGATTATAAATTATAATATGAAATCCCATTAGTTGACAAAAATCTGCAATTTTAACAGACGCAAAATTTTGTGATGTGACTAAGTTATGTGTATCTATTGTACAGCTATCAACCCCCGCCCCTATTAGTGATAACCCCGGTATCATCACCACCTGCTCTTCATAAACACCATTACCCACAAAAATAGTATCTCCGAATGAGGAAATATTTATCGCACTCATAATGGAATCTGCTGCAGTCTCCCAGGTAAGATAGGGAGGTGTGTGGCTGCCGGAATGGCTGACATAGCGGATGGATCCAATTAAAAATGAGTAATTAGCCGCAACGAACAGGTTAAAAATTAACAATGAAAAAAAGAGTAATAGGTTTTTCATTTCAATGTTCCTTTACTTTAGACAAATTATTTTCTTAATATCTGAGAAATTTGTATTGCTATGCAAATTTTTCTTTCAGCAAATCAAAGAATATTTGGAATCCTGTAAGCATTTATATGAGCCTAAAATTATTAAATGGAGAGGTTCAATTTGAATCGAACGTATTGATATTAACCGGTTTTTGACTATCATCTCACCCCGGATTGATTTAGATGCAATCTTTATAGTACCCTTAAAAGAGTACCCTGCAAATTGTTTAGTTCTAACCAATTAAGTTTTTAAGAAACCCTGCAAATAAAGATATCAGCTATTTTTTAATATAATCAACTTTTTTTCATTCCGCCTCAGTATAATTACGAATATTATGATATTTTTTTGCACCTGAGCGCCTTTGTATTCAAATAATCAAATTTGACAATTTAGATGAGGAATTAGTGAGAATCAGAGATTGAATTCATTTTATTCCTTCTTTAATTTCCGTTGGGATTAAAGGCAGCAAAATATGTACCGGGAATCTGATACTTAAATTCATCGTTTGTATCAACAATTATGAACCGCAATAACATATTAAATAAATTTTTTGTCTGACCGAGAAAACAAAAATTTAAAGTATACTCGTAAATATTCAAAATAATTCCGCCGCATGACTGGTATTTGCTTGTTGGTTTAATTCCGGGGCTGATTAGAGAAAAAGTATGAAAAAAACGAAGAAGTTAAAATAGTTTACAAGATCAGGCAGATGATCCTTTGCAGAGCGGCCTGCCTCAATTGTACTTTCATTTTGTGATGAATTTATCCTCTTACTTTTATCTTCTTACTTTTATCTTTTATCTTTACTATTCTTAATGGAGTTTATCTGATGATTTTAGTAATTGGTTATTTTGCTGCTGCCTGTACAACTATTTCTTTTGTACCGCAGGCACTGAAAGTACATAAAACCAGGAGTACAACTGATATTTCATTTGGAATGTTTCTGCTGATGACGCTGGGGGTCCTTTTCTGGCTGTTCTATGGAGTATTGATAAATTCACTGCCTATAATCGCGGCAAATGCTGTGACTCTCATCCTTTCATTTTATATTTTATTAATGAAAATAAAGATCGACCATGGACGGCAGGGTGAACAGGATCAAACAAAATAATGGACTTATTTTTAATTTATAAAAGATTCCGGGAAAGGAAACCTGAAGTATTTGGAATTGCTTATATTTTAAGATATAAACTGATTTTATAATGGCACATAACCATAGCAACAGCGATAATCATAATAAGGCATTCGGATTCGGGATTGCTTTAAATATCATTTATATAGTAGTCGAAGTTATATTCGGATTGCTTGTGAGCTCAATGGCATTAATTGCCGATGCAGGACATAATTTAAGCGATGTACTGGGGCTGCTGCTTGCCTGGGGTGCAACTTTCCTGGCAAGAACGCTCCCTACAAAAAAAAGAACTTATGGACTTAGAAAATCCACAATACTGGCTGCGTTATTTAATGCGCTTATTCTATTAATAGCAGTGGGTGCGATATCTATAGAAGCTATCAGGAGGCTTATAACTCCGCAGCAGGTTCAGGGATCAACAATGATGATTGTTGCCGGCATAGGAGTATTGATAAATGCCGTGACAGCCTATCTCTTCGTAAAAGGAAAAGAGAAGGATATTAATATCAGGGGAGCGTATTTACATATGGCTGCAGATGCAGGCGTTTCTGCAGGTGTAGTTATTGCAGGATTGCTGATTTCACTGACAGGCTGGCTCTGGCTCGATCCTGTTATAAGTGTTGTTATTGTGCTGGTTATAACAATAGGAACCTGGGATTTATTGAGAGATTCATTTCTTATGTCGGTTGATGCTGTACCAAAAGGCATTAGTCTTAAGGAAGTGGAGGCACATCTGAAAAAGATTCCCGGGGTAGCAGAAATTCACGATCTTCACATATGGGCTATGAGCACTACCGAGACAGCGCTTACCGTTCACCTCGTAATGCCTGACTCAAATCCCGGCGATTATTTCCTGAAAGAAATATGCGGCGATCTGCAGGAGAGATTTGGTATAGAACATTCAACCATACAGGTGGAGAAAGATGCCCAGGGTGCCAACTGCAGTGCGGATAATATATAAAAACTTAAAAGCGGAAAGATGAATAAGAGAAAGAAATCAAAGGATTATTCAAGAGACTTAAAAAACGTTTTTAAGAGTGCAACAAAAGCTGCACCTGGAGGGAAAAAATGTACGGCGGGACCGGCTCTGACGGGTATCGAAGCCACCGGAAATAGGAAATGTTCAATAATTTATGAAGCTTCTTAAAATATCCTGACCAAAAAAATCGTAGCGAAGTCGAAGATCCCGTCGATAGACGGGGCGAAGATCCCGATTTTAGCGGCGATTTTAGCGGGACAAAAATATTATCAAGGATACCATTTATTACTTTTTACATGTTACTTTTATCTTTCATCCTTTGTCTTACGAATAGATACATGCGGCTTCACTGAATCAATCATTTCTATTTTTTTAATAATGCAATCCCATAAAACGAATTAACTGTCCTGCATTGATTGATTACTAAAAAAATTATTTATGCCAAAAACAGTATGCTTTAGCAATGTTTCAAAATTTAATTTGACATTCATTTTCTTTTTCCTGTTATTATATCTATGAATGGGCAAGGGTTTTCTAATAATGGGAACTTCTTCTTCTTAGAAAAACCATAACCTTAAATTAAATGTTGGAGAGTTATGGAAACTACTCGAAATTTTATAGCAACTAAGAAAATGTTATTGATCAAATGATTTTCATAGGCGGGGGCAGTAAATGCTACTGCCCCTTATTTATAAAAAATTAAGGCCGGTTTTATGAAATATTTATATATCCTATTCTTTATAATATTAGTTGAGCCTTATTATTACAGTCAAACTTTCGGGACTTGTCCACTTGATTCCAGAAATGTCTGGGTTTATGATAATTTCGGAGCATATAAATTTTGGAGTTTACTTGATACCACAGTGACATACAACGATACATTGAGATATCAAATGCTTCATGGGAATTATTTAGGACAAATATCAGATGTGACAGTGAGGTTACGAGACGATAACTGCTATGTGCAAAGGATGCCGGACACATATAATTCTCCAAATCACGAAAGGATATATTACAAGATAGGAGCAAAAATTGGAGATATCTGGATGCAGCCGGACCCGGGGGGGATCACGGATTCACTCGTAACTGAAGTTGTAGATACAATTCGCACTGTAGTTTTTAACAAATTAGTAACTCTTCGTTTGTTTCATATACACTATTCGTTAATTGATTACTATCAAACTTGGTCAGATGATTTTGGACTAATGTCTGTTCAAGATTATATGGGAACGGTTTATTACTTATACTGTTGTATAATAGAAGGTGTGGCTTATGGGGATACTACGGTCCTTGATGTTGATGACAAACTGGCATCTTCGCCTTATGAATTTCTGCTCGAACAAAATTATCCGAATCCCTTTAATCCCTCAACTATGATAACCTACCAGATACCGGAATCTGGTTTCGTTATTTTGAAAGTATATGACATTTTAGGCAGAGAGATTGCAGAGCTTGTGAATGAGGAAAGATACCAGGGGAGATATTCCGTTAAATTCGATGCCTCTGAACTTGCAAGCGGAGTCTATATATATCAGCTTCGGGTTAATGATTATGTTAGTTCGAAGAAAATGTTATTGCTCAAGTGATTTAAGGGAGCGAAA
Source organism: uncultured Bacteroidota bacterium (assembly GCA_963839165.1). Taxonomy (GTDB): domain Bacteria; phylum Bacteroidota; class Ignavibacteria; order Ignavibacteriales; family Ignavibacteriaceae; genus DATFVA01. The sequence goes on along the minus strand of CAWIUG010000028.1, from coordinate 3,527 downwards.
GCTCCCTTTATTTTGCATCCCTCGGCTGAGATATCATCCTGCTGAATCACGATTCGAATCCCCGGTTGTCGAGTGTTTCGAAGGTGATGGTTGCCGCGCATTCGTAGCGATGGTTCGCCGAGTGTTTCGAACTGGAGCGGCACAATTTATTGAGCATTTTTGATTTTCGGTGGCTTCGATATCCCGCGTTGAAAACTTATAAGAATTTTCGCGGGATTTCGAGGACTCAACAACCCGCCCCTTAAAGTCTTAAGCGATGGCGGGCCACTCAGCCACCGCTATATGTTACAAACTATTGTGAGTTCTAATATCTTGACCAAAAAAATCGTAGCGAAGTCGAAGATCCGTCGATAGACGGGGCGAAGATTCCGATTTTAGCGGCGATTTTAGCGGGACAAAAATATTATCAAGGATACCATTTAACACTTTTTACATGTTACTTTTATCTTTCATCCTTTGTCTTACGAATAGATACATGCGGCTTCACTGAATCGCTCATTTCTATTTTTTTAATAATGCAATCCCATAAAACGAATTAACTGTCCTGCATTGATTGATTACTAAAAAAATTATTTATGCCAAAAACAGTATGCTTTAGCAATGTTTCAAAATTTAATTTGACATTCATTTTCTTTTTCCTGTTATTGTATCTGTGAATGGGCCAGGGTTTTCTAATAATGGGAACTTCTTCTTCTTAGAAAAACCATAACCTTAAATTAAATGTTGGGGAGTTATGGAAACTACTCGAAATTTTATAGCAACTAAGAAAATGTTATTGATCAAATGATTTTTATAGGCGGGGGCAGTAAATGCTACTGCCCCTTATTTATAAAAAATTAAGGCCGGTTTTATGAAATATTTATATATCCTATTCTTTATAATGTTAGTTGAGCCTTATTATTACAGTCAAACTTTCGGGACTTGTCCACTTGATTCAGGAAATGTCTGGGTTTATGATAATTTCGGAGCATATAAATTTTGGAGTTTACTTGATACCACAGTGACATACAACGATACATTGAGATATCAAATGCTTCATGGGAATTATTTAGGACAAATATCAGATGTGACAGTGAGGTTACGAGACGATAACTGCTATGTGCAAAGGATGCCGGACACATATAATTCTCCAAATCACGAAAGGATATATTACAAGATAGGAGCAAAAATTGGAGATATCTGGATGCAGCCGGACCCGGGGGGATCACGGATTCACTCGTAACTGAAGTTGTAGATACAATTCGCACTGTAGTTTTTAACAAATTAGTAACTCTTCGTTTGTTTCATATACACTATTCGTTAATTGATTACTATCAAACTTGGTCAGATGATTTTGGACTAATGTCTGTTCAAGATTATATGGGAACGGTTTATTACTTATACTGTTGTATAATAGAAGGTGTGGCTTATGGGGATACTACGGTCCTTGATGTTGATGACAAACTGGCATCTTCGCCTTATGAATTTCTGCTCGAACAAAATTATCCGAATCCCTTTAATCCCTCAACTATGATAACCTACCAGATACCGGAATCTGGTTTCGTTATTTTGAAAGTATATGACATTTTAGGCAGAGAGATTGCAGAGCTTGTGAATGAGGAAAGATACCAGGGGAGATATTCCGTTAAATTCGATGCCTCTGAACTTGCAAGCGGAGTCTATATATATCAGCTTCGGGTTAATGATTATGTTAGTTCGAAGAAAATGTTATTGCTCAAGTGATTTAAGGGAGCGAAAGCTCCCTTTATTTTGCATCCCTCGGCTGAGATATCATCCTGCTGAATCACGATTCGAATCCCCGGTTGTCGAGTGTTTCGAAGGTGATGGTTGCCGCGCATTCGTAGCGATGGTTCGCCGAGTGTTTCGAAGCGGAGCGGCACAAATTATTGAGCATTTTTGATTTTCGGTGGCTTCGATATCCCGCGTTGAAAACTTATAAGAATTTTCGCGGGATTTCGAGGACTCAACAACCCGCCCCTTAAAGTCTTAAGCGATGGCGGGCCACTCAGCCACCGCTATATGTTACAAACTATTGTGAGTTCTAATATCTTGACCAAAAAAATCGTAGCGAAGTCGAAGATCCCGTCGATAGACGGGGCGAAGATCCCGATTTTAGCGGCGATTTTAGCGGGACAAAAATATTATCAAGGATACCATTGCATGTTACTTTTATCTTTCATCCTTTGTCTTACGAATAGATACATGCGGCTTCACTGAATCGCTCATTTCTATTTTTTTAATAATGCAATCCCATAAAACGAATTAACTGTCCTGCATTGATTGATTACTAAAAAAATTATTTATGCCAAAAACAGTATGCTTTAGCAATGTTTCAAAATTTAATTTGACATTCATTTTCTTTTTCCTGTTATTGTATCTGTGAATGGGCCAGGGTTTTCTAATAATGGGAACTTCTTCTTCTTAGAAAAACCATAACCTTAAATTAAATGTTGGGGAGTTATGGAAACTACTCGAAATTTTATAGCAACTAAGAAAATGTTATTGATCAAATGATTTTTATAGGCGGGGGCAGTAAATGCTACTGCCCCTTATTTATAAAAAATTAAGGCCGGTTTTATGAAATATTTATATATCCTATTCTTTATAATATTAGTTGAGCCTTATTATTACAGTCAAACTTTTGGAACTTGTCCGCTTGATTCAGGAAATGTTTGGGTTTATGATTATTTTTTGGGTGACTACAAATTTAGTACATTATTGGACACGATTGTATCTTTTGATGATTCAATCCAATATAATGTTATCCAAAATAATTTCATTGGGCAGCTTTATGATGTTGATGTCAGATTACGGAGTGATGGTTATTATGTGCAGCGAATGCCGGACACATATAAAACACCTAATCACGAAAGGATATATTACAAGATAGGAGCAAAAATTGGAGAAAGCTGGATGCAGCCGGACCCGGGGGGGATCACGGATTCACTCGTAACTGAAGTTGTAGATACAATTCGCACTGTAGTTTTTAACAAATTAGTAACCCTTCGTTTGTTTCATATACACTATTCGTTAATCGATTACTATGAACTCTGGTCAGATGATTTTGGGCTAATGTCTGTTCAAGATTATATGGGAACGGTTTATTACTTGTACTGTTGCATAATAGAAGGTGTGGCTTATGGTGATACTACGATATTAGGAGTAGAGAATATTCCGGAACAACCTGAAGAATTTGTACTTGAACAAAATTACCCGAATCCTTTTAATCCCACGACTACTATAACCTACCAGGTGCCGAAATTATGTTTTGTTTCTTTGAAGGTGTATGACGTTCTGGGAAATGAAGTTGCTGAGCTTGTGAATGAGGAAAAATACCAGGGGAGATATTCCGTTAAATTCGATGCCTCCGAACTTGCAAGCGGAGTCTATATATATCAGCTTCGGGTTAATGATTATGTTAGTTCGAAGAAAATGTTATTGCTCAAGTGATTTAAGGGAGCGAAAGCTCCCTTTATTTTGCATCCCTTGGCTGAGATATCATCCTGCTGAATCAGGAGTCGAAATCC
>CAWIUG010000027.1:0-15771 GCA_963839165.1 uncultured Bacteroidota bacterium | reverse complement strand
AGGCATACCGCGGGAATTTGTCATCATTCATAGTCACTCAATAGTCATTCAGTCATTGATGTATGAGACGCTCCCGTGGCTAAGCTCTCCGAGCTGAGTCTCAGGTCGTGTGACCTGAGCTACGTGCCTCGATACGTTTCTCCGCTCCGCTTCGAAACACTCGGCGAACCATCGCTACGAATGCGCGGCAACCATCACCTTCGAAACACTCGACAACCGTGGATTTCGACTCGTGATTCAGCAGGATGATATCTCAGCCAAGGGATGCAAAATAAAGGGAGCTTTCGCTCCCTTAAATCACTTGAGCAATAACATTTTCTTCGAACTAACATAATCATTAACCCGAAGCTGATATATATAGACTCCGCTTGCAAGTTCGGAGGCATCGAATTTAACGGAATATCTCCCCTGGTATCTTTCCTCATTCACAAGCTCTGCAATCTCTCTGCCTAAAATGTCATATACTTTCAAAATAACGAAACCAGATTCCGGTATCTGGTAGGTTATCATAGTTGAGGGATTAAAGGGATTCGGATAATTTTGTTCGAGCAGAAATTCATAAGGCGAAGATGCCAGTTTGTCATCAACATCAAGGACCGTAGTATCCCCATAAGCCACACCTTCTATTATACAACAGTATAAGTAATAAACCGTTCCCATATAATCTTGAACAGACATTAGTCCAAAATCATCTGACCAAGTTTGATAGTAATCAATTAACGAATAGTGTATATGAAACAAACGAAGAGTTACTAATTTGTTAAAAACTACAGTGCGAATTGTATCTACAACTTCAGTTACGAGTGAATCCGTGATCCCCCCCGGGTCCGGCTGCATCCAGATATCTCCAATTTTTGCTCCTATCTTGTAATATATCCTTTCGTGATTTGGAGAATTATATGTGTCCGGCATCCTTTGCACATAGCAGTTATCGTCTCGTAACCTCACTGTCACATCTGATATTTGTCCTAAATAATTCCCATGAAGCATTTGATATCTCAATGTATCGTTGTATGTCACTGTGGTATCAAGTAAACTCCAAAATTTATATGCTCCGAAATTATCATAAACCCAGACATTTCTGGAATCAAGTGGACAAGTCCCGAAAGTTTGACTGTAATAATAAGGCTCAACTAATATTATAAAGAATAGGATATATAAATATTTCATAAAACCGGCCTTAATTTTTTATAAATAAGGGGCAGTAGCATTTACTGCCCCCGCCTATAAAAATCATTTGATCAATAACATTTTCTTAGTTGCTATAAAATTTCGAGTAGTTTCCATAACTCCCCAACATTTAATTTAAGGTTATGGTTTTTCTAAGAAGAAGAAGTTCCCATTATTAGAAAACCCTGGCCCATTCACAGATACAATAACAGGAAAAAGAAAATGAATGTCAAATTAAATTTTGAAACATTGCTAAAGCATACTGTTTTTGGCATAAATAATTTTTTTAGTAATCAATCAATGCAGGACAGTTAATTCGTTTTATGGGATTGCATTATTAAAAAAATAGAAATGAGCGATTCAGTGAAGCCGCATGTATCTATTCGTAAGACAAAGGATGAAAGATAAAAGTAACATGCAAAAAGTGTTAAATGGTATCCTTGATAATATTTTTGTCCCGCTAAAATCGCCGCTAAAATCGGGATCTTCGCCCCGTCTATCGACGGGATCTTCGACTTCGCTACGATTTTTTTGGTCAGGATATTTTAAGAAGCTTCATAAATTATTGAACATTTCCTATTTCCGGTGGCTTCGATACCCGTCAGAGCCGGTCCCGCTGTATAAAATAAATTAACGATGAGCGGGATTTCGAAGACTCGAGATTTCTCCGGCTAGGGCCGGACTCAACATCCCCGCCCCCAACGATATCAAGCAAGGGGCAGGATACTCCCGACAACTTTGCACAGTCGGGATAATCAGCCACCGCTATATCTTACAAACCGCTTAAAGTTCCGCATTTCTATGGTTGCTTTTGGTTGTCGGCTATACCGCGCTAAGACTGTATGGCGAATAACGAAGCGAAAGTGTAACGGATTTTGAAGATGGGTGGTTGACAGTGAATGGGCGAAGAGGTATTTGCTGCAAAGTCATAAAAAAACGCAAAGTGGATGTATAGGGAACAAGATAAAAGTAACAAGGAACAAGTATCAAGGAACCGGGAAAAAGGAAGAAGGGAAAAATCAAAAGCAAGGGCGGGATAAACCCCGACAGGTCGGGACAGGCCAGATACCACTGAGAGTTATTAAAACTGGCTGCATTGAAGCGCACGCGTAGCTCAGTTCTCTGAACTGAGCGAAAAGAATGAGAGCAGAACTACATTGGCGAAATCTAAGGACTGCTTGCGGCTCCAAGTTGGGAGAGCTGAGCCAGGAACAAGTAAGATGCATACCGCGGGAATTTGTCATCATTCATAGTCACTCAATAGTCATTCAGTCATTGATGTGTGAGACGCTCCCGTGGCTAAGCTCTCCGAGCTGAGTCTCAGGTCGTGTGACCTGAGCTACGTGCCTCGATACGTTTCTCCGCTCCAGTTCGAAACACTCGGCGAACCATCGCTACGAATGCGCGGCAACCATCACCTTCGAAACACTCGACAACCGGGGATTTCGACTCCTGATTCAGCAGGATGATATCTCAGCCAAGGGATGCAAAATAAAGGGAGCTTTCGCTCCCTTAAATCACTTGAGCAATAACATTTTCTTCGAACTAACATAATCATTAACCCGAAGCTGATATATATAGACTCCGCTTGCAAGTTCGGAGGCATCGAATTTAACGGAATATCTCCCCTGGTATTTTTCCTCATTCACAAGCTCAGCAACTTCATTTCCCAGAACGTCATACACCTTCAAAGAAACAAAACATAATTTCGGCACCTGGTAGGTTATAGTAGTCGTGGGATTAAAAGGATTCGGGTAATTTTGTTCAAGTACAAATTCTTCAGGTTGTTCCGGAATATTCTCTACTCCTAATATCGTAGTATCACCATAAGCCACACCTTCTATTATGCAACAGTACAAGTAATAAACCGTTCCCATATAATCTTGAACAGACATTAGCCCAAAATCATCTGACCAGAGTTCATAGTAATCGATTAACGAATAGTGTATATGAAACAAACGAAGGGTTACTAATTTGTTAAAAACTACAGTGCGAATTGTATCTACAACTTCAGTTACGAGTGAATCCGTGATCCCCCCCGGGTCCGGCTGCATCCAGCTTTCTCCAATTTTTGCTCCTATCTTGTAATATATCCTTTCGTGATTAGGTGTTTTATATGTGTCCGGCATTCGCTGCACATAATAACCATCACTCCGTAATCTGACATCAACATCATAAAGCTGCCCAATGAAATTATTTTGGATAACATTATATTGGATTGAATCATCAAAAGATACAATCGTGTCCAATAATGTACTAAATTTGTAGTCACCCAAAAAATAATCATAAACCCAAACATTTCCTGAATCAAGCGGACAAGTTCCAAAAGTTTGACTGTAATAATAAGGCTCAACTAATATTATAAAGAATAGGATATATAAATATTTCATAAAACCGGCCTTAATTTTTTATAAATAAGGGGCAGTAGCATTTACTGCCCCCGCCTATAAAAATCATTTGATCAATAACATTTTCTTAGTTGCTATAAAATTTCGAGTAGTTTCCATAACTCCCCAACATTTAATTTAAGGTTATGGTTTTTCTAAGAAGAAGAAGTTCCCATTATTAGAAAACCCTGGCCCATTCACAGATACAATAACAGGAAAAAGAAAATGAATGTCAAATTAAATTTTGAAACATTGCTAAAGCATACTGTTTTTGGCATAAATAATTTTTTTAGTAATCAATCAATGCAGGACAGTTAATTCGTTTTATGGGATTGCATTATTAAAAAAATAGAAATGAGCGATTCAGTGAAGCCGCATGTATCTATTCGTAAGACAAAGGATGAAAGATAAAAGTAACATGCAAGGAAATGGTATCCTTGATAATATTTTTGTCCCGCTAAAATCGCCGCTAAAATCGGGATCTTCGCCCCGTCTATCGACGGGATCTTCGACTTCGCTACGATTTTTTTGGTCAAGATATTAGAACTCACAATAGTTTGTAACATATAGCGGTGGCTGAGTGGCCCGCCATCGCTTAAGACTTTAAGGGGCGGGTTGTTGAGTCCTCGAAATCCCGCGAAAATTCTTATAAGTTTTCAACGCGGGATATCGAAGCCACCGAAAATCAAAAATGCTCAATAATTTGTGCCGCTCCGCTTCGAAACACTCGGCGAACCATCGCTACGAATGCGCGGCAACCATCACCTTCGAAACACTCGACAACCGGGGATTTCGAATCGTGATTCAGCAGGATGATATCTCAGCCAAGGGATGCAAAATAAAGGGAGCTTTCGCTCCCTTAAATCACTTGAGCAATAACATTTTCTTCGAACTAACATAATCATTAACCCGAAGCTGATATATATAGACTCCGCTTGCAAGTTCAGAGGCATCGAATTTAACGGAATATCTCCCCTGGTATCTTTCCTCATTCACAAGCTCTGCAATCTCTCTGCCTAAAATGTCATATACTTTCAAAATAACGAAACCAGATTCCGGTATCTGGTAGGTTATCATAGTTGAGGGATTAAAGGGATTCGGATAATTTTGTTCGAGCAGAAATTCATAAGGCGAAGATGCCAGTTTGTCATCAACATCAAGGACCGTAGTATCCCCGTATGCTTTACCGTCGATTATACAGCAGTAGAGATTATATGTTAACCATAAATCATCTGCTAAATACATCAATCCGAATTCATCCGTAAATGCCTGCCAATATTCAAGCACGATATAATGTGTATGCAAAAGTCTGAATGTAACCCACTTATCATAAACAAAAACCTGTTGAGTATCAATGACATCAGTTCTCAATGTATCAGTGACGCCACCTACATCCGGCTGCACCCAGGTGTCTCCAATCTGTGCTCCTTTTTTATAATATATTCTTTCGTGATTAGGGGCATTATATGAATCCGGCATTCTCTGTACATAATAGCTATCATCCCTTAATCTCACATAAACATCATACTGAAAATTCATGTGAGTGATATGCAGGATGCTATAACATAGTGAGTCTTCAAATATTATATTAGAATCAAGAATGCTAACAAATGTATATGAGCCCTGATCATCATAAACCCAAACATTTCCTGAATCAAGCGGACAAGTTCCAAAAGTTTGACTGTAATAATAAGGCTCAACTAATATTATAAAGAATAGGATATATAAATATTTCATAAAACCGGCCTTAATTTTTTATAAATAAGGGGCAGTAGCATTTACTGCCCCCGCCTATAAAAATCATTTGATCAATAACATTTTCTTAGTTGCTATAAAATTTCGAGTAGTTTCCATAACTCCCCAACATTTAATTTAAGGTTATGGTTTTTCTAAGAAGAAGAAGTTCCCATTATTAGAAAACCCTGGCCCATTCACAGATACAATAACAGGAAAAAGAAAATGAATGTCAAATTAAATTTTGAAACATTGCTAAAGCATACTGTTTTTGGCATAAATAATTTTTTTAGTAATCAATCAATGCAGGACAGTTAATTCGTTTTATGGGATTGCATTATTAAAAAAATAGAAATGAGCGATTCAGTGAAGCCGCATGTATCTATTCGTAAGACAAAGGATGAAAGATAAAAGTAACATGCAATGGTATCCTTGATAATATTTTTGTCCCGCTAAAATCGCCGCTAAAATCGGGATCTTCGCCCCGTCTATCGACGGGATCTTCGACTTCGCTACGATTTTTTTGGTCAAGATATTAGAACTCACAATAGTTTGTAACATATAGCGGTGGCTGAGTGGCCCGCCATCGCTTAAGACTTTAAGGGGCGGGTTGTTGAGTCCTCGAAATCCCGCGAAAATTCTTATAAGTTTTCAACGCGGGATATCGAAGCCACCGAAAATCAAAAATGCTCAATAATTTGTGCCGCTCCGCTTCGAAACACTCGGCGAACCATCGCTACGAATGCGCGGCAACCATCACCTTCGAAACACTCGACAACCGGGGATTCGAATCGTGATTCAGCAGGATGATATCTCAGCCGAGGGATGCAAAATAAAGGGAGCTTTCGCTCCCTTAAATCACTTGAGCAATAACATTTTCTTCGAACTAACATAATCATTAACCCGAAGCTGATATATATAGACTCCGCTTGCAAGTTCAGAGGCATCGAATTTAACGGAATATCTCCCCTGGTATCTTTCCTCATTCACAAGCTCTGCAATCTCTCTGCCTAAAATGTCATATACTTTCAAAATAACGAAACCAGATTCCGGTATCTGGTAGGTTATCATAGTTGAGGGATTAAAGGGATTCGGATAATTTTGTTCGAGCAGAAATTCATAAGGCGAAGATGCCAGTTTGTCATCAACATCAAGGACCGTAGTATCCCCATAAGCCACACCTTCTATTATACAACAGTATAAGTAATAAACCGTTCCCATATAATCTTGAACAGACATTAGTCCAAAATCATCTGACCAAGTTTGATAGTAATCAATTAACGAATAGTGTATATGAAACAAACGAAGAGTTACTAATTTGTTAAAAACTACAGTGCGAATTGTATCTACAACTTCAGTTACGAGTGAATCCGTGATCCCCCCCGGGTCCGGCTGCATCCAGATATCTCCAATTTTTGCTCCTATCTTGTAATATATCCTTTCGTGATTTGGAGAATTATATGTGTCCGGCATCCTTTGCACATAGCAGTTATCGTCTCGTAACCTCACTGTCACATCTGATATTTGTCCTAAATAATTCCCATGAAGCATTTGATATCTCAATGTATCGTTGTATGTCACTGTGGTATCAAGTAAACTCCAAAATTTATATGCTCCGAAATTATCATAAACCCAGACATTTCTGGAATCAAGTGGACAAGTCCCGAAAGTTTGACCAAATGAGATATTTGTAAAAATTACATAAAAAATAGCGTAAAAAATTTTCATAATATATATCCATTTAAATTAATATAGGGCAGTGATTTACTACCCCTATGCTCTATCGGTTAAGTTATTTACTATAGGGCCATTTGACACCTGGCATATTTTTTACTTTTTTGTTTTTGCACCAGGATTTAAATTATGATATAACTTAATATATTCTCTTACAACTTTTATAGATCTATACTTTTGTGAAGCTCTCCAGATATCTTTTTATCGCTCCTGTTGAATGTCTTGCTTTTAATTTTATTTCACTATACGTATTTCCGTCCAAGTACATACCGATGATTTTTACTTTATGTGTTTGTCCTCGTCCTATATTATGCAAATAACCTCTGGTTATTACTTCTATTCCTTCTTTCCTAATGTAGGCTATGTCTCGTTTGACTGTTCTTATACTTATCTGTAATACTTTACTTATATCTTCCTGGCTTAATATTGCTCTTTGTTCTAACGCTTCTTCTGTTATCCTGATTATCTTTTTTCTCCTTAGCTCTATCCTTCCATATTCCTGCCGTATCTCCAGATCTTCTATCCCATTATCTGTTGTTAGCCGTATCCTTTTCTTCTCCATCTTTTCAATCGTTTTTCCTGCCCGCTCTTCAATCTCTATGGCTGTTACTTCTATCTGACCTTCTCTTAAACTGTTCTCTTTCAGTAAACATTCTTTTGCTGTCCACAATATTAGTTGACTGATTTTCGGAGAGAGTTCATATGAGTTTTCTAATTCCCAGATGAACTCTCCTTCCGAACTTTTTATTTGATGCCTGTTTAAGGCTCTTCTTTTGATTTTCATTTAGCACCTCAATTGTTTTATTTAATTTATCCATTTTTGAGGTGCCAAATGGCACTATTTTATTAACACCATTTTTTTGGTGGCCATGAAATTATTAACTGTTATTTTGTACAAATAAACTCCACTTGGATAGTTAACGGCATTAAATGTAGTAGAATAGACTCCAGGCTCTTTGACTTCATTGACTAGTTCTGCTACCCGGGTTCCCAATATATCATAGATTTTAAGTTGTACTAATCCTTTTTCCTTGATTGTATATTGAATGTTTGTTGCCGGATTAAAAGGATTTGGGTAATTCTGTGCAAGATCATAATCTTCAATGGTATAGCTTTCTCCATGATTGACTTTACCGTCCCCTCCACTGCCTCCGAATTCTGATCCATCCCACAGAATCCAATCATAATTAGAGAAAAGCGAAACTTTATTACCTGAGTTATCTATAGCTTTAACCCTGTAGAAGAGATGACGGCCGCCATTTGTTCCGTAAGGTATGTCGGGATCGACCCAGCTGGTAACCGGATGAGATAAACCTTCATATGCATAAATTTCTGCCACTTGCGCCCAGGTTGTAGGCTCATCACCATAAGTCCAAGCACGATATATCCTGTATTTCCCTCCATACTGCATATTTGGTTCGATATTTTGAGACCAGCAGACCTTAGCGTGCAACTCCTCGCTTACATTTTCTCTTGTAACATAAACTAATTGTGGAGACGATGGGGGTAAGTCGTTGCCTTGTGCTACAGTGTTATAAACTTTAACTGTAATTTCATTGCCATCCTGGCTGTATAGCTGCATTGACATATTCGTAGTGCCGTTCAGGTATGAACTTGGATTGCTCCAGGGGGTAAAAAGTTCATTATATCCAAAATTATAAGCGTCATATTCATCACCCAAAACATCTCTTGTCAATTCAAATTCCTTTGTGAGTGGATTTATATCATACCACATACTCCACCAAAGCCAGTTATAGTAGTCGTGATATGGGACTCTATCTGTTTTGCCTGAATTTCGGTTTACGGCAGTGCGTTTACTGAGTGGTACCGTGCCAGTCCCCAGTCCGGGATTATAAATTGTTCCTACAACTGTCCAATTCCATTCCCCATCAGCACAGACGATAGTCTTTGTTGGAGGATAAGTATCGCCATTTGAAACCTTGTAGATGTAAATACCGCTTCCAATCGTAGTATTCTCATGGAAACCTCCGCCTAATATTCCTCCGGTAATTATCTGATCATAGAGATTTTGCCTTTGATGGTTTTCTACAAGAAAATAAGAAGTCGAACTGCTCGCGACCGGTATTTTAAGTACATCATCCTCTGTTAGGAAATCACCTAACGTTAGGGTATAAGGGTAATTTGAAGGGGATGTAAGTCCCACATAGCCCAGCCTTTCCCGCTCCCAGGAATCCATAGCAAATGTTCCATAATTACCGCCATTTGCGGATGCCATCATTCCGCCTTCAGCAGGATGCTGGCCCCCAAATATATAATGACCATATTCATGCACTAGTCCTCCCAAATTAGATATCTGGGAATATTTACAGAATCTATTGAAGGTAACACCAGAACCAGTTGAACTTAGATGCCCATCAAGTTTTACATATCCTAAAGCACCATTTCTCGTATCATTTGAAGTATATATGCCGTTTGTACCAAAATGTTCCGGCCCTAGCCAAGCAACGCCACCAGTCAAATTAAAATCTTCTGGATCAGCATATCTATAACAAATAAAAATCATATCAACATAACCATCGCCTTGACCTTCATTAAAAATATATTGTCCATTGACAAAACTCCAGCTATCATAATCTTGAAAATCAACATATTGATCCACATAGTCTATTACTTCAGTATTTGCATCCTGATAATCTATAATGCTATTATTTGTTAAATGCACAAGTTCCGGGAACACATCGCCTATAATTCTGAAACTACCACTCGACATTACTTTGTAGTAATCAGATACTGTCTTCTCGTGGTAAACATCCAGCTCTGAATCGATCATATCGTAAGCAAAATCAGGTAATTCATCGTAATCCCAATTATTGCTAGTTGTTTGATCAATGTCAAATTGTGCATAAATTATCAATGCTTTCATATATTCACCGGACCCGGTCATAGCAGGTTTATATTTGCCTCCGACTTGTGAAAATGGAGCATTCGGAAGTTCAGATGCTTCCTCGCAGCAGAAAAGGAATCAAAACCAAAAAGACCAAAAGTAGTTTTTTCATTTTTAACACCCTTAGAAAAGTTAATAAATATTATTAATGCGCTCTATCAATAACAGATATCAATTAAAATCAGAATTATAATTGTTTATGACAGGCAAAACCTAATCGGATTATTACGGTTTGAAGTATTTCGTTATAAACCTCCCTTATTTTGAAAAGAAATAATGGTTGGCAGAATTATTATCCTGATTTTTTCGAGTAGTTTCCATAACTCCCCAACATTTAATTTAAGGTTATGGTTTTTCTAAGAAGAAGAAGTTCCCATTATTAGAAAACCCTGGCCCATTCACAGATACAATAACAGGAAAAAGAAAATGAATGTCAAATTAAATTTTGAAACATTGCTAAAGCATACTGTTTTTGGCATAAATAATTTTTTTAGTAATCAATCAATGCAGGACAGTTAATTCGTTTTATGGGATTGCATTATTAAAAAAATAGAAATGATTGATTCAGTGAAGCCGCATGTATCTATTCGTAAGACAAACGATGAAAGATAAAAGTAACATGTAAAAAGTGTTAAATGGTATCCTTGATAATATTTTTGTCCCGCTAAAATCGCCGCTAAAATCGGGATCTTCGCCCCGTCTATCGACGGGATCTTCGACTTCGCTACGATTTTTTTGGTCAGGATATTTTAAGAAGCTTCATAAATTATTGAACATTTCCTATTTCCGGTGGCTTCGATACCCGTCAGAGCCGGTCCCGCAGTACATTTTTTCCCTCCAGGTGCAGCTTTTGTTGCACTCTTAAAAACGTTTTTTAAGTCTCTTGAATAATCCTTTAATTTCTTTCTCTTATTCATCTTTCCGCTTTTTCTTTTATTTTTTACCAGACCACAGTAACACCATATCCGATATTTATTCTTAAACCTTTTTGCATCTATTATTATTCCATATGCTTTAACTGCCAGTTTATCTTCAAATCCGGAGATATTTTCTATATTGCCTATTACCTGATTTTCTTTTACGAGATTCGAAAATATTTCTTCAAATTTTTCTTTCTCTTCATTCAGGAGTTAGTCACTCAATAGCCATTCAGTAATTTATGTATGAGTTACTTTCTACCTTAACAGAAATCAATAACTTATAGAGGCAATAAAAATATTTCAGGATGCTATAATTAAGTTTTTATATATTATCCGCACTACAGTTTGCACCCTGTGCATCTTTCTCTACCTGTATGGTTGAATGTTCGATACCAAATTTCTTCTGCAGATCGCCGCAAATTTCTTTCAGGAAATAATCGCCGGGATTTGAATCGGGCATTACGAGGTGAACGGTAAGTGCCGTCTCAGTAGTACTCATAGCCCAGACATGAAGATCGTGAATTTCTGCCACCCCGGGAATTTTTTTAAGATGGCCTTCCACTTCCTTAAGGCTGATGCCTTTGGGTACAGCATCAACCGACATTAGAAATGAGTCGCGCAATAAATCCCAGGTTCCTATTGTTATAACCAGCACAATAACAAGACTTATGACAGGATCGAGCCAGAGCCAGCCCGTCAATGTTATAAGCAGTCCGGCAATAACTACACCTGCAGAAACACCTGCATCTGCAGCCATATGTAAATACGCTCCCCTGATATTAATATCCTTCTCTTTTCCTTTTACGAAGAGATAGGCTGTCACGGCATTTATCAATACTCCTATGCCGGCAACAATCATCATTGTTGATCCCTGTACCTGCTGCGGAGTTAATAAGCCTACGATAGCTTCAATAGAAATCGCCCCGACTGCTATTAATAAAATAAGCGCATTAAATAAGGCAGCCAGTATTGTGGATTTTCTAAGTCCATATGTTCTTTTTTTTGTCGGGAGAGTTCTTGCCAGGAATGCAGCACCCCAGGCGAGAAGCAATCCCAGTACATCGCTTAAATTATGCCCTGCATCGGCAATTAATGCCATTGAGCTTACAAGCAATCCGAATATTACCTCGATTACTATGTAAATAATATTTAAAGCGATCCCGAATCCAAATGCTTTATTATGATTATCTGTATTGTTATAGTTATGTGCCATTATAAAATCAGTTTATATTTTAAAATATAAGCAATTCCAAATACTTCAGGTTTCCATTCCCGAAATCTTTTATAAATTAAAAATAAGTCCATTATCTTGTTTGATCCTGTTCACCCTGCCGTCCATGGTCGATCTTTATCTTCATTAATAAAATATAAAATGAAAGGATGAGAGTCACAGCATTTGCCGCGATTATAGGCAGTGAATTTATCAATACCCCATAGAACAGCCAGAAAAGAACCCCCAGCGTCATCAACAGAAACATACCAAATGAAATATCAGTTGTACTCCTGGTTTTATGTACTTTCAGTGCCTGGGGTATAAAAGAAATAGTTGTACAGGCAGCAGCAAAATAACCAATTACTAAAATCATCAGAAAAACTCCATTAAGAATAGTAAAGATAAAAGCTAAAAGTAAAAGATAAAAGTAAGAAGATAAATTCATCACAAAATGAAAGTAGCCATTGAGGCAGGCCGCACTACAAAGGATCATCTGCCTGATCTTGTAAACTATTTTAACTTCTTCGTTTTTTTTATACTTTTTCTCTAATCAGCCCCGGAATTAAACCAACAAGCAAATACCAGTCATGCAGCGGAATTGTTTTGAATATTTACGAGTATACTTTAAATTTTTGTTTTCTCTGTCAGACAAAAAATTTATTTAATATATTATTGCGGTTCATAATTGTTGATACAAACGATGAATTTAGGTATCAGATTCCCGGTACATATTTTGCTGCCTTTAATCCCAACGGAAATTAAAGAAGGAATAAAATGAATTCAATCTCTGATTCTCACTAATTCCTCATCTAAATTGTCAAATTTGATTATTTGAATACAAAGGCGCTCAGGTGCAAAAAAATATCATAATATTCGTAATTATACTGATGCGGAATGAAAAAAAGTTGATTATATTAAAAAATAGCTGATATCTTTATTTGCAGGGTTTCTTAAAAACTTAATTCGGTTAAAACTAAACAATTTGCAGGGTACTCTTTTAAGGGTACTATAAAGATTTCATCTAAATCATTCTGGGGAGAGATGATAGTCAAAAACCGCTTAAAATCAATACGTTCGTTTCAAATTGAACCTCTCCATCTAATAATTTTAGGCTCATATAAATGCTTACAGGATTCCAAATATTCTTTGATTTGCTGAAAGAAAAATTTGCATATCAATACAAGTTTCTCAGATATTAAGGAAATGATTTGTCTAAAGTAAAGGAACATCGAAATGAAAAAACCATTACTCTTTTTTTTATTATTAATTATTAACCTGTTCGTTGCGGCGAATTGCTCATTTTTGATTGGATCTGTCCGCTATGTCAGCCATTCCGGCAGCAATATTCCCCCCTATCTTTCCTGGGAAACAGCAGCAGATTCCATTATGAGTGCTATAAATATTTCCTCATTCGGGGATACTATTTATGTGGCAAATGGTGTTTATGAAGAGCAGGTTGTGATGATACCGGGATTATCGCTGATTGGAGCGGGAATGGATAGCTGTGCTATCGATACGAGGAATTTGGTGGACTCTATTGATTTTATTTCTGTTAGTATGTCAAATAATTGTTTATTGAAAGGGTTTAATATAAGGGTGTACTTCAATTCGAGTAAGGGGTATGGGATAACAGCCGGGGCAAATAGTTTGATCATATTAAATAGAATAACCACAGGGGGAATATGGCACTTACATTTCCGGGACAATCCCGCAGTATATATGAATATATATGAGAATATGAGTATAGGATTATGGTTATTTAATTCAAACTCTCAAATAAAAAAGAATGTTATTTGCACTGACCCGAATTCTTCAGCTACAATAAACGCTGGTATTCTAATCCAAGCTTTTGACTACACTTACCAACCAATTATAGACTCAAATTTGATTGTTCCCTTATACGCATATGGGATAGATAAATCTTTTGGAGCAACCCCAACAATATCAAATAATGTGATAATTCTTGATTATACTGGCGCAGCAATGTCTTTGTATTTATCAGATACAGTTAAGGTATTTAATAATCTGATTCTGGGAGATGGCTATGGTATTAGTACTTCGGGCTCAAGCGGCATAGGGATGAAGCTATATAATAACTATTTTTTAGGTAATCTTGGGAAAGCTATTATTTCAGGACCAGACGATATTATAGAGAATAATGTAATTGTCAACGCAGATATAGCAATAGAAAAATGGTTCAATCAGCCGCCGCCAACCGTAAAATATAATAACCTCTGGAATAACAGCATCAATTATTCCGGCTATTATGTAAAATATCAAGTTTAAATTTAATCTACTGCAAGGGTATCCCTAATAATCACACAAAATGATTATTCAATAAAAATTATTTATCCTTTCTTTACTCTCCTTTCCAGAGCTAAATAAATCATCAATCAACCTATTATGAGCAGTCTTCTCTCTATGCTTGAGAGGCTGCATTGTATCATTCAGAATAATTCAATATGGCCGCTGCACACTTCGCGAAGCAATCATTTCTGTTGCAACCGCAAAAAAGCAGTCTGTGCCGAAAATATTATAAGATTGATTTAGCTTGTTTATTATTTTATAACTCCAATTTGATATTCTTTTTTATTTATCCATACGTATCGTATTCTGTTTAATAATTTTCTCGCTATTCTTATTATCGCTTTTTGTTTACTCATTCTTTTACAACATTCATTAAAGGATGCTGTTAATGCAGGGTCCATCCTTATTGCTACCCAGGCAGATTCTATTAGTAATGACCTTAAATATTTATTATACCTGTATGTTAAACCTAAATCATATTTTGTATCGCCCGATTGACTTATCGATGGGATTAACCCTATTATTGCCGCTAATTCGTCCAGCTTCTTAAAACGTCTCATATCAAATAATTCCGCATATAGCGTAAATGCGATGATCAATCCTATTCCGGAGACCGTCATCAATAGTGTTATTATTTCTGTTTGTTTTGATATTTGTCTTATTGTTCGCAATATCTCCAGGTTCCGGCTCCGTTGATGGTATAGTTCTTCTAAGAGTTTATCCAAATACATTTTATTATAAGGTTCTCTGAATTCCAGCTTTTTTATTCTTTCTATAAACTTCCTTGACCAATGCTTTTCTTCAGAGTCTTCAGGTAACTTTATCCCATGTAAATCCAGGAAGCTTATTATTCTGTTTTTTACTCTCGTCTGATCCTTGACTATTTGAAATCGCAGTCTGGATATTGTCCTTAGAGCTTCTTCTTGCTCTGTGGGTATATATATTTTATCCAGTGAACCATTCTCTAATTCTCTTGCTAATTTTCCGCAGTCTACTTTATCTGTCTTATGCGATTTCTCTTTTTGTTTTGTGGGAACATCTGCCGGATTTATTATTATATTATTTATACCCGCTTTAACCAGCCTTCTATGTAACCAATATCCGCAGAATCCCGCTTCATATACACTGTTATATTTTCCGCCGGGGTAATTCTTTACTAAATATTCTTTTAACTTGTCCGGCTCCGGATTCATTGTGAATCTCTTTAGTATTCTTCCCTGGTTTCTTATTTGTACTTTTAGATTCTTTTTATGTGCATCTATTCCTAAATGAAACTCTTGACCATCGAAAAGTTTATCTGTATTTTGGATTGTACTTTTCATATCAGTATCTCCTTATTTTTTGTTTTGTGATAATTACAAATTTAAGGGATACTGATATTTATTTTAAACATACTACCTT
>CAWIUG010000026.1:0-3904 GCA_963839165.1 uncultured Bacteroidota bacterium | reverse complement strand
CAGCGTGCCAGTTCTGTGTTGCAGATGGAGTTGGTAAAGTCAGATAATCAACCGTCTGAACAATGCGAAAAAAAGTAAGAGCTTTTTCATTTCTTTGTTCCTTTACTTTAGACAAATCATTTTCTTTATATCAGAGAAAACCGGAATATTTTTTTCGTTCATTACCATTATCTGATAGATATACACCCCGCTTGCCAGTCGGTTTCCGACCTCTTGAGTCCGTTCCACGGACGAAATCCCGCCCTGCGGGACGTTCTCCGAATTCCCGCCTCTGAACTCAACCTCATAATACCCGGCTTCCTGATACTGATTAACCAATGTTTCTACAAGCTCCCCCTTAATATCATAAACATAAAGCTTCACATATCCTCTCTCTTTCAACCTATATCCGATCTTCGTTGATGGGTTAAAAGGATTAGGGTAATTCTGGAATAATTTATAATTGTTAATTGTAAACTGTTCATTTTTAATTGTTTCTGTAAGAAACACGTGCAGCTCTTCTGATGGTTCAGATTCATTCCCCTGGTTATCTACTGCGGTTAGCTTGAAATAAAGATTAGTTATTCCGACTGGTATTATATGCAGATAGAATGTATCAGGAATTGATATTACAAACGTCGTTGAGTCTGCTGTAAAGTTCTCTGTTGTATCCCTGTAGAGATTGTAATGATTAAAATCATTTTCAGTATTTTTATTCCACTTTAATAGAAATTTACTGCTGTCGAGTGTATGATAGGCTGATAAATTAACAGGAACCCTGGGAGGAAGGTCCCGATATTTATAGAATTCTCCTAATGGACCCCCGTATAATCCTATATCGCTTCTTGATCCGTCTTTATCAATTATTGCCGGGTCTCCTCTGTCAATCAGGGGCGAGAACATCTGCAGGTGGAAATCCAGCTCACCCTGTGTGCTGTCGTCATTTACCACCATTGGATTTTTATAAATATTTGTTGTATCTGATACCGCAAAGCCGGAATAATTGATGCTGTTATTCCAGAGGTTATTATATTTTACGGTTGGCGGCGGCTGATTGAACCATTTTTCTATTGCTATATCTGCGTTGACAATTACATTATTCTCTATAATATCGTCTGGTCCTGAAATAATAGCTTTCCCAAGATTACCTAAAAAATAGTTATTATATAGCTTCATCCCTATGCCGCTTGAGCCCGCAGTACTAATACCATAGCCATCTCCCAGAATCAGATTATTAAATACCTTAACTGTATCTGATAAATAAAAAGACATTGCTGCGCCAGTATAATCAAGAATTATCACATTATTTGATATTGTTGGGGTTGCTCCAAAAGATTTATCTATCCCATATGCGTATAAGGGAACAATCAAATTTGAGTCTATAATTGGTTGGTAAGTGTAGTCAAAAGCTTGGATTAGAATACCAGCGTTTATTGTAGCTGAAGAATTCGGGTCAGTGCAAATAACATTCTTTTTTATTTGAGAGTTTGAATTAAATAACCATAATCCTATACTCATATTCTCATATATATTCATATATACTGCGGGATTGGTCCCAATGTAAGTGCCTATTCCCCCTGTGGTTATTCTATTTAATATGATCAAACTATTTGCCCCGGCTGTTATCCCATACCCCTTACTCGAATTGAAGTACACCCTTATATTAAACCCTTTCAATAAACAATTATTTGACATACTAACAGAAATAAAATCAATAGAGTCCACCAAATTCCTCGTATCGATAACACAGCTATCCATTCCCGCTCCAATCAGTGATAATCCCGGTATCATCACAACCTGTTCTTCATAAACACCATTTGCCACATAAATAGTATCCCCGAAGGAGGAAATATTTATGGCACTCATTATTGAGTCTGCTGCAGTTTCCCAGGTAAGATAGGGCGGTATATTGCTGCCGGAATGGCTGACATAGCGGACAGATCCAATCAAAAATGAGCAATTCGCCGCAACGAACAGGTTAAAAATTAACAATAAAAAAAAGAGTAATGAGTTTTTTCATTTCTATGTTCCTTTACTTTAGACAAATCATTTTCTTGATATCAGAGAAAACCGGAATATCTTTTTCATTCTTTACCATTATCTGATATATATACACCCCGCTTGCCAGTCGGTTTCCGACCTCTTGAGTCCGTTCCACGGACGAAATCTCGCCTCGCGGGACGTTCTCCGATTTCCCTCCTCGGAACTCTACCTCATAATACCCGGCTTCCTGATACTGATTAACCAATGTTTCTACAAGCTCCCCCTTAATATCATAAACATAAAGCTTCACATATCCTCTCTCTTTCAACCTATATCCTATCTTAGTTGATGGGTTAAAAGGATTAGGGTAATTCTGGAATAATTTATAATTGTCAATTGTAAACTGTTCATTTTTAATTGTTTCTGTAAGAAACACGTGCAGCTCCTCAGATGGTTCAGACTCATTCCCCTGGTTATCTACTGCGGTTAGCTTGAAATAAAGATTAGTTATTCCGACTGGTATTATATGCAGATAGAATGTATCAGGAATTGATATTGCAAACGTCGTTGAGTCTGCTGTAAAGTTCTCTGTGGTATCCCTGTAGAGATTGTAATGATTAAAATCATTTTCAGTATTTTTATTCCACTTTAATAGAAATTTACTGCTGTCGAGTGTATGGTAGGCTGATAAATTAACAGGAACCCTGGGAGGAAGGTCCCGATATTTATAGAATTCTCCTAATGGACCCCCGTATAATCCTATATCGCTTCTTGATCCGTCTTTATCAATTATTGCCGGGTCTCCTCTGTCAATCAGGGGCGAGAACATCTGCAGGTGGAAATCCAGCTCACCCTTTATGCTGTCGTCATTTACCACCATTGGATTTTTATAAATATTTGTTGTATCTGATACCGCAAAGCCGGAATAATTGATGCTGTTATTCCAGAGGTTATTATATTTTACGGTTGGCGGCGGCTGATTGAACCATTTTTCTATTGCTATATCTGCGTTGACAATTACATTATTCTCTATAATATCGTCTGGTCCTGAAATAATAGCTTTCCCAAGGTTACCTAAAAAATAGTTATTATATAGCTTCATCCCTATACCGCTTGAGCCCGCAGTACTAATACCATAGCCATCTCCCAGAATCAGATTATTAAATACCTTAACTGTATCTGATAAATACAAAGACATTGCTTCGCCAGTATAATCAAGAAATATCACATTATTTGAGATTGTAGGGGTTGATCCAAATGATTTATCTATTCCATAACTTCCGTATTAGAGAACAATCAAATTTGAGTCTATAATTGGTTGGTAAGTGTAATCAAAAGCCCGGATTCGAATAGCAGCTATTATTGCCGACTGCGAATTTGGATCTGTAGATATGGTATTCTTTCTTACGATTGAATTTGAATTGAATGTGTATATGCCTGAACTAATATGGTCAACAATATTATTATAAATATAGGGATCTCCCCCGGAAATTATCCCATATTTGGCTTTTGTTATTCTATTTTGCGTAATCAAGCTATTAAATCCAGTGCCGCCGATTCCACCTCCGACCTCTGTGTTACTGGCTGCAAGAATTTGAAAACCTTTAAGTAGACAATTGCTATTGATCATTACAGAACGATAACTCGTTGTACTGGCATAGTCCCGCGTATCAATTATGCACGAATCCATCCCTGCCCCGATAAGTGATAACCCCGGTATCATTATTACCTGTTCTTCATAAACCCCATTCTCCACATAAATTGTATCCCCGAATGTAGATACGTTTATTGCACTCATAATCGAATCTGCTGCGGTTTCCCAGGTGAGATAGGGCGGTGTATTGCTGCCGGAATGGCTGACGTAACGGACAGATCCAATCAAAAATGAGTAATTAGCCGCAACGAACAGGTTAAAAATTAATAATAAAAAAAAGAGTAATAG
>CAWIUG010000025.1:0-4888 GCA_963839165.1 uncultured Bacteroidota bacterium | reverse complement strand
AAAAAATATTATGCAGAATTTAATAGCCGGAAGTGATCTGGAAAAATGGGCAGATTATCTATTGGACTACAGTTTAGGCGGTGTTAAAAAAGATGATGTAATAATGGTAAAAGGAGAAGCTATCTGCTGGCCTTTGATCAGCATTTTGCAGGATAAAATTTTTGCTGCCGGGGGAATTGCGGATCTGAATATAGTAGCCCCTGATAACGACCGCGGGAAAGTTTGGGGCAACTCGATCGCAAAGTTCGGAAGTAAAGAACAGGTAAATAAAGTTCCGGGATGGCATGTCGATAGATATAAATCGATGACAAAGTATATTGAGATCCTCGGAGTATCAAACCCGGATTTATTTAATGGTGCTAAAGATGAACTTTTACGGGAAGTTATGAAAGTTGATGCCCCGGTAAAGGAAATCAGGCTTTCAAAACCGTGGGTATTAACCCTCTTTCCAACTCAGGGTTTTGCTGATATGGAAGGAATGACCCTTAAGGAATATTCTGATTTTATTGTCAAGGCGTCTACCGTCGATCCCCGCCTGCTCGATACCGTTGAAGAGGATATTTATCAGCTGCTGAAAAAAAGTTCTGAGATAAGAGTTCAGACAATTCATCCTAAAACCAAAAAGGAGCTTGAACTTAAATTAAACATAGCCGGAAGGAATATTATAAAATGTACCGGCGAGAGGAATTTTCCTGACGGTGAAGTTTTTACCAGTCCTGATGCAAATTCTGTTGAGGGAGATATATTTGTAGATCTGCCTGTTTTTCAGGGCGGGATGGATATCCAGGGAATTTATCTGAGGTTTGAAGGCGGAGTTATAAAGGAATACACAGCAGATATAGGTTACGAAGCTTTGAAGAAAATCATTGAAACTGACGAAGGCTCTCACCGGCTTGGAGAAGTTGCTCTCGGTATGAACAACGGTTTGGATAAAGTACTTAAACATCCTTTGTTTGTTGAAAAAGTCGGAGGTACTTTGCATATAGCTATAGGGCAAAGCTACCCGGAAGCTTATGTGGATGATGAGAACTCTGAAGATGCCAAAGTTGAGATCTCCAAATTAAAATCAAAAGGTATTTTTAATGAATCAGCACAGCATGTGGATATTGTTACTGATTTCCGTCCCGGAGGAACCGGCAAAGCAGTTTTTATTGATGACGTAAAATTGGAGATCGAAAATAATATCTGGATTGTACCGGATGATTCTAAATAATGATTTTTACAAATAGTAATTCTACTTCAGGTGAACATTGACATCACAAAATAAAAGTGTAACAGTTATCGGAGCCGGGCCAGGCGGATATGCAGCAGCCTTCTATGCAGCCGACCTGGGAATGGATGTAACTTTAATCGATAAAGAAATTAATCCCGGCGGGGTTTGCCTTTACCGCGGTTGTATACCCTCAAAAGCCCTTCTTCATGCAGCCAAAGTTATCAATGAATCAAAAGAGGCTAAGAACTGGGGAATAGAATTCGGTGAGCCCAAAATAAATGTCAATCGCCTCCGGGAATGGAAAAATGAAGTTGTGAATCAATTAACAGGGGGATTAGGCATTGTATCAAAGCAACGAAAAGTTAAATACGTACAGGGAACAGCAGCTTTCATAAATTCCAATACCCTGGAGATTAAAAAGACAGACGGTTCAACTGAAAATCATCAGTATGAAAATGCTATTATAGCCACAGGTTCGGTTATTGCGACAATCCCGGCACTTAATATTGAAAGTAAAAGATTACTAAACTCTACTTCCGCACTGGACCTTCCGGAAATCCCCGGTTCACTTCTTGTTATAGGCGGCGGATACATCGGACTGGAACTTGGTTCCGTTTATAGCTCCCTTGGAACGAAGGTCTCAGTAGTTGAAATGATGCCTGGTTTGCTTCCCGGTGCCGATCGTGATCTTGTTTCGCATCTTTCAAAGAAGCTTGATAAAGAATTCGAAAAGATAATGCTTAAAGCAAAAGTAGTTCAAATGAAAGAGGCTGGTAAGAAAATTAAGGTTAAAATAGAGACAGAGAACGGAACAGAAGAGCAGGAGTACGATTATGTATTGATGTCTATCGGAAGAAAACCTTATACCAAAGGCCTGGGACTTGAGAATGCACATGTAAATGTTAATGAGCGAGGGTGGATAATTGCGGACAAACAAATGAAAACCAGCGCGGAGAATATATACGCAATCGGTGATATTGTCGGGGAACCAATGCTTGCCCATAAAGCTTCGCACGAGGCAAGGGTTGCCGTTGATACAATAGCCGGAGAGAAAGTTGCTTTTGAACCTCTTGCTATACCCGCAGTAGTATTTACAGATCCTGAGATAGCATGGGCGGGTTTAACGGAAAACCAGGCTAAAGAAAAAAATATAAACTATGAGGCTGCAAAGTTTCCATGGGCAGCTTCGGGAAGAGCTACAACTTTAGGCCGAAGTGACGGAGTTACAAAACTTATCCTTGAACCGGAATCTCAGAGGATCATCGGGATCGGAATCTGCGGACCGGGGGCAGGAGAACTCATTGCTGAAGGTGTACTGGCAATAGAGATGGGAGCCAACGTTACTGATCTGAAGCTTACCATTCATCCGCACCCGACATTATCAGAAACTATAATGGAAGCAGCAGAAGCATTTTTCGGACAGAGCACGCATATGTATAAACCTAAGCGGAAGAAATAGATCATTCCAGAAGTTTTTTAATTTCATCTATTGAGGTTATCGGCATCTCACAGGCATAATGTCTGCATATGTATACTGCCGCAGTCTTCCCCTGCTGAGTCATCTGTTCTGTGAAGGGTGCAATTTCAGTTATTTCTTTTCCACCAGTTTTCAGTAATATTACTTTATTGGGTATAAAGCTTCTGCCGAAATATTCAAGAATTTCTTTTGTCGACTGATCCTCCATATTGCCCGCAACAACTATTTCGAAAGAATTACGGTAACCCATAATTAGTCCGGAAAGAAATCCGGCAAAAGCTGAGGGCATACTATTTATCTGTCCGGAAAAGTATCGGGCTGTTTCGTTGGCTTTATCTTCATAATCGGTATTTCCCGTTATTCTCCCCAGTTTAAGGAGATTTTGTATAGCAGCGGAATTACCCGATGGAATGGCTCCATCATATATTTCCTTGCTGCGGGTAATCAGTTCCTCACCATAATCAGGAGTAAAATAGAATCCTCCATTTGTGTAATCATAAAAGTGTGTAAACATATGATCGTTTAATTCTATTGCCGTTTTGAGCAAACTGATATCAAATGTTGTTTCATACACGTCAATCAGTGCCGAAACCATAAAAGCATAATCATCAATGCTGCCTGTAATTCCCGACTCCCCGTTCCGGAATCGATGAAGCAGTTTTCCATCTTCTGTTCTCAGGTTAGTCATTATAAAATTCACGGCTTTAACTGCGGTATCTTCGTATAAACTGTTGCCGAATGCGCGAGCAGCTTTGGCAAAAGCAGAGATCATTAGTCCGTTCCAGTCAGTCAGAATCTTATCATCTTTATATGGATGCACCCTACGCTCACGTACTTTAAATAATTTTTTCCTTGCCTCATTTATTTTTTCTTTAAGCGCTTCTTTGGAGATACCCGCCTTCTGTGACAACTCATTTAAAGGATTTTTAATATGCAGGATATTGACCGGTTCACTGTTTTCATTTAAAGAATCAGAAAAATTTCCTTCGGGTTTCAAATTGAATATCCCCGCTAATAATCCGGAATCCTGCTCCAATAATTTTTCAAACTCTGATTTTGTCCACAAGTAAAACTTCCCTTCTTCCCCCTCGCTGTCTGCATCTTCAGCCGAATAAAAACCGCCTTCGGGAGAGGACATATCCCGCAGAACATATTCCAGAACCTCTTCAGCAGTTTCTTTATATACCTCTTTACCTGTCACCTGGTATAACTCCACATAAGCAATAGTGAGCAGAGCCTGATCGTACAGCATTTTTTCAAAGTGCGGGACCCGCCACTGCCTATCGGTTGAATACCTATGAAATCCAAAGCCTATGTGGTCGTAGATACCTCCTCGTCTCATTTCAGCAAGAGTTTTCTCCACCATTTGCAGTGAACCTTCGTTCTTAAAGCTCTTATGGTACCTCAAGAGAAAACTCAGATTATGAGGGGACGGAAATTTAGGTGCATTTCCGAACCCTCCGTATTCGCCGTCAAACCTGTCGCTGTATTCCCTAAATGCTTTTTCAAAAATGTTATCATCTAATTCAACTGACGCCGGGCCTGATTCTCTGCTGATAGCCTCTGTTATTTCCGATGCCGATTTGTTTATTTCATCCCGTTTTGTCAGCCAGATATCCTTTATCCGCGGTACAAGTTCCTTCATTCCGGGTCTTCCGAACCTCGATTGTTTAGGAAAGTATGTGCCCGCAAAAAACGGTTCTTTACCAGGGGTCATTATAATCGTTAATGGCCAGCCGCCGCTGCCTGTCAGCATCTGGCAAACCGACATATAAATTCCGTCAATGTCAGGTCTTTCCTCCCTGTCGACTTTAATCGAGATAAAAGCCTCATTCATCATTTCTGCTATTTCTTCATCTTCAAAAGATTCCTTTTCCATTACATGACACCAATGGCAGGTAGAATAACCGATTGAAAGAAAGATCGGCTTATCTTCTTTAACTGCTTGCTCAAATGCTTCATTGTCCCCAGGCGTACCAATCGACAGGATTGTGTGAATGCTGGAGGAGATATGGACTCTTTTCAGCTGACAGCCGGTTTAATCTTTCCATAAAAAATATTTAGATTTATGATTACTTTTTTAACTAAATTTAATATAAATATATTTCTATATAACCTTTTCGGGGGATAAATGCGTTTTAATCTTTTCAGAAACCTGTCAATTGTTGTTTCAATTATATTGATAATCCTTATTACAG
>CAWIUG010000024.1:0-133093 GCA_963839165.1 uncultured Bacteroidota bacterium | reverse complement strand
TAACCTTTTACAAATACTTCACCCATATGTGAAACATCAAAGACCCCGACAGAATTTCTGACAGCTTTATGTTCTGCGATTATTGATGAATATTGAACAGGCATATAATAGCCGGCGAATTCAACTATTTTAGCCCCCTCTTTAACATGGACATTATAGAATTTTGTTTTTTTCATGGCTGTATAAGATTAAGTTTATTTCTCCCCGGATTTTTTCCAGTCGCTCAAGAATTTCTCAAGACCAACATCCGTAAGAGGATGGTTGAATAATTTATTTATAACACCAAAAGGCATCGTGCAGACATCGGCACCCATCAATGCGGCCTCAACCAGGTGAAGCGGATGACGTATGCTTGCTACAAGCACTTCGGTTTCATAATTATAATTTCTGTAGATCTGTACTATCTGAGAGATAAGATCCATTCCATTGATGCTGATATCATCAAGCCGTCCTACAAAAGGACTTATATATGAGGCACCTGCTTTTGCGGCTAACAAAGCCTGAGAGGGTGAAAAACATAAGGTGACATTGGTATTAACCCCTTCTTCTGAAAGAGTTTTAACCGCTTTTAGTCCCTCTTTTATCAAAGGTACTTTCACAACAATATTTTTATGAATGGCGGAAAGTTCTCTGCCTTCCTTAACAATTCCGTTATAGTCGGTGGAGATAACTTCGGCGCTGACAGGTCCGTCTACAATCTTCAGGATCTCATCGAGAAGTTTCCGGAAATCCTTGCCTGTTTTTGAAACAAGTGATGGATTGGTGGTTACCCCGTCCAGTATACCCAGTGATGCTGCTTCTTTTATTTCTTCAATTTCCGCAGTATCTATAAAAAACTTCATTGTAACTCCGCTGGAAAATTAGGTTAATTTATTTCCTCTGTTAACTCTTTCTGGTGCTTTTTTGAAAAGAACCTGAACTGGCCTACCGGAACTGACTCATCCTCTTCCAGCGTTATCTTAACTAAATATTTAAACTGCAGCTTTGTCAATCCTTTTATTGTACCTTCTCTTAGTTTACCGGCCACCGAAGGATGACACTTAACTATTATTGAACGTTCTTTCGAAGCTCTTCTGAATTTTTTCATCCAGTCTTCAATATCATAAATAAGGTGGGAACCTTTGGTAAGGAGTCCTGTACCCAGGCAGTAGGGACAAACTTCCTTCATTGCCTGCATAATATTCTGTCTTATTCTCTGCCTGGTAATCTGTACCAGACCGAAATCCGACATTGGAAGCACAGATACTTTCGCTCTGTCTTTCCTGAATTCTTTTTTCAGTTCATCGTAAATCTTCTTACGGTTCCTGTCTTCTTCAAGATCTATAAAATCAATTACTATGATTCCCCCAATATCCCGCAGTCTTAGCTGGCGCGATATTTCCCGTGAAGCCTCGAGGTCTGTTTTTAACGAATTGAGTTCCTGCTCTTTGCTCTTTGCGTATCTTCCGCTGTTAACATCTATTACAACCATAGCCTCTGTATGTTCTATTATCAGGTATCCTCCGCTTGGCAGCGATACCTTTCTCCCCATAAGTACTTTAATCTGTTCTTCTATTTTAAATGCATCAAAAATAGGAAGATGGGATTTATAAGGTTCTATCTTATCAGCAAGTGAAGGCTGAACAAGCTGAACATACTCTTTTATCTGGCGGTATAGTTTCTTTGAATCAATAAATACTTTTGATATGTCAGGTGTAAATAGATCACGGATAACGCTCGAAGTAGTACTCAGATCCTGGTAAACCAGTGATGGCGGCTCTTCACTTTTAACTGTAGTTTCAATTTCCGCCCAGGTTTTAAGCAGGTTCCTCAAATCCTCCTGGAGCGATTCCTCTTTCTGGTTCCTTGCTACAGTACGGATGATTAGTCCATAGTTTTTAGGAAGTATACTCCTTGCAATATGCCTGAGTCTTCTTCTTTCTTTAAAATCGGATATTCTTTTGGAAACACCTATTTTGTTATCAAAAGGAAGAAGGACGCAGAATCGGCCCGGAAGGGAAACAGATGAGGTTACGCGTACACCTTTATTATTTACCGGTTCTTTTGTGATCTGAACAATTATATCCTGTCCCTTATGAAGGTGAGGAATATTCGATTCGCGATTCCTGTTCTGATTGTTATTTCTCTGCTGCTGAGGTGATTCCTCATCATCATCATCATCGACGTCTGAGTCATCTTCACCTATCATATCCTGAAGTTGTTTTGTTGTTTCACCTATATCAGAGAAATGAAGGAAGGCGTCGTGTTTCATGCCTATGTCTACAAAGGCGGCTCTGATACCCGGAAGCACACGTGCAATTCTTCCCAGGTACATGTCACCAACCATTCGGCGGTTTTCGGGATAATCAACAAAAAAGTCGACTAAGTTCCCTTCTTCGGTGATCGCTACGCGGGTCTGGGTGGTGGAAGAATTTATTATAATTTCTTTTGTCATAAAGGACAAACTCTTTCAATGAAATAAAATATTTCATTCTATAAAATTTGATATATCCCTCGCTTAAAATGTAAGCCGGTAATGTGCCTTCTAATGCGGTACTGTCATCAAAATGAGAATCTGCACTGCTTTTCAGAAGGAATAATAAAACCAAAAACCTGATATGATCCAAATACACGGTTTCCATTCCTGGCGATTATTGTTATTTAAAAAATCTGCCGGATTATTCATCCGGCAAAAAACTTACTTAGTTTCCGTTTGGCTCTCTTTGTTACTTCCATTGAGAAGTTCTTTTCTGCTTAAAGAATACTTCCCGTTCTCAACCTTCAAAAGCTTTACAGTAACTTTGTCACCTTCTTTAAAGTAATCGGTTACTTTATTAACTCGCTTGTTGTCAATTTGAGAGATATGAAGAAGTCCTTCCTTCCCGGGAAGAATTTCAACGAAGGCTCCGAAGTCCATTATTTTTGTTACAACACCGTCGTATGTTTCACCAACTTCAGGTGTTGCGGTTAATTTCTTAATATGTTCCTTGCACCTTGCGGCACTATCACGATCAGGAGATGCAATGCTTACAGTTCCATCATCTTGGATATTAATATCTACACCGAATAATCTCTGCATTCCCTGTATGGTTTTACCGCCGGGACCGATTATAAGACCGATCTGATCTGTTTCAACCTTGATCTGGATCAACCTGGGAGCATAAGGGGAAAGATGTTCGCGGGGCTGACTGATTGATTCATTCATAATACCGAGAATATGCATTCTCCCATCTTTAGCCTGGTTAAGGGCATTCTCCATAACTTCGAAAGAAATGCCTTCTATTTTAATGTCCATCTGAAATGCGGTAATTCCTTCTTGTGTGCCTGCTACTTTGAAATCCATATCTCCGAGATGATCTTCATTTCCGAGTATGTCTGAAAGAACAGAGTATTTTTCTCCTTCTTTCACCAATCCCATTGCTATACCTGCAACAGGTTTCTTCAGAGGTACACCGGCATCAAATAACGCGAGGGAACCCGCGCATACAGTAGCCATGGAAGATGATCCGTTTGACTCGAGGATGTCAGAAATTATTCTGACAGTATAGGGGAATTCAGCCTCCTCAGGAAACATCATCTTCAAAGCACGTTCAGCGAGATTGCCATGTCCGATTTCTCTTCTGCCGACGCCTGTCATTCTTCCCACTTCCCCTACACTGAATGGGGGAAAATTATAGTGAAGCATAAATTTCTTAGAGTATTCTTCAACCAATCCGTCAACGGTTTGTTCATCATTCTTTGTCCCGAGGGTGACAGAAGTAAGACTCTGTGTTTCACCCCGTGTAAATAAAGATGAGCCGTGTGTCCTTGGCAGTACACCGGTTTCCACGGTAATTGGTCTGATCTGTTTGGTGTTTCTGCCGTCAAGCCTTACACCTTCATCAAGGATTCTCTGCCTCATCAAATCTTTTTCGATGTCGTGCATGATCTGCTTGATAGTTTTTTCAGATTCAGGGAATGTTTCACTAAGCTGCTCTATAACAGAATTAGTAAGCTCTTTATTCTTTCCGCTTCTCTCTTCTTTGGTTAAGACTGAATGAACGATTTCTTTGAAGGGTGTAAGCGCTTTTTCCCTTACTGCATCAAGGAGATCCTGCGGGATTTCTTTAACAACGACTTCACGTTTGGATCTACCCACAGCTTCTCTTAATTCATTCTGGAGATCTATCAGTTTCCTGATCTCACCCTGTGCGAATTTCAGAGCATCCAACAGATCGGTTTCACTTACTTCTTTTGACTCCCCTTCTACCATCATAATAGAATCCGAAGTACCGGCAACCACAAGTTCAATATCGCTTTCCTTCAGCTGCTGATGAGTTGGATTCACGATAAATTCACCGTTTACTCTTCCCACTCTGATTTCGCTGATAGGTCCGTTAAATGGTATATCTGAGATCATCAATGCAGCAGATGCACCGGTAGCAGCAAGTACGTCAGTATCATTCTCTCCATCATATGAGAGCACGAACGCTACTATCTGGGTCTCATTCAAAAAACTATCGGGAAAAAGCGGGCGGATAGGCCGGTCAATAAGTCGTGAACTTAATATCTCTTTTTCTGTCGGCCGTCCTTCTCTTTTAATATATCCGCCGGGAAATTTCCCTGCTGCTGCGGTTTTCTCCCTGTATTCAACCTGCAGGGGAAAAAAGTCCTGATCTTCTTTAGCTTCTTCTGAAGCAACTGCAGTTACCAGAACCATACTATCGGCGTATCTAACCATTACAGCACCGTTAGCCTGTTTAGCAAACCGGCCGGTTTCTATCGAAAACTTCTTTCCGCCGATCTCAACTTCTTTTAAAACAAACATTTTTTACCTTTGATTCTTTCTTTTATTCTTTTTTATTTTCTAATACTTAATTCCTGAATAACCGCTCTGTACCGCTTAATATCCTTCTTCATAAGATAATCGAGCAGTCTTCTCCTCTTACCAACCATCATCATCAATCCTCTCCTCGAATGGTGATCTTTCTTATGTACATTAAAATGGCTGGTCAATTCGTTGATCCTTCCGGTTAAGATGGCGATCTGTACTTCGGCTTTACCTGAATCTTTTTCATTTCCACCGAATTTTTTAACTATACCTGCTTTTTCCTCTTTGGTCATTACACTATCCTTATATTTATTATACGATGTAACCCCAGTCGAAACCGGGATTAATTATTTGTAACTATTTAATTTCTGTTTACGGGATCCAGGGTCCTGATAATTTTTAGTCCGTTCTTTTTATCAACCTGCATCTGGGCAACCAGTTCGTCCGCAGATGAGAATTTTTCTTCGCCGCGAAGTCGTTCGAGAATGGTGACTTTCACCTCTTCACCATATATTTCCTCATCATAATTATAGATATAAACTTCAGGCACGATTTTACCAGAGTTATAAAATGTCGGTCTCTTTCCAATACTCAGCAGACCGTAATGTTTTTCACCTCTTACAAAGAATTCCACCAGGTAAATTCCCAATGCGGGCAAAAGCTTATGTTCATTATCTATTTTGATATTAGCTGTCGGGAAACCCAGCTCTCTTCCGCGTTTATCACCTTCGATCACCAGACCGGAAAATTCATAACTACGGTCAAGGTATGCGCTTGCTGTTTTAATATCTCCTTCGGCAAGAGCTTTTCTTATTTTGGTACTGCTGACAATTTCACCTTTCAGGCGAAATGCATCAACCGTTTCAACCCCAAAACCGTACTGACCTCCCATTTCTTTCAAGGTCGATTCGTCTCCTCCCCGTCCTTTTCCAAAATGATGATCATATCCGATTATAATTTCCTTAATACCTATCTTATCGATTATATAATTCTTAAAAAAATCCTCTGCCGTCTGCTGCGAGAATTCCTTAGTAAATTGGATAACCAGCAGGTTCATTATTCCGAGCTTTTCCAGTACAGCAGCTTTTTCAGCAGGAGTGCTGAGTATTTTAAAATCAGTATTTTGTGAAATGATATTCCGCGGGTGAGGGTGAAAAGTGATCAGGAAACTTCTCCCGTTTGCACTCCTGGTTTTACTGATTAGTCTATCAATAATTTTCTGATGGCCCAGATGTATGCCATCAAAAGTTCCCAGCGTTATAAAAGTATTTTCATCTTTATTTATGTCAGAAATATCGTGAAATATATTCATACAATACTTAAATCAAACAATAACTTATAAATATAACGTATTTTGTTAGAAAATAAAATGTTTTTCCTGTAAGTTGAGTCCAGGTAATAGGTTATGGAATCAGGCAATTCTACCTGCCGGTTTTAACATTTCAATAAACTCATCCGGAATAAATGCATCATTAACATCATAGTCACCTATAGCTGTTCTGCGAAGTCTGCTTAAAAGACCTCCGCATCCCAGGTTATTTCCCAATTCACTGGCAATTGATCTTATATATGTGCCTGCCGAACATTTAATTTGAAAGAATATATCAGGAAGATCTATTTTATTTATTTCAAACTCGTAGATCTCAATCTCCCTGGGTTCTCTCTTTATTTCTTTTCCCTGCCGGGCCAGTCTGTACAGCGGTTTGCCGTTAACCTTCAGAGCAGAGAACATTGGCGGAACCTGTTTTATCCTACCTGTAAATTTTTCCTTTTCCAGCATGATACTCTCCTCAGTTATACCGTCGGGAACTTTAACCTCTGTAATTTCAGTTTCGGTGTCCATTGACGGTGAGGATTTGCCAAGGGTAATGGTACCTTCATAAACCTTGTACATTCCCTGGTATTCAGAAATCGTCTTTGTACTTTTTCCGGTGCAGATAATCAGGAGACCCGTTGCCATCGGATCAAGAGTACCGGCATGACCCACTTTCTTTACTTTAATAGCGCTGCGGATTACTTTGACCGCCTTAAAGGATGACCACCCTCTGGGTTTATCAATTAAAATTACTTCTCCGGCCTGAAAATCAAATTCTTTATTGACTGTCTTCTTTGTTATCATTCTCGTGGATTTTTTTAATCAGACCTTCAATTTTTTCAACATAATCAAGAGTGTCATCTATAAAAAACTTTAATTCGGGAATAAACTTGATCCTTATCCTATGGGCCAGCTCTGTTCTTATGAATCCTGTTTTATCCCTTATCTTTTCAAGAACAGCTTCCCTTTTTTCCTTTTCAAAGACAGATATATATATCTTTGCTATCTTTAAATCAGGACTAAGTTTCACATTTGTTATGGTTAGCAGTCCGAATGCAGGGTCCTGTACTTTATACAGGAAAATCATGCTTACTTCTTCTTTTATAAGATGTTCAAGTTTATCTATTCTATAAGCCATTCTAATATCCCGGCGTAATTTGTTATACTACGCTAATTTTTTCTTCGTTTCAACTATTTTATATGCTTCTATAATATCGCCGACTTTTAAATCATTGAAGTTGTTGATATTAAGTCCGCACTCATATCCGGCATCGACTTCACGGACATCATCCTTAAATCTTTTAAGT
This sequence comes from uncultured Bacteroidota bacterium, assembly GCA_963839165.1. Lineage (GTDB taxonomy): Bacteria > Bacteroidota > Ignavibacteria > Ignavibacteriales > Ignavibacteriaceae > DATFVA01. The sequence goes on along the minus strand of CAWIUG010000024.1, from coordinate 125,682 downwards.
GAACCGATCTCACCTTCATGGATCACGATTCCGTCCCTTATTAGTCTTATTTTATTATTACGTATTATCTTGCCGTCCTGTACGTAACATCCTGCAACCGTTCCTGTTTTAGGTACTTTGAAAGTATCGCGTACTTCGAGTGTCGCAACAATTTCCTCTGAGAGTACCGGGGAGAGGAGTCCTTCAAGAGCCGACTTAACCTCGTTAATGGCATCATAGATGACGCTATACAATCTGATATCTACATTCTGAGTTTCAGCTAGTTTTCTTGCATTCAGATTCGGTCTTACATGGAATCCAATAATGATCGCATCGGAAGCAGACGCAAGGAGAACATCACTTTCAGATATTCCACCAACACCTTTATGAATTACTTCAACAATGACCTCTTCATTAGACAGTTTCATAAGAGAATCAGATAATGCTTCTACTGATCCATCAACGTCACCTTTAACAATAAGCGCCAGTTCCTTAACACCGCCGATACTGATTTGTTTCGCAATTTCATCGAGTGTAACATGCCTTACCTGTTTCTGATCCTGTTCTCTCTTCAGCTGCTGTCTCTTTATCCCGATATCGCGTGCAATTCTTTCTGATTCGACAACTACAAATGTATCACCAGCCTGGGGTGACCCCTCAAAACCCAGCACCTGGACCGGAGTTGAGGGACCGGCTTCGTCAACTTTTTTGCCTCGTTCATCGAACATAGCCCTTACTTTACCCTGGTATATACCGGCAACGAATGGATCACCGATTTTGAGCGTGCCTTTCTGAACAAGGATGGTTCCTGTTATTCCCCGGCCTTTGTCAAGTTCTGATTCAACTACAGCGCCCCGCGCAGCTCTTTCGGGATTAGCTTTTAATTCAAGAATTTCAGCTTCGAGAAGTATTTTCTCCAGAAGGGTATCAACGTTAAGACCTGTCTTTGCCGATATTTCAATACACTGGTTCTTTCCGCCCCAGTCCTCAACAAGTACATTCCTTTCGGCCAGCTGCTGTTTTATCTTATCGATATTAGAACCTGGTTTATCAATCTTATTTATAGCAATAACAATTGGAACACCTGCAGCCTGGAGCATGGTTTATTGCCTCAACAGTTTGGGGCATTACGGCATCGTCAGCTGCAACAACCAGGATAACAATATCCGTCAGCTGAGCACCTCTTGCCCTCATTGCTGTGAATGCTTCGTGGCCTGGTGTATCGAGAAATGTAATATTTTTTTCGTTGCCTACGTCAACTTTATAGGCCCCAATATGCTGAGTTATACCACCGGATTCCCCGGCTACAACATTTGATCTTCTTATATAATCGAGCAACGATGTTTTTCCATGATCAACGTGACCCATAATGGTAACCACCGGGGGTCTGGGCTGCATAGATTCAGGTTCATCAGGTATATCCTCGAGAGCTTCCGCGGTATATTCAGTCTGAAATTCAACTTCAAATCCAAACTCATCGGCAACGAGTGTTATAGTTTCAACATCCAGTCTCTGGTTAATTGATACCATGAGACCAAGCTCTATACATTTTGCAATAACATCACTAACAGGAACATCCATCAGATTAGCGAGCTCATTTACCGCTATGAATTCCGTTACCTTAATTCTCTTATCTTCGCGGGATTTTTCCTCAAGCCTTCTTTCTTCCTCGGCTTCCCTTTCTTTTCTCTTCTTCTTCCTTGAACTTGCTCTTCCTGAAGCGACGGAATCGTCCATGCTGAGAAGCGTTTTCCTGATAGCTTCTTTTACTTCTTTTTCATCTATTTCAAACTTCTTAACTCTTTTTTTCTTTTTGGAGACAGGCGTCTCTTCGGGACCCGCTTCAGTGGGTTTCTTCTTTGCTCTTGGTTTCTTCTTCCTTTTAACCGGCTCGGTCTTCGGTTTTTCAGTTGATCCCTCTACCGGCTTTTCAGTTTTAGGTTCGGGAGTTTTCTTTTCATCGAGGTCTATTTTACCGACAACCTTTAAGCCTTTTCTTTTACTTGCTTCATTCTCTTTTGGAGAAATAAACTGATCTTCTTTCTTTTCCTTTTCTTTCTCATCGGTTACTTCCGACTCTTTAACTTCTGCCTGTGGTTCTTCAGCCTTCACAGGTTCTTCAGGAACTTTCTCAGGTTCGGGCACTTCAGCCTCTGCCGGCTGTTCTTCTTTGATTCCTTCTACAGGAACAGGGGGAACAGCCTCCTCTTTGGGAAGTTCAGCTTCCTCAACTTTAGCCTCTTCTGCTGCTTTCTCCTTCTTCTCTTCCTCTTCAGATCTTTCAATCCGCTTTTTATTGAATTCAGCAATCTTTTTGTAGTGCTTTTCAGCTTTTTCAATATCCTTCTTAAAATGATCCTGTATATCCTTAAGCATATCATCGGAAACGAGGGACATATGCGACTTTATATCATGTCCTTTTTTCTTCAGGAACTCTATTAGCTGCTCAGCTGATAAATTATATTCGGAAGCTAGTTTGTAAACTCTGATTTTTTTTGATTTGGCTTCAGCCATAATATCCTTATCTGTTTAAAGTCTTATTCTTCTTCTTCAAATTGTTCTTTAATTAAATCCAAAATCTCATTAATCTTATCCTCATCGAGTCCTTCGATTTCTTTCAGTTTTTCGGGTCCTGCCTGCAGTACCTCCAGCGCTGTATCATAACGATGGTTTATCAGAAGTTCATAAACTTCAGCGCCAAGCTCTTCTTTAAGGTCAATAAGCTCAATATCCTCTTCATATTCTTCAAGCGGTTTTTCCTCACGAAGTATCTCTATTTCATACTCTGTTAACTTCATGGCAAGCCGGATATTAACTCCGTTTCTTCCTACAATTAAAGAAACCTGATCTGCGTCGGCTGTAACTACCGCTTTCTTTTCTTCATCATCAACTTCAATCTTTTTAAGCTTTGCAGGAGCCAGTGATCTCTGGATGAATATTATTGAGTCATCGGAATAATTAATAACATCGATATTCTCGTTGTTTAATTCTCTAACGATGGCATGAATTCGAACGCCTTTCATTCCAACGCAGGCACCAACAGCATCAATTCTATTATCCTGGGATTCAACCGCTACCTTGGCCCTTTCACCGGGTTCCCGTGCAATAGCCTTAATATCTATAATTCCATCGTAAATTTCAGGTATTTCTATCTCAAACAGTCTTCTCAAAAACATATTATCCGAACGTGAGACAATTATCACAGGACCGCTGTTTCCCTTACGTACATCCTTTACGATAGCCCTGATAGTTTCACCCTTCTTGTAACGTTCGTATGGTATCTGCTCGTTTCGGGGGAGAACCAGTTCATTCTTGTTATGGTTAATCAGGATATCACTTTTCCTGATCTGGTATATATCTCCAACAACGATTTCACCCAGAAGTTCCTTATACTCATTATATATAATATCTTTTTCTATCTCCCGGATCTTCTGATTAAGGCTCTGCTTAGCGAGGGTTATGAGTCTGCGTCCCAGTGATGCAAGTTGGATCTTCTCAACAAAGTCATCCCCAACCTCAAGCTCTTCTTCATTTCCTTTCCGGTTAACCTCATCAAGACTGACCTGGAGATTAGGATCTTCAACCTCATCAACAATTTCTCTTTCAAGAAAGATTTCAATATCTCCCCTGTCCATATTCACAACCACGTCGTACTTTACTTCCTCCCCGTATTTTTTCCTGACAAGCAGTCCGAATATTTCCTCAAGAATTCCTGCCAATACGTCTTTATCAATACCTTTATCCCTTACCATTTGGGCAAAGGATTCTACAATCTCTGAGTTCATCTTTCTTTTTTTCTCCTCTAGGAAAAACTGATTATTACTTTGGCTTTTATAATATTTGAAAAGTCGATTTTTATTTCTTCACGGTTACTTTTGAGGAATACCAGATAGTCACCTTCAATACTTATTAAAGTTCCTGAAAATTTCCGGACGCTTTCCGAATCCCTGTATGCAATATCAAATTTTCTATTAAATATGTTTGGGAAATTGTTTTAAGTATTTTAACGGTCTGTTTACGCCGGGGGAAGAAACTTCAAGTCTGTAACCTGATTCAAATACACTTTCCTCTTCAAACTTTTTATCGATCTCACGGCTTATTGAAGCACAGTCATCGGCTGAAACGTTTGTCTCTGAATCGATATATACTTCTACAACGCGGTTTTTTTTCTCGCCTCTGATTACCAAATCTATTAAAAAGAATCCGCTGTTGAGTACAACCGGCTCTACCAAATCGTGGATATTTTTATCAAAAAAGTTCATAGAAATAAAAATCGCCCTTAAAAGGGCGAATCAATTAGACTAATTTACAATCAATTTAACCAATAAGCAAGGAAATAGGGTTTTTTACAAATTAACGCTGCAGAGTATTATCCGGCTTTTTTTCTGGCTTTTCTATACGTGATTCATCCATTTTGATTTGCCTGGGTCTGTCAAAAATCCTGGCAATGATAAAACCAAATATTACTCCAAGCAGTCCAATCAGTGAAATTAATACGATAATTGACATCTGGAACTGCCAGAAATATGCTCTGACAGTTACAACTTCAGTGTTCTGAGAAACAAATATTGTAAAGAGTACCACCAGGATCATTAGAATAAGGATTTTTGCCTTCATGTCGAACCTTTCTCAGGAAGTTTTAATTTTAATTCCTTCATTATGCTTTCTATGAAGCTCCCTCGAATGGAATTTCAATATTGTGCTCGTTGATTTTCTTGAATATTCATATTAACTCTTTCATATTCACGTTACTTAAAAGGGGAAAAATACTGGAATAAGCAGACTAGCCAGGAGCCAGAAAATAATATCAAGAGGCAGCCCAATCTTTATAAAATCTGAAAACTTATACTTCCCGGGTCCGAAAATCATAGTATTCGTCTGATAACCTACCGGGGTAGCAAAACTCAATGACGCCGCAAAAGTTACAGCCATAAGAAAAGGCCTTGAATCAACTCCCACTGAATCAGCAGTAATAATTGCAATCGGTACAATTATAGCAGCTGTGGCATTATTTGATATAAAATTAGTGAAAACAAGAGTCAAAAAAAAGAAAGCTGAAAGCAGGACTGTAGGACCAAACCCTCCGAGAAGAGTTAAAATGGATGATGCGATCAGACCGGCAGCTCCTGTTTTTTCCATCGCAATCCCGAGAGTCAGGACTCCCGCAAGGAGAAAGATAACACGCCATTCTATTGATCTATAAGCTTCTTCCAGGGTAAGGATACCGGATACAATATAAAGCACGCTCCCTATAACCGCGCTCGTCACTATAGGAAAAATTCCTGCTGCAGAACTAGCCACAACGGCAGAAAGTATTATAATTGCCGGAAGGATCTTTCCTTTTTTCTGTTTCAGAGTATTTACCTCCGATACTATAACAAATGCCTTATTCCTTCTTAGCTGAGGCAGCCACTCTTTTTTCACTTCAATCAGCAAGACGTCTCCCGGAATAAGTATGGTATTTCCAAGATTTTCACGCATCAATCTTCCACGATGCCTGATTGCCAGAACCGTAGCGCCGAAGGTCTCCCTGAAATTTATATTTTTAATGGTCCTTCCGCGGAGTCTGCTGCCGGAAGTTACTACGGCCTGTACCAGTCTTGACGCATCAAGATTAAGGTCCAGATCACTGAAACTCACTTCTGATTTTAATGCAATTCCTTCCCTGGACTGGAGTTCCTTTAATTTTTCGATATTGCAGCGTACACGAAGGATATCATTCGGCATTATAACAGTATAGGGAGACGGCAGAAACTTATTTTTTTCCCCGCGGTGAATTTCAATTATATCCAGATCAAGATCCTTAATAAGGGGAGAATTCTTTATTTCTTTATGCACAGATTGTGAATCGGGCAGTATGATTATTTCCGTAATATAATCCTCAAGATGAAATTCCTGGGAAAGACTGCCTCCTTCTTTTCTGTCGGGAAGAAGCCGCTTAGCTGTAAGCAGCATATAAATTATACCCGTACAAAGGACAATAAATCCGAAGGGAGTCATCTCAAACATTCCGAAGGGTTTTAATCCATGCTGAAAAGCAATTGAACTGACAAGGATGTTGGTGGATGTTCCTATTAGTGTATTTACACCTCCGAATAAAGCGCCAAATGAAAGCGGTATAAGAAATTTGGAAGGACTTATCTGCGCCCTGTTGGCCATCCGGATTACCACGGGCATAAAAATAGCAACTACGGCAGTTACATTTATAAAAGCGGATATAACTGAAACTATCAGCAGCATCGATGCTAACCCTGCAAGGTAACTTTTCTTAGTCGTCTTCGTTAGAAAATCACCAACAAAGTTAAGAGCCCCTGTATTAAATAATCCTGTACTCAATATGAACATTGCAGCAACTGTAACTGTAGCCGTATTACTGAATCCGGATATACCTTCTTCCGGGGAAATAATACCGGTAACGAGAAGGGCCGCCATAATTATCATAGCTGTGAGGTCAACCGGTATTTTATCCCTGCTGAAGAGGATAATAGCGCCAATAAGGATAAAAAAGACTATAATTATATCTAATGACATAAAAAGATATTTTTTTAGAGGAAATTAAACTTGTGACAATTATTAAATATTGATCTGAAGTAACTTAGAAATCCGGACCGAAAGGATAGTAGATTCCGAATTCTTTTTTGATGAGCCATTATCTATCGATTGGAAGATACTCATAAGCATAAGTTTTAACAATGGTTAAACGTGCGGATTTTATTTTGGGACAACTACATATATTTATTTTTGTTATTTTCAGTAAGCGCAGATATGTAAATTCCTTTCCCCAACTATTTTTCTTTTTGCAGGTCTAAAAGAAAAAAGGAATATAATGACGAAAGAATTAGTTGAAGAAAATTCTGAAATAACGTGCAGGAATTGCGGGAAAACCATCTCCAAAGTATGGGTTTGTAAACTCGAAGTTCCAAAGGTTACAAGGTATGTGTTCTTCTGTAGCAGCTGTCAGAGATGCCTGGGAGTCTCACACAGCAAAAACCCACAAAGTCTGCTTCAGTCGTCCGATAAGATTCCCCCCTCTGCATATCAATTATAATCAAATTTATTTAAGCCACTCAATCCATGTTTCAGGCTTATACCCTGCTGTTGATCTGTTTCCGTTTCTTACTACCGGTGTTTTAATTAAAAGAGGATCATTTAATAATTCTTCTTCGATATCAAAAACCATATAACTCATTCCTCTTTCTTTGTACCTTTTGCTTTCTGTGTCTATTAATTCCTCCGGCTTGATATTCCGTTTAATATTTTCAAGTTCACCTTCCGACAATCCTTTTTCACTCAAATCCCTGAATTGCACGGTGATCCTTCTCTCCTTAAAAAAACGAATTGCCTTCTGTGTCTCCCTGCACTTTTTTGTGCCCATTATCTGAATATTCATATTTTTTTTAATCTTCGTTAATCAGGTACAGCCTGTTATCTTCAACCTTATAAAGCAAAGGTGCGATGGTAATTTTTGGATATCTCAACCTCAGCCTTTTAGCCTCGCTTAATACAAAATCAATTTCATTTCCAATTTCAAACATAGGGGCAAAATGCATAAAATGTTCTTCTGCCCACTCTCTGTTCCAGCCGGCTTTTTCGACCAGTCCGTCTATGAACAGATCTTTTCGGGCAATAAGGTTTACCATCCCGCAGTTATTGTGACCAATTAAAGCTATATGCCCTACATCGCCTACAGCAATAGCATAAGATACCTTAAACTCACTATACCTCAGGTTAGCTCCTCCCGCCCTTATTATGTAGGCAAAGTTATCGGGTATGTTCAAATGCTTCCGGTTATCCATACACATCCCTACCAGTAGCTGGGCTTTTGTGTAAACATCAGGGATCCTCTCAAGATTATGATATTCAAGCAGGAGGCCGATAGGAGTTTCCCTGTATATAGAAAAAATATCCTTCTTCTGTGAAACATCAACCAGTCTTTTCAATTAAGATCTCCCTTAATTATTAATTAAAACGAATACGCAATTAAGTATTTCCTGAGTTCACGATATGTTCTATTCTTTTATCAGAAATCAGCCGCGTTAAAGCAGTCAGAACGTATAAAGCTTCCGACAGAAACGGCACTGCGGATGATAGCGCAATGACCTCATTTCTATTTCATTTATCCTTCTATGGTTTCATCAAAACTTTACGCGAATAATAGAAAAGTAGGAAATGAGATTCAAGTATTTGATGAGAGGCCGGAAAGCTTCGTCATGCAGGGCTTTTCTTTTTATTCTTTTTCTTTTTCTTTTTTATTAAGTGATAAATACCTTCTATTATAAAGGGGGTGAGGAAGATTGCAGGAAGCAGGTATGGAGATCTTTTTATAAATCCGGCAAGAAGTTCTTTATCACCGCTTAAAAGTGAGGCGGCTCCTATCCACATTCCTACCCAGAGGGCAGCACCAATAATATTGAATATAAAGAACTTCTTCCATTTCATTTCGCTGATGCCCGCGATAATCCCGTTAAACTGGCGCAATCCCTGTACAAACCTCGCAACTGCAACAATCCGTCCCCCTCTTTTGGTGAAATAATTTTCTAGTTTTTTTAGTCTTTTCTCTGTTAAAAAAACATATTTTCCCCATTTTAATATTACTTTCCGCCCCCCAAAATGCCCTATAGCAAAACCTGTATTATCCCCGAGTACTGCCCCGCTGAAGCCAAGAACTCCAACTAAGATCAGATCCAGTTTTCCAAGAGCCGCAAATAATGAACATATGATCAACACAGTTTCCCCCGGCATAGGGAGACCAAAGTCTTCAAGAAAAATGGCAAAGAAAATAGCCCAATATCCGTACTGGTTAATAATCGGCATTACCGACTTAATATAAGGGGCAATGGAAGGAAATTGTTTTAGCAGCTCATCCATAAAACATAATTTTAATTACACCAGAATGTATTAAAAGAAATCCTTTTCAAGGGTTAGTGCCGTCATGACGTTTTCCCTGCTCACATTAGATGAAACCGTACATAAAAAAACCCGGCGGTCTGCCGGGTTTAATTAAATAATATTTACCGTTTTTACTTAATCAGGATCATTTTCTTCGACGAAACGAAAGTTCTGCTGTTTCCTTTTGCTTCTATTCTATATATATAAACCCCCGATGGTAATCCGGATGCATTGAAGTTTACCGACTGGTATCCGGCATCGAAGGTGTTTCCAGCTATCTTTTTTACAAGTTCACCAACTATATTATACACTCCAATTGTAACATCAGACATTTCAGGAAGGGTAAATCCTATTGTTGTTGAAGGATTAAAAGGATTAGGGTAATTCTGTAAAAGTGAATACTGCTGAGGAGGTTTCACCTCCACCCTGATTTCATTACTAAATAAAGATACCCCACCAAAATCGGACTGTTTTAGTCTGTAAAAATATGTCCCGGGTTTAAGATTATTGTCTCTATAACTATAGTTGTTTTTTTCAGTACTGCTTCCGGAACCATCTATAGAAGAGACACTTACATATTTACTTCTTCTTCCTGTGATATTATCAAGTGAAGCTCTCTCAATTTCAAATCCCCTATTATTGAGTTCAGTTGCCGTGACCCAGTTTAATACAACAGCATTGTTCCTTGAAACAGCATCGAAAGAAATAAGTTCGACAGGTGTTGCGCTGTTAGAAACCTCCGTTACGGCATTGAATACATTCAGTCTTCCACCCGTTACAGTTTTTCCTTCAAGCGAGGGAATAGGATCAACGCTATTTAATAGATATTCCCTGAACTGCAGAGCTCCTGAGGCGGGATCGTTCCTGTAACTCAGCATCATTGCTGAATCGGCTGCAGCAAACATTAACGCAATTGAACCCGTAACTTCCGGTGTAGCCATTGAAGTTCCTGTGAGAAAGGAATATGAGTTTCCTGGAACTGTTGAAAGTATACTGGTACCCGGTGCGCCAAGGTCGATGCTTTCCAAACCATAGGCTGCTCCGATATTTTTAAGATCATCCCTTGTAGTGTTTGTTACAGAAATAAGAAAAGGGCTTGTGCAGGCAGTAGGAACATCACCGGCTACGTCTACATTGATATTAAGATTGGCCGTTGCTGCACAACTTAAAATTCCCTGGACACCCATGGAATCATACATCGCGCTCCATATGGGGTAATCTTCAGGCTGACCGTAATCAACCCCGAAAGAGGAGTTCGTTGCAACTATGAATGCACCTTCAGCACCGTTTGTTTCATTATACCTGGCCCTCATCTCAAGGACATATGAGTAACCGGCTACTACCACTGCTTCTGTACCTGAGGAAGCAGCAACCGGCATTACCTGTGCGCTCCAGTTTATTCCCGAAACTCCGAGTCCGTTATTCCCACGTGCTGAAGTTATTCCTGAGACATGCGTTCCATGATAATCCGTAGGAATATTTCCATTATTGTTATATGCATTCCACCCCCGATAATCATCTATATAACCGTTATCATCATCATCAATTCCGTTAGAGGGTATCTCAGCATAGTTATGCCAATAGGTAAGGTCTTCATGGTTCAGGTCACATCCACCATCAACTATGGCAATTACGATTGTGTCACCAAGAATTGTTGTCCCTCCGGTTGTGATATCCCATGCTTCAGGAGCATCGATATCAGCATCAGGTGTGCCGCCTGACTGACCGGTATTATTAAGAGCCCATTGCTGATCAAACATTGGATCAGACGGGAAATTTTCCATTATTTCATTTCCATTTCTTTTCTGAACATAATGGTTGAACTGGGCAATGTTCACATTCTCATTCTGGCTGATCTGGAAGAGAACATTTTCAGCGGATATTTTTTGCGTGTCGTATTCAAACAGCCAGATATTCATTCTTCTTGAAAGAAGGCGGCTGCTCTTTAGTCCTATGGTGCTGAAAGAATTCTCCATATTTTCTTCGGAAGTATGCTGCTTCAATTGAATGATCAGCTGGCCATTAACAGTATTGCTTTCCTGTGAAAAAGTTAAAAATGAGATGCCCAAAAGGAGAAAGGATAAAACGGTAATTCTTAAAATCATTAAGGATCCCTAAAAAATTGTGGTGGGAATAGAATATTTCATACAGGAAGTTAAATATTTTTATCTAAATAATTAAGCAAAAAGTTATTCCATTTTAAATACCCGGCAGGTATGCCTAATTAACATAAAAGGGCGGCGGAAAAAATCAGAGCGGGAATTTCCCGCCCTATAAAATTTATTTAAGATGAAGATTATGAATAGAAACCTTTTTTATTTCTTCCCTTTCCCATACCTAAATGTTTGGGCAGCACTTCATCATCAAAATCGCTTAGCGGAGCCTGTCCGTTGCCGTCTACCCGGGTTCCATGGATTTCAGGAATACTTGAATATGAGGCACGGGCTGCATTGATTGCAGACCTAAGTCCGGCAATTTCCTTTTCAATAAGAGAAAGAGGTTTTTCAATTTTACCGTTCGAGTAATTTATTATACTCTCCAGCAGATCTTCCGCCTTTTGTTTCAGAGCTTCCCCGGTCGATTTTGATCGATTAATCAGAGTATCCCTTCTCAGTTTTACCTCTTTCATATACTCATCAGTCCGGCTCTTGATATTTGTTCTCAATTCCTTTCCGCTTTTGGGAGTAAAAAGCAGTGACGCTGACGCTCCAAGGATACCTCCAACCAGGAAGGCAGCCAGACTAAAATTCTTATCCTGATTTCTCATATTTCCTCCAGTTCATTAAACTCTTATTACCTCTAAATTTAACTCTTAGGAAGGACAAAATCTGTGCTCTGTTAAAAAAAGATGATTTGCCGGTAAGTATATATGTTATCTTTTTTTAAGAAAAATCCCTCGGGGAGTATTTATTTAAGTTTAATTCAAGTATTTTTCTTTATAAAGCCCGTTATCGCACTAGTCAATTAATATTTTCATTCACAACTGAGGGAAAAAATATGTGGAAAGAATTCAGAGAATTTGCAATGAGGGGAAATGTTATCGACATGGCAGTAGGTATCATAATTGGAGCTGCATTCGGGACCATTGTTAAATCTCTTGTTAGTGATATTATTATGCCACCCATCGGTCTGCTGCTTGGTAATGTTGATTTCACTAATTTATTCGTAGTACTAAAACAGGGCGCAGCCGCACCAGGCCCCTATGCCACAGTTGATGCCGCAACAAAAGCCGGTGCTGTTACAATTAACTATGGGATCTTTATTAATACGATTATCAGCTTCGTGATCATAGCCTTCGCTATCTTTATGGTAATCAAATCAATAAACAACCTGAAGAAAAAACAGGAGGAGATACCACCGGAAGCTCCAACTACAAAGAATTGTCCCTATTGTTTCGAAAAGGTTTCATTGAGTGCCACACGCTGTTCACATTGTACTTCAGAATTGGCCGCATAAAGAACCTGGAAATTTGCATTTGAGGGCGGTATTATTTTTTTACTGCCCTCAATGTACTTTGTAGATCATTTAATTCTTTCCGTGAAAGAGGTTTGACTTCCCCGGGCTCCATATTTTCCAATAGAATATTTTCTATTCTTACCCTTACTAGCCTGAGTGTGGGAAAACCTATTGCAGCAGTCATTCTTCTTACCTGGCGGTTCATTCCTTCTTTCAACGTCAATCTTATCCAGGTCTCGGGGATATTTTTCCTTTCCCTGATAGGTGGAACCCGGGGCGGAAGCTGAGGGGACGGAATTATCTCAGTGTCAGCAGGCATAGTTTTTCTGCCTTTTATGATCAATCCTTTCCCGAGGATCTCCAAGTCCCGTTCACCTGGTATTCCTTCTACCTGAACCCAGTATTCTCTTTCATGTCTGTTTGAAGGATTGAGCAAAGCATCAGTTAAACCCTTATCATTTGTTAAAAGGAGCAAACCTTCACTGTCGGCATCAAGTCTTCCCACAGGATAGATATCTTTAGAGAAGTCATACAGTTCCTTTAAGGTTAATCTTTCCCTGGCATCGGTGAATTGAGAAAGCATTCCGTATGGTTTATAAATTTTATAATATTGGTATTTATCAGGGGACATAATTATGTGTAATACTATCTCCAATTTCCCTGTGATAGATATAGGTAGGGATGTCAATCTTCCGTATATTAAATAAGTTTTCGGCCCGCATTAGAAATTCCGAGTCTTCACTGTAAATATTTTCCTTAAAACCGTTCAGCATTTCAAAAACATGACGTTTTCCAAAAAAAGTAGCTCCGATCGTACATTCTGAAAGATGTATAAAGCAAAACCTGTTATTTTTATCCCTTACAAATTCATCACCAATAACCTTTACACCTCCGTGAATGAGATCTGTTTCAAAGTGCCTTTCCATGAAGTCTACTCTCTGGGACAGGTGGTTTACTTTATATTCATCATCGCTGTCGAGAAATGTGATGTATTTTCCCTTCGAGAGGAATATACCCCTGTTCCTGCTGAAAGCAAGTCTCCTGTTTTCCTGTTTAACTACTTTAATATTATCAAATAATGATGCGTATTCTTCAAGTATGGCGCAGGAATCATCTGTGCTTCCGTCATCTATGGCAATAAGCTCCCAATTCCGGAACGACTGTGCGATCAAAGAATTAAGTGATCTTTTAAGTGAATTCTGCCGGTTATAAACGCTTAACACGACCGAGACTATGGGTTTTTCCGTATTTTTCATTCCGATTTTCCTGGATGTGAACTTTTATTAAACAAAAGCGTCAAATATTCCGTTCCTGGGGATGAATGAATGCAAATATAAATGATGGGATATTAATGTTCATCTGTGAACGTCAAATAATCTGTTTTTTGAGAGATTTAATAGTTAATTTGGACCATAATTTTTCTATTTCCTCAGATAATTTTGGAGGATACCATGGCTTTCAGAGATCAGCAGAAATACCTTGAGGCTTTAAGAAGATACGAAAGAAAATTCACGAGGGAGGAAACAGAGATGTATAAAATGTTCCAGAAAATGCATAAAGATGAAGAGGATTTCGATTCTGTTTCTCTTAAGAACCTGAAAGGTTTGTACGATAAATACTATGTTCCGGCAGACAGAACTAAACTGGATAATCTATTTAAAAGAAAGAAGAATAATTTTTATACCGTCTTTTTTCAGTACTGCAATGACAACCGTTCCATCGGTAAGGGGGAAAAGTGCATATTGCATACGCTTTTACCATTGATAAATAAAAACAATGTAAGTAATTTTTGATTCTATTCATTTTGAGGTTATGATGAATTATAAGGTTCTTCACAAAATATTTGCGGGCGTTACCTTCCTGATATCGCTGCTTGTGCTTTTCTCAACGGTGCAGCCGTCAGTTTCGTTCTGGGACTGTGGTGAGTTCATCGCTTCGGGTTACTACCTGCAGGTGCCGCACCCCCCGGGTGCCCCTTTCTTTCTGCTGCTGGGAAAGATTTTCTCGATGGTGCCTTTTGTGGCGAACATTGGTTTAAGGTTTAATACTATTTCCGTGCTTACCAGTGCTCTTTCCATTTTATTCCTTTATTTAATAGCTGTAAAGCTGATTGAGAACTATCGCGGTAAGACGCCGCAGAGTACACTTGATGCAGTGGGTACTTATCTAGCTGCTGCAATAGGAGCTCTTTCATTTTCCTTCAGCGACACCTTCTGGTTCAACGGTGTTGAAGCTGAGGTTTATGCTTTCAGTATCTTCCTTGTAGCTTTTGTAACCTGGCTGATAATTGTTTGGAATGAGAAGGCAGAAAATCCGGATAATGAAAAATATATCCTTATGATTGCCTACCTGATAGGAATTGCAACCGGAGTACACCTTATGTCGGTCCTTGCAATCGTGCCCGTAGTGATGATCATATTGTTCAGGAAATATGTTATTGATGAAGAAGCCCTTAAGAAAACAGGATATATATTTATTGCGCACGCCGCACTGCTTGTGATAATCTCGCTGGCAATGTGGGCAAGCACCACATCCTCTACTCCTCCTTCTCCCGATGATTACCAGGCATATGATACCAAGTTTAAGCTAATCGCTCTGGGTATAAGTGCTCTGATAATGGGAATTTTCTATAAGAAGATATTTACAAGAAATTCATTCTATATGCCGCTCATAATTGGCGGAATAGCCCTGTTTATTACTTATCCGGGAGTTGTAAAATTCCTTCCGGAGATTATAGCTGGAATATCCGGTGATAACAGCTTCCTGGCTGTGGTAGTACTGGCTGTTATTCTTGGAGCTCTCTGGTATGGAGTTATGTATGCGAGACGCGAGAATAAGCCTACACTTCACCTTTCCCTGATGTCGTTTATCTTCGTGCTTATCGGATTTACAACATTTGCGATGGTGATTATCCGCGCTAATATGAAACCCCCGATGAATGAGAATGACCCGGATAACTTCACAGAACTTGTAAGCTACCTGAACCGTGAGCAGTATGGCGACTTCCCCACCTTTAAGAGAAGGTTTGCCACCGAACCGCATCAAATGGTGGTATATAACAACTATTCAAGCGACCTCGATTTCTTCTGGCGTTACCAGATGAACCATATGATGACGAGGTACTGGTTGTGGAACTATGCGGGACGTGAAGGCTGGCAGCAGGATGATGGACCTGATATTGCCCCATTCAACCAGATCGGCAACTTCTTCGGAAATATACTTGGCGGAATTCACTTTGACGGTTCATCAAAGGATTCGCTCTACGCGGTACCTTTTCTTCTGGGATTATTAGGCATCTACTTCCATTTCAAGAAGGACTGGAAGATGGCCGCAGCCTTTATGGTGATGTTTATTCTTATGGGCTACCTGACTGCCTTCTATCAGAACCAGCAGCAGCCTCAACCGAGGGAAAGAGATTACTTTTATGTGGGGGCTTTCTTCGTTTTCTCCATCTGGATAGCCATAGGTGTGCGCGGACTGATCGACTTGGCAATGGAGAAGATATCAGCCGAAAGCCTGAGGACGGCCAGTGTGGTCGGTATACTTGCATTCGGGGTAATCCTGGTTCCCTATAATATGTATAAGACAAATTACTTTACACACGACCGTTCACAAAACTGGGTGCCGTGGGATTATTCCTATAACCTGCTTCAGAGCTGTGCACCTAATGCGGTACTCTTCACTAATGGTGATAATGATACCTTCCCTTTATGGTATCTTCAGGATGTTGAAGGAGTGCGCCGTGATGTTAAGATAGCTAACCTCAGTCTCCTTAATACAAACTGGTATATAGAGCAGCTGAAGAAAAATGATCCCTATGGAGTTGGTACTGTAAATATCAGGATGAGCGATGAGCAGATAAACCAGCTTAGACCTGTGCAGTGGGAAACTCAGAAGGTAACCGTTCCTGTGCCTAAGGCCAGCAGCCAGCAGGCATTGAAAGATGTTTACCAGACATATGATATCTCTGATTCTTCTGTGATGAAACAGGGGGCCATACAGTTTACGATGAAGAACACCCTTACCTTCGGTCAGGTTAAGGCTGTAAGGGTACAGGACCTTATGGTTAAGGAGATTGTTGAGGCCAATAACTGGCAGCGGCCTATATATTTTGCGGTCACCTGTAGTGACGACAGTAAAATCGGTCTGCAGGATTACCTGAAAATGGAGGGAATGGCTCTGCGCCTTGTACCAGAAAAGAGGAAACAGGGAGTAGAATTTGTCAATCCTGAAATACTGGAAAAAGAACTTCAAGAAAATCCCGGATACAGTAAGACATATAAGCCCGGCTTTAAATTCCGCGGACTGAATAATCCTCATATTTTCTTCGATGATAATCATATAAGAATGACTCAGAATTATCGTAATGCATTTATGAGACTTGCGATTTATGATATAAATACGAACCAGGATAAAAAAGCTGTAGCAGCACTTGATGAGATGGAAAAGAAGATCCCGAGAGAAAATATTCCTATGGATTACGAGATACTCTTTGAAGTAGGTAATATGTATTGGAATGCCGGTGCTACGAAGCAGTACAAAGAGATCGCAGCTGAGGTTGAGACTGAAGCTTTAAAGCGGCTGGAACAGAATCCAAATGATGTACAGTCGTATTATAATCCATACAGGATCCTTATAGAAACTTATGAGAATCTTAAGGATTACAGCAAACTGCTGGGATTATGGCAGAGGCTCGGAACGATGTATCCGAATGATCCTAATGTAAAAGCCAACATCGCTAAATATGCTAATATGGCTAAGAAGGATCGTGTCGAGGTTGATAGTGTACCCAGGCCTGATACCGGTAAATAAAATTTTATAATGATTCTTTAATAAGCGGCCTCTGTGCCGCTTATTTTTTATTTATAAAGATAAATGATATATCAATGAAGATACTTATCCTTGCGTTGTCAGGAATTGGTGATGCTTTGATGTTTACTCCGGCTCTCAAACTGCTGCGCCACGCACTGCCCGAAGCCCGGATTGAAGCACTCGTTATGTATAAAGCAGTAAAGGATATGTATGATCGGAATACGGACCTTGATAAAGTTTATTACTTCGACTTTCTGAAAGAAGGGACCGTCCGTTCATTGGTATTTCTGCAGAGGCTCAGGAAAAAATATGACGCTTCAATAAATGTTTACCCTTCAAATCGGAAAGAATATAATATCATCAACTTTATTATTGGTGCCGAAAAAAGGGTGGCGGGAAAATACCTGCGGAAGGACCTTCAGAACCTGGGGGACCTTAATAATATCAGGGTAACTGAGGATGATCACACACATAATGTACAGACCAACATAAAGCTTATTGAAAAACTACTCGGTAAAAATTTTAATGAGGAACCTCCTCTCAGTTTCCCACTGAGTCTGGAGGATGAAAACTTTGCACTTAATTTCTTTTCAACTAATAACCTTACCAGCTCCGATCTTATTATTGGATTTCATCCCGGTTCAGCCATACTAAAAAATCATGAGAAAAGAAGATGGGAGCCTGAGAAATTTGCTGAACTTGGAAGAAGACTTATTAATGAAAAGGGTGCCAGGGTCCTGATTTTCGGGGGTCCGGAAGAAAATAGTCTTAAGAACAGAATAAAAAATGATATAAACTCAGAAAATGCATGGGTCATAGAATCCGGAAACCTGGCAGAAAGTGCGGCACTAATGGCAAGGTGCGGCATTTTTGTTTCAAATGACTCGAGCCTGATGCATGTTGCTTCAGCCCTAAACCTTAAGGTTGTTGCAATACTTGGTCCTACCAATCCTTATTATATTCATCCGTGGAAGACAGAGCATAGCGTTGTAAGGTTAAATCTCGACTGCTCTCCCTGCTTCATTTATTCCCCGCGCCCTTTGATTTGTTTCCGGGACGATGTTCTCTTTAAATGTATTAAGGAGTTGTCTGTCGATATGGTTCAAGACGCCGTTTACAATTTACTTAATCAGTAAGCTTTTCAGAAAGGTAATCTGCTCTTCCCATATGGTCGGTATCCACCCGCTTTCTTGTTTTAATGTTATTATAAGGAAACTTTGTTAGAACCGACAAGATTTACGGTTATTTCTATCTGTTCAGCCACTCTTCTACCAAGAAGCAAATGCTTGATATTATAGTCAGATAACTTAATATCGAATTTTGCCTGTACTCCAAGTAAATCCCCGGGCATCCTCTCCTGAGTGGCAGGACTTTCCCCGATGTAGGTTATGGTAGCTTTAGCGGTATCCTCTTTTGTTACACCGTGAAGGAAAAAATCACCAATAACATCTGCCTCAATCTTTCCATCGGATATCTGATTAATATTAACTGCTTTTTTAACCTTGAATGAAATTTCAGGATATTTCTCTGCATCCAGCCACGAATCACTTCTCAAATCCCTTACCATCTTGTCGATACCGGTATTTAACGAAAGCACGGGGAATGATATTTCTCCATGAACAGTGCTGAAATCATTTATATCAAATGTAATTGACCCGCCTATTTCTTTAGTTAGTCCTTGTACATCCTCAAGAGTTGTAGTACTATAAAAGGAGGCCTGGTTTGTACTGCCGGGTTTAAAGTTGAATGTCTGTTCTCCTTTTGTCTGCACATTAAACCCCTGGGCCGGAATTAAAGCAGTAAAAAGGATTATCAGGGAGATAGTATTTCTTATAGTTTTCATTGAATTACCTTCTTTTTTCTGAATACAAAAAATAAAACCCCACATATCACTACTACTGCTCCCGATACATAGAGGGTGTAGTCAAGTCCCCATATAAACTTATCCTTCCATTCCTTATAAGTGGTACCAAAAAGTTCGTCCTTTTTCTCTATTAACACCTGTGTTTTTGTAAAAAGTTCTCCTCCGAAAGAAAGCCATACGATAAAGGAAGCTGCTATAATAAGAAGTCCTGCCAGCAGGGTAATTTTTTGTTGTCTATTCATATAGATTTTTCTGCTTATACATTTATTTAGTCGCTTTAATGTTAAAGTATTTCAAATTACAATTTAGTGACAACCGAAATAGTGCAGAAAGTTCAACATAAGTGTAAATTTACAGTCACGAAACGAAAATATTAAAAATGAAATCTTCTGCAAATAGTGATATAATTATAATTGGGGGAGGAATAGTGGGACTTGCTTCCGCGATGATACTGAAGCAAACCTCCCATTACACGGTTACGGTAATTGAAGCGGAAAGTGAACCTGCCTCACACCAGACAGGAAATAACAGCGGGGTAATCCATAGCGGTCTTTATTATAAACCTGGCTCCCTCAAAGCGAAGAATTGTGTGGAAGGGAGAGAAAGGATGTACCGCTTCTGTGAGCAGAATAATATTAAACATGAACGATGCGGAAAATTAGTTGTTGCAGCCGATGAGTCAGAAATTCCACTTCTTCAAATGCTTGAGGAGAGAGGGACAGCAAATGGTTTGAAGGGAATAAGAAGACTTCACGGCGATGAAATTAAAGATTACGAACCTCATACAAGGGGAATTGCCGGTCTCCTGGTTTCAGAAACCGGTATTGTTGACTACAAACAGGTAACTAATAAATACCTGGATATATTTATTGAAAACGGGGGTGAATTTATTCCCGACTGCAGGTTTTTAACTCTTGAAAAAAATATGGGTGAATTGATAATCAGGACAACACAGGGTGATATGACCTGCAGACTGCTTGTTAACTGCGGGGGTTTGTACTCTGACAGAATCGCAAAGCTGTGCGGAGTTGAACCGGAGCTGCAGATCATTCCCTTCCGTGGTGAATATTATAAGCTTAAAAAGAATAAAGAGTTTCTGGTTAAGAACCTTATTTATCCTGTGCCTGATCCCAAATTTCCTTTTCTCGGAGTGCATTTCACAAGAATGATGAAAGGCGGGGTTGAAGCTGGTCCTAATGCAGTTCTTGCTCTTAAACGTGAAGGCTATTCAAGAATGGATTTTTCTTTAAATGATGTTCTGCAGATGGCATCTTTTCCGGGGTTCTGGAAAATGGCATCGAAACATTATAAAATGGGATTCAAAGAATATTACCGTTCGCTAGTAAAGACATCTTTTGTTCATTCCCTTCAAAAGTTAATCCCTGAGATAACCGGGGAGGATATAGAGCCTGGAGGGTCCGGGGTTCGTGCCCAGGCGCTGGAAAGAGACGGCAGATTGACAGATGACTTCCGGATAGTTGAAACAAAAGATATGGTTCATGTTTTGAATGCCCCCTCACCTGCGGCAACTGCCTCTTTAAGCATCGGTGATAAAATTTCACTGTTGATCAAAAAGAAACTTCAGTAATACTGTTTATACTATCACAAAACTTTTCCTCATCCGCTTCTATTTTTAAAAAAAGAGAAAGGAACAACCATGCCGGAACTTCCAGATGTAGAAAGTTTCAGAAAATATTTTAACAGGACTTCCCTCCACAAAAAAATTCAAAATGTTGATGTTAATACAAAGCGAATGCTGAAGGGGGTCTCTTCAAGATCCCTCCAGATGAATCTGAAAAATGATAAGTTCAGCAAAACCAGCCGGCATGCAAAATATCTTTTTGCACATACAGATAATGATAAAATTCTCGTACTTCATTTTGGAATGACTGGTAGTCTTCAGTATTATAAAAATGAAGATGAAAAACCAGATCATACAAGGATGCAGATAAACTTTTCAAACGGATACCATCTTGCTTTCGATTGCCCCAGGAAATTCGGCCATATTTTTTTAATAGACGACAAGCAAAAGTTCATCGAAAAGAAAAATCTCGGTCCTGATCCGGTTGCTGATAAGCTTAACCTTTCGAAATTCCGGGATATACTTGACGGAAAGCGCGGGACCATCAAGTCAACTTTAATGGATCAGAAAACTATTTCCGGGATAGGGAATGTCTATTCTGATGAAATACTTTTTAATGCCGGTATACACCCGGCCTCAAAAACCGAAAAGCTGAAAAATGATCAGATCACAAAAATCTACCATATGATGAATAAGGTCCTTAATAAGGTTATAGACGTTGATGCCGATATAAATAAGATGCCCCGGACGTACCTCCTTCCGAACCGGAAATCCGGAGAGGATTGTCCCCGGTGCAGCGGAAAGATCAGAAAAAAAACGATCGGGGGAAGATCAGCATATTTTTGTGATAAGCACCAGAAAAAAGTAAGCTGACCGTCGTCAATTCATTAAAATTTAGGAAATCTTCCTTTTTCCATTCCTTTTGTGATACAGCCAAACACTCTTTGCGGATTCAATTCGTAAGTTCATATTAAAAAATAAGTTGCGATAATATTTGCAGGAGGAACTATGCTGCGCAGCCTGAAAGAAATGGAAGGATTTAAGATAAAAGCGATAGACGGGGAAATCGGCAAGCTTCACGAATTTTATTTTGATGATCATATCTGGATCATCCGATACATAATAGTTGATACAGGGAGCTGGCTGGCTGAGAAGCTGGTCCTTATTTCACCTGAATCATTTAAATCACTTAGCTGGGATGACAGGATATTCGAAGTTAAGCTTGATAAACAGCAGATCGAAGATAGTCCGGAAATTGATAAGGAAAGGCCTGTCTCCAGGCAGAAGGAAACAGAGCTGATCGGGTATTATGGCTGGCCTATGTACTGGACAGGGATCGGCGGACCTACAATCGGAGCCTTCCCGCCTGCAAATACTGCTATTACAAAAACCGAAGAAGAAGTTCTTGAGATGAGAAGAAAAGAAGGTAAAGATAATCCCAATCTCAGGAGCAGCCGGACAGTAATAAGTTATGGAATCCATGCAAGTGACGGTCGTATCGGACATGTTGAAGATTTCCTTGCAGATGAGGATACGTGGAATATCCGTTACCTGATTGTTGATACAAAAAGCCTGCTCCCCGGAAAGAAAGTAATAATAGCATTAGACTGGATAGAAAAAATTGTATGGAGTGAATCGGAGCTCTATCTCAAGTTAACAAAAGACCAAATAAAAAATAGTCCCGAATACGATCCTTCAGTTCCGGTAGAACGCGAATATGAAAATCAAATACATGAACATTACGGTAAAAGGAAATATTGGGAAAAATGATATAGCGGGAATGATTGATAACCAGATTAGACAGAATAAAGCTACAAAAAAATGGGTGATATTCGCGCCGGATAGAGGGGACCGGCCGAAGGACTTTTCAATCCGCAAAGATAAAAAAGATCTTCCGAAGCATGATAAAAACTGTCCCTTCTGTTCGGGTAATGAGGATAAACTGCCGGCAATTCTTATGGAGATGCCAGCTAAAGACGGAAGCTGGCAGACAAGGGTTGTTCCTAATAAGTTTCCTGCCTTAATCCCTGAAGGAGATCCCCAACGGGAACGTACAGACATCTATATGAAAATGAATAGCTACGGCAGACATGAGGTTATAATTGAAAGTCCTTTTCATAACAGGGACATTCCGCTGATGTCTTCAGATGAAGTTCACCGGGTGATCGAAACATATCATAAACGATATCTGGATGTTATGAGAACGCATAAAAACCTTATACCTCTAATCTTCAGAAATCATGGAGAACATGCCGGTACTTCTCTGCTCCATCCTCATTCTCAATTAATCGTCACCGGATTTGTTCCGCACCATATAAGGTGGCATGAGACAGAAGCTCAGCGATACCATGATGAATGGGGGAAATGTGTCTTCTGCGAAATGCTCGAATACGAACTTAAAAAGAGGGTCAGGATAGTCATGGAACTTGAAACAATGGTTGCTTTCGTGCCTTATGCTGCTGATGTACCGTTTGAGGTCTGGATAATTCCCCGAAGGCACAGAGCCGACTTTGGTAAGATAAGCGACAATGAAAAATCGGATCTGGCTGTAATTCTTAAGAGTATACTAAAAACATACTATGATAAACTGAATGATCCTGATTATAACTATATGATTAATACTTCTGCCAGGTATGAGGCCGGCGAGCCTCATCTCCACTGGTATTTTCAGGTACGTCCCAGGCTTACTACCAGGGCCGGGTTTGAGATCGGCTCAGGAATAAGTATAAATCCCTCTATTCCCGAAGATGACGCTGCCCTCCTGAAAGATGACTGATTCATTTGATGATATGTGATGCAGCTATCAGCAAAGAAGTTCAAAATTGATTTTAAGAAACAGTATTCCATTAATTAAAGTCGAAATTTGGAAGGATATTTACAATGGGTGAAGAAAAACAAGATGATAAAGGGAAAAAAATCAGACAGGAATACCGTGTTCCCCAGACTACAGGGTGGTGGAAATATCTCATCATATTCTTCGTCTTCTGGATGATAATTTCATATTTCTTCAATGTATTCGGAGGAAACCCTTCTGCCGAAATATCATACTCAGCATTTAAGAATCAGGTTAAAAAAGGTAACGTTAATTATGTTACAATGAAGGGAAACGAGATTACCGGCAAGTTCAACCATAAATTCCTTCCACCTGATCATGCGAAAAATGACACAACAGAATTCCGCTATTTTTCAACTATAAAACCCTCTGTCTACGACGATGAACTGATGAAAATTCTCGATAGTAATAACGTAACAATAAATGCTGAAGCACAGGATAATTCCTGGCTAACATATATGCTCATTATGATAGTTCCCTGGATACTCATCTTCGGGTACTTCTTTTATATAAGAAATAAGATGCAGGGACAAATGGGTGGAATGGGAGGAGGAGGCTCCAGCGGTCTGTTCGGAATCGGGAAGTCAAGGGCCAAACGCTTCCGAAGACAGAAAGCCGGGGTGACATTCAATGATGTTGCCGGATTAGAGAGTGCCAAACAGGATTTAAGAGAGATAATCGATTACCTAAAAGATCCTGGAAAATTTACAAAGCTTGGTGCGGATATTCCAAAAGGAATTCTGCTGATGGGACCTCCCGGAACCGGAAAGACATTGCTGGCAAGGGCAACGGCAGGAGAAGCAGATGTTACTTTCTACAGTATAAGCGGCTCTGAGTTTATTGAAATGTTCGTCGGTGTAGGAGCTTCACGCGTAAGGGACCTGTTCGAAAATGCTAAGAAAGAATCCCCTGCTGTTATTTTCATAGATGAGATTGATTCAGTCGGCAGAGCCAGAGGAACAGGTCTCGGCGGCGGTCATGATGAAAGAGAGCAGACTTTGAACCAGATCCTTTCGGAGATGGATGGATTTGAAAGAAACGAATCAGTCGTGGTTATGGCAGCAACTAATCGTCCTGATGTACTTGATCCAGCACTGACACGACCGGGAAGGTTCGACAGAAGGATCACTCTCGAATTTCCCCAGAAAGGCGCGCGCAAAAAAATACTCGAGATACATACCCGCCACGTACCGCTGGATGAAGATGTAAACCTGGAAAACCTTGCGGCAAGAACTGTAAGTTTCTCAGGTGCAGACCTTAAAAATTTGGTAAATGAAGCAGCTCTGCTAGCCGGAAGAAAGAAAAAGACTTCGGTCAATATGCTGGATTTTGAGGAAGCCCGCGATAAAATTCTGCTTGGTGCGGAGCGTGAGGAAATGATAAATGATGAGGAGAAAAAAGTAGTGGCCTATCATGAGGCAGGTCATGCTCTTGTCGCAAAACTCCTCCCTAATACAGATCCTCTGCAGAAGGTTACCATTATTCCCCGGGGACGCTCGCTGGGAATTACCGAACAGATTCCTGAAACTGAAAGGTACAATCTTAAAAAGCAATATCTGCTCGACAGAATAACCGTGGCCCTCGGCGGTAGAGCTGCGGAAAGGATTGTATTCGATGATGTAACAAACGGCGCTGCGGAAGACTTCCGGCAGGTAACCCGTATCGCAAGGAAAATGGTTTGCAACTGGGGGATGAGCGAAAAACTGGGACCAGTTATGTTTAAGCAGGGAGAGGAACATCCTTTCCTAGGAAGAGAATTAGCTCAGCAGAAAGATTTTAGTGAGCATACCCAGCAAATAATTGATGAAGAAATTCAGAAGATCCTTCTTGAAATGGAACAAAAAGCCGAAGCTTTGATATATGACCACAGAACCATGCTCGATGCACTTGCAGAAGCTCTCCTTGAGAATGAGACTCTCGATAAGAAGCAGATCGACTGGATACTGGATAAAGTGACAGGTAACGGAGCCTCAAATAATAGTTCCGGCAACAATGTCAAAAAGAATGAGAAAGTAAAACAATAATGGAATGAAATTTCCTCAAGGTGATATTGACTGAACTAACAACCGCTTGACAAACATAAAGTTAAGTTTATTAATTAATTATTTGAAGTATGGAATAAGCATTTTATTAAGAAGAGGTTTACGATGAAAAATTCAACGAAAACAAGCGAAAAGGTTTCCATTGAGGAGCTGACTATTAATACAATACGAACACTTTCGATGGATGCAGTTCAAAAGGCTAACTCGGGACATCCCGGTACGCCTATGGCTCTTGCACCGCTTGCATACGTGTTATGGAAAAGATTTTTGAAATTTAACCCTAAAAATCCGGAATGGTTTGACCGGGACAGATTTATTTTATCAAATGGACATGCCTCGATGCTTTTATACTCAGTACTGTTCCTTTCAGGTTATGATATCTCCCTAGATGATATTAAAAATTTCAGACAATGGGGAAGCAAAACCCCTGGTCATCCCGAATATGGTAGAACGCCGGGAGTTGAAACAACAACAGGTCCTTTGGGTCAGGGAATAATGAATTCCCTGGGAATGGCAATCGCTGAAGCTCACCTGGCATCTAAATATAACCGGGAGGGGCATGATATAATAAACCATTACACTTATGCATTCTGCAGCGACGGTGATCTTATGGAAGGAGCTTCAAACGAAGCTGCTTCTATTGCAGGTCATCAAAAACTTGGAAAGCTGATCTGGTTTTATGATAATAACCATATAAGTATTGAAGGCGATACGCATATAGCATACTCCGATGATGTTGCCCAGAGGTTCAAAGGATATCATTGGCATATACAGGATCTTGGTGAAAAAGCAAATGATCTCGATGCAATTACTGATGCCATTAAAAATGCCAAAGAAGAAACGGAAAAGCCATCGTTAATAATTATCCGTTCCCATATCGGGTACGGTGCTCCGGAAAAACAGGATACTCCCGAAGCTCACGGATCTCCGCTTGGAGAGGATGAAGTAAAGGCAACCAAAGAATTTTATGACTGGCCCTCGAACGATCCTTTTTATGTCCCTGATGAAGTTCTTGACCACATGAGTGATTCCGTGCATAAAGGTGAAACTGAAGAGAATACCTGGAATGTTAAGATGGAGGATTACAGGAAAAAATATCCTGAACTCGCCGGAGAATTTGCGAACGCCCAGAAAAGAGAACTGCCCGATGGATGGGATGAAGATATACCCCGCTTCAAACCTGAGGATGGTCCCCTTGCAACCCGTAAGGCGTCTAACAAAATCATTAATAGTTTCGCTTCACATATCCCATGGCTCGTTGGAGGAAGCGCGGACCTTGCACCGTCAACAAAAACCCTTATAGATGATTCAGACTATATTGAAGCCGGAAACTATGGAAACAGAAATATAGCATGGGGCGTAAGAGAACATGCAATGTGCGGAGCCAGTTCGGGAATGTACCTTCATGGGGGGATCAGACCCTTCGTATCTACCTTTTTTATTTTTACGGATTACGCGCGGCCTGCAATAAGACTCGCAGCCTTAATGGAGCTTCCTATCATATATGTTCTTACCCATGATTCTATCGGCCTCGGAGAGGACGGACCGACGCATCAACCGATTGAACATCTTGCCTCATTCAGGGCGATGCCCCATATGTGCGTTATCCGTCCTGCTGATGCTAATGAAACTGCCTATGCATGGAGGGCGGCTTTAACAAGACAGTCGGGACCTACAATGCTGATACTAACGAGGCAGAAGCTTCCAATTTTCGACAGCCAAAAAGTTGAAAGTCCTGAAGGTGTAATGAAAGGTGCTTATATAATCTCCAAAGAAAAAGAAGACAAACCAGATATAATACTGATGGGTTCGGGAAGTGAAGTTTCACTCCTGCTGGATTCCAAAGATAAACTGGCTGAGGAAAACATAGACGCCCGTGTAGTAAGCATGGCAAGCTGGGAAATATTCAAAGAGCAGGAGGAAGGGTACAGAAATGCCGTGTTACCCCCGGATATTACAAAGAGGCTTGCCGTTGAAACCGGTACTTCATTCGGCTGGTGTGAATGGGTCGGAAACGAAGGCAAAATTATAGGGGTTGATAAATTCGGAGCGAGCGCGCCGTACAAAGAGATTTTTGAGCACTACGGGTTCACCGTTGAAAATGTGACAAAAAGATCTAAGGAATTGTTAAATAAGTAGTTATGCTGTTAAATTTACTCGGAGATTGACAAATAAAATTTCAACAAACCTTCAACAGGGGGCTGATTTTCTGAAAGGAGAAAATTGATGAGCGTCTTAAATGAACTTATAAATTACGGTCAGAGCTACTGGCTAGATAACCTGACCCGAGGCAAAATTAAAAAGGGAGAGATTAAAAAAAGAGTCGCTGAGTATGGATTAAGGGGTATCACCTCAAACCCCAGTATTTTTAATAAGGCAATTTCAAAAGGTTCCGACTACGACGATCAGATAAAAAAACTTGTTAAAGAAAAGAAAGGTGTTCAGGAAATTTATGAGGAACTTACTGTAAAGGATGTTCAGGATGCATGCGATATATTAAGGACGGTCTATGATGAAGCCGACGGGACAGATGGATTTGTAAGTCTTGAAGTTTCACCCTACCTTGCACGCGATACAGAGGGATCGATTGAAGAAGCAAGAAGATTATCTTCAAAAGTTGACAGACCAAATTGCTACATTAAAATCCCCGGTACCGAAGAGGGAGTCCCTGCAATTGAACAATGCCTGTACGAAGGGATTAACATAAATATTACTCTCTTATTCTCAATAGAAAGTTATGAAGCTGTAGCATGGGCTTACATCAGGGCGCTGGAGAGAAGGCTGGACGAGGGGAAAGATATTAAACACATATCCTCTGTTGCCAGCTTTTTCCTAAGCCGTATCGATGTATTAACTGATCAGCTGCTGGGACACTATATTATTCCTGAAAAAACAACAGGTGATCCCCGGCCGGAAAATCTTTTAGGCAAAGCCGGAATAGCGAGTGCTAAGATTGCCTACCAGAAATTCAAAAACGTATTCAGCGGTGAACGCTGGCAGAGACTGGTCGATAACGGAGCGCGGGTTCAAAAACCCTTATGGGCGAGCACAAGTACAAAGGACCCGCTTTATTCTGATGTCCGTTACGTAGAAGCTCTCATTGGCCCTCATACTGTCAATACTCTTCCCGATGATACAATTGATGCTTTTGCAGACCATGGCCGGATTTATGAAAACTCAATTGAAGAAGGTGTTGAGGATGCCAAAAAAACTTTTGAGGATCTTGGCAGGGTTGGAATTGATATAGGTTTTGTGACCCGACAACTGGTTAATGAAGGCATAGAGAAATTCATTAAACCGTATGACAACCTTATGAAAACACTGGCAGCAAAGCGGCTTGGCTTTCTTTCAGAAAGAACCGGAAAACAGGAAATTAAATACGGAGAAAATGAATCGGAAATAAAATCGGCTTTTAGTTCTTTAGATGAGAAACAAATTTCAAGGAGAATTTTCTCTAAAGATCCATATGTATGGAAATCGGGTGAAGAGGAAACAAAAGCTATAAGAAACAGACTCGGATGGCTGAATATAAATGATTTCATAGACCGCGCTGCAGACATAATTGAGTTTGCAAAAGAAATTAAGAATGAAAAGTTCAAATTCGTTGTACTCCTTGGAATGGGAGGGAGTAGTTTGTGTCCTGAAGTTGTAAAAGAAACTTTCGGTTCAAAACCGGGTTACCCCCAGCTTATTATGCTTGATAATACCGATCCTGCAGCTGTTAAAAATGTTGAAGACAAGGTTGATCTGAATAAAACTCTCTTTATTGTCGCAAGTAAATCAGGCACAACAACGGAAACGCTGAGCTTTGATCACTATTTCTATGATCTACTTAAAGAAAGAGATATTGAAGATCCGGGAAGACAGTTTATAGCAATAACCGATGAAGGCACTCCTCTTCAGAATGAAGCAAAAGAAAGGAATTTCAGAAAAGTTTTTACTAATCCGGAGGATTACGGAGGTAGGTACTCTGCATTATCTTATTTCGGACTTGTACCCATGGCCTTGATCGGCATTGATATTAAGGAGATCCTGCACAATGCTCACCAGATGGAAATAAACTGCGGACCCTTCATTCCTTCTGAATCCAACCCCGCGCTTTCACTGGGAACTGAAATCGGAATAAATGCAAGGCTCGGAAGAGATAAGGTTACTTTTGTACTTTCAAATTCTATAAACGCCTTCGGGTATTGGGTTGAACAGCTTATTGCCGAAAGCACGGGAAAAGAAGGAAAAGGAATCCTTCCTGTTGAAGGGGAAGATGCCGGAAAACCTGAGGTTTACAGCAATGATAGGGTATTTGTTTATCTGCATTCAGGAAATGATGAGAATCAAAAAGAGGAGAAAAAGCTGAGTGCTCTGCATAAAGCGGGTCACCCGGTTATCAAAATTGATTTGAAGAATAAGACTGCCCTCGGAGCGGAATTTTTCCGATGGGAACTGGCTACAGCTGCAGCCGGCAGAATAATTAATGTTAATCCTTTTAATGAACCTAATGTTTCAGAAAGTAAAAAGAACAGTAAGGATCTGCTAAGTGAGTGGAAAGAGAAAGGGAGTTTTGGTGAAGGTGAACCTGCTGTCAGCCAAAATGGTATTTCAATTTTCTATGATCCAGAAGCTGACTGGGCGCCCCGTGGAAAGGGTCTCTCTGCATTTCTTAATAATTTTATCAAACTTGCAAAGTCACCCGATTACCTGAGTATATTAGCATATTTTCTACAAACACCTCAAAGGCAGAAACTCCTCCAGCAGATTAGAATGAAGCTGCGTAATAACCTGAAAGTAGCTACAACTCTGGGTTATGGTCCAAGATATATGCATTCAACGGGACAGCTTCATAAAGGCGGCCCTAATAAAGGTGTCTTCATAATGTTTACATATGAAGCGCAGGATGAGCTGGCCATCCCGGGA
Organism: uncultured Bacteroidota bacterium; assembly: GCA_963839165.1. GTDB lineage: Bacteria > Bacteroidota > Ignavibacteria > Ignavibacteriales > Ignavibacteriaceae > DATFVA01. The sequence goes on along the minus strand of CAWIUG010000024.1, from coordinate 95,314 downwards.
AAAGATTATGGATTTGCTACACTGCAACGGGCTCAGGCACTGGGTGATTTCAGATCGCTGAATGATAAAAACCGACGCGTCATCAGGATGCACCTGGGCAGCAATATTGAAGAGTCATTGAAAAGAATAAATGAAATCATAAAGTGAAAAACATTTCAACCATCTTTTTTGATGTAGGGGGAGTATGTTTAACTAACGGCTGGGATCATATTTCCAGAGGAAAATCAACGGTTCTGTTCTCTCTTGATTATGAGGAAATGGAAAAAAGACATAAGCCGGTGTTTAAAAAGTTTGAGAAGGGAAAGCTCACATTAGATGAATATCTTGATCAGGTAGTTTTTTTTAAAGAAAGAAATTTTTCGAGGCAGGACTATAAAGAATTTATGTTCTCTCAATCCCGACCGTTCAATTCCACATTAAAGCTGCTCAATAGACTCTGCGCCGTGGGGAAATATCAGCTGGCAGCATTAAATAATGAATCACGTGAATTGAATAAGTACAGAATTAATAGGTTCGGTCTCGACAAATATTTTGATTGTTTTTTTAGTTCATGCTACATGGGAGTCAGAAAACCTGAAGCCGAAATTTTTGACAAGGCTCTGCATATCATTCATAAAAAACCTGGGGAATGTCTTTTTGTTGATGACAGGGAGGAAAACTATCAGGCAGCCAGGTCATCCGGGATGAATGCAGTACTGCTTGAAAAGCCTGAGGACCTCGAAACAAAATTAAAAGAGTTTAACATTGAAATCTGAAAAGGAGATAAAATGAAAATCGGTTTAATCGGTCTGGGAAAAATGGGGAGCAATATGCTAAAAAGACTGAAAGAAGATAATCACGAAATAGTAGCTTTCGACCTGAATAAGGATCTTGTCAAGAAAGCTGAGGAGGATGGAGGAACAGGGGCTGGTTCTATTGAAGATTTAGTATCGAAACTTGAAAAGCCAAGAAATGTCTGGATAATGGTCCCGCATGGCAAGCCTACAGACGAAACGATCAACAAACTGCTCGAGCTTCTTGATAAAGATGACCTGATCGTTGATGGAGGAAATTCTCACTTCACAGAATCAATTAAAAATTCAGAGAAGTGCGGGAAAAAAGGAATTCATTTTGTTGATGCAGGTGTGAGTGGAGGTATCTGGGGATTGAAAATAGGCTACAACCTAATGGTCGGCGGTCCTGAAAAATCTGTGAAACGCGTTGAACCTGTATTTATATCGCTTGCACCCGAGAACGGATATGCTCACGTAGGCGGAAGTGGTGCGGGTCATTTTGTTAAGATGATACACAATGCCCTGGAATATGTAATGCTTCAGGGAATAGGAGAATCATTTGAGTGTATGTTCCGCAGCGACTTCGATATAGACCTTCAAAAAGTTGCTAATCTTTGGAATAATGGCGCCGTGGTAAGAAGCTGGCTCCTGGAACTTGCATCTGATGCATTTAAGGAAGAAGGCAATTCTCTCGATAAAATAGCTCCCTACGTAGATGACTCAGGTACTGCAAGGTGGACCTCAGAATTTGCAATTCAAAATGCAATTCCCGTTCCCGCCATTACCATCTCACTTTACGAGAGGTTTGCCTCCAGGCAGGATAATCCGTTCTCAGCAAAGGTAATCGCGGCTTTGAGAAACCAGTTCGGAGGACACGCTGTGAAGGAGGAAAAATAAATGGCAAAAACCAACGGCAATAATGGTAATAATGATATGATTGAAGTGCAGCATCAGGGAATGTTGAAAGGTAAGCCACCTGATCCCTGTATTGTAGTTATTTTCGGAGCATCAGGGGACCTTGCGCATAAGGAATTGATACCCTCCCTTTTCGCGTTGAATTGTCAAAATCTCATGCCCAAACAATGCGTTGTAATCGGTTTCTCACGAACCGAATATTCGGATGATGATTTCAGAAAAGAAATGTTTGAAGCAGTAAATAAAAACAGCATCTGCGGTGAGGACCAGTGGAAGGAATTTGCCAAAAATCTGTTTTATATACCGGGGAATTTCAAGGATGATCCTTCAAAGTCGTACAAAAGATTGAAGGAGAAAATTTCACAGCTGCAGAAGGATCTGAAGTTACCGGACAACATACTATTCCATCTTTCAACCGCACCCTCCTTTTATTCTATAATTGTAAAAAGACTTGCTGAGTCAGGACTCTCAAAAAGTAATAATGGATGGCGTCGTGTTATTATCGAAAAACCTTTTGGTACCGATGAGCAGTCAGCCCGTGAACTCGACAGAGATATTCATGAAGTTTTTGAAGAAAACCAGATATTCCGCATCGACCATTTTCTCGGGAAAGAAACCGTACAGAATATGGTAGTCTTCCGGTTTGCAAATCCCGGTTTTGAACCCATCTGGAACAGGAACTACATAGATAACATTCAGATTACTGTTTCAGAGGATATAGGAATTGGTTCAAGGGCCGGGTTTTATGAGAAAACCGGCGTGATAAGAGATATGATACAGAATCACCTCTTTGAGTTGTTGTGCATGGCAGCTATAGATCCGCCTGTGAACTACGACAGCACTTCACTGAGGAGTGAAACACTCAAGGTGCTTAATTCAATTTGTAAGATCAACATTGAAAGAGACGTTGTTCTCGGCCAGTATGATGCGGGAAAAATGAAAGACAAACAGGTTAATGGATACCGTGATGAAAAAGATGTGGATAAGAAGTCGATGACTCCTACATATGCGGCAATTAAACTCACCCTTGATAACTGGCGCTGGGCGGGAGTACCTGTTTACCTGCGAACAGGAAAGAGAATGAAACAGAAACTGTCAGAGATAACCATAAAGTTCAAACCAACACCGCATCTTATGTTCCCAATCAACATTGAGGAAGAGAAAAAGCATAACCTTTTAACATTCCGGCTGCAGCCTAATGAAGGCATCTTATATACTTTTACTGCAAAGCAGCCGGGGGCTGAACTTCAGCTTAGGCCTGTTAACCTGAACTTCCGTTATGACAGAGCATTTGGAATTAAAGAACCTCCGAGTTCTTACCAATGGCTTATCCGTGATGCGATGCAGGGTGACCAGACACTTTTCCCCATGCCGAGTGGATTTACAAATCATGGCAGATTGTTGATCCCATTATCAAAAAATGGGAATCAGATCCCTGGCTGGATTTTCCAAATTATAAACCCGGAAGCTGGGGACCAAAATCCGCAGGTAAGCTGGTTCAAAAAGATAATAATGAATGGAACGTACAATAGAGGAATTATGGAAAATATAACCAAATATGATGCGATTATAATCGGAACAGGTCAATCCGGAGTACCTCTTGCTGAAATGCTTGCAGCTGAAGGATGGAAAACGGCATTGATAGAGAGATATTTAGTCGGTGGAAGCTGTATAAACTACGGCTGTACACCTTCCAAAACAATGGAAGCAAGTTCGAAGGTTATGCACCTGACAAAAAAAGCCGAAGTCTATGGGGTGCATAATTCTAAGGTGGAATTAAATTTACGGGAGGTTATTAACCGCAAAAAACAAATTGTGAGTTCATTCCGGGAGGGACTGGAAAAAGGAATCGAGGGAACTGAAAACCTTAAGCTGATAAGAGGAGAGGCAGAATTTGCTGACAAGAAACTTATCAGGATAAAACTTAATAATGGCGGATCAGAAACTATAACGGCTGATAATATTTTCATTAATACCGGAGGGGGTCCTTTAATTCCTCAGATCAAAGGGGTCGATACAGTAGATTTTCTTACCTCCACATCTATAATGGAACTTGAGGAAAAACCCTCTCATCTGATGATCCTTGGCGGGGGTTATATCGGACTGGAATTTGGTCAGATGTTCCGAAGATTCGGCAGTCAGGTTACAATTATCGAGAGAGGGCCTCAGCTCCTTTCAAGGGAGGATGAAGATATCGCTGATGAGCTGGAGAAGATCCTGCGGAATGATGAAATAAATATATTAAAAGATACATCTGCTGAGGAAATCAGCAATACCGAAGAAGGGGAGGTAAAATTAAAGCTATCTGCCCATGGGAAGGAAAATTATCTTACCGGATCCCATTTACTCATTGCTGTCGGAAGAAAACCGAATACGGAATCATTGAATTTAAAGGCAGCAGGAATCAAAACAGATAAAAGGGGGCATATAACAGTTAATACCAAACTGCAGACTAACGTAAAAGGTATTTACGCTATCGGAGATGTTAAAGGAGGTCCGGCTTTTACTCATATTTCATATGATGACTTCAGGGTGATAAGAGACAATCTTTTAAGAAATAAAACTCACACAATAAGAAACAGGTTTGTTCCCTATACTGTATTTGTAGATCCACAGCTTGGAAGGATAGGGGTAACCGAAAAGGAGGCCCGGGAAAAGGGTCTTAACTATAAGGTTGCAAAAATGGAAATGAGTCATGTTGCAAGAGCTGAAGAGCTTGGCGAAGCAAGCGGGATAATGAAGGCCCTTGTAGATGCTTCCTCCGGAAAAATACTTGGGTGTGCAATCCTTGGAGTAAACGGGGGGGAAATAGCTGCAATGATCCAGATAGCAATGATGGGAAATCTAAAGTATACTGCTCTGAAAGAGGGTATATTCACACACCCTACGCTCGCTGAATCGCTCAATACTCTTTTCAGCAAGATAAATTAATTCCCATCTCCCTATTGGTTTGATTTAACTCAATACTGCTTACAGCTATAAGTGCTAAGTTATTTGATAATAAATAGAAAGAGGTAACTTATGGCTGCATGTGAAGTATGTGGTAATGATTATTCCGGCTCATTTGAGGTACATAAAGGAGGAGAGATTTACGTCTTCGATTCCTTTGAATGCGCCATCCATAAACTCGCTCCAGAATGTAAACACTGCGGATGTAAGGTTATCGGGCATGGAGTAGAAAGAGACGGCAGCATTTTCTGCTGTAATCACTGCGCTGATGAATTTAAAGTAATATCCACAAAAGGATTAGCATAGGAGGTAATTTCAGATATGAAATTGAGAGGAAGAAAAATTGCAATATTTCTGGAAAAGATGTATGAGGATCTTGAATTCTGGTACCCATACCTGAGAATGAAGGAAGAAGGAGCGGAAATCTGTATTGTTGCTCCAAAGGTAGAGACTTATGAGGGCGAACATGGATTAACGGCTAAGGCCGATCAATCTATTGTGGGGGTTAAGACAGATGAGTTTAACGCGCTTATCATTCCGGGAGGCTACTCACCCGACCATATGAGAAGAGTTCCAGAGATGGTTGAATTTGTTAAGACAATGAATGATGAAAAGAAACCTATCGCAGCGATCTGTCATGGTCCATGGATGTTAGCCTCAGCTGAAGTAATCAATGGGAAAAAAGTTACGAGTTTCTTTTCGCTTAAAGACGATCTTATTCACGCCGGAGCTGAGTGGATAGATCAGGAAGTTGTGAAAGATGGAAATATAATTACTTCGCGCAATCCAAACGACCTTCCGGCTTTCTGCAAAAAAATAATAGACACGCTGGAAAAGTAGACAAAGAGTAATCCAATATGATAAAGGAGATATTATCTGCCTTTATCACTGCAGTATTCATAATATTGAAGCCGCTTTAACTATAATAATAAATGAGGATATTATGCTGAAATTTATAAGCTCAGTAATGGTGCTCATAGTTTTGGTCATCTTCGGATCTGGCTGTCAGCAAAATACAGAAAGACAGATGCCGGCTACATCTTCGGATACATCTGGTACAGTAATTAAGGATCAGCAGAAGATAACAAAAGCTGTTGCCGAACTTCATGGCACTAAAGGAAATAACGTAACCGGAACGGTTACTTTTACTAAAGAAGCTAATGGAATAAGAATAGTTGCCGACATAAACGGACTGAAACCGGGTAAACATGGCTTTCATATTCATGAGTATGGTGATTGTACAGCAGATGACGGATCTTCAGCCGGTGGTCATTTTAATCCTGATAACGTAAATCATGGAGCGCCGACAGATTCAGTAAGACATGTGGGCGACCTTGGTAATATTGAAGCAGGTCAGGATGGGAATGCTCATCTCGAAATTACCGATACATTAATGAGCTTTGCAGGACCTCATTCAATTATCGGGAGAAGTGTGGTTGTGCATGAAGGTGAGGATGATCTGACTTCCCAGCCTTCGGGAAATGCCGGACCACGTGCTGCATGCGGTGTTATAGGAATAGCAAAGCCTTAGTGTTGTCAATTAAGGATAATAGGATTAATCATTTTAAATGGTTCCTTACAACCTTTATCCTAAGTCTTCTTTCTTTATCAACTTTCAGCTGCGGCGGCAAAGAAAAGCAATTTACAATCTGGATCGGAGGTTCGCCTGAGGAAATAAATTTCTGGGAAACCATTGTCCACGAATTCGAAGATGAATATCATTACAACTTACAGCTTGTAAGGCAGCCGACTTATTCAGACCAGCGAAGACAGGCCCTTGTTGTTTCACTTGAAGCCACTCAGCCCAATCCCGATATATTTTTGATGGACGTGATATGGATAGACCAGTTTGTTAAATCCGGCTGGCTGGAACCACTTAACAGCTTCGCGGAAAAAGATAGTTTTTCTACAGATCAGTTTTTCAGCAAAACAATCAGACAGGCTGACAGCTATAATAATATATTATATGCCCTCCCGGTCTTTATTGATGTTGCTTTGCTTTATTATAGAAAAGATCTGCTTGAAAAATATGGCTACACCGATCCGCCTGAAACATGGCAGCAGCTCATTGATATGAGCATCAGAATTCAAAAAGAAGAAAGGAAATCTAATCGGGGCTTTAATGGGTTCGTCTGGCAGGGTGCCCAGTATGAAGGTCTGATATGTACATTTCTTGAATTCGCTGCTTCGATGGGAGGCGGAATTATGCAGGGAGATTCAATCAATATAAATACAACCGATAATGTAAAAGCACTCAGGTATATGCAGAACCTTATATGGAAGTATCACGTCTCTCCGGAAAACACCTATACAGAAATGAAAGAAGAAGAAGTAAGAAGAACCTTTCAGAGGGGCAATGCTTTATTCGAGAGGAACTGGACATATGCATGGCAGCTTCATCAGTCAGAAAATTCCGCTGTTAAAGGTAAAACCGGGATAAGGCTCCTGCCGCATTCACATGGAGATAGTTCAGTATCTGCCCTGGGTGGATGGCATATAGGTATCTCAAGATTTTCCGACATGAAGGATAAAGCCTGGCAGTTTGTAAAGTTCGTTACCTCCTTCAGAATACAAAAGGAAATGCTTATGAGAATTGGCTGGAATCCCGGGCGAAAGGATGTTTATGAAGACAAGGAGGTTCAGAAAAAAATAACCCGCGTTAAGATGTTAAAGGAAGCGTTTGATCATACCGTCGCCCGGCCCGCACTGCCTTATTATCAGCAGGTATCAGAAGTTATACAGAGGTATATCAATAACTGCCTGGCAGGCAAAGAGAGTCCCGAAGATGCTCTGCGGACGATAGAAGATGAACTTAAAGAAATAGATAAGCTTTATGAAGATTAAACCAGCCTACAACCAGAACGACACAAAAACCGGTTTACTGTTTAACGTACCACTGGTAGTTACGGCTGTAGTCTTTATTCTTATCCCTGTTGCAGGAACAATTATCACCAGTCTGAACCGGGATGTTACCTTCCTTCCTTCAGAATTCCTTGGATTAAAAAACTACGGCAGGATGCTTGGAGATGCGCATTTCTGGCAGGCTGTACGTTTTACTCTCTTTTTCGTGCTGGCTTCTGTAACGCTTGAGTTGATATTCGGGTTAATATTTGCACTGGTTCTAAATGAAACTCTGCCGGCACGGGGGCTGTTCAGGGTAGCGATACTCATCCCCTGGGCAATTCCGATAGCCATTTCAGGCAGGATCTGGCAGCTGATTTATAATTACGAATATGGTTTATTTAACTACGTCGTACAGTTTTTCGGAATCACAAATGCACCGGTCAGCTGGCTGGGTTCATCATTCGGAGCCTTCGCATCTGTTGTAATAGCTGATGTCTGGAAGACAACACCTTTTATGGCTATTATAATTCTGGCAGGTTTATCCACTATACCGGGCGAGATTTATAAACAGGCAATGATTGACGGGACTAATTTTATTCAAAGATTTTTTAGAATTACACTTCCCTTGCTAAGATCCGTTATTGTTGTGGCTCTGCTTTTCAGGACGGTTGATGCCATAAGAATATTTGACCTGGTTTATGTTCTGACCGGCGGCGGACCCGGCGGCAGCACAACATCAATCTCGCTGTATGCCTATAACTACTACGTTACCGGAGATTTCGGATATGGTTCTGCAGTATCTGTTTTTGTTTTCTTCTTAGCCTCACTCCTTGCAGTGGTCTACATAAATCTTGGAAGATTTAGAGAGATGGTCAAATGAGAGAACAGAGAATTATAACTCTCTTTAAAATCTTCGGAGCTGTTTTTCTCCTGCTTTTCTGTCTCATCCCTTTCACCTGGATGATACTCATTTCCCTGACAAAAAATCCGGATTTCCTTGCCTCAGGTAAGTCCCTATCATTTACAGTTACCAATTATACAGACCTGCTGCAGAACGGATCTGCCCATCTGCTTGATTACTTAAGAAATAGCCTCATTATCTCCATTGTCTCAGCCCTGAGTTCAACAATTTTTGCCGGTCTATCGGCATATGCAATTACAAGACTGACATTCCCCGGAAGAATAGTGATTCCACTGGTGCTGCTTGCATTCTCTATGTTCCCGCAGATCAGCATTGTAGGTTATCTTTTCAAGCTGATGACCTGGCTTGGATGGATTAATACATATTATGCCTTAATATTCCCGTACATTACACTCGGACTTCCTCTTGCGCTATGGATTATGCTCAGTTATCTTTCACGCGTTTCAACAGAACTTGATAAAGCTGCCCTGGTTGATGGGGCTACCCGTCTTCAGATAATTCAGAAAGTAATATTTCCTGTAGCACTTCCCGGTATCTACTCTACTTTTATGCTGATACTTATTTATTCCTTCAATGAATTTTTATTCGCGCTGATGCTTACAATTGACTATCAGGCACGAACAATTCCTGTAGGGATAGCACTTTTTGAAGGGCTGCATGGGCAGGTCCCCTGGGGGTATATAATGGCCAGTGCAGTGATTGCTGTTATACCCCTCATAATACTGATCGCCTTTTTCCAGAAATATATTATCCAGGGTTTAACTGAGGGAGCCGTCAAAGGATGAAGAGTGTAAGTATAAAAAATATAAGAAAAAACTTCTTCACAGTTAGAAGGGGTACCGTAAAAGCGCTAAGAGGGATCAACATAGAGATTAAGTCTGGCGAATTTTTTGTTTTGCTTGGACCAAGCGGATGCGGTAAATCGACCCTTCTTAATATAATTGCAGGCATAGAAAGACCTTCTGACGGAGAGATCAGATTCGGGGATAAATCAGTGGTATCTGTAGAACAGAAATTGTTTTTATCACCCAGGGAACGTGACGTAGCAATGGTCTTTCAAAGCTATGCTTTGTATCCCCATTTGAGTGTGAGAGAGAATATTTCTTTTCCATTAAAGATTGCTAAAATGAATAAACATGAGATTAACAAGAAAGTGGAGAAGGCCGCGGGTATTCTTGAAATAAAGGCCATCCTCGAAGCTAAACCCGGAGAATTAAGCGGCGGTCAGAGGCAGAGGGTTGCTCTTGGAAGGGCCATCGTAAGAGAGCCTAATGTACTTCTTCTTGATGAACCGCTTTCAAACCTTGATGCAATGCTTAGAATTACTATGAGAAGCGAATTGAAGGAAATACAAAGAGAACTGAACCTTACAACTATCTATGTAACGCATGATCAAACAGAAGCCATGTCTCTCGGAGATTCAATAGCGGTACTCAGAGAAGGAGAAGTACAACAGATAGGAACACCCTATCAGGTTTATAATGAGCCTGACAACCTGTTCGTAGCGAAATTTATCGGGTCGCCACCTATGAATATTCTGGATATGGAAATAATCAGCAAGGCGGACAGGAAAATAGAACGGCTGGTTGATAAAAAAGATAAAAACGTGATTGCAGGATTAAGGCCGGAAGACATTAAGGTGGTGCCTGAAAGCGAGGGGAGATTAAAAGGAAAACTTAAAATGATAGGTCCTGCGGGAGGAGAATCACTTCTTTACATTACGATAGAGGGGAAAGAGTTTATGGCAAAGGTCTGGGAAAAGCCTCCATTTAATGAAGGTGAAAGAATAGGTATAGAATTCGATGAAAGTAAGCTTCTTCTTTTTGACAAAGAGAAGGAGAAAAGAATTGAGGAATAATTATGGCAAAAGGAAAGATATATATAGGTACTTCGGGCTGGAACTATAATCATTGGAAAGAAAACTTCTACCCCAATGATCTTAAACAAAATAAATGGCTTGAGTTCTACTCTGAAAGATTGAAATCCGTTGAGATAAATAATTCATTCTATCATCTCCCTAGTACAAAAACATTAAAAACCTGGAGAGAGATAACACCAAAAGATTTTCTTTTCTCCGTAAAAGGAAGCCGGTATATAACCCATATGAAAAAGCTGAAGGCCCCGAAAACCAGCAGCCGAAAGCTCTTTACACGTTTAAAGCATTTAAAGAAGAAAACCGGACCAGTTCTTTTTCAGCTTCCTCCACACTGGGGCTTTAACAAAAAAAGATTTCAGAAATTCATTAAGGCTATGCCTGACAAGTACAGGTACACTTTTGAATTTAGAGAAAAATCCTGGTGGAATGATGAAGTCTTTGACTTGTTAAAAGAACACAACGCTGCCTTCTGTATTTATGAACTTGCAGGAACTTTGACCCCGAAAGAGGTAACCGCAGATTTTGTTTACATACGTTTACATGGACCTGGTGGAAAATACCAGGGAAATTATAGTAAAAAGCAGTTGTCGGGCTGGGCAGGATCGATTAAGGACTGGCAGAAAAAAAACAAGGATGTTTATATTTATTTCGATAATGATGACAGCGGATATGCCGTTAAAAATGCCCGGGAATTACAGGAAATGATGTCATCTTGATTTTGATCATAATGATAAAATGTTATTATGATTAAATATTATATATAATCATCTATAATTAAGGAGAAAATGGAGACTTTAAACACAGAAGTATTAAACAAAGAGATTTCAAGAATTGGACTGGGAACCTGGGCAATCGGAGGTGCAATGTGGGGAGGCACTGATGAAAAGCAATCAATAAATACAATTCATTCAGCCCTTGAAAAAGAAATAACGCTGATAGATACCGCTCCTGCCTACGGGTTTGGAAAATCGGAAGAAATCATTGGCAGGGCTCTACAAAATTTTGGAGACAGAGAGAAAATAATTATAGCCACCAAAGCAGGACTTGAATGGGATGAAAATGAAAATATTGTGCGCAATTCATCTAAGGAAAGATTGTTCAAGGAAATAGATGACTCACTCCGTCGGCTTCAGCTGGATTACATAGACATATACCAGATTCACTGGCCTGACAACAGCGTCCCCTTTGAAGAAACTGCAGAAGCAATGAATACACTTCTCGAAAAGGGAAAAATCAGGTCTATCGGAGTCAGTAATTATTCATCAGCTCAGATGGAAGAATTCCGCAAATCGGCACCGCTGCACTTTTGTCAGCCTCCTTATAACCTCTTCGAAAGAGGCGCTGAGGATGAAGTATTTCCCTATTGTAAGGAAAATGGGATTAAGCTGATTACATATGGAGCATTATGCAGAGGTCTTTTGACAGGAAAGATGAAACCTGATACGGAATTTAACGGAGACGATTTAAGAAAGTACGACCCTAAGTTTCAGCAGCCATTATATAATACATACCTTGAGGCGGTTGATAAAGTCGCTCATTTTGCAAATAGTAAATATGATAAAAAGATTATCCATCTTGCCGTCAGATGGATTCTCGACCAGGGTGCAGATATCGCATTATGGGGCGCAAGGAGACCGGAACAAGTGGATGCGGTGGATGAAATATGGGACTGGTCGCTAAGCCAGCAGGATATAATCATAATTAATAACCTGATTAATACTACCATTTCAGAACCGGTGGGTCCTGAATTTATGGCACCACCTGAACAAGTCGGTAAAGAAAATAAAACATAAAAAGCTCCCGGGTTCTTTTTTATGAGAGAACCTAAAAAGGAAGGCAGAAATATGAGCTTCAAAGAAATAGCTAAAACAGGCGATCTTAAAAACGGGGAGATGAGATCATTTAAATTAGATGATGAACATAATGTGCTGCTGTGCAGAATAAACGATAAATTCTCTGCGTTGGGTGCAACCTGTACCCACTATGGAGCTCCTCTTGAAAAAGGACTGCTCAAAGGGGATACTATCATTTGTCCCTGGCATCATGCCCGTTTTGATGCTAAAAATGGAGATCTCCTCGAACCTCCAGCTATGGATGCGCTTCCGGTATTTGAATTAAAAATTGAGGGAGAATCAATAAGGATAAATGTTCCGGATGAGATTCCGGGATCCCGCAGACCAGATATGTCAAAAGAGGACAGCAAAGCAGATAAAAGAACCTTTGTAATCCTTGGTGCAGGAGCTTCAGCTTATTTTGCCGCACAGGCGATGCGTGAGAATGGATTTCAAGGAAAAATAATTATGGTAACCAGAGAAAACCGGAAACCTTATGATCGTCCCAACCTGAGCAAAGATTACCTGGCAGGAAGTGCCGAACCGGAATGGATGCCACTTCGGGCAGATGAATTTTTTGATGAATACGGAATTGAAATTAAAGAGTCCGTTTCAATCGAGGGAGTTGATTTTAAGGAAAAACTGGTGTCCCTCGGGAACAATGATAATCTGAAGTACGATAAATTGCTGATAGCAACAGGAGGAATTCCAAATCAGCTTAATGTTAAGGGATCTGACTTAAAGAATATTTTTTATCTCAGAAGTTTTGACGATGCTGATCATATTATTGCCTCTATTAAAAATTCTAAAAATGCTGTGGTAGTTGGGGCAAGCTTTATTTCGATGGAAACAGCCCATAGTTTAATCGACAGAAAAATCGACGTCACCGTTATAGCTCACGGAGAAGTTCCGTTTGAGAGGAACTTTGGAAAAGAAATCGGAAAGCTTTTCAAAAAAGAGCATGAAAAAAATGGTGTTGTATTCAAATTAAAAGCAAACATAAAAGAATTCAGAGGTACAGGAAACGTAGAATCCGTGCTGCTTGAATCGGGGGAAGAAATAAAGACTGATATAGTTGTTATAGGTATTGGCGTTAAACCGGCTACAGATTTTCTTGACCATGCTGAACTAATGGAGGATAAAAGTCTTAAAACCGATAACTTCATGAAGGTGAGAGAAGATGTATATGCTTCCGGTGATATTGCATCGTTTCCCGATTTCCGGACGGGAAATAATATCAGAATAGAGCACTGGCGTCTCGCTCAGCAGCTCGGGCGCACAGCAGGCGCCAATATGGCCGGCAAGGAGAGAGAGTTCAGAGATGTTCCGTTTTTCTGGACTGTGCAGGCAGGGTTGACTCTAAGATACGTAGGCTTCGTAAAGAACTGGGATGAAATTATAATCGACGGTAATATTGCCAATAAAAAATTTATAGCATATTACATAAAAAATAACGTCGTGATGGCAGCCGCAGGTATTAACCGGGATAAAGAAATGGATGGGATACATCTTCTGATGAAGGAACAAAAACTCCCTGAGGTTGAATCTTTGAGAGATAATTCTGCAGATATATTATCTATGGTGTAACGCCTCACACATTTCCTGCCTTTGATTAATTAAGAGCACAGCGTGTGCCTATTCCTTCCTAATTTTGATCACAGTACAATATGGATGGTTGATAGTATCACATACCATTCTCTGTAATAGGATATATTTGGGTGTCAGTTACTTGAATAACAAGATGGAGAAAAAAGATGTATAAGAAAATCTTTTATATGATAATAATTACTTTAGGATTTATGTCATTTATTTATGGGCAGGAGAATAACGGAGATAATGACAGCCAAAACTACAGAACGAATATTCACAATCCTGTAGCTGTTGGTGTTCAGGGCGGATTCCAGAAAGCCGCTGATGCAGATAACGGTAAATTTATGGGCGGCGGTCTCGTAAGAGCGTACCTGACCAATGCTGTAGCCTTTGAAGCATCTATAAATTACAGGCAGGAAGAATATAAGAATGGAGACATTAAGGTAAGCAGCTGGCCTGTTCAGCTTTCGGGACTCTTCTACCCTGTTGAATATCTTTATGGAGTTGTAGGTGTCGGCTGGTATAATGCGAAGGTAGAATATTCCGGTGATTTAAATGATATACCTGATAAAACCTCGCAAAAATTCGGTTGGCATTTTGGTGCCGGACTTGATATACCTTTAGGTGAAAGAGCATTTTTATTTGGTGACTTCAGGTATGTATTTCTTAATTATAATTTCCAGGATGTTCCTGGCGGCGGAGAAATTAATAGTGATTACTTCCAGATAAACGCTGGTCTCATGTTTGTAGTTAACTAGACACTTATTATTATTATGCTGTATCGTACTTTAATGCGGCCAGGATACACCCTCTCATGAAGAAGTACGATGCAGCAATTATTGGTTCCGGCCCTAATGGATTAGCGGCCGGAATTCTTCTTTTAAAGGCAGGGTTGTCCGCAATTATCCTCGAAGCTGCCGGTAAAACAGGCGGTGGTACCCGAACCTCAGAACTTACAATTCCCGGGTTTCTGCATGATGTATGCTCTGCTGTCCATCCTCTTGGAGCGGGATCACCTTTCTTTCAAAGACTACCGTTAAGTGATTATGGATTGAAGTGGATTTATCCTCCACGATCGGTTGTTCATCCCTTTGAAGACAATACAGCAGCGTATATCTCTCCGTCAGTTGCCGAAACAGCTGAGTCACTTGAAAAGGACTCGGAGGCATACAAACAGTTGATGATGCCTCTTATGCACCATTCGGAGGTTCTTATTAAAGATGTACTTTCGCCTTTGTCGGTTCCCTCAGATATATTAAATTTCGCCCGATTCGGTATGAAGGGCATCCATCCTGCATACAGCTACGCTATGAAAAGATTTAAGGGGAAAAAAGCGCGATCATTATTTGCGGGTCTTTCGGCCCACTCTATACTCCCTCTGAACAAATTGTTTACTTCAGCTTTCGGGTTAATGCTCGGGATTACTGCACATTAACCCGGATGGCCGATCCCGGAAGGAGGCTCACAAAAAATTGCCGATTCGCTTTCAGGAGATTTTAAATCCCTCGGGGGTGAAATATTAACCGGTCATCCTGTAAGGAATTTATCAGACATACCCGACAGCAGGATAAAGATCTTCGACCTCACACCTGTCCAGATTATAAATATTATGAAGGATAACTTACCAGGCCACTACTTAAAAAAGCTTAAAAGATACCGGTATGGCCCGGGAGTATTCAAGCTTGACTATGCGCTTAGTGAACCTGTTCCTTTCAAAATGCAAGAATGTTCAGAATCCGGAACCATTCACATCGGAGGAGACATAGAAGAAATTGCCCATTCAGAATACGAAGTATGGCAGGGTAAAATACCTGAAAGGCCGTTTATTATTTTTGTACAGCCCTCATTATTTGATCCATCAAGAGCCCCTGAAAAAAAACATACTGCATGGGCTTACTGTCACGTACCTAATGGTTCCAGGGAAGATATGACGGATCGAATAGAGAACCAGATAGAAAGGTTTGCTCCGGGTTTTCGTGATATTATTATTGCACGCAATAAAATGAATACGGCAGATCTTGAATCTTATAACCAGAATTATATAGGCGGTGACATAAACGGCGGAGCTCAGGATTGGAAACAGTTATTCAGCAGGCCGGTTTTCAGCTTATCTCCTTATTCCATGCCCCTGAAAGGATTTTACATCTGCTCTTCCTCCACACCACCGGGAGGAGGAGTTCATGGAATGTGCGGTTTTAACGCTGCAGAAAAAATACTAAGAGATCATAAGATTCCTCTCCCCGTTAATTAAGTCACTTGATCCCAAAACATTGGATAAGATGTAAACTGGAACTGCCAGGTTTTCCAGTCGTGTATAAGCTTTTTAACAGCGTTGTATTCATGTGTTGAAAAATGCTGCCTCCCTTCTTCTTTTTTCGGCAGCAAGGAGTTAAATTAGTACAATTGTAAAAATTTTTAATCCTTATAATAAATGATTGTTACCAGGGGCAGCATAAAAAATGATAACATCCGAATTAATCGATGATCTCCAGGATATATTAAAAGTTAATAGTCTTGTCTCCGTGAAGAAGCAAGTCAGGCAGCTGCTTCTGCAGGTTGATAGCTTTGAGAATGAACTGGTTATTCATTCAAACGGTGAGGTCGATACAATATCTAAACTATACCTGGTAAGGGAATTAAACCAGATCTACGATACCCGTTCGATTGAAAGAATCCGTTATTACATAAGAAGATTAATAAAGAGCCTTTCGCAGAGAAAAGAATGTAAAATAAACGATATTAACCTTAACCGCTGGAAGGAATATGATGATCTTATAACAGACAGTCTGTGGATTCTCGATAAAAGGGACCGTACAGGCGCGCATAATGCCGGTTACTGGGGTAATTTTATTCCACAGATACCCAACCAGCTCCTCAGGCGATATACAAGGAAAGGCGAATGGGCTCTTGATCCTTTTCTGGGAAGCGGAACGACATTAATAGAATGCAGAAGGCTGGGCAGGAATGGAATTGGAGCGGAGCTTCAAACTGAAGTAGCTGAACTGGCAGGAAAAGTACTTAAAAGGGAAAAGAATCATTTTAATACTTCTGCTGAGATAATCAACGGTGACAGTTGTGAAATTAACTTCAAAAAAGAACTGAAAAAATATAAGTGCGGTTCTGTTCAATTTTTGCTAATGCATCCTCCATACTGGGATATCATAAAATTCAGTGAAAGGAAAAATGACCTCTCCAACGCACAATCCGTGGAGGAATTCCTTAAAATGTTCGGGAAGGTAATCACCAATACAATGCCGGTTCTTGATGAGGGAAGATATGCTGCCGTGGTAATAGGTGATAAATATTCTTCAGGAGAATGGATCCCACTCGGCTTTTATACCATGCAGGAGATGCTTAAACAAGGGTTCAAATTAAAATCCACTATTGTTAAAAATTTTGATCAGACCACGGCTAAAAGAAACCAGAAGGAACTATGGCGATACCGTGCTCTTGCAGGAGGGTTTTACATTTTCAAGCATGAGTATATCTTCCTTTTTCAGAAGTAGACTTTACGGTTAGTGACGGATAATTATTATGAATATTGAACTTTCCCGAATAGAATCGGAATTAAAAAAAAGACTGTCATATCCATATAAGTGGGGAAGGAAACAAAACGACCGGGATGATAACCTGACCAATTTTGTTTATCAGGAACCTGTATTTGATAAAGTACTATCTGAGATTAAGAGTAGGTTTGGCGAAGATCTGGCTGACGAAAACATCTCCAACTATGCTTTAAACAGGTGGTATAATTTCTGGTCGGCCTATGCTGTAGAAAAAATATTCTGCTCAATGCCGGATGTTGTACCTGCTATGGATGAAAAAGACAGGCTGGTGGATTTCACCATACAGGGAGCCAAGTTTGATCATAAGACATCCGTTTTTCCGAAAGGTTTTCCATATAAAATAAATGAGGCAATCAGCAGAACTGATGAACTTATAAGGTGGCTTTATAAAAATCAGTCGCAGCAGCAGCGAAAACATCTTAAAAACAGACTTATAGTTGTTCTTTATTCAGAAGACGGAAATCACTGGCAGCTTAAATCGGAGATTACCTGGCTTAAGTCTGTTATTGAAAGGTATATGCTCGGTTTTAATCCGGATTACCTTCTGAAATTTTCATTTGAGGCAGGAGTAACTATTATCTCTGATATCATATGGGCAATTAAGGATAAAAGTATCTAAGTTCAGACCAATCCCACGCGCTAAATACCCGTCATTCGGTTCCTTCATATAAAATGTTATATTGGATTATCCATTCTTAAACAGGAATTTACTTGACTGAAAAATTCATTATCGGTTTATCAGCCATTGTTGTATCCGGGGTACTTGCCCAATGGATTGCCTGGAAATTCAGATTCCCTTCAATTCTTCTCCTTTTGATTTTCGGGTTTATAGCAGGACCTGTAACGGGATTTATCCTTCCCGATTCTTTTTTCGGAGAACTGCTGTTTCCTTTTGTCTCTATTTCTGTAGCTGTTATTCTGTTTGAAGGCGGGATGAATCTGAGATTCTCCGAGCTGAAAGTTGTAGGCTCGTTGATCAGGAATCTTATTACGATAGGAATTCTGATAACATGGATACTGACAATTCTTGGGGCTTATTATATTCTTAATTTTTCTCTACTGATGTCCTTTTTGTTCGGAGCCATTCTTGTTGTTACAGGTCCCACTGTAATTCTTCCAATCCTGCGACATGTAAGACCCAAAGGGCAAATAAATTCAATTCTTAAGTGGGAAGGAATTATTAATGATCCGATTGGGGCATTGTTGGCCATACTTGTGTTTGAAGCTGTATTCGCAAGTGGTATACAGGAAGCCACACTTCAGATCGGATTTGCACTCCTGAAATCAGTAATAATAAGCAGTTCAGTTGGATTCCTGGGTGGTTTTCTAATTGCATCTTTAATAAAAAAAGATCTCATCCCTGACTTTCTCCAGAACCCCGAAGTCTTACTATGGTTGTTCTGATCTTCACTATCTCCAACCTGGTACAGGAGGAGAGCGGTCTTTTTGCTGTAACGATAATGGGAATTTATTTAGCTAACCAGAGAAAAATAAGTGTAAAGCATATTATTGAATTTAAAGAGAATCTAAGAACCCTCCTGATTTCAGTTCTTTTTATAGTTCTCGCTGCCCGTCTCCGTCTGGATGACCTGGCCCGCCTGAACCTCTCCAGCTTTATCTTTGTTGCTGCTTTAAATATTAGCAATAAACCCGCGGCCGTGTTCATCTCCTCAATCGGAAAAAAATTCAACTGGAAGGAGAAGCTATTTCTATCGATGATGGCACCCCGCGGAATTGTTGCCGCAGCGGTTGCATCAGTATTTTCGCTTGAGCTGATAAATATGGGTTACAGTGAAGGCGCGCGGCTTGTTCCTGAGATGTTTCTTGTTATTGTGGCAACAATAACTGTTTACGGATTAAGTGCCGTTCCCCTCGCAAAATGGCTGGGACTCTCAAACTTCAATCCCCAGGGATGCCTGATACTTGGGGCGCACTCTTTTGCGCGGGAGATAGCTTCCGTTTTGAAAGACAGCGGCTACAGGATATTGCTGGTTGATACCAACAGGCATAATATAACAGAGGCCAGGATGGAGGGATTTGAGGCTCACCAGGGAAGTGTTAACTCGAGAAACTTTATTGATGACAATGAATTAATCGGAATTGGAAAACTGCTGGCTCTTACACCAAATGCGGAAGTCAATTCACTCGCCGCACTGCATCTCTCAAGAATATTAGGAGGGAATAACGTTTATCAGCTAACTGTTGAGGAAAAGGGAGGAAGAACAGGGTAAAGCTGTTTCTGAAGAACTGAGAGGAAAAATTCTATTCGGGACAAATTATTCATATTATTATCTTTTGAGGAGATTTAATCAAAATTCTAAAATAAAATCGACTGCTATTACAGATGAATATAATTACAAAAAATTTTTAGAAGAAAACGGAGGGGATGAAGTGATACCGATGTTTTTAATAAGCAAAGATAAAAATCTTACTGTTTATACTTCCGAAAATAAACCCGATCCCAAACCAGGGCAGACCCTTATAAGTCTCGTTTCAAAAGATAGTCCCGTAGAAAAACGTAAAGAAGCAGAACTGCTTGAAAGGAAGGAATGACAGCATTCATCCCGTTAGGGGGAGCCGGGGAAATAGGCGCTAATTCATATTACCTGAATATATCGGGCACAGGAATTATATTAGACTGCGGGATGCATCCCCAGAAAACGGGAGCAGAAGCTCTTCCTGATTTTGATCTGCTTCAGAATGAAGATGTTGATTATGTTTTGATTTCACATGCTCACCAGGATCATTTAAGCGGACTCCCCTTCCTGGTTCAGCGTCATCCGTATGTAAAAATAATAACAACCCCTCAGACAAGGGCTTTGGCTGAACTAACCCTTCATGATGCAGTAACAATACTCTCACGGCAGGTAACCGAAGATGATTTTAAGATCTACTCTCATAAAGAAATCGATCTTCTGATACAGTCTATTGAATACAAAGCTCCTGGTGAAACATTTGAATTAAAAGGATATAAACACAATGACAATGAACCAATAAAGATAACTTTTTACGATGCAGGACATATTCTCGGTTCCGCTTCTATTCTTATTGAACATAAAGGATCCGGCATATTTTATTCCGGAGACATAAATCTTAAATCACAGTCGTGGATGCAGGGTGCTCTTCTGCCGAAATCCAGGGTTGACACGCTCATTCTGGAAACAACCTACGGGGCTACCGATTCCTCCCTGATTAATTCGATGGAAGAAGGAAGCAGAACGATTCACATCTGCAGCCAATCGGATTATCAATGAAGGTGGCTCAATATTAATACCTGTTTTTTCTCTCGGCAAGATGCAGGAAATATTAAAGATGATCTGGGAGCAGATGGAAAAAGGAAAACTTGTAAAGATAGATATTTATTCAGGTGGTATAGCAAGAAAAATCAGTCGGGCATATGATTATAACCGTTATGTAATGTCAATTGTGAAAACCCTGAATTTGAGTTAAGCGGGATACCGCAGAAAGATCTATATGAAGTTGAGAATCCTCAGGAATTTTTCTCACATCCGTGTATAGTTCTTGCCTCCAGCGGTATGATGGTAGAAGGGACAGCCTCATTCAGACTGGCTCAGAGGTGGCTAAGTCAAAGGGATTCAGCCATATTTACCGTGGGCTATATGGAAAAGAAACCCCCGGGTTCGTTATCTCCAAAGCGGAAAGAGGTATGAAAATCAGGTTAGCTGGATTAAGCGGAGAAACTGAAGTGAGATGTACCATTAAAAGTTTCCGTTTTTCGGCACATTCGCTGAGGGAGGATCTGCTTAAAGTTGTTACTAAGCTGAATCCCAACAGAATTATACTCGTTCATGGTGATCCTCCCGCTATTGACTGGGTAGGGGCATCAATCCTTAAGGAGAATAAAAACCGCAGAGTATTTGCCGCTGAACCGGGAAAAACAATACTACTTGACGATTGAAAGTAACGACTGAAACCATCTCCGGTAATACAAATAAATTTGATTCTCTCTCCCGCAGGCTATAAGTTTCAGTTTTCAATTTTTAATGATTTTATATGTTTATACCAGGGGGATTCAAAAAAACCACGAATTTTATGATAAAAATAAATACACCCGCTTTACCCCTGCCTGAGGAGAGGTTATGAAGAAAATTGCAGTAGTTGCGCTGGGAGGGAATGCTCTGATCAGGGGAAATGAAGCAGGAACAATTCAGCAGCAGGAGAAAAACACCTATAATACGCTTGTTAACCTCGCAGAACTGCTTAAAAAAGATTATAATATTGTAATCACACATGGCAATGGACCCCAGGTAGGGAACATCCTTTTACGAAATGAGGCAGGCTATAACCAGTATAAAATACCGAAGATGCCTCTGGATATCTGCGTTGCCGATTCACAGGGCGGTATCGGCTATATGATAGAACGGCAGATGAAGAACATCCTGATAGAACATAAAATTAGAAGGAATGTTATTACTGTTGTTACAGAAGTCCTGGTTGACATAAATGATCCCGCCTTCAAAGAACCCACAAAACCGGTAGGAGCTTTCTTTTTGAAAGAGGAAGCAGAATTGCTTGCAAGAGCCAATAACTGGGTGATAAAGGAGGATCCGCGTAAGAGAGGCTGGCGCAGAGTTGTTGCCTCACCAAGGCCGCTTGAGATAGTGAATAAAAGAATAATAAGAGATCTTGTGAAAAAAGGAGCAATAGTAATTGCTGCCGGAGGCGGTGGTGTACCGGTCTATAGGGATAAAAAGAAACATCTTCAGGGGATCGAAGCAGTGATTGACAAGGATCTTGCATCATCCCTTCTGGCAAATGAAATTGAAGCCGATGCATTTTTTATACTAACTGATGTTAAGAATGCTTATATCAATTTTAACAAACCGGGACAGAAAGCTCTTGAAACTATAACTGCTGCGGAAGCAAAGCAATACCTGGAGCAGGGAGAGTTTTCCAGGGGAAGTATGGGTCCAAAGGTTGAAGCGGCTATTGAGTATGTAGAACATGGGGGTAAAGAAACAATAATAACCGAATCATCTGCACTGTCAGATAAAGATGCGGGAACAAGAATAGTAAAAGAAATATAATTTAATAATACGAGGAAATTTTATGGCAATCTCAATGAAAGGAAAGAGTCTCATCTCAATAAATGATCTTACGCTTGAAGAGATGTACCAGATATTTGATGTCAGCAAAACACTTAAAGAATTGCACCATACAGGTCAGCCTCATAAATGGCTTGAAGGAAAAACGCTGGGGATGATCTTTGCGAAACCATCTACCCGGACAAGAGTATCATTTGAAGCAGGTATTTATCATCTTGGGGGAATAGGAATGTATTTTGGTCCCAACGACCTCCAGCTTAAAAGAGGAGAAACCATTTCAGATACGGCAAAAGTACTTTCCCGCTACCTTGATGGTATTATGATCCGTACCTTTGATCATCAGGATGTAGTTGATCTTGCAAGGTTCGGTTCGATCCCTGTAATCAATGGATTAACGGATCTTCTGCATCCCTGCCAGGTTCTGACTGACCTTTTCACCATACTTGAAAAAAGGCGTGAACTGAGAGGGTTAAAGCTGACTTACATTGGTGATGGAAACAATATGGCTCATAGTCTTCTTAACGGCTGCTCTAAGGTAGGAATGCATATAAGCATTGCCTCACCTTCGGGTTATAAACCGAATAAAGATATTGTCACTGACGCTAAAGCAAATGCTAAATATATGGGCAGCAAGGTTGAGATACTTGATGATCCTGCTGCAGCAGTAAAGAGCGCTGATATAATTTATACTGACGTATGGGCAAGTATGGGTCAGGAAGCCGAAGCGAAAGACAGACAGAAAAAGTTTGCCGGCTTCCAGGTAAACGACAAACTTGCTAAAAATGCCAAAGACGATTACCTTTTTATGCATTGTCTACCCGCCCACCGAGGTGAGGAAGTTGCTGCAGAAGTAATCGATTCAGAGCATTCAATTGTATTTGATGAAGCTGAAAACAGGCTTCATGTTACAGAAAGCGGTAATGGCGCTGGTTATGTAACTGCCTTTAAAGTATTAGCTATAGAGTCCTGCAGGTAGGTAACCTGCAGGACATCTTATCCCCTCTCCCACCCCATGATATTGTCTTATCCTGAATTTTATATTAAGTTTAAATCGTAAAACAACGAAGACTTATTTTTTAGTTACACCTACATATCAATTTTCTCTCCAGATGCCGGATATTGTCAGATATCCCGGTAAGCTGAATCGTATATCCTAAACAACATTTTTTATCCAGGAAATTTATTGCCTTAAAATTATTGAAGGAGAATAAAATTGATTAATCTCGAACATTTTGGTTTTGATCCATTCTTTAAGAATGAATTTAACAAATACCTAACATCAGGTTTTGAACCGGGCCGGATAGCGGCC
The DNA here is from genome assembly GCA_963839165.1 of uncultured Bacteroidota bacterium. GTDB lineage: Bacteria > Bacteroidota > Ignavibacteria > Ignavibacteriales > Ignavibacteriaceae > DATFVA01. Next base: position 71,672 of record CAWIUG010000024.1, on the reverse strand, counting down.
GAAGATAAACAACGCTACCGGGTAATAACAAAGCATGGCGAAGTTCCGGGTGAGGTAACAGGGCGCTTTCTCTATGATGCGGAAAATCCATCCTCATTTCCGAAGACGGGGGATTGGACAGCGTTGATGTATTTTGAAGATGAAAATAAATGCATTATTCATAGTGTGTTGGACCGAAGATCGCATTTCTCACGTGGGAAGCCGGGTAAAGAGACAGATGCCCAGGTAATCGCAGCAAATATAGATTATGTTTTTATAGTACAGAGCTTTAATTCCAATTTAAGCATTAACAGGTTCGAGCGTTATATCGTTATGGCAGAAGAAGGTTATTGTACACCTGTAATCATACTGAATAAGAATGATCTGGCTGAAAACCATAATGATTTACTTGCTGAAGTAAAGACGCGAATAAAAGGAGTTCATATTTTTTCAGTCAGCTGCGAGTCGGGGAATGGATTCGAGGACTTAAAAGCATTTATCCAGCCTGGAAAAACATATGCTATAACAGGTTCTTCAGGCGTAGGTAAATCGTCTATTATTAATATTCTGATGGAAAGCGAGGTTCAGAAAGTTGCCGACATCAGAAGAAGTGATGAAAAGGGTAAGCATACGACTACCCGCCGGGAATTATTTCTGTTACCGGAAGGCGGAATTATTATAGATACTCCTGGAATGAGAGAATTCAGTCTGTCGGATAATAATTTGGAAATCTCTGATATCTTTGGCGATATTTCTAAAATTGGAGAAGAATGCAGATATAAAGACTGCTCTCATATTCAAGAGGCAGGCTGCGCTGTAAAATCTGCCGTTCAGCAGGGAATTATACCTGAAGAACATTATGCAAACTATCTCAAACTGATGAAAGAGAATGAATATTATAACTCATTAACTGATAAGAATATTTATTTAGAAAGAAAGCAGAAAGAAAAGAGACTTCATAGAGAAATAAAGCGATATTTTAAAGGAAAAAAGCCTGGAGATAAGGAATGAAATGTCAGGATAAAAATAACCTTATGGTGATGCGCTCAATTTTCATTCCTTGATGACCGTAGTCATCAGGAAAATCCAACAAGTAATAATCTTTTTTTACTGCGTGACTCTGGTTAATTTAGTATAAGGCTTTTTTGAAGATAGACTTATTCGGTCATCAATTTAAGGTGGAGATATGCTTAAAAAATTTTTATTGCTTTCAATTATCATAGTCTTTGTGAGCCTGAATGGGTTCTCACAAACGGACAAAAGTGCGATTCAGGGAACCTGGCAGGGAATCCTTAAAGTCTCGGGTTTCGAACTCCATATAGTATTTAATGTATCAGATTCAGCCGGAACTCTCAGCGCAACCCTCGATAGTCCAGATCAGAATGCATACGGAATTAAGGTGGATTCAACTGAATTCCAAAATGACAGCGTCTATTTCGGCATCCCATCGATACAGGGTTTCTTTGATGGAGTATTCCGAGGAGACAGCATAGCCGGAACCTGGCACCAGGGCGGCAATGCGTGGCCTCTCATTCTCAAAAAGACCGAAAAAACAGAAGGGCCAAAACGCACCCAGGTACCTCAGAAACCCTATCCTTATAATGAGGAAGAAGTAACCTTTGTTGATAAAGAAGCAGGGATAGAACTAGCAGGAACATTAACTTTTCCTAAAGAAGGAGGTCCATTCCCTGCAGTGGTTCTAGTAACCGGTTCAGGACCCCAGGACAGAGACGAGACATTGCTCGGACACAAACCTTTTCTTGTCCTGGCAGATTACCTTACCAGGCAGGGTATTGCAGTATTACGGTATGATGACAGAGGTGTAGGGAAATCAGCCGGGAAATTTTCCACAGCAACCACTCAGGATTTTGTGAATGATGCTCTGGCGGCTGTTAAGTATCTCGAAAACAGGAAAGATATAAGAAGAAATGAAACAGGCATAATCGGTCACAGCGAGGGAGGACTAATTGCTCCTCTGGCCGCGGTTAAAAGCAGTGACGTTGATTTTATTGTTCTTATGGCGGGACCGGGAGTAACAGGTGAAAAAATCCTGATTGAACAAAGTAAACTCATTGAAAAATCAATGGGAATGAGTGATGAAAAAATAGAAAAAGGTACTGAGCTTGCTAAGAAGTTCTATAAAATAGTAGAGACTGAAAAAGACAGCGCAGCTGCAGCCGAAAAAATCAAAACAGTTTTCAGGAATTATTATACATCTCTCGATTCAACCGAAAAAGAGGAATTCGGAAATGATCCCGAGGCAGTTTTTGACAGGCAGGCACAAACATTATTGACTCCCTGGTTTAAATTCTTCCTGACCTATGATCCCAAACCAGCACTGGAAAAAGTTAAGGTTCCGGTACTGGCAATCAACGGAGAAAACGATCTCCAGGTTCCTCCGAAACAGAATCTCCCTGTTATTGAGCAGGCATTAAAAGAAGGCGGCAACAAGGATCACAAAGTTATTGAGATACCCAAACTGAATCATTTATTTCAGACCTCAGAAACAGGTGCTCCTACAGAGTATTCTATAATTGAGGAAACCATCTCTCCGAAAGCACTGGAGATAATCGGGAACTGGATAGTAGAACACACCAGGAAATAAACATCACGGACCTGATTGAACTCAAAAATGATCAGCAAAAACCTGGTTGAGAAAGAAAAGTTCCTTAAAGAATATTACAGGCAAATGCCTGGGACTAGGCTGCTTTATGCTATCGAAAAGTTTCCTGAAAACAAAAGGAAGGATTATCTTAAAGGTAATATTTGAACTAAAAGTTGATACCAACTTTATTATCTTTAGGTAATTATTTTAATATGCCTGAAAGAGATTAATGGAAGATAATATTCATCCTGAAACAAGGATAGGTCACATTCATCTGACGGTTGCGGATCTTGACCGATCATTGAAATTTTACCGCGATCTGCTCGGATTCAAAGTTAGTGCATGGTATGGAGATTCTGCAGTTTTTTTGTCAGCAGGAGGTTACCATCATCATATAGGATTAAATACCTGGGCGGGGAAAGATGCAACTCCTCCGCCTAAAGGTCATACCGGATTATACCATTTTGCTATCCTCCTTCCGAACCGTAAAGAACTTGCAAAGGTATTTAAAAGATTGTGGGAGGCAAATTATCCCCTCGAAGGTGCCTCGGACCATGGGGTATCTGAATCCATTTATATTACTGATCCTGATGGAAACGGGGTTGAGATTTATGCAGACAGACCTGAACCGGAGTGGAAGAAAGATAAATCGGGCAATGTAGTTATGTATACCGAAGCTTTGAATATTCCTGATTTGTTATCTGAATTAGAATAATATATTATATCAATTACGTAAGTAATTACTATTATGGCCACAGAAGATTTAATTAAAGAATTAGGGGAATTAGGTATGGCTACCCGGTTAAAAAGACTGGGAGACAGGCTTTCCCAGGATGTAGCCCGGATTTATAAAAACCGGAATCTCGATTTTGAGCCCAAATGGTTCACAACCATGTACGCTTTATACAAATATGAATCAATGAGCATCCAGTCTCTAGCTCAATCTTTAGGATTCACTCATCCCGCCATTATTCAATTTGTAAACCAAATGAAGAAAAAGAACCTGGTTGAAGCCAGGTCTGGTGAAGATAAACGGGTAAACCTTATTTCTCTCACTCCGGAAGGAAGGCAAACATTTGAATCGATCCGGCCCCTACTGACAGACATTGAAGAAGTTACTTCAGAAGTTATAAATTCAACTGGACTTGATATGCTGCTGCTTCTAGACAGGATTGAAGAAACTCTGAATCAAAAAAGCATATTCGACAGGATCCTGGACAGAATAAAGGAAAGGGAATTAAAGGAAATTAAGATTGTCAGCTTTGATACAAAATATAAAGATGACTTTAAGAAATTAAATGAAGAATGGCTGAAAAAGTATTTTTCCATTGAACCGGAAGACGAGAGAATATTATCCTCTCCCGAAGAAATAATTAAAAATGGCGGAGAGATCTTTTTTGCATTACTCGGAAATGAAGCAGCAGGAACATGTGCAGCTATTAAAATTGATAAAAATACTTTTGAGCTTGCAAAGATGTCAGTTGCAGAGAAATACCGGGGAAAACAAATCGGGAAAAAACTTGCGCTGACCGTAATAGGCTTTGCTGTTGCCAGGAATGCCAATCAGATAGTTCTTGAAACAAGCAGCAAACTCAATGCGGCCCTGAGTCTGTATAAAAAACTAGGGTTCGAACAGGTACCCAATGATCACCCGGAAAAGTATCAACGCTGCACAATAAAAATGAAACTGGATGTATGAAAGAAATCCGTAAATGAAAAAATTCCATATAGTTCTTCTTCTATTCTTCTGTTCAGAACTCATTCTTCCACAGGATTCGCTGAGCGTGCAGGATTATTTTTATAAGAGATTTGAGGGGAATATAAATGATACAATAAGTATTCAGATGAACCTTACGCGAATGGATTCTGTGCTTGATGGTAATTATTTCTATACAGATGTCGGCGAACCTATCTATTTTCAGTACTACAGCTATATGAGAGATGACGGAAGAATACATATTGAAGAAGAAGGAGGATATGATGAGGAATATAATACCCTAATTACAGGGATTTTTGACGGAAAATTTACCACCCCTAATGAAATTAAAGGAAGCTGGATCGGTCCTGATTCCAGTGAAAACTATAACTTTATCCTGAAAGAAAATTATCCTCCCGGAAGCGCAAAGTTTGAAATAAAAGAGCGGCATGAGAATTACGGAGAATCAGACTTCTCAGATTATGCTGTATCAAGTGTATTAAGTTACCCTGTTATGACTGAGTACCCTAATGCGGAAGTACAGCAGAAGATAAATTCCTTCATTTTAAATTTTTACGTTAAAGGTTCGATGCAGGGAGACAACGGATATACCGATCTAAACGCTAGGATGGAATCTTTCATCGAGGACTACCGAAATGAAATTGAAGCTGACTCGGAAATTTACAAGGATTACAAACCCATATATGAGAACAATGAATTTACAAGCATTACTTTTAATTCCGATAACATTTTAAGCCTTGAGATAAGTGAATATCTTTATACCGGAGGTGCACACGGTAATTCGTCCTTTGCTCTTTACAGCTTTAACCTTGAAAATGGTGAGCAAATAAATCCTGATGATATTTTTATGGTCGACTACAAAAAAGAATTAAATAAAATTGGGGAAAAGATATTCAGAGAACATTACCAGGCAGATCCATCACAGTCACTTTACGACCAGGGATTTTTCGGATTTGAAAACGGCTTTGCTCTTAATGAAAACTTCGATTTATATAAAGGTGGAATAAAGTTTCAGTTCAATCCCTATGAGGCAGGGGCTTATGTACTTGGGGCTCCCGAAGTATTCATTCCCTGGTCAGAACTCAGGGATATAATCCGCGCTGATAGTCCGGTTGGAAGGATGCTCAAAACTCAGTCAAGATAAAGATACAGGTAGAGGCTCAGTGCGAACATCACAACGACTGCCGAGATAAACATTACCAGGAATGAGTTAAAAAATAATTCCATAGTTAATCCTCCGCTTTAATATGGCTTATTTCCCCAAATTTAGCAAGTAAAACAACTTATATTTTAGCCGTGGAGTTGAACTTCAGGTTAAAATACCATATAATATTGTCGTAATTATCATTTATTAGATCAAATAAATGGTTACTCACCTTGACCACTCACTGTTTAATTATTCACCATTTTCTTTCCAAAAGCCTTATTGAACCGTCCTTGAACCGTCTTTTCTCCGATATAAAAGGGTGATAACTCCGCTGCTTAAAGGCCGGTATATTAAATCTCATCTGAATAAACAGATTTGGGCAAATCTCTAAGGTTATATTGAGACGACATTACTTCACCATATGCCCCTGTTGTCCTTATCGCAATTATATCGCCCCGACTGGTTTCGGGCAGGACCAATGATTTACCGAATGTATCGGACGATTCACAGATAGGACCGACAACATCGTATTTCCTTTTTCTTCCCACCGAGGTAAGATTTTCAATTTTATGATAAGCCTGGTAAAGAGCGGGACGTATCAACTCAGTCATTCCCGCGTCAAGGATAACAAAATCAGTATTCACTCCTTCTTTTATATACAGAACCTTTGCAATTAAATTTCCACTTTGAGCTACGATCGCTCTTCCAAGTTCAAAATGAAGTTTCTGTCCCTGTCTCAAATCAAGGATATCATTAAAAATTTCAAAGAAAGATTTGAAATTATTAACCGGATGTTTATCAGGATTCTCATAGTCCACTCCCAGTCCCCCGCCCACGTTCAGATGTGGAAAATCGATATTATGTTTCGAAAACCAATCCCGGATTTCATTTACGTGAAGACAAAGACTCTTAAATATTTCAGGATCAGTGATTTGTGAACCGATATGAAAATGAAGTCCTATAAGGTTGACATTTTTCATTCTTTTTAGGGCATCCACAATTTTCTCAAGTTCCCATCGGTTGATACCGAATTTATTCTCCTCCAGCCCCGTAGTAATATAATGATGAGTTTTAGGATCAATATTCGGATTTATTCGTAAAGCTATATCCGCTTTTTTATTTCTCTTACCAGCCAATTCACTTATAACCTCTATTTCCTGAAGCGACTCACAGTTAAAACAGAAGATATTATTCTCAAGTCCCGTAATGATTTCATCATCCGATTTACCAACTCCCGCAAAGACAATCCGGTCAGGAGCAAATCCCGTTGCGAGGGATCTCCTTATCTCATTACCGCTTACACAGTCTGCGCCGAATCCATATTCCCTTATGATCTTAAGAATTTTATCATTTGCATTAGCTTTAACGGCATAATGTACCTCATAACCATATTTATCAGTCTCCTTCCTTACAGCTTCCAGGGTTCTACGCAGCAGGTCAATATCATAGTAGTAGAACGGAGTATTTATTCGTCTGAATTTATTTACAAGATCCTGATCAAACATGGTCTATTCCACAAACATAGTTAAATGGAGCGACTGAAGAACTTCTTTTTTATCCACCGACTTTATCAATAAGGAAATGCTATGCCTGCTTCCACCGTACGAAATCATTCTCACAGATATATGCTTCAATGCCTCAAATATTTTACTAATATGTCCTTTCTGTTCAACAATAGTATTGCCCACGAGACACACTATAGTATTTTCCCCGAAGGCTTCCACAGAGCCATAAATCTTAAGTTCTTCAATTATTTTATTCAGGTAGGTTGTATCATCGATGGTTAAGGATATGGAAACTTCTGAGGTAGAGATCATATCGATAGGGGTTCTGTATCTCTCAAATACCTCAAAAACCTTTCTCAGGAAACCATAGGCCATAAGCATTCTGCCGGATTTTATCTTAACAACTGTAATACCATCTTTAGCAGCAATCGCTTTGATACCTTCTCCCGAGGAGTCCGATGAAATAAGAGTTCCTGCGTCATCTGGCTGCATAGTGTTTTTTAATCTAACCGGGATACCCTTTTGCTGAGCCGGAAGGATACTTGATGGATGGAGTATCTTCGCTCCGAAATAGGCCAGCTCCGCTGCTTCATCAAAAGTAAGACTATAGACTGGTTTTGTATTGCTGATAAAGCGAGGATCGTTATTATGCATACCATTTATGTCTGTCCATATCTGTATTTCCTCGGCCCCCGCAGCCGCACCGATCAGAGAAGCAGAGTAGTCACTCCCCCCTCTTTTCAGGTTATCGACCTCACCGTACAGGTTACGGCATATAAAGCCCTGTGTAATAAAAAGATTATCATCCGGATACTTCGACAATTCCCTTTCAAGGTTTTCCTTGATATAAAAGTTATCCGGTTCCTGGTTGGTATCGATTCTCATAAAACTTAATGCGGGAAGCAATACAGATCTTATTTTAATTTCCTCCAGGTAAAACTGGAATAGTGCTGTGGAAATAAGTTCTCCCTGAGCAAGAACGGCTCTTTCCTCAAACCTTGTAAATATATCCTGCGTGAACGACCTGATGTAATTAAAGTGTGTCGCTATCAATTCTCCGGCTCTACCAAGGTATTCTTTTGAGGAATAAAGTTCTTTTATTACATTCGAATAAACATTCCCGAGTTCATTAATAACCCGGACGGCCCTCTCATTTTCTTTTGCATAAAGGAGATCCGCGATTTCCACCAGCTTATTTGTTGTCCCTGCCATTGCTGAAAGAACAACAATCTTTTTATCATTTCCGGAAATAAGGCCGGCTGCCTCCTTCATCCGCCGGGCTGAACCCACCGATGTACCGCCGAATTTAAGTACTTTCATCTTCTGATTACATTAAATATTGGTTAATTGGGAATGAATATAAGAATTAATAGAATAATATTTGAAAATTTGTATAAACTCATTTTTATACTGTTTTAGATTGAAAAGAAAAATTATCTTACGGCATTAAAAATAAAAATTTAGCAGGGAACCATCAGATTATAATGCAGAAGAAATTTTTCATGTTATTAGTGCTGACCGCACTTTATTCTTCTTCTGCCTTTTCACAGAGCTGTGACAACGGGGCCTTTGCCGCACCTGTAATAAAGCTTACGAGGATTGCAGGCCATACAGGTATTATAGCCGGAGGAAGAGCAGGCTGGATCATTAATAAAAGACTGGTTCTCGGTGCCGGTTATTATACTCTGGCAAATGAAGTAAGTTCAAACTATCTGGTACAGCCAGGGAATAAGGACCTGCTGCTTGATCTTACTTATGGTGGACTGGAGTTTGAATATTTAATCCTTCATGAAAGTCTTTATAATCTTAGTTTAAGTATGCTTTTAGGCAGCGGAGGGCTTAATTTCTATCTGAAGGACGTAAGCACGAAGTTCTCAAATCAAAATTTACTGATCTGGGAACCTCAGGTAAGTTTTGAAGTTAAGCTTAACGACTGGATACATGCAGACGCAGGTATAAGCTACAGAATGATTTCGTCCTTCACTGATGTTTATCATGTTACCGGGAATGATTTAACCGGGATAACCGGAATATTGAGTCTTAAACTGGGGGCATATTGAAACTAGAACTAATCAGCCGGCATAATCTCAGAAGGCTTTCTATCATTTCTTATTTCCTGCTGATTATTCAGGTAATATCAACAGTCAGTTATGGACAGAGCTGCGATTCCCTTTCCGGGTCATCACATTCCACACCTTCAATCTACCTGTCAGCAGACAAATTTACTTATGCAGGTGAAAAAAGATATACACTCAACGGCCTGCCCCCGAATTTGAAAACGGAAATCAGGCCCACAAGTGCAGCGATATTGGGGGGAATTTACCTTGGCGCCATCGCCTGGCTTCATGTTCACCAGGCAAATGCATGGTGGAATAAGGATAGGGGTAGTTTTCATTTTGAAGAGGATTGGGTATATGCACTCCAGGTTGATAAGGCAGGACATTTTTACGGTGGATATCTTATCTCTTATCTGCTAAGCGAAGGTATGATTGCTTCCGGTTTTTCCTGGGATGAGGGAACTATATGGGGGACTGCGTTAGGTATAGCATATCAGACATATGTAGAAACAGAAGACGGTTTCGCCAAAAGCTGGGGATTTAGTCCTTCCGACTGGTACGCGGATGCAGCGGGCTCCCTGTTTTTTCTTGCCCAGCATTATGTGCCCGCCCTTCAGAACATAACTCCCAAGTGGCAATATATCCCTACAGAATGGACAGGCAAGCCGGAGCTCAGCACACGACCAAAAACCTTTATAGATGATTATAACAGCTCAACGTTCTGGTGGTCTGTGAATGTATACAACATCATTCCTGAGAATATGAAAAAATACTGGGTTCCGTGGCTGGACATTTCTATAGGCTATGGCGCTGATGCGATAGACGCAGCCTCAACTACGAACGGGCCACCCGATCAGCTGGCAACTAGAAGATATATGATAGGGCTTGACTACAACCTTGTAAAACTACTGCCTGAAGGGGGCTGGTTCTGGAACTGGTTCCGTCAATCGCTCAACTACATTAAGTTTCCTTCGCCCGCAATAGAATTTAAGAATAATGTAACAAGATTCTACCTGATGTATCCATTCAGAATAACTTTGGGAAACGTGACTTTTTAGCCCTCCAGCTCTCTGCAATAATATCCCATACTCCCAACTTCATTTTCTATTTCAGAAATTGTGTAACTATCAGAAAGTATGCGTAAAACCCTATCAACATCCAGCAGATCAATTGTACATTCTTCTACTGTTTTTTTCTCGGATAAAGCTTTCTTCACTGTAAGAAAGTCCTGATTTGAGTTTATGTTAGTCTTAAATATAAAAGTATTCATAAGAGTACCATCAAAATTTATTATAAACCTGGTTTGATCAATGAGAAATGAAGTACTGCCACTCGGGAATCAAATATTTTTGAATCGGACAGTTTAAGATTGATTGTTTTGTTCAAACCCATCCAGAGACGTTATCAGTTACAGACAACATAGGCTGAACCAGGAACCAGACTTCATCTCTGAGATCATTATTTGCCAGCTCAGCGGTAAGGCTCAGCATCGCCACTGACAATAGAAGTATTCCCGCCGGTTTTATACAGCGTATCAGAGAATATCAACTTTGGCAGCGGGTTAATTTAGTTACATTTCAGAAGGCTGAAGGAGGCTTACACGGTTGCCTTCCGTATCTTTAAAAGATACGTACATCCCTATGCCGGGAATTTCCATTGGCTCGCCTAGCACAGTACCGCCGCCCGATTTTACCTTCTGAACAGATTCATTGATATCATCCACTGCTATTACAACGGAGGGGTGGTCAGCGGTATTATCTTTTGGTTTCTGATAAAATCCTCCTCCGATATTGCCGGGTCTTACGGGAAGTCCCTTTCCATCAGTCTCTGAGGTAGAGACAACCATATAATCGCCCATTTCAGGACCAAGCTGCTGAATACTCCATCCGAAAGTTTTTGTATAAAACTCTGCCATCCGTTTTCTATCTTCGGCAGGCATTTCAAAGTGTACAACCGGGTTCATCTTCGACATACAATTCTTCCTTATATTATTCTAAGACATTTTGTTTAAGGGCAGCGAAGGAAACTAACCTTCATAAGCTTTCTTTAATTCAGCAATATCAAGTTTTTTCATCTTAAGAAGCTGTTCCATCACCTTCTTACTTTTTTTGTCATCACTTAAAAGCTGCGGCAATACAGCAGGCACCACCTGCCAGGATACTCCATACCTATCCTTAAGCCAGCCGCACATCTGCGCTTTAGGATCTCCGCCTTCAGCAAGTTTGTTCCAGTAATGATCAAGCTCCTTTTGATCTTCACAATTAACCACGAATGAAACAGCTTCATTAAACTGGAAATCATGTTCTCCGACACCATCCATTGCAGCGAACCTGTTTCCTTCAAGCGTAAAGTCGGCAAACATTATTGCTTCAGGATCATCAGGTAAAAGTTCAGGACCATATTTGAACACATTATCTACTTTTGTATTACCGAAGATAGATGTATAATAATTAATTGCTTCGTGTGCTTTTCCATAGTTATTACCTGTGAAAAGCAGTGAAGGAACAATATTCTGTTCAAAATCATTCTCCATCAGCATAAGCTGCCAGGATACTCCGAATTTATCCTCAACCCAGCCGTACTTTTTACTCCAGTCATATTTATTTAATTCCATCAGAACCTTCCCGCCGTCTAAGAGTTTTATCCACAGGTCTTCAATTTCTTTTTCATCTTTAGAATGAACAAAAAATGAAACTGAAGGATTTATCTTAAAAACAGGTCCGCCGTTAATTGCTGTAAAGCTGTAACCATCGATTTCAAAAGAAGCCGTCTGGACTGCACCAGACTGCATTCCCGAGGCGGCAGCTGATGCTTCGTTATATTTTGTAAGTCCCCCCTTTTTTGCTTTTTTGAAAACAGAGGTATAATAATTTGCCGCATCTTCAGCCTGTTTATCAAACCAAAGAAAAGGACTAATCTTTTGCATTTTTCTTCCTTCTACATATTTTATGAATCTTATGATTGTTCTGGGGAATAGCTTACCATCCACTGAATTCCAAACTTATCGTTTACCATTCCGAAGTAGGAACCCCAAAAAGTTTCAGCCTGAGGCATGGTAACATTTCCGTCTTTTGAAAGTCCTTTAAATATCTGGTCCGCCTCTTCTTTACTTTCGGTTTCTACAGAAAGTGAAATATTATTCCCTTCTTTTACTGTATGTCCCATCGATTCAAGCGCATCAGTTGCCATGAGGTGATTTCCCTTTCCAACCGGAAGAGAAACGTGCATGAGTTTCTCCTTTTCATCGGCATTAAGTTTCGCTCCATCCGCTGTATCCTTGAACCTTGTCAATCCTGCAAACTCACCACCGAAAACCGACTTATAAAAATTAAATGCCTCTTCCGTATTCCCCGAAAAATTCAAATAAGGATTAATCGTTACCATTTTATGCATCCTTTCTTTTGTTTTAGCTTATTTTAATTCCTCTAATATGGAGATAAAATTACCCGCAGGATCTCTGAACCAGGCTATTGCGGGACCCATTCCACGCATTACACCCTTCTTATCAGTTTTCAGATTCTGATCATTGTAAATTTCAAACTTTATGCCCCTGGCCGTAAGTTCATCAACCGTTTTCTCAACGTCAGGCACCATAAAGTTCAGAACTGTGAATGTTGCAGGCTGATGATTAGGTTTCGGGTATATCATCACATCCTCACTTCCTTTTATATGAAGGTTGAGAAGACCCTTCATTTCAGGAACCTCAGTTACTTCAAGTCCAAGTTTGTTAGAATAGAAATCTCTTGCTTTCTCTGAATCGTCAACCGAAAAACTGCTGAATGCTCTGCTATACTTTACCATGACATTGCTATCCTTTCTAATTATTTATAAATAAACGTGATCTTCTTACTCGTTCAAAGTAGTATCCACAAGGTAAGTTGTTACCTCACCTATCTTTCCATTAATAATCCTATAGATATCACAATTAGCAGAATTGTGGTTTAGTCCGGAACTTTCCACAACCACATATTCTTTTTCAGCAATTATCTTTTCGACCTTTGCCGATGTCCGTCCGCCCTTCATCAGGGAAGATTTCCAGAGATCCATCATTTCCATTGCCTGAATAAAATTTTCTTTTCCGCGGATGGGCGGCATTCCTACAATATTCCATCTAATATCATCTGTTAAATAATTGATGAACGAACTTTCATTCCCCCCGATAAACTCATTCATAAAACCTAAAACAATATTTTTATTTTTAGCTGACATAATACAGCCACTGAGAATGATCAGGGATACAGTCCTTCACCATTCAGGATAGTTTTTTATTTTTGTCTTAATTTTAAGCTCATTGCAAAGGTAAGTGCCCGGATTAAAATATCAAAGGTGCAATCACGTCAATTTAAAGGGGAGAATGCGACACCCGGTAACTTGTTGTCCCAGGTCAAAGGGTAAGTAATTACGGCTACTTAGGGGGTTGACTGCGACATACCGGTTATCTATATTCAGTCTGAATTAACCAAAGTTTAATACCACCTAATTTCATAGATGCCATATGAAACATATATCTATATTAATTCCGCTGGGTCATACCAGTATGGTGAATATTGAAGGAACCTACCAGATATTTTCAGAAGTTAACGGACTGCTGAAAGAAATGGACAAAGAACCTATTTTTGATATCCACCTTGCGGGAATATCCAGGGAAGCCAGGCAGACAACAGGTTTGTTCACGATAAATCCTGATATTCTTATAAAAAGCATTGAAAAGACTGATTTAATAATTGTACCTGCCCTGTTCGGTGATCAGAAAAAAGCTGCAGAGCGTAATAAAGAATTTATTCCCTGGGTAGTTCAGCAATACAATAAAGGAGCTGAGATTGCCAGTTTCTGTATCGGTTCTTTTTTCCTTGCGGCTACAGGACTACTTGAAGGAAAACGATGCACAACCCATTGGAGGTTCGCCAATGAATTCAGAAAAATGTACCCGGAAGCAAACCTTCTTGATGACAAAATAATGACTGAGGATACAGGCATATATACAAGTGGAGGAGCATACTCTTACCTTAATCTTCTTTTATACCTTATTGAGAAATTTGCAGGACGTGAAATTGCGGTATTGATCTCTAAGTCATTTATGATAGATATTGACAGAGACAGTCAGTCGCCTTTTATAATGTTCCGTGGACAAAAAGAACATGAGGATGAACAGATTAAGAAGGCCCAGGAATTTATTGAGAGTAATTATATGGACAAGATCAGCGTTGAACAGCTCGCATCAATGCTGGCGTTAAGCCGCAGGAATCTTGAGCGAAGGTTCAAAAAAGCGACTGCTAATACCGTTGTTGAGTATATACAGCGGGTAAAAATTGAAGCGGCTAAGATGAGCCTGGAATCCTCAATGGAAAATGTTAGTGAGATTATGTACAAAGTCGGTTATACAGATACAAAGGCATTTCGTACAATATTTAAAAAGATAACAGGATTATCTCCTATCCAGTATAGAAATAAATATAACCGTGAGCTTGCTGCCTAGCAGTCTGAAACCAGGTTTGAAACTTTCTATATTTACTTAACCCTCATTACCCTATATTTGGGGCTTATTTTTGAATATAATTCGATTTAATGGCCGAAAACATTACCCCTGTTATTTTAACCGCTCTTAACCTGGAAGTTCATTTCGGGGAGCAGGTTATTCTGGACAAAGCATCCCTAAGCGTTCATGAAGGTGACAGGATAGGGCTGGTAGGTAGAAACGGTGCCGGGAAATCAACATTTCTGAAAATCATTTCGGGCCTGATGCTTCCTGACTCGGGAGAAGTTGCAAAAAGGAAGGGTCTGGTTACAGGTTTTCTTTCGCAGGAATTTACTCTAGATGAATCGGAAAATGTATTTGAGAATATATTATCGGGCGCAGAAACCGAACTTGAACTTATAAAGCAATATGAAGAGACCCCATTCGATTCACCTCTGAAGCATCAGCTTGAACAGACCATTCTTCGTCTTGATTCATGGAACCTTGAAAAAAGAATTAAAGTTCTTGTAAAGTCATTGGATGCACCAGATATTGAAAGAAAGATTGTCAATTTATCCGGCGGAGAAAAAAGACGGGTTGCTCTGTGCCGTGCTTTGATATCAAACCCCGATCTGTTAATTCTCGACGAACCGACAAATCATCTTGATACAAATTCAATTGAATGGCTTGAAAATTTTCTTGCGGGATACAAAGGGACCTGCATATTCGTTACACACGACCGCTATTTCCTTGACAGGATCGCAAACAGGATAGTAGAACTTTCATCAGGCTCATTTTATTCCCATCCCGGCAATTACACAGATTATCTGGTTAATAAATCAGAAAGACAAGCTGTTAAAGAGGTTGAAGAACGCAAACGACAGCAGTTCCTTAAACGGGAACTTGATTGGGTAAGACGGGGTCCCAGAGCAAGAAGAACAAAAGCCAAGAGCAGGCTTGATGATTTCTATGAAATTGCCTCACAGGCACAGGTAGAAAAAGAACTTGATGTTGATCTGATCATTCCCCCGGCTGATCGCCTTGGTAAAAAGGTGGTTGAAATAAAGAATCTGGCCGTTAAACCCGGAGGGAAAACTTTATTTGAGAGATTTAACTTTAACTTTGAACCGGGGAAGAATATCGGAGTAGTAGGGGCAAACGGTTCAGGCAAAACCACCCTGCTGAAAACCATACTTGGAGAAATTCCTCCTGCAGATGGAATTATAGAGATCGGCGAGAGAACAATATTTAACTACGTCGATCAGTCAAGGCTTCTTCTAAATGATGAAGATACAGTTATCAAAGCTATTGGTGAAGGAAGCGAAACCGTTAAATTCGGAAAACAGCAGATCAGTGTTTGGACCTACCTGAGAAGATTCCTTTTTACAGATGACAGGATAAACACGAATGTAGGCAAACTTTCGGGAGGAGAAAAAAGCAGGTTAACGCTGGCAAAAATATTATGCAGCGGAGGCAACTTCCTGATGCTGGATGAACCGACCAATGATCTCGATCTCCCTACATTAAGAATACTTGAAGAAGCGCTTATTTCTTTCGAAGGATGCGTTGTGGTTGTTAGTCACGACCGGTACTTTCTCAACCGCGTCTGCAGTGGAATCATTGCCCTTGAAGGGAACGGGGAGATTTATTACAGCGAAGGAGATTATGATTACTATATTGAAAAGAAGAAAAGAAGGCTGAAGGATAAGGAAGACAATGAATCAAAGGAAAAGCAGGAGTCGGAAGGAAGCCCGGCCAGGAAGAAATCCAAACCCACGAAGCTAAGTTATAAAGATGCATTAGAGCTGGAACAGATCGAAGAAAAAATAATAGAAGCTGAATCGGAAGTTGAAAGGATCGAGAAAATATTTACCTCTCCTGATTTTTACCTCAAATACGCTGAAAAGACAAACGAGTTAAATTCTGATCTTGAAAAGGCAAAGGAAAATGTGAAAAAGCTGTACGAGCGATGGGACGAACTAGAACGTTTAAGATCCAAACTGTCCAAATAATCACAGCCGCCTGATTTGCCCCAGGCTTTTTCTACTGATGTAATGCAGTTAAGCGGCTTTTATTACAATCCTGGTATTTAAGACGCAATGCGGGGGCACATTAACTTAGAGCAGTATACATTTAACTACTCCTCCCATTTCTTCTTTTTACTCCCCTTGTAGCTATCTATCTGCAAAAGCACTCCTTCAAGTTTGCCATTATCAAGGGGAATCCTACGCGTGGTTTTTAGTCCTATATACTTCCTTAACTCAGGATTACCGGTATAGATAAATGAGGAGGTTCCCGTACATTTTGTTTTAAGAAAATCGCCCAGTTCTTTATAAAGCGACTGAACTTCCTCCTTCTCCCCCAACCTTATTCCATAAGGCGGATTTGTAATAAGTGTTCCATCCTCAAAGCTGTCTTTATCCTGGAACTGTCTTTTATGAATTACGACAGAATCAGAGTAAGGGAGATGAGATAAATTTTCCCTTGCGACATCGATAGCCTTCTGTGATTTATCACTTCCGCTAATGAGATTCTTCGGAAGAGGACGGATCCGGCTGTCGTATTCTTCTTTTATCTTTTCCCATTCAGAAGGGTCAAACTCAGGAAGATTAAAAAACCCGAATTTCTTACGAAGCTTCTGAGCAGGTATCCGGCAGTAATGCATGAGAGCTTCACAAAGCAGTGTTCCCGACCCGCACATCGGGTCCCATAAGGGATTTTCTCCATCCCATTTACTTAAACGGATTATAGCGGCAGCGAGAGTTTCCTGCATAGGCGCCTCTCCGGCGAGCAGTCTATATCCCCTTTTATGCAGAGAATCTCCAGAAGTATCAAGGCTGATAACCGCAGTATCTTTCTCAATATGCAGGTTAAAGCGTACGTCGGGATTAACGACCTCAACATCGGGACGCTTGCCGTATTTATCCCTGAAGTAATCGGCTATACCATCCTTCAGACATTGAGAAGCATATAGAGAATTAGTTATCCTGCTTTTTGATACCGAGGAACTAATTGCAAATGTTTTATCAACGGAAAGAAAATCCTCCCAGCGAATCTTCTTAGCCCGCTGTGTCAGGATATTTGTTGTATGACAGGGAAAAGTTACAAGAGGAGCAAGGACCCGTGATAATAGTCTTGACGTATAATTGATCCGGTAGATCGATTGAATGTCGGAATTAAAGTAGACGCCTTTATAGTCAGGTTTAATCTCAGATGCGCCAAGTTCAGCGAGCTCCTCCTCACACAGGTTTTCCATCTTTCCGGTCACCTGTGCAAAGTAACCCTTTTTTAAGTAATCATACATAAAATAAAAATTTTCAGTCAGTAATTAATAAAGAATAAATAGCGGTATCCAGAAATTTCCCGTTAAAATAGAAATTCTCCTTATAATAAGCTTCCTGTTTAAACTTATTTCTTTTCAGCAGCTTAATGGAAGCCTCATTACCGGGATTAACATTTGCCTCAATCGAATGAAGCTTCATGACCTTAAATCCATAATCAATGACTACCTCTACAGCCTCCTGCATAATACCTTTTCCCCAATAATCAGGAAGAAGATTATAACCAACTTCCGCCCTGTAATGCTCTTTTTGAATATTCCACAGACAGATTGTTCCTACCAGCCGGGGTTCATCCTTTAGAGCAATCCCCCAGGTAACAGATTCAGTATTTTGTTCCTGTTCAGTAATCCTTGTGATAAACTCATATGCATCATCCAGGGATTGCGCCGGCGATTTATCTAAATAGCGCATTACCCTTTCATCAGAGCGAAGCACCAAAATTTCATTGACATCGTCATTATTTATATGCCGCAGAAGAAGCCTTTCGGTTTTTATAATCGGGAAAGGATTAAAATTTAAGTTGAGCATACTATTTATAAGCTAATTTTTTAATATCATTTACTTCGAGAACCTTTTTATTGTAACCCTTCAGAACGGTGTTTATCATTGCAAGTCCTATTTCCCTCAGGCTGCAGACATAGCCGGGCATCAACAATTTCACCAGCGGAATAAGAGGGGCAAAGATCTTGTACATTGTTAGTGTATTATTTAGTCCTTTTGTGGGAGTAATGAGAGCAGGACGAAACATATAGGCATTATTGAATAAACTAATAAGATAATTTTCTGTTCTTCCTTTAACCCTTGCCCACATCAGCTTTCCCTTTTCGGAGCTGTCGGTTCCAGATCCGGATACATAGCAGAAGGTTGAATCAGGGTTAAGCTCGTGAAGAGTATCCGCAAAGGTTTTAGTAAGGTTAAAAGTTATTTTGCGATATTCCTCTTCCTTTTTTCCTACTGAAGTTGTGCCTAAACAAAAGAAACAGGCATTATATCCGGACAACTGGTCTCGTATTGAAGAAAGATCGTAGAAGTCATTGTGAATGATCTCTCTCAGCTTTGGGTGCTTAACATTACCGCTTCTCCTGTTTATCACCAGCACAGATTCCACATCAGGATGATTCAGGCATTCATGCATCACACCTTCACCAACCATTCCTGTTGTACCGGTTATTATAGCCTTTATTTTCATAATTGAAATCGGGAAATCGAAAAACTAAGTTCTGTTATTTCTTATTCCTCACATAAATCAATTTAAATCTCCCCTTCTGAGTCTCTGCTATTTCAAATTTATCTATAGAATTTATTAAAGGAGTCAGCTTCTGGAAGCCGTAATTTCGAGGATCAAAATTAGGCTGCTTTTTCTGAAGCAAATTACCAACATCGCCAAGAAATGACCAACCATCTTCATCTGCGAGATCAGAGACCGTAGACGCGATTAACTTTATTAAAGAAGGCGTGACTTTTTCAACTTCGTTCTTCTTTGAGGTCTTATCCTTTGAAACATCAGCCTCACCTTCATCGGATCTATTTTTGAGAATCTCTACGTAGATAAACTTATCACAGGCAACAATAAACGGTTCAGGCGTTTTCCTTTCACCAATTCCGTAAACCTTCATTCCGGCCTCCCGAAGTCTTGTTGCGAGTCGTGTAAAATCACTATCGCTTGATACCAGGCAGAATCCGTCTACTTTTTCAGAGTACAAAATATCCATAGCATCAATTATCATTGCAGAGTCAGTAGCATTTTTCCCGGTTGTATAGCCATACTGCTGTATAGGGGTTATAGCATTTTCAAGAAGCAGGTTCTTCCATCTGGTGGGATTAGGTTTTGTCCAGTCGGCATATATTCTCTTTATGGTAGGACTGCCGTATTTCGCAATCTCCTCCATCATCTCTTTGACATAAGCCGATGGTATATTATCACCATCAATAAGTACAGCCAATTTAAGATCTGTTTCCATTTTTATCGCTTTTCTTTTGGGAATTTATACACTGAAAAATATGAAATAATCAGGACTAATCCTTACCGGTGTGCTGTTCTCTCACTTAAGCAGAAAACCAAATATTTGCTCTACTACAAACGTTTCATCCTTACGCACAATATTTCTTTTTCATTATTTTATCTTCTTTCCCAGGTTCAATCGTTTTATCATGCCGCCTTTAGTATCCTTGATATTATTTTTAATGATGAAAGCTGAAGGATCGATCCTGTCGATTTCGCTTTGCAGGCGGGCTATTTCAAGTCGGGTGACGACAGTATAAATGATATCGACAGGCTTCAGCTCTTTACCATCCGGAGAATATCCTTTTTCACCTTTGTAGATAGTGGTGCCATGACCAAGATCCTCTGTGATCATTTTTCTTATTCTCTCACTTTTATCAGATATTATGGTGATGCCGGTATACTCTTCAAGACCTTCTATTATAAAATCAACCGTTTTAGCAGCCGCATAGTATGTAAGGATTGCGTATAAGGCAGTCTCTATGGAAAGGACATATGCACCGACTGAGAAGATCACGATATTAAAGATCAGGATGATGTCACCGATAGTTAACCCGGTTTTTTTACTAAGGTAAATCGCAAGTACTTCAGTTCCGTCGAGAACACCCCCGCCGCGTACTGTTAGTCCTATTCCCGCACCAAGAAAGAAACCGCCGAAAGCAGCAACCAGCAATTTATCCGAAGTAACAACCGGATATTCTATAAAGTAAACTACCAGGGCAAGTCCTACTATTGCAAGTATACTCATTACAGCAAACTGACGGCTGATCTGTTTATATCCCAAAATAATGAACGGGAGATTTATCAATACCAGAAGGATCGAAAGAGGAATGCTGGTAACCTCAGCAACTAATAACGAAATCCCCGTAACGCCGCCATCGATAAAAGAATTAGGAAGAAGAAACCCTTTAAGTCCGAATCCCGCCAGCAGAAAACCTGCGGTTATAAGTATAAATTCCTTGAAATACTGAACGAATCTCTTCTTCATCATATCAATTTCCCGGATGATACTATCCTCATTCACCTTTTCTTTCCGATCGCTCAAAGCAAAACGATTAAATATAGATTGAAATATTGGATTCATTTTCGAAATTCTTCCTAAAATAAATTTCTAAATAAAGGCCGGGTAATTCAAACTGAACCTAATGCTAAGATATAATGAGAAGGTTTAATATGCAATTAAGAGGAAAGGACCTCACTAAAGGAAAAAAATGCCTGTGACAGCAGATTATGAAATTTTAATCTGACCGGCAGACTCTACGCGGTGTTTGCGGCCGCATTTGGGGCAGGTAATCTCGGGTTTGTTCATTCCAAATCCCGGTGGGATCTTGATCTTTAATCCGCACTCGCAGGTTATTGATGAATAATCATTAACCGCCATCATAATATTACCCAGCTTACGTTTTTCGTCAACAGCTGATTGTGGCTCAGCCAGTTGTTGACCGGCTGGTCTTAGCGGAATGACCGCTCCATCCCGTAATCCCGAGGCGGGAATGATTGCTGCTGAAGATCTTTTTAATGCCGAATAAGATTTCTGGTAATCGCTGAATCCTGCACCATACATCATACCTCTTAAAATTCTGATCCTTTCGGAAATCGGAGGATGAGTGCTGGTAAGGTCGGAAAGTTTCATCCCCTTCTTCTTAAGAGGATTAGCTATATACATCGCGGCAGTAACTTTGTTTGCGGAAGGGAGTTCATCACTACAGTCGGATATCTTTTCAAGTGCTGAAGCCAATCCTTCGGGATACCGTGTAAGCCTGGACGCAGATGCATCTGCCAGATATTCTCTTTTACGTGAGATGGCAAAGTAGAGGAGTCTGGCCATAATTGGGGCAAGGATTGCAAAAATAATTGCAATGGCAAGTATAAAAATCTGAGCCTGTCCTGCATTTTTTGATCTTGATCCGTATCTCCTTCCGGCACCCGAATAGAACATACCTTTTACAAAGATCTCCGAGATTATAACGATAGTTCCAAGCATAACAGCAGCATAGGTCATAAACTTCGTATCACGATTCAATATATGCGACATTTCATGGCCAATAACTCCCTGCAATTCATCCCGGTTCAGCTTTGATAGTAAACCGGCCGTTACAGCTACTGCACTGTTTGATGGATCTTTACCGGTTGCGAAGGCATTGAGGGCGGGAGTATCTATTATATATACCTTTGGCATCGCCGGGAGTCCAGCCGCTATCTTCATTTCTTCAACCACATTAAAGAGCTGCTGGTGCACGGCTGGGGTAACTTCCTTCGCCTGGCTGATGGAAAGTACTAAAGAGCTGCCCGAGGTAACACTGATGATGGATAAGACTGTCCATATAATAATAGCGATAGCTATGCCGAACACGCCTCCCCCATTTGGGATAAACGTACTTCCGATAAGATATCCAAGGAGGATCAGCGTAACAGCCATACCGCTAAAGAGAAAAATGGATTTTCTCTGATTAGATCTGATTAATTCCCACATTTAACTTATATGCATTTATGAAAAACTAACCTTCGGAACATCTTTTTCAGATTTGTCTTCAACCTCGAAGAAATCTTCCTGTTTGAAGTTAAACATACCTGCCATTATGTTCGAAGGAAACATCTGGATCTTATTATTATAGAATAAAACCTGATCGTTATAGCTCTGCCGGGAGAATGAGATCTTGTTTTCTGTAGAAGTAAGCTCTTCCTGCAGCGCGAGGAAATTCTGGTTTGCCTTAAGGTCGGGGTAATTCTCTACCACGAGGTTAAACTTTCCCATAGCCTCGGTTAATCTGGCCTCAGCCTTTGCCTTCTCTGAAACGCCTTGTGCACTGACAGCCTGACTCCTCGCATTGGTAATATTTTCAAGTGTAGCCCGTTCGTGGTTCATATAACCTTTTACAGTTTCAATCAGATTAGGGATAAGATCATGACGCCGCTTAAGCTGAACATCAATTTGAGCCCATGCGTTTTTGACCTGGTTCCTTAACCCTACAAGTGAATTGTACATAGAGATAAAAAAGAGTACGGCAAGAACCAGAAGTACAATTACAATTATTCCTATAACCATTTTAACCTCATTAATTATTTAATTTATGAGCAAACATTTCCTTCAGCAGATTTATGATCTTATCTTGTTTATCAAGTCCACCCAGTTCCACTACCTGTTCCAATTCCCCTTCATTAAACCAGAGCCCATGATTCTTTTTACATTTATCGAGCAGTACTTTGTTCCCTGTACCGCAGGAAACTTTTTCCATCTTCTTAAGACAGATAGGACATTTAATAAATTTTTCGCCTGAATTCTTTTCCACTACAAATGAATTCAGCAGAGCATCCTTTTCGACCGAATCCTGTAATAGAAGTTCCAGTTCTCCGTTATCGAGCCAGATACCATGACAGTTGGTGCAGTAGTCGATCTCTATCTGGTTTAGTTCGAGGATAACCAGCGGGCTATGACAAAAGGGACAGTTCAATTACCAGACTCCTTTAATATAGAACAAACATAGTAAAAAATAATTATGAATTCACAACACCAGATTTACAAACCGTTGGCTAAAACCAACGGTAATTCAATGGCTAACCATTTACAAATTTTCCGGGTTTTGCTGTTTGAATAAGTTCATTACTTCTCTGCTGAAGCTGATGAGGAAGTCGAGGAGCTTTTCGGGGGATTCAAAATTGTTGGGAATAGAAAACTTTAATACTTCCTTCTGCTGATTGAATTTTATCCTGTCTTTGTAGTTATCCATTATGAAACGCATCAGCTCAACAAATCTGTATTTGTAATAATCCTCTTTTTCACCTTTGGGCAGGATTATAAAGATGTTCTTCCGCTGGATGATTATCCTTTCAAATAATGCAAAGGAAGCGTACAGCTTAAGGGAGGCAGCGGCAATGAGACGCTGAACCAGCAGCGGAAGTGGTCCGAAACGGTCTTTCATTTCTTCGGTAAGTTCTTCAAGCTCAGAGATTTCCTTTATTGAATAAAGCGAAGTATAGAAATTAAGTCTATCCATCTGCTCGGGCATATAATCTTTGGGAATACCTATATCGAAATAGGCATCGATGGTAGGCTCCGTTCTTTCTTCCTGTTTCGGGAGACTTTTGAAGATCTCCTTGAACTCCTGGTATTTTAATTCTTCGACCGCCTCGTTGATCATTTTTACATACAGATCAAATCCAACTTCGTTAATAAATCCGGTCTGTTCGGTACCAAGGAGATTACCGGCTCCTCTTATCTCAAGATCGCGCATAGATATATTAAAGCCTGCACCAACATCGGTAAATTCTTCAATTGCCTGAAGCCTTCTAAGGGCTTTTTTATTTATGCCGTTGAGAGATGGAACAATGAAATATGCATAAGCCTGGCGGCTCGACCTCCCTACCCTGCCGCGAAGCTGGTGAAGCTCTGCCAGTCCGAACCTGTCAGCCCTGTTGACAATGATTGTGTTGACGTTGGGAATATCTATACCTGATTCGATGATCTTTGTGGAGAGAAGTACATCGTATTCCCTGTTGAGGAATCCATGGATAACATTTTCAAGCTGGGATGCTTTCATCTGTCCATGAGCAATCGCGATCTTTATATCAGGGATATATTTGTGAATATAGCCGGCTAGTTTTTCAATTGACTGCACCCTGTCGTGTACAAAATATATCTGCCCATTCCTTCTTAATTCCGTCATTATCCATTCTTTTATTTTATGGATGTCAAAGACGGCAACCCTGGTATAAATAGGTTGTCTGTTTGGAGGAGGCGTAGCAATAATTGACAGATCGCGAGCACCCAGAAGAGAGAGGTTTAATGTACGGGGAATGGGTGTCGCGGTTAAAGTAAGTGTATCCACATTAACTTTATAGGAACGCAGCTTTTCTTTAGCCTTAACTCCGAAGCGGTGTTCTTCATCTATGATCAGCAGCCCGAGGTCTTTAAATGATATATCCTTCGAAAGGAGACGATGGGTACCAATTACAACATCAACCTTCCCCTCTTTAAGGTTTCCTGCTATTTCCGTCTGCTTTCTTTTTGTCTGAAACCTCGACATTACTTCAACCGAAACCGGAAACTGCGTAAGTCTGTCCTTAAATGTATTAAAATGTTGTTCTGCGAGAATAGTAGTAGGAACAAGCACGGCAGCCTGTTTTCCGTCTTGCACGGCCTTGAAGGCGGCGCGCACCGCAACTTCGGTTTTGCCGAAACCAACATCACCGCAAACCAGCCTGTCCATCGGGTTTTCGGCTTCCATATCAGACTTAACTTCCTCGGTAACTTTCTCCTGGTCGGGTGTATCCTCATAAAGGAAGGAGGCTTCAAGTTCTTTCTGCCATACTGTATCTGAACCGAATGAATATCCCTGCGCCGCTTTTCTCTTAGCGTATAGTTCTATCAGCTCACGGGCGGCTTCCTTTATTTTTTTCTTCGTTTTGGTTTTAGTGTTTACCCAGTCGGCAGTGCCCAGAGTGGAAAGAGAGGGACTCAGATTATCGTTTGATGAATATTTCTTTACAAGCGTAAGGTAGTTGAGATTAACATAAACAATTCCTCCTTCCGCAAACTGAAGCTTCATCGATTCCTGTTCTGCCTCACCAATATGAATAGTTTCAAGTCCCACATACCTGCCGATACCATAATCCTCGTGAACTACGTAATCCCCTCTTTTGATTGAAGCAAACGCCCGGGATTTAGATTTCTTATATTTTCGGGAAGTCGGAACCTTTGTTCTATAAGGTTTATTAAATATTTCATAGTCAGTAAGAACCAGCAGCTTCTCTTCCTTTAACAGGAAGCCTTTTTTAATAGCAAGGGTTTCTATTTTAACCTTCCCCGATTCAATTAAGGCCGCCAGTTCCTTTTTAAATTCGCTTAACAGATCGCGCAGACGTGAGGTCTGAAGTTCATTTTCAGAAGTTATAATGATGCGGTAACTTTTCTCTGCATAATCCTTAAGAGTATTGAAGAGAATCTCATAGTTGGAATTTATGGAAGGAGAGTCTGAAATTCCTGCATCTTTCCTCGTCTCATTCTCTCCGAGTTCCTCCTCGAGCACCCATCTTGTTTCAGGTAAAGCCAGGTACTGCTTATAATCTTCGGTATGATTTGTTTCTACAGCGGGTTCCTGTTCTTCATCTGTTTCTTCGGGAAAGTCATCGATATATGCTGCCTCGTCTGGCTCCCCTGCTGTCGGTTCTTCTGAACTAACGGGTTTCAATTCTGCGAAACAATTGAACTTCTCTACCTGGAAGTTCTTAAGTTCAAAAGAAGATGCAAGTATCAGCGGATGATTAAGGTAAGAGAAGATATTTGTGAAACCACCCCCATCGCTGCTGCTTAATGAAGCTGCCAGGGTAACTTCCGTGATCTGTTCAATGGAGCGTTGACTTTCAGGATCGAAATACCTTATTGATTCAAGGAAGTCGCCGTCAAATTCCAGCCTTACCGGGTTTTTCTCACTATATGACCAGAAATCGATTATTGAACCTCTCTGTGAATAATCTCCCGGAGCTTCCACAAATTTATCCTTCTGGTAGTTGAGCAGGCTCAGATATTCGATTACATCGTTATAGGAAAGGCTGCCGCCGACCTGAACATGAGTGGTTTGTTCGCTAACCCTTTCTTTTAACGGAAGCTCACAGTTCAGGATATTATATGTTGAAAGGAGGATGAACTTTTCCCGTTTTGTAATCTCAGTCAGGGTTTCCTGAAGAGGTTCAGGACGAAATTCATTAACGACAAGGAGCCTATCTGAGAGTCCAAGTATGGTGAATTCAACTTTAAGCTCATCAACTGATTTAGAGTCGGGAAGAAGAACAACGATCTGATTTTCTTTGAGTGAAAGTCCGTTAACCAGGAAGCTTTTAGAGGAACCATAAAGAGGGGATGTAAAAAAAGTATGATTGGTCTGCGGTCCGGACGTAAGAATCCCCAGGATATCCCTGATAACCTTTGTTTCCAGAAACTCTTTAACTATATAATTCATAAAACCGTTATCGCCGCAATCCCTGATAATTAAATTATCCTGCCGGGATGACTATCAACTTTATCATATTAGTTGCTGATAGCAACTATATTTAACCAAATACCAAATAATTATTATTCTTTATTACACTGTTATACTATACTCAACCCAAAGTAATTTAACTTTTATTTCTGGCTAACTCAGGTTCAACAGCCTGAAACCGCCGAGTTCGGTTTGCTTCAAGAAATTTTGAAATTTCGGACTTCTCGGAAGAGATAATAAAAACAAATCTGGCCAGGAAATAGTTTAATCGCCTGAATCTGTTATCCGGAATAATTCCTTTTATCCATATATTCTTACATTTATCAAGGCCAAATTCACGAATTACTTTATAAATTTCATCCAAATCACCATATTTTAGGATATACTCGATCTTAACGTACGGGGACTTTCTTTATCATAGCTCCAGGTATAATCTTTCATATTTTTTTATTCGGCTTCCTTGCGATTGGGTGAACTCTTCATATTTACAAATTCAACAGCTTTTCTTACAAAGCCGTCGGATTTTTTTAGAAGGCTGTGTGCCTCATCCGCATTAACTTTTGCCAATATCATTACAAGGGCTGTTTTAACGTGGCCGTCAGCTTTCCCGAGAAAATCTTCTGCTTCCTCATATGAAAGTCCTGTAATCGTCATTACAATCCTTTTAGATCTTTCGACGAGTTTTTTATTTGTCATCTGAAGATCAATCATCATATTCTCGTATACCTTACCGAGCCGTATCATAGAGGCAGTAGACAGCATATTAAGCACGAGCTTTTGTGCCGTGCCGCTTTTCATCCTTGTAGAGCCCATTACGACTTCGGGACCAACGTAAGGACAAATAGCCACATCGACTTCCTTAATATTAAAACCGCTGCGCGGATTACAGGTAATATAAAGAGTTTTAGCGCCAAGCTGTTTAGCTTTTTTTACAGCACCAATAACGTAGGGAGTCCTTCTGCTGGCCGCGATACCGCATACAACATCATTCTTATTTATTCCGGCTTTAACAACATCAGCAGCACCGTTCTCCTGATAATCTTCCGCGCCTTCCTGCGCTTTAAACATAGCTTCTTTTCCACCTGCAATATAACCCCGTACAAGTTCAGGGTCAGTGCCGAATGTAGGAGGGCATTCAGCCGCATCAAGCACCCCCAGTCGTCCACTTGTACCGGCCCCAAAATAAAACAGTCTCCCCCCTGCTTTAAAGGAAGCTACTATCATCTCAACAGCCTTTTCTATATAAGGGATTTCTTTTTCTACAGCGGAGGGAACGATTTTATCTTCGTTGTTTATAATTTTCAGGATCTCACCCACAGAAGCCATATCAATATTCATTGATGCAGGATTTCGGGCTTCAGTTTTCAGTGAACTTATTTCGTCGAACAACTTCTTCTTATCGGGGGAAGAACTCATTTATGGAGTTCCAGTAAAACTAACTTCTTTCCTTTCTGATTTCGGACGTTGGAAGGTTTATAATATAGTTCGAAAATGGTAGATTTTTTGATATACGATTTATATTTCATCTCAGCTTTTTGATATTCCGCATTCAGATCTCCTCCTTTTATTGCCAGCAGGTAGGCTTTCTCTTTTAATTAATGGAAGCGAATAACGGAAGAGAATGATCAGAGGAACAGAAGCGCGACTGACGATGAGGTCGAAGCTGCCTTTATATTTTTCGATAAACTCAGGACTCTCAACCCTGTCATTTTCGGCCATAACATTGCCGAGCTTTAACTTATCGATAAATTCTGTTACGGCGCCGATTTTCTTATTAGTTGAATCGACAAGAATGCCCTGGAGCTCGGGCCGCATAATCGCAAGGGGAATTCCGGGGAATCCCCCGCCTGTACCAATATCTAAAAAACGGGTAGCTTTTTCCGGCACATATTTAGTAATATAGGAGCAGAGAAACACGTGGTTCTCAATTATATTACCAATATCCCGGCGTGAAATTAGATTAACTGACTCATTTTTATCGGCAACTAACTCAGCAAAATAAGCCAGACGTTCATTTTTCATAATATCGGGAGTAAATCCATTCTCCCAATAAAAAGATTGTAATTCTTTAAGGTATTTTTCCTGAACATCCACCATAAAGTTCCCTAAAATTAGTTTCTCAAATATACCAATAAAATAGAAATATCTGAAGGTGTAACACCCGATATACGGCCAGCCTGGCCTATAGAACGGGGTTTGACGCGATTAAGCTTCTCGCGCCCTTCGGTTGATAATCCTTTAATTTGTGAATAGTTTAATGTTAAAGGGATACTATTATCCTCGTATCGTTCCAGGCGCAGGATATTTTCTGCCTGCCGTTTAAGGTAACCTTCATACTTTAATTCAATTTCAACCTGGTTAAGTGAATCCGGATCTTTTAATAATTCCTGAATCAATTTCTCACCTCCGAATCCATTTACTCTAAGCAGTTCTTCCAGTTTAAGTTCGGGACGTTTACAGAGCTTCGAGATCGTCTCGGTAGAATCAATACCGTTGATTCCCTTTTCCTCAAGAAAAGGATTTATATCCCGGGCATGAAGCTTTAATCTATTTAAAAGATTCAATACTCTGGTTTATCAGATTATTTCTTTTATCGAGATCTTCATAGACATCTTTTTGGATCAGTCCAAAATCATAACCATATTTCATAAGTCTGCGGTCTGCATTATCCTGCCTTAACACCAGTCTGTGCTCAGCCCTTGAGGTAAACATCCTATAAGGTTCATCGGTTGATTTATTTACAAGGTCGTCTATCAGCACTCCGATATAGGCTTCACTTCTTTTCAAAACAAATTCAGGGCGCCCTTGAATTTTAAGCGCAGCATTTATACCGGCAACAATTCCCTGAGCCGCAGCTTCTTCATAACCGGAAGTTCCGTTTATCTGTCCCGCAAAGTAAAGACCTTTTATCAATTTAGTCTCCAGGGTCAAATCAACCTGGTGAGGAGGGAAGAAGTCGTACTCAACCGCATAACCCGGGCGAACCATTTCAACATTTTCAAGACCCTTTATCTGCCTTATTGCTTCCAGCTGAATTTCCGCTGGCAGGGAGGAGGAGAATCCATTTAAATATATCAGGCCGCTATCCAACCCTTCTGGTTCAAGAAAGAGCTGATGCTGTTTTTTATCCGCGAACCGCACTATTTTATCCTCTATGGAGGGGCAGTAACGCGGACCGACGCCTTTTATTCTTCCGGTGAACATAGGGGAGTCGTTGAACCCTTTTTCCAGGATTTTGTGGACCTTCTCGCTAGTATAAGTAATATGACAGGGCACCTGTGGTAAAAAGGGAAATTGGGCTTTGTCAGTTTTGAATGAAAATGGCTGAGAATCGTCATCTCCGGGCTGAATTTCCACTGCATCAAAGTCGATGGAATTTTTGGCCAGCCTGGGGGGTGTGCCTGTTTTCAATCTTCCCGATTCAAAGCCATACTTTAACAGAGACTCAGTAATTCCTGTTGCCGGCTTTTCGCCAAAACGCCCGCCGCTGGTAGATGATAGTCCCGTGTGCATTAAACCGTTCAGGAAAGTGCCCGAGGATAGAACTACAGCCTTACAATATATTTCTTTTCCTTCGGCCGTAAGAACGCCCTTAACCGATCCATTCTCTGTTATTATATCAATTACAGCATCTTCAACCACCTCAAGGTTGGCAATGCTGGTGACCTGCCTATAAGCCTCTTCAGAATAAAGTTTTCGGTCAGACTGACATCTGGGTGACCATACAGCAGGGCCTTTAGATTTATTAAGCATACGAAATTGAATGCCGGTTTTATCTGCTATAATGCCCATTAAGCCGCCCAGAGCATCGATTTCCCTCACTAAATGCCCTTTAGCTGTACCTCCTATTGCAGGATTACAGGACATTCTGCCAAGTGCGTACCTATCCATAGTCACTAGGGCAACCGAGCATCCCATCCTGGCTGCAGATGCGCCAGCCTCTATACCCGCATGTCCTCCACCAACTATTATTACATCGTAAATATTCATCATAAGCTCAATTGTTTCACGTGGAACTATTATCTAAATAGATTGATAGGGTCTCAAAATGTTCCACGTGAAACTACTTACCTATACAGAATTTTGTAAAAATATTATTCAAAATATCATCAGAAGTCACAATTCCTATGATCTCTCCCAGGTCATCCGCGGCATTCCTAATATCAACAGCAATAAATTCACCGCTCATTTTCCGGGAAATCGACTCCTCTGCCTTCTCAAGACTTTCTTTGGCTCTCCTTAAACAATCATAGTGCCTGGAATTTGAGACGATGGCATTTTTCTCACTGTATGAAGACGAACCCAGAGCTTTTTCCTTCATAACCCTAAACAGTCCATCAATACCTTCACCAGTTATTGCAGAGACTTTGGCCGCATAACTCCCGGGAAAATCACCATTTAAATCAATTTTATTCAGGACCGTCACAATCTTTAGAGGATCTGTTATCAAAGATATTTCCTGCAGCAGATCTCCGGAATTTTCCTGCTCTACATCGCTAATAAGCAGAACAACATCTGCATCTCTTACAGCCTGACGACTCCTCAGTACACCTTCTTTTTCAATGGCATCCTCAGAGATCCTGATTCCCGCAGTATCATATAATCTAAAAAGAATTCCGTCAATTGAAACATCCTCCCTTATTACATCCCGGGTTGTACCTGGAAGATGACTTACAATCGCCCGCGACTCTTTCAGTATATAGTTAAGCAGGGAAGATTTGCCAACATTGGGTTTCCCAACAAGCGCAACATTAACTCCATCTTTTATAACCTTTCCGAAAGAATAGCTTTTCAGCAGCGTCTCTATTTCAAATTTTACTTTTTTAATACGATTGCTCAATTCATCCAGGTTAATAAATTCTACATCTTCCTCAGCGAAATCCAGTTCCAGTTCAACAAATGAAGAGGCATTTATTAAAGAGCTTCTAATCTCTTCAACTTTTTTTGAAAGAAGACCGTCCAGCTGATTCCTCGCACCACGAAGCGAAGCATCGGTTCTGGAAGAAATTATATCTGCAACAGCCTCAGCCTGGGCCAGATCTATTCGGTTATTAAGATAAGCTCTTTTCGTAAATTCACCCGGTTCTGCCAGGCGAGCGCCATTTTGAAGGAGCAGATCAATAATCTGTTTTGATATTAAAGGATTTCCATGAGTACTTATTTCTACCGAATCCTCTCCGGTATATGAATGAGGGTTACGGAAGAGCGAAATAAGCACATCATCTATTAAAATACCATCTTCACCTAAGATCTCGCCGTAATGGATAGTATGAGAATCAGATTCAGATAGTTTCGATTTTCCTCTGAAAATCCTGTCAGCAGCTTCGATAGATGAGGGTCCGCTTATTCTGATTACAGAGATTGCCCCGGCTCCCGAAGGAGTCGCAATCGCAGTGATAGTGTCTTCGGTAAACTTTTTCATTCAGGTTTAATTCGCAGAAACGAGTCTGCAAAAATATGTAAATAATTGTGCATTAACAATCCAAAGAAGCAGCCCTGAACCAGGTTGACTCTTAGAAGGTTACAAATACAGAAGTAATAAATTTTCGTAAGCTAAGCCTGCAGGTGCGGTAATCCGTCATAACTCCGCTCTGAAAACGTTCTGAATACGTTCTGAAAACGTTCTGAAAACGTTCTGAATACGTTGTAAAAGGGTTATTACCCTGAAAAAAAAGGGAAACGTAGAAGAGATCCGTTTTACTGTGAAGCAGGAGGTAAGGAAATGGCTACTGATTAGTGTGCAATATTTGTCCTGCTTATTGACAAAACTATTCCTGCGACTATCATTTTGTTAGTAATGTCTGCCATTTTGTCATACGGACTGCATAAGGGTAAAACTCCCGTAACTTCTTATTATATAATCAGTTATAAGGCTTTGAATTGTCTGGCACTTTAGTTGTTTAACCAATTATGACAATTACATAACAATGAAAGGAGGAAATAATATGGCAATCGTAAGATGGAATCCTTCAAAGGATTTATTAAATATTGAACGGGAGTTCAACAGGCTGTTCAATTCATTTAACAGCAGATTTGGTTTTGGTGATTCAGATGAAGATACCGCTGAGTACGAAAGTGCTGTATGGGCACCTCTGACCGATATCAGCGAGAACGATGACGCTTATACTTTAAGGCTCGATCTTCCAGGAGTTAAAAAGGAAGATGTTAAGATAAACTATGAGAACGGTCAGCTCACTATCAGCGGCGAAAGAAAGCAGGAAACAGAAAAGAAAAATTCAAAGTACCATAGGGTAGAAAGATCTTATGGAAAATATTTCAGATCTTTCAATCTTCCTTCAAAGATCAGGGAAGATAATATTGATGCGGAATTCAATGATGGTCAGTTGACCATTACCGTTCCGAAGTCTGAAGAAGCAAAACCCAAACAAATAGAAGTAAAAGTTAAATAAGCTTATCTGAAATTCAGGAAGCCGGAATTCTATGATTGCTGTCAGGGCAGCTGAAAGTATTTTCGGCTGCCCTTTTGTTTAGTATCAGGTAGTTAATATCCTGTTCTGATTATATTATGAATTCAGGAATATAAAAATGGAATTTAAAGATTATTATAAATTACTAGGCGTTGAGAAGGATGCCACCCAGGAGGAAATCAAAAAAGCTTACCGGAAGCTTGCTTTGAAATACCATCCTGACAGAAATCCCGACAACAAAGAAGCCGAAGAAAAATTCAAAGAGATCACCGAGGCCAATGAAGTATTAAGTGATCCCGAGAAAAGAAAGAAGTACGATCAGCTTGGTGCGAACTGGAAGTACTACCAGCAGCCAGGTGCGGGCGGTCCCGGGATGGAGGACTTCTACAGCCAGTTCGGCGGCCGGGGCGGAGGCAGAACTACTTACCAGTACTCAGGCGATTTGGGAGATATGTTCGGCAATATCGGCGGGTTCTCCGACTTCTTTGAAAGCTTCTTCGGAGGCAGAGGGGGAGGAGGACGGAGCGGATCTTTTACCGGTGCACGGAAAGGCCAGGATTATGAGGCTAATCTAAACCTAACCCTTGAAGAAGTATTCAATGGGGTTGAGAGACAGATCAGCGTTGACGGTAAGAAGCTCAAGGTGAAGATTGAGCCGGGTACAAGAAATAACACACGACTGCGTCTGCGCGGTATGGGAGCTTCCGGAAGTCACGGCGGTGAAAAAGGCGACCTTTACCTGAATGTTCATGTTCTGGATCATCCGTTTTATGAGGTTAAAGAAAACGATCTTTTTTATAATCTTGATGTGGATTTGTATACATCAGTTCTCGGCGGCAACGTACAGATACAGACTCTTGATCACAAGACACTAAGTATAGTAATCCCGCCCGAAACAGATAATGGAAAACTGTTAAAGCTTCGCAGCCAGGGAATGACAGCCACAGATAACAAAAGTAAGCGCGGAGATCTTTTTGTGAGGGTAATAGTTCAACTGCCTAAACATCTGTCAAAAGAAGAAAAAGAATTATTCAAAAAATTATCCCAGTTAAGAAAGGACTAAAGGAGTAAAGAATGAGTAAGACGGCAACATCCAACAAATATGAATTTAAGGCTGAAGTTAAACAGCTGCTTGATATTCTTGTGCATTCACTCTACACAAGCAGAGAAATATTTTTACGTGAACTAGTATCCAATGCTTCAGATGCTCTGGATAAACTGAGATTTGAATCGACAAAAGGTTCGGAGATAGAAGATAAGGATCTTCCGTTGGAGATCCGTGTGAATTTTAATGAGAAGAAAAAGATGATTACCGTTTCTGATACCGGTATTGGAATGACCAAAGATGAACTTATTAAAAATATCGGAACGATAGCAAAATCAGGGTCATCAGATTTTATTAAACAACTGCAGGAGAACAAATCAGAAGCGAACAATATAATTGGAAAATTTGGAGTCGGGTTTTACTCAGTATTCATGGTCGCAGAAGAAGTAATAATAAAAACCAAATCATACAGAAAAAATACGAAGGCAGTAGAATGGAAATCGAATGGGCTCGGTGATTATGAGATAATAGAGCCTGATGAAAAACTTAAACGGGGAACAACTATTGAAATTCACCTTAAAGATGACGCGAAAGATTTCGCCGATAAGTACAGGCTGGAGACAGTAATTAAGAAACACTCCAACTTTGTGAACTTCCCTATATACCTGGAGAAGGAAAAAATTAATACAGTTACCGCCGTATGGCGCGAGCCGAAAAGCAGCGTAAAGAAAGAGGAATATAATGAGTTTTACAAATTCCTGACACACGATCCTGACGACCCTATGGATGTGCTTCATAATTCGGTGGATGCCCCGATACAGTTTCACAGTCTCCTTTTCATCCCTAAAAAGAATTTTGATTTATTTGGTTTCGGCAGGGAGGAATATGGGTTGGATCTTTATGTAAGAAGGGTACTTATCCAGCATCAGAACAAAGATCTGCTTCCGGAATACCTACGCTTCGTTAAAGGTGTGGTTGAATCGGAAGATCTTCCATTAAATATTTCCAGAGAAACCCTTCAGGAAAATATCATTTTTACGAAGATCTCAAATACCGTCACCAGCCAGGTTCTATCTTTTCTTATCAAAAAGGCAAAGGACAAACCAGAAGAATATGTTGAATTCTGGAAAGAGCATGGGAAGTATCTGAAGCTCGGCTACGGTGATTTTACCAATATGGACAAGATAAAGGAGCTCTTAAGGTTCAATTCATCACATAATGAAGATGAGAAAGGTTTGACTTCACTTGAAGAATATGTCTCAAGATTTATAGAAGGTCAGAAAGAAATATATTATGCTCTTGGATCGGGAAGACAGGCGATCGACCAGGATCCGCACCTTGAGATCTTTAAGAACAAAGGATTGGAAGTACTTTACCTTTATGATCCTGTGGATGAATTTGTGCTTTCATCGCTTAGAAAGTATAAAGACTATGAGTTTAAGCCGGTGGACTCTGTTGACTTAAAGAATCTGGAACCATTCAAAGAAACAGAAGAGAAAAAAGAAAAACCGGTTGAGTTAAATAAGGATGACCAGCTTCACTTCGACAGCCTGCTATCAAGGATCAAAGAAATATTGGGTGACAGGGTAACTGAAGTTAGAAAATCCGGCAGGTTGAGCGGAAGTCCTGCCATCCTGGTAAATCCCGATGATTCAATGTCATCCTCTATGCAGAAGATGATGAGGATGATGAACAAGGATATGGAGGTACCGAAGAAAGTATTTGAAATAAACCGTGACCACAAACTGATAAGGAATCTGCTGAAAGTATTCAAAGCAGACCGTCAGGATGAATATATAACGAATGTAGTTGAGGAATTATTTGAATCAGCTCTTCTGCTTGAAGGTGATCTGATGGATCCTCACAAACTAGTAGGCAGAATTAACCAGATGCTCGAACAGTCGAGCGACTGGTACACAGAAGTTAAAAAGATAAACTGAGTTGATTTATAAAGTTTGGATGTGATAGAATTTATGATCAGACTCTCAATTAAGGAAAAGAAAATATGCCGTTTAATTTTAATAAGCTAACAGTAAAAGCGCAGGAAATAGTTCAGACAGCGATTGAGATCGCCCAGAACTACAATAACCAGATACTTGAACCGGAGCATCTGCTTGCAGCGGTAATCCAGGAAAAGGGGAGTATCGCGGATTCCATTCTGCATAAGACCGGAGGGAACGTAAGTGCCATCCGGCTTAAGGTTAATGAACTGCTTGAGAGACTGCCAAAAGTCTCAGGGGCAGGAATCGGCAACCAGCAGATGTCGACCCAGACAGGCAAACTGTTTGATGTCTCAGCCGAAGAAGCCCGCAATCTGAAAGATGAATTCATTTCTACTGAGCATCTGCTTCTAGCTTTGTCTAAATCCGATAACAAGCCGGGACAGCTTCTCAGAGATAATGGAATTTCACACGATACTATACTTGAGGCCTTAAAAGAAGTACGTGGTACCCAGCGGGTAACCTCCCAGAATCCGGAAGAGACTTATCAGTCGCTTAAGAAATACGGACGCGATCTAAACGACCTGGTAAAAGAGGGGAAGCTGGACCCCGTGATAGGAAGAGACGAAGAAATACGCAGAGTACTGCAAGTGCTGTCGAGAAGGACAAAGAACAACCCTGTACTTATAGGTGAACCCGGTGTCGGCAAGACAGCTATCGCAGAAGGAATAGCGCATAGAATAGTAGCCGGCGACGTACCGGAGAATCTTAAGACAAAAAGAATCGTAGCGCTGGATATGGGAGCCTTGGTTGCAGGCACTCAGTTCAGGGGACAGTTCGAGGAACGTCTGAAAGCAGTGATTAAGGAAGTGCAGGAATCGAATGGAGAAATAATCCTCTTTATAGATGAACTTCATACACTTGTTGGAGCAGGCGCTGTTTCAGGATCAATGGATGCGGCTAACATACTTAAACCTGCGCTGGCAAGAGGCGAACTACATGCAATAGGCGCCACAACTCTTGATGAATATAAAAAACACATTGAAAAAGATGCTGCTCTCGAGAGAAGGTTTCAGCCAGTGCTCGTGAGTGAACCTTCGGTGGAAGATACTATATCAATCCTGCGCGGACTAAGGGAAAGATACGAAGTGCATCATGGTGTACGGATAACCGATGCCGCAATAGTTGCAGCAGCTCAGCTTTCACACAGGTACATTGCCGACAGGTTCCTGCCTGATAAAGCAATTGACCTTGTTGATGAAGCGGCTTCCAAGCTGAGGATTGAAATCGATTCGATGCCTGAAGAACTGGATAATCTTGAGCGAAAGATCAAGCAGCTTGAGATAGAGCGCGAAGCTCTGAAAAGAGAAAAAGATGAGGCTTCTGCAAAGAGACTGGAAGAGCTGCAAAAAGAACTAAGTGGTTTGGAAGAGGAAAGAAATACCTTAAGGATGCACTGGGATCTTGAGAAAGAAAAGATTCAGCAGATACGTGGGATGAAGAGTGAGATTGATAATGCCAGGACACTGGCGGAGCGTTATGAACGTGAAGGGGATCTCGGTAAAGTTGCAGAACTCCGCTATGGTAAAATAGCAACACTGGAAAAACAGCTTAAAGAGGAAACACAGCAGCTTACAGCTGTTCAGAAAGATAAGAAGATGCTTAAAGAAGAGGTTGATGCTGAGGATATAGCAGAGGTGGTTTCGAAGTGGACAGGGATACCCGTAAGCAGAATGCTGGAAGGCGAAAGAAGTAAACTAATAAGACTTGAAGACGAACTGCACAGACGAGTAATAGGACAGGATGAGGCTGTTTCGGCAGTGGCCAATGCAATCAGAAGGTCAAGAACGGGACTTCAGGATATTAACCGTCCACTGGGTTCATTTATCTTCCTGGGAACAACAGGAGTCGGGAAAACTGAACTTGCCCGCGCCTTAGCAGAATTCCTTTTTGATGATGAACATGCGATGATAAGAATAGATATGTCGGAGTATATGGAGAAGTTTTCTGTATCGAGACTTATAGGTGCGCCTCCAGGATATGTGGGGTATGAAGAAGGAGGGCAATTAACCGAAGCAGTAAGAAGAAGACCCTACTCAGTTGTTCTGCTGGATGAAATAGAAAAAGCGCATCCTGATGTCTTCAACATTCTGCTCCAGGTGCTGGATGACGGACGGCTAACCGATAACCAGGGAAGAACAATTAATTTCAAGAATACGATAATAATAATGACATCCAACCTGGGGTCGCAGATTATACGTGAGAAACTAGAACATATTAAAGACGATGGAATAGAAAATGCGATGGGAGAGCTCCGAGGACAGATGATCGAACTGCTGCGCAGAACGATCAGGCCTGAATTCCTGAACAGGATTGATGAAGTGGTTCTCTTTAAACCATTAACACAGTCGGAGATCCGGGAGATCGTTGATATTCAGATCAGGAATGTACAAAAGATGCTGAATCAAAAAGAAATCATCATTAATGTAAGCAATGAAGCTAAAGATTGGCTGGCAAAACTTGGTTATGACGTCACCTTTGGAGCAAGACCGCTGAAACGAACAATACAGAAATACCTGATCAACCCGCTTTCACAAGAACTGCTGATGGATAAATTCAGAGATGGTGATACGATTAGTGTCACAGTAGCAGATAATGGAAAGCTCGGGTTCACTAAAGAGGAAGTTGTTGCCCGGACTTAAATATCTATCTGCGCCAAAAACTTAGGTAGGAAGATTAGGTAACAACCTTCCTGTCTGTTATTCTTAATAACCGGTTTTATTACTTTATCAGGAATTTATATTAAATTTGGGGCTGGGCTGGAATAGTTTTTGAAACTATTCTGTTCTGACTGATGTATAAGTAATAAGATAAGTTGATTTTTATATGATAGCGTTAATCCCATGTGAAGATTCTTCGGTAAATGAGCTTTCAAAGGTTCTAAAACAACTAGATATACCTTTCCGGATCACAAATACCGAAGCAGATATTTGCAAAAGTGATAAACTTATTCTCTATGGCAGCGGATCGGCAAAACAGAATATTAAACAGCTGCATCTGCTGAACCTTTTCTCGATGTTAAGGATGGTTAAGAATCCAATCCTTGGGATAGGGCTCGGTGTGGAACTGATGTGTGAGCATACATCAGGCGAAAGCTTATCGTGCCTGGGATTATTTCCTCTTGATTCAAGCAAGATAGAAGACGGGAAAGTGCTTGTATCTCATTCAGGTCTGAAAAAGGTTGACATCCTTAAACCGGGACGGCTTTTTGAAGGAATAAGCACGGGAACTGAATTTTATTTTTCCGAAAGCTATTACCTTCCTGAAAACAAGTTCACCACTTCGATTGTAACCAACGGTGAAACATTCTCAGCCTCAGTTGAGAGAGAAAACGCGTTCGGCGTACAATTTCATCCTGAGAAATCAGGAGAAGCAGGACTTTCACTCCTCAAAAATTTTATTAATCTCTGACCGGTCAATATCACTTCTTTCCAGCATACCTGTCATTTGTATCTCTAACTCTTTATTTTTCATATCTATATTGGATAATTAATCCTTCTGAACAATTTCCAGTATAGATCTGTTAATTATACATACGGAAACGATGATACTTATAAATACAATTTGATTCTCATAAAAAAATAGGAGAAAGATAATGCAGGACTTCCTTAGTCAATCTTATTTCGGAAATACCGTTTTGAATTACTTCATAGCCCTGGGAATATTCCTAATTGGAATTATTGTAATTAAAATATTCAAAGCAATAGTTCTTAACCGCCTGAAGAAATGGTCGGAATCTACAGAAACCAAAGTTGATGATTTCCTTGTACGGGGTATTCAAAAAACAGTTGTTCCGCTTCTTTATCTTGGAGCCTTTTACCTGGCTATCGAATACCTGAAAATTGATTCCAGTACGATGGGGATCATAAATAAAATTGCCGTAATTATATTTACTTTTTTCCTGCTCAGAGCAATCTCCTCAGTTATTCGTTTCTCACTTAGTGCATATGTGAAAAGAAAGGGTGGAGAGGAATCGCGGGAAAAAGAACTCCGGGGGATTTCCACCATACTGGCGCTTATTATATGGACTGTAGGTCTTGTCTTTCTATTAGACAACCTTGGATTCAGGGTATCGGCAGTAATTACAGGTTTAGGTATCGGCGGTATTGCAGTCGCTCTTGCAGCCCAGACAATATTGGGAGATCTGTTTGCCTATTTCGTCATCTTCTTTGACCGCCCTTTTGAGATAGGCGATTTTATTGTTGTCGGGGATAAGCTTGGTTCTGTTGAATATATAGGACTAAAGACCACGAGGGTAAGAAGCCTAAGCGGTGAGCAGCTTGTATTCTCTAATAAAGATCTTACTGATTCAAGGATCCACAACTTTAAAAGGATGGAGCGCAGAAGAGTTGTATTTCAGCTGGGAGTAATTTACCAAACAACTCTTGAACAGGTAAAGGAAATCCCGGGAATAGTAAAGCAGATCATTGAGAATCAGAAAGATGCTGCATTTGACAGAGGACATTTTGCAAAATACGGTGACTTCAGCCTGGGCTTTGAATTCGTTTACTATGTAATAGGTTCAGACTACACAAAATATATGGATATCCAGCAGGCTATCAACCTGGAAATCTATAAAGCTTTTGAAGAAAAGGGTATTGAGTTTGCTTATCCCACACAGACATTATTGATGTCGATGTTAAACGGGAATGATACAGAACCGAAAGAATTAAAATCCTGAAGGATCAATTAAGAAAATTTATTCTTTTCTTAAAACTATAACTGTTATTTCCGGGGTTGAATTATATCTCATTGGAACGAGGGACATGCCAAGACCTCTTGTTACTATCATAAGCATATTCCCGAAATGAAAATCACCCCGAACGAACCTGGTCTCAAGCAGAGTAGGCGTGAGGTTTATAAAAGGGAATAAGAAAGTTACCTGTCCCCCATGTGTATGGCCCGCAAGGAACAGGTTATAACCTGAATCTGCGGCTTTTTGAACTGCCAGCGTACTCGGCTGATGAACCAGCATTATCTTAAGGTCAGGATGGTTCTGAGCATCAACGAGGCTGTCGAGCACCCCCGCCTGGAGATGTTCTACATAAGTACTAGTAAGGAAAGTTATACCGATAGTAGAATTCTTGATCTTCAGGTCAATGTTTCTGTTATTATACATCTCGACATTATATTTATCCATCGACTCTTTTACCTCCCGAAGACTCCGCCGGTAATCATTCCTGTAGGCCCAGTTGTCATGATCACCCACACAGGAATAGACACCATAGTTCGACTTTATTTTTCCAACATATTCAGCAGCCTCATTGATATAATCGGGAGTTGAGGTAATCATATCGCCACCTATTAATACAAGATCTGGTGAAGTTTCATTTACTCTTCTGATATATTTACCCAGGCGGGAAGCATCTGTGTAGGGATCGGCCTGAATATCCGAGATAAAAGTTATCCTGAAGTTGTTCAATTTCTCAGGAAGGTTCTTATCTTTATATTCAACTATCCTGGTTGACACCACATAATAGTCGATCACGACCCTTACCGGAACGTAAATGATAAAGAAGCCGAGAATGATTAATACCAGCTTTGCTTCCATTCGCCTAAACTTATCCCTCTGCTTACGGTAAAGCGGAAGCAGCAGTAGTTTTATAAATTCTATAATTAAGAAGAAAAGAAGGCATTGCACAATAAGAAACGTCCATATCCAAAAAGGATAAAGAAGAAAGTAATTTATGAACCAGCCCTCGGGGATACTGGGTCTTGACTGACCAGTTGAATATGAAAGAAAGCTATAGGCCGCCAGTAAAAAAACAGGATAAAGATTAAGAAAGATCAATAGAACCCGGAATATTTTCTTAAGGGTGGCCGGAGATACCTGGGGGAACACGAACCGGATAGATCTATATACTTTCCTGGTAAAATAGAACTGTACAAAGAAGATCAGTACAAACGTTATGAATATTATTACAATGAAGCGCATATTGGTATAAGTTTAGAGTCTCCCCTGGTGAGAGAGCATTAATATTTGATAGTTCATGTTATAATTATGTATAACAAATCCTCTTTATAATTCATTCCTTAAACGCCCGACAAATTTAAGCATTTTTTCATAATGGGTTCCTTTCCAGTAAATTTTGTCGCAGCGCTTACAACACCAGAACTCATCCCGCGATTCCCTTACCTTAGGAGGAAGCCGGTCTATTACCTTCTGTTTTTCAACAGGAACAAGAATACTATTACATTCAAGACACCTTAAAAATTCACTGATATTTTCTTTGAGATCGAACCTTTCGATAACCTCTTTAACCTGTTCTTCGAGACTGCTGCTGCGGATCCAGTAACCATGGGTGATCCTGTTATTCTTTAATAGTTCTCTGTCCTTTGTGAGTATAGCTCTCTTTTCCCTGAGGGAAATACTAATGAGCTCTTCATTTGAATAATCATTTTTATACAGGACGTTAAAACCAAGCATACGTAAATATTTTGTTATCGAGCCCAGATGAACGTCTGCAATAAACTTCGGTTCTCTTAAAGGTTTACTCCGGAGGTGTTGAATATTAGAAATATCGAGTGATTCAAAGACAGGATATACACTGATATCATCTTTATCCTGAACTGTATAACTGAAGTCAACAGAGCTTCCATTTACCAGGATCATATCGATTTCCGTATGGGGTACCCCAAGCGATTCGATCATATCCTTCACAGATGTACGATCGATAAATTCATGCTCAAATCTTATTTTTCTTTTTTCCTCAGACAGGAAATCGTTTAACTCTTCATAAAATCGAAAGAAAGCCTTTTTGATCATCTTAGGAAAGCCGTTTTATAAAAAATAAAATAAAAACGGTCTATAAGATGTATCTTGCAACAAAAGTTGTTGGCTTAGGATAGAAATTAAAACTTATAAAATTCTATCTTTCTTTTATATGCAGTTCTTTGAGCTGGTCTTCGCTCACGGGCGAGGGAGAATCATCCATTAGTGACACAGCGCTGGCAGTTTTGGGGAATGCAATAACTTCTCTGATTGAATTTTCTCCTGCGAATATCATAGCCATTCTATCAAAACCGAATGCTATACCACCATGCGGGGGTGCGCCGTATTTAAATGCATTCAGCAGGAAACCAAATTTCTGTTCCGCTTCCTCCTCAGAAATGCCCAGGGCTCTGAACATTCTCGACTGAAGTTCTGTATGGTGGATCCTTATGCTGCCGCCGGCTATTTCAGTACCGTTAAGCACAAGATCGTAGGCGCGGGCTCTAACACGTCCCGGATCGCTTTCCATATATTGAATATCGTCAACCACGGGTGAAGTGAACGGATGATGCATCGCATAAAATCTCTTTGTGTCTTCATCCCATTCAAAGAGAGGGAAGTCGGTTGTCCACAATAAGGCAGGCTCAGTATCTTTGTTAATCAGTTCAAGTCTCTTTGCCATCTCCATTCTAAGATAACCCATCACTGTAAGGCTCTTCATTCTGGGTCCTGAAATGATCAGAATAAGATCACCATCTTTTGCCTGCATTTCGGTGATAATACTTTTCTTTTCTTCTTCAGAAAAGAACTTTGCCACAGGAGCTTCAACGCTGCCGCCTTTAACTTTAAGCCATACAAGGCCTGCAGCACCGAGTCCCTTTACGTATTCGGTAAGAGTATCCAGCTGATTCCGTGAATAGTCAGCACATCTTGCTGCCAACAGTCCCGTAATAATTCCTCCGGAATTAACCTGGTCTTTGAATACCTTAAATTCACTCTTAGAAAAGACTTCGTTAAGCGTTTTAAGCTCAAGCTCGAAACGCATATCGGGTTTATCGCTTCCATATCGCTCCATTGCTTCGTCGAAAGAGAGTCTGGGAAGAGGGAGCTGCAGTTCTTTATTCCATATCTGCTTAAAGAGCACCTTCATGAAACCCTCAACCATCTCAAAAATATCCTCGCGGTCCACAAAGGACATCTCTACATCTATCTGGGTAAATTCCGGCTGGCGGTCGGCCCGAAGGTCCTCATCTCTGAAGCACTTAACGATCTGGAAATACCTGTCAAGTCCTGACACCATTAATAACTGTTTATATGTTTGGGGTGACTGAGGCAGAGCATAAAACTTTCCTTTATGCAGTCGGCTGGGAACGAGGTAATCGCGTGCA
The DNA here is from genome assembly GCA_963839165.1 of uncultured Bacteroidota bacterium. GTDB lineage: Bacteria > Bacteroidota > Ignavibacteria > Ignavibacteriales > Ignavibacteriaceae > DATFVA01. Next base: position 27,314 of record CAWIUG010000024.1, on the reverse strand, counting down.
CCTTCGGGGGTACTTTTCATTAAGACGGGAGTTTCAACTTCAACAAAATTATTCTCATCAAAATATTTTCTTGTCAGTTGAGCCAGCTTATGTCTTAGCAACAGGTTCTTCTGAAGTGCGGGTCTTCGCAAGTCGAGATACCTGAATTTTAGTCTGAGATCTTCAAATGCATCTGTATTATCTTTAATAGCAAAGGGAGGTGTTTCTGCTTCATTCAGCACAATTACTTTACTCACAAGGACATCAATATTTCCTGTCTCAAGTTCTGTATTCACAGCATCAGCAGGCCTTTCCCTAACTTTTCCTTCCACAGAAAGAACGAACTCACTCCGGATATCTTTTGCGAGCTCAAAAGCATCTCTGGTTTCAGGTTCAAATGCTATTTGAGTAATTCCGTAACGGTCGCGCAGCCAGATGAAAATCAATCCTCCCAGATCTCTTCTTCTGTCTACCCATCCATTCAGAACAACATTTTCCCCGACATTATTTTCTCTCAGTTCACCGCAGGTATGAGTTCTTCTTTCAAATTTCATTTTGTAACTTTGCTCCAACAAATAAATTTCAGGCGATAAAAATAATTAATATTAAAAGGGCATACAAATTAAATAATAATGCTCCTGAAGGTATAAAAGCTACTATGAATCCTGTTGAAATCATACGGAAAAAGCGTGAAGGAGAATCCCTCTCTCCTGAAGAAATTAAGTACATGATCGAGGGTTTTACGGGAAAAAAGATTCCCGATTACCAGTTTTCCGCCTTTCTGATGGCGGTGTATTTCAAGGGAATGACCAAAGACGAGACCTCTGAGCTGACTAAATCAATGCTGTACAGCGGGAAAGTAGTCGATCTCTCAAAGATAGAAGGAGTTAAAATAGACAAACATTCTACCGGAGGTGTAGGTGATAAGACCTCTCTCATCCTGGCTCCTATTGCGGCTGCTGCAGGAGTAAAAGTGCCTATGATATCAGGCAGGGGGTTGGGACATACCGGTGGAACGCTTGATAAACTGGAATCTATCCCGGGATTCACAACTGATTTGAGTCTTAGTGAATATAAATCGGTATTAAAGAAAACAGGGGCAGTACTGATCGGCCAGACAAAGGATATCGCTCCTGCAGATAAAGCAATATACTCTCTGCGGGATGTTACCGCAACCGTCGAATCTGTTCCCCTGATAACTGCCAGTATTATGAGCAAAAAACTGGCTGAAGGTATCGATGGTCTTATTCTGGATGTAAAAGTTGGCTCCGGTGCTTTTATGCGGACTACTAAAGATGCCATCGAGTTAACCGAATCCCTGGTGAATACTGCGAAGGCTTTTAATAAAAAGGTAATCGCGTTTATTACGGACATGAACCAACCCCTTGGAACCCATATAGGAAACTGGCTGGAGGTCATTGAATGCATAGATATTCTCCGTGGTGAAGTTAAGAATGACCTATATAAGTTGAGCACAAAGCTGGCAGGAGCCATGATTTACCTGGCGGAAAGGGCTGACAGCATAGAAGATGGAACTAAAATTTCGGAATCTTTGATATCTGATGGTAAAGCCCTGGATAAATTCAGAGAAATAGTTAAGGCCCAGGGGGGAGATATTTCATTTATAGACAATCCTGGTAAATACACCGATCCCAAGCATAATCAGCAGGTCATCTCACAAAAATCAGGGTATATCTCTGCCATCGATACGTACGAGATCGGTATGTCTTCGATAGAACTTGGAGCTGGAAGGAAAACTATGGAGGATAAAATTGACCATAAAGCAGGAATTATACTCAGGCTGAAGGTTGGGGATAAGATTAAAAAGGGCGAACCGGTTGCCCAACTCTTTTCTGATTCAGACAAAGGTATCGAGTTTGCTAAGGATAGAATACTCAAGTCGATTACTATCAGTAAGAATAAACCGACAGGATTAAAGCTGATCAAGAAAATTCTAAAGTGAAAATAGCTTTATTCCTGCATATATTAATGCATCTACTCTCCACCCTTTAATAAAGGAATTGAACTAAGGGTCGGATACTTGACCAGAGAGTCATTTTATTCTTGTTTGATATACCGGAAATGCCTAATTTTGTACCCGTAAGTCATATATGAGATTATAATGAAGGATCTAATAGATTTTCTAAACGTACTACTACCCGTTCTTTACATAACTACTTTCATCTTCTATTATGTAGATTTTATGAAAGGCGCAAAAGTAGCTGCAAGCTCTAAAAGGCTGCTGCTATTTCTAACATTAATCTTCCACTTATTCTACCTGCTATTAAGAACGCTGTACTTTGATCATCCTCCAATCACCAACGTATTCGAAATATTTACTGTACTGGCATTCGCAGTGGGTTTCTCATATTTCATCCTGGAGCTTGTAACCGACATACGTGGAACAGGACTCTTTATAATAATAATCTCAATTTTGTTCCAGCTCGTCAGTTCATTTTTTATACAGGATCTGGTTGCTGTTAAAGATGTTCTAAAGAGCAATCTGCTAGGCATTCATGTATTCAGTGCACTTCTGGGTTATTCAGCCATCACAATTTCCGCTGTTTATGGATTCCTGTACCTGATCCTTTATAAAGAAATAAAACTGAACAAATTTGGATTAGTGTTTAACAAGCTTCCCAGTCTTGAGGTACTGGAAGTACTAAGCTTTTACTCGGCGGTTATAGGATTTATCCTTCTGAGTTTTGCTATTGTAATAGGCATCATCTGGCTGCCGAAAGCTTTCCCGAATTTCTCATATGCCGATCCCAAACTTATAGGAACATCTATGGTCTGGATACTATACGGTATTGGAATAGCAAGTAAAGTATTTGGAAAATGGCGTGGCAAGAAAGTAGTAACTCTATCTATTATCGGATTTGTGCTTGCAATTGCGTCTACTATGCTTACAAATTTTTTAGCACAGAGTTTTCATTCTTTTTATTGAGCCTGTATGAACTTATCAGCGATATCAATAAACCACCGTTCCTCTTCGGTTGAGTTAAGAGAAGCTCTTCATTTGAGTGAAGAGGAGATTGCTGAGCTTGTAGCAAAGATTAAGGGCAATTTCCTCAGTGAGGGACTTGTTATATCTACGTGCAATCGTACAGAGATTTACGGTTTTCCTTCCAATAAAAAGATAAACCTTCCTGATATTCAGAAGGTGCTTATTGAGCATAAGTCTGTCCATGATATTTCACCTGATAACTTTCAGTCATTTCATTCCTTCTCAGCAATTGAACATTTATTCAGGGTAGCAGCAGGAATTGATTCGTTGCTTATTGGCGACAATCAGATCTTTAAGCAAGTAAAAGATTCATTTCAACTTGCGGAAGATCTTAGCTTTACAGGTGTAATTACAAAAAGAATTTTTGATGCGGCTATAAAAACAGGCAAGCGTGCTATAAATGAAACCCTGATAAGTGAGGGGGCTGTGACCGTAAGTTATGCTGCAGTTCAGTTGATAGAAAAAATATTTTCTAATTTGAGTAAAAAGTCGGCAATGGTGATCGGAGCAGGTGAAACCGGTGAAATAGCAGCAAAACATCTGCGTGACCGAGGTATCGGAAGACTTTCGATAACGAACCGAACTATCGAACGAGCTGAAAAACTTGCTTCTTCTCTTAATGCAAAGATAATCCCCTTCGATAATTTCAAAGATTATATATATGATTATGATATTATAATAAGTGCAACCAGCGCACAGGATCTTATACTTTCCAGGAAGGACATAGAGGCTGCAATGAAACGCAGGAATTATTCCTCGCTGGTTCTGATGGATATTGCCGTCCCGAGGGATATTGATCCTACTTCAAAAATTATTGACTACGTCTTCTACCATGATATTGATTCGCTTAATATAATAGTTGACCAGAATCTCGCTAAGAGAAGGGATGAAATACCGAAGGTTGAAAAGATAATCAAGGAAGAACTGGAAGCTCTTATAAGCTGGTATAATTCTCTTGAAGCCGGCCCGACAATAAAAGAACTGCGTGATTATTTTGAGAGTATCCGTGCCGAAGAAGTTGAGAAGAACAAGAACCGTTTCACAAATGACGATCAGGAAAAGCTGGATATAATTACCAAAAGGATAATAAACAAGATCCTTCATCAGCCTATGGTTGAATTAAAGAAACTTTCGGGCGAGGGTAATGTACCCGATGAAATGGCTGCCAGGATCAGTATAATCAGGGAAATTTTCGGTATAGATAAAACAATTCGAGATGATGATAAAACAGAATAACTTCAGGAATTAAATTGAAACAGAAAATTATAATCGGCTCTCGTGGTAGCGAACTTGCTTTATGGCAGTCGAACTTTATTAAAAGAGAACTGGAAAAAAGAAACAAAAGTATTACTGTTGAGATAAAGGTTATCAAGACCAAGGGAGATAAGATACTTGATGTAGCTCTTTCCAAAATAGGTGATAAAAGTCTTTTTACAAAAGAACTTGAAGTTCAACTTCTGAACAGAAAGATAGATCTGGCTGTCCACAGCCTCAAGGACCTTCAGACCCTGCTGCCGGATGGGTTAAAGCTATCTGCCGTTTCAAAGCGCCACGCGGTTGAAGATGTTCTGATAGCAAGGAAAAAAGGAACCACCATCCATACGATCAGGGAAAATGGTCATGTTGCAACAGGCTCGCTCAGAAGAAGATCCCAGCTGCTTCACAAACGTCCCGACATTACAATACACGAATTAAGGGGAAATGTTAATTCACGTATTAAAAAATTCCTGGAATCAAACTGGGATGCGATAATACTTGCGCGGGCTGGAATTGAAAGATTAAACCTGAAGAAATACATCTCCTCGTATATTGACAAAGAGGATATACTTCCTGCGGTGGGACAGGGAGCTCTTGGAATTGAAATCCAGGAAGACAACAAAATTGTGGATGAAATACTTCAGTCGGTTCACCATGAAGAAACATATAAATCTGTGCTGGCAGAGAGAGCGTTCCTGAGAAAACTTGAAGGCGGATGCCAGGTACCGATCGGTGCCTATGCCGAAGTAAGATCAAATGGTATTTACCTGGATGGTCTGGTTGGAACGGTTGATGGAAGTATTACTTTCAGGAAAAAGATCAGAGGCAGCAGCAAGGATCCCGAAAAGGTTGGCATATGCCTGGCTAAGGAATTAATTAAAGCAGGGGCGAAGGAAATCCTGGATGAAATTTACAATAACGTGAGGGTCAAATGAAATTTAACTATACCGGAAAAATTATCATTGGTCTCCTGGCAATATTTGCGGGAGTAACTTTTTTTTCTTGCTCGTGCAGTCGTGCAGATTCACAGTCAAATGTTCCGGAAAATATCCTGAAGAGTTCAAACAGGTTTATAGTTTCCATGGTCGGCCAGGAATTATTTGACAATTATATCAAACCCGATTTCCAGGAAACAAAAAAAATTAACTCAAAATATTATATGGTTTACAATTTTAAGATCCCCGATAAACCATTTGTTGATAATCAGATCGAATTTGAAGTTGACTCGACAGGACACATATTAAACCGGGAAAATGTTATTGGACTCCCCGACTGTGAAGCTGACCCGGGTAAATGTGAGTTCAATGTAAATGAAGAACAGGCCAGGCAAATAGCAATAGAAAATAATTTCAAAGAAGGAATAAAAGACTGGAAGGTAATATTCAAATGGGATCCGAAAAATAACCAGTATGTATGGAGCATTCTTTCAACCTTAGAAGAATCACAGGGTACAAACGGTATGCGTGGTAACGGCGAGATAATGCTCATTGATCCGAATTCAGGCAAAGTGATTTCGACGGATGCATGGAGAGTAATGTAATCAGGCACATTTATGATAGTTAAAGAAAAAAGACAGAATGGTAAAATTCTCAAGCGAGGGAAAATAATAGAGGCTGCATCACTTCTGTTCTCCCGGAAGAACTACCATGAAGTTATGGTTGAAGATGTTGCCAGGCTGGCATCTCTTGCAAAAGGAACAGTTTATAACTATTTCGCTTCCAAGGAGGAATTATATTTCTCCATTATGCGCCAGCGGATGGAAAAGCTCATTTCCTCACTTAAAAATAAAATTGCAGACGAAAAGACAAGTATTGATTCGCTGCATTCTTTCATAGTGCATACCTACATGTTAATGATGAAATATCAGACATTCTTCCTGATGTATCAGAAAGAATCTTTGAAGGCTGAGAATGAAATATGTTCTGAACTATGCGTTATGGAAAAAGACCTGAAGGGTATGCTTAGGACGATAATCAAAAACGGTAAAAACGAAAACCTCTTTCGGGAAATTGATGAGGACTTTGCTGTCGACCTGATACTCGGGAGCATATACGGATCTGTTTCGAGAGGGATAGAAAAGAAATATACTGAAGAAGAGATGGTGAAGGACCGTGAGAGGGTATATGAATTTGTGGTTACAGGCCTTTTCTCCGGATTTAATAATAGCAGCCTGCTGCCATTGAAGAATAAAACTATCGTAATTACCCGTACCCTTGAACAATCGAAAGAATCAGCCGAAATTTTTCAGAAACTCGGTGCCGACGTACTTACTTTCCCAACGCTTGAAATAACACCCCCCGATTCCTGGAAGGAATTTGACAGCGTTGTAAGCAGGCAGTCAAAGATTGATTTTATAATTTTTACCAGTGGTCACTCTGTCAGGATGTTTGTAAGAAGATGCGAAGAGCTTGCCCTTCAATTCGATTTTAACAGGATAAAGGTCGTGGCTGTTGGGAGCAAGACTTCAGGAATGTGTGAAAGGAACAATATCCCTGTACATATAGTCCCGGGAGAATTCAGTGGTGAAGGAGTGATCGATGAGCTTGCCGAATATGATCTGAAAGGTAAGGTTATCTTCATACCGCGATCTGCAATTGGCAGAGAAGAGCTTCCTGAAGGATTGAAGAAAAGAGGAGCAAAAATTAAAACAGCTTCTGTATATAATATCGGTCTCCCTTCAGATGATACAATTCATGAATACAAGGAAAGGCTCAGGAACAGCAATCCTGATTTGTTTGTATTTACCAGTCCCTCCACCTTTCAGAATTTTCTGGAGATCCAGTCGATTGCCGATCCTGTGGACTATTTCCGCAATCTGGCTGTTGCAGTTATAGGGCCTACTACAAAAGCAGCCGTTGAGAAGAAAAAGGTGAGAGTAGACATAATTCCCTCGGAATATACCATAGACGGTCTTGTTAATTCGATCGTTGAATATTATCAAACGGAGAAGAATTGAAGTTAAAGAATGATTTGTTTCTGAGAGCATGTAAGAGAGAACCAGTTGAGAGAACTCCTATCTGGATTATGCGTCAGGCCGGAAGGTATCTTCCGGAGTACCGTGCAGTACGGGAGAAGTCGGATTTCCTAACGATGTGTAAGACTCCTGAGCTGGCAGCTAAGGTTACTATCCAGCCAGTAGACATAATCGGGGTGGATGCGGCAATAATATTTTCCGATATCCTGGTTATCCCGGAGGCAATGGGACTGAAACTCGAAATGGATGAAGGTAAAGGTCCGGTCTTTCACAATCCAGTCAGGGATGCAGCAGGTGCTAAAGCTTTGAAGAAGATAGAACCTGAAAAAGATCTGAAATATGTATTGGACGCTGTTAAGCTCACAAAAAAGGAACTTGATGGAAGAGTACCACTGATAGGCTTCAGTGGATCGCCATGGACGCTTCTGACATATATGGTTGAAGGAAAGGGTTCAAAGAATTTTGCTCATGTCAAAAGGTTGATATATAACAATCCATCTTTAGCACATAGAATACTCGAGCAGATTACCGATGCAGTTGCCGATTATCTATCTGCCAAAATTGAAGCTGGTGTGGATGCAGTGCAGATATTTGACACCTGGGGCGGTATTCTTTCTCAACATGATTTTAAGGAGTTTTCTTTATCATATATCGAAAAAGTGATATCAAAATTAAATAAACAGAATGAGCCCGTAATCGTTTTTGCCAAAGGGGTACACTTTGATTTACAAAGTCTTGCAGACTGCGGTGCTAATGTGGTGGGGCTGGATTGGACGATGGATATCGGGACTGTAAGGCAGGCCGTCGGAGAAAAAGTTGCTCTGCAGGGTAATCTCGACCCAACAGTCTTGTTTGCTGAAAAAGATGTTATCAGGAGCGAAGCAAAGGGAGTACTTGAATCTTACGGTAACGGATCGGGACATATATTCAATCTTGGTCACGGTATACTTCCTAATATTGATCCTGAAAAAGCGAAAGCCCTTGTTCAGTTTGTTAAAGAAGAAAGCTTCAGTTTATCTATAGCAGATAGTTTTAAGAGTTGGAACATAAAGGAGAATGAATGATGTTCGAGATTGATTTAACAAAATTTAAGAAATACGATAAACCCGGACCAAGATATACCAGTTATCCCACGGCACCGCATTTTAGTGATAGTTTCACCGCAGAAAATTATCTTGATGAAATAATAAAAACAAATTACGGTGAAAACCTTCCAGATCTATCATTATACTTATCATCTCCCTTTCTGCGACACGCTTTGTTATTTCTGCGGATGCAATATGATCATAACCCGTAACAGAGACAGGGTAAAAGAATATTTGAAATATGTGAAAAAAGAAATCGATATGGTAAGAACCTATCTCCTGCCAGACGAAGGTATCCCAACTGCACTGGGGTGGAGGAACACCGACGCATCTTACTCCCGATGAAATAAATGAGCTCGCTTCATATATAATAAGTAAATTTTAACTTTAAAGATGATTCTGAAAACAGCTGTGAAATTGATCCCCGGGACCTGCAGAAGAGCACACCTCGAAGCATTGAGGAACAACGGCTTCAACAGGATCAGCATGGGAGTTCAGGATTTCAATGAAAAAGTTCAGAAAGCAGTTAATCGGATTCAGCCGGAGGATATTACAAGACAAACAGTTGAATGGGTAAGAGAATTGGGCTTCAGCAGTATAAATCTCGATTTAATGTATGGACTTCCGCTCCAGACAGTTGAATCATTTGAATACTACCGTAGATAAAATAATCGACATCTCTCCCGACAGGATTGCCGTGTTTAACTATGCGCATGTGCCGTGGATGAAAAAACATATGGCTCTTATTCATCCCGAAGATATTCCTGCACGCCGAAGTTAAGCTTGATATTTTAAAAATAACAATTGAAAAGTTAACCGCTGCAGGTTATGTGTTTATAGGGATGGACCATTTTGCAAAACCGGATGATGAACTCGCCGTTGCAATGCGGGAAAAAAAACTTTACAGAAATTTCCAGGGATACAGTACAAACGCCGGGTCCGATCTTTATTCAATGGGAATTACGGCCATTAGTCAGCTGCAAAATATTTACGTGCAGAATTATAAAACTGAAAAAGAATACTTTAAGGCAATCGATGATGAAATTCTTCCTGTAGCAAAAGGCTATCGTCTAACTGAGGATGATATTGTACGCGGCTTTGTAATTATGAGACTTATGTGCGACTTCGAACTGGATTTCAAGAACGTTGAAAAGAAATTCGGAATTGATTTTAAGAATTACTTCGCCTGGGGTTTAAATAACCTGAAAGAAATGGAAGCTGACAATCTCGTTGAGATAAAAGATAGTAAGCTTAAAGTATCTGAAATGGGCAAGCTGCTTATCCGCAACATCGCAATGAACTTTGACGGCTATATAGAAAGCAAAGAAGACACAACCAAATATTCCCGCACCGTCTGATTTACCCTAATGCTGCGTGATCGACTTACTAACGTGGGGTTTCGGTGATTGGCTGAGTAGCAAAAAAATCGGTGTAAAACCTATCTATATATTGCTTCAATAATTCCTCAATCCGCTTATGATCCGGGGAACTGATTATTAAGCCTGCGTGATTTTGCTTTTTCATTCGCCAGACTATTTCCTTATCAACGTAACCTGAAAGATCAGGCCATTCCTGCTTTGCAAGGGATATTATAATTCCCGCATAATTATTATTTACAGGCGGCATTTTATATTCTTTTATACCGTAACCTATTTCAATTTTAGCCCATTCAGCCCAGAGATTTATACCTGTGGCAGCCTCTACAAGTTCGGCTATGTTGGCACCGCCTACGCGGGCTGATGTCTCAAGAAAGTAAAATTTCCCGTCCTCTTTAGACTTAATGAATTCGGTGTGGGAAACTCCTCTTACCAGGCCCATCGCCCTCAACACTTTCCTGTTTATATCCAACAGCTTGTCTTCTTCGGGAGTTCCATGCGTTATAGTTCTGCTTCCGAATACTCTTCCTTCATGCGCTACCTCAAAGGGAGGAAGGCTGTACTGACTGGCTATAGCGAACTTGACTTCCATGTTATATATTATTGAATCGACATGATAGATATCGCCTTCAATAAATTGTTCAAGAATATAAAATGATTGTTCGTCGCCCAGACCGTTGATTGTTTGCCATAAGTCCTGCACCGAGTTAATCTTTTTTATTCCATGTGCGCCTGCCTGGAGTCTGGGTTTGATGACATATGGAAAGAGAACAGCCGCCTCAAATTCATTTATCTTCCTGTAGTTCAGTACATGCACAAATTCCGGAACAGGTATCTTCTCCTCCCTTGCCCGTGTCCGCATTGCAAGCTTATCCCTGAAGTACCTTGCTGTCGTATCACCCATCCCCGGTACACGAAGATGTTCCCTTAATGATGCAGCCTTCTCCACATCAAAATCATCCAGGGCAACAATCCTGTCGATCTGTTCGGTGCGGGCGAGAAAACTTACCCCGTAAATTACGTTCTTCATATCCCAAACCTTATTAACATCGGGGATATAAAATATCTCATCAATGCTCTCCCTCGGCCAGTTGGCATCCTCAAGACTTTTTGAAGTAAGAAGGATCACTCTGGCTCCTTCTCTCTTACACTGCCGCATAAATTCCTGACCCTTTTCAAAACTGGCGATACACAGAATCGTAAATTTATTAATCTCTGCCATGGTGGTACTGGTAATATTCTAAATTGAAAGTGAGGTTATTGATATATATCTATTTTACTATTTCGAAAGGACATATTCAATCGGCAATTTTTCTATTAGACGGAAAACAGGGTAGATATTCTCCCTCCGATCAAAATAAACCGATTTCTTGTAAAAAAAATCAAGTCTTTCCGGAGGGTTTTGCCTGAATTCTGCATCTTCTTTCAGCCTGGTTTCATATTCATTCCGTAGGTCAGGATCATCTATAAGCATCTTTTCTGCGATCGGTTCCATTATAAAATCCTCAGCATACTCTTTTCTTTCAAAGAAAGCATTGAAGAATCCCCAACTTGTAAAAGAATCAGGAGCTTCCGGCTCAAGCAGGTTTGCAATTAATCTTATCCCCCTTTGCTTTGTGTTTACTATATATGTACCCGAAGGGAATGTTATTCTCTCCGAAGAAGTTTCACACTCTACCGTCACTCTCTGCCGCCCTTCGTATGGCCTTTCAGCAAATCTGTGATTAATAAAATGATACTTTTCTACCGTTAAGGAAACCTCACAGTTAAGCGTACCAACTTTTATTCCGTGCAGCTTTAATATCCTGATAGTATCCTTGAACTCTGCAGGAATCAGATAAGCAGCGGGGAGCTTGATACGTTTGGTTATTTTAACTTTATCATAGCGGGGGATTCTAATATCCACAGGTTTCCCGGTATAGCGCTTAATAACTGAACCTGTTGTAGGGCTTTCTTCTTTTTTATATTCAATACCTTTGAATTCCATCAGCGAAAATTCATTCGTTCCCTGAAATGTTATTGGGAATGATGTTTTTCCTTCAGCATATCTTTTAATTGATTCTCTATCGGCTCTTCTGTTAATTTCCTTAAGCTCCTTGTGGTTCTCATTAATGTATTTAAGTGATGACTCCATCATAGTCTTTGTTGAATACACACGATTACTAAATGGTTTTAGTGAATGTGTTTCTATCAGCAGGAGAAGCCGGTTGTGCAGAGCTGCATAACCGTTAGAGTACATAGGACGTGAAGTCCAGTCGCTGAACCCATCTTCAAGTTCCTTCCCGATAAGCTCGATATACGAAGTACATATCAACCCCTTCTTCTCCGTTTCTTCTTTTATATAGGGAATGAATTTTTCCTGTCCCCATTTACCCAGCGCGCCAAAAATATTCTGATGCTTCTCCATCCCATAAGTAATGTGATACTGGTAATCGACACCGTTTGTTGTATGATTATCTATATAAAAATCGGGTAGCCAGGTTGAGAATAATCTAAGAAGAGCTTTCATTTCAGGAGTATCAGCCTTCATATAATCACGGTTAAGATTTAGATTAAGGGCTGTGGTTCTGAATCCCATCATACGGGGACCGTTCTGGTTGGGACGATTATAAGGACTGAGTCTCTCGTGACCATCTACGTTAAGAACAGGAATAACTAGCAGCACCAGGTTATCCAGCAGATCCTTCTTCTCCTTTGTTATAAGAATCTCTCGCAAAAGGAGCATTGAAGCATCTTTTCCCTCAATCTCCCCGGGATGAATTCCGTTCTGGATTAAAACTATTGCCTTGCCGCTTCTTTTTGCTTTTTGAGCGGTAAAATGATTCCCTTTTGCTACAACAAGGCATTTTATGTCCCTTCCCTGAGAGGATATTCCCATTGAAATCAACTTCGCCATCTTTGTATTTTCTTCGAATCTTCGGAAATATTCAATAGTTTCCTGATAAGATGATGATTCTATCTCTCCTGTCCGCTCAAAATGTGTTATCCAGTCATTCATCCGGTGCCTAATTTATATGTTCTAAAGTTCTCATTTATTTGGTAAATTAATACAATATCTTAGAATAATTGTAATTAAAATTAGGCATAAATGAGCAAAAAAGTTGTAGTTCTCGGTGCAGGCATTTCAGGCTTAACGCCTGCCTATTTTCTTGCTAAAGAAGGGTTCGATGTTACGGTGCTTGAAAAGAAGAGGGAAGTAGGAGGTTCTGTTGAAACTATAAAGGAAAAAGGGTTCTTATTCGACCGTGGACCAAACAGTGGACTCGAAACTACCCCGGTTCTTTCCAAAATTGTTTCAGATCTCAAACTTGAGGATGACCTTGTTTATGCAAATAAAGAAGCCTCCAAAAGATATATTCTTCGTGATAATATGCTCCATCCGCTTCCAATGAGTCCTCCTGCATTTATTAAAACCAGATTGTTCAGCAGTAAAGCCAAGGCAAGGCTTTTTGCCGAACCATTTATAGGACGCTCAAAGGATGGTTATTATCAGAGTATCGCTGATTTTGTTAAACGCAGATTGGGACAGGAATTTCTGGATTACGCTATAAATCCTTTTGTTGCAGGAGTATATGCCGGAAATCCGGAAGAGCTAAGTGTTAAATCGTCCTTTCCTAAACTCTATGAACTTGAAGAAAAATATGGTGGGTTGATTGTCGGCACCGTAAAAAGCATAAAGGAAAGAAGACAGAGAGCAGAGAAATCCAAACAAAGCGCAAGGATGTTTTCTTTTGCAGAGGGGATGCAGAAACTCCCGAATGCAATTGCCTCATATCTCGGCGACAGGGTTCATACTTTTTGTGATGTAACTTCTATTGAAAAGAATGGAAATGGATTCAGGATTAAATACAATAATGCCGGACACCTTAAAGAAATTGACTGCGATATTCTGCTGTCTACTATTCCTGCTTATACAGCAGCTGAACTATTTAAACATTGGGATGAAAAGCTTACTGAGCACTTCAATGCTGTTTATTATCCCCCGGTATTAGCACTGATGCTTGGATACAGCAAGGAGAGTATAAGACAGTCACTCGATGGGTTCGGGTTTCTTGTTCCTGCAAAGGAAAGACGCTCATTCCTGGGTGCAATATGGAGCTCTGTTATATTCCCTAACCGTGCGGCTGAAAACAAGGCTGCATTTACATTGTTTGTTGGGGGCGCAAGAGATCCTGAAGTCGGTAACATCGATAAAGAAATATTGATTAAGAAAGTCCGTGGTGAATTCGAAAAGATAATGGGTATTACGGAAGACCCTGTATATATTGGATATAAATACTGGACAAAGTCTATCCCTCAGTATAATATTGGATATATTGAACACGAAAGGTATTTTGATGAATTTGAAAGAAGTAATCCCGGATTGTATCTTAGCGGAAACTATCGGGGTGGAATTTCAATTGGCGATTGTTTGAAAAATGGAGAACTGATTTCTGAAAGAATCAAAAATCAATTGACAATGAATAATTTATAATTAACAATTAAATGCTTGTATTTGAAAATTCTACCATTTATGGAAATCCTATAGTTGATAAAAAGTTTGAACTTTGCAATTTGAATTGTAAGGCTTTATAAATATCTAATTAAGAAAGACAAAGACATGTATGCCGTCTATAACCAGCTGCTGAGATCAGGAACATCAATTGGGGCAAACATCTCAGAATCTCAAGCCGCTGCTTCAGCAAGGGATTTTATTAGTAAACTTGCTATATCATTAAAAGAAGGGTATGAAACAAATTACTGGCTGCAGATTCTTTACAAAGTCAAAATATTAGAAGAAAAGGAATTCAGAAGTTTGAGTTCTGACAACGAAGAATTAATTAAACTGCTGATATCAATTATCAAAACTTCAAGATCGAAACTTAAATAATTATACATTATTCATTATAAATTATAAATTATTATGGCAATATATCCAGTAAAAAGAATGAGAAGACTCCGCTACAATCCTCTTGTAAGAGATATGGTGAGAGAAACTGAATTATCTAAAAATGATTTTATTTATCCCCTGTTTGTTGTACCCGGAGAAAATATAAAGAAACCTATCAAATCGATGCCCGGTGTATCCCAGCTCTCGATAGATAATGCCGTAAAGGAGTGTAAAGAGGTTGAGGCTCTTGGTATTCCCGCGGTAATATTATTCGGCATCCCTTCACACAAAGATGATAAAGGTTCTGAAGCTTATGATCCCGAAGGAATCATACAGCGGGCAATCCGTGCAATAAAAGCTGAGGTTAAAAACCTGCTTGTAATAACTGATGTTTGCATGTGCGAATATACCTCTCATGGTCACTGTGGATTATTGAACGGCGAGGAAATATTAAATGACGAAACAGTTGAACTGCTGGCTAAAGAAGCGCTAACGCACGTACAGGCAGGGGCTGATATTGTTGCCCCGTCGGATATGATGGACGGCCGTGTAACCGCTATCAGGAAAATACTTGATGATAATGGATATCAGAAAACACCGATAATGAGCTATGCAGTTAAATATTCATCCGGATACTACGGACCCTTCCGTGATGCAGCCGATTCTGCCCCCGCTTTTGGCGACAGAAGATCGCACCAGATGGATATAGCAAACGGAGATGAAGCTATGCGTGAGGCTGAATCGGATATCGAAGAAGGCGCTGATATAATAATGGTTAAACCTGCCGGTCCCTACCTCGATATAATCAGAAGAGTAAAGGATAAATTCGGAATGCCTACAGCCGCATACCAGGTTAGTGGTGAGTATGCTATGATTAAGGCCGCGGGAATAAACGGATGGATCGATGAGGAACGGGTAATGATTGAATCATTGATGGCTATTAAGCGCGCAGGTGCAGATATGTTCTTGACTTACTTCGCAAAAGATGCAGCCCGCTGGCTGGATAAGAACCGGAAATAATGAACATAGAGCAGGTTAGAGAATATTGCCTTAGTAAGAAGGGAGTTACAGAAGAACTTCCTTTTGATGAAGTATCCCCTGTGTACAAGGTTATGGGAAAAATATTTCTCATTGCCAGCTTAAACCCTCCGTTTACAATAAATATTAAATGCGATCCCGAAAAGGCAGTTGAACTGAGGGAACGTTATACAGCAGTAACCCCTGGTTATCATATGAACAAGCTGCACTGGAATACAGTTGAGATTGAAGGAACTGTTAAAAATAGTCTGATTGAAGACTGGATTGATCATTCTTATAACCTGGTGGTAAAGGGTTTGAAGAAATCTTTAAGAGAAGAATTAGATAAACTTAAATAATCACTAACAAATTAGTCGGGGAATATATGCGTTCTAAAATCTACTTATTCGCTATTCTTTTAGTAATACTGTCAATTCCGGTTTTTTCTCAGGCAGATTTTGATTCAACGGAAATACAGGCAGAGGTTCCGGCACTTAGCGATTTTCACGATGTAATATATCCAATCTGGCACGTTGCTTATCCATCAAAAGATTATTCCGCACTTCAGAGTTATGTGGGAGATATCGATAAAGGTTCACAGAAAATTTACCAGGCAAAGCTGCCGGGAATTCTGCAGGACAAGCAGGAAATGTGGACAAAAGGCGTTGATGAATTTAAGGTAGCTGTTGAAGAATACAAAAAGATTGCTGATCAGAAGGATAATGAAATGTTATTAAAAGCAGCTGAAAACCTGCATTCAAAATATGAGTCGCTTGTTCATATCATCCACCCCGTGCTTCCCGAACTTGATCGGTTCCACCAGGTACTTTATATGATATATCATAAATATCTTCCCCAGGAAGACTATCAGCAGATCTATCTGGTTAGTGATGATCTGGTTTCGCGAGCTGAATCATTAAGCAAGGTTAAACTCAGAACTGACGATAAGGAAATGCAGACGAAATTTGAAAACAATACAACTCAATTACTGCATGCAGCTCAAAAACTAAGAGAAATGTTAAAAAGTAATGATTACGAACTTGCAAAATATGGAGTTGAAGATGTGCATCGTGCATATCAGAAAACCGAAGCTTTATTTGGAATAAATTAATTGGAGGGAGAATATGAAATATAGAAAACTTGGTAAGTCAGATATCGAAGTATCGGAAATTAGTCTCGGCTGCTGGACGCTTGGCGGTCTTAACTGGGTTAACGGAGACCCCAACGGCTGGGCTGATGTAAATGAAGCAGAAGTTAAAGAGGCTATAAACTATGCTATAGATAATGGAGTTACACATTTCGATAACGCGGATGTCTATGGCAATGGAAGGGCTGAAAGGATGCTGGCCCGCATACTGGGTAACCGGACAAATGATTTTATAATCGCCACTAAGATAGGGTGGTTTCCTGGTACTGCTGCCCATGCATATGAACCTCAGCATATCCGTCACCAATGTGAGCAGTCGCTAAAAAATCTAAACCGCGAATACATTGATCTCTATTACTTTCATCATGGCAGTTTCGGGGAGAATGATGTATACCTTGATGATGCGATAGAAGTAATGTACAAACTGAAAGATGAAGGAAAGATACGACTGATTGGACAATCGGCTTATTCCCACTCTGATTTCAGTAAGCTGATACCGAAAGTTAAACCCGAGGTAATACAGAGTTTCTCAAGTGCCCTGGATGACAGATTTCTTAAGGAAGGCACCCCCACAAGGAAGCTGCTGGATGAGAATAATATTTCTTTTGTCGCTTTCGGCCCCGTAGCGCAGGGAGTGCTGCTTGGTAAATATGATAAAAACAATCCCCCAAAGTTCGAGGAGGGTGATCATCGGAAAGGTTCGAACCGTTTCAGCAAAGAAAATTTAACCAGACTTGAACCGATACTTGAGAAGCTGAAATCAAAGTTTGGATCATCAATTGAAGATCTTGCCCGGGCTGCTTTACAATACCTGCTTCACTATAAGGAAACAGGCTGCGTGATCCCCGGCTTCCGAAACCTGAAGCAGGTTAAATCGAACCTGGCCGGTCAGGATAAGCCTCTAACCGATGAAGAGTTCAATTATATAAAGGGATTGTTTAAAGATTTTAGTGAGTAAGATGTATTAAAAAACCCGGGATCATTTAGCTTATTTGCTTTACGATCCCGGGTTAAATTCTTCGATACTGCCTAAATCGTTATTATCAGCCATATTGTTGACATAAACGACTGGCCTGCCTTATTACTTCATAAGAAGCATTTTCTTCGTCATTACTGAATTACCCTGCTGCAGTTTATATACATATGCACCGCTTGGAAGTGATTTGGCATCAAAGGCTGCAGTATGGGCACCCTCTGACATAATTCCATTTGCCAGCAGAGCAACTTGTTCTCCAAGTGCATTATAAACAGCAAGAGTTACAAATCCTGCCTGAGGAACAATAAAATTAATATTTGTTGTCGGGTTAAAAGGATTCGGATAGTTCTGGCTCAGATCAAATGTTTTCGGCCCGATAGCATTTATTGTAACCTCACTGCTATAGGTGGTTGAGCCGTTAAAATCAATTTGTTTCAGTCTGTATGTATAAATCTGGCCGTTAACGTTTTTGTCTATGAAAGTATAATTATGCTCTTCTGAAGTTGTTCCTTCGCCGCGAACGAAACCTATTGTAGCGAAGTTTTCACTTCCGGTTTTTCTTTCAATTTCAAAAATGCGGTTATTGATTTCTGTAGCAGTCTGCCAGCTAAGAACAACCTGTCCGGCTCCATTATTTGCAGCAGTAAATGAAGTAAGTTCAACCGGCAGTTCACTGTATGGACGGAACCTGATGTAATCAATATAATTTACGCTTCCATATGTTCTTGGACTCTCAGAGAAATCTGGAATAATAGTTAGAGTAGCCGAAGTCGTACCAATGTCTGAAGAATAATCGAATGTTAATTCCTCCCATTGATTGGTCATGGTATTGGAGACGTTGTGATCAACATTAGGGGGTTCAAGTTTCAAATCGAAATTTGAAACAACATCCTTGTAAACCAGAACTTTAACAATACAATTATCCATAGTTATTTCCATATCAGGAAAATCAGCAGAAAAGGCTCCTGCCCATGGATCACCGTCTGCACTAACAACAAGCATAGCACAGCTGTCAGAAGTGTTCAAACCACCAGGAGCGGGGTTTGCAACTATACTAAAACTTCCTCCGGTACCCTGGGAGAAAACAGTCCAGGCCCAACTGTTACCGACAGTTTCAAAATCAATTACAGGTGACTGGGCGAAAGCAAAAGCGGAAAGAAGCAGGAACGAAACCAGTACAAGTCGTTTCATAGATCCCTCCATTTATATTTAAGGTTAGTTGATTGGAACCAAAATGTAAACGTTTACACAGAAAGAAGTTATGCTTTTTAATCCCGAATGTCAATAAGAATCCAGAAGATATTGGTGGTCCTTGTCCTAACGCAATCGGGTTTACTTATCCCCCTTATTTGAGGTATAACATTTTCCGTATGGCAAAAAATTTGTCCGCCTCTAACTTATATATATAAATGCCGCTGGACATATTTTGCGCATTAAATTTGATGCTGTAATCACCCGCTTCTTTTGCTCCATAGACCAGGGTAGCTATTTCACTGCCAAGAATATTGTAAACTTTAAGTGAAACAAACGATTTTTCCGGAATTGTATATTTAATATTGGTAGATGGGTTGAACGGATTAGGATAATTTTGACCAAGCATAAATTCTTGTGGAGACGTAACTTTTGCTTCCACAGTATTGGAATATATAAAGCTGCCGTCAAAATCTATCTGCTTCAGCCGGTACTGATATCTTCCCGGGTTAACATTCTTATCACTAAAACTATAAATATGTTTCTCTGATGAAGTTCCATTCCCCTTTATAAATCCGGCATCAAACCAATCCTGTAATTTTGTAATTTTGCAATCTTGTAATCTTTGCACCTCAAACCCCTTATTGTTTACTTCCGTAGCTGTCTTCCAGTTCAGCACCACATTATTTCCATCCACCGACGCCGAAAAGGAAACCAGTTCAACAGGTACCTGGTTCGGAACCAGATGAACATCCAGGGTTGTACTTTGAAAATTATTAGCCTGAACATTTGTTAAAGTCTGAGAGATATAGTTATCTGCCGAAAAGGTTAAACTATATGTCCCTGCTGCTATCATACGATAGTATGCTCCTGTTGATGAATCCGAATATACTTGTGAACTATCCATATCGTGACCGGCAATTTCAATTCTGGCTTTTACAGGATTACCGGAAGTATCTGTTACAAGTCCCCTTATCCCGTAATATGTATTTTCCATATAATCCAGGAAGGATTCTTTATTATAATACCAGTAAGAGGGCAGGGAAGAAGCTGCAGGGGTTTTAATATCAGATATCTCTATTGTTGCTTCTCTGCCATGGTGGAAATAGGTAAAGAAATCCTGTCTGCCTCCTGTTACCCGGTACCAGTCATAGCCATTGGTTATCCCGTCATTAAATCCGTTCATATAACCGGCAGTACTATTAGCCTGTGCGGTATCGGCATAAAGGTGTGAAATTAACATCCACCAGGTATTGTCGGGATGAAGTCTCGACCATGTATCCCATGGATAATTAACCACTTCTGCACCCCCATGGAAATTTGCCGACATTATAAAATTGTTATGCTCTGCGAGGGTTTTCATAGCAACGGTCTCCGGCTGCCATGTGTGACCATCAGGATGAGGACCATCGGCAGGATCCGGAAAGTTTCTATTTAAATCTACTCCGGTAGCATTATATCTTGTTGCTCCATACACAGTACCATTGCCGCCATGGTAAGTGCCATCCGGATTTGCAAGAGGGTTTATCCATATCTCGTCGCTGTTTATAAGATTGGTAAGCCGCGCATCCGTTCCGTACGAAGTTAATAGAGTATCTATAAGCCGAAGCATCAGCACATAGCCGGTGATTTCATCTCCGTGCATTGATGATGAATACATAAACTGCGGTTCTGCCTCTCTTGTATTAACATTATCTGAAATTTTAACAAATAAGATATGCCTTCCCTGTACAGTTGTTCCGGCATCAACAAGCTGGCAAATATCTGGATAATCAGCAGCAAATTGGTTCATCATTGATACATAAGCATCATAAGTGGGGTAAACATTCCAATCCAGTAATGACCTGGGGTCATCGCTCATCTCCGGAACAATAAGTTTTCCTGGTGCGGTTAATATCTGGAATTCGTACCCGGTCTTTAAAAAATTATGATATTGTTCTTCATTAGCATAAGCAAAGGCAGTGTCCCCCTTAACATTGTCTATCGATATCATCCTGGATAGTTCATTAAGATCAGTTTTAGATGTAAAATGAAACTTGAAATAGACTTCTATATTCTCCTTAAAATAACTGTGGTCCAATTCCTGGGACAGGATTGATGATGAAAGAGTTAGTGTGAATAAGAAGATAAGTAAAGATTTCAACATGGCTCCACCTGAGAGAATATCCGAAAATTGTATTCCTAAAGTTACTCCATTCTCTAATACAAATCGACCATAATTAAATCATAAATCGATTTTCTTTGTATGAACTTAAACCGCCTCAAATGAAGGTTTTGGAACGTTTTCAGAACGTTTTCAGAACGTAATCACAACGCTTTCAGAACGTTTTCAAATCGGAGATAGAAGCCTTTTTGACACTAATTATCACCCTCCCTAAACAAAAAACCCCGATCTCCTGCCTCTGTAAAAAGATGACTATTCCTTTTTCTGCCGAATTTACAAGGGCGAATCATCCTGATAATAAATTATAGGATCTCCAAATAGAAACTTGTATATGGTATTACGCTTTGACTGGCTTAATCTGTGGAAGGGGAAATAAAAAAGCCGTGAAGTTTAGAGCTCCACGGCTTGTATCATAAAAGGTCTTAGATTTTAGAATCTTTTATCAGCACCGGTGTTATTATATAACCATTGTACCTCAACCCAGGAAGGATCGCCCTGGCTGCCAGCATGATAGTTAGTTATTATTAACTTCGAGTAATTTCCGTCTTCATCATAAAGGAATACATAATTAGCTTCCCTATCGCCCATATGGTCTGTCCAGCCTGAAAGCGGATAAGTTGGAGAATCTTCTCCATCTGTTAAATCTGTTCCGTTTCCTACATAAAATGCAGTTTGTCGTGTTAAGTTTGGATATAAATTAGCACTCTGTACCAGATAGGAAGCGCCTCCAGTACCACTCGTAGCGTAATAAATATCAACTTTACCTTTATCTGTGCTAGTGACTCCGTAAGCAGTCCCCGAAGATAGATCAATACCGCTTGGCTGATCGACTGTTGTCCCGGATGTTTCATAAATTCTTACGGGACCGAACATCGTAGTAGATAAATTTGAAACAAGCGTAATCTGTTTGAATGTCTGCAGATTTGCCTGAACGGTAACGGTGAAAGTCGTATCGCTGTAACCATCAAGTTTTAAGGTTATAGAATGGTCTCCCTGCTGAGCACTGACACTATCGGGAGTGAATTTGCCTGTATTAGTACCATCCAAAGTTATAGATGCATTCACAGGACTTGAGTTGATCAATATAGATCCTTCTCCAACTGGAGGTGGATTTGTCGTAGTATCCGAACAGGATGCTACTAATATTCCTAATAAGATAGTTAACGGTATAAATATATATTTTCTCATAAGAGTTCCTTTCAGTTATTTATTTCTTTGTAAAAGTAAAGTTGGCCTTGTTGCCATTAAGTTTTAGTGTGGAAGTACCTGTAATTTTTGTACCATCCTCGGAGAGTGAGGCTGAATAATTAGCTTCTGACCTGCTCTTCACTTCATCCTTCATAGATATTTTGTTATCTGATGAAACGGTGCCGCTTATGGTTTTATTCATTGGCTCCCTGTATTGAACAGTCAGGTACGCTTTAAAGTTCTCGTCATGCTGCTCGGTGATTTTCAGGGTGGCATTGTGAGATTCAAACTTTCCCGTCCATGTTCCGGTTAATTCGGGATATTTTTTGGTTGTATCAGCCGCCGTAGTGGTATCAGTTCCGGGCTGAACCATCTTCGTTGTATCCTTCATTGTATTTTCCCCTTCCGGTTTTTCGGTCTTTTTTTCACATCCGGAGGATATCATTACTAATGAAAAAACTAAGATTATGGCAGAGATATATTTACTTAAAGATGTCTTTATTTCCTTTTTGAACATCTTAACTCCTTTTCATAAAATAATTTAAATATTTTTAGCTGCAATGAAACATAATTAATTAAAGCAAAATTATCTATGATTCATTCATCAATAATTTATGATGTGATCTGGCTTTTCCCCCTGCAATCCCTCTCCAACCTCCAATTTAACCTGCTTCTATCCCCAGCGGGGATCCACATCGATAACCAGGTCGGGAACTCTCAACTATCAATAATACCTAAACCGTTCTAAAATTCTGAAAGTTGCTGAACATAGTAATTCCGAACACAATCAAGAAAACGATATAAAGGATAAAAATGGCAATAGATATAATCAGGAAGACCTTCTGGATAAAAAAGAATCTGCTCTCTCTCTCCAGAGCTCTTTCGAGCATAAACGAGTCCCCGGAGACCAGATAACCCTTAAACGAGTCGGCGGATTCCCTTAAGCGGAGTCCGCTGATTATCAGGGGAATCCCCACGACAGCGCCGATTATTGTCAGGCACTCAATCGCACCAATTATAATATAAAAGATACCTACAAAGTTCATATCACCAGCCATCTTATTGACTGTGATATGAAAAACAGGTGAAATAGTAGCAGCTTCGTTCATTTCCTCTCCTTATTAAAGATAAAAAGGGTTATTACTAACCAGATAAATATACCGAAGAATAACAGTTCTTTATGAATTTAATAAAAACAATCCAATTACCCCAAATTGAAAAATACCGCAATTGGAAATTAGAACAACATCAAATGACAGATTAGAAAGTATAAGAGACTAACCAGGATGTCAGTTATTTCGGTAGTATTGAAGGTAGCTCTACGATCTCAACTCTCCATAAGGGGTCCTTTACCTTTAAAACTTGTCTACTAAATAAAAAGTCTGGAAGGATTTCGGTAGAACTGCTATACTTATGGCAAATTTTTACTGGTAAAACTTACAGCAGCCAAAAATGTCACCCTAATATCCCGTATTTACCTTTTGGATAAGCACTTCCAAACGATTGGCATATTATTTTCTTTACTAAACTGTCTTTGAAATTATGAATAAAAATCTTCCACCGGGCTGAAAAAACAAAAGTTAATCCGGGTGAAGATCTAAACCGGTAAATAACTCTTCAAGAGAAAACATTACCGGTAAATAAAAATTAGAAATTAGAAATCTGCTCATTATATAATGTATATAATACCTGATTCACAGATGGCACGAATCCTGTTAATCAGAATAGAGCTTAAAAATTTTTGATCGTAACTAATTGTAAAGAACACTTAATAAACTAATCACAACAACATAAGGAGATCTGTAATGGGTCAACAACAACTTCTTTTAATCGTTCTTGGTGTTATCGTAGTCGGTATAGCCGTAGTAGTTGGTATCAACTTATTCAACGCAAACGCTGAAACTTCTGCACAGGATTCTGTGGTTTCTCAGGGAACTAATATAGGAGCTATGGCTCAGCAGTATTTCAAGAAACCAACATCAATGGGTGGTGGTAATAACTCTTTTGTTGGATTTGAGACAAAAGTATGGCCAAACCTTCCGGGTAACCTAACTAGTTCAACAGACGCAACTTGGGGTGTAACGCCTGGAACAGCAACACAGATAGTTTTCACAGCAACTCCTAAGGATCTTGCTTATGCTGCAAATTGGACGGTTACAACAACAGTTACCCCTACTGGTATTACGTCTGTGGTCAGACTAGAAATAAGTTAAATTAAGACTAGAGGCTGTATATCTTACAGCCTTTTTATTTTTAAATGTCCTTATTTAGTATATTAAATTAGGTCTTCAAAATTTCAAAATTAAAAGATGTTACTTCTAGGATTCATATCGATACTTCAGGTTATAATTCTCCAGGACTACTCACACTCAGCCTGTTAAAATAATTGAAAAATCGTATCCAAAAGTGGTTATATGTCTTTGATTTTCAGTCTTATTTATCAATTATGTGTCGGTGACATCCTTACTTTATTATCCCTTTACTCTTACATAGCGTTATGGATAATAATAATTTTCGAAGTAATGTTTTTGGTTTATAAACACAAAGATATTTTAAATAAAAGGTTTGTTAGATTTTAATTTAAGGGATTTATATGAAAGATAAAATCAACTCTTAATCAGAACACGATATTGGTCAGAATTGTTTTTTTAATAGCGGGAATCATATTGTTGTTCTATTATGCTTTATTTTTTGCAAATATTGGGACAATTTTTTATTTCATTGATACTGTCAACAATTATGAATGGAATAGTTGGGCAATACATTTTGCAAACAACATATTGCCGAAATTTTCTTCACATTTTCCTCAATTACTCCCAGCTAATTGGTCGATTTATTACGTAATGATTGGAAAGATGGATGTTCAGTTTGTTTATAATGCCGATCTTTTTTCTTGGTAATCTGCTAATATTACTTGATCTAGCTTTTACCAAAAAAAGTATAATATATTTAATTACACTTATAATTTATGGGCTCATTGCTCCACTAGTTCTCTCACTGATATTTATTTGGATGGCAATGCGGATTTTCCGGTTTCTTTTTTTGCTTTTTGACATTCTATCAATTTATTAAGTTAAACCCTGATTCAACCGAGCATACTTTTATAGACTTTTCTAAAATTTCTGCAGTAAACAAATATGAAATAACTAAAAAGTATTTACTAGTAATTTTATTTCATCCATGGCCGCCGCTACAAAACTCGCAGGGGCATATGTATTTACCGTTACATCACTTATGCTTCTTTTTACTTTATTTAAGTCCAGAAAATATTTTAGGAAAAGAAATATTCTCCGATGTTATCATTTGTTTTCCAATTTGTCTCGCATCATTATTCTGGTATTTAAAGTCCCGGTAAATATGGTGTCTGGATTAGATTAACCCGAATATCTTCCCCAACCGGCTATCCAACAATTTTCGTTAAAGCATTAAAATTCATTTTATATAATTGGGGACTCCCTGTTTGCGTTTTTCTGATTTTTACGGTAGTAATAAGTCTTTTAATAGAAGAGCAAGTTATTTCTATAATGATGGTAATAATACCCATTTTTATCTGGGTGTTTAAAATATAGCGGTGGATCGCCGAAATCTAAGTTTTGTGATCCCATTTCTTTCATTTTCTTCCGCTGTGGGGTTTGTAAAATTTTTAAATATTTCAAATCAAGCCACAAATTGAACCAGCTGAGTTAAATTATTATGATAGATTCAACAACTTTGAACTTACTAGAAGTGAAAGAATATATTTGTCTTTAACTTTATCTGGGTCTTTATTGTTTTTATTATATGTTTTTTCTGATAATTCTATAGCCTACTATTTAATATTTATCAGTCCATATACAAATTTTATTTTCTGAGTAACAGAATAACATATTTTATAGAATATGATTACCTGCTACATGTCG
This sequence comes from uncultured Bacteroidota bacterium, assembly GCA_963839165.1. Taxonomy (GTDB): domain Bacteria; phylum Bacteroidota; class Ignavibacteria; order Ignavibacteriales; family Ignavibacteriaceae; genus DATFVA01. Next base: position 1,184 of record CAWIUG010000024.1, on the reverse strand, counting down.
ATTTTTATCAAAGGACCTTCATTGCCTTTTTTTCAACTATCATTATTATAGTGTTACTGATCATTTCAAAAACTCCGATTTCGTTTACTTTTGATTTTAATTATAATTTCTCTCATAGCATTGAACTTTACTGTTATCACAAGCAATACAATACAAAGGTATCAATCTGAGGGTTTAATGAATGTAGAAGCTAGAAATCATTATTATTATATAAACAGGATTTTGGAAAAAAATGAATCTTCATCTAAAGTTTATACAAACTTTAAGAACATATTAAAGGATAAAATAGAAAGAGAAATAGAGTTTATATATGTAAGCAAGATAACGAAAGCCTCTTTATCTAAAATTGAAAGAACAAAATCATATTTATTTATTAGAACAAATAGATTGGAGAATGAAACCCGTCTTATTTATAAATAAAAAATTAGATACTGGGCTCTACAACTTAATTACGGTTGATAATGATTTTTTATTCATTGTAACTAAACCAGCTGTCAGGGGCCAGAAGTATTGACCAGCAAATAAATTCAATGACGACCACTTTATCCCTTTCTTGAAGACAATATAACCTATCAATAACCCCTTGAGTACCAGGGTTTGTAAGTCACTGAAGAAAACATCGAAAACCTCAAAAAATGTACTCTAAGAATTTTCTGACGTAATTCTTTCAAATTTAAAGTTCCAGATACCCCAAAAACAAAAAAAACTCACTTTTCAATTTGGAATAAGAATTGCTCTATTAATGTAAAATGTATAAACAAAAGCAATTATAAGATTGTTGAACGCAAATCTACTGCGGAAAAGCTAAACGGACAGGCTATAAACGGTTCTCTATCAGCTAATTCTTTCACGGAGGGGAAGAAAAAGATACAAAGACTTGCTGAAAAAAATCAATTAAAAATCAGGCTTATTGAAAAGAAATCAACATTTCTTATATAAGGTAAAAAAAGGGAATGAAAAGCCTATCACCGGGGAACAGAAAGCCTATACCAAGAAAGAAGTCGAGGATGCTTTATCCAGACTGGGCTATCAGGTTATGTTCTGTAAATAAAAAGTTATTGGATTACAACAGAAAACCTCCAACGTCGGAAATTGTAACCTTTGTTAAGATCAGTTCAGAGCTTCTAGATCAGAAATTACCTTATAATGAGATACTCACCCTTCTGATGAATGATACTGAAAAC
>CAWIUG010000023.1:0-13537 GCA_963839165.1 uncultured Bacteroidota bacterium | reverse complement strand
GACCGCAATCCTTCCCATTTGTCATTTGTAAAATTCCTCTTTAGATTATATCCCAATTAAAAAGCATATCCAAAATTAATGGAGCAGAATAATATGGAAGTTAAGATAGAAGACAATAAACTTATCATCACAATTGAATTACAAAAACCCACCCCGAGCGCATCCGGTAAAACACTGGTAGTTGCAACAACCCATGGTAATATGGTTACTGAGTGTATAATTGATGGAAAACCTGTCGTGGTTGGTCTGAACGCTTACATAAAAAAATAAATTATATATCAGGCATTTTGATTGCTGAACGGGGCTGTGAATTAAGATAAATGACCTGAATTCCAGCTATACAGTCCAGCCGATCTGCTATTGATTCTCATTTTGGTACTACGACATTTTGTCAAAAGTAAATATTTTCAACAGCCGAAAATTGCGTATTTTGGCCGTTTTCACACTGTCTCATTCTGAGTTCTAATACTGCACTAATACTGCATTACTACGGTACTAATACTGTATAACAACTGTGACTGACATTTTGTCAGATGTGTTTAAATTGTAAACAGTCAGGGAGGCGATTTAGTCATTAGTAATTGATCACTTCAATCTCTTTTTGAGTGTCCGGCTCATCCGTATCTTATTTCTTGAAGGAAACGAAGGCCTGCCTACACAAAAGTTCCAGCAGGTTAATCGGGACACTCCCGCCCTGATGAAGGCAAAAGCCGGGACAGGTCGGGCACCGCGAAAGATTTAATAATTATCGCGGTTATCGAGTGTTCCGAATGAAGCGAGATTCGTAAAAATATAGCGAGCGGAATGAGGAATGTATCGAGATAACCGGTTTTAATAGAAAATTAATTACCAGAGAACATTTTACATTTACCCTGTTCTCGATTTCGCTGCGCACAATTGTCCCGACTTGAAGGAAACGAAGGCCTGCCTACACAAAAGTTCCAGCAGGTTAATCGGTACACTCCCGCCCTGATGAAGGTAAAGGCCGGGACAGGTCGGACACCGTGAAAGATTTAATAATTATCGCGGTTATCGAGTGTTCCGAATGAAGCGAGATTCGTAAAAATATAGCGAGCGGAATGAGGAACGTATCGAGATAACCGGTTTTAATAGAAAATTAATTACCAGAGAACATTTTACAATTACCGTGTCCTAAATTTCGCTGCGCTCAACATTCCGACTTGAAGGAAATGAAGGCCTTATACAGCCCCCCCTCAACAACCTTTTCTACGGTTAAATCAATTTCTTCAATCTCTTTTTGAGTGTCCGGCTCATCTGTATCTTATTTCTTTATTACCTTATTTCCTATCTGTTAATAAAGAAACAAAATATTTAAAACCTTATTTATCATAACCTTAGTAACTCAATATAGACCAAATAACCCAACCTTATTACCTTATTTTTTCTATACTCTGTGTAAATCTATTTGATCCGTTAAATCTGCGTTCTACTCACCCTCCGAACATAATGAAAAAAGTAACTCTATCTGTTCTCATTAACCAACTATTTATCTGATGGTACAAAGTGAAATCTGATCAGTAGTCGTTTCTGAGGTGACAAATGTCGTCATTTAAGAAGGATCATTTTCCTTGTTTCAATGAACGATCCGGCTTGAATTCTGTAAAAATAAACTCCGCTCGAAAGACTGCTTCCTTCAAATATTACAGTGTAATAACCAGGCTGCTTAAGCTCATTTACCAATGTATTTACCTCTTCACCAAGAAGGTTATATAACTTCAGTGAAACGAGTCCTGCTTGAGGTATTGAATACCTGATTGCAGTTGACGGGTTAAACGGATTCGGATAGTTTTGTTCAATGGCATACTCGTGGGGTAAATTATCCTCAGGTTCACCTAACGAAACCAGGCCGATGTTAAACATACCGCTGGCAGTCTCACTGCCGGCATAAGCAGCATCAACGGCCCGAAGTTGCCATTGATACTCACCATTCTCGAGTCCTGTTAACGCCCACTCCGTCACAGCACTAATATTCCCAGGTTCAGGGAGACGGGCAAGAAAAGTATTAATACCGCCATTCATAGGTGTATGGGTTCCAACCCTTACTACTACCAGATCGTAAGTAATTGCAGGAGCAGCCGTATGGTCGTCTGTTGAAGGAATCCATGAAAATAATACGCCATTTTCTGATTGCATTTCTGCAGCCAGACCTGTTGGCACTGTCGGGGCTTCATTCTGAGCTGGGACATCATTACGATACACGTGCATCTGTGCTTCTACAAGACCATTACCGCCGGGTACGAAGTACTGCCCCGCAATAAAATAATCAAGATCGCCTTCACCATCCAGATCAAACCAGGAGAATGTACCGCCGCGGTCGCCCCAGGCCCGTGGCGCAGGCAGAGTATTAGCCGTGTCCGCAGTAAAGATTCCGCCCGAGTTTGTATAAATCCTGGCTCTGCCTTCAATCTCTGATCCGGAGTTGTAATTACCGGCAAGAAGAATATCCATATCACCATCAGAATCATAATCAGCCCAGGTTGCCGCGGTAAGATCAAACCAGCCCTCGCAGGGAATACAATCAATAACATCCACCGGAGTATAATTTTCGGAATCATTTCGGTAAATCCGAAGTGCCATGGGCGTGTAGGTACTATCAATTTCCCTGATATTTCCAACTACCAGTATATCAAGATCACCATCACCGTCGTAGTCGCCCCACTGAGCTTCACCACTTGCTATGCTAAGACCTCCGAGTATATCTTCCCCGGTAAATGATCCATTCCCGTCATTCCTGTACCTGCGTATAAACCCTTCTTCAGTAAATGGTGCAACATTTATAAGGAGCAGATCCAGGTCCTGATCATCGTCAAAATCCGCCCATGAACTTTGCGCATGCATTGTTGGAGCGAAAACTGAATCGGCCTCAGAAAAGATCCATCCGCCGGATCCGTTGGGTCCATCATTTCTCATTAATGCGGTTCGATAAGAAAAAGTGTTATCATCAAAGACTGAAGGTATCAGTATATCAAGATCACCATCGTTATCATAATCAGCCCAGGTAATTGAGCGAAGATCGAAATACGCCTGATCGTTATCTTCCCGGTATCCGGGAAGCTGCGTGTCGCTCAGTGAAAGTGTACCAGCATCGTTCCGGTAGATCACTGTTGCTCCGTCTGTTCCAACCGCTAGATCGAGATCGGCATCGCCGTCTGCATCGCCCCATGCCAAATCCGAAGAACCCGAAGTGAGAGAACCAAGGGGGATTTCAAAATATGAAAATCGCCATTGAGATGAATCGGCAGGGCCGTCATTACGAAGAAGGAGAAGTCTATATTCCACACTCTCATTATAAACGACATAATAACCAAGGACCGCTATATCAAGATCACCGTCTACATCATAGTCTGCCGGTGCCGTGGTTATAACCCATAAATCTTCGTCCTGAGGTGTTATAAAAATTGAATCGTGAGGTGTTACCTCGGTAAAATCTCCGAACGTACCTCCCGGATTCGGCTGCACAATTATAAAACGAACGGTTGAACCGCTGGCCCCATCATTATCCGTTACCGTAAGCTGTACTATGTAAGTATCCGCAGTTTCATAGGTGTGTGACGGATTTTGCAATGATGAAATTGTTCCATCACCAAAATTCCACGACCAGGATATAATTGTACCATCAGGATCAGTACTGGCATCGGTACAGTTTACTGTGAGACCATTAAAATTATAAGTAAAACATGCCGTCGGAGGTTGATTTAACGGAGGAGGCGGCGGACCGGAAAAGTGTTCAATATAACCCTGAAATCCTACAGTCCACGCGTCACCCGAAGAGTTTGCACCAATAGCTGTAAAATTTCCAAAGCCGGATGAGCCGATATCCAGAACAGCCCAACCCTGTCCGCCATTGGCAGTGTAGTAAGCCGCGTTTGAATTGGTGCTGATCCAAAGCTCGTCGGGTCCAACCAAATAAATATCGGTCAGCTGATCATCACCATTCGGGGTGGGCAAATTCTGCCAGGTGTCGCCGCCGTCGGTGCTCCTATAAGCTTTACCCTCCCAGCCTACAGCATAGCCGATGTTCTCATTATAAAAATCCATGTCCCGGATTTGCGACGGAAAGTTCGGAAGCGATCCCTCGATCCATGTATTACCGTTGTCAGAACTTCTGTAAAATATCCCCGTAACATTATTTGCCCAAATATTCGCTCCTTCCGCGTCGACAGATACATAAGCACCTCCGAAATCATTTACCGGTATCCAGGAATTGCCTCCGTCGGTTGTATGGTATAAGCTTGTTCCTCCCTGTCCGATTACCCAGCCGTCCTGCATGGTGCTGAAGTGAATATCTTCGGCCGGAGAAAGACCCGGAGGTACGGTGTTGACCGCTGTCCAGTCTGTACCTCCATCTGAACTTATGAAAACCTGACCTAATTCGTCAAGCATAATTGCCTCGTTCGCGCTAACTACCTGAAGAGCATTAATCTTGTACTGAGTTACCCGCGGCTGTAGGATCCACTGTGATGTACCACCAATATTTGTTAAAATAGTTCCATTATCTCCAACCGCGATTAAATTACCGTTAGCAAATCGACCAATATCATTCAGTGATTCACCTGTACCGCTTGAAATCTGTAACCAGGAGGCGCCGCTATCTGTTGTTTTAATTACGAAACCGGTACCATAACCAAAATAGCCGGTCTGTTCAGTCGGGAAGACTGGTGCTGCACTACTAAGAAAGCCCGGCCGCTGCCCCGGGGAGATAAATGACTGCGTCCAGTCCAGTCCCGCGTTGGCGGAATGGAACATATTTCCTTCGAAATCGGCCGCGACCACGGACTGCTGATCAGCAACTGCCATGGCAAAGATACCCGCAGTTATCACTTCACCCAGATCTGACCATGATTGTCCGCCATCAGTGGAACGGAAAACTCTGTCATCTAAATTTGGAAAATTTCCTGATTGACCCCAGGCAAGGATAAAATCGGTTGATACTGTCGTAAGACGGTTCCTGCCTTCTGCATCTACACCTATTGACCAGGATTCACCACCGTCACCAGAGCGTACAAACATACTGTCAACAATGCCCACTGCTACTGCCGGTGTGAGGAACTCAACAGTTTCTGCTGTACCGGTCAGTACAGAAAAGAACGTGGTGCCGCCATCCGTCGTCTTATAAATTCCGTTGTTTGAGGCACCGAGGCCTGTCTGGGCATCGATGAAATCAAATTGCCTGATATCGTTCGGCGAAGACTCCCATGAAAGCCCCCCATCACGGCTGATATATTGTCCAAAGTTGCCTGTTGCCAGACCGAAGTTTGGCGAATAAAATTTCATAAGGTAAGTTGACCCAAGGAAGGGAAGCTGGACCACAGGTTGTCCCGCCGTCGCTCGTTCGATAATTATCATTTCCGTAGGCCCAGCCGTACTGGCTGTCAAGGAAAAAGAGGCCATAGAACGGATCACTTAAACTAAACGGGATATTCCGTTGAATCCAGTTAATTCCGCCGTCGGCAGACTCGAAAAGTGAACCTCCGTTATCAAACGAGTTGTCATCAGTGGCTATAAAAACTTTTTGAGCCGAGGGTGAGCCAATACCCCGAATATCGAGCTGCGTGGGTACAGGACTCTGGGTGTTCCATTGTGCGGGTGCTGTAGATGTCAGAAGAATTATTATATAAGTGAAAATTCGCCATCTTTTTAGCGGAGTGAGGTATTCATGTTTAAAACTTTGCCTGGTTTTTTGTTTTAGATACATAATCTCCTCTTATCTTTCTGTTTCTCACCTTTGTTTGGATCTGCAGCGGACAATAATTGATCTAACTTAAACGTATTAGTGATTTAAGTCATCATATAGGGACATTCAACGAATTTTAATTGAACCCGCGACCTCAGATTATTGCTTTAACAAGCCTAAAAATGTTTAAGTCACCAGCAAAAAGAAAAACAAGGTGTGTAGCAAAAATTTCTCTCTATTGAGAAATTTCCAGACGCTGCCGGTACAGTCTGCAGAATTCAACTTAAAGAAGCTTAATCTGATCATATATATTATTACAGTATTCTGCTTTGGAAGAGTCTAAGTATTTAATCTCTTAAAAGTCATAGAAATTTTACTCTTCGGTCTCACCCTGAAGCAGCAGGAAGTATTACTTGTTGGAATTTGCGACAAATATTTATTAATAGCAACTATTTATAGGAAGGAAAATATCCACCCTGATGAGGTGGATTTCACCTGTTCGTACTCAATATCCACCTATAGGGCCATTTGGCACCTGGCATATTTTTTACTTTTTTGTTTTTGCACCAGGATTTAAATCATGATATAACTTAATATATTCTCTTACAACTTTTATAGATCTTCCAGTTATTTCTTTTATTGCTACTTCATCCATCCCTTTTTTTATCAACTGCTTTATTGAGTATAGTGTTTGATATACTCCTACTGCATCCTGACGTGACTTGTTTTACGCACTATGCAGCTGGAGAAATTCCCTGCTCATATAAACTTATTATTATTCCTTTATGTGTTGGCAGACTTCCCTGGTCCAAAACATATCCCTTTAGCGGTAGTATCTCTCCGGTCTTTATTCTGTAAGCATCTAAATATTTCCTTATCGAAGTCAGGCTTCTATTCATTAAAACACTCAGCTCTGCTCCGCTTAGTAATCCTCCCTGGGATTTTGCTGCCTTTAATAATCTTACCATCGTCTCTATATCCCTTGCTTCTCTATGCTTATAGTTACTATTTCGGTCTCCCTTCTTATAGAATATCCTTCTTTCAACATCTTCTCTGGTTATAAGTGGCAAAACTACCGTTACTGATGCATAATCCTCTGTCTTTTTTCCATAGCTTTGACGCTGCCCATCATCTTTCGTTGTTCTGAAAACTATTTCTCCAAACCCCACTTGGTTGCTTGAGGGATAATATTCCCTGTGCAAGTTTTCTATATCATCTGACAGCATATCCAGTACTTTTCTTGAGCCTAATATTTTATATTCATTCTCCAGCAGGTTTACTATTGCCTGATGAAAGTTCCTCTTGTTTATGCTTTCATATCGATCTCTTGTCGGATTTCAAACTCATAACAAGCCTCCCATCATAGCTGCCAGAGGCTCTGAATGCTTCTTGACTGTTTTTTTTATATGCTCTCTATAGCTGTTCCTTTCCACTAACAGCTTAAGATTCTCTGTCCTTGTTTTATCTTTTTTACTCTCTTTTATCAATTCATTGTACTGTTTTACCAGTGTTTCACTTATCCCGGTTACTGCACTTATATCCTTTATTCTATATATCCCTTTTCTCTGTGCCATCAATACTTTTGTGAAGCTCTCCAGATATCTTTTTATCGCTCCTGTTGAATGTCTTGCTTTTAATTTTATTTCACTATACGTATTTCCGTCCAAGTACATACCGATGATTTTTACTTTATGTGTTTGTCCTCGTCCTATATTATGCAAATAACCTCTGGTTATTACTTCTATTCCTTCTTTCCTAATGTAGGCTATGTCTCGTTTGACTGTTCTTATACTTATCTGTAATACTTTACTTATATCTTCCTGGCTTAATATTGCTCTTTGTTCTAACGCTTCTTCTGTTATCCTGATTATCTTTTTTCTCCTTAGCTCTATCCTTCCATATTCCTGCCGTATCTCCAGATCTTCTATCCCATTATCTGTTGTTAGCCGTATCCTTTTCTTCTCCATCTTTTCAATCGTTTTTCCTGCCCGCTCTTCAATCTCTATGGCTGTTACTTCTATCTGACCTTCTCTTAAACTGTTCTCTTTCAGTAAACATTCTTTTGCTGTCCACAATATTAGTTGACTGATTTTCGGAGAGAGTTCATATGAGTTTTCTAATTCCCAGATGAACTCTCCTTCCGAACTTTTTATTTGATGCCTGTTTAAGGCTCTTCTTTTGATTTTCATTTAGCACCTCAATTGTTTTATTTAATTTATCCATTTTTGAGGTGCCAAATGGCACTATTTCATCAAAATCATTTTCTTTGTAGAATAATAATTACCTGTTCTCAGGGTATATAAATATACACCAGAAGATAATTGCGATGCATCGAAATTAATGTCATAGGTTCCGGGACTCCTGCGTTCATTCACTAAAGATTTTACTTCATTTCCGAGAATGTCATAAACTTTTAATTGTACCAGACCTTCCTCTGTCAGAGTGAATTTGATTGTGGTAGCGGGATTGAAAGGATTAGGATAATTCTGACTCAAGGAAAATCTGTCAGGGTTAAATCTTAATTCAATTTGTTTCGAGTATTGAAAACTCCCCCTAAAATCGATCTGTTTTAATCTGTAATATATAGTATTATTAATATTAATACCCTGCAAATTATCCAGGTATATGTAATTATGATTTTGAGCAGTTGTGCCGTTTCCATTTACATAGCCGATCTGTTCCCAGCCGGCCGCTGATTTCCTTTCTATGTAGAAGCCTTTATTGTTAGTCTCTGTAGATGTAGTCCAGCTTAATTCAGCAGCGGTACCGTTCATAACAGCATTAAAAGATACCAGTTCCACCGGCACCACAGCATACTTTCCTTCGATAACCGCAACCGCGCTGGTCAGGCCGCTGGGAGGTAAAGTTATTAAAGCTGCAAGATCTTTAATCCCGTCCCCGGAGAAATCAGCAAATACAGGAGATGTTGCCCCCCAGTATACACCGACTCTCATTCTGTAATTAAAAGTTCCGTCACCATTATTGAAGTAAACAGATAAATCATTAGATGCCTCATTAGCAACCATAATATCCTTGAATCCATCGCCGTCAACATCACCCGAAGCAATGCCGGCAACATTCAGCAGGTCGGGAGAATATGCACCGTCGTAATTTTGGGCCGGTTGGAAAGTACCGTCTCCATTACCGGTTAACACAGACATTCCTGAAACATTAGAGAAAGTGCTTACGGCAATGTCCTTTATTTCATCGTTATTAAAATCTTCGATTACAATATCCTGAGGATTCAACTCTGTAGCATAAGCTGCCTGGCTCTGAAATTGTCCATTACCAATCCCGATCAGCACGTCAACTGAATTGGAATGACCCGTAACGAGATCAATAATACCATCGCCATTCAAATCTGCACCGGCAATAGTAGATGGGAAGGGATCGATGATTATATAAGTGGCCGGAGCGAAAGTGCCATCGCCATTATTTTTACTTACAAATAACCTTTTGGCAGATTCAGGTACACCAATACACCCCAGCCATTCAGTAATAACCGCATCAAGATCACCGTCGTTGTCAATATCGAATGCGTCTATGTCAGACCATCCGCAGGCACCAACCGGCCAGGTTTGAATAGTGCCGAAGGTTCCGTCACCGTTATTTATCGCAGTATGAAAATCATAAGGCGGGGAACTTATCGAGGTGGCAAATATTAAATCAGGATAACCGTCATTGTTTAAATCCCGGAATTTAGCCTGAACTCCCCCGCTTCTCTCAATATAAGTTACCGCATTCGCGAACGAACCATCTCCATTATTCTTAAGAACAGCAACCTGGGAGCCGGTAGCTGCACGACCCCAGGCAGACGTGACAACATCAAGATCACCGTCAAGGTCAATATCCGCAGCATCCAGCGAACCTGCTATGGGATTTGTGGTGTAAGGCGGCGGAGTAAAGAATATCCCATCCCCGGGATTAGGCCTAACCGTTATTTCCATAGAATAATTATCCGCAGTAAGAACATCTGTAGTCCCGTCGTTGTTTACATCCGCAAGTGCAATATTGAAAGTACCCTGACCTGCGGGATAGAGAGAAGCCGGGAGAAAACCGCCCGAACCATTGTTCTTCAACACCTGAAAGCCATCAGTATTCCTTCCGCTGTAGGAGTCACCAACAATATCTTTCCATCCGTCACCGTTCAGGTCCGAGATTTCAATATCCACAGAACCACCCGTAAAAGCTGATAATTCTATTCCTTCAGGAGATCCGAACGTCCCGTCCCCATTGTTTCTGAATAGGGCGATAGCAGAATTAAAGTTGACACCGGAGGCCGTGCTTGAATAACACGCATCAATATCTCCGTCATTGTCTATATCAGCAAGCGACACAGACTGGAAAAAATCTCCCGCAAACTGGCTGAATACATTATATTCGGTTTTATTACTAAAGTCGTTCCCGCCTGAATTAACTAATACATTCATTCTTTGATCTGCGTCGGCAACAACTATATCAGGCAGATTATCATTATTGATTAAAGCGGAAGCTATTTTATACGGTCCTGTTCCGGCGGGAAATATTAACTGATTACTGAAAGTCCCGTTTCCATTGTTTAATAGTATTGAGATTGTATTCCCCTGTCCGTTAAATCCATAATTCGCCGCTGCCAGATCATTATCTCCGTCATTGTCAAAATCAGCTGAGGTTAACCCGACAGGCCCTGTACCCACATTATAACTAACCGCAGAAGAAAATGTGCCGTCACCATTATTGATAAATACTGACACACTATTTCCCTCCGAGTTTGCACCGGTATTCGACACGACTAGATCCGGGTGGGTATCATTATTAAGATCGGAGACTAAAATATCCCTGGAAGGTTTCGGGGAGGTGTAATGCACCGGCGCACCGTAAAAACCATTGCCATCGTTGAACAAAGCGGCAAAACCATTTCCAAACGGCGCTTCGGATACCACTGCATCCGGGTCCCCGTCACTATCGAGATCCGCAGTCTTAATGGATGTGGGATATCTGCCGTTGTCAAAATTGCCTGTGTTAAAACCATACCATGTATTCTTAAATATATCAATATTTGACTGAGCATGTAAACCGGGCACTGATATAAATAAAAATAAAATTGCTAAAAGAAATGAATTAATTGCTGAACTAACTATGAAAAATTTTACACCCTGCATTTCCGTACCTTCCATTTATGTTTCTGAAAAGTTGTTTGAATATTTAGTAAAGAGTAAATCTCAAAAGTGACAATCGTGCCTGATTACTGATAAACAAAAGTGTGTTTCTGATCGATATGTTTTGTAGTGCTTAATGTTTGATAAGATCGATCCTCTAATACCTGAACTTTCCTGCCATGTCATCTTTTAAATGTACCGGTAACTATGGATTTAAACAGATACGACAGGACGAAAATGAAAAAAGCAGGAATTTTATCTTCAATCTTATTTGTACTTCTAACAACCTACTGGGGATGTTCAAGTGATAACCCGGCAGAACCTTCGCCGCCGGACGCGGGTCAGAACAACAGTCTTATTAAACTGAGTGTAATACAGACAACTGTATTCAGTCAGAGTTGTGCATTATCCGGCTGCCACGGACCAACCAACAACCAGGCAGATCTTTTACTCACCGAAGGAAGTTCTTTTTCAAACCTTGTAAATGTGCAGAGTGTACTTTTTCCGCAATACAAGAGGGTTGCTCCCGGTAATAGTTCACAAAGCTTGTTGATTAAAATTCTCAAAGGTGAAGTGTCTCCAAGGATGCCGCTTAACCGCGAACCTCTGTCTGCCGATCTGATAGATTCAATTGCTTCGTGGATAGATAAAGGTGCTTTAGACAATTAGGAATAATTTATAAACAATCATTATGGAGGTTAATATGAAAACCGACAGAAATCTTATCTTTAGATTTCCGGTAATCATCTTATTGATGTTATTCAGTACCGTTACCGGTTTTTCAAATCCCAATTCAAATGTAACCATTCATTTTACCGGAATGTCGCCTCATCTGAATCAGAATCTTTATTTGAGAGTAGTTGACAAAGGCACGATGAAAGAAACGGGAAGAACAATACAGCAGGTTACTACGGCTGATTTTGATATTGTACTTGATGCAGTCACGGCAGGAAGAAGTTATTTCATTGATTTCTTTGCTGATGTAAATTCTAATGGATTGTATGATACGCCTCCGTCGGATCATGCATGGAGATTAGAACTGGATAATGCTGCCGGTAATGATGAGCTGAATTTTTCCCACAACACAAATTTCACGGATATAAAATGGGTGTACATGTTCACGATGAATTTTTCAAATATGACACCGCATGTCGGTCAGATGCTGGAGCTCAGGGTGGAAGATAATCTCACAAATAAAGAAGTGGGCAGGATCAAAATACCTTCAATATCTTCTGCTGACTTCACTGTACAAATTCCCGGGTTAAAATTAAATAATGAATATAAAGTTGAGTTTTATGCCGATCTGAACGGCAACGGTTTATATGATACTCCTCCCACTGATCATGCCTGGAGGGTTGATTTTGCAGACAACTCCGGGGATGAGACTCTGGATTTCAGCCACAATACCAACTTCACTGACATTAACTGGAAATATTTGCTCACTGTAAATTTCTTTGCAATGACACCTCATCTAGGCCAGCTTTTTGAACTCAGGGTTGTAAGGCAGGATAACCAGGTGGAAATCGGCAGGGTGTCTTTACCAGCAATACTGGTTCAGGATTTTACGATTTACATACCTGAAATTGAACTCGAGCATGCTTACAACATTGATTTCTATGCGGATTTTAACGGTAATGGTATGTATGATGCCCCGCCTGCAGACCACGCCTGGAGACTGGCTTTCAGCTCTTCGGATGGTGATTTTGTACAGGACTTTACGCATAACACGAATTTTACCGATATACAGTGGCCGAATGCTACCGCGATAAGAGAAACAGGAAATAACAGTATTTATAATTATGAATTACGTCAGAACTATCCGAACCCATTTAATCCATCAACCAGGATAGCTTTCGCAATACGTAAAAAGGAGTTTGTAACTCTTAAAGTTTATAATCTGCTGGGGAAGGAAGTTTCAACCCTGGTAAACCAGGATCTTTCTGCCGGTTCATACGCTGTTGATTTTAATGCTGAGAACCTCGCCAGCGGAATTTATTTCTACACCATCAGTACAGCCGGTTTCAGGAGTACTCAAAAAATGATCCTGATGAAATAGTATCGTGTTATATTGTTTTCCTGTGATTTTATGGGAGCTTCGGCTCCCTATTTTTATTCTTTCCTTAGAAATAATTTTACTGGGAGGATCTATTTGATCTGTTAAATTTGTGTTCCATTTTAAATCATAATTACTTTTTAGTTATCTCCTTCTTGCATAACGAAGATAAAACATTAATCGTTTTAACGGTTTATCATTAAGTAAAGCCCCCTAAGTTTCAAGCATCAGTGCCGGTTACTCTTTTAATTTTAAGAAATCACCATCAACTATTAATAATTTCACCCCTTCTTTTGTAACTGACCGGTGAGAACTCAGTTTGTCGGATACAATATATGACATACCCGGTTTTAACGTCACTTCCTTTCCATTTTTAAGTTCATTTGTAAAGCTTCCTTCCAGGCAATAAACAAAATGTCCTTTTTCACACCAATGATCAGCTTTGTAACCCTTGCTGTATTCAACCAGCCGGATCCTTAATCCAGGAAATTCCAAAGTCTGCCAGCAGGCAGTTCCCGTTTCACCTTTATATTCTGTTTTGGGAATTCCAGACCAATCTATTGTCTGATACGGAATGTTCTTATTGCTCATAGATATCTCTTTTTATTTATTTAAAAGTGAATAATATATAGCATAATTATTAAAATAAAT
>CAWIUG010000022.1:0-34089 GCA_963839165.1 uncultured Bacteroidota bacterium | reverse complement strand
GGGCTGAAAAATCTGAGCTATGGGATTGATTGAAATTGAATTTATTTTGATAAATTTCAAAGCTAAATATTTCTAGATTATTGGAGTTTATGTACAGGCCAAAATTTTTTGTTTTACTGCCCGCCCTGACAAAGGAACAAATCTATAAAGATATAATAGCCGGTGTTCTTGTAGGAATTATTGGCCCCTTCCTCTGTCGATAGCATTTGGAATTGCATCAGGTGTTTCACCGGAAAAGGGAATTATTACCGCCGTGATAGGCGGATTCATTATTTCATTTTTGGGAGGAAGCCGCGTACAGATAGGAGGACCGACAGGAGCCTTTTATAATTATAGTTTACGGAATTGTACAGAATTATGGAATAAACGGGTTGATGCTTGCAACAATTATGGCAGGTGTTATACTGATTATTATGGGGTTTGCAAAGTTCGGTTCGATGATAAAGTTTATTCCGTATCCTGTTGTTGTAGGATTTACCAGCGGGATTGCAGTAGTGATTTTTTCGAGCCAGGTGAATGATTTTTTAGGATTAAACATTCCTAAAGTGCCCGCAGATTTTTTTGAGAAATGGGCAGAATACCTGAAACACCTGTCAAATATAAATTATGAAGCAATGTTTGTTGGTCTGTTTTCTTTTGCTGATAATAATTCTCTGGCCCAGGGTGTCAAAGAAAATACCCGGATCAATTGTAGCTATATTGCTGGCAACTGTGATTGTTCATCTATTCCACTTAAATGTAGAAACTATAGAATCCAGATTCGGTCAATTAAATTCCTCAATTCCCGCACCTTCAATTCCCTCATTTAATTTGGCAGACATAAAGGAACTTATAATGCCGGCGACAACCATTGCAATTCTCGGCTCAATTGAATCTTTATTATCCGCTGTTGTTGCAGACGGTATGATAGGAGGGAAGCATAAATCAAATATGGAACTTGTTGCTAACGGTATAGCGAATATTTTTTCCCCGTTGTTCGGCGGAATACCTGTAACAGGAGCTATTGCAAGAACGGCAACGAATATTAAGAACGGCGGAAGAACACCGGTAGCAGGAATAATCCACGCAATTACATTACTGCTTATAATGCTGTTCCTGGGACAATGGGCAAGGCTGATACCGATGGCCACGCTTGCTGCTATACTGGTTGTAGTAGCTTTTAATATGAGCGAATACCGCATATTTATGAGGCTGTTCAAAAGTCCCCGGAGCGATATTGTGGTTTTGTTAACAACCTTCAGTCTGACTGTGATTTTTGATCTGACCGTAGCGATCGAAATAGGAATGATACTGGCGGTAATATTATTTATGAGAAGGATGGCAGCGGTTTCTAATGTAAGTATTATTACGCGCGAGCTTAAGGATGAGGAAGAGGCAGCGGATGTGAATGCAATCCAGAATAAAACGGTGCCTGAAGGTGTTGAAGTTTATGAAATTAACGGACCGTTCTTTTTCGGGGCAGCAACGAAATTCAAGGAAGTTATGCAGAGTGTTGAGAAGAGACCAAAGGTGATGATATTACGAATGAGGAATGTGCAGGCTGTTGATGCAACCGGACTGAATTTACTGAGTGAAATTATAAAGGAGAATAAGAAGGAGGGGATCCATCTGATATTGTCCGGCGTTCATGCACAGCCGTTATTTGCCCTTACGCAATACAATATAATGGATGAAGTAGGCGAGGAGAACATATTCGGAAATATTGATGATTCACTGGACAGAGCACGTATAATACTGGGATTAACCGCCGTAGGAAGGCCAAAGGATTTTAAATCTGAAGTAAAACGGGAGATGAAGTAACGGGTTCTTGAATAAACCAATGCATTTCTCAGGGATATCGAGTATTTATCCTGACACTAACAAGATTCACAGAGGTTACTCCGCCTCATTATGAATAAAGGAGTTCATCCCGGGTAAGTGATAACTTTCCTTTTCATATAAGCTGAATCTACTACATTAATTATGATACGCCGGATGCGAAGTGGGTTAAAGTTTCCACAACAGCAATTCCGCAGCACTTTTCTTAAAAACTCTCCTCAATATTTCCGAATCTGAAGTATTTCGGGATATAATATAATTACTTAATGAGGAATAAAAGTAATGATGAAATTAATATTATCCTTAGCATGTGCCTGCCTTGTACCTTCAGCAATGTTCTTTAGCCAGACCACGAATAAACAGGTCGATACACTGATAGTCCACGTTAAGGTTGAGATACGCCAGGGGGTGAATTCCGCCAGGAATGCAAAATCTTATGATTTCGTGGGGAAAAAGGATTATTTCGACGTATCGGTAAAACCATTATACGATTGTAATTTCTACCTTGTGCATTATAATAGTGTTGAGGCTGCTGTTATCGCTAAGTCCGAACTGACTCACGATAGGATCTATAGTTTTCCGGAAAGTGAATCGTATTACCAGATTGACGGCGCTCAGAAAAAGGAAAACCTTGTGCTGATTTTTGCTAAAAATACCGACAAGTACTTAGAAAATTATGATCAGAGAAGTTCGGATCTGAGCGTACTTAAAAAATATCTTTCTGATGTGGAGAAGAACTGCCGCATTCAGCTTGAGGATCAGTCAATGGTCGATGTGAACTTCAAAGGTAGTGTCAGAGGGATAATTTCGAAGCTTGCCGGATATGTCCCCTATATTGGCAACGGAAGTATAGTTAAAACTTTTGTTTTTAATGTTTCAAATTAAAAACCACCTGCTGCACTTATTACTCAGCTGGCTCGCTGTCATTGCTGTTATCATCCCCCTTATATTGACCGGATTGTTTTGCTGGAATATCCTGGATTATAAACTGATCGACCTCTTGTTCTCTAATTCTCTTAAGAATGCACCTCCTGTGAACAGCCCGGTCACGTACGTTATTATAAATGACAGGACATATAAGGATCTGTTCAAAAAAAATTATCTGGATAGAAAGATACTATCGGGTACAATGAGTCTCTTGTACGATTATCAACCTGCCTGTGTCGCATTTGAAACTATATTTGCGTATCCTAATGAACCCAATGCTGATTCATTGCTAGCTTCTTCACTGGGGAAGTTCAAAAACATTTACCTTCCTTTTTCTTTCCAGTTTGCTGTTGATAGCTCTCCCGCTTACGCAAATGTGCTCCCCGAATCGGATTTTAACCCCCTTATCCTTAATGACGCTGTTAATAATGGTTTTAATGTTAACCGCGTTATTGAACAGCAGGAGATTTTTTCTTCTTCGGTAAATAATAATGTTCAGTTAAATGAGATCAGCGACGCCGATGGGGTGTTCAGGCATACCTGGCCACTAACTAAAACAGGGAATAAGCTTTATCCTTCGCTCGCGTTGAGTATTTTTCTTAATTATATGGGAGTAAAACCCGAAAACCTTATTGTTAATTGGGATAGGAATATTGTTATCCCTTCCAAAGGAAGCAGGTACCTGAAGGAGGATGTCATTATCCCTATCGATGAATCGGGCAGGATTTATATTCCGTTTTTCTCCGGCTGGCGGAATGATTTTGATAAGATCTCCCTTCAGCAGGTTATTAACTATAGCAGTAATATGCTCTATTACGGTGACCTCGTGAATCACCTGGAGGGCAGGGTACTCTTCGTCTGCGATCTTTCTTCGGGGGGGCTCAATTGGGGCAGGACGTCTCTGGGGGAGGATGCACCGCTTATAATGGTTCAGACGGCTATGCTGAATGCATTGTTCGAGAATCATTTTTATTCTCAGTTTTCTACGGGTGCTATTCTCCTTGTATTCCTCTTGGTTTCAGTAGTAGTTTTAGTTTCTGCTGCAGGCAGGAAGAGATCGATGTTTTTTGCGGTGGGACTAATTATCCCGGGTTTGCTTCTCTTACTTAGCCTTGCTAAAATGAATGATTATGAGCTTGTACCTGCAGCCTCTATTATTATTTCTCATATTTTTCTTTTTACGACGTTTCTCATTCAACTTCTATTGATCGATTCGAAAGAGAAAAAGGAACTCGCATTTGAGAACCAGAGGAAGAAGATTGAGTTTGAAGAGGCTAAAAAGATCCAGCTCTCGATGCTTCCAGCTGCCCTTTCGTCGAATGGCTGCTATGATTATGCCGTGCTGTTCAGGACGGCAGATGAGGTCGGCGGCGATTATTATGATATTAAGTCTTATGACAATAAGAATTTGAAAATTGTGATTGGGGATGCTACAGGTCATGGACTGAAGGCAGGGCTAATGGTTACGATAATCAAAACACTCCTTCTAACGCTCGAGGATGAGACTGAAATAATTACATGCTTCGAGAAGATTACTAAGTATCTGAAGATACTTAACCTTCGCCTGGTATATATGTGCCTCATGATCCTCTATATTAAGGAGGATAAACTTAGCTGGTCTTCCGCCGGAATGCCTCCTTTATATCATTATAAGGCTTCGGAAAATCTAATCGACGAATTTGTACTGAAGGGTATGCCGCTGGGCGTACATAAGAACTTTCCTTACCAGACTGAGAGTATTTTTCTCTGCCTGGATGATGCCGTGTTGATCTGCTCTGACGGCATCCTCGAATTATTTAATTCAAAAAAGGAGATGTTCGGGGAAAATAAAGTAAAACAAATTTTCAGTTCGATCAGGTTATCCACACCCGCTGAAGTCATAAATCTATTTAGTAAAGAGATCTCAAAATGGACTGCAGCCCGGAATATAAGCGACGATATCTGCATCATAATCGTTAAAAAAATGAAGAATTAAGTCCATTAACTTCTCTCGCCAAAAAAAAATGTCATTTTTTTCCGAGGAAGCTTGAATTTTGAGTATCTAATACTATTATAACTAAGGTTCTGTACGATGCAAATTTTTCTAAAATTTCTTCTTCTTTTTTTTAGCCTCCTCACATTCAGATTATACTCCCAGGCTTTTTATAATTTCAACATTTCTCAGCTTCACGATACTGTTAAAATTACATACGACATTATCGGGGGAAGGGATTATGATGTTTATAAAATAGATGTTGAGCTTTCAAATGATGCAGGCAGAACGTTTGCGCTGCAGCCGAAGAAAGCTAAGGGAGACTTTGGGTACGGTATCGATAAAGGCATGGGTAAGTTTATTATCTGGGAACCTCTAACGGAAAATGTGGAATTGAAAGGGGAGAATTATGTTTTTAAGCTAAATGGAAGTATTCTGGGTACAAGCAGGGATATAAATTTTATTCCGATAAAAGGGGGAAGTTTTACTATGGGAGACAACTTTGCCGAGGGTCCTACAGATGAAAAAGAACTTCATGATGTGAACCTGGATGATTTTGAGATAAGCAAGTTTGAGGTAACTAATGATAAGTATGCCAAATTTTTAAATGATTATAAGAGTGATAGGGTGAGGAGCGGGGAGTTTTCGGGGGAGGTAATGATCAGGGAGAGGGAAACCGGCTTAAAGTTTATACAGCAGAACTGGCAGCCGCAGGCAGGGTACGAATATTATCCCGTGATCGGTGTTACCTGGTATGGAGCGAATGAATTTTGCAAGTATTATGGTTACAGGCTTCCAACTGAGGCTGAGTGGGAATATGCTGCAAGGGAGTGTGGTAAAACAATTAGATTCGGGAATGGCCGGAATGTTGCGGATCCTCGTGAGATTAATTTTAACGGCAGTAAAACTTCTTCGGATTCTATTTCAGTACACGGTGAATATAAAGCCAGAACTACACCCATTGGTCAGTTTGCACCTAATTCGCTTCAGATGTTCGATGTGAGTGGAAATGTGTGGGAATGGTGTCAGGACTGGTATACCAGCAATTATTATTTTCATAGTAAGCAGGATAATCCTACGGGGCCATGGGTGGGTACTTATAAAGTTATAAGAGGGGGATCGTGGTATACAGATGCGAAAAGTATAAGAGTGACTGAACGCAGTTTTTTCGCTCCGTATAAGGAAAATGGAGATATTGGTTTCCGCGTCGTGCGAAGCGCAGAGAATTAATTTTTAATTTATGAGGGTAAAATGAAGTTCTTGTACTTATTCTTCCTTTTATTAATGCCTTTCGCCCTGTTTTCACAATCGTTTGAATATAGGAGCAATAAAATTAAGCTGGATATTAGAGTACCACCTCCCGATACTACAGCCCCAATGATGAACCTTTCTTTGCCTGAAAGGATGGAGGGGTTCCCTCTCTATGTAAGAGACACAATTTATTCTTTGCGCGGTGAACTGCAGGATAATAGCGATCAGATGGAGATTGCCATTAACGATAAAAAATACGGGATCTTTAGCAGCGGTGCTGTGAGAATAGATATTAAGCTTAAATATGGAGAGAATAAACTGGCAGTAAAGGCTACTGATAGAAAAAATAATGCAGTAATTCAGAATCTGACTATCTTCCAGGATCCGAATGCCGATATAAATCCTCCGCTTATTAAAATACTCGACTTTCCAAATCAGGAAGAGAGGGGAATTAAAGTTGTTCGTAAAAATCAAAATCAAGCCATTGATAACAAGTTTGTCCTTAAAGGGAAGATTCAGGATGAAAGCGGGATCCTTGGTGTGTGGGTCAATGGTTTAAAAGTCGATTCTTTGAATAATGATGAGTTCTCATTTGACTTTGGGTTTAACCGTCCTGAAATGATCCATATTAAAGCTGCAGATGTATATGGAAATATTTCTTATGATTCAATGTTGACAACGCCCGTGCAGACGGCGATTTCAGATATGGTGGTGAGCGGCAAATTTTATGCACTCATAATCGGTATTGAGGATTATATCGATCAATCTCTTCCTGATCTTGAGTATCCGATACACGACTGCCAGGAGCTCATCAATGTTCTTGAAAGTTCTTATAATTACGAAAAAAAGGATGTGACTTTTCTTAAAAATCCTTCGCGAAGTACGATCATAAATACTTTTGCGGATTTCAGGAAGCGACTTACTGAGAATGATAATCTATTGATTTTTTATGCCGGCCACGGGTACTGGGATAAGGAGATAGAACAGGGTTACTGGCTTCCCATCGATGCTACTAATAAGGATATCTCCAATTGGATTACAAACAGTACTGTGAGAGATTATATACGCGGTATCAAGGCTAAACATACATTGCTTATTGCTGATGCCTGCTTCAGCGGAAGTATTTTTACGGGCCGCGATACTTTCCTGGACGCTGATGCTTCGGTGAAGGAGACTTATAAGTATACCTGCAGGAAAGCAATTACAAGCGGAATGCTTGAGACGGTTACCGATAAAAGTGTATTTGTAGATTACCTAATAAAACGACTTCAAAATAATAAAGAAAAATATCTGAAGGCTCTGGATCTCTACGTCGGCTTGAGGGATGCTGTTATAAATAACAGCCCTAATCATCAGAAGCCATTGTACGGCGTAATACAGGGTGCCGGCGATGAAAGCACCGTTGGTGATTTCATTTTTATAAGAAATGTTCAATAGGAGTATGTATGCGGTTAAAAAATTTTATAATAATTGCTGTAATATTTTTCAGCCAGTTACTCTATAGTCAGACAGATCCCATTGGTAATTATGAGGTTTATTCGAGGCAAACCTCAATGTCATCGCTGGGGTATTATACCATTTCGGCTTTACTTCCCCATAACCTTGGCAGGATGCCATTAAAAGGAGTTATGTTTAGTTATAAATATATATTAAAGGACCTTGGCTCTGTCTCGATAGGTACTGAAAATGAAATCAGGGTTTTCCTGGAAGGGAATTTTGATGTAGGGGGCGGACTGGCGCAGTCACGGCTCATGAGCGAATACCCGTCGTTTGAGTCGGGTGAAGTAAAATATTATGCGGGTACCCTCAATTTGTTTTCGATAGATATTACTCCCGAGTATACTTTTATCTTTTCCGACGGCAGGGCGCTGACTACAAAACTTGGATTTAATTTTTTAAATGTAGGAGGCACCGTTGTTGCGACCGACCAGGAGGATTTTGCGGATAATATGCTCGGAAGCATCGATATGATGCCACTATCAATTAAACCTTCGATATATTTCGATTTCGGAAGGTCGGGAGTGGGATTAAGCTTCCTGATAAATCCTACAAACTTCCTGACATACATATTTTCCTCAGATAAAAACTATACCCGGAAAGAGAAAGGTCTGCAAGGTTTTGATCAAACATTTAAAAAATATTCTTTCCAGGTATTATATACATTTTAATATAATGACAATAATAAAAATATTTCCCGTACTCTTTTTAGTGCTATTTTACGCCGATCACCTCTATTGCCAGGAAGATACCGACGAGCGGGTGCAGAATCTGCTCCTTAGTCTGCCTGAAATGCAGAAGAATGAGGATAATATTAATCTGGTGGAGACTCTGATCCAGATAATTGAAATAAAACCTGATTATATCGTAGCAAAAAAAATGCTGGGAGGATTGATAAGCGGAAAACTCGAGCGGCTTAAGTTCGATCTTATGTCAAGACCGGGATTACTGGAAAAAGCTATAAATTACTCGCTCGCTTATATTTCTGAATCAATAGGCGCTGTTTTCCTTCTGCAGAAATATTATATGCAGCGTGACAGGGAAAAAATAAGGGAAATATTAGAGAAGATGATCATGTCACCCGGTCAGAGAGACATGAGCAGTGCCGTTCTGCTTACATTTGATCCTTCTGTGGATCGGGAATTATATAATGAAATTCTCCAGGTATTAATGTCGCTTGTGGATAACAAATCTAAGATAAATCTCCTTGTTTATTACTATTTGACAAATCAGAAAGAAATCCTGATTAATACCATTCAGCAGACCGATTTTAATGAAGCGCGCGGTCAGATAACGCTTTCGGATATCCTGAAACTTGATCCCTCTACGGATCCGGTTTCATTTAAGCTTTTGTTCCCTAAGCTTATGAGTAGTATCTCAGAAAATGAAATTCTTGAAATAACTAATGCCGATACCCTGTATACTCTCGGAAAAAATTACTTTTTCTGCGGAGATGAACTAAAAGCGAGTACGTTTTTTGGTACGATCTATTCCATTTTTGAAAAACAGCCTTCGGAGGATTATAATAACCTATTCTATTGGGGGATTAGCTGCCTGTTTAAGGATCAGCAGTACCGTGCAAAACTGATCTTCGATCAGATATATAAATTCGGAGACGACAGCATGAGGGAAAATTTCAAGAATAAGCTCGGGTGGTGGAATGAGAACCTTTTTTATACTTCCTATACTGACGAACTGTTAAAAGCTTATTTTGGAAAATCAGAAGAAGGGGAAGTTATTCCGGTTGAGGAAGATTCTTCGTTGCAAACCATTACTGTGAATGATTCCCGTGATAAACAGCAGATCGAGGGGACTTATTATTCACTCGTAATAGGGGTTGAAGATTACCTGGATTCCCATATTACCAGTCTATTTCATCCGGTTAAGGATGCTGAAAATTTTGCTTCTCTTCTTAAAACAAATTTTACTTTCGATGAAAAAAATGTAACTCTTCTTAAGAACCCTACGAGAACGGAGATCCTTAAGGAAATTTCCAGACTGAGAAAAAATTTGAACGAGTCTGATAATTTGTTGATATTCTATGCGGGTCACGGTTTCTGGGATAAAGATATTCAGCAAGGCTACTGGCTCCCTTCCGATGCTGAGTACGACGATATCTCAAACTGGATTTCCAACAGTGATATAAGGGATTATATAAAAGGGATTAAATCAAGGCACACACTGCTGATCTCCGATGCCTGCTTTAGCGGCGGAATATTTAAAACCAGGGACCTTTCGGATAATTCCGATATCTCGCTCGAAGAAATGTATAAGTATATAAGCAGGCGAGCAATCACAAGCGGCGCAATTAAGACTGTACCCGATAAAAGCGTTTTTATCGAATACCTGATGAAAAGGCTTGCGGATGATAAAGAGAAGTATCTTACTTCGCAGCAGTTGTATGTTAGTATGAAAGAAGCGGTGATAAATAACAGCCCGATACGGCAAACCCCCCTGTACGGTATAATCCAGGAGACGGGTGATGAGGGGCCGGGCGATTTTATTTTCATAAAAAGATAATAATGATTTTGAAATTATCTGCTCTGTTTATCTTGTATGTTTTTGGTTTCACTGTTGAAATTAATTCGCAAGAATTTGGTACGGGGCTACTTCTCGATGAAAAATATTACGAAAACTGCCCTCAGTCGGCTCCCCTGATGCGGTCGGATTTTATAAATTTGCCCGATTCATTTTCGTTAAAACAGTTTACTCCGCTTCCCGGGAACCAGGAAGGATATTCGACCTGCGCAGGTTGGGCAACAGCTTATGGGGGCAGGACGGTTATAGAAGCGATAAGATATAACTGGTCAGGAGAAATCGTAAATTCTAATGCCTTTTCTCCTTCGTTTATTTATAACCAGATCAGGACCCGACCTGACTGCGATGGTGGTACATCACTTACCGATGCTCTCGATATCATTAAAAACGAGGGCAGCTTAAAGTTTAATGAATTCGGCTATGACTGCAATCGGACAGTAACCCAAACCGATAAGGAAAATGCCGGGGATTATAAAATTATTGAGTACCGCGAGGTTGCTAACAGGAACAGTAAAAACAAGATTAGTTCTGTAAAAAAAAGTCTGTCGGAATCTAAACCCGTCGTGATTGCGATTGACTGTCCTTCTTCGTTTCAGACAGCAGGTGATGTCTGGACACCTGTCACTTCCGATTATAAGTATTGGGGGAACGGTCATGCAATTCTTGTAATAGGTTATAATGACAGTATGTATGGGGGAGCGTTTGAAATTATGAACAGCTGGGGAGAAGGGTGGGGGAATGATGGTTATACCTGGATCAGATATAATGATTTTGATTATTACTGTGTTTATGCCTTTGAGATGATAGATAATATTAAACTTAATCCCGGTGAGACTGATCTATCTGGCAGCCTGCTGTTCCGACGGGATGACGGCGAGATTATGAAAGTGAAAACTTCCGACGATTATTTCAAAATGACTGAACCATATCCAAGCGGTACTAAATTTGAACTGATCATCTCAAATAATCAGCCTGCTTATGTATACTCATTCAGTTCCGACCTAACTTATAAAACCTATAAGATCTTTCCGTTCACTAAAAATATGTCAGCTCTTCTTCCGTATAAAAGCAACAACGTAGCTATTCCCGATGAGAATAGCTATAATATGCTTGATGAAACCACGGGTAAATCATATTTCTGCTTTCTGTATTCAAAAGAAAAATTGGATATAGATAATATTATTCAGCAGGTCAGCAGTGCCGGAGGGAATATGTGGGAACGGATTGCAAGTGCATTGGGGAACAAAATAATCAAAAGAGCAGATATTAGATACGATTATGAATCGCCCATAAAATTTAGCGCTACTAGCCGTGGGAAATCGGTACTTGTCATTCTCATCGAAATCGAACATATTTAAATGCGCACCTGGAGAGCCGGATTATTCGGATCAGCTTCTCGAGGCTTATTTAACTTATACTGATCTGTGATGATTGATTCATCTCATCTGTTCTATCTTCAGAAACGGTAACCCCTCAAATTATTGCTTATGTTAAATAATTAATGCAAATTACGAGCATAGAATTTTACTTATGTATTTATTTTCAGGGTAATTTAAGTTAATACCCGTTCCTGGTGTGCATAGCTAAAGAGGCTGTGTGAGAAACAAACCCGGAAGGCAAACCAGCGCAACTAAATACTGCGGGGAAGAGTTCACAATATTCTCACACTAATTGCATCAAAAACAGGGAGTTTGCACTTTTGTTCAATTCTCTGAAAAAACACTTTTACACCCGTTATTCAAGTTGGGTTAGCTTATGTAAAAATACCCGAACCGAAAAATTTCGGATTATATCAGAGTTATCCGAATCCGTTTAATCCCACCACAATGATAATTATGATAAAACTTTTATATTTTCTTGATTTTAGCAAAGTTAGGCTTTACATTAGCAATAATTTTTATAAGGGCCCAGGGAGATGAATCATTTTTACTTGTTTCTTTCTTTAGTTCTATTTCTCGCTGTCCCGGTGCTCTCTCAGAGTTACCTTGGGTATAATTTTGTTCCCACCGAATACGGTTTCTATAATGATATCACAGGGGGAACATTAAGCACGGCAACCGGATATGACGGAGCAGAGAATATAACCCTTCCTTTTCCGTTTCAGTATATGGGTGTTACATATACAACAGCGAGAATTTCCGTGAATGGATGGCTGGAAATGGGGCAATCTTATACCGGCCCGGGATCGATTAATCAACTTGAAAGCACTGTAGAAAAACCACTGATATGTCCGCTATGGGAAGATCTGGAAGCAGATTCTCAAAGTGAAATTAGATATAAAAGTATTGGAGTTTATCCTGCCAGGTATTTTGTAATTCAATGGAAGAATATTCTGCTTTCATCTTATCAAAGAAAAAGTTTCCAGGTAAGACTCTGGGAATTGGATGGAACCATTGATTTTATTTATGGACCGGGTCCTTCACAACCAACCTATTTGGATTATTTTTCGGTTGGTATGAATAACAATATTGGAGGTACCGGAAACTTTATAAGTGTTACTGTTCAGGATCAGTACAATTATTCGGTTAGTACAACAATAGCTGACAATATGAATGATGATGTATCTCTCCTGACAAGTGGAATGTTATTCAGTTTTGTTCCAACAGGTGCCGGGACTTATGCTTCTTATATATTTCAAACCCCTGATACTGTTATAGCCGGCAGCCCTAACCAGAAAATAATAGAAATTATTACTGCCTGCCATGCCGGAGGTGTCTTAACTTCTCCCTGGGTAACCCGGTTTGACTTTAATACTTATGGAACCACGAATACTTCGGATATACTGAATGCAAAATTGTATACTACGGATGAGTATCCTTACTTTACAACCAATTATCAATTGGGACCCGCATATCCCAATCCCGATGGGCAATTTTCGATCGGAAATATTGGCTATTACAATTTGAATAATAACGCATTGACTTATTTCTGGTTGGCATATGATATAGCTCCGAATGCAGCAGCAGGTGATTTTGTCGACGCAAATTGCTATTGGATTGATATGTCCGAGTGCTGCCCCGGAATGGTGCCTGATAGTTCTCATGGAACAGCCCGGTGTATAATTTCTAATATGGGAATTATGGGCAATTATACGGTTGGGACAGGGGATGATTTTGATAACCTTCGGCTGGCATTAAATTTTTTAGAAAGCAATCAATTAGTGGGTCAGGTAACTTTGGAATTAACTGATAATTACCTGCCGGCAAATGAGACATACCCCATTATTTTGCAGGGAGTTTCAAACGCATCTGAAGAAAATACAATTACTATAAAACCGGCAGCATCAAATGAAGTTGTTTTTCAAAATAATGGTGAACACGTATTTCATTTTAAAAATGCCAGGTATTTCACTATAGACGGTTATGATCAATCCTCGGGACAGGATAAAATTAAAATCATTAATAATTCAATGTCCGGTGATGCACTTTATTTTACGGAAAGTTCCAGCTTTAATATGATTAAAAACTGCGGACTGCAGGCCGCGGATACTTCCGCCGATGGTGCCGTAGTAAAGTTATTTGAATTGCAGAATGAATTAACCCTTCAGGGTAATCAAATACAAAATTGTATTATCAGTAAGAATGAAGCTGGTACTGTTACAAACGGAGTTTTAATAAAGAGGGAATACCAGGGCAGATCAGTTGAAGATTCAAGTATTTCAAACACTATAGAAAATTGTATGATTAAAGATTTCGCTTTTAGAGGGATTTCTCTGGTAAATTATCTAAATAGCGTACGTATAATCGGAAACAAAATATATCAGACAGTTGAATCAACTTCACCGGCGGTTGAGGGATTTTATAGTGAGTATGGATCAAATGGACCCTACCCTATACTGGTTCAGGGAAACCGGATCTATGATCTTAAACCTAAAATGATCAGCAGCAGCTCCGTAATCGGAATGGAATTACCGGGAGGTTTCAGCGTGAAAGCCGTAAATAATTTTATTAGTCTTGAAGGGAATGAACTTTCTACGGTAGTAGGAATAACATTTGCCTCATACGGCTATGCTTCAAATCTTCAGGCGTATTATAACTCCGTCCTGATATATGGAATTAATGCATCAGATAATTTGAGTACTGCATTCCGTCGGTTAGGAGCCACGTCCCATACAAAGATCAAAAATAATTTGTTTGTAAACCTGAGGACAAGTACTCAGCAGAATTGTAAAAATTATTGTTTGTATTTTGATAATCATAATGCTCTGCCCGAATTAGATTACAACAATTATTATTATTCTGCCGGTTCATATAATTATCTTGCCGGGGTAGAGGAAAACAATATTTCAACGCTGGAAGACTGGATCAATCAGTCATCGGTAGATTCCAACTCAAGTTTTAATAATGTTTCATTCATTTCTGATTCCGATTTACACTTAACCGGTGAATCACTTGGAGATACCACTTTAATAGCTTTTCCCTTATCTGGTGTAACTACGGATATTGACGGCGAATCGAGAAGTGCTGTGTATCCATACAAAGGAGCTGATGAGAACTTAGAATTTCCGTTGCCTGTTGAGTTGACTTCTTTCTCTGCCTGGGTTACAGGTTCAGATGTTTGTTTGAACTGGGTTACGGGTTCTGAAAAAAATAATGAAGGATTTGAGATTCTTCGCAGTCTCAATAATAAAAATGATTGGGGGAAAATTGGATTTGTTAACGGCAGCGGCACTACCACTGAACCAAAGCATTATTCGTACGTTGATAAGTCACTTCAATCAGAGAATTATAAATACAGATTAAAGCAAATTGACTTTAATGGAAATTTTGAATTTTCAAAAATTATTGAAGTCTCTGTTATAGCACCTGCTGAGTTTTCAATATCACAAAACTTTCCCAATCCTTTTAACCCGGCAACAATGATTAAGTTTTCTATCCCGAAGGAAGTCAGGGTTAATCTAAGTGTATACGACATGATCGGTGAAAAAGTTAAAGAACTGAAAAATGAAATAATGAAACCCGGGTATTATGAAGTTAATTTTAATGCTGCGGCTTTAGCTTCAGGAGTTTACTTCTATCAAATTAAAGCCGGGGAATTCACTCAGACTAAGAAGTTGATTCTGCTGAAGTAATTTTTGAGGTTTTACACTGGCACATAGTTCAGTCCGAAGACTGCCATAATAAAAATAAAAGATTTATTCTCAGGTTTTAAACGGATTCCAATCCAATTTTTACAATTTTATGACATTTGAGATTAACAGATTATTTAAAATTAGATTAGAAACGATATTTACTTTGCTCTCCGAGAGTGAGAAATCAAGGTGGATAGTTACACGCAGATAATTCTTTTTTGAAGTAAAATAAAAGGAAGATTGTGAAAGAATTAAATTCCTTTCCGTGTCGAACAGTTCATATATAGGATGTATTATGAAAATAAAACTTTTACTGTTTGCTTTTTTAATTTTATCAAATTTAACAGCCGCTCAATGGTTTTATCAGTCAAGCGGAACATTGAATAATTTGTTTGGTGTCTCTTTTACGGATATAAATAACGGTACAGCCGTTGGTGAATCCGGCACAATTCTACGAACAACGGATGCGGGTACATCCTGGACACTGCAAGAAAGTGGGATAGCCACCCAATTACAGAGTGTCTCATTTACAGATGCAAATACTGGTACAGTTGTTAGTTGGGATGGCATTTTCCTCAGAACTACTGATGGAGGAAAAAACTGGATTCAGCAGCCAAGCGGAGTAAGTTTATTGAGTGTCTTCTTTATAGATATTCATAATGGCACAGCGGTTGGTAATCAGGGTATTATCCTCCGAACAACAGATGGGGGAATAAACTGGACCCAGCAGCCGAGCGGTACAACAAACACTTTATGGTGCGTTTCCTTTACGGATGTAAACAATGGTGTTGTTGTTGGGAATGCAGGCACAATTCTTTTAACAACTGACGGAGGATTAAACTGGATTCAGCAATCGAGCGGTACATCAGCCAATCTTTTTAGTGTCTTCTTTGCAGATATAAATAATTTTACGGCAGTCGGGGAACAAGGAATAATTCTCCGAAACGGGGAACAACAGTCGAGTGGAACACCGAACAATTTATTTAGCGTATCTTTTACAGGTGCAGATACTGGTACAGTAGTTGGCCAAAGCTGCATCCTCCGGACTACAGATGGAGGGATACATTGGGTTCAGCAGCTTTTAATGTTTTATCCATTGGAAAGTGTATCCTTTACTGATGCAAATAACGGTACAGCTGTTGGTCCTATTGGCATAATCCTTCGAACTATAAACGGGGGGGTAACCTTTGTTGAAGCTGGTAACCTTAACAAAATCCCGGAGAATTATTTCTTAAGCCATAATTTCCCGAATCCCTTTAATCCTGAGACTAAAATAAGATACTCCATTCCTTCTTCATCTCAGGTACAGATTAAAGTTTATGATGCTTTAGGAAGAGAAATAGAAACTTTGCTCAACGAAGAAAAGCCAGGGGGTACTTATGACATTATGTGGAATGCTGCGAACCTTCCAAGCGGAGTTTATTTCTATAAGTTGAAAACAGGTTCATTTGTTGAAACCAAAAAAATGGTTTTAATTAGATAAGCAATGTTCTGGCGGCTATAGCTTGTTCTCCTACAGCGTGAAGAGAGCGGGTAGGGAGTTGGGAGGATGACACAGAGAAGATAAGAAAATAAGAACATAAGCAGGTCATCTCGATACTTTTATCACTTCGTTCGAAAAACTCGATGACCGCTACGGATATTACATTCGGACGGGGAATGAATTCAGAGCTAACGGATCAGATGGTGTGGGGTAATAGCGGCGGTAAAATTTAATTCTTTAACTACAATTTCTTCATTTTTTCGAAGTAAAGACTTTCAAATGCCCTGGATAATCATCCAGCACGATGATTCTTGGGGGTTATTTCCGTACCCATTGAAAGCATAGATGTTCTAACTAATTGAGAATAATGAATTAACTAAATGTGCGGGTTCGGAAAGTTCGGAAATTATGAAGGCAATCTAACCCCATCGATTCCTATTATACAGAATTCATCTTCGTAAGATTCTGTTTCACCCCAACTCTTACTTCTATAAAATTCCCTGAATTTATTAGCATCTAAATAAGATTTAAATAATAAATTATTATTTAATCTTTTCAGAATTTTTCTTAATTCTTTATAATCTTCTTCTATTGGTCCGTGCCACATTGGAGTAACTATTGTATCGGCAATTAAGGAAAAATGGTCGCTGCCCCAATATCCGATATCAAAACCTATCGTCATAGAATTAATTGAATGCTCATCCCGGTAAACTTTAATTATTTCATACATACTTTTATTTTCTAATGCATCATAAACAATTTTTAAATCATCTGCCGATGGCAATAAGTCCATATCTGTATCCGATATATCATAATTATATTTTTCTATTATTCTATTCATTGCATCAAATTTATCCCCCGGAACTGCAGAAAGTGGATTTCGGGAAATACCTTTATAACTAATAGGATTGTACTTACGAAAATAAGTCTCTGAATTCTTTATATTCTTTTTGATGCTTTTTAATGTTATCTGTATTTTCAAAACGTTTGATGTTTTCTGTTGAATTCAGGACTATTAAATATCCTTCTTTTACCATACTGTTTTACCTTCTCTCTAAATGCTTAACGATTAACCTCTCTATTTTAGCTGAATTTCAGAAGAGAAGCAATAAATATGCAGATGTGTTTGTCGTCTTAAAACTGACTCAATAATGATGTTTGAAGGTGTCTGTCCTTGCGGAGGTTCCTCTGCAGATGATTGAGCGGAGTCCCTCGTAATCCGTAGCGTAGCTCAGGTCTCCCGACCTGAGACTTCTCTAGCATAAACCTCTATCATTCTTTTTCGTGCAGTTCAGAGAACTGAGTTACGCGTGCGTTTCAATGCACCCCATTATTAAGCTTCACTTCCGCATACAGTTTGAATTTTAGTTTCGGAATTGATGGCAATTAATTTCCCGCTTATGTCTTTTTTGACAATTTTTTGACAATTCATAAAGGAAATCCAGGTATTCTTAGCTTGTGAATTTATCTGCCTAAAGGTTTTACATATGAATGGGTCTTTAAATGGGAGATAAAATATGAAGAATTTTATATGTTCGCTCCTGATCCCTGTTTTCCTGTTCCAGGCTGTCGGATGCTATAATTCAACAGTAATCCAACCAGGAGAACTGAATAAGTTTACAGATAAAAAACTATATCTCAGGACAACGGATGCATCCGAATATATACTACTTAACGGTTCAGAAGAACCTAATATATCAAATTGGGAGATTTCGGATGACAGTTTGTTCCTGGTGACCGATAGACTTAAACGATATTCACAGAATGAAGTTATTGTGGAGGAAGAACGAACCACTATACCTTATTCATCAATCAATTCTATCAGGCGGGACGAGTTTAATTATGTAACAAGCTGTCTGCTAACGCTTGGTATCATGGTGGTATTTACTGGTATCTTAATAGCAATTGATCCACCTAAATTTATTTTATTCTGACTTAGATAATAGGCCTGCGGTGTTAGTACTGCTTCAACCTGGTTTGAATATTCAAAATCTCCGTCGTAATCAACCTGTTTGAAGCGATAAAGATTACTTGAGGAATAACATCTTTTTTGTGCATATATAACCATTAACAATTAACCGGTAAATATAAACACCGTTTGCTAATCCGGGAGCGGAAAACTTGATTGAATATTTTCCTTGTATTTCCTGTTCATTAATCAAAGTGGCAACCTCTCTCCCAAGAATATCGTACACCTTAAGAGTAACAAAACCATCCCCGGGAAGTTGATAATGTATTATGGTTGCATCATTAAAGGGATTGGGGTAATTCTGGAAAAGATCATAATTGTTAATCGGCTGACTGGGAGGAGGTGCCGGGGAAAGAGAATCATTTTGAATATTAATTGTAGGAAATCTTTTTTTCAAAGGAGCAGTATATCGGTACATACCGTAGCTTTGTGTTCCCGCAAATAATATTCCCTCATTTGAAAAAGAAATACTTGTGGTAAATGTTTGAGGGAAGTTAGTATTAAGGCTTTGCCAGCTATTGATTGAATCTTTTAGAATATAGGGACGGTCATAGGCACCTAAAACAACATTTCCACTATCATCTGCTGCAGAACAAATTACATATGTGTCAAGAAGGCCGTCATTTATTAATTCCCAGGTTTTCCCCCTATCATTTGAAAGAAATACACCATTTTGATCTGAGCTAAAATAAATATTACCATTTAAATCAATACACATTGATACCCAATTATCCGAATTTCGTTTAAAGGTTTTTTCTGTCCAGGATATTCCATCCTTTGATTCAAGGAATGTTGAATCTTTAATAGCATAATAGTTGCTGTTTGCATCAACATCCATACACGAAATATTTTCCCCATATTTACCATTTGCTACCTGATTCCAGGTTTCTCCCTGATCTGTGGTCATAAAAATATTTGCACAAAAGGTTGAAACAAAAATACGCCCATCCGGTCCTTCCAGTACTCCGGTTATATTATTTCGGTTTGATAGTACTGATAACCTCTCCCACGTAATTCCGTCGTCTGTCGAACGAATTAAACCGTTCTCATTATAATTATCAAAAATTGCAGAAATGAAGATATTGCCTGATGAAGCTGAAAGCGCAGCCGGATAATGATTAATAATTGTTGAAGGATCTATTTTTATCTTATTCCAGTTTTCACCACTGTTTGAACTTCTAAAACAGTTTTGGATACTGCATACTAATATGGTATTAGTTTTTGTAAACAGAATATTTTCAATTCTTCTGCTATGTATTCCATTGCTGATATTTTCCCATTCGTTGCTAATTTTATCATATCTGAACATACCATCGCTGCAGGCTGCCAATAAATTACTTTGATCGTCCCATCCTACACAGGATACATTACCATCAGGAAAATACATTTGTTTCCAGTTTTCGCCCCCATCATCCGTTATTAATATCCAGTTATTTACCGGTACATAAACAGTTCCGTCTTTTTTTATATAAATTCTATAGGGATCTCCTGATACAGGTAAAACAATATTTTCCCAGGTCGCTCCGAAATCATTACTCCTGAATAATAGAAATGATCCTCCATAGTATTTAAGAACAAACAAATGACCTTTCCCATCGTAAACCAGGTTCCAGGTAAAAGGGGTATCATAATGTCTGAACAGCCAGGAAACACCATTATCAGTTGAATAATAAGTGCCTGAATCTGATGGACAAGCCATTCTTTCCTGTCCGCATTTCACAACTGTCCAGATTTTTCCTGATAAGGCAAAAGATTGCCATGTTTTTGCAGTATCAAATGAAATCCGCGCTCCGCTGGAA
The DNA here is from genome assembly GCA_963839165.1 of uncultured Bacteroidota bacterium. Lineage (GTDB taxonomy): Bacteria > Bacteroidota > Ignavibacteria > Ignavibacteriales > Ignavibacteriaceae > DATFVA01. The sequence continues at coordinate 13,764 of CAWIUG010000022.1, read as the reverse complement.
AATGAACCTGCATATATTTTACCAGTGCTATCTAACGAAAATCCAACAGCATCCTGGTGAAATCTTTCCCAGGTTTCTGCTCCATCCCAGGATATGTAATTTCCAAAATCAGTTTCTGCAGCGATAATATTTGGACCTAAAACCGTTACAGGCTCAATAGAATTATATAATTGTGAAGGGAAAAGATGGAGGTACCAATTTAACCCATTGTCAGTTGACTTATATACACCTCCGCTTGTTGAAATAAAAAGATTTCCGGTAGAATCGAGTGAAATAGAGGTTATGCTCCCACCAATGGGACCCGGAACAGGTGTAAAGTAGGAAGTGTCATATTCAATATTTTTTTCAAGAACTGAACCTTTTAATTCATCAAAATATTTTGTCCCGGGTATAGTTTTAACCATTGAGTGATTTATAAATTTAAAATCATCAATGATCAGGTTTGGTTTATCCTGGCAAAAAATAATATTAGATAAAAATATTAAAGACAATATTAGAAACAATAAATGCTGCTTTCCCGCTAACTTATTCATTTATTTAGGTTCTCCCCATGATAGATTGTTACCACATGTATTTGATTCCAAAGAAACCGCATTAATTAAGCCAGCATTAATGAGGAAGAAAATATAGATAATTCATTGAAAAATTAACAATCCGCTTTTAATGAGCATATTAGCTGTCCATTTTTATAAATTAATATATACTATGCTATACAGCGTTAAATCTGTTCACCTGCCAAGAAGTGTATTGAATCGACACCCCCCCCCGCTCAGATAAAAACAAACCGTTCTTAACGATACAGACTTCCGTACCCATTGAAAGCATAGAAGTTCTAACTTATTGAAATATAATGAATTAACTAAATTTGCGGGTTCGGAAAGTTCGTAAATTTTGATGGCAATTAGTTGGCGTTTACCTGGCGATTAGTTGGCGATAAAATCCGGGGTAAAGTTTCTAGACAAAAAGTGGACACTACCCTCACAAATTTTATTAAACTTCCAGATAATTCAAGAGGTATATAAAATTCTTTTACAATTTTTTGACAACCAGCCTGAGAATTTTGACTATCATTAACCGGAAGTACAATTCTTTAATGAGAATCGTGAATGAAAACAGAGGAGAGGATATGAAAAAACTGGTATTCATTATTGCTTTTATCAATTTGTTATTTTTTCCTGGTCTCCTCAGAGCACAGGACAGTCTTGAGGTGGTCGTTTTCAGTCAGCGGGTGGGTCCGTTTATTGATCCCGGAGAACGCGATTATTTCAGAGTATTTCTGGACGACAAAAACTTTGTACTTGCCTACTGCACAAGGGATTCAGTCGATGCCTATTCGGTTCATATTGTTTATCTGGATAACAAAGAAATAAAAGAGAGGCAGATTGCCGTTCAAAAAATCAGCCTTCTCAATTTCGGTGAGAAGTTTGATAATTATGAAAAAATTAAACAGGGTGATTATACCAGGGGAAGCAATCCTCCTGAATTAAAATTTCTCTGGATAAAAAAGGATGAGATCAGTAAAAACATTAAAAGTACAAGGAATAATAGTTTTGTAGATTATCCTATAATAACAGGTACAGGTGTTGATTATAAAAAACTCTTAATCCATTATCCCCGGTTTGGAATAGGTATTAGTGCCGCAGGTACAAATTTTAAATTTGAGGGGCTGGAGTACCTTACCGGTAAGATCGATAATTACTATAAAGCAAAGGGTTATGATGTAAAACCAATTAACCCGGATTATAACTTGGGTGCGATCTTCAGACTTAAAGCAATAATTGAAATGACCCCTGATATATCTGCCTCTTTAATGGTTGATAATAATTTGACCGGCAAGATTAAATACAGCGCACTAACGCTTATAGGACTGTACGACTTTATCCATTTGCCCGGCAATTTTGTACCCTTCGCGGGACTGGGCTATTCAAAAAACAGATTCAATATTAATATCGATTACGGCCGTGCCTCCGTCGATTCGCTTGGCGGAATGCTTGAGTCAGTAAGTGTGGACGGAGGAACGGAAGGTCTGTTTACCGAGGCAGGAATTAAGGCAGTGCTCGGAAATTCGGTTTATATAGGAATTGCTGCCGATTACTATTTCCTTACAACCTATAAGAGTGAAGAAACAGCGTTTGCCGATTTCAGCGTTGAAATAAAACCGGGAAATTTTAGTGCAGGAATTTTCTTAAACATCATATTCTAAAGAACAGGTGAGGCTATGTATAAATTTAATTATCAAAAATATATTCTAATTACACTGCTTATCTCCGGATGCTATGTTTCCGAAGATATTAAAACGAAGAATGAGTTCGACAAAAAATCGCAAACCACCAGTAAGTTTTCTATCCTGACAAAAGACAGCACAAAGTATTTTCTGCATCATCCGACTCTTATCGATTCTATCATCAAAGGCAAAGGCTGGATGGAAAAAGGAGATGTTTCAGAAGATTTTGAAGGAGAAATCAAACTTTCGGATGTCCTCTATATCCAGGCTGACGATGCAAGTTTTTGGAAATCAGTTGCCGCTATTGGTGTAATTGGATTTTTAGGGTATTCTGCAGCAGCCGTGTTTAATAATGATAAAGATGGAGTAGGCTTAAATATTGTATATCCATCCAGCGGGGGCGGCGGATCCTGTCCTTTTGTATATAGTAGAATAAATTCCGGATACATCCTTGAGGGAGAGGCTATCCCAATGTCACTGGGTAAAAAACTTGAAACGGAGACGACTAATTCTCTTACTCATCTAACGTCCGGGGAAAAAGAAATTAGTCTTATGATATCCAATGAACGACCGGAAACTCACTACATAAATTCCGTCAGGTTATTAAAATATGATTATAAACCGGGCTATAAGCTGCTGGCCGATGAAAACAATCTTGTCTGGCCGGCAGCAGATGAAAAAGCGCCTGTGGATGCGGAGGATATGAATAAGCATAACATCCTGCCGCAGATAGAAACAGGGGATGGTCACTACTGGGAATCCGATCTGTCAACCGCAGTGACTTCAAGAGAGTTTACTGACAGGCTTGTTGTCACTTTCCCAAAAGAAAAACAGCGGAGTTCCGCATCGCTTATAGTAAAAGCAATTAATACAAGGATAAGTGATGTCCTTTTCCGTAAGGTTTATGATTTTTTGGGAGATGAGATCCTTGATTTTGTCAACAGTGCAGAACATGATCCATTGGTACTTTCGTCATTAAAAAGCTGGATGAATGAAGTATCATTAAAAGCATTTGTGTGGAACAAAAACAAATGGGAATATGCGGGTCTGATTTGTGCTGAAGCTACCACCGTACCGTTTGAAAGGCTTATAAGACTTGATCTGAAAGATATAAAAACAGACGATCTGACTATCAAACTTGAATTTATGACTGATGTCTGGAAAATCGACCGGGTGTCAATCAGCTTTACAGAAACCGGATCACTGGAACCCGCGGAAATACCAATAACATCGGCAGACTTTTCAGGCAGTGAAGTGAAAAATAAGCTATCGGTAAAAGACGAGGTGTACCAGGTTCTCCTGCCGGGGGATAAAATAGAGTTAAAGTATTACGACAACGAGTCCACGCAGAATTCACATTACTTTTTAAACGTCAGCGGCTACATATATGAATGGTATGTAAAAAACCCGGATGCATCTTCAGATTTACTTGCATTCATACCGCAAGGCCGTTCCAGGATGGATTTATTCAGGACTATACTTAACAATAAAAATTTACTTCTGCCCCCGGTCTATGATGAATGGAGGAAAGTAAGGTAAAAGACATCTCTATACTTTTCTTACTCCGTTGTCACTTCATTCGAAAAACTCGATGAGGACGATGTGATTGTCCTCTACACTTTGTATCAGGAGCAGGCTTTGACCGCGCAAATGCTTCAACTCAGCTATTCACTGAACATAGCGTAGCTCAGGTCTCCCGACCTGAGACTTCAGTTCAGAAAACTGAGCTACGCGCACGTTTCAATGGCACCCGGTCATATGAACCTATTCTATTAAACGTATTACTAATGCAAATGTAAAGCGGCTTCCCTTTGATCGTGTTTACGGAAACTGGACCGAACATTCGACTATCTAAACTTCCAGGTCTATTATCTCCAATGCAGAAAAAATGATTCCTGAGGATTAAGGTGTTTGCAAAATCGTAATAGTGTCCATTTTCAAAAATTATATTTGGATTATCTTCATATAACACATTTCAAAACCACCCGTTGGCGCAGCGGACCCGAAGGCCTGCTTATCTGGTATTATGATTGATGAGATTTTCTTTAATATGATTCTAATGACTTATAATATTCAATGACAGTATTTCTTAATAAAACAACCATTGTTAATACACCGAGAATTGTCCCCAGCGGGAAAGACACGCAATCTATACCGGCTATTACAATGCTGAATATCCTGTGCTTTCTTCTTTTAATATATTGAGCAGATATAAGATTACATATGCCTATACTAAGACCTATCAATATCAGTACTCCTATAATAATCATAAATATATGCATAAATTCTGCCGGAGGACCTTGAAAATTATCTGCTAGCGTAAATTGCGAATGTTTTTTTGATATACTAAGAATAAAATTAAATAATAAAAAATAACCAATACCCAAAAATGAAAATACGATAACAAAAATCCCATATATCCTATGGAACAATACTAATAATTTTAAATGCTCTTCATCTATTATTTGTTGTTTATTCAGTTCTTCCATATTAATTTCCTATATTTTTTTACTTAACTGTATGATTAATTCTCCGCGAAATACATATAAGTGAAGCAATAATCAGGGAAATCAGTTCCAAGTTTATTCCCATTAATAAATTATGTCTAAAGAATCAGCCTATCCCTTTACGGTGAAAGCTTTTATTACACCTCCGGCACATCACTCACAATGCAGCAAAGATTTTCTTTGTTTTAATTTTTCTGAAGTATCGAAAGGACCTTACATCAGCCTAACTTAATCATAACCCCAGGCATCTAAGAATTTTATCAATTGATAAAATACCTGATTTTCGGAATAGAGGCAATAAAAAATTCTGTTTATTTCTTATCCGTAATTATATGGATGTAAAACGATTTTGATTTAATTATTTACGCGCAGGATTATTGAGGGCACTCAGATCCCCGAAGATTAAAGAACCGACAGCGAGTTTCATTTATAGCTCATTCACAGAGGTTACCCCTGCTTCTTGAAGGAGCTCAGCCCGATGGCAGTTTGTCATCGGGTTTTTTATTAGTTTCATAAACATTTATTTTTGCTTTTAGCAAATAAAAAACGCAGATTTAGGTCAGTGATTTTTCTCTAAGTGAGGGTGAGACAATAGAGTAAGGCTACAGTTTCTTTCCAGAGATTACATATCGAATACACTCCCGAAGCAGAAATGTTTCTCATTAATTTTTCTAATTCATTGGAGGTTCGTTATGAAAACTTTTCTACAGATTTTATTCTTCGGTATGCTGTTTTTAATATCAACTTTTCCTCAAGATAATTTCTATAGAGGAGTAATACATGATAAATCGGATACCGAAAGACTTCGGGAAATTATGAAATCAAGCACATATGGTTTAAACGGGTTAAATGATAAAGAATCTTTAATGTTGAACTCTACAAGCAGCAATTGTCAAATAATATCAAAAAATATAAAAAGTGAGTTTTATGCAGAAGAAAGATTTGATGCTAAAGATTCAAGGACGACCATTAATAAATCATTACTTGATAATGGTTTTCTACTAATTGAGGAAATTAACCAAAATTGGGATGGTTCTGCTTGGGTTAATGATTTTAAGTTTTCTTACACTTATGATGATAACAATAAACTAACTGAGATGCTTTTCCAAAACTGGGATGTTTCTGCCTGGGAGAATGGTGCTAAGTTTACATACACATATGATGGGAACAATAATCTAACTGAGAAGCTTTCCCAAGTCTGGGATGGTTTTGCCTGGGAGAATGCTTTTAAGTCTTCTTATACTTATGATGATAACAATAAACTAACTGAGATGCTTTCCCAATACTGGTATGGTTCTGCCTGGGAGAATGGTTCTAAGTATACATACACATATGATGGTAACAATAACCTGACTGAGGAGCTCCTGCAAAACTGGGATGGTTCTGCCTGGGAGAATGGTTCTAAGTATACATACACATATGATGGTAACAATAATCTGACTGAGAAGCTTTCCCAAGTCTGGGATGGTTTTGCCTGGGAGAATGCTTTTAAGTCTTCTTATACTTATGATGATAACAATAACCTAACTGAGGTGCTTTCCCAAAACTGGGACGGATCTGACTGGGTGAATTCAATGAAGGATTCAATAACATATGATGTAAACAATAACATGACTGAGGAGCTCCTGCAAAACTGGGATGTTTCTGCCTGGGTGAATTTTTATATGCATTCGTATACATATGATGGGAGCAATAACCTTACTGAGAAGCTTTCCCAAAACTGGGTCAGTTCTGCCTGGGTGAATATTAATAAGGTTTTATACACATATGATGGGAACAATAACCTTACTGAGAAGCTTTCCCAAAACTGGGACGGATCTGACTGGGTGAATGTGGATAAGAGTATATTTTCTTATATACCAACTGCAATTGAACAATATGAGGATGTAGTTAGCACTTATAGTTTGTCAAATAACTATCCCAATCCATTTAATCCTGTAACTATAATTAAATATAGCATACCTCAGAGGAGTCTTGTTACTATTAAAGTCTATGATATTATAGGTAATGAAATTAGCACTCTTGTTAATGAAGAAAAACCAAATGGGACCTATGAGACTGAATTCAATGCAGCTTCATTATCAAGCGGGGTATATTTCTACAGAATACAAGCTCCCCCTAACGGCGGGCAAGCAGGGAATCCTTCGACAAGCTCAGGGCAGGTTTTTGTCCAAACTAAGAAGATGATTCTTGTTAAATGAGCGCCAAGCAAAGCTTGAACTATTCTAATCAGGTGAGACAGAAAGTTGTCGTCAGACTCCGAAGAGTCAGACGGACTCTGCGAGCGAGCCTGTCAAGTCCTGATCGTGGTAAAACTCTAAAGCCACGTAGCGAGAAGCCGGAGTATAGCTGGAAACGGCTATACTCTAAGCGGCTTGACAAAGTAATCAATCCCGTGAAAGCGGAAGAAAGGATGCGACGCAAACGACCGGGTTGTAACGAAAGTGAACACAAAAGTAGCCTCGTAAAGATCAGGAACAGAGATGGACGAGACGTTATTTTACGAGCGAAGTCAGCATCATTAAACCCTTGAAGATTAGAGCCTAAGTTTAATGATCCCGCTAAAGCGTCGCTAAGCGGGATTAGTGACGACACGGTCAGACAGAAGGTTCAGGAACTTTCCCGCAAGGCGGGATCGCCATCAGGAAAGGCTTATCCTATAAGGCAACGAAATGGATAAGAGGTGGCAGGGAGTCGGATGAGATCATAGTACCGAAGTCCCGGGAGTGAAAGGGACAAGATGGTAATGCAGCAAAACATTACCGTAGGAAAGGATCTCTGCTAAATAATAGCTTTCGAAGAAATAACGGAAAATGTATTGCAAGAGCTAACAAACATAAGAAAGTTCCAACTTACGGGAGGAGCTGAGAGAATCCAGGAGTTTTCCCGCAAAGCGGGATACGAGAAGGCGAAAGCCAGTCCGAAGTTCAGGTTCTACAGTCTGTACGATAAAACCTATCGGACAGATGTATTGGAAGAAGCTTATCGCAAGGTGAAAGCCAATGGTGGAGCAAGCGGAGTAGATAGAGTGACCTTTGAGGATATAAAAGCAAAGGGAATTATAGAATACTTAGCAGAACTTCAGGATGAACTGAAAGAAGGAAAGTACAAACCAAATCCGGTAAGGCGGGTATATATACCAAAAGCGAATGGAAAGAAGAGACCGCTGGGTATTCCGACTATTCGTGACCGCATAGTGCAGACTGCATTTCTGATGGTTTTGGAGCCGATATTCGAGGCTGATTTTTCAGACTCAAGTTATGGGTTCAGACCAAAGAAGAGCGCCCACGATGCAGTAAGGGAGATATACAAATACCTGAACTGGGGATGTGAGGAAATCTATGACGTTGATCTGGAGAAATACTTTGATACAGTAGAGCATTGGAAACTGATGCGACTGCTGGCAAGGAGGATTTCAGACGGAAAGATACTGCACGTAATAAAGCAGTGGTTAAGCTGCGGTTATGTGGAAGATAATCAGCATCGTCAAAGTAAAAGAGGCACACCGCAGGGAGGAGTAATAAGTCCGCTGTTGGCGAACGTATATTTGCATCCGGTAGACAAAGCATTTGAGAGGAACGGAATAAAGAGTATCAGTAAAGGTTCAATACATCTTGTACGGTACGCAGACGATATGCTAATACTGGCACAGAAGAACCTGGGAAAGGGAGTAGAAATACTGGAGAATTATGTCGGGAGATTAGGGCTAAAGCTGAACAAAGAGAAAAGCAGGAAGCTTAATCTCAAAGAAGACAAGAAAGTAGAGTTCTTAGGATTTCAATTTCACCGGGTTCAGAACAAGAAAACAAAGAACCGGTTAATACTGGTAGCACCAAGTCCAAAAAGCCAGAAGCGGTGCAGAGAACAGATAAGGAAACTTGTCAGTCATAAGATACCGCTGAAAGTCCAGGATCAAGTTAGAAACCTGAATAAGTTTCTTGTGGGATGGACAGGCTACTTCAGACTTGGCAATGCCTCAAAGGTGCTTTACCAAATGTGTGCATATGTTATGAGACGAGTAAGGAGGCTGCTTCAAAGGAACAGAGGAAGAAATGGATTTGGATGGAATAGGTGGAGTAACAATGCAATATATGAAAGGTTTGGACTGTTCTACAACTATAAAGTTCAATGGCTATAGTCAAAAAGTATAAATTATTTAGGAAAGCCGTATGAGGGAAAACCTCACGTACGGTTTGACGAGGGTTCGAGGGAAACAGACTCAGGTTGAGAACTGCGCCCTTGTCCTACTCTACAAAAATTAGGGGGCTTATGCTCCCTTTTTAATTACAATTATTTTTCAATGAACTCATTCACAGAGGCTTGCCCCGACTACTATTCGTCTAATTTGCTGAAGGCGGGTTACCTCGTCCCCTTGTAAATTGTTCGACCCGTTAACACCCCCGTTACCGGGTTTTTTATTAAAATCAGTAATTCTTCAGAAGAATAGAGCAAAAATGATTAATAAATAAAACTTGAGGTATGGTTCTCCTACTCATCTGCATCAGGATAAATCCATTCACCATTATAGCAATAATTATATGTTGCCCTCCAGGAAGTAGCGATATTGACTTTACCTTCTTCTAAATATTTGCTAAAACGCATTTGACTTATGAAACCAGTATGTGTGGTTAAAAAGGATTTCCAAGTTGCGGCTATAAATTCTTCAGATACTATTTTTTCAACGGCTTTATCGATTGCATCAGCCAAAAGTGATGTATCCATTTCTGTCCACCAAACAAACCAGGGAACTTTGTTCAAATGCCTGAGCGAATAAAAATCGAAATGTGATGGACCGAAATAAACATAGGGGCCATCACTACCGCTAATTATTTCTATTCGCGGATTTTCTTTAACTGGTGGGGGAATACGGATTTCGAAAATTGAATCTTCCCCGGGAAAGTTTCTGGCATATCTTAACCAATCCGGATGTCTTCTAATAATTTCTTCGATTAAAAGTAATCCTTCTTTTTCAAGTTTAGATTTATCGAGCATAACACAAAATTTTAATTGTCAACCAACTTGTTCATTATATTACTTAAAACGGTTAGGAATAATAATGAGCAATATAATATTAAAATTCTTCAAGAATCCGTTCACAGAGGTTACCCCTGCCTCTTGAATGAGATGATCCGGTGGCAACTTGTCATCGGTTTTTTTATTGGTTTCAATTCAATTTTTACAATTTTATGACAATTCACTTACCGACCTTGATTATCTTATAACCAGCCTATTAGCGAGGTGGGTTATGAAAAGATATATTTCAGCAATTTTAATACCCTATTTATTGATGCAATTATTTGGTTGTTACACCCAAAAGGAAATAACCTATGATGAGTTTACCTCCATAAAGTCGGATGATGCTAACATTATAGTTAATGACTCTCCAAATTTCATATTAAATAAAAATGTAACAAATGAAGAAATAGTTATGCATCCCCAAAATAATTACTCTATTGATGCAATTGCCTCCCAGGATGATTTAATTTTATATAAAAAAGCTCTGAGAATACTACCGGGTCACCCTAATTCAATGGCTGTCGATACGATTAAGATAAAAAAAGAAGACGTAACAAGAATTTGTATTAATGAATATAATGGAATGGATAGCTCTGCAGTGGGAACAATTGTAGTTATTGGTTTAGCTGTTACATTTATTGCATACGTAGTGTGGCAATATGCTAAAGATTTCCGGATATATTAAAATATCGCTTGTTTATAAAAATTATCCTTACTCGTCATCAGGTTTATATTTTTATTGATTAAGAAATTCTTTGAAATTCATAAAAAATAATATAATTGTTTCTATCAAAAATTTATAAGAGATTTAAATAAGTAATTTCTCTCTACTCCGTGAGGGCAAGAGTTTAAGAGTATAGTGAACCCCAAAAACTGGACAAAAATTTAAGGTGGAAAAATCTTAAATTTATATAAGCCAAAGGAGGCTAAAATGTCCACCAAGAGAAAAAATTACAGCAGCGAACTAAAAGCAAAAATTGCACTAGAGGCAGTCAAGGGATTCACCAGTATAAACGAAATTGCAAAAGAGTACAGAGTCCACCCAAATCAGATAAGTCTATGGAAGAAACAGTTGCTTGAGATACTTCCTTCTGTGTTTGATAATCCGAGGGGACCAAAAACTGATGGGAGCTCAGAGTTGATTGATCAGCTCTACCGGCAGATAGGAAAACTTCAGGTAGAGGTTGAATGGTTAAAAAAAAAGTACGAGCCATTCAGTTGAAGATCTCAAAAGACTCATAGAACCCGGAGATGATTTCCTCAGTATAACTGAGCAATGTTCTTTGATAGAATTACCACGTTCGAGTTATTACTTTGATCCGTTAGGCATAACGGACGAAGATCTCGAAATAATGAAACGGATGGATAAAATATATACAACCTGGCCTTTTTACGGTTACAGAAAAATAACCCAGGAGTTAAGGAATAACGGTAAAGTCATTAACCATAAACGGATACTAAGATTGATGCAAGTAATGGGAATACAAGCACTTACACCGAAAATGAATCTGAGCAAACCAAACAAGGATCACCTGATATTTCCGTATCTGCTAAGAAATGTAAGCATAACAAAAACCAATCAGGTATGGAGTACAGATATAACATATATCCCGCTCTACAGAAGCTTTGCCTATCTTGTTGCAGTAATGGACTGGTTTAGTAAATATGTTCTGTCCTGGGAAATATCTAACAGCCTTGATGTCCATTTCTGTCTTAGCGCTCTGGATAAAGCATTGCGTTCAGGTAAGCCGGAAATATTTAATACCGACCAAGGCAGTCAGTTTACCAGTCTTAGTTTTGTCAATAAAGTCCTGGACAATAATGTAAGACTAAGTATGGATTCCAAAGGCAGAGCTTTAGATAATATTTTCATTGAACGTTTATGGAGAAGTCTGAAGTATGAAGATATTTATTTAAAGGAATATCGAAATTATCAGGAATTATTTGAGGGATTAAATAATTATTTCTATTTTTATAACAATAAAAGAACACATCAGTCATTAGGCTATAAAACTCCGGCTGAAGTATTCTTAAAGTAACATGGTAAGTACTTAATTCATCCACCTTAAATTAAGGAAAAACCTGTCTAGCTGAAGGGGTTCACCATAACACCTATGATGTGAACAATAATAAAATTGAAGAACTAAGGCAAGACTGGGATGGTATTGGTTGGGGAAATTTCCTATTGATTGCATATACATACATTCCCACAGGGATTGAACAACAAACTGATGTCATTAAATTGTATGTCTTATCAAATAACTATCCGAATCCATTTAATCCTTCCACAACAATAAAATATCAAATACCGAAAAGGTCAAATGTGATAATAAAGGTGTTCAGTTTGTTGGGAGAAGAAGTGAAAATGTTAATGAATGAGGAACAGGAAGCCGGAATATATGAAATTGAATTTAATGCAAAAGATTTACCAAGCGGCGTTTATTTCTATCAATTAAGAGCAGGAGACTTTATTCAGACTATGAAAATGATTTTGATGAAATGAGCGCCAAGCAAAGCTTGAACTATTCTAATCAGGTGAGACAGGAAGTTGTCGTCAGACTCCGAAGAGTCAGACGGACTCTGCGAGCGAACCTGTCAAGTCCTGATCGTGGTAAAACTCTAAAGCCACGTAGCGAGAAGTCGGAGTATAGCTGGAAACGGCTATACTCTAAGCGGCTTGACAAAGTAATCAATCCCGTGAAAGCGGAAGAAAGGATGCGACGCAAACGACCGGGTTGTAACGAAAGTGAACCTGCCTACCGGACAGGCAGGCACAGAAGTAGCCTCGTAAAGATCAGGAACAGAGATGGACGAGACGTTATTTTATGAGCAAAGTCAGCATCATTAAACCCTTGAAGATTAGAGTCCAAGTTTAATGATCCCGCTAAAGCGTCGCTAAGCGTGATTAGTGACGACACGGTCAGAACTTGTCCTACTCTACGACGACATTTGTCACCTCAGAAACGACTACTGATCAGATTTCACTTTGTACCATCAGATAAATAGTTGGTTAATGAGAACAGATAGAGTTACTTTTTTCATTATGTTCGGAGGGTGAGTAGAACGCAGATTTAACGGATCAAATAGATTTACACAGAGTATAGAAAAAATAAGGTAATAAGGTTGGGTTATTTGGTCTATATTGAGTTACTAAGGTTATGATAAATAAGGTTTTTAAATATTTTGTTTCTTTATTAACAGATAGGAAATAAGGTAATAAAGAAATAAGATACAGATGAGCCGGACACTCAAAAAGAGATTGAAGAAATTGATTTAACCGTAGAAAAGGTTGTTGAGGGGGGGCTGTATAAGGCCTTCATTTCCTTCAAGTCGGAATGTTGAGCGCAGCGAAATTTAGGACACGGTAATTGTAAAATGTTCTCTGGTAATTAATTTTCTATTAAAACCGGTTATCTCGATACGTTCCTCATTCCGCTCGCTATATTTTTACGAATCTCGCTTCATTCGGAACACTCGATAACCGCGATAATTATTAAATCTTTCACGGTGCCCGACCTGTCCCGCCTTCGTTTACTATTTGGCGAGGTGTATCGAGGACACCGTATTAGAGATATTTAAATTCCAACAATTTGTTGAAAACTTTTAACATATCTGATCGGTATCCTGCTTAATTAAAATAATACGTCACCGAATTTATTAATGGAGATACTAAGGTTAATATGATAAATAAGGTTTTTAATATTTAATTACTTATTAACAGAAAGGAAATAAGGTAATAAAGAAATAAGATACAGATGAGCCGGACACTCAAAAAGAGATTGAAGAAATTGATATAGTCATAGATAAGGTTGTTGAGGGGGTGCTGTATAGCGGAAAGCAGGAATTGGAACGTAGATTTAACGGATTGGATAATTTGAACAGAGTACAGAAAAAATAAGGTAATAAGGTTGGGTTCTTTGGTGTGTATTGAATTTCCACATAAGAAAGCAGTAAATAACTGAACAGTTTTGTTCTTCTTTCTGTAACCACTGCCCGGTAGTCTCCGTGCTAAAGCAA
>CAWIUG010000021.1:0-25444 GCA_963839165.1 uncultured Bacteroidota bacterium | reverse complement strand
TATATTTTCATATAATCTGGCTCAGAATTACCCTAACCCATTCAACCCTACAACAAAAATTGAATACCGTATCCCGGAAAGAAGCTCAGTAAAGCTGGTAGTTTATAATACTATCGGTCAGGAAGTAACTGTCCTGGAAGACGGCGAAAAGGAAGCAGGATCCTACAGCTTGGAATTTAATGCTGCAGATTTACCCAGCGGAATATATTTTTACAGAATACAGGCAGGTAAATTCATCCAGACAAAGAAAATGGTTTTGCTGAAATAATGAATATCTTCCTAGTAGTAATAAGGCTCATATATATAAAGGTCACCAAAATGAAAAATAGTTTGACTCACTTAAAATGTGACTCTTTTTGTTTAAATTATTCGATGGGAGCACCATTGAACCCTTATTCAAAATATTTTATCCATGAAGTTTTTCTATTAAAGAGGGTAGTGATTTGTTTTATACTTTTCGGATTTCTATTTTTTACATATGGAGCCAATTATTATGTAAATGCAAATGTTTCTGCCAGCGGAAATGGAACCAGTTATTCTGAAGGCTGGAAAACATTTTCTGATATTAACTGGGCTAATATTCAGTCCGGTGATTCTATTTTTATAGCCCAGGGAACTTACACTACACTCTTAAATATTCAAACGGATGGTGTTGTTATTATGAAAAGCCCTCATACAGGTTATAACGGAACGGTAACCATTGACGGGACTAATATTACTACAATGGGTGGTGCTTGTATTTATGTTCCTGTTGAAAATGTGGTAATAGACGGATTAGATTCTTCAAAGTTTGTATTACAGTATGGCAAAGTTAGTAATTTATCTGCCTATCAGATAAAGAATTTTACTTTTAAGAATGCAACATTACACACAAATCCTAATATCAATCCACAAGAAGCATTTGGTATTTATTTATATGGATTGGGACTTACTTCAAATTATTCACACGGAAACATAACATTTGAGAATTTACGGATAGTTCAGGATTCAGGTTTTTATGCCGGCACCGGCAATGCAGATGGGATTAGTGGCGGTGGTATTGATGGAATAACCATAAAAGGATGTTATATAGTACGACAAAATTCAGATAACACCCCACATTGTGACGTTATTCAATTGTATCTTTCAAAGAATATTACTATAGAGAATAACATTCTCAAACATCTTAATGCGGGGTCCACTGCTAATAAACAGGCTTTGTATTTACAGGATTGTTATGGGGAAATAAGAATAAGAAATAATTATGTAGAATATGGACAGCCCGGGGGGCAAAATGCTCTCTGGGACAGGATGGATAGCCAATCTGCTTTAACGACAATGGGTGGGATGGATAGTATGATAGTAACTAACAATACTATTGTTTATACGGCAGGTACTGGTTACGGAATTGGATTTGCAAATAATTTGGGTGCGGATTTCAAAGGTAGGGGAATATGCAAAAATAATATTGTTGTAGCTAGCTCAGTCAGACTTGATACCACATTCTTTGATTATGCCCATAAAGATAATGTGACTAATAATGTTTATTTTAATCCTGCTGGGGGCTACGTACAGATAAATCACGGTGATGCTTGTTATGGAGTTTGGGGACAAAGCTGGCAGACCTGGACAGCGAACGGATATGATGTAAATTCTTATCAAACCAACCCGGAATTAACAGGTTATGTCCCTGCAAGTGCAAGTGTAATTGATGGCGGTGTCAATTTAACTGCATTGGGTTATACCGATGATATAACTGGTAATACCAGATCGGGCACCTGGGATATTGGTGCTTATGAAATAACACAAGGCGGAGGCGGCGGAGGAAATAATCCCCCAAACCAACCGGCAAATCCAGGACCTTCAAACGGAGCATTAAATCAGCCTGTAAACTCGACATTAAGCTGGATCTGTTCAGATCCCAATGGAGATCCACTGACATATGATGTCTACTTCGGGACAGCAAATAATCCACCGCTGACAGCGAGCAACCAATCAAATACAAGTTATAACCCGGGAGCATTGGATAATAACACAACGTATTACTGGAAGATAGTGGCAAAAGATAACCAGGGAGCATCGACAGCAGGACCTGTATGGAATTTCTCAACTGAAGCGACAGGCAGCGGCGGAGATATTACGCCACCCGAAGTGCAGAGCGCTGAAATATTAGATTCGGTTTCTTTAAAGATAATATTTTCAGAACCGCTCGATCAGGCAACTGCACAAAATACAAGCAACTATTCAATTACAAATAGTGTTGATGTAATTTCTGCTTCGTTATCAGGTTCAGAAGTTACATTGACAACAACATCCCATTCCCCCGGAGCATATACTATCACTGTAATTAATGTTGAAGATCTCGTAGGCAATCAGATCGTACCACCCAACAATACTGCTGATTATGAATACATTTCAAATTCATATTCGGTAAGAGCAAAAATCAAAGTTTTCCTGGAAGGTCCGTATACTGACAGTTCAATGGCAACGACACTTTCTGAGAATTCCCTAATTCCTTTAATACAGCCGTATTCAGGACTACCATGGTCTTATAGTGGTAGTGAAGGAGTAAGCGTGTTACCGGCTAACATAGTTGACTGGATTTTACTGGAACTCAGGACAGGTACAGGTGCAACCACGGTTGTCAGCAGACGGGCTGCACTTCTGCGAAGTGATGGAATTGCTCTTGATACAGATGGTCAGCCAGGAATCACTTTCCCCGGCATTGAAAGCGGCGAGTATTATATCGTAGTATTCCACCGCAATCACCTTGCTATTATGTCTAAAAACCCGGTGCTGTTAACCGGGACAACCAACCTGTATGATTTTACGTTCTCAGAAGATCAGTCATATGGGGATCAGCCCATGAAACCACTTGGAAACGGAAAATATGGATTATATGCTGCTGACGGCAATGCCAACGGAAGTATTAATAACTCAGATTATAATAGCATCTGGAAAAAAGAAAATGGTTCCGCCGGTTATGAGAAAGGGGATTTTGATTTGAATGGAGGCGTAACAATAGCTGACAGAAATTCTAAATGGAAACCGAATAACGGTCATGTTACCCGGGTTCCGATGAATTAATTCTTGATATTTAATTTAAAACAAAAGCCGTCTTAGGTTATGGAACCAAGACGGCTTTGTTAATACAAGAGGTTCTTATTTTAAAAGCAACATTTTCTTAGTTTCAACGAATGATTTTCCTGAAGGAGAATCTGCCTGGATCCTGTAGAAATAAATACCTGAACTCAGCGCTGAAGCATTAAACTGAAGTTTATGGTAGCCAGCTTCTTTATAACCATCCACAATAACCTTGACCTGCTGACCAAGAGCATTAAACAGGACGATTCTGACCTGACCAGGATGGGGAAGTCCATACACAATGGAAGTTGAAGGGTTAAACGGGTTGGGTAATTCTGCATAAGGGTATAGGTCTTAGGGGTCTGATTTAATATTTCTTCAATGCCATTTGGGTTAGTAATAGTAAAATTACCATCAGAGAAGTCAAAATCATTATTACTGCCAAGGCTGGTAACCTTTATTTTATAGTCGGTGCTGTTCTGAACACCATTGTCAATAGTCCATAAATAAAATCCGTTGCTCGGTGTAGTATCTTTTATAGTTGAATAAAACGCACCACCTTTATATAGTTCAATTTTAACAGAGCCCGGAATATTATCTGTCCAAATCACACTATTTTCAGTTCCTGCCGTCAACATCTCTCCGCCATTCGGAGTTAAAATGGTAATCTCACTTTTAGTAATACTGAAATCAGCATCAGAGGAGTCAAAATCATTACTGCTATTAAGGCTGGTTACTTTGACTTTATAATCATTGCCCGATTCCGAAGCATTCACTGACCAGAGGTAGAACCCATTACTTGGTGTGGTGTCAACAATTGTAGAGTAGAACACGCCTCCTTTATACAATTCAATCTTAACCGGTCCGAAAATATTATCACTCCAGACAATTCCGTATTGAGAGGATGTTTGCCAGTTTTCACCACCGTTTGGCGCTGAAATAGTAATCTCACTTTTAGTAATACTGAAATCAGCATCAGAGGAGTCAAAATCATTACTGCTATTAAGGCTGGTTACTTTGACTTTATAATCATTGCCCGATTCCGAAGCATTCACTGACCAGAGGTAGAACCCATTACTTGGTGTGGTGTCAACAATTGTAGAGTAGAACACGCCTCCTTTATACAATTCAATCTTAACCGGTCCGAAAATATTATCACTCCAGACAATTCCGTATTGAGAGGATGTTTGCCAGTTTTCACCACCGTTTGGCGCTGAAATAGTAATCTCACTTTTAGTAATACTGAAATCAGCATCAGAGGAGTCAAAATCATTACTGCTATTAAGGCTGGTTACTTTGACTTTATAATCATTGCCCGATTCCGAAGCATTCACTGACCAGAGGTAGAACCCATTACTTGGTGTGGTGTCAACAATTGTAGAGTAGAACACACCTTCTTTATACAATTCAATCTTAACCGGTCCGAAAATATTATCACTCCAGACAATCCCGTATTGAGAGGATGTTTGCCAGTTTTCACCGCCATTGGGACTTGTAATAGTAATCTCACTTTTAGTAATACTGAAATCAGCATCAGAGAGGTCAAAATCATTGCTGCTATTAAGGCTTGTTACTTTGACTTTATAATCGTTTCCTGATTCAGCAGCATTCACTGACCAAAGATAATAACCATTACTTGGTGTTGTGTCAACAATTGTAGAATAGAACACTCCTCCTTTATATAATTCAATCTTAACAGGTGCCGAGAGATTATCACTCCAGACAATCCCATATGGCAGGGATGTTTGCCAGTTTTCACCGCCATTGGGACTTGTAATAGTAATCTCACTTTTAGTAATACTGAAATTACCATCAGAGAAGTCAAATATAGAACTGTCAGCGGTGCTCATTATCTTAACTTTAAAATCGGTACCTGATTCAGATACATTTGGTATCCATAAATAATAACCATTACTAGGCGTTGATGCTGTAATTATCGAATATAAAGCTCCTCCTTTGTAAAGTTCAATTTTAACGAATGCAGAGATATCGTCAGTCCAAACAATTCCATAAGCGTTCGAATTTTGCCAGTTTTCACCGCCATTCGGTGCTGTTATCGTAATCGTTTGCGCATAAAAGCAGGGTATAATAATTATGTTTAGAAGTATAAAGAAGTAAATTGATCTTTTCATATAATACTCCAAATTTTAATTCTAATTTAATAACAATAATACAATAATGTAATTTGCGTAAATCAATCGATCATTTTAGCAAGACTGTGAGGGATATTAAGGGCATTTTGGAGGCGATCAATATTTAGTTAATGCCCTAATTATATATAAAATTGATTACTTTTAAAATAAAAGCCGTCTAAGTTGTTCAACCATAGACGGCTTTATATCATATGGGTATAGAATTATTTTAAAAGCAACATTTTCTTAGTTTCAACAAATAAATTTCCTGAGGGTGAATATGCCTGAATCCTGTAAAAATAAACACCTGAGCTCAGCTCTGAAGCATTAAACTGCAGTTTATGGTAGCCAGCATCCTTATAACCATCAAAAATCACCTTGACCTGCTGACCAAGTGCATTAAACAGGACAATTCTGATCTCACCAGGATGGGGAAGTCCGTATATAATAGAAGTTGACGGATTAAATGGATTAGGATAATTCTGCATCAGGGTATAAGTTTTAGGGGTCTGATTAAGTATCTTTCAATCCCGTTTGGATTAGTAATAGTAAAATTACCATCAGAAAAATCAAAATCATTATTGCTGGCAAGACTTGTAACCTTTATTTTGTAGTCGGTACCATTTTGCACACCATTGTCAATAGTCCATAAATAAAAACCATTACTAGGTGTAGTATCTATTATAGTTGAATAAAACGCACCACCTTTATATAGTTCGATTTTAACAGCAACCGCAATATTATCTGTCCAGATTACACTATTTTCAGTTCCTGCTATTAGGCTCTCTCCCGCCATTCGGAGTTAAAACAGTAATCTCACTTTTGGTAATACTGAAATCAGCATCAGAGAAGTCAAAATCATTACTGCTATTAAGGCTTGTCACTTTGACTTTATAATCATTGCCTGATTCAGCAGCATCCACTGACCAAAGATAGTAACCATTGCTTGGTGTTGTGTCAACAATTGTAGAATAGAATACTCCTCCTTTAAATAATTCAATCTTAACCGGTGCTGAAATATTATCATTCCAGACTATTCCATAATCGGTTGATGTAAACCAGTTTTCTCCGCCGTTCGGTGTAGTAATAGTAATCTCACTTTTGGTAATACTGAAATCAGCATCAGAGAAATCAAATACGGAACTGTCTGCAGTGCTTGTTATTTTAATTTTATAATCAGTACCTGACTCAGATACATTTGGTGTATATAAATAATAGCCATTACTAGGTGTTGAAGCAATAATTGTAGAGTAGAAAGCTTCACTTTTGTAAAGTTCTATTTTTACAAACGCAGTGATGTTATCAGTCCAAACAATTCCATAGGGGTTTGAATTTTGCCAGTTTTCACCGCCATTTGGTGTTGTTACTGTAATTTGTTGAGCAAAAGTGGATATGTAGAAAAACAAATTTAAAATAACTATAAGATATGATATTCTTGTCATCTTTATTTTAGTTTAGTGTTAAAATGATTTATAATCTTTATCTCAAGCTAAGAAATTAATATTATATATAAAATAAATAAAATTACTATTGCTGGATATAATAAATTATAAATAAATAAAAAGGTTTGATATCCATCAATATTGGACAGATTTCTCTTCCTTTTTCAATTTAATTCCCATCAAAATAAATTTATCTGCTTACTTTTCATCGAAAAATATTCCAAAGGTCTAATTTAAATTATTTAATCATATATTGGTAGTGTTTTACATCTAATTGTTTCCACTAACACATATAAACGTATTTACGTGTCAGGGGCCAGAAGTATTGACCAGTCAAAATTGAATTAGGGCCAAAAGCATTGACCAGCCAGGGCCAAAAGTATTGACCACCCTAGGGTCAAAAGTATTGACCAGTCAGGGTCAGAAGTATTGACCACCTAAATTATCCCTTTAGCGCTTAGCAAATTTTAATAAATACAGCCATTTTACCTGCTCTATTTTCAATCATTCGGAGGTAATAGTGGCATATAAGAGGATAGTTAATATGGAACTGACTGAGATTTTACGAAGGTACTTCGATTCTCAAAGCTTAAGCTCAATATCTCTTCAATCCGGCCTTTCACGCAATACGATCCGGAAATACATAAATGAATTTAGCAGACGTGGTATAACAAGCTACGATAAGGAAAAAATCGATTCAATCCTACCTGATATAATGCCTGCCGTATCTGGAAGGCCATCCAAAAGCCGGGATATGCTGGAACCATACAAAGACGAGATCTCTGAACTGATCACTTCAAACGAATATAAACTAAAACCAAAAAGTGCATTTGAGGTAATAGTTGAAAAACACGGTCTTCAGGGAAAAGTAAGCTACAGCAGCTACAAGAGGTTTATCCGTGAAAATAAATTTGAAATGAATCTGACAAAGCTAACCTGCCGGATGGAATATGAGCCGGGAGGGCAGGTTCAGATTGATTACTGCAAGGCAGGAATGCTTTACGACCCGGTAACAAAAAGAAAACATACGGTTTATGCCTTTATCGGCACCCTGGCATACAGCAGACACAAGTTCGTGGAATTTGTCTATAAGCAGGATCAGCAGAGCTTTACCCAGTCACACGTCAGGATGTTTAACTTCTTCGGAGGTATACCAAAAGTAATTTATCTTGATAACCTGAAGACCGGTGTTATAAAACCCGATCTTTATGACCCGCTGGTAAATAAGTCCTATGCGGAGCTGGCTGAATATTACGGTTGTTTCCTGAACCCCTGCCGTGTAGCAACTCCGAAAGATAAACCCATTGTAGAGCGGGATGTTCAGACCGTAAGAGAGCAGTTTAAGAAACTTAAAGCCCTGAATAATAACGTTACACTGCCGGAGGCAAACAGGCTTATCCTTAGCTGGCTTAAGGATACTTATGGTCAGAGGCCGCACGGAACTACGAGACTTAAACCGTATGAAGAATTTATAAAAACAGAACAGCCGCTTCTTTTACCTTCCCCCGGAGAATTTGAAGCAGCCTTCTGGAAAGAAGCCACCGTACATCCTGATCATTTTATACAGGTACAAACAAAAAGATACTCACTCCCCAGCCGATATGTAGGGAAGAAGGTTTTTGTGAAGGTATCAGCAAGGCACATTGAAGTCTACTACAATAATGAACTCATAAAGATCCATCCTATACCCAAGGGGACAAGACAGACAGACTTAAATGACTTCCCCGAGAATATGCGGGCAATGATGGACACCGGGCTGCCTTATGCTTTAAGAAAGAAAGCCGGGGCAATATGTACTGAACTTGGCGAGCTTATTACAAGAATACTATCCCCGCACGCGTTTATAAACCTGAGAAAGGCACAGTGGATTTTAAGTATCGCCGGAAAATATCCGAAAGAAATTATATCTATGGCCAGTAAGACAGCCCTTGAGGATGTAAACCATCTCTCAGGTAGAACTTTTGCTTCAATTATTGAAAAGATCATCGAATCACAGGAAAAAGAAGAATCAATAAATATATCTGAGGAGACATCCGGTTTTATAAGAGATATGAATTACTTTATTAACTTAAACTAAAGAAGGAAAGATGGAATATGTCCAATATTGCACAGCTGAAACAGCAGCTTAAGGCAGTTAAGCTATCCGGTACACTTGCCACCCTGGAACTCAGGCTGATGGAGGCCGCACAAAACCAATTATCCCTGGGGGAAATGTTATCTATGATATTATCGGATGAACTGGAGGCTCGCCGAAACAGACGCCTTCAGAGACTAATATCCAATGCGAAGCTTGAAGCCAGTCAAACCCTGGAGAATTTTGATTTTACATTTAATCCTTCAATCAATCTGCTCAGATAAGGCAGCTTGCTACCGGCAGCTTTATTGAAAAGGCAGAGAACGTGTTTTTTATCGGCCCTACGGGTACCGGAAATTATGGAAAGATATTGCTTATGGAAAGATTTTCAGGTAACTGCTGATAATAGATAATAAACTTCCAATTTTTCTTGCCATAATACTTCTCAAATTATTTTCTCTAAATAAAATGAGAGGTACCTCATGGATCCAAAACCCAAAATCAATGAACTTATCGATCAAGTGTTGTCTGAACTTGAAAGACTGAAATACGCTTATCGTTCAAGATGTCATTTCCGCTCCTTCTATAAAAAGCTTAGTGCTTTCGCCTGTCAGAACAATGAAATTTATTTTTCTGAAGAACTGGGACAAAAGTACTTAAAAGAAAAATATGGCTGCACTGTGGACTATTTTAACGAAAAAATGCCCGGGCAACTCAAGGATCCTATCAGGAAGATACGTGTTCTTGGAGATTATCAACTACATGGGATAATACTGAGAAGGATTGTTAAAAAGCCTGAATATGTTAAACCACCGCAGTTTGCTAAAGAACTGGCAGCCTATGAAAAGGAATGGGAAATTAAGGAGTATTCGAAGCGGGGACTACGAACGCGAATTCAGCGTTTGTTCTTTTTCATAGATTATCTGAATAACAGAAAAATATCAAATGTAAATGAGATAACTCCACAAATTTTATCGGATTATGTAAAAACAATAGTACATCATCATGAAAAGAGTATTGCTACAATTTTAACAACACTGAGGGTGTTCTTAAAATTTCTCTATTTAAATCAATTTACTAACGAAGATTTGTCGGAAAAGGTACCCGCACAAAATAAGTACTATTATCCCAAGGTTCCATCTGTATGGGTAAAAGAAGATGTTATACGGTTGCTTGTAAGTATTGACAGGGGAAATCCAACCGGGAAAAGAGATTATGCGATTCTGATTTTAGTTACCAGGCTTGGCATTAGAGTAGGAGATTTAAAATCTTTGCTATTAACAAACTTAAATTGGCAATCAAAGACAATAGAAATAATACAGAATAAAACGAAAACGAAAGTATCTTATCCTATCCTGAATGATATCGGCTGGGCACTGATTGATTATCTTAAAAACGCCCGTCCTATCAGTGATTCTCCATATGTCTTTATCCGG
Organism: uncultured Bacteroidota bacterium; assembly: GCA_963839165.1. GTDB lineage: Bacteria > Bacteroidota > Ignavibacteria > Ignavibacteriales > Ignavibacteriaceae > DATFVA01. The sequence goes on along the minus strand of CAWIUG010000021.1, from coordinate 15,297 downwards.
ATGAATCCTCCCTATGACGCTTTTGGAGAAAACGCCAATCTTCATAATATAATTACAAAATATACCAGGCTCTCTGGAATTACAGTTCCCAGAGGCCAAAGACACGGATTGCACTCACTAAGGCATACACTTGCAAGTAACTTACTCGAAAATGGAACTCCATTGCCGATAATCTCAGAAATCCTGGGACATATAAACTCTAAATCAACAATGAACTATCTTCATACTTCACTTGAAAGGTTACGCTTATGCGCTATTGATCCTGATAGGAGGCTGCAAAATGACTAAGAAAATAGCACTAGTTTATGAAAGCGTTTTGGGTGGACTGATTAAGGACTACATCGAAGAAAAAAGAGCTGTTGGTTACAAATATCTTAAGGCACCTTATCTATTAAAGCAGTTTGACACATTGGTTACTAATGAAAAATTGTCTGACATAATCCTTTCGAAGGATTTAGTGCAGCTATGGACTGCTAAGAAACCAAATGAGACAGAGTGTAACAGGACCCACCGAATATCAGTAATACGCGGGTTTGCAAGATTTATGGCCAGACAAAATTATCCGGCTTATATTTTTCCTGATCAATCAATCACCATTGCCAGATACTCCTATACTCCATACATTTTTACAGAAAGTGAACTTAAGAATATATTTACAATATGCGACAACTATCCAGCTACTGCTGCATCTGAGAATCGGCATATTATGCTTCCGGTTTTGTTCAGGTTACTTTATGGATGCGGCTTACGCATTTCAGAAGCATTAAAATTACAAGTAGAAGAAGTAGACTTAGAACAGGGATCCTTATTTATACATTCGACGAAGTTTGGCAAGGAGCGTATTGTTCCAATGGCAAAAACATTAGTAGAACGATGCCGGTATTATGCAGAAAATGTTCACCGGTTTAAGACTTCTAACCCTTTCTTCTTTCCATCCCCATTCGGGGGCCGCTATAATGATAGCAGAATATATCAGATCTTTAGAAAAATACTTTGGGAAGCAGGAATCTCTCATAGCGGAAGAGGACCAAGGCTGCATGATTTTAGGCATACATTTGCAGTACACTGCTTAAAGAAATGGGTTCTTAATAAGGAAGACCTTACAAACCTTCTGCCATATCTTTCAGCATATCTTGGGCATCAGGATTTAAGAGGAACACAGCATTACCTGAGACTGACTGCTGTTTTATATCCAGACATCATAGCTTCGGTGGAACAGAACTTTTCATTTTTAATACCGGAGGTATCATCTCATGAAGCAGACTGATTTTGCAAGAATGCTGACTCGCTTTCTATCGGACTACCTTCCGGGACAGCGCAATGTCAGCACCAATACAATAAAATCCTATCGGGATACGTTTAAACAACTTCTGATATTTTTTAATATAGAGCTTAAAATCAAACCAGAGCACCTTACTTTTAATAAAATTAAAGCAGAAACAATTAGAGATTTTCTGCGATGGCTTGAAAAAATACGTAAAGTTAGTATTAATACTCGTAACCAAAGATTAGCAGCAATCCACAGCTTCTATCGTTATGCACAATCTGAAGAACCGGCAATTTTGATGGAGTGCCAAAAAATATTAGGCATTCCTTTTAAGAAACGAGAAAGGAAAATAATAGAATATCTGTCCGGTGACAATTTGAAGTATATCTTTGAACAACCGAATGCATCAAATAAGAAAGGCAGACGTGATTTAACAATCATGGTTACACTTTATGATACTGGTGCAAGGGTTCAGGAATTAATAAGCCTGAAGATAAGGGATATACGAATAGAAAAACCTGCAACAATAACCTTAACAGGAAAAGGAAACAAAAAGCGGTGTGTTCCGATAATGGATAAAACCAAAAACCTGCTTGAAAGTTATATGAAGGAAAATCGTCTTTTAGACAACGGAAATCAGGGGCATCCCTTATTTTATAATAGCAAAAGCCATCCTTTTACAAGACCAGGAATTACTTATCTCCTTGATAAATATTTTATACAGGCGAAGGCATCCCATCCGGAAATCTCTTTCCCTGAATACCTCCATCCACACATGATGAGGCATACGAAGGCTATGCATTTATTAGAGGCAGGAGTAAATCTAATTTATATAAGGGATTTATTAGGTCACGTAAATGTTACTACAACGGAAATATATCTGAGAGCTAATACTGAAATAAAAAGAAAAGCATTGGAATCTATATATATGGAGGTTGTAAATAAAGATATACCGGTTTGGCAGGAAGACGGAGAGCTGTTAAATTGGCTTCAGGGATTGTGCAGATGAAAATATTATGGAAAGATTTTTAGTTAAAGTCATTTGTTTAATAAATACTTATACCGAAATCTTTCCATAAGCAATATCTTTCCATAATTTCCGTTATGGAAAGCTTGCCATAAGGGAAAGTCCCATATTGCAAAAGCCCTGGGACACGCGGCCTGCAGAAACTATCTGACTGTAGGCTTCTACAACTTTCACGAACTCTTTACTATGCTCTCCCAGGCTGAATTAACCAATAAACTGACTAAACTGCTGAAGAACCTGATAAAATATAACCTTCTGATCATTGATGATTTTGCCTTCAGGAAGATAGATCAGAAATCTGCTGAATACCTGTATGCTATTACCGACGCCAGGTATGGCACGGGCTCTGTTATACTAACCAGCAACCGCTCTATGAGCGACTGGGGAAACATCTTCCCTGATCCGATAATGGCAAATGCCCTGATGGACAGGCTCTGTCATAATGCTCATCAGATTATTATTAAAGGAGAATCCTATCGGAGGAAAAAGAACCCGAATCTCGATGCGGAAAAATCAAAAAAATAGTTATTTTAGAAAACGCTGAAAGTGATTTTTAGGTGGTCAATACTTTTGGCCCTACCTGGTAAATATGCTGGCCCTCGACATTTACGCAAATTTTCGCCATTATCCACCATTATATGCAGTTTTATTGCACCTTCTTTCTTGCCTGAATCTTGACTAATCAGACATCTACTGATTATATAAATGCGCAAGGTATTGGCAGATGTTCCGGGAATTTTATTCCCAGTTGTTAGGAGATACAAATTTTTCATCCTTTTTGATGGATAATTTTTAATTCAACATTCAACAGATTTGAAAATTTCTTTTAGAAATGCCATAAAAAGACATTTAATTAAAACTGACTCGAAATAAACCTGGTTTAGAATCCCTAAAAAGTAATCTCCCTTCTATTTAGTTTGAAATAACAAACTTTTAAAAAATTCAATTAAAAATTAGGATATACTTCTTTATTAACATTCGAATTATTGACAGAATAGAAAAATGTCACTATTAAATAAAAGAATATAAAAACCAAAGTGGAAGAGCTTCTTGGTTGAAATATAAAGCTCTCGGAAAAGTTTACGACCAGTATAGAAATCAAAACTATTATAGCCGGTTTATAATTGACTTTAATCATTCGGTAAATAAATGATATGAGAAGTGAGATAAATGAGGCAATCCCAATCAGGCCCACTTGAAGCATAATTTCCAGATAGCCATTGTGAGCTTCGTTAACTTTCCAGCCCACATTAAATACAAATCGATCAATCACCGACGTTCCCATAATCCAGTAAGTTCCAAAGCCATATCCCAAAAAGATTTTTTTTTGAATTTCATTCCATATATATCCCCAAATTAAATCTCGTCCTGTAAAAGATGGGTCCTTACCAAGCAGACCGGTCATTTGAGATAAAAACTCTTTTGAAAAAATAAAAGTGACAATTGATAATAAGGTCAAGAATAGGATTGATAAAGCTGAAATTATCCTTCCTATACCGATTGGTTGAAACACTTTATCAAAATATAACATTACTAGGATGGTTAAAACTAAAGCCAGTGCTATTATATTAGTGGAACTACTAGATAAAAAAATCATTCCGGCTGCTAATAAGGAAAGTATAATATTTAAGATATTAGCTTTTGTATTACGTGTTTCTTGGTGGAAAAATAATGTCAGGGCAAAAATCATTAATGCAGAATGTCCCAATAAATTTTTTGTAATTTCGATCCCTCGCCATGTCCCGAATTCAGAGTCAATTGCTTGGGGTATTAAAAATCCCGAATAATAAGTTATTACTATATATAATATGGAAACAACTTTAAGTACGGTAATCATACTCGATAAACGTGCATTCAGGATGACATTTAAAATGGTAATGTATGTTGTTAATAACTGGAAAGATCTTTTTATAGATAAAATACTGTAATCTGACCAAATCGCGCTTATTAAACAAATCACAATAAAAATAGTTAAAAATTTTTCTTTTTGAATAAAATATGATGTACTATGGGGAGTTTGTATTATAACAAGGATAGCTGATAAAAACAAAAATATATAAACTATTTGATTAACAACATTTGATGTTTCTTCTGCATAAGGATTTACTGTAGACTCTTGGAAGGGAATGCTGGTACCTAAGAAAGTGAAAAAAACTAGTATAAAAAAATTAAATATAACTATTTTATTAATTGACAGATACGAACCAATAAACGTACTATTTGGTGTAGACTGGCTATGCATATTTACTTAAATTAAAAAGTTTTTAATGGAGGATAATTAATAATATACTTTTTGATGCCTAAATATTTCGTATACTTCTTTCAGTTTTATAGCACTCATTTCCCAAGAGTATTTCTCATCATTCAGCATTTTAGCATACTTACCCATTGATTTTAAATCGTATAAACCTTCTGTTATCTTCTTAATAGCTTCATATACAGCTGAGGAATTACATTGTTTAATCAAAATTCCACTTTTACCATTTTCGATACTTTCTTCAAAATCTCCGACATTAGTTACAAGAACAGGCTTAGAAAAGGAATAAGCTAAGTGTAATACACCGCTGTGCGATATAGTCTTATAAGGTAGCACAACTATATCAGAAACAGTAAAATATATAGGGATTTCCTCAGGCTCAACAAAACCAAACCTGTTAATAATAGTTATATTCAATGGTAATTTTTTTATCTGTCTTAATGTCCGATCTTTAAGATCTACAGATTCAAATTCCCCGGCAATTATTAGTGTAAGTTTAATATCAGAAATTCGATTAATAGCTTCCAGAAGAATATCCAATCCTTTATATTCCTTAATAAATCCAAAAAAAAGTAAGACAATCTGCTCTGGTTGGATCCCCAATTCTTTCTTTGCTGATTCTGTATTTATTTTATTTGTGTCCTTGTAAAAATCAAAACTGCCATGCGGTGTCACGTATATTTTTTCACTCGGAATTTTATAATAATAAGATAGTTGTTTTTTATTCTTTTCAGAATGGACAATAAGTGCGTCAGAAAATTTATATATTATTTTGTTATATATCATGCTTATTTTTTTTTCGTTTACGAGTACAACATCGTGCGCTGTGTGAAAGGTTTTTACAGGAAGCATCTTTAGAAATGCAAAAAATATGCTTTCTAAACTTTTAAATCTAAAAAATTGGTAATGAATGATTTCGTAGTTTCCTTGAAATATTAATATTATGATTTTTGACAAATATCTAGGAAAGGACAAGAATTTGTTTATTTTGCTCTTTTTAGAATCTTTGGAAGGCATAATTCTAATGAGATCAAAATTTGCTTCTAAGCTTACTTTCCTATCTTCAGTGATTATTAAACTAACCTCGACACCCTGCTTAATAAGTTCACTACATAGGAAAAGTGAATAATCATTTCCAATAAGTGAATCTATCATTAAGACTTTAATAACATGGTTTTTCATTTAGTATTTCTAAAATGATATAAGTCTTAAATTATCATTGAAAAAAAATAATGATTTAGATGTTTTATTTGCAGTGATTCATAAATTTCACTATAGAACAAAATATGGAAATCAGATAATTTATTTAGTTAAATTATTATTAATAGTACCAGGCATATATTAAATATTTAACTCGGACTTAATAGAACTAAAATCTTTTTCCCATTTATTGAGGATGATATTTTTAAGTTCTGTAATATTTTTATCCAAGATTCTTTTATCCCTAAGAAAAAGTTCAATTCCTTCTGCAATATTTTCTGGAGTAATTTCAATAAGAATCATTTTATTTTCAAAAAGTGCACGGTTTGTTAAATTATCATTAGAAATAAACGGAACACCTGCTCCAATCGATTCCATGAGTGCAAACTGCTGAACATCATCTCTGGTAGATAATGATATAACACCAAAGGCGCTGACTATTAAACGGGAGTATTGTTCATTAGAGACAAAGCCTAAAAACTCAATATTCCTGTCATTTTTATATCCATTATATAACAAGGGTGATTTATTATAATTACCAGTAAGCTTGAATAATATATTATCAGAATTCTTTTTATTAAATAACCTTAATCCTTCCAGTAAGATATCCATCGGTTCATCACCCGAAAAAGTAGAAACCACTAAAAAATAAGGTTCACCTATCAAATTTTCTTTTTTAACATCGGCAAATTCAGATAATCTTGAATTCAATATCTTAAAATTAATTCCATTATAACTGTCATTCTGGTCCATACGTTTGAATATCTGTTTATTATGCAAAATAACAATATCAGCTTTCCTTAATGACCATCTATAAAAGGGAATAGATTTCCAAGGTTTTTCGAAAGCGCCATTATGCGAATCTACAACAGTTTTATATTTTTTAATATAACTAAGTAATACTATAACGACTGGAACTATGCTTGGCGGATTTTGCATTACAACCAAATTTGGATGCGTTTTAAGAATAATACCGATTGTTCTGGTAATCTTATATATATAATCCAGTAAAAAAAATAATTTCCACAAAATTCCCCTGGAGTTGATTAAGTTTTTTATGTAATATATTTTACTGTTAAACGCTTCACTTAATAGCGAAGAATGCGGGTTAAATGATGTCCAGGTAATAAACACCGCTTTAGTTTTATTATTAAGCATATTAAAATTAAAATATCTTTAGTGCTTTTTACAAGTTTGTTAAAATAAATCTTAGGGTAATCTTTTTTTATTCCACCATTCCTGGTATAATATTTCATCTTCAATAAGTTTTTGTATCAGGTCATCAAATGTTATACTATAATTCCAATTCAATTCCGCCCTTGCTTTTAAAGGATTACCATAACTGATTTCAAGTTCTACAGGACGGTAAAGATTTTCATCGAACTTAATATATTTTTCGGGCTCCAGGTCCAGATGAATAAATACTTTTTCAATAAAATGCTGCAGGGTATGAGCCTTCCCCGTGCAGATTACGTAATCCCCCGGTTTTTCGACATTCAGCATCCTCCACATGACCTTTATATATTCAGGAGCGTATCCCCAGTCTCGCCTTACAGAGGTATTTCCTACCTTCAAAATGTCGAGATCTTTTCTTTTAATCTTTAAAGCAGATGAAATTATTTTTTTTGTTACAAAATTCGGTCTTCTTAATACAGATTCATGGTTAAAAAGTATTCCACTTGAAATAAATAAATCATAAGCTTCACGGTAGTTGATCGAAATCCAGTGCGAAGCAGCTTTTGAAATCGCGTAAGGACTGGCAGGATGTATAATGAAGTTTTCATCAATAGGAAGAGTATTCTTGTCAACGTTACCGTACATTTCACTGCTGGAAGATTGATAGAATTTTATATCTTTCTTCATGATTCTAATCGCTTCCAGAATATTTGCAACTGAAATAATATTGAACTCCAGAGTCCCGATAGGCTGTTCAAAAGATAATCCCACGGAACTTTGAGCAGCGAGGTTATAAAACTCATCGGGCTGATACTTTTCAAGCAGCCGTACTATATTGGACAGGTCAAAAACATTTGCTTCGACCAGTTCAACATCATTCTCAATTCCGAGGAAACTCAATCCGTCAAGCTTTCCCTGCTGTAGGCTTCTTGTAATTCCTATAACTTCATAATCTTTACTTAAAAGGAATTTACTAAGATAGGCACCGTCCTGTCCGGTTATGCCTGTAATTATCGCTGTTTTCATAATTAAAAATGTCTCTATCTGGTGGTTAGAACGTTTTCTTCAATCTCAGGCAATTTATACTCAATAATGCTGCAGTATCTGTGACTTATAGCTTCCGGTAAATTAGATTTTATAGTTGAGTATTGCTTTAGCTGTTATCCTTAGATTCTCATAAAGAATGTAAAGAACGAACCAAATTTTATTTACTGGTGCTTTTAATTTTAACACATTAACAAAATATTTATTAAATGCAGTTATATCCTTTAAAATCTTTGGGTCCATTCTTTCTAAGATTTATTATTGCGTGAGAATAAGTTATGGTACTTAGAAGTTTTGAACAAGTACTTTCCAAATAGGGGATATCTTTAAAATTCTCCATTAACAGTTTATGATGTGTTATCTTGCCGGGTAAATCATAACTATAAACTTTTCTTTGTCCCGTTAATAGCTTACGGTAACCTGATGAGACTTGATTAAAATAAAATACTTTCCCGTGCCTGGCTAAAGATAGTATTAGAACGATATCGCCGTACTTTGTTTTTTCAAACAAACTATAATCTAAAGAAAATATGTTTCTAAAAACTATGGAAGCAGTAGGGCATATCCATTCATTAAGTAACTCCCAGCCTTCCACTGTCCTATCATTATCAAGGTATTTTTTAAAGAACGCCCCTTTATCACTATTAAATAAATACTCTGTCCTTGTATCTTCATCGTACACGTAAGCATTATGAAAGCAAAAGGAAAATTCCGGATTTGCTTCCAAAAAATCTATCTGTTTTTGTAACTTATTTGGGTCAGTCCAGTAATCATCACCTTCAAGACAAGCTATATACTTACCGGCAACTTTTCATCGTAATATTTTGATTATTTATTGCGCCTACATTTTTATTATGTAAAATAAGTTTGAATTTATCCGGATATTTTTTTTTATATTCCAATAAAATCTTTCTTGTATTATCAGTTGAACAATCCTCTCCCACCACAATATCATAATCAAAATGTACGTTTTGCATCAAAATACTATTAAGGGCGGTAGCAATATACTTTTCATGATTATAAACAAGCATAAATATGCTAACCAAAGGAGAGAAATTAGTTGGACTCATTAATTTTCACCATCCTAATTTCGTTACCTTTTTTCGGAAACTACTTTAAAACCACATTTCACATAAGTTTTGATTGCAGCCAAATTTTCTTTCTTAACAATGAGATATACTTCTTTTAATTTTAACACATCAAAAGCATATTTAAGAATTAAACCAGTTGCAATAGTTGCAATTCCCTTCCCCCAATAATTTTTATTCCCTATAAAAATATGATATTGTCCGGTTCTCTCATCGATATCAGTAAGCTGAATATTTCCAATGTATTCTTCATATTCTCCTATGCATATTGCAAATCTTTTTTCATTATCTCTAAGCAATACATCAGATAACCATGCTTTTTCGATTTCTTGAGTAATTAACTTTTCCGGTTTTGCGCCAGTATATCTCCAAACCTCAGGATCATTGCGCCACACATATGAAATTTCAGCATCATTAATTACCAATGGTCTAATAATCACTTTCATTTAATAATCTTTTTGATGAAATCAATTATTTTTTCCATACTATAGTTATAATACCGCTGATCTATAGGGATTGGTAGCAAATACTTTACTAAATATGATTCATAGGATTGTTTACTTAAATATTTTAAAACGTTTTGCCAGTATTGGGCAATAAATATTTTTTTATTTATTAATTTATTTCTTAAATATTCATTGTAAATTAATCGAGGATAAACCATTGGGCAATTTATTGAATTTAGGTTAATATTTAACTCATTAAACTCATTTAATTCTTTATGTAAAAAGAAAAAATTATCTAATCTACGTTCCTTAACTTTTTTATAATCTATATTTTTTAATAAAGCTTTTGTCAATTTGACATTAGCTTAATAGGCTGCCCTGAAAGAGATTCATCATTTAATTTGAAAGATGAATATCCTTCCTCTGGTCCGTATTCAATTCTCATTATTAAATGACTCATTCTATTTTCAGATAGATCTGTTTCAAAGTCTTGAATTATAATTTTATTCGTATATAAATACGAACCATCAGGTACCCCAAAAAATTTCCTGCACGAGTAGAAAGTGTCGACTCAATCAATTGGCATGGAAAAGAAAGATTGAGAGTTATCTATAATGACATTTTTAAATATCTTTGTGATAAAATTAACTTGCACATCACATATACCAAAGTAATTAGTGTAGAGTAAAACAGAATTACCTTCTACTGTATGTATAACCGGTGTGAAATCTTTATTTATATGATAGAACTCATATTCTAGACTCAGTTTTATTATCGGTTCTAATATCACTTCACACGTATAGTAGGGAATATATATTTTTTTGTAATGCTTGGCCCTTAGTATATATTCAAGTGAATTTCTGGCAGTATTAAGAGCTATAGCACTCCGATGATACTCATCAAAATTATTTAGTTCTAATTCAAAGTATCCACCGATAGCATTCATAACAACTCAAAATCATCAAACATATTGTTTATTTCTTCAGGACTGTTAAACATCATCACATCAATAATTGATAATCCGGGTTCAAAAGTACTACGTTTTTGATCGTAAGGAGTTAAATTTATTTTTTGAAATTTCAAGCTAATACCTGCATTATCATATTTACTTTTATCATAAATATTGTATCCGCCGGGTGGATTCCAAAATTCTTTTACCCCATTAACAGCTTTACAAATATTTAATCCCCACTCGTCAGAAGCTTTAGGAGTTTCAATTTGCGTTCAGCTCAGAAAAAAGATTTATTTCCTTATTAATGTTTAAATAGCTACAAACACTTTCCAAAGATAATTTATTAAGTGTGGTAATATCGTCAAAATCATTTTCAAAGAGCTTACTAATAAGATGCATAGTCTCGTTATAAAATGGTGCAATCTTTTTATAGTGTCTCAACTGCATCAGGATTTTTTGTTTCCAATTCTGTTTGTTATCTATCTTGACGTCTTCAATCATAGATTTGTGACTATGCTTGATCAAAGGTACCCTGATGTATAACCAACCACCATCTTGTTTTAACACCCTGTTTCTTTCAATCCATCCTTGTGTGATAAACTGAACAGAAGCGTTAATTAGAAAGATATCTACACTCTTTATTAAACAAAAATAACCAAGGTAAGGGAAAAAATATGGCTGCATACTGGCAAGTTTCATATCAACCTATACTCATTTAACATAATTCTGATTTGTTCAGGTGAATTAAACATCAGGACATCCAGCATCGATAAACGTGGTATAAAATCATTTGTAAATTGTTTGTATATAATATCATTGGTTTTAAGAAAGACTAACTCAATTTCATTGCTATGAAATTCATCTTTGCTATAAAGCTCTGCACCTCCCTCTGCATTAATATACTTAGTAGCATTTTCCTTTTTACAGATATCTATAATCCTGTCTTTACCCTTTATATACTCATTAGTATATCTTCCGGTAGAACTATAAAATATTTTCATAATTCCTAAATAATCAAAAACGGAGATTATAGAGTCTTTTGCTAATTCAGAAATTGAACTATAATTATGATTTAAAGAGTTTTCAATAAACCCAAAAGATTTTTTGTAATAAGGACATTTTTTGTAATTCTGATTTAATGTTCTCAAAAATTTCTCTCTCCACTTGTCCAGTTTGGCCAGATTCAATTTTTATTTCATTTATTTTTTTGAATGAACTGGCTTGGGATACGGGTACCGTAAAATAGTGCGCCTGTCCCGAGATCGAAATCCTGTTTCTGTTTATCCAACCATTTTTGATATAGTTTACATCATCATAGAAAATGAAAATATCAGCTGCATTTACTAATTGGTAATAACCTATGTATGGGAAGAGGTATGGCTGCATTATAGCTAACTTCATTGATTCCCTCTCGAAATACTTTCTATGTATCCACAAATTTTATCTATATTTTCTTCCTGTAAATTCCCATAAATTGGCAAACAAAGTACCTGAGATGCGACTCTATTTGCCACAGGTAATTTATCAAATGATGCACTTGATAAACTTCTGTATGTGGGAAAATTACTTATCAATGGATAAAAATATCTTCTCGCAAAAATATTTTTCTTCTTTAATTCATCATAAACTTTTTCTCTGTTTGCGCCAAACTCCGGTTCATTAATAAGGATAGGGAAATATGAATAGTTATGTTTTACGCTTGTATATCCTTTAAATACAGTTATCCCTTTTATATTATTTAGGTTCTCACAGTATTTTTCAAATACTTTTTTCCTTCTTTCAATTTCCCGATCGACTATTTCAAGCCCGAGAAGCCCAATCACAGATTGGAACTCATTCATTTTGCCATTTATACCTGGTGCAATTACCGTAAGCTCATCAGCAAACCCAAAGTTTTTCAGAAAATCAATTCTTTCTTTTAATTTCTTATCCTTCGATATGATGGCTCCGCCTTCAAATGTATTAAAGAGCTTTGTGCCATGAAAACTCAATACAGACATGTCCCCTTCGAGCATAAGATTTTTATTATCTATTCGGATTCCAAACGCGTGTGCTGCATCATAAATAACTTTAAGTCCATATTTATCGGCAATTTCTTGTATTTTTTCTGTATTACAAGGATGACCATAGACGTGAACAGGCATTATGGCAGTCGTTTTAGGTGTAATGAGTGCTTCAATTTTATCCGGATCTAAGTTCATGGTATTCTTGTCAATATCACCAAAGACAGGACTGATGCCATTCCATTTGAGCGAATGAGTGGTGGCAACAAAGCTGAATGGTGTAGTTATTACTTCGCCTGTTATGCGTAGTGCCTGCAAACCAACAACAAGGGCTATGGTTGCATTAGCAAATAAGTTAACATATTCAACGTCAAGATATCCAGCTAAATCTCTTTCAAATTTTTGATGAAAGGGACCATTATTCGTAAGGATTTTATTCCGCCATATTTTTTCGAGATATGGTTGGAGTTGCTCCAAAGGAGGAAGATTCGGCTGAGTTACGTAAATTGGTTTATCGTTAATATTCATGCTACGATTTATGTTTATGAATAAATTTATTTTTAACTATGTCTTTAATTTCGAGATAAGGTTCAAGCTTAAAGAGTCCAGATATTATTATAACAAAGATTACGCCAATAAAAGATTGGATTATCAATAAAAAAAGTGGTTGTGATTTGGTAAAATATCCCAGAATATAAACTACTGCTCCACCGATAGAAGCAATAATGAATGAAGGAAAAATATCCTTTATTTGTTCAAAAATTCCGTAATCGATTAATTTACCGGTATAATAAGTATTGATAAAATAGGCAAAAAAAGAATGTACAATTATCCCAATGATTAGTGCTTCAATTCCGTAAAATATTCCAATAAATATTATAGGTACAATAGCAATTTTTTTTATTACTTCCAATTTAAGAAAAAGATCTGACCGCCCTTTAACATTTAATAAGTTAAGATTAAGTGATTGGAGTGGATACAATACCAAGGCAAAGCATAATAATTGTAAATAGGGTATTGACTGCATCCATTTAATTCCTATTAAAGTTATTATTAATGGTTTAGCAACTGCAGCCATCAAAAACATAAGACGAAAGTAATATACATTGTGATATGAATGAGTTGCTTCATGCCTGATTTAAGTTGAACGGGGTCATCCTGAGTCTAGATAGAACAGGATAACTTACACGTTGAATCACTGTGCTAATGTTACTGGAAGGTAAATTCGCAAACGAGTTAGCACGTGTGTAAAAACCTAACTGCTCCGGTGAGAAATACTTGCCAATAACTATATAATTAAGGTTTTCAAAAATTGTGTGAAGTAATCCAGAAGCAAGAAGCTTTGATCCAAAAGTAAAAAGCTCTCTGAATGATTGTAAACTGAAAATTATTTGCGGTCGCCATTTATGTCAGAACCATAAAAGAAGTATTCTGAAAAAGTTATTGGATAGTGAGCGCCACACCAGACTCCAAACACCAAATCCTATATAAGCAAGATAAATTGAGAGAATCCCCGAGAATATATTTGCTATCGTGGAAATTTTGGTCTGAGTTTTGATATCTATCTCTTTTGTAAGCTGTGCGACCTGCACGATCCCAAACCATTTTTATAATACCCAGTCCTAAAGCTTTAATTAAATTATTTAATTGCTTTTCATTAAAAAATGAAGAAATTAAACCAGCAGAAAAGAAAAGAATTATATAAAATATTATAGAAACAAAAATGTTAAAGTAGAAAACTGTGCTATAGTCTTGCTCCGTACAATCGTTTTTTCTAATGAGAGCCTGGCTAAAACCGCTGTCTACAAATGATTGAGCAATTGCAATAAAAATTGTAATCATTCCGATTAAACCAAATTCGCGAGGTTCGAGAGCCTGGCAAGAATTATCCCGACGACAAATGTAATAATTTGTGTCATGGAGTTATCAATAAAACTCCAGGTTATACCTGTTATAGTTTGCTGTTTTAATGACATAAAGCTATTCTAACCGTAATAAATATCATATTGGAGTTAAGGGTTTACCATACTATTTTTCAAAAAATTGTAAGTTGTCTGAGTATAAGATTCAAATAATTCCCTTGGTACTGGGTAATAATATGATTTAGATTGTAGTATATTGTTGCCTTCTCCTTGCTAATCAGTGAAATATTCGCTAATATAAAATTCGTTATCCTATCTGCTTGTAAAATCTATCACCGTTTATTAAAAATAAATATCAGTGTTTTATCAAATTCCTGATTATAAAAACCAAGTGTTTTAGTTTTTGATGAAATAAAAGATTATAAATTTATATCATATCTGTAAGTGTACATTAATCGTTCTTTAGTGTTATTTGTGCAGAAATATCAGTTTGCAGATTTCCTATTAACAGGTCCAGTAAAGCATTAACGTGTTTGAAATAATCTATTTGCTTTTGTGCCCATAATACTCCAGAAAATCTTTAATATATCCTAGTAGGCAATTAGTGCCATTTCCTCTCCCAAAACCCACACAAACGATGTTTTCAGTTGAGTTTTTTTCAAGGGTAAAATGAAACTTATTTAGTTTAGTGTAAAATTCGGTATAAAAATATTATCAGGTATACAATTTTTCCAGTTCAACATTGTTTTCAATTCGTACAATTTTAAACTTCATCAGGCATTCCTTGTTGCAGACTTCTTGTAATTCCTATAACTCTATATCTTTGCTTAATTTACTACAATATATTTATTTTCTATCCACAATTAGTTTGTTCATTATAGTGAGATGCCTTTCACTCGTTATATTCCAGGAGAATTTTAGTATATTTCATATGCTAATTTCGCCATTTCCTCCCTTAATCTACAGTTCTTATAT
>CAWIUG010000020.1:0-12412 GCA_963839165.1 uncultured Bacteroidota bacterium | reverse complement strand
GATTCTGTGCCATTGGATTTTCCTCACTTAGATTAAGTTTAAATACAAATTTAATGAACAGTGGGTACAGTTTAAAATTCTGTGATCCGACTTTAATAACATTTAAGATTGTGACCCCTCCGGATAAAAATGAACAGTTAGAATGGTAAGTTATTAAGTGCAGATGAGATTTAATGTAATATTTTCTGAAGGAAATGAGGGGAATATTCATATTATGCAAATAATCGAAAAATTTGTATGGCACTCATCTTGAAATAAATAATACAAAATATAGAGTGTTATGAAAAAACTACTAATTACTATCTTACTGACTATTTCTTCATCATTTATCCTGACTTCCTGCGGGAACTATCAATCGAAATATGCTTTCCGGTGGGGTGATAATGGGTTAATTTATAACGTTGGCGATGATGATCTTTATACAGGAACGGTTCTGGATACGGCAGATGTTGTAATTGAATTCCAGGTTGTCGATGGGAAGAAAAACGGCGAATTTAAGACCTATTACCTTAACGGCCAAGTTGAAAAGTTTGGATATATTATCGATAATGAGAATATGGGTGAATGGAAATATTATTACCCAAATGGACAGATGGAAAGTAAGGGCAGTTTTAAGAACAATTTACCTGAAGGGAAATGGATATCTTATTATCAGGACGGGAGCATCAAATGTGAAGGGATATACATGAATGGGAAACAGCAGAGTGCATGGACATATTACAACCAAAAAGGAGAAATAATTAATGTAATATTTTATCAGGATGGTGAGTTTATACAACTGCAGCAGAGATTTTCATAAAACGTCCTTAGATTTTGTGCAGCAATAAAAATGGCTGCGTTAATTGCAGCCATTTTTAATTTGTTAATTCTTAATTTCTAAACTATTTTTTATTACCTCGCCGTACCGTAAATACTTATCTTTTTTTCTCCATTGGGTCCTGATGTAGAGATATCTATAATAGCTTGGTTAATTTTTGACGTATCGGGTTTTGAGTCAGCGGCTGTAAAAACAAATAGTGTAGATGCCTTACTTTGTGTATCCAGTAGTCTTATATCCGTATCACCTGAAACCTCAAGATCTCCCTTATTCACTTTAACCGATATTGTCTGACCTCCGGACAACGGGTTGCCGTTTCCATCGCTTACAGTATAATTGAATGATTGTGAACCGCCATTCTGTATATCAAAAGAGCTTGGATTAACAGTAATTTGGGGAAACCCTGAAAGTAATCTGATTGTTGAAGTTTGGATAGTAGTATTATTCTCATCTACAGTTGAAGAGGTTACCCTGAAGAATCCTGGTCCATAACCGGGTTCATCCAGATCGGGGAAAGGCTGTGTCAGCATTGTAACTATGGCTCTTCCAAGCTCATCAGTATTGTTAGAACCGCCGATAATCCCTGAAGTGGTAGAAAAATAAACAGAGGTCCCAGGTCTTACCGGGTTGGAATATTTATCTCCGGCAAAGGCTGTCACAGGGATTTCATAGCCTATTATCCCATAACTCGGATAGTTTAATTTTTCGGCCGCGACTGCAAAATGGTTTGGATCAGGAAATCCGCCGTAAATGGCTATAAGAACCGGTTTGGACCTGACGGTAACATCATTTATAATAAATTCTGCAATAATCTGTGCTACACCGGCTATCGTTCCCGTATTTAGTGTTACAGATGCACGGCCAAGAGTATTGCTTACAGCCGATGCAGGGGACAAATATTCACCGCCTCCGGGGCCCGAACCTAACGTAAAGTTTATTGTTACCGCATTATCTCCATTGATCGGAGTACCCGCAGAGTCAAGCACTTCAAAAATAAACTGTACAGATTCATTAGAACCGCTCTCTTTTACTCCGACGTTTTGAGCAGATTGAGAATAAAGATATATTGATGCTGCTTGGCCGGAGGCTCCTCCTCCTGTACCTTGCTGCTGAATTAGGCTTAGAAGGGAACGTCCGCAGTCGAGCCAATCTGTGCAAATACCGTTGTTGTATCGTTTAGGTATCCGGAATGGCTGGCTATAATTATAAGATCGGCATCCTGGTCCAAATTAACGTCTATTGTATAGTTACCTGAGTTATCCGTTGTGGTTCCCTGAGCAGACGTTCCGCCGTAAATATTAACAGAAGCATTACTTACAGGATCGCCTGTAGAGAAGTTTACCACGGTTCCTGATAAAGTTGAGATACCGCCTGTCTGTACCGGATTTTCAGGCGATTGAGAGGTAAATTTGCAGCCTGACAAAGTCAAGCCTAAAATTATAAGGACATATAAAATATGGATATAATAATTTTTCATTTTATTCTTTGTTTAATTATTCAAGTTTTTATTTGTTGAATTTATCAATGTAATCTGGTTTCGGCTTAGTTTTTCCAGTTCCTGCTTATGCTTTTCCAATTCCTCCTGGATTAAATTTCCTTTTTCTGCCTGCTCGACTCTTTCTTCGAGAGTCGGAAGTAGTTCTGCTTTTATAACAATGATAACTTCCTTTTTCCTGTTGATTGTCTGGTCGCTTCCTGTTAAATACCTTATTCCAAGAACCCACCAGGGCAGGTCTTTAAGAAATGGAATTCCTGTTCTTACAACATCCTGCTCATTTATAAACAACCCTCCGATAACAGTCTGTTCGCCGTTTAACAGCAGCACATCTGATGTAGCCTGGGTTTTTTTAACTTCGGTTGTTAATTCACTTGGTAGGAACGAGCTTTTTTCCACATTAACTTTCAATAGTATATAATTGATGTTGTTCTTTGTATAAACGTATGGTGTAACCTCAACTATCGAGCCTGCCGAATAGAATCTATCAATTATATTTCCTGAGAAATCTCTCTGCTTAATAGAAAAATCAGAACCTACCTGGATCCTTCCTTTTTGTTTATCTCTTACGGTAATATTAGGGCTTGTAATAATCTCACCTAGATTTTGAGTCTCAAAAAATCTGAACATAGCAGTTGTATTGCCGTGGAAATCACCGACTGTATAATCCAGGTTTGTACTTGATGTTTGCATGCGGTGGAATACCCTGCTGTATAGAGCTGAATTTTCTGCTCTTGTTGTTTGAGTGCTGAGTTCTGCTCCTATAGTTACACCGCTTTTAGACAATAATTATGCCAGTCTATTCCCAGTTCCCTTGTTTTTTCTACGTCAGCTTCAAAAAATACTGCCGAAATCTTAACTTCTCTTGCATTAACATCGGCATATATATCATCTTTTAATGTTTCTGTTTCAGTTTTTTCTTTCCCTTTTACAACTATCAGATCCGGTTTTTCTTCGTAAGTTAAATCGAATTTATTTACAATTAGGTTTAACGCATCCAGGTAAGGCATTTTTTTAATTTCAACTCCAATAGGTGAAGCAATGGACAAAGTGGAAGTAATACTTTTCCCTGTAACCAGCTCGCTTACGGCACTCAGCATTTTAATTGCCTGGTTAAAGCTTGCATATTGTGTAATAGAAACAAGCTCGAGGGGATTATATTCCCCTGATAACTTTTTTTCAACTTCAACCTGGCTGTAAGATGTGAAAGAAAAGCTGATTATGAATATACTAAAATGGCTGAAAGTTTACGCATTATTTTCTCCCTTCTTTCTTATTATTCTTCCCGATCTTCAGGGTTTCATATTCAATTATACCCCCTTTATTCAATACAAATGTTATGGTTTCATTTTCATAGTCTATATCTGTTAGATAACCAAGATAAACAGCGTCTCCTTTTTTCAGCAGGAGAGTATTTCCTTTTGAATCACTTACAAATGCTCCCTGCGGAACCAATGAGATTAAAGTAGCATCCTGTATGTCGGGAAGATTATTAACATTAGGACGTATTTCGTTCCGGATTAAAGGATAAAATGCCTCGTAAAGATCATTTGGATTTAAATTGTTTTCTTTATAATTAACTGCGGCATACTGGTCGCTTGAAGAAAAATAAATACGGACTTAAAGATCGAACTTTACCAAATAATGGGGAACTCCTTTATTATCGACGAAGTATTGTCCCGGTAACTTCTCCGTTCTCAATTTTCTTCAGTTCTTTACTATGTTCAATTGCATAGATTAATTTGTATACATTATTGAATGAGCCGACACCGTATACTTTATAAGTATAGTATTTAAATCCGTTATCACACTCCTTGCTTACAAATTCAGTGTTTGTATATGTATAAAGTGAAAAATCACGGCTGTAGTAATCGACAAAATCATAAAATTTTGACTGGGTTATATTTTGAGGGATAGTAAACTTTCCTGAAAATAAGACCGAATCTATTACCGAATTACTCTCCTTTTTTTATCAGAATTTTTCAGGCTTCCGTGCTTGAGTAATTTGCCCTTAATTTTTCTAGTTTCGGAGTCTTTATGCCCATATCTTTTTTTTGGAATGACCAGATATAGATTCCTCCGGCGGCAGCAATAATTACAAATATTATAATTAATACCATTAAACTCTTTGATTTTCTCTCATTTTTTTTACCTCCTTTTAGGTTTACCGGAGTCGATCGAAAACTTAAATGCTCTGTATTCACGCATAGGCTCATAAATTATATTTTGGAGAAGTGATCGATTGTATGAATCGGATAACTCCTTAACAACTATTCGTGATAATGTATATCCTCGATACCTTCCATTGTTTATCGCATTGATTTTCAGTTCGCTAATCCAGAAATTTCTTTTTTTGTTGTCGAAATCTGCTACTTTTTTTACTGCACGCTTAGAATCCCTGTCCCGCTGGAAAGCTGGCTAAGTGTTGCTTTAGTTTGGTCCACATTTTTAATTCTGGCTTTCATAACTTTTTATTTTTTTTACCGTTTCCCGGTTTTGTTCCTGGATAAGATGGAGCTTACTAATTTCACTTCTCATTTTTTTTTATTTACTTTGTTTGAAACTTTCTGAGAAGAAAATGGCAGAGACAAAAATTAAAAGCATCATCAAATAACTCTGCCACCCGAACTGAAATTTTTTGCTCTTCTTTTATATAGTTCGGAAGGAGATTTATGCCTGAAAACTTTTTGTCCTCTTCCTTATAATATTCTTCTGCAACCGCAATTGGAATTATAAAAGATGATTCTGTGCTGAATGAGTCTACATTATTAATTTCAACGATTCAATTCTTAAAGTCACTTTTGCCAGGGGATAAGCTTCGCACATAATTGAAATAAATCCTCTGTTTCATCCTCACCGCAAATAATAATATTATCCAGATTTTTAATACCCCGTGTTCCATCTCCAGTAATATTTTGGTGACAATAACATTATGTGCATTGAAGCTGTTTTTTCCGACGGATAATGTAGAGCCTATTTGGAGGAATTTATCGCCCTGAAAAATATTAATTTCGAATATTCTTTGCCTGAATATAGGATTAAAGTATGTTTCTTTATCGGCAAATTTTTTCTTTCGGGCTATATATGATGCCAAGGAAATTTCGGCACTTTTAACAGATGGTATTTTAAAGAATCTTCTGTTGTTTATTCTTGCCAGTGAATCTATTGCCTGAAGATAATTGCTTTTTCCGGAAGGGTAAACAGCAAGCCTGGTGTCATCATAAAGCTGCACAAAATCGATTGTCGTTTCAATCTTTCCCTTTGGATTTATATTCAGGGAAGCGAGATCTTTTTCATCATTTACTTTCTGGAAATAAATAGCAGGTTCCGAGAGGATAGGAATAAATTTGCATTTTGTCAGATCCTCCCCAAGGAAAAAATTGTTGAGTTTCTGGATAAATAGTTCTGTTAAATGCAGTTGATTCTTCCGATACGAAATCATACTGATACTTATCCTTCGGTTTATCCGCTGCCGTTGATTTCTTCACCGGCTTTCTGTTCGGTAAAAGCTAAAGATGTATCTATTGATTCGGCTTTTACTAATTTAAGCTGATCACTCTCTTTTTCAAATATTGCAATTTTACTGTCGTTGCCTTCAAAATAAAGACATGCTATCTTACTCATAGCTCGATGCTCCGATTATTTGTCTGAACAATTCTTTGTTATTTGCATACTGCAGACCATTTTCTAATGAAATTCTTCTTTCCATGTACAGCCTTTTTAAATCCTGTTCCATCGTAACCATCCCTGATCCGGCACCCTGGTTGATCATCATATAAATTTCCCCCGTATTATTATTTTTGATTGCAGCCCTGACATTTGAATTAACTATCAAGATTTCCTTGGCGAGTATTAATTTCCCATCGATTGCGGGTACAAGTTTCTGTGAAACTACAGCAGTTAAAACGTCCGCAAGCCTGTTTCGGACTCTTTCCTGCTCACTTTTATCAACCTCGGCAACAATCCTGTCAAGTGACTCGACTGCTGAAGAAGTGTGAAGTGTTGAAAATACTTTATGACCGGTATCTGTCACTTCAAGTGCAGCCATTATGGTTGCAGGATCTCTCATTTCACCGATTACCATCACATCCAGATCCTGCCTTAGTGCCTGTACAACTCCCTCATGAAAAGACAGAACATCCCTTCCTACTTCCCTCTGTCTTATTATACATTTCCTTGATCGGTGTACATACTCGAGAGGCGAGGCAATGGTAACAATATGTGCATTTGAGTTATCATTATGCCAATCGACTATTGCATCAAGCGTAGTCGATTTACCGGAACCTGTAATACCGGTAATTAGAATCAAACCTTGTTTCACATAATTATATGATAACATCTTAAGAGCTTGAGAAGGAAATTCGAGCTGATCGAGTGTTCTGAGATCGGGCACTATTGAACGCATATTCATTGCAAGGCAATCTACATCAAAAAAAGCATCTCCTCTGAAACGGATTTCTGCATGGTTACCGTTCTTCCTGGCATACATACTATTTACGTACTCAAAGGTGTAGGAAAAATCCAGGTTCCGTATCTCTTCAAGTACTTTTTTCTGTTTATCATTCAGGACTGATAATATTATTAAGGCAGATTCATCATGAGTAAATTTCGGCAGCTCCATTACAGGTTCTTTTTTTCCATAGATCCTGAACCAGACATAATCCTCTGTTCCGTAGCCTCCCAGTTCGATATCCGATGCTTCCATGTCAGTCATAACCTTGAGAAGATTATTCATCACCTCAATGAGGTGGAACCTTTCTTCATTATCCATGATGGAAAACTGTTCCATTAAAAAACTTACCCGGTCAGGACCCATTATAAAACGGGGGATTTTAGAAGTATATTTCTGAAGCACATTTCGTGCTTCGGGTGGAATTATAGTCCTTGGATTTGTTTTTACTGATGTTAAAGTCGGCATATAAATCTCAGGTTAAATTTTTAGTCGTCTGCTGTATTGGAGAGAACCTCTTCAAATGATGTCAGTCCCATTCTTACTCTTTCAAATCCCGATTCTCTTAAAGTCAGCATCCCGTCCTTTTTAGCAGCAATGCGGATGCTTTCCTCGTCTATCTTATCGCCTGCATTAAATATCAATTGGCTTAGTTCTTTGGTGAAAAATAATGTTTCATGGATGGCAAGTCTGCCGCTGAACCCGGTATGCCCACATTTATCACATCCGTTGGCTTCGTAAATCTTATAATTTCTCCACTCATCCGGGTTAAGATTTAATCTCGTTAAAAATTTGTCACCGGGATATTCGACCTGTTTTTTACACTTCTGGCATAACTTCCGGACAAGCCGCTGTGCAACTATAACATTTATCGCATATGCGAGAAGAAACGGCTCAATTCCCATTTTATACAAACGTGAAACGACACTTGGTGCATCATTAGTATGTAGAGTTGTAAACGTTAAATGTCCTGTATTTGCAAGCTTTATAGCAATATCTGCAGTTTCCCTATCCCTTATTTCACCAACCATTACTACATCCGGATCGTGGCGAAGGATTGACCTTATTGCCCGGTCAAAATTCATTTTATGACTAAGTTTAATTTGCCTTGCACCCTTAATAACGTATTCAATTGGGTCCTCAACTGTGAGTACATTTAAGGAGGGATCCATTACATGATGTAGGGCCGCTATGATCGTAGTGCTTTTTCCGCAGCCTGTCGGACCTGTCAGGATTACCATACCCTGGGGTTTACTGATTGCTTTTTCGAAAGATAGTCTTGCATATCCCACAAGTCCTAGTTCGTCAAGATCCGTAATTACTTTTCTGTCGTCCAGCACACGAACAACAACGCTTTCAAACTTATTTTTAATTTCAGAGCCGGCAATCGGAAGAATTGAAACCCTGAAGCGTATTAAATGTCCGTCGATCTCTCTCTGAATAAATCCATCCTGTCCCTGTTCTCTTTCAAACCTGTCCAGCCCTCTCGATCTGTCCTTTACAACTGCAATAACCGCTTCGGGAAGAGTATTCTCCTGGCGGTGCCACAAACTAAGCCTGCCGTCTACCCTGAAGCTGATATCTGTAGTTTTACTTCCAATAGGAATAATATGAAGATCACTTGCTCCTTTTCTAACAGCTTCAACAAGGGCCCCTTCAAAAAGATTGATAAGTGCACTTTTATTTATTTCAACCTCAAGCAGACCTTCATCGATTGACCCTTCTTCTCTTACCTGGGAATAGTCATAAGTTTCTTCTTCAATATTTTTTAAGTATTCATTTTCCTGAGGAATTAATAACTCTATTATCTGCTCATATTTCTGCGCAGGCATATAAAACACATCATAGCTCTTTGCATTTAAGCTGTATGCTATTTTCGGAATTTCCCTTACTGTCGGGTCAACAGCGGCAAGTATTATTTTATCTAAAATTTTCTCATCATATTTAATCGGGATAACTCTATTAGTCACCATCCGTCTTTTTAAGTCATCATCAAACTTATTTATCAGTTTTTTGATTTTTTCAATCTGTTCAGAATTATCCTTTTCAAGATCAATTTCGAAAGTTCTGAAGGCATATAAATTTGCTACTTCCCTGTAAATACTGTCGTGATCATATTTGAAATCCTGCACAAGTATCTGTGCTAAATTTCTTTTGATCTTTCCATTTCCGTTAGAATGAATATTTTCATTTCTTCTTGCGGTGACCGCCTTTACCAGCGTTTTTGAATCAATGATTCCTTTTTTCAGTAATATATAACCAAGCTTATTAGCAATATCATGATCAATATCGTAATTCTTTTCAGCCTGTATTTCTAATGTATTTTCTGACATAATTTGTTAGTTTTTTGCTCACTCAAAATTTAAATTTGTTCAATTTACCTGCCGGAGTAAAACGTAGGCAGGTCAATCAATCATCCAATCACTCAATCATTCTTGCATTCAATCCCCGCAGAGCGGGATTTCGGTGCTAATCGCAACCTCAACATCCATCCATTCAATCATTCAATCATTCAATCATTCATTTTTCTACTTTACCTTGTCAAATCCTTCACCCCCGGCTTCGTCGGGCTTATAATTGCAGTCTCTGCAGAAACTACAGTCAATAATATCATTACAACAAGAATATACAGCGCAATCATGATCTGCACCCACTCAATGAAATTCTTTAAACGATAAACAGTGTCACTTTCATAATAATTGGCCAGTTGTATTGCAGCTTTTTTAATATTTCCTGTCTCTTCTCCCTGCCTGAACTTGGAAATTGCAGTTTCCGGGAATACTCCTGTCGCAACTAATGCATCTGAGATACCGATCCCCTTATTCATCATAATTGGAAGAGCAACATTTTTTATCTTCTCCTCAAGGTATTTGTTTCCCATTGCTTCAGCCCCTACCTTAATCGGGGTAATACTTACCGCAGAACCGGAATATAATGTATAAAAAACCCTGCAGAATATCTCGATATAGGTTTTATGCATTATTTCCCCTATCATTGGAAACTTTAATAATTGCTTATCAAACCAGACTCTTCCTCGTGGATGCCTGAAAGTACAATATTCCTGCTATTATTGGAATAACTAATGCAGCTATGATGATACCAGATGTTTGCCGAAAGCCAGTATGACATATCAAGTGTAAACTGTGTCATTGGAGGGAGCTTCATATTGTATCTTAGAAAAAGTTCAGCAGTGGCAGGGAAAATATATGCAACATACCATACTACGGCAGCATTCAGGACCAATACAGTCACCAGGGGAGTTATTAAAGCACTTCTTAGACTCCGTTTAAATTCGTGCCTTCTTTCAAGGAATTTAGCGGTAGCTCTGTATACTTCTGCCATATTGCCACTTTTTGATGCCAGTCCGAGCATAAAAGCAGTAAAATAGCCGAAAATATTTTTATGCTTCATAAAAGCGGCTTCACTGTCCTCCCCCTGCTTTAGATCCTTGCTTATCTCTTTTAGTGTTTCCTTTAAGAACTTTATTGCGGGTATCATTTATTACAAAGGAAAGTATTTCTCCATAAGACATTTTCTCATCCAGCATATCAGAGCAAACCTTCACAAAATTAGAATATCTGCTGTAGATGGCTTCTTTTGTATGTCAACAATTTTTTTGTTAACGCCTACAACCTGGTATCCGAGAAGAGTTAATGCCGAAATTACTTCCTCTTTATTAAAAGCTTTCTGTTCACCAGTTACAGGTTTTTCATTTCCTCTTCGTACTTTATATACAAAAGTACTTTTTCTTTCCAGTTTTCTGATACGGAAATTATTCTGTACGGCAATTAAATTTGCTTTCTGCTTCGCGGAAGAAACAGAGTCGGCGGCTATTACGCCGCCAACTATCTGTCCATCTATTTTTTCCGCAGTGAATTTTAATTCAATCATTAAGTAAAATATAATTATTGAATTACTGTTGTAATATTACTGTCTGTGACTGTTAGCAACGACTTTCCATTTATAACCTGATTTGTAATTGGAGTTGCTGTCACTGTTACCTTGGTTACACTAGCAGTTTACCATCATATACGTAAGAACCATTCAGTATGATGATGTTTCCAAAACTTGCCGGCAATGGGTAATTTGTGAAAGTCGAGTCCACCACCTCCCATTGATACAGGTTTCTTAAACCATTCCTGGGCATTTGCACCGATGATTAATGAGTGTGATACTAACTCATCTTTTGCACCTTCTTCAGCACCAACGGAGAAATACTGAATACCAAGCACTACTGCCACTCCAACCAGAATGACACCAAGCACTATGAGCAATAATTGTTGTTGTCCCATTACGGACCTCCTCTAAATGTTTGTGATTGTTATTTAGTTGTTATTTAAGCTACCCTTCCCTCAAACTTCTGCCTAAGCAATTCCTTTTCTTATTTTTTCTTGTTTGAATTCACCTGCCGATAGGCAGGCTTGTATCACTCATCCAACCTTGAGCATATAGAGGAATTTTTGATCGGGTAAATGACACTTAAACCTTATCCTAAAAGCATACCAGAAATAAAACTTTACTATTTTCTTAAAAATACGATATATATCTTTTTCAATTGTTCCATTATGAGAAAGATGTATTGACTTACAATCACTCACTCAATCATCCAACCAGCCTGCCGAGGCAGGTCATCCAATCATTAATCTTACATCATTCAACCATTCCCCGCAAACTTTCAGCCGCTGGCTGAGCGGGATTTCGCCTTAGCTCAACAATCATTCATCCATTCATTCATTCTTTCTCATTCCAGCCACGATATCGCCCTATAATAATCCAGGTATGGAAACCATATCGGAGGACCTATAGCGAGCCGCTCATCAAAAATTACGTTTCTGTTATACCCGTCTATTAAGGTATTTCCGGCAAAGTCAGCAACGACTTCCTCTTTTCCTGCTGTCATCGATCCCTGTAAGTAAATGCTGCCTAATGGAACATTGACCGGTGATTTTCCAAGACCTTGTACATTAAAGCCGCCGGAATTGCAGAATATGCCCGCATCAATATGGATATCATGATTCACAACATTATTTGTGTAGCCTCCCAGATTGCCGGCTGTAGCAACAGAGATATTGTTTGTTGCTATAATACCCATCATATCAATCGGCTTCCCGTTGGCATCAACTGATGCAGGATTTATCATATAACCGCCTTCGCCATTGGGAATCATAGGATCAATATTGTAAACCATATCTCCCTCCAGATACACATTTCCGGAACCTCCACCGGAACTTCCTTCGGATACTATTGTAACTTGACCGTTTAAAGTCCCCGATAAATGGATATCCGACTGTTTAGCATAAATCACTCCGTTAGGTGCCAGAGTAGATACTGCTACAGTAGTAGGAGGACCATATTTGGTACTGTCTTGCCCGGCATTCTTGCCGGTACGGTATGTTACAGTTCCATTTGAGTTAAACTTCAGCCAGAGATCTTTAGTAAAGGTGGCACCTGGTCCTGCGAGGGTCTGGTAATCAGGATAATGCATACTCTTAACCCAGTTCACATCTATGCCTTCCTCGTAACCGCCGTAAAAATGCGGATCCGAGCCCGTACCCATATCCTTAACTCCTTTTAATGTCGTCACTTTACCATAATAAACTGGTTCACCGTCAACTACAAGAAACTGGTTTGAATGGAATCTTCCCCAGAT
>CAWIUG010000019.1:0-18223 GCA_963839165.1 uncultured Bacteroidota bacterium | reverse complement strand
GCCGATGGAAATTTCTCAACTTGCGGAAGTAATACCGGGGATAATCATTTTCAGAATATGCGAACTGGAATTTTGTATTAATGTAAAGGATGTATATTTAATAAAAAGGACGGAAGAATTTGAGTCATTGAGGGATGATTCATTAAACGGGACTGCCTACATAATGGTATATAATATTAATATTCCGATCATTGATATTTCCAAAAATCTTGATCTGCCTGCAGAAAACAGCAAAAAACGCAGGATGATACTTATAATCAGGCATCACAGCGACGAAGATAACCTCGAAAAGACTTTCGGGATAATGGTAGACGAAGTAATTGAACTGATTACCACGGATAAATCTGATGATAATTACCTGCTGAGGTTCACACCTTCAAAAGGTAATCCTTATCTGAGCGGATCCATATTCCTTGAAGAGAGAGAGATTCTTTTACCCAATTTTTCAAAGATAGCGGCTAATTTATTTGTTAACGGCAGCAGCGTGCAATTGTAATATTGCTGCCAGGCTAAATAAAAATTATTTTCAATTTCAGGCCTTTGTGAGGGAATGACAAATATACAAATGATACTGGCACTTGGTGCAATGATTTTATTAACGATCCTGATTACGAACGTTAATAAAAATTCATTGAATGTTGAAGATGTAATGTACGATTCAAATTTCGGCATTACTGCTACCTCCATAGCTTCGTCCGTTATTGAAGATGCAAGCAAGAAAAGATTCGACAGCATTTATTATATAGACTCGACCAGGGTATATAATGCGAGTGACTTCACTCCGGCCGGTGCTCTCGGAATTGACTCAGGTGAAGATATAACAGACCCCAAAACTTTCAATGATTTTGACGATTACGATGGCTATACACATGTTGACAGCAGTATGCCTTCTGCAATTTTCAATGTCTCCTGCAGGGTTCATTATGTCAATGATACTGCACTCGACGACACTGTCAGCAACCAGACATTTCACAAGAAGATCACTGTAAGAGTATGGAGTAAATCAATGAGCGACACTATGGTGATGTCATCAATTTACAGTTACTGGAATTTTTTACCATAAAGTGAGTATATGGGAACATCTGTCATACTAGATATAATGGGTTCGATGATTATAGGAGGCATCCTGCTGCTGACATTATTCAGAATGAATGATAATGCAACAAGGAATACCTACAATTTCAGCGGAGAACTGGGTGTTCAGCAGAATTTGGTTACCACCGTAGAAGTACTTGAGTACGATTTCAGAAAAATCGGGTACTGCGAAGATCCTTTTAAACTACCTCATCCTGAAGAGGATGCGATTCTTTATGCTGATACCAGTAAAATCAGATTTTTAACAGATTTAATGACTTCAGCATACGGCAGTACTGATCCGCACGGTGATGGGAATTTAGATACATTAGAATATTTCCTTGGTCCGACTTCCGAATTAACAGGCACACCAAATCCAAATGATAGATTCTTTATACAGGGTTGTCAATGATGCCACTCCGAGAGATGTCAATCTTGGAATTACAAAATTCAGGATAAGATATTTCAGAGATTCACTCACAGCTACCGGAAGTACCACACTTGCTGAAATACCGCCTGCTGATTTACCATTAACATGGGTAGCGGGAACACCGACTGGTATAACGGCATTGCAGATAGATATACAGGTTGAAAACACGGCATCCTATGATGCGGCAAATAATCCTTTCCGCCAGGCTTTCTGGAGGCAGATAAGATTGTCATCAAGAAATATAAAACGGTAGGAGGAGTCATATATGTCAGGTAAGGCTTTATTAATAATAGTTTTAGGATTTACAATAATATTCATGGTAATGGGATATTTCTGGGGAGGAATTGCGACTAAATCTACTGATAATCATGTCTCTTATTATAAAACTACAGTAGCCCATAATATTGCAGTAAGCGGAGCAAATATAGGGCTGGAAAAAGTAATTGCAGATTCCCAATGGGTATCAAATATAAATAACCGGCCATTTGAAGATGGTTATATGAATGTAAGTATAACAGCACTTGGTCCTCCCGTGCGTACTCTCAAATCTATCGGTACTTTTATGGGTGAAGATCAGATAGTCAAAGTTAAGTTAATGAGAGATCAGACTTCTCTTGCAAAATATGCGTGGTTTATTCCGGGAAACTCGACCGGAAGTGTACCCAACAGGCCCTGGATAACCGGGGATACTATCTGGGGAAGATTCCATTCAAACCAGTTCCTTGTCGTTGACGGTGAACCCGTTTATTATGGCAAAGTGACGACCTTAAAAGGAGTTAAGGATATGGGTTCGGGCTCGGATCCGCATTTTTACGGCGGTTATGAGGAAGGAATAGATGTAAACTGGGTAAAAAGTATGCACTACCCGGATTACCAGACGCTTGCTGGACCAAGTGCCACCTTTACTAAAGATCTCTGGCTGAAGTTTAACTCAAATGGAACAGTAACATACCGTACAGGTAAGAATGCCGGACAGGACAGTACCAAATATGGTGCTCCTACTACAGTACCAGTATCTACTTTAGCACCAAACGGAGTAATTTATGCTAAACAGTCAGATATTCATTTATCAGGAACATTAAACGGACAGGTTACAATAGTATCTGAAGGAAGTTCCGGCGGAGGATCGGGAAATGTTTTTCTCGAGGGAGATATGGTTTACAATATTGATCCTATGATACCCAATGGCGAAGGCGGTTATATGATAAATCCCGCATCAGTTGATGCTAACGGAAAACCCATTGATATGATGGGTATAATTGCAACAAATAATATTTCTGTTGCTACAGCCGGCAATTTAGGAGGTTATACAAATAATGTTGTGAATCACGATATCCATATAGATGCGGGAATATTCTGCAATTCCGGTGGATTTAATGTACAGGGTCTGGGAAATTCTCCTGTTAATGTACCCTTAGGCAGCATTTACCTGCAGGGAGCGATGACAGCAGGAAAAGAGGAAGTAGTAGCAGATTTTGCCGGAAATACTTTGATAGACGGGTATAACAGAAATGTAATTTTTGATGAGAGACTTGCAATAGGTCCGCCGATATGGTTTCCATACCTGGATTATTACAGGGCGATATCGTGGCTGGAATGAGAAGAAATTGCATGGATGCATTATTGTGTGAGCTTAGGGCGAAAACCAGCTCAGCGATCAGGTTACAATAGTATCCGAAGGAAGTTCCGGAGGAGGATCGGGAAATGTTTTTCTCGAGGGAGATATGGTTTACAATATTGATCCTATGATACCCAATGGTGAAGGCGGTTATATGATAAATCCTGCATCGGTTGATGTCAACGGAAAGCCAATCGATATGATGGGTATAATTGCAACAAACAATATCTCTGTTGCTACAGCCGGCAATCTGGGGGGGTATACAAATAATGTTGTGAATCATGATATCCACATTGATGCAGGAATATTCTGCAATTCGGGTGGATTTAATGTACAGGATCTGGGAAAATCTCCGGTGAATGTACCCTTAGGCAGTATTTACCTGCAGGGAGCTATGACTGCAGGAAAAGAAGAAGTTGTTGCTGACTTTGCTGGAAATACTTTGATTGATGGCTATAACAGAAACGTGATTTTTGATGAGAGACTTGCAATAGGTCCGCCGATATGGTTTCCATACCTGGATTATTATAGAGCGATATCATGGCTGGAATGAGGAAGAATTGCATGGATGCATTATTGAATGATTGAATGATGTAAGATTGAGTGATTGGTTGATTGGTTGAGTGATGAGTGATTGAGTGATTGAGTGATTGTAAGTCAATACATCTTTCTCATAATGGAACAATTGAAAAAAAGTGAATACCGGATTTTTAGAAAAAAGTGAAGTTTTTTTCTGGTATGCTTTTAGGATAAGGTTTAAGTGTCATTTACCCAATCAAATAATCCTCTAAATGCTCAAAACTGATTGAGTGAAAAGTTCTAAGAGGTGAATTCAAGTATCAAAATAGAATAAATAAGAAAAGGAATTGCATAGGCAAAAGTTTGAGGGAAGGGTAGCTTTAATAACAACTAAATAACAATCACAAACATTTAGAGGAGGTCCGTAATGGGACAACAACAATTATTGCTCATAGTGCTTGGTGTCATTCTGGTTGGAGTGGCAGTAGTACTTGGTATTCAGTATTTCGGTGTTGGTGCTGAAGAAGGAGCTAAAGATGAATTAGTAGCTCATACATTAAATTATCGGTTCCAATGCTCAAGAATGGTTTAAAAAACCTGTTTCTATGGGAGGTGGTGGTAATACATTTGACCGATTTCACCAACTTATTATTGACACTAAATTATGGATCTCAAATATTCGACAAATGGGGATTATACTGTTTCTACTAATGACACAGTTCTAACAATTGCTGGAATACCAAACTGGCCAGTCGGAGGCTTTAATTTTTTAAATGTTACTACGGTAGTAGGTCCAACAGACTATGACAACAACAATAAATTAACTTCATTCCTAGTAATGATTGAACTAAAATTCACAGCAGAAAAGATAGATGGACAGATAGTTGGCGGCGTAATTGCCGCCGACTCTGTTTCCTCTGCAAAGCAAAAAGCAAACTTGATTGCTGTGCAGAATAATTTCCGGATAAAAAAACTGGAAAGAAAAAGCACTTTTGTATATAAGGTAAGCGCGGGGTAATGAAAAACCTGTAATGGGTGAACAGAAAGCATTTAATAAAGAAGAAGTAATTTCGGCATTAACTCTTCTCGGATACCAGGTAGTAGGCGTTAACAAAAAAATTGTTGATATTCAAAAAAAACCTTCGACCGCAGATATTTTAATGTTTGTTAAAGTCTGCTCTGATATGCTGGATGAGAAAATGTCCTATGGAGAAATACTTTCTTTTGTTATAAATGATACCCGCAATAAAGTTCTAAAGGAAACACTTAAAGAGATAAGCAAAGATCTGAAACAGGGGGAAGACAGTGAAGCTGCCTTCATGAAACATAAAAATGTATTCGGATATTTTACTGCCTTTATGCTTGGACTTGCATCAAAAAGCGGTAATATGGCAGAAGTTTACAGGGCAACTGCAAAATTTCTTGAAAGAAGACATGAATTTAAAAGAAGTCTTAGGAGTGCTTTAATTACTCCCCTTGTAACAGTTCTTAGTACTTAATGCTGCTGTCGTCTGGTATGTTGCATATATTTTTCCTGCTACAGCAGAACTTTTTCTAAGATATAGTATGAAACTTCCTCCTATGACTCAATTTACTCTTGATATGTCTTACTGGCTTTCAGGCGAATGTCTGGTATATAATAGCCGCGATTGTTATCCCAATAATTGCGGGAATATTAACTTTCAGACATCCACGGGGAAGAGTCTGGTTTGATAAACAGTTATTGAAACTCCCTTTAATTGGAGAAATAATGCATAAAACCTATATCGAGATCTTCTGCAGGGTTTTTTATACATTATATTCCGGTTCCGCTGTCAGTATTACTCCAATTAAGGTAGGTGCTGAAGCAATGGGAAATAAATATCTTGAGGAACAAATAAAAAATGTTGCTTTACCGATCATGATGAATAAAGGTATCGGAATCTCGGATGCTTTAATTGCAACGGGTGTATTTCCTGAAACTGCAATTTCAAATTCAGACAGGGAGAAGAAACTGGAAATATTAAAAAAGCAGCAATTCAACTTGCTAATTATTATGAAAGCGATACAGTTTATCGTCTAAAGAATTTTATTGAGTGGGTGCAGATAATGATTGCTATGTATATTCTTGTTGTAATGATATTGTTAACTGTTGTTTCTGCAGAGACGGCTATTATAAGTCCGACGAAGCCGGGAGTGAAGGATTTGACAAGGTAAAGAAGAAAAGTGAATGAGGATGAATGAGATTGAATGATTGAATGATTGAATGATTGAATGATTGGATGATTGGATGATTGGATGATTGGATGATTGAGTGATTGAGTTGATTGGAGATGATTGAACAAATTTAATTTTTGAGTGAGCAAAAAACTAACGAATTATGTCAGAAAATACATTAGAAATACAGGCTGAAAAAAATTACGATATTGATCATGATATTGCTAATAAGCTGGGTTATATACTCCTGAAAAAAGGGATCATTGATTCTAAAACCCTGGTAAAAGCTGTTACTGCAAGAAGAAATGAAAATATTCATTCGAATGGCAATGGGAAGGTTAAAAGAAATTTAGCACAGATACTTGTGCAGGATTTCAAATATGATCACGACAGTATATACAGGGAAGTAGCAAATTTATATGCTTTCAGAACTTTCGAAATAGACCTTGAAGAAGATAATTCCGAGCAGATTGAAAAAATTAAAAAACTGATAAATAAGTTTGATGATGATTTAAAAAGACGGATGGTGACCAACAGGGTCATCCCGATTAAGTATGATGAGAAGATCTTAGATAAAATAATACTTGCCGCTGTTGACCCGACAGTAAGGGAAATTCCGAAAATAGCATACAGCTTAAATGCAAAGAGCTATGATGTGTTTTATATGCCTGCGCAGAAGTATGAGCAGATAATAGAGTTATTAATTCCGCAGGAAAATGAGTACTTAAAAAATATCGAAGAAGAAACTTATGACTATTCGCAGGTAAGAGAAGAAGGGTCAATTGATGAAGGGCTGCTTGAAGTTGAAATAAATAAAAGTGCACTGATAAATCTTTTTGAAGGTGCCCTTGTTGAAGCAGTTAGAAAAGGAGCCAGCGATCTTCATATAATACCAATAGGAAGCAAAACAACTGATATAAGCTTCAGGGTAGACGGACAGGCTCAGTTTATGGCACCGGCAGGAAAATACTCTTCCTGAGGCAGTAATCGCAGTTGTTAAGGACAGATCAAGAGGACTTGACAGGTTTGAAAGAGAACAGGGACAGGATGGATTTATTCAGAGAGAGATTGACGGACATCTTATCCGCTTCAGGGTTTCAATTCTTCCGATTGCGGGCTCTGAAATTAAAAATAAATTTGAAAGTGTTGTTGTAAGAGTACTTGATGACAGAAAAGTAATTACGGATCTTGACGAACTGGGTCTTGTAGGATATGCAAGACTATCTTTCGAGAAAGCAATCAGCAAACCCCAGGGAATGGTAATCCTCACCGGACCGACCGGATGCGGAAAAAGTACTACGATCATAGCAGCACTGCATCATGTAATGGATCCTTCATTAAACGTGCTTACCGTTGAAGATCCTATTGAATATGTTATTAAAGGAGCAAGACAGATTAAGCTGAGCCATAAAATGAATTTTGACCGGGCAATACGATCGATCCTGCGTCATGATCCTGATGTAGTAATGGTAGGAGAAATAAGGGACAGGGAAACTGCTGATATTGCTATAAAGCTTGCAAATACAGGACATTTAACATTTACAACTCTTCACACAAATGATGCACCGAGTGTTGTTTCGCGTTTATACAAAATGGGAATTGAGCCGTTTCTTTTAGCATACGCAATAAATGTAATAGTTGCCCAGAGACTTGTGAGAAAGTTATGTCAGAAGTGCAAAAAGCAGGTTGATCATCCGAGCGATCAATTTTTAATGAGATTAAAGCTTAATCCGGATGAATGGAAGAATTATAAGGTATATGAACCCAATGGGTGTGATAAATGCGGTCATACCGGCTTCAGCGGCAGACTTGCCATACATGAAACATTATTTTTCACCAAGGAGCTAAGCCAGTTAATATTTAATGCAGGAGATAAAATTGACGAGGAAAGCATCCGCATTGCAGCTAAAAAAGACGGGATGCTTACTTTAAGAGAATCAGGATTTGAGAGGGTAAGAATGGGACTGACATCATTTGAAGAGGTTCTCTCCAATACAGCGGACGACTAAAAATTTAACCTGAGATTAATATGCCGACTTTAACATCAGTAAAAACAAATCCAAAGAATATTATTCCTCCCGAGGCAAGGAATGTTCTCCAGAAGTATACTTCTAAGATTCCGCGGTTTATAATGGGACCTGACAGGGTAAGCTTTCTGATGGAACAGTTCTCGATAATGGATAATGAAGAAAGATTCCACCTGATAGAGGTGATGAATAACCTTCTCAAGGTTATGACCGATATGGAAGCTTCGGATATTGAGCTGGGAGGTTATGGAACCGAAGATTATGTATGGTTCAGGATCTATGGTAAAAAAGAACCTGTGATGGAACTGCCGAAATTTACACATGATGAATCGGCATTAATAATATTGTCAGTCCTGAATGATAAACAAAAAAAGGTGCTTGAAGAAATTCGAAACCTGGATTTCTCATATACTTTTGAGTATGTAAATAGTATGTATGCGCGGAAGAACGGCAATCATGCAGAGATCCGATTCAGAGGGGATGCTTTTTTCGACGTAGATTGCCTTGCAATGAATATGCGTTCCATAGTGCCGGATCTGAGGACATTAGACCAGCTCGAATTCCCTTCGAATGCATTAAAAATATTATCATATAATTATGTCAAACAGGGATTAATTTTAATAACCGGTATCACCGGTTCAGGTAAGTCCACCACGCTTGATGCTATAGTAGACTGGCATAATGATAATACAAACGCACACATCGTAACTATTGCCTCCCCTCTTGAATATGTGCACAGATCAAGAAAATGTATTATCAGGCAGAGGGAAGTAGGCAGAGATGTCCTGACTTTCCACGAGGGTGTGGTTCAGGCATTAAGGCAGGATCTGGATGTTATGGTAATCGGTGAAATGAGAGACCCGGCGACAATCATGGCCGCACTGGAAGTAACAGATACGGGGCATAAAGTATTTTCAACTCTGCATACTTCTTCAGCAGTTGAATCACTTGACAGAATTGTTGCCGAAGTTGATAAAAGTGAACAGGAGAGAGTCCGCAACAGGCTTGCAGATGTGCTTACTGCTGTAGTTTCACAGAAACTTGTACCTGCCATAGATGGAAAATTAATACTGGCAAAAGAAATTTTAATAGTTAATTCTAATGTTCGTGCCGCAATAAAAAATAATAATACCGGTGAAATCTATATGATGATTAACCAGGGTTCCGGATCAGGGATGGTTACTATGGAACAGGACTTAAAAAGATTATATATGGAAAGAAGAATATCATTGGAAAATGGTCTGCAGTATGCAAATAATAAAGAATTATTCAGACAAATAATCGGAGCATCGAGCTATGAATAAGATTGCATGTCTTTATTTTGAAGGTAACGATAGTAAAATAGCAATATTTGAAAAAGAAAGTGATCAGCTTAAACTGGTTAAAGCTGAGTCGATAGATACCTCTTTAGCATTTACTGAACAGAAAGCCGGTGAAAAATCAAACGGAAGCAATAAACCTAAAGATAAATATCAGTATAATTTCGTACTGGAAGAATCAACTGCATTCAACAGAACTTTCCTGCAGAAACTTAACAATTTTTTCCTCGGGGAGGATCTGTCAAAATGCAAGTTTATCCCGATACTCTCTGAACCTGCTATTTATTTCCAGAAAGTAAATGATGAAAAGGATCTTGCTTCACTTAATATAAATCCAAAAGGTAAAATCGAGACCACGATTGATTTTGTTCAGCTTTATGATGACACCAGGCTTGCAGTTTATCCTTCAGGTCAGAGCAGCTACCTGCAGGCAATAGATTCACTCGCAAGAATGAATAACAGGAAGTTCTTCAAGATACCGACAGTAAAAAGTGCGGAGATCTCACTTGCATCATACATAGCCAGGAAGAAAAGATTCGGGGATAAAGAAACATCCTTAATTCTTTATGTCGGAAAAGAATATTCAAAATTAATATTTCTCAGGGGGGATAAGCTTTTTCACATCGGTTCAACATTATCTGTCGGGAAAAACAGCTTCAATGCACACAATGTTATTGTGAGTAAAATACTTCTCGAGATGGAGCATGGAGCAATCAGCAATATTGAGAATATAATAATCTGCGGCGAAGATGAAACTGAGGACCTATTATTAGTAGTCAGTGAAGCTTACCCTGCAGCGAATGTAACTTTCCAGGAAATTGAATCTGTGGAAATCGAGGGAGTTGATTCTTTCAGCACAGAATCTTCTTTCATAATCCCTGCCGCTGTAGCAGAAGAATATTTTGCTGAACTCGATAAGAAGATGGCGGGAATAAACCTTCTGCCCAATTATATAAAAGAAGAACAGAAGATTATCCAGTTAGGATGGCAGGGATACCTGATGATTGGATTGATAATTCTTTCCGCAGTATTCTTCATCAATAAAACATTTTCAAATATTGTTTCATCAAAAGAAAAGGATAATGAAATAAATAAACTCCTTGTAATTCAGGCTCAGAATAAGGAAACAGTTGAAAAAATAAAAAGTTATGAGAGTAAGATCCAGAATGTCGATCAGACCAAAGCTGTGCTTAACCAGCTTTCAAGCGGAACAGGGATAGTAAGTGTGCAGATGAAGAAACTTTCAAATTTTGCAAATCAAAAGAGAAATATGTGGATGAACCAGCTTGCAATGGATAAACAAAAGAATGTGAAGCTCGGCGGGTATACATTTTCACGGATAATCGTCAAAGAACTATCCGATTCATATAACGGAGCCATTCTGCAGAATATCCTATTTGAACCTTTACGTGAAACCAGGGCATTTAAGTTTTCAATTGATGCAGGAAACCTGATGGGAGGCAACCAAAATGAAGAAAAGAAATAAATCCTTAATACTCTTAATCGTTATATTTGTTCTTATTACTGCTGCAGGCATGATTTATACACTCGGAATACAGCAGAAAGACCTGGATATTAAAGATCAGAAACTTGTTAAGCTAAGAGCAAATTATTCGAGTCTTGAAACATTAAAAATCCAATTAAAGAAGGCAACTGAAAAAGTAGCTGTGGTAGATTCATTACTCTTTTCAGGCAGATTTACCATCCCGCAGAATCTGCCTCAGTCGAATTTCTTTCAACTTCGTAGACTCATACAGCGGAGATTATTCTCTATATACATTTACAAATACCGAATTTGTAAGCAAAGGAACCGAAAATGGTTTTAATTTCTATACCTATAAGGTCAGCGGCAATGGGGCTTTTGACAATGTATATGGCTTAATATATGCAATCGAACACAGCAAAGAGCTTAAGAAAATTGAATCGGCTAATGTAACAGGCACGACGAGTGTGGATGAAAAAGGGATCCCTCATTACCTTGTTAAATTTGAATTAGAAGTTAAAGTATATTATTCCTCAAGCGACAGGTATGCTGAAGTTAATTATAATGAAAATGATCTTAGAACAGGCGGACTTTATGATGCATTCTTCCCGCTGGTCAGAAATGAAATACGTCCGAATGTAAACAATCTTCCTGACATTCAGGATGCCACATTAATTTCACTGGTTCCACAGGGAGCTTTTATTTCAGACTCAAAGGGTAATACACTGCTTATGAAAAAAGGAGATTCGGTTTACCTGGGATACCTTATGGATATTGATTATGAGAACGAGACAGTAACTTTCGTTCTCAACAAGGGAGGGATCCTTGAATATCAGACCCTGAAAATAGGGAAGAAAAATCAAAAAGAAGGACAATAAAATGAAATTTCCGGTAATCATATTATTATTTTTAATTATTATTTATCCCATCAATGCTCAGCAGGATCTTGAGAAAAAATTATCCGGGGAATACAATCCTGTAGAGCTTGTATCCATTTCACAGTATGCCAGCTTCGACCAGGCAATTAAAATGCTAAGTGCTGTAAGTGAACTTGTAACCGGGAAAAGCATTACTTCGACTGTTTCCATTAGCTTCTCCTATCGGGGTGGAAATTAAAAAAATGCCTTATAAGGATGCGCTTAATTTAATCGTGAATGCTTTCAACCTGACGTATGAAGAAAAAGCGGACCTGATCGTTATTAAAGGAAAAGAAAAAACAGAAGAAGAAGTATTAAAAGATGATATTTACGCTGATATCGATGCAAGGGAAGTCCGGATATCAGCAGTATTTTTTGAAGCTGATGTTGAAAAAACCAGGGAACTGGGAATAGACTGGCAGATTTTGCTTTCAAAAGGCGGGATTAATATTGGTTCTGATTTTAGTACTCAAACAATATCCCCAGCTATTACTGCTCAAAATCAGGCTACTCCTCCCCATGCAAATATAAGCACTGATCTGGAATATACGGTGGGAAGTTTCCATGGAAATACAACAGCAATGTTCAGGTTTTTTGAAACACAGAACCTTGGAGAAATAATAACCAGTCCGTCAATAACTGTAAGAGATAAACAAAAAGGAAGAATACAGGTAGGTTCGGATTTTTCAATTAAACAGAGAGATTTTTCGGGTAATACGATTGAAAGATTCTATTCTGCAGGTTCAATTATTGAAGTTACACCTTATGTATATAGCAAGAAAGGAATAAATTATATTCTTTTAAAAATAAATGCTGAAAAAAGCTCATTCCTGCCAAGCGATTTGACAACTGAAGTTAAAAAGACACAGGCAACTTCCGATGTACTGCTGCTTAACGGCGAACAGACAGTTATAGGCGGTTTATTTATAAATGAACAGACTATAGTAAGGACCGGAATCCCGTTCCTGAAAGACCTGCCATGGTGGGTTCTTGGAATAAGGTATCTTACAGGAAGCGATCAGACATTAAACAGGAAAAAGGAAGTAATAATTGTGATAAAAGCAGACCTGCTTCCCACACTTGAACAAAGAGTAGATGAAGCAGAAAAAGAACATATAATTCAGGATGAACTGGAGAAGCATGAGCAGGAACTGGAAAAACTTAAACCAAAACCTGATTACATCGATAAATTCAACAAATAACTTTGAATAATTAAGCAAAGAATAAAATGAAAAATTTTTATATCCACATATTATACGTACTAATAATTTTAGGACTGACTTTATCAGGCTGCAAGTTCACTTCTCAATCTCCTGAAAATCCTGTTCAGACGGGAGGTACTGTCACGTTATCAGGTACTGTCGTTAACTCCGCTACCGGCGATCCTGTGAATAATGCTTCGGTTAATGTTTACGGCGGTACATCGGCGCAGGGTACGTCAACAGATAATTCGGGAAATTATACTATCGATGTTAACTTAGACCAGGATGCCGATATTATAATAGTAGCCAGTCATTCAGGGTACATAAACGATACTACCTCAGTATTTGCTCAGGTAGGCTCAAGTGTGGATGTGCCGTTGTTCAGCCTGGTACAGCAGCAGGGTACTGGCGGAGGATCTTCAGGACAGGCGGCATCAATATATCTTTATTCACAGTCTGCTCAAAATGTCGGGGTGAAAGAGAGCGGTTCTAATGAATCCGTTCAGTTCATATTTGAAGTGCTTGATTCAGCAGGTACTCCGATAAACTCAGATAACCCGGTAACAATAAATTTCGCTTTAGGTTCCGGTCCCGGAGGCGGTGAATATTTGTCGCCCGAGTCGGCTGTAAGCAACGCTCTCGGCCGTGCTTCTGTAACACTAAATACGGGAACCATAGCCGGTGTAGCACAGATTATTGCTGAGTTTACTATAAATGAAGTTGCAGTCCGGTCAAAACCTATTCTTATTGCGATATACGGCGGCTTTCCTGATCCCGGGCATTTTGCCGTGGCATCAGATAAACTGAATTATCCATCATATGGAATAATTGGAAATGAAATTCAATTCACAGCTTTTGTCGGTGATAAGTATTCCAATCCTGTAAGGCCCGGAACTGCAGTTTACTTTTCCGCCACTTCGGGAATAATAGGCGGATCCGCCAATTCAGATGAAGCCGGAAGAGCCACAGTTACTTTGCTGACACAGCCCTTTCCTGATCTGAACGAACAGGGTTACGGACCGGGATTTTTCAGAGTGACTTCTACTACCATTGATGAAAACAATAATACGCTTCAGACTTCTACAATCCGGTTACTCTCAGGCTTTCCGCAAATCACCGTTAATCCAACATACCTTTGATATTCAGAATGGCGGGTCACAATCATTCAATTTTACAGTAAGCGACGGAAACGGCAACCCGTTATCCGGCGGACAAACGATATCAGTAAAAGTAAATAAGGGTGATCTGGATGTTTCAGGTGATACTGATATAAGACTGCTGGATACTCAAAGTAAGGCATCTACAATGTTTGCTTTTACAGCCACTGACTCAAAACCCGATACCACAAAACTTAACCAGGCTATAATTGATATCTCCACTTCAGGACCTAACGGAGAGAAAAAGATAAGTATTTATGGTACGGCGAGGTAATAAGACATAGTTTAAAATTAAGAGTAGACAAATTAAAAATGGCTGCTAATAACGCAACCATTTTTGTTTCTCTTCAAATCCTTAGGACATTTTATGAAAATCTCTGCTGCAGGTCCACAAATTCTCCATCCTGGTAAAATATTATATTAATTATTTCACCCTTTTCGTTGTAATATGTCCACGCACTCTGCTGTTTGCCGTTCTTATAGTTTCCTTCGCACCTGATATTTCCATTCGGATAATAAGAAGTCCATATTCCTTCAGGTTTGTTATTTTTAAAACTTCCTTTAGTTTCCATTTGTCCATTCTGGTAATAATACGTCCATTCGCCCATATTTTCATTGTCTATTACATATCCGAACTTCTCAACCTGTCCGTTTAAGTAATAAGTCTTGAACTCACCATTTTTCTTCCCATCGACAACCTGAAATTCAATTACTACATCTGCTGTATCTAATATGGTTCCGGTGTAAAGTTCATCATTGCCGGCATTATAAATTAATCCGTCATCTCCGAACCTGTAACTATATTTATTTTTATACGTTCCGCAGGAGGATATGAGAAATGAAGCAGTTATTATTGTTAAAAGAGCAGTTAATATATTTTATCATAATACCATTTCGTTTTGAATATTAAAACAATATCAGTGCCATAGGATAATTAATATTATCGGCTGAAATTTCAATAATTATCAGACATTATACTGGAAATAATTACATTATCTCTGTATACCTGTAAAAATCAACTTACGAATTATATTATTTATCCTTGGTGACGGGAAAACGTTATTAGTGGTTAAGCACAAATAATAGAGTT
Organism: uncultured Bacteroidota bacterium; assembly: GCA_963839165.1. Taxonomy (GTDB): domain Bacteria; phylum Bacteroidota; class Ignavibacteria; order Ignavibacteriales; family Ignavibacteriaceae; genus DATFVA01. Next base: position 3,191 of record CAWIUG010000019.1, on the reverse strand, counting down.
CTCTCTGGTTCCACTTCTTTTCTTATTTGAATGATTCGTTGATATCGGCGGCTTCGATATCCGTCAGAGCACGTCCCGCCGCAGGAAATAAATGAGCGGGATTTCGAGGACTCAAGATTTCGTCCGGGTAGGGCCGAACTCAACATCCCGCCCTCAATGATATCAAGCAAGGGCCTGCCTACACATTTATTTGGCAGGTAAAGCGGGACACTCAGCCACCGCTGCAAGCTACCCGTTATTAAATAGAAAAACTACCGGGCTTCGATTTCCACCAAAGCTGGGATTTAGTCCGGTGAAGACCGAACTCAATATCCCTCCCGTATATACCCCGACCCCTGGGGCAGGTAAAGTGGGATACTCCCGGGTAGTATAACCTCTGTTTTGATTTTTATCTCTATTCCCGGTTCATTAAATTTGCAAATAACTTTTAGCTAAAAGGAATTTCCAATGGCACAGAATCATTCTTTCGATATCGTATCAGAAATCGACCTGCAGGAAGCCGACAACGCTATAAATCAGGCACTGAAAGAGATACACCAGAGATATGATCTTAAGGATTCCAATACTACCATGGACCTCAATAAAAAGGATAAACAGATCTCGATCAATACGAAGGATGATTATTCCCTGAAAGCCGGCATCGATATTCTGCAGACAAAGTTCATCCGCAGGGGAATTTCAATTAAAGCATTAAAGATGAATGAACCGGAACCGGCGGCAGGCGGAAGGCTGAAACAAATCATTGACCTGCAGAGCGGCATTTCTAAAGATAATGCTAAAAAAATAACTAAAATGATAAAAGATTCAAAGCTTAAAGTCAGCGCCCAGGTACAGGATGAACAGGTGCGTGTGCAGGCTCCTAAAATAGATGACCTGCAGGCGGTGATTCAGATGGTTAAGGATGCGGAGCTGGATTTTCCAACACAGTTTGTAAATATGAAATAATATTAGTGCTCAAATATTAAGTCTCTATTGTTAGCTTGTTCTTAATTGAATCATTGGAGTTGAATTTGAAAAATGGGAAACATTTATAATAATGAGACATTGTCAATGTGGATAGACCGCATTAAATAATGATTATTAAAAAAACTGCGTTTAGCAAGTTGTTTTTTGAAATAGGGAGAGTTACTGGTCATGAAAATAAAGATTTTCTCCTTGAGATGGGTTCGTCACAGATTTACAATCCTTCTAATAATTTTAAGTTTTTTCGGAGCAATAAGCACACTTATCGGTACTGAAAAACTCGGAATTGGACTTATACCTGATTCAGTTAATTACATTGCTGCCGCACGTAATATTGCCCATGGAAATGGAATAATCAGCTTTACTGATAAACCTTTAACAATTTTCCCTCCTCTCTACCCAATTTGTCTGGCGACTATAGAACTCATTTTGAACATAGACCCTATTAAATCTGCTGTTTTTTTTAATGCAATTCTATTTGGTATTACGGTCTATTTGTCGGGTTTGCTTTTATTCAGGTATTTAAATTCATCACCTATGTATTCACTACTTGGAGCATGTTCAATATTAGTTGGAATCCCTCTGGTAATGGTATCTCAATTAGCAATAAGTGAGACGCTGTTTATTTGCTTTGTTGTACTTTATTTGATTACCTCAGAAATATATATACAAAAAGGTAATCTTTTTTCACTTTTAACCGTTGCATCCATAGTAGCTCTTGCATGTCTAACCAGGTATATTGGCATTATATTGATAATCACAGGATTCATCAATATACTCTTTGCTGGAAATAATAAACTACAAGTAAAAGCTCGACATTTATTTATTTTTTCAGCTATTGCTCTGATTCCAATTTCAAGCTTTTTAATCAGAAATTATTTTCTAATGCATGTGATCACCGGATATCCTGTGCCGAGTAAATCCGATTTCTTTCAAAATATTAAGCTTACCTATAATACAATTTATTCTTGGTATCTCCCGAGATGGATGTTCTGGAATAGTTCAATAGTAGTAGTAGTACTTATGATAATATTTGGAATTCTTACTTTCTGGTTTTTAAAAAAAAAGATAGCCAACTTTATAAAGTTCTGTATGGACAAACTCAATCTGATTTTTCTCATTCTTTTATATCTTGGATTTTTAATTATTTCATCAAGCATAGTATCCTATAATGAAATCGGGGATCGGCTTTTATCGCCTCTTTTTATTCCACTAACTATCTTAATTATCATTTTTATTTCGAAATTATTAAAATTGCTGACAGAAAATTTGCCAAAGGTCCTTAAGATCGCAGTATTATCCTCCACAATATTTATCTGGTATGCTTTATGGTTCTCACAATACCTTCATTTTACCGTACCCATATTCAATAATACTATGATTAGGGAATTGGGTTACAATGATTATTTCTGGAAGAACAGCCAGACTTTTAACTATTTACGTGAAGATACTCGGTTGAACCATAATTATCCAATTTACTCTAATGATCCTTATGCTTTATATATTTTAACTAATCTTAAATCCGAAATTACCCCATCTCTTAATGGTCTATTTAATGGTTTAGTTTCTTATAAGAAGGTAAATGATATATCGGAATTAAGAGGAGCCTGGCCAGAAAATAATAATTCATATCTGGTATGGTCTAATCGATACAGTTATCTTATCTCCAATTTGTATAATCTTGAAGAATTGAATAAGATTGCTGAGTTAAAGCAGGTGGTTCGGTTGGATGATGGTATGATTTATATAATTAAGAGAAGATAATCATATCTAAAATGTTGTTCTATAATATTGTTTGTATAGTATCACTTAGACCTAAGGAATGAAAGTAAAGCATAATTTAGTTCGTCCACCTGTTACAAATCCTTATCTTGTTATTTCTTACTCCGCATAAATCATCCGTAGCTTTTCTTTCCCGAGAGAGTTAACAAGGCGGAAGTCTTCTTCAGTAACTTTTTCTTCATCGCCGTAATGGTTATGGTCTACGCTGTCTTTCTAGTAGTTTTCTGATCTACATTATCGGTGGATTCAATACGTCCCGCCTTAAAATTAAATTCGCAAAGGCCTGCCCTTCAAATTTCCACCTAATTCCTTCTTCTGGTAGAGCATCAGGTAAAGCGGGCCTCTCCCGGCCTGCTGAATTAGAGCCCGGACAGGTCAGCCACCGCAGCAAGCAGATGCAGTCCTTTCACTCTTATAATCCGCTTCATTTCCTAACTCGCATAAGC
>CAWIUG010000018.1:0-12880 GCA_963839165.1 uncultured Bacteroidota bacterium | reverse complement strand
TAAATGCAGTTTTTATGATGGCATTTGAATTGTGCTTTAAATCATCCAAATTAAAAAGCATTGCCAATGGAAATTTCTCAACTTGCGGAAGTAATACCGGGGATAATCATTTTCAGAATATGTGAGCTTGAATTTTGTATTAATGTAAAGGATGTATATCTAATAAAGAGGACGGAAGAATTTGAGTCATTGAGGGATGATTCATTAAACGGGACAGCCCACATAATGGTATATAACATAAATATTCCGATCATTGATATTTCCAAAAATCTGGATTTGCCTACAGAAAACAGCAAAAAACGCAGGATGATACTTATAATCAGGCATCACAGCGACGAAGACAACGTTGAGAAGACTTTCGGAATAATGGTAGACGAAGTGATTGAGCTGATTACCACGGATAAATCCGATGATAATTACCTGCTGCGGTTCACACCGTCAAAAGGTAATCCTTATCTGAGCGGATCCATATTCCTTGAAGAGAGAGAGATACTTTTACCCAATTTTTCAAAGATAGCGGCTAATTTATTTGTTAACGGCAGCAGCGTGCAATTGTAATTTTGCTGCCAGGCTAAATAAAAATTATTTTCAATTTCAGACCTTTGTGAGGGAATGACAAATATACAAATGATACTGGCACTTGGTGCGATGATTTTATTAACTATTCTTATCACGAATACTAATAAAAACTCGTTGAATGTCGAAGATGTAATGTATGATTCAAACTTCGGGATTACAGCAACTTCTATAGCCTCATCGATAATCGAAGATGCGAGCAAGAAGAGGTTCGACAGTATATTTTATGTGGATTCCTCAACGGTATATGACCCGAATTACTTTACATCTGCTGCTGATCTGGGTATTGATTCCGGGGAAGACTTAACAGATGCAAGGACCTTCAATGATTTTGATGATTATGATAATTACACTACTGTTGATAGTTCGATGCCTTCCGCAGTGTTTACTATATTTTGCACGGTAGTTTATGTTAATGACAATGCTCTGGATGATTCGGTAAGCAATCAAACTTATCATAAAAAGATTAACGTAAAAGTATGGAGTAAATCGATGAGCGATACGATGGTAATGTCATCAATTTACAGTTACTGGAATTTTTTACCATAAAGTGAGTATATGGGAACATCCGTTATATTAGATATCATGGGTTCGATGATTATAGGAGGTATCCTGCTTCTTACTTTATTCAGAATGAATGATAATGCTACAAAGAATACTTATAATTTCAGCGGTGAACTGGGAGTTCAGCAAAATCTTGTAACAACTGTAGAAGTACTGGAATATGATTTCAGAAAAATCGGCTATTGTGAGGATCCTTTTGAATTGCCTCACCCGGAGAAAGATGCAATTCTATATGCTGATACCAGCAAAATAATATTTTTGACAGACTTAATGACATCAGCTTATGGAAGTACCGATCCGCATGGTGATGGAAAGCTTGATACTTTAGAATATTAACTTGGCCCGACCTCTGAATTACCGGGAACTCCAAATCCAAATGATAGATTTTTATATCGAATAGTAAATGATGGGTTGCCTCGGGATGTGAACCTCGGGATAACAAAATTTAAAATCAGATATTTCAGGGATTCATCAACTGCATCCGGAAGTACAACACTTGCTGAAATTCCGCCTGCTGATTTACCATTAACATGGGTAGCGGGAACACCGACAGGTATAACGGCATTGCAGATAGATATACAGGTTGAAAATACGGCATCCTATGATGCGGCAAATAATCCTTTCCGACAGGCTTTCTGGAGGCAGATAAGATTGTCATCACGAAATATAAAACGATAGGAGGATTGAGATGTCAGGCAAGGCTTTATTGATAATAGTTTTAGGATTTACAATTATATTCATGGTAATGGGTTATTTCTGGGGTGGACTGGCTACCCGGTCTACTGATAATCATGTATCTTATTATAAAACTACAGTAGCACATAATATTGCAGTCAGCGGGGCAAATGTTGGATTACAAAAAGTTATTGCAGACTCTACCGAAACCGGAAACATAGTCAATGAAAATTTCGAGAAAGGGGTTATGGATGTAAATATCACTCCTCTCGGGCCCTCTCAAAGAACACTTACTTCTATTGGCACTTTTATGGATGAAGAACAGATTGTTAAAGTAAAACTAATGCGGGATGAGACATCACTCGCAAAATATGCATGGTTTATCCCTTCGGTATCAACGGGAAGTGTTACCCAGCGTCCCTGGATAACAGGCGACACAGTATGGGGAGGTTTTCATTCAAATCAATACCTGGTAGTTGATGGTGATCCGGTTTATTTTGGAAAAGTTACAACGCTCAAAGGAATCAAGGATATGGGTTCCGGCTCTGACCCACAGTTTTTAGGCGGCTATGAAGAAGGCGTTAAAGTCGGCTGGCTTAAAAGTATGCATTACCCGGATTACCAAACTATCGCAGGTCCCGGGGCATCTTTCACAAAAGATCTCTGGTTACAATTTCATGACAATGGAACAGTTACGTACCGAACCCGTATCAAGAACGGAGGCTCAAATCCAGGTCAGGATAGTTCAAATTATAGCTCTTTAACATCAGCAAGTACAGTATCTATATCTGCATTAGCCCCTAATGGAGTGATTTATAATAAAGGTGCAGATATATTCATTTCCGGGACCCTCAGCGGTAAGCTTACAATAGTTTCTGAAGGAAGTTCAGGTGGAGGATCGGGAAATATTTATCTTGAGGGCGATATGGTTTATAAGACCGATCCGATGATACCTAATGGTGAGGGCGGATATATGGTTAACCCCGCATCAGTTGATGCTGATGGAAAACCGATTGATATGCTGGGAATAATTGCAACGAATGATATACTTGTCTCAACGTCCGGGAACTTAGGCGGATATGAAAACAATGTTGTGAACAAAAATATACAGATAGATGGTGGTATTTTCTGCAATTCGGGAGGTTTTAAAGTTCAGGGACTCGGAAGCTCTCCTGCCAATGTTCCTCTCGGCAGTATTTATTTAGAGGGTTCAATGACAGCAGGAAAAGAAGAAGTAGTTGCCCAATTTAGCAGTAATACACTAACTGCAGGATATAACAGACATGTTGTTTTTGATGAAAGGTTAGCCACCGGTCCGCCAACCTGGTTTCCATACCTGGATTATTACCGCGTAATATCGTGGTTGGAATGAGAAGAAATGCATGGATGCATTGATTGAATGATTGCATGATTGAATGATTGAATGATTGATGGTTGAACGGTTGCATGGTTGAATGACGAAAGTTGATTGGATGATTGAGGGAGTGATTGTAAGTCAATACATCTTTCTCATAATGGAACAATTGAAAAAGATATATATAGGATTTTTAATAAAAAGTGAAGTTTTTTTCTGGTACGCTTTTAGGATAAGATTGTGTGTCATTAACCCGATCAAAAATCCTCTATATGCTCATGATTGGATGAGTGACAATGGTTCAAGTTGATTTTAAGTAAATAAAAAAAGGAATTGCTTAGGCAGAAGTTTGAGGGAAGGGTAGCTTTATATAACAACTAAATAACAATCACAAACATTTAGAGGAGGTCCGTAATGGGACAACAACAATTATTGCTCATAGTGCTTGGTGTCATTCTGGTTGGAGTGGCAGTAGTACTTGGTATCCAGTATTTCGGTGTAGGTGCTGAAGAAGGAGCTAAAGATGAATTAGTAGCTCATTCATCAAATTATAGCATCAAATGCTCAGGAATGGTTTAAAAAACCCAATATCCATGGGAGGTGGTGGATTTATCATTTGCAAAATTCGTTTCGGAATCAATGGACGCCTAATTTAGAACCCACTTTAGGCACATCAACAAATGGAACATATGATGTGACGAGGATACAGACCCAACATTTGTAACAATAACTGCAACTCCAAAAACAGCATTAAACTATACATTGGACTGTTAGCACTATTGTAATAGGACAGATATGCGTAATAGCTACTATATCAGCACCATAACTGAGTATAATGATTGAATTAAAATTCACAGCTGAAAAAATTGATGGACAGATGGTTGGCGGCGTAATAGCCGCCGACTCTGTTTCCTCTGCAAAGCAGAAAGCAAATCTAATTGCTGTGCAGAATAATTTCCGGATTAAAAAGCTGGAGAGAAAAAGCACATTTGTGTATAAGGTAAGGCGCGGTACTGAAAAACCTGTAATGGGTGAACAGAAAGCTTTTAATAAAGAAGAAGTAATATCGGCATTAACTCTTCTTGGATACCAGGTAGTAGGTGTTAATAAAAAAATTGTTGATATCCAGATGAAACCTTCTACTGCAGATATTTTGATGTTTGTGAAAGTCTGCTCTGATATGCTGGATGAGAAAATGTCCTATGGAGAAATCCTTTCTTTTGTTATAAATGATACCCGTAATAAAGTTCTTAAAGAAACTCTTAAAGAAATAAGCAAGGATCTGAAGCAGGGGGAGGACAGCGAAGCTGCTTTTATGAAGCATAAAAATATCTTCGGATATTTTACTGCCTTTATGCTCGGACTTGCATCAAAAAGCGGTAATATGGCAGAGGTATACAGGGCAACTGCAAAATTCCTTGAAAGAAGGCATGAATTTAAAAGAAGTCTTAGAAGTGCATTAATTACCCCCCTTGTTACTGTTTTAGTTCTCAATGCAGCAGTTATATGGTATGTAGCATATATTTTTCCAGCTACCGCAGAACTTTTCTTTGTTATAATATGAAACTTCCACCTATGACTCAGTTTACACTTGATATGGCTTACTGGCTTCAGGCAAATGTATGGTATATAATAGCTGCTATTGTTATACCAATAATTGCAGGGATATTTACTTACAGACATCCCCGGGGAAGGGTATGGTTTGATAAGCAGTTATTAAAACTCCCTTTGATTGGAGAAATAATGCATAAAACCTATATCGAAATCTTCTGCAGGGTTTTTTATACATTATACTCCGGTTCGGCAGTAAGTATTACGCCAATAAAGATAGGTGCAGAAGCAATGGGGAATAAATATCTTGAGGAACAAATTAAAAATGTTGCTCTGCCAATTATGATGAATAAAGGTATCGGGATCTCGGATGCTTTGGTTGCAACAGGTGTATTTCCTGAAACCGCAATTTCAAAATTCAGACAGGGAGAGGAAACGGGTAATATTAAAAAGGCTGCAATACAACTTGCAAATTATTATGAAAGTGATACGGTTTATCGTTTAAAAATTTTATAGAATGGGTACAGATAATGATTGCTCTGTATATTCTTGTTGTAATGATATTGTTAACTGTAGTCTCTGCTGAGACTGCTATCATTAGTCCGACCAAGCCGGGAGTGAAGGATTTGACAAGGTAAAGAAGAAAAATGTATGAGGATTGGATTAGCACCGAAATCCCGATTGCGGGAAATGATTGAATGATTGGATGATTGAATGATTGGATGATTGGTTGATTGGTTGATTGAGTTGATTGGAGATGATTGAACAAATTTAATTTTTGAGTGAGCAAAAAACTAACGAATTATGTCAGAAAATACATTAGAAATACAGGCTGAAAAGAATTACGATATTGATCATGATATTGCTAATAAGCTGGGTTATATACTGCTGAAAAAAGGGATCATTGATTCCAAAACCCTGGTAAAAGCTGTTACTGCAAGGAGAAATGAAAATATTCATTCTAATGGCAACGGGAAGGTCAAAAGAAATTTAGCACAGATACTTGTGCAGGATTTCAAATATGATCATGACAGTATATACAGGGAAGTAGCAAATTTATATGCTTTCAGAACTTTCGAAATAGATCTTGAAGAGGATAATTCTGAGCAGATTGAAAAAATTAAAAAACTGATAAATAAGTTTGATAATGATTTAAAAAGACGAATGGTGACAAACAGGGTCATCCCGATTAAATATGATGAGAAGATCCTGGATAAAATAATACTTGCCGCCGTTGACCCGACAGTAAGGGAAATTCCGAAAATAGCATACAGCTTAAATGCAAAGAGCTATGATGTATTTTATATGCCTGCGCAGAAGTATGAGCAGATAATAGAATTATTAATTCCGCAGGAAAATGAGTACTTAAAAAATATCGAAGAAGAAACTTATGACTATTCGCAGGTAAGAGAAGAAGGATCAATTGATGAAGGGCTGCTTGAAGTTGAAATAAATAAAAGTGCACTGATCAATCTTTTTGAAGGTGCCCTTGTTGAAGCTGTAAGGAAAGGCGCCAGCGATCTTCATATAATACCAATCGGAAGCAAAACAACTGATATAAGTTTCAGGGTGGACGGACGGCTGAGTTTATGGCACCGTCAGGAAAATACTCTTCCGGAGGCAGTGATCGCAGTTGTAAAAGACAGATCAAGAGGACTTGACAGGTTTGAAAGAGAACAGGGACAGGATGGATTTATTCAGCGAGAGATTGACGGACATCTTATCCGCTTCAGAGTTTCAATTCTGCCAATTGCCGGTTCTGAAATTAAAAATAAATTTGAAAGTGTTGTTGTAAGGGTACTTGACGACAGAAAAGTAATTACTGATCTTGACGAACTGGGTCTTGTAGGATATGCAAGACTGTCTTTCGAGAAAGCAATCAGCAAACCCCAGGGTATGGTAATCCTCACCGGTCCGACAGGATGCGGAAAAAGTACTACGATCATAGCAGCTCTTCATCACGTAATGGATCCATCATTAAACGTACTAACCGTCGAAGATCCTATTGAATATGTAATTAAAGGAGCAAGACAGATTAAACTGAGCCATAAAATGAATTTTGACCGGGCAATCACGGTCAATCCTGCGCCATGACCCTGATGTAGTTATGGTAGGTGAAATAAGGGACAGGGAAACTGCTGATATTGCTATAAAACTTGCAAACACAGGACATTTAACATTTACAACTCTTCACACGAATGATGCACCAAGTGTAGTATCACGTTTGTATAAAATGGGAATTGAACCATTTCTTTTGGCATACGCAATAAATGTTATAGTTGCACAGAGACTTGTGAGAAAATTATGTCAGAAGTGCAAAAAGCAGGTTGATCATCCGAGTGATCAATTTTTAATGAGATTAAAGCTGATCCGGAAGAATGGAAGAATTATAAGATTTATGAACCCAATGGATGTGATAAATGCGGTCATACCGGCTTCAGCGGCAGACTCGCCATACATGAAACTTTATTTTTCACCAAGGAACTAAGCCAGTTAATATTTAATGCAGGAGATAAGATAGACGAGGAAAGCATCCGCATTGCCGCTAAAAAAGACGGGATGCTTACTTTAAGAGAATCAGGATTTGAAAGGGTAAGAATGGGACTGACATCATTTGAAGAGGTTCTCTCCAATACAGCGGACGACTAAAAAGATTTAACCTGAGATTAATATGCCGACTTTAACATCAGTAAAAACGAATCCAAAGAATATTATTCCCCCTGAGGCAAGGAATGTGCTGCAGAAGTATACTTCTAAGATCCCGCGCTTTATCATGGGACCTGACAGGGTAAGCTTTCTGATGGAACAGTTTTCTATAATGGATAATGAGGAAAGATTCCATCTGATTGAGATTATGAATAACCTGCTGAAGGTTATGACCGATATGGAAGCTTCGGATATTGAACTGGGAGGGTATGGAACGGAAGATTATGTCTGGTTCAGGATTTATGGAAAAAAAGAACCGGTAATGGAACTGCCGAAATTTACACATGATGAATCGGCGTTAATAATATTGTCAGTTCTGAATGATAAGCAAAAAAAAGTGCTTGAAGAAATAAGGAACCTTGATTTTTCCTACACATTTGAATATGTCAATAGTATGTATGCAAGGAAGAACGGCAATCATGCAGAGATCCGTTTCAGAGGAGATGCTTTTTTCGATGTGGATTGCCTTGCGATGAATATGCGTTCTATTGTCCCCGACCTCAGGACATTAGATCAGCTCGAATTCCCTTCGAATGCATTGAAAATATTGTCATATAATTATGTCAAACAGGGTTTAATTTTAATTACCGGTATTACCGGTTCAGGTAAGTCCACCACGCTTGATGCAATAGTAGACTGGCATAATGATAATGCAAATGCACACATCGTAACTATCGCCTCCCCTCTTGAGTATGTGCACAGGTCAAGGAAATGTATTATAAGGCAGAGGGAAGTCGGAAGGGATGTCCTGACTTTCCACGAAGGTGTTGTACAGGCATTAAGGCAGGATCTGGATGTTATGGTAATCGGTGAAATGAGAGACCCGGCAACAATAATGGCGGCACTGGAAGTAACAGATACAGGGCATAAAGTTTTTTCAACTCTTCATACCTCTTCAGCAGTTGAATCACTTGACAGGATCGTTGCCGAAGTTGATAAAAGTGAACAGGAAAGAGTCCGCAACAGGCTTGCAGATGTGCTTACTGCTGTAGTTTCACAGAAACTTGTACCGGCCATAGATGGAAAATTAATCCTGGCAAAAGAAATTTTAATAGTAAATTCTAATGTCGGGCAGCAATAAAAAATAATAATACCGGTGAAATTTATATGATGATTAACCAGGGTTCCGGATCAGGGATGGTTACTATGGAACAGGACCTGAAAAGATTATATATGGAAAGAAGAATTTCATTGGAAAATGGTCTTCAGTATGCAAATAATAAAGAATTATTCAGACAAATAATCGGAGCATCGAGCTATGAGTAAGATTGCATGTCTTTATTTTGAAGGTAACGATAGTAAAATAGCAATATTTGAAAAAGAGAGCGATCAGCTTAAACTGGTTAAAGCTGAATCGATAGATACCTCTTTAGCATTTACTGAACAGAAAGCCGGGGAAAAATCAAACGGGAGTAATAAACCTAAGGATAAATATCAGTATAATTTTGTTCTGGAAGAATCAACTGCATTCAACAGAACTTTCCTGCAGAAACTGAATAATTTTTTTCTGGGAGAGGATCTTTCAAAATGCAAGTTTATTCCAATACTTTCTGAGCCGGCTATTTATTTCCAGAAAGTAAATGATGAAAAAGATCTTGCTTCTCTTAATATAAATCCAAAAGGTAAAATCGAGACCACAATTGATTTTGTTCAGCTTTATGATGATACCAGGCTCGCAGTTTATCCTTCAGGACAGAGCAGCTACCTGCAGGCAATAGATTCACTCGCAAGAATGAATAACAGGAAGTTCTTTAAGATACCGACTGTAAAAAGCGCGGAAATCTCACTTGCATCTTACATAGCGAGGAAGAAAAGATTCGGGGATAAAGAAACATCCTTAATTCTTTATGTCGGAAAGGAATATTCGAAATTAATATTTCTCAGGGGGGATAGACTTTTTCATATAGGTTCCACATTATCTGTTGGGAAAAATAGCTTCAACGCACATAATGTTATAGTCAGTAAGATACTGCTTGAAATGGAGCACGGAGCAATCAACAATATTGAGAATATAATAATCTGCGGCGAGGATGAAACGGAGGATCTGTTATTAGTAGTCAGTGAAGCATACCCTGCAGCTAATGTAACGTTCCAGGAAATTGAATCTTTGGAAATCGAGGGAGTTGATTCTTTCAGCACTGAATCCTCTTTCATAATCCCTGCCGCTGTCGCCGAAGAATATTTCGCAGAACTTGATAAGAAAATTACGGGAATAAACCTTCTGCCTAATTATATAAAAGAAGAACAGAAGATTATTCAGCTTGGATGGCAGGGATACCTGATGATTGGATTGATTATTCTTTCCGCAGTATTCTTCATCAATAAAACATTTTCAAATATTGTTTCATCAAAGGAAAAGGATAATGAAATAAATAAACTCCTTGTAATCCAGGCACAGAACAAGGAAACAGTTGAAAAAATAAAAAGTTATGAGAGTAAGATCCAGAATGTCGATCAGACCAAAGCTGTACTTAACCAGCTATCAAGCGGAACAGGGATATTGAGTGTGCAGATGAAAAAACTTTCAAATTTTGCAAATCAAAAGAGAAATATGTGGATGAACCAGCTTACAATGGATAAACAAAAGAATGTAAAGCTCGGCGGGTATACATTTTCACGGATAATAGTCAAAGAGCTATCCGATTCATATAACGGGGCTATTCTGCAGAATATCATGTTCGAACCTTTGCGCGAGACCCGGGCATTTAAGTTTTCGATTGATGCAGGAAACCTGATGGGAGGCAGCCAAAATGAAGAAAAGAAATAAATCCTTAATACTCTTAATCGTTATATTTGTTCTTATTACTGCTGCAGGCATGATTTATACACTCGGGATTCAGCAGAAAGACCTGGATATTAAAGATCAGAAACTGGTTAAGCTAAGAGCAAATTATTCGAGCCTTGAAACTTTACAAATTCAATTAAAAAAGGCATCGGAAAAAGTAGCTGTGGTAGATTCATTACTCTTTTCAGGCAGATTTACCATTCCCCAGAATCTGCCTCAGTCGAATTTCTTCAATTTCGTTGACTCCTACAGCGGAGATTATTCTCTATATACCTTCACAAATACCGAATTTGTAAGTAAGGGAACTGAAAATGGTTTTAATTTCTATACATATAAGGTCAGCGGCAATGGCGCCTTTGACAATGTATACGGCTTAATATATGCAATCGAACACAGCAAAGAGCTGAAGAAAATTGAATCAGCTAATGTAACCGGAACTACGAGTGTGGATGAAAAAGGGATCCCTCATTACCTGGTAAAATTTGAATTAGAAGTTAAAGTATATTATTCCTCAAGCGACAGGTATGCTGAAGTTAATTATAATGAAAATGATCTGAGAACAGGCGGACTTTACGATGCATTCTTCCCGCTGGTCAGAAATGAAATTCGTCCGAATGTCAACAATCTTCCTGACATTCAGGATGCCACATTAATTTCACTGGTACCCCAGGGGGCTTTTATTTCAGATTCAAAGGGTAATACATTACTTATGAAAAAAGGAGATTCTGTTTACCTGGGATACCTGATGGATATTGACTATGAGAACGAGACTGTTACTTTCGTTCTCAACAAGGGAGGGATCCTTGAATATCAGACCCTCAAAATAGGGAAGAAAAATCAAAAAGAAGGAAAATAAAATGAAATTTCCGGTAATCATATTATTATTTTTAATTATTATTTATCCAATCAGTGCTCAGCAGGATCTTGAGAAAAAATTATCCGGGGAATATAACCCGGTAGAGCTTGTATCCATTTCGCAATATGCCAGCTTCGACCAGGCAATTAAAATGCTCAGTGCTGTAAGCGAGCTTGTAACCGGGAAAAGCATTACTTCGACACTTATCGATTTCCTCTCCGATAGGGGTCGAAATTAAAAAAATGCCGTATAAAGATGCACTTAATTTAATCGTGAATGCTTTCAACCTGACATATGAAGAGAAAGCGGACCTGATCGTTATCAAAGGAAAAGAAAAAACAGAAGAAGAAGTGTTAAAAGATGATATTTACGCAGATATCGATGCAAGGGAAGTCAGGATTTCCGCAGTATTTTTTGAAGCTGATGTAGAAAAAACCAGGGAACTGGGAATTGATTGGCAAGTTTTACTTTCAAAGGGCGGGATTAATATAGGCTCTGATTTTAGTACACAAACAGTGGCGCCAAGCTAATGTTTCTCAAAATCAGGCTACTCCCCCGCATGCAAATATAAGCACTGATCTGGAATACACGGTGGGAAGTTTCCATGGAAATACAACAGCAATGTTCAGGTTTTTTGAAACCCAGAATCTTGGGGAAATAATTACGAGTCCTTCAATAACCGTACAGAGATAAACAAAAAGGAAGGATCCAGGTAGGATCTGATTTTTCAATTAAACAGAGGGATTTTTCTGGCAATACAATTGAAAGATTCTATTCTGCGGGTTCAATCATTGAAGTTACACCGTATGTATATAGCAAAAAAGGAATAAATTATATTCTTTTAAAAATAAATGCCGAAAAAAGTTCATTTCTGCCAAGCGATTTGACAACTGAAGTTAAAAAGACACAGGCGACTTCCGATGTACTCCTACTTAACGGCGAACAGACAGTTATAGGCGGTTTATTCATAAATGAACAGACTATAGTAAGGACCGGAATCCCGTTCCTGAAAGACTTGCCATGGTGGGTTCTTGG
The DNA here is from genome assembly GCA_963839165.1 of uncultured Bacteroidota bacterium. Lineage (GTDB taxonomy): Bacteria > Bacteroidota > Ignavibacteria > Ignavibacteriales > Ignavibacteriaceae > DATFVA01. The sequence continues at coordinate 778 of CAWIUG010000018.1, read as the reverse complement.
AATAAGGTATCTTACAGGAAGCGATCAGACATTAAACAGGAAAAAGGAAGTAATAATTGTGATAAAAGCAGACCTGCTTCCCACACTTGAACAAAGAGTAGATGAAGCAGAAAAAGAGCATATAATTCAGGATGAACTGGAGAAGCATGAGCAGGAACTGGAAAAACTTAAACCAAAACCTGATTATATCGATAAATTCAACAAATAACTTTGAATAATTAAGCAAAGAATAAAATGAAAAATTTTTATATCCACATATTATACGTACTAATAATTTTAGGGCTGACTTTATCAGGCTGTAAATTTACACCCCCTGTTCAAACAGGTGGTATAGCAACATTATCTGGTACTGTGGTTAATATTGTTACCGGTAATCCAGTTAGTAACGCTTCAGTTAATGTTTACGGCGGTATATCAGCGCAGGGTACTTCCACAGATAATTCGGGAAATTATATTATAGAGGTTAATTTAGACCAGGATGCCGATCTTATAATAGTAGCCAGTCATTCAGGGTATCTTAGTGATACCACTTCAGTATTTGCACAGGTTGGCTCGACTGCTGATGTGCCTTTACTAAGTCTGATTCAGCAGCAGGGTGCAGGCGGAGGGGGACAAGCAGCATCAATCTATCTTTATTCACAATCTGCCCCAAACATCGGGGTGAAAGAGAGCGGTGCGAATGAAACAGTACAATTTGTATTTGAGGTTCTGGATTCATCAGGCACCCCGATAAACTCAGATAACCCGGTAACAATAAATTTCGCTTTAGGTTCCGGTC
>CAWIUG010000017.1:0-9776 GCA_963839165.1 uncultured Bacteroidota bacterium | reverse complement strand
CAGTTATATAGATCAGGTGCGGGTTTTCGAGTATATGTTTTGTTGATTCATTGTATGGCTGGGCGTCTTTAGGGGTTGGAACCCATATGACGTAGGATATATTATCTTTACCATAAAAATCCAATTGGAAGGTCGAAAGTATAGGATGATTAATCAGATTCAGATAAATTATAAAAGGGAGCTTTCGCTCCCTTAAATCACTTAAGTAACAACATCTTCTTCGTGCTTACATAATCATTAGCCCGCAGCTGATATATGTATACACCGCTTGCCAGATTGGAAGCATCGAAATTGACGGAATATCTTCCCTGATTTTTCTGTTCATTAACCAGAGTTGCTACTTCTTTACCGAGAATATCGTAGACCTTAAGTGTAACAAATCCCGTCTGCGGCAACCGATAGTTTATCGTTGTTGCCGGGTTGAAGGGATTAGGGAAATTATTGAAGAGAGCATATTCCATAACTTCGCTCACTTCATTTACGGCACCAGGCTTATTCATACAAGAACCGCTTGATCCGTTGTACAGGTATTCCGCCATCTCCAGTCGCATAAGGAAATCATCATCGTTTATTTCCAGTGCTTGAAGTTCAGATAGCAACTCTCCAGCCAATTCTCTATTCTCCGCGATATTTAATTCAGCAAAGAACTTTTCAAATAATGCATCAACTGCCTCACGAGAATTTGGAAAATCATTGATTATCTTGGTATAGAGTATATTTGCTATGTTGTAATGACCTTCATATAGAGATAAACCTGCCAGATAATAGAGTAATTTTGCCTTGAATGGTCTGTTGCCTATGGTCAAAGAATCCAGATAGTCACGGATATTATTGATATGATGCTTAATCTTGACATATATTAGTTCAGAAATAGCAAAGTTTGTATTTCCATTGTCCCGGATAATTTGTTTACATAAACCAATTAGCTCAGCGATTCTACCCTGACGTTCAAAACAGATAGCTTGAATTATATCGTCATCGCCCTCGAGAGGATTCATAGTAATTTCTGAACTTCCAAAGGGTGAATCGTCATCTGGGGTACCATTGTTCCAGGGATCAAAGTCCAATGGATTACTGGCATTTATTGTACCGCCGGTTGTTGTTGAAAGTTGAGCTCCATCAGCGCCCCACCAATCATATTCTGCAATAATAGCACCTTTTTGATAGGCTTTTGCATCATATAAGGTATTGCCATATATGCTATTGTTATTCAAATAACCCTGAATACCAGCCAAAATAAAACTGCCATAGGCAGAACAAAAACCAGTTCTGTTATTGGTAAAACGGTTATTTGGATTAGAAGTTCCAAGGCCATCCCAGAAATATGTTTGGCCACCACCTGCAAAATAAAATCCATAATCAAAGCCCTGAATATCATTACCGGTTATATACGATGTTGCAGAATTATTTGTAAAGTAGATTCCTTCATAAGTATGCAAATAATTCGTTATTTTTTTTATCACATTTCCTTTTATTAGGGGTCTATATCCCAACGTTTCTCCATATATACCGTTACCGTATGGGTCTATGATACTACTATTAAGTACCGAAGGGGCCGCTCCGTAAATGTATATCCCGTGAGTACAATGGTCAATTAATGAATTTTGGATAGTTATGTCAGCTCCATTTAAACATTGAACACCGGAACCATTTTTAATTTCAACATTACTAAGTATTGAATTTGCAGAAGAAGAACCATCAAATTTTAGATTTCCCCAGCTCCCAGTTGTACTAGATCTATTGAACGTAATTTTTTGACTGGTGATGACCTGCGCTAATAATATTCCTCCTTGAACCGAGTATAATGCTTAAGTTGAAAAGTTACACTTGAAGAAATATATTATGACTAAAAATAAAAACTTCAGGAGTAACAATGAAAGCTCAAAAACGTCAGTTCACAGCAGAATTCAAGGTAAAAGTATTAAGGGAACATCTGGAGAACCAGGTGCCGGTTGGAAAGATCTGCGAGCAATACGGAATACATCCAAATCTTTTCTATATGTGGAAGAAAGAGCTCTTTAGCGGAGCATCAGCGATATTCACAAAGAAGCGGGTGCATAAATCAGAGGAAGAAAAAGTCAATAAACTGGAGAGCAAGCTGAAGGATAAGGACTCACTGATTAGCGAGATAATCGAAGATAACCTTAGATTAAAAAAAAAGCTGAATGGGGAGTATTGAGCAAAATGTGGGTAGAGCCTGAAATAAGAGACTCAGTAGTAGAGCACGTGGGCTATCTTTCAACAAGGAGCGGAATACCGGTCAGAAAACTATTATCTCACATAGGGTTATGCCGGGTTAAATATTATAACTGGCTCAGAAGAGCCGGAACTCCAAACCGTCATAACGGAAGCATCCCGAAGAGTCACTGGCTGACACCTGAGGAGATAAAGATAATAGAAGATTATGCCAGGGAGCATTATGCTGAGAATGCCTATTTTATCAAAGACGGTTACAGAAGGATAACCTATAAAATGCTTGACCTGGATATAGTGGCAGTACATCCATCCTCTGTTTATCGAATACTCAAAAGTGCCGGATTATTGAATAAATGGAATACGGACAAAAAGAATACAAAGGGCAATGGTTTCAGGCAGCCGGATGGTCCCCATAAGCACTGGCACGTGGATATAAAATATCTGAATTTCCTGGGGACATATTTGTTCCTTATCTCGGTCCTGGATGGATATTCACGGTATGTACTACACCACGAAGTGCGGCTTACGATGAGTGAGTATGATGTGGAGCTGACCATACAGAAAGCAAGGGATAAATTTCCAGGAGCCCGGCCCAGAGTAATAACGGATAATGGGAGTCAGTTTATATCAAAAGAATTTAAGGAATTTATCAAAACAGCTGAGTTGACACATATCAGGACATCAGTGAGATATCCGGAATCAAACGGGAAAATAGAACGCTTTCACAGAACCATCAGTGAGGAATGTTTAAGGATAAAACACCCTGTAACTATAGAAGATTATAGGATTTATATCGAAGATTACGTTAATTTCTATAATGTAGTGAGGCTGCATGCCTCGATTAGTTATTTAACACCAGAAGACTACCTTCTGGGAAGGAAAGAAGAAAGGATAAAGCAGAGGGAAAATAAACTAGAGAAGGCGGAACAAAAGAGAGCAGCATATTGGGCAGCAAAAAAAGAAGCAGCCTGATTGAAAAGAAAGAAAAGGCAAGCGGAAATTACGAAGCGAAGACATCCGGTAAATGTCGTAGCGAAGTAATTGAAGCGGGTATAAAAATGAGATTAATCAACAAATATTTTTTTCAGGAATGTAACTTTTCGGTTGAAGCATTACAGACCTGTATATGGTAAGTAACTTCCATTTTCATCCTGCAGCTTAAATATTACCGAAATGTCTGTATCATTTGGTAGATTATTTCCAGTATTATTATTGAGCACTAGTCCTATATCTATTGGTTCTCCAATACTATAAATTGTCTTGGAAAAAACAACTTCCAATTTTAAAGGTTTCTGCGCAATTGCTATTACGCTCCAAATACATATGATAAATATTAAATATTTCATAATACCCTCCATTATTACCAAGTAATGGTTTTTAGAAAATCTCTGTGTCCATCACAGAATCTTGGATTATCATACCAGTTTGATATACTAGTACAAGGCGTTCTAATTATGCAAAAGAGAGAATAATCTCCTGAATGAGGAGGATTTAGATCATTTGTAACATCGTCTCCCGTAATACCCCTAGCATGTCCTAGTTTCATGAATTCCAGTCCCAACCATAACACGAGTCCGGTCATATGAAGTGGTATATAATTGTTCAATTCTGCCATTTAAAACATATGATCCAGCAGGATAACAATTATCAGGTGATTAGCGACATTTAGAAGTACCGTTTGACGACAATTAAAATTACCGGTTTCAGGTAAAAACAATTAACATTCGTGCACTAAATAATTAGGGTGCAGGATGACAACAAACGGACAAATAAAAAGGTTAAGAATGCTAATCAACAAAGGTATAAGCATCGAGGATGCAGCAGAGAAAGTGGGAATAAATGAAAAAACAGCCCGCAAATACATAAAAGCCGAAAAACTGCCGGAGGAACTAAAGAAAGACCACACCTGGCGAACAAGGGAAGATCCATTCAAAGAGGATAATGAAAAAATTAACGAAATGCTAAGGCTTAATTCCGGATTGGAAGCTAAAACAGTATTTGAGTACCTGCAGGAAGAAAATCCGGATAGATATACCAGCGGGCAATTGAGAACACTTCAGAGAAAGTTCCGTCAGTGGCGGGCACTGGAGGGAGAGGCAAAGGAAGTAATTTTCCCTCAGGTTCATCATCCGGGAGAGAAATGTGAAAGTGATTTTACAAGTATGAACGAGCTGAATATAACCATAAACGGGGAGAGGTTTGATCATTTGATATATCATTTCATTTTAACTTATTCAAACTGGCAGACCGGTATTATTTGTTATTCAGAGAGTTTTGAAAGCCTAAGCGATGGTTTTCAGGCAGCATTGTGGGAATTAGGCGGAACAGTAAAAATACATCAGACAGACAGCTTATCGGCTGCGGTAAGGAATACCGGAAACCCCGAAATATTTACGGAAAGATACTCAGCCTTGATCCGGCATTATGGGATGCAGCCTGCAAAGATAGAGCCTGGAAAAGCAAATCAAAATGGAGACACCGAACAGAGCCATAACAGATTTAAGAAATTAGTAGATCAGCAGATGATGCTCAGGGGCAGCAGGGATTTTGAAAGCCTGGAGGCATACAGGGATTATCTTAAGAAGCTATTTGCCAAATTAAATAATGGAACAAAGATAAGATTTGACGAAGAGATAAAACATCTTCGCGCGCTTCCATCCCAAAAGCTTGACTGTCAGAAAAGGGAAATAGTTAAAGTAAAAACCTGGAGCACTGTTACAATCTGCCACAATGTTTACTCAGTACACAGCAGATTGATCGGGGAGAAATTAACCGCAAAAGTATTCACAGATAAAATAGAGTTGTGGTATGCACAAAGATGTATTGATACCCTTCCACGACTAAAAGGAAGAAAGAAACACTTTATACAATATCGGCACATAATTGATTATTTAGTAAGAAAACCCGGAGCATTTGAAAATTATATTTATAAGGAAGATCTGTTCCCTACACACCGGTTCCGGGTAGCCTATGATTTTCTGAAAGCATTAATACCAGAGAAAGCCAACAAGGAATATATCCGTATACTGGAGCTTGCAGCCAGGGTGAATGAATCACTGGTTGATGAGGCAATCCAGAAGCTTATCATTGAGGAAAGGGATATACGATTTGAAACTATAAAAGACATTCTAACTCAGGAAATAAAACCCGAAGGGATAAGAGAGATTGAAATAATGCCTGTTGAGGTATCAGTTTATGATGAACTCTTAAACTTAGATCAGGTGGCAGCATGAACGAGAAACAACTTCACGCCGATATAAAAGCAGTCTTCAAAATACTCCGGCTGCCCTCAATGTCATCAGCTTACCAGGGAATCTCAGAGAAAGCAAGGAAGGAATCTTTAAGTTATGAAGAATACCTTTACAACCTTCTTTCTGAAGAAGAACAGGGCAGAGAAAACAAAAGAATAGACCGGTGGATGAAGGACTCCAGACTTCCACTTGAGAAAACGATGGCAAACTTTGATAAAAAACGATTGCCTAAGAAAGTAGAAGGACAGCTAAGTTCAATCCTTGATGGCGGATTTGTAAACAGACGGGAAAATATACTCGCATTTGGAAATCCTGGCAGTGGAAAGACTCACTTACTTTGTGCTATAGCCAATGAAATGATCTATCTGGGATATAACGTATTATTTAAGAAATGCAGCCTGATGGTACAGGAACTGCTTGTTGCTAAACAAGAATACCGTCTGCCCAAATATCTAAAACAATTATCCAGGTATAACATACTAATGATTGATGACATCGGTTATATCCAGCAAAATAGAGAAGAAATGGAGGTCCTGTTCACTTTATTGTCAGAACGATATGAAAGAGGCAGTATAATGTTGACCAGTAACTTGCCTTTCTCCGGATGGGAACAGATATTTAAGGATCCGATGACTACGGCAGCTGCTATAGACCGTTTGGTTCACCACTGTATAATACTTGAACTTAATATATCAAGTTACAGATTAGAGGAATCGAAAAGGAAGAAGACAGTTAACCCAGAAAAAACGACAGAAGGTGGGATTTGAAAAATGGCCCGATAGGGGGTACTTCATTCCGCCCTTCGGGCTCCATTACGTACCCCCTATCGGATAAAACACAACGGTAATTATAATTGTCGTTAAGTGGTAATTTTAATTGACTTTGATCAATCAGGCGAACCATAAAATCGCTGTTGAGTATAACCTACTACATTACTTGGTTCAAAGGTTAGATCATCAATTGCACATAAAATTGCAGTGTTTGGATCTAAATTACAATTCCCAGAGTTTATATCTCCTCCTGCCTTTGTAATAGTCCAATTAAAAAGTGCCAGTGGAGTTACAACATCATTATTCGTTATGGTAAGGTTACTTATTGTCTTAGTGACATATATGGTGGTATTTGTATATGTAAAACAAGTATTTCTCTTATTTTCTCCACTATAAAAAGGATCTGTGTTAGTAGGCCATAAATGGTTGTCTGTTGTTTCTAATTGTAAGACTTTAAAATAATGTGTGCTAGATTCAGTAATTTCAATTTCATATCTAGAACTTACGCAAGTTTGAATACTTGTGGTCCCTCCATACGGTTTTTTACTCTGAAGCCCAGCACCTACAGAGACAACGTACCTTCCGATTTGATTGAATAAATGTGTAAAAGTATATCCGCCATCAGTTGTATTGTATGGTATTTGCCAATCCTCATACTCATAAATACCCGTAGTTAAGTTTTGCACTCCTAACCACAAATAATTGTTGGAAAATTCTGTACTGCAAAAATGAAAACTGGCATCGAATGTTAAAGGCCCTTCTGGTGCTGAACTTGGTGGTTCAGGCAAATATATCGAATCACAAGTATCCGGGGTAACACTTGGACCGCCGCAAGAAAGTAAAAATGTTACTAACAACATCAAACTTGTTATTAATAAATATTTTGTATTAGTTATTTATACCTCCCTAATTTGAATATTATATTTCGCCCTATAAATAATTTATGTATCCACTGTAAAAACCCTGAATAAGAACATCTTATCTTACTGGTAGCTCAGGTTTACCCGATTCTTCATAAGATTGTAGTTCACTATAGCCTACTTTTGTGTAAATTGCAGAGCCCTCTCCGGTAACTTCAGATATGGTTAATTCGTTTAAGGAAAAATTAACCGTATGTGTTACCTGGGCAAATAAGTTGCATGATAACAGAAAAAGAAAAAGAGAGAAAATTTTTGAGTATTTCATAAGATCCCCATTGGAATGATTTTGAAAATAATTAATTAGTAGGAATTATTTAACAAGAACCATTTTGATAGCCGCTGAATCACCTCCTTTTATATTCAATATACAGAAATATATCCCGGTACTAAGATGATATTTTGATGCATCAAGAAATGTTTCATAATTACCTGCGGATTTTACGCCCTCTACAAGCGCAGCGATTTGATTACCAAGGATATCATAAATTTTTAAAGTTACATATTCTTCATTCTCCAATTGCCAATGAATTATTGTAGTAGGGTTGAAAGGATTGGGAAAGTTCTGATATAATTGAAATTTTACCGGACGCTGAGCTGGCGAATCATATATTTTATCAGGTTTAGCATATGAATAAATTGATAATTTTCCGGTAGGATTATTATAATCAGGATAATTTGGTGCAAAAATTAACAATTCATCATATCCATCACCATTGAGATCCAAAGAAGGAGACGGGTAAATCCCAGACCACTGATTTTCACCCTCAATTATATAATCAGACAATGTGTCAATCGTACTCGAGCCATAATAGAGATAAACTGCCCCAACCATTACACTATCGCTATTCCTGTAATAACTATTAATGCCCAGAAAATCGTCATATCCATCATTATTAATGTCACCGCTGCCAACAGGTACTGGAAAAGAAGATCCCAGAACAAATACGCTGTCGATTGAATAATAAATGTTGCCGCCATTCTTATTGATTATAACAAATTCTCTTTTCCCGTCGCCATTAATATCACCAAAATTAGAGACGCCTGCTCCGGGCAGAATAAAGTCCGGGGAATTATCCATATCGTTGCCCCCATAATAAATGTATGTTTTTGCTGAATCATTAAAACCTAGCTCGTCAGAAGCACCCACTGCAATATCATCGAATCCATCATCATTTATATCACCAATGTTTGCAACAGATTCCCCAAAGAAATCACCTATCGTGCCGCTTGAAAGCGTTAAACTATTCTCCCACGAAATTGAATCTCCTCCCCAAAATAAATACACATATCCTTTCCCATCCGACCAATTGTAATGTGAACAGACAGCAAAATCATTATAGCCGTCACAGTTTATATCCCCCAATCCCACTATCGGGTCTCCGAACTCATCATATAGGGGTCCGGTTTGATAAAACTCGGCAACAGGGATGGTATCTATGTTTTGACCTCCGTAAAACAAAAAAACCTTACCTTTTGTAAGATTCAAACCGCCGAATGCAGCACTTAAGATAAAATCATCATAACCATCATTATTGACATCTCCTATGCCATAACCTCCACCAAGATAATTTAATGAATCACTACCGGGATAATGAAATATCATATCGGGGTTCAAATCAAAATCAGCCGAACCGAGATATAATTTAATAACAGCCTGATCGTGAGAGGGTATCCCCGTCTTCATCCAAAGTATAAAATCATCATATCCATCTCCATTAATATCGCCGATTCTAACAGGGTAGTCGATTCTATGTTCAGAAGATTCACCGGTTATTGTACCGATCAGATATAAGCTATCTTGGGCGGGAGTAATAAAAACGAATGGACTCCATAGTATAACAAAAAGGATAACTGAAAAGATAAAAGCGGATGTTCTCATAACTTTCCCCTGACTGTTAAATTATTTAACCTTGTTTTTATCCATAATTGAGTAGTCCCGATTAACCTCTGTTAAAAACCCAGAAAATCACAACAATTATTACAACAATAAAATCTTAATGTCAAATTAATTTTTCATTAAGAGATAAAAAATTATAACTTGCTTTACGGTAGCAAATATTATACCCTGGAGATAATCTTAGTTTTCGAGTATAATTTATCCTCTCAGCATTAGATGAATGTTAATATTGACGGTCAGCGTGACTGTAACGTCCCATTTATCTATCATATTGGGATTTAAATTATATATGTAAAAAAGTTTAAATCAGTAAAAAAACGGAAACTTACCCACGAAGAAATATATTATAACTAAAAATTAAAATATTCAGGAGTAGCAAATGAACGCTCAAAAACGTCAGTTCACAGCAAAGTTGTAATTGTATCAAGGAGACATCTAGAGAACCAGGTTCCTCTGGATCATTAGATTGATCATAAATTGATATAACCTAAGTTCTGCCGCATTCAGCGGTTTGACGCCTCCGCCCGTACAACTCAGCAGCGCCAGGGAAACGAACCGTCTTATACAAGTTACCGTTAAGCATAAGTATTATCATTCCTGCAAAGCTACGTGCACCCATTTCACTGGCTCATTTCATATCCAGGTTATCCTACTCCTTCCTTAGGACAAAAGAAAAAACCCGGGCCACTTTACAATAGGATCAGTTCATCTTGACATTGTCAGCTAGTTTACATAACGATTA
>CAWIUG010000016.1:0-30529 GCA_963839165.1 uncultured Bacteroidota bacterium | reverse complement strand
TGTAGATGTGGCAGATATTCTGTTTCACATTTATCTAAGGTTCGGATTACGATTTATGACATATTAGGTAAGGAGATTGAAACACTGGTTAATGAGGTAAAACCCGTAGGCACTTATGAGTTAGACTGGAATGCAGCAGGTCTTCCGAGCGGAGTTTATTTCTATCAGATGAAGACCGATCAAACCGTTAAAAAAGACAATGATTATTTGAAATTAGTACTGTTGTCCAAAAGAAATTATAAACGGAATAAAAAGGTTCGCTTATCGTTAGTGTTGATCCCTTAATATCTAATTTGTTATTAAGAGCTAAATACGTTGAAAAAATGGGGACAGGAATTAATCGAATGCGTGAATTACTCGCAGCAAATAATTTACCTGAACCAGAATTTGTATACTATACATTTTTCAGAGTTACAATTAAAAGATATGACCTGGTTTTCACCCTGATTCATGCCATTTACCAGTTATTGGATTTATAACTAAACTCCTTGGATTAGACCAATTTAACCAGTTGTATCCTGTATCATAATTTTTCCATTCCCCCGAAATTAATGTTTGTTCAATTTCATCGTGGGTTCAACCTCTTTTTATCATGTAGTGATCCCAATTTTTCCATTCTGAATTGAGCTTAAATAGGGGTAATTCTGATTTATTAATCAAACTAACCGGACTCTTTTCCGGTAAAAACATCATCGATAATATTACCAGAGGAAATGACGTCATAACGTATTTTTTGTTTACTGCTTCTCGCCTTTAATCGGCTTCGATTTCCCGCCTCGTGGGCTGCTCCCCGGGTAGGGAATACCCTTGAAGCGATCTGGACCCTTAAACGGGAAACCGTTGAAACGGTTAAGAGTATATATAATTCTTTATGAGTCACCGGGCTAAAGCCACGGTGTTAATGCCCCATAATAAGAACGAAAGACTTTTATCATTATGCTGTTTAAGCCGTAATTTGAGATCTTCTGTCATTCCGGTATTTTATATCCTTCTTTACTCTTTATTACGTATACATAAAATTTATCCATAGTTTAAAATATATAAGGCTGAGTTAAAACTCAGCCTTCTTGAGTTTGGTTAATTTCTATAGTAAAAATGCGCTGAGATAGTAGGATCCACACAATATTTTTTAGTTCGTAAACTGTTTTGTAAGTTCACGAAGTCATAAAAATTAATATCCATAGTTTTAGTCAGCATCTGAGCTTTAATAGCATTTAGCAGATCACCTGTTGTTTCACGCTCATTATTTTTACGCGGATACCATTTAGCGTTAGGCAAATGATTTATACCTCCTGTTTGTCTTACTCTATTGGCAGCCAATTGCAACAGTGAATATATGGCTACAGTGAAAGCCGGAACTTTTTCTACAGGATCTTTAGTCCTTACCTGGGCCTGACCACATCCAAGGAGAGTTTTTTCTTCTCTAAAATTCACCTCTATTTCCCATCTCCATAAATATGCCTGAAGTATTTTTTTTATTTCAAGGTTAGGGTCTGTACAAATTATATATGCGGGTTGACGATATAGAAGCCTTGATTTTTTTGTTAGTCTATATCCAAGCGGGCGTATGATAATAAGTTTTAAGTTCTCTTTACCTGCTTTTCTCCACCTTACATCATCAACTATTTTAAGATTAAAATTATGAGTTTTTCCAGCAGCCCAGGCTTTTACTTCCTGCCACGGGTATTTATCTGATGTCCTGATTTCTTCGGGCTTGGGAAGAGCTTCTCCATAAATTCTCTTTCTTCCGGCTTTGTCTTCACTTTCTCCAGGAATTTTATTAAGAGCAGTATCTTTCCTGATTCTACCTATAAGCGTAACCTTTGGAGGTCTATTCTTCAATACATTTTCATTTGTATAGCTTCCATCAACCCCTAGTACTATCTGGTAGTCCTCAGCCCCTAAGTTGTCTATTTTAGTACGTAAATGCTTTATTCTTTCTACTCCCTGCAGACTTAAATTAATTTTCTTTTTCTTTTCTTTATAATCATCCCATTGTTCCTGGCTATCTGTTTTTCTGGGCTTCTTAACACTCGGGCAATGATAAAAATCTACCGGTATTGCTCTGCTTCTGGATGCTCCGGATTCTTCCGGCAATGCTACTGACAGTTGTATAAATCTTTGGCCCCAGATAAAATTAGTATGGAATGGCGGTCCCAAAGGATCCCTTCTCCAGGCTGTTCCTATAATTTTTTTCCCGGATTTATATAATAACGTATCATCCATATGAACATATATATTCCTATCTTCATACTTTTCTTTTTCAAGTAAGGATTGTAATATTGTTGAAAACAGTGAGTCTGTATTTATTCTTTCCCCCTGAAATAATCTATAGGTATTACTCCAATCTATAAATTGTTCTCCAGCCGATGATATCATCCCGCTTAATGTATGTCGCCCGGAACAGTTGAGTAATCCATATGCTAATTTATGGGCCCGTGCAGATGTTCTCGGTTGCTTAAATGCACTTCCGCATTGAGAGAATAAATTATCAAACTCTTGCATCAAAGTTGTTCGTTCAGTTTTTTTTTACTTCAACACCTTTTGGCTGTTGCCTCTTAAGAATTAATTTATTCTTATTTTCAATGACCCATTCTACTGTTTCACCTTTATCAAACTCCATTGCATGGGCAATGGCCGCAGGAAAATTTATGAACCATTGCTCGCTGTTTGTCCTTTTTATAACTTGTATTTTTGTTGGATATCCCATAATCATTCCATAGTTATTTAACTAGTTGGAAATATCATGAAAATTATCACCAAATGCAATCAATTCTATCCTTTTTTGTCTATATATAGTTAAACGCCAAACTCAAGAGGGGCTGACTAATAAGTAATTATTTTTCCATTAGAGCAATGATCAACCTTTCAGTTGATCATTGCTCTAACTTTTTTAATGTTGTGGGCCATTGCTACTAACCCAAATTCTGCATTCACTTTTTCTAATCCCCTTAAATTAAATCTCCTAAACCCTTGGTTTTGTTTGATATCCCCAAAGACTGTCTCCACGTCCACATTTCGTTTTTTTCTTAACTCTATCCCTGTTGACGAGCATAGATTTTTCTTAGCTTGCAGCTTATGTTTTTCTAATTTTTGGTTAATCTGTACGGTTCTTCCCCCGGGTGATTTGCTGCAGAAAGAAATATATTTGCATCCTCTGCAATCTCCCTTATATATTCTCTTTATTTGTTTATATCCATTCTCAGTTACCTGTTCTTCTACACGGTTAAGATCCATTCCTCTTCCTTCAGGGCAATATAGTTTATCCTCTTCTTTCCTGTATATAAAGTTTATTTTGCCAAAACGCTTCTTTTGTGCTTTCCCGGTTACCTCCTGGTAAAAACCAGGATATTTCAGATAACTTCCTATTTTTTCCCGCCTTAGAAAATTATAGTTCTCATCTGAACCAAATGTGCCGTCTCCTATTACTTTGTCTGGATTCTTCCCTTTTGTTGTTTTCTTTAATTTATTCATATGAGGGATAAACTTATCTGTCTCAGATGACTTTTGATGAAGGCTGTAGTTTACTATTATCTGTTCTTCTGTTCCTATTATTACATTATAACCAGGAAGTAATTGTTTTGTCTTATTCCGCATAAATGTCGCATCTTTGTCTGTTTTTGAATAGCTGCTTCGTGGGCCTTCTATCTTCTCCTGTCCTTCATACTTTCTGAGTTTTGGCAGATATTTATTATTCAGCTTATTTACAGCACTCTTTAGCTTTCTGTTTTTCTTTCCAATGTTTTTATCCTTCTTATTCTCTTTGGTCTTTTCTCCTATTTGTCTGATAATCTTGTTTAATTTTTTAACCTGCTCTTCTATTTTCTCTGAGTTTATCTCTGTATCCTCACCAAGTTCTTCCAGATCTTTTTCTCCATATTTTTTATCTTCTTCCTGGTTTATCCTTTCAATTTCCTTCAGCAGGTCTTTTACTTTCTTTATGGTCATTGCTTTATATCTCCGGGTATTTTTTGACCACACGTGGCTATGTCTGTTGGCATCTGCCTCTATCTTTGTCCCGTCTACGAAATAGTTTTCCAGCTTTATATATTTATTATCTGTTAAGAAAATTACCATCGATGAAAATACCTGATCTATTACTCCCTTTAGCCTCCCTGACCTGAAATTATTTATTGTTCTGAAATCGGGTCTCTGCATCCCGCTTATCCACATAAAGTTTATGTCTTCTCTTAGTGCTTTTGCTATTCTTCTTGAACTATATGTCCTCATTACATATGCATATATCAATACCTTTAATAACATCAGAGGATCATATGAGCTTCTTCCTCCTCCTTTATATGTGTTTATCAATGCTTCTATGTCCATTGTATCTATTACCCTATTTACTGTCCGGACTATATGTTGCCCCGGTATGATTTCCTCTATCGATGGAGGAAGCAGCATTACCTGGTTCTGATTGTATTCGATAAACTTTGGCTTGCTTGGTCTCTTTTTTTTCCTTTTTCTCTTTTGAGAATCCCCGGGCGCATCTTCTTTAAATAGAGAATCATTCATTTTATTAGCTCTGATTTTTTGGTTTATTCTCTATTATTTTCAATTATCATTCCTTACTTTTTGGACAGCCCCTTTTCTTAGTAGCGGGGGCCGATATATACTCTACAGAAAGCGTTTATCCGATAATTTAACAGGAGGGAAGCAGGTTGGAATTTGTCCGGGATCGCTTATTATTCCATCATTATCTCTTTATACATTTCTTCAATTTGTACTATTTCGGCTTTCTTTAATGATGCAAACTCTTTCTGTAAGGCTCTTTTGGATAAAGTGCCGTTGTTCTGTTCAAGAAACCGGATTAATAAAGCAACAGTTTTATCAGGCATTTGAAAATTATCATCAAGCCAGGTCTTCATTGCATCAAATTTTTGAAGATAAGAAACCTCCTCTGGAATTATTTGTTTGACTGTATAATCGACACAATCAAACAGGAATTCTGATTGAACAGTAGCATCGAAATACCGGTAATAATCAATAGTTTCATTTAAGACTTCAACGTTGTTGTCTTTAGTTAGCTTCCACTGAATAAAATCAAGTACCGGGTGAGAGTAGCTCTGTAGTACATTTCTGTAATCTTTAATCTTTTCTAATATAGCCGCGGATACAGGGAATATCATCCCCTGGGGTGTGTATTTCATTTTAGAAAGCAAATGATGAATAAGATAGCGATGTATTCTGCCGTTGCCATCCTCAAAGGGATGAATAAAGACAAAACCGAATGCGATTATTGCAGCAGTTAAAACGGGATGAAAACCGTTTGACTCTAAGAGCTTTGCTGTATCAAGCAAACCATTTATAAGAGTGTCCAGATCCTGCCACCTGGCTGAAATATGCTCGGGTATAGGCTGCCCGGTTCTACGGTCGTGTTCCCCAATGAAGCCGCCTTCTGTTCTATAACCCATTTTAGTAAAACGGCTATCACCAATAACAATATGTTGAAGACGCATGAATTCATCCTTACTCAGTGGCTCACTGCCGGCACGACCTATGGCTTGACCCCAGCGGGCAGCGCGGCTATGAGATGGAGTTTCGCCCTCAATAGTAAATGATGCTTTTGAATCTTTTAATAAAAGGAAGGCCGATGTTCTCAGTAAAATATCCTTGTGAACCTCCTTTATTACAATTTCTGTTTTTTCAGTAAGATTGTCTTCTATAAACTTGTCAAGTTTCGCTGTCTTATGAATAAGCGGGCAGAAATTGACTGTGCCGGGTAAATTATTTTTTATACGATGTCTGGAGGAATTTGTACTCCTGATAGATGCATATTGACGCTTTTCATCTATTAAGGTAACATAATTACCTTCCCCTAAATCGGTAATAGATAATTCTTTCTGCATTAACCACTCGTATAGAAACCAAATCTTTCTGGTATATATGCTTAAAGGTTCGTTTTTTATCCATTCCTCAATCTGAGAGCGGTCTACATTTTCAAATAATTTTTTAAAGAATAAGAGATTTATACCTTCGTATTTAAGAGCGAAAACCAAATGATTGTAAAGAGTATCTTTCGGCAGATATGTTATTGAATAAACATTCCAGGCTTCAGTAGAATATTTTTTGTGCTTCTCACTTATCAGGGAAAGCCGTCTTGGTATAGGCACCTTTAATTCTAGGGCATCTATCAGTGTGCCATAACCAGCCACATACCCATCTTCTGGAGCCTTTCTATCGTGAAAAACATTTATTAATTGTGAAAAACGTTTATTATTCATTGTTTTTCCTAAAAATCATTTATTATAAATATATATAAAAAACGTTTAAAAACTATGAAATATATTTATAAATGATGATAATTTATTAAAAACATTTAATATATAGAAAGTTGAACTTCAATGCGGACCCATATTTATCGGTTAATGATCTGAGTATATGTTCATAAGTGTTTTTTGTAGTCGTCTGGATTAATAATAAATCTGTCGAGTTCGTAAATCACCTTTCGATTGTCTAAAGGTGATCTGAAAAAAGCGAATACATTGGGATCCGATTTAAGAAGTGTGTCTAAATTTGAGTAATCTTGGGTGTGCCTTGCAGATACCTTCACAAAAACCTTCTTCCCTACATATCGGCTGGGGAGTGAGTATCTTTTTGTTTGTACCTGTATAAAATGATCAGGATGTACGGTGGCTTCTTTCCAGAAGGCTGCTTCAAATTCTCCGGGGGAAGGTAAAAGAAGCGGCTGTTCTATTTTTATAAATTCTTCATACGGCTTAAGTCTCGTAGTTCCGTGCGGCCTCTGACCATAAGTATCCTTAAGCCAGCTAAGGATAAGCCTGTTTGCCTCCGGCAGTGTAACGTTATTATTCAGGGCTTTAAGTTTCTTAAACTGCTCTCTTACGGTCTGAACATCCCGCTCTACAATGGGTTTATCTTTCGGAGTTGCTACACGGCAGGGGTTCAGGAAGCAACCGTAATATTCAGCCAGCTCCGCATAGGACTTATTTATCAGGGGATCATAAAGATCGGGTTTTATAACACCGGTCTTCAGGTTATCAAGATAAATTACTTTTGGTATACCTCCGAAGAAGTTAAACATCCTGACGTGTGACTGGGTAAAGCTCTGCTGATCCTGCTTATAGACAAATTCCACGAACTTGTGTCTGCTGTATGCCAGGGTGCCGATAAAGGCATAAACCGTATGTTTTCTTTTTGTTACCGGGTCGTAAAGCATTCCTGCCTTGCAGTAATCAATCTGAACCTGCCCTCCCGGCTCATATTCCATCCGGCAGGTTAGCTTTGTCAGATTCATTTCAAATTTATTTTCACGGATAAACCTCTTGTAGCTGCTGTAGCTTACTTTTCCCTGAAGACCGTGTTTCTCAACTATTACCTCAAATGCACTTTTTGGTTTTAGTTTATATTCGTTTGAAGTGATCAGTTCAGAGATCTCGTCTTTGTATGGTTCCAGCAGATTCCGGCTTTTGGATGGCCTTCCAGATACGGCAGGCATTATATCAGGTAGGATTGAATCGATTTTTTCCTTATCGTAGCTTGTTATACCACGTCTGCTAAATTCATTTATGTATTTCCGGATCGTATTGCGTGAAAGGCCGGATTGAAGAGATATTGAGCTTAAGCTTTGAGAATCGAAGTACCTTCTTAAAATCTCAGTCAGTTCCATATTAACTATCCTCTTATATGCCACTATTACCTCCGAATGATTGAAAATAGAGCAGGTAAAATGGCTGTATTTATTAAAATTTGCTAAGCGCTAAAGGGATAATTTAGGTGGTCAATACTTCTGACCCTGACTGGTCAATACTTTTGACCCTAGGGTGGTCAATACTTTTGGCCCTGGCTGGTCAATGCTTTTGGCCCTAATTCAATTTTGACTGGTCAATACTTCTGGCCCCTGACAAATATCTTAATATCAACAAACTTATCATTAAAAGAGGGTACAGAATAGTGGAGAATGATGATGGTCAAATAACACACAGTACAATCGATAGTTCTGACTGACACGATCGATCAGTCTTTCTTCCTGTTTTGATCTGGAAACTTGATGAAACATTTAACCAGGAACCAGAACTGGTGAATGTAAAGGTGATCCTTGAGAGAATTGATACACAGGAATTCCAGATACGATTCGAGGAGAGCAGTGAGACTAAAAGGTGGAGCAGTCAGTTCGCAAAGGGCGAATATTATGAAGATAGAACTGAGATGCTCAGGGAAAGACAGTTCGATGTATTTGATCTTGTTGTTGAAACAGCTTATGCAGACAAACAATGTTTTATGATTCAGTACTCAGTTCAGATAGCGAATGTAGTCAGCGGTCAAATACTTAAGCTGGTAAAAAAGGCAACCGATGCCGTTCACGACTCATCGGAGACAATAAATAATTCAAATATTTTTAATTTTTTCTAAAGGAGATAAAAATGAAAAAAAATAAAGGCACCGTACCTAATATTTATGTGGATCAACTTCCTCAAGATATTCAGGAAGGAATTTCAAAAAATGGCTTTACACTTCATAAGAATGTAATGATTGTCTGGAATGAAAAAGATAAGACAGAAGACGTTCTAAAATTTCTCGATGGACTATCTGAAAATATAAGAACGGAATTGCTCATTGTTTCAAATCAAGCTGGACAAGTTGATCTTATCTGGGATGATAAAATCCCTTCAGCTTTTCAATTATACAACGTCAAGATCGGGAAAAAGATATATCCAGTCTCGCCTTATCCTTACTGCATAAAACGATAAAACCAGATATTTGAGCTGCATAAATGTGCTCACAAACTAAAGCCAGCAGAAATGCTGGTTTTATTATTTTATGGCCGCATAAAAATACCCCTGCATCCCTACGGGGGTATTCGCAATTATCCCAAGCTTAATTTCGCTAGAGAATTATTTATACATTGTGGATCATCATTCAGTGCTATGCCCTTAAAAACCGTAATTACGATTGCAAAATCAACTATTGGTTGTCTATATCAATATATTGTTCTAACTTTTATTAAATTAACCATCCGATGAGGCTTATTTAGAGGAATACGATAACTAGGCAAGGGTGACACACAGGGCCTTGGTCTATATTAGGTAAAAAAAAGTAAGTTTGCGGTTAACTGCCCCATCGAAGATCATCAATCAGTATAACAAATAAACACCAACTTGGGAATAAGGTATGCAAAGCAATATCGAAAAGTACAAAGAGGATCTTAATAAACTCATTGATAAGGGGAACTTATTACATGTGGCAATGCAATTCGAGTGTTATCCTGAAGAAATCAATAAAAAATTAGGCAGAGAAGCTAAAAAAGTGATTAAAGAGTTACCAGATTTCAACATGGAATATCAAGCTTGGTATTCGGAATCCAAGGCAGTACTAAAGCAATTATTGCCAGATAGGTTGGATGACTTTGCCAGGCATTATGAAAAACCAAAGCCAAGAAAAGAGATTAGTTTTGAAAACTATCGTATCGAAGATTATCTGCAAGGATTAGTTGTTACGAGGGGTTACGAAAAAACTATTGTTGTTGATACAAGGGCTGGAATACCACACTTCCGACAGCAACTTGCAATACTTAATTCTATTAAATCAAGATTTGAAAGTTCATTATTTGATATAAAGCAACTTGTGCAGGCTGACTTATTTGACTCAGAATTATCAGCTGCTCAAGATTTTTTGAAAAAAGGCTTCATAAGGGCAAGCGGAGCGATTGCTGGTGTAGTTCTTGAGAAACATCTGTCTCAAGTAGCTCAAAATCACAACATTACGACACGGAAAAAAAATCCAAGTATAAGTGACTTTAATGATTTACTCAAAAAAGTCGAAGTTTTGGATACACCTGAATGGAGACAAATTCAACGACTTGGGGATATACGAAATTTTTGCGATCATAATAAAGAGCGTGAACCACAAAATGAAGAGGTCCAAGAACTTATTTCAGGAGTCGGATTGACTCACAATTAATCTAACCATGAGGATATAAAAACCCAGTCGTTGCCTCAAAATAAATCTAACCCTGGAGAAGTAAGAAATCACCCATAAAAATGGGGAAAAATCATCTCTAAGGTTTGATCAGTATTCGTTGACTCATAATATACCTGACCCAAATCTAAAAGGAATTATTATGAGCCGGAAAGCAAAAAGAGAATATCTAAGAGAGATCAAATCCAGGTATAAAAAAGCAGGTAAGTTAGAAAAGAACAAAATATTAAATGAGTTTTGCCAGGTATGCGGTTATAACCGTAAATATGCAATACACTTGTTAAATAAAAAAGAAAATCAAAAAACTGAAAAA
This sequence comes from uncultured Bacteroidota bacterium, assembly GCA_963839165.1. Lineage (GTDB taxonomy): Bacteria > Bacteroidota > Ignavibacteria > Ignavibacteriales > Ignavibacteriaceae > DATFVA01. Next base: position 20,277 of record CAWIUG010000016.1, on the reverse strand, counting down.
AAGAAAAAACCAGGAAGGAAACCGAAGTATAATAATCCGGAAATCATTCATTTCCTTAAGATTATGCTAAAAGCAACAAATCTAATATGTTCTAAAAGACTTGTAACTATAATACCTCTATGGATGTCTTCCTATGAATCATCTTACTGTATTAAATTATCTGAGCCTGTCAGGAAAAAATTACTTAATATATCCCCAGCGACAATTGACCGTTTGCTGGCTAAAGAGAGAAAAAAGTTAGGTAAGCTTGGCCTATCGACAACAAAGCCCGGTTCTTTAATAAAAAAGCAGGTCCCCATAAAAACGAATCAATGGGATGAAACAAGGCCAGGGTTTATTGAGGCTGATACAGTTGCTCATTGTGGCAGCTCAACAGCCGGAGCCTTTGTATATACTGTAAATATAGTGGATATCGCCACTGGCTGGACTGAAGCCAGAGCTATATGGGGAAAAGGTGAGAAAACCACTTTTGAAGCTATTAGAAGCATTGAAGAGGCTCTACCCTTCAAAATACTGGGCTTTGATTCTGATAATGGCGGGGAGTTCCTTAACTGGCATTTATTTAAATATTTTACTCACAGGAAACGACCCGTTGAATATACCCGTTCAAGGAGCTACCAAAAAAATGACAATGCACATATTGAAGGCAAGAACTGGACCCACATTAGACAATATCTTGGCTATGAACGTTTTGATAATCCTAAGATTGTCAATATGCTTAATGATATCTATAAAAATTACTGGTCATTATTTTTTAACTTCTTCATTCCTTCCAGTAAAATTATTTCTAAGGAAAGAATAAATGGCAAGGTCATTAAGAAGCATGATAAATCCAAAACTCCCGTAGATAGACTGCTTGGAACTTATACGATTCCATCGTACAAAAAGAAAAAATTATTAGCCCTTAGAAAGACCTTAAACCCCTTTGATTTGCAGAACAGCATTCAGGCTACAATTATTGAAATATTAAATTTAGCCAGCTAAAAGCTGAGCTAACCAATTCATTATTAACTTAACTTATTTTATTTTGTGCATTATTATAAACTGTTCTTATTCATCACTTAATAGTCAGATTTTATATGAGTCAAAAACTCATCTCCATGGTTAGATTTTATTATGAGGCAATGGGGAGTAGAAAGAATAATTAAAACATTATATTAAAGGGACTAAAACTCCACCAAATTCTTAACCTAAAGGAGAATTATTCATTCTCTTTTTTTTAGTTAAAATTTAAACAACCTCGAAGATACTCGAGGCAAGGGACACAATTATCCTGAGTAGTTTGTTTTTGTTTAGTTGTATCATTGGTACGATTCTCCTTTATAATTGAATTAGCTAATTCAGGATTCTTATACCGAATTTGTTAGATATCTTTTGTTTGGGAATGATCTGAAGAAATTCCGACTTTGGTGTTTTAATACCTTCCAATAAGATCAAATAATTAAATTCATTGCCTTTGGGTAGCTGTATTTGCTATTTTTATAGTATTATTGAATAATAATATTAAAGGTTAGCTTGTTTCCTCATAATTAGAGTGAGGGTGCACACCATTTATATTTAATATAGAAAAATCGTATTATGGCTCGATCGACAGTTCATTACGCTGATAAAGAAACCAATAGAATATTAAAAAAACTGCACAATAAGCTTCGTCCTGCGGGAACCCCTGTCCAGCGGGTTGAATATATTATTGAGTTACTCTTGCTTAGAATATTCGAAGCAAAATTAAAACAAGATGAAGAGTTCAGACCATTGCGCAAATTATTTAGCGCTGATTACAAATGGAAAAATCCAAAGACCGGACAAGAAGAATCAAACGAGAACAGATTATTTTCATATCTGCAAACAGTAACGAATACTTTAATCCTTGAAGAGCTGAATAACAATTTCTTCCCATTCTATTCAACAATATTGAAAAGTGCTCGCGATGTTTTTGAAAAAAATCTGCCTCAAAAAGTTCAGGATCAACTTGTGCTCATTGAGGAGGTATTTAGTAATTCAAACTTTACGAATAATGTAAACAGTGGAAATCTTCAAGAAGTAATTAGTTTGGTTTCTGAGATTGAAGAAGTGCTATTGTTAAAAACTGATTTGCTTGGCGATGCTATTGAATCTTCTTTGAGTGAAACCGGCGGAACCAAAGATATAGGATTATTTAGAACACCAGATCACCTCAGACAATTTATGGTTGCTTTGCTTGAGCCAACATTTAGTGATGTTATTTTTGATCCAGCTTGTGGAACAGGTGGATTTTTGTTTGATGCATTTGAATTTGTTATGCGAAGAATCGATCCTGAACGTCATTGGCCAAGCTCACGAGCTCACACAGAGTTGAGAGAATGGTTTGACAATTATTTCAAACAAAATTCACTGCCATTTCCAAGTATAGAACAGACGACACAATTTTATCGCACTGGCGTTTCGGGTATTGAATACCTTGGTATGATTCGTAAAATGGCGGCAATTAACTTTTACATCAGGGGATTAAATCCATCCAACATTGAACAGGGAGATAGTTTAGCAAAATTCAAGCCTGTGACTGATGCTGCTAGTAAAACTATAGTTCTAGCAAATCCACCATTCGGTGCCGAACGTGACCAGGAGGCTTATCCGGATGTTTGGGGAGAACACGCAAAGGAATCTGAAACAACTATTCTCTTTGTTAAGCTTATGTTCGAATTGTTGAAACCTGGAGGACATTGTGCAGTAGTAGTTTCAGAAGGCTTTCATACATGGGATCAATTTAGTGCAAAAGCTTTGAGAAAAATGTTGTTGGATGAAGCGAACCTGCGGGCAGTATTCTCATTGCCACAAGGACTGTTTGTAAGCAAGAATGGCCCCGGGCCCAAAACATCAATACTTTTATTTGAAAAAGGTGGAAAGACCGATTGGGTTTGGTTTTACAAGGTAACCAATGATGGCTATACGATGGGAACCAATCGCAAAGAGCAAAGTGGCTGTCAATTGGTTGAGTGCCTATCATTGTTTCACAAATATGTAAAGCACGGAGCGAAACCACCGGAAAGCAAACATCAATTCTGTATTCCTGCTGAATGGATTAAAACACTCGATCCAAGAATAAAGGAAAAAATTCGAGTTGAAACACGGGGGGATTTGGAGGTAAAAGGAAAGCTCGAAAGAGAAAAGAAAGAAGTCGAATGGGACAAGAAAATTGAAGCCAAGAAAGCAACGGAAGCTGACAAGCAAATGGATCTTAAATTATTTGACCAACTGTTCGAGAACAAAATTCAAAATGAAATCGCAAAACGTATCGACAAAGCACATAACTACTCTTTCAATCTTTCGAATTACAAAAGCTCATTAAGCGAAAGTCAATTATCTGAATGGAAAGAAGCTCTACAAAATATTGAGCCAAACGGCGCTGTTACACTTGAGGAAGTTTATAAAAAACTTGCCAGAGGTAAACCTGAGAATTCGCTCTCATATATAGCTAAACTAAATCCTGAAAATGCTCTTGAAGTTGATATTACGAGGGAATATGTAAACAACATTGAATCGACTATTATAGATGAACACAAGGAATTGCACACAATCAGAGAGATCCTCAAAAGTGGTGCTAAGTATCCTATGTTCAAACTAAAGGACTATCTGATTTTAAATGAAAATAAGATTAAGCCCTCTAAAAATCCTGACATTAACTACAAAGTGTTGGGGGTTAGCAATGAAATAGGCATTTTCTTAAATGAGAACTTACAACCTGAAGAAACCAACCAAAGTTACTATTTAGTGAAGAAAAATGATTTTTGTTATAATCCATATAGAATTAATGTGGGAAGCATAGGATTAAATCGCTTCGACTATGATAATCAGATTATAAGTGGTGCTTATAATGTTTTTGGCTGCAAAGAGGATGAACTCAACCCTCAATATTTAGATGCTTTGTTTAAAAGCAAACAATTTGTAGACTATGTAAATGAAAAAGCAAATGGTGCCGTAAGAATGAATTTCAAATTTGAGGATATGGAAGCTTGGGAGGTACCATTACCAGACCCAGACGAACAAAAATTGATTGTTGCTCAAATCGAGAAGCAAAAAGCAATTGTTAATGGAGTAGATAGAGTACTAGAAAATTGGCAGATTGATCTTACAAATTATCTTTTTGAAACAGACTTAAAAACCATTGGAAATGCAATAATAGATACAAAAAATGGCTGGTCTCCTGTTTGCAACGGAGGGAATCAAGCAGTTTTAACTTTAAGCTGTTTAAAGAATGGTGTAATTGATTTTGAAGAGGTTAAGTATACGAATGAACAAAGAGCAGATATTGAGAATTTCTTTGTAAAGAAAGGTGACTTTTTTTATAGTCGTGGTCACTACTGTCCGGTTATAAGTCAAATAAATTCAATTGGTTAGAGTGATCATAGTTTTTAGATTGGTAATCAATATCATTTATAAGCTGTAAAATAGGACTTTTTTCAAAAATTGATATACTTAAAATCTGTAGAAAAGTGTAAAGCGAGAGATTAAGATTTAATCTTTTCTTTATAATTGCAACCAGTAAATATACTGAGACGGCAATCCATATTTGTGTTTTAACCGCATTTGGAGTTGTGCCATAAAAAGATTTAATTCTTAAATGTTGCTTAATCCATTTAAAGAATAATTCGATTTGCCATCGTTCTTTGAAAATATTTGCAATCAATAAAGTCTTCAATTGAAAATTATTTGTGAGGAAAACAAGATGTTTATCTGTTTGCTTATCATAATATTTAATTCGCCGAAGTTTATCAGGATAATCCTTTGATTGATAAAAACCAGTTAGGTTAATTGTTTGATCGCAAATTATACCACTGGTTCTATCAACAGTATGCGAATAAATTCTATTAAACTTTAAATTGGATTTTGCACGAGTAACAAAAAATGAATTGTTCAGGTTAAATGAATATAAGCGAGAAAAATCGACATAACCTCTATCCATAACATAAAAAGCTCCGGCTTCAGGAATAAGTATATCAAGAATATTTACATCGTGAATCACTGCCGGAGTCATATAAACAAATGTCGGAATGCTTGTCTGCACATCTAATAATGTATGAAGTTTTATGCCAGCTTTATGCTTTCTGAATTTAGCCCAGGGAAATAAAGATAAACATAAATCTATTGTGGTGGAATCAAGAGCATAAATACTTTCATCAATATCTTTCTCAAATTCTTCAGTGGCATATAGCTCTCTTGCTTGAGCAATAAGTATTTGGGCAAAGTCAGCATAGATATGCCAATCCCTTTTTTCATTTGCATCTGCCAGGGTACTTTTAGATACTTTGCTTTTTATCCCCATATGATAAAGTTTAGATTGCATTGCTCTTAAACAAGTTTCAATGTCTCTTAAACTTTCACGATAGGTTAATTGTGCAAAAGCCATAACCAGAAATTGTTCCCAGCAACTAAATGATTGAACTTTATAGTTGCCCCGATATTTTTTTACGTAACAATCAAAATTATATTTTGGTATATGATTCATAATTTGAGCAAATATTGTTTGACCTGAATTCACTTTGTCGCTCCAGTTTTTTAATTTGTTGCGACAATATTAACTTCAAATCGAAAACAATGAAAATTCTCTGTAATGTATTTTATTTACTTAACTTACAGCTGTTCTTAGTCTAAACAACCGGACAGTAGTGAGTCGTGGTAATACGAAAGAACTTGTTGCTTTATCTGCAGTTGCAAAAAGAAAAGTTGAGAATGTTGTGTTTCCAGATTTGCTTACCAGGGTGAAATTTAATGAGAAAATTATATTACCTGAGTTTGCTGTTTTATGTTTCAACTCAAAACTAGGTAGGGATTATTTTGGCAATGTGCCAGAAGGAGCTTCACCAACAATGTTAAAGGTATCTCAAAAATATATGATGAGCTTTAAGGTTCCATTCTTAAGTGATATTGATCGGCAACAACAAATCATGGCCGAAATGGACACACAAATTCAGGTATTAGACGGCTTAAGCAAAATGAAATCTGAAGCTGAAAAGAAAATTGGGCAGATATTATCTGACGTTTTGGGAGTAGAGTCTGGCGATAAAAATGGAACCATAGTTGAAAACAATTCGGCAGAAATATGAGGGAAAATGAATCTGCTCCATTATTAGTTAATGGATTTAAAGATATAACAGAATCGGAGCTACATACAGAGTTTGTTCAGCCATTTAATCAAGGACACGATCATCGAGCAAATTTATTATTAGACTTCATAAGGTTTTTAAACGAATTTAAACGACTTGGATTAAACGCAGAGTTATGGGTTGATGGCTCATTCGCCACATTTGCCCCAGATCCCAGCGATATTGATGTTGTTTTTTATTTTGATTTTAATGAATTGGAGTTATTAAAAGGTGAAAAAGAAATACTATTTGACAGACTTTTTAAGTCAAGAAAATTTATGAGAAATTTGTATAATGTAGAAGTTCACTTTGCTGAAAAAAATAATGAAACCGAGTACAAAGAATGGCAACTAGTATTCGGAACCTACTATGATAATATCAGACCCAAAGGAATATTTCGCTTATTCTATAATAATTGATAATGGATAAAAAAGGCACACAAGAAATAATTAATCTGTTTGAGAAAAAACTCAAACGTTACAAATCAGAATTGGAAAAGAATCCCCGGAGCACTGTCTACTCTGGCTTAATAAAGAATACCGAAGAGTATATAGAAGAGTTAAAAGAATCTCTCAGTGAACAGTTAAAAGGAATCGAATCAGAAGAGTTTGTTTTTGCACAAGAACCACCATCGCCACAACTGATAAATGAAGCGACATCCACAGACCTTAAAGTAATAGAAGAATTACGTAAACTCAATTGGAAACCTGGTGATACATTACTATATCAAGCTGAATACGCTCTCTCCCCAGAAGATCAGGCAAAGTTTTCCGGGATTAAATCAATCAAGCCTGACATAGTTTTGCAAGATTTGAATGGAGACATCCTAGCTGTATTTGAGAATAAGCTTAAAGATGAACGTAAAGGATTGCAGAAATTAAGGATGCTCTACTCCGCAATATTAAAACCTCGTTTTCTATATGCCTGCAGTTCTGAGCGAATACTATTTTATGATAATGAGTGGAAAGGATTAGATGCTGGTGAATTCAGACAAGTAACTGGATTTATGAGTTTGGAAGAGATGAAATTAAAAATCCAGCAACAAAAACAAATAAAGGCTAATACCGAAATTCAGATCGATACAAATATCGCCGGTGGTTATGATCCGGATGTTGGAAAGGATAGATATTATCAGATACAGTGTATCCGTACACTCATTGACAATTATAAAATTGGCAAGCAAAAAATGCTCGTCCATATGGCTACTGGTTTAGGGAAAACACGAGTTGCAGTTGCTCTAGTAAAAGCTCTGCTAGGTAGCTCATTGGCTAAGAGAGTATTGTTTGTCGTAGACAGAAGAATGTTAGCAAAGCAGGCTATTGATAAGGGATTTTCTTTGATAAGTAAAGAATACACTTCTTCCTGGATTACTACTTCTAATTATAAAACAAGAAAACACGCTAACATTCACGTTGTGGTCATCGACACCCTTGAAATGATTTTTAGCGAGATACCATCTACATATTATGATCTTATTATTGTGGATGAGTGTCATCGAAGCATAAATGTTAATCGCAAATTAATTTTTGACCACTTTATTTGTCCACGCATTGGATTAACTGCAACTCCCAAAATAGCCATTCCAAAAGAAGGTAAAGAAATTGCAGAAGAGGATTTAGCAATTTTGGACACATACAAATTATTCGGCTGTGAAGTAGATGAACCGGATTTCAAATTTGATTTGAAACGTGGAATTAAAGAAGGATTTTTAGCACCGTATAAACCTATCGAAATATTAACATCTCTTGTAAAAGAAGCAGAGGATGAAGGAATAGAATTCGACTATGTCTTGGAACCCAAAGAAAGATATGAAATATCATTAGGCGAATCTAAGAAATTGAAACTTGAGCAGCTTAACAGAAAATATGTCTCTGAAGAAAATTGTTTAAGAATAGCTGAGGAATTAAAGAAAAATACGCAATGGGGAGAAAAAGTAATTTTATTTGGTGTGAGTCAGGCTCATTGTATTGAATTGGCAAAAGCAGTTAACAAAATTTTTGAAAAAGACTTTACTGATAAACCATTTTATGCTGAAGCTGTTATTTCAGAAAATAGCGAACTCAATGAAACACTAAAAGCCTGGTTTGAAAAACCTTACCAGAAACCATATGTTGTTGCATCGGTAGATATTATGACAACCGGAGTTGATGTACCCCCAGTACGTTATATTGCTTTTGCAGCTCTAACAAAATCGGTCGGTAAGTATATTCAAATGCTTGGTCGGGGCACACGACTTAGCCCCAAAACTGGGAAATTTAGTTTTAAGGTTTTGGACTTTGTTGGACTTTGTAAACGAATGGAAGATAATGGCTATGGCACTGTTAAGGAAAATGTTAAAGTAGTAAGTGGAGGTGCTGGAGGAGGACACGGTCCAGTCGTAACTCCGAAAGGCGAATACTTTTTAATTGATAATCCTGATCCTGAAAATTTAATTCAACGGGTAGAGATTCACGGAGATTTAATAAAAGTGGTTGACAACATACCAATTGAAGAAGCAAAAAAGATATTTGAGGAAGAAATTCAGAAATCAGATAATCCAATAATTACTGAGATAAAAGAGAAAGCTAAAAAGCCTGATTATCAACCAACTGAAGAGGAAATTGAAGAGTTAAAAGATTGGCTCAGTAAACCATTAACATATATGGATGAGGGTCATCTTCAGAAAATGTATAATTACCCCGAAGGTTCGATTTGGGACTTTATGCTACACGCCATTGGGTTGAAAAAAATTCCATCACCGAAAGAAAGAATTGAACGACTGTATAATTCTTATATCAGCACATACAATTTTACGGATGAACAGATAATTGTCCTGAGAAAGATAAAAGAAATTATTGTATCCAACTTAACTTCAAACAGAGATGTCACTATTGAAGAAATTTTTGGTAATCCAATTTATGAGAAACTAATTGGGAGTTTTGCAGAGGTAAATGAGAAATTTGATAATAATTTTTTGAACGTATTATCAAACCTAAAAGATACATTCCAAGTCAAGAACGTTTAATAAAAATCTTTAACAAACTGAGTATTAAATAGATGAGTCCACTTTATCCCGATGATATGACCAAAGAAGAAGTAATGAAAGAAGCTGCAAGACTAATAGCCCCAACGCTGCGTAGAATGTATGATGAGAAAGAAAAGAAAGAGAAAGAGCAGAAAGAAAAAGAAGAACAAAAAGCTGAGAATGATAAAATAAAAGATCCTTAGATTGGTATAAGATTTCTAAATAAAATATAAATTAAACACAAAATTCATTCAGAAATTTCGTCAGAAGTGAGAGCGAACAATTGCCAAAATATTAAATTGTTTAGTGGAAATTGATTTATAAATTAATCTGCTCTTTGTTGATAAAATAGTAGTTACCTTTTTAGTTACTTTTATTTGAAATTTTGGTTTAGTTACCCCATTAGTTACTGGTAATTTCAAAAGGCAGGGCATAAAAAAAGCCCGAATACTTATCATATTCAGGCTTTCTTAGTAGCGGGGGCAGGACTTGAACCTACAACCTTCGGGTTATGAGCCCGACGAGCTACCAATTGCTCCACCCCGCGATATATAAAAATTTCATTTTTTGTCAGGTTATGAACCCAACTCTGCAAATGTAAATTTTTTAGAGCATCAAATATAACCATTGTACCGGGCGATGTCAAATTACTCATCAGTACCTTTGCCCAGGTCATCGGGATATGTCAGCTATCACTATGCATTTACATAGTTAAACCGCTGGATTCCTGACAAATCCTGAATTCCGGGCAATTCTAAACCCCTATTGTTTATTATTGATAAAAATTGTTAGTTGTACCGGGATGTCATTGATTGTTAAATTATCAGCATTTTTTTAAGGAATCAGCATCAAAGTAGTAGAATATATATTGCTGCTTGGAGCAATACAGGGAACACTCCTGTCGGTAATACTATTTACTAAAAGGGAAAATCATACTGCAAATGTACTACTTGCTTTCGGTATGCTGGCATTATCTATAGATGTATTTAATTCGGCATATATAATCTTCGGTTATTACAGGGATTTTCCGCACTTTATGGGGATAACGTACTCATTTCCTTTCTTATACGGACCAATCTTCTATCTTTATGCCAGGCTCATAAGCAGCGGCAATAAATCATTCAAGCTGAAATACTATCTTCACTTTATCCCGTTCCTGCTTGTTGTGATATACGGGTTCATCTTTGTTTACCTGAAAAGCAGTGAATTTAAATTGTCGCTGGTAAACGGCGGAGCTGAAAATTATCTGCCCGCTATTAAAATGATTACCTACCTGAAGCCTGTCCATGGTATGATTTACGTGTTCCTGACCGTGCGCGTTGCCAGAGATTATAATGTTTCGATAAGGAACTCGTTTTCCAACATTGAACGTATAAACCTGAACTGGCTGCGGCACCTGGTTACAGGACTGAGTTTTGTGTGGGGCGTGGTTGTTCTGAGCTTTATTATAAATGCCTTTTCTGCAAAAGAAATCCAAATGGACTTCCTGATATACCTGGCAGCTTCAATTTTAATTTATTCAATCGGCTATTTAAGTCTGCACCAGCCGCAGGTGTTCGGTCAGGCGGTGCCGGCATATGAGGCAGTAAACGCACCGGCACAGCCGGCAGAGGCGAGCTATCAGAAATCGGGGCTTACCGATAAGGAAGCCGGGAATTACCTGGATACTTTACTTCATATAATGGAAACCGACAAGCTTTATTTGAACAGCGAGTTAAACCTGCGCGACCTGGCAGAGAGGTTATCAATTTCCACTCATAACCTGTCGGAGGTTTTGAATACAGGACTAAATAAGAGCTTTTACGATTTCGTTAATCATTACAGGGTTGAGGAGGTAAAACGGAGACTGGCCGATAAAGAATCGCAGAAATACAGTCTGCTTGCTATAGCCTATGATTCGGGTTTCAATTCAAAATCCTCATTCAATACTGTATTCAAAAAATACAACGGTACTACCCCCTCTCTTTACCGGCAACAAGCCTTATAAACTCCGCGGACTTCTGGATTATTCTGCAAGAAGAAAGAGTAAAATAAGCATACCGATTACCGTGACAAGGCTTATAATAATTGCTGTCTTCTCTCTCATTATTTTCACCTTAATTAAATGATCTGACGGAGTTATAATTCAAACCGATAATTATAGTCTCCGTCAGCATAAATTGTGCGGGCTGTCTTTCCGGCAATTAAAACCCGAAGTTGAAAGTGAGATCCATTGACCAGCCGCTGAAACTTGCATTTGAGAAAGCAGCGTACTTTACTCCTGATGCAAGCCGGTAGTCGATGGAATAACCAACCCCGAACCAATCCGTGATTTTATAGTTGACAGAAGCGCCAGGTTCCATTATAAAGAAGTAGTCATAGCCGCCTGCTTTATCGTAATCTGTACGGCCCGCGCCTATCATCATTATACCTGTCAAATAGAAATTATCCGGCAAATCATATTTATACCTGATCTCTGCTCCGCCGTAACCTAAATGGAGTTCATCCCTGCCGGCCTGGTTGATATATGCACGTTCTATGCTATCGGGAATAAGTCCAACGCCGACTAATCCAAGGCTAAGGTTTTGATCAATATTGTAACCGGCTCTCATTCCGCCGAATAATCCCCAATTACCGTTTAGTGCCGCTGCCTTGCCGATAAGGGAGGCATAAAAACGACCCTGGCTCATTGGTCCCGTTTCTGTATATGACAGATCCTGTGCGGATAACTGTACCGCAATGAAGACTGTGAAAACTGCAATCAGTAACTTTTTCATTTTATTTCTCCTTGTTATAATTAAAAAATTGACAGGGAAAATTTCGTTTAATTTTCAGGTCCGTTCGCCCATGCCTGCTGGATTGTACTTAATAACTGAGAGAAAGGGGTTCAGACCAGCGGGATTGAACTTTCAAGCCTGAAAATCGAAGGGCGATTATTTTCCTGCTTCTCGAAAGAAGGGCATCGCTGTTAAAATTCAGGTTAAAAAGGAAAGGGATGCAGTCAGGGGCGAAATGCCCGTGCCTGCATTTTTCTCTTGGAATAATAAATTATTGTGGGTATTTTAATACAGTAATAATGGAACTTATATTTTTACTAACTATTTAAGAGAAGTTAAAAGAAAAATAAAAAAGCTGAACTAACCTTAAGAGTACCCCTTTTTAATAAATAGTTTCCCTTTTTAATATATTTCTTCAATTTTATCATCCAATTTAATAACAGCTTTCCGTCTATTCAGTATGAACACTATAATTCTGTAAGATAGAAGCAGACAAACCATAAGGAAAAATGTATGAACATTTATGTAGGAAACCTTTCAACTTCAGTTAACGAAGAAGATTTAAGGAATTTATTCTCTCTGTACGGCAACGTTACCAGCGCTAAAGTTATAAAAGACATGTACACAGGCGTTTCAAAAGGATTCGGGTTCATTGAGATGACCGGCGATCCTGAAACTGCCCTTAAAGAACTGAATTCTAAAGACTTAAAGGGTAAAAGCATCGTTGTTAACGAAGCACGTCCAAAGAATGGCGCTTCCGGCAGCAATGGCCGCGGCACGTTCAGCGGTTCAGGCAATGGCCGCTCAGGGAAATGGTAAACAGCAGGTAGTTAAGTCCTGAGCAATATTCCTCTTTGTAAAGAGACACTATGATAAAAAATACTCATAATTTCCATATCCCCGTAATGGGACTCGCCTTCACTGTCGACGCTCCTTTAAAAGTTGCACATTATGGAATAGATTCAGTCATCTCAATTGTAGATGATGACCTCATTGAAAAGATGAGAGGGATACACAGCCGCCTGAATGACATCCCTTACGTTCCTGTTTCAATAAAAGAACCTGACTTCAGGGCCGTAAGGATTACTCTGTACCTGAACCTTATTAATGATCTGGTGATGAAAAATTTCATTTCCTTGAAAACCGATATACTTAATAAAGGTCCTGAACTTGAGAAATTCTACTCTCTTCTACCTGATGGTTCAGAATTAAAGCAGCAGCTCCAGGAATTTAAAACGGGTATACTTGACGCAGCCGATGTTAAGGTTAAACTTGACAGCCTGATGCACCCAGGCAGTATTGATGTAAATATTATGACCAAAGTGGACAAGGCTAATTTTGATGAATCAGGTCAGCTTCCGGTTGAATTTAATGACGCACACGCTTCGCTTCGCGGCTTTGCTGAGAGCAGTCTGAGTTCATCGGTTGTGCTCTCTGCCGGTATGAATCCCAGGCTCTACAGCTACTTTGAAAAATTCCCGGATTTCTTTCCCGGCACTGATGGTGAACTGACGAAAAAAATTATTCTGAAGGTAAGCGACTTCCGTTCTGCCCTGATTCAGGGAAAGTTCCTTGCAAAGAAGGGATTGTGGGTTTCAGAATTCAGGATTGAGTCTGGTCTTAACTGCGGCGGACATGCTTTTGCTACCGATGGTTATTTAATGGGACCGATACTCGAGGAGTTTAAAAACAACCGCGGATTTTTAGTTTCTGAAATTTACACTGTACTCGCCGACGCACTGACCCGCAAAAACATTCCATTCAGCAAGGTACCTCCGCAGCTTAGGATCACAGCTCAGGGCGGTGTAGGTACGTTTGAAGAAAACAATTTCCTTCTGGATTACTACCAGGTGGATTCTGTAGGCTGGGGAACCCCCTTCCTGCTTGTTCCTGAGGTTACGAATGTAGATGAGAGAACGCTTGCTCTTCTCAGCCGTGCTGAAGAAGATGACCTCTACCTGAGCAATACTTCTCCGCTTGGAGTTCCGTTTAACTGTCTGCGGGGCAATACCAAAGATCTTGAGAAAGAAGAGAAGGCAGCCCAGGGGAAACCGGGAAGTGCATGTCCCAAAAAGCTTTTAATTTCAGATATGGAATTCAGCGAGAAACCGATCTGTACAGCTTCAATAAAATATCAGACGCAGAAGATAGCGCAGGTAAACGGTTCTTCTTTAAGTGATGAAGTGAAAACCAGGGAGTATAATAAGATAATAGAAAAAACCTGTTTATGCCTGGGACTTGCCATGCCTGCACTGGAGATCAATAAAACCACAGAAAAGGTTGACGGCGTTGGAACTGCCGTATGTCCCGGTCCCAACCTGGCTTACTTTTCATCTATTGTGAAATTAAGCGAAATGGTAAACCATATTTACGGAAGGTTAAACCTTATAATAAGGAATGACCGTCCAAACATGTTTATGAAAGAGCTCAGGCTTTACCTGACTTACCTTGAGGAAAAAGCAGCCGGGGTTGAACTACCCCTCTCAAAAAACCAGGTTAAATATTTCACCACCTTCATCAGCAATATCACAGACGGCATCGTTTACTATAAGCAGCTGTTTTCGGAGGCAGCAGGAAAACTATTGGACATTAAAGTGAAGCCGGAATACGAGTTAATCCGTCTTGAAGAAAAGCTGGATGAGTTGATTTCAGATATGGTTGAGAAAAATATAATTCCCGGCGTTTATATCTGAAAATTCTCCCTGTTTTTCAAATAGTCAGCTGGTGACGCAGGATGCTTTATGTCCGCAGCCCTTGGATTATTGAACAATTGTAGATATTTTTCGTTAAATAATGGAACATTAGTTTCCGATAATAGTTAATAAGAAAGAGTTAAAAGGAACAAAATAAAAGCTTCACTACTTCTATTGTAAGCGCCCCCTTTTTAATCTATTTCTGAATTTTTAATAATTTTTAATTTCTTTCCGCCTGCTGATCTCGGGTAATCCATTTTAGTATTACGGAAAAACAAACAACAGGATAAATATGAACATTTACATAGGAAACCTTTCTTCACAGGTTAATGAAGAGGATCTGACAAAATTGTTTTCTGTATACGGAAACATCTCAAGAGTCAAAATTCTTAAAGATCCATATACCGGTATTTCAAAAGGCTTCGGCTTTGTTGAGATGACCGGAAAACCAGAAGAAGCCATCAAACAGCTCGACAAAAAAGACCTCAAAGGTAAATCCATTACCGTCAATGAGGCTCGCTCTAAAGATAATAAATCTTCCGCCGGCAGAAGCCGCAGTACATTCGGCAGCTTCGGAAACAGAACTAACAGATATTAATGGGTTGAGTGGCCGGAGTTTGAGGGCCACTCGGTAGTTCCGGAAGAGCCGGATTTCGTCCGGAAGAACCGGACTCAACATTCGGTTGTCACTCAATAGTCATTTCATTGTCATTCTATAGTCATTGATAATCATTCAATTGAATCATTCTTCCGCAATATCCTTCAAAGCGAAACAGTCCGGCTCTGACGGATCGCTTTACACGTTTGCTATCGGCTTATGCTAGTGATAGCGGGAGCTGAAGCTTGTAAAGCGAGTCGCCTGAATCGCTTTGCTAAAATGCAGGTTTGTCTCAATCACTAATCATTCTTACGCAATGGCCTTCAAAGCGAAACAGCGTTTCCCTGCTGGAAGCAGGGCAGGCGCTTTACACGTTTGCCACCTACACTCATTGCACTTCTGGGCTTATGCTGCTGATAGCGGGAGCTGAAGCTTGTAAAGCGAGTCGCCTGAATCGCTTTCGTGAGACTGCAACCAGATTCCCTGAGCGGTGGTAAAATGGCGGGTTTTCTGAATAGATAAGCAATCTTACTCATTAGCTTTCTAAGCGAAACAGCGTTTCGCTTTACATGTTTGCCGCCTATACATTCATTGCTCTTTCGGACTTATGCTGGCGGCAGTGATCTGAATAAGAAAGCATTCTTCCGCAATAACTTTCTAGGCGAAACAGCGTTTTCCGCCTATGAACTTTTTTATCTTAGGTTAACAGAATAGTAACTGGCGGACAAGCTGCTTTACAATTTCGCTGTTGAATTTATACTCACCTGTATTTCCATTTATGAAAATAATTGTATTGAACGCTTCTATTTATTAAGAAAAGATCATTGTTTTCGCTGGAAATCTATCCTTTACAGCATAAATCCTCCGGCATAGTATATGAGTAGTTACTCATATAGTCAACTACTCATATGACGGAGATGAACGTGCAGAAGACACAGGAAGAACTTAAAGCAAATATTTTAAGTGCATTAGCACATCCCAACAGGATCCGCATCCTTGAATTTCTTAAGAACGGTGTAAAATGCAACTGTGAGATTGCTCCGGCACTTGACCTCGAACAGTCCAATCTTTCGAGACATATGAAAATACTTGTTCAGGAAGGGATCGTTATATCCTGGAAGGAAGGTCTTCGTGTCAATTACAGGATAATAGATGAAAGAATAATCGACATCATCAATACCGCCGGCAGTGTTGCACGAAAAGAAGCTCAGAAAAGAATTAAAATTCTGGGGAAATCATAAAAATCAGAGGAGATACAGAAATGAACATCAAAGTACTTGGTCCGGGCTGCATGAACTGCAAGACACTGGAAAAAAGAACGACAGAAGCAATCAAAGATTTAAATATACAGGCCGAAGTAGAAAAAGTAACCGAGATGCAGCAGATAACCTCTTACGGTATAATGCTTACACCGGGACTAATAGTAGACGGCAAAATTGAAGTACAGGGGAAAGTTCCCACCGTTGAACAGATCCGGGATATACTGAAGAAACATCAATCGAATTAATTAAGCCGGATATTCCTATGAGCTGGAGAGAACAATACAAACCGTTTTTATGGATAGCCGGGTTTTTTCTGTTTGCATACTACATGCCTATAGGAAATGAATCATTTAACAGGTCGGTCATTGAAGCATTTGCCCTTGCCAAATGGTACGCAAGGGAACACGTTCTACTGTGCCTTATTCCTGCTTTTTTTATTGCGGGAGTAATAGCCGTCTTTATCAGCCAGGCAGCTGTAATAAAATACTTCGGCGCGGGCGCGGTAAAGTGGAAAGCCTACCTGGTAGCATCGGTATCAGGTACAATACTCGCTGTCTGTTCCTGTACAATACTTCCCCTCTTCTCCTCTATTCATAAAAGAGGAGCCGGACTGGGACCCGGAATTGCTTTTCTTTATTCAGGTCCTGCAATAAATATTCTTGCCATTATTTTAACAGCACGCGTTCTCGGAATCGAACTAGGGATTGCCAGGATAATAGGGGCTGTTTCTTTCAGTATTATTATTGGACTAATAATGGCATTTATTTACCGGGATGAGGAAAAGGAAAAAGCAGAGAACCAGCTTGCTCTACCTGAATTTGAAGAATCACGTCCTTTCTGGCAGACTGCACTTCATTTCTTTATTCTGGTGGCGATCCTGGTGTTTGTCAACTGGGGAAGGCCTGACACAACCGAAGGTTTCTGGTTCGCACTATTCGCAAATAAATGGTTTATAACTTCATTCTTCGGAATCGGATTTGCCCTTTCGATGGCTTATATAATAAAAGTGAGGAAGATATTCGTACTGGGAGGTTCGCTTGCTGTTATCATAGCTGCCGTCATTTTTTATAATAATCCGGTAATTCCTTTTGTCGCTGCGGTAATAGCCACAACAATTGCTTTAACATTTTCGAAAGATGAACCCAACCAATGGCTTGGTGAAACGTGGGGATTTACAAAACAAATTATGCCCCTGCTCGGTGCGGGTGTACTAGTAGCAGGCTTCTTACTCGGCTCCAACAGCGGAAACGGCGGTATAATCCCGAATGAATGGATCTCAGGACTCGTCGGCGGCAATTCAATTTTCTCGAATTTCTTCGCATCAATAACAGGCGCATTTATGTACTTCGCAACGTTGACGGAGATACCTATCCTGCAGGGACTGATACACAGCGGGATGGGTAAAGGTCCGGCTCTTGCATTGCTGCTGGCAGGACCAGCTTTATCGCTTCCGAATATGCTCGTTATAAGAAGCGTCATCGGAACGCAGAAAACAGTGGTGTACGTCAGCCTTGTAGTAGTAATGGCTACCATAAGCGGATTAATTTACGGTTCACTTTTTTAGGGAAGAATAATATGGGTTTAAACATTAAAACATTTATCGCAATATTTTTCATTTTTTCAATGCTGGTTTCTGCGCAGACCCCGGTAAGTATTGAAACAACAGCCTCTGATGTATTGCTTGCTGCCGCAGCAGATACTTCTTCCCCATTTACTGAAACAGGTGCCATATACCACCCCTTTTATTATGCAGGAGGAGATATAGTTGAATTTGAAAAAGCTTTCCTGACAAACTATGCATCTTATGATAGTCTGAAAAATTTTATATTCGGGTTACAGGACGAATTTAAAACCTTAACAAATGACTCTGCAATTGTACTGCTTAATCAATACTACCTGCGGATAAACAGCACTTTTTACAATTACTTTAAGAACAAATTTTTTGAATCGGCGAAGACTAAAATTATTTTTTTCAGTGCCTCCGTATCCTGTCCCTGTACTCTTGAAATGTGTAAAAACCAGTTAATTGATATTCTGAAATTCAGGAAGGATAACAGCGGCAGCTTTGATCTATGGGTTATTGACTCATACTGGAATAATGATCTGCAGGTTAAATATGATACTTACTTCGCTCCTTCTGTTCTTGTATTTAACGGCGATAATGAAGTAATAAAAAAAATTGAATATGACGAAAAGATGATAGACCGCCTCAAATATTTTTTGACAGAAAATGATAAAGGAGATAAATAAAATGAATATTAAAATCCTCGGCACGGGCTGCAAAAAGTGCCTGGCTCTTGAAAATAAGGTAAGGGAAATACTTCAGCAGAACAGCATCAGTGCTGAAGTTGAAAAGGTGACAGATATAAATGAAATAATGAAATACCCCGTTATGATGACTCCGGGACTTGTAATAGATGAAAAAGTGAAAAGCTTCGGGGTAATACCAAAAGACGATCAGCTGCTGAACTGGCTTAAGGGGAACTGAAATGAAAAGCATCAAATTATTAATTTTTGCAGTAATTCTTGCATCATCATTAACTCTGTACGCACAGAAGAAACCACAGCCGGTTCCGAAGGTGACATTCATAGAGCTGGGTTCTGTAAACTGCATCCCATGCAAAATGATGCAGCCCGTAATGAAGTCGGTTGAAGAGAAATACGGGAAACAGCTTAAGGTTATATTTTACGACGTATGGAAACCGGAACAGAAGAAATATGCACAGCAGTACGGAATCAAACTAATACCGACGCAGGTATTCCTGGATAAAGACGGTAAGGAGTTTTTCCGCCACGAAGGGTTTTACCCGGAAGCTGAGATAGACAAGCTGCTTAACACGAAGGGCATAACTCCCATTAATAAAGAAGGCTGAAATGTTCGAAGGAATTTTTAATGCTTTGTATGAGGCATTGACAGGTGCAGCCTGGCTGGCTGTTATTGCCTCCTTCGGCTGGGGAGTTTTAAGTATTCTGCTCTCCCCCTGTCACCTTTCAAGCATCCCGCTTGTTGTGGGCTACATAAGCTCGCAGGGAAAGATATCCATTAAAAGAACATTTAATATATCACTCCTGTTCTCTGCCGGAATCCTAATAACGATTGCGGCTGTAGGTATAATTACGGCATCACTCGGAAGGCTGATGGGAGATATCGGTAATATCGGGAATTATCTTGTGGCAGTAATCTTTTTCCTGGTTGGACTTTATCTTCTCGGTATTATTAATCCAGCCTGGAATTTCGGGTTAAAACAAACTAAGGGGAAAGGATTGTGGGCGGCGCTGGTTCTGGGTCTGCTGTTCGGATTAGCATTAGGTCCCTGCACTTTCGCTTATATGGCGCCGGTGCTTGGAATTGTTTTTCAGACTGCACAAACAAATTATTTGCTTGCGATGATTTTCCTGTTTGCATTCGGGGTAGGGCACTGTTCTGTTATTATAGGTGCAGGAACATTAACAGGCAAAGTACAGAAATATCTCAACTGGTCTGATGGATCAAAAACAATAAGTATTATTAAAAAAGTATGCGGCATACTTGTTATACTCGGGGGAGTATATATGTTAGCAGATGGGTTCTGAGGTAAACAGGCGGGATGGAGGATTCAGATTGGAGTATTGGAGAGTGGAGTGTTGGGGCGAACCGCGGATTACAGATTTCCAGAGTTGATATGGTCTTTGGGGAAGATGTAAGTGAAAGTTGGAGCCTGTAAAGCGACCTGCCTCGACGGTAGGCGGGTTCGCCTGAACCGCTTTATTAAACTGTAGGTTTCCCTCAATCGCTAATCATTCTTACGCAATATCCTTCTAAGCGAAACAGCGTTTCGCTTTACACGTTTCATAAATATTTTTAA
>CAWIUG010000015.1:0-21356 GCA_963839165.1 uncultured Bacteroidota bacterium | reverse complement strand
CAAGTAGGGGAATTCTTGTAAAAGAGTTCATTGATTTTGGTTATGACCGTTAATTGAAATATTAAAAAACACGATTACAAAATAGCTGATTCATAAAATCATTATAAATTATAAGGGCTCTTAAAGCTTATTTTTCTTTCTTTAACCTAATTGCGATTCCATTGCCCAAATTATTCATCGTAGGATATCTTGCCGGACGAACGGATGATAGAATCTCAAAAATCTGATTCGGTGTTCTGCCTTTAAGTAGAACCAATGCATCAATTATGCGCTTAACGTCTTTTGTGGATTGATGCGATTTTTGATTTATGGATGAAATTTGTTTTAAAATGCTCAATGCATTATCAAAGTATTCGTCGTTTAGGGCAAGATCCCTATTATTCAAGATATCCGGGATAGCCTTAAATAATGCGGCGGCATTCTGAGCAATTTCTTCGTTTTGTAGAGCTGCCTTAAGGTAGTGCGTATTTTTTGATGCCAGCGACCACCACATTTTCAACCCTTGAAATTTGCTCATTTCTTTCTTTCTGAAATCGTACAAATATTTCATTGTTTTTTTAGAAGAATCGCCTCCGAACAGATTATCGAAGATCTCTTTTACGACTTCGGCGGGACAACTGGGTAATTCAGCTGTATTTATATCTCCGAATATTTCCCAATCACCGTTCCCATTTTTCCATCTTTTCCTTAAAGAGATCGGATTTTGATCTAATAATTGGTCACTCGAAAATTTCCAGACAACAGTTCCTATGGTATCATCTTTATTAAGCCAGCTCCAAAGATTTTCGAAGAAATTTTGTTGATTTTTAATGGCGTCCTCCACCCTAGACTGGACCTGGCTGGTTAGATTGTTTATATCATCATCAGAAATTTCTTGGTTAAATGCTCCAAGAGTTGGTATCAGATTATCCAAAGCGTTTTGAATCGCCTGGTTTAAAGCACGGTGGCCTGCCTCTGCGCCATCGTCTGAGACATTATCCTCTTCCATCAGAACAACTATGCAGCCCGCTACCGCCGGAGCATCATCTGTACCCATATTTTTGACAAAGTCAGGTACTGGAATGGGGGTTAGAGTCATTTCACGGTATCCGATCACTGAAGGTATCTGGACTGTTTCACCTCCATCGACGTCGTTATTATTTAAATTACCGTGACTGCCGGGCGTTGTATAGATAGTTGCTGAACCTTCAAGCATTAGTGAATTATTTAGTCTGCAAGTGGTGCCGTCTATTTTGAAGAAAACAGTCCACATATAAGGCTCAGCACTGCCCCAACCATCGGCCTCTTCAAAGCATTTAAGACGTTCAAGTTCAAATATTACGCTTAAACTATTTCTCATAACTCCTCCTTATTTGGATTAATTATTTTAACTACACATTCGTTTTAATTCATACATTAATATGGCTGAGAAATACAACTAAGAAGAAAACGAATCTAGAACCGTTTGTAATTTTTCTCTGGCAGAACTAATTGCGTTGAGATTACTGATTTGTGAAATATACAAGGGATTTTCCGCCTGAAAGTGGAAATGATTATTCGGATATGGATATATCCTTTTATCCCAGGTGTTACCGATCCGGAAATACAGTGCAGAGCAGTGAATCGGAATAATGGGGACACCGGTTATCGCAGCCAATCTACAAATACCTGATTTTACAATACCAGCAGGTCCAAAAGGTCCGTCAACTGCCAGACTGAGGATATGTCCAGGCTTTTTAAGTAACCGACCGGCCATAACCATTTGGTTCTTCAATCCCTTTTCAGCATTTGGTCTCAGCTGATGAATGCCCATTCGTCTCAGCAATATTGCATATCTGTCAGCACTCTGATCTTCTGAGACCAGAACATAATTAGTGGCTTCGATATATAAATTAAGAAGCAGATGAAGCATAATTTCTCGATGCCAAAAGGTAAAGATGGCATTTAGTCCGTGTTTAAGATCCTCGAACAATGAGCCCAAGGATGATAAATCAAATGAACTGGAGGACCGAATCAAATCCAGATAAAGATTAATAGAAATTGATTCAAATTGCCTAAATGGATTTAAGATCATATCGATTTCCCATTATTTAATTATCGTGTCAGGCTGTTACGACAACATCTATATCTCGTGGCGGTTTTATATCAACCCTGATGTAAACGTCCCAGGGATATGCAGTAAATTTTTTAGTCCCCGAAAATGACCCCTGCCAATAAGGTGGAACACCAGCACCATAGCGACGATACTGAACAGATGTGCTGCCAACATTAACATTCCAGCTTTTTGACCACAGAATACCTCCATACCATAGAACGTTTGTCCACTGGTTAGCCTTACAATGATAGGTTTTTGAACTTGAACCGCCCATATATCAACTCCTTTATAAATTATTTTGTTATTTTAATCTAAGAGTATAGGCGACTAATCTGTATAGGCAGAATTAGAACATGAAAGAGTGTTATGAGAACTGGGATGTGTGGAGTCTATGAAAAAATTTATGGAAAAGCATTAGTACAATTACTAATGAAATTCTAGATTTTAAAAACTCTAAGATTGTATTTTCTGCTAAGTCACAAGAAAATGAAATAATCAGCCTAATCACATATCGGGTTTCTTATTAAGCCCAGGCGATAAAATCATTAGTATTATTACTATTTCCTTAATTCACAAAATATGTTAAAATTGGGCATTGGGCTGAATTTTCTAATCAGCTATCCTATTTATTTGAAAAAATAACCAATTTGTAATCAGTTGAGATTTTGGATGGAAATTAAAAGTGGAAGATTTAGGATTAAATAAATTTTTAACGTACTTCTTCAGTATTTATAATCCTATTTTTCTGGCGATTATCTTTTTTTTGCTTTTATTTGTTGTCATCTATATTTCATATCGACATATTTACAATCCTCTTATAAGGCAGCATAGAAAGGAGAAGGAATCTCTTGAACTTAAGAATGCCAGGTTGCTGACCCTATTTTCTGAACTGGATCCTAATCCCATCATAAAGGTCAATTCCCTGGGTTTAATAGTCGGAACAAATAAATCCGCAAAGGAAAAATTTCACCTTGATCAATCATCAGGTAAAGATATTACTACTTTACTTGATGAACATCAGATCAATTTCGATGACCTGATAAAGGAAAACAAATCCATAGTAATTTCAAAAGTCATTAAAAACAAGCACTATGAGATAAATATTTATGGGATAACCCTGCTAGATATGGCGCAGCTTTACTTTTATGATATTACAGAGAAAAAAGAACACTTAGAACAGATGAATGCCTATCAAAAATTACTAAAAGAATCCTCTGCAAAATCTCTGAGGGATCTGGAAGAAGAAAAAAGTAGAATAGCTGCTCTTCTGCACGATTCAATAGGGCAGAATTTATTGTTAATCAAACTTGGAATGCAAAACATAATAAGGCGTTTAAACGGTAGCCATCTTGAAGAAGAATATATACCTACTTTGCGATTATTGGATTCAACAATACAGGAAGCAAAAGATATCAGCCGCAGAATCAGGCCATTGAACCTGGATGAACTAGGGCTGGGTACTGTGCTGGTCTCATTATGCAAAACCGTTGCTAAAGAAAGTCATTTAACTTATCAATTGAATCTACCGGTTGATCCTGTATCGCTTGATAAAAATCTGGAACTCTGCATCTATAGAGTTGTACAGGAGGCATTAAATAATATTATTAAACATTCAAAAGCTGGAAAATTTGCCGTAAGTCTTAATACCGAAAATAATGCAGTCTCATTAATGATTTCGGATAACGGCACAGGATTTAAACCCTCAATTCTTCTAAATGATAAGTATATCTCTGAAGGGTTGGGTATAATTAATATGCAGGAGAGAATTGAAAGACTAAATGGCATTTTCCATATCGATTCTACTATCGATGAAGGTACCATAATTATAGCATATTTCCCATTAAGTGAGAAGGCAAATGGAGAACCATATCATAAAAATATTAGTGGCTGATGATCATAATCTGATAAGATCCGGAATCATTAAGCTGCTTGGAGAGCATCCGGGAATGAATGTGGTAGGTGAGGCAATTGATGGCGAACAGTTGATCCAGGAATATTTCCGTCTTTCACCTGATCTACTGCTGGTCGATATTGCTATGCCGGGAATGACCGGACTTGATGCTGTAGCAAAAATAAAAGAAAGGGACTCTTCGGTTAAAGCACTTTTCCTTTCAATGTACGACGGGGATGAATATATTTACAAAGTATTAAAATCCGGGGGCAAAGGCCTCATTAACAAAACAATTCTTGAACCAGAGCTGATTCTTGCTATTGGAAGAGTTGCTGCCGGCAAAAAGTATTTTCCGTCAAAACCAGATGAAGAAAGCCTAGATAAACTGATGAAAGAATTCGAAACTAATGAAAATCAAAAGCTATTGAACCTTGAGATAAATCTAAATTACCGTGAGCAGCAGGTGCTTAACTATATAAGACAAGGATTAACCAGTCAGGAAATGGCAGATCGATTGGGCTTAAGCAGAAGAACCATTGATTTTTACCGCTCCTCACTAATGCAGAAATTTAATCTTAAATCTGCGGCCGATCTTAGCAGGTTTTCATTCGAATATAACCAGCCTGATAAAAACTCTGAGGGTAGCTAGTTGCCCCAAGCTTCTTTTTGAAAATTCATTAGTATAATTACTAATAAAAATCTCACCTCATCTAAATATCTTTCTTAACGTGCATTTATCTAACTAAATCAATCCATTAGCTCAAAAGGAGGGAAAGCATGAATACTCTCAAATTATTATTGTTAAGTATTGTGTTAATTCTTTCGTTAAATATTTCAGTCTCTGCCCAGGGACAAATATTTACCAATCAACAGGCCGATAATTTATTTGGCCCTGTATTAACCTCTGTTCCTGTGTCAAAATTAGCTTTTCAGTCTTTCTTGACCAAAACAGAAAATTATATTATGTTCAAATTAGTTAATAATAAGGCAATCGTGCTGGATAATAATAGAAACGTAATTTCACCTGCCGGTTTTCTAATTAACTCCGGTGATGCTTTTACATATTATAAAGTTTCTGTAGTAAATGAATTGCTTTCAAAGGGTAATAATAATACAGTTTATATACAAAAACGTGCCAATGTGTTATCCATCTCTACTGGAGGATACACTATGGAGGTAGGGGTGCAATGCCCGCCTTTTTGTCCTTAAAGGATAATAATGTTTGGTGCCGAACTAATTACATATATTTCATTAGTTTTTTGGTTATTACCTCCCTTCCGTCAATATAAAGGGAGGTTTTTCTATTATTTTCTGATTATGGCTCTTTCAGATCCGATTACATTATTATGCTACGAGATAATAAAAATACCTATAAATAGCATTCATTCAATAGCGGGATTACTACTAATTGTTACAGTAATTTTTAATGTAGATAGATATAAGAATAAAGTAATACTATTACTTTTACTTACCTTGGGGTTCATTCTGGGATGGATTTACTTACCGGATCTTCTTTATCTGTTAATCATAATTCATATAATTATTTTCTTGATTCTGCTAAAAATTGCCATTTTACCAATTTATCAAAAAAATATTGTAAATATTTTTTACTTCGCTCTGTTGTTTTATGAATTGAGTATAGTATTGAATCTAACTTTATTTACGAGCACTGGTGATGTAAAAATTATACTATTCTATATGACACTTGCATTCCAGATCGTAATAGCTATCTTTTTCACCATCTTTACGGAAAGAAACGAATCTATAATTCTTCATCTGAAACAAATAGACACCTCTCAATAATCAAATCCCAATTATAGAATATTCTAAGTCCCTACTCATAACCCAGAACCAATTTTTATTAATTTCTTCTTGGGAGAAAATTATTAGTAATTATACTAATGCTAATTCGCTCTAAAAACAGTATAATCACATCAAATTTTTCTAGAATTCACATTATTCTGGTTTCAAAAGAGGAGGAATTTATATGGCAAGAAGAGAAGTTTTTGCTTCGAGAAAAGATAGAGAGGGAGATATTACTGCATTATGCAACTTATATGGAAGTTGGTCTCCTAGATCAAAATCGGATGTCATTCAGGATATTGAATCCAGAACTCATCAATATTATGTGAAGATTAGAGGAGCTCAAGTTGATATACACGTTATAAATGATAGCAGAAGAGGTAAATACCTGAGAACTGATCCGGATAAAACAACAAGTAACAACCTGGATAATCTTCCGGACTGTTAGAATTTCTTATGAATGAAAAAGTAGAAAACGTTAAATGGGCAGATTACCTGATTTCAGCGGTTCGTTATAAGCAGGGATCAGAAAACAGAATTATTGAATTATTCAAGGTTCACGAGGATGAAATAAGTTTAGTAGGGGGAAGCAAAACCTGGTTCAAAGATGAAGTCATCGAAGCCTTTCTAGAAGGAAAGACTCTAGCAACTATAAAGAAGAATTCAGAAGGCAAGTGGATAAAAGGTCAGGATGTTTATATCTCTACTTATTTAACAACAGTCGTCCATTCTGTTGAGAAGAAAATCCCAGGTGATTACTTGGAGAATCTGCCTGACTTTTGATGAATAAGTTAAAAGTAAAGATGAGAATGCGTATCTATAAAGGAGATTAAAATGCATCACGGAAAGGTATCAGAAGAAATAGCAAAGGGATTGCTGGAGTTGCAAAAACGAATTAAACTGGCAAAAATCCCTTCTACCAAAGTTGATGAAACCCTCAATATAGCTACTTGGAATATCAGAGAATTTGGTAAAAAGAGAAGAACGGAGGCTGCAATTCATTATATCGCTGAAATTTTAGGGCAATTCGATTTGATCGGTATCGTTGAATTAAGGGATAATTTAACAGAGAAAGGAACTAATTACTCCACAAAACTCACCTGGTGGAGGAGTCCTTATTTAGCTTCTTTTAGAGCTGGCAACTTTGATTTTGTTGTCCTGACCGTTCATATAAAATGGGGAAAAAGCAATTCAGATAGGTTGGAGGAGTTGCAACTTCTTGCGGAATGGATTGATGCTAAAAAGAATGAAAAGTATAATGAAGATAAAGATATGATAATAATGGGTGATTTTAACATTCCAAGCAGGCAAAGTAAACTTTTTAAGGCCGTAAGCAGCAAAGGACTTTCCATACCAAGATCATTAACTAAACTTAATTTTGGTTCTAACCTTGAAAAGAACAAACGTTATGATCAGATACTTCTGTATCCGAACTATCCTGATAATTTTACGAATAAAGGTGGGATTCTAGATTTTTATATGAATGATGTAAAACCACTTTTTCCGAAGATGAATAAACATGATTTTACCTTTCAGCTATCTGATCACTTACCCCTATGGATGCAAATAAAAACAGATATTGATGGATTTTTATTAGAGCAGTTAATTCAAAATCAATAAAATCAAATCAATTATAGGTTTTATTCTAATGACGAAAAAAGGAGCAAGCTAAAAATGGAAAAAGAGGATTTCAAGCATAAACTTTCGAATATACATGATAAATATTCAGTGAAGCATGAAACTCGTACTTTGCATTATAAAATTGAGGGGAAACAAGATGGTGAACTCGAGCTTCCACGTGATGATTCTGCATTAACTACCCCAGCTGAAATGGAAATTAAGAATGAATATTGTCACCAGCCAGATTATTCCTCAGGTAAATAGCTAAAAAGTTCACATCATTCCCCAATCTCAGGTTCATTTGATTCCCCAGTTCTGGGTCCACATTATTCCCCAGTTACAGGATCAGATGATTCCTCAGTTTCAGGTTCACATTATTCCTCACCCATAAATAGGTAAATCTTATTCAAATCATTCGCATTTTTACTCCTCAAAACTACAAACAGGAGTGAAAGTGCCCTATAAAAAGGTGATAGTAATGGAATTAGCTGATATAATCAGAAGAATCAAAGACGGACAGAGCATAAGTGAAATCTCCCGGGCAACTGGCCGGGACAGAAAAACAATCAGGAAGTATATCTCCTTTATAAAACAGGAAGATATAGGGGAAGGAGAAACTCTGCCGGCAGATATATTACTGTCGATAACAGAGAAGACCCGTAAACCCTCCGGGAAACAGGATCTATTTGAACCCTACATTGATGAGATAAAAGATTTTCTGATAAATAAGCAGAACAGACTAAAGATAAAATCAGTTTATGAAGTAATTATTAGAAAATATGACATTAAGGAGGAAACAAGCCTAAGCAGTTTTAAGCGGTTCCTGAGGACTCATAATCTCAGGAAAGAACGAGGGGTCACTTGCAGGATAGAACAAAAACCTGGTCACGAGATACATATCGATTATGGTGAAGTGGGTAAAATGATAAATCCACTTACCGGTAGGAAGTCTGTTGTCTATGCTTTCATTGGTACACTCTGTTCATCACGGCATAAATTTGTAGAATTTGTATTTAAGCAGGATCAGAGAAGTTTTGTAGAATCTCATATAAAAATGTTCCGTTTCTTCGGAGGGATAACCCGAACTATATCCCTGGATAACCTGAAAGCGGGAGTAATTAAACCGGATCTTTACGAACCAAGGATAAACCGTAGTTATGCAGAGCTGGGATTATACTATGGTACTTTTATAAATCCCTGCCGACCCGGAAAACCTAAGGATAAAGGAAAAGTTGAGCGGGATGTTCCAACAGTTAGGGAAGAGTTTAAGAAAATGATTGCCATCAATCCTTCCATTACTGTTACAGAGGCCAATCATCAAATCAGGCAATGGTTAATACAAGAATATGGTCAAAGAAAACATGGGACAACGCAATTAAAACCTTATGAGTTTTTTACAGAAGTTGAACAACCCATCTTGCTTCCATTGCCAGAAGTAGAGTATGAAATATCTGAATGGAAGCAGGTAAAAGTACACCCGGATTGTTTTATCCAGATAAATAAGAAATCCTATAGTGTTCCCTACCAGTATGTAGGAAAGACTCTCTTCGCTAAAGCAAAATCCAGGACGGTAGAGATTTATTATAATGAAGAGCTAATAAAACAACACCTCATTCCAAAGAACAACCGGCAGACAGATTATGAGGACTTCCCTGAAAACATACAGAAGGCCTTAGACGGAAACCTTCCAGCTTACCTGTTGCGTGAAGCTGAGAGGGTAAGCGGAAATAATCTTCGGAACCTGATAGAGAAAATCCTGGCTCCTCATGCCTTTATTAACATGAGGCGGGCACAGGGAATAATATCCATCGCAAAAAATTACAGCAGCAGCGTTGTAGAAGAAGCAGCTCTAATATGTATGGAGGAACTTACAAGTCATCATCCGAAAGATTTTAAGAATGTAATATTAAAACTCCTAAACCAGAAAGATGAAACCTCATTGCAGTTAGTTATCTCTGATAACACATTGCAGTTTGTACGTCCGATAAATTACTTTATCAACAATAACGAATAGGATAAAATACTTATGTCCAACAATGCCCAAATAAAAGAACAGCTCAGTAATCTGAAACTAGCAGGGATAATAGATACTCTGGAACAAAGATTAAAACAGGCCGATGAAAGTCAACTCGCATACACAGAACTATTATCTCTTCTTTTAGATGATGAGCTTGAGTTAAGGAGAAACCGGAAAATAGAGCGCCTGTTAATCAGTGCAGGTCTTAAGGGAAATCAAACTCTTGAAACATTTGACTTCAGAGCCAACGCCTCAATAAACGCAGTACAAATCAGGGAACTGGCAACCTTGAGATTTATAGAAAAAGCAGAAAATGTCTTCCTGGTTGGTTCTACAGGAGTCGGAAAAACACACCTTGCCAAGGCTATTGCTCATCTTGCCTGCAGGAAAAACCTAAAGGTATCCTTCTATAGTTTTGCAAATCTGATCTCTGAAATAACAAAAGCAGAACTCTCCAACAAAATAAATTATTTAATCAGGACGCTATCCAGGTCCGATCTCCTGGTAATAGATGATTTTGCTTTTAAGAAAATCTCACCTCAATTAGCCGAATACCTTTACAGTATTGTTGATGAAAGATATCAGCAACGCTCAATAATCTTCACTTCCAACAGGGTAATCGGTGACTGGATGGGTATCTTTCCGGATCCGGTAATGGCTAACGCCATTATGGACAGAATAGCTCATAATGCTCATCAAATTACAATCAAAGGGGAATCGTACAGAAAGAAAAACAGTATCAAAAAACAAAACGGTTAAGAAGGATTTTTAATGCTAAAATAAAAGCGGTATTTTGGTAATTAAGGTGAGGAATAATGTGAACCCAGCCCTGGGGAATAATCTGGTTTTTGACACTTCCAGATACGGCAGGCATTATATCAGGTAGGATTGAATCGATTTTTTCCTTATCGTAGCTTGTTATACCACGTCTGCTAAATTCATTTATGTATTTCCGGATCGTATTGCGTGAAAGGCCGGATTGAAGAGATATTGAGCTTAAGCTTTGAGAATCGAAGTACCTTCTTAAAATCTCAGTCAGTTCCATATTAACTATCCTCTTATATGCCACTATTACCTCCGAATGATTGAAAATAGAGCAGGTAAAATGGCTGTATTTATTAAAATTTGCTAAGCGCTAAAGGGATAATTTAGGTGGTCAATACTTCTGACCCTGACTGGTCAATACTTTTGACCCTAGGGTGGTCAATACTTTTGGCCCTGGCTGGTCAATGCTTTTGGCCCTAATTCAATTTTGACTGGTCAATACTTCTGGCCCCTGACATCTAGGCCCTCTTTCGTCACGATATTTAGTATTATCAAGTGACATGGGCATCCACTGATACTGAATAAAAAAACCTTTCTTTTTGTATTCTTCTTTCATGAATGTACTCGATTTTTTTTGAAAATAAGTACTAATTAAAAATAAAATAAGGAAGATTATTATGCCTAAAGTTCTCATAATATTATTTACCTACTCCAAAACTTACTATAAGGTCTTTCGGTTATCCTCACAGCGGATTCTATTAAATTAAATTTCCCTGTGGTAAAATTAAAGTTATTAAAATTAACAAGGGTACCACCACAGGTGAAACGTTACCCCCTGCTTCTTTTAAACTTAAATTGATGTTAAAATCAACAGGAGCATTCAAACTAATATTTGATAATTACTTCAGCGTTATAAGCCTCTCAATTTCTCTATCTATTCTTAGTTAACTTTTAGTGCATTGTCAGGCCTTTTATAATAAGGAATAGTCCCTGTAAGATAAATCCAGTAATATAGATTATATACCGCCTATTTTGCTCTTCTGAAGAAAAATGCCAAAAATCTTTTTTATGCTTTGGTGGAAATTATTTTTTTAAAATAACCAAGAATATGGCAGCTAAAATCAGTCCAAAACCTAGAAGTATATTGAAAATTGCTCTACTCACTTTTATATGTTGTCTGTGGAGTCAATTTATCCTTAATGTTTTGCAAAACTTTGAACGGTCATTTGATTATTCATTGAGCCTATTTCGCCTGATATTTACATCATTTGTATACGGTAATAAGTAAGAAATTATTAAAACCGAATCTCGTTCGCTATAGAAAAATAACAAATCATTTTTCAAGTCTATCCATTGTATATTTTTAGAGCAAGTTATATCATATAATGGAAGATTTTGTCTTAAAATTACTTCAAATAATTTAATAGCAGTAGTTTTATTAGCTTTGATAAATACATCCTTGAACATATTATTATCCTGACCCTTCCTTATCGGTTCGTTTGTACTTATAGATGTGTTGAAATTTCCTTGAATAATCGAGCCATTATATATTATATTTTTAATATTTGCATTATGGATAGTATAACCATAGTGTTGGTTAAGAGTCCATCCAACAGGAATATTTTCTACTGATATATTTAGTGGAAATTCTAAATAGATAGTGTCATTAGTTATACTGTCTTTTTGACATCCATTTAATATAAAACTTAATGCGAATAGAAATGTTATAGTTTTATGCATTACTTTCCTTCCGGCCAAGGTTCAATATATTTTAAAGCATCTTCTTTTGATTTAATATTTTTTATGCCTAAATCTAAATAGAAAGGATATTTTTCAAATTCTCCAATCTCATTATTTTGCTGACCGCGGAGTACATTATAATCCTGGGCACCTCTTACAAACATATCATTCGTTTCACTCATCCCAATCAAATATTTTATAAACTCAAAAGAATTATAAGCGTAATGTCCACCTACTTCGTGGTTAATTGTATTGTCGTCAAGATTATTTAAGAAAACCGTAGTATGAAAATACTTATCACCTTCTGTAAATTGATGAACATCTCCTGAAACCCCTTTCCCATTAATATATAACATAGTAAAGGATACAATTGCTGATTCATCCAATCTAAAACTTATTGATGATCTGCCATACAATGGCCCTTTATAATCTCCATTTCGACCACTCAATAACAATGCTTTATTAAATGCATCTGAGGCCATTAATTGATTATTATATTTTGTCCAAACATCAGGGTGAATCCAAACTTGTTTTCCATTTGGGTCTACAAATGTTATCGGATTGTTCGCTGCGTATATATATGGAGAATTCAACTCATCCATCGGATCCATTGTATGCCATCTTCCTATCGTCGGATCATAGTAACGTGCACCATAATAATACCAGTTTAAGTTGTTATCATCTTCGAGTTCTTTTCCATTGTATCTATATTTATTTTCCTCTCCGGAAACTTGTAATTTTACAGTAGCGCCATAGGGATAATAAAAATTCTTTTCAATCGCTGTCCCTGTATTACCGCTAAAGACAACCCTGGTGCTTCCCAGGTGGTCTTTTAGGAAGTATTGGTAATCATAGCTGCTGCCTGTTTTAACAACCCTACCTTCATTCATTGAAATGAAACTTAATGTCGGTGTACTTGTAAAATCATCCCGGTAAACAAATCCATTAATATAGTTCTGCGAATAGACGGCATTTCCATCTGCATTAGTTTCAGCCTCACTCATCCCTGATCACTCACAATTCAGCTTTCATAATGTATTTTTTGTTTGGTGTCTCTCGCCTTTAATCGGCTTCGATTTCCGCCTCGTGGGCTGCTCCGCGGGTAGGGAATGCCCTGGAAACGATCCGGATCCTTAAACGGGAAACCGTTGAAACGGTTAAGAGTATATATATAATTCTTTATGAGTCACCGGGCTAAAGCCACGGTGTTAATGCCCCATAATAAGAACGAAAGACTTTTATCATTATGCTGTTTAAGCGGTGATTCGAGATCTTCTGTCATTCCGGTATATTTATATCCTTCTATACTTTTTATTACGTATACATAAATTTTATCCATAGTTTAAAATATAAAAGGCTGAGTTAAAACTCAGCCTTTTTTTAGTAGCGGGGGCAGGACTTGAACCTACAACCTTCGGGTTATGAGCCCGACGAGCTACCAATTGCTCCACCCCGCGATATATAAAAATTTCATTTTTTGTCAGGTTATGAACCCAACTCTGCAAATGTAAATTTTTTAGAGCATCAAATATAACCATTGTACCGGGCGATGTCAAATTATTCATCAGTACCTTTTCCCAGGTCATCGGGATATGTCAGCTATCACTATGCATTTACATAGT
This sequence comes from uncultured Bacteroidota bacterium, assembly GCA_963839165.1. Lineage (GTDB taxonomy): Bacteria > Bacteroidota > Ignavibacteria > Ignavibacteriales > Ignavibacteriaceae > DATFVA01. The sequence goes on along the minus strand of CAWIUG010000015.1, from coordinate 7,824 downwards.
TAAACAGCTGGATTCCTGACAAATCCTGAATTCCGGGCAATTCTAAACCCCTATTGTTTATTATTGATAAAAATTGTTAGTTGTACCGGGATGTCATTGATTGTTAAATTATCAGCATCTTTTTAAGGAATCAGCATCAAAGTAGTAGAATATATATTGCTGCTTGGAGCAATACAGGGAACACTCCTGTCGGTAATACTATTTACTAAAAGGGAAAATCACACTGCAAATGTACTACTTGCTTTCGGTATGCTGGCATTATCTGTAGATGTATTTAATTCGGCATATATAATCTTCGGTTATTACAGGGATTTTCCGCACTTTATGGGGATAACGTACTCATTTCCTTTCTTATACGGACCAATCTTCTATCTTTATGCCAGGCTCATAAGCAGCGGCAATAAATCATTCAAGTTGAAATACTATCTTCACTTTATCCCGTTCCTGCTTGTTGTGATATACGGGTTCATCTTTGTTTACCTGAAAAGCAGTGAATTTAAATTGTCGCTGGTAAACGGCGGAGCTGAAAATTATCTGCCCGCTATTAAAATAATTACTTACCTTAAGCCTGTCCATGGAATGATTTATGTGTTCCTGACCGTGCGCACTGCCAGAGATTACAATGTTTCGATAAGGAATTCGTATTCTAACATTGAACGTATAAACCTGAACTGGCTGCGGTACCTGGTTACAGGACTGAGTTTTGTGTGGGGCGTGGTTGTTCTGAGCTTTATTATAAATGCCTTTTCTGCAAAAGAAATCCAAATGGACTTCCTGATATACCTGGCAGCTTCAATTTTAATTTATTCAATCGGCTATTTAAGTCTGCACCAGCCGCAGGTGTTCGGTCAGGCGGTGCCGGCTTATGAGGCAGCACCCGCACCGGCACAACCGGCAGAGGCGAGCTATCAGAAATCGGGGCTTACGGATAAGGAAGCCGGGAATTACCTGGATACTTTACTTCATATAATGGAAACAGATAAGCTTTATTTGAACAGCGAGTTAAACCTGCGCGACCTGGCAGAAAGATTATCAATTAGCACTCATAACCTGTCGGAGGTTTTAAATACAGGACTAAATAAGAGCTTTTACGATTTCGTTAATCATTACAGGGTTGAGGAGGTAAAACGGAGACTGGCCGATAAAGAATCGCAGAAATACAGTCTGCTTGCCATAGCCTATGATTCGGGTTTCAATTCAAAATCCTCATTCAATACTGTATTCAAAAAATACACCGGTACTACCCCCTCTCTTTACCGGCAACAAGTCTTATAAACTCCGCGGACTTCTGGATTATTCTGCAAGAAGAAAGAGTAAAATAAGCATACCGATTACCGTGGCAAGGCTTATGATAATTGCTATCTTCTCTCTCATTATCTTCACCTTAATTAAATGATCTGACGGAGTTATAATTCAAACCGATAATTATAGTCTCCGTCAGCATAAATTGTGCGGGCTTTTTTTCCCGGCTACTAAAACCCGAAGTTGAAAGTGAGATCCGTTGACCAGCCGCTGAAACTTGCATTTGAGAAAGCAGCATACTTCACTCCTGATGCAAGCCGGTAGTCGATGGAATAACCAACCCCGAACCAATCCGTGATTTTGTAGTTGACCGAAACGCCGGGTTCCATAATAAAGAAGTAGTCATAGCCGCCTGCTTTATCGTAATCTGTACGGCCCGCGCCTATCATCATTATACCCGTCAAATAGAAATTATCCGGCAAATCATATTTATACATGATCTCCGCTCCGCCGTAACCTAAATGGAGTTCATCCCTGCCGGCCTGGTTGATATATGCAAGTTCTATTCTATCGGGAATAAGTCCGACGCCGACTAATCCAAGGCTAAGGTTTTGATCGATATTGTACCCGGCTCTCATTCCGCCGAATAAGCCCCAGTTACCATTTAGTGCCGCTGCCTTGCCGATAAGGGAGGCATAATAACGACCCTGGCTCTTTGGTCCCGTTTCTGTATATGACAGATCCTGTGCGGATAACTGTACCGCAATGAAGACTGTGAAAACTGCAATCAGTAACTTTTTCATTTTATTTCTCCTTGTTATAATTAAAAAATTGACAGGGGAAATTTCGTTTAATTTTTAAGCCTGTTCGCCCATGCCGACTGGATTGTACTTAATAACTGAGAGAAAGTGGTTCAGACCAGCGGGATTGAACCTTCAACCCTGAAAATCGAAGGGCGATTATTTTCCATCTTCCTGAAAAAAAGGCATCACTGCTAAAATTCAGGTTAAACGGTAGTGGGATGTGCCGGGGCGAAAAGAGCGTGCCTGCATTTTTCTCTTGGAATAATAATTATTTGTGGGTATTTTGTTTAAGTAATAATGGAACTTATAGTTTTACTAACTATTTAAGAGAAGTTAAAAGAAAAATAAAAAAGCTGAACTAGCCTTAAGAGTACCCCTTTTTAATAAATAGTTTCCCTTTTTAATATATTTCTTCAATTTTATCATCCAATTTAATAACAGCTTTCTGTCTATTCAGTATGAACACTATAATTCTGTAAGATAGAAGCAGACAAACCATAAGGAAAAATGTATGAACATTTATGTAGGAAACCTTTCAACTTCAGTTAACGAAGAAGATTTAAGGAATTTATTCTCTCTGTACGGCAACGTTACCAGCGCTAAAGTTATAAAAGACATGTACACAGGCGTTTCAAAAGGATTCGGGTTCATTGAGATGACCGGCGATCCTGAAACTGCCCTTAAAGAACTGAATTCTAAAGACTTAAAGGGTAAAAGCATCGTTGTTAACGAAGCACGTCCGAAGAATGGCGCTTCCGGCAGCAATGGCCGCGGCACGTTCAGCGGTTCTGGAAATGGCCGCTCAGGGAAATGGTAAACAGCAGGTAGTTAAGTCCTGACCAATATTCCTCTTTGTAAAGAGACACTATGATAAAAAATACTCATAATTTCCATATCCCCGTAATGGGACTCGCCTTCACTGTCGACGCTCCTTTAAAAGTTGCACATTATGGAATAGATTCAGTCATCTCAATTGTAGATGATGACCTCATTGAAAAGATGAGGGGGATACACTGCCGCCTGAATGACATCCCTTACGTTCCTGTTTCAATAAAAGAACCCGACTTCAGGGCCGTAAGGATTACTCTGTACCTGAACCTTATTAATGATCTGGTGATGAAAAATTTCATTTCATTGAAAGCCGATATACTTAATAAGGGTCCTGAACTTGAGAAATTCTATTCTCTTCTCCCTGATGGTTCAGAATTAAAGCAGCAGCTGCAGGAATTTAAGACGGGTATACTTGACGCAGCCGATGTTAAGGAGAAACTTGACAGCCTGATGCACCCGGGCAGTATTGATGTAAATATTATGACCAAAGTGGACAAGACTAATTTTGATGAATCAGGTAAGCTTCCGGTTGAATTTAATGACGCACACGCTTCGCTTCGCGGCTTTGCTGAAAGCAGTCTGAGTTCATCGGTTGTGCTCTCTGCCGGTATGAATCCCAGGCTCTACAGCTACTTTGAAAAATTCCCGGATTTCTTTCCCGGAACTGATGGTGAACTGACGAAAAAAATTATTCTGAAAGTAAGCGACTTCCGTTCTGCCCTGATTCAGGGAAAGTTCCTGGCAAAGAAGGGATTGTGGGTTTCAGAATTCAGGATTGAGTCTGGTCTTAACTGCGGCGGACATGCTTTTGCTACCGATGGTTATTTAATGGGACCGATACTCGAGGAGTTTAAAAACAACCGCGGATTTTTAGTTTCTGAACTTTACACGGTACTCGCCGATGCACTGACCCGCAAAAACATTCCGTTCAGCAAAGTACCTCCGTAGCTTAGAATCACAGCTCAGGGCGGTGTAGGTACATTTGAAGAAAACAATTTCCTTCTGGATTACTACCAGGTGGATTCTGTAGGCTGGGGAACCCCCTTCCTGCTTGTTCCTGAGGTTACGAATGTAGATGAGAGAACGCTTGCTCTTCTCAGCCGTGCTGAAGAAGATGACCTCTACCTGAGCAATACTTCTCCGCTTGGAGTTCCGTTTAACTGTCTGCGGGGCAATACCAAGGATCTTGAGAAAGAAGAGAAGGCAGCCCAGGGGAAACCCGGCAGTGCATGTCCTAAAAAGCTTTTAATTTCGGATATGGAATTCAGCGAGAAACCGATCTGTACAGCTTCAATAAAATATCAGACGCAGAAGATAGCGCAGGTAAACAGTTCTTCTTTAAGTGATGAAGTAAAAAGCAGGGAGTATAATAAAATAATAGAAAAAACCTGTTTATGCCTGGGACTTGCCATGCCTGCCCTGGAGATCAATAAAACTGCAGAAAAGGTTGATGGTGTGGGAACTGCCGTATGCCCTGGTCCTAACCTGGCTTACTTTTCATCCATAGTGAAATTAAGTGAAATGGTAAACCATATTTACGGAAGGTTAAACCTGATAATAAGGAATGACCGTCCCAACATGTTTATGAAAGAGCTAAGACTTTACCTGACTTATCTTGAGGAAAAGGCAGCCGGTGTCGAATTTCCTCTTTCAAAAAACCAGGTTAAATATTTCACCACCTTCATCAGCAATATCACAGACGGCATCGTGTACTATAAACAGCTGTTCTCGGAGACAGCAGGAAAACTATTTGATATTAAATTGAAGCCGGAATACGAGTTAAGCCGTCTTGAAGAAAAGCTGGAAGAGCTGATTTCAGATATGGTTGAGAAAAATATAATTCCCGGCGTTTATAGCTGAAAATTTTCCCCGTTCTTCAAATAGTCAGCAAGTGATGCAGAATGCTTTATGTCCGCAGCCCTTGGATTATTGAACAATTGTAGATATTTTTCGTTAAATAATGGAACATTAGTTTCCGATAATAGTTAATAAGAAAGAGTTAAAAGGAACAAAATAAAAGCTTCACTACTTCTATTGTAAGCGCCCCCTTTTTAATCTATTTCTGAATTTTTAATAATTTTTAATTTCTTTCCGCCTGCTGATCTCGGGTAATCCATTTTAGTATTACGGAAAAACAAACAACAGGATAAATATGAACATTTACATAGGAAACCTTTCTTCACAGGTTAATGAAGAGGATCTGACAAAATTGTTTTCTGTATACGGAAACATCTCAAGAGTCAAAATTCTTAAAGATCCATATACCGGTATTTCAAAAGGGTTCGGCTTCGTTGAGATGACCGGAAAACCGGAAGAAGCCATCAAACAGCTCGACAAAAAAGACCTCAAAGGTAAATCCATTACCGTTAATGAGGCACGTTCTAAAGATAATAAATCTTCCGCCGGCAGAAGCCGCAGTACATTCGGCAGCTTCGGAAACAGAACGAACAGGTATTAATGGGTTGAGTGGCCGGAGTTTGAGGGCCACTCGGTAGTTCCGGCAGAGCCGGATTTCGTCCGGAAGAACCGGACTCAACATTCGGTTGTCACTCAATAGTCATTTCATTGTCATTCTATAGTCATTAATCATTCGATTGAATCATTCTTCCGCAATATCCTTCAAAGCGAAACAGCGTTTCCCTGCTGACAGGGCAGCGCTTTACACGTTTGCCACCTACACTCATTGCACTTCTGGGCTTATGCTGGTGACAGCGGGAGCTGAAGCTTGTAAAGCGACCTGCCTCGACGGTAGGCGGGTTCGCCTGAATCGCTTGATATCAGCAGAGTCGCCTGAATCGCTTTCGTGATACTGCAACCAGATTCCCTGAGCGGTGGTAAAATGGCGGGTTTTCTGAATAGATAAGCAATCTTACTCATTAGCTTTCTAAGCGAAACAGTGTTTCGCTTTACACGTTTGCCACCTACACTTTCATTGCTCTTTCGGTCTTATGCTGGCGAAGCGGAGCTGAAGCTTGTAATAGCGAGTCGCCTGAATCGCTTTCGCAACTGCAACCAGATTTCCTTAGTGGTAAAATGGCGGTTTGCTGAATAGATAAGCAATCTTACTCATTAGCTTTCTAAGCGAAACAGTACCGGCTCTGACGGATCGCTTTACAATTTCGCTGTTGAATTTATACTCACCTGTATTTCCATTTATGAAAATAATTGTATTGAACGCTTCTATTTATTAAGAAAAGATCATTGATTTCGCTGGAAATCAGACCCTCTACAAAAGAAATCCTCCGGCATAGTATATGAGTAGTTACTCATATAGTCAACTACTCATATGACGGAGATGAACGTGCAGAAGACACAGGAAGAACTTAAAGCAAATATTTTAAGTGCATTAGCACATCCCAACAGGATCCGCATCCTTGAATTTCTTAAGAACGGTGTGAAATGCAACTGTGAGATTGCTCCGGCACTTGACCTCGAACAGTCCAATCTTTCGAGACATATGAAAATACTTGTTCAGGAAGGGATCGTTATATCCTGGAAGGAAGGTCTTCGTGTCAATTACAGGATAATAGATGAAAGAATAATCGACATCATCAATACCGCCGGCAGTGTTGCACGAAAAGAAGCTCAGAAAAGAATTAAAATTCTGGGGAAATCATAAAAATCAGAGGAGATACAGAAATGAACATCAAAGTACTTGGTCCGGGCTGCATGAACTGCAAGACACTGGAAAAAAGAACAACAGAAGCAATCAAAGATTTAAATATACAGGCCGAAGTAGAAAAAGTAACCGGGATGCAGCAGATAACCTCTTACGGTATAATGCTTACACCGGGACTAATAGTAGACGGCAAAATTGAAGTACAGGGGAAAGTTCCCACCGTTGAACAGATCCGGGATATCCTGAAGAAACATCAATCGAATTAACCCGCCGGATATAATTATGAGCTGGAGAGAACAATACAAACCGTTTTTATGGATCGCCGGGTTTTTTCTGTTTGCATACTACATGCCCATAGGAAATGAATCATTTAACAGATCTGTCATCGAAGCATTTGCCCTTGCCAAATGGTACGCCAGGGAACACGTCCTTCTGTGCCTTATTCCTGCTTTTTTTATTGCGGGAGTAATAGCCGTCTTTATCAGCCAGGCAGCTGTAATAAAATATTTCGGCGCCGGCGCGGTAAAATGGAAAGCCTACCTTGTTGCCTCTGTATCAGGGACAATACTTGCTGTCTGCTCCTGTACAATTCTTCCCCTCTTCTCCTCAATTCATAAAAGAGGAGCCGGACTGGGACCCGGAATTGCTTTCCTTTATTCCGGTCCTGCAATAAATATTCTTGCAATTATTTTAACAGCACGCGTTCTTGGAATTGAACTGGGGATCGCACGGGTAATCGGGGCTGTTTCTTTCAGTATTATTATTGGACTGATAATGGCATTTATTTACCGGGATGAGGAAAAGGAAAAAGCAGAGAACCAGCTTGCTCTGCCTGAATTTGAAGAATCACGTCCTTTATGGCAGACTGCACTTCATTTCTTTATTCTGGTGGCTATCCTGGTGTTTGTCAACTGGGGAAGACCTGACACAACCGAAGGTTTCTGGTTTGCACTATTCGCAAATAAATGGTTTATAACTTCATTCTTCGGAATCGGATTTGCCCTTTCGATGGCTTATATAATAAAAGTGAGGAAGATATTCGTACTGGGAGGTTCGCTTGCTGTTATCATAGCTGCCGTCATTTTTTATAATAATCCGGTAATTCCTTTTGTCGCTGCGGTAATAGCCACAACAATCGCCTTAACATTTTCGAAAGATGAACCCAACCAATGGCTTGGTGAAACGTGGGGATTTACAAAACAGATTATGCCCCTGCTCGGTGCGGGTGTACTGGTAGCAGGCTTCTTACTCGGCTCCAACAGCGGAAACGGCGGTATAATCCCGAATGAATGGATCTCAGGACTCGTCGGCGGCAATTCAATTTTCTCG
>CAWIUG010000014.1:0-26792 GCA_963839165.1 uncultured Bacteroidota bacterium | reverse complement strand
TATCTGTAAAACAAACACTAGATAAATCATCAGTGGTTCCGCTTGACTGGATAAACCAGTCAATCCCGCCATTGGTTGAATGCATAATAGTACCATTATCTCCCACAGTTGTACAGGAGTTTTCACTCACGAATGATATTGATCTCAGATAGATTGATAGCGTACCCGAATAATCCGACCAGGTTAAACCACCATTTGTTGTTTTAAGAATAGCCCCACCAACAGCGATTCCGATGTTTGAATTTATGAAATCCACAGAGGCAAGAAAATCTCTTGGTCCGGACGTATAATCCTGCCAGATCCCGTTAGATGATTTTAATATATGCCCTTCTTCTCCTGCCGCATAACATATAAATGGATCAATTAATTGAACATTAGTTATTGCTGAGCTGACATTACTTTCCTGCGGTGTCCAGTTGATTCCTCCGTCAGAAGAATAAATAATCAAACCATTGTTGCCGACAGCTGCAGCGTTATCTGGTGCTATATATGAAATAGCATATAATTCTTCCTGGTATCCTGTCACTCTCTCTGTCCAAACAGTACCACCGTTAGTTGTAGTATAAACATTGTTACTAAAAACAACAATTCCGTTATCTATATCCTTAAAAGAAACCGCGTTTGACCATGCAAATCCAATACTGAATTGAGTTATCCAACTATTACCCGCATCGGTTGTTCTTAAGATCCTCGTATTCCCGGCGGTATAAACTACGGCAGTAACTGTATTTATATCGATATATGCATATCCTGTAATATGTTCTGAAAGAACGGCAAAAGGTTCCCAATCATACCCGCCGTTTGTGGTCCTTAACATTGTTCCCATTCCTTCTATAAGCAGCCCGTTATTTTCGTCTATAAAACTTATACCACCAAGGGGAAGAGATGTATTTATTGGCATCTCCGTCCAGTCTATTCCGTCGTTTGTTGTATGAATAATCAGACCGCTGTCTGAAGTTACAAAAGTACTTTGTTCCGAAATCGAAGATACCGAGTAGAAATTGTGTAACCCTGCGTTTTGCAGCAGTGCCCAGTTCACACCTCCGTTTGATGTCCTTAGAATAGTCCCTGCGGGTCCCACTGCAAATCCATGCATCGAGTCATAAAAGCTCATCGAATATATATCATTCCCTTGCGGTAGCGGGTTCTGCCAGAACCACTGCGCGAGGCAAACATTGGTTAGTAAAAAGAACGATACAAGAACTGTCAGTGCGGTTTTCACAAGGCCTCCCATTTTTTTAATTAGTTTACTCACCCTGCGGAATCAAATGGTACCTATAGTGGCTAAAATTAAACATATCCCCACATATCGCAGTATTTATTATGAAAGTTAAGGAGATTCAGAGAAATTGGCAAGCGAAGAGAATAGATGAATCAAATATGTTAAAAGTTTTCAACAAATTGTTGGAATCTAAATATCTCTAATACGGTGTCCTCGATACACCTCGCCAAATAGTAAGAGAAGGCGAGGCACTCCCGCCCTGACAAGTAAGGCTTTGTCGGGTTAAACACCGCTGTGATGAAGGCAAGGGTCGCGGTTATCGAGTGTTCCGAATAAAGCGAGATTCGTAAAAATATAGCGAGCGGAATGAGGAATGTATCGAGATAGCAGGCCGAAGAAGACCCAGATCTAAAAAATTTAACACAGTCTCACTAAAAGATCCTAAATAAAGAGCGAATCTCGTACAGAATATACACCCCCTCTAAAAAGATTGAAGGTCCGGGACAGGTTGGACACCGCGAAAGATTTAATAATTATCGCGGTTATCGAGTGTTCCGAATGAAGCGAGATTCGTAAAAATATAGCGAGCGGAATGAGGAATGTATCGAGATATGAAGGCAAGGCCGGGACAGGTCGGGCACCGCGAATGATTTAATAATTATCGCGGTTATCGAGTGTTCCGAATGAAGCGAGATTCGTAAAAATATAGCGAGCGGAATGAGGAATGTATCGAGATATGAAGGCAAGGTCCGGGACAGGTCGGGCACCGCGAAAGATTTAATAATTATCGCGGTTATCGAGTGTTCCGAATGAAGCGAGATTCGTAAAAATATAGCGAGCGGAATGAGGAATGTATCGAGATATGAAGGCAAGGTCCGGGACAGGTCGGGCACCGCGAAAGATTTAATAATTATCGCGGTTATCGAGTGCTCCGAATGAAGCGAGATTCGTAAAAATATAGCGAGCGGAATGAGGAATGTATCGAGATAACCGGTCTTAATAGAAATTACCTTATTTTTCATACCAACCTTAGTAACACAGGCTCTACTAAAAGATCTCAACCTTATTACCTTATTTTCATTCCAGGTTTTTACTACTCCCAATCTGGTTAATAAGTTTTAAGAGCCGGGACAGGTTGGACACCGCCAAAGATTAATAATTATCGCGGTTATCGAGTGTTCCGAATGAAGCGAGATTCGTAAAAATATAGCGAGCGGAATGAGGAATGTATCGAGATAACCGGTCTTAATAGAAATTACCTTATTTCTAATACCAACCTTAGTAACACAGTCTCTACTAAAAGAATCTCGACCTTATGACCTTATTTTCATACCAGGTTTTTACTACCCCCAATCTGGTTAATAAGTTTTAAGAGCCGGGACAGGTTGGACACCGCCAAAGATTAATAATTATCGCGGTTATCGAGTGTTCCGAATAAAGCGAGATTCGTAAAAATATAGCGAGCGGAATGAGGAATGTATCGAGATAACCGGTCTTAATAGAAAATTAATTACCAGAGAAAATTTTACAATTACCCTGTCCTCGATTTGGCTGCGCTCAACATCCCGACTTGAAGGAAATGAAGGCCTGCCTACACAAAAGTTCCAGCAGGTTAATCGAGGCACTCCCCGACCAAGTAAGCTTTGTCGGGATAAACCCGCTGTGATGAAGGCAAGGGGCGGGACAGGTTGGACACCGCCAAAGATTTAATAATTATCGCGGTTATCGAGTGTTCCGAATGATCCGGAGAGATGTTTACATTAACAGCATTTCAGAAAAGATTAATGCGGGGCTTAGAACAGAAGCAGTAATCTATTTTCAAACGGCCAACGTTTTATTCATATTAATTCCTCAAAAAGATAAAATAGATTACTTTTCAGAAAAAACGAAAAGAATAGAATCAATCTGGAAAAATGAAGTAAAGTGCAATGTATATCTCTTTAAGTAATCACGGGGCAATCAGACTATGATTCACACATTCGAAATTCGGAGTTACATCCTGCTTTTTCCTGTTGATTTTTTAAACAGTTTTGACAAAATGTCAGTCGCATTACCAGTGCCGGTTTAGGACGGGGAAATGACGGGGAAGGAACGGAGAAGGAACGGAGAAGGACTCAAAATGAGACACGAGGAAACCTGCGAAAAAACGCAATTTTCAGCTGTTGAATAAATCATCGTTTGACAAAATTGACAAGAGTGGAATGGATGGATATCCCGCAGAGCGGGACAGGCTGGAATTTTGGAGAATGGGAGGGGCGAGAGCAGATAAGAGCGGGGGGATGAGAGTTTGTCATTTCGACATCCGACGTCAGGAGGATGGAGAAATCTTAAGATGGAGCAAGAAAGATCATCTCGGTACTTTTCTCACTGCGTTATCACTCCGTTCGAAAAACTCGATGACCGCGTGGATCAAGGAAGAGTAACAAGTAACAAGTATCAGGACAAGGAACCAGGAACCAGGCAAGAAGATAAGAAGTTGAGAATTGTAAAGCAGAACGCTGTTCGGCTTAAAAAACCCATTGCAGAAGAAACAGGAGTTGAGAAGATAACAGGATATGAAGGTTAGCATCCCTGCCTTCGCTGTGTAACGTCTGCATTGAAGCAGGCGCGTAACTCAGTTCTCTGAACTGAGCAAAAAAGAATGCAAGAGGTTTATGCGTCAGAGCCGGACGAGCCAGTTATAAGCTGAACAGGCGTGCTGATGGAATCTCAGGACGGGAGTCCTGAGCTACGCTACGGATTACAAGTTCTTTCGGTCATCCCGGTACTTTTCTCAATTCGTTGTCTTCGCCGTATAACGGCGTCTTTAGAAGTTAATTATTCCCCTGAGAAAATTTCAAATCCTCACTCTAATCATTAATCTTCAATTCGTATTATCCTTCTTAAGACTTAAATGTATGTGAAATAACCGCGTTAAAAGTATCTTTTCTCATAACCCGTTTAATTGCCTTTAACAAATATTTGTAGTACGTTTTAATCAGAGATAAATTTATGTTTCCTTCATTTGTCCATAGTAAAGCACTTTTCTATATCAGTCTGAGCATAATTATAATATTAATAGCCTCACAAATCACTTCCACCTCGCATTCTTATGGAACCCTCTTGAGTTATTCAGGAGCAATTATTTTTGTAGCTGCATTAACACACAGATGGGAAAGATCTATATCCTATATGATATTGGCAGTTATTTCCACAGTCATAATCATGATCAGCATGATATTCAATAACCTTTTAGGGGAGACTTACCGCGATACATTCCCGGATGACATAAGAGAATTTTTATTCTTTATGTCTGTTTACCTATGTCCTTTCGGGATAGTTATCGGTATAACAGGCTGCTGTCTTCTTTCAGACAAGCCCGGGAAAAGTAACTTAAAATAGGTATAGCAAAAAAAATGGCATATTTTATTATGCCATAGGTAAGAAATTGCTCACCGTTTTAACCTGTCCGCCTCTGGTGGACTTGCCCGCCTCCGGCGGACGGGTTATCTCCGAATCGCGACGAATTATTGACAAGCTTAACAAGTAATTACCCAAAGATCTTCAACGAAAGAAAAATATTGCCTGTAATTCCAAATTGAGTTATGTTATAAGGGAAAATTGCTTGCAATACTAAGGATCACGGGGTATTGTTATTGATGGCTGCCGTAAGGGTCCCGCGAAGAAAGAAAATCAGAATATTTCTATTGAGTTAAATCAATTCAGGTCTAGAGATGAGAATTATTTTCCAATATATGCTTAACAGACAAATTCTATGAACTTATCTAAATGGCATCAATAAAAGGAATTGGAATAATTGAACAGGAAATTAACAGCTCGATAGATAAGGGTATCTATTCGGCAACGCTGTCAGGTACATATTAATAAAAGGAGCAAAGTTTATTGAATAATTCTACACCGACGGGTAATGGAAATATTAAAATCGATTCGTTTTATTTTGGTTTCGTAATAATGGATTTTCCGGTTCAATAGGTCAGTTATAAACTTTTAACTTTGACATTATTTTGACAATTCAGAAGAAAAAATGTCTGAATATTGTTTGTGAGAGTTAGATAATACTTAATGACTATGGAGTGGTAAAATGAAAAAGATTATTTGTGCTATACTGATTCCGGCATTTTTGGCTCAGACAGCAGGATGCTTTAGTATGAGGGAAATTAAAACGCAGGAGCTGAATGATTTTAAAGACCAAAAACTATACCTGAGAACAAACGATTCATCAGAATATATTTTAGTGAAAGGATCTAATGAATTAAACATATCAAACTGGGAAATTTCGAATGATAGTCTGATTCTTATGATCAATAAACTTCAAAGGTATTCCCGGAATGAAGATATAGTAGTAAAAGAGGAATATGCAGTACCTTTTTCTTCAATTAACCAAATCACATTTAGGGAATTCAGTCCGGGTACAACCGCCCTAACGATAGTTGCTGTTCTGGCTGTCTTTGCTGCATTAATTATCACCAGTATCCGTTTTGACTTTAAAAGTACCAGATAGAGTTTACATAAACGGTATCTTTTGACGATTTTCTTTTCATACTTGTTGAAGAGGCTGGCAGGAAGGTTAGAGTGTAGGAAGAGAAGAAGATGAGAATATAAGAAAGTAGGGGGAGGCAGGATGAGCATCAGGGAATGGTTCTCATTAACCAACTGCTTTTAGCTGTTGGGGAACAAGGCATAGAGGATGGAAACGCAACCGTATTAACTTTACTAGAAGGCTGTCATTTCGAACATCCGACGTAAGGAGGATGGAGAAATCTTAATCGTACCCCTCCCGTAGCTCAGTTCTCTGAACTGAAGTCTCAGGTCGGGAGACCTGGGCTGCGAGATGTTCAATGAATAGCTGAGTTGAAGCATTTTGCGCGGTCAAAGCTTGCTGCTGATATAAGTAGAGGACAACCGGATTGTGCTCATCGAGTTTTTCGAACACAGTGTTCTTACCTTCTCACCTTCTTATCTTCTTATCTTCTCATCTTCTAACCTTCTCACCCTCTAACCTCTTCGATGATCCCAAAGGGGGAACCGTTAATGTAACCTTCTTTATCCCAAGATTGCTGAAGCTAGCTTCATAGATGTCTTTCTTCTCATTCAACTGCGCCGAGACTTTATCAATTATTTTATATCGGGCTCGTTCGTTTATAATTGATTTTACAACTTCAGCCTCATCTCGATGAACAAAGTGATCCTTAATAATATTCTTTACCTTCTCCAATCCCTGAGCAATAATATCCTCATCAAAAGATGCACAATGCTGTCCCAATAAATATTCGAGTACATAGGTAGGAACAACAGCATTTCCTTTGATGGCTTTAGTTAGATCTTTTCTGACTACTTTACCTTCAAAGTGTTGTATTATTTTGTCTTGTAAACTCATTCGAAATCCGATTGAATTAGTGTTTGGTTAATAACTTTTTCATTTACTAAAGGATTTAATTTATTTGGGTCTTTCTGCTTGTCAAATATCTTCAAACTGAAGAAAGACTCGCTTCCTGCTTTAACATTAAGATTTATTATTATCTCTTTCACTCTTTCTGTTGGTAAATCGGTGGCTGAATCAAGAGTCAAATCAATTTCATTTGATACTAACTCATCAGAGTCCTTATACAATGCACAAGTAATGATTATAGGTTTATACTGACTGCTGACAGGCTTGTCCTGAATCAACTTTACTTTAATAGCTCCGGAAACAACCTTAAAATCTTTACCTAATAATTTGAATGTGACTTTTTCAGTTACTTCTTCTCTTTTTCTGGAACTATCAATTAACGGGACTATCATTTCCTGCAAACTTGCTCCACCATGGACATAATGCATACCGTGACCTTGCCTCTTATACCTGTTAATTGCTTTGGGTATTGTGATCTTAAAATCAGTTTTGATATTTGAAGCTTTAGCTAGATCAAAAATGTAACTATCTGTCTTTATCTCTTTCTTTAATACTGAAAACCTGTTGTGATTCCATAATGCATTTTTATTATCCAGTAGTGTTTCATACATCGATTCTGGAAGATCATTCATATTATAAAGGAAACCGTGGTCTGCTGTAATAAATATCTTTGAGACATTAAATGAGGAATGGATTTTCTTAATCATTGGGGCTAACTCTTTAATTGCTCTTTCAACTTCTTCAAATGTTCTATGCTCTGTTTTTCGTTCATCACCTACTGCATCAATTACATTGTGATAGATATAGACTATTTTAGATTTGAATAATTCTCTTGATTCATCCTGCGTTAATTGTTGGAGCTTATCAAATGCGATCACTCTTGAATCATTCTCAGTTGCTTGCAATATTTTTTCTCTGTTTTCTAATCCTTCTGTAGAAATATTATTTATAAACAGGAAGTCATCCTTCATTTGAAGTTCCGAATGTGGCAGCAAAGAACTCATTCCCATTCTTGTATTGGATGGCAGTGAAGAAAGCATATATGATATTTCCGCCTGGTGTTTTGGATCGGAATGCAAAACAGATAGCATCTCTTTTGCAGCTTCATACCTCAAACCATCTGAAATAATCACAGCTATCTTCTGATCTGATTCAGCAATGTAATTCTTATAGAACTCAAACTGTTTTGTTACCGGAATCTTATAGAACTCAAAGTCGTGATCTTCTAAACATTTTAACCATTGAGTGTTTATTTCCTTCAGGTAGTCTTCATATTTTTTATTAAATTTTGCTGAAAGATCTTCAAGCTGAATTTCGGCGGGTAAATGATACATCCTCAACCGGGTATTTAACAGGACGGCTTTACGGTAATTATAATCTATACCTTCAAACTTATTAACGTAATCCTCAAGGTAATTAACAGGCTTATCATATATGTATGAGGGGATTGAATTTAACAACTTGAATACATTCGCTGCTCTTAGTAAAAATTCAATTAAGTCCTTAAGCTCATCACTATTGAAGTTTATATTATTACTTAGTTGTGTCAGGATATTTATTGATTTATCCGGCTGGTATTCGATAAACTCAATTATATTTTGTATGATTTTATATGACAACGGGTTTGTGTAAAAACCAAAATCACCATCCATACCATAGTTTTTTATTATAGTATTCTCATCAACATCCGATGCAAGTTCATTAAAGACATTTTCGACTTCAATAGCTAATTCATCGTCTTTCAGCCAATCGTTCATAAATGAGTTTAACCTGTTGATTCGAGCGGGTTTGTTAATTTTAAGCTTTGCGTAGTTATCATTTGGATGTGGTCCAGAATAGTTCTGAAGGATTAAATTGTATTTTGTTTTCTTAATTGCAAGTAGTATGTCTTTTTCTTTCAATTGTGCAATCTCAATATCAAAGTATTCATCAAACAGTTTACACAAGTATGATTCTCCATCTATCTCCCTAATCCTATCCAATACACTGAACAATTCCTTGTTTTTTTGTAATAGTGTTATGAATAACTTAGCCACTATAATTGTTTCGTCTTCAATACGTGTGAACCCAAGTAAATGGCATATTAAACCTTTTTTAATCAAATATTCATTGGGGTCATCAAATGTTTCTGATTTTAAGATAGTAATTAAAGTTTTTTGAACCTTTTTATTTTTTAGCAGTGAAATATATTTGTTAACCCGACTACGTTGATATTGTTTAAGACTATATTCTTCCATAAAGTCTTCAACATCATCGATCAACAGAATTCTGTTTGCCTTCATCAGATCTAGTAAAGTAAAAGTTTTCCTAAGAATACCTTCTGGTTGTTTATAAGGGAAATACAAGAATACTTTTTGCTTGGCTAATTCGGTTTCTAATCTGTATTTAAGATGGAATAGTTCTTTGGAAACCTGGATGAGCACAATGTCTGTATCAGTCCAATTAGAAATTTCCTCCAAATAATCTTTTTTTGCATCGAATAAAAAAAGAATCTTCAGGTCAGGATATTTTTCAAAGTAGTCTTTTATTTTTTTTTCAAGCATACTTTATAATCTCGCAAATTCAATTAGAGGTTTATAATCTTGCTGATCTGCCAATCTTAATGCTGTCAAATACTTATCTCTTGCCTCACCTTCTTTTGTTAAATTAACACTGCCCCACGTAAAGTAGGGTTTGCCAAAACCTTTATTAACCAGCACATCAGCCATTAAACGTGAGTGCCTTCCATTACCATTTGCAAAAGGATGAATCCATACCATTCTATGACTTAACCTTATTGCAGTTTCATCTTCATCAAATACTTTGTTATCAATCCAATATTTACAATCATTAAGAAGGTTCCTTAATTCAATTGGTATAGTAACCGGATCAACACCAATATTCTTTTCTGATCTTCTGAACTCACCCGCCCAATTCCATATATCAGAGAACATTCTTTTGTGTAAATCCTTTACAAATTCTTCAGAAAGAATTCGATCCTGGTTTAACTTTCTTCCCAATAACCATTCATTAGCTTTCTCAACACCAAGCTGTTCAAATTCATCTAACTCACCGCGGGTAGTAATTGTTGGAATAAGCAGACCTTCTTTTTCTTCTTCATCAAGAGGAGTTTGCCCATCAGTATAATCGAGATCTAATCCCATAAATATTTCGGCAATTCATTTTTAATTTTTTCTGCTCTGTCTTTAATCGCTTTGTTTAATCGTTCTTCAGTGTTTTCTTGGTCTTCAAGTTTCATTGTATGCGATGTCCGCATAACTATTTCTTTAGCAACTTGATGGGCACGATTCTCTACCAGTTTTTCTAATGAGCCGTCTTTTGGAATGAATGCATAAACAAATTCCATATCGAGAGCATTTGCCACTTCTTTTAGTTTTTGAACGGAAATCGATCCATCTTTTTCCCGTAGTTCAAATTGGTTGATATTCTGCGATGTCACTTTTAATCTTTTGCCTAATTGTTTAAGCGAAATGTTAAGCGTTTTACGAAGTGTGTTTATCCAGCCGTTTGAAGGAACAGCTAAAGATTTTGAAACTGAATTTATTTCTCTAAACCTACGGTCAAGCTGTTCTATCATTAGTTTTTGTTTGTCTTTGCTCATAAATCACCATTTTTAACACAAAATTAAAGCTATAACTTGATAAATACAACAATAATTTCAAGCTATAAGTTGATAACTGTTGCTTTATTTTCAATCTATAGCTTGATAGATTCCGGATCAAATCCAGAATGACAGTCGTTTATATCTCCGCAACTATTCCTTCAAATTTTGCGTAATTTACTTTTACTCCATCATCCAGATCAATTTCCATTTGTTTGTCCGCGAAATCTTTCATCAGCTTGTCGTATTCTCTGCATTCTATTTCTGCGCTTCTTAATTCATCCAGCCATTTTGCATCTGATTTGGAGAGAGATGAACTCTTTTTCTCAAGTTCTGCAATTTCACTTCTTAAAAATTGAAGGTGCTTCAGCAAATAATTGTTTCTTATTTTCTGACCTGTAAACTTGTTCATCCTGTGCATATAGACTAAAACCTGGAAGTAACCATTCTCTGATGAGAAGAGCCAGTAGATTGGTTTCTTTTGATAAACTTTGCAGTGGTAATACCAGAATTCATTTATTAAGTAATCTTCAAGATCCTGGTCTAAGCATTGCTGGATTAAGTTTATATTTTCTGTAAGCGTATCTTCTCCCCATACTACTTGTATAAAATGTTTTATTCTGAAAATCTTCCATAGCTGCCGAGCATTGGGATGATGCCGTCATCATCTATCTCAAATATTACATCTTTCTTTCCGTTGTGAAGAGGCGATTTAATTTTATATGATTTTATTTCTTCTTCTGTTGGATTTGGATGTGCAATATGCAGGCCTGGTTTATCTAATCTATATCTCCCCATAAAACAGCCTATTGCATAAGAAAGCAACTGCTGTATTATCGCGTCTTTCTTTATGAACTTTTCTAATCCTTCTTCTCTTAACTTTGCAACATTTTTCTGTGCTTTCTCAAGCTTCTTAAAATCTAATTCATCCTGTAAAATTGTTATTTCTGTTAACGGCACATCCGGCGTTAACTCATCCTGCAAGCCGTATATTTCAATAAATATTTTATTTAGCTCTTCTTCATTTTGATGGATCTGGAAAAAATCTTTTGATGCTTGCGAAATCCATTCTGAAAGTGAGTTACTTATTGTTGTGTCTGAATTTTTTATCAAAGGATTTATGTCAAAATCCCAGGATGTCTCACGTGCATTCCAATTACTTTTACTTAAATCAATACAATTTGAAACTAATTCCAGAGTTACAGGATTATCAATCTGATAGCAAGGAAATTTCGTTAAAGTTCCGACTTCGTAATTTAGTGTGGGAGATAATATTGTGAGATAGTGTGAACCAATTTTCGAATTTAATATACCAAGATGTTTAAGTTGTACGTTCTTATCTTTATAAAATATTGAGCATCCAGCGACATCAAATATGAATCCTTTAGGAAAATATCTTATAGAAAATGCTCCAGCAGTAACTTTAGACCAGGAAATACTTTCTAAAAAATAGAGGTGGGGTGACCTAATGACAGCGTTTGGTCTTAGATCAAACAACTCTTTCCCATCATTTTCCCAGTTAATTACTAAATCCTGGTTTCCGTACCATTTTTGAAATCTTCCACCCTTATTATAAGGAAACCATTTTTTCTTAGATGATTTGGCAATTTCTCTCGAATCGAAATTAAGCCCCAAATTATCAGTTTCAACCTCATACCAAAATCTGAGGAATCTCTCATTGTCAGTTGTTGCTAATCCTTGCTTAGCCTCACCATATTTTTCTAATGGATAAGTTAGTCCAAAGTTTTCCAGTACTTTATCACTGAGCCAATATGCAATTAAAGCACCAGGAATTTTCAAGAAACTATTTTGATTAAAATAAAAGTACCCGTAATGTTCATTAAAAAATCTTCTTTCTTTTTCTTCTACCGAATCCACTTTGACGTGCTGTTGAAAAAGTCGACGGTAAGTTCCCAGTACATTCATTTCTGTTTTTTTAGTTATACAAAAACAAACTGAACCAAAATCAGAACCAAAAATACCACGACCTAAATGAAGAAGGTTATTTATTAAATTATTTTTCAACAAAGATTTTCTGAATTTTTCAAAAGAAGACAAAAACATCCAAGAGGGTAAATTTATCATACTTAATCGACCAGCATCACGAAGATGTTGTAAATCAACTTCCATAAATACTGTCATTAAATCCGATTTGGTAAGAGGATAGTGATCATTTATGTAATCTTTAAGGGACGCATTCATACTCTTTTGTCCCATATAAGGGGGATTGGTAACGATAGAATAATATTTAGAAGAAAGTGTTAGTATAACATCAATAAAAGCATTTGTTTTATTGTAAATAGTTTGTTCTTCAAGGTCTAATTCATCTTTACTTGCCTTATCTTTTAATGTGTTAACAAATTGATGGCCGGAGAAAAAAGGGGTTAGAACCTTATGACTCTTTCCTGGAGGTTAAAAAGAACCGTGAACACGGAGAACTTGGGAAAATAGGTTTCTTTTTCAATAAGGATTACAAGACATTTGAAACCGAACCTATCCAAAATATAATCATCAAAGCGCACTATGAACCGGAAGAAAGTATTATTTGAGACAATTAAAACATCATAGGTAATCATAAAATGGAAAAGTTAGCAGAAAGTTTTAGGCAGAAGGGATTCAGGTTTACGCAGATTGAAAGAACTGGTAATTTTGCTATTTATCTAAAGGAGAACGACGTTCCCTTTGATAGCAATGAGTATCATTTCAGTTATGAGGTTATTAAAATTCAAGTACAACGATCTCGCGCGTTTTTGTCCGCAGGGAAAGAGGTCAATTATCCGGCAAGAGAAGTATACCCTGGTGATAAGCTGTGGGGAGCTTCAGGATGGACTTTTAGGGACGGAACCGAGGCAAGGGAATATTTCAAAAAACGTATTGTGGGAGCGCCCTCTTTTGAAAAGCCGTATGTTATCCCTACCCCCGGGGAGAAAATGGCTTGTAGCTCACACCACACAGCAAATATAGAAGATCTGGCATCGGCGTTAGCACCATAAATATCCGAAAATTCCAGTGATCTTGAGAAATATTCCGACACTAAAAAATTATTAACATTATAAATATTATTCTGGAGGTACCGTGAGAGAGTATATTATTAAGAAGATTCCCGACGATGTGTGGTTTAAATTTAAAGCCCAGTGCTCGTTATTGAATCGATCAATGAGATCGGTTTTGATAGAGCTGATCAGAAAGTTTATCGATGGGAAATAACCCTCATAATAAGGTTTTCCTTACAGCTTTCGTGGAATACCTCTATCGGGCAAGTCAAAAGTTTTGACGACTTTCGCTATTTCTTCGCTTTATGTGATACTGGAAATCCAGTAAGGCGGCAGATCAAACCAAACTTAAAATTGATTGTCTGACTCTCTATTTAGGGACTAAAAAAATTCATTTGCCCCTTTAGGGACGTGAAAAACTCAAATCCCGTCTTTTCTGGTGTCCGAAAACTCCATTTATCTAAACGACGGATTCACCGGTTATATTTATTATAATCATTATCCCGGGAGAACATAGGAGTTTTTTAACACCATAAAAAGAACTAACTTTTTCCCAACTCCTTTAGGATCTTTTAACAACTTATCATTTCTGGCTGCCATTTCGCTTTATTTTCGGTTAACCTTTTGACTTATTTGCTTGCATAACCAGTAATCAGAAAAATGTTGAGGTCACCAGGTAATTTAAATCTTCCGATAAAGTTTCGAGTGTCTAAATAATTGTTAAAAAATGTTAAGGTTTTTCAATAATGCTGGCTAATATGAAAACTGGAATTGTTAAAAAATGTTAACGTTCTAACGAGTTCATCTTATTGTAGTAGAAAAATCTGGGAATAAATCCCACCACTGCTGAGATCAGAAAAGCCAGGGTATATTCTATAATTAACTCCGATAACAATATTTCCCTGTTGAGCAGATAGTATACCGGCTGAGTGATGGTGAATTCGTAATATTTTTTAGAACTATCAAATTTGTAAACATACTTATAACCCCAATCCCGGGGTGATTTCTCGTATTCTTTTTTACCATCTGTGTCGCTTATTTCATATTTGATAACCCTATTTTTCTCCCGGGAATCATCCCGGGTTTTAAATAATGGATTTTCCCAGACTCCGTGAGTACGGTAAAAACTGGGGTCAACATCGGTATTTTTCCTATATCCGTCAGGCATTGGTCCTTCCGATTTATATAAAATCCCTGAGGCTGTGAGAAAGGTATCTACGGAAATTTTGTGGAGACTAAATAATTTATCTCCCCAAAGGTCTTCATAATACTTTATAGAATCTTGATCATAAAATTTTTTTGTGAAATTATAATGATCCAATGGAAAATATTTTTTATTACTGCTAATAATAAAGTCATAAGATTTTATCGGCAGTTTTTCGATTATTTTGCGGTTCAACCTTCTTTCCGATAGTGTCCTGATCTTTTCATTGCCAAATTCATAGGGTGGGAATAGAGAGATAATTAAGGCAAGAAAAACAAAAATTGCTGCAGATGCTTTAACAAAAATATTCTTATTCATTTGAGGACCTCCTTTTGGTAGGAAAAATAATTATCGCCAGCTGATCTCCCATAGCAAATCCTGGTTGAATTTTGTTAGAGAAAATAAACAATCCTATAACAAATTACTGTCGATAAGAAAACCTCATAGTAAACTTTCCCAAAGCTGCTTTTCAGGGATTAATGATAAGCAACAATTTATTAAATTCTTTTTCCTTGATTACTGTTATGTCAAATCCGACATTGCTTTCTGGAGCAATAGCGAAACAGATTTTAGAAATTTGTCGGCTGGTTGGATTAATAGCATAAAAATTATATCTGGTTCTGCTTAAAATTTTCTCGGTTTTATAGAGGAAAATTCCTTCTTCAATCATCTTCTGTCTTATAGAAAAATGAAAACTATTAAATTTTTCCTTCATCCACTCTAATTCTGATTTCGGAATTTGTTCGATTGGAATTTCTAATTCCCGAAATCCATAATATTTTGCTACTTCATGATAAACACGATCTGTATCCACATCGGGAATTTCTACAATAAATTGGATAAAACCTTGCGATTGTGCTCGATGAGGGGATAAAATTTCATTAATCTTTGATACAAGGTAAGCTTCCCGAGCCCTTTCATAGATGGTACGGGTGATAATATTTTTATCTACCAGAGTTTCAGCAAATTCTTCAAAATCTTCCGCCAATTGACAGACTCCCCAATTAGTTTTTATAATGTCTATTTTTGTTGAGAGATTACCGGCAATCCTCCCACTCATATTTACTCAAAGCAGGCTTTCAAATGCAATTAGCGTGAGAATATTGTGAGACATTCCTGTAAGTCTTTATTTTACAATATATCTTGCGGAGAGACAGGGATTCGAACCCCGGAAGGACTTGCATCCTTAACGGTTTTCAAGACCGCCGCATTCAACCACTCTGCCATCTCTCCGTACATCCAATCAGTCAATCAGTCAATCAGTCAATCAGTCAATCAGTCAATCTATTGTCATTTCGGGCTACAAATATAGTGATACTTTCAATTTCAGCAAAATGCAAAATTCGTAGAATTTATCTAAAAACCTCCAATTCAAATAAATGTTTGCTGAAAATTATTTTTTTATCTGACCTTCCAAAAAAGCTTTAAACTTAGCCAGGTCCTGCTGACATTTCATACAGGAACACGCCGCTTTCTCTAGCTGGTGAACACGGAAAAGAGCTTCTGCGATGGCTTTTTGTTTGTATTCCGGCTCAGATTTGTGGATTTCCCGCCGGAATAATTCACTGTAGAACTTCTCTTTATTCATACCATACAAATGTATGTTATAGAATATATAAATCAAATATGAATGATATTTCTTACCTTCTTATCTTCTCATCCTCTAATCCTCTCATCTTCTTCTCCTCTAACCTTCCTATCTTCTAACCCTCTAACCTTCTTACCTTCCC
This sequence comes from uncultured Bacteroidota bacterium, assembly GCA_963839165.1. GTDB lineage: Bacteria > Bacteroidota > Ignavibacteria > Ignavibacteriales > Ignavibacteriaceae > DATFVA01. Next base: position 10,653 of record CAWIUG010000014.1, on the reverse strand, counting down.
CCCTTCTTATCTTCTTATCTTCTCACCTTCTAATCTTCTTACCTTCTTATCTTCTTACCTTCTCCTCACAGGTTTATACAAAAACAGCTCCCCCCCGAAAGAGGAAGCTGTACTCTACTTCTTACTTCTTACTTGTTCCTTTTATCTTTTATCTTGTCTACTCCTTGCTCCTCTATCTTCTTACCTCTTATCTTCTTACCTTCTTCTCTTTGGAATTTACCCTATAAAGTGTACAAGTAATTAAGCAACTATTTGTCCTTTTAGCAACTCTTCAAATTCAAATGGTGATAAATAACCAATTGTAGAATGACTTCTCTGCCTATTGTAAAATATTTCAATGTAATCGAATATCTTCATCTTTGCTTCCTGTCTGCTGTTAAATTGTTCAAAACTGATCAGCTCTGATTTTAATGTGTGAAAGAAACTTTCCATAACTGCATTATCATAACAATTCCCTTTACGGCTCATACTCTGGATCATTTTATCTTCATTCAGAAATTCCCTCACTTCATCTGAGGCATATTGACTACCTCGATCTGAATGGAATATTATCCCTGGATTTTCACCCCGGTTAACTATTGCCTGCTTTAGTGCTGCAATAACCAAAGAACTTCTCAGTGTCACATCTAAGTGCCAGCCAACTATCATCCTGGAGCATAAATCCAGTATACAGCACAAATACAGCCACCCTTCCTTAGTCCATATATACGTAATGTCGGAAACCCATATCTTATTTGTTTCTGTAGAATGAAAATTCTGCCCAACTATATTTTCTGCTACCGGGTAATTATGCTCGGAATTTGTTGTTACCTTGTATTTCCGTTTTGTTTTTGCCCTTATTCCGTGCGTTCGCATTATTCTTACTACTCTTTTCCTATTGCATTTGAAACCTTGTTTCCTGAGTTCTTTATATATTCTTGGGCTTCCATATACTCCTCTATAATTATGATAAATCTTTTCTATTTGTTCTAACAAATATTGGTCATCTAGTCGTTTTTGTGTCATTTTCCTTCTTACATATTTATGATATCCGCTCCTTGATACTTCTAGTATTTTACACATCTTCCCAAGTCTGAATTCCTTTCGATTCTCCATTATAAATCTGTATTTCATTGCTGTGTTTTTGAGAAGATGTTTACTACTTTTTTTAATATGTCGCGCTCCTCTTTTACATCCATTAATTCTTTCCTTACTTTCCTCAATTCTTCTTCTTCTGGTTTTAATCGCCCGTTGCCTGGAAATGAATTCTTCGGATCTTCCCTATACTGTTTTATCCATCGATAGAGAACATTTTCATTTATCCCTAGTCCCTTTGCTACATCCCTGGCTCTTCGTCCTCCCTCCAGGACTAATTTTACTGAATTTCGCTTAAATTCAGTATCATAACTCCTACGTTGTTTTCCTGTTTCCATCTTATTCCTCCAATGATTTATTATTAATATACTATCTTAACCATTGGTACACTATAGGGGTAATATCACTCCTTACTTATCTTCTTAACTTCTTACCTTCTTACTTTCTTATTCCTTACTTCTTATTCCTGCTTCTCATTTTTTCTTTAAACAAGACAGCTTCCCCACAAAGGAGGAAGCTGTACTTCTTACTTGTTACTTGTTACTTTTATCTTTTATCTTGTCACTGATTATCCTGCGCATAAGTAGACGAATACTGTACTACTTTCCCATCTGCATCAAGGGTTGCAAGAGCAAGGTACAATATTGAACTCTGGTACTTAGCACCCAGGTTCTGCTGAACAACATTAAGAGGAATGTTCACATCTATCGGATTTACTGTGTCGAGCAGGTCAGGCGCCGTCTCGATCTTGGTAATCGCGTATGGAGCATCCTCAGGGTTAACAGGATTATAATAACATATTAACCCGTTCGTCACGAAGTTCCTTTCCTCAGCTGATGCTATCATCACTGTGTCAAGTGCAGCTATCGTAGCCGTCACACTATTTGCAGCAACTGCAGCAACAGTTACCGGAAGAGCAAACCCGCCCTCCGGAGTTAATACATTATCAACCGATGGTTTATCTGCAGCTGATTCAAAATAATTCAGTTTGCAGATTTCATTGAAGGCGGAAAGTCCCGCGCTTTTTATCTTGTTCCAGATCGGGTATAATGCAGAAAGTGTTTTCACATTCTTTGCAAATATACCGGCTACCGAGAACTTCTTACGGATTTCCACCATTGCAGGTGAGTTATTTACGGTGAAACTTACAGGACGCCTGCCCAGGACTGTTCTTCCTTGGATGCAGCGTGCTGCAAGGTTTCCGAGCTTCCCGCTCAGTTCACCAATTACCGAACCTTTTAGTACTGCCATTTTAATTTCTCCTTTCTTTGATTTGTTATTGAAAAAAAATGACAGCACAATAGTATACTATAAAACAGGGGATTTCATTGTCTATTTTGAAGCAGTAAATTAAGACGAGGTCTAAATAAGAAAGAGATTATCTTCGAAAAATTATATTTCTTAGTGTATCCCAGGCGAGGTGATATTTCTCCATAAGGATTTCAATGCAGGCAGAAGCATGGTGTTCAACCCGAAGGGCTTCATAATCATTTCGTATCTGAACATTACGAAGTTCGATTTCGTCAATCAAGTCCATAGACCGCAGCTGCCGGAACAAATCCGAAGCCATAATCTTTGCCAGGTTAAAATCATTATTCATTTAATTCTTTTTTACTTTTCCCCTCTGTCCTCCACACCTTCCCTCATCCCTCATCCCTCATCCATCGACCCTCCTCCATCATTACAGCAGTTTGAAACATATAGCGGTGGCTGACCTGTCCCGGCTCTTGTTAACATCAGGTCGGGAGTGGACCGCCCTTGCTATTCAACCTTGGGCGGGATGTTGAGTCCTCGAAATCCCGCGAAAATTCATATAAGTTTTCACCGCGGGATATCGAAGCCACCAATAGTAAGTAAATGTTCAATCATTCAACTCGGAGTGAAACGGAGATCCCGCTTCGAGCGGGACATCCATTCAATCATACCTCCATTCAATCATTCTTTCATCAATCAACCAATCAGTCAATCAACCAATCATCAAATCAAACATCTATTCCCTCACCCATTCATTTTACCTGCCGAAGTGAAACGTAGGCAGGCGGGACATTCATTCATTCATTCAACAATCAACCAATCAATCAATCACCCAATCAAACTTCTATTCCCCTATCCATTCAATCATTCTCTATTAATGAAAAAGTCAAGTAAAAATAGTTCACCAATGACAAATTGTACAATTTGTTTTATTACTTTTGGGCTCGCTTTCCAAACTACTGGTGCAGCTTGTTTTCTGCTTTCTGCTTTTAACAATTTTTACTTTAACCTAGAGGTTTATCCTCTTTTCTAATCGTCTATCTGAATCTTCTGTATTTACTGTATTTGAATTACGTTAAATTTTGTTGAATAACGGGGAGAGTTAACCGAATCAAGTGGCTTTCGAATGAAGCAGAATGATTGCTGAACTTCATCCCCGGAGAATAAAATTGTTCTTCTATATTTCTTCTTTATTAACAAACTCGTCCTAAGTAGTCTTTAATTGCCATTATATTTTTAGCTTTATCTTAGTTTATTTTGTTTTCTCTCCAGTTGTATAGTTTATACTCTGTGCCGTGTTTCATCATTGCCAGGGTCGATGTTGCTATATATCTGCATACCTTATTCCTAGCCAGTTTTCCCGGCACCCCTTCCTTTAACAAGCTATCGTAATATTCACGGATATCATTTTTACCTCTTAAAGCTGCCATAACCGCTGTTTTATAAGCTTCCTTTAATACTCGTGAATATTGTGTGTTTCTTTTACCATAATTCTTCTGGCCGCTTTCCATTCTGTATTTTGTCAATCCGCAGTACGACCAATAACGATATTTTGTCTGAAACCTGGTTGCATCTATTACTATTGAAAATATCTTTACCGCATTTATTAAACCTATTCCTTTGATAGCTTTTAGATTCTTTATGGTTTTATTACTCTTCATTATTTCTCTGAAAAATTTTATGTATATCTTTTTTTCTTCTTTGTAGAGAGCTATTGCTTTGAGTTTCTCCTCAATTATAAAATCAATATACGGGTCATCCTTTATGTTTAACTTGTCTTTCTTATGGTTTTGTCCATATGACCTGTATATTGCAGAGAGTTGATTTTGTGTCCTTACTCCTGCTTTAACCAGGTCATTATATGCACTAAAGAATTTTCTGATTTTGTAGTTTTCATCTGTACTATGGTATACTTCTTTTATCATTCCTGCTCTTAATAACCTGCATAGATCTTTTGCATCCTTTGCATCATTCTTGGGACCCTCTTTCAGAAGAGCATTCCTGTATGTATTGCAGATAATTATTTTATCTACATAGTCTTTCAACTCTACATATAACCACTGGGCTCCTGTTGTCTCCTCTATAGTCAATATCTTTTTCCCCGATAAGTCTTTAATATAGTCCTTTATTACACTTAACTTTGCCGGCAGATTATTTTTGACTACAGGATTAGTACTATTACTTCTCATCCAGGCTATTGCCATTACTGTGCTGGACCAGTCTATTGCTATGTAATAATCGTAGAAGTTTGCATCTACATAATTCATAGGATTGTGGCTTGTTGATAGTTTTGTTATTTTCATAACAGGTCTCCTTTCTTTTTAGAAGTTCATTTTTTCTACCTAATTTATAGGTAGTAACTCATAAAGGAAAGCGAGACCTTTTATTAATTTACCGAATCATTCTTTCAACAATCATTCAATCATTCATCCATTCTCTCATCAATCAACCAATCATCAAATCAAACATCTATTCCCTCACCCATTCATTTTACCGGCCGAAGTGAAACGTAGCAGGCGGGACATTCAATCATTCAATCATTCAATCATTCAATCATTAATTGCTTCATTCCCCATACCTATCTATTTCTTTTGTCCTTTACCGTTACCTCTTTTAAGATATTCTTTCACCGTGACAACTATCCTTACCACCGTAAACGTGAACGTCGCCATCAGCACCAGCAGCTTGAACAACTCCTCAAATATTCCGAAGGCCGGCAGCTGTGCATATAAAATTGCCCCTGCATTTATTGCAGGTACAGAAAGTATTGATAGATATTTTTTCATAATAAAATTCCATTAAATTTTTATTGTGAAATTATTCAGTGAATCAAAGCGCCGCAACCCTCCGTCTTTAGCTTAATTTATCATTCTTTATCATTTTGAATAAAGTTTCCGTTGAAAAGCAGATTCTTACCTGGTAATTGCTTTTCTTTGCAGTCAAAAAAAATTAAGGGAAGCTATTATGAAACTCGCAATTACATCAGACACTCACCTCGGTGATCCGCTCTGCTCACTTGTTGAATGGAATGGGAATGACTATAAAGAAGGACCAAAGTATAAAGAGTTCAGAGAAGCAGCAGGCACCGGCAATGATTACCTCATCCTACTCGGCGACATCCTTGATTTTTCAGTAACCAGCTATGAGAATGCATACCGTGCAGGAAAAGTATTCTTCACCCTTGTGCAGAAAGATAAAATTGCCGATCAGATAATTTATGTGCCGGGCAACCACGATTATGATATCTGGAACATAGTAGAGAATGAAGTGAACATCATACATCAGATTAAGAACGGAAAGATTCCCCGGAAGTTCAGGATGGCAGTCCCGGGGATACTGGATGACAGAACTAATACTGAAACCCCGGGCTTGACTCTTCCAGGGGTAGGGAAGAGATCAGACGGCAGCTACACCTACGGCGGATTATTCCTGGATCATATAACAGAAGAACCCTCTCATTTCATATTCTGTTACCCGAATCTCTACCTGGCAACAGATAAAGGAACTATACTGATGACGCACGGGCAATACCTGGATGGCTACTGGTCGATGCTATCAAAGTGGGCACCGATCATCTTCGGGAATGACCTTAAGCTAGGGACAAAAATGGATATACAGGAAATGGTTGGAATGAACTTCCCGTTCAACCAGCTTGCCTGCTCAGGAGTAGGACAGGCAGGAATATTATCAGATATGTTATCAGAACTCCAGCAGCAGATAAAGAGGGGAGAGATAACTAAAACAAAGCAGTACCTCGATAACCTCGACAACTATCTCGACGAACACGTATTTGATTACAGGAAATGGTACCAGTTCCTTAATGAAGCTGCCTCTGATCTTGCTTCAAACAAAGCAAAGCAGCTGATCCTCGATATGATCTCATCACAAACCAAAGTAAGATACAACAAAGAATACTTCGCCCTACCGGAAGTGGAGGAAAGATTTCTTGATTACTACAATGCCTGCATGGCTGAAGTAGAAGATTTAGGAAAACTTCATAACATACAGATCCCTGAACCAGATAAAATCATATTCGGCCATACGCACGAACCAATCTCCACAAAAAGCCCGGTCAAAATGCAGATTCCCTCGGGAACTAATATCAGTTTATACAATACTGGTGGCTGGCTGAACAATCAAAATGTAAAAAATGATCCATTAGTCGAAGCTGTAGTTTTCAAATATAAAAGTACCTCGGGATTCACCTCAGTAAACCTGATCACCGCTGTGAATAGTTAACTATCATTTCTGTTTTTATGGGTCATCATGTAGGGGGCTGACTAATAAGTAATTATTTTTCCATTAGAGCAATGATCAACCTTTCAGTTGATCATTGCTCTAACTTTTTTAATGTTGTGGGCCATTGCTACTAACCCAAATTCTGCATTCACTTTTTCTAATCCCCTTAAATTAAATCTCCTAAACCCTTGGTTTTGTTTGATATCCCCAAAGACTGTCTCCACGTCCACATTTCGTTTTTTTCTTAACTCTATCCCTGTTGACGAGCATAGATTTTTCTTAGCTTGCAGCTTATGTTTTTCTAATTTTTGGTTAATCTGTACGGTTCTTCCCCCGGGTGATTTGCTGCAGAAAGAAATATATTTGCATCCTCTGCAATCTCCCTTATATATTCTCTTTATTTGTTTATATCCATTCTCAGTTACCTGTTCTTCTACACGGTTAAGATCCATTCCTCTTCCTTCAGGGCAATATAGTTTATCCTCTTCTTTCCTGTATATAAAGTTTATTTTGCCAAAACGCTTCTTTTGTGCTTTCCCGGTTACCTCCTGGTAAAAACCAGGATATTTCAGATAACTTCCTATTTTTTCCCGCCTTAGAAAATTATAGTTCTCATCTGAACCAAATGTGCCGTCTCCTATTACTTTGTCTGGATTCTTCCCTTTTGTTGTTTTCTTTAATTTATTCATATGAGGGATAAACTTATCTGTCTCAGATGACTTTTGATGAAGGCTGTAGTTTACTATTATCTGTTCTTCTGTTCCTATTATTACATTATAACCAGGAAGTAATTGTTTTGTCTTATTCCGCATAAATGTCGCATCTTTGTCTGTTTTTGAATAGCTGCTTCGTGGGCCTTCTATCTTCTCCTGTCCTTCATACTTTCTGAGTTTTGGCAGATATTTATTATTCAGCTTATTTACAGCACTCTTTAGCTTTCTGTTTTTCTTTCCAATGTTTTTATCCTTCTTATTCTCTTTGGTCTTTTCTCCTATTTGTCTGATAATCTTGTTTAATTTTTTAACCTGCTCTTCTATTTTCTCTGAGTTTATCTCTGTATCCTCACCAAGTTCTTCCAGATCTTTTTCTCCATATTTTTTATCTTCTTCCTGGTTTATCCTTTCAATTTCCTTCAGCAGGTCTTTTACTTTCTTTATGGTCATTGCTTTATATCTCCGGGTATTTTTTGACCACACGTGGCTATGTCTGTTGGCATCTGCCTCTATCTTTGTCCCGTCTACGAAATAGTTTTCCAGCTTTATATATTTATTATCTGTTAAGAAAATTACCATCGATGAAAATACCTGATCTATTACTCCCTTTAGCCTCCCTGACCTGAAATTATTTATTGTTCTGAAATCGGGTCTCTGCATCCCGCTTATCCACATAAAGTTTATGTCTTCTCTTAGTGCTTTTGCTATTCTTCTTGAACTATATGTCCTCATTACATATGCATATATCAATACCTTTAATAACATCAGAGGATCATATGAGCTTCTTCCTCCTCCTTTATATGTGTTTATCAATGCTTCTATGTCCATTGTATCTATTACCCTATTTACTGTCCGGACTATATGTTGCCCCGGTATGATTTCCTCTATCGATGGAGGAAGCAGCATTACCTGGTTCTGATTGTATTCGATAAACTTTGGCTTGCTTGGTCTCTTTTTTTCCTTTTTCTCTTTTGAGAATCCCCGGGCGCATCTTCTTTAAATAGAGAATCATTCATTTTATTAGCTCTGATTTTTTGGTTTATTCTCTATTATTTTCAACTTCATTCTTACTTTTTGGAAGTTCTTTTATGAAGTTCTTAACGAGAATGTGGGAACTTCACCTGCCCCGACACTTCGGCGTGGTTTATGAAGTTCTTTACCAAATACGTAGGAAGGCAGCTTCGCTGAATCATTCATTTCTATAAAAAAATATTTATATCAAAAACAATTCTCTTTACCAATGTTTAAATAAAATAATTTGACAATGTTATATATTTTTATTTAATTACTTCTGCACTCACAGGAGTTTCTTTGAAAGCGGGTACCTGAACTACTTTAATCCTGAAACCCAGCAAATATTTACTATAAAGTTCCGGGGTATTTATGAGAGTATTTGTTTTAGTGTTCGTTTTAGCATTATTTTCTTTTGGACTGTTTTCCTGCAAAAAGGGCAACCCCATTCCGCCTGAACAGCAGCCACAGATAAGTCTGACCCTTGAAGATGTAAGCTGTACCGAAGCCTGGGTAAATCTGACCACGGCTAATATTAGCTTACCTGCAAATGTGGAATTACTTAAGGACAATATCCATTCAGAAACAATCAGTTTGACTTCAACAGACACAATCCTATATGTTGATTCACTACTTCCAAATAAGACATATATTTTGAGTTCAATCATTCAATCAAACAATCAATCAATCAAAGTTTCTGTCCCTGTTTCAACTATGGACACCACCTCCCACAACTTCAACTGGCAAACCTGGACGTTCGGAGGACAGGCAGGGAGTTGTTCGATTAATGATGTGGCCATAATAAATGAGAACAATATCTGGGCCACCGGAGAGATTTATTTGATGGATACTCTTGGTCAACCGGATCCAAAAGCTTATAATCTTCTTCACTGGGATGGGAATGGCTGGGGGATCGAAAGAGTTTATTTCCCTGCGGTTTGTGGGTCAACAAATCAAACTCCTTATCCGACACAGGCAATTTATCAATTTGATGATGGCCAATTATGGATTAGCTCAACTGGTAATAAAATAGTAATAATACGAGGTACAACTCCGATAAAAAGCTTTTGCGTACCCTGGTCTTTTCCAATAAATAAAATTTGGGGTAAATCAAGTAATGATTTATATATAGGCGGGGGTATTGGCGTGGTGGTTCATTACCAGAATGGACAGTGGAGTAAACTGGAAACCGGGACTGATTTAGACATATGCGATATCTGGGGGAATTATAATGAAAGTAAAATGGAATACGAAATTAACCTGATTGCAGCCCGCCATTTTCAGAGTCCGGATAGGAAAATCTTCACCATCCAAAATAACTCAGTGAAAGAATTATCAACTTTAAATATTCGTGACGGCAGTATCGATGGTATATGGTTTCAGTCAAAGTTAAAATATTATGTCGTTGGAAATGGAATATATACAAAAAATCATATAGACGACCAAAGCAACTGGGAAGATTCACTCATATCTTTAACACTAAAGTATTGCTATGCAATCAGAGGGTCATCATTGAATAATATTTTTATTTGCGGATCATACGGAGAATCTCTTCACTTCAATGGAAAGACCTGGAAGACTTTCAGCGATGTCCCTGGCTTTTATGGCACAGAATTTTATAATGTAGCTATCCGGGAAAACTTAGTAGTGTTAGTAGGGCAAAGATATAATTCAGGATTCATTGCAATAGGTAAATCAAATTAAAGGTTAAATATAATGAGACTTAAATTATTGATTTCTTTTTTGGTGCTTATCTGTTTTTATTCTTTTTCTCAAGTAAGGGTAGAGACAGATAAAGCTATCTCTGAAAAAGTATTAAGAAGTTATCTGAATGCAGGTGTTGGAAGTACAAACAAATATCTGAATCTAGGTGCTGGCTTTTTTTTACCGGTCAGCAAGAATATTCTTATCGGACCAAGGGCAAACTCAAATATTGAGATGAATATTCTGGAGACACCAGTGGAAAACATTAATGATATTAACCTGGAGATGAGATATGTCCCTTTAATTAATAACTGGTTTGTAGTTTCCGCGGGATTAGGCGCTGGTTACTCTTTCGGTACAAAAAGAGGACAACTCATTGGTATTAATAATGCTATATCGCCTGAATATGAAAAGATCAAATATTCTTCATTTGCAGGACTAGTTGAGATTGACAGCGGCTTTCTAATAACAAACAACTTTGGTATCAGTTTATCTGCGAATACTTTATTTACAAAAAATGAAACCTTGTTCCGCTATCAGCTCGGGCTATTTCTTTGCAAAATCTTAGAATGAGAAAGCTGAATTTCTGAAATGATAAAATCCAGGGATTCTCCAGAGTAGAAAACGGCAGCGTTGGTGGCGCTGCCGCTCTAAATGC
>CAWIUG010000013.1:0-8000 GCA_963839165.1 uncultured Bacteroidota bacterium | reverse complement strand
ACTTTTCTTGGCGCAAGAAAAGTAACAAAAGAACATGCTCTGCAAAAGAATTGCTAAAAAATTACTCCATTCCGCTTCGATAAATGAACTCGTCCTTCCGCTGAAGTCTTTAGCAAAGGCGGAAGGACTCGAACAGCATTTATCGATTATCCCGCCCTTTACTTTGAATATATTTTGGCGGGATAAACGCAATCCTATTAATTCCGTAATTTTGTTTAAACGCAATTCTTTTGAGGAGCGGGAGAACCCCCGCCCATCTCGTCAGGGCAGGCACGTAACTATATACTCCTGAATCGGAGAAGGGTCAAAGATCTTAAAATAGATTGAATAATTCATAAAGTGAAGGAATAATTATATGATGGAGAGGTAATTGATCTGCATGTGCATTTTGGGGGGCCGGGAAATTCAATGAACGGATGCTACTGGTCGGAAACCTTTAAGAAGCAGCCGGCGTACTGGCTGCTGAAGCTTACGTCTTATTCTTTGTTTAAGGAACCTTCTTTTGAAGAAGTCGAAAAGAAGATTTTGTCAGTAATCAACAGCTCGAAGAAAGTTGATAAAGTTGTTCTGCTGGCTATGGATAAGGTTTATGGGCCGGATGGAAAACCACGGAAGAAAAAGGGTGACAAGGAAATTACTCATTTGTATGTTCCCAACGATTATATAATCCAGCTGGCTAAAAATAATAAACGAATCCTTGTGGGTGCGTCAGTACATCCTTACCGGAGCGACTGGAAGGAAGAACTGGACAAATGTATCAGTAATGGTGCTGTATTATGCAAATGGATCCCATCCTCCCAGCAGATAGACGTTACAAATGAAAAATGTTTCCCGGTGTATGATTACCTGGCAGAACATAATTTGCCGCTGCTGGTGCATTCGGGACCCGAATATTCTATTCCAACTTCAGATGAGAGATTCATTGAGTTTAATAATCCAAAATATTTGCGGACAGCTCTCGATAGAGGTGTAACCATAATAATTGCACACTGTGCCCTCCCCTACTTCGGTGCGCTGGATACAAAATACCGGGATGATATGGATGAGTTTTATAGGCTCTTTGAGGAAAGCGAACGTAAAACCTGGAAGCTGTATGCCGAACTTTCAGCACTTGCCGAACCGTTCCGTAACGAGTATCTGCCAGTCATTCAGGCGACTATACCAGAGGACAGGCTACTATTCGGCAGTGATTATCCTCTGCCTGCATCGGAGTTCAGCTACAAGAGGAGCAAAAATATTATTATGTGGATTCGGTTGATTCTAAAAGCTTTTTCAATAAAAAACCCGCTGGATAAGAATTACTTTATCCTTAAAAAGATGGGGTTTAGTGAACAGGTATTTTACACTGCTTATCGCTTATTAAATAAACCCAAATGAAAATGCTAAATCAGGGAGAACATTTTATATGAGAATGCATAAAGACGACAATATAGTGAGCATACTTTTTTTTATTTTTTTTTGGCTTTACTTTTCTTGGCGCAAGAAAAGTAACAAAAGAACATGCTCTGCAAAAGAATTGCTAAAAAATTACTCCATTGCGCTTCGATAAATGAACTCGTCCTTCCGCTGGAGTTCATAGCAAGATCGGAAGGACTCGGACAGCATTTATCGATTATCCCGCCCTAAATTTTGGATAAATGAGGCGGGATAATCGCTCCATTACGTAATTTTTTCAACCCCCGCGACTTAAATATAATCGCATATTCGCGGGGGCAGTCGCAATTCTTTTGAGGAGCGGGCGAACCGCGCCTAACCTTAGGTCAGGCCGGAACATAGTATCGTTGACTAAACAAGTACCTGCCTGCTATCCTGGCGATGATACCTGAGGACAGGCTACTATTCGGCAGTGATTATCCTCTGCCGGCATCGGAATTAAGTTATAAGAAAGGGAGAAATATAATTAAATGGATTAGCATAGCTCTTAAAGCTTTTTCCATACAAAATCCTATTGATAAAAATTACTTCATCCTTAAAAAGATGGGGTTCAACGAGGTATGCTTTAACAATGCCTCGAACTTAATTAAACAAATTAAAAAAAAATAAATTCAGGAGAGAAAAATGGTATATCGTTCTAAAGAAACTGCAGCGGAAGAGAAAAAAGCAATGACATCCGCATTTGTTGATCAGCTGCTTTCAAATACTTTATTAAATAAGGTATGGAATATGGAAAGACCCGGCAATTATAAAAATGCATTCAACTTTGCATATAAATTAAATTATGAGTGCGCCAGGGATAAGCACCCCACCTGCAGAAATTATATTACTCCTCCAAACGGATTTCGTTTACCAAAATTTACTTTACGATTTCGCAGGGATGGGATGCTCTTAGATCTGGAACCTATAAAGAAAACGATCTCCAAATGGCAAAAAAGAACAGGAAAAGACCTAAGGTATTCGATCTGCGCAGTGTTATGCCATTATCATCGTATTAAAAAAGACACTACTCCCTATGCACTTATACCGATTAACCATAAACCCACGCTATTTAACTCTGAAAAAATATTGAATGCACTTATCACCTTCGACAAAAAAGAAGAAGAAATTGCCTTAAAATACCGCAGGTTTAATATGTACATATCATTCATACTACAGGATGAGAAAGGAAAAATAATTGCATATTCACAGACACACATTGTTTCGGTAAGATACAGGTAGAGACTTGCAAGTAAAAAAGACTGGATGGTTCACTGACAAAACCCATACACTATCTATCGGGAGATTGGTAGCATTGTAATAATCAAAGATCTTTCCTGCACTTCAAGACACTGGAAGCATTCTTTGTTTCACCTTACTTTTGTTTCTAAGGAAATTGACTGAGCAGGAAGATTATAAAAAAGGGAGCTTTTGCTCCCTTAAATCACTTGAGTAATAACATTTTTTTTGAGCTTACGTAATCGTTGACCTGTAGACGGTAGATGTAAACTCCGCTGGCAAGTCTGGATGCGTCGAAATTTATAGAGTATCTTCCCTGGTTCCTTTGTTCATTTACAAGGGAGGCAACTTCTTTACCGAGTATATCATAGATCTTAAGGGTTACGAATCCATCCTTGGGAAGCTGATAGTTAATAGTTGTTGCAGGATTGAAAGGATTCGGATAATTCTGTGAAAGTGAATACTGAGTAACAGAAGATAAACCATCATAATTTTTCGTCTTAAGAGCTGTTTTTCCCAATACATTATCAGCAGCATAAATTTCTGCCAGAGAATATCCAGCTTCAATATTATCGTCCGCGACAAGCTTTAAGTAAACATTACGGTTACCGATTCCTGCAGTATTAACCTGATAGGACAGGTTGTTATACAGAAAAATATTAGACTGATCAAATGTTACTTCATCATAATTTCCTATTATTTCGGAAGTCTGTGCATCAATTAATTGTAATTTGAAGCTTACGTAACTATTTAAATTGGCTAAGCAAGCGGCTGTAGAACTGGAATCACCAATCCCATACTGAATGCTGTATTGGAAACTAGAATTATCGGTTAATTGAAAAATATCACTAACTAAATAAGTATTTAGAACCTCATTTGAATTAAATACAATGGTATCCGGAATTTCAACAAAATTAATTGCTTGATCATCAACCGTTACATCGCCTATCGTGAAATAAAAATGTGCCGAATCTTTGGATATTGAACCTTCCCTTCCGCTAGCGAAATAATAAGTTGTCTGTTTTTGCGGGATGTAGTAACTACCTATATTATTTGAAGTTTTCAAATAATGCGGCGATGTAGATGTATTAAAAATATCCGCATACATAAACGAACTTGAGGAACCATTACTTAAAGCTGATGCACTACCACCTAAGCCGCTTATCTGTCGAACAGTGCTGAGGTTATTATCCGCAAAGTAAGTCGAATTTTCATTTTGGTTCCATAATATCGCATAATAAGCCTGATTATCTGCTTTATTTATATTTGGTGAGCTTACATTATTTCCAAAATACCAATAATGGTTATTATTTATTCCCCGGAAAATGGTCCTCACGTCCCAGTATGAATTGTCGTTTTTGGTTTCAAGATCAACTTGGGAAACAAACCGTGTACCTTTCCAGCAAATTCTTGCCAACGCGTCATCCAGTACTATAAGAGATGGTGTAGTATGATAAGTGTATCCATCATTTGATATTGATTGCATATTTAAGAAACCACCATACCGTTCAGTATATTTTATAACATTATTTTCCTCCCATACTATATAATAATGCCCAGGATTATTTTGAGTATATGTAGCTATTGACGGATTGATTGAATTAGTGGTAGTATTTGTAATTTGATAAGGCGAGAATGTAGCGGTATAGGGAGGGGTATTTAATGACAAACCCCCATCCTGCATAAGAAGTCCTGAATTTGTATGCCAAACCACTTCCACTCCCGCACTATGTATTACTGATCTTAAAGCAATAACAGGCGTGGCTTCATTATGTACTGATTGATTTGCAGAGCTATAAATTGATGCAGTTTGAATTTTGGGGTAAATTGATAATGGATTTTCAGTGATAAATCCACCGAAAACATTTAATTGGATTGAATAGTTATATCCTGTCCCCTCAGATTGTTGAAAAACCACAACAACATAGCTACGGATATCATCAATACAAACCTCGCCAATGGAAGGATTTTCCCCGGCGCCGCTGTCAAGTGGATGACCGTCATTCATTATAGTCCAACTCTGGCCATTGTCAGTGCTCATTTCATACCAAACGTGACCCATACTTTCATAAACTCTATGTAAATAGTCCTCATTCGTGTGTACTAATTTGCGTTGGCTTGCAGGTGAGAATCCATCAGAATTTCCTGACAAACCTTGGCCTTTAAAGTTTGCATTTATAGTTGCATCACTATTCAAAAAAGTTATGCCAGATGTTAGTGAAGAAACGCTACCAAAAGATGCACTGCTCGTAGGATTTGCTGTCCAATTTTGAAAATAAAAGTTTCTGGTTCCAATGGCACCCCCCAAAACAATGCTTCGCGGACTGATAGCCTGCAGTGAATAAAAAGGTTTGCCCACATCAATATCTTGATCTAAGAAAACACCCTGATATGAGTGGGATGGATCATTCCCATTTTGAAATTGGGTTATATAATCCGGATGAAAAGGAGAAGTTCTTTGTCTAAATTGTAACGCATCTTGCCCTGTAGTTTTCATCCCTCTGTTTCTTGCTTGGTTAGAAAAACTTGGATCAGCATAATCTATATACCAGGGATCAGCAAATTTTATAGTATCTATATTTAGGGAGGTGCTTTCAAAGCAGTTTTGAATTATTATACCTGAAGTAGGCTGTTTGAAATTACTGGTCAACCTTGACATGGAACCATCCAAATAGAATTTATGATAGTTTTCGACCTCTCCTAATTCATTCCAATTATTGTATTTTTGGTATGGTGTCAATTGGAAGTTTTGTGATGCCCGGAATGTCTGCCAAGAATTTATCGGTAGATCAGAAAAAACGGCTGGCACAGTATATTCTAGAAAACTATTCGTTTCCCAATGCCCGATAGTGCTGCCTGATATTCTGGTTCCATTCTCATCCACCTGATCAATGACTAAGAAATTATTAGGTGTCTGCAATCCTAGTACAACATTGTCATTTGAAATAGTTATACTAGGATAAGTGGTGGTAAAAATTCCAGGGGGGATCGTTGGTAACACATATGCATAAGTGCCTAATTCCAATTCGGGAAGTTTTACAGTAAATTGGTTTTGATTAATCATATCGAGTATGAAGCCAGGGACACCAGAAACCTGGATAACAGCATTTGCAGTACCCACTAAAGTAATTTGACCTTGTGAACCTTGGGCAGATATTATCGCATCAAGCGTTATATCTCCTTCACCGTTGATATCAAAACTGCCTGCAAGATAATTTACATTAGCTCTGCCAACTATTCCACACTGGATTCTTACTTTATTAGGTGGCAACAAATTTACGGTGAGCGGATGTGATCCGGAATAAATGAGTTTTACATTATACATATCAACCCCAAAGCCTGGCGAATAGCTGCTAAAACTTGCCGCCCTTGCATCAATTAGTGTTTTTATTGAATTTTCGATAGAGGATTTAGGAACAATAAGCTGCACATCCTGTGCCCTTAGATTCATCCCCACAACCGTAAACATAATTAATAATCTTAATTTTTTCATTTCTATTTTCCTTTATATTTAATCACGGATTGACTCACAATTAATCTAACCATGAGGATATAAAAACCCAGTCGTTGCCTCAAAATAAATCTAACCCTGGAGAAGTAAGAAATCACCCATAAAAATGGGGAAAAATCATCTCTAAGGTTTGATCAGTATTCGTTGACTCATAATATACCTGACCCAAATCTAAAAGGAATTATTATGAGCCGGAAAGCAAAAAGAGAATATCTAAGAGAGATCAAATCCAGGTATAAAAAAGCAGGTAAGTTAGAAAAGAACAAAATATTAAATGAGTTTTGCCAGGTATGCGGTTATAACCGTAAATATGCAATACACTTGTTAAATAAAAAAGAAAATCAAAAAACTGAAAAAAAGAAAAAACCAGGAAGGAAACCGAAGTATAATAATCCGGAAATCATTCATTTCCTTAAGATTATGCTAAAAGCAACAAATCTAATATGTTCTAAAAGACTTGTAACTATAATACCTCTATGGATGTCTTCCTATGAATCATCTTACTGTATTAAATTATCTGAGCCTGTCAGGAAAAAATTACTTAATATATCCCCAGCGACAATTGACCGTTTGCTGGCTAAAGAGAGAAAAAAGTTAGGTAAGCTTGGCCTATCGACAACAAAGCCCGGTTCTTTAATAAAAAAGCAGGTCCCCATAAAAACGAATCAATGGGATGAAACAAGGCCAGGGTTTATTGAGGCTGATACAGTTGCTCATTGTGGCAGCTCAACAGCCGGAGCCTTTGTATATACTGTAAATATAGTGGATATCGCCACTGGCTGGACTGAAGCCAGAGCTATATGGGGAAAAGGTGAGAAAACCACTTTTGAAGCTATTAGAAGCATTGAAGAGGCTCTACCCTTCAAAATACTGGGCTTTGATTCTGATAATGGCGGGGAGTTCCTTAACTGGCATTTATTTAAATATTTTACTCACAGGAAACGACCCGTTGAATATACCCGTTCAAGGAGCTACCAAAAAAATGACAATGCACATATTGAAGGCAAGAACTGGACCCACATTAGACAATATCTTGGCTATGAACGTTTTGATAATCCTAAGATTGTCAATATGCTTAATGATATCTATAAAAATTACTGGTCATTATTTTTTAACTTCTTCATTCCTTCCAGTAAAATTATTTCTAAGGAAAGAATAAATGGCAAGGTCATTAAGAAGCATGATAAATCCAAAACTCCCGTAGATAGACTGCTTGGAACTTATACGATTCCATCGTACAAAAAGAAAAAATTATTAGCCCTTAGAAAGACCTTAAACCCCTTTGATTTGCAGAACAGCATTCAGGCTACAATTATTGAAATATTAAATTTAGCCAGCTAAAAGCTGAGCTAACCAATTCATTATTAACTTAACTTATTTTATTTTGTGCATTATTATAAACTGTTCTTATTCATCACTTAATAGTCAGATTTTATATGAGTCAAAAACTCATCTCCATGGTTAGATTTTATTATGAGGCAATGGGATCAAATGTTACTTGTATATTATGAGGACCATACCATTGATCAGTGTGCGGCATATATGATGAATCAAATACTCGTAAAAAAGTACCCCTTAAATCAGATTCTAACAATACCCTTATCATTCTACCAGATTCATTTAAATTTAAATTATTGGGATTAGCGACATGAAAAATATGCTCTCCATCTTTAGGAATGAATATATTCCCAGTAAAATCATAATAAACGACCCCAAGTGCACTGTTTAATAAGGTTAATCTTTTCACATTTACATCAACATTCGTTGTGACCTTTGCATCAGAAAAATTATAAGTATAACACTTGTAATAAGGTGCTATTCCGGCTATGTCGAATGT
>CAWIUG010000012.1:0-143853 GCA_963839165.1 uncultured Bacteroidota bacterium | reverse complement strand
AGGTGAAATAGTAGCAGCTTGATCCATTTTGCTCCTCTTCTCTTTAATTTTTAGCCTTTTTGAAGTATCTTCCGAAGATTATTTTTGTAATCCTGATTTTCAGGATCAATTTTAATTGCTTCTATCATATACTTTTGGGATGCTGGAATATTTCCATCAAGATATTCATAAATGGCCAAATAATTAAGAACGATATCATTATTTGGATTAAACTCATAAGCCTTCTGAACGAAATATTTGGCCATTGGCCTGTTCCCTTCAGAATTTAGCGTCGAACTAATACTTAAAAGAACACTATCAACTTTACTTTTGTTAATTATGCCGTTTATAAATTTATAAATACAAAGGTCGAGGCTATCCTTTCTATTGGTTTTTCCCCAAAGATACATTAGGGTAATGTAACTATTATATTGATTTTTCTCTAAGCTAATTACCTGATTCAGTTTTTCTATTGCTTTTGGATACAGGCCTAATTGATTATAATATACCGAGGCTTCATGGTAATATTTTTGTATGCTAGGGTTAATAGAAATTGCTTTTTCCTCGTAAAGGGCGGCTTCTACAAAATTATTTTGTTCAGAATAATAATGAGCTAAGCCTCGATAATAAAATGCTCGGTTTGGATAATCTTTTATAGCAGACTTCCAGAAGTTTTCACCAGTTCTGTAAACTTCGGATTCTATCTGGTTAACAATTAGTAATAATAAAATTGCTCCGGATGTTATTACAATGATCTTTTTCAAATTCTCCTTCCTCGCACTATTGAGGATTTCACTCAAAATAATCAATACCCCTATGAATGGCAGATAAATTCTACAATCCAGATAATTGAATCCTGCGTCAGGTGCTACGTGCCTGATTAATAAACTTGGTGAAAGAAATAAGAAAAACCACAATAATCCAAAGATATAATTTTTTTTATTTATGGTTTTGGTATTGAATAAATATATAATTAGGAATAAGAATATAAAGATACCGGAAAGTGTTAAAATAAAATTATAATCGGGGAATACCTTTAAGCCAAAAGGGAAAAAAGATTTAGAAAGTTCTTCCAGAATTATAAAAGTATTATTGAAAAATGGGATTATGCCAGTGGGAACATGATTCTTGGTCATTCCAGATCTAATCATTACATAAATAACTGGTAATATTATCCAAATTAAATAGAATATGCTTTTACTAATATTTTTTTCCCTGTGGAAAAGGAACAAATACAGAAAGCAAATTATTGGTAAAGCAATTGCCGTTTCTTTTGATAAAAAAGCTAGAAACATACTTACAATATGAAACACAAAAATATACCATTTGTTTTCTTCAAGAAATTCAATAAGGAATAATATTGATAGAATGGAAAAAAAGGCAACGATGATATCATTTCTACCGGCGATCCATGAGACTGCATTTGACATCAGTGGCGAAACAGCAAAAAAACAGGCAAGCATTATAGCCCATACCCATTTAATTCTTAATTTGATCAATAGCAAAAATACCAGGCAAGAGAGTATGCTATGTAGAAGGACATTACTTAAATGAAAGAATAATGCATTTTGCCCTCCAATTTGGGCATCGACAATGAAACTAAGAATAATTATAGGTCTATAATAATTTCCTTCAATATAACTTTGGGTGAAAGCATCACCAATTTTATCCCAGGAAGATATCCTGTCAAAATTTTCTAGTATTATACCATCATCATCAAGATATACGTAATTAAAGAATATTGTTTGCGCATAAGTTAAAAATGCTAAGGAAAATATTATCAGGAAATAACATTTTGTTTTATTAATTTTTCTATACTCTTTATCCGGCATAAAATTCATTAAAGATCCTTTTAATCTAGAATGCATTTGCTAATTCTAATTTTATGCCAACAATAGTACTTCACCTAAGGCCTCAGGAAAGAAACTCATCATTAATAAATAATTACTTGTAACTTTTACCTGCGTTAAAAATGACACCTTATAAATCCTAAAAATATTTTTAATTCTCTCTTTTGTCCTACTGGCATATTATTTTCTTCATTAAACTGTCTTTGAAATTATGAATAAAAATCTATACCGCAGGTTAAAAACTAAAAGTAAACCCTGGTGAAGATATAGAACCGGTAAATAACTCTTCAAGAGAAAACATTACCGGTAAATAAAAATTAGATATTAGAAACCTCTGCTCATTATATAATGTATATAATACCTGATTCACCTGATGGCACGAATCCTGTTAATCAGAATAGAGCTTAAAAATAATTGATCGTAACTAATTGTAAAGAACACTATAATAAACTAATCACAACAACATAAGGAGATCTGTAATGGGTCAACAACAACTTCTTTTAATCGTTCTTGGTGTTATCGTAGTCGGTATAGCCGTAGTAGTTGGTATCAACTTATTCAACGCAAACGCTGAAACCTCTACTCAGGATTCAATAGTTTCTCAGGGAACGAATATTGGAGCTATGGCTCAGCAATATTATAAGAAACCACTTGCAATGGGCGGTGGCGGAAATTCATTTCACTGGATTTGAATACTAAGGTTTGGGCACATCTTCCAGCTAACCTAAAGATTCTACAGATGCATACCTGGGCAATCGCTTACTCCCGGTACCGAACCCAGGAATAGGTTTGATAACAGGCTACACCTAATGATGCTGGCTTCGGCTATACTTGGACAGTTGTTACAACAGTCGTACCCCAACTGGTCATTGTCATCGTCTGTAACTACTAAATAATAATATTTACATATTTTAATTAGGCTGTAAGATTCTTACAGCCTTTTTTATTTTAAACCGTCCCAAATAATCGGTAGATTTGTTTAAATGTAATGGCATAATAATAGTTTCTCTGAGTAGGTTATAATAAAGAAAAATAAAATAGTTTAAGATGTTAATTCTTGGTTTCATCTCAATTCTCCAGATAATTGCTCTCCCTGGAATCGTTGCATTACAATTGTTGGGAATTAAATCTGATTCAAAATTACAAAAATGGTTATTAGTTTTTACTTTTAGCTTATTTGCTAATTATGTTATTGTCACTGCTCTGACATTATTTTCTATTTACATTCCTTCAGTATTATACGGCTTAATCCTTTTAGAATCAGGATACCTATTCTATTCATATTTTCCGAAGCGTGTATATAATCTTCATAATTTTAGCTTGGCCGAAAAATATAAAAAATTAAATACTTTCCTTGAAAATAATTCTACAATAAACCGAATTCTATTCATTTCCACAGCGATAGTTATTCTGTTTTATATTGCTGTTTTTTTAGCTAACATAGGCTCAATCTTCTATTTCATTGATACTGTAAACAATTACGAATGGAACCGCTGGGCGATCGATTTTGCAAATAATATTCTACCAAAATATTCCTCTCATTTTCCTCAGTTAATCCCCGCTAACTGGTCGATTTCTTATGTAATGATTGGAAAAACTGATGTCCACTTCTTCCCCAAATTCATAATGCCATTGTTCTTTATAGGCAATCTTTTAATTTTTTTAGATCTTGCTTTAACAAAAAAAGACAATAGATACTTGTCGGGATTAATTATATATGGACTTTTCGCTCCAATAGTTTTTTCACTTGTATTTATTGCCGATGGGAATGCTGATCTGCCGGTTTCATTTTTTGCGTTTATGACTTTTTATTTGCTCGTTAAATATTCTCCCGATATTGATAAATCCTTTATTTCATTCCCTAATATTAAAAATGTAAATAGAAATGATATTATTAATAAATATCTCCTTGTATTTCTATTAGCAGCATTGGCGGCAGCAACGAAGTTAGCCGGCGCATATGTTTTAACCATAACCTCATTATTATTGCTTTTCTTCTTATTATCAAACAGAAAATACTTCACTGCAAAGAATATTATACGAATTTTTTTATACGTGGCAGTTATCTGTGCTACAACATTATTTTGGTACTTAAGCGCACCCGAAGTTATGGTCTCTGGATTAAATCAACCTGAATATCTTTCTCCCGAAGGTCATTTTGCGATTTTCATTAAGGCTCTTAACTTATTATACTACAACTGGGGAATGCCGGCCTGTACTTTCTTTGCTTTAGCTATTGGGATTAGCTTATTTAATAGGAAATTATGGCATATTTCCTTAATAATGGTAATAATCCCGATAGTCATTTGGATGTTTAAATATAGTGTTGACTTTAGAAATCTCAGTTTCGTAATTCCATTTCTATCTTTTTGCTCCGGTGCAGCTTTAGGTAAAATTCTGGATGTATTTAACATTAGTCAGACGTTGAAAGTATGCAATCCACAATTTCCAAGTATAAATTCTAATTATCATTTTAATACAAAGAATAAGCTATCTTTAATCATAGTATTCATCATCTCAACATTATCCATTTTTTTTATTTTATCTAATGAATTTTATCAGCTTCTCTATAAAATCTATCAGTTTATATACAAATATTATTTTTTGAATCACAGGATAACTTATTTTATTGAGTATGATTTCGGACTTCATGTTGATCTCTATCAAAAAACATTCATGTTTATAGCTCTTATTCTATCGGGTTCCGCAATCCTGATTATTTCGAAAATCCGGCTAAGAACATTATTGATTTTAATTATCCCAATAATTTTTGTCCTCAATTTCACTTTCTTAAAGAAAGATTCCATATTAAAATATCAGTCCGAGTCCTTTTTAAATGTGGATGCAAGGAATCATTATCAATGGATGAATACGATTTTGGAAAAAAACCAATTTTCGGGACCAGTTTATACAAACTTTAAGAATATATTAAGAGATAAAATAAAACGGGAAATAAGTTTTAAATATCTAGAGGATATTACAAAACCCTCCTTAGTTGAATTGGAAAACAAATTTAATTCATACATATTTCTAAGAACAGATAAATTAAATGCCGAAATCAGTCAATATATTTTTACAAAACTTAATAATGGGGATTACAGTCTGCTTTTAGATGATCATGATTATTTATTCTTTCTTATCAAAAGGCATAATACACTTTAATAATCTGGACAAGTTAAGAGATGATTCCATCTAATCATCATATAAGTCTTCGCAAAATCCATTGTCTATCCCTTTGATTATATCATTCCCTAGTTTTTCCCCCTGAAAAGGACGATCCTGACGTAATTCTTTCAATAATAGTTATATAATAAACTTAAAATAAAGGAATAACAGCGTTTTATTTTTGGAATGAGAATTGCTTAATTATTGAAAATTTAATAATAAGAGCAATTTTAACATGGTTGAACTAAAATTTACTGCGGAAAAATTAAATGGTCAGGCTATTAATGGTTCTCTTTCAGCAAATTCTTTCACCGAGGGGAAGAAAAAGATTCAACGTCTTGCTGAAAAAAATCAATTAAAGATCCGGCTAATTGAAAAAAAATCGACCTTCCTTTATAAGGTAAAAAAGGGGAATGAAAAACCTATCACAGGAGAGCAGAAGGCATATACAAAGAAAGAAGTTGAAGATGCCTTATCCCGTTTAGGATACCAGGTTATTTCTGTAAATAAAAAATTACTGGACTATAACAGAAAACCTCCGACAGCAGAAATTGTAACCTTTGTTAAGATCAGTTCAGAGCTTCTTGATCAGAAATTACCATATAATGAAATACTTACTCTGCTGATGAATGATACTGAAAACAAAACCTTAAGAGATACACTTAAAAGAGGTTAATAATGACCTTAAAAAAGGGGCCGACAGTGAAGCAACTTTTCTGAAGTATCAGAATGTATTTGGAAAATTCACAGCCTATATGCTGGGATTGGCCTCAAAGAGCGGAAATATGGCCGAGATATATAAGGCCACAGCTAAATTCCTGGAAAGAAGACAGGAGTTTAAGAAGAGCTTACGAAGTGCTCTGATTACCCCTATGGTGACGATCTTTGTTCTTTTCCTGGCAGTAATATTCTATGTGGCATATATCTTTCCCGAAACTGCAAAACTTATTCGTTCGGTTTAAGATCGAATTACCTCCTATGACCGCTTTTACGTTAAAGATGAGCGATTTTATGATTGATAATGTGTATATCCTTCTAGCATTATTTGTTATACCTCCTGTCATTTTCTGGAAATGGGCAACTTCTAAAAAAGGCGCAATCGTTTTTCACAAAATGTTATTTCGACTTCCTCTTGTTGGTAATCTTATTCATAAAACCATTATTGAAGTATATTGTCGGGTATTCTATACTCTCTACAGCGGATCAGCTGAGAGTATCGAACCAATCAGAATTGCAGCAGAAGCAGCAGGGAATAAATATTTTGAAGAACGGGTTAAAAATGTAGCCATTCCACTTATGGTAAAAAAAGGTGTAGGAATGACCGATGCTTTTACTGCATCAGGAGTTTTTACCGAGACTGCCCTTTCGAGATTACACTCCGGAGAAGAAACCGGAACTATCAAAAACACATCCCTTCAGCTTGCTAATTATTATGAAGCAGAAACTGTTTATAAGCTTAAGAACTTTATAGAGATCGTTCAGGTAGTAATAGCAATGATAATTATGGTTGTTATGATTCTGCTGACCCTTGTATCTGCTGAAACCGCTACAGTTCACCCGAAAACACCCGGAATGGCAGATAATATAACTTATATGCAGAGTGATAAGGTATGATCGAGACAAATCTGGAAATGACCGACAAAATAGGTTTCCTTCTCTTCAAAAAGGGAATTATAGATGCGGCAACTCTGGAAAGAGCTCTGAATGCTAAGGCTAATGATACTAATAAGGTAAAAAGAAACCTTGCCCAGATACTGGTTCAGGACTTCGGTTATGAGCATGATACAATTTTCAGAGAAGTCGCAATTCTTTACGCTTTCAGGGAATTGGATACTCGTCCTGAAGATATTCCCGAAAATAGACTGAATTCAATAAAGCACATGATCACAAGTGCCGGGGATTCATTAAAAGAGCAAATGCTTGAACATAAGATAATTCCCTTCATGTACGATGAACGCCTCAAAGATAAATTAATCCTGGCCGCTATAGACCCTACTGATCGGAACATTCCTAAAATCGCTTTCGGATTAAATGCTAAAAAATATGAAATCGTTTTTATTCGAAAAAAAGATTATGAAAAACTGATCTCTACTATCCTGCCTCCGGAAAATGTTTACTTGAAAATGATGGAGGAGATGGATGCCGAAATTAAAATTGAGGATGAAGAGAATTCCTTCGATGAAGATGAACTTGATGCAGAGATAAATAAAAGCGCACTGATCAACCTGGTTGAAGCTGCGCTTATAGAGGGTGTCAGAAAAGGTGCTAGTGATATTCATTTTGTTCCCAAGATGGGAAATAAAACAGATATTTTAATACGAATTGACGGAAACCTGGAACATTGGCATACCCAGGACGCCACTCTTCCCGAAGCTGTCGTAGCTGTTGTAAAAGACCGTTCAAAAGGAATGGACCGGTTTGAAAGGGAAAGAGCTCAGGATGGATTTATCCAGAGAGAGATCGATGGTCACGTTATACGTTACAGGGTTTCGGTTCTCCCGATGGTTGGAACTGAACTTAAAAATAAATTCGAAAGTGTCGTAATAAGAATACTTGATGATAGAAAAGTAATTACTGATCTGGATAAACTAGGCCTTACTGGTTATGCACGACAATCATTTGTTAAAGCCATAAATCAACCCCAGGGAATGGTAATATTAACCGGCCCAACTGGTAGTGGCAAAAGCACAACTCTTGTTGCAGCCCTTTACCAGGTAATTGATCCCACACTGAATGTATTGACAGTAGAAGATCCTGTCGAGTATGTAATTCAGGGAGCCCGTCAGTTAAAGATTGGTTATAAAATGAACTTTGATCAGGCAATAAGATCAATTCTGCGACATGATCCTGACGTTGTGCTTGTAGGTGAGATGAGAGATAAGGAAACAGCTGAAGTAGCAATTAAACTTGCAAACACAGGACACTTGACCTTCTCAACACTTCATACTAATGATGCCCCAAGTGCTGTTTCCCGTCTATATAAAATGGGTATAGAGCCATTTCTTATTGCGTATGCAATAAATATAATAGTCGCTCAGCGTCTTATAAGGAGTTTATGTAATAATTGCAAGCGTAGAGTGGTAAATTTTGACGAAACTATTATGAAGGCTGCTGGCCTGAATATTGAAGAATGGAAGAATTATACTATATACGAGCCAAAAGGGTGTGAAAAGTGCAACGGATCCGGTTATAAGGGCCGAATGGCCATTCATGAAGCACTTTATTTTACCAAGGAAATAAGACAGCATATAGTTCGTTCTGGTATTGAAGTTGATGAAGAAAAGATCAGAAACCAGGCAAGGGCTGATGGAACACTGACGTTGAGAGATTCCGGATTTGAAAAAGTGAGATTAGGGTTAACGTCAATTCAGGAAGTACTTGCAGCAACTTCTGACGAATAAAATTTAGTTCAACAATAATTGCTTAAACATTATGACTTCTAAAGAAACAAAAGATATTGCATTAACAATCCCTGAGATTAAAAAAGTATTGACAGACTTCTGCAATACGATCCCTCCTGTTCTACAGGGACCCGACCGTGTAACCTATTTACTTGAAAATATCGAAAAGCTTGACTCCGATAGAAGGATCCTACTGAGGAACTATTTAAACAAAGTCCTGACCAGTATGATCGAAATGGATGCATCTGATATTGAGCTTGGAGGACATGGAAATGGCGGTTATGTATGGTTAAGAGTGCATGGAGACAAAGAGAGAGTTAAGGAATTTGTCCAATTGAGCGATGATGAAGCAGCGGTTTTTATCGTAAATATGCTTAATGTTAATCAGCGTAAACAACTTGCCTTAACCAGGAACCTCGACTTCAGCTACACTTTCCACTATACAAGAAAAAATGTTGATGTCCGTTTCAGGGCGGATGCTTACTTCGACCTTGATTCACTTGCACTTAATATGCGTGCAATAAATGCGACGATCAGACCTCTCGATTCTTATGGTTTTCATCCAAATGTGGTTAAAACACTTAGCCATACCTACATTAAAAACGGACTTACGTTAATTACCGGGATTACAGGATCTGGTAAATCGACCACATTAGACGCAATTGTTGACGCACACAATCAGATTGATCCTGCACATGTAGTAATAATTGCTTCTCCTGTGGAGTATGTACATACCTCTAAAGCCTGCATAATTCGTCATAGGGAGGTAGGACGTGATGTACTTTCCTTTAAGGATGGCGTGATTCAATCACTAAGGCAGGATCCCGACATAATAATAATCGGTGAAATGAGAGATCCTGAGACTATTATGTCAGCTCTTGAAGTAACGGATACCGGACATAAAGTATTTTCTACTCTTCATACTTCTTCAGCTTCGGAAACAATAGACAGAATAGTAGCAGAGGTTAATCCTGCTGAGCAGGATCGCGTCAGACATAGGTTAGCTGATGTTCTCGTTTGTATCGTCTCCCAGAAACTTGTACCAAGCCTTGATGGAAAACGTGCTCTTGCAAAAGAAGTTTTGGTAGTTACGCCAAGTGTTAAAGCAGCGATTAAAAATAACAACGTCAGTGAAATTTATATGATGATAAACCAGGGCGGCCCTCAAGGGCATGATGACCCTGGAACAGGACTTAAAGAGGCTGTACCTCACAAAGAAAATATCTCTTGAAACAGCCATAGCATACGCAAATAATAAAACAAGAATACATCAATTATTATCGGCAGCATAATGAAACCGTTAGTTTGTATCTACTGTGAAGGAACAGAATTAAAAGCAGCCGTGCTCTCCCAAGAGGGCGGCAAATTTAAAGTGCTAAAAACGGCATCTACTGATGTTGTAAATCAGCCTGCTTTAGCAACAGACGACACCCTGGGTGGTCTCCAGCTTGATAGTGAAGACCTTCAGATAGAAGGATTGAAGAGATCCACAGGACCTGTTAGTGCACCGCAATCTGAATCGACTTCATTGGCTTTGATCAATGATGCTCTTTCAGGGATAAACCTGAATAATGCTCAGTTTATTCCAGCATTAACAGAACCTGCCATCTTCTATCACGTATTTGAAGGTTCTAAATTTCCTAAATCGGCTAAGGTGACCCAGGAGATCATTAATGATATCCAGGAAGCAAAGAACGTGTCTATTGACAGCGAAAATCTTGGATATATAGAACTTGCAGACAAGTCACTTTTGTCTGTCTTTCTGGGTGGAGAGGTGAGCTGTATTAAGTTCATCAACTCCCTCGCCAGGTATAATAACAAAAGGTATTATAAGATCCCTTCTGTTAAAAGCGCTGAGATATCTCTTGCCTTTTACGTTTCAAAGAGAAAAAAATTCTTCCCGGATGATAATTCTCTTATTGTTTATATAGGTAAGGAATACAGTAAGCTGATATTTCTGCATGGTAGAAAATTAAAACATATTGGTACCACTCTCGATATAGGAACTTCCAATCTTCACACCTATGATGTTTATTTTTCTAAGATCCTGTTGGAGATGGAGAATGGTGGAATTTCATCCCTGGATAATATCATAGTCTGCGGAGAAGATGATTCTGAAAATCTGATCCTCTCCTTCTATGGAACTTTTCCGGAAGCGAATGTTTCCCGTCTCGAATTTGATGATCTTGATTTGTCCGCATTGGATGAAGAAACAAGGTCAAAGTTCTCTGCATTCAGTGTTCCGATAGCGGTCGGAACTGAATTCGTTGAAGAACAGGAAGAAGGCACAAAAGGAATAAATCTTTTACCAAAGTATGTAAAAGATGATCAGAAGTTCATCCAGTTTGCATGGCATGGCTACCTGATGCTTCCAATTCTTTTCATTGCCGCCTTCATTATGACCCAATCAATCCTAAAGAATCATCTTGAGATTGGTGAATTAAATCAGAAGATCACCGAAGAAACTATTCTGATGAGACAGAACCAGGAAATTCTCAATGACATCTCTCAGCTGAAAACGAAGATCGAAGGATTTGATCAGACTCAGTCTATACTTGATTCTGCTTCTGCAGGAACCGGAGTCTGGACAAATGTCTTGCAAAATATTTCGGATTTCTTCGCTACAAGGCATAACCTCTGGCTTACGCAGCTTTCTGTTAATGCAAATCAGGAAGTAGTACTAATTGGTTATGCGATAAACAAAGACGTAGTTACCAAATTTGCTTATTCTCTCGAGAATGCAACTCTCAATAATATGACGTTTGAAGCACTACGTGATGAAAATGCTTATAAATTCACTATTAGTTTTAGTTTGTTAAATAATAAGAAGAGCGTACAATGAACAGAAAATTAAAAAGTACACTGGGTCTGGTCGCTCTGCTTGTATTTATATTAGTTGTGGGCGGCGTCTATATCCTCGTCTTTCAGAGAGGCGATCTTAACGAAAGAAGAACGAAACTCGATGAGATGAAGGCACATTCTTACAATACTGGTGATCTGAAGGATCAATATCAGGATCTCCAGGTTCGTGCGGCGGTTCTTGATTCCGTATTGGCTGCAAGGAAGTTCAACATTCCAAAAGACTTATCATCCATAAAATTCTATGATTTTGTGAATGATCTTAGCGACAGCTATTCACCCCA
This sequence comes from uncultured Bacteroidota bacterium, assembly GCA_963839165.1. Classification (GTDB taxonomy): domain Bacteria; phylum Bacteroidota; class Ignavibacteria; order Ignavibacteriales; family Ignavibacteriaceae; genus DATFVA01. The sequence continues at coordinate 132,315 of CAWIUG010000012.1, read as the reverse complement.
AACCACAATAAATATAGAATATGCAGATATGAAACCTGACAAAAACTTCTTCTACCATGATTATAAATTGAATGGTGGAGGAGCTTACAATGACGTCTGGCGTCTTATCTACGCAATCGAACAGAGTAAAGAATTGAAAAAGTTGAAATCGGTATCGCTTAGCAATCTGATCAAAACAGATGAAGAAGGAATGCCTCATTTCCTTGTAAACTTTACTCTTGATGTTGCTGCATATTACTCTAACGACAGTCGTTTTGCAACTTCGGCTATGGTAGAAAACAACCTGACGGCGCGGCCATTATATGATTCATTCTATCCTCTGATCAGAAATGAAATTCCGCCTAATCTTGATAATCTTCTTGATGTTCAGGGTGCCAAATTACTAGCCCTTGTTCCCGAAGGTGCTTTCATAGGCGATAGTAAAGGCAACACATATTTATTATGGGAAGGTGAACAGGTTTACCTGGGTTACTTAACCAAGATTGATTATGAAAGGAACGGCGTTAGCTTTATCCTGAATAAAGGCGGCATCATAGAGAAGGTCGATCTTGGACTCGAAAAAGAAGATTCTAAAAAAGACAAAAAAGGCAAATAAATAAAAAGAGAGTTTGAAAAATGAAAACATTTACAATAACATTGTTTTTAATGCTTGGATTGGTATTTCAGTCCTACGCACAGCAGTATCTTGAGAAAGAGTTCAAAGGTTATACAAATCCTGATGAACTGGTTACAATGTCTGCATCATTGCCTTTTAGTCAGGCAATTGATCTGCTCAGTAAAGTCAGCGAAAAATTCACTGGCAAGAACATAGTTTCTACGGTTAATTCTAACCAGCCGATAGGGATCGAAATTAACAATATGCCTTACGACAAAGCATTGGTAGTAATTGTGCAGTATGCCGGGCTGGCATATGAAGAAAAAGAAAATGTTATAGTCATAAGGAAAAGAGGAGAATCAGAAGAAAACAAATCACCTGATAATTATGCTTCGGTCGATTCACGTGAGGTTAAGATCTCGGCTGTCTTTTTTGAGCAGGACGAGAATGCTACCAGAGAAAGAGGAATCGATTGGAGAGTTTTACTTTCAGGTAAAGGCATCAATCTTGGAACTGAATTATATACCGGCGCAAATCCTCAATCCACTGGTGGTTCAGGAACCCCGACAGTTCAGACTAATAATTATAATATAACTGGTGATGGAACCTTCCAGAGCGGCAATTTCTTCGGTGACGTAACCGCTGCTTTCAAGTTCCTGGAATCAGAACAATTAGGTGATATCATAGCCAGTCCTAATGTAATCGTAAGAGAAGGACAGCTGGGCAGGATCCAGGTTGGATCTGATTTTTCAGTTAAACAAAGAGATTTTGCAGGAAACGTAGTTGAAAAGTTTTTCCCGACAGGAACAATAATCGAAGTAACACCATTTGTATATACTGAAGATGGGGTCGATTATACTCTCTTAAAGTTAAGTGTTGAAAGAAGCACATTTTCGGCGGGCGAAACAACCACAGAAATAAAGAAAACTTCAGCTACTACCCAGGTTGTAATGCTTGACGGAGAGGAGACAATCCTTGGCGGACTTTATTCTAATGAAAAGTCAAACGAAAGAGTCGGAATTCCTTTCTTGAAGGATCTCCCCTGGTGGGTATTTGGAATAAGATATCTTACAGGCAGCGATAAAGCGACAACAGTTAAAAAGGAATTGGTCATACTGATTAAAGCAGAACTCGTCCCGACCCTTAAGGAAAGATTAGCTGGTCCGAGAGTTGAAAATCCTATTAAGGAAGACATCCTCAAAAACAGACAGAGGATCAAATATTACCAGCTCAATTCATTAACTGGGGATAAATAACCCGGTTGATATGGAAACTATTCTTATTGTTGATGATGATACGAACTTATGTTCGGCCCTTAGAGAAGAGCTTAGTGAAGTAGGTTATGATGCGGAGTTTGTTAATACGGGGGAGGATGCATTTTCCTTCCTCGTAAAAAAACCAGTGGATCTCATCCTGCTGGATCTCAAGATGCCGGGGAAAGATGGTTTTGAAGTACTGAAGGATCTCGAAAAGAAGGAGATAAAAACGAAAGTTATAGTACTTACAGCTTACGCTGATGTTAAAAGTGCTATTGACTCGGCTAAAATGGGAGCCAGCGATTTTATCAGTAAACCTTACGACTTTGATGAGCTTCTCATCACTATTCGTAAGGTCCTTCAACGAGAGAATTAGTAAAATTTTACTCTTTTGTGGTTTACTATGAAACTCAGTTTAAGAATATTAATAATTAATTTTACAATTGTTGTACTGATACTGGGGAGCGCTGCTTTTGCCTTCTATTCAGTTATGTATAATGTCCTTACCTCTCAGCAGTCAAAACAGCTGCAGAATTCTCTCAATGAATTCCTTTATACGTATAGGGATATGCAGCAGAATTCTGATGATGACTTTTATAAGGTTCTGGACAATAACGAATTCATCTCCCTTTCCCCAAAGTCCCTGACAAAAAATCTGGATTTTATTCTTAAAACTCTACCCGGCGAAGAAATTATTTCCCAGTTTACCGGAAAGAAAGATGTTATAATCCCGAAAGGATCCTTCGACTTAACTTCATTCCTTAAAGAAAATCCATTTATAACTTTTAGTGCTTTTAAAAATGATAAAGGGGTGACTTTTTATTATGGAAGATTGATCTCTCCTGGACTGCTGACTGATATTGCCGGTAAAATCAACGCAGATGTGGCTTTAATCTGGGAGGGTACACCGGTCGAGATATCCAATGCCGAGACTAACAACATGTTCATACTCAGCCTGAAAGATGCTTATACTGGTTTGACCGGAAAAGATAAATCTTCTGTCTACGCTTCTGATAATGCCTCATCCGACCTGGCTGCGGCTATTTTCAATCCAGGTTCTATGAATAATAGCAAAATTTCTTTTCTGGTTTTTAATACATTAAATGAGGCCGCTGATCTTCGGGTCAACATTCGTTATGTAATAATAGTTATTGGCGTGGCCGGATCTATTCTATCTTTAATCCTTACGCTTGTATTTACTGATAGAATACGAAAACAAATTAAACAGTTAAACCTCGCAACCGAGGTTACTAAAGCAGGTGATTTCAGCACACGCATAGAAGTTAAAAGCAAAGATGAAATCGGGCAGCTGGCCGGGGCATTCAACCTTATGATGGATGAGCTGAATAAGAATCAGAAGGCTATGAATGAATATTCCGAATTTATCACCTTACTGAATCAGAACCCTACCCTTTCTGAAATTTCAGAAGCTGCTCTGAAGAAAATAATCAATACCAGCGGCTATACTGTCGGGGCTCTATATACCGTAGATGATAACAAAATTAAAATGGTGAGCTCATACGGCTTAAATAAGGATTCTTTGAATGAGACCCCTGAACTTTTCGAACCTGTTCTGAAGGATCATTCTCCTGTGGAGATTGAATCGGAAGAAGGACTACCAGTAATCAGTTCAGGGTTGGTCAGCTTAAATCTGAAGCATTTGTTACTCCAGCCTATAATTTATAATGGGAAAGTTATAGCAATCCTTGAGCTTGGCGGCATTCGTAAACCTTCTAAGGAGGCCGTCGAATATCTCCAGAATATACAGGAACAGCTTGCAATAGGACTAACAAATTCACTGGCTCTCGTCCAGATGGAAAAGTTGATTTCTGATCTTAAATCTCTTAATGACGAGTTTCAGGAACAGAATATTAAGGTAAAGAAGCAAAATGATACGCTCACCCAGCTGCACAATGAATTAAAACAGAAGGCTGAAGAACTTGAAGCTGAAAAACAAAAAGCGGAAGAACTCACAAGGTTGAAATCGCAGTTCCTTGCCAGTATGTCGCATGAGCTCAGAACACCTATGAATGCTATCCTGGGACTCACAGAACTGATGCTGGACGACGCAACAATCAAAGCCAAAGACAGGGAAAGATTGTATGTCGTAATGAATAGCGCTAAAAGGCTAATGGGATTAATCAATGACATTCTCGACCTTTCAAAAATAGAAGCCGGAAGAATGGATATAGCTCTTGAGGATTTCTTCCTCGAGGACCTGCTGGCTGAGGTAAATGCTTCTGTAACTCCTTTGCTTGTAAATAAGAACATTGAATTCAAGGTCGTAAAAAAGACTGACACCCGCGTTATCATAAATACTGATAAGGGTAAAGTAATCCAGGTATTGATTAACCTGCTCGGCAATGCGGTTAAGTTTACCAATGAGGGAAATATTGAATTAAAGATCTCAAGAGCCGACAAGAATGAATTGCGGTTCGATGTTACTGATAGCGGTATCGGTATCTCGGAAGAAGATCAAAAAATAGTATTTGAAGAATTCAGACAGATAGATGGAACTACAACGAGAAAATATGGCGGTACAGGATTGGGTCTTGCTATATGTAAAAAGATAGCTGAACTAATGAATGGTACCATTTCTGTTCAAAGTGAAAAGGGTAAAGGTTCTACTTTTACATTTACTATCCCGCTTGTGGTTGTTGAGCAGAAAAAGAAAGAGGTTGTTCCTCACCTCAATATCGAAAAACTTATTAAAAATCGTCAGCACCCCATCCTGGTTATAGATGATGACCCCGATGTAAGGTATACAATCGGTCAGTATCTTATTTCAAAAGGGTATGAGGTGGAATATGCCGAAGATGGCGAAAAAGGATTACAAAAAGCAATCACTTTGCAGCCTTTTGCTATTACACTTGATATTATGCTTCCAAGGAAAGACGGTTGGAGTGTACTTAAGGAATTAAAGGAAAATCCCGAAACTGAGGATATCCCAGTTATTCTGGTATCTATAATTAGTGATAAGAACCTGGGATATGGCCTCGGAGCATATGAATACATCGTTAAACCTATCTCCTCTGAAAAACTTACGCATGCCTTTAATGCCCTTGAAGAAAAGGCAAAGAAAAGAATTGAAAAGATTGTAATTGTGGACGATGATGAAAGTGTATTTGAAAATTTCAAAGAAGCATTTGCCAGTGAAAAGGTAAGAATAGATTATATAAAGGACAGCGAACTGGCATTCAGTAAAATTAAAGAGGTTCAGCCCGACCTGATTATTCTCGATCTTCTAATGCCTAATGTTGACGGAATTACTCTCTCCCATAAGTTGAAAACTCATAGAGAAACCAGAGATATCCCGATCATTATAAGCACGACTGAGGAGATGAGTGATGATGAAAAGAAGTCCCTGAACCATATTGTTGAAAACATTACGGTTAAGTCAAAGGGACATCCGCTTGACGTATTAAAAGTTGTAAGGGATAGGATCAGGATGCAGGAAGAAAATGTTGAATCACCTAATCCGATAGAACTTCCGGAAAAGCCCCGGTTAGAAACAATCGAAGATGTGATTTCTATAGAAATTCCTGTTGAAAAAAACGTTCCTTCAAACGGCGATGTGCTTATCGTCGACGATGATCCTGACACACTCTTTACTCTTAATGAAATTGTTACCTCCTGTAATTGTAACACTACAATGGTAAAGGGAGGAAAGGAATGCCTGGAAGTCCTGGCGGCAAATATTCCCGATCTTATTCTGCTTGATATAATGATGCCGGGTATGGATGGCTTTCAGACGCTGAATAGAATTAAACAAAATAAATTGTGGCAGAATATCCCGATTTTCGCGGTGACTGCTAAAGCTATGGTAGAGGATAAAGAAATAATTCTACGACATGGATTTGATGACTATATATCAAAACCTGTTAATTCCGCTTCTATGGCCTTTAAAATTGAACGACTATTCTCCAAAATAAATGCTGTGGTCAAATGAAAAAAATTCTTGTAATAGATGATCTTCCTGAAAACGTATTCCTTCTGCAGGACAGACTCGAGAGCGAGGGATATGAAGTAATTACAGCCTACGAAGGCAAATCAGGATTAAATAAAGCTATCTCAGAACAGCCCGACCTGATACTTCTCGATATAATGATGCCCGATATTACTGGTCTAGATGTTTGTAAAAAACTTGTGGTTAATGAAGAAACCGCTCACATTCCTATAATATTGGTAACTGCTAAGATAGAAGCCGAGGATACAAAAGAAGGACTTGAGGCAGGCGCCTTTGATTATATAAAAAAGCCTTTCAACAGAGTTGAACTGCTGGCCAGGGTAAAATCTGCGCTTAAATTATCTGATGCGCGTAAACAGTTAATCGAGGCTGAGCGAAGTAAATTATTTGCGGCCACTGTGGTTACTGCAAATCATAAAATAAAGCAGCCGCTCACTCTTATGAGCTTGTCGGCGGCAGCAATCAAAAGAGAAATCGGTAAAGAGATTATTTCTACAGAGGCAATAAATAAGAGGCTGGATTATATTACAACAGCTATCAAAGAAATTAATAATATCCTTAACCAGCTGCATACGATAAAAAAACCTGTGCTGTCTGAATATGTTAAGAATATAAAAATGATCGATGTTGATAAAAAAGAAGAGCCCGCACCCTGATTATATAAGCTTCTGAATTGTTGAGAACATTGTATCGAATTCATAGGGCTTCGTAAGGGTAGCTGTAATTCCGGCTTCCTTCAGATTCAGATTTTCTTCCAGTCCCATACTGCCTGAAGATAGGATAATGGGCATTTTAAAGTCAAGCCCCCTTATTTTTTGAACTGTCTCAAGCCCGTTCATTTCAGGCATATTATAATCAATAATTACCAGATCAGCTTTTATCTCTTCAGTCAGGATCCGTAGTCCTTCTGAACCTGAACCGACCTTGATTACATTATAGCCATTAGATTCGAGCATTTCTGCAAGGAGATCTCTCAGCATAACTTCATCATCAATTAGTAGTATGATTTTATCGGTCTGAATAGTTTTTTCGGAGACTGTTGGTTCAAAGGCCGGAAGAAATACGTCGAAAACTGTCCCCTGACCAATAGTGCTTGTTACTTCGACATGTCCGCTGTGAGCTTTTATAATCCCATAAGTAACATACAGTCCCAGACCTGAACCGGTTTCTTTTACTTTTGTAGAAAAATACGGATCGAATATTTTCTGCACATTCTGTTCCTCGATACCTGTTCCATTATCAGCGACAGAAAAATGAACATATTTTCCTTTGTTAAGAAGCGGATATTTGAAAATGTTTTCTTCATCAATCGTAATATTTGATGCTTCAAGTTTTATTTTACCGTTTCCGTCGATAGCTTCTTTCGCATTCACACAAAGATTTAAAAGTACCTGGTAAATCTCTGTCGCATTACCCAATACATCGTGCAGGTTCTGCTCAACCAGGCTTTCATAATCTATCTTACGGGGAAATGTTTGCGAAATTACTTTTGAGATCTCTGTCATTAATAGATTAGGCTTAATAATTTCTTTTCTTTTTGGCGTTGGTTTGCCAAATGAAAGAAGTCCCTTCGTAAGATCCCGGGCTCTTACTGAACAATTTTCAATATTATCAATCAGACGGTATATGTTTTCATTATCAGGAACTCGTTTCTTCAGAAGATTTAAACTTCCGAATATACTTGATAAAAGATTACTGAAATCATGTGCCATCCCACTCGACAACTTACCTATTGTCTCCAGTTTCTGGGCCTGAAGAAGCCTGTTCTCCAGCGTTGTGTTTAATTCCCGTGTTCTTATACTGCTAATTGAAAATGCGAGCAGTAAAGCCAATTGTTCACCATTATTGATATCAAGAGTTGTATAAACTTCCTTCTTTCGTCCTACAATAGTTACTGCCAAAAGTTTATCATCAAAAAAGGCTGGTGAGATTATTAGCGATTCACACTGGAAGAACCTGGTGAGATTAAATCCGATATTATTTGGATAATTCAGAGCGAGAAGAGAATGCTTATTTACAGTAAGCCATTTAGTGATAAAAGAAAAATTGGCTTCTACTTCCCTTTCCATTTCCTTCTGGTTTTTAATTATCTCCTTTTCATCCTGGATTAAGAATTCATATTTCTTCGTATCATTGAAGATAACAACAAGTCCAACATCGCTTTTGGAAAGTTCTATGCTCTTTTTTAATATCTCTCCTGCCAGTATTTGAAGCGATTTTTCTTTAACAACCAGAGTGAGTATGTTTTGTTGCTCTTCCTGGAATTTTAGGTTCTTTAGTATAAGGTCAGAATCTGTAAATGCCTGAGCCGTGTCCTGATGTATGCTGTGAACCTTGATAAAGAAGCCTTCAGTTTTATCCCTTGTGGTAAGGGGAGAGATTAACACCAGATGGTTATCATCACGAACCTGGAAAGGTTTTGGGCTGTCTGCGGAAATATTGTCAGGAAGGCTCTCATTGATCCCAAGCAGAACATTTAATCGTTTGCCTTTAATGCGTCTGGAATTACATAACGATTTAAACTGCTGGTTATACCAGGCAACCTTGAAGGAATTATCAGTAATTACATAGGCAGAATCATCTGTTTCTAAAATATCTGTTAAAGGATATTTAGAAACGAGGGATTTAGACATATTTCGGCTTGTTAATCTTGTTTAATTTCGTATTTCTTAATCTTTGTATAAAGTGTTTTTGGACTGATCCCCAGCTGATTTGCTGTCTGGGTTCTATCCCATCGGTTCCTCTTGAGTACCTGGGCTATATGACGTTTTTCAACCTCTTCCATACTTAGAATTGATATATCCTCTTCTGATTCCGGTGGAATTGAACTTTCCTTATAAGAGGCTGTATGCGGCAGGTTCAAGTCATCTGGCTTAATGATATCTTCCTCTGCAAATATTATTGCTCGTTCAATTATATGCTCAAGTTCCCTGATGTTTCCAGGGAAACTATAGTTTAACAAAACCCTTTCGGCTTCAGAGGATATTCTCTTTGGCGACCTTACAGATGATTTTACAGAAAGAAAATGATTCGCCAGCAGGGAGATATCTTCTTTTCTGTCCCTTAATGGAGGAATTGTTAATGTGATAACATTTAAGCGGAAAAGAAGATCGCGCCTGAAATTTTTATTGTCTGCCTCTTCCATAAGGTTTCTGTTCGTCGCCCCGATTACGCGTACATTTGAAGTCAGGTTGGTTACGCCGCCTATCCTTCTATATTCACCATTTTCTAAAAACCTTAACAACTTGGGCTGCAGGGTAAGACTCAATTCTCCGATTTCATCAAGAAAAAGAGTTCCGCCATGCGCTATTTCAACAAGTCCCTGCTTTGTATTTTTTGCATCGGTAAAAGCCCCTTTTTCATGTCCGAATAATTCGCTTTCTATAAGTTGATCGGGAAGCGATGCACAGTTTATTATGACGAAAGGTTTATCGTTTCTTGCTGAATGTTTATGGATATATTCTGCGAAAAGTTCCTTGCCTGTGCCGGTTTCTCCTTCAATAAGGATATTTGAATCGGACATAGCCGATTTGTTTGCAAGATTTATGACCCTCTGGAGCTCTGGACTATCGCCAACAATGGTATTTGAAAGTTTCTTATTTACCTGGCTGGAAAGGATGGCATTCTTTACTATTAGTTCTTTATGCTCAACCGAACGATTTATGGTAACAAGAAGTTCGTCAAAATTATATGGCTTGGTAATAAAGTCATAAGCCCCCATTTTGATGCATTCAATTGCCTTCCGGATTTCTGATTGCGCTGACAATATAATTACCTGGATCGAGGCATTATATTCAGAAACAAACTTCAGAACCTCTTCACCAGATACTTCTTTCATATTTAAATCGAGCAGAAGGATATCATAGTTTTTCCGCTTGATTGCTTCAATCGCGTATTGACCATCATATACGGTATCTACAGAAAAACCCTCTTCCAGGAGCTGTTCTTTTAATAAATAACAAAGAGTTTCATCATCATCACAAACTAAAATCTTAGAGTTTTTTGTCATTAGTACCCTGTTTTATTTTGAAGAGAAATATCCAATTTGGAATAAAAATCTCAATTTTTTATATTTGTAGCTCTCAATTTTTGATGGGCGCGTAGCTCAGGGGTAGAGCATCTGCCTTTTAAGCAGAGGGTCGGTGGTTCGAGCCCACCCGCGCTCACTCAATAAATCAAAATCATCTTGCCCTGTACATTCTACAGGGCATTTTTATTACAAAAATAATCAAAAACTACAATATTTAATATTAATACATTAATTAAATAACAGCAAGTTGCAGGGGGGTAGCTTCCCTATATTGTAATCCTTATGTAATTCTTTTATTATTATCCCAATAATAATAATATTTCTGCGAATTCCAGCATTTAAATATTCTTACGAAGGATCTTTCGTGGGCGAAATAGTTTTTTGGACCATTTTAAGAATTTCAATTTTAATCCCTGTCCTGTGGATCGCCCAGGGATATATAGAATTTCAGTTCTGGTGGACTGTTATGCTTATGTCTGTTTACGGGGTTGTGATTCATCCTGCGATCATCCACTACCGGCTGTTTGAAGAAAGAAATAAGGAAATTATAAATTCTACACTATGTTCTTCCTGTAAGCATTTCGATAGATCCGCTGTGCTGTGTATGAAATATGATAAACACCCTACAAAATCATTCCTGCCCTGTAATGGTGACGATTGGTCTCCAAAAATTCCCTTCTTAGGGAAAGAAGATATCTTCAATCAATAGTTCCCCCCTTATTTTTATCTCTATTCCTTATTCGATAATTTTATTGACGATTTTCATTTTAATTGTGGTTAGAAGTGAAAAAAGAAAATACACGCTACATTTATGTGGATTTATTAAGGGGCTGGGCCTTAATCGTCATGATAGAAGTCCACATATTTAACGCGTTTTTGCTCCCACCCTTGAAAACTACCGGATGGTTCGTGGTACTGAATTTTATAAATGGACTGGTTGCCCCGGCATTTTTATTTGTTAGCGGATTTGCTTTTATAATTTCAACAGAAAGAAAAATAGATGAACTGAGAAAGTTTGGTAAATATTTCTGGAATAAATTGAGCAGAATAGGTTTAATCTTTTTGGCCGGATACTCACTTCATCTGCCATTTTTTTCGTTCACAAAGATTATTAATGATGCTTCAGAAGATCATCTTGTTACATGGTTCAATGTCGATATTCTTCAATGTATCGCTTCAGGATTACTGCTTTTAATCTTATTAAGGATTATCATCAAAAATGAGAGAGTGTTTTACTTACTAATACTAAGCCTGGCAATTTTGATAAGTCTTTTTTCTCCAATCATTTGGGGAATCGATTTTAGCAAACACATGCCTTTGTTTTTCGCTGATTATTTAACTCCACAAAATGGTTCTTACTTTCCATTATTCCCATGGCTGTTTTTCATTCTCTCTGGAGCGCTTTACTCCCATTATTATATAAGCGCACGAAATCAGAACCATGAAAATAATTTTATAATTAGACTTTCCTATTATGGTCTGATTCTTATTTTTATTGGACATTTTTTCTTTTCTGATTTATTCAACTCTCCAATACTCACAATTCGACCTAATCCCTTGTTCTTGTATCAACGATTGGGCTATGTCCTGCTGTTGTCTTCGTTTTTCTGGTATTATGCTGATAAAAGACAAACACAAAAATCATTCGTGCTTGATGTAAGTAGGGAATCTCTTTTAATTTATTGGTTTCACCTCGAAGTTATATACTCAAAAATATGGAATGGTAGAAGCCTTGCTGATATGATGGGAGGCAGTTTTTCGGTTTTAGAGAGCCTGGCTGCTACTCTTGTGCTTCTGCTCCTGATGCTTATTAGTGGTAATCTCTGGGGATTATTCAAGAAGAAATATCCTTTATATACCAGACCAATCGTCTCCTTAATAATAATTACTGTGATTATAATATTCTTGTTACGATAAGAACTAAAGGAGAATACCCTACCTCTCATTCTCAACTTTCATTTTCGGATGGAATTATTTACATAATCTATTTAAGATTTGGTGGAAATGAGATATTCTTAAGTGTTCCCTTTAACTTGATATTAGAAGAAATTATCGTAATATAATATGCGTTTCAATGATTCAAAAACATTTTATGATTCGAGTAACTTCAATAGGAGAAATATTATTTGATGTATATCCCAAATTAAGGACTCTTGGCGGAGCTTCTTTTAATTTTATTTATCATTATATAAAACTTACAGGACAGGGTAATTTTGTAAGCCGCATAGGGGAAGATGACAGAGGACAGGAAATTCTTGATTTTATATCAAAAAATCAATTGCCTGTAAATTATATCCAAACAGATCCTGTACATCCTACAGGAGAATCCATTGCCATCCTTGATCAGAATAAAATCCCATCATGGAAAATAAAATCCGGAACCGCTTATGATTACATCGAATTAGAGGATGAACTATTAAAGCTGATTAAGGAAAACACAGACTGTTTATACTTCGGTACGCTGGCTCAAAGAAATATCAGAACAAGAGAAACTATTCATCACTTTTTTGGGCAGGGTCTGAAATACTTCTGTGATCTGAATATCAGGCAGAACTTTTATACCGAGGATTTAATCAGAGCGTGTATAGAGGCATGCGATGTTTTAAAGCTAAACATAGAAGAATTACATCTTGTTAATACATTACTCCTGAATAATAATTTTGATTCCTACGAAACCCCTAAACGATTGATGAACGAATATTCGATCAGGCAGTTATGTGTTACTCACGGAGGGGAGGGAGCAGTAATTTATGAGGGTGATCGAAATAGTATTTACAAACTGGTGATCGAAGATGTGATCGACACGGTGGGCGCCGGAGATGCTTATGCGGCTATTCTATGTATAGGATACCTTAAAGGTTGGGATATTGAAAAAACAAATGAAACTGCTTCGAATTTTGCTGGTGAGATTGTTAAAATAAACGGAGCATTACCTGAAGACTCATCTTTATATGATAAATATAAAGAGATAGTTAATGAGTAATAATAAAAATAAGGGACTTTATATTCAGCTGTACAGCATTCATGGTTTAATCAGGAATGAAAATCCTGAATTGGGACGAGATTCTGATACCGGGGGCCAGATAAAGTACGTTCTTGAGCTTGCCAGAGCATTAAGCCATGATCATAGAGTCGAAAAGGTTGAACTAATTACACGCCAGATAAAAGATAAAAATGTATCGGAAGATTATGCAAAGCATATCGGAAAGGTTAATAATAAGTTCAATATTATCAGGATCAGAGCCGGTGGCGGTAAATATCTGCGGAAAGAACTTCTCTGGGAGCATCTGGAAGAATTTGTCGATAAAAGTATAAAGCACATAAAATCCGAGGGGAGGCTTCCTGATATAATTCATAGTCATTATGCTGACGCTGGTTATGTCTGCAGTGAACTCACCAAGTTTTTCGGCATACCATTTATCCATACCGGACACTCCCTTGGAAAGGATAAACTCAGGAAATTACTGAATGAGGGAATGACTAATGATGAAATTGAAAAGAGGTATAAAATAAATCATCGGATAAGGGTCGAGGAGGATATAATTTACTTCGCGGATATGATCGTTACCAGCACCTTACAGGAAATCGATACACAATATGGTGATTATCAAAATACTGACAAACGAAAATTTAAAGTGATTCCTCCGGGTGTGGACATTAAGATATTCTATCCTTTCAATAATAAACCTGATGATAAGGACGAGTCTGAAAAGTGGAAGGGAATTATTGGGGAAAAGCTTTTTCGTTTTTTTGTTGATGTTGATAAACCAATGATCTTAACCATTTGCCGGCCGGATAAAAGGAAAAATATTTCCGGTCTTATCAAAGCTTATGGTGAAAACAAAGACATTCAGTATAAATCTAATCTCGCAATATTTGCAGGAATAAGAGAAGATATTCAGGAAATGCCGGAAAACGAACGTGAAGTCTTAACTGAGATTCTTTTGCTAATGGACAAATATAACCTTTATGGAAAGATGGCAATTCCTAAACGGCATGAAACAGAACATGAAATACCTCAGTTATATCGAATAGCTGCACAATCACGCGGAATATTCGTAAATGCTGCCCTTGTGGAACCATTTGGATTAACCCTTATTGAAGCCGCAGCTTCCGGCGTACCTGTTGTTGCGACAGATGATGGCGGTCCACGAGATATAATAAAAAATTGTAAGCATGGAATCCTGGTTGATGTTTCAGACTCTGACAATATTGCGGAAGCAATACGGGAAATTCTGGATGATCCGCAGTTATGGGATGAACTCTCGGATAACGGGATTAAAAATGTCAGCAAACATTATACCTGGGAAGCACATAAAGATACTTATCTTGCCGAAATACAGGATCTCCTGAAGAAGGAGCTGATTAAAGAAAACACCTTCTCAATCATTGGGAAAAAACTCTTCTTTACTGAAAAATTAATAGTCTCCGATATAGATAATACCCTGCTTGGAGACGAGGATAGTCTGATAGAATTCAAAACCATACTTTTATCAGAGAATGATAAGCCTGGATTTGCGGTAGCAACAGGGAGAACTATAGATTCAGCCATAAATATTTTAAAAGAAAATGATGTGATAATACCGGATGTGATAATTTCCTCCGTTGGATCTGAAATATATTATAGCTATAAAGAAGATCTGATTTATTCGAAGGGATGGGATGCCCATATTAACTATCAATGGCAGAGAGATAAAATAGGTGAAGTATTAAAGCAGTTGCAATTCCTAAAACTCCAGGAAAAATTCACTCAGCGAAAATTTAAAATAAGCTACTTTATGGAGGATAATTCTGATCATTTAGAGAAGGTGAAAGATACTCTGATCGAAAATGGATTAAAAACTACGGTTATCTTCAGCCATGGACGTTTTCTGGACATTCTTCCCTATAGGGCTTCAAAAGGAAAAGCCATCCGATACCTGGCCTATCGGTGGAATATCCCCTATGAGCATATACTTGCAGCGGGAGATTCTGGAAACGATAAAGAAATGTTGAAAGGTGAATTGCTTGGGGTGGTTGTATCAAACCATAGTAAAGAGTTGGAAGAACTAAAAGGAAGTAAGAAAGTATACTTTGCTAAAAGAAGTTTCGCCGGAGGGATAATTGATGGAATAAAACATTATGAATTTCTTAATCTTTCAGGGAGTTAAGTCTTGAGTAAACACATAACAGCAATAATTGAAGAAAACAAAAAGGATTTTTTCAGATACCTTGACAAAGCGTGCTCAAGTAAAAGTAAGTTGATGGTTTATGGAAATCTTAAGGTGATTCTGGAGGATTTTAAAAAAAGTTATAATAAAAAGGGGAACTTCAAAGCCATAAGCGAAATAATTCAAAAAGTAACCGAATCAGTAACTCTGGGAAGCTGTATTTACTTTGAAATAAGAGAAAGTATTGGACATTCAGATTTCTATAAATTCAATGTAGAAGAAAAAAACTTTGAGGAAACAGATGTAAATGCTTATCTCGAAGCGAAAGAAGTATATATTTCTCCTGGGAAAGAAGAAGATATTCTTTCACTAAACTTCAGAACTTTCTATGATAAATTCCCCAGCATACGTGAGGCTAAAAGCATCGGTCGCGGTGTTGAGTTTCTTAATAGGTATCTGTCCAGCACAATGTTCACACACCCGGAAAAAATGCGAAAAGCATTATTTGATTTCCTTTTCGTTCATAAACATAATTCTCACCAATTAATCCTTAATGACCGCGTAAAAGATCCGGAAGACTTAAGTAAGAGAATTGATAAGGCTTTAAAATTTCTAAAAAAAAGAACGGAAGATGAAGAATTTAAGCATTTCAGTAATGATCTTCAGGAACTTGGATTTGAGAGAGGCTTAGGCAATACCGCGGCTTCTGTGATAGAAAGCCTGAAACAACTTGACAGCCTGCTTCAGACTCCTGATTTTTTTGCTCTGAAGAAATTTTTATCAAATATCCCCATGATTTTTAATATTGCTATTATATCACCACATGGTTATTTCGGCCAGGAGGGTGTTTTGGGTTTGCCTGATACCGGAGGTCAGGTTGTTTATATACTTGACCAGGTAAAAGCTCTTGAAAAAGCTATGACTGAATCACTTGCAGAAGCCGGGGTGGATGCTGCTCCTAAAATTATTATTCTGACACGGCTGATTCCAAACTCGGGAAATACAAAATCAAATCAGCGACTTGAAAAAGTTTATGATACCAAAAATTCATGGATACTTCGTGTACCCTTTCGCTCAAATAATCCGGCGGTTACAGATAACTGGATATCACGCTTCGAAATTTGGCCCTACCTTGAAGATTTTGCCGAAGATTCATATAAGGAGTTACTTGCTGAGTTCGGCTCCCGGCCCGATTTTATTATAGGTAATTATTCTGATGGAAATACAGTTGCTTTTATGCTATCCAGAAAATACGGTGTCACACAATGCAATATTGCGCATGCCCTTGAAAAAAGTAAATACCTATACAGCGCGCTCTACTGGAAGAACCTTGAGACGCAGTATAATTTTTCCACTCAGTTTACAGCTGATCTCATTGCGATGAATGCTGCTAATATTATTATTACTTCATCCTACCAGGAAATTGCCGGAACCGAAGACAGCATAGGCCAATATGAATCTTACAAATATTTTACAATGCCGAATTTATACAGGGTTACCGGAGGCATCAATCTGTTTCATCCTAAATTCAATATTGTTCCTCCTGGTGTCAATTTTGATTTTTATTTCCCGTATACACAGGAGCAGGATAGACTTCACGAAATAAAGAAAGATCTCAACGATCTTCTTTTCAATAATGCAAAGGACTCTGATATAGTTGGAAATCTAAAAAACCCTGACCTGATCCCAATCTTTTCCCTTGCCAGGCTTGATAAGATAAAGAACCTGGCCTCGCTTGCAAGATGGTTCGGGGAGAGTAAGGAATTACAGGAAATAGCTAATCTGATCATTGTCGCCGGGAATGTCAGGACAGAAGATTCAAGCGATGAAGAGGAAAAAGAACAGATAAACTTAATGCATTCGATCATAAAGGAATATAATCTCCATGATAAAATCCGCTGGATTGGCAAGCTATTTAGAAAAGATCAGACAGGAGAAGTCTATAGGGTGGTCGCGGATCATAAGGGTGTATTCGTACAGCCGGCGTTATTTGAAGGTTTCGGATTGACTGTGCTGGAAGCTATGCATTCAGGCCTGCCGGTTTTTGCCACAATGTATGGCGGACCACTGGAAATAATTGAGGATCAGATAAACGGATTTCATATCGATCCTGTTAATTCAGAAGAGTCCACAAAAACAATTCTCAATTTTGTCCGTGAGGTACGCGTAAATGATGCCTCATGGAAGAGAATCTCGCAACGGGCTATCGAGAGAGTTGAAAAAGATTATAATTGGGATCTATATGCAAAAAAACTGCTTGAACTTGCGAAAATTTATGGCTTCTGGCGTTATACCACCAATATCGAAATGGAGGAAATGAATGCCTACCTGGATGTAATATTTCATCTTCTGTATAAGCCTCGCGCAAAAGAAATACTGCAAAAACATAATAATGTCAGATAGATAATTTTTTCAACCTGTTTTTTCTCTTATCTGTCTGATTAATTCCTTCGATAAGGTGATTAACTTTTTCCCTGTCTGTCCGGTTATTTAAATATTTGTCTGAGTCCTCGATTAATACTTCTGCTTCATTTAATATAAGCTCTTCAATATATTCGGATTCTGTGGAAAGAAGTATTTCCCTTAATGAATCGAAAAGTTTTATTATAACAATCACATCGCTTTTTCCATATTCACGTATGGGTGCATAACAAAAATAGATCAGGTTTTCATTTGAAGGATTACACAGTAAAATCATCGGTTTCTTATTGTCATAGATGTACCTTTTTTCCCTGAGGCCCATTTTCAGTGCGAGCAGGTCTGTAAGGTAATCAATAGCTTTTAAAGCTGTACCAGGATCGTTAATCCCGGGACTTAATGCTTTAACTGCGGTTTCAGTAATTTGCTTGAAACCGAAATAATAATTTTCACGTACAATTTCTTCCTCGAAAAAAATAAAGTTACTGAGGAGTTGTTCCAGTGCTTTATCTTCTAATTCACCGCTAACTCTGGCCATAGGAAAGTTCTTTAATACAAAGGTGCCCATGGGGATTGTAATTTCCAGCTTGCTGTTGTTTTTCTTGAGAATTTCGAGAATTTTATTTTGTTCGATTCTTTGCAGGTATCCTGATTGGGGACTGTTAAGAACACTCCAACTGCCGCCATTTTCGAAATCCGGGTCCTCCTCATATTTGTTTTCATCCTTTTCGCGATTTATTCCATTTTTGGTTTGTTGGTAAATCCCCTGAAGTATGTTTCCTATTTGGATCGAGTTTGAAATTGAATGAATAAAATACACAAAGAGAATAAGACAAATTATTCCAAAACATTCGCCTATAAAAATTGCGAATCCCGGAACCGAAATAGTAAAATGTTTTGAATCAATATTTATCATAATGATGAAAGAATAAATAAGGGTGCCTACATAGAAACCTAATACCACCTGGTGAAATTTTCTGGAAATTAACCCTGGAATGATCCTGGGAGAATAGTTGGTGGCCGCCTGGTTGAATACAATCATAACCATAGTGAAACTAAATACAGTCAGTGAAATAACACCCCCTGCTATCGTACTCATTATTATCCTGGCGGTATCTTTACTTGATATCGTCAGTAGAGGGAAGTTCTTTATGAAATATTTTGTATAGCCCGCTGATTCGAGGAAAATCATACCGACGCTTAATAGAAAAAACAAAACACTAATGAGGGTGGGATAAAAACCTATGCTATTCGTTAAAAGATGATACCAGACTTTTATTTTGTAAGTAAGTTTATTCATTAAACAATAAAATATTTATGATTTTCTACTTCTTATATGCAGCGTATCACGGCTACATGATCCGATACTTCGGGATTTATGTAGATTGTTTTTAGGTTATGAATTATCTTTATTTTTTAATTTTTTTCTTCGTTACTAAATGATTTAGGGAGTTTATGAAAACAAGTAAAAGCCGTCAGCTCTTTGATGAGGCAAATAAGTATATCCCTGGAGGTGTTAATTCGCCGGTAAGAGCATTCAGGTCGGTAGGAGGTGACCCGCTATTTATAGCAAGAGGTGAAGGTTCAAAATTGTTTGATGTCGACGGCAACAGCTATATCGACTATATAGGCAGCTGGGGACCTCATCTGTTTGGTCATAATCCTCCCTTTATAGTTGATGCCCTGCAGGTAGCTCTTAAAAATGGAACCAGCTTCGGAGCTCCGACATCTCTTGAAGTAGAGATGGCAAAATTGATTACTGAACTCGTTCCTTCAGTGGAAATGGTAAGGATGGTTAATAGTGGTACTGAAGCAACTATGAGCGCAATAAGGACGGCAAGGGGATATACCGGAAAAGAAAAATTCATCAAGTTTGAAGGGTGCTACCATGGTCATGCAGATTATTTTCTGATTAAAGCAGGTTCTGGTGCTTTAACCCTTGGTGTCCCGACGAGTCCTGGTGTAACGAAGGGAAATGCATCGGATACTCTTGTAGCAGATTATAATAATATTGAATCGGTAAAGAAGTTAATAAGTTCTAATAAAAATGAAATTGCCGCCGTAATTATTGAACCGATCGCGGGAAATATGGGAGTAGTACAAGCTTCGGCTAATTTCTTAAGTGAATTAAGAAAAATATGCGACCAGGAAAAAATTGTCCTTATATTTGATGAAGTTATGACTGGTTTTCGTGTCTCAAAAGGCGGAGCGCAGGAAATCCTTGGGATCAAACCTGATTTGACTACATTTGGTAAAATTATAGGCGGAGGACTCCCCGTAGGAGGATTCGGTGGAAAGAAAGAAATTATGCAGATGATTTCACCGGCAGGACCTGTTTACCAGGCAGGGACTTTAAGTGGGAATCCCCTGGCAATGGCTGCAGGATATGCTGCGTTGAGCTATATTAAAGAAAATCCCGGGTTATATGATGAACTGGATAAAAAAGGTAAGATTCTTGAAGAAGGTTTCAAAGCGAACCTGAAAAAATTAGGAAAGAATTTGGCCTTAAATCGGGTGGGATCCATGTCTTGTATGTTCTTTACGGAGAAACCTGTTATAGATTTTAATTCCGCAATTACCTCTGATACTGAACTTTATGGAAAATATTTTCACGGAATGCTTGAAAGAGGGATATATCTGGCACCTGCTCAATTTGAGGCTGCTTTTGTCTCAACGGCCCATTCTTCGGTAGACCTGGAAAATACAATAAAAGCTAACTACGAAACCTTAAGATCGATCTATTAAACTATAAATTATAAGTCGGATGTTGGGGAAAAATGTTACCATCGAATAGAAATGATCCGATCGGGTTAGTATTGGTTCAATAATTTCCGATTTCCACGGAATTAAATCGTTTATTTATCGGGAGAAATTTCCGGAAATTTCTCCCGTATCTTAAAATAATCTATTCCACAACAATAGGAACTTCTGCCTCATCTTCGGGAATTACTTTGGCGATATCAGCTATTGAGTCTCCTTCTTTCAGTCGGATGACTCTTACTCCCTGGGTATTCCTGCCCATTACTCTTATAGCTGCCACACTCTGACGTATAACCATTCCATGCGAAGAAATTATAACGAGTTCATCGCCATCAACTACATCCATCATTGCAATCATTTTCCCGACCTTGTCACTCGTCTTCACCGTTATAACACCTTTTCCTCCACGATGTGTAATCCTGTAATCATTTATATCTGACCGCTTACCAAATCCTTTCTCGGTTACAACAAGAATATTGTCATTACGTTTAATAACAAGCAGCCCAACAACCAGGTCTCCCTTAGCCAGCTTTATCCCACGCACACCTGTTGCGATCCTTCCCATATCCCTGACATCTTTCTCGGTAAAACGAATTGCAAATCCATTCCTGGTCCCAAGCACAATGTCATTGTTACCGTCAGTCATTTTAACGGAGATCAGTTTATCATTTTTAACGAGGTTGATTGCGTTTATACCACCTTTTCTTACATTTCCGTAAGCAGACAAAACGGTTTTCTTGATTGTTCCCTGTTGTGTTGCCATTACCAGGAAGTGATTGTCATCAAATTCTTTAACGGTAACGAACGCAGTGATATCCTCTTCCTTTTCTTTCTCGATGAGGTTCAGTATTGATCTACCTCTGGATGCCCGTCCGCCTTCCGGAATTTCGAAGACTTTCAGCCAGTAACATTTCCCCCGATCGGTAAAGAATAAAATATACTGGTGAGTAGAAGCAATAAACATATGCTCAATGAAATCATCATCCTTTGTACCGGCTCCCGTAACACCTTTACCTCCGCGTCCCTGCTTCCTGTACCCGCTCACCGGGAATCTTTTTATGAAGCCTCTATGACTTATAGTAACAACAACATCTTCTTCGGCAATTATATCTTCAAGTGAAAATTCTTCATAATTATATACAATTTCGGTTCTGCGGGCATCACCGTATTTTTCTTTTATCTGAAGTAGTTCGTCTTTGATTATGGAATATCTTTTTTCTTCGCTTTCCAAGATACCTTGCAGTTTCTCAATCAGCTTAATTACCTCTTTATATTCATCTTCAATTTTCTTCCGTTCAAGTCCTGTAAGACGCTGCAGCCTCATATCAAGGATAGCTTTGGACTGTATCTCGCTCAATTTAAACTTACGCATCAGATTATTTTTGGCCGTTTCTACATCCCTTGACTTCTTTATGGTTTCTATCACTGCATCAATGTTATCAAGTGCAATGATATACCCTTCAAGAATATGGGCTCTTCGCTCTGCGGCATCTAGTTCATACTTTGTTCTGCGGATAAGTACATCCATCCGGTGATCGATGAAGTGTCTCATCATCTCTTTCAGAGTTAGAACCTGCGGCACTCCCTTGACAAGCGCCAACATTATTACTCCGAATGTTGTCTGCATCTGGGTGTGTTTAAATAGCTGATTAAGAACAACAGAGGGTTGGGCATCCCTTTTGAGTTCTATCACAACCCGCATACCGTCCCTGTCGGATTCATCTCTGATATTTGAAATATCGGTGAGCTTTCCTGCGTGTACCAGTTCGGCAATCTTTTCAATGAGGTTGGCCTTATTAACTTGATAAGGCAATTCCGTAATAATAATATTTTCTTTATTGTTCTTAAGAGTTTCAATGTTCGCTTTTGCTCTTAGAATAATCCTTCCACGACCGGTAAGATATGCCTCTTTAACACCTTCGTAACCAAAGATAATACCCCCCGTGGGAAAGTCTGGAGCGCTAACTATCTTCATCATTTTTTCATCGGAAATCGCTGGGTTTTTAATGTAAGCGATGATTCCATCAATAATTTCAGTAAGGTTGTGAGGGGGGATGTTTGTCGCCATTCCAACCGCTATTCCACTAGCTCCGTTAACAAGAAGGTTGGGCAGGTAAGAAGGAAGTACAACAGGTTCCTGTAAGGAATCGTCAAAATTAGGTGCAAAAGCAACTGTGTTTTTATCAAGGTCACGCAGCATTTCCTCTGCTATCCGGTGAAGCCTCGCCTCTGTATAACGCATTGCTGCAGGTGAATCACCATCAACCGAACCGAAATTTCCCTGTCCCTGCACAAGCGGATACCTTAATGAAAATTCCTGAACCATCCTGACCATCGAATCATATACGGCGGTATCTCCGTGCGGATGATACTTACCAAGTACTTCTCCCACTATCCTGGCGGATTTCTTATAGGGTTTATTATAGGCTACCCCAAGTTCGTGCATTCCAAAAAGCACTCTCCTGTGCACTGGCTTTAATCCATCTCTTACATCAGGGAGCGCTCTGGATACTATCACCGACATCGAGTAATCGATGTAGGATGATTTCATCTCTTCTTCAAGTGAAACTGGAACTATTTTTTCAAAAATCGTGGCCATTGTTAATCTTTTTTAATTGAAACTTACATTTATTAATTATACATCAAGGTTTCTAACATATTTTGCATGCTTTTCTATAAACTCTCTTCGGGGTTCTACTGCGTCTCCCATAAGAGTCTCGAATATTTTATCAGCAGTTGCCGCGCTTTCCAGGGTAACCTGAAGAACGGTTCTTGTCTCAGGGTTCATCGTCGTTTCCCATAGCTGCTCAGGATTCATTTCACCAAGTCCCTTGTAACGGGAAATGCTTACTCCTTTAACAGAGCCTTCTTCAATCATTTCCCCAACCAGCTCCTCTGTATCCTCTTTACCGTTAACTTTAAGGCGTTTTAAGATATCATCCCTTTCTTTTTCATCGAAGGCATAAAACTCCTGTTTTCCTTTTTTTACTTTATAAAGAGGCGGCTGAGCGATATATACTTTTCCGGATGTTATAAGATTGGCCATATACCGATACAGAAAGGTTAAAAGCAGGGTGCGTATATGACTGCCGTCGACATCGGCATCGGTCATCAGAATAATTTTGCCGTACCGTGCTTTTGCATGATCGAAATCCTGACCAAGTCCGGCACCTATTGCTGAAATGATCGCTTTAATTTCATTATTCTCAAGGATCTTATTAATCTTGGCTTTTTCTACATTAAGGATCTTTCCTTTTAGAGGAAGGATTGCCTGGAATCTTCTATCCCTTCCTTGCTTTGCAGATCCACCCGCGGAATCTCCCTCAACTATATAAATTTCGCAATGTTCAGGATCGGTAATAGAACAATCAGCTAAGTTTGCCGGGAAGATTCATGGTATCCAGAGCATTCTTTCTTCTGGCAAGATCTCTTGCCTTCCGGGCGGCCTCTCTTGCTTCGGCAGCTCTCAGACACTTCTCGATGACCTTCTTCCCGATTGAAGGATTTTCTTCAAGAAATTCTGAAAGTTTTTCACCCACCATAGTTTCAACAGCAGATTTGGTTTCACTGTTGCCAAGTTTCGTTTTGGTTTGACCTTCAAACTGGGGATCTGCAACTTTAACAGAAATAACTGCAGTAAGACCTTCACGGAAATCATCCCCGGTAAGACTAATTTTATTTTCTTTTATAAGTCCATTTTTGGCTGCATAATTGTTCATTGTCCTGGTTAAGGCTGTTTTGAACCCGACCAGATGTGTTCCACCTTCGTGAGTATTTATATTGTTAACATAAGAGAAAATGTTCTCGCTGTACCCGTCTGTGTACTGAAATGCGATCTCTATAGGTGTGTTATCCCGTTCACCCTCTATATAAATTGTTTTATGCAATGCCTGCCTTGATTCATCCAGATACTGAATGAATTCGATCAGTCCGCCCTTAAAATGAAAATTTTCCTCTTCCCCCGTTTCTCAGGTCTTTAATATGAATGCTCACGTCTTTATTGAGGTACGCCAGTTCGCGCATTCTTTCGGCTATGGTATCGAACTTAAATTTGTCAACCTTAAATATATCTCTGTCGGGAAAAAATGTTGTTTTAGTGCCCGATTCATTTTTCTTTGCTTTGCCGATTTCGGCAACAGGTTTTACCGGGAATCCTCTTTTATATTCCTGAAAATACAATCTCCCGTCACGTTTAACTTCTACCTGGCACCACTCAGATAAAGCATTCACCACAGAAACTCCAACACCGTGTAAACCACCGGAAACCTTATATGTATTCTTATCAAACTTACCTCCCGCGTGAAGCACCGTCATCACAACCTCAAGGGCAGAACGTTTTTCCTCGGGGTGCATATCCACTGGTATTCCTCTTCCATTATCTTCGACAGTAAGACTCTCATCTTGATTAATTGTTATTTCAATTTTATCCGCATACCCGGCCAGAGCCTCATCAATACTATTATCAACCACCTCATTTACCAGATGATGAAAGCCCCTGGTGCTCACATCACCGATATACATTGCAGGTCTTTTCCTGACTGCCTCGAGGCCTTTCAAGTACATTTATATTTTTAGCACTATAATCATTAGTTTTTTCTTTTGACATACATCCTGACCATTCTGTTAGTTGTTTCTGTAAGGGACATCATTGAAACCTGATACCCTTTATTCTTTCTTCTTTAAAATAATTGTTGACCTTGCTGACAAACAGGTTTTCGCTGAATTTTAATTCGCTGCGGAGAATAGAATTCTCCACACTTATAAATAATAACTTCTTATCTACCTTAACCGGCTTTACAACCTTTTTCATTTCGGGAAAGATCTTATAGAATTCGAGAACAACATCCGACTGCTTAACAGTTTTTCTAACGGCTGCCAGTCCCGGATCTCCTTCAAATATTTCTGCTAAGACTTTTAAAATCATACGGCATAAGAGATCACTCCGTTCCTAATTCTGAAAACATTGTCATTATCTCTTATGTTAAGAAAAGTTAGGTTTGAAAAATCTGTGAGTGTTATGAAAGCCTGTCCCACTTCTCTCAGGTATTCACTGATTTTTATGGACCTGTTTGTGTCAAGTTCTCCAAAAACATCATCAAGAAGAAAAAGAGGGGTTTTTCCTGTAATCTCTTTAAGGTAAAAAAACTCAGCAAATCTTAATACAACCTGATAGGTTTTATGCTGTCCCTGCGACCCATATGTTCTAAGGTTAATTCCATTAATTTCCAGTAAGTAATCATCACGATGCGGCCCTACAAGGTTAGCATGCTCTTCTAAATTCTTCGTTTTTCCTGTCTTCTATCAATTCTCTGAATCTTGATCATATATCTCCATCCGGACTATTTTCAAGGAATGAATAGAATATTCCTGGAATCTCATCACTCCCCATTATTATTTCATAAGATTCTCTTATGTATTTGTTAAATTCTTGTATAAAATTTATATCGTATGCTTATTAATCCACTTCCCGAATTTATCAGTTTTTCTGACCATGCATCAAGTTCATCATTAAGACTCAGAATTCCTTGTTTCTTTAATCCTTGTCAGAAGCGTCGATCTCTGACGAAGAGTTTTATTGTAATCCAGCAATATTTGTAAATAAGTTTCGCTAGCCTGAGATATTACGGAATCGACAAATTTTCTTCTTTCAGAAGGAGATCCCTGGGTAATTGAATGATCTGCCGGAGTTAATATAACAACAGGAAATCTGCCGATTACATCAGCCGACCTTGATACTATTTTATTATTTTGAAAATAATTTTTCTTGTTATCTAAGAAATTATATATTACTCTAACTCTATCTTTCGTTAAATCTGTAAACATTCCATCTATTTCAAATTCATTTTCATTAAATCTTAACAACTTCACCATCTACTTTGGTATTAAAACTTTTTGTTGTACATAAATAATAAATTGACTCAAGTATGGAAGTTTTGCCTTCCCGTTACCGCCTACAATATAATTTAAATTATTCTGAAAATTCTAAGTTTGTGTTTTTGTGAATTCTAAAATTTTTTAAGCGAATGGATTTCAAAATCATATTAATTATTTAAACGAACCGGCATCAGCAAAAGCATCAACTCTTCATTTTCTATTCGATTTCGAAGGTTCGATTATACATGCTTTCGTAGGTGAATGCAATTTGAATAAAACCTGTTCATCATTTACATGGGTAAAACATCATTCACATAACCGGTATTAAATCCGATATCCATTGGATCACCTTTATAATCACACTTTATATTCTCTTTTGCATTGGAACCATGATCCATATCCTCGGCTGATACTTCAAGGTTATCACCGCTGATTGAAAATTTAACCTGCTTTGAATTTGCTGTAGAAAATAGCATCATTCTCTTAACTGTCGATAAAAGATCTGCCGTGTTAATAGTTAAAACATTTTCATTTTCCAGAGGAATAACGCTATTATACGCGGGATATTTCTCCCCTATGAGTCTTGTTATTAAATTCGAGTTCACCAAGATTAAAGGCAATATTGGTCTTACTCATGTACATCTTAAAATCTGAATCTCCAATCAGTTTAGAAAGAACAGATATCGCCCTTTCCGGAACTATGTATTGTTCATCATTAGAAGATATAATTGTTTTGTTGATGTACTTTACCAGCCTGTGTCCGTCTGTAGTAACAAACCTTAACCCTTCATTGGTAAATTCCATCAGAGTTCCTGTCATAGCTGGCCGCATATCCTCTTTGCTCATTGCAAAAGAGGTCTGTTCAATCATTTTTTTTAAATCCTGACCGTTCATTGAAACTTCTTTTTCTTTTGAAACTTCAGGAATGTCGGGAAAATCATCTGATGGGGAATAGCTAATATTATAAGTTCCGTTATCGGTCTGAATTTTTAATTTTGAATTCTTCTCAGTCTCAAATTTAATCTGCGTGTCGCCTAGCGATCTGATTATATCATAAAAAAGTTTGGCAGGTATAACCATTTTCAGGTCCTCATCAGAAGGAACATTTAGAGATGAGCGGAGGGCAATCTCCATATCTGTTGCACTTACTGTCATCAAACCGTCTTTTATTTCTACCAGAAAATTTTCCAGTACCGGCATCGGTGTACGGCTTGGAACAGCAGGAATAATTTTGGATAAAAGTTTTTCCAGAACTTTACTGTTTACTTTGAATTCCATTGCCACATTCTCCTTTTAAAGCATATAAAAATAGTAAAAAAGGCTGCTAATCTCAATGAATTTAGCTGGTATTAATTAGGTTTCTCGACCGAAAACAGGGATTTATTTTCTTTGAAAATATAACACAAAAAGGATGGATATAAAAAGAAAATATTTATTAACTGTCTATTATTAATTAATGGATTAATTAATTAATTAATAATAAATATAATAAGGATGTGGATATGTTAATTAAAAGAAAACCTTCTAATGATTGGTATATTCCCCATAATTATTACTTCGATAATTGTTGATAATACTTGGCCGATTCTCTCTTATAAACATATAGCTAATAACTTCGATGTTTTCAACATTAACATGATATGTTTTTCACATGTTCTAAACATGGCAGATAAAAAAAAGGCTCAATACTGAGCCTTGAAAAATTGCTGATAAAAATGGCAACTAAGAACACTTCAGTTCAATTTGCGATCTCACATTGTTTACAATATCTTTTAATGATTGATCTTTTGACATTGAATCCTCAACAGTCGTACAAGCATGAATGACAGTTGAATGATCTCTGCCTCCGAAATGAAGCCCTATTGTCTTTAGTGATGATTTTGTCAGCTCCTTTGAAAGATACATTGCTATCTGGCGTGCCAAAACAATTTCTTTTTTTCTGGTTTTATCCCTTATTTTATTTTCCGCAATATTTAAAACTTCACAAACAATATTTGTAATAGTCTCTATTGTGACGTTTACTTTTCGATCAGTCGCTATCTCTTTAACTGTTTTCTTTGCCAGGTCAAGGTTTATTTCTCTCGAATTAAGAGAAGCATTTGCTAATAGTTTTATTAAACAGCCTTCAAGTTCCCTTATGTTTGAGGTTATATTGTTTGCAATATATTCCAGAATATCCGGAGAAAGTTCTAACCCATAATCTTCCGATTTCTTCTTAAGAATTGCTATCCTCATTTCGAGTTCCGGAGGCTGGATATCTGCAGCAAGTCCCCACTGAAATCGCGAGATCAGCCGGTCATCGAGGCCTTTAAGATCTTTTGGTGCGCGGTCACTTGAAAGAATTATTTGTTTTCTTGACTGATGAAGTGTGTTGAATATATGAAAAAAATGATCCTGCGTTTTTTCTTTGCCAATCAGGAACTGAATATCGTCAATGATAAGGACATCCATACTTCTGTAGAAGTTGGAAAAATCATTCACCTTATTGGATTGGATAGCCTCAACAAATTCTACAGTAAATATATCTGATGAGAGGTAGATTATCTTTTTTGAAGGAAAAGCTTCAAGTATCTTATTCCCTATAGCCTGTACGAGATGCGTTTTTCCCAGACCAACACCTCCATAAACGAAAAAAGGATTGAACGATGTTCCCCCAGGATTTTCACTTATAGCACCAGCTGCAGCTCTTGCAAGTTGATTTCCCTCTCCCTTGATAAAATTTTCAAAAGTATATCGGGGATTTAGATACGTTTCATGTTTCGGATGCTGGATTTTAACTTCCCGCGCCAGTTGAATTACCGGAAGGTTTCTATCCTGGTTTTCTTTTCTTTCTTTGTTCTCTTTATCTTCAGCAATAATGTAGGATAACCTTGCTTCTGTTCCGATGATATCCAGAATCGTCCTGTTGATCAGGGTATTATAATGTTCATCGATCCACTCCCAGAAGAATTGGCTGGGTATCTGTACCTTTAATGTGTAATCACTTAATTCCAGCGGCTTTATGGGTAAAAACCAGGTGTTATACGTCATCAATGTGACGTTTTCTTTGATAGATTTAAGGCATTCCTTCCAGACTGAAGCAGCATCATGATGATTGGGTTTATTAAGAGAGGGCGCGTTCACCATTTTAATTATCCACAGAAAAAAAGAATAAAATACTTTGAAAAATCAATTATTTACAAACTAGTTTTTTATGACACCTGAATTTATTAACAATTTCTTAACATTAGGAAACAACCCCCAAGTTATTATAAATCAATCGATTAAGGAGGCCGATTTCATTTATTAACAACTTTTTCAAAAAACCGAAGGAGACAAACTAATCCTCGGAAATCGTGAAACGTTTTCACATTAAAAAATTATCAACAAGTTATGAACACAATTTTTGAGTGTCAGACACGGGGAAAAAATAGGAAGTATTTTCTCCTGCCGCAAATTAATTCGCAAAAAAAGTGCATGAAAAAACCTCTTTCCTATCGATTTCTCAAATTAATTGTCTTGCTTGTTTGTTTTATTAAGGCTATTTTTGAAGTCTTTTTGATAATTAGGAGCACAAATGAAGCGGACTTTTCAGCCCAGCAACAGAAAAAGAAAAAATAAGCATGGATTCCGGGAAAGAATGAAGACGAAAAACGGAAGGAAAGTGCTTGCACGCAGAAGAGCAAAAGGAAGGAAAAGGCTAACTGTCAGCGATGAGATGTAGCTGTTTTGAAACGCTTTGGGCTTCCTGCCGGAGAGAGGGTAAAAAGCAGGACCGATTTTGAAAACTTATATGGGTCCGGCAGGGTCCTTATTTCTGATGACAAAAAAATAAAAGCTGTTTATCTTCTTGACAAACATGTCCCCAATGGTAATATAAAAATTGCAGCCGTCGTATCGGGTAAAGCTGGAAATGCTGTCTGGAGAAATCGTGTAAAAAGATTGATAAGAGTTTCCTACCGGCTGAATAAAGAAAATCTTTATAATCTTTGTTTACTTAAGAAGCTTGATTTGAAAATTATTTTTTCTCCCTATCGGTTTAATGAAAAAAATAACCGGTTAATTGCCGTCGATGATATAATGCCAGGAATTAAAGATGTTTTAGTTAAAATAGAAAGTAGTCTTTAGATGTGGAGAATTTTTGTTTTTCTCATCAAAATATATCAAAAATTAATTTCGCCGATCTTCCCACCCTCGTGCAGATTTTACCCTACCTGTTCTGAATACTCCATACAGGCTTTTAAGAAATACGGAGTATTAAAGGGAGGAGCAAAGTCAATATGGCGGATTTTAAGATGTAATCCTTTCAACAAAGGAGGAATTGATCCTCTGAGGTAATGGAATTATAAATGGATAGAAATACAACAATTGCTTTTATATTGATCGGAGCTATTCTTGTGCTCTGGTTTTACCTTAATACCCCCTCGCCTGAAGAAATGCAAAAAGGTAAAACTTCGGATACTACAGCTGTTCAGCTTGATACATCAAGGATAAAACAGGAGAAGAAAGAGATAGCAGCCGATACGGTGTCTCTTGACAAAAAACAGCCACAAACAGCCGAAAACGACAGCCTTAAATACGGAAAGTATTTTTCAGCTTCGAACGAAAAAGAAAAAATAATTACAATCGAAAATGAATTCGTCCTTATGGAGATATCTACCAGGGGCGCGAATGTCAGGAAATATTATCTTAAGAAATTTAATAACTGGTATTCAGCAAATTCGCAGGGGGATAAAAGTTTTTATAAAACCCAGGTTCAGCTTATCGACTACTCTCAGGGTAATCCCTTTAATCTCTCTTTTGTTACTTCGGACGGAAAAGCGATCTCAACCGCAGATCTTGTTTTTATCCCGGATGCTGCGAAATCCCGGTATAATATTGCTGAGAACGATTCCCTTGTTATTAATTTCAGGCTTCCTGCCGGTGATGACTCTTATATAAACAAAAAATTTACCTTTTATGGGGATAAATACAGCTTTGAAAGCGAAATAGATCTTGTTAATATGACAAACCTGATTAGCAACAACTCATATGATCTGGTTTGGAACAGCGGATTGCGATTTGTAGAAGAAAATTCAGTTGATGAAGCTAATTATTCTGATGCTAGTGTATATTACGGGGGAGAACAGGTAATAGTCGACGCCTCGTCTGTGGGCGAAAAAGTAACCAAGGATTTTAACGGAAGAGTTGATTGGGCCGCAGTAAGAAATAAATATTTTGCGGTTATTCTTGCCCCGAAAGATCCGGGTGCTGTAAATGGAGCATATGTTGAAGGAGATAGAAAGTCTGTTGGAAAGACAGGATTAAAAGAAGATTATTCAATTAGGATTAACGTTCCATTTAAGAACACAGATTTTGAAAAGAGCCAATTTACAGTTTATGTGGGACCTGTAGATTATGACCGTCTGAAAGAATATGGTGATAATTTTACGGCAATTGTAGATTTTGGAAGTTTTTTTGGTTTAAAATTTATAGTAAGACCTATTGCCGAGTATATCTTGCTGCCTTTGTTCAACTTCCTCCATACATTTATCCCTAATTATGGTTTCGTAATAATTGTTTTCTCCCTTATAATAAAATTCGTTCTCTACCCGCTTACTAAAACCAGTTATCAATCAATGAAGAAGATGCAGCTTCTTCAGCCAAAGATTGCAGAGATAAAAGAGAAGTTTAAGGATGATCCCCAGAAACTGAATAAAGAAACCATGAAGTTGTATTCAACATACGGGGTTAACCCTGCGGGAGGCTGTTTGCCGCTGGTGCTTCAGATGCCTATATTTATTGCCTTATGGGGCTTGTTTAAAACGGCAATCGAATTGAGACAACAACCTTTCATTCTCTGGATAAAAGATCTTTCAGCTCCTGATGTTATCACTCAGCTGCCTTTTAAACTTCCTTTATTTGGTATTGATCAGATCAGCGGACTTGCTTTATTAATGGGTGTAACAACATTTGTTCAGCAAAAAATGAGCGTAAAAGATCCTAAACAGGCAGGACTTGTTTACATTATGCCCGTTATGCTCACCATTATGTTCATGTCATTTCCTTCGGGTCTTAACCTCTATTACTTTATGTTTAATGTTTTCTCGATTGCACAACAATATTATATAAATCATAAACATGACGGTATGGAACTTGTTCCGGTTAAAAACCCTAATAAGAAAAAAGGATTTATGTCCAAGCTCATGGAGGCTGCAGAACAAAATGCAAAAGTTCAGCAGAAAAAGAAAAGATAAAATATCTTTTAATTAAGTTTATTTTTCTTCGATAAATATTTATATATCGGGAAAAGCTGCATTAATTAGATGATCCGCGCTAATCAAATACTTTTTGTTCTGATATTCCTGGGCTTAACGGTGGTTCAGGCGCAAAATGAATATACAATCTCTATACAGCATCAAAGCAAGAACCTGCCTTTCGGCTTAAGTAAAGAAGTTCCTTCAACAAAACCAATCGTCGCGATTGCATTCAGTGGAGGAGGAGCAAGAGGATTGGCTCAGATAGGAATACTTAAAGCCCTTGAAGAGGCCGGGATTAAGGTGGATATGATTGTGGGGACGAGCATGGGAAGTATCATTGGCGGATTGTATTCCGCGGGTTATTCTGTAGAGCAGTTGGATTCTATTGCAAGGAATACAGATTGGGATGACCTGCTTTCTTCTGAACGGGAATCTAATCGTAGAGAACTTTTCATCGATCAGAAAGTAACAGAAGATAAAGCCATTTTTTCTTTACGGCTGAAGGGTCTGACTCCGGTACTGCCAACTTCTATAAACAACGGACAGAAATTATCTAATTATCTGAATCTTCTCACCCTTCAAGCTCCTATACACGTTGACACCAGCTTTGATGAACTTACAACAAAATTCAGAGCGGTATGCACCGACCTTGTGACTGGAAGTCCTGTTATAATAGGTAAAGGTTCCCTTAGCCAGGCAATGAGAGCCAGTTCAAGCGTTTCGTTTTTCCTTTCCCCTGTTAAAGTTGATTCACTTATCCTGGTTGATGGGGGACTCGTTGCTAACATCCCCGTCAAAATAGCGAAAAAACTTGGCGCCGATTATATAATAGCCGTGAATACTACCAGCGACCTTCACCCTGAAAACGATCTCGAGTATCCCTGGATAATTGCTGACCAGATTATTAGTATTCCTATGAAAATACTGAACGAGGATCAGTTGAAGGATGCCGACATTATAATTACTCCGGATCTGAATGAAGAATCTGCTACAGATTTCTCAAAAATTGAGGAAAATATTCATGAAGGTTACTTATCGATGAGACGAGTCAGCAGCTTAATTAAAAGAAAAATCGACTCATTGATGATTGGTAAATATGATTCCCCCAATAAATATTTCAGCAATGTATTTCCATCGGATGATGATTCATCCTCAGGAAGCTTCATAAAAAATTTGCCTTACAGCGATTCTGTATCATCTTCTGTAATTCGCTTTAATCTCTGCCGCCTGTTCAGGGACGGTGATTATGCTGATCTTGAAGCCAAAATCCAAAGTAAAAATCGTTATTCTATTTTGAAAATAAAAGGACTTCTTAACCCGGTAATCCGGTATGTCAATGTTAACGGAACATCTCTGATTAAGCAGCATGAAATTGATTCCCTGTTTAGATTAATTAAAGGGAAACCTTTTAATGCAGATCAGATAGTAAAAGTATTGATAGAGTTGATGAACGTTTATCGCAGGCAGGGATACTCACTTGCAGAGATAAGGGGTGTAAAGTTTAATGAAGATGAAGGGATCCTTAATATTAATGTGGATGAGGGTATAATATCTGAAATTCGTATTACAGGCAACAAATCAACAAATGAGTCAGTGATAAAGCGTGAGTTTCCACTTGAAGCAGGAGATTATTTTATCTACCAAAAAGTGAGAGAAGGTCTGACTAATCTGCGGAGTACCAATCTTTTTAATGATATCCTGCTTACTGTAAAAAGAGAGAATAATCAGGATATCGTAATAATAAATGTAAATGAAAAAATCTCCAGCCTCGTAAGGGTTGGATTTCGAGCTGATAATGAGAACAAGGTTCAAATAAGCCTTGATGTACGTGATGAAAACCTTTTTGGCAGCGGAACCGAGCTTGGACTTCTTCTTTTCGGAGGTACAAGAAACCGCGCTTATGTTCTTGAACATAAATCGAACAGAATATTTAATACATACTTTACATATAATATAAATGCTTTTTACCGCTTCAACGATGTATACGCTTATTCGGATGATTCGACTACAGATGTACATAGGTTTTCAAGAAGTTCAGTAGGTGAATACAGGCAGATCTTTTACGGTACATCTTTGTCTCTGGGTACCCAGGTTGAAAGATTCGGGAACCTTATCTTCACAGGTAAATACAAGTATGATGAAGTTAAAAACAAATCCGGCTTCCCCGTCGATCCATATAAGATGAAAATAGTCAGCCTTAAAGCAAGTTCAACTATTGATACCCAGGATAAATATCCTTATCCGGAGAAGGGCTTCTATTTTAATGCGGAGTATGAGGTGGCTCAGAAAATCCTCGGGGGCAATATAGGCTATACAAACTTTAATTTTCATTATAAGAGTTATTTTACTTTAAACGGCATCAATACTTTCTCTCCCAGGGTAGTTATGGGATTTGCAGACAAAACCCTTCCGTTGAGTGAGGAATATTCTATTGGTGGTCAGGACTCTTTTTTTGGAATGAGGGCGGATGAATTCAGGGGAAGACAGATTTTTCTTTCCTCGCTGGAGTATAGGTATAAGCTGCCGTTTGAAATATTTTTTGATACCTATTTTAAAATGAGGTATGACCTTGGTTCAACCTGGGAAGTTCAGGAACAGATAAAATTTAAAAGACTAAGGCATGGAGTCGGACTTTCACTATCCTTCGATACCCCGGTCGGCCCTGCTGACTTTTCAGTGGGCCGGAGTTTTCTCTTTAAAAACCTTCCTGACAATCCTATCAGCCTGGGAGATGTCTATTTCTATTTCTCAATAGGCTACTATTATTAAGCTTTATCTGAAAGCACAATCATAATATCATTCTTACTTCAACAATGTCATCTTGATGACGCTGGTGAAATTACCGGCCTGCATTCTGGCGAAGTAGATTCCACTCGGTAAAGCAGAAGCATTAAAAGATAATGTATGCTTCCCGGCCGACTGATTCTCATTTATAAGTGTTCTCAATTCCTTTCCTATAGAATTATAGATTTTGATTGTCACTCTACGTTCAGTAGGGATCTCATAATTTATACTTGTTGAAGGATTGAAAGGATTAGGATAATTTTGTGAAAGTGAATATTTCTCAGGAACCGACTCAGTTCCGGTAACTTCAGTCAGATTAGAAGGGATAGCCCACTCTATATGTTCTGTTACTACCTCTCCACCGTTCGAGGTTGTATCATTGGTAATTACTGAAAATCTACGTCCTGAAGAAGTAAGCCAGGTATAAGTTATCTGGCGGGAATAATCCCTCTGAAATATTTTTCTTACATCGTATTTGATTCTGAGCGCATTATCATTCGACCCATCAGGCAGTATTATCGTGCCGTATCCGTCAACTGAGGCCGAAATTGTATAAGTCCCTGATTCAAGGTGAGTTGGAATTCCATCATGCCACGAAACAATTTCTCCATCAAGGGTTTGAGACCAAATTGTATTGTAAGCTACTGGAAAGTTATAGATGATCCTGGCAGGACTATAAGTTGTCTGAGTAATGTCAGGTATCTGTGGCTGTCTTACAACATTTCCGTAAAGTATTAAATGCTGATCATTTAATGTATAATAAAGCCAGTGTTCATAAGGACTCCCGTTAACCTCATCCTGGTAATAGCTGGCAACATTAGAGGCAATATAACTGGTATCGAACTCTGTGCGTGAAGGGTTTATAACTTCAATGTCAAAATCTACATCCGGGTGAATGTTCGAAAAATCCCAAACAGATTGTCCGGGAGAACCAATATTTATCATTCCGTCCGTTGTATCCGAATGGGCATTTAATATATTACCAGGTTTCAGCCAGCTTGACACCTCTTCTTGGGTAATTGATATCTGGGCAAAATTGGTTCTTATTAGGAGTGTAAAGGTGAGAATTAAAGTAAGTTGTAGTATACGTTTCATCGTGATATCCTCCTGTCTTCAAATTCAAATCAACGTCATCTAAGAATATATTAGGTATTAAGTTCATCTTAAGTTGTTATATTCATCAATTTTCACCTCTTTTCTTTTGCTTTATGATATAAATCAATATAGGATTTTGCTGCATTTTGCCATGAATATATTTTCTCCATTCCATTTCGTTGAATTTGTTTCCAAACAGATTTTTCATGATAAGTATCAATAGCACGTAGAATGGCAGTATAAAGTGAATGACCACTATACTCATTAAAGGTAAAGCCTGTTCCATCTTCCTTACCAGCGAACTTGCTTTCATGCCAGTCCTGCACTGTATCATTCAGTCCCCCTGTTTTTCTTACAACAGGAACGGTCCCATACCTTAAACTATAGATTTGATTTAATCCGCATGGCTCATAAAGGGAAGGCATTAAAAAGATGTCGGAGGCTGCTTCTACAAGATGGGATATTTCATTGTTATATCCTATATACACTGCAGCTTTATCTGGAAAATTATGTGATATAGAATTAAACATCTGCTCATATTTATCCTCACCACTGCCGAGAATAACCCATTGCGCTTCGAGATTCAGTAAGGGATGAATTGCCTCCATAACTAAATCAAAACCCTTCTGAGAAACCAGCCTTGAAATAATCCCGATCAAAGGAATATTTTCGTCAAAATTGATTTTGAACCTGTCGAGTAGATACTTTTTATTCCTGGTTTTACCGGAAAGATATTCCTTGTTATAACGGAATGGGATTAACTTGTCGTTTGACGGATCCCATGTTTCATAATCAACCCCATTTAGTATTCCGTAAAGATCTTGATGGCGGGATTTAAGAATATTTTCTAATCCGGCACCGTACTCGGGGGTTAAGATTTCCTTTGCATAAGTGGGACTTACTGTGTTGATGATTTCAGAATACGATATCCCTGCTTTCATAAAATTTACGTTTCCAAACAACTCAATGGGACCGCCAGGATAGAATAAGCTTTCACTGATTTCTGCTGCCGGGAGAGTCGTTGGAGGAAAAATTCCCTGATATCCTATGTTATGAATCGTGAAAATGAATGAAGTTTTGTCAAACATCCTGTCCCAACTGTAATTATCTTTCACGAACAGCGGAAGGAGTCCTGTCTGCCAGTCGTTGCAGTGAACTACGTCCGGAGCCCACTTCAGCCTTTGCAGAACCTCAATTACCCCTTTACAGAAAAGAATAAACCGTTCATCTTCATCCTGATCATTGGTATAGATCTGCCCGCGGAAGAAATAGTGGGGGCAGTCAATAAAGTATATTTCAACATTTGAATCGGACAGTAGTGTTTTATGTAAATGGACGAACCTCAAAACCTGGTTGATCCTGACGGGAATTTCACCGATGTCCCAGCAATACTTCAGATCGTGTTTGTCTTCATCAATGAAGTTATATTTAGGCATAAAAACCTTCACTTCATGTCCCTGCAGGGCGATATCTTTAGGCAGGGATCCGGCTACATCTGCCAGACCTCCTGCCTTCGCAAAAGGAAAAACTTCTGAGGAAACAAAAGCAATCTTCATATTTTTCTTAATCTTGTTTTTTGCAATTAATTAAGCAAATAACCACAGAATAAAAATCAGACAAAACACAAAGTTACAGGATTACAAAAGTGTATAGGTTAAGCCAAGTAGTAAGGCTTCTTTAACCTGAGTTTTAAGTGACTGATCTTTCTGATAAATCAGAAGAAATGACAGATTTACATTGAGGTAATCATTAATTTTTGCAACAAATGAATTATCCCACCTTACATCCCACACATCCATACTTTCGAACCTCGAAAATAACCTAAGGTTGCTCTTGTAAAGAAGATTCTGCTGCAGGGTGAATTCTGCTGTCGTAACAGATTCAATACCTGTTTCAACTTTTGTCTTTTCGATCTCAGGTGTTGCAGGATCATCGGCATATTGGTTGTATTTACTTGTAAAAGTTTCCTGCACGGCAAAACCTGCCCTGGTAGTAAAATTTTCCAGTTTATCATAAGTAAAACCAATACTCTGGGTAACATATCCCGGATCAAAAAAGCCGGCAATTGCATAATTGCTGTCAGCATCATATTTATATCCTGTTCCTATTGCAGACCTGACGGTGTTGCTCACATATGGATCAACAGCCCAGCCAATATTATAGGATAAGACACTTTCAAGGTATAGCTCATTATCTGTTGTTCTATAGTCCTGGTCTCCGAGCTTTGTTCGTCCATAAGCAAGCTTCAGATCATTTCTGAATTTCCATGATTCTGTATAGTACTTTAACCCCCCTGTACCCATGAAAGTGACCGCTACTGTATTATCACCCCCTTGAGTCCAGTTACTCAAGGCAACCTGACTGAGGTTTAATCCAACAACAGCTACCGGGGTCCATTCATAAAGTTTAAGCGAATCCTCCTGTGCTAAACTTATAGTTGAAATAAAAAGGAGGCATATAATAAATATGGGTAATTTAACTTTCATTTTTTTATCCTTATTTTGTTGAAGAAAAAAAATTCAGGAAGTAGTCATATGAATATAAATAAAAATGGAGTTTCAATATTCATTGAGGGGGATAAAGAAAAGCTCCCGATCCTGTTTATTCATGGATTTCCCTTTGATCACCGTATGTGGGATAACCTGGTTGGTAAATTCAGCTCTGACTATTTTTGCATTACCTATGATATAAGGGGGTTGGGGGGTTCAGATCCCGGGGATGGACAATATACGATTGAAAGTTTGGTGGATGACCTTGAAATGGTTGTGGACGAAATGAACATAGATAAACCTGTATTATGCGGATTTTCAATGGGCGGTTATATCTCCCTCAGGGCCGTTGAACGGTTAGAATCCAGATATAGAGGACTAATTCTGTGCGATACAAAATCATCAACGGATTCAAATGAAGGTAAAATAAACAGAGCGCTGGGGATAAAAAAAATAAATACAGAAGGAGCATCAAAATATGTTCAAAATTTTATCCCTAATTGTTTTTGTGAATATTCGCTGGAAAACAAAAATGAACTTGTTCAGCAGATCATAAAAAGGTCAGAATATTTTTCTCCTGAGGGCATAAAAGGATGTCTGCTTGCAATGGCAGGACGAACAGACACAACCGGTTATCTATCCCAAATTGGATTTCCAGTACTCATGTTATGTGGTGAAGAAGACAACCTTACACCTCCGGATGTAATGATGGGTATGGCTGACATGATTCATGATTCTGAATTTCATACAATTGCTAAAGCTGGTCATCTTAGTCCTTTAGAAAATCCTGATGAGGTAAACAAGCATATTGCAGCTTTTTTGAAAAGGATAACACACAGATGAAAGCAATCATTGTCAAAAAACCGGGTAGTGCAGAGGAATTAGTATTAGAAGAAATTGCAGCGCCTGTTGCCAGAGAAAACGAAGTTCTTGTAAAGGTACGGGCTTCAGCCTTAAATAGGGCGGATATACTTCAGCGTGAAGGGAAATATCCTCCACCTGCCGGGGCCAGCAATATACTTGGACTTGAGATAGCTGGGGATGTTCACTCTATGGGAAATAAGGTTAAACGCTGGAAAAAGGGAGACAGAATTTTTGGATTAGTGCCGGGAGGAGGTTATGCCGAATATGCTGTTATCAATGATCTGATGGCCAATCCGATACCTTCAGAACTAACATACGAACAGGCAGCTTCTATTCCTGAGGTCTTTTTAACAGCTTACCAGGCGTTGGTTTGGCATTCAAGACTCCAGAAGGGTGAAAAAATTCTGATACATGCAGGAGCCAGTGGTGTGGGAACAGCAGCTATCCAGATCGCAAAGGTATTGGAAAGCGAAGTTTTTATAACTGCTTCATCCCGGAAGCATGAAATATGCAGAAAACTGGGAGCGAAATATACAATTGATTATACTAATGAAGATTTTGCTTTCAGAATTAATGAGTTGACAGAAAAAAAAGGTGTGGATGTAATAATCGATTTTATTGCCGGTCCTTATTTCAGTAATAATTTAAATTCGCTTGCTCGTGATGGGAGACTTGTTTTACTTGCGACACTCGGAGGCGGGAAGGCAGGCGACGCGGATATCAGACAAATTCTTACCAAAAGATTGACAATTATAGGATCAACTCTTAGATCAAGACAATTGGATTACCAAATAAGGCTAAATGCTGATTTTATAGATTTTGGCTTAGATAAATTTGAGAGCGGGGTCTTAAAACCCGTAGTTGATAAAGTGTATAACTGGAATGATGCAGCAGAAGCGCATCGTTATATGGAAGCAAATAAAAACATTGGAAAAATTGTTCTGACTGTTTCCAGGTAGTATTGCGAAGTCTTTTTACTTTATAAAACTTCTACGCCAGCAGCAGCAGAGAAGTTAGGATCAGAAGAATATATAACCAGACATTTCTCATTATATACCTCATTTATCTTAAAAGATCATTTTGGCTCTGTAGGGATGACTATCTAAACAGAAATTAAGCTAAATTTTTATCTAAGCAAATAAAAAAATCCCCCTTCACCCTCTTCTGTGATAAAGGATATAAGGATATTTTGTGTAAAAATGCACCTTCATACGCCTGGCCCATCTTATTTCTAATAAAAACAGACAGTATGATCTATATAAACTCCGTCTATATAGTTAAACTTTGCGCTGAAAAACTTGTCTTTATAAAGCCATTCAAGGAAAATTTTATCTCCTTCCCACAGATTCAGGTCTGTGACTCTATGGTTAGGGATCCATTCGAGTTTTCCTTCAAGAGAATCTATGATCTTCCCCTCATATTCATCTGCGGTAAAAATAAATACATACCAGTCATCGATCCCGTCAAAGTTCGGAAAAGTAATAAATCCGTGCATCCGGGGAGAATTAACTATCAGTCCCGATTCTTCTTTTATTTCCCTGACAGCACATTCTTCCGGACTTTCACCTTCTTCAAATTTTCCGCCGAGACCGTTCCATTTCCCTTCGTGATAATCATTCTTTTTTTTTGTACGGTGGATCATTAATGTTTTCTTTTCATCTTTATTCATCACATAACATAATGTGGCAAGTTTCATTGTTTACCTTCGGAATTTAGAGCAATTTATGGTTAATCTTGTTGAACTAATTTATATTTTTTGGTAGAAAGAAAAAATGTGTTCTAAATCTAAGGGAAGAATTTATTATCAAATTAAATTCTTTTTGACTTT
This sequence comes from uncultured Bacteroidota bacterium, assembly GCA_963839165.1. Classification (GTDB taxonomy): domain Bacteria; phylum Bacteroidota; class Ignavibacteria; order Ignavibacteriales; family Ignavibacteriaceae; genus DATFVA01. The sequence continues at coordinate 90,987 of CAWIUG010000012.1, read as the reverse complement.
GCACTTTAAATTATTTTGAAAATATTTGAATGTAACTTTTAGTTATAAATTAAAAACAAGGAGACCTGTAGTAATGACTGCTGAGATGAATTTCTCCGGAAATAATTCTTTGAACCTGTTTAGGCATTTCTCTGATGAAGAAGAAAATAAAGTCAGATCATTCTTCGCTTCACGTAAAGAGGAAGAAGAAGATGACGAATACGAAGAAGAAGACGATGACGATTATTATAAAAATGATGAAGAAGAAGAGGATGATACTGAGGAGGAGCCGGATGAAGAGATTCTGGATGAAGATGATGTTTACGAAGAGGATTTTGATTTTGAAGAGGATGAAGATGATTTATTCGAGGACGACGACGAAGTTCCTTATAATTAATACCCCAGATAGAGGTCTTTCATCAGGTAATTTTTAACATAGTCGGTTACCCCATTCTCCAATGAGGTTGTTTTGGGGGGATAGCCGGCTTTTTTTATTTTATCCATTTTAGCTTCAGTGAAATATTGATACCTATCGGCAATTTCCCCTGGTAAATCTATATATTCAATATTTTCATGTTTATCCAAAGCACCGAATATAGATTTAACCAGATCATTCCATGTTCTCGCTTTCCCCGTTCCCACATTGAATAATCCTCCCTTTTTATTCTCCAGGAAATAAAGTGTCATATTTACCGCATCTTTTACATATACGAAATCTCTCATCTGTTCTCCGTCCTTATAATCGGGATGAAGCGATCTGAACAATCTGACTTTACCAGTATCCCTTATCTGCTCGTAGGCTTTATGAACTACACTCCTCATATCTTCCTTGTGATATTCGTTAGGGCCATAAACATTAAAATATTTCAATCCCACTATATGACTAAACCAGCCTTCCCTGTGGGCTTTAATATCAAATAGGTTTTTGGAATACCCATACATATTCATAGGACGAAGACGCTCTGGAAGTTCTTCACTGTCTTCGAAACCGAGGGACCCGTCACCATAGGTTGCTGCCGAAGATGCATAGATGAACCTTATATCTTTTTGAATGCAGAATTCAGCCAGATGTTTTGTATATTCATAATTGTTTGTTAATAGATGATCGGCATCTCTTTCTGTTGTTGAAGAATTAGCCCCCATATGAATGATAGCTTCCAGACTGCCGGAAAACCTGCCCGGGTCATTTATAAACACCGATTTATCAATAAAATCATAATACTTTAACGGCACAAGGTTTTTCCATTTATCTGTTAAACCTAGTTCGTCAACAATAAGTATATTCGTTGTTCCCAGGTTATTGAGCTGCCAGACCAGGGCACTTCCAATGAAACCTGCACCGCCGGTAACAATAATCATATTTGATTGTTATTAATCATAAAATGGATTTATAATAGAAAGCAATTTAGTTATATTTGATAACTTTATAAAGCTATCGGCTTGAGCTGAAAATTCATATCATTTCAAAAACAAATTAACCAGATGAAATCTAAAACTGAAATTCTGGGGGATCTGCTTAGAGAGCGCATACTTGTATTTGACGGAGCTATGGGAACGTTGATTCAGAGGCACCGTCTTACTGAAAATGATTTCCGAGGTGAAAGGTTTAAAGAACATCCCCGGGATTTGAAAGGTAATAATGAAATACTGAACCTGACACAGCCCGACATAATAGGTGACGTTCACCGGGCCTACCTTGATGCAGGAGCGGATATTATTACCACTAATACTTTTAATGGTAGTGCCATCTCATTGGCTGATTATGGTACGCAGGACCTTGTTTATGAGATAAATTATTCGGCTGCCAGGCTTGCGCGTTCGGCAGCTGATGAATATAACTTGATGGATAAATCAAAACCAAGGTTTGTTGCCGGAAGTCTCGGTCCTACAAATAAGACTCTTTCGATTTCTCCCGATGTAAATGATCCGGGGTTCCGCTCCGTTACTTTTGATGAAATGGTCAAGGCTTATTATGACCAGGCAAAAGGACTTGTAGAAGGAGGCTCTGATATCCTGGTGGTGGAGACCATCTTTGATACACTGAATGCTAAAGCTGCAATTTTTGCAATTGAAGAATACCTTAAACATATAGAAATGGAAATTCCCCTCATTATCTCGGGGACGATTGTGGATCTAAGCGGGAGAACGCTTTCAGGACAGACTACAGAAGCCTTCCTTATTTCTGTTTCTCATGCAAAAAATATTCTGAGCGTAGGGTTAAATTGTTCCCTGGGGGCCGCGCAGATGCGTCCCTTCCTGGAAGAACTTTCAACTATATCCCCCTATTTCGTTCATGTTTATCCTAATGCCGGTCTTCCTAATGAAATGGGAGAATATGATGAAACAGCAGAAACTACTTCAGGCATATTGAAGGAATTCGGTGAGGCTGGTTTCTATAACCTTGTTGGAGGATGCTGCGGAACCACTCCCGATCATATTAAAGCTATTTCCGATTTTGTGGTTAGCATTAAACCTAGAATAATTCCGTCACAGGAACCCTTTTTAAGATTAAGCGGCCTTGAACCTGTGATGCTGAGACCCGACTCAAATTTTATGAATATTGGTGAAAGAACAAATGTTACAGGTTCAAAGAAATTTGCCAGGCTTGTAAAAGAGGAAAATTATGAAGAAGCCCTCTCGGTTGCCCGAAACCAGGTTGAAGGCGGAGCCCAGGTCCTTGATGTGAATATGGATGAGGGTATGATTGAATCTGAAGTTGTGATGAGGAAGTTTCTGAATCTTCTTGCTGTAGAACCTGACATCGCAAAGCTTCCTGTTATGATAGATTCTTCCAGATGGAGTGTAATCGAAGAAGGACTTAAATGCCTGCAGGGGAAAGGAATTGTGAATTCAATAAGTCTTAAAGAGGGAGAGAAGATATTTAAGGAACATGCCGCAAAAATTCTGCAGTATGGGGCGGCGGTTATTGTGATGGCTTTTGATGAAAAGGGCCAGGCAGACACTTTTGACAAAAAGATTAAAGTGTGTAAAAGAGCTTATGATATTCTTATTAACGAAGTCGGGTTCGCTCCCCAGGATATAATATTTGACCCGAATATTCTTACAATCGCAACAGGGATTGAAGAACATAATAACTATGCAGTAGATTACATTGAAGCAGTCCGTTGGATAAAACAAAACCTTCCGCTTGCAAAGGTCAGTGGGGGCGTAAGTAATATTTCATTCTCATTCCGCGGGAATGACGTTGTTCGTGAAGCAATGCATTCAGCCTTTCTTTATCATGCTATTAAGGCCGGAATGGATATGGGTATTGTGAATGCAGGCCAGCTGGAAATTTATCAGGAGATCCCTAAAGAACTGCTTGTTCTCGTTGAGGATGTATTGTTGAACAGAAGACCCGATGCAACTGAGAGACTTGTGGAATTTGCGGAGAATGTAAGACAAAAAGGAAAAGAGGAGGTTAAGAAGAACGAATGGCGGAATACACCGGTACATGAACGATTAAAGCATGCACTTATAAAAGGAATTGTAGATTTTATTGAAGAGGATACTGAAGAGGCAAGAAAAGTGTATAACAAGCCTATAGAAGTTATAGAGGGTCCTCTCATGGACGGAATGAATGTAGTTGGTGATTTGTTCGGCTCAGGTAAAATGTTTCTACCCCAGGTTGTGAAGAGCGCCAGGGTAATGAAGAAAGCGGTGGCCTACCTGATTCCTTATATAGAGAAAGAGAAGGAGGAAGCGAATGATACCAGAGAAGCAGGAAAGGTTCTTATGGCTACGGTTAAAGGGGATGTCCATGATATTGGGAAGAATATAGTTGGCGTTGTTTTAGGCTGTAATAATTATAATGTGATCGACCTGGGCGTAATGGTTCCGGTAGATAAAATATTGCAGACAGCAGAACAGGAGAAAGCTGACATAATAGGACTGAGCGGGTTAATTACACCTTCGCTTGATGAGATGGTCCATGTTGCCAAAGAAATGGAGAGGAGGGGAATTAAGATCCCGCTCCTTATAGGCGGAGCGACCACTTCTAAGGTACATACCGCCGTTAAGATAGCCCCGAATTATTCTGGTCCCGTTGTTCACGTACTAGATGCCTCGCGCAGCGTTCCTGTGGTCAGTAATCTTATAAACCCCGATAAAAAAATCTCTGCTGATTATCTTGATAAATTGAAGACCGAATATTCTAACGTCCGCGAGATGCATAATCGGAAAAAAGGACAGGATAATCTCATTTCTATTGATGATGCGAGAATGAATGGGTTAAAGACAGACTGGGCCGGCGTCCGGATAGTTGAACCCCACAAACAGGGGGTGTCTGTTTTGAAGGATTATCCTCTTGAAAAGCTTAGAGAATATATTGACTGGACTCCATTCTTCCTGACCTGGGAAATGAAGGGAAAGTATCCGGCTATATTCACAAATAAAACCATCGGTTCCGAAGCAAAGAAACTGTTTGAAGATGCGGAAAAGCTGCTCGATAGAATAATAAATGAAAAACTTCTTTCAGCTAATGGAGTTTTTGGAATATTTCCCGCTAATTCGGTAGGGGATGATATTGAGGTTTATACAGATGAAAACCGGAACGGCATCAGAAAAGTTTTACATACTCTCCGTTCACAGACAAAAAAGATGGATAACCTTCCTAATCTTGCGCTTTCAGATTATATTGCTCCAAAGGATTCCGGAAGAATTGACTGGATAGGAGCCTTTGCTGTCACCGCAGGGATAGGGACCGGCGAATTAGTGAATAAATTTGAGGCTGATCATGATGACTATAACAGCATAATGACTAAAGCCCTGGCCGACAGGCTTGCAGAGGCCTTTGCAGAACATCTTCATCAGCTTGTGAGACAAAAATACTGGGGTTATTCACCAGGGGAAGAATTAAATAACGACGACCTGATAAAGGAAAAGTATCAGGGAATCCGTCCTGCCCCGGGCTATCCCGCACAGCCCGACCACACCGAGAAAACCATAATATTCAGCTTGCTTGATGTTGAAAGGAATACCTCAATCAGATTAACAGAAAATCTTGCGATGTTTCCGGCAGCTTCGGTAAGCGGTTTGTACTTTGGGCACCCTGAAGCAAAGTATTTTAATGTGGGAAAGATTAATAAGGACCAGGTTCTCGATTACCATAAACGAAAAGGGATGAGTATGGATGAGGTTGAGAGATGGTTGGGTCCGACATTGAATTATGATGTTTAACTTATGTGTTTCCTTCCTTAACGTTAAACCGGTCACTTATCCGCTGCAATAAAAATCTGATATTTTAAACTTAATCAGCAAGTTTTGTAAAAGGATAAATGAACTTTTTTCATGTTGTTTCGGTATTGATCGTTCTTTCCGCAGTATTCGGATATATTAACTATAGGTTTCTCCGTCTCCCTCATACAATTGGAATGATGCTTAGCGCATTAATTACATCACTGGGATTAATAGGGCTAGGGTATCTTAACATAGGGTTCAAACAGGAAATAACCAAAGCAATACAGGGAATAGATTTTTCGTATATCCTTCTAAACGTGATGCTCAGTTTTCTGCTGTTCGCCGGGGCGATAAACGTTAATTCCCAAAAACTTCTTGAATCCAAATATCCTGTCATGATATTTGCAACACTTGGGGTAATAATGTCAACTTTTATTGTGGGGACAGTGTTTTACTACTCATTGGAGCTTCTGAAGATCCGCATAGATTATATATATTGCCTTCTTTTCGGTGCATTAATATCTCCGACAGATCCTATTGCAGTGCTGGGAATATTGAAGGAAGCCGGTATTCCAAAAAGCCTCGAAGTTAAAATTACAGGGGAGTCACTCTTTAATGATGGGGTTGCGGTTGTAATTTTCCTGAGTTTATACCAGGTAGCAAAAATCGGTATAGAAAATCTGTCTACAATTGACGTCGGGCTTCTTTTTCTACGAGAAGCCGGTGGAGGCATTATACTCGGCTTTGCTCTGGGATATGCCGGATTTTATCTCCTTAAATCTATAGATAATTATAAGGTAGAGGTCGTTATAACTCTTGCTATTGTAACGGGAGGTTATTCGCTTGCGGAAATATTGCAGGTATCAGGTCCTTTGTCAATGGTTGTGGCCGGAATAATAACCGGTAACCGAGGCAGACGCTATGCAATGTCGGATACAACCCAGTCATATGTCTATAAGTTTTGGGAAATGACGGATGAAATTTTAAACGCCCTTCTGTTTATGCTGATAGGCTTCGAGTTCCTGGTTATAGATCTTAAACCATTTTATTTGCTTATCGGCCTATTAGGTGTTGTTGTTATTTTGTTTGCACGGTTTGTTTCGGTGGGAATCCCTGTTCAGGCAATGAAGTATACGTTCACAAAACACAGCATCCTGATATTGACATGGGGTGGTCTCAGGGGGGGTATTTCAGTCGCCCTGGCCTTGTCACTTCAGCCTGAGATGAACAAGAGCTTTTTCGTAGCCATAACGTATGTTATCGTACTATTTTCTATCGGCGTTCAGGGATTAACTATAAGTAAGCTTGTCAAGCGTTTAAAGTTTGAAGTCGAGGAGGAGGTAGAGGAAAAGCAGGAAGAAAAAGAGGAAGAGACTGAGGAAAAATAATTCACAAAAGTCTGCTTCTGTCTAAATTATTGTCTACAGACCTCAATCTCTATTTCAGTACATACCCTATTCTGTCAAAACGGCCGTCTGCGAAGGGATTCGGTATAACATTAAAAATTCTGCATAGAACAGGATATATATCAATATTATTGATAGTTCCAACCCTGTAGTTTACCCTGAAAGAAGGTCCAACAGCATAGAAGATGCCGTTCATATCCATCCAGTAGTTATCATAACCATGGTTCCCTTTTGTACTGTACTTTTTGTTCTGCTCAATTGTCTTATTCGTCTCAAGGTTCCAGCCATTCTCTGCAATAATAACTATCCTGCTTATAAGAGGGTTATCTGAAAAATGGAAAAATGCAGGGACCCCCTCACGTTTATAAACCTTGTAATGATTCTCATTTTTCTTCAGTCTGTTGTAGAGGGTATCTGGATTGTCAGCCTCAGGTTCAATCATCATAAATGGACCATGATCATTTTGCTGATACTTTAACCCGGCAAGAACATTTTCGATGTTCACTGTTTTATCGTCACTTATATTTGTCATCCCATGGTCAGAGACCACAATGATATTTGTACTATCAAAAAGATTGATTTCTTTCAGCTTGTCGAAATAATAACCGAGAATCGAATCCAGCTGTGCTATTGCAAAATTTGTTTCAGGAGAATCAGGACCGTATTTATGCCCGTATGTGTCGGTGGCATCAAAATAGGCAGTAATAAAATGAGGCCGTTCATTATATGGAAGCTGCAGCCAGTTAATCAATCCGTCAACTCTTTCGCGGTAAGGTTTATGGTGTTCGTATTTTTTATAATAGGTTGGATGTCTGAATGAAAGCGATACCTCCGAGCCCGGCCAGAAGTAACTGGCTGTTTTAATTCCCTGTCTTTCGGCTGTCTCCCAGAATGCTTCCCCTCTATACCAGGAGGCATCCTTAACAGCATTAGAATCGCTCATAGAGTAATATTTATTTGTGAAGGGATCCCGGAATTCATTTGATATTATCCCATGGTGTTCCGGGTACATGCCCGTTATAATTGAAATATGATTCGGAAAAGTCTTTGAGGGAAAACATGGCCTCAGTGAAGAAGCAGAAACCCCATTCTGACGGACGTAATCAAAATGAGGAGTAATACCTCTGTCGGTATAATCCCATCTGAAGCCATCAAAACTTATCAGAATTACATAGGGTTTTGGCTGAGCATTTATGCTTAGAAATGAAAGCAGTATAAATACTGCTGCATATAAAATTCTTCTCACCTTGTTATCCCTCCGAAATAAATTAACAAGCCCAAATCTATCGGAAATGAACTTAAAAATAAATTTGGTTAAATTATAACAGTATTTCCCTTTAATACTTGTTTGAGTGATAATAAAATCGTGAGAAATCTATATGAATAAAACCGGAATATTATTAATACAGCTGGGTACACCTGATAGTCCATCTGTTCCCGATGTGAGGAAATATTTACGTGAATTCCTTACTGATGCAAGGGTTATTGATATTCCCTGGATTGCGAGGATGCTCCTTGTAAATCTGATAATTGTTCCTTTCAGAGCTCCAAAATCCGCAAAGGTTTATAGAAAATTATGGACAGAAAAGGGATCCCCGCTTCTGTTTTACAGTGAGAGCCTCGCCCTTAAGCTGCGGAAGATATTGGGTGGTTCTTACGAAGTAGAGCTCGCGATGAGATACCAGAGTCCTTCAATGGATGAAGTTCTTGAAAGAATGAGAAAGAAGAACTATGACAGGATCCTTATCCTCCCTCTGTTCCCGCATTATGCTTCTGCAACTTCAGGATCGGCGGCTGATAAAGCAATGAAAATTATTAAGAAGTGGTGGGTGATACCCGAAGTTAAGATGGTAACTCAATTCTGGGATGATGAAGGATATCTTGATGCTTTCACTGAAAATGGAAAGAAGTACAATATAGATGAATATGATCATATTATATTCAGTTATCATGGACTCCCGGTAAGACAGGTTGATAAGGTATATGTCGATGGAAAACCATGCGATGATCATAATTGTGAAAATGAAATTACCGAAGAGAATAAATACTGTTACAAAGCTCAGTGTTATGCTACAACCAGAGAACTTGTCCGGAGATTGAATATTCCGCCTGAAAAGTATACCGTTAGTTTTCAATCAAGACTGGATAAGGACTGGCTGACTCCCTTTACCGACAAGGTGGTGATTGAGCAGGCTGGTAAGGGAGCTAAAAAGCTGCTGGTATTTAGTCCGGCTTTTGTGGCCGATTGTCTTGAAACTGTCATCGAAATAGGAGACGAATATCATCATCTGTTCAAAGAACATGGCGGCGATAAGGTTCAGCTGGTTGAAAGTCTCAACGATAATGACAATTGGGTGGGGGCAGTTAAAAATCTCATTGAGAAAAGCCTGTAATCATTAACTATTTGGTTGCAGGAACTGGAGGGGTTTGATCTGCCTGTGAGAACTTCGTACTGATTATATAAAGTTTTCTTGTGTACCGGCCTGTTCGTGGTTAACTGGTGGAAGTCTCGGGGTTAGAGGCCGAGAGATGGCCGACAGATGGCCGACAGATGGCCGACAGAACAGGTTTAGTGGAGAAAAGTTATGGGATGAGATACTTATAATATTTTGCCTGTAAATTTAGTGTCCTGCTCGTTATTTATCAAGGTTTACCAGAATCCTTCCCTTTATTCTGCCTTCAAGGATCTCATCAATTTTCTGATTCGTTTCTTCAAGTGAACATTCTGTGTGCAGCAGGTTCAGTTTTCCGGGTTTCCATTCGTTTGACAGCTTCTCCCATATTCTTTCTCTCAGAGCCATGGGGGTTTTCTCAGAATTTATTCCAAGCAGACTTATTCCCCGGAGTATAAAAGGGAATACGGTAGTGTGAAGTTTAACAGAGGCAGCATTACCGCATGCAGCTACTACGCCCCATTGTCTGGTAGATGCAAGGGCCGTAGAAAGTATTTCACCGCCTACAGTATCAACAACACCGCTCCATCTTCCGGAAAGAAGAGCTTTACCCGACCTATCGCTCATCTCTTCCCGTGATATCAGTGAGACCGCTCCAAGTTCCTTCAGGTAAGCTTCCTGATCAGATTTCCCGGTTCCGGCGATAACTTTGTATCCCTGTCCTGCGAACAAAGCAACTGCCATGGACCCGACTCCTCCCGTAGCCCCGGTGATAAGCACTTCTCCCTCTTTATCCATCCCGTTGTCTATCATCCTATCCAGAGCAAGCGCTGCGGTTAGTCCGGCCGTACCTAGTATCATGCTTTCTTTCAGGAAAAGTCTGTCGGGTATTTTAACCACCCACTCGGCCGGTACGCGTATGTATTCAGAAAATCCACCTGAAGTATTCATTCCAAGATCGTAACCTGTTACAAGGACTTCATCTCCCTCAAAGAAGTTAACGCTTTTGGTGTCGACAACTATTCCTGCTGCATCTATTCCAGGTACATGCGGGTAATTTCTGGTAACCCCTTTGTTCCCGGAGGCTGATAAGGCATCCTTATAGTTTAACGAGGAGTACTTAACATTTATAAGCACTTCTCCTTCCGGAAGCTCTTCAAGTTTTCTTTCTGTAATCTCACGGATGAATTTCCCATTTTCCTCTTTAACTAAAAGTGCCTTAAATTTACCGGGGTTCATTACTTAGCCTTTTATTAATATTTAGATTATAATATTATTAAAATAAGACAAATTTATATGGAGTTCAGCTTTTCCGGACATATAGTCCTTGAAAATGGCTCTATACTGTTTACGCTGTTGACAGAAAAAGAGCTTGAGGGACTTTCGAAAATTGCCTACGACTATGACATCCGGATATTCAAATGTATCTGGATGAAAATAAAATAGGGTATTCAACAAGTTAGATTTGCGATGATAATTCTTATTTTTAAATAGTAATAAAATTAAATTTTACATGAAGAATAATAAAAGACCCTCATGGGATAAATATTTCCTTAAACTGGCAATGCTTGCTTCCGAACGGGCTACCTGTCCGCGCATGCACTGCGGATGCGTGCTGGTTAAAGACCGGTTTGTTCTCGCAACAGGATATAATGGCTCCCTTCCTGAACAGCCTCACTGCGAAGATGAAGGATGTCTTGTGGTGGATAACCACTGCGTGAGGACAAACCATGCCGAGATAAATGCTCTTGTACAGGCTGCCATACATGGAATAAATATCAGTGGTTCTACCGCATATATTACTAATATGTCGTGTACTACCTGCGCTAAGGCTCTGATAGCCGCAGGCATTAAACGCGTGGTGGTATTCTCAGACTTTCACGATACGCTCGCAACCGAATTTTATACCAAATGCGGAGTCGAAATAAAAAAAGTTGAGATGCCGGAAACCAGGATAAACTATAATCTTAAAGAGTATTCATCAGCCAGAAAAACAGAAAAATCAAAATAAGAATATGGGTGGAAAACTTTGTCCCAAAATAATTCTGGAAGGAACACGCCTTACCTTCAAAACAGAAATAGCATTTGCCCTGAATGAACATCCCCGAATTGTGGGGCCCAGAAAATACAGGTATCATTCACCCTTGATCTCAGCCGAATGGTGTTCATTTACTAATTTTCCCTGGGGAAGAGGATTAATAAATTTTGAGGAGCAGGAGGAAAACCAGGCAATTGAAACATACAGAACCTGGCTAAAATTGTTTGAACTTCAGAGATATTACTCCTGGATAATTGATCGCTTCCATATATCAACGAAGGCTTATCAATTAAAAGTTCATAATAAGCAGTATGATTTCGGCTGGCTGGAGGAAGGATTGAGTAACCTGGGGTTTCATCTTATTTTTTGTACCCGCTCCTCTTCATCCTTCTTCAACGCAAGGGAAGAACGATTAAAAGTTTCGGGAAATCCAAAACAGTATGATGATGTCCATATTTTTATAGAAGAACAGGCTTTAATGAAAAGTCTCATTTCCCGTTCTGTTCTGCCCGTTCTTGAGGTTGATGTTTCCGATAATGATGTTGGTAAAGCTGCTGATAAAATAGCTGACTGGCTGGAACAGTCCGGCGGCCTTTATGCAAGGTGATCATTCTTCTTATAAAGGATTTATTAAGGGGAGTCCCGCTGCATTTTTGAAACCGCTGCTTGCTACTATATTCTGGGGACTTTCCTTTATAGCTACGAAGACTGCTCTGATTGAATTAACCCCTTTGATGATAATAATATTGCGGCTCCTGCTGGGAATTATTTTCCTCGTCATCCTCGCAGTTTCTACCAAAAGGGATTTCTCCATTAAGCTTAAACAACATGCTTTCATCCTTTTGCTTGCTGCAATCGCCGTCTTCCATCTGTGGATTCAGGTAACAGGACTACAGTATACGTCAGCGGCAAATACCGGTTGGATTATCGGTACAGCTCCGGTCTTTATGGCTATTATGGGTGTAGTTTTCTTTAAAGAGAAAATTACCCTGAAACAACTCATTGGGATAATTTTATCTTTCGCCGGACTCTTTCTGCTCATAAGCAAAGGGAATCTTTCCTCTATCAATTTCATATCAAATAAGGGTGATTTTCTGGTTCTGGCAAGTGCGTTTACCTGGGGAGTCTACTCGATGGTAAATAAGAAGATAACTCTTACTTATCCTCCGCTTATGACTATACTGTATCTTTTTATTATGATGGCCGTGCTGATCCTTCCTGTCACTATGAATAGTGATACATTCGTACGACTTGAACACCTGTCATCAATTGGCTGGATATCTGTAATTTTCCTGGGAATATTCTGCTCCGGGATCGCTTATGTGCTGTGGGCTCAGTCACTCAAAGATATGGATTCTTCCAAAGTGGGGGCATTTCTTTATTTTGAACCATTTGTGACCGTATTTTCAGCGTGGATTTTCTTGCATGAAACCATTACACTTCTAATGCTTATCAGTGGTATAATTATCATTGCAGGGGTTATAATCGTTAACCGTAATTAAATGGTTTAGCGTGATATCGATTAGAGTAGGTGAACTTTGTGTTCCCTTTGGACCTCTGTTAGACCTTATTTTGTTATGCTAGATTATAATTTAATAACAAAAGAGAAGCTTTATGTTTAGGAAATCAGATCTGTTCTATGTTATTATCGCCTTAATAATTCCTTTTTTGCTTTCTGCATGTGAAAATTCAACCGATAATAATCCTCCCGAAGTAAATGCAGGCTCTTTTCCGAATAAAGTTGGCGACCAATGGGTCTATGCTGTTTATGACAGTCTCAGTGCTTCTATTGATACACTCACAGTGAGCATTGCAGACACAACAAGAACTAACGGGAAAGATCTGACCATCTGGGTCAGAAAATCACATACTTATAATGATACTCTTTATGTGAGTGTTGACAAAAGCACTGTTAACTTTTATGAAGATCCTAATTCTGATGTGGTTGATCATAGTATAGTTTTTCCTCTTGAGGTCGGGAAAACCTGGAAGAATCCGAACCAGGCACCAGATTCTTCAATTGTTAAAAGCAAAGAACCTGTCTCTGTTCCGGCCGATGATTTTCCCAATGCTTATATGATTGAAAGAAACTGGGGCGGCTTTAATGTACATGGTCATTCAATTACCTGGTTTGTTGATAATGTCGGCATTGTTAAAATGTACAACCTTGAACAGGGTTTTGTTTACATAAAGGAAGACTGGGAGCTGTTAAGTTACAATGTCCAATAAGCAGCAATAAAAGGTACGTTAATTAAAAAGAGGTGTTTAACAACATCTCTTTTTTTATAACTTCGCATTTCAATTCGCGAAATCTGCATTATATTTGTCATTTCAAAACTTAAACCTCAAGGAAATCATTGAACCCGTGGAAAGGTTTAAAAGGCTTATCACGTGATTTGTGGGTAATCTATATTACTACCCTGATAAACCGTACGGGGACAATGGTACTTCCGTTTCTCGCTCTTTATCTTACTACCCAGCTTCATGAAGATGCCGCAACCGCAGGGTTAATCCTTACTTTCTACGGACTCGGCGCACTGCTCACGGCGCCGTTTATCGGCAAACTGTCTGATAAAATCGGGTCGCTTACAGTTATGAAGATCTCGCTTTTTTTCTCGGGTATTATTCTGGTTTTCTATCCGTTTATAACAGGATTCCCTCTTCTGTTGGCCGTTACACTTGTATGGTCAATAATAAATGAAGCCTTCCGCCCTGCTGTTATGTCGCTCATTTCATATATAGCACCCCCTGATAAAAGACGAACTGCATTTGCAATGAATAGATTGGTAATAAACCTGGGAATGAGTATTGGTCCTGTTGCTGCAGGTTTTTTAGCACAAGTTAATTTTTCCATAATTTTTTATGTTGATGCAGCTACTGCTATTCTTGCCGCTCTATTTTTAACTCTTTATCCGGTTACGCACAAAGTCGACAGGGAAGAAATGGAACGGGAAGTAGAAAAATTTAAGTTGCATACAGGATCTGTTTTGAAAGATCTGCGATTCCTTTTTTTTCTACTTGCTATTACTCCCGCCACAATGGTGATTTTTCAGCATCTCGGAGTTTTCCCCCTTTACCTGGTTAAAGATCTGCACTTTCAAACCTCAACATTCGGCTTACTAACGGCGGTGAACACAGTTCTCATAATCTTTATTGAAGTACCTTTAAATACCGCTATGACTAACTGGTCTGAAAAAAAATCGCTTGCTCTTGGTGCATTATTGATTGGCGTCGGGTTCGGCGCAACAGCTTTTGCAAACAGCGTTGGTCTTCTTATTATAACGATTATAATATGGACATTCGGCGAAATGATTTTATTTCCCGCAAGTTCGGCTTTTGCAGCCGAAATATCACCGCCCAACAGGAGAGGAGAATATATGGGGTATTTTCAAATGTCCTTTAGCCTTGCATTTACCCTGGGTCCCTGGCTGGGTACCTTAGTGTATGATAACCTGGGAGGTAAAGAAGTCTGGTTCGCAGCATTTTTTGTAAGTATAATCTCCGCTTCCTCTCTTCTGTTGATCCCTTCGAAACCGGCAGCTCCAGTTAAGTCGGAAGTTTCAGCCGAGTGATGGAAATGCTTTCTTTAAAGCCTCAAAAATAAAGCTTATTGCTATCGCAGCTATTATCAGTCCAAATATTCGTGTAATAACAACAAATACAAGTTTATCAATTTTTTTATCAAGCCAGCTCGATGAATAAAAAAAAAGGAATAAGATTAGAATGGCTGCCAGCAGAACAACGGAAAGGCCTGCATAATCCGAGACCTTTTCTGCTTTTATTCCATAGATTAGAACCGTGGTAATTGAACCCGGTCCTGCGAGCATGGGGATACCAAGCGGAACTATTATTTTTTTAAATCTTTTCTTTGCAATCTCACTTGAGCTGTCACCGTCTTCCTTTCGGTCTTTCAGCCGGGCGGTTTTCCCTTCAAGCATATGAATTCCAGTCAGTAGAAGAAAAATACCCCCGGCCATCTGGAAAGATGCGAGATCAATATGAAATAATTCCAGAACCTGCCTCCCGAAAATTAAAAAGATAATTAATATAAATCCTGAGGTAAGAGTTACAAGTAGGGCAATCTTGGTTTGAATGTTTTTTTGTTCATCGCCTGCCAGTTCACTCCAGATTGGTATCAGTCCGATTGGATTAAGGATTGCCAGTATCGCTAATGAAAAGTTTGTGATCAATTCCCAGTTCATTAACTCAAAATAACATATCTGCCTATGAGTTCAGTGACCTTATTCACTTTTCTTTTTACTAAATCCGGGTCCGCCCGGCCCTCGGGAAGATCAGGGGCTCAACTGAGAATTTTACAATTTTTTGACAAAATAAACCGTTTTCATTATTAACTTTGATTCCGGAGGATTATCAATAAGTGTTCCGAATGATTAAATATGTAATACTTCTGCTGCTTTATTACGGAGCTATACCTGCATTTGGACAGGTCCCCAGGAACCCGGAGACTTCAGAATCAGGTGGACTCGACTGGGAGGTATTTCCCATTGTCAGTTACGATACCGATGCGGGGTTCGGCTATGGTATAAAAGGATACCTTAGAAACTTGTTTGATAAAAATGAAAGTTATGATGTAATTCTTTATAACAGCACTAAGGGGGAAAGGTGGTATAGATTTCAGTTTTCTTACCCCGACTATGAAATAAGGCAGGGAAAGGATTACGGTTACGCAGTTGATCTTACCGTCGATTATGATAAATGGATAAGCTACTATTTTTACGGGATCGGAAATTATTCATCTTATGTTGAAAAGAAAATTTACTCCAGGGAACCAATAGACTTAAGTTTCGTTTTGAACAGGACAATTACTTCCTCATTCATTTTTCAGATTGGAATAAAATACAGTAGGATAAAATTTGTAAATTTCCCCGAGATAATGCTTCCGGAAGACAGCGATTATGATATAAATACCGATAATCTTGCTTTACTGATTTCTGCGGTATTTGATACAAGAAATAGTATAATAAATCCCACCGGAGGAATATATGTTTCAACCGGGTTTGAAGTTTCACCTCATTTCTCATTCATCCATACAGCTTTCAATAAGGCTGCCTTAACTTTACAGTCGTATCATAGAGTTATCTTCAACGACTTGATTTTTGCAGGAAGGGTCTCTCTGCAGCAGCTTCTCGGAAATAATATTCCCGTGCAATTCCTTCTTCCCGTTGGAGGTAATCAATCTCTCAGGGGGTACCCGCAGGATAGGTTTTTAGATAAAAGTTCTTCACTTCTAAATGCAGAATTCAGATTTCCGTTATGGTGGAGGTTCGGAGGAATAGCGGGAATTGATGCAGGAAGAGTTTTTTCTTCTCTTGATAAGTTTACCTTTGATGGATGGAGAGTATGCCCTGCGACAGGACTCCGGTTTTATATGGATAACTTTATCGTCAGGGCTGATTTAGGATTCAGTAACGAAACCACGGGGTTCTATTTTAATTTCGGACATATTTTCTGAGTCTTGCCGACATATTTTTTGCAATCCTTTACCCGGTCGTAGGACTACTTTTTCAGCTTATCTTTAAATACCTTTTCGAATTTTTCCAGCTTTGGAGCTATCACAAATGAACAATATCCCTGGTTGGGATTATTTTTATAATAATCCTGGTGATAATCGTCTGCCCGGTAAAACTTCGTAAATGGAACTATCTGTGTTACAATTGGTTTATCCCAGGCACCCGACTGATCCAATTCCTTTTTATAGTATTCTGCTTTTTCTTTCTGTTTCTCATTATGATAGAATATAACTGAACGGTATTGCTCTCCCACATCGGCTCCCTGACGGTTTAATGTGGTTGGATCATGAGTTTTCCAGAAGATATTTAAGAGGTCATCGTATGAAATTATTTTTGGATCATAAATGATTTGAACTACTTCAGCATGCCCTGTATTTCCGCTGCAGACCTGCTCATATGTAGGGTTGGGAACGCTCCCCCCTGAATAACCGGAAACGGTGGATTTTACTCCTTCTACTCGTTCAAAAATCGCCTCGGCACACCAGAAGCACCCCTGACCGAAAGTGGCAGTATCCGTATTCGCTGATACACTATTCATTGCGGTTTCATCTTTCATTTTATTATGTGAATTTGTCTCCTGGCAGTTTAACTCACCAAAAACCAGTATGACAATAAATAGAACTGATATTAAGTTTTTCATATTTATTCTTTTCTTCTTTAATCCTGATACAGGAATCTTAATAAAAAATTTTATAATGAATTAGTCATTTTTAACTACTCATCAGCAAAATGTGTTATGGAACTTATGTCACAGATCAAAAAAAAATTTGTATAAACTATTGCGTCTCGACAAATAATAAAATAAGTTAACCACCATCTCCAATTAGCACGAAAATTTATACCGGGTTTTACATTGTTAAAATAGTATACCCTTCTCCAACTATTGCTATGCACGATTGTATTTTAAAAAAGTATAAACTTTATCCAATAACTTAATATAAGAGGCTAAGTATGAGTAGAGTCCGGTTAGTTTCCGTGTCCCTGGCTGTTGTTTTCGCAGTTCTGGTATTGATCCAGGCGGGCTGCAGTGATTCAAAAGGGGAAAAGGTTCCTTCTCAGGCGGAAAGGATAGAAAAGGGAAAATATCTCGTTGAACTGGGAGGATGCAATGACTGTCATTCTCCAAAGGTGATGACAGATATGGGACCCGTTCCTGATACTACCAGATTATTATCAGGTCATCCCCAGGATCAGCTTGTAATGAATATTGATCCTGCAATGTTGAACTCAAAGATGTGGGTACATTCATCTATGGATGCAACGGCGTGGATAGGCCCCTGGGGAGTATCTTACACGGCAAACCTGACTCCGGATCCTGAAACCGGGTTAGGGAACTGGACAGAGGATTTGTTTATGAAGGCTTTGAGAACCGGAAAGCATATGGGAATCGGACGCCCTATACTTCCCCCAATGCCATGGCCCGGAATAGGTAAAACAAGTGATGAGGATCTGAAGAGTATTTTTGCCTATCTGCATTCACTGCCCGCTATTCACAATAAGGTTCCTGATCCTGTAAGCCCGGATATGATGGCATCGATTTTAATGAAAGATGATTCAAAAGGAAAAGTTGTTAAGGCAAAGGATGTTCAATAGATAAACCAGGCAGACCTGCCCGTTTAAACGGGCAGGTTCCCGGTTCATCCTCGCCTATTGAAATCTGACCTTATAATTCTGGCAGAGACGTGATAGCCTACTCTGAACCTTCGTTTACCTCCACCTTAAACGGATCGTGAATCGTTATCTCCAACCTTGTCCCTTAGCGGTAATTAATGTCATTCTGAATTCTTTCTATTTTTTTGATCCCGCTAATTCCCCCAAATTCATGTTTAATCGGAAAATGATTGTTGTTTATGGTAAATCACTGAAGTAATTTCAGGTATTCATATTATAAGGTGTTTATTATGAAGGAAATGGATCACCTCAGATACCCTATCGGTAAATTCAAAGTCCCTAAAGAATATAATGATGAACTCAGGGAAGGTTTTATAAGTGAAATTGAAGAAACCCCGTTCTTTTTACGACGTGCTATAGAAAATCTTAATGAAGAGCAGATAGCAACTCCATACCGGGTAGGAGGGTGGAATGTTGAACAGGTTATTCATCATATACCTGACAGCCATATGAATGCCTATATAAGAACAAAGCTTGCATTAACGGAAAAAGTACCTGTCATAAAAACATATAAAGAAGATGCCTGGGCAAAGTTAGAAGACTATTTTACAACTCCGATTGAAACTTCACTCATACTTCTTGAAGCGGTCCATACAAGGTGGGTAATCCTTCTTAAATCATTGGACAATGCCCAGTTTGAACAGAAACTGAATCATCCCGAAAATGGAATAATAGATATTAATTGGATGATCGCTCAATATGCATGGCATGGTAAACACCATATTGCACAAATAAACTCTTTGAAACAGAGAATGGGGTGGTAATGATGTCAAGGCTTCAAATTGGTAAAATAGGGGCTGTCATCAGCCCCTATGGAAAAGTTAAAAAGGTTGATTTTCAGTAGTCTGAGGTTTAGGTTTTCGTCTTACGATAATTAATATGACAATAACTACCACAAGGAGACCTATAATTATATACAGCCAGTTAAAGCTGCTGCCGTATAAGCTGTTCTTCCAGTCAGAAATTCTATTTTCAAGGGTATCTTTCTGAGCTTCCGTGAACAAATTATTCTCCATCAGGTAGGGCACCCAGGTCGGTTTAACCGTGCCATACCAGGCACTATCGGCAAAACTTTTATACGTAATCTGTGAATCACCGTTATCTTTTACACCAATATTCTTAATTTCATCATTTATAAAGGAAGTTGCGGTTTCTGTAAATTCCTTACCGGTTGAGAACTTCTGAAGGTTTATACCATAATCAGCGAAGGTTAATCTTACAGAATTCCAGGCCTGCTGACTAAGGGTCGTCTTCCAGGTGGTAAACGTCTGGTCTATTTCTTTTAGCTCATTTGTACCGGCATTTTTTTCAGAATAAATACCGACAAGTTTTGGTCCCACGCTCCTCCAGAGTTTTGCAAACTGATCCTGCTGTTTCTTTATTTCGGAAAGATCTTCTGGTGTAAGTGTGGCTACCTGTAGGAATTTAATATTATCCTGAAGCGATTTTTTAACATTGTTTAAAACGTTATTCTTCTGTACTTCAGAGTAAACTTTTTGTTTTTCTTCAGAGCTGAGTTCCGATTTTTGTCTGTATGAAGGGGGAATAAGACTGTCAATCATACTTATAACAAGCTCATCCCGCTTTTGTAGTGATGCTTTCAGATCGGCAACCGTTCTTTCCAGCTGAACTATACGGCTTTTATCTTTTTTACTTTCAGCATCAAGTATTTGTACACGTGAAATAAGATCGGTGTTTCGCTGATTGAGAACATCAACCTGATCTTTGAGTCCGGTAACCTGGGTCTGAAGAACATTTATCTGGGTAAAATCTCCCTTTCGCAGATCATACGACATCTGAAGATTTTCAAAAGTTTTATTGAAATCCAGCGGGTAAAGACTTTTATCGAGCAAATCTCTTTTATTAGAGTATTCATTCCTTAATGAATCTATTTTATCTCCGGCACTATGAAGCTCATCCAGAGATGATGCATTACGGATGGAATCATCGATTGCCATAGCTTTTGTTTTAAAACTCTGCACTATTTCATAGTCTGACTGTGCGGATACTGAATATGAGAAGAGCAGGCTTAGAAGCAGACCATTTACCAACATCATTTTTTTCATTTACTTCTTCTCCTTCTCAATTCCACTTTTAGATAGAAAGTACTGTTTATTCCCTTCAATTAATTCTATGAAAGGAGGTCTCTGATTAAAAACAGGTTCTGATATGCCTGTTTCGGAAATCCGGATTTCATTATAGAGATTAAATGCTCCATCCCCCATAGTAAACACATATACGTTTTTAAATTTATTTCCGGTTATATAGTAGTATCCGAGAGTATCTCTTATTACTCTAAGATCACGATCAAGATATGCAAGCGAATCTCCGGTCTCCTCGAAGTAAAGCGGTTTCGCATTAAATGATAGTGCATACCGGTCTTCCTTTGCTGTTCCGTTATCGTCAACACGTATGACAGATTCAACGGGCCAGGAAAAATCAGCCGGAGTTAATCTGAGTGAAGAGCAGCCCCCCAGCACTGTGGTAAGTACAATCATATATTTGAGGATTTTCATTCCATCTCCTTCCAATTTATGCATGCTAACATAATGAAAATTAAGGATTTCCAACGATTACTCAATGTGACAGAATCCGTATTTGTTTTTTTTACTATTTTTAACAGGTTCATTTTATCTAAAAAGACGGATTTTTTATGAATATCCTTGAGTGTCTTCATCAGAATCAGACTGATATTATCAGGACGGCCTTCGATTCTCTTCTGCGTTCAAATTTGAAGCATTATTCTACGGCAAACGCCAATTCAAACTGGGAACGGATTGAAAAATTATTTGATCTTACTTTGCAATGTATTAAAGAGAAAAGCCTGGTTGAAATAATAGAGTACTCTGAAAAAATAGCTTCTGAAAGATACAATGCAGGCTATGATCTGCATGAGGTACATGCGGCATATAATGTACTGGAAGAGGCAATATGGGGCGTTATTCTTGGTAATCTGGACCCGAAGGATTATGGACAGGCACTGGGACTGGCAAGCACCGTTCTGGGCGCAGGAAAGGAAACTCTTGCTCTGACGTATATTTCACTAACAGGCAGGAAAAGGCCTGAAAGTCTTGATTTATCTGAACTCTTTAAAGGGAATTAATTTAATACCGTAACAAAAGCTTCAAATATTTATACTCTCCCGGAACTTGTCACCCAATTCTATTTTAACCCATAAGGTTTATTCTCATATGAATTAAGTTTAATTTATGCAGTAAATTTTACGAAGTACAAATTTTATGGTGATACCTTGAAAATTCAATTTATCGGTGCTGCAGGAACGGTAACCGGCTCTCAGCACTTACTTCACGTTAACGGAAAAAAGATCCTGCTCGACTGTGGATTATATCAGGGAAGAAGAAAAGAAGCATATGAGATAAATAAGAATTTTTTATTTGACCCTGCTGAAATTGATGTAATGTTATTATCACATGCACATATAGATCATACGGGAAATATTCCTCATCTGGTGAGAAACGGATTTAAGGGTCATATTTATACTACCTCTGCAACAGTAGACCTTTGTCAGATTATGCTGAGAGATTCTGCCTACCTTCAGGAGCGGGATATTCATTTTGTGAATAAAAAACGCAGCAAACAGAATAAAACGCTTTTTGAACCCTTGTATACTATTGATGATGTCGAAACTGCGATGGAGAATTTTATCGGAGTGCAATATGACAAAACTATTGAAGTTGCCCCGGGGGTAAAAGCGACCTGGAGAGATGCCGGTCATATTCTTGGTTCAGCAGGAATATTAATTGAGATAAGAGAAAACGGCAAATATATCAGGCTCGGATTCAGCGGCGATATTGGAAGACCGGAAATGCCTGTTATCAGAGATCCCAATCTTCTCACGGAACTCGATGTTCTTATAATGGAAAGCACATACGGAAACCGGCTGCACCCGGTTACAGGCCATGTGGAAGAGGAAGTTGTGCAGGTTATAAATGAAGTACTGGAAAGGAAAGGAAAAATAATAATCCCTGCCTTTGCCGTAGGAAGAACGCAGCTTTTCGTTTATATATTACATAAACTATTTAATCAAAACAGGATACCTGCAATTCCAATCTTCGTAGATAGTCCCCTTGCGGTTAATTCAACAGAGGTTTACAGGATGCATCCGGAATGTTTCGACAGGGAAACCTACAGGGTATTCATAGAAAATCATGAAGATCCCTTTGGGTTTAACAGGCTTACTTATATACGTGATGTAGAAGAGTCAAAAAAGCTGAATGAGTTCAGAGGATCATGCATAATTATTTCAGCCTCGGGAATGGCAGAAGGAGGAAGGGTTCTGCATCATCTGAAAAATAATATCGAAAATCCTGATAACCTGATTCTGTTTGTTGGATATGCCGCACAGGAAACCCTCGCACGAAAGATTATGGACGGGGCTGAAGAAGTTAACATATTCGGTGATCCTCATAAAGTAAGAGCGAAGATAAAACAGATGGATTACTTCAGTGCCCACGCAGATCAGAAAGGACTTGTGGATTATCTGCAATTTTCACCGGCAGATAAGCTGAAGCATATTTTTCTTGTGCATGGTGAAGATGAGCAGGCATTACCGCTGAAAGAGAAAATTGAGAGTAAAGGATATAGATCTGTTAACTATCCTAAGAAAGGAGATGTTTTTGAATTATAATCCTTTTGCTGGCGGCAGGGTGGATAAATCTCGGATTCTATGACTTATCTTTAGCATCCTCCTTTTCTACGTTGTTTGCAGATGGTTTCCTTCCGGCACTCTTTGCCGCGCTGGCTAAGAGAAATTCTATCTGTGAATTGATACTTCGTAAGTCATCTGCCGCCCATTTTTCAAGGGCGGCATAAAGATCAGCATCTATTCTTAATAAAAACTTTTTCTTTTCTGCCATAAGTATTCATCTTTTCCTATCCTGCAGCCCTTGCCGCCTGTTTTCTTTTCATAATTAAATGCCAGGCAAGTATTATAGCCCAGGGGTATTTATCCAGAAATTCCGAACTATTTTCAATAGTTATCATGGTTTTAGATTTGAACCCGATTTTATCATTCATGTTCGCGAGACATATTCCGCTGGTTGTATAAATTCCGTAATGTTGCTTAAATATTCCGAATTTAATCTTTAATCTTTGACCTTTTGGTAAAAATATAGTGCCTTCTTTGCTGAAAAACTTCTGGTAATAATTAGCAAAAGAATTTTCTTTCCCCTTTTCCCTGATGTTTATTCCCGTCTTCCAGAACCGGGGGTAATATAGCTCCCACTCATCCCCCGTAAAATTCACCATTATATGAGAACCGAAAAAACCACTTACTGTTATTCTACCCAGGACTTCTTCCTCATAACTCAGCTCGTAATTTCTTTTCCAAATCGAAGGCTGAGTAATTATCAGCGTCTTCCCTGCTAGTCGGGATAATGGTATAATCATCATATGCCTCAACCTTATTAGTAAAGAGTTCCTGTATTAATAACCGGTTGGGCTTCTCTCTCAGAAACCAATGCTACCATCAGGTTGTTGACCATTGATGCTTTCTTTTCTTCATCAAGGTGCACGATGTTCTGCTGACTTAGAGCGATTAATGCACTCTCAACCATTCCAACAGCACCTTCAACTATTTTCTGCCTCGCTGCTACAATTGCTTCAGCCTGCTGTCTGCGAAGCATTGCCTGAGCAATTTCCTGTGCATAGGCAAGGTGGCTTATCCGGGCTTCAATAACTTCAACGCCAGCTATTTCAAGTCGTGATTGAACCTGCCTCTTAAGATTTTCAGCTACTTCCTGGGGACTTCCTCTAAGAGAGGCCTTATCCTCCTCTCCATCGTAAGGATATTCTGAAGTTAGCGAACGGATCGCTGTCTCGCTCTGAATCGCTACAAACTCTTCATAATTTTCTACGTCAAATACAGCGCGGGAAGTATCTGTTACCCTCCAGACTATTACCGCCGCAATTTCTATAGGGTTACCTCTAAGATCGTTCACCTTTATTTTATCACTGTTAAAATTCCTGATACGGAGCGTAACCCGCCGCTTTATAGTAAAAGGATTTATCCACCAGAATCCTGACTGTCTCACTGTTCCACTGTAATTACCGAAGAAGATAATAACTCGTGAATCATTCGGTTGAACTGTAATTAGTCCTGCCAAAGAAACAATTATTATGAAAGTAAGTGGAAAAAAGTACCATAGAAAAGAAGGATCATTTGACCTGACGCCTCCTATGAATATGAGTATATCGAGAACCAATAGGGCAAAAATAATAAGCAGAGCTAAAAAACCATTTATTTTGCCTGCCTTTTTTTCTGAAACAGTTTGCATTTTTAACCTCTTCTAAAGATTGCTATCGTAATGATATCACTATAATATCATACAATCAAGAGAAATCTTTCTTTTTTATAAATAACCATTGAAAACTATTTAGGAATTAGTCAATTTAATATCTAACAATTTTCATTTCAGGGAAGAACTCATTATGAAAAAAATACTTTTTACCATTCCAATCGTTGTAATCATAATAGGTTTCACAACGGGCAGATTATTAGACGATAAAATGAAGAATATTCTGCAGCAAATTCAGATGGATGAAAGTGGAGCTAAAAGTATGATCTGGTCTAATTGTTCATACTCTAATTTTTATGTGCCTAATCCTCGTACCCTTAAGTCTTTAGCTTCGGGCGAAAGAGCTTCCATTGTGGAAGCGGTAGCCCGTTATACCAAAGAATTTTCTGCAACACCTGAATTTTTAAATAAATATGGTGAGTTACGAGAGACGCGTAAGCCGGTACCCCCTGAGAAACCAAAAACTATTGATGAAATGAAAGAGGAGCAGAGAAAGGGTATAACCGAAGGAATAAAGAATATGGAGGAAACAAAAACAAAAATGCCTGCCGATCAGCAGGCTATGTTTGATGAAACGATAAAACAATTTAAAGATCAGCTTAAAGAAATAGACAATCCTGATAATCCCATGTTCAGTAAAGAAGTTGAGAATATGTATAAACAGATGTTTGATCAACAAATGAGTGAATATAACGACAAGCTTGCAGAATGGCAGAAAGATTATCCTGAAAATAATCCCGGCTTATTGATTAAGGCATGGTTAACAAAGTTCCTGGATGAAACCAATGATGTAGATTTCAAGGCTCAGACAGCTGCAGACCAATATAACAGGCAGGTATTCGTCAAACAGGAGTATGAAAGGAAGAGTTATCTGTGGAAGCTATGCTACAGAGCTGGGAAGGAAGCAACCGATGCAGGAAGATCATTTGCACAAAGTTGGCTTGGAGAGTTTTAGCCGGCTACTTAAAAAGTCCATACTTTTTAATGTGTCTATAGGCAAGGTACCCAACCGCAGCCGTCTGGGCCATACCAAGTACATATCGAATAGGATTCAGTCTCGAGTTCTCAAGGAATTGTTCGTGAAGGGGTTCCAGCATGCTTCCAGGGGATTCTCCTGAATATCTATCCGGCAGTTCGCTGCCTGCCAGCGAAAGCCTGGTCCATATCCAGATCGTATTAGGATCCTCATTAACCCCTAAGTTCATCTTCGTGTAATTTAATTCACGGTATATATCAAACTCGTGCAATTTTATCTGAAGTTTAATAAGTGAATCATATGAAGGTAAATTAACTCCTGTATCGTTTACCGTCTCCTGTGCAAAAAGCAGCTGTGAGGCCTGGAAGATAAGAAGGAATAGAAAACCTCCTTGTTTCATTACATATCCATATTTATCAGACATTATTGAAGAAATTATTTATATGCGATTTGCCGCTTACCACCGCAAATACAACAACAAGCACTGCCAGGGTAATAAAAATAGTAGTAAAACCAATTATGACAATTTCCAGCGCTATTTCGATTTCAGCCAGAGCCATTGCTGCAAAGAAAAGAAGGATGGCAAACCTTAAGAATCTGGAAACCAGGGAATATCCAGGTACATTTTCTTTGGCGAGTGCTATATAAACCGAACTTGAAACTCTTCCGGCTATTATCCAGCCAAACCCGAAAATCAAAAGCGCAACTATAAGTTTCGGAATAAACAACACACCATTCTGGATCAGACTCGACAGTACCGAAAGTTTCATTGCGTCCAATGCCGTATAAAGGAAGATCAGGAACACGACGAAGAAAACGACATTTCCTATAAATCCAAACAAAGCATATCTGATGTCGGCCTTCGACAGTGTCTGACGCCATCTCACCCTTGTAAAAAGCCGTTCCAGCCTGAATGCAACCAGTAGCTGTACTATTATCCTTTTCGCGAGCCATCCTGCAAACCAGCCTATCGCGAGAAGCAGGATTCCTCCGAGAAGGTTAGGCAGGTAACTGATGATCTCTTTTCCAAAATCAAAAAAAGGTCCTTCAAAGGAATTATCCATTTTCAACTCCGGTTTTTTTTGGTGATTTTAATAATAATTTCCAGAAAGATTCCCTTTCTTCATATTCCTTAACCCAGAGCACAGGACAGGCAGACTGTTCAGTGATTTCCTGTGCAAGCGACCGGCCAAACAAAAGCTCAAGAAAATCTCCGGTCTTTCCTCCCATAACGATCATATCAGCCTTCGCAGATTCATTCACAATACTCGTCAATATATCTGAATCAGGCATTATAATCAGTTCCGCCGGGATATTGTTCTCTTTTATCAACTCTCTGGCTTTTTCTTCTCGTCTTTCTTTTTCTTTCTGGGATGTGTCTGGTTCGTAGACAAGAAGCAGCTTTACTTTGCAGCCAAAATAATCTATGAATCCAGGAGCAACTTCGGTTGCGAGTATAGCATGTATGTCAATATTAAAAGGAATCAGAATTGTATTAACCTGCTCCTTAATAAACGTTCCATGAAGAACTATTACTTCCCCGGGAAATCGTTGTATTACACTATCGATTATGGAAGAAAAGAACCTTTCCAGGAATGTGGGGTTCTTTTCTCTTCCCACTATTATGAAGTTGCAGTTCTCTTCTTCGGCTGTCTGTACAATCCCTACTGATATCCTATGCGAAACAGTGACTATAGGCCGCGAGATTATTCCGGATTCTCCCAGTACGCTTCGCGCTGTTTCAAATAATGGCATCGCTCTTTCGGTATTGCTTGCTTCAACAGCCAGTGGACTCCCTTCCCTGATTTCATTGACATGAAGGAAGAGTATTTCGGAGTTTTCTTTTACCGCAATGGCTTTTGCCAGGTGAGTAAGACTTGAAACTGAATTTTTGTTTGCTAGCGGAACAAGGATTTTATATTCTTTCTTTTCAAGTCTTTCAAGAGATTTGACTTTCCTTACATGTTCTACCTCACGTTTAGATGCATAGGTTCTGTAAGTGAATAAACCTATTGCGACCCAGATTCCCGTTACTATCCAGGCTGTCGGACTATAATTAAACATATATATGGCAAGAAATAAAAGCATAAATATTCCGGCTATTGAGAGATAGGGGAATAGAGGAGTAAAAAATCCACGGTCAAGATCAGGCCTTTTCTTCCGTAATCTTATTAACGTAATATTAACCTGGAGGAATAACAGCAGGAACATAATATCGGCCGCACTTGCAACATCTTCTATAGGCAGCGAGACCGCCATTATAACAACTATAAAAAGGGAGAATAATATAGAAAGATGAGGAGTGAAGTTTTTCTTATGTACTTTGCTGAAAAAAGTAGGGAAATTCCTGTCTCTCCCCATAGCAAAGGCAACCCTTGAGGAAGAATAAATTGTTGCATTCAGGGCAGACATAGTGGAAATAATACCTCCGATTAGAAGCATAATTCCTCCACCTACAAAAAATGACTTGGCAACTTCCACCAGAGCAGTTTCTTTATTCGATGCAAGGAAATCCCAGGGAGTCATCCCTTCCGGTTTCACCGCTCCAAGGGATGTAAAAGCAATCAAAAGGTAAATGGGAACAACAATAATCAGGGAGAGAAAAACAGCCCTTGGAATATTCTTTCTAGGATTTTTAATTTCTTCCGAGCATTGTGAAATAACCTCAAAACCCTGGAAAGCAATAAATGTTAATCCCATAGCTTTAAATACACCCCCCCATCCATGCGGAAGAAATGGAGTGAATGCCTCCTGCCAATCGGGCCTGTGAAGGATTAGATTGAGTCCGAACCCGATAAAAATCAGCAGGATAACAATCTTTGCCATCGTAACAATATTTCCAATCTTTCCTGTTTCAGAAGCACCGCGGAAATTTACATAGGCAAAAAGCAGGGCAGTAACGGCAGCAAGGATTTTCTGAGGAGATAAAAATCCCCAGTGAGGCATGACGATATTAAATTCGTGAAGTACAAGCTCAAAGTAAGCTCCGAAACCCAGGGCATAAAGACTGCATGCAACAGCATGAGCAAACCAGCTCATCCAGCCGGAAATAAACCCATTCCACTTTGGAAGTCCCTCTTTCACCCATAAATACCCGCCTCCTGCATCGTGGAAACAGGATCCTAGTTCAGCATAGGAGAAAGCTGTCAGTAATGCTACGAATCCGTTTAGACCGAAAGTAATGATCAACCCCGGTCCCGCAACCCCGGCTGCAATTCCTGTAAGAACGAAGATCCCTGCTCCAATCATTGCCCCCACACCGATCAGAGTAGCATCCATCAGACTCATTTCTCTGCTGAGGTGAACTTCAGTATCAAATTTTTTCATCTGCGAGTTCTCCCGGTATTAACTGCTCGAGTTTAGAATTGAAATTAGCCGGTATTAAGATAATGAAGATTTTTTTTAGTTGAAAAAATAATCCATGGTCTTTAAGCTTTTGAGGCTCAGCTGGTTAATCTCAACAATATTTCTTCATGAAGACTGTTTCTCAAATCACCTTATCGAAAATTTTTCAGAAAATTTAATTTGGTAAGTTCCTTATACAGAAGGGGTTATCAAAATATTGATTCGAAGCAACATACCCAATGAATAACTTGAAAAATCTGTTTATGGTTTTATATTAATTAATGAAACATATGTAGAACAAAATGGAGGAAATTATGTGGCAAGGATGGATGGATCTCGCAGTAGGTGTATGGCTTATAGTAAGCACATTCATTCCGGCAATTAGAACACCTTCTAGTATGATAGTCGCCGGAATAGTGGCATTTGTATTCGGATTCTGGGGTGCGGCCAGGGCTAACAGCTGGCAGGGTACCGTGAATGGTATCATAGGTATATGGCTGTTCCTGAGTGGAGTAGCTTTTATGCTGGCAGTTCCCTGGAATTTCTTTATTTCAGGTGTGGTAATAGGATTACTTGCAATCTGGAACGTTGCAGTGCACGAAGAACCGCAGCAGATGCATACTGCCCACTAATCAATAAAAAAGCAGATGGAAAAAAGGTCTTATCTCCTAAAAGGGGATAGGACTTTTTTTATTTACTTGAAATAATTATATAAAATAATGTGAATCACTAATAAAATTAAGAGAGAAATAATCGGTCCCCAGTAATGATATCGTGATTTAACAGGGTTTTATTGCTCATAATTTTCAACGGTATCGGTTCCCCTGAGTCCGGCTTTATCAGGGTTATCACCGTATTCTTTTAATGCTCTTCTTTGTCTGAGCAGATCCCAGTAGCGATCAAGTTCAACCCGGACTTTTTCAGCTTCTTTTCTTTCTTCAGTTGACAACCCGTCTTTTGAGTAGAGTTGATGCTCCTCTTCAAGAAGGTTTTTTATTTTATCCATAACTTCTTTATCAGTCATAATATTCTCCAATTTTTTACCAAACATATCGAAAGTTTACAACCCTTTATGTGAGAAGGATAAACTATTTGTTTTCTATATCTCAGCTTCAAGGGCAACACGGCCAAAATTTACATCTCCCCTTCCCAGCTGTTGAGAATAGCCGAACTTCAGTGTTAAACTTTCGCCGAATGTTAACCATATCTGAGGAATAACTGAACCGCTGCTCTCATACGTATTATATTTTAATTCAGAACCAAAACGGAACAAATTATTAGCATCATATCGGAATCCAAAAGAAGGAAAAAATTCTCCCTGCCTGGAATCAAGTTTCAATTCCTCTGATAAATTCAGGGTAAGATTTAGTTTTTCACCGAAATCGTGTGATAATATCAACCTCCCTTCAACACCCGTTTCACTTTCTCCTGTGATTACTTTTTCTGAGTTAACTTCTGCCGAAAGGGCAATATCGACCGGAAGACTTCCTTCATCATAAAATCTGTATCGTGTCTCAAACCTTCCGGATTGGAAATTTATGCCGCTTACATCCGGACTGTTATAAGTTACGCGACCGTCAATCATCCAGTGATTTGTAATTCCATATTCAGATGCGAAATTATTTCTTATAAAATTAATTCCGGAAAGAGATCCATAATCAAACCAGTACTCCAATTCAAGCTCATGCATTCCGAGTGTCAGGTATACAACAGTTTCATCAATATAATCGTCTCTGTGAGGAAAGGATACTGACGTGGAAAGTAATGTAAGTAATAAACATAAAACCCCAATTTTTCTTAAGGAAAGGTAATTGATCATTAATTCATCTTTTTTTTATAATCTTAAAAAAAGATGATCTTTTATCACGTGACGGTTGATATACTTATTCAGATCCTCGCAGCTACTTTGCGGAAATGATATCCATATACAGCCATTGTCATAGCAAGAGGGAATTTCTGGGGATGCTTAAATATTGTAAATACAAAAAGCTTCCAAAAGTATTTCCTCCCTTTCTCCAGAGTTCCCAGCAGCCATACCAGTCTGATAAATGCTTTTATTTCTTTTAACTGAATTCTGTTTTTGTTCCAGGATGGTGGTATATAATTGTTGAGAAAATTCTTGAGGCGGTAATAATATTCCTTTTGTGAATAAATAGTTTTTACAAGTCCTGAATACCCTGATATCAGCTCACGGTAGTTCATTCTGGGGATAAAGTTCATGCTGCCGTCCATATTATTCCCGCTGAACATCTCAAGCATCCTGTTTTCAGACATCATTCTTTTGAATAGCTTTGTACCTGCCGGTGCATTTAGCAACCCAACCATTGCAGATACAATCCCACTTTTCTGTATAAAATTTATCTGTTCCTGAAAAACCCCGGGTCCGTCATTATCAAATCCGACTATAAATCCCCCTGATACAATAAAGCCTTTTTGCTGAAGAATTTTTACAGAGGAAATAAGATTCCTTTTAAGGTTCTGGTATTTACCGCATTCCTGGAGACTCCCAGGCTCGGGGGTTTCTATCCCGATGAATATACTATTAAATCCTGCTTCTATCATCATATCCATTAGCTGATTATCATCCGCAAGGTTCATTGAGACCTCGGTTATGAAAGTAAACGGATATTTGTTTGAAGATGACCAGCTTATCATAGCAGGCAGAATCTCATCTTTCAGCTTATTTTTATTCCCTATAAAATTATCATCTACAACCGAGATTGGTCCTCTCCATCCAAGTTCATAAATGGTTTCAAGTTCATTTATAAACTGTGCGGCCGTTTTAGTTCTTGGTTTTCTTCCATTCAGCATGGTGATACTACAGAAATCGCAGTCGTATGGACACCCTCTTGAATACTGCAGTGACAAGGATGCATATTTTTTTATTTCAAGGAGTTCCCACATTGGAGCGGGCGAAACTGTTATATCCGGGTAATCTGCTGAGCTGTATATGTGTTTAGGATTTCCATCGGATAAATCCTTAAGAAAAGGTGGAAGGGTTGCTTCAGCTTCGTTCAAAATAAAATGATCGACACCGAGGAAATCTTTATACTGAGTAGTGGCAAGCGGCCCCCCAGCTACTACCTTGACGTTTAATTTATTGCATCGTCTTATCACTTCTTTAAACGATGAGATCTGGATATTCATGCCGCTCAAAAAAACAAAGTCAGCCCAAAGAATATCTTTATCTTCCAGTCTCGAAACATTTATATCGATCAGTTTCTTTTCCCAGCTGCCGGGAAGCAAGGCTGCAACCGTAATCAATCCAAGGGGAGGTTCAGAAGCTTTTTTTGAGATAAACTTCAGAGCATCCTTAAAACTCCAGAAAGAATAAGGAATCTCAGGATAGACCAATAATATTTTCATTTAATAATCCCCACTGATTTTATAAAATTAGCAATTTAATTATGCGGATAATTTTTGAAATCTTTTGTAAAAGAAATGTAAAAGTTAAAAATTGTGATTTGAACTTGACTTCTTATTACTGGATATTTAGGAGAGACAATATATTAATGTGTTAAATCAGGGCGGGACGATGAGAGGAAAACACTCTCTATTTTATCATATCTTAATTTTTATTATCGCACAGCTTGTATGGCTCTCCCTTCTCGGAATATGGATTTACTGGTATGTTTCGAATTATATAACCTATGAAAAGGTCGGTGACCAAATCTCTCCTCAACTGCTCTATGATGTCCAGAATGCACTTCCTTTCGTGCTTGGACTTATACTCCTGATAGGGCTTTCTTTTATAACATCAATAATTTTCAGGGACCTTAACGTTCAGCTGAGGCTGCGGGAATTATATGATAACTTTATAGGGAATGTAACTCACGAGCTGAAATCTCCTCTTTCATCAATACAGCTTTACCTTGAAACTTTGAGACAAAGGGATGTCCCTCCGGAAAAGCAGAAGGAGTTTCTTGATCTGATGATGACTGACGCCGACCGGCTTCAGAGATTTAATCAATTCGATACTTGAGATCTCCGCTCAGGAAAAGAAGAAGTCGCTAATAGATTACCAGGTATACCCCGCTGATGAACTTCTTAAAAAAATAATAGAGGAATCATTTCAAAGGTTCCGGGTTAAAAGGGAAAATTACACCATCGCGGGAGACGCTAAATGCAATATTGCGGCTGTTAAGGATTCCTTGAAGACGGTATTTGATAATCTTGTTGACAATTCGGTCAAATATTCAACTGATACACAGGAGTTTGACGTAAGGTTAAGCTGTAATTCCCACAGGTTGATCATCGATTTTTCTGACAAAGGTATAGGAATTCCGCCAACGGAAAGAAAAAAGATATTCAGAAAATTTTACAGGATAAATAACAAAGAAATTCCGAATGTAAAAGGCACGGGATTGGGTTTATACCAGGTAAGGCAGATAATAAAACTTCATAAAGGGAAAATTTATCTTGTTAATGAAGGTGTTTCAAAAGGATCTTTTTTCAGGATAGAACTGCCGGTCTATTCGGGAAATGATCACATTAAAACATAAATATTGAGCAGGCAGACAATGGAAGAAAACTATAAGGGCTGCAGAATCTTGTTAGTTGAAGACGAACTAACCCTTGGGGTGGGACTTGAATATAACCTGGCGGAAGAAGGTTACAATATTACCTGGGCAAAAAACGGCAGAGAAGCAGTGGAATATTTTAACCGCGGAACATTTGACTTAATTATCCTTGATATTATGCTCCCTTACTTAGATGGTTATGAAGTTGCTGAAAAAGTGCGTGAAAAAGATCTCAAGATGCCCATACTTATGCTGACGGCTAAAACAGAATCAGCAGACAGGGTTAAGGGACTTGAGAAAGGAGCAGATGATTACATTACAAAACCTTTTCATCTCCAGGAACTGCTGCTGAGAGTAAAAGGTATGCTGAAAAGAAAAAGCTGGTATAAAGATGCTTCGGAAAAACAGCCTGTATATTTATTCGGCAATAATGAGATAAATTTTGAAAACCTGATATGTTCTCACGATAACGTGGAAATAAGGATTACACCCCATGAAGCCATGGTTTTGAAGTACCTTGTAGAACATAAAGGTGAAATTGTTACGCGGAAGGAAATGCTGGAAAATGTATGGCATCTGAATCCTGACGTTGAAACGCGGACAGTAGATATTTTCATCGCACGGTTACGTAAATATTTTGAACCGGATCCTTCCGAACCTGTATATTTTATAAGTATACGTGGAGCCGGATACCTGTTTCGGGAATAAAATTCATCTTTTTTTTCAAACCTTTTAAGGTTTTCCTTCATTTAATTTCACAATAATTTGTTTCTTGCGGTCTTTTTACTTAAGTATACTTAATAAGCTTAATCATTAGCTGCACTAACCGGGAAATTCAGCTAATCAATGAATTCATAGAAATGGAACCTCGATAAATTGAAAATAACCAAACAGTTAACCAACCGTGAGGATAAATCTCTGGATCAATACTTTCAGGAAATCGGAAAATATACTCTATTAAATCCCGATGAAGAGGTCGATCTGGCTGTTAAAATCAGGGGCGGTGATATAAATGCACAGAATAAATTAGTGAACGCTAATTTAAGGTTTGTTGTATCCGTTGCTAAAATGTATCAGAACCAGGGTTTATCACTGGGTGATTTAATAAATGAAGGAAACATCGGACTGGTTAAAGCAGCACAAAGGTTTGACGAAACAAGGGGATTCAAATTTATCTCCTATGCAGTATGGTGGATCAGGCAGGGAATTATGTCGGCCATAGCTGACCAATCGAGGGTGGTGCGTCTACCCCTTAACCAGGTAGGAAACCTGACCAGACTTGGAAAAGCTTACCGGAATTTTGAGCAGGAATTCGAAAGAAAACCAACTACCGAAGAACTTGCGAAATCTCTTGAAATTACGACCGATGAGGTGTCGCAAATTATTATGATAGGAGGCCGCCAGATTTCTGTTGATGCTCCATTGAAAAACAGCGACGAGAAGAATGCTACTTTGATGGATATCCTTCATAATGAAACTCAGGCTATGCCTGATAAAGAACTGATGAACGATTCTCTAAAAAATGAAATCGAAAGCATCCTATCAACGCTTGATAAAAGGGAAGCGGAAGTATTAAGATTAACTTTTGGTATCGGGTGTAACCACAAAGCGACGCTTGAAGAGATCGGTTTAAAGTTTAACCTCACCAGGGAGCGTATCAGGCAGATTAAGGAAAAGGCATTACGAAAGTTGAGGACTTCAAAAAAAGGCAGAAAACTTAAAGAATACCTTGGATAGTGATTGATATACCGGGGTTATTTAGGATTGCTGTTTAGCCTTCCTCACTCTTTAAAAGTAATTTCTAATTTAATTTGTGATAGTTCTGATTTTGGATAATTCCGGGTTGAGATTGTCCGGATCAAAGAGTTTAATTGTTTATTCAGCACAGGTCAACAATGCGTTATTTAGTTTTTCTTCCTTTACTTTTATTAATAATCTTCAGCGGATGTGAAAAAGATAATGGCAATCCTCAGTATATAAAGGCTGTTCAGGAGTGGCATAAACAAAGGATTGCAAGGTTGAAAACTGAAACTGGCTGGCTAAACCTGGCAGGTCTCTACTGGCTGAGGGAGGGAGAAAACACTTTTGGAAGTGCGGATGATAATGATATAATTTTTCCGTTAAAAGCACCTGATCATATTGGTACCTTCATTCTTGATGACAGTACCGTATATGTTGAAATAAATCCGGAGGTAAAAGTAGTTTCAGATTCTCAGTCGGTAACAGGAATGAAAATGAATGATGATCTGTCAGATAGTACAACTGTACTTCAATTAGCTTCCCTGAGATGGTTTATAATCAACCGTAACGGAAAATACGGAGTTAGACTAAGGGATCTTGATGCTCTGCTTTTAAAAGAGTTCAAAGGGATCGATATGTATCCCATAGATGAAAAATGGAGACTGGAAGCCGAATTTGAGAAATATCCCGCACCTAAGGTAATAGAAATACCGAACATAATAGGATCCGTGGAGAATGATACTGTAGAAGGCAGGCTTGTATTCAGACTTAACGGCGAAATACACACGCTTGATCCTGTAAGTGAAGGAGATGAATTCTTTATCATATTTGCAGATGAAACCAACGGAGAGGAAACGTATGGTGCCGGTAGGTTTTTATATACCGAAAAACCTGATTCTGTTGGAATGGTCGTCCTGGATTTCAATAAGTCATATAACCCGCCATGTGCATTTACAAGGTTTGCTACCTGCCCTCTTCCGCCTAAGCAGAATTACCTGCATTTGAAGGTTACTGCAGGTGAGAAAAAATATGGAAATCATTGATTCCGGCTTTACCTTGTAACCATAAATAATTATAGATTGAAAACAGGTACCAATCATCAATTTTTTAGAGAAGGTGTTTTGAATTGCCATAAAAAGAAAGAGGCTGTCTCTATAGAAATTGTCAACCTGAACTTGTTTCAGATTCCTATTGAGACAGCCTCTTTCAGTGAAAAGTTAGAGATCAGGCAGCTGCAGTTAGCAGTTCTTTATCGATGATCTCTTTAATATTATTTTTAGGCAGTGCGCCTACAGCCATCTTAGGCTGACCTTCAACAGGCACAAACAGGATTGAAGGGATGCTTCTTATCCCAAACATTGCTCCTAATTCCTGTTCTTCATCTGTATTTATTTTATATACGTTAATCTTTCCTTCATACTCTTTGGAAAGCTCATCCAGAACAGGTCCTACCATTCTGCAGGGTCCGCACCATGGTGCCCAGAAATCAATTATACAAGGTACATCACCTTCAAATTTCCATTCCTGGTTTTTTTCAAAATCAAACACTTTTGTTTTGAAAGTTTCTTTATTAAGATGTTCAGACATCAGTTGCTCCTTTTATTCTATTTTAATTTTTAAATGGCTTCGTAAACTCTTTTCATTTTGGTTTGGACTTCTTCGGCAACTGCTTTTAGTTTATCATTATCGATCAGCTGCGTCATCACCATCGGGTCAAAGAAAGAAACAGATGACCCTCCGCTATTTTCATATACAATTACATTGCATGGTAATAGAAGTCCGAGCTGTTCTTCACTTTCCAATGCTTTATGCGCCAGGGGCGGATTACATGCCCCCAGGATAATATATTTCTTGAAGTCCACATTTATTTTTTTCTTCAGCGTTTCTTTAACGTCTATAGAGGTTAGAACTCCAAAGCCTTCTTTTTTCAGTTCTTCTGAAACCTTTTCAACAGCTTCCTCATAAGGCATTTCTAAATTTTTAGAGAACCCGTAGTTCATTAATTCTTCCTTTTTATATTTATATTAACATTTTAAACAACATACCGGGTGATTTATGTGACAAATCTATGCTTTTCCCGGTTTTTCTTTAAGTGTACTGAACCCAACCATTTTATAAAGCGGACAAAAACTAACAATGCCTGTAACAAGAAATACCATAGCAAAAATCCCGAGAAGTATCGCCGCAAACCCTATTAATGTACCGTTTAAAATCAGAACTGCCAGTACGGCCGCAAAAACTATTCTTACTACTCTATCAATAGAATGAAGGTTCTTTTTCATCTTACAATTCCTCTTTAATTTTCATTCTATTAGATTCACTTCTTTTCATTTGGTTTCCAGGATGTGAAGACCGCGCCCAGTAATGCCCCATATCCGGTACTAAGCCAGGGATTACTAGTAATCGCGCAGGTGCCGGTTACACATCCAACGTAATTATAATACAGAAAACCACCCAATGCACCTAGTGTGACGGGTAGTATCCGTAAAGTCCATTTCCAGGTCATTTTTGATTTTGATAATTCCACGCCGTTATTCCTCCTTTGAGGTTTGATGCATTAAAACCATGTTTCTGAAGATAAACAGCAGCGTTCAGGCTTCTGTTTCCCGATCTGCAGTAGCAGATTATTTCTTTACTTTTATATTTTTCAAGTTCCTTTTCCCTTTGCCTAAGCTGATTTAAGGGGATGTGGACCGATCCTTTTATATGTCCTCGTTTTCTCTCGGGATCTGTCCTTACATCGAGGAGAAGCAAATCATTCTGATTTTTAACTCTTTTGCTTATCTCAGCAGCGTCATAATGTCCGATTTTTTTGTTGTTCAGGAATTTTCTCAGGTAAGAGAGTATAATAAACCCGATTAAGACGTATAGAATTATTTGTCCTGCACTCAAGTCTTCTCCTTAAAATTTAATAGTATATCTTCAATTTAAGAATCCATACGATTC
Organism: uncultured Bacteroidota bacterium; assembly: GCA_963839165.1. Classification (GTDB taxonomy): domain Bacteria; phylum Bacteroidota; class Ignavibacteria; order Ignavibacteriales; family Ignavibacteriaceae; genus DATFVA01. Next base: position 52,947 of record CAWIUG010000012.1, on the reverse strand, counting down.
ATAGGAAGGCAAAAAGTTTCAGGTTTTTAGCCTGAATCACATTTATAATTACCTGTTTCCCTCATATTAAAATTGGTATTAAATCAAACAAAGATGGAAGATCATATACTATGAAATTAGGTAACAGAGCGCAATTTCATATCAGTACCAGCGATGTCGGCAGGTCAATCTCATTTTATAAACTCTTTGGATTTAAGGAACTTGCCTACTCTAAAAAACCATTCAAATGGGTCGCTCTGAGTGATGGTAATCTGAATATTTTCCTTGCGGAAAATGAGTTTTATGGATTATGTTATTATTCTGATGACATGCAGGACAAAGCTGATGAAATTGAAGGCCAGGGCATTGAATATGTAAACCAGGATCTTCAACTCGGAGATACCTGGTATAAAGTGCTCAAAGATCCCAATGATTTTATGGTAAGCCTCATAGCTTCTGTCCCCGAATATTTCGATGAAATCGATAATAATAAATTCGAATCCCGGGGAAAGTTCTATGAAATAAGCATACTGTCCAATAAAATTAAAGAATCTGTAAATTTCTGGGAAAAACTGGGTTTTGAAAAATCAGACAGTAAAATAAATGTGGAGAAAGAGGGAGTTTATCTAAACGATGGCACAATCGGAATTGGTTTATATTCTCCTGGATCCCGCGAACATTATTTTGAGGGACCGGCCTTTACTTTTTATGATAAAGAAATGCATACAATAATTCAGGATCTTCTGGATGCGGGATTAGAGTTCCAGGAAGAGCTGAGGGATGATAGCGGGAGGATTATAAATGCTGTTGCCCTTTCCCCGGAAGGACAGACCTTCTTTCTGTTTACTGGATAAAGTTTGTAATACTTCGACAGATCCATCCGACTGTCACCTTAAAGCATTTACAACTCTTCTGGATTTACGACAATTTGATAAAAGCATATCTTACGACCGTGACAAAAGGACTGACAAAATGACAGAGAAAATACTTTCTAGTTTTTCCTCTTCATATAGATATTGTAAACCAACATTAGTAAAGCTGCAGCCACGCCAACCATTCCTATTATAAGAAATACAAGATCGGGACGATTTTGATTGGTTGCGAAGGTCTGGTATACCCAGCCTCCAAATGTTCCGCCCACAAGCCAGGCGATGGCAACAGGAAGAAAAGCAAAACCCTGGAATAATGCAGCCTGTCCCTTTGGTGCCAGGTCTGCTAGGTATTCATAAAACCTTGGAGCCTGTGTCTGTTCGCCAATGGAAAAGGTAAGAATCATCGCAATAATTAACCCAAGTCCGATAGTTATGCCTGCAAGGGAAGCAAAGTAAAGAAGAAACCAGCTAAGGGCTGCGAATACAAATCCTATCATTATGGCAGTCGGGGTAGGCACTTTTCTGGTAAGCCTGTTTATTGGTATTTGTAGAAGAATAATCGTCCATGCTCCAACAGAAAGCACAATTTCAATCGGGGCATCGGGTGAGATATAGTCAGAGATATAGAATGGAACAACAATGAAAAATTCCCAGAATACAATCCAATACAAAGCAAAAATCAGAAGAAATATCATGAACTTTATGTTTTTTACAACTGTCCATAGATTTTTAACAACGGTTTTAAGACTTTCACGTTCCTCATTCAGCTTTAATTCGGGTTCTTTGAAAACAGTTATCGATACAATGAACATTAAGCCGCAGCTCAATGCTGAGACAAGGTAAACAAATTCAATCCCGAATGAATCACGTACAAGATAAGCAAGCAGGGGACCTATGGCGGCGCCTATATTCACCAGCCAGTAATAAATTGCATATCCGAGCGATTTGGATTCAGTGGTAGTTGTAAGGGCAACAGTTCCAAGGACACTGGGTTTAATAAACGAACCGCCTACGGCAGTAAAAATCAGGATTACCGAAAGAATAGGAAAAAGACTGGAGCCCTGGTACCAACCCGAGAATGCCGAGATACCTGTAGATCCGATAAGAAAGTATCCTATAGCAAGAACAAAAAAAGCAAAAGAAAATGCTTTTTTGAAGCCGAATTTATCAGCGAGTGCGCCTGCAAAGATAGGGAGAAAATAGATGAGACCACCGAAGATCGAAGAAAGCTGTCCGGCCTGAACCTCGCTGAATTTCAGATGATTGCGTAAAAAAACACTAAGGATAGTAGCCTGGCCGTAATAAGCAAGTCGTTCAAACAGCTCCATCCCGTTCGCAACCCAGAAGGATGTTTGAAACCCGCTTTTTAATTTTCCAATTCGTGCTGTCTCTGCCACAATTCTCCCTTCTAAAAAATGATTTGAAATTTAGGGAAGCATTTTTACAGTAACAAAAACTTTTTTTGACTTTTTTATTTTATCAGGAACTTTTTAAATTAGTCTCCGTCAAAAATATTTTTACCAGGTATAAATTTTCATCCACTAATTCCGGATTCATATGAATATTTCGGTTGAGAATTTAACCAAGCAATACGGTTCTCAAAAAGCAATTGATTCAATTTCCTTCGATGTAAAACCAGGAGAAATCCTTGGTTTCCTCGGACCTAACGGGGCAGGCAAAACAACCACAATGAAGATCATCACCTGCTTTATGGCCCCCTCCGGGGGTGACGTTAAGGTAGGGAATTTTTCCATCTACGATAACCAGGAAGAAATAAAAAAACAGATCGGTTATCTCCCCGAGAATAATCCACTTTATTATGAAATGCCTGTACTAGAATACCTCAATTTTGTAGCTGAGCTTCAGGGAGTTGAAAAGAATAGGATAAGGAACCGCATTGTTGAGATGGTACATCTCACCGGGTTAAATGAAGAAAAGCATAAAAAAATAGGGGAACTTTCAAAAGGCTTCAGGCAGAGAGTTGGTCTCGCACAGGCTATGATCCACGACCCTGAGGTTTTAATACTGGATGAGCCCACTACGGGACTCGATCCAAACCAGATAATTGAGATAAGAAAACTAATACGCGAACTTGGACGAGAGAAAACGGTAGTGCTTAGTACCCATATACTTCCTGAAGTTGAAGCAACCTGCGACAGAATTCTCATAATTAATAGAGGTAAAATTGTTGCTGACGGATCTCCGGATACACTGCGTAAACAGGCTCAGGGTGAAGAGATCCTGAAGATACAGATTGCCGAATCTGTAAACAGGGATGAACTTATTTCTTCTCTCCAGAACCTCGAATCGGTTGGAATGGTAGATCCGGTCGTTGACGAAACAGGAAGATTTATTGTGCAAAGTAAAGGAGGCCGGTCCTCACGAAGGGCAATCTTTCAGTTGTGTGTTCAGAAGAACTGGATCCTTACTGAAATGACTCCTATCGAAACAAAACTTGAAGATATTTTCAGAGATTTAACAATAGAGTAAAATGAACAAAATATGGACTATAGCGGTAAAAGAGCTGAGAACTTTTTTTGATTCTCTGACAGCCTATATTCTTATAATTGTATTCCTGGGCTTAAGCGGATTTTTTACATGGCTTTTCGGTTCTGATATTTTCTTTATCGGTCAGGCTACTTTGCAGCCATTTTTCTCGGTAGCCTACTGGACCTTATTTTTCTTCACCCCTGCATTAACAATGAGAATGATTGCAGAAGAAAATAAAACCGGAACGATCGAACTCCTGCTTACTAAATCTGTGAGCGACTGGGAGGTAATAACCGGCAAATTTCTAGCCTGCCTTATGCTGATAATGGTAGCCCTTGCATTAACCATTCCGTATTACATCAGTGTATGGGCAATGGGACCCGTTGATCATGGTGCAGTTTGGTGCGGATACCTGGGATTAATTTTAATGAGCATGGCGTATATCAGCATAGGGTTGTTTGCCAGCAGCATTTCAAATAACCAGATTGTTGCTTTTCTTCTTGCCCTTTTGATAGGGATGTTTTTCCTTATAATCTTCCAGGTTCTCGCCGGCGACTTTACGGGCACTACAGGGCAGATACTGGATTATCTTACAATAAATAATCACTTCGAAAGCATCTCCCGCGGAGTGGTTGACTCCAGAGATATTATATACTTCCTGAGTATTTCATTTTTAGGTTTAGTTCTTGCTGAAACAGCACTTTCAAAAAGGAATATAGTAGATTAAAATGGTAACCAAACAAAAAATAATTACATCGCTGTTACTGCTTGCAGGAATACTGATTGTACTGAATTTTCTTGCAAACAAATTTTTCTTCCGTCTGGATTTTACTGAAGGCGGTCAATATACTTTAAGCGAAGCAACAAAATCCATTCTCAAGTCACTGGATGAACCGGTAACAGTTACAGCCTATTTCTCTGAAAACCTACCTCCTGATGTAGCAAAGGTTAAAAGTGATTTTAAAGATCTTCTTACAGAATACAATAGTGTTTCCGGAGGTAAAATTGCTTATCAGTTCATAAATCCAAATGAAGACCAGCAGACCGAATCGGAAGCACAACAGAATGGTATAAGACCTGTCGTTATAAATGTGCGTGAACGTGATCAGATGAAACAGCAGAAAGCTTATCTGGGTGCCGTTCTTCAATATGGAGAGAAAAAAGAAGTTATCCCGCTGGTTCAGCCTGGGTCGGCAATGGAATACGCCCTCTCATCCAACATTAAGAAAATGACTCTGAAAGAAAAAACGCAGGTAGGTTTTCTTCAGGGTAACGGCGAACCAACTTTGCAGGCAATACCTCAACTGGCCCAGCAGCTATTAATTATGTATGATATTAAGCCTGTTACTATAAATGACTCAACTGATATTCCTGAAAATATGAAAACCCTTGTTATCATTGCCCCTAAGGATACCATTCCTCCTGACGTTTTCAATAAGCTTGATAACTTTCTCTCAAAAGGGGGGAGGATACTGGCAGCGGTAAACCGGGTTGAAGGTGATCTCTCAACAGCCAGTGGGAAGAGCGTAACTACAGGATTGGATGCCTGGCTGACTAAAAAAGGAGTGAAGGTAGATGATGATTTCATTATCGATGTAAACAGCGGAAATGTTATGGTCAGGCAGAACCAGGGAATGTTCGTCATGAATACCCCCGTCAAATTTCCGTATCTCCCAATAATAGCTAAGTTCGATAAGCACCCCATTACAACAGGTATTGAACAGGTAATGATGCCTTTTGTAAGTCCTGTTACCGTAACGATTTCTGATACTTCTCTGCATTATATCAACCTTGCTTATACTTCAGATAAGGCAGGACTTGAAAAACCCCCTGTCAATTTTGATGTAATGAAAAACTGGTCAAGGGATGATTTTACAAAATCCTCTCTGCCGGTAGCTGTTGCTCTAAGCGGAAAAATTGATGGAGCGAATACAAAAATGGTAGTGTTTGGTGATGGTGATTTTGCAGTTAACGGACAGGGTCAGGGTCAGCAGCAGCTTCAGGAAGATAATGTGAACCTGATGTCGAATGCTATCGACTGGCTGTCGGATGACACAGGGTTGATCGCTCTCAGAACAAAAGGTGTAACCTCACGCCCCTTGAATCCTGATATTGAGGAAGGAACCAAAACACTGGTTAAATATTTAAATTTTCTTATTCCCATTTTTCTGATAATAATATACGGGATAATCCGTTATAGGGTCAGGAAAAACAGAAGGAACAAATGGATGAGCGAAAATTATGTTTAATAAAGTATCGAACAAAACACTGTTAATCATTTTCGGCGTACTCATAGTTATTGCGGCCTTTTACATCATAGTCGAAGCAGACCGCGGTGAGAAATCCTTCAAAACAGATATAGTTAATATTGATACATCCAAAGTAACCGCAATCTCAATCTATCCCCGTGCAGTTAATCATCGTGAGGTTAGGATTTACAAAGAAGGAAATAATAACTGGAAAGTTAAACTTAAAAACAACGAAACTGCTAGTGTTCCAGAAAACAAAGTGAACTCGCTTCTCAATATGCTTGTCCAGGTTAAACCAACAAGGGTTGCTGCCAGGGATAAATCAAAATGGGCAGAATTTAAAGTTGATACTTCCGGAACAAGGGTGAAAGTTTTTGAGGGGAGTGACAATACTCTCGATCTTATCGTGGGTAAATTTTCATTTCAGCAGCCCAGACAGATGAATAACTTCGTCAGATTAAACGGAGAGGATGAGGTTTATGAAACCCAGGGTATCCTTGATATGGCATTTAACCAGAAAGCGGATTACTTTAGAAATAATGTCCTCATAAGTGATAACCCCCTCAATTGGAATAAGCTCACATTTACTTATCCCGACAGTTCGTTCGAACTGGTTAAGAATGATAATGAATGGACTATCAACGGGATCAAAACAGATTCAGCAAAAACCGCAGGTTACCTCAGAACTCTCTCGAACCTCAGTAGTACTTCTTTTGAGGATAACGTACCTTCAGGTAATTTAGGAAGAGCCGGTTATACGCTGACAATTGAATCATCCTCCAAAGGAGGAATAGTGCTCAGTGCCTACAAGGACAGTTCCGATGTTATTATAACATCCACAGAAAATAGCGGGACCTATTTTAACGGGTATCGGGATAAACTCTTTTCGAAAATCTTCATAGGAAAAGAACACCTGTTAAAGTAGCTAAATATAATTATCAGGCTGGCAGCAGGATCCTGAACCTGCTTCCTTTACCGGAAGCGCTTGAAAGAACGATTTTTCCTTTATGGGCATCTACAATTTGTTTCACAAGGGAGAGCCCTAGTCCCGTTCCTTTTGTGTTGTGAACAGACCCTGTTGAAACCCTGAAAAATTTCTCAAAAACCTTTTTCTGATCGGCTTCCGGTATGCCCATTCCTTTATCCTCTACTTCAACAAAAACGTAATTCTTTTCTCTCCCTGTTCTCAGGATAACAACTTTATTTTCCTCACTATACTTCACTGCATTATCAATGAGGTTTATTATGGCTTCGGAGACTGCATCTATATCAAAACTTATTTCGGGAAGTTTTCCTTCCTGTTCAAAGCTGAATTCAAAATTGTTATTCTGCAAATGAAATTTATAGGTATTAAAAACATTCTCAGCCACTTCGTTTAAGTCAGACTTTTCCATACGATAAGTCCTTTTTCCAGCTTCCATCTTTGAAAAGTTGAGTACTTTATTAACAATGCCGCTAAGCCGGCTTGTTTCAGAATGTATGATAGAGTAATACTCATTTTTCTTTTCCTCAGATTTAATCCTTCCCATCTGCAGTGTTTCGGCGAACATACTGATTAAAGAGAGAGGAGTTCTAAGCTTCATGTGAAACATTGGATACAAAATCTGCTTTTAGCTGAGCAAGTTGGATTTCTTTTTTGATATTCCTGAAAACCAGCCAGATGCCGATAAATATCAGGATCGTTATTCCTGCTATCAGAATCAGGTTTTGAGTTGTTCTTGCTCTTACGATATCATAAATGGTTTTACCCTTAAGTGTAATGCCGAGGTTATACTGAGGTAGGAGCCATAATGATTTCGTCTGCCTGATCTCTTTTAGATTAACCTGATCGGTCGATAGAATGATATCATTCCTCGATGGTTTGTAAACTGCGAGGATGAATTCATTTCCGGCGATACTCTTCATCTTTGAGTCGAGCTGCTGATTTATAAATTTAGCAGAATTAAAAATTAAGCCGCAGAGTGAATTATCATCCAGTAGAAAAAGAACCGCAGAAAGATCAGGCGATAAACTTAGAGGCTCCAGTTTCAGATAACCGCTGTTTCCGTATGTATAGAGTCTCTCAATAATTTGCTTTCTACTGCCAATAATTTGTAATGATGTTATGCTGTCGTTCCGTGTATTCCCTTGTTTTGAGAAGACGGTCAGATTCTCTCCCTGGGAACTATCGGCGATGAATATATAGCTCAGAGGCTCGTTTTGCTTAAGGAATGTATTTATCAATCCCTCATTTTTTCCGGAAACAGCATTATTTATCTTATTCCTCCAGCTGCTAACCACATCTTCAGAGTACTGGTTTACTGAAAATAGTATTGCATCGAGCTGGTTTGTATAAATCTGATCGAGGACCTGTTCATTGCTGTTAAGTGAACTTATTTCATAAACAGTAAAGAAAAGAATCGGTATGAAGATAACCGCAATCAATATAGTTAATGTTTTGAAAAGAGTGCTTTTCATTTATTACCCGCTTTGAGCTTGTTAAGCATCTCCCTGGCGTTTTCATTGTCAGGATCCAGATCGAGAGATTTCCGGTAGTTTTGTTCTGCAAGCTTAAAATTTCCATCAGCCATATATCCCTCTGCAAGACTGTCATAAGCATTGCCTGATTCAGGAAAAACTTCCGCATTAAGTTTAAAGATCTCTATAGCCTCTTTAATCATCTTGTTTCTCAGCAATAAATAACCCAGAATGTTTAACTGAGGCTCACGGAAATCATACTCCTCATTCATCTTTTCCCTGAGATAATGATAACGATTAACCGCAGAGTCGATTCCGCTTTCAAAAATTGTCAAAAGCAGAGTATCTCCCAGGGCTAGTTTAGGTTCCGAAATTTCAAGCAATTTTACGTCAAAAATCAGCACAGCATTCGGAGGTATTACATCACCAGCCCCGGTTTCTCCATACGCAAGGGATGGGGGTATAATGAACCTGAATTTATCACCAACTCTCATTAAGGCTACTCCTTCATCCCACCCCTTTATAACTTTGCCTTCACCGATTGTAAATGAAAAGGGCTGATTTCTCTTTACTGAAGAATCGAATTCTCTCCCATCCGTCAGATAACCTGTATAGTCAACAGTAGCTTCTTTTCCGGATTCAGCTTTTATTCCGTCACCACTCTCCAGTATTATGTACTGTAATCCTGATGCTGTTGCCGTTGTATCATTATCCTGTGCTGCGGTAAAAGCTGTGAGCAGACCGAACATCAGAAAAAAGAAATATATTTTCATTTTTATCCTTATTTTTTCAAGTAATTTGGCGTTTTAGAAAAATAATTGAATTGAATACCCCGAAAAATAGTGAAATTTTGACAGAGCCAAAGGAAACAAAATCAAAAAAAACATTGGATAAAGTTAAAGCCTTCATATTAACCGGAGAATGGCAGGATATTAACGGGCGGAATGTTCTAAAATTCATCGGAGTGACAGAAGATTCGGGTCCTATCGAAATTATTATTACGAATGTAAGGCCTGTATTTTTTATTCGGAGATCAGAAGAAGATACAGGAATTAATTTACCTTTTAAGCGTAAGCCCGTCAAACTGAAAAATTTTGCTTTTGAGGATGTAGACGCAGTATATTTTAACAGTGAAAGAGACCTCAGGTCATCTGCTGAAGAACTTGATAAAAAAAGTATCCCGAGTTATGAATCTGACGTTGACCCGATTCGAAGATACCTTATGGAACGCTTCCTTAATGCACAAATCTTGGTTACCGGGAAACCAGCAGCTTCCGGAAAATTAACCAGGTTCACCAATCCCAAAATCGAGTCAGCCGAATTCACTCCCAATCTAAAAATTGCTTCGATAGATATTGAAACAGGTTCAGGAAACCGTATACTCTATTCAGTCGCTGTAAATATCACAGGTTCTAAAGGTACAGCTCAAAAAGTATTCATGCTTGGTGATGGAACCAACGATGAAGTTATTACCTTTTATGCCGGTGAAACAGAATTGATCCAGACGTTCTTAGCGTGGTTCAGGGAAGAGGATCCCGACATTATAATCGGCTGGCACGTGATAGGTTTCGATCTTATGTTTCTTGAAAAGAAATGTAATGAACTTTATATTCCTTTCGATATAGCCCGGGGAAACGGAAGAGTTTCACTGCGCAGCCGTAAAGCCGGAGGATATTTTGCCTCTGTATATGGAAGGGTAGTAATAGATGGTCCCCAGTCGCTCCGATCCTCCTTTTTTACTTTTGAGGATTATAAGCTTGAAACCGTAGCACAGGAATTACTGCAGGAAGGTAAGATAATAACTCCTGGTGAAGATAAGGTGGCAGAGATAGAAAGATTATTTAAGGAGGATAAGCAGCGGCTTGCAGAATATAATTTGAAGGATACTTTACTTGTTTCAGAAATATTCAGGAAGTCGGGCCTGATTGAATTATCCATACGGCGTTCTCAGCTTTCGGGCTTGCTTATGGACCAGCTGGGAATGATGACAGCAGCCTTTGATCATTTTTTTCTTCCCAGGCTGCACCGGAAAGGATTCGTTGCTCCAAATGTACGTGACCTTAAATTATCCGAACATGCAGCAGGAGGTTATGTATTCGATCCCAAACCGGGTTTGTATAATAATGTAATAGTCCTTGATTTCAGGAGCCTGTATCCGTCGATTATCCAGACTTTTAAAATTGATCCCTTATCAAGACTCCTTTCCACAGAGGATGCTCTCAGAACCCCCGCAGGTTATAAATTTTCAACATCACAGCATTTCCTGCCCGACTTCATTTCGCAGCTTATAGAGCAGAGGTCTGAGGCTAAGAGGAAAAATGACAAGCAGCTTTCTCAGGCAATTAAGATTTTAATGAACAGCTTCTATGGTGTTATGGGTTCTTATGGATGCCGGTTCTATCATCCTGATCTTCCATCTGCCATAACAGGTACCGGTCAGTGGCTGCTGCTGAGAAGTAAAGAATTTCTTGAAAGGAAGGGATATGAAGTTGTTTACGGAGATACTGATTCTCTCTTCGTAAAACTCCCTGAAAACATAACTAATTTTTCAACTCAGGATGGCAGTAAGCTGGTTGCAGAATTGAATAAATACTGGGAAAAAAGAATTAAGGAAGAATTCGGGGTTGAATCCTTCCTTGAAATAGAGTACGAAAAATACTACAGGAAATTTATTATTACACCGGCAAGGGGAGGAGAATCGGGAGCCAAAAAAAGGTATGCCGGGCTGCTGAGAAAGGGAGAGGAAGAGAGACTGGAATTTGTAGGGCTTGAGTTTGTAAGAAGCGACTGGACAAAACTTGCAAAGGAATTTCAGGTTGAATTATACGAACGGATCTTTTATGAAAAGGAAATAAAGAGCTGGATCAAAGAGGTTGTGAAAAATGTCTATACCGGCCAGTTTGATGACAAACTTGTATACAGAAAAAGACTGCGTAAAGATGTTGAAGACTATACCAGGAACCTTCCACAGCATGTACCGGGCTGCAAAATTAATAGATCAGAATAGCGGCACCATATATTATGTTATTACCAAACGAGGGCCGGTGCCTGTGGAATTAAAGCATAACGATATAGATTACCAGCATTATATCGATAAACAAATCAAGCCTATCGCCGATTCTGTCCTAAGTTTGATGGGGGAATCCTTTGATTCCATCGTAAAAACAGGGCAGTTGAGTTTTTTCGATTAAATCCTTATTATCAGCTTAACAAAAATGGAGGGCATGGAAAAAAGGGCAAATATTTATCTCCAGTCTGATCCCGATCACTTTAATGAAACTTTTTAAGGGATCGAGGCGTCTATAAGACAGAAATCCTTAATAGGATTCATTTTTAGCTTAACTTTTACGGACAAATTACATATATTGTATAGTTATATTTTAGCGGAATACACGAACCCATTCTATTGTTCTTATATCTAATGTAATAATCCATAAACCAAATTATTAGGAGTCGATTAAATTGAAGATAACCAAGCAATTCACTAACAGGGAAAGTAAATCGCTTGACCAGTATCTACAGGAAATTGGTAAAGTAGACTTGCTTACACCTGACCAGGAAATTGAGCTGGCGATTAGGATTAAGAAAGGTGATAAACAGGCACTCGAAGCGTTAACCAAAGCTAACCTGAGATTCGTAGTTAGTGTTGCAAAACAATTCCAGAATCAGGGATTATCCCTTGGTGATCTTATAAATGAAGGAAATTTGGGATTAATAAAAGCCGCGCAGAGATTCGATGAGACAAGGGGATTTAAATTTATCTCCTATGCAGTATGGTGGATAAGGCAGTCAATCATGCAGGCAATTGCCGAGCAGTCAAGAATCGTAAGGCTTCCTCTTAATCGTGTCGGTTCTCTTGGTAAGTTAAGCAAGGCTTACAGGGACCTCGAACAGGAATTTGAGAGAAAACCTACTACAGAAGAACTTGCACAGGTTCTTGATATGAATGTAGAAGAAGTTGCCGATACAATGCAGCTTTATGGACGCCATGTTCGTATGGATGCGCCATTAAAAGAAGGTGATGATAACAAGAATAGTCTCGGTGACATCCTTGTTAATGATCAGCAGCCTTCTCCTGATGGAACTCTGATGAAAGAGTCTCTTAAGCAGGAAGTTGAAAACGTGCTCTCAACTCTCAATGAGAGAGAAGCAGAAGTAATAAAATTATACTTCGGAATAAACAGCGAGCATGCAGCTACCCTTGAAGAGATAGGCGAACGCTTTAATCTTACACGCGAAAGGGTGAGACAGATTAAAGAAAAAGCCCTGAGAAGTTTAAGGTATGCATCCAGAAGCAGTTCTTTGAAGGCTTACTTAGGCCAGTAAATTTCCTGTAATATTGGTTTGAACCCCTCACCCGGTACGGGTAGAGGGGTTTTTTATTTTAAATAACTGATCTCAGTGCTGTAAATGGTATTTACAAAGTAAGATATTTAATTATATTTTATTCATTCAATAAATAATCATATAATACTATGAAAAAGTTTAACACCCCCAGATTGTATACGTTTCTTCTGGGGTTTGCAGCTGCTGTTCCGCTTTTTTTATTCATGCCAGGGATAACAGGATCAAATGCTTCTGCGGTCGTCCCCGAAGATGATAAGTTTCCGCAGGGTTATAAAATTGTCTCGCCCCCTATTCCTGAACACCTCGACTTTGCAGGTGAAACAGTACCTCTCGATAATTTTGAGGTAAAGGAGAGAATGGACAGGGAGTTTATCGTTAACACATATTATCACTCCTATACTATAATCACATTGAAACGGGCAAACAGATATTTCCCGGTTATTGAACCTATATTGAAAGAACACGGTATTCCGGATGACTTTAAATACGTATCCGTAATTGAGAGCGGTTTGTCCAATGCTGTTTCTCCTGCCGGTGCTGTCGGTTTCTGGCAGTTTATGGAGGCCGCCGGAAAAAGGTACGGACTTGAAATAAATGATGAAGTTGATCAGCGTTATGACCTGAAAAAATCTACCGAGGCAGCATGTCTTTATATTAAGGATGCGTACAACGAATTTGGAAACTGGACTATGGCTGCGGCATCTTTTAATATGGGAACAAACGGGGTAGAAAAACAGATGATCAAGCAGAAAACCAACAACTATTATAATCTCGTTCTGAGTGATGAAACTTCAAGATATGTTGCCCGGATAATCGCGATGAAAGCAATACTTCGGAATCCTGAGAATTATGGCTTTTCCATCGATGAAGATGATCTTTACCCTGAGCTGCCGACATACGAAGTTAAAGTAAGCAGTCCCATAAATAATATGGCCGATTTTGCAATCGATAAGGGGATAAATTATAAAATATTGAAAATGTATAACCCGTGGCTTCGCAGTGATGTGTTAAGCAATAAAACCGGAAAGACATATGCTATTGAACTTCCGGTTAAGGGGAGTATTAAGGTAATTGATGAACTTGAATGATTAAAAAGAGGCTGTCTAAATAAAACAGCCTCTTCATTCGAATTATAAGCTTATTTGCTGTGCACTTCTTCAATCTGAAAAACAGGTCTTATATCCACCGGAAGTTTTATAAGTTCCGATCTTAATGTGTCCATCGAGGGGGAGCTGACGGCATATTTTGCGATGAACTTTTTCGCTCCGTCATAATCTCCGGTTGCCTGGATCATGAGAACTTTATTTGCAAGCTCTTCTAAGGCAGGATAGATCTTATCCAGATTAACCCTGACTTTCTTCTTATCGGGGTTATATTCATATCCTCCTTTTTCAAGCAGAAAATTATAAATAATAGCGTTACCACCTCCATGAGCCTCATTTATTCCAAACCTTACTGATCTGAATATTCCCGCAAGGAATGTAACGTAGGTCTCCTCTGCAAATTCTTTCGGATAGACACCTTTATCTATCATATAAATGTTATTATACATCCCAAGAATATCTGCTTTGCATTCTTCAAGGGTAGAGTAGGTTTCTTTCAACTCTTTATTTACAGCAGTTTTCCTTCCGTTTAAGGTAATAATACCGGGCCCGACACCGTGCGACATCTCATGCATTAAAGTATGATTAAAAAATCCTGAGAACGTTACGTATTTCAGCTGATCCTGATCAAGTACAATTTGTGCTATCGGTTTCAGAAGCTGTTCGAACTTAGCTTCGTGAACGTTCTTGAGCATTACCTTTTTGGAACCTTTTGCCTCCCTAACTCTCTCATCATTCGGCAGGTTGAATGCCAGGGTCTGTATTCCGGATTTAGCATCTCCGGCGCAGTATACTTCATTAGCTACAACGATAGGCGATTCCGATCCGCGTTCTGTATTCTTATATTTCTTCTCCAGTGGAAGATGGTTTTCAATATCCTTGAGGTAGCTGCCGAACTTTTCCAGCTTCGCGCTTTCTTCGGGATCTTTTATGGTTACAAAGCTTTCAAATGAGGCCTTGTAATTATACAAAGCATCTTCATAGACCTCGTAAGGACCTATAACAACTTCTATATCATTATTTTTAAGATCCATCCAGGCCATATCACTTTCGAAGTAATCGTTCGTTTTAAAAGCTTTCGCTCTCAGGGTTAGATACTTTTTAAGCGAGGGGTTGTCAGCATACTTAGCCGCTTCTGTTAAAAGAGCTGAAATACTATCGAGTTCAGGCTGGTAGAATTGGCTGTATGGAATAGCTTTTAAAGAATCGTTTTCTTTTCTGATGACAGTGAATTCAGAAGTAAAACTTTTTTCATCAGGAGGATGATTTTTTATCCAATACTCAAAATCCTGTTTAGTCATTTCAGGAGGATAGAAATTGGCTCCTGCTGGCTTTTTATAGCTGTCAATAAAGGCAGCATCATGATTAAGCCGGTCAAAAGGTCCAAAATTAAATATTAAAATAGATGAGTTTCAGGCTGTCTTCTTCTGAAGTTCCATCCAAAAGCTGGTTTTTAATCTCAACGTTTTTAGAAAACACCTGCTGAAGAAAAATACTGTCTATTAAGCGGGAAGCCTGATAAAGTTTCCCGATAACCATTTTCTGCCTGTTGTTCAGTAATGAGGAATCATACCTGATTTCAGTCGGTGCAAATTGTGCGATCATTGTCCTGAGAGAATCCATAGCTTTACCTGCTGTTGATGGCTGGTTCGTTCCTTTAAACACCCTGTAAAAAAGAGAATGGTAAACAGGGAGGAGACTACAAGTACTTTTTTCATAAATTCTTCACCATAAATAATTGCTGTATAATGATCCCTAAAAATATAAATAATGTGAATGATATGACAGATTGTGAATACGTCGGGATAAGGATTACAAGGTAATCAGGGTACTATTCTTCTGTCTCATTATTTGTAGAGAAACCAAACAGGTGAAGTTCAAAATCCTTCAGGATATCTTTTGCCAGTTCAAGATCCTTTTCGTCTACGTAAAATACCGCAGGTTCAAGTAAGGGACGAACCGCAAGAAAATTTTCACCTGTAACGTAATAATCAACCTCTGCATCATCCAGCATTGATTTAATGATTGCTATATCCCCCTGGTTGAGTGAAGAAAGTAATTGGACATAATTTTTATCAGCCAGAACCTCCGGTTTTCCATCAAGCAGTACAATAAATGAGTCGCATTCAGGACATCTGAATCCACCTGACTGAAATTCATCACCAGATATGCTCAATTCGCTCTGGCAGTTAGGACAGCCAATTTTCCGGCTCTCTAATTCCTCCTGCAGTTTTTTCTGACACTCAGGGGAATTACAGTAGTTAAAGTCAGTTCCTGCGTTTAGGCATTCTTCACAAAAATGCCTGCCGCAGCCATGACAGATTGAGAATGCATTTCTCTCAGGATGATTTACGCATTTTTCCATTTCAGTCTCCCCGAATTATAAAACAATTTACTTATCAGCTAAACAGAAACCTGCTCCTCTAAAATTACAATTTAGGTATAGCACATTCTTTCAACTTCATCTATTGTTTTAGGAATTGCCTGTTTTCCCAGAACTCTATAACCATCACGTGTTACAAGAACATTATCTTCTATTCTTATTCCGCCAAACCCTTTATAAGTATCTACCTTATCGTAATTGATGAACTGGCGGAACTTATTATCTCCTCGCCAGAAATCAATCAATTCAGGCATAAAATAAATTCCGGGCTCAACAGTTAATACATATCCCGGTTCAAGTTCCTTACCGATACGAACATATGCGAGTCCGAACTGTTCACTCCTTTTAACTTTATCAGTATAACCCACAAAATCTTCTCCCAGGCCTTCCATATCATGAACATCCAGTCCGAGCATATGACCGAGCCCATGAGGAAAAAACATTGCATGTGCCCCTGCCTTTATAATCTCATCAACGTCGCCTTTCAGCAGGCCAAGTTCTTTAAGTCCCACCGTTATTGTTCTTGCGGCGAGCAGATGTATATCCCTGAACTTTCTTCCCGGCTTCATTGCTTTTATTGAATCAACTTGAGACTTCAATACGATCTCGTACACTTCTTTCTGTTTATTTGTAAACTTTCCATCCACGGGAAACGTCCTTGTGATATCACTAGCATAATGAAGGTAGGATTCCGCCCCCGAATCATTAACCATCAGGTCACCCGACTTAAGCTTGTTATTATAACTGTGATTATGAAGGATTTCTCCATGGATAGAGACAATAGGGGGAAACGAAACCCCTGGGCCCATAGATAAAGCGATGCCTTCTATAGCTCCCGCAATCTCTTTTTCTATCATTCCAGGTTCAGCCATTTTCATAGCAGTAGTATGCATCTCATAAGCTATATCGAGTGCATATTCAATCTCGCTTATCTCTTCCTTTATTTTTTTTGATCTCTGTGCTACTACAGCCTCAATTAGTTTTGAAGAAACATATTTATTTATGGCATCCGGCTGAGTTCCCAGGAGCTTGCTCATCCAGTTGATTATCTTATACCTGTACTGAGGGAGGTAATGAATTTTTATTCCTCTTTTAATCGCATTATCAATTTTAGCGGTAAGATTTTTAACTGGTTCGGTTTTATTTATACCTGCCCTGCCAGCCTTATTCCTGATGGTGGTCTGCTGTCCCATCCATATAATATCATATATATCAAATTCATTTCCATAAATAATATCTTCATCGTTATCGATATCAATAACACCAAACAAATCTGCCTGGTCTACTCCGAAGTAATAAAGAAAGCTGCTGTCCTGTCTGAAAACATAAGTGTTTCCCGGATAATTCATAGCCGGTTCTTCATTTCCGGGGAAGAGTATTAAGCCTGACTTAAGCTGTTTTTTAAGTTTATTTCGCCTATCCATATAAATCTTTTTATCAAACATTGAGAGTCCTTTCAGTATAAATATATTTTATAAAATTGACTTAAAATTTTTCTCCTCAGTCACCGGGTATACCCCGGAACAAAAAATAATATAAATAACTTAACTAATTCAAACGTTCACTTCAATAGAACACAGCGAGCCAGATGGTTTCGATTACCGGATCTGTCCATTCAACCCGATGCTTTAGATGTGAGGGTATATTTAAATAATCACCTTCTTTTAGTTCAACAGGACTACTTTTATCAATAAATTTAAGCTTTGCCCTCCCGCGCAGCAATATAATCCACTCACTTTCCTGCTGGTCATACCAGAAGTTTTCAGGAGAAGAATGTCCCTTTGATATTATTCTTTCTATCCTGACATTTTCGGCTGAGAATATTTCCCGGATAATTTCCTCTGGGATCTCTGCCGGGACATCCTCAAAAACATTTCCATTTTTCATAAAAAACCTCCCATTAGGTCAAAATTACGTAATATTATCTTGCTTATCAGATTAACTACCGATAATTTTGATATATAAATATTTTTTGAAAATCTATAGATAATCTATGGGGATTATATATGAGTTTAAGTCTAATTGCCAAATCGATTAAAGCGTCTCCGACTTTAAAGCTGAATGAGAAATTTGCGATATTAAAGGAAAAAGGTGATCCAGTAATTCACCTTGGCGGCGGAGAACCTAAGAGTAAAGTTCCAATGGATGCCATTCTGGCAACCGTTTCACATGTCAATACAGGTGAAGTAAGGTATGCCCCTGCAGATGGAATACCTGCCTTAAAGCAGGCAATCATCAGGTATACCGAAGAATTTTATGATAGAAAAGTTAATCCTGAGAATGTTATTGCTTCAGGGGGAGCCAAACAGGCTATCATGGTTGCTCTGCAGGCAATTCTAAATCCGCAGGAGGAGTTAATATATCCCGCCCCTTACTGGGTAAGTTACCCGGATATGGCCAGACTGGTAGGTGCGATCGGAGTTGCTGCTTATGCCGAAGACGGTACGTTTTATCCCAGGCTGAAGGATATAGAGGACCGTGTAGGATCATATACAAAAGCAGTAATCATAAACAGTCCTAACAATCCTTCCGGAGCCATGTATTCGGAGGAATTCATTGCTGATGTTGTTGAATTCTGCGAGAAGAAAGATCTCTACCTGATCATGGACGATATCTACCACAGGCTTATTTTCGATGGCAGGAAACCTATTAACTGCTACAAGTACGCGAAAAAAACTTGATGAAAATTCGAAGCTCATAGTTATAAACGGAGTATCCAAGCAGTATGCTATGACAGGTTTTCGTATTGGCTGGGCCGTAGGTAATAAGAAGCTCATCGAGGCTATGTCGAATATACAGGGACATCAGACATCAGGACCATCAGTCCTTCTTCAGAAGGCAGCTGTTGGTGCCATTAACGGAATACAATCTGGTGTTGAGAGTCTCCGCACCACGCTTGAGAACAACAGGAATATAATGATTGATCTTCTCAGGTCATTCGACGGTGTAAAAGTAAACAAGCCTGATGGAACCTTTTACTGCTTTGCTGATTTCTCTACATATGATAAGAGTTCAAGTAAACTTTCTGAATTCCTGATTGATAAGGTCCAGGTATTAACTGTCCCCGGTGCAGAATTCGGGATGGAGGGATATTTGAGACTGAGCTATTGCGGGTCGATTAAAGATATAACGGAAGGAATCGAAAGAATGAAATGGGCTCTCGATCCTAATTCACCTAATGAACTTTATATTGGCGACAGAAAATTAGTGAGGGATTGGTCATGAGTAAATATCTGGAATTCAATACCCCGGCAACAAAACAGGCAATGGAAATCGCGTCCGACTTCAGGCTGAAGAACCAGGGTCTAACAGGATTAGACAGTGTTTTCTGGAACCTCCCTGAGGAAGCTCTGTATGAAGAAGTCATTTTCCGTAATGAGGGCAGGATTACAGAAGCATGGTGCCCTCGTTCTAAATACCGGAAAACATACTGCCAGCGCTGCAGCAGACAAATTTGTAGTTCAGGAACAATCGACTGAGGATAAAATATGGTGGGGAGTTTATAACCGACCCTTCAGTTCTGAAAAATTCAACCAACTTAATAGGAAGAGTTCAGGCTTACTGTCAGGGTGAAGAATTGTTTGTACAGGATTGTTATGCCGGCGCTGACCCTGATTACAGGATGCCTATCAGGATAATTACTGAAAAAGCCTGGCATAGTCTGTTTGCAAGGAACATGTTTATCACCACTGATAACCGTGATGAATTAAAAAAGTTTATACCTGAATTTACAGTAATAGCTCTTCCGGGATTTAATGTAGATCCCTTCATTGACGGAACAAGGACTGAAACCGCAATTGTAATGAATTTTGCTGAAAGAATCGCAATAATCGCAAACTCTCTTTATGGCGGGGAGATAAAAAAATCTGTTTTTACCGTTCTGAATTTTCTTTTTACTTTTGATGATGTCCTTCCAATGCATTGTTCTGCCAATGTCGGTAAATGGAGATGCTGCAATCTTCTTTGGCTTAAGCGGAACAGGTAAAACCACGCTCTCAGCTGATCCAGAGGATTAATTGGCGATGATGAACATGGCTGGAGCGTCAAATGGCATTTTAATTTTGAAAACGGATGTTATGCAAAGGTAATCAGTCTTTCTGCTGAACTAGAACCGGAAATCTATGCATGTACAAAGAAATACGGAACAATATTTGAAAATGTAGTTTATGATCCGGTATCAAGGAAAATTGATCTGGATGATGACACATATTACTGAAAATACACGTGCATCGTATCCTCTTAATTTTATTTCTAACACATTCTGGAAGTTGGCTAATGTAGAGTCATCCGAAGAATATCATTTTTCTAACCTGCGATGCTTCGGGAGTTCTGCCGCCAATTGCGAAGTTGACATCCATGCGCAAGCACAATATCATTTTATAAGCGGATATACTTCTAAAATAGCAGGAACTGAAATCGGTCTGGGAATTGAACCACAGATAACATTCAGTGCTTGTTTTGGAGCTCCGTTTATGGTTCGTCATCCTTAGGATTATGCTGAAATGCTAAAGCAAAGGATACTGAAACACAATGTAATGTTGGCTTGTGAACACAGGCTGGGTTGGAGGAAGTTTTGGGGTTGGTAAAAGAATAAGTATACGTCATACTCGTAATCTTTTTAATGCAGCTTTGGATGGTCAGCTGGTGAGGTAAAGTATAGAAAAGATAAACTATTTGGATTTGAAGTTCCGCTTAGCTGTCCAGGTGTGCCGGAAGAAGTACTTGACCCATCCTCAAGCTGGGGAAATAAAGAGGAATATTGGAAGAAATATGATGCACTTGCCGCCAGATTTATTGAAAATTTCAAGCTCTTTACTAAAGGAACGTCCGACGAAGTAAGAAAAGCCGGACCTGTACGGTTAAAATAAATCTTCCACTTTAATTCAACTAATTTTCGGTAGAGATGGGCTTCTGCCCCTCTCTACCGTTCACCATAATTTTATTCCGATTAAATAATTCCTTCCTATTTAGCTCTCATTTTATTTACAAATTCATCATTAATTCCCTAAGTTTGGTTAGTACTTTTTACCATGTTTCCGGAACAAAACCGGCTGCGGTAAAAAGGGGAGTTAATATTTAATATAAGTGTATCCGGGGGAGATGAAAAATCTCAGTTACTTACCAAATTCCTACGATCCGGAGCGATTGATGTCAAATTATCGCTCGCCGGAAATATATGTGCTTCCCCCTTTAAAATTAATATCAGACCGGAAGATAAATGAAACATATACCAAAATATCTGCTTCTATTTGTATCATTTCTGTTAGCTAGTTTTGCATACCCGCAGCAGCAGACGTACACGCTTGATACAGCTATTCAGACTGCCCTGAAAAACAATAGCGATGTGAAGATCGCTGAAATGAATGTTCAAAAGGCATCAGCTGCAGTTCATGAGGCGTTCGGATATGCGCTGCCCAGTCTTGATTTGTCGGCAGGATTTACTCATTTCCTCGAAAAGCCAAAAACCCCTTTTCCGGATTTTGCAGCTCTTTTGGGAAATGCAACCTACTCAGTTCTTTTTGACGAAGGAGTTATTCCCCGTGACAATAATAAATTCAAGCCGGTAGGATATAGTCTGCAGTCATTTGCTCTCGCTAATAATTATGAAACAAACCTCCAGCTAACCCAGATCCTTTTCAGTTCTGCTGTATTCCGCGGAATAGGTGCTTCTCAGATTTATCTTGATCTTTCAAAAACTCAGCTTAAGAATACCATCTCAGCAACTATATTAAACGTTGAGAAGGCTTTTTACGGTGTACTCCTGACCAAAGAAGTATATAAGATTACAAAAGCCAGCTTTGAAAATGCACAGGAGAATTATAACAATGTAAATGCATTATATGGTCAGGGGTTAGTCTCCGAGTTTGATAATCTTCAGGCAGAGGTACAGGTTGAAAATATCAGGCCAACCCTGCTTGATATGGAAAATAAACTGAAAGATGCAAAAGACGGTTTGAAGATACTGCTGGGATTAAATCCTGAGAATGAAATTGATGTTGGAGGTGATATAAGTTATCAGCCTATGCCTGTTCCCGAAGTTCAGGATATGATAGATGAGGTTTTGAAATCTAACCTCAGCCTGCAGACATTAAGTTTGAAATCCCAGGTGGATGATGCATTTATAGACCTGGATCGGGCAGAATATTGGCCGAATATTGCTGCTTTTGGTAATTATTCGTATGCTGGTTCTGCCGATAAATGGGACTTTCAAAATTATTCCTCTCTTACAGTAGGTGTTAATTTCTCTATCAACCTATGGAAGGGGCAGCAGACTGCTAACCGGGTTGAACAATCAACTTTAACTTATCAGCAGACTGCAGAACAGGTTGTTCAACTAAAAGATTTTCTGACCGCCCAGGTTAAATCAAAGATAAATGAATTGAAACGCGTGCAGTCGGTTGTAGAAACGCAGGATAAGAACGTATCCCTTGCCGAAAGGGCCTACCAGATTGCTACGGTCAGGTATAAAGAAGGCACAAGCAGCCAGCTTGAGGTTCAGAATGCCGACATTTCTCTGAGACAGGCCAGGCTGAACCGGCTTCAGACAGTTTATAGTTATTTAATGACAAGGTATGAACTTGAACAAATGATAGGTAAGGTCGATCCAGAATATTATTCTATGTTCAATCTATTAAATGATTAAATGATTTTTAAAATAATCCATTAGAGGAGAAGATGATTAAAATGAGACCGTTAAACAAGATATTCATTTTTATAATAATTGTATTAGCCGGATCTTTCTTTCCCGGATGCGGGAATAAAAATGATGAAGAAGCAAAGAGCATGGAGCAGATCCAGACGGAGGAAGGAATTCCCGTAAAGGTTGAAACTGTTGCGTATAAACCATTTCAGAAATACGTGAGTTTTTATGCAAAGCTAACCGGTATTAAAGAGGCAACAAAAGGAGCTATATCCGGAGGCAAGATTGAAAAGATAAACGCACGGGTTGGGGATTACGTTAAAGAAAAACAGGTAATAGTGGAGTTCGATATTTCTAATCCCGCACTTCAGTATGAACAGGCCAAAACCTCTTATGAAAATGCAAAGAAGAATTACGAAAGGATTAAATCACTGCTTGATGCAGGCGAGACGTCACAGGCAAATTATGACGGAGCAGAGACACAATACCTGGTAAGCAAGAGAAATTATGAATCTCTTAAACAGATCCTTTTTGTAGAGTCACCTCTCGACGGAAGAATTGTTGATCTGAAGGTTAACGAAGGGGATAATGTTAAAAACGATGCATACCTGTTTACCGTTGCCCAGACAAACATAATGCGAGCAAAAATCTGGGTATCTGAGAAAGAAATCGGTATGATCAGTAAGGGAATGAAAACGACAGCGATATACAATGGAAAAGAATATGCAGGTAAAGTAACAGATGTTTCTCTTGGGATAGATCCTGCAAGACAGTCGTTTTATGTTGATGCTGAATTCAATAATCCTGATAATGAACTGAAAAATGGTGTAACTGTTGAAATCAAAGTATTGGTTTATGAAAACCCGAATGCAATTATAATCCCCCGGAACCTGATTATGATGGATGAAAAAGGGTATTATCTTTTTACTGAAAATAACGGCAAAGCCGTTAAAGTTTATGCCGAAAACGGACGCGAGAGCGGGATATATTATGAACTCAGCAAAGGTTTAAAACCCGGTGACAGATTGATTATAAAGGGTGGAGACCAGGTTGAGAATGGTACCACCGTAAAAGTGATTCAATAGAAGGAATTATAATATGTTTCTTGCAAAAGTATCTATAAATCGTCCTGTTTTAACAACTGTAGGACTTCTTGTTTTCGTAATATTCGGTTTGATTTCCTTCTTTAGACTGAACCTGAACCTTCAACCTGATGTCGAAATTCCCTATGTAACTATTTCAACCGTTTATCCGGGTGCCGGCCCAAAAGAAATTGAAACGCTGATCAGCAAAAGAATAGAAGAATCAATTTCAACAATAAGCCAGATTGAAAGAGTAGAATCATATTCACTGGATGGCCTGTCGATTATTATTGTCGAATTTACGATGGGAAAGGATGTTGACGTTGCCAATCAGGAGGTGAAGAATAAAGTTGATGAAATAATAAATGACCTCCCCGAGGATTCAAAGAAACCTATTGTACAGAAGGTTGACCTGAAGCAGTTCCCTGTTGTAGATCTTGTGCTGAGCGGGAATCTTGATCCAAGACAGCTATATGAAATTGCCGACAAAACACTGAAGGACAGATTCTCCCAGATAGAAGGAGTTGCAAACGTTCAAATCACCGGCGGTCAGGAAAGGGAAGTAAGGGTAATTCTGAACAACAAAGAAGTTTATGAAAATTCCATATCACTCCCGCAGTTGAGCCAGATACTCAGGATCCATAATATGGATATCCCCGGAGGATATTTTCAGATAGGCGATCAGGAATACACCGTAAGGCTGAATGGCCAATACGCTAGTCCTGATGCAATAAATGAACTTGAGGTTCCTACTCCTTACGGACCTAAAAAAGTAAGGCAGTTTGCTGAAGTTGAGGATGTAGGCAAAGACATCAGGCAGAGGGCGGTTTATTATAATGTAAAGAAGAATTTCAGAAATGAAAATGTTGTCAGGCTTGGTATAGTAAAAAGTGCTGAAGGAAATATTGTTAAAGTTGCTGAAGCAATTAAGGCTTCGCTCCCTGATATTGAGTCGGCCCTTCCCCAGGGTGCAACCCTGGAAATTGTAAATGATGAGTCAGGATTTGTTCAGAGCAGTGTAGACGATACGATGAGCAATATTTACCTTGGTGTTATTTTCACAGCACTCGTTTTATTCCTCTTTCTTCATGATCTGCGTTCTACGATCATAGTTGCCTTATCTATGCCCACTTCAATTATCTCCACATTCCTGCTTCTCCAGGTTTCAGGCTTAACCCTTAATATGATGACTTTAATGGGTCTCTCGGTTTCAGTAGGCGTACTCGTGGCAAACTCGATTGTAGTAATTGAAAATATTTTCCGTTACAAGAAAATGGGTGAAACCATAAAACAGGCGGCGTTTAAGGGAACCTCAGAGGTAATGGTGGCAGTTCTGGCATCGACCCTTACTAACCTGGTTGTATTTCTGCCTGTAGCTAATATGTCATCTATGGTTGGAATGTGGCTTAAAGAACTTGCCCTTGCAGCTGTATTTGCCACGATCTTTTCACTAATAATGTCATTTACCCTTACTCCTATGCTTGCATCGTTAATCCTGACAAAAGAGCACAAACCGGGTAAACTAAGTCGGAAACTGGATGCCTTCGAAGAGAAACAGACAATATTTTATAAGAACATGCTGGCAAAATTCCTTAAGAATAAGTTCACCAGTTTTATTGTTGTACTTACTTCATTTGTAATATTGGTAATCGTAATGATGACCGCAGGCTCCAGGATCGGGTTCGAATTCCTTCCATCATTTGATGACGGAAAAATAAAAATCTCAGTTGAAATGCCTGAAGGTTACAATCTCCAGGCAACAGGAAATCTGCTCAGCGAGATAGAGAACAGGATTAAATTACATCCCGAAGTAACTCATATGATCACCAACCTGGGAAGGATGAGCGAGCTTGATATTGGTACAAATATGGCACTTATGGATGTGCAGCTTGTTGATGCTAAAGAAAGGGATATTAGTCTGCCCGATATGATATCAGTTTTCGTTAAAGAACTTGCTGATATACCCAATGCAAGGGTCAAGGTTGACCTTGGTTCATCTTCCGGAGGTCCCGGTGCCCCGGTTGAATTCTTTTTAATGGGTCAGGATCTTGATAAACTTGAACAGCTTAAGAACCAGGTGATGACAAAGGTAAAGGATATTCCGGGACTCATAAACTTCGATCAAAGCTCGCGAGCGGGTAAACCGGAAATTACAGTTTTCCCCAGAAGAGAAAAGCTGGTTGAAGCGGGCTTAAGCATCACGGATCTTGCTTTAACCCTGCGTTCATCGGTTGAGGGCATTCAGTCATCAAAGTACCGTGAGTTCGGAAACGAATATGATATAACGGTAACCATGGATGATAAATCCGTCAACTCACCAGAGAAAATATCCAATATTACTGTTGCATCTCCGTCCGGACCATTCAGATTATCACAGCTGGCAGATGTTAGGTTTACCGCCGGATATACAAAAATCCTTCACCGTGATAAGTTTGTATCGATTATGTTTACAGGTGCACCTGCGGCGGGAGTACCTCTCGGCAATATCACAAATGAGATCGACAGAAGACTGGCGGGACTGGATTTGCCTCCGGGTTATAATATCCGTTGGGGAGGTAACGTAAAAATGATGAATGATATGGTGAAGGATATGTTATTCGCATTCTTACTGGCTGTGTTTCTCACATATATGCTGCTTGCAGCGATCCTTGAGAGTTTCTGGCAGCCTGTCTCTATTATGCTTACAGTTTTACTGGCAATGATAGGGGTTATCCTGGCGCTGTACATAACAAATACTGCATTCAACGTTGTCTCTCTAATGGCAATTATAATGCTTATAGGAATCGTTGTGAACAATGCTATTCTTATACTCGATTATACAAATCAGCTCAGGAGGGAACAGGGCATGCTTCCCAAAGAAGCACTGCTTGAAGCCTGTCCCACTAAACTTAAACCTCAGATAATGGCTACAGTTGCAATTGTTCTCGGTATGCTTCCATTAGCTTTGGGAATCGGGGCAGCTGGAAAAGAGATGAGGATCCCTATGGGAATCGTTGCTATAGGGGGTTTAATAGTTTCAACAATACTTACTCTATTTGTAATCCCGGCATTTTATTACTTAACAGCCCGGGCAAAAGTTATAGATCCCTCAAGGAGAGAGAAGGTTGTGTAGAAACGAGAAAATAATTTAATAAGCCGGCGGTGAGTAAAAATTCAGAGTTTCTAACTTCTGATCACTTCCGGCTTTAATTTCATGTGTATCTCCAGCCTCAATCAAAATTACATCACCTTCATCTAAATTTATATTCTCTCCATTTATTATGGCTTCTCCTCTCCCGGATACAACATATAACCATTGATCACTGTTTTTGTGTTTATTATCCGGTCCTCCGGTAGACTTCCCGGGATCCAGAACCATTGTGGCGACCTGTGAACTCTTCGTTGAATGTTTAACACTAAAACCACTCCCCATTTTCGGGTTTAATTTTTTCAATTATCCCAACCTTTCTGTGTTTATATATCAATGCTCCGGGCTTTATAAGTTTATTCTGCCGGATACGCAATTGTTGACAGAAGAGCATTTTCGGCCTGACGTGAGTCGAGACGCGTATGCTGGACGATTATCGGTATATCAGATTTTATCACACTGGAATAATCTGTTCCTTTAGGGATAGGCTCAGGATCTTTTAAATTGTTGAATCTGATATGTTTGGTTCTCTGAGCCTCCACGGTGATCTTGTAAGGTCCTGAAGGATCTCTGTCCGAATAATAAATTGATATTTCAACGTGGGCCTCCCGGTCTGATGTATTCAAAATACAAGCCGTTTCATGGCTCAACATTTCAGGTTCCGGACCAGTACTGCTTTTGGGTATGTAACCCTCAGCGATTGCCCATACTTTTTTTCCTAATTCATTGCTCATATATAATACCTCATGATTTTCATACTTTTAATTTATCATTCAACTCTTTAAAAATTTCTTCTGCAGACGCATTTTTATTATGAGAGGCCAGGTACAACAGTTCAGCAAAATGCAGGGCCTGCCTTTCGGTAAGCTGACTAATCTGCTCACGGCAGCTGAAACCGTCGGCAACTATTAATGTATCTTTGTCGGCATCGTTCACCGCAGGGATAAGTACTCTCTCTCCGCATTTAACGGAAACATCGTATTTATCTTTCTCAAAACCGAAAGAACCTGCCATTCCACAGCATCCTGTCTCCGGTTCACTAAAATCAATGTTCATTTTAGAAAGAATATCAGTCTCATCATTCATTCCCATGATCGACTTATGATGACAATGTCCGTGCAGGAGAGCTTTCCGGTTCAGGCTTTCATATTGAAAACCTTTAACTTCTTTCGCGAGGAATTCACTAATCATATAAGTCTGTTTCGATAATCTTCTTGCATCCTGGTTATTAGGAAAAAGGTTTCCCAGCTCATCTCTGAAAACAGCAATACAGCTTGGTTCCAATCCAACTACGGGAACTCCCTGTTCGATTTCATCCTTCAGGCTTTCCAGGATCTCCTTCAGCAAATCTTTTGCAAGATCGAGCATTCCAAAATCATATAAAGGCCGGCCGCAGCAAAGGTTTTTTTTAGGAAGTATTACTTCATATCCGGCTTCTTCAAGAAGCAGCTTTCCTGCGAGTGAAGTTCTCGGAAAAAAAAGATTATTAAATGTGTCATTCCATAAAATAACTTTTGGTTTACCTGATGATTTATTGCCGGATCTACCATTGGTGATAGAATACCAGTCGCGGAATGAGTGCTTTGCGAATCGGGGGATTTTACGCTGCTGAGCTATACCCCCTACAAACTTTGCGAAGCTGCTCAAGCCGGGAGTTGACATAACGAAGTTGACAAGACCCGGAGCTTTCGTCACAATCCTTCCCCACCAGTATATCAATCCCATAGAATAAGCGGCCATAGGCCTTGCCTTATATCCATAATAATGAGAAAGGAATTCAGATTTATAAGTTGCCATATCAACATTTACCGGACAGTCGTTTTTGCACCCCTTACATGCCAGGCATAGATCGAGAGCCTCCTTAACCGGTTCACTATCCCAGCCATTATCAAGCTCTTTACCATTAAGCATTTCAAAAAGCAGCCTGGCTCTTCCACGTGTGGAATGCATTTCCTCATGCGTAACCATATAACTTGGACACATAGTGCCTCCCCCCTCACGTCTGCATTTCCCTACACCTACACAACGGAGAGCCGCATTTGCGAAACTGAAGTTATCTTCCGGATATTGAAAGACTGTGTCATATTCAGGCGGATTATAATCAGTGCCCAGCCTTAGATTTTCATCAATATCATAAGCGTCTATAACCTTTCCTGGATTCATTTTCCAGTCAGGATCCCATATCGTTTTATAATCCCTGAAAGCGTCAATTAATTCCTTCCCGAACATTTTATAGAGCAATGGTCCTCTTGCCTGTCCATCTCCATGTTCACCAGAAAGAGAGCCGTTATAGCTGACAACCAGGTCGGCCGCCTCATTTATAAATTCCTTAAAGGTTTGGATTCCTTCCGCTGTTCTTAAGTTAAATGTAATCCTGCAATGGATGCATCCCTGGCCAAAATGACCGTACACCGAAACGTCGTAGTCATATTTCTTCATCAGTTTTTTAAGATCACGCAGGTAATCACCCACTTTCTCAGGAGCAATAGCCGAGTCCTCCCAACCGGGCCAGGTAGATTTGTTACCTGGGACGTGAGCTGTGGCCCCCAGTCCCGATTCCCGGATCTCCCAAACTTTTTTCTCCTCATCCTTATCATCATACAACTTCATATCAGGAGGATTATCATTTTTTTTCAGAGCTTCCATACATCTCTTAGCCTGATTATCCGATTTCTCTACAGTATCATCTCCGAATTCAACTAAAAGCCATCCTCCTCCTTCAGGAAGCAGCTTAGTATCCTTTAAATTCATCCCCTTCTTCTTCATATAATCGATCAGGAGGTTGTCAATCCCTTCGAGTCCGATGGGTTTGAACTTAAGTATCTCGGGAACATGGTCTCCTGCTGAAAAAACATCGGGGTAGCCCAGCACAAGAAGAGTGCGTGCTTTAGGGCTGCTGACGAGCTTAAGTTTTGCCTCGAGAATAACAATTAAAGTCGATTCAGATCCGATCAGTGCCCTGGCCACATTGAAATTCTTTTCAGGCAGAAGATCATCAAGGTTGTAGCCCGAAACTCTGCGGGGGATATCCGGGTACCTGTTCCGTATCATCTCCGCATATTTATCCCTGAGAGATCTTAACTTTTTATAGATATCAGCTTTGCGTCCGCCCTCTTTTAATATAGCCTCATATTGTTCATCTGTTGTTTCACCGACAGTCATTCTTATTCCGTCATAAGTAAGTATGTCGAGTTCAAGCACATTATCGACCGTCTTTCCCGACATTACCGAATGTATTCCGCAGGAATTATTTCCCATCATTCCCCCCAGGGTGCAGTGGTTGTGCGTTGCCGGATCAGGTCCGAAAGTGAGGTGATATTTTTCAGCTTCGTCTCTAAGATTATCGAGTACAACACCGGGCTGAACCCTGGCATATTTCTCATCAGGATTCACTTCCAATATCTTATTCATATATTTTGAAAAGTCCATGATAACAGCTGCATTACAGCACTGTCCTGCCAGGCTTGTACCGCCTCCACGTGAAAGAATGGGGACCTGATGTTTATGACAGGCACTGACTACAGTAATAACATCTTCTTTATCTCTGGGAATTACAACACCAATAGGAACCTGCCTGTAGTTTGAACCATCGGTTGCATACAATGCCCTGCTTCCTTTGTCAAACCTTACTTCTCCCTTTATCTTATCCTTCAGCTCATCAACAAGATCTTCAATATCCATTACGGTCTGCTGCATTTATCACCTTTCTAATTGATCAGAATTATCAGAGTAGTTTATACTTCAAATTTCTGAATGTCTTTTTTCTTCAGTTCATATCCGAGTCCCGGTCTGCTTTTATCAGGAATCAGCCGTCCTCCTGAAGGCTGCGGGAAACCATCAAAAAACATCCTTTCAATTCTTACGTGATCATGAAAGTATTCTATATGTCTAAGTCTTTTTGCGCAGCATCCGGCATGCAGGTGGACAGCCGGAGCAGTATGTGCTGACAGAGGAATATTAGCCGCCTCGCACAATACGTTCGCCTTTAGAAAGCCGGTTATACCTCCGCAGCGTGTACCGTCAGCCTGGAGTACATCAACCGAATCTGCATCAAGCATACGTTTGAAGTAGAAATAATCATAGCCATATTCGCCGGCGG
Source organism: uncultured Bacteroidota bacterium (assembly GCA_963839165.1). Taxonomy (GTDB): domain Bacteria; phylum Bacteroidota; class Ignavibacteria; order Ignavibacteriales; family Ignavibacteriaceae; genus DATFVA01. The sequence continues at coordinate 22,119 of CAWIUG010000012.1, read as the reverse complement.
TGACTTCCATGGGAGCCGGAACCCTTTCCCGGAGGAATCTTAGTCCCTCAAGATCGTCAGAAGTTACAGGCTCTTCATACCAGCTTACTCCGTATTTAAGGAATTCAATAGACTTATTCAGAGCCTGCTTTTTTGTATAAGCTCCATTAGCATCCACAAACAGCGCAGCTTCACCGCCTATAGCTTCCCTTGCCGCTTTGACTCGTTCAACATCTTTAGAGGGTTCTCTACCTATTTTCATTTTAACTCTCGGTATTCCTTCTTCAACCCAACCCGAAAGTTGTTTTTGTAATTCTGAAATAGAGTAAGAAGTAAAACCTCCGCTTCCGTAAATCTCAACGAAGTCATTATATTCACCTAAGAGAGTAACCAGAGGGACTCCCAGTATCCTGGCTTTCAAATCATGAAAGAGAAATATCTATTGCAGAGACAGCCGCAGAAACAATCCCCTCTCGGCCGATATTTCTGATCTCATGGAGCAGATCATACCAGCGGGCTTCTATATTCATAGGGTTTTTATTTTCGATGATACCCGACAGCTTATCATTTATGAACTTTGCGGCTGAGGAATGGGTATAGGAATAACCTATTCCCGTATATCCGGCAGCCTCCGATTCAACAATAATAATGGTAGTAGAATCCCATTTCAGAGTACCATCGGACTCAGGTTTATCGGTGGGAACTTTATAGGCCCGTGCTCTTATATTCTCTAATTTTACTTCTATTTTTTCTTCAGTCTTAGCATTTAAGTTATTCATCTTAAAATAATCTTTTGAAAAAGGCGCCCAGCACAGTAACCGCAGCAAAACCGGCTGCAACCGCACTAATGAAATTTTTGTTCTTATCAACCTTCAGCTGCCAGCTGCCGCCCTTTGATATATTATCAAAATCTCCGTGAGTCCCGAAATCACCTTCTACAGGTTCATACAGGTTATTTGGTCTGTTTTTATCTATAGCCTGGTTGGTTAGCTGCGAATTGAATCCGTTTTTGGCAAGATATTTATCGCCATAACCCGGAAAGAATTTATTACCATTGACAATAACAGCGGTGCTCATACCCACATACATTTCCCGCTTCTTATTAAACGCCGCAAAATATATCGCATCAGCTGCTACCTCCGGCTGATATATCGGGGGAACAGGCTGCGGTTTTTTTTCAAATGTTGTTTTGCACCAATCGAATTGTGGTGTATTCAGAGCCGGCATCTGTACCATTGCGATGTGAACGCTGCTACCCTCGTGCAGCAATTCACTCCGCAATGATTCTGTAAATCCCTGTATTGCATGTTTGGATCCGCAATATGCTGTTTGCAGCGGTATACCACGATAGGCGAGCGCAGATCCAACGTGAACGATAGTACCATTGTCGCGAGGCTTCATCCTTTTAAGCGCAGCAAGAGTTCCGTATACCTGTCCAAGATATGTAACCTCGGTAACTCTTTTATAATCCTTTGGTTCAATCTCCATGAAGGGGGCGAAAACAGTAGCCATTGCATTATTTATCCAGATATCAATAGGCCCGAGTTTCTCTTCTACTTCAGATGCCGCAAGGTCGACCTGTTCGTAATCAGCCACATCACATTGTATTGTGATCGCAGTCCCTCCCAGCGATTCAACCTCTTCCTTTGCTGCTTCAAGTCCCTTTTTACCCCGGGCAAGAAGAGCTATTTTATGTTTATCCTTTGCAAATCTTTTCGCCGCCGCCCTACCCACACCGGCAGAAGCTCCTGTAATCACCACCACTTTTGGTTCTATGAATTCCTGCATATTGATCCTAATATTAATTACCTGAAAATTGACCGTACTCCGGGAATAGTTAAATAAGTTCTCTTACTTTATCCGAAGCGATCGTTAGCGATATTTTGCCTTTGTTAGGTTCGCCCCGAACAAGGGATTTAGCAAACGACTTAGCTTGTTTGTATTCAATTTTTGCCGGAAGAGGCGGTTCAAATGGATCAACCACAGCTTCTATTACAACAGGTCCTTCGGTATCCAGAGCCTGTTTCAAAATCTTACCGCAGTCCTTAGCATTTTCGATCGAGAAGCCTTTAGCTCCGCACGCCTCGGCCATTTTCGCAAAATTTATAGGTTCTAATTTTACACCATACTCGGGATTACCAAGGAACACCATTTGCTCCCATTTGATTTGTCCCAATGTATTATTTTTAATTATAATCACCTTAACAGGTAGTTTATATTTTACACAAGTTGAAATCTCAGCCATCAGCATGGAGAATCCTCCATCACCCACGAAAGCAACCGACTGCCTGTCAGGGTATGCGACCTGTGCGGCAATTGCATAAGGCAGACCATTAGCCATTGTAGCCAGGTTTCCGGAGAGGGAGAACATTTGTCCCTGTTTTGCTTTAATCTGCCTGGCCCACCATGTAGCTATGGTTCCGGAATCTGACGAAACTATAGCATCATCATCTAATAATTTGCCGAGTTCCCATGCTACTACCTGCGGTTTCATTGGTTTATCTTTTCGTGTTCCTCTTTCTTCCATCAAATCCCACCAGTCTTTCATACCGTCCTGTGCTTTTTTAAGGAAGCTCTGGTCGTCTTTTCTTTTCAATAAAGGTATAAGATATTTCAGGGTTTGCTTACTTTCTCCGGCCAGTCCTGCATCAACAGGATAACGGAGTCCTATCCTGGCAGGATCGATATCTATCTGAACGCATTTAGCCTGTCCCGGTTCCGGGTAAAACTCGATATACGGAAATGATGAGCCGATAATAAAAAGCGTATCACATTCCTCCACTGCCTCTTGAGAAGGTTTCGTACCGAGCAGACCGACACTTCCGGTTGTGTAAGGACTATCATCCGGCACACAGGCTTTTCCAAGCAGAGGTTTAATAATAGGAGCGCCTAACAATTGAGCGACCTGTTCAAGTTCTTCTTTACAGCCCAAAGCTCCGCGTCCTGCAAATATTGCTATTTTCTCCCCTTCATTCAGGATCTGTGCGGCCTTCTGCAGATCCATTTGTGAGGGAATGGGATGCTGAGGTGCATAAACGTTTGAAATATGGTGAGGAATATTTCTCTTTGAACGATTATTTAAACCTTCCACACTCTGTAAATCACTGGGAAAAGTTATATGTGCTACTCCTCTTCTGCTTAACGCATAGCGGCATGCAAGATTTGCAACATTAGCAACGTGGGTAGATCCCATTATTCTCACATTATAAACGGTAACATCTTCGAACAACCTGTCAAGTTCAACATCCTGCTGGCCATGAGTATTCATCAGATCGTGAAACTGGTTGCCTGTAATAGCCAGAACAGGCTGACCGTCCATCTTTGCATCATAAAGACCGTTCAGAAGATGGATGCCTCCGGGGCCGCTTGTAGCAAGGCATACTCCAAGTTTACCCGTATATTTTGCATAAGCACAGGCCATAAAAGCCGCTGCCTCTTCATGACGGACATGAATAAACTTTATTTTATCCTGTCTCTTGCGTAAAGCCTCCATCACTCCGTTTATACCGTCTCCCGGCAGTCCAAAAATATATTCAACGCCCCATTGTTCCAGAACATCCATAAGAATATCAGATGCAGTACTTTTCATATCAAACCTCATTTGTTCATAAATTCACTAATGCTATTATTTATTTAATTAAAATAATTCCAGTAGATAAACTGTGATTTTCAAGATTATCCATTTAACTGTGTTCATTATCATTTAGGAGATGCTTCTGAACTTTTACCATTATAGTTTTTAACATAAAGACACAAGTACCACCAATACTTATACGGTATTACACGCTCAAGCACAGGGGTATGTCCTATACCGGTGAGCATGTTCTTTACCAGTTGTGCATCCTTCATACTTTTTATTGAATCTGTATTTAAGTCAGCAGGTTTAGGGATATAGCTTTTTCCTACAGGTCCGTTACCGTCACTATATTCCCCATGGCAGAAAACACAGTAATAATTATAATACACCCGGCCGCGGTTAAAATTCTCAGGAGTATTTTTTAACGGATTTAGTTCTCCTATCGCGGGGAGCCCGGGAATTTTTTCAACAGGAACTGAATGAGGAGGCGGAAGCAGTTCGCTTTTTTCAAAAGTCCGCAGGTTCTCCTGATTTTCCATATGGGGACCCGTAAACAACAGGTAAGCCGAAACAGCAAGACCAATTACTATAGCGATTCCAAGTAATATTATATATTTCCTTTTCATTTCAGACTATCTTCCGGTAATACTGTTGTTTTATGTCTGCCGGTTTCTTTGAGCTCTTTTGCTTCCGGCAGATGCTCAATCTGATCCGGCGGAAAGAGTTCTTCCTTATATTCCCTGGTTGAATAAATTGACTGCGAAGGCGCATCGGGAAGGATCTCGTAATCCCACTTCCGTGGCGGCTCTTTTATAATGGACATCATGATCATCGCCCATCCAAGGATGAATCCGGCGAACATCACCACCAGGAACCATCCCATTTTGTTGCTGCTGCTCTCATTATATTCTTCGTATTGTGCCATAAAATCTCTACCAGTTTGGTGGTACCATTGCGCGGTAAATAGTATAAAGGATTACAAAAATGATTAATGCCGCATAAGTCAATTTCAGCACCCAGGGAATAGCCTGCCACCAGGTAAGCCAGCCGCGCTCTGTCTTTCCATCTTTCATTTTCCTGGGTGTCCACATATCCAGATAAGCTATCGCCGTATACAGGACAAGGGCAATCCCCCCGAGAATTGCCAGGATCACCCATCCATTCTGTAAGACATCGAAGCGAAGCATAAATTATCAAACCTTTTTTTTGTTACGTTTATCTTTTACATCATCCTCTGGTATATAACTTTCCAGCGGAAGATGTCTTGCCCTGTCCTGATCACGGAACTGACCGCTTTTCACTGCCCACCAGATAACCACGGCTATTCCGGAAACTGCAATAAGTGTAAAGCCTATCCAGAATTGAACTATTGCATCCATTTTTGTGCTCCTGTTGTATCATTCCATTCAGTATGCATTGAGTCAGGATAAAGTTTTCCGGTTGTATCCGGAATCGTATACGGATTCTTCCACTGTGGTTCGTACGAGGCATCAATACCCTCCGGATCAATATCCGCATCCGTATAACCGATGAACGAAACTGCTATGTAGTTAGCCAGATCCCATATTTTTTCTGATTCAAGAGCACGTTTGAAATATGGCATAGCGGTTCCGGTTATTCCGTTCATGATCTGATAGTAAAGTATGCCGCCTATATATTTTCCGTCTATCAGGTTTCGTCTCAGAAGTGTGAAATTCAAAGGCGGCGGATATAAATAATCGGCTGCCGGGCCTCTGCCATCTCCCATCGGACCATGACATCCAATACAGAACTGCTGATACATTTTTTTCCCTCTCAATACAGCAGGTTCCGTAGCAGGATAAGGATTAGGCATTGCATGCCACACCGAAGGTACCATGCTATGCAGCCATTTTATGTTTTGGTCAGGACCTTTCTCATAGGCTTCAATTGCAAGCTTTTTCCAGTACTTCTGTCTTGCGACTCTTTCTTTTGCATCTTTTCCTCCGAGATACTGAACATATGCAATCAACTTTTTAATTTTATCCTTACCCAGAAAAGCCCAGGAAGGCATAACTGAAACCGGGCTTGTGAACCTGGGGTCAGTAAAGTGAGCCATGTGCCAGTCATCGGGATGTTCGCCTCCCTCTTCAGAAAGATCCGGACCGGTTCTTTCAGACCCTAGTATCGCAGGCTGCTGCCCAACATAATCACCTCTTTGCGCTATTCTTTCTGAGCCTTTACCCCAGTCCGATATCCTAACGTACAGGGAGTGGCAGTAGCTGCACCCATTATCGACATAAACCTGCAGTCCTTCTTTCTCAAGTTTTGTCATCGGAAGCCAGTTTTTAGAAGGTTTTTCTTTCATTGTTAGAGCCGGAAACAAAACCATTATTGTAATGGAAGCCCAGAAGACCATCAAACCGCCGAACACCACTACACCCGAATTCATCTTCATGCCAAACTCTCCTCCGAAATCGGGGTATCCTCTGTCACCGGTTTAGGTTCAAACAATTCTCCATACCTGAGAGTTTTGTAAATATTATAAAGCCCGATAAAAGCTCCGGCGATGATGAATACACCGAACATCGCTCTCAATGCCATATAGACCGAGAGTTCGGGCAGAACCCTGTAAACAACCTCTCCATTCTGCCAGGCCGAACCCTGGATTAATCCTGCGATGGTCAGTACGAAAAAGAAGCCTGTTAGTCCGATCATTACCAATCCAAATTGAAGGTTCACCAGTTTCTGAGAATACAATTTCCGCTTTGTAATCAGCGGAAGGACATGCCACAATCCTCCGATAGCGATGAAACCCGAAAATCCAAGAACAGCGATATGTGCATGTCCCACAGTCCAATTTGTAAAATGAGTTACCCGCTGCACTCCCGGAAGCGATTGAACAGAACCCTGTATTCCCACAATCAGGTACCAGATTATTCCCATCATGACCCATCTTGCGGCAGGATTAGAAAAAACGGGGGTACTTCTCTGCCGGGCAGTGAGCCATATATTGGCAATAACTGTGAAGACGGGGATAAGCATTAATACAGAATCAACAACGGTAATCATTTTAAGCCAGTTGGGAATAGGTGACTGCAGCAGATGATGTCCGCCGATATGAGAGTATAAAATTACCAATGTCCAGAAACCTATCAGTGATAATGTATGCGAGTATAACGGAGTTTTGGTTACACGGGGGATAACAAAATAGGCGACACCGACAGCCAGAGGGGTGAGCAGCATACCTGGGAGATCATGACCATAAAACCAGAGGAAGAGAGAATCCAGAAGTCCCGGCATCGCTCCGGTCGATGGGTGCCACATTACATTACCCAGCGGATAACTTGTGGAAGTCCACATAATTGCTCCGATGAAATACCAGATTGAAACGTATAACAATCTTTCTTTTCTTATTCCAATCGTCTTAATAAGATTAAGAACAAGCAGCAGCAGCGACAGCCAGAGAGACACATCAAATATCCAGATGTACTCTGAATATTCACGACCCTGGGTCACGCCGAAAGAAAATGTAAGCGGACCGCTGAGAACCGTTATATTCCATAAAAGAAAACTGAGCCAGGCAAGAGGTTCCGACCACAGTTTTGTTTTAAGCAAGGCCGGTGTATAGTACAATCCACACCCGATAAGCGTTGAGGTGACAAAACCATATAATACAGTATTAACATGAATTGGTCTTGTTCTCCCGAAAACCAGGAAGGGAATGTTATTCCAGAATTCAGGGGCCATCAGATGAATGGCAGAAACCATCCCGTAGAGAGTCCCGATAACAAACCAGACCGTGCCCGCCACCAGGAATGCGAGGGCGGCGCTTGACGGCTGCCTTGTGAAGGCAAATATGCTATTTTTATTTTCTAACGATGACATGTAAAACAATCCGTTGTTGCATTATTATCTCTGTGGCATTGGATACAGAAGCCCATGCTTATATGTTTAGCTTCTTTAATCCTGTCCATATCTTTAACATTTCCATGACAGGTTCCGCAGTCAATTCCATTTATTATATGCATCCTGTGACTGAAATAGACGAAATCGGGAAGCTTGAGCACCCGGTTCCACACTACAGGTTCGTTGTTAAAATAATGCTGTCTCAGTTTTTCTACCGGGGGATAATTTATTATAATAGAACGATGACACAGCATACATGTTTGTAAAGGCGGCATACCCGCCACATCAGAAGTAGCGGCAGTAGAGTGGCACAGCATGCAGCTTATATTTTTTGAACCTGCGTGAAAACGATGACTAAATGGTATTGGCTGCTCGGGTCCAAATTTTATTTTATAGTAATAGTTATACATACCAACCATCACCAAAAGCACGATCAGACTAAGTACTGACAATCCGCCGGATATCTTCCAGTATCTTTTTGCCTGTCTTTTGGCTTCGCTATTTTCATTAACTTTTTTCAATCCTTACCCGTCTCGTATAAAACATTTTTCATTCGTAAAGTAAACTGCATTATTCCCAGTCCCAGGATGCCTGCAAACGCGGCGAAGGAAGAAATCTCCGCCCAACCGAAATGGAGAGCATGCTGGAACGTTGCGTCGACCAGCCACCACCTCTCGATCCACATGATGATTAAAAGAATAAAGCAGACAAGTCCCAGGTACCAGGTCGTTTTTTTTGCCCATATTGTAAGCAGCAGGATCAACGGTCCAAGGTAATACAGGCCGATAAGTAAGAATGAAATAGTTTCCCAGGGAACAAAATTCATCCTGGGAACAACAAACCTTGTCTCCGGGGGAAGATTTTCGTAGTAGATAACAAGCAGCTGACAAAACATCATATATGTTGTCAGGATACTGAATGCCAGTATTAATTTTCCGAGATCATGTCTTTTTGCGGCATCAGGTTTTACGGTAAAAAGCGAAATAAAGGTAAGGGCGGTAATCGCAAGGTAAAGTCCGCTTATAAAGAAGTACGCTCCGAACAACGTACTTTCCCACTCGGGATCAAGAGCCATTACGAGATCAAATGCCAGCAGGGTAAAAACAGAACAGTAGACAACTATCAATACCCCGGAGGCAAACAATTTTTTCTCTGTATTTCTCCTGTAGATAAACCAGAAGGCAGTAACCCAGAAAAGGATCAATGCCAGCAAATCCCTTATAAACAAGTAGGAATTATTCAGCCAGCCGCTTTTATTATGAATGTCGCCGAACCAGCTTGCCCAGTGACTGCTTCCGATCCAGAGCAGACCGAGAAACAGAATTGAAGGTATGGCAAATGCTGCACCCGTAATACCAAGTGGTTCCAGCCTGCCCATCCAGTTTCCATTGGATGCCTTAACTACCGCAACCCATACCACCATGCCTGCAGAGAGGGGAGTGAAATAGATAAAATTAATTAAAAGTGCTCTCCAGGCACGTGCATCATCCTGGCCGCCCAGTGTCATCAGCCAGACCACTATGCCCACAATGAATATTGCACCCCAGATTATGCTGAATTTGATAACTTTATTTTTATTCTCATTCTCTAACATTAAATTCCTCTGCATTTTCAGAAAGCACAACTTCCCTTAAATCATCCAGTTCCTTATCATCGCATGAAATTAGAATTCCGAACTTATCCTGACTGAACCGCGGATCATAATAAGGGTGAATTCGTTTCTTGTATAATTTCGTATGGAAAAGCATGCCTATCAGGTTCGCAAGAGTTCCGAACAATATCAGCAATTCGAATCCGACAATAGTGTATGGGATCGGCGCTGTCGGAGGCTTTCCGCCGACAATAAGCTTATTAGTATTTGCTGTTGCTATGGCCAACGTATAACCGCAGGCTATACCGAGAATTGCCCCGATCAGGGTCCATTTCCTTACTGGACTTTTAGGCTTATTCAGAATATCGCTTACTTCCTTTATCTTAAGAGGTGAGAATGCCTCAATGACGTGGAACCCTGCTTCATAAACTTTCTTCACCGAGTTTATGAAATGTTCGGGACTGGAAAATATCGCCATCACTTTAGTTTTTCCTATCCGCGACTTAGGAAATACCTTTCGTTCAGGAGGAGGTTCCGGTTTAGGCATCTCATCTTCTGCCAGCTGCTCTTTGAAATCGGCCATAGGAATTGTTGGAAGGGTTTTGCTGAAAATTAAAAACCACATCAGGAAGAATGCGAAGGAAGCCGCAGTAATGCTGATTTCAACCCAGCTGGGGGTATATTTTCCCCAGTTGTGCGGAAGAAAATCATGAGCGGTAGAACCGATCACGATAAAGACTCTTTCTATCCACATTCCAATGTTTACAACAATGGAAATAATAAACAGCCATAAGTAACTCCTCCGGAACTTTCTGAATATAAACAGCATAGGGACAAAGAAGTTGCATAGCAATATTGTGTAATATATCCATGAGATCCATCCGGTTCTTTGCCAGACGGCAAACTGAGTCTCAAATGGATTTCCTGTATAAGCTGATAGTGCAGGCTCGATAACATATGTATATCCAAGGATCATTCCGGTTACAATCATCGTCCTGGCAACCATGTCGAACGCTTTTATGGTCATAAGCTTTTCTAGTTTCAGGATCTTTCGAAGAGGGATTAGCAGAGTCAGCACCATTGCCAGTCCCGAGTGAATAGCCCCCGCAACGAAATAGGGGGCGAAGATAGTTTCATGCCAGCCCGGAAGCAGACCCATCGCAAAATCCCACGATACTATCGAGTGTACAGAAATAACGAGAGGCGTTGCGAGGGCTGCAAAAAACAAATAAGACCTTCCATAATGTCTCCATTCCTTTTCTGATCCCGACCATCCAAGCGACATTGCCCTGTAAATTCTTGTCTTAATATGGTTAGGTCCCAATATCCTGGTAAAACGATCGCGTCCTGATGCAAGATCCGGTATCATCCCCACATACCAGAAAATAAGACTTACAGTAAAGTAGGTTGATACGGCAAGGAAATCCCAGACCAGGGGACTTAAGAAATTCGGCCAGAGTTCCCTTTCATTGGGGTAAGGAATGATATAATAAAAAATCCATAACCTGCCCAGATGCATAAGGGGAAATAATCCTGCTGTCATTACTGCGAATATTGTCATCGCTTCTGCTGAGCGGGAAACAGCATCACGGAACTTTGCTCTCACAAGAAAGAGTATAGCTGAAATTAATGTGCCTGAATGAGCAATTCCAACCCAGAAAACAAAATTAGCTATGTAAACACCCCAGCCGACAGGGTGATTTAGTCCCGCAACTCCCATACCCCGCCTGACCTGATAGATCCAGGAAAACAATCCCCATACAACAACCAGAGCAAGAAAAGCTACGAAGAAATAGTATAATGGAATCGGGGGTTTCGTGGCCGAGAGAACTTCATCATTTACATCTTTTAAGGATAACTCTTTACTGTATTCACTCTTCATACATTCTTCTCTGCGTCTATTCGTTTCAAATATGTAACGGCCGGTTTGGTATTCAGTTCTTCAAGCACATGATATCTTCTTAAATTATTGCGCGTTATATCTGTAACCCTCGACTTATCGTCGAGCAGATCGCCGAATACAATTGCGTCAGTAGGACAAGTCTGTACGCAGGCAGGAATGATATCCCCATCCTTTATTTCCTCTCCCGTCGTTTTCTTATGGTATTCCACATTTCGTATTCTCTGAACACAGAAGGTACATTTCTCCATCACTCCTCTTGTCCTTACCGTTACCTCAGGATTGAGCTGTACATCCAGCGGCCACTCAAAATGAAAGTTAAACCAGTTAAATCTCCTCACTTTATATGGACAGTTATTTGAACAGTAACGGGTACCTATACAGCGGTTATATATCTGCGCGTTCAACCCTTCTTCATTATGGACGGAAGCAAATACAGGACAGACAGGCTCACAAGGTGCGGCATCGCACTGCTGACAGGGAAGCGGCAGCCAGGCTACCTTATGTGGATTATCTTCCTTGCGGTAGGGAACAACTTTTATCCACGACATCTCCAGTCCCTCATTCACATATTCTTCTCCTACAACGGGGACATTATTTTCCGCATAACAGGCGGTTTCACATGCTTTACATCCTATGCAGGCATGGAGGTCGATCGACATTGCCCACCTATGCTTCTTATAGGGATGAACAGGATAAAGGTCGCGCTTCTCATCATATCCTTCAGGCAGAGGCATAATAAGATGTTCACCGTCGCCGGGTTTCATCTTTTCAAGTTCATCCAGTTCCACCCATTCGGTAATACCCTTTCTGCCGAACTGATGATCAGTAGCCGCGGCAAATATGGGATGGTTGTTTCCGCCGGCAGATCTTATTTTTACTATTCCTTCTTCATTTCCCCTGTCAATTAGTCTAAATGCATTCGCGCCCCGGCCGGCAGCATTCTTACCAAGAGCCTGATGTCCCTGTCCATATCCTATAGAAAGCACATCCCCTGGCAAATCAATTGTAAGCCTTACGGGCACTGTAATTTTTCCCACATTTGATTCTATTTCTACAAGATCAAAATTTTCAAGCCCAAGCTCTTCTGCCTTATCTACGTTGATATCAATCCAGCTGCTCCAGGTTATATTAGTAAGCGGATCAGGTATTTCCTGCATCCATCCCCGGTTTGCAAACCGGCCGTCGAAAAGAGTAATGATAGGGTAGGTCCACAGTGCGAGTTCATTTGATTCCTGAACTGTATTTTTATTTTCTAACAGATCAAGGGAAGAAGAAGTAATTCCCGCAGCAGATTGTTGAGAAGAAGAAGCTGAAGTTTTTTCATTTGTACCGGCGAAATATCCTTTCCTCAGAACATCTTCAAGACCCTTTTGTGAGGTATCTATTCCTATTGACTGCCAATATTGTTTAACCCAGTCCTCGTAATGCTCCGCTGGTTTAGCCGAATCACTTAAGGATAAAGTTTTCCCGGCATTCTCAGATATAGCGAGGAATATATTTCCAGCCGAAAAGGTTGCATGAAATGGCTGCATGGTGGGCTGCATCAGGTGATAAGAATCTTTATAAGGTTCAAAATCACCCCATTCTTCAAGCGGGTAATTAATCGGAAGAACCCAGTCGGCAATCTCAGCAGTTTCATCTTCCATTGTTCCCAGGTAAATTATTTTTGATGCCTTCTTTAAGAACATTTCAGAACCCGTTCTTGAATAAACAGGGTTTGTATTATGAATAATTACCACATCATCTTTTGTAATTGATTTCAGGAAATCATCAGTTTCCCGGTTTAACGCCGTTTTAGACAATGCATGAGGCAGGGAAAAATCAATATTCTTCATGCTGCCTGCGGCATAATTCAGAAGATTAACAGCAGCAGCTGTTTCCAGGTTATCCCGGGTAAAAACGCCCGCCGCTCCTCCAAGAGCCAGGGCTGATCCAGCATTTATAAATTCATCGGCAAGCTTTTCAACCTTTTTATCGGGTACAACGGCAAGCTGTGTATTTTCGGTGAGGTAATTATCTATTTCAGGCTTAAATCTGCTAATATCATTTTTGGAATTGCCTGACGCAATAACCTTAGAGAGCATCGAATATGCGAGGTATTTCATAGATGCGGGTGAGACCATTATAAATTCATCGGCATTTGTAGCCGTTCCTGAAAACCTGGGGCCTGCATAAATAAATTTTCCCATCTTCCCATCTTTAAAATCGTGCATCTTCTTAAACTGTCCTGCATACTCAACAGGAGATATCCATGTCTCCAGGAAATCGGCAGAAAAACTTATCAGGAAATCCAGGTCGTCCAATTTATATCGGGGTATTAAGTTTTTGCCGAAGATTTTCTGGTTTGCCTTACGCAAAACTTCATAGTTTACTGCTTCATACCATAGAACCTTACCATTATGAGCTGCTGCAAAACGTTCCATCAGGCCGGAAAGTGAACCTGTCTGCAGATCAGATATTATAAGAACTCTTCCTTTAGTATTTTTAATATCACCTGAGATCTCAGCAACAGCACTTTCCCAATCCTTTTTAATCTTTTTACCCTTATCCCGGTCTTTTCTGAAGAAAACATCTTTAAGCCTGTCCGGATCATACTGACCCTGCACAGAGGACTGACCTCTGGCACACAGCTTGCCATGGTTAAGTGGAGTTTCGGGATTTCCTTCAGCTTTAGTAACCCTTCCGTCCCGATGCCACATATGCATACCGCATCCGGCGGGGCATTCACGGCAGGTGGTTGCATAGTGCGCCCACTCCCCGGGCCGGGGATATGATGGGGGATTTACGTAAGGAATTAATTTATTAACGGTAGTACTGCAGCCCGAGCCAGCTAAAGCTGCTCCTGCAGAACCTGTGAGGATTAGAAATGAACGACGGGAAAGTTTCCTCATCTGATCGTGACCATTATTATATGCCCTCCAGCTATATCATAAAATCATCCCTTAAATTAAATTTAAATAAGATTGGCATGGTGCTTTGACTCACCCAGAAAGTAACTTCATAATATCACTGAAGAAACAATTTGATAAAAGGCACAAAAAAAAAGACCGCCTTATTCAAGCGGTCTTTAAGATCAAAGGAGAAGTTAAAAAGTATTACTTCAGGAGAAGCATTTTTTTAACCGATGTTGAATTCTCACCCTGCAGCTTATAGAAATATGCGCCGCTGGGTAATGATTTTGCATTGAACTCAACCTGATGTGAACCTTCGCTGACAACACCATTAACAAGCACGGCAACTTCCTGGCCGATCAGATTGTAAACAGAAAGTTTAACCTTACCTGACTGCGGAACGCTGTAGGTAATAGTTGTTGTGGGGTTGAAAGGATTAGGATAGTTCTGAGCGAGGTTGAAAGTTCTGGGGCCTGTAACAGTGACATCAACTTCTTTAGAATAACTGGCCTTACCATCGAAGTCGAGCTGTTTCAGTCTGTATGTATAGGTTCCGTTAGTTACATTCTTATCAACATAAGAATATTCTTTAGTCTCTGTTGTAGTCCCTGATCCATTAACGAAGCCGATAGTTGCATATGCATTGGCTGCATCTTTTCTCTGAATCTCAAACATTCTGTTATTGATTTCCGTAGCGGTTGACCAATTTAATACAACCTGGCCATCCTGATTTACATCAGAGGTGAACGAACTCAATTCAACAGGTACAACCATCTGTGTCCAGCCTAAGTTATAAGCTTTAGTGCTGGCATCCGTTGCATTAGTAGTTATTTGAGAAAGATCATCGCCGGCAACAATAGCATATGTTGTCCATACAGTATCATTGGCTGGATAGTCCATTGGTCCATCTCCAATATAAGACCTGAAGTCGCCAGCTGGCTGGATAACATTATCAAAAGTTGTTACCCAATTATAAATACTCAATCTGGCATCATTGAAGGGTGGATCGAACGCACTTTGGGGAGTAGCTCTCATCCCGCCGGCGCCATCCAGAGCAATAATACCGAAATAATATGAAGAAGTAGGACCGTTATCATATTGATAGACCAGGTTATTATCTAATGCATAGCCACCCTTATTGGTTGCATAGTTTCCAATATCCCAATCCAGGGCAACAGCTGAATAGCCATCCGCAATATCTGATCCCGAACGGTTAATAATACCATACCTTAAGAATACGAAATCATCTCCGGTATTAGAATAAGTTTTCTGAACGATTTCTATATTATAAGGAACGGGGGCTGCTGAATCATACAGAACTGCTTCAGAAATCTGGTCGAAATTAGCATCACTTGTAAATCCGCCGGCAAAATTACTCGAAACATTTTTCAGATCATTTATTACCGGACTGCTTCCTGAGGTGAAACTTCCAAAAACGCCATTTACACTAGCCATAGCAGCGTCTCCGAATAAAACTCCACCCATATACAATCCCTGTTCACCTTTCCATGTGATACCAGGACCTGTTGCGTTAATTTGTTCCGTGCCGATTGCTCCTGTATTAAATATTCCAACATGCAGATCACCGGGTGTATGTGTAAGGAACATTTCGGGTTCCGGTAAGGTGACGGAGGGAGGATAACTTGAAATCCCGCCATCACTCTGCACTGCCAGCACCCAGCTTCCATTCCTGGCTTTGGATATATGATAAAAAGAACCTGTAGCAGTAGTATAATCCGTTGACCAGTTAGCTCCATTATCAGAAGTATAATAAATCACTGGTCCTTGTCTTGCAACCCACCACTCAGACCCGCTGCCGGTGATACCAGCAAGAGCGACGCCTGTACCAGGAACTGTGATAGGACTCCAGGTAGTTCCTCCATCTGTAGTCATATCTAAATTTGTACCGCCCATCAATCCCGTACTGGCAGAATTGAACCATATTGAATAAGAATTCAGCTGACCAGTAGTAGTTTGCGGGGTCCAGGAATTTCCACCGTCTGAAGAGTGATAAATTCGGGTATTGTTTGTACCAAAATAAATATCGGATCCAGATACATACATGGCATTATTCCATCCTGCTTCAGCTCCGCTCTGAGCTAATGCCGGTGCTGCTGTCCAAGTAGCACCGCCGTCGTTCGTCTGGAAAAGTTCCCAATTGCCGGCTACAGGATCACCATACATCAAGCCATCTGTAGCAGAAAACATCCAGATCGCGTCCATGAATCCGCCAGTTTGATTAAAAACCTCTGCCCAGTTTGCTCCGCCGTCTGTTGTTCTGTAGACGAAGGTTGCAGTAGTGGAAGAAGATGTACACAAAGCATTTTGATCGTCTATACCGAAAATATTGTATACGTCATTTGAGCCTATTGCACCACCGCCGACGCTTGTCCAAGTAGTTCCGCCATCGGTAGTCCTGAGAACAGTTCCGGAGCCTCCCGATATCCATGCGACTGAGTTATCAACTACAGATGCACAATAAAGTGTAGCAGAAGTTGGGGAAGTCAATTCCGTCCATTGAGCCTGGACATTAAAGGACAGAAAAAACACCATGGATAATAAGGAAGTTAAGAAAAACGAGTAATATTTGGTCATAGCACCTCCGCTTGAAGTTTTATAAATAAGTTGATTATTAACTACTATGCTAAGTAAACCTGGAAAAAGAACACGAACCTTAGAAACGGATATTAATTTGAGTTATTCTAAAACTATATGCAAGTTTAATTAAATAAAAATTTAACCTGCGATAGGAAAACCTATTCTTTTTAAAATATGCAATCTTGATTTGTGATATAGATTAAACATTCTTATCGTGCTCATACTACCTTTTTCTAACCTCAGAGTGTTCCGGTGAGCTTTTCGAGTAATCTTTCTCTTACATCCCCGGCCTCTAACTCAGACTTATCAAAATAGGATATAACAAGGAACATATGAAACTGCAGTACATCCAGTACTTCCCTGATTTCCTCTGTGTTATACTCTTCATATTCATACCTGAGGCGGGAAATTGCTTTGTTTGTCTTAATTAGTTCATTAGAGATCATAACATTCCTCTTATAAAACGTACTCCAATTTAAAAAAAGATATAGTAAACCTGACATAAATAGAAAAATTTATTCTGAAACAGCGAATATTTAATCTCTTTACATTGATTATTTATCGTCGTTTAGTTAAGTAGTCGTAATACTATAATAAAATTAATAAATTCGGAGAAACAGGATTAAGTAATGAGTATAATGAAAAAAGAAGGACTCTTCATTACAGTAGATGCAAACATCGGCGCGGGGAAAACAAATGCCTGCCATGCCCTTGCTTCCGCATCGAGTTCAAGAGGAAGACAGACGAGAGTGCTCGAAGAGCCCACCCACACAGACAGATTCAAACATTTCCTTTCACATTACTATAACGATCTGATCACAGGCAAAAATACCGGCGGCGGATTTGAGATGCAGATGTTTATGCTTTGCCAGAGATATGAACAGCACAGGCTTGCAGTTGAGTTAGCGTGGGGAGAGAACGGGATAACGGTTATACAAGATCGACCGATTTACGGCGACACAGTATTCGCGACCACGGCTATGGAGCGAGGATTTATGACCCGGGAAGAATTTGATCTTTATTTTGATGTTTTCAGGAATATGAGCCGCGACATTATGCCGCCGGACATCTTTGTATATCTGAATGTATCTCCCGACGAATGCCACCGCCGTATGAACACAAGGTCGAGGACTGAGGAAGAGGGAGTCCCGTTGGACTATCTTCAGCACCTCGACAGTAATTACAAAAAACTTGTAAATGAGATGAGAAGAAGGGGAATAAGAGTACTGGAAGTAGACTGGCATGAATTCGGACCCCCTGTAGTTCTCTGGAATAAGATCCTTGGTATGACAGGTTCAGATGAATCCTGGTATGAGCAGCTATCGTTCTCTTTTGCAAAACAGCCGCGGATTCCAATTATGCCAAATGCTGAAGAAGAGAAAAAAGATAAAGGTTAATCCCACTTCGAACCCGAGGCAAGGGTTAGGTTGTTTTTAATTCACCGTAATATTTAAATCTAATTTGGGAGAATTAGAAGAACTATCAGTAAGATCACAGCCATAAAAAGTAAGAAGAATTGACAAAACTAAAATTAAAGACTTCATAAATCCTCCTCCAATATGACTCGGTCATACACGCTTCTCACTAGACCGCTTTTCTTCTGGTATAAGATGACGAAGGCAAAACAATGCAAGCTCCGAAGCAAGCATACAATAAATTAAAATTCTCCCCGTATCAATTTCTTAATTGGAGCGGTCTCCCTGTTTTTAAATCCATGGTAAAGAATAAATATTAAGATTACTGCCGCAGCCAAAATTGCTGCTGCTGTTATTTCTATTTTTTCATAACCCTGCTTTATAGCAATTGCTATTAATGCCCAGACTCCGACGGCAGCAGATTCTCTCAAATTTCTTTTAATAATTAATGTAATATAAATTGCTGCGGCAAGTACTATTAAAATAATCGTCCAGATTTCCGGAGTAAGAGGCGAGCCTTTCCATCCGATATAAGTAAAATAGGCAGCAATGTTCGCTGTTAAAGCAGTAATTATCCATCCGAAGTAAATTGCAAATGGCCACCAGACAAAAAATATTATCCTTACAGGAGCATCCCATATTTCCATATCAAACTGCTTGATAATTTTTATCAGGGTTAAGAAGAGAATGATCATTGCAATTACAGATAAACCGGGATATTCGAAAAGCCAGAGGAATAGCCATCCTATATTTGTAAGGTTCGTAACGATAAAATAGAAACCGGTTTTATCAATAATCTCGAGGTCATTTTTTCTGATGAGGGCAGCCCATTGGAATCCGGTAAATAATATCAAACCGAAATAAATTATTCCCCAAATAGAAAAGGCATATCCTGCAGGTGTGAATAATGTTTCATAACGGCTGCTAATTTCTCCAACAGTTTGGTTATTTATCGCACCGCTGGCCGCCAAATAATTTATAAATATTACTGCAACTAAAGTTATGGTATTAAGAATTACTAAGATCTTCTTTTTCATCTTTTATAAAATTCAATTTGTTGATTTAAACAAAGTCCATTCTGGTCTAGTTAGTGTTACAATTTGTTACTTGGGAGACTGCAAGATGGGGATGATAGGAACACTTAAAATTATTTTACAGACAAATTTTAATTACGCCACCACCTCATCCGCAATCAATTCAGCTTGTTTAAGGACGGTATCAATTGCTTTCTGCTGTTTATCTGGCGGATAACCATATTTTGTCAGCGTACGTCTTACGAGCACCATTAACTTTGCTCTGGCACTTTCACGGATAGTCCAATCAATTGTGGCATTGCGTTTAACTTTATCTGCAATCTCCTTTGCAATTATCTTTAGTGTTTCATCACCTAATACCTTAACAGCGCTATCATTTGTTTCCAGTGCATCGTAAAACGCTAATTCATCCTGGGATAATCCAAGTCGCTTAGCATCATCATCTGAGTCCTTAACTTCCCTTGCAATTCTGATTAGTTCTTCAATAATCTGAGCAGTTGTTAATAAATTATTCTGATATTTCTTAATTGCAGTTTCGAGCATCTCTAAAAACTTTTTACTCTTTACTAAATTAGTTTTTAACCTGGATTTAATTTCATCATTCAATATTTTCTTTAACAACTCTATAGCAAGATTCTTATGAGTCATTCCCTGCACTTCCAGCAAGAACTCATCCGATAATATTGCAAGATCTGGTTTTTCAATTCCTGCTGCTGCAAAAATATCTACAACTTTATCTGAACTTATAGCCTGGTCAACAATCATCTTTATTGCAGTATCAATATCTGATGAAGATCTTCCCTTGCTGTCAACAGCATCAAACTTTACTAATCTTGATTTAACCGCCTGGGAAAATGCAACTTCCTCTTTTATTTCCATCGCTTTTGGATGAGGCATTGACAATGCAAAGGCTTGACTAAGCAGTGCTACTTCTCTGATAAATCTTTGTTTACCATCCTGCAATCCAAGTATGTGTTCTTCAGCCTGAAGGATAATGGAAAGTTTCTCATTTGGTGCACCCGTAAAGAAACGGTTATAGTTAAATCTATACTGTCCTTTATAATAAGCTGCCGGTTCTTCAACCAAAATATCTTTTTGAGTTTTACTTTCCTCATTAAACATCTGCTGGACTATTTCAAGCTTCTCTATCATAACTTCTACCGCTTGCGCAATATCTTCTGTCGGATCACCTTTGCCGCCTGAATCGGAGTAGAATGACAAAGCTTTTTTCAGGTCAGTTGCTATACCCAGATAATCCACAACCAATCCACCAGGCTTATCTTTGAACACACGATTTACTCTTGCAATTGCCTGCATCAAATTGTGACCGCGCATCGGCTTATCAATGTACATTGTGTGCAAGCACGGAACATCAAATCCTGTCAGCCACATATCAATCACAATAACAATCTTTAATGGATCAGCTGGATCTTTCATTCTATCCGATAAATCTCTTCGCTGCTGTTTAGTTGTATGATGTTTCGCCATAACGGGACCATCAGAACTTGCTGCAGTCATTACAACTTTTATAGTCCCTTTTGCCAGATTGTCATTCTGCCATTGGGGTTTCAATTCAACTATTTTATTGAACAGATCAACAGCAATTCTTCTGCTCATTACAACGATCATTGCTTTACCATCAAAAACCTTTTGACGCTGTTCAAAATGAATAACAATATCTTTAGCCAGATTATTTAATCTGTGTTCATTCCCAACTATCGCTTCTAGCTTTGACCATTTAGCTTTTGCTTTTTGTTTATCTGTTATCTCTTCATCCTGCTCAAGCTCTTTATCAAACTCATCTATTAAGCGTCTGCCTTCTTCATCCAGATTTACTTTTGCTAACCTGCTTTCATAATAAATTCTAACTGTTGACCCATCCTCCACTGACTTCGCTATATCATAAATATCAACATAGTTACCAAATACCTGCGGAGTGTTAACATCAGTTCCTTCAATCGGAGTTCCTGTAAATCCAATGTAAGTAGCATTTGGCAAAGCATCCCGCATATACTTTGCAAAACCATAAGCTATACGCTGTCCGATAATTTCTTTACTGTCCTTATCCTTTACATCTTTTAACGAAGCTTCAAATCCGTATTGGGTTCTGTGAGCTTCATCTGCAATTACAATTATATTTCTTCTGTCTGATAGCTGATCATATTCTTCTTTACCAACTTCCGGTAAAAATTTTTGAATCGTCGTAAATACAATTCCGCCGCTTGCAACTTTTAGTAGTTTCTTTAAGTGTTCTCTGCTTTCAGCCTGTACAGGTTCCTGTCTCAGCAATTGTGCTGAAGCTGCAAATGTATCAAACAACTGATCATCAAGATCATTACGGTCTGTTATAACAACAATAGTTGGATTCTGCATTGCAGGTGCAGTGATAAGTTTACCAGCATAGAAAACCATACTTAAACTTTTACCAGAGCCTTGAGTATGCCAAACAACTCCGCCACGTTTATCACCGTTTATATCTGAAGCTTTTATACTTGATTGCACTGCTTTGTTTACTGCATAGTACTGATGATAAGCCGCTAAAATCTTTTCAGTGTTGATAAGTGTTATGCCGGTCTTTGCATCTTCCTTCTTTGTTTTCTGGAAGACGATAAAGTTCCTTGCAACATCAAGAAGAGTTTTAGGATTGAGCATTCCCTTAATAAGAGTTTCTAACTGTGGAGTAAATCGTGAAGCTTCTTTAACTCCTTCAGAACTCTTCCATACCATAAAGCGTTTGATGCCTGCCGAAACACTTCCTGCTTTACATTCTAGGCCATCTGAGATTACACAGATAGAATTGTAAGTAAATAAACCTGGAATAAATGCTTTATAAGTCTGTACCTGATTGTATGCGGATTCTATTGTTGCATTTTCATCTGCAGCATTCTTTAGTTCCATTACAACTAAAGGAATACCATTTACAAATAATAAGACATCCGGTCTTTTGTTATGCCTGCATTATTCTCTGGATTATGTACTGGTTAACAGCAAGAAACTCATTGTTCTCAATATTCTCAAAATCTATTAAGGCAACTTCATAGCTTCTCTCATATCCATCCTGCTGATAAGGTATTTTAACTTTCTCAACTAAAAGCTGATGAAATGTTTCGTTGTTGTGAAGTAGATCCGGTGAATATATGCGAAGTATTTTTTGTATTGCCCGTTCTTGTGCTTCTTTTGGAATGTGGGAATTGATAACTGAAACTGCTTTGCGTAACCGTTCAATTAAAATTATCTGTTCGTAATTCTCACGTTCTGGTTTTT
>CAWIUG010000011.1:0-325504 GCA_963839165.1 uncultured Bacteroidota bacterium | reverse complement strand
ACGCTGGGTGGCACACCGAGCAGCCACGCCAGCGCTCCGGTGACCAGATAGAGGCACCACCGGCCGGTGAGTCTCATCGCTCATCCTCACCTGGGGCGGCTTCGGTCAGGCTCAGGGCCCGCTCGACCACCGACGACCAGGTCGGAGGATCGAGGACCTCGCCGAAGCGCTTGGGCAGCACCACCTTTTCGTGAGCGTCCTCGAACAGGATGTCGTCGCTGTTGGGCGCCACCACCAGCGGATCGTGGTCTGGGATGTTGGCGGTGAAGATGAGGATCCCCTTGCCGGTGATCGGTCGCTCGAGGGACCGGTCGGCGCGGATGCAGATCATCTCCTTGCCCACCTTCATCTCCACCTGGGGGTAGGTGGACAAGACGGAGGTCAGGTCCTCGTAGCCCTCCGGAGCCTTGAGCACGTGCTCCACCCGGATCTGAAGGAGCGAGTTGGGATGGCCGTGGTAGAAGCCTTGCTGTTGGTCCTCGATCGTTCCGACGAAGGCGAGCCGGGAGTGGTCGAGAAGGCCTTCCAGGGTCAGAGGCTCGATCCCTGAGCTTTCTGGGAACACGATCCAGCTCTGGCAACCGGCTTTGCTCGTCTTCTCCGAGATCCCGGCGTCCGTCCGCGCCTTCTCCGCGGCGTCTAACCATTGGTGGACGTCGAGCGTGTCCACCGAGTTGAACAGCTCGCTCCTGAACCGCCCGTCAGGGGTCGTCGCGTCCTGGGCCGAGACCCAGATCGGGCTCTTGCCTCCATCGGAGGGTGCCGGGATCTCTCTGGGGATCTCGGCGTTCCCGGCAGTGCAGGGAACGAGGAGCAGCAACGTGCAGGTGCAGAGCCATCGGCACAGGTGCCTGCTGTGCTACCTTTCTCTCTCTGTGACCTCGACGAAAGTCCGTCGCCGAGGCGTCTGGGTCGAACACTTCAGGCTCGCCGTCGTGCAGCACGGCTTACCTTGGGAGGGGCGGCGCATCTTCTCTATCACGCAAGCAAGAACTCTACTGGAATTGGCAGTCGGGCGCCACGCCGGGCCAGGCACGGTGCCGGCTGGCCCCCTCGTCAGGTATAGAATGCGACTCGAGGGTGGCTCCGCGGCCGCCCTGCCTTCCCCGCAGCCAGCAGCGCGACGACCCGCCCGCGATGTCCGACCCCTCGCCCTTCGCCCCGATCGAGGAGGCGGTCCGCGCCTTCCAGGCCGGCCGCTTCGTGATCATCGTCGACGACGAGGAGCGCGAGAACGAGGGGGACCTGGCGATCGCCGCCGAGCGGATCACTCCGGAAGCGATCAACTTCATGGCCACGCGCGGCCGCGGGCTGATCTGCCTGGCGATGACCGCCGAGCGCTGCGACGCGCTGCGCCTGCCCCTGATGGTCGAGGAGAACACCTCGCCCTTCGCGACCGCCTTCACCGTCTCGATCGAGGCCCGCGGCAAGATCTCGACCGGCATCTCGGCGGCCGACCGCGCCGCGACCATCCGGACCGCGGTCGACGCGGCCACCCGCCCCGACGACCTCCTGCGCCCGGGCCACGTCTTCCCGCTGCGGGCGGCCAAAGGGGGCGTCTTGAAGCGCGCCGGCCAGACCGAGGCCTCGGTCGACCTCGCGGTCCTGGCCGGGCTCGAGCCGGCGGGCGTCATCTGCGAGATCATGAACGAGGACGGCACCATGGCGCGGGTGCCCGAGCTCGCCCGCTTCGCCGCCGAGCACGACATCGCGATGATCACGGTGGCCGACCTGATCCGCTACCGCCTCGCCCACGAGACCCTGGTCGAGTGCGTGGCGTCGCCCGCCCTGCCCACGGTCTACGGGGACTTCCAGGCCTACGCCTACCGCTCCCAGGTCACCGGCGAGGAGCACCTGGCGCTGGTCTACGGCGACCTCTCCGACCCGGCCGAGCCGGTCCTGGTGCGGGTCCACAGCCAGTGCCTGACCGGCGACGTCTTCGGCTCGGAGCGCTGCGACTGCGGGCGCCAGCTCCACTGCGCCCTCGAGCTGATCGCCGAGGAGGGCCGGGGGGTGGTCCTCTATCTCCTCCAGGAGGGCCGCGGCATCGGGCTGGTCAACAAGCTCCGGGCCTACGAGCTCCAGGAGCAGGGCCACGACACGGTCGAGGCGAACGAGAAGCTCGGCTTCCGGCCGGACCAGCGCGACTACGGCATCGGCGCCCAGATCCTGCGCGACCTGGGGGTCCGGCGCATGCGGCTGATGACCAACAACCCGCACAAGTACATCGGCCTCTCGGGCTACGGCCTGGAGATCGTCGAGCGCGTCCCGCTCGAGGTGCCGCCCACCG
Organism: uncultured Bacteroidota bacterium; assembly: GCA_963839165.1. Taxonomy (GTDB): domain Bacteria; phylum Bacteroidota; class Ignavibacteria; order Ignavibacteriales; family Ignavibacteriaceae; genus DATFVA01. Next base: position 323,214 of record CAWIUG010000011.1, on the reverse strand, counting down.
AGACGAGCGCCTCCTACCTCAAGGCCAAGCGGGACAAGCTGGGGCACCTGCTGAAGCTGGTGTAGGCACGCCCTTTCGGCTCGTGCGCCTCCTCCTGGCGGTCTCCCGCTACCCCTTCCCGCCGCGCCGCGGCGACCAGCTCCGGGCCGTCCAGATGGCGGGGCTGCTTGGCGCCGGCCCACGACGTCACCCTCCTCGCGCCGAGCCCGCCGGCGGGGGCGCCCGATCCGCCCGCGGATCTCGCCTACCGCCTCGAGACCTACCCGGTGCCCGGCTGGCTGCGGCGCGCGGCCGAGGTGCCGCGGGCGGGCCTGCGCGGGCTGCCGCTCCAGACCGGCCTGTTCCGGAGCCGCGAGCTCGAGCGCGCCCTGCGCCGGCTCGCCCCCGAGCACGACCTGGCGATCCTGCAGCTCGTCCGCCTCGCCCACCACGTGCCCGACCTCGCCGGCACGCCCTTCCTGGTCGACCTGATCGACAGCCTCTCGCTCTCGTTCGAGCGCCGGGCCGAGCACGACCGGCGGTGGCTCCGGCCGCTGCTGCGCCGCGAGGCCCGCTCGCTCGCGCGCTGGGAGCACCGGCTGGTCGAGGGCTCGCGGGGCGCCCTGGTGGTCGCGGAGCGGGACCGCGAGGCGATCGCCCGCGGCCTCTCGCCGGCGCTCGCGGAGCGGATCCGGGTGGTGCCGGTGGCGGTGCCGGCCCGGGAGCCGGCGGCGCCCGGGGCCGCCCCGCCCGCCCCGCCCGCCGTGCCCCCGTTTCTCGCGGTCACCGGCAACCTCGGCTACTTCCCGACGGTGGAGGGGACGATGTGGTTCCTGCGCGAGGTCTGGCCGGGGCTCCGCGCCGTCCGCCCCGATCTCCGGCTGGTGCTGGCCGGCTCGCGCCTGCCGGAGCTCGTCGCGCGCGCCGGGGCCGAGGCCGGGGCCGAGATCCGGCCGGCTCCCGCCGACCTGGGGGCCGAGATCGCGGGAGCGACGGCCTCGCTCGCGCCGATGCGCTGCGGCGCCGGCCAGCCGCTCAAGGTGATGGAGGCGTGGTCGGCCGGCGTGCCGGTCGTCGCCACCCCCTGGACCGCCCTGGGCACGACCGGCCGCCCCGGCGAGGACCTGCTGGTCGCCTCCGGCGTCGAGGAGTGGCGGCGGGCCGTGCTCGCGCTGCTCGACGACCCCGCCCTGGGCGCCCGGCTCGCCGCCGCGGGCCGCCGGCGGCTGGTCGCGGACTACGCCCCGGCGGCCGTGGCGGCGGCGCTCGGCCGAGCGCTCACCCTGGCAACCTCTTGAGCCAGGCCGCCGCCCGCTCGGGCGCTTCGGCCGCGAGGCGCTCCGCCACCGTGCGCGCCCGTTGCGCCAGGGCGGCGGCGACCGCCCCGGCCCCCATCGCCCGCGCCCGCTCGATCGCCGCGGCGAGCTGCTCGACGGCGGCCTCCCAGGCCCCCGCGGCGAGCAGGTGGTGGGCGAGGACCTCGGGCGGCGGCGGCGCCTCGTCTCTCCCGGGGCGGGCGAGCGCCGCCGCGACCTTGCCCTCGAGCAGGCGGCGGCGATCGTCGTCGAGCGAGCGGTCGACGACCCGCCGGAAGGCGTCGTGGGCGAGCTCGAAGCGGGCCCCCGGGGCGCTTCCCGCCCAGAGCGTGAGGTCGCGGTCCTCGCGGCTGTCCGCCCAGTAGCCCAGGTGGAGGCGCAGCAGCCACCGCCCGAGGAGCAGGCGGAGCGAGGCGTCGACCACCGCCGGATCCTCCCCTTCGATCCGGGCGAGGAGGCCGGCGCCGAACCGCGGCCCGGCGAGCGCGGCGAGCGTCGCCAGCCGGCGGGCGCTCGGCGGGAGGCGCAGCAGCCGGGCCTCGAGGATCTCGGCGACCGGCGCCGGCGGAAAGGCCGCCGCCTCGCCCACCGGGTCGCTCAGCCGCCAGCCGGTGGGCCCGCCGGGCTCGAGCGAGCCCAGGTCCCAGAGCAGGTTCACCAGCTCGGCCACGGCCGCGGGCAGGCCGCCGCTCTGGCGCACCAGGAGCTCCTCGAGGGGGCTTCCCGGCCCGACCAGCGCGCGCGCGACCTCCGCGACCTCGGACGGGCCGAGCGGCTCGACCGCGATGCGCTCGACGCCGGGCTGCTCGCGGAGGCGCGCGAGGTCGTCCGGCCCCGCGCGGCCCGCCTCGGGGCCGTCCGCACCGGCCGGCTGGGCGACGGCCACCACGAGAACCGGCAGCTCGACGAGGTGAGGCACGAGCTCCGAGAGCAGCTCGAGGCTCGACCGGTCGGCCCAGTGGAGGTCGTCGAGAAACAGGATCACCGGCTGGCCGTCCCGGCCGCCGCGGCCGCCGGCCATCAGCTCGAGCGCTTCGGCGACGCTGCCGGCGAGCTCGACGATCGACGGCGGCGCCGCTCGCTCGGAGCCTTGGCCGCGCCCCGGCCGCGGCCGCTCCGGCCGGCCGCGCTCGCCGAGCCGGGGCAGCAGGGGGCCGAGGCGCCGCACCAGCTCGCGGCTCGCGCCGGAGAGGACCCGCTCGGCGGCCTCGGCCTCGTGGGTGAGCGCGTTGTCGAAGGCCTCGGCGACCACCCCGAAGGGCGCGAGCGGCGCGCCCTCGAAGGCCTTGCCGTGGAGCACCAGGGCGCCGCCCCGCCGGCCCGCCGCCCGGTGGAGGAAGGTGCGGACGAGCCGGGTCTTGCCGACGCCCTCGGTGCCCTCGACGAACGCCACTCGCCCCCGCCCCCGCACCGACGCGGTGAACAGCCGCTCGAGCCGCTCGAGCGGCTCCCGGCGCCCGACGAGCGGCAGCAGCGGGCCCCTGGCCTCGAGCCCGGCCGCCGCAGGTGCCACGGGCAGCCCCTCCGAGCGCAGCTGCCCGTAGAGGGCGGTCGTCTCCTCGAGCGGCTGGACGTCGAGCTCCTCGGCCAGGAGCTTCTCCAGGCTGTCGTACTGCTCGAGGGCGCGGCTCCGGCGGCCGGAGAGGCCGTAGAGGCGCATCAGCTTGCGGTGGGTCTCCTCGGAGAGCGGGTCGAGATCCAGCAGGCGCCGGGCGTAGAACACTCCCAGCGAGTAGCCGCCGGTCGCGAGGTAATGGTCGACCAGGTCGCGTAGCGCGCCCAGGACGGCGTCGCGCAGGCGCTCCTGCTCCTGCACCAGCCAGTCCTCGAAACCGACGCTCTCGGGGACGTGGAGGCCGGCGAGGAAGTCGCCCCGGTAGAGGCGAACGGCCGGCACCAGGCTGCGGGCGTCCGACTCCGACGCGAGCCGGGAGGGGTGGAGCACCTCTTCGAAGGCCGCGAGGTCGACCCAGACGTCGCCTTCGGGCTCGAACCGCACGCCCCCCGAGTCGCCGCGGAACAGGACGGACTCCCCGTCCTCGAGCGTCGAGCGCAGGTTGTAGAGCGCCTGGCGGAGGTTCCGGCGGCCGGTCTCGGCGTCCTTCTCGGGCCACAGGAGGTCGGCGAGGACCTCGCGGCTGTACGCCTGGCCCCGGTTGGCGATCAGGAAGGCCGCGAGGGCCTGGACTTTCCGGGACTCCAGCTCGGAGATCCGCGCATCGCCCCGGCGCACCTCGAAGCCGCCGAAGGTGAGGATGGTCAGAGCGTTCATGTGCCAGTCCGCGCACGATACCAGCGTCCTGACGCTTTCCTGACGCTGCGGGTCCACAATCCCCACACGGTGTAGGACAGAACCCGACACCACCCGGGAATCCCGGCCGACACGGCGGAGGTTTCGGCCTCCACACCGAAGGGCGGCCGGAACCGGAGTCACGAGAACGAGGAGGGTCGCGAGACATGAGCCAGAGCGCCGCGGGAACGATGTCGCACTCTCCGCAGGCCGCCGACCGTTCGGCCGGCTCATTCTTGGTCCGCGTCTGGTACGAGGCGCGCGAAGCGGCGGGGGGGCCGCCGACCTTTCGGGGCTATATCCGGAATCTGCTCACCGGCGAGGAGCGGTTCATCCGCGACCCGGCGACGGTGAGCGAGCAGATCCTGGAGCAGATCGGCACCGGGCCGCACTCCGACGCGGCCGCCGGTGGCAGGCACGAGGGAGAAGGGGACTGAACATGACCACGAAACGAGCACTGATCGCGCTGCTGGCCCTGGCCGGCGTCGCGTCCTGGACCCCGGCGGCCCACGCCATCATCACCGGCGGCGGCTGCCTCGACAACGTCTCCGGCGTCAGCAACAACTGCACGGCCAACGACGTCACCTTCGTGGTGGTCGGCCTGGGCACCCAGACCGACGGCTGCGTGAACGCCAGCGACACGGTGAGCATCTTCCTCCAGGGGACGGTCCAGAACACCACCGCCCAGACGCGCTACGACATCGGCCTGTGGGTCGCGACCGACGGCGACCCGAACGGCGACGGGGCGCGCACCGGAACCTGCGCGCGGGAGACCTTGAAGCCGCTCGGCACGACCGGCGTGACGACTTGCGGGGCGAGCGCCCTCGACCTGCTGCGCCAGTTCCCGGCGCTCAGCCCGGACAACGGCCCCTACCTGAACGTCGACGGCGACGGCTGCGGCGACCTCTTCTCCCAGGGCCACTCGGGGTGCGACCAGAACACGGACGGGCTCTGGGACGACTCGGTCATGCAGTTCACCACGGCGCTCACCTTCCCGTGCGACGACGGCGACGGCAACGGCTTCATCGAGATCCCGACCTGCGCCTCCTGGGGCAACCAGGTCAACGAGGTGGGCCCCGGCGGCACCTGTGGATCCGAAACGGACGTCGTTCCCGGCAACAAGGCGAAGTGCAACTGCGCGATCATCAACTCGACCGTGCCCACCCCGAACCTGGGGATGAGCTGCATGCAGAGCCCCACGAGCCTCGGGACCGGCCAGACCGGCCACTTCACGGTCGCTTTCACTAACAGCCGGAGCTGCACCCCGGACACCTCCAAGCCGGAGCGCAACCGCTGCGGCACCGGCGCCTACATCTGGTACGAGGTCGACTTCGACCAGACCAAGGGCACGGTCTCGAACATCTCCTGCACCACCGGCACCTGCACCTCGGACGGCGACCGGATCATCTGGGTTCCGAACAGCACGCTCGGCACCCCCGGCATCATCAGCCAGAGCGAGACCGGCACCCTGACCTACGACTACACCTACACCGGCGCCACGATGGGCACGGTCACCTCCACCACCCACAGCTACTGGACCAACAGCTCGAGCGACCTGGGCAACCGCCTGGCCTCCGGCGTCACCGACCAGAGCACCCTGACCTGCAACCTCAACACCTCGACCACGCCGGTCACCGTGGCGTCCTTCGCCTCCGGCCGCCAGGGCGGGGCGCTCGACCTCTCCTGGACCACCGAGACCGAGACCGCCAACGCCGGCTTCAACCTCTACGGTGAGACCGGAGCCGGCTGGAAGAAGCTCAATCGCGAGCCGGTCCCCTCGGCGGCGATCGACTCGACCTCGCCCCAGAGCTACTCCTTCGACGCCAAGGGCGCCGGCGTCGAGCGGGTGATGATCGAGGACCTGGCCGCGGACGGCACCGCCCGGGTGCACGGCCCGTTCGAGATCGGCAAGTCCTACGGCGCGAAGCCGGCGGCCAAGCCGATCGACTGGCCGGCGATCCAGGCCGAGAACACCCCGCGGCTGGCGGCCAAGGCCGGCAAGGCCCCGGTCAAGGCCGGGGGTGCCACGGCGGCGCGCCTCCTGGTCGACCACGACGGCCTCTACCGGGTGACCTACGAGGACCTGGCGGCGGCCGGGATCGACCTCTCCGCCATCCCGGCGTCCCACGTGGCGCTCAGCCACCACGGGCAGGCGGTCCCGATCCGGCTGGTCGGCAAGGGCAAGCTCGGCCCCGGCTCGTACCTCGAGTTCGTGGGCCACGGCGTCGACACCCTGTACACGGCGACCGACGTCTACACCCTCTCCGACGACGTGCACGCCGCCCTCCGGATCCCCGAGGTCGCGGCCTCCGCCAGCGCCTCGGCGCCGGTCGCGGGCTCCTACACCGAGGTGGCGAGCGTCGAGCGCAACCGCCAGTACAGCCCGACGTCGGCCGGGGACGACCCCTGGCTCGACACCCGGATGATGGCCTTCACCAGCCCCAAGAGCTGGTCCTTCGGCCTCGACGCCGACGGCTACCAGGCCGGCAGCGGCACGGCGAGCCTGTCGGTCGTTCTCTGGGGCGTCACCGAGTGGCCGGCGACGCCGGATCACCACGTGGTCGCCCGGATCAACGGCGTCCAGGTCGGCGAGGCCCGCTTCGACGGCAGCTCGGCCGCCACCCTCGAGGCGCAGGTGCCGGCGGGCGTGCTCACCCCCGGCTCCAACACGCTGACCCTCGAGCTGCCCGGTGACACCGGCGCCGCCTACGACATCGTCGACCTCGACAGCTACCGCCTGAGCTATCCGCGCGCCTTCACCGCCCGCGGCGGGGCCCTGGCCTTCACCTCGGCTGGCGCCTCGTTCACGGTCTCGAACCTGCCGTCGGCGGACGCCGTCGTCTACCGCGTGAGCGGCTCCGGCCCGGCGCTCCTGACCGGGCTCCAGGCCCAGGGCTCGGGTGCCTCGTGGTCGGTGCGCTTCGCCGGCACCGGCTCGAGCGCGACCTACCGGGTCGCGGCGGCGAGCGCCCTCGCCAAGCCCGGGATCGCCCAGCTGCCGGCGGTGGTCGACATCGACAGCGGCCAGGCGCAGTACCTGGTGATCTCGCACCCGGCCTTCCTCGACCACCTCGGTCCGCTGGTGGCGGATCGCCAATCGCAGGGGCTGTCGGTCAAGGTGGTCGACGTCGACGACGTCTACGACCACTACAGCGACGGGGTGGTCGATCCGCAGGCGATCCACGACTATGTCTCCCACGCCGCCTTCGACATGGGCACCGAGTACGTCTTGCTGGTGGGCGGCGACACCTACGACTACCGCGACTACCTGGGCACCGGGTCGATCAGCTTCATCCCGTCGATCTACGCGCCGACCGGCTCGCTGATCCGCTTCGCCCCGGTCGATCCGCTCTACGCCGACGTCGACGGCGACCGCGTGCCCGACCTCTCGATCGGCCGGCTGCCGGTGCGCACCGGCGCCGAGCTCGACGCCGTGATCGACAAGATCCTGGCGTACGAGAGCGGCTCCTACACCGACTCCGCGCTGTTCGTGGCCGACGCGCTCGATCCGGCGGCCGGCACGCCCTTCAGCCAGGACAGCGAGGCGATGATCGGCGCGCTGCCGGCGGGCTGGAGCGTCCAGCGGGCCTACGTCGACACGCTCGGCGGGGCGGGGGCGCGCGAGCGCCTGCTCGACACGATCGGCTCCGGGGTGGGCCTGACCGCCTTCATCGGCCACTCGGGCCTGACCACGTGGACCTTCTCCGGGCTCTTCCGTTCGTCGGACGTGGCGACCCTGGGCAACGTGGGCCGGCCGACCGTGGTCCTCCAGTGGGGCTGCTGGAACACCTACTACGTCGATCCCTCGCGCAACACCCTGGGGCACGAGCTGGTGCTCACCCCCGATCGCGGGGCGGCGGCCGTGCTCGGCGCCACGACCCTGCTCGACACCGCCTCGGCCCGCGCGCTCAACGGCTATCTCGCACCGCTGATCGCCCGCCCCGGGATGACTCTGGGCGAGGCGGTCACCCAGGCCAAGCAGGACCTGGCCCGGGACCATGCCGAGTTCTCGGACGTGATCCTCGGGTGGACGATCCTCGGCGATCCGGCGATGGCGGTGAGCCACTGACGGAACCGGACCGGGCCGGAAGGAGACGCCGCCGGCGCGCTCAGGCGACCGGCGGCGCCTTCCACACCGAGAGCGATCGATGGCAGGCATAGCGCTCATCCTCCGCCGCGACGGCCGCCCCGTGGCCGGCCCCGACATGGAGCGAATGCTCGCGGCGATGGCAGGCCGCGGCCCCGACGGCCGGGAGGTCCGGCTGCTCGGTAGCCGCGCGCTCGGCTGCGGGCACTTCCGGGTCACCCCGGAGGAGGTGGGGGAGCGCCAGCCTCTGGCCGACCCGTCCGGGCGGATCCACCTCGTCTTCGACGGCCGGCTGGACAACCGCGGCGAGCTGGCCCGGGCGCTCGCGGGGGCCGGCGAGCCGCCGCCCCTCCCGACGCGACCGACGCCGGGCTTCGTCCTGGCCGCCTACCGGCGCTGGGGCGAGGCCTGCCTCGAGCGCTTCCTCGGCCCCTTCGCCCTGGCGATCCTCGATCTCGACCGCCGCCGCGTGCTCCTGGGACGCGACGCGCTCGGAGATCGGCGGCTGGTCTACCGGCTCGGCGCCGACGCCGTCCTCGTGGCCTCGGAGGAGGCGGCCGTCCTCGCCCAGCCGTCGGTCTCGCCGGCGCTCGATCCGGAGTCGGTCGCGCGTTTCTTCGCCCTGCTGCCGAGCGTCCCGGGCCGGACCTTCTTCGCCGACCTCCGCGAGCTGCCGCCGGCCCACGGCCTGAGTCTCGACCTCGACGGCGGCGAGCCCCGGCTGTGGCGCCACTGGAGCCCCGGCGGGGGAGCCGAGCTCGCCTTGCGCCGTGACGAGGACTACGCGGAGCTCTTCCGCGAGGTCCTGGCAGAGGCGGTGCGCTGTCGCCTGCGCTCGACCGGCGAGGCGCCGGCGGTGCTGATGAGCGGCGGCCTCGACTCGACCTCGGTGGCGGCGCTGGCGGCCCGCGAGCTGGGCCCGGGGGCGGGAGCGCTCCACACCCTCTCCTGGGTCTTCGACGAGCTGCCGCAGGCGGACGAGCGCGAGTTCATGGAGCCGACGGTCGCCGCCCTGGGCGCCCGGCCGACCTGGATCCGGGGCGACGACGGCTGGCCGCTCTCGGACGCCGACGGGTGGCCCACCAGCCCGGAGGCCCCGTACTCCGACATGTACCGCCGGCTGCGCGAGCGCGCCTACCGCGCGGCCGCGGCGGGCGGCGCCCGGGTGATCCTGACCGGCGAGTGCGGCGACCAGCTCTACTTCGGCGCCGCGCACTGGCTCCGGGACCTGCTGGCGGAGGGCCGCCTGCTCGCGGCCGCCGGCGGCCTGGCCCGCGAGGCCGCCCTGACGGGCCGCTCGGACCGCCCGCGGGTGGGACTGCGCTCGACGCTCGGCCGCGCCCTCGGGGTCCGCCCCCGGCCGCAGGCTCCGCCTGCCTGGCTCACCCCGTTCGCGCTCGAGCAGCTCGGGGCGGTGGCGTGGGGAGAGTCCGCGGGCCCGGAGGGAGTCCGCCGGCCCGAGCAGGCGGCGCGGCTCCTCGACGTGCGGATCGCCCTCGGCAACCACCTCGAGACGGCCTTCGCGGCCGCCGACGGCCTCGAGGTGCGGCGGCCGTACCGGGACCGGCGGCTGATCGAGCTGGCGCTCGCCCTGCCCGCCCACCAGCTCTACCGGCCGGGCGCGATCAAGTGGGTGGCGCGCCAGGCGATGCGCGGCCTGCTGCCGGAGCCGGTCCGCCTGCGCCGCCGCCGTTCGACGCTCTATCCGCTGTTCCGCCGCGGCTTGGCGGAGCGCGAGACCGAGGCGGCCCGCGGGCTCCTCGACGCGTCCGACGCGGCCTGGAGCCGCTGGGTGCGCCGGGAGTGGATGGACCGCTCGCTGCCCGCGCAGGTGCTGGCCGGAGTGGACGGTCCCGCGGCCCTGGCGGTCTGGCACTGTTTCGGCTTCGAGATGTGGCGCCGGAGGCTCGGCGTGGGCTCGGCCTCGGCATCGGCCGGCATTCGACTGGTAAGCTAACGACCTGGAGACGTCAACGATGCCCTCGAACCAGAAGCGACCCACCGCCGAAGGCGAGCCGCGGCGCCCGACCCGTGTCGATCCCGGGCCTCGGCCGCGCAAGCCCTACGCGCCGCCACGGCTCGACGTCCTCGGCGACGTGCGGGACATCACGCTCGGCGGCACGTTCGGCGCCGGCGACTCCGGGATGCCGAACACCCAGCCGTTCTGACGGCGACGAACCTCCGGACATCCGAACCCTCTTCGAGGCTTCCTCGCATCCGATCGACACCCACCCCATCCGGCTTCGGCTGATCCCACCCGGCGAGCCACGTCCGTCGGGGCGCGGAGGTCTCTACCGCGTGGCGGCCCGGCCGGTCGCGACCGACCGGCCGGTCGCCGAGCTGGCGGCGTTCGCCGCCCCCGGCCCGCCGCCCGCGCCCTTCCCCGAGACGCCTCTCGAGCCCGACGACTCCAGCGACCCCGCTCTACCGCGCTCCGGCGTGGATCGGCAACCGGATGCGCTCGACCGCCTGTAGCGCCGGGGCCGGCGGCTTCCGCCTCGAGATCGAGGGCGCCGGCCGCTTCTTCGTGGCGGCCGACGGCGGCGAGGCGCGGATCGTGGCGGCGGCGCCGGGAGCGCCCGAGGAGCTGCTGGTCGAGGTCGCCCTGGGGCCGCTCCTGATCCTCGCTCTCGCCCTGGGCGGCGCCTTCTGCCTGCACGCCTCGGCGATCGCCCTGGGCGCCGGATCCGCCGAGCCCGGGCCGCCCCGGGCGGTCGCCTTCGTCGGCGCGAGCGGCAGCGGCAAGTCCACCCTCGCGGCGACCCTGGCGGCGAGCGGGAGCCCGTTTCGCCACCTGGCCGACGACGTGCTGCCGCTCCGGGCCGACGCCGGAAGGGCCGAGACGTTGCCCCGCTTTCCGCAGGTGAAGCTCCCGGCCGATCGCCAGCCGGCCGCCGCCGCGCCCGATCGTCTCCCCCTGGCCGGGCTCTTCCTGCTCGCGCCCTCGGCGGCGTCGCGCGCCGGCCGCGGGGCGGTGCGGCTCGAGGAGGTCGCCTCGCGGGAGGCCGCGCTGGAGCTCGTCCGCCACACGGCGGCGGCCCGGCTGTTCGGGCCCGAGCTGCTCGAGCGCCACCTCGACCTCGCGGCGCGCGTGGCCGCGCAGGTGCCGGTGCGGCGCCTCGCCTACCCCTGGCTCGGCGCTCCGGTGCCGGGCCTCGCCGAGGCCGTCGCCTCCGGCCTGGAGGCCGCCTGATGGCCGACCGGCCCCCGGGGCTCCCCGTTCCGGCGCGATCCGGCCGCGCCCGGGCGTCCTGTGGCGGGAGCTCGAGGGCGAGGCGGTGCTGCTCGATCCCGGCAGCTCGACCTACTTCGCGCTCAACGAGGTCGGCACCCGGGTCTGGCGCCTGCTCGAGGCCGGCCTCGACCTCGCCCGGATCCACGCCACCCTCGTCGCCGAGTACGAGGTCGACGGGGAGACCCTCCGCCGGGACCTCGAGGACCTGGTGCGCCGGCTCGCCGAGGAGGGCCTCGTGGAGGTCGGGCCCGGGAACGAAGCGGAGCCCCCCGGTGACCGGCGGCCCTGAGCGCCGCGGCCCGTCCCGGGCCCGGCTGGCGATCTCCCTGCTCGGGGTCGACCTGGGGCTTCGCCTCCTGGGCTTCGGCCGGCTGCGCGCCCTCCTGGCGCGCCGGGCGCGGCCGGACGGCGGGGCGCCGCGCGCGCCGGACGAGGCGGAGCTCGCGGCGGCCCGCCGGCTCGCCCGGCAAGTGGAGCGGGCGGCGGGTTTGCGCATCTACCGGGTGCCCTGTCTCGCCCGCGCGCTCCTGCTCGAGCGCCTCCTCGCGCGCCGCGGCCTGCCCGCGACCCTGCGCATCGGCGTCCGGCGTCCCGGCGCCGGCCGGCTCGGCGCCCACGCCTGGGTCGAGTGCGGCGGCCTGGTCCTCGATCCCGATCCGCGCGTCGCCGAGCGCTTCCGACCGCTCGCCTGAGGTGCGGTCGGCTCCCGCGCCGCCCTTGACAGGCTGCCGGACCCTGGCTACACTGTTAGCACTCGCCCGAGGTGAGTGCTAACAACCTCCCTCCGGCGAGACCCGAAACAAACGAAGGGCCGGGTCGCGGATGCGACTCGGTCCTCTCTATTCAAGGAGGAGACACACCGTGAACATCCGTCCACTGCACGATCGGGTCCTGGTCAAGCGTATCGACCAGGAGGAGCAGGTCCGCGGCGGCATCATCATCCCGGACACCGCCAAGGAGAAGCCTCAGGAGGCCGAGGTCGTCGCCGTCGGTCCCGGCAAGCTCAACGAGGATGGCAAGCGCTCGCCCATGGACGTCAAGAAGGGCGACCGCATCCTCGTCGGCAAGTACTCGGGCAGCGAGGTCAAGATCGACGACCAGGACTACGTGATCCTGCGCGAAGAAGAGATCCTCGCCGTCCTCGGCAAGTAACGTCCGGCCCACCCATCCCCCAATCCGAATCATCCAATCAGGAGGTATTTCATAATGGCCAAGCAGATCACCTACAGTGAGGGCGCGCGATCCGCGATCCTCAAAGGGGTGAACAAGCTCGCCGACGCCGTCAAGGTGACCCTCGGTCCCAAGGGCCGCAACGTGGTCATCGAGAAGAAGTTCGGCTCCCCCACCATCACCAAGGACGGCGTCACCGTCGCCAAAGAGATCGAGCTCAAGGATCCGCTCGAGAACATGGGCGCGCAGATGGTTCGCGAGGTCGCCTCCAAGACCTCCGACGTCGCGGGTGACGGCACCACCACCGCCACCGTGCTCGCCCAGGCGATCTACCGCGAGGGCTCGAAGAACGTCACCGCCGGCGCCAACCCGATGGAGATCAAGCGCGGCATCGACCAGGCCGTGTCCGCCGCGGTCAAGGCGATCGACGACCTCGCCAAGCCGGTCGAGGGCACCGACATCGCCCACGTCGGCACGATCTCGGCGAACAACGACCAGGAGATCGGCAAGATCATCGCCGAGGCGATGGGCAAGGTCGGCAAGGACGGCGTGATCACGGTCGAGGAGGCCAAGGGCCTCGAGACCACTCTCGAGGTGGTCGAAGGCATGCAGTTCGACCGCGGCTACCTCTCGCCCTACTTCGTCACCGATCCCGAGCGGATGGAAGCGGTGGTCGAGAACGCCAAGATCCTCCTCCACGAGAAGAAGATCTCCTCGATGAAGGACCTGCTCCCGATCCTCGAGCAGGTGGCCAAGCAGGGGCGCCCGCTCCTGATCATCGCCGAGGACATCGAGGGCGAGGCCCTGGCCACCCTGGTGGTCAACAAGCTCCGCGGCACGCTGAACGTGGCCGGCGTCAAGGCGCCGGGCTTCGGCGACCGGAGGAAGGCCATGCTCCAGGACATCGCCACCCTGACCGGCGGCACCGTGGTCAGCGAGGACCTGGGCATCAAGCTCGAGAACGTCAAGTGGGACGACCTGGGCGACGCCAAGAAGGTGACCATCACCAAGGACGACACCACGATCGTCACCGACTCCGACGACCCGAAGCGGCACGAGACGATCGCGGGCCGGGTCAAGCAGATCCGCACCCAGATCGAAGACACCACCTCCGACTACGACCGCGAGAAGCTCCAGGAGCGGCTCGCGAAGCTGATCGGCGGCGTGGCGGTGATCCGGGTCGGCGCGGCGACCGAGACCGAGATGAAGGAGAAGAAGGCTCGGGTCGAGGACGCGATGCACGCCACCAAGGCGGCGGTCGAAGAGGGTATCGTCCCGGGCGGCGGCGTGGCCCTGCTGCGGGCGGCGGCGGCGGTCGAGAAGCTGTCGCTCGAGGGCGACGCCGGGATCGGCGCGAAGATCGTGCGCCGGGCCCTCGAGGAGCCGACGCGCCAGATCGCCAACAACGCGGGCCAGGAAGGCACGATCATCGTCCGCGAGGTGCTCGCCTCGAAGGGCAACATGGGCTACAACGCGGCGACCGACACGATGGAGGACCTGGTCAAGGCCGGCGTCATCGATCCGGCGAAGGTGGCCAAGACGGCGCTGATCAACGCCGCTTCCATCGCGGGCCTGATGCTCACCACCGAGGCCCTCGTCTCCGAGATCAAGGAAGACAAGGACGACCGTGAGCCCGGCGGCGGGATGCCGGGCGGCATGGGCGGGATGTACTAGGTCTTCCGACCGACCGCAGGGCGGGCGTTTCGCCCGCCGTCGATAGAATGGGCCGGCCGGCTCCCTCGTGGGTCGGCCGGCCTTCTGTTTGTTTCACCAGTCCGCCACGAGGATCGAGGAGGAAATCTGATGCTCGCCAGTGACAAGCTGATCGCCGCCTTCAACGTCCAGACCGGCAACGAGCTGGGCGCGTCCCACCAGTACATCGCCATCGGCAGCTACTTCGACCGCGAGAACCTGCCGGAGCTCTCCCGCTTCTTCTTCCGCCAGGCCGCCGAGGAGCGGGAGCACGCCCTGAAGTTCGTCCACTTCGTCAACGACGTCGAGGGGGTCGTCGAGATCCCCGACGTGCCGGCTCCGAAGGGCGAGTTCTCGTCGGCGGAGGAGGCCGTGAGCCTCTCGCTCGATTGGGAGAAGGACGTCACCGAGCAGATCTACGGCCTGGTGGACGTCGCCCGCGAGGAGTCGAACCACATCGCCCTGCGCTTCCTCGACTGGTTCGTCACCGAGCAGCTCGAGGAGGTCAACACGATGTCGACGCTCCTCGCCGTCGTCCGCCGCGCGGGCGCCGGCGGCCTGCTCAACGTCGAGAACTACCTGGCCCGCGAGCAGGCCTCCCTCGGCCCCGAGACGGCCGCGTAGGGCACGGGCCCGAGGCCCGTCGATCGGGCTCGATATTACGTCTTGACGTAAGAAAGTTTCCGCTCTACAATACATTCACCCTTTCACAGGGGTCCGTTCCTTCCGTAGAGCCCTCCCAGGGCTCGACCGAGAGGGGCGCCGGTCGGAGGGGACCGGCGCCCCCACTTTTTGCCGCCCCCACCCCGGCCGAGACAGAGCTCGGCCGCTTCATCCGGGATTGCAGCCCCCGACCGCCTCAGGCCCCCTGCGGGGGCTCGTCGGCCTGGCCGACCGCCTCAGACCCCCCGCCGGGGCTCGTCGGCCTGCCCGACCGCCTCAGGCCCCCTGCCGGGACTCGTCGGCCTGGCCGACCGCCTCAGGCCCATGAAGCGGCCGAGCTCTGCCTCGGCCGGGCGAACGGTACCCCGGGCTACGAGCGTCTCTCGGGCCGAGCTCTGCCTCCGCGCTGTCAATTCACCCACGGCCCCCGCCGGGGCTCGTCGGCCGGCCCGCCGCCCCGGCCGCCGTCCAGGACCTCGAGCTTGCTCTTGCGGCGCCGGCGGTCGAGCTCGGCCTGGAGCCTCCGCCGCTGGAACCGGCGCCACCACTCCCGGAGCATCCGCCGCGGCCCCCCGGCGACGAGCGAGGCGTAGGTCACCCCGACCGCGGTCACGATGCCCGCGAAGCCCGCCAGGTCCTTGGTCCCCAGGAAGGCGATGAAGCCGAAGAGGACCTCGAGCCAGAGGAACCAGCGCGCCCGGATCGGCAGCACGAAGAAGAGCAGGATCGTCGCGTCGCGGTTGAGCGTGGCGAAGGCCGCGATGGTGATCGTGAGCAGCAGCCGCTGGCCCTGCATGAGCTCGAAGGGCAGGGCGATCGACGGCGTGCCGGCGGCGAGCTCCGCGAGCACCTCGACGATCACGGCCACCAGCGCCGCCACCACCGCGCTGGTCAGGACCGTCTGCCAGAACCGGCGCCGTCCGAGCTGGTAGAAGACGTCGCGGCCGAACCAGTAGAGGATCAGCAGCTCGAGGAGGATCCAGACGCTCGGCGCCCGCCCGAAGCCCGAGAAGGGGTACGTGGCGAGCTGCCAGAGAAACCCCGCCCGCCAGACCTGCGGCGTCAGCCGGAGGAGCCCCGGAATGATCGCGGTCGAGGCGAAGAACTCGAGCGAGTAGGTCACGAACAACACCGCCAGGAGGACGATGAGGTCGGTGGGCGCAGGGGTCAGGGGCGGCAGTCCGATGCCGCCGGGGCCGCGCGACCAGGGACCTCGAGGGGGAGAGGTTCGTCCGTTCATTTCGCCCCGATGTTATCTGGTGCAGCTTCGTGGGAAGGGGACGCCACCGCCCGATTTTCCAGGCTGGGCTTGCGGGCCTGCTGGAGATAGGCCGAGAGCCCGCCTTCGGGCAGCCCCGGCGGCAGCTCGACGCCGAAGCGCAGGCGCGCGGCGTCCGGGATCGGCATCGTCCAGCGCACCAGCCGGTCGTGGAAGGCCCGGAGATCGAAGCCGCCGGGCGTCTCCCCGGCCCGGGCCTCGAGCGCCGAGCGCAGCTCCAGGATCTGGAGCGCCCCGACGTAGTAAGAGGCCTTCATCGTCGGCTCGGCCAGGTGCTTGGCGACCTCCTCGCGAGCGATCTCCGGGTCGAGGAGCACCCCCGCGGTGAGCTCCGCGGCGGCCTGTTCCGGGGAGAGGCGCCCGGTGTGGAGCTCGGCGTCGATCCACGCCCGGTCGACCCGGAAGAGGAGGTTCCTCCAGGCGCCCAGCTCCCGCGCGGGCTGGCCGGCGTAGTAGCCCTGCTCGAGCATGAGGATCTCCGCATACTGCCCCCAGCCTTCGGTGAAGAACCGGTTTTTGAAGCTCGCGGCGGCGCGCTCGAGGGTCTGCTCGTCGGCTGTCGGGTCGGGCCTGTGCTGGAGCAGGAAGACCACGTGGTGGCCCGGGAAGGTCTCGTGGACCGCGAGCGGCGGGATGCAGACGCGGCAGTGGGCGGCCAGCCGCTCGGTGCCGCCGCGGTGGGTGGTCACCGCCAGCTTGTAGCCGAGGTAGGCGGTGAGGGGGTACTTGCCCGGCGGCAAGAAGCCCGGCGTCTCGATCACCTCGAGCGGCCCCGGCGGCACGGCGATCAGCTTCCGCCGGACGACGAACGCGCGCGCCCGCGCCACCTCCCGCCGGTAGGCCTCGAGCACCGCCTCGCCGGTCGCCGGGTGATCCCGGCGCAGCCGGGCGAAGACCTGGCGCCAGTCCCGGGCGCCGGGCTCGATCCGGCGCGCCAGCCGGTCCATGCGCACCTCGATCCGGGCGGCGTCGCCGCGGGCGACCCGCGCGAGCTCGCCCGGCGCGGCGTCGAGGCCGGCCCGGTCGTGGAGCATCTGCCGGTAGCGGGCGGCGCCGGCGGGAGCGGGGAGGGGGGTGGGTGGCGGCGGCGGTGGCGGCGGCGAGGCGCAGCTTGCGGCGAGCAGGGCGAGCAGCCCGATCGCCGGCAGGAAGCGCGCCATGGGGCGATTCTAGCCTTCCGCCGCCGGCGAACGGTCGGGACCTCTCTCGAATAAGAATACTCATATTTCAATGTCCCGCCGCCCCGGTTCCCACCCGGTCGTACCTCCGGAGGGCGCGGCCTACCCTCGAAACAGGAAAAGCCGTGTCGCCTCAGGAACTTCGGGCGCCCTGTCGCGGCTCGCTTATCGTGAGATCTTAATAGCTCGATTTCCGGATATGGGGGAGATCATGTTAACATTCCACCGTCTACCACTTGTGCTTGGAGGCACATCATGCCGACCCGAAGCCTGACCAGACTCACCTTCTTCGCCACGCCTCTCGCCGCTCTGGTCCTCGTCGTCGGAGCTTCTAGCCTGCATGCCGCCGGCGCCCTGGGAACCGCCACCCAGATCGCACCGCCCTCCTGGGGTCTCGACCGGATCGACCAGCGTCCGGCGGCTCTCGACGGGCTCTACCACTACGCCGGCGACGGGGCCGGAATCCACGTCTTCGTCATCGACTCCGGAATCCGGAGCACGCACGTCGACCTGGCCGGCCGCGTCGACGCGGCCACCGGCTTCACCACCATCGACGACGGGAGGGGGACCGGGGACTGCCATGGTCACGGCACGGCCATGGCCGACGTCGTCGCCGGCTCGCTCTACGGCGTGGCCAAGGGGGTGACCCTCCACTCGGTGCGGGTCGCCGGGTGCGACGGCTCGGCCAACGCCGCCGACACCGCCCTCGCGGTGGACTGGGTCACCCAGACCTTCATGGCGCACCAGAAGGGCAATCCCGGCGCGCGCTGGCGGGCGGTGATCGACCTCGGCGTCTCCTTCTCGGGCTCGGGGTCGGTGCTCAACCAGGCGATCTTTCGGGCGATGGACGCGGGGATCACCGTGGTCGCGCCGGCCGGCGACCTGGGGACCGATCTCTGCCAGCCCCTCCGGCAGGTGCTCTCGGTGCCGGGGGTGATCGTGGCGGGGGCGATCGGCCCCGGTGGCTCGCGCGCCCCGTCCTCGAACTTCGGCGCCTGCCTCGACCTCTTCGCCCCCGGCGTCGACGTCCCGGCGGCCTCGGCCGCGGGCGACACCACCCAGGCGCTGGTCTCCGGCACCGCGGTGGCGGCGGCGCACGTGGCCGGCGTGGCCGCGCTCTACCTCGCGGCCTACCCGGACGCGACGGCGGACGGCATCCAGCGGGCCCTCACCGCCTACGCCACCGCCGGCGCGGTCGGCGACCCGGGCGCGGGCTCGCCCAACCGCCTGCTCTACTCCTACTTCCTCGGGGACGGGATCGACGAGCCGCCGGTGCCGGCGTTCGACGCCCAGTGCAACCTGAGCCAGGGCAACTGCTCCTTCGACGCCGGGGCCTCGCTCGACGACGTCGCGATCGCGAGCTACGGCTGGGACTTCGGCGACGGGTCCACGGTCGAGAAGGGCAACGCGGCGGTCCACCACAAGTACCACGGCGTCGCGGGCCCGATCACGGCGACCCTCACGGTCACCGACTCGGCCGGCCAGACGGCGAGCGTCAGCCGGGAGATGGTCTTCACCCCGTAGGTAGCGATTACGGCGGCCGGCGGCGGAGCAGCGCGAGCCGCGCGGCCGCCGCGCGGACGAGGCGCCAGGCGAGGTCGAAGGGGCGGACCGCGATCCGCGCCAGGTACGCGCCCCGCCCGTGGCGCCGAGCGTAGATCGCGTCGACCTCGGCCCGGGTCGGGAAGAGGGCCTTGCCGATCCGCCGCCGCCACGCCGCCGCTCCCCGCCCCTCCGTTCGAGCGCCGCCCAGCCGTCGCAGGCCGAGCGATCGCCGGTAGAGCGGATCGAGGGCGCCGGCGAGGAAGTGCGCGACGAGGCGCTCGGCGGGCTCGGCCTCGCCTCCGGTCGCCGCCCAGGCGCCGCCGGCCAACCTCGAGCAGAGCTCGCGGGCGGCCCACGCCTCGTCCGGGTCGAGCTCGGCGGCGAGCCAGGGAAGGGCCGCCGCGAGGAGGGCGTCGCCTTCCGGCGCGCCGAGCCCCAGGTCGACCAGGTCGGAGACCATGCGGAAGGGCGGGTAGGCCGCGGGCGCCCAGCCGTGCTGCAAGAGACCATGCGCCAGGGCATGGGCGGCGAGCAGCGGCCGGGTCGGCACGGAGAGGCCGCCGGCGCCCGCGAGCCCGGCTCCGGGCGCGGGCGCGACGGCGCAAAGAGCCCCGGCGGCCTCGAGGTCCTCGAGCCGCGCGAAGCCGCCGCCGCCCGGCGGGCGCAGGCCGGGCAGGTGCAGGTGGACCTCGACCGCTCCCAGCCGGGGGTGCGAGACCAGGGGGAGCTGGTGCTCGTAGCCGGAGAGACCGGCCGTCGTGAAGCCCCGCCCGAGGAGGACCTCCTGCAGCTCGGCCGCCCTCTCGGCCGCCAC
The DNA here is from genome assembly GCA_963839165.1 of uncultured Bacteroidota bacterium. Classification (GTDB taxonomy): domain Bacteria; phylum Bacteroidota; class Ignavibacteria; order Ignavibacteriales; family Ignavibacteriaceae; genus DATFVA01. The sequence goes on along the minus strand of CAWIUG010000011.1, from coordinate 303,966 downwards.
CAGCAGGTCCACGTCCGAGGCCAGGCGGCCGCCGGCCACGAGCGCGCCGCTCGCCCTGAGAGCGGCGTACTTCAGGAGCACGACCGGGCCCTCGAGCTCCGCTGTCGCGCCGGCCAGCTCGCGGACCAGCTCGTCGAGCAGCAGGCAACGGGCGACGGCCGCCCGGTGATCGGCGGCGAACCCGCGGGCGGCGGATCGCGGCGCTCTCGTCCGAGCCGAGCTCGGCCGCGAGCCGCGCCGGAGGGTGGCGGGCGCCGATCCGCGCCGCCAGGAACAGGGTCCGGGCCGCCGCCAGGGCGCCGGCGGCGGAGGGCGGGGAGGGGACCGGCGCGGCGACCGGGCCGAAAGCCCGGGTCAGGATCCAGCGGCTCTCCGGGCTCGGATGTCCGGGCGGCGGCGCGAACCGGATCCGCGCCATCGGTTCAGCGCCGGTCGGCGGCCGTCCGGTCGGAGACCACGACCAGCTGCACCGGGCGCACCGGCGCCTCGGCGCCGTCCGGCGCGAGCTCCACGGGAAGCTCCTGGCGGCGCTGGCGGGCGAGCGATCGGGCCCCGGCGCGCAGGCCGAGCTGGCGCATGAGGACGATCACCGCGAGCTCCAGGGGGAGGAGGACGATGCCCAGCAGCGGGTTCTGGGTCAGCGCCACGACGATCGCGAAGGCGCAGAACGCGAGGACGGTGGTGTAGATGCCGAACACCACGCTGCGCCGGCTGGTCCCCATGTGGAGCATCAGGTGGTGGAGGTGGTTGCGGTCGGCGTGGAACATGCGCAGGAAGCGGCGGGCGAACGGACCCTTGGCGCGGTCCAGGAAGCGCATCAGCATGACCAGCAGGGTGTCGATCACCGGCACGCCGAGCACCAGGACCGGCACCAGGATCGCCACCGCGGCCGGCGCCTTGATCGAGGAGTGGAGGCTCATCGCGGCGAGCAGGAAGCCCAGGGTCAGCGAGCCCGAGTCCCCCATGAAGATCCTCGCCGGCTCCCAGTTGTGGCGCAGGAACCCGAGGCAGGCGCCCGCCACCGCCGCCATCAGGAAGATCGTGCCCCGGTTGCCGAGCGTCACGGAGTAGATCAGCAGGCTCGAGGCGACGATCGCCACCACCCCGCCGGCGAGGCCGTCCAGGCCGTCGAGCAGGTTGATCGCGTTGGTCACCCCGACGATCCAGAGCACCGCCACGACCTCCGCGAACATCCCGAGGTCGACCGATCCCAGGCCGGGCACGCTCAGGGCGTCGACCCGCCAGCCCATGGCGACCAGCAGCGCCGCGGCGGCGACCTCGACCAGGAACTTCTTCCAGGTCGAGACGCCGACCACGTCGTCGATCACCCCGACCAGGAACACCAGGCCCGTCGCCAGGGCGAGGGCGACGGCGGCGGTGCGCGAGATCTCGGCCGAGAGCGGCACCCACTGGGTCAGGACCGCGCCGCCGCCGGCCGCCGCCAGCCCCCCGACGATCGCCACCCCGCCCAGGCGGGGCACCGGCCGGGCCTGGAGCTTGCGCTCGCCGGGGTGGTCGAGGGCCTCGATCGCGATCGCGATCCGGGTGACGAGGGGCACCAGCGTGTTCGTCACCAGGCCGGCGACGAGCGCCGTGAAGACAGCGAGCAGCAGCGTGTGCAGCATTCGGCGAGAGCTTCGAGAGGTCCGGGTTCGGCGGACAGCTTACGAGGAACGGCCGCGAGATGCAATCGGAACGGGCGCGAGCGCTTCAACGGCGCTCGGTCTCGCGGCCCTCGCGGGATCGAAGGTGGGCTGCAGGGCATCGCGCACCGGGAGCGCGAGGAGGGCGACCAGGACGAGGGCCGGGCCGCTCCAGACGAGCGCCCTCCCGGCGGGCGCCGGGCGCGCCGGCCGGGCCCGGCTTCCGAAGTGGCATGCCAGAAACAGGGCTCCGGCCGCGACCCCCAGCGCGATCAGCCAAACCGGCGAATCGGTCAGCGCCATGGCGGCGACGCGGCATCCTTCGAGGACCGCGGCGACGAGGCAGCCGGAGGCCCCGGTGAAGAGCCAGGCAAACCTCGGATCGCCGTCGCCGCGGGAGTCGCGTGGCACAAGGGTCTCGTGGACGAGCCGTCCGCTCCAGGCGACGAGCGTCCAGAGCGCGACGTAGGCGACCAGGAAGAGGCAGGCGAGCAGGGTGTCGTCCGTCGGCGAGCCGCTCGCGAGCTCGGGCTCGACCAGCAGACACCAGGCGCCGCCAACGAAAGAGCCGGGCGCCAGGTCGCGCAGGCCCGGCCAGCGGGACGACCGGTGGCTGCCCTGCCGGCTCAACGTCCTGGTTCCCGAGGGCTGGCGGCTGGGCCGGGGCGCCCGCCGCCCGAGCGGCCTTCGACCAGGTCGCAGAAGCGCCCGCAGAGGTGGTCTTTCGAGAAGCGCTCCTCGACCGCGGCCGCCGCGCGCGCCCCGAGGCGCTCGAGCTCGGCGGCCGGGAGGGCCGCGATCGCCCGCACCCGCTCGACCAGGCCGGCGACGTCCCCCTGGTCGACCTGCCAGCCGGCGCCCGACGCGCGCAGGATCTCTCCCACGTGGCTCTCGGCGGGCCCGACGAAGAGGATCGGCCGGGCGACCCGCATCGCGCCGTAGACCTTCGACGGGTGGACGATCCCCACCATGTCGTCGCCCATCGTGACCAGATGGACGTCGGCCGCCGACAGGCTGAAGCGGAGCTCGGCGAGCGGCTGGTAGGGGAGCACGACGACGTTGCCCAGGCCGTGGCGCGCGAGGGCGGCCTCGACCTCGCGCTTGCCGGCGCCGCCGCCGGCGAAGACGAAGCGCACGCCCGGCGTGCCGTCGAGCTCGCGCGCGGCCTCGAGGACGGTCGCGAGCGGATGGACCGGGCTCATGTTTCCCGAGTACATGAAGACCCGCTCGGCCGGCGGCCCGCCCGGGGCGGCGAGCCGGCGGCGGAACGGGTTCTCGGCGTGGGGCACCGGCTCCAGGTGGTCGTCGTGGGGCCAGGGTGGCAGGACCACGGCCCGATCGCCGCCCGCTCCCCAGCGGCTCCCGACGCGCTCGGCCATGAAGCGGTCGAGGAAGACCACCCGCCGGGCGGCGCGGGCGGCGGCGCGGTTCGCGCGCTCGAGCAGGCGCGCGCCCAGCGAGCCGGCCCGGACCCGCCCGCTCACCACCGCCTGGTCCGGGTTCACGTCCATCACCCAGAAGGTGAGCGGGGCTCGGCGCAGGCGCCGGACGACGAGCCCGGCGAGCGACCCCATCGGCGGCGAGGTGGTGACCAGGACGCCCGCGAGGCGGCGCACGAGGAGCCCCCGGAGGATCGCCTGGGCGAGGAAGGAGAGCCCGCCCGCGGCGCGGGAGAAGAGGCTCGCCTTGCCGAACGAGGCGAGCGGGAGCCGGCGCACCTCGACGCCGTCGACCACCTCCCGGCGCAAGTAGCGCCGCGACGGGTCCTCGTAGCCCCGCCCCGAGGTGTAGACCACCACCCGGTGCCCGCGCCGGGCGAGCTCGCGGGCGGCGTCGTGCATGTGCTGCCCGACGCTCGCCGGATCGGGCACGTAGACCTGCGAGACGACCAGGAAGGTGGAGCGCCCGGCGGGCCGGGTGGCGGCGGCGATCGCCCGGCCGGCTTCAGCCGGCGGCACGGCGGGCGCCGGAGCCGTGCTTCGCCACGTACTCGTCGTGGATCCAGGCGTAGGTGCGCTCCATGCCGTCGGCGAGGCGGGTCGAGGGCTCCCAGTCGAGGAGGCGGCGGATGCGGGTGTTGTCGCTGTTGCGCCCGTTGACCCCCTTGGGGGCCCCCGTGTCGTAGCGGCGGGCGAGCTCGACGCCCGCGATCTCCTCGACGATCGAGACCAGGCCGTCGATCGTCACCAGCTCCGAGGAGCCGACGTTCAAAGGCTCGGTGACGTCGCTCGCCATCAGCCGCCGCGTCCCCTCGAGGCAGTCGTCGATGTAGGTGAACGAGCGCGTCTGCGTGCCGTCGCCCCAGATCTCGATCTCGTGGCGCCCCGAGAGCTTGGCCTCGATCACCTTGCGGCAGATCGCCGCCGGCGCCTTCTCCCGGCCGCCCTCCCAGGTGCCGTGCGGGCCGTAGACGTTGTGGTAGCGGGCGACCCGGGTGGCGAGGCCGAAGTCCTCGCGGAAGTGGCGGCACATGCGCTCGGAGAAGAGCTTCTCCCAGCCGTAGCCGTCCTCGGGCATCGCCGGGTAGGCGTCCTCTTCGGCGAGCGGCGTGACGTCCGGGCTCTTCTGCTTCTCGGCGTTGTAGACGCAGGCCGAGGAGGAGTAGAAGTAGCGGCGGACCCCGGCGTCGCGGGCGGCCATCAGGAGGTGGGTGTTGATCAGCACCGAGAGCATGCACAGGGCCTTGTTGTTCTCGATGAAGCCCATGCCGCCCATGTCGCACGCCAGGTTGAAGACCTCGGAAACCCCGGCCGCCGCCTGCCGGCAGGCGGCGGCCTCCGAGAGGTCGAGGCGCAGGTTCTCGGCCTCGTCGAAGCGCTGGTACCACTCCTCGAACGGCTTGACGTCGACCGCGCGGACCGCGTGACCCCGGGCGAGGAGGTCCCGCACCAGGTGGCCGCCGATGAAGCCGCCGCCGCCGGCGACCAACACTGGACCTTCACTCATGGATCTTGCCTCGCCCTCATTCGGTTCGTTCTCTTTCGGCCGGTGGGTCACCCGCGAGTCTACCCCGAGGGGGAGATGAGCGTCAGGGTCCGGAGCCTTCTCGGCCACGAGCAGGTCGAGATGGGCGTGGCGTGCCTGGGGAGCCTCGTCCGGCTCTCGGCGGAGCGAGTGGAGCTGACTCTCCACGACGACGGTACGTTGACCCAGCTCGACGAAGAGCGGCTTCAGGCGTCGCTCGGCGATCTCGCGGTCGTCCGGCGCTGCGAGGCCGACGAGCGGGTCGAGGAGCTTCTCGCTCGACATCCACAGTGTCGGGCCTTTCGGCGCTTCGGTCCGCTGGGCCTCAAGCTCTTGGACACGCTCTTGCTCGAGGAGGGCGAAGCGCTCGCCTATTGCGACGCGGACGTCCTCTTCTTCAGACCGTTCGAGGGCCTGTTCCGCTTCCCGGCGCCGGAGGTCGACGCCGTCTTCATGACGGATCTGGCTTGCGCCTACTCGGTGCGCTCGTGGGAAGTGCTCGTCGAACACCGCCTGCGGCTGGCGGCCCGGGTCAACACCGGAGTCGTCCACTTTCGCGCCCGGGCCTATGACCTCGATCTGCTCGAGTGGTTCGTCGAGCGCTGGCGGCGGGCGGGGCGGACACCGGTCTGGGCCGAGCAGACGGCGTGGGCTCTTCTCGGCGGTCACGTGGGGTGTCACCTCCTGGAGCCGGCTCAGATCGGCTTCCCGAACGTGCGCGTGGCGCGCTCGCGAGACGCCGTGGCACTGCACTTCATCAGTCCGCTCCGGGCCGCGCTTCCGGCCTACCTCGGCGCGGCGCCGAGACCCCGCGAGGATCCGGTGACGCTCGCAACCCGCCCCGCCCGGACCTGCGGGCCTCTCCTCCTGGCGGCGGCCGAGGTGCGGCGGCGCGCGGTGCGCTGGCTGCCGAGTCGCGGCCCGGTCCGCTGAGGCGGTCTTTTTTGGCCGCCAGCCCGGTTCAGCCGGCGCCTGGCCGGTAGGCCAAGGTGTCGTAGACCTCGAACGCCAGGCGGTAGCCGTGGTCGAGCAGGAGCGCGGCGCAGGCGTCGCGGTCCGCGCGTGCCAGGTGCTTGTGCTCGTAGCGGACGATGGCGGGCCGGATGCGCTCGAAGTCGACGCTCCGGAGTATCTCGGCGTCATAGCCTTCGGCATCGATCTGGAGGAGATCCAGGCGCCGGGCGCCGGAGCGTTCGAGGAGCCCGGCGAGCGTCAGGCACTCCACCTCGACCTCTCGCACCAGCCGTTCGATGTCGGGGATCTCGCGCCGGTGCCAGAGGATCGTGTCGAGCTCGAAGGAAGCGAGCTGCTCGACCCACGAGGGCAGGCCTTCGCGATCCGGCCGGACCGTGTACAGCGTCCGTCGTCCCGGTTGCGCCGCCACCGCGACTCGCTCGAGCCGGACTTGCGGCTGGTCGGCGTAGGTCCGGGACAGCTCGCGAAACGCCCGCGCCTGGGGCTCGGCGAGAACGCCGCGCCAGCCGTGGCGCACGACCAGGGGACGGATCGGATCGTTCGAGAGTCCGTCGAAGGCCCCGACTTGGGCGAAGAAGAAGTTCTCTGGTCGCTCGACGCTCAGGTGATACTCGACGAGGAGCGGCAGCGTGACGGCGAGTGCCGCATCGGGGCGGGTGAGATAGGGGGCCGGCCGGCGGGAGACGGCGACGCCCCGCCCGGCCAGCCAGCGACGGATCCGGTTGCCAGCCTGGGAAGTGAGGCTCATCGAAGGACGCGACCTTTCGGGAGTCGGCGGGTCTCCATCAGATGCGCCACCCCGGGGCCACCACGCGAAGGGCCGCCCGAATCCGCCGCTTGAGCCGCTCTGCCAGGTTCTGGTAATCCTTGTTCCAGTGGCCGGCGCGGCCCGAGTACTGCGGCTCGACGGGGAACCGGCAGACCACGGAGCGGAGAGCCTCGAGGCCCTTGACGACATCGTAGTACGCCGCCTCCAGGACGAGGACGTCGTCGGTCCCGGCATGCAGCCGCCGGAGATGGTCGTCGAAGAACCCCCGCGCGACGACGAAGAGGCGGGTGTCGCAGTACTGTCCCGCCGCCGGCAGGCCGAGCCGCCGGTAGAGCCCATGGTCGCGGAGGTCGCACAGCATGTCGAACCGCTCGGGCGAGCGCTCGAGGAGTCTCGTCAGGTTGCGCACCCGCTGGCGGCCGGTGAGCTTCACGAAGTAGCGCACCTCGCCGGCCAGCCGCGAACGCGCGAGCGCCAGGTCGAGGAGCAAGGACTCGCCGTAGCCCTTGCCGAGGTGACCGGGGAACTCGTTGGCCGACAAAGAGATGAGCTCGACCTCTTTGCCGAGGGGGTTGTCGGCGGCGACCGCCTGGAGGCGGTCGAGGGGCCAGCCCGAGTTCTCCGCCAGAACGATCCGGCGGATGTGCGGGTGCTCGGTCAGGTAGTAGGCGAGGGTCTCGGCATACTCGGCCTCGCGGTCGGCGGCTTGCCGGACGCTGCTGTCGACGATCTCCGGGTTCACGTCGACACTCGCCGTCAACAGGAGGACCAGGTCGTTTTCGATTGTCTCGAGCTTCACGGCGGGGCTCGTCTCGCGTCCGCGACGGATGCGGCGAAGGGACGGATCAGCCTCGGAGGATATCGCCGGCGGGGCCGCTCCCACCGGGCTCGCCCACCGGGACCAACCCGATCCCGTAGGCCGCCTGATCGGGTCGCTCCAGCAGCTCCTCGGTCGGCCGGCTCCGGCGGAGCTCCCGCCAGAAGCGGGCAACGCCCGCCTCCGCGCGGTCCGGGGCGCTGGCGATGTCGTGGAGGCCGACCAGGCCGCCGGGCCGGACCAGCGGAGCATACCGTTCGAAGTCCTGGCGCACGCCCTCGTAGCTGTGGTCCCCGTCCAGGAAGAGCAGGTCGACGGCCCGCCCCCCGAGGATCTTCTCGACCCGGGCCAGGGTTCGGGGCTCGTGCGAGTCGGTCCGCAGCAGCTCGATGTGCTGACCCGGAAGCGCGAACGAGCGATAAAGAGGCCGCCGCCAGGCGCCGTACCCACCGCCGAACCCCCCTCCCGGCAAGTCGATGCTCACGATCCGCGCCTCGGGGTGGGCGACCCGGGTGAGCAGGTAGAGGGTGCCGCCGGAAGCGGTGCCGATCTCGACGACGACCCGCGGGGCGAGGGCGCGGACCCGCTCGAGGAACCGCGTGATCTCGGACCGGAGCTGCATGGCGAAGACGATCTGGCCCGGCGCCATCCGTTCGCCCACCAGGTAGTCGACAGCCGCGTCCAGATCGGTGGCGACCGGCGGGCGGCGAAGCGCCCGAACGGTCGCCGGAAGGCTCCCCAGCCGGTGGAGGACGGCCCGGGCGAACGCGCCGGTTCCGTGATCCCGCCAAAGCCGCCAGGCGGCCCGCGCAGAGTCCGCCATTCAGCTCTACCCGGCCTCGGGGTGCCGGGCCGGCTCGGCTCCGGGCCGCCGGGCGACCACCCGGTTCCCCAGCACCAGCCGGTCCATCCGCGTCCGCAAGAAGCAGTCGAGGGCCTCGGCCGGGGTGTTGACGATCGGCTCGTTCTCGTTGAACGAGGTGTTGAGGACGATGGGCACGCCGGTCTCCTTCTCGAAGGCGCGGATCAGCTTCCAGTAGCGCGGGTTGGCCGTCTTCGAGACGGTCTGGAGGCGGCCGGTGCCGTCGACGTGGGTGACCGCCGGGACCTCGGCCCGGCGCTCCGGGCGGATCGGGTAGACCTTGAGCATGAAGGGATCGGGGTAGCTCTCGGTGAACCAGTCGGCGGTTCGCTCCTCGAGGATCGACGGCGCGAAGGGGCGAAACGACTCCCGGCGCTTGATCTTGTGGTTGAGCAGATCGCGCATGTCGCGGCGCCGGGGATCGGCGAGGATCGAGCGGTTGCCGAGCGCCCGCGGGCCCCACTCGGAGCGCCCCTGGTACCAGCCGACGACCTCGCCGGCGGCGAGCGCCCGGGCGGTCTCGAAGGAGAGGAGGTCGTCGTCGGCGGCGGTCTCGATCTCGATCTCGCCGCAGCGGCCGTCGCGCCCCTCGGAGCCGGGCACCGCCTCGGCGACCGCCCTTCGGATCGCCTCTCGGCCGTAGGACGGCCCCCAGTAGGAGTGCTCCATGACGAAGCCCCGCGGGGCGCCGAGGAGGGCATGCTGGGCGTAGAGCGCCGCCCCCAGGGCGGTGCCGGCGTCGCCAGCGGCGGACTGGACGAAGACCTCCTCGACGTCGGTTTGTTCGAAGAGCTTGCCGTTGGCGACCGAGTTCATGGCGCAGCCGCCCGAGAGGGTGAGCCGGGCGAGGCCGGTCCGCGCCTGGAGCGCGCGGACCAGGGCGAAGAAGCGCTCCTCGTAGACCTCCTGGAGCGAGCGCGCCAGGTCCTTGTGGCGCTGGGTGATCTCCTCGTCCGGACGGCGCGCCGGCCCCAGGAGCCCTTCGAGGGCCGGCGTCCAGACCGGCCCGAGCCGCGGCTCGCCGTCCTCCCAGGTCATGTCGACCCCTTCCGAGAGGTGCCGGAACCAGGTGAGGTCGAGGCGGAAGGTGCCGTCCGGGCGCGCCGGGACCATGCGGCGCAGCTCGGCGGCGAAGGCCGGCTCGCCGTAGGCCGCGAGCCCCATCACCTTGTACTCGTCGCCGTACTTGGGGAAGCCCAGGAACTGGGTGATCGCCTGGTAGAAGAGGCCGAGCGAGTGGGGGAAGGTCACCCGGTCGAGGACCTCGATCGCGGTCCCCCGGCCGACCCCGGTCATGGTCGAGACGAAGTCGCCGAAGCCGTCGACCGAGAGGCACATCGCCTCCTCGAAGGGCGAGCAGAAGAAGGCCGAGGCGAGGTGCGCCAGGTGGTGCTCGACCGGGATCACCCGCGGCGCCCCGGGCCCGGGGAAGGCGGCGGCCAGGCGCTCCTCGAGCGAGGCCACCTGGCGCAGGTTCCGCGCCCGGCCGAGGGCCCGCGGGAGGCTCCGGGGATGGCTTAGGGCGAGAGCGGCCTTGCGCCCCAGGTAGGCCCGCGGCTGGCGGCCCACCGCCACCGCCTCGAGCCCGGCGAGCTCGCCGCCGGCCGCCTCCTCGAGACAGAACCGGATCGCCTGCTCGGGGAAGCCCGCCCAGTGCTTGACCCGCCGGAACCGCTCCTCCTCGACCGCGGCGACGAGCCGGCCGTCGGCGAGGACGGCGGCCGAGGCGTCGCCGTGGAAGGCGTTGACGCCGAGGATCGCGCTCACCGCCGGGCGCCCTCCGTCGTCCGGGAAGGCGCGGCCTCGGCCTCCGCCACGGCGTCCGCCGGCGCCTCGCCGAGCAGCTCCTCGAGCCGCACGTCGACCACCAGCCGGAACCAGAACGCCTGGAGGAAGTGGAAGACGAACCCCTGTTTGCCGTCGAGGATCCCCAGCCGCAGGAAGTAGCGATAGAGGAAGTAGCCGAACGGCCGCAGGTAGAGCGGCGCCCCGTAGTAGAGCCGCTTGAGCCAGAGCACCCGCTGGTCCGGCGTGCCCAGGAGCCGCGGCTCGGCCTTGAACGGCGTGCCCCGGCGCCGGCGCTCGAGCTCCTCGCGGGCGAAGGCCTCGGCGTAGCGCAGGTGCTTGCCGAGGTAGAAGAGGATCGCGTCCTCCTTGCGGTTCCACTCCTCGAGCGGGGCGCGGAGCTTCGCCACCGTCCCGGCGACGTAGACCCGCGTGTCCTGCTCGAGCGGGTCGAGCTGGCCCTTCGAGCGCCGGAAGAGCTTCAGGAGGTACTTGCCGCCGTACCCTCCCCAGCGGATCCACTTGCCGCGGAAGACCTGCTTGCGCCGGATGTAGAAGCCGTCCGGGCCGACCGCCTCGGGGCCGTCCTGGAACAGGCGGGCGAGCTCGGCCGCGAGCCCGGGTCACCGCCTGGTCGGCCTCCAGGATCAGCACCCAGTCGTTCCGGATCGGCAGGTGGTCGAGGCCCCACTGGAAGATCCAGGGGATGATCCGGCCGTGCTCGTAGGCGAGGTCGACCACCTGGTCGGCGTACGCGCCGGCGATCTCGACCGTGCGGTCGGGCTCTCCGAGTCGAGCACGAAGACCTGGTCCACCCGGCCGTGGATCGCCTCCAGGGTGCGGCCGATGTTGGCCTCCTCGTCGCGGGTGGTGACGAGGACGGTGACGGGCAGGCGGGGCTCGGTCATAGCTCCGCCGGCAGGTCCGCGGGGTCCTTGGAAGCCACCAGGAAGCGCAGGTCGTAGAGGCCGCGGATGCGGACCACCAGCTCCCGCGTCACCCGGCCGAAGCCCGACGGTGCGAGCTCCGGGACCATCTCGGCGAGACAGGAGTACCCCTCGTCCAGGAGGAGCGTCGCGACTTCCCTAGACACCGCGGCGCCGTGAAGCTCGACCAGCAGGCGAGGGCTCGCCGTACGAAGCGTCGTCAGACCACCGCGCAGGACCAGAGCCTCGGCTCCTTCGACGTCGAGCTTCACGACGTCGGGCGAGGGGATGGAAGCCTCGGCCACCAGCGAGTCGAGCCTCCGGCAGGTGACTCGCGCCGTCTTGGGTGGCATGCCGAGATTGCGCCGCCCTTCGGCCGCAGCGCCGCCGGTGACCCGGTCGAGAGCGCCCGAGGTGGATTGCATGTCATCGATCTGGAACTCCGCCTCCTCGTCCCGATCTCCCAGTGCGATCGGCAGGCAGCGGAAGCTCTCGACCCCGCCGAGCGCCATGTTGCGCAGGAACAGCCGGCGGTTGCTCTCCACCGGCTCGAAGGCCACGATCTCGCCGGCGCCGAGCGTGGCGAGAAAGCGGGTATAGAGGCCGATGTTCGCGCCCACGTCGAGCACCACGTCCCCCGGCCGCACGAGCGCTCGCAGCATGGAGAACGGCACCCGCTCGCTCTCCAGCGGGTCGCGGAGCCAGAAGTAGCGGTGCTGCCGGAGCCGAATGAGGAACGGCCCGACCACGGGGAGGCGCAGCCGAATCGTCCAGTTCGGTACCAGTCCGAGTGCCAGCCGTCCGAGCACCGGGCGCGTCCGGAGGCGGAGCGTGAGCGGCCGCACCCATCGAGCCGGAGCGCTGAGTAACGAGTGGGGCAGAGAGGGGCCTCGGGAAGTCGGCATGCGGGCGTCGAGCAAGGATATCCGATGCGCACGAGCCCTCAGACCCGGGCCCGAGTGTCTCGCGAGAGGGCGAGCCGAGCGCCGGCCACCACGCTCTCCCAGGCCGCCGGGTAGTCCCATCCCGCCAGAGCCGAGACGTTCTCTCTCGCCACCGCCTGGCGATCGAGAGCCAGGGCGGCCGCGAGGGCGCTCGCCAGCTCGTCGGACCTGCCCGCGCCGTAGAGCCGGCCGTTCGCCCCCGGCCGGACCAGGTCGTGGGCCGCGCCGACCCGGGACGAGGCCACCACCGGCAGGCCGGCCGCCAGCGCCTCCTCGACCGACACGCCCCAGCGCTCCTCGCGGGCCGGGTGGACGAAGAGGTCGGAGAGGCCGTACATCCGGGGCAGCTCCGGGTAGGGGACGTAGCCGGCGAAGATGGCGCGTCCCGCGAGGCGGGAGGCGGCGAAGCCCTCGAGGGCGCCCCGCTCCGGCCCGTCGCCCACCAGGAGGAGGCGGAGATCCTCGCCCGGGAGCGCCGCGAAGGCGCGCAGCAGGTCCCAGGGCGCCTCGCGCCCGCTCATCTTGGCGACCGCGAGGACCACCCGGGTCGCTTCCGGGATCCCCAAGCTCGCCCGCCCGTCCCGCCGCTCGGCGGGCGCGAGCGCCGAGGCGGCGCGAAAGTGCTCGACGTCGACCGCGTAGGGGAAGCGGCCGATCCGCTCCGCGGGGAGGCCGCACGCTTCAAGGTAGCGGCGCCCCAGGCTGCCGGTGGTGTAGAAGAGCCGGAAGAGCACGGGCAAGGCGCGCCGGTAGAGGAGGCGGCGCGAGAGCGGGGGCGCCACCTCGCCGGGCCAGAGGACGGAGTCGGTCCGCAGCGCCACCGCCGCCCCGCGGAGCCGGGCGGCGAAGGCGGCCGCCAGGTAGTCCCGCCGGGTGTAGCCGTTGACGATCACCAGGTCCGGCCGGCGGCGGGCGATCTCCCCGCCGAGCCAGCGCCCGGCGCCCCGCTCCGGCGCCGCCGCCCACTCGTAGCCCGACAGCAGGTCGATGCCCCAGGAGACCTCGTGACCGAGCTCCGGATCGTAGACGCTCCCACCCGGGGCCGGCCGGGTGAAGAGCACCTGGAGCTCCGCCTCGTCGCGGCCGGCGGCGTAGCGGAAGAAGGGCGCCTCGAACTGGGTCGCCCGCTCGACGATGAAGAGGAGCCTCATCGGCCGCCCTCCGGGCCGCCCGGGTGGCGCTCGGCGAGGATCTCCAGGTAGACCTCCTCCATCCGGCGGGCGATCTCGGGCCAGGCGAAGGCCGCCGCCGCCCGCCGGCCCCGCCGGCCCATGGCGTCCGCCGCGGCGGTGTCGGCGAGCAGCCGTTCGAGCGCCTGCCGCAGGCTCGCCGGCTCGGGCTCCGCGACCAGGCCGGCGCCCGCCTCCTCGACCCGGGCGGCGAGCCCGACGCCGGGCGTCACGATCACCGGCCGGCCGGCGGCCATCGACTCGAGCACCACGTTGGCGAAGTTCTCCGAGGCCGACGGCAGGACCAGGGCGCGGGCGGCACGGAGTAGGGCCGTCTTGTCCGCTCCCGCGACCGTCCCGACGAAGCGCACCCGCTCGGCGGCGCCGCATTCGGCCGCCAGGGCCTCGAGCCCGGAGCGGGTGCCCTCCTCGTCCGGCCCGGCGACCACCAGCCGGGCGCCGGGCAGCGCCGCGACCGCCGGCACCAGCCGGTCGAGCCCTTTCTTCCAGTTGATCCGCCCGAGGAAGAGGAAGTACGGCGCTCCGGCGACGAGCTCGCGGACGTCGGGCGACTCGGCTGCCGGGGGCCCGCCCCGGAACGGCTCGAGGTCGACGCCGTTGGGCACGATCCGGATCGGCGGCAGGGCCAGGCCCAGGCTCCGGGCGAGGCGGCCGGCGTCCTCCGCCTCGAGCTCGGTGGTGGCGTGAAGGGCGGCGGCGCCGGCGAGGTTCCGGGCCTCGACCAGGCGGAGCCAGGCCCGCTTGCGCAGGCTCCCTCGTCGCGCGACGAGCTCGGGCACCAGCATGCCGCGGGGCGCCAGGAGGTAGGGCACGCCGGCTCGCCGGGCGGCGCGGCCGGCGGCGGCGGTAGGCCAGAGGAAGACCGAGTGGAGGTGGACGGCGTCGAACGAGGCCGCCCGCTCGGCGAGGGCCCGGCCCATCGCGGGCGAGCGGTAGAGCCGCCGGGGGAAGGCGACGGGGAAGTAGCAGGTCTCGACGCCCTCGACGTCGACCGGCCTGCCGAGACGCACCGGGAGGCGCTGGTCTCCCGCCGGGCCGTCGACGTCCGTGGTGAGGACCGAGACGTGGTGGCCGCGCCCGACGAGCGCCCGGCACAGGCCGTGGACCGAGAGGATCGGGCCGCCGTGCGACCAGGCCGGGACGTAGGTGGGGACGACGTGGAGAAGTTTCACGGGCTCGCCGGCCCTCGGTCCAGGAGCCGACCGATGAGCGCCGCGAAGCGGCGGCGGTAGGCCGCCCAGGTGGCGCCCTCCGCCGCCTCGCGGGCCGCCGGGCGCATCGCCCGGAGCGCCTCCGGGTCGCGCGCGCAGGCGAGCATCCGGGAGGCGAGCGCGTCGGCGTCCTCGACCGGCACGACCCAGCCCGACTCGCCCTCCGTCACCAGGTCCTTGGCGCCGACCATCTCGGAGACGACGACCGGCGTGCCGGAGGCGAGGGCCTCGGCCACCACCATGCCGAAGGAGTCGTTGCGCGACGGCAGCACCAGGCAGTCGGCGCGCCGGAGCTCGTCGGCCAGGGCGCTCTGGGTGATCGGGCCGGTGACCGAGACGCGCGCCGGGTCGAGGCGGTCGGCCAGGGGCGCGAGCTCGCCCCGCGGACCGACGATCCGCAGGCTCGCGGAGGGCTCCTCGTCGAGCACCCGGGCGAAAGCGTCGACGAGGAGGTCGAACCCCTTCCGGCGGATCGAGGCGCCGGCGAAGAGGAAGGTCACGCCGGGGCCGGACGGCGGCTCGCCGGGCCGGAAGAGCTCGAGATCGGCCCCCAGGGGCACGGCGTGGACCCGGCCCGCCGGCAGACCGGCGTCGAGATAGGTCCGGCGGGCGAGCTCCGAGACGGTCAGCACGTGGTCCGCGAGCTCGATCTCCCGGTCCTTGACCGCGAGGATTCGGGCGTGGAGGCGCGGCGACTCGGAGTAGCCGTGGAGGCGGTCCTGGGCCGCGTGGTGGAACGACGGGGCGTCGAGGAGCGTGAGCCACCCGTGGCGCCTCGCCTGCCGGAAGGTCGCGAGCGCCGAGATCTCGCAGGCGATCACCGCGCCGGCACCCGCCCGGTCGAGCCGGCGCGCGACCCAACGATCGAAGGCGCGGCAGGCATAGAGATCGGCCCGTCCCGCCGGCCCGCGGGGCAAGAGCCTCTCCGAGAGCCGCCGCACCACGGGAGCGAGCGGTGCCCAGCGGACGAGCCCGTCGTCGAGCGGCAGCGGCGGGTAGCGCACGAAGCGTCGCACGAGCCGGCCGGGCCAGCGGTCCAGGTGGCGGGCGACGGAGGGCACGCCGCTCCAGTAGCCGGCGAGCAGCCCAGCCGCCTGGAGCGCGAGGGCGGCCTGGTGGGAGTGCTGGCGCCCGGGGTGGGTGACCAGGACGCGGGCGGTCCGGCTCACGATCGCAGCGGCGGGCCGGGGCGCGGGACCGGGACATGCCGCGCCGGAAGGCCGCGGCGAGCCGCCGGTTCGAGCACCGGCCTCCGGCTCCGAACCGTCTCCCGCTCGAGGCGGATCGCCAGGAACAAAAGGCCGGCGAAGAACCAGTAGAACACGCCGGCCGTGACGTTGAACACGATGCCGCCCGGCAGGGCGAGCAAGAAGAAGAGGAGGCAGGAGACCGCGATCGCCCGGCAGAACCGGTCGCTCAGATTGCGCGCCTGCTGCAGGGCGTAGGCGATCAGGTAGACGCGCACGAAATAGATCAAGACGAAGCCGAGCAAGCCGAGCTCCACCATCACCCGGCCGCCCTCGTCTTCGAAGCTCTGTCCCTGGAGCCAGCTCTTGGGCGCGACATCGTCGACGAGGGCCGTCGCCGCTTGGTGCGTGGCGCCGATCCCGATACCGACGAAGCCGGCGTCCTCGAAGGCCCGATAGGGCTGGATCAGCGGGGAGAGGAACCTGCCGGCCGCGTCGGTGGTGGTGCTGGCACGGCCGTAGAACGCCTCGACCACCTGCGAGGCGGTCGAGCCGACGACGATTCCCAGCAGCGCGACGATGAGCACGATCCGCACCAGCATGGCGGAGCTTCCTCGATCTCGGGCGACCGCCAGCCACCAGTAGAGCGGCGTGGCGATCAAAAGCATGTAGACCGGGCCACGCGAGCCGGTGGCCAGCATGCCGACCAAGGTCAGGCCGAAGGCGGCGTAGAGCAAGATGTAGCCCTTGAGCTTCCACCGGATGGTGGTGAGCAGGCCGAGCAGGAGCAGGACCTTGGCGAACAGGTAGGAGGTGAAGCCGGTGATGAAGGAAAACGTGGAGGTCACGCGCACATAGGCGCTGCTGCCGAAGCTCAGGGCCGGGGCCCCGCCGGACCGAGCGTAGGTGTTGATCGCGCTCGACGCGGGGCTCACGAACTGGAGCAATGCCAGGAGCCCCAAGGGGATGGCCAGCAGGCAGTAGAGGTAGAGGAAGCGCCAGAGCTCCTCGCGCGTCTCGAAGGCCGCCGGCACCACCCAGATCATGGGAACGTAGAGGAAGTAGGCCTTCCAGCCGAACAGACCCACCCAGAGGTTCGGCAGGTCCGGGTTGAACACCTGGAGCAGGCCGATCAGGGCCCCGAGCGCCAGCGTCATGTTGAGCAGCGGCGGAGTCACCACCCGCAGGTGCCGAGCGACCCGGTCGTTCAGGAAGCCCGCGTAGACCGCCAGCAGCACGCCGTCCTTGGCGAAGTAGATCACCTCCTGGGCGCCCGGCATCACCCACTTGCGCAGGGCGCCCTCGAGCACCAGGAGAACGAGGACGAAGCTGCACCGCCCGGCGCCACTTGAGGGCGGCCAGAACGCCGCCCGCGGCGAGCAGGGCGAGGGCAAAGATCCGAGTATCCATGAACGTCAGGCGGTCGCGGTCACGTGCTCGAGGACTTCCAGGTACCGGGCGGCGACCGCGGCGCGCGTGTGGCGGGCGAGGTGCGTTCGACCAGGAGCCGGTCCGGCGTCTCCGCACCGGCTCCGAGAGCCGTCTCCAGCAGGTCCGCCAGCGCCACCGCGTCGCCGTTGGGGAAGGTCCAGCCCCCGGGACCGACGGCCTCCGCCAAGCCCCCCCCCGCCGAGCCGACGACGGCACATCCGCACGCCAGCCCCTCTAGGGCGACGACCCCGAAGGGCTCATTGTAGCGCGACGGCACCACCAGCAAACGGTGGCGGTTGAGGAGTCGGACGAGTGCCTCGCCGGTGACCTTCCGGCCAGCTCGACCCGCGGGCGAGGCCGAGGCCCGCGGCCAGCCGCCGGAGCCGCTCCTCCTCGGGGCCGCTGCCCACCACGGTCAGGCGCGGCGCGATGCCCCGCGCGGAGCAGGGCGAGCGCCCGAGCAGCAAGTCGCACCCCTTGTCCGAGACCAGGCGGCCGACGAACGCAAGGTCGCGGTCGCGCGGGATCCCGGGGAGACGCCGGAACAGCTCGTCCCGGTAGGGGTTCTCGACCACCGTCGACGGAGTCTCGCAGGTCCTCGGCCATCGCCCGGCTCACCGCGATCGAGGCCGCGGCGTGGCGCAACAGACGGCGCTTGAGGCGGTCGCGCCAGGAGAGCGAGCCGTCCGGCTGCCGGTACCAGCTGTGGTGCGAGACGACCCAGGGCCGGCGCACGGCCAGGGCGGCCAGAGCCCCTTGAGGCTGACGTTCGCCTGGAAGAAGACCTCGCACCCCCGCACCTGGCCAGCAGCCGGCCGCAGCCCGGTCGCCGGACGACCGGAAACGGAAAGGGCTCGGGGCCTGCCGCCAGTACGGTGCCACCACGCGACCTCGTGTCCGGCCCGGTGGAGCGACTCGGCGACCAGCTCGACCACCGCCTCGAGCCCACCGACGGAGGGGAAGAAGGCCGGCGAGTAGACGAGGATCCGCATCCCGCTCAGCTCCCGAGCCGGCCGGCGAGGAGGTCCGACTGGCGAGCCGCCCTGTGGCCTTGGTACCAGCCGTGGGCACGGGAGGCCAGCGTTTGGAGGGCCGCCGGTTCCACCGGTCCTGCGAGACGTGCCGCGTCGAGGAAGTGGACACCGGGCTCGAGCGCTGCCGAGCGGGCTCCGGGCGAGGCGCACACCGTCGCGACGCCGTGGGCGGCGAGGGCCGCGAAGACGACACCACCCGTTGGAAGCTGCGTAAAGATATATATGATTATAAGGATAATAACTGTGGTGACAACACCAATTACTAATGTCTTTGGTATCCCGGTAGGCATAGTTCGCTCCTCTGTAAATATTTTGCAAGGACTTTAAAAGCTGATACTGAAGTTTAAGGCATTAGGGGTTCAATTTCAATTTTTCCAGGAGGGTTGTCATATCTTCAGGGAGCTCAGAATCGAAACGTACATATTCTTTTGTGTGAGGATGTTCAAAGCCAAGGGTTTTTGCATGAAGTGCCTGCCGGGGTATAAGCTTCAGCAGGTTTTCAACCCTGTTTTTAATTTTAGGAAGAGATGAACCATATACAATTTTAGTTCCGCCATATGTTTCATCACCGAAGACCGGGTGGTTAACCGCAGCAAGATGTACTCTTATCTGGTGTGTTCTGCCCGTTTTTAAATTCAGTTTAAGAAGAGAGGTGAATTCAAACTCCTCAATTACTTCATAATAGGTAAGCGCGCTTTTTCCTTCGGTATCAGAAACAGCAAATTTTTTCCTGTCAGATTTACTGCGGGTAATATTATAATTTATCTCTTCCTTTTTCTGTTTAAAGAGTCCCCAGACGATAGCCTGGTATTCACGTTCTATAATGTGCTTAGAGAATTGTTTTGCTAGCTGTGCATGCGTCCAGTCGTCTTTGGCAACAACCAGCAAGCCGCTGGTATTTTTATCGATACGATGGACGATCCCGGGCCTTCCTGGTTCATTCACATTGCTCAGTTTTGACGAATGATGGAGAAGAGCATTAACGAGCGTACCTGTATAATTTGAATATGCCGGATGAGCTACCATTCCGGCCGGCTTATTTACAATTAACAGGTATTCATCCTCAAAAACTATATCCAGGGGTATTTCTTCTGGCTCGGCTTTTTCTGGACGAGGCGTAATAGGATGGGATGCTTCAATAATATCTTCCGGTTGCACAAGGTAGCTGGATTTGACCACTCTGCCGTTTACTTTAACAAATCCTGCTTCAATCAATTTCTGAACTTTGGAACGGGTAGCATTTTCGATTGCGTTTGAGAGATAAAGATCGAGGCGTTCTTTCTTTTTTCCCGGCGGGACGTCAAATCGGTATTTCTTTTCCCTGATCAGTTTCGCCATCTTCTGTTCTATTTTCTCCGGATGACTTCTCAGTTGGGTCGTTTTGTGTTTCATCCCTGTTGATTTCATCATCACCTGAACCAGATGATACTTCATCCGGGTCTGTTAAAACGGGTTCGGGTGATATGCTTTCCTCAACATTTTTCTTATAAAAAATAATCAAAATAAGGACACCGATCGTAACTGCTGCGTCTGCAACATTAAAAATCGGCCACCTGTCATAACTTCTTCCGAATATCGAAAAATCAAAAAAATCTACATCAAAAAAATCTACAACTCTGCCATAAAAAACAGGAGCATAGCCATAAAATATCCCGTAAAACATCCTGTCAATGAGGTTTCCTATAGCACCGCCTAATATAAAGGCTAGAGCCATACGCAGACTCAGTCTCTGGTTGCGTACGTAGTAGATGTAAATAATCAGGCCCACACTAGCTGCCAGAGAGAATATCGATATCCACAACTTGAAATTTAATCCTGGATCGAATCCAAAGGCCATACCGGGATTTTCAATAAAGGTTATCCTGAAAAAATCACCAATAACAGGGATCTTTTCGCCTTCGTACATTCCCGAATACCTGAAATGCAGGAATGGAATTGAAAACCCTTTTACAAAAAGTTTGGTAACCTGGTCAATAATTACAATGAAAAATGAGAAAAATAAAACTCTCAAGCTACTCCTTGCCTTTAATCAAAAAGTTTTCAATAGCTGTACTGCCGGCTTCCTGTTCTTTATGCTGTTTTTTTATAGCAAAGAGTAAACAAACCATTCCAACTGTAACAGAAAGATCAGCGATATTAAAAATGTAATTGCCTAGTGTGTTGTTGAAAAGATAAATATTAAATAACTGGATATTAAAAAAATCAACTACTTTTCCATGAAACAGCGGAGCATAACCGTAAATAAGCCCATAAAAAAGGCGGTCTATCAGATTTCCAATAGCTCCACCGAGGATGAAGGCGATAGAGAGCCTTAATCCAAAGCTTTTATTCCTGATTCTGAACAAGAATATAAACAGGCCGATGCTTGCAATAAGAGTGAAGATGGAAATTATGAGTTTGAATTCCGAACCGAAGTTTATCCCGAACGCGATGCCGGGATTTTCAACCAGCGTAATGCCAAGTATATTTCCCAGCACAGGCATTTTTTGCCCGGGCTGCAGCCCCATCAGATTTAACGCCGGAAGTCCTTTAACTAATAACTTCGTTACCTGGTCAACAATCACTATAAAAGCTGAAACAAATAATAATCTCACTTTAACACCTTGTCTGTTTAAGATAGGCTGCTAAATCTATCTCTTTTCTTGTCTCTGTTTAATAGGCACACACAGCTGGCTGTGCGGAACGGCTTCAAGCCGGGCTTTCGGTATAAGCGGACAGGTCTCGCACAAATGTTGTGGTTCTTCTATACACTCTATACATATGCCATAAGTTCCTGCTTCAATTCTCTTTAACGCATCTTCTAAGTAACCAAGAAACTTATTTTCTCTTTGTGCGTACAGGAATGTTTTTTCCCGCTCCATTGCATCAGTTCCCTGTTCAGCCATATGAAGTGAGTATGGAGAATTTTCATTTATATACTCGCCTGTAGTAGGATCGAGCATCTGTTCCTTAAGATTCTGAAGCTGCTCAATTATCTCATCACGCTTATCAAGAATGATTTTCTTAAAATGTTCGAGATCTTTCTTACTATAACCCTTAATTTTCTGCATTGCTTTAGCACGTTCTTCGGCTTGTTTGTCAGCCTGCGAAATGGCGGGCTGCTGTTGTTTCGTCAGCTCTTTCTTTGTCTCTTTCTTCTTTCTCGGCATAGTGCTCTTCTTTTCCTTTGGATTTACTATAGTTTTTGGTTTTGTTATTTCCTTAGCTTTTATTACACTTTTCTGCTTAATAGCGGTTTTCTTCGAAGGCGCTTTCTTTGAAGCAGTCTTTTTTGAAGTAGATTTTACAGCGGTTGCAGTTTTACCTGTGGTTTTCTTTTTTGCCTGTGAAGATTTGCCTTTGCTGGCTTGAGCAGTCTTCTTTGAAGACGACTTTTTCGTAGCGGTTTTCTTAGCCATAACACACTCCTTATTTAATTTACCTTTGTGATCCGGATCGAGCATGAATGCTCTCCGATCTCCCAATTCTGCCCGGCTTCACCGTTGGCAGAATCCTTTCTGTTTAATTCTTCAGCAAGTGTTTCATTCGAAACATAATCTTTAAAAGCATTAACTGCATCCACAAGTTTGCCGCTGCCGTCAAATTCAATTTTAATTTTATCAGTAACTTCGAAGCCTGAATCTTTTCTCATATTCTGAACCCTGTTCACAAATTCTCGTGCAAGTCCTTCTGATAGAAGACTGTCATCCAGTTCTGTATCCAGAGCAACCGTAACACCTTCTTCATTTTCTACAAGCCAGCCTTCTATTTCGGTACTGATAATTTCAACGTCTTCAGGTTTTATGTATAACTCTTCTCCTCCAATATCAATCTTAACTTCATCACCTCTTTCTAATTTTGCTATTTCTTCTTTTCCTAATTCTTTAATCTTTCCTGCCGCTTTATTTACATTCTTGCCAAACTTAGGTCCGATTGATTTGAAGTTTGGTTTGGCCGATTTATTCACGATCTCCGCATCATCCTTAAGTATTATGAGTTCCTTGATGTTCACCTCTTCAAGGATCACATTTTTCATTTCTTCAAGAGCAGCCCGCTGTGAATTATCGACCACAACCATAATCTTCCTTAGCGGTTGTCTTACTTTAAGATTGTTCTTACCTCTCATTGCCCGGGTTAGAAATACCACCTTCTGGGCAATATCCATTTTTCCTTCAAGTTCAGCGTTCTTATATGAGGTTTTCGGAAATTCAGATAGATGAACCGAATCGAACTTCTCTTTACCTGTAACCGAGTTAAGACTCGTATAGAGCTCTTCTGATATGAAGGGTGCAAAAGGTGAAGTCAGTTTCGATACCGTTATCAGACATTCATACAGCGTCTGGTAAGCCGACAGTTTGTTTTTGTTCATTTCCGACTTCCAGAAACGCCTTCTGCATCTTCTTACATACCAATTAGAAAGCTGATCTATTGTGAACGTTGATACAGCCCTGGCTGCTTTGGTTACATCATAATCATCCATCAGGGATTTGTATTCATCCACAAGTGAACCAAGTACAGATATAATCCACCTGTCGATTTCGGGTCTTTCTTCATAGGGTATTAGTTCTTCTTTAAAAGAAAATCTATCAATATTGGCGTATAAAGCAAAGAATGCGTAGGAGTTCATAAGTGTTCCGAAGAACTTCCGCTGAACCTCTACAAGTCCATCTTCATCGAATAATGTTGGTCTCCAGGGGGGACTATTTGTCACCAGGTACCAGCGTGTAGCATCTGCTCCATATTTATCGAAAAGCATAAAAGGATCAACAGTATTACCCTTTGATTTGGACATTTTCAGCCCGCTCTTATCAAGGATAAGTTCATTAACAATTACATTCTTATACGCAACGTTGTCAAAAAGCATTGTTGCTATCGCATGCAGCGTATAGAACCAGCCCCTTGTCTGATCAATACCCTCGCAGATAAAGTCTGCAGGGAAATTTTTCTTTTCAAATAGTTCTTTATTCTCGAAGGGATAATGATACTGGGCAAACGGCATCGAACCCGAATCAAACCAAACGTCGATAAGTTCAGGAGTCCTTTTATAAATCTTCCCGTTCTTTTCGAATATAATTCTATCGACGAAGGGTTTATGAAGATCGATATTTTCTATTTCACTAACCGGGATCCTTTTACCCTCTTCCTCTATAAATCCTTGCTTTAGTTCTTCAATACTGCCAACAGCGAACATATCACCGTCGCTAACCCAAATTGGAAGAGGTGTCGCCCAAAAACGGTCGCGTGAAAGAGCCCAGTCCTTATTCTCTTCAAGCCAGTTGCCAAACCTTCCGGCACCTACTTCCGGAGGCTGCCAGTTGATGGTCTTATTAAGCTCAACCATCCGGTCTGCTATTGAAGTTGTACGGATAAACCAGCTTTCCCTTGCATAATAAATTACTGGAACGTTTTCGTGACGCCAGCTGAATGGATAAGAGTGAACTATAGTTTCTTTCCTGTAAAGCTTACCTTCTTCCCTCAGGTTTTTAATGATGCCAGGATCTGCATCCTTCACAAACTCGCCTTTGAAATCAGTTACTTCCTCAGTAAATAAGCCGCCGCGGGTAACAGGCTGTACCATAGGGAGGTTATATTTCTTGGAAACTTCATAATCGTCTGCACCGAAGGCTGGGGCGATATGTACAATTCCGGAACCATCTTCAGTACTGACAAAATCTCCTGTTACCACAAAGAACGCTTTTGTCTCAACTTTTATATAAGGAAGAAGCTGTTCATACTCGGTTTTCTCAAGTGTACTCCCCTTAAACTCATCAAGAATCTCATATTCCCCCTCGATTACGCTTAAACGTTCTCTGGCGAGAATAATATTTTTATCATTGTGCTTTATCTTAACGTAGTCAATATCAGGACCTACAGCAAGAGCCACGTTTGATATCAGGGTCCATGGTGTAGTGGTCCATACCAGGAAATAATCATCAGAATCCTTAATCCTGAAAAGTACATAAACTGAGGGATCTTTAGTCTCCCGGTAACCTAATGCAAGTTCATGTGAAGAAAGGACTGTCTCCGATTTAGGATCCTGGGGAACAATTTTATAATCCTTGTATATAAGCCCTTTATCAAATAAGGTTTTTAATGCCCACCAGACAGACTCAATATAATCGTTCTTCAAAGTGATGTATGCTGATCCCAGATCTACCCAGTAACCCATTCGGGTTGTCATTTTTTCCCAGAGATCGAGATAAGTAAATACAGACTCCCTGCAGGCCTGGTTATATTTTTCAACACCGTATTCCAGAACTTCACTTTTATGCTTGATACCGAGTTTCTTTTCAACTTCAATTTCAACAGGGAGACCATGAGTATCCCAGCCCCCTTTTCTCTCTACACGGTACCCCTGGAGGGTCTTATAGCGGCAGACGAGGTCTTTAAGGGCCCGTGACATCACATGGTGAATTCCGGGTTTTCCATTTGCCGTTGGAGGTCCTTCGTAAAAAGTAAAGGATTTAGATTCATCTCTGGAAGAGATACTCTTTTCAAAAATATTATTCTTCTCCCAGAACTCAAGAATATTCTTTTCAAGATCCGGATAACTTATTTTTTCAGAATATTGTTTGAACATGATCTTATCAGGATTCCTCGTATCTTTTAATCAATTCTTTTTCAGCCTGAATGAACTCTTTAAGTTCACTTTCTATTCTTTCCTTTTTTAGGATTGTATTTTTTGCTGTAGCCTGCGCGTCGTTAATTATTTTTTCAGCCTGTACTTTTGCTTCACGTAGTTCAACCTCGGCTTCTTTCCTGGCATTCTGAAGCTGTTCTTCGTACATCTTAAGTTTCTGATTCAGGAGCGAAGCCTCCCTTTCCCGATGCAGCACCTCATCCACTGCCATCCCGAAAAGGGCCATAGAACCCAGAGTAATATTTCTGAGACTGTAAAGGATCAGATTTTCAGTCAATAATTCATTAGCAGCAAAATATTCTCTGAAAAAGGAAATTACCAGTATGCTTATTACAGTAGCAGCAATAATAATTGAAAATATCACCTTGCCTCCATTATGCCAGCCGAATACCTTATTTATATAATATCCACAGGCAAAACTGAGGAGTGAAATTACAAACCAGACGGCAAAGTCATTTCCACCAAACCGGAATATTCCGGTGTTTATAAAATTCGATGCAAACATAAGAACACCGAGAAGCACGGGGGTTACATAATTGTGTAATGGTCTTTTTTCCATTATAATTTTTTTATAACCTCTTTCATTATTAAGGTCATTTTCGGTTCCGCTTCCATAGCAGCCGCTATGATCTCTTCAACATTTACAGGTTTGAGAGTTTCGGGAAAACATTCATCTGTAACAATACTGATTCCCAGTACCTTCATCCCCATATGATTTGCTACTATATTCTCCGGAATTGTCGACATCCCAACCACATCCGCACCGGTAGATCGTAAAAAACGGTATTCGGCTCTTGTTTCAAGGTTAGGGCCTGGAACCGCAATATAGACGCCCTTCTGAAGCTTAATCTTATGTTCCAGAGCGATTGCCTCAGCAAGGGAAATAAGTGCGTTATTATATGGTTCACTCATATCCGGAAACCTTGGACCCAGCTCATCTTCATTTTTTCCGATAAGCGGGTTATCGCCAAGCAGGTTTATATGATCTGCCATCAGCATAATATCGCCGCGACGGTATTGGGGGTTCATTCCTCCGCAGGCATTTGAAACAAGAAGTGTCTTAACTCCCAGATATTTCATTAAACGTACAGGGTATGTTATCTGCTGCATCGTGTAGCCTTCATAATAATGAAAGCGTCCCTGCATTGCCACAACATTTTTCCCGTTTATCTTACCGAAGATCAGCTTGCCCTCATGAGATTCAACTGTTGAGAGGGGAAAATGCGGAAGGTCGCCGTAACTGATTTCATGTACAATATCTATTTCCCTTACGAGCCCACCTAAGCCGGTGCCCAGAATTATTCCTACGGAGTAAATTTCCCCGGTAATTTTTCGGATGACCGTAAGGGTTTCGTCTATTTTAGTTTTAAGTTCGCTCATTATAAAATTTTGTTTACTATATCATCGACATTTATATCGACTTTACTTGCGCGTTCAGACTTTTTAACGACGGGATTTTCCTCACCGGCTTCTTTAACCTTAACTTCAAAGAGATGAGATTGCGAATCAATCATCGCTCTTAATTTAGAAATCAGGAGATTGCGCTCTTCCCTGAGCTTTATTACTGCGTCTCTAATTTCATTCGCATTTTCTCTGGCTTTTTCAAGGATCTGGTTAGCTTTAATCTCTGCCTCTTTAACCATTAAGTTGGTCTGTTTTTTAACAGAGTCAATTGCCTTCGATGATGATTCCTGGGCTTTGAGAAGCGTGTCCTGTAGATTTTTTTCTATCCTGCGGAACTCAACCAGGTGTACATTAGCATTTTCAAGCTCTTCCTTATAATTTTCATTCTCCTTCTGAAGATCATCGAATTCGTCAGCGAGTTTTTCAAGAAATGCCTGAACTTCTTCAGCATCATAACCCCTGAAGGATTTATTGAATTCCTGCTTTTTAATACTGATCGGAGAAATTTTCATGAATCTTTCCAATCTTTTGAATAGTCTCTTTCACCAAAAATAGCGGAACCGATTCTCAGCATAGTTGCACCTTCCTCAATTGCTATTTCAAAGTCTGATGTCATACCCATAGAGAGTTCCTTCAGGCCAAAGCCTTGTGAATTTAATTCATCTCTCAATTTACGCATTTGCCTGAAACTTTGCCTTATAAGTTTTTCATCTTCCGTAAGTGGGGCAATCGTCATCAAGCCTTCAAGCGCAATATTAGAGAATTCACTGCAGTAACGGACAAGGTCGATGAGTTCATTCTTATCTTGAACTCCGAATTTTGATTCCTCCCCGGATGTTTTAACCTGTAGAAGAATTTTCTGAATCTTATTATTCCTTGCAGCGTACTTGTTTATTTCAGAAGCAAGCTGAAGAGAATCTACAGAGTGAATATAAGCTGCATTAGGAACTACATTGCGCACCTTATTTCTCTGGAGGTGTCCAATAAAATGCCAGGTTATCTTATTGCCGAGCAGTTCGTATTTTGCAGATAATTCCTGTGCTTTATTTTCACCAAAATCCCTGAGTCCTTCATTAAATACTTTTTCAATATCCTCTGCACCAAATGTCTTTGAAACTGCTATGAGTTTTATTTCACTGCTCTTCCTGTTGACCCCGGAACATTTTTGTTCAATTCTTTGCTGCAGTGATTTAATATTTTCAGTAATCATGACAAAATTAAGAGTGTGAATCTATCCTTTTTTTAGGGAAAAATCAACGATAATCAGGCTGTATTAGGTATACCCGAACTATTATTAAATATTAGTCTGTTATAATAAAAATAATAGTTAATAAGTCAAAGAATTTAGCCGTAGATGAGAGCTATTTTATTCCCTGTCTTATTTCTGGTCCTATTTTCGTAATTTTAAATGTTGTCTTTTTTAGAAAATGGGAGAAAAATAATGAGCAACAAATTAATGGAAGACATTATAAATAAGGCTTCCGCAAGTAAAAGAACTATAGTTTTACCCGAATCTCACGACGAGAGGGTAATTAAAGCAGCAGAGATTTTGTCGAAAGGAAATATAGCATCGGTTATCACAATAGGGAATGAGGGAAAAGTACTTTCAAAAGCCAGGGACTTAGGCTGTGAGCTGCAGGGGGTTAGAATAATTGATCCTGAGAAATCCGACAAACTCAGCGATTTTACAAATATCTATTTTAACCTTAGAAAGAAAAAGGGAATTACTATTGAAGCAGCCAGGGATACTATGAAAAAGGATCTGTTCTTCGGAGCTATGATGGTGAAGGAATCAATGGCGGACGGCAGTGTTGCCGGATCCTCAGCTTCCACAGCAGATGTTCTGAGAGCGGGGATTCAGTGTATAGGAATGCCTGAGGGTATATCCACAGTATCAAGCTTCTTTCTGATGGTCATGCCTGATAAAACATACAGCTTCGCCGATTGCGCAGTTGTTCCCGCACCTGATGTCGAGCAGCTTGCAGATATAGCTGTATCCACAGCCATAAATCATCAGAAGCTCACAGGAGAAGAGCCGTATATTGCAATGCTGTCTTTCTCAACAAAAGGAAGTGCCGGACACGAGGCGATTGATAAGGTAATTCAGGCTACTGAGCTTGTAAGAAAGAAACATCCCGAACTTAATATTGATGGAGAGCTGCAGTTTGATGCTGCTATTATCGACTCGATAGGAAGGAAAAAGGCCCCTGGAAGCACTGTTGCAGGAAGGGCAAATGTGCTTATCTTTCCCGATCTTAATGCCGGAAATATAGGCTATAAGATAGCACAGCGACTCGGAAAGGCTGAAGCTATCGGTCCCGTTGTGCAGGGGTTGAAAAGACCGTTCTTCGATCTGAGCCGCGGATGCAGCGTTGATGATATAGTGAATACTTCTGCCATTGCAGCATTGATGAGTTAACTGTAATTTTTATTATATGAATTTAATTTTTGCGGCTGTTTCTGTTCTAATTCTGAATTTGCCCTTCGGATACTGGAGGGCAAATGTTAAAAAATTTTCCTTGCAGTGGGTTCTTGCAATTCATCTCCCGGTACCTTTAGTAATAGCTGTCAGGCTGATGTCGGGGCTCGGTTTTCATCTTTTAACCTATCCAATAATTGTAGCGGCTTTTTTCGGAGGACAGCTCGCCGGAAAATATTTTTTCAATTATAGAAAAAATAGACTTATCTATCCTTTGACCTCTTGCCTGGTGTGCGATATAATAAGATCTTTAAGCTGAATGTGAACTATTTTAAGGGTTGATCTGTTGTTACTTAAGAAAGGAGATCAGAATGTTACATTTTTCAGCTTTTTTGACTTTGATGGCATTATCAGTTTTCTCATTCGCAGGCAGCGATGCAGGAGGCAGCGCGAATAATAATATAAGTAACATCATAGTTAAGGATATGGACGGTAAGGATGTTAACCTCTCTTCATATAAAGGAAAAGTGCTTCTGATTGTTAACGTGGCAAGTAAATGCGGCTTTACTCCTCAGTATGAGGGTCTTGAGAATATTTATAAAAAATATAAGGACCAGGGATTCGAGATACTGGCTTTCCCCTGCAACCAGTTCGGTGGTCAGGAACCCGGTACCAACGAAGAAATAAAGAATTTCTGCTCATCAAAGTATGACGTTACTTTTAAACTTTTTGATAAAATTGAGGTAAACGGAAAGAATAGATCGCCTCTTTATACTGCGCTGACAACTAATACTTCTACCGAACAAGGCGATATTAAATGGAACTTCGAAAAGTTTTTAATCTCAAGGGATGGGAAAATAATCGCCAGGTTCAGAAGCAAAGTTACTCCGGAAAGCGTAGAACTAACTTCTGCAATTGAGAAAGAACTTGGTAAGTAATTCTTATTTATTCCAGGATAACCCGGTTTGAGATTTCGTTAGTATCGTCAGGTTTAATGGGAAAGTGTTCTCTCAAAATTTTACCCACACGGTCAACTCCATGGATTATCCCCTCAGAAAATCTACCCTCAATAAAATGTTCCTGTATTTCATCTTTAATCGCATCCCAGGTTTTTTCGGGTACTTTCTTGTTAATTCCCTCATCTGCAAGGATATAGAACTGCCGGGCTTCAAGAAGCAGGAAAATGATGATGCCGGTTTTATCCCTCGTTTTATCTATTCCAAGTTTGAAGAATTCCTCCCGGGCTAACTCCTTAACTGATTTCTTTTTTTGTAGAAGGGAACGATGTTCCTTTATGCTTATACATATCTCTCCCGCCGTCTGTTTTTCTTCGGCCTTTATCCTGTTTGTTATCCTTAAAAGTTCATCATCATTAAGGAATTTATATATCAAAGGAGTTTTCATGCTTCTTTAATTGTTTTCATTAAAACTATAAAACTGATACAATTATATCAAATAAAAAAGCGCAGAAGCGATACAGCATCTGCGCCAGTGAGAATATATTTGTGAGAGATGTTACTGTTTTCTAACAGAAATATCGCCGCCGGATGTTTTTACGGTGAGAAATGCACCTCCATCATTCAGATCGGCTTCAAACCTGGAAGAAGAAATTCTTTTTGCCCTGTTAGCAGTAAGATCGCATTCGATATCTCCGCCGGATGTATGCATATTGGCCGAAGCATTAAAATCTGAAGGAAGCTTTATCTTTATATCCCCGCCTGAGGTTTCAAGATCGATTCCTTTATTGATTCCTACATAATCAAGCGTGATATCACCACCTGATGTTTCAGCGAAGATTTTGGAATTGCTTCCCTTCAGGTAGATATCGCCGCCCGAAGTTGACGCTGAAAGATCACCTTTGAATTCTCTTGCTTTAACGTTGCCGCCAGATGTTGAAACGTCCATTTGCCCGCTGTTGGAATCAAGATTTATTTCACCTCCTGATGTAGTCACCTTCAGAACGCCATCAGTATTCTTAACCCAGACATCACCGCCGGATGTTCTCAGTTTATTGTTGCCGCTTATTCCCCCAATCATAATATCACCGCCGGAAGTATTTATATTTGAATTGAATTCAGCCGGCACTTTTATTTCAAATTTCATCCTTATTCCGCTTGAGAACCAGTTGAAGAATGATCCTTCTCTTTTGGCAGTGACCGAAACCTCATCATCGTCGTTCTTAAACGAAAAGTCTACCTTGTCCCTGGCTTTTTCATTACCCAGGACTTTAATGTAAACTTCAGATTTATCCCAGGTGGTTACTGTGACATCGCCGCTTGAGGTTTCAACTCTTAAGTTTTTACCGGGCTGAATATTAAAGGTCTTTTCATGTATGGTTTCAAGGTCTCCCCCATAATCCGAACCTACATCAACATGACATGCTGATAGGGTCCCGGTAACAGCTATTATAAATGTAAATAGTAGCACTATATTTAATTTTTTCATTTTATACATCCAATGGTTTTATGTATTAGACTCATCATCTTCAAAAATGGTTACTTAAAACTAGCCTCTATATACTAATTCTACAATTTTCTCATCATCAGATCTAACCGGACATCCTTAATAGGTACAGCTTATGTTTTTGATTTGGATCATACATAACGAACTGCTTTTTCTTTATGATAACAGCAGTACCAACCTTAAGGAGAACAGAGATTAAAGACGACGGAAGAAAAAGAGTTGAAATTCAGAATGTAAGACCTAATGTAAACTGCGGTGAACTGCCTGTTAAGAGAGTAACTGGGGAACAGGTACTGGTTACTGCGGATATTATAAGCGATGGACATGATACAATTTCTGCAGAACTGCTTTACAGAAAGTCTGGAGATAAAGACTGGACCACCTCACGAATGCTGCATTCGGATAATGACAGATGGCAGGGAATTTTTACTGTCACGCATGTCGGCACTTACTATTATACCCTGCGTGCCTGGGTCGATCATTTTTATACCTGGCAGCTGGATCTAAAAAAAAGGATGGAAGCTGGACAGGATATAAAGGTCGAGCTTCTGATCGGTGCGGAAATGATTAAACAGACAGCTGCGAAGGCGCACTCAAAGAAAGATAAAGAGAGCATGATAACTGCTGTTGATAAGTTGAAGAATCCAGATGAGGTAACGACTGCCGCAAATCTTGCCTTGAGTGAATCTATGGCGCACCTTATGTTCAAATATACTGACAGGGCTATGGCAACAGTATTTGAGAAGGAATATGATATCTGGGTAGAGAGAAAAAAAGCCCTCTTCAGTTCATGGTATGAATTCTTTCCACGTTCCATCGGTAGGGATGGCAAACCAGGTACATTTATGGATGCAGAAGAACTCTTACCTCACATTGCAGAGATGGGGTTCGATGTAATCTACCTTCCCCCCATTCATCCGATAGGACAGACTAACAGGAAGGGTAAAAATAATTCTGAAAAAGCAAAAAAGAGCGATCCCGGTAGCCCCTGGGCAATAGGTTCTCCAGCCGGCGGTCATAAGGCTGTAAATCCTGATCTCGGTTCGATGGATGACTTTCTGTCATTTGTAAAAAAAGCTGAATCGTTTGGAATGGAAACTGCAATTGATATAGCCTTTCAATGTTCTCCAGATCATCCTTATGTACACGAACATCCGGAATGGTTCAGGTGGCGTCCCGATGGGACGGTTCAGTACGCTGAAAACCCGCCGAAGAAATATCAGGATGTACTCCCTCTTAATTTTGAAACAGAAAACTGGAGAGAACTCTGGGAAGAGCTTAAAAGCATAGTTGAATTCTGGATAGGCAAAGGAATTAGGATTTTTCGTGTTGATAATCCTCATACAAAACCATTTCCCTTCTGGGAATGGCTGATAAAAGAAATAAAGAAGACAAATCCTGAGGTTATATTCCTGGCAGAAGCATTTACCCGGCCAAAGGTTATGTACAGGCTTGGGAAGATTGGATTTACACAGTCGTATACTTATTTCACCTGGAGAAATACACAGGATGAATTTACGGATTATCTTACAGAGCTTACTAAAAAAGAGGCACGCGAGTTTTATAGACCGAATTTCTGGACAAATACACCCGACATTCTCCCTGAGAATCTTCAATACGGAGGCAGACCCGCATTTATAACCCGCCTGGTTCTTGCAGCAACTCTCTCATCTAATTATGGTATTTATGGACCCGCTTATGAGCTTTGTGATAATGAAGCCATCCCGGGAAAGGAAGAGTATCTAAACTCCGAAAAATATGAGATAAAGGAATGGGACTATAATAAACCGGGTAATATCACAGATACGGTTAAAAAAATCAATCGGATCAGGAAAGAGAACGCGGCGCTTCATACAACCTATAATATAGAATTCTATCATACCGATAATAAATACCTGCTCTGTTACGGAAAGATTGCAGACGATCTGTCGAATATACTCCTGATAGTTGTCAACCTTGACTACTACCATAAACAAAGAGGAAGTGTGCAGATCCCGATCGAAAGCTATGGGATTCCTGAACGACAATCGTATCTGGTTCATGAGCTACTGCATGACAATAAGTTTATGTGGATGGGAGCAGAAAACTTAGTTGAACTTGATCCGGATGAATCACCTGCATATATATTTAAGATTCATAGGAGGCTGCGGCGGGAAAACGACTTTGACTACTTCATGTAATAAATTAAAAACTAATATATGTCAGAAAACATACACAAACTTATAGATGATCCTTTATGGTATAAGGATGCCGTCATTTATGAACTTCATATAAAATCTTTTTACGACAGCAATGGCGACGGCATAGGAGATATCAACGGACTGGTTGAAAAATTAGATTACCTTGAGAACCTTGGTATTACTGCAATCTGGCTTCTGCCGTTCTATCCTTCTCCCTTAAAAGATGATGGTTATGATATAGCAGATTATTTTAATATCCATCCCGATTACGGAACTCTTCGTGACTTTAAACGATTGCTGAAAGAAGCTCATAAAAGAGGATTAAGGGTTATTACTGAACTGGTGGTCAACCATACATCCGACCAGCATAAGTGGTTTCGGAGAGCACGTAATGCAAAACCGGGAAGTCCTTACCGTGATTATTACGTGTGGAGCGATGATCCTTCCAGATATAGTGAGGCAAGAATCATTTTTCAGGATTTTGAAACGAGCAACTGGACCTACGACCCCGCAGCTGATGCATACTACTGGCACAGGTTCTATTCGCATCAGCCTGATCTTAATTATGATAATCCGAAGGTTCAGGAAGAAATCCTGAAGGTACTGGATTATTGGTTCGGTATAGGTGTTGACGGAATGAGACTTGACGCTGTCCCTTACCTGTATGAGCGTGAAGGAACTAATTGCGAGAATCTTCCTGAAACGCATGCGTTCCTGAAAAAATTGAGGGCTCACGTCGATAAAAAATTTAAGAGCAGAATGCTGCTTGCCGAAGCTAACCAGTGGCCTGAGGATTCTGTTGCCTATTTTGGAGATGGAGATGAATCTCATATGGCATTTCATTTTCCGGTAATGCCGAGGCTGTTTATGGCATTAAGAATGGAAGACCGGTTTCCTGTTATTAATATTTTAGAACAGACACCTGAAATTCCCGGTAATTGCCAGTGGGTGATGTTTCTTCGTAACCACGATGAGCTTACTCTGGAAATGGTTACTGATGAGGAAAGGGATTATATGTACAGGATATTTGCCCAGGATCCGCGGGCACGACTGAACCTGGGGATAAGAAGGAGACTTTCACCTTTACTTGAGAATAATAAAAAGAAGATTGAACTGATCAACATTCTGTTGTTTTCGCTTCCGGGAACTCCCGTTATATACTATGGGGATGAGATCGGGATGGGTGATAATTATTATCTTGGAGATAGGGATGGTGTGCGGACACCAATGCAGTGGACGGCAGACAGGAATGCAGGATTCTCAAAAGCCAATCCTCAAAAGCTATATCTGCCCGTTATAATAGATTCAGAATATCTGTATCAATCGGTCAATGTTGAAATACAGGAAAGAAATCTTTCATCTCCTCTGTGGTGGATGAAGCGGCTTATTGCTATGAGGAAACAATCTAAAGCTCTCAGCCGTGGTGATCTTAAATTTATTTCATCCGATAATCCAAAAATATTGTCTTTTATACGCAGCCACGAAGAAGAAATTATATTGGTAGTAATTAACCTTTCGCGGTTTGCTCAGGTTGTCAGGCTGAATACGGAAGAACTTAATGGGTACACCCCGGAAGAAATGTTCAGTCAGAACACCTTTCCTTACATAACAGATAAACCTTACATTGTTACCCTGGGACCATACGACCATTACTGGTTCAGACTGGTGAAGGAGAGAAGATACCAGGATGAGATAGATGAAAAGACTCTGCCCGAAATGAGAGTGAAAAAGCAATGGACGGAGATACTTACAGGAGAAAATAAGACTCAGCTTGAAAGGAGGGTTCTGCCGCGATACTTGAAAACCTGCAGATGGTTTGGAGGGAAGGCCCGTCAGCTTAAAAACATTTCCATAGGAGATAATCTTTCTGTAACATTTGATACTGAGTCGGCTTCACTACTGCTGCTGCAGGTTTCTTACGCCATGGGAGCACCGGAAAATTATGTGCTCGCTGTTTCCTTCATCCCTGAAGGTAAGGGAGAAAAGCTTCTGAAAGATTCACCACAGAGCATTATTTCAAGACTTCATCTGCCTGATGAAGAAGGGTTTCTTTACGATGCCATCTATGGAGAAAAATTCCGAGCCCAGATCCTGAATATGATCCATAAGAAAAGAAAAATTAAAGGTAAGATTGGTACCCTGGCTTCAATAAAAAGTAAAAAATTTAGATCGTATTTAGGAGAATCAGGTGAATTGCCTGAATCATCAAGAGTGCTGAAAGCAGAACAGAGTAATTCATCGGTTCTTTACGGTGAAACGTTCTTTTTAAAATTCTATAGGAGGGTTGAAGAAGGAAAAAATCCGGACCCTGAAATGATTAAGTTTTTAAGTGATGATCAGAACTTTGCCAATGTACCTGCTTTTGCAGGGAGCCTTGAATATCAGAATAACGCATCCGATTCACGGGTACTCGCTCTGCTTCAGAAATTTACCCCCAACCAGGGAGATGCCTGGACAGTTACATTGGACGCTGTAGGGAGATATTTTGAAAGGGTAATGGCGGAGAAAGAGGAGTGCCCTGTGAAAGAACCCAACCTGAATACTATTTTTGATATTCATTTTGAAGATGTACCTCCTATTCTTCAGGATTATATCGGAGCTGTATTTTTTGAAAAAGCGAGACTGCTGGGGAAAAGAACCGGAGAAATGCATATTAAACTTGCATCCACAGATAATTCCGCTTTCGCTCCTGAAGCATTTTCAACCCTTTATCAGAAAGCTCTGTATCAGACGCTCTACTCAAACGCCAAGAAAGGATTAAATTTCTTTTCGGCCCATCTTTCCAAACTCCCCCTTGCAATCAGGAAGGAAGCCGAAGATATACTTTCTCTCCGGGAAAAGATTTTAGCTCAGTATAAAAAGGTATTGAAAAAAAAGATTTCTGCTCAGAAGATAAGGATTCATGGCGATTACCACCTTGGGCAGGTTCTGAGTACAGGGGATGACTTTATGATTATAGATTTTGAAGGCGAGCCTGTCCGCTCACCCGGTGAACGGCGGCTTAAATATTCTGCTTTCCGGGATGTGGGGGGTATGCTGAGATCATTTCATTATGCAGTCTATAGTGTCTATTTTCAGCGCTCTAAAATAAGACCGGAAGATGCCGGAATTATGCAGCAGTGGATTGAACCATGGTTCTACTATGTAAGCGGCGCATTTCTGAACGCATATAGGGAAACTACTGAAGGATATCCCTTTATTCCTTCAGATAAAGAACAGCTTAATATATTGTTGAATGTTTTCCTTCTTGATAAATCGATTTACGAAATTGAATATGAGCTGAACAACCGCCCCGATTGGGTGATCATCCCGATGCAGGGAATTAATCTTGTAATGAAGCAGTACGCCGGTCAGTGATCAGGCTGCTATAACTTCTTTAAAATATTTCTTCTTTGCCCAGAGCGCCGCATTTACCAGGGTAATAAGGACAGGTACTTCAACAAGAGGACCAATAACAGCGGCAAATGATTCCCCGGAGTTTATACCAAATACGGCAATAGAAACAGCAATTGCTAGTTCGAAATTGTTGCTTGCAGCTGTAAAGGATAATGTAGTCGTTTTAGAATAACCGGCCCCTGCCTTCCTTCCCATGTAAAATGAAATAAAAAACATTATCACGAAATAGAAAATTAGCGGAACTGCAATCCTTAGCACATCGAGGGGAATCTTAACAATATATTCACCTTTTAATGAAAACATCACAAAAATTGTAAACAGAAGGGCGATAAAGGTAATAGGACTGATCTTCGGGATAAATTTCTGATGATACCATGCCCTGTCTTTCATCTTAATAAGAAGATATCTCGTTATCATTCCTCCAAAGAAAGGAATTCCGAGATAGATCAGAACGCTTTCAGCAATCTGTCTTATTGAGATATCAACAACAAAGCTGTTTAATCCGAACCAGCGTGGAAAAATTGTGATAAATAGGTAAGCATATAGAGAGAAGAACAATACCTGGAAGATTGAATTAAATGCCACCAGCCCTGCAGCGTATTCGGGATCTCCCTCTGCAAGATCATTCCAGACAATGACCATTGCAATACACCGTGCGAGCCCTATCAGTATTAACCCCGACATATATTCAGGGTAATCGTGAAGGAAAATTATTGCAAGAAAGAACATCAGGATAGGACCGATTATCCAGTTCTGTACTAGCGAAAGTGTAAGCACTTTTAGGTTTTTAAATATACCAGGGAGTTCTTCATACTTAACCTTTGCCAGGGGAGGGTACATCATAAGGATCAATCCCACGGCTATTGGAATATTGGTTGAGCCTGACTGAAATGTGTTCCAGAACCCGGCGATACCAGGGAAAACGTATCCGCTCAAAATGCCGAGCAGCATTGCTGCAAATATCCATAAAGTTAAATAACGATCGATGAACGATAATCTTTTATTCATTGCCGCCCTGCTTTATATTAACCTCGTAGAAATCAGAAAAAGCAGTTTCAATTTCATCTCTTATTCTTCTATAGAAGCTTAGTACTTCCTCGTCGCTTCCCTTTGCTTCTGCGGGATCTTCAAAACCTAAATGCAGCTTCTCTTTAACTTTTCCCAAAAAGACAGGACAGGTTTCCCGTGCATTATCACAGACAGTAATTACATAATCGAATGAATCCCTTACATAACGATCAACGTTTTCAGGTCTCCCTCCACTGATATCCACTCCCTTCTCTTTCATAACCATAACCGCTTTTTGACTAACCTTCTCAGCCGGATTAGTTCCGGCTGAGTAAACATCAAGTGTTGAGTCGAAAGATTTAAGAAACCCTTCAGCCATCTGGCTTCGGCAGGAATTGCCCGTGCAGAGTATTAATATTTTCATAGTGCCTTATTTTTTATATGCAACTACAGTAATACTGTAAATGCCTTCAATTTTTTGCTTGTAGTTTTCTATCTCAGCAGAAGACAGGTATTTCAATAGAAGTTCATCGGGCAGGTTGATCGTTTTTACTTTTTTGATCTCTATATCACTAAACCCGGTTTCCTTAATAATATTTATGTAATCATCCTGCTGAAGTGCGCCTGCTACACAACCTGCATACATCTCAGCCGATTTCTTCAGCTCAGGATGCAGTTCACCTTTGATAACAATATCAGAAACACAAAGATGGGCTCCCGGTTTCAGAACTCTAAAAATTTCTGAAAATGCTTTCCTTTTATCAGGCACAAGATTAAGCACGCAGTTTGAGATAACAACATCTGCAATATCATTGATGAGAGGCATCGATTCTATTTCACCTAACTGGAATTCAACATTTTGAAAGCCGAGTTTTTCTTTGTTTCTTATAGCTTTATTAACCATTTCGGCTGTAAAGTCCAGTCCGATTATCTTCCCTTTATCACCCACAATCGCCCTGGCAACAAAAACGTCATTTCCTGCTCCGCTTCCGAGATCAACTACGGTATCACCTTTTTTTATGCCGGCAAATTCGGTTGGTAGTCCGCATCCCAGTCCAAGGTCGGCATCCTTAACATACCCTTCGAGCTTATCGTATTCATCTTTCATAATTGTATAACCGACAATCTTGTTATTCGAACCGCAGCAGCATTTTTTCTCGGTGAGTACTGCAATCTCGGTATACTTTTCCTTAACTACATTTTTAATTTCATTTTCGGCTGAGCTCATTTTTCTCTCCTTTTGTTTTTAACAGGCACAGACGGCTTTAAAAAGCTCATCTATTTCTTTTTTAGCTTTTGTTAAGATCTGCTCGTTTATACAGTAACAGACTTTTGGTCCTTCTATTTCACCCTTTATTAACCCCACTCTTTTAAGTTCTTTTAAATGCTGGGATACGGTTGATTGAGAAAGTGGGAGTAGTTCAACAAGATCACCGCACATACAAACATTCATACTGCTCAGAATTTTAAGAATCCTGATCCTTGCAGGGTGAGACAGAGCCTTGCTGATGTCAGCTAACCATGCATCACCTTCAGTAAATTCCTGTTTCTTTGAAAAAGCCATCCAAACCTCATTCAATCGTTAATCGTAAATATACGATAGAGTATTTATAAAAGCAAGAGTTTTTAAAGGTTTACGCATTTTCAAGCTAATCTAAGCGAAGTTGGGTAGCTGTCACAAGAGGGGGAGGACCCCGGTAGGATCGGAGTTGCAGGCCGGGTGATAGCCGAAAGAATCCTTTAAATCCGGCCTTCTCAATTTTCAAACTAATTGCTGTTCTAAAATAATTAAAATCTGCAAAAAGTTGTATTTAAGACGCAGAAATTTATTTTGGAGGACTGAATTCATATAGTATTCTCACCGGAAAGGAATTACCACGTGTTAGAATTTTTTGAAAAAAGTCAGATAGTACAGGCCCACGATGCCGACTTTACCAACCGGCTGAGATTAGATTCACTTTTCATCTACCTCCAGGATACAGCGGCTGCACATGCTGACAAATTAGATCTTGGTTATACTGCACTAATTAAACATAACTATGGATGGGTACTGACGTGGACAAACGTAGAGATTTCTTTACTCCCGGGGTTCGGTGATGAAATCAGGATTAAAACCTGGCCCAAGAAAAAGTATAAACTTTATTCTATAAGAGATTTTCTGATCTATAACAATAAAGAGGAGATAATTATCAAGGCAACCACAGCCTGGCTGCCAATAAATATAACTTCAAAAAGGATCATTGATACTTCAAATCTGCCTGCTCCGATCAACTATCAGGAAAAGGTATCTGCGCTGGATTCTTTACCAGGGAAAATTTCAGAAATGAAAGGTGGGGAGTTCCTTTTTAACCGACATATGAGATACACCGATATCGATTTGAATCAGCATGTAAACAATATCAAATATATAGAAATGATAACAGATAGTTTCACAAAAGAGCAGCACGAAAAATTTATGGTGAGAAATATATCGGTCAATTTTGTTTCTGAGTTGATGTATTATGATTTAATAGAAGTTTACAAATCAGATCGGGGTAAAGATAATTCTTATCTAATAGAAGGTTCAAATAAATCAACTTCTAAAATAGTTTTCCAGGCAGCTATAGAATTCTCTGAAAAGTTATAAAAAAAATCCTTTCCGGCGGGAGTCCGGAAAGGATTATAATAGTGATGGCAGCTATTGTCGTTATTTCATCACCATCATTTTCTTAATACTCACAAAATTTCCGGTTTCGATCTTATACAGGTAAACCCCGCTGGATAGCCCCGAAGCGTTTAAGTTGATCTCATGCGTCCCTGCCTTATAATCATTATCAATTATATCTTTAACTCTTTCTCCCAGAAGGTTATATAAGGTCAGTTTGACATGATTATCAACAGGAATACTGAACTGTATTTTGGTTGTTGGATTAAAAGGATTAGGATAATTCTGACTTAGTTCAAAACCCTCAGGCTTCTCTATAGAGATGGTAACTTCATCAGAATATTCGAAAGCACCGTCAAAGTCTACCTGTCTTATTCTATAGGTCGACTCACCTGGCTGGACTTCATTGTCATTGAATTTATAATCATACTTCTCCGACGTTGTTCCATGACCTTCTACAAATCCTATTACTGTATAATCACCGTTATTTTTTTTCTGAACCTCAAAACCTTTGTTATTAGTTTCAGTTGCTGTTGCCCATTTGATCACTATTGAATTATTTAACTGCTCTGCTGTAAACGAGGTAAGTTCTACGGGAATAGGAGCAGCAGAACCCCATATTTCTGCTTCCCAGACACCAGCAAACGAGCTTTCATTATTGTCGATGGATATAAGTCTTACATACTGCCCTGCTATTGGATAGAAACTCATCACCGACCATTGAGAAGCATCGGAGGGAGCATTAGATACTACCTGGAACCAATTGATATTATCCGATGAAACCAGCACCTCATAATGGTAAACACGACTCTGATCCCATTTGTAGAAAGAAAACTTACTCTGTTTGATGAGCTTTAATTCTCCGAGGTCAAAAGTTATAGTATCGGGCATTGGTACGGAACCTGCCCATCTTGATTCTGAAGAGGGATCTGAATTCCCGTCAATTGTTAATGGGGGCACATAGTTCTGATACCAGTTTGATGAAGCCGCCCCAATTATATTAAGCTGGTTTAAGTCTCCTTCGGGATTGACTATTAACTGATATTGAGCCGAATTTGCATTAGCCGAAATTGTATTACCTGCAGGATCCTGAACATTAACGACTGTAACTGAGTAGACAGGTCCTACTAGATGCATTTCAGTGCTAAGCGTAACATCCAAACCGTCAGGGGATAATAATGCTGAAGTTACTCCAATTCCCTCACTTATAGAATAATTTGATTCATTTTCGGCTGTTGCCTGTGAGACTGCTTCGGAAAAATGAACAAGAACCGTTATAGAATCCGCGAGTTCAGCTCCCGTAACCTCCGGAGGTGTCGTATCCGGATTAGGATTTCCTCCATTGTACTCATAGGCTCCCATATCATAATTCTGTCCCTGTGGCCTGCTTACTCCCATTATGTCTACATTATACGGTGACCCTGCTGCCAGTCCTGCGTCTACTCCCGGTGAGGTCTGCTGCAGACTGAAATTCTTGTTGTTTATACTTGTAAACTTCGGGTCAGCATTCTTTCCGTGTACATCAAACCCCAATGCCTTCCACTGACTCCAGCTCTTTGAGACGCCATTAAAACTCCATACATTAGCTGAGTTTGGTACATATATTATGTTGTTATCTATGTTGGATGGATTTCCTGCCCAGTTTATTACCCTGGCTCCAAATGCCGCTGATCCTGAGTAAATGACATTATTCTTTATTACCGGATCATCTACCTCTGTTGTCTGAATCAGTGTTGCAGAGTTCTGTCCATATGCCGTGTTTCCTACTATCTGTACTGTCCCTACACCCGTCAGTCTTCTGAAGGTTATTCCGTTACTTCCCGACTGCGTCAGATTCACTATGTTATTATAGAACTTGAATACCCCTCCGGTTGGAGTAGTTGCATATATTCCCTGTGAGTTATTCGGTTTGCTGTTGTTCTGCTCAAGGTAATTTGAGTGTACTGTCAGGTTATTATCCTGGTAGGACTGGATACAGTCATCGTGCCCTGTAGGTTCACTGTTATTTACTACAATGTGGTTGTTGTGGTATACGTTATCTGTATTCAGCTGAGAGTACATCCCGTCTGTCTGTGTGTTTACATAGCTTCCTGTGGCTATGTTGCATCCTCTGACTTCTATATTATTA
Source organism: uncultured Bacteroidota bacterium (assembly GCA_963839165.1). Classification (GTDB taxonomy): domain Bacteria; phylum Bacteroidota; class Ignavibacteria; order Ignavibacteriales; family Ignavibacteriaceae; genus DATFVA01. The sequence goes on along the minus strand of CAWIUG010000011.1, from coordinate 261,967 downwards.
TTCTGTCTGACATATACTCCCGCTCTTCCCGTTACTGTTATATCACAATTCTCTACTATTATATGGTCTGAATTGCTTACCTCGATTGACCCGTCGTGTGTATATCTTACTGTAAATCCTGTTACCGTTACATAGGATCGCCCATTGACTAAAATTCCGTTGCTTAGGGTGTTACCACCGTCTATTATAACTTTTCCGTTATGTCCGCTCTCTGTTCCGTGAGAGATTACTATTCTGCTGCCCGATGTTCCGCTTTTTCCTACTGTCAGCGTCTCGTTATATATCGTCGAATCACTTCCTCCTGATATATATATTATGTCTCCTGCATTTACGCTGCTCCAGCTGATCGCCCCGAAACTTTCCCAGGCATTGCTCCAGCTGCTTCCGTTATTGCTCCCGGCTGCATTCTTGTCGACATAATGATTTGCTGCATAGGCAGGTAATGAAACTAAAGCAAAAATAAACAGGATGGTATACACCCCTGAAAAGTAATTCAAACGAATTTTCATAGCGGCTCCTCTAATTCACATATGTTTAAGCATTAATAGCATATGATCAGGTGTAATGCCTTCCCAACTTTACACCTGAAACCCGAACCAAATTATTTTACTAAAATCATTTTTCTCACTGATGTGAATGATTGTGACTCTAATCGATATATGTAAATACCGGAGGGTAAATCAGCGGCATTGAATTCTACAGCATAATTTCCTGCTGAATAATCTTTATTTACCAGCTCAGTAACTAACTCTCCGATAATATTGTATACATTTATTCTTACATGCTGATCAGTTGGAATATTGAACCTGATGTTTGTAGTAGGATTAAAGGGATTAGGGTAATTTTGTTCAAGATTAAAATTTGCAGGCGTTATATTGATTTCATTGGTTTCAGTGGCCTGGTCTGGTCCCCATATCTCTGCTTCCCATAATCCCGCCCATTCACTTTCATTATTGCTCAATAAAATTAATTTAACATAGCGGGCTTGAACTGAATCAAACTGGTTTATAGTCCATTGTGAAGAAGAAGAAACCATATCCGTCAGTACCTCGGTCCAATTGGCGTCGTCTACTGAAACCTGAACCGAGAAATGATAGACTCTTCCCTGATTCCATCTATAGAAAGAAAAATGGGTTTCGTCAATTGTATTAACTGTCTCAAGATCAAAAACTATTGAATCAGGCATAGGTAAGACACCGGCCCATCTTGATTCGGAAGTTGTATCCGGATTTTCATCAACCGAATTATTTGGAACAAAATTTTGGAACCATTGTGCAGAAGCCTTCCCGACAGCAAATTTTCTTTTTCCGCCGCCCCCACCATTATCCTTTTGATATTGGGCGGAATTAGCTTGTGAAGAAATGGTGTTTCCAGCCAGGTCAGTTACATTTTCTACGGTTACTGTATAAATAGTATTTGGTGAATGATTGGAGGTCGATAGGCTGACAACTGTTCCTCCGTTTAATAAAGTTGCGCTGTCTATTGAAATACCTTTATCTACTGAGTAATTGCTGGTAACTTCCGCAGAAGTCTCATCCATTTCTTCAGAAAAGGTAAGCAATACAATTTTATTCCCTGATAATGCAGCTCCCGCTAACTCTGGCGGGGTAGTATCATTAAAAAAACTGTACCCTGCCGTGTTCGCATTAGGATTCACAACGTTGCCTGCAAGGTCTTTCACATTATTTACCGTTACCACATAGCTTTGTCCGCTAGAATGTGCGCTGGTTGTAAGTGTTACTCTTTTTCCGTCTGCTGATAATACTGCACTGCTTACTGCTATACCGTTGGTGATAGTGTAATTCCCTGCTGTCTGTGCGCCTGCCGGTATCAGTGCTTCTGAAAATGTTACGATAACCTGAGTAGCTGTAGATATTGAAGCCCCTGTAACCTCAGGGGGTGTTGTATCACCATCAAGCAGGTACTGAGCACTGTTGGCATTCGGGTTTATAAGGTTGCCTGCTGCGTCTTTTATGCTGCTTACCGTTATAGTGTATTGCTGGTTGAAGTTGTGTGGACTGGTTGTGAGCGTTACCTGGGTCCCGTTCATTACTGCACTGCTTACTGTTATGCCTCCGCTTATGCTGTAGTTTGCAGGGTTCTGGGCTCCTAATGACTGAAGGGGTTCCGAGAAGTTTACAACCACTGTTGTCTGATTGGTTATTGAAGCTCCCGTAACCTCCGGAGGTGTCGTATCCGGATTAGGATTTCCTCCATTGTACTCATAGGCTCCCATATCATAATTCTGTCCCTGTGGCCTGCTTACTCCCATTATGTCTACATTATACGGTGACCCTGCTGCCAGTCCTGCGTCTACTCCCGGTGAGGTCTGCTGCAGACTGAAATTCTTGTTGTTTATACTTGTAAACTTCGGGTCAGCATTCTTTCCGTGTACATCAAACCCCAATGCCTTCCACTGACTCCAGCTCTTTGAGACGCCATTAAAACTCCATACATTAGCTGAGTTTGGTACATATATTATGTTGTTATCTATGTTGGATGGATTTCCTGCCCAGTTTATTACCCTGGCTCCAAATGCCGCTGATCCTGAGTAAATGACATTATTCTTTATTACCGGATCATCTACCTCTGTTGTCTGAATCAGTGTTGCAGAGTTCTGTCCATATGCCGTGTTTCCTACTATCTGTACTGTCCCTACACCCGTCAGTCTTCTGAAGGTTATTCCGTTACTTCCCGACTGCGTCAGATTCACTATGTTATTATAGAACTTGAATACCCCTCCGGTTGGAGTAGTTGCATATATTCCCTGTGAGTTATTCGGTTTGCTGTTGTTCTGCTCAAGGTAATTTGAGTGTACTGTCAGGTTATTATCCTGGTAGGACTGGATACAGTCATCGTGCCCTGTAGGTTCACTGTTATTTACTACAATGTGGTTGTTGTGGTATACGTTATCTGTATTCAGCTGAGAGTACATCCCGTCTGTCTGTGTGTTTACATAGCTTCCTGTGGCTATGTTGCATCCTCTGACTTCTATATTATTATTCTGTCTGACATATACTCCCGCTCTTCCCGTTACTGTTATATCACAATTCTCTACTATTATATGGTCTGAATTGCTTACCTCGATTGACCCGTCGTGTGTATATCTTACTGTAAATCCTGTTACTGTTACATAGGATCGCCCATTGACTAAAATTCCGTTGCTTAGGGTGTTACCACCGTCTATTATAACTTTTCCGTTATGTCCGCTCTCTGTTCCGTGAGAGATTACTATTCTGCTGCCCGATGTTCCGCTTTTTCCTACTGTCAGCGTCTCATTATATATCGTCGAATCACTTCCTCCTGATATATATATTATGTCTCCTGCATTTACGCTGCTCCAGCTGATCGCCCCGAAACTTTCCCAGGCATTGCTCCAGCTGCTTCCGTTATTGCTCCCGGCTGCATTCTTGTCGACATAATGATTTGCTGCATAGGCAGGTACAATTAAAAAGAAAACAAATAACAATAATGAAAAGGGTAGAATCTTCTTCTCCATACGCCACTCCTTAGTTTAAGATCCATCAATAATGTTCATCCCTCCAGTTATTGTTCCCACAAATAAGCCTGGCACCTCTTAGAGTTTTAGCACACTGGCAAGGAAAAGCACAATTCCTATACCAGCTCTTTTTCTTACTTTTTCATTAAAACCTTTCCTTTTTTTAGTTAAACTTCAATACTACAGGTAATTATTACATTTTCCTCTAAGTATACCAGGAGAGGTTTACCCTCTCCTGGTAAACACCAAATTATTTCATCAATACCATTTTATGTGTTGCTGTAAATGACTTAGCTTCCATTCTATAAATATATACTCCTGAGGGAAGGTTAGCCGCATTAAATTCAACCGCATGATTTCCTGCTGAATATTCTTTGTTTACAAGTTCAGTAACCAGCTGCCCGATAGAATTATAGATATTAATCTTAACTTGTTGATCTGAAGGAATATTGAAGTTGATTGTTGTCGTCGGGTTAAAAGGATTTGGATAATTCTGCTCAAGGCTAAAATCCGAGGGGGTTTCATTTCCATTCTCTACACCCGTTACCACGGTAGGTCCATATATTTCAGCTTCCCATAATCCCGCAACCGGGCTCTCATTACAGCTTAATATTATTAGTTTGATATATCTTGCATCCACAGCAGTAAATTCATCAATAGTCCATGCCATAGGTGCAGATGAACAATTAGAAACTGCTTCAATCCAGTTTACTCCATCCACGGAGGTCAATATAGAATAGGTATAGTTCCTTCCATCATTCCATCTGTAGAAAGAAAGGTGGGTTTCATCAACATTATTAACACTGCCCATATCAAAAGTAATTGAGTCAGGTAAATTCACAACACCGCCCCAGCGTGAGTCGGATGTTGTATCAGTATTCCCATCAATGGCTTTCCCTGGTATAAAATTCTGATACCATTTCCCGTCAGCTGTGATGATGGAATATTTAATTCTATTAGAAGCTTGATAATCGGCTGCTCTTTTATTTGGATTAATCAAATTTCCGGATATATCTTTAACGTTACTTACGGTTAGTGTATACCATTTTCCGATTTTATGTGCGCTGGTACTTAAAACGACTTTTTGATTATTACTATAGACAACCGCAGAATCTATAGTTACACCATTGTTGATCGCATAATTATTTATATTTCCAATAGTAGCCGGATCCATTTCTACAGAAAATGTTACTATGATTGTGGATGTCCCTGGTAACGAAGCTCCCGCTAACTCTGGCGGGGTTGTGTTATTAAAAAAACTGTACCCTGCCGTGTTCGCATTAGGATTCACAACATTGCCTGCCAGGTCTTTTACATTATTTACCGTTACCACATAGCTCTGTCCGCCTGAATGTGGACTGGTTGTAAGTGTTACTATTTTCCCGTCTGCTGATAATATTGCACTTCTTACTGTTATACCGTTGGTGATAGTGTAATTCCCTGCCGTCCGTGCACTTGATTGTTCCAGTGCTTCTGAAAACGTTACATTAACTTGTGTGGTTACGGATATTGAAGCGCCTGTAACCTCAGGAGGTGTTGTATCCGGATTAGGATTTCCTCCATTGTACTCATAGGCTCCCATATCATAATTCTGTCCCTGCGGCCTGCTTACTCCCATTATGTCTACATTATACGGTGACCCTGCTGCCAGTCCTGCGTCTACTCCCGGTGAGGTCTGCTGCAGACTGAAATTCTTGTTGTTTATACTTGTAAACTTCGGGTCAGCATTCTTTCCGTGTACATCAAATCCCAAAGCCCTCCACTGACTCCAACTCTTTGAGACGCCATTAAAATTCCATACATTAGCCGCATTTGGAGCATAAACTAAATTGTTCTCTATATTGGAAGGATTTCCGGCCCAATTAAGCACTCGGGCAGCATAACCACTATTTCCTGAATAAATAATATTATTCTTTATTACCGGGTTATCTACCTCTGTTGTCTGAATCAGTGTTGCAGAGTTCTGTCCATATGCCGTGTTTCCTACTATCTGTACTGTCCCTGCACCCGTCAGTCTTCTGAAGGTTATTCCGTTACTTCCCGACTGCGTCAGATTCACTATGTTATTATAGAACTTGAATACCCCTCCGGTTGGAGTAGTTGTATATATTCCCTGTGAGTTATTCGGCTTGCTGTTGTTCTGTTCAAGGTAATTTGAGTGTGCTGTCAGGTTATTATCCTGGAAGGACTGGATACAGTCATCGTGCCCTGTAGGTTCACTGTTATTTACTACTATGTGGTTGTTGTGGTATACGTTATCTGTATTCAGCTGAGAGTACATCCCGTCTGTCTGTGTGTTTACATAGCTTCCTGTGGCTATGTTGCATCCTCTGACTTCTATATTATTATTCTGTCTGACATATACTCCCGCTCTTCCCGTTACTGTTATATCACAATTCTCTACTATTATATGGTCTGAATTGCTTACCTCGATTGACCCGTCGTGTGTATATCTTACTGTAAATCCTGTTACCGTTACATAGGATCGCCCATTGACTAAAATTCCGTTGCTTAGGGTGTTACCACCGTCTATTATAACTTTTCCGTTATGTCCGCTCTCTGTTCCGTGAGAGATTACTATTCTGCTGCCCGATGTTCCGCTTTTTCCTACTGTCAGCGTCTCATTATATATCGTCGAATCACTTCCTCCTGATATATATATTATGTCTCCTGCATTTACGCTGCTCCAGCTGATCGCCCCGAAACTTTCCCAGGCATTGCTCCAGCTGCTTCCGTTATTGCTCCCGGCTGCATTCTTGTCGACATAATGATTTGCTGCAAAAGCGGGAATCGTCAACCCGGCCAGGATCAACATGAACATATAGATTTGCACCTTCTTCAACATAACCTCACTCCTTATATATAGTTAGCTTAACCTTTACAGTTTAATCAAGCTGAGCACTCAGCTCAGATGGATATTCGTTTTATTTCGTAATAGAAATTTGATCTTTCCTCAGTAGTAAGAACGCAAAGGAACACCCCTTCAGATGTCTCTTTACACTTCATTTCTTCGGTTGTTATTGCCGGTAAGGATATTTCAATGACGAAAAATGTGAACATCAAAAAAAATTCTTATGGATTTTTTTCTTCTGATTTTTCGGAGGAATACGGGAAGGAAAAAATTATCGCTGCCTGGTATCTGGAATTCAGTTCTTTCAGGACGTTATAATCCTTTAAAACTGTCGGGTATACCCTTGACGCAGCCGATGATAATTTTAGGATCTGTAAAAAAATTATTACAAGGTTTACCCTTGTATAACTATTCAAGCCCGCTCCTTAGTCTCAGAAGACTTTATAAATAGATCCGTTTATTCCGGATTTCTTTAGTTACTTTTGTTCCACCCTCTGGAATACTCTCTCAACAAAAGCCTTCTACTACTAAAGGGCCATTAAATGTAGAATTAGAATGCACTATTCTAATTTTATTTGATGGGATATACAGGTTGAATTTATTTAACCTGTTTTTTGAAAGGCGATGCACAACACTCTTTCAATTTGATAACCCACTAAAAGAACAATTTTATTTTCAGACTATGTTCTGAAAATTTCTATAACAAACGTAAGGAAAAATCCCGATGCCGTCAATACTAATTTCGGGTCAAGTCCCAAAGTTTTCTAACGGTATATATGTGATATCAGTGAATAGTTGTTTTAGGACACGTATAAGGCGATTCACCTGATTCTTGTCCCCATATTTTTCCCCTTCTTTGTAGAAATGATCATAATCTCATAATAAAACAGGAACATTTTTTATTTTGTTATAATTGAAACTATTTATTAGATATTTTTAGTGGCATACTACTTGATTTTTTTTATTTTTCCGGGTAATTATCCCTGATCCCTTAACTCATGTTTTAAAGTGTCGTCATTCAATCAATTTTTTCCAGAAATCATAACTATATGAAAAAAGTGTCGAAGCTCTTCAGGTCAAAAGTGGTAGGCAGAACAATTGTTGCTTCCGTTGACCAGGCACTAACAAGCGCAACAAATTTCGGTGTTACACTCTTATTGTTAAAATTTGTCCCTAAAATAGAGTTCGGATATTTCAGTATTGTTCTTACGATATTAACTTATGTTACATGGGTTCAAAATGCAATAATTACTACTCCTCTGAACGTTCTACTGGCGGCCAAGACTGCCGAGGAGGAGATTAAGTTTTCTTCATCTCTTTTCAGAGGACAGATTGTATTCGTAACAGGATTTTCTGTTCTAACCGTATCTGCCTCTCTTGCATATTATTTTTTATTTGACAGTACTTTAATCCCTCTGGTTATCGCGGCTTCTGCTTTTTCAATTATAGGTATTTTATCCAGATCGTATTTTCGTCAGCTTGCATACGCTCAGGAATTACCAGGTAAGGCCTTAAAGCAGGATATGCTGTTTGCTTTATTCTATATTATTTTTATTGCTGCAGCTATGTTCTTCTCATCACTTAATATCGTCATTGTTATTATCGGGATGGGATTGAGTAACATTATTGTATTTACTCTTTATAACATTAAAGAAAGTATGAAAGTAACGAGAGATGATATAAGGGAAGCATACAGAGAAACATGGAAACTCGGCAGATGGTCACTTGTTGGTATAACTGTTACACATTTCCAGACCTACAGTTATCAGTACCTGATTGCGATTATGCTGGGAAGCCTGGCTGTGGCCGATAACTCAGCATCCAGGCTGCTCATAAGTCCTTTATTGTTCATGCAGGCCGGATGGGGAAGTATCGTAAGACCCCGCGGCGCCAAGCTAAGAGAACAGAAAAAATTAGATAAGTTCTTTAAGGAACTAATTCTTGCCAGCATTTTAATAGCTATTTTGATTAGTGCTTATATGATATTTATATACGCTGCAGGAGGTTTTTTCCAGAAATTCCTATTCACCGATAAATACAAGGATTCTATGGAATATGTGTTTTACTGGGGTGGGGTTTTTATCTTTCAGTATATCAGAGCAAATGCCAGTTACGGATTACAGGTTATTAAGAAATTTAAGAATATCGCTCTTATAAATATGGTCACTATGGTAATTACCATAATAACCTCCTATCTTCTGATTCTTCAATACCAGATTAAAGGAGCACTAATTGCCTCTATGGTTGGAGAAATAATATTTGGTTCTATTCTCTGGTATTTCCTGCACAGCTATATTAAAGGTAAGGACCCTTTTCTTAGAAAGGTAATTTTTTCGAAACTGAGCTTCTTAAGCAATTCTTCATCGCAAGGTGAAAAATGATAAATTGCTCCATCTGTATAAATACATATAAAAGACCATTCTTATTGAAGAAACTTCTTGATAGTATTAACGATCAGGTTGTTGATGGGGACATACAGATAGAGATTATCGTGGTAGATAATGATCCTGAGAAACAGGCTGAATCGATAGTCACTCAAACGGCAAACTATCTAAAATATCCGATATGCTACTTCACCCAGCCTATAAAAAATATCAGCCTTACCAGAAATGTGGCTGTTAAGCATGCAACCGGCGAGTTCATCTTATTTATTGACGATGATGGTTATGCTGATAAATTATGGGTAAAGAATATGCTGAATTGTTCAATGAAATATAACGCGGATGCCGTTTTTGGCAGGGTTATACCCTATTTTGATGAGGAAACACCGGAGTGGATTAAAAAAGGAGGATTCTTTGAAAGAGACTGTCCTCCTACAGGTCAATCACCTGAGTTTACCAGAACCGGAAACTGTTTAATTAAAGCTGATCTCCTCAAATCGGTCGATGGTCCTTTTGATCCTGAATATGGACTCACTGGAGGAAGTGATACTCATTTATTTACTTCTCTTTTAAAAAAGGAGCCAGATATATTTCGTGTTATGAGGGGGTTGTCTATGATTATGTTCATCCTGACAGAGCAAATTACAAATGGCTTCTTCAAAGATCTTTCAGGACAGGAAATACCTACACCCGCCGAATGATCGAATTTTCTAATCATAGTTTCGTACTTAAAATTAAACTATTGTTTAAAGCATTATTTTATAGCCTCATAAGTGTTATTTTACTTGTCGTGAACATTTTTTCAAAAAAATTAAGGGTGTTCTGGACACTAAAGCTTGTCGGGAATATCGGACATATCCTGGCCATATTTAAATACCATTATGTTGAATATTAGAATAATTATTTACAATGTACACAAGTGAGAATACTTTAGAGATACCCGTTAAAAAATATACCAGCTATTATTATATAGCCCATTTTTCTTTTTTCCTGTATATGTTCTTTTCTATTTATGGAACGTCCTTACCTTTTCAGCCAAGCCTGAATGAAGTTGATACAATTAGTACTTCGAATATTGTGAATCAGGTTGCTTACAGTTTCCTTTTTTTAACATCCTTATTTTCTCTCATACCCAAATGGCATTTTGTTATTTCCCTTATAAGGAGAGAAAAATTTATTTTCCTTTTTTTACTCTGGTGTGCAGTAACACTGGTATGGTCACCTTATCCTTTTATTTCATTTAAGAGACTTTTCCAGTTCATCACTACTTTTATGGTGTCATTAGCTGTACTTTCACATTCAGACTCTTCCGAGGAGACTTTTAAACAATTTAAAATATTGCTGTCTGTTTATGTTGTTGTCTCTATCGCAACGATATTCACAATTCCCGGGGCAAAAGATGAATTTGGATTGTGGAGAGGGCTGGCGCCTAATAAAAATCATCTTGGACAGGTAAGCCTTATTTCTATTATCTTTTTCACAAAGTTTATTCTCGATTCCCCTGCCGCAAAGAAAATATTTTTCCTGATTCTGGCTTTGATTGCTCTTGCTTTGTTTATTGGGGCCAGCAGTTTTACAACCGTGGTAACTCTTGTGATTATTCTGGGGCTGATATTTGCCCGGTACATGGATAAGCAATTCAATCCTATTGGAATAAAAAATACAATTTCTCTCATCTTCATTGTATTTTTTGTCGGACTCCTTGTATCACTTCTTTTTCTGGCTCCTTCAATTCTTTCCTCTATTGCAGGCGATGCAGGTAAAGATTTAACTCTCACCGGCCGAACCCAGCTTTGGGGTGATATCTTTGCAATAGCTAAGACTCATATCCTGTTCGGTTATGGGTTCCAGGGATTCTGGGTTGTGGATGCACTTAATATTCAGGCACTTTATCAGACATATATATGGATTCCTATTCAATCACACAACGGCTACCTTGATATCTTAAATGAAACAGGTTTAGTCGGACTTATTTTATTTATAGCTGTAGTAATAAACTTCTTTGTCAATCTTTCTAAATATGAAGGAAATTTTTTCTGGAAATGGTTTTTTATTGCGGCCCTCATAATTAATATTACAGAATCAACACTCATCAGACCGAACATACCTTCCGGTGTATTATTAATATTTTCTTATCTTGCTCTATTTTCAGACCTAAAAAGGCAGGAAGGGGAAGGCTCGTTCGAGGAAACTGAATGATAAAGCTTCTGCATATTTCATATGATCTGAGGGGGAGGAACAACCAGCCTGTAACATCTGCTGTAAGGGATCTGATTACTCAAACTGAAAAACTAGCCCATGTTCAGATTGTTGATCTTCTGAGGGTGCCCTATTTTAACAAAGAGAAACTCAGTATAGAACATAAAAATCATTTACTCCTTAATTCTTTCGGACTTCCCTTCGGAATATTTTTGCTCTACAGTTTGAAGAGGGCATATAACAAAATCACCGATGCCGAAAATTCTGGTATAATTGATCTTAAGGGTACTAACATAATCCATGCTCATAAAGTTACCTTTGAAGGGTATATAGCTCACAAGCTTGCGCTCAGGTATAATTCAAAACTTATCTTAACATTACGCCAAACTGATGCATGGATCTTCGGAAGAAGACCTGATTTATTACGACATTATAAAACTGTAATTGAAAGCAGTGATAAAATCATTTACCTTATGCCCCACATAAATAAATTGATGGAAAAGCAGCTGGGTAAAGAGTTTTTTTCCCGGCATATGAAAGATAAATTGGAGTTTATTCCGAATATCGTTGAAAGGAATATCGACCCCGGACTTCCCTCTCCTCAGAATGGTTATTATTCAACTGCGTTAAGAATGGACAAACGTTCGGTAAAAAGAAAAAATATAAAACGGTTATTTAAGGCCATAAAACTTCTGAATGATCCCGATTTCAAACTTGTCGTCATCGGTGACGGCAGCTACTCTCCGCAGGTTAAACAATGGGCGGGAAAAATGGGCATTGAAAATAATATTATTTTCAAAGGGAGAGTTCCTAATTCAGAAATGGATAAATTCTATTCTGCTTCAAAGGCTTTTGTTATGCCCAGCCTGAGTGAATCTTTCGGTATGGTATATGCGGAATCCCTCTTAAACGGCACGCCCATCATGTACTCCAAAGACGCAATGGGTTTTGACGGTATATTTGAGAATGTGGGCGTCGGGGTAAATCCTTTCTCTGTAGAATCAATTGCGGAAGGGATCCATAATCTTATTGAAAATCATTTGGCTTATAAAAAACATATAAAAGAATTGCAGCAGCAGGGAGATTTCAAAATCTTCTCGGCTGCCCATGTCAAGGAGAGATATTCGGAAATAATTAATTCCCTGGTAAATTAAATCAAAGGGAATAAAATAGTTTTAACTTTGATCTAACAACTCTTTCTGCGCTGCTTCAATAACTTTCGGCGGAACGCTGCTCATCAGCATCAAATGTCCGAAAATTATTCTGTGTCACCTCAGATTGAAACTAACTGAATTTTTACTTATCTAGCTTTTAAGCTTTATAAAACTTTAATACTAAATCCAGCGTTTCGGTAATTCCTGAGTTTATTTTTTTATATAAATAGTTCGGGGAGAATATGGCTGATACAACTATAACATTGTCTGATTCAGAAAAGGAAATTTTAGCTGAGGCTCTCGATACATACCTGTCTGATCTCGGAATGGAAATAACCGATACCGACAGTATGGATTACCGTGAAAAGCTGAAATTAAAAAGAACCGTCATTCAGAAGATCCTGAAGGAATTAAGACAACCGGCTTCTTGAATAATTTTCCTTATTCTGATGTAAATAAAAATTCTGCGACGTCTGCAACGCCGTTCTTTATCCCCAGACGTTTTATGTTATTAACAAAACTCTCATAAAATTCTTCTTCATTTATTAGTCTGCTAACAGCTCCCGGTATAGCTGAAACATCTTTTTCATAAATCCCAAGCTCATTTTCCTGAACAAAATCAATATTCCCCTTTTCCTGTTCCCAGATAAAATTATTTACAATGGGAACCTTGTTCAATATTAGTATCTCCATAATGGTTGAAGCACCGCACTTCGTGATAACCACATCTGAGATGTTAAGCAGTTCATATACAAAACTTATAAATTCGTAAACCTTTACAGGCACCTCCGGGTGTTTCTCTTTGAGTCTCCTTGCGGCAGCATAAAATGTCTTATTTTTTCCTGCTACTACCGCTAGAGCCGCCTGAGGTTTAGATGTAATTATCTTCTCCAGGATTGTTCTGCCGTGAGGAATTCCGTCGCCTCCTCCAAGGATCAGGATAATCTTACTGCCGGGATCAAATCCCATTTCAACCTTTAGGCTCCTGATTGCTGATTTGGGTATCGGCTGTGAAAATTTCTCCTCAAGTATGAACGGAAATACATTCAGCCTGCCTGAAGGTATTCTTCGGGAGATCGTTTCTTTCAGTTTTTCGCTGAAGATAATAAATCTCTGGTCCTTTCTTAGAAACCACATGGGATGAGCCGTGTATGGATCGGTAACTATGGTGAATATAGGAATGTTCAGCTTTAATTTTTTTACGGCTTCGTAAACAGGTTCAATTAAAAAGAAATGAAGAACCACAATCTTTTCCGGCTTCTCTTCAGCAATTTTTTCTTTAATATATTTTACTGCCGACTTTGAAACGATAAAACAGGAGGTCCTGGCGAATAATGAAACTTTATTGAATGCATATAATACTTCATATGCCCATTTGGCACTCGATTGCAGGTGGCGGTATCCTTCTTCAATCAGGTTCTTTACCAGCCGGTTTGTTCTTGCGAAACCGTCGATTAGAACAGGTTCAACTTCAAAGGCATGCTGACGCTTAAAATAATTTGCGAGGGATAAAGCAGGAGCATAATGTCCTCCCCCCGTTTTGAGATAGAAAAGTAGATATTTTCTTTTATTTTTTATCATATTTTTATAGTATTAGAAAATTAAGAAAAATTTACTTAATGAATACCTCATTGTTTAATTATCCGGGAGGTTCAATAGATGAAGAACTATTTAATTCGGTTAACCATTCTCACAATAATCCTAATATTCAACGTCATGATATCAGCACAGGAAAATAGTGTAAGACCGGTAAGGGATAATGTCGGGTTCTGCTGGCAGCCCTCCGAAATGGACACTCTAATGGAGTACCTTTCGCAAAATTCGGAAGTTAAAGTTCCTGATAGTGGACTTTTAATCGGCGGGATCTCTCCTCACGATGATTTTTTATACGCAGGCAGGGTTTACTATCCTCTCTACTCCCTCATTAAGGCGAAGGAAGTTGTGATCTTTGGAGTTACCCATGGTACCGTCCGTAAGGCAATGAACGACCCTCAGAATGTCCTCATACTTGATGATTATAAATTCTGGAAGGGTCCGTATAATAATGTGGCCATATCCCCTCTCAGGGAGATAATAAAATCGAAACTTGATAAGAATTATTTTATGGTAAGTGATAAAGCCCAGGATATCGAACATTCAATCGAAGCCCTGGTTCCATTTCTCCAGTACTATAACAGGGACGTAAAGATCACTCCCATTATGGTAACCGGAATGTCTTTTCAAAGGATGGATTCTATTTCTACCGATCTGGCCGGAATTATACAGGAATATGCAGCTTCGAATAACCTGAAGCCCGGAAAGGATATTTTCTTCCTGATCTCAACTGATGCAGATCATTATGGTGATGATTTTGATAACTCGCCTTTCGGGAAGGATGAAAGAGCACATAAGCTGGCTACTGAAAATGACAGAAGAATTGCTTCGACTTATATAAATACCTCTCTTACATATGAGGATATTACGGGACTGTCGAAGGAACTGCAAGGCAGTCTGGATATTAAAACCCCGGTTCCGCTATGGTGCGGAAAGTTCTCTGTGCCGTTCGGTCTTCTTTCCATCTATCATATTGCAGAGAAATTAAACCTTCAAGGACTCAATGGAAAACTTCTGAAGTACTCAGACACCTGGACAGAGAAACCTCTTCCGGTTTATGGAACTCATATGGGTACAACCGCTCCTTTTTCTCTTGAACATTGGTGCGGATTCCTTTCGGCCGGCCTTTATGTAAAATAGTTTTGTATTAATAAATTCAACCGCCTCCTTAATTCGCCAATTTTAATATATCACCTTGTTATGCGTTGCATAATGGGGTGATTTATACTCTTATCCCAATTTCCGTGTAACAAGGGGTGGGAACGTATTCAGATCGTATTCAGAACGTTTTCAAGACGTTTTCAGAACGTTTTCAGGAGGTTGTTGTACCGGAGAATAGAGGTTTTGTCCTATAAAAAAGAGCCCCGTTAAGAGGCTCTTCATTCCATTCCCGAAGGATTTATTTAACGAATTTATTAGAAGTAATAAAGATATTTAATCTTAGCCACTCCTGCTCTGTCAACCGTATGCATCCTGTGGGGAAGCAAATTGCCTGATCGGTCAAATTGATCGCTCCGGTCTCTTACTTCATTGAATGCAAAATAAATCCAGGACTTTGGAGAAAAATTGTATGCGAAAAGGAATCCCGCTATAACATGATCAAGCCTGTCAACAGATTTAATAAATACGTTATCCACATATACCCTTATATTTAAATTATTAATAGGGGTCAGCGAGAAGTAAGGGCGTGCGTTATAAGTTATATCTTCTACGTGTCCTTCAGGATTCCCTTCAACATACATATCGTATGAAGTTCCGAGATCAAGAATGTCAGCTGCTTTCCAGTTGATGCTTATACCCGCCCAGGAATACGGGGCAAGATATTCGCGTGAAAAATTATAAGTCTTTTGATACCCACCGTATAAATTGCCATTCCATTTTGGACTTATGTTGTACCAAGAGCTGGATGTCAACGAATAAGTTGAGTATTCCAGCCCTTCGTCTTTTGCTTTTCCATACTGGGCATTTATTTCATAACCCCAGTTGTCTCTCAGCTGCATATTGAAACCCAGCAAACCCTGGTAATCGGTAAAGTTATCCGCTTTTTCATAATTAAAGTATGGTCCGGCATAAATTAAAATCTGCCGAATATAACCCGTTTCATAATTAAAAATGGGACCGCTTATGGCAGTAAATTCTCCGGTTCCTGTCCACGGTACATACCCTACTTCACTAATATCAAACTTATCCCCTATGTACCTGCTTCGTGCAAACGTCAGCCAGTTGTCCGTCATGCTCTATAAAGCCTGTGGAAAATGCGAAATCACCATCTGAATTTTTTATTGACCGTGCGATCTGATAGGATAACTGCCATTCCGACTGCCTGAAGGCTCCATCAATGTCAATAACACCGTACGTACTGTCCTTTGTCTGTTTGCCTACAAAAAGGATCCCTGCCTGTGAGTTTCCGAATATTTGTCTTTTTAATCTTATTGATCCGAAGTAAGCCTGCTGTTCTGTTAAATGCTGATCATCATCTGTATAGTTTTCTTCACCTGTCATAGCCATGAATCCACCATATTCCCAATCTCCTATCCTTCCGAATGCTTTTGCTCCCGTATAAAGCGGAACCTCTGTACCATCAGGTAGTTTTTTGCCTATCCTGCGGGAATAAAAAAGTTCAAGAGGACTATAAAATCCTGTGTTCGATTGTTTTCCCGAGGCCATAAATATTTCATTCCCTTCAGTAAAAAACGGTCTTCTTTCAGAGAAATATGACTCATATCTTGATATATTAAATGAATAAGGATCCGCTTCTATCTGGGCGAAGTCGGGGTTGGCAGTAAGCTGAAATTTCAGTTTGGGAGAAGGATTATAAAGCAGATCCAGCCCTACCTTAGCTTCAACATCATATTTATTGTTCTCCGTCAGCCTCGCTTTTGAGATTCCAACAGGATACGCTTCAAGATTGACTCCCTGAACAGATGGTTTGAAGTTTTCGAAAACCAGTTTTCCGAATTTGGAAATCCGCTGACCTTCATTCTGTTCGTAACTACACCAGTAAAGATCTTCTGCCTGCTTGGGTATCCACCTGTCAAAATCCAGTCCCCACGAATTCGCTTTATCATCATATTGAAACGACTTATACGGAATTTTCATTTCCACAACATAACCCCAGTCGTAAACTTTTGAATCAGCAAACCAGATACCGTCCCAGCTATAATCTCTGTTGCGGGCATCATCAAGGAGACGGCAGTCAGCCTGTACGCCAGACGCAGACACGGCAAACTTATAAGCCGTCTTCTCATCATTAAATGAGTCGAGCATAATAGAAACAACATCTCCATCGAAGTTATCTATTGAACCGGTGCTCGCCTGGATGTCATTTCGATTATCGTAGCAAACCATCAGGCAGTATAGCGCATCTTTTGTTGATAAAACTTTGGCAATTGTCCTGCGGGAGGGCTGTTGTCCGAAATAGGGCTGGAGTTGAAAGAAATCTGTTACGGAATCAACTTTACCCCATTCCGCATCGATTACACCGTCTACTTTTATCCCGGTATTCATTTCTTTCAGGAGCATTATTTTATTCTGATTCTTGCTCGAGGCAGCAAATAATAGTGTTGAACACAAAGTAAGAAGCAGTAATTTTTTCATAACCTTTCACTCACCTATGTAATTCCTTTTGCCCTTTTAGACTGCAAAGAAACAGAATTGTTACGCAGTTTCTGTGAAGTTTGTATGGATGGTTATTAAGAATTATAAGCGGTAAAACTATTACAAAAATGTGAAAAGTCGGTAGATGCTATAGTCAAAGTTTCGAAGAGTCGTTTCAATAAAAGTAGTCTTTCCCACCTGCCTCATAACTTATAAAAGCATTTTTATGATCCAGGTACTTATATAAATCGTTCAAAAGATATCTTTTCTGCATATTTGTACTGGTATTTTCACAAATACACGCATATTTGTAAATATTTCATTACATATTGGGAATGAACAAAACTTATTTGAAGTAAGCTTTTACTGTAATTACAGAATTTCCAGGTGTGTTTAGCTTTAACTTCCTGCCTTCAAATTTTAATGACTCACCGTCATCTTCCATAAAATCTGATTTTACTACCTTTACCGGAACCTCAGGAAATTCTATTTCTGCCTCTGTGTCTTTTCCTGCACTTTCATACCATTGAAAAATGTAAGCGTTCTCATCCTCTGCTTTCTTAAAGGTGGTAAGAATCAGGTTTGGTGCATTCATCTTTACAAAGGAATATTCAGCAGGCAGTGAGCCTTTATGAACATCCGTCATAAAAGGTATCAGCCTGTAATTGAAATCGTAACCTTTGTTCACCGTATTTCCATCCTGCCAGCTGCCTTTATGAGGATACAGTGAATATTCTATTTGATGTTCTCCCCTGTCGGCGGTTGGGTCCGGCCAGTTGGGTGAGCGAAGCAGCGATAACCTCATTACATTGTCCTTCACATCGTAACCGTATTTAGAATTATTAAGCAGACTAACACCGTAACCGCCGCTGGATACATCAGCCCAGCGGATTGCCGATACTTCAAATCTTGCCTTGTTCCAGGGTGTATTTCTTTGTGTGGAACGCTTTATATAACCATATGGTATTTCATAAGTCGCATCAGTGTCCTGAACTGCTAACGGGAACTCTACTTTAAGCATAGTTTTTTCCTCCCACCAATCGGCATCCGTAAGGAAATCTACTCTATCTAATCCTTTATATAAGATTATATCCTGCCTGAAAAACGACGATGGAAAGTTCGGTGTAGGAAAATCTTTTACTACTCCCGGCTTCAGATAATTATGGTAAACGCATAATACTGTTCTTACAGGGCCATCCTCTTTCACCTCAATCTTCTTCAAAGTCATAGGATACTCTACACCTGTCCACCCGATATTCCATGCATCCCAGGCCGTCGGCTTGTCTTCCAGCAACTGAAGTCTGTTGCCTTCTCCCGCCAGCACTTCCTTCCCGTTTTTCTTATCGTAGATACTCTTTATCCAGCCGCTGTCAGGATCAACGGTTACTTTGAAATACTCATTTTCAATCGAATTCTTAGGTGAAAGATGATTGTCAGATAAAGTGGGATTTTTTCTCCCCTGAAGATAATAGGTCTTATATCCGTAGGAAGGCACATCATCGGCAATAAAAAGGAGTACGTTTTTGTAGATGTCTTCATTAACCAGCTGGGAAGGAATTTCTTTGCCTTCACTGTTGAGGACTAAATACGCTCCCCGGTCTCCTTCGGGTAATTCAAGCCTGACGACATCTTTTCTTTTCCAGGAAAGAGGGTTGAAAACAATTACCGGTATCGCATTGCTTACTAATGATGTGTTTACATAAGCCGCAACACTTTTTAACGCTTCCTTACTTATAAAATCTGCTATCTCCAGTGAATGTTTATAGGTCTGCATAGCATCAATATAAATTTCGCGGATGCCTGAGCCTGGAAGCAGATCGTGGAACTGGTTCAGCATTACTCCCTGCCATGCTTCTTCAAGATCACTGCTTCTGTATTTGCCCTTAAATAAAAGACTCGAAAGCGAAGATAATTTTTCTGCGTTGGTCAGTTTTATTTCACTCAGGCGGTTATACTTTTTCATATTTGCCTGAGTTGTATACGTACCGCGGTGATACTCAAGATAGAGCTCGTCATCCCAAACAGGCACATCTGAAAGGTCCTGCTTCTTTAGCCAGTCAAGGTATTCTTTCGTGGTTCCGTATACAACATTGGGATAGATGTCAAGAGTTTTCAGGTGCTGTATTCTGTCGATCATCTCTATTGAAGGTCCGCCGCCGTGATCTCCTACTCCGAAAAGCACGAGCATATTTGTAAACCCTGTGTTTGCTTCAAACTGCCTCAGCCAGTCTACCAGTCCGTATGCCTGAGTGATTGTATTTACATAATCGAAAGGAAAGTATGAAAGGATCTTTGAACCATCGGGAGATTCCCACCAGAAAACACGGTACGGAAAAACATTTGTATCATTCCATCCGATCTTCTGTGTAACGAAAGCATCGATGCCTGCGTTCTGATAGAACATAGGCATATTCCAGTTGTAGCCGAATGAATCGGGATTCCAGCCAATGTGTACATCGGCTCCTAGTTCTTTCTTAAAGTACCTTTTAGCATAAAGGATCTGCCTCATCCAGGAAGGACCGTCTATAAGATTGCAGTCGGGTTCAATCCACATTCCCCCGATAGCCTCCCATCTGCCCGCTGCCATTTTTTGTTTTATACCGCTGAATACATCAGGATAATAATCTTCCATCCATTTGTAATACTGTGCCGCACTCTGCGTATAGGTAAAATCCGGTTTCTCATCCATCATACGGAAAACAGAACTGAAGGTATTTTTACATACAGCGATGGTTTCTTTCTCCCTCCAAAGCCAGGCAGCGTCAATGTGAGCATTCGAATCGAAATAGAGTGTGAACTTTTTCGCGAATTCCTTTATTGGCTGAAGCTGAGCACGTACATTATCCATTGAAGTTTTAAACTTCTGAATATCTCCCTTTCCCAGTGCATCTATGTCCACCTCACCAGCCAGCTTCTGAAGAAGTTTGTTAAGGCGACTCTTCTCCTCTTTGTTTTGAAATGATTTATCAATCCCGGGATCTGTTCTTACGCGCGCATTCGTCTGGTAAGTATCAAAGCTAAGAAGCTTCTGCCCCACCTTCATACTTAAGGAGAAATCCAGAATCGACTGCCTCAGGTCTTTCGTTCCTGCCATATCGATCCTTGCCCTGATAAGACGCAGCGGTCCCCCCGTGTTGATTGCTTTAATTGCTATCAGAAACTTATCTCCCGGCTTTGCGTTCTCTGTTAATGTGAACTCACCGTCCCACGGAAAGTATCCCTTATTTTCCCCGTTCACATAAAAGTAACCGTAATCATCAACTGTGACGAGAAAAGTTATTTTTCCTTCTACCGGTTTTCCCAGTATTGTTTCAGGAAGGATGATCTCTTTCCTGAGCCAGCATGAATCTTCATAGTTCTTTTCCTCTACCCTGAGGATACCCCAGGAAGAATCATCGAACCCCGCGGAAGTCGGGTCACCTTCAACGGGCTTAGCCAGGTCGGGACTAATCCTCCAATTGTTGAAGCTGTTCGCTGTAAGCGAATCGAGCGCATCTGACAGCTGATCAACGTTTGTCTGTGCCATACCAATAGCCGAAAATATTATGAAGAAGAAAAAGATGACTACTTTATAGTATAATTTATTCATTTTTATTAAGGGGATATTTGAGACAATTATTTAACGTCGGAAGGAATATGCAGGTTGTTGTATTCATTAGTACAAATCTAATTAAAACATACATTATTAATTAATATCATCGCTGTCGCTTTCCCAGAGGCTTCTTGTAAATCAGTTTGGGATTTTTATCTGATGGATAACGGTAATACCTTAGCTCAGGCAGACGTAGTTTACGCAGGAGCCCTGTCAGGATTAATAATGAGTGGAATTGGCTGGATAGATACCAGAACAATGTGAATTATCTATTTGTTCTTCAGACTGGGACTTATTTTTAATTTTTTCTTAACTGATCCAGCAGAACGGCCAGGAGTATTACAACACCTACAATAACCTGCTGAACGTAGCTGCCTACGTTTAATAGATTCAGTCCGTTCCGGAGAACTGCAATCAGCATTGCACCCAGGAAAGTTCCGATAATAGTTCCCCTGCCTCCAAAAAGACTTGTGCCACCGACAACCACAGCAGCAATTACGTCAAGTTCGTACATTAATCCTGCATTTGGCTGTCCCGAGTTTATCCTCGATGCCAGCAGTATACCGGCCAGTGCAGATAAAACTCCAGATATAACATATACAGCTATAAGTATTCTGTTTGTTTTAATTCCCGCAAGCCGGGCAGCTTCAACATTTCCTCCAACAGCATAAACGTACCTGCCGAACCTTGTTCTTGTTAAAACTATATGAGAAATAATAAAGACAATAACCATTATGATTGTAGGCACTGGTATACCTAAGATCCTGCCCCCGCCAAGGTATGCGAACACATCAGGCAGCTCCCATATTGGTCTTCCTTCGGTATATACAAAAGATGCACCGCGCCAGATTGTCATTAAGGCCAGAGTAACAATAAAGGGAGTTATCTTAAATCGTGTAACGAAAATACCTGCTATATAGCCGGAGAATACTCCGAATAGTAATCCCGCCAGTATACCAAGGGTCAGACTAATATAAACGGGCATATCAATTTTTATTACGCTTGTAGCTAGTATTCCCGCAAAAGCAACCAGGGATCCAACCGACAGGTCTATTCCTGCAGTTAGAATCACAAATGTCATCCCGGCCGCTATTATGGCGGTTATTGAGGCCTGTAGTGAAATATTCAGAAGGTTATCAGTGGTAAAGAAATACTGTGAAAACTGTGAGAATAATATAATTTCAGCAATTAAGGCAAGACCGATACTGAATTCACTGATTATTTCAACGAGTCTTGCTCTTCTGAGGTCAGCCTGCATCTTTTACCTTTGAAGAAAATTTTGTTGCTAAATCCAGAATTTTTTCCTGTGTAACTTCCTCTTTTGAAAGTATCCCGGTTATTCTCCCCTCACACATTACCATCACTCTATCCGAAATCCCCATCAGCTCAGGGAGTTCCGAGGATATTACAATAATACCTTTCCCCTGTTCAGCAAGTGTATTTATGAGATTATAAATTTCATATTTTACACCCACATCAATTCCTGATGTCGGCTCATCAAAAATCAGTATATCTGAATTGGTCTCAAGCCACCGGGCCAGAACTACTTTTTGACGATTACCCCCGCTGAGCGCTTCAACACCTGTTTCGATAGAGGGAGCTTTAACCTTCAGCTGATCAAATTGCCTCTGCACTTCAGCAATTTCTTTCTGCCTGTCTATGAAAAGAGTACCTTTCATATTATCGAGACTCGAAACGGAAATATTTTCGCGGATGCTGAGATTCATAAAGAGTCCAAGCAGATTCCTGTCCTCCGTCAGCAGACCCAGACCATTCTTTATTGCATCCCGGGGAGTTCTTATTTCAGCTTCCCTGCTTCTGATAAGTATGCTGCCGCCGGTTTTTTTATCGGCTCCGAATATGGCACGAACCAATTCACTCCTCCCTGAACCCACTAATCCTGCCAGACCCAGTATCTCACCTCTTTGAAGAGTGAAAGATATGCTGCTGATCTTACCTGAACTTAAATTTTCAACCCGCAGGATCTCTTCTCCTTTTACAGCTTTGCTCGCAGGATATTCGTCTGCAAGTTCACGCCCAACCATAAGCTTGATTAGGTAGTTCTTATCAACATCTTTCATATCTGCCGAGTGGATAAATTTACCGTCGCGGAGCACAGTTACCCTGTCGCCGATATCGAAAATTTCTTCCAGCCGGTGGGAAATATAAATTATCCCGACGCCATTATCCTTTAACCGGTTTATAACCTTGAATAGATTTTTGATTTCTTTGCTTGTTAAGGGAGCCGTTGGTTCGTCCATGGCAAGTATCTTAACGTTGCCTACAATGGCCCTGGCAATCTCAATCATCTGCCGTCCGGCAGTACTTAACTTGTGTACAGGCAGATTAACATTGATTTCCTCGCCAAGCTGTGCAAGAACTTCCTCAGCCTTAATTTTCATTTCCTTTTCATTCAGAAAGAACGAATCCTTTATTTCCCTGCCCAGAAAAATATTTGAGGCTGCTGATAATTCGGGAACCAACTTAAAGTCCTGGTAAATAATGCTGATTCCGAGTTTTTGTGATTCTGCCGGAGAATCGTACTCTACAGGTGATCCGTTTATTAATATTTCCCCGCTGTCTTTTTTAACTGCCCCTGAGAGGACTTTCATTAATGTTGATTTACCGGCACCGTTTTCACCAACAAGACAATGAACCTCTCCGTCCCTTAAATCGATTGAGACTTTATCTAATGCGGTTACACCGGGATATTTTTTAATAATATCCCGCATTAAGAGCAGATTACTCATTGGGGATTATTCTGATTCTGCAAAGCTTCTTTATCTATAATCCCGACCTCCACAGGAACATTCTCCGGAACTTTTTTATTGTTAAAATAATCGTTGATAATGTCTATTGTTTCAACCCCGATCTTTTTCGGGTATTGTACTACATCTGCTTTCAGAGGTGAGTCTTTAAGAATGGCATCTGCGGCGGGAGGAGTCGCATCATAGCCTATTATTACTATTCCTTTCCTGTTAAACTGGTTTACCGCATCAAGAGCACCTAGTGCAGTATCATCATTTATTCCGAATATGCCGTCCAACTGAGGATTAGCCTGAAGAACATCGGCGGTTACCTGCAGCGATCTATCGCGTACACCCTGACCGTTTACATCAGCGACGACTTTTATATCAGGATATTTTTCTATTGCCTCCCTGAACCCTGCAACCCTGTCGAGTACCGAGGTTATGGCTGGCTGGTTAATGATAGCAACGCTGCCTTTTCCGTTTAATAATTTAGCAAGATATTCACCTGCTAGCCTTCCCCCCTGGACATTATCTGAAGCTATATGCGAAATAACTTTGCCTGCTTCAGCAGCAATATCTGCGGTAAATACAGGTATGCCCGCTTTGTTGGCCTCAGCAATGCCTGAGCCTATTCCTTTTGAATCTACCGGGGATAATATAATTGCATCAACTCTTCTTGATATGAAATCCTCAACCTGTGAGATCTGCTTCCCCAGATCCCAGTCGGCTGAAGTAATGATCAGGTTATAGCCATACTTGTCAGCCTCTTTCTTTAGTCCTTCTTCCAGATCTCTATAGAAAATATGTCCCCGCGTTAAAAGACTAACACCTATTGTCTTAGTAGTTTTCCCGGGAATATTGTTATTCCCATTGCACGATATGAAAATTATTGAAAACAGAGCGGTTAGAAAAAATGAAATAAGTTTGTGCATAATTCACCAGCAGTAATGATTATAGTAAATAAATTTGAATAATAAGGTTCAAATCCATGTAGTTGCTTAAAAACATTGTATTAAATGTAATTAAATCTCTAAATTAAATTAAGTGTCTTTAATTATAATTTATAAAAGAAATACATTCAGGTTATCTGTTTAATGAACAGGGAAAAAAAACGCCTAAAGGAACATTCAAACAGGGAGAAGGATTGGAAATTGTGGGGACCGTATATGAGCGAGAGGCAATGGGGAACCGTAAGGGAAGATTATAGTCCCGGCGGTGATGCCTGGGAGTATACTACCCACGATCGCTCAAGAAGCCTTGCATACAGGTGGGGTGAGGAGGGTATAGCAGGAATATGCGACAGGAAACAGTTACTCTGCTTTTCCGCTGCCTTCTGGAATGGAAAGGATCCTATTTTAAAAGATATTTTCTTTGGACTATCGGGACCGCAGGGAAACCATGGAGAAGATGTTAAAGAATATTTTTATTATCTGGATAACCTGCCCACACATTCCTACATGAAGATGCTCTATAAATATCCTCAGGATCAGTATCCATACAAAAAGCTCGTCGATGAAAATGGGAAAAGAAACAGACAGGATGGTGAGTTTGAGCTGATTGATACAGGGATCTTTTCCGATGACAGGTATTTCGATATTTTCATTGAGTACGCAAAAAATGGTCCCAGTGATATTCTAATAAAAATTACGGCACATAATCGCGGGGATAAGGCAGCTTCACTTCATATAATTCCCCAGTTATGGTTTAGAAATACCTGGGCATGGGGCTATGATGATTACAAACCATACCTCACAGAAACCGGCAGGAATTTAATAGAAGCTGACCATAAAAGTCTGGGGCGTTATTTTCTTTATACTGAACAGGGCGACCTGCTTTTTTGTGAAAATGAAACAAATACTGAGAGATTATACAGCCTTACGAATAAAAATAAAGTAAAAGATGGAATAAATAATTTTATTGTTAATGGTGATGCCGGAGGTATTGCGGCTGAAAAGGAAGGTACGAAAGCAGCGATAGTTTATAAGTCTGAGATAGAAGGGAAATCAAATAAAGTCTTGCGCCTGAGATTAACCCTGGATAAACAAACCGATTTCCTTTCCAATTTCGATTCCATCTTCCTTGAAAGGCAAAACGAAGCTGATGAATTTTATAATGACATCCAGAAGGATCTTGCTGGTAAAGATAAAAAGGAAATTCAACGTCAGGCTTTTGCAGGAATGCTCTGGAATAAACAGTACTACCATTTCGATATCTCACGATGGCTTAAGGGAGACCCGGCACAGCCGGCACCCCCTACTGAAAGGTTAACAGGAAGAAACTGCGACTGGGTTCATCTGAATAATGAGGATGTTATCTCGATGCCGGATAAATGGGAATACCCATGGTACTGCGGCATGGGACCTTGCATTTCATTGTATTCCCATCGCCCTTGTGGATCCTGACATGGCAAAAAGGCAGCTGGCCCTGCTCACAAGGGAATGGTACATGCACCCCAATGGTGAACTTCCCGCTTATGAATGGAACTTTTCTGACGCTAACCCTCCTTTGCATGCTTATGCTGCATGGCGTGTATTTAAAATAGATGAAAAAGTTAGCGGTAAAAAGGATCTCCTCTTTCTTGAATCAGTTTTTCATAAACTGCTGCTTAATTTTACATGGTGGGTAAACCGGAAGGATACTCAGAACAGGAACATTTTCCAGGGAGGATTTTTAGGGTTAGATAATATCGGAATTTTCGACAGGAGTTCGGGACTTCCGGGATATGGACGGGTTGAGCAGGCAGATGCAACAAGCTGGATGGCTATGTACTGCCTGAATATGATGAGGATTTCTATTGAATTGGCAAAGCAAAATTCTTCCTATCAGGACAT
Source organism: uncultured Bacteroidota bacterium (assembly GCA_963839165.1). Taxonomy (GTDB): domain Bacteria; phylum Bacteroidota; class Ignavibacteria; order Ignavibacteriales; family Ignavibacteriaceae; genus DATFVA01. The sequence continues at coordinate 235,520 of CAWIUG010000011.1, read as the reverse complement.
GGCTTCAAAGTTCTTTCAGCATTTCCTCTATATCGCCGGGGCTATGGCAAATATTGCCGACCGCGGAATAAATTTGTGGAATGAGGAAGATGAATTTTTCTACGATGTCCTTTACCTCGATCAAAAATATGATAAGCAGATCAAAATACGGTCTATGGTCGGACTTATCCCTTTGTTCGCCGTTGAGGTCCTGGAACCTGATCTTGTAAACTCTATGCCTGAATTTTCAGAAAGACTCTCCTGGTTCCTCAATTACCGCAAGGATCTCGCCTCCCTTGTCTCACGCTGGCATATTCCGGGTAAGGGTGACCGTAGACTTCTCTCGCTGCTGAGGGGTCATAGAATGAAACGTCTGTTGTACAGGATGCTTGATGAAACTGAATTTCTTTCTGACTATGGAGTAAGATCACTCTCTAAATATTATCAGGAACATCCCTATTCTATGAAATTGGGGAACAACTCATATACGATCAACTATGAACCGGCGGAAGCTGAAACGGGACTCTTTGGAGGCAACTCTAACTGGAGAGGTCCTGTCTGGTTCCCGACTAATTTCCTTATTATCGAATCTCTTCAGCGTTTCAATCATTATTATGGTGATGAGTTCAAGGTGGAGTATCCCACAGGATCGAAAAAGTATTTTACTTTACTGGAGATTGCGTCAGAGCTGACTGAAAGGGTAATAAGATTATTTACCAGGAACTCTGAAGGGAAGCGACCTGTTTACGGAAAGAATGACAAGTTTCAAAATGATCCTCATTTCAAAGACTATATACTGTTTTACGAATATTTTAACGGTGATACGGGTGAGGGACTTGGGGCATCACATCAGACGGGTTGGACTGGTCTGATTGCAAAACTTCTCCAACCGAGGGAAAAAGAGTAGACTAAAAACGGCAGCAAAATAATATAATCAGGCACTCCTGGATGGATTCCTGACTTATAAAACCTGAAGGTGAAAATATAATAATGCTGAATAATTATGAGGATATGAAGCCATCACAATGAATTCAAATTATCATTTATGGAAATAATAGGAATGTGTTCCCCTACATCCCTTCCTTTTTTTCTTCCTTTTTAGTTTTCTCCGTATCAGAAGCCAACCTTAATAGCTTTCTGAAATGAGCCATCTTGTCTTTATCAGACATCAAAGATTTATGTTTAAATCTTTTGACGACCTGGCTCAACTTTATATCCCCCTGATCTTCGTGCTGTGATCTTCTACTAAGGTAATCCTTGAGAATTCTCACTTGCTCCGAAGTCGGTTTGTTAGTTAGGTTTATCTTGGGCATAATGCTCATCAACAATTAATTATTATTGTATTTATTCTACCTGTGAAGGGGGGTAAATTGCGCTCTGTAAAAGTAATTACATCAGCAAATAAAAACAAGTATCTTATCATAATTCGTCATATTTATAGATTTTAATCATCCCTCCAGCTCAGGTCACAATAAATATAACATTTTCAGGTTTCTAAAAGTTCCCTAATGCATTGAAATTAGCCCTTATTTCCATACCTGTTAAGATAATAAGCAGACATCACGAGTCCAAGGTGAGAAAAAGCTTGTGGATAATTTCCCAGGTATTCACCCGAATCCGGATCAATTTGCTCAGAAATCAATCCCGTATCACTCAGGTACTTCTCAAAAGAATCGAAAAATGAAGAGGAATTGTCTATCTGCTTCATTATCGCCAGTGCAGAAATATACCAGTAAATACAAAGAATGAAGGTGGCGTCTTCACCTTTCAGTCCGTCATCCGTCCGGTAACGGAATATGAAAATTTTGTTTTTGCTGAGCGACTTATAAGTATTATCCAGAATTTTCCTGGTAGTATCATCATTTCTATTTAGGAACTGTACGAGCACAAATAAGAAATTAGTGGCATCAACATTCTCTCCCCCGGCGTACTGCATGAGGTTTTCTTTCTTCGAATCATAACAGTTTTCCCATATCCAGTTATAAATTTCGCTGCGGAGTTCTTTTAAATCGTCGGTTTCCTCTTTTGATAATCCCAGATCATCCTTCATTTTCAAAGCTCTGTCTATCCCCACCCAGCACATAACTTTACTGTAGGTATAATGATATTGGTGCCCTCTGACTTCCCAGATCCCGCTGTCGACATCCTTCCATTTCATCCTGATTTTTTCTACGAGCGACATTATGGAACGTTTGTCTACAATAATGCTGTCCTTCTGATTTTTGGCCATAAAATAATGTGCATCAATCAGAGTTCCGTAAACATCGAGCTGTAGCTGGTTGGTTGCATTGTTTCCAATCCTTACCGGTGAGGAATTCTTATATCCCTTCATTCCAAGCTCTACTTCCGTCGGGGCACGGTCTCCCCATATTGTATAGACAGTGTTTATATCAAAATTCTCTTCTTTATGTCTTAGGGCTATGTTCTGAACGAATTTGAAAAAGCCCTCAGCTTCTTCTGTATAATCAGCTATATGAAAGGCATATAAGGTAAATGTTGCATCTCGTACCCATACGTATCTGTAATCCCAATTCCTTATGCCGCCGATTTCTTCTGGTAACGAGGTTGTCGGTGCCGCTACTATAGCACCTGTAGGATAAAAGAGCATCATTTTTAGTGTGATAAGGGATCTTATAAGCTGATCTTTGTGAAAATTAAAAAAGTTTCCCTTAGCAACCCAGTTCTCCCAGAATGTATGTGTGGATTTTTCAAGATCCTGTCCTTTATATGAGGAATGATGATTCTTAAGTATATATTCAAGTATCAGATTTACTTCATCCCCTTCTTCTAAATCTATAGTAAGCTGATATGCCATCTTATCCTTCTCAATTAGAGTATGTTGCGGCAGGTGAAGCATCAGAATATTTTCTTCAACTTTTAACTGGATTGTAGACCTCTTCAATTGGAAATCTGGATTTTTCCTGGCATAATCAGGTTTCGGATCATAGAGGAGTTTTACCTTATTGCTTCCTTTAATACCGATCAGCTTTCTTACGAAGAAATGATTATTACACTCATTTACCTCCTGAGGAACCATAAAATCATGAACGTGAAATTCCTCCTTCTTCTTTTTAAACCTGAATTCTGCAATCCCTGTGTTCTCTACGTAGTTGCTGTCAATTGAATAATCCGGCATTTCGATCTTGAAAGTTCCTCCGTTTTTATCAAGCAGTGTTCCGAAAATGCTCGGTGAGTCAAAATTAGGAAAGCAAAGCCAATCTAAAGAACAGGTCTTTGACACAAGGGCGGCTGAGTGAAGGTCTCCTATAAGATAATAATCTTTAATGGGGTGCATTTTAAGTCCTTATTTTATCATCTTTTACGGACTTAAAGTACAAAGATTATTCTTGTCTGAGGATGATCTGTGTGTTAAATGATAAGAATACGCAAGGACTGTGACGCCGAATACCTAAGATATGATTAACGGCAAAAAAAAAGCTGCCTTTTCTTAGGCAGCTTTTTAACCCGTCCTTATTTCTCAATTTATTTATTGTATGAGTGAAGAAGCTTCATATAGTTAGCACGTTCGAATACAGCAGGATCTGCTACGTTCATATAACTCATGCTTCCACGCATCATTTCGAGTGACTCATACTCATTTACTTCCATCCAGAATTTCAGTTTGGTCAGGACGTCAGAAATATGACCGATTCCGAATTTCAGCAGGCATGAGAGCATTTGTGTAACCTTCGCTCCAACCATGATCATTTTTATTACATCTGCTTCTGAGTAAATTCCACTGGTAGCTGCCAGGTCGGCATTAACCTTCTTATACATCATTGCGATCCATCTTAATGGAAGTCTCATCGACATTGGGGTACTTAACAGTACGTTAGGTGTAACTTCAAGAGTCTCGAGATCTATATCAGGCTGGTAAAATCTGTTGAATAGTACTAGTCCTTTCGCACCAGCCTTATCCAGCTTTGAAGCCATATTGGCAACGGAACTGAAGTAAGGGTGCATCTTTACCGCGACAGGAATGTTTATACTCGAAGTAACGGCCTTTACTATATCTACATAATCCTGCTCGATAGCAGAACTATTCTTTGCGGGATCTGATGCAAGAAAATAGATATTAAGCTCAAGAGCATCAGCTCCTGCTGTTTCTATCCTCTTTGCATAATCAACCCAGCCGCCTAAAGATTTGCCGTTCAGACTGGCTATGATGGGTATATCTACAGCCTCCTTAGCCTTTTTAATATGCTCGAGATATTCATCAGGACCTGTCTTGAATTCAAAAGGTTCAGGATAATAAGAAGTTGCTTCTGCACTGCTTTCATTATGAATCGTAGTGAAATAATTCAGCTCGAGTGATTCATGTTCTATCTGCTCTTCGAAGAGTGAATAAAGAACCACTGCAGCGGCTCCTGCGTCTTCCATTAATTTAATATTCGAGATATCTTCGGATAATGGACTTGCAGATGGGACTATTGGATTTTTTAATTGTAAACCCAGATAGTTAGTTGAAAGATCCATTTTAATTTCCTTTAATTTTATTTTCAATAATTCTTATTCTTTATTTTCAGGCTTACTGTCTTCAGCCATTTTCTCATACATTTTCCATCTCGTCACAACATCTTCCTGAGCTTCTTTAATAAGCTTCTCGGCACCCTCGGGATGAGATTTAGTAAGCATCTTGTACCTTGTTTCAAGGTATGCATAATCCTTCAAAGGTATCTTTAATCCTTTGGATTCCAGCTTGAACGGGTTTTTGCCTGCAGCGGCTTCATCCGGGTTGTAACGGAAAAGCGGCCAATAGCCTGAATCCACAGCAGCTTTCTGGTTCTGCATCGCTGTACCCATATTGATACCGTGAGCAATACAATGACTGTAAGCTATGATAAGCGAAGGTCCTTCATATGCTTCAGCTTCCAGAATTGCCCTTAGCGTCTGTGTATCATTTGCGCCCATAGCAACCTTGGCAACATAAACATTCCCGTAGCTCATTGCCATAAGTCCAAGGTCTTTCTTAGCCATCGGTTTACCTGCAGCGGCAAACTTGGCAACGGCTCCGCGGGGAGTGGACTTCGACATTTGTCCGCCTGTATTAGAGTAAACCTCGGTATCAAGTACCAGAACGTTTACATTCTTCCCGGAAGCAAGCACATGATCTAATCCGCCGTAGCCTATATCATATGCCCAACCATCGCCGCCCATTATCCATACTGATTTCTTTACCAGATAGTCGGCAAGACTCTCAAGGTGAACAAAATCTTTCCTTGCTTCAGAGTCGAGGCCATTATTCATTTTTGCTTTTAGTTTTTCTCTAAGCTCATTAACTCTTTCACGCTGCTCATAAATCCCTGCTTCATCTTTCTGATCCGCATTAAGTAGTCCGTTTACCAGCTCTTCTCCCAGTTCAGCAATACGCTTCCTGAGCAGTATCTTTGCCTGGTCATTATGCTTATCAATTGCGAGTCTGAAACCGAATCCGAATTCCGCATTATCTTCAAAGAGTGAATTTGACCATGCAGGACCTCTTCCGTCTTTATCCATCGTCCATGGTGTAGTCGGCAGGTTTCCTCCGTATATTGATGAACAGCCGGTCGCGTTCGCAACAACTGCACGATCACCGAAAAGTTGACTTACGAGCTTAACATAAGGTGTTTCACCGCATCCTGAACAGGCGCCTGAGAATTCAAACAGCGGCTGCAGGAACTGTGAATCTTTAACCTTGCTTACGTTTATCTTGGTTCTGTCGAGTTCAGGCAGGGTTAGGAAGAAGTCCCAGTTTGCTCTTTCAGTTTCTCTTAGCGGAACCTGTTCCTGCATATTTATGGCTTTCAGCTTCACTTCTTTCTTATTCTTCACAGGACAAACATCCACACAAAGTGAGCATCCGGTACAGTCTTCTACCGCAACCTGCAGTGAGTAATATAACCCTTCCCCGTAATCTTTTGCTCTGAATTTAACAGCCTTGAAATCAGCAGGAGCATCTTTCAGATAACTTTCTTCGAACACCTTGGAACGGATAGTTGCATGTGGACAAACAATAACACATTTGTTGCATTGTATACATATTTCATCATCCCATACAGGTACTTCAAGCGCGATATTCCTTTTCTCATATTGTGCCGTACCCGTAGGATAGGTTCCATCAATCGGCAGTTTGCTTACAGGAATTAAATCACCCTTACCTGCAATGATCTCAGCCGTAACTTCTCTTACAAATTCAGGCACGATTCCGGCAACTGCGGGCTGAAGCTGTGTTTTGCTTGTAACTTTATCAGGAATCGCTATTTCAAATAAGTTCGATAGAGTCTGATCTACCGCATTGAAGTTCATTTCAACAATCTTGTCGCCTTTAGCTCCGTAGGTCTTTTTAATTGACTTCTTGATCATCGCGATTGCTTCTTCTTTTGGAAAGATGTTTGAAATCGCGAAGAAGCATGTCTGCATTATCGTATTGATTCTTACACCCATTCCGGTTTCATCGGCAACTTTATATGCATCGATTGCGTAAAGCTTCATCTTTTTGCTGATTAGATCCTTCTGAACTTTTTCAGGAAGTGAATCCCATACTTGTTCTTTTGGTACCTTGGTATTAAGCAGGAAGGTAGCGCCTTCAACGGCTTCTGAGAGCATATCCATTTTATCGAGGAACACCTGAACGTGACAGGCAATGAAGTTAGCCTTGTTAATGAGGTAAGTTGATTTTATTTCTTTTGGTCCGAAACGCAGGTGAGATACAGTACCCGATCCCGATTTCTTCGAATCATAAACAAAATAACCCTGAGCAAAATAATCAGTTCCTTCACCGATGATCTTAATTGAATTTTTATTTGCGCCTACGGTACCATCTGCACCAAGACCATAAAACTTACCTTTGAAGGTCTCAGCCGCTTCAACAGAGAATGCGGGATCAACATCAAGACTAGTATTGGTTACATCATCAATGATTCCGGCGGTAAAGTGATTCTTCGGTTTGGCTTCTTTAAGCTGATCAAATACAGCTTTAACCATTCCCGGAGTAAATTCTTTTGATGATAGTCCGTAGCGTCCGCCGATTATCTTGGGATATCCGAAAGGTAGAGTCCCTTCATTATACATCTCAGAGATTGAGTTGACTACATCCAGATAAAGCGGTTCGCCTGGCGCACCGGGCTCTTTTGTTCTATCGAGTATTGCTATTGATTTGGTTGTGGCCGGCAGAGCTTTTATAAAATGTTCAATTGAGAAAGGACGATACAATCTTACTTTTACAAGTCCGACTTTCTCTTCCCTGGCCTGGAGGTATTTGACTGTTTCATCAGCAGCTTCAGCACCCGAACCCATCATCACTATTATTCTCTCTGCATCAGGAGCTCCGACATAATCAAAAAGATGATAAGATCTGCCGGTCAGTTCAGCGAATTTATCCATCTGCTCCTGAACGATACCGGGACAGGCAATATAGAACGGGTTAACGGTTTCACGTGCCTGGAAAAATACATCAGGATTCTGGGCTGTACCGCGTAGAACAGGATGATCAGGAGAAAGACCGCGTTTTCTGTGAGCGATCACCAGGTCCTCATTCATCATTGACTGCATATCTTCAGGAGAGAGCTGCTCAACCTTCATAACTTCGTGGGACGTTCTGAAACCATCGAAAAAGTGTACGAAAGGAACTCTTGCCTCCAGGGTTGCAGCCTGTGCTATCAGAGCAAAATCCATTACTTCCTGAACAGAGTTTGAAGAGAGAAGAGCAAATCCTGTAGAACGTGTTGCCATAACGTCACTATGATCTCCGAAAATTGACAGAGCTTGTGCAGCAACCGATCTTGCAGAAACATGAAATACAGCAGAAGTTAACTCACCTGCAATCTTAAACATATTCGGGATCATTAAAAGCAGTCCCTGACTTGCTGTAAATGTTGTTGTAAGAGCACCTGTCTGTAAAGCACCGTGAACACTTCCTGATGCACCACCTTCACTCTGTAATTCACTCACCGAGGGAACCAGTCCCCATATATTTTTCTTACCTACTGCAGACCAGGCATCGCACCATTCACCCATATTTGATGAGGGTGTAATGGGGTATATCGCTATAACTTCGTTTGTATGATAGGCAACGTATGCAGCCGCTTCGTTTCCATCAATCGTTACTTTTTTCCGTTCCATTTTCCTTACCATTAATTTTTTGAGAAATTCGCATAAATTGTAGAACACACACTGAGCCAACTTTTATACCAGCTATTTTGGTTCAAAATTTGATGAATTGGATAAAATCATTACCAGTATTGAAAATCAAAAGATGTGTATTTCTTCCAAATTCTCACATCTGAGATAATAATTGCCTGATAATTTAGTAATCAAAGCGGGATCTTTTTGATGAATCCAAAGCTGTATCAAAGTTCCATTCTTGCCCATTTCGCCTGCAGCATATCGTGGGCTTCCCTTAATCCCGGAGGGATTCAACGTTTGTAACATCAGCCCGTATCCCCAAGCTAACTATCCCAATTCCACACCCTCCCACCTCCTTCAGCTTTCATCATCCCATACTTCCACTCCCGTCGCCTTCTTCTGCCTAATCCCGGAGGGATAAATATTTATAACATCAACTCTATATGCGCAAACCCCAACCCCGTTCAGGGGTTGAACTCCTGATCTTATGTGAAGCAAATAATAACGTTTTGTTGCAAAACCATTAGATTTGTACCTAAAAGATTGGAATTTATGGCTAAACAGAATATAGAAATTGAACGAAAATTTTTAGTTACTTCCGATGATTGGAAAGGCGCATCCCAGGGTATTCTTTTCCGGCAGGGATATTTAACTACAGAACCTGGAAGAACGGTAAGAGTCAGATTAGAAGGTGAAGAAGGAAAGCTTACCATAAAAGGTCAGAAAGAAAATGGATCCGGCGATGAATTTGAATATGAAATCCCAGGCGATGAGGCAGCATACTTGATAGATCAGCTCTGCCTGAAACCCTCTATCGAAAAAATGAGGTATAAAATAAATTACAAAGGAAATACCTGGGAAGTGGACCAGTTTTTTGGAAAAAATCTGGGCTTAATCCTGGCAGAGATAGAACTTGATTCCGTCAATCAGGAATTTGAAAAACCTGACTGGATAGGGGAGGATGTCACTGAAGATTCCCGGTACAAAAACGCCAACCTTGTTAAAAATCCCTACAGCAATTGGTAAATTCTGGGTTTATATCTCTTAATTTTTAAGTTAGAACTTCTTTCAAAAAATAATATTAAAGATGAAGACTATAATATTTCTAACCATTTTCACCCTAATAGGTTGTACTGTTCAGGCCCAGATCAACACAGAAAAATTCAGAGCTGACAATGATTCTACGGGTTTCTCCGGCAATGTGGATATCAGCGCTACTGCTATAACCGGCAACACGGATTTCCAGCTAATCAGCGGTGATACAAGATTAAACTACAACTGGGGAAAAAGTTATACTTTTTTTGTGGGCAGCGCCGGTTACGGCTGGCAGGATAAGGAGGCATTTTCCAACCAGGCCCTCGCGCACCTGAGACACGTTCAATCAACAAACGATTTCCTGCAGCTGGAATTTTTTCTGCAGTTCGACTATAATAAAAAGCGTCTCCTCCTCTCAAGGGAACTCGCGGGAGCTGGCATAAGACTTAAACTGCTTTCTGAAAAGAGTATTAAAATAAGGTATGGACTAGCTTATATGTTTGAACATGAAGAATACGATCTTCCCCCCAATTCATCTCATGGCAGAATTACAGATGCGAACCGTCTTAGCAGCTATGCTACTTTTAATGTTTTGCTGAAAGACGGATTTGATTTTGTCTCTGTTACCTACTTCCAGCCGATGATTAACGAATGGAGTGACTATAAGGCTATCTCGGATAACTCATTTGTTTCGGAACTTAGCAGCCTCCTGGATATTACCTTCGGTGTTAGTCTGCGGTATGACTCACGCCCTCCCGATGCAATTAAGAAACTGGATACTGTTACAAAGTTCGGTCTATCGTTCAAGTTTTAATCTTTGTAAAGGTAACCGCTATGTTCTAACTGAAGAACTCATCTGTTACCGGTATCCCTAAATAACAATCTTTAATAATTATTAAAGATTCAGTATTTTTAATTTTACATAAAAATATATTCATATCGCAAAAATAAGCGGGAAAACAAATGAACACAAAAATCACATGGACCAAAATTGATGAGGCCCCGGCGCTAGCATCCTATAGTTTATTGCCAATCGTAAAATCCTTCACCAAAGGATCAGGAATTGAAATCGAAGTAAAAGATATTTCCCTTGCAGGCAGAATTATCGCAAACTTCCCTGAAAATCTCACAGAAGAACAAAAATTACCGGATTATCTTGCAGAGCTCGGCGAGCTTACACAGTCACCTGACGCTAACATAATTAAGCTTCCTAACATCAGCGCTTCTATCCCGCAGCTTCACGCAGCAATAAAAGAACTGCAGGAAAAGGGTTATAAAATTCCCGACTACCCTGACGAAGCTAAAAATGAAGAGGGAAAGAAATTAAAGGAAAGATTCTCGAAGGTGCTTGGTTCAGCAGTGAACCCCGTCCTTCGCGAGGGAAATTCCGACAGGCGTGCGGCTGCTTCGGTTAAGAAGTTTGCAAAAAAACATCCTCATAAAATGATGAAGCCATGGCCTGAATCCGGATCAAAATGCCGTGTGGCTCATATGGACCAGAAGGATTTTTATGGCACGGAGAGATCCGTTACCCTTAATAAAGAAGATGCTGTTAAGATTGAATATATCGGTAAGGATGGGAATACCACAGTCCTTAAAGAAAACCTTAAGCTGAAGAATGGTGAAGTAATCGACGCGGCAGTTATGAATGTGAGGGAACTCCGGAATTTCTATTCAAAACAAATCGAAGAAGCGAAGAAAGATGATGTACTGCTCTCGCTGCACCTTAAGGCTACGATGATGAAAATATCCGACCCGATAATGTTTGGTCACGCTGTTTCGGTATACTACAAAGACGCACTTGAAAAACATTCAGATACCCTCAAGGAAATCGGTGCAAATGTTAATTACGGACTAATGGATATCCTTGAAAAATTAAAGAAACTTCCGGAAGAGAAAAGGAAGGAAATCGAAGTTGATATCAATAAGGTTTATGAGTTCCGTCCGCAGCTTGCGATGGTTGATTCGAGACTGGGAAAAAGAAACCTGCACGTTCCAAATGACGTAATAGTTGATGCTTCAATGCCGAACGTGGTACGTGACGGCGGGAAGATGTGGAATGAAAAAGATGAGCTAGAGGACTGCGTCGCAATGATCCCCGACCGCTGCTACGCTACTATATATGGTGAAATTATCGAAGATGCTAAGGCTAAAGGACAGTTCGATCCTACAACTATGGGAGCTGTTTCGAATGTAGGTCTCATGGCTCAGAAGGCAGAAGAATACGGTTCACACGACAAAACGTTTGAAGCACAGGGTGACGGTGTTATCCGCGTAGTTAATTCTGAAGGAAAAGTACTTCTGGAACAGGTAGTGGAAAAAGGCGATATTTTCAGAATGTGCCAGGCGAAGGATGAGCCTATCCGCGACTGGATAAAACTGGCAGTTAACCGTGCACGCTCGTCCAATACTCCCGCAATTTTCTGGCTTGATGATAACAGGGCACACGATAGTGAAATAATCGCAAAAATAAATAAGTATTTACCTGAGCATAATACTGAGGGACTTGAAATTAAAATCCTCAAACCTGTCGATGCAATGAAATATACTCTTGAGAGAACACGGAAAGGATTGGATACAATTTCAGTTACCGGCAACGTGCTTCGTGATTATCTTACCGACTTGTTCCCTATTCTTGAACTCGGAACCAGCGCAAGGATGCTTTCAATTGTTCCTTTATTAAAAGGAGGCGGTTTATTTGAAACCGGTGCCGGAGGTTCTGCACCAAAGCATGTTCAGCAGTTCCTTAAAGAAAATCATCTGAGATGGGATTCACTCGGCGAATACTGTGCACTCGTTCCTTCATTCGAAATGATCGCAGATAAAACAGGAAACTCCAAAGTTAAAATTTTAGCTGAAACCCTCGATACCGCGATTGGTAAATACCTAGAGAACGGTCGTATGCCTTCAAGGAAAGCCTGCGAAATCGATAACCGGGGTGGTTCATTTTATCTTACCTTATACTGGGCAGAAGCTCTTGCGGCACAAGATAAAGATAAAGCAATGAAAGAAAGATTCACAAAGATCTATAATGAACTTAAAGCAAACGAAGAGAAGATAGCCAAAGATATGATTGAAGTTCAGGGAAAACCTGCCGATGTCGGCGGATACTACCTCCCGGATGATAATAAAGCCTTCGCCGCGATGCGTCCCAGCGAAACCTTCAATAAGATAATCGATACGATGTAACTGGTTATTCCAGATATAAAAATACCCCTGCTCTTCTGCAGGGGTATTTTTTATCCATCCATTGGTATATAGCAGTCTGCTGAATTTTCCTTAATAGAAGTACTACTCGAGCAGCATCATTTTTTTAACAAGTACAGAATTTCCCTGCTGAAGTTTATAAAAATATGCACCGCTTGGTAATGTCTTCGCATTGAACTTTACGGTATGAGATCCGGCAGTTATAAATCCATTCGCAAGTAAGGCAACCTGCTGCCCAAGTATGTTATATACTGACAGTGTTATATTACCTGACTCAGGAATATTATATGTAATGTCTGTTGAAGGATTAAATGGATTGGGATAGTTCTGTGCAAGGTTAAAAGTTGTCATTCCATTTATACTCACTTCTACTTCCTTGGAGAATTCAGAATTTCCATTGAAATCTATTTGGTTAAGTCTGTACGTGTAGGTGCCGTTATCAACCTGGTTATCTGTAAAAGAATATGAGTGTGGAAGAGTGGTTGTTCCTGAACCTTTCACAGAGCCGATTCTTGTAAAGTTTCCTGCGGAAATTTTCCGCTCAACTTCAAAGATTCTGTTATTGGTTTCAGTGGCTGTTTTCCAATTAAGTTCAACCTGGTTTGATGAATTAACCGAAGCCGAGAAGGAAGTTAGTTCAACAGGTATAACAAAATTGTAAGTCGAAATCCCCCCGTTATTCCTAACCGCCATTATTGTAGACCCGTTTCTTGACTGTGACATATGAAGGTAATTACCTGCAGGGGCTGTATATTGGGTTACCCAGGTACTTCCATTATCTTCAGAGTAATATATACTAGTCCCACGTGCAACCCACCATTTGTTATCAAAACCGGTAATTCCAAAAATATTTGAGGAACCGGGAATACCGGATAATGTTGACCAAATGCCTCCTCCATCTGTAGTTTGAGACAGGGTGGCGCCTCCCGAAAGTCCATTAAGAGAGTTATTAAACCAGATTGAGTAAGAATTTGTCATTGTAGAGGTAGATTGCGGAGCCCAGCTGTTCCCCATATCACTGGAATAATAAATTGTAGAGTTATTTGTTCCGAAATAAATATCCGAACCTGAAACATACATAGCATTATTCCATCCAGCTTCACTTCCGTTTTGCGCAAGAGGAGGAGCAGGATTCCACGTAACACCTCCGTCGGTTGTATTGTACAGGTCCCAGAATCCTGAAACAGGATCGCCGTATGCGAAGCCGTTATTCGAATCAGTCATCCAAATAGCGTCTAGAAATCCTCCGCTATTAGTAAATACCTGTGTCCAGGTAGTCCCGCCGTCAGTAGTTCTGTAAATATTAGTGCCAGAGGGTGAAGTGGTACAAAGGGCGCTTTGTTCATCAATACCAAAAATATTGTAAATGGTTTGGATCCCAAGATTTCCTCCGCCCACGCTTGTCCAGGTTGCCCCTCCGTCGGTAGTTCTGAGTACAGTACCTGATTCTCCGCCGATCCAGGCAACAGAGTCATCCATAACAGACACGGAGTGAAGAGTGCTGCTTGTCGGTGAATTTCGTTCCTGCCATTGAGCCTGCGTATTAAACGAAGTACTAAATATTAGTGCTACAATTGTAACAGCAAAGAAAAGGTAATTTTTTGCCATTATAACCTCCTTAAAATGAATAAGATGATATAACTTTAATTATATATTTGAACTCCTCTTTAATTTTAACGAAGAAGTAATCAAATTTTTTTAAAGCGTGTGTGATTAATCATTCTCTTTAAGGGATTTTTGTCCGGGTTCAAAACAAAAAAGACCCCGATGTATCGGCGGTCTCATTTGTAATGCTTACTGGTATTCGTCCCAGCTTTTTATAGGAAGGGTGTCGAGACTATAGTGTTCGATCGACTTAATGAACCGCTTGATGAACTGGACATTCGTGAATAGGGGGATGTTCAGATCAACGGCTTTCCTACGGATGATATAATCACTGTCAAGTTCTACTTTCTCTGCCGTTTTTGGAATGTTTATTACAAGGTCGATCTTTCCCTCGGAGAGATATGTAAGTATTCCCGGTTCGGCATTATCAAAGGGACGGTAAAGAACTTCAACATCTACACCGTTCTCTTTGTAGAAATCTGCTGTTCCTTTAGTACCGTAGAACTTTAATCCCATCTTCTTAAGCGTTAAAAGATCTTCAAGCAGCTCAGCTTTATTCTTCAATGTTCCCGTGGATAACAGTGCAGCCTTGCGCGGAAATTTATGTCCTGTTGATAATAAGCTCTTCAGGAATGCCTCATTGAAATCATCACCGAGACATGCAACCTCACCGGTGGAAGACATTTCAACTCCTGTTACAGGATCAGAACCCTTCAGCCGCGTGAACGAAAACTGTGATGCTTTGATACCCACATAATCAAGATCGAAAGACGACTTATCTATCTTCGCAACTTTTTCACCGAGCATAAGCTTTGTTGCGATCTCTATAAAGTTGATCTTAAGAGTCTTTGAGACAAACGGGAAACTTCTCGAAGCCCGAAGGTTGCATTCAATCACCTTAACATCGTTGTCTTTTGCAATGAACTGAATGTTGAACGGACCTGTTATCTGGAGCGACTTCGCTATTTTCTTTGTAATGTTTTTGACCCTGCGCATTGTTTCAAGGTAGGTTCTCTGCGGAGGAAGCACAATAGTCGCATCACCCGAGTGAACTCCCGCATTCTCAACATGCTCAGCAATTGCATAACAGAACAGGTCACCTTCTTCGGCAACGGCATCTACCTCGATCTCCCGCGCTTCAGTAATAAATTTACTGATAACCACAGGGTGCTCCTTGCTGATGTCGGCTGCTTTCTTAAGGTAAATCGCAAGCTCTTCATCGTTAAGCAGTATACTCATTGCCGCGCCGCTTAATACATAGCTGGGACGTATGAGCACAGGATATTCCACTTTCTGTGCAAACTTCTTTGCATCCTCAAGGTCGGTTAATTCATTCCATTCCGGCTGATCGACTTCAATGTCGTCAAGTATCTGCGAGAACTTATGCCTGTTCTCAGCGTTATCGATCTGCTCGGGTGATGTACCAAGGATTTTCACACCTGCCCTGTGCAGCTTCATCGCGAGGTTGTTGGGTATCTGTCCTCCCATCGATACAATTATTCCTTCTGCGTTCTCCCTTTCATAAATATCCATCACACGTTCAAACGTAAGCTGTTCAAAATAAAGTTTGTCGCATATATCATAATCCGTGCTTACCGTTTCGGGATTATAGTTGATCATTATCGTACGCTTGCCCGACTTGTTCAGAGCCATTACAGCATTTACGCAGCACCAGTCGAACTCAACTGATGATCCGATCCTGTATGCCCCGCTGCCCAAAACAATGATCTGGTTCGGTTCGCCTGTCTCTATATCATCTTCTTTTCCGTGATACGTGGTATAAAGGTAGTTTGTCTGCGCTGGATATTCCGCGGCAAGTGTATCTATCTGCTTAACCGCAGGCACTACACCCAGCTTCTTTCTTCTTTCTCTTACTTTCAGCTCATCAGCGTTTATAAGCCGCGATATCTGAAGATCGGAGAACCCATTCGACTTAGCTTCCCGCATCAGTTCTTCATCGATCTCTGTAAGCTTCTTACCTTTCAGTCGCGTCTCTGTTTCGATTATGTTCTGCATTTTATAAAGGAACCAGCGGTTGATCTTTGTAAGGGAATGAAGCTTGTCTATGCTGTATCCTTTATTCAGCGCAACGGCGACAGCAAGGAGTCTTTTATCGGAGGGATGAGCAAGTTCATGATCGAGGTATTCGAACTCAAGCGAATTTCCCGTAAATCCCGGGTAACCAAGGTCAAGCATCCTGATTGCCTTCTGCAGAACTTCTTCAAAGGTCCTGCCGAGCGACATAACCTCGCCCACCGATTTCATCTCAGACCCCAGCTCATTATTTACAAGCTTAAATTTCTGAAGATCCCATCGCGGGAATTTCAACGCTACATAATCCAGCGCAGGCTCAAAGCAGGCGGAGGTCTGTTGTGTAATGATATTTTCAACCTCATTTAGCGCGTAACCGAGAGCAAGCTTCGTAGCGATAAAAGCGAGTGGATAACCTGTGGCCTTAGAAGCAAGCGCCGAGCTTCTGCTGAGCCGCGCGTTAACTTCTATGATCCTGTAGTCGTCTGAATCTGGATCGAGCGCGTACTGGATGTTGCATTCCCCTACCACTCCAAGATGCCTGATAAGTTTTATCCCGATTGATCGAAGCTTAAAGTTCTCTCTCGCCGATAATGTCTGCACAGGCGCAATTACAACGCTGTCGCCTGTATGGATTCCCATCGGATCGATGTTCTCCATTGAACAGACAGTTATACAGTTGTTAAACCGGTCTCGTACGATCTCATACTCCACTTCTTTCCAGCCGTAAAGTGATTCCTCAATAAGGATCTGGCCTGTAAAGGCAAATGCCCGCCGGGCTTTCTCGATCAGTTCCTCTTTTGTGTTAACAATGCCGGATCCTAATCCGCCCAGAGCATATGCAATACGCACCATTACAGGGAAACCTATCTCCTCAGCCGCGGCAGCTGCTTCTTCAACCGACTGTGCGGTTTTGCTTACAGCAACCTTAAGATCAACCTCCCTTACGCGGTCACCAAAAAGCAGTCGGTCTTCAGTATCTTTAATAGCCTCAACCGGAGTACCGAGTACCTTCACATTATATTTATCTAAAATTCCTTTATCATAGAGATCAACACCCACGTTCAGCGCAGTCTGTCCTCCGAACTGAAGCAGTATACTGTCGGGCTGTTCTTTCTGAATTATCTTTTCTACAAAGCCAGTCTGGATCGGCAGGAAGTAAACTTTGTCGGCAAAGTTCTCGGAAGTTTGTATGGTAGCTATATTGGGATTTATAAGAACGGTGAAAATTCCGTCTTCCTTCAGTGCTTTAATAGCCTGGCTGCCCGAATAATCAAACTCGCCTGCCTGTCCGATCTGCAGTGCACCAGAACCGAGTATTAAAACTTTCTTTGGGATTCCTCTTTTATGCATCATAACGCCCTCACAAACATATCGAAGATAAATTCACTATCGTCGGGACCGGGAGAAGCCTCCGGGTGAAACTGCGCCGCAAAAAACGGTTTGGATATATGAATAATTCCTTCGTTCGTGCCGTCGTTGTCATTCACAAACCATTCACGCCAATCCTCCGGTAGTGTTTCCGTCTCTACCGCATAACCGTGGTTCTGCGAAGTTATATAAGTTCTCTTTGTGCCGGTCTCGTTGCACGGCTGATTATGTCCCCTGTGACCGTATTTTAATTTATATGTATTCGCGCCTGCGGCAAGTCCCAGTATCTGACTCCCGAGGCATATTCCGAGAATTGGAATGTTTTTTTTCATCGCTTTCTGTGCATTCTCAATTGTGGTTCTGCACATCTTAGGATCACCCGGTCCGTTTGATAAAACTATCCCGTCCATCACTTCTTTCTGAAATTCGTAATCGTAAGGTACGCGAAGCACAGAAATATTTCGCCCCAGGAAAGCCTGTATCACGTTGTTCTTTGTCCCGCAGTCGACCAGCACTATCCTCTTTCCGTTTCGCTTATACTCAATCGGTTCTTTAACGCAAACCTCACCCACAAGGTCAAGTTCATTTATATCCTGAAATCCGGGATCGGAGCTGTCATCAACTATAATCTTGCCTAGCATGGTGCCCTGGTCTCTCAGCTTTCGCGTAAGCATCCTGGTATCTATTCCGGAGAGACCCGGGATCTTCTGCTCTTTCATCCAGTCGCCTAAAGACCTTTTCGCATTCCAGTGAGAAAATTCTTCGGAGTAATCCGCAACTATAAGTGCGCGGCAATGGATTGCATCTGACTCAAAGTTTTTCAGCATCCCGTTTTCCTTTTCATCACCGGGCACACCGTAATTACCAATGAGCGGAAATGTACAAACGAGTATCTGTCCTCTGTACGATGGATCGGTCATCGTTTCGGGATAGCCGACCATTCCGGTATTAAAAACCACCTCGCCGTTTGTGCTTCCTTCATACCCAAAGCTTTTTCCGGTAAATTCAGTACCGTCCTGAAGGATTAACTTTGCGTTTTTTGTGCCTCTCATTCAGTCGTAACCTTTCAAATGTTTTCTTATATAACCCGGCTTAGTGCTGTCTTTCTCAGCGGAGACGCAGTAAGTCGTGTATTTCTTATTCGATACTTATTGGTTCTTCAAAGAAGCCGGTCATTCGGGTACATTTTAAGAGGATTTGCAGAAACCGGCCGTTCGATAAAAAAATAGCCACTCTAGGAGTGGCTAAAAAACTCAGGTAAAAAGACAATATTTATAAATTTTAATTTTTTGCTGGTCAATTGTTTTCCGATTTGAATTGTTAATATACAGCAAAGAGATTATAGTTTCAATTTAACAATTTAATAATTTGATTATTATATTGGTCAAAAATAAATTCACTCAATAATTTTTTTTGAGTTTTAATTCCAACTGATAAATTTGATAATTAACTACATTTTAAAACTAAAATCTTCATCAGGGATCTTCAACTCAGTAAATAACCAGCTTCATTTTATCATTAAAAACACAACTCCCATTACAGCCAATGAAAAACAAGAAAGCTCCAAAGACTTTTATCCTGGACACGAATGTTATTCTGCACGATTCATCTTCAATTCTTCAGTTCCAGGAGAATGATGTTGTAATACCGCTTACGGTTATAGAAGAGCTTGATCATTTCAAAAGGGGCAGCCAGGTTATAAATCTTAACGCAAGAGAATTTGCGAGAACTCTCGACTCCCTCACGGGCACCGCGATCTTCAATGGCGGTGTTTCACTGGGCAAGGGTAAGGGAAAAGTGCGCGTCGGTTTCTCCCGCGGTATCAGTTCCGAAATAAAGGAACTCTTTACCGAAGATAACCCTGATCACCGTATCCTCTCTGTCGCAATGGATACTGTGAAGAAACAGAAAGACCCTTCATCAGTGATATTGGTTACCAAAGATGTAAATCTCAGGATGAAAGCAAAGGCTCTGGGAATTCACGCGGAGGACTATACAACTGACCGTGTTAGCAGCGTAGATGAACTATATAGTGGTAAAGAAGTTGTTGAAAATTTCGATGATGATTTAATTGTTAAATTGTTCCAGGCTCCATTTGAGATTGAAGCTAAAAAGATTCTTAAGAAACTTCATACTGTACCTGTCCCTAATAAATATTACATTTTCAGGAACCCCAGTCGCTCGGTGCTCGCATATCTTGATAACGATATGGAGTTTTTCCGCAAGGTTGATAAGAATACTATTTATGGTATTAAACCCAGGAACGCTGAACAGACCTTTGCGGTAGAAGCATTAACGAATAATGACATTCCTCTTGTTTCACTTACAGGCAAAGCGGGAACAGGCAAAACACTACTGGCGCTTGCAAGCGCTCTGAATGTAAGAAAGAATTACAGACAGATATATATTGCCAGGCCAATTGTTCCTTTAAGTAATAAGGATATTGGTTTTCTTCCGGGAGATGTTCAGAGTAAGATTGAACCCTATATGCAGCCTTTATGGGATAACCTCCGGGTGATACAGGATCAGTTCTCCGAAACGGATAAACAGCATCAGGCAATCAACGGTATGCTCAAGGATAATAAACTTGTCATCGAGGCACTTTCATATATAAGGGGAAGGAGTCTGCAGAGAATATTCTTTATAGTTGACGAAGCCCAGAACCTTACACCGCACGAGATTAAAACTATAATAACCCGCGTAGGTGAAGGTTCAAAGATCGTATTCACAGGCGATATCTACCAGATAGACCATCCTTATCTTGATTCACAGTCGAATGGTTTGTCATACCTGATTGATCATTTTATGGGACAAAAATTGTACGCTCATATAAATCTTGAGAAAGGCGAAAGATCTGTTCTGGCAGAACTGGCCGCTAATCTGTTATAGAATTAATCTGGTATAACTTATCAGTCAGTACTCTGTTCCTGTGTCGGATAAGTTAATTCAATAAATTCGTGAATCCGCTATATCTGCCAATTCGCTAATTCCTTTTTGTTCTTCCATTCGTTATCTTAATCCATTATACACAAATTATTTAGAGCTATATGCAAAAAATCTTCACCAAAACTGTTTTATTCCTGCTAACCGCAGTTTTATTTACCGGCTGCCTTGAAGTCAGTACTACTATCCACCTGAACAAAGATGGATCCGGTACACTTGATGAGTCTGTTTTAATGAGCAGCCAGGTCATTGAGATGATATCAGCATTCGTGGCTTCTTTCGATTCTACGTCAACCGATACAGCTTCTTTCAGTCTTTTTAAGGAAGATCAGCTGATTGCAGATTCAGCGAAATACGGAAGTGGCGTTAAGTATGTCAGCGGCAAGGAAGTAAAGAAGGATGGAAAAGAAGGATATAACGTTGTTTATGCTTTTAACAATATAAATGATTTGAAAATCAATCAGAATCCGAATTCCAAAATTGATATGGAAGGAGTGGAATTTGAAGAGGATACGGCTCATGAATTTCTTCATTTTTATTTTGATCCGGGGAATCCATCACAACTGACAATAAGGATGCCTTCAATGAATGATCAGGATGTATCCAATGAAACCACCCAGGAGGATACTACATCAACCGGAACAGAAGGAATGGATGAACTGTTGAAGCTGATGAAAGATATGAGAATAGTTCTAACCCTGGATGTAAATGGAAATATTACGGAAACTAATGCCAGCTATGTTAATGGGTCAAGCGTGACTTTGTTTGATATAAATTTTAATGATCTGCTGGATAATCCTGAAAAACTGAAGATGTTCAAACAACAGAATCCTAAAAATCTTGAGGAAATCAAGAAAATTGTAGAAAACCTGCCAGGAGTAAAGGTTGAACTCAATAACCCGGTAAATATAACGTTCGAGTGATCGGTTCGGGTTAAATTCCCGCGGTCTGCATTGTTTATGTCAATAAAGATTTAAACATTATAATGTTTTATTTTATAGTGTTTAATTTATTGATTTAACGATGCAGACTTTTACATATCCTCCTTTCTACAAACTTCTTTACCGTTATGGAAATATCCCCGTAACGATCATTTTGGCAATATACCTTGTCCCTTCTGTTGTGTATATCGATAAAAACCTGATCTACCTTATTCCTGTTATTTTGCTTCTGCTGATGATATACCTCCTGAACAGGCACTACCTTAATCTTTATAAGATTATACCTTACAAAATTGAAGCGGATGAAGCAAAGATGGTTTGTACCGATTTTCTCTTTTCACAAAAAGAATTCATTATTTACTACCGGGATATAGAATCGCTTACGGGAGGAATATTCGACGGGAGGTTTTCGGGTGTTATGAAAGTATGCGACAGGAATAATCAGGTTTGCATCGGGTTTTTCAGCAGGTTGAGAAATGCAGATAAACTGCAGACTATACTTCTCAGCAAAGTGCCTCGAAATGTATATGATGATGTAGTGGAAAGGGTAGGATTAAAGACGAAAAAAGACGTTAAGAAGGGGGATAAGAACGACCAGGGGAAGAAATAACAACCCGTTTTGACTTAACAATTACTACCATTGTCCGTATCTTAATTAGATAAATTATTTTCGTAATCTGAGGCTTTCTCTCATTCCGAACCATCCGGTTCGGAGACAGGTTTTGGTTGTTTCAGGTTCTCATTATACAAAATTATATATGAAAATAGCGGTTTTATTATCAGGTGGAGTCGATAGCTCCGTAGCATTGAAATTACTTAAAGATGAAGGTCACGATCTGACGGCGTTCTATCTGAAGATCTGGCTGCAGGACGAATTCTCTTTCCTCGGTGAATGTCCCTGGGAAGAGGATCTTGAATATGCACGCGGGGTTTGTGATAAGCTTGATGTACCCCTCGAAGTACTTCCTCTTCAAAATGAATATTGGGACACAGTGGTAACCTATACCTTAACCGAAATAAAGGAAGGCCGTACTCCTAATCCCGACATTTTCTGTAACAGCCTTATAAAGTTCGGACAGTTCTACAGCAAGATCGATAAGTCTTTCGAAAAAGTAGCAAGTGGACACTATGCAAGGGTGGAGGAAAACGGAAAGTTCACTCTTAAAAGATCGCCGGATCCGGTTAAAGATCAGACATACTTTTTGGCATACCTCACGCAGCGGCAGCTTAAACGTGCCCTATTCCCTATTGGCAGATTTAATAAAACAGAAATCAGAGAAATCGCTGTAAAAACCGGTCTTCCAAATATGTCAAGGAAAGACAGCCAGGGTATATGCTTCCTTGGACAAATAAAATTTGCAGAGTTTATAAAACATCACCTTGGTGTGAAGAAGGGTGAAATTGTAGATATTGCCTCTGGTAATGTCATGGGTGAACATGACGGCTACTATTATTATACGATAGGACAGAGGTCAGGATTAGGTCTGGGCGGAGGTCCCTGGTATGTAGTTAAAAAGGATACCAAAGAAAATAAGATATATATATCCCGTGAGAATACAGCCAACCGTGCACGCTATCAGTTTGTGACCGGAAAATTTAACTGGATAAATGATGCACCTGTCGAAGAAAAAGAGTACCAGATTAAAATAAGACATGGAGCGAACTTTTATAAGTGCAGGATTGTTTACCAGGGAAAGGATGAGGCAATTATTACTCTTAACATACCTGATAAGGGAATTGCACCCGGTCAGTTTGCTGTATTTTATGAAGATGAAGTCTGTCTGGGCGGAGGTGTAATCCTACTTTAAAAAACAAAAGGTGAGACTCTCTCACCATTTGTAAAATTTGTTATGCCGAACCAGTTTCGGCCTCTATCAGGCAGAGCATTTTACCTGTTAATGCTGAATTTTTTCATCTGCCTTTCAACTTTTTTGGAGTTAGTGCGGGCAATAATAACAAGAATAGAAAGATAGACGACTACTCCTATTTCTATATATTCCATTTATGGCTCCTTAGATTATGAACGTTCGACAGAAATTGTGCAATTTTGGTGCCATCCGTCACATTTAACATTATAGGAGAAATTTAAAATATTCCCTTAAGAAAAATAAAAATGGTAGGTAATTATTACAAACAAATGGAAAAAGAAATTCGGTAAAAGTGTAAGATTCGGGAATAATTTCTTATCAGACTTTTTATACATCAACATAGTAATGAATAACTTCAGGTAGAAAATGATAGTGTTCTTTTCGGTATTTTTTGCTGTTTATGCTGCAATAAATTATTATATATGCATCCGCGGCTGGCAGGCTCTTACAATATTTCCTCACCTAAAAATTATTTATCTGATAATTTTTCTCTTTATTTCTTTATCCTATATAATTTCAAAAATCCTTACTGAGCGTCTTCCGTCTTTCCTTTATGATGCATTGCAATGGATAGGATCTTTCTGGTTTGCGTTTATGCTTTACTTTATACTGAGCCTTGTGCTGCTTGATATCCTTCGTTTACTAAATCATTTCTTTTCGATTTTTCCGGCGGCTATTATTAGTAATTATGAGGTATGGAAATTTGGAGCATTCATAGTCATAATAGTCCTTACATCTGTCATAGTCGCAGCGGGATATATCAATACGAGAATTATGACGGTAAAGAATCTCGATATCACACTCGACAAAAAATCCTCACCGCTGAAAGAACTGAGAATAGTTTCCTTCGCCGATATTCACCTTACTGCAATGAATGATGAAAAATTCCTGAGAAGGATTATTGACAAAACTAATTCACTCAATCCTGATATTGTGTTGATACCGGGGGATTTTGTTGATGAAAAGTCTGACTGGCTTGATTCAAGAGGAATTGGTAAATCATTTTTCAGAATTAAGGCGAATTATGGCACATACGCGTGTACCGGAAACCATGAGTATATCGTTGGGATAAAAGATGCTTCGAAGTTTATAACTACCCACAATATAAAACTGCTTCAGGACGAACTGGTTATGATCGACAGCGCTTTCTACATCGCAGCAAGGGATGACAGAAGCAAGAAGCAATTTACCGGCGAGCCGCGCAAGCCGCTGAACGATATTCTTTCAGATAAGAATGAAAATCTGCCTGTAATATTAATGGACCATACCCCGTTCGGGCTTGAAGAGGCTGAACAGAATTCCGTTGATCTTCAGCTATCCGGCCATACACACCATGCGCAGATGTGGCCGCTTAATTACATAACTCAATTGATTTACGAAAAGGATTGGGGATACCTGAAGAAAGGAAATACTCAATACTATGTCACCTGCGGTGTCGGCACCTGGGGTCCTCCCGTCCGTACCGGAAGCCGTACCGAAATTGTAAACCTCAAAATCAATTTCAGGTAATAAGAATATGAAATCAATAGAGGTTCAACATTTATAACTACCTGATTGCCCCCCAAGCCTCCCCGATCTTCGTTAAAGGTTCAACATCCAGAACCTCAGAGAGGTTCAACGTCTGTAACTTAGCAGATAACACTCTCCACAGAACCTCGTTAAAGGTTCAACATTGGACGATGGTGTGCAAGTATCTGGAATAGAATTGAGATATGCCGGGTTTGACGCCCCGGCATATCTTTAGTAATATCAGAAGTTTACGGTGAAGCCGAATTTGAATTGATCGTAGGCAAGAGGTGCTGCACTCGAAAATGGCCAATTCATTTTATCCTGCCTTAATTCATAAATTCCGTATGCTAAGGCGTTCTTCAGGATGAAGCTCATAATGGGACCTGCATAAGGTGAGGATTCCATTATCTCTTTTACAAAACCGTCAACCATGAACTGTCCTATACTTTCGATCGCAACGCTTCCCGCCCACTTCCAGAATAAGTGCCTCGGGAATATGATGGCTCTTTCGTAGGATGCATCAAAAGTCAGCATCGGGATAACCTTCAGCTTTATTCCGCCCTCTGCATTTGTTCCGAACCTGAATGATCCATCGAAGTTATCCAGCAGGGCCTTGTCGGCTGTAGGAATAGTCTGATCTTTCAAATCAAGTTTCGACCAGGAGAGATCAAAAGAATAGTATGGTATAATTGCTCCGCTTCCTACCTTATAACCGTAACCGGAAGCCTTTCCGAGTCCGAATCTCCATGCTGTGTTTTCCAGTTCGGGCGCATTGACACTGCTTTTATTTATGTCAGTGGAAATATTAGAAAGGTAGAGGTACTTAAAATCGTAGTCGATTATGTTCTCTTCCCACTTGTAATCTTTTTCGTCAGTGTAACCCAACTTAACCTCAAGAAGATTGGGATCGGCAAACTTGCCGGAAAAATTATCAAGACTCATATCCGACATTCCGTACCTTAGAACAATAGTAGGACTTCCGTTAAAATCTACGTCTAAAAGATCCATGTCGTGGTGGAAATCTTTCCAGTCGTTCCAGTCCCAGCTGTCGGTTGTATCAGACTCACTGGTTTCCTCCTGTGGAAGAACCGGTACTGAAAGAAGGATTATTAACAAAACAGGTAGTAAATATTTTATCTTCATCTTGCCCTCACATTTAATTGTTTATTATTCTCCCTCAACCAAGGAGAATGCCAGAAGCAATTGCTTCTAATTCTTTTCTTTTATTGATGTTAGGAACAAATGTGATCACTAAAGTGGACATTAACAGTAGTTTCAAATAATCATTCTATAAGTTCTGACTAACAGGTTAATTAAAAAGTTACTTAACAAACTTAGGTATTGAGAGCGGGATTGGGTTATTATATTCCAGAGGGGATGGAAATTGTGGATGGGTGGTTATTAGGAATGATGGGTATTGGGCAGAGCTGGATCTCCCACATAGATCGGGATGGTTTTGGATACTTATGGTTACGGAAAATCTACGATGTTCAGGTAAACGGCTGAGACCGTTTTGGAGACTTAGATAGTTCTATTAACTCTCGGTTAAAACCGAGGGCAGTATGGGCAAAGTGATTCCGCGATGAATAGGAAAGACAATGCGGAACCTGGAACAAGTTCAGGTTGACAATTTCAGACTTATGTGACAGCCTTGTGAATTTCTATAGGATGTACTTGCTCAGGTCACGGTTTTTGACGATTGATTCAAGCCGTTCTTTTACATCCTTCCCGCTGATAACCACCTTATCTTTCGGAAGCTTGTCCGGTACATCAAAAAGTATCTCGTCAAGCAGAGTTGTCAGAATCGTATGCAGTCTCCTTGCACCTATGTTCTCAACCTGGTCGTTAACCTCGGTTGCAATCCTCGCAACTTCTCTAATTGCATCTTCTGTAAATTCGAGTTCAACTCCTTCGGTTTTCAACATCGCCTGATACTGTTTCAGCAGCGCGTTCTGCGGTTGTGTGAGTATCTGAACAAAATCCTCTTCGGAAAGACTCTTTAACTCAACTCTAATAGGAAATCTTCCCTGCAGCTCGGGTATTAAGTCCGATGGTTTCGATACGTGAAAAGCTCCTGAAGCAATAAACAATATATGATCTGTCCTTACGGCACCGTATTTCGTATTCACATTTGATCCTTCAACAATAGGGAGAAGATCGCGCTGTACACCTTCACGGGATACATCGGGTCCCTGCCCTTTACCTCCTCCTCCGGCAACTTTATCAATCTCATCAACAAAGACAATCCCTGAATTTTCAACTCGCTCAATAGCTTCTTTCTGAACGGTTTCCATATCGATCAGCTTCTGCGCCTCTTCCTGTGAAATGATCTTTTTTGCTTCGGAGATTTTCGTTTTTCTCTTCTTCCGTTTCTTGGGCATCATATTTCCCATAATTTCCTGAAAGTTTATGCCCATATCATCGAGACCAAGGGGACCAAGAACCTGGAGTCCCATATTTGAATTTGCGGATGCATCAAACTCAATCATCTTGTCATCCATCTCGCCTTTCCTGAGCTTCTCCCGCATCCATTCTCGGGTCTTCTGGTTCTGAAACGCTTCGTTGTTAACTTCTTCTTCCTCTGTGTTTCCTGCATGAGCAGGCTTTTTTACAGGAGGTATCAGTATATCAAGTATTTTTTCGTCAGCCAGCTCATCTGCTTTTTCCTGGACTTCTTCCGTTTTTTCAGCTTTAACCATATTTACAGCATAATCAGTAAGGTCACGTATCATCGACTCAACGTCGCGACCTACATATCCTACCTCCGTAAACTTTGATGCCTCAACTTTTACAAAAGGAGCATTCGCTAGTTTCGCCAGTCTCCTCGCTATTTCAGTTTTACCAACGCCGGTAGGACCAATAAGTATAATATTATTTGGAAGGATTTCCTCTCTTATAGCATCCTCAACCTGTTGTCTCCTCCACCTGTTCCTCAAAGCTATCGCAACAGCTCTCTTGGCGTCATGCCGGCCAATGATATACCTGTTTAATTCGGTGACTATCTGAGTCGGAGTATATTCTTTGTTTTGTTTCTTAATTTTTTTACTCATTACTTTCTTTCAATTACTTCAACGTTAATTCTATCGTTAGTGTAGATACAGATCTCCGAAGCAGTCTTTAATGCTTCCTCTACTATCTTGTCCGCTGTCAGAGAACTATACTTCTTAAGCATCTTGGCGGCAGCAAGTGCATACATTCCGCCGGAGCCGATAGCTACTATATTATCATCCGGTTCTATTACATCACCGTTGCCGCTTACAACCAGCGCTTTATCCTCTGTGATAACGGCAAGCATAGCTTCAAGTTTCCTTAAAAATTTATCTGTTCTCCAATCCTTCGCCAGTTCAACAGCAGCACGAGATACATTCCCCCTATATTGTTCAAGTTTATCCTCAAACCGTTCCATCAGAGTAAAAGCATCGGCAGAAGCTCCAGCGAACCCGCATAATACTTTTCCATTGGCGATCTTGCGTATTTTCATCGCATTATGTTTCATTACCGTGTTACCAAGTGACACCTGCCCGTCACCGCCAAGAGCAGCAACCCCGTTATGCACGAGTCCTAATATGGTTGTAGCCTTCATTTGTTCCATTCTTATGTTCGCTCCTTATTCAAAATAATATGTTCATATAATTTAAACAGCCTGCCGTAACTGTTCAAATCTACAAGGAATAAATCACCTGCGGGAGAACTTCAAAGGAAATATACGGGGGACAGATTTTCTGTAAACGGTGTATTCTTCCCCGAATGTCTCAATAAGTTTTTTCTCTTCGTATAATGATCCTATATAAAAATAAGCAACTATGCAAAGAAAAAAAGTGAGATAAAAGATATCCATAACCGGCCTGAAAAGCAGGAAGAGGATTGTAAAAAGATAAAGCGGGTGACGTGAGTATTTATAAGGACCCTCAATGCGCAGGGTTAACCGTTCATCAAGATCCTCTTTTTTGTATTCTCCTTTAAACCACCTGATTGCCTGGTTTATTCCGAGGAATTCCATACTACTGAAATATTTTAATGACCATAGAATTCCTGCCAGACTGATAAACTGGGGAATAAGGATGATAAAATCCCAGGGTGTTGGCAGATCATAAATAATGGTATCAGGACGGGGAAGGAGTTCATACATAAGATAAAAGAAGAAAATTGCCGTCAGGTTATATATGATGCGGTAAAAGGCAATATAAGTTCCCGCCTCAGCTGCCAATTTCTTTTTGAACCCCGGTGAGGCAAGATAAGAGTGAAGTAATCCGAACAGGGCAAAGGCAAATATTATCAGCAGGATATCACGGACAATTATCATAGAGCCTTGCGCAGGCGCGCAATAGGTATCCTCAGCTGTTCACGGTATTTGGCTACTGTTCTTCTTGCAATGTGCACGCCTTCGTCATTTAGTATTTCCGCCAGCTTATCATCACTGTACGGTGAGCTTTTATCCTCCGAGTCGATAATTTCCTTTAGACGCTCTTTGATATGCTTGTTCGACACTTCCTCACCGCTGTCGGTTGATAGCCCTTCACTAAAGAAATATTTAAGTTCATGAATACCCATAGGACTCTGAACATATTTTCCGTTTACCACGCGGCTGATAGTCGATATGTCCATATTTATTTCTTCGGCAATATCCTTGTAAATCATCGGTCTGAGAAACTTTGGACCCTTATCGAAGAACTCATGCTGTCTCTCAAGGATTGCTCGCATAATCTTCATCAAAGTCTCTCTTCTCTGCTGGATGCAGGCTATGAACCACTTTGCAGATTCAAACTTTTCACGCAGAAATTTATAGGTTTCCTTTTCTCTCGGGGTCTTCTTCGATCTCCTGTTTGAATCAAACATCTCGAGGTATGTTCTGCTTATTGTAACAGAAGGCATACTTCTGTCGTTAAGGGTAATAACAAAATTGTCATCCACTTTTTCAATCACAAAGTCGGGCGTAATCTGGTTCATCTCGACTGATTCGATGTTGCCTTCACCCGGTTTGGGATTAAGACTCTGGATAAGATCGAGCGTGATCTTGAGGGTTTCATCTGTCATATTTAATTTTTGCTTGATAGCATCAAATCTTCTCTTGGTAAAATCATCGTAGCATTGTTCAAGCAGCTGTGCGGCAAGGTATGTATAATACTCATCATGACCTGAATGTTTTAACTGGACCAGCAGGCATTCCTGCAGGTTCCGGGAAGCAATGCCCAGTGGATCGAAACGCTGAATTTTCTTCAGAAGGTTTTCAGCTTCTTCTATAGACATTTTAACATGCTCAAACATCTCGAGCTCATTCACAATATCTTCAAGACTTCGCTTCAGGTATCCGTCTGAATCAAGATTTCCAATTATTTCTTCACCGAGCATGTAAAGATCACCCTCAAGGTTCATCATTGTCAGCTGGTTCCGCAGATGTTCAGTTAATGACTCCTTTGCAGGGGCTAAAGGCTGGTAAATTTCATCGTCTTTACTCCTATTAACTCTGTCCCCTTCAAAGTCGGTATCATTCATAAAATCTTCAAGTTCGAATTCCTCTTTATCATAATCCTCATATTCCTCGACTTCATCTTCTTTCTTCTCTTCTTTCTCCTCCTTCTCCTGCGAAAGTTCAATCTCCTCATCCATCACTTCTTCCAGGATGGGATTTATTTCCATTTCAGTTTTAATCCTCTGCTCTAGTGCAAGAGTATTTAACTGCAGAAGTTTCTGATACTGGATCTGCTGGGGTGAAAGTTTCTGCTGCTGTGATAGTTTCTGACTTAGTGTTAACATTTTGCTATTCTATTTTGTCCTTTAATGCTCTATACCATTTCCTGCCGTATTTTCTTTCCAGGGCTTCCCCACAGAATTCGGCTACCGTTATATTTTCTTTTTCTCCTTTTTCAAGGGCCGGACTGCATTCGCTGAAATTTTCATATCTCAGAACATCAGCTCCGAACTTCGTAACCCTGATAGGAAAAAGATGACACGAGACCGGTTTTCTGAAATCCGTTTTTCCGTCAAAATATGCTTTTTCAATTCCGCATTTTGCTATTCCGTTTTCATAATAAACAAAAACACAGGCTTTATTGTTGAGACTATGAGTCATCAATTCTCTACTTTTATACCGGTAAAAACCTTCGTTTTGGATCACTTTTTGATGTTCTTCGGGAAGATATGGCATAACTTCCGGTAAAATTTCACCTATTATCTTTACTTCTTCTTCATGAAGAGGAGCTCCAAATTCACTCTCGAATGTACAGCATGCTCCTTTACATTTCTCCAAATCGCACGAAAAGCGGGTTTTTAGAACCTCTTTCCTTACTTCAACATCCTCGACCGGTACTATGTTATTATTAAAAAACATTGGAATAATTTTTGTAGCAAGATAACAATTAGAATGATAATTCAAAAGTTTAAAATTATTATTAGTCTCATTTTCTACAGCATTTCCATTCTCAATATCTTTCTCCGCTTTTTCTTAGATTAAATATCTTCATTTGAAGGATTATTATGAATCTTCCGGGGAAGTCAATATTACTGACGGGTGCATCGAGCGGTATCGGCTATGAACTTGCCGTCAAACTTGCAAAGGAAAATTGCAGGATCGCCCTTCTTGCCAGGAGTATAGAAAAACTCAATAAAATTTCTGAAAGATTTAGTTCTGACCACAATGTTGTACTTCCCATACACTGTGATGTAACCCGCAGGGAAGAAGTTCATTCAGCTATAACCAAAGTGATGGATGCTTTTGGAGGGATTGATATACTGATTTTGAATGCCGGCCTAAGCCGGAGGATCGACGCTGAGAACTTTACTTCGGAACAGGGAGAAGAAATTATCTCAGTCAATCTTATCTCCCAATTTTATTTTCTTGAGAAACTGATTCCCCACTTTATTTCTAAAAAAGAAGGGGTAATAGCAGGCGTATCAAGTCTTTCCGATGTAAGAGGATTTCCGCGAAGCGGTTTTTATAGTGCAAGTAAGGCAGCATTCACCCGGCTCCTCGAAAGTCTGCACACCGAACTGAAAAAATATAACATTAAGGTGATAACAATAAGACCCGGTTTCGTACAAACTCCCATGACAGATAAGAATGAATTTCATATGCCCTTCCTTATGAAACCGGATAAGGCGGCAGGTATAATTATCGATGGTTTAAAGAAGGAAAAGAAAGTTATCCAGTTTCCTTTCCCCACCGTAATGGGAACAAGACTTATAAAGATATTGCCTGATTTTATAGTAGAATATTTTTCAAGGAAGCATCTGGAGGGACTGAAGAAAATAAATTTATAATTTTTTTTATTTTTCGAAGTACAAAATAATAAAATAAAGGGCTCCCGGGGATGACCAGAGTATTCTTCTTTTTTCTGATATACTCATCTATTTGTTTCTCACAGACTTCACTCAAACTTAATGAAATAATGTTCTACCCTGTTTCAGGGAATAATGAATTCATTGAGATTTATAATACTGGTTCCATCAGCATTGATCTTTACGGTTTTGGTATAAAGTATTATAATTCATCCCCCGATTTTATTATCGGCACCGGACAGGGAACGTTACTGGAGCCATTAAGTTATGCTGTAGTATTTGAGGCAGATTATGATATTGAATCAGGTATCTACAATAACCTTATACCTCCGGGACCGCTGATCCTGAAAATTACAGATAATTATTTCGGATCAACCGGTATGGCAAATACGTCTGACCGTCCCGTATGGCTTCTCTCAGCGAATGACGATACTCTCGATGTTTATACATACTCAGCGGATAATCCCCAGGCTCATTCAGATGAGAAAATTCTGGTCGGTTCTGATAGTTCACAAATCAACTGGCTTAACTCTGGTTATCCCAACGGAACCCCCGGATTTCAAAATTCTGTTACTCCGGTAGGTTATGATCTTGAAATAAAATCTGTTACTATATCGCCCTTGTTGCCATTTGAAGGTGATAATATTCTGATAATTTCGGATATAAAGAACGGTGGTGAAAACGCTGCGGATAACTTCACAGTAATGGTTTATAATGATGTCAACCTGGATTCAATCCCACAGGCAGGAGAGGAGATTTACTCACAGGAATATTCCGGTCTGCAGCAACACGATTCCCTTACTGTCGTAGCACAAATCCTTTCAGCTTCTTCCGGGTTTTATAACATTATTGCGGAAGTTGTATTTCCCCCGGATGAAGACACCCTGGATAACACTGCCTGGAAAAGCTTTAGTGTTTATCCTCCCGGTACTCTGTACAATGATATTGTTATTAATGAGATAATGTACGCTCCTGCATCAGAAGAACCGGAGTGGGTAGAGATCTATAACCAATCTTCAGATGAAATAAACCTTAAGGGATGGAAGTTTTCAGATTATTCAACTTCAAGAATTATAATAGATCAGGAGTTCTTTATCTCACCGGGGGGGTTCATGGTTCTTACAAGAGATTCATCTGTGCTCGACTTCTACGATGTTCCTTCACCGATAATAGCATTCAGTCTGCCCGCCCTGAATAACACTGGGGATGCAGTTGTAATTAAAGATTCGCTCGGACTAGTGATCGACAGCTTGATTTATTCACCTGACTGGGGAGGAGCTGAGGGAAGATCACTTGAAAGAATTTCTGTTGATGAAATGGGTAGCAATGAGGATAACTGGCTCACCTGTGAGAGTATATTCAGAGCTACACCGGGACAAATCAATTCTGTAACACCTAAGAGAAACGATCTTGAAATCTCCGGGTTTGAAACAAGCGAATATGCGGTGATTGGGGATCCGGCTCGGTTTAAAATTACTATTAAGAATGCAGGTTTGAATACTTACCCGTCTTTTTCTCTGCTCCTTTATTATGATATAAATGAGGATTCAATTGCTCAGTCATCGGAGCTTACTTCATCTGTAAATTCGGGACCTTTGTTTTCAGGCGACACGGTAGTTTTCAATTTGTTTACATCGAATTTCGGAAATGGTCAGAACTATTTTATTGCAACGGTGATAGCATCCCCTGACAATGATATGACAAACAATACCGCCTATGCAAATTTCCGGGGAATGGAGGTTTTTGAGTTCAGGAATGATCTTGTGATAAACGAATTTATGTATGATCCAGTGAGTCCTCAGCCTGAATGGATAGAGATCCTGAATAGAAGCAGCATACCTCTTGATCTCAAAAATCATAAGCTGGCAGATTCCAGGGATACCATTACTTTCTGTGTTAAGGATATAATCCTGCCTCCTGGAGGTTTTGCTCTTATATCAGATGACAGTACCATAACCAATTACTTTAACGTTAATGCACTGCTTATGATAAAATCATTTTCAGCCTTAAATAATTCGGGAGATAAAATTATACTTCTTGACTCCATGAATCGCGTGATAGATTCGCTGGAATATAGTCCTGACTGGGGTGGCGGTGATGGATTTTCTCTTGAAAGAATCGATGCCGATAGTTCTGCCTCTGAGACTGGAAACTGGAGAACTTCAATCAGCCGTTATAAGGCGACTCCCGGCTATGTGAATTCTGTAACCTCTAAAGAAAATGATCTCTGCGTTATGGAAATTATTTCTTCACCCCCCTACCCTGTATTCGGAGACGATGTTTCTCTACTGATAAAAATAAAGAATCCGGGACTGACTGCTGCACCTTATTCCCTCCGGCTGTATGAAGATACCGATCTTGATTCTCTGCCTGACATATTGCTGGCAAACCAAAACGGACTCTTTCTTTCACCTGGAGATTCTGCCGTCATTGATCCTGACTATATAGTAAGCAGCCTTTTCACAGCTCGTATCTTTTATGCAGAGGCAATCTTTACAGCTGACATGGATACAAGCAATAATTATAGTGTTTCGAAAATATATCCCGGCTATCCTCAAGGTACAATTGTAATAAATGAAGTTATGTACTATCCCGAAGGAGGCGAGCCTGAGTGGGTTGAGTTTTATAACAAATCTGATGATTCCATCTGTCTGAAAGACTGGAGTTTCAGCGATGTAATTTCATCACCCTCTTTGTCTGAAATAGATTCTGAGATTTTTATCCCTTCCCACAATTACTTTGTCATTGCCAGGGATTCCTCTATACTTCAATTTCATCGTCTTATACCTTCTCCCCTGGAAGTATTAAGTCTTCCTGTATTAAATAATGATGCGGACGGCTTCGTATTGAAAGATCCGCGGGGACAAACCATGGACTCATTGTTTTTTACCAGCACCTGGGGCGGCAGGCCGGGTCATTCGCTGGAAAGGGTGTCAGTTTCCGCTTCTACTAACCTTGCTTCCAACTGGGGATCGTCTGAGGATATAGAATTTGGCACACCGGGGAGGATAAACAGTATTACTCCAAAGAATCGTGATATAATTATCGACCGTATATCATCAGATCCTGAATTTCCTGTTGAAGGTAATAATGTTTTTATTACAGCGATGATAAAAAATAAAGGGAAGGGGAGCGCAACGGGGATCACCGCCGAATTTTATATCGATAGTGATTCAAACAGTACGGTTGACAGGCTCATCTCCTCACAGGCGGGTATTTCTATCTCTGCAGATGATTCGCTTTTTATTATTTCCCAAACTTCCTTTAATAATCTATCGAAAGAAATAAGGACCGCTGTAAGAGTAATGTTATCCGGGGATGAGGATACATTAAATAACTACCGTGAGAGAGTTGTTAGCCCGGGCTACGGTAGTCACGCTGCAATGATAAATGAGATAATGTATGATCCTGCCGAAGGTGAGCCGGAATGGTTTGAAATCGTAAATACTTCAGCGGATAGCATTAATATTAGAAACTGGTCGGCCGGAGATACTCCTGGTGCACTTTCAGGAGGCTTAATTACAGACCGTGATTCTTACCTGAAACCAGGTCAGTTTGCAGTTATAGCAAAAGATACATCTTTTAATGCCTTTCATCCGGAAGTCTCCTCCCTTTTTACAGCTGAATTCGGTAATCTGGGTAATTCAGGAGATTATATGATACTGTATGATTTTAGAGGAGGTATTATCGACAGTATTCATTACCAATCCTCATGGGGAGGTAAGAATGGGTATTCACTCGAAAGAATTGATACAGCAGATACAATGGGCGGAACAGGCAGGTGGGCTTCTTCAATTAGTTCGGAAAAAAGTACTCCTGGCAAAGGTAATTCCCTTTCTGGTATTCCTCGTGGAGAAAGAAGTTCGGTTGTAATAAATGAAATAATGAGTGATCCTGGAATTGACAATTGTGAGTTCGTTGAGTTTTATAATAACAGCAGCGACACAATAGATATAGGAGGCTGGACCTTTGAAGAGTCAGGCGGAAAGACATTCAGGCTTTCAGAATCATACTTCAAATTCCCCTCTGCAGGATATTACCTGCTCGCGGCTGACTCAGCCGTTTTCTCTATTTATTCCCCTGATGAATTCAACAACTTCAGATTGGCAGGAACCGGTGATCTCGGATTATCGAATGCGGGAGAACTAATTCTGCTGAAGGATGTAAGAGGAAATATTATTGATTCGCTTGTTTATTCTTCCAGCTGGCACAACAGGAATATCCACATCACTAAGAATAAATCGCTTGAAAGAATTAATCCCGCTCTTACCGGAAACTATCATCAGAACTGGAGTACTTCGGTAGATTACCTTGGGGCTACTCCTGGCAGACAGAACAGTATTTTCACGGAAAATAATAACCGGCAGGCGGGTATTTCTGTTTCCCCCAACCCTTTTTCTCCTGATAACGATGGGTATGAAGATTTCTGCATAATAAATTATACCCTATCTCAGGCCGTTTCACAAATAAGGATAAAAATTTTTGATAGCCGCGGAAGGTTGGTTCGTACAGTTGCAAATAACATGCCTTCGGCTTCACAGGGCTCGGTTATTTTTGACGGATTGGAAGACAGCGGTATACCCTTGAGGATAGGAATTTATATTGTTTTCCTTGAGGCCTTGAATGATAATGCGGGTGTTGTGGAAAACCTGAAGACGGTAGTTGTAGCGGCAAGGAAGCTTTAATGATATTATAATTGTTATACATCACAAGTGCAGTGTTTATTTCTGGAGACAGCCTTGTTCAGCAAAATATTTCTGATCAGACTTAGATATTGAAAAATATTCATACCCTGCGAAACCACTTCGTTTTCCAGTCACAAATCACCAACAAATTCTGATATATTCCCTCATTTCGGAGAAATATTCTTTGGCATAACGCTTGCGATATACTTAGCAGATAATAAAATATGAAATGATTCTGGTAATGATGATTATAATGAAGACACAATTGAATAGGTAAAGATACAGAGATAAGGAAGCTAAATCACAGAATCATTATCCCTTCTAAGGCCGCTGAAATAAGCGGCACTTCTTTTTAAACCTTTCCCCTCATGACAGCGTCTAAATACTAAAGTGAGTTAACAGCAGGTAAGGCGGGAAGACAAGTTTGTGATTCCTGATTGTATGTATTCAAAGACGATTTGAATGAACAGGTAAAGATGAGGTGAAGGTCTGTAAAATGGGAATCACGAAAAAGCCGTAAAGCATTTTAGACTTTGCGGCTTTTTTTATTTGTATTAAATTAATTCTCAAAGTAATTATATTATAAATCCTGACAAGGAGAATTAAAATGAAATATGTTTTTCTTTTACTTATATCCCTTCTCGTAATAAATGGCTGCAGCACCGACAACAGCGAAGAACAGGCTGTTAAAAATGTAATCATGAAAAATACTGAAGCAGGCAATGATGAGGATGTAACCGCCTATATCAACACAATGGATAAGGAAAATAAAAACTTTGGCCATCTCAATGATATGATGAATACTATTTTCAGCACCTATGATCTTAATTACCAGGTAAAGGATCTTAAAATAATCGAATTGAAAGATGATGAAGCAAAAGTTCAGTTTGTACAGATTACCAAGAAGATTAAGGGTCCTACTTTCAGAGACAACAGGATTGAAGGCGTTCATATACTTCATAAAACGGACGGTGAGTGGAAAATCTACGACACCCAGATTAAGAAAATTGACTACCTGAATTAAGATGAAAAAAGAGAATTCAGGGTATGGATCCGGGATCATGAAAATTAAAGTAGATAATAATATATATCTCGATGAGCCTTCGAAGAAGGATAAAGACAACCTTATCCGGTTTCTTTCAGACAGGGAGATCTATGAAAATACACTCCGGCTTCCTTTCCCTTATACTTCAAAAGATGCCGACTGGTGGTTCAGGTTTGTAAATGAAAATAGAAAGAAATCCGGCGTGAGCCTCAACTTTGCGATCAGGACAGCAGATAAACAGCTCATCGGCGGGATCAGCTTCCATATGAAGTATGGGCTTACATCCCATAAGGATGAACTGGGTTACTGGCTGGCAAGGGATTTCTGGAACAGAGGAATAATGAGCAAAGTTGTGAAAAGTTTCTGCCAGTATGGTTTTGATTCGCTTCATTTAAAAAGAATTGAAGCTACGGTATTCGAACATAATTCCGGTTCATGCAGGGTGCTTGAAAAATGCGGTTTTGAGTATGAAGGCACTCTTAAAAAATATTATATAAAGGACGGAAAACTGGTTGATGTCCGTCTTTATGCAATTACAAATTAAAGGAGGATGATATGTTCTCAGGATGGTTGATGGAGATATTTGAGACTGAGCTGAACAAACTGAAAAATGAGATCAACCTTTACAAAGATGAAAGTAATATGTGGATCATAAAGGGGGATATAGCAAATTCTGCGGGAAACCTTTGTCTACATCTTGTGGGTAACGTGAATCATTTTGTTGGTCATCTTATTGGCGGAACAGGGTATCAAAGAGACAGGCAGACGGAATTTTCTGATAAAAATATACCAAGGGAGGAGTTAAATAAAAATATCGATGCCCTGATTGAGGTTGTAAAAAAATCGCTGCCGAAGCTTAATGATACTGATATGAACAAAACATTTCCAGATAAAATCGGCGGAAAGCTGAGAGAATATGGTTATACTCTTATTCATATCATCAACCATTTTGATTATCACCTGGGACAGATAAATTATCACAGACGATTAATTGAGGGAGGCAAATAATGAACAAAGTTAACATTGAAGAAAAGCTTTCAGCCATTCAGGAATACTGGCAGCCTAAAATTGTTGGTGAACTCAATGGTCAGCATGTAAAAGTTGCAAAACTTAAGGGTTCGTTCGTCTGGCATCATCATGAAAATGAAGATGAATTATTCCTGGTGGTGAAAGGGAAATTGAAGATTCACCTCAAAGAGAAGACAGTTCTTCTGAGCGAAGGAGAATTCTTCATTGTACCAAAGGGAGTTGAACACAAACCTTCGGCAGACGAAGAGGTTCACCTAGTACTGTTTGAACCAGCAGGCACACTTAACACCGGGAACATTCAGAATGAAATGACAATAAACGATCCCGAAATAATTTAGAGAATCTTTCATACAGAGCCTGGGAAGAATGAACCTCTCCCTACTCCAAAACCTTTCCGAAAAGCCGGGAGTGGAATGAGATTAAAAACTCTGATCCGGTTTCCCCAACGATATTTATCCTGTTGCCGCTTTAAGTCTTTTCAGGAAAATAACCACAAGTCCCGCCGCAATTAAAGAAGTAACCACGAGAAGAAGGAAGAACTGCCAGAGTTCCCAGTTCTGATAAAACCTGCCTACAAAACCCGACAGATAATTACCGATGGCTGTCGCCCCAAACCAGCCTCCCATTAAGAGTCCTTTCATTTTGGGAGGAGCGACCTTCGAAACAAATGAGAGTCCCATCGGACTTAAGTGCAACTCTGCCAGGGTAAGTGTAAAATAGGTACCGATAAGCCAGAAGGGTGAAACAGTTACAGGTGATGTTCCTCCGTTAAGAGAGTAAACTGGTGGAAGTCCTGTTGAGGCTATAACCATGATAATATACGCAAGTCCCGTAATCAGCATACCTATTCCGATTTTTGCTGGAGAGGAAGGTTCCTTTCCCTTTCTGTTAAGCCAGGCGAAATAGCCAACTATGACAGGGGTAAGCAGAACGATGAACATCGGGTTAAATGACTGAAACTGTTCAGGGGCAATAGAGTTTGTATCCGGCAGACTATTCAGTTTATAAATAATTACAATAAGGCCAATCAGCACAAAGAAACTACCGATACCTTTTGTTTTAACCGAGGTTTTCCTGCTGAGAGCAACTGCGGCGCCGAGAATAACAGCAAGTACAGCATGCAGTCCAATTACGTCAAAAAGGATATAGGTAAATTTGTGCACGGCGCTGAATGTATAATCCCTTGCAAACAGCGAGAGGGCTGCGCCATTCTGATGAAATGCCATCCAGAAGAAAATAACAATCGCAAAGATTGTAAGCAGTGCACCAACCCGTTCTTTTTCCTGTTTTTTAGTTAGGGTAACATCCTTATCAGTATTTGGGTTGACCTTTGACCTGTAGTCTGCATCAGCATAATATTTTCTAAAAATTGTAAAAACTAGCAGCGACACAATCATTCCTGCAGAGGCAACTGCAAACACTGCATTATATCCATGCGCAAGGGTAGTGCCGAAGTTTTCCATAAAGAATTGTCTTACGCCGGCAGCCGCAAATGGAGCATAGAAAGCACCGATGTTTATCCCCATATAGAAAATATTGTATCCCGCATCTTTTAATGATCCGGAAGAATGACCATAAAGGTTGCCGACCAGAACTGAAATATTTGCCTTAAACATTCCATTACCTATGCAGACAACTGCAAGGGCAATGTAGAGAAGGAACGGTGTTTGGGTAGGCACAGCCATAAGTCCGTAACCAATACACATTATTATTGCGCCGATTATTATAGTCTTTCCATAACCAAGAACATTGTCGGCAATCCAGCCACCTACTATAGGGGTGAAATAAACAAACGCGATGAAGATCCCATAAACGTTGGTGACAGTAGCGGCATCCCAGCCGAAATTTTCGCTTAAATAGTAAACAAAAATTGCGAGCATTGTATAGAAACCAAATCGCTCCCACATTTCTGTAAAAAAAAGTACATAAAGTCCTTTTGGATGTCCTTTAAACATCTGGCCTCCGCTTAACTTTTAGGAAATTTTTAAGATATGATTTTTCTCTCCTCTGAGCATTTTAAATCTGCATTTCGAATTATACGAAAAGAATCTTGTTAGTAACAAGTTTTTTTAATGAATTCTTTGATTTTTTTGATAATGACTGACTGGGATTAGAATCACAAAGCAATGTTTTATCCCGGGAAATCTGAAAATTGATTGATTATGCTAATTACTTTTAGTAGGTTTTATTGTCAATAACATTGTGAGGGAGGCGATGAAAAAAAATAATAAGTCATATTTCTCTATCTCATTATTCATGTTATGTTCAATTCTAATAGTTTACGGCTGCAGTGGTGAAAATTATGAGAAAAAGCAACTTGATAAGGGAGAGCTCTATTACGATAAAAACATTTCGGGTG
The DNA here is from genome assembly GCA_963839165.1 of uncultured Bacteroidota bacterium. Lineage (GTDB taxonomy): Bacteria > Bacteroidota > Ignavibacteria > Ignavibacteriales > Ignavibacteriaceae > DATFVA01. Next base: position 194,535 of record CAWIUG010000011.1, on the reverse strand, counting down.
ATAAAATTGAAAGTCTCGCCAATTACATAAACCAGTGCGCTATCTTTAATGATGAAGTTCATAAGGCAAGACTGATAAAATCAGACAGCACTTATGATTTGAGTCTGAGTGTCCCGACAGAGATGATCAACAGCGATCAATATCAAAATTATGCTGAGATACTGGCTATGCAGCTCTCCGATGATGTTTTTGACCATTCAAAGGTTAATATACATCTGACTGATAGCAGCTTCAATACGAAGGTTACCAAATCCTCCGTTAAAGATATAGAATAAGTATATGAGATTATCTTAAAAGAATAAGTTCCCGAAATAATCTTTTAAGAGCTTCATAAAATGACATACTATATTCTATTAGTATCTCTTTATAGGAAAATCGTAGATCATATTTTCTAACGGCAGCATATAAAGGGGAAGACCGTTGTACTTTAACCTGAATTTCAGGTGATCAAATATAGTATCATCCTGGAGATTTAATCCTAATATATTCGGGACAAGAGAACCGAAATTGAACCAGGGAGCTTCGGGGTATTCTTTAATATTATATTCCTGTCCACTAAGACCTGCCTTACCAACTGCTTCATTAATTGCGTCATAAAGTCCCCCTATCTCATCTACAAGATTTATTCTCTTCCCATCAATACCTGACCATACCCTGCCCTGCGCTATTTCCTGAACTTTACCGTATTCCATGTTCCTTCCTTGTGCAACTTTCCCCACAAAATCACGATAAGTCTCTTTAATCATATTTTCTGCCTTATTCAATTCATCCTTCGTGAGGTCTCTGTCAGGCAGTGATACACCTATGAAAGGAACTCTCATTCCAAATGGCAGATCGGCATGTTTACCAATCTGAACGAGATCGGTAGAAACACCGATATCCTGCTTAAGTGTCTTATTATAGTACCAGCCTCCTATTACACCTATCGAACCGGTTATGGTAGTTGGAGCGGCATATATCTCATCACCGTACATTGACAGCCAGTACCCTCCTGATCCCGCAACATATCCCTGGGACACAATAACCGGCTTCATTTTCTTACATTCTTTAATTGCTTCCGCAACAATATCCGAGGCCATTCCATCACCACCCGGAGAATCCACTCTAAATACTACACCCTTTATATCCGGATCATTGGCAGCCGATTCAATAACTTTAACAAGACTCCTTGCATTTATTCCCTGGTCCATTGCACACTCACCTATAGCATATATTATGGCTATCTCAGGTTTTTTTCCCCAATAATTATCATCCGGAAGCTGAAACTCTGATAAAGAACCGGGGGAAACCAGGTTTTTCTTCTCTTCCTCATTCTCATTGACTATTTCATTTATATTCTCCCACCTGGCAAGAGTATCAACCAGGTTGTTTCTTAAAGCTGCCGAAGGAAGAAAAAGAGCTGTTTCGTTTACAAGATTGTCATATTCATCAGTCTGCATATTTCTGCTTCTGCAGATACCGTCCCTGGTGACATTATAATACGCATCGATTATAGCTTTCCACTGAATACTGTCGGCTTCACTCATTTGTGTACGCGAGAAAGATTCCATTGCCGACTTAAATTTGAAATATCTTAATTCGGTAAAACCGATACCAAGTTTCTCAAGAAGGTTAGTGTAATATTGTCGTCCCCAAATATATCCTTCAAGTGTTATTGTACCCTGGGGATTCATAATAATTTTATCGGCGATTGAAGCAAGGTAATAACCATCTATATTAACACGGTCAAGGTAGATGATGATGGACTTCCCTCTATCCTTAATTTGTTTGAGTTTCTCCCTGAGTTCCCAGATCATCTCCCGGTTAACTTCCATTCCTGAAAGATTGATAACAATTCCTGATATTGAATTATCATTTCCTGCGGCATCAATTTCATTGAGAGTGTTAAAGAGTGTATTCGAGTTATCGAATAACTTATATCTCTGATATTTCATTCCCCCTAGCAGGTCAAGCTTTACATAATCGGTTTTAGTTTCCAGGGTTTGCATCATATTTCTGTCATATGACCCGACCCGTATTCCGTATATGTTATAACCATATGTGCCGTCTTTTGAAAAACGGCTTTGACTCGAAAGCCCGAGACGACCGAAACTTAGTCCTACCCCGATATCGAAGAAATGATTTGAGAAATACCTTCCTGAAACTCTTATACCCGGCAGCAGTTCTGTTACTGCTCCCGTACTCCATCTCAGGTCATTCTTCAGCTTCCCGTTGCCAAAGACGTAATCGGCGAAAAGAGTAAGCTTTTCATCTCCCAGAGGCCTTACAGCAAGATCCAGAGCTCCTTCGTTATTGCTTGATGTAGAAAAGTTTCCAATAATGCCAAGCGAAGCGTATTTGACGGGTCTGTATATGGTTCCGATAGTGAAGAAATCGGAGCGGCTGAATTCATTAAGGTCTCCGGATGACCAGCTATAGCCGAATCCCATACTAAACTCCTCACTACCGAAGCCTGACGACAATTTATAATCGGTTACAGAAAATGAATTCAATTTAGTATTAACGAATCCGAAACCAAGGTGAGGAAAGGCTGTGAAAATCCCATAATGGTTGAAATCGTTCCATCTCCCTTTTTCATCGCTGAAAGTAAAATAAAGATCCGGCTGATCGACCATTGAGAGAAGTGCAGGGTTGACATACCCGTATAATCCATATTTGTACGCCCCGGGGGATGCAATTCCGAATTCGTCCTGGGTGTAATAAGGAGATGATGACTGGCATAATCCGCTCTGGAAAAATACAGCAAGGAACAGGATAAAAAGTGCGCGCTTTTTCATTCTTAACCTCTATTATTTTCCACATCTTAAAATTATGAAGATTTTGGGTTACTTAAAATCGGGAAAGTAGTAAGAGGGATAAGCCGTTTTATTAATTCTGACATAAATTTTCGGTATTTTTATGTATTAACCTGATTAAATATTATGATAGAAATTTACGATCTGCATAAAAGATTTTCCGGCAAAGAGGTTCTTACTGGGGTAAACCTGAAAATTGAAAAAGGACAGACCACTGTAGTAATCGGCAGAAGCGGCTGCGGGAAGAGTGTACTTATTAAGCATATAGTAGGCCTGCTTCAACCTGATTCCGGGTGGGTAAAGGTAGAAGGACAGGTGGTTTCGGAACTTTCCATGCCTGAATTGTATGAGCTGAGAAAAATGTTTGGATTCCTTTTCCAGGGTGCTGCTTTATTTGATTCATTAACGGTGCAGGAGAATGTAGGGCTTCCACTGGAAGAATCTAAAAACGGATTTCAACGATCTGAGATTGAACGAATTGTTAGAGAGAAACTCGAACTGGTGGGATTGAAGGATATTTATGATCTTAAACCTGCGGAACTTTCAGGAGGAATGAAAAAAAGAGTTGGACTGGCGAGAGCGCTTGTTACCAATCCGGATTACATCCTTTATGATGAACCAACTACAGGACTTGATCCTATCATGTCGGATTCAATTGACAGCTTAATAAAAGAACTGAGCGATAAAATCAGCGTTACTTCAGTTGTTGTAACTCATGACTTATACAGCGTTAAAAATGTTGCAGATAAAGTTGCAATGATGCATGATGGAAAAATTCACTTTGAAGGAACGCCGGAAGAACTTTTGCATTCAAAAGATCCTGACATAATCGATTTTATAAAAAGAGCCGGCGGTTAAACCTGCTTCAGAATCATAATTTAAATCACATAATACATACATCCTTTTCATTACATTTCTGCCGTAATCATTCGGGCGTTTAGCATATGAAATTTATGATAATCAGGAATTCCCGTGCATCCGGCTCTCCCGTAGAGATGTTCGGCAGGCTGTTTAAGTCGGAGGTGCATAAAAACTTCAATGCGGCGGGAACAGCGGAATTGATAAAAAGAGAGCACCCTTTGTTCGTGTCTTTGAAATTAAAAGAACCCGTAAACGGTGATAATGACATGATGGCTATGCTTAGTTCAATAGATGTGAATACCCGCTTACGGGTTTCTATTATTGATACTGAAACAATAAAAAATTATTTCGGTTCAATTTTTCTGAGAACAAAGAATTATAATTTACCTGGTGCAAAAACGTAAACCCGGATACAACCTGAATCTTCATCCGATGAAAGTAAAGCTGACATGCTTTTGAATTGTCAGCTTTTTTCATTTTATTTTATCGACACTCATTTCAGATTTTTAGCGGGTTTTATATGTCCGACTTAAATTCCATTATCCAGGTAATCCAACTAATGCTTGCACCGGGACTCATGGTCTCAGCATGTGGACTTCTTCTGCTCGGGATGAACAATAAATATTCCCTTGTTGTTAACAGGATAAGATTACTCAATGAAGAAAGACGCAGGGTGCTTGGAAAAGCCGCAGACCGCGAATTCAGCTATGAGGAAAATGTGCGGCTGGAAAGTATTTCATTACAGATCGATAAGTTGACTTTCAGGGTAAAGCTGGTTCGTAACGCTGTTCTTTCCTACACCATTGCTGTTGCCCTATTCGTTATAACGTCCCTTCTAATCGGCATACAATATTTTGCCGCTGTAAATATAAATGTATTAATCACTATTATTTTTCTTTTAGGAATGGTAAGCGTTCTCGCCGGGGTTTTGTATGCGGCATATGAGACCAAAGAAGGATACAGCATCATTCAGCTTGAGGTTAAAATTGATGAATAAATCCCTCCCCTGAATGAGTGAAGATAAAATATATGACCAGGATGAGCTTCTAAAGCCCCGGAATATGATCCGCCTGTATGCAAGCGGTGCGTTTCCTATGGCTGATGAGGATACAAATAAGATTAATTGGTATATGCCTGAGATACGAACTGTTATACCTCTTAATAATTTTAACTTTCCCCGTTCTTTAAGAAAATTCCTTGAGAAAAAAGATTATGAAACAAGGTATGATACAGATTTTCTTAATATCGTAAAAGGATGTGCCGATAGGGAATCAACCTGGATATCTGAAAAACTTATCCGGGCATACCTCAAACTTAAAAAGATGGGACATATTCATACCGTAGAAACCTGGGAAAAAGGCAGGCTGGTAGGTGGACTTTACGGTGTTACCTTCAGAGGTGCTTTCTTCGGAGAGTCGATGTTTTCGAGACAACCCCAGGCATCAAAATCGGCTTTGATAAACCTCTTATATCACCTGAAAGAAAAGGATTTCGCTCTCCTTGATGTTCGATTCATGACTCCCCATCTTAAAATGTTCGGCGCAATTGAAATCAATATGGATGACTATAATGAACTACTTTATTCAGCCTATACCAGAAGCTGTCAATTTTAATGTTCAGGTATCAAAAAACCCGGAAGATGTGATCTTCCGGGGTATTAAATAATCGGCTATCACACGCTTACTTCATTAGGATCATTTTCTTCATCTGCATAAAATTTCCAGCCTGAATACTGTAGAAATATACACCGCTAGCAAATTCAGAAGCATTAAAATCCACTGTATAATTACCAGCCGCCTGTTCTGTGTTGACCAGAGTGGCAACTTCCTTCCCGAGCTCATCATATATCTTTAATGTTACCTTTTGAGCAGAAGGAATAGAATAGTTTATCTGTGTTGAAGGGTTAAACGGATTAGGATAATTCTGATCCAGCAGGAAATTCTGCGGAATATTGTTGTCCGCCTGATTTATAGCTGTCACGTTAGAATTTATGAAAGTGATACCGTATATGGGTATCACCCCTGAATTAGGAGAAGTGGTATCGGCAGCTTCAACGGAAAACTGGGTACCGCTGTTAGTAATAAACATATATGAAATACTTCGTGTATAAGATGCTCCCGTCTGGGTCATATCAGATCTAATACGTAGTGCCTGCACGGTTCCTCCTCCTGGAAGAATCATTGTCCCATAGGCATCAACCATATTCTCAACATGGATATTTGAACTGTTTACAATTGGTGGAAATCCGGTAATAATACTGGAATCTGTCTGTTCATAATCCTCAGTCCAGCTGGTACCATTTGTCAGAGGAACAACAAAATCCTGAGCCGCAGGATTATTTGTCATTACTATATTTGACTGATACCCGCTGACTTCAGCCTGGGCGCCTGTACCATAATTAACCAACCCTCCATTCACTCCGACATATGACCAGCTTTCGGCACTGTAACCCGCAACCATAGTGGTTCCATGTAGGCAGACAGTAGCTGCAGGAAAGTTTCCGGCGAACGGAGTTCCTGCCGGAGCTTCAGTTGTAATAGTAAACTGACTATTCTGGGAAATACCACTGAAATCCCATGAGGTAGAACCAGGTGTACCTATATTGAACGATGTAGTTGTTGTATCAAGGGATGTCGTCAGGTTATGTCCAATACTCAAAAATGACTCTAGATCACTCTGTGTAATTGTAATCTGGGCTGACACTTCCATCCCCGCAAACCAAACGAAACAAATCAGTAATGAACCAATTTTTTTCATATAGAATTTTCCTTTATTATTTAAATGGACACAATTCACCTGCGTAAGGGCAATTGTTGTTAATTATTTTACCAAAGCTTAACGGAAGTTATAAATAATTGGGATAATTACCAGATAATTTTATATATAAGTGACGAAGGTCTGAAGGGGGTTTATAGAGGAAGGCTATCTCAAAAGCGTAAATTTATCCAAAAGTTTTCTGAGACAGCCTCAACAAAGAATCATTTAATGAGCATCAGTTCTTTCTGAGCCGGTGATATGAACTTGCATCCGTCTTTTGTAATAACCACCTTCCTCTTCAAGTGTTGAGGCCCCGTAATCTTTCACAGGAAGTCTTGGTTCTATTGTAAAGACCTGGTCTTCTTCAACTTTCAGATAGGGGTTTCACCATACCGCTCCCACCGCGGGAGTAAACCGCACCGCCGTCGTGAACTTTTCTTCCCACCTGGTGGCCGAGACCATGCGCGATACTCCTCATATCCTTTATCTGTTATATAATTCCGGGCAATATCATCCATATCGCAGCCGACCGCGCCGGGTTTCAATGATCGGCAACTTTTTGTATCGCATCCCTGATAACTTCAAATCCTTTCTGTACTTCGGCCGGAGCTTTATATTCTCCCTCTTTAAAACATACCACGTTCTCTGAAGATCGGAACAATAATCTTTATACCTTATGCCGAAATCCATGTTTACCATGTGCCCCCTTTCTGCACTTTGCTGTCGGTCGGATCCGGAGTGCGGTCCGTGCGGATCCGGCCCTGTGAAGACTGCCGGACAGTGATCTTCTTCCCAGGCAAGTTCGAATCCCCTTTCGATTTAACTTTGCTTTCACAAAGTCTGATATTTCGATCTCGCTAACTCCTGGACTTATAAATTTTCCGGTTCTCGTCGAAAATTTTATTGTTTCCTTTAATCGCCTCCTTCATTATCTCAAGTTCTGTCGGCGATTTCCGTCCTCTGAATGCAGAAATAATTTCCTCCGCCGAATACAAGTCTATTCTCATAGCCGCTTCCCTTTAGATGTTCCATCAGAATATTATACATTCCGTGAGTTAGTCCGTCGGCAAGCACTGAGTTCTTTGAGATAATTAACTGCGATATTTTCCGGATTCTTTTTCTTAAGGTATTCCTTAAAGGTTCTCTTATAGATTTCAAGTAACCCATTATATTTTTAAACGTTCCGGTACGCTTAATATTTTCCTCTTCAATTGAACCGACTATGGCTGCGGTTTCGCCGTCGCTATTTATTATAAAAGCCGACTCCCAGGTCCAGTTTCCTCCTACAATCATGTCAAGGCTGGGATCAGTGAATAGTTGAACTTTCCCTTACAAAGATCATCCACATATCAATCTCTTTTTCATTTAAAATATTAACCGCCTGCTCGATTTTTTCCTTTAATATTTCTTTGTTCATAGTGATACCTTAATTTTTATTCTCTAATAAAAAGACACTTCCTAAACTTATTAACATAAGGTGACCCAAGCAAGAAAATAAGAATTCCGGATAATTACTGAGTTTTTGATTAAAAGAATTGCTAATTTTTCTTGTGTTAATTTTATAATTATGCACACTTTTATAGAAAAATGCTTGTACAAAATATCCCCTTCTGGGAACAAACCTCAAAATTTTAATCTAAAGGAAAGTCATGACCGAATATGCTCAAAATGTGCTGTCTAAAGTGAGAGCACTTAATCCAAGTGAACCTGAATTTCATCAGGCTGTAGAAGAAGTATTTGATTCTCTGGACCTGGTACTTGAAAGACATCCTGAGTACCGCTCTGCTAAGATCCTTGAAAGAATGACAGAACCGGAAAGAGTTATTATGTTCCGTGTACCCTGGATGGATGATCAGGGAGAAATTCATATTAACCGTGGTTTCAGAATTGAAATGAATAGTGCAATCGGTCCTTACAAAGGAGGGCTTCGTTTTCACCCTTCCGTGAATATGGGAATTCTTAAATTTTTAGCTTTTGAACAGGTATTCAAAAACAGCCTTACTACCCTTCCTATGGGCGGTGGAAAAGGCGGATCGGATTTCGATCCTAAAGGAAAAAGTGATAATGAAGTAATGAGATTCTGCCAGAGTTTTATGACAGAACTATACCGCCATATCGGTCCCAATACTGATGTACCTGCAGGCGACATAGGTGTAGGTGGAAGAGAGATTGGTTTCTTGTTTGGTCAGTATAAAAGGCTAAGAAATGAATTTACCGGCGTACTTACGGGAAAGGGTTTGAACTGGGGTGGCTCTCTTATACGTCCTGAAGCTACAGGTTATGGTGCGGTATATTTTGCTCATGAAATGTTGAAGACAATCGGGATGGATATAGAAGGTAAGGTATTCGGAGTTTCAGGTTTCGGAAACGTTGCGTGGGGTGCGGTTCAGAAGATAGATCAGCTTGGCGGAAAAGTTGTTACTCTTTCTGGTCCGGATGGATTTATATATGATAAGGATGGCATTAAAGGTGAGAAGATAGATTATATGCTCGAAATGCGTTCAAGCGCAAATGACAGAGTTAAAGATTATGCCGACAAATTCAAAGCTGAGTTCCACGAGGGTAAAAGACCCTGGAGCGTAAAGGTAGACGTGGCAATGCCATGCGCTACCCAGAATGAAATTTTTGAGAATGATGCCAAAGAACTGCTTAAAAACGGATGTGTTTGTATCTGCGAAGGTGCTAATATGCCTACTACGATCGAGGCATATAAAGTATTTAAAGAAGCTAAAGTACTGTTTTCACCCGGTAAGGCTTCGAATGCAGGAGGTGTGGCAACCTCAGGACTCGAGATGTCGCAGAACAGTATGCGGCTCCCATGGCCCAAAGAAGAAGTTGATTCACGCTTACAGATGATCATGAAGAGCATCCACGATACCTGTGTACATACAGCAGAAAGATTCGGAACAAAAGGAAACTATGTTAACGGGGCAAACATTGCTGGATTCCTTAAGGTTGCTGACGCAATGCTTGACCAGGGTTTAGTATAGTTTTAAGCGTTATATTTTTATATCGGGGCTGCCTCTGAGACAGCCCCAGAAATATTCAATGAGTAAAATACAGGCTTTTCATTTAGAAGACATTTTTTCAAACCGCATTAAACGGTTCCAGAAACTGATGCGGTACAAGATACGTGAGATTTTACTCGTCTCAAGCTTCTATGATTTCTACCTGTTTGAAGAGGACGGAAGATTATACGAACTTATCCGTCAGGAATATCAGAATCTGAATCTCAGTCAGGCACCTGAAATTACCCACGTTACCACCGGAGAGGAAGCTCTCGAATTAATCAAATCGGAAAATCAGTTCGATCTCATTATAACAACTCTTCATATTGAAGATATGCACGTTATTACCTTCGCTGGAAAGGTTAAAGAGCTGGGAGTTAAGACTCCGATGATTCTGCTTGCATATGACAATAAGGAAAGAAAAGAACTGATATCAAGACACGACATCTCCGTATTCGATAGAATCTTCATCTGGCAGGGAGATTACAGGCTGCTGCTGGGCATTATAAAATATGCTGAAGACAGGATGAATGTTGATAGTGATGTTGCTACTGTCGGAGTGCAGGTTATAATCCTGGTGGAGGATAACGTTAAATTTTATTCTTCCTACCTTCCGCTGATTTATACCGAGATATTTAACCAGTCACAGCGACTTATTACCGAAGGCGTGAACCTTACCCATAAGTTTTTAAGGATGCGTGCCCGTCCGAAGATTCTGCTCAGTACAACATATGAAGAAGCCTGGGAATATTTTGAGAAGTATGAGGAATCCATTCTTGGAATAATTACCGACAGTAATTTTAAACATCACGGTGAACGGGATTCTGAGGCAGGGATCAAATTTACCCGTGAGGTAAAAAGTCGTCAAAAAGATATCCCTATTCTGCTTCAATCGAGTAATCCTGACTTCGCAGTAAAGGCTTACTCGGCCGGTGCAAACTTCATACAGAAGGGGTCGCCCCGCCTGCTGCATGAACTTCGCGACTTTATGATGAATAACTTCGGGTTTGGTGATTTTGTCTTTCAGCTTCCCGACGGTTCCGAGGTAGGCAGGGCAACTAACATGAAGGCACTCGAGGATTATATAAGGAAAATCCCGGATGAGAGCCTGATGTTCCATGCTGAAAGAAACCATTTTTCTAAATGGTTGAAAGCCAGAACAGAATTCTGGCTGGCTCATCAGCTGCGTCCTCGCAAGGTTTCTGATTTCAGATCGGTGGATGATTTACGCCATCACCTTTTGAGATCTATCAGGAATTATCAGGAATACCGGCTGAAAGGAATCATAACAGAATTTAACAAAGAATCATTTGATATAAAGAATAGTTTTGCAAGGATAGGCACTGGCTCGCTTGGAGGTAAAGCAAGAGGACTAGGCTTTATCAACATACTCATAAACCATAACAAAATTAAGGACAGGTTTGAGAATGTGGAACTGAATGTTCCATCTGCTGTGGTCATTGCGACCGATTATTTTGATGAATTTCTTATTGAGAATCAGCTCGATGTTTTCGCCTTAAGTTCTACCGATGATGAGGAGATTACCAAAAGATTTATAGAAGCAGAAAAATTCCCGCAGGAACTCCAGGACAAACTAATGGAATTCCTCGAGGTTGTAAAAGAACCGCTTGCTATCAGGTCGTCAAGTCTTCTCGAAGATTCTCAGTTTCAGCCCTTTGCGGGTGTTTATGAAACCTATATGATCCCGAATAATCACCCAGATCCCGCTATCCGCCTTGCTGAACTCCTGAATTGTATTAAATGTGTATATGCATCCACTTTTTACAAAAAGGCCAAGGATTATATGAAGGCCACAGATTATCGCCAGGAGGAAGAAAAAATGGCGATAATTATCCAGCGGCTGGTGGGGGCGAGGAGAGACGGCAGATTCTACCCTGATTTTGCCGGCGTCGCCAAGTCCTATAATTTTTATCCTGTGCCTCCCCAGAAATCATCGGATGGTATAGCAATGGTTGCATTAGGACTGGGTAAAACTGTTGTCGACGGAGGAAATGTTGTGAGGTTCTGCCCTAAGTATCCTCGCCATATGCTTCAGTTTTTCTCTACAAAGGAAACTCTGAGGAATGCTCAGCAGGATTTCTATTCTTTGCTATATAGCGGAGGAGCCTCACCTACGTCTAAATGGTCACCGGATCAGTTTGTAAAGAAGTTTGATCTGTCTGTTGCCGAAGAAGACCAGACCCTCTATTTTGTGGGCTCCACCTATTCGCCGGAGAATGATGCAGTCTATGACGGTATCTCCAGAGTGGGAAAAAGAGTAGTAACATTTGCTCCAATACTGAAACATAAGGCATTTCCGCTGGCAGAAATACTCGATTTAATTCTGGATATCGGGTCATGGGGAATGGGAGTACCAATTGAAATAGAATTCGCCGTTAATCTGAAAGTGAATGAAAATCAGCCGAAAGAATTCGCCCTTCTTCAGATGCGTCCTCTGGTTATCAGCTATGAGGTTGAAGAACTTGATGTAGACCATGACACCCAGGATAAAATATTATGTCAAAGCAGTCAGGTACTGGGAAATGGTGCTATGACAGACATATACGATATTGTTTATGTTGATATTAACAAATATGACAGAGCCAAGAGCAGAAACGTTGCCTTCGAAGTCAGCCAGATAAATTCAAAACTTATAAATAGTAAAACACCATACCTTCTGATTGGTGTAGGCAGGTGGGGAAGTCTTGACCACTGGCTCGGAATTCCTGTAACCTGGGATCAGATCTCAGGGGCATCAACAATTGTTGAGTCGGGTTTCAAAGATCTTAACGTAACTCCTTCACAGGGCTCGCATTTCTTCCAAAATATTACTTCATTTAAGGTAGGCTATTTTACTGTAAACAGCAGTGCTGATTCGGCCTTTATTGACTGGGAATGGCTTTCGAAGCAGAAACCTATAGAGGAAATGGAATATACAAAACATTTGAAGTTCACTAAACCTGTAGTTGTAAAAATCAATGGGAGTAAGAATAAAGGAATTATTTTAAAGCCGGAGATCTGATCTCTTCAACAGTAGAGAGTTTTAACAGGACCTAACAAATGCGTAAAACTCTAACTCCTGATTTACGCCAGTGTAATCACAATACAACTGCACAGGAGGCATAAATGTCAGAGTACGTCAAAAACCTAATGGCTGAGGTTAAAGCCAAGAATCCCGCCGAACCCGAATTCCACCAAGCTGTTGAAGAGGTTGCTGAATCTTTAGCGCTTGTACTGGAGAGACATCCCGAATACAGAGCCGCAAAAATCCTCGAAAGAATTATTGAGCCGGAAAGGATAATTACCTTCAGGGTGCCATGGGTTGACGAACAGGGAGAGGTAAATATTAACCGTGGTTTCAGGATCGAAATGAACAGCGCTATCGGCCCCTATAAAGGAGGATTAAGATTTCACCCTTCCGTTAATCAGGGCATACTTAAGTTTCTCGCATTTGAACAGGTCTTTAAAAACAGCCTTACAACTCTTCCTATGGGCGGCGGTAAAGGAGGTTCTGATTTTGATCCTAAGGGGAAGAGCGATATGAAAATTATGAGATTCTGCCAGGCATTTATGAGTGAACTATTCCGTTTCATCGGCCCGAATACAGACGTTCCGGCTGGAGATATAGGTGTCGGAGGAAGAGAAATTGGATTTCTCTTTGGACAATATAAAAAATTACGCAATGAGTTCACCGGTGTATTGACCGGTAAGGGATTAAACTGGGGCGGTTCATTGATTCGCCCTGAAGCAACAGGCTACGGTGCTGTTTATTTTGCGGCAGAGATGCTGGCGTCCCGCCGTGAATCTTTAGAAGGTAAAACCTGCCTGGTTTCGGGAAGCGGAAATGTTGCCCAGTATACTGTAGAAAAACTTATCGACCTCGGGGCTAAAGCGGTAACATTATCTGATTCAAGTGGATTTATTTATGATGAGGCAGGGATTGACCGGAAGAAGCTTGAGTTTATCATGGAACTGAAGAATGTTAGAAGAGGAAGGATTAAGGAATATGCTGATAAATATAAGAGTGCTGTTTATGCTGACCTTGATCCTAATGCAGAACATAACCCGATGTGGCAAAATAAAGCAGATTGCGCCTTCCCAAGTGCTACTCAGAATGAGATAAATTGCGTTGATGCACAAAACCTTATTAGTAACGGTGTTAGGGTTGTATCTGAAGGAGCAAATATGCCTACCACTCTTGAGGGTGTGAAGTTGTTCCTTGATCATAAAATCCTTTATGGTCCGGCAAAAGCTGCAAATGCCGGAGGCGTTGCGGTATCGGGACTGGAAATGTCGCAGAATAGTATGAGGCTTCCCTGGATGCGGGAGGAAGTCGATCAGCGCCTTCAATTAATTATGAAGAGCATTCATAAAACTTGTGTTGATATGTCAGATAGATTTAATACTCCCGGCAACCTGGTTAATGGAGCCAACATAGGAGGTTTTCTTAAGGTTGCAGATGCAATGATGGATCAGGGAGTAGTGTAAATAATTAATAGGTTAGGTTATTTATTTTAGGGAAGCTGTCTCAAAAGTTGAAGAGTGTGTACCTCATCTTTTGAGCAGCTTCCTGAATATCGGGTAAATTCAGGTGAGAGTATATAAAAATTTATTATTCGCCTATTCATTTGAAATAATTGTAGGACTAACTACTGTCTTACTTATTGTTTTCTTTGGCGCGTATGCGCTTGGTTTTCTTGCTTTTTTTGCTTTGCGTCCCCTGGTTATAGAAACAAAAGAGATTCCGGCAGAGGATAATTTTTGGTTTATTTCATATCAATTGCTGAAATATTCGATTTTTGTTCTCTCATTCAGTATTATCCTGTTCTATATTATATACAGCCTCGTTCTTAATTATAACTTCTTATGGCAGTATAGGGATAGGATTGTTATACTGTTTCCGTTTTTGCTGTTTGTACATGGAGTATTAGGTTTATTTTCCATGAAAGGAAACTGATCCTTTGAAAGCAAACTTTGAACAGATCCGATCATCTTTTGATGATCTCTGGGTAGAGCATGGATACGGAAATCGGTTCCAGGGATTTCAGAATCTTATGCGCCTGCGTATAAGAGATATACTCCTGGTTTCGAGTCTCTACGACCTTTACCTTTTCGAAGAAGACGGGAGGCTGTATGAACTTATACGTAATGAATACCAGGGACTAAACCTCAGTCACTCTCCGGAACTCACAAGGGTTTCCAGCGGGCACGAAGCTATAAAACTGGCCAAGGAAGAAAACAGGTTCGACCTCATTATTACAACCCTGCATATTGAGGATATGCATGCAATTAATTTTGCGAGATTAGCAAAAGAGTCGGGACTAAATATTCCTATCATCTTGCTTGCTCACGATAATCTCGAATTGAATACTCTTCTTATCAACGAGGATACCTCTGTTTTTGATAAGGTTTTTGTATGGCAGGGAGACTTTAGAATTATAATCGCCATCATTAAGTATCTTGAAGATAGAATGAACATTGAACATGATACAAAAATGGTGGGCGTTCAGGTCGTAATTGCTATTGAAGACAACCTGCGTTACTACTCCTCCTTTCTTCCCCTCATATATACCGAAATGCTAAAACAGTCGCAGCGGTTGATATCCGAAGGAATAAATCTTTCGCATAAATTCCTACGTATGCGGGCACGGCCAAAAATACTTCTCTGTTCAACTTATGAGGAAGCGTGGGAGTACTATGAAAAGTATAAAGAATTTATACTGGGAATAATATCCGATATAGATTTTCCCCACCGCGGAGAGAATGATCCCCGTGCAGGTATTAATTTTGCCTTAGATGTAAAAAAAGAACATACAGATATTCCCATACTACTTCTTTCTAATAACCCTTTGAATGAAAGTTCCGCTAAGGAGACGGGGGCAGCTTTTGTTATGAAAGACTCCCCTGTTCTCTTAAATGAAGTAAGGCACTTTCTTAACCATTACTTCAGTTTTGGTGATTTCATTTTCCGTACTGCCGGAGGAAGTGAAGTAGGAAGGGCAAATGATTTACGCAGCCTTGAAGAACAGTTAAAAATAATTCCTGAAGACAGTATTAAATACCATGCTGAACGAAATCATTTTTCCAACTGGCTGAAAGCAAGAACAGAATTCTGGCTTGCGCATAAACTTCGTCCCAGGAAAGTTTCTGACTATCCGAATATAGAGTCGCTTAGAGAATACCTGATAAATACCTTAAGAAATTACCGGCACAACCGGCAAAGAGGAATTATCACCGACTTTCATAAGGAGATCTTCGACCCTAATAGCTCTTTCGCGAGAATTGGAGGAGGGTCACTTGGCGGTAAAGCAAGGGGACTCGGTTTTGTGAACACACTTATAAACAACTATAACGTCCGGAACCAGTTTCAGGATATTAAGATCTTTGTACCTTCAGGAGTAGTACTGGGAACGGAGGTTTTTGATCAATTCCTTGATGAAAATGATCTAAGAACTTTCGCGCTTAACTGTGCCGATGATGAAGAGATAACCCGTAAGTTCGTGGAAGCAGAAAGTTTTCCTGAAGATGTACTTGGAGAACTTGCAGCCTTCCTTGATCTTATGCATACGCCGCTTGCTGTCCGTTCATCCAGCCTTCTGGAGGATTCACAGTATCATCCTTTTGCCGGTGTATACAGAACCTTCATGCTGCCGAATAATCAACATAATTCACTGGCAAGACTAAATGATCTGCTAAACACCGTGAAGAAAGTCTATGCTTCAACTTTTTTCCAAGGTGCAAAAAATTATATCAGGTTTACCTCATACCGTCTTGAGGAGGAGAAGATGGCCGTTATAATTCAGAGGATGGTAGGAGAAGCTTATGGTGAAAGATTTTATCCTCATATTTCGGGAGTTGCAAAGTCATATAATTTTTATCCTCTTCCTCCTCAGAACCCGCAGGATGGCATCGTCTCGGTAGCGCTTGGGTTAGGTAAAACGGTTGTAGACGGCGGCAACACTGTGCGTTTCTGTCCAAAGTACCCGACAGACCTGATACAGTTCTATTCGGTAGAAGAGTCACTCAATACAAGCCAGAGAGATTTTTTTGCTCTTCAAATGAATGGTAATCAATCATTCGAATTTTCAACCCAGGATACTTTATTGAAGCAGCACCCGATAGAATCTGCAGAATCCGACGGTACTCTGGCTTATGTAGGCTCAACTTATTCCCCCGATAATGATACAATTTCTGATGGTATCTCAAGGCCAGGTATGAGGGTAGTTACCTTTGCACCTTTACTTAAATACAAACTCTTCCCACTGCCTGAAATTCTGGAGCTTCTACTTGATATGGGAACCTGGGGAATGGGAACCTCTATCGAGATAGAGTTTGCGGTAAATATGGCCACAGGCAGAGACAAACCAAAAGAATTCGGCCTGCTTCAGATGAGGCCGCTTGTGATCAACCGTGAATCAGATAATTTTAAGATAGAAGACCTGGATAAGGATAGCCTGATATGCTCCAGTAAACAAGTACTGGGCAACGGAATTATTGATGATATTTATGATATAGTCCTTGTCGATCCTAATACATTTGAAAGAGCAAAGTCACGTGAAGTCGCAAAAGAAGTCAGCGGGTTCAATTCCACTCTCATGGAAACGAACAGACCCTATCTGCTGATTGGCATGGGAAGATGGGGCACCCTTGATCCATGGCTGGGGATACCTGTTAAGTGGGAGCAGATTGCCGGAGCAAAAACAATAGTTGAATCAGGATTTAAGGAATTTTCTGTAACACCGTCGCAGGGTTCCCATTTTTTCCAGAATATAACTTCATTCATGATCGGGTACTTTACAGTAGATAGTCACAAGCATGAGGGTTACATCAACTGGGACTGGCTGCTGAATCAGGAACCCGCTGAAAAAAAATTATATACAACTCTACTGCGTTTCGAAAAACCTATAACCGTGAAAATGAACAGGCATAAGAATAAAGGAATTATTTTGAAGCCTGAAAATTAAAATTGTAAAGAATGCTTATGGAAGATCAATCAAAAATTCCGGAAACCTGTCCGCATTGCGGACATAAACTTAGTCCCTGGCAGCAGGTATTATTAAAGGTTGACAGAGCAATTACCTGTAAAAACTGCTGGTACCGTATAATTCTGGAACCCGATCTTAAGAAGGAAACGCCTAAAGATCAGGATAATCCATCAAAGTTTGAGGAAGAATAAAATGGAATCTTATAATTCGTTTCGCGTTGCACAACAACAGATACTTGAAGCTGCTAAAATGTTAAACCTGGATGAGCCGACAGCAAGGCTGCTCAGCCTCCCCCAGAGAGAATTTAATTTTACACTCCATGTGAAGATGGATTCGGGAACGGTAAAAATATTCCAGGGGTACCGGGTACAATATAACTTTGCAAGAGGACCTGCAAAAGGAGGAATCCGGTTCCATCCTGATGAAACCATTGATACAATAAGAGCATTGGGATGCTGGATGACCTGGAAAACCGCAGTAGTTGATCTTCCGCTGGGAGGAGCAAAAGGAGGGATATGCTGTAATCCAAAGGAATTGTCGGCTCGAGAACTTGAAAACCTTTCACGGGAATATGTCAGGGCAATCGCGCCCATGATAGGTGTAGATAAGGATGTTCCGGCTCCCGATGTGTATACAAACCCTCAAACCATGGCCTGGATGATGGACGAATATGAAACTATTATTAATCAGCATCATCCGGGTTCTTTTACAGATAAGCCGACACAGATAGGAGGAACCGAAGGAAGACGCGATGCTACCGCACGCGGAGGTGTGATCACAGTTAGGGAAGCCTGCAGGCAGCTCAATGTGGATCCTGCAGGAACTTACGCAATCCAGGGCTTTGGAAATGCCGGTCAGCGTGCAGCGCTTCTTCACCAGGAAATTTTGGGAGGGGGAAAACTAGTGGCTGTCAGTGATTCAAAGGCGGCTATTTTTAATGAAAAAGGTTTTGATACAAAAGAGCTGGTTACATATAAGTTGAAGAAAGGTTCTGTTAAAGGCTTTCCCGGTTCGAAGGAGATAGGACATAATGAACTTCTTGAACTGGACGTAAATGTATTATATCCGGCAGCGTTGGAAAATTCAATTCATAAGGAGAATGCTGAAAGTATTAAGGCAAAGATAATCTGTGAACTGGCTAACGGACCTACAACGCCTGAAGCAGACATTATTCTCTATGAAAAAGGCATACATATAATTCCTGATATTCTCGCAAGTGCGGGAGGGGTTACTGTTTCTTATCTTGAAATGGTGCAGGATAAATATGCTTTCTTCTGGGACGAAGATACAATACACAAACTGGTGGATGAAAAACTGACCAAGGCTTACTATCGTGTTGATGAGGCTATTAAAGAGAAGAAGGTTCATCCCCGCCTTGGTGCGATGGTAGTAGGCGTAGCCCGCGTTGCAGAAGCCTGCAAGCTCCGTGGGTGGGTATAGTTACCTGAAGGCGGTTCGGCCTGATTATGGTTTAAGGTTATCCGGCTGTTCCTTCACCGCCCACTTTCTTTGCCAGCTAGTCTCCGAACGAAGCAATCCCCGTATTAATCTAAGGGAATATCCCAAGGGCCATATACGAAGTGGCTATTTTATCTATAGCGTTAACAAAGGCCGCAGTTCTCAAATCTTTTATTTTGGGGTTTTCCTTCCAGGTTTTTCTTATTTCATTGAACGCCAGGATCATAGTTTCTTCAAGACCTGAATTAACAAGGTCTTCCTCTTCAGCTCCGTGAATAATAACTCTTTTTGATGAGTCGTTAAGCTTTTTTCCTATGGCCGATTCAATTGAATCCACCAGCGTCCTGTTGAGTTTCTCCTCATATCTCTTACCCATTCTGCCGAATCTTATATGAGAGAGATTTTTCAGCCATTCAAAATAAGACACAGTTACACCGCCGGCATTAAGAAATAAATCGGGAATAATCATTATTTTTTTCTTCAGTAGAATTTCTTCTGCTTCAGGGGTGACAGGACCATTCGCTGCTTCTGCAATTATTTTAGCTTTTATTTTTCCCGCATTCTCACTGTTTATCTGGTTTTCTAAAGCTGCGGGAATTAATATATCGCATTCAAGTTCAAGTGCCTCAGCAGTATGTTTAATATTTTTGGAATTTTTGAAATTCAGAATGGAACCGGTCTCGTCCCTGTGCTTTTTAACCGCCTCCACGTCAAGACCTTTGGCATTATGAATAGCCCCTTCATACTCGGCAATAGTTGTAATCAAAGCACCACCCTCCTGAAAACATTTAGCGGTATGGTAACCAACGTTCCCGAGTCCTTGTATTACTATCCTTTTTCCCTCAATCCCGATTTCCAATCCTAACTTTTTCATATCTTCCTCCTGGCAGACAGCTTCTCTCACACCATAATAAACACCTCTTCCAGTAGCGGCTTCTCTGCCATGCACACCACCCTGACTGATTGGTTTTCCTGTAACGCATGCATAGGCATCAATCTGACCGGGATTGAACGCGGCATAAGTATCTGATATCCATGCCATCTCTCTTCCACTTGTACCATAATCAGGTGCCGGAACATCGATACCTGGTCCAATGAAGTTCTTCTTGATGAGTTCCGAGGTATATCGTCGGGTAATGTTTTCCAGTTCCACTTCAGTGTATAATTTGGGATTTATCTTTACTCCCCCTTTAGCGCCTCCAAAAGGAACTTCAACTACAGCACATTTGTACGTCATTAAGGCGGCCAGGGCCATTACTTCATCCTGGTTGACCGAAAGACTGAACCTTATTCCTCCTTTTACAGGCAGTTTGTGCTGACTATGTTCAACACGATAAGCAGTGAATACCTCTATGCTGTCTTTTATCCTTACGGGAAATCTCATTCTATAAACACTATTGCAGTATTTTATCTGGTCAAGCAGACCCTGGGGATATTTTGTATAAGAAGCAGCTTTTTCGAAATATCTTAAAACATCATCAAAAAAACTATGCTGGCGTTTTCCGCTTACATCAATTGCCATAAATAACTCCGTTTTTTTCATATTCTATTCAAATTACCTATTAAATAAAACTTCACAAAACGGCTGGATCAATTGCCTTATGAAAAGATCCTGGTTGAGCTGTTGCTTAGCTCAATAATTTTTATTGCTTATTTAAGAAAATTGTACTATTGTCATATACTTTGTTTACAACAATAAATTTAATTAACCATGAGGTTCTGAATGAGAGCTATTTGGAAAGGCCATATCCGGTTTTCTCTTGTAACAATTCCTGTAAGGGTTTACGGAGCGATTGAATCTAAAAGCTCAATAAGCTTCAACCAGCTTCATAAAGAAGATAACGGAAGAGTAGGTTATGATAAAAAATGTAAAAAATGCGGAAAGTCCCTTTCTCAGAATGAAATAACCAAAGGTTATGAATACGAACCTGATCAGTACGTTATTGTAGAGCAGGAGGATATTGAAAAGATCAAGATTAAAAGTACAAAAATAATTGAGATTGAGGGATTTGTTGAAGATAAGGAAGTTGATCCGACATTATTTGATACACCTTATTATTTAGGACCCGATGGTGAAGTAGCAGCCGGCGCATATTCATTGCTTATGCAAACCCTGAAAGAAACGGGAAAAATGGCGGTCGGACGTGTCGTTATAAGAGACAGGGAGGATATTGTTATGCTTTCTCCCAGGGAGAACGGTGTGGTTATGTATAAGCTTCGATACCCTGATGAGATCAGAAATATTAAAGAAGTACCTTTGTTAAATGGATTGAAATCAAACAAGGAACAGCTTAAACTTGCAAAGACACTTGTTGACTCCATGGCAATAAAGCTCAATGACATAAACATGGATGATCATTACCAGGTTGCATTAAAAGATCTTATCCAGGCAAAGATCGAAGGCAGAGAGATAGTTTCCACAGAAGAGGAGATTAAACCTGTTGTGGATATGATGCAGGCTTTGAAGGAAAGTCTGGAAGAGGCCAAAAAACAGAAAATGCCGATGGAGAAGGCAAAGGGAAAAAAGAAAGCTGCAAAACCGGCGAAGAAACAAACAAAGCAGAGAAAACAGGCGTAAGATTTGGCAAAAGTAATACAATTAGAAACGGCAGGCCCTTCAAGACTGGGGTATAAGCGGGCCAGAAAACGAAAATCAAAAGACCTTGAAAAGGAAGGCCAGTTAAATTTATTTGCTTCCGGCGAGGCAAAAGTACTTCAGCTGCCTTCAAGGTTTACTCCATTTGAAGAAGCGCTCTGGCTCGATGAAAGGGGCGATCCGGGTGCCCAGGAGGCTTATTTAAAAGCAATAATCTCAGAGGACTGTATTGCGGATGCAAATTGCAACCTGGGAATCCTTGAAACACATTCGGGAAATACACTGAAGGCATTCGATTATTTCACAGGGTGCCTGAAATACGAACCCCGTCACCTTGAGGCTCACTATAACCTGGCAAATTTATACTTTGAACAGAATGATTTCAGACTGGCCCGGCTTCATTATGAAATTGCTGTGGAAATTGAGCCTGATTTTCCTAATATTTATTTTAATCTTGGACTTGTCTATGCTCTGAACGAAGAATACGAAGATGCATTCAACGCCCTGGTTAAATATAAAAGTCTTACCCCGCCCGAAGAAGGATGCAAAGCAGATACACTTTTGCTCAGCTTAAAAAGATCTCTTACCGAACTGACATAGCTAATAAATTACTTTAAGTAAATACAATATTCCTATTGTTTTTATATATTTAATTTCATACTTTTCTGCGAGAAAAAAATCCCAATAACTATTCCGGTACATTTTTGGACTTTAACATATTGAAAGTTCATTACCCCCAGATCAGAGAGAATCGTTTTGATTTTTCTAAGTCAATTCATTTAATTAATAACCTTCTATCTAACCAAACATAATCAATATACACAACGAGGTACTAATATGATTCGTTCTTTTACAGTTCTTTTAAGTGTTCTTATTCTGGCTTCAATGGTTTACGCACAAAATGCTCCTGAAGCCCCCGCGGGATACAGAGCTGAACTTCAGCAGGGTACATCCTTTACAGGATTCCAATGGACCCCGGGAGTCGACAATTTCAACGGCAAACTTGCAGCTATTGTCCCTACCTACAACGGTGAGAGTGGAATAGGACAAATGTCCCTTTACGGTATAAAATACGGATACTTTATTTCTACTGCCTGGGCAGTAGGAGGAGTACTGGATTTTGGATCAAATTCCAGCACACAGGATATTGATGGCGGCGGACAGAATAAATTCAGCGGCACAGAATTCGGAATTACAGCGTTTGTAAACCGTTATTTCCAGCCTAAGTTCGAGGATGTATCTGTATGGGCAGGTGCTGAACTTTCTTTCGGTTCTCTTTCGTCTACACAGGAAACAACGGGCACAAACCCTTATAAAACAGAGCTTTCAGCCTCTTCTTTTGGTGTTGGACTGAATTTTGGCGCACAATACTTTATTGCTAATGGTTTTTCTCTGAGCGCTGACTACCACCTGGGATTCCTGAGCTTTAGTCAACCGGAACAAACCACTACCAGTGGAAGCACCAGCGTTACAACAAAGGGTCCAAGTGCTTCATGGTTCGGAACAATGACAGGAAGTCTCGGCATTAACTTCTATTTCTAACGAATTCATAGAGGCTGTCTGCAAGTCCTTGATTTGTGAGACAGCCTCTTCTGTTTTAACTTCTCCCCGCAGCTGTTATATTCATCTGAATGAAATCACCATTGCTTCAATAAATAATATTGTTATATATGGGTGATTTGCCGGGCCTTGATATCCCCCTGGATGATTTCCAGCCAGCCCGGCTTCCGTTGGCTCTCTGACAGCACATTTATATTTTCCCTTTTATAAAGAGTATGGCAAAATATATTGCGGTAATAAGGACTAAGAAAGTTAAAGAGTTTTCAGGATAAGGGCTTTAAAATTAAAGAGCGGTATTCCGGCAATAGAACACCGCTCTTTTCTGTGTGTGAGATGAAGATGAACAATTAATCAATTATACGGAAATTGTTATCTTCAGAAAGTTTTTTATTAAAATGTTCTTCGTACATCTTCTTATATTTCTCAAATAATTCCTGCGGAACTTCCTTACCATTCACTTTCATACTGTCTTTATTCAGGTCCAGATTTAATTCCTCATCTGTACTCTTCAATAACTTATCTTTCACCATTTCTGCTTTTATCTTATCAATAAATTCAGTCAGCTTTTTAAGCTTTACGTCGAGACCTTTAAGGTTTATTTTAACCTCAGCCAGGTTTTCATCCAGATGAGCCATTGCTTCATCAAGTCCGGTTAAATCAATACTAATATGACTCATTTCCTCCCTGTGCTTATCCATTTCCTCATTCATCTTATCAAGGTTCTTATCCAGCTCATCCATATTGATATCTACATGTATATCGATATCCTTTTTCAGTTCCCTCATTTCTTTACGGAACTTATCGGAATCAAAATCAATTCTGATCTTCTTATCCTTCAATTTTGAAAGTTCCTTTGAAAGCTGTTCCATTCCATCCCGGAATTCGTCACCATTGAAGTTAAATTCAAACTTCTGATCTTTCATTTCCTCTTTTAGTTTCTGCATATCATGTTTAAATGTGCCCATATCTGATTTGAAATCACTCAAATCAATTGAAATATGTTGAGACTTATTCTGAAGTCTGTCAAGTCTGTGATATATCATATCCTCGTAATCTTCAATTTCATTATCGGGTACACGCTGCCCGTCTTTAAAAAGAGAACTGATTTTACCATCATCAAAGTTTACTTCCCAGCGGACATTCTTTCCACCTTCATCCTTATAAAAGGAGAAGGTTTGATTTGCCCTGGTATTAAGATCCGGCTGCATGGCCGTACCCTTGTTCGATGTACTACAACCCGCAGCTGAAATCAATAATATGACTGGCAACAGCAGCATTGATAGCTTTTGAATTATAGAAACTCTTCGTTTCATCTTACTCTCCTTAAAATAGTTTGCGAATACCGGTTTTCTGATAATTATGACGGATGGGAGGGTATTATGTTTCGCCGCGAACGATCATTTTGGATCAGCGTACCAAACAAAGGATAAACGGAAAAATATGCTCCCCTTAACGATAACTTAATCTTAATTTAACAGCATCTTAACATTTATAGGGAAATTAAAATTTAGATTTGGATCGATAAATCAGATAATAAAAGGTGAACAAAATGGTAGAGATTTTAATGGTGATAGTGCTCGCAGGGATAGCTACATATGATACCCTGCAGAGCAGGCGAAAGATTCGGCATGAAAACCGTGAAGACAACGGGATAATTGATATAGTCAGTTGATAAGCTCATCAGTCTGATCCCCGGGAAACCCATTTCCCGAAGACTATTATATTCTTACAGTCCCATTTCTTCTTTTACAAACATCTTTGCCCCAATAACATCCTCGTGACCCATATTTATGAGTCCCCCTATTTTCTTAATAAGATGATCTTCATACATATCCAGCTTCCGGTCGATATAGATAAGTCGCCATAGGTTCTTCAGCATCTCAAATTTATCATTATTAGTGAAATTCTTATTGATAAGCTTTGTAAAATCATAAATGCTATCGTCGTCATTCATTCTTTTCTCAGCAAGTTCCATAAGCTCGTTCACGCAGTCGTCTTCAAGGTTAAAGGTTGATTTCATAATTGAGATTATCTTATTCCTTTCCTCTTCCGTAAAGTTATCATCAGCTTTTGCCATCTCTATAAAAAGAGTGCAGGTAGCTGCATACAGCTTTTTCTTTTCATCAACTTCTTTGTGGGAATTCTCTTCATATTTGATCTCTGCTGTTTCCGGGGGCACACTAAATATCCTTCTTAAATATTCAAACATTTCTTTCTACCATTTTTAATTTAATTCAATTTCAGTTTCATTTATTGGTTTGGGAGGACGTTCATACAGTCCACTCAAGTATTTATAATGGCCGGCAAGTTCGGGATGAACCTGATCCCATTTAAACCTCCACTGCCAGTTGCCGGAAGGCTTCCCCGGAAAATTCATCCTTGCTTCGCCTCCCAGTCTCAGTATATCCTGCAGTGGAATAATAACAAGGTCTGCTACGGAAGCATAGGCAGTTCTGATTAAAGCTCCTGTTATATCATCACCGTAATAATCGAGGTACTGCTGTACATGCTGATAAATATCATTATCATTGTTCTTCTCCTTTTCAAAATAGGCAGCAGTAGTATCATTATCGTGAGAGCCGGTATACACCATGCAATTGGGATTATAATTATGCGGAAGAAATTTCCGTTCCATCCTTGTTCCGAATGCGAACTGTAATATTTTCATACCGGGAAAATCAAAAGCATCCCTAAGCTTTTCAACAGACTTTGTGATGACCCCAAGATCCTCAGCAATAATAGGCAGAGGACCTAAATATTCTCTTAAAGTTTTAAAGAACTTTTCTCCGGGGGCCTTTACCCATCTTCCCTTTTCGGCTGTTTCAGCTCCTCCCGGAATTTCCCAATAGGCATCGAAACCTCTAAAATGATCGATCCTTACAATATCAACAAGACTAAAAATCTGCTTCATCCTCAATCTCCACCAGAGGAAATCATCCTTCTCCATTGCATCCCACTTATACAGAGGATTTCCCCAAAGCTGGCCGGTAGCGCTGAAATAATCCGGCGGCACACCTGCAACAAACGTAAGGTTCCCTTTTTCATCGACAGAAAATAGTTCTTTGTGCGCCCAGAGATCGGCGCTGTCATAAGCAATGAAAATGGGCATATCGCCGATTATATTTATACCTTTGCTGTTAGCGAACCGTTTAAGATCAGACCACTGCTTAAAAAAAACATACTGCACAAACTGGTGATAGTTTATTCCGTCATCCAATTTTTCCTTCCATTCATCCAACGCTTTTTTTTCTCTTTTAACAAGACCCTTATCCCATTCCGTCCACAATCCACCTCCATGATAATCCTTTGCAGCCATAAAGAAAGAATAATCTTCAAGCCAATCCTTGTTTTCCTCACAGAATTCTTTGAATTTTTTTCCCGATAGGGCGTTTTTTGACTTAAATTTTTCGAAGGCCTTATGCAGAATTTCCTTTTTATAATTTATAACCCCTCCGAAATCCACACAATGCGGATCAGAGGATGGGGGATTTGAGATATCTTCTTCGGTAAGCAAATTTTCTTCTTTCAGGAGTTCGGGACTAATAAGATTAGGATTACCTGCGAAAGCAGAAAAACACTGATAAGGTGAATCCCCATATCCGGTAGGACCAAGAGGGAAAACCTGCCAGAGTGTTTGTCCCGCCGATTCCAGGAAATTAACAAAATTGTAAGCTTCCTTTCCCAGATCTCCTATACCGAACCTGCCCGGGAGAGAAGTTGGATGTAACAGAATTCCTGCCGCTCTTTCAAATCTCATTGAATACCTGAATTAATTTAAACCGTTAAAATAAAGAAAGGTATATAAAGATGAAAAACTGAATTGATGCAGAGCATTAGGTTTAAAATGAAAAGAGGCTGTCTTTAAAGTCCGAAATTAACAACCTGAACTTATCCTGAACTTGATTCAGGATTGTTTCAGGTTCCTATTTCAATTCGAAATCGAATAATTAGATTCCGAGTCAGGATGACATTATAAAAACAGCCACTTAGATTCTCTCATTATCCCAAAAGGAGTTATAATTCAGTATCTGCCTCAATAACCATATCGATGGCGCCTTCTATAGTATATGGCGGCTGTCCGGTAATATTATTCACAGTAACAGTTGCTGTGAAGCAAGCTCCCTGGTTTAGCAGACTATTCAGATATGTATTAATGAAATCTATCTGCGATTGATTGAGCTGAAGAATATATGGAGAGTTTGGGGTCATATAATCAGCAGGGGTCGCTCCGGGTATGTCATACGAGAAAAGAATGTTTCCATCTCCATCCTGAAGGGTAACGGTTATATTACCGGAAAGGGTTTCCGGATCAACATTCGTAGTTCTGAAGGCAGCCTCAATAAAATGAAGGCTGTGGATTTTGTCCCTGTATTCATTGTAGGTTTCTGAATCAGTACCCAGACAGTAGGACTGACTATCAGACAACGTAGCAGCTGAACCTGAAACGCTGACATTAAAGGTAAAAGGTATATTCAGAGGAAGTGAATTAAACTTATCACATCCATTCCAGGTCACCATTAGAAATAATAGAACAGCAGACGTTCCGAACTGTATAAAGTATTTTTTCATTTTTTCTCCTTCTTAAAATGCAAACGTTAAACCGCCTGAAACAACAGGCTGTGCGCTGAGACTGAAGTCAGCATTAAGAACCACAACAGCCAGCTTTAATGCTGCACCTACAGTAGCTCTGAAATTATTATCGCCATCTATAGAAACAGTAACATCCCTGTCAGTTCTAAGAGAGGGGTCACCATTCTGAGGATCTCCCTTTATAGTGTAACTAAGATCAAGCGAGGTGTTTTCATACTGGAGGCCGAAGTAGGGAGTAATAATTCCGAATGTTTTACTTGCATGCGCATTAAATGCAATATTACTCAGCTTCATTATACCTGTAATCTCTATATTATTATACATGAATTGAGCAGCTAGGTCCACCGGGAAAAGGGGGATATATTGGCTGATACTATGAGCAACACCGATCCCGAACATACTAAGATCATTTTCATCACCTATGCTGATAGACGGCAGATATCTCAGGATTACCTGTGTTCCCATAAAACTTGCACCAATCTGAGGATAAGCAACAGGAATGCCCGATTGATTTATGCCGGGAGGCATAACGATGTAGCCTTCCGGTCCTGCATAAGCGGCACCCCGGTCACCATATATAGTAGCTGTTTCCTTTGAAGCCTGGTAGCCTAATTCATTAAAGGTGGGAGTAAAATTCTTTTGTGATTCGGGAATTAAAATATACATGCCTCTGAAACTAAGAGAAAAAGAGAACATAGCGGGGATATCCGCAGAATAATACCCATTGGAATTCATAGCCGTACCGAGTGTAGTAGCAAACGGTCTCGCATACTCGATAGCATTGGCCTCGGTTAATTGTGAAAACCTGTCCTCCATCTGCGAAAACAGGGGCTTCGCGATGAAGACAAATAAAGAGAGCAAAAGCAGAGACTTCTTCATCCACTTCTCCTTGAATAATTAATTATGATATTGATTAAATTGAGCGCCAAAATATATGATATTATTTTTCACAATCAACCATTGACCACAAAAATAATACCTCTTATCTGAACAAGAACGAGAATAAATATCTGCGAATAATTGAAGAAAACGCATTCCAAGTTGATACATTCTCTAAATTAATGCAACCCCATCAATTCCCTGGCACCTTTTAGGCTGGCTTCGGTAATATTTTCCCCGCTCATAAGCTTTGCTACTTCTTTAACTTTTTCCTCTTCATCCAGCTTTCTTATTGAACTTGTAACTCTTTTATCGATAGCGCCTTTTTCAACAACGTAATTCCGGTCACCCAATCCGGCTATCTGTGGAAGGTGAGTAATTGCGATTACCTGGTGAGCTGAGGCAAGCGCTTTAAGAGAGTTCCCCACTTTCTGTGCAATCCTTCCGCTCACTCCTGTATCAATTTCATCAAAGATCAATAAAGGCAGTTTATCATTTTTGGCAAGAATCGTTTTGAGAGAAAGCATAATTCTCGATATCTCGCCGCCGGATGCAACCTTACTCAATGGCTTAGCATCCTCACCGGGATTTGTTGAGATATAAAATTCAACTACGTCTATCCCTTTGCCGTCAGCTTTATATTTTTTACCATTAAGGGTTACAAAATCGTCGGAGGGAGCAGTCAGCGCCTTTTCTATTTTAACTTTAAAAACAGAGTCAGCAATTCCCAATCCCGTCAGCACCTTCACCACTTGCTTTTCAACTTTCCCGGCCGACTCTTTTCTCTTCAGTGAAAGTTTTCCCGCAGTCCTGCCTGCAGTTTCCCGTGCAGACGATATTTCCTTTTCAAGGGATTGGATATTTTGACTATAATTTTCGGCTGCGTCGAATTCACGTCCTATTTTCTCCCGGTATGCCAAAACGGCTTCAATCGATCCTCCGTATTTCTTCTTTACCAGAGCAAGCGCTCCAAGCCGTTCACGAAGTCTCTCAAGGTTCTCAGGATCCAGATCGATTTTAGAATTATACTTTCTTATAAATTCGGCCGCGTCGCGGACCTGGGCAAGTATCGACTCAAACTCTTTTTCTATTTCACCGAAGCTGGCGTCAATTCCAAGCAGTTCGTCAATCTGGCTTTTTATCTGCGTAAGCTGATCATGGACTGAATTTTCTGAATCAAAAAGATTCTCGTAAACGGAACCTGTAATACCCAGAAGTTTTTCAGAATTCTCCAGGATATTCAACTCATTGCTGATCTGCTCCTCCTCCCCTTGCTGCGGAGAGACAGCATCTATCTCTTTCATTTGGAAAGCATAAAAATCTTTTTTCTCTTTCAATGATGATTCTTTAGTCTTAAGCTCATTCAGCTTTGATGATAATGATTTCACTTTTTTAAAGGCTGATTCATATTCATCGAGCAGAGATTCGGTTCCTGCAAACTCATCAAGAAAATCGATGTGGGTTTCGGTACGAAGAAGCGATTGATGTTCGTGCTGGCCGTGCAGATCAACAAGAAGATCCCCCAGATCTTTTATTACTGATAAAGGAACGGGAGTGTCATTAACAAAACAGCGGTTGGCACCTTTGAGCGATATTTCCCGCCGGAGAATAAGGTCGGGGAAAAAATCAATTTCATTCTCATCCAGAAGTCTTTTGACTTTTTTATTAAACTCGACATCAAAGAATCCTTCAACGATCGATTTATTGGCATCCTTACGCACGACCTCAGTAGAAGCTCTCTCACCCAGAAGCAGTCCCATTGCATCAATCAATATCGATTTACCTGCACCTGTCTCACCTGTTATGATATTCAGTCCTTTACCGAACTCAACATCAATACTATCAATAAGAGCATAGTCTTTTATGTGCAATGATTTAAGCATTTTAAAACTTAAAAGTTGAGCTGAAAACTAATTTATTTTGGGTGGAATTTCAAAGCTAATAAGCTGAATCCTCATTTATTTAAAAGCAGCTTTGATGCCATGTAGAACCCGCAGATTGATTTAGAGTCTATTATCTCACCCTTAAATATTTTATCCTCTATTTCCCCGAATGTAAATTCCTTTATTTCCATACCATACTCCCCTTCTTCACGGTTATGTTCGCCGGGAGTAAGATTTTGAGCCAGATAGAGATGGAGTACTTCAGTACAGAATCCGGGAGTTGTTGAGATCGCGCCAAGTTTTTGAAGCTTATCGGTCTTATAACCTGTCTCCTCCTGCAGCTCCCTGAATGCGCATACCTCAGGATCTTCATTAAAATCCAGTTTGCCGGCCGGAAATTCCAGCATAAATTTTTCGAAAGGGTAGCGAAACTGTGAGACCATAACAAACTTACCGTCAGTTTTAATAGGAACAACGACAGCTCCGCCCGGATGAACCGCAATCTCCCTGATACCATCATTTCCGCTGTCGTATTTTATCTTATCAACCCTTAAATCAAATACTTTCCCTCTGAATAAAATATCAGATTCCACAATTTTATAATTCATACTCTTCTCCGTTTAACAACTATTCCAGATTATTTTGAATATAATTTAAATATAATCAGAGAATAACAATTTATCCCAAAATACTTTCAGGTATTAACCGGAATAACCTGCCGGAGTATGGTACAGGTACTATTCAATGGACCTCAGGATTTAGTCTACTGGAAACCCTTAAAAAGATTTACCGTCACTACAACGTTTCCTTTTTTATGTCCTTTGTCAACATATCTGTGAGCTTCCACTATCTGAGACAAAGTGTAGCTTTTGTCTATTACTGATATTAATTTTCCTGCCTCACAGAGTTCTTTGAGATAGATCAGATCTTCAACCTTCAACTTTATATTACCTGACACAGCCAGGGCGGACAGATAGAGTCCTGATTTTGTTAAAGATATTTTACGTTTTGAATATGGAATCTTACCAACCGCGTCATAAACCAAATCATAGTATTCATTGCGTTGTGTAAAATCTTCCTGAGTGTAATCTATAACCTTGGAGGCTCCTAGAGATTTAACCATTTCCAGGTTCGAAGTGCTACACACCCCGGTAACTTCTGCACCAAAATACTTGGCAATCTGGACTGCATAAGTACCAACACTTCCTGAAGCTCCATATATTAATACTTTTTTACCTTTTTGGATATTAGCTTTTCTAAGATGAACCAACGCGGTTATTCCACCATTAGAAATCGGAGCGGACTCCTGGTATGTCATATTAACCGGTTTTATAGCTATTATCCCATCTTCAGGCATACAGCAATATTCTGCATAGGTACCAAATCTAAATTCAGTGGATGCAAAAACAGGATCACCTACTTTAAATCGTGTAACGCTTTTCCCAATTGCCTCAATCTCTCCGGCCAGCTCCATTCCCAATATTTTTTTTCTTGGTCCTTTGAAACCAACTATTATCCGCATCAGCGGTTTGAAAAAGAAATCTTTTAACGGACCCAGACCAGGTTCAAATCGCCGGATCTTTGTATCCCCTAGATGTACCGTTGAGGCATTTATTTTTATCAGCACTTCATTATTCTTTGGTGCAGGTTTATCTATTTCTTTAAGTTGAAGAACCTCCGGGGGTCCGTATTTTGTACAAATAATTGCCTTCATTTTCGTAGTCCGTAATTGACATTTTAATAAAAAAAATTACTACATACACATATTATCGTATTGCAATTGAATGGCTGCCGGTTGAAAGGAGAGCAGGTGATAAAAGGAGCCTGTGCAAGGCTCCTTATTATATTAATAATGGGTATCAGCTGCGGTAGGAGGAATCATAATAGGGGATGAGTTCGTGTCCCAGAAATTTCAGAACGGCAGTTATAACACCAAGATCATCTAAATATCCTACCAGCGGGGCGATATCAGGGATAACGTCAATAGGACTAATAAAATATATAAGCGCTGAAACAACGATAGCCTTGCGGTGCCATGATACCATTGGATCTCTCATATATCTTACCAGTGCAAGTATATCTTTTGCGAAAGATATTTTCTTTCCGACACGTTCCAGTTTCTCCCATAGATTTTCTTCTACATAATTCATTTTCTCACTGGTTTCTTCCTCGCTCTTGCCTCCGAAATCCAGAGCATCAAACTCTTCGAGTTCGGTCAGATCATTTCCATTCTGAAAATCTGTTTCTTTCATAACTACTCCTTTTTATGTTTTTCAAACCAGTCAAATATTGTGTTCCACCAAAGTTCAGCATTTTGCGGCTTAGTTACAAAATGGTATTCGTCCGGAAAATACAGCAATTCGCTTTCCACTCCCTGTCTTTGCAGTGCTGTAAAAAGTTCAAACGACTGACTTTCCGGAACCCTGAAATCATTTGCACCCTGAACAATCAGCATTGGAGTTTTTGCATTCTGAATGTAGCTGCTGGGTGACCATTTCTCGTAAAGTTCAGGATTATTCCAGGGCGTTCCCTTGAACTCCCATTCGGGAAACCACAATTCTTCTGTAGCACCATACATACTTGTCAGGTCGTATGTACCATCGTGCGAGACAAGAGCATTAAACCTGTCGGTATGTCCTTCTATCCAGTCAATCATATATCCGCCATATGATGCTCCGGCCGCAAATGTGTTTTTCT
Source organism: uncultured Bacteroidota bacterium (assembly GCA_963839165.1). Taxonomy (GTDB): domain Bacteria; phylum Bacteroidota; class Ignavibacteria; order Ignavibacteriales; family Ignavibacteriaceae; genus DATFVA01. The sequence continues at coordinate 161,466 of CAWIUG010000011.1, read as the reverse complement.
TGTCAATAAAATTGAAATTTTTAAGTGAATAATCAACAGCATTCATCAAATCTTTATAGGGGGCTCCACCCCAATCGCCTGATATAGCGTCTGTCAGCTCCTGGCCGTAACCAGTGCTTCCCGTAGGGTTAGGAGCTATTACAACATAACCTTTTGAGGCAAATAATTGTGTGTTCCATCTGTAATGAAAATCATCGCTCCAGTGGCCCTGGGGCCCTCCGTGTATGAGTAATATAATCGGGTATTGTTTTGTTGAATCGAAGAATGGGGGTTTAACGAGAATCGACTGCAGTTTCTTCCCTTCTGCTCCCTTAAACCAGAATGTTTCTATCGGGATCATTTCTATATTTGCGAGGCGATCCTTATTAAGATCCGTAAGCTGTTTTATATTGCTGCCTTCGGCATTCATAGAGAAGATCTCTGTAGGCAGATTATTTCTCTGCTGTTCGAAATAAAGCGTATTACCATCCGGTGAAACAGTAACAGACGCATTGTCGTGCTCTTTCAATAGCATATCTACCTTCGAAGAAGCAATGTCAATCTTGTAAACTGAACTGTAAATTTCATTCTCCGCAATTAAATAAATAGTTTTTGAATCGGGTGACCATGTGAACTGTCCCACCGATTTGTCGAATCCGTCAGTGATGATATTTCTGCCGCCTGTTGAACGGCTGTATAACACAAGGTTCTGCTGGCCCGACTCATGTCCTGCTTCACTCATCGAGACATAAGCTATATACCTGCCGTCAGGTGAATAAACGGGCTGGTTATCGTTGCCCGGACTGACAGATATTTTTTTAAGAGGTGCTGCTGAATTATCATTAACATCACTCAGCAGGATCGTATAAATATCATTATTAGTGCTTATCGCAACCATTGTATCAGGATTCATAGTAATCGCGATCTCTTTTCCATCAGGAGAAAACGAGTAATCATTGCTGCTTCCAAGTGCAATCGGCGGAACGTCTTTGTCCTTATGCAGAAATAGATCAGTATATTTTTTCGTTTTTGTATCTAATAAAAAGAGATGGCTGAATTTTCCTCCACGCCATTCATTCCAGTGCCTGAAGAGAAGATGCTTGAAAAGACTTGCCTTCACCTTGCTGTTATCTTTTTCTTCATCTTTCTGCTTGTTGCAATCGTCAGATCCACAATCAGGATAAACGGAAGATGCGAATAATATTTTTGAACCGTCAGGCGACCAGACTATGCCCGAAGCACCTGTGGAAATATCAGCTATAAGCTCTTCACCTGAACCATCATAACCGCATGTCCATATCTTACCATCCCTGATGAACGCAATTTTTTTACCAACTGGAGAAAACGCAGGTCCTGATTCATTCTTATCTGAATATTTTAAGGGACGAAGATTACTGCCGTCCGAATTTACCAGGTAGATGTCTGTGTTACCCGTATTTGCCTCTACATTATAGCCGGTAACGGAAAATGCTATTATTTTGCCATCGGGAGAGAGCGAATAAGATCCTACCCGCTTCATTGCCCAGAGATCTTCCACCGTTAAAGGATGTTTTGTCTGTGAATGTATTACGAAAGGAATTAAAACAAGTAAAAAAAGTAATTTTTTCATTAAAAGCCTCGAATTGGAATAATGCACGTGGGGAATTGGATTACGATTCACTTGTTTCCCCGATCGCTTTCCAAAAATAGCCTAACTTGTTTATAAAGGCAATTTCGAATCATTTACCTCACAGAATTTTCAGGGTTTAATAAAGTTTGAGTAAATTGCACCCCGAAAAATTAAATCTCCATTTATTTCCCCGGAAAACCAAAAGATGATATTTCTACCCGGTACCGGTAAGCAGGTCGATTTTTTCTTAAACAGCACCGAAATTACTGATAAGAAAGTGATTATACTGGGACCAGGAACGGTCGACATCGCTTCGAAGTTTAGTTTGATGGAACCATCAAAGGTTATCATTGTAGTTGATGACTATGATTCTCTTATTACGACACGCTACAGGCTGGAAAGATCGGAAGAGAGTAAAGCTGAGGTACGTATGATGGAATATGATAACACGGATTTCCTGAATGAATCTATAGATATTGTTTATGCCCAGGCTTCTGTTTCTGTACCAGCAAGGAATAAGATAACGAAGGAGATTAAAAAGATCCTGAAACCGGAGGGAGTTTACTGTGCCGGTGAAATTGTAATGCTGAGGGATAATCCACCGGAGTTCGTGAAGGATATCTGGCAATCTTCTGATGTTCTCCCTCTGTCGGTCACTGCTGCAGAGACGTATTATGAGGAAAGAGGGTTCGGAATAATCGACACAAAAGATCTTTCCTTTACTTTAAAAGACTTTTACCGTGAAAGTGAGCGGATGCTGGAAAATGAGAGCAAAGGATTAAGCGAGCAGGAAAAAAGTTACCATAAAAAATTACTAAAGAAAATAAGCCACGAATCGAATGTATATTTAAAGCTTGGAGGCAATGAGTATATGGGATTTATGGCCTTAATGATGAGGAAAAGATAATTGAAACGCGGCGATATATTAGAATTTCAGATTGAAAAATATGCATTTGAAGGAAAAGGAATTTCAAAGATCCAGAAGGAAGGTTCTGATGAGAAGAAATCAGGCTATGTGGTATTTGTAAATGGTTCATACCCCGGGGACAGGGTTGAGGCAAGGATTACCAAAACCAAAAAGTCATTTGCCGAAGCTGTAACAGAAAGAATACTAACTCCCTCTCCTTTTAGAACTGAGGCCAGATGTAAATATTTCGGGATCTGCGGGGGATGTAAACAGCAGGATCTTAGCTATCCCGTTCAGCTAAGCTATAAGCATGACCAGGTTAAGGAAATTTTTGAAAAGCTGGGGGGACTGACGGACTTTGAAATGGATGATATTATTCCTTCGGAAAAAATATTCTTTTACCGGAACAAAATGGAGTATTCATTTGCAGATAAACGCTGGCTTACGAAACAGGAGATTGAATCGGGTGAGAAATTTAATAAGGATTTTGCACTTGGACTTCATGTACCAGGAGTTTATGATAAGGTTCTGGATATCGATGAATGTTTCCTTCAGTCGCCGCTTAGCAATAGTATCCTGAATTTCACCCGGGATTTCTTCAAGGAAAGAAATATTCCCGTTTATTCTACCAACACCCACGAAGGATATCTCCGAAACCTCGTAATAAAGCAGTCGCACAGATCTTCTGACGATTCAGGTGAAAAAAAGGGATTTATGGTAAATCTTGTTACTGCATCCGAAAATGATGAGCTGATGAGAACATATTCTGAACAGCTTATACAGAAGGTTCCGGAGATAACAACTATCATAAACAACATTAACCTGAAAAAAGCCGCGATAGCTTCAGGCGATTACGAAAAGGTGTATTATGGTGATGGATATATACATGATTATATAGGCAAATATAGGTTCAGGATCAGCGCGAATTCGTTCTTCCAGACAAATACTCTGCAGGCTGAAAACCTTTACAGTACAGTACTTGAATTCGCTAATCTGAAAGGTGATGAAATCGTTTATGATTTATATTCAGGTGCGGGAACAATAGCGATTTATCTATCTGAAAAAGTCAAAGAAGTATACGCCTTTGAGTCAGTTGAGTCAGCTGTAAAAGATGCTGAGGAAAATAAGGTTATAAATGATATTAAAAATGTAATATTTATTACAGCAGACCTTTATAAATCCTTTCAGCCTTTTATTGAAGAAAAGAAGCTGCCCAAACCTGACACCATTATAATAGATCCACCGAGAAGCGGGATGCATAAAAATACAGTAACTGATGTTATAAACCTCGGCCCGGAAAAAATAGTATACGTCAGCTGCAACCCTACAACGCAGGTGAGGGATATAAAAATGCTTACTGAAGCGGGATATAAACTGTTAAAGATAAGACCCGTCGATATGTTCCCCCACACCTACCACATCGAAAACGCAGCCTTATTGGAAAAATCCCAGTAGAGAATGTCTGCCATTTTGTCAGTCTTTTTAATGTCACGGTACGGCGTGACAATTCTTAAAACAAAGCAGATTTATAAGCCTGGTGGAGCGGAGGAGGAGGCTTGTTGGAGAAAGCTATAATTTGTCACCTTTAGAGGTGACGATCAGCTGAAATCAGGGTTCGAGTATGACAAAATGGCAGAGTGCAGTGAAGACAAAAACGGACCCTGGAGATAGTCAAAAATTAAGAAGCAGATCCTTCCATGTTATTATTCTGAATTATCTACGAGGAGGACGAACTCTCCTTTAAGGTTTTTTTGTTCGGCTATATTAAGAATTTGTTGGGCTGATCCGCGATAGAATCGTTCACCCTTTTTAGTCAGTTCGAACGCAAGAACCACACGAATATTCTTACCTAGCATTTTATTTACATCCGCAAGCAAAGCTTTTAATCTATATGGTGTATCCAGAATTGCAATAACATAGTGCATATGTTTAAGCTTAAATAATTCCTGGCGGCGGATATCCTTTTTAGGGGAAAGCCAGCCGTAGTAGAAGAACTTTTCAAAATCGAGTCCCGATCCTATAAGAGCAGGAAGAAGAGAATTTGCGCCGGGTACAGGAACAACTTCGATTTTTTGCGAAATACAGACATCCACAAGCAGGTGTCCCGGATCAGAAAACAGAGGCGTCCCGCAGTCTGAGATAAGCGAAGCAGTTTCACCATTCACAATTCTGAGAAGGATATCGTTAATAACATCTCCTTCGCTGTGCTCATTAAGGGAAAGGAGTTCTTTTTCAATTTTATAGTGAGCCAGCAGTCTCCTGGCCTCTTTATACTCTTCGCAGATTATGAAGTCGGCTTCCTGCAGCTTTTTAATCCCCCGCAGGGTCATATCATCATAGTTGCCGATAGGCGTAGATACAAGAAAGATTTTTCCGTTCATAAGCTAAATAATTTGTATAAAAAATAATATTTGATTGTCACTGTATGCAAATGTACGTAATTTTAAGCTGCCACTTAAAATGTAATTTTGGATTAATGGCTATAAACATCATATCGTTAGCATCAGACTTTCCTGCCCATGAATTTAATTTAATTAATTCCTTTCAACTTAATAATAAATCATATATCCGGGGATATTTATGCACTATAAAAAAATAATAATAACGCTCTGTCTGTTAGTTTCTGCTTTTGTTTACGGGCAGGATTCAACACAGACTTTTCTCGATTTAAATCCAACCGGGGTATCAGAATTCCTCAGTCTCCATCCTGAATATGACGGCAGGGGAACTATAATCTTTATCCTTGATACCGGCGTTGACATGGGTATTGCCGGATTACAGAAAACATCGACAGGTGAAACTAAGGTAATAGATGTGCGCGATTTTACCGGAGAAGGTGATATACCGATCTATGAAGCCGAAGAGGATGACGGTAATTTCGTTAATGAAGACAAAGGCTATTCTGTAAAAGGAGCGGATAAAATAAAAGCTTCAGATACCGAATATTATATAGGTGTACTTACAGAAAAACAGCTCATCAATTCCAATTCCGGTTCAGCTGATCTTAACGGCGACGGGGACACAGATGACAAATACTATATGGTTACATTCAAGGATAAGGCCGGAGATTGGGTAACATATTTTGATATTAACGGCAACGGTGACCTCTCCGACGATCAGCCGGTTAAAGACTATGATAAGGACCAGCAGGATTTTCATATTAAAACCGCAGCCTCTCTTGCTCCTCTTACGTTTGCAATAAATGTTTACCCCGATGAGAAAAGAATATCACTCTTTTTCGATGATGGCTTTCACGGCACTCACGTCGCAGGTATTGCAGCCGGTTATATGATCGATGGATCAACAATTAATGGCGTGGCTCCCGGTGCAAAAGTAATAGGCCTGAAGCTCGGCAATAACCTGTTTACAGGCGGCGCAACTGTTACTGAAAGTATGAAAAAGGCCTACCTCTATGCGGACAGGATCTCTAAAGAAAGAAAAGAACCCTGCATCGTAAATATGAGTTTTGGTATCGGGGCCGAGATTGAGGGTAAAGCTGAGATGGAAGATTTGATTACAAAGCTTATGAAGGAAAATCCTTATCTCTACATCTGCGTAGCTAACGGAAATGAAGGACCGTCAGTTTCTTCACAGGGACTTCCGTCATCGGCAGATTATGTTTTTTCTTCAGGTGCTGTTTTAACTAGGAATATCGGACGCGATTTGTATGGAGCCAGGCTGACTCATGATATCATCCTCGACTTTTCATCAAGAGGCGGTGAGGTTGATAAACCTGATGTTGTATCACCAGGCGCAGCTTTCTCTACAGTTCCAAATTATATGCCTGCCGACAGGTTCTGGGGCACCAGTATGGCATCACCATACTCTACCGGGGTAATGTCGCTGTTATTAAGCGCTGCCGTGAAGGAGTATCCTGACGTAAAAATTCCTTCTGAACTTCTATACAAAGCTGTAAGGCAAAGCGCAGTTTATATGGAAAATTATTCCTGGATTGACCAGGGACATGGTTATATAAACGCCGCGAGAGCATGGGAACTGCTTAAGAAATACATTGAACAGGGTGAGGTGAAGAATTATGAACATTATACCATCACTTCTCTCGCACCCAATATGCCCGACAATAAAGCTCCCAATTTATATCTAAGGGATGGCTCTTTTATAACAGGAAAGGAAACTTTCAATTATATCGTAAAACGAGATAATTTCCAGGATGAGACCAAATTCTACAGAGGATTTGATATAAAAACAGATGCCGACTGGATTAAACCAGTTCAAAAGAAAACCTATATCCGTAATGACCAGCCTACAGCTATAAACGTTCAGTTTGATAAATCGAAACTCACTGAGCCCGGATTATACTGCGGAAGAATTTCAGCAGTAAGGGATGATTATACTAAGATACCCGAATTTGATATGCTTGCCACGGTTATTATTCCATATGAATTCAATGCTGCAAACAATTACCGCATGGAATGGAAAAATGAGAAGGCGGCTGTGGGTATGGTTAACAGGTATTTTGTTGATATGCCTGCAGGTCAAACCACTATGCACATCAAACTGAGTGAAAGCGGAAAAGAATACACGAATGTTCTTTACAGGATAGCCGACCCGAACGGAAGACCAATTGAGCGATCACGCCTGCTGTCTTCTCTCAATGATAATGAATCCATCGAGGGTAACTATTATAACTTCGAACCGGGCGTTTACGAAGTTATGGTAGAGAGTTATTTTCTTTCGGATACAACTTCGGTGTATAATCTTGAAGTTGAATTCAACAGTGTAAAAAGAATTGATACTAATGAACTGACGGAAACTGAAAATAGTATAGATATTATCAATTACTTCAATGATCTGAAAACATACACGGTTTCAGGACAGCTTGAAGGCTACGTTCAGACCCATGAATTCAAATTGAACGGAAAGGGAATCTTCGAATATCCGTTTAGTTTCAAAGATGGTGAGGCTTCCAAAACTTTCGAACTTACGCTAAGCGGAGAAGACTATAATAAGGTAACTGATTTTGCATATGAAATAATGGATGACAGCGGCTTAGCGCTTGCCAAAGATGGGCTGAGCTACAGAACGGGCAGCATCTCAATTTCACCGGAAGATGTACATGGAAATACTAACCTGACTTATGTACTGGCTCCGGCATTTACAAATGCTTCAGACAGCATGACAGTAACGGTTAAAGAAAGAACTGAAATGAACTCGCAGCCTCAGTTCGCGGTTACCGGAAATTCAAGAGGAGGATTGTCACTCTATCCTTCGATAGCACAAAAATTATATCTCAAATATTCACAGCCCTCGTATGATATGCCTGAAGGATCAAAGGTTTACGGTTCGATAACCTTTACATCTTCAGCTTCTAGAGAAACCGGATATGAATTACCAATCACAATTAACTTTAAATAAGGTATTGTCTTATGAGTGAACAAATCGAAAAGGTTAAAGGTCTCCCGGAGAATGCATACACTGAGCTGAAGCCGGGAGAAGAATATGTCCCTATTATGACGGCCAGCCAGAAACCGCAGGAGGTAACTCCTTACTCAGTAATAGTCGGTTTGCTGATGGCAGTATTATTTTCTGCCGCAGCTGCCTACCTGGGACTAAAAATAGGACAGGTGTTTGAAGCCGCCATACCAATTGCAATTATTGCTGTTGGTCTTTCAGCTGCTTTTAAAAGAAAGGTGCCCTGGGACAGAATGTTATTATTCAGTCGATAGGGCAGAACTCAGGCCTCATTGTAGCCGGGGCAATCTTCACAATCCCGGCACTCTACATCCTGAATCTCCCGGCGCATTTCTTCCAGATCTTTTTTGCTTCGGTATTCGGAGGTATCCTCGGGATTCTTTTCCTCATTCCGTTCAGGAAGTACTTCGTTGCCGAAATGCATGGAAAATTCCCCTTCCCCGAGGCAACAGCTACCACTGAAGTACTTGTTGCAGGCGAAAAAGGGGGTAAACAGGCTGTTGTACTGGTTGTTTCAGGCCTGATAGGCGGTATTTACGATTTCGTAATTGCAACATTCGGCTGGTGGAGCGAAACTTTTACAACAAGAGTATTTGGTTTCGGCGAGGTTCTGGCAGATAAGTTCAAGCTCGTTTTCAGACTGAACGTGGGTGCCGCCGTAATGGGACTAGGTTATATAGTTGGTTTAAAATACGCTGCTATAATCTGCGCGGGCTCATTTGTTTCCTGGTACCTGCTTGTACCCGTTGTTTCTTACATCGGGGCCGATCTTGCTGTTCCCCTGGGATCAGGTATAACAAAACTTGTTAACCAGATGAGTGCTGAGGAAATATTCCGGAACTATATCCGTCATGTTGGTATCGGCGGTATAGCAATGGCTGGAATAATAGGGATCATAAGATCCTCTAAGATCATAAAAGGCGCCGTAACAATGGGAGTTAAGGAACTTGTTGCGAAGAAAAAAGAAAGTGATGAACATGTAAGAACTCACCGCGATATTTCCATGAAAATAATTGTATTCGGGATTATCGGGACCGCTGTTCTTCTGCTGGTTTTCTTCCAGATTGGAGTTGTACATAATATAGGATGGGCCCTTACAGGATTATTTATTGTAATGCTGATCGCCTTCCTGTTTACCACGGTTGCAGCTAATGCGATTGCGATAGTAGGCACCAACCCTGTAAGCGGTATGACATTGATGACCCTGATTCTGTCATCTATTATTCTTACTTCTGTTGGACTTAAAGGTGAATCGGGAATGGTTGCTGCCCTGATTATCGGAGGAGTTGTATGTACAGCTCTTTCTATGGCAGGCGGTTTTATTACCGACCTTAAGATCGGATACTGGATGGGAACATCGCCCTATAAACAGGAAAGATGGAAATTTCTCGGTGTCCTGGTATCAGCCTTAACCGTTGGATATGTTATAATGATATTAAATGATACCTATGGATTCACGGGTGAAGGTGCCCTCGTTGCACCCCAGGCAAATGCTATGGCAGCCGTTATACAGCCGCTGATGGCTCAGCAGCCCGCCCCATGGATGCTTTATATCGTTGGTGCCATTCTCGCCCTTGTTCTCACGATGATTGGTGTACCTGCACTGGCCTTCGCGCTGGGTATGTATATTCCACTTGAACTCAACACTCCCCTGCTGGTAGGCGGACTAATTGCTTATTTCGTATCTACAAGGAGCAAAGATGAAAAGGTTAATAATGCTAGAAGAGAACGCGGGACCCTTATTGCTTCAGGCTTTATAGCGGGCGGCGCTCTTATGGGTGTTATAAGTGCCTTCCTGAGATACCTCGGTTATAACTGGGTTAACCTGGAATGGGCTGAGTCTCATTCAGCTGAACTGCTTGCACTTGTAATGTTCGCACTTCTTTGTGTTTATATGATCTGGGATTCCTTAAGAGGAAAACCCGACGAACTGTAGTATTATCGCAGCTTAAGCTAAGAGGCTGTCTCATAAGGTTAACCTGAGCCAGTGTCAGGTTCTGATTCCGATTCGAAATCGGACGATCAGATTCCGAAATTCGGAATGACACTTTTAAGACAGCCTCTTTTTTTATTTAGTCCACTTTATTCAAAAAATCATTATTTTTTATAGTAGCAAAAATGAAATGAAATGAATATTCATCCTACAGCAATTATAGATAAAGAAGTAACCCTTGGAAATGATATAGAGATAGGGGCTTACTGTGTAATCCGCGGAAAAATTGAAATAGGTGACGGCTGTATCCTGAAGGATCATGTGGTTTTGTATGGCCCGCTGAAACTGGGACGAAGAAATGTTATTCATCCCGGTGCCGTAGTAGGGAACATAAACCAGGACCTTAAATACAAGGGCGAACCCTCTGAAGTTATTATTGGAGATAATAATTCGATCAGGGAGTACGTTACTATTCAGCAGGGAACGATCGCGAATGAGGGCAAAACCATCATTGGCAATAATAACCTTATAATGGCATATTCACATGTTGCTCACGACTGCATGCTGGGCAATAATATAATTATCGCCAACGGAACACAGCTTGCTGGTCATATCATCATTAATGATTTTGCTTATCTGGGAGGATTGGTAGGCGTTCACCAGTTTGTTACGATAGGCCGGAACTGCTTTATAGGTTTTATGAGCAGGATAAACCGGGATGTGCCTCCATTTGTGATAGTTGAGGGAAATCCTTCAAGGGAAAGAAGCATAAATACCGAAGGATTGAAGCGGAAAAATTTTAGTCAGGCCGATATTTCACTGCTCAGAAAAGCTTTTATAATTCTTTTTGTTGATGAAACACCCAGGCAGGAAAAAATTAAGCTACTAAGAGAGGGTGAATTCGAAGGAAATGAATACATCCGGGAATTGATAGAGTCGATAGAATCCAGTTCAGCCGGTAAAAACGGCAGAGCCCTGGAAGCCTTCAGAACAGATGTTAAACGCACCTAATTTAATGTAACCTCAACCGAGAAGTCAAAAGGTTCGAAGGGATTTCTCCCCCCTCCTTCCCGTCCCATACCTCTTCCGCGGCCTGGATAACCACCTCCCATCTCACCACCAGGTCTCATTCCTCCTCCGTTTTCCCTTCCTCCAAAGTTTCCTCTGTCAGGTTTTTCGGTTTCAAGTTTAACAAGCAGCTTATCACCGGGACCGGCATTAATTCCGTATTTATTTTGATCATCAACTTTAAGCGGAACCCTTAACTCATAGATGAACTGATCGTTGTTATAGCCAATTGCAGCTTTAAGTCCGCTGCTGTCTGATGTTGAAATAACTGTTAGCGGGTAGTTGTCTTTGTTCAATATCCTGATCTCGTCCTGACTTTTAATCAGTTTCGAGATCATCATTCCTCTTCCCTTCTCCCTGAATTCACCTGGATTAACCATGATGCGTGATTCATTTACAATATTATGGAGAGGATACTTCACACCGATTACTTCATCGCCATTACTCTCATCTTCCAGCCACACAGTAAACCCGCCGACGAACATAGGCATGACTTTACTCATATCGCTGGTAGTTAAGCACAGATAAAAATAATTCTGATCATTAGAAATACCGATAGCCGCTTTTTCATCCGGAATATATTTCAGGTTTGTTCCCCAGTCGGAAGCATCTCCATTAATATTTATCCTCCCTGGAACAGGTGTACTTATGAGTTCTACGGTACTGCTGCAGCCCGTCATCAGCAATGTAAAAATAAAAACCGTACTTATTAAGATCTTACTCATATTCTCTCCGATTTAAACTTATGATAATTAGACAGCTTATAGGACTAAAAGTTTAAAGATTAAAAGATGTGATCTCTGAAATAGTCCGTCTAACCTCGTTTATAAATGTAGGATCTTTTAGTGGAAGATGAATTTAGACAACTCACAATTAACGTAGAATTCTTTTTGAGGTTCTGTCTTCAATAATCTGCTTCCTAAATTCTTCAAGGCTTTTAGGATCACCTATCACAGTCAGGTTATCTCCGTCCATAAATACGGTGTTTCCATCCGGAATAATTGTTTCCCCTTCTCTCCTCAGGAAAGCCACGAGACACCCTTTAGGAATGTGAATGTCCCGCAATGCCTTGTCAATCATAAATGAGGAATGCTCATGCCGGTCAATATGAACTAACATCAGCCTTTCATCGTGCAGAAGCGCCTCTTTAAGTTCCTGATCGTTTCGTGCTTTCTCCCATTCTTCAGCAAAATTATCATCATCAACCCTGCCTGCGATCTGGGCAAGTATCCTTAAGTGCTGGGTAGGATCTTTTTCCGGACTAACAAGGAAAAATAGAGCCTTAACTACAGCCTCATCATCCTGTTTGCCTGTTATAGGGTTATTAAACTTAATATGGACTCCGTTCAATGCGCGGACCAGCACCATCTCTGCCTGTGTAATATTTTCAAGACGGAAATGAGGCAAAGCTATTCCGTGAGTTACTGGTGTTAACCCTATCTTAGTACCCTCATTAAATTTATTTGCCAGTAAATCAGCATCAACATAAACAGCCTGTGAGAATAAAACTGCTGCCTGTTTGGCCGCCTCACTAAATTCAGTCTTTTCGTGCATGTCGAGAACAAAACTCCTCGTAACAATTTCATCAAAAGGATCAGTATCTCTTAAACCTTTCTCCTTCAATATCCCTCTCAACTCACTGTCCAGACCACTATACCTTGATCTTCCAAGCCTTTCAAAAATATGATAAACAGCTCCCTGCCGCTGAACTTTGCCATAGGCGAAATACCTGTACCATAATATTGCAAGAACGATCAGTCCTGCTGAAAATGAAATAGCAAGCCATCCCATTTTGAAAATAAGAAAAAGGGCCGCACCGATACCAACTATCTGCATCCAGGGGTACAATGGTGATTTATATCCCGGATCGTATGATTCGATCCTGCTCTCACGCATTACAATTACCCCAAGGCATACAAACGCAAACATCAGCAGCTGAAAGGCGCTGGCAAGTTTTGCGATCTTTGTGGGATCGAAGGTAACTATGATCATAACGATAATGGCGATAGTAAGGATAATTGAAATATAAGGTATTCCATGAGGAGAAAGCCGCTGAAATACATGCGGCATCATATGATCACGGCTCATAGCAAATGGGTAGCGTGATGCACTGAGAGTTCCGGCATTTGCAACTGAAATAAAAGCTATAATAGCACCGATTGAAATTAAAATGACCCCTGTTCTTCCAAAGAATTTATCAGCTGCGGTAGCGGCCGGTGTAAGATCACCAATAAGTTCATTGATAGGAATGACACCAACCATTATGGCAGTACCTAATCCATACACCAGGAATGAAGTGCCAAGGGAAAGGAAGATCCCAAGAGGAAGATTTCTCTCCGGGTTCTTAACCTCCTCAGATAAACTGGCTACTTTTGTAATTCCTACATAACTGATATAAACCAGTCCTGTAGCAGAGAATATTGCATCAAAGCCGGGGTTAAAGAACCCCTTAAAGTTAGAAAAATTTATATGGGGTGTTCCTCCTGCCAGGAATATAGTCAGGATAGCCAGAAGGATAACTACAAGGATTACCTGGAGCTTACCGCTTCCTTTGACACTGAACAAATTTAGTATCCCGATTAAAATGGCCAGTATTACTGCTACGGGAATTATTGGAACAGAGGGGATGAATAGAGCGATATATGCGCCCATCCCGATCAAAGCAAAGCATACTTTTAATATAAGGGCAAACCAGGTGCCGAGACCTCCTATGGTGCCGAACATCGGGCCAAGAGTTCTATCAAGAAAAAAGTATACACCTCCTGCACGGGGCATCGCTGTTGCCAGTTCAGCTACGCTGAACATTGCAGGAACGAGTGGAACAACTGCAAGAAGGTAAGCTAAAACAATTGCGGGACCAGCCACAGCAGCTGCAAGTCCCGGCAGCAGGAAGAAACCGCTGCTTAAAGTTGTACCTGTAGCAACAGCATAAACATCAAGAAGATTGAGTTCTTTTTTAAGCTTCCGGTTTTTTCTTGCTTCAAACATAAATGAATTTAATTAAAAGGATGAAGATGTTCCACTGCAAAGAAACCCGGATAAACTATCGCCAATTGCCAAGCATTTTTCTGATTAGTGCAATCTGTGCGATATGATATGAGTTATGCTGTGCTGCTACCAGCATTTCCCTCAGGTAAGTATGAACTTTTGCGTGAGGAATACTATCGGTAATTTCAGCTCCTCTATCCTTAATAATATTTACCATCTCATTTCTGTCGGAGATACATTGTTTAACCGATTTATTCCATTCCTCATCAGGTACACTATCCCGGTCATCAGGCCAGTATTCATCGGGCCAGGAAGGAGATTTCCATTCGGGATTTATCATATACTGTAATATATCTTCCTGGGTAATCCTGATATGTTCCAGCTCGTCCCAGACAGAATGTAGTCCTTCTTTCGGCTTTTTAGCCCGGTTCTCCGGTTTCAAATCCTTGAGTGAATTCTCAAGTGAAACGTGAGCCTGTTCTTTATTAAATAAATTTATAAGCTCCCTTGTCAATACCTTCTCATCCATTATATTCCTCCGTTTATTCCTGGTTCAAAATATAATTATTAGCTATAGTATATGTGTTCAATGCCGCAAAATTATCTAAGGTACAATCTGATTTCCGTCGCCATCAATAGCAGTTAATGCATTAACGGGACAAACTGAACAGGCTTCAATAAGAGTTCTCTGATCGGGTTCCTTTAACTCTTCTTTGAAGGTTACAATTTTCTGATTATCAAGTTCAAACACATCACCCGCAACCTTTATACAGTTTGAGGTGCCGATGCACATATCTTTATCGATAATAATTTTTAACCCGCTTATTACTTTGTCCATTAAGAATTCTCTCCCTAAAAAAGATTTGTTGTAGTGTACCGAATATAGTATTCGCTTTTTAAAAAAGAAATCAGATAAGGTTATATTCTTTAAGGATAAAGAGACCCAGCGTAATAGTGAGTAGAGAAGCAAGGGTAGTCATTAAAAGTATATTGGCAGCCAGTTTACTATTGGATCCCATAGCCTCAGCCATTATAAAACTAGCAATAGCAGTAGGACAGGCAAAAAGTATAAACAAGATGCCCAGATCGTATCCCCGGAACCCGAAAAGATAAGCTCCGTATGTCATTAACAAAGGAAAGACGACCAATTTCAGAATTGTGGAAAATACTGACAGTGAGAAACCCTTTTTTATTTCCTGAAAATTCATGAATCCCCCGATACCCAAAAGGGCGAGAGGGAGCGCAAGGACGGCAAGATAGTTTACAGTTCTGTCTATAATAAACGGGAGTTCGATTTTGAAAATTGAAAACGGCAATGATAAAACTACAGCAAGGATAAGAGGGTTCCGGAGAATCTCTATAATTGTGCGGCTGATATTCAACTGCTTTTCTTTTCTAAGCGGGACAGTCAAAGCGATAACCGAAAGAGTATTGTAAATAGGAATTGTAAAGGCAAGGAGAAGCGAGGCTTTCCCAAGGTTTTCTATACCATATACATTTGCGATCAAAGCAAGACCTATTACGGCAAAATTGCCTCTGAAACTTCCCTGAATAAAAACTGTCCTGTCTGTAGCGATCTTAACGGAAGGAATAGAAATCAGCCAGACAATAAAAAATGTTACGAGGGTTCCTGCATATGCAAAACCAATAAGTTCGAGGTTTAGTATGCTGCTTAAATCAGTCTTCGAAATTTCTGTAAATATTAACGCGGGCAGTGAAACAGAAAAAACAATCCTGGAGGCAAGTTTGACAAAGTTGTCATTGATCAAACCAAGTTTTTTTAATAGGTAACCGAGAGCAACGATTAAAAAAACAGGGGCAACTAAACCTGCTACTACAATTAAATTCTGCACTTATTACCAGGTTATATTCATTGATGTACGATTTATTTGCTTAATCATGAAAATTATTCATCCTGTTTTATATGAATGAAACTTATTATGTCTGTTGTGTCTGTCTAAGTTGACGCTTAACTTTTCCAAACCTTAACTTCATCATTCATTTTCTCATCCTGATGCATCAAACAGCTATATATTTATGCTTTTGTGACACAAAACATTAATTTATTTAGCAAAGGATGGTTTACGAAATAGTTAACGTTTCTGGTATACTTTCTGCTTAAATATTGTGATTCTTTTAAAACAAAAGTAAGCATACAGTTTATCGTGAGCGGGAACATTAACCCTGCATAATAAAAATTATAAAATAATCCCCTGTTAAAATACATCAATAAAATGAATGGTGCGATAATGAAAAAACTAATCTATTTAATTCCTGTACTTCTGCTATTTCTCTACGCAGGATGCTCCCAAGATAATTCAACAAACCCTGCTTCCGGGCAGGGTCATCTCAAAATTTCCATGGTCGATTCACCTGCACAGTACGACGAGGTTAATATAGTCGTGAACCGTGTGGAAGTTCACATGGCTGACAGCTCAGAAGGAAACTGGATGGTTATAAATCCTGTTCCTCATACTTATAACCTTCTTGAACTTACAAACGGCGCAAGTGTGGTACTTGGTGATACTTTCCTTACCGCGGGCCATTACACCCAGATACGTCTCATACTGGGTGAAGGAAGTAATATTGTGGTTAACGGCATATCGTCCCCTTTGACCATTCCTAGCGGAATGCAGACGGGTATAAAACTTAACCACGAATTTGATATCCAGCCTGATAACCTTTATGAACTGATGCTGGATTTCAATGCTGACAGGTCTATTCATCTTACAGGGAACGGACAGTATATGATGAGCCCTGTAATTAGAGTAATGCCGGTTGTTACATCTGGCAGGATTTCCGGCCAGGTTCTTCCTGCAGATGCTGATGCGACGGTATGGACATTAGCCGGAACAGATACCGTAACAACATTTCCCGATCCCGAAGGATTTTTCAGCGTGATGGCACTTCCAGCCGGGACTTATGATGTACACGTGCATCCTGATAACGTTGCCTATAATGATACGGTAGTAACTAACGTTGAGGTTACAGCAGGAAATAATACTGACATAGGTGTGATCAACCTAAACCACTAAAATATTCTGAGGTATAAAAAAGTTACCCCGGTGGTCTTTTGGCCGCCGGGGTTTTTTAATTAAAAAAGATTCTCAAGATTCGAAAAATAGAATGCAATACCACTCATATCTGTTTCTAACGGGTGTCCCGCAAAGAAAGTAGTATTGTAATAAACTATGTCTATGTGGTTTTTTAGAAAATCAGTAAACGGAGTGTCCACCAGCCATGCGTATAGCTTAAATAACCCTTTTGTTCTGATCTCATATCCATTTGTTTTCCTGACATCCTCAAATCCCCGTCCGGAGAAATGACCTCCACTGAGAGAGAATGTTTCAAAGAAATCAAACTTAAATCCCACATGGGAAACGATTCTACTATCGCCTTCAATATTAATTATATTCTTCCATAAACGAAGATCACTTAAGGTTGACTGATAGGATGACTGACCCGTACTATCTCTTGATACTAGTATATCATCTGCTTCAGCAGTGAATGAAAGATTAATAGTATTTATTCTGAATTCATTTGATACAATATCCAGTCCTGTGGATATGCCATATCCCAGCCGGTCTATTCTCGGAAGCGGATCTGACTGTGCAGGATCTACATAATATATTTTATCCCCTATATTTGATTTAGAATAACCGGCCGAGAAATCAAAATGCGGAATAAGTTTATTACCTGTTTCAGAACCAAATTGTAGGTAGGGGTTAATAAGTTTTAATACCGGAACTTTTATAAGAAGTCCAAAATCTGTTACAGTTCTCTCAGCTTCACCTGACTCTTGTCCGAACAACAGGCTGGCCAGCTTTGAAGTAACATTTTTTATCGTGAAGCCCGCATTGAACTGTACCAGGTAATCCACACCAATTCCCAGTGAATAAACATTGTAAGAGTCTTTTGATTCAAATTGCTCGCCTGTTTCAAGAGAATAAAATTGGCCGTATTTTATCTCACTACTTGCATATCCGAATCCCAGGCTCAAAGGAAATTTGATAACATCCTTAAAGTTATATCCGGCATTAAAAGCCATTTCATTTAATTCAACCCCTGGAAAGTATGACCCAAGCCAGTTAACTTTAGAAGGGTAAAAGATATAAGAAAGATTATTATAACGGCTGGTATTGCCAAGCTGAGCCGGGTTCCATATAAATCCCCAGGGATCATTTGTTGGAAGAGCCGTGCCTGTTTGTCCCATTGCTGACAGGGATGGAGAAGGCTGTATCAGTAAAAACGGCAACGCGGCTTCGCCCTGAGCAAAATTTGCCTTACTGTTTAAAACGAAAAGTAGAAGGACCAGGATGAAGGCAGGAATTTTCATAAAGTATTTCTCCCATAATATGAATACTTCTGAACTTGTGCAGAATAATTATAACGGCATCACTGAACTTACGTCCATTCTGTATTTCTATCAACCCTGTTACTTTACACCTTAAAATGTAACGGTTTATTGCAAAAATGAGACACTGACATTTTGTCATACTGATGAGTTTTTCAACAGCAGAAAATTGCGTTTTTTCGTAGTATTGACACTGTCTCATTATGAGTCCAAATACGGGACAACTCCGAGTAAATCCCAATACAAACCCATAGTAAATAAGATGTCTGCCATTTTGTCATACTTGTTGAATAATTCAACATAAAATGACTCCTTAAATTCACTTAAAATTTTACTATTCTTGTTATAACCATAACCTTCTTATGCAGACTTTTCTCAATGAACCCACATCCATTTTTGCTTCTTCACTGCTCCCTGAGAATATAGACTTGAATAATTTAACTTAAGCGGATGATGCCCCATGAAAAAACGACCATCCAAGGATATCAGGCTCGAAGCACCGGATTCCACTACTCTGTAAAGGTGTATAAATATTGGTTGAAAGTGAGATAAGGATAAATTACATTATAATATATAATCCAAAATTGAATTTTCCTGATTTAGCTTTGTTCAGAATGAAGAATAGTTTACCATTATTAATAATTGTCTTAATTATCCAGTTATTTCCGGTTTCCCGTGTATATTCAATGGAGCCTGCTGACTCTACTGAAGCCGAAAAAATGTATAAAAAGGCCGATGATTTCTGGAGGGATGTTCAGTATGACAGTTCAAACTTCTATTTTGAGAAAGCATCATCAATTTATGAGAAATATAAAAGCTGGAAAAATTTTATAGAATGTCAGAAAAATATAGGTATCAATTACAGGTACCTTGGAAATTATCCGCAGGCTTTTGCCCATCTTAATAGTGGTCTTGATGCAGTAAACAAGTTAAATGAAAACCAGGACTCACTGCGCGCAGAGTTATACAATAATATAGGGAACATCTATTTCGAAAAGGGAAATTATGATAAGGCATATAAATATTACAAGAATATGCTTGAAATAAATGAGAGAATCTTCGGGGAAAAACATCCTAATACCGGGAAAGGTTACCAGAACGTTGGATTAATCTTTTCCCGGACCGGTGAATATGAAAAAGCAATACAATACTTCAAAAAAGCCCTGGTTATTTGGGACAGTACTCTAACAAAGGACAATCTTCTTTTTGCAAACTGCTATACAAACCTTTCGGAAGCATATTCTATGAAGGAGGAATATTCCCGGTCAATTGAATACGAAGAACAGGCTCTCAGGATCTGGGAGGATAAGCTGGGCGAAGGTCATCCGTATGTAGCGTCCGGTTATAGTACGCTTGCTGACAAGTACAGTCTTACCGGAAACTTCACAGAAGCCCTGGAAAACGAATACAAAGCGATGCAGATCAGAAGAGATTTTGCCGGCGAAGAATCGATTGAAGTAGCAGAAAGTTATACCGACATAGGCAGGATTTTCCTTAAAATGGGTAATTTAAATAACGGGACATATTTTCTGAACAAATCTATTTCAATCTACCAAAATACTGATCCTTCAAATAAAGGATTGTCCGAAGCTTATATATCCGCAGGCGACCTGGCCGGTATAAAAAAGGATTATGAAACAGCGGAAGCATATTATGATTCATCTCTTTATGTGGTCTGGCCGGAATATAAACCTGAAATTTCAGACCCTGGCAGATTTGACAAAATTCCATCCGGAACTGGATTTTTAACTCCTTTATATAAGAAAGCGAACATATTTTTTGAAGCCGCTGAGAAAAAGGATGATCGACTGATATTGATCAAAGCCTTTAATGTTTTTGATCTTGCTTCCGGTATTATAGAAAAACTCAGGTCAAGCTTCGGCTTTGGTGAGACCAGGTCAAATCTGTCAAAAATATCCTATGAAGTAAACATCAGGGGTGCGCTTTCTGCACTTAAACTTTTCAGCTTTGAAAAAGACCCTGAGTATCTTGAATCAGCATTCAGGTTTTCAGAAAGGAATAAATCAGGCATCATAACTGAAGCTGTGGCAGGTTTAGACACTGGTAATGCTTTCGGACTTCCAGATAGTCTGATTGCCGAAGAAAAAGACCTCCGTTCTGATCTTACATTATATCAGGCAAAGCAGGAGGAAGCTGAGAAGTCCAATGATCTGGCAGCAGTAGGAAATAACAGAAATATACTTTTGGAAACCCGTCGTAAATATGACAAACTGCACTCATACATGCTGCAGAACTTTCCGGCATACCATAAACTAAAATATCCCGGAGAATTGAGTTCATCAGATGAAATAAGAGAACTTTTACCGCAGGACGCGGCAGTAATTGAATACTTTACCGGAGATACAACAATAACAATATTCACACTTACCAAATATGCATTAAACGCTGTAACAGTAAAATGTGGTAAGGGTTTTTTTGATAGGGTAAGGGAATTCAGAGAATCTCTGCGGGAACGAAATTATCTCGGCTACCTTTCGGCTTCTTCAGAACTATATTCAAAATTAATAGAGCCTGTAAAAAATTCTCTTAAGGATGTAAAAAGACTTTATATAATTCCTGATTATATATTGACATATCTTCCTTTTGAAGCACTCCTTACGAAACCACAATCCAGGCGCTTTAATGGTGACTTTTCTGTGCTGCCCTATTTGATAAACCAATATGAGATCAGCTATCAGTATTCTGCTGTGTTACTAAAAGAAAGTATTTTAAATAAGACCCGGAACCCCCGGATGTCATTTGCCGGATTTGCTCCTGTGTTTCCGATGGATCCGTATCATACAGACTTAATATCAGCGATTATAGATACCAACCTCAACAAGTCAACTAGTCAAGGTTACAAGTCCTCTGCTTTGAAAAAATTTCCTTCCCTCCCCGAAATCGAGACTGAAATTAAAAATATAGGGGACCTGTTCAATGAACATGGTTTTAGATATGAACTTTATGTAAACGAAGCTTCAACTAAAGGAGCGCTTATGTCAGATAAAGTTTATGAGTACAATTACATTCATCTGGCTGCACCCGGTTTCATAAACGATCTGCATCCGGGACGCTCGGGACTTGTATTTTACAGCGGAGATACTGATTCCCCGGAGCCGGATATTCTCCAAACAGGGGATATTTACAATCTTAATCTCAATGCTGACCTGATCGTAATTGATGCCTGTGAGAGCGGATTGGGAAATATAGTAAAAGGGGAAGGAGCATACGCGTTAACAAGGAGCTTCCTGTATGCCGGAGCTAATAATATAATATTTTCAACCTGGCGGGCTCCTGGTGATGCCGCCCCGGTTTTGATGTCGTTATTTTACAAACATATGCTTAGTGGAATGAATTATTCAGCCGCTCTCAGGCAGGCAAAGCTTGATCTGATAAAAGGAGGAGTATTCAGCTACCCTTTCGAATGGAGTTCCTCCATCCTGGTAGGCAGGTAGAGGCATAGAATAGTTATAACCAGAACCCTTCAGTAATTTTCCGCAGAACAGTCGACTACCTTTAAAACATATTCAACAAATACACGTAAGATTTCTTTCGAAAACAGCTATTTGATACAGAATATGCGGGTGTCAGTTCTCACAGTCCACGTTTATTTAGTTTCGTATCCTCCTGATGAAATGTAACAAATAAAGGAGATTCATATGATGAAATTTAAGATAGCTATATTTTCTTTACTCACTATATTCCTTGCCGGATCAGCTTTTGCCGGTAACGATACTCAGAAAGAACTGAAGGATTATTTCAATAAAGTTAACCAGAAAGTGAAACAGACTGAAGATCCCGCACAGAAAAGGGCGATATTAAACAATTCCTTTGATGATCTTCTGAAAGCCTTTAACACAACCGATCAAATGCCTTTATCTCAAAAAGATCGTGAAGGAATAAATTATTTCAAACAGAAAGTCCTTGAAAAGAAAAATGAATTGAATGGATTAAATGGGTATAATAAAGTGGCCGATGCGAGTCTTAATCAGTTTGCAAATTACTCCATGCAGCAGTTCGAGCAATCGGCTGAATATATTACTATCAGCGTGATAGCACTGGTGCTTATAATCGTTCTGGTAGCACTCCTATTATAAAATAAATGAGCCGGTTATAAAAACCGGCTCTCTTATTATGAAATACTATCAATTCTTAATTCTATTATTATCTCTTACAGCATTCACAGAAATCTCTGCGAAAGAACCATCGTTTTCCATAATTTATATCATTCATGGAGATGCTGACTACCTGTATCATGATACTTCCGGAACCGCGCATTATGCAGATAAGGAAATTCTTGACCAGGCATTTGACGCTGCCAAAGATCTTGATAATTCGGAAGTATTTATTTTCCACCAGGAAACTGCTTCAACCTTCCTTTTCTTTCCACAGGACGACAGCCATTTCTATTATTTTAATGACGGCGAAAGAATTAAGGAGGATTCATACCGCAGGCATCCGGATGATTCCACCTTTACTTCCGAAATAAACCTTTATGAGAAATACCGCGACAGCGATAAGGACAGTACGATTAAAATACTATTGTATTACGGACATGAAATCCCGGAAGGGAATTCAATCAATCCCTATAATATCACTCATCCTGAAATTCCTTTCAGTGATAATCTTTTCACAAAAGCTGTAAAAGGATTCACCGCAGGACACATATTTGATCTGATAGTTCTATCTACCTGTAACAATGGCACCCCGGCTATGGTCCGTCTCCTTTCACCTTACACCAAATACATAATTGCCTCTCCGGAAAATCTCCATTTATCGCAGATGAATTCCTCAACCTTGAAAAATCTTAATGTTAAGCATTATCAACCTTACTTGTTTGCCAAAGCCTTTGCAGAAAATGCCTTCAATGAGCTCGAAAAAAACACACTTACGGTGATAACTATATCTCTGTACGATGTTAATAAAACACGTTCGTATGTAGACAGTGTTACTGAAATGCCTGACGATAAGAACAAGTACCAGGCATCAGTTGGGTTAAACAATTGCGACTGTTCAATAATAGGAGATTACAGAAAAGACGGGATGGAATCGGGGGTTACAGTCTTTTATAAACCTCCCACTTTCGGAAAGAATAAAAATAAGGCCGTGCATTCAGGATGGGGTTGTAAAAAAGAAACCGCAGCTGATTAATCTTTTTTCTTTATAAGAATAAATAAAGTTGCAACCAGGGCGCTTACAACAGCTGAAATCATAAATGGAACAATAGAACCGAATTCATCCCAGAGAAAACCTGCCAAAAAGGATCCAAGCATAATTGAAAGACTCGTACACATCGTTAAAAGTCCAATTGCAGATCCCCGCTGTTCATCGGGAATTAAATCCGAAACCCATGCCTTTACCACTCCTTCTGTGGAGGCCGCATAAATACCGTATAATGCAAACAAAAACCAGATAAAATAAATGTCAGGAAAGAGTGCAAAACCAAAATAAACTGCCGCAAAGACATATAATCCTGCAATATATACTTTTTTCTTACCTGCCTTATCTGAGTACCTTCCTATAGGGTAAGAAACTGAAGCATAAATGAGATTATAAAATATATAACCCCATATAGCCAGGGTGGCCGAATTAGAAATATCTTTCGACTTAAGGATAAGGAAGACATCGCTGCTGTTTACCAGTGAGAAAAGAGTTATTAACAGCAGAATTATCTTATACTGATGAGGTGCAGAGCTCCAGAATTCACTATAATTTCTTTTTGTAACCTTTTTAAAGGATGCAGGATTGTCTTTTATAAAAAGAGTGAACGAGACAGCCAGAACCGATGGGGCGAATGCGACAAGGAAAATCAGTGTATAATTTCCCGGGAAGAAATGGAGAAGGATCAACGCTCCAACGGGGCCCAGTGCGGCGCCGAGGGTATCCATACTCCTGTGAAATCCGAATATCGCACCGGTCTGACCTTCAGCATAGGTTGCCAGCAGCGCGTCTCTTGGAGCTGTCCGTACCCCCTTTCCCACCCTATCGCTGATCCTTGAGGCAATTACTGCGGACAATGCCGGGAATAAACCAGGCAGAGGTTTGGATAATGCTGAGAGAGAATAACCCAGTACAACAAAAACCGATCGCTTCTTTAATTTATCTGATAACCTTCCAAAGTAACCTTTCAATAAGCCTGCAGTAACTTCAGCAGCTCCCTCAATAATTCCAACCAGGGCCATAGATGTACCCAGAACAGCAGTTAGGAAAATAGGAGTAACAGGATACAGCATTTCACTGGCTATATCTGTAAATAAACTAATTAAACTTAAAATCAGAACCTGCCGGGGTATCTTCTTCAGCTTCATTGCTTAAAAATAGGATTATTCCCAGTATTAAAAAATAATGGTGATCTCACAAATACTTCTAAAAGTTTGAAGTAATTCATACTCTTTACTACTTTTGCAGACACAGCAAAATTGATTGAGGAAGAAATGCGTAAAATAGTTATTGCCGGAAACTGGAAGATGTATAATGATCTATCGGAATCCCAGAATCTTATTTCCAAACTTACTTCCGGTATGAGCGGAAAAAATTATAATTGTGATGTTATTATTTGTCCGCCTTTTACCTCCCTGAGTGAAGCCTTCTCACTAATTAAAGATACTCCTATTAAACTCGGCGCACAAAATATGTATTTCCGGGAAAGCGGGGCCTTTACAGGTGAAATTTCAGCGAAGATGCTTAAAGGAGTCGGCTGCGAGTATGTAATCCTTGGTCATTCTGAACGGAGGACTATCTTCAAAGAAACCGATGGTTTGATCAACGAAAAAATCAAAAGTGCCCTGAAAGCCGGATTGAAACCGATTATCTGCATTGGCGAAACCCTTGATGAAAGAGAGAGTGGAAAAGAGAAGGATGTACTGAAAACCCAGCTTTCGGGGGGATTGAATGAAGTCTCACTTGAGGAAATGAAGAAGATAATTATTGCCTATGAACCTGTTTGGGCAATTGGTACAGGTAAAACCGCAACACCTGCACAGGCAGAAGAAATGCATGAATATATCCGAAATTATATTCGGGATGATTTTACACCGGAAATTGCTGAAAATCTGATTATCCAGTACGGAGGAAGTGTAAAACCGGACAATGCAGTGGATCTCCTGTCTCAAAGGAATATAGACGGTGCTTTAGTAGGCGGTGCATGCCTTAAGGCTGATTCATTCATAGGTATAATTGAGTCGGCATAAGTGCTTATAAATTAAATTCTTAGGAATTCTAAAATTCTTTGGTTTTGATGCTTACTCTGTAAGATTTACATTGCTTTCCCCTCGTTTCTAACGTATATTTGTAAGTTTAATTTGAATATATACATAGGATAAATGATTCGGATGGGATTCCCCAAATATATTTTCCTCACATCAATTATTTTTTCTCTTTTTCTTCCATTCACGCGGGCTCAGATTGTATTTAAAAGACTACCCGGGTACAGAATATCGGATAATGATTCCCTGTTTCTTGATATTACATCAAAACGAAAAATCATTCCTTTAAATGGAACCTGGAAAGTTCATCCTGCAGGTGATGAAAAGGCCCCGAAAGTGTCTGTTGCCGTACCTTCAGTTTTCCACGGCGACGGCGAACTCATTTTTGAGAAAAGTTTTACAATATCTGTAGAAGATCTGAAGAAATACCAGATGAAGCTCGTTTTCTTCGGGATAAACTATTCTGCAGATATTTCTGTTAATAAGAATATAATTTACAGACATCCCGGAGGAGAATTTCCCTTCCAGGTTGATCTTCCGAAAGACATACTTAATATCGATAAAAGTAATGTCCTTTCGGTAAAGCTTTATTATAAACTGGATTCTGAAAATACTATTCCCGTCAAACAGAGATTTTTATTCCCTCATAATTATGGGGGTATTATCCGTGATGTTTACATCCATCTGATCAGGAATATTTCACTTAGAGATATAAATATTTCCTATAAATATTACCCTGGTTCCAAAAGTGCCTCCATGGAGTTGAACTGTAGGGCAGAGAATAAGGAATTCTCAAGAACTGCCGACAGCCTTGACGAAAATAACGAACTTACCTACAGAATAAATATTACGGCCCCTGACGGCAGTGCGTTAAAAAACCAGGTTGAAACTAAGTTCAACCTTGTGCCTAATAAAGATAAATTTTTCAGTAATAAAGTGGTTATCAGCCAGCCTGCTGTCTGGTCGTTTTCCTCTCCTGTTTCTTACCTTATATCCCTTGAATTATGGCGGGGCGATACCCTGCTTGATGAATCACGCAGAACAGTAGCTCTGTATTCCCTGACAACTATAAAAGATTCTCTCCTTTTTAATGGAGATGGTTTTGAACTAAAAGGAGTAACATATTTACCTTCAAACGGTGAATATGGAAATCTCGAATCCTATACCGAAATGGAAAAGGATATAAGTCTGATTAAAGCAACAGGATTTAATGCGGTACGGTTTGCAAAAGTTGTCCCTCACCCGTATCTGCTGAAATTATGCGAGCGTTACGGTCTTCTTGCTTTGATCGAAATGCCTATAAATTCAATTCCCGAAGCCCTGGCACAAAGCAGTAACTTCATCGAAAGAAGTAAAAACTTTCTGCTGAATTTCATTCGGGGTTATAAACAATACAGTGCAGTAGCCGCTGTTGGACTAGGGAGTGGATATCTTCCCGAACTTGATGCTCACATGCAGCTTATCAACAGGCTTAATAATGACTTAAAGAGCAACTGGAGTGTTATGTCGTATGCTTCTTTTGCAGGCCTTAACGTTCAACCTGTAGATAGTCTTGATTTATATGGCATCGAGCTTCTTAATATACCGGTGGGTAACATTTCAGGATATATTGACACGTTGAAATCAGGTACAGGAGAAGGAAGATTTTTTATAAGTTCCGCAACATATACCGTTAATGCGGGAAATACTGACGGGTATACTAATAAATATTCCTATGAAGCACAGGCAAAATATTTCGAGGAGGTTATTGACTATGCTTCGGGTAGCAGCCTGGCAGGTTTCTTCATCAATTCGATGTTTGATTACGATGGGGACTATCCTTCCCTGATAAATGGTTATAGTAAAGAAAATTTATATAATATCGGGGTAGCAGCTTCGAACAACAATACGAACAGATTGGCTTATAAAGTTGTTTATGCAAAACTGCATAATGTAGAAGCGGTAACTATCCCTATAGGCAGTAAGAAAGATAATGCCCCGATGGTGTTTATTATTTTCGGACTTTTCCTCGCACTGATAATGGGTGTGCTGGTAAATTCCGGAAGAAAATTTCGTGAGGATTCATCACGTGCACTGCTTCGACCCTACAACTTTTATGCTGATGTGCGTGATCAGAGAATAATGTCAGGATATCATTCAAGCATATTGGGTGTTGTAATTGCAGCCATATTAGCACTATTAATCAGCAATATACTTTTCTACATGAGAGATAGTGTTTTCTTTGAAAGAATTCTGCTTGCATTCGGCAGTCCGGGACTTCTATCTACCTTCAGCTACCTTGCCTGGCACCCTGTATTATCACTACTATGGCTTACCCTGATCTTAATAATATTTGTACCGACTCTTGCTATACTAATCAAGGCAGCTTCATTTTTTGTGAGAACAAAAGTTTATATCTCCAGTATTTATTATACCACAATCTGGTCGCTCCTTCCGATGGTACTGCTTATACCCGTGGGAATTATCCTTTACCGTATGCTTTCGGCAGATGTGGCAAATGCATATATATATGCAGGACTCATTTTGTTTCTGTTATGGTCTTTCTACAGGCTTATAAAAGGTATTTATGTTATCTTCGATGTGAACCCGGGGACAGTCTATTTTTACAGCATCTTACTTGTTTTATTAATAGCAGGAGGCTTCATTCTATATTATCAGGTAACAAATTCAGTAATTGATTATATGAAACTTGTTTTTACTCAATTTAATGGTCAGGCTTAAGATTGTATTTATCCAGACTTGAAATACTTGGTTTTAAATCGTTTGCTCAGAAAACTAATGTCAACTTTAACGAAGGGGTTACTTCCATAGTTGGGCCTAACGGGTGCGGTAAAACCAATATCGTTGACTCTATCAGGTGGGTGCTGGGAGAGCAGCGGAGCGGTGCTCTCAGAAGCGATAAGATGGAGAACGTGATCTTTAATGGGACTTCGGCAAAAAAACCGATGGGTATGGCGGAAGTTTCCCTTACCATCCAGAATAATAAAGGCATCCTGCCTACAGAATATACCGATGTCACTATTACCAGAAGGATTTTCCGGTCAGGCGAAAGCGAATATCTGCTTAATAAAAACATATGCAGGCTCAAGGATATTACCAACCTTTTTATGGATACAGGCATTGGGGCTAATGCTTACTCCGTTATTGAACTGAAAATGGTTGAGACGATCCTCAGCAATAAAGCTGATGAGAGACGCACTATGTTTGAAGAGGCTGCCGGTGTGAATAAATACAAACTCAGAAGAAGGCTTGCTTTAAGGAAACTTGACGAAGTAAAGGCCGATCTTACGCGGGTAAACGATATAGTTTCAGAAGTTCAGAAAAAAGTTAATTCACTTGAAAGGCAGGCTAAAAGGGCCGATAAATATAACAAGATTTCATCGACTCTCAGAGAACTTGAACTTGACCTGGCCGAAAGGGAATACGCTCTATTCCTTTTGCAGAAAGAAGATGCGCGCAATTCAAAAGAAGAAAACCTGAAGAAAAAAATATCTTTTGAATCGGAATTATCTAAACTTAATGATGAGCTGAAGGCTGTAAAACTTAATCTGACTGCTGCAGAGAATGCTCTTAAGAATAAAAGAGCCGAATTAACAGTAAAGACAGAAACAATATTTAAAACTGAAAATCAGCTCTCTTTATCACGTGAACGTAAGACCTCTCTTGAAAAGAACATTGAAAGATATAAGGAGGAACTGGTTGAATTAAATACCCGTCTGCAGGAAGCTGGTGAGCTTATAGATGACAGCACCAGGCTGATTACAGATTTTGAAAACGATAGCAGCAGCAAAGAAAATGAGAAGGCCGTTATTGAAGACAGAGTTCAAAGTTTAAGGGACCTTATTGAAGAAAAGCGTGAAAAGCTAAGGGAACAGGCAGAGCTTCAGCTTGAGAAGTTCAAAAAACTTACGGGTATGGAAAATGATCTGTCGAACCTGGAAAAGACACTTGATACAAAAAACCAGGCTATAAATAAACTTAATCAGAGGATTCAGTCGCTTACCGGTAACATAGCCAAAACAGTAGGATTTTTAGAAGAACTGGGTAATGAGAAAACCGGGCTGGAACATAAACTTGCAGATTCCGAACAAGTCTATTCACGTAAACAGAAAGAAAAAGAAGATCTTGAGAAGGAGCTTTCATTACTTAAGACAAAGGAACTTGAGGGTAAAGGATACTTAAATACCCTGAATGAGAAAATAAACTTCATTCAGACACTCATTGAAAACCTCGAAGGAGTTTCCAAAGGTTCTAAAGCTCTGCTGGGAAATGACGACTGGGCTAAGGGAGATAAAAACCTTCTGGCCCATATTGGTAATACTTCGGATGAATACAGATTTGCTGTAGAAGCTTCTCTTCGGGGTGATATAAATAATATCCTGGTCGAGTCGATAGATGATCTTATGAACGGTATAGATTACCTTCGTGAAAATGAGATCGGCAAGGCAGCTTTTTATGTAAAGGATAATGGGTACGGTAAAAAGAAGAGTCTGATCGATAAGCTCAAAGATTTCTCACTCAACAGGAAGAGAAAACAACTCGCTAAGGAAGCAGGATTTAAGAACTGGACTTATGAATTAATACAAACAGATCCCAGGTGGGAATCGTTCTTCAGAACCCTTTTATATTACACTGTAATTGTGGAAGATCTCGATACGGCGTTTAAACTTTCTAAAAAATATGCTGATTTCAATTTTGTTACTTTACAGGGAGACTTCATATCAAGAACCGGCCTGATCGAAGCAGGCTCAGCTCCCAGGCTTGATGACTCGCTCTTCGGAAGGATGAAACTGCTCGAAAACCTTAAATATGAACTACCCAAAAAAGAAAAAGAATTATATGCACTGCAGGATAAGATCACTGAGACCGAAGGACTTATAGGGAAAATTGACCTGAAGGTTCTTTCGGAACAAGGACGGATGATTGTAAATGATCTATCAAATGTTGAAAAACAGATTGCTCAGTTTGAATTTGAAAAGCAGAAAGCAGCGGATGATATTGAGAAAGCCAGGACTGAAATTCAAGAGCTTGCAGCTGATTCCAACAGGCTTGATACTGAAAAGAACAGCCTCCAGCTACTGATTGAAGAACAGCAGAAGGAAAAATTAAAAGCGGACCAGGCCAGAGAGAACCTTGAAGAAGATTTCAGATCATCCAGAGAGGAGTTTGAAGAGCTTATTAAGACTCAGAACCGTCTGAATCTGGAGCTTGAAAGACTGCTCGGAGAAAAAAAGAATACCTTGAATGCTATAGAACGGGCAAAGGATTCTATTGATACCATAAATAAAACGATCGTTAAAAGAGATGCGGATATATCATCTTTTGAAGAGGAGATCCTGACCTTAAATGCTGTCATCGAAGAAAAAACAGATGAAACTGATAGTCTCAAAGGTGAAAAGGCAATTCTTATTAAGGAAGAAGAGGAACTCGATGCTGCTTACGTTGAAATTCAGAACCAGATAAATGAACTCGAAGAAAAACAGAATTTTTATAGAAAGGAACGGGAACAGGTTTCTGATGCTATACATCTGAGCGAGATTAAAATAAATGAACTTGGGATAAAAATCACAAATCTTGAGGAACACATCCAGGAAAATTATTCCCTCAAAATCGAATGGAAATCCTTCGATGACCTGGAAGATTTCAATTTTAATTCGCGGTCTGAAGAGGTTCATTCACTTAAACAGCAGGTTAAAAACCTGGGGCCCATAAACCTGCTTGCATATTCTGAATTTGAAGAAGAGGAACAGCGCCTTGAATTTCTTTCCAAACAGAGAGATGACTTAATTGATTCTGAGAAAGATGTTATTAAAACCATTGAGGAAATAAATACAACCGCACAGCAGCTCTTTAAGGATACTTTCGATAAAATAAGAGAGAACTTTATAAACATATTCCGCGGATTGTTTAACCCGGGGGATGAAGCCGATCTTAGAATAGAGGAGAACGCCGATCCTCTGGAAGCCAGGATAGAAATAATTGCGAAACCAAAAGGCAAACGTCCCACTTCAATTGATCTGCTATCAGGAGGAGAGAAAACCCTGACCGCAATAGCACTGCTTTTTGCTATCTACCTGGTAAAACCCAGTCCTTTCTGCATACTTGATGAAATTGATGCTCCTCTTGATGATGCAAATATTGACAGGTTTACAAAAATAATACGTGACTTTAGTAAGGATACCCAGTTCATAGTTGTCACCCATAATAAACGCACAATGGAAGCAGCGGATACAATGTACGGGGTGACTATGCAGGAAGAAGGAATTTCGAAGCTGGTAAGTGTGCAATTCAATGAGGATCTGAATTTTGCGAGTGCCTGATGTTCATTTTCCTTATCCGGTTCTTTCCTGGTCTGGCAAGGTAAAGATTCTTTTGGTCGTTATGTTGTCCCTGCTCTGTATTCCTTTAAATGAAGCTGTCGCACAATGGGCAAATAATCCTGCTGAAAATACACAGATTGCATTCGACCTTGCCGATCCAATAAATATTTCGGCAGTAGGTGATCAGAATGGCGGGGCATTTGTATTCTGGGAGGATAATTTAACAGGTTTACAGAATGAAATTAGTTTTATGCATATAGAATCGAATGGTGATATAAGTTTCAGAGCGGATGGTAAAAGTATATCCGAAGGCACTGGAGATCAGAATAATCCTGCTGCTGTTAACGCAGGCAGGAATGCTGTGGTTGTTGCATGGAAAGACTTTTCAAGGTCAGAGAAGGGAGATCTTCTGCTTCAGAAAGTAAACTCCGGAGGCACAAATCTCTGGAACCCGGAAGGTATAAGAATTAATAGCGGAAAGAATGAAATAAGTGATTATGCTCTGTGTAAAGACTCACGGAACGAAATATTTGTCACCTATCTTTCAAAAGAACCCGGTCGCATTTTTACTACTAAGATACAGCTTCAGGAAATTTCTGCAGACGGCAGATTCTTATTGGATACATCCGGAGTAATGGTTTCGTCTTCTGCAAATAGTAAGCTTAATCCTTCAGTTCTGTCAGATGATTCAGGAGGAGTTTATATCTTCTGGATTGAAAGTCCGGGAGGTCGAGGAACAATATTGTCGCAGCATTATGACAGATCAGGACGAGCCCGGTGGGGTAAAAAACCGCTTCCCGTTACTGATAATAATCTTAATGTTATTTCGTTCACGGCAATAAACTCAGGACGGGACGTGTATATAGCATACCAGGTTTTGAAAAAAAACAGGGCTGTGTACCATCAGCTTATAAATCCTCTCGGCAAATTGCTCTGGGGAAAGAACGGGAAGGTATGTTCTGCAAGGGAGGGTATACAATCCATGCCCCAGATGATAACCTCGGGTAGTTCTCTTATTTTATCCTGGACAAATGAAATAAATAACGACCGGAATATCTATATTCAGAAATATGATAGAACGGGTAAACCCCAATGGATCACCGGAGGTCTTCCCGTTATCCGGATGAGCGGAGATCAGTTCGGACAAAGGTTGATTACAGATAATAGTAATGGTGCAATTATAGCCTGGCTTGACCGCAGAACTGCCTCTGTTACAGGGAATATTTATTCACAAAGGGTATCGGCAGATGGCAGCCTTATGTGGGATAGTACAGGTACTGCAATTGGATTATATTTTAATACAGCTAAAAGCTATCTTAATTTACTTTCCGATGATAATGGTAATGCGATTGCGGTTTTTAAAGAGAAACGAAACAGCCGGAACGGAATATATGTACAAAAGATATTCAGCACAGGAACATTTGTTTCCCAGATCATCGGGTTCAATGCAGATATGGTTTCTGATTCGATAAAGATCTCGTGGTATTCTGCAAACGAAATCTCTCAGAGTTCCTATGACCTGGAGAGGTGCATGCAATCCGATACAGGTAATTCTGATTGGCGGAAACTCGCTTCGATCAACTCAAACAGCACAGTATCAGCAAACTATTATGAATATTACGACAAACCTGATACTTCGGGAACTCTTTACTACCGTGTAGTTTTAAAGGATAATTCGGGAAACACACAGTCATCAAATATTTCGAGGGTTACCTTCCTTGAGTCGGCAAATTACATAATCCTTACTCAGAATAATCCTAACCCTTTTTCTGATTCTACCGTTATAAAGTTCTACCTGCCGGAGGAATCGAATGTGAAAATTGAGTTCTTTGATAATCATATTGAAAAGATAGACGAGATTCAGAACCGTTTTCCGGCCGGAGAGAATAGCGTGACTTTCATGGCGAACAACAGGCAGCCCGGAATTTATTTTTACAAGTTTGAAAGCGGAAGCTTTGTTGAAGTTAAAAAAATGGTTTTGACTAAAATGGTAAAGAATGGATAAAGTATTTAAAATATTTGTCGACTTCGATGGAACAATCACCAAAAAAGATACTGGTGATGCACTCTTTACAAAATTCGGAGATTCTGAAACTGTTAAAAAGGTTATAGATGATCTGTTAAGCGACAGAATTTCCGCGAAAGACTGCTGGCTGCAGCTTTGCGAATCTGTTGATTACATAAATAAGCAGGAACTGGATGAATTTATTCTTCAGATAGAGATTGACAAGACTTTCCATTCCTTCGTGGAATACTGCAGCAGGCATAATTTTCAGATGTACATTCTGAGCGACGGATTTGATTATTATATCGATTTAATCCTTGAAAGAGAAAACCTGAACCATTTAAAAGTATATTCAAATACACTGAGGTTAAATAAGGATAACACACTGACTCCGGTTTTTCCATATTATGACTCGGGATGTACGACCTCAGCCAATTGCAAACGAAACCATATTATAAGCAACAGCTCTGAAGATGAGTATACTGTGTTCATCGGAGACGGTAATTCGGATAAGTACACTGTGCATTTCTGCGATTTCATTTTTGCTAAGGATGATCTGTTAAAATACTGTGAGAAGGAAAGGATTACTTACTTCCCCTTCAAAGATTTCAATGATGTTATTGACAGGATGGAGACATTGAGGCAGAAAAAACGCCTGAAGAAAAGGCACCAGGCCGAACTTAATAGACGTGAAATTTATATACAGGAATAAGGAATTTTAATGTCACTCGCTTCCAATTTTTTCAAATACCGCAGCTACACACCTATACCGTTCATCGTGGTTATGCTGATATTTGCTTATCCAAACATCTGGAGCCTGATCATCGGGTTTTTGATCACGGTGGCCGGAGAACTAATAAGACTATGGGGTGTAAGCTGGGCAGGGAGTGAAACACGAACAACCGGAAATGTCGGCGGAACATACCTGATAGTAAGCGGACCTTTTGCTTACCTGAGGAACCCTTTATACCTTGGTAACATACTGATGTATACTGGCCTCGGCATTATGTCTTTTGCTTTGTTTCCCTGGCTTCAGATTGCGGGATTCTTCTTTTTCTCTCTCCAATACTACATGATTGTTCAGGAGGAGGAGAAATACCTCGAACAGACTTTTGGAAAAGAATATGAAGACTATAAGAAAAATGTTCCCAGGTTTATTCCAAAATATACAAAGTACAGAGCCGGCAAAGTAGAGCAGCCGGAATATGACATAAGGAAAGGTCTCAAATCAGAAAGAAGAAGCCTTCAGGCATTTTCGCTTGTTGCCATTACTGTATTGCTTCTCTGGTTCCTTAGAAGATTCTGATATGAATGAATCTGCAAAAAAAAATATAATGATGATTGCCGGCGAAGTTTCAGGAGATTATATAGGAGCAGCATTAATCGAGGAATTAAAGAAACTGGATAACCGGATAAATGTTTTTGGATTAGGCGGCGATAGAATGACAGATGCCGGAATGAATGTATTGTACCATATTAAAAGAATGGCTTTCCTGGGATTTTCGGAAGTAGTAAAGCATCTTCCTTTCATCAAGCAGGTGCAGAGTGAGCTTCTGAATGTAATAAGGAAAGAAAATATTAAATATGTCGTTCTAATCGATTATCCCGGCTTTAACCTGAATTTTGCTAAAAAGCTCAAAAGCATTAATGTTAAAGTGATTTATTATATCTCCCCCCAGATCTGGGCATGGGGAGGTGGAAGAATTAAAAAAATAAAAAAGCTTGTTGATAAGATGATAGTAGTTTTTCCTTTCGAAGAGGAATTATATAAGAGCCACGATGTGAACGTTGAGCTTGTAGGTCATCCGTTAATTCAGAGGATTAACGAATATAAATTTTTAAGCAGGCAGGAACTACTGAATAAATTTGATCTTCCTGATAAAGAAATTCTCCTGGTTATGCCCGGAAGCCGCGAACATGAAGTTGAGAAGATCTTCCCCGAGGTTATCCTTGCCGCCGGGAAGCTTGCTGAAGAATTTAATCTGCAGGTTGTTGCAGCCTGTTCATCAAATATAGATGAACGTATGTTATACGGTATGACGTCTTCAAAGACGTTCAAAGTAGTTAAGGGTTTTACCTATGATTTAATGAAATATGCAAAACTTGGGATAATAAAATCAGGCACGTCAACGCTGGAAGCAGGAATATTCGGACTGCCGATGATAATTGTTTATAAGACAAGTCTGCTTACATATATTATCGGAAAAAACCTCGTACAGGTAGACAGCATTGGTATGGCAAATATTATTTCGGGAGAAAAAGTTGTCCCGGAACTGATTCAGAAAGACGTTAACAAAGAAACAATATATTTTGAATGCAGAAACATCCTTGCCGACAGATCTTTGTATAATAATATTAAGTCAAAACTGGAACAATTAAAAGAGAAGCTGAATTCAGCGGGAACTTCCCGTCGGGCAGCAGATATCATTTATTCGTTATTGAATGAAGCTTAAAAAAGCTAAACAGGATACTCTGCGTTTTGCAGGAAATTATGTTCTTTTTCAACTTGTGAATATTCTTTGCAGATCGCTGAGAATTAAAGTTATAAACCGGGATGTCCCGGATAAATTCGGCCGTGAGAATGTTAACTATGTTCTTGCATTCTGGCATGGTACGATGCTGCTTCCTTGGTTTCTAAACAGGAATAATAATTTCGCCGGCCTCACGAGTAAGAGCAAGGACGGGGATCTGCTGGCAAAGATATTAAAAAAATGGAATTATAAAGTCTTACGAGGTTCAAGCAGCGAGGGAGGTGATGTTGCCCTTGGTTTAATGGTCGACTTTGCGAAAAATGGTTATTCGATTGCAATAACTCCCGATGGACCAAAAGGACCTCCTTTTAAGCTTAAGGCAGGTGCAGTAGTTGCAGCAAAGAAAGCCGGACTGCCGCTTGTGCTTGTAGGAATCGGATTCAAAAAGAAAAGAATTCTTAAGAGCTGGGATAGTTTTCAGGTTCCGAAATTTTTTACCAGGGTCAACGTAATATACTCGGATCCTGTTTTTGTAGGACCCGATATGAGCAGAGATGAAATTTCAAAAGTCATTGCAAAATGTGAAAATAAGCTCAATGAGCTCCAGCTTCAGGCAGAGAAATTCTAAAAGAGAATTATAGTGAAATTATTAAAACTGATATTATATCCCCTTATACCTTTTTACGCATTGGTTATAAATGTCAGGAACTGGTTCTTTGATAATAATGTTTTTAAGACAGAGGATGTAGATGCAAGCGTGATATCTGTTGGCAACATCTCTGTAGGAGGTTCCGGCAAAACTCCGTTGGTAATTTCTCTGACCAATTTGCTGAAAAGAGAAGGTAAAAAGGCCGGAGTTCTAAGTCGGGGTTACGGCCGGAATACCAGAGGTTATCTTCTTGTATCTGACGGGAAAGATATACTCGCTCCTGTAAGTGACTGCGGCGATGAGATATATATAACGGCTATGGAATGTAAAGTACCCGCAGCAGTCTCCGAAAACAGAGTGAAAGGCGCAGGCAATTTAATTAGCGAGACAGGAATTAATGTTATAGTGCTTGATGATGCCTACCAGCACAGGTGGATAAAGAGAGACCTTAACCTTTTGATATTTGAACAAAGGTTTCTAACAGAATATGATTTTTTTAAGCAGCAGCTTCTGCCGACAGGTATGATGCGTGAACCCTTCAGTTCCATAAAAAGAGCCGACGCTGTTATTATCAACAGGAAGTTTACTCCCGAAAATGAGATACCAGCCGAATACAGCAGATACCTTGCAGGCAAGAAAGTATTTACGGCTTATTATAAGGCCATCGAATTTGGTGATGTTAAACATGGCACCAGGTACGGACTGGAAGAATTTAAGGGTCAGAAAAGTCTGGTTGTTTCGGGAGTCGCAAACCCGTTTTCATTTATCAATATTCTGAAACAGACTAATGTAGATACATCAAACCAGATGATCTTCAGAGACCATAAGAATTATTCTAATAAGGAGGTACAGGAAATAAGGAAGAAATTTTATTCCACAAATTCTCATTCGGTAGTCACTACCGAGAAGGATGCTGTCAAACTCACAAAATTCGCTAAAGAATTTGATGATATTGACATATTTTATTTAAAGATTGAATTAAGGATGGATAACGAAGACGAATTTAAAGACTTTATTCTTTCAGGTATTAATTAGTAAAATTTTCTATGAACAAAATTAAAGAGATAATTTAGATTGGAGGAAAAGTAATGCCCGCACAACAGAAATATGTATACTTTTTTGGTGGAAAGAAAGCCGATGGAAAGGCAGAGATGAAAGGTCTGCTCGGAGGTAAAGGTGCAAATCTTGCTGAAATGGTTAATATAGGATTGCCGGTTCCGGCTGGATTTACCATAACAACAGAAGTATGTACTTACTTTTATGATCATAATAATAAATATCCAAAAGAACTCACCGCTCAGGTTAAGACGGCTCTGCAGAAGGTTGAAAAGGAAATGGGAGCTAAATTCGGCGACCCCGTTAACCCTCTTCTTGTTTCTGTAAGAAGCGGTGCCCGTGCTTCAATGCCCGGAATGATGGATACTATTCTCAACCTCGGACTGAACGACGAGACGGTAGAAGGAATAATTAAGAAAACAAATAATCCCAGGTTCGCATACGACTCCTATAGAAGGTTTGTCCAAATGTACGGTGATGTTGTACTGGGACTAAAACCTCAGGATAAGAAAGCCGAAGATCCTTTTGAAGTGATCCTCGACAGGAAAAAAGAACAGCATGGTTTTAAGCTTGACACAGAACTCTCAACCGAACACCTGAAGGAACTTGTTGAAGAGTTTAAAGCTGAAATTAAGAAAGAGACGGGACATGAATTCCCGACCAATCCTATGGAACAGCTTTGGGGCGCAATAGGTGCGGTATTCGGAAGCTGGATGAACGACCGTGCAATTGTTTACAGGAAACTGAATAATATTCCTGCCGCCTGGGGAACTGCAGTAAATGTACAGTCGATGGTATTCGGAAACATGGGGGAAGATTCAGGAACCGGCGTGGCATTCACCCGTGATCCTGCGGCAGGAGAGAATGTTTTCTACGGAGAATATCTTTTCAATGCGCAGGGAGAGGACGTTGTTGCCGGAACCCGCACACCCCTGCCGATTGCTAAGCTTAAAGAAGATGATGCAAGGATCTATAAACAGTTAGATAGCATCAGGAAGAATCTCGAGAAGCATTATAAGGATATGATGGATATTGAATTCACTATCCAGCAGGGAAAATTATGGATGCTTCAGTGCCGCGTTGGCAAGCGCACAGGATTTGCAGCGGTTAAGATGGCTGTTGATATGGTTAAAGAAAAACTCATCTCAAAAGAGGAAGCAATTTCAAGGATTGAACCCAACCAGTTAAACCAGCTTCTTCGCCCTATATTTGATCTTGATGAAAAAAGAAAAGCTGTTGATGAAGGAAGACTTATAGCAAAGGGGTTAAATGCTGGTCCCGGAGCTGCTTCGGGAAGAATCGCCCTCAATGCTCAGGATGCCGAGGATATGGCAGCAAGAGGGGAGAACGTTATCCTTGTAAGGATCGAAACCTCCCCGGAAGACATTAAAGGTATGAACGCTTCCGAAGGTATACTAACTGCCCGCGGAGGTATGACCTCACACGCTGCACTAGTTGCAAGGCAGATGGGGAAGGTATGTGTTGCCGGCTGCGGCTCACTGAGAATAAATTATAAGGAAGGCAAAATCAGTGTTGAAGGTAAAGACAGCATGGAATTAAAGGAAGGCGATTTCATCTCTATTGATGGTACAACCGGTGAAGTGATCGCTGGAAAAATTGAAACCAAACCTTCAGAAGTACTCCAGGTGCTGCTTAATAAAACTCTCGATGCTAAGGATTCACCTGTTTATCAGACTTATGCAAGTCTGATGAAATGGGCTGATAACCTGAGAAGATTAAATATCAGGACGAACGCAGATCAGCCTGACCAGGCAGCCAATGCAATCGCATTTGGTGCTGAAGGCATTGGTCTCTGCCGTACCGAGCATATGTTCTTCGGCGGAGATAGAATTATGAGCGTAAGGAAGATGATTGTTTCTGAGACTACTGAAGAAAGGAAAAGGGCACTTAATGAACTTCTCCCTCTGCAGAGAGAAGACTTCCTTGGCATCTTTAAAGAAATGAAGGGCTACCCTGTTACCATAAGAACTCTGGATCCACCTCTGCACGAATTCCTGCCTCACGAAGATAAGGAGATCAGGGAACTGGCTGATCAGCTTGGTATCAGCATTGAAAAGCTTACCGAGAAAATTCATAGTCTGGCTGAATTCAATCCTATGCTTGGTTTCAGAGGATGCCGACTGGGAGTTGTCTTTCCTGAAATTACTGAGATGCAGGCAAGAGCTGTCTTTGAAGCTGCTTATGATGCGATAGAACAAGGATATAAGGTGAAACCTGAAATAATGATCCCTCTTGTTGGCGACTTGAATGAATTTAAGCTGCAGGAGAAGATTGTCAGGAAAGCAGCTGATGATGTTGCCAAAGAACGTGGTAAAAAGATCAACTATCTGGTTGGAACAATGATCGAATTGCCCCGTGCATGTATTACAGCTGATGAGATCGCCAAAGGCGCTGAATTCTTCAGCTTTGGCACCAATGATTTAACGCAGACAACATTCGGACTCTCAAGAGATGATGCCGGTAAGTTCCTCCCTCTTTATGTCCAGAATGAAATTCTGCCTAACGATCCTTTTGAAGTCCTCGATCTGAACGGCGTAGGCCAGCTGGTAAAAATGGGAACCGAAAAAGGCAGATCAACACGCGAGAACCTCAAGGTTGGAATATGCGGAGAGCATGGAGGCG
This sequence comes from uncultured Bacteroidota bacterium, assembly GCA_963839165.1. Taxonomy (GTDB): domain Bacteria; phylum Bacteroidota; class Ignavibacteria; order Ignavibacteriales; family Ignavibacteriaceae; genus DATFVA01. Next base: position 120,846 of record CAWIUG010000011.1, on the reverse strand, counting down.
AACCCGGATCAGTTGAATTCTGCCACAGGGTAGGATTGAATTATGTAAGCTGTTCCCCGTTCCGTGTACCTATAGCAAGGCTGGCAGCGGCCAGGGCGGTTGTTCATGAGATGTCAACTCAGTCAAAAAAGATCTCAAAGTCTAAGAAATCAGCAACAAAGAAGAAAAAATAATAAATATTTATGAGGGAGCAATCCTGCTCCCTCCAATTTTATCAATTCATAAAAGGTAACGAAGAATGAAATTATCAGATTTCAAATACAATCTGCCGAAGACAGCAATTGCAAAGTTTCCTCCTTCTCCCAGGGATAAAGCAAAGCTTATGGTACTGAACAAGGAAACAGAAGATATCGAAAATAAAGTCTTTTCTGATGTTGCGGATTTCATGCAGAAGGGCGATGTCCTTGCGGTAAATGAGACCCGTGTATTCCAGGCAAGATTGTATGGAAAGAAAGAAAAAACAAATGCAAAGATTGAGGTTTTCCTTCTCAGAGAACTGAATGCGGATGAATGCATCTGGGATGTAATTGTAGATCCTGCAAGGAAAGTAAGAATAGGAAATAAAATATATTTTAATGACAAGCTCTGGTGTGAAGTAATTGATAATACAACTTCCCGTGGAAGAACTGTCCGTTTCAATCAGCCCGGTAACGTGTTCAGTGCTGTGGAAAAAATCGGACTAACGCCCCTTCCGCCATACATTAAGAGAGAACCGGTACCCGAGGACAAAGAAAATTACCAGACTGTTTATGCACGTGTAGACGGTGCAGTAGCAGCGCCGACTGCCGGCCTTCATTTTACCGATAAACTCCTTGCCAAACTGAAGAAAAAAGGTGTTGAGGTAGTTCCTGTAATCCTGCATATCGGGCTAGGAACTTTCAGACCCGTTGAGGTTGAAGACCTCACAAAACATAAGATGGACTCGGAATATTATGAAATCACCGCCCAATCATCAGATAAAATCAATAAGGCCATAACAGGCAAGCACAATGTCTTTGTTGTAGGAACAAGTACATGTCGTGCACTTGAAACGAGTATAACTGCGGACGGATTGGTAAAACCCGGAAGAGGCTGGACGGATAAGTTTATCTATCCGCCTTATGACTTCAAGGTTACAGACAGACTTATTACCAATTTCCACCAGCCTGAATCTACCCTATTGATGCTCGTATGTGCCTTCGCAGGTACCGAGTTTGTAATGAAAGCATATAAAAAAGCAATGAAGGAGAATTATAAGTTCCTGAGCTACGGCGACGCAATGCTGTTATTATGAAAAAAATAGTTATCGTACCTGCCGGCGGAAAAGGATCGCGCAGTGGATTTTCAAAGCCGAAACAGTTTATCAAGGTTAAAGGGAAAGAACTAATCGTCTATTCCCTTGAGACCTTTCAAAGAAACCGGCTTATCGATGAGATCATAATATCCGCCGATAGAAGTTTTTTCGCTCTTCTGGAAAAGCTCAAAATCAAATACCGGCTTTCGAAGATTAAACAAATTGTAGAGGGAGGAGTCGAAAGACAGGATTCTGTCTTCAATGCACTTTCCTCTGCTTCCGCAAAAAGGGATGATCTTATAATTGTGCATGATGCTGCTCGTCCCCTGCTCCCCTCTGATGTGCTAACCAAAGCCGTCAAAACTGCTGAACAAAAAGGAAATTCTGTAGTTTGTGTGCGGGGAAGCAACACGCTTATACGCGGAGGAAATTATGTTGATGAATATATTTGCAGGGAAAATGTACTATACGTTCAGACACCCCAGATCTTCAGATATCGTGATCTTATGAAAGCGATGCAGAAGGCATACAATGAAAATTTTTATGGAACTGATGAATCGATGCTCGTAAAACGTATAGGGAGAAAAGTAAATATTACCGAAGGCTCTAATTTTAACTTTAAAGTAACAACCAAAGAAGATTTTAAATTATTGGAATCCCTGGTTCGATAATTGAATCCAATGGGTTCTAAGTTCGATTTTCATTGAAAATTAAGGCTTTTATACTTAGTTTAGTTTTCACTCTTTTTTATGGTAACTAAATGTATCTTCTCGCAACAATAGTCATTCTGTCATACCTGATTGGATCAATCCCAACCAGTATTATTGTAAGTAAAGCCGTTAAAGGAATAGACATCAGGGAACATGGCAGCGGTAATGCCGGTGGGACGAACGTTATGCGGGTTCTTGGCTGGAAGCATGGACTTTTTGTTATACTTCTCGATGCATTCAAGGGTGTGCTTGCTGTTGTCGTTGTGGCCAGATTACACTATGGATCTATGCCTTTTGAGAATATTACGCCTTTTGATGATTTTACCCTTGTTCAGATAATTGCTGGTATCTCAGCTGTTATCGGGCATATATGGACAATCTTTGCAGGCTTTAAAGGAGGTAAAGGTATCGCTACGGCACTAGGCGTGCTTTTAATGGTTGTAACCGTAGATATGCTCATCGCTATTGGTGTATTCGTTCTGGTTGTTACCATTTCACGATATGTTTCGCTTGGTTCAATACTGGGTGCAATTTCAGTTCCCCTCGCTCTTGTAATCAGGGAGAACGTTTTTAATGTAAACATTCCCGGATATAATACACTTTTACCTTTTGTAATTTTTCTCTCACTACTCGTTATTTTCACACACAGGAAAAATGTGGTCCGTTTGCTGAACGGAAATGAGAATAAAGTAAGCTTTAAGAAAAAAAGTAAATCCCTCTGATGAAAATTGCTGTTCTTGGAGCCGGCGGCTGGGGAACTACCCTGGCTATTCTGCTTCATTTTAACGGACATAAGGTTACTCTCTGGGAATATGTAAAAAGCTACGCTAAGGTTCTTGAAAAAACCCGGGAGAACAATAATTACCTTCCCGGAATACCCATTCCTAATGAAATTCATATAACCCATGATCTAAATGAAGCTGTGCATCAGCAGAATATGATTGTTCTTGCTGTTCCTTCCCAGTATCTCCGCAATGTGATCAAATCAGCCGACTCGGTTTCCTTGAAGAATTCAATCCTCGTTAGTGTTGCGAAAGGAATCGAAAATAAGAGCCTCATGACGATGTCGCAGATGCTTATGGATGAAATTTCTTCCCTCGATATCAACCAGATAGGTGTGCTTTCCGGGCCCAGTCATGCAGAAGAGGTTGCCAGAAGGATTCCTACAGCAGTTGTAGCTGCTTCAGTGGATGCTGATACTTCTAAATCCATACAGGGTGCTTTTATCACTTCGTATTTTCGGGTTTATGGCTCTACTGATATTCTCGGGGTGGAGATGGGGGGTGCATTTAAAAATGTTATCGCAATTGGAGCAGGAATAATTGACGGGGTGAAATTCGGTGATAATACTAAAGCCGCTATTATGACAAGGGGAATTGCAGAAATTTCCCGACTGGGAATAGCCATGGGTGCTCAGCCCGAAACTTTTGCCGGATTATCGGGAATGGGAGATCTTATAGTCACCTGTATGAGCCGGCATAGCCGCAACCGTTATGTAGGGGAGCAGATAGGTTCAGGGAAATCCCTGAAGCAGGTTTTGAATTCGATGAAGATGATTGCGGAAGGAGTTGAAACAAGCCGCTCAGCTTCTATGCTGGCAGTTAAAAATAGCGTTGAAACTCCGATTACCACAGAAGTATATAAAATACTGTTTGAAGACAAAGACCCCGTAAAGGCAACAACCGATCTGATGACCCGCGACATGAAGATGGAATAGTCTAGGTAACAGGAAGCCCCTCAAGTTTCATTATTTTCAGTGCGTTAGTTGTTGGACAGGGTCCACTATTTAATTTATAATCAAATATCATTTTCCCCTCTTTTATTTCCTCTCTGAAGTGATAATTTTTTACTCTGGAGATCTCTTCAGATAACTTTACCAGTTCCAGGTCATGTGTGGCTACTGCACCAATTGCATTGGTTTCAGCAAGCTTTTTTATGAATGAACTACTCCCTTTTAATCGTTCAATGTTATTTGTCCCTCTGAATATTTCATCAATTAAAAACAGAACAGGATAAACAGACTCCTCTATCTCATCAAGTAAAGCTCTTAATCTTTTAACTTCAGCGTAGAAATATGAGATGCCATCGATTACGGAATCGCTGACTTTAATGCAGGTGAATAACCTGAATAAGGAAACGCTCAACTCTTCAGCGTTAACAACACTGCCTGCATATGCAAGCGAAAGATTTATCCCGATCGTTCTGATGAAGGTACTTTTACCCGACATATTGGAACCTGTAATTATCGCAATTGCTTCATCAGAATTAAATCTAAAATCGTTAGTTATTTTCTTATCACAATTTATTAATGGATGTCCCAGTTTTTTACCCCTGAAAACTATCTGCTTTTCACCATTATTTATTAAATCGGGAAAAGTATAGCCGGGATTAAGGAATGCAAAGTTTGCAAGCGATGAAAGAGCTTCCAGACTATACCAGGTTTCAAGCCAGTTACTAAACTTACCCGAAACCTGCTGCTTATAACTGTTCAGTTTTAGTCTGAAATAAAAATCTATAGGAAATGCAGCCCTTATGAGGTTCCAGACAAAAGGATTTCCCTTCCTTACTCTTAAAAACCCTACAGCACTTTTTATTTTATTAATTAATACTGAAGGCTGCTCATCTTTTACAATGAATGCTTTGCATAATCCGGCTAATTCTGAATTTTCTTTATATGGATATGCTTCAAGGTATTCAAATACACCTCCTATTTTATCAAGTTCATCAGAAATATATTCAGCCTCATCGAGGATCTTATCTTTTTCTTTATTATTGAAATGGAAGAGAATAATATAGATCAGCGATGTTATTCCCCAGTATGCCGGAAGGATATTTTCGAGGAACAGAAGGAAGAGCAGGATATTCAGGGGAGCAAGGAATATCATGATTCCAAAAACAAGTTTAAAAGAAGCAGTCGCCTTAACTTTTTTGCTCAGAAGTTTTAATATCATAACTCCGTCAAAATCGCGCTTGGATGAGAGAGTAGAAAAAAGAATAAGTTTATCCCTTAATCTTGTCAGGGGAATCAATTCTCTTATAAGGATCTGTCTCTTTTTAATTTCTTCAACCACCGGGTCCTTTATATTGAGCCACTCTCTCAATAATGTTTTTGCCTTTCCCGAGGTACCGGTATTTATCAGCTGATGTAATGATTCATCTCCGGCCAGGTTCAAATCAGCTTCGACCGGTCCTGGTCTATTATCATCTTCATAGTTAATATGGGGAATATTTTTCCAGTCGAGATTTAACCTGGCCAGGTTAGTTGATTTGATTTTTATCCAGAGTTCCAGCTTTTTTATTCCGTTGTCAAGCCTGTTATGGAGATGTGCCGTTACTGCAAATACGATCAGAAATACCACAACAGATATTACTGAGGCTGGATTTGAAACCATGAAGAAAAGAACAAAAAATATTGCGGATTCAACAATAAGCAATGAAAGTCTGAAGTTAGAATAACTCCTGCTTAGTTTCTGCAGCCTTTCTTTTCTTTTAAGCAGCCTGGTTATTAAGTCAGCTAAATCATTTCTGACACGATCTGAACTCATATATCTGTTACCATTCTGTTAGCATATACTAATTTTACCGGGAAGAATATATATCATATCCATGATCGAAGTATTTCTTTTCTGGGTTGGGGAATTACCACTTTTTGAACCAGCAAGCCTTTCTTCGCAATAGCTGCGGCTCCGGTATCTACGGCCGTCTGTACGGAAGCGACATCTCCGGTAAGCATAACATATCCTTTACCTCCTATTGCCATTGCAAGATAAACTGTAATCAATTCTACGCTGGCAGATTTAACTGCGGCGTCGGCAGCTTCAATTATGGAGGCAACAGAAAATGACTCAATTACACCCAGCGCCTGAAGATCTATAACCGGATTTATCCCGCTTATTGCCGGAAAAATTGAAGGGTGCACATTGGGAATAATAAAATGGTCAACCATCTCATCGGAGCTTATTTCAATTCCTGTTTCTATACTAGCATTAACAGCGTCAACATCTCCGCCTATTAGTATCATATATTTTCCAGGACAAATAGTCCTGTTTACTATTATTTCAATATCGGCACGTTTAAGCATCGCATCTGAAACTTCTATACCTTTAGCAATGCTTGAGAGCTCAATTAAACCAATAGCTGCTTTCATATAATATTCCTCTGTTAATTTGCTGCAGATATTACAATACTGTCGGGTTTGATAGATTTAACAATTCCATCAATACTTGAATGAACTGGCGCGCTGAGATCATTTTCATCCTGATCAGCAACCATCTCACCAGCTTTGACCTCTGCCCCGACTTTAACCACAGGATCCGCTGCTTTTCCGAAATTGTATTTCAGGGGTATAACCACCTCCGCAATCCTTTTATTAAAATCAGTATATTCAGCCTTTCTGTCGTATGGTTTCAAGCCCAGTCTCTGATATAAATTAGATATCGGGATCTCCCTCCCTTCCCTTGCAGGATGAACATCCCTGAAAGCTTCCTCCATCTGAGCTTTTGTGAATCCTTTATTCTCTTTACGAAGTCTTGCTTTATTATCGGCACATACATTTTTAGGATCGAGTTTTTCAGGACATGCAAACAGGGAACAGACATTACACTCACAACAGGCAGCGGCCCACATATTGAGTGCCTCCTTTGCATCACCAGACATCTGTAAAGCCCGCATCACCAGGTGAGGCTGAATAGGATAACCGAGTATATAACGTGGACATAACTGAGTACAGAATGAACACTGATCGCAGGTACTGTGCCCCGTTTTATTATAGACCTTTTGAGGAGCTGATTTTCTAACTGCGAGTGTATGATCTGATGGCAGTACTATTAGTCCGCCGAGGGTCTTTGTAACAGGAAGCGAAAAGTCGGATTCAACACCTCCCATCATTACCCCGCCAGTAAGAACAACAGGAACCTCAGTCGTAGAACCGCCTGCAAGTTCAATACAATCACTAAAGCTCGTTCCCACAGGTACTTTTACAGTTACCGGACGTTTAACAGCCCCTGCAATAGTAAGGTATTTCTCCGTAACCGGAATATCTTCAGAAGCATAAGAAATATTCACAAGGGTTTCAACATTATTAACAAGACAGCCGGCCATAAGTGGTATTCCATTCGGTGGGATTCTTTTTCCTGTTATGTCGTATACGAGTATATATTCATCACCTGCAGGATAGACATTCTTCGTAATGAAAATATCATAACCATACTTTTTAGCCAGGGGTCTTATCACCTCAGCGGCATCTTGATTTTTGTTCTTAATTGCTATTGTAACGTGGGATGCCCCTGTAAGTTCACGGACAACTTCAAGACCAGCCATCATCCTCTCCGTTTCCCTCAGTATTACCTCCCTGTCCTTATAAAGGAGAGGCTCGCACTCCACACCGTTAGCTATAATATGTTCAACATTGGCAGTAAGTTTTCTATGTGCCGGAAAACCTCCCCCACCAGCTCCCACAACTCCTGCTTCCCGTATTTTATTTAGTAATGCTGTTTTCGTCATTATTGTTCCGGATAATATTGAGTAACAATATCATAAAATTAGTAAAAAATTACAGGGCTATTGTAATTATTTTAAGGAAGGAATCTTAATACAGGCTTTGTGGTATATTTCAAGTTCTTATAAGCAGGAGAAAAAACTTCGGAAAAGTTCCATATTTTCAGTAAAGTTTATAACAGGCAACCCTGACATCCCCGGAATGGATAAATAACATTATGCAGTTTCAGGAGAAGTACAAGAATCAGACTATTTTATATTAAACAGCGTTGTCAATTTTAGCTGACTGAGCACATTCATAACCTGTGAATTAACACCCTTCAAGCTAAACTGTACATCCTTATTATGACAGCTGGTATAAGCATGTACGAGGAGCCCGATTCCCCAGCTCGAAATATATTCAACATTTCCAAGATCGATAGAGATCTCTTTACTCCCATTATCAAGGGCACCCTGGACCTGCTGCTGGAAAGTTTCGTTCTCTACGCCGATCAATTTATTTTTATCAATTATGATAACAGACTTATCCTGATCCTGCTCGGTATGAAGATCCATAACTCCTCCTTTTGAATTTTTCTAAAACACAAAAATAGCCGTTATTTTCTTATTTTCAATTAGATTTAGTGATTTACGTTCAATGTTCAGCTGCTTCATAAGAAGCCAATATTTATATTTAAATCCTTCTACTTCTTCTCCTGTGATTTTTTCGAACGATCAGATAAATCTTTCAGAATTGTTTGAAGTTTTTCAAGTTCGGTGGCCGCCTTCTGAAATTCTTTCTGTCCCTGGTACTTCAGATAGTTATTAAATGCTTCATTAGCCTGGTTTATTTTTGCACCCGCGGAAATTTCAACTTCTGCAGCTGCTGTTTCCTCTTTTACAGGGACCTGCTCTGCTTTGGTTTCACCGTATAGTTTCTGAAGGGCATCCTGGAACGTTTCAGCATAACTAAGGTTATCATTATGCATAACGACAACCAGTCTCAGCTCCGGATAAGCAGCTGTTTCAGCCTGCAGGTAAATTGGTTCAATATAAATTATAGTCTGATCGACAGGTATAGCAAGAACATTTCCGCGAATCACATTTGAACCACGCTGATCCCAGAGCGACAGCTGACCTGAAAGGAAACTATCCTGATCTATTTTTGTTTCCACCTGCTGAGGGCCAAGCACGCTCTTATCCTTCGGAAACTTATATGCAATAAAACGTCCATAATTATCACCATCGCACATACCTGCAACCCAGCCAATGGATACCTGTCTGTTCTTAGGGGTAAAAGGAAGTATTAGTACAAATTCCGCCTTTTGAGTCTGAGGAAGCTGCCACATTATATAATAGGGATTGACGGGCTGAACCTGGGTATAATACTTTTCAGTAGCCCTGATCCAGAGATCCTCCTGGTTATAAAAAACAGTAGGATCAGTCATATGATATTTTGCATACATTAATCCCTGCACCATCATAAAATCAATTGGATAGCGGATATGGTCAATCAAATTAGCGGGCATTTCAGATTTCTTTTTGAACAGTCCCGGGAAAATCTTATCCCACACCTTTATGAGTGGATCACTCTCATCAAAGATATAAAAATCGGTTGCACCGCTGAAAGCATTTATAACAACCTTAACGGAGTTTCTTATATAATTAAGCCCATTCAGTTCGGGAGCCGTATTTGTTGTAAGTGTTCTTGTAGTTTCACCCTCCTTATACGCGATCCTCTCTGTAGAATGAAAAACTTCGCTGTACGGAAAGTAGCTGCTAGTTGTATAAGCATCAATCATCCAGTACAATTTACCATCATCACCGAGAACTATGTAAGGGTCTTTATCATACTCAAGGAACGGAGCAAGAGTTCTTACTCTGTCCATTATCTGCCTGTGGAACATTACCCTGCTCTGAGAATTAGGATAACCCGAAAAGAAAAAGTTTGTTCCGTCAAACTTCCAGCCGAAGAGGAATTTTCTCCAGATATTTGAAATCTGAATACCTCCCTTTCCGGGATACTTTATATTTACATTCTGTTCCCCGCTCGGATAATCAAATTCAGGTTCATCAGAATTCACAATTACATAAGAATCAGTAAGCTCACCATAATAGATCTGAGGCTGCTTAACTTCGAGCTCAGGATATTTGCTTACAGGAGGAATATCCTTAATGAGGAGGTTCGGCAATCCTTCAGGAGTAAAATCGCTAACAGTAGTTAATGTAATACCGTAGCCATGGGTATATTTAAACCTCGTATTTACAAACGTCTGGCTTTGCGGCGGTAGATTAGAAGGTTCCATTTCTCTGGCGGAAACCATTACCTGCCTATACTCATTATTGAAATGATAACGATCAATATCGACATCCTTAAATTCATAATAGAGACGTATTTCCTGGAATTGTTTATATACATCATCGAGCGCCCTCCAGTCCCACAACCTGATATTCTCAAAAGTTGCCTTGTTCTCCTCTACAATCTGCTTGTTAAAGATATCCTTAGCCGGATATTCTTTTTCCTCAATACTCTGAAGATTAAACCCATATCTCGTCAGCTTTATATTATTTTCAATATAAGGTCTTTCAAATGTTATCTCATTTGGTTCAACTCGGAGCCATTGAAACAAGCCGGGTATTGCAGTTAAACCGATGAACCATATTATGAAGAGTGATATTAAGATTGAAAAAAGGAGTACCGGTTCAGAACCTGCATTCCTGATTTTGAGCCTGGTATAAAACTTCTGCAGGAAAATCCTCGCAGGCTTTATCAAAAGAGATACAGCCAGAATAATCATCAAAACAACAATAATATCATATGCAGGCAGCAGAATATTAACATCCGTCCATCCCGGTCCACGCACTACCCCTAAGTCGGAAAACATAAGGTGATATCGGCTCAGGTACTTATCATAAGCAAGAACCAGAATCAGAAGCGAACCAATGATCAGGATATTTGTATATGGTTTGGAAGAAATATACCGATCGAAACCAGAGAAATTAGCACTTAAATTTCCCTTCTCATCGAATTTCAGAAAAGAGGTGAACAGAACAGCAATAAGAGAGATGATGGTTAGAATAATAAGCAATGTGTATAGACTATCCAGAAATGGGAGGGTAAACAGATAAAAACCCGCATCCTTATTCAGAACAGGTTCCGATACACCCATAGGAACGCGGAACCAGAACTTCAGCATAACCTCCCAGTTTGAATAACCCCAGACAGCGCCAGCCACAAAGGATACGCCCATGCTGATTTTTCTGAGATAACTTTTAGTGGAGGGGATTGAGTAAGTAAGCAGTGAAACAATCCCTAAAGCGAGAAAAGCCCCAACCATCGCCGCAACTGTCTGGGCAGTAATATATACCCAGAAACGGTCGCCGTATCCTACATTTTCAAACCAGAGCATTTCACCCCAGAAATCGAGTGACCAGAAGAAGATAATAGTGAAAGCGCCGACGATTATTCCGGCAATTGTTCTCCCTTTTTTATTTCCCTTAATACCGCTAAATGCCAGGTAAACTGCAATAGCAAGCAGTAATATTATGATTGCTGTATACATTCTCTTGCTTTATTATGATTAAGAACCATACAATATATAAAGAAAATTTCCCAACTATGGAACCCTATAAGGTTTTTATCAGGTTTGGCGCGTGAAATTTTCAGATACAGGATTTGATTATCACGGGCTATCCTCAGAGGCAGAAGAACCAGCCATAAATTATTGAAGAGGAATCCAGGCAGTATCCTCACGGGAATTCCACGACTAATAACTATTAATAATGCTGATAAATCACGCAAAAGGGTTATAATTTGGAAAGGCGTCTTCTTATAGTTATATTTGTTGTCTAAAATTTATATCGCGGGGTGGAGCAATTGGTAGCTCGTCGGGCTCATAACCCGAAGGTTGTAGGTTCAAGTCCTGCCCCCGCTACTACTAAAGCCTGAGTATGATAAGTATTCGGGCTTTTTCGTTTTAAAGCCAACCAGTTACTTAGTCAGAAATTAACAGATTTCCGACTAATCTATCAGAAATTTAGTCAGAAATTTTCTTACTTCTGATCAAGCTCTGAATGAATGACTTTTGAAAGGAGTTTCAATGCAAAAGTTGTTCATCTCAAAACACAAAAACGGTTATTACTATGTCTATTACATTGATCTTAATGGGAAAAGAAAAAGTATAACTACAAAAACAAAAATTAAATCAGAAGCACTCAAAGCATTATCAAATTTTGATAAACTAATAAGTAACAAGAAGAGCACAATTGCTAACGATTTAACCCTCAAACAATTCCGATGGAAGTTTCTCAAGCATTCTGAAAGCTATCACTCCTGGAAGACTACTCTGGATTACAAAAGTACTTTCAATGAAATGGAAGAATACTTTGGAAACATATTACTAAGCGAATTTTCTCAGCGCAATATCGAAGAGTTCATTCAAATGAAAATTAGAAAGAGATCTTTGCATACAGGAAGAAGACACTTGATAAACATCAAGGCGATGTTCAGCAAGGCTGTAGCTTATGGCTTTCTTGAAAATAATCCTGCCAAGAACATCAAGCGGATTAAACCACCAGAAAGACTACCATTATTTTTTACAAAAGAGGAATTCGATTCACTGCTAAAAGTAATTGATAATCAGGATTGGAAAGAGCTGGTTGAGTTTGCAGTAAACACTGGCTTGCGACAGATGGAAATTCTCAATCTGCATAAGAGACAGTTTAATAAACAGGATAGGCTGATAATTCTTGATAATCATTATCATACAACGAAGTCCAGGAAGATCCGCAATATGCCAATGAATATTAAAGCATTTGAGATTGTATCCAGAAGAGTTGACAATGCCAAAGGTGAATTGATCTTTACACTTGATGATACAAGAATCTTACAGGACAATCTTCAGGATAAATTTCGGAAGTATGTTGAGCTTGCTGAACTTAATCCCAAACTAACATTTCATTGCTTGCGCCATACATTCGCATCCTGGCTGGTTCAGAAGGGAGTATCGATATACGAAGTCAGCAAGCTGCTTGGACACGCTGATATTAAAACGACTCAGATTTATGCACATCTTCGCAGTGATGATTTAAGAAACGCAGTTGAGAGACTCGATTAAATGGGGAGAATTCTCTCCCCATAGTTTATCTGAGAAGAATCATTTTCTTGGTCTGTATGAAATCACCAGCCTTTATTTGATAGAAATATACTCCGCTTGGAAGGTTAGATGCATGCCAGGTTACTTCATACGTGCCCGAAAGTTTTTTCCCGTTAACCAGTGTCTCTACTTCATTTCCTAAGACATCATATATTCTTAGTATAACGTTAATTTCATTCTGAGCCTGTCGAACAACCGGAATTGAGTATCTTATTGTTGTTGACGGGTTAAACGGATTAGGATAATTCTGTAAAAGCAAATACTCCTCTGGTATTTCATCAATCCTTTCTTCCTCAATAAAAGTTGCCCCTCCGTTTGTTGTGCGAAGAATTACGCCACCATAACCCACAGCCGTTCCCGTGTTGGCGTCGGTGAAAGATACACCTTTAAGAATCAAAGTTGTTCCGCTTGGCTGTTCATACCAGTTGCTCCCTCCGTCTGTAGTGCGGAGAATCGTCCCATCATCTCCTACTACAGTTCCTGTATTCGCATCGATGAAACATATGCCGAACAGACCCATTGCTGTCCCGCTTACCTGGGTAATCCAGTGCTCCCCTCCATCCGTAGTTCGGAGAATTATACCGGGGTACCCGCTGACTGTACCCATATCAGCATCAGTGAAATGTACATTATAGAGTTGATCGGTTGTTCCGCTTGACTGAGGAACCCAGTCAGCACCGCCGTTGGTAGTACGAAGAATTGTTCCATCATATCCCGCAACAGTCCCTGTGTTTTCATCGGTAAAGCATACACCCGTAAGGTAGCTTGTTGTTCCACTTGACTGAGGAATCCAATCTGCACCGCCGTTGGTGGTACGAAGAATTGTTCCATTAGATCCCACAACAGTTCCCGTATTTGCATCGGTAAAGGAAACATCGGTTAAATCGTACGATACTCCGGCGTAGATATCAATCCAGTCTGCACCGCCATTAGTAGTGCGAAGGATTTTTCCGAAACGACCCACAACTGTACCCATAACGGTATCAGTGAAGCATACCCCAGTGAGTTCATAGGAGATGCCGCCCGGCTGAATATACCAGTCAACCCCCGCATTAGTCGTACGAAGAATTATTCCATTTTTACCCACGGCAGTACCCGTATTAGCATCAGCGAATGAAACATCATTGAGAGCCTTAGTTGTCCCGCCTGCCTGTGTAAACCAGCTAGACCCTGCATCAGTAGTACGAAGGACAATTCCGCCATCACCGACCGCCGATCCTGTATCAGCATTGAGGAAGAATACACCTTTCAAATAGTTCAAAGTAGGGCTCTGTTGATAATTCCAGTGCACTCCCCCATCTGTAGTATGGATCAAAAGTCCGCCATAATCCACAACCGCAGTTCCTGTATTCGCATCGGCGAAGGATACATCCAAAAGATCGTAGTACGCTGTGGGACCTGATTGAGCAACCCAGTTTGCCCCGCCATTATCAGTTCGAAGGATCAATCCGTTTGCCCCCACCGCAAAACCGGTATCAGCATTAACAAAACACATTCCAAAGATATGTTCTGTTGTCCCGCTGGCGAGATAATTCCAGGTTACCCCTCCATCGGTAGTAATGAACATCATTCCATCCTCACCGGCTGCGATTGCTTTACCGGCATCAATGAAAGACACTGCGTAGAGATGGTTATCCCAGGGATTTGCCCATTGGTTCCAGGTATCCCCGCCATCAATAGTGCTGAGGATCATTCCGGATATCCCCACCGCAATACCTTTATCTGCATCAAAAAAAGACACATCACGGAGCCAGTTCCAGGTATTGACGGGCTGTACAAACCAGCTTGATCCTCCGTCGGTTGTCCGCAGAATCGTTCCATTTCCTCCGACCGCTGTACCCGTATCGGCATTAGAGAAGAACACACCAAACAGGTCGTTTTGCGTCCCGCCTGACTGTTCAGCCCAGGACACCCCTCCGTCCGTAGTCCGGAGGATAGTTCCCGAATCTCCCACTGCTGTCGCGGTATACCCATCAATAAGGAATACGCTCTTCAGGTTAGCCGGCGGATTTTGCCGGAACCACTGAGCATAACTGAATGAATTAAATATGGAAATAGAAATGATTAAAAAACAAAATCGCAGAAAGCTTCTATTTTTCATTAGAGTTCTCCCTTGTTAATCAGAAAAGTATTGCTATATGAAATCTAACGTTTTATAATCTAAGAACGAATACAAATGAATAGAAATTAGAAAAGCATTAGGAAATGGCTGAATTAAGAATTAACAGCTATCTAGAGACAAATTGAAACAATCCCGTGCAGATAACTAGTAAAAGAAAATTTTAATGCTCTCAAAGTTTCGAAGTGCAGTTGAGAGACTGGATTGAATCTGGTCTCTCACACCGTCCCAGCCATAAATATTCTTAAAGAGCTCAGGGTCAATCATCCTAAGTGGGTAAAAAGCGGCGGTATTTTTGGCACTTAACTCGGCATAAAAATTTATTTTTATTTATTTTCAATTCTACTTGACCGGAATTGGAAATTTCAGTAATACTGAAGTATGAAGACACTTATACAAGTAAACAGTTGGAGGGGAAAATGGATACATATACAAACAGAGATTTCTACTTATCCAGCTACCTCATAGCTGCTGGGATTCAGTTAAAATCTTACCACAGGACAAATGGAATAACAACCTTCGAATTCGACAACTCTGAAAAACTTCACAACTTAATTCAAAATTATTATTCTATGACTGCTTCTGTGGAGCCAATGGCTTATGGAGCAGCTATTAAGAACTTGAAGAGTGTAATACACTCCACAAATACATATACTAACTCAAATTTTAGAAATGAAACAGAAAGAAGAAGCTTATGCAAATGAATTAGATAATACTACAGTATCATATTCAAACAACACACATAACTCACATCTTACCCCAAAATCACTGGGGAACATCTTTGATAGAATTAAAATAGAATTATTATGTCGGAATACTCTCTCAATACTTCAATCATATTAATACTTTCTTTATACGTTAAACAATGATTTGCATATTATAGATTACTGTATTGTGCTTATATGCTCGTTTTTTTAAGTATTATTGCTAAGTAATATTAACAAAATCAGTTTTGCTCTCATCAGTATAATTTCTAGTTAAAAATTGATGAATGTTATAAAGGATATTTATAAAAGGGAAAGCCAACATGCTATCATTTTCCTTCTCCTTTATTATTTTATATATACCATCTTCCTTATCTCTGTATAGACAGGAATATGGCCTGAGTTTATTACCTCTATTCTGTAAAGGTAAATTCCGCTTGCCAGGACCTCTGCCAAAGATCCTCCCCCGCTCTCTTTTTTACCTGTAAACTCTACCTCATAGTAGCCTGATGGCTGGTATTGATTTACCAGAGTCTCTACAAGTTCTCCTTTTATGTCATATACCATAAGCTTTACATATCCTCCTTCCTTTAACCTGTAGCCTATCCTGGTTGATGGGTTGAAGGGATTTGGGTAGTTCTGATATAGCCTGTAGCCTGATATTGTTATTGGTTCTCTGCTGTCTATCCCCGTTAGGATAACGGGAAGTTCCTCTGATGGGGTAGACTCATTGCCCTGGCTGTCTACTGCCGTAAGCTTATAATAGAGGTTATCCTGGTTAAGAGGGATCATACTAAGGCAGAATGTATCGGTCACCGATGCTATAAGTCTGGTTGAATCTGCAGGGAAGTTATCTGTTGTATCTCTAAATATGTTATAATGACTGAAGTCTGCCTCTGTGTTCCTGTTCCAGCTGAGCTCTATTGTTGTGGTGTCTGTGGATATTATGCCCGTCAGGTTAACAGGCGGCCTGGGGGCAAGGTCCTGGTAGGTGTAGGTCTCTCCTAATGGTCCTCCATATAGTCCTATGTCACTCCTTGACCCGTCTTTATCCAGTATCTCGGGGTCACCTCTGTCAATCAGGGGTGAGAACATCTGTAGGTGGAAGTCCATACTGTCAGGGTTATTAAACATAGGATCAGCTGCTATGTTTGTGCTGTCTGCTGTGAAGTTATAGTATGGTATCTCCGCATCCCAGACATTGTTGTAGTGGAAGATTATCGGACTGACATTATTAAGTATAAAACCTGTCTCTGCTCCTACACTGCAATTGTTCTCTATTTTATTGCCGCCTCCGTTAAAATAGTATCCCTCATCTGCATATGACGATACTACAAGATTATTTGTGATCTCTCCGCTGCCTGTTGAACCTATAAAGGCACCGTGGTAAAGTATGGATGTGCTGTTTACCCCAATCTGCAAGACAAGATTATTTTTTAACTCAGGAGGATCAAATATATTATGTAGTCCATCCCCGGTGTTTTCATTTACAATTATGTTGCCACGTATAGTAGGTGATGTCCCGAATCCGCATTCTATACCATCAGCCGGAAGATTGATAACCGCAGTTACTATAACATTACTGTCAACTACCGGGTAGTAATTTGCATTGAAGGCTTCAAGGTGAACTCCGTGATTTGCGTCTGTGATCAGGTTGTGCTTGAAGGTTAAATGGGAGTTGAAAAGAGTTGCACCATAGCCACAGTTCTCTACCCTGTTGTTTTCAATTACCGTTTGATTACTTGCATTAAGTGTTACAAATGCGTCTCCCTTATGACTGTATGAAACCAGCACTCTGAAATTCTGAATGTGTATGTCTCCTTCTACATAAAAGGTATAAAAGTCTGTCGGCACCTCAAGATCCCTCGAGTCTACAATACAGCTGTCCCAGCTGCTGCCAATTAGTGTAAGAAATTTGTCCTGTATTATTATTTTCTCTTTATATACCCCATTTGCAACATAGATAGTATCACCTGCTGTGGAGTAATCAACACACTTCTGTATGCTGTCTGCTGCTGTTTGCCAGCTGGTGTATGGCGGTGTGCTTGTGCCTGTGTGGGATACGTAGCGGACTTCTGCTTTTGAGTGAGAGACACCTATTGTTAGTAAAAGTATTGTAAGAAGTGTTTTCATCTTTTGATCCCTTTATTCATATTCTTTGTACTGTAGAATATATGAATTCCTTTGTCGTTTTGCACTACTTTGGCTAATATAGGGGTATACTCCATAAGAGACGGATAATCTACCGCAGAATGTGAGGTTGATACCTGGCACTGATATTATTGGGATTAACCTATTCATTTTCATCCGCCTTGAAACTTCGCTGTGATTATTGTGATTCAATACAATATTCCGTCCTACCATTTCCCAATGTTTGCTAAACATATAGCTCTTTTTGTTTTTGAATTTTGGAAGGATGTAACTTTCTTAAAATAAATTTGAAATCAAATAAATATTCATTCCGCCCAGCTAGTAAAACAAAAGGAATGACCGGGATTAAATAATGTGGTCTCGGGAAAATCAATATAGAAATTGCTATGGCAGGAAGCATAAATACATAATATTCAACCTCTATTTTCTTTCTCAACAGCCAGGCTATAACTGGTAGAACAACGATTAAATTTTCAAAACAAAATCTTATATATAATATCAAACTGAATGGTATATTAGTATAAACCTCAGTATCCCAGGGATTCCCATTGGCGTGGTACCACAGGCTATAGTGAAATGCATAATGTTGCAGGAGAGCCTGGCTCAGCCTTCCTCCGGAAAGCGGGTTGTTGAAGGTAGAAAACAATAATATTGTCAGGCCCACCAATAAAATGATTTTTCTCAAGTCTCTAATAAAAAATAGAAGTATAATCGTCACAGCTATATACTCAGCTCTTATATATAGTAAGAATACAGAAGTGAGGTATAGGGCGATGAGCTTAAAATTATGTGGTGCTATTTTATAAAAATATATGCCCAAAATTGAGAATAATAATGCAAGATGGCTAACCCTCATAACCTTATAGTAACAGCTCAAGATGGTAAATACTAAGGCAATGAGGAAAGCTTTTGATATGCTGTATCCAACAAATTTACTGAAATAATAAACCGATAATGAGCACACACTTAAAAGCAGGACATAGTTTAAATGATAGAGATTAACTCCCGCAAACCCCAATAAATTTAGAAACTTATACCAAACCGCATAAATAGGCGCAATGCTTGAGGTATTAAATGTTACCCCTTTGTTAAGATAGGTTATTGCATCGAAAAAAGGAATGTATGCTGTATTAGGAAATCCCAAAATGATTGCCAAGAAAACTATAATTAACACATAGAAAGCTTCATTTTTATGAGAGGTGCAATTATGATTAAAGTAGTGCATATTTGATCTCATAGAATATGATTAAACCATTCCCTAAAAGCACTTTTTGGCAGAAAATTGCTTAAATGGTTTTCCTCGGTTCTCCCCAGAATGAAGACAAGTGAAATTTAATGCTAATATTTAGTACTATCAACAGTTTTCAGTACAAATAACGACTATTTTGAAAATCTAGTAAAAGTACTAATGAAATTGAGGCTTACTTAGGCTAGATGGCCAGAATGTAAATTATTTGGAGGAATTTGTCTGCTCCCGCTACAAGTTCTACAGAAGAATCCTGATTGGCATTGTCCAGTCAGGATTTTTCTTTATTTATAGTTTAAATACGCAATGCGATGCGAGTAGATAAGTATAATGGGAAAGTAGCCATTTAAGGTCAAATTCCTCTTATTTACCAGGGGGACTTGACTCTCAGGCTCACTTTATTATCTCCCTACGGAGTGTTTCCTATAACTTTCTCTCCTGAAATTTTAATTTAATAATTAGATCTCAATTGAGATATTTTCACCTACTCCTCACAATCATAGAAGTCTTTTTATCCCCTGTATTGGGGTAAGGATTTTATTAGTAATTGTACCAATACTTTTCTTAGCCAAATTCATTATCTTATCTAAGAAAGTAACTTACTTCCTGGGTCAATATATGGTCTGATGCCCTGGGGAAATGACAGAATCTACAGTCACTATTTATTTGCCATATCAGGGAAGAGATCAGTTATCTAAGGCTTTACCTACTAACTTTTTTTGTTTTTAAGAAAGGAAAAAGACTAGCTTATATTTTGCGCTCCAACCAATCAAAAATAGAGGAGGTCAACCGAATAAACTTAAAAAGCTCTTTTCGTTCCGAATATAAGCCTGTATTAATCAGAGTTCATAATTTTTTTTAATTTTATTAAGGGTGTTAAAATGAAAAGACTACTTCTGGTTCTTTTTGTAATGGTACCATTTTTTCTCTTTTCGCAGGAGGATTTCAATACCTGTGAAGATGCCACAGAAGCTCCCGGCGCTTCATTTTCACAAGTCGGCGGTAAATTCAAACCAGCTCAAACAGGTCAAGGTGAATATATGAAGGCACTGATCATCTATGCACAATTCGACAATGATCAGACTCCTAGTAATAATTGGGATTATGACGAATTGCCTGATTTCGCTTATGATATGATTGATTCTGAACTGGATATATATCACGAGAAGACTTTATCTGATTATTTTAAAGTAATGTCAAGTGGTAATTTCAGAATAATCGGAGATGTATTTCCGGAACTTGTACATATTTCTGGCGACATCATTGACTATCAATCTGCAAATACTATAGTCATTGATACTGTCGATAAATATGTTGACTTTCAGGATTATGATAGCTGGAGTTTTGTTAATGGGCGATTTGTCTTCAACGAAGGTCAAGGGGATGGTTATGTTGATATGATTTTTATTTGTTATAGATATGCTGATCCGGAAGATTTTAATTTGACTGGCGGTATTGCTTGGTTAGGACCATCTAATTTCGGAACAAGTGGATTATATACAACCAACGACACTAGGAATGGTGCTTTAGGATATGTGAAACTTGATGGGAACTTAAGAACCACGGGTTCAGGAGTTACATTCAACAGGTTTTCCATATTTTCTCAGGAAT
The DNA here is from genome assembly GCA_963839165.1 of uncultured Bacteroidota bacterium. Classification (GTDB taxonomy): domain Bacteria; phylum Bacteroidota; class Ignavibacteria; order Ignavibacteriales; family Ignavibacteriaceae; genus DATFVA01. The sequence goes on along the minus strand of CAWIUG010000011.1, from coordinate 100,401 downwards.
CAAATATGGTAGGTCTCGCTCACGAATATGGGCATTATATATTCGGTAATGGTCATCCAACTGAAGGAGGGCTTATGGCATATGCAGCGGGGGGAAATTATGGTACATATGCAATGGATTCCTGGGAAAGAGAACGACTCGGTTATGTTGGTTTTACTTCACCGTCAAATTATCCTTATACGCTAACATTAGGTGATTTTTTAACCGAAGATGATGTATTAAAAATTCCAATACCCAGCAGTTCAACTTCTTATTTTCTTGTAGAAAACCATCAGAGACAAAATCTTTATGATCAGATAATCAGAGGAGGAATACTCGGAGGTGGTTTTCATTGGAATACTACGGTTGGAAGTGGTATATACGTATATAAGGTTTCAAACGGGGATACTTATCCTCCATCGAAGACAATAGTAACAGCAGATGGGAGATGGGACTGGTCCTTTGTTGGAACCATCTATAATCCAGGACTGGGGAATGGCACTGTGCCACTTACCTCGGCTTATGCTGTGAACAGAAATTCGGGGAAAACGGATAGGGATCCCTATCATATTTTTTACGGGGGAGGTTGGTGGAGTAAATGGTATGATAAAAATCCGCTGACAAAGGATTATGAACTGACTCGAGATGTTTTAGGGGATGAATACGATGCATTCAATTTTGGTTACAATGAATTATTCACTCCATACAGTAATCCAAGCACTTACTTTGGAGGTGATACCGATATGTGGATGCAGTTATACAGTCAAAATGGCACGGAAATTACTGTTAAAGTGTATGATGACATAGATGATGGAAACAACCTGTCCCCTTCTCCTCCTCAGAAGGTTTGGGTAAACAGGGCACTTTATGATGGACATTGGCACGCCAAAGTTTACTGGGAAGCCAATATTGAACCCAATATGCAATATTCTGGTAAATATCGTATTTATCGTGCCTGGACATATGGAACCGAACCAACCAGCTGGAGTGTTGTTGCAACTATCGATGCCTATGACGGACAAAACGATCCTGTTACAAGCTGGATTGATCCAGAAATTCCCTATGGAACAAGTGGCAGCAGGCATCTTTTTTATCGGGTGAAAGCTATTGATAATTCCGGTAATAAAATTTCTTTGTTTTCCAATTATGACTGGATATTCTGGGATGGATCAGTATTTGGTGGAGGAATAGGTCCCAAAATAAAGCCAGATGATAATTATGTAATTGAGAATTATAATCTCGCACAGAATTATCCGAATCCCTTTAATCCTGTTACAAGTATAATATATGCTGTAAAAAACAGGGGATTTGTTAATTTAAAAGTTTACGATATACTTGGTAAAGAAATTGTTAGCCTGGTAAATGAGGTAAAAGAGCCCGGGGTTTACTCTGCTTTGTTTAATGGGCTTAATTATCCGAGCGGTATTTATCTATATAAAATAAATATAAATAATTTTGTTTCGGTTAAGAAAATGTTACTAGTCAAATAAATATATTAAAGGGGCAGTTTCTCGCTGCCCCTATTTATAAAATATTTCCTGGATGAACATATGAAATATCTATACGTCTTATTGTTCATAATTATATCTGGAACATCTTCCGCACAGACTTTCGGAACTTGTCCACTTGACTCTGGAAACGTTTGGGTATATGATAATTTTGCAGCGTATAAATTTTGGAGTTTGCTTGATACCATAGTGATATTCAACGATACATTGAAATATCAGATTCTACATGGGAACTATTTAGGCCAATTATCAGAGGTGAAAGTTAGGTTACGTGACGATAACTACTATGTGCAAAGGATGCCCGATTCTTATAATACCCCAAATCACGAAAGAATATATTACAAAATAGGAGCAAAAATTGGAGATAGCTGGATACAGCCGGACCCCGGGGGAATAACGGATTCATTATTGACTGAAGTGGTGGATACATTTCGTACGGCAGTTTTTAATAAGGTGGTAACTCTACGTTCGCTCCATATACATTACTCGTTAATCGATTACTACCAAACCTGGTCTGATGATTTTGGGCTAATGTCTGTCGAAGATTATATGGGGACAGTTTATTACTTGTATGGCTGTATAATTAACGGCACAGCATACGGGGATACTACAGTACTAGAAGTAGAAAGTATTCCAATACAACCCGAAGAATTTGTACTTGAACAGAATTACCCGAATCCGTTTAATCCCAGCACTACGATAACATACCAGGTACCTAAATTAAGTTTTATATCGCTTAAGGTTTACAATATTTTGGGCAATGAGGTGGAATCACTGGTTAATGAGGAAAAATATGCCGGAAGGTATTCCGTAAATTTCAATGCTTCTAATCTTGCAAGCGGCGTTTATATATACAGGCTTCGTGTTAACGATTATGTAAGTTCTAATAAGATGTTGTTACTCAAATGATTTAAGGGAACTTCTGCTCCCTTTGCTTATATTGAAGTTTGGGGGGATAATTTACCCTCTGTACCATCAATAGAGGAAATTGTGTTAGAAATAGTTCGATTTTCGGCAGTAAACCGCTTTCTGTAGAGTATGTATCGGGCCCCCGCTACAAGCTCTACAGAAGAATCCTGATTGATTAAGTTCAGTCAGGATTTTTTATTTTAAATCTAAAGTTACTGAAGAAGATTATAGTCTTCAGACTGAGGATAGGCTTATTGCCTCTGTGTTTGTCCAGTAAGGTTTCTTTTTCCCTGCAGTTTCACTTACCAGCGCGATAAACAACATCGGCTCAGACTCTTCTTTCAATAACCGCAATATATAGCTGCTAGGGTTAATATCGAGTTCATAAATTCCACCAGGGGAACTTTCGGGAATGGAAGACCGGGTTAACGCTAGAGATTTGTTAACCTTTTCAAAGTAAAAGAGGATAAATAGTACCGCCGGAAAATTTAGATTATTTTCAGCAGGACAATCCAAAGTTAAGTTTATAGTCTGATTTTGAATCGAAGCAGAATCAACCTTAAGGAAAAGACCCTCAGGGGTTAACTTATTACGGGGTGTTAATAAGCCTCCGTTAAAAAGTTTGATGTTATGTTTGATGATTCTCTGGTTGGAATTTACTCCGTCGATGTTTGCAGCAGTCCAAACTTCATTTAATGTTGGATCGACATTAAGGATTTTAGCCAGTTTAACCGACATTCCAAAGCTATTCCTTGCTTTTCTGGCAACAGGGGTTTCAGCAGACCGGTAATTTAATGGGCGTTCTGAAACGAAGGTCTTTCCGTGCATTTTCCGAAAAACCTTGCTGCCCATTTTACCCGTAACATCCCCAAGTATAGAATTATTAATTAATGCCATAAGTTCTCCATAAAATAAACATTCAAATATACAGGTATTTATCCTTTATATAAAGCGTAATCGGAGCGCATTCAGAGCGTATTCAGAGCGTATTCAAAGCGTATTCAAAGCGGATTCATATCCTTGTTGAACCGGCTTAATGCTTAATTCAGACTATTCCTTTCCTTGGAATGAGAATTTGGACTTCCATTCGATGGAAATCCGTCTGTTACCTGGGTCGGTAGTAATATTACGGTTCAACATCAACCCTATCGCGCCCAAATCTTTCCTAGAATAATATAGAGCTCACTGGGGAATATCAGGCTTTTAATTCAATAACTTGTTCAAAATAATGTTACTGTACTATGAAGATTCTGCTTTTCATATTCAAGTTACCAGAAAATCTTCGATCAAATCGAAATTTGACCGACCTCTTGTTGATCGGTTCTAAACCTGAAGAACTACCTGTATGATAATCTTGCAGAGAATTATCCGAATCCTTTTAATCCTGTTACAAGGCCCCCGCTACAAGCTCTACAGTAAAAATCCTGATTGACCAGTTCAGTCAGGATTTTTTTATGATTTATGAGAAAATAATTGGTATTATTTATTTTGGTAGGGGTTTTAAAAAGATCCATTGAGTCCAATATTTCTTGTTTCTATATATGATTTTAAGTTCATAAGAAAAAAACTGAGTTTTCTACCTATGACACGTTCTTCATAGGAAGGAAATGGGGGTTTTCTACCTATGATGAAGTAATAATAGCACTTTTCTGCGGGTATTCTACTCACAATCCATTATTTACATTACTTAACAGATTAAACAGATCATCATTCAGATAATAATTATCTTTCCAGATTTTGTGTTTGCTCAGGATACTAATTCTTACTAATTCATCGAGATAACGGCTGGCTGTTTTACGGCTTAAGCTTAAATCTTGCATAACGAAATCAATTTTAGTGTAGGGGTGCCGGAAAATATTATTAAGGAGATCCTGGCTGTATATTTTTGGAAGTTCATCTCTCAATTTATTTTTATGCTTTAACATCAAATCCTTAATTCCCTGATGGCAGAAGCGATAATTTTAGCAAGGGAAGGAAAGGGATGTGGAAACCGAGTATGATTATTTCTGGGCGAGATATTATGATAGTAAAATAGATAGGTGGCTACAAATCGACATTTTAAAAGATAAATATTTGGAATGGAGTCCATATAACTATACCTTTAATAACCCCTTAATCTATCATTGATCCCCATGGAAAAGCTTTCAAACCTCTTCAGGTAATTAATGCGGTAAATATTTTATGAGTTTATTGGAATTCCATACTATTTATAAGCATTTTTTATAAATTCCATTATTTATAAATATTTTTCATAGACTTTAAACACTTTTTTACCATATATTTACCGTAAACGTTTTTCAGGTTTAGCAATGGGAAATAAGCATTATTCACAGACAATAAGTGTTTTTCACGAAAGAAAAACTCCGGAACCGGGGGAGCTGGTTGGATACGGAGCACTGATAGAGACCCTGAACTTAAAAGTACCCATACCGAATAAGCTTTCCCTGATTAGTAAAAAACACAAGAAATATTCTACTGAAAACTGGAATGTTTATACAATAAAGCATAAGCCGAAGGATACACTTTATGATCATTTAGTTTTTGCTCTTAAATACGAAGGAATAAATCTTTTATTCTTTAGAAAATTATTTGAAACTCTTGAAAGCTCTCAAATTGAAGACTGGATTAAAAAAGGACCCTTTAGCATATACACGAGAAAGATTTGGTTCTTATATGAGTGGCTGATGCAGAATGAATTATCGGCGGCTGATTTAGAGGAAGGTAATTATGTACCTTTGGTAGATGGAAAACATCAATATACATCTACTCAAAGCAAAAATTCTCCCAGACATCGAATAAAAAATAATTTGCCCGGTACAGTTAATTTCTGTCCGCTTGTTTATAAATCAGCTAAGCTTGAAAAGTTTATAGAAAATAATCTTACTGAAAAAACAGAATCTGCTATCAAAGAGGTGCACAAGGATGTAATACTGCGGACTTCAGCTTTCCTTTTGCTTAACGACTCGAAAGCATCTTTTACTATTGAAGGCGAAACTCCAAGTCATAGCCGTGCTGTCCGCTGGGGTCAGGCCATTGGTCGTGCCGGCAGCGCTCCATTAAGTAAAGATGAATTGCTGCGTCTTCAGCATATTGTTATAGGCGATAGCCGATTTACTAAAATGGGCTACAGAACAGAGGGGGGATTCATTGGTGAGCACGACCATAGAACCGGAGAACCTATCCCAGAGCATATTTCAGCCAGGTGGCAGGATCTGGAAACTCTTATGAGCGGCTTGCTCAATACTGCAAAGATTCTGGAATCAAACGGATTTCATCCGGTGTTGACCGCAGCAGCAATTGCATTCGGCTTTGTCTTTATTCATCCTTTTGAAGACGGTAACGGCAGAGTACATCGCTATATTATTCACCACCTGCTTTCCGCAATGAAATACACCCCGCAGGGAATGATATTCCCTGTTTCTTCCGCTATCTTAGAAAAGATCGAAGACTATAGAAATGTGCTGCAGAGCTATTCTCATCCATTACTTGATTTTATTGAATGGAGGATAACTAAAGACAACAACATTGAAGTATTAAATGAAACGATTGATTATTACCGGTATTTTGATGCGACTCCTCAGTCAGAATTTCTATTCGATTGCGTTGATTATACGATTAAGCAAATTATTCCGGAGGAAGTTTCATATCTCCAAAAATATGATGCGATGAAGGCGTGGCTTGATGACAATTTTCAAATGCCAGATAAAACCGTTTCCTTATTAATAAGATTCCTTGAACAAAATAACGGCACTTTTTCTAAACGAGCTCGTCAGAAAGAATTTGCAGCACTAAGAGAAGATGAAATCAATGCAATAGAAGAAATGTTTGCAGAAATAATGATGGAATTATAGGCTCTTCTTGACAATTCCAAGCTGCTTTCCTCATCTTATATTAATTCACTACAAAAGTATCCGGACTTTTAGCGCAAAGATTGGCAAAGAAATGCCTGCTGTCACAGAAGTTTTTAATGTAACCTTACGCAATCTTTCAGGGTAAACCTTACGAAGAGGTATTGATTTTTTTGATAGTCAATTCGGCCTTTATTATATTCCCATCTCGGAAGGATCATACGAAAGCAGAAAGTATTGATATTTACTTTCGAAGTGAAGGTCTCCCTTATATCATAATTCACTTTTATCTTTAACTAAATAATAGAATAAGCACCAGATTGAAGTACTCTCACCACTTTAGCTGCAGTAAAAATGATTTGTCAATAATAATTAAAACCAGAGGTAAGAGTTGCGTATAGGGATAGTGGGCTGTGGTTACACCGCTGACCTTTATATGCAGACTATTAAAAACTATCCTCAGTTGGAACTTGCCGCAGTAACTGACCGCAATCAGGATCGCTCACGGGCTTTTGGCGATTATTATAATAAGAAGGTAAGCCCCACAACGGAAGAAATGCTCGCCAATTATAATATGGAACTTGTCATTAATCTGACTAACCCCGACAGCCATTTTGAAGTTACAAAAATGTGCCTGGAAGCAGGGAAACACGTATATAGTGAAAAGCCGATGACGATGACATTATCTGAAGGACAGGCACTGGTTGATCTTGCGAAAAGTAAGGGTCTCTATTTATCTTCTGCTCCCTGCGGTATACTGGGTGAAACAGCTCAAACGTTATGGAAAGCTTTTCGCGCCGGTGAGATAGGAAAAGTCCATGCCGTCTATGCGGAAATGGATGATGGCCCTATTCAATTACAGGATCCTGATATATGGCGTACACCATCGGGTGCTCCTTTTCCCTACCGTGATGAGTTTCAGGTAGGCTTTCCAATTTCTCATGCGGGTTATTACCTAACCTGGTTTGCAGCATTCTTTGGGCCGGCTAAAACTATTACAGCCTTCTCTTCTTGTTTATGGCCCGATAAGACGGTCAGACCCGGGGAGACTGTTCACGTTTCTAACCCCGATTTTTCTGTGGCCACTATAACCTTTGAGTCGGGAGTCGTCGTCAGAATGACCTGTAGTCTTCTTGGTCCTCACAACCATAGTATGAAAATGATCGGAGACAAAGGCATCCTGATGGTTGAAGATTGTTTAAACCACACAGCCCCGGTGTATGTAGATAAATATTCTGATTTTAAATTCAGGGCCCAGAGATACGCTTTTTTTAAACATTACCCATTCATAAAGACATGGTTCGACCCAAATTATAAAGAGTACCCTCCTTTGAAGAAATTCAGCTGGAGAAAGCGTAATGAAAGGCACCGTCAGGATTACATGAGAGGAGTTGCAGAAATGGCAAACGCAATAATGGAAAAGCGGCGGTCGCGTCTGCCCGAAGATTTTTGTCTTCACCTCACCGAATTATCCTGGGCTGTACAGAATGTAACGGAAGTTCCTTATAATGTAACAACAACATTTGAACCACTGGAGCCGATGGATGATGCCGCTCTGCAGGAAATATTATCAATAGACTGGTAAGATGTTAGTTAAAAGTAAAAAAGAAAATTTCTCAGAGAATGGAGTTGGTTTGCCGCAAATCCGTTTCAGCATCGTAATAGCTACATATAACCAGGAAAATTTTATAAAGGAGGCAGTGGAATCAGCCATTTCTCAGGAATATCCTGCCAGGGAAATTATTGTTGTTGATGATAACTCAAGCGACAGTACCGCAGATATTCTGAGAACCTTTGGTGAATCGATCCGGTTTGCAGTACTCCCCGAAAACAGCGGAGTCTACGCATCACGCAATCATGGCGCCTCTATGGCAAAAGGTGAGTACCTGGTCTTTCTGGACGGTGATGACGTTCTGATGCCCTGGGCGCTTAATGTTTATGAAAGCCTTATAACCGCACATTATCCTAAAATCATCCTTGGTAAGGCTGTTTTATTCAGGGGGGAGGTTCCGGCATCAAACCCTGTAGATATTCCTGATAGCTTCCGGTTTGTTGAGTATGCAGACTTTCTTGCAAAGGATAGACCGGGTATTTATAATACCAGTGCTCTTGTTGTTGACAGGACTGCATTCTGGTCCGCCGGGGGCTGGACACACGGTATCTTCTATCAGGATATTCAGGATCTGTTGACCAAGATGGGGATATCCGGGAAAATGATCATAGTTCAAGATCCCGGGACCGTATGGTACAGAATGCATTCAACTAATGCGGTTCTTAAGGTACCGTTATTTGTTGATGGTATCTATAAGCTGCTGGAAAATGAAAAAGCGCACTTATACCCCGGAGGCCGGGAACGTCGGGTTGAAAGATTTTCCTGGTACGGAGGACTTATTTATTATTGGGCAAAGCAATCCCTGCATACCGGACATTATAAAGTTGGATTTAAACTGCTCGCTACCGGCTGGTGGATGATTATTCTGGCAGTGACCCGCAGGCTCTGGGCATATATAGTGGGAAGGAAACGAGTTGAACTGCTGACATTAAAACTTAACTCATCATTTAAATAACTCAAAGCTGTGAGGCAATTATGAGGATCGGTTTGGTCGGTTGTGGTTATGTTGGTGATATGTATATGAAAAGTCTGAAAAACTACCCGAAGCTCGAGTTGGCTGCAGTAACAGACCTCGATCATGAACGTGCAGAGCAGTTTGGGACTTTCTATTCCGTAAAAACCAGCCCATCCCTCGATGCCTTATTATCAGAGCCGGGTATTGAGCTGATAGTCAATCTCTCTGCTTCCGATCAGCATTTTGAAATTTCAAAAAAGTGTTTGGAATCGGGTAAACATGTCTATTCCGACAAGCCAATGACAACAAATTTTGAAGATGCAAAGAAATTAACTGAATTGGCCGAACAAAAAGGTCTTTATTTGTCCTCGGCTCCCTGCGGTATTCTGGGTGAGACAGCTCAGACTTTATGGAAAGCTTTACGCGGTGGAGCAATCGGAACTCCACGACTTGTTTACGCCGAGTATGAAGATGGTCCTCTTCATCTTCAAAATCCGCATACCTGGAGGGGTGCTTCAGGCAGTCTTTACCCTTACCCGGATTTTTTCAAAGTCGGCTTTCCGATAGTACACGCGGCATACCACCTGACCTGGCTGGCAGCCTTCTTTGGTCCTGCCCAAACTATAACAACTTATTCAAATTGTTTCTGGCCTGACAAGACAATAGAGCCCGAAAAACCACTACACGTATCAGGCCCTGATATGGCTGTTGCAGCCATTACTTTCGAGTCTGGTGTAGCTGCAAGGTATACTTGCGGCCTGTTGGGACCCCATAATCACAGCCTGCGGATCATCGGGGAGAAGGGAATTCTTAAGGTTGAAGAAATCCAAAATTACTGTGCCCCTGTTTATGTTGATAAATATTCCAGGTTGAAATTCAGAGTTCAGAGATACCCGATTTCTGAGCGATATCCTTTTGTGAAAGCATGGTTTGATCCTAATTATAAAGTATATCCGCCTGTTAAGAAATTTAATTGGAAGAAGAAAAATGCAAGGCATCACCAGGATTACGCAAGAGGGATTGCTGAAATGGCGAACGCAATTTTTGAACAGCGTCCATCCCGCTTGCCGGCTGATTACTGCCTGCACATAACTGAATTGACATTAGCCCTACAAAATGCCTCTACGGGTACTTACAAGATGACGACTACTTTTAACCCCTTACAGCCGCTGGATGATAAGGCCCTTAAGGAAATAACTTCAATAAATTGGTAACCTGTATCTTTTATAAGCGTTACTGAAAAATCTGCTTCATGTAATATCATCTTAATTGAATGAATAGGATTTTACAACCCAATAGCTTTCATTTCTGCCATTAACTGCGGCAGGTTCCCATTTGGATTTATAGGCTGCATTTATGAGATCATTCAGGCATTCAGAACAGTCAAGGGAATTATATAAGATACGATGACCGGTAACCCTGCCGTCCTGATTAATCTTTAGAGAAATCTGAAGCCTGCCATGAAGCTCATCTTTCACATCGGCAGGGACAACTTCATATAATAAACGGGGAGCCGATCTAACATATTTTATGTTATTTACGTCCTTATTTTCCGTAAAAGATTCACCTGGCTGTTCCTCATTTCCCTGCATAATGGTTACATTATCGAGGGTTTCAAATGCATCAATCTCTTCGATAATATTAATTGGAGGGGTATCCGGCGGCAGAGCTGGTTTAGCTGAACTCTGAATTGTCTGTGGAATCTCATCGAATTTTATCACCGGATCGCTAACTAATATTTCTCTGTGCTGCAGTTTCTCTCCTGGAAATAAGACAAAGGCAGAAATTACAAGTATTTCACTTATAATAACTGAGACAAGGATATTTCTTTTGTAATATGTTCTATCATTTTTAAACAAGTTATATCATCTCCATTTCAACATCGTCGCAGAAGATGTTTCCTTGTTGGTAAGTTTATCATCAATGGTTACCGTGATGATGTAATCACCGGGCTGATAATTGTTCATATCCAGCTGTAAATATACCGGTGTGTTCTTTTTAAATGACTGATAGTCTGTGGTTAAAGTGATCTCATCTTTATTCCTTGTGCTGAATAAATTGACCAGGGAAGAAAATACATTTTCTATAAAAGAATTATCATTTACTCTCTTCAAAGTCAGTCTCTGTTCGAAATTCGTTTTTCCATCAGCATCCTGTTCCAGGTTGTATACCTCATAGTATATGAATACCGGGGTACTTCCGGTAAATGTTCGGGATGGATTTGGAAGTATTCCCAGGTCATCTCTTACCAGGGCATATCTATCAGGCTTTTTCTTTTCGATTGCGGAAGCCAGAACAACATCGCTAATTTCGAGATCCTTTTTATCATAGTTTTTAACAAGCATCCTGAAATGGTTTGTTGACACACCTCCGTCTCTCTTCCGGACTACTTCAAACGCCAACGAAAGTGAATCAGGATTAGCTTCGGTTTCAATGGAGTTGATCCAGTATTTCTCAGAAGAACTAATTCTTAGTACTTTATCTTTTTCAAGGTAAGTATATTCATCAACCTTCTGTCTGATTATTTTATTACTTCTGTCGAACAGGAACAAACCCGACTGGTGCTGAACCTGGTATCTATCCATGTATTCATAATCTTTTGAAATATCGATTGCATAATTAAGATATAGCTGAGTGTTTGGATCCGTATCATTATCCAGATCTTTAAACTGAATGACTGAGTAAGGTATTGTAAACACAGGTCCTTTGAACCTGGGCTCATATTCTTCAGGATCGGTTCGTCTCAGTGACTGCATATCAGCATAGCTATCAGGTCCGAACTGAGAATAATAACGTCCGTTAAGGGTCGGTGTGCTGAAGCGGAAGTTTTTGGTCCAGTAATCGTCTGTAAACCCGAATGATCTATTTTTATATACCCAAACATCAGTTTTCATCATCATTTGAGTTCTTCCTCCGGCATTGATGTAAGGTCTGAACCTGATACGTCTTTCCGGCTCACCGTACCTCACCATTATTTCACCCCGGTCAGACTTCCATCCTGTCACATTCTGTTTTGCAACCGAAAACATAAGATTTGAATATGCTACCCGGGAATAATGTTCCAGCAGCCTTTCATTATATTTAGTTAGATAAAGCGGATCCTTATGAGTCCAGAATTGATTTACAATGCTGTCGGCGTCTGCACCTTCAGTTTTACCTGAAGTCATCAGGAAAAATGAGGTCGTATCCTGAAATTCTTTCCTTTCATCCTCCGTCATCAGACTGAATGCTTTGTTATACGCTGACTGCGATGAGTCGAAGTTTAATGTTTTATAGTAAAGGTACCCCATAAACAGGTATGAGTTTTTATCAAGCGAATCGATTTGAACAGCCTTTTTCAGGAGAGGTATACCTGGCTCATACAGTTCTGCTTCTGAGTAAAGGTGACTTAAATGTACATAAGAATCTGTTCTATGCGGATCGGTTCTTATTGCTTTCTTAAAAAATCCCTCGGCCGCAATAAAATCTTCATAAGCATAATTATTATAACTCAGCGAAGCCTCTTCATATTTCATAAATGAATTATGATATTCGTAGAAATCCTCTTCTTTAATCCGACCCATATTAAATAGTGCTTCCGTGTTCACAGGATCTATTTTTATAATATCTTCATAAACATCGTAGGCCATACTGCTGCTGAAGAATTCCATCAGCTTTGCTTTAAGCATCCTGTACTCAACGTTCCCTGGATCCTGCCAGATAGCCTTATCAATATAGTCTCTTGCTTTGCCTCTGCTGTATACTGTATTTTTATCAAATTCCATTTTGGCCAATTCATACCACTTCCCTCCTTTTAAATCATTCAGTTCAGGGTTATGGTATTCAGCAACTGAACCGGAGGAGGCTTGTCCAATTAAAAATGGAACATAGAAGAAGAGGAATGTCAGGAAAGTATTTAAAAATTTAACCTTCATCATCATCCGACGGGCGTCAATGCACCTGATGTATTATTTATGCAACTTCTCTACTAAGAAATTAAGGTTTGGAAAATGAGAAAGCAATGATCAATTACAGACATAAACCCTTAAATAAGATAGGAGGATATTATGGATAGTTGAGAACCACTTCCTTTGGAAGCAGCATGACCTGTAAACTACGGATCCAGGCTCAATTTAAGGACGAAACGTGAGGTTACACCAGATTCTCAAAAATTTCAATAATTTGTTAGGAATAATAACTTATTGTCAGTATTTTATTTGTTGAAGATTGAAACATTAACCATTATTGAAGGTAGAAAGAGAAGATTAGGGAAAACAAGTAGCAAAGCGAACAAACCTTTAATAAAAACCCCTTATTTAAAGACCTTATATTTCGTACCCGTTTAATCTATTCAATTTTTTATTAAATATCGTCAACTTTTTCCGCCTTTTAACCTGAATAAAGGTTCAGGTCCGCGGATCTTAAAAAACAACTTAAAGGAAATATTATGAATATCTATGTAGGAAACCTATCGACATCCGTCAATGAAGAGGATTTAACGAAGTTATTTTCCGTATACGGAAATGTATCGAGAGTTAAAATACTCAAAGATGCATACACCGGAGTGTCTAAAGGCTTTGGATTCGTAGAAATGACAGGAAAACCTGAAGAAGCTATTAAAGAACTGAACTCAAAGGATGTAAAGGGTAAGAACATCGTGGTTAACGAAGCCCGTCCGAAGAGTAATGGAACTTCAGGCGGCAGAGGCCGTGGTGCTTTCAGCGGATCAGGCAACGGCCGTTCGGGTAAATGGTAATACGGACATAGTTTCCAGATACCTGCACCCCTTTTTAAATAAGAAGTAATGATCAAAAGCATTCATAATTTTCATATCCCGGTGATGGGACTCGCCTTTACTATCGATGCCCCGTTAAAAATCACTCATTATGGAATCAATTCGGTTATCTCCATTGTGGATGATGACCTGATTGAAAAAATGAGGAGGATACATTCACGACTGAATGGCATTCCCTTCGTTCCCGTTCCGATACAGGAGTCCGACTTCAGGGCTAAAAGGATTACTCTCTACCTCAACCTTATAAGTGATCTTGTGATGAATAATTTCATCTCTTTAAAAAAGAGATACTTGACAAAGGTACTGAGCTTGAGAAATATTATTCTCTTCTACCCGATGGTTCTGAATTAAGACAACTTCTGCAGAATTTTGTTGCGGGTGAGATAACCAGGGATGAAATGAAGGATAATCTTGATTGTCTTATGCACCCTGGCAGTATTGATGTAAATATTATGACTAAGGTGGATAAGGCTAATTATGATGCTTCGGGTCCTCTGCCGGTAGAGTTTAACGATGCTCATGCATCACTAAGGGGTTTTGCCCAAAGCGTATTAAGTTCGTCAGTTGTACTTTCCGCTGGTATGAATCCGAGGCTCTACAGTTATTTTGAAAAATTCCCGGATTTCTTTCCAGATGCTAACGGAGAGCTAAAGAAAAAAATTATTCTCAAAGTAAGTGACTTCCGTTCCGCACTTATCCAGGGAAAATTCCTGGCAAAGAAGGGACTATGGGTTTCGGAATACCGCATTGAATCAGGTCTTAATTGCGGGGGTCATGCTTTTGCCACAGACGGCTACCTGATGGGACCCATACTTGAAGAATTTAAGACACGCCGCAGTTTTTTAATAGATACTGTTTATGAGCTTTTCGCGGGTGCATTAACAGCTAAGGGTCTCCCCTTCAGCAAGACAGCTCCCGAGCTCAAAATAACAGCACAGGGAGGGGTAGGCACATCCGAAGAAGGCAATTTTCTTCTTGATTACTACCGGGTAGATTCAGTAGGCTGGGGAACACCCTTCCTGCTGGTTCCCGAAGTTACAAATGTGGATGAGAGAACCCTTGCGCTTCTAAGTGCGGCAGATGAAGATGATTTATACCTGAGCAATACATCTCCACTGGGAGTGCCTTTCAACAGTATACGAGGCAACACAAAAGATGTTGAGAAAGAAGAGAAGGCAGCTAACGGAAAACCGGGAAGTGCTTGTCCCAAAAAGCTTTTAATTTCAGATAGAGAATTCGGCGATAATCCGATTTGTACAGCATCGATAAAATATCAGACGCAGAAGATAAAACAGGTTAATAGTTCCACTGACAATGCTGCAGTAAAAGACAAAGAATACGGTAGAATAATAGAAAAAACCTGCTTGTGCCTGGGCCTCGCCCTGCCGGCCCTGGAAATGAACAACGCAGCTGAAAAAGTGGACGGGGTGGGAACTGCTGTATGTCCTGGTCCAAATCTGGCCTACTTTTCATCGATAGTATCGTTAAGCGAAATGGTGAACCACATCTACGGAAGGTTCAACCTGATAAAAAGGAATGACCGTCCTAATTTCTTTATGAAGGAGCTTAAACTTTACCTGAATTATCTTGAAGAAAAAATTGCCAGTGCTGAGCTGCCGCTGACGAATAATCAGAGCAAATATTTCACAGCATTCATGAGTAACATTTCAGACGGGATTGCTTATTATAAACAGCTGTTTTCTGAAGCCGTGGGAAAGATCTTTGATACTAAAGTGAAGTCAGAGTATGATTTAACCAGCCTTGAAGAAAAGCTCGGCTTCCTGATTGTATATATGAAATCCGTATCGTGCAAACAGGAAGCCTGAAATTAAGGCCCGGAATTACCCGTCGATATTGTTAAAACTTGAGGCTACTCCATCCATGGCCTGGGCTCTGACATGGATCTCATTCAGTTTTTGAATTATTCTAAGAACAGCTTCACGTTTTTCTTCGACCAGGTCTGTAACAAAGCTCCTGACTTCCGGCATATTACATTCATCCAGAATCCCCTCGTAAAAACGAACAATTGAGGTTTCCTTACGAAGTGCTTCATTAAGCATCGCACAAGTATTTCTGCAGGCGTGTCCACATTTCAATTCATTTTCTACCATATTATTACCTCATCCAGGAATATTAATTTGTTAAACTGTTAAATGCTCTGCTTCCTGAGCAAATTTCTTCCCTATCATCAAAGCCTGTTCGTTTAGCGGAATTAAATGATGATGCCTTTCAGGCAGGACTTTCTTCAGTGCCTTAAGAATGTTTTCCATCTTAACGATAGGACGTCTTTCAAGGAAGGCACCGACTAATATCATATTTGCGACCTGCCTTTTGTTCAGCCTCGTTGTAGCTTCTTCAATTGCAGGGAGACTTAATATTTCAATATCAGTTCTGGTAGGCGGATTTATAATACTCGATGTTTCATAGAGCAAAAAACCGCCGGGTTTCAATGTTTGCTCAAATTTATCGAGAGAGGGCTGGTTTAACACAACAGCCGAATCAAATTTCGATAAAATAGGTGAGCTGATTCTTACATCACTTACGATTACAGTACAATTTGCGGTTCCGCCTCTCATTTCAGGACCATATGAGGGCATCCAGCTTACTTCTTTGTTCTCAATCATCGCAGAGTAAGCGATAATCTGTCCCATAGAAAGGATTCCCTGTCCTCCGAAACCTGCAAATATTATTTCCTGAGCTTTCTGCATTTTAATAACCTTTAATATTCATCATATAAAATTCTTAATTATTTCCCGTCCTGCGGTACTTTGATATCACCAAGCGGGTACTGGGGAAACATTTGATCATCAAGGAACTTGAGAGACTCAACCGGCGTCATCTTCCAGCCTGAAGGACAATTTGAAACAACTTCTATAAAGCTTGTTCCTCTGTTAAGGTCCTGGTACTGGAATGCTTTTGTGATTGCTTTCTTCAGCTTTCTTACAGCATTGGGAGTATGAACAGCCTGTCTTGTTACATAGTATGCACCAGGGAGAGTAGCCACCATGTCGGTAATTTTTAGAGGATATCCTATCAGGTTCTTATCCCTGCCATAAGGAGTAGTAGAAGTTGCCATTCCCAGGAGGGATGTAGGTGCCATCTGACCGCCTGTCATTCCATAGATTGCGTTGTTGATGAAGATCATCATAAGATTTTCACCGCGGTTAACTGTATGGATTGTTTCTGCTGTACCAATCGCTGCAAGATCACCGTCTCCCTGGTATGAAAATACATATTTATCGGGGAGCATTCTTTTAATACCGGTTGCAACCGCACTTGCACGGCCGTGAGCAGCTTCCTGCATATCTATATCAAGATAGTGATAGGCGAATACCGAGCATCCGACAGGAGCAACACCTATGGTTTTTTCCTGTATACCAAGTTCTTCAACAACTTCCATCAGAAGTCTGTGCACAACACTGTGTCCGCATCCCGGGCAGTAGTGAAAAACTGTATCCGTTAAAGTGGATGGCTTCTTATAAACTAATTCCATTCCATCAATTGCTTCTAAAGTTTCCATAGTATCTCCTTTACTCCTGACTGATTGATTGTTTTTCAAGTATCGTCTCAACTTCCACGAAGATATCTTCGGGAGAAGGGATCATTCCACCCATTCTTCCTTTGAAGTAAACGGGTTTTCTGCCTTCAATGGCGAGACGAACATCTTCCACCATCTGACCTGCATTCATCTCCACCACGAGGAAGAAATCAACCTGTGCGGCCAATTCTCTCAGCCTGTCGTAGGGGAAAGGATACAATGTTATAGGTCTCAGGAGTCCGAGCTTAATTCCTTTTTCTCTTGCAAGATCAACAGCTTTCTGGCAGATACGTGATGACAAACCGAATGCAACCAGCATTATTTCAGCATCTTCAGTGTTAAAATTTTCAAACCTGACTTCTTTCTTAAGTTCTTCATACTTCGCCTGAAGATTCAGGTTTATCTGTTCCATTTTTTCCGGCTGAATAAAAAGAGAGGTGATAATGTTCCTCTCACGGTCAGCTTTTTTTCCTACAGTTGTCCAATCTTTGGTTTGTTTCGGCAGAGAACCTGCAGGAGGAAGTACAACTTTTTCCATCATTTGTCCCAGCGCACCGTCAGAAAGAATCATAGCGGGATTGCGGTATTTTTCGGCGAGCCTGAAACCCTCGAAAACGAAATCAGCCATTTCCTGAACTGAGGCAGGGGCCAGAACTATCAGATGATAATCTCCATGTCCGCCGCCTTTAACAGCCTGGAAGTAATCTCCCTGTGATGGCTGGATTGTTCCCAGTCCGGGTCCTCCGCGTACAACATTGGCAACCAGGCATGGTAGCTGTGCAGCTGCAATGTAGGACAGACCTTCCTGCATGAGGCTTATACCGGGACTTGAGGATGAGGTCATTACTCTTGCGCCGGTGCCAGCAGCACCGTAAATCATATTTATTGAAGCAACTTCGCTCTCAGCCTGTAAAACAACTCCTCCTCTTTTAGGACATTCCTGTGCAAAATATTCGAGCACTTCTGATTGAGGAGTAATGGGATAACCGAAGTACCCATCCATGCCTGCTCTGATCGCGGCTTCAGCCAGAGCTTCGTTGCCTTTCATTAAACGAACATCGTCGTTATTTGTATTTTCTGTATTGTTCATTTCAAACCTTTATTAATCAATTAACCTATAACTTCAGCAGTCTTAGCGGATTTTTTTAATGCTGACTTGGGCTGGCGGTAAACTGTTATCGCCGCTTCGGGACATACGAGCGCACAATTAATGCATCCTGTACAATTATCCTGCACTAATTCTACATAACGATATCCGGCTTTGTTTATGTGGGATGATAATCCGAGGCTTTCCTGGGGGCAGGCTACGATGCATAATTCGCATCCTTTACATACAACCCCGTCAATTATTACCGTTCCTTTGATCATTTTTTCTCCAATTTCTATATCAGACTTTGCGGTAAAGAGACAACATATATGCCAGCAAAGCCCTTTTTTTAAAGTGTCTTTTTAGGCGCTATATCAATTAATAGGGTTTGAAAATTTTCAGATTTAAGAAGTGCTATAGAATTAAATTTTTATAAATGGGAAGGCGGATTAGGGTGAAATGTTGAAATATTCAGCAGAATCCATTGAATAATGAACATTGCAAGCGCGGATTACGGACAAGGGAGCCCAGAGCAAAGCATATTGACTACGGGAAAGTAGACTAGCGGTGAAAACTCCCTAAACCTGTCTCTCCGTCTCCTTACTACCTCACAGCAGAATCAGATACGTTTATTTCAGCGACGGAACTATTACCTCCGACTTCCGGGTAGTACATCAGGTAAGCCTGTGCTGCCGGAACCGTGTATTCACCGGGCATCTGTGCTTTGATGATATATGAGAATTCCATATTATTATTTACATTAGTTACAAAGAATGCGACCTTTTCATCACGGTATTCTTTGTCGGCATAGAACCAGCGCCAGGGACGATAATCCCAATAATCATAATATTTGTAATTGTTCTCACCTTCAATTTCAAAGTTCTGTTCATCTTTAACCACTTCAAATCCGGAAGGCAGCATATCTTCAAGTATGAAATACTGAAGATCATTGTCTTTGGTATCCACATATGTTTTAACAAGAATGTTCTCTCCCGAAATGGCTGTTCCGTCAAAACGCTCCTTTGTATAAATAATCCTGTCTTTTGTTTGCTCAGGCTTCAGTATATAATACTCTCTCTTCACCTTGAAACTGCCTGCTCTGGAGAGAGCGTTCTCATCGTTTGTATAATATTGATTTACACCCGAGAAATACAGCTTGCCGTTTCCGTTCTTCACTATTTTAATCTGGTTTTCTCCTTTAAGCAGCAGATTTTCTTTTAATCCGGAGAAACTGAAAGTTTTATTCTCTTTATAGATATCATCTTTTGCAAAGTGTTGGTTTGCGACCTGCTCGCCGTTCAGGTAAATGGTAACATTATAGTCGGGATTAAGTTCATTAGTTGTCTTCAGGTAATCTGCCAGGGCGAAAATAACAGCGGCCGTTTCCTGTGTTGATCTCCAGCTGAATCCCTGTTTCTGCTGAAGGAGCCATCTTACTGTTTTTCCTATAAGTTCAGTATTGGAGTTGGTTTTTAACAGGGCTTTAAGAACAAATGCTGTTGTCTGAACCTTATCATCCTGCCAGCTATAATGCCATTCCTTGCCTCCCCAGTAAGCGAATCGTTCTTCACTGTGAACCATTTTCATTAGTTTTTCGGAAGCTGCGGCTGCAAGGGAATTATTGTTTATGTCTTTCAGTGCGATAGTAAGCAGAGCAATAGAATATGCGTTTAAATCATCTTTGAGAAGTTTTTCTATCCTTTGGTTCAATTCGGCATAATCAGATGAATTATATTTCAATGCAGCTGCCATTGAGTAAAGCATAAACGAAAGAGTTGTATTATCGATAGACTCTGCTTTTTCTATCTGCTGTTTCAGGTTTTCAACACCCCTTGAATATACATCGCCGTCGACCGGATAACCGGCATTTTTAGCGAGTGACATCCCATAGATGACGTATGCTGTCATATAAGGATGAGTTTTGTCATTTGTCCACCACCCCCATCCACCGTCATCGTGCTGAAAGTTGTACAGCCTTTTTAGTCCCGCTTCAGCCATCTTAGGAAGTTCTTCAATAGTTGAGTATTTGAGAGGGGCATCAATATCTTTAAAGGTATTTGCCACAATGATAGTAGGCAGGAACCTGCTCATTGTCTGTTCTACACAGCCGTAAGGATAACCTACGAGATCGTCCAGCGCTTTTATGATAGTTCCGGCCAGGGAAGGACTAAGATTAAACTCCAGTTTTGCGGTTCTTAAATCTACATCGCCGGGTATTTTGAAAGCGAGCTCTTCAGATTTACTGAAATCATTAAAATCGGAGACCAGAGGATTTGTTACTCTTATACCGCGAGGCAGCACCGGAACTTTAAGCTCAAGCGCGTCGGATTCTTCATTAGTTAAAGCCTCAGCTGATAACTTAGCCTCACCGATAGGATAATCTACCTTAACTGTCCAGTCGATCCTTAACTCACCGTTCTTTTCGATAACAACTTCATATACGCCGTTCCTGCCCTTATTTATTTCAGGATCATATCCTTTATTGTTGACCTCAGATCTTACAAGTTTTAGATTATCAGCAGCAAAGGTAATTTTCGTTTTTTTCTTTTCATCAAGATAATTATGGACAATTGTTGAAACAATCATCTCATCCCCTTCCCGGAAGAATCGCGGGGTTTCCATTCTGACCAGCAGGTCCTTGCGTGAAATAATTTTATTGGTCTGTTGTCCTACATCGGTGCTTTTTGTTACACCTCTTACTGTTGTCCGCCACGTGGTAAGGTTATCAGGTATTTTGAAGCTAACCTTTGCACTGCCGTTCTTATCTGTGACAATATCAGCCTTCCAGATCAGAGCATCAACAAAATTAGAACGGACTTCAGCCTTTACATAACCGGTAACCTTATCCTTCATTTCCGACTTCATCATCATCCCATCAGCCCGGGCGCCCCGGGGAGCATCGAATGACAATTCATTTTGGGCGACAACACCGGCCTGTGCCTGACCGAACTCCTGTGGTACTTCCGCTACCGGCTTTTCTATTTCAAAATCGTATTCGATGGATTTCTTATTGATGTTAATCTTCTTAATCAGAGTAAGGTCATGCCCGTTTCCTGATATATATAATTCATATTCACCTTGTACAATATTTCCGATCTTGTAATTACCGCTGGTATCTGTCTCAGCTGAATAGTAGTATTTTTCATTAGTCAGGATAACGTATACATTTTTAGCTGACCCGCCGCTGTCCTTTATCTTTATTTTGCCATATAGTGAACCTTTCTTCAGGTTCGTTTCATTTTCATGCTTATCATTAAAGAAGTTTTTATCTATGTATGTAATATCCCTGCTATGACTGCTGAAATTGCTGTACTGTGTTGAGCTGTAGGTCGGGATATAAGAATACGCCGGAGCGTAGAAGAATGACTGAATATCCTGCGTCTGGTCTTCTTTAATAGCGTAGATACTTTCATCGATAATTCCGAATGACAGATCTGTATTTGGAACGGGATTGCCTTCATAGTCTTTCACCGTTACAAGATAATCAGCGTTTTCTCCAGGTTTATACGTTTCTTTTGTTGGCGTCAGGCTGATATCGAGGAACTTATCTTTAGCGAGTACTCCAATAAGTTTACTTGTGTTATAGAACTGACGGTCTTTAAGGTAGCATACAGCAATGTTGAAGCTGGGAGAAAATTTATCTGTCAGCTTTTCACTGATACTCAGACTATTTCCTTCAACTTTATATTTCTTATACTTAATGAATACATCCGACTCATAAGTAAGGAGCAGTTCAGTATTGTTTGTCGGGATAAAAATATACGCGATAAGGCTATCACCTTTATCGTAGGCATCCTTATCGGTAACTATTTCGAGTCCCGATCCGGTTCTGCCGTAATAATAATTATTTATATCACCCACATAGAAAGATGAAGATGCAGTTATTTCCCTCTGTTTGCTGTCGTAAGCTTTTGCAACATATGTATAGTAACCTTCGTTCAACCGGGATGTGGAGTAAGGTACTGAAGCTTTTCCGTGACCATCAGTTGTGCCATGGAGTATCTCGAGCCGATCCTGGTTATAATGCGTACGCGGATTTGAGTAGTTTATGATGATATCAAAATCTGTCTGTACCGGATTATCGGAGAAGTCATTGGCATTGACCCTGAGATTAACTGTTTTACCCCGTTCCACAAAATAGCGGTCAGGAGATGTAAAAATTGAAAAAGCACCTCTGGTTACATAAACCTCTGACGATCCTGAGATTACCCGCCTTGAAGCATCCTTAACTTCTGCGGTTATAACATAGACATAATCATAGTCTACATCATCATCAACATTATAGCTGAACTGGTATTCTCCTTTTTCATCCAGTGAGCCTGTCTCCTGAGAAACCAACTGCTGGTTGCCATAGTACATCGGCTTCGTATAAGAACGATAGAACCAGTTATACTCTGACCAGTACCACCAGGGTCTCCAGTACTGTTTCTTATATATGCTTAAAGTCACCTCCCCATTTGTAACAGGAGATCCGAAATAATAATCGGCTGTTACCGTACCATTCATTATATCCTTAGCAGCATAATTTTTTGATTCCGGTTTAACTTCAACCTTATATTCAGGCTTTTTATATTCTTCTACGCTGAAGGAACCGTAATAGGAGTTCTGTCCGCTGGAAATGAGAATTGAATAGTCGCCAAGATCGGCCTCCTCATCAAGAATAAAGTCTGAGTTGAGTGCGCCGAATTCGTTGGTTGTGAGGTCAGAGGAGAAAACCTCCTTATTTTTGGGCGATTTAATAGAAACAGAGAACTTCGCATAGGGCACATTCTTAATTTCGTTACCACCCTTTTCCCTGATAACAGCTTTAAAGAAAACCTGCTGACCAGGGCGGTACACGGGCTGATTTGTATAAATGTAGGCCGTATAATACCTGTTATTGCCATTCCTGAAATAATAATACGGATCGCTTAATATAGTTTCTTCTCCGGCCTGTGCTATGAGAATAGGTGAGGTGACATTATTGATTTTATTGTTTTTCAATTTATCCATATCGATAAGGATGATACCATCCTTATCCGCAGTCTGACTTACGACAAGTTTCCCTTCATTATAAACCGACACCCTGCTTTTCAGCTGAAACTCACTGGTTTGAGCATTTGCCACATAGGCGAGGATCTGGCGCCCGCTATTCTTGAACACAAGAGAGAGGTCAGATACAACTATACCACAGTAAGCAACCTTATCGCCTTTTATTGCCTGAAGAATATAAATCCCAGGTTTATCTATTCTTCCTACTGACAAGTTGTTTTTACCGCTGTAATTATTAGAGGGTATATAGTCTTTCCACTCCCTGACAAGTGATGTGTATTTTAATAAAACTTCTTTTCGACTCCCAAGTATATCAAAAGCATAGCGCATATTATTTTTATCGATTGATGCAAAAAAACCAACCGGATCTTCAATCAATAAAAGACGGAAATTGTATGTACCGCTGCTTCTGCCGTAGTTATAAAGATTAACTGATACATTGCTTCCCGGTGAAAACGTTGTATAGTTTGAGAGATAAAAATTATCATCGCCTTCTGATGAACTTTGATTTGAGCTCCCTAATAAAAGAGGTAGAAGTAAGCTTATAAATATTAACAAAAGCTGCCTGGTAGAAGTTGACTGGTTCATACTGGCTCCTCGAATATTTCCGGATTATACGCAATCAATCTAAAAAAGTGCCCGCCGTCAAAATAATATTTTTTTAATAACCTAAATTAGATCTATTCTGAGGCAGAAGAAATAATTATTTCCAGAAAGCTGCCGATCAGATATATATAAGAATGCTTTAGTATGAGCTAATGGTATCATCATAAGACATTTCAGGGAGGTGTTTGAGCAACGTCTCATTTGACTTATATGTGATAATATTGCTTTCGGCTGGCTTTATGACTCTTTATATATGAGATATAGACTTAAACACTGAAATAGTCGATTGTTTTGGACCAAGGTTATTCAGGCACTATTCATGAAAACCTTATTGTATGTACCTATGAGGTAGTCTAATTTTGTAATACAATAAATCAAATAACAAATATGAGGTGATATTGAAGTTAATAACAAGAATATCGATCGTGGGCATCTTAGCTTTACTGGTTGGGTTTACTATAATTAAGACAGATATGAGTGAGACAGCAAAACCAGTAATGAATAACAGTACGGTCACAGAAGGAGAGAGTCTTGTTGAAACATCAGCAATATCCTATATAGATAAAGGTTATATGACAGCTTCCTGGTACGGTCCGCGTTTCCATGGAAGGAAAACAGCTAACGGCGAAATTTATGATCAGATGGCTTTCACTGCCGCTCATAAAGGATTAAAATTCGGAACATTATTAAAAATAACTAATCCGAGGAACGATAAATTCGTAATTGTGGAATTAACGACCGCGGTCCCTACATTGGAGGGAGACAGCTTGATCTTTCAAAAGCAGCAGCACTGCAGCTTGGGATGATGAAGCGCGGTGTTAGTAAGGTGAAAGTTGATCAGTTAAGCCTTAAAGGGATAAACTTCCCCGTTATCACCCTGAACTGAAAACCCGTATCTATATAAAAAATAATGACAACCCGGCAAACTTGCCGGGTTTTTTATTTTATTTCGCTTTAATTATTAAATTGCATTAATGATATCAAAAAAGGAAAACGACCGGACAAATGGCTGAAAAAAAGAAGCTGAACCTCGGCTGCGGTAAGGACCTTAAAGAGGGATACATAAATCTTGACCTGGTGGATTATGGGGGGAATATGATACATGATATTAACTCGTTTCCCTATCCTTTTGAAGATAATACTTTCGATGAGATCTTCGCCAGCCACATTCTGGAACATCTTGATAGTTTTCATAAGACCGTAACAGAGCTATACAGGATATCCAAACCCGACGGTATTATTATCGTTTACGCTCCCTTCTTTCTAAATACAAAATACTTTGGGGAACCTGATCATAAAATTCCCTTTTCAATAAGAACCTTCGACAACTACGAATACATAGGGAACCGGAAGTTAAAATTTTATGAGAAATGGAAGCTGAATCACCGTACAAACTATGAAGGCAAAGCCCAGTTCGAGATCCTGGAGAAAAGATTTATTACTTCCCATTTTGCGGTGTTAAGATGGATGGACGCCATACTTAATATCGAACCGGTTATATACGAAAGATTTTTTGCAGGAATCTTCTCACCAGAGGAAGTCTATTTCAAACTCAGGGTAGTAAAAAAACCTTAGGTTCTCTTTTATCGGATTTTTATGTAATTTTGCAATTGGATTGCATATCTGCATAAATAATGTATATAAAACGTAAAATAACCGCACATTTAACAAAAGTACTACAGCAATTTCCCATAGTATCTGTAACAGGGCCGCGTCAGTCAGGCAAAACAACCTTACTTAAAACAGAATTTCCAAATTACAAATATTTCAACCTGGAGCGAATTGATTTCAGGAATATTATCAAAGCAGATCCTATCGGTTTCATAAACAATGCGGGAACAAAAGTAATTTTCGATGAAGCTCAAAACCTACCGGAGCTTTTCAGTTATATCCAGGTAATATCAGACGACAGGGATACCCCCGGACAATTTATATTATCGGGTTCTCAAAGTTTCTTATTAAATGAAAAAATATCTCAATCACTTGCCGGACGAGTGAATATCAATCATCTCTATCCTTTTGATATAACCGAGTTTGATGTATTCAAGAATCAAAACCTAAGTGAGGTAATTCTGAAAGGTTTTTATCCCCGAATATATAATGCAGGGATTGAGCCTCAAAATTTTTATCCCTCGTATCTTCAGACATATATCGAAAGAGATATCCGAACGCTGAAGTCGATTGAGAACCTGAATACATTTACAAGGTTTTTAGGATTATGTGCAGGCAGGATAGGGCAGATACTTAATATAAGTTCAATGGCTAATGATGCAGGAATCTCCGTCAATACAGCCAGATCGTGGCTTTCATTATTAGAAACAAGTTTTGTCATATATTTATTAAAGCCATACTATAATAATTTTAACAAGCGGCTTATCAAAGCGCCGAAACTATATTTTTATGATACCGGTGTTGCGTCATCATTATTAAATATTTTGGAACCGGGTTCACTCATAACCCATTACGCTTACGGAGCACTTTTTGAGAACCTGGTTATAAGCGAGTTAATCAAAGACCTCAGTCATAAAGGGCGGCAGCCCCCGGTATACTATTGGAGAGAAAGTAACGGAATTGAAATAGATTGTATTCTGGAGAAAGAAGCAGGGAAGCTTATGCTGATCGAGTGCAAAGGCGGTGAAACCTTCAACAATGATTATCTAAAAAATCTTATACGGTTCCCGGAAAGTCAAAAATCCGAAAAGGTAGTGATATATGCCGGTCGTAATTCAATGAAGATAAAAGACATAAACATAAAAAGCATATATGATCTTCCCTCCCTCCTGGATGATGTACATAGTCTGCAAGGATGACCAGTTCCTTCCCTGACTTGGCATCCACGAAATATAATCCCTCGTCAACCAAACATTCGAAAATGTAATCGTGCATTTTGATTTTTTCTTTGTCATTTCAAGATCAGAAGATTCATTTAACTCTGAATTGTCCCGCTGAAAATGACATGACTTTCCCTGCCGATTTGTTTGTACTTTATTACTTTAAAGAAGCAAATAAATCAATGATATTGACCAGGGGAGCAATTTCCGAAAGTTCTGCAGAAGGGATATATGAGCTTGATATTAACCCCGACAAGTATTTATTGCGGTTATTAATAGAAGAAGCCGAACCCCTATTATTTATTGCTATGGCGAGTGAAACTCCCAGGAAAAAGAAAGCATTCTGGACAAGCACTGAATCCGTTTCACTTTCATTATTATAAGCTGCATTATCAGAGAATGCTTCCGGCGTGATAGCTGCCGTGAAGCGGGCCTAATGAGGTGTTTTTCTTGCTGCTGAAAGAATAAGGGAGAGCCAGCCGATAAGAAAACAGACGCCGCCGAACGGAGTAATAATTGCAAACAAAAGTGTTCCGGTAACTGCATACAGGTACAGTGAAAATGAGAACAGGATAATTCCCGCCAGGAAGAACCATCCTGAAATTTCAAATCTGCCGTTCCCGGCAAGTGCGAGCGCAAGAAGCACCACACTATGGATAAGCTGGTAAAGGACACCTGTCTTATATATTTCTATCATCTCAGCAGAAATGATGCTTTTTAAGCCATGGGCACCGAAAGCCCCGAGGGCTACACCAAGAAATCCCGATACACCTGCGATTATGAGCCATTTCTTAGACATATAAGCTCCGTTTCTGTGTGAACCATTTCAAATTACATTGTAAAGTAAAATGTAAAATTGGTAAATTAGCTGACTAATAAAAATTAACCAAGAATTGAAGATGAAAGCGCTGCAAAAAATGATTCTGCCTGCTTTATTGCTGGCAGCTATCCTGCTTGTATATTTTTTCTATTTTACCTCAACCGGTGAACTGGGCCTATACTCGAATTTCGATACTAACAATAATGCTAATAAGGATATTAAAGTTTCGCTGGTAAGGGAAAAGGGAATTCAGACCGATCCTGTTAATCAATCTGCTGTTTTTTATGCAATGGATGGAGCAGGAGTACAGAACCTGGTTCAGGCGCCCTATCCGCTTCCTGAAGGAATTGAAGAAGCGGAATTTGTTAGTATGAAGGGGCACCTGCATGACGATCATTTTCACGCAGTTGAGATAAATCTACCTTAGACAAATTATGAGAGATAAATTCGAATTAGTATCTAATTATAAACCTTCAGGTGACCAGCCGGAAGCTATTAAGCAGCTTACCGCCGGGATCAAGGATGGTGATAAGTTTCAGACACTGCTGGGTGTGACTGGCAGCGGTAAAACTTTTACGATATCGAATGTTATTGCCGAGATAAATAAACCAACGCTTATTATTTCACATAATAAAACGCTTGCCGCACAGCTGTATTCTGAATTTAAGGCTTTCTTCCCTAATAATGCCGTCGAGTTCTTTATAAGCTACTATGATTATTATCAACCCGAAGCTTATGTGGTTTCGAGTGACCTTTATATAGAAAAAGATTTTTCTATAAATGAAGAAATAGACCGGCTGAGGCTTAAGGCAACAACTGCACTTATTGAAGGGAGAAAAGATGTTATTGTTGTTGCTTCGGTAAGTTGTATATATGGTATCGGGGCACCTCAGGATTATGCCGACCAGATAATTTTTCTCCGCCAGGGTATGGAGATACCACGAAAAAAACTATTGAGAGACCTGATTGATATACATTTTGTAAGGAATGATACCGAGTTCACGCGCGGAACTTTTCGTGCACGCGGTGATGTGGTTGAAATTATTCCTGCATATCAGTATGAAGAGGCAGTAAGGATAGAGTTCTGGGGTGATGAAATTGAGAAGCTGAGTATTATCGATTCTGTTACAGGTGACGTAATAAGGGAAGTCGATTCAAACCCTATATATCCTGCAAAATATTTTGTTTCAAACCGTGAGCAGGTTCAGAAAGCTATTTATCATATAGAACAGGAACTTGAGGATAGGTTGAAATATTTCCGCTCTGAGGAAAAATACCTGGAAGCTCAGAGGATAGAACAGAGAACTAAGTTCGATATCGAAATGATGAAGGAAATAGGATATTGTTCCGGTATAGAAAACTATTCCAGACATCTTGACGGCAGAGCCCCGGGCTCACGTCCTTACAACTTAATGGATTATTTTCCTCAAGATTTTCTCTGTGTGATAGATGAGTCTCACGTAACGGTTCCTCAAATCAGGGGGATGTATAACGGGGACAGGGCGCGGAAGGAAACCCTGGTAGAATACGGCTTTAGACTTCCTTCTGCACTCGATAACCGTCCTATGAAGTTCCAGGAATTTGAAAAGATGCTGAGCCAGGTGATTTTTGTGAGTGCTACTCCGGCTGATTTTGAACTGGAGATGAGCGGAGGAGTTGTTGTTGAACAGATCATACGTCCCACGGGACTTCTTGATCCAGAAATTGAAGTTCGTCCTATTAAAGGTCAGATCGATGACCTTATTGGTGAAGTAAGGAAGAAGGTGGCAATAAAAGAAAAAACACTCGTTACCACCTTAACTAAAAAAATGGCCGAAGATCTGTCAGATTATCTGGATAAGATCGGTATTCTGGTAAGATACATTCACAGTGACATTGATGCACTTGAACGAGTTGAAATCTTAAGGGACCTGAGGTTAGGTGAGTTTGATGTTCTTGTAGGAGTAAACTTGCTGAGAGAAGGTCTTGACCTACCGGAGGTATCTCTTGTAGCAATCATCGATGCTGATAAAGAAGGATTCCTGAGAAGTGAAAGGTCACTCATGCAGACAGCGGGCCGAACAGCCCGTAATGTTAATGGTAAGGTGATAATGTACGCGGATAAAATAACCGAATCCATGAGAAAAACGATTGAAGAAACAAACAGACGGCGTAAGCTTCAGAAAGAATATAATGATGAGCACGGAATTGAACCCAAAACTATCTTTAAGAGCATGGAAGAGATAATGTCCTCTACTTCGATTGCTGATATCAGGAAAAAAGAAGAACTGCAGGAATTCTCATTCTCAAAGGTTGCCGAACCCGTACTTAAGTACATGAATAATGACCAGAAGCAGGATCTGATAGTGGAATTGATGGGTCAAATGCATCAGGCCGCGAAAGACCTTGAGTTTGAGAAAGCAGCTCATTTGCGTGACGAAATACAGCGTTTGAAAAAGATGGTTAAATAAAGGTTATATGAGGATGACAGGGTGCAATTCTTCTTTGAATATATCTCCTTTATAAAGAACCTGTTCTAAAAATAGACCCGATGGAGGGGCGGTATATTTTGCCGGCTCTTTCGATTTGGTGATAAGAAATATTCTCAGATCAGCTTCAGACAACTTACCTCTTCCTACTTCAGCAAGAACTCCAATCATTCTCCTTACCATTTTCCACAGGAAGTGAGATCCGGTTATTCTTATAATAATTATATCCCCTTCTTTCTTAAAACGCATATCCTCAATAAGAACTTTAGTAGATTTTTCTTTTGAATCCTGATCAGAAAAAGAAATGAAGTCGTGCATACCTATGAATTGTTTTGCCGCCGATTCCATAGCTTTATAGTCCAGCTTATCTTTTATCCACCAGACGTAATTCTTTCCGAAGGCAGTCCTCCTGGTAGCTATCTGGTAGATATAGCTGCGCTTCACAGCATCGTGGCGTGCATGAAAATTGGGATGGGTCTTTTCAACCTCCAGGATATTTATATCATAGGGGAGATTGTCATTCATCTTAAGCCGGATTATTTCCGGGGCAAGCATGGTTTTAACGTCCATGTGTGCTGTCTGGTTTAGCGCGTGAACCCCGCTATCGGTTCTACCCGATCCCTGAATATCGGACTTTTCCTTTTTGAAAATCTCATCGGCAGCTTTATAGAGAGCACCCTGGATGGTTCGGGTTGATATCTGGCCGGGCTGTTTCTGCCAGCCTGAGTAACGCGTACCGTCGTATTCGATAAATAATTTAAAACGTGCCATAGCTAAAGAAAAGTTTCCTCTTCGGCATAATCATCGATTGACTCGAATATTCTGACTTTAACCTTATTGACATTGGAAGGAATGTTCTGTTTTTTTATTTCCGACAATATGTGCCGGCAGATATTTTCAACGGTAGACTGGAAGTTAACAATGATCTTTTTTGATTTCACGGATTCCAGAAACCTTACTATTTCCTCATCCTTTTCATAAACCATGAAAGACATGGTCCAATTGATCGACTATAGGATTAACAATCTTCTTAAGATCAAAATAATCCATAATCATCCCGCCTTCGTTTACTTCACCTTCCAGTTCGACAATCATTCTATAGGAATGACCATGTATGTTTTTGCATTTGCCGAAGTGTTCCGGGAGGCGGTGACCCATTTCCCAGTGAAATTCTTTAGCTATCTTCATTATACACCTTTGGTATCAGGCTGCCAGATAAATTTATGTACTTGCAGCTGGAAACGTGCTTTAACTTTATCTTGCAGCATCCAGTTAACCAACGTTAGTGGTTCCAGCTTTCCAAATACTACAGAAAAAAGTAGACTACATTTTCCTTCAAGTTGATATTGCTTAATAATCTGAAGGGTCCATTCATAATCTTCTCTGCTTCCCATAACAAATTTCACTTCATCATTCTGTTTCAGAAAGCCGATATTATCATAGTCGTTCTTTTTCATCATACCGCTGGAGGGACATTTGAGATCCATAATTATTTTTACCCGGCTGTCGATACCTTTAATCGGGAGACTTCCGCCGGTTTCAAGCATAACTTCATAACCTTCCTCACAAAGTGCTGACATCAGATGTCTGCATTCCTCATCCTGAACGAGCGGTTCTCCGCCGGTTATTTCCACAAGTGTGCAATCATACTCACCCACTTTTGCAACGATATCGCTAACGGAAAAGTCTTTTCCCTCGTAAAATGCATACTCAGTGTCGCAATAAGTACACCGAAGGTTACAGCCTGTCAATCTTATAAATACGCACGGCAGACCTGCATTGCTGCTCTCTCCCTGTATCGAGAAATATATTTCGTTGATTTTCAGCATATTTTCGCAATATTTTAATATTTGCCAATAATTAATTTAGTAAAGAATACATTGACAAAAAATGCCCAATTATCTATATTTGAAGTCTATTTTTTATTAAAAATCAAGGACTTACTTAAAGATGGCTAGTCATAAATCGGCAAAGAAAAGAATACGCACGAATGAAAGAAGAAGAGCTACAAATAAAAGTTACGAGTCAATGTTAAAGACTCATTACAAGAAAGTGCTGGAAACTGAAAATAAGGATGAAGCAGAAAAGTTATATAAAGAAGCTGTTGCCGTAATTGACAAAAGTGCAAATAAAGGGATAATACATAGCAATAATGCATCGCGTAAAAAAGCTGCTTTAACGAAACACATAAATAAGCTTAATCAGCCGAAAAAAGAAGACAAATAAATCCTGATTTTATATTGGTTATTAGAGGCTCTCCCTGGAGAGCCTTTTTTTATGTGTATATATAATTTTCAGAATATATCATTAAATTTATAATGG
Source organism: uncultured Bacteroidota bacterium (assembly GCA_963839165.1). Classification (GTDB taxonomy): domain Bacteria; phylum Bacteroidota; class Ignavibacteria; order Ignavibacteriales; family Ignavibacteriaceae; genus DATFVA01. The sequence goes on along the minus strand of CAWIUG010000011.1, from coordinate 68,113 downwards.
AAATATTTTACATTACTAATTATCCGGGGAGAAAACATGCACGAAAAAAGTATAAAATTGTTGAATAAAGCTGTTGCTGATGAACTCAGTGCTGTCCATCAGTATATGTATTTTCATTTTCATTGCGATGATCAGGGTTATGATTTATTGGCAAATTTGTTTAAGAGAACGGCAATAACCGAAATGCTTCATATCGAAAGGCTGGCTGATAGGATATTGTTCCTCAAGGGAGAAGTTGAGATGTCTGTATCATCCGAAGTTCAGAAATTGCATGAAGTAGAAAAAATGCTGCAGCTGGCCGCGAAGATGGAAGAGGACAGCGCCCGCGAATACAACCAATGGGCAAATGAATGTTCGGCTAACGCAGATTCTGTTTCAAAGCAACTATTTGAGGGTTTGGTAGTGGAGGAGGAAACTCATTTTGATCAGTATGATACTGAACTTGATAACCTGAAGAAATTTGGTCCTAATTATCTTGCTCTTCAATCAATTGAGAGAAGCAAGGGCAGAGATACTGGCGCAGGACCTGCCCAATAGATTTCTAAAAATCCTTCCCTGAAATTTAGAAATCCTATTTATTTTATTGAAGGCTTTGCCCGGAAATTCACTTAAAAAATCCGGGCTTTAAGCCTGATTTAAAGTATGACATTTTTGTCAGTCTCTACGTTTAACCTGAAGTAAAAAAATTGAATTTTCACGTGTTTTCAGCGTGTTTCATTTTGGGATCAAATACGGCACTAATACGGCATAACTCCGGTATCAATCCGAGACAATCACAGGATAGAAAAATGAACAAAAAAGTATGACAGAATTGTCATACTTCCGGAACCAGAGTATATATTTTACTTTACTTTCCTGAGCCACGTTATTACTTTAATTGAACAATCAGATCCTCTTTCTTATATCCTAATTCCGTCATCTGCAGTCCCTGTGAGTATAAGAGGACGACGTATTATTGCCATCTGTTTCACAAGCGTAATTTATTGTCGTCCCCATTCTGATCGAATTTACGGCCCACGACTTTCATCTGAATCCGGTACCTTTTGCCCTGGTTTACCGCCCTGATTGGGAAAGATTACCCACTTTGACGACAAAAATGTCTGTAAAGACCTTCTGGAGTTCATTTTTTGTTCTTAATCCCATAAAAACCGATGGCAAATGTTTTGCTGGTTTAAGACAACTAGTTGAGTGGAGGTTTTTATGAACATTGAAGCATTATTGATCCTGGTACAGGTTTTTGTTCTGATTTATCTGGGATTAAAATTCTATAAAAAGGTTCTGAACAATAGGTTAAGAATCAAATAATTCTGTTATGATGGCTATTTAGACTGCTTTGCAGTGCTCTTTTTACCCAAACGCGCAGGCTAAGCTGAATCCTTCAGACTATAGCATGATGCAGAAATTCGCTAATACATTTACTCCTTCCACTCAGATTAATTTTTCTATTCCTCAAACTTCGCATATAGTCCTTAAAGGTTTTGATGTTACCGCAACGAGACTGCAATCTGTTTGTAGGGTAATAGTTGCGGCTGAATTTTTATTATGGAGACTGAAATTTAAAGTCCCGCCCCTCCTAACGTGCCTCTAAAAAAAACAGCATATATCTTTGGAACGTTTAGCTGAATTGGCTAAATTGATCTCCTATAAAATTCTCTCATCTGGATAAGGGGGGATTTTACTTATTACTCCGGACAAATCATCAATAGGTAAAATATGAAAAGAATTTTTACTATCCTTTTTTTAATAATAATCTCAACAGGATCAATATTCTCTCAGGCTGCTGAAAGTTCACCTCTGCAGGGAAAACTTCTTTTAACCGTAAGCGGAGGGGCAACTATTCCCCAGACAGATTTCAAAGAAGTGAAGCTGGCGCCCATAGGAATTGCAAATCTTGAATATTTTTTTTCAATTAAATCAAAGCATGCGTTAGGACTAAGACTGCAGGGAGGCATTGGGACATTAAAAGGAAATGATGAAAGACATACTCCTTTCGAATTTTCAGATAACCTTGTATTTGCGGGTGGAGGAATAGTTTACAGTTATGCTGTTGATGAAGTTTTTCTGCCTTATATTTTTCTTGGAGCTGCTAATGTCTGGTATAATCCCCAGGATTCTCAGGGAGATCCGATTATAAATGATAAACCGGCATCGGAAAGTCTATCAAGGATAAATTACAATGGTGAGATTGGTCTGAAAATAAATCTAAGCAGAAGATTCGGCCTTAATTTCAGCGCCGGAGAGTTTTTATGTCAGGGGGATCAGCTTGACGGCATAGCGGTGGGAAAGCACGATGATGTTTTTCTTTATGTTACTGCGGGATTATCGGTTTCATTTTTAGGTGAAACCGATTCTGACGGGGACGGAGTATGGGACGCTGACGATGCATGTCCGAACACTCCCTCAGGAGTCCAGGTAGATTTAATGGGGTGTCCCATTGACACCGACAGAGATGGAGTTCCTGATAACGTAGATAAATGTACCGGGACACCTCCAGGTATAGAAGTAGATGAATCAGGTTGTCCTCTTGATACTGATAAAGATGGTGTTCCTGATTACCTGGATAATTGCCCCAACTCACCGAGAGGAGTTCCAGTAGATAATTTAGGCTGCATTAAGGACTCGGATAAGGATGACGTTCCTGATTATATTGACAACTGTCCTGATACTCCGGCAGGGATCCGGGTTGACGCGAAAGGCTGTCCCGAGGATGTAAACAAGAACGGTGTTCCCGACTACCTTGAAGAAAATGAACCGGCGCCAGAGCTTAAACCGGAAAAACAAGAGTACAATTTACAGAATGAACATATTGTACGGGATATGATTTTCACTGATGGTAGGCTGTATACAGCGCAGATATCGGCATGGAGAACGAAGGTTAAGGCCGAGACAGAAGCAGCAAAATTAAATCAGCAAGGCTATAACGCTTTTGTCGCACAGATATATTTTGAAGAATGGAATGAGACCTGGTATAGAGTACGCGTCGGTTACTTCAAATCTTTTGAAGAGGCACAGTCTCTGGCTTACAAACTCAGGTAACATCAAAAGCTATTTGGAAATTAGTGAGATTCGCTCCCGAATAATACCCTTGTGTAATGGATGAAATCGGGAGCGAAATCTTAAAAGAACCCTGCGGTATGAAGCTGGAAAAAATTTCCAAACATCGATTGGAGTAATCCTGCTCAAACCATCTTTTTTTCTGCTCTTATACCCATAATAACGAATCCTACTCCTCCTGCCACAGATAAACCTCCAAAGATTGCAGGAACAGGAACGGCTGTAGATTCAACATGTCTTTTTGTAATCTTAACTGCTTTATCACTTTTAATCTTATCATAGAAAAGACCGTAAACTCCAAGAACTATCATTATTATTCCTAAAACTATCGCTATTTTCATAATCTTTTTGTCTTAAATATCTGTATTATAAAAAGAACCGGCTGTGAGAATAATTTTGAGATGATAACTGCCACAATAATATTCAGGAAGAGAGATTTTGATTAAGTACCCCGTGATTTTCCCCTGATCATCTGCCAGACTGTTAGAAGAATTATCTGAATGTCCAACCAGAAGCTCCAGTTCTCAATGTACCATAGGTCATATTCAATCCTCTTCTTCGTTCTGATTGTATTCTCTTCATAGTCTGCAACATCCCCTCTTAATCCATGTATCTGCGCCCATCCTGTGATACCAGGTTTCACCCAGCTTCTTATTTTTATTTCTTCAACAATATTTTCATAAACTGCATTAAAGGGCAAAGCGTGAGGCCGGGGACCCACAATCGACATTTCCCCTTTCCATACGTTTATAAATTGGGGGATCTCATCCAGGTTTGATTTCCTGAGGAATCTGCCTAAACCGGTAATTCGAGGATCATTTTCTATGAGAGGTTTATATGTTTCCTCTTTTGGATCAACGTGCATTGTTCTGAATTTATAGCACTTAAAAATTTTATTATTTGTACCAATACGGTCCTGCCGGAAAAGCAATGGACCCTTAGAGAATATTTTATTTATTATATACAATAGGAGAAACATCCAGGAAAGCACCAGAATGATAAACAGAGTAGAAAATATGATATCAAAAAACCTCTTTATAAATCTCCAATGAACCTCAGCCAGCGGTTCGTTTCTTACCCTGATGATCGGGAAGTCACCCATCATATTAACCTGAAATTTCTTTGAGACAAAGCGGAAATAATCAGGGATGATATTTACCCGAACCCCTTGTTTATTACAGATATGAATCATTTCTTCAAGCTGACTGGATTCATAGATGGGCAGAGCAATAATAACCTCATCGATCTTTTTATCGCTGAGTATCGTTCCGAGCGACCCTATACTCCCTATTATTTTTTCAGAGTCAGTATCAGAATCATCTAAGTAACCGATAAAATTGTATCCGAATTCTTTATGCTGCTCCAGCATTTCGTAAAATCCCCTGCCGATTTCACCGGCGCCGATAATAAGCAGGTTCCATGTATCTTTTTTCCGGTTCCTTACAGAACTCAGGATACCTCTGATGATAATTACCCTGGCGCTAATTGATAAAAATAACATCCCCGCATATAGGAGAATAAAATTTCTGGTGAAAAGATCTTCTTTCACAAAAAAGATGAACAGTACCGAGGCAAGTATCTGAATGATAGTACTCTTAAAAATATTTACTATCTGGAAAGTATAGTACCGTGTTCGAATGTCGTCATAGAAACTGACAACGTTAGATACGAAATACCACAAAAAATTTAACACAGCTAGTAATACAAACATATAATTTCGATCTACCAGGATGGTAAACGACTGGGATATAACTGCAGCTAAGATGAAGACCGAATTCAGCAGTATAAGGTCTAGAAACAACCGTAAATAATAAAAAGATTTCTGGCCTGCAATCATAATTATACTTTGTCCTCCCCATAGAATAATTTGTATTTTTCGCTCACATATTCCTGCATCTTTCTTTCGAAGACCGATCTATCAAATTGTTCAGCATATTTATGTAGGCGGGAAGGATCAAAAGTATTCTGCTTCTGCTCAAACCTTGCAACCGCACCTGTAATATTTTCGACTGTCTGTTCATTGAAGTGGATGCCTGTGATGCCATCTTGAATAGTTTCGGCAGTACCCCCTTTATCAAGGGCTATAACAGGTGTGCCGCAGGAGAGTGCTTCTAATGGAACTATGCCAAAATCCTCTTCGGCGGCGAAAATAAAAGCCTTTGCCCTCTGCAAGTATTTTACCAGTGATTCGGCATCAAGGTAGCCGGCAAATTCAATATTTGAGGCTGCTCTCGATTTCAGCTTTTCTTTTTCCGGCCCGCTTCCGATAACAACCAGCTTTTTATCAGGCATTTGGGCGAAAGCATCAACTATAATATCGACTCTCTTATAAGGAACAAGTCTTGATGCAGTAACATAAAAGTCTTCCTTATTCTCGAACACAGGGAACTTTTTTGTATCCACGGGTGGATAAATCACGTCTGATTCTCTGTTGTATATTCTTTTAATCTTTCCTGCAATATGGTGTGAGTTAGCAATAAACCAGGTAACATTATTGGCAGACTTTATATCCCAGCTGCGGAGGTACTTAATGATTTTATGGGCAATGACACCTTTGAGTCCCTTATTAAGATTTGCCTCTGAAAGATAAAAATCAGCTTTCGTCCCAGGCATAACGCATAGGTGTATGACAATAGCAGATATGCAGCTGATCTCTCCTTGTTCTTACTCCTTTGGCAACGGAATGAGAGCTTGATATAATTACGTTATATCCTGATAAATCAAATCGCTCAATGGCGATGGGGAAAAGCGGCAGATACTTACGGTGCTTTTTATCAGCAAGAGGCAGGTGTTGTATGAATGACGTTTGAGAATGTCTTCCTTTTAAGATCAGCTTTCTTTCCTCCCGATTCAGAAAATCAACCAGTGAATATATACCTGCTTTTGGCCAGATATTGAGGAAAGACTCAATACATTTCTCCGCGCCGGCATAATTTACAAACCATTCATGCACTATAGCTGTTTTCGTTTCCGGCAATTCAATCTTTGTTAATTGTTTGTGATTCAGTCATTACTTAAAAGTTATAGTCCCTTAAAATCAGGATAAATACGGATAATATCATCTTCAACAGCAAATTGATAGTTTTTCTTTATAGAATCTACTTTATCTCTTATTTGCTGAATGGCAGGGTAATCGTTTTCGCCTGTAAACAATCTCGCGTCATCGATAAGTAGAATGTGTTTCTGTTCTGATCCGAGTATTATATTCATCTCTTTATTTATTGGAGTATTAAGGTCACCTTTAGCAGTTTCGAATCCCGAATAGTGACCATCCAGCCAGAATATTGCCGGTTCTCTTAACTCCCCAACTACCTTTTCGAGTACTTCAGCGCTATCCCCCCGGATTAGAGTTACATTTTTAAGATCTTTCAATCTCTTCACAGCGGTAAGATGCAGCTGTTCTGAAAGTTCAATTGATATAATGGTGTTAAAACGATTCCTCTGGGCATATACCATTTCGCCCCGAAAAGTCCCGGTTTCTACAAGGGTTTTAATAGCAAAATCCTCTTGAAATTTTCTAACTACTTCCTGTTTAACTTCATGCGGTGGAGGGATTTGTTTACCCGAAGCAATCCATTCATCTAATATTCTTCTCTTGCTTTCTTCCCTGTCCGCCTTCTTGATCTTCTGCCATGTTATGTAATTATGAATATTTTCCAAAATTCCTGTCATGAAATAATTCCTTTTACTTCTTTATTGAATCAGATTTTCAAAAAGCCTGGTATACCCATCGGTGAACTTTTCAATACTATAATTATTTTTCACCGTTTCATAGGCTCTGTTCTCTAATTGATAAAATTCTTCTGTTCCAAGGTGATCTAAACAGTAAAGGATTTTATCTTTAAGATCTTTTGAATTTTGTGTTTCAGCAAGGAACCCGTTTTCTCCATCCATTATTAATTCCCTGGGACCGCCTGAATTGGCTGCAATTACTACTTTCTTGAATGACATTGCTTCAAGAACTGAAAAAGAAAATGATTCGGGAATTATAGAAAAGTTAATCAGGATGTCTATAGATGAATACAATTTTTCTTTTGAATCGATGTGACCCTTAAATAGAATTTTGTCTTGTAGAGCATAATCAGTGACCATATTCTTTAATTCAGATTCGTAAATGAGAGAATCTTCATCCCCGCCTGGTTCTCCGTAGATAAACAATATCGCATTCCGGTTTTCTAAAATACCTCTCATTGTTTCGATCACCAGATGAATTCCTTTAATCCTTGTAATGCTTCCGGTCATACCTAATTTTATTGTATCTCCTTTTATAAAAACAGGGTCAGGTGAATCTGTAATTCTTATACCATTGGATATCTTTACAATCTTTTCGGGATAAGGTTTTTCCAGCATTGAATAAATATTCTCTTTAACCGCATTCGAAACACAGACAAACTTATCAGTAAACTTCAGTACCACTTTGACAATTTTCTTTTCAACCGAATTATTTTCAAAGATCAGATGCTGAATGGTTACTTGCTTTCTGCCTGTCAGAATGACCGCTGGCAATACATACAATGCCGCAAATAGTCCATTTGCAAGTATGATTGCAGGGTTCTCCTTCCTCAGGATACCCAGAAATTTGAACGTAGAAAGCTTAATACTGAAAATTATCTTTAGATAGTCAAGCAAACCCCAGGCTGATTTACGGTACACCTTCTTCTGATAATTATTTATGATAGTTCTGATACTGTTATCTCTGAATTTACATTCAGCCTTGCCTTCAGGGGTTACCACGACAAATTCATAAAGACTTAAATTATCGTAAAGATTCAAAAGGAATTCCTCACCCCCTCCCCAATTCTGCATCACCGAAACACATAGAATTTTTTTGTGTATTTCATTAGTAATCATCAGCCGCGACCTCCGTTTTCAAACCAGCCGAGCAGCTTATACAACAGATAAAAAATAAGATGAATTGTATTTCGTACTAAAAGAAGAATTATTCCTTTTCTTCTTAGATTTTTATAACGGGGAAGTTTAATATTTCTTTTATCAGCTAGCAATTGAAGTCTTTTCTCACGTGCTTCCCAACCTGACGATGACTGTGTTCTATGTATCCTGTAATAAACCTGGATTCGCGGAATAAAATAAAACTTAAATTTCTCGCTTAATCTCAGCCATAGATCATAATCCTCCACCGCCTTCAATTCAGGATCTTCATCAAAATAGCCCGCTTCATCCAATGCTTTTTTCCTTACCAATACTGAGGAAAGGGTGATTGTATTTCCTATTTCTCTGAGTTCTTTTGCATCTTTTGCAGCCCGAAATGGAAGTGGAAGCAGCTCGTAATGTTCGGAAAAATAATTTACCTCGCCGAATGTAAAACTCATTGAATAAACGAAGGCTGTTTCCCTGTGCTTTAAGAGATAATCAACCTGGGGCTTTACCTTATTTCTGATCCAGATATCATCCGAATCAAGGAAGGCTATAAGACTGCCGGAAGCTTTGCTAATTCCAAAATTGCGGGGTACAGAAGGCCGGCCTGAATGGGCTATACAGTACGGCTTAATCCTTTTATCAAGCTGTGCGGAATCTTCCAGGATCTTAAATGTGTCATCAGATGATTCATCATCCACAGCTATAATTTCAATATTACTATAACTCTGATTCAGGACCGACATCAAAGTATCCTTAATATATTGTCCCGAATTGTAGCAGGGGATAATTACTGATACCAGCGGTAATTTGTCTGATCTCTTATTCATTTACTTCCTGATCAATTCAAAAATCCCGCATCCATACTGGCAGAAAAAGTTTTGGCTGATGTTGTCATCCTCAATTCCTGCTGAAGGATGATATTTATAATTATCATAAGAATTCCTTTTATGACAGGAAAAATAGGGTTGGGCAAAACTCCAAAAGTCCTTACGGTACAGCCTGTTTTTGAGAAGAATTTCTTCACTTGCTTAAAACCCTATGAATCAAATTATCAAGATAATGATCTGCCGTATGATCCTTCTGAGACCTGATATATCCATTGCCGGCAATCGTATTTCTTAAATCCTCATTCCTCAGAAAGAATTTTATTTCATCAGGAAGGTTTTCTACGTTTTCATAGACAGCTATTTCTTTGTCTATTTCGTAAATAAGGCTTAGTCCCGGTACAAAATAGCTCAGCTGAAAGCCGCCGCATCCATTTATTTCATAATGCCTTCCCTTTACCTGCTCCTTATTCTTTTTTAGCAGAAGTAATTCCTTCAAGTCCCTGATCGAAGACAAAGAATGGATAAGGAAGGAAGCGTCGCGGCTGACAGCGTTGGAAAGATTAAGATTTATCCTGCTTTGGTTGAATACATTCACTACCTCTTCCTGAGTAATCCAGCTTCCGTATTTCCCCCAGTTCCGGCCAAAAACATTCACCATTATCCCGCTGTCATATAGATGATCAACGATCCATCTCCTGTAAGGACTATAATTCCCGACGAATGAGACATCATATTTTTTTTCAGTATCCGTTTTCTTATAAACCGATGGGTTAAATCCAAATGGTGAATAGATAACATTGGGGATTTCATCCAGCAAATACTTTTGATAGGTATAATAGTCGGGAGTGGAGAAAAAATCAAAATATTTCCTCCAATGACGGGCAAATTCAACCCTCCATGGATCATCCATAAAATATGATATGGTTTTGGTATGATCGCGCAATGTGGAAACAACTTCTTCATCGAACTCATTTTCAAATAGGGAGAACAAGGCAAAATCAGGCTTTTCAGAAACAATAATTTCCCTCAGTTTTTTATTCATTCCCTGTTTTCCAGAAGCTTTGTATTCCGTATAGAAATCAAAAAGGAAAACATTTTCTTTTCCGAGGATATCACATATCGGCATATAAATATTATAATATTCATATGAGAAACCTCTCGATTTTATTCCGTAATCATATTTCAGAATGCTTATAAACGCTTTTGTCATCGAATCTCAACACTTCCTTTTAAAATTTTTCGGTTGACAAGTGTAATATAAAGAACATATAATAATCCTATAAGCAGAATGGAGTATGATATGCCTTTTAGTCCAAAACCAGAAATAAATAGGTAGTTAACCCCAAGGGAACCAACCCCAATTATTACTTTGGGAGCGATATACTTTTGAGGCTGACTCATTCCAAAACCCAGCAGCGTCTGCGCCTGTCCGGTATAGAACAAACCGGTTCCCAATATCAAAAACGGAAGAACATACCAGTAAACGGTGTACCTGGTCGAGCTTATAAGCAGTATTATCTCTTTTCCCCAAAAGAATGTTAGAACAGTTGCGGCTATGGAGATTAAAAGTATTATTACCATATTGATTTTAATATAGGTGTATCCGGTTAATATGTTATCCTTATTTTTCATGTCTGCAAACTGTTTAAATATTATTGGGGTTGCAAATTCCGTGATAATATTGTTGGGAATTACAACAAGTGCATTAACAATGGCCATCATTATGGCATAAATGCCTACATCAGTTACAGAGAGGACTCCATTTATAATCCATTTTTCACCATTCATCTGGAACCAGCCCGCGGCTCCCCAGATAAGAAAAGGAGAAATATACACCATTACAGTATGGATGATTTCCTTTTTATTCTCCTTAAGTATTACGGTCTTTCCGGTTGAGGGTACATTTTTTCTGAAAACCCATACTTTAAATGCTGCAAGGAGAAATGCAATCACACTAAATGCAAAAAGGATATATAAAAGTATCAGATCATGCTTCCAGATAAAAAAGATTATTGCCCCTATCATTAAAGATCTTTCCAGGGCCTGAAGAAGGGCATTCTCTTTCCGCTTTCTGATAAGATTTAAGATCGAATTGAAAAATTCAGAGAGTTTGGATGAGACAACGAACAAACCGGCACCAAGAAAAAATGCGGTTGTATATTCATTATAAAACATTGGGAGAAGTAATGAAATAAGAAGGGTGAGGGATATCAAAATCAGAAGTGACAGACCTATAAACCTGAACATGAGTTTTACTATTTCGTCTCTCCGGTTTAACTCATCATAATGATAATAATATCTCAGGAATCCTTGTAGAAAAGCGCCGTAAAACAGACCAAGAACAGCAGCAATAGTAATGATGAGCGCATAAACCCCGTACTGTTCCGGACCTATTTGCGAAAGCAGTTTAATTATAAGGAATCCCAGGATTACATTAATACTTTGGCCCAAAATCACCCAACCCATCTCTGTGGCAGAGCCAGGGTTAATTTTGCTTTTTATTATTTGAATAATATTGCTGAATTCCTTCATTCAGAAGGGAAGTTATAATAAGATGTTATATTTTATTGTAAATATAGATAATATTGTACTGATTATATAGCTCGTCGCATTCATCTTATTTCTTTAAATATTCGCTTTTTTGTAGAAAAATAAACCGGATTAATATATGTTAGCTCTGAAGTTTTATCTAATTTAATATTATCGGATCCTGGAACTTGAAGTTATCGACTGTTATTATAGCGAAGAACGAAGAGAAAAATATACGGCGATGTATTGAAAGCCAGCAGGAATGTATAGATGAAATTATAGTACTGGTGGATGACTCCTCCACGGATGATACCTTCGAAATTGCCTCTTCCTATCCTTCCATCGTTACAAAAAAGGTTAAGTGGGAGGGATATTCTCAAACAAAAAAGTTCGGTGTTACTCTTGCGTCAAATAACTGGATCTTATGGATAGATGCCGATGAGGCCGTTTCCCCGGAACTTTGTGAAGAAATTAAGGAATTTAAGAAGTCTGTCCCTTCTTTTACTGCATATTCGATCCCACGGAAAGCGTATTTCCTGGGGAAATGGATCCGGCATTGCGGATGGTACCCCGGGCGCGTTGTTCGGCTTTTTAATAAGAACGAGGTGGACTTTAATAATAATTCGGTTCACGAACAGCTTAATGTTGAAGGAATTACAGGGAAGCTTTCTCACGACCTTGAACATTTCACCGATCCCGATATCCATCATTATTTTGAGAAGTATAACAATTATACATCGCTGGCGGCAGCCGAACTTTTTAACAAAGGCAGGAAGTTTTCGGTATCAGATATTCTGCTCCGCCCCTTAATTATTTTTTTAAAGATGTACTTTATCAGAGCCGGTTTCCTCGACGGTCTGCATGGCTTTATTCTCTCTATATTTTCAGCATCATATGTTTTTACAAAATATTGTAAGTTATGGGAACACGAAAGGCAGATTGAGTAAATTCTATGGATCAGGTGAATAGTAAGGAATTTTTATTTATGCAGCTTGTAATGCAGAATCAGCAGATCGCGATGATGTCGCTTGGAAAAATGAAAAATCCCGTGACTAATAAAATGGAGAAAAATCTTGATTACGCAAAGATGGCAATCGACACCCTCGATATGCTGAAAGAAAAAACCAGCGGGAACTTATCAGAATATGAAGATCAGTTTCTGACTGAAGCAATCAAAGAATTGAAACTCATTTATGTTGCAGAAAATGATAAAGAATAAATTCCTCTTTTTTGAATTCTCCTCTTAAGGGAAATAAAATGACAATTGGTATTATCGCAAACTCCACAAAAGAAAAAGTATATGACGTTGTTTCACTCCTGGTTAAAAAACTGAAAGAACATGAATTAGACTTTTTAATTACCGATTCAGTGATTTCTAAAAGAGCCTCCCTAACAGAAAAAATAAATAAGAAATATTTTCTTCAGGACAAAAATATTTATAAAAGAAGCGATATAATTATCTCAATAGGGGGTGACGGTACCATGCTTGCCACATCGTATCAGGCTCAGTTTTATGATAAACCTGTGCTTGGATTAAATATGGGGAAGCTGGGTTTTCTTGCAGAGGCCAGTCTGGAGCAGCTCGACACGTTCATCGATGATATAAAAAATAACAGGATTAAGGTAGATAAACGAATGATCATCTGCGGGGAATGTAAAGGACATAAGGTTGAGACATTATATGCGATAAATGATATCGTCATAGAAAAAGGCGGCTGGCCCAAAATGATAGAACTTACAGTCTGGGTGAATGGAGAATATGTTACTACCTTCGGTGCTGATGGAATTATAGTTGCGACTCCCACCGGATCAACAGGCTATTCTATCTCGGTAGGTGGACCCATTGTAAGTCCTTCTGCTGATGTTATTACTCTTAGTCCTATTTCTGCGCACAGCCTTTCTGTCAGACCACTGGTTCTGCCAAGCAGCCATGAAATCACCATTAAAGCTGCCTCTCTTCATAAAGAAATTCTGGTTAACTGTGACGGACAGAGAGTATTTGCACTTCCTCCCCCGTTCGAAATTAAGTTAACGAAGAGTGAACGGTCTCTAAAGCTGGCTCATACTTCGGTTACGAGTTATTTTCAAACTCTAAGAAATAAGCTTCTGTGGGGAATAGATCTACGAAATTCAAATATAAAAAAATAGGCTGAACTAATGCGTCTTTTTTTATTTATTCTTTTTATTCTTTCTTCGGTTACTTTTACAGCTGCGCAGGACAGTACTAAAGTAGTGCGGGATGATGAAACTGGAAACCCAATGCTGATAGGTCCTTGTTCCAGAGAAGCTTTCTCAGATACAAGTTATTCCTGGTGGTTTCAACCTGAATACGATCAATATAATCCTGATTCGGTAACGGTAAAAGAAATTGCATATAACTATGACAACGTAAAAACTACAATCGTGATGGGTACATGGTGCAGTGACAGTCATGAACAAGTGCCCCGTTTCTTCAAAGTAATGGACGAGGCTGACTATCCTGCCGGTGATGTAAAAATTATTTGTGTGGACCGTGAGAGAAAGGATTCCTCAGGTAAGGTGGACAGCCTGAACATCGAACTGGTACCAACTTTCATATTCTACGAGGATGGAAAAGAATTGGGAAGGATTGTAGAAACACCGAAGCAGACTATGGAAGAGGATATCTTTGAAATCTTAACCGGCGACAAGTAATTCTCATTGAACCAAAAAACTGTACTTCTTCTGCTTAAAAATTCAACAGTGTGACAAAATGGCAGACTACTTTTTTATGTCGGTTTTGTATGCCTGAAGTCCGCCTTTTATCTGCCTTTTGAACTCAAAATGAGACACTGTAAAAACAGCTAAAAAATGCAGTTTTCGACTGTAGAGAAATTACACAGTGTGACAAAATGTCAGTGTCTCAATTTGGTATAATGCCAACCGATCTTTCTCTAAATTTCAACTTCCTCAAGAACCGGCAATTCAATTTTAGTAAAATCTATTTCTTTAACCTTGTTCCGGGTGGTCCTTACAGTATTTTTCCTAACCATTGCAGGCAGCTTCCTGGTTACAGTATTTTTCTTAGGCGGATTATTCTTATCCTTATAATTCTTATAAACGTATACTTTATTTTTATAATTTCTAAGAATTATCCTATCCTCATCATGATGCAAAACATAGCCCGGCAGCAGAGGTATTTTTCCTCCTCCACCCGGAGCATCAATTACAAAATGAGGAATCGCCAGACCACTGGTATGGCCTCTAAGGTTTTCTATAATATTTATTCCGGTTTCAATTGAAGTTCTGAAATGGTTTGCACCTTTAGTTTCATCAGCCATATACATGTAATAGGGCCTGACCCTCATCTTCAAAAGCTTCTGCATCAGTTCCTTTACAACCGCGGGGTCATCGTTCACACCTTTCATAAGCACCATCTGATTGCCGACGGGTATACCTGCATCTGCCAGCATTCCACAGGCTTTAGCACTCTCAGGGGTAACTTCCCATGGATGATTAAAATGGGTATTAAGGTAGATTGGATGATACTTTTTAAGCATATCGCAGAGTTCCGGCGTTATCCTGTGTGGAAGAACGCAGGGCATCTTTGAACCCAGTCTTATGATTTCAATGTGAGGAATTTCTCTTAGTCGCATTAGGATTTTTTCGAGCATTATATCAGTAAGCATCAAGGGGTCACCGCCTGAGAGGATAACATCCCGTATTTCAGTATGTTCCTCAAGATACTTGAAGGCACTTTCCAGCCCCTTCATAGAAATCTTCTCATAGTCGCCCACTTTTCTCTTTCGGGTACAAAAACGACAGTAAAGACCGCATTGACTGGTCACGAGAAAAAGAGCTCTGTCAGGATAACGGTGAGTAATATTAGGAACGGGACTCATAGCATCTTCCATTAGAGGATCTTCTTCAGCATCGAAGTCCTCTAACTCAGCTTTATCCGGTACGCACTGCTGCCAGATAGGATCTCCCGGATACCTTATCAGGCTTAAGTAGTAGGGATTTATTCGGGCCTGGAAAAATTCGTCGAGATCTTCAGCTACTTTTCTGTCTATACCGAATTTTTCTACAAGCTGATCGACAGTATGTACACTGTCCCTGATCATACGCTGCCACAGTTCCATGACTAACCTTCGGTTTGTTTATGGTTGACTAAAAAATTTCCCGAAGACAATAAGGTTGTCTCCGATAGAATAAAAATCATTTATCTCAGCTACAATTGTATAATTATTTCTGAGATAAAAATTTCTAGTCCGCGTATAACTTTCTTTGGAAGACGTTTCTGCAAGCAGCCATCTTCCTTTACGCTGTCTAACAAACTCTTCTGCATGTTCCAGCAGCTTTTTTCCGATTCCTTTCTCTGTGGCTTCAGGATCGGCAGCTATCCAGTACATATCAAATACAGCATCTGTTAATGGGCGTTTACCGGTACAATGATAACCAAAAATCCTGCCATCATTTTCATATACATAGATATTGTAATCATCCTGTCCCGGGTTTTGTTCGGCAATATTCACCAATTCCATCGCCACATCAACTTCCTGTTGACTGAAATTTGATATTCTACTCAAAATTTCTTCAAGTTTTTTTGAATCACCCTGCTTTAGCTTGCGTATCACTTTTCTTCCTTAACAAAGCTAATTGTGAAATGCGATATAAAAGCTCAGGGTACTCAATCCCTGCTGCCCGTGCGGCACGAGCAAATCCCGAATCCGTTGATATATCAGGATTAGGATTAACTTCGATAACATATGGTTTATTTTTTTTATCCAGCCTTAAATCTACACGGGCGTAATCCCTGCAGTTCATCGCATCAAAAGCCGCTAAAGATATTTCTTCAACTTTTTTCAGCAATTGTTTATTCAATCTGGCCGGACATTCGGGATTGGTATACTTAAAGTAAACACTGTTCTGCATCCACTTCCCGTCATATGTAACAATCCTGGGAAGCTGGTCAGGCAGACCCTTAAAAATTATCTCAGATACCGGAAGTACGGTTCCTCCAAGTACGGCAACGTTAAGCTCCCTGCCTTCTATGTATTCTTCAATAAGCACATCCTGCTTGTAGGTTTTCTGAAGGAAGAGAAGATGTTTATTAAGCGACCGGAAATCTTTTACCACCGAAAATTCTGATATCCCTATGCTCGCATCCTCGTTTAACAATTTAAGGATTAGCGGATAAGTAAGATTTATATCTTTTGCAGTAACTTTTTCCGATTTTTTTACTGTGATGGAAGCTGGTGTGTTTATCCCGTAAGATCTTAAGATGTTTTTTGTCCGTGATTTATTGAGGCAGTTTCCAAGACAGGAGGGTATATTTCCTGTGTATTGGAAACCTAAAAGTTCGAATAACCCGGCCATACAGTATTCGTATGAGGCAATTCCTTCAACAGACTCAACAAAGTTGAATATTGCCCCGGGCTTATAAGAGGTTATCTTTTTGATGGTCTTCTGTACATCACGGTCTATCGCCAGAGTACGTACTTCAGCATAATACTTTTTAAGACCGTTTCTTACTTTTTTAATTTCTTTTTTGAAACCTTTTTCGGAAAGATCGTTCAGGGGGTTTTTATCCCCGGCAGGTTTTCCGTTATAAACAGAAAAGATACTAACAGGGGCGTTGTAGCAAATTAAAATTTTAGTATCTGATATCATACTAAGTTATATCTTTTGGCAGCAGCATAAAGAACTTTGTTTATCATATCATTATAATTTATCCCTGCGGTACGGGCAGCCTTGGGATAACATGAATTTTCCTCAGGATCAGGTAAAATGCCCGGAAGGGGATTTACTTCAATTATATTGGGAATGCCCCGATCATCCAGCCGTATATCGATCCGGCTCCAGTCTCTGCAGCGAAGAACATTGTATGCTCTTAATACGTTTTTCTTTATTGCCTTCTCAAGCTCAGGAGTTATTCCGGCGGGACAATGAAAGACGTCCAGAGGATTTTCCTTCGTATCAAGGATCCATTTCGCCTCATAGGAATAAATCGGGATAAAACCATCAGGGAAATCTTTGTAGTTTATCTCAACAATAGGAAGAACTTCTGCCTCTGGTCCATTTCCCATAACGGCTGCCGTAAATTCTCTTCCCGGGAGAAACTCTTCAACTAAAGCGGACTGTCCGTACTCTGTGGTTATCCTTTCAACTTCCCTCATCAGATCTTTTTTGTTTTCAACAAAGGAAGTTGAAAAAATTCCTTTACCGGAACCTTCAGAGACGGGCTTTACTATTAGGGGATATTTCAGATCAAGGTTTTTAATTTCGGCAGGACCTTCTGCTATTATAAACCTTGCATTGGGTATTTTATAATATGATAAAATTTCTTTGGTGCGGCTCTTGTCCAGACAGGTAGCCAGTGTGAGGGGATCAGATCCTGAATATGGTATTCCAAGCATATCCAGTATAGCGGGGATCTGGGCTTCACGGCTGACTCCGTTAAAACCTTCTGCTATATTAAATACGATATCAGGTTTCGTTTCAGCGAATGTGAAATATGCATTTTGATCTGCTTCGATCATCTTCACATCGTGAAAACATTCTATGGCTCCCTTAACGGCATTTATGGTATCCCAGGTATCCCATTCAGCAAAAGTATCTACAGACTTTTTCTGCAGTTCTTTTTGATTGTTTGAATTTGGGGATACTATTTCTTGGAAAGATTCACTTTCTGGTTTGACGTTAAAGGTTAATGCAACGTTCAACTTCACATTAAAGAAAGAAGAAGATAAAATAAATTCTCCTTGTAATTATTTTTTCAGCAAATATAACTATTAATAACTCGAAGTCAACAAGTTTTGATTACCATCAAAATATTTTTTTTGATCCTTAAAACTTTTAAAAGAACAAGAAATAATTTTTTTATTCTGCCCGAACAAATTTCAAACAAAAATATTTATTAATCAACTTTTTTTATTTTGCCGGCTATCCTGTGAAATCTTTCAGGCAATCTTAATATACTCAAGTTGTCCGGAATAATCTGATGAAAGGATTTTTTTGATAAGCTTGTTCTGTTCTTTTGCGAGATGAGGATCTTCTCCAATGATCCTGAACGCAGTTTCTTTTGCAGAGATAAGAAGGTCTGTGTCTTCAATCAGGTCAACGTACCTGAACTCGGGAAAACCACTTTGTCTTGTCCCGAAGATATCTCCGGGACCCCTGAGTTTCATGTCGACTTCAGCAACTTTAAACCCGTCAAGGTATTCAACCATCGTCTTCAAACGTATACCTGATTTGAATTTCTCCAGCCGGGAGGATGACAAATATTCATGGTCCGCCGGCAGACGTTCTGCCGAGGCTGCGTACTTGTCCTTCGTCACTAGTATACAGTAAGCCTGTTTTACTCCTCTGCCTACCCTTCCCCTCAACTGATGAAGCTGTGAGAGTCCGAATCTTTCTGCATCATTTATTAAAATTATGTTGGCATCAGGAATATCAATTCCTACTTCAATTACGGTAGTAGCAATCAATACATCATATTTTTTATGCAGAAACTCCAGCATTACAGCTTCTTTTTGCCTCCACGACATACGTCCATGCACCAGCCCAACATTTAGCTCTTTTAAAAAAGACGATTGCAATTCACTGTAGTGTGTTTCGGCTGCCTTAAGTTCCAGTTTATCAGATTCCTCCACCAGCGGATAGACAATAAATGACTGGTAACCCTCTTTTTTATTTTTATCTACAATAAACCTGTAGATATCCTGCAGTTTGTTCTCCCCGCGCAGGATAGTCTTTATTGATTTCCTGTTCTTAGGCATTTCATTTATTGAGGAAACATCAAGATCACCATATAATGTCATCGAAAGTGTCCTGGGTATAGGTGTCGCACTCATAACAATCACATCCGGAGTTATCCCCTTGCTTAACAACCGCCCTCTCTGAGCAACACCAAAGCGATGCTGTTCGTCAACGATCACCAAACCAGGATTCCTGAATTCAACATCCTCTTCAAATAATGCGTGAGTACCGATAATAATATCTGCTTCTTTAAGTGCCTCCGACTGCATCTTCTTTTCCTTAACAGATTTTCTCTGCCCCCCAAGCAGCAGCGTCACTTTCAGGTTTCTTTGGGTATGGACCTCAGCAAGTTTTTTCATCATACCTGAGATGTTCTTGGCATGCTGATCAGCAAGAATTTCGGTAGGCGCCATCAGAATACCCTGGAATCCATTATCAATCGCAATCAACATAGAGATTAAGGCTACAATGGTTTTCCCGCTTCCAACATCTCCCTGTAGGAGCCTGTTCATCGGAAAGGATGACTCCATATCTGATTTTATTTCACCCAGAACTTTCAGCTGCGAATTTGTGAGCTCAAACGGAAGCGTTGAAAGAAAATCCTTAACAAGACT
The DNA here is from genome assembly GCA_963839165.1 of uncultured Bacteroidota bacterium. Lineage (GTDB taxonomy): Bacteria > Bacteroidota > Ignavibacteria > Ignavibacteriales > Ignavibacteriaceae > DATFVA01. Next base: position 48,492 of record CAWIUG010000011.1, on the reverse strand, counting down.
GGTCTTTACCGAAAATGAATGACCTTTCTGTTTGGTCCTGTAATTATATTTTCTTAGAGCAATGAGTATCTGGAGATAGAAGAGTTCTTCATATTTAAGCCTGTGAAGTGAGGCTTTAAGTTTCTCCTTTGATTCAGGGAAATGATAATTCTTTACCGCCTCTGCTAAATTCATCAGCTCTTTCTCTCCGATGATGTAATCCGGTAAAGTTTCTTCAAGGTAATCAGCATATTTTTCTACTGCAGAAGCGATTATTTTTCTGAGACTGAAATCTCCAATGGCAGTTGCCTTCAGCTCCTTCGGAATCCTGTAGAAAGGAATAATCTTCCCCGTGTTAAGCATTTTAGATTCATCTTCACTCAGTCGGTCGAAATCCGGGTGTGCAAACTGCAGGTTGCCATGCTTTGTTATGGAAGGTTTCCCTGAAACGGCAAAATGATCATCCTTATTAAACACATCATAAATATATTTTGCACCCTGGAACCAGATGCATTCAAAAAATCCGGTGTTGTCCCTGAACTGAACCTTAAATATTTCTCTCCTGTTAAACCTTCTTCTTTCCTTATCCTCCACTTTCGCAATTACCGTTAACTCTCCATCGTATCCATTAAGAATATATCCATATGCCTTTGCTGCCGTGAGCGTGGTAGTTCTGTCAAGATGCCTCGATGGAAAGTAGTACAATAGTTTCCTGATTGATGTAATGCCTATCTTTCTGAAGGCCTCTGCACGGCGAGGACCGACCGACTTAATATATTGTACTGACTGATCCAGTATATGTTCTTTTTCCGAATTCATATTGATTAAAATAAATAATTCAGATTTATCATTCACTCTGTCATAATTTTTATATTTGCAAAGTCTAAAATAGAGCAGAAACTATGAATTGGAATAAATTACTCTCTAACAAATTACTTGGCGATGCTGCATCTTCAGAAATAAAGTTGAATGACGGCCGGAGTCAATTCCAGAGAGATTTTGACAGAATCGTCTTCAGCTCGGCGTTCAGGAGACTGCAGGACAAAACACAGGTGTTCCCTTTGCCGGAAAATGATTTTGTGCATACACGCCTCACACATAGTCTGGAAGTATCCTGTGTTGGCCGATCCCTGGGTACTCTTGTTGGGGATAAGATATTAAAACGGAATAAAGAACTTGCCCGGAAATATTCATCTATACATTTCGGGGAAATTGTTGCGGCGGCATGTCTTGCTCATGATATCGGGAATCCGCCCTTTGGACATTCGGGAGAGGATTCTATTGCTGAATATTTCAAGAACGGTAACGGAAGAGAATTCGAAAAAAGGATAAATGAGAATAAGAAATGGACCGACTTTACAAAGTTTGAGGGTAATGCTCAGGGCTTCAGGATAATAACAAGGCTTCAGAATCCTAATTCAGGCGGAGGGTTGAAACTAACGTGTGCCACCCTGGCGGCTTTTACTAAGTATCCAAAAGAGTCGGCTCTCAGTCAAAAGCAGATAAAAGATGCTGAAGAAACAAGAAGTAAATTATATAAAAAGTTTGGGTTCTTTCAGACTGAAAAGGACCTTTTCGCAGAAGTAGCGGATGAAACCGGCCTAATTAAAAAAGGATCGAAAGAAGACTATTGCTGGAGCAGGCATCCCCTCTCTTTCCTTATAGAGGCCGCGGATGATATATGTTATAGAATTATGGACCTTGAAGATGGATTCAGGCTTGGTCTGCTGACATTTGAATATACCGAAGAGCTTCTACGTCCCCTGGTAACCTCCAGCCTTACGTCTTATGAAGGCAGAAGTCAAAATGATAAGGTCGGTTACCTGAGGGCAAAAGCAATAAATGATACGGTAACTCAACTTGCAGATACTTTTATGGAAAATGAACAGAAAATTCTGGACGGGGAACTTGAAAAGGATCTGATTTCCATTATCGAATCTTCCCGGTATCTTGATAAGATTAAAACAATTTCTAAAAAAGAGATCTATTCCTACCGGAGTGTTGTTGAAAGAGAAGCAGCGGGATATGAAGTACTTGGAGGTCTCCTGGATGCTTTTATAAATGGAGTCAATGAAACGTATGCCGGCACACCCTCCTGGAAAAGCAAAAATCTGATGAAACTTCTTCCCGGACAGTTTCTTGGTCCTGATAATAAACCCGATGATGATCTTTATGTGAGATTATTGAAAATCACTGATTTTGTGTCAGGGATGACCGATTCTTATGCGGTTTCTCTTTTCAGGAAGATTAAAGGGATCTCCCTTCCGGGCGGTTGAAAGTAAGGCAATTCCGGATATTCCCCGTTCGCAAACGGTATCAAACCTCCCCTGAAACTAATAACATGTCTTAAATCAAAGTTCATATTTTTTTGTTTTCAAATCACATTCACAAATACTCTTTCTTCTTAAAATGCACCGAGATTAAATAACGGGAGCAATAAAATAAGATACTTATACCTGCTGGTTTCTCTGATTATTTCTCAGCCGATTTATGCTCAGATTACCTCAATCGGATTCAGAACGGGAGTAAATACTTTTCGTCAGCAGAACCGGTTCAGGCAGTTTGAGATTTTTATGGATGCGGACCTTCCGTATCAAAAATATTTATCCCCGGAAATTTCTTTCCAAACGAAACTTGAATTAACGGGCGGTGTTCTTCAGGATTTTTCGCAAAATGGGATGGTTTTTTCTGCAGGCCCCGGGGTTGAATTAAATTTTATAAGAGAGTTCTCCTTCATTGAAGCCGGAATTAGTCCAACCTTTATTACCCGGCATGCCTTTAAGAGTAATGAATTGGGAGGAATGTTCAATTTTACGTCATATGCAGGGATTTATTTTTCTCCTCTTAAATCTTTAATCGCTGGGTATAGGTTTCAACATATGTCCAACGCAGGAATTTACCGCGCAAATCCCGGAGTGAATCTGCATATTATTGAAATCCGGATCATGAACTGAGATGTATGGAAGTATTTCGCGATTCTAACATAACATTGAACGATAAATTATTTATTCATTTAAAGAATGAGGTATAATATGAAGCTTTTTACTTTTTATTTTTTTCTGCTTGGATTGTTTCTAACAGCCAGCATTTTTCCACAGCAGATAACAGTAGTTGCACCAAATGGCGGAGAGAACCTGCCTGCGGGTGCCGCTTATGGCATCAGATGGACTGATAATATAAGTGCATGGGTAAGGATAGACTTATACAAAAATAATTCATTTTATTATACGATTATAGATTCCACAGAAAGTGATGCGTATTATGCATGGTATGTTCCTGATACTACCAGTGGCGGAAGTGATTATAAGATCAGGATTACAAGTGTAGTTAACAATAATATAACTGACTATTCTGATAATAATTTTACAATAACGGCAGGCTTCATAACCGTTACCTCACCAAATGGAGGGGAGACAGGTAACGCAGGGTTTTCGCTGGCCATTACCTGGACTGACAATATAAACGAACAGGTAAAAATTGAACTTTATAAATCAGGTTCATATTACTATACCATTGCCGACTCTACCCCAAGTGATGCTTACTATTCCTGGTACATCCCTGACACACTTCAGGATGGATCTGATTACAAGATTAAAATTTCCAGCGTTGATTTCAGCAGCATTAATGACATCTCTGATGGCAATTTTACCATTGTGGGAAATTATATTACTGTTACCACACCGAATGGAGGCGAAGAATGGCTTGCTGGAAGCTCTAATGCAATAAGGTGGACAGATAATATTCATGAAGGAGTGACAATCCAGTTATTTAAAGGAGGTTCTTTCTATTATACCATAGTGGATTCAACACCAAGTAATGCTTATTTCGCATGGTCGGTTCCCGACACCATTACGTCAGGGAATGATTATTCAATAAAAATTATGAGTGTTGATTTCAGCAGCATTTATGATGTGTCTGACGGTAATTTTACTTTAACGAATACAACCAGCCTGGAGGTTATAAACAATACTATACCTGAAGTGTATTCCTTAAGTCAGAATTTTCCGAATCCTTTTAATCCGTCCACATTTATCATGTTTGGACTCCCGCACAACTCCAATGTTACTTTAGTTATCTATGACATAACTGGCGAGCAGGTAGCTACAATAATAAATAATGAGCCCCTGGCAGCAGGAATGATAAGGTACAGTTATGATGCGTCAAAGCTTGCTTCCGGGATTTACATATACAGGATTACCGCTTCATCAAATGTTTCTAACGAAAGATTTGTGCAGACGAGAAAAATGATCCTGCTCAAATAGTATCATATGATATCTTCAATAGATTTAACACCTTCAGGAGGTGGTAAATAGAATCTAACTGGTTTTACGGTGTGGTCATCATAACTGATCGCTTTTACATTCTTTCTGATGATCACACTGTGCTCAATATGAACAAAATCTTCAATGATTGAACCAAAGATGTAACTTGTACCTTTAATCAAAACATTCTTTCCAATCCTTAGTGGAAATTCATCGCTGCCTGTCATATTAACACTGGATTCAATCCTGGAACCATCGCCAATGATAATATTGCCTTTAATTATATCCCCCCATAATATCTGAACATGGTTCCCTATTTTAAGGGTCTGACCGTGTAAACAGGAAAGATGAACATTCTGAAAAACAGTTACATTCTGTCCGAACTGTACATCCCCATTTATGTAACAATCGCTTTTAAACGAAATATTATAGTTAAGTTTTACCCCTTTACCAATATATACTCCTTTTCCAATGTTAATATCAAGAGGAGTACCTATCTTATCCATCTCGAGAATATCATCTACAACCGTATCATGAATAAAAAAATCATCGGGATCAGAAATCTCTATAATATCCTTTAATTTTTCATAAACCTGTGAGCGGGCAATTGCGTCCATCTCTTTTAATACAGATTTATTGTTGAAACCCATAACAACATATTTTTTATCTGGCGCACTTGCTGATACAGTAAATCCTTCATTGTTGAAAAGAGAAATTAAGTCCGTTATATATATTTCGTTCTGAGCATTATCGCTGGAAAGGTTCCCGATAAGTTCTACCAGGTGTTTATAACGGAAGGCATAGACACCAGAGTTAAACTCGTTATTCTCTATTAACTCATTTTTGGTATATGAGTACTCCCTTCCGCTATGTTTTAATATGTAAGGTTCTTCCTCATTCAGAGCCAAAATGTCTTTATATTCCATTATCCGGATTACTTTATCTTTATCCCTGCCTGAAGATTTCCCATTAGCATCTTTAGCCTTAACCCGAATAATTCTTCCATACGAATTCTTATAAGGGTCTCCCTCGTAAATCCCTGTTAATACCATCATATCTGTCTCTGAATCAAGGAAGTTTTTCCTGAATGTCTGAAGTGTCTCTTCATCAATTAATCCCATATCACCCGGAAGAACATAAACGATTCCGTCAAAGGATTTTTTATCTACCTTTTCAAGTGCAACCTGTACCGCATGTCCTGTGCCTCTCTGCTTTTCCTGGTAGGCGAACGCTGTACTCTCCCTCCTTCCTATTACATTCATAACATCAATGGCTTTTATACCTACAACAATGATCACGTTAACGGCTTTTATACCTACAATGCACGCGTCGTAAACACGTTCAACAGTGGGCACCTCCCATATCTTGTGAAGCATTTTGGAGGTTTGCGATTTTATTCTTTTTCCATGTCCTGCAGCCAGAATAACTGCAACTTCTTTGTAGTTATAATTTAATTCTGATGATAATTTATTAACTGTATTTCTAATATCGATACTCAACTTATTTTCCATTTAAACCTCTTTATTTCTGAACCATGCAAACTTAGCTATTCTTCTGATAATAACGTTTATAAATGGCCGCATTAAGCCCGAATGTGAACCAGAGCAGGGTAATAATCTCATGATCGAAGAAATTCATTTCCGTGAGTCCGGCAATCACTATTGTACTTAGAGCCGCGATTGTACCAAGGGCATAAGATGAAGCGAATGGTACGTTTTTCATCTTCCTGTAAATATTCAGATCGATTCTGAAAAGTCGGTAAAGAAGGTAACAGAAAGCAAGCAGACCGAAAATTCCCAATGTTACCAGGATGTGCACAAAGTTATTGTGCATATGTCCCTGAATTTCTTTCTCATATTTTGATTTGTACTGTTTGTAAAGAAATGCCAGGTCTATATCCCCTACACCAAAAACAGGATGATCAAGGAACATCTCCCATCCGGCTTTCCATAAAGACAACCGTACATAATTAGACGGCAGGTAAGGATCCCATACGCTTAGAATTCTGCTTCTATGAACAAATGATGTCAGCAGGGTATCATTGTGTAAGGTAAAGGAGGTGGGAACGTACCCGGGATTACCCAGCAGCCTGACTGCCGGCATAGGATCAGGATCTATTTCATATACGCGGCCCCTCTTGTCTGCGGCAAGCAGGTTATTCTGAATTTTTTTCCAAAGGTAAATAGTTTCAGGTCCGGATAATCTCCTGTCGTAATGAACTGAGTCTTTTCCCACAGTGTAAATTGTTACTCCCTTGTCACTCGAGCAGAAGAATTTGTGTCCGGAATAAAAAACTGAAGATACATTGACAGGATGAAATGAATATAATTTTTTCCGTGGTGTTCCGTCTATAACATCAAAGACATGAAGTCCGCTGTCGGGTGAAAACAGGAGCAAAAGGCTTGAATCCGCAAAGACTTTACTGAATTTATTAAATGCCGTGTTCCTGTAAATCCTTTCCAGACGCGATGGATCCTTAAATATCGTAAGTCCGCTGTCATTATCCATCGTATAGAGGTAATCACCGTAAACTGTATGATTGATAGTAAAACCCGGAGGAAGGCATTCTGTCAGTTGATTCAGTGTACTAAGGCTGTCCATTTTATAACTGATGAATCTTGTATCGACAAAGTAACCGAGAAGATAGCCATTCCACTTTTCAAGAGAAACTATTGGTGATGGAGTTTCAAGGTTAGATAATGCGCGTGAACCTTTATATTTTACAAGCCCTTTCTCATAATCGGAGATATAATATTCACCATCAAGCGAAGTTATATCAAAAGCTCTCCCGTCTGTATTGAAGCTTGTTAATTCCTTCAGTCCGCTTTGTTCAATCCTGAATATTTTAACTATGCTTTCATTCTTTTGAACTGCTAATAGAATAACGGCGAGAATTACAAGTGGAATAAGATATTTCCATTCTTTTTTCAGGAGAATGATAATAAAGAAACCAAATCCTGTCCCGAGCCACCCCGTTCTCTTATATGTTGCCACCAGCGCAACAAGAGTAATGAGAAGTGCCGCCGCGGTCAACAGCTTATTCCTCAGATTTCCCTTTTCGTTTATTAAAAAGGCAAAGAGAAAAACTGAGGTTATGCTGAGTATCTCACTTGAGGTTATGGGGTATTGAAATAATGAAGGACCCGATTGGGTTATATTGTACAGATTGGCTATAAAATACTGGTAAGAAAATACAATATATACCAGAGCAGTAAGAACTGCCGCAGCTATATAAGTATTGAAATAAAGTTTCGCTCTCTTTATATCTGGTGTTCCCGCTACAGTCACGTAAATAAGAGGCATTAATAAGAGTCTGCGCAGACTGAATAGAAGTGCCTGTGAATGGTTGAGCGAAAAGATAAGGGAAAGGATTTCTGCAGCAATAAACCACAGCAGAGCAGGTTCAATTTCCGTTCTTTTAAAAGGATTTGATTTGGTTACAAAATATTTTGCAATCAAAGTAAGCAGAGCACCGTAATACCCAACCTGGTTCAGGAATATCGAGTTGGTTATCGTAGCCAGGAAAAGAATCATGAAGAAAAGGATGACCCGGTCAATTATAAGAAGGTTTCTTCTTTCAGGCATACTCAATCCCTGAACTGCATTTCGTAGAGCTTCCTGTATAACCCCTTTTCATCTGCCAGAAGTTCATCGTGCCTTCCCTGCTGTACAATTTCCCCATAGTCAATCACGATAATTTTTGTTGCATGTCTTATTGTACTGAGACGGTGCGCAATAACAAAAGTAGTCCGGTTCTGCATCATTCTTTCGATAGCTTCCTGGACTAAAAGTTCGGATTCATTATCGAGCGCGGAAGTCGCTTCATCAAAAATCATAATCTCAGGATTTTTTACCAGGGCCCTTGCAATTGAGATCCTCTGTCTTTGTCCTCCTGAAATCTTTGTCCCTCTCTCACCGATAATTGTATCGTACCCTCTGGGAAGTTCTAAGATGAAGTTATGTGCATTAGCTGTTTTAGCTGCTTCTATAATCTTCTCCATCGGGTAATCGTCAATTCCGTAAGCAATGTTTTTCCTGATAGTCTCATTAAACAGATACGTCTCCTGCGTAACAATTCCCATTAGTCCCCTGAGGTCCTCAATCTTAACGTCCTTTATATCAGTACCGTCTATGCGTATCCTGCCCGAGTCAGGATCGTGAAATCGTGGAAGCAGGTCTGCAAGAGTTGATTTCCCGCCGCCGCTGGGACCAACCAGAGCGACAACCTGTCCTCTTTCTGCGGTGAATGAGATATTCTTTAATACAGGTTCGGTACTGTCTTCATAGCTGAAGAAAACATTTTCTAGTTCAATCTTATCCCGGAATGCTGATATCTCCGTGGCGCCCGGCTTATTTCGAATAGAGGGTTTTGTATCGAGTATTTCGAATATACGATCCCCTGCCGCACTCGCTTCCTGTATCCTGTTATTTACGCTCGTCAGTTCTTTTATCGGGGGCATCATCTGAAAAATTGCAAACAGGAATCCAAGGAATTCGCTGGCCTTAAGGGATCCCTCCTGAAGCACCATAACACCGCCGTAATAAATTATAAATACACCAACCAAAACACTCAGAAATTCGGTTACGGGTGAAGCAATGTTTCTTATCCTTACTATCTTCAGCATCATTCTGAAAAAACTATGCGTTTCTTTTGTAAACTTCCGGTTTTCATATTTCTCCATTCCAAATGCCTTTACTATCTTTACCGCTGAAATGGTTTCCTGCAGTATGCTCGTGATATCGGCTATTTTAGCCTGAACCACTGTGCTCTGCCTTCGCAGTTTTAACCCTATCCAGCCTATTATAAGCATTGAAAATGGAAGTACGATGAAAGCCATCAGGGTTAATTGCCAGCTGATGCTGAGAGCAATTCCAAGGAAAACGATTATGGTTAAAGGCTCCTTAATAAGGTTTGAGAATGCGGCAGTTATACTTGCCTGTACTATAACCACATCATTAGTAAACCTTGATATTAAATTTCCCACCCTTTCTTTTTTAAAATAACTCATCGGAAGCTGATGAAGATGAAAGTAAGCTTCATCCCTCAGATCTTTCATTGCTCCGTACTCAACGTGAGCCATAAAATATGCCTGGGTGTAACCGGTAATGTTTTTAAGCAAAAACGTCAGTAGAACAAGGACACATATCCTCATTAACGCTTCTAATTTAGTTCCCGATAATACCAGGTCATTGAAAGCTTTACTAACTTCTTCTTTAAAGTCCTGAACCCAATCGGGTAGAATGCTGCTCGATGGAGTTACAGGCTGAACCTGCTGAATCTGTTCTGTTTCCGGGGCTTCCTGGAATAGTGTATCCAGCAGAGGTATAGTTAGGTATACGGAGAGACCGTTAAATAATGCAAATAAAAAAGTGAAAAGGATTGAGGCGATTAGCTGTCTCCAGTATGGCCTCACATAACTGATAATTCTTAAATAAGTATTCATTTATAAAACTTTTATCATCGGTTAACTAAGCTCCGAAATGCGGGACCTCGGGAATACCTCTTAGTCCGCATCCGCCCTTAATTTTAATCTGTTTGATAATCTTATCTTTTTGAAAATTATAAATATAAATGGAGGAATTCCTCCCGAATCCATCGTCAAATATTAAAAAATCACCAATAGTAAAAAAGTTCTTAAACCCTCCGCCTGTCCATTTTTTTATTACTTTTTGCCTGTCAATAGAGTAAGCGTACAACGAGGAGGTATTAGGCTGTCCTGTAAAAATGCTTGTGTTCGCGGCAGTTACATCCAGCGTTGAAATAAATAACATCTCCCTGTCATCACTCCACGTAATTTCATTTACGGGCTTAAAAATGGACATCATAAAATCTGTCTTTTTTGTCTTTCGCTCAATAAGAAAAACAGAATCGGGTCGATTCTCTCTATAAGAGATCTGGTAAATACCCGAGGGTGAGAGCGTATCGGGACTGCTTCGGGGGAGTCTTGGATAACCATTTGATGTAATATCGTAAACCTGGTTCTCTTCCTGAAGTACCCTTCCGAAGATATTGAATATTATTGTCTTCTGATCGATATAGGTTGAAATTTTTTCATCCCAGGAATTAAGGATTATCCTGAAAACGTTCTCAGATTCCCATCTCGAAAATATCTGTATACCGCTGCCAATATCTCTTACAAATGCCGGATGTGAGGCGGAATCAGGAATAACGTAAAGCCTGGCATTTTTTATAAAAGGAAAGATTCCTTCTTTGCCCTGGCTGGAGGCAGTAAGAAAGAATGCAGAGGTATGACCGGGAGAATATGAAAGGTCGACTATTTCCTCGCTGTCTCCTTTCCAAAAGAGTGAGAATGAGTTATTCATAACATTGTATTCATAGAGGGAAGGTTTCCGGGCCGCCATCCCGGTGAAAATGAATGAATGAAAGTCCCTTTTAACTATACTAGCGGGCCTTTCCTTGTCATTATTCCCGCAAGAGACAAGTAAAACTGATAGTATTATTAAAATTAAGACTTTCTTCATCTAATTCCGGCGCTTTTAAGAAACACTCCAAGGATAAAGTTAACCAAATCCATAAAATAACCCCATAGCGGAGAATAAATGAAAATCAGCAGTATTATCGATCCATAAAGTCCAAGACTAAGCAACTTAGCTGTTATTTTATTTGGAAAAATATCGAACAGAATATGAGAACCGTCCAGCGGGGGAATGGGAAGCAGGTTGAAGGCAAACAAGAAAATATTAAAAAATACTCCATACCAGAAAAAATTAATGATATAATGCGAGGCAGAGCTTTGGTACATCACAAAAAAGATAAGGAAAAATATAACCGCGAGTAAAAAATTAGAAGCAGGACCAGCAAATGAAACCAGGGCATCGTCCCGTAGATGATTCTTAAATTTTCTCCTGTCAATAGGAACGGGTTTAGCCCATCCAATCAGCGCAAATCCTGAAGCAAACGAAGCAAGCGGCATAATCAATGTTCCCACAATATCGGCATGCTTGAAGGGATTCAGGGTCAGCCTGCCCCTCTTTTGAGCTGTGTCGTCTCCCATACGCTTTGCGATAACAGCATGAGCAAACTCATGTACTGTAATTGAGAGAAGGAACATAGGGAGAAATGTTAAGAAAGAAATAATTTTATCACTTACTTCAATACCTGTCAAACTAACCTCTCGGATGACAATCTCTGTGAACCTGTTTAATAAAGTCTCTGTCAATATGGGTATAGATCTGTGTTGTGGAAATATCTGCATGACCCAGCATCTCCTGAACCGCTCTGAGGTCGGCTCCTCCTTCAAGCAGATGAGTAGCAAAGGAATGTCGGAATGTATGAGGATGCACATCTTTATCTATATCGGCTTCCTTTACATACCGATCGACTATTTTCCATACCCCCATCCTTGATAGTTTTGTTCCCCTGGTATTTAGATAAAGGTAATTTTCACTTTTGCCTTTCCTCTCCAACAAAGGCCGGCTCGTTTTTATATATTCCGTTATCCATTTAACTGCGCTGCTGCCGATCGGAACAAGCCTTTCTTTTGAACCTTTCCCTAAGACTCTTATAACTTCCTCTTTGAAATAGAGACCGGAAATCTTCAGGTTTATTAATTCGCTTACCCGTAAGCCGCATGCATAAAATAACTCAAGCAATGCTTTGTCTCTTAACCCGAATTTATTTGCAGTATCCGGCTGTGAGAGAATAGCATCAACCTCATTTATTGTGAGAACTGAAGGAAGTTTTTGAGAGATTTTGGGAGCAGGGATTTTTTCGATGGGATTTCCGGTTATATAGTTGCTCTGAAACAAATACAGGAAAAAACCATTCAGAGAGGAATGATACCGAGATGCAGATGTGCCTGAAAGGCCTGATTCTTTAAGAAATTTAAAGAAGTCCGCTATATGTTCGTACCCGATTTTCTGAGGATCATCTATGTTATAATTTTCCAGAAACTGGAAAAGGTTGGTTATATCGTTCCTGTACGATTCAACTGTATTTTCTGCAAGGTTCCTTTCTAATTTCAATACGGCAAGATATTCATCCAGAAAAATTTTCATTTTTCTTCATTCTTCTCCGGCTCCCCTTTTTCCATTTCTTCCTGTTTGGGATACCTGATCCTGCGGTGATGCTGCCCCAGCAGAATGCTTATAAACGCTTCCTTGATTTTATCTATATCACTGAAAGTAATAGGTGAATTATCGAGCTGGCCGTCATCAATTCTTCCTTTGATGATTTTGTCGATTACATTCTCAACTTTGGTTGGGTCAGGATCCTCAATTGATCTGACAGCAGATTCGCTTCCGTCGGCAAGCATAATTATCGCTGTCTCCTTTGTATTAGGTTTAGGTCCTGGATACCTGTAATCATCAATACTTACTTTCTCTTCACCATAAAGTTTTTTGGCTTTTTCATAGAAAAATGAGATCACCATTGTGCCATGGTGCATAGGTATAAAGTCTACTACCTCCTGAGGAACTGTATACTCACGCGCCAGTTCTATTCCTTCTTTAACATGTCGACTTATAAGTTCTACACTTTCCTCAGGGGTAAGGTTCTCATGAACATTCTGATTGTTCAGCTGGTTCTCAACGAAATTCTGCGGAGTGATAATCTTACCTACATCGTGATAATATGCTCCTACCCTTGCAAGCAGGGGATTAGCACCTATTTTTTCCGCTGCCGTCTCGGCAAGAGTCCCCATGGTCATCGAATGGTTAAAGGTTCCCGGGGCCTTCCTGGCAAGTTCCTTCAGCAACGGTCTGTCAAAATTAGAAAGCTCAAGAAGTGTCAGGTCTGTGGTTATCCTGAAGAATCTCTCGAAGAAGATCAGAAGTCCGTATGTAAGCACGGGACTTATCAAAGCATTGGTTGAAGCAAAAGCAGTCTCGATCATCAATGATTCAAATGAGGCAAACCTTTCCAGTCCGAAGGCGAAAACAGCAACCAGATAACCGAGCAGAATGAATAGAAATGATCTGAATATCTGCGAACGGTTTTTAATGTCGCGTACTGTGTAGACAGCCAGGGCACCTGCAAAGATATTCATGGTAGCGAAGGTATAATCATTCCCCCTTAAAGCACCGGCTATAAGAGATATGATCACCGTGGTATAGAATCCTACCCGGGAATCAAAGATTATGGTCAGCAGCATAGTGGCTGCGGGTATAAAAATTAAAAACTGGAGCGGGACGTTAACGCTTATCTGGTTTATCAAAAAGGTAACAAAACAGACGAACACTAATATTATTGTTATAAGTATCAGTTTCTGGTTGTCAAAAAATATCTTCTTCCTGAAAAGGAAAAGATATATTGTTAGTAATGTAAGAAGCAGAGAAATATGGAAGAACTTCCCTACAAACTGCAGCCAGAATCCGCTTTCTCCTATCTTCTCTCCTTTAGCAGCCCTGTATGAATCAATCTTAAGCTTTGCCTCTTTAGTTACGCGGTCATGTTTGGCTATTATTCTTTCATTCTCGTTGACTATTCCTACGTAACGTGATACATTATTCTTTGCCTGATCGATTTCTTCCTGTGTTCCAGCCTGATTGTAAATAATATTAGGATTTATGAAATGAGCGGCGTATTCCTCCAGTGCATTTTTCATATCATCCGAAAGTTTCATCTGCTCTATGCCGTTCATTACTATCTTTTCAGCGGCCTGTACATCAATAAATTTATCCGACGCTTCAATCCTGTCGATATTTCCTGTCCTTACAGCAATACTATCTTCACCCTGGGGAAATTGATTAATTATGCCGGTTCTATATACCTCCGCCAGTATACTGTTTATGCTGTTCAGAACCTCTTTCAGGTTTCTCCGCTGAAGCATATTCCTTTCCTGCCGCCGCAGGTTCAGGAAGGTATTATATGAGGGTGTACTTAGAAAAGTGGGGTTCAGATTTTCCTGGCCTTCTGTTGACAGGGTGCTGTCAATCATCCTGATCAGAAAAGAATCATAACCCTTCACAGTGTCCAGGACTGCATCTATTGTTTCGGGCTGTTTTAAATAAACCGGATAGACCGTACTTGCAGCCTCCTTCAGCTCTGCCTGGTAAGTTTTCTGGTCTTTTAATACCGGAAAGCTGAACTGGGCAATAAGGTCGTCATGAATCCATATCGAGCCAACTGTAACCTCGGATTCAATAGATTCGCCTTTTGGGAACATAAAGACAATAAGAATTACAGCACTGAGTCCAATTAAGAACTTCAGCCGGAGACTTCCTCTTTTATGTTCTTCAGTTTTCATTTCCTGCTTGTCTTTGCCTGTAATATCATTTCTATGAATTCACCTACTCCCCCGTTATTATTATCTTTTGTTGTTATAAAATCAGCCTGCCGTTTCACCTCGGCTACGGCATTTTCCATTGCGACCTTAAATCCGCCTACCTTAAAAAGACTTAGATCATTGTACCAGTCGCCTATAACAGCAGCATTTGCCTCTTTAACATTCAGATCCTTAAGGAGTCTTTTAAAACCCATGCCTTTAGAAGTGCCTTTATTTCTTATCTCAAGATAATAAATATTATCACGTCTTTGCGATCTGAAATACGATCTTTCAAGTCCGAACGTATAAGGAAATCCCAGCCGGTTATATACATATCTCAGGTTAAGTTTGTAATCAGAAGCGAATACAACTTCCAGTGTCCTGTCATAAAATGTATCGTAAGATTCAACTTGTTCATACCGTGCGCCGAATTTATCCATTACCTGGGGAATTACGGAATTCCTTTCTGTATAATAAATTGCATCATCATGACATAGAGCTACGTTAAGTAAAAAAGTATCGGCCAGGGCAACTGCTTTTCTAACATACTTTTCCTTTACGAAAGATTCAAACAAAATATCTCCCTCGGGATGACTTTTTATCAAGGCACCATCCATAGAGATCAGGGGAACATCAATTCCAAGGTCTGTAGCCAGGCTCGTTATTGCCGAGTGAAGCCTGCCTGTTGCAACGGTAAAATGCACTCCGTGTTTGGGTAATTCTGATATAAGTTTTAGAGATTCATTATCTACGAATCCTTCGTCAGTCAATAATGTCCCGTCAATATCCGAAACAACAACCTGTATATTTTTCAGTATCTCCGTTTGTTTCATAAAAGCTGAAAAATGATTGATTATTAAACTTAAAAATAATGATTATTTAATTAATGTTTTCCAACCTGCTGCACTTAAGTTCTTATAAATTATGGCGATAGAAATAATAGCAGCAATGATGAAAATTACGGATCTTAAGGTATCCCCGAGCAGAATACTCCCTGTTCCGAATAAAAATGAATAAACCAGTACAACCCCCGCAATCCAGTTGATGAACATAATTCCGAATTCCCCTTCACTTTGAACCTCGGGAAGCTGATCCGATATCTTCTTCCATAATACTCCCCCGGGGTATATTTTCCGATAAAATTCGAATAATTTAGGCGTTTCCGTGGGTTTGGTCAGATATGTTACGGTAAGCCAGACAATTGTGGTACACGAAACAAGAAAAAATAAAGTATCAGGGAATTCAACCTTGTAAAGCTTTAATATAGGGTATATAATAAAGGGAGTTATCATTGCTGAGATTTCAGACCATGCATTTATCCGCCACCAGTACCAGCGCATTATAAGTACCAGCCCCAGTCCTGCTCCGCATTCCATTATGAAGACCCATGCCCCCGAGATAGTATTTATAAATAACGTAACTATTGCAGAGGTGATCATTAATAAAATCGTTACTACTCTTGAGGCTTTAACATAATGGTTCTCTTCCCTGCTGCGGTTCAGAAACCTTCTGTAAAAGTCATTTATAAGGTATGATGTTCCCCAGTTTAATTGTGTTGCTATAGTACTCATATAGGCTGCGAAGAAGGCAGCTACAAGTAATCCTTTTAATCCTGCCGGCAGGAAATCGTTCATTGCAAAGATGTATCCCATCCCTTTATCTGAGGCTGCAAGATCAGGATAAAGGACAAGTGAACATAACCCGACCAGAATCCATGGCCAGGGGCGTATGCCGTAGTGAGCTATCTGGAAAAAAAGGGTGGCAAAAAGAGAATGCTTCTCATCTTTAGCCGACATCATCCTCTGAGCAACGTAACCTCCGCCGCCCGGTTCAGCCCCGGGGTACCACGAAGCCCACCAAATTATACCTACATAAGCTAAGAAGGAAACAACCGAAAGAGAGAAAGCTTTTCCTACATCTCCAATGTCCGTAAAAACTGGAAGAAATCTGAATGTGTATTCCGGCAGCTTTTCCTGTAGACCCGAAATTCCTCCGACCTGGGATGAATTGACAACTATTACAGCCAGTATTATGCAGCCTGTCATAGCTATAACAAACTGGAAAGCATCGGTTATTACAACTCCCCATAGTCCTGATAAGGCTGAATAAATTGCTACTATCAGCATGCATCCGAAAACATAGAAGATAACTTCTGATTCAGGAATATTGAACATACCGGTAAGAATGGAAGCCATTGCTTTGTTGACCCAGCCCATAATAATTATGTTCATAAATAGTCCCAGGTAAACTGCCCTGAACCCTCTTAAGAATTTTGCAGGTTTCCCGGAATATCTTATTTCTGCAAACTCTACTTCTGTCATTATACCTGCTCGTCTCCAGAGCCTGGCAAAAAAGAAAACTGTAAGGATACCGCCGAATGCAAAGTTCCACCAGACCCAGTTACCGGCAATTCCGTTTTTGGCAACCAGTTCGGTTACAGCCAGAGGGGTATCGGCTGCAAAGGTGGTAGCTACCATAGAGAGACCGGCTAAATACCAGGGGAGGTTTCGGCCTGAAAGGAAAAATTCCTCTGTGCTTTTTCCTGCTCTGCGTGTGTAATACAGAGCAATGCCCAGAGAAAAAATAAAATATACCAGGATTATTAAGTAATCGATTATACTCAAGCTTCCTCCCGGATGTGCTTGTTTCTAAATAAAGAGACTAAATATCCCGTTATTAATGTTACAGCTACACCTATGATTGTAAACCAGGTCCATGCAACTACTCTGAACGATATCACAAAAACCATTACAGAAATTGCAAGTGTAAATCCAGTTAAAGCTCCCTTCTGGTCAGCCTTCTTAATGAAGAATCCCAGTAAAAAGGTGCCAAGCAGTCCTCCGTAAGTAAAGGAGGCTATGCTCAGTGCAAGTTCAACTACTGCGGTGGATGTGTTCATAAAAAATATAGCCGACATAACCAGCATCACGGCCCAGAATATGGTAATAAGTCTGGAGATAAACAATTCATTATCTTTTTTCCCGAATAAAGGCTGAAAAAGATCCATCATTGTTGAGGAGGAAAGAGAGCTCATCGACCCGGCCAGAGTCGACATCGCTGCTGCAAAAAGCCCCGCTATTATTATTCCTGAAACTCCCGGCGGCAGCACATGAATTATAAAATTGGGAAATATTTCATCCGGCTTCATATCAATCTTTCCGTAATAGGCGTACAGCATTACCCCAAGGATCAGGAAGAGAGCAAATTGAACTATTATGATAATTCCACTTCCAATAACTGCCTTCCTGCTTTCCTTCAGATCTTTTGCTGTCAGAAGCCTCTGAACTATCAGCTGATCTGTTCCATGAGATGCCATAGACAAGAAAGCTCCCCCCAATATTCCTCCGATAAGAGTATAGGGATCTGCAAAGAAGTCTTTTAAGCTGCCGGTAAACCCTGAATTAATAACCTGGAATTTATTAGTTCCCGATGCTGCAGACAGAACCGAATTCCAGCCATCGGGGAGAAGATTTAATATGAAGATGCCGGCAAGGATGGCCCCCGATATATAAATGAACATCTGAATTACATCTACCCAGATAATCCCTTTAACACCACCCGTATAAGTGTAAACAAGTGATACCATGGCTATTATAATAATTGCAAAGGGGTAATCGATACCGAGCAGAAGTTTCAAGGGTATGGCTGTTGCAAACAGCCTTACTCCATCTGCTGCTGTTCTCGTGAATAAAAATACAACTGATGCATAGTTACGGGTCTTACCCCCGAACCTTGTTTCAAGATAAGTATAAGCTGTTTTAAGCTCACCTTTATAATATGCCGGGAGGAATACAGCAGCTACAATAATTCTCCCGATAAGATAACCGAAAGTAACCTGTAGAAAATTTAAATTGGTCAGGTAGGATAAACCGGGAATAGAAATAAAAGTCAAAGTACTTGTTTCAGCGGCAACTATAGAGAAACATACCGCCCACCAGGGAACTGAAGTTGATCCGAGGAAATAATCTCTAAGGGATTTTTGTCTTCCCCCTGATATCACACCGAAAACCGCTATACCGATTAAATAAACCGCAATGATAAAATAATCGAGCGATCTTCCCTCCAATAAGCTATTCCTTTTTTAACTCATTGAAAGCTTCATCAACAGTTTCGCATACCGGAAGAACCCGGTCAAGTTGTGTTATTTTAATAAGAGAGTAAACTTTTTCAGAGGGGGCCGCAATTCTCATAGCTCCGCCGTTTGTGTTGAGAATCCGGTTTGCTACCAGTATCGCACTTAATCCCGAGCTGTCGCATGTTTCGACGTCGCTCATATCAAGAATAAGCTTGTTGATCCCCTCAACCTTAAGAAGCATTGTAAATTCACCCTTAACCAGTCCTGAAATATTAGTGTCTAATCTTTTCTCATTCAATTTAAATATTGTTATCTCGTCGATCCTTTTGATCTCGAAATTCATAATATTTCCTTAAAACATTTTTAAGCAATTTAACAAATTTTTGTATGAATTCTCAGCGTCGGGACTTCTATTTATAACCTGTATATTATAAAATTTATCAGGATCTCCCTTAACAAATCCCATCTTATAAGGTGCCTTAATACGGTTTACGATGTAGCTGCAGAATAAATTATCCTGCCTGTTCAGGTCTATTACTGTCTGGAACCTCAGCTGATCAAGTTTGTCATTTATTTTCTTTGAAGGAAGATTCAGCCGACTCACATCATCAACCGTATAGCCTATTGCTTTCTGTCGGAACTTGGTTGGAAGCAGGTTTACTTTATAATCGTGTGTAAACGCAGTTACACTCTTCCTGTTATCCTCAAGATAATTTAGGATCCGGAGAGCCTGACTGAAATCGGAATCATTTTCAGGCATAACAACAAAAAAATCAAACGACCTCTTGAAGAAATCCCTGAAATTATGCTCAGTTATTTCAAACTCTTTCAGTTTGCTTTTTGCTAAGATTCCGGCAATTTTATCTTTTAGTTGTCCAATCATTTCTTCTCTGATTCATCAAGTTTTTTAAGGAAGCCTTCTTCATTTAATATTGAAACACCAAGCTTTTCAGCTTTTGTCAGTTTCGATCCGGCATTTTCACCGCATACAAGGTAATCGGTCGACTTACTCACTGATGATGTAACCTTGCCCCCAAACATAACAATTTTATCACTGGCTTCTTCACGTGAAAAGCTGTTGAGGGTTCCTGTAAGCACAAAAGTTTTTCCCGTAAAGAAAGTTTCTTTTGCTGCTTTCCTTTCTGAAACAAAATTTAATCCATGTTTTTTTAGTCGATCTATTACTTTACTGTTATGAGGATCTTTGAAGAATTTTACCACGCTCTGACTGATACTTGGTCCAATTTCGTGAATCTCTTCTATTTTTTCCTCATCCGCCTTCATTAAATCGTCTATCGAATTAAAGTGATCAGCGAGCTTTTTTGCCGCTCCGGCACCTACATACCTGATCCCTACGGCGAACAGTACTCTGGCAAATGGTTGTCTTTTACTTTCTTCAATAGCGCTTAATAAGTTATCGATACTTTTTTCACCTAACCGCTCAATTGCAATCAGTTCATCCCGCTTGTTTTTCAGATCATATATGTCAGCATATGTATGGAGAAATCCTTCACCTGCAAAGAGATTGATTAAGGCAGTTCCCAATCCCTCAATGTCCATTGCTCCGCGGGCAGAGAAATGTTCCAGCCTTCCTTTTATCTGAGCTGGACATTCGGTATTCTCACAATAAAATGCCACCTCTCCTTCTGGTTTGAAGAGCGGGGTTTTACAGACAGGACATTTTTTCGGAGGCTGAACAGGTTTCGAACCTGCGGGTCTTTCTTCCTTTACCACCGAGACAACTTTAGGAATAACATCGCCTCCTTTTTCAATTACAACTTTATCGCCTTCCCGAATATCTTTCCTTTTTATCTCATCGATGTTATGCAGCGTGGCTCTGCTGATCGTTGAGCCTGCAAGAAAGACAGGTTCCATCAGGGCAACTGGAGTTACCGTTCCTATCCTGCCGACCTGCCAGGTTATTTTATTAAGTCTTGTAACTGCCTGCTTAGCCTTAAATTTGAAGGCTACCGCCCAGCGGGGAGATTTAGCTATATTACCAAGCATTTTCTGCTGCCTGAGAGAATTAACCTTTATTACCGCTCCGTCGATTTCATACTCAAGGGTATTCCTTGTTTCTTCGAGCTTATGGCAGACTTCCAGTACAGCCTCGATGTTTTTGCAGAGTCTGAACTTTGAATTAACATTGAATCCCAGCTTCTTTAGGATTTGAAGGTTTTCATACTGCGATTCATAATTTTCGGTTAGACTGATAAGTGTATATGTAAAAATGTTCAGGGGTCTCTTCGCAACCGCCTGGGGATCCTGAAGCTTTAAAGTTCCGGCCGAGGAATTACGTGGATTTGCGAATAGTTTTTCTCCCTGCTCTTCTCTTTCTTTATTCAGCTTAATGAAGTCATCTACCTTCATGAAAATCTCACCCCTCACTTCAAGGTCATCAAATGAATACGGGAAGGATGTGTTCTTATGCAGTTTTAGCGGAACAGAACGTATGGTTTTAACATTAGTCGTTATCTCCTCACCTACTACTCCATCTCCTCTTGTAGCTGCTGTAACCAGGTAGCCATCTGTGTAATGAAGACTTACAGAAGCCCCGTCTATTTTCGGCTCAACTACGTATTCTATGGTCTCTCCTTCCGGAAGCGCCTCCCTTACTCTCCTGTCGAAATCGAAGAGCTCTTCTTCATTGTATGTATTGGCAAGACTAAGCATAGGTATCAGATGGGTCACAGGTTTGAATTCTTTAGTGAGGTCTCTGCCTACCCTCTGCGTTGGCGAATCGGGCGTTACGAGGTCGGGATTTTCTGCCTCAAGGTTCTCAAGCTCTTTCATTAAAGCATCGTATTCCTGGTCGCTTATTACCGGCTCAGCAAGAACATAATATCTGTAATCATTACCTCGTATTGCTTCACGTAATTCTTCTATTCTTGTTTGTCCGGATGTTGTCATTGTTCCTGACCTGCCCGGGGAGGGTTATTGAGATATTCGATACCATTAGAACTTATTTTAACATGAGAAACTGAATTTGAACGAGGCTTGAATTCAAGCGGTTTATTATTAAGCTGCAGCTTTATAGCAGAAGATTTTCCAAAAGTAATCTTAAAATCCTTAGCTGCTTTTAGGGACTTCTGAGAATTAGGGAATAAAATAAATTCTTCTTCTTTTGTATTATCAAGAATAAGTTTGATCCAGGAAGTATCTCTTGCCTGTATGAGCAGGTTAAGACTATCTCCTGTTACTGCATTATTATGCATTGAGTCCACGGGCTGAGCCGGTGATTCCTCATACCTTTGTCTCGATTGTGTTACAACTTCATCATAAGGCTTTTCAGGTACCACAATTTCATTGTTCTGGTTAAAGAACAAAAGATAAATCAGCCCGATAAGTATGATTGCTCCAAACAATGTTGCTCCAACTAAAATTGCATTTTTGTTACCCGGTACAAGCTCACTCCGTTTAGGGGTTGTTGAATTAAATGTGGGCAGAGGTTTGGAATAAACCGCGTTTGATTGATTAGCGGAATGGTTAACCTTTCGATATTTTTCGGGCGGCTTACTGCCGGACCCGGGTTTCTCCGCTGGTTTCTGATCAGGTTTTTCTGCTGGTTTCTGATCAGATTCCGGGTGTTTTTGCTCTTCGGTATTCCCGGGTTTATCTTCTTCTTCATTTGCTTTCGGTTCAGCCGGCTCCAGGTTCGGGGATGGTTCTTCATATGGAAGACCTTCTTTAGCCGCTTCATACTTCTTAATTATGATTTCAGGATCTAAACCCACAACGCCTGCGTACTCTTTCATAAAAGCCTTTACATAAAGATCGGGAAGAAAACTGAGGTTGCCTTCTTCAATTGCTTCAAGAAACTTCAGGTCGATCCTGGTTCTTGCCGCAAGCTGTTGTAAGGTGAGATGGTTTTTTAATCTCGCCTTTTTTAGTTCTTC
Organism: uncultured Bacteroidota bacterium; assembly: GCA_963839165.1. Taxonomy (GTDB): domain Bacteria; phylum Bacteroidota; class Ignavibacteria; order Ignavibacteriales; family Ignavibacteriaceae; genus DATFVA01. Next base: position 26,054 of record CAWIUG010000011.1, on the reverse strand, counting down.
AGCTAATTGATCGAACATTTATTTAACCACTGTTTATGAAAACTTAATTACGAACTAACTTGGCTGCAAAGGCACCGTCAAGCTGATGTGAATGAGGAAACGTTTGTATGCATCCATTTGGATCGACAATTTCCATCGGAAATGAGCCTGAGGCATTTTCCAGACTGAACTCCGGGTGTCCAGATAGAAACTTATTAACTATATCGCCATTTTCTTCAGGTTCAATTGAACAAGTACTGTAAACAACTACTCCGCCCGGTTTAGCAAGTGAGGCTGCTTTTTCAAGAAGCTTATACTGCAGCTCTGTCATCCTTCTGATATCAAGCAGATCTTTCTTCCATTTAATATCGGGCTTTTTACACAGGGTCCCTGTACCGGAACATGGAACATCAGCAAGCACTCTGTCGAAACCTGTGTCATCATACTCAAGTGCATCCTGTTCAATAAGTTTTATTGATTTTATTCCAAGCCGCTGTGTATTCCGTTCCATAATTCTCAGCCTTGCTTCAAACCTGTCGATCGCTATTATTTCTCCTTCATCATGCATCAGACCCGCAATGTAGGCAGTCTTGCCCCCGGGAGCGGCACACATATCAAGTACTCTCATCCCGGGTACTGCGTCTAACAGCCGGCAGGCCAGTCCTGCGCTTTCATCCTGTATATTGAAGTAGCCGTTAGCATAATATTCCCAGGCAGTAATGTTAGTCAGGTTCTGCAGCTTAAAGAACTCAGGAAGGTATCGGCCGGATTTAAAGCGTAGGTTCACCTTGTTTAATAACTGCTTAAATTCCTCGGGATTTGTTTTAAGTGCATTGATCTTTAGGGTCAGAAAAGGTTTTTCATTATTTGAGGATAAGAGTTTTTCTGTAGCTTCTCTTCCAAATCGTGCCAGGTATCTCTTAACCATCCAGGAAGGATGCGAATAGAATGCCGCAAGATAACCTGGAAGATCCTCTTCGGGATCAGGGTAGCGGATGCCGTTTTTGCTCCTTATGATATTTCGAAGGATCGCATTTGTAAGATCGGCAGGCTTCTGTCCCTGAAGCTTTTTTACAAATTCAACAGCTTCATTTACTACAGCGAAATCAGGTACACGATCGAGGAACATGATCTGGTATAAAGCCACACGCAGTCCGTTTTTCAGATTAGGAATAGCTTTTGAGAACTGCCCTTTGTAGAAACCGTTCAGCACCCAGTCGAGTCTTCCCATCCATCTTACAACACCGTGTACAATCTCATACAGAAGTGCTTTGTCGGGACCAGTAAGATCGCTGTCGCGCATTTCATTATCCAGCAGCCTTTCAAGGTAGGAGTCTGTTCTCTCCACCCTGTTCAATATTTTTACCGCGAGTCCTCTTACACCTGAATATAAATCTCTAACTTTATGTTCTTCAAATTGCTCAGTCATTCTTCGGGATTCTTCTTTCTGTTTATTTCTGCGCAGAGGCAGGTTCTTTATTTAGGTTAAAAATGGTATTAAAAAGATCCTCATCTGCTGTTGTAAAATTTACATTTCTTCTCTTCATAACTATCCTGGCTGTCTCAATACTTTTTTTAACATCATATGTTTCTGTTTTTTCGGCACCCCCCCAGGAAAATGAGGGAATAAACTTATCGGGGAACCCGCTTCCGAAAATATTACAGGAAAAACCTGCGATTGTTCCCGTACTAAACATCGAGTTTATGGCAGTTTTCGAGTGATCACCCATTATTAGTCCCAGGAATTGCAGTCCTGTATCAATGTGTCTTCCATTCTGATTTATCTTTATTGTGCTGTAATTATTTTTCAGATCGCTGCAGTTTGTATCCGCACCTATATTTACCCAGCTGCCGAGATAAGCATGTCCGAGAAATCCTGAGTGCTGCTTGTTGGAATACGGCATTATTATGGAATCCTCAATCTCACCGCCGAGTTTACAGACCTTTCCTGCTGAGACATTTTCCTTTATGACGGCACAGCTTTTAACAAAGGAATTATCACCTATGCATACAGGTCCTTCAATCACACTGTTAGCACTTACCTCTACATGTCTCCCGATATAAACAGGACCATCTGAAGCATCTATAACAGCACCGGGTTTAACTACAGTATCGGCGCCGATAAAAATATCGTCTTTGTTGATAAGGTGTACTCCTCTGAAAAGTCTGGCTTCCTCTGAGATGCCGGGATCATTAAGATAATTGAAATCCTGCTTCAGCTGATGTCCGTTTATCTCTATTAAGTCCCAGATATACTTTACAGTATCTACTTCAACATTTTCACTGGAGATACCTTCGAAAACCGGGATATCAATCGTATCACTGAATTTCGATTTAATTTTACTGACAGTTTCTGCGCTTATCCTTGCCGCCACCAGCATCTCATCCTGGATGAAGACCTTTTCTTGTGAACTTTTACGAAGAATCGTAAATAGATCCTCATTCAGTAAAACCCTGCCGTTAATAAAGAGATAGTTATCATCTTCCAGATGATTTACCTGTATTCCGGGATTATTAAGCTTCGTGATCCCAACCAGGTATTCTCTGCAGAACAGGGTGACCTTCGTTTCAGGGAAATATCTTAATATCTTCTCTCTTAATGTCTTCATCCCGCATAGTAAATCATAAACAGGATGTGAGAGCGTAAGAGGATAAAAATTATCAGTCTGTTTATCTTCAAAAATACAAATATGCATTGGGTTCTTTTTCTTAAAGAATGTTCAATAATTTAATATTTTTTAGGGTAAGATTCCCGTTAGATAATATTCACGTAAAAAACTGTGTACTTTATTAAAAAACTGTTGAATAAAGAAAATTAATGATATTTATTCAGACTTTCAGGTTGTTTTGTTTTTCAACAAGTTTACCAAATAGCAGAATAGCTGCTTAGGGGTGATTAGGAAGGTTCGAGATTAATCCTTTGTGATAAGCTGACCGCTAATCCTCAGAAGTTCTGTTTCAGCTGATTTCGCATCGTACTGAGCCGAAACCAGCCTGCTCTTTGCGTCGATAAGCTTTCGCTGGGTTTCCCTGAATTCAAGGGGGGTGATGTTTCCGAGTTTAAGTTTTTCAAGTGCGATATCTACACTTTCTAATGCCACTTTCAGGTTTTCTTCTTCAAGTTCAACAAGCTGAAGGCTATTTAGATACTTTTTATGCGTATTCAGCAGCTCCGCTTCAACGCCTGTTTTAACCTGATCATATGAAAGATGACTGTTCTCAATTCCTATCTCTGCGTTTTCCATTTTCCTTCGGGTATTTAACCCGTTGAATAAATTAAGGTTTGCCGAAACACCATAACTCAGACTATAATTATTATTGGATTTTATAAAACCTGCCTCGGCTTCCGATTTGGTGTAATCATAACCCCCAATAAGTGAAATCTGAGGGAAAAGCTCTGCCCTGGCAAGTCTAAGATTTATTTCTGAAAGACTAAGATTTTTCTTTGCAATCTGCAGAGTTGTATTCTTTTCAAGCGTACGGTTTTTCAGATCATCAAGGTTGAGATTTTTATCGACCACTATCGTATCGGTCACATTGAAATCACTGCTTACTTCTCTTCCCATAAGCTGGTTAAGGTTCACCTTCAGCTGCTCATAGGTTAACTCCTCCCTTAACAGGTTTGAGCGATCTTCATTCAGATCCACCTGCGCCTGCCGCAGGTCAAACTTGGAACCGGTACCGACATCTTTTTTTGATTCTGCAATCCTTACTCTTTCCTCACTTATCTCTATCGCCTGCTTAAGTACTACCAGTACCTGTTTTTCTCTTATCAGGTTGTAATATGTCTCCATAACACCGGCAAGGTTTGTTTCCACCTCTGCCCTGAAGTTGTCCTCCCCTATCCTGTTAAGCTCTTTAAGCATATCGATATTTGCAAACATCCGGAGTCCATCGAAGATTGTCCAGTTCATGTCTACCCCGGCAGTAATGTTCGTCGATTTCGCCCCATTCCTGTCTATTGTCCTGCCGTCAAAATATTCCTGTTTAGTGTCATTGTTACTTTTAATATAAGAACCCGAAGCATCAATCGAGGGAAGAAAACCTGCATTACCGATATTCGAATTATTATCTGCTATCTTCGACTCATTCCGCGCAATATTTATAGAGTAATTATTCTTAAGGGCAATCTTAACAGCTTCCTCAAGAGAAAGAGTCTCCTGCGGAAAGACCTGATTATTAATAATAAGAATTATAACCAATAGGAAGACAATATTAGGAACTCTCATATGCCTCATTAAAATTTATTTACTAACAAGAGCAGCTTCTTCACCTGACTCAGCCGCTTCAGTAACATTTGATACTGTCGCTGTACTTCTTGAGAAATATGAATAAACCGCCGGTACGATAAGTAGTGTTAAGAATGTAGAGAAAATTAATCCTCCTATAACCGCTATTCCCATAGAGACCCTGCTTTCAGAACCTGCCCCGAGTGCAAGGGCTATAGGTAAGATCCCAAGTACTGTCGATAAGCTGGTCATAAGGATGGGACGAAGTCGGGCCGCAGCGGCATCTTTTATTGCCTCGAGTTTGGATAATCCGGCAGCTTTCCTCTGATTGGCAAATTCAACGATCAGGATACCGTTTTTAGTTACAATACCGATCAGCATAATAATACCGATCTCGCTGAATATGTTGAGCGTCTGGTTGAAATACCAGAGGGAGATCAGTGCACCGAATATCGCCAGGGGAACGGTAAATAATATTATAAACGGATCTCTGAAACTTTCGAACTGGGCAGCCAGCACCAGGTAAATAAATCCTATTGCGAGGAGGAATGCGAATATAAGGCTCGATGAACTCTCAGCATAGTCTTTAGATGCGCCGCTCAGGGCTGTTGAGAAAGATTCATCCAGCACCTGCGATGATATTTTATCCATTTCCTTAATACCGTCGTCGATGGTCTTCCCGGGAGCAAGACCTGCTGATACGGTAGCAGAAACGTATCTGTTAAACCTGTAAAGCTGAGGAGGTGCGCTTTGCTCGGTAAGCTGAACAACGTTATCGAGCTGTATCAGGTCGCCTTTTGAATTTGTTACATATAATGACTTAAGGTCAATAGGTGCATTACGTTTATCGCGCAGCAGCTGGCCTATAACCTGGTATTGTTTTCCATCTTTAATAAAATACCCGAAGCGCTGACCGCTGAATGCGGATTGAATTGTCTGTGCAATATCTATAGTAGACACACCTAAATTCCTTGCCCGCTGCCTGTCGATCACAAGCTTTATCTCCGGCTTATTGAATTTCAGGTTGGCATCAACAATTGTAAACACCGGATCCTTCTGTGCTGCATCCATAAATTTCGGCAGGTATTCGCGAAGCTTTTCAAAGTTGGGAGCCTGTATAACATACTGCACAGGAAGTCCGCCCCTGCTCTGTCCAATCGACTGCTGCTGGGTAACAAAAGCTCTCGCTTCGGTCATCTGTGAGATGACAGGTGATATATCATCGGCAATCTGCTGCTGAGATCTTTTACGCTGGTCGGGATCAGAAAGAATTACAAATGCAAACCCGGAATTCACAGAGCTTGATGCCCCGAAACCGGGAGAAGTAACGGAAATGATCGCATCACTTTCGGGAATGCTGTCTTTCAGCGTCTGGATAAGTTTATCCATAAAGTTATCCATATACTCAAACGATGCGCCCTCTGGAGCTGTGGCAAATAATCTTAATCCGCTTCTATCTTCAAGGGGAGCCAGTTCGGCGGGTATGAACCGGAAAAAGACATATATTAGTCCGAGTGCAGCACCCATTATCAAAAACGCGGTCCATCTCTTTGATAAAAATGCATCCAGAGAATTCCGGTAAGTATTATTCATTTTTACGAAGAAAGGTTCGGTCTTATTATAGAACCAGTTATGCTTTTCTCTTCTCTTGAGTATTTTAGAACTCAGCATCGGGGTTAATGTCAATGCCACAAAAGCGGAGATAAGAACAGAACCGGCAATAACAACTCCGAATTCACGGAATAATCTTCCTGTCAATCCCTGCAGGAAAATTATGGGAAGAAATACCGAAGCCAGTGCAATGGTGGTTGAGAGTATCGCGAAGAATATCTCCGCTGAACCCTTGCGGGCTGCTTCATCGGGATGATCTCCAGCTTCAATTTTAGCATAGATATTCTCAAGCACAACGATAGCATCGTCAACCACAATACCGATGGCAAGAACAATTCCAAGCAGTGTGAGAACGTTTATAGAGAAATTAGCCGCATACATTATAAAAAAGGCCCCGATCAGCGAAATCGGAATAGCTATAACGGGGATAATGGTTGTACGCCAGTCTCTTAGAAAAAGAAAAATAATAAGAACAACGAGACCGAAGGCTATGAATATTGTCTGCTCAACTTCTGAAATAGAATGGCGTATATAATCGGTAACATCAAAACCGATTCCTGTTTTAACATCGGAAGGAAGATCTCTTTTTACCTGCTCAAGTCTTTTGTAAAATTCATCAGCTATCGCTATGTTGTTTGCACCGGGCTGGGCTATAAGTACAACACCAACCATTGGTGTTCCATCTCTCTTCAATATAGTACGTTCGTTTTCAGCTCCCAGTGCAGCATAACCAACATCCTTCAATCGTACGATGTTCCCGTTTACTTCTTTAATAATGAGGTCGTTAAATTCTTCAGTATCATGCAGACGACCGATAGTTCTGATAGACAATTCGGTTTTATTACCTTCTATAAGTCCCGATGGAAGTTCAACGTTTTCACGGTTAACGGCATTCTTTACATCCAGCGGGGTCAATCGATAAGCAGCAAGTTTAGCGGGATCGAGCCAGAGCCTCATAGAATATTTCTTCTCTCCCCAAACCTGCACCGCACTTACCCCTGGTATTGTTTGAAACCTTTCCTTAAATACATTATTGGCCATCTCCGTAAGCTGAAGCAGATTCCTTGTGTCGCTCTGTATATTCAGGAATACTATGGGTGAAGCATCTGCATCAGCTTTCGACACAATGGGATTTTCAACATCAGGAGGCAGGTTGCTTATTGCGCGTGATACTTTGTCGCGTACGTCATTAGCCGCTGTTTCAAGATCGACGTCTATATCGAATTCCACGGTGATTGTGCTGCGCCCATCGCGACTTACGGAGGTTAATGAACGGATTCCGGCAATACCGTTTATGGATTCTTCAAGGGGTTCTGTGATCTGCGATTCAATCACATCTGCATTTGCACCCGTATAAGTTGTACTGACGGTAATGATTGGAGGATCGACAGAGGGATATTCACGTACACCAAGATAGGTGTATCCGAGCAGTCCCAGCACAACTATTGCAATCGACATAACGATCGCAAGAACAGGTCTTCTTATACTTAAAGATGAAAGACTCATTATTCAAACCCTGAAATAGTTACCGGGGTACCGGGTCGAAGCTGAAGCATCCCGGATGTTATTATCGTATCTCCTTCGCTGATCCCTGAGGTCAGCTGAACATTTATATCGTTCCTTATTCCGGTACCAACCTGTTGGGGGGTTACCTTACCGTTTCGGTAGATAAAAACTTTCTGTCCTTTTATATCGGGTATCAAAGCCTCCGATGGTATCAGTATTGCATTTTCAATTTTCTTAAGTACAAGCTGAATGTTGGCAAATGAACCGGGAAGAATTTCTCTCCCTGTATTCGAGCAAAGAGCCCTTAGCTGAAGTGTTCTTGTTACAGGATCGATCTTCGGTTCGATCGCGTAAACCTTGCCCACATACTGTTTATTATTTCCGGTTATTGTAAAGCTGATTTCATCACCCACGTTCACCATGGATGAATATCTTTCAGGAATAGAAAAATCAATTTTTATAGGATTTATATTTTGAAGACTGGCTATAACCATGGCGTTAGTAACAAAACTTCCTTCACTTACATTCCTTAGTCCTATTATCCCGTCGAAGGGTGCACGGATCTCCGTCTTATCTATCTGGGCTTTGATGAGCTCGACTTCCGCCTGGTTTACCTGAAGCTGGTTGGCCGTCATATCGTAATCTTCCTGACTTATGGCTTCCTTCTCCAGAAGCTGCTTCTGCCTGTATTCCGTATCTTTCTGGAGTTCTAGGCGTGACTTTGCACTCTGAAGCTGAGCCTGCAGGTCGGCATCATTTATCTTTACCAGCAGATCGCCGGCCTTTACAAAACTTCCTTCCTTAAAAAGTAATTTTGTGATCTTACCGTTAACCTCACTCTTAAGATCGACTTCTTCATTAGCCAGCACTGTTCCTGTGGTAAGTACCTTATTATCCAGCGTTTCGTATTTTGTAATATGAGCTTTTACCGGTAGAGGTCCCGCAGAACCCGCACCCTGTCCTCCTGGTTTGGGTTCATCTGACTTTAATTTTGGAATTGCCAGAACAATTAGAATTACAATTACTATTCCGATAATAACAAAGGTTTTTATATTCTTTTTCATCTTAAATTTCTATTAAACTTTTGCAACTTAAATAAAAGGCGGGGGATTTTACAATTCAAAAAATTTATCTTTCTGCCGGCGCACAAACAATAAAAAAAGCCAGCAAGTTACTGGCTTTTCATAAAAAACTTCCGATTTCTAAAACTCTTACTTCGTTGTTTTCTTTGCGTATTTTTTCTTGAATTTCTCAACCCTTCCGGCAGTATCCAGAAGTTTCTGTTTTCCTGTGAAGAAAGGATGAGAGGCACTGGAAATTTCAAGCTTTACCAGAGGATATGTATTGCCGTCTTCCCATTGAATCGTTTCGTTAGTCTGGATTGTAGAACGTGTTAAGATAGAATAATCTGCAGATGCATCCTGGAAAACAACAGGTCTATAATCCGGGTGAATTCCCTTTTTCATACCAATATCCTAATTATTTAATTTCTAAAAATTTTGAACAATAAAGATAGAAAAGATAACAGAAATTTACAATAATAAAATGAAGGATTATTGCCTGCCTCTGGAATTGAACATCAATTCAAGTCTTTGCTTAAGCTGGTTAAGCTGCATTTTCTGCTCATTTGAGAGGTTTACCTGCCTGAAATTGAGTCCTGCTTTGTTAACCGGGTAATCGGTTATCCTTCCGGAGGTAAAATTTGCGGTAATGAACCTGTCATTGTTTGTGGAATGTCTGGCCAGACCAGATCCGGTAGAAGGAGAAACTCCCTCTTTCCGTGCTGCTGTTTTTTGAACCGGCTGGTCTGCAGTTCCCTTATCTTTCTGAAGTCCTGAGGATTTCTCTGAAGACATCGCTTCATCTGAAAGTCTCCCTGATGTAGAAGAGGCGGAAAGGTTGTCTGTTGTTGTCGAAAGTGTAACGTCTCCCCGTTCACGCGGAGCGGTAAGCAGCGGATTATCCGGGGTAATTCCGGTTGTATTAAGTACAAATATTAGTATGAGGGCTGTTACAGCCAGAGCTGCTGCGGGCACAAGCCTTGAAGGTGCGAAGATATTTTGCCAGAATGTCCTTTCCCCGGGGAACGATTCCGAATTAATTCTTCTCATTAGATCAGATTCAAATCCTGCAGGCGCTTTTACCTGCTGGAGCTGCTTGAGTGTATTAATAACATCCTGGTATTTCATATCATCATTCGGATTCACGTCATCACCTTTCACTCTTTGTATATGTCTTTCAGTAATTCCTGCAATTGTGCTCTTCCACGGTTTATACGGGATTTAACAGTACCGACTGTAATCCCTGTGATCTCGGAAATCTCCTCATACGATAGCTGCTGGATATCTCTCAAAATAACCATTTCTCTGTATGCCGGTGAAACTTTCTGTATAGCCTTCTGAATGATTTCATCCTTTATTCCACTGTCAGTCATTTCATCAGGGCGATAATTTTCATCCGGTATATCATAAGTTTCATCTCTTTTCTTCGCCGTAGGCATTTATTGAAAAGAACTTTCTTCTCCTGCGTCTCTGGTACTCCGTTCTTGCAAGGTTTCCTGCAATAGTGTAAATCCATGTTGAAAACTTTGCAATTGAGCTGTATGAATCCTTGTACCGGTAAACCTTTATAAAGGCTTCCTGTACAACGTCCATACATGCCTCATAATCACCGAGGAACCTGAACACATAATTTGTAAGAGGATTTTTATATCTCTCAACAAGAATTTCATAAGCCCGAACAGTATTGTTCTGTTGAAACTCAAGAATTAAATTCTTCATCCGTAAGTTCATTCAGATTCTTATCGGTCAATGCGCCTTATACTTTCTAGGGTTTGAATTGTTTCCAGAATTATACAATAAATTAAGCAAAAAACTATTAATACAGAAAACGAATGAAATTCTTCACATCTGTTACGACCTGAGTGTCCACTTTTTTATGCAGCGCCGATTTTCTCCCCTGGGAGCGAAATGAAAAGATTATTTATTGGTATATTAGTAATTCTGTCGACTTATAAAATCTTCGCCGGGGATGGGTTTTTTTTTCCTCCTGTCAGTATCTCAGTAATCAGAATGCTAATAATATTTTTATTGTCATCTGACGTTGTTTTCACCGAAACATCGGCATTAAGCAGGGCCCTCGAAATATTGACCATCTCATCATCAGAGTAAAGTTTCCGGGCATTATAAAATTTCTTGAGATAAAAGGGATGTGTGCCCACAATCCTTGCTGCCTGTGCCTCAGGCATATTTGAGCCTCTGAGTTCATTTATTCGCAGGATTCCCGTGAAAAACCTGGTTAACATATGAATAATGTAAACCGGCTCAGCGCCTTTTTCCAGCAGGTTGAATGCAATCTTAAAGGCGGAGCTTTTATTTTTTTCACCCAGAGCATCCTGCAGATCGAATATACTGTACTCCTTGAACCTGGCAGATAAAGATTCAATACTCTCGATGTCTATTTCTTTTTTATCACCGAGAAATATAAAAACTTTTTCAAGCTGCGTCTCAATAAGACTCCGGTTATCGCCCACCATATCGGCAAAGATAGATGCAACTTCCTGCGATATATGCTTTCCATTCTCGGCTGCAATACCGGGTTATCCACTCAACAAGTGCCGCGCCTTTTAGTTCGACAGCTTCAAAAATGAAGTTATTGGCAAGGAGCGACTTAAATGGTTCAGATGCGAGACTGGAAATTCCACCGTTGTGGACCAATACAAGGTAAGTGAAGTCTGCAGGTGAGTTTATATAACTTACAAGATTTTTCTTATTGCTCACTTTTTCAAATTCTTTTATCAGTATAAATTTTTTATCGGAACCAAACGGAAAAGAAGATGCCAGGGAAAGCATATCGACAAGGTTTTTATCTTCAGCATAAATTACCTCCTTATCGAAATCAGAAGTGATGAAGGGTTCTACCGCTTTTTCAACCTGTTTTATTACTTTATCCAGACTGTACGAATCCTCTCCGAAGAAATAATATACAGGCTGCAATTTTCCTGCGGCTATATCTTTCGAAGCATTAAGTATTGTCGGTGCTTTTAATCTACTTTTCGCCATTAGTTCTCTTAATCTTTTCGTATTTCATCGCGCGTATAAGGAAAAATGCTAGTCCTCCCCACACGAGTCCCAATACCACTATGAGCGTAATTATTGCTGAAACTTCCATCAGGTTTCTGTACTCCTGTTTAATGTATACTTAACCATCAGCTTATTGAAGGAAATGAACAGAACCAGTATAACAACCCACTGAAATATAGCCGTTCCTGCATTCTCAATATGAAATGGATTCCACCATTCAGGATCCCATCCAACCGATGAAATCAGCCACCACAAAATTAACACAATAACCTGAATAGGAATAAGTATTCCTATCACAAAATTATACCACCTGCCTATTTTTACATCGCTGCCATAGCCATTGATTATTTCGGTCCTGAACCTGTTCACTCCGTATTTAATTATGGAAAATGAAATGAAGGCGCCGCTTAAGATGAGGCCTACACCCCATACCCAGTCCTGGTTTGTAAAGAAATCCAGGTTGAGCGCTGACGGAATACCAAACAGAAACCCTGCGATGGCAACAATAATTATCGCTCTCCTCCGCTTAAAGCCGAAATCGATAAATGTTCTTGTTGCCAGTTCCACCATGGAGATCAACGAAGTGACCGCAGCAAAGAAAAGTGCAATAAAGAATATTGATGCAAAGAAAATATTAACAAAGTAACTGGATGACATTTTGGAGAAAAGCAGCGGCAGGAAGATAAATGTTAAACCTGTATTTGCGGGTCCCGACTGCGATACCTGCGTCATTGCATCCACAGAACTTAATGAGAATACCGTAGAGAATATTGTAATGCCCGCAAGCAGTGAAACTGTATTATTACCGAAGCCTATCAACGCAGCATTCAGTGATATATCCTCTTTCTTCCTCATATAAACAGCATATGTTAAGATCAACCCCCACCCGGCCCCTGTATCCCATGCGTTCTGGGTCAGAGCATTCAGCCAGACTTTATAATCAAGAATGATATCAAGTTTGGGTGTAAAAAAATATTTAATCCCTTCAATTGCGTTCGGGAGAGTAACTGCCCTGACAAATAGTATAACAAGTATCCCCAGCAATGCAGGGACCATAAACTTTGTAACCTTTTCTATTCCTTTTGTAATTCCTCTGTACACCACAACCGCTACAAATGCCATAGAAATAAAATGATAGAAAAGAGGCTGGTATCCTGAAGAAAAATTCTCCCAGTACTGAAGATGATTAGCTGTATCAAAGAGGCTTCCTGTAATAGCAGACAGAAAATATTTTAAGCACCACCCGGTAACTACAGAATAATAAAACATAATAGCTGTGGAAACGAAAACAACAAAAGCTCCCATCCAGCCGAAGTTTTTCCCGGCAGTTTTTGATATCGCACCGATAGGACCAAACCTGGTTGATTTGCCGAGAGCAAATTCAGCTATTATAAGAGGGACTGACCAGATAAGAAGGAATATCGTCCAGGGAATGAGGAAGGATCCGCCGCCGTTCTGTGCAACAATCCTCGAGAAACGCCAGATATTCCCGGTGCCGACTGCAATGCCTATAGTTGCGATTATGAGAGCCCACCGGGAGGAGAAAAATTCTTCCTGTTTCATCGAATCAATTATAATAAACTCATATATGAAAAGCCAACCTTACACGTCATCGCGGGTTATCGTAGTGAAAATCCATTGCATTGCCGTTGGCTTTAGCCAACGGTTTTAGATACTTACTCACTCTAAGCTGGATACCCGGCTTTAGCCGCTGTTTACTTTCTTCTTTCTCAGATTGACGACAGTATTTATGCAGTTTTTTGCTCGTAGTAGAGACGGTTCAACAACGGTTCAACAGGGATTTTGTGGATTAATTTGTTGAAATATTAAACAGAACAGTTGAAGTTTTCTATTGTTGTTATCCCGACCTTGCACCCTTTAAATTCAGAATTGCTGAAGTAATTTTTTCACTTAGAAATATAATATAATTATTTCAACCCGAAATTCAACCTGACCAGAGTTTACAAATTATTTTTATGCAAAACTCTGTCAGGATGCTCTCATTAATTGCTATTATCAAGCAAATTGCAACATATTTGTTTGTTAATATAATTTAATTTGACTTTGAGTTTTTAATGATTTAATTATATGTGTGCTTGTGCAGGGTTCTTTTACAGCGGGTATTCGGAACTACTTCAATTTCGTTACCACACTTTTTTATTTTTGTATAAGGGTAGATATGAAAATATTTCTTTTAGTTTCTCTAATTTTTTTATCCACACTCCTGCTTTCCTCCTGCAAAAAGGAGAATCCTGTTGTTCCTCCCGTGGAACCTCCGGTTGCTCTTAAGGATACGCTTACTTTATCTGTCGAACAGGTAACTCACAGAAGCATAGTTGTGGATGTTAAAACTACAGCTAACAATCCAAAATCTACAGTTGGGCTATACCGTCAGCTGGACAGCACCCAGACATTTGTTGCAGAATTTCCTATAACAATTAAAGATACTATTGTAACTGATGATAATAGCGGCAATGACCTGCAGCTTAACACAGAATACAAATACTATGCTGTAAGAATAGACTCTGCAGGAGAAAAAAAGGACACCAGCAACATAATAACCTCAAAAACACTTGCAGCGACTTCCTTTAATTACACCTGGCAGGAGTTTGCAATTGGCGATCCGGGCAGTGTACTTTATGATGTGTGGGGATTAGATGAAACACATATTTATGCCACTGGAAGAATAGAGATGGGAGATTCCGCTATAGGCGTTCTTTTTTATAATGGAAATTCCTGGGAATCATTCAGTACAGAAGTTGGTGGATATGCAATTTATGGTTTTACATCTTATGACATTTGGGTGGTTGGGGGCAGCATTTTCCATTATGATGGACAGCAATGGAATGAAATACTTTTTGAAGATCAGATATTGGTTGATAATTTTCCATATTATTCGGTCTGGGGCACCAATAGCGGCAACCTTTATTTTGGCAGCGGCAGAGGAAAAATAATCCACTGGAATGGGACAAGAGCGGAGATCGTTTATACCAACCCGGAAAATGTTTACGTGAATGATATGGACGGTTATTCTTCAGATTATATAATTGGTGTAGGAACAGGAATGGTACCGCCATTATTGGCTGTTTATTATGACGGGAATAGCTGGAATAGTCTGCCAATAAACAGCAACACGGCATTAAATGCTGTAAGTATTGTAACGAGAGGGCACATTTATTTCAGCGGCGGGGGAATATTTGAAATGAAAGGAGATAACATTTCAAGAATTTATAATTCTGGTTTTTATATCTGGGATATTGAGTATGATAAACAAACAGGGGTTACGGCTGCTTCGGGAGCATATGATGGAGTCTATATCAATAACGGGGAGGAATGGAGAGATTTCACCGGGACAATATCAAATGATGAAACAACATATAACGGAATTTACTTAATTAATAATAAGATTTTCTGTGTCGGTAGAAATAGCACACAAGCCAAAATCATAATAGGGAAAAATTAAACAGGAGGAGAAATGAAAAGTTTATTTATTTGTGCATTAGTAATTCTATCTACTTACGAAATATTCGCCAGGAATCCCGAAATGTATTTTCGGATTGACGATAACAGTAGCCCAGCTCCGACTTATTATATTAAAGCCATTAGGATTAGCCACAACGATCCGCTTTTTGGACTTAATTTTATGGAAGTTGATGATATTAACCATCAATACGATACGGTATATTCCTATAACAAAGCCAATATGACGGAACCCACTGAAATATTTGAATTTGTGAGAGGTTTCAATTATTTAAGATGCCCTGGGCATTTCCCTATGATAGGTGAGGGGAAGCTAAGATTTGAAATTTATCGAAATGATAACCTGGTATTTCAATTTTCAATTGATCTTGTAAGTAGTATTGGTTCTCCAGATATACTCTTTAAATATTATTATGAGAATAGTACATTGACGGGAGAAGGATCTGGATCCAATCCCCAGATACATCAAATCAGTAATAATTCTTTTATCAATTGTTGGGATATACTTGACACGACTCGTGATATCACTTCTTATGTTAATCAAGTGACATTAACTAACCAAATTGACGGTTTGGTTGAAAATAACATAAAGACTTCGTTTAATTCAGCGACGATGGGATTCCCCTACAGTGATGTACAATTAGGTTTCCAATATAGTCCTGGGAATAATGTAAGGCTATGGCGTGGGGTTAAATATAGTATTTCTACCTCTCATACAAGTTATATTAAAAATGGAATTAACTATAATTTCCGAAACTGGGACAATTATGAAAACTACTCCAGTACTTCAACACTGAGAGTCGAAGATTATACTGATAAATTTATGTCAAATTATTATCCTACTATCCCGCTCACTATTGCAAATAATCTGGAAGACGGGAGTTCAAATAATGAATATGAATTAACTTGGCAAACTCCACCAACATCTCAAAACTGGCAGTTTGGAAATATTTTCAATGCATTTAGTTATTCATTTCCTAATTATGACAGATATGCTGCAACCGTACCAAATTCATTTCAAGCCTTAAGCACAACCTGGTGGTTTCAAAACTGGGAAGATGGTTCAACTTATAACGAAAAGTCAAATATTCAGGTTACACTCCCAGGAACAACAATTACCGCAAATTACAAAGGTCATTTACGATCAAATAGTCAGACTGCACTAAATGACGGTCCTCAAAGAAGACTAGTTCGTACAGATAACGGGATTTATCACCTAGTATATGAGTCAATGGGGTGGTCGTGGTATACATATAGTCTCACTACAAATTTCAATGGATCCTGGAGTGACGAAGAATGTCTGTGGGGTAAAAATCCTTCAATAGACTACGAGGGAAATATTGTAAAGATTGTTCAGGAATCACAGTTTGATCCGGGGGTTATTCTTCTGACTTATGAACCGGATGCAAACGGACACTATTACAATCCACCCCCAGGTTATGAAATAGTGACTATGTATGATTTAGCCTATTATGGAAATTCCAAACCGGTAGTTCTGTACAACTCAGATAGGATTTTCGTTGCTTACAGAAAAGACAATACCGGGGGTATTTATCAAAAAACTAAATATTATGATAATGGCAGCTGGCATTGGACAAGCGAAAGCACAATGCCAAATACTAACTCATCCTCTTCCAATCCATCTGTTTCGGGATGGTCCTATTATTTGTTTTTTGTGTATCAGCAGTCTCAGGCTATAAATTATATGTACGGCCATTGGGAAAGTCCTGTCAATAATTGGACATTCTGGAGCCAATACTATGCAACCCTATCAACCGGCAGCGGCTTCAGATACAATTATCTTCCTTCGATAAGCAGAACACTAAATTCAAAAATCATTGTTAGCTGGATTGGAAGCGATGGAATTCAAAGTGGAGGCATTGGTACAAACAAAGGAACCTCTGATGAAGGAACTGAGACAGCCCAGCCACAGGTAGTAATCAGAGTCGGCAGCGGTGGAAGTAGCGTTTGGGGCAGTTTTTATAAAGTCGGCGATAATGTTTCAAGTGCAGTAAATAACTCTGTCCCGGCATCAGGTTTCGAAGCAACCATTATTGCCTGGGCAGAAGATAATGGAACAAATTACAGCAGCAAATGGATCAGGAGAACCAGCAGCGGATATACTGATGCATACCCATTAAGCTCAAATGGAAAGCAGGTTCAGATATCAAATGGTTCTGCATTGGATAATATCGGGGGATGTGTATTATCAACCTCAAGCACTCCTTATGATATGGCATTGACTACCACAGCATTCAATCAGGACTTTGCAAGCGGTGAAGGAACTAATAAAATCTCGGATTATATTGATATAGCATACGGCAGAGAAGGCGTCATTGCCAAAAACGGAATAGAATTCCTTTTCGATATTGGCGATATCATCGTCGATGACAGCGTAATAAAGTTCATTGGCTGTCCTGATACTGTTGCCTATAGTTCTCAGACGGAATTAAACGACCTGGTTAGGTCAGAATCTTTTGAATTAAACCCGGGATCAGAATTTTATTTTACAGATTTTTACTATGTTCTTGATCGTGAAGAGGCAGATTCTCTTCTTACCGAAGATGATATTGTAAACTTCAAAGCTGAACTGGTAAGTGAGATGTCCGGAGAAGTTGTGGGAACTTTCGATAACATCACATACAGTAGAGAACAGCTTGAAAAGTATTCAAATATATCTTACCAGGTAAATTGCAGCAATCTCAATGCGGGAAATTATTATTTGAGATTAAAAACTTCTGTACAGGGAGATGCTGAATATTTCCTGGGCAATGTTCAGAATGGTGGTGAAGAGCTGAATAAAAAAGGTTACAACCAGATAAACTTTGACGGCACGAAACTACCGATTAGCTATGACCTGTCCCAGAATTTTCCGAATCCGTTCAACCCGGCAACCACAATTAACTACCAGATGCCTGAGAACGGCTTTGTGACATTGAAGATCTATGACATACTCGGGAAAGAAGTTGCAACACTTGTCAACGAGCAGAAGAACCAGGGAAGGTATTCAGTTACCTTCGATGCTTCAAGACTGGCAAGCGGAGTCTATATATACCAGCTCCGGGTTAATGACTACGTCAGCTCGAAGAAGAGGTTATTGCTGAAGTGATGGATTAACAGTTGAGTGAATAAAGGAAGAGGCTGTCATTGGGC
The DNA here is from genome assembly GCA_963839165.1 of uncultured Bacteroidota bacterium. GTDB lineage: Bacteria > Bacteroidota > Ignavibacteria > Ignavibacteriales > Ignavibacteriaceae > DATFVA01. Next base: position 8,014 of record CAWIUG010000011.1, on the reverse strand, counting down.
AGCCTCTTTTATAAATTTATTGCTGGGTGCGTTTTTCGATCGTTATGTTTTCGATCACTACATCAGTAAGCGGTTTGTCCTGTGCGTTTCTCTTCGTCTGGGAAATTGAATTTACTACATCCATACCGCTGATGACTTTACCGAATATTGTATGATGGTTGTTAAGCCACGGTGTCGGGGCAACTGTTATAAAGAACTGGCTTCCGTTTGTGTTGGGACCTGCATTTGCCATTGCCAGTATACCCGGTGAATCGAATTCAAGTCCTGTGTTTACTTCATCTTCAAATGGTTTGCCCCAGATGCTTTCGCCGCCGCGTCCGGTTCCTGTCGGATCGCCGCCCTGGATCATAAAGTTGGGGATTACACGGTGGAAGATAACACCCTTGTAATAACCTTTCTCTGCCAGACCTGTAAAGTTCTCCATAGTTTTGGGAGCTTTATCCGGATAAAGTTCTGCTTCAAATTTTCCCATATTTGTGTTAAAAACTGCTACGGTCATAGTGTCGTTTTTAGTTTCCACTTTTGTATTCTCACTGTTTGTTGTTGTTTGATTGTTTGTCTCATCCATACTTTTCTGATTGCATCCTATAAATAATGCAAGCACTGCAAAGATTAAAATTTTTCTCATCACATCTCCTAAGGTTGAATAATGTTAAATCCTATTAAAACAAGAATGATTATTCCGGCAATTATTCTGTAATAAATAAATAGGTATGTTGAATGTTTTCTAAGGTATTTCAACAGGAAGTCAATTGCCAAGTATCCGCTAATGGCCGCGGCAATGGTGGCAATAATCAGGTTCACCCACATTGTTCCGTTCAAAATGTTAAGCGACTGATAAAGCTCCAGCAGTCCGCTTGCCAGCACCGCAGGAACACTCAACAGAAATGAAAAACGTGCAGCGTCTTCTCTCTTTAAGCCTCTGAATAAACCGCCCGTTATAGTTGTTCCGGACCTTGAAGCACCTGGGATCAGAGCAAAGGCCTGGGCAATACCTATAAAGAGGGAGTCGAACAGCGATATCTCTTTTTCTGTTTTAACTCTTTTTCCAACTTTCTCTGCAATTGCAAGAATGATGGCAAAAATAATGAGGTTTACCGCAATTACGTATAGGTCTTTTGTGAAAGCTCCCTCAATCGCATCCTTAAAAAGAAGTCCTATAAAAACTACGGGCAGTGTGCCTACAATTATGAACCAGCCTGTTCTCGACTGAAATGATTGCTCTGCAAATCCGACGCGCCTGCTTACATTCTCCTTCCAGAAGGATACAAGAATTTGAATTAAATCCTTCCAGAAATAAATAAGTATTGCCAGCATAGTACCGAGCTGTATTACAGCAATAAAAGCTGTCCACTCCTGCGGATGATCGGGTGATATAAGATTCATCAGCTTCCCGGCAACCGTTAAATGACCCGTGCTGCTTATGGGTAAAAACTCTGTCAACCCCTGTATTAAACCAAGAATGATCGCGTCAAGTATATTCAATAATGTCTCCTAAAACATATATGTGATTCCCAGATTGACACCTGCAGAAAACGTATTGAGGTCAACCTGGTTATAAATTGTACTATGATGTTGTTCCCAGCCATTAAGATCGCCGTTAAGATCATACCGCAGATCGCCTGATATGTATACATAAAAATTATCACTAAGTCTTGTATTCCCTGCAGCTCTTAACAGGAAACCGAATCCCGTTGAGGTAAAATTGATTGCTGAGGGGGATGAGGGGAATGATTCATCAGCGCTTGCCAGTCGGATGCCCGCCCCTCCTCCGAATTTAAAATTATATCCTTCTCCCCTTATAACATAATAAGAAGTTATAGTCGGCATTATAATATGATAGGAAAAATCATATTGCCCGGTACCTATATTGAACGTGGCCGAACTTAGCAAATATGCCACCTCCAATCCAAGATCATATGTGCTGCTTACTGAATGATCGTATTCCCCGGAGAAAATAACAGCAGAATTAAAGCTTGCCATTTCATTATAACCGGCTACCTGGTTGATATAATCCTTAAGAGAAGGAGTGCTTCCGAAGTTTATACCCATGCCGAAACGTATTTCATTTTGTGCAGATGCTTGCGTTATAATTAATAAGGCTGTTAGTATAGTAAATAAATGTTTCATAATTCTTCCATTTCGGTTTCAACTACGTTTATAAGGTTTTCATGCTGCCTGTTAAGGACAAAGAAAATAATCAAAGAAAATATGATAAATATAGAATAGGATATTATGTGGGTTAAAAAGGCATAAGCCAGACTTATAACCTCACCGTATCCGAAAAGCAGAACAAGCGCTGATTTTGCAAGTGCATGATATGAACCAGTTCCACCCGGAGTTGGGATCACAACACCGATCGCACTGATGCTCATTAAGATCCACGCCATTCCGAATGTAACGTGTGGAAGTCCTATCATGATCATTCCGATGTATGCGTTCAGAGCATAAAAAAGCATTATTAAAACACTGAGAAGGAAAGTTAATATATAATTGCGGGTACCTTTAAGACTGGCAAATCCTTCAGTCAGCATTTTAAAAATATAACCCGCCTGATGAGCGAGCTTCTCTGAGATCCTTCCAAGGAGGTTAACAATAACCCCATAAAACTTTTCCTTGTATCTTACAACGAGAAGAATAAATATTAGAAATATCGCTATAAGCGCAGAGGTAATGTATAGTGTTGTTTTAAGCCATGGAAAGCTCAGGTAAAGATCCCCGCTGTATATTAATGCTGCAATTATAACCGATAGTCCCAGGAATATAATATCAATTACCCTCTCAACTATAACGGTCCCAAACATCGATGACCTGGATATCCTCTCCCATTTACCTAACAGCACGGCACGGGTTATTTCACCCAGCCTTGGGATTACACAATTCACCCCGTACCCCACCATAAGAGAACCAAATAGATTCTTAAGGGAAGCGTCGGGTTTAACAGAACTGATGATTACTTTCCACCTGATCGCACGTAGATAATGGGATGAAAGAAGAACGATGATGAATATGATTATCCAGATAAGAGAAGCCTTTGAAGCCTGGTTAAGTACCTCTCCTAAATTAACATCATAAAACGCGATGTAAAGGAAAACCGCGGTCAAAATTAGAGAGAGAATAAAGTTAATTATGTCTCTCTTTGCAATACGCCTTTCCTTTTTACCTGAGGTCAATTACCTTAATTCCTTTTTCAGGTGAATAGGTGAATTGGGAATCAGGAATATCCTGGTTCAGCTTATATCCTGATAACGTAATCGTTGATTCTCCGGAATTACTGTTGATCATAACTTTTTCAACCAGGTTATCTGTATTAATATAAAGTTTGGCTTTGTTAAAATTAAGTTCGTCGGTTTTTGGTTCCAGCGTCAGGGTCTTGTAATTTCCCTCTTCTCCTGAAGTTACATTGCACTTTGACGGGTAAACCTGAATAAAGTTGTTAAGAGATAGTTCTGTGGGTTCTTCTGCGTCATAATTGTTTACTATGACTTTATTTTCTTTCTTATTGTAGTTCCAGAAAGTTTCGCCGTCGGTAATAATTGTATTGTTCTTAAGTTCTATTCTTAGCTTGTTCTCTTTTTTCAGGTATAACTTTCCTGAGAATTCTGTCTTGCTTCCAGAGGATTTTGTGAAATTAACCGAAAATGTGTTTATTGAATTGTACTTTGACTGAACTGACTTCAACAGTTCATTACTGCTATCCTGTCCGAACATGGTTGTGCATAAAAACATCAATAACATTAAAAAAACAGCGCTTTTCATATTTAATCCTTATATATTCTCTTAATTGCAACTTTGAATTTAAGTATAAATGCATTTATAAAAAATCGAATTTGGCATAGTTTGGGGTTAATACCCGGGGTTTACTATAAGGATCTGAGAATTGTTTCCAGCTGTTCTTCGTTTTCAACTAATACCGTACGGGCTTTACTTCCGTCATTGGGACCAACAATCCCTGCTTCTTCAAGCTGGTCAACAATCCTCGCGGCCCTCGAGTATCCGAGTTTTAATCTGCGCTGAAGAAGTGAGACTGACCCCTGCTGATGACGCACAATAACTCTGGCGGCATCTTCAAACATAGGATCCATATCGGTTAAGAATCCGCTGCTGTCCTTTTTCTTATCATAAATTGAAGGAAGGAAATATGGTTTTGAATATCCAGGCTGTGAATAAATGTAATTGGTTATCCGTTCGACCTCATCAGTAGATATGAATGCATTCTGTATACGTATGGGCTTTGGTTGTCCTGTCGGAAGGAAAAGCATATCTCCTTTTCCCAGAAGCTGTTCTGCACCGTTCATATCAAGTATTGTTCTTGAGTCAATTTTGGTTGCAACCTGGTAGGCTACTCTTGACGAGAAATTAGCTTTAATTACTCCCGTAATTACGTTAACCGACGGCCTCTGTGTAGCCAGTACAAGATGGATCCCTACAGCGCGGGCCAGCTGTGCAAGCCTGGCTATGGGTTCTTCTACTTCCTTCCCGGCAGTTATCATAAGATCTGCAAGCTCGTCAATAATTACGATCAGGTAAGGTAGATAATGATGTTTTATTTCATCAGTGTCGTGAGGTCTTTTCTTCGGATCCGATACTTTCTTATTATAATCAACAATATTTCTTACACCTGCCTTTGCCAGCCGGTCGTATCTTTTCTCCATCTCAATCTCAACACTCTTCAGAAGCAGTACCGCATTCTGGGGATTAGTGATGATTTCCTCTTCCAGGTCGGGTGAAACAGCCAGGTAATGTCTTCGAAGTTTGTTATAAAATGACAGCTCGATCTTTTTGGGATCGATCATTATAAGTTTGACTTCGGCAGGTTCTTTTGTGTAAAGAAGACTGCTTATGATCATGTTTATACCGACGCTCTTACCTGAGCCGGTAGAACCGGCAATCAGCAGATGAGGCATCTTCGAAAGATCGGTAATGTATACTTCCCCGCTGATGGTTTTACCGAAGGCCATCGGAAGTTCCATTTTTGAATCGGTAACCTTGGTTAAAACTGATCTTGCATTTACCAGTGAGGCTTCAGCATTTGGTATCTCTACACCTATTGCACTCTTCCCGGGTATTGGGGCTATTATTCTTATCCCTCTTGCAGCAAGCGCCAGCGCAATATCATTTTCTAATGAAACAATTTTACTGATTTTAACGCCGGGGGCCGGTACAATCTCATAAAGAGTTACTACAGGACCTGGAGTTACTGAGATATCCTGAATCTCAATATCAAACAGCTTCAGTTTTTCTTTAAGCAGTTCAGCGTTTCTGGTAAGTTCCTCTTCTGCCACCTTAAAGTCTTCAGCCGGTGCGGGATCGAGCAGTTCAACACCTGCCTTCTTAAAGTTTAATTGCTCTTCCCAGGGTTCAGGTAGTTTTTCATCCTGGTCATGCTCAGGATCTCTTTCAGGCATCTCGCCGGTTTTTTCAAGATCAACTTTTTTAGTTTCGCTCTTCTGCATCGCGTCTTCAGTTTTAGCCTCTGCCTTCTGCTTCTTTTGCCCGGTGATAACTTCCTGCCCCGTATCATTTCTTATGATCCTTATCCTGGTCTTTTCCTGCTCCTCTTCCTCATCAGTCATCAGTTCTTCAGCACCGATAGTTTCCTCTCTGCTGTTTTTCCTTTTCTTCTTTTTGTCGTCACGAAGGTCTTTGATTTTCTGCAGATTTTTTTCTTCAGCTTCAGGTCTGTTTATTCTGATTTTACCGGTTTGGTTTGTTCTTTTCAGGATAAACGATTTCAGAAAAGCTGTAACCTTTTCAAGGTCAATGTTGAAAGCAAGGATCACCAGTACCATAAATGCTGCAAACAGAAATATGATACTCCCGGCGCCTCCGAGAAGTCTGCCTGTTCCTTCACCGAGGAAATCACCTATGGCTCCCGATATTTCATATGTATTTGAAAACAGATCAAATCTTGCCCTCAGTACCCCGAAAAAAGAGGATAGTATTAATCCTGCAATTAACAGGAAGTTAAATGAACTGATCATTGTCTTGAAGGAGATTCTCTTAAAGTAGGAGAATCCCCAAACGAAAATTATAACCGGGAAGATTGCCGAGAAAATACCCAGGGTGTTGTTTATGAAGAAGTCAGCCAGGTAGGCTCCTGTTATTCCCACAAGGTTGTTTGTTCCCCTGAAGTTTGCTTCGGGATTAAAGACCCGGAATAGATCGGAAAATTTGTAGTTGAGAATAGCCTGGTCATACCTTGAATAGGAAAGGAGACTTAAAAGCAGGAAAACGGAGAATATGATTAGAAATAGTCCGAGCAGCTTTTTTTTATTCTTTACTAATACTGGTTCAGCTTCGGAAGGTTTTGCCTTTCCGTTTCCGGATTTCTTCTTCATTCGAATTATCTCTTATTTAGAATCGTTACTGACGGGCAGCGACTTTAAAACATTCGTGGAAAAATAAGGAATAACATCCGAAGTGTCTACACCGGCGGCATATTTAAGGTCGTCCTCAAAACCGTTCTGCAGCAGAAGTTTTCCATGTTCGGTTTCTTTCAGCATCTCAAGCGGTTCTTTTCCGAATGAATCATCAAGCGACATCGTTACCCGCGCTGTATCCGTGAGAGTAAGCTCATTATTTTTATCCAAAACTCTGCGGATAAGTCTGCCGGCGCAAACAGAATCCTCAAGTGAGAAAGTGTTTGATTTACCTGCACAGAGAATTTCAAAATCCGTACCTGTTCTGATCAGCTGTTCTGCAATAACTCCTAGGTTCAGATATGAGCCTACATACAGGTTCCCTGCAAATTTAGCTTTCACAATTGCTTTGGAACCGTTTGTCGTATACAGAATTATGGTTTTGCCGGATACAATTTCTGATGTGTACTCCAGAGGAGAATTTCCGAGAGCAAAGCCTTCTACTTTTTTCGTGTTTCTTTCTCCCCCCAGAAGAGTCTGACCTCCGAACATTCCGCCGGATATCTTAACACCAAATTCAACTGTAGCAACCGGAACAATTTCCTTTGCGCCATTCTGCAGGGCCGCTACAATAGTAGTAGAAGCCCGCAGAACATCAATAACTACAACGGTTTTCCCGGTATAATAAAGTTCATCCGCTGTTACCGGAGATAACAGAACATTAGCCCTCATAGATCTTCTTAATTATCCTTCTTAATAAAAGGTAATTTAACAACAACGGCTGGTATTTCCTTACCACGGATGGAAAAATTAACTTTTGATCCTTCCGGAGAATAAGCTGTATCGACATATCCCATGGCTATTGGTTTGTCTAAAACAGGACTAACAGTGCCGCTGGTAACTGTCCCTATTTTCTTCCCGTCAGCCGTAAAATCATATCCGTGTCTTGGGAATGCTTTTTCATCAGTTGTTACCGGAACCAGCTTTCTCTTCAGACCCGCCTCTTTTACTCTTAAGGAGGGCCTCTCTTCCAATGAAGTGATCCTTCTTAAGTTTGGTTATCCAGCCTAACCCTGCTTCAAGAGGATTGGTAGTCTGATCAATATCATTTCCGTATAAACAGAATCCCATTTCAAGCCTGAGCGAATCCCTGCATCCCAGTCCCGTGGGCTTAATATCATATTCTTTACCGGCCTCCATTACTGCATCCCACAAATCTCTCAGCAGTTTGTTCATCGCCCTTAAAGTAAAGTTCGTAGCCAAGCTCGCCTGTATAACCTGTTCTGGAAACTATCATATCGATCCCGTTAACTTTCGTCTTTATGAAATGGTAGTATTCCATATCCAGAGAATCAGAAGTGAGTTTTTGAACCACATTCCGAGAATTTGGACCCTGTACGGCCAGAAGCGAGTATTGGTCGCTTTGATTCTGAAGCTCGACTCCAGGATTATTTTTCTTCATCCATTCAAAATCTTTTTCAATATTCGACGCGTTTATTACCAGCATAAATTCGTCATCGGCGATGCGGTATACAAGAAGGTCATCAACAATTCCGCCGTCTTCAAAACACATAGCTGAATACTGCACGCGGCCTGACGTAAGTGTCGAGGCATCGTTTACAGTTATATTCTGGACAAATTCAAGTGCTTTA
>CAWIUG010000010.1:0-7860 GCA_963839165.1 uncultured Bacteroidota bacterium | reverse complement strand
TCCTCCCTTCGCGCCTCTGCGCCTCCGCGGTAACCCCGTCAATCACCTGACTTCTTCCTTGTTACTTTTATCTTTTATCTTGACACCCGCCCTTGTTACTTCTTACTTTTATCCTTTATCTTGCCCCCTCTTTATTAGTGTTTTAGCCGGGACTTTTACAATTTTTCCGTTTTCTGATATGATAAGATAATCATCGTCCTTAGCTCTTGCGGCTATGAGCTTGTCAACAGCGGATTTAACACCTCTATAAATTTTCTCCCGCAATTCTTGTCTATCACTCAGCATAAATTGCCTTTATTCTTTTCCATGTGAATTGATCAAAAATTTCAATTTTTTTTTTTTTTTTTTTTTTTTTTTTTTTTTTTTTTTTTTTTTTTTTTTTTTTTTTTTTTTAAATCAGATTTTGCAGCAATCAGTTGTTCAATCCTTTGCAGCATAAGACGACCTGCTTCAAATGAAACATTTTGAGGTTGAAATGGCGAAATTCCACTCGCAATATTATCCGCATTAACAAATTCTTTGCAATCCAATATTTCAGGAAGCATCGTAAAAGATGCTGTTGTTTTTCCGGCTCCATTACAACCAGAAATGAGGTATAAATTAGGCAAATTGTGCTGCTTTATTTTATTATTGTAAATATAACTAATAATGACAGAATACCAGAAGAAAATTTACGCAAGTTACGGACGTTTCTAAATGATTGAATGACCTGCTTGCCGGTTTACCAGCTTAAGCGATTCAGCGAACCAGCTTTACACGCTTGCCTGCTTAAGATTTCTCCATCCTCCTTACGTCGGATGTCGAAATGACAATTCCTGGAAGCTACGATACGCCGTGCGATTCGCTCAATCCCGCGGAGAAACGGGACAGGTTCGCTAATCCGCAATTCGCTCAATTCAAATGTCATTTCGAACCCCGGCAAACTTAGCTCCAGCTTGAAGCCGGGGTGAGAAATCTGAAGCAGGATTGTTTGCCGCTAAGACGCTAAGGCACGAAGAAAGTTTATTTAATTGAACGCAGATCGAAAGGTAGTGAATGAACGAATGGTTGAATGAGTGAATGAATGTTGAGCCTCAAGGCGAAACCCCGCTTTGCGGGGAATGGCAGGCAGCGCAGCATATACCTCCCGGATATTTCATCTAACTGAGTTTGTCATTTCTGAGAAATCTGAAGTATGTAAATCTTAAATCAATTAATAAATTAAGATTTCTCCATCCTCCTTACGTCGGATGTCGAAATGACAATTTCCGGAAATTATCCGGCAGCTGCAGGACTGAATCGCTTAAGCGAAACAGCGTTTCGCTTTACACGCTTGCCTGCTTAAAATTTCTCAAATCCAATGAAGAATCCCTGACGTGTCCGCTACGCCAGTAGACTTCTTATCTTCTCATCTTCTTATCTTCTCATCTTCCAATCAAACCCCCAATACAAAATCCGCGCACCCGACACTCCGCTGTTCGCCCTACTTCTTCCTTGTTACTTTTATCTTTTATCTTGCTTTTCATCCATGCAATTTCTCTACCTACTCCCTACTATTTACTATCTACTCCGTCCCTCCCTCTCTCAGTCCCTCAGTCTCTAAGTCTCTAAATTCGCCTCCATCACCTCAATAATATCATCTTCCTCGTTGCAGTAAATCCGCCCGCCTCTATCCTGTAATAATACACTCCGCTGCTCAGGTTAGCTGAATTGAAAGTAACCTGATGACTTCCTGCTCTGACATTCTCATTTACAAGTTCTGTTACCTGCTGCCCAAGAACATTATAAACAACCAGATGAACAAAACCATCCTTCGGTACAGAATAGCTGATGCTTGTTGCGGGATTAAACGGGTTTGGATAATTCTGTTCCAATAAAAATTTATCCGGTGTATTAATATTCACCTCAACTGCCTTGCTGTATTCATAACTCCCGTCAAAATCGATCTGCTTCAGCCTGTAGGAAAGACTTGACTGCCTATCCTGAATATTATCCGTAAAAGTATAGCTGTGCGGTTCCGTTGTTGTCCCGAATCCCTGAACATATCCGGCCTTTTCCCACCTCCCCCCGTCGCTATTCGATTTATTCTCAGCGCTCTGCCTGTATATCTCAAACCCTCTGTTGTTTGTTTCTGTCGCCGTACTCCAGTTCAGCGTTACATTATTTCCATCGGCACTTGCCGTAAAACTCACAAGCTCAACAGGAGTCACCTCCGGCACATATCCTGATGCCTCATTACTGAAGTAACTATGATAACCCCCGGTAAAAGTACTAACCCTGTAAGTATAATTTTCATTCAGGTAAACGGTAGTATCAATAAATATTCGTGTATTCACATTGGTCTGTCCTATGGTAATATAAGGATTATTATCTTCCGGAAGTCCGTCCTGCCTTTGAATCCAATATCCCGATATCGGATCAAGCGCCCAGCCCGGGTCCCAGTTCAGCACAACCTGTCTGACCGTATAGCTTGCTCTTGCCTCAAGCTGTGAAGGAGGATACGCCGTTATTGTTAAAGGAATAATAGCCCACACCTCATCAACATAGAAATAATTTATATTATCCGAATTCCCCTTGTAATAAAAACCAATACGATAATTCCCTTCAGCCATGAACGAGCACCAGCCTGTTTCCGGTCCCACATCTCCGGTAGCATTCACCTCCCAGAGAGAATCCCAGGTAACACCGTTATCTGTGGTAATTCCCAGTCCAACAGTTGCTGTATCCGAATTAAAATCCAGGTAATATTGAAACTGGTAGCTTATACCCAGTCCTGCAGGCTCAGCAATTTCCGGAGAGATCAGGTATGAAGTACCCGTAAAGGAGGGACTGCCGCTGAATGCCGCCTCGCCGGGATAAGATGAAGTATGAGCCGTATTCGACCAGTACCAGTTTCCTGTTCCCTGAGGTCCGGCTGCCTGCCATCCCTCAAGATCATTTGTAAATTCATAAAAGTCGTAATTAACTCCCGGATCAGTGTAAAAATACCAAACCGGCCTCAGCAAGTCCCGCGATAATTTATCATTAAGCAGGTACCATTCCGCAACGCACCAGAAATATTTAGTATTCGGACTCAGAGGGGAATTGAGCTGAACTGAATCATAAACCGTTGATGGTTCCCCCGATAACAGCAATGCAGAAGGATCCAGGTTCGCGACGAGCGCCGAATCCTCTCCGAAAAATATCTCATTAAAGTAAACACTATCGGGATTCTCCCAGTAAAGAATATGTCCCGTTCCGGTTATCCCGATCGCACCATTGGCAGTCATCGGGTGAAAAGCATTTGTACCGGATTGAGCAAAAACAGACAGGCTGATCGATAATAATACCAGAAGAGTAAAGATAGATTTCATTTCCCGCTCCCTTTCCAAAAGTTGTCCATAATAATATAATAATTCACACTAACATTCAATCATTATGATTGTATGCTTTAATTGATCGCAGATTGAATATGTGTACATGGATAAAGTTACGCGCTAAAGATTTCTCCATCCTCCTTACGTCGGATGTCGAAATGACAATAAGTACTTAAATCGTCATTTCCCATAACCCCATCATCCATCATCCATCTTCTTACCTTCTTATCTTCTAACCTTCTTTCCTCTTCACGGTTCGAACACCATCACCTCAATAATATCACCTGGCTGTTTCTATAAAAAATAGAATCCCGGCTTTAGCCACATTTTTATAAGATTTCTTTCCGCTTCTATCTCTTTGGCTAAAGCCCTCCTTCTCTCGGTCTTACTACCCCCACGACTTAAAGGGTCTGTTGCACAACTCTTAGGCATGCAATTTGTTTAGAATAGATAAACCTATACACAGGAAAAAATCTATGCTTGGTAAAAAGAAATTTCAGCCGAAATTAATGTATAATTTAACTTTAGATGATTTAGTACCGGAAGATGATTTCTACAGGAGACTAGAATCGATCTTAGATTTGAGATTCGTTTATCAGGAATGCAAAAGCCTATATGGAAAAACAGGGAATCCATCGATAGACCCGGTAGTATTTTTTAAGCTAAATCTGTTTGGATTTTTTGAAAATATAATATCTGACAGGGAATTAGTAAGAAAAGCCAGTGATAGTCTTAGCATAAGATATTATCTGGGATATGATATAGATGAAAAGCTACCATGGCATTCAACGATATCAAGAACCAGAACAATAATAAAGAAAGAGACTTTTGAATTAGTATTTAATCAAATCCTTGAAAAATGTTATCAGGCAGGATTGATAGAAGGGAAGCATCAATCAATAGATTCCACATTAGTCAAAGCAAATGCTTCATTGGATAGCCTTGAGAGGAAAGTTCCCAAATTAAGTTTAAAGGAATTCACAGACAGGACATATGCCGAAAATCCTATGGATGAGGAAGAAAAAAAAGACGAAAATGATAAAAATAAAAAGGAAGAGGAATCAAAATTCGAGGAAAGTGATTCTGAAAAACAAGTAAGGACAGAAAGAGATAAGAATGAAAAATATTTCAGCAGGACAGATCCTGATAGCAGAATAGCAACAAAACCAGGGACTCAAACGGGATTATATTATACAACGCACTATAGTGCAGACAGTAAAAACAGGGTTATCACCGATGTATTGACAACCTATTCAGACAGAGGAGATACAAAAGTATTTTTAGAAGTATTTGACAGAGCAGAAAAAAGGTTAAAGCAATTAGGATTAGCAATAGAAGAAGTCTCAGCTGATAAAGGATATTGTTCGGGAGAAAATTTAAGAGAATTTGAGAACCGTAATATAAAAGCCTTCGTACCGACAAAGCGGAGTAAAAACCCTGTTGTTAAAGCCAACAAGAAATTTATATATGAGGAAGAAGAAGATAAAGTTCTTTGTCCGAATAATAAGCAGTTGGAATATTACAGATATGAAAAGCAGTCTCAGAGGAAAAGATACAAAGCAAAAAAAGAGGATTGTCAGGGATGTCCATTAAAGAATCAATGCTGCCCAAAGGCAAAATTTAGAAGTATAAGCAGGACCATTTATTATAAGGAATATGAAAGGTTAGATGGCAGATTGAAAACACCCAGAGCCAGGCAAGCTTATATAATAAGGAAAACTGTTTCGGAAGGTTTATTTGCTGAAGCCAAGTCTAATCATACGCTAAGTAAGTTTATGACAAGAGGAATAGATAATGCTCAAAAAAAGTCATATCTGATTGCTTCTGTTCAGAACTTAAAAAGATTACTAAAGGGGTTAGGGAAACATCCAAGGGTGGGAGTCCAAAAGACGAAAGTTGAACAAGAAAGAAAATTTTCAATACAGTAAATCTTCATATTTTCACTTCGGGAATTTCTGTCGTTTATACATAATCAGATATTGCGCAACAGACCCTAAAAGTCGTGGCAAGTCAATCTTCTCAATACCTTCTTACCTCTCTTATCTTCTCACCTTCTCTCTCCCCTCCCTCAGTCCCTCCGTCCCTCCCCCTCCTGCCCCCATAAAACAATACCCCTGCAATAACTACAGGGGTATTGGCGCATTGTACCACCTTAATCTTATTTACCAGTATATTTTTGCATTATAATGATTATAAATATCAGTCATATAATTATAATCAGGACTCTTAGGCCAATTGTCCTTATCAAAACCCGGTGCATTTTCCAGGGTTCCCTTAGATACATTAAGCAGAAACTGTTCATTCACGGTATCCAGCTTCAATTTCTCCCATGGTACCGCAAAATATTTTCCGCCCATTCCTAAAAATCCGCCGAAAGAAACAACAGCGTATGCTATCCTTCCTTTATCTGCATCAAGCATAATCTCCTCTATCTTTCCCAGATCCTCACCAGCTGAATTTGTTACGTCGTCCCCTATCATCGTTGTTGCCGATAAAACAGTCATAAGTCCTCCAAAATTTTAAATTAATTGAATTGATTATAGCAAATGGAAAGACTTTAAAAATGTAAATTATCACGAATCAGCAGGCAAAAAACTTCCGCCCCCAATCTCCAGCCTTCCCGCAAATGGAACGCAGATTGAAGGATAAAATATTGAATGAACGAATGGTTGAATGGTTGAATGACGAATGAATAACCACAAGTGATTCGGTAAATTAATAAAAGGTCTCGCTTTCCTTTATGAGTTACTACCTATAAATTAGGTAGAAAAAATGAACTTCTAAAAAGAAAGGAGACCTGTTATGAAAATAACAAAACTATCAACAAGCCACAATCCTATGAATTATGTAGATGCAAACTTCTACGATTATTACATAGCAATAGACTGGTCCAGCACAGTAATGGCAATAGCCTGGATGAGAAGTAATAGTACTAATCCTGTAGTCAAAAATAATCTGCCGGCAAAGTTAAGTGTAATAAAGGACTATATTAAAGACTTATCGGGAAAAAAGATATTGACTATAGAGGAGACAACAGGAGCCCAGTGGTTATATGTAGAGTTGAAAGACTATGTAGATAAAATAATTATCTGCAATACATACAGGAATGCTCTTCTGAAAGAGGGTCCCAAGAATGATGCAAAGGATGCAAAAGATCTATGCAGGTTATTAAGAGCAGGAATGATAAAAGAAGTATACCATAGTACAGATGAAAACTACAAAATCAGAAAATTCTTTAGTGCATATAATGACCTGGTTAAAGCAGGAGTAAGGACACAAAATCAACTCTCTGCAATATACAGGTCATATGGACAAAACCATAAGAAAGACAAGTTAAACATAAAGGATGACCCGTATATTGATTTTATAATTGAGGAGAAACTCAAAGCAATAGCTCTCTACAAAGAAGAAAAAAAGATATACATAAAATTTTTCAGAGAAATAATGAAGAGTAATAAAACCATAAAGAATCTAAAAGCTATCAAAGGAATAGGTTTAATAAATGCGGTAAAGATATTTTCAATAGTAATAGATGCAACCAGGTTTCAGACAAAATATCGTTATTGGTCGTACTGCGGATTGACAAAATACAGAATGGAAAGCGGCCAGAAGAATTATGGTAAAAGAAACACACAATATTCACGAGTATTAAAGGAAGCTTATAAAACAGCGGTTATGGCAGCTTTAAGAGGTAAAAATGATATCCGTGAATATTACGATAGCTTGTTAAAGGAAGGGGTGCCGGGAAAACTGGCTAGGAATAAGGTATGCAGATATATAGCAACATCGACCCTGGCAATGATGAAACACGGCACAGAGTATAAACTATACAACTGGAGAGAAAACAAAATAAACTAAGATAAAGCTAAAAATATAATGGCAATTAAAGACTACTTAGGACGAGTTTGTTAATAAAGAAGAAATATAGAAGAACAATTTTATTCTCCGGGGATGAAGTTCAGCAATCATTCTGCTTCATTCGAAAGCCACTTGATTCGGTTAACTCTCCCCGTTATTCAACAAAATTTAACGTAATTCAAATACAGTAAATACAGAAGATTCAGATAGACGATTAGAAAAGAGGATAAACCTCTAGGTTAAAGTAAAAATTGTTAAAAGCAGAAAGCAGAAAACAAGCTGCACCAGTAGTTTGGAAAGCGAGCCCAAAAGTAATAAAACAAATTGTACAATTTGTCATTGGTGAACTATTTTTACTTGACTTTTTCATTAATAGAGAATGATTGAATGAGATTGAATGATTGACGAACAACGTAACGGATGCTTACCGGATTTTTCATTAAAGGTTTATTGCCGCCAAGACGCAATGGCGCGAAGAGATTCCATTGTCATTTCGAACCCCGGAAAGCTTAGCTCCAACTTTAATCCGGGGTGAGAAATCTGACTTATTCCTTGTTTCAAATAAATAACCAACTTTTGTATGGGTGTATGGCTGGATGATTGTATGGCGGACCTGCTTTAATGGAACGCAGATTGAACGGATAAAATATTGAATGGACGAATGGGT
>CAWIUG010000009.1:0-5178 GCA_963839165.1 uncultured Bacteroidota bacterium | reverse complement strand
TTCAACCATTCAACCATTCGTTCATTCAATATTTTATCCTTCAATCTGCGTTCCATTTGCGGGAAGGCTGGAGATTGGGGGCGGAAGTTTTTTGCCTGCTGATTCGTGATAATTTACATTTTTTAAAGTCTTTCCATTTGCTATAATCAATTCAATTAATTTAAAATTTTGGAGGACTTATGACTGTTTTATCGGCAACAACGATGATAGGGGACGACGTAACAAATTCAGCTGGTGAGGATCTGGGAAAAATAGAGGAGATTATGCTTGATGCAGATAAAGGATAGGATAGCATACGCTGTTGTTTCTTTCGGCGGATTTTTAGGAATGGGCGGAAAATATTTTGCGGTACCATGGGAAAAATTGAAGCTGGATACCGTGAATGAACAATTTCTGCTTAATGTATCTAAGGGAACCCTGGAAAATGCACCGGGTTTTGATAAGGACAATTGGCCTAAGAGTCCTGATTATAATTACATGACTGATATTTATAATCATTATAATGCAAAAATATACTGGTAAATAAGATTAAGGTGGTACAATGCGCCAATACCCCTGTAGTTATTGCAGGGGTATTGTTTTATGGGGGCAGGAGGGGGAGGGACGGAGGGACTGAGGGAGGGGAGAGAGAAGGTGAGAAGATAAGAAGGTGAGAAGGTAAGAAGGTAAGAAGGTATTGAGAAGATTGACTTGCCACGACTTTTAAGTCGTGGGGGTAGTAAGACCGAGAGAAGGAGGGCTTTAGCCAAAGAGATAGAAGCGGAAAGAAATCTTATAAAAATGTGGCTAAAGCCGGGATTCTATACAGCCAGGTGATATTATTGAGGTGATGGTGTTCGAACCGTGAAGAGGAAAGAAGGTTAGAAGATAAGAAGGTAAGAAGATGGATGATGGATGATGGGGTTATGGGAAATGACGATTTAAGTACTTATTGTCATTTCGACATCCGACGTAAGGAGGATGGAGAAATCTTTAGCGCGTAACTTTATCCATGTACACATATTCAATCTGCGATCAATTAAAGCATACAATCATAATGATTGAATGTTAGTGTGAATTATTATATTATTATGGACAACTTTTGGAAAGGGAGCGGGAAATGAAATCTATCTTTACTCTTCTGGTATTATTATCGATCAGCCTGTCTGTTTTTGCTCAATCCGGTACAAATGCTTTTCACCCGATGACTGCCAATGGTGCGATCGGGATAACCGGAACGGGACATATTCTTTACTGGGAGAATCCCGATAGTGTTTACTTTAATGAGATTTTTTTCGGAGAGGATTCGGCGCTCGTCGCGAACCTGGATCCTTCTGCATTGCTGTTATCGGGGGAACCATCAACGGTTTATGATTCAGTTCAGCTCAATTCCCCTCTGAGTCCGAATACTAAATATTTCTGGTGCGTTGCGGAATGGTACCTGCTTAATGATAAATTATCGCGGGACTTGCTGAGGCCGGTTTGGTATTTTTACACTGATCCGGGAGTTAATTACGACTTTTATGAATTTACAAATGATCTTGAGGGATGGCAGGCAGCCGGACCTCAGGGAACAGGAAACTGGTACTGGTCGAATACGGCTCATACTTCATCTTATCCCGGCGAGGCGGCATTCAGCGGCAGTCCCTCCTTTACGGGTACTTCATACCTGATCTCTCCGGAAATTGCTGAGCCTGCAGGACTGGGTATAAGCTACCAGTTTCAATATTACCTGGATTTTAATTCGGATACAGCAACTGTTGGACTGGGAATTACCACAGATAACGGTGTTACCTGGGATTCTCTCTGGGAGGTGAATGCTACCGGAGATGTGGGACCGGAAACAGGCTGGTGCTCGTTCATGGCTGAAGGGAATTATCGTATTGGTTTTTATTACAAGGGGAATTCGGATAATATAAATTATTTCTATGTTGATGAGGTGTGGGCTATTATTCCTTTAACAATAACGGCGTATCCTCCTTCACAGCTTGAGGCAAGAGCAAGCTATACGGTCAGACAGGTTGTGCTGAACTGGGACCCGGGCTGGGCGCTTGATCCGATATCGGGATATTGGATTCAAAGGCAGGACGGACTTCCGGAAGATAATAATCCTTATACTACCATAGGACAGACCAATGTGAATACACGAATATTTATTGATACTACCGTTTACCTGAATGAAAATTATACTTACAGGGTTAGTACTTTTACCGGGGGTTATCATAGTTACTTCAGTAATGAGGCATCAGGATATGTGCCGGAGGTGACTCCTGTTGAGCTTGTGAGTTTTACGGCAAGTGCCGATGGAAATAATGTAACGCTGAACTGGAGTACGGCGACAGAAACAAACAACAGAGGGTTTGAGATATACAGGCAGAGCGCTGAGAATAAATCGAATAGCGACGGGGGGAGGTGGGAAAAGGCCGGATATGTT
The DNA here is from genome assembly GCA_963839165.1 of uncultured Bacteroidota bacterium. Classification (GTDB taxonomy): domain Bacteria; phylum Bacteroidota; class Ignavibacteria; order Ignavibacteriales; family Ignavibacteriaceae; genus DATFVA01. The sequence continues at coordinate 2,765 of CAWIUG010000009.1, read as the reverse complement.
CAGGGATTCGGGACAACAACGGAACCGCACAGCTATACTTTTACGGATAATATTCAGGATAGGCAGTCAAGTCTTTCCTACAGGCTGAAGCAGATCGATTTTGACGGGAGTTATGAATACAGCAAGGCAGTTGAGGTGAATATTAATACACCGGATAAATTTTTATTGGAACAGAATTATCCAAACCCGTTTAATCCCGCAACAAGCATCAGCTATTCTGTACCGAAGGATGGTTTTGTTCATCTGGTTGTTTATAATGTACTCGGGCAGAAGGTAACAGAACTTGTAAATGAGAATGTCAGAGCAGGAAGTCATCAGGTTACTTTCAATGCCGCTAACCTGAGCAGCGGAGTGTATTATTACAGGATAGAGGCGGGCGGATTTACTGCAACGAGGAAGATGATATTATTGAGGTGATGGAGGCGAATTTAGAGACTTAGAGACTGAGGGACTGAGAGAGGGAGGGACGGAGTAGATAGTAAATAGTAGGGAGTAGGTAGAGAAATTGCATGGATGAAAAGCAAGATAAAAGATAAAAGTAACAAGGAAGAAGTAGGGCGAACAGCGGAGTGTCGGGTGCGCGGATTTTGTATTGGGGGTTTGATTGGAAGATGAGAAGATAAGAAGATGAGAAGATAAGAAGTCTACTGGCGTAGCGGACACGTCAGGGATTCTTCATTGGATTTGAGAAATTTTAAGCAGGCAAGCGTGTAAAGCGAAACGCTGTTTCGCTTAAGCGATTCAGTCCTGCAGCTGCCGGATAATTTCCGGAAATTGTCATTTCGACATCCGACGTAAGGAGGATGGAGAAATCTTAATTTATTAATTGATTTAAGATTTACATACTTCAGATTTCTCAGAAATGACAAACTCAGTTAGATGAAATATCCGGGAGGTATATGCTGCGCTGCCTGCCATTCCCCGCAAAGTGGGGTTTCGCCTTGAGGCTCAACATTCATTCACTCATTCAACCATTCGTTCTTAGCGCGGCATAGCCGACAACCAAAAACAACCACGGATAGGTAAGAAGCTCCATATATTATTGAACATTTTTTGATTTTCGGTGGCTTCGATATCCCGCAGAGCCGAAAAATAAATAGCTAACTTAGCGGGATTTCGAGGACTCAACGTCCCCGCCTAAAATTGAAGGCGAGGGCGGGCCACTCCCGACCAAGTAAGACCTGTCGGGATAAATCAGCCACCGCTATACGTTACAAACTATTGTGAGTTCTGATATCTTGACCAAAAAAGCAAAAATATGTCTGAGGATACTATTCACTACCTTTCGATCTGCGTTCCATTAAAGCAGGTTCGCCATACAATCATCCAGCAATACATCCATACAAAAGTTGGTTAGTATTTGAAACAAGGTATAAGTCAGATTTCTCATGGGTCATTCAGTCATCCGATAGTCATTTATGGTCATTCGAATAGTTTTATTCGTTATTTGATGAGCGGGGGCTCGCGCTATAGATGTTCAATAAAATCGGGAATATCGTTTATGCTTTTTATGCTGATATCTTTTATCCGCATAGAATTTTCACCTGCATAAATTAATATTTTTTCAAATTCCTGAGTTTGATCATCAGGAAAACGTAAAAGGTTCTTAAGGTATTCCTTGTTAAATGTCTCCCCTCCCTTGCATTCAATCAACATCGGCTTTCCGGCCTGATTCTCTACAACGCAGTCTATTTCCGTACCATTACTTTCCCTCCAATAGTAAACTGCCGGCTGACGGCCTTGATGGTTAATGCTTTTAATTATTTCGCTTATTACAAGGTTCTCAAAAAGTGCTCCATAGGCATAATGAGTTTTGAGTGAATTCGGCTCAGAAAGATTTAATAATGATGCCGCCACCCCGGTATCATAAAAATATAATTTTGGAGCTTTAATAAGGCGTTTATTAAAATTATTGTAATAAGGTTTGAGGAGATAAATGACAAAACTTGTCTCGAGTAATGAGAGCCATGCTTTAGCTGTATTGACAGAAATTCCGGCATCATTTGCGATAGAGCTGATGTTCAGAATCTGTCCTATTCTGCCGGCACATAATCCTAAAAACCTGGTAAAAGTATTCAGGTTTTCTATAGACTTCAGAGTTCGGATATCCCGTTCAATATATGTCTGCAGATAAGAAGGATAAAAATCCTGAGGTTTGATCTGCATGTCATAAATCCTGGGATAAAAACCTTTCAGGATTGTTTCATTTAAACTTTGATTGTGAAGGATGTCTATTTCAGTTATATCAAAGGGAAACAGATGGTTAATATTCACACGGCCAGCAAGGGACTGGGAAATTTTTTCATTTAATAAAAAACTTTGGGAACCCGAAAGGATAAAATTTCCGGCAATATTCCGTTCATCTGATATAACCTGGATGTAACTAAAGAGTTCAGGCAAATTTTGAGCCTCGTCGAAGATTATTTTTGTACCAGCATCCTTTAAGAAACCTACCGGATCTTCTTTGATAATATTCCTGTAATCAATTCGTTCCAGGTTATAATATTTATAGTTCTGAAATTCTGTTTTAAGAAGTGTTGTTTTCCCTGATTGTCTCGGTCCGGTTAAGGATACTACCGGAAATTTTTGTAGAACTTGTTGTAAATGCGAGGTTATTTTTCGTTTAAGATACATATGAAATCTATGTAGATTTGCAATTCAATTGCAAAATTACATATTCAAAGGAACGGAAGCAAGGGTAAGAAGTTAAGAAGATAAGAAGGTAAGGGACAAGATAAAAGATAAAAGTAACAAGGAAGAAGTCA
>CAWIUG010000008.1:0-13932 GCA_963839165.1 uncultured Bacteroidota bacterium | reverse complement strand
ATTTCTCAGAAATGACAATGCGATCTCTTTGTGCCTTTGCGGCTTAGTGGCAAAAACCTCTTAATGAAAAATCCGGTAACCATATGTTGCGCTGCCTGCCTCGACGGTTTACCAGCCGTAACGAAGTGAAGGATGGTAGGCGGGTTCGTCAATCATTCAATCTCATTCAATCATTCCGATTAATGAAAAAGTCAAGTAAAAATAGTTCACCAATGACAAATTGTACAATTTGTTTTATTACTTTTGGGCTCGCTTTCCAAACTACTGGTGCAGCTTGTTTTCTGCTTTCTGTTTTTAACAATTTTTACTTTAACCTATAGGTTTATCCTCTTTTCTAATCGTCTATCTGAATCTTCTGTATTTACTGTATTTGAATTACGTTAAATTTTGTTGAATAACGGGAAGAGTTATCGAATCAAGTGGCTTTCGAATGAAGCAGAATGATTGCTGAACTTCATCCCCGGAGAATAAAATTGTTCTTCTATATTTCTTCTTTATTAACAAACTCGTCCTAAGTAGTCTTTAATTGCCATTATATTATTAGCTTTATCTTAGTTTATTTTGTTTTCTCTCCAGTTGTATAGTTTATACTCTGTGCCGTGTTTCATCATTGCCAGGGTCGATGTTGCTATATATCTGCATACCTTATTCCTAGCCAGTTTTCCCGGCACCCCTTCCTTTAACAAGCTATCGTAATATTCACGGATATCATTTTTACCTCTTAAAGCTGCCATAACCGCTGTTTTATAAGCTTCCTTTAATACTCGTGAATATTGTGTGTTTCTTTTACCATAGTACTTCTGGCCGCTTTCCATTCTGTATTTTGTCAATCCGCAGTACGACCAATAACGATATTTTGTCTGAAACCTGGTTGCATCTATTACTATTGAAAATATCTTTACCGCATTTATTAAACCTATTCCTTTGATAGCTTTTAGATTCTTTATGGTTTTATTACTCTTCATTATTTCTCTGAAAAATTTTATGTATATCTTTTTTTCTTCTTTGTAGAGAGCTATTGTTTTGAGTTTCTCCTCAATTATAAAATCAATATACGGGTCATCCTTTATGTTTAACTTGTCTTTCTTATGGTTTTGTCCATATGACCTGTATATTGCAGAGAGTTGATTTTGTGTCCTTACTCCTGCTTTAACCAGGTCATTATATGCACTAAAGAATTTTCTGATTTTGTAGTTTTCATCTGTACTATGGTATACTTCTTTTATCATTCCTGCTCTTAATAACCTGCATAGATCTTTTGCATCCTTTGCATCATTCTTGGCACCCTCTTTCAGAAGAGCATTCCTGTATGTATTGCAGATAATTATTTTATCTACATAGTCTTTCAACTCTACATATAACCACTGGGCTCCCGTTGTCTCCTCTATAGTCAATATTTTTTTTCCCGATAAGTCTTTAATATAGTCCTTTATTACACTTAACTTTGCCGGCAGATTATTTTTGACTACAGGATTAGTACTATTACTTCTCATCCAGGCTATTGCCATTACTGTGCTGGACCAGTCTATTGCTATGTAATAATCGTAGAAGTTTGCATCTACATAATTCATAGGATTGTGGCTTGTTGATAGTTTTGTTATTTTCATAACAGGTCTCCTTTCTTTTTAGAAGTTCATTTTTTCTACCTAATTTATAGGTAGTAACTCATAAAGGAAAGCGAGACCTTTTATTAATTTACCGAATCATCAATCATTCATTCATTCAATCTCGTGATTCATTCATCATTCATTCGTTATTCATCCATTCACCCATTCGTTCATTCACTATTTTATCCGTTCAATCTGCGTTCTATTAAAGCAAGTTCGCCATTCAATTATCCAGGATACATTTAGAAATATGAGAAGATTATATGCTTCGAAATGAAAAAATCGATTAGAACAGCGATGAAGATTAGAATTTAATTTCGAACATCCGAGTAAGAAGGATAAGAGAAATCTTAATCTATTAATTGAATTAATATTTACATACTTCAAATTTCTCAGGAAATGACATTTGGATTGAGCAATAATAAAATCAGGTAGGTAAAATTGAGGAATTAAATTGCCGTCCAGCTTTAGCGGACGGGGAAAAGGAATTGGATGAGAGTGCAGGCTTTAGCCACATTCCAGAGGCAAGAGAGACAAGCGGGATTACGAAAGCGATTCAGGGCGTCCCGGATGACAAAATTCAATATTTTGGCGCTTAACTTCTTACCTTCTTAACCTCTTACCTTCTGCTTTTCCGGGGTTCGAAATGACATTGGAATCTCTTCGCGCCATTGCGTCTTGGCGGTGAGAATCCTGTGTCCAATCAATGTAAATTCGAAAGGGGCCATAGATCCCTTTGCCTGATTCCTATTTGAAAACTACTAGCGTGTGCGGAATTCTTTTTATCCCTGGTCTGTTTCCACAACCACCCGCCGGTATTGCAGAGACTGACGGATGTGCCGGAAGCGGAATCGATTATGATCGGGTTATCCATTGTTATCGGTACGTGGGTGTGACCGAAGATCATGTCGCCGAGTGGCTGCGGGATCTGAATTTCGTGAAATTTTCCCAGCTGCTCTACTTCAGCGAGGCAGGCATTGTAGTACGTGAAAAATCTTTTCTGTACTTCGGGAAGCCGGAAGTATTCTTTGTTGTATCGTACTTTTGTTTCCGGTGTGATCATCGCCAGGATCCGCTTTGTAGCTTTACTGAAGGCAAAGCCGGTTGCCGCTTTGGCAAAAACTGGTAACCTTTCCTGTCTGAAACAATACATGATCATCGAGGTAGCTGAAGAGGTTACTAAGGTAATGCCGGACGTTTTTGAGTCTGCTCTCTTTTATTTCATGCTGAACCCGGAAAAATGTTTCAGCAGATTCCCGCCTGACCCACCCCTGAGCATGCCAGCCGATTGAAGGGAAAGCTCATTCCCACCATCTCCTTAATATCCATTTGAGTCCCCAGCTTAAGTTCGGTTCCGAAAATGATGGGGCCCATCGGGACAACAGCGACCATAGCTATCGAGGTACTGACCGTGTGTAATCAGATGTTGCCTTTATCTGATACCAGGTACAGGTTAGGTTAGGCGAATATAAGTGTGAAGGCTCATCGGTGATTGATCTAAAAATAATCCTCCGTAGGTATATGCACCGCCCCTGGTTTACCCACTCCGGGAAGAGTGAAGCCTGGGGCAGTGGTGTTTTTTCTGTCGTCCAGATCCCCTGGTACTGCCGTTCTGAACTTCCGCGGATCTTCTCTCCCTTTGTCTGGAGAATGATATTAACCTCATTCTCAACTATGTTCCAGATATCGTAATCGTGATTTCCGGGAATATAAATGATCTGATCTGCGATGTCATCTTTCTGCAGCAGGGTGAAGAATACTTTAGCTGCCGCGTAAGCGTTCTCATAACCGGCTACGGAGAAATCGAGGATATCACCGGGCAGGATGAGGTAATCGTTCCCGGATCCTGCAGCCTCACAGAAGCCGCGGTATTTCGGCCCTTTATATTCTTCTCCGTTCCATTCAACAAGTGAGCACAAAAGATTTCCAAGGTGCAAGTCTGATGCAATTGCGAGCTTCATTATATCATCCCTAAGTTTTTCGTTTTTTACGGTAAGTTAAACGAAATGAGGGAATGGTGTGCTGAGTGAGGTTACATTACCGCAGAGGCGCGGAGGGGGGAGGCAAGATAAAAGATAAAAGTAACAAGGAAGAAGTCAGGTGAATAACGGAGTTTACCGCAAGGCGCGGAGGCGCAGAGGGGGGAGGGTGAGAAGGTAGGAGGATGAGAAGATAAGAAGATGAGAAGATAAGAAGGTGAGGGCCAAGATAAAGATAAAAGTAAGAAGGAAGAATGATATTACCCCTATAGTGTACCAATGGTTAAGATAGTATATTAATAATAAATCATTGGAGGAATAAGATGGAAACAGGAAAACAACGTAGGAGTTATGATACTGAATTTAAGCGAAATTCAGTAAAATTAGTCCTGGAGGGAGGACGAAGAGCCAGGGATGTAGCAAAGGGACTAAGGATAAATGAAAATGTGCTATATCGATGGATAAAACAGTATAGGGAAGATCCGAAGAATTCATTTCCAGGCAACGGGCGATTAAAACCAGAAGAAGAAGAATTGAGGAAAGTAAGGAAAGAATTAATCGATATAAAAGAGGAGCGCGACATATTAAAAAAAGTAGTAAACATCTTCTCAAAAATACAGCAATGAAATACAGATTTATAATGGAGAATCGAAAGGAATTCAGACTTGGGAAGATGTGTAAAATATAGAAGTATCAAGGAGCGGATATCATAAATATGTAAGAAGGAAAATGACACAAAAACGACTAGATGACCAATATTTGTTAGAACAAATAGAAAAGATTTATCATAATTATAGAGGAGTATATGGAAGCCCAAGAATATATAAAGAACTCAGGAAACAAGGTTTCAAATGCAATAGGAAAAGAGTAGTAAGAATAATGCGAACGCACGGAATAAGGGCAAAAACAAAACGGAAATACAAGGTAACAACAAATTCCGAGCATAATTACCCGGTAGCAGAAAATATAGTTGGGCAGAATTTTCATTCTACAGAAACAAATAAGATATGGGTTTCCGACATTACGTATATATGGACTAAGGAAGGGTGGCTGTATTTGTGCTGTATACTGGATTTATGCTCCAGGATGATAGTTGGCTGGCACTTAGATGTGACACTGAGAAGTTCTTTGGTTATTGCAGCACTAAAGCAGGCAATAGTTAACCGGGGTGAAAATCCAGGGATAATATTCCATTCAGATCGAGGTAGTCAATATGCCTCAGATGAAGTGAGGGAATTTCTGAATGAAGATAAAATGATCCAGAGTATGAGCCGTAAAGGGAATTGTTATGATAATGCAGTTATGGAAAGTTTCTTTCACACATTAAAATCAGAGCTGATCAGTTTTGAACAATTTAACAGCAGACAGGAAGCAAAGATGAAGATATTCGATTACATTGAAATATTTTACAATAGGCAGAGAAGTCATTCTACAATTGGTTATTTATCACCTTTTGAATTTGAAGAGTTGCTAAAAGGACAAATAGTTGCTTAATTACTTGTACACTTTATAGGGTAAATTCCAAAGATAAGAAGATAAGAAGATGAGAAGATGAGAAGATGAGAAGGTGAGAGGGCAACCAGCGCAGCAGACTGACAAAGAAATTATGGATGTTTTGCCTATTTTTGCAGGATAGCCAGCAGAGTGAGACCTTCAGAAGAAGAGCTCGATAAATTGATTTCACTCCAAAAAACAGGTTAAAAGATCAAATTTCAATAATATTATTGTACCGAATTGTGATCCGGGTGGTATATAAGAAGTAGTTGCTCCACTAATAACCTCTATTGGAGTTCACCAAATTAAATAACTTATGAAGAATTATTCTGCTGAATATTTTTATAAAAGGGTTTATATTAATTCCTAAAAAGAAAGAAAAAATGGAAGCCATTAAAATCAAAAGGAAAATAATTTCTAAGAATCTTCATATCAATGAATTAGAGGGTTTAATCGGTCAGGAGGCGGAAATTATAATTCTGCCACTCGGAACCGGACGAAAAACTTCAGTAGAAAATATTCTTAAATTGGCTGGTTCAATAAAAGGCGGCGAAAATCCTGATTCGTTCCAAAAACGAATTCGCCAGGAGTGGAACGATAGGTTATGAATGCATTACTTGATACAAATATAGTTATTTATTTTCTTAAGGGTGTAGAAAAAGTATTTGAAAGCATAAGTAAGGCTGACAATATTGCAATTTAGTTTATAACTGAAATTGAACTTCAATGCTATGATGTTACTCCTAATGAATTAAAAAAAATTAAATCCTTTCTAAAGGAAGTAGAAATATTTTACCCGAATAGAGCAACTGCGAAACTTACCATCAATATAAGGAACAAAACGGGTTTACGGTTACCAGATTCAATTATTTGTGAACAATCAAAACAACATAACTATACTTTATTTAGTAACGATCAGAAAATCCTTAAGAAATCGGAAGAATTTGAAGTTTTCAATCCACTCTAAGAATTTGCCTTAAACAGCGCGCCTTAAGATTGAGGAACCCTGTTACCGCGAAGGGGGTGAGAAAGTAGGAGGATGAGAAGATAAGAAGATGAGAAGATTAGAAGGTAAGAAGGTGAGGGACAAGATAAAAGATAAAGGTAAGAAGGAAGAAGTCGGATTTCTCACCCCGGCTTCAAGCTGGAGCAAAGTGTGCCGGAGTTCGAAATGACATTTGGATTGAGCAATAATAAAATCAGGTAGGTAAAATTGAGGAATTAAATTGCCGTCTGCTTTAGCTGACGGGTAAAAGGAATTGGATGAGAGTGCAGGCTTTAGCCACATTCCAGAGGCAAGTAAGGATATTGTTTGCAACGGGCTGCATTGAAGCGGGCTCGTATCTCAGTTCTCTGAACTGAGTTAAAAAGAATGATGGGGTTTTGTGCTGAAGGAATCCCGGGCAAGGGACCCGAGCTACTTTAACACAGATCAGCAAATCGGAAATACAATCATTCAAATTTCTTATCTGCGAAAATCCATTCGATCCGTTAAATCTGCGTTTTATTGAATTAGCAAGTAAGATTTCTCAGTCGTCCCGGATAGTCTTTAGCTAAATCACCGGGACTCCTTCGAAATGACAAATTCGATTGACCCGCGGATCATAACTTCCAGGAATTGTCATTTCGACATCCGACGTAAGGAGGATGGAGAAATCTTAAGCAGGCAAGCGTGTAAAGCTGGTTCGCTGAATTGCTTTCTACAAGTGACTTTGCAGGTGAATGCAAATTCAAATACGTTTTCACTGCGCGGTTCGTCAATCAACCAATCATTCAATCATTCAATCTCATTCAATCATTCAATCACTCGTGGTTCAGCATTCAATCATTTGTCATTCAACCATTCAACCATTCGTTCATTCACTACCTTTCGATCTGCGTTCGATTAAATAAAACATTCTTCGCGCCTTAGTGTCTTAGTGGCAAAACAATCCTGCTTCAGATTTCTCACCTTTGTTCGAAATGACATTTGTAAAATTGAGGAATTAAATTGCCGTCTGCTTTAGCTGACGGGTAAAAGGAATTGGATGAGAGTGCAGGCTTTAGCCACATTCCAGAGGCAAGAGAGACAAGCGGGATTACGAAAGCGATTCAGGGCGTCCCGGATGACAAAATTCAATATTTTGGCGCTTAACTTCTTACCTTCTTAACCTCTTACCTTCTGCTTTTCCGGGGTTCGAAATGACATTGTAATTTCTTCTCGCCTTTGCGTCTTAGCGGTGATAAACTCTTAATGAAAAATCCGGTAAGCATCCGTTACGTTGTTCGTCAATCATCCAATCATTCAATCATCCAATCATTCAATCATTCAATCATTCAATCTCATTCAATCATTCAATCAAACATTCATTCGACTTTCAATCATTCAACTTGCCCGCCAACCCCGGCTGATAAAACAGAAAGGCGGGTCATTCATTCAATCACTTAAAATTGTTGGTTAATATTGCCTTATTTCAACAACATCAGCTTCTTTGATGATGAGAAACCATCGGCATCCATTCTGTATATGTATACTCCGCTTGCAAAGTTTCCGGCATTCCATTCTGCTGTGTATCTCCCCGGACGCATATTCTGGTTTATAAGCGTGGTTACTTCTGCCCCCAGTACGTCGTAAATTTTCAGCACCACTTTCGTTTCTTTGGGAACATCATACCTGATCTTTGTAGCCGGGTTGAACGGATTAGGGTAGTTCTGCAGAAGCGCGAATTCTTTGGGGATATCTACCCTGATATCACTTGTTATCGAAATGGGGGAAGGGAGCTCACTTTTGTACTTGATCAGATAGGAGTATGAACCGCCGGCCCATAATTCACCGCCTCTCCTTAACCCGAATACAGTAAATAAGTCGGTGTTCTGTTGTGTAAATTCAATATTCCAGTTCTGGCCGCCGTCAGTGGTTCTATAAATTCCGTAACCTGTTGTAATCCATCCGTTTGACTCATCGTTAAACACAATATCTCTATTGTAATAAGTGGAGGGATATGATTGGTTCCAGGTAATACCGCCGTCAGTGGTTTTGTATAAATAACTATAAGAAGTGACATAACCGATGGATGCGGACGGGAAGCTCATATGGTAGGCATTATCCCAGGAGACTATCGGGTAAACAGCCCAGTTCTGTCCGCCATCAGTGGTTTTAAATATACGGGACGAGTAATTTCCGTCTAAACAAAATCCTTCATCGCCGGAAAGGAATTCAATGTCGGTGAACAACCCGGATGACAGCTGATAAATATTGTTCCAGGTAGTCCCTAAATTTGTGCTTTTATAGATGCGCGATTCGTTATAGGCGTACATTGACGAAGAATCGGGCAGCGCGAGTCCCTTAAACTGAAGTGTTGAATTTATTGTTGTTGTTGACCATGTCTGACCCCCGTCGAATGATTTTAATACTACCGCCTGGTTGTAATTACCTCCGGCAGCAAATATAACATCGCGATTAAGCGATTTTATATCCAATAAATAATTGCCGGGCGTAAAATAAATTAGCTGCCAGCTGAAACCCCTGTTGGTTGTTTTATATATGTATCCATCATTGTAATTCATTGTTCCGCAGATAAATGCGGTTAATGAATCGATCGGCTCAATGCCGCTGATGTTTATCTGGTTCTCTATGCTCCTGGTATGATTCATCCACGTGTTTCCCTGGTCAGTTGATGTAATGATATTGGAAAATCCTATTGACAATGGATCATATCCATTCCCGCAAAGAAAGTTCTGGTTTAAATATTGAACGGAGTAAATGCCTGTCTGGAAGCCGGTGTTTATTTTGTTCCAGTTGATTCCTCCATCTGACGTCAGTAAAACATTGCCTGAATCCGCGCCGATAATTCCGTAGTTGTTATCTAAAAAATCGATGGAATTAAACTGGCCGCTGGGGTCATTCATTTTGAATGTCCATGAATTACAGAAATCTGTTGATTTCAATATAAAACCGGAATTATTTACTAACATTGACGTACTATCGTTTACTAATTCGGGATAGAAAGATTCATTTAGAAAAGGCCCGGTTTCAAAATTCCAGCTGCTGCCGCCGTTGCTTGTGCGTGCTATACAAAAGCCTGAAGTGTATACATAACTGTAACCGAATAAATACCCATTGTTTTCATTACTGAAACGCACGCGTAAAAAGTTGTAAAGTGATGAGTTTATTGATTTATCGAGCCAGTTCTGTCCGCCGTCAGTGGTTTTGAATAATTTATTCTGATCGCCCAGGCACCAGCCGTATTGACTGTCGACAAAGTACATATCAACCGGATATATATTAAAAGATGAAACTGGATACTGTATCCAGGTAGACCCGCCGTCTGTGGTTCTTAAAAAAGTCTGCGTTCCGGAATTCGGGTCATATCCGAGCGTCCTACCGTTTAATGAATCTGAAAATGAAATTTTGACCAGGTTGAGATACACTCCGGGATCAACAGGATCCCAGATTGTACCGCCGTCATTGGTGCGAAGAAAAGTTCCTCCATCACCGACTGCAAAGCCTTTCTGTTCATTCAGAAAACAGGTCTGGTTGATCAAGGATCCCGTAGGATATGGATTGATCCATTCCCAATTCTGAGTTTGACCGCATAAACAGAAATTTAATAAAACCAATGTAAGAACGAACTTTTTCATAAGGCCCTCCCTATTAATTTTACTGTTAATCTGCTCTGATTATTTCAATGTAAAAGTAATATCACTAAAAATTATTTCAGCAGGATCATCTTCCTTGTTTGCACAAAACTGCCTGCATGTATTTTGTAGAAATAGACGCCGCTAGTCAATGATGAAGCGTTGAATTCAATCTCATAACTGCCCGCAGGTTTGTACTCATCTACAAGTTTTACAATTTCGTTTCCAAGAACGTCGTAAACCTTTAGTGTCTGCCAGCTGCCGACAGGTAATTGCCAGGTTATCTTTGTAGCAGGATTAAAAGGGTTCGGGTAGTTCTGGAAAAGTTTAAACTCAGTCGGCAGGGGATTTTCATTTTTATCATCCACGCCGACAATATAATGCTGATATAGGGCCTTCATTGTATCGGCGTTAGACTGCAGCTCTGCTAACCCTTCTCCCATTACCAGTCCAAAAGCAACGAATTGAGAATCCCCGGGTGCAAGGGAGAATGGCTGTGCAGTAAGGAGCATCCGGTAATCTGAAAGAATTGTTGCTTCCGGCATTATACCAGCCGTCATGAACTGGTATCTTTCGCCGTCATTCGTTGGCTCAGAATTATAAGGTGTATATAAATAAGCAGTGGAAGGCGTTTCAGTCAGCAATCTTAATCCCAGATACCCGGTGGGATTATTCTGAGGATCGTACATGTAAATCATTCCTCTCTCAGGATCATATGCGCCAAGGTCGTCGAATGTGATTAACTGGGAGCAAATATCCGGATCCAGCCATGAGGATGTAAAGAGATTATTTAATGTGTTATACGTCCTGTTTTTAATTACGTACTCAAAAATTATAAAATCATCTTGACCCGGCATACTCCACTGATAACTTTTTTGATGAACTGACAATCCAATAGGTGAGGTTGTAGAATTTGCATCGTCATAAAATATACCGTAATCCTGATCCGAAATTTCCTGCATCCAGGTCATTTCTGAACCAGGTGTCTGAGACCAATCTGTTTCATAATAATCCATGTTCATCACACGTTTTTCCCCGGAAAAATCCGCCCCGATCCATAGCCCTCCGAGGAATAAATAATCGTAGCCATGCCAGAATGCATTGGTACCGAAAGTGTATCCCATTTCCGCTAACTGGGAATTGCTGTGTAAAGATAAAATTAACTCGCCTGCATCGTGGACGGGATTTATGGTGTACTGGCTCGAGGTTACATTAATGGTATTATTGGAAATATCGGTTATTGTATTATATACCCAGATATCATCACCAATATTAAACGGACCAATAATTGTTCCCCAGATATTATCGTTCGCCTCAAAGTCATTATGCAGTCCGTCATCGTACAGCTGGACAATTCCCTGGGAAGAATAGTTTACGAAAACTTCACCTTTTACATCCGATATTCCGGATTCATCATCAACATAAGCATTTATAATGCAGGATAATTCAGCCGAAATTCTTCCAAAGGTAAAATCCAAGAGTGCAGGCGGGGGGTTACTATCTTCGGTTTTTCCAATCAGTCCATACCAGATTTGTGTTCCATACTGGTTGAGTGTCCAGCGGGATGAAGAAAAAGAAACGAATGGTTTGCCGAAAAGTAAAGCAGTATTTACATCATAATCGTTTCCTGAATAATGCGTAAAGCGTTCCGGCTGTCCCCAAATAGTTCCGCCGTTGCTGCTTACAATGTATCCGACATCGTATTGATAAAAACCGGATAAAAGATTTGCCGGGTTTTCAATATAATAGAAAAGCCAGAGCGTGTTATCGGGCTGCATGACTATTTTTGGATCGGACTCATAATATGAAGAATTTATGACCGGCACTCCTGCTGACCAGGTTATTCCTCCATCCGCAGAATATTTTTCATATATAGTACTATTACCGGTTGAATAATCAGAATAAAAAGCCAGCAGAGCTGAGGATAAACCGGATACAATTACTAAGTCAAATTTATCCGATGGATCGGACAGGAAAATATTTTCAGCACTCCACGTAATCCCATTGTTTGTACTTGTAATGTAATATAGATCCAAAGTGAGCGGACCAAATCTGGAATAACAAAGCCAGAGTTTATTATCATTTGTATACGATAAATTCAAAGAATACAAGTATTCACCATTATTATTGAGAGTACTTATGGACCATGTATACAAATCATCTGAATAAGCCATCTTTAAGTTATAGCTAAAAGTATTGTTGTCATAAGTAAACCAGGTCAATATTATACGTCCGGTATTTGTCTTTAATCCTGTGAGATGATCAAAGTAAAAATCTACTGTTTCGATTGTTACAGGATCACCCCAGGTTTTTCCGCTGTCTGCGCTGGTTGTAAATAATAATCCATTATATCCATCAGCATAAGCAAATGCGATTAAAGAGTCTGAAAGAGCGATTGGAACCGCTTGATATCCTTGCGGAAAGGGTTCGGGCTGCTCAAGGTATGATAAAGATTTCGTGTAATCGTTTGGAATTTTGGGAGGGTGAGCATTGGGGTACTGCTGAATCCTTTGGGCATTCATCAATGATTTTTTCTGCATAAGATCGGGTCTATGCTCTTTTGATTTTGACTTATCAAAAATCTGTGCTGCAAGGTTTGCGGAAAGAAACAAAATGAAGCAAAAAGTAAATAAGGTTTTCATAATCAGCCCTCTTTTTTATAATGAGAGTTATCTCCGGGTGCCAATATAGCGCGGCCGGAGGGTGAAATTGTCATGAAATTGTAAAAAGACTATTTCCCGCCAATTGATATAAATTCGGTTGAGCTGAATTATGATAGATCTCGAAAATGGCTCGGGACGACATAACAGGGCAGTGATTACTGAGCTCGCAATTCGGTTTTTACAATTCTTTGACAACTGCGCCGCTCCCGCGCATTATATTTCCAGTGAGGTAAGTTGAAAGGTGAGAAATGAAAAGATATATTTCCTCAATTCTGATACCATGCCTGCTGCTTTATTTGTGCGGCTGTTATTCGGGTACTACCATCCTGAAAGAAGATTTATTCAGCTTATATCTCCGATACGGAGACGGATTTACGAATTACACTTAAAGATGGAAGAACCATAATTTCAAAAAGTTATGAGCATTTAACTGTGAACGAGCCTTCAGACTTCTTATTTGGAAAAGCAAATATTACCGGTGAAGGAGAACTTGAATTGAATGCTGGTACAATTCTATTAAAATCCCGGATTGACTCAATGAAAATGAATTATGGCCTGGATACCGGTTTGGTCTGTTATTCAGGAGGGAAGCAGTATTACTTCATTAACGGAAACTATTTTAACATCACCAAAGCGACAAATTCAGGATTTTGGATCAGGGGTATGATTGCTGAATCGAACAGCATTTTTTATGGAAATGTTGAGTCTGATGAAATAAGCGGTTTAAGTGTTATAGAATTGAAAGTTGTGAATACAATCTTTATGGTCACGGCAATTACATTAGTCGGTCTGCTTATAGCACTTATTGTAAAGCTGACTACAAACCCGTTATTTCGAAATTTCCAGCTTAACTTAAGGTAGCAGCTGATGTTTTGTTTTTATACAACTCTGAGTCTAAAAATTCACATTAAAAAAAGGGCAGCTGAAGGTAAGATAAAAGATAAAAGTAACAAGGAAGAAGTTGGAAGGTAAGAAGATGAGAGAAGTAAGATGGGGTTATGGGAAATGACGATTTAAGTCCTTATTGTCATTTCGACATCCGACGAAGGAGAATGGCGAAATCTTAATTTATTAATTGATTTAAGATTTACATACTTCAGATTTCTCAGCCCTGTTAAAGCTGGAGCAAAGTTTGCCGGAGTTCGAAATGACATTGTAATCTCTTCGCGCCTCTGCGCCTTAGCGGCAATAAACCTTTAATGAAAAATCCAGTAAGCATCCGTTACGTTGTTCGTCAATCATTCAATCTCATTCAATCATTCAATCCTATTATCGCAGCATAGCCGCGCGCCAGGGCAACCAAAAACAACCTTAGATAGGCAGAGCAGTAACGTATAGCGGTGGCTGAGTGTCCCGCCCCTTGCTTGATATCATTGGGGGCGGGAATATATAGAAGCCACCGAAAATAAGTAAATTGTTCAATGATTTATAGAGCCACAGCTTCTTTAAAATATCTTGACCAAAAAAATCGCAGCGAAGTCGAAGATCCCGATTTTAGCGCGATTTTAGCAGGACGAGAAAAATCTGACTGAGGATACCATTCAATCGTTCAATCATTCAATCTCATTCAAT
>CAWIUG010000007.1:0-16107 GCA_963839165.1 uncultured Bacteroidota bacterium | reverse complement strand
TTTTGTAAATGAACCTTTCACTTGACCTCCGTCTATGATATAAATTTTTCAGATGTCAAAACTACACAAAAAGTCTGCCTGAATTCATATATCTGGATGATATTAAAATTCGGCGAAAATAAGAGAATTTGTATTATAGTTACTTAGGTACTGAGAAATCTTTACCGGTTGGATGCCTGGTAAAATATTTTAAGTCCGCCTGAATAGCTTTGAAGGGCAAGAAGCCTGATCTTAAGTGAGGAACTGTTAAACTCCAGAAGTTATTTCGGAATAAGATCTCTGCTAAAACCCCCGGGATGCCGCCTGTGTCGGGCAGACAGGTCAATCCCGGGGATTAGCGAGGTTAAGGTTAAAAGAAGAATCAGCTCTTATCTGCTTTACCATTTGTCTTCAGACAATAGTCTTTATACAGATACTGCAGGATACAGTTCATGTCCGATCCGCATTCCCCCATGTCTAATGTCCGTTTTACGAGGTTCACACCACGCGGATTTCCTATTTTCAGCAATGACCATGCAGCAACCAGCCTTGCTCCATCGTTTTTACCATTGCGGAATAAGTCCATCAACGGAATCAGTGCTTTCTCTGATTTCAGCTCTCCGAGGAAATAAGCACAGCTTACGCTCAGACTGGGATTGTCAGAGTTCAATCCCTTCAGATAATTACTCTCAATTTTGTGGTATTCCCTGTTGGCTAACAATTCTTTCGGAGGAGCCTGTGCAAATGCTGCAGCGGCTGCCGTTAAGAAAACCACCAGATATAAAATTACCCGTTTCATCTCGACCTCCCGGGTTTATTAAAAAAACATCATCAATAGATTTGATGACCTTGCTTAATGCAATTATAGGTTATTATGGGAGGCTGTTCTACCATTCTGGTAGCTTAAAATGATAATTTCGTCCACAGACCCCTGTATCTTCTATATTTTCTTTTGATGGTATTGAGAGGGTTGAAAACCGAATTGTTTCTGAAAACATTTCGAGAAGTATGAGGGATTGTTAAAACCAACCTCGAGTGATACTTCGGCCATGTTTCCCCATTTCTGCTCTATCAGCTTTGCAGCTTTGTTCAGCCTCAGTCTCCTTATCAGATCACTCGGGGATTCCCCGATCAGTGAATCAAGTTTCCTGTGAAGTATGGATCTGCTGACAGCCAATTCACCCGCTAATGATTGAACGCTGAAACTGAAATCCGAAATATGCTTATTGATTATCATTACCGCATCCTGCAAAAACTTCTGATCTATTGATGTCAGGCGGGTGTCATCTAATAGAATACCTTTGGCTCTAAAATGTTCATGGATCCGTTTTCTTTGTCCCAATAAGTTTCTTACCCTGGCTTTTAATTCCCACGCTTCAAAAGGTTTTATGATATAATCATCCGCCCCCGAATCCAGGCCATTGATTTTATCTGAAACGGCAGACCTGGCCGTAAGAAGAATGAGCGGGATATGACTGGTTCTTACATCGGATTTTAATTCCCTCAACAAACTGATCCCATCCATTTCAGGCATCATAATATCGCTTATTACCAGGTCAGGTATAATTTCAAATGATTTAGCCAGACCGGATTTCCCATTCTCCGCCTGTATTATTTTATAATAATCTTCAAGTATGCCTGCAGTATATTTCCTGAGATTTTCATTGTCTTCAATAATTAATAAAACAGGATTGCCTTTTATGTTTAATTCGGAATCCATACGATTTTCCGAAGCTGGCACCGGAGTAACTTTGTATCTGTCAA
The DNA here is from genome assembly GCA_963839165.1 of uncultured Bacteroidota bacterium. Lineage (GTDB taxonomy): Bacteria > Bacteroidota > Ignavibacteria > Ignavibacteriales > Ignavibacteriaceae > DATFVA01. The sequence continues at coordinate 14,364 of CAWIUG010000007.1, read as the reverse complement.
CCAGGTATGTGTCATCCGGCACCCCTCCCGCAGCCGCCTCCTTAGTCTCAATATCTGAAGATTTTTCAGCCGGGCACGGTGAAGGCTCTATACCCATAGGAAATCTTAATCGAAATTTTGTACCCTTTCCTTCACGGCTCTGAACCACTATTGATCCTTTATGAAGTTCCACCAGCTCCTTTACTAGTGCAAGACCTATACCCGTACCCTCATACTTACCGGAAGTTTCATCAGCCTGGTAGTACCGTTCGAAAATTCTGTTAAGCTGATTCTCACCGATACCTTTTCCATTATCTTCCACTGTAATTTCCAGAAGTCCGGCTGAATTATTATCCTCATTTCTCCTGTTGTATGAATCTGTAAGAACCCTGATGCCGACATCCACACTCCCACTTCGTTGTGTGAACTTTATGGCATTTGAAAGAAGGTTGCTTATTATTTTATCTACCTTATCCCTGTCAAAACAGAAAGTAATTTGTTCATCGGCTTTAAATTGAAGATGGATTTCTTTCGATTCCGCCAAAGACTGAAATGACAAGACAATATCTTCAACGGTTTTTGTTATGTTACCCTTAACAGCTTCAAGCTTAACCTGTCCCGCTTCAATTTTGGAAAGGTCAAGTATCTGATCTGTGAGAGTTTTTAATTTTAATCCGCTTTTAAGGATTACATCAGCGAGTTCGCGCACCTTGTTTATTTCATTAAGACCAAGGATCTGCCTTGCCGGACCCAGGATCAGTGTAAGCGGAGTTCTGAATTCATGAGATATATTGGTGAAGAAATGAGTCTTAAGCTTATCCAGTTCCTGCAGCTTTTCCGCTTCTTTCCGTTCCTGGAATGATTTCCTTTGGAGCTCAAGATTCTTAATCAGCTGACCGGCCTGAACGGATATTATCGAAAATAATGTCATATCACCTTTGGTAAATGGTTTACCATTTTTCTTATTAACAAGCATCATCAGTCCGGTAATATCACCCTCAAACCATATCGGCACGCACAGCACCGAACGAATTTCCTTTTTCTCATCCTCTCCGGGATGAAACCGTCCATCATTCGAAAGATCTTCGATTATTAACGGCTTCTTATTATGGAGTACCCAACCCGTTATGTCATTACCTATATGATAATTATGCCTGAGGCTGCTTGTATCATCCTGGCGAACCATTGTTCTGAAAGGATTTTTGCTATTCTTTGTAACGAGAAGAATCGATCCCTGTTCGGCGGCGGCAGCGGTAATGGACTTCTGTACAATAAGGTTCAATATTTCATCAACGTTGACGGCCTTCCCCGATGAGACAGCAATATCGTTAAGCACCCTGAGTTCTTCCACTGAAGATCTCAACTTTGATATCTGTGCCTCGAGCTCTTTAACTTTCTGATCTGTCCGGGTCATTCCGGCCGGGTGACCGGTTTACTAAAACTTGCTTCAGCCTGTTCTACAGAATTGTACTGATCAAATATCTGATCAAGTTTGGTGATGGACAACAGTCCTTCCATTTTATTGCTGATGGCTGCGAGTTTAAGATCGCCGCCTGCTTTTCTCAAAGAGGTCAATCCGCTTATCAGGATGCCGAGTCCCGAACTGGATATGAAACCTACACGACTCATATCCACGATAACATTTTTCTTACCCTGATCCATCAGGCTGTGGAGCGTCTGGCTGAACTCTGCCGAGAGAGGACCGCCGACTAGTTTTCCTTTGAGATGGATTACTGAAGCATTGTAATTTTCCGTCAGATTGAGACTCATCTTTCCCTCCTGTTTTTAATTATATAAATCCAAAACCGGATTGTGTGGCACAATCATTCCGGGATAATTTCTTTTTCTATTAGTGTAATAAGAAAAATTTTTCTCAAATTCTCATCCTTTATATTTCTATTGATCTGGCGCACAATTTCTTGTGCTTCCTCATGTACTTCTTTCAAGGTAAGGCCGGCTTCTTCATTTGATTTATTGGAAGATAAATATTTGGCGTAATCATTCAGCAGTTTCCAGAGGAAAGTTTTATGCCCTACTGACCTGGCAATACTGATTGCCTCATCGAACATCCGGTTTACATCGCCGGACGCTTTTGTCTTTGCCTGAATTTTAGCTTTATTCCAGAGGGCCTCTATTATCAGGTCTTTAGCACCGATTTCATAAGAATATTTTAAGCCGGCGTCTATATATTTTTCAGCTTCTTCAAGACTTCCGGTATGTAGGTAAAATTCCGAAAAAGAAATAAGAGTTCTTGTTTCATACCATTTAATTCGTGATGATGCAGCCAGTTCCTGAACTTCGTGATAATATTTCAGAGCCCGATTGAAATCACCCTTAAGAAAATAATCCTCCCCAAGGTCCCTCAGGTTGTCGCACATTGATCCTTTATTATGATACTCCCTGGCAAGAGAAAGCGATTTTTCATGATACTCAATTGCCTTATCTACATCCCCTATCTCCCTGTAAATATCCCCGATAGCATTTAAACCGCCGGGTATCTTCTGACCGTCGCCTATCTTCGTTTTAATTTCGATCGATTCAAGTCCTGCCTTAAGGGCATCTTCGAAATCTCCCTGTTTTAAACGCGCAAGTGCAAGGAAATTAAGAGTTGTGGATAACCCCCTGGTATCTCCTATATTCCGCTGTATAGAAGCTGCTTCCTTAAGCTGTTCCGAAGCCCGGGGATAATTACCGAGATGCCAGTAAGCTGTGCCCAGGTTTCCGAGGCAGACAGACAAATTCTTAGCGTCTTTTATTTCCTTGCAATAACCCATTGCTTCGTTAGACACCTTAATCATTTTTTCATAATCGGCCTTGCTTGCGTAAACCGAGGCAAGGGTATTAAGTGATTCTATTTTTTCATCGATGCTGCCGGTTTCGAAAGCCGTATTTACTGCCTTCGTACACAATTCTTCGGCTTCATTCAGCCTGCCTGTAATCCTGTAACATTCGGCCGATTTTCTGAGACCCCTTATTTTACCGTTAGTATCACCGGAGCTATTTACCAGCTCTGAAAATTTGTTGAAGTGACTGAGGGCTTCGTCGGGGTTTCCTGTAAACAGGTTTATATCTCCCAGTCCCTCTTCCATCGATTTTCTGCAGTCTTTATCGAGTCCCGTTTCATTATCTATTTTTATGAGCTTCTTATAAAAAGAAATGGCCTCCTCCACGGCGTAAAGCTCACGGGCGGCCTTAGCGGCAGTAAGCAGGTACTTTACAGACTGCTCCTCAGAGCCGCCCGATATAAGGTGATGCGCTATCACGGAGGCATATTCATCTTTGGAGCCGAAGGATTCTATAAGGGAACCAGCAATCAGTTTATGGTATTCCTCGCGGAGTTCGGGGAGGATTGAGTCGTACAACACATCTTTTATTAAGATATGATCGAATCTGTAATTTTTATTTTCATAGTGGATAACATTGTATTCCTTTTCAAGGAGCTGAAGCTTTTTCAATAAGGATATTTTATCCAGCTTAAGGCAGTCGGTTAATACTGATGACTGAAAATATTCACCCTGGCATGCAGCAAACTGAAGAACTTCCCGGGAATCATCATCAAGCCTGTCAACTCTCTGCCGTATTACATCCTGCACCTTATCACTAACTGCAGTGTGCGATGCTTCTTCGTTATATATCCAGTAATCATCCTTCCCCTTCTTAATCGCATTTCTATCTCTCATTAGCCTTGTCAGCTCATATATAAAAAGCGGGTTTCCCTCGCTCTGACGATAAATTTCTGATACGATTTTATTATCTACGGGGTTTTCACCCAGTATTTTTTGAATGACGTTCAGGGTATCTTTCTCCGATAGCCTGAGCAGATCGATCCTGGAAGCTGCATCTTCTATCCGGAGCTGGCGTATTGTACCGATCAGATCGGTATCATCCTGAGTGATCTCAGGCGGACGATAAAGTCCAATTAAAAGAACAGGAAGGTTCTTTATATTCCTTGCGAGGTATGCGAATAAGCCGACGGATGTTTTATCAGCCCACTGGATATCATCTAATATCAGTACCAGGGGTTTATCTGCGGCAATTGTCATGAACATCGTCAGTACAGCTTCCCACAACTGCTCCTTGTGCATAATACTTTTTGAATATTCACCCGAAAAATTAAGAAAGGTCTTTACCTGAGAAAGCTTATTTGAAATATTGAGATTATTTTTTTCAGCAAGCGCTGTAAGGGCCGAAATAAAATGTCCGTGGCCCGAAAAAAGACTATTATTCACAGCGCTGACGAAAGGATGGTACGGGAGTCCTCCCTCATTATTAAACAGGCACCTGCCGTAAAGAAAGTTAATATCACCTGGGTTGTACATATTTATCAATGCCGACATAAGCTGGGTCTTTCCAATGCCCGGCTCCCCACTTATAAAAACTGCCGAACCTTTGTTTCGCCTGCAGTTTTCAATTGTAAAAGTAAGAGCTTTAAGCTCCTGCTCCCGGCCTATAAAATTTCCACCGTTCTGAGGAACGAATGACTTCAGCAGCGTTCGGTCTGCAGGAAGGGGATCCCTTTCGGAATATGCGGGGACTATGTTACATTCCACCAGGTCTTTTAAGACTTCATCGAATGACTGATATCTCAACTCTTTATCTTTCCTGAGACATTTAAGTACAACATTACGCAGCTTTTCGGGTACGGCATTAGTCTCAAGCGCCAGCGTATCAGCTTCCTCATTTATAATGGAATAAACCAGGGCATATTCGTATTCACCCTTAAACGGTAATGATCCGGTGAGGAGTTCATATAAAACAATTCCGAATGAAAAAACATCAGAACGCTCGTCACTAACTTCTCCCTGGGCCTGTTCGGGTGACATATAGGCAGCCGTACCCATCATTGATCCGGTCTTTGTTATCTGAATATTGCCCGGAAGCTTCGCCAAACCAAAATCCATTATCTTTACAATTCCGTCTGCTGCCAGCATTATATTCTGAGATTTGATATCACGGTGAATAATTTTCTTTTTATGTGCGGCATTCAGTCCCTCCGCAATCTGAATTGCAATCTTCACGGCCTCTTTAATCGGGACAACGCCTGCTCTTATCCTCTCCTTCAGCTCAATACCATCGATATACTCCATCACAATAAAAACATGGTCATCAAAGTCTTCAATTGAATGTATCGTTGTAATATTAGGATGATTTAACGAAGCAGCAGCCTGTGCCTCATTTTCAAACCGGGTTCTCTGTTCCGGATCAGATGAGATCAGATCGGGCAGAAACTTTATAGCGACCTTGCGCTTAAGCCGCGTATCCTGGGCAAGATACACCACACCCATCCCGCCTTCACCAAGCTTTTCAAGAATATTATAATGTAAAATCTTTTTACCAATCATAAAACATTTCTGTCAAATTGCTGTCTTGATTGAACAGACCCGTCTTACCAGCTTTCTTTATAATATCACAATGCAGAATCAAATTATCAACTATAATTCTTAAGTACAGCTTTGTATAATGCCTTCACTGCTCTAAATTTGCCAGTCTTATTTTTGCATCACCTAGTTCAGGCGAATTAAAATCAGCATCCTTCCAGGTATCAAGGAATACCTTGTATTCTTTTGAAGCCTTATCATTCTCACCGAGTTTTTCGTAAGCAATACCGAGCCAGTAATGAGCCTTTACATTATTTATATAGCCGTAAAACCTGTCGCCCGGGACAAAAAGTATCTGATATGATAAATCGGTCATCGGCCAGTTTTTAATAATCTCGAACTTTGCTTTAGCTTCCTTAATCCGTCCTGTTTTCAGTAAACAGACAGCCTGGAATATATTCGGCTCGTGGCGGGGTTTCAATTTGCTGAACGTTTTATTAAACTTTTCCAGTGCAATCTCATAATCACCTTTTTCATAAGAAAGAACAGCTGAAGCATATAAGCCAAAGATACTTACCCAGGGGTAATTCTCAGCGTTGTTATTTTCCAGATCCGCAATAATCTTTTCGGCTTCAGCCAGTCTATTATTTTTAACCAATGCCCATACAAGTAAACTTCGTCCGTAATGATCATGCGGAAATATTTTTTGCCAATCTTCTGTACTCACTTTGGCAAGCTGAAGCATCCTGGAGAAATGACCGGTTTCATAGTATAAGTTTATTAATATAGCTCTCGTACAGGCAACATCCAATACATCAGTAATTGTTTTTAACGTACTTTCTAATCTTGTAATTTCAGAATTGAGAAGCCCCCGATGGACATTTAATGAGGGATATTTAAGCCCCGGATGCCCGGACATATTGAAGTACTTCTGTGCTTCGTCGTAATTACTTCTAAGCACATAATAATTGCCCAGCTTCATAGCAACATTCCAGAAATCCTTCCGGAATGCAAGAGCCTTCTTGTAATATATCTCGCTGGAATCATACTGCATATACAGTCCGTATATCTCACCTTTTGAATCATACGGGTTCGGTTCTGCAGGAGCAAGCTTTATATACTCGTTTATAGCATCGAGAGCTTCCTGTTTTTGATCATTCGTCGCATAGCTTATAGCCAGATTGTCCCAGAGTATCTTGGCGGAAGGATTAACGCGAACCCCCCTCTGCAAGATGTTTATACTAATATCAGAAATCAGAGCTAATTGATTATACGCCTCGGTTTCATGCGGATATTTTTCTATTATCTGTCTGTAAATTTCCGCGGCCTGTTTACGTTTTGCCTGCCATTCATAATTGATAGCATATATTAAAAGTCTTTCTCTATCAGTCACAGAATCTGCCAGTTCAACAGCTTTTTTAATTATATCTCTGGATTCAACCGGATCGTGAACAGCCTGGGCAAGATAGTAGTATGCCATCGCAAAATTGCTGTCAAGTTCAATTGCTTTTGCAAATGACTCCAGTGATTCCCTTAAGTAAAGCTTATCACCGTAGTTGATGCCCTCTACATATGCGCGGTATGCTTCAGGAGAATCGGTGGTTACATCGGCTACAGGTTTTGATTCGGAGAAGTCACTCCCAGCAATCTTCAGGTCATTTCTAACAAGAAGGGCAAGTGAATCCACGAAAGTAAAGATCTGGTTTGTTTCGAATCCGGCCAATCTTTGTGATCCGAGAATATTTCCGGATTTTACATCAATCATCTTGACTGTTACAGCAAGAGACGGAGTATCCTCCAGAAGACTGCCTACCAGTATTATTGAGACACCTGCATTCTGAGCAACTCTTATCGCAGTTTTCCTGGACAATATTTTATTGTCTGCTACATCAAGATCCTCCAGTATTCTGTATAATTGTTCTCTGCTTATCACTTCCAGGCCATCCACCTGAGAAAGAGATGTGATTAAAAGATTTGTCAGCATTTCAGCTATATGGTGAGTATCATCCGGATCGGATAAATTTTCGAAATACATCACAGCAAGAGACTTCATATGATTAGCTGATGCGGGAAGATCAGGCTCATTATCGTTATAAAAGAAAAAGTAACCTATAAGGAATAATGCGAACACAGCAAAAGCTGCAAGTGTGAAAATAATTTTACTATTTTTGAACGGTTTGTAATGATCTAATTCTTTTTCTTCAGAGCCAGAGTCCTTTGCTTTATGTTCCTGAAGTCTGTATAGATCTGCCAGAACTTCCGAAACCGACTGGTAGCGGTCATCGGGATTTTTTTCAAGTGTGCGGCTGATTATTTCACAAAGTCCTGGCGGTAGATCAGACTTATATTTACCCATAGGCTCCGGCTGCTCGTTCAGAATTAAATGCAGAATTGATGCTTCATATTCGCCCTCGAACGGCAAATGTCTGGTAAACATTTCATACATGACCACCCCAAAAGAAAATATATCAGACCTGGCATCTGCATCGGCTCCACGGATTTGTTCGGGCGCCATATATGTTAATGTTCCGGATGCGGCTCCGACTTTAGTTACCTGAGTATCTTTGCCAATTCTCGCCAGTCCGAAATCCATTATCTTCACTTTACCTTCAGCCGTAATCATTATGTTCTGCGATTTTATATCCCTGTGAACTATTCCTTTTTTATGGGCAGCTTCTAAACCTTCAGCTATTTGTATTGAAATGTTCACAGCTTCAGCAATTGATATTCCCCCGGTTCTTATCTTCTCACTTAACTCAACACCATTAATATATTCCATTACTATAAAAGTCTGGTCTTCCGATTCTTCAATGGCATGGATGGTTGTAATGTCAGGATGGTTTAGTGATGCCGCCGCTTTGGCCTCAACTTTAAATCTTTCTATTTCATCAGAGTTTAAGCTAATTGGATGAGGCATAAATTTTATGGCAACTTTGCGCTCCAGGTTCAGATCCTCGGCCAGATATACTATCCCCATCCCGCCTTCGCCGAGTTTCTTAATAATCTTATAATGTAAAATCGTACTGCCAATCATTTCGCTGTCAGCTCTTCAAGTTTTTGCATTTGAATTTTAGCATCTTTTAATTCGGGAGATGTAAAATCCGCATCCCTCCAGGTTTCCAGGAATTTTTTGTATTCATTGATCGCTTTTTCCTTATCTCCCTGCTGTTCATAAGCTTTGCCCAGCCAGTAGTGCGCTTTAACAGCAGGTATAGGCCAATCAAAATCAGTTCCAGGCAAACCCTGTACAGAATAAAGATCATTAGTGCCAGACCAGCCTGTAACTCGCTGTAGTTCGACTATTGCCTCAGCGCTATTTCCTGTTTTTAGCAACGCAATACCATAAAATAAGTATGGTTCATGATTCGGCGGAAGTGCTTTTATTACTTTGCTAAAGTCTTCAAGTGCAGTTCCGTATTTCCCTTCCTCAAGCGAAACGAGAGCAGAGGCATAATCTGCGGTTAATCTGAATACGGCTGATAAATCTTCTCTATCCTCCTTTAACTCATCCAATATCCTATGGGCTTCAGATGAATTACCATTTTTTACCAACGCCCAGGCAAGGTAATCCCTTCCGTAGATTTTATCGGAAGGATCTCTTTTTGCTTCTGATGAGAGCTGTCTTGCAATCTTAAGCATTTCAGGATACTGCCCTGATTCGTACAGGAAATTTATCATCATACGTAATTTGTTCATCCTGGTAAGGATGGATTGCTCCAGATTAGATAACTTCTTTTCTGCTTCTATGATCCTGCCCCGATGAGCCTCAATCTGCGGTACATTAAAATTGTATGCATCAAAATATCTCGCGGCACTATAGTAATCGTTGTCGAGTATTGCATAAAATCCCAGTTTTAAATTGCTCGAAAATTCTGAACGCAGACTTGTTGCTTTTTTATAAGCATCGCGGCTTGAGTCATATTCCATGAACCAGGCATAAATGTCCCCTTTAGAGTCATAAGGATTAGGCTCTGCCGGTGCAAGGTCTATATACTTGTTTATGGCATCAAAGGCTTCCTGTTTCTTATTCAGGTGTGCACAAATATAACCGATAAGGTTTTGTATAGATTTATTTGACGGCTCAACTAACGAACCCTGTTTTAATACTGCTAATGCTTTTTCGGGTTCCAGGAGAGCACCATAGTATAAATTATATCCCAACTCAATATATGAATTAATATCCAGCGGATATTGCTTAATAAGCTGAGTATATCCTTCTATAGCTTTCGAATACTCATTCTGCTGAAAATAATTGTACGTCAGTATCCGGAGTCTTTCATGGTCAGTTGTTCTGTCAGCCAGCTCAACCGCTTTTTTCAATGATTTTTGAGATGCTTCTGTTACTCCATAAAATCCCTGGGCATTTGACAAACTGTAATAGGCTATTGCAAAATTCGGATCCAGTTCAATAGCTCTTGAAAAAGCTGCTATTGCTTCAGATATGAAGAGTTTATCCTTTAATTCGAGTCCTTCAGCAAACGCACGATAGGCTTCAGGTGATTTTGTTGTCACATCAGCTATTGATTTAAATGCGCCTTGTTTGCCCGGATCAATATTAAGATTATTCTGAATTAATAAGGCAAGAGTATCAACCAGGTTAAATATCCGGTCCGGTTTAAAATTCGTGACCTGCTGAGAACTGATTATTTTTCCTGAGCTTACATCAATTAATCGGGTAGTCACCGCCAGCATAGGTTTTTCCTGCAGAATGCTGCCGATCAGCATCGTATTAACTCCCGCACGTCTGGCAACCTGACTGGCAAAGGACGACGAAATTGTTTTATCTGTCTGTCCAAGATCTTTTTGTAAATCCAGCAGCCTCTCCCTACTGATTACCTCAAGTCCTTTTATCTGTGAAAGGGAAGTTATTAATAGGTTGGTAAGCATTTCACTGTTATGGTCTCTGTCTTCGGGATCAGGTATATTCTCAAAATACATAACGGCAAGGGAATTTACGGCTGTATTTGCAACTAGATTGTCGTCCGCAGCAGATTTGAAAGGATTCAGGAAGAAAAATGCAGATACTATTATCAAAACGACAGCCGCAGGAATCAGGATCTTCCATAATTTCATCTTTTTTTGAATATCGATGTCTGAACTTTTCTTACCAGTTGTTGAATTAACATCAGATGACCTTATATATCCCGCCTGTGCATATTCAAGGTTCTTTCTTTCCCTTCTAATGTCCGCAAGCATATCATCAACATGCTGATAACGCTCATCTTTATCCTTAGAGAGAGCTTTTTCGACAATACGTTCCAGTTCAGGTGATACATTATTATTGAAACGGGCCATGGGCTGAGGATTCTCATTCAAAACTGAATAAACAAGAGCTGCCTGGTGTTCTCCGTGGAAAGGAAGATGTGTTGTTAGCAATTCATAAAGGACTACTCCTAATGAGAATATATCCGAGCGGTGATCTACATCCTCTCCCTGCGCCTGCTCAGGAGACATATAAGCGGCCGTTCCCACAGTAGAACCTGCCTGTGTTAATCGTGAGACACCCTTTAGTTTAGCGAGTCCAAAGTCCATTATTTTAATCCGGCCTTTGGGAGTCAGCATAATATTATCTGATTTTATATCGCGGTGTACCATCCCTCTTTCGTGAGCGGCCGCCAAACCTTCACAAATCTGGACTGCCATCTCCAGCACTTTCTTTATAGTAAGCGATTCACTCTGATGTTCTACGAGGTACCTTAGAGTATTGCCTTCCAGGTATTCCATGGCAATAAAAATCTTATCTTCGTGCTCACTGATTTCATAAATGACCGCAATATTCTGATGATTAAGTGATGCTGCCGAACGTGCCTCGAGGTAGAATCTTTCTTTTTCATTCGGATCTGAGCTCAGATATTGGGGGAGGAACTTTAGCGCAACAATTCGGTCCAGGCTGGTATCCCGGGCTTCATAGACAATACCCATACCCCCCTCACCAAGTTTACTGAGTATTTTGTAGTTGCGTATGGTTTCATTGATCATAATTTTTCCTTTTTGCAGAAATTAGTCTGCTTAAAACTTCAGGTTTACAAAAACACATAGCATCATTATATTACGAGTTGTATTTACACAGGTTATCTGCCTGGTATATTGTTCAACCTGACTTCTGATTGACACCCACATCCGGCCAACAACCGGCCTTTAAAAGGCTTCCAACAAGCAAACAAACCCGAGCATACTATAAGTTTATTACCTGTCAGAATATTTCTGTACAATTGCTTTGTATGCCGGTAGATCTCTAAGTGAATCATAAAGAGGATCGAGCTTCAGCAGGCTGACTGAAAAAGCACCGGGTATTGACAGTATAAAGTCTATCTGCTTCAGAGCATTATTATAATCACCCGTTAAAACATAAATTTTTGCAAGATCCCACTGACGGTAATACCCACGATAGGCTTCCTTCTCCAGGGGTAATAGTTCTATTCCTTTTTTGCCTTCCGATACCGCCTTATCATTCAGACCCATCCCTGCATATGTTATACCCAGCGAGCTATGGAACCGTTCATCGAGAGGATTCTCCTTGATTAATTTTTCAAGTTCGACTCTTGAGGAATCAAAATATGCCTTCGAAAGCGCCGACTGATTCCTGAATTTATATATAAGACCTGCGATCTGTGTCCGGGGTGTAAAATTAAACTGCCTACTCTCATATTCCCGCCCTGATGCATTGAGATCTACCAGTGCTTTATCATAATTTCTGTCCAATATATCTATCAGAACCGGAATATTACCCACAATATCCAGATAAGAATTATCTTTTATTTCGCTCAAAATTTGTGAAGCAATTTTTGTATTCCCTTTCCATAGGATATAATTATAAGCCTTTTCCACTTTGAGATCATTCAAATCGGGACTAAGTTCAATGGCTTTATCAAAGTATTTTATTGCATTGCCGTAATCCCTCAAGAGTCCATAAGTCTCACCTGTGTTACGTTTATAGTCAGTAGATAAAGGATCAAATGTTTCCCCTTTTAACAAACTCTCCAGGCACAGGTCAAATTTACCCATTCTTCTGTACACCATTCCCAGTCCAAAAAACGCTTCGGCATTATTAGGCTGAATTTTCCTCGCCCTGGAAAATTCTTCTATTGCTTTATTGTAATCCAATTTACACCAGAAATAATAGTAACCGAGTGCCATGTAAGAATCAGTGAGATCGGGGGCTAATTCAAAAGCTTTTTGTGCATTCGCGAAAGCCTCATTTACATTTTTTTCAGAGCGATCATAATAAAACCAATACATTGAAGCCTGACCTATTGACAAACGGGAATAAGCCAGTGCAAATTTCGGATCAAGCTCTACTGCTTTTTTGAATAGACTTATAATGTTTATGAAGTCGGCTTTCGAATAAGAAGCCCGTGCCTCATATGATAAACCCTTAAGATAGAAATCGTAAGCTTCAAGATTATCAGTCGGAGCAATTTTTTGAATCTGGGCGGCTAGCACAGATCCGCCAAGCTGAACCACAACTTTCAGAGCTATATCATTCTGAACATTGAAAATATCATCCAGCACTTTATCATAAGAATCCGACCAGGTAATTGTATTATCAGATACTCTTGTAAGCTGCGGTGTAATCCTTACCCGACTCATTTTATCATTTTCTTTCGCCCATCTTATCGTCCCGCTTAATATATAATTTACTCCCAGTTCTTTACCGATCACTTCAGTGCTCATACTTGAATTTGCAAGCTTTTTCGCACTGCTTCGTGAGATCACACCAATGCTTCCAATCGAGGCAAGCTTGCTTGTAATTTCTTCAGTAACGCCATCAGCAAAATATTCATCATCTGGAGAGCCCAGATTTTCGAAAGGAAGCACCACGATCATGTTGCGGGAATTGTCCGCCTCTGCCTTTCCAATGCCGCTCTTGCTAAAAAAGAACCAGCCCGCAGCTACCAGAACAAATAGTAATGCGGCTGACACCCATATCCATTTAGGACGGAATCTCTTAATCCCGGGTTTAGAAAATGATTTCGAACCGGCTACGCGTGATCCTGAATTATGCTTCAACATCATCAGATCGGCATGCATTTGGCTAATCGAGCTGTACCTGTCTGAGGGATCTTTTGCCGTGGATTTCTTTATAATCTGATTTAATTCTTTAGGGATTCCGTTAATTTCAGGCAGCTCATCATATAGGATGGAATAGATTATGGCTTGTTCATATTCTCCTTTAAAAGGACTCGTTCCTGTAAGCATTTCATAAATAATTATTCCGAGTGCCCAGATGTCTGTTCTCTGATCGATTGTTTCTCCTCGTGACTGTTCAGGCGACATATATTCTGCCGTTCCTACGGTTGAACCAAATTTCGTGATCCCGGCTGAAGCTTTGGATTTTGCAAGTCCAAAATCGACTATCTTAACCCCACCGAATTTCGTTATCATTATATTGGCAGGTTTAACATCCCTGTGAATGATTCCTTCTTCATGAGCTCTTTCCAGGCCGGCAGCAATTTGAAGTGCTATATTTACCGCTTCATCTGCACCCAGAGGACCGCCGTTTATTTTTTTCTTTAATGTTTCCCCTTCATAAAATGCCATCGCAATAAATAGCTGACCGTCTTCAGTCTTATTTATATCATATATTGTACAAATATTTGGATGGTCGAGTGAAGAGGCGGATTTGGCTTCAGACACAAATCTCTTCTCCGCATCTTCGTCGGTAAGCAGGTGAGGAGGTAAGAATTTTAAGGCAACTATGCGGTCAAGATTTTCATCCCTGGCCTTGTATACCACACCCATTCCTCCACCGCCGGATTTTTTCAGTATCCTATATTGATTTATTTTTTTACCGTTCAGATCACTCATTTAGATAAGCCTTATTTTATTCCGGTCCGGTTCTCGCGATAGAATCGGGGGCATCTGCATGATATTACGTGCTTCATAGTAGAATCTTTCTTTTTTATCCGGATCTGAGCTTAGAAAAACAAGCAAACCTGATCATAACTACAAGTTATAACCTGCTTGAATATTTCTGTACAATTGCTTTGTATCCTGGTAAATCTCTCAGTGAATCATAAAGGGGATCAAGTTTCAGCAGGTTGATGGAAAATGCACCCGGTATTGA
>CAWIUG010000006.1:0-515034 GCA_963839165.1 uncultured Bacteroidota bacterium | reverse complement strand
ATGTTATTACCTACTTGGTTCAGTTGCATTGCTAAAGATTAAATCCGGCTTGCATCATTGAATATACCGCCACTCCTAAAACCAAAGGTAATGATAGAAGCAATGTGCTTTATAGTGTTTCCGCAGCCGAATTAAAAGCTGAAGATATGATAAAAATGCCTATTGAACTTTTAACAACTGACGAATGGCAAAATGCAATTTCAAATGCAGTTAAACAGCAGCAGCAATTTGGAACAGATAGCAAAAGAAGAAGAATCTAATACCGGTGAATACATCCGCCCTATAGTTTTATTCCAAGCACAGCACGATAGCCAAACCCAAAGCACAATTAACGTTGAAGAAGTTAAAAAGTTTTTAATTGATACGATGAAGCTCCCGGAAGAACAAATAGCAGTGGCAACCGGCAAAGAACGTGAAATTGAAGGTAAAGATTTATCCGCTCCAAGATGAACCTATAAGATTCATAATCACAAAACAAGCATTAAAAGAAGGCTGGGATTGTCCTTTTGCTTATGTCTTTTGCTCAGTAGCTGATGTTCATTCCAGTAAAGATGTAGAGCAGCTTTTAGGTCGTATCCTAAGAATGCCAAATGTAAAGAGAAAAGAAAAACCTGCTCTTAATAAAGCCTATGCTTTTGTTTCTTCAAATAGTTTTTATAATACCGCAAAAAATTTACAAGACTCACTTATCAGTTCCGGCTTTACCGCTGCAGAAGCTTCAGAATTGATTGAGGTTGCTCCGGCTCAATATACAATAGGTGGTAAATTCTTTGGCAACATTCAAGTTGAATTATCAGAGGCTCCGGATACTTCCAGTTTAGATACTAAAATTCAGAATAAAATTGAATTCGATCCTGATTCAAAATCAATTGTAATCAAAGAAGAAATTACAGAAGAAGAAAAGGAAGCAATTAAAAATATACTTCCAAATAAAGCAGATAAAGAAAAGATTGAGACAAGTATTTCAAGAAATAAAATCTTTTGCCGGGAAATCCGCATCGCCAAGAAGACAAGGCAAGGTTTTATCTGTACCGCAGCTATTAATAAATTTTGATGGAGAGTTCAGAGTATTTGATGAAGAAGTACTTCTTCCAGCTGATTGGAATTTAGCAGCTTGCGATAAAACTTTAACAGAAGATGAATTTCCAACTAAAGTTGATTCCGGTACAAAAGGATTAATTGATATTGATAGCAAAGGCAAACACTTACACGATTTAATCTCTAAATCCAAGAAGAATTATCCTCTCTTATTGTTTCAAGTACTATGGATAAAACCGGATTGATTCAATGGCTTGTAAAAGAATGCCGGCATCAATCAATACCTTATGCTCAAATTATAGTTTTTATTTCTGCAATTGTGGATGAACTTATTGAAAAAAGAAAACTGCAACCCGAACATCTTATTTTTATGCGTTTCAAACTAAAAGACGCAATAAAAAGAAAAATCCTTGAACCTATATTTGGAAGCTAAGAAAAAAGGTTATCAAGAATTATTATTTACACAACCTGGAATAGTAAAGGAAGAAATTAGCCGGTTCAAATTAGGTGAAGATTTTATCTTCCCGGAATTATATCCGGCCTTTAATTATTATACCGGCTCATTCAAATTCTCTAAACATTATCACGAGCAAATCGGAGATATGAATGACGAAGAAGCCGAATGCGCATTTAATATCGATACAAATAATAACGTTGAATATTGGATAAGAAATTTAGAACGCCAAGAATTTTATTCCTTTTGGCTTCAAACATCAACAGATAAATTCTACCCGGATTTCATTGCAAAATTGAAAGACGGAACAATAGTAATTATTGAATATAAAGGTTCAAACCTTTATGGTACGCCGGATTCTGTAGAAAAAAGACAATTAGGTGAATTTTATGCCGGAGTAAGTAACGGTGCTTGTCGCTTTATTATGCTTAATGGTAAAGATTGGACAAGTTTAAATGCTGTATTAACTTCAGATATTAAAATTTATAAAAAAACTTAAATAAAAATATGAATGATTTTTTATTCTCCGGTGGAGAAAAATTTTTATTTTGGCTTTATAAGCATCTTAATAAAAAGCTGCTTAAAAAGTATTTCCCTCTCAATGAGAATGATTTTCAAATTACATTCTCCCTTGGACCATATTCGGGAGTGTGGGGTAAACCAAAATATATCTGCAGGCCTAATAAGGTAATTAGTTCGAAAAAATCCTCTTACCGGTTTACCTCGCCTTTATGAGTTTATCCCACCTATGGCGGGGCTACCCCACGATCGGTGGGGTTTTTTTATTGCCAACAAATCAACTACCGATCCCATTAGATTTTTACAATTTTATGACAACTTAGAAAAAGGGAGACATTACATTCCAGATGAAACAATTATTTAAACGACGGCAGCATTTTGATTACTGCTTTAAAATATTTATCAAGAGGAGGTTAGTTATGTTGAATGCAATAAAATTCCGCTATACGAGGAAAGCTTTTCTAAAAATTATGTTTTTTGTTCTTCTCGTAACACAAATATGTTCTGCACAATGGTTCAGACAGATAAGCAACACTACAAGTTATTTGTATGGTGTTTGCATAATCGATTTAGATAATTCAAGGAGGTCCAACAGGACCGTTTTCTAAATGGTTCATCATTTGAGAAATATCAAAACCAACATAGTTCTTAAGAAGAGTATAAGCTTCATCTGTAATATATTGATGAACAGCCTGTTCATGGGCTTCTATTGATAAAACAACAACTATGATTAAAACGATAGTTATGATGGATTTTTTCATGGTTACTCCTTTAATTTATGTAGATCCCTAATGTTAGATCAATTCCTATAATCCCTTGTGGATTTCTTTTTTCTCTAAGAATACTCCCAGCTTTAATGCTTGGCAAAAAATAAAACATACGACCAAATTTTAACAAATAACCAACAGAAGTTTCTATGCAAATACCATCTAGAGAATACGATATTGATTTTCTGGGGAAAGTTCCACCAGCTGATAATGAATAAACTGTTCTTGATTCGATGAAATATGATCTGATTCCAGCTGAAAAAATATCAACATCCATGGAAAGAGGAAGGGCCATATTACTATATTGGATATTAATTTCAGTGTTCTGAAGAAGAAAAAAACCAACCCCAAAATTTATCTTAAAAGGCACTACCCCTAAGGCGGTAAAAGTATTCAGCAGTGGATTTATAGAATTTACATTTCCAGATAAAGTGGTATCTGTATATACCATGCTACCTGTAATTAGGTAATTTTTACTGTGATACTGAGAAAAACAGGTATTAAAGTTAAGCAAAATAAGTGTGAGGAGTGTTATAAATTTCATAATGATATTCCGTATTTCTAGTTTTTATTGAAGTACTTAGGAACACCCAAATGTAATCAGGATATCCCTATCATGGAGAATAAAATCGGGGACTATTCAAATATCGGAGAAAATCCTTGGGAGCAAGGCTTTCTTACGACTGGAGCCTGGAGAGAAGATACAGAAGATATTGTTTATCACCATCCAAAGTTTGAGTAAATTATAAGATTCTAAGACAATTCTCTAGTGAACATACTTCAAGAAGATTCGGATATTTTTACGCAAGTGTAAGCCCCGGGGAATTGTTGAAACGCCGGAATCGGGATACAGATAAATTTGCAATTCTTCACTTAAGTCTTAAACACTGAAGTAGTAATTGAAGTAGTAACTGAAGTAGTAACTGAAGTAATTCCAGGTAGATTCAGTATCTTTTTGAGATTTTGTCCACGAAAGTAGACAATTTTGAGGGTAGGAGAGTCGTAAAAAGTGCGAATATGAGCTATTTTGTGCACCCTACCGGGCTCGAACCGGTGACCTGCTGATTAAGAGTCAGATGCTCTACCAACTGAGCTAAGGGTGCGGGGCAAAATTAAGAAAATTTGTAAGGTTTTCAAAAGTATTACTAGTTCATTTTGACCCATTTCAATTCTTCTAAAAAATCAGAATCAGAAACGGAATCAAGTAATTAACTGTAAGGTATTTGTGGATTAAAGATTTAGATTTTCAACAGAGATTTTACATTATCATAAACATCTTCGAAGGGAATGGCACGCATACACTCAGCCACTCCCTGTGCTGTGCATTTATCTCTTTGTTCGGATTCTTTTAAGGCAACACAGGGACTGCAATCAAATTCCTTTTTAATTACCTTCACCCGGTCCGGATTACCCAGCGGGCCGCAATCTCTTTCGGACGTAGCTCCAAATAATGCAATTAAAGGTTTTTGGAGGGCATTAGCTATATGCATTGTTCCAGTATCAGGCCCAATGAATATGTCTGATAATTTAATGATTGCAGCTGTAATCGAGATATCGGTACTGTTTATTACAGGTTTTGCATTCATCATCTTTATAATTTCATCAACAATTTTTTCCTCCCCGGCCCCATATTTAATATTACTACTGCATTTAACTCCTTAATCAGTTTATCAGATAAGTCGGCAATGTAATTTTTTGGCCAGGGACGAAGCCTATCCTTAGGACCACATGCGGGTTGAATGAAAACAATCTTCTCCCCGGCTAAAATAGAATGACTTTGCAAAAATTTTTCTGCAGCTTTAATATCCTGGTCAGAAAGGGTAAGAGACATATCAGTTGAAGGATTTTCTGAGTCATCCATTAATGGGGTAATAATCTTAAGGTTATTAATATCGCATGTTCATCTGGATCCCACATTGAATGATTATGCAGAAGTATATCAAGTTTTCCTGAAATACCTAGCCTTACTTTACCTCTGGCAAGAAATGCAAGTATTTTATAATGAGAATTACTTTCTAATGTTACGATTAAGTCATACCTATTTTTACGTAAGTTTATTAAGAGTTTTATCTGTTCTATTAATGGGGCCCTTTTATCATACAGGATCAGATTATTGATGAGTTCAGAATTCTCAAATACAAAACTTCCGTAAATACCGGTCATAACATCTATTTTTGATGCCGGGTATTTCTTTGATAACCAGTTTATTACCGGAGTAATCAATAACAAATCTCCGATTCTGCCGTCCCTAATAACTAATATTTTACTAAAAGAATTCATGCTGAATCATATAATTATCGTTCTTGAAACCTTCTAAAATAAGAATACATAGCGACATTAAAAATGCCTAAATTCTTTTTGAATGTTATGGGTAGATATATTACAACTCTGGCCTAATTCTGCCGACTAAGTCGAAGATTACCTTGCCAGTAAAATAAAATTATGGAATAGGGTACAAAAATTTATGGGGTCATATTATGGCGCAATCAAAATATTATTTTTTTAATCAGAAACGGAATCAGAGGGTTGTAAGTTGTTCTTTTAGAAGGGTTTTGAAATGATTAAGAGTCAGATGCTCTACCAACTGAGCTAAGGGTGCGGGGCAAAATTAAGAAAAATTGGAAGGTTTTCAAAGACAGTAATCTGCCTTAATTTGATGCTGTTTCAGCTGCATGATGAAAAAAAGTTCACACCGGTAGTTGGTAGAAGAGGTGTCTGACGTAATAACATTTTCTTAAAGTGACAATCCGACCAAGTTTATTTTACGTACTTTACTATCCAGTCAACCCATCGTTTATAAACGTCTGTTGTGCGGACGATGCCGCCCGGAAAATGTGTGTCCACCGGGTAAGCATAGAATTCGGTATTAACCCCGTTATCGCGGAGAGCATGATACATTTCATAGCTGTTGATGATCGGTACATTCGGATCTCCGACATCACCTAAAATCAATGTCGGTGCTTTTACGTTCTCAGCCAAAACAATAGGGGACTGCTGCCGCCATATATCCCAATACTTTTTTGCCCATGGAGAACCTCCGAAAAAGTAGAGATCATACGACTGGTAAAATGCGATTGTATAATCCATTACCCAGTCATTGAGTGCTGCCCCTTCAATGGCGGCTTTCCATTTGTCAGGATATCTCCCATTGAGCCAGGAAGTCATATAACCGCCATACGACCACCCTGAAATACCAATCCTGTTTGTATCTATAATTCCCATTTGTTCGATTTTTTCCAGTCCCGCCATAACGTCTTTGCCCGGACCCTCTCCTGTATCCCTCATTATTGCATGCTGATATTCATCGCCAAGATTTATGCTTCCCCTGTAATTAGGCTGAAAAACAAAATAACCTTTACCTGCGAACAATTGAACAAGCCCGGAAAACGCTGTGGTAGATGCTCCTTCAGGACCGCCGTGGATAATTAACACTAACGGATATTTTATATTCTCATCGTAGTTAACCGGATAGGTCAGCACTCCGTCTTCATTAAACCCATCGTAAGTCCATTCTATGCTGATTGTCCGGCCCAGGTTCAATGAATCAACAAACCTATTATAGTTAGTTAGCTGTTCAGGCTTTCCTTTCAATGATTGAAGTATAAATAGTTCTGCAGGGTGAATTGCTGAACTTCCGGTGAAAGCAACTGTTCCATTGCCGGATATACTCAGGCGGCTTTCTCCGATATTTATATTTCCGGGATCAATCATTTCTGCCTTGCCATTCAAAGGCTGCTCCCATAGTACCGATCTTGTACCTTTCTCACCGGTAAGTAATATTGATTTCCCCCCGGGCATCCATGAAAACCTGTTTATGTTTCTGGCAAGGTCATGGGTTATATCTTTAACCTCTCCGTTTATCTTCACATAGACAGCATTGCCGTTGTTCAAATCTCCGTTACGTGCGCGCATGAAAGCAAGTATTCCCGTTGAAGAGGAATATTCGGGCTGGCCGGATCCCTCGTCTTCAATAACTGTATTGACTTCTTTTCCGTTTGTATCGACTTCTGCTATTACAGAATGCCATGCATTCCCTTCCCATACGTCGGGAAAACGTTGAAACAGAATTGATTTGCCGTCAGGATGCCAGGCGATTGGTGAGATAGTCTCCTGGTCGGTACAAATACTGTATTTTCCTTCTGTCAGCTTTTTGACCTTTCCGCCCTTTGCAGGCACAATCCATAAGTGCCATGGCTGGATGGCCGCACGCACGGTGAAATTATTATCGGTTACCTGGAATGCATCTTCATGATGTTTTATTTCTTTGGGGTTAGGGACTGTATCCTGCGCAGCAAAGGCTATTGTATTTCCGTCAGGACTCCATGTAAATTCATTTACCCCGGTTTTGGAAGCTGTTATTTTAACCGGGTCGCCTCCCTTCATAGGCATAATATATATTTGAGGCTTTTCTGTTTCAGCATCTTTAGCTAAAAATCCAAGCTCGTTTCCGTCAGGAGACCAGCTTATATTTGAGATGGAACTTCGTTGATATGTCAGACTTCGTACAGACCTATTCCCTACATCCACAAGATCAATTTCCTGTAAGACCGAATCTTTTTCCCAATTAGAACGGGATACAATAATAGCAACCTGTTTTCCGTCAGGAGATATCTGGGGATCAGAAACGTTAACTATTTTCCTCAAATCTGTAAGTTGAAAGGGATTTACCCGTGATTGAGAAAAGGTTACCGCAGGGGTCAGAATAATCAGGACTAAAAGAATAAAATAGATAGCTGTTTTCATGGAGTTTTACCTATGTTCAACATGCTGCCCTTTTTGTCATGTTGAGATCCTTTCTGTCAATTATAGGTATTATGGTTAATGCAACATATATAAAGAATTGGTAATTGAAAAGAATTTAACTGCAGATAGATAAGAATCCTTTGTTTATTTCGGGAATCATATACGGAAAGACATTTAGATAGTATGATGAAAAAGAATGTTGGAAATATTGACCGGGTTTTAAGGGCATCAGCTGCTCTCATTTTACTCCTACTGAGTGTGACTGGTGTGATTGAAGGGCAGGCCACTGTATTTGCAGGTATAGGCGCAATTGTTCTTTTGCTGACCGGTTTTACCGGTATGTGTCCCTGCTACATCAGGCTTAATGTTAATACTTTAAAAGAAAAAAGATAATTTAGAAGAACTTACAAAATGATGACAATTATATATGTAATAGCAGGATTCGTCCTGGTGTTTTTATCTCTTCAGTACTTAATGATATTTCAGGCAAAAAGATCAAAAGGAATAAAAATAAGCGGACTCCAGGGAAAACTTAAATCGCTTGAAATAAACGGATCGAAAGGACTGGTTTATTTTTTTAGTCCAGGCTGCCATGCCTGTAAATACCAGACTCCCATTATTAAAGAACTTCAGTCATCGAATAAGAATATTTTTGATGTTGATATTTCAAAAGATAGACAGACAGCAAGAGTATTCGGAATTAAGGCAACTCCCACAACCGTTCTTGTTGAAAACGGTATTGTTAAACAGGTTCTGCTTGGAGTTAAGCAGAAAGAAGATCTCCGGGCAGTTCTTTCGGGGGGATGACGATTATTTTTTGTCCGGGATCCTGACCCCCTTCATGTTTTTTTTGAGATAGGCTTTAATTTTCTCAAGATCTTTCCTGCACTTCATACATGTGCATTTCTCTTCTTCAAGTTTATAATACCGATAGAGTGATTCAGCCAGAACCTTAGATTTATACTCGGGTTCAGAACTATAGATCTCTCTATGGAAAAGTTCGCTATAAAACTTATCTTTATTCATACCATACAAAGGTATGGTAATGCACTGGAAAAGTAAATAACCAAAAATTACCTGTCTTTGTGAGTCTGCATATAGTGGTCAAGGGAGAAGGTTCCTGAGCCATAAAACAGGAAGAAGATGAGCAGAGCAAGTGCAGCAATTGAAAATCCAAGCTCACTGTTTATTGAGGTAAATCCGTTGGGAAGATTAACGAAAAATACCGCACCTATTAGTATCGGTATCTGAAAACCGGCGGCCCATCGTGTAATTAAACCTGAAGCGATAAGCAAGCCTCCCCCGATATGAAAAAGGATTACATAAACTGATATGATGAATATAAGAAAATCAAGATGGTTCTTCACCAGCACCCATTCAATCTGTTCTCTGTTGCTGATAAAAGACGCACCTTTAGCAACCAGAAAAAGTCCAAGGAGTATCCTCAGAAAATCAATATAAAGCGGATGATGTTCTTCTGACCATTTTTCTATTCCAGAAAGTGTACTCATTTTTTCCTCCATAGTTATCTACTTAATTATAATAAAATAACTATGCCTTGTTCCCCCGGAGGTATAATACAGCACACCTTACGAGAAGGGTCAGGTTCCCCGTGTTTTGCTTAGAAGAAAATCAACAGAGAATTTTCCCGAACCATAAATAAGATAAAAGATAAGCAATCCCAGGACAAGAACAGAGTAGATCAGTTCGGAATTGAGTGCAAACAAACCTTTGTGATAATCAATAAAAATAATAGTAGCAATAAGAATAGGAATCTGGAAGAGAACCATGACTCTTGTCAGCAGCCCGATTGCAACCAGAAGACCCCCGGCAATATAAAATACAAGCACGTACTGAGATGTAACTAAAAAAGAAAATACGTCAATGCTGCTCATTTCCATATTGAGTATAACCTGTTCACGATTGATAATAAGTGTGAGCCCTTTCAGGATCAGTATGATCCCCAGAAGGACGCGAAGGTAATCTATCCATTTGGGATGATGTTTATCAGCCCAGAATTCGATTTGATGTGTCCAATCCATATTTCCTCCCCGCAAATAAATTGATATGAAATTAATAAGCATTAATTCATCTTTGAAGAATGTAGCTAATTATTCGGGAAGAATAAAGAAAAAAATAAGGAATGCTTATCCCTGAATGGAATTCCACAGCGATTTACTGCCGTAACCCAGCTTATCCCACCACTTAAGGAGCATATTATTGTCCCCCATCTTAATTCCTTCGAAGGTAACCCCCTCGGGTGGTTTTACAAATTCAGCCAGCCTGTTATAAATCGGTTTTACTTCTGCGGGTTGTGCATCACGGAGAAGATACCACAAACTAAGGGCATCCTGATGGTTTGCGTTATCAAGAAGAGTTTCAAGATCTTCACTTGTGCCTTGCCCAAAATCCAGTTTCGACAACGCCTCCTTAAATTCCGTATCAGCATTTTGTCGGTAAGGAGTTCCGGGTTCCATATTTTTAACCGTTTCACATACCACACCTGCCGGCACAATTTCATTCTCTCCACCGGAATTTATAATGATACTTCCCGAGGCTACGCTGAAGGAAGAGCTGCCGTCTTTTGCTACTTCCACCGAATAATTGCTGCCGAGATCTAACGAAGTAGCTGAAGGAGTGACAACAGAAAGCATTTTAGGTGAACCGGGAGTATATGCTCTTATTTTTCCAAATTTCAGGTAAAGTTTATAATCTGGTTCTCTGGTGTCAAGAAGTTTTACTGCGCTGCCAGGATTAACATCAACCTCTCCCGCAAGTCCTGCCTGCAGTCTGGCACTGGAATTCGGATCAGTTTTCAGCCACTGTCCTACCGGAAGATTTCCCGTACCATCAATTTTTTCATTACCTGCCACAGGAGTACCCTTCAGACTTTCAACTTCCCAGTAGGAAGGATTTGTTCTGTAGAAGTATAAGGCCGAAATCAGTATTGCTAAGAGAATTGCACTTATCGGTGCCCCCACCGCAATCAATCGTGATCTGAGAATCCTGTGTCTTAACTTTACTCTGCTTCCGGGATTATCCTTCCTTCTTAAAGGGGAATAAAGAATGACAGGAAGATTATAATCGGGGTCAAACTGGTTAGTATCAGAAACAGTTTCCCAAAAACCTTCTCCATGGCGAATCTCTTCATGGATAGTACCTGATGATCTAAGCGTCATTCTTAAATCTCTTGCTTTTTTCCTGCAGGAATGGCAGGTCTTAAGATGAAGGGATATTTCCTTCCTCATCTCATTAATTAATTTCCCGCCCATATAGTCATCAAGGTAGTATTTAACTTCTCTGCATTTCATGGTTTAAAAATTATTATAACTCGTTTATTAATTTAAAAAGTTCTAACAAAGATTTAATACATTTCTTTTAACATTTGCCGAAGCGCAAGATTTATGAAATCCAGGGGATGATAATCCGAAGGATGTGCTGCTGACACAACAGAGAAATATTTGCAATCATCTTCTGATCCTGATTTTAACATAAGTGAATTTAATAATTGAAGCAATAAAAATATTATTCGATCATCCTCAATAATTGCCGTTTATTATGCTTTTTAACACAACGATAAAGTTTTTCCTTGTTTTCCTTTAGGAAGTATGTAATTTCGCCTTCAAGATACTATCCTGATAAAATTCTTTAATAATTAATTAACACCGGTTTCACCAAATCGGTTCCCCATAAATTAATTGGAGTAATGTACAATGAATCTATATCTCATTGCCCTGTACGTTCATATTACAGGGGCATTGGCAATGTTCGCGGGACTCGGTATTGAAGGTATTGTTTTTAAAAGCCTGAAGAATTCTTCTTCACCACAGGAGGCTGTTCCCTGGCTGGGAGCTATGAGGATACTACGTATAGTTTTTGGTTATTCTGCCGTCTCTCTCTTCCTTACAGGTATATACCTGGTGATCCTTTCATGGGGATGGAATTCATGGGTATTAACCGGACTTATTCTCCTTATTGCGCTTTCAGGTTACGGCAGCACAAAGGGAAAAAAAATTGCTATGTCGATTGCCTCCCTGATTAACAACACCACACAGTCAATTCCTTTAGAAGTTAAAAAGGTAATCGCCGACCCCTTCCTGATGACAACCTACAAGCTGAAAATAACAATAGCTCTCGGAATTATTTTTATGATGACTACAAAACCTGGCTGGATAGGGAGCATTGTAATATTAGCAGCCGCAATTGCAGTTGGATTTCTGCTCGATCTGCCTCTCAGGATGAAGGCTGATATTAAAGAACTTGAATCTGCCTGAACAATTTAGGAATTTGCCGGTATCAAAAATTAAATATTTGATACCGGTATGCCCAATATTCTTATTGTAGAAGATGAACCCAACATGAGGCTGGGATTAAAAGACAACCTCGAGTTTGAAGGATATGAGGTTGATTTCGCTCCCGACGGTGAAGCCGGAATAGCAAAGATTCTGGATAACCGGTATGATCTGGTACTCCTGGATGTGATGATGCCCAAAATGTCAGGTTTTGATGTCTGCAAGGCAGTAAGGAAGAGAGGAATTGAAACTCCGATTATTCTGCTTACAGCAAAGGATCAGGAAATAGACAAAGTTCTGGGACTTGAGCTTGGGGCTGATGATTATATAACAAAACCTTTTAGTCTGCGTGAACTCCTTGCACGAATAAAGGCAGTATTAAGGAGGGGAGAAAACCTGAAAACAGACGACAGCAGAATACAGATAGGCAGGATCGATGTAAATTTTCAGAACTACACTGCATTGGAAAATGAGAAATCAGTCCAAATGTCGCATAAAGAGTTTGAAATACTGAATTATTTATGGAAACACCGGAACAGAACAGTAAGCCGTGACGATCTGCTTGAAAAGATCTGGGGTTATGAAGGAAGTCCAACCACCCGTACTATTGATAATTTTATTGTTAAACTCAGGCAAAAAACCGAAAAAGACCCAAATCACCCGCAAATTATCATTACAGTACACGGAATCGGATATAAACTTATTGCTTAATAGCCGAATATTTCCCCCTTTTTCTCTGTGATTAAGGTTATATACTTTTATACAGTATTTGTCTTAATTACCTGCAGAAATTTCCATTTTTGGAAGTTTACCTTTAACAAGATTTACGTATGAGGAAATCCATGCAGGTTCATAGACATAGTGAAGCAGAGCTTGAAAAGTTTACAAGAGAAATTGAAAATAATCCATTAGATCCAATGGCTTATTATAAAAGAGCTACATTAAAAGCTGAGCTGGGGGATCTTGCCGGTGCAAGTCAGGATTTCAAGAAATCCATTGAACTTGAAATGCGTGAAGCTCGCGAATTCTTTGATCTGGGGTTAAATAAATATAAAAAAGGAAACCTTAGTGAGGCGTCGTTATTATTTAATAAGGCAATAGCTCTTGACTGGCGTTTTGCTGAAGCTTACTACCAGAGAGGAAAGATAAAAATTGACCTGGGCGACTATTCAGCAGCAATGGAGGACTTTAGTACGGCAATTAAATTAAATAAGGACTTAAAATTCTCCTGACCGAATTTTCTCTAAGCTTTCATGACAACTTTTTACAATTAATTACCATACTCTGACATTTCTTTCAGCCCTAAAATGTACCTTCTTTAAGAATCGTAATCAAATTCGCGCCTGAAAATCCTATAAAGACCCTCCGGTTATTTGATAATATAAAATAAAGAAGAGGCGAGTATGGAACACAGCGGAAGTATGAGGGATTTCAGAATTTACAGAGGGAAAAATCCCGGAAAAATATCTTTCTATAACCTTGAGGGGACGGCAAAAGCCGACCAGGGAGAGCTCAGAGAAGCGATCAAACACTATTCAAAGGCGATACAGCAAGATCCTGAAGATGCTCTTGCCTATTACAACAGGGCTACGATTAAGGCAGACCTCGGAGATTATATAGGGGCTTCTGAAGATTTTAAGAAATCAGTTGAAATAGACAGGGGAGCCGCGCTGAAATTTCTGAATGAAGGAATTGGCGAATATAAAAAGTGCCGTTACCGTGAAGCCTATGATTTATTATGCCGCGCCATTGAATTGAATTCATCATGCTGTGAAGCTTTTTATTACCGGGGCAGGGTAAGATCCGACCTTGGTGATTATGGTGATGCTATATCTGATTTTAATGAAGCCATAAGGCTTGATCCGGGGTATAAGCCGGCATACAGGAACCGGGGAATGATAAAGGCAAACCTGGGTGATTACCTTGGGGCCTGGAATGATATAAGTATAACTGATGAATAAAAAGATTTGTACTTCGGTGTAAAGTTATTACCTGTAATTTGGTTATTTTTCGGGGCCATGACAATTAATTACATTGCTTTACTGTGGAATGACACCTGATACATATTGATCCTTTAGATTGACAGTGGAAGTTAGATAAAATAACTCACACTTAAATGTAAAGGAGATATAAGATGAAATCAGTTACAACATTGGCAGTTCTTCTGGCCGTTCTGATAAGCGCCAGCACCGGGCTTCAGGCCCAGAGCAGTAATTACAAAAATATAAATGAATATTCTCTTGAATCTTTAAAACAGGGGATACAATCGGATAATCCCGGCTTACGAAAAAGTTCCATTTACATGGCAGGACTATACAAGATAGATGAGTCTGTAGAAACCCTCATTGATCAGCTTGAAAAAGAGCCGATTCCTTCTACCAGGGTATTGATTGCCTTATCACTATATAATATAGGCAACCCCGAAGGAATGGAAGCCGTGAAAAAACTGTCATCAAGGGAGAAAAATGAAGAAGTTAGAAGGATGAGTACTGTTATATACAGGCAATTTGCAGACATCAACGAATAATAAAATATGAATACCGGGTCGATTAAAATAATTATTGGAGCTGTTTGGGCAATATCGCTGCTGACTTTAGGAGGCTGCCGGCTTGAAGGTACAGAAAATCCTGTAAATCGGGAGTCGGAGTGGAAGCAGGTTGTTGATCTTACGGGAGTCTGGAAATTTTCTGTCGGCGATAACCTGAAATGGGCTGATGAAAATATTGCTGACGGCAGCTGGGAAAGGATAGAAGTTCCTTCCTCGTGGGAAAACCAGGGCTTTCACGGGTACGACGGTTATGCC
This sequence comes from uncultured Bacteroidota bacterium, assembly GCA_963839165.1. GTDB lineage: Bacteria > Bacteroidota > Ignavibacteria > Ignavibacteriales > Ignavibacteriaceae > DATFVA01. The sequence goes on along the minus strand of CAWIUG010000006.1, from coordinate 500,418 downwards.
TGGTACAGGAATACTTTCAGCATACCGGCCAGGTATAAAAATGATGTAATCTACCTTTTCCTTGGATTTGTAGACGATGTAGATCAGGTATTCATCAACGGAAAAATAGTTGGCTATTCCGGATCATTTCCTCCAGATTATGAAACCGCATATAATGTTGACAGAAGATATCCCGTCCCTTCATCGCTGATTAAGTACGACGGGCAGAATACTATTGCGGTCAGGGTTTATGATGATGAGCTGGAAGGCGGCATATTGAGGGGTAATATTGGTTTTTACATACCGGAATATTCTATGGATAACGGAATTAACCTTGTTGGCAGCTGGAAATTTAAGACCGGGGATAGCAGTAAATGGAAGGACGTTAATTTCAATGACAACGATTGGACTGACCTGATTGTTCCAGGCTACTGGGAAAACCAGGGGTTTCCTGATTACGATGGATTTGCGTGGTATCGTAAAACGGTGTTCGTTCCCGAGAAATACCGGGAAGAGAAACTTATTCTTGTAATGGGAAAGATTGATGATATTGATGAAGTATATATTAATGGAAAGCTTGTGGGTTCAACCGGAAATCTTGACGTCAGGGATATGGGCGATAACTATCAGAAACTGAGAAGTTATTATCTTCCTGAAGATAGCTTTAGATACGGAGAGAATAACCTTATAGCTGTAAGAGTATATGACGGGTTCAAGGATGGTGGAATTTATGAGGGACCCGTAACAATAGTACCCCAAAAAGAGTACAGAGAATACTGGAATTCTATTAGGAGGGGAGATAATTTCTTCGATAAAATCTTCGATTAACACTTATAAAAACAAAAGACCATGAAAACTACAACGGATAACTATAAATAAAGCTTTACTCTTTTCCATATCCTTAGTAATTTCACTACCGGTCAGAAAAACTAGCCGGAAAACCAGTCACATTCCGCTTACTGATCATAAATTCTATCTACTATAAATTTTTTTGGAAGGGTGAGCCTTGAAAAACATTTACATTATTATTCTGCTCTCATTATCATTCCTTGCAATGCCGGATAGCCTCTTAGCTCAGAAGCAGCAGCCGGGCAGGGGAATAGAAATAACCCCGGATGAATCTGAACAATTTATTACCCTGCATAATATGAGGGTAAACGCGGTGAACGGAGTACCTGTTACAGTTTACCAGCTCAATTATAAAGTTAATCCTGATTCTCCTGAAAAAATGGCCAGACAATTTTTACAGGAAAATTATGCTATGCTGCATTTACAATCGGACCTTAATGATCTGAGATACTCAGGGATAAGGGAAACACCCGGAGGGTATCATGTGCATTTCACACAGTATATTGGAGAGCTTCCTGTTGACAGGTCAGACATTAACGTTACCATCAGCAAAGATAACAGAGTTGTGTTCATTTCAAGCGGATACAAGGTTCAGTACGGTACAAAAAACGCAGTCAACCTGGCAGACCTGAAGATTTCTGCAGATGACGCTTTGACAATGGCAAAAAACTATCTTGGTGTTTCCAGGAACATAAACTATCAAAATAAAGAAACCATTATTTATTATAGGAAGGGCCAGTTTATCCCGGTTCAGAAAATAAATATAGTACCTTCCGAAGGTATTACAGGCGATTGGGAAGTGCTGGTTGATGCTCATACAGGTGAGATAATTAAGGTCGTAGATAATGCATACTATTATGACGGCGGACCTAATGGTATAAATGCCGTAGACGGCAGCGGATGGGTGTTTGATCCCGATCCAATTTCTCACGGAAGAACGACCTACGGTTCCTCAGGTTTCGTTGATAATAACGATGCGGATTCCGATTCACTTACCGACAATCTTGAAGATATAGTTCTGCGTGATATATCATTCAACGGGTCTGTTTATTCACTTGTAGGTCCGTATGCGGAAATAAGGGACTTCGAAGCACCATATACAGGATTTCATACTAATACAACCAGCGATTTTCATTTTACGAGGAACAGCGATAATTTCGAAGCGGTTAACGTTTATTTTCATATTGATCAATCGATGAGATACATAAACGAAACGCTTGGTTTTGCATTAGTACCGTACCAGTATTCTGGAGGAGTCAGATTCGATCCTCATGGTCTTAGCGGAGACGATAACTCTCATTATATACCTTCAACAGGGAGCATAGCATACGGAGACGGAGGTGTTGACGATGCAGAAGATTTTGGAGTTGTTACACATGAATTAGGTCACGGCATACACGACTGGCTGACCAACGGAAACCTTTCACAGGTTGAAGGGCTTAGCGAAGGCTGCGGCGACTATTGGGCGTCCTCATACCTTAGAAGCACAGGATACTGGACCTCTTCGGACCCTTCATATAACTGGGTCTTTATATGGGATGGTCATAATCCTTTTTGGGCAGGAAGAATCACAAATTACATGGCCCATTATCCAGAGGGGTTAACCGGAACGATCCACACCGATGGGCAGATCTGGGCTTCTTCCCTGATGTCTGTTTATAATCTCATAGGGCGTACTGCTACCGACAGTGATTTCCTCGAAGCTCTCTCAATGTTAAGCGGCGGATCCAATCAGCAGGATGCCGCATACGCATTCTTAACAGCGGATCAGACTTTATTCGGAGGAACGAATATTCCATCAATCACCCAGGTATTCCAGGACAGAGGTTACGTCGAATCTATTGTAACCGCTGATTTTATTGGAGACATTACAGGGGGTCAGGCTCCTTTAACCGTTCAGTTTACAGACCTTTCAACCTCTATTAATGGTCCTGTTACCTCATGGGAATGGGATTTTGACAACGACGGAACGGTTGATTCATATGATCAGAATCCGGAATGGATATACAACGACAACGGAAGTTATACCGTTAAACTAACTGTTTCAGACGGTACCGATACCGACAGTGAAATCAAGGAGAGCTATATCTCTGTAAACGGTGGTGTTTTTGTATGGGAAGGAGAAGCTAATGGTGCCAACTACAGCGGCGCCTTTATAAGAGACTATCTGCAGTCGCAGGGTTTTGACGTTGTATATTCCTCATCCCCTACACTTCCTTCTTCACTGCAGGGTTATGATGCAGCCTTTTTATCTTTCGGAAATTTCGGAGGCGGGAACAATACTTCTCTTGAAGACCCTGATGCTCAGGTGATAATTAACTACCTGCAGAATGGTGGTGCAGTTTATCTTGAAGGCGGTGACGCTCTTGGATACGATCAGAGCAGCAATTCTACTCTGCTTAATTTATTCGGGCTTACTTCAGCGAGCGACGGTTCTGGCTCAGGCACCCCGGTAACGAATCTTCAAGGTCAATCCGGAACGCTGACTGAGGGGATAACCTTTACCGGTTCCACCCAGCCGAACAATACCTACATTGATCTCTATATACCGAACAGCAGCGGGGCGCTTGCGTTTGTTCAGGGCGGTGTTGGAAATGTGGGGGTTGAGAATGAGGGAACTTCAGGGCAAAGAACATTCTGTTTCTCATACGCCCTGGGCTACCTGACGGACGGTTCTTCACCCTCTACCAAAGCTGATCTGCTGAACCAGATTACGGGATTCTTTAATCTGGTAATTCCTGTCGAACTAATCTCTCTTTCTGCGGATGTTACTGACAACAATGTTCAACTTAGCTGGCAGACAGCAACGGAAACGAACAACCGCGGATTTGAGATAGAAAGGAGTTCTGATAATAAAGCTTTCACCAAGGTAGGGTTTGTTCCTGGAAGAGGCACCACTACCGAAAAATCAGCTTACTCTTATATTGATAAAGACGCTCAGGAAGGTAAACTTTATTATAGACTGAAACAGGTAGATTTTAACGGTGCTTACGAATATTCCGGAACGGTAGAGGTAAACTACTCTGTACCCGCTGAATTCAGCTTATTGCAGAATTACCCAAATCCGTTCAATCCTTCGACCAGGATTAAATTTAGTCTGGCGGCAGATTCTAAGGTCTCCATTAAAGTATACAACTTATTAGGTCAGCAGGTTGCATCACTTCTTAACGGGGAATATACTGCCGGAAGGCATGAAGTCAATTTTAATGCGTCATCATTTTCGAGCGGCATATACTTTTACGTAATAAATGCTGCTGGTAAGGACGGCAAAAATTTTACGGCCACTAAAAAGATGACCTTAATGAAATAATCATCTAAGAAATAGTCTTTGATGAAAGGCGCCGGCTCACGGCGCCTTTTTTTATTAATTCATCCCGGGCAACGACTTCCGATATAAATACCGGATAACAACTATCTGAAAACGTTCTGAAAACGTTCCGAATGCGTTCTGAAAACGTTCTGAAAACGTTCTACTTACTTGACTTCCACGAGTTCCTAAACTTTATAAAAGTATTACGCTCCCAATTTAGCCTGGGTGTTAAGAGCGAATCCCAGAAAGCTACTATTTGATATTAATCCCCGGAATCTGAAAATTCAAAGAAATTAATAAGAGATCCAGTTTTCAGGATTCCCTTAAAATGAATATACTTTAAAAAACAATTCTTGACAGATACCCTGCTTTTCCTTAAGTTGTACCCCCATTGGAGGGTTAATAGATTAAATTGATACCCCTGAATGGTAAATTAAAGTAAATTACAAAGTGGATAATTCGAAGTACCTGCAGGATTTCATGGAATTCGGTCTCACCGAGAGGGAAGCCAAAATTTATATAACCCTATTAAGCGGGAGAATGTTCACAGCTTCAGATCTACAGAAAGTAGTAGATATTCCCAGGACAAAAATTTACGAAGTCCTGAACAAGATGGTCAGCAGGAATATCTGTATTGAAAAGAAACTCGGCAAGAATAAAATGTATGAAGCTGTTGAACCGAAGCTTGCGATGGAAAGAATTTACGAAACGTACAAGAACGAACTAAACCAGAAGCGGAAACTGATAGATCAGCTAACCGAAGTTTTTACCCCCATCTTTGAAAACAGTAAAGCAATTATTAATCCCCTCGACTTCATCGAAATAATGGAAGAAAAAACCCAGATCCACAAGAGATATATAAAGAGTGTTGCAGGTACCAGGGTAGAGATGCTCACCTTCAATAAAGGTCCTTACGCAAGCGACAACAATGAAAGGCTTAAAGAGCAGGAGGACGAGGAGGCAAAGCTGCTGAAAAGAGGAGGGTCATCCAAGGGTATATATCAATTCAGCGAGCTTGAGGAAATCGACTGGCTGTATGAGTCGGTTAAAATGTCAGTCCGTGACGGTGAGAAGGCGAAGATTGTTGAGAGCCTGCCTATCAAAATGTTAATCTTTGACGATGAGAAGGTTATGTTTCCTTTAGAGCAGCCGATTAAAACGACGAACGATCTTACAATGATATACATTGAGCACAAGCAGCTTGCGGCTGCATGCCGGATATTGTTCGACCATATGTGGAATAGCGGGATCGACTTCGCGGAAATAGAAAAAAACTACACGGTAAAAAATACTGTTCCAGAAGCTCAGCAGAATTAGCTAAGGATCTAAGTTGATACAAACGGAATATACATTAGAAAAAGCAGGGACTACCTTTATATGAAAAAAGTTTTACTATTAATTTTATCAGGATTTCTCTTTTATAGTTGCAACACCAATCCCCCAACTTCACCGGAAAGTATTTCATACCCCGCCGGTAAAGTAATAGTGAATACAAATATTAATCTGGAACCGTCAAACACTCCTGCTCAGAAAGTGGTACTTCTTGAAGATTTTGCTAATGTCAGCTGTGTTCCCTGCGTGACATCCAATCAGATAATTGAGGCGCTCCAGAACGGTACTTATAAAAATAAGATTGCTGTAGTTAAGTTCCCGACAAACTTTCCATCGCCGAATGATCCTTTTTACCTTGCCAATACGTCCATATGCAATGACCGTATGTCATTTTACAATATAATTTTTGCTCCCACACTAATTGCGGACGGAACCCTAAGGCCCAGTGCCACCGATTCAGTTAAAATAAAAGATAATCTTGATCAAAGATTAGCATCAACCGCTTCGTTCAGCATATCTGTTACAACCAGTTTTCAGGACAGCAGTTTTATCATAAATATTAACGTCCAGCCTGTTACACTTACAGGATTAGATCTGGATAACCTTGTTCTGTATACCATCGTCACAGAAGGTGATGTTGAATTCGGGGAAGCACCGGGATCGAATGGTGAAAAGGTATTTTATAATGTGCTGAGAAAATCTCTTCCCTCGGATGAGGGAATTCCTTTTACAGCATTATCCGACACCACCACCGGGTGGCAGACAGATCTGCTGTCAACCTGGAACCCCGGGCATCTTCATGCGGTGGCATACATCCAAAACGTTGAGACGAAAGAAGTTCTTCAGACAGGTGTTGATTAGTAGAAATTCGGATCTATAATAAACCCGGCTTTAAATCTAAAAGATCAGGCCGGAAATTTAAACCAAATCAGGGTGAGAATTATGAAACACATACTTACCGTTCTTATTCTTTTTCTTTTTCCCGTTCTTTTGTCTGCTCAAACATATCTTGACGAAGATTTCAGCAGTGGAACTTTTCCTCCTGCCGGATGGACGATCGACGCACATGCAAGCAATTGGTCTGCCAGCCCCTCTAATAATGCCGGCTGCCAGGCTCCGGAATTACTACTTAACTATGACCCCACATTTACAGGTCAATCACATGTTATTTCTCCGGTGATCGATTTAACTGGGGTTACCTCATTGAAGGTTAAGTTTAACCATATGCTAGATCACTATGGCGGACCCTATACAATAGGAATTGCTACAAGATCGGGCGGAGGTGCGTGGAATACAGTCTGGTCAATTGTAAACCCGACTGCCAGCATCCCTGCAACCCAGGTGTTTGCCATAATCAATAATGGTGACGTCGGGGCATCCGATTTTCAGATTTCTATTTACTTCAGCGGTTATTCATACAACCTAAATTACTGGTACATTGATAACTTTAGTCTCTTTACTCCATATGAACACGATGCAATGGTTCAGAGTATAGATATTAACAATCAGTATATTCCCGGAACCAGCTTTACACCACAGGCTACGTTAAAGAATTTTGGTTCAAGTTCTGAAACATTTGATGCTACCTGCACAATTAAAATAGGTGGGTCAATAGTATATCAGCAGAATTGTCCCGCTGTTACCCTCGATGTGGACGGGGAAGAACAGGTATCATTCCCCGATTATACTGCATCTTCAGCAGACGAACTATTTGAAATGACAATTACAACAAATCTATCGGGGGATCTGAATCCATCGAACGATTCCATGTCAAAAAACTTCAATACTTACACAACTCCGAGGGATATGGTTTTAGTTGAAATTGGTACCGGCACCTGGTGTCCTTATTGTCCAGGCGCTGCAATGGGTGCTGATGATCTAATAAGTAATGGAAAATCTGTAGCCGTAATAGAACATCACAAGAGTAGTAGTACAGTACCTGATCCTTTTGAAAATGTATATTCTGCTGCACGAGTGAACTATTATAGTATATCCGGGTTCCCTACCGCAGTATTTGATGGTCAGGAAAAAGTTATTGGTGGTTCAAGTACCCAAAGTATGTATCAATATTACCTGCCAATTTATAATAGCAGGATACCAATGAATTCTGCTTATTCAATTAATGTATATGGAGATCATACAGGTAATGTGTATAACCTTACTATCAGGGCACAAAAAATAGCAACTACTCCTCAATACAATAATATTGTTTTACAACTTGCTCTGACTGAATCAGAAATTCAGTTTAACTGGCAAGGGCAGACACATCTGAACTTTGTGAACCGTGTTATGGCTCCCAATCAAAATGGTACCCTTCTGGATTTTAGTTCCGGGGATGTGCAGGATATTAATCTGACTTTCACGATGGGAGACGACTGGGTAGCTGACAACTGCGAACTTGTTGCTTTCATACAGAATAATGATGACAAAGAAGTCTTACAAGGAACGAAGATTGATCTTACAACTCTTGCTCCGCTGCCTGTAGAACTTACTTCATTCACTGCATCAGCTTCTACTGAAGGTGTTACGTTGATGTGGACTACCGCAAGCGAAATCAATAATCATGGTTTTGAAGTTGAGAGATCATATGATGGAAACATTTTCTCCAGTGTCGGTTTTATTAACGGACATGGCACTTCAACTGAAATCCATAACTATACCTATGTTGACAAAGCTGAGAGTAAAACTAACAGCACATTATATTACAGGCTGAAGCAGTCGGACATGGATGGACGTTCAACTTACAGTCAGATACTGACCGTTAAAGTGGATATGCCGACCCAGTTTAGTCTTTCACAGAATTATCCTAACCCGTTTAACCCTACAACAAGTATTAAGTACACTGTACCTCAGAACGGACCTGTTACTATCAAGTTATATGATATAACCGGAAGGGAAGTTGCAACCCTGGTTAACGAGGTAAAAACGGTTGGTTCATATGATTTGAAAGTTAATGCTTCAGGTCTTGCTTCAGGCGTTTATATCTATAGGATGATTGCAAATGACTTCGTTTCAGTCAAGAAAATGAGTATATTAAAATAGTTAATATGGGGCGCTACGGCGCCCCTTTTCTATAGTATTCAAAGTAAAAGGCAATCGCATGAAACAGCATTTCTTTTCAGTACTTTTGACTCTAGGCCTGGTGGTTCCTTTCTTTAGTGTAAACGCGCAGGAACTGGAAATTATCCGTGGCGACAGTGTCATCAATGGTCAGCCTGGTCAGGAATTAGTTCTATATACTTACGCAGTAAATATTTCAAGTGTAAACCAGGTTGTTTTTGTTGTCCGAACTGAAAACCAGATTCCGGAAGGATGGGCTTCTTCGTTATGTTTTGATGGACTATGCTTTCCGTCCAGTCTTGACAGCGTTGCTACTAATTCCGGATTTTCACTTGAACCAGTTCCTCCCGGAGATACAGTAGAGGTTTCTGTACATTTCTTTACAATTTCTGATAGTACGGGTAACGGTCATGTTCAGATACAAATCGGTACAGCACATAATCCTAATGTCAGGACCATAATAAATCAGATTGCTTCCACCGAACCAACTGCGGTTCACGATCAGGATCAGGTGGTAAAAAACTTTAAAGTAGATCAGAACTACCCTAATCCTTTTAACCCGGCCACAACTATATCCTATGCAATTCCGCATAGAGCCAATGTAAATATTAAGGTTTATAATATTACAGGCAGGGAAATTACTACCTTGGTAAATGAGGTTAAGGATCCCGGCGCTTACAGTGTAAACTTTAATGCGGAAAATTTATCCTCAGGAATTTATTTCTATAAAGTTTCTGCAGGTCAGTTTTCAACCGTAAGAAAAATGATTTTAATAAAATAACCTGTTACTATGAGGCTGTCTCAAAACTATCATCCCGAATTTATTTCGGAATCTTATTATTGATTTCGAACAAGAGCAGGAACCTGAAACAAGTTCAGGCTGACAATCACGGGCTTTCGGGACAGCCTCTTTATTTTAAGCATGTTTTGAATATGGAGAACTTAATGAACAAACTTTTCTTACTGCCGGTATTTATTCTTTTTGCCGTTACTATTTTTGCTCAGGAACAGAGTGAGCAGACAGGCAGAAGCGCCCCGGACTTTAAGCTTGAAAATGTTCAGGGTGATTATGTTTCCTTAAAAGATGAGCTTGGCGGGGGACCTGTTCTGCTTAGTTTCTGGGCAACGTGGTGCAAGCCATGTATAGAAGAAATGACAAAATATAAAGACATCTACAGCATTTATAAAGATAAAGGACTGAAGGTACTTGCCATTTCGATTGATGACGAAAGGACGGTAGCCAAAGTAAAGCCTTTTGTCAGGTCAAAGAATTATCCTTTTCCTGTACTGCTTGATACCAATTCAGATGTAGCCCGGAAGTATTATGCACAGAATATACCCTACTCCGTTTTACTTGATAAATCAGGAAACATTATCTATACGCATTTGGGTTATATGAAAGGGGACGAGCTCAAAATGAAAAACAAAATTGACGAGCTAATAAATAAATAAACCTCACTGCAAAATTACCGGACCAGAGCATGATTAGAAGATTACTGTTTATCCTTACGCCATTTTTACTTCTCATTTCTCCTGTTCTTCTTGCACAGGAAAGCAATTTTCTTCCCGAAGGATTGGGTTTTTCAAATCAGCTGGAATATTCAAATGATATAAACAGGCATATTGAAATATTCGAGGACTGGCTGAATCTTGATTATCAGAAAGGTATTTTCGGTGCAGGGATAAGGTTTGAAACTTACGAACCGAATGACCCGAGTCCTGCCATTAGTCGGGGAAAAATGAGGTATGCCGACATAGCCTACAAATATATAAAAGCAGAAATAGGAGACGCGCAGCAGGGAGGAGAAATAGTTGCAGGAAACTTTTACGCCCTTTTCGGCAGAGGTCTGGTCCTGAAAAGTTACGAGGACAGAAATATCAGGGTGGATAACAATCTTCTCGGTGCGAAACTTCAGGCAAGGTACGGCGGAATCACTCTTACAGCTCTTACGGGGATGGCTGCCAGCGCCGAAAATATAAGAGAAGAGATACTTCACGCTGCCGATATTGAATATAAAGCCGCGTCGCAGCTGAAATTAGGGGCATCCTATGCAGCTAATCTGCCTGCAGATGATAACGCTGCAAGAACGATGCTTACCTCAGTAAGGATTATGCCGAGTATCTGGAATTTCGACTTCTACGGAGAATACGGGTTCAAGCAGAACAGTGACGTAAGGGAAAGATTGTTAAATCCCGATACTTCACTAACCGTTTATTCACCTTACAATAAAAATGACTGGAAGGTAGGGCAGGCAGCTTACGGAAGTATAAATTTTTATTATGACGCATTCGCTTTCACAGGTGAATACAAATATTATGATAACTTTACTTTTACCTCTCAGGACGGATCGATCATATACAATACTCCCCCTTCCCTAAGAAAAGAGTATACATATATCCTGCTTAACCGGCACCCATCGGCCCTGAACCAGGCAGATGAACAGGGTTTCCAGACTGAGCTAAGCTATAACCTCAGCGATGAAACATACTTCAGTGCTGATTATGGAGAAACCAGGACTTTACCATACAACGCTTATTATAAGAAAATACTTCATGATAATTCCGCGCCAAAGATCCAGTTAAGAGAAGTATACGCCCAGGCTCATCACGACTGGAATGATAACTGGACTACTATTGCGGCCTTCGGCTACAATGAAGAGAGAGATACAGACACAAAAAACGTTACCCCGATACTTGAAAACATATTCTACTTCAACGAAATAAATACGATCAAGTTTACCATCGAACATCAGCAGACGACCGTAAATTTAAATAATGAGCAATATTATGACGATGCTGTTACCCTTGAATATCTTCGATCTCCGAGCTTCAATATTGCAGTAGTTAGTGAGGTGCAGACGAAGGAACCGCAGCCCGGAAACGTTGTACGTAAATTCTGGAGCTTCATTCAACTCGGTTATAAAATTGGCGACCATACGGATCTTTCTATATTATTCGGTACAAGGCAGGCGGGAAACATCTGCATCGGCGGCGTCTGCAGGTACGAACCGGAATTCAGCGGGATTGAATTTAAAATGTTTACCAGGTTCTGAGAAAATAATGATTTAATATGAGACTTAGATCAAAGCGAGGTGCGTAATACAGGCTTTTAGGACGTGCGTTATGTCTCATACATTTTTTTTCACTTCTTATTACCCCACTTAATTAATTTTATACTTAAAGGAAACTTTAGAACTCCTTGTTATATAAGTAATTCCACTTTATAAAATATTATATGAAGCCTTGACTTTGAAGTGGTTTTTTTAGAGTTTGCATCGTGCTTAAATGAATTATTTCAATATGTCATTCTTGACTTATGAAATAATCAGATGTAAATTAAATTTCTAAATTTAGCGAGGTTAATGGTAAGTTGGCTACAGCTTCTGTTTCGTATGTACATTTCTTATCTGAAAATCATTTCTTGCGGGCAATGAATCCGTACGTCCAAAATACAATACCCGAAATTTTTCATCAGCCCGGTTCTTATAATCTGAATATTATAAACACAATAAATAACAATTTTTCAATGATCTTCAATAGTGACAGATCCCTTTGAAAATATTTTTAAATAGCAGTGAGAGAGAATGAAGCAACCTTTACTAATTCAGTTGGGCGAATCAATTCTCTCAAACATAAAATTCCAATTTTCTGAAAAACAGGAATTGCTCTGTTTAAGTTTCACGATGATTAAATTCAATTATCCTAAAGGAGGAAATATGAGGCTACCTGATAAGGTTAAATTTCTATTAGTACTATGCTCCGGATTGATATTTTTTATTCCGGGCTGTGTTGATACAAGTGTACAAAGTATCCCTCCCAGCTTTGATCAACGGAGTCAGGTGACTTTCGTCAATCTTGTAGCTGGTGCAGGACTTGCAACTTTTACAATAGATGGAAAATCTGTTAGCGCCGGATATGCAACAGAGACAAGCATGATTGACATTCCGGCCGGAAGCAAGAATATCACTGTTAATTTTGCAACTGGAACAAAAACTTATAGCTTCCAGACTGACGTAGACGCTAAAATGAGGGTATATTTTGTGGGAACTGACTCAGCAAGTGATGTTGAGAGATTTAAACTCAGAGATATAGCCGGTCCTATTGCTACTAATCCGGATAGCGCCCTGGTTTCATTTTTCAATGGTTCACCGGGAATAACGCTTAATGGTTATACCTATACTGCGGGGACTGATACACAGGATATCGAATTTGATGCTCCTTTAGCGCTTGGAGACAACTCTGCTGCTATGCCGTTGCTGCCGGGAAATTATACTGTTATTGGTCTTGCTTATAATGACTCTCTTTCTGTCAGTTTATCAACTGCATTAAATGTTCAGGCAAATACTAAATACACTGCAGTAACATATGATATGATATCTGACAGCGTGAAATTGAATATCCTAACAGATAACTAGGAAAAAGTTTATAAAACAACGGAGGAATAAACATGTTTCGAAAATTTTATACAATCTTACTTTTGATGTTGTTTTCCTGTTCCTTTGTATTGGCACAGTCAGGCAGGGTTTCCGGAAAAGTTACTGATAAGGAAACCGGCGAGCCTTTGATTGGTGCTAATATAATTGTAGTAGGAACCAGTTTCGGTGCAGCATCAGATGTTAATGGCGATTATATAATCCGCCAGGTACAGCCTGGAAATTATTCAATTAAGGCTTCCTACATAGGATACCAGGATGTTACTGTCAGTAACGTCAGGGTAGTTGCAGGACTAACAGCCGAGCAGAATTTCCAGCTTTCTTCATCTAACATTACAACCGGAGAGGTTGTAATTGTATCCCAGAGACCATTGATTGAAAAAAGTTCAACCAATGCTATGAGGATAGTAGGTTCAGAAGATATTACTACATTACCCGTCAGGGATGTAGATCAGATCATTGCTCTGCAGCCTGGTGTGGTACAGCAGAATGGTCAGACTTTCATCCGCGGAAGCCGTGCTGATGAAACGGGTTATATGGTTGAAGGCGCAGATGTTAAAAATATACTTAACCGTAATGGCGGTTCTCTTGTAGAGCTTACCCCTGATGCCTTACAGGAAATTCTGGTTCAGGCGGGCGGTTATACCGCTGAATATGGTAATGCCAACGCTGGTATTATATCGTCAGATTTCAAAACCGGATCGGATCAGTATCACTTTTCAATAAGGGCTGAAACCGACAACCTGGGAAATTATAACGGTAATAACTTTGATGCGACTACTGCAGGAAAATTGAAAGCTGCAGGCGATAAAAAATTCCTTGGAACATATTCTTATGGATATTCAGATTACGTTCTTACCATGAGCGGTCCTCTTGTAACGAATAAATTGAAAGTTTTTCTCTCAGGAGAAAATAATTTCAAGCGTGATATGAACCCTATGTTTTTCTATGGAAATCCCGTTGCTTTTTCAGACGGTGCTTTACTGGATACAACCAAGGTTTATGATACTGGTTTCTATGGTGGTTCTACCGATGAATATCAGTACTTAACATGGAATGGCGGTAACGTTCCTGGTGTAATGGATAACAGATATACCGGAAACGGTACAATCCTGTTCGATAATAATCCAATTATACTGCGACTTGCAGGTGCTTATACATGGGAACGGACCAGAGGCGAGCAGGTAGGTGTATTTAACACAGCAAATACTACTTTAATTGATATGTTTAATACGTCCCGTCTGCCGGTAAACGATTATTCAAATTTATTATTAAACTTAAAAGGTACTTACCTGTTATCAGCAAGTACTTTTATCGAAGCTAATGTAAATTATTACGACGCCCATCATAAAACTTATGATCCTATATTCGGAGATAATTTCATACAGTATAGTGACAGTTCGGCTGCAGCTCAATACGGCTGGGAATACCCATCATATACTGCTTCACCTCAGGCATATGACTTTTACGGATTTCCGTTCAACAGACCTGGAACTCCCCTGGTTTCTCCGGGTAATAATACTGCCAATGGAAACCTTCAGTCGTTTACAAAAGATCATAACAGTTACATGGGAGCTTCTGCCTCCTTCACGGGTCAGGTTGATAAACATGCTTTGAAACTTGGCGGATCTTTTCAGAGATGGACAGTAAGACGCTTCCAGGAACTGGATGCCAGTAACTTCCTGACAACTATTCGTCAGTATCCTGATCTTGCAAGAACTGAACAAGGAATGAAATTCCTTGCGGCTAAATATTTATACAGAGATTATAACAATTTTGGTTATGACATATTTGGTAATGAGACCGATGCCGGAGAGTTTGCTCCGAAACACCCAATTTTAGCATCCGGTTATGTTGAAGATAGAATTGAAGTAAGCGACCTTATTATTAACGCCGGTTTAAGATATGATTTCATTAATATGGATAGCTGGGCATGGTCAAATCCACGTTTACCGCAGATTGATACAAGCCAGACAACACAGCTGAATACTATACCTGATTCTTCATTACTTAATGGAGATACTTACAGCTATCTGTCACCCAGATTGGGTTTCTCATTCCCTGTAACTGACAGAACTGTATTTCACTTACAGTATGGTAAATTCGTTCAGTCACCGAGCCTTGATATTGCCTACAGAGGTGTTTATCAGGCTGCTCAGATATTAACGGCAACTAACTTGTTTACTAACCCTATAGCATATAATCC
This sequence comes from uncultured Bacteroidota bacterium, assembly GCA_963839165.1. Taxonomy (GTDB): domain Bacteria; phylum Bacteroidota; class Ignavibacteria; order Ignavibacteriales; family Ignavibacteriaceae; genus DATFVA01. The sequence continues at coordinate 485,249 of CAWIUG010000006.1, read as the reverse complement.
TGCTCCTGTAAGAACAACTCAGTATGAAATCGGTTTCTCTCAGCAGATAACTGATTTTGCCGCATTTGACCTCACGGCGTTCTATAAAGATATAAAAGGTCAGCTGCAGTACTCAATTATTTACAATCTTCCTGGCGCTGCAAGAGGCAGTTATCAGGCATATGTTAACCAGGACTTTACAACAACGAAAGGTCTTGAGTTAGCCATCCACCTGAGAAGAATAGAAAGAATCAGAGCTGAAGTTAATTATACTTATTCCAACGCTGAAGGTACCAACTCATTCACTGGAAGCGGTATTGGTTCTCAGCAGGTTAATAAAGAAGTTCCTACTGTAATCTTACCTCTTACATATGAGCAGACTCATAGAGGCTCTATTTTCCTTGACTACAGATTCGGTAAAGACGATGGTGGTCCTATTCTGGAACAATTAGGAGCTAATATTCTGTTTTCTTTCAACAGCGGACATCCTTTCACGTATGCCTCGTTTACCGGTCTTGGACAATCATCTGCATGGACAGGTGGACTAATTCCGGCTCAGGATCCCAGAAACAGACGACCAATCGGTCCTCCTAACTCATCCACTACTCCCTGGGTTTATAACCTGGATTTACGTGTAGATAAAACTGTAAATATTTATAACCTTGATTTCAACTTCTACGTAGCGGTTCAGAATCTGCTAAATACGAAGAATGTTGTGAATGTTTACCAGAAAACAGGAAATGCATATAATGATGGATTCCTGAATTCGCCTGATGGTCAGCAGATAATTGCCGGTGAAAGGTACACACAGAGGTTTGCGGATCTATACCAGGCATTAAATTATGATAACAGAGAAGCTGCTTACCAGACATACGGATACGATTTATTTGGAACACCGAGACAGCTGCGTGTTGGTGTGTTAATTAATTATTAAAGGAGAATTTAATGTTGCCTCATGAAAATTATAAAATTGTGGAGGTTATTTAATATGAAGAAAATTAATTATTTAAACTTTTTAATAATCCTGACTGTGTCCTTGTTGATCTCCGCGGGATCATACGCAGAGCAGAAGGACGGTCAGGGAAAAAAACAATCACACTTCTCGAAAGTTATGGATAATCCTCAGCAGAGTTTGATTGATATAAACAACATCACCTGCTGGGTCGGCGCAGACGGATATCACGACTGGCTGGTAGGCGGTTCATGGAATGGAGCTTATCCCAATGGAGCCAATGCAGGCGCCATCTTCTCGGAAGGAATTGTATGGGGAGGTAAAGTTACTGACGGAAGCTCTCCGGTAGTCAGGGTAAACGGAAATACATACGGTACAGGATGCGCTCCTGTTACACGGTTGTTCCGTGTTAGACCGGATTGGGAAACTGGTAACCTCACCCAGGATGCTGCTGATTTCCTCGGTGTCGGTACAGGTGCAGTTACAGAAGGAGACATCCAGACATTGAGAGATCAGTATCAAACCGACTGGAATGAATGGCCTGGAAATGAAGGTGCTCCTTACCAGGATGTAGATAGTAGTGGTACTTATGATCCTACAATTGATATTCCTGGTGTTCCGGCAGCTTCTCAGACACTCTTTATTAAATACGATGATAACCAGACTCCTCTTTACGGCTCTCCCGCTATAGGCCTTGAAGTATCTGAGACTTATTGGGCATATTCCTATACAGGAGCCCTTGGTAATGTTATTTATAAGAAGGTTGACATAGTTTATAAGGGAACCCCGACTTCAGCTGCAAACTCAAACATACAGGATATGTATATCGTTCAATGGGCGGATCCTGATGTTGGAAACTCTGGAGATGACTTTGCCGGGTGCGATACAGCGAAGAATTTAGGTTATGCTTATAGTTCTAAAGATCCTGATGCTGTATATCAGGGATTGAATTTAGCGCCTCCTGCAGTTGGATATGATTTCCTTCAGGGAGTTTCTAAATTTACCGGTGATGCAAATGACAGCGCTATTTTTAACCTGCAATGGAGACATGGATATAAATACATAAATCCCAAACCGATGAGCTCTTATGTTTACTTCGCAGCAGGAGGAACCTGGTCAGATCCTGCATTTACATATACAGGAACACTCGAGTTCTATAACCTTATGAGAGGATTCAAACCTGATCCTCCATACCCTGCAGGGGAGCCATTCCCTCCTTCAGTTACAGATGTTACTCCCAATGGAACGTACCTTTTAACTGGTGACCCGGTTACGGGTACCGGCAAATTAGATGGATCCGTTGATGCTGCTGGTGATAGAAGAATTATGGTTACCAACGGTCCTATTACCATGCAATTAGGAGATACCGCTGAAGTAGTTCTTGCACTTGTGGGAGGATTTGGTGCTGATCACCTGGGTAGTATCACCCAGATGAAAACAAATGATGAAACAGCTCAGACTGTTTTCGATCTTCTGTTTCAGCTGCCTACTATGCCTCCTCCGGATCTGCAGGTTGCAGAGCTGAACCAGAAAATAGTGCTCGATTGGGGATCTAATCCACAGAGAATAAATCAAATTGAAAACTTCCAGGGACTAGGATACTCGTTTGAAGGATATGAAGTATACCAATTGCCTTCGTCTGGAGCAACAATTGAAGATGGAGTTCTTCTTGGAGTATTTGATCTCGTAGATGGTATAACTGCCATATATGATACGGTTACTGATGCAAATGGAGCATTCATACCTGTGCTTTCAGTAGATGGAAAAGATGGAGGTATTCAGAGATATCTTACAATAACACAGGATAAAATAAGGAACCAGGCTCTGCATAATGGACAGGAATATTATTTCGCAGTTGTTCCTTATGCTTATAATCCAAGTCCTTTACTGCCGTTCCATGCTTTGCGTTCGGCTGTAGTTATTAAGACTGTTATTCCTCAGTTCCCGCCTCCTGGTACAGCATATAATGGCACTCCTGGTGATACTCTGGCCATTTCTCATGATGGACCAAGTGATGGTAATGTGATTCCAATTATTGTTGATCCTACACAACTGACCGGTGATACATATAAGGTAACTTTTGATACTTCAGGAGGTCAGACAACCTGGAGCGTAATTGATCAGACAACAAGTACAACCAAAATTTCGGGTGTAATGGATCAATCCGGAGATGAAGCCTATCCTATCGTGGATGGAATAATAGTAAAAGTAACGGGCCCTCAACCTGACTTTAAAGACTTCCTTGAAGTCTCAAACTCAGCTGGTCCCCATGAACCTACATACGCTTCATTTACCTTTAATGGCAGCGGATTTCCTTCATCATTCCCTCCGGATGTAGACAGACCTACTCCAAATCCTGAAGGTGTAACCTGGGGAATTCAAACGGGAGACAATGGAAGCGGAAGTTTTGATTATGAATTCTTCAAGTCACGTGTTCTTAGAAATGATGACGGTACAAGGCTCATTCCGTTTGATTATGAATTAAGATTTACCGCTGAAGGCGGAAAAGCTAATCTCGCATTCACTGATCTATTAAATGTTGATGTACCTTTCGAAATCTGGAATATTGGCGTTGCCACTCCGGATGATCCTAGCGATGATTATAGAATGATTCCTTTGGTTCTGGATAATTTAGAGGATGATGTGTTTAATCTTGATGGAATGGATAACCCGATCTCCGGTGGTGATAATGACCCTGAAACTGATTGGATTTACTGGTACAATCCGGTAGATAAAGCAACAGGGTACGATACTTATGTCAGCAATCTTGCTGCCGGTGATACTGCAACCGCTGAAGAACAGATCGGTGACGAGGTAATGGCCAGACTGGTACTGGTTAATATGAACGGAGGAAGCGTTAGTGATCCTTCCTTCCCCGCAAATATTGCCCAGCAGGTACCACCAACAGGTTCTGTCTACCGGTTAATCAGTACTAAACCTAATGGTGTAAACGATTCATTTACCTTCACTGCACCTCCTAAAGGTACTTCAGTAGCTAAGGAAGATGTAAAGAAAATTAATGTATTCCCGAATCCTTATTACGGATACCAATACAGGGAAAAATCACGAGATGAGCATTATGTTACATTCAGTCATCTCCCTGCAGCAGCCACTCTGCGAATTTTCGATCTTAGCGGTGTTCTGGTTAAGACAATTAACCATCTCTCTTCAAACGGACAATTCGATAAGTGGAACCTGCAGAATGATTCAGGTTATCCTGTAGCAAGCGGTATTTATGTGGTATACATCGATATGCCCGACTTAGGCACTACAAAAATCTTAAAACTTGCTGTCATTCAGGAACAGCAGATATTGAAAGTATATTGATTGAGATCAGGATGTCCCGCGCCACGGGACATCCTTTAAATTTTTAATTTAATTGGAGGAATTATGTATCATTTGAAAAGACTATTATTAATCCTTCTGATTCTAGGCTTCTCAGCATCAGAGATTTTTGGTAGTGGTCAGAATCGTGCTGGTACGGCGGGAGCTCCTGAACTCAGGATCCCCATCGGAGCCAGGTATCTTGCAATGAGTGGTTCGGCTATCGCAAATGTTTCCGGCCTTGAAGCCATTTATTGGAACCCGGCAGGAGTAGATGTTAGCGGAACAGATGCAAATGCAATGTTTTCTTACCGTCAGTATATCGCTGATATGAGTATGAACTATGCAGCTGTTAGCGGCAGATTGGGTGAACTTGGAACATTGGGATTATCGTTCAGATCTCTGAATATTGGAGATATTCCGGTAACAACAATGGATCAGCCTGATGGAACGGGACAGATAATCAGTCCAAGCTACTTCGTACTTGGCTTAACCTACTCAAAGAGACTCACCGACAGAATTTCTATTGGTGCGAACTTTAACCTGATAAATGAAAGTATCGATAGAGTAAATGCATCCGGATTTAGTTTTGACTTCGGTGTTGAATACAATAACCTATTTGATGTTCAGGGTTTTGCAGTCGGAGTAGTAGTTAAAAATTTAGGACCTTCCATGACATTCAGCGGAAACGGAACATTTGTTCAGGCTAATGATCAGAGTTCAGGAAGAGGACCTACATTTTACCAGTTTTCAGCTTCATCAGCTGATCTACCATCTGAGATCGGAATTGGTCTCTCATACAGGAAACAGTTTGATGAGCAGAACGCTGTTATGGTATCAGGAACATTCCAGAACAACAACTATACCTATGACGATTATAAATTGGGTCTGGAATATAACTTCAAAGAATTACTCTATGTAAGAGCCGGTTACCTGGCAACCCCCCAGGCTACTGATCAAACACCTAACGTTTGGCAGAATTATACGCTGGGTATTGGTATAAATACACAATCATTCAGCAGTGTTAATCTATCTGTAGATTATGCTTATGTTCCTGCTAAATATTTTGATGCAAATAATGTTTTCTCATTAAGTTTTGGCTTCTAAATAGCCTTACTATTTGTTAATTTAAACGGTTTCTCATGAAAATGGGAAACCGTTTTTTATTAACTTTACCTGAAATTACCGTGATGAACTCTATTTATGGTTATATAAAAATTCCTCTTCTGGTATTATTAATACTGTTCTCTTTTACTTCATATTTATTTCCGCAGAATGTTGACAGCCTGGTGGGGAACTGGGAATTGATTAAAAATGAAAGACAGTGGGATGTTGATCTCAGATTTGAGGCTGACATGAGTTTTTATGTGCAGCGGCACTTATCTGCAAAGTATAGTTATAAGCTTAATGCAGATACCCTGATAAGCTTTCTACTGAGTTCCTACCCTGACTCAGAAACTATTGTAGATACAAGTCTGATAACCGTTAAAACGGATACAATAGTAAGAACATACAATAAATCCGGAAACATTAACTCAATCAACCTTGTGAGGGATAAAAGTTATAAGGTTCCGGAAAATGAAGCTGGAAATCCTCTTATAGGACGTTGGAAATGGGTATACCCTTCAAAAGATACTGCCGTTGAAACGTTTTATAACAACCAGACCTGGGATTTTTCCGTTACCGGAAGAATGAATGAAGGATACTTTGAAGTTGATAAGGACACATTAACTATGATTTATAATGATAAAAAGAAAACTAAAAAAAATCATACCTTCTGGATACAGCAGGATATGATGGGTATCAGGGATCTGAAAACTAATAAAGAATATCTCTACAGAAGAACCAGGCGATAATTCCTAATGAGAAATAGTAAAAAATATTTATTTAGAGTTATTCTGATATCGATTCCTGTAATTCTTTTTATGGTTATTGAACTGACATTAAGGGTGTCTGGTTATGCCGATGATCTTGATTTTATTACTAAAATAGATCGTAATGGGAAAGAATATTATACAATAAACCAGCTGGTCGGGAAAAGATATTTTAACAAAGATAGAATGTACTACAGGAAAGGATCCCATGATTATTTCGAAGTAAATAAATCACCTCAAACTATTCGAGTATTCTGCCTTGGAGCTTCCACGATGGCAGGATTTCCTTACGAATATAATGCCATTCCTTCTGAATTTTTAAGAGAAAGACTTACAGCTGCCTTACCCGGAAAAAATATAGAAGTGATCAACACTGCCATTGCAGCTACCAACAGCTTTACTGTTAATGAATTCGCAGACGAGTTGGTAAAATATAAACCAGATCTTTTCATTATATATATGGGACATAACGAATACTATGGCGTTTATGGTGTAGGCTCAACTATTTCAATTGGTAAGAACAGGAGTCTCATTAAAACATACTTATGGCTTCAAAACTTTAAAACATTCGTTCTCCTTAAAAATATAATTAATTCCGTCAGCGGCTGGTTCGGTTCTGATAAGCAGCAGGAAAATAAAGTTTTAATGGAGGAAATGGCAAGTACTTCCATAAGGTATAACAGCGATGATTATAAGACAGGAGTTAATACCTTTCGTGAAAATTACCGTGAGGTAATCAGCCTCTTACAGGAAAACCATATCCCGGTTTTAATATCCAGTCTTGTAAGAAATGAGAATAGTCTCGCTCCGTTTGTTTCATTTCATTCGACAGGATTAAGTGATTCTGCTAAAACTCTTTCAGAGAATCTATTTAAAACCGGTGTTGATAGTATGAATACAGGGAAATACTCTATTGCTGAGGATTTGTTTTCCAGGGCCATTTCAGTTGACTCGATGCCGGCAAACTTCCATTATGCTCTTGCAAAGAGTTATGAGGTATCCGGGCATTATACAGAAGCAGAAGCTCAATTTTCACTAGCTGCCGACCTGGATGGACTCAGGTTCAGAGCCCCTTCGGAATTTAATAAGATAGTATTCAGCCTCGGAAGCGAATATAAAATCCCGGTAGCTGATGTAAGACAATTGTTTAAAAAGAATTCTACCAACGGCATTATTGGTTCAGAACTTCTTGTCGATCATGTTCATCCGAACATACATGGATATTTCCTTCTTGCTAAGGCATGGTACCAGAGCATCCGGCAGCATAAGCTGCTTGGTCAATTTCAGGTTCCGGTTGAGAGTGATAGTGCATTATGGTCAAAAAGCCCGGTAACGGAATTAGATAGTTTGATCGGCATGATAAAGATCAGGGAACTGAAAAGCAGGCCCCCATTTACAAAATCAGATTCTGGTTTTAACTATACTCCTCAAACCACCACGGAACAGGCTGCTTATGATTATGCCGTTCTTCATCAATCATCCTGGGCAGCTACTCATTTAAACCTGGCAAAGTACTACTTAACCCTGGGGTATTATGCCTCATCTCTGGATGAACTTCGGGCAATCCTTGTTTCCGATGAAGATAACCCCATGGCACTTAAACTCGCGGGTGATATGTCCTTTCAGATGCGTAATTACGAACAGGCGGAAGATTTCTATCTTCGGGCAAACAGGTTCAATTCAAATCAGTTCATTGAATATAAATTAGGAAAGACTGAGCTTATCCTTGGGAAACCTGATGTGGCTATCCAGTTCCTCAATAGTTCTCTGGAGAGAAACAACCAGAGTGGTTACAAGTTTACTCCTGGTGAGATTGAAGATGTATATTCCAGTCTGGCGGAAGCATATAACAAAAACAATGAGCCGGAAAAAGCACGCGAAATCATTCAGAAACTAATCAAATAACCTAATCAGCCTTTATTAGTTCCTTTCCGGTATTCCTGAGAACATCCGGACGGCTCAGATAGATATTCGCAGAAATCCTGCCTATAACAAACGCCGCAGTTGCAGCGATCACCCCTACCACAGACAACCATTTTACAGCAATAAACAGAACAATAATAATCCCGCTGATTTCTATTATCGTTGCGGATGTTATATGTTTGGTTTTCCTTGCATTCACCAGCAGTGCCCTTTGGAAACTAATCAAAACAGTCAGCATAGGGAAAATAGACATAATTTTGAGCGGTATTCTGCTGAACTGTGTTAAATCCAAAGATAAACCAGATACTCTATTGAACCAGATATCGGCCAATGGAGAAAAAGCAATTACCATAAGAACTCCGACGAGGCAGGTGGAGAGTATAACGGCAAACTTCTTCAGAATATTATAATTTTCCCTGTCTTCTCCCAGGAGAGCTATTACAACCTCCTGGTAGGATAAACCCAGACTTCTGAAAATAAATATAAATGAAGTCAGCACTGGCAATACGGCCAGCGATTCCAGGGCCATCCGGCTTTGTCCCATAAAAAAAGTAACCAGGGGTTGAACCCCAAGAGTAATCATAGAAGTTAGCGCCAGCGGATAGTAGAAGAGAAAAATTTCTTTATGACCCAGCTGATCATCACCGGTTGATATCTCCGATTTCATTTTTTTCAGAACAGAAGAAGCCATAAATCTGCTTGCTGCTGCTTCTGCTGTCACTCCTGCCGACAGTGCTGCAGCACCAACAATAACCCCATCTACCTTAAAAAATAAATAAAGAACCAGGGCAGTTAGTCCCATCGAGCTTAGTCGCACAATTGTTCCGTAGGCTACTCTTTTTGTAAGGTTATTTCTTATTAAAACACCCTGGTAAAATCGCCTGTAACCGATAGCCCCGGGCCAGGGGAGCAGTATTATGAGCGCTCTGTGGGTAAGTTCAGCAACCTGGTATGGTAATCCGATTAGATTAAGCGCGAGGAAATAAAAAACGGAGGGGAGGATCAGTACAATCATTCCCAGGGTAACCAGCAGATTGAGGGAATATGTGAATGTTCTGAGTTTTTTGAAAGAATGAAGGTTCTTTACAAGCGAAGTGGACGCGCTCATCATCATAATAACCGGTGCTTCTATGATTAACGCAAATGAAAACGCTATGCCGTAGGCTGCAAGATTATACTCGGGTTCACTTAACCTCGCAATAAGAGCAGAAAGGAAAGGACCCTCAACTGACATCATAAGCCAGGTGGCCGCGAGAGGCATCCAGAATATAAATATTTTCTTTAAGGATAAGGATTCCCGGCTTTCAGTCATCAAAATGATGGTCCCTGGCTTATTTTAGACGGTTCTTTTTAATAATTTAGAAGTTTACAAAAATAGAAATATAAAAATGCCCAAAAAAATACATCCCCGGTTTATAATTGTTCTTTTCTTTACTTTCTTTGCCTCCTATACTATTGTTATAGGACAGGGAAAGGAAGAATATTCCGATATAAACGAAGCCTTTGCCGCGGGACATATTCTGGAAGGAAGTTCGGGGCCGCAGGATGTACAATGGATGGAAAACGGCGCTAGTTATACTTATACGGTAAGCAATATAGAATCGGGGCACAATGAAATAAGGAAATATTATCCGGGATCTCTAAGTGATGAATTACTATTGGATACAGGGGAGATGACATTTCCGGGAACGGGAGAACCATTCAAATATGATTCGTACACCTGGTCGAATAACTTCAGATATCTGATTTTTGAGGCTAACCTCAGATCTATCTACCGTTATTCGGGGATCTCTGATTATTATCTTTATTCAACAGAAGAAAAAAGCTTAAAACTGCTGGTCAGAGATGCCCGCACAGCAGAACTTTCCCCGGACGGAACATGTGTGGGTCTTGAACGTGAAGGCAATTTGTATCTCTATAATGTTAAAGAGGGATTCGAAAAGCAACTAACAGACGATGCTTCAGATATGGTTTACAATGGGCATTTCGATTGGGTGTATGAAGAAGAGTTTGACATTTCCAAAGGATGGGAATGGTCACGCGACAGCAAATATATTGCATACTGGCAAGTGGATGAAAGTAACGAGCCCCTTTTTCAGATGACTGATTATGAGACTCAGCATCCGAATTATGTAAAGTTTCGTGTTCCACTGGTAGGTGATCCAAATGCGAAGGTCAAAATAGGGATTGTAAATATTTCGGATGGAAGTAAAAGATGGCTGGATATTGATGAAGAGTATATTCCCAGAGTGTACTGGACCAGCGTACCGAATGAGCTTGCGGTGATGACTTTGAACAGAAAACAAAATGATATGAAGCTTTATTTCTTTAATGTCCAGGATGGCAGTAAAAAATTAATTTTTGAAGAGAAATCAGAAAGCTGGGTAGATATAAATAGTTTCTTTGAAAAGGTGATAGATTTTATTTATTTCCCAGAAAATATTAAAGAATTTTTCTGGATCTCAGACCGTGACGGTTATCAGCATATATACAGGTATGATTACGACGGTAATCTGGTAAACCAGGTTACAAAAGGGGACTGGACAGTTACCGGTATTGAAGGTATTAATCCGGAAAAGCAGCTGATTTATTATGCTTCCACCGAAGTTTCTCCACTGGAAAGACACTTGTACTCTATAAGATTCAATGGGAATGAAAAACATAAAATATCAGAAGCCCCTGGGAGGCATTCGTTTAATCTTTCTCCGAACACGGAATTTTATATCGATTCCTACTCAAATGTAAATGAGCCTAAACGGGTAGAATTATGGGATACGAAAGGTCATTTAGTTACCACACTTGAAGATAATAAGGGAGCAACCCTTTTTATTGAATTTCATAAATATTCCCCCGGGAAACTATTTAGTTTTACTTCAGCTGATGGTACAAAACTCGACGCTGAGATGATCCTTCCTTTTGATTTTGATTCCACAAAGAAATATCCGGTGATCTTTGATGTATATGGCGGTCCGGGCTCTCAAGGGGTATTTAATTCATTCGAGACAGACGGATTTCGTCAATGGCTTGCACAGAATAGTTATCTTATAGTTAATATTAATAATCGGGGAAACGGTGATTATGGAAGCAGGTTTATGAAGGTTGTATATGAACAACTGGGAAAATGGGAAAGCAACGATTATACTGAGGCAATAAAGTATCTATCTTCATTATCCTACGTTGATACAGGTCGAACAGCAATTATGGGAACCAGTTATGGAGGTTATATTACTATCTATACAATGCTGATGCATCCGGGAATCTTTAAGGTAGGTATAGCAAACTCTGCTGTTACTGATTGGAGGCTTTACGATGATATTTATACCGAACGGTATATGGGATTAAAAGATGAAAATGCCGAGGGATATGATAAAAGCTCTAATGTTTATAATGCCGGAAACCTTGAAGGGCATTTGTTGATTGTCCACTCCACAATGGATGATAACGTCCATGTTCAGAATACGATGCAGCTACTTACAGCATTAACCAATGCCGGCAAGGATGCCGATTTAAGGATATATCCCCCGGGAGAACATGGGGCTGTTTATAGTATGTCAAATTATATGCTTATGCTGAATGTATATTTTAATTACCTGAAGGATCATCTTAAGTAAAGCATAAAAAACAAGAGTTATTTACCCTGAAGGTTTTCGATACACTTCTGTATATTGATCCCTCCGGCTAATATTTTTTGAAAAATATCTCCTTTTTGTTCAAGCCTTCCGAAGATATTATCAATATTAAAATCTGTGGGTCTTAACCCTGTTTTTACCTCACTCCAGTCGAGTGGAGTTGCGACCGGCGCGCCGGGCCTCGGCCTTACACTGTAGGGTGCAGCCAGCGTCTGGCCCTTCCTGTTTTGCAGATAATCGAGGTAAACTTTATGTTTTCTTTTGGAGGGACTTCTTTCAAGGCTTGTTATCGCTGGCAGCTTGTTATGAGCAAGCTTCGCTATAATATGGGCAAATTCTTTAACCGTATCATACTCATATTTTGCTCCCAAAGGGACATAAATATGCAGTCCTGTGGCGCCTGAAGTTTTACAGAAACTTTCAGTTCCGGCTTCATCAAGCACCTCCTTAACGCAAAGAGCCGTTTCAATCACCTTATCGAATTCAATTTCTTCCGGATCCAGATCAATGACAAAATAATCCGGACGCTCCAGGTTTTCTATCCTGGAAAACCAGGGGTTTATTTCAATGCAGCCGAGATTGGCCATATATATCAAAGTCTCCTTATCATTACAGACTAGATATCTAATATCTTTATCATTTGATTCAGAAAAAATATTCTTTGTCTTAAGCCATTTAGCATTGAGCTGCACTATATCCTTTTGAAAAAAGCTTTCTCCATTAATTCCATTAGGATGTCTTAATAAGGATTCAGGTCTCCCTTCCAGATATGGAAGGATGCGTTTGCTTATTTTTTCATAATACTCGATAAGATCACCTTTGGTATAACCCTCATCAGGCCAGTACACCTTATCAAGATTTGTTAACTTCAGCACCTTTGAGTTAATAGTTTTTTTCCTATCAATGTTTGTATGCGGTTCGCTCGGGTTATCAGGTAGTTCACGGCCAACATTTTCGGGCTCCTTATCCTCCCTAAGTCCCAAAAATACCGGGTGTCTCATCATACCCTCCCCCGTCCATTCAGAGAATTCAACTTCACACAGTAATTCTGGTTTTAACCATACTGCAGGCATATTCGTTTCAGGCTTTTTAATGAAAGGGCATGTTTTCAGCTCGAGCGGCTTCATCATTTTATAAATCCGCTTCAAATCCTCTTCTGAAAAACCCCCACCGGTATGACCTATATATTCCAGCTCCTTATTATCGTTATAAACTCCCAGTACGAGCGCGCCGAAATAACTTCGACTTCCTTTTGGTTTGGTGTATCCCCCTATAACGGCTTCCTGTCTTTTCTTTATTTTTAATTTAAGCCATTCTTTAGATCTTTTATTACGGAAATATTTGCTGTTTATGTTTTTTGCTATAATACCCTCCAGCTGTTTCTCACCGGCAAGTTTATAGAAATCTCTGCCGTATTTTAATATATGGTCATTATATCTGACCGCGGGTATATCGGGCAAAATATTTTTTAATATTTCTTTACGTTTGATAAGGGAAAGTTCTGTAAGATCCTTCCCATCAAAATATATAAGATCAAAAACATAGTACACAAGCTGACTTTTGCCACCTTTACCGAAATTCTGGAGACTATGAAAATCAGCTCTTCCCTTTTCATCAAGCACTACAATTTCACCATCCAGTATCATATCTTTATCTACAGACTCAAGTGCAGAAACAATGGGTTTATACTTCTGGTTGAAAGAATTATTATTTCTGGAATATAAATCCACCTCCCCATCTTTTATTTCAGCAATCGCCCTGTATCCATCCCATTTAATCTCAAAAATCCATTTCTCATCATCGAACGGTTCATCAACAAGGGTTGCAAGCATAGGTTTTATTTTATTAGGATATTTTTTAGAAGGAGCTTTATAAAGATATTCTTTAACCCGGGGAGTTAATTCTACTGCTTTTTTTTTTCGTCACCGTTCTGCAGATCTTCAATACTGTTTCCCGAAACCACAGAATTTTCCTGGTCAAGAATATTTTCTTTTGAAGCATGACTGTCGCGGTGTTTTATCAATAACCATGCGTTCTCTCCTCTTCCCTTCATTTTCACCAGAACGAATTCACCCTTTAGTTTATGGCCTTCAAGGACAAATTTAATTTCCCCTTTTTGAATTCCATCATGCATGATCTTTTCAGATTCTTTTTTATCCTCAGTTGAAAGTGCATGGTACGTTCCGTTATCCCATATTATTACCTCACCGCCGCCGTATTCGCCCTTAGGGATAATTCCTTCAAAATCTTTATAATCGAAAGGATGATCTTCAACCATCATTGCAAGCCGTTTATCGGAAGGATTAAGTGAGGGTCCTTTCGGCACTGCCCAACTTTTAAGTACCCCATCAACTTCAAGTCTGAAATCATAATGCAGATTAGTTGCATTATGTTTTTGGATCACAAAGCTAAGAGCTCGTCCCCGGGATTTTTTACCCGCGGCAGGTTCCGGGGTTTTCTTAAAATCTCTCTTTTCTTTATACTTTTTTAATGGCATAAAAAACTTTTTAATAACTGAGGATAAAAATTGTACCTGCACCGATCAGCAGGATATAAACGACTCCTAAAACAGAAGAAGGTCTTTTTTTCGATAATACATCTTTAAACAAGAAAACTGCACCGACAAAAAGAGCAACCCAGGTTGTGATAGATCCTGCTGTGAGGTCGCCCCCTTTATAAAGATCGCCAGGAATATTTATTATCATGAAACCTGACAAAAAAGCAAAAATATGAATCACAACTGAAGTTATCGGCGGCTCCCTTTTTGTGAAGAGGTTAAACAATATATGCAGTCCAAATAAAATACTTACAGCAAACATGATGGCCGGAGCAATCATAGAATCTCCTTGGCTAAAAAATTAAAAAACAGGGTTTCATTCGAATATCATATAATTACTGCATTAAGTCAACTTTCAGGAACTCTTTATATTGTAGAATTCCTCCCTTATTTCGTTATTCCTATTTGCTTTAATGATTGCCATGGCTATAAAAATATTACTCGATTTTTCAAAAAAATCGGCAGATCGAAACTTAAGTATTTCAAATGTCTCATTCTGTTCTATCTCCATAGCAGAACTTATCAGATCCTTTGATGCTTCTGACAAATCAGGAAATTCAAATGACTGAATCCGGGCAATAATTTTAGATGCTGTTAACAATGATACCTTAAGATTCTCAGCTGATAAGGAATCATCATTTAATATTTTCGTATTGATATTCAATAATTTTTCTCTCTGAACCTTCATTCCTGCATTATCGCGATATTTATTTTGTATCATTGCATTTAGGACTCCCGAAAGGTATATCAAACCATTGTTGACATATTTTCGGTCAAGGTCGGGGTCGGATGATTTATGTTCTTTCACAAACTTTATAAACATTGACAGTTTAACTGCTATTTCATCATCGGGACCATTTTCAGTAATGGTCATAGCGTTATAAGAATTGTCTGCTGTTTTATAAGTAGTTATCTGCATTCCAATCCACACAATTAATATTATCAATACCAGTTCCCAGGCTAAATATTTTATCTTTATATTCATATCAATCTCCTGATCATTTACTTATGCTGCGTTTTTTTTCTCTTCAAGGCTCTTTTTAAGCAACGTCATCATATCCACAACGTTTGATTTCTTGGGTGCTTTTCCTTTGACCATCGGTTTCTTTCCCTTGGCCTTTGCCTCGATTATTTTTTTCAGATCCTCTATGTATGTATCCTCGTATTCCTCCGGTTTGAATTTTGCCGTAGTCTGATCTATGAGAGACATAGCCATCTTCAATTCTTTCTCCTTTACCAATTTGGCCTCAGGGAGATTTAACTCTGCCGTTTCCCTAATTTCATCGTGGTACCTTAGCTGATTTAACAGCAGTAGATTCCCGTAAGGCTTTATAACAGCAATATGCTCTCGATTTCTTAAAACAAAATCAGCTATCCCGACTTTTTTTGATTTTTTTAATGCTTCCCGGAGAAGTGCATATGGTTTATCTCCGCCCTTATCAGGCTCCAGGTAGTACGGCTTTTCATAAAAGATTGTGTCGACTTCAGATTCCATTACAAAATCCTGGATATCGATAGTTTTAGTCTTTTTAACGTTAGCTTTCTCGAAGTCCTCTTTTTCAAGTACTATGTAGTCCCCCTCATTGTATTCGTAGCCTTTAACGATATCTTCGTAAGGAATCTCTTTCCCGTCTGACCTGCACACACGAGCATATTTTACCGGACAAAGATCATCTTTCCTCAACATGTCCAAATCAAGAGAATGTGATTCGGAACCGCTAAAGAGCCTAACAGGTATGGTTACCAGCCCAAAGCTGATAGTTCCTGACCATATTGCACGCATTTTAACTCATCTATATTATACTTAACCTGTATATAGATATTAAGGAAGATTAAAAATATTAGAACAGTCACAGGGGTGAGGTGAGGCAAGGAGTATGCTGAATTATGATTAAAATTTTTTAATTCTTTTTTAAGATGTTATTCATTTGTTGAAAATATATTTCCCGGGTAAATAACATGATTTGTAGAACCTATTGAGGTATAAAATGAAAACCCGTTTAATTTTTTCTCTTTCCGCAGCCCTGATATTTTTAAGTTTGAACATTTCAGCTTTTGCGCAGGAAAAACCAGTTACAACAGCTAAAAATAATAGTCAATCCCAGGCGAAACAACTGACGAAAGCAACCAAGACCCATGAAATGAAACTTCAGAAAGAAAATGCAGTAATCAATAAAAAGACCACAGAGAAAACCAGTAAAGTTAAAGGCAGGAAAATTTTAAAAAATGAGCCCTCCAAAAAGTTAAGTAAAAAGGAAGCGGTTCATCATATAAAGATGATTAAAAAGACACAGAAAAAAGAGAGCAATACTCCTCAAAAGAAATAAATTTACAGTTATGAGATGTAAATTTGAAGGAGAGTATAAAAACTCTCCTTTTTTTTATATTTTTCCTCTATGAAAATCCTTTTAATTGAAGATGAGAAGAAGGTAGCCTCTTTTATAAAGAAAGGACTTGAAGAGGAATATTATACTGTTGATGTTGCCTTTGATGGAAAAGAAGGATTGAAGCTTGCCTTCGGTGAAGAATATGATTTGATGATTATGGATGTAATGCTTCCCGTTAAGGACGGGTTCACAATACTGAAAGAAGTCAGAGCTGAAAAAATAAACACCCCGGTTCTGATGCTTACAGCCAAAGATACCATTGAGAATAAAGTAGAGGGATTGGATTCAGGGGCTGACGATTATCTCACCAAACCTTTTGCCTTTGAGGAACTGCTTGCCCGTATCAGGGCCCTATTAAGAAGAAATGAAAAAACTAAATCGGTAGAATTAAAAGCAGGAGATCTAATACTCGATACCCAATCTCATAAGGTAATGCGTTCAGGAATTGAGATTACACTTACTCCCAAGGAGTATTCGATTCTCGAATACCTTTTAAGGCATAAGAACCACGTTGTGTCAAGGACCCTGCTTTCAGAGCATGTATATGACTACCATTTTGATTCCGACACAAATGTAATCGATGTGTACATAAATAAACTGCGTAATAAAATTGACAGACAGTTCGATAATCCTCTCCTTCATACTATCCGCGGAGTCGGATATATCTTAAAAGAAAAAAATTAATAAAATTTAATCGTACTTTAAGAAAAGTTTAATATTCACAGCTTAAATTTGAGCCAGTAGTTCAATATATATAACTACCTCCTTTGAGAATGACTGAAGAAAAGAGAAGTTTATGACTGGTTAAATAGGAGCGAATGATTACCCGGTAGATAAAAGGAGGGCAAGGAGAGCAATACTGATGCTCTCCTTTTTTTTTGTAAAGCTTGAAGGAAAAGAGTATTATACGGTGAATAAGTTAAGAAAACCTTTGAAATTTAAAGAGCTTATTAAAACCACCCGGTTTAAGACAACCATATGGTACTCGGGATTATTCCTATTCCTCGAAATTATCATCGGGATAACCGTCTTTCTTTACCTGGATCATACGATGATGAAAGATCTTGATAGGTCGTTATCAAAACAGGCAGAAATGATATATAATTTTGTTGAGGAAAGTAAAGTTGATCTTTCAAGCTTCCAACCTGATTCTGTGTATTCTTCTGCAGACGAATTGGTTTATGATCTGATATTTGAAGCGGTTGCTTTAAATCCGAGGAACAGTTATGTACAGGTTGAATTAAACGGAAATATGTTGTTTAAAACGCAGAACCTCATCGATCAAAAAATTCCTTTTCCCGATGTTACCCAGGATAGGATTATTATTAAAAATATCCATAACAGCCGTCTATCAGAATATCCAATAAGAACCGCATATTTAAAAAAACAGAACTATAAAATAACGGTGGCTTATCCTTCGCACCTGATAGAGGAAACCCTTACTAATCTGACAGATATTTATATAATAGTTGCTCCTCTTTTCTTTATTTTATCGATAATAGGCGGCTCAATCATATCAGCCCGATCTCTAAGAAGAATAGACAAAATCACAAAAAAAACTGATGAAATAACAACCCAGAATTTAAATGAAAAGATCCCCGGTGAAGAATTTAATGATGAATACGGAAGACTTGTACATACACTGAACAGAATGATAAATAGGTTAAAAACATCCATCGATTATATGAATCAATTTTCAATAGCTGCTTCACATGAATTAAAGACTCCTCTGACAATACTGCGGGGAGAGGTTGAAGTGGCCTTACGGCATCCTAAAACACCTGAGCAATATAGGGATACATTAAAAAGTAACTATGAAGAAGTCCTAAGGCTGATAAATATAGTAGATCGTTTGTTTCTGGTTTCGCGGTTTGATAATAAACTCATCAAAGCAAATCTGGAAAAGCTGGATCTCAAGGATTTTCTTAAGAGAACGGTAGATTCTCTTGATTATTTATCGTCCGATAAAAACAACAGACTCATTCTGAATACCAATGATGAGATCCAGGTTGAAGCAGACCCAGGTCTGATCAGGCAGGTAATGACGAACCTGATTGAAAATGCTATAAAATACGGATATGAAGATGAACCTATTCTAATAACGGCGCACAAATCCGGAAGGACAGTCAAGGTTTCGGTCCTCAATAAAGGGGAAGGAATTTGTGAAGAAGACAGGGTTAAAATTTTTGATAGGTTCTACAGAATTGAGACATCAAGAAGCAGGAAAACCGGAGGAACAGGGCTGGGGCTTTCAATCGTTAAATCTATAGTAAAACTACACGGCGGGGAAATAGAGGTAAAATCAGTTTCCGGTGAAGAAACCGAGTTTTGTTTTACTCTCAAAGTAGTCTAACATTATCCTAACAGTATCTGCCAGATATCATATTTCATTGAAGATGAGGCATTAATGCCGTAATTTTATAGTTCAAAAATCAAAAAAACTATAAACTTCGATAAAACGAAGAGGGAGAAAAATAGATGTCTAATGCATATTTCAAATTACCAGTACCGATAAATGAGCCGATATTAAATTATGCCCCCGGTAGTCCTGAAAAAGCAGAACTGAAGAGTAAACTCTCTGAACTACAGTCGAAAGAAATAGAAATTCCCTTAATTATAGGGGGAGAGGAAGTTAAATCGGGGAAAACCGCTGAGATCAGGGTTCCGCACAATCTTTCAAAAAAGCTTGGCATATATCATAAAGCTGGGGAAAAAGAAGTTAAAATGGCTATAGAAGCCGCGCTTGTAGCGAGGAAAAAATGGTCAGAAATGCCCTGGGAGCATAGGGCTTCCATATTTCACAAAGCAGCCGAACTCTTATCCGGTCCCTGGCGTGCTACTATAAATGCAGCCACGATGCTGGGACAATCTAAAACCGCATACCAGGCTGAGATCGATTCTGCCTGTGAATTGATAGATTTCTGGCGTTTTAATACATACTATATGACTCAGCTAATGGGAGAACAACCATATTCTCCTAAAGGAATGTGGAATCGATTGGAATACCGGCCTCTTGAAGGTTTTATCTTTGCAGTTACTCCATTTAACTTTACCTCCATTGCAGGAAATCTACCTACCGCTCCCGCCATTATAGGTAATGTTACTCTTTGGAAACCTGCATCCAGTGCCGTCTATTCAGCCTATTTCCTGATGAAACTTTGGGAAGAAGCAGGTTTACCTAAAGGAGTTATTAATTTTATCCCGGGTTCTGGTAGTCAGGTTGGCAACCCTGTAATGGCAAGTCCTGATCTTGCGGGCATACATTTTACGGGATCTACTGCAGTATTCCAGGGAATGTGGAAGACGATTGGTGATAATCTACAGGATTCAAAATATTACCCAAGGATAGTTGGTGAAACAGGTGGTAAGGATTTTATTTTTGCTCATAAATCAGCTGATGTTGATGCACTTGTTGTAGCCGCCATCAGAGGAGCCTTTGAATATCAGGGACAAAAATGTTCAGCAGCATCACGAATGTATATTGCAAAATCGATCTGGAGTGAATTTAAGCAGAAATATACTTCTGAAGTAGAGAAATTAAAGATGGGCAATATTGAAGATTTTACCAATTTTATGGGAGCGGTAATTGACAAGGGTGCTTATGAAAGCATTAAATCTTATATCGATTTTGCAAAGGATGCAAAGGATGCTGAGATAATTACCGGTGGGAATTGCAACGACCAGGAAGGATATTTCATAGAGCCGACAACGATTGTAACTACAAATCCGAATTTTAAATCAATGCAGGAGGAGATATTCGGTCCTGTACTGACCATCTATGTTTATGAAGATGAAAAATTTGACGAAACTCTGGAACTCTGTAACAATACCTCTCCATATGCTCTTACCGGTGCCATATGGTCGCAGGATAGGGAAATTCTTGTAAAGATGTCTAATAAGCTTAGAGATGCCGCAGGAAACTTCTACATAAATGATAAACCAACCGCTGCTGTTGTCGGTCAGCAGCCCTTTGGCGGAGGACGGGCTTCGGGTACAAATGATAAAGCAGGCAGCGGGATGAATATACTGAGGTGGATGACAGTAAGATCAATAAAAGAAACTTTTGTTCCTCCGAAGGACTGGAAATATCCATTTATGAATGAAAAATGATTCGAATAAACCAGGTTGCTGTCTCAAGACTCTAATTGAGACAGCTTCCTTATTAAAGATGAAAAATAGGTTCAATCAAATTTAGAAATTCCTTTTCCAGTTCACACCCTTTGTCTTTTGCATACCAATAATGCAGCTTTTCTGTCCATTCAGGTTTCTCTATTCCTTCCGATTTCCACTGGTTAATAAGCCCGACAGCGAATCCTGGACGGGGACCCCAGCGAAATAGTTCATCTCCTGATTGATTATATGCAGCCAGTATCGGAATGCTCCTCGTTCCATTCGTAAGAAATTGGTCCATCACATCGGGGTTAGAATCACGCAATATTATTTTTAGTTCTATTAAAGGATTTTGTTCTGCCATAACAGCGATGTATGGAAGGTTCTGGCCCGAGTCTCCGCACCAGCTTTCTGTAATTACCATCCATAGCTGAGGTTCTGAGAGTTCCTTTAACATTCGGCTTATTTCAGATCCGGGCTGATAATACCTGGCTATCCTGCGGTTCCGCTGAAGGTTAAGGGATTGGATGTTCAATTTTTTTAATTCTGGTGACGTAAAGCTGTCGGCTTTCATCTCTGAAATTTCTTTTGCTGTTCTTTTAATATATTCCTGATATGAAATTGCTGATTCGTCAATTCTCTTCTTGAGCCATAAAAAATCCATTATTGTTCCCATTTTAAATAATAATTCTATACTAATTAGAAGCAAAAGACTACATTTAGTTTCATCATTCACAAATTATTTACTAAAAGGGAGAGTGAAGTGTTCCAAGGTAAAAAAATCAGTGCTGCCCTTTCTGACACCCTTTACCACAATGCTTAATCCGCCTTCTTCCCTATTAATCAGAAGATAATTAAATGGTCGGGGGGAAGGACCCTTGTAATAATCATGATGAGTACTATCGCCTGTTCTGAGCAGTACTCTAGGACCACCGCCGCCGCCGGAAACTATAAAAGTTTTTCCTTTTTCAATAAACCTTTCATAGGTATGAGCATGACCCGTAATCAGGGCAAGGGTTTTTTTCGATTTATCGAAAGCGGGAACAAATCCTAGCTGTACCTGCATTTCATCACCCGTTATGAGACTGTTTGTATAAGGAGGGTGATGTGCAAAAACGAGTATTCCTTTTATGGATGAATCATTATCATATAGAAGCAATTTATTCCTGAACCACTCGATTTGACTCTGCCATTCTTCACTGGAATATTCCAGATCATTTGAATCAAGAAATATCAATGCAACGCTGTCGCATATCTCGGTATACCAGTGGCTCCCTTTTAATATTGAAAATCTTTTTGTAAGGTACTGAAGGGCAATCCTGTTCTTACCCCAATATTCATGATTACCGATAACGGGAAAAATAGGAATATTTCTTTTAATTACTGGTATCATCAAACTGTCAAAATATTTCCAGTGGTCTATATTATCTCCTTCAAAGACCATATCTCCAAGCAGAACGACAGACCCGGGATTATGCTCAACAATATTCCCAATAATTTCTTTTCTTTCAACATCGTTGCTTTCTCTTCCCGCCATATATTCCCAGACCGAGGTTCTCTGAAGATCACCTACCGCGGCAAGTGGAAATGAACAGTTTTTAGCCTCTCGCCGGGATTTATTTAGTTCATCGTATGTGGTGTCAATTCTGGTTGCGAAGCTGTCTATAAACCCTATACAGGCTGCAACAATATATAAGGCCGGAACAAGAAATTTCCTGTACATTCTTTAATATAACTTATATGATAATAATCATATAAATTTACCATATTAATTATTTTGATTTGAGGCAAGATATTCTGACCGTATCACATTCTGTGATTATTTTGAACTTTTTTTGAATAAATAAAGTTGTAATTTTAAACAGATTAAAGTAAGGAAGGAATAACATAAAAAATGATTACTGCGGCCAGATATTTTAACCCTGAAGAAGCTCATAAGACTCTTCCTCTTGTAAGGAAAATTGTTGAGGATATTCTTAATACTTCCCGGGAAATCAGATTACTAACCGAAGATAAGGATGGTGTGATTGAGTCAGATCCTGAAGTAAAAAAGATGGTAGATGATCTGAATGGATTCATGGCAGAGCTAGAAGAAATAGGCTGTTTCTATAAAGATTGGAACTTTTCAATCGGCCTGGTTGATTTTCCTGCAATAATCGAAGGACAGGAAGTATTCCTATGCTGGAGGAGTGACGAGGAAAACATCCGTTTCTATCATGAAATAGATAAGGGTTATGCAGGCCGAAAACCAATCCCTGAAAAATATTTTAATCACAATTAATCCTTACCACGGCCTACTCACATTTCCTGTTTTCTGTTTTTCATTTCACATTAATCCATATACATATCTTTTACATTATACTTTCATAATAATAAGAATGAAATATGAAAGCATTAAAGATAAATATCATTTTGCTATTTCTGTCAATGCTGATTATAATTTCCGGATGTGATACTCAGGAGCAAAAAACAGAAGATCTGGGAAGATTTAATAAGCTCAGCTGGATGGAGAATATTTGGCGCGGAAAACAAGGAGATGCCAGGCTATATGAAAGCTGGCATAAAAAAAATTTCAGACTTATGGAAGGAATAAGTTATACAACTGATGAAAATGGAAGAAGAGTTTACTCCCAGGATATGCGTATTGAGCAAAACGATAATCAGGTTTTTTATACTATCAAACTCCCCGGCGATCAGCAGCAGACATTAAAACTTACTAATGTTTCAGATACCTCTGCTGTTTTTGAAAACCAGGATGAAGGATATCCTGCAAAAATTACTTACAGACATCCGGCAGGGGATTCTATGGTAGTATCCCTGGAAGGCGAGAATGAAGGAACTTCAATGGACACCAAATTAAGTTATGAAAAGGATTAGCATTTGACGGCTAATCCTTTTTCAGACTAAAAGGAGCAGATGCTGAAGCGGTTTGTCCCGTTTCAGCATCTTTAATGTTAAAAATTATTTTATAATCCCCATCACTGTAAGTCGAATCAAGATCGAATTGTATCTCAACCGGAACATCAGGTACCTCTTCATCATTGATCTTATCCTCTGTTTTGCTTATAAGGGATTTAACAGTATCACCGGCGGGTTTTACTAAATCGATATCATAACTCAGTGTAGCCTTGAACTTATTTTCATTTTCGGTTTGTTTAAATCCTTTAACCCTGGTAGTAGCGTCAACCTCCCAGCTGTCGCCAAGGTCATAGGCAAAGGCTTCGGCATTAAACACTTCAATTTTTTTTTCTTCCTTTGCACAGGAACCAATCAAAAGCACCAGGCAAAAAGATGAAAATATTAGTGCCTTCATATTAGGCCTCCGGAAAAAAATTGACATTTAACCATTCTTTTTTTGAAAATCTTTCATGAAAAGTCACCAGATCTTCAACTCCCTTCTTTGGGAATGCATTGTAGATTGATGCTCTTATTCCGCCTACTGACCTGTGGCCTTTCAACCCGCTGAAGCCATTTTCAGTTGCAGCTGCCACAAGCTTTTTCTCAAGTTCTTCAGAATTCAGGTTAAAGGTAATATTCATTAAAGAGCGACTATCTTTCTCAGCGTGACCTTTATAGAAGCCGCCGCTTTCATCTATACATGTATAAAGAGTATCAGCCTTTTCTTTATTTGTTTTATACATAGCGTCGAGACCACCATTCCTTTTAAGCCATTTCGCTACGAGACCGATAATATACACTCCGAATACAGTAGGTGTGTTGTAAAGAGAGTCAGCATCGACATGAGTTTTATAGTTCAGCATAGTGTGCAGTGAATCGCTGCCTCTTTCGGTTATATCCTTTCTGATGATGACAAAAGTAACGCCAGAAGGTCCCATATTTTTCTGAGCTCCAGCATATATCAGCGCGTATTTATTTACGTTTATCTTCCTTGAAAGAATATCCGAAGAAGCGTCACATACAAGTGGAACATTCCCCGTCTCAGGTTCATAATGATATTCAGTACCATAGATGGTATTATTTGACGTAAAATGAACATATGAAGCTTCCGGATCAAGCTTTAGTTCATTCTGTTTAGGTATTCTTTTAAATTTCCCTTCTTCGGTTGATGCCGCTATATTCACAGTTCCAACCCGTTTTGCTTCTTTAACCGCTTTCTTTGACCAGCTGCCGGTCACAATATAGTCGGCTTTATTTGCCGGAGGCATTAGATTTAAAGGAACCATCGAGAACTGTAGGCTTGCGCCCCCCTGTAGAAACAATATAGAATAATCATCACTTATTCCCATGAGTTCTTTCAAGTCAGCTTTTGCATCACCGATAATTTTATCAAAAGTTTTTGAACGGTGACTGATTTCAAGTATGGACATTCCGACATCAGGAAGCGACATTAAATTATCCTGGGCCTCCTTGAGAACGTCCTCGGGCAGAATTGCAGGGCCCGCACTGAAATTATAAATCCGGTTTTTCATATTTTAATCTTCCCTTCTGATTTTCGATTAAGTATAATAAATTAATAATTAAATAGTATGAACAAGCAGTCCATCCCTCAATTTTGGTTCAAACCATGTGGATTTAGGCGGCATGATCTCACCTGCATCTGATATTTTCATAAGATCATCCAGCGAAACTGGAAATAAAGAAAACGCAACCGCAGCATCCCCTTCCGAAACGAGTTTTTCAAGTTCTTTCGTTCCGCGGATACCGCCGATAAAATCTATCCTTTTATTTGTCCTGGGGTCATCTATCCCGAGGATAGGGTTTAGGAGAAAGTCCTGCAGGATGCTTACATCCAGGGTTTCAGAGACAGATTCAGAGAGTGAATTGCTTGCCAGCACAGAATCACGCACTTTAAGTATATACCAATCACCGTCGAGAAACATGCCATAGCTTCTTCTCTCCTTCGGTTCTTTTTCTCCTGCTTTTTCGATGAGAAACTTTTCGCTTATATTATCAAGAAATTCATCCTTCGATAGATTGTTAAGATCAGAAACAACGCGGTTATAAGGTAGAATATTAAGCTGTTCGGAAGGAAAGATAACTGAAATAAAAAAGTTATACTCTTCCTCACCAGTATGGTTTTTATTATTCTCACGCTTAACTTTTTTTGCCCTTGCTGCACTGGCAGCACGGTGGTGTCCGTCAGCTATGTATAGGCGATTAATTTTGCCGAATTCTCTTATTATCGTTTCATTATATTTTTCCGGAACGATCCATACCGTATGTCTGATCCCGTCTTTTGATGAAAAATCATATTCAGGACCGTTCTCTTTCATTGTCTCATCAACAATTTTATTTACCGACTCAACTCCCCGGTATGTAAGAAATACAACTCCGGTCTGGGCTTCAGTACTAACTATATGATTTGTCCTGTCATCCTCTTTTTCACGTCTCGTCTTTTCGTGCTTCAGGATAACATCATTTTCATAATCATCTACAGAGAATGTTGCTGCAATTCCTACCTGGGCTTTCCCGTTCATCTCGAGTCGATACAGGTAAAAGTGCGGAGTATTCTCAGTAATAAGCGGGGCTTCGATTTTCAGCCGTTCCAGGTTTTGTTTAGCTTTTTTATAAACTTCTTCGGAATAAGGATTAACACTGTCATCCAGCTCAATTTCAGATCGTGTTACGCGTAAAAAATTTAATGGATTTCCATCTGCTTCTTTTTTTGCTTCCTTTCTATTTACAACATCATATGGTACACTTGCTACTATTTCTGCATTATCTTTTGAAGGTCTTAATGCTTTGAAGGGCCTGATAACTGCCATATTGAACAACCTCTCCTTAAAAACTGTAAAAGAATGAGGTTTAAAAATCCATAAAATATTATAAATATTCCATTTAAAGTGTCTTAAAACTTAGGGAAAATTGATAAGAATCAATTATTTTTGCTGATTCAGAGCCTATTTCTTTATTAAATGGTCTACGAACAAAATTTAATTTAACATGCCGGAAGAAAAGAAGCATTTAACAGATAAAAACAGGAATAACCCCAATCCCAAAACTTACAAGGGAAGAAAGAAAATTATAGGAGATATCAGGTTATATAAAAAATTCCATTCGAATTTTTTAGATAACGAAAGGGGAATATTTGTCTGGCTGCCTCCTTCTTATTTGCATTCCCCCCATAGAAGATACCCAGTTTTATATATGCATGATGGTCAAAACCTGATGGATCCCGCCACTTCCTTTTCAGGAAAAGACTGGCAGGCAGACGAAACTGTATCCAGACTAATTCAAACCGGGCGGTTAAGGGAAATAATAATAGTAGGGATAAATAATACTAAAGACAGGATGGAAGAATATAGTGATTCTGAAAAGGGAAGAAATTATATGAAATTCCTGGCTGATGAAATAATACCTTTTATAGATTCCAATTACAGGACAATTCCTGATGCGCGCAGCCGCGCTGTTATGGGGTCATCGATGGGAGGTTTAATATCCTTATTGATTGCGTGGAATTATCCCAATATTTTTTCTATGGCCGCGTGTTTGTCAAGTTCATTTTATTATGGGAATGACAAAATATTTAAAACTATCGGTGAAAGCGACAGGCCCAAACCGGGAATAAAGATTTATATTGATCATGGCGAGGATGGATTGGTGAGAGGACAAAAAATGTTTGCCCTACTTACTGGGAAGGGATTTTTAATAGGGACAAATATTGATTATTTTTACTCACCGGGAGCAGAACATAATGAATCTGCCTGGGCAGAAAGGCTGGAAAGACCATTACTGTTTTTCTTTGGCAAATAATTTATCCGCTGATTCTTCGGTCTCCGATTCTTAATAAAAATATTTTTAAAAAATGGACGCACCACAAATACTCATTGGAAAAATAAGCACTGTTTTATTTATCATCCTTACTTTAATCACCTTATCAGGTTTAAATTGTGCTCCGGAGGCTGTACACCTTATAAATATAGGCATAGCAAAAGATGAGGTTATCAATTACCATAATAACGGAGAATATGAGAAAGATACCAGGAAGGCGATTGAGGAAGCTATAGAAAAGTTCAATGGAATAGATCCCGTACAGAATGCAGTTGTGATTTTTGATATTGATGAGACAGCTATTTCGAGTTACGGATTCTATAGGAAATGGGATTTCGGGTATGTGCCTAAATATTTTGATATGTGGGTTGATAGTGCTAAAGGCCCTGCCGTCCCGGCTGTTCTTGACCTGTATAATTATCTGCTAAAAAAGAATTTTAAGATAATATTTATCACAGGCAGAAAAGAATATCAATATGAACCTACCATTAAGAACCTGATCGGCGCAGGTTATGAACATTTTGATTCTTTGATTGTTAAAGGAGAAGAATACTCAGGACAAACCGCGGAAAAGTTTAAATCGGAAAAAAGAACTGAGCTTACCAAAAAAGGTTATATAATCGCAGGCACTGTTGGAGATCAATTGAGTGACCTTTCTGGACCTTATCATGGAATTCAGGTTAAAATCCCTAACTATATGTATATAATTTATTAATCCTAAAAACAGCTGCAGTAAACCTTTCCTATGATCAAAGCAACAGTGGTAACCCCTCATTTTTACTCAATGCTCCATTAAAAAATTCCTTATATTTGCAACTTAAATTCAGATTATAATCAAAGGAAAAAAATGTCTCTGACCGACATTCCAAAGGCATATGACCCCGCTTCGGTAGAAGATAAATGGTATGGATACTGGCTTGCAAATAAGTTCTTTCATTCGGAGGTTGATACTAATAGAGAACCATTCACCATTGTAATACCACCTCCAAACGTTACAGGAATGCTTACGATGGGACATATTCTTAATAATACCATACAGGATATTTTTATACGTATGAAGAGAATGCAGGGGTATAATGCCTGCTGGGTACCGGGAACGGATCATGCCTCAATAGCTACTGAGACAAAGGTAACTAATTATCTTAAAGATCAGGATATCGATAAGAAGAACATCGGCAGGGATGAATTCATTAAGTATTGTTGGGAATGGACGGAAAAATACGGCGGTATAATTATACAACAGCTGAAAAAGCTCGGGGTTAGCTGCGATTGGGATCGTGAACGTTTCACAATGGATGATGAATACTATAAAGAGGTAATAAAGGCATTCGTCAGGTTATACAATGAAGGGAAGATTTACCGTGGCTACCGTATGGTTAATTGGGATCCTGCAACTCAGTCAGCTATCTCCGATGAGGAGGTTATTTACAGGAATATAAGCGGTAAGCTTTGGTACTTTAAATATCCCGTAAAAGACAGCAGCGAATATATTATAGTTGCAACTACCCGTCCCGAAACAATGCTGGGAGATACAGGAATCGCTGTTAATCCTAACGACGAAAGGTATAGATCATTAATCGGAAAAAAGGTTCTACTCCCTATCGTAGGGAAGGAAATTCCAATTTTTGCGGATGATTATGTAGATATGGATTTTGGAACCGGTGCTGTTAAGGTTACTCCCGCCCACGATCTTAATGATTATGAAATGGGCAAAAGACATAGACTGGATACTATAAATATTTTTAATGTTGATGGAACAACAAATGCTAATGTTCCTGATTTTTTAAGGGGTCTTGACCGGTATGAAGTAAGGAAAAAGGTGGTAGCGAGGATGGAAGACCTTAAACTACTCGAAAAAATTGATGACTACCAGACAAAAATTGGTTATTCTGAGAGGGGGGGAGTACCCGTCGAGCCATATTTGTCAGAGCAATGGTTCATGAAGATGGGGGAGCTTGCACAGCCTGCCCTTGCAGTGGTTGAACAAGGCAAAGTTAATTTTTATCCCGATCATTGGGTAAAAACTTACAAACACTGGATGGAAAATATAAGTGACTGGTGTATATCAAGACAGCTATGGTGGGGGCACAGGATACCTGTATGGTATTGTGTAGGAGACGATCATTGTCAACCAGAATGCAAAAATCCTATTGTTGCAGTTGAAAAACCTGAGAGATGTCCTCATTGCGGATCGGCGAAGCTAAGACAGGATGAAGATGTGCTTGATACCTGGGCTTCCAGCTGGCTATGGGCACATGCAGTATTTAAAACCGAAAAGGAACAGGATTATTATTATCCTACAAATACTCTTGTAACTGCACCTGATATTATATTCTTCTGGGTTGCCAGAATGATTATGGCCGGACTTCATTTTAAAAATGATATTCCTTTCAGCAGCGTTTATTTTACTTCTGTAATAAGAGACATCCAGGGAAGAAAGATGAGTAAATCTCTCGGCAACTCACCTGATCCTCTTACTGTAATAAAGGATTATGGTGCTGATGCGTTAAGGTTCACCATAATTTATCTCGCCCCGATGGGACAGGACGTTTTATTTAGTACGGAGAAGTGTGAATTCGGGAGAAACTTTGCAAATAAGATATGGAACGCCGGCAGATTTTTATTAATGAACCGTGAATCGATTCCGTTTGACGACAGTCTTGCACAGAAGCATATTGATTTTGCTGATAGATGGATCAGCTCAAGGTTCAATAAGACACTGCTTCAGCTTGAGGAGGCAATGCAGAAGTTTGAGATCAATACTGCTTCTAAAATAGTTTATGCATTTGTTTGGAATGACTTCTGCGACTGGTACATAGAACTTTCAAAGAACAGGCTTTATTCTGATGATATTGAAGTTAAATCTGCAGTCCTGACAAGGTCTTTAATTATGTTTGAAAATCTTCTCAAGATAGTTCACCCTTTTATGCCATTTATAACGGAAGAACTGTGGCAATTGATTGGTGAGAGGAAGAAAGGTGAAAGTATTGTAATCTCCAACTATCCGGTTCCTGCAGAAGATAAATTGGATTCAAGAGCCGAAGAAGAAATGGAATTTGTACAGGACATCATCACTTCAATCCGGGCAATCCGTGGTGAGATGAATATTCCACCATCAAAGCAGATTAAGGTATATATAAAATCTTCCTCCGTTGGTCAACACCAGGTTGATTATATTAAAAAACTTGCGAGAATTGATGAATTATTTATCGACGAAAAAATTCAAAAACCAAAAGCCAGCGCTACAGCCGTCTTAACCAGTTGCGAAATATTTATTCCCCTGGAAGGTCTGATTGATCTCGATATTGAACGGGCACGTCTTAAAAAGGATATAAGCAGATTGGAAGGTTCACTTGCCAGTATAGAAAAAAAACTGGCTAATGAAAAATTTATTAATAACGCAGCTCCCGAAGTTGTTGAAAAGGAAAGACATAAAAAATCTGACTGGGAAAATAATCTGAGAAAACTTAAAGAAATCCTTGATACACTTTCCTAGGAAAGGGTATTTGCCAGCTCTCTCATAAATAACGATTTACAAATATCCCTATATTTTTTGTTAATCCAAGCGGCAGCTTCTGCCAGACTTTTTTATAAAAATCCAAATTTTTTACAATGTCTATTTCTTTTTGAGTGAAATCATTATAATAATGATAAACCATTCTAGTGCTGCAGCCCCATTTCGATTTGAAGTGTGCCAGGCCGCAGTTGCCTTCCGAAACTTCACCCATATCATAAAATTCATACTTATCTTCACATGCTTTATGGATGGCTTCCCATTGAATAAGATCGTTTGCGTGAAATGCAAGGGCAGAATCATTTCGTCCATTAAAAGCATAAAATGTTGTTTTATTGTAACTCAAGAAGATTGAACCTGCAACCATATCTTTCTTAAAGTTTTCCCCTGCTTCAGACACAAGCAGCTTCATCAGGCCTTTGGGTTTAAGGTTCTCCCATAAATATTTAAAGAAACCATATGGTCTGACCGGTACTATGTGCCATCTCATGGTTTCAAGATACAGTCTGTACCAGGCCTTCAGATCGTTCTCAGAATCCCCCTCCCGGACTATTAAACCAGAATTCTTCGCCTTTGTTACACCCCACCTTATATTATGATTCTGCTTTTTGTTTCCGAATCTCAACGTTGAAGGACATTGTGGTAATTCAAAAAAATACGATTCTCTCCAATTAATTTTCTGAATATCCTCCAGATCTTTTTCAAGAGAATGGCAATAACTTTTTATCTGTAAAAGTGCGTTGAATTCAAATCGGGCTTTTGATGAAGCTTCACTTAACAATAATTTGCGTACTGCATCATTATCATAAAGGAGACCGCTTAAAGGAGTTCTTGGAAGAGAGGCCAGTCGTTTTGCGGTGACCGGTTCCTTTTTTTTGAAAGGGAGTCCAGATGTTGGTAAGAGAGGGAGTAATCCCCTTATTTCAGAATTTTCATCTACACAAAACAGTACTATACTCTTCTTGTTATATTCATGCTCAAGAGCTTTAAGCCAGAGCGGGTGACTATAAATAGTTGAGTCATTATGTTTTGCTATATAATTTACCCATTCATCGTAATGAGACTCAGAATCTCCTTCTACTATCGATAATGATTTATATGCTGATCCATTAGAAGAAAAATTCTCATTTTGATACTCATTTTGTATAAGGTCATTTAATCCATTATATTCTGCATTGCTCATATTTTCAGCCCCACCGGAATTATTTATTAAGTAATTAGTTCACTGCAATTTCTGTACCTAATTATGCTATACCTGATAATTAAGCTTTAATAACTTAAATGATGGAAGGTAATTTGTATGTGATTATAAGTGATGGAATTTATACAACTTGAGGAAGGGCAAATTATAATCCCCTTCAATATTATCCTAGTGTTTTACCCTGAGATACTGCACACTAAAAAATTGATTTTCATCTACCCAGGTATTTCTTACTTCGAAGAAATCACTCACCAGGTTTTGAAATTCCTTAAGCGTATATTTATAGGAATATTCTGTTATAATATCATCGTTTTTTTTCAGGTACAATGCTGTTCCATTCATATTGATAATCTGATCCGCCAAGCTGATAAGATGCATTTCTATTCTTCCCTGTTCAGGATTATAAAAAGCATGATGTCTAAAATTTTCTGTTTTAAAGTCGGAGCCTGTCTCTTCGTTTATATGCCTCAGTATATTCACATTAAATTCAGCAGTGATTCCCGTAGCATCATTATATGCAGCTTCTAGTACATTCTTATCCTTCTTCAGATCAACACCTATAATTATTCCTCCATTTCTGCCTATAAGGCGTGATATTCTACGTAAGAAATTCTTAGCTTCAAGGGGTTTAAAATTTCCAATAGTGGATCCCGGATAAAAAGCTGATATATGGTCGTAGGGATTGGGTATACCAGGCAGATTAATAGTCTTTGTATAATCAGCATAGAGGGGGATTATTTTAAGTCCCGGATAATCCCTGGAAAGTTTATTAACTGAATTCGCCAAGTGCTCCTCAGAAATATCAATGGGAATATAAGCAGCTAGTCCGGGTATATTATCAAGCAACAGTCGGATTTTTTCACTGCTTCCGCTTCCTAGCTCAACCAGGACAGTTCCTTCTCCCAAAAGCTCTCCGATCTCAGAGATATTTTCCTGCATTATCTTCATCTCTGTCCTTGTCGGATAGTACTCGGTGAGTCTGGTTATCTCATCGAATAATTTGGACCCTCTTTGATCATAAAACAATTTACTCGGCAATTCTTTATGCGGTCCTAATAGCCCTTCGCGGACAATACTCTCAATTTCATTTTCTTTTTTGGCTGTAAAATACATAAGATTACTCTTTATCTTTCGCAAGCCTGAGGCCCATGAACTGCCACCGGCTGTCAGGATAGAAAAAATTTCTGTAATATTTTCGAATGTGGGAAAGGGATGTAGCACAGGATCCGCCTTTTAGCACCATCTGGTTTGACATGAATTTTCCATTATATTCTCCAAGTGCACCGGGAAGCGTTTTATATCCGGGATAAGGTACATATGGACTCATAGTCCATTCCCAAACATCTCCATACATTTGGTTAATGGGGTCACCTGATAATACAGCGACTGGATGGAAATTCCCATCTTCCACAAAGTTACCCCTTACGGGTAATTTTTCTGCGGCCAGTTCCCATTCGGCTTCCGTTGGTAGTCTGTATCCTGCCCATCTAGCGAAGGCATCAGCTTCAAAATAACTTATATGGCACACAGGTTCATTCAGATCTACTTTATGAAATCCATTTAGTTTAAAATTCCACCATTCCCCATCTTTTTTCTCCCAATATAAAGGTGAATTCCAGTTGTTCTTCTCAACCTTCGAAAACCCATCGGATAGCCAAAGCTCCGTTTTTTTGTATCCTCCGTCATCAATAAAATCCATATATTCTCGGTTTGTCACGAGTCTGTTAGCCAGGGAAAAAGAATCAAGATATATTTTATGCCTGGGAAATTCATTATCGTAACCAAAATGGTTACCCGGATGTCCAATCTTATAAACTCCCTCCTCAAATTTTTTGAATGAGATTTCAGGAACATGGTCTACGATGGGAAGATATTGATCGGTATAAACAGGATGGAGTGGATTCAAAGAAAATACATGTTTTATATCTGTCAGCATTAATTCCTGATGCTGCTGCTCATGGTTAATCCCTATCTCAACAACCGGCCCATACTCTTTAAGCTGGTTCTCGGTACAATTTGAAATAAAATCAAGCATGTTCTTATCAACATACTCCCTGTAATTATAAACATCTCTTACCGTCGGTCTTGATAATAATCCACGGTCCGCTCTTGTAAATCTCTCACCAACCTGTACATAGTATGAATTAAAAAGAAAGCTATATTGAGGATGAAGCGATTTATAGTTTTTAACGGCATTTTGCAATACAAAAGCCTCAAAAAACCAGCTGGTGTGGGCAAGATGCCACCTTGTCGGACTAGCATCAGGCATCGACTGGATTACATAATCTTCTGTAACCAATGGTTCACATAGAGTATTAAAAAAGTGTCTTACTGCCTGATATTTTTCTATAAGGGTCTGGCGATCGCTGTATATCCTTTTCCCCTCTGATACAGTCAAAATTTCAGCATTACTGACCATATTATAACCTCAGTTAATCAAAAAACTTAAATTATGCTGGATTTGTAACAAGATTAAATATTATTTTAATGTAATACAAGTTAAACCTATTCATAAGTGGATCAAGTGAGAGTGGTAACATTACCATATATACAGGTAACATTTTACTATAAATAAACATTATTTATGTGATTCCATCGATTTTTTAATACGAAAGATATTCAAAGATTAGGATCTGATTTAATAAACGAAAAGGCTAAAGCAATGAAAAAATATATAATTCTGTTCGCTGCACTAATCACTTTTTCAGGAATTACACAAGCCCAGACGTATTCACCACATGGGAAGGAGTTTGGCTTTGGAATTATGGTTGGTGATCCTCTGGGAGGTACCCTTAAGTTCTGGACCCAAAGAGATAATGCATTTGTAATTGATATTGGGGCGTCATACTTCGGAAGTCCTAGGATAGGTGTTGATTACCTTTGGCACTTCAATGCTTTCAAGTCGCCAATAGCTAATTTATATGCTGGTCCCGGAGGAGTTATAGGTGTTGGAGAAGGAAATGGTTTCTGGTATGACGGTAAATACCATAGGGCCAAAGGTGACGTTGGGATCGGTGCAAGGGGAGTAATTGGTGTAAATCTTGTTCCTCGGGATACACCTATAGAAGCATTTTTTGAATTAGGTGTTCTTCTTGCTCTTGCTCCTGATTTTAATTCAGGAATTGATGTGGGGCTTGGTGTAAGGTTTTACCCTTAAAATTATTACTTAGACTAGAAAAGAGGCTGTCTCAAACCTGTCATTTCGAGTTTATTTCGGAATCCATTATTCGATTTAGAATTGAAATGGAGATCCGAAATAAGTTCAGGTTGACAATTTCAGGCTTTTGAGACAGCCACTTTTTTTATTTAAGACAATAGCATATCAATCTCTTCTGAATTTAGTTGAAATGAAACCAGGGAGCAAAAAAGTTTGTGATATTTGAATCATATGTTTTCCCAGCATTTATGAAGTTAGTATTTTTACAAATTCACTATTTATTCATATTGAAAGGAGACTATTATGCCCATAAGAAAAGGTAGTGCACAATGGAGTGGGAACCTGATGGAAGGAAAAGGAGTTCTGAACACTGAGACTGGTGTCTTAAAAAATACCGCTTATAATGCTAAGTCCAGGTTCGAATCAGGAAGTACAACCAACCCTGAAGAAATTTTGGGGGCAGCTCATGCCCGGATGTTTTTCTATGGCCCTGGCTAATTCTCTATCCAAGGCGGGATTTAAAGTAAATTCAATAAATACGGAAGATGCAGTACATATTGATAAAACGGATGATGGATTTACAATTACAAGAATCGATATAAGTACTACAGCCGAAGTTGATGGGATTGATAACGATACTTTTCAGATGCATGCTGCAGACACAAAAGAAGCCTGTCCAGTGTCTAAAGCTTTAAAGAGTGTTGAAATGACTCTTGATGCAAAACTAAAGTAAATAATTAGAAGGCTGTTCAGACGGGACAGCCTAATATTTATTTTGCAACATGTTTTATCTCAATTGGATTTTAGGAGACGCATATACTTTTCATGACGATGGATATATATGTTTACATAGGAACAACCTGGAATTACCTGCAGTTCATTTTTCTCAGCATACTGCAGCCCTTCTTCAACCAGTAGTGCAGCTATTCCTCTGCCTCTCAATTCTCCCGGAACGTAGGTAAAATAAAAATCTATGACATTGCTACGGGGTAAATTATAATTCAAATAACATTCACTTCCCTCAATGGTTACAGTGAACTTATGATTTTTTTGATCGTGCTGTATTTTTATCTCCGTGTCCATAAACTAACTTATTATATGATTTAATAATAATAATATAATCTTAAAAATCTATACCTTTTAAACATTGAAAAGAAAATGCATAACATCACCATCGTTCACGGTATATTCTTTTCCTTCGATACGCATAAGTCCCGCTGCTTTGCAAGCGGTCTCCGAACCACAATTCACATAATCTTTATAACTTATAACTTCTGCGCGGATGAATCCTTTTTCAAAATCAGTATGAATAACCCCAGCAGCCTGGGGAGCCTTCCAGCCCTTTTTAATTGTCCATGCTCTTACTTCTTTAGGTCCGGCTGTAAAATAACTTACTAAACCAAGTGTATGAAAACCGGTTCTAATGATTTTTTCTAATCCACTTTCATTTATACCATAAGATTCGAGAAATTCTTTCCGTTCTTCATCCAATAATCCGATCATTTCTTCTTCAACTTTAGCGGAAATTTTTACTGCATCAGATCCTTTTTTCTCTGCATATTCTCTTACCGCTTTAACATAGGAATTATCATCAAGCAGTTCGGATTCATCAACATTGGCACAGTAGATAACGTCTTTAGCTGTCATCAATCTAAGTTCACTGAGAAGTTGTCTTACTGACTCTTTATCTTTTTCAGCATAAGATGAAGCCGGGTTTCCTTCGTTAAGAAATTTCAGCATATTCTCGGCATCTTCCAGCATTTGCCTGGCAGTTTTATCTCCTTTTGCAAGTTTTTGAAGTTTTTCAATTTTACGCTCCATGGTTTGAATATCTGAAAGAAGAAGTTCAGTTTCTATGACTTCAATATCTCTGACAGGATTTATATTCCCATCAACATGAACGATATCATCATTCTCAAAACATCTTACAAGATGAAGAATAGCATCAGTCTCCCTGATATTGCTCAGAAATTGATTACCAAGACCTTCTCCTTTACTTGCTCCTTTAACGAGTCCGGCAATATCAAAAAATTCAATAGTGCTGTAGACGAGCCGTGCAGGATCAACCAGTGCAGCAAGCTTTTCTATCCGGGCATCAGGAACAGGGACGATAGCTTTATTCGGTTCAATTGTACAAAAAGGATAATTTGCTGATTCAGCATTCTGAGCTTTTGTTAAAGCATTAAACAATGTAGATTTTCCAACATTAGGCAATCCTACAATACCTATGCTCAGACCCATTCGGTGATATTCTCCATTAACATTATTTTTTTTTCGGGTGTAAATATAAGAATAAATAAAGGGTTTATTGAATTTTAGTATCCGGGGATTCGCGGAAAATATGAGTCAGATCAAGCGTCACAATGCTCGGCCGCGAAAAAATTGCGCATTTAAAAAAACATTTATTATTAAAAAAGTGATTTATATGCAAATATTTCATAAGGCACTGAGTTTGCCTCTTTATCATTGGTTATGTGTCATTTTACTGAGGAACAGCGATGAAGAATATGAATATTCTGATCGTAATTGAAAATGGAATTATTGGACTCGATATAAGAAAACAATTAGATGGATACGGGTATAATACCAAGATAATAAATCCATCCAGTGGATATAAAGTTGAGGAAGCCTTAAAAAAAGGGGTTCAATTGATGATAATCGAAAAACAAATTGGAGATGAGGGTGTTGCGGAAGCCTTACAGCTTCCAAGAAAATATAATTTACCAACTATTTATTTATCTACAGACAACGAATCGATGGATTTAGAAAAACACGGCTTCAGAATTTTGATGATGCCATTTGGTGAAGATGACCTGAAAGAAGTTGTAAGGATGACTCTTGGCGTTAAATAGCCTCAGGGGAATGAAACAGAACCAAACCCCGGAGATTTTTCTTCGGGGTTTATTTATATTATATACAAATGCAGATGCTAATTATTATTAACAGAAGCCAATGAATCTGATCTCAAAGAAGCTATTAGGGAATCTCTTTGATTTTTTCTGCTGATTATCACCAGAAGATATTTCTTAATAGTAATGTTTAATTCCTCTTCGTCTATCTTATCAGCATTATCATTTCCGGCGAGCTGTTTCCAGGGGGGTGAAGAATGATAATCATATACGCCGAAAATAATAACCGGAGTTCCAAAAGCTCTAATTCTGTTCCCATCCTTCGTAAGTATCCATTGATCAGCCCAATAGTAGATCCACTCTGCATCTGCCTGGAGCAGCCTTGCACAGGCATGACTTGCAGGATATCCCGGCAGTTCAAACTGATGTATTGAAATACCGTTGAAATTATCGATATTAAATGCCCAGGGGAGTATCCATTCTTCGTTTATCGTACTAATTGTTTCCTTTGCTTTCCAGTTAGTAAAATACAATCCTAACGGAGTAGGGGTTTTTCTCTTCCCCATGCTCGTAGGGCCCCACTTTACCAACCAGCCGTTTTCATAGGCTGCAAAGGCCTGAACGGGATATGAGAATATTAATATTTTTGGTATAGAATCGAGAATCGTAAGGTGTTTGGGATATGGGGAAAAGAAGAGAAAATCATCAGGTAATGTGTCGGGGATGCAGAGAGTATCACCGATGGTTATATGTCTTGTATCCAGCCTGTTAATCGCAAGAATCTGGCGCATTCCGGCATCTCCGAATCGTTCCGAAAGTTCAGATAAAATATGAACGCTATTAACTGGTTCCCTTGTAAAGATTACTTTAAGAGGAGGGGGTTCAGGTTTTGAAATCTGTTTAACTGTATCTACAGCCCTTGACGAAGTTTTATTTATTTTTTCTTCGCAACCCAGATATGAAAACAAAACAATCAATATAAAAAGCAGACTTTTTTTCTGCAGGGAGGAAAGGTTTTTCATCATAAAAATTCAATCTCTGTACGTCAGGATTTCCCGGTTAATCAGTTCGGTTACAAGATCTTTGTAGCCCTTAAATTGTATTCCTTCCCAGCCAAGTTTTCTGGCAGCATCTACATACTCAAACACATCATCGATGAAAAAGTGTCTGTCAGAATTTTTACCTGTAAATGACTCAACAACTTTGTAAATTTTCTCCTCCGGTTTATTGGCGCCTGCCTCATAAGAAACAACTATTTTATCAAAGTGATTGATGAATTTGTAGTTTTTCCAACCGTACCTGTAGTGTATGATATTAGTATTCGAAAGCATCACAAGGGTATAATACTTTTTTAATTTAGGCAGTAAATCTACAACTTCTTTATTTTCGGTAAAAATATCCGAATACAATCTGCAAAAAGTTCCTTTATCTATTTTATGTCCCAGTGCGGAAAGCATAGTTTCGGTGAATTCATCTTCAGACATATCACCCCTTTCAAAAGCCCGGTGATATTCATAATTAGCATTATAAAAATTAAGGAAATATTCTCCAAGTCCTTTTTCCATTCCATTAAGTTTGTCCACAGCCCGCTGGTAATCAAAAGGGAGAAGAACAT
Source organism: uncultured Bacteroidota bacterium (assembly GCA_963839165.1). GTDB lineage: Bacteria > Bacteroidota > Ignavibacteria > Ignavibacteriales > Ignavibacteriaceae > DATFVA01. The sequence continues at coordinate 445,446 of CAWIUG010000006.1, read as the reverse complement.
TTCCAAGGTCAAATACTATAACTGAAAATTTTTCAGACATATGCTATAAAGTAAATGTTGTATCTGGAATTCCAGTATTTATTTTTATTGTATCCACCTTAAATTCCATATGCTGGGGCCCAATAGATTGTTTAATAGAAAAGGGATATTTAACGCCGTCGATTGTTCTATAATCGCTATATAATATCTCCTGGGTAAATGTACCCTGAGGTGTCGTAATATTTTTAACCTCCTTTATTTTATAGCCGGTTTCCTGGTCATAGTACTGTATCCATTTTGTCCCGGTCGGGAAGATCATTTTGAGTTTATAAGCATCCTTACCATCAACCTTTTCAGTACCTGCCAGTTTGAGCGTAACACCGAGAGAATCGAGATTCAACAAGAGATGAAGCGCCGCTTCATATTTCAACTTCTCAAGTTCATTACCCTCAATCTTCATTCGCTGATCTCCTGTCTGCATTTCTCCTTTTTGTCCATCGAAAATGATATCCTGTGTTACACCTCCAGCATCTACCTCCTGTTTAAAGAGATCGGGTTCCTTCTGATATATTTTTGTGGTGACGTCGAAACCCTGAACACTGCCTGTCATTATGGTGATCCTATCATGAACGTTTGCAAGACTATCTCTTCCGCCAATCGCATTTATATAGTTATTTATAATTTCAGTTGATGAAATGTTTCCCGGAAGATTAGAGTTTGAGGTATCAATCATGTTCCCATATTTATCGTAATAAACTATAGGTCCGAATTGTTTTAATCCGTCTTTTATCTGATCGGCATTACCTACAACAACAATATTAGAATTTTCTGGTTTAATATACTCATCAGCAGCATTTCTTATTTCTGCAGGAGTAACCGCCGCAACATTTTTCAGATAATCGGAATAGTAAGTTATAGGTAGATGATACTTATCAATGTTTATGGCAAAGGATGCGATAGTCTGAGGATTTTCAAGAGAGATGGCAAAATTTCCAGTAACATAATTTTTTATAACCTGAAGTTCACTGTCGGGCACGGTTTCATTTTTAATTTTTTTCATTTCGAAGAGAATACGGGCGACCGCGCTGTCTGTAACTGCATTCCTTACATTTGTAAATGCATTAAAACTACCCACATATTTATCTTTAGAGAGACTCGAATTCGCACCGTATGTAAAAGAATGTTTCTCCCTTAAATCCTGGAATAATCTAAAAGTACCTCCTCCAAGTATTGTATTCATAAGTCCTGCTGGAATTGCATTGCTATCTCCCGGTTTCAGTTGAATGGGATATGTTACATTAATAACAGACTGTACTGAATTCGGCCGATCAACCAGATCTACTGTAGTTTGTCCAGGAGGTTCCGGAAGGGGGTAGTTAAAGCTGGGAACATCTTTTTTCTTCCAGCTGCCCAGATACCTTGTGACAAGGTCCTTTGCCTCCTGCTCATTTATATCCCCTACTACAGCAAGGTATGAAATATTCGGGGTAAAATAGGTCTCATAATACTTCCGGCATTTCTCAAGAGTAATATTATCAACAGTCTGTTCAGTTTCTGGTTCTCCATAAGGATGTTCTTTTCCAAAATCAACAACATTCCTGACTGTACCCGCTATTGCGTCGGGATCATCTTTCTGGCTGGCTAGATCTGATTTCATTCTCTCCTTTATCTTATCAAGCTCTTCCTTCCTGAAATCGGAATTCAAAATAATATCCGATACTATCTTAAAAAGAGTGTCGGCATGTTCAGTCAGGCTCATAGCATAAATACCGGTGGAGGAAGTAGAAAGAGAGGCTCCGATGAAATCTATTGCCTGGTCCAATTCCGCCTTACTCCTGTTTTTTGTGCCTGTCCTGAGAAGCTGGCCTGCAGCTGACACATATCCTGCAGTATCTCCTTCCAGGATCGGATCTCTGTCGACCTCAAGAGAAAATGATACCCTGGGCAGCTTATGATTTTCAACCACGAAAACCTTCAAACCATTAGGAAGAATAAAATGTTCATAAGTTCCGAGTTTAATTTCAGGAGCCGGACCCGGTTCAGGAGGCCGGCTTCTATCAACCTGTGCATTAAGAGGGATTATAAACAATACGACCGTCAAGATAGATAGTATTCTGAGCATAATTATTTCCCTCCTTTCTTACCGGGAAGATAATAAAGGACAATCCGGTTATTCTCATTTAAATATTTATCAGCAACACGTTTTATATCTTCTTTGGTAACATCCATCAGCTTATCCAGCTCTGTATTAATAGCATTAGTATTTCCATAAATGGTATAATAATAAGCAAGGTTTTCTGCTATTCCGGCATCAGTAGCATTCTGATTAACATAATCCGTTTCAACCTGGTTCCTCAGCTTCTCCATTTCTTCATCTGTGATAACGGAATCTTTAACTCTGTCAATTTCCTGGTCAATCAGCTTCTTAAGTTCATCGGCATCTACGCCCTGGTTCGCGATAGCAAGAGATATGAATAAACCAGGATTTTCCAGGGCGGCAGGAAAAGCTCCTACATACACAGCCTTCTGAGTTTCATCAACCAGTTTTTTATAAAGTCGTGAACTTCTTCCCCCTGATAACAAAGTAGTAAGCATACTTATTGGATAATAGTCTTCCGTACCTACAGCAGGGATATGATATGCCTCAACCAATGCAGGCAGTTGAATAGTGTCGTAGGTTGTATCAATTATTTGAGACTGCTGAACTGGTTCATCAACTTTGGGCCTGTACATCTCCTTTGTTCCCCGGGGTATACCAGAAAAATATTTACTAATTAATTCTTTTGCATCATCTATTTGTATATCCCCGGCAATTGAAAGCACCGCATTCTGCGGAACATAATAGGTCTTATAAAAATTTCTGAATTCATCTATACTTGCCTTGTCAATATATTGCGCGGAGCCTATCGGCATCCATCGGTATGGAGAAACTTTGAATGCGTCTTTAAAAGTAACTTCCCATATCTTTCCATACGGCTGGTTATCAAGTCTCTGTTTTCTTTCCTCCTTTACTACTTTTCTTTGAGTCTCAACTCCTATGCTGTCAATTTTAAGATGAAGCATTCTTTCCGATTCCAGGTATAATCCCAGTGCCAGCTGATTGGAGGGAAGTACTTCGTAGTAATAAGTTCTGTCAAAATCAGTATTTGCATTTAATTCTCCTCCAGCATTTTCAACCATTTTCATATACTCCCCTCTTCCGATATTCGGAGAGCCTTCAAACATCAGATGTTCAAAGAAGTGAGCAAAGCCGGTTCTATCAGGCTGCTCGTTTTTCGAACCTACGTGATACATCACAGAAACCGCTACAATAGGAGTTGAATTATCCTGGTGCAATATTACATGTAATCCATTATCCAGATTATATTCGGTGAATTTCACATCGTTCTGTGCAGAGATCTTAGCTACATACAGCAAGGTAAGCAGAATGGGAAAAAGTGATATCCTATTCATAAAGTTTCCTCTATAACCAATAAGTTTGTAAACATGAATCATTTAAAATATGATTATTCTCAGGATAATTAAACATTAAAATGAGATTATGAATCGCGATGTGATTTGGCGATTTATTCTATAAAATCTTAGTTTTGAAAATTAAAATTGGAACCCGGTTGAGATGAAAAATATATTCGTTATCGGTGCTGGAAGGACAGCGACCGCATTAATATCATACCTGCTTGAGAATGCAGGCGAACATCGATGGAAAATTACGGTAGGTGATTTCGACTTTACCCTCGCAAAACAAAAAATCGGTAATAATCCTCATGGCAGGGCAATTAAATTTGACGCGTTTAACGAACTGCAAAGAGAGAATGAAATATCTCATTCAGATATCGTTATATCCTTCCTTCCCCCCTCCCTGCACGAGATCATAGCCCTGGAATGTCTCAAGCAGAAAACAAATATGGTTACCGCTTCCTATGTTTCACCGGCTATGATGAAACTTGATGAAGAGGTAAAAAAGAATGGACTGATTTTCCTGAATGAAATGGGTCTTGATCCGGGGATAGACCATATGGATGTAATGCAGCTAAAGGAAAAGGTTGAAGATGAAGGTGGTGAAATTATTTCATTGAAATCTTTCTGCGGAGCCTTGATTTCACCTGAGTCTGATGATAATCCCTGGCATTATAAGTTTACCTGGAGCCCAATGAATGTTATCCTTGCCGGTCAGGGAAATGCAAGGTACAAAGAGAATTCTCAAATAAAAGAAGTCTTTTACAAAAATCTGTTTCAGAATACGGAAAAAATAAATGTTCCCGGTCTGGGTAGTTTTGAAGCTTATCCCAATAGAGACTCAATACCATACATTTTGAAATATGGTCTAAATAATGTAAATGACTTTTACAGGGGAACTCTCAGAAGACCTGGTTTCTGTGAGGCATGGGATGCATTAAGAAAAATAGGGCTGACAAACAATGAGCGGATATGGAAAAACACTGATGATTTAACTATTGCAGAATGGGTAAAATCCTCATTACCGCTGTCAAACGGTAAACCTCTCGATGATGAGATCGCCTCTTATCTGAATGTTTCAAAAGATGATGAAATATTCAAAAAGATAGCCTGGCTGGATTTATTCAGCAACAAAAAAATCAATAGCGCACAGGCTACTTCTGCACAGATACTCCTGGATCTGCTTATGGATAAGTGGGAATTCTGTGAGCGAGACCGGGATATGGTAGTACTCCAGACTGAAATTATATATAAATCTTCAGCAGGTAGAAAAAAAATATCTTCGACGATGATATATAAAGGTATAGATAAATTGAATACTGCAATGACAAATACAGGTGGTTTACCTGTTGGTATTGCAGTAAAACTAATTGCAGACGGGGCTATTCAAGAAAAAGGAGTTGTAATTCCAGTTCACAGGGATATATATATACCTGTATTAAAAGAATTGGAAGACTATGGCATCAAATTCAATGAGAACGAATCGTCAATATAAAGATCAGGCTATATAATTTTTCATGTAAAAATAATCGTCGGTAAAATTACCCTTCCATATGATCACGGCTCTTTTGATCTCATCAGGTAGTCCCGAATTATCAAGGCTATGTTTATAATCTGCTGTGATGATCGCTTCAAGAAATAGGGAAAGATCTTTACTGAACTGTCTTGATGCATCTGTTGAGAATTCGCACGGAAGGTTTGTAACCGACATTACCGCTACACCATCTCCCTCAAACCCCATTCTTATCGTCTCACTTAAAGGATTATAAACGTAAACAGGATCGTCAATCCAGGTTTCTTTTGAGAATTCAATAGATCCGTTCGGATCACAGGTGATATCCCCTATTGCAATCAGGTTCCTGCTTTCTTTTAAATAACTCTTTCATCAAAGCTCTTGAAAGAGCCCTGGGATATTTAGGTTCCCACAAAATGCAGTTCATCAGGATGGAGATAAAGGGAAGAACTTTATCCAGATTTGATTCATAGAATTCAGGATATATCAGATAGTGCTGACGTTTCTGCTTCTTGTTTAACCTCTGATACGTTTCCGGATTTATTCCTTCACCTGCTTTAAGACGATACATTTCATTTATCGTAAGGATAAGCTTATAAACTTTTTTTCTCGAACCGTTATAAAACACTTCACGGAGTCTGTCAGTGGTAATTTCCTCAACCGGCAGAAGATCATAAATCTTTTCTGCTCCGAAACTAGTCTTTCCCTTGCCTAGAAAACAGGTTATTACAGGGGGAATCTCCTTTGGTGTACCGAATTTAGAAATTTGTTTTCCTGCGTCCGAGATTAAATTTTTAATAGACTGAAGATCTTCACCTTCAACAGCCTGGGGAATATCTTCAAAAGCATTAGCTATACCTTTTATCTTAAGTCTCTGTCCAAATGACCATAACGTATCAACCATTCCGGCATACCCCGCATTATATGTAAATGCAGTAATCAGCCTGTGGTTATTTTCATCCCTGATCAGTTCATAATCAATTATCGTGGTTCTCAGGTCAATGAAGGCTTTAAGCATTTCCCTGTTCTTTAGTTGACCTTTAAATGTGTGAGAAAATAAAAGGTACGCCTTTTCAGGCAGAATACTTTTAACGGGAATTTCTTTCAGTCCAAAAATCACATTAGTTTTTGATAGGTCTTCGTTTATTTCTGCTCCTGCTTTTATGTATTCATCATCGGGGAATGATCTTTTTATTTCATCTGTTGAAGGATTCTTGGCCGGCTGCACTATAAGTTTATGCCCCTGACTTACAATAACTGCAGCAAAATCGGGAGTGACAGCGACCCTCTTTTCACCTTTTTTGTTAATCGCTTCCCTTAATATTCCTATTGTATTATTCATTATTTCCCGATATTTAGTCCTTAATTTAAGAAATTTTTGATGAAGCAGTTTTTCCTGATAGTCGCCATAGGCTTATTCCTTGCGTCAGCCTCAGCACAGCAGGTCCTTATCGAGGGCAAAGTTATGGATGATGCCAGAAACCCGCTCCCTTTTGCTAATATAAGGGTCACCGGAACAACGCTGGGTACCTCATCTAACAGCAGCGGACAATATGAGCTTAAACTTAAGCCAGGTATCTACGAACTAATTGCTTCCTATATTGGGTACAATTCTGACACGATTAGAATTAAGGCTTCTGAAGGGAGGCTTATAAAGGATTTCACCCTGAAGCAGACAAATATCAGTCTCCCTCCCATAGTAGTACTGCCCGGTGTGAACCCTGCCCTTGAGATTATCCGTAAGGCAATAATAAGGAAAAAACAGCGGTCTGCATTATTAAGTAGTTATGAATTTATGGCCTACACGAAAGGAATAGTCAAGACTCAGGGAGATATTAGTTCAGGCAATAATAGCATAGGCATTGGTATTGGCGGTAATGATACAATTCCTCTGAAAATCTCGGCAATCATTGAGAATCAGAGTGAGGGGTTTTATAAGAAACCCGATGAATATAAGGAACTGATCCTTGCAAGAAAACAGACAGCCAATCTGCCTCCTTCGATTAATATCTTAACCGGTGGAAGGCTCATTCAAAATTTCTATGAGGAAACAGTGAATTTTATAGGGGAGGATATGCCCGGTCCTCTCTCTGACAATGCCCTGACCTATTACTATTATTATATTGAAAACACCCTGGCTATAAACAATACTACTGTATACCAAATTCACATAGCTCCTGAAGATATTCATGATCCAGGATTTACCGGAAGCATTTATATAACCGCAGATTCATACGACTTGATGGAGGTAGATCTGAACCTGAATGATGCTGCAAATACGGGCGGGTTATTTGATACAGTCTCTGTTTTTCAGCAGTTTACAGCGTTTACAGATTCTATAATGATGCCTATCGATTACAGGCTTTACGTAAAAGCTAATTATCTGAACCTGGCAAGGTTCGCATTTGAACTAACATCAATACTTTACGATTACAAGATCAACCCTGAACTACAAGACAGCGAATTCGGTAAAGCAGTTATTAAGGTTGTTCCAGGTGCAGACGAAAGGGACTCGATATATTGGAGCTCAATCCAGAGCATACCAAGTACCCGGGATGAGAAAAAGGCCTACTCGAGGATCGACAGTCTGGAAAACATTCCCCGCACCTTCTGGGATCAGTTTTCGTTTCTCTCCTCCAGGGTCTTCTTAAGTAAAAACTTTGCTGTGAACGCTCCCCTTGGTATGTATCATTTTAACCGAGTAGAAGGGCATACAATCGATTTTGGGTTATTCCTTGAGGATGCAGCAGAAAAAAGACTAAACGGTGAAATGGACTTTTCTTATGGATTCTCCGATAAAAAGTTGAAAGAGAATCTTTCAATGGAATATTTATTTGGTACATACAGAACATATTCTATAGGATTGGATGTCTTTAATAAATTAAACGTTCTTTTCGGTGAATCAGATGAATACGGTGAGCTGATTCCTTCATTGCTGGCACTTATTTCCAAATATGAATTCAGAAATTATTATTATACGAAGGGATTCGATGTAAATTTGTCGGGTGAAATTTCTTCTATATTGGCATTATCCGCGGGTTACAAAAATCATACTGATAACAGCGGCATTACAAAGACGGAGTTCTCTGTCTTGAGCAAGGATAAAAAGTATCCGCCCAACCAGGTGATATTTGAGTCCAGGATAAATGCTATATCGACTGGATTTGAATTAGATTTCAGGGACTATATAGAAGACGGTTACTTTCGAAGAAGAATCTCGCAGGGAGAATCTTATGTAACCATCAGCGGAAACATCGAATTATCCGACAAAAAAGTATTACATAGCGAACTTGACTATACAACCTTTAAACTTATCCTGAATGGGGCATTAAATACTTTCACTTCCGAGCATCTGGGTTACAGGATAATGGGAATGTTTAACCGTGGAAGTCTGCATTATCAATCACTCTATGCGCTACCCGGAAATATAGATATACTTTTTCAGCGATTTTCATTCAGAACCTTAAACGTTAATGAGATTTTCGGAAGCAGGGTGATTACTGTAAATCTGGAACATGATTTTCAGGATTTAATTTTCAGAGCTTTGAAAATTCCCGGACTGAGAGATTGGGGGATCCAACTCAGCACATTTTTTAATACAGCCTACAGTGATATCGGGAAAGAAACCACTACTTATCTGCCTGTCCATGTAAGAACATTTCCTCATCCATTCTATGAGGCAGGCATTGGAATTTCCCAGGTATTGATACCTCTGAAGGTTGAATTTGCGTGGAGACTCAATTATCACGGTGAAAACAATTTCAGAGTAGGTATAAACTCAATATTATTCTAGGCAGGGGTTAAAATAAAAAAGCGCTCTGAAAAAAGAGCGCCTGAAAAACAGAAAGCTAACCAGGAATTAACTCTTGGGTTTTGCTTCACTGACAATAATGCTGCGGCCGCCAAGTTCTGAACCATTTAATGCAGTTATTGCAGCATCTGCTTCGGAATCATTTGACATTTCAACGAACCCGAAACCTCTGGATCTTCCGGTCTGGCGATCGGTGATAACTTTCGCAGAAACTACTGTACCGTGCGGCTCAAAAGCTGTGCGGAGAGAGTCATCATTGACTGACCAGGGGAGTGATCCAACAAAAAGCTTAGTACTCACTAACTTACCTCTGAAAAATAATTAATAAAATAACCACGGTGTTTAGACCGTGCAGAAAAATACCATAATTAAACAAAAAAACAAAGAAATTTTTCATTTATGCTATTTTGGAGGGTATATATACTTTAGAATGTTTATAAGTGTGATTTTAGTCAATATCCAAATATATTCGAAATTGCATCGGAAAGGGTGTTTACAGGTAATATTTTAGTTGAAATTTTAGATTTAAATGATTTTAGGTTATTTGCCGGGATAATTGTCTTCTTAAAACCCAGTTTTTCAGCTTCTAATATTCTTTTTTCAATATTCGCAACACTACGGATTTCTCCTCCCAATCCCACCTCACCGATAACAACAATCGAATTATCAGCTGGTTTATCCAGAAGACTTGATGCTATACTGCAGCATACGGCAAGATCTACTGCGGGTTCATCTATCTTTACCCCCCCGGCCATATTTAAAAAAACGTTATTTGCACTCAGCCTGTAGCCATTTCGTTTTTCAAGCACCGCGAGCAGGATGGATAATCTTCTATAATCAAACCCTGTGGCTACTCTTTGAGGGTTTCCATAATTTGAGGGGGTAACAAGTGCCTGAACTTCAAGTAAAATAGGACGTGTGCCTTCCATGCTAGCCGTAACCACCGAACCGGAGATTTTTGTGCCTCGTTCACTTAAAAACAGCTCGCTTGGATTTTTGACCTCCTGAAGTCCATGTTCATTCATCTCAAATATGCCGATTTCATTTGTACTGCCGAAGCGGTTTTTCTGTGCGCGGAGTATCCTGAATGAATGATGAGATTCTCCCTCAAATTGAATAACAGCATCGACGATATGCTCCAAAACCTTGGGTCCTGCTATAAACCCCTCCTTAGTAACATGACCGATAACGATTACACAGAAGTGGTTTTTCTTTGCCTCATCCATCAGCAGGGATGTGGATTCTCTTATCTGTGTGACCGTACCGGGAGAATTTTCAAACTCACTACAATACATCGTCTGAATAGAATCTATTATAACTACTGTAGGTTTCGTATCTCTTATTGATCCGATAATTGTGTTCATGTCAGTTTCCGGGAGGAAATAAAAATTATCGGAAGTCACTTTTAAACGATCTGCACGAAGCTTGATTTGTCTAGCCGACTCCTCACCGCTAACATACAATACTTTATCATTTATCCGTGCTGCGGCCTGCATTGCAAGGGTGGATTTTCCTATTCCGGGATCACCTCCGAACAGGACAACAGAACCGGGCATTAGTCCTCCCCCCAGGACCCTGTCGAATTCCAGTATTCCCGTCTTAATCCTTTCATCTTCTTTTGCCGTAATTTCATTTATTCTTGGGATCAACACTTTCCTTGATGAAGGAGCGGCTTTTCGTTGATGGGTTTCAAGAATTTCCTCTGTAAAAGAGTTCCATTCATCGCATTCGGGACATTTACCAAGCCATCTCAGCGATTCATAACCACAGTTTGAGCAGATATATTTAATCCTTGGCCTGGTTTTCATTTTTTACAAAAAACTTTGAACCGTTTGTTCAACTTTACTTAAAACTTCGGGTATTTTAGAAACATCTCTTCCACCGGCAGTTGCCAGGTGTGGTTTACCTCCCCCACCTCCGCCGGATATTTTTGCGAGAGATCCAACAATCTTACCTGCACTAAGTTTAGTGCTCTTAATAAGTTCGTCATTAACGACACACACGATTCCTACCTTATCTTCGATTCTCGAGATTATTACTCCCACAGATTCCCTGGTCTTACTCCTTAGCTCATCTCCTAACGATTTCAACTCATCCATGCTATCTGCAGTTACTTCACCTTTATACACAGAAATATTCCCGATCATTACCGGATTTTTAAGAATCTCTTCCACCTGACCCAGCTTTTCTTTCAGCTTAAGTTCGGAAACATCCTTTTCAAGTTTTCTCTTCTCTTCCAGCAGAAGTGCCGTATGCTCTTCCGACTCTCTTATTTTGTTTAATTGTAACTCAATATATTCTTCGGTTCCCCGTCCGGTTACTGCTTCAATCCTCCTTATGCCGCTGGCGATTGAGGATTCACTTATTATTTTAAACAACCCGATTTCTGAAGAATTTTTTACATGGGTGCCGCCGCAGAATTCCATTGTGAAATCACCGAACTGCACAACATTAACCCTGTCGCCATACTTATCCCCAAAAAACATCATGGCCCCCATCTTTTTTGCTTCCTCAAAAGGAACATTTCTGTGATGCTGAATAGCCAGGTTTCTTCTAAGCTGCTCATTTACGAGTAATTCAATTTCCTTTATTTCGTTATCGGATAATTTAGCAAAATGAGTAAAATCAAACCGAAGCCTGTCGGGACCTACATATGAACCAGCCTGGTGCACATGATTTCCAAGTACTTTTCTCAGGGCAGCATGTAAAAAGTGAGTTGCTGTATGATTTCTCATTACATCCCATCTTCTTTTTTCATCAACGCGCGCAGTAACATCCTGGCCTGTGGTAATCAAATCCCGTTTTTCATTTTCAACTACATGAATAGTTTTATTATCAATTTTGGCAACGTCAACAACCGGAAAAACTTTTCCATCTATGATCAGCTGTCCCAGATCGTCAATTTGACCTCCTGCCTCTACATAAAAAGGAGTCCTATTAAGTATGATAAGATCATTGCCGTTACTTTCTTTATGGCCTATTATTTTCCCCTCCGTTTCCAGTTCATCATAACCAGTAAATTCAGAGGATGCCGGTTTTGTTAGTTCAAATGAATCTAAATCATCAGTTGAAATATTTATCGAAGCCATTTTTTCTCGTGAAGCTTCTCTTCCTCTCTTCTGCTGCAGTTTCATCAATTCATCGAAGCCTTTTTCGTCTATTCTAAAACCATTTTCTCTGGCCATTATATTCGTAAGATCAATAGGAAAGCCGAAAGTATCATAAAGCTTAAAAACATCTTCACCTGGGATCACTTCTAAATTATCCTTTTTTAATCCTTCTATTAACCCTTCAAATAATTCAATTCCACGGTCAAGTGTTATATTAAAACTTTCTTCCTCAGCCCTGATCACTTTTTTGATATAGGCTTGTTTTTCTTTGAGTTCAGGAAAGATGTTTCCCATGGTATTAACGAGTACATCGACTACTTCAAACAGGAAAGGTTTATGAAGATTAAGCTTCCTTCCATACCGTGAAGCCCTTCTCAGGATTCTTCTTAATACGTATCCGCGTCCTTCATTCCCTGGAACAGCTCCATCAGCAATAGCAAACGTAAGAGCCCTGATATGATCGGCAATTACCCGCATCGGGATCTTATCTGCCTCCTTTTCATACTTAATGCCTGAGATTTCTGATATCCTGTTTATCAGCGGCATAAAGATATCAGTATCATAATTTGATTCTTTATTCTGAAGAACAGCACAAACTCTTTCAAAACCCATCCCGGTATCAATATGTCTGGAAGGGAGATCATGCAGTATTCCTTTATCATCCCGATCGTATTGAATAAAGACAAGGTTCCAGATTTCAATGCATTCCGAAGTCCCCGCATTTACATATTCAGGATTATTATAATCTTTTCCCAGGTTTATGTGAATTTCAGAACAGGGTCCGCAAGGACCGGTTTCACCCATTTCCCAGAAATTATCCTTTTCATTAAACCTTAAAATATGTTCAGGGTTTATATCAGTTTTTGTCTTCCAGTACTCAAATGCCTCATCGTCCGTTCTGAAAACCGTAGCCCATAATCTCTCTTTGGGAAGTTTCCAAACTTCTGTGAGAAGTTCCCAGGCCCAGCTTATAGCCTCTGCCTTATAATAATCACCGAATGACCAGTTACCTAACATCTCAAAAAAAGTGTGGTGGTAAGTATCATTTCCAACTTCTTCCAGATCATTGTGTTTACCACTTACACGGATACATTTCTGTGTATCTGCCGCACGGGTGTAATCTCTTCTACCTTTCCCAAGAAATACATCCTTAAACTGGTTCATCCCGGCATTTGTAAATAAAAGTGTGGGATCATCAAAAGGAACAACCGAGCCGCTGGGGACGATCCGATGTCCTTTTTTGGCAAAAAATTCTAAAAACTGCTGTCTTATCTCATCTGAAGTCATAAATTCCTGAAAATTTTACTGAACTGTAAAGATAATAAATATCATCATAAGCTTAAATGAATATGGCTTCGCGAAAATTACATCTTAATCTGCATATATAAATGAAACAGATTAGATCATTTCGGCAGGAATTTTGCTGGGTCTAAATAATAAACCTCGTTGCTTTTTTATGCGGTTAATAATAGTTTTGCATTTAACAAAGAATTAGGTGGTGGGCATTTTGAACTCTGCTTCAGCAACAACTGATCTTGAAATAATGAAGAAGGTAGCTTCCTATGACTCAAAAGCGCTGGAAGCCATATATAACCGGTATTCAACAATTCTTTACACTCTCATAAAAACAATTGTATCAGATACAGCATTAGCTGAAGAAGTACTCTCAGATGTCTTTGTTATTATCTGGAGGAAGGTAAACCATTTCGATTTTGAGAAAGGAAATGTTTATACATGGTTGATTACGCTTACCCGCAACAAAGCAGTGGATACCATCAGGGTTAAAAGAAGCGGAGTAGAAACTCAGCCATATTCAGATGAATACGAAGATAAATTTATTCTTCCTGCTCTTAGGCCGGACAGTAAAGCTGTGGAATTAAAGGACGCACTTAATAAAACCGTAAAAATTCAGAAGGCTATGGAAGAGCTTACAGATGCACAGCAGTATGTAATACATCTTGCCTATTTTGAAGGATTAACTGAGAGTGAAATTGCTGCAAAACTTAATATCCCTTTATCCACAGTAAAATCGAAGATCAGAATAGCCCTGACGAATCTTAAAGAAAACCTTTCTAAGGGGTATACGATATGATTACCAGACAGGAAGCTGCAGAACTCATATATGCCGGAGTTTTAGGCTGCCTCGACAGAGCAGATCAGACTAAATTAAATGAGTACATAAAATCCGGAGGTGAACTTCCTCCAAACCTGGGTGAATTCCAGAATATAGCGGCTTTGCTTCCGGTCATTTTACAGGCTGAAAGTCCTGATCCACAACTAAAAGATAAAGTTGCCAGGAAATTGTACCGTATTAAAGATGAAATTCGTGCAAAAGCGGCCGCGGAAAAAAGTGATGTCAGTCCCGCAGAAGTATTCTACAATAATTCCAGGGAAAACAGAAAGTCTTCTTTAACGACTGGTGACAGGTTGTCTTCTTCAGAGGAACCTGAAAAGCTTGAACTCAGTGAGAGTGAAACGGGCAATGAAGAAGTTGAAGAACAGTCAATATCTTCTGAACCTTCTCAACCAGGTGAAGAGGTCTCAAAACAAAATTCATGCGACCTGAATGCAGAAGAATTTGAACCGGTTACACCATCAAGAAATACTTTCGAATCATTTAAGTCGACCCGTGAGAAAGTTCTCGAAGGAAATTTTGAAAATGCTCCTGAAGGAAAACAGGAAGAGGAAGCACAACCGGACGAAACAATTCCTTCCAGGCAAAAGATCAGAACGTATGAGAGGGTTGTGACCAAAGAAAGGCCGCCTTATAAAACTTCAACCAGGGAATCACCTTATATGAAGACATCCACAAAAGAACGCGGGAAAAGTTTTGAAAAAGCATATAAAAGAAGGTATGCAACAGAAGAAACCTCTTCAAAAAATAAAGGAATGGCTTTCTGGCTGACCCTTTCGCTTTTTATAATTCTTCTCCTGGCTTTATTGGTATTTTATCTGAATTTTTCCTCCGAAATAAATCATCTGAAATTTACCAATGATACCCTCAAAGAACAGGTTAATGATCTTTCTGTAAAGTTTAACAGCACACAGGAAATTCAAAACATCCTGGAGTCGGCTGACGTTAAAATTGTTAATCTCGACGGAACTGGAATCAACCCTGTAGGCAAGGGAAAATTGATCATAAGTGGTTCACAGAGCAAGGGTTATCTGCAGCTTTCAGATATGCCGGAATTAGGCAGGGACAATGCCTACCAGTTATGGATGCAGATGCCGGAAGGTAAATATTATTCGCTTGGTGTTTTCAGTCCATCCGGAAGAGTTCAGTATTTTCCATTTAAAATGCCTCAGTCACAGGAAAAGAACATCTCCGAATTTCTGGTTACAGAAGAAACATCGAACGGTGCGGCTCAGCCGGGAAATAAAATATTTTTAACCGGATCCCTCCGCTAATCGCATTACCTTTTCAAAATGATGGTTATACCTGAGATAACGAGCAGCACAGGCCAGTAAACTTCTATTATCTTCAGGAAGGATTCTCCGAATACAGCTGGTTGTATACTGCGTGCAGCCAGTATAAAAACAATTCCCGTGATAAGCAGTATCGAAGCTGCTAATAGTATTGCTCTATTGCTGGTATCGTCAAAGTACACTATAAAAAGGCTTATGCCGGCTATTAGAACAGCTGAGGGAATAAATACATTTAAAGGATGGATGAAATCAAAATGTGAAGGAAGTGAGATCACAATTCCTGTAAGAAATGCAGCTGAACCTATGAAAATAAGGACCTTATTTTTTTCACCAAAAGAAGTATAGACAGAGGCTACTCCGTAAAATATCAACCCGTATCCAAAGAATGTTATTGAGTCTATTTCCAGTATTCCGAAGATACTTAGGAATATAGAAACTGCGGCGAAGAGAAGAAGAAGAGTAAAAATTAATATTTGAGAATGTTTCACCTGGTTTACTCTTTTTTGTTAGTAAAACTTCCGGGTATATATAATGCGTCTCTCAGTTATAATTCTGTCAACACGTATATCGCGTCTTTCATATTCTATCTTATTAAAAACCTGAAATTCATAAGCAAGAACTACTTTGGGAGCAAATGAATTCCACAATAGTGCATTATAATTCATTTCATCAAAACCAATCCTTTGGCCGAGCAGCGATACAGCGATAGATGGAACGATTATAAGGTCAATATCACTAAGGTCTTCTTCTATGCCAAACCGGGGTTCAAGGAAATCAAGGTCGTTTTTGATTAATTCATCGTATGCAGAAAACTGAAATCTCTCAGGTATTCCATTATGTTTACGCTTCGGTAGAAAAACAGATTTCCCATGATTCTGAGCTGTATTAATTAATTCTCTTGTATTAACTATCAAATCTGATGTTGAAAAATAAGCATAGATCTTCGAGGCATAACTAAAGTCATCCGTATTAGTAAGACGTTCAATTATTGAAGCAGATTTATTTTGCAGGTTTACGGGGGATAGCTCAGCGGCTCTTGCATGCACTATTCTCCTTGCCTCCAGTTTGGGGATAGGAGCCTTATTTCTCAAAGGGGCCGGAATATGTAAGTTTTGAGCTGTCAAAGAATTCTTTGTCCCATGCTGGATGCAACAAGATCTGCTGCAAATTCGGCACTTCTGTTTTTTCTGTCGAGGATAGGATTTACTTCAGAAATTTCAAGAGAAGACATACATCCACATTCAGCAATTGATTCCATCAGAAAATGGGCTTCGCGGTAACTTAATCCTCCTGAAACCGGTGTCCCTACTCCGGGAGCTATATATGGTTCCACGCTATCAAGATCAAAGCTGACATGAATATAATCTACCTTTTCCCTGAACTGTTTCAACACCTTGCTGATAATTCTATGAATACCCAGTTTATCAATGTCGGTCATCGTAAACACAGGTAGTCCGGTCTTTTTAATATTCATTCTCTCCTGATGATCAATGCTCCTCACACCGATGAGCGCGCAGTTTGCCGCTTTAACTTTTGGTGCAAATCCGTAGAAGTTTACCAGTTTTTCATGACCCAGACCCAGTGCGGCAGCCATAGGCGTACCATGAATATTACCTGAGGGAGAAGTTGTATCAGTATTCATATCAGCATGGGCATCGATCCAGATGATGCCCGGTTTAAGTTTATTTTTTTTACAATATGAGGATATGCCTGCAATTGTTCCCAGTGCCATAGAATGGTCTCCTCCAAGGCATAGAGGAAACTGTCCTTTTTCAAGCACCTTTTCTATTTTCCCGGCAAGGATTTTTGAGGTTCTGAGTATCTCGTTTACATATTTCAGCTTTGGATTGGTTATCTTCTGCCTTTCAACAGTCTGTATATATATATCGCCACTGTCTACTACCTTATACCCGAGCAGTTCCAGTTTTCCTTTCAGGTTGGCTATACGGAGGGCTGAAGGTCCCATATCAACACCCCTTCTGTCAGCACCCAGATCCATCGGGAATCCAATCAAATTTACTATTTTATTCTCTTTATTTACTTTCATTGCCGGGATTTATAGTATGAGTTATAAAAAATCATTCATCAAATTAAAAAGTTTACAACTCATTTACCAATCAATATGATTGAACAGACTTTTTTACAATTCTAACTAAGAGGAAAAGCATGAATTACAATCATTTTCCTTTAATTCGTATATTTTAGTTTCATTTTAATTAACTCTTTGCACACAGGAAACCTGTTCAATGACTTCATTTCGTAAAGAACCAACAATTAATGTTGGAATAATAACTGAAAAGCAGGTGAATTTTGACCTTTATGGTGATTTTAAAGTAAGAGGTATAAAGAAATTCTTCAGCGGAAGATTTACAGCAGAGGTTATAAATGATAGAATAAGGTGTAAAAGAGGTGATGACACTCTGGAGGCAGATACAGAAATAATTTTTGAACCTGATGATCTGGATCTCGAGTCATTTCTGATTAAGGATGTCACTATAGGGGTCAGGTTTCATTGGCAGCGAAAGGAGAAACAGCGATTCCAGGGTTCGTTAAAGCTTCTACGAAGTAAGGACAAACTTGTTGTCATCAATATCATTCCTGTAGAAAAATATCTCGTTAGTGTAATTTCTTCTGAAATGAGTGCAAAGTCGTCTCTGCAGATGCTGAAATCACTTGCTGTGGTTTCGAGGAGCTGGCTGCTTGCTCAAATAGAAAAATCCAAATCAATTCGGGCAAAAAGGGAAGTCTATTCTTCTGAAACCAGGACGGAAGAAGAGATAATAAAATGGTATGACCGGGAAGAGCATGAGTTATTTGATGTATGCGCTGATGATCACTGTCAGCGCTACCAGGGTATTACTAAAATTTCCACGCAGGCAGCAAAACAGGCCGTTGAGGAAACTTATGGCCTCGTATTGCTCTACAATGATAAAATTTGTGACGCACGTTTTTCAAAGAGCTGCGGAGGTATTACTGAGTCATTCCATAATGTATGGGAACCTGTTGTGCATGAATACCTGACTGCTGTAATTGACTATAAGTATGAACCCGAGTCGTATAAACTTGATTTCTCCGAAGAAAACAACGCAGTAAAATGGATAAAGGGAAATCCGCCAGCTTACTGTAATACAACAGACGACAAAATTCTCTCGCAGGTTTTATTAGATTACGACAGGGAAACTAAAGACTTCTTCAGGTGGAAGGTAACTTATAGTCAGAATGAGCTCTCCGAAATTATATCCAAAAACAGCGGTATTAATTTCGGTGAGATTATAGACCTTATTCCTGTCGAGAGAGGCAATTCCTCCAGGCTCATTAAATTGAAGATCACCGGTACTAAAAAAGAATTAATTGTCGGCAAGGAGCTTGAAATCAGGAGACTTCTTTCTCTAACCCATCTTTACAGTTCTGCTATCGTTATTGAAAAACTGAACATCGAAAACAATATTCCGGGAAAATTTATTATATATGGGGCCGGATGGGGACATGGAGTGGGCCTATGCCAGATCGGTGCCGCGGTTATGGCTGAAAAAGGACATTCATTCGATGAAATTCTCCTTCACTATTTCCATAATGCAAGATTAAACAAAATATACTGATAAAATGAAGATATTATATTCATGTTTATCGCGGAGCTGGGGGGGAATGGAAATGGTCACTATAACAGGTATCAAACAGCTAATGAATAGGGGAATTCACGTCGAACTTCTGTGTGCCGCTGAGTCAAGGATTCATATTGAGGCTAACAATCTCGGAATCATTCTCCATCCCGTAAAGGCCAGAGGTTACTTCCATCCATTCGTTTCACTAAGGGTCGCTTTTATAATCCGGAAAATGAATTTTGATCTCATCCATACTCATGCCTCCAAAGACTTATGGGTACTTGTCCCTGCTCTTCAGTTTCTTAGAAAGAGAATTCCCCTTATTCTTACTAAACATATCGGATCATTTATTGAAAAGAAAGATTACCTTCATCGCAGGCTTTATAGGTATGTTACGAAAGCAATAGCAATCAGTACGGCGATTAAAAATAATATGCTGCAAACAACCCCCCTGAATGCCGACCGGATCCTGCTTATACCTAACGGAGTAGACACACAGAAATTCAATCCTGATTCCGTTTCCGGAAAAACAATCAGGGAAGAGTTTGCTATAGGGCTGGATGAAATACTGATAGGTATGATGGCAAGGTTTAGTCCTGGTAAAGGTCATGAAGAATTTATTGAGGCTGCCTCTAAATTAAATACAGAGTACAGCAATATAAAATTTATTATTATCGGAGAGGCCAGCCGTGGCGAGGATGAGTATGCCGACAGGATTAAAACTTATGCAGAGGAACTTAAATTAAATAACCTGGTCTTTACTGGTTACAGGAATGATATCCCTGAGATCCTTGCAGCACTGGATATATTTGTGTTCCCTTCTCATGCTGAAGCTTTTGGGATTGCATTGATTGAAGCGATGGCTATGCAGAAACCCTCTGTATGCTCTGCATCGGAAGGTGTACTTGATATTGCCGTAGATGGACAGACCTCATATCTTTTTGAAACAAAGAATGCTGATGACCTTGCCGACAAAATAAAGTCCTTGATATCTGACCCCGAAAAAAGGAAAAGCTTTGCCCTGGCTGCCAGGCAAAGGGTATTGCAGAACTTTAATATAGAAACTGTTACCGACCAAATAGTCGAAGTTTACAAAAACCTGGCCCTGGAGGGGTAAAAAGCCTCCAACTTGTATAAATAAAAGAATTTACACCTTTGTGACATTCTTAACTATTTAATAAACTTAAAGTGGTATTTTTTAATGTTAAATGTTAGAAAAAAAATCCTGAGGAGGTAAAATGAAATATTTATTAACAATTCTCTTAAGTTCACTTCTTTTTGCGGCATGTTCCAGTTCAAAAGTGGTTTCAATGGACCCCGTCCGTTTTGATGCCTGTACACAAGAAACCGATCTTACATCAAATGATGTCTTTACCGGTGAAACTGTGGATAATGTTGTAATCGACCAGCAGGCAAAACTGGTGTACGTTACTATGGATGTCAGGACTTACTGTAATTCTGCATTAAGTATGGATATGACACAGAATGAAAAACAAATCATGTTAAAAGTTTCCAATACTAATTCGGCGAACGATAATTGTGTTTGTATTAAAAAAGCAAGAACGGCTTTTCGCGATTTAGCCCCGGGAACTTACGACCTGAGGATTACAGACCAGACTGGACATAAACTCCTTAGCCAGGAAAGTATCACGATACCGGAATAGCCTTAATTGAAATATTTTTTTCTTAAGCCGGTTTTTTACCGGCTTTATTTTTTCTATTTTACAGCCTCCTCTTAATTGAATGGTTATAAAATTCTCAGGAGGATATATGAGTTTTCCTTTCACACTTTTTGTTCCTTATACCGGTAATACTAAGATCTGGGAGTCATTCAATTCACTTAGGTCATCAAACCTTATTGAAGAACTTTATCTTATTACCGGTGATGAGTCAACAGAAGTTCCAAAATCATCCCAGGTTCTGATTGCTGACAGCATTTTCAGTACAAGCACTTTAAAGGCTATCTCCGCAGAAACTAATTCAGAATATATCCTGTTACTTTTAACGTCCGAAGAGATCTCTTTCGGAAGATTTTCCTTAAACAGGTTTTTTGAGATTGCGGAACTTACAGGTGCAGGTTTACTGTATTCTGATTTCTACAGACTGGAAAATAATAAGCTTGATGATAATCCTTTAATCGACTATCAACCCGGCAGCATCAGGGATGATTTTGATTTTGGAAAAGTTGTTGTTCTCAGAAGATTCGCCCTGGAACAATATCTTTCAGCTAGTGAACCTGATTTTATTTATGCCGGGTTCTATAACCTGAGGTTATTTATATCCCGGAATTATGATATACGTAGAATTCCAGAATTTCTTTATACCATCAGATCAGCATCTAACGGACAGGGTGATAAAAAACAGTTCGACTACCTGAACCCGCATAACCGTATACAGCAGGTTGAGATGGAAGAGGCTGCAACTAAACATCTGAAATTAGTAGATGCTTACCTGGAACCTGTTTTCAGCGCAATCAGCTTAACACAGCAGGACTTTGCATATACCGCCTCAGTTATAATTCCCGTAAAGAACCGTGAAAAGACAATAGCTGAAGCCATCAATTCAGCCGTTAACCAGGCGGTTGATTTCCCATTTAATGTTATGGTGGTTGATAATCATTCGACAGACGGAACCACGGAAATTGTAAAGGAACTCTGCCAAAGGCATAGCAGAATTATTCATCTGATCCCCCGGTCGTATAATCTTAATATAGGCGGCTGCTGGAATGAAGCAGTTTTTAACGAGCATTGTGGTAAATATGCGGTGCAGCTTGACAGCGACGACCTGTATGCCGATCAGCATACACTGCAAAAAATAATTAATGTATTTAGTGAAGAAAAATGTGCAATGGTTATCGGTTCGTATATACTTACTGATTTTAACAAAAATGAAATACCTCCTGGTATAATTGACCATAGAGAATGGACAAGGGCCAACGGTAGAAATAATGCTCTGCGTATTAATGGACTTGGTGCTCCACGGGCTTTTTATACCCCGGTTCTCAGGGAAAATAAATTTCCAGATGTCAGTTATGGTGAGGATTATGCAGCAGCGATTGCAATTTCAAGGAAATATGAGATAAGCAGGATATATGAGCCGTTGTATATCTGCCGAAGGTGGGAAGGTAATTCCGACTCCAGGCTCACGACTGAGAAGAAAAATAAATTTAATTTTTATAAAGATTCCATAAGAACTTATGAAATAAAAGCCCGGCAAAAACTTAATGCAGAACTCCGGAAACAACCTTCAAAATGAACTGCAGGATCTGATTCTTGCGAATAAATATGCGCAGGCTATTTCACTGCTTTACAGCAGGCAAAGCGATGAGTGGCCTCTGCTGAGACAGGGTATAGACTCCTTATCCTCTGTTGAGATCAAAAAATACTTCTTTGACGGATACGAAATACATGCTCAGTTTAATTCCGGCAGGATCAATTCCACCATTGCAAACGTTTCCCCGGAAGCTGTTAAAAACAGGGAGTGTTTTTTGTGTACAGAAAATCTTCCGAAAGAACAGCAGGGTATCATTTATAAAGATAAATACTCAATTCTCTGTAATCCGTTTCCGATCTTTGTAAATCACTTAACTATAAGCAGTATCAGCCATACCCCCCAGAGGATTAAAAAATCGTTTAGTGATCTGCTGGGAATAAGCAATGATATTCCCGACTATTGCTTTATTTATAATGGTCCGGAATCAGGTGCCTCAGCACCAGATCATCTTCACTTCCAGACCTGTAAGAAAGAATCTCTTCCGATTAATATTGATTATGAAGGACTTAAAAATGAATTTGGTGAAGAGATACTAAACAACGGAGTAACGATCAACGCTATTGACGATGGGATCAGGAAGATGTTCACTCTTGAATCTGATTCCTTAAGTGCCCTTGTAAAGATCTTTAATGAACTGTATTCCCTTTATGCCCCTCTTTCTAAAAGTCATGTTGAACCCAGGCTGAATATAATTTCATCCTATGAACCTGAAGCAGGCTGGAGAGTTATAATATTTTTCCGTAAAAAACACAGGCCCGATGCTTATTTCAAGGAAGATGACGAAAATATATTAGTGAGTCCGGCCTCAATAGATCTTGGCGGTGTTCTTGTCATCCCTCTGGAAAAAGATTTTAAGAAGATTGATAAAGAAACCATCGTACAGATCTTCCGCGAAGTTTCATTGGGTAAAGAGGAATTCGAATATCTTAAGACAAAACTGGCCAAATCTAAATAACCAGAGATAGAATTCTATTTTTTAGTCTCCTGAAGTCCCGAAGGTGTCTGCGGTGTTGAGATTATTTCCTCAAATATTTCCCATCTTTTAGAAGGATTATCCTTCGTTCCGCCGTTTCGTTCAACATAATCTTTAACAATATCTTTACCCAGGTTGTAATTAATGACGTAGCTTCTGTATTTATCAATGAAACTTATTCTTTTTTCCGCCCTCTCTTTACTCATAAGTTCATATTTCTGCAGCCATTGGATAGAGGTATCTTTATTCCAGTCACCGTTCAGGTAATTGCGCGCAGCTTCATTACCAGCATAGCTCAGCTCATCGGTAAGCTCAAGCGCATGGTAATATTCATCGGCCTGTGAAGAATCGAGCCCGGCAATGGGGAATAAAACCTCCTTCTCGAATTTAATCCTCGAGTCGCCCGGGAAAGCCATTTCAATACCAAAATTTGCCGTTCCTTCTGCAATGAGCGACTGCGGACTAAACAGAGGGTATACACTGAACTCAACCCAGCCCCGCTGCCTGACAAGGTTTTTTTCCAGCAGAGTATTGTAAACATGGTGACCGGGATAGCCTTCATGAGCCGCCAGATCAACAGCCCTGTCGATGTAAATCGGCAGATCGGTATTTACCTGTATTACGCTGTATGAATTTCCTTTATACCAATTATAGCCTCCCCACGGTTTATTATTTACATACTCAACCTTAAAGTTCTCATCCTGCGGAAGCTGGATATGATCGAGGGTCCGGTTGCGGCATTCGTTTATTGCAGCCGTAAAGACCTTATCGAGCTTATCTTTTGGTATGATAAACTGTTCTTTGAACTTCTCGAATCTATCTGTCACATTACCACTGCCCGGAAGCATTTTATCAAGCTCAGCAATAATTTTCTTAAAATGTTCTTCTGAATAATGAGGTGCCTCAGCATCATAAAGGGCTTTTGTTTCCTGGTCAAAAGAAAGATGTCCGCCTTTCAGCATAAATATCTTTGTCTTCAATGCGAGCATCTGTTTGAATAAGAATCTGAACCTCAGGGTCTGCATTTCATCTGCGTTATACTTGCCGAATGATTCCATACTGTCGAGCAAGGCATCAGTTTCAGCGTCCAGATGTTTCAGAGCAGAGGAATCGGCTTGATATGTGCTGTCGGGTTTCCAATCATCGGGCCCATAATAAGCGTCAACATAATCAGGATCAAACTTGCCCACCCTCAGTATAATCTTTACGTAACTCTCTGATATTTTATTCATTTTAGTATCCAGTTCTTTTGATGGTTGTTTATCAATTTTATCTTCGCACGAAATTAAAAATATAGCTGGTATAAGAAATAAGAGAATATATTTTTTCTGCATCATTTATCCTTAGTTGAATTTTCTTTTAACAGGAAGACCGAATAACCGTAGGGATCCATATGAATATTTACATTTAAATTCCTCACTGGAAGCTCTATACCTGAGATAAGATCGGTAACTGAATCAGCCCTGAAAGCGTAAGGGAAATAAAGTGAAGTATTAGCTAAAGTATTGCTTTTATTTAATACAACAAGAATGCGCTGGTTTAAATCTGAACGTACGAATGCATAAATATCCTTATCAGCGCGAAGAGTGTAGAAGTCACCGTACCTTAGAGCAGAATTTTCTTTCCTGATCTTAATGAGACGGCTGATATCCTGTAAAGTCTCATTTTCTATACCTTTCAGGCTGGAACCGAAGCGCATCATACGGCGGTTATCCGGGTCTGCTGCCCCGGTCATTCCTATCTCATCACCATAATCCACTATCGGTATACCAGGTATAGTCAGAAGGTAGGTGAGGTATAATTTAAGTTTCGCGTAGCTCGACTTATGATTTACCTCAGGCGGGTTTTCCCACCCTATCTCAGCTGCATCTCCTTCATTAAGGGATATATCTCCGTCAGCATAAGCCATAAAACGTACCTTATCGTGACTATCCATAATATTTCCCATCAGGTGGTTCACACCATAAACATCAAATGATTTTTTCATCTGATCATCGAGCGATTTGAAAGAACGGGATGAATCAATAAATACCGGTATTGCTGTATCATACAAATTAAAATTGAACTGAGCATCCAGCTGACCGTTATTAACATATGAATTTACCAGTTGATAGCTTCCGAACGTCTCCCCGATCTGGAAAATACTTCTCTTTTCGGGTATAACAATTTCACTTTTGATTTTCCTCGTCAACGTCCGCCAGAACTCGTTTGGTATATGTTTTACAGCATCGTGTCTGAACCCATCCGCATTAGTTTCCTGAAGCCACCAGACAGCATTGCTTGTCATGGTATCAAGTGCTTCGGGTGAGCCTTCATAATCAAAGGAGGGAAGATAAGGTTCGAACCAGGTAGTAAGTCTGTGTTCATCCCATAACCGGAGATTTAACTTTCCGTTGGGAAGTTCAAGGTGGCCAAACCAGTTCCTGTGCTCTTTAAAAAAGGGATGTTCTTCATGCACATGATTTGCAACATAATCTATAAGAATATGAATATCGTGCTTATGGGCATCTTCAACCAGATCTTTCATCAGCCTCATAGTCCCAAATCTTTCCTCAACCCTGGTAGAAGAAATCGGCCAGTATCCGTGGTAACCCGTATAATATCTGTGCGGTTTGGGGTACTCCCTGTATGCACTGTCTGTATTATCAACAACAGGAGAAAGCCACAATGTATTTATGCCGAGTGAATCGAGATAGCCGTCATCTATTTTATTTATAATTCCCTGAAGGTCGCCCCCGTAATAATTTGCTTTTTTTGTCAGGTTCGGGTTAACTACAGGAATACTATTGCTTGAATCCCCATCATTAAAACGGTCGACCATTATAGCGTAAATAATATTATCATATTCAGTACGATGATTACCGCGGCCTTCTGCTGTGCCGTTGAAGAATCTCAAGGTCTGTATATTTGACGGAAGTCCATTCCTGTTTACCACAACCCTCAAAACATTTTCTCCTTTCAGCTTCACTGAGTCGACCGTAACAAGGAATCTGTTTGCCGCCGTAGAAATCCTTTCCTGCGGAAGCATAGAATTATTGTACAGGGCAGTTATCTCTTCACGTCTTACGGGGGACCTGAACTTACTATTTGAGTAGGAAAAACTTATAGTTATACCATCCTTGGTTTTTTCATAACCATTTACAAAAAGGTAACTTTCTTCAGGATGAGGATTGGGTATGGTGATAAGCGAATTATAACCACCCAGCCCGTTCGGAATGCTGTCGTGATTTTCAGGATCGATAAACTCATTCCCCTGCACGTAAAATTTATACTGGTAGGTTCCGGGTTCCAGAGGCACCGTTACACTATAAGATTTTAGCTTCTTATCGTAGCTCATTGGAAGGTTTTCCCGGTTCCATCCGTTAAAGCTTGCAAAGAGATTTACTCTTTCCGGATGATCCTTAAGGGTTAAATAAAACGTATGATTCTCAACGATGTCCGAATAGAACGGAACAGCATACAAAGAATCATTCAGATAAAAGTTGATTAGACCAAAGCCTTCAAAATTGCCGTCTGGCTTTACCGTGAGGGTTTTTTTGTTATAGTCATAAGATACTTTAATGTCGCGATTTGGAATTATCTTCACATCGTAATTATCCGAGTAAAAAAGATCACTAATATATGTTGTATCAGCCTTACCAGCCTGAAGGTGAAGCGGTTTAATAATGTCCTTTATCCCTTGCGGAAATATTGTCAGGCAGAAGGCAATAAAGATTAAAAAAAAGAGTCCCGTTCTTTTCATATAAATAATACCTTTTAGTCATCCTCAAAATTAACTGCAGATTTATAACCCTGTGTGTTATTATTCCTTTCACGTTCTCCTATCTGCTGGCGCCACATTGCATAATAGAGACCCTTCCGCTGGAGAAGTTCTTCATGCTTACCTGATT
This sequence comes from uncultured Bacteroidota bacterium, assembly GCA_963839165.1. GTDB lineage: Bacteria > Bacteroidota > Ignavibacteria > Ignavibacteriales > Ignavibacteriaceae > DATFVA01. Next base: position 418,413 of record CAWIUG010000006.1, on the reverse strand, counting down.
CAGTAATATGTCCTTTTTCAAGAACATATATTTTATCAGCATGCATAACCGTCGATAACCGATGGGCAATCATAATGGTGATAAGGTCTTTCCTGTCGGATATATCCTTTATTGTTGAAGTAATCTCTTCTTCTGTAAGTGAATCAAGTGAAGATGTAGCTTCGTCAAATATTAAAAGCTGGGGACGCCGAAGAAGTGCACGGGCTATAGAAAGTCTTTGTTTTTCACCACCTGAAACTTTCACTCCGCCTTCACCAATAATTGTATTAAGTCCCTTGTCGGCCCTTGCAAGCAGGTTACCGGCAGCGGCCTTTTCAAGAACATCAAGACATTCTGCATCAGATGCACCTGGATTTACGAACAGAAGGTTTTCTTTTATTGTCCCTGAAAAAAGCTGCGTATCCTGTGTAACGAAGCCAATTTTTTCCCTGAGCCCATCAAGATCAATCCTGTCACTATTAACACCGTTATATATAATAGAACCTTTCTGAGGAGAATACAGACCAACCAGGAGCTTAACCAGGGTTGTCTTACCAGCGCCCGAGGGTCCTGCAAAGGCAATTGTCTCACCCATCCTTACCTTGAACGATATATTCTTCAGAGCATTGCTTCTTGAGCTCTGGTGCCTGAAACTGACATCTCTGAATTCCAGAGACTGCACAATGCTAATCGTCTCAGGATTAACCGGCTTTTCATCAACCGGCTGCTTCAGCAGGTTCGCAAAGTTATCAAGTGAAACTTCGGCTTCACGGTAAATATTAATTATATCACCCAGACTCTGTAAGGGACCGAAAATAAAGAATGAATAAAGCACAAGGGTGAAGAACTGTCCTATCTGGATTTCCCGTATAAATATCAGGTAAAGCATAAAGAACAGGATGGAAGTTCTGATAAAGTTAACCACGGTACCCTGTATAAAACTCAGCGTTCTGATATACTTAACTTTTTTAAGCTCAAGCTGAAGTATCTTGTCGGTAGTCGAATTAAGCCGGTTGATCTCCTGGTTTCCAAGACCAAGGCTTTTTACAAGTTCAATATTCCTTAATGATTCAGTAGTAGTTCCCGCGAGTTCTGTAGTTTCTGCCACAATAACCTGCTGAATTTTCTTAATTTTCCGGCTTAGGACCGAACTTACAATTCCCAGTATCGGTATGGCAGAAAAGAAGATTGGAGCAATAATCCAGTGAACATTAACGGCATACACAGTAACAAAAATTACTCCGACCAAAGTAGTAAAAAGTGTATTAACAAAGGCTGATATCAGCTTTTCCACATCGCTTCTGACCTTCTGCAGAACCCCCAAAGTCTTCCCGCTCTGCTGGTCTTCAAACTTGAAGTAGGGAAGTTCAAGAGAGTGTTTAATTCCGTCAGTATATATTTTGGCTCCAAGTCTCTGTGTAATTACATTAACATAGTAATCCTGGAAATTCTTGGCAATCCTTGAAATAAAAGCTACGCCCACTGCTGCCGCGAGGAGGAGACCAACACCTTTCAGAAACTGTGAAGTAGTAAATGAATCAAATTTTGTTGCGTATTTATCAATTACCCTTCCGAAAATGTAAGGATCGAGAAGAGAGAATACCTGGTTGACAGCTGCCAGGAAAAGCGCCAGCAGCATAAGCTTCCAGTAACTCCTGAGATATGTATAAAGCAATTTCATAAAGGATCAATTAAAATAATCATTAGAAACGCAATATAAAATGCGATTTCAGGAATACAGAATAAAGTGATTGATTGCGGAAGTGTCTGCTTGTTATCCGGTGGTTAGAAGCCTTTTACAGGCCGACAGATGGCCGACAGATGGCCGACAGATGGCCGACAGAAGAACATTTAGGGCAGGAAAAGTGCCGGAAAGTCCATTTTAAGAAGGTACTTTGAGTACCATTAATACGACTGCTATTATAGGAGCAATAGTAGCAATGCTTCCCCATAGATTCCACTCTTTGGAGACTGCATCATAAAGCTGCTGATCAAAAGGATCAGTTTCGGCTATCTTTAACAACTTTTTCTGAGCAGGAACCACTTTTGCCATAAAGGCAGCTGCAGATATCACGATCAATATAAAACCCCATAAGATCCAGCCAGTTTCAAATGGTATATATCCGATTCCCATAGCGCCGAATCCTGCAAGAATTAAAAAAGCAACAGCCGGCATAGTGAAAAATCTATCGGATCTGATTATTCCTCTAATAGTATGTGCAACTATTTTGGCGTTTTCACTCTTATCCCCGTGGTTTTTCCAGAAAACATTGATTATGATATTTCCCATAAACAAAATAACAGCAAAGATGTGTATCAGTTTAAATACCAGATAAGCCATTTTCATTTCTCGATTATAATGATTTCAAAATTGCAAAAAAATGACTGTAATTCCAAGAACTTGCTTATTTTCTGATTTTAAGAACAGCAGCGGGCACAATTTCTAAAAAAAAGAATAAAAAAGTCCGAATTATTATAGTTCAATCAAATTTCATTTTTTTTATATTTGGGTATTGATGACATAATTTCTGTAATAAATACCTTCTTTCCGATAAAAAAATTATTAAAATCTAACAGGTTTTCCTGGATACTATTACAATTTTTGACTGAATGAATAGAAAAGATACGGTTAAAAAAGAGATAAAGTGTTTCCATTGCGGGGATAGCTGCAGTGATGAGAGTCTGTGCATAGATGACAAGTATTTCTGCTGCCTGGGCTGTAAAACCGTTTATGAAATGCTTAATCAAAAGCAGATGTGCGACTATTATTCTCTTGAAACTGCTCCTGGTATATCACCTGCAAATATTCCGGTCAGGAAATTCGATTATCTGGATGATCCTGAAACAATCCAGCGGCTCATAGATTTTAAAAACGAAGAGATAACTTCAATTACTTTTTACGTTCCGCAGATGCACTGCAGTTCCTGTATCTGGCTACTTGAGAACCTCTATAAGCTAAATTCCGGCATCAGTCAGTCGCATGCTGACTTTCTTAAAAAGGAAGTCTCGGTTAAATATTTCCATTCAAAGATAAGTCTGAAGGAACTCGTTCAGCTCCTTGCTTCAATAGGGTATGAACCGCTGCTTCAGCTTGACAGCACCGAAGAAAAAAAAGATATACACCGGAAACATCTTTACTACAAAATTGGTATCGCCGCATTCTGTTTCGGGAACATTATGCTGCTCAGCTTTCCCGAATACCTTTCCATTGATATAAATGACAGTTATTATAAAAATATCTTTGCTTACCTGAACCTTATTCTCGCTTTGCCCGTTTTCTTTTACTCGGCATCAGAATATTTCGGTTCAGCGTGGAAGGGACTGAAGAAGAAAATAGTAAACATAGATTTTCCTATCTCACTCGGCATCCTTGTATTGTTCCTTCGCAGCATAATTGAAGTCGTAATCAATAACCAGGCAGGCTATTTTGATTCAATGAGCGGACTGGTGCTTTTTCTTTTAATCGGGCGGCTGTTCCAGGAGAAGACATACGAAACACTTAATTTCGAGAGAAGCTATAAGTCGTATTTCCCTCTCGGTGTAACTGTTAAAAAAGATAATAAGGAAACCTCTGTCCCTGTTTCAAAACTTAATATTGGTGACAGAATAGTTGTAAGGAACGATGAGATCATACCTGCCGACGCAATTTTATTCAGCGGGAACGGAAATATCGATTACAGCTTCGTTACGGGTGAGTCCTCCCCTGTTAATAAGGGTCTGGGTGAACTGGTTTATGCCGGCGGCAGACAGAAGGGAAGCGCAGTTGAGCTTGAAGTAGTTAAGGAAGTATCCCAGAGTTATCTCACTCAGCTGTGGAACCACGAATCATTTAATAAAAAAGATGAAAGCCATTTTACAGCAATTAGCGACATGGTCAGCAAGTACTTTACTGCGGCTGTCCTGTTAATTGCGGTAGTTGCGGCTCTTTTCTGGATACAGACAAGCATACATACAGCTATAAATGTGTTTACAGCAGTACTTATTGTTGCCTGTCCTTGCGCATTGGCTTTGTCAACCCCTTTTACTTTCGGCAATACAGTAAGAATTTTCGGACGGAATAAGTTTTACCTTAAGAATAGTGCTGTGGTGGAAGACCTTGCAAAAGTTAATACAATAGTTTTTGATAAGACCGGTACCATTACAAAAGCAGGAGAAGGGGAGGTAAACTTTACGGGCGAACCCCTTGATGATTTCAGGAAAGAGATGGTAAAATCTCTCGTAAAAAACTCCACTCACCCTCTTAGCACGGCGGTTTATAAATCTTTGCAAGAATATGATGAACCTGAGATATCTGAATTCAGAGAATATTCAGGCTATGGAATTGAAGGCGATGTTCTCGGCAATAAAATAAAACTTGGGTCCCTGGCATTTGTTGACGAGTCGCTTGCTAACCTAAAACCACTCAGTTATGAAACTCCCAGGGTTTATGTTTCATTTAATGGAAGGACATACGGATACTTCGGGATAAATAATTATTACCGTGAGGGTATAGAATCAGTAATAAATAAGCTATCAGACAACTATAAACTTTCTGTCTTATCCGGAGATAACGAAGGAGAAAAAGACCGGCTGAGGAAATTATTCGGAAGTAATACGGAACTTCGTTTCAGACAGACACCGAACGATAAGCTGCTATATATCGAAGAAAAACGAAACGAAAACAAAAATGTCCTGATGGTAGGTGATGGCCTGAATGATGCCGGGGCACTGAAGAAAAGCAATGTAGGTATTGCTGTTACAGAAAACATCAGCAGTTTCTCCCCCGCCTGCGACGCGATACTGGATGCTGGTAAACTGCCGCGGCTGCCTGAGTTCGTTAGGTTTTCAAAGACAAGTGTCCGTATAATAATAATAAGTTTTATTATATCATTCCTTTATAATGCGGCGGGATTAACCTTTGCTGTGGAAGGTTTATTATCACCTTTAGTGGCTGCTGTTTTAATGCCTTTAAGCTCGATTTCAGTAGTTTTGTTTACAACTTTTACTACAAACTTTATTGCCGGAAAGAGAGGCCTGTTATCTCGGTAATAGTCGTCTTAATAGGATTCAGTCTTCTCGTAGCCATCGGCTTTTTAGCCGCCTTTTTATGGGCCGTAAAAAGCGGTCAATATAAGGATACATACACTCCTTCTGTAAGGATGCTCTTTGAGGATAAAAAAGAAAAAAACGGAAAAGAAATTGATAAAAAGAAAAAATAGTTCCCAATTCACTCTATGGAGAATGCTTCTATGCAGTTAGAACAGTACAGTTACGATAATAAAATCGTAAAGAATTTTGCTATCGCTACTGCCTTCTGGGGAGTAATCGGTATGCTTGTAGGGCTTACAATAGCCAGTCAGCTGTTTGTACCCTCTCTCAATTTTAATCTGCAGTTTACAACATTCGGCAGAATACGCCCCATTCATACGAACGCAGTAATCTTTGCCTTCGTGGGCAATGCTATTTTTATGGGAGTTTACCACTCACTTCAGCGGTTGTGCAAGGCAAGAATGTACAGCGACCTGCTGAGTAAGATTCACTTCTGGGGATGGCAGCTTATAATAGTTGCCGCGGCGCTTACCCTGTCAATGGGTTTTACAACCAGTAAAGAATACGCAGAGCTGGAATGGCCCATCGATATTGCAATAGCAATCGTATGGATCGTATTCGGAATAAATATGTTCGGAACCATTCTTAAACGAAGGGAAAGTCATATTTATGTTGCTATCTGGTTCTATATTGCCACCTGGGTTACTGTGGCAGTGCTTCATATAGTTAACTCTATTGAAGTTCCTGTAAGCTTCCTTAAAAGCTACCCTGTATATGCGGGTGTGCAGGATGCGCTGGTTCAGTGGTGGTATGGACATAATGCTGTTGCGTTCTTCCTTACAACGCCGTACCTGGGACTAATGTACTATTATCTCCCGAAGGCGGCTAACCGTCCTATTTACTCTTACCGGCTTTCCATCATCCACTTCTGGGCGTTAATATTTATATACATCTGGGCAGGTCCTCATCACCTTCTTTATTCAGCGCTGCCGAACTGGGCACAGTCGCTCGGAACAGCATTCTCCATCATGCTGATAGCTCCGTCGTGGGGTGGTATGATAAACGGTCTGCTTACATTAAGAGGCGCGTGGGATAAAGTGCGTGAGGATCCTATACTCAAGTTTATGGTTGTTGCCATCACAGCATATGGAATGGCAACCTTTGAAGGTCCCATGCTTTCGCTCAAAAACGTTAATGCAATTGCTCATTTTACCGACTGGATAATTGCCCATGTGCATATAGGCGCTCTTGGATGGAATGGCTTCCTTACCTTCGGAATTTTGTATTGGTTAATACCAAAGATTTATAAGACGGAATTATTCTCGAAGAAACTGGCTAATGCTCATTTCTGGATTGGAATGCTGGGTATAGTATTCTACGCGGCATCAATGTACTGGTCGGGCATAACACAATCGCTTATGTGGAAACAGTTCACTCCCCTTGGTCTGCTTCAATATCCGAATTTCCTTGAAACGACGCTCCAGATCATTCCTATGTATATCATCAGGGCGATAGGAGGGCTCCTTTATTTCACCGGCGTAATAATGATGGTTTACAACCTGGTTAAAACAGCAAAGCAGGGAAGTTTTGCCGCTGACGAAGAAGCCGAAGCGCCTGCCTTAATTAAATTCAATGACAGATTTGCCAAAGGAACATGGCACCGCTGGCTTGAAGGAAAACCAATGTACTTCCTTATAGCATCTACCATAGTTATCCTAATAGGAGGTATTGTTGAATTCCTGCCGACTTTCCTGGTTAAGTCAAATATACCAACGATCGCGAGCGTTATGCCTTATACCCCTCTCGAATTGCAGGGCAGAGATATATACATAAGAGAAGGCTGCAACAACTGCCATTCGCAGCTTGTCCGCCCGTTCCGTTCAGAAACGGAAAGGTACGGGGAGTACTCCAAAGCAGGTGAGTATGTTTATGATCATCCTTTCCTCTGGGGATCAAAACGAACAGGACCCGATCTTCACAGGGAAGGAGGGAAATATCCGAATCTTTGGCACTACCTGCATATGCAGGATCCAAGACAGATGTCGCCCGGTTCAATAATGCCTTCATATCCCTGGCTGCTTACACAGGATCTCGATACCTCAGATACACCCTCGAAAATAAGAGGACTCAGGTCTGTTGGCGTTCCTTACCGTGAAGGATACGAGAATGAAGCCAATGAGGATTTGAGAAAGCAGGCTGAAGGTTTAGCAGCCGACTTACAGAAGAACGGTGCTCCTGCTGAACCTAACAAAGAAATCATAGCGCTGATAGCATATCTGCAGCGACTAGGTACCGACATTAAAGGTAATCCTTTATCAGAGAAGAAATAGGATTTATTATGGAAATGGCAAGCAAATATCTTGAATCGATCGAAGGGATTGCGGCTTACCCGCTGTTCTCTCTCATTGTCTTTTTCGTCTTCTTTGTAGCCCTGATTGTGTGGGCTCTGAGAGCAGATAAAGGATACCTTAAAAAAATGGGAGAACTTCCTCTCGATCCTGAAAATAATCAGCAAAAAATCTTAACAGGTGATTATAATGAAGATAAATAAAAAGTTTCTATTGAATATCATTTTTACGTCAGTCTTTCTGCTTCAGTCTGATCTCTTTGCGCAGGTGGCCGTAACAGAAGATAAGGGAGTTCTCGGGCCCGGTTATTATAAGGTTCTTGGAATTTTCTTCTTTCTGCTGATTCTTGCAATCATTTACGCATTTACGTACTTCGGAACCGAAGAGATAGAAGAAGAAGAGAAAGCAGTTGAAGAACCGGAAAAAGCTTCATTGTGGGCACGGATAAGGCAGGCAATGACAAAAGCCGCACCACTTGATAAAGAAGATGAAATACTCATGGAAGATGATTATGACGGGATTAAAGAACTCGATAACCGTATCCCTCCATGGTTTAACTACCTTTTTTATGGTACAGCAATTTTTGCTGTTTATTATATGTTTAATTATGAAGTATTTTCGGCAGGAAAATCTCAGATTGATGAATACGAAGCAGAAGTGCAGGCTTATGCAATACAAAAAGCTCAGCTTGAAGCATCGGGCGCATTTGTTACAGAAGAAAACGTTACCAGGCTTACCGATCAGAATGATCTTCAATCAGGAAAGGATATTTTCAAATCCAACTGCGTTCCATGCCACGGTCCTGATGCTGGCGGTGTAGTCGGTCCCAACCTTACGGATAAATACTGGATACATGGCGGTGGAATTAAGAATGTATTTAAGACGATTAAATACGGTGTTCCGGCGAAGGGAATGGTGAGCTGGCAGACCCAGTTAAATCCTAAGCAGATGCAGGAGGTAGCAAGTTATGTCCTTTCCCTGCAGGGAACTCATCCTGCCAATCCAAAAGAACCGCAGGGAACAATCTGGGAGGGAGACAGTACGCAGGTAAGCCAGTAATGTTAGTTAAACTATGGGTATGATAAGATGATTGAAGAGAAGACAGGAATAAAAGAGACTGAAGATTCGTTCAGAGATCAGCTTTCCACAGTAAGTAAAGAAGGGAAGAGGAACTGGATATATCCTAAAAAACCATCAGGGAGGTTCTATAACGCAAGAACACTGGTTAGCTTTCTCCTTTTAGTGATCCTTGTGGGTATGCCGTTTATTAAGGTGAACGGTCACCAGTTTCTGTTGTTCGATTTTCTGAACAGGAATTTTATCTTGTTTGGAATTCCTTTTGGTCCCCACGATTTATACCTGTTCGTAATCGCGATGATTGCAATAATAGTATTCATCATCCTGTTTACGGCAGTATTCGGAAGGGTATTCTGCGGGTGGGCCTGTCCCCAGACGATTTTTATGGAGATGGTTTTCCGAAAGATCGAATACTGGCTGGAAGGCGACTGGCTGCAGCAGAAGAAATTATCCAATGCCCCATGGGATTCTAAGAAAACGATTAAAAAAGTAAGCAAGTATGCTATCTTCTTTGCAATATCTTTTTTTATATCGAATATATTCCTCTCGTATCTTATAGGTATGGACAATCTGATTAAGATAATTACAGATCCGCCTTCAGAGCATGTTGAGGGACTGATCTCAATCCTGGCATTCTCGGGAGTATTTTACTGGGTATTCTCTTATTTCCGCGAGCAGGCCTGCACAATTGTCTGTCCCTACGGAAGACTCCAGGGAGTTCTGCTCGACAGAGATTCCGTAGTTATAGCATACGATAATGTGCGCGGCGAACCAAGAGGAAAAATACGTAAGGGTGAGGATCAGTCGCACCTTGGCGACTGTATCGACTGCCATCTGTGCGTGGATGTTTGTCCCACCGGCATAGATATAAGGAACGGCATCCAGCTCGAGTGCGTCAACTGTACAGCCTGTATAGATGCCTGCGACGATGTTATGGACAAAGTAAAAAGACCGAGAGGACTTATCAGGTATGCTTCAATCAATTCAATTGAGAACAAGTCAAAGTTCCGCTTTACCCCAAGAGCGATATTTTATTCGGCTATCCTTCTGGTTCTGCTCGGAGTACTTGGTTATCTGCTTTCTGCAAGAACCGATTATGATTTCAATGTCCTCCGCACACCAGGCATGCTTTACCAGAAACAGGCTGAGCATAAAGTCAGCAACCTGTATGACCTTAATATTGTCAATAAGACATACAAGGAAACAAACATAGAGCTTAAGCTTGAGAATATGGAAGGTCAGCTTGAGCTGATAGGAAAGCCCATTGATCTCAAGCCCCAGGAAATTTACGATGGGAAGTTTATGGTAGTCCTGGATCAGAGAGATCTTAGAGCTATGAATACACCATTAAACATCGGAGTATATTCGAACGGCAAAAAATTAAATGACTTAAAAACCTCATTCCTCGGACCTGTAGAAAAAGAACCGGCAGAAAAGGAGCACGATGAAAAAGATTAAATGGAACTGGGGAACCGGGATCCTCTTATCCATCATAGTATTTATGGCGATCCTTGTCAGCATCGTTTATGTCTTTATGAACCAGGATGTCGATCTCGTTACAAAGGACTATTACAGTAAAGAGCTGAAGTACCAGGATCGGATAAACAAGATCAATAATACCACTGCTCTCGGAAAAGATGTGGTTATACTTTTTCAAAACAATATTGTACAACTGGCCTTCCCTGATTCAGTATTTGATAATAAAGCCTCCGGCACTATTTATTTCTATCGTCCTTCCGGATCTAAAAAAGATTTTACTGTTCCTGTAGCGGTCCTTGATAATAATACCCAGTTGGTCAATACAGCATCACTTGAGAAAGGATTATGGAGAGTTAAAGTAGAATGGGGTATGGGAGGAAAGGATTTTTACACGGAAAAATCAATTATCATAAATTAAAATGGAATTACTCACAGCACTAACCATAGGGTTTCTCGGCAGCTTTCATTGTATCGGGATGTGCGGACCAATTGCTGTTGCACTGCCGGTACCAAAATCCTCCAATATCGTTTTCTTCTCAGGGAGAGTTCTTTACAATTTCGGAAGATTGATCTCATACGGCATAATGGGTCTGGCATTCGGATTCCTGGGCAAAGGATTCGTTGCCTGGGGATACCAGCAAAGTCTTTCCATTGCACTCGGGGTGATCATCATTATTCTGCTTGTAATACCCGCTAAATACAAGAACAAATTCCTTGGTATGAACGTTATCCTGAAAATCACAGAGCCCTTAAAGCGATCAATAGGAAAGCTGTTTAAGAGAACCAGTCTGCCCTCATTTATGTTGATAGGCTTTCTTAATGGATTCCTTCCATGCGGATTCGTTTACATCGGACTGGCCGGAGCCGCCGCCACAGGTGCTCCAATAACAGGGATGTTGTTTATGGTATTATTCGGATTAGGAACCGTGCCTGCTATGCTCGCGGTTTCACTCTTCGGAAAACTTATCAGTCTTAACGTAAGAAAAAAGATAAGCAGAGCAATACCAGTTCTTGCCTTTATGCTCGCGTTGATTTTCATTTTACGGGGACTGAATCTCGGCATCCCCTACCTAAGCCCCAAATTGATGGGAAATAAAACGATGATGCACCATATGGAATAATCATAACCCCTTTTTTTGAGTCATTATGGGTGGGAAATGGATTCACTTAGTAATTTAAGGTGCAGCATAGGGTAGGTTTAGACCCAAATCTTTGAGTCTAAGGCCTGTTTTTTGGTTAGGAGGGGTAATTGGTCACCCTGACAAAAATATGCTCTCTGAGGGGCTAAAAACCACAATTAATTCAGTATTCATCCTGCACATTCCTCTTTACCTCGGAGATTACAAATACCAATCAGTCATTCAGGCAGGCAGTCAAACCAAGTAATCTGCTCAGTGTTACAACTATGGACACCACCTCACATATACCAGCTTCGCGCTAATGATTACGTCAGTTCGAAGGAGATGCTGTTCTGAAATGATTGGTTAACAATTGAGGTGAAAAAAGAAAGAGGCTGTCGTTGGGCAGCCTCTTTTCATTTCAAGATAAAGATTATTATTTCTTTGGAGGAACTACGGCGTCTTTTGCCTGTTTAGCAATTCTGAACTTCAGAGTTTTCTTTGCAGGTATTAACATTGTTTCGCCGGTAGCGGGATTTCTTCCCATTCTTTTCTTTCTGTCAACTACCAATAATTTACCAAGTCCTGGAATAACGAAAGATTTTTTAGCTTCTTTGTAAGACAAAGTAACTAACTCATCAAGAAACTGGCCGGCTAATTTTTTGGTAGTCCCGGTCTTTTTGGCAAGATGATCAAGTATCTGACTTTTGGTCAATGATTTACTGGCTGCCATAGTATGTCCTCTCTTTTATTTGTTTGAATAACTCTTTGCGAAATTTATAAATTTTTAATTCTAAACAAAAATAGAATTCCATGTTTTTAAAAAATATTATGGCTCCCGATCAAGCCTGCTGACGGGGCTTTTGTGGCTTATCTCTTATTTATTTATTTTTTCATTAGTCTAATTAAAAAGAGTGCAGTTCTGTTGAAGATGAAGCGGTTTGTTTTATTTCTGTTTTTGATCTCCTCTGTTACGGTATACACACAGACTAAAGATTCTGTGTATGTTGATACTACCAGGGCCGGGGTGATAGATACTGTTGCAACAGATACTACAGGACTATTCAGTGCCCTGAAGGAACTGGCAAAAGCTGATACTATTATCCCTCTCTACCAGAACCCTTTTTATTCAGAAAGCCGGTTTATAAGCAGAAAAGAAATAAATTTCCTCGATTACAGGTACACCGGAGATCTCTTCGAGTCATTCGGACCAGCTTTCCTGAGGAACTACGGCTTCATCGGTCATCCTAATGAGCTGATGCTTTATGGTACAACTGATGTCGGATACTTTCAAGATGGGGTTTATCTGAATAACAGAAGCTCGGGGAACTTCAATCTTAATCTTATGTCATCCGAGATAATTGATTCCATCGAGATCATTCCTTCTCCGCGCGGGTTTCTGTACGGTCCGGCAAGTCATCCGGTAAGTGTCAACTTCCTTGAAAGGGATATGCTGGCAGTGAGACCTTACACCAGACTTAAATATTATGAGGGTCCTGCCGGAGAGGCTTTCATCGATGCCATTTTTAGTTCTATTATTTTTAAGGACTTTACTTTTACGGTTGAGATCGCCAACAGGAAAGTCGATCTTAGTTATGCCAATAGCAATTTCAGTATCTGGCAGGGCGGGGTACATCTTAAATATCTTATATCAAATAAGGTTAACCTCAGTGCTTCATACGGTTATAATGATTATGATGCGGGACTGAATGGGGGAGTGGATGTGGACAGCATTATACAGACAGGCTCAGACCTTAATACCGTTCTGTTTTCTGAGCAGACTGCCCCGGTTTATTATCCTCAAAGACGCCTTAACATCCTGCAGCATAACCTTGGCTTAAGATTGTTGGCTGACCCGGTAAAGAATTCGCGGACAGCCCTGAGTCTGTACTACCGGTTCAGTGATGATGAGATCAGCAATCCTCCTGATATCTTAAGCTATCCCAGGAAAAATAAAGATAAAACAGGAGGCGCTTTGCTGCAGCAGGATCTTAGTCTTGCCTTTGCTGACCTTAAAGTACTTGCCCAATATGAGAGAACTAGTTTTAAGTATATTATCCCCGGTTCAATATCAGAATATAACTCAGACTATTTCAGTCTTTCCCCCGTTTTCAGTCTTAACCTGCTAGACAGCACTATAATTCCTGCAGTGTATTATAAATTCCAGAATATTAATAACGGCGGTTCAGCAGCATATAACGGGCTTGGGTTCGATATTACTCTTAATCTTCCGGGCAGCCTGAAAATCTATGGGGGATATTCGAATTATAAATCTGCGGGATTAAGTGATAATGTCAACACCATTGAATTATCAGGCTATTATCATAACGAGTTCCTGAATCTCGGAATTAATTTTATCAACCGAAGTGAAAGCTTCGCTTCTGTTTATTCAATTCCCTACCTGGCTGAGAATAATTATTACCTCGACCTTGGTACATCGATGATCGGCGGGAACGCCTCACTTAAGCTGTGGAAAATACTCCTCGAAGGAAGTTCCTATTATGATCTTTCGGATCACGGTTCATACAACAGCCAGCCGGCGCTCTCCATAGCGTCACCTAAAATTAAATTCAGAGGGGGGATATACCTGGACGGTTATTTCTTTGCCGATAACCTCAACCTGAAGACAGGTTTTGCTCTTAACTATAACTCGAGACAAAGAGTATATTCTTCGGGACAGGAAAACATACTCGCCGGTCAGTTTACCACTGTAGATTTCACACTTGCCGGGGAAATTCAAAAAGTAGCTATCGCATATTTCACCTGGGAGAATCTGCTTGATGAAACCTATTATATAGTTCCTTATTATCCTATGTACAGAAGAGGGATACGCTTCGGGGTGGCCTGGGAACTTTTTAATTAAGTATCCTGCCGATAATTTGAAATCCTTAAAACTAAATAGCCGGAAATCATTTTTACTTCTCTTAACTGCCGGCATTTTTCTCGAGGCCCTTTACATATTTTTCTTTCTTAATAACGGCAGTGGCGATATTGGTCTTTATATGTTTATTTACTTCGAGACCTTTATCATTTTCTTCCTTGGATATTACATCATTAAGCATACTGAACCCGAGGCAGGGAAAATCGGATCTCTGCTTCTTAAAATTAGTCCGGGGAACAGGTCGGGACAGACAGCCTTTACCTTACCTATAATAATAATTCTTTTTGGAATATTATTCAGAGTAACCTTAATACCTACAGTACCTACTACCTCTCCTGACGTTTACAGGTATATCTGGGAAGGCAAAGTAATATCTAACGGCTATAACCCTTATGAGTATTCTCCTGACGCAGTACAGCTGACTGAGCTAAGAGATGATCTATATTCAAAAGTTACCTTTAAGAATCTGCCCACTATCTATCCGCCTGCCGCTCAGATCATCTTCCTTGCCTCCTATACTCTGACAGGGAACAGCTTAACAGGACTAAAACTCATTTACCTGCTCTGTGAAATCCTGACAATGATCTTCCTCCTCAAACTTTTAACACTTAAAGGAAAGAACCCGAATTTAGTATTACTCTATGCATGGCTTCCCCTTCCTGTAATGGAATACTTTGTTAACGCTCATATTGACGCGGCAGGAATAATGTTTTTTATAATGTTTCTCTATTTTCTGGAGAAAGGGAAGATGCTGCCTTCGGTGTTCGCTTTCACATTGGCCTTTCTCACTAAGCTTTATCCTGTATTTTTAATTCCGCTTCTGGTTAAAAAGTTAAGGGCCCGGAGTTTTTTGTATTTTGTTATGATTTTTATCTTTATCTCCGTTTTGTTCTATTATCCCTTCTTCAACGGTAGTCAGTCGGTGACAAAAATGTTAAGTATATACGCGAATAAATGGGAGTTCAATGCTTCAATTTATTACCTGCTTACGGCGGCGCTGGCCGACGGGGAAACAGCACGACTAATCTGCGGGATACTGCTTTTCATTTCTATCGGTTACATTGCAAGCTATTACAAGGATTTTATAAAAGGTGTCTTTGGTGTGCTTCTGGCGGTTATTATATTATCCCCGGTAGTATATCCATGGTATCTTGGATGGATAAGCGCCGTTAATCCCTTCGCAGGTTTTTATTCTGTATTAAGCCTTTTATTCACAGTGAACCTTTCTAACTTCACGCCCCTGGGAAAAGTATGGCACGAGTACTTTCCTGTAATTTTCACTGAGTATGCAGTCTTCTTTATATTGCTTGCGTACGATCTTTACCATAAAAAGACCGGCAAAACCTTTAGGGATCTCCTGAAGTAATTTTGACTCAAGCGATCCTGCCGCCAAGATGATTTGCAAGGAATTCCTCCATAGTGCGGTAGAACTCAAACTTGTTTTCTTCGTTATGGAATCCATGTCCCTCATTATCTTTCACCAGGTAAGGCACATCAATATTTTTCTTCTTCAATGCTTCAACGATCTGATCAGATTCCGATTTGGCTACCCGCGGATCATTAGCTCCCTGTGCAATCAAAAGCGGCGCCTTTATCTTATCCACGTGAAACACAGGAGAAGCAGATTCCATAAGTTCCTTATCCTCTTCGGGATTTCCAACCATCTCATATATCATCTCGAGGTAAGGTTCCCAATAAGGAGGAATAGATTTCATAAAAGTAAAGAGATTAGAAACCCCAACGTAATCTACACCGCAGGCGTAAAGGTCGGGAGTGAATGCTAGTCCCGCCAGCACTGCATATCCGCCGTAAGAGCCCCCGTAAATGGCTATTTTCTTTTCATCGGCAATTCCCTGCTTGATAAGCCACATCGCCCCGTCAGTTACATCATTCTGCATAGCTTTTCCCCACTGCTTAAAGCTGATCTCCCAAAAGTTCCTGCCGTATCCCGTTGATCCGCGGAAGTTAATTTGGAGGACAGCATAACCGCGGTTAGCAAGGAACTGAACCTCAGGATTAAATCCCCAGGAATCCCGGTGCCAGGGACCTCCGTGAGGATTCACCACCACGGGGAGCGACTGGGGTTTCGACCCCTTTGGCAGTGTGAGATATCCGTGTATCTTTATCCCATCGCGCGATTCAAACTCAATTGGCTGCATGTCAGCCATATCATCTTCATTAAGCCAGGGACTAACATCTGCGAGCCTTTTAAATTCCTTAGTATTCAGATTATAATAATAATAAGCCCCACGTGACTTATCGCTGTATGTCCTAACAAGTACCTTATCCTCATCGCGGTTAGAATGAGATACCACAACCTCATAGCCGGGAAGTCTGCTTTCAAGGTCCTGCTGGAGCATCTTTCTCTCATCATCAAAAAAATGGTAATGACGCCTATCGGTTAGGAAGGCAACCCCCGTAATTACTTTTCTTTTATCAGAACTTAGAAGATTGGAAACGTCAACCTCAGGGTGTTCATAAATAACTTCCAGTTCTTTATGGTTCTCAATGTCATACTTTACAATCGCAAGTTTATCCCGACCTTTGTTTGATATCATATAAACAAGACGGTTGTCATACGTGAACATTCCCGGAGCAAGCGTTTCCTTAAAATTACTTGTAGTAACCAACCTGAAATCATCAGTTTCATTTTTCCTGTAAAGAATTCCCGTATTGACCCCATCTGTAGTTGTGGCAATTCGTAACCTTCCGTCGTGATCTGTAACCCAGCCTGTAATGTTTCCTGGATTTTCAGCAATCATTTTCATCTCACCTGAGTTAACGTTTATCCTATATACATCAAAGATCCTGGCATCTCTTTTATTCATCGCGATAAGCATCTCATCATCATTATCCTTCAGCTCATCGATAAGTTCCACCCTTACCTTTTCAAATGGAGTGAGGTCTTTCGGGTTGCCGCCGTCTATATCTACCCCATAAAGCCTGAAATTCTCATCCCCGCCTTTATCCTGCACATAGGCGATACGTTTATTATTAGCCCAGAAGTACCCGGCAATATCCCTCTCCTCCGCCGAGGTCAGTCTTTTTATTTTATCCTGCCCTATTTTCTGAATAAAAACATTAAGTCTGTTCTTCCAGGGCATCATAAAAGCAAGATGTACGCCATCCGGCGAAAGCTGAAACGCCGTCTTCTCAGGGTTCTTAAAAAAATCTTCTAACGGAATAATCGGGACATTTAAGTTCAAATCACTTTCCTTCGTTTTTATTTATGCATTACTAATTTGAACTTCAAAGATACAAATCCAGGCCGGAAAATTTGGTGTGCTGAGTTATATCCTATCATAGGTTTTGAGATTGCTTCGCTTCGCAATGACTTACGAATCAAAGAAATATTTTCCGTGTGGAGAGACAGTCAGCCCAAAGATCTCTTACTGACAAAGGAAAAGAGATGATTTCACTTTGCAATGAATGACAGTTAAGGAAAGGAGTAACACACAAGCCGCGAGTCCCGTGGAGAGTAAAGCTTTTAAACCGTTTGCTGAAAGCCAAGGGCAATAAAACTGGTAAGTTGATATGACATCAATAGGAACTCAGTACGGATAAAGAATTACAAGCTGAGCATATCCTTGAATTTAATTGCCTGGCGCCTTGAGACTTCGATCTTATTTCCGCCTTTTAATTTTACCAGAAGGCCGCCGTTAAGCCATGGTTCTATGTTTTCGATCCATTTAAGGTTAACGATATGTTTTCTGTTTGCACGGAAGAAGGCTTTATTGTCGAGCCTTTCGTCGAGGTAGTTAAGGGTTCTGAGGATCAATGGTTTGTGATCATCAAAGTAAAGTCTTACGTAGTTCCCTTCGGATTCGAACAAACGCACTGTAGAAAGTCTTACGAACCAGCACCTGTCGCCGTCCTTTACAAATACCTGGTCATTTTCGGTAAGCACAGGTGTATCATCCGCTTCAATTTTATCTTTCCTGTTCTTTTCAAGCAGCCTTTTAACCGTATCTTCAAGTCTCTGAGGTTCAATTGGTTTCAGCAGATAATCCATTGCATTGTATTCGAAAGCTTTAAGCGCATATTCGTCATAGGCTGTGGTAAAAACAACAGTTGGTACGCTGTCCAGTTCTTCCAGCATTTCAAATCCGTTCTTTCCGGGCATCTGGATATCAAGGAAAATCAATTCGGGATTAAGTTCAGTTATTTTGTTGAGGGCATCTTCCGCATTTACTGCTTCGCCCACTATATTGATCTCTTTAAAGGATTTAACAGTCGGCGCAGTTCGGTACGCGCCAGTCGTTCATCATCTACTATTAAAGCTTTCATTTATTTTTCCTCCTGTTGGAATAATAACTTCTGCAAGAACTTCACTTTGTGATGTATTCTGAATTTTGAATGAACCGAATTCACTATAGAGAAGGTTCAGCCTGTGTCGTGTATTCTGAATCCCGAAGCCTGTAGCATTTTTCAAATCCTCTTCACTGAGCTGTCCGGTGTTCGAGATACGGATATGCAGCTTTGAATCTTCAATGAAGGAATCGACCGAAATCTTACCTCCGTTCGTTCGCTTTGAAATTCCATGCTTTATGCCATTCTCTACCAGTGTCTGGACCATCATTGGCGGTATTTCGGTTTTTGCCGCTTTCGGGTCAGTCTTAATGTTGTAATTTAATCTTTCCTCAAATCTTATTTTTTCAAGGTCGAGGTAATCTACAACAGTCTGCATCTCATCTTCAAGCGTTACAGTCTCACTTTTTTCTATTCTTAATGAATAACGCAGAATATTCGAAAGTTTTGTTACAGCAGTTTTTGCTGAGGCCGGATCTTCTTCAATTAAAGCTCTTATGCTGTTTAACGCATTGAACATAAAATGAGGATTAAGCTGACTCTTTAACGTCTTAAGTTCAAAGTCCTTTACTGCAGCCTCCCATATCAGCGCTTCAATCTCAACCTTTTTGTAATTCTGGAAAAAGTGGACAGAGAAATAAATCAGCTGCCAGAGTAGTATTACGCTGCTCAGGTTGAACGTCCATATCAGTGGTGTAGCCGGTTTGAATTCCGACATACTATAAAAACTTCCGGAAAGGTTAATGGAGAAGAATACAGCCGATAGTAAAATGCCAATAAGCAGACTTGAGATAAGGACACGTGGAACAATCTTCTTTAGGGGGAGCTCAAGCCAGCCTTTTTTCTTTACAGTTGTTCTGAGGATATGGGTTGAAACGAGACCCAGGATACAGATAAAGAGAAAAAGCAGACCTTTCTGCCAGGTAAAGGTTTCAAAGGAGAACATAGCAATCAGGTTAACGGCAGCGTAGAATGTCCACCCGGCAGCCTGGGAGATCCAGTAGGCTCTATTTCTGCTCATTCTTGAAATATTCTCTCCGCCCTTTTTTCTGCTGATGAAATTTAGTGGAACAGTGCCGGTTTTAAGTTCAATATCGTGCGTAAAATCAGTCATAAATATAGTCGTAATGTCATTAAAAGGAAATTATAAACCTCTGGTTAATATTTGTTCAGTCAGGCACCTTAAAATTAGCCTTATTGTTCCTAAGGCAGGTTTTCTTTATTACCACCGGTTATATAGGGGGATGAAAGGTAAGGGAAAAGCCTGCCGGCTGGCCAATCTCCGTTTAGTCGGGGTATAATTATCAGACCGGATCGAAATGATGTTAACACTTTGTTAAGAAATTCACCAGGGAAGAATATTTTAAGCGAATTTTAAGAATTCTCTTAGAAATAATTAAGAGTCGTGAATTAGGTTTAAAATCAAAAAAGGAGAATGAAATGTTTGATACACAGCATATTCATCCGATGATAGTTCACTTCCCGATTGCCCTATTAATTGTCGGTCTGCTGGCCGATGCCGCTGGATTATTCTCAAAGAAAGAATTTTTCTCCAAAGCAGGATTTTACCTATTAATTCTGGGTACGATAGGTGTTATTGCCGCTTATTTTTCAGGTAACCTGGCTGGTGATGGTGTAACCGAAGCAGGTCCGCTAAAACAAGCACTTGAGACGCATGAGGATGCTGCCGGGCTGTCAATATGGCTTATGTCGGCCGCAGCCCTGGTAAGGATTGCTTTTGTGGCAGTTAAAAAATATTCGGGAAGTTTAAAATGGGTCGCTTTTGCATTATTTTTGATTGGTGTCCTGTCGATTGCGCGTACAGGCTATTATGGCGGGGAGCTGGTTTATAAACACGCAGCAGGAGTTCAGTTCAACCTTGGCTTTGGAAACCCGGACGCTCAGAACTTTAATATTAATGAAGATAAAGAGGACTAAACGTAACTGAAATGCGTATTCTTATAATTGAAGATGAAAAGGGGATAGCTAATTTTATCAGGGATGGACTGGTAGAGGAATATTATGCTGTGGACGTTGCAAATGAAGGCCGTGAGGGACTGGAGATGGCCCTTGTGAATGATTACGATCTTCTGCTTGTCGACTGGATGCTGCCTGCCTTAAGCGGGATTGAAATAGTGAAGCTGGTGCGCAAGGAAAAACCTGACCTGCCTATTATTTTTCTTACGGCAAAGGATACGGTTCAGGATGCTGTTTTCGGATTAGAGACCGGGGCAAACGATTATATAAGAAAACCATTTCAATTCGAGGAACTACTGGCTCGCATAAAAGTTCAGCTTCGTCCCAAAAATTCCGAAAGCGGATTATTAAGTCTTTCTGATATTACACTTAATCCTGATACACACCAGGTTTTAAAAAATGAAGAAGAGATCTTACTTACTCAAAAAGAATTTTCCCTGCTGGAATTTCTTATGAGAAATAAGGGAAGAGTATGTACACGCACCAATATTATTGAGCATGTATGGGATATTCATTTTGAGGCAGACACATCTGTAATTGATGTTTATATAAACTTCCTGAGAAAAAAATTAAAGATTGAGAGTTCTAATGATCTCATACAGACAGTTAGAGGGGTAGGTTATATAGCCCGGGAAGTAAGATGAAACTGAATTTCAGAAACCGGATTGCCACCTGGTATCTGGTTGCCACTGCGCTGCTTATAGCCGGACTATTCTCGGCCATTTACATAATTGTAAACAATACGGTTTACTCCCACCTTGATTCCGACCTTGACCTGGAATTGAATGAAGTGAAAAACAGTATCGTCGATATCGACGGGCAGATTATTTTTGCGAATCCTTTTGAATGGAATGAGAGAGAACATGGCCAGATAGAAGTTAATCCTACTTTTGTGCAGGTTTCCGATAAAAACGGAAAACTAATCAGAAAGACAGGGAACCTTGTAAAAGATTCACTTGAATTCAGAAAAGCTGTAAATAAGAAATTTTACTTCGATGCTGAGCTTTCAGGCTCCCCGATAAGGCAAGTCCAGTATCCTTATTTTGACTCTTCTCAAAATCTACAGGGATATTTATCAATAGCTGTTCCTCTTGAGGAATCGGCTCTCGTTTTAAGCAACCTTCGGGAGGCTCTTCTCGTTTCATTTCCTATAATCCTGATCATACTTTTTCTTATCACACGATTAATAGCCGGAAAGAGCATCTCTCCAATATATAATGTCATCAATACCGCGAACAAAATCTCTAAAGAAAATATATCTGATCGTATTTCACTGCCGCCTCATAACGACGAGATTCATGCAATGACCTCAACAATAAATGGATTATTGAACAGGCTTGAGGATGCCCTTTTTAGAGAAAGACAGTTTACCTCAGATGCATCTGCATGAATTGAGGACACCCCTGTCAATTATAAAGGGTACTCTCGAAGTTCTGATACGGAAACCCAGGGAAGTTTCCCAATACGAAGAGAAAATAAGTTATTGCATATCTGAAACAGATAGAATGACAAAACTGATTGATCAGCTTTTGCTGCTGGCGCGGTACGATACTGGGAAAATTAGTCCTGTCAAAACCGGATTTCTTTTTTCCGAAAAAATAGAAATTGTGCTTGATAGATTGAACCCTTTGCTTGAAGACAAAAGGCTGACGGTTAAAAAGGAAATTAGCGGAAGTCTGACACTGATTGCTGACCCGGGAATGATTGAGATAATAGTTGAGAATATTTTGACCAATGCCATTAAATATTCCGGGAAGGAAAGTTCCATCGATGTTAAGGCAGTCCGTAATGAAAGCAGCATTCTGTTCTCTGTTAAGGATTATGGTATAGGTATGACTGAGCAAGAGATAAAGAATATATTTGACAGATTCTACCGTGCTGATGAGTCGAGAAGTTCTGAAGCAGGTGGATTCGGACTTGGACTTGCTATAAGTAAAAAGCTCTGCGACATTCAGGACATTAAAATAAACGTAGAAAGCACCCCGGGCCAAGGGACCATCTTCACCCTTCATTTGCCGGTCTGAGATTAAGCACACCTCCCCACTTTTTAAGCATTTTTTAAGAATTCATTAAGATTAGTTTTAGGACCCTGACTTAAGTTTAACCAGGAAATATTTTTATTAAAAAAGGAGAAATAAAATGAAAAAAGTATTTATAACACTTTTCGTATTAGCTGTTTCGGTTCTTAGTTTGAATTTCACACTGGACAAGATGGATTCAATGAAAACAATCGATAACCTCAAAGCCGCGATAACCGGAGAAACTACTGCCAGCGCCAAGTATGCCGCTTATGCGGAGAAAGCCAGGGAAGAAGGATATAAGAATATCGCTTTATTATTTGAAGCTGCCTCAAAATCAGAAAACGTTCATGCGGGAAATCACAGAGCGGCACTTTCACAGCTGGGTGAGTCAATGGGAGAGGTTAAGCCGGAATTTGAAGTAAAATCAACAAAAGAGAACCTGCAGGATGCAATAAACGGCGAATCATATGAAGTTGCAACGATGTACCCTGAGTTCATAAAAACGGCTAATGATGGGAAAGTAAATATTGCCCTGATATCTTTTAATTATGCCTATCAAACTGAAAAGAAACACAAAGACTTCTATAAAGAAGCTTTGGATAAACTCAATAACAGCCAGGAAAATACACTTGCCTCTGTATACTATGTCTGCCCGACCTGCGGGAACACTTATGCGGGTACAGCTCCTCAGAGATGCGGAATATCTATGACACCGAGCGAGAGATTTAATAAGATTAACTAAAATAGTGTCCCTGCTGCTAACTCCCACAAAATAGCAGGATACTATCTGGCAAAAAAAAGCCCGGCTGTGAAAAACCGGGCTTTTGCTTTTTAAAGAGTTGGTTTAAAGGTTTACGATATCGTTGTAAATAATGAAAGCCATTAGCAGCAGCAGGATTACAAATCCTGTGTTCTGGATCGCGACCTTCACTTTAATAGGGATCTCACGTTTGGTTATCCCCTCAATCAGGATAATTATCAGATGACCGCCGTCGAGTACAGGGAAAGGCATAATATTTATTATAGCGAGACTAAGACTCAGCAGTGCAAGGAAGAAAAGGAAGCTGAGGAATCCGGTATCAGCCGACTTTGCGGCAAGCTGAGCTATCTTAACGGGACCTCCGAATGCCTTTCCGAATGCTACCTGTCCCCCGATAACCTTTCCTACCATACTGAAGGTCAGGTCAGTAACGCGTTCAATATCCATCCAGCCGTAATAGAATGAATCAAAGAATCCGTAAGTCTTAAATTCAACCGGCGCGTCGGGATTAGTAACGAGTCCTACTCCTATCAAACCATTTTCATCGGGAGTAACAGCAAGCTGTACAGTATCCTGTCCTCTTTCGACAACAAGCGGCATCGTTGTTTTTTTATGAGTGGAGATTATATCAATAGTCTGCTGAACGCTGTATATTTTATGACCATTAAGCCTCAGGAAAATATCGCCTTTTTGAATGCCTGCTGCTTCAGCCGGAGAATCCTTTGTAACCTCACCTATTGCAGGCTGGAACCCTTCCGGAATCAGAAAATGTTCTTCGGTTTCATTTTCAGGAATTACTTTCCTGGGAATTGTTATTGTTTTTGTCTGGTCATCTCTCTGCAGCTTAACATTAACGTCCTGGCCGATTGTATTTACAAATATATCCTGCCTTACATCGTCCCAGTTCTCAACAGGTTTTCCATTGATGGCCAGGATCTTATCATTCACCTTAAAGCCGAGTGAATCTACAGCACTTCCGGGTTCTACATAACCTACCCTGGTAGTTGTTATGATCTGTTTTCCCTGAAAGAAATTAACACCCCAGAAAATAATAAGTGCAAGAAGCAGGTTCATTATAACCCCTGCAGTGATAACTATAATTTTCTTCCACATCGATTTAGCTCGGAACTCATAAGGCTGAGGTTCCTTATCGGCAAACTCGGTATCAAAACTTTCATCAACCATTCCTGCTATCTTAACATAGCCACCCAGAGGAAGGAGGCACAGCCGGTAATCGGTGTTACCCATTCCGTCAAAATCCTTTGGAAGTTCTCCGAAAGAGAAACCGGAAATCCGGTTCCATCCGAACAGCCTTTTACCGAATCCAATAGCAAAAACGTCGGCGCGCATACCGGTCAGTTTGGCTGCGGCGAAATGACCGAATTCGTGCACAAATACAAGAATTCCGATCGTTATCGCAAAATATATGATGTACTCCATTAAGTGAGGTTCTCCTATTTTTCAAAAACCTTTATAAATTAGATGCAGATTAGCAAAAATTGTTCCTCATTTCATTAAATGAGGGCTGCTGTAAATTCTCTTGTCTGCCTGTCTTGTTCAATTATTGTTTCAAGTTCTGGGTGTTTATGATTATCAAAATGATCAAGTGCGTTGCAAATTAGAGCAGGAATATCGGAAAATTTTATCTCTTTTTTAAGGAACTTGTCTACCGCCACTTCATTTGCGGCATTAAGGATACAGGGTGCCGTTCCACCGGATTCAAGTGTTCTATAAGCGAGGTCAAGACAAACAAATCTATTCCGGTCAGGTTCTGAGAACGTAAGATTTGAGATCTCAGGTAAATTTGTTCTTCTAAAATCGTTCTTCAGTCTTTCCGGATAAGTAAGAGCATACTGAATCGGGAGCTTCATATCCGGCAGACCCATCTGCGCTTTAATAGATCCATCTACGAACTGTACCATGGAATGGACAATCGATTGAGGGTGAATGACCACATCAATTTTTTCTTTCGGAAGATCAAAGAGCCAGTGAGCTTCAATAACCTCCAGTCCTTTATTCATCATTGTAGCTGAGTCGATGGTAATCTTATTTCCCATTTTCCAGTTAGGATGGTTAAGGGCATCTTCCACTGTAATGCTGCCGAAACGATCCTTATTCATCTCCCTGAAAGGTCCGCCTGAAGCAGTTAGTATCAGCTTTTCAACCTCTTCCCGCTTTTCGCCGGTTAAGCACTGGAATATTGCGCTGTGTTCCGAATCGACCGGGATAATTTCAGCTTTATATTTATCCGATAGATCTTTAACCAGCTCACCGGCAACAACCAGAGTTTCCTTGTTTGCAAGAGCGATCCTTTTGCCGCGTTTGATTGCTTCGATGGTGGGGGTTAGTCCTGCAAAACCTACCATTGCTCCAACCAGAATATCATAATCAAGCCCGGCGGCTGCATAAATAAGTCCTTCATCCCCGGAGAGAACCTTCGTGCTGCCTTCGATCCGTTTTTTTAGTTCTGAGGCAAGCTCTTTGTTCTTTACCACCACATAAGAAGGATTAAATTCCTTTATTTGAGGTTCAAGCAGATCAATTCTTGTATTTACAGTGAGTGCGGTTACACGGAATTTGCCGGGAAAATTTCTGATAACATTCAGAACATTTATCCCAATCGAACCGGTAGATCCCAGAATTAATAACTTTTTCATTCTAACAATTTAAAAATAGACACTAAAAGTAACTAAGTGCGCCTTTTATAGCAATGTATTTCGCTGTTTTTCCATACAGGGCCCTGGATAACTGTAAGTTATAAATGGCACTTTTTTTTATTTGAAATTACTACTTAAGAAATTAAAGTTTAGTATTTACTGAATATGTGATGATTTTATCACAAACACTATTTGGATTAAAACATATCGGACCGGCAAATAATTCATTTACCAGAGGAGGCATATGAGAATGTTCAAAGTTCTGCTTTTTGCATCTGCAGCGTTATTGTTTATTTCCGAAACTTATTCTCTTCCCAGGTATGCGCTTCAGATGGGAGGAACCTGTGCTGACTGCCATGTCAACCCCACAGGTGGGTTAATGAGAAACTCGGGCGGCTGGAATTTCGGCAAAAACGTTCTTCCGATGGAGAGGCCAAGCAAAGAATTTCCTATGAGCAATAAATTAAATGAAAATATTCAATTCGGACTTGATTTCAGGGGAAACGGACTTCTTTATATGACAGATACGACCAAAAGGATTGATTTCCAGAAAATGTCAGGTTCAATATATACAAACGTCGATTTTTCCGAAAAGATAAGTGCCTTTGCTCGTTATGATTTCGTATGGCAGATCTGGGAGGCATACGCAATTGCCCATATCCTTCCCAATGATGGGTACGTTAAAGGCGGCAGTTTCTCACCAAACTATGGAATCAGGACAGACGATCATACTGCTTATACACGCGGGGGCGACCTGGGGATAATAACTCCCGGCGCTACTAAGAGAGGCTTGATATTCGATCCCCGTTATGTTGAAAGCGGTATCGAGGTGGGACAATACATATCCAACTTTGCTCTTATTACAGCAAGTGTGGGGAACTCACGTTCACCGAATGTCTTTGTAACAGATCCTACATATATGGCAAACCTATTGTTCTATCCTACTGTTTCTGATGTTGCCGCACTAATGCTTGGAGGTTCAGTCGCAATTTTCAGGCAGCAGATTTTCCAGGCTTCCGGAGTTAAATTTCCTCAGGTTCAGATGTACGGGGGATATGCGGGCATAGGCATAGGTGATTTTACTCTGATGGGAGAATATGATATTGCAAATAATTATGTGAAACAGGACTCGGCTTCAACCGCATTGATGATTGAGGCTTCATACAGGTTAATAAAAGGACTTGAGGCTGTTGTAAGATACGATCGTTTTGATCCCCTGGACTCAAGGGATAATGATGATATAAGCAGACTGATCGTAGGCTTTGAGTTTCATCCCTATAGCTTTGTTGAGATCCGTCCCCAGTACCGTTTCCAGATGGAGCATCCGTCTATTATGAATGATACGTTCCTGGTGCAGTTTCATTTGTGGTATTAAAAATTACAAGATTACAAAATTACAAAATTACAAGATTACAAGATTGCAAGATTACAAGAGTACGCCCTGTTGAATTTTGTAATTCAAACCTTAATTCCCCATTTATTAGTATTTTTGTGATTCAAAAAATCCAGGATATAAATGGCAGACAATAAATCAGTATTGGTCTGGAAGGCTCATTTGCAGGAAGAAATAGATGCTTCGTACCTGTATAAAGTGCTCGCAGGGATGGAACCTGATGCCAAACAGAAAGATATCTATTCACGACTTTCAGATATCGAACAGAAACATATTAAAGTATGGCGGGATTTATTATTAAAACACAACGCAAAGCTGAAAGAAGAACGACCCTCCTTTAAGGCGAAATCTCTTGTATGGCTTTCTGGCAGGTTCGGTCCTTGGATTTTATCAAAAGCACTTATGAATGAAGAAGCCGAAGAAGTACGTTCGTACCTTAGTCTGCATAAAACCAGCTCCGACAAAGAAACTAAAGATATCGCACTTCAGCTGGCGAAAGATTCTGCAGAGCATGCCAATAAACTAATGGACATCAAGGGTACTACCGAAGAACCGTGGCATCGTTCCGAATCGGGAGGATTGCTTAGAAACGTGGTTTATGGGTTTAACGACGGGCTCACTGCTAACTTCGGACTTATTGCGGGAGTAATCGGCGCCGCCGTTGCCCCTCATATAATTTTAATATCAGGTATTTCAGGAATGATAGCGGATTCTCTATCAATGGGTTCATCAGGATATCTGGCCGCAATTAGTGAAAAAGAAGTTTATGATCATGAGCGGAAGATGGAGAAAGAGGAAATCCTTCTGATGCCCGAGCTTGAAACTGAAGAGCTGGCCCTGATTTATGAATCGAAGGGAATGAGTAAAGAAGACGCTTCCAACCTTGCGAACGAGGTAATGAAAGACCCTGCTCAGGCACTTGAGGAAAAAGTGAGGATTGAGCTGGGGATCAATGAAGCAAATATGAGCCCTTTCCGCGAGGGATGGATAACAGGACTTGCAACCGCAGTAGGTGCTCTCATACCTGTGTTTCCGTTTTTCTTTTTTACAGGAAGCACCGCAATGTGGACGGCCTTTACAATTTCAATGCTGGCGCATTTTGGTGTGGGTGCAGCGAGAAGCTTCTTTACAGGCAGAGGTATATTCCGCAGCGGGTTTGATATGTTTGTAGTTGGTTTCGGAATTGCTGCGGCAGGCTACTTCATTGGTGAGTTTATATCAAAGCTCTTTTAGCTCAGGCAGAATTTCTGCTGGCATTGATATTACCATATAAAGATCTCTGTACAATCTTTTCATAGGCTTCAGTACCGGAACCATTTTGTGCGATTTTCTGCAGAGCATACTGCTGGATAACCAGAAGGGGAAGCACAAGCTGTTCCCGTATCTTTATTGAATCCCTTGCCACCGGATCTTCATCCATCAGGGTGTTGTAACCGGAAATAAGCAGAGTCATTTCTTTTGACAGCTTATATTCATCGAAGAGTATATTCCAGAAATCTTTATATTCTTTATCCTTCGCTATATAAGATGTCAGCTCAAAATTACACTTCAGCAGCGACATCATACTATTTAGAATTAAGGTCTTAAAATACTCAGCATCGTTAAATAACTTTTTCAGGTCATTCAGCTTTCCTTTATCAACCATGGCCTTTATTGCAGTACCGAGTCCGAAATAGCCCGGAACATTCTGCTTAAGCTGACTCCATGATCCAACAAACGGAATAGCTCTTAAATTCTTAAGATCAAGTTTCTTATCCGATCCTCTTTTTGCAGGCCTGCTGCCTATATTTGTTTTACCATAATACTTGAGAGTGCTTTTATTTTCAAGATAAGGCACGAACATTTTATGATTCTTTAGTTCATTATATCTCTCATAGCTAATGCGGGCAAGCGACTCAATCAATTCTCTTGATTCATCTGAAATTTTTTTTCCCCCGGCAAACAGCCTGTTGGATAAACCCGCGGTTAGAAGCTGTTCACAGTTATGAATAAAGTGTCCTTTGGTTCCATACTTACTGGTTATTGTTTGACCCTGTATGGTTAACTGAATTGCATGGTTTGCAATATCAGGTCCCTGGGCAGCATAGAAGCGGTGAGTTTTGCCGCCGCCTCGTGCAGGAGGACCTCCTCTGCCGTCAAAAAATACTGCTTCAATGTTATATTCATTACACACCGCAGTCAACTTTTCTTTTGTTTCAAATATCGACCAGTTTGCCTGCAGATAGCCGCCGTCCTTGGTACCGTCAGAGAAGCCCGGCATGATTGTCAGCCTGTTGCCTCTGTTCTTTATATGCTGCCTGTACTCGGGTATATTAAACAACGTTCTCATTATTTGATCGGCGTTCTTCATTCCATCCATTGATTCAAAGAGGGGTATTATATCAAAGGGGATAGCGCCTTTTTCCCATCCGCACCACCTAAGCAGAGCATAGACAAATAAGACCGCATAAATATCCTCTGAATTGCTGATTATATATCTGCTGCAGCCTTCCTCACCGTTCTTTACCTGGATGTGCTTAAGCTGTCTGATTGTTTTTATTGTATCGTTGATCAGGGGATCTTTGAACTCATCCGGGCGGATACGAATCTTTTTATTTACCAGAATTGAAACCAGGTCTTTAAGCGGGATTTTATCCGTGCTCTTACCGATGGTCTTTTCCTTCTTAAGTATTGCGTCGACAGTCTTTTTATGAACACTATGATCCTGCCTGATATCGAGCGAGGCAAAATGAGTTTTGAATATTCGCACTTTATCAATAAGACTATCCAGTTCATCGAGATAAAGGCTGTTATATTTCCTGACAAGAGATTCTCTGACAGAATATAGCGGCTTAATTATTTCATCATACTTAATCACTTCATCAGGAATAAACCTTGAAACTGAAAGTTTATCTCTTAGTTCTGAAATCTTCTCCTGAACATCTTTAAAGGTCAGTTTTTTGGAGAGGTCTTTAACATCACGGTAATAGCACTTCATCAACGTCATACGAAGCTCATCAGCCACGGCCGAAGTTGTATCAGAAGTAACGAATGGATTACCATCACGGTCGCCCCCCGGCCAGAAACCTAGCTGAATAATATTTGTGTTATCGAACTTTCCTCCGGGCATATTTCTTTTTATTTCCGCAAACAATTCACCTGCGGCATCATAGTAGACAGTTCTTAGAAAATAGATTATATTTTTGGCTTCATCCAGCGGAGTTGGTTTCTTTGCGTTCACCAGGGATGTTAATCCCAGCTGCTGCAGAGTCATATCCATCCCGGAGATATCATTCTCAGTTACAAGGGTTCTGAGCTTTGCGATAATATCGAGAACGGGGTAAGAATAAAACTGAGTGGGATGAGCGGTAAAGACGATCCTTACACTGAAAGTTGAGAGCGTGTTATAGATATCCGTCTGTGAATGTGTGGTATCAGAAAGGTTAATGTAATCCTTTAACGAAAGAGTATCTTCCAGCTTTAACATATCGGGGAAAGCAGCATCTTCAATACTGTCGTACAGCACCACCTGGCGCTCAATATACTGGATAACCCTGAACATAAAGTCGATTTTATCGTCTTCAGAGTGAAGATTTGCATGCGTGCGGAAGAAAGATTCCATTATAGTGAGGGGATCATTTCCTGAATCAAGCTCACGCTTGAATACGGTCTGCATTAACGGGATCAGCATTCCGATATTGCTTATCTTCCGGAAGGGGAGGTTCAGGAAAAGGCTGTTGTATACATTAAACTTATTTTTTACCGAACGCTCGAATTCTTTTTGTTTTATAGTATTGCTCATCTCTAAATCATAATAGTTTCATTTAAACTAAATAAAACTATCTAACTACTCAAACGTCAAATCACCACAAGTGGGTTCAATCCCTATGGGATTGGGGCTGAGTTGAGCTGACTCAGGTTACAAATGTTTATTCCCTACGGGAATGAACAGTTTGGTGTAGATAGAACCTGAAATTCCGGAGGGATAATGTTCTACATCTTTTGCAATTATTCTATGTTCATCATTAAAAGCAAACTGTGCTTCTTCCATAAAATACATACAAATATATGTATTATCAACCATATCAAATCTCACAGTCGTCATAGCTGCTTAGGAGGCATTATGTTAGGGAACAAATCATTTTGATGATCGTATTAATTGCTTAGTTTATTCCCTTGAACGTACGGCATTATTTGGCAATATTTAATTTTATGTATAAGAAATTATTAGTCATTTTACTCTCTATTCCCGTTTTTTTGTGGGCGCAGAATAACCCGACACTGCAGCAGAGATATATGCTGGGACAGGGTTATCTGCAGGCCGGCCAGCTCGAGAAAGCAAAATCTATATATGAGGATCTTTACAATCAGAATCAGGATAATTTCCAGTACTTTGACGCATTAAACAGTATCTATCTTCAGCTGAAGGATTACCAGGGCTCCATAAGAATTATTCAGGAGAGGATGCAGAAAATCACCCCGGACGCTAATATGTACGGACTGCTTGGCTCTACCTATTATCTTATGGGAAATTCTGAACAGGCTTACAAGGTATGGGATGAAGGTCTGCAGAAACTTCCTCCCGACCCGATGAAATACCGTATAATTTCGAACTATGTACTCGACAGAAGAGATTTCGACAAAGCAATTGAGATATTGAAAAAAGGAAAGAATGAGAGCAATGATCCTATTGTTTTTTCCTACCAGCTGGCAGACCTATATGCGCTTACAATGAGATTTACAGAAGCAGCCGAAGAGTATGTTTTCATTCTGAATCAGAATCCCCAGCAGGTTTCAAACGTTCAGAATAAAATGTTTAACTATATCAACAAAACCGATGCATTACCGAAAACAATAGAAGTTTTTGAGAATAATGCCGGGGATAACCAGGGAATTCAGTATCTGCTGGCAAGGTTATATGTAGAAAATAAAAATTACCAGAAAGCATTCGATCTGTACGTTGAACTTGATAAGCAATTTAAAAAACAGGGAACTGACCTGGTAAGACTTGCCGATCTCCTTTACAGCGAAGGGAACTATAAAACAGCTGAAAAGTTTTATAACGAAATCATCGATAGGTTTTCTGATTCTCCCGTTGTTTCTTCCGCCAGGCTCGGCTATGCAAAAACCCTTGAGGCACAGGTTGAACAGAATGAAGGCGACAGCTGGAAACCCTACCATGGTTTTAGCTCAGTCAGTTCCGATAAAATAGATAAAATTGTAACCGCCTATAACGATATTATCAATAAATACCCTAATTCTGATGTGGCCTTTGAATCGTATCTTCAGTTAGGGAATTTAAAATTATACAGCCAGGGAGATCTTACGGGTGCAGAGGCATACTACAATAAAATCCTTACGAATGCACCATTTTCAGCTTTTGGCGCTCCAGCTGAATTTGCAGCGGGGAAAATTGAGCTTATGAAGGGAAACCTGGATGCAGCCGCAGGATTCTTTCAAAAAGTAACGGAAAGACCCAAAATTCCCGAAGATCAGAAAAACAGCAGTAAATATTTATTAGCAAGAATCGATTTTTACAAAGGAAACTTTAAGGAAGCAAAAAATCAACTGGTACAAATATTGAACAATCTAGGTGATAACTATGCCAATGATGCCATTGAATTATCGCTTTTACTGAACACTACGATGAATGATTCGTCTGAATTAGTAAGGTTTGCTGATGCTGAATTTCTTGCTGATCAGAAAAAATTCACTGAAGCCGCTGAAAAATATCACATTGTTGCTGAGAACCCGAAGGCATTTATGCTTAAAAATATAGCTGAACTTAGAGAGGCGGAAATGGAGCTGGCTGCAGGAAATAATGATAAATCGATTGAGATGCTGGGGAATATCGCGGGTGAGGAGAGTAAAAACATTTATGCGGATAAAGCTTTATATTTGTTAGGAAATATTTATGAATTCGGCTTAAATGATACGTCAAAAGCCATTGAAAAGTATGAGGAGCTTCTTGCAAAGTACCCCTCCTCTTTATATCTCGATGACGCAAGGGATGAAATAGTTAAATTAAGAAACAAAGCGAGTTAAGCATGGGAAAAAAACAGGGTCAGAAAATTGTAAAATGTTCGTTTTGCGGACGGGATGGAAGTGAAGTAGGCAGTATGATTGCCGGTCCCGATGTTTATATATGCGATATATGCATATCCAGCAGCGTGGATATTTTAAGAAATAACCTTGCCGCCTATTCCAATACAAAAACAAAAGCAACTCAGATTCCAGCTCCTTCCTCAATCAAGAAAACCCTGGATGAATACGTTATCGGGCAGGAGAGGGCAAAGAAAGTATTGTCGGTTGCGGTTCATAATCATTATAAAAGAATAAACTCGAAGGGTTCCTTCTTCGAGCTTGATGATGTAGAGATTGAAAAGAGCAATATTCTCCTTATAGGTCCCACGGGTGTGGGTAAAACCCTCCTGGCGCAGACGCTTGCCAGGATACTTGAGGTTCCTTTTGCTATTGCAGATGCTACCACCCTCACTGAAGCCGGTTATGTAGGTGACGATGTTGAGACTGTACTTGTTCATCTTCTGCAGGCAGCGGATTATAATCTTGAGCGTGCCCAGAAGGGAATTGTTTATATCGATGAAATAGATAAGATAGCCAGGAAGAGCGAGAGCACTTCAATTACCAGGGATGTTTCGGGCGAAGGTGTTCAGCAGGCCCTTCTGAAGATACTTGAAGGCACAGTGGCCGGTGTACCTCCCAAAGGCGGAAGGAAACACCCGGAACAGAGTCTCATAAACGTTAATACAAAGAACATCTTATTTATTGTAGGCGGGGCTTTTGACGGTATCGACAAAATCATTGCAGCGAGAATAAATAAGAATAAGATGGGGTTCGGGCGTGAGGATCTGAAAGATAAAATATCGGAGGAGAATCTGCTTGCTTATGCACAGCCGGAGGACCTTCTACGTTTCGGATTGATTCCGGAGCTTATCGGCCGTATCCCCGTTACTGCTCCGCTTCATTCACTAAATGAGGTAGCACTTAAGAGCATACTGACCGAGCCGAAGAATGCTATACTCAAACAGTATAAAAAATTATTTATGATCGACGGGGTTGAGCTTGAATTTGACCCATTTGCAATAGACGCAATCGTTAAGAAAGCAGAGGTAAGAAAAACGGGTGCCCGTGCATTACGATCAATTGTAGAAGAATTTATGCTCGACGTAATGTATGATTTACCCAATAAGGAAAACGTTGATAAATGTATTATAACGAAGGATGTAATTGAAAAGGGTGCCGAGCCGATATATCTTGATGCGGACAGAAAATCGGCCTGATCGATTCGGAGTTTGAAATGTTCAGAAAGATTTTATTAGTACTTATCTTATCCTCCATAAGTGTTTTTGCCCAATCGAAGATACTTATCTATATGGATCTGCAGCAGACAGATCATCTGAAAGCCTACGGGATAACGTTTCACGCATTACAAAAAGGGATAAAATCCGACTGGCTCCTTAATTACCGCGGCGGATCGTTTCTGATCGACTATGATGATAAAATAGCTGTTGAATGCCGGGTAGAGGGAGTAGCGTTCGATCTCCTCTCAACTTCACAGGCTGCAGAGGTTTATTCAACTGTGCAGAGTGAAGATAATAATATGGATGTGGTAAGGCTTGAGAAAGCCCCGAAGATTGCCGTGTATGTACCTCCCGGATTTATGCCCTGGGATGATGCTGTAACGCTGGCCCTTGAATATGCTAAGATCCCATACGATAAAATATGGAATGATGAGATACTGAGAGGCGATCTTTCCAAATACGACTGGATCCACCTTCACCATGAAGACTTTACCGGGCAGTATGGAAAGTTTTATGCGAGCTTCAGCAATGCACAGTGGTACATCGATAACCAGCTTATGTATGAGAACGATGCGAAGAAGAACGGGTTTAAGAAAGTTTCTGAAATGATGAAGTCGGTTGCATTAGACATCAAGAATTTTGTAGGGCAGGGAGGATTCCTGTTTGCTATGTGTTCAGCGACTGATTCCTATGATATTGCACTTGCCGCTCACAATGTGGATATCTGCGCAGAGATGTACGACGGAGATGCCGCCGATCCCGATGCTCAAAGTAAACTGGATTTCTCAAATACACTGGCGTTTACTGATTTTAAGCTTGAAATGAATCCATATGTATACGAATACAGCAACATAGATATTCAACCGGCGGAGGTAGGAAATTTTGCCAATGATTACTTCACGCTATTTGAGTTTTCCGCGAAGTACGACCCTGTGCCGACTATGCTGACCCAGGATCACGCCAATGTGATAAGAGGTTTTATGGGGCAGACAACAATGTTTCGTAAAGAACTGATTAAAAAATCGGTAATAATTCTCGCCGAACGTCCTGGTACCGACCAGGTAAAATACATTCATGGAAACTACGGCAGGGGGACATTTACATTTTACGGCGGTCACGACCCTGAGGATTACCAGCATGCAGTAGGCGATCCGCCAACAGATCTTTCATTGTATAAGAATTCTCCCGGTTACAGACTTATCCTGAATAACGTTCTCTTCCCCGCGGCTACCAAGAAGAAACAGAAAACCTAAACCATACCGCAAGCTCCGAAATAATTTCCTTTCAAGGGTACGTTCTATTTGATCCTAAGATTTCCCCCTGGCTGAGGCAATTTAGGGACCACCGGTTAAAATGACATTGTTAAAACACAACGAAACTCTCCCTAATAATTATTATGAACTCACTGAATTTTTCTATCTTTAGGAAAATGATTTTTAGAATTTAATCTTTAATTATTATGAAACAGGTTAAAATTAAAAACAGCGGAAAGACTTATCCAATCGGGAAAATTGTTTGTGTAGGGCGTAATTATGCTGAACACGCTAAAGAGCTGGGCAATGAAGTACCGGATAAGCCGGTAATATTTTTAAAGCCAACCTCTGCGGCGATCTTCTCAGGCGATAAAATTGTTCACCCCGCTTTCTCAACTGATATGCATCATGAAACAGAATTAGTATTATTAATTGGAAGAAAGATAAAAGATGCAGGCGTTAATGAGGCTGAAAAGGCTATTATTGGATACGGCGTTGGTCTTGATATGACCCTGCGGGATATTCAGACGGAGCTTAAGAAAAAAGGTCATCCCTGGACAATTGCAAAAGGTTTTGATACTTCAGCAGTACTTTCAGATTTTATTTCTGTGAACGATTATCGTTTAACATTAGATGAGGAAATTATTCTAAGGGTAAATGAAACCGAAAGACAGCATGAAAAGCTCAGCAGGATGATCTTTACACCCGTGCAGATTGTGGAATATATATCTTCTTTAATGACCCTGGAGGAAGGGGATCTCGTTTTTACGGGAACGCCGGCAGGAGTTAATAAAGCTGTAAAAGGAGATAAGCTTCACGCTGAGATTACCGGAATCGCTTCACTGGATTGTGAAGTAGTGTAAATTAACCCGCAGATGCGAGTTATGTGTCGCCGCGATGCGGCTGGGAATTGTTATAGTACGCGATGTTCCTACTAACATAATGCCGCAAAAAAAACGTGATCTTCTACAGCGGCTACTATTTGTTCAAAGAGGAGAGGGCTTTTTTGATAAGTTCTTCGAGGGATAAACTCGGGTCTTCTGAAAGGACATCCCTTATAATTTTATCTGCAACTTTTGAGTTATAACCGAGGGTGGTGAGCGCTGCAGCAGCTTCGTTCTTTATACTGAACGGAATTTCTTTCATGCCGGCTTCAGAAACCTGATCGACCTTATTCTTTAATTCCAGCACAAGTCTCTCGCCTGTTTTTCTTCCAATTCCCGGTACGGCGATTATCCTGGAAACATCCCCACGCAGTATGGCATCTTTCAGGTCGTCTGTCTGTATTCCCGAAAGAATGCTTTGTGCCAGTTTGGGGCCTATTCCGGTAACGGAAATTAAGAGCTCAAACATCTGTTTTTCGGGCTCAGCGAAGAAACCGTAGAGCGTAATGGAATCTTCTTTAACGCTGGTATAGATAAAAAGTGATACAGTCTCTTTTTCTGAGATATTCTCGAAGGTATTGATTGAGATGCTGACGGCATAGCCGACGCCGTTAACATCCAGCAGGACCTTTGTGGGTTTAAGGGAAATTATTTTACCGGTTAAATAACCAATCATAGACAATTAAAAATTAACAATTAATAATTAACAATAAATAATTGTACATTATTCATTGATTATTCGTTCCGGGAATGCTTCGATGAACGATTTCCAGTCCTTACTTTTCGTCGTTGAAGATTTTAATCTGAATGCATGGCACAGAGCAATTGCCAGTGCGTCACTCTCATCGAATTTCATTTTTACTGTTTTAATCTCGAGCAAAGTTCTTATCATAAAACCAACCTGCTCCTTTGAAGCAGCGCCGTTACCGACAACCGATTTCTTCACTTCCCTGGGTGAATATTCACTTGTAGGCACATTATTATGGACAGCCGCAAGTATTGAAACCCCGCGTGCATAACCTATTTTCATTGCCGATTGAACGTTCTTACCATAGAAAGCTGTTTCGATTGCAAATTCATCCGGCTTATACAGCTTAATAAGCGCGTCGAGTTCATTATAGATGATTTCAAGTTTAAGGGGTAAAGATTTAGAAGGAGGCAGTTTGATTATACCGTGAGTTACCCGGTTAAAGTTATTTCTGATGTAATTTATTATCCCGAAACCTGTGAAATTTGTTCCGGGGTCAACTCCGAGAATAATCATTTATTATTAAGCGCAGTACGCTTTTAGTTTATAGAACTTTCATCAATATCGGCATTAGAGTAGACGTTCTGAACATCATCGTTATCCTCCATTGCATCGATCAGCTTCATTACCTTCTCGGCTTCCTCTCCGGCAACAGGCACAGTATTTTTCGCTATCCACTGAAGAGACGCATTCTCGATGGAAAGGTTTTTATCAGCCAGTGATTTTCTGACAGGTTCAAAGCTTTCGAGGGGTGTCTGGATCTCGAAATATTCATCTTCAGTCTGCAGATCCTCAGCACCGGCATCAAGAATAATTTCCATAATATCGTCTTCCGTCTTTTCCTGCTTCGGGAGACTGATAACACCCTTGCGGTCGAACATCCATGCAACAGATCCTGTCTCACCCATACTGCCGCCGTACTTACTGAAAATATGTCTTACTTCGGCAACGATCCTGTTCTTATTGTCGGTAGCTACCTCCACAAGTATCGCAACACCGGAGGGACCATATCCCTCGTAAGTCATCTCCTGATAAGTAACACCTTCAAGTTCGCCGGTGGCTTTCTTGATTGCTCTTTCAATATTATCCTGCGGCATATTTGCCGCTTTAGCGTTATCAACTGCCAGGCGCAGCCTTGGATTAGCTGCAGGATCACCTCCGCCTTCTCTGGCGGCAATGGTAAGTTCTTTGATTAATTTAGTGAACATTTTACCGCGCTTAGCATCGAGTGCGCCCTTTTTTCTTTTAATAGTTGCCCACTTTGAATGACCTGACATTTAAGCTATACTCCTATTTATATTTGCTAATACTTTAAGATCTTTGATTTTAAACTGAGGGAATATCCTTCCATCTCTCACCGTCTTATCTATCGAATACACCACATCCAGAAGCTGTCCGTCTCTCCCTACAATATCGCAGTAGCTTCCCATATTAAAACCTATGCAGTCAAATATTCTTTCACAGCCATTTTGTTTCAATGCAACGAGAAGGTGATCGTTACCCACGATTCTGGGAGTTCCCGCTACCGTTACTTCCTCCGACAAAAACACTGGTCTCGTATTACCGGGACCAAAGGGTGAGAATAAGTCAATAATTCTTAAAAACTTAGGTGTTATTTCTGAAAATTTAAGCTTAGAGTCAATATAAACCTCAGGAAAAAGATCAGCTTCGGTTACAGTTTCTCTAACGATCTTATTAAACTTCGCTTTAAATTCTTCTATTTTATCCACTTCTACCGCAAGTCCAGCTGCTGCCTGGTGTCCCCCGAAATGGATCAGCAAGTCCTCACATTTTTTAAGAGCCTCATAAATATTAAAATTAGAGATACTTCTGGCAGAACCTTTCGCCACACCGTCGACAGTTGTGAGCATTATTGTAGGACGGTAATATTTTTCAACAAGTCTTGAAGCGACAATACCTATTACTCCCGGATGCCATGCCTCCTGGTGGAGAATAATAGACAATTCCTCTTTAAGATCGATAGTACTCTCCACAAGTTCCAGGGCATTATCGAAAGTATCAACATCGATCTTTCTTCTCTCATAATTTTCTGTTTCAAGCACCTGGGCAAGCTTAAGAGCTTCAGCCTTATCTTTTGTTATCATAAGCTCAACGGCACGTTCAGCATCGCCGAGTCGTCCCACCGCATTTATCCGTGGAGCGAGAGTAAAAACTATCTGTCCCGTATTAAGATTACCGGGATGGACATTACTCTTAGCGATAAGCGCTTCGACACCGGGGCGGGGGTTATCATTTATAATCCTGATACCTTCACTAACAAGCGAACGGTTCTCATCAACCAGAGGAACAATATCGGCTGCGCCGGCCAGAGCAACGAGGTCGAGATACTGCATCGGCATCTCTCTTTTCCCGATTCTTTCAGCTACTCCCTGAGCAAGCTTGAAAGCAATACCGGCTCCGGATAAATACTTAAAAGGATAATTGCATCCGGGTTTCAGCGGATCAAGCACCGCATACGCATTCGGAATCTGTTCCTTAGGCTGATGGTGATCGCAGATGATCAGATCCATCTCCAGTTTATTAACAAGCTCAGTTTCCTCAATAGCAGTAATACCGCAGTCGACCGCAATCATCAATGAAGTTCCGCGGCCTTTAATATACTCGATACCGGCTGCAGAAAGACCATATCCTTCTGTAAGCCGTTTAGGAATATAATACTCAACGTTCGCATCCAGTTCTTTAAGGAAAAGATAAAGCAGAGCAGTAGAACATGTTCCATCCACATCATAATCGCCGTAGACAGTTATACGTTCATTTTCTGTTAAGGCCTGGATGACACGGTAGGTTGCCGGTTCCATTCCATCCATCAGGAAAGGGTCGTGAAGAGATTCAATAGAAGGGCGGAAAAAATTCTTAGCCTGAGTAAAAGTTCTTATATCTCTTAAAACAAGGAGTCTGGTCAATACCTCTGAGATATTGAGCGAATCAGCCAGCGACCGTGTAGTATAGTCGTCGATGACATCTCTTATTTTCCAGCGTTTTTCTGGCATAATACTCTTTTAAGAGATAAAAAATTATAAAAGAACAAAACACTGATCAGAACTATAAGCCGAATTCTGTAATCCCGCCGAAGCGGGACGGCAATTATTTGTCTTGGCTCCGCATTGCTGCAAAGCTCGAGCGGTCTACCCGGAGATCATACCCGATTTTATCGGATATCGAAGCGAACAACTCCGTACTATTAAAAGATGTATCTCCATATTTGACCTTGCTTCGAGTGGGGTTTGCCATGACCCGTATAAACGGGTTCCCTTTCGGGACCGGTAATGTTACCATTACCGCGGTAGGCTCTTAACCTGCCTTTTCACCCTTATCCCGGTTTTCACCGGGACGGTATCTTTTCTGCGGCACTTTCCGTAGTTATAAGATTGCTCCATACAACTCCCGGGTGTTACCCGGCACTCTGTTCTGTGAAGTTCGGACTTTCCTCCCCTCCGTTTTACAGGAGGAGCAATTGCCCGTTCTGAACTGTATTTTTATTCTTTAAACTCTTCTCAATCTCTTAAGTTTTGATAACTAAAAGAAATGATAATTAATATTTAACTGAGGCGAATATAATAAATTAAATGCCATAAGTCAGCAGAAAAGATCTATAGGATAGTCTTTATGGAGATTTCCCTTAAAAACAGAAGGAAAAAATTCTATTTTTTTACGATCCCCGAATTATTCTTCAGCAAGCTCAGCAATTTCAGGTGAAACCAATATCCTGCCGCAGTATTCACAGAAGAAAAGCCTGTTATTCCTTCTTATCTCAAGCTGTCTCTGCGGAGGGACTATATTATGGCATCCCGAGCATGCAGATCTTCTGATTGTTGCAACAGCTTTTCCTTTCTTAGCCCTTCGTATTCTCATATATGCAGAATAATCGGGTTTCCTGGTCTGTGCTTCAATCTCTTTTCTCTGTGTACGGAGT
Source organism: uncultured Bacteroidota bacterium (assembly GCA_963839165.1). Lineage (GTDB taxonomy): Bacteria > Bacteroidota > Ignavibacteria > Ignavibacteriales > Ignavibacteriaceae > DATFVA01. The sequence continues at coordinate 377,267 of CAWIUG010000006.1, read as the reverse complement.
TTAGCTTCTTCTTTCTCATTGGCCTTAATGATCTCTTTAAGGTCAGCCTCCTTAACCTTCAGTTCCTCATTGAGTTCACCAAGCTGCGGATTAAGTGACTCGATATCTTCCGCCAGAGTTTTACTCTGATCAGCAAGAGCATCATTTTCCGTTTCCAGTTTGGTTATCTGTTCTTCGGTATGATCGATCTCTTTTGTTAGCGCATCATATTCTTTATTATTTCTAACCTGGTAGAGCTGGGCTTTAAACTTTTTCTGATTCGTTTTCAGCTTCTCTACTTCTTCTTCATTTTCTTCTCTTTTTTCAAGTGACTCTTTACGTTTTGTCTCCTTTTCCGTCACCTGGTCTCTTATGCCGTCTATTTTGTCCTGCAGTGCCTGAACGGCGTTTGGTAAATCCCCCCGGAGTTCCTCTAGTACATCAAGCTGGTCATCAATCTGCTGCAATTCATACAGGGTTTTTAATCTGTTTACCAATTTATCCATTCTCCTTTTTATTTATAAAAAATTTAACCGGATTTGTAGTTTTACTATAATTAAAAATTTTAATCTGCTTATTTAGAAGTGGTGTGAGTCTTTCCCTGACCTCATCCATTGAAAAAATTTCCGTTTCGTAATGCCCGGCATCAATAAGTAAAATATTTTCTTCCGCTTCCTGGAAGGTATGATATTTAATATCAGCCGTTATATAAGCATCGGCTCCCGCCTGAACGGCGTCCTTTAGGTATTCACTTCCCGAACCTCCGCATACAGCAACACTTTTTATTTTTCTTTTACCAGTGCCGGAATACCTGAAGTTTTTCAGCTTAAGGTTATCGGTTACAAATGAGAGGAATTCTTCAGTGCTCATAGGGGAATCGAGGGTACCTATGGCACCCGCACCATAGTTTACGTGTTCATTATTCAGAGGGTAAATATCATATGCCGGTTCTTCATACGGATGAACCTTCAGCATCTCAGAAAGCACATTCTTCAGTTTCCAGGAATCGACCATGACTTCAAGCCGCACTTCGTTCACCGTCTCAAACACTTCCTTTATTCCTGCCGCGGGATTAGTTTTCTCCGATCCCCTGAAAGTTCCTTTTCCCGGAATTCTAAAGCTGCAGCTGGAATATTCACCGATTCTGCCTCCGCCAGCGTGGAATATTGCCCCGGAAACTTTTTCGAGTGATTCTTCAGGAATAAAAACAACGAGTTTTACCTGGTTAGAATTAAGCCTGGAAAGAAAATCTATATTCTTTAATTTTAATTGTTTTGCCAGTCTGAAGCTTACACCGTCCTTTGTATAATCAAGGTTAGTATGCGCAGAATAAAGTGTAATATCATTTTTAATAAGTTTCTCAATAATTCCGGAACGCACATCAACGTCAGTTGAAATTCTTCTAAGGGGAAGGAATAAAAGGGGATGGTGTGAAATAATAAGGCTGCAGGATTTCCTCACTGCCTCATCGACTACAGAAGAGGTAACATCAAGACAGAGGAAAATGTTTTTTATTTCTCTTTCGCCGGATCCTACCTGCAATCCTACATTGTCCTTATTCCAGGCTGTTTCTTTAGGAGCCCATTGTTCCAGATATTTAATTATTTCAATACACTTCATAGCAAAAAAAAATGCACTTCTAAAATTTGAAGTGCATCTTTATAATTTCTCTGCTTTTATGGTTTTTGCGGGAGCAGAATATTTAACAAGATCGAGAAATTTAAGTTTTTCTAAAATTAGTTTATCCATATCAAGTCTCTAAATATACCAGATCAATACTTAATAAACAACAATCGAGCCAGTGACCTATTAATTTATCGGATCAATCCAGCTTTCGTCTTCCTTTATCAACTCTATAAGTTCATCTACGGCATTTTCTGCCGGCACATTTCTTTTCACGATATCTTTGGCGCGGTACAGGGTAATCTTGCCGACTCCGGAGCCGACGTAGCCATAGTCAGCATCTGCCATTTCTCCGGGACCATTAACAATACATCCCATCACTGCTATTTTCACACCTTTCAGATGTTCGGTACGCTTCCTTATCTTTTCTGTTGTTATCTGCAGATCAAAAAGCGTTCTTCCACAGGAAGGGCAGGCAATATATTCGGTTTTTGATATCCTCACCCGTGCTGCCTGCAGAATTCCAAAGAGCGTACGGTTTATTACTGCTTCATACGACTCATTAATATTTACAAATTTTCTTATCAGCTTGTTGTGACCATTAAACTCTTTTTCCTCATCTTTAAGTTTTCCCTTTAAAGAAATCCAAACTCCGTCACCCAATCCATCTATAAGCAAACCACCGAGGTCTGTGGAAGCAAACAATCTCAGCTGATCAATATCGATGTTATCATATGTTCTTTTTATTATTACGGGGTTCTCAACTCCATTGTTCATTAACGCAAAGAAAGTCCTTCGTTGTTCAGCCATTCCATGCGGGTTTGAGGTAGTTAAGAGAATTACGGCCGTTTTATCTTTCTTAAGTCTGTTTAACAATTCAGGGGAAAGGTTATTTAATTCAAGCTGAACGAGATTGAGTGAACCAGAAAGATCCTTTTCTTTAAGGTATATATCAGAGGTGAGCAAGGGATAACCTTTACGGTCATTTTTCCAGGACTGAAAGTTTCTGATATGTTTTAGTCCTGAAGGGAGTTCAAAGGGTACCTGACCATCACCGGTGAATATTAAATCAGCAGCGCTGTCGCTTAAATTCCACTTATCGGTTTCCGTGTTGTAGCGATAACCTATATCAGCCAGATCTTTGGGATCTGAAATGCTCTTATTTGAATAATCAGCTGCAACTACGGGTACACTTGAGTCTCCTATATTCAAAACCTCAAACGTATATCTTCTCTTATATTCAAGGGGATCAACGGGAATTTTGGTAACAGGAATAATCTCTTTATGGCTTTCTCTGTCTTTATATCGGTCAACCAATTCAATAGCAACAGGAGCTTCAAATTCGGGGTCTTCGGTGAGTGAAACACGAACAGTATCGCCAATACCATCTTCAAGGAGAGAGCCTATACCAAGGGCAGATTTTATCCTTCCATCCTCACCGCCGCCGGCCTCTGTAACTCCCAGATGGGTTGGATAATTCATCCCCTCTTCTTCCATTTTAATTACAAGCAGCCGGTACGCCTGCACCATTACCTGGGGGTTGCTGGCTTTCATAGAGAGTACAATTTCCCTGTAATTAAGTTCCTCACAAATTCTTACAAACTCGAGGGCGGATTCGACCATACCAAGAGGGGTATCACCATAGCGGCTCATGATCCTGTCGGATAAGGATCCGTGGTTTGTCCCGATCCGCATAGCTGTTCCGTATTCCTTGCATATCCTTACAAGGGGAGTAAACTTTTGTCTTATCCTATCGAGTTCTTCCCCGTACTGTTTGTCGGTATATTCAATTATGTTGAACTTTTTCCTGTCGGCATAATTACCCGGATTAACTCTCACTTTCTCCACTATCCTTGCGGCGATCTCGGCAGCATTGGGGGTAAAATGAATATCGGCGATGAGAGGCACATTATAACCCTGCTGTCTCAATTCCTTTTTAATATTCTCCAGGTTTTGAGCTTCGAGCTTGCTGGGGGCAGTAATTCTTACGTAATCGCATCCCGACTCCACCATCCTTATCGTCTGTTCAACAGTTGCTTTTGTATCCATCGAATCAGTGATAGTCATCGACTGGATTCTGATAGGATTGTCGCCTCCGAGCGGGATATCCCCAACATTTACAACTCTTGTTTTATAACGTGAGTAAGAGGTGAGACTATTGCAGTATTTTTTTGCCTTACTTATCGATTCAATCATTAATATTTAATCTTTTTACTCTAAAAAGTTTCCGTGTTTTATCCTGTCAGGTTAACAAATATAACAAATAAGCCGCTCGTTTTGAATCAAAATAATGTGTTAAAAATCTTCCCCCGCAAAAATCAGAGGCGGATGCCCGTGTTGGGTTAGTATGTCCTGCACTGTCTTATACGTCTCGTAATATCAATACTGTGCGGTTCATTCAGCGCATACCAGCAGCTTGTGTTTACTGTGCCGGATTGTTCAGTATTTTTTCCTGATCATATTTCTCTCAAGATTAGATATAAAAAGAAGGATTGCTTAAAATTGGATTTATGGTATTTTTCGGAAATGATTTTTGAATTTATTGATTAAATTGAATTAGGATAAATATAAAATGATTTATGTGATTGACTGATATAATATGAGAATATCTGAGAATAAAATAGAAGAGATACGGTCTGCTGCGAATATTGTGGATGTAATATCGGGGTATGTGCAGTTAAGGAAGAGGGGGAAGAACTTCCTTGGACTATGTCCTTTCCATTCTGAAAAAACCCCTTCTTTTACAGTGAGTGATGAAAAACAGATATTCCATTGTTTCGGATGTCATACCGGCGGAAATGTTTTCAAATTCTTAATGGAATATGAGAAAATATCCTTCGTGGAAGCTGTGCAGGAACTTGCAGAGGAACTGGGAGTTCCTCTTGAGATCGATCAACAGGAATCGGATGAACGGCAGTCGGAACAGGAAATTCTCTACGATATCAATACTGAAACGGCAAGATATTTCTCTCACAACCTTTTGAATTCAGATGAGGGTGAGATCGCACTTAATTATTTCCAGAACAGGAAAATAAAACCTGCTACAATGAGAGCGTTCGGACTTGGTTATGCTTTTAACGGCTGGGATAACCTGCTCCACTTCCTTCAGGAGAAGAAGATTGATATTGAAAAGTCTCTTGCACTCGGTCTGATCGGGCAATCAAAAGAAGGACGATTATACGATAAGTTTTCCTCAAGAATTATATTCCCTATTTTTTCTCCCAACGGCAGGGTAGTGGCATTTGCGGGAAGAATCCTTGAGAATAAAGAAGGATCAGCCAAATACCTTAATTCCCCGGAATCACTGATATATACAAAAGGACGGATTTTATACGGATTATCTCACGCGAAAGATGAGATTCGCCGGCTGGATAAGGCTATACTGGTTGAAGGATACATGGACCTTATCTCTCTTTACCAGAGCGGTATTAAAAACGTAGTTGCTGTTTCTGGTACTGCCCTTACGGAAGAGCAGGTTCAGCTTTTATCGAGATATACAAAAAATGTTGTTCTTTTATTTGATGCCGATACCGCTGGTATTAAGGCTGCGATGAGAAGTATTGAGATCCTGCTCAGAAAAGACTTTGAGATAAAGATTGTTTCCCTTCCGCAGGGAGAGGATCCCGACTCGTATGTGAATAATTTCGGAAAAGAAAAGTTTGAGGAGCTGGTAAAATCAGCGAAGAATTTCCTCGAATATCAGTCGGATTACTACGATTCCCTCGGGATGTTTGATGATCCCGCAAAGACAACCGAAGCCATCCGCGATCTTGTACGTCCCCTCGCCTTAATAAATGATGAGCTTAAGGTTAATATCCTTATCAAGAATATCGCTAAGAAATTTAACCTTCGTGAAAAACTGATAGAAAGCGAATACGATAAGATTAAAGCGGGACAAAGTAAACAGAAGGCAGTTGAAGAAAACAGGCAGCAAAGAAAAATCTCTGAGAAAGAAAATACTGTATTAAAATCGGAAGCGAAGCTGACATTTACAGCTTTAAGTCTTGAAAGGGAACTAATTAAACTTCTGCTTGAAGGCAGCAGGGAAACCAGCGATTTTATTCTTCGCCATATAAAGCCTGACGAGTTCAAAGTTGGTATTCACCAGGAATTAGCTGAACTGGTTCAATCCGCTGTGATGCATGATGAAGACCTGACCGCTGCCTCTCTGATAGAAAAACTTGATGCCGAGGAAGCAAAATCATACGCAAGGGAGTTATCGTTTGAGAAATATCAGATCAGCAAAAACTGGGATGATATAAATCCTTCGGAAGATCAGGAAAAAACATTTAAGAAATATTCATCCGACGCGGTAAGAAAATTTAAGCTGAGACAGGTTGAGGAAAGGATATCGGTTCTGAATGACAGAATGTCAACTCTGACCAATGAAAGCGAAAGGCTTGAACTACTTAAAGAGATAAGGGACCTTAGCAGGGAGAAACAGCTTATAAAAGAGGATCTTAAAGACGAAGACGTTCCTTATGAGAATTAACAAAAAAAAGCCGCAAAATTTGCGGCTTAGTTACCCCTGCCAAATGTATAAATTATTAAACAAAAAAACTTCTGTTATATTAATAGAGGAAAAAAAGACGGTTTCGGAAAACTGCCAATAAAATTTTCTTAAAACTCACATCCTTTGAATATATTCTTTCAGACTAATTATTTTTAATTTCCATCCAATTAAATTATAATTGATAAATGAAGTACAGGCAGGCTAAAAACGGAAAGCTTTTGATAAACATTTTACCGGATAAATGCGATTTTTGCGGATGCTGCGTGGGTGTTTGTCCCGAAGACGCAATTGAATTAAAGGAAGCGGAAATCAGTATAATTGATCACCGATGTACGAATTGCGCTAAGTGCGTGTGGAGCTGTCCTATTGAGGTAATTGAATTTAAGAAGGAAGGTATCCCTCTGCGATAGACGGAACCCTGAATGTCTCCCGGGAACAGTGATTTTTTGGTGCAAAATATTTAGAAAACAGCTTGAACTAAAGGAGACGAAAAATAAAAGATATAAAATCCGTATGAACGAAAACTATGATTTAATAGTTGTGGGTGCAGGACCTGCAGGGAGCATTGCCGCAAGAACAGCGGCAGAGTCAGGTGTTTCCGTCCTTATGCTTGAGAAGGACCGGGATGTGGGCTACCCGGTAAGATGCGGTGAGGCGATCAGCAAAGCCGGGGTGGAGGAATTCATTCAGCCCGATCCTAAATGGATAGCCGCTGTCATAAGCAAGTTTTCCTTTACCGCACCCGACGGAAATGAGGTTACTATAGAATTTGGGAATGCGGGATACGTTCTTGAGCGGAGGATATTTGATTATGAACTTGCAAGAACAGCCGCTGATGCAGGTGCGGAAATATTAACCAGGGCTTATGTAAACGGACTGCTTTTTAACGACGGACGGGTCAGCGGTGTAAAGTATGAGTTTAAGGGGGAGCAGAAAGAAGTAAATGCAAAGGTAGTGATCGCAGCCGACGGGGTGGAATCACGCGCAGGCAGGTGGGCAGGGTTGAAAACGTATATCGATTTCCGTGATATGGAAAGCGCTGTTCAGATTACCGCTGCTGATATTCCTGTTAAAGACGATACGCTCTACTTTTATTTCGGACAGGAATATGCGCCTAACGGGTATTTCTGGATCTTCCCGAAAGGTAATGGGAAAGCCAATATTGGTCTTGGTGTTAGCGGACTAACAGGCAAAAAGAAATCTGCCCAAACTTTCCTGAATGACTTTATGAATAAACATTACCCTCAGGCTCCCATTTTAACCACTGTAGCCGGGGGGGTTCCCTGCAGTATCACTTTACCAAAGATCTCAGCACCTGGAATTATGCTGGCAGGAGATGCTGCGAGGCAGGTGAATCCTCTCAGCGGCGGGGGCATTGCCAGCGGAATGATCGGGGGAAGTATTGCGGGCAGGATAGCTGCCGAAGCGATCAGGGAAAATAAACCTGATCACGTACTAACATATGATAAAGAATGGTCTAAGCGATTGGGAAAACGACATGAAATATTTGACAGGATAAAGAACGGAATTTATAATTTCACTGACGAAAAATTTAACAGTATTGCACGAAGCTTCTTAAAGGTACCCTACGAAAAACGGACGTTAAAAAAATTATTCACCACCGCTCTTGTGAATAATCCTTCGCTTATCCTGGATGTTGCAAAAGTATTTGTTGAGAAGAACACCAATCCCAAAATATTCTGACTGGTTTTAATATGATACCTCCATCTATTCTCCCCGTTGAACTTCAGCTTTAAAAAAGCTATAATACAAATTCAAAAAAACAAATTATTAAAGGGGAAAATGATTTAAAAGCCTTCCGGCAGCCTGTTTAATATTTCATCAATATACCTCTTAAAATACTCATTGAACCGTCGTTGAACCGTCTCTTCCGCCTTATAAAAACCTGCCTACACCGTAGATCCTCCGCTTCAAAATGAAGCAGATTATAAACCGGGATGCTAATATTCTTATTGCTTCTTCTGTTTTTTAAAAATATCTTCAGGTTAATGAAATAATGGGAATTAGAATTTTCCGGGGAAGGAATTATGTCTATTAAAACATCCCGTACGAACGAAAATGCTCAGGTAAAAATAGATTTTAGTCAGTGCAGCGACTGTGGTCTGTGTTCTTTAGTCTGCAAAGATCTTACTCTGCAGATGAAGAACGGAAAAATCACCGTGGATGAAAATCCGGTCTTCGGCTGCGTAGGCTGCGCCCAGTGCGTAGCTGTTTGTCCCGAGGACTGTATTGAAGTTGACGGCCGGACGATTACAATGGATGATTTCGTTCCACTTCCCGAGGCTAAAACTGCTGCAAACTACGAACAGCTGTTTTCTCTGATGTTCAAACGCAGAAGCATAAGGGACTTTAAGGTTAAGGAGGTTGAGCAGGAACATATTGATAAAATTCTGAAAGCCGCTGTAAGCTCGCCAATGGGTATTCCTCCTTCGGATGTTGAAGTTGTTGTTTTCAGGGGAAAAGAGAAAGTAAAAGCCTTTTCCAGTGATTTTATTAAATATCTGGAAAGTATCCGGTGGATGTTTTCAAAACGGACGCTTCCTTTATGGAGACCTTTTATTTCGCGGGCGGATTATGAGTTGTATAAATCCTTCCTTATCCCTCTAATCGGATTCCTAATAGAAAGGAACAAAAAAGGAGAAGACTGGCTTCTCTATAATGCCCCGTTAGCCCTATATTTTTATGGGTCACCGTACTCAGACCGTGCCGATCCGTATATCCCGGCAACCTATGCTATGCTGGCAGCAGAATCGCTGGGACTCGGGACATGCATGATAGGAAGCATACACCCGTTTCTTGAACATGGAGGTGCTTCACTTAAGAAGAAGTATAAAATAAATAACAGGTGCAAAAGCGGAATATTTCTGATTATAGGGTACCCTAAAGTCAAATATCATAAAGGTATAAAAAGAACTTTCGCAAATATCACCGAAGTCTGATTTCGAGTATATCAATGTCACCACGAGAGGCAGCGTTTGAGACTGCACATAAAATTAAATCAATCAGAACACCATATATCCTGGCATCTTAAGCCAGGCTTCCGGGCAGCCTGCATCTTCCAAAGTTAAATTTAATTGAGGCTGATCTTCAGCAGGTATTGGGTTAGCTTCTGGATATCTGCAAGCAAATGGGGTTTAAAAGGTCACGCCAGGGTTTATTAATTTTTCTTCAAGGAGGATTATTTTTTATATTTCCGGTTATTCATATTTAAAATTCTTAATTATTAAAGATAAAAAAAACAGATTATTTTGGAAAAACATACACTTCAAAATCTCCCCGCTGATATTTTATCCGGAAACCCCAGCGAATTTGATGACAGGTTTACCTGGCTTCTGACGATGGAGGGGGACATAGAGGATATAAACTATTCCGAAAACGCCGCCATTGTGACCGGATTTGAGCCTTCAGAACTCAGAGGTATGCGCGGAAAATGGTATAGCTTGGTTTATGAGGAAGACCTTGAACCCCTGAGAGTAAAGTTCAATGATTTGATTGAAAATCCATCATTAAACCAGTATAAAGCCGACTACAGAATAACCGGTAAGAACAATAAAAATCTATGGGTGAGAGAACTGGTCCATGCAGAAAGAGATCCTTCCGGCAAGCTGAAAAGCGCATACGGCATTGTGCAGAATATAACTGATCTGAAGAACAGAGAATCAGAATTAGACGAAGAGATAAGGAGACTGCAGGATACGAATTACTCAAAAGACGATTTTATTGCCATCCTTTCGCACGATCTAAGGTCACCTTTTACGAGTATCCTGGGTTTTTCAGAGATCCTGCTGAATGAACCGAAACTGCCGGAAACGGAGAAAATCGAATACCTGAATCTGATACATACCTCTTCGGTAAAACAGCTGAAGCTTATTAATAATCTTCTCGACTGGTCGCGTTTGAGGACAGGAAGATCGCATACAGAACTTACTAAAGTTGAAGTAAGAAACACTGTGTATAATGTTGTTTCATCGCTTACCGGTGAAGCTGTAAGAAAAAATATTGAAATAAGGGTTTATGTACCCGGTGATCTGTACATAGAGGCTGATGAAGCATTATTCTCGAAGGTGGTTTTGAATCTTTTGGAAAACTCCATAAAGTATTCTACGGAAAACAAAATTATAGACATTAAATCCTCCCCTTTCAATGATAAGTTTGTTGAATTCGTAGTAAGGGACAGAGGTAAAGGGATCCCTGAACCTAATAAACACAAGCTATTCCAGATAAACAAGATCTTTTCTACCCAGGGAACGGGAGGCGAGAAAGGTACGGGATTAGGATTAATCCTTTGCCGTGAGATAATTGAAAAGCATGGCGGAGAGATCTGGTACTTCTCAGAATCAGAAACCGGATCGGAGTTTCATTTTACTTTCCCGCTTTTCAGAGAGAATATACTGTTAGTAGGAATAGAGAATGGCCTCTGCGCAGAGATAAAAAGCCTGATTGAAGAGGTAAAACCGACTTATTCTGTAAGAACATGTCCCAATGGTTTTGAAGCGGTTTCGGAGATAAAATTAAAGATGCCTTCGATTATAATTCTTAATGATAAAATGCAGCTGATGGATGGAATTCAGTTTATGGAAATACTTCAGGCAGAGAACAGGACAGCCGAAATACCCGTTTGTTTATTTGCTGATGATCTACAGGACCAGGCTGCCGCACATTATAAGAACCTTGGGGTGATGAAGATCCTTAATAAATCTATGAAGGGTCCTGAGCTGAAAGCACAGCTGCAGGACATTTGAACTATTATTAAAACGGAATAACAAAGAACACGGAGATTTAATTGAATATAGCTATTGTCGGAACAGGATATGTAGGTCTGGTAACCGGCACATGTTTCGCCGAAACCGGAAATACAGTTTATTGCGTGGATATTGATACAGAAAAAGTAAAGAAACTTAAAAAAGGAATAGTGCCGATTTATGAACCGGGACTTGATTTACTTATTGACAGAAATATAAAAGTGGGCAGATTAAAATTTACCACAGAGCTTTCAGAAGCAGTTAAACATTCCTCACTCGTTTTCCTTTGCCTACCCACCCCCCAGGATGACGACGGAAGCGCTGATCTTCAGTATGTACTGAAAGTTGCGGATGATCTCGGCAAAATGTTTAAAGCTGACCCCACACTTGGATTTAAAGTAATAATTAATAAAAGCACTGTACCTGTAGGCACGAGCGATAAGGTAAGGAGTGCCGTTAAAAAGCACGCACCCGGGTTTGATTTTGATGTTGCTTCCAACCCTGAATTTTTAAGAGAAGGTATGGCTGTTGATGATTTTATGAAACCGGAACGTGTGGTTGTAGGAACAAGCAATGAAAAGACGCGCGACATTATGGAGCAGCTATACGAACCCTTTGTCAGATCCGGAAATCCGATTTATTTTATGGACGAAAAGTCGGCCGAAGTAACAAAGTATGCTGCTAACTCCTTCCTGGCGACTAAAATTTCATTTATGAATGAGATAGCCAATCTCTGTGAGATAACCGGCGCGGAAGTAGATAAAGTTAGAATAGGCGTAGGTTCTGATTCAAGGATAGGCAAGAGATTTCTGTTCCCAGGTGTTGGTTACGGCGGCTCCTGTTTTCCGAAAGATGTTATAGCGCTGATCAACACAGCTAAGGAAAACAAATATGATTTTAAGATCCTTAAATCTGTCTATGAAATAAATAAGAACCAGATCATCAGGTTCTTTCACAAAATAGAGAATCATTATAAAAAAGACCTGACGGGGAAAACCTTTGCGGTATGGGGACTGGCATTTAAGCCCAATACTGACGATGTACGCGAAGCTCCCGCACTAAGACTGATCGAGACGCTTCTGGAAAGCAAAGTAAAAATTAAGGCATACGATCCGGCAGCTATGGAAACATCCCGTAAAATCCTTAAAGATAAAGTTGAATTCTGTAAAACTCCATATACAGCTCTTGAGGGAGCCGATGCCTTGATCATTGTTACCGAATGGAACGAATTCAGAACACCCGATTATGAAAAAATAAAGAGATCACTGAACAAACCAGTGATTTTTGACGGCAGGAACTTATATGATTTATCCAAGATGGAGGATATGGGATTTACATATTATTCTATCGGAAGAAAATCAATTATCGGTAAATAAATGTTATCTGAAAATACCAGGGAGAGTATCGGAAAATCCTGGTTTGCTCTTTATACGAAGCCCAGGAGTGAATTTAAAGCCGCCGAACAGCTGGAGGCAAACGGAATAAATCATTATCTTCCCACTGTAACAACATTGAAACAATGGAGCGACCGTAAAAAGAAAATTACCGAGCCTGTTATACGAGGGTATATATTTATAAAAGCCGATGAAAAAGAAAGGCTGCTCGCGCTTGAACAATATTCGGTAGCGAGATGTGTAACCGAAAGAGGCCGACCTGCTGTAATACCGGAATGGCAGATAGACAATCTTAAGAAAATGCTTGAGTATGACGGAGATTTTTATGTAATGAACGGTCTTGTTCCGGGTAAAAAGGTCAGGATTAAAGAAGGACCTTTTGCCGGTGTTGAGGGCACATACCAGGAGAGTGAAAATGACAAAACAATTTCTGTTACAATAGAGCTGCTTAACCGTTCTGTTATTGCTCATCTCCCGAAGGAAAGTGTTATAGAAATTATCAAATAATAGCTGCAGCGTTCCGAAATGCTCAATCAGAGAGAATTAAACTTATTAAAAAAAGGGGAAGCACTTAATCATTTTTTGATCGTACGAAAGTGTGAGATCCGCCTTACCAAAGCCAACAAACAATACCTTCTTCTGGAAATCGGTGATAAAACTCTAACCCTGAACGCGAATATGTGGGATAATTTCGAGGAGATCCTGGTTAAAATTAAACCAGGTTTGGTTGTTAAGGTAGCAGGAGTTTTGGATGAATTCCAGGGAAACTCCCAGATCAAAATAACAGCTATAAGGCCGGCCGGCCCCTCGGACGGGATTACTGCCAGCGACTTTCTTGCCCGTTCAAAAAGAGATCTGCAGGAAATGAAGGATGAATTCACGGCAAGGATGAATAAAATAAATGAGCCCTACCTGCGTCAGCTTATGGAGAATATATTCCTGGGAGAGAAATTTGAAAAGTTTGTGAATGTGCCTGCGGGTAAGATGTGGCACCATTCATATATACATGGACTTCTGGAACATACTCTCGAGATTATAAAAATATGCGATCTGATGTGCGATATTCATCCGGAAATCAACAGGGATATTCTTATATGCGGCGCGATGCTTCACGACTTCGGGAAGACTGAGGAACTCAGTTACGAACCCGTTTTTGAATACACCGATAGAGGCAAACTGCTTGGCCATATTGTTATTTCAGCCATGCTGGTAAATGAAGAATCCAAAAAAATAAAAGACTTTCCTGAAGACCTGAAGGACTGCCTTTTACATGTAATATTAAGTCATCAGGGAAAACTTGAATTTGCTTCCCCCGTAGTTCCCAAAACACTTGAGGCCATTACTCTATATCAGGCCGATGAGCTTAGCGCCAAAGTAAATGCGTATAAAAACGCAATTCTAAAGGATCAGAAAACCAACAGTAAATGGACTAAGTACATCAGTCTTGTCTCCACAGAGCTCTTCAATCACGGCATAACTTCCGAAAGTGATGAAGAGATAAACAAATCACTCTTCGATTAATCAAAAGGACGGCTATGGTTATTTTTACAAAATCCATCGTGAGAATATTTTCATTTGTTCTTCTCCTTATCGCTGCTGCAGGGGCACAGACAGTCGAATCATTAATACAGGAAGGGGACAGGTACACAGAAGAATTTCAGAATCAGAAAGCGCTTGAAGTCCTTCTGAAGGCCGATAAATTATCACCTGACAACTGGCAGATCCTCTGGAGGATCAGCCGCTCTTACGTGAATATCGGTGTGAAAATGCCATCAACGAACGGTGATGAGGAAGATGCGCAGCTTGCGATGTACGAAAAAGCATTGTCATACGCAGACCGTGCGGTAAAACTTGCTAAGGATCAGTCGGTAGTTTATGTAAGAAGGGCAGTAGTTAACGGAAGGATAGCATTATTTAAGGGAGTGTTTACGGTAGGCGGTGTTGTTAACCAGGTAAAAGACGACTGTGAGAAAGCCATTAAACTGAACAATGGAGATGCATACACCATGGCCCTGGCTCAATATATCCTCGGCAGGACCCATGCAAAAGTAAGCGAAAAATGGGCCCCGGCAAGGGCAGTTCTGGGACTTGGCTGGGCCGACAAAGACAGCGCGCTGGTTCACCTTAAAAAAGCTGTAGAGCTCTATCCTAATTTCCGGATGTTCTACCTGGAACTCGGGAAAGCATACCTTGAGGATGATGAATATGACAAGGCGAAATTCTATTTGAAAAAGGTAATAGATACACCGAAGAAAGACCAGGAGGACGACCAGGTATTAGCAGAGGCCAGGCAGCTGCTGAACGATCTTAATGATTAGTATATGATTTTTATTCCGGAAAACTTAATTAACAGACTACAGGAAGCTGATTCTGTTGTCTTCTTTACGGGTGCAGGAATTTCCGCTGAAAGCGGAATTCCTACATTCAGGGGAAAAGACGGTATATGGAACAAACTGAGGCCGGAGGAGCTTGCCAACTTTAATGCTTTCTTAAGAAATCCTGAGATGGTCTGGGAATGGTACTCCCACCGGAAGCAGATCATTCATGAATCAAAACCTAATAAAGCGCATGAAGCTATTGCAGAGATGCAGGATCTGTTTCATAAGGTTACAGTAATTACCCAGAACATAGACAATTTTCACAGGAGGGCAGGAAGCAGAACTGTTTACGAGCTCCACGGAAATATTGAGCGCAATTACTGCATCGACTGCAAAACATTTTATAATGAAGAACTGCCTATGCAGGGTAAGATTCCCCGGTGCACAAAATGCGGAGGTTTAATAAGGCCTGATATTGTGTGGTTCGGAGAATACCTGCCGCAGGATCAGTTTACCGCTTCGGAAAAAGCAGCACGAGGCTGTGATATTTTTTTTGTGGTGGGGACCTCGGCTGTAGTTTATCCAGCAGCATCTCTTATTTATATTGCCCGTGATAATGGAGCCTACATCATTGAAATCAATATTGAAGAAACGGAGATCTCCTACCTGGCAGATAAATCTTTTTACGGAGAGGCCGGCAAGGTTCTGCCGTCAATCAAAGAGGAATTAATAAAAAATAAATAATAAGCTCAGCCGTTCTTTAATCCTATCTTCCTGCACATCTTCTGAAGATCACAATGTTCACTTTCAGATAAAACGCCCAGTTCATTCACTATGGCTTGAAGATGTTCGGGAAAGATTTTTGAAATAAATTCTTTACCGGCAGAAGTAAGATGGATGATATAATGCCTTCGGTCTAATTCTCCACGCTCCCTTTTAACGAATTTCCTTCTTTCGAGATTATCGATAACCATCGTAATATTTCCCGGGCTGCGGAGAAGTTTTGTGCTTAGCTCCCGCTGGTTCAGAGGTCCGATATGGTATAAGGCTTCAAGAACCGCAAACTGACTTTCGGTAAGAGAATGTTTTGTGAGAAACGGATAGAGTCTTTGATTAAGTGATTCAACAGACCGTACCAGCTTTATGTAGGTGTTGAGGGCTGTAACCTCTTTTTTAGTACCTTTGTGATGTGTTCCCATCTTTATACATTTAATAGATTAGTCAAGCTAATGCTTAACAAAGGAAATATCAAGATTTTTTTTATGTTCTTCTTCCCGGGGAAAGCAGACCCAATATTGCAGTAAAGACCACTGCTCCTAAGATGGCCCACACAACAGGGAACGCAACATCCCCAACGTTGATCACAAAGATCTCAGGAAGGTTCATTCTATGAGCTATCCATGTTCCTATCAGAGCGCCGATAAATCCCACCACGATTGAAAGGAAACATCCCCCTCTTGAGAACCCCGTTAAAGCCTGTCCAATTGCACCGGAAAGACCCGCAATTATCAACAGTATTATAACTTCAAGAAACGACATATTATACCTGATTTTTGACTATAAGATAACATATCCTGCTGATGTTCTAAAGTTAACGCCGTCACCCGCACCCTAAGCTGTTTTACTTAGTGATCAATAAGTATTAGAATCTTTATTGTGTTTTTCACTTGTGAAACTTAACGCAGCAATAAGAAAAACAACAAGAAGCGTAATTGAGAATATTATGGTCATTGCATCAGATATAATCTGCATGGTCATACCCTTTTAGGAAAAAAAATTTCAAGTTTTCAGGAATGAGAGGTACTGGAAATTCTTAAAATTCCATACCAGAAAATATTGTTCTAAAAATGCTGAAAAAAGAACTATTTTATTAATCCCCGTATCAAAAAATGAACTAAAATTATAATTATGTTTCAGTTTAAGATTATTAAAAAACAGGATTCAGGATGGGATTAAAGGCAGGTTACGTTCAGGTTTATACCGGAAATGGAAAAGGAAAGACAACTGCTGCCATTGGACAGGCAGTAAGGGCTGCAGGTGCCGGACTGAAAACATACATTATCCAGTTTATGAAAGAATATCCATACAGTGAGCTTAACTCGCTCAAATATTTGTCAGAATGGATAACCATTGAACAAAAGGGAGGAGATGATTTCGTTTATAAGCGGGAACTTCCCTCAGAGGAAGAAAAAACCAGGGCGCAGGAGGCACTTCAGAAGGCAGCTGAATTTATGGCCCGGGGAACAATGGACCTGATAATACTTGATGAAGTCCTGGTTACTGTGTACTTCAAGCTGCTTACAGAAGAAGAGATTATCGGGGTAATAAGGAAAAAGCCTGAGCATGTTGAACTAATATTAACCGGAAGATACTGTCCTGAAGGAATAATTAAAATGGCGGATCTTGTCACCGAAATGAAGGAGATCAAACATTATTATACAAACGGTGTAATTTCAAGGAAAGGCATTGAATCCTGAAAATTTATATTTTAGTAAGGAAAATATTGAACTTTAAAGCCGGAAATAGGGTTTTACATTTATAAACGGTAAAAAGTATGATAAGAGAAGTTTATTACCTGGATTATTTTAACGGTCTGCTCGAAGGAGACAAGAACAGATGCAGGAGAGTTGTAGACAATCTACTGGAAGAAAAAACTGATATAATCGAAATATACACAGGACTGTTTCAGAAGGCGCTTTACCAGGTTGGTAAAATGTGGGATCAGAATAAACTTTCTGTCGGCGACGAACACCTTGGAACAGAGATAACAGAAGAACTCCTTTACTATTGCTCGTCACGAATCAAACCGGTAAGACAGTTAAATAAGCGGGCGCTTGTTTCGTGTGTAAATAAAGAATTTCACAAGCTTGGCGCAAGGATGGCCGCTGATGTTTTTGTACTGAACGGATGGGAGACTTATTTCCTGGGAGCTTCGACACCCACGAAAGAAATAATTAAGTATGTAGATTTGAAAAAACCTGAAATTATAGGACTCTCGTTTAGTTTTTATATTAACGTTATGAAGCTTATAGATGTTGTCAGGGAAATAAAGAATACCTATCCCGGTCAGAAAATAATCATTGGGGGGAGGGCAGAACTTAACGGCCAGGCTGAAATCCTTACAAAATATGACAATGTTTTCTATTTAAATACAATCGAAGCTCTTCACAGTTACCTGCGGAAAGAATCAGCCGTTTAACATAATTTTATTGAACTTCCTCACTGAATCACTTATGTTAACCTCAATGAAAAATTATATTACAAGGTTTTTCAATGTTGTGAATCCGGAAGCTTTAATCTGGATTTCGGGGATTCTGGCACTTGCTTTCATTAATGTAGACGGATCTTCTCACTTCTCTATTTGTCCCTTTAAGAACATAGGCATCGATTTTTGTCCCGGCTGCGGTTTAGGAAAATCAATCCATTATCTGCTATCCTTTGAAATTGAGAAATCACTTAACACTCACCCATTCGGGTTATTTGCATTTGCAGTGCTTATCCGCAGAATTTACGAGCTTTTAATGATTCCTTTAATCAATTCAAAAAAACTTTTTACAACAAAGACGGAGTATCAGTATGATCAATCTTTTACAATTAATGCCCAACCTTGAACCTGAAGAACTGAACTATATACAGGGGATGGTAAAAGATTTCAGCGATGATCAGATCAGGCAGTTTGCAAACATTTATAGCTCGCGAAGAAAAGATCCGCAGATAATACTTTTACTTACGCTGATCGGCTTCCTGGGAGTTTCAGGCGTTCAGAGATTTGTAATAGACCAGATGGGAATGGGACTGCTGTATCTTTTCACCGGCGGACTCTGTCTGGTAGGAACCATTGTTGACATCATAAATTATAAAAGGCTGGCGGGCGAATACAACCAGAAAGTCGCTAACCAGGTCTCCGGTATGCTGATGAGCTGAAAGCCAGGCTGAAGAATTATATTTATGGGGAAACCTTTCTTCCGGGTATTGATTTGTGAGCATCCCCATTTCATATCTTACAGTATTAAAGTCTCCTTGCTTTTATATTTAAGCTTACTTAAATTCATTTCAATCTTTACTTAAATTTTATAAAAATGGCTAATATTTCAATTGAAGATTACCTGAGTGCTATTTATAAGTTCCAGGATGAATCAGGAAACATAAAACCAAATCTGATCGCCGAGAAGCTGGGAATTTCGAACGCTGCAGTTACGGATATGCTGCGAAGATTATCCAAAGAGAAATATGTTAATTATGAAAAGTACCGAAGCATCACGCTTACAGAGAAAGGAAGAAGCTACGCAAAGAACATGGTAAGGCGCCACAGGATATGGGAGGTTTTCCTTAACCAGGTTGTAGGAATGCCATGGGACAAAGTTCACGATGAGGCACACAGGCTTGAGCACTCAGCCTCTGATGAACTGATCGACAGGATGGAGGAGATGCTTGAATTTCCGGAATATGATCCTCACGGAGACCCAATTCCTTCCAGGGAGGGAAAGGTTCCGAAGTTAAGAAAGAACATCCCGCTTTCCTTTTTAAAAGAAGGCGAAAAGGGAAAGGTGATTCGTGTAAACGACTTTGACGAAGGTTTCCTTGTGTATATAGCTGAAATCGGAATAAACCTGAATGAACTTATTGAGATGAAGACAGTGAGGAATTTTGATAAATCGATGCTGATAGGAGTAAACGGAAAGGATTACAGCATCAGCCGCAAGATTGCCGAAAACGTATTTGTTGAATTGGTAAAAAAATAATTTATGGATAAATCACTCTCTGAAGTACATTCATCTGTAAAAATAAAACCCGGTTCAAGTTTCTGGAGGAGGCTGCTCTTCTTTACGGGTCCTGCTTTTATGGTTTCAGTAGGATATATGGATCCCGGAAACTGGGCGACCGATCTTGCAGGAGGGGCAAAGTTCGGTTATGCCTTAATCTGGGTAATACTTCTTGCTAACATAATGGCTATCGTGTTTCAGACACTATCGGCCAGATTAGGAATTGTAACAGGAAGGGACCTTGCGCAGGCCTGCCGCGATCACTATCCAAAACCAGTTAATTATGTTCTATGGATCATTACTGAAATAGCCATTGCTGCCACAGATCTCGCAGAAGTGCTGGGTTCTGCGGTAGGAATGTACCTTCTTTTTAACATTCCCCTTGTATGGGGAGTAGCGATCACCGCTTTTGATGTCTTGATATTAATGGCCCTTATGTCATTCGGGATCAGGAAGATGGAAGCATTCATACTGGCTCTTGTAGCAACCATAGGGGTGTGTTTTGCGTTTGAGATGTTTTTATCTCAGCCGGACGTATCCGGTATTGCGCAGGGATTTCTGCCGGGCGCTTTGAATGGAGAAGCTCTGTTTATAGCCCTTGGAATAATAGGGGCCACTGTAATGCCGCACAATCTTTACCTGCATTCCGCTCTTGTTCAGTCGAGAAGTATCGAAAGGACAGACTCAGGATTAAAAGAAGCAAACAGGTTCAACCTTATTGATTCAATCGTAGCATTGAATACCGCGTTTCTTGTTAACGCTTCAATTTTAATTCTTGCTGCTGCAGTCTTTTTTACGACAGGGCACTCGGAGGTAGCCTCCATAATAGATGCCCACGCTTTGCTGTCTCCTCTGCTTGGAAGTAATATCGCTCCCATAGCATTCGGCATCGCTTTGCTGGCAGCGGGACAATCATCCACAATTACCGGAACATTTGCCGGTCAGATAGTGATGGAGGGGTTTACAGGTTGGAAACTCCGGCCCTGGCTCCGAAGATTAATTACGCGGCTTCTTGCAATAATCCCGGCAATAATTGTAATCAAGATTTCAGGTTCGGGGGCAGTTGACGAGCTGCTCGTTCTTTCGCAGGTAATACTATCATTGCAGCTTCCTTTTGCCCTGATCCCTCTACTGCATTTCACAAACAGCAAAATGAGGATGAAGGCATTCGCCTCAAGAATGCTGCTTCGTCTGGCGGCCTGGCTTTCAGCTGTTTTGATCATTGTCCTTAACTTTAAACTGGTATATGATTTTCTTCTGAATAACATCGGTGAAGAGGGCATTGGCGGTATCCTGATAAGATATACACTGCTGCCTTTGTTGTTTTTCCTGGTTATATTATTATTCTGGATAAGCTTTGAACCTTATCTTAAGAAAGAAAAGATTGCAAAGGTAATCGGCAAAAAATCTGTATTTTTATCATTCTTTGAAAATAAGAAGACGTATCCTTCTATGTACAAGAAAATTGGAATAGCGCTTGAGGGGAAGACTGAGAGAGACAGAGAGATAATAAACGGAGCTTTGCCGCTGGTGAGATCTCTCAATCCTGTTATTTACCTGATCCATTGTGTTGAATCGGCAACGGGAAGGTTTATTGGCGATCTTGTTGCGGATAAGAGCGCGATAGAGATGGAGGAATACCTTCAAAACTTCGCTGCAGAACTAAGAAAAGAAAATATTAAAACACATACTATTATCGGCGGCGGCGAACCGGAGGATGAGATAGCCCGTATATCTAAGAGAGAAGAGCTTGAAATGCTCATTGTAGGGAGTCATGGTCATAAGATGCTGAAAGATATTATGTACGGCTCAACAGTTGATGGACTCAGGCACAGGGTAAGGATCCCGGTACTGGCAATACCCGTTGAACAATAAGCAGAATAAATTGACCCTCCCCTAAAGTCTGCCTAATTCAATATCTAAAAAATCTGCATACTTCCCCTGAACTTATTCCGTTACGAATTTGTTGTTTGTAGAAACAGAATATTAAATGGATGAATTCAAGCACAGGGTAACGATATTAAAGGAAGGTAGGGAGAGCCAGGGTCCCGTTATATACTGGATGAGCCGGGATCAGCGTGTACATGACAACTACGCTCTGCTTTACGCTCAGAGACTGGCATCAGATAGAAAAAGACCCTTCGGTATAGTATTCAATCTCGTTCCCGATTTTTTAAGTTCCTCATTCCGGCAGTACGATTTTATGCTGAAAGGATTAATGGAACTTGAGAAAGAACTGAAGGAATATGACATTCCTTTTTTCCTGCTTTCCGGTAATCCGGAGAATGAGATCCCGCAATTCATAAAATCCAACAATGTAAGTATTATTGTAACAGATTTCGATCCTCTTAAGATTAAGAGAAAGTGGAAACAGGAGGCAGGGAGGAATATTCAAATCCCGTTTTACGAAATTGACGCGCACAATATAATTCCCTGCAGGTACGTCTCCGGCAGGCAGGAATTTGCCGCACACACTTTGCGTCCAAAAATCCATAAACACCTGCCTGAGTTTTTAACTGAATTTCCCAGTATTAAAAAGATGAAAAATCAGGAAGCTTTCTCCGCTGATCCTGTCAATTGGGAAAATGTATATAAAAGTATTGATGTTGATAAAAGCCCGGGAATCATCGACCGGATAAAACCAGGAGAACATTCAGCCCACGAGATTTTAAAAGAATTCCTGGAAGTAAAATTTGATAAATATGCCAGGGAGCGGAACGACCCGGAAAAAGATGTTCAATCGGGTCTATCTCCCTATCTTCATTTTGGTCAGCTCTCGGCACAGAGGGCTGCTGTAGAGGTTAAAAAACATGGGGGTGATCCTGAATCTGAAAAGGTATTCCTGGAAGAGCTGATCGTAAGGAGAGAACTTTCAGATAATTTTTGCTTTTATAATATGAACTATGACTCAGTTTCCGGGTTCCCGAACTGGGCAAAGGAAACACTTAAGCAGCATAGAAATGATACCCGGGAACACACTTGCACCCTGAAGCAGTTTGAAGATGCAGATACACACGAAGATCTTTGGAACGCGGCACAAAAAGAGCTTACATCTACCGGGAAGATGCATGGATATATGAGGATGTACTGGGCAAAAAAAATACTAGAATGGACCAACTCCCCGGAGGAGGCTCTAAGGACAGCTATCTTTCTTAACGATAAATATGAACTTGACGGTCGTGATCCTAATGGATATGCGGGATGTGCATGGTCAATTGGAGGGGTACATGACCGGCCATGGGCCGAAAGAGAAATATTTGGGAAAATAAGATATATGAACAGGAACGGTGCTAAAAGAAAATTTGACATCGAAGCTTACATTCAAAAATACAACATTTAGAAAAACCTCCTCAAATTACCATCAGGCAATCTTCGTAAAAAAATTCTTTTTATTTAATCTAAAGGCTGGCCCTTTTTTGCAGGGCAATTGAATCCTGAAGGCAGGCAGATACGTTCCATCAGGCATCTGAAAACGTTCTGAAAGCGTTCTGAAAACGTTCTGAAAACGTTCCAAATACGTTTCCACAACCTTTTTAGAAAAACATTCATTTATCTCTTTTTATATCATAATCCTGCCAGATTCCTATTATCTTTTACCCTTTCAAAATAAGCCTGCAATTATTATTTTCTTCCCTGATTTTAGGAATTAAACAAACAAAGAAATGAAATACCGCGTATTACTATTCTATAAGTATATCCTGATTGAGAACCCGCAGGAAATAGTAGATCATCACCTTGGATGGTGTCTTAAAAACGACATAAAGGGGAGGGTTTTTATTGCCCCGGAGGGAATAAACGGAACTGTTTCCGGAACCTCTGAGAATATTGAAAAATATAAAACTCATTTAAGAAGTTATGCTGAATTCTCAGACATCTGGTTCAAGGAAGACGAGGCCGAAGAACATGCTTTCTTAAAGATGCATGTAAGGTTAAAAAATGAAATTGTGCACAGCGGACTGGAAGAAGTTTCCATTAAAAACGGGGGCAAAAGGTTAACTCCCGATAAACTACTCGGGTTTTATAAAGATGGTAAAGATTTTATCATTATAGATGCCCGGAACTGGTACGAGAGTAAGATAGGGAAGTTCAAGAATGCCATAACCCCTCCGATGAAAAATTTCCGCGAATGGAAAAATGTTGCCGAAGAGCTTAAGGATCAGAAAGATAAAACAATTATTACATATTGCACCGGCGGAATCCGATGTGAGAAAGCTTCTGCCTACCTGGTTGAAAAAGGCTTTAAGGATGTCTATCAGCTTGACGGGGGAATAGTAAACTTTATACAACGATACCCTGATACTTATTGGGAAGGTGGTATGTTCGTCTTTGATGAGAGGAGAGTCGTTAATCCAAACAGTCGTGATGAAATAAAGCATATAGCGAAATGTTACTACTGTGGAGAGCCCACCTCTTATTATATAAACTGCCATAACCAGACGTGCGATA
Organism: uncultured Bacteroidota bacterium; assembly: GCA_963839165.1. Classification (GTDB taxonomy): domain Bacteria; phylum Bacteroidota; class Ignavibacteria; order Ignavibacteriales; family Ignavibacteriaceae; genus DATFVA01. The sequence continues at coordinate 353,468 of CAWIUG010000006.1, read as the reverse complement.
AACTCTTTGTCTGCTGTCATGAATGCAAAGTAAAATATGATTACTGCTGTTCAGACGAATGCCGGAATTCAGAAAATAAAAGATCCCGATATTATGGATAAATATTATCGATAATATTCTTTATTTTTGATTACTGATATTCATCAATTAATCGTGCTTACATATGAATCTTCCTCTTACTGTTCTTATCATTTTAGTTGCTTCTCTTTTAATACCGGAACAAATTTTTTCTCAGGAAAATAAAAATCCCGAAGATCAGAAAAACAAAACCGAAGTGGCCGATACCCTTGAGTACGGACTCGAAGAGGTAACCGTAGTTGGTACGCGCACCAAAGAAAGAATAATAGATATTCCCTATTCAGTTTTCAGTGTTGATAAGAAAGAGCTTGCCTACGGCAAAAAAGTCTCGGCAAGGAATGTGCTTGCGGATGTGCCCGGACTGTTTCTACAGTCGCGCTACGGCAACCAGGATCTACGTGTTTCGATACGCGGATTCGGCACCAGATCAAATACGGGTATACGTGGTATAAGGATTCTGCAGGACGGGATACCCTTATCTGAACCGGACGGCGAGACGGTGATAGATGCAATTGATTTTACTTCTCTTGCGGGAGTGGAAGTTGTAAAGGGAAATCTGTCATCTCTTTACGCAAATGCGCCGGGAGGTGTAATTGATTTCAAGACCGACTACTATTTTAATGAGGACTATGCCGCAACATACAACCAGTATGGTAAATTCGGGTTCAGGCAGAATGGCTTAAAGATGGGAATTAAAAACAGCAGCAACAGGTTTTTCCTTTCCTATTACTATCGTAATCTGAATGGGTACCGTCAGCATAGTGAGGAATTCCAACACCTTGTAAATACTGTTTATGAAGGATACCTGGGACCAAGATCATCAATAACTCTGCTTGGAGATTACGTTGACGGTTTTAACCGGCTTCCGGGACCTTTAACCAAAGAAGAATTTGATACAGATCCCTATATGGCTAGTCCCGTGGCAATAGCGCAGGATTTCCGGAGGATTACCAAAAAAGGAAGACTGGCTGTTAAATACAGAACAGGATTCGGAGCACCCGAAGAAAATGAAATTGAGATATCGGCCTACGGAGGAATAAAGGAGCTGACCAAAGTTGATAATGATTCATACGCTATATCAACAAGATACTCACTCGGTACCCTGACCCGTTATTCCAACAGGGGGCATATTCTGAGCCTGAAAAATACAATAACGACAGGGTTCGACTATGCCTATCAAAGCGGGCCTCTTACGGCTTTTGAAAATATTTCAGGCAATCCCGATATTTCAATAAGAGATTCATATGACGCGAGCGTTGGGAATGTAGGATTCTACTTCCTGGATCATATTGATCTGCTGGAAGACCTCGGGCTTTTTGTATCCAGCAGGTACGATATCAGCACCTATAAAAAAAATACATTCCAGCCATACGGGAGGACCGATTCCTCCAGGGTATTTACGGGCTTTACTCCCAAGGTAGGAATTAATTATAAGCTTCTGCCTTACCTTGCTTTGTATACATCATATGGCTTAAGTTATGATTTCCCTGCACTGAGCGAACTGGATATAACTTCAGCTTTACCCGACAGGTATACCCTAAATCCGGAACTTGGACCACAAAAATCAGTTAATTTCGAAGTCGGTATTAAGGGAAATTTTATTGATGAAGGTTCGGAGTTTATGAAAAAAGTTATTTTTGACATCACCTATTTTCACTACTTAATATCGGATGAGATAGTACCTTACGTTATAATCGGCGAGCAGGCCCTTTTCAAAAACGCACCGGAGACAAGGAGGGACGGAATAGAGATCGGGATACACACGGTACCCTTTGAAGAGACGGAGGTTACTGTTAATTATACATATACAGATTTTAAGTACACCAGTTATAAGACGGAGATAACCACACCGTCGGCCGACAACCAGCCGGTAGATTACTCGGGCAATTTTGAACCCTCGGTTCCGCAGCAGATTGTTAACTTTATTTTCAATAAAGAATTTGAATTTAGTGAAGATGTTTCCGGATTACTGCAATGGGACTGCGACTATATCAGCAGGTTGTATGTGAACGATGCCAACAGTGCAACTGCACCCGGTTATTTTTATGGTAATATAATGGCGGGAATAACATACCAGGATGAATTATTTAGCGGGGTACTGTATGGCGGTGTTTATAATATATTTGATAAGAAGTATGTTGGCTTCGTTAATACAAACGATTACCTGGGAAGATATTATGAAACAGGAGAACCGAGAAGCTTCTATTCAGGAATAAATATACGTATGAATTTATAACAATCAGGATACCGATGCTTTTTAGAATTATTTATTTATTTGTTCTGATCAATTTTACGGTACTGCCGCAGACTATACTTGATCTCCCGAAATTCAGGATATATCCTTCAGCTATTACACAGACCGAACCGGCAGTGACTGTTTCTCCGGACGATAATAATAAGATGTTTGTAAGTGGGGTTACTATAGACGTGAGCACTGGTTTTAGGAGTGAAGGAATTTATTTATCTGAGGACGGCGGATTGACATGGGTAGGAAACGATAAATGCACCGGCGCCTCGATCTATAACCACGGCGGAGATCCCGGTGTGGCTATAACGAATACCGGAAGATTGATACTTACTCACGTAGGGATGCAGTTCCCGGGGATGTACTCGAATTATTCTGATGACAACGGAGCATCCTGGACTGCTAATTATACTATTTCCAGCAATCCCGTTGAAGATAAAGGGACCCTTGAAATCGACAATTCATCCCAAAGTCCCTACAAGAACAGGTTGTATCTTGGGTATGTAGATTTCGTGAATACTTCTGTCAGATTATCGCTTTCAACAGATAACGGATTAAACTGGAGTCAGCCTATACTGGTTAACCCCAATCCTCCAACGCGAAGTTCAGGGTCTTCTATTGCAATTGCAGCTGACGGTGCTGTTTATTTATGCTGGGCCGGCATTGTTACTTCAGATACGGCTACTTATGAAGATTATATAGGTTTTGCTCATACAGTAAACGGGGGGCAGAATTGGGAATTCAGCCAGAACATAATCGATATAAACGGAATTAACGGACTACTTTCCGAAAAGAGTAATATTAGAGTGAACGGTATACCTCAGATTGCAATCGACAAGAGCGGAGGCACGAGAGACGGCTGGCTGTATATTGTTACTACCGAGAAGAATAAGTTACCCGCAGGGAGTGATCCTGATATCATTTTATATCATTCAACCGACAAAGGGAATACATGGTCAGATGGTATACGTGTTAACCAGGATCTTTTAAACAACGGAAAAATTCAATATTTCCCTCACCTTGATATTGATGAATCCGGTAATCTTAATATCATTTTTTATGATGATAGAAATACCACCTCTGACTCAACCTCTGTTTTTATAACTCATTCGAAAGATGGTGGGGATAGTTGGAGCGAATATGAAATCGTTAATAGTACTTTTAAACCCAAAGCAATATCCGGGGGGTCTTCGGGTTACCAGGGGGATCACATTGCTCTCATATCCAGAGGCAACGATCTTAATGCTTTCTGGATGGCGGATTATTCAGGGATTTATCAGATATGGTCGGTCGTGATTGACAAAACCGTGTTGGGCACTGCCGAAGGTGTGCCTGAAGGTTCAATCAATTCTTTTAGTTTATTCCAGAACTATCCTAATCCATTTAATCCATCCACTAAGATTAAGTACTCTTTAGGCAAGAGGTCTTTCGTTACCCTAAAGGTCTTTGATGCACTTGGACGGGAGATTACCACACTTGTAAACGCGGAACAAGCCTCAGGCGAACATGAAGTAACTTACCTTCCCGAGAACCTTCCATCGGGAATTTATTTTTATTCTCTGAGGGCCGATAATTTTCAAACAACGAAAAAACTTCTGTTATTAAGATAAAGATGAACCCGGCCTGCTGCTGTAAAAGGCGGATAAAATGAGCTTTTTAAAGTAGTTGCGCTGCACCTTCATATCCAATCGTCCTACCCACCGCTCAATTTTTTGAAGCTTTATTCTCATTATGATGCATAATGATTTCTATGTTTTTGCTTTATAAACAAATAAAACATATGGCATAAATGTTGAATTTGAGACACAGATTTATTAAGGGTTCTTTATTCAAATGTCACATACAGAAAAAACAAAATCCGAAGGATTGAAATTAGGCTTCCTGTCAAACCTGACCATACTTCTCATTTTTACAGGGATCGGCTTCGGGCTTTACATCTTTTTTATGAAAGAACTTGAAACTCAAAAGCTCGCGGATTCAAGGTTCAGGACAGTACAGCTTGCTGAAGAAATAGTTAATAAAGAACTCCTACCCGCAGATTCAACACGAAAAATTCCTGATTCATTTCACACATACATAAAGAATAATAATATAGAATACTGTGTATTATCCAGGGACTCCGGCAGCGTGTTAAACAGCTATCATTATACAGAAGCACTTAACAGCAAATATTTATCTTCGGACGTTCAGGGTTCCTATAACTACCAGGCATCCCTTTATATGATTAAGTCGCAGGTTCAGCTTCCCGGAAAAACATATACAATCTATCTTGGATTGGACGGTAAGTTTATTGAAGATTACCTGCAGGAAAAGAACAAAACCATTCTTCCGTTTGTAGGAGGATTGATGCTGCTTGGGTTTTTGGTGATGTTTCTATTGAATAAGATTTTTATAACGGGTCCCATGCGTAAGATAGCTCTTGTTGCCCAGGGGATCTCAGCCGGGAACCTCGACCTGAGAGCGAGATACAACAGCAGCAGCGAGCTTGGGATCATTGCCGCAGCCGTAAATTTCCTTTCTCACCATCTGGATAAAGCCAACCGCCAGGTTTCAGTATTAAACAAAGAACTTAAAACGGTTGTAAAAGACAAAATCGGCGAACTCAATCTTGAGGTTAACCAGAGAAGACTGGCAGAGCATAAACTAAGGCAGAGCGAAGAACAGTTCCGTCTCTTATTCGAGAGAGCACCTATCGGCATGGTTATAACAACTACTGAAGGTAAAATTATAAGGAGCAACAGCGCTTTCTGCGAAACGTTAGGGTATACTGCCGACGAGATAGGGAATCAGAACATTTCTGACATCACAGTAGATGAATATGTAGAGTATGATAAGCAGCTGCACAAGGCTTTGCTGACCGGAAAACTCTCCCACGTATATTTTGAAAAAGAATTGAAAAAGAAAGACGGTTTAAGTATTCATGCAATTGTGGAATCCGTAGTGACCAGGGACGCAAGCAACCATCCGCATCATATCATACAGCAGGTAATAGACATTACAGAACGTAAAAAAGTTGAAAAAGAACTGATAATTTCGAAGGAAAAAGCAGAAGAATCAGACAGACTGAAGAGTGCATTCCTTGCGCAGATGTCACATGAGATCAGAACTCCTCTGAATGTAATTTTAACTGCAACTCCTTTATTAGCAGAAGATCTTTCTACAGAGGATGAGGATATAAATGTTCTTCTTGATTCTGTATCTTCAGCGGGTAAGAGACTGCAGAGAACTATAGATATGATCCTTAACCTGTCGTCTGTACAGAGCGGTAATTATGATTCACAATTTGAAGCTGTAAATCTCAGTAATGATCTGAAGGTGCTTGTTGATGAGATGAAATCACTGGCTATGGAAAAAAATCTTAGCCTTACCTTTACCAACCATGCATATGATCCTCTTATTAAGGGAGATAAATACACACTGAACCAGATATTCCAGAACCTTCTTGGAAACGCTATTAAGTATACGCAGGCCGGTAACATTGAAGTTAGAGTACTGGAAGAAAACCCGGGTAGGATCGCTGTGGAAGTGAAGGATACTGGGATTGGAATGTCAGAGGAATACCAGAAAAAACTTTTCACCCCGTTCTCACAGGAGGATATGGGTTATAAGCGTGAATTCGAAGGCAACGGACTAGGTCTGGCCCTTGTAAAGAAATATGTAGAATTAAATGATGCAGAAATTTTTGTAAAAAGCGAGAAAAACAGGGGAACCACGTTCAAAGTTATATTCAACAAATCCGCAGATAAAAAAGCATATACAGCAATGCAGGAAAATACGAAGGTTATTCCTTAAGCAGGAAACTTCTCATTGCTCCAAATCCTCATCAAACCGTAAAAATCGGAATAATACTGATTACTGTTTCCCATTACTCCATTTCTGCCTCTTATAATTAAAAATTAATTTTTAATTTAACCCTTCATATAATTAAAATAATTCAAAATGAAAGCTGCTCTCTTAATTATAACTCTAATCGGTTTTAACATTTCCTTCGCTCAGGAAGGTCTGGTTAAATCATATTATCCAAATGACACACTTAAATCAGAGATAAATTTCGAGAGGAATGTGAGGCAGGGAGATGCGAAGTTTTATTATGAAAACGGGCATCTTAAAGAGGAATTATCATATCTTAACGGAAAAGTTGACGGTGTAGTAAAATCATATAATGAAGATGGTTTACTAAAAGAACTCTACACATTAGAAGGCGGAAAAAGACAGGGACCGACCTCTTATTATGATGATAAGGGAGTTTGGTCGGGAGATAAGGATTTTGAGAAGGGAATTCAGGTAATAGAAAAAGAACCTGAGCCGGAAGCAATAGCAGGAGTATCAAATCCGCCTGCCAATGAAAATGCAGAAGCAAGTAAAGCAGTAGAGAAGACCAGGGTTAAGAAAACTGAAGAAAAAACTATTCCTCCAGCTATTCAGGAAGATAACTATGACGATGATCCGGCATACTACCTTAGTGCTGAAGTTATGCCTGAACCCAAAGGAGGAATAGCTGAACTGCAGAAGAAGCTGATTTACCCTTCCTATGCAAAAGAAAAAGAGATTGAGGGAACTGTAAAGATAAGGGCTTTCATAGATCAGAACGGGGATGTAACAAAAGCCGAGGTTGAACAGGGAATAGGCTATGGTTGTGATGATGCAGCAAGGATTACAGTGCTATATGCGAAATTTAATCCCGGCTTAATACGAGGGAAACCAGTTAAGACTCAGCTCATAATACCTCTTGAATTCAAACTTCCTGCAAAGGATTAGGATTCACTGGTTTTAAATCGCAAAGCTTTCAATATTTTTATATCTCTTTTAAGATTCTTATTTATTCTAACCGTGTAATTTGTAAACTCCCTTCTAACCGGATAATTTTTTCTAAGTCCGTCGAAAAAGTGTCCTGTTTCATCCTTAGGTCCGTATGGGATTTGACGCAGCCGACGATCATCTTCCCTGATATTATATATTCCCGAAATCAACTCATCCAGAGCCCTTTCCGTGGATCCGGATTCAGGATAATTTATTACCGGATTTCTGATCGCAGGCATCGGAGGCTGCCATTTCTGGTTATCCTTAAGAAATTTACTGAGCGAGTTAAAAATCATTATTGTACCATTTACTTTTCCCTCAAGTGAATAGCCTGCAATATGGGGTGTTCCCAGCCATATAAGGTTCAATAATTCTAAATCAATAAATGGCTCACCCTCCCAGACGTCAAGTATAATCCTGTTCTTATTCTTCGTTAAATAATCCTTCAGATCATCATTAGAAACAACGCTGCCTCGTGAGGCATTCAGAATAATTTTACCCTTATTGAAGGAATTAAGCTGAGGTGAGGAGAGCATGTGAAAAGTATTATCCGGCCCACCAATGTTAAGAGGGACATGATATGTAATTATGTCGGCCGAGACAGCCTCCTCATACGAGCAGAAAGAAGGGTTCCCCGTTTTTCTCTGTAGAGGCGGATCATTTTTGAATAATTTCATCCCTGCTGCAGCAGCTATTCCTGCCACACGGCTGCCTATATTACCGCAGCCTATTATTCCAATTGAATAATTTTCAAGTGAGAATTTTCCTTCGGATGCCAGATTAAAGAGTGCCGCAAAAATATATTCCGCCACTGAATCAGCATTGCACCCGGGGGCGTTTGCATAGCCTATGTGCATCTTCTGAAGATAATCAGTATCAATATGATCAAGGCCTATGGTAGTGGTTCCAACGAACTTTACACCGGTTCCTTCCAGGAGCTGTTCATTTACTTTTGTAACCGACCTTACGATCAGGATATTATAAGGTTTAAGGATTTCATTAGTTATCTCCCGGCCGGAGATCAGCTGTACGGGTCCGAATCTGGAAAAAGCCTCTTCAGCAAAAGGAATATTTTCATCGGCAAGAATTTTATACATCACTTGGATTTCAGTTTATTTAACTATTATATAGATTCAAACATTGTTTTTTGAGACATTAAAACATATTTTTTACAACCTTTTCTTAATTACTTTTAAAAGATAACGAATATGTAGAATATATAGGTTCACTTAAACTTTAGGAGAGATAAATATGCTGAGTCAACTGCTGCAACCGGAAATCAAGTCGTTAATTGATGAGCGTAAGCTAAGCACTCTCAAGGAAGTTCTAAGTGACTGGTCACCCGCTGATATCGCTGAACTTATCGCCGAACTTACCGAGAATGAACAAGCCGTAGTTTTCAGAGTTCTTCCTCATGATCTTGCCGCTGATACCTTTGAATACCTTGAGTTTGATATGCAGGTAACCCTGCTGAAAGCAATGGGCAAAGAAGAGGTAGCATCCATACTAAACGAAATGTCGCCTGATGACCGTACCGCCCTGTTAGAAGACTTGCCGAGCAGTGCTGCACGCCAGATGATGATGCTTTTGTCTGCCGAGGAAAGACAGATAGCAAGGACACTGCTGGGGTATCCTGAGGACAGCGTCGGACGTCTTATGACTCCCGATTACCTGGCTGTAAAACCTGAGTGGTCAATTGAGGAGGTATTGAACTACATCAGGAAAAATGGCAGTGATAAGGAAACAATAAATACTCTCTATGTTGTTAATGAAAAAGGAAAGTTAATTGATGATGTGAGGATAAGAGATATTCTGCTGGCAGAATTTAATGAGCAGGTTCTTGACCTGATGGATGAAAATTACATTGCACTGAATGTATATGATGACCAGGAAACCGCCGTTGAAATATTCAAGAAATATGATCGTATTGCGCTGCCGGTTGTAGATTCTTTCGGAGTTCTGCTTGGTATAGTTACCGTAGATGACGTATTTGATGTAGCAGAAGAAGAGGCCACCGAAGACATACATAAAATTGCGGGTGTGACAGCTCTTGAAGAAGCCTATTCTTCAATTTCATTATTTGAAATGATTAAAAAGAGGGGGGGCTGGCTGGCTCTGTTGTTTGTAGGAGAAATGTTTACAGCAACGGCAATGGGATTATTCGAGGTAGAAATAAAAAAGGCGATTGTACTTACCCTATTCCTTCCACTGATTATATCGAGCGGAGGAAACTCAGGTTCACAGGCCTCAACTCTGGTAATACGTGCTTTGTCGCTCGGTGAAATATCCTTAAGGGATTGGTTTTTTGTAATGCGCAGAGAAATCATTACCGGGGTTATCCTGGGAGCAATCCTTGCAATAATAGGTTTTCTCAGGATCTCTGTATGGCAGGCATTCTCAGATGTTTACGGTGTTCACTGGATGCTGGTAGGAATAACTGTATCTATAGCTTTAATAGGAGTAGTTCTCTGGGGTACGCTTTCGGGATCAATGCTCCCCTTCATTCTTAAAAAACTGGGAGCCGACCCTGCAACCTCAAGCGCTCCACTGGTAGCTACAATGGTAGACGTAGTTGGGCTAATAATCTATTTCCTGGTGGCCATTTTTATACTCAATGGTACCCTGCTTTGAAATAATACTTTTCTTTATTCTGAGTCACACGAATAAGGTACCTCTTATTTTGTCCTTTCCGCTTTCCTAAGTAAATTAATGGCGTTTCTGTAAAAAATTAAGCAAAGGATCAAAGATTTAATCTTTCTCAATAACCGGCCTGGGATTTGATACAGATTAAGATTCCCCAAACTTTTATCAAAAAGAAGGATAATTATGGAATTATTGAATAAAATAAAAGATAAATCAGCTGTTGTAGGCATTATTGGTTTAGGCTATGTTGGGCTGCCCCTGGGATTGGAATTCGCCTCAAAAGGTTTCAAAGTTATGGGCTTCGATCTTGATGAAGCGAAGGTGGAAAATCTGAATAAGGGCAAGAGTTACATCAAGCATATTGCTTCCAAAAGGATCAAGGATGTTGTTGATAAAAAAAGGTTCTCCGCGACCACGGAATTTAACAGACTTCCGGAAGCTGACGCCATTATCATCTGTGTTCCCACGCCTCTTGATGAGCATCGCGAACCAGATATGACATATATCGTCAGTACTACGGAAATGATAGCAAAGTACCTCAGGAAAGGACAGTTAGTATCCCTTGAATCAACTACATATCCTGGAACAACCGATGAGATTTTACTTCCTATGTTTGAAAAATCAGGTGAACGTGACGGCGGTAAAAAATTTGAGGTAGGCAAAGACTTTTACCTGTCATTCTCCCCTGAAAGGGAGGATCCCAACAATCCAAGTTTCAACACAGCGACCATACCTAAAGTTGTTGGCGGCATAACCCCGAACTGTTTAAAGATTGCTGAGGCACTATACAATAATGTTGTTGTTAAGACAGTTCCTGTTTCTTCAACCAGAGCTGCAGAAGCAACGAAACTTACGGAAAATATTTACAGGTCGGTTAACATTGCGCTTGTAAACGAACTTAAAATGGTATTCGACAGGATGGATATAGATGTATGGGAAGTAATTGATGCAGCATCAACCAAACCTTTCGGTTTCCAACCTTTCTACCCGGGTCCCGGTTTAGGCGGCCATTGTATTCCTATAGATCCTTTCTATTTAACCTGGAAAGCGCGTGAGTATGAAGTTCATACTAGATTTATTGAACTTGCCGGAGAAGTGAATACTTACATGCCTTACTATGTTGTTGAGAAAGGCGGAGAGGCTCTTAACCGCGTAAAGAAATCGTTAAATGGTTCAAAGGTGCTCATACTTGGCATTGCGTACAAAAAAGATATTGATGATATGAGAGAATCCCCTTCCCTGAGACTAATAGAACTGTTCCGGGAGAAAGGGTGCAAAGTCTCATATAATGATCCCTTCGTGCCAAAATTACCCAGAACCAGGAAATACCAATTTGATATGGAATCTGTTGATTTAACCAAGGAGAGTCTGGCAAAATTCGACCTTGTTGTACTAAGCACTGATCATTCTGATTATGATTATAAGATGATTGCTAAAAATGCAAATTTAATTCTTGACAGCAGAAATGCTTTCGTTAAACATGGAATAACTGATAACAGTAAAATAATAAAGGCTTAAGATGTTTGAAGAAATAGGATTAGGAATAATAGGTGCAGGAAGGTGGGGAATAAATCATGTACGAACTGCAAATCAAATATTGGGAAAGAACCTGAAGTTTGTCTGCGATTTTAACTCAGCAGCGTCAGAAAAAGTGGCAGGTATTTCTACTGAAATTCCATTTACAACCAGACTTGAAGATGTTATCGAAAATCCGGAGATAAATGCCGTTATTATTGCTACTCCTGCAGAAACACATTATGAGATTGCAAAAAAAGCTTTGATGAACGGGAAGAATGTTCTTGTTGAGAAACCGATAACTTTGATTTCAACACATGCGCGGGAACTGGTGGAAATAGCTGATAGAAAAGACATGAAGCTTATGGTAGGTCATGTTCTGCTGTATCATCCTGCGGTTAAAAAAATTAAAGAAATGATTGGGGAAGATAAAATAGGCAGACTTCAGTATATATACAGCAACAGGCTGAACCTTGGCTCGATCAGAACTGAGGAAAATATTCTTTGGAGCTTTGCACCACACGACATTTCTGTGATCCAATATTTGCTTGAAAGCAATCCTGTATACGTCGATGCCAAAGGCGCTACAATTCTGCAGAGTGAAATAGAGGATACCACCGTTACACATCTTTCCTATCCGGGGAACATACATGCTCATATCTTTGTCAGCTGGCTACATCCATTTAAAGAACAAAGGCTGGTTGTTATTGGAGATAAAGGTATGGTTGTTTTCGAAGACAGCCTTAAGAGCGATAAGCTGAAGTTTTACCCTAAAGGTTTCAAAAATATCAATGGATCCCTTCAGAAATTTGAAGGAGACTTTGAGGTGGTTGAATTTGCAAACCAGCAGCCACTATCGGAAGAACAAAAACATTTCTTCAATTCTATAATTAACAATGAAAAACCTTTGACAGACGGCATTCACGCGGTTGAGGTGCTTGAAATTCTTGAAAAAGCACAGGCATGTCTTTCAGCAGACCAGTCGATAGCAAAGGTAAAATAATATATAACAACTTCGAAAACCCGGAGCAGAATTAAATGGAAAATAAAAATTATTATGTCAACCAGTATGCAGTGGTTGACGATAACGTCGAGATAGGCGAGAACACCAAAATATGGCATTTTACACATGTTCAGTCAGGTTCAAAGATCGGCAAAAAATGTATACTTGGCCAGAATGTAAACATCGCAAATAATGTGACCATCGGAAACTTTGTAAAAATTCAGAATAACGTTTCGGTTTATGAAGGTGTGGAGCTTGAGGATTATGTATTCTGCGGACCATCGATGGTTTTCACGAATATTCTTAACCCACGTTCAAAATATCCCCAGGTTGGAGCCGAATTTTATATTAAGACCCAGGTAAAGGAAGGCGCATCTCTCGGTGCAAATTCTACCATTGTCTGCGGCATAACCATAGGACGCTTCGCATTTGTGGGGGCAGGGGCAGTTGTTACAAAGGATGTTCCGGATTTTGCACTGGTAGTTGGTAATCCTGCTAAGATAAAAGGATGGTACAGCGAAGCTGGAAAGAAACTTATCTTTGATGAAAAAGGTTTCGCTTCCTGCGAAAGATCAGGCAAAAAATATAAGTTGGAAAATAACCTTGTTAAAGAGGTCTGATATTTTTAATCATAACCATCTGGAGATATGAAAGGTATTATACTAGCGGGAGGTTCCGGATCCCGTCTTTATCCCATAACAAAGGTATACAGCAAACAGCTGGCTTTAATATACGACAAACCTTTAATCTATTATCCTATGTCTATCCTTATGCTGGGAGGGATACGTGAAATACTCATTATATCTAATGAGGAGACTATACCCTTATACAGACAGCTTTTTGAGGATGGATCGCAAATAGGATTAAAAATAGACTATGCTGTACAGAAAGCCCCGAAAGGAATCGCCGAGGCTTTTATCATCGGGGAAGAATTTATCGGGGGAGACAATGTTTGTCTCATCCTGGGTGATAATATTTTTTACGGTTATCTTGACTTCTGGTACAAAGCTCTGAAGAAGCATAAAAAAGGTGCAACCATATTCGGCTATCAGGTTAATGATCCCCAGAGATACGGCATTGTAGATTTTGACAAAAAAGGCAAAGCAAAATCTATTGAAGAAAAACCCAGACATCCGAAATCGGATTTTGCTGTACCAGGTTTGTATGTATATGATAATGATGTTATAAAAATCTCAAAATCGTTAAAACCTTCCAAACGCGGTGAGCTGGAAATAACTGATGTAAACAATTCCTATTTAAAAAATGGGAATCTGAATGTGGAAAAAATAGGGAGAGGCATTGCCTGGCTTGATACCGGAAATCCAAAAGCACTGCTGCAGGCATCAACCTTTTTCGGTGTTGTAGAGGAGAGACAGGGATTAAAAGTGGCCTGTATAGAAGAGATAGCATACAGGATGAATTATATAAATAAAAAGAAATTTAAAGGGTTAATTTCTTCGATGCCGAAGTCACTTTATAGAGATTACCTGGAGAAATATCTTAAAGACCATAATTAAATTTTATGCAGATTATACAGGCAGAAATACCTGAAGTTCTGATAATTCGACCTGACGTATTTGAGGATGCCCGCGGATATTTCCTGGAATCTTTTAACCAGGCCAGGTTTATTGAGAATGACCTTGATGTGAACTTTGTTCAGGATAATATGTCACGCTCAGGAAAAGATACCATAAGAGGACTGCATTACCAGGCCGGTAGTAGAGCCCAGGGAAAGCTTTGCCAGGTGGTTACAGGAAATGTGCTTGATATAGCTGTTGATATCAGATTCGGTTCTCCGACTTTCGGTAAATATGTTGCTCAGGAATTGTCAGAAAAAAATCATACTCAACTCTGGATTCCACCGGGGTTCGCACATGGTTTCTCTGTTCTTTCGGAGTATGCAATTTTCCTGTATAAATGTACCGATTTCTACAGTCGGGAACATGAGAGAACTATTATTTATAATGATCCGCAGTTGAATATTCACTGGGGAGTTGATCATCCTGTTATTTCACAGAAAGATTTAAGTGGTAAATCATTTAATGAAATAAGCAGAGACTTTATTTATTCAGAGATGAAAAAATAGAAATGGAGATAATAATATGACCGTTCCTTTATTAGATTTAAAAAAACAATATCATTCATTAAAAAGTGAATTGGATGAGGCCCTTATCAGAATTGCCGAGTCGCAATACTTTATACTGGGACCTGAAGTTGAAAAAATGGAGAAGGCATTTTGTGAATATCTTGAATGCAAATATGCCATAGGTGTATCCTCGGGTACTGACGCCCTTCTCATAGCATTAATGGCGCTGGGTATACAACCAGGCGATGAAGTAATCGTCCCGACATACTCCTTCTTCGCAACAGCAGGGGTGGTATCCAGGATGAACGCCGTGCCTGTATTTGCAGAGTCCGATCCTGTTACCTTTAACATTGATCCTGATGATATTGAAAAGAGAATAACCTCTAAAACTAAAGCCATTATACCGGTCCATCTTTACGGACAGAGTTGTGAGATGGATAAAATTATGGAAATTGCCCGTAAGCATAAACTGAAAGTTGTTGAAGATGGCGCCCAGGCAATAGGAGTTCAGTACAAGGATGGCAGACGTGTAGGAACGATAGGTGATATTGGCTGTTATTCGTTCTTCCCCAGTAAAAATCTTGGCTGCTTTGGCGACGGTGGACTTGTGGTTTCTAATGATGATGAGCTTGGGGAAAGACTGCGTATTCTCCGTGTGCATGGCGGCAAACCCAAATACTATCATAAAATTATAGGCGGCAACTTCAGACTGGATGCAATTCAGGCTGCTGTGCTTAATGTAAAATTGCCGCACCTTGATGATTGGTCGGCACAAAGACGTGAGAACGCCGAAGTATACACAAAACTTTTTATCGAAGCTGGTCTCGCTGAATCAACAGGAAAAACAAAATTCGATGATAAGAACAGGGTTCTTCTCCCGGAGGCTGTATATAAGGATTCCGGGGTTAAGAATTATCATATATATAATCAGTATATTATAAGAGCGCACGATAGAGATGCGATAAGGAAACATCTTTCTGAAAGCGGAGTTGGTTCAGAGATTTATTATCCTGTTCCGTTTCATCTGCAGGAATGTTTCTCTTCTTTAGGGTATAAAAAAGGTGACTTTCCGCTGGCTGAGGAAGCAGCTGATGACTCAATTGCACTTCCGATATACCCGGAATTGACTAAGGAACAACAGAAGTTTGTTGTCGACACGATTGCTGAATTTATAAAAAAATAAAATAGCCTTTAAAGAATGACCGGAAACTTAAAAGAGAAAAAAATATATATTGCCGGGCATGCCGGAATGGTAGGCTCGGCAATAAAAAGAAAACTGGAATCTAAGGGGTATATAAACCTTATCTATCGAAACCTTTCTGAACTTGACCTGATAAGGCAGGAACAGGTTGAGAAGTTTTTTACAGACCAGAAACCCGAAATTGTGATTGTAGCAGCTGCTAAAGTAGGGGGTATTCTTGCTAATAATACATATAGGGCAGATTTCATTTACGACAACCTGATGATTGAATCTAACATAATCCACCAGGCATATGTAAATAAGACTGAAAAACTGATTTTCCTCGGCAGCAGTTGTATTTATCCTAAACTCGCTCCACAACCTTTGAAAGAGGAATATCTCCTCTCGGATTACCTGGAATATACAAACGAACCTTACGCTATTGCGAAAATAGCAGGGATAAAACTTTGTGAGAACTATTTCAGACAGTATGGTTGTGATTTTTATTCGGTTATGCCGACTAACTTGTACGGGCCTAATGATAATTTTAATCCAGAAACCTCCCACGTACTGCCTGCTATGATAAGAAAATTTCATGAGGCGGTGGAAGGAAATCGTTCTTCCGTTACATTATGGGGAACCGGGAATCCAAAGAGAGAATTCCTTTATGTTGATGATCTGGCCGAAGCTATAGTTTTCCTGATGGAAAACATTGAAGCCGGTAATATTTATGAGCAGGGAATTTCTCATATAAATATCGGAACAGGTGAAGATCTTACGATCAATGAGCTTGCAGAAATGATTGCTGATATAACAGGTTTTTCAGGTAAGATTGAGTACGATACAACAAAACCCGATGGTACACCCAGAAAACTTATGGATGTTTCCAGAATAAACAAGTTGGGGTGGAAATACCAAACTAACCTTAGAAACGGAATAGAAAAGTCATACAGGTGGTTCAAATCTAATGTTCAATAGTTGAGGGAGACATGAAAAAAGCGTTAATTACAGGGATAACCGGTCAGGATGGGAGCTACCTTACTGAAATTCTCCTTGATAAAGGATATGAAGTCCATGGAATCATAAGAAAAAGCAGTTCCTTTAATACAGGAAGGATTGACCATCTTTACAGCAACAAAGAGATACTCGATAAAAAGTTATTTCTTCATTATGGAGATCTTGTAGATACAAGTGCCTTAAACCGTCTCCTTGAAAAAATTGAACCTGATGAGATATATAATCTTGCTGCACAAAGCCATGTAAAAGTTTCATTTGAAGTCCCCGACTATACAGCACAGGTTGATGCTCTGGGTACCCTGAGATTTTTAGACGCTATCAGAGAAGTAGGGTTAAGAAAAGTTAAATTTTACCAGGCATCCACAAGTGAACTCTTTGGAAAAGTTCGTGAAGTTCCTCAATCAGAAGAAACACCCTTTTATCCACGTTCACCATACGGAGTTGCAAAGCTGTACGGGTATTGGATTATAGTTAATTACAGAGAAGCGTATAATATTTTTGCCTCAAATGGTATTTTGTTTAATCACGAATCACCCAGACGCGGCGAAACCTTTGTTACCAGGAAGATTACAAGGGCGGTAGCAAGGATTTCAGCGGGACTTCAGAGCATGATCCTCCTGGGAAACCTGGATGCAAAACGCGATTGGGGTTATGCCCCCGAATATTGTGAGGGTATGTGGAGAATTCTAAACCATAAGAGAGCTGAAGATTTCGTTCTTGCAACAGGAGAAACACATACGGTAAAGGAATTTGCGGAATATGCTTTTAATGAAGTAGGCATTGAGTTAACATGGAAAGGAAAAGGAGCCGACGAAAAAGGTTTTATTAAAAAAATAAACTGGGATAAAGGGAGTAAACTTCTATCTAAGAGCAGCTCTAAACCAGAATTTAAGTATTCCTTTTCAAATCAACTGAAACCAGGGGAAACAGTTGTTGCAGTTGATCCGGATTATTACAGGCCGACAGAAGTCGATTTGTTAATAGGTAACCCCGCAAAAGCAAAAAAGGTCCTCGGATGGAAAGCCAAAACAACCTTCAGCCAGCTCGTTAAAATTATGATCAAATCAGATCTTGAAAAAGTAATGATGAGAGGATATTAAGCAGTAAGTCTTTTCCGGTGAATTATTACCACTACCACCAATGCGGCAGCAATAATTGTTAATAATATCATAATTGACAACGACATGTTTTTATGAGGTTTCATTTGAACAGGGGAAATATTACCCGACAGCACAAATGCACTCCAGTAATATGGATTGGGAGAATATTTTTGAATGAACTCAGACTTTGCCAGCCTTAGAGCCTTAGATTTACTGTAACCCATACTAAGTTTTTCGTAGAAGAGAGTCATAAGCTTAGAGGTATACTTATCGTTTACATCCCAGAGTGAAACAACCACGCTTTTAGAGCCTGCTTCAAAAAATGCTTTGGTTAAACCAAGAATACCTTCAGATTTATCAATGCTGCCTAGACCTGAATTACAGGAACTTAGCACAACCAGGTCGCTATTAAGTTTTAGTCGTACTATCTCTCCTGCTTCCAGGAACCCATCATTCTCAGCATCGTATGTATTGGAAAAAAATATCAGCGGCTGCTTTTTATATAGAAACGAGTGAGTAGACAGGTGTATGATCCTGCTCAGTCGGGCATTTTCTTTGAAATTTGTTTCGGTAGCATTCTTGTTCAAAAGAATGGTGCTTGCATTTATAATCTCTCCTATGCTGCTAACCTCCTCCCTTGAATATTTCAATGGGAGAAGCGCAAGGTTCCTGGGGATCCCAGGTGGATCATCAAGAAGACCCCTTCTTTCTGCAAATTCGCTCGACCCTGTATTGATGGAAGGATCGCCGACCAGCAGTACCTTTCCATTATTTTTTAGGTTATTTTTTTGCTGCTTTACGAAAGCAGTGGCAGAAGGAGAATAAGAAATATCATAATCTGTTAATAAGAATTTCTTATTCGTATATGAATAGGGACTCTCATCCGCCTTGTAGGAAGTTACCAGAAATTCCAGAGGAATTGATATAAGCTCAGTACAGGGAGAAAAAATAATTTTTTGTTCGTGTGGGATATCTTTCGTTATTGGTTCAACTATTTTTCTATACAAGGAATTTGAGGCTTCTGCATTAAAAGAAAATAAATCCTGGTTGTAAAATGCATCTGTCTTTCCTGGTAAATTTTCAAAATAAGGCGAGATGTCAGCAAGCATCCCGGCAAGCTCGTTTGGTGATATATCAAACCTATAAGCTTTAAAAGTATTTCTGGTTAAAAGAAATGCATACAGGCTGTTTTTGTCGGAGTAGTATGAAATTATATTCTCATCATCCGTAAGTGAATTCTGAATCTCGTTTATAGACAGCGAGCTTTCCATATTCAGATAAGGCCTGAGTTCCGGATTGGAATTAACGAGGGAGAGTTTTAAATCCGCCAGCAATCCTTTTACTTCTTCGGTCTTTTTTCTGTTATATATTCCCGAATGAATTATCCAGTCATAATCGTACAGAGTACTTAAAACTGTACTGTCTCCTAATAAGGTTTGAAGCTTAAGGTTATTCAGGTTCTGAAGCATACTCCGTGAATGCG
The DNA here is from genome assembly GCA_963839165.1 of uncultured Bacteroidota bacterium. Lineage (GTDB taxonomy): Bacteria > Bacteroidota > Ignavibacteria > Ignavibacteriales > Ignavibacteriaceae > DATFVA01. Next base: position 334,318 of record CAWIUG010000006.1, on the reverse strand, counting down.
ATTTGTTGATAAGCTCAAATGCTCTGCGATATTGTTTAAGGCGGAGGTAATGTTCTGCAAAGGAATCATATATATCGCGATTACCTGAGAAATATGATATTTGTACGTCCTCCTGTCTGAACAATGGACGGGAAACATCTTCAATAATAGCAATCGCAGATTTGTAGTATTTTTCTGCCTCATCGTTGAGATTTTTCGAATCATTCAATTTTGCAAGATTAAAATCAGCTTCAACCTGAAAGGTTTTCTCATTAAGATTTTTTACGATCTCAAGAGTACGGTTGTAGGCAGCTTGTGCACCCTCAAAATCATCACGCTTTTCCAGGATTGTGCCTCTCAGGTTTTCGGCCCTTGCCTGTATATAAGGAGAGTTTACCGAAAAATTTCTGGTTATTGAGTTCAGAACTACCATGGCCTTTGAAAACTCTTTCTTTTTGACCAGGATTTCCGCTCTGTTTACTACTGATAATAATGCTGTATAGGAAGCTCTGTTTTCTCCGGCAAGCTTTTCTGCTTTTGAAAAATACTGTTCAGCGATATCCAGACTGTCGAGAGAAGAATATACCGTTCCCAGTTTATCATATATATCCGCAGTAAGAAAAGGATTATCAATTTTTCCGCATTCTGATTCTGCCTGCAGATAGTAAACCAGGGCATTATCCGGACGATCCAGATTATAATTTAATGCTCCCAGTCCGCCGTTAATATTTATGCTTAATTCTACTGCTTTAATCTCACTGCTGAGTCTCTTTGCCTGATTATAATACTTCAACGATTCAGAATAGTTTGACAGGTTTGAATATGCATCTGCAAGACCAGTGAGGTTAAGCACGAGGGAGCGTTTATTATCACCGGCATATTCAAGGCCTTCTTTATAGCAGCTGATGGCGCTCTCATAGTTAAATAAAGCCATATAAATCTTCCCAATATTTTCGGAAAGAAGAGCTAACCTTAGACGATTTCCTATTCGTTTATACAGGGCATAACTTTTTAAATAATTCTCTTTAGCTTCAATTAATTCATTCGTATAGCTGAATGAAACACCCAGTTCTGAATATGCATATGCTTTCAGTTCCGGGTCTTGAATCTTTTCAGAGATATCAACAGCACTTTGATATTTAAGTCTAGCCTTATCAGTAAAGCCTTGAATATCATCCATAATTCCTAGTGCCACATACGATCGCCCTGAATTTTCCTTCATATGGTTATCCTGAGCAATATTGTAGGCTTTTTTATAGATACTATCTGCAAGATCATATTCGCCGGATAAAAAGTATAAAGCACCTTCAGCGAGGTAGATTTTAACCAGGAAATAGAGATCTCCTGAAGTTAAATGTTCTGCTTTTTTTGTCAGCATCAGGGCCTTGTTATAATCACCCAGGCTCCTGTAGGCGTAAGATAGCTGGTATAATATATATTTATCGGTAGAATCAGAGCTAAAGCTTTTTTCTAGATGTTCCTTTGCTGAAGCATAATCAGCATTTTGATAACCAATTAAACCGAGAAGATAATTCTGTTCACGCGGATGAATTCCATCAGAGACTTCAATTCTAGATTCAAGCAATTGCATACGTGATGAAGCACCTGCCGCAAAAACGAGTTCGTTGTAGTAGGGAAGGTAATGAGGAGCCGAATGCAGATAGAAGTCGAGCGTGTCATACATCTCATTATACTTATTCTGTTTCTTGAGCAGAACTGCCTGCAAAAGGGATTTGCGGAAATCATTTTTCAGATCCTTTAGCAATGCTTGATCGTTTTCCGCTGGTGCATATGAGTCAGCCAGGTAATATTTCATTAAAGAAAGACGCTGAGGAGTCCATCCTTCTTTTTTCACCAGTAGTATAAGTGAGTCGGGGGAATTTATTATTTCAGCAGGTTTATTCTGTATAAGTTTAGACTCAACTCCTGACGGCTGCAGAAGTGTAAATATAAAAGCTATTAATAATATTGTTACTTTTTGTATTATCATTTAACACAATTTACTCCATTTCTCCCAGGAGATGTTTTGCTTCTTCCATCTTGCTCCCCTTATTGCTGATGACCATATTTAAATATTCCTCTGCTGATTTTTTATCATTCAGCATCAAATTTGCTTTAGCCAGGTAGAAGTAGGAGTTCAGTTTTATATTTTCGAACTTTCCGGAATCATTCTTCTGAATGCTTTTTTCAAGGTATTGTTTGCCTTTATCAACCCTTTCACGATCATATCCTGGAAATAATCCCAGGAAATCCTGTTCTGCCGTTTCAAGATAAGATAGGCCAACTATATAATAAGAATAAAATATTGTCGCGTCATCGGGATTTTCCTTAATATCCTTCTTCAGAAATACTATGGCTTCATCGTAGTTATTTTTTTCCAGTGCTTTAAGACTATTCTGGAAATTCTCAGTTGCCCTACCCCTTGTAATTGAGAATTGCGAATCCTGCCTTATAGCTGCCTCATCGTAATATGCAGGGGTGATGGAAGAAGAAATAATAAATAATGCCAGGTAAATAAATCCCACCAGCAGGAGCGAAGCGAAAGCATAACGAGGTGCCTTATACCAGGCAGCCGTCCTGCCCTGCTTATTAATTTCTGTTTTGGCACCATTTTCCTCCGGAACCGTTTGAGATAAGAATTGTTCAACATCGGAATATTCTGAATTTAACTCCGTCAATAGTTCCGAACATTCAGAACACTTTCTCAGATGTTGTTCAAAAAAAGGAACTCTCTTAATTATTGAGCTGTCATCTGGCTGCAACCCATTCTTATACAGGATATAATGAGCCAGTTCATCTTCATTTAAATGGGATGAATGACTTACAATTTTCTCAAGCTGATGATAGTTGTCTGCCAGTCCTTTCAGTTCTTCATCGCTGCCTGTAAGTTTATCCAATTCATATTTCTCCGAAGCAGTAAGATTCTTCCTGCTGAGAAGCTCTAATATTTTTTCCTTTTTATCCATTATCAGTTTAATTTATCCAGGTTTATATTCAATTAGTGAATACTTTAATAATAAAGTGACAACCTCACAATTTTATTTTAAGTTCCTCTATAGTTCTATAGAACATCTTTTTAACCGCATCTTCAGATTTTCCCAGATTATCAGCAATTTCGGCAAATTTAAGGTCCTCCCAGAACCTCATCTTGAAAATCTGCTGTTTATCATTACTGAGAGTATTTAATATTGTAACTATTTTTTCGGCATCTATTTTAACCGATGGATGTTCATTATTCTGCTCGATGTAGTAGGCCTCATCAAGCTCAAAAGTCTTTCTTTTTTGGGATTTTTTATACCAGTTAACGAAGGTCAGGAATAATACCCTTCTCAGCCAGTTTTCAAGGTTTTCTATTTTGTGATATTGCTCTGCAAAAGACAGATATACATTGTTCGACAGGTCATCCACATCTTCCATATTCGGTATTTTACCATGTCTAAACTTTGATAGAAAATAGCTGTAGCATATATCTCTTATTATTCCCGATAATTTGCCGAATGCAGATGAATTTCCCCGTTTTGCCTCTGAAAAGAGTCCATCCAGTTCATTTCCGGAAAAATTTATGTAGTTTAATTTTTGATCAGCCAAGTGGTAAATATTAGTTTGTCACTATTGACTTAATTGTATTACTATTATTATAATTATTATAATCAACTTAAACAATAATAATGAGATTTTTAACCTCAGGAATCTTTGCATTCCTTTTCTTTGTTACAGTAAACGCTCAGCCTGTGCTTCAGCTTTATCCTGATGAATTGGAATACCATGATGTGTTTCACAGACTTCAAAATGCATATTTCGTCAATACTGGTAACGAGACACTTGAAATTGACAGTATTTATTACAGCAATAATGACTTTTATTATCTGAGGTTTGACAAAGGATGGAGATATCCTATTTCTATTCAGCCGGGTGATTCGATTATGATGGATTGTATCCTTTCAGGGTATCTTAACTATACCGTTGAGGATGTAGAAGACACGCTATATATTTATAATAACGGTGTTAACCCATATGAATACCTTAAAATCAAGATCGATTATTATGAGAATGACTTCTATTCCGGATCTTTACAGGGAAATGTAAGTTCTGATGGTTTTCCCGTTCCGAATGCAGATCTATATTTTCTTTACGGCGGAAATTTTGTAATTGCACAGGGTACTTCTGATGCCGCCGGAAATTATTCGGTTGAGCTTCCGGTCGGCCATTATACCGTCGCGGCTGCCAAAGATTCCTATTATGTGTCGTTCTACGATCAGCAATTTGATCCGCTTAGTGCAACTCAGGTAATTGTAGATACTAATGGAATTACCTCTGCAGATCTTAATTTAGTAAAGATGACCGCAAGCCCGATCTCTGTTTCGGGGAATATATTTGATTCCCTTGCTATATATCCTTTGAAGAAAGGGATCGTAATTGTACGGAACGGAACTCATACTCCGGATAAAATGATACATACTAAACTTAATACTCCCGCCCTGGGAGGTACATACGCGGCTTTCGTAAAACCCGATGGTTCTTATAAAATTGATAATATAATTGCTCCTGGTTATTACTATATACAATCGTTTTCCGATTACTACGTTCCTTCATATTATGATACCTTAGGGAATAACCCTGGATTCTGGCAGCAGGCTGATTCAATTTATATTGGTTCACCCATACTTAATGCGGATATTTATATGCCAAGGGATTCATCTATAGGAGGAGGAATTATATCCGGGACGGTTGGTATTGCTGGTAAGCTCGATAGTGTCGTAACCGATGCCATTGTTTACGCACAGTCGGTCGGGAATAACCTTATCACATATGCTTTCTCTCAGGCTGACGGAAACTTCAGGGAGAATTTCCTTCCTTACGGCAGTTACTACCTGGTTGCTCAAAAAATAGGGTATGAAGATGCTGTAAGTGATAAGATCATTATCGATAGTACTATGACAAGTATCGGAAATATTACGTTATTGTTTTCCCCGCTGAACTCAGTCGGAGAAACACAAAGTATTCCTGAGCTGATCAGTCTCTCTCAGAACTATCCCAATCCATTCAACCCTACAACTACGGTTGAGTTTCATCTCTCCCGTGGAACAGATGTATTGCTGCGTGTTACAAACCTCCTCGGTGAAACGGTTTCTGTTCTTCATAACGGATATTTATCCTCCGGCAGCTATAAAATGCTCTTTGACGGGACAGGCTTAAGTTCAGGAATTTATTTCGTTTCACTTATAACTCCGGAAATGTCCCTCGTAAAGAAAATACTGCTTCTGAAATAACATTTCGTCAGAGATTCCAAAGCAATCTCATCTGGCTTTCTGGGAACAAGTTCTATGCCCCCAGGGAAAAATACCCTAATCTATTATCTGCAATAAGGTTATAAGCATCACAATTCTGTCTTTATGTTAACTTTCCCACCAAGTTTTACCGTGGTTACATTAAATTAAAATAAATTATTATGTCATAAGATAGGAAAGGATGTATTATGAGGTTAAGACTGACAGTGTTGTTTGCATTAATAATGATGTTATTAAGCAGTCAGATTTTTTCACAAACTAACCGAAATATAAAGCATCATGCTTTTTCAGGTACACTCATGCTGGGAGCTGAAGCGGGTATGAGTCTTGCTAAAACTGATTATAATAAGGTTAGACCAGATATTATAGGCCGGGGTGTTCTGGAATATTTCTTCCCGACAACTAACCAGGGAATATTTGGAGTTAAGGGTTTTGTAATGGCCGGATATATCGGCGGAGAAGATAACACAAAAACACCGGATGTATTCAGAACTAATCTGACAGGGATTGGGGGAGATTTGACCTATACCTTTTCAATTGAAGAGGCGGTTTTCCCGTATGTTGCTGTTGGGGCAACTTATTTGTGGTTTAACCCCAGGGACAATAATGATCACCCCTTAACAAATAGTCTTTTAGGTAAATACGATAAACAGGAAACCATATTCCAGGCTGAGTTAGGATTGAGGTTTCTCCTTTCGAAATCGATAAATATGAACCTTGGCCTCGGAGGGTATTTCAGTCCCCATGATAACTGGGATGATATCGCTACAGGCGGAAATAATGATTATATGGTAACTGTTATGGCCGGTATTGCCTACTCATTCTTTACAACGTCAGATAGTGACGGAGATGGAATTGAAGATTCGAAGGATATGTGTCCTAATACACCACAGGGAGTGACAGTAGACGAATACGGCTGCCCGCTTGATAAGGATGGTGATGGCGTTCCTGATTATAAGGACAAATGCCCGAACACAAAATCAGGAATGGAAGTAGATGAAAACGGATGCGCTATTGATGCCGACAACGATGGTGTACCTGACAAGCTGGATAAATGTCCGAATACTCCTGCCGGAATGCAGGTTAATGAGCAGGGTTGTCCCGATACAGATGGGGACGGTGTATATGATAATAATGATAAATGTCCAGAAACCCCTAAGGGTGCAGCAGTGGATGAAACCGGTTGCCCTAAGGACAGCGACAGAGATGGAGTTCCGGATTACAAAGACAAATGTCCTAATACACCTGCAGGAAAACAGGTCGATGAAAATGGCTGTGCAAAAGCTGATACTGTAGTTCAAAAAATAACTCTTAGCGGTGATACGAATTTCGAATTTAATAAAGCAGCTCTTCTCCCTAATGCATACCCTACACTTGATAATCTTGCTAAAACAATGAAGGATAATCAGAATACACGCTGGAGAGTTGAAGGATATACTGATGCTATTGGTTCTGAATCATATAATATGGAGCTTTCCAGAAAAAGAGCTCAGTCGGTTGTTGATTATCTTATAAATAAGGGAATTGACAGATCAAGACTCGAAGTTGTTCCTTATGGTGAATCCAATCCAATTGCCTCGAATGATACTCCTGAAGGAAGAGCTATGAACCGCAGGGTTGAAATAAAAATGATACAAAATAATCAGTAATAAACATTCTTAATCTTAGAACACAAAGGCCGTCTTATAATTTAAGACGGCCTTTTATATGGACCGCTTTATAGCCTTTTTGTTGCTAGTCTTTACGAATTTCAATAGTTTAGTTAATCTAACTATTAAAAACTAGAGGTACCTATGTTTGATAATAAATATAAATTCACATGCGTCGACCGGTTCCTGGAATATGTAAAATACGATACTCAATCTGATGAAGAATCAACTTCCTTCCCTTCTTCAGAAAAACAGAAGTTACTTTCAAAAGATCTTGCTGAGGAGTTGAAAAAGATGGGTCTGGAAGATGCCCATATGGACGAAAATGGTTATGTGATGGCAACCCTCCCTTCTAATTCAACTAAAAATGTTCCCGCGATCGGGTTTATTGCTCACGTGGATACTTCTCCGGCTGTTACAGGTGCGGGTGTAAACCCTGTTATCCATAAAAACTATCAGGGAGGTGATATAAAACTTCCAAAGGATCCTTCTCAGGTTATACTCGAGAGTGAGAATCCCGACCTTAAGAATATGAAAGGATTCGATATAATAACTACTGACGGAACAACACTTCTGGGTGCCGATAATAAATCAGGTGTTGCTGAAATAGTTGATGCGGTAAATTACTGGCTTACACATCCTGAAGTAAAACATGGACCAATAAAAATCTGTTTTACACCTGATGAAGAGGTTGGCAGAGGTACAGAAAAATTTGATGTGAAGAAATTCGGTGCGAAGTATGCTTACACAGTCGACGGTCAGAGCCGCGGAGAGGTTGAATCTGAAACTTTCAGTGCTGATGCAGTGACGATTAAAATACATGGGAAAAATATTCATCCCGGTTACGCAAAGGGAATAATGGTTAATGCTGTAAGAGTTGCTGCTGAATTTTTGGAAAGCCTGCCTAAAGACAAACTCTCACCTGAAACTACAGAAGGACGTGAGGGCTATGTCCACTGTACAAACATTAATGGTAACGAGGAACTTGCCGTACTTAAATTTATTATCAGGGATTTCGATACCCCTAAACTTAAAGAATATGAAGCCTTATTAAAGGGACTTGCCGAGAAGACAGTAAAAAAATATTCTGCTGCAAAGCTGGAGTTTGAGGTTACTGAACAATACCGTAATATGAAGGAAATTCTTATTCAGCATCCTCAGGTTACTGATTATGCTGAACAGGCTATGAAGAATCTGGATATTGAACCTATTATGCACCCAATCCGCGGAGGCACAGATGGCTCACGGCTTTCATTTATGGGACTTCCATGTCCAAATATCTTTGCCGGCGAGCATAGCTTCCACTCAAAGGTAGAATGGGTTTCAATCCAGGATATGGAAATGGCTGTAAGAGTTATTATTGAAATTGGTAAAATCTGGGAAGAGAAGTCGTAATTGTCTGTGTTTTTTTTTCAGTGTTTTAAGGATATTTAAAAGATCAGTTACGTATAAATAAGGTTTTGAATTAATTATGTTAAAACAGACAACAAGCAAACCAGAGCTTATGGCCCCTGCCGGCAGCAAAACCATGCTTACTGCGGTGGTAAAGGCAGGGGCAGATGCCGTTTACTTCGGCGTTGAAAAGCTGAATATGAGGGCGAAGGCCTCTAATTTTAAGACGGATAACCTAACCGGGATTACGTCTTACTGCAGGGAAAATAACGTAAGGACGTACCTCACTCTTAACACAATTATTTATGAAGAAGAATTAGATCAGCTGAGGGACGTAATCCTTAAGGCAAAAGAGGCACGGGTCGATAAAATAATCTGCTGGGATTTTTCGGTTGTGCAGTTGTGTAAAGAAGCTGAAATGCCTTTTTGTATCTCCACACAGGGATCTGTTTCCAATTCCCTTGCCGCAAAATTTTATAAGGAAATGGGTGCTGACCGGATAGTTCTTGCAAGGGAATGTTCACTCGATGATATTAAGAAACTCCGCGCTTTAACCGACCTTGAGATTGAAGTTTTTGTGCATGGGGCTATGTGCATTGCCGTGAGCGGCCGATGCTTCATGAGTCACCACCTATTTGATAAGAGCGCCAATCGCGGTGAGTGCATCCAGCCCTGTAGAAGGGAATACGAAGTTTATGATCCCACTATTGGCAAAAGCATGATAGTGGGTGAGGATTATGTTTTGTCACCGGAAGATCTATGTACACTGGGTTTCATTGATCAGCTGATTGAAACGGGAGTCGATTCATTCAAGATTGAAGGCCGGAAAAGGAGTCCCGAGTACGCTTCCGCGGTAACTTCAGCCTACCGGAGGGCGATCGATCTTTATTATGAAAACAAACTCACGCAAGAGATTAAAGATGAACTAATTAAAGAACTTGAAAAGGTTTTCAACCGTGGGTTCTCAACCGGATTTTATCTTAATACTCCTGGTGCCGATGAATATGCTGATATCTATGGAAGCCGGGCGAGTAAGCGAAAAGAATATCTCGGTAAAGTATTGAACTATTTTAAGAAGGCCGGTGCAGTTTATATTTCTATCGATGCTGGAACTATTAAGGAGGGGGATGAAATTTATATTATAGGGGAAACTACCGGAGTAGTTCAGTTGAAAGCTGAAAATATACTTGAAGATGACCGTCGAATAGAATCAGCATCCAAAGGAACGAATGTTACACTTAAGTGTAAAGACATAGTCAGGCCGAGGGATGCGGTTTACCTGATCAAAGACGCACAGTTGATCAAAAAGGGTAAATAGAATACCAACCAGCCTTATTTTGATAAGCATCCTCAAATCTTTATTTTTGTCAACTATTTAAAGTTTTTATTATCCTTTATCAGTTATAATATTATGAGATTAAGCAAATCCTTCGTTCCGACATTAAAAGAAGTTCCAAGTGATGCCGTAGTTACCAGTCATATTCTTATGCTCAGGGCAGGTATGATTCGTATGCTTTCTGCCGGTATATATTCTTTCCTCCCTGTAGGTTATCGTGTTGTCAGGAAAATTTCTGAAATTATCCGTGAAGAAATGAACGCAATAGGCGGACAGGAATTTCACCTTCCGGGATTGAATCCGCGCGAGATCTGGGAAGAGACAGAAGCGGTAGAAGCCTTCGGCGATATCCTTTTCCATGTAAAGAACCGTGATTATGTACTTGCACCGACACACGAAGAGATTATAACATACCTTGCACGCAATGTGTTAAATCTTACAAGGATATGCCCCAGATATGGTACCAGATACAGACGAAATTCAGGAATGAAGCCAGGCCGAGAAGCGGAGTTATACGCGGAAGACAATTTTTAATGAAGGATGCCTACACTCTTCGATTCATCATGGGAAGGGCTCGATCACCATTACGCCTTCACGATAAAGCTTACAGGAAAATTTTGACCGCTGCGATCTATTTATTTCATTGTAGGCGCTTCAAGCGGCGCTATGGGCGGAACAGGCTCGGAAGAATTTATGGTTAAGTCGGATGCAGGCGAAGATACTGTTGCCCATTGCGAAAAATGCGGTTATGCGGCAAACGTTGAAGTTGCAGAATCAAAATTCCGGAATCGGCAGAGTGAACGAAAAGCGAAGAAATTAAAGAAGATCCATACCCCTAATGTCAGTCTATCGATGAGCTTTGTGATTTTTTAATATTAAAGAAACTCAATGTGCTAAGTCGCGGGTTTATATAATGACGGCAATGCCGTTTGTCCTGATGCTCGGCAATGAGGATGTAAACGAGAGCAAAACTTGTAACGGCGCTCGGCGGAAATGTTCGTGCCTGCTCACCCGGAGGAATTAAAAAAATCACCGGGTGCGGATGCCGGTTCTATAGGGCCGATTGGATTCAACGGGAGAATAATTGCGGATAACCGTTTAAAGGATGCGAACAATCTATACAGCGGAGCCAACGAAAACGATTATCACCTTGGCGGAATCGATCTGAAACGTGACCTGCCTACCGGACAGGCAGGTGTGAAAAATATTGAATATTTTGATCTGAGAAGCGCGCAGTCGGGTGAGGAATGTATTAAATGTGGAAACAAACTTGACGTTTTCAGCGCGATTGAGCTTGGTCATATTTTCAAACTGGGCACAAAATATTCTGCCTCTATGGGCGCGAAGTTCCTGGATGAAAACGGGAAAGAACAGCCTATCATAATGGGAAGTTACGGAATCGGTGTGGAGAGAGTAATGGCCTGCTACATTGAGCAGCACAACGATGAATACGGGCTTGTGTGGGACAAAACCCTCGCACCTTTCCATGTTCCACCTTATGGGGCTGAATATGAAAAAACAGGAAGTTGTAAACGCAATAAGCTTTACGATGAGTTGACATCTGCAGGAATCGAAGTGTTGTTCGATGACAGTATCGACGCGCAGGCTGGTTTTAAATTCAAAGATGCCGATCTTCTTGGAATGCCTGTGCAGATTATTGTTGGGGATAAAAAACTGAAAGATCTAAAGGTTGAAGTTAAGATCCGTAATACAGGTGAGAGATTTGATGTTGATCTTAACCAGGTTCTTGAAAAGATCCCTGACTTTTTAGGCTAAGCCCTAACCTGATTGCGATACTTCTATCCTGCCTATCTCAGCAGCAGCATTTTTCTGGTTTGAATAAAATCTCCGGCTCTTAGGACGCAAAAGTAAATTCCGCTGGCCAGACTGGTTCCATCGAAAGCAACCTGGTATCTTCCGAAATTTTTTTCTTCGTTGACAAGGGTTTTAATTTCATTCCCAATTGCATCATAAACTTTGAGTGTCACAAAACCAGGATGCGGAATTGAGTACACAATATATGTGGCTGGATTAAACGGGTTAGGGTAATTTTGATATAGTATATAATCTTCAGGCTGATTGGAATTCTTATCTTCTATTGCAGTAATTTGTGTCCCATATTCAACACTATCGATACTCGCATACTTCAAAACAGCGGCTCCGCAGGTGAATTCGCAGGATGAACTATTAATAAAGCCTAATCCTTTTGCAAAAAATAAATTTGTTGCTGGTATTCCAGATTCATCTTCCAACTCACGGATTTCAGTCGAATAATTTAGAACACTATCTTCATATTTATCAAGACAGAGAGTTAAGAATATTCCCTGGTTAGAAGTAAATCCATAGTATGACCCTCCGAAATAATCGCCGGAGTCAGCAAGCAGACTGTCCATTAGGTATTCATTATCAGTAAACAACACGTCATCGGTGAATCTATAAACGCAAGCCGTTGTAGAATCAATCCTCTCGTAGATTTTACTAATGTATCCATCAAATGGAATGTTTTTCCTTGTGAGAACCTTATAAGATTTGTTATTTGATAGTACCGTATCCCCTGTAACTTTCAACGAGTAAAATGATGAGTCCACATAGTAAGGAATAATCTGATATGAATAGGTTGCATACTCCCAATAGTTGCCCGTTTGGAGGGGATAGTATTTCAAAGCTTCAGGAAGAGTATCGCTTTGTGCAATGGTAAGGCCTGCTGTAAAGATCAGTACAAGTAAAGCTTTCATAAGCTCCCCGCTTTCCCGTATTATTTAATACCCGGTCTCTTACAAATAAGCTGAACAAGTCCCCGAAAGGATAGGGCGTTGATTCAACCAAATCAAATATAATAATTTAAAATAAAAGAGGCTGCCTGTTTTGAATAAACGAAGACAGCCTGAATTAAAACTTTATTTCTTTCTTGTAAAATCAATCTCCATCGTTTTGAACTCCTTACCCTTGTCCGTCATAAACATTTCCATATGTGAATGGTCATCATCGATATGCTTTATTGTTTCTTTAACCGGTACATCCTGTCCGGTCATCGGATCAACTGAGTTGCCAGTATATGTAAAAGTGTTCGTTCCTTCATCATAGGTACCTTCAAGATACATTATACCGGTGCCGAAGTTATCAATCCAGGTAGAGAAAAATTTCTTCTTCGCATTATCATAACCCGAGATTTCCTGGCCGTTCATTTCCATTCCGTTATAATCCATTTTATGTGTTCCTTCAAAATATCTTCCTCCAAGTATAGATTTAATTTCTGAAGTTCCGGTAGATTCGGTGGGAGGCTGTGAAGGATCCATCCACATTTTTATATCCGATATCCATTGTCCGGTACCTTTGGAAAGAAGCTCATGCATAGCACCCGGAGTCATATATGCAGTCCAGGCCTTGTTCATTTCCTCCTGGTAATTCTCATCCTGGGCTAAAACCGGAAGACATAAAATTACAAGTAACAATAATCCCGAAAGAACAGTGAATCTTTTCATAGAAGTCCTCATAGATATTAATTGTAAAATCAGTATTTGCAGGGGAGAACAAATTATCGGTAATTCCCGAATAAAGCAATAAAAAAATGGCTAATTGCTATTCCTCAGGTTTTCAACTTCATGGTCCAATAACCATTGTTTTCTCCATAATCCTCCTCCGTACCCGGTAAGTTTTCCGTTCTCGCCGATTACCCTGTGGCAGGGTATTATTATGGCTAACCTGTTGTGTCCGTTTGCTGTGCCCACTGCCCTTACTGCTTTTGGATGCCCTATCGTTTCAGCCTGCGTCTTATAAGAGCGTGTTTTACCATAAGGGATTTTTAGGAGGGCATCCCAGGCTTTCTTTTGAAAATCAGTTCCGAAAATTATTAGAGGAACATCAAAAGTTTTTCTTTTTCCTTCAAAATATTCGCCTATCTGCTTTTTTATCTCCTTAATATGCTTGTTCGTTCCAGGCAGGATAGGAGACTTAAAATATTTTTCAAGCTGCTTCAGTTCGGTTTCCAGGGCCCTTCTGTCAGTGAATTCAAGCAGATAGATTCCCTCTTCATTCCCGATCGCTATCATCGGGCCAAGTGGAGTGGTGAAGCGCTCAAATGAAAGCAATTTATCGTTTTTGGTTTTAGTTGGATTGCCTGACGTGGCTTTCCTGAAAGTATGCTGGAACCCGCTTAATGATTCATAACCTGCATCATAGGCGGCCTCAATTATTTTATCGCCTTTTTTAATACTTTTCAACGCATTATTAATTCTGAACATTCTCTGGTAAGCATGGAATGTCATCCCATGATTTTTCAAGAACCATCTTCTGATGCGGGCAGGATCAGTTCCTCTCTGCCTGAGCTTATAGTCGGTAATTTTTATGGAAGGATATTGCTCAATCTCCTTCAATAATGATTTTATTTCCGGAAGAATTTCATCAGGGACTTCAAGAGGATGGCATATCTTACAGGGACGATAGCCATTAGTCATAGCCTGTTTAGCTGTTTGAAAAAATTCAACGTTCTCTCTTTTCGGTTTACGTGCCCTGCAGGTTGGTCTGCAGAAAATTCCTGTAGTCTTAATCGCGGCAAAAAACAATCCTTCGTACTGCGGATCCTTTTTCATCAATGCCTTATACGCGCTTTCATCGGATATGTTGTGTGAGTTCATTTTTATTCCTGTTTTTTATCCAAGTTATTCAGAAGTAGAAAACATATCTACCGAAAACTTAACAAGTATTTTTCTTACAATCATCCTGCATAAACCTGAATCTCAAATCTGTAAAGATATTCAACACAGTATGACAAAAATGGCAGTCGACTTGTTATGACGTTTTTATCTTGGGGAAATGCCGGAGTTATGCCGTATTTGGAATCATAATGAGACACTGCGAAAACCTCGAAAATATGCAATTTTCAGCTATTGAAAAATTCATCAGTGTGACAAAATGTCAGTGTCTCAATTTGGTTATGCAGAGAAAAAATTCAAAGGGTTTTCAATTCATTTACTGTCTCTTCAACACTCTTCTTCATCGGAGTTGCTTTGAAGAAATGATTCTCAAAGTCACTGCTGTCAAATAAGTATTCGGAATCATACTGGTACATCATTTCATCCATTTCCCTGATAACGGGTATGAATAAACCAACCATTTTAAGCATCCACCTCGATAAGGTTGTGTAACCTGTGTTTTTTCCATAGGTATCTTCCACCATTCGAATAAATTCCTTCCCGGTTGGCGCATTCTTATCAGATGGAAGATGCCACACTCTGTTATAAGCATCCGGTGTATTACCCAGAAGCGCAGTCGCTTTCGCCGCATCTGCTGTATAAGTAAGCGAGTGTTTTAATTCAGCATCAATGAACCACTGGGCTTTCTTGCCATTCATTACTTTTTCATAAACAAGAGGATGAACGAAAGTGCTTTTTGTGGGTCCGTTGAAGTCTGCCGCACGGGCTATAATGGCTTTTATGCTTCCTTGTTTATATTCATTCGTAAGCTGCTCAGCTATCCGGGCCCTTACTTCGCCTTTTTTGCTGGAGGGGTTCATCGGTGTATCCTCGCTCATCCATCCGTCTACTTTTCCGTAGGCGTAAACGTTATCAAAGAAAACCAGCTTTGTATTAAACTTTCTGCAAGCGTTTATTACGTTGGTCATTATCTTCGGCCAGTCCCGCTGCCATACGCTGATCTTATATTCCATTCCGGGAACCAGATAGGCAATATCTGCATTCTCCACTGCTTTCTCAGTCTGACTATAATCTGTAAGATCAGCTCTTACGAGTTCATCATTTTGATTTATTGCAGAAGGATGACGGCTTACCAGTCTCACAATGTCAGTATATTGAGGCAGAATTTTAGCAAGCCCGGTCCCAATCACTCCTCCTGATCCTAAGACAACCTGCATCTCAATTCCTTCTTTATTTATTTTTTAGTTTTAGCCCATCTCATTAGAGGAATCCATTCACCCTCTTCAGAAGAATTTATAAGAATATTTAATCGTTTCAATCTTGTGGTTTCCTGCTTCGCACTCATTACCCAATGAATTACCGGCTTCTGGTATGAAGGAACCTGCGAATTAAAAAACTCCCAGGCTTTGGAACTCTTACGGAATATTGCCTCATACTGCTTATCAAGACTTACAATACGCTGCTCAAATGAATAAGTATGACTGTTTTCTTCTCTCCGCTTCTTATATGCTTCGAGTCCGGCAGGCTTCATCTGTTTTAGTTTAATAAGTTCCTCAACCCGGTTGATATTCTTTGTGCTCCAATTACTGTTATTTCTTCGGGGAGTAAAACGGATTGTGTAGCTGATGTCATCCAGTGATTTTCTTATACCATCAATCCAGCCGAAACAAAGAGCTTCATCAACGGATTCATCCCATGTAATGCTGGCCTTACCGGAACTTTTTTTATAAAAACCTGCCAGCAACTCATCTTTTTTGCTATGGTATTTTTCAAACCATTTCCTTAAATCCGATTGCTTCCTGAAGAAAACTGACTTCATTTACTTGCTGCCTGTATCAGGTTCAAAATCCAGAACAATGGAGTTCATGCAGTATCTTTTTCCTGTGGGAGGAGGACCATCATCGAATATATGTCCCAGGTGGGCTCCGCATCTGCCGCATAAAACTTCTGTCCTGTGCATTCCGTAAGAATCATCGGTTTTATATATCACGCTGTTTTTTCTGATAGGCTCAAAAAAGCTGGGCCATCCACAGGTGCTTGCAAATTTTGCGTCGGAACGAAACAGGGCATTTCCGCACGCGGCACAATAGTAGGTTCCTTTACCTTCAAAGTCCCAGTACTTCCCGGTAAACGCTCTCTCGGTAGCCTTGTTGCGGGCAACTTCATATACATCTTCAGGAAGAACTTTCTTCCATTCAGAATCGGGAATATCAAGCTCTGTCGTATCCGTTCTTGAGTAATAAGGATTCTTTGGTTTCACACTCTGTTCTTTCATAGTCTCCTGCTTTGCATTACTAATGTCGCTTTTATTCTGGCAGCATAAAAAAGTAAATGCGGAAAGAATAAAAACAATTAAACTTAACTTCATAACGTTAACTCACTTTCTCTTTTTCCCCAAACATAAAATCATCCAGCGTGAAGATAATCACTTACCGGATTATCGTTATTTCTTAAGTGCGATGGTTAATCTTCATCTTCATCAGAAAAACGAATTGTCTTATCTCTCTTGTCGTTATTACCTTCTTTTTTATTTTGCTCTCTCTCTTTTTTTTCGCCGAAGGTTGCTATCAAACCTGCAATGAACTCTTTTTTCTCAGCATCGGTAAGCTTTGCATCAGAGTGCATCAGCGTATACTGCCACATCGGCATACCGCCGTTCCTTACCTCTTTTGCGGCTTCATCCCCTTTGCCAGGCTTCCAGTCTGACATATTGAAATGCTTTCGTCCGTCTTTAACATCATCGGCTACAAGCCAGCTTACCGGAGCTACATACGAATACGCCGGCCATTTTGTTTCATTACTGTGACAATCGAAGCATGCCCTTACTGCAAATGCTCTTGTTTCGGGTGAATTCCAATCGGGTTCTTTTATTACCGGAGGATTGGTTCTGTCTACAGGTACAAACTGAATAACGATTAATATCAGGAAGATAATAAGAAGCGAGAATTTTAATATCTTACTTTTTTGCCTCTTTGCAGCAGCCATTAGGAACCTTTAAGCTTAGTTGGGAAATTTTTAATAAAGTAATATAATGAGTTTTTAAGAAGATATAAAAACCCTGCTTTTTCAACAGGATTCAGCCCGGAAACGGAAGTAGTATAAACAAATTACAGCTTTGATTGAAAGGCAAAATCCAATCTAATAGGTTTTACCAGCTTCTCGAAATCTGAATATGTCATTTTAATAAGCTGCGAATGAGAGCATGCGTTAAAGGCAATTTCCTCATCCTCCGCAAGACTATTTGCCACAAAAACATCTATTCCGTACAGGTTTCCGAACGGGGGCATGGCTCCCAGTTCACAGTCGGGGAATTTGTCAACGAATTCATGCTCATCCGCCAGCCGTACATTGTCTGACCCCAGCACCTTCCTCAGGTTTTCAAAATTTATCTTGAAGGAACCGGGCAGCACTGCCATAGCCAGCTTCCCGTCAATTTTAACCAGGACGGTTTTGGCAATTTCTTTTCCCGGCAGATGGGCCTTCGCCGCTATCTCCTGAGCTGTGTATGCGGGTGAATGTGATACCGTTATATACCTTACGTTGTTCTCATCCAGAAATTCTTTCAGTTTTTTTATTGCCATTTTCTCAGCTCCTTTTCTAAAAGTTTTAGATGCTGACCTTCGTGGTCATATCTTTTCCACAAGGTCAAGGAATTTTTTATATGGTATAGCAATCAGACTCTGTGCCTCGAACGCACCGTTTGAAAGGCTGATCATTGAAACCTTCGCTGCTGTTTCTTCATCAGGCGCCTCGTAGATATCGAGGAAATCAAAAGGACCAAGCAAGGCGTAATGCTCGATGAACTTTACTTCGGGACATTTTTGTTTTACTTGTTCAAGCCAGTTTCTGCCTAGTCGTGCACGGTCTTTCATCTGCTTAGAGATTTCCGGGGCTAACTTGGTTAGTAATATGAAAGTTTTCAAGGCTTCCTCCTCTGCGTATGATGATTAAATTCCGACCCACCATACATCTTAAGCCGGTGAAAATTCAAAATGGTTTAAGGTGTGAACACTCTAATTTAACTTTTGGCCGGATAAAATTCTACTGTGCAGCCGGAATAGTGCGTTACAGAACTTCTGCTGCATCCTCCTTTTATTATATTATTAGCAGCATCACCCGGATTTGGTATCTGGAGGGCTGATGCTGAAATCTTAGTAACTATTTTTCCATATAAAAAGAAGAAAATTATGTCCAGGAATGTCGCTCAAAAACTTATAGAATCCCACCTTATCGAGGGTAAAATGAATCCCGGTGAGGAAATCGGGATGAAAATTGATCAGACTTTAACCCAGGACGCTACCGGCACCCTCGTGATGCTTGAATTCGAGGCTATGCATATTGACAGGGTAAGAACGGAATTATCGGCTCAGTACGTGGATCATAACCTGATACAGGAGGATTTTAAGAATCCCGATGATCATATTTTTCTTAGAAGCGCCTGTAAGAAATTCGGGGTCTGGTTCAGCCGGCCCGGTAATGGTGTGAGCCATCCTGTTCATATGGAACGTTTCGGGATCCCTGGAAAAACTCTGCTTGGCTCAGACAGCCATACTCCTGCCGGAGGTGCGCTGGGAATGCTGGCTATCGGCGCGGGAGGACTCGAAGTGGCGCTGGCGATGGCTGGGGAACCCCTATATATAAAAATGCCGAAGATATGGGGAGTGAAATTAACCGGTAAGCTGCCCGACTGGGTGTCCGCTAAGGATGTTATCCTCGAGATGCTCAGAAGACACGATGTTGATGGAGGAGTAAATAAGATAATTGAGTATTACGGACCCGGACTTAAAAATCTATCTGCCATGGACAGGCATGTTATCGCCAATATGGGAACGGAACTTGGCGCAACAACTACGGTTTTTCCTTCAGATGAGGAGGTAAAGAAGTTTCTTAAAACCCAAAAAAGAGAGAATGTCTGGGTGGAGCTCATCGCCGATGAAGGAGCAGAATATGAGGAACACGATGAGATAAACCTCTCTGAACTTGAGCCGATGATTGCTCTCCCCGGTAGTCCGGGCAAAGTGGTTCCTGTAAGAGATGTAGCGGGAAATGAGATCTATCAGGCTTATATCGGTTCCTCGGCAAATCCGGGATACAGGGATTTTGCTATCGCGGCATTGATGGTCGACGGAAAACAGGTAAATGACAGGGTATCATTCGATATCAATCCCACTTCCCGCCAGATACTTGAGAACCTTATGTCGGCAGGATTATTAGGCAAGCTCATTCATTCGGGCGCAAGGCTTCACCAGGCAGGCTGCAATGGCTGCATTGGAATGGGACAAGCTCCGGCTACTGATAAAATAAGTCTCCGGACTGTACCGCGTAATTTTCCGGGAAGGTCGGGTACAAAGGAAGACAAAGTTTATCTGTGCTCTCCTGAAACCGCCGCCGCTTCTGCACTTACAGGGGTTATTACGGATCCCAGAACGCTCGGCATTAACTATCCTCATATAAAGGAACCCGATAAAATTATTGTCAATACGGAAATGCTCGTTCCTCCTGCCGATTCCCGCGAAAGTACTTCACTTGAAAAAGGCCCGAATATAAAACCACTTCCTCCTTTCAAACCGCTTCCTGATAAGTTTGAAGGTATTGTTCTGCTCAAGGTTAGAGATGACATCTCAACCGATGAAATAATGCCGGCAGGTGCAAGGGTACTTCCTTACAGAAGCAACATTCCTGAGATAAGTAAATTTGTTTTCAGCCAGGTTGATGAGACTTTTTATGAGAGGGCTCTTCAACATAAAGAGAAAGGATTTTTCGTGGTCGGCGGAGAAAACTACGGTCAGGGAAGCAGTCGTGAACATGCAGCACTGGCCCCAAGGTATCTCGGCTTAAGAATGGTGCTGGCGGTGTCGTTCGCAAGGATACACTGGCAGAACCTCATTAACTTCGGAATACTTCCTCTTACTTTTCTTAATCCGGATGACATAAATAAAATCGATCAGGGGGATATGCTTTCAGTTGAAAACCTTATTAAATCTCTTAAGGATGGGAATGAAATTCTGGTGACAAATAAGACTAAAAAACAGCAGATTCAAACTACTCATAATATGAGTAAAAGACAGGTTGAAATGATCCTTCAGGGCAGTCTTATCGAACTGGTTAAGAACAAGTTTAAAAGAGAATCGGCAATTAATTGCTTCCCGTCACGCAGCCGGGTATATCATAATACATTCTTTCATTTTTAATTAAGATAAGTGGTTAAAACATCCCGGAGGAAAAATTAAAAATGAATGAAGTATATAACATCCTGTCGAATATTTTCGGACTTAAAGCTCATACCATAAATATCTGGCAGATGGCGGCAAGGGCGGCTTTTATCTATATATCTTCACTGATCATCATTAGGTTCGGAAATAAAAGATTTCTTGGTAAAAATACGGCTTTCGATTTCGTTATTGGTATTGTAATTGGTTCAGTCTTCAGTCGTGCCATAAACGGTAACGGCCCTCTTTTTGTCACGGTATCCGCAGGCGTCACCCTTGTACTTCTTCACTGGCTTTTTGCGGTAGTTTCAATGAACCACAAGGGTATCGCGAACCTCGTGAAGGGTAAAACTTCACTGATAGTTGAAAATCAGCAGCCTGATATAAAGGAGATGAAAAAGGGTCACGTTTCCGAGGATGACCTTAAAGAGCAGCTGCGGCTCGGTATAAATCAGAAAACACTGGAAAATGTTAAGGAAGCTTATCTTGAGCGTGACGGACAGATCAGTTTTATAAAAGGTAATCGTGAGCCGAAAGTTCTGGATATCAAAGTTGAGAACGGTGTGCAGACTGTCAGGATAAAACTGGAATGATTCTGTACTTATTTCCCTTAAACCTGTATACTGTATCCAAAACACTTTCTGTTTAATATTGTTTTCAATCCTAAGAGATTTTTTCAATCAGGTTCATTTTCATTCTGTATAACTTTTCTGAAATCGAAACATGATAGTAGTGGGGATTTATCAGTCGTTTCACACCGGGATCAAGGCGGTCAATGTCCTTTCTTCTTATTTCCCTTAGTTCTTCAATTGAAGGAAAGTTGTAAATCAGATTTCCTCCATCGAGTACAGTCTCGAGTAATGGTTCTATCCTTGAGATATGGTCTTTTGTTAAAGTCCTTTTCTTGCTTTGACTTGTTGCATGATGAAGCAGTATGTCTTCATCGGTCGAAGGTTCTTCGTCTTCCAGCGTAAGCAGGTCGGCATTCGCTTTTTCTTTTGAGTTATAAAGTCTCCAGACTTTTTTGTTCCCCGGGTTGGGAATCTTTTCAACTGATTCCGAAAGCTTTATCGCGGGGAGCCATTCCCCCTTCTCATTTGTTACCGCTACTAATTTGTATACACCTCCTATTGAGGGGTCGCCGTAGGAGGCAATCAGCCTGGTACCTACACCATACACCAGCCTTTTTATAATTGCCTCAGGATCAAGCTGATACTTTGGCGCCTCATCTGTTATCTGAGTTATGATCTGCCAGATGTTCATTTCATCCAGCTCGTTTGATAGAACAATTTTTACATCCTCAAATCCGGCTTCATTAAGCTGCTTTGCGGTTTGTATGCTAAGGTAGGCAAGATCTCCCGAATCAAGCCTTACCCCTAAAGGTTTTTGTCCTTTCTTCTTCATCTTTTCAAATACTTTTATAGCGTTCGGTACTCCGCTTTCAAGGGTGTTAACTGTATCGACCAGCAATATTGTTTCAGCAGGATAAAGCGAAGCGAATTCTTCGAAAGCCTCCTGTTCAGTCATCCCCAGCGCCATAAACATCTGAACCATGCTGTGTGCGTGCGTGCCTTTCGGTGGATATCCAAGCAAATGGGAAATACCAACGTTAGAAGAAAAATCGGCTCCTCCTATTAGTGCAGCACGTACTCCCGCATTTGCCCCTCGGTCGTGGGCTCGTCTCATTCCGAATTCAAGAAGCATCTGGTGTCTTCCTGCCTCATTTATTCTACAGGCCTTGGTAGCTATAAGGATCTGATAGTTAAGCTGGTTAAGCAGAGCTGTCTCAAGTATCTGCGACATTGCGGCAGGTCCCTCAACCACTGTCAGCGGAACGTTAGGGTGAATCACTCTCCCCTCGGGAATTGCTCTTAGGGTGATCTGACTGAAGTTGCCGTTTTCCCTGAACCATTCAAGAAAGTCCTTATCAAACACAGGCTTTCCATCGCTGTCTTTTTGTCCCGACATCAGTTCAATATCTTTATCGGTTGTGTGGGTATTCTGCATCCAGTCTATAAGCCATTCCAGTCCTGCATTTATGCAGTAGCCAGCTTTATGAACGCCGTAATCAGGGTAATGCCTGAAGAAATGGTCGAACTGAACCTTCCGTTCATGGAGTCGCATCTTGAAATATAATTGAGCCATTACCAGTTCATACTGATCCGTAAATAAAATTCCTTCTGTTATTCGCTGATCAAATTTCTTTAACATTAATTCTTCCGGGTGGTTCGTGTTAAAATATAAATAAACAGAGGGCAAGTTAATGAGGCAGCGCAAAATCCGGTATATTAATAAGTAGTTGTCAGGTAATTCCTCATTTCTTCACAGCTTCTATTTTCTTATTTTAACCGGATAATTATGGAAAAAAGCAAAAGAAATATCGCTGTTGTGGCACTCAGCGGGGGGATGGATAGCTGTGTAACCGCCGCGATTGCCGGCAGAGACTATGATCTCGCTCTGCTTCATATTAATTACGGACAAAGGACGGAGAAAAGAGAACTTCAAGCCTTTAACGAAATTGCCGGTTTTTATAAGGTCGATAAACGGCTGGTAATAGATTACTCACACTTTGCCGCAATCGGAGGTTCTTCCTTAACCGATTTTACCCGTGAGGTGCGGAAAGCCGATCTTTCCAATAATGATATACCTTCTTCTTATGTCCCTTTCAGAAATGCTAATATTCTGTCTGCCTGTACCAGCTGGGCTGAGGTACTGGGTGCTGTAAAAATTTTTATCGGGGCTGTTTATGAGGATTCTTCCGGATATCCCGATTGCCGCCCTCAGTTTTTTAAGGCATTTGAAGAAGTTATAAATTTGGGAACAAAACCTGATACAAGTATTAAAATAGAAACTCCGGTATTAAACTTTTCCAAGCAGGAAATTGTCAGGAAAGGTATGGAACTTGGTGCTCCGCTGCACCTTACCTGGTCATGCTATAAGAATGAGGACGAAGCGTGCGGTGAGTGCGATAGCTGTGCCTTGAGGTTAAGAGGGTTTCAGCTGGCCGGAATTGAAGATCCTATAAATTATAAGGTGAGGCCTGTTTATACCTGAAGAAATATTTCTGTTATGCTGAACTAGTTTCGGCATCTCAGTCATAAATAATTCACCAATAATCTGATAAGTCTAACTAACATACAAAACAAAATAATGGACGATAAATTAAAAATACTTGAAGTATTTGATAACGCTTACCCCGACAGGGATTATTCTGTTATTCACACTGCACCGGAATTCACATCTGTCTGCCCTAAGACCGGTCAGCCTGACTTTGCCGTGATTGTTATTGAATATATTCCTGACAAGCTGTGCATAGAATTAAAATCATTAAAGTTATATCTTGGTTCCTACAGAAATGACGGAATTTATTTTGAGAGTGTGACAAATAAAATTCTCGACGATCTGGTTGAAGTATGTAAACCAAGGTATATGTTAATTACTGCCTCCTTCAATGTAAGAGGCGGTATATCATCAGTAATAAAGGCTGAGTACAAAAAGTAATGGTCCCTCTTGAGATAGCAAACAGGATTAAGCAGGAGTTCAGAGAAAAGAAAGAAAGACTCTTTTCATCGTATACGGGTATGAACACCTCGCTGAAGTTCAGTCTGGAGTTCAGCCTGCTTGTCGAGGAGTTTATCCGCGCGCTTGCATCAGACGGCAGGTATAACTTTGCCCTTGCTTCTGCCGGAAGTTTCAGCCGAAGGGAACTATCTCCTTATTCTGATATCGACCTGATGTTTATTACCGATTCGGTTTCCGAAAATGAAAAAGATATTATTGAGTTCGTTACGAAACTCTGGGATAATGGTATTGAGGTTTCTCATACCGTCAGGGAGTTTTCGGATATAAAAAAGTTTATTGAAAGCGACCTTCATACATTCACACAATTCTTCGAAACAAGGTTTCTCCTTGGTAATGATAAAATATACCTGTTATGGAATGACATTCTCCTTGATTCGGTAACTGAGGAGGTAAAGGTTAAACTAATAAACGGGATGCTGGAGGATATTCAGCTCCGATATGATAAGTACGATGATTCACCAAAAATCCTCGAACCTAACGTTAAGTTGTCGGCAGGCGGACTGAGAGATTTTCAGGCCGTAGAATGGATGTACATGCTTGTTAACAGGACACTCCTTAATAAACAGAACGAGATGACCCAGGCGGAAAATTTTATCCAGCAGCTTAGTGAAGATGACTATACATCACCTAATGAATGCAAACGGCTTCTGGAAAGTTATAACCTTGTAATTACTGTACGTAATATCCTTCATATTATGAATCAGCAGAAAAGCGATAGACTGGAATTTCAGGATCAGAAAAAGATTGCCTCGATGATTTATAATTCCGGGAATGCCATATCTACCTTTATGAACAGGTATTATGACGCTGCAAATGTAATCAACAGGTTTTCAAAATCTATAGCCAAAACATTCCGTGAAGAGGTTGTTAATCCTCTGCCCGATACCCTCGCGATCAAGCTGGATGACGATTATATCTTTAAGGGGAATATTATCTCTTTCTCAGGAGAAAGAGATTTTACTTTGTCTACAATTCTTCGTGGTTATTACTACCGCGGGTTATATAATGCGAGGTTTGATGAGAAACTTCGTGCAAGGATCATAGAGAAAGTTGAAAAGCTGGATCGAAAATCGACTCACGAAACCGAATCTTCCGTGTTTTTCAGGGAGATCCTGAAGCTCCCTAAGAATGTGGGTCAAACGCTTTCTGCAATGAATGAACTCGGCGTCCTTGGCGCCTTCCTGCCTGAATTTAAGGACATGATCGGCTTTCTTCAGCATGGTGTTTATCACTTCTATACTGCCGATGAGCATACCCTGGTTACTATTAAGAATGTTGAAAAACTTGAACGTGAGCACTCACAGCTTGGGAAGCTTTTTACCAGCCTGAAGGATAGGGAGTTTCTTTATCTGGGACTCCTGTTCCATGATATTGCAAAGCCGATAAATGTATCAGGCCACGAGATTATCGGAGCCGAGGTTGCGGCCGCCGTCATGTACCGCCTGGGATATTCTGAAGAAGAGATTGAAAAGGTTTCCCTGGTCGTACGAAATCACCTGGTGATGGAACAGGTTGCTTTCCGCCGGAATCTTAATGATCCCGAAACTCTGAATAACTTTGCATCACGTTTTAATTCAACTGAAGAGCTGAACCTTCTTTATCTTGTAACTTATGCTGATTTATCTGCTGTGAACCCTGCGGTGTGGACCTCCTGGAAAAGCGACCTGCTGGCTGAATTGTACCGGAAAACATATGCTATGCTTGAAGAAAAGATAAGCGGCGAGGAATTTCTGATCTCAAGTACTTACGTTATCCCAAAGGAAATAAGCAAACACTCGGATGTAATCTCAGAAGATCACGTCCAGGAACATATTGATTCGATCAATGATATAGCTTATGCTCAAAACTTTACCGAAAAGGAGATAGCTAAACACGTTGAGGAGATTCAGAAGGGTGTTACAATCTCAACCTCGTTTAAGGAGCTTAACGATTTTACTAACATAACTGTTATTACACGGGATTTTTCATCGCTTCTTTCCAAAGTATGCGGCGTCCTTTCAATTAATGGGGTGAATATTCACGATGCAAGGATCTTTACCAGGAAAGACGGAATTGTGATCGACACATTTAATGTTACAGATTTCAATACCGGGAAGAAGATTGAGAAGGATCGATTCGGTAAGATCCGCAAGGATATGAAATCTGTTGTTTCGGGACTCCTGCAGCTGAACCAGGAATTCGCAAAGATGAAATCAAAGTGGTGGAGAATTGAAACAAAGCTTTTTAAGCGTACCGGCAAGGTGAAGATAGAATTTGAAAGTTATGAGAAGTATACTATTATTGATATTTTTTCGCCCGACAGACTCGGTTTTTTATACCAGGTAACAAATAAAATGAACCAGCTCGGCCTGAGCATTTATTTCGCTAAAATAGCTACAAGGGGTGACGATATCGTCGATTCATTCTATGTGCTTGATGCTAGCGGAAAAAAGATCTCTCCCAGCGATTACGACCTCATTCAAACGGAACTTATGGAAACTATCTCTCAAATATTATAGGACTTACACATTGAATTTTATGGAGAAAGAAAAGCCGATAGGGGTTTTTGATTCAGGTATCGGCGGACTTACGGTAGTTAAAAGAATAACAGCGGCTCTGCCTGAGGAAAATATTGTCTACTTCGGTGATACTGCGAGAGTGCCGTATGGCTCAAAATCTAATGCTACTGTAATTGAATATTCTATGGAAGACGCAAAGTTTTTAATGCAGAAGAATGTTAAGGCTATAATTGTAGCCTGCAATACCGCGTCTTCAGTAGCAATGGGAGAGCTTAAAAGGAACTTTAATGTCCCTATTATCGGGATGATAGAGCCCGGTGCGGCAGCTGCGGTAAGAACAACAAGAAATAATCGTATTGGGGTAATTGGAACCCGTGCAACTATCTCAAACAAAGCTTATTCAAATAAGATAAGGGAGCTTAACCCCGATATTGAAGTGTTTGAAGCTGCCTGCCCTTTATTCGTTCCTCTTGCGGAAGAAGGATGGATTGAACATAAAGCGACTTATGAGATTGCTGAAGAATACCTGCATGACCTGCGAGATGAAAACATTGATACTCTTGTTCTTGGATGTACCCATTATCCTATTCTAACGAAGGTAATTCAGGAAATAATTGGTGATGTTGTAACACTTGTGGATTCGGGAATTGCCGCGGCTGATTTGATACGTAACGAGCTTGATAGAACAGACCTCCATACGAATAGTTATGGTCTGGGCAACCAGGAATTGTATGTGAGCGATATTCCCACCAAGTTTCGTGAGGTTGCAGAATTATTTCTTGGAAATCCTGTTAAGGATGTTCATAAGGTTGAGGTTGAACATCTGAGTTTTCTTAATCATTCACGCCCTTGATCATGTTATGCTGCAGGTGATGATCTCAGCATTCTGATGTGTTACTAATGTTACGGCGAAAGTTTTTTAATTCTCAAAAAGCTTCCTCAGCTTCTTTTTATCCTTTGTAACTCCCAGCGCAAGCATCAGCTTGATCCTTGCTTTCTGACCGTTCAGGTAATCAGCGAAGATAACACCTATCTTGTGGAGCCATTTCCCGGCCCCGGGGTAGCTGTAAATATCCAGAGTTTCTCCTGCGGGACACCGCGACACTAGTACAACCGGGATCCCTTTTTCCACTGCATACCTTATTCCTTCAAAAGCCGGCGGAGGTACATTTCCTACTCCAAGAGCTTCAACTACAATTCCTTCAACACCGCTGTCTGCAGAATATTTAAAGAACTTGTCATCCATCCCTGCGTAAACAGTAAGCATATCTACATTGGTAACCAGCTTATCTGTCTCAAGTGTCTCTAGCTTCCGAGGTAGTCGGTTAAGGATTACCCTGCCGCTCTGTACAAATCCCAGGTTCCCGAAATCAAGACTGGTAAAACTATCGATCTGTTCTGTATATATCTTCGTTACTTCACTTGCGGCGTTTATTTCTCCATTAAGACATACCAATACACCTATATTATGACAGTTCTCATTCAAACAGATATGTATCGCGTCCAGCAGATTTCTCGGCCCGTCCCAATCCGGTTCCGAACTGTTTTTCATCGAACCGATTACAACAATAGGTGTCCCTGTTTTTATAGTCAGATCAAGAAAATATGCTGTTTCCTCCAGCGTGTCTGTTCCATGCGTTACAATTATGCCGGCATAATCTTCCTGCTTCATCAGTTCGCGTATCTTTTTTGATAGATCCATCATTAGCAGGGGAGTCATATGCGGTCCGGGATATTTGCCGAAATCGTAACAGGTTATATCTGCCAGTTCCTTGGCTTCCGGGATCTTGTCAAGCAGCTCATCCCCTGAATATCTGGGAACCGCACCGCCTGTTTTTTTATCGATCTTCATCGAAAATGTGCCGCCGGTAAAAACAACTAATATTTTTTTCATCTTTTTCGAATTATTATTATGTGACCCTAAAATATATCCTCAAAAAGCAATTTACACAATTTAGCGGTTTGAGTTAATAAAAAAGGTGCAGTATAGCGTAGGTTAAGCCCCAAATCTTTGATTCTGCGGGTACTTTTTTTATTAGGAGGGATAATTGGTCACCCTGACAAAAATCCGTTCTCTTAGAACCTTTCAGACTATTATTGAAGGTCGGCTTCAAGATTTTTTCTATACTGCTATTAGAAAACACTCCTGCCCGATCACACATACAATACCAATCGGTCATTCAGTCAACCATACGAAAGCTAAATCAAATATAACACCTTTTAGACTTGTGGTATTTGGCTGTATGCCTTATTTTTGTAGATGAAAGGAGAATACCTATGTTAATGATTGAAGACGTGGAGTTGACTCCCAATCCACAGGCTTTGAAGTTTATATTAAGTGAAAAATTATTGAATCTGGAAACCAGACAGTTTCCGGACCCGGGATCGGCAAAGGATGATCCTCTTGCTTCAGGTATATTTAAAATAGATGGTGTAGTTTCTGTATTTTATATGGATAAGTTTGTTACTATTGAGAAATCTCCAAAGACCAGCTGGGGACAGATACAGAAACCATTGATTGAATTCGTTAAGAGTTTTGATAAAAATCTGATTCCTGCTGAAAAGGAAGTTCAGCCATTTAACGGAAGTGATAATGAATTGCTCAAGCAGATAAATTCTCTGCTTGATATGAGAGTAAGACCTGCACTTGCCGGCGATGGAGGAGGACTTGAAGTACTTGGCCTGGAAGGCTATACGGTTAAAATCCGTTACCAGGGTGCCTGCGGAAGCTGTCCCAGTTCTATAAGCGGAACTCTGATGGCTATTGAAGGGCTGCTTAAAAGAGATATACACCCATCTCTTCAGGTAGTTTCAGCATAAAATTTCTTTCGTGTACTCACATATATGAGGCTGTCTCAAAAGCCTGAGTTTGTCAACCTGAATTTGTTTCAGGTTCTATTCCCTTTTTCGGAATGACATTTTTGAGACAGCCTCTTTTTTATTTTATGAACGGACTTTTCCGTCAGCAATAAAAAACCCGGACAAAAGCCGGGTTTAATGATATCTATTTTGAGTTTTGGCTCAGGCAACTAATTCTACATCAACTTCCGAATCATCTTCGTAATCATCTTCAAAGAACATCTGCCCGTTCTTCGTCATTAATATCTCGTTCATTTCATCCTGAAAGAAGAATTTATTCTCGCCGAAAGCAGGCATTAATTCGGTATACCAGGAGATTTCGGGATTATACTTCGCAAAGAAGGGCCTCTTACACCATTCCGGATTTCTAGCCTGGAGAAGGGTAAGTACAAAAACTTTTTCTCCTCTTATTTCAGTAATGCCTTCAATAGCAACTTTTCCGGGAAGAGATGACATTGAAGGACCTCTGACAGTTCGGCTTAAACCGGATACCTGAACAAATGCATCCCTGAATATATTGTACGCCCTTTCAAGAGGTATTTCAAAATAATTTTTTGCTCCTGTGTTTCTCTCAACGAAGAAGTAATAGGGAATGCATCCCAGACTTACCTGATCTCTCCACATCTTTGCCCAAACGGCAGGATCATCATTTATGTGCTTTATAAGGGGAGATTGGGTTCGTATCTGGGCGCCGGTATTTCTAATTCTTCTTACGGCCTCTTTGGCTACATCAGTACTTAATTCTTTCCAGTGATTAAAATGTCCCATAATTGCAAGGTGTTTTCCCGATGCGACAACTTTTTCAAAAAACCTTAGCAGGTCATCAGATTCTTTATCGGTAACGTATTTGTAAGGCCAGTAGGCAATGGATTTTGTCCCGATCCTGATTGATTTAATATGCTCAAATTCAGGTTCGAGCAGAGGTTCAATGTATGCTTTGATATTTTTTAATCCCATAATCATTGGGTCGCCGCCCGTAAGAAGGATATCAGTTACTTCTTTGTGTATTTTCAGGTAATTCTGAAATCTTCGCGATTCATCCGTTGCGAACCTTAAATCATCCATTCCCACAAACTGAGCCCATCGGAAACAAAAGGTACAGAATGCATGACATGTTTGTCCGCTTGAAGGAAATATAAGAACGGTTTCTCTGTATTTATGCTGTACACCGGGTACAGGTTCGTCATCCAGCCTTGGAACATTCTCAGTCATTTGTCCCGCAGGATGAGGGTTAAGTTCGAGCCTGATTTCTTCAATTACCTGCTTGATTTCCGGAGGAGACAGATCCTTGCCCAATGCATAAGCCATTCTTTCGAACTGATTGTCTGTCAGCATTTCCTTCTGTAAAAAAGTGAGCTGGTAGATTGGGTCATCAGGTATATTGTTCCAGTCAATTAATTCCTCAACTACATAATTATTGGTTCTGAAAGGCAGGACGTTGGAAACAACGGTTAAAGCAAACTTTTCATCTTTGTTTAGAATTTTAAGTTGAGGGATGCTGTCTATATCCTTCAGACCATAGAATTTCATTTTTCTGGGGGTAATCATGGTAACATTCCTCCGAATTGTGGATGGATAAAATCGAGTAATTAGATTTTGTATAGAGTACTTGTTAAAAACAAGTGAGCATCAGGAAAAGTCAGTAACAGACGAATTCGTGATAACGGTAGTTAGCTGGAAGATAATAAAATATCCTTCGAAGTCAAGGATTATTTTTAGAACACCGAAGAAGTTGTTCCGGAGAGCATGAAAAAAGCGGTCGCGATGCCGCTCTTTTTCATTTATTTCAGGTCTGTAACTTTACTAATATCGTCGATTTTAACGAACTTTTCGTTGAACTTGTACGAACCTTTAGAAGTTTTAACCGTTTTAATAAGTTTTACACTTATTCCTTCGGTTTTCTTCTTTGCCTTTGATTTGTCTGCAAAACTTTGTTGTTTAGCCATTTTTATTCTCCTGAATTAAGGGAGATAAATATAGATAATCTTGATTTCAAAAAAAAGGTGTAAAAATGGAAAACTTTATATTGCTAGAAGGTAAGTAGTTACGTAAAGAGAAATGCCTCTCAATTTCTGAAAAGGCTTAAGTATTTTTAACTTGTGCTTCAGATCACATCTGCAAATTCTGCATTTATAATTTTTGCCAGATCCTCCGGAGATAATTGAACCTGCATACCCCTTATTCCGGCGCTGATAATAATATTTTCAAGAATTTGTGCTGTTTCTTCAATAAACACAGGATATTCCTTCTTCATACCTATTGGAGAGCAGCCTCCTCTGATACATCCCGTTAGCGGAAGAAGTTCTGAGAGTTTAATCATTTCAACTTTTTTGCTCCCGCTTACTGAGGCAGCCTTCTTAAGGTTCAGCTCCTGGTTTACAGGAATACAGAAGACTAAAATTTCATTCCGATCATTTCTTGTAACCAGGGTCTTGAATACAGAATCCTCATCAGCGTTGATCTTCCTGGCGACTGATGTTCCGCTAAGGTCATCCTCGTCAACTTCGTATTCAAAAGTTCTGAATGGAATTTTATGCGCTTCAATTATCCTTATGGCATTGGTTTTATTCATCGACTAGAATGTATTATTAAAATCATCAAAACCCAGATCGTAGTTTTCTGATCTTAATAAAAATCTGGTATAGGAATGTTTAGGCGAATCAAAGATATCTTTGGCTTCTCCTTTTTCCACGAGTCTGCCTCTGTATATGATCATTATCTCATCGCATAGTTTTCGGAGCAGACGGGTATTATGGGCAATGCAGATCAGTGTAATATCAAATTCTTTCTTTACCTTTTGGAACAGATTCAAAAAATTCAGCTGTGATTCGGGATCCTGCGCTGAGAATGGTTCATCAAGTATAAGCACTTCCGGTTCAACAGCCAGAAGCCTGGCCAGAGCAGCTCTCTGCTGTTCTCCGCCGCTCAGCTCATATCCTTTCCTTTCCCATAAGGCAGGTGGAAAATCAAGCGATTGGAATAGTCTTGTTATTTTTTCTTCAATGCCTGAATTACCTGATTTTATTCTGATGGCTTCTTCTACAACTTCCCTTACCTTTCTGAAAGGATTTAGAATTTCTCCATTGTTCTGAAATAAAATCTGAACAGACGAAGTTCTCTTTTTATGTGGCAGTCTGAAGTTAAATTCTATTTCACCATTTGTTGGCGTCAGAATTCCGGCGAGAAGCTTTCCAAGAGTGGTTTTGCCGCTGCCTGATTCGCCGGCTATACCCAGGGTTGAGTCCTTTTCGAGTTCAAAGGACATATCATTGAGAATTGAAAATTTACCATCCTTCCCCGGCACACTATAAGAAAGGTTATTTACCCGAAGCAGTTTGTTCTTCATTTTAGTTGATTGTAAGCTGATACAAACTTTTCAAGTCCCGGATCAGCTCTTTCAAAGAATTCCTCCGCGGGATAAAAGGAGGAAAGAGTTCCTTCCTCGAGGAAGGCTATCCGGTCACCGGCCTTTCCCGCAAATTCCAGATCCTGAGTAACGAGCAGGATGGAGTTTTTATTCTTCTGAACAAATTCTTTCAGCATTAATATTATAAGGTTGGAAACGGGAGTATCTATACCGGAGGTCGGTTCATCGAGTATCAGCACTTCAGGATTTGCCAGTAAAGACGATGCCAGTAGAAGTCTCTGCGCCATACCTCCGCTTATTTCGTACGGATAAAGTCTGAATAAACCTTTAATTTCGGGGAGGAGTAATTTCTCAAACAGGTTTTTCAATTCAGGATCATCCTGGTATCCGCGGAAATAATGACCAACGTTCCTTAAAGGATCAAAACTATTGATGGCATCCTGAAATACGTATCTTATGTCCGACTTACGTATTTTTAATAATTCATCATAGGGGAGTACCGTTAAATCGTTTTCGTTAAACATTACCTTCCCGGTTACATCATAAAACCTTTCATCCAGCAGTCGTGTTAACGCCCTTATCAGGGTTGATTTACCGGTTCCGTTTTTCCCCACGATGATGCTGATACTGTTATCTTCCAGCTGAAAAAACAGATCCTTTAGAAGCACCCTTCCGGTTCCATCACCCCTGAAGGAAATATTATTAATTTCGGCTTTAAGCATTTGATCCAGTTTTATTTTTTATTTGTTGAACAAAATAATAAATTAACTGCAAATTTATTCAACTACTCTCAGGAGAAGAGTTAATGAAAGTAAGATCCCTCTATATTCTGTTATTTCTTTCTTCCTTAATTTTTTTCTCATCCTGCCGGAATAGTTCAACTTCAAAGGATTATATCGCTATAGGGATTGCACAGGATGTCGAATCTGTAAATCCTTTGTTTGCATTCAGTGTGGATGAAGGGAGTATTTCGGAGCTTCTGTACCTGGGAATGGTACGGCACGACTGGAATGAGGAAAATGGAGAGATAACCTCGGAGCCTTTGCTCGCTGAAGACTGGCAGTGGAACTCCGACACATCATCTATAATAATAAATCTCCGAAAGGATGTAAAATGGTCTGACGGTCAGAAGCTGACTGCAAAAGACGTGGTTTTTTCATTCGATATCTTTTCAGATCCTGTCGTCGACAGCAGGTTATTCGGGAGTTTTGAGAAGTTTTATACGGATACAACCGGACATATTCTTATCGACAAAACTTTCGAAGTACTATCCGATTATAAACTTAAAGTAAATTTTATACCTCATTCGCATCCGACAATGTTTAATATCGATATTCCAATTCTGCCCGAACATATTTTTTCTAAAGTAAATAGGAAAGTACTGGCGACATCGGATATCAATTCGAAACCTGTTACCAATGGTCCTTACCTTCTGGATAGCTGGGATAAAAATCAATCCTTAATCCTAAAAGCCGACACATCATCTTTTTTATATCATAACGGAATTATAAACAAGATAGTTTTTAAGATAATACCCGAATATACTTCGAGACTCACTCAAATAAAGAAAGGGGAGATTGATCTTTGCGAGCTTATTAAGCCTGAAGATGCTCCTTCTCTGGAAGCACAGCAAGATCTTGAAATCGTACCCGTTAAAGGAAGAGAATATGAGTATGTGGGCTGGAATAATATTGATCCGGATGACTTTAATAACGGAGGTAAAATTGTGCCGAATAAGTTCTTCGGTTCTGTAAAAACAAGGCGGGCTCTGTCTTACGCCATAAATAAGCAAGAGATCCTTGAAGAGTATCTTCATAATTATGGCCAGCTGGCTGTGGGACCTGTTTCTCCTATCTTCAAAAAAGTACTTAACAATGACGTAAAACCCTACGACTTTGATCCTTCAAAAGCAAAGCAGCTGCTTAATGAAGAAGGATGGAAAGATATCGATAATGATGGAATTCTCGAAAAAGATGGAGTTAAGTTCTCTTTCGATCTGTATATCCCCGGAGGGAACCCTCTGAGGAATTATTCGGCTACAGTTATAAAAAACGATCTGAAAAATGTAGGCATTTCTGTAGATATTCAGACAATGGAACTGAATACATTCCTTGACAATTTGTTTTCCAAAAAACTCAACGCCTGGATTGCCAGCTGGTACATAGCTATTCCTTTAGAATTAAAAATAATGTGGTATTCGGATTTAAACAGTACTCCTCTTAACGTGCAGGGCTATTCAAATAAGCAAATTGACAAAATCCTGGATGAGATAGAACAAAGTCCCCAAACTAATAAACTTAACAATCTGTATAAACAATTCCAGGAGATTATGCACAGTGATGAACCCGTAACGTTCCTATACTGGATTGATAATATTACCGTACATAACAAAAGAATAAAGAATATTGATATCAATCCTCTCGGGGTAATTCACCACTGCTGGAATTGGCAGCTGGAAGATTAATAACTTATTATGAAAGAAAGTTTCAGCAGAGCAATATTACTTAGGATAGCATCCTCAATGCTGATCTTGTTTTTTCTGATTAGTTTCCTGTTTTTTTTATTACGTATCTCGCCCGGGGGTCCGGAACAAAAATATATTTCACCCCAGTTAAAACCCGAGTTGATAGAGAAGGTAAGGGAGTCATTTAACCTTGATAAACCTCTCATAGAACAGTATAGCGCTTTTCTGGTTAATTCCATTGAAGGCAATTTTGGTGTTTCATATAACTATAGGGAACCCGTATTTAAAGTAATAATGAATTACCTCCCGTTCACACTTGTATTTGCTTTGATAGTGGTGATTGTTCAGCTGATTCTGAGTTTCTGGTTCTCTTTCATCGCTGTCGGTAATCTGAACAGCAGTACGGACAAAGCTATATCCAGGTTCACCCTTCTGCTTTATTCAATCCCTACTTTCGTAGCGGGTGTATTTCTCATTTATATTTTTTCAGAGAAAATAGATCTGTTCCCATCAGCAGGCTTAAAATCAATTGACCATCGCGAAATGAATCTGGCTTCACAGATATGGGATTATACTCTACACCTTGTGCTGCCGGTTATTACACTTTCTCTCGGAGGCATAGCTGTATATTACAGGTACCTGAGGGATAATCTGGAGGAGATTTATAATAAGCCGTTTATTCTGAATCTGAAAGCCTCAGGGATCAGCGAAAATAAAATAACTCTGAGGCATGTAATTCCTAATGCGCTGAATCCATTGATTACAGTTGCGGGAATTGATCTTGGACTCCTGCTAAGCGGTGCCCTTATTACTGAAGTTATTTTTGGGCTGCCGGGTATGGGCAGATTAACGGTTACAGCTATCCTGACCCGGGATTATCCCTTGGTACTAGGCTGCACGTTTACAGCCGGGGTCTTTATAGTTCTAACGAATCTCGCGGCAGATATTATAAAAGCGAAAATTGATAAAAGATTAATTAAAGGAATTTCGGGTTAAGTGAATTTCCAGCTTAAAAATCGTCATCTGATTATCTTCATATTGTTGGTGATAATTATTCTGAGGTTCTCACGCCTCTCAGAAATAGCTGTATTGCTTTACTCTTTTGTGATCTCTATTTTTACAAGCAGTTCACAAGCTCTCTCGCTGCTTAATTTTTCACTGGCAGATAATTTCCTTTCCTTTATTTTAATTTTTGTCTTATTGGGTTACCTTCTGGCAGCGGGTAGGAAAAACTCAATCCTGAATAAAAAACCGGGACTTACATCTTCAGTAATAATTTTGCTTTTGACCTTCTTTATTTTTTCTCCTGTTGTTTCTACCTGCGATCCCGATTTTCAGGGAAATATAGGAATAACCAAGCTTCTGCCGCCGTTATCCGGAGTAAAGACTCTAACCCCGTCAGAGGATGTTGCGGATCTTACCACGCTAAGAAACCATTTGCTGAATGGATCTGTCACTTACATTGACAGCGTAAAAAATGAAGGCAATGAGCATTACTATTTTCAAAGGGAAAATAAAAACAGGGCCGAGCCCGCTAAAATCAGGTTCTCTAATGGATATCCTGTTGTAAGTTCACGGCTCTTTATACTTGGTACGGATGAGTTTGGAAGGGATATATTTTCACGCCTTGTTTACGGCACCAGGATTTCAATGATTGTAGGATTGGGTGCGGTTACAATTGCATTCATACTGGGAATAGGACTGGGTTTTCTTGCCGGCTATTCCGGATGGTTTTTTGATACTTTGTTAAACCGGTTCACCGATATGTTTCTTTCGATACCTGTTATTTTTCTTATCATCCTTATTCTGACCTTCTTTGGAAACTCAATATTTACAATCATTTTTATACTCGGATTTTCAGGCTGGATGAGTTTGTTTAAGATCGTAAGAAGTGAAGTAATTTCTATTAAGCAGAAAGACTATTTTATTACGGCAGTTAAAGTAGGTTTGCAGGGAAGGCAGATGCTTATTAAAGAAATCCTTCCTGTAATAATAGCGCCGGTTATCGTTAACCTGGTATTTCAGTATGGGAATGTGATCCTGGCCGAAGCAGCCTTAAGTTACCTCGGCCTCGGAACCGGACTGAACTATCCGTCGTGGGGCAGTATGATTGAAGCCGGACAGGAGTATTTATCCCAGGCCTGGTGGATGATTTTATTTCCCGGACTTGCTTTAATACTTACATTATTTACCGCTAATAATCTTGGCAGGGATCTGAATCAGTTTTATAATCCAAGAATAAATAAATGATTAATGGTCGTTATAAAATAGTTGCAAAAGCAGGAGAGGGAAGAAGCACCGTTTTTCTCTGTGAAGATACACTGAAAAAAAACTCAAGACTGGCTATTAAGGTTCTGCCCGCAACGGTTGACGACGAAGAAAAAATAGCTTTCCGGGATGAATACTTCCTTCTCCAGAAATTGAATCATCCAAACATTATCAGTGTTTTCGATTTTGGTATTGTGGTCTCTCTGGATCTGGATGATAAGGTATTTAATATTAATACAGGCAGTTCTTTCTTCACACTTGAATATTTTGACGGAGTGGAACTCTATGAATCGAAAGACTTAAAGCGGGAAGATGTTTTAGTCAATATAATATGTCAGATCTCCTCAGCCCTCTATTATCTGCATCAATCGTCTTATATATACTATGATCTCAAATCAGAAAATATACTCGTTAAAGAACAGGATGATCTGCCGGTTATAAAGTTCATCGACTTTGGCCTGGCAGTCAGGGGGAAAGATATTAATAGTATTAGTGCAAGGGGAACTTCGGAGTATATTGCGCCCGAAATATTAAGAAAAGAAAATATTGATCATCGTATCGATCTTTATTCATTCGGGATACTTCTTTATAAAATAATATATGGTAGATTTCCTTTTTCCGCGAAAGATCAGTTGGGGATTTATAAGGCGCACCTCAATGAACAATTTGAGTTTCCAGTATCTTCATTCAGCGAAAAGCTTGTTAACCTGGTAAAGGTCTTGTTATCCAGGGATCCGGAGGAAAGATATTATACTTCTATAGGTGTAATAAATGAAATAGCGCCTGACAAACTTCATAATTTCAGAAAAGATTGGACCAGAGTTCATACTTTTACCGCAAGGAAAGATTCCTTCTCGATAATCTCCACTTATATAGAACAGCAGGAAGGGGGGGAGGTCTTAACTATAAAAGGCGCTGAAGGCGCAGGTAAAACTACGCTTCTGCAGGAACTCAATCATAAATACCCATACTCTTTCATCCTCTCCGCTGATCAAAGGACTGTCGGAAATATCTGGCAGCTTTTTTTAAGGAAAATGCTGTACCAGGAAAATATCTTTTCGGGGACTGACAAAGAGCTGCTCGCCGGCGTTCAGAGGCTGCTCGAAGGGAAAAGCATAAATCTGGTTGAGGAACTGAAAACAGTTATAATAAAATTGATTTCAAAGGGCAGGTTCACTTTATTAATTGATAATTTTAATTTGATAAGCAATTTCGATCTCGATATCTTTATTCAGATCATCCCCATACTCCAGGTGAACAAGGTAAAAGTAGTACTTACTGAAGATTCATCAATGGAATATAGATCGAAAGCTGTAAATAACCTCCGGGTAATTAACCTTAATCCTTTTACTGAAAATGAAGTTACTGAGTTCGTACAAAATAGTTTCGCTGATTTTTATCCCTTTGAAGATGTTAAAAAAGCTGTAATACTATATTCTGATCTTTTACCGGGTAGTATCGGGATCTTCCTTAAAGATCTGATCGTACTTGGTATATTAAAATTTGCGGTTGGCGGCCCTTCGCTCAGCATTGATAAAAATATAGACGAAATTCTGCAGGGTAGTCAGGAGGATATATATAAATTCAGAATTGATAATCTTAATCCGGAGAGCAGACATATTGCAGAATTTTTATCTTT
The DNA here is from genome assembly GCA_963839165.1 of uncultured Bacteroidota bacterium. Taxonomy (GTDB): domain Bacteria; phylum Bacteroidota; class Ignavibacteria; order Ignavibacteriales; family Ignavibacteriaceae; genus DATFVA01. Next base: position 295,136 of record CAWIUG010000006.1, on the reverse strand, counting down.
ATTTAATGTTAATCTTGACGTCAAGTCAATCGCCCTGCTTACTGAGCTTACCGAAGGTGAAATCACACAGACTTTAATAAAATTATCTGAAGCTAATATTGTCCACCTTAATCCTGTTATTAGTATTGTCCAGTTTACTTCCAGGGGGATAAGGGAATATATCTACTCAACTATTAAGGATTTAAAAGCGGCCCATCTAAGAACCGCAAAACTTATCTCCTCCAGGATACCGGATTTTAATAAAAATGAACTTGCCAGGCATTGGGAGTCGGCCGGGGAATATGATCTTGTATACGATACTCTTAAGGAAGAATTAAAAAAGGCCGGTAATGCCTCGGCTCTGGCATATGAAAAAAGTCTTCTTGAGCACCTAAGCGAGCTGCCTCTTAATTTTGATAATCTCCGTGAAGTTAAAATATCATTGAGCAGCTGCTACTTCCAGATCGGTGAGCATCAGGCCAGTCTGGCACTGATTAATAAGCTGTTGGAAGGGCCTCTTTCCCCCGAGGAAGAGATAATACTAAAAATACTAAAAGGCAAAGCACTTATCGCAAGCCAGAATCTCGAAGAAGGGCAGAGACTGCTTAAGTCAGTTCTAACCAGGATCAGCAGTGAGGAAAGAAGAAATGAAATCTTAGCCGAAATAACTGAAGCCGAATTTGAAATGGCAAATTATGAAGAAGCTGAAACCCTTTCTGATAACCTAATTGCCGATCCTGCCGCGTCTGCTGATATTAAAGGGAAGATTTACAGAATTAAAGGCCTTATCGATTTATTCAAAAATAATAATCCCCGGGGAACGGTAGGTTTTTTGAAATCAGGCCCTGAACGAATTTCAGAAGAAGAGACAGATGGCTAAGGTTGCTTCGATGCAAAATAATCTGGGGAATATTTATAATATTGTAGGCGAAAGAGATTTGGCCGAAAGTCATTGGAATAAAGCACTTGAGGTTAATAGTTCCATAGGCAATCTTTTACAAAATGCTATTATTTTGCTGAATTTAGGAATTTACTATTTTGATATTTGCAATTACGAAAAGGCAATTGAATATTATTTGGAGGCGGAATCATTATTTAAAACATTAGGTGATAAAAATAATCTGGGTATAACGTTCATAAACCTGGGAGAGGTTTATTCGGTATTATGTGAATATGAAAAAGCTATAGATGTTCTTAACAAAGCTTCGGAAATATTTGATTTATTAGATAATAAAATTGAACAGGGAGAAGCGGAGTTTTTGTTAGGTCGGTTGTTTTATACTTTGGGGGATAAGAATAAGTTGAATAATGTGTTAAAAAAATATTCAGGATATTCATTTAATTTAGGGAAAATGGAATTTAATTATAGTTATCTTAAACTGCTTTCTGATCTCCTGAACAATAAAACATCCGGTATCGATGCTAATTTACTTGCCTTAAGGGATAGAAGTATTACTTATTCAGATAATTTCCTTTTCTGTGAAATTCAGATCAGAATCATTGAACAACTGATATATCTACAACGATATGAAAGAGCGTTAAAAGAATTGTCTCAGGATAATTTTGTTAATGTATGTGGAGAACATATATATTACAATGCTTATAGAAAATATTTAACAGGTAAGATTAAGGAAAATTACAGCGAAGAAAAGATAAAACCTCATCTTGAATATTTCGAAGAAGCTTATAATCTGATTAATGGAATTAGTATTACCGAACTCACCTGGAAAATATTATTTAGCCTATTTAGAATATATTTTGAAAGGGGGAATATTTCGAAGATGATTGAATTTAGGAACTATACGAAGCATACTATTAATTACATTGCTGATCAGATTAAATCTCCGGGCCTTAAAAAAAATTATCTTGAGAATCCTGAACGGCAAAATGCTCTTAAAATATTAGAGAATAACTTAATTTAATATTTATGGATAGATTTGAAGAGATAGTAATCAAGGTATTTTCAGATGATGAGAATTATGTTTCTATAAATTCTGCTCTGTCTAAGCTTAAAAGTGCGAATATTAATGTTCAGACTTTGAAAGACAAAAAAATATTTCTGGAAGACTATGAAATTCTATTGGTTAATCTATCCGGTATTGAATCCCATCTAATACAGCAGATGGTTGAACTTAAGAAACCTTTGAATAGCAAGGTATTGATTGTAGTTCCTGAAAATAATACTCTCCTCGCTGTTACCCTCGCCAAATTAGGATTTAATGATATATTTATTCTTCCTTATGAAGTCTATAAATTCTCCACATTTCTTGATGAAATCATAGAAGATTTTGAAGCAAGAAGGCAGGGTGAACTCATTCTGGAAGAGATTGAAACTTCTGGTGATTTTGAAGGCTTTATCGGAATTTCTGATTCCGTGTTGAAAATTAAAAAATTGGCAAAAAAGGTATCTTCAGAACCGCAGCTGAACATACTTATTCTGGGGGAAACCGGAACCGGAAAAGGACTTCTGGCAAAATTGATCCATAACAATAGCCTCGGCAGCAGTAATGCTTTTGTTGATGTACTATGTACCGCGATTCCGGAAGCATTACTTGAATCAGAATTATTCGGTCATGAAAAGGGTGCCTTTACAAGTGCTCAGTTTAAGAAAAGCGGGCTGTTTGAGATAGCTGAAAACGGTACGCTCTTCTTAGATGAGATAGGAGATCTGTCGGTTTCCTTGCAGGCTAAGCTGCTGAGAGTCATAGAAAAAAAGGTTATAAGGAGATTAGGAGGGGTAACTGATATTCCGGTTAACGCTCGTATAATCTCTGCGACTAATAGAAAACTTGAAGAAATGATTGAGGATAACTCTTTCAGAAGCGATCTCTTCTACAGGTTAAATACAATTTCTATTGAAATTCCTCCTCTCAGGGAGAGACAGAACGATATACAGGTACTGCTTGAAAATTTCATAAAAGATTATAATACCCAATTTAATAAAGAGGTCACCCGGGTAGACAGCGATCTTGAGGATTTTATTTTAAATTACAGCTGGCCTGGAAATGTGAGAGAATTGAAGAATTCAGTGGAAAGAGCTGTACTCTTAAGTGAGGGGAAAAGTCTGAGTTTGAAACATTTCTCGAATATCATCAATTTTATGCCTCCTGTTGAAGAAATCAAAGGGAAAACAACTACTCTCCATCCTCATATTGTTAATCTGAAGCTTAATTATATTAGCACGGATCTTGAAGAATTAAACCAGATATATGCTGAGGAAGTTCTCAAAAAATTTAAGGGGAATAAAACCCGTACTTCTCAGCAGCTTGGGATCTCAAGACCAAAACTTGACAAATTGCTAAAAAAATAAATCTCATGGTTGCCGACTATAATCCGGGATTAACCTCACCCATTGAAAATGATGGGATTACAAAATCTTTGAATTTCTCAATTGCTCTTTCAAAATTGTAAAAATAATTTACAAAAATCCCATTATTACCACCTCACTTCGGTAAAATTTACATTTCTAAAGTTCCTGCGAATTAAAATCAAACAAAGTATCCTCAAAACAATACTGGCATAAACATTGCATTTTCATTGTTACTCTTGTGAGCGCAACGCTTGAGTGAAAAACTTAAATCTATTTTCAAAACTCATAATTATGAGAGGGTGTTAGTACTATGAAAAAACTTCTATTTTCCGTTCTTTTTGCCGGTCTGTTGTTAGGAGGCTGCTCCGATATAAATAACAGCACGGCATCCGGTCCGGATAGTAACAGTGCAAAGATGTTTAAGATGCCCCAGACTATTGACATGGCTGCTGAGGCTTCATTTACTGCTTCTCAGAATATAAGCGGCAGTACAGGCGGAACAATTTCGCTTAGTGGTTCTTATCTGGCAGCATCGGGTACAGTTACCGTTCAGGCTAATCTCAATGTTCCTTCAAGTGCATATCCGGGAGAAAAAGTTCTGTACGTTGCTAACAGCAGCGCCTTTGCAGAAATTGACTTTAATCCCACACTTACATTCAGTGCTCCTGTGCTTCTGAATGCTACAGTTTCCGGACTTGATCTTTCTGGAGTCAATCCGGCAGATGTATACTTTGCATATATATCTGATGATGGTTCATATATTGAACGTATCGACTGTGATCAGATCGGTGTAGATGTAGTTCATGGAACCTTATCGGTTACCAATGCTCATCTTTCACATTTTTCCAGATATATCTGGTCTAGATAGATAATTTTTTGTTATACTTGCATAATATAAGATTATAACAAAGTGATTAAAGAAGCACAACACTCCATAGAGAAGGTATTAGGCAGCTATTTTAATAAGAAGGAAATTTCTGAGTATAAACAACTTTTGAAAGCAAAACCTTCTAAGGCTGGCGAAATATCTTCTCTATCCAATTTAAACCAAAAACAACTGGTGTCTTCCTTTCCCTCCGGATCAGAGTTCCATTATAAGATTAATCTTCTCATTACTTTCGCTAAAGATAAACTGAACGATGCATCATATGCAGAGTTCCTCGTTCACCTGGCTAATTTATCGGTAATTCAGGGTGAATTCACTTCTGCGGAACAGGCAATAGGTTCCTTATCGATAATAGTTAAGAACAGGGATGATCTTAATTCGTTTTATGCCCATGGCCTTTATGTGTTGGCTACGATGTACAGCAGGCAGGCTGAATGGAAAAAAAGTATCACTTTACTTAACCGGGCAAAAAAAGTATTTGAGAAAGATAAAGATTTCAGAGGGTTTGTGAGATGCGAAAATCTGCTGGGTGTTATAAATCTTGATTACGGAAAACTATTTAAGGCCGAAAAACATTTTGAAAATTGTCTTTCATACCTCAATATTACCAGCGACACGAACCTTATGGGAATGGTAGAAATAAACCTGGGTGTCGTCAATGGTATGAAGGGAAGTTATGAGGCAGCCTACAATTATTTTCACAGAGCCCTGATTAAGTTTAACAGGTTGAAAAATATAATCCGGATTGTAGAATTAAGGCACAACCTGGCTCTTCTCCATACACAGAAACATGAATTTAAACAGGCACTCGGTGAGATTGATCAGAGTATCGACTACGCAAATAAACTTAATTACATCTCCAACCTTGCAATCTCCTACCTGACTAAGGCTTTTATTTATATCCAGCTGAATGATCTTTCGCTTGCGGAAGCTTTTACAGAAAAATCGCTTCAGCTTAGTTATAAACTTGACGACAGGTTATCGGTTGCGGATAACTTCAAGCTGAAGGGTATAATTGAAAGGGAAAAAGGAAATAATGGTCTTGCGGAGACTCATTTCCTTACAAGTCTCAGAATTAATGAGGAACTTGAAAATAAGTTAAACTATGCTGAAACATCCCTGGAACTTGGAATTTTATATAATAAAATGAACAGAAAAGAAGAAGCCGGACGCTATTTTAATTCCTCCCTCAAATACTATAAATCCATTAAACACACAGAACAGATAGATCTTATAAAAGATCTGATCCGGGGTCTCTAAAAACCTCATTTGACGGTATTTTTTGCTCTTTTGAAAAAATTACCGACAAATTAGACGGGAAAATCGGCATTATCCTTCGAAATTCATCCTAAATGGCTGGCAGAAAACTTGTTATTTACCTCCCGGAATGCAAACTAAACTTTAACTACTTCAGGATAAGCTTTATGAAAAAAATATTACTACTTCTTATACCGGTTATGCTGATAATCGCCGGGTGTTCACAATCGATACTTGAGCCCAATGCCCCGGCTCTGGAAGTTCAAAAATCAGTAATTCAGCTTCCTTCACCAAACTCGCTGAGCATAGAAAATGATTTTTCTGTCAGTGAGGAAATTGATGGCAGCAGAGGCGGTATGGTTAAAATGAATGAATCATACAGCTCTGAATCAGGTCAGGTTACTATTAAAGCTAAGCTGAAGATCCCTCGTGATGCATTCAGCGGAACTGAGACTATAGGATATCTGGTTAATGATGCGGATGGCTCAATTGATTTTTCTCCTGGTATGCCATTTAACGAAGACCTGAGCTTTGATATAAAATTTACCGGTCTTGATTTATCAAATGTTAACCCGGATGACATCAATTTTATGTACCTGGATCAGGACTTCACTACCCATCCTGTGGAATATTCCAGTTTAACAGTTGATACAGAAAGAGGTATCCTGGAAGTGAAGGATGCAGTTATAACACATTTTTCGAGATATATCTGGTCAAGGTGATACTTTAGAAATACGGACTTTTAAATGCCTGATCTTAATTGATCAGGCATCTATTTATTAATAATACCATTTTAGTTTTTTGGTTATTATAATATTTTTCATTTAATTAAAACTCAGGTTACTTAAATAACAGGCATTCATGAAATTCAGTGATTTTAAGAAAAATCTAGACGAGGCTAACACAGGTATTGCTACTCCTGATGAACCTATTGAAAAAATAAAGAATCTGGAGGTAATACTTGATATCGTTAAAAGTATTAACAGCTCCTTAATTCTTGAAGATGTTCTGGAGCTTGTTTTGAAGAATGCCATAAAGCTGACAAACTCTGAAAGAGGATTTATAGTTCTTAAAAACAATTCAGGCGAGCTTGAATATAAACTAGGACTTGATTCAGGGAATAATACCCTCCCCGAAACTCTCTTTGAGGTCAGTACAACCGTTGTAGAGGATGTCTTTCAGACAGGTCAGTCCAAGTTTATTGAAGGAGCTCAGAGCGACAATAACTATGACCCGAGTAAAAGTATATTAAAACTTGAGCTTCAGACAATTCTATGTTCCCCTCTGATTACAGAAGGGAAAAAGATAGGCGTAATTTATGTCGATAGTAAATTTCTTCATAAAATACGCGTTAGAGAGATTACAGATACCTTTGAAATTTTAGCGGGACAGGCAGCCACAGCCATCAGGAATGCACAGTTATATCATGGTCAGTTAAGTGCATATAACGCGCTTCAGGAAGCAAATATTCAGCTGATAATCGCAGAAAGAAAGGCCCTTAAGTCCAGTATCGATTCTGAAATAGGACAGTCGCTTCAGGGACTCGTGCATCTGGCTCTTCTTGAAACCGAAAGCCTGATGAGGGTGGTTGAGAAGTCGCATAAAGAATTTGAATCTGGCAGCAGCGATATTGATACGATCCTTTTCGACAGGTTTAAATTAAAGTTAAAGGTAACTATAGACAGCATACGTAACATTCAGAAGTATGCACAGGTTCTGCTTGAGACCTCTATAGTAAATCTGAATAAGGATCACGGAGAAATAAATAAGACGGTCCAGTCTGTAATTAAATATCTCTCCCCGATGAAGAAGTTCAACAAAATTACATTTGAAACTGAGTTCAATAATGTTCCTGCCTCTAATTACGATTCAGGACAAATTCAGCATCTTCTGGTTCATCTCTTTACGAATTCCACAGAAGCAAGGGCCGACGCCACAATAAAAGTCAAAACAAACTTTTCGGGAAATAAAGTTAGCGTAGAAGTAAAGGATAATGGCCCCGGATTTCCTGAAGAGAAACTTAACAATTTGTTCGAGCTGCCCACTTCCAGAGGAAGCGGATACGGCCTCTTCCTTTGCAAAAGTATAATTGATCAGCATGGCGGAAATATCGAAGTTCTGAAAGATGATTCCGGCGCCACTATTGTTTTTTCATTGCCTGTAAATTGAAATTTATGAAAGATAAGACAGAAAAATATTTCTCCACTTTTTACGATCCCCTCTTCTTCCCGGTTGAGATCATAAATAATAAAGGCAATATAGTTTATGTAAATCAGGCTTTTTCGAAACAGTGGGGATATACTCTGAGTGAGCTGAAAGAATATAATATTTTTAAGGATGTTGAATTAAGAAGAAATGGGATTCAAGATATTATCCAAAAAATCTTTCAGGAACAGAACAGCGCCGAGACTGCCGACTTTGCCGATTCGCTTCTGAGAAGTAAAGAAATAACAATTCCAATTTTCAGTACAAATCTTTTTTATATCTCATTTGAAAATCTCGGTTACGTAGTGTTAATTCATATGGATCAGACTGAAATGATCCTTACCGAGGAAGAAATAAAAAAAGCTCGACTCGGAAACCGGGAAGCCGAAAGGTTAAAAAATACTTTTCTGAATGTGCTCTCTCATGAACTCCGTACACCGTTGAATATTATCCTTGGTTATTCGTCCATCATTAAAGAGAACCTGAAGGATAAACTAGGACCTGAAGATAAAATCTACCTTGATAACCTCTATAGCGGAAGTGAACGTCTTTTTAAAAGCATCACTCAAATGCTCGATTTTGCTCAGCTTGAGGCCGGCAACTATAAGTTGAATGTCCAGACTGTTGACCTCGTCGGAATCCTTAAATCAAGCATCAACTTAATTAAGGGAGCGTCAAGTAAGAATATTGACGTGAAAACTAATTTCCTTAAGGATAAGATATACGTGGATGTTGATGTTCAGAGTACAGAAAATATCATCAACAACCTGTTGAACAATGCTGAAAAGTTTACCAAGAAGGGATTTATTGAAATCGAAGCCGATATACTCGCCGAAAGGGAACTGGCAATATGCCGGATCAAGGATTCGGGGATAGGAATATCTACTGAGTATATGGATCACCTTTTTAAGCCTTTCAGCCAGGAAGATTTGAATATAGGAAGGAATTTTGAAGGAAACGGTCTGGGGTTGGCGCTGGCTAAAAAGTATATTGAGAAATTAGGCGGATCTCTGCTTGTTGATAGTATTAAAGGTGTGGGTACAACTTTTACTTTCACTCTTCCCCTGTCCCAGAACATAGGTCATGAACAGGAAAAAATAAAGAATAATGGAAGCCGTAAAGAAGTTCTGATGCTCGATAACAGCGGCGAATCCTTCGAACTTATAAAAGCTTTTCTTAAAAATTCCCATTTGGTAAAGGTATTTTCGCTCAGGGAATTTAAGATTGATATTGTATTAAACGGCAATTATGGTGTAATAATCTTTGATGTAAATCCGAATTTGTGGACACAAAGTCTTCTTATCTGCCGGGATCTTAAAAAGAACGATCCATATAAACGTCCTATAATTATTATTTCAAGCGAATCAATAGATTCAAGGATAACAGAGTTTTTCAATGCCGGAGCTGATAAATTCCTTATAAAACCTTTTACTAAATCCGAGCTTGTTCAGTCCCTGGAAGAAATTGAAAAAAAGACACTCCAGGCCCTTAACTGATCATTTTAATTTGTACATCTGCCACCAGGGGATCCGCGGAGATTCATGATGTTCAAAGTGATATCCGAAAAAATAACAGCTCAGCATTCCCCACAAATGATTTTTCTTCAGGGTTCTTGCATTATGCGGTTTCATCCTAACGGTGTGAGGATATTTATGCGGAATGTAAGTTCCAAAGTAAAATAACTGAAGCGTTCCCAGGAAAGCGGGAATTACCCAAAATGAAATAATAGATGTTTCATCAAACCATATTTTTAACACGTTAAATAATAAAGCCATTATTATTAACTGAGTAATGGTGGTATAACGTTTCATAAAAACAAACCACCATACAAAGAAATTCTGTGATTTCTGATAAAAATCAGGATCGTTGTCCTCCCCGGACTTCTATGATGAGCAATATGATTTTGAAGAAGTTTCTTATATGATAATCCGGCAAAAAGGAATGATGACAATCTGCCTGCTGCTTTATTAATGACCTTACTCTGTGAAACATTTCCATGCATCGCATCGTGTGCGGTTATAAATAATCCTGTATATAGGTAACCCTGGAGTAAGATATGAAAATAAAAAACAGGATCTGTAAGGGCTGGTTCAACATAGCTCAGCGAATAGAATAAATGAATTCCCCATAAAATCAGTATCATAAAAGCAATAATTAGTCCCATAACTAAAATCAGTCAGATAAAAAGTGATAACAGAATGAAAAAGATGAATTGTATTGTAAAATAAACTTGGGGGAGTTTTTCATTCGATTTTATTTTAAAGAAGTCATAAAGCAGCGATGCAAAGAAGGAAATTCCAAACCAGGCATAATAATTTGAAACCGGGATAATTCCCGAATTCCATTCCCAGTAATTGAGTTTTATCGCTACAGGTTCCATCATAATATCAAATAAAACCGACAGCGTACCGGTAAACAGCGCTGTCAGAAATATGTTTTTATCAATTTGTTCTGCTATGGTAACTGCACCCAGGATAACTATTACCCAGTTAAATCCTATTATTAAAGGCACTCCCAGAAATTGAAATCCTAATGTATCACCGTAACTGTAACTGCCGAATATTATCCCTGTCCTTACCCCTGCCGCTTCCAGAATGAACGTCAGGATGTATATAATTAAACACCATAAGAGCAGTTTAAGTTCACCTCTTCTTACAGTAAAACCAAGTATTAAGATGCCGGTAAAAAAAAGCATGTAAGGCGTCAGCGTCATCATAAGGGGACGTAAGGAGGTTGTAATATGTCCTAAGAGACCTGCAAAAAAAATAATATAAAGAAGAATTATAATCCGGTCTTGTTTCACAAGATCCGTCCTTTCCATCGTCTTCTTTTTTTCTTACTCGCAGTCAATGAATTTATACCAAGTATAAAAAGCATAATCATCTGAAAAGGGTGAAATAACAGGTTGATCAGAACGTGCTGCCTGCTTTTATCTGAGATTAAAATACGCTGCAGTATTATCAGCATCAAAGGCAAAATAAAGATTTTATCAATAAACACAATTATAATGGGGGCAGTAAAACAGAATGACAGAAATGCGGTGAGAAGAAGAAATATAACCGGATTCAGACCGGAACCAGCGTAAAAGTTCTTTGAAAACCCGTCAAAAGAATTCCTGAAATCTCTGTACATCCTGCAGAATACAAGTTCACCTCCCAGGTATGTTTTAACCAGTAAATTATTTTGTTTTAACTGTCTTGCAAATACCAAATCTTCAGCAATGCTGGATCTGAGTGAATAGTGCCCTCCTATGCTCTCATATGCGGAACGCTTGAAAAACATAAATTGACCGTTTGCAGCAGCTAATGAAGGTGACTTGTTAGAATAAACAAGTTTCAGAGGCAGAAAAGTAAGGAGCAGCCAGTTCATTAAGGGTACGGTTAACCATTCTCCCGCAGAATTTATTTTCTGAGTCGGGGATACCGACAGCAAACCCAGTTTGAATCTTTTAACCTCCCTGATGGCAGAAAGAATAGCACCTCTCTCCAATGTAACATCTGCATCAATGAAGAGCAGGTATTCACCTGAGGCCGACTGTGACAACTGATGACACGCCCAGTTCTTACCTGTGAACCCGGCGGGCAAAGGTTTTCCTTTCAGCACTTTAATCATTTTATTTTCTTTTGAAAAAGCTGCTGCCTCACGGTAAGTATTATCATTTGAATTATCATCGAGGATAAGAATTTCAAGGTTCGGGTAATCCTGTTGTGTGATCGATTGAAGACAAGCAGCAATATTTTTTTCTTCATTCCTGGCAGGAATTAAAACTGAAATCAGATCCCCGCTGGATTTTTCTCCGGGTTTAATTTTCATTACAGGGGCAGTAAAATAATTGAAAATAACTATGGTCCCCGTAATTACCAGAACCGCCATTATCATATAAAGGATAAACATCAGAATAAATTCCTGCAGTCTTCGAAATCCGAAAGCATATTCAATTGTTTGATGTTTTCAAGAAATTCCCCCGAGAATGCAGCATAATCTTTCTGAATTACCCCGGCTGTGATGATCCTGCCAAATGACACTGCAATGTTTGGTTTTTTATTCCTGCCATACTCTATTTTCAAAGCCAGTGGAAGTACATAATTCCCGCCTCTGTATTTTTCGATGATTAACTTCAACCCTGGTTTTATTACTAAATCTTCGGAAGCAAGCGGCTGAATTTCTCCCTGCGGGTAAAGCACAACGATATTTCTTTTATCATTCAGAACCTGTCGTGTATAATCCAGCGTTCTGACCATACTGACGGGATTAGAGGGATTAATGGAAAAGGCTCCGACATTCTTAAAAAACCAGTATTTCTTTAACTGTTCTTCAAGCATCATTGTATAGACCTTTTTGGGGGTCAGTTTTCTTAACAGGTAATAGGTTATAAACCCGTCCCACCAGGAGAAATGGTTTGGCGTTATTATAAGTCCGGGATATTTTCCTAAATCCGGCAGATCACCCTTAACGTAAAAGTTATTAAAGTTTTTTCTTAACAGATAATCGATATAAGGGTTGAAGATCAATTCTGCCCATTTTTTGTGTTCTGCTTTAATCATACGAGCTTCCTGGAAACGCGATATATCAGAAGCCAGAGGGATATCATTAAATATGAATAGAAAAAATCTTCAATAGGTATGGTTATGAATCTTAGCCCCCATATTGCATTTTCATTATACCTGACCACCGGAAGGGATGTCAGCAGATAGTTAACAACCAGGAAGGGAATATATGAAACAAATATTGTGAGCCAGTAAATTTTTGACCTTAGTATGAATTTAAAGGCCAAGGATGCGGCTATAAGAAAAACTGAAGAAAAAAGTAAAACTGTAGAAGTATAATATTGATTTTTGAATACGATCGCAGCCGCAATGAATGTAAAAGCAACAATGAGTGCCGCGCTGTTCAGAACCTGAAGTTCTTTTTCTTTGACATAAACTCTTAATACTTCATAAATAAAAATACAGCTGTAAGGAACGGTGATAAAGAACAGGATCTCTTCGAGCGGCAGATTAAACAGGCGCGTACTTCCTACGAACTCAGGATTAAAATTCCAATCACCCCTCATTACCGCAATTGAATCCCATATCAGGAAAATTGTTCCGACGGTTATCATGGATACGAAGACGTGAGGCAGTTTTTTATAATAAACGATCTTTTTATCGAAGCTTAGAAGCAGGGGGAATAAGACTATAATGAAGTTTATGAATAAATAAGTGCTCATCTATCTGCATAGGAAGAGATTAATTCCTGTATGAGTTTTACCTGGTCTTCATTTAACCTGCCCGACTCAAGCATATATTCTGCCATTCCCCTCTGAATTTCATATCCTGTTGAAGAGTAATCTTTGTAAATCAGCAGGCCGCATATTTTATCTTTATCGGCATCTCTTTCTTCTGTATATCCAAGAAATCCGGGTATATGATCCAGGATGGAGAACCGCATAAATCTTATCTCAAGATTGTCAGGACTCTTTGCTACCGCTTCTTCCAGTCTGTTCAACCCTGATATCAAGTGACTAAGCTTCGACACAGGGTTAAAAGCATGCTTTGCTTTAAGAGCCTGAATACCGCCATAATAAGCAAGGATAAGGGGATTATAGCTGGCATAGTCTTCCGAATACCTGGAAATAATGTGCTGCTCAAGCAGGTCAATTTTTTCCTCATCCTCAACCGCGGCATAAAATCCATTCCTCAGGTAATTGATTGAGGAGGTATCGGGATTTAACACAGAACCATAAACCCTAGCTGCCAGAAAAAAGGAGGCAATTATTAAATATCTAAATCTCATCTGGTAGACCTTCCGCTAACATGTTTTCAAAATCTTTACTTCAAACCAGGATTTTAATAAAAGCAGAATTTTAGAAAAATTTGATACGCGGACTCGTTTACGTAGTAGTATGTCAACATCGCTTTTCCTGATCGCATTAAACAAACCAAGGTAATACAGGTATGCAGAATAAACTCCCAGCTTTACACCTGCAGGCAGTCTTTTGATACCCTTAAGAGCCGACTCAAACTCTGCCCTGATAACCTCTTCAAGCTTTTGCTTATTTGCGTTGGTGATATTTTCTTTCTCGTTAACCCCGGGCAGATATATCCTTCCGCGCTCAGCAAGGTCGCTTTTTATATCCCTGAGAAAATTAACTTTCTGAAATGCTGAACCAAGGCTTTTAGCTGGTTCCAGCAGTTCTTCAAATAAACCGGGATGTCCATAACAGAAAACTTTCAGACACATCAAACCTACAACCTCGGCCGACCCGTATATGTATTCATCATAAACTTTAGGTTCGTAAAAGTTATTTGATAAATCCATCTCCATACTGTTAAGAAAATCCTCAACATATTTTAAATCAATGTTATATTTGTTTACAGCCAGCTGAAAAGCATTGATAACAGGATTTGTAGAAATTCCTCTTTTTATGGCATTAAAAGTTTCCTGTCGGAAGTCATCCAGTAATAGTTTCTTTTCATAGTTATGAAAGGAATCAACTATCTCATCAGCCAGCCTGACATAGCCGTAGACTGCATATATAGCGTCTCTGTACGAGGGGGAGAAAACCCTTATACCCAGACCGAATGACGTGCTGTAGCTGTTGGTTATAACACGGCTGATCTTAAAAGCGGTATTATGATAAACTGCTTCCATACTCCTTTTCAATTTTTTCTAAAACCAGCTTCGAACTTATGATGACCATCGGCAAACCCGTTCCGGGGATAGTTGATGCCCCAACATAAAACAGGTTCGGGTATTCCTCATCCTGATTTTTTGGTCTGAATCCACCGACCTGGTTAATGCCATGCGCTAAACCGAGTCCTGATCCCCTGTACAGATTAAAGTTATTCTCCCAGTCAACAGGACTCCATACTTCCCTTACCAGCAGGTTCTTTTTAATATCATAATTAACCCGCTCTGACAGGTCCCTTATTATATTATCCGCAAGTTCATCCTTATCCTCCCACCCTGACTTAAACCTCCGGTCGGGTACCGGACAGAGAATAAAAAGATTCTCACAGCCGGCCGGAGCGGATTCGGGCCAGGATTTGGAGGAGACATTCACATAATAATAAGGTTTGTGTGGACTCACAGATGACTTAAAAATCTTATCCGCATACTCCCTGAAATTTTTGCCGAGGAAATAATTATGATGCATTAAACCGTCTATCTTACCCTTAACGCCAAGGTAGATTGTGAAAGGAGCCAGCGTCCAATCCATTTTATCCAGTTTATCTTCCCTGAAGTTTTTTCTGCCAAGGATTTTCCCTCTGAAAGAGGCAGCGTCAGAATTTGAAATGAAAATATCGGCAGTCCACTCATTTCCCTTGTTATCCAGAAGTGAAATCAGTTTTCCATTCGAGTTTCCGACTGACACAATCTCAGTATTATAGTGGAATTCAACGCCTTTTCTTTTAAGTATCGTAACGAGTTCCTCAACCAGTTTATACATCCCGCCCTCAACTTTCCAATAACCATCGTGCATCATCTCCGTATAGTTTAGAAGGGAATAAATTGCGGGAGTTTGAAAAGGAGTTGATCCCAGGAAAAAAGCTACCAGAGAAAATATTATCTTTACCTCATCAGAATCAAAGTTGCGTTCAACTTCCTTCCACATATTTCTGAAAAGGTAGGGAAGATGCTTAAGGGGAACTCTCGTCAATTTCAACAGATAATCAACCACATTTACATAGTTCGATTTTACAACTTTATCTTCGGTGTCGTGAAAGAATTCCCCCGCTTTGCTGAGGTAGCTTTTTACTTTTGTGCCCAGATTCGGTTCAATATCCTTAAATTCTTCTTCCAGCTTGTTCAGGTCCTTCCATATCCTGAAAGGTCTGCTTCCGCCTTCAAAATAAACCTGGTAGAGAGGATCAAGTTCTGTTAACACAACAGGATTTTTCTCGCCTGAACTCCTGAATAGTTCATCAAGCTCGTAGCTCATACTCATAAAAGAAGGTCCCGCATCAAAAGTGAATCCTTCTCTTTTGAGCTGGTTCAATCTCCCTCCGGGCTGTGAGTACTTTTCAATTACAGTTACCCTGTATCCTGAAGTGCTTAGCCTCAGAGCTGTAGACAGTCCACCTAGTCCTGAACCTATAATAATTGCTTTTTTCATTTGAGTTAATCCTTGTCATAACCAAACGCAAAACCTTCTTAAATAGTTCCGGCTGTTGAAAATATTTGCACTCTGATGCTGAAAAGGTGAAAAATTATATTAAATTTCAATTAATAGACCCTTTGGAGGGTCAAAAATTTTCTAAGTATAATTATTCACTTATTTTTGAGTGTGCAGTTAAATTATTATCTGCATAGATCAAACAAAGTCTGGAGGATTTGTGGCCTCAGTTGATGAGTTGAAGAACAAAGTGCAGCAGGCATATAAAGAGTGGGAAGAAAAAACATATCAGAAAAGCATATCAAAGTTTCCTGAAAGAGAAGATGAATTTACAACAGTTTCGTTCACCCCTGTAGAACCTTTATACATTCCGGCCGGTACCGAAGAAAAGTATTTAGAAAAAATTGGTTTTCCCGGGGAGTACCCATATACGCGCGGAATTCAGCCTTCTATGTATAGAGGAAGGCTCTGGACTATGCGGCAGTATGCGGGATTCGGAACGGCAAGGGAATCGAATCAGCGCTACAGGTACCTGCTTGAACAGGGTACAAGCGGACTCTCGGTTGCCTTCGATCTACCTACCCAGATCGGTTACGACAGCGATGATCCTATATGTTACGGTGAGGTTGGAAAAGTAGGTGTTGCCATTGATACTCTTGCTGATATGGAAGTCCTGTTTGATAAAATTCCGCTGGATAAAATTTCAACTTCTATGACGATCAATGCTTCTGCCGCCGTTCTGCTTGCAATGTATATCGCCGTGGCTGAGAAACAGGGCGTTTCACGCGATAAAATAAGCGGAACTATACAGAACGACCTTCTAAAAGAATATATTGCCAGAGGGACGTACATCTATCCGCCGAAACCTTCGATGAGGATTATTACTAATATTTTTGAATTTTGTTCGAAGGAGGTTCCAAGGTGGAATACAATCTCTATTTCAGGATACCATATCAGGGAAGCTGGTTCTACCGCTGCCCAGGAGGTTGGTTTTACACTGGCAAACGGAATAGCCTACGTTGAAGCCGCTATAAAAGCAGGACTTGATATAGACGGTTTTGCCGGACAGCTCTCTTTCTTTTTTAATTCTCATAATGACCTCCTTGAAGAGGTTGCAAAGTTCCGTGCTGCACGAAGGCTTTGGGCCCGCATTGTAAAAGACCGCTTCGGTGCTAAAAAATCCAAATCAATGATGCTGCGTTTCCATACGCAGACCGCCGGTTCAACGTTAACAGCACAGCAGGTTGACAATAATATTGTGAGGGTTACCGTACAAACCCTTGCGGCAGTATTAGGAGGCACGCAGAGCCTTCATACGAATTCAAAGGATGAAGCATTAGCCCTGCCTACTGAAAACTCGGTACGAACAGCCTTGCGTACACAGCAGATAGTTGGTTATGAAAGCGGTGTAACAAACACGATTGATCCGCTTGCCGGATCGTACTTTGTTGAAGCTATGACGGACAGGATAGAAAAAGAAGCTGAAGATTATATAAACCGTATCGATGCTATGGGTGGAATGGTAAAGGCAATTGAAGAAGGATTCGTTCAGCTGGAGATTCAGAAAGCGGCTTATGAATTTGAAAAGCAGATTGAAAGCGGTAAACGGATAGTGGTCGGTGTAAATAAATTCCGTTCAGACGGCGATGAGGAACCTGAATTGCTGAAAATAGATATGAAGGTTCAGGAGGATCAGATTGAATTTCTTAACAAGGTCAGAAGCAGACGAGACAACGATAAAGTACAGCAGACCTTAAAGAAATTAAAAGAGGCTGCTGAAGGCAGCGATAACCTTATGCCGCCAATAATTGAGGCGGTTAAAACGTATGCCAGCGTGGGAGAGATCTGCAACACTATGAGGGCCGTATTTGGCGAGTACCGGGAACATGTTGTCATTTAATTAAAGGTATTGAAATGGACTTAACCCATATTGAACATATTGGAATAGCTGTTAAAGATCTTGATGAAGCAATTAAATATTACGAAAATGTTCTGGGTTTAAAATGTTACGCTGTGGAAGAAGTTAAAGATCAAAAGGTGAAGACGGCTTTCTTTCAGATAGGAGCAACTAAAATAGAACTTCTGGAAACAACAGATCCGGAAGGACCAATAGGAAAATTTATAGAAAAAAGAGGGGAAGGAATTCACCACCTGGCTTTTGCAGTAAATAATCTTCCTTCTGCCCTCAATGAATTAAAAGAGAAAGAAATAAAATTAATTGATGTAAGTCCGCGTAGGGGAGCAGAAGGCCTGGACATAGCATTTATCCATCCCAAATCTACTCACGGGGTTCTTACAGAATTATGTGAAAAACCTGAGGCCGACTAAAGTGTGAGGAGATCACGCATAATGATGCAATTCCTCATTCTATTGTAGCCCGGGATCCTAATCATAAAATAATAATGGATAGATTATGGCAACCCGCGATAAAGTAAAGGAGCTTATGGAACTCCGCAACCAGGCGCGTCTTGGCGGCGGTGAAAAAAGAATTGAAGCTCAGCATAAAAAGGGGAAGTACACTGCACGTGAAAGACTCGATCTCCTTCTTGATGAAGGAAGTTTTGAAGAATTCGACATGTTCGTATCTCATAGAAGCATAGATTTTGGTCTGGATAAAGAAGCCTATCTCTCTGACGGTGTGGTTACAGGGTATGGTACTATTGATGGCCGACTTGTTTATGTCTTTTCCCAGGACTTTACAGTTTTCGGCGGCTCTCTTTCTGAGATGTATGCACAGAAAATCTGTAAGGTAATGGATAAGGCCGTGAAAGTCGGGGCCCCGGTTATAGGAATAAATGACAGCGGAGGGGCGAGAATCCAGGAGGGTGTAAAAAGCCTTGGAGGGTATGCTGAAATTTTTGAACGGAATATACTTGCCTCGGGAGTAATCCCTCAGATTTCCGCTGTATTTGGTCCCTGCGCAGGAGGAGCTGTTTACTCGCCTGCATTAACTGACTTTATTATAATGACGAAAGCTACCAGCTACATGTTCGTTACCGGTCCTAAGGTTGTAAAAACGGTAACGGGCGAAGAGGTTTCGGATGAAGAGCTTGGAGGCTCGTCAATTCATTCTACAAAGTCGGGTGTCTCACATTTTGTCGCAGAGAATGAAGAGGAAGGTATTCAGCTGATAAGGAAGTTAATAAGCTTTATGCCTCAGAATAATCTCGAAGAACCTCCTTCAATTGTGTGCAACGATCCGATAGACAGGCTGGAGGATTCACTGAATGATATAATTCCTGAGAATCCCAATAAACCTTATGATGTGAAAGACGTAATCTATTCAATTGTTGATGAGGGTGAGTTCCTGGAAATCCAGCGGGTATTTGCTCCCAACATTATAACGGGATTTGCACGGTTTAACGGCCAGCCTGTTGGAATAGTAGCTAACCAGCCTAACTATCTTGCCGGGGTACTCGATATAAACGCTTCCAGGAAAGCCGCACGGTTTGTAAGGTTCTGCGACTCGTTCAACTTCCCTATCGTAACCCTGGTAGACGTGCCGGGATTTTTACCGGGCACGGCTCAGGAATACGGAGGAATAATTATTCACGGTGCGAAACTGCTGTTTGCTTACGGTGAAGCAACCGTACCTAAAGTTACGGTAATCCTTCGCAAGGCGTACGGCGGTGCCTATGACGTTATGAGTTCCAAGCATTTGCGTGGAGACATAAATTACGCCTGGCCGGGCGCCGAGATTGCTGTAATGGGTCCCAAAGGAGCTATTGAGGTACTTCATTACAAACACCTGCAGCTAATAGAAGATACAGGGGAAAGAATAAAGTTTCTCAAGGAAAAAGAAGAGGAATACAGGAAGAAATTTGCAACACCCTATGTTGCCGCGAAATACGGATATATTGATGATGTAATAGAACCAAGAAATACCCGTTTCCGTGTAATCAGGGCGCTGCAGATGCTTTCTACCAAAAAAGATGTAAATCCTCCGAAGAAACATTCTAATATTCCATTATAACGGAGGCGAAAATGTATTACCAGGTGAGCGCTGATACTATAAAAAGTGCAGCGGATACAATAAGCAAATCATTAGGTACAGATCAGCTGTTCAATAAAATCGAATTTACTCCTTCCAACATTTTGAATTCGCAGGGAATATTTATTTCTGTTGTGGGATATCTCGTTGTTTTTATCGCCCTGCTGCTGCTGTATATGATGTTTGTAAACCTTTCCCGGTTCCTTCAGTTCCGTGTAAGAAGTAAACTCGCGAAACAGGGAGAAACCGGCGGCGGCGGAGATAAGGATATCTCTGTATCAGGTGAAATAAACGCTGCTATCTCAGCGGCACTGTACCTTTATTTTGAGGAAGTACACGATTTTGAGAGTACTGTCTTAACAATTAAAAAAGTTCAAAGGAGTTATTCCCCATGGAGTTCAAAAATATACGGGCTAAGGGAATACCCTGTGAAAAGGCGGAAGTGAAATGAAAAAATTCAAGTTTACTATACAGGGCAATAAATACGATGTTGAAATATTAAGCTTTGAAGATTCTACTGCTGAAATAGATGTGAATGGCACAGTTTATAAAGTTGATGTAGAGCAGGAAGTTAAACAGGTTAAAACTCCAAAACTGGTGAGAACAAAAGTTGAACCATCCGCGGGCGGGGATATTGCAAAGACAAGCAGACCATCCGAACGGAAGGGAGCAGGATCAATTAAGGCTCCTCTCCCGGGCACAATCATAGAGGTAAAAGTTAATCAGGGTGATAAAGTTAAAATGGGGGATAAGCTGCTTATAATGGAAGCCATGAAAATGGAGAATAATATTAATTCCGACAGGGAAGGAACAATTCTCAGCGTTAAAGTAAAAGCAGGCGATTCTGTTCTTGAGGGAGATCTGCTGGTTGAGATCGGGGATTAATAAATGGAAGGACTAAAACATTTCCTCAGCTTTACAGGCTTCGCTAACCTGACTATAGGTCATATCATAATGATATTAGTCGGGCTGCTGTTCATTTATCTTGCTATTAAAAAAGAATACGAACCGCTGCTGCTTATCCCGATCGGGTTCGGTATACTTATCGGGAATATACCTTTCCTTGAGAATGTGGGTCTCCAGATTGGTATATATGAAAACGGCAGTGTGCTCAATTATCTTTACTACGGTGTACTGAAGGGAATTTATCCGCCTTTGATTTTCTTAGGTATCGGAGCAATGACGGATTTTTCAGCATTGCTATCAAATCCCAAGCTCCTTCTTCTTGGTGCAGCGGCGCAGGTAGGAATTTTTATTACATTCCTCGGAGCAATAGCGCTTGGATTTACAGAACAACAGGCGGCTGCTATCGGTATCATTGGTGGTGCCGACGGTCCAACCGCAATATTCCTGTCGTCCAAACTTGCCCCTGAACTTATTGGTCCTATTGCAATTGCCGCATATTCATATATGGCGCTCGTCCCTGTTATTCAACCGCCTATTATGAAACTGCTTACTTCAAAAAAGGAACGGCTGATCAGGATGAAACCTGCACGGACTGTAGCAAGGACTGAAAAAATACTCTTTCCTATTGTCGGAATGCTCCTTACAACTTTTATATCTCCGGGCGCACTGCCGTTACTGGGAATGCTTTTCTTCGGTAACCTGTTGAAGGAGTGCGGAGTTACAAAAAGGCTGGGGGATACAGCAAAGAATGCTTTGATTGATATCGTCACTATATTGCTGGGAGTTACGGTTGGTGCATCTACACAGGCTACAATATTTCTTACTCCTCACTCCATCTTTATATTTATACTTGGAGCGCTCTCATTCGCTGTGGCCACTGCCGGCGGTATAATGTTCGCCAAAGTAATGAACCTCTTTCTTAAAGAGGGAAATAAGATCAATCCTCTTATCGGTTCTGCAGGTGTTTCTGCAGTGCCTGATAGCGCCAGGGTTTCCCAGATGCTTGGATTGAAGGAAGACCCTACAAATCACCTTCTGATGCATGCAATGGCTCCTAATGTCGCGGGAGTTATAGGCAGTGCAGTGGCCGCTGGTATTCTAATGGGATTCTTATTAAAACTTGCTGTGTGAAAAAGTACTTGTCTGAGGATCTGGTTTGCGGTAACCGGGTCCGCCGGCTCCCCAAAATATATCTGCCGGTTCAATCCTGCAGCAAGGACCTGTTTCAGCAGGTAGGGGCAGGAAATGGTTCTTTGAAAATCCAAAACCTTACTGATTATTTGGTATTTTATCGCGTTGAAAATTTTAACTGTATGACAAAAATGTCATACTCTAATTGATGACGGATTTATAAGCCTGAGGGAAGCCTTTTAAAGGCCTGGTGGACTCAGAATGAGACAATCTCAAACAGCAAAAAAACGCTGTTCATCTGTTGCATAAGTCCACAGTATGACAAAATGTCAGTGTCTCAATTCAGCAAAAGCAGATAACTTCTGGCAGCCGCAAAAGGATCTATCCGGGTATGCCCTGTCACGAAAAAGCTTTCTTCCTTTGAAAAGTGCGGAAAAATATACAAATTTATAAGGGAAAACTTTCTCTTAAATCCCCCCAAAGGAGAAAATGCAGAGAGAAATTCATAAATGGAATAGTGAGAACCTTCAAAAGGGTATGGAGGTTGCTGTGTATGGCTACTATGGCTATGCTCTTCTTATGTTTCCTACCGCCGGTGCAGACTACCTGGAGTATGAAAGATTTTACCTGATAGATAGCATTTCGGAATATATTAATAATGGTACTCTTAAGGTATTCTCCATCAATAGTATAAATAATGAAACCTGGATGAATAAAGATCTCGAACCTTCAGAAAAAGCTAAACAGCATGACAGGTATAACAAGTATGTTATCGACGAGGTAGTTCCTTTCATCATAGAGCACTGCAGGGGCGAAGTTCCGATACTTACTTCGGGAGCATCTCTCGGAGCTTACAACGCTGCGAATACCTTTTTCAGAAGACCTGATTTGTTTGCAGGACTGATTGCGATGAGCGGTATTTATGATCTTAAGTATTATTCCGACGGCTACTTTGATGATATATGTTATTATAACTCACCCGTAGATTACCTTCCGGGGTTAACGGACGAAAAAATCCTGTCATCTATTAGAAAAAAGAATATCATTATTGCCAGTGGCCGCGGAGCCTATGAAGATCCCGGAGCGTCGCAGCAGCTGTCTGATATCCTCCATTCTAAAGATATACCCCACTGGTTTGATTTATGGGGAGAGGATATGGCCCACGACTGGCCCACATGGAGGCAGATGCTTCCATATTTCCTGGACAACATCAGCATTGAAAATACATGATTGCCTCAGCCTGGACCGATACCTATAAATTAAAAAATGTACAGTACAAACTTTTAATTTCTGTAATTATCCTTGCCGCCGCACTTTTTTTTTACTCAGGTTTTCTGAATTACGTTGAATCCCGGGAAGGATTCTCATTCAAAGACCCCGTGCTGAATTTATTTCAGCCAATAGATCTGACCTGGCTGATATTCATCGTTATATATATGTCGCTGCTGTCAGGGCTCCTGATGCTTATAAGAAATCCCCTGCGCCTCATCTTTGCTTTACAGGTATACACAGTTTTAATATTATTCAGAATGATGGCTATGTATTCACTGCCGTTTAACCCGCCGCCTCAAATGATACCACTTAATGATCCGTTTGTACAGCTCTTCGGGTCGGGTAAGCTGCTTACTAAAGACCTGTTTTTTTCGGGACATACAGCCACTTTATTCCTTCTGTTTCTGGTTATAGATAAAAAACCCTTTAAGCAGATGTTTTTAATATTTACTATTATCATTGGCTTAAGTGTGATCTTGCAGCATGTTCATTACTTTATTGACGTTTTAGCAGCTCCTTTTTTTACTTTTGGAAGTTATAGGCTGGTGAAAGGAGTCAGGGAAAAATTCAGTTACAGCTCTCCTGTCTGAAATCTTTCCCTGTAGGTTTCTTATATTCTTATTATGAAAGTTGAGCCTTCTTCACATAAATTAAACAAGTTGTTTTTCTTCTGGTGCGGCTGTATTTTCTCCGTAATAGGAATAGCAGGACTGATTCTCCCGATTATTCCCGGATTTATATTTTTTATTCCTGCCGCATTCTGTTTTGCTAAATCGTCAGTAGGACTTAACACAAAACTGAAAAGCAGCAAAAGATTTGGCAAGTACTTTAATTAATATTCATTAACCAGGTGAGGGTATTATGAATGAAGAAAAGAACCAGGTAATTGAGGTTACAGAAACAATTTCAAAGGATTTTGATAAGGCTGGTATTTCCTCAGTTATTAAACCTGATGGAATTGATAACCTCGGTCAGTTAAAAAGACGTCTTACAAAGAAAATAACTGAACTGCTGGATACGAATTATGAGAAATTAATAAATATCCTCTACCGGATAGATATTAATGAGAACAAGCTGAATGAATTATTCGGTTCAAAAAACAGAGAGGATATCCCTCCCCGGCTGGCTGATCTTATCGTCGAAAGACAGCTCCAGAAAATCAAATTCAGAAATATGTACCATGACAAAAAAACCCTCCCCGGAGAAGATTAATCATCTTTTGTTCTCTGCGTGAGTGAGCATACAGTAAATTTCCCTCAAAACTATAACTTATAGATATATAACTCTTCTTTAATTAAAAGACAGGCTTTTATTGAATACAGATACTTATTCACATAAGGTGCTCTATACCATTGGAGTCATCGTTCTTGCAGCAGCATTAATACTATTGTTTGTGGAAGCTATACAGGTAATGCTGCTTATTTTTGCCGGTATCCTTTTAGCTGTATTTCTCAGGGGGATTGCTTCTTTCATTTCAAACAGGACTAATGTTTCTTCTTCTATGGCTCTTGGGATTGTGCTTCTGGCTTCTATCATCCTGATTACTGGAGGGATCTGGCTGCTTGGGCCAAACATCGCCGAAGGATTTAACAGAATGAAAGACCAGATACCGACGGCATGGAACCATCTTAAAGATGAACTGTCAAAGTCTGGCTGGGGCCGATCACTTATTCAGGGTGTACAGAATACCAGCCAGAATATTACGGCTGATAGTGATATGATAAGCAGAATTTCCGGAATATTTTCATCAACGTTCGGGGTAGTGGTAAATCTATTTATTATTCTCGTTATAGGACTTTATTCTGCCTTTAGTCCTGAGCTCTATATAAACAGCGCGATAAAACTGATCCCTCCACGAAAAAGAGAAAGAGCCGCGGAAGTGCTTAAGGCAATGAATAATGCTCTCAAATGGTGGTTTGTTGGAAGGATCGCCTCAATGCTGATCATTGGAATTCTTACAGCGATAGGTTTATGGATACTTGGTATTCCTATGCCCGTAACACTCGGAATATTCGCCGCCATTCTTACGTTCGTTCCAAATTTAGGACCTGTTGTGTCCGCAATTCCTGCAATCCTGTTCGGACTTGTAATTAGTCCAATAAAAGGATTATGGGTAGTTGCCCTCTATGTGGGTATCCAGACCCTTGAGAGCTACCTCATTACTCCCCAGATTCAGAAAAAAGCCGTTTCGATACCTCCCGCTCTTCTTATTTCCGCCCAGATATTAATCGGGGTACTGCTGGGGATATTCGGGTTAATTCTCGCAACCCCGATGATGGTGTGCATTATTGTTGCCATACAGATGCTGTATATTGAAGATACTCTCGGCGATGAGGTAAAAGTACTCGGTGACGGACACTCCCTGAAAAGCTGAAATCTGATTGATAATTTAGCTCCTAATAAGTAAGTTCATGCATTATATATATCATTTTTGATATCCTCCCCATTTTCAGATTCTGTATTGAGGACAATTTAATTAAAATATTCCGGGAGACCAGGTATGGCAATTTTTAATTCAAAGGAAATCGAAGCTCTGAGAAAAGAAAATCAGGAGCTGAAAAACCAGCTTCACGGATATAGTGAGCAGGAAGAAAAAGCTGGTGAACTTGGGGATCTGATGAGAAGGCTTCAGGGGGAAATTGCCGACTTAAATTCTGAAAGAGGTGATTTGTCTGATGAAATACTGATCCTGAAAAATGATAAAAAAATTAAAGAGTCTGAACTAAATGAACTTTCTAATAAAATTCCGGAATTGAATGGATTAAAAAAAGAACTCCAGCATAAACTTATAGACTATTCTAACAGAGTTGACATACTAAAAAAAGAAATTGAATCCTTATCCGGTTATTCCTCTGAGGGAAGAGCAGATGATGATGAAGGTGATCCTGAAAGTTTTAACCTGCTCAAAAAGGAGAACGGAACACAAAGAAAAGAGATAAAAAGATTAAATGATGAATTGGAAAGGCTTTTAAGCCAGCAGGACGAGCTCGAAGAAGAAATTAAAAGTGATAATAAGGGAAAGTTGAAAGCAGAAGAAAAAATTCTGGAGGACCTTAGAAAACGTGAGTTGAAAATACTGAGAGGTATTGAGAGTAAGAAGGAAGAGGTTAAGGAATTAATAAAAAAAGTTGAAGTTCTTCACGAACGTGATAAATCTGAGAGGGAAAATCTTAAGAACTTATATAAAGAAATTGAAGAAAGAAAAAGAGAGAAAGAATATTATTCCGGTGAAGAGGTAAGGCTGCTTAACAATGTTGCCAGGTTAAAGGAAAAGGAAGATAAGCTGAGTAATGAAATCACTAACCAGGAGCAGGAAATTAAGGCTAAGGATGAAATACTTAACATGCTTACCAAAAACATTGCTCATAAGCAGGAGAAAGAGGTCGAGCTGGATAAAGACCTTAAAGAACTGGATGCTGAACTGAGAGAGAGATCGAATTCCATACACACGGTTTCAAACGACTTCAGCAGGATATCTGAGGAAAAGAATAATAAGCAGCGTGAATTATTTGAGGTTACTCGTGAACTTGAAACCAAAAACAATAAGCTGACCGGACTTAAAGAAGAATTTACCTCGCTGGAGAGTAAGCTGGCTGTACTTGAAAAGGACGTAGAGACCTCCGATGCCCTTAAAAAAGAACTGAGTAAAAAGGTCAGCGATCAGGCTGAAGTTTATGAGAAACTGAAAGAACAGTCAGATCTGCTCAGGCAGACGATCCCCCTTCTGGAAAAGAAGAAAGCTGAAATTGAAAATGAAAATGCAGCGCTTGAAGAACGGTTCGGTAAAGTCTTTCAGAAGTACAGCAAGGATGTAAATGAGCTTAGCCGGAAACGGATATTCTATGAAAAAGTAGTGATGGATAAGGAAAGGGAAATTAATGAAAAGGATCAGACTCTCTTTGAAAAAATTGCCGCACTCGAGGAAAGTGAGAGAGTGCTTGGATTAAGACAGGCTGAAATAAATTCCTTTAAGGATTCGTTGAAAGACCTTACGGAAGAAAAGGAAACGGTAGGGCAGGATATTGAATCGCTTGAAACTAAGACAACAGAAATTCTGCGCCGCAATGAGGGACTCCGTATGGAAACCGAGTACCTTATGAGCAAGAAGCAGTCAATTGAAGATAGTATGAAAGAGATCCTTAATGATATGAATGAACGGTTCGAGAAAACACGTACCAAAAAACATGATGTAGATGAAGAAATTGCAGGGTATGAGGACAGGCTTCATATCACCAGGGAAAGGATTTCTGAATCCAGGAAAGAATTATCTGAACTTCAGGCTTCCATAGGACGATTAAAACTTGAGCATGAAGAACAACGAGGATATATAACTAAGCTGGCAGCAAAGAAAAACAAACTCCTCGAAGAAATCTCCAGGAGTCAGACCCTGCTTCAAAAATATGATGAAATTAAAGAAAAAGCTAAAGTAGAAAAAGCCTCCACAAATGGAAAAGAAGGAGGAATATTAGAAAGCCGGCAATATCAGTCGGAAGTTGAAAAAGACAGAGGCAGAAAAAATCCCTCTGGGTTGTGATCTCTAAAAATTTAATTCAATAAACAGGGGAGGATTCTGTAAAAAGAATTCACTCCGATCGTATAACAAAACTTTAAAGAGAAACTCTATGTCATTCCGTAACCCCAAAATATTCTCATTTTTATTCGTATTGATCTTATTTATCAATTACAGTTCAGCACAGGAAGTAATTTCTGTAAAGCATCCCGCGTGGAGCCATAATGTATCCATCTATGAAGTCAACACACGTCAGTACACTCCGGAAGGAACCTTTAATGCCTTTAATCCGCACATTGAAGAGCTGAAGGAACTTGGAATAGGGATAGTATGGTTTATGCCCATAAACCCCATTGGTGAAAAAAACCGGAAGGGAAGTCTCGGAAGCTACTACTCAGTTAAAGATTACAAGGCGGTGAATCCCGAATTCGGAACTCTTGAGGATTTCAAAGAAACAGTAAAGAAGGTTCACGAAGCAGGGATGTACGTGATTATCGATTGGGTTGCGAATCATACTGCATGGGACAATGTATGGGTTAAAGAACATCCTGACTTCTATACCAAAGATTCACTTGGGAACTTTGTACCTCCTGTGGCTGACTGGCATGATGTAATTGACCTTAACTATGATAATAAAGAATTGTGGACCGCAATGATAGACGCGATGAAATACTGGGTGGAAGAATGTGATATTGATGGCTTCAGATGCGATGTTGCCGGTATGGTTCCTCTCAATTTCTGGAAAACAGCGCGTACGGAACTGGATTCGGTTAAGAAGGTTTTTATGCTGGCCGAAGCTGAAGGTCCCGAATTTCATGAAGCTTTCGATATGACTTATTCCTGGAACCTGCTGCACCTGATGAACGATCTGGCAAAGGGAAAAACAAGCGTTCAGGCAGTAAGAGATTATTTTAGTAAAGAAGAGAGTACCTATCCCGCCGATGCATACAGAATGAGGTTCACAACCAACCATGACGAGAATAGCTGGAACGGTACTGTATTCGAAAGATTGGGTGATGCAGCGGAGACGTTCGATGTCTTCACCTGCGTTATAAAGGGAATGCCTCTTGTGTATACGGGTCAGGAAGCCGGACTTAACAAGAGACTTAAGTTTTTTGATAAGGATACTGTGGAATGGAGTAAAAGTAAATATCGTCTGCTTTATACTGATCTCCTTAATGAGAAAACCAAAAACAGGGCGTTGTGGAATGGTGATGAAGGGGGCAGAATGATACCTGTTAAATCAGGCAAAGATGAAGTTTTTGCCTTTGTACGGCAATCAGGTGAAAATAAAGTGTATGCAATTTTTAATTTTTCAGACAAAACAGTCAGGACTGAACTGAGCAGTGACCAGATCGCGGGAGAGTATATGAATCCTTTTTCTGAAAAGAAAACCCGGATCAGATCCAAAGAATGGCTGGAGCTTCAGCCATGGGACTATAGAATCCTTGTTGCAGAATAGCGGATTTTACTATGAGCAAATTTTAGACTGATGTCTATTATACTAGATAATATCACAAAATCCTTCGGTTCGCTCGAGGCCCTCAAAAGGATAAGCCTGGAGATTGAGAACAAAAAAACTACGGTTTTAATCGGACCCAGCGGCTGCGGGAAGTCTACACTTATCAGAATCTTAACAGGGATTCTAAAGCCCGACCACGGACAGGTTACCATAAATGACATTATCCTGACGCCATTAAACCTTCGTGAGATACGATTAAAAATAGGGTATGTAATTCAGGAGGGCGGACTATTTCCTCACCTTACCGCAGAAGAAAATGTTTCTCTACTTGCGAGTTATCTTGGCTGGGAAAAACATAAAATAGCCGGCCGGATAAGTGAACTGGCCGCACTAACAAAATTCCCCCGGGAAAGTTTTGCGAAGTTTCCCGCGGAGTTATCGGGAGGACAAAGACAGAGGGTGAGCCTTATGCGGGCCCTAATGCCCGACCCTGACTTTCTTTTCCTTGATGAGCCCCTTGGCGCGCTCGACCCTCTGATAAGATATGATCTGCAGTCTGATCTTCGTGAAATATTCCGCACACTCAGGAAAACTGTTTTAATGGTTACTCATGATCTGAACGAAGCAGTTTACTTTGCCGATAAAATAGTTTTGA
Source organism: uncultured Bacteroidota bacterium (assembly GCA_963839165.1). Lineage (GTDB taxonomy): Bacteria > Bacteroidota > Ignavibacteria > Ignavibacteriales > Ignavibacteriaceae > DATFVA01. The sequence continues at coordinate 265,474 of CAWIUG010000006.1, read as the reverse complement.
TGAAAGACGGTTTGATCATACAGGAAGGCGACTTTAAATCATTAAAAGAGAACCCATCCGATCCATTTGTTTCATCATTCATCAGGGCGCAGCGCAGCGTTATAGAATTCTAGGTTATCAGTGAAATTCTTAAACAAAATATTACTTGTTATTGTCTTTATGGTTCCGTCTTTTCTGCCTCAGTCGCCAAACAATCAGTTTGTGGTAGGATCTAAAAAGTTTACCGAGTCTGTAATACTTGGCGAAATCGCCGCCGGTATGGCCCGCACTGTAAATCCTAATTCTGTACATAAAAGAGAAATAGGGGGGACAAGGGTATTATGGGAAGCTTTACTGAGAGGCGATATCGATATTTATCCAGAATATACAGGAACAATAAAGCAGGAAATTCTTTCCGGTGAAACAGCCGGTAATGATGAAGAGATGAGAGATATCCTGCACTCAAAGAATATTGAAATCAGCAAACCTCTTGGGTTTAATGATACTTATGCAGTGGGAATGAAAAAGAGTCTTGCTGACAAACTGAATATTAACTCAATATCTGATTTACGAAAGCATCCGGGATTAAGATATGGCTTCAGTAACGAATTCCTTGACCGTAAGGATGGATGGCCCGGACTTTCACAGGCTTACGGTCTTCCACAGAATAACGTTACCGGACTGGATCACGATCTGGCCTACAGAGGTCTTGACAAAGGCTCAATTGATGTTATCGATTTTTATTCAACAGACGCGGATATAAAATATTATAACCTTAAGGTGCTCAAAGATGATCTGCATTTCTTTCCGGAGTACAAGGCGGTATTCCTTTACAGGAAAGAAACTGAAAATGAGAATCCTGAAGCACTTGCGGAAGTGCTTAAACTGGAAGGAAGTATTCCTGAATCAACAATGATTAAAATGAATGCCGAGGTTAAGATCAACGGCAGGCCTGAGACATATGTGGCCGCACAATTTATCAAACAGAAATTCGGTATCGAATCGGGCTATGAAGAGGAAACAATATGGTCGCGCTTACTGAGGAACACTCTCGATCATCTGTTTCTTGTAATTATTTCATTGTTGGCCGCCATAGTCACCGCTATCCCTCTTGGAATTATGGCCTATAAGAATAAAAATTCGGGAAGTATAATCCTGGGTATTGTCGGTATCATTCAAACAATCCCTTCGCTGGCCCTTCTGGTCTTTATGATCCCTCTTTTAGGAATCGGACCCTGGCCTGCTATAGTGGCTTTGTTCCTCTACAGTCTTCTTCCGATTGTCCGCAATACTTACAGCGGACTGCAGGGAATACCGGGACATATAAGAGAATCAGCCGAAGTGCTGGGTATAACCCCGGCGGCAAAACTGCGCCTGGTTGAGCTCCCCATAGCCTCACCTTCAATACTTGCCGGGATAAAAACCTCTGCCGTGATTAATGTAGGCACCGCAACCCTGGGAGCTTTGATAGGAGCCGGGGGGTATGGTCAGCCCATATTAACAGGGATACGACTGGATAATATTTCCTTAATACTTCAGGGCGCTGTGCCTGCGGCCATTCTTGCTCTTCTCGTACAGGGAATATTTGATTTAACCGAGAAGCTTTTTGTTCCGCGGGGATTGAAATTATAACCTATTCCTTAAACTGTAATATAATTTGCTTATCAGTTACCGAGCTTAATAAAGCATGCACCAGCTTTCCGGCGTTCTGTTTTGCCTGGTCATAAATTCCAAGCGATACAGCTTTATCCCGCAGCCTCTTTTCAACATCCTGGCTATTACTGTCCTTCCCTGAAGTACCCTCATTAAGCGTCATTCCTGCCTGAGATATTTCAGGCTTATCTTTAGTTACTTTAGCGTAACACAGTTCAGGAGAAGGAAGAGAGATAATAACCTTATTCCTTTCCACTTTTATGTCATCACCGCTCACTGCTTTAAGGTTTATGCAGGCAGCCGCCTCACCTCCTGTTTTGAGCGAATCGCCGCCGGGATTATTATCCGCCCCTGCCGGAGTTTCATCAAAATTATAATGAACTAATTCCAGGTTCCCTGTCTCCGCCAGTTTTGCAAGAATGTTTTTATGTTCAGTCTCCTCCGGGTTGTCAAGAATGGAGATTCTCAGCATACCCGTAATTACACCAAATAAAATCAATAGTCCAACCACTCCCCCCAGTCCCATAATCATCAATTTAAGTTTCATATTCCACCGGTCTTGTTAATATTTAATATCAGCAGATCATTTTCTATTACCTTAAATGTAAGAGCTTTAGTAATTTAGAGAGGTGATTTACATTGTTTTTTAATTTTCTACCGGGAGAGATGATGAAACAATTCATCGGTTTATTTGTAATGCTCATCCTTTATACTGTAAATCTTCCCGCCCAATCGGCCGGAGGCGGAATAATGCTGGGTTTCCCTGAGGGTGAGTTTAAACAAAATGTTGACCGGCCCGGGTTCGGCCTTTCGGGCCAGGTACTTTTTTTCAACCCTACGGAAGGATTACCATTTGGATTTGGACTGGATGTCGGTTACCTGAATTATGGTAATGAATCAAGGCAGGAACCTTTAAGCACTACCATTCCTGATGTTGTTGTTGATGTTGAGCGCTCAAATAATCTTATAAACTTTCATCTGCTCTTTCAAATCGCGCCTCCTGCAGGCGATGTTCGTCCCTATGCTGAATTGCTGTTCGGCGGAGCTTATCTTTTTACAGAAACTACTATAAACAGCCGTGGTAATGAAGAAGTGGCTAGTAATACAAACTTCGATGATTTCGCCTGGAATTATGGATTTGGAGGAGGACTGCTTATCAGGCTGTATTCAAGCGAAGAACAGAACAGCAGTTTTCAATCATTATTTCTGGATCTTAAAGTCAGATATCTGTTAGGTACCGAAGCCGAGTATCTTAAAGAAGGTTCAGTAATAATCGAAAATGGAAATGTCTATTATGATGTTTCAAAATCAAAAACTGATCTGCTCATTACACAGCTTGGTGTAATGTTCTATTTCAGCTCGTTCACCGGAAACTGAAAAACGTGTCTGCCCTGCGGCCGAAGAGCAGCGGGCCTGCCGGATTGACCGGATCACTTTTTTATGCAGCCGCGTGAGGGGGTAGAAATTAACTTTTTTATATATTTACAGAAAATCAATTGAGGAGTGTGGAATGTCCTTCCCTTCAGAAAAAACAGACCTTGCAGCGATCAATACATTAAGATTTTTATCTATCGACGCCGTACAAAAAGCAAACTCAGGTCATCCCGGTATGCCTATGGGATGTGCCCCGATAGCTTATACCCTGTACGCAAAGTATATGCGTCATAATCCTGAAAATCCCCAATGGGTTAACCGCGACAGGTTTATTTTATCCAACGGACATGGAAGCATGCTGCTGTATTCCATTCTTCATCTGTGCGGATATAAAATTTCGATGGATGACCTGAAAAATTTCAGGCAGTGGAACAGCATTACACCTGGACACCCCGAGTACGGGTTAACTGCCGGAATTGAAACCACCACCGGCCCTCTCGGGCAGGGGTTCGCTAATGCTATAGGAATGGCTATTGCGGAATCTTACCTCGCCTCAATGTTCAATAAGGATGATATAAAGATCCTGGATCATTTCATTTACGGAATATGCAGCGACGGCGATTTAATGGAGGGAGTGTCGCATGAAGCAGCTTCAATAGCAGGACATCTGAAACTGGGCAGGCTGATATTTTTCTACGATGACAACGGAATTACAATAGACGGTTCAACAAATCTGTCATTCAGTGAAGATATAGCCAAAAGATTCGATGCTTACGGCTGGCATGTTTTGAGAGTTGATGACGTGAACAATCTTAATGCACTTGAGTCGGCGCTCCTTACCGCAAAAAATGAAATCGATAAACCCAGCATTATTATTACAAAAACACACATAGGATTTGGAAGTCCCCATAAGCAGGATACTTCTGATGCCCATGGTTCTCCACTTGGCGATGAAGAAATCAGGCTGACAAAGAAAAATCTTAACTGGCCTGAAGACAAGACATTTTATGTTCCGGAAGAAACCGCGGAATTATTCAAATCCCTTTCTGTACAGTTCAGGAAATATGAAGCTGACTGGGATTCGCTTTTTGAACAATACGCAGAGCGTTATCCTGAAGAAGCGGCTGCTTTTAAGAAGATCATGAGCGGGGACTATGGAGATAAATGGAAAGAAAGTCTGCCTGTGTTTGAAGATGACGGTAAAAAACTTGCTACCAGAGCCGCATCAGGTAAAGTACTGAACGCAATTGCGTCATCACTTCCTACACTTATAGGGGGTTCGGCGGATCTGGCTCCGTCAAATAATACATATCTCAAAGGATTTGCCGACTTCAGTGCTTCCAACCGGAGCGGAAGAAACTTTCATTTCGGTATCCGTGAGCATGGTATGGCCAGTATTCTTAACGGAATGGTTCTATATGGAGGCGTCATCTCGTACGGAGGAACATTTCTGGTTTTCTCCGACTATCTCAGGCCCGCGATTAGGTTAGGAGCCCTTTCAGGAATAAGACCCATTTATGTTTTTACACACGACAGCATTGGACTGGGTGAGGATGGGCCGACCCATCAGCCGGTAGAGCATCTTGCTGCACTGCGTACAATTCCGAAAGTAATTGTAATCCGTCCCGCTGACGCAAACGAAACATCAGCTGCCTGGAAAGCAGCCATCGAACACAAAGGTAGTCCGGTTTTATTAATACTCACAAGGCAGGGACTCCCGATTCTGGATCAAAATAAATACGGATCTGCCGCAAGTCTTTCAAAAGGCGCCTACATTCTTAAAGATTCAGAAGATCCCGAGCTTATATTAATGTCTTCAGGTTCAGAAGTTTCTGTTACACTTCAGGCCTCGGAAATGCTGGAAAAGCAGGGAATAAAAGTAAGGGTGGTAAGTTTCCCCAGCTTTGAGTTATTTGAAAAACAGGATAATGATTATAAAGAATACGTTCTGCCCTCAAAAATCAAGGCAAGGGTGTCCGTTGAAGCAGGTATAAGCCAGTGCTGGTACAAATATCTTGGGGATGGGGGAGAAGCAGTAAGCATTGAAAAATTCGGATCTTCGGCTCCAGAGAAAATATTAATGGAAAAGTATGGAATTACCGCTGAAAATATCGCAGAGGTATCGATGCGTGTTATGGATAAGCTGAAAGTCGTACCCTGAGGTTTTAACAGAATTATTACTTTTTTGAAAAATATCTGGCAAAATCTAAATCCTTTTACTTATATTTTGTTTTGAAAAATAGCTGGGGAAGTTATGGATCAGGAAATAAAATATTATGATGTTCCTTTAATCTCTTCTATAAGAGAAATGCTTTTCAGATCGGCTCACCATTATCCTGATAAGATCGCTCTTGAAGATCTTGCAGATACACCTATCAAAAGAGTTTCCTTCAGACAGCTTCTTGAAAATGTCTTAAAATTCGGTTATTCACTTCAGAAACTTGGACTTAAGGAAAGGGCTCACCTTGCAGTTATCAGCGAGAACCGGGTTCAGTGGGGTATTGCATACCTGACCGGAATGACATTCAATATGGTGGTTGTTCCAATTGATAAAAGTCTTCCCGAACAGGACATTATTAATATCATTCATGAATCTGAAGCTGAGGCCATTGTTTTTTCAAATTCATACAATGATTTAATGCGCGATAAAAAAGACCTGCTCAAAAAGTTAAAGATCTTTGTGAATATGGATCTTAATGACGAAAAAGACGATTTTCACTCAATGACCAGGTTAATTGAGAAGGGGAAAATAATTGAGAAGGAGTCGCTTCCTGCCATAAATCCCGAAGAGATGGCTGAGATAAATTTTACATCCGGCTCACTGGGCAGGGCAAAAGGAGTGATGCTTAGCCAGAAAAATATCTCCGAAAACCTGATGTCGATGACCAGCATGATCCGGATAACCGATAAGGACAGGTTCCTGTCGGTTCTTCCAATACATCACACTTATGAGTGCACCTGCGGATTTCTCTGTCCCCTCTACTGCGGAGCCTCGGTGCATTATGCGAGGTCATTGAAAACAGTAGGCGAAGACCTGCAGAAAGTTAAGGCCACAATACTTCTCGGCGTTCCGCTGCTTTATGATAAAATGTTCAGGAAAATTTATAAGGCGATAACTGAAGACAAAATAAAATCGAAAGTTGTGCCTCCGCTTCTGAAAATAACAAACTTCGCTGAAAAAGTAGGATGGAAATCATCTAAAAAGCTGGTATTTAAGGAACTTCATAAACAATTCGGAGGCGCAATAAGACTCTTTATCGCAGGGGCTGCCGCGCCCGACCCAAAAGTTGCGAAAGGATTAAGAGAGTTCGGATTCAATTTTGTACAGGGTTACGGACTAACCGAAACATCTCCTATCCTTGCACTGAACCAGGTTGATAAGTTTAAGGATATGGCGGCAGGGCTGCCTCTGAAAAATGTTCAGATAAAAATAAATAAACCGGGTCCTGAAGGTATAGGGGAAGTATGGACTAAGGGTCCCAATGTTATGCTTGGATACTTCAAGAATCCCCAGCTTACCAGCGAAGTATTTGAGGATGAATGGTTCAAGACCGGTGATTTGGGCTATATAGACTCCGATGGTTTTCTTCACCTGGTAGGAAGAATGAAGAATATGATTCTTTCACGTACGGGAGAAAACGTCTATCCTGAAGAGATTGAAGATATCGTAAACAGGAGTCCCTTTATCCTGGAATCTCTCGTCTATGGAGAAGAGGACGAGAAGCATGATGAAGTAATCGCGGCCCAGATAGTAACAGACACCGATGCTTTTATAGAATATTCAGAACAAAATAATGCTGATATAAATGAAGAACTGATTCGAAAAATAGTGGGTGAGGAGATAAAGAAAGCCAACAAACAGCTTCCCTTACATAAACAGGTTAGAAAATTTTATATAAGAACCGAAGAATTCGAAAAAACAACCACTCAGAAGATCAAACGCTACCTTGTAAAAAAAGAGAAGAATGCTAACCTGGAAAACGTGTGAGTTATGGAATGGTTTAAAAAAGAAAAAGCGTTCTTGTAAAAGAACGCTTTTGAGACCGGCCAACTAAATATTAAGTACGTGGTTTAGCAACATTAACAACTATATTTCTACCACCGAGTTGAGCATTGTTAAGTGCAGAAATAGCACTATTGGCACTTTCTTGTGATGCCATCTCAACGAAACCGAATCCTCTTGATCTTCCGGTTTCACGGTCTTTAACTACTTTTGCTGAAACCACTTCACCGTGTTCCTCAAAAGCTGCCTGTAATTTTTCGTCATCAACTGACCAGGGCAGGCTGCCCACAAACAATTTAGTACTCACTTAAGTATATCCTTTTAAATGTTAAATAAATAAAATCCCGGGTTTAACAATAACCGGGACAAGAAACTTACGATAAAAAAGGGTATCAACCTAATTAATTCTTCTATCCTGTGTTTTTTGACCGACTGACCCCCAGATTCAAAAAATGTCGCCTTTCCTGAACCTCCAAAAGCTGAGTGCATTGACCAGGACACCGATACCTATTAAAATCGTAAGGGTAGGCAGAATTTCAAGGAAACCCGATCCATTCCATAAAACCTGCAGAAAACCCTCTATCGACCAGTAAACAATGGTGAATTTGCTCAGAATCCGAATAAATTCCGGTAAAAGGAAGGTGGGGAACCAGGCTCCGCCGATAGCGCTCATCGTTAGAATAAGGAAGGTTCCAAGTCCGTTTGCCTGTGCATTAGTCTTGCTGAAAGCAGCCAGCACCATTCCGAAGGCAGTGGCGGCGGCTGACGAACATATTATAACCAGCAGCAGATTTCCAAAGTTTGAAAAAATATCTATGTTAAAAAAGAGATAACCCGCAAAGAAAAGAACCAAAAGCTGGATAATACCCAATGAGATATTATAGAGGTATTTACTCCATAAAATATCAAGCCTGGAAACGGGTGAAGATAATATCCTTAAAGTGACCCCTGAATTTCGTTCATCAAACAGAGAAGTGGCTGAGGCAGTTATGCTGAAAAGAAGAAACATCATCGCCCAGCCTCCCACACTGCGGGTAGCACCGGGATTATTTACTTCCTTTCCTACCAGCTGTTCTTTATCAAGCTTCACTATATTTTTGAAAAAATCAGAAGCCCCTTTAGCCGTTGCTGTATCCTGACTAGTGCTGTCGTTTTCAAAGCTGTAAAATCCTTGCCTGAGGATATTGGAAGTATCAACCCCGAAATATTCACTAATTACAGATGCCAGCTTATTGTTGAACATTGTTCCTTTTTGTTTACCGAGATATTCCTCCGAACGCCGCATCATACTCTGATTGAATATTTCCGGGATCTGCGTCATAATAGTCTGCTGAAGAAGACCCTGTACAATCTGCATCTCCATTTCATTCTTAGGGTTATAATAGAACTTCAGCTTTAAACCGAAAGAAGTGTCTGTATAAGCATCAACGGGGATTATGAGAGCCGATGAAGCATTTCCTGCTATTATATAATCCTTTATACTGCTGGTATCAAAAGGTGTCTCCTTCCCCTCGTCATTCGTGTAGGTTTTTATCATACGAAAAGTTGATGATGTATCCAGAGTCGACTCAATCTTTTTTGCGATCTTAGTACTGCTCTGGTTCAGAAAAGCCAGTCGTATCCCGCTCGCACTGCCTCCTCCAGATCCCCCGAAGATCGACCCGAATAATAATATCAGTACTGCAGGAACAATAAAAGTTAAACCGACCGCTACTTTGTCGTGCCAGAAAAGTATGTAGTCTTTCTTAATAAGCCGGAGTATATTTTTCAATCTCTCAGGCTCCTTCCGGTAAGATGAAGGAAAAGTGCTTCGAGGGATGGCCTTCTGATATTAACGGATGCATATCCTATTCCGGTTTCCTCCACCTTCTTAAAGAAATCCGAAAGAACCAGTCCATCATCAGGCTGAAGTTCATATCTATCCTGTTCGTTTATAATAGATCCGAAAGCCTTAAACGAACCGATAAGTTTTTCGGTTACCGGGTTTTTAGAAATCGAAATCGTCTGCTTTAATTCCAGTTTACCCAGCAGGTCATCAAGCGTTCCCACGGAAATAATATGTCCCGAATCTATAATGGCGATCCGGCTGCAGAGCCTTTCGGCTTCCTCCATATAATGGGTTGTATAAATAATAGTTTTTCCCCTGCTGTTTAATGCTTCAAGGTAATCAAATATTGCATTACGCGACTGAGGGTCGATACCTACAGTCGGTTCATCACAGAGAATTATGTCGGGATCATGAAGAATGGAAGCGGCGAGGTTCAGCCTTCTTTTCATACCCCCCGAGAAGGATTTAACCGTGTCGTTCCTTCGTTCAAACAACCCAACCATTTTAAGTTTCTCCGCAATTATATATCTGAGATCCTTCCTGGATATTCCATAGAAGGAACCGAATATCTCCAGATTTTCCTTTGCTGAAATATCTTCATAAAGAGCTATTCTCTGCGGAACCAGGCCGATCTTCTTTCTAAGCTTCAGTGACCCCGAAAGCATCTTTTCACCATCTATCAGGATCTCACCGTTGTCTGAATCCAGGTAGCCTATAAGAAGATTCATAAGAGTTGATTTACCGGCTCCATTGGGACCCAGAAGTCCAAAGAACTCCTTCTCTTTTATTTCGATGGAAACATTGTCGAGTGCGGTTGTTGAAGAGAATGTTTTGGTTATGTTTTTTACGGTTATCATACACTACAGCATTATTATACAGGACGGCATTTAAATTACGTAAGCGTTGTCACCGTTGCAATAAAAATTATTCCGGCCGGTTATTTTTATCTGATAATTCTTATCTTTAAGCGATCGCTGAAAACCCCCTGACGTATTAAATTAAATCAAATGCATGGCTGCCTGAATGGATGATCTGTTAAATAATGGCCGGAACGCATTGGCCTGCGGTGAATGGGAGAAAGCAAAGGATCTTCTGGAAAAAGCTCTCACAGCCAACGAATCGGCGGAGGTATATGAAGAGCTGGCCTGGGCTTACTGGTGGCTGAATGATGCTGAGAAGGTTTTCGATTTAAGAACCAAAGCATACAACCTTTTTCTCAACGAAAATAATAAGCATGGAGCTGCACGTACTTCATGCTGGATTGGTCTCGATTACATAGAGTTTAAAGGCGAGTTCGCAGTTGCGAGCGGCTGGTTCCAGAGAGCTGAAAATCTTTTATCCGGACTCCCTGACTCTCCCGAACTAGCAATGATTAAACTCCTTAAAGCCAGGTGGTCATTCCAGGTTGAGAAAAACAGTGAGCAGGCATTCAGACTCATAGATGAAAGTCTTAGGATCAGCAAATCATTACAGAATATCGACGGGGAAATGGTGGCAGAGGCCTTGAAAGGATTTATACTTGTAGTGGAAGGCAAGGTTACCGAAGGGATGCCTTTGCTTGATGACGCCACACTGCTTGCGATGACTTCAGAAAAGGGGGATATAAAATTTACAACCATAACCTGCTGCTACCTGATAGACGCCTGTGAAAGAATAAGGGACTACGAGCGTGCCAGTCAGTGGTGCAGCAACGTCAAAGAAATATGCAAACGCTGGAAGTATAAAGCTATGTTTGCCAACTGCAGAATGAAATATGCCGGTGTGCTGATGTGGAGAGGTGAATGGAAGGAGGCTGAAGAAGAGCTGCTGTCAGCTTCAAAAGATCTCAAAAAATTAAGACCCGTACAGGTCAATGCCTGCACCGTACGCCTGGCGGATCTGAAAAGGAGACAGGGGAACTGGGCTGAGGCAAATGAATTGCTTGATCAGGTAGTCGGGCACCCGCTTATACAATTATACTCTGCCTATCTGTATTATGATAAAGGAGAATATGATGACGCTCTGAATATGGCAGAGAGATATCTGCGCAGGTTCAGTGCCGATGAAAAAGCAGAAAAGACAGCGGTAATTGAAATCCTTGTTAAAATATATGCTAAACTTGAGAAGTTTGACGAGGCCGGAAAAATGCTGAACGAATTAAGAGAAATCACTAACGCAATAAACACCTCACCAATGAGGGCTGCTTTTTTAAGTGCAGAAGGGAGTCTTAACCTGGCACTTAAAGATTATGAAACAGCAAGGAAAAACCTTGAAGATGCGGTAGATATTTATGAAAGAATAGCTGCGCCGTTTGAGGCTGCCAGGTGCCACGTAATCCTTTCAGAAGCATTAACTAACCTGAACCTTAATTCACAGGCGGAGGCTGAATTAAATTCTGCCGAGAATATATTCAGACGGCTTGGAGCAGAAAGAGATTTGGAAAACATTAAAGAAGCAGTTAAAAGTTTATATAAGAAAGGTTCAGGGCTCCGGAATGAGTATGAGTTCACCGGCAGAGAGCTTGAAGTTTTAAGACTCATTGCCAATGGAAAAAACAATGAAGAGATAGCTGATTTATTATTTCTAAGCATCCGTACCGTCGAGAAACATATTACAAATATATACAGCAAAATGGGTGTATCCGGTAAATCAGCACGGGCGTATGCCGCATCTTATTCTGTCAAACATAAATTATTATGAGAAAAATGTGTCCAATATCCTACAGGGTAATAAATACGTGCTGATTCTGTAAAATTACGTAGTACCCCTGATTTTTATTCGCTTCCTCTCCTCTATATTTACCTCAGAAGGCAATAATACAATAAACAAAGGTGAAGATATGACTAACACAGATGTTGCAGACAAGTACAAAGTAATAGTTATTGGTGCGGGTCAGGCAGGATTATCTGTCGGCTATTTTCTGAAAAAAGCAGGGATTCCTTTCCTGATCCTTGACGCGAACAAGCGGATTGGTGATTCCTGGCGTAAGCGCTGGGATTCTCTTCATCTTTTTACACCGGCTAAGTTCAACGGACTGGCGGGATTACGATTTCCGTCAGACCCAAACCACTTCCCCACAAAAGATGAGATGGCCGATTATCTGGAAAAATATGCCGCACATTTTAATCTTCCGGTCAGGTTGGGCGTTAAAGTTACAGGACTTTCCAAAGAAGGTGATCGTTTTTGTGTATCAGCCGATGGGGAGGAATTCGCCGCCGCGAATGTTGTTGTGGCAATGTCAAATTTCCAGATACCTAAGATCCCTGAATTCGCAAAGAAACTTAATCCTGATATTACTCAAATACATTCGTTCGATTACCGTCGTCCCTCACAGCTTCAGGATGGAGACGTACTTGTTGTCGGCGCCGGAAATTCAGGAGCGGAGGTGGCTCTTGAAGCAGCGCGCAATGGTCATAAGGTCTGGCTGGCAGGCAGAGATACGGGACATATACCTTTTAATATCGAAGGGCTGGCGGCAAAGGTCATCCTGGCCAGGCTAGTTATACGGGTTCTGTTTCACAGAATTCTGACAACCGGTACACCCATCGGCAAAAAAGCACGCCCGAAGATAGTTTCAATAGGCGGACCTCTGATAAGGATAAAACCGAAACAATTTAAAGACGCGGGAATTATACGTACACCAAAGGTGAGAGATGCAGAGGGCGGGCTCCCTGTTCTAGAGGACGGTCAAAAGCTCAACGTTAAAAATGTGGTATGGTGTACAGGATTCTATCCTGCATTTTCGTGGATAGATATTCCGGTTTTTAAGAATATGGAACCTATGCAGCAGCGGGGTATAGTTCCCAGAGAACCGGGTTTATATTTTACAGGACTTCATTTCCTGTATTCTTTATCATCAGCAATGGTACATGGAACTGAACGGGATGCGAAGTATGTAGTGAAGGATATCTCAAGGAGAGCCGGTTAGGTTGAGTGATATCTTTTTGATAAATGGCTAAAGCCATATTGTCGTCATTTTCCACCCATTCTTTAATGTCTGGGAGATTAAGAATGTCTGGAACGGTCCCGGCTGAATAGAAGCCGCGAACGCGTAAGTAATACCGAGTAAAAGATAAGCTGTCATAAAAGATCCCCGGGCTATTTACCCGGGGTTAAATATTTTACGAAATACTATTGGCCGGAGGCACTCCTGTTTTGATAGGGAGGCTGTTGAGGAATAGCGGACGGATTCTTTTTAAGGAGATCCATAACCGTTTCAACACCTTTCTTAAGCTGCGGATCAACTCCGTTTGCAAGCTGAGTAGGGTCATCAACCACTTTAATATCAGGATCAACTCCATGTCCCTCCGCAAACCAGGTACCATCAGGATTATACTGTCTGAACGTAGGAACAGTAATTCCTCCTCCATCTATCAAACCGGGAGCTCCGGAAATCCCTATCAATCCGCCCCAGGTTCTTGTTCCGATCAATGGCCCGAGTCCAGCTTTACGGAAGAAGTCAGGGAACGCATCTCCGCCCGATCCGCTCCAACCGTTTATCAGCATAACTTTTGGTCCGAAGTTAGCGACGGGCGGCCACTGCCAGTTAACTCCGTCTCTTACCGCAAAGAAAGCCAGCGGTTTCCGGTTCAGCAGTTCAATAAACCTGTCGGGGATCTGTCCTCCGTTATTAAAGCGTTCATCAACTATCAATCCTTTTTTATTATACTGGGCATTGAATTGTCTTTCAAGTTCAGTCTGGCCCTGAACGCCTGTATCGGGAACGTATATATACCCTATCTGTCCATCTGTTGCTTCATCAACATACTTCCTGTTAGCCTCAATCCAGGCAAGATTCCTTAGTCTTGTTTCATCCTTCAGCGTCTCTACCACAAGCTTGTGTGAACCCTCCAATTGAGGTTTGCTGTTTACTGTAAGTTCCACCGTTTTACCCGCGAGTCCCTCAAAGGCAGCCCAAGGATCCTTCGTAACATCCAGCGGTATCCCGTTAACAGCAAGTATATAGTCGCCTTCTTCAGCATTAATTCCTGATGCTTCGAGAGGTGATCTTACCTCATTATCCCACGGAGCGCCTTTAATAATCTTCTTTATCCTGTAAGCCCCGTTATCAAGCTGCCAGTCGATCCCTAGGTAGCCCACCGGTCTGTTAGGGGCCTGTTCTTCATCCCCGCCTCCCTTGTAGGTGTGCGATGAATTCAGTTCAGCGATCAGCTCACCGATTATATAATTCACATCCCAGCGTGTAACCGCGTAATCAATCAGACTGCCATACTGCTGCTTCATTGCATTCCAGTCGACCCCATGCATATTCGGATCATAGAAGAAATCCCTTTCAAATCTCCACGTATCATTAAATATCTGTCTCCACTCCTCACGCGGAACAACCGTCATCTCCATCTGGTCTGTCGGCATTTTCTTTTCAAGTTTCTGATCAGGACCAATATCTATAAAAAAGAATGAGCCGTCTTTGGTAACCAGAAGCTTATTTCCATCGGCTGACGTTGTGAAATTACCGATGTCAGATACGATCGGCTTTTCCTCACGTTTATCAAGATCATAATAAACAATTGCTCTTTTCTGATCACGGGCGCCCGCTGTGGGCATCTTAAGATAAATTATCTTTCCTTTAACAGCCTGAAGATTCGTGTAATTACCTGCTTCCGGAGGAAGGATAACCAGACGGTCCTCAAATCCCTGGAGAGTTATTTTTGTTTCTTTCTGCTTATCCTCTTTCTTAGAATCGTCCTTTTTCTTTTCCTTCTCCTTCTCATCCTTGTTCTTATCCTCATCCTTCTTCACCGCGGCAACATCATTTTTAGGAGCCATGGGAGAAAGTGTATCCTTATCAAGCGAAACCGCAGCAATGCTGGTAGCATTCGGGTAAACGAAACTATTATCAAGGTCGCTGTAGACAGGATTAAAGCTTCTGTTTGTCAGGAAGAACAAATACTTTCCTTCCGGATCAAACACAGGCTGTGTATCATTGTAATAGCCTGAGGTTACCTGAGTGTATTTACCTTCTTTTGTATCAAAAAGACTGATCGCGCTATGGTTATTATCAGTATCCTTCTGATAGGCAAGCCATCTGCTGTCGGGAGACCAACTGACCGTGAAGTTTTCAAGTCCCCCTTCATACATAGTTTTCTCTTTATCTACCTTTGTGGTTTTATCATCATCCCTATTATAGATATATATTTCCATCGCCTTATCAATAAAAGCAAGCTGTCTGCTATCGGGCGACCAGTAGATCTGGTAGCGGTAACCGGGACCATAAGTGGTGAGTTTTTTTCCATACCCGGAACTTTCAAGATCCTTCACATAAAGTTCATATTCTCCCGATTGATCGCTCCAGTAAGCCATATACTTTCCATCAGGTGACCATGAAGGGTACCTTTCAGCCGTGCCAGGTGTATTAGTCAGATCCAGAACAGGACCGTTTTCAGCCGGCACAGAAAAAAGTTCACCCCGTGCCTCAAACACCGCGCGTTTAGCATCGGGTGAGGGCCAGAAATTCCGGATCAGTTTACTCACATTCTCCGCGTGAGGAAGAAGAGTAGATTCGTCGGTAACAACATCAATCTTAATCTCGCGGTATTTTTCTGAGGCGAGATCGAGAAGATAAAGTTTCCCTCCATTTTCAAATACGATATCATCAGAACCCAGAGAAGGGAAGTGAGTGTCGTACTCCTTAAAATCCGTAACCTGCCTTATTTGTTTTGATGAAGTATCATAAGCATAGATGTTAGCTCTTTTCTCCGCATTTCTGTCAGAAAGAAAATATATAGTATTCCCAAACCACATCGGAAATTCATCATTGGCAGGGTCATCAGTTATATTCTCGGAACCCTTTGTTTCGAGGTTGAAAATCCATATATCGGGAGCCATTCCGCCGCGGTATCTTTTCCAGTTTCTGCTGCTTCTCGTTCTGGGAGTATACGCTATCATCTTCCCGTCGGGAGATAACGTTCCAAACTCGCCGTAAGGCACAGGGAGCTTATCGGGCATACCGCCCTTTGGTGAAACAGAATAAAACTGACTGAACCTCTGTTTGCCGCTTTCCATCGAAGAAGTATAAAGGATCCTTGAACCATCGGGATACCAGTCATCCATGCGGTCGAACATACCCTGGTGAGTTACCCGTTCCGCTTTACCGCCCTTTGAAGGCACTACATAAATATCGACATTACCGTTATAATTCCCGCTGAAAGCTATCTGCGATCCGTCGGGAGAAAATCTCGGCAGTATTTCCTGACCCTTTGCGTTAGTAAGCTTATTTGCTGTTCCCCCTTCTTTTGACACTACCCAGAGATCGCCCCCGTAATAAAAAGTGATCTGAGATTGTGAAACGTCGGGATACTGAAGCATCCGGGCATTTACCTGGGCGACGGCCTGAGCCTGGTACACAATAAACAATGTACAAATAAAGAAGAGTATCTTATACATAAGTTTCCTGATTTTGGTTAAAGATATAAATTAAGATCAGTCTGAAAATCCATCAGATAAATAAAATACAACTTATAGCACCCCTTAACGCACTGCCATAAAAATATTATGAACGGTAAAATAAAAGTTTATTTGACCGAAGATAAATTAAGAATTATCCGGGATAAATTCCGAAGGGCGGCTCCGGGGGCAGGTTCAAATCCTTCTGATCAGAATTCGAGGCTGATCCCGATGGAAGGCAGAATACCGATCGCCTGACCCTTTTCGGCTTTACGGGTTCTGGGGTTCCAGCGTATCGATTCAGATGTTTTATTATTATAAATATTCTGGATATCGACATAAGTAATAAGGGTAAGGCTGGTGAAGTACCATCTTCGGTCAACACGCACATCGAGACTGTGAAGAGGGTCGTAATACATACTCAGGTATCTCGAAACCAGTTGTGTGCCGTTTGATTCATAAGGTGTATAAGGACTGCCGGACGCAAAACGGAATTTCATACTTGCCTCCCATTTTTCATTGAACTTATATCCTCCGCTCAGGTTCAGGATCCACTTCTGATCGTATGCACCGGGACGGGTTACGCCATCAAGCGGCGTGAACCTTGATTCACTATAAGTAAGGCTCAATATTCCATAGAAAGGCAAATCCGACAACTTTTTCTGTGCCGAAAACTCTACACCCCGGCTGTAACCCTTACCTTTATTTGTAAGCGGTTCCAATCCGAACGCAGAAAAATTATCTTCCGAACCCGCGAATCCCGCACCCGTATTGGCCAGTATCAAATAGGGTCTCACCAGGCTTGTGGGGTAATCCATATACCACTTATAAAAAGTCTCAAGCTTTATGATGGCATCCTCCCTGACCAGATGATCTATTCCCAGCACGAGATGATCCGCGCGGATATCAGTTAAGCTGCTTTTATTATCGTCAGCAGCAAGCCATATATAGGAGGGCGATTGATAATAAATCCCTCCCGCGGCGTTCAGCGATGTAAGGTCCGTAAGGCGGTAGGAAGCTGAAACTCTTGGTGAAGTATAAAACTTTTTATCGAGGGGATTAAAATAATCTACACGAAGTCCGATATTTGTTTTCAGTCTTTCAAAAAATAAATGATTCAGGTTCACATAACCGGAACCCTTATAATAAACCTCCTTATCATCAAGAGAATTTACAGGAAGAGTATCCTGGAAAGAAGTAACGAACCCGGGGAGAAGTACATCGGCGCTGAACTTAACAAGCTTTCCCATCAGACCGGCATTGATCTCAGTAGAAGATGAAAGCTTATAGACAAGATCTCCCTTAAGAGTATTTTCCTGTTCCCTTGAAATACTTTTGAATACGGGATTAAGCAGACTATCTCTCTGGAGCGTATTATAATCCACAAAAGATCTGTTGAGGGTGATGTTCAGGAAGCCGTTATCGATGAGGTGCTGATAGCTGATGCCGGCGGCGTACTGTGTCTGGTCGCTGCCGAGAATCCTTGAATTATCCAGACGCTGATCGGCCGTCTCATTAAAATATTTTACATTATCGAAAGCCCCGACGAACAGGAAAGAGACGCTGTTCGAATTATCCATTTTAAAGTCAGCCTTGGTTATAACATCATAATACTCAGGCACGAAACCGAAGCCGGCGGCCTTGAAGATAAAATCCAGGTAGCTGCGGCGGGCGGAGAAAATGAAATTATTATTCTTACCAAGGGGTCCTTCCAGGTTCAGGCCGAACTGAGACGCAGAGACAGTAGCCTTCCCGCCGATACGGTCTTCTCTGCCGTTCCTCAGGTTTATTTTAAGTACCGACGAAAGCCTGTCGCCGTATTCCGCCGAAAATCCACCTGTTGAAAAGGTAGTCTCTTTTACATAATCGAGATTTATATAACTCAAGGGTCCACCAGCGGCGCCCTGTGTGCCGAAATGGTTTATGTTTGGTATCTCGATTCCGTCGACTATATAAAGATTTTCAGACGGAGCCCCGCCGCGCACTATCAGATCATTACGGCCCGGATCAGCCTGTGCAACCCCGGGAAGAACCGACAGAGCCCTGATAACATCCTCAAAACCTCCGGGAGCTCTTCTTATCTCTTCATAGCCAAAACTTCTTGTGCTGATAACCTCGGTAGGTGATTTAGTAAAATATCCCGACTTTACAGTCACGTCCTGAAGTTCAACGGCCTCCTCGGTAAGACTAAAATCCACCGCTGCGGGTTTCGAAGAACGAACGACAATATCAGTCTTGGTTTTAGAAGCATACCCTATGATCGAAGCCTTTATCCTGTAAGTATTAACAGGAACGCCCTTAATCTCATAGTGTCCCTCAAGGTCGGTTGCCGCCCCGAAATTAGTACCTTCAAGAATAATATTAACCCCGATAAGAGGTTGATTACTCACCGCATCCGTAACCTTGCCGTAAACTGAGCCCTTTTCATCCTGGGCATAGGTAAGGGACGCTAAAATTAAAACAATTAAAATAAATCCGGACTTTTTCATTTACTCCCGTCTTTTTCCCCGAACAACAGTTCAAATTTACAAAAAGTTCATCTCAGAAGGATTTATCTGATACCGCCGTTTATTCGGCAGTATATACCTTAACTTCCAGGTTCCTGAATTTGTCATTAAAGCGAGAATTTTCAAGGGAGAATTGTTCTGCTGTATTGCCTGCGAGTTTTACGGTTTTATAATTTGAAGGAAGTATAAATTCCGATTCACCCGATCCATTTCCATTATTTACAGCGAAGATATAGAGTTTATTGTTGTATTTCCTTGTGGTCAGATCGAGCCAGGAAATCTCTCCGCCTCCGGTGCCGACAGCCTTTACTACATCAGCCTTCTCTTCAGATAACAGGATTTCAGAATATGATTGAATCTCCGATACGATCTTCTTCAGGTTCGACCATTGAGTTTCGAATGAGACATCCTTATTTCTCTGAAGATCGAAAAAAGAATAATAAATAAGGCCGTCAGCGCCTTTACATATTGCCTGCCACGACATACACCTCATCTCCTCATAGTCGGGGGAACGGAACTCTTTCGCGGCGGATACCGATCCCGCATAGTTGCCGAGGTTATGCGACTGGATCACCATCCACACGGGCTGACTATAATCTGTCTTTTTTAATATCGTTTCTGTTGTTTCTCCCACCATGTCCATTTTTAATTTCGGGATAACGTATGGATCACCGCCTATTATATCGGTAGAGTTAAGATAGAGACCTGCCTGCAGAGGTCTGTTTATTATCGAAAGCACGGGATGATCCGGATCCAAAGCCGCAATATTTTTATAATGTTCATTCAGCCTGTCCATAAATTCCGGGGGATATTCATCATTATTATACCAGGCCAGCAGGGCGGGACTATCCTTAAAATTTTTAACTGTCTTATCGAGCATCGATAATTCCTCCCCGTACGATTTAATATCCGCGGGAACAAACTGAGACCCGGCGTAAAGATCCTTCACCGAATAGACCACCTTAATATTATATTTCTGAGCGAGATCCATCTGATCTTTAGTTGGTCTGTTGTAAGGCAGGATGAAATTAAACTTACTCTGCGAAAATTTCTTCAGATCAGCTTCATTTACAGTGCTCCAGTACATGCCTAGCGGGAAGATCTTCTGATTATGAACAATCATCCTTTTATGGTCATCAAACCAGACTTCAGGCTGATCCTGTCTGCCTACTTTCCTGAGGGGTTTAGTCCATGAATCCAGCACCTGCCCGCTGTTCGTTATTAGTTTAACTTCCGCGAAGTACTGACCATCCTGTATTCCCGAAGCATCCAGACTGATCTCATAACTTTTCCTGCTGCCGGTTACATCCGTAGAATTACCGGCAAACTTTCTGCCTGAGGAATCGAGAATAACCGAAGAGATCTTTAATCCATCCGTTGCCTCATCAAAGTTATCGAGGTTTACCGAAAGAACCACATTTTGTTTACCGCCGGGAAATAACAATCCCCTGTAGACCGGCTTAAGCATGAGAACACTAATCCGGTTACCCTGATACGTTTTCACATACGCGTCATCAAACCAGGCTGTGCCCGTCATTCCTTTTCTTACATAGCAGCAGAAAAAAACCTTCGCAGCACTATCAGGAATTGTTACAAGGTCACTTATATCCGTCCAGTCCTTTGTTCCTTTCACACCCGTGGGATACGAACCTCCGAGCCATTTCCCATCCCTATCAAGCCATTCAATACAGAAAGAAGCCCCGAAATCCTCTCCGCTTATATTAAGAGTTTTCACTTTGATACCGGCAGAATAAGAATTCCCCGGTTTCAGATTTATCTGCTGAGTGCATAGTTTATAAACAGCAGGATCAGAATTGGAATACTTAAGTGAATGATTACCGGAGGCGGCATCATTGCCAAGGCTATATACTTTGCTGTCACTGTACCAGTTATCGGGCATTGTACCGTTGGTACTCGTTTCGAAGTCGCCGTTAACCAGCAGATTACGGTTACTATCGGGCAGAGAAAAAAACAGACCTGTAAGAAAAACCAAAAACAGAGCAGCTGCTAATTTCATTTAAAATCCTGTTTACATTGTATTTAGTGTAAAAATAAAAAAACTTTCTGAAAATTATTTTAATTGCAGGTGTTCAAACAATTTGCTTATCTTACAAAACTCTGAACCTCGGTAAAATGAACCTGATGGGACATTCGTACGGAGGGGTTCTTGCACAGGCTTATGCACTTAAATACCAGGAGCACTTATCTCACCTTATCCTCTGCAGCACTTTTGCGAGCACTTCGGAGATGAACAAGGTTTTCGAAAAGATCAAGGAAAATATGGCGCCTGATCTTCGAAACCGCATAAATAAGATGGAAAGTGAGGGACTATACGGACATGGATTACCATACGAACAGAACCGCTATACAGAAGAATATATGAAAGCAGCGTGGGGTGAAGGCTATTTCCCTTACCTTTACCAGAGCAGACCCGATCCTTCATATGATCCTGCAAGCGATGGATTTGTGTGGGATCTTTATCGCGAGATGTGGGGCTCTGACGGTGAGTATGTAATCGACGGAAACCTTAAATCTGTAGAATATGTCGATAGTCTTCATACTATTAAAGTTCCAACGCTTGTCAACTGCGGTGATCATGATGAATGCGCACCATGGTTATCCAAAGAAATGCACGAAAAGATACCCGATTCCAAACTGGTTGTATTTCCACAGAGCGGTCATATGACCTTTGTAGACCAGCCGGATATGTTCATAAAGACCATAAATGATTTTCTGCACGGAAAGTAATAGGGAAGGATTTAATAAAAAAAATGCCCGCTGATGGAGAGCATCAGCGAGCGTTTGTTATGCGCTTCAAGAGCAATCCATAGTGTTGAGCATTAATTTCTCAGGCGTATTTCTTTCCGATCTCCTCAAGGCCTGAATTCTTTATCTCCTCGGGGGTAATAACAATATCATATTTTACATCGGCATTGAACTGGAGGAAAAACGGTTCGGCATATCTTACGAAGTCACCGGCATTATTCACATTAACCACCATAATTATATGCCGTTTCCCCTCGTTGAGTGAAAAATAAGCGGCTTCCGGTTTCAATTCACCCATCAGTCCGTTAAGGACTTTCCCGATCGTCCCTTTCTTCAAGACCATCCTGGCCTTCTCAATACTATCTCCGTAGCCTATGCCGAACACCATATCAACACGTCTTGTCGGTTCGGTGGAAAAATTAACCATGCTGCCGTTTGACAAATTTACTACTTAAAGATACGGCTGAAGAACTCCTTCATATCCTTCCAGCTCTGCTCATCAGCCTGTTTATTATAGGCGAGGGGAAGGTTAAACTTACTGCCCAGGCTGTCTGATGCAGGATTAGTAAAGGCGTGTTTTGCTCCTTCATAATTCTTAAACGTATAATTTATACCCGCGCTGTCCATCATAGTTCTGAAGGCATTAACCTTTTCAGGGGGATTAAACGGATCAGCGGCGCCATTGCATACAAGAATTGCGGCTTTAACCGAGTCAGGGTGTTCAGGAGCCTTTGTCGGCAGGTCGCCATGAAAACTAACAACACCGTTAAGGGGAACGCCTGCAAGTGCCATACGCAGCACAACACCACCGCCGAAGCAGTAGCCAATCGCGGCGAGGTTTGAGGTGTCTGTCTGGGGCTGGGCTTTCAGGAGCTCGAGTCCCGCGTTAAACCTTGCCATTGCGGTATCCATATGTTCCATGACCGCAGAGGAAAACTTCTGCGCATTATCGGGATGCTCTGCTGTTTTGCCATTTCCGTACATGTCTATTGCAAGGGCGATATAGCCGAGCTTTGCAAGGGAGTCGGCCCGGTGTTCAGCGTAATCATTCATGCCCCACCATTCGTGAACCACTACTATACCCGGACGTTTGCCGGTTTTGCTGCTGTCATAAGCGATGAAACCCTTCAGGGGAGTGCCGTCGGCCGAATAGTCAACTGTCTTTGTCACCATAGAAGCGCCCTCTTGTTTAGCCGGTTCTTCTTTTTTCTGTGTACATCCGTAAACGAAAAATATACCCAACAGAAATATGAACGTGTATTTCATAATGTTTCCTTTTCATTGTGGATCAATCAAGAATCTAAGATTATAAAGAAGGGAGAATAAATCCACAGGAAAGGCGGATTTTTGGTGGGGAATTGCTCTGGCGCACCCGGGAGAGAAGGGGGTGGTTATAGATGTTCAACCTCTACGAGGTTGGGGGGATATCAGGGTAAGCGAAAATTACAAACGTTGAACCTCTCCGGGGTTCTGGAGGTTGATCCTCGTAGAGGATCTATATTTGTAGCCATCTGATACCACTTCAACTTCCCGAAGGATCGGTTAGAGCCAGTAGCTGAGCTTCAGCATAAAAATATTATCGGGATGGACGCTGAAGAGATTATTGAACGAATGGCCGGGGCGGAAATCGCCATCGGCTTCGATGTTTTCCCGGCTCTGAGTCCACACAAAATATAAAGTAGAGCCTGGCATATACTCCCAGCGGAGAACCGCATTTCCGCGCAGGGAGAGATAATTAAAATCGGGGTTGCCGATTACCTGAGCCGGGGCAGGACCCGAACCGTCGGGATCCAGCTCATAGGAGGCAACGTCTCCTCCGGCAGAGGTATTCTGCACCAGGGTAGAACCATTTCTTCCGTAAGTATTAAAATCATACGACTTCGGTTTCTGCAGATACTTGAAACTGTTATAGGCACCGGATGCAATCAAGGGCTGGAAGTAAAACTGGAAGCTGAGAGAAGGACTCAGAATCCAATCAGCCCTTATATTAGCGGCAAGAACATGCTGATCAAGATGAGCGAAAACATATCTGCGGTTATACGTATCAGAGGCGGAGGGATCCCTGAAATTGCTGACCCACTGAGTCTCCGAAACACTATTCGTATATTCAGGGCCTATTGACATCGTTAAAGTGGTAGTCACCTTAAACTCCATGGA
Source organism: uncultured Bacteroidota bacterium (assembly GCA_963839165.1). Classification (GTDB taxonomy): domain Bacteria; phylum Bacteroidota; class Ignavibacteria; order Ignavibacteriales; family Ignavibacteriaceae; genus DATFVA01. The sequence continues at coordinate 241,824 of CAWIUG010000006.1, read as the reverse complement.
TGCATAAACGAACTGAGAATTACCATCGGTGCTGAACGAACTGGAGCCGCCCATACTCAGAACCCACCACTGACGGCCGTCGGTAAAAAGATCCCAGAAGAATGAAGAGCTGGAAGGGTTAACAGTTAAAGGACCGCCGCGTGTTTTTCTTGCATTGCAGGTAGAAGGGCTGTATGTGAAACCAAGGTCGGCTCCATAATAATCAGGCATGGTAAGGTAGGAATAGAGACGATAGCCCTGAGCAACATTATTACCACCGAAATCATAACTGGTATAGGCACCAAGATTTATCCCCGCGAATTGATAAAGCGCTGTGGGCTCAGTCCATCTGTAAGTAGTAAAGAAGTGTCCGTTTATATAATCACTATACGATCCATAACCTAAATCATTTATCTCAAAGCCGGGACTAATCAAACCCACAGCTGTATTTATCGCCCAGCGTCCGCGGTTTTTATTCAGCATCAACCGCCCGCTGTAGCCTGTCAGGGAGGTGGCAGAACTATCAACAGAAATATAAGACGCATCAGGCCGCTGGTAGTAATGAACGGGGCTTCGCTGCAGTGCAGTTATCCTTTCCGCAGAACCAGTAACATTGGAGAGGGCGGCCCAGCCTGTAAGAACGTAAGTATTATCCTCATCGAGGAAAGTCCATCCATCACTTCCAACAACAAACGCATTCTTATTTATCTGCGAGTTGAGGGCATCATTCTTAAAGAAGCGGTCAGTGAAAGTAGAGAGGAGACCGATACCCTGTTTTCCCGAATTAAAATCTCTCTGCGCGCGGAAGATACCGTAATAAGTAAGGGGTTCCATCTCAACCGAGGAGCGCTGTCCATCAGCAGAGATATCAGCATACTCGCGCTGAGTAACCGCATGGATCGTTCCTATCTTCCAATTGTCATATACCTGACCTGATACCTTAGCGGCCCCAAGTATATGAGTTCCCTGAGGAATATCGGCATAATCATAAGAGGGAAGGCTGCCCTGGGGATTTCTTCCGATACGCCTGCTATAGAAAATATTTGTAGTAGGCCAGTTAAAAGAGACATTATTATTAGTACCTCCCTGACCGAAGCGGTAGATACTAACACCCTCGGTAAAGAAAGGGCGCTTCTCATCAAAAGTAGATTCAACATCAGAGAGATTAACCACGGCGGGGTCGACCTCAACCTGACCGAAGTCGGGGTTGATAGTAGCATTAAGAGTAAGGCTGCTTCCGAGGCCCGCACGAACATCGAGTCCCGCACCCGGCGAATACTCATGACCCGTATTAAACGGATCGCCGGGCTGAGCGCCGATATACTTTGCCTTACCGACTACATAAGGAAGGAGCTCAATTCTGGACGGGGGAGCAATCTTCTCAATACCGACAAGGTCGGGGAAGCGTGAAGCAAAGCCGCTTTCATTACGGGGAGTATAGACCACCATGTCAGTTTCGAACCGTCTGCTAATAAACCTTTCAACATTAACGCCCCACACCTGTTGAGCGCCCTCCCTGAAGCGGAGCTGGGAGTAAGGAATCTTCATTTCAACCGACCAGCCCTGATCATCGATGCTTCGGGCGCCTTCCCACACAGCATCCCAGCTAAGGTCATTAGGCTGTTTTACGTCATTCTCTATGAGTCCGTCGGCCACAGCACCGGCGGCTGAGACATAGAAGAAATAGCCATTGCGTTTATCGCGGTAGGAGTCGATATAAAGCACACATCCATCAGAAGGATCGCCCCAAATAAAATCGCGGCGCACGAGACGGGCCATGATCGAGTCAGGATGAGAGTCGTAGAACTTCGCGGCGAAGTAGAGGGCCTCATCGTCATAAGCCAGCCAGAACTCGGATTTCTGCGAAGGCCGTAAACCCTGCTGCGGATCCGCCTGGATCAGAGTATTAAAACCAGGACCCTGCCAGACCTTTTCAGTGAGTTTACCATCTACTTTTATATTTTCATTTAACCTTACGGCGTTTATCTGCGAGTTCGAATTGTCATTAAGGGTTGGATATTTATTAGCATACACCGCAGAGGCGGCCAGCATACAAAAAAGGATCAAACGTTTCATGGTTCTCTTCTCCCGTATTTTAACTGGCCGTAATTAAACAAAACAAAGCGCGGATAAGAACAGAATTTAAACAGCAGGCTTAGGGAAATGATAGAAGGGGATTAAAAAAGACAGTCCCGTAAACCGGCTGTATTAAATAATATGCTTACTATGTATAGAGAATTATACTAAATAGAGTTAAGTTTAGTAGTATAAAGCGCTTATCATTCCTGCAATCCGTTCATCATACAGACAGGATGCGGCACAAGGTTTGTTATAGTGAAGAAGCTAAACATAAGGTTTTTAACTCAGAGGAGAACAAAAAAAAATGAAAACGATCTTCTACATCCTGATAATTAGTTCAGCCATGCTGACAATTTCATTCGGGCAGGACCGCACAGAGGCAAGAAAATGGAAAATCGATCCCGAAACCGGCGACACCGTATACTACAAAGAAGTCAGCATATCGCAGACCGAAGACATTACACCCCGCAGCAGTATGATAGTAATAAACCCGCTGAAATTTTTCCTGTTCTACAACATATCATATTACCATGAACTAAATGAGGGAACCGCCCTCGGCATAGGGCTGCAGATGCCGACATTATCAGGATTAAGCGGAGTTGGCATCAATGCTGAAGTCAGGTTCTACCCGAGAGGCAGAAACCTTAAGGGATTTTACTTCGCGCCGAACGCATCATACAACAGCATTTCAGATGAAAGCGGCGGAACAGTTTCAATTTCATCCCTGGGAGCGCTTTTTGGCTGGCAGTGGTTTCCCGGCGAGCAGTTCGCAATGGGATTGGGCATCGGAGTAGATTACTACTTCTTTGCCGGAGAGAACGATTCATACTCCAGAATCAACGGAGCCGCCCCTGCCTTAAGGTTCGACATCGGCTATGCCTGGTAGCCAATAAGAATCAATACACCCAGGCGGCGTTACGATTATTGTTTATTTAAAGGGGAAGAGAGGGGAAATGCGTTTCGGAGGATGAGAGAATATAGTTTCACCGTAGTTCTTATTTTCTTTAAAATATAGCGTAGGTTTAGCCAAAAATCCTCAAGTCTGCAGGCTTTTTTTTTCAGGTGAGTAATCGGTTACCTTTAGGCAAAGGAGAGGTTTCTATAAGACTTAATTATAATAAAAGATAGAACTTCTTAAAATTAAAATATGTTATTAAAATTATATTTTCTCAATTCCAATTTCTCTTAAATATTCATAGGTGGCGTCATAAAATTTAGGCAGCCTTGTCTGATCATTTAAGTCACCATCGGGGATAACGATAAGCATACCCTGTCTTGCACGAGTTAATAAAACTCTATATGCATTTTTGAGATAATTTTGTCTGTCTGGTTTTCGTATTCTTTGCCATTTATTACCTTTAAATGACCAATGTTCCCAACCATTTCTTGCATATCTAAAATCTGCATCCCACGTAACGCATACCCAGTCAAGTTCTAGTCCCTGAACATGGAACTCTGTAGCCACATCTTCTAGATAATATGAAGAACGAGTATCATCCTTACCATTAAGAAACCAATGAATAGGATTCATTGGTGATTTAACAAAAATAGATTGTGGTTTTAATCGTTCAGCTTGGGAAGAAACTACAATACCGTATCGTTCAGACCCCCTAGCTTTTTGCCTTAACCATTCCTTAGCTTTTTTAATATCACGTGTTATTTTGATTGGATATTTTTCATTTATATTTTTTAGGGTCCGTTGTGCTTCTTCTTATAATTTTCCCAAAACTCTGTCGGCCATCTGTCGGCCATCAACAAAGAGACAAATACTTCTTAACCGCAAGGGAAAGGGTGGGTCATAAGGCTGATGTAATAGTAGTTAATTATTTTCATTTGGCAAACATTTTTTACTTATATTCGCTCTGTCATCCCCCAAACAAAAGATATGGAGTTACAGTGAAGAATGTATACATTGTTCTTGTTGCTGCTTCTCTGACTTTCCTGGCCGCCTCCTGCAGCGAAAACCCTAATAATGACGCACCGGAACCTGAGGAGGTGTTCATTACGGCAGGTTTGAAGGCCCGACCGCTTACTGATGTTAAGTTTGAAAGTACTCCCGAAAGGATTGCAAGGGGCGAGTACCTTGCTAACGGCGCTTCGCACTGCTTCCTCTGCCATAGTGTGAGGGACTGGAGTAAACCCGGCGCTCCTCCTATTGAATCGAAAAAGGGCGCGGGCGCTATCTTTCTGGATCAGGAGGGATTCAGGATAGTGATTCCTAATATTACTCCCGATAAGGGAACCGGGGCGGGTACGTGGACGGACGATATGTTAGCCTGGGCAATAAGGGAGGGAGTGGGACACGACGGGCGGGCGCTGTTTCCGCTCATGCTTTATCAGTCGTTCAGAAATTTTTCGGATGAGGATATTGCGTCGATAGTAGTTTACCTGAGAACGCTCCCTGCTGTTCATAATAAGCTTCCTAAAAGGCTGCTGCCTGAAAGTGTGCAGAAGGCGAATGTGCGTCTTCCTCTTCCTATCTGAAGATGTGGCATGCCGGAAGGTGAAGTAGATTTTAACATTACTAATGACATAAGAGGAAGAAATCTTTCCTATTGCCGTCAGTTTTAACTGACAGGTAAAAATATAGATTTAACCTTCCGGCTTTAGCCACATTTTAAGTCCCGTTACCTGCCGGTCGGAATGATACAGAGCCGGGGCTAACGGATCAGCTGGTGAGGGCGAAGTTTACGGCGGCTTTGGCGTGGAGCTGGAGGGTGTTGAATACGGGCAGGGGGGTGTCTTCCTGCTTTATGAGCAGGGGGATCTCTGTGCAGCCGAGAACGATTCCCTGAGCGCCGTCTTTTTGAAGGCCGTCAATTATTTCAAGGAACTTCTGCTTTGATTCCTGCCTGAAGTTCTCTTTCAGAAGCTCGTCCATTATTACGCTGTGGATGTACTCTCTTTCGGGTTTCGGCGGTACGAGTGAGGTGATCCCCGCTTCGCTTAATCGTTTTGTGTAGAAGTCCATCTCCATCGTGAACCTGGTGCCCAGCAGTCCTATTGTTGTTAACCCAACGCGATTGATTTCTGCGGCGGCCGCGTCGGCTATGTGAACTACGGGAAGCTGAACTTCCTCTATCAGCCTGTCGGCATACTGGTGGAGTGTGTTGGCGCAGAGTACAATAAAACCGGCGGAGGCTTCTTTTAGTTTCCGGGCGGCGCTGAGTACCAGTCTGTATACTCCTTCGTGGTCGCCGCTCTGGTTGCAGCGGTCAATATCGGCATAGTTAAATGAGTAGAGGATGATGCGGGCGGAATTGTGGCCCCCCAGGAGGTTGTTGGTTTCTTTGTTGAGGAGGCGGTAGTATTCTGCGGTGGATACCCAGCCGGTTCCGCCTATTAGTCCCATTGTTTTCATTCGGCAGCCTGTGTTTTATGTTGATGTGAAAGTTAAGTAAAAAGTGGGTAAGGGGGGAGAGGTTCCCGGAGGTTGAGCCTCTAATGAGGATGGGGGGAGTGGGGGCAATCGGGGACGGGGGACTGCGATGACAGAGGGGGAGTCTGTGATGCAGGGTAACAGGCTGAGGAATGAGAGAACCTTTCCTATCTGTTTAACATCAAAATAATCGGTAACCGGGTAAGTTTGTACCAAATTTAATGCAGTCGTTGTTTTGTATCATGACTGCTTAATCTATATTATTTAATGTTAAACTATATTTCCAAAACGGTTATATTACAGATACTTAACAGGAGATCAACCTATGAGAACTGCTGTAAGGTTTCTCCTTATCCTGGTGATAGGCGCCTTTTTAGGTAAAGGGTTATCCCAGGAGAAAGAAGATTCACCTGCGCCCGACTTTCAGGGGAAGACGATAAACGGAAAGGCTATAAAGCTGTCAGACTATAAAGGGAAGGTAGTGCTGCTCGATTTCTGGGCAAGCTGGTGCGTTCCCTGCCGCGATGAGATGCCTCAGCTGGTTAAGTTCTACGAGGCACATAATAAATCCGACTTTCAATTGATCGCCGTAAACATCGACAACAATTCAGGGAATATGCAGAAGTTCCTCGACAAGCTTTTCCCCCAGCCCGAATTCCCTATTGTTCAGGACGATACCCAGAAGATCCCCGCGCTGTTCAAAATAGAGGCAATGCCCACAACAATTTTTATTGATAAGAAGGGTAATATACGCTACAGGCACGACGGGTTTAAGGATTCGTACGTAGATGATTTTAATTCAGAATTAACTCAACTATTGAAAGAGAATTAAATTGAACATTAAAATCCGTATTCTGATCCTTCTGGGAGCTTCATTTCTTCTATACGGCTGCGCGACCGTTCAGCCATGGCAGAAGGAAGGGCTTTCAGATCCTATAATGATCATAGACGAGAACCCCATTAACGCCGGTATAAAGGAACACTTCCTGGATTACAGGGAGGGCGTTGAAGGAGCAACCGGGGCGGAAAGCGGAGGCTGCGGGTGCGGCTGAAAAAGTCTGTTCCCTTTCTGATTGTCTTTTTTAGTTATACCGCCCTTGTTTATGCGCAGCTTTTACCTTCGAATGAAACTCAGGTAAACTTCAGCGGATACTTCGACAGCTTTAATGTAAGTGTGCTTTACCCGAGCATCGCGATAACCAAAAGAGTTTCAGAGTCGACCAGTCTTACCGGGAGGTACCTGGTTGATATGATAACGGCAGCGTCGATAAGGAGCCATAGTCCAGCCTCAACCACAAACGCAGAAGGACTGGGAAAAGTTGATGCCGTAACCGCGGCCTCGAATACAGGCGGCGGGGGAGGAGGAGGCGGCCAGAACAGTCAGCCCGCATTCGACGAAATAAGGCACGAGCTGAATTTCGGAATGGCGCACACATTCGGCAGCGGATTATTTACCTTCGACGGACTCTACAGCACCGAGAGCGATTACACTTCCTCCACACTAATAGGCAACTACACACAATATTTTGCGGAGAACAACACATCGATCCAGCTGGGAGTGGTAAGAAGCTGGGACAAGGTGTTCCCCAAAACGAAGAACTGGAAAAAGGACAAGAACGTTACTACGATTAACGCCGACTTTTCACAGATCATAAGCACAAAGCTGATCTTCCAGTTCCTTTCAACTTATACCGAGAACAGCGGACTGCTTTCAGACAACTATAAGCTGGTACCGATAACGATAAACGGAACCGACAGTCTGTTCGACCCGATTCATCCTGACCTGAGGATAAGGCGCGCCGCTGCTGTTTCAATGAAATACAGGCTGACGGATAAGTCATCGCTTCAGCTGGGCTACAGGTACTACTGGGATTCGTGGGACCTGAACGCCAACACCTACTCGGCCGACTATGAAAGATATCTATCGAAACACGTGATTCTCGGTCTTGGATGGCGGTCGAATTTCCAGACGAAGGCATTCTTCTTCAAGCCGGTTTATCCCTCGCCCGGGCAGTTTATGACCACGGATATTAAGCTGGATGCAGGCTACTCAAACGAGCTTCAGATGAACCTGATTTTAACGGGAGGCGACCGGCAGGATTATCTTCCGTTCCTGACAGACGAGAGGGTGCAGTACATTCTGAATCTCGACTTCTACCTGAGGCACACGAATTCGCCGTACTGGTTCAATCACCTTAACAATCTGTTTGCGACCGACTTTAACATCGGTATCCGGTACCGTTACTAAATGAATATGTAATAAAAGTTTGATAATTTAATCTATGAGGAAATAAGAAAATGAAAAGAAGGGATTTTCTGAAGTACAGTTCCATCATCCTGCCTGCGTCGGCGGCGCTGGGAATGATAAATCCTTTTGCAAAGAGTACCTTCGCGGCAGTTAAGGATGCAGGTCCCTTTTCCCTATCCATCATCACCAATTCGCCTTCAAAAACAATACACACAATTGAGCAGGCAATCAAGTATTCGGATTACGGGAAGAGCGCATTGGATTTCACAGAGTACAGGCTGCAGGGAACGCACATAGGCGACATAGCCTTTGTACGGGGCCGGGAACTGATCGACTACCATAAAGGAACCGATGAATTCTCACAGCTGTTAAGAGAGAGCGCCGGATCGCTGTCGCTTCCGGAAGTCGTGGATAATCCCGTTCTGCTGAGATTTTCATCCCGGCGGAATTCATCGCAGCCGGGCGGCATCAACATCTTCAGGGGCGATACTCTGGTGAAACAGCTATCGCTTAACCAGGATATAGATACATATCATATAGAAGGACTGAAAGGTCACGTTGACATCAGCATAAAGAACCGGTCGGTTAAGGTTGTATCGGCTTCCTGTAAACACAAGACCTGTATGAATATGGCGCCGATCTCGAAACCGGGAGAGAACCTTGTATGTGTGCCGAACCAGGTTAACGTATCGATTGCCGGAAAGAGCAGTCTGGGCGTTGACAGCATAACATTTTAGAATGATCAGATGAAATCTATCCTTTCAATATATACCCTGGCGGGACTGCTGGTGCTGTTATCAGCTTCTGCCTCAAGGGCCGGGAGCGCCGCCGCTAAGTACGGTGCCGGCGGGAACGGAGGTACCGTATGGAATGATGGCGCGGTGCAGAGCGATACCACGGCATATAGCGATACCACGATGTATAAGATATCGGTTACAAAGTACCTTATGGGCACAACCGTGGAGACAACCGCGCGAAGCAGCGATGTGAACAGGTGCCGCGAAGCTTTAACCGATGCGTATGAAGAAATGGCGAGAGTGGAGAACGTGATGAGCTGTCAAAAAGACAGCAGCGAGATCTCGGCAATAAACCATGCCGCGGGTATTCATCCCGTTAAGGTAAGCTACGAAACAGTCGAGATGATGAAGCGCGCAAAAGCATACTGCAAAAAATATGACGGTGTATTTGATGTAACCATCGGGCCGCTTTCGGATCTGTGGGGGTTCAGTGAAGAGAAGAATATTGTGCTGCCTCCGGCCGAGGAAATTAAGAAGCTGGACAAGCTGGTTAATTACAGGGACATTGATATAAACGAGAACGATTCGACGGTATACCTGAAGAAGAAAGGAATGTCGATTGACCTGGGAGGAATCGCGAAAGGTTATGCGATAGACCGGGGATCGGCTGTATTGAAGGAGAAGGGAATAACTAACTTCATCCTGAATGCGGGAGGCGATCTTTATGTGTCGGGTACGAAGGACGCGGACACAGAATGGAGGGTGGGCATTAAGCATCCCCGACGCACGAATGATCTTGCAGGAGCCTTTGATCTGAAGGATTATGCGGTTGCCACAAGCGGCGACTATGAGAGGTTCAAAATAATAAACGGGATAAGGTACCATCATATTCTCAATCCTGCCGACGGTTATCCCGGGAGGCTGTCGGAAAGCTCTACCATCATTGCGCCAACCGCGGAGGAGGCAGATGCTACGGCCACGTATGTGTTTCTGCTGGGATGGAAGAGGGCGCTGAGCGACAAGGCGCTGGATTACCCCTGCCTGATAATTGCTTCTGACGGAAGCATCCACTACAACGAAGTCTTTAAGAAGAATTACAATCTTCAGCTAATAAACTAAACATTAGCGGATAACACCCCTTCCATAACCTCGTAGAGGTTCAACCTTTGTACCGGGAGGGGTAACCTGAATTAGCGGACGAGGTTCATTTTGCCGACGGCCTGTCTGCCGGCAATCCGCAGACGGTAAATATAAATTCCGCTTGAAACAGAGTTACCGTCATCATTTTTACCATACCATTTAGTCACATAATTACCTGAGGGAAGAACCTGGTTAACAAGATGCCTCACCGCCTGTCCCTGTATATCATAAACAATCAGCTCCGCATTTTCATTGCTGAGATCGTACGGAACCGAAAACCTGATCAGGGTGCTGGGATTGAAGGGATTAGGATAATTTGAAACGGTGAGATAATCAGAAACCTTCTGAGGTATATCTTCAGTCTTAACCGACGTAAGCAGCTGACCGCCTTCGCCCATACTGCCGCCTGTTGAATCAGCCAGGTAAAGGTTAACCCAATCGGGCCGGCTGGATGAGAACATATAATCAGAACTCCACTCATCATCCGTTAACCGGAGAAAACCTGTGGTAACATATTCGCGATAACTTAAAACAGGACCGATAAAAGCGCACTCCTGGCCGCCCGGGATCTTAGCGATAAAAACTCCCGCATCAACGGGTCCCGTACCGACGTGCGTTACCCATCCCATCATATTGCCGCCGCAGTCGGACGGTGTGGTATGAATATCGGCGGTGATATAATTTGCACCCATAACACCTTCGTGATCATAAGCCTCATCCTGGAAAATCAATTTAGGGTACCAGCCGTCATAAGTTATTCCCGTATAAGTTGTCATTTCAAACATCATATTCTTCAGGAAATTTGTTTCCTCTGCCGAGAGAGGAACATCATCAAGCTCTTTTTGAGATATCGAGCTAAGGGTATCGCAGGTGAACTGAAGGTTAGTAAAGTAATCAAGTATATGCTGTTTAAGTTCACCCTCAATGAAAGGGACATTCTGAAAATAATTATACCCGAAGCTTCCCGTATTGCTTAATGCCGAATACAACCCGGGGAAAGGCTCAACATAGCTGTAAGGGTAGGAGCAGATGGCTATGCCTGTATACGACTGCTTTGCATAAAGCAGGTTATCATGCCTGAGCTCTGCCCAGGAGGAGAGCTGTGTATTCAGTTTCTCCTGCCAGTAGGCGGCAGTGGTCATAAAACCGGGAAGGCTGCTGCGGTCCTCAGGAGGATTAAGAGATTTGATGGAACCAAGCCACCGCTTATACATAGAACTCTCCCAATACTCAGGCGGAAAAGAATCAAACAGGTACCTGAGCGCGGCAAGGTTCGTTCCGTAGTGGTATTCATCCAGTTCAGGGATGAGCAGCTGGGCCGCGGCGTTATTGCCCAGGGCGAACATCGGGTCGAGCGCTGAAGGGAACAGCCGGCATATTCTGTCACCCTGGTAGAATATCCTGTCGTACACAACGCTTGCGGTAACATAAGAATCATCCACATACCTTTGTCCGAACAGGAGGAAAGACGACGCAGGGACAAGGCTGTCGCCCTCAACAGGATTTCCCATAAGCAGCTGGGAGAGTATCAGCTGGTAGGCAAACGACTGATTCCTGAGAGTATCCTGAAATTCAAAAACTTTGAGAGTATCCAGCAGCTGGGAAGCGCTGGTCAGCTGAACAGCGTTCCTCAGGTAACCCATATTATCAAGAGTAACGTTATCCTGATAACCGACGAAAAATTCGATCACATTTTCAATATCTTCATAATCGGAAAAGACATTCGCGAGTCCGAACAACTCATAAATAAGGTTAGCGTCGATGATCTGCCGCTGGATATCGTAAGTAGACTGGGGAAAACAATACAGACTTCCAAAGGAAGGTTTTATCAGATACATCTCAATTCTGCCGAGCCACATCATAGTTCTGAAATAAAGGCGAAGCTCCGGATGATCATCAGAATCATAATGTCCCCTCGGCTTAAACTGACTATAGTCGTGGGCCACACAATTTGAGGAAAAGAGCGTATCGTTGTAATATGCATTTGCTTCCATAACATGGCTGATAACAGTATCAATGATAACACTATTTTCGGGATAATACGGATCGACTGTTTGTCCTATAAGCTTTGCACCCACCGTCAGGTAGAGATCAGCATCCTTCAGCATCCGCTGCATTCCAGGTTCAGAGGAATAATTATTTACAAGCTGAGGGAAAGAGCTTCTGAGAGAGCCTATTACGCTGCTTACTTTATCGATGAGGTAACCGAGTTCCACCTCTCTGAGTATCCTGTCGTACGAAACATGGTATGCGTAGAGGATTGCATCAGTGGAAACAAAAACAGGCAGATCATAATGGTGAATATCCAGTAATATTTGTCCGAATGATCCCTGAGAAAGCCGCTGACTTACCATAAAACCATGCTGGTTGAGAAGCGACTTCTCATACTCAGTAAAGTTATACTTCACATCGATTGAATCGAAATAAAAAACATCCTGATAATCAGCATTTATATTGTCTTCGAATATACCGGCCGGATGCATCTGAAGAAGATCCTGTGTCGGCATATTCTGATGGTTCTGCAGGAATTGCTGGTAGAGAGTTAGATCAAAGCCCTGTGCGGAAACAGTTGAAGAAAGGAAGAAAACCAATGAGAGAAGCACTGCAGGCAGTAAATGTGCTCTTTTCATAATGATCCCCGGAAATAGTTAAACAGATATGAAATAAAGTAACTAATACCCTGAAGATTATCAATCGGAAGATCTATACCTCTGTTAATAGCTGAAAGTTCTTCCGCAGATCGTACCGGTAACTGATGAAACCGTCTGATTGATTGTAAGTGTACAACTTCCGTCCACTTGTGTTACCCAGTCATCTTTACCCACGGTGCCGCTATAATCAAACTGTCCGCTTGAAAATGTAAGTGCTTTATGCGTGTCAGAAAAAGTTCCGTCGACGGCGAGTGATCCGTTAAATATCAGGTTGTAGGTTTCTTCTATGCCTTTACCGTTGCTGAAATCGAGGACAAGATGCATTGTATTTATGCCGGTTGAGGCAGAAACCGCAGTGTTACCGGTTATATGAATTTCCCCTCCCTGAGGTCCGTTAACTATGAAGTCTTTTTCACCTGCCGGCTGTCCTGCTATATTCTGATTCCAGATAAACCAGAAAACGTCGATCATTCCATACGCAGTATGTTCATCCTGGCAGGCCTGATCGCACACCCGTGCTGGAGGTACGGAAGTAGTTGATTCTTCCTTCTTGCAGGAACTGAAAAGAAAACTTAGTGTTAAAGATAAGACGAATAGGGCCGATGCTGCTTTCATTATTTCTCCTCTGTTTAATAAGTACGGCGGGATTGCTCCTGATGTGTAAAGAAAGGTTCACACCGGGGGAAGACTCCGTTAATATTCTGCTGGCTGTTCTGATCAATTGAATCTTTCAGTAATTGGACTCAATAAATCTATAAATGATCAGATAAAATATAAATAAATAAAAAATTTCATCAAATCAGAATATAATAAATGAGGATCGGGGATGGGGAGGCAATCATAGGGTTGAAAACGTTGAACCTCTCCGAGGTTCTGTGGGAGTGTTATCTGCTATGTTACAAACATTGAACCTCTAGCGAGGATCTAAAGTGAATTGAACTTATGGATTGCGGTGAAGTACGGATTAAAAAGGTACCGGGAAAATCAGCTGCGGCCGAAGTTCACAGCGCAGAAGATATAACCCGGTACCGGGGCCAGGAGGTTACTGAGAAGCAGCTATGCCGCTTCTGGTGTATCAAGTTTCCTTAAATCCGAATACAGTTCTTCATCTGTTAATTGATGATCGACAAGTTTTCCCGCAAAGTAGGCTTCATAGGCGCTCATATCGAAATACCCATGTCCGCTTAGATTAAACAATATTGTTTTCTTTGTTCCTTCCTCCTTAGCCCTGAGAGCTTCACGTACTACCTGCGCTATACCATGGGTTGCCTCGGGAGCGGGGATAATTCCTTCTGTCTTAGCGAACATAATTCCAGCCTCGAAGCATTCGATCTGCTGCAATGCAACGGCTTCAATGAGCTTATCTTTAAGAAGCTGACTAATTACTGCCCCGGCCCCGTGATATCTGAGTCCCCCGGCGTGTATAGGAGCGGGCACGAACGTATGTCCCAGCGTATACATAGGTATAAGCGGCGTTAGTCCTGCCGTATCGCCGAAATCATACCGGAACTCACCCTTAGTAAGCTTGGGACAACTTGCCGGTTCAACAGCGATGCACCTTACATTTTTACCTTCCTGAAGGTTATACCTGAGGAAAGGGAACGCTATGCCCGCAAAGTTCGAGCCTCCTCCAAAAGGAGCGATAATCATGTCGGGGAAGTCGCCCGTCATTTCCAGCTGCTTCACGGCTTCCTGTCCTATTACCGTCTGATGCATCAGGACGTGGTTAAGCACGCTGCCCAGCGAATACTTTGCTCCTTCGGTAGAAGCCGCACGTTCGATCGCTTCCGAGATAGCTATACCAAGGCTCCCGGGCGAATCAGGATTTTCAGAAAGAATCCTTCTGCCCGAATTAGTTCTATTGCTGGGAGAAGAAAATACCTCAGCGCCGAAGGTATTCATCATTATCTTTCTGTATGGTTTCTGATCATAGCTTATCCTTACCATGTACACTTCGCATGCCAGTCCGAACTGATTGCACGCAAAGCTGAGCGCGCTTCCCCACTGACCTGCCCCGGTTTCGGTAACAAGTTTCTTAACACCTTCCTGCTTATTATAGAAGGCCTGTGCAATAGCGGTATTAGGTTTGTGGGAACCGGAAGGACTCACCCCTTCATACTTATAATAAATCCGTGCCGGGGTATCAAGAAGCTTCTCAAGATTGAGAGCCCGGTACAGGGGTGTCGGTCTGTAAGACTTATATATCTTCCTTACTTCATCGGGAATTTCGATATATCTTTCCTTTGAAACTTCCTGCTTAATCAGTTCCATAGGGAACAAAGGCGCGAGGTCATCGGGACCCACAGGTTTTTTAGTTGCCGGATGAAGAGGCGGGAGAAGGGGGTTGGGCATATCAGCCTGAATATTATAATAATTTTCAGGCATATCTGATTCATCTAACAGAATCTTTCTGGAAGAAGTTCATGGTATTGCTCCTATGAATAATAAATTAATTGAAATATTTGGTTTAAGAGATATTAATTACGTACGGACGTAAGTATGTGGAAATATATTAGCGGCGCCAGCGCCAGTAAGGGGTGCGTGATTGAGAGAATGTACTATATATGAATACTGAGTTATACAAGGTTATTATTTTATTAAGTCAGAACACAATATATTTTATAATACTGTAGTTGTCAACACCATCCGACTGAAATTTTGCTTTCGAATATATATTCCCGGTACCCGTAATTACCATCATTATTTTTGACACAAAAATATGTCTGTAAATTTCGTATCATGCGTAAGAGTTTTTATCATTTACCCCGGAGATTATTTTAATTAATGAATGCCCCTGATTCTTTGACCAATCCTCATGTCTGGAAAAACCTCGTTTCCAGGTATCAGAAATCCCAAACCCGGAAAAGTATATGGCAGTTATCCAATACTTTTATTCCTTTTGTTTTAATATGGCTGCTGATGCTGTACGCGCTCGATTACAGTTACTGGATTACGCTGATGCTGGCATTTCCGGCCGCAGGATTCTCAATAAGGCTATTTATATTTCAGCACGACTGCGGGCACGGATCATTTTTTAAGTCGCAGCGCGCGAATGATCTATGCGGAGTGTTCTGCAGTATCTTCACTTTTACCCCTTACCATTACTGGCGGAAGAAACATGCCATTCATCATAAGAGTGCAGGCAATCTCAAACAGAGGGGCATTGGTGATATATACACTATGACAGTAAGCGAATATTTAAGTCTTTCGCGCTGGGGCAAGCTTAAATACAGGCTTTACAGGAATCCCCTTATTCTTTTTATTGTATTCCCCACAATTCTGTTTTTAATAATCTACAGATTTCCTTCGCCGAGGGATAAGGCTATGAAGAATTACCAGTTCGGTGTTTATATGACCAGTCTGGTAATAGGACTCCTGATCGCCTCTCTGATCTGGCTGGTTGGACTTAAAGCCTTTCTTTTAATCCAGCTGCCCATCTCGGTGATCACCTCTTCAACAGGAGCATGGCTCTTTTATGTGCAGCATCAGTTTGAGAATACCTACTGGGCGGATGCCGAGAGCTGGGACTTCTCAAAAGCGGCTCTGCAGGGAAGTTCATATTACAAGCTTCCGAAAGTACTGCAGTGGTTCACAGGGAACATAGGTTTTCATCATATACATCACCTGAGTCCAAGGATACCAAACTACCTTCTTGAGAAATGCCAGAAAGAGAATCCCCAGCTGCAGGACACGGCCACAGTACTCACCCTGCGCACGAGCTTCAAGAGCATGCTGCTGAGTCTTTGGGATGAAAAACAGAAAAAACTGGTTAGTTTCAGGCAATCGCGGAGGCGTTACCTGCAGTCGTTAAGCAGGTAAGAGTTCACTTCCCACGTATTTCAACCGGAAAAGATGTCGTCTGCCAGATGCCCGGTTTTCTGCGGGTACTAATAATTATAAAGGAAATTAGAGAACATTTTTGTAATTTTGCAATGTAATTACAATCGATCATTTTTCTTTTCCGTTGCGGGAGAGGATTAAGCCAGCCTGAATCTCATTACATTCTTGCCTGAATTACTTCTCTGAAAAAGTTTCCGGTACTCAGAGTTTGTATCTACGACTGATAGAAAGTGACCTTCTGTTATTGTAACAAAATATTTTAATGAAAAAGAAAGAAATAAATGCTGACATTTAAGGAAACCGGGCTTAAAGAAGCCCTGCTCCGCGCTGTTGAAGACTTAGGTTTTGAGGCTACGATGCCCGTGCAGGAAAAAGTAATACCTGTTCTGGTTAAAGATGATTCACCTGATATAATCGCCCTGGCGCAAACAGGAACGGGAAAAACCGCGGCTTTCGGGCTTCCCCTTATACACAAAACAAACATTAACCATAAATACACACAGCATCTTATCCTTGCGCCCACAAGGGAACTATGCCTGCAGATAGCGGATGACCTGACTGAATACGCAAAGTACATTCCGGGACTAAAGGTTGCGGCAGTGTTCGGCGGTTCAAATATGGAGAAGCAGATAAAGAATATTAAGTCGGGTGCACATATCATTTCCGCCACACCGGGAAGGCTGCTTGATCTATTAAGAAGGAGAATAGTTGATCTCTCGAGGATCAGAACAGTTGTTCTTGACGAAGCCGATGAGATGTTAAGCATGGGATTCCGCGACGACCTCGAATCTATTCTTGCTACTTCGCCGGTGGAGAAGAATACATTATTATTTTCGGCCACAATGTCAGATGACATTAAAAAAATCGCGAACAGGTATATGAGTAAACCTCTGGAGATATCCTTAGGACGAAAGAATTCCGGCTCCGATGACGTTTCGCATATCTGCTATATGGTACATGCCCGGGATAAATATCCTGCTCTGAAGAGAATAGCCGACTTTTATCCTGAGATCTACGGAATAATCTTCTGCAGAACACGAAGGGAAACGCAGGAGATAGCCGATCTTTTAATGAAGGACGGTTACAATGCTGAGGCACTCCATGGCGACCTTTCACAGGCTCAGAGAAATGTTGTGATGAACAAGTTCAGAAGCAGGAAAATCACCCTGCTTGTAGCAACAGACGTTGCGGCGAGGGGACTTGATGTTGACAATCTTACCCACATCATCAACTACAGTCTTCCCGATGAATCTGATCTGTATACCCACAGGAGCGGGCGTACAGGACGCGCCGGAAGAAAGGGCACATCGATAGTAATATCCAACCTGAAAGAAAACATAAGACTTCAGCTGATTGAAGACCAGATAGGTAAAGACTTTGTCCACCTCCCGGTACCGGGGGGAAGAGAGATCTGTGAGAAGCAGCTTCTGCATTTAGTTGACAGGATAGAGAAAGCAGGAGTAGATAATTCACAGATTGAATCTTTTCTTCCTTCCATTTACAAAAAACTGGAATGGCTCGACAGGGAAGAGCTCATCAAGAAATTTGTTTCACTTGAGTTCAACAGGTTCCTTGATTATTACAAAAATACGCCAGACCTTAATCCTGTTTCAGTAAAAGGGAAAATGAACGAATCAGGATCAAAAATTACCCGCTTTTTTATCAACCTGGGGAGCAGTCATAATCTCCAGCCGCAGAAGTTACTGCGCCTGATAAATGAATATGCCGGGGAAGGCACTGTTGAGGTGGGTGATATACAAATCCTGAATAACTTTTCCTTCTTTGAAACCGATAAAAAATACACAGACTTAATTCTGCAGGCCTTTACCGGGAAGAAGTTCAAGGGAAGGGAAATAGGAGTAGAGGTTGCATCGAAAAAGAAGGAAGGAAGAAATTCCTCCAAAGGAACAAAAAGGGAGCAGAAGAGATTCGACAGCAGCCAGAAGAAAAGGAACAAACGAAGCTTTAAGAGCCGGAGAAAATAGAACTTCTAAAAACAGACAAGCCCCATAAAAACAGGGCTTGTCCCACTACGGTCGAGGGCGCATACAGGTATCAGCTCAAGACCTTCACTTATCTTTCAGAGGTTCTTATACCTGCTCTCAACCGAACAGCAAATCAAAAAATTTCATATCATCCAATCGTGATAATCTTTATCCTATAATAAGGAGGCTCAGAGATATGAGCCTCCCGGGGTAGGTTACTGATTCTTCCTACTTAAGCAGATTCATCTTAATAATAGAACTGAAGCTGCCAGCAGTCATTCTGGCGATATATATACCGCTTGAGAGGTTCTTTGCATTAAAGATGAGCTGATGCAGACCGACGGACTGTATACCGTTGATAAGAGAAGCGACTTCTTCGCCGGAGATGCTGTAGATCTTGATGCTCACAAATGACTGCTCAGGAACAGAGTAACTTATTTTAGTAGACGGATTAAAAGGATTAGGATAGTTCTGGTTCAGACTGAAAACTGCTGGTTGAGCAACATCAACATTGACAACCTCAGAATAGACAGAAGAACCATCGAAATCCTGCTGTAAAAGTCTGTATGAATAAGAGCCCGTACCGGGATTATTATCACTAAAAGAATAGGAATGTTCTTTAGTGGTAGTTCCGAAACCGGGGACAAAACCAATCTGCTTCCAGGAAGAATTAGAAGACATTCTTTCGACAGAGAAACCCTGGTTATTAGTTTCAGTAGCTGTGGTCCAGCTAAGGTTAACAGAAGTACCGTTTACCGAACCCGTAAACGAGCTAAGTTCAACAGGAACAGGACAGTTTGCGTTGATACTGAAACCTGTAACTGTCTCGAACGAACCAAACGTACCGATTTCCGTTGAAGTTCCGGCAGCGGGATCGATAACACGGAAAGAACCTCCTTCATCAAAGAATCCGGATGACCAGTAAGCTGACCAATAAAGGTTACCATTAGCAGGATCATAATCCATGTCCTGGCTTCCGAAGGTCACATTATCGAAGCCAAGGTTTGTGCCTATAAGGGTTGCTGCTGCAGTAGAAAGATCCAGCGAATACAATACAGCTGTAGTTGTCATTAAGCCTTCAACATTAACGATATAAGCATTTCCGCCGCAATCAATTGCCAGAGTTACCGGCGAGTTTGCATTTTGAATCTGACCTACTTCAGTAAGAACACCGGTACTGATATCCATTGTATAAAGGTAGGCCGCACTGGCAAAGTCATCTCCGCTTATTACATACCAGGTATCCGAAAAATCATTATAAGACATTGCTTTAACCATGGTTTGACCTGCAGCCAGGGGACTAACCTGCGCAACACTATCGGAGGTTAAGGAAGAAAAATTAATATGCCATAGATAGAACCCCGATAAATTGAAATCAGCCATTATTGCATACTGTTCATCAACTCCGAAATTATCTCCTGAAACCGGGTAATATGAACTTCCCTGTGGAATAAATCCCATTGATGTAAAGGCTCCGGTTCCCAGATCAATGGTTCCGTAAGAGAACGGGCCGCCGTTAAAAGCGTAAGCTGTCTGTGCCTGAGTATAGCCGCTGACTGCCAAAAATAATACTATAAGAAGAATAGTTAGTTTTTTGTACATAGAACACTCCTGATTATATGATTAAAATGTTAAGATCTATTTTATTAACGTCATTTTTTTAATCGAGACACTGCTGCCTGCCTGGAGCCGGTACACATAAACACCGCTTGTCAATTCTGAGGCATCAAAATCGACCGCATGATTTCCCGCGCTCTTTATCTCATTTATAAGCGTGACCACCTTCTCTCCCAGTACATTATAGACTGAAAGATTTACGAATCCAGTCTGAGGAATTGAAAAAGAAATCCTGGTTACGGGATTAAACGGATTTGGATAATTCTGTTCAAGCGCAAAATCGGATGCCTTATTAACATCGACATCGATTATATTCGAGTAACTAAACGTACCATCAAGATCAGATTGTTTTAACCTATAGAGATATTTTCCATTACTGACTGAATTGTCAGTAAAACTATATAAAGAAGATTTTGTTGTTGAACCCTGTCCCTGAATAAATGATATTCTACTCCATCCGGCAGATTCTGTTCTTCTTTGAATTTCAAAACCATAATTATTCGTTTCAGATGCTGTGCTCCACCGGAGAATGACCGCACCATTTATACAATCCGCCACAAATGAAGTCATTTCAACAGGAACCAGGTTATTTATCTTAACAACATAGGCATTGGGTCCTCCCGATGGCGGATAAGCTGTACCTACGATAGTTAAACCATCAGCTGAAATTGAATTAGCAAAAGGGAAATACCAGTCAGATATACCTGTTATCCCAAGACTATCGATCAGGTAGTCTTTGAAGAACATTATATCACTCCATCCCGGTTTTTTAATGAAGGCCTGAAAATTACCCATACTTGGGCTGACATAACCGACTACAATATCATTATCAGAAATCTCCTTTGCATAAGAAGCATTGTTAAGATAATCAGTTGTAATCCACTGCATTCCCGCGGAAGCTGACCACACGAACGGGGCTCCTGCAGATCCGCCAACAATCTTACTTCCGTCTGAGTTCATTCCCAGGCTTTGGCCAACAGGATAAGTTGAATCATATCCTCCCAGAAAATGAGGCTGGGGATCCCAGTAGAATGCTCTCCTATCGGGGCCCAATGATTCGCCGTCCCACCCTGCGATTATAAATCCATTATTATTTGTGGCGGCGTCCATTGCTTTGCTGCTTCCTCCTCCGGTTCTTCCAAGCAGATAGATAGACCTTGCGGCGTCCCAGTAGACCGCTTCCGCTTTATAGCCGGGAACCCATTGCATACCGACTATAATAGAGCCATCAGCTGAAATACCGTCAGCATATGTAAACGATATAGAATCCTGGATCGGGTATCCCGGGTAGCCGGGTAAAGGGTTCCATTGATTATTCTGATAATAACCGCCTCTGAAAGTAGGAGAGCCATTTGGATCTGGGAGATCCGGATCTGTGTACGAACCGGAGACTACACCGTCATTCGAGACTCCCATTGCTTCCGTGTATCCTGTTCCAAGATCTATTCTGCCTGAATTTTCCGACCACAGAAATCCAGGTGAAGGATAATTATTTCCACAAACGAAGACACCGTTATCTGAAACCTTTGCAGCACCTCCGGATCCCAGGTCAATAAACTGAGCTGAAGATTGGGCGAGGATCTGTGAAGTAGAGGCAAATAAGATTAAAATTAAAACTGGCAACAAATTCATTTTCATAGTAGTACCCTTATTTCAATAAGTTCATTTTTATTATTGAGGAATAACTGCCGGAAGTCATTCTTAGAATGTATAGTCCGCTTGCCAGTCCGCTGCCGTTGAAATTAACCGTGTGGGAACCCTGATCCATCACTTCATCAACAAGCGTAATTACCTTTTCACCAATTAAATTATAAACCGTCAGGTTTACATGGTCCTCGTTCGGCACGCTAAACCGTATAGTTGTTGTGGGATTGAATGGGTTGGGAAAGTTTTGCTGCAAGGCATACACACCGGGTACAAATTCAGTCTCAACAGTGCTGGAATAGTTGAAAGTACCGTCAAAGTCGATCTGTCTCAATCGGTAATAATTTATTCCGATTTCCGGATGCTGGTCTGTAAACACATAATTTGTACCTGAGACGGAGGTTCCTTCTCCCTGAACAAAACCGATTGGCTGCCATTCAGTCTTACTGCTTTTTCTCTCTACTTCAAATCCAGAATTATTAGTTTCTGTGGCAGTGGTCCAGTTAAGATTTACAGAAGAATTCCCTGCAGACGCAGTAAAAGATGTAAATTCAACGGGCACTACGTTATTGATTTTTAGAACTATCGCTCTTGGTTCAGACGAAGGGTTATATGCGGAGATCCCGACAGTCTTTCCATCAGCTGAAATTGAAGCTCCGAACGCTAAATACCAGTCGTTATATGCTGTAATCCCGAGGCTGTCGCTTATATAAGTTGATAAATAAACAATATCAGTCCATCCCGGTTTCTTAATAAAAGCCTGGTAATTGAATCCTCCGGGATTAACATATCCAACGATGGTACCATCATCAGAAATATCAAGCCCTTCTCCGCCCTGATAGACACCAGGATCCGTCAGCCACTGTATTCCCGCTGCTTCCGTCCATAAAAATACAACACCTGCCGAGCCTCCCACTATCATAGAACCATCGGAACTAATGCCTTCACTCTCTCCGACAGGATAAGTTGTATCGTAGCCGCCCATAAAATGAGGTGCAGGATCCCAATAATATGCAGTTCTATCGGGTACATTGCCGGGACCGCCATTCCATCCTGCCATGACTAAACCATCAGCTGAAAGAGCGTTTACCCTGCTGTTTCCTCCATCCGTCTGTCCGAGTCCTGTAACTACACCATTTTCCCAGTATACAGCCTCAACCGTCCAGTTCGCGTGCCACTGCATTCCTGCTATCCTTGAACCATCGGCTGAAATTCCATAAGCGTGAGTAAAGCTCATTTCATCAAGGGGAAGGAGACTATCGAGTCCGGCCAATGCTGTCCAGCTGCCATTTTCCCAATAACCAGCTCTTAATGTTGGATTTCCACCAGGGGCGGGGAGGTTAGGGTCATAAAATCTTCCGGCAACAATGCCATTATCTGACACACCGTATGCTTCGGAGAACTCTGCGACACCCAGTTCTATTCTGCCTGTATTTTCACTCCATCTAAAGGCCGGGGATGGATAGCTCATTCCGCAGACAAATTCGCCGTTTCTTGAAACCCGGCTTATTCCGCCCGGTCCGAGGTCAATAATTTCACTTTGCGTTTGTGCCGGTGCATTTGCAAACACTAACAAGAGTATTGCTATAATTGTAGATAAACTTTTCATAATGATTCCTCCGGTTTTAATTATTCAAAAGTAATAAATGGATTTTCTTTAGTATTACGAATTCTGCTCATAGAATTGTGAATTTTGTGCACGCGCAGTAATAACATTATTTTTTGAGGGAACAGGAGATAAATATCCGGAATCGCTATTTTTTTAATTTCAGATATTCGGTAGGGGAGCAGCCGAATTTTTCCTTAAAGCTGTGTGTAAATCCCGGTGCGTCGCTAAACCCCACCCTGTACGCAATTTCTGAAATATTACCAGCTTTACTTTTCAGAAGCTGTGAGGCATAATCCAGTTTTGTAGACCGAATAAGCTTACCGGCCGACTGGTTGATGAGGGCATTAAGTTTCCTGTTTAATTGCGAAACGCTCATTCCAACTTCACCAGCCAGCATCGTAACGCTGAAGGATTGATCTTCGAGGTGTTCTTTTATAATTCTGAAAACTTTATCGATAAATTCTTTATCAATTGGTTTAGCGTCAATCTCACTGGGATTTATGGCGCTGATTTCATTATATCGTTCTTTCAGCAGTCTTCGCAATTTAATAAGATTTCCAACCCTGGCATAAAGCTCCTTTGTGCTGAAAGGTTTTATGAGATAATCGTCTACCCCTATATCCAGTCCCTTCAGTTTACTTTCCTCATCGGCTTTTGCTGTAAGCATTATTATGGGAATGTGGCTAGTTTTATTATCCATCTTTAACATACCGGTCAGTTCGAAGCCATTCATCGCAGGCATCATAACATCGGTAATTATGAGGTCGGGGATAAACTCCAGCGCTTTATTAACACCCTCTTCACCATTTTTAGCCTGAATTACACGGTAATCCCCCTCAAGGTTCTCCTTTATAAAGCTTCGCATATCGTGATTATCCTCTACAATGAGAACCACTTCTTTCCCTTTATCCTCCTCTTGACCGGTTTCACTATAATATTCCTCGGCAGAAGCTGACTCCTCCTCAACGATCCCTGTGCTGGCTGATTCTTTTTCGGCTTCAACAAAGTCGACATTAGGTTCATTTATGAGGTGATCCTTTCCAAGGCGCAGCAGGATAGTGAATTCAGTTCCTTTTCCCGGAGTGCTGGTAACCGAGATAACACCCTTATGCAGCTGTACGAGTTCTTTAACAATGGCAAGTCCGATACCAGTTCCTTCATATTCTCTTGTCTGTGAACTATCAACCTGGTAAAAACGGTCGAAAATATGACTAAGGTCTCCCTCCCTGATTCCTGTGCCTGTATCAGTTACATGAACACGGACATAGTCAGCATTTTCTTCCTCCTTTGTTATCGTCAGCGAAATTATGCCGTTCTCCGGTGTAAACTTTATCGCATTAGAAATAAGGTTATTGAAAACCTCCTCTGCTTTCTCTTTATCCAGGTAGATATAGATATCATCTTTATACCTATTGAACCCAAGTTTAATATTGCGCTTCTCCGTAAGCGATTCAAAAGCCGAAAGTATTTTTCGAAGAAAAGAATTCAGTTCTGTTGAGGTGACCTTCATCCGGAATTCCCCCGATTCCAGTTTGGTAAGTTCCAGAAGGCGGTTAATTAATGCCTGAAGCTGTTTTGAATTCGATAATGCCGTCTTCAGCTTTCTGCGTGTAAATTCTTCTGGTTTTGCACCGAGAACACTCTCTATCTGACCCATGATCAGAGTGAGGGGGGTTCTGAATTCGTGCGAAATATTGGCAAAGAAATTTGTCTTCAGCCTGTCAAGTTCCAGAAGCTTTTTAGCCTGTTCCTCGAGGATATCCTTTTGTCTGCGAACCTCATTCGTTCTTTTATTAACGATATCTTCAAGCTCAACATTCCTTCTTTCCAGGATACGGAACCTGAGATTTACCACCCACCAGATCCCCGATAGAAGGAGCAGGGAGAACAGAACTATGGCCCAAACAGAACTGTACCAGGGAGAGGGTATGTAAAAAGTAAAAGAGGCGGGCCTACTGATTTCTCCGAGGATATTCCTTGCCTGAACAACAAATTTATAAGTACCGGGTGACAGGTTGGTATACTCCTTACGGCTTTCGGAAGTCCAGTCAGACCATTTGTCATCATATCCTTCCAGCATAAAATGATATTTGTTGCTTTCTTCATGATAATAGCTTGAGGAAGAATAATTTATAGCGATGGAATTTAAGCCAACTGCCAGGTTCCATTCCCTGCTGTCAAGCCTGTCAGACGAAAAGGCGCCCGAATAAATAGTGCTGTCGCCGTTCAAGGTTACCCGTCTGATGAGCGAATAATAATCAGTTGGAGCCTTTTGAGACTGAGCCTCCTTTATATCAAATCTATACAGCGCCGCTCCGTAGGCTATCCACAAAAGATTTTTATCATTTCTATCAGGAAATAACTTATAAGTTGAGAATGAGGAGATATGATCCATTATAATATTTAATCGCGGAAAAGATTCCCAGCTGAAACCTGTCTTAGCAGCCGGAGATATACGGTCAGTCTCAGAAGTATTATTCTTGCTGCCCGCAATCCACAATCTGCCTGACGCATCCAGTTTTAAGTCGGTTACATTGAATTCCTTAAAGTGATCGCCGAACCGTGAATCATACACAAATGTATTTGTCTCCTGATCAAAATTCACAGGGCCCCTGGGAGTTCCGAAAATCACCTTGTTCAAATACATTACTACAGGGAGCTGCCGGCCTGAAATTTTATCTTCAAACCTTAAGATTGTATATGAAGAATTATTACCGCTATAATCGGGAATGATCTTTATGATGCCCTTATTATATGAAGAAAGCCATAGCGTACCGTCTTCGTCTTCAACGATTTGTGTAATGATTTCATTTACGCCCGGGATCCTGCCATCGTCAGTCCATTCTCCGTTCCTTAATTTCAATTTTGCGATACCGTCATGCAGTCCCGTGTATATTATATCAGGATGCTGCCGGCTTCTGCAGAAGGAATAAGCAAATCTCCAATCCGTATTTATTTTTTCAGAACTGCCGTTCTTTATTGTATAAACACCGTGAGTTGTAGCAGCGAGCTGATAATCGCCCAGATCCAGCAGCTCCCAGGATTCAGAATTAATTCCGTCCACGAGACTGAACTGAGATGTTAAACTTCCCTCATTACCGTCCTGATGATAGACGCCGTTAGGAGTAGATAAATAGAGATTACCCTTATATTGACTGACATAAAAAATTAGTCCGTCAATTCCGAACCGGGAATCAATTAATGTGAGAGGGGAAGGATATGACACCCTGGCGATTCCATTATTCAATCCGAGCCACAATGTTCCGCTGTCATCAGGATAAACAAACCAGACAGTATTATCACTAAGTCCATTCTTTTTATTTATAATCTGCAGCAGCCTGCCTTTATTATCTATAACTATCATTCCGCCGGTCTGCGTGCCGAACACATACGTATTGTTACTGAGGATCCCTCCTCTGAAATAGAGGGCATTTGCACGAATAAAATTATCCGCCCCGGTCCTGAACTTTGTAAAATTCCTACCATCATATATATAAAAACCATTATCGGCGGTTCCGATCAGGATGCTTTTCTGTTCACTCTCCTTTTTATTATCCCCGGTATAATTGAGCATATCATAAATCGTTTCCTTAGCAAACTGTCCGCTTCCCGGCACAATGGTAAGCGAATCTCCTGTAAGCGTGAGAATTCCTGTACCCGACTCAGGTATGTAATAAGTACCGTTTACAAAAAAGGCAGGACTAAAAATGGACTTTGGGTGCCAGGTTTTAACCCCGGGCGGTTTTGATCCGGGCGATGAAGAAACAGGATCTTCAATCAGAAATAGATGAGAGGCACTCTGGAAGAATATTCCCGTTTCTGAAACATATATACTCCATATATCGCCGAACCCTCTTTCATCTGAGGGGAGAAGATGTGTAAGTGAAACATATTTCATCAGTCCCGCTGAGTCAGGCTGAAGGCAGCCGATCTCATCTACGCCGCCTACATATATAATTCCATTCTCATCTATAGCCAGGGTTCTGACGACTTCATTTTTTACCGGGATCAATCTCCACTGAACTCCATCATATTCAAGCACGCCGCCCGTATTAGCGAAATACATGACACCGCGTTTGTCCTTAACAATTGACCAGTTCTGAGGTGTGGCATTATATTCTGAAGGGTGATAATTCCTGATTAGGGGGAGTCCGGTAGTTTGATTTCCATCTGTGCCGGGTAATGGCTGTGCCGCGACAGAATCAAACCCGAATGAGGCTAAAAGCAGAAGAAATATCGTAGACAGTCTTGACAAATATATTTACCAAAAATTTGACGCAAGTGGAATTAAAATAATAAGAATTTACCCTTAATACATACAGCGCAATTATCTTACCCTTTTCCCTGTCTCATCTTTTTGATAAGCTCATTGCCCTTATCCCAGACGCGCAGATCTATTCTACCGATTTCGTGAAGCTTCAGGGCCATCTCAAAATTATATTTATATGCAAGTACGCGACAGTCGGCACCCCTGCACAATGCAGGAGCGCAATCATGGATAGCGCAGCCGTTTTCCGTAAGGTAAATACAGTCGCCGTTAGGTTTATGAGCAAGCATCAGAGCTCCGGGTATGGAGGAGTGAGGTTCAGTGAGATACTTGCCAGGATCGTCTACTTCCTGCAGTCTGATTGCGTCCCCCTGGCAGCACAGTGTACAGTCACCGCATGGTACCTCGACACATTTCCTTTTGGTTTTCATATCAGCGCACTTTACAAGGATGATTAAACTTTTTTTAATACCGCGGCAGTTATGTCATCAGATGGTTTTGCCGCTTTCATAAAAGTACTATGCTCTGAGAATAATTTATCAAGAATAAGTTCCGGAGCCTCTTCTCCGGAATTCAAAAAGCTTTCAATCAACCGGTTTTCACCAAACTCCTCTCCCCCCGAAAAGGATTCTGTGAGACCATCTGTATAAATAAGGATCTTATTTCCCGCTTCCATTGAATACCTGCTAACCGTGTATTCCGATCCGCAGAACAAACCCACCGGAACGCCGGTTGCCTTTATTTTAGTGAAATTATTATCCTTAAAAAGGAGCGGCGGATTATGGCCGGCAATACAGAATTCAATTACCCCATCGTTACCGCCTTTACCGAAAACCATCGTTGCATAATTATTAGAAAGAATACTTTCGCAGAACAGTCTGTTGGTTCTTTTTACGATTTCGTGAAGAGGAAGACCGAAAGTAAGAAAGCTTCGTACAAGTGCGTGAAGCTGCGACATCATGAGTGAGGCGGAAATTCCTTTGCCCGAAACGTCACCGATCACGAAGAAGAACGAGCCGTCATCTCCCTGAATAAAATCACAGAAATCACCGCTTACTACACCTGCGGGATGGTACCGGTAACTGAATTGCCAGCCATCGACACTGATATTATTCATGGGGAGGAGTCCGTGTTGTACTCTGCGGGCAAGTTCCAGATCCTGTTCAAGAGCGCGCTGCTGTTCATTGTTGAGGTGATCCAGACAGACAGTTATCATTGGGTCAAAAACCAGCCGCTCGGGTTCGATAGGGTCATGGCAGACTTCACAAATACCGAATGAGCCCTTACCTATCCTTTCAAGGGTTCTGTCGATCTGCTGGAGAAGTCGATATACTTTAACGGGTTCAGTAAGATTTTTCGCACTGTTTTCCAGCCGTTCTCTGCGTTCGGTTAGCTGTTTCCGTAGGTAGGGGAGGTTCAAAGTATCCATTCTTCAACCTCGAATTTGAAATTTTGTGGTATAATATAACTTTATTTTGAGGCTAACACAATCTACACTCATTTATCAACTTTTTTAATATCCGTCATTATTATATTAACCTCAAAAAATATCACTTATGAGCTAAATGAGCTCTCCAAACAATCATTTTAAACTGGCATTACGTGCTCCAAGCCACAAAAACTACCGTCTTTTTGTATCGGGACAAAGCTTATCGCTGGTAGGAACATGGATTCAGAGAGTTGCGCTGTTGAAGTTGGCAGGGTGAGCTTTGGGAAAATATCAGCGATCAAATAGGGGCATGATCTTTTCATAACAGACGCTGTCAGGGTCGTCCTTATGTTGGCCGTAAGGTTTAATTTTGGTATACCCGAACTTCTCATACAGGTTCATCGCCTCAGGCTGCTTTAGTCCCGTCTCAAGAATGATCCTCCGGTAATCCATCTGCAAAGCTGTATCTTCCAGTTCTTTCAGTATCATCTTCGATAATCCCATGCCTCTATATTCATTTTTTACATACATTCTTTTTATCTCAGCTGTAATATCATCAACGTGTCTCAGTGCCCCGCAGGCAGCAGCATTACCATCACCGTCCACAGCCGCATAGAAAACCAACATATTTTTATTTTCTTCAATAAATCCTTCGATACTTCCTTTTCCGTATCTCAGTTCAAGGTCGTTATGAAGGGAGACCGACATATCTGAGATCTCTTTTGAGTTATTAGGGAGGGTAATGATCTTATAATCCATAAAATTCTCTTTCTGGTCTACAGATATTCAACCTCTAACGAGGTTGAGTTGAACTTCTACGAAGTTCCTTTATGGAAATTCGTTTCTGCTCTTTCAGGTTAAGATTACGCGAGGCCTTCCCGGGGGCGGGAGCTTCGGTCAAGGATCCAGCGGTATAGCAGAAGAGCGACAGCCGCCGTCAGTCCTATTACCGCAAAATAATACCATATATAGTGGGCGTGATCATAAGCATGCAGCATTTGTTCAGAACTAAGGAATTCAGGGTCGGGTGCATAAGCCGTAAGCAGATATCCTGAAATTCCAAAACCAAGTATTGAAGAAAGAAACGAATGCAGGTGACTGAAACCAAGATAAAGACCTTCCTCACCCTTAGGCGCCTGAAGGGAGAAATACTCAAGGTAGCGGGGAGAGATAAAACATTCCGCCAGGCCCTGAACAACTATTCCCGATATCATCATCACGGTTACAGGGTGGGCAGTAAATAATCCGAAGATAGAAACTGACTGGCCTGTAAGGGATTCGAGCACAGGACTTGAAGCCATAAGCAATGCTGAAAGAGGCATAAGAAACATTCCCACTGTCATTGAAGAAACAGCTCTTACATTTTTCATCAGGTTAGTGATGAAGACAACCGAGAGCATTACTACAAAGGGATTAACGTTTGCAATCCACTCGGGCGAAGCGTGCTCTCCCACAGTGCGCAGAACATACTTAGGCATCGTTGCGTAGAGCTGATGCTGTATTATCCAGAAACCTGTAACAATTAAAATCAATATCAGAAGACGCACATTGGATACCACCCTGACAAATCCCTTCCACGCCTCACCGAAGGTTTTACCTTCTCCATCCACATTTACATTCTTATAGAAAATATAAACCACGATAAAGGCAATGAGGGTCATAGACGCAGCATAAAAATTTATCGATTCCACTCCCCATGTAAGTCTTAGAGGATAAGCAAAAGTTTTACCAAGGAATGCACCGACGTTCACCATCCCATAAAATATTGAATAACCACGGGCCCTGGTATCCTCATTAGTCGTTTTGGCAACAGTACCGGTAATAATAGATTTTATAAATGAACCGCCGAACATAAGAACCACAAGGGCAGGAAGAACTGTAACTTTATAAGGAAGCGCTCCAAGGGTGAAATAGCCAAGGGTCAGAAGGCTGAAAGCCAGCAGTATGGCGTTTCTGAATCCGATCTTATCGGCGTAGGCGCCGGTGAAAGGAGGAAGGAAATATAGACCCGCCGCGAATATACCACCAATCCATCCTGCCTCGATATCATCAAAACCGACCACCCTGGAAAGGTAAAGGGTAATAGCGATGAATACGGCATAATAAGCCGCACGTTCAAAAAGTTCTACAAGATTTGCTGTCCAGAATGCCCCTGTAAATTTCCACAATGGTTTAGTCTTATGACTATTTTTCTCGCTCAAACCCATACCTGATATTTAATTCGGGAAAAAATTTCCCCAAAATTAAGAAATATCAGGAAAGTAAAAAGTTTAAACCTCCTTCAAAAAGATATTATCTTCATTAAATACTTACTACATTATGGACGTCGGCCGAAGAAACGGGAATCATCGTAATGTTTATTGCTGTAATAATCAGTATTTTTTTCGCCCTGCACATTTCTCTTCAGGGAATTCTGCAGACTATTTTCATAATCGCGGTTAATTTCCTGACCTGAATAGACAGGATAAGTTTTCAGGTTATCATCATTAAGGTCAACAAGCACTCTCTTTTGATCATGGGCAAGAGAAGCCAGACCGATTGGCACAAGATAATTCCGTCCCGGAACCAATGTATCGATATCGAGATATCTTATTTTATTTCTTCTTTTATCCACGATAAGCTCATTAACCGACCCGAGTCTTGTATTATCGGCCGTGATTACCTCCCAGCCTCTTATGTCGGGATTTTGCCCCAGCACGCTCGACTTATCGAGTTCCTCAAGCCGGAAAAGATTTTTATTCTCTGCTCTGTAGAACCTGCTGTCATCATAAAGATCATCATTATAAAAATCTTCCTCTCCCGTTTCAGTGTTATAATTGGGATTCAGGCTTCGTCTGAGGTCCTTTTCATAGTCCCTGCTGATCGAGCCACCCTGGTACGACGGCAGTTTCAGGAGTGTAACCGTTTCAATATCATTTACCCTTACCTTATCATCCTTTTTATCAAGTTCAGCAGCGCCGATAGGGATCAGCAGATGTCTTTCATCAGTTCCTATATCGCTGATCTCATTATTTACAGTTATATCAAGGTAACGAACCTTCATTGCATCGAGATCAACAATAAGATCATTTACCTTGCCTATATGTTTTTGATCAGAACTATGTACATTCCAACCTCTTACGTCCGGGTCTCTATCCGCAACTTCATAATCAGTCAGCTCTGATAACCTGTACAATCCTGGCTCAAGTCTTTTCTCATCGGGACTCATGTTGACCTCCTGTCATTTCTTAAATATTTTTAACAGCTTCATTCATTGAGAGTATATTCATTAGATACTTTCACCTGCTGAAGAACGTTTCCGGCTTCAGCGAAAAACATTTTTATTTTATCGATCTGACTCTCCAGAGATTTCGTAGTATCGATGCTCGACTCAATACTTCTCAGTTCAGCGGCAGACCCTCTCTGTGTAGTAGTACCCGAATACTGAATCGATTCTATAGCCTTAACCGCAGCTGAAAAAGCAGGCTTAACCTGACCGAGATAATTCGGGGAAGTAGTATCAACTTTAGCGATGGTTCTGTCGAGTGAATCAATCTCCTGCCCGACCTGGTTCTTAACAGAATCCGTTCTATCGGCGATATAGCTAAGGGCTGACTGAAGTTTTATAAGTCCCTGCTCCGTATACCTTTTAGGCGAAATATTCTGTGTTGTATCCCTTGAGTATTCAACAAAATCCCTCACCTCATTAGAGGTATCGGGGGGAGGCAGGTATCTTTGGTTAGTAGATAGACTGTCACCCGCAACTCCTGTATTATCATCACCTTCCGGCATATATACATAAGTAAGCATAAACCATACGAATCCGGCGAGTATAATTATACCTATTATCCAGGGCCATGGAGACCTTTGTCTCCTCTGGATTTTAATTTCTGCCATTTCCTATTCCTCATATTTTCAACGTCAAAATGTTGATTTTATTCAAATTAAGTAATGACAATGACCACAGTAAAAAAGAGCTTAAGTGCAAAAGGATTAACGTCACACCAGAATTTTCTAATAACGCGGTTTTCTTATTAAAGAGAATAGACTTTTCGAAAAGAGAAACGCACTATATAAAGATTCAACACTCTTATAATTCTACTATAAAGTTTTAGGGTGAAAAGGTGATTGTATTAATAGTTGATGATGGAACGCTTTTTGACCTTTAGGGGAAGAAGAGACGTTATAAGAGGAGAGAAGGATCCTATGGGGAGAGAACTTTTGCGGGAAGAAGCTGTTTTTCTGATAATAAAAGCTGTGAATATCCGGACAACCACATCGCAGCGGAGGCAGCCTGAAGATGTCCTTTGACCTGAATAAAAAGCAAGTCGTTTTTGTCGGCCGGAGAAACGTAGGAAAGTCATCCCTGGTTAACGTTTTTCTCGGGCGGGATCTAAGCACAGTAAGCGACATTCCGGGTACAACCACCACTCCCGTTAGAAACACTATAGAACTGCTCCCATACGGATTTGTACTTCTGATTGACACAGCCGGTATTGATGACTCAGGCGAACTTGGAAGCTGCAGGATAAGCAGAACCATAAAAGCTATATCAGGTGCTGATTTTGCGGTAGTAGTTGTTGATGCCACAAAGACACTATCCACGGAAGAATATGAAATCCTTAACTACCTCGATAAAATTTCCGTTCCCTTCGTTATAGCCGCCAATAAAATTGAAATGGGAATAAATCCCGATCTTCTCGAAGAAATAAAGCTGCTCAGCGCGATTCACTATGAAATATCCTGTAAGCTGGGAGTCGGCATTGAATCGCTTAAAAGAAAAGTAATAAGATCACTCCCTCCGGAAGATGATCCTTCTCTGATAGGCGGACTTGTTAGTCAGGGTGATACAGTAGTTCTCGTCATCCCTGCCAATCCCGGAGCTCCAAAAAACAGGCTGATGCTTCCGCAGGTACAGACAATAAGGGAGGCACTCGACAAGGAGACTGTTGTTCTGATTGTTAAAGAGAAGGAGCTGCCGATGGCTTTATCTTCCCTGAGAGCGAGGCCTGACCTGGTGATCTCCGATAGTCAGGCTCTAAAGCTGGCGGAGAAAAACGTTCCGGCTGATACCAGGATGACGACATTTTCAATTCTAATGTCAAGACATAAGGGGGATCTTAAAACATTTATTAAAGGGTTAAAAAGAATTGACGAATTGAAAGACGGCGATAAAATACTTATTACCGAAGCATGCTGTCATCACGATCAGGAAGATAATTCAGGGAGGGTTACGATACCCGATTGGCTGAGGAACTATACGGGGAAGAAGCTGGCGATTGATTTCAGACAGGGAGGCGAATTACCTGAAAACCTTTCACAATACAGACTAATCATTCATTGCGGAGCCTGCCTGCTGTCGAGGAAGATGATGCAGGTGCGGCTGAATGAAGCAAGACTTATGGGAGTTCCCGTAGTTAATTACGGAATTATTATATCATACATGAACGGAGCTATTCCCAGAGCTCTTCAGCCTTTCAGCGAAGCATTTTATGAATGGGAAAAAAGTTTTCAAAAGACTTATACATAGAAAATATAAAAATCCCGCCGGGATTGTTTCAGAGTTCAGGAATAATCCATGGTCGGGCTAAAATATAAAACAGGAAAAATAATGACCAAAATAGTAATAATCGACGACGACGCAGACATTCTGGATGTGAGCAAAATTGTTCTAACCTCCAAAGGTTACAGGGTATATACTGCTCAGGATCCGGATGAAGGCTATAATCTTATTAAAGATCAGAAACCTGATCTCATCATTCTTGATGTAATGATGAATGAACCGGACGACGGATTTTTCCTTGCGCAGAAACTGCGGAGGGAAAAAATTATGACTCCGATCATTATGTACACATCAGTTTCAAAAGCATTAGGGTTTGAATTCGGAAAAAGCGAGATGGTACCTGTGGACGAATATATAGAGAAGCCCATATCACCTGATGAACTGATCGCAAAAGTTAAAAAACTTCTGCCTGAGAAAGTGAAGGATTAGAAAATGCTTATCTACGAAAAAAATAAATTATCTGAAGACATTGAATCTTTCGTTGAAAAGTACGGATCTGACCGGTCCGCTCTGCTTCCTATCCTGCAGGCAATCCAGAAGAAATATCATTTCATTTCGGGATTTGCACAGCAGGAAGCGGCAAGACTGATGAATATTCACCCGGTTGAGGTGAACAGCGTAGTATCCTTTTATTCCTTTCTTCATGAAAAACCGCAGGGAAGAAATATAATCAGGTTGTGTAAAACAATCTCCTGCGACATGGCAGGAAAAGAGGAAGTTGAAAAAGCTGTTAAGAGAGAGCTTGGCATTTCATTCGGAGAAACTACTAAAGATAACCGTATTACCCTTGAACACACCAATTGCCTTGGTATGTGCGATGAGGGACCGGCCATGCTTGTAAACGATAAAGTTTACACCCGGCTTGATCCTGAAACCGCGGTAAAAATTCTGACTGATATAAAGTAGGAGGATGGAAATGGATGCATCTTACACTGCCAAAAGGCGTTTGGGTCCCGTACTGTTTTCCGAATACACCAGGGGAGACGGAATAAGAGAGCTGGTTTCAAAATCACGCGAAGATATTTTATTTGCCTTAAAGACCTCAGGTTTGAAAGGAAGAGGCGGCGCAGGTTTTCCCACTTCTACCAAATGGATGCTTACAGCCGCAGCTATAGCGCCTAAGAAGTTTCTTGTATGCAATGCAGATGAAGGTGAACCGGGAACATTCAAAGACCGTATTCTGCTGCTTGAATATCCCGAGCTTGTATTTGATGGAATGGTAATTGGAGGATACACAATGGGTGCCGCCACAGGTATAGTTTACCTGCGCGGAGAATATGAATATATGCTTGAATACCTTGAAGAATATCTTATGAAGATGCGGGAGGATAACCTTTTAGGCACCGATATTCTCGGTATGAAGGGATTCAACTTTGATATAAGTATAAGACTTGGCTCAGGAGCCTACGTATGCGGCGAAGAAACCGCCCTTATCGAATCACTGCAGGGAAACAGGGGTGAGCCGCGCAACCGTCCTCCTTACCCTGTAAATACAGGCTATATGGGATATCCCACTTCGGTAAATAATGTGGAAACTCTCGCTTCAATACCTCATATCACCGTAAAGGGAGGGGAGTGGTTCAGGCATTTCGGTACTGATAAATCGACAGGCTCAAAATTATTTTCTGTCTCAGGCGACTGCGGAAAACCCGGAGTTTATGAACTTCCCTGGGGTACCTCTATAAAGCAGCTGCTTAAAATCGTTGAGGCTAAAGACACTAAAGCCGTTCAGGTGGGAGGAGCTTCGGGAATCTGCCTGCCTAAAACGCAGTTCGACCGTGTTCTTGCCTACGAGGATGCGGCTACCGGGGGATCAATTATTATCTTCAATGAATCACGCGACATGCTTAAAGTGCTTAAAAATTTCCTCGAATTCTTTGTGGAAGAATCGTGCGGACAATGTACGCCCTGCCGGATAGGCAACGTTAAACTCCTTGAGGGTGTTGAGCTAATTGAAAAAGGAGAATTCACTTTTTCATATATCAGCACATTGAAGGAACTCGGCCGGACAATGCAGGCGGCGTCAAAATGCGGACTCGGACAGTCATCGCCGAATTCTTTTATTTCAATTCTCGAAAATTTTAAGGATGAAATATTCCACACAAACGGAAAGGTGAGGAAAAATGGAAAAGAATAATAACAGCAGGTCGCCGGAGAGCCAGCGGCCCTTCGTTGTTGAAAAAACAGCGGGTGAAACAGAAACGATCGGTGGAATGATTTCAGTTGAAATAAACGAGAAGAAAATATCCGTCCCTCTCGGTACAACCATTCTTGAAGCCTGCAAAATGAACCAGATTCACATTCCAACTTTATGTTATCATGAAGACCTGTGCATCGCGGGAGTATGCCGGGTGTGTGTGGTTGAAGTTGAAGGAATGAAAACCCTGCAGACATCGTGTTCGTTTCCAATTACAACGCCGTTAAAAATTCATACATCAACACCACAGGTAAGAAAAGCAAGACGTCATATAATAGACCTTCTTCTCAGTGAGCATTACGGTGACTGCTATGCATGCTCACGGAACCTTAACTGCGAACTTCAGAACCTGGCAAATGAGTACGGTGTTGACGGGTTTATGTTCGGGCACATCAAAGAACCCCGTTATCCTGTAGACAGATCCTCACCTTCGGTGATAAGAAATATGAACAAGTGCGTTCTCTGCAAGCGGTGCATAAGGACGTGTATCGATCTGCAGGAAGTAGGAGTGCTTGAAGCACTGCACAGGGGACATGAAACGAAGGTAGGCACTTTTCTGGATAAGCCCCTTGCCGATGTTATATGCATAAACTGCGGTCAGTGCATAAACCGGTGTCCTACCGGCGCGTTAAAAGCGAACGATCCCTCAGATGAAATATGGAGAGCAATAGACGATCCTCAGAAACATGTTGTAATACAAACGGCACCTTCACCGCGCGCGGCTATTGGTGAAGAATTCGGTATAGAACCGGGGCATTCATTTACCGGCGAGCTGAACACAGCACTCAGGAGAATAGGATTTGACAAAGTTTTTGATACGAACTTCTCCGCAGACCTTACTATAATGGAAGAAGGAACCGAGCTGCTTAACAGGCTGAAAAAAGCTCTTATAGATAAAGACGAAACTATAAAGCTGCCTCAGTTCACCTCCTGCTCACCGGGCTGGGTGAAGTATATAGAGCACTTCTATCCAGATTACCTGGATTATCTGTCGACTGCCAAATCACCTCAGCAGATGTTCGGGGCACTTATAAAAACATTTTACGCAAAGGAAGCCAATGTTGATCCTGCCGATATAGTTACAGTAGCGCTTATGCCCTGCGCGGCTAAAAAGTTTGAATGCAGCAGACCAGAGATGTATGATTCAGGATTTAAGGATGTCGATTACGGTTTGACCACTCGTGAAATGGCTCAGATGATAAAAGAAGCGGGCATTTACCTTCCGGAAATGCCGAAGAGTCATTTCGATGATCCTTTCGGGGATGCATCGGGTGCGGGATTAATATTCGGTGCAACCGGAGGTGTAATGGAAGCCGCTTTAAGAACGGTTTATGAGCTGGTTACAGGCAGGCCGGTTCCATTTAAGAATCTGGATATAGGTCCCTGCCGCGGCTTCAAGGGTGTTAAACAAGCCTCGGTAAAACTTGAGAACTGCGTTGATGAGTATAAATTCCTTGAAGGGGTTGAATTAAAGTTCGTGGTTGCTCACGGAACAGCTAACGCGAAGAAAGTAATGGAGATGCTGCGCCGCGGTGAGCTTAGCGATGTTCATTTCGTTGAGATAATGGCCTGTCCCGGCGGATGTATCGGCGGCGGCGGTCAGCCGATACCTACTTCTTCTGAAATAAGGCAGAAACGGGCTCAGGCAATTTACGAGGAAGATGCATCCCTGGCGGTCAGGAAATCGCATGAGAATCCACATGTTCAGTATATCTATGAAAAGTTCCTCACTGAGGGTCCCTGCGGCAAACTATCGCACAAGCTGCTGCATACCCATTATACAAAGAGAGGAAGATTTATATCATAAATCATTAAATTGAGGCTGTCACGAAAGAAAACTTTCGCGGCGGCCTCATTTTATACGGAGAAAAATGATATCCCTAATTCCATCATGGGCTCATCATTACGATGAATTCTGGAAAACCCTCAGAGGGAGGAACCTCTGGTTCATTAAACTGAGATACGGTGCCGCAGTAGTACTTTTACTTGTACTATTCGTTTCGGAATTCATAATCAGCATTAAATTTTCTCCTGTTCAGCATTATGCTATTCTCCTGGTTACATTTATCATTCTGGGTTACAACGTTATACTCCATTACCTGAGAAGGTATGTGGTTCTGAAGCCCGATAGTTTCAATCCCATTCATCATTCACTTATCCAGATGCTGCTGGACATTACTGCCCTGTTTCTGCTGGTTTATTTTACCGGAAGTATTGAATCGCCATTGTTTCTCCTTTTCGCTTTTCATATGATCATCGGGAGTCTTATCCTGCCGGGAGTAGTGATATATGGTATCGCATTCTGCATAGCCGCTGTATTTACAAGTCTTGTTCTGCTTGAGTACCACGGTGTTCTGTTTCATCATTCAGTAGCGGGATTTTTAAGTGTACCTATCTATCAGGATTTCAATTACATAATTTCCGTTACCGTACTTTTCTGTTTTTTAATATTTGTAATCGTCCTTTTAACGAACAGGATCGCCAGGCAGCTTTATACGAATGAACAGCAGCTGGTTGAAACCATTCAAAAACTAAACAAGGCAGAGGAGGAGAAACAGAAATATATTATAGGAGTTGTGCACGAACTAAAATCGCCGATTGCCGCGGTGCAGTCATATATAGAAATGATCCTGCAGAAATATCTCGGACCCTTAAATGAAAACGTGGAAACAAGGCTTCGGTCGGCCAGGGAAAGAGCGGATGAAGCAATTCAGATGATTAACAATATACTCAAAATATCCCGCCTGAGACTGATGAGTGAGATATCGTTTGAGAACATCGATGTTAAAGAGATTCTATGTGCGATACTTGAAAAGCTTAAGGGGGGGATTGAAGCTAAGAAAATAGATGTGAAGCTAACCGACGACCGTCTTCTGAGAACGCCCGTGAGGGGAGATAAATTTCTTTTTGAAATGGCGGTGTCAAATCTGCTGTCGAACGCTGTGAAATACGTTCCGCAGGGAGGATCTGTTGATATAATCTTAGCTGAAACAGAGACTGGTATTGATCTCGATATTTCAGATAATGGCGTAGGCATACCCATGAAGGACCAGGAAAACATATTCAAGGATTTCTACAGGGCTTCAAATATTAAGAACAAAGGATATGAAGGCGCAGGGCTTGGACTATCGATTGTTAAGCAGATAATTTTAAGACATGGGGGAACGATATCGGTTGAAAGTCCCGGTAGAATTGCTGATAATAAATCGCCGGGATCCACGTTTAAGGTTTTTATTCCATTCCGGACAGAACATAATTAACAGGAGTATTATGGCAGCTTTTATTTTATGGCTTATACTTTTGATCCTGTGCTGGCCGCTGGCAATCATCGCTCTGATCATTTATCCTGTTGTCTGGCTGATACTATTGCCTTTCAGGCTTATAGGGGTAAGTGTAGACGGAATTCTAAAGCTCTTTTCCGCTTTAATTAAACTACCGTCAAGGGTACTGGCCAAACACTAATCTTTAGGGGCCCAGACACGGAGAAAAGCCATGAATTTTTCAGGGTTATAATCCTTCCCCGCTTCCAGCTTACCGGTATCCTGTGAATGCAGAAGCTTGCCTTCCTTATCGAGAACGAAGAAATGGGGGTAGCCAGATATTTTAGGGTAGGCCGACAAAAAAGCTTCATTCTTATTTTCCTGACTATAGTTAACCTTCATCACGATATAATTGCTGTGAAGGAAACTATTTATCTCCTCATGACCTTCAATAAAAGCATCAATCCTGTGGCACCAGATGCACCACTCACCGCCGACATCAAGAAGAATATTCTTACCGGTTTTCTGAGCCTGGGCCATTGTAGTTTGTAAATCTTCTGAAGGGTTTCTGGAGGGGTCGAATTTTGTTACCGGCTGATAATCCGAAGACTGGGCGGATACCCTGATTGAAAGTAAAATCAATACAATAAAAAAGAATGCGGAAATTTTCATCATCTACCTACAGTTAATTAATTTAATATAATACGATAACCCACAGATTTCAAGCCCACTGCTGTTATGTGAAAATGTTGAGACCGTTGAAGCCGTAAGCGGGAGGTTGGATGCGGAAACCAAATCCCACAGGGAAGAAACGGGGGTTAAATCCGTCCGGTGACAGAACAGTGAGTTAGAGACTGTTCTCACCATCAGAACAAGTACCTTATGACAAAAAAACCACCGATAAGCAGAAGAGTAAAGGCAATGGCCAGAGAATTAAAATATTTATCAATGAAAGTTTTAATCTGGGGACCGAACCTCCAGATTAGTCCCGCCACAAGGAAGAACCTTGCCCCCCGGCTTATAAAGGAAGCTATAACGAACATCGGGAAGAAAATATTAAAAGCACCCGCGGAGATAGTAAAGACCTTGTACGGAAGCGGGGTAAACCCCGCGGTAAAGATAATCCAGAAGTTATATTCATTATAAAGGTGCTGTATCCTGTAAAAAGTTTCTGTAGTGAAACCTGGAATGTTCCTGAAGAAGAAATCGGCCAGAGATGTGAATTCTCCGTTTGGTGTCCACCAGATATAGTGACCGATTGCATAACCAAAGAGACCACCCACAAGCGAGGCCACTGTGCAGATTGCCGCGTATTTGAAAGCTTTTCTTCTGGCACCCAGAACGAGAGCTATAAGAAGGGCATCAGGAGGAATAGGAAAGAATGATGACTCGGCGAAGGCAAGGATAAAAAGGGCGATACCACCGTAAGGAGTTTCCGCCCAGCTCAGCACCCAGTCGTATAGTTTTCTAAGGAGTTTCATAGATCTCTGTTTTCAGGTTCTAAACATAAGAATTTTCAGGAAGTAATTAATGTCATTACGGTCAAAAAAAAATACCCCATTTAGCAAAAAACAGTTTACTTTAAGTTTAATTGTTAATAATTTAACACCGAATTAAAATTTCGGATTATTTAATAAAACGACCTAAATAATAGTTCATTAATTCATAAATTAGTAGGAGAGTCAGAACATGAAAAAAATGTTATCATTGTTAGTTGTTATACTTTTGTCCTTTGCAATGACTAATACCTTTGCTCAGGGAAAAAACTATATTGGAATTGGTGCAAACTTAGCACTTCCTATGGGTTCATTTAGTGATGCTGCCGGTATTGGTTTCGGAGGTTCTGCCTCTTTTGAGATGGGATTCACACCGAATATAACAGGTATTGTTAGCGCTGGTTATTTAAAGTTCGGAGGTCAGGATTTCGGTTTCTTTTCATATGACTATGATGCTATTCCGATCATGGCTGGAATAAAGTATTATTTTACACCGGCTACTCCATTCTATGCAATTGGACAAATCGGCTTTCAGATTTTCAACGCTAATGCATCTTACACCGGTCCTTACGGATTTGATGTTTCCGGAAGTTCAACAAACTTCGGACTTGCACTTGGTGCAGGATATGAAGTACCTGTAGGAACCAATGGTGCCATAGACCTTACAGGAACATTTAATATTGTCAGCGACCTGAACTACATTGGGATTCGTGCTGCATATAGATTTGGTATTTAATAGTCAGTTTAGATTTCTTAAGGCTGCCACACGGCAGCCTTCTTTATTTTAAAGAGGTGCATTTTATCGTTTAAGCT
The DNA here is from genome assembly GCA_963839165.1 of uncultured Bacteroidota bacterium. Lineage (GTDB taxonomy): Bacteria > Bacteroidota > Ignavibacteria > Ignavibacteriales > Ignavibacteriaceae > DATFVA01. The sequence continues at coordinate 199,912 of CAWIUG010000006.1, read as the reverse complement.
GACAGGGGCAGGCATTATATTAGATTAAATGAAAGATTCAGCTTTATATATACATATTCCTTTCTGCGATCATAAGTGCATTTACTGCGATTTCTATTCGATTATTACTTCTGATAATATCAATCCTTTTCTAAGTTCTGTAAAAAAAGAAATTGATTATTATTCCGGTTTATATTCAGAGGGAAGGGAATTCTCATCGATATATTTCGGGGGCGGCACGCCTTCACTGATGACTCCTGCTTATATAGCTGAGATAATAAGTCATCTTAAAAATAAGTTTGCTATTGCAGAGGATGCCGAGGTAACCCTTGAAACAAATCCCGGAACAGTCGACAAAAAAAAGCTTAAAGATTTCCACGACGCAGGCATAAACAGGCTGAGTGTAGGGATACAGTCGTTTCATAATGATGAATTAAAATTTCTTACCAGGATCCACGACAGCGATACTGCTATTGAAACTATCCATAACGCGAGGGACTCGGGTTTCGGGAATGTTAGTCTTGATCTTATCTTTAATCTGCCGGGACAAACCAGGGAGAAGTGGAGCGGGAATCTCAGGCAGGCTGTGACTTTACCGATTACCCACCTATCGGCTTATAGTCTCATTCTTGAACGGGGAACAATTCTTAACAAGATGGTACTCGATAAAAAAGTGATACTGCAGGATGATGATTATGATGCCGACCTGTACGAGCACACGATGGATTTTATGGCAGAGCATAATTTTATACAGTACGAAGTTTCAAATTTCTGTCTTCCCGGTTATGAATGCAGGCACAACAATGCCTACTGGAGGTACAGGGATTATCTCAGCTTCGGAACGGCGGCCCATTCCTTTATGGACGGCAGGAGATGGTGGAATTTTTCAAGTCTCAAAAAATATATACACGAGATTGAAACAAAGGGAAATGCTGAGGCGGGGTCAGAGACGGTAAATGAGAAACAGCGGGTAGATGAGTATGTAATGCTCGCGCTGCGGAGTTCAGGACTTGATTTATATGACTTTGCCGAAAAGTTCAGCGGGGAATCAGCGGTTGTTCCTGTTTCAGAAGCCGGTATACCTCGCCGGATGGAACGGCGCCCTGGAGGTGTTTTTAGTGCTGCAAATTGGATAAAAGAGAAAAATGATTATTTTGTTCAGTTAAAGAATCAGAATCTTTTAGAAATTGATGATCATTTTATCCGGCTCACAAAAAAAGGCTATGCAGTATGCGATGAGATCCTTGGGAACCTTCTCTAGTTTCACTTCTTTTATTCTGAAACAACCGCAGCGGACAAATGCTTAAAATAAAACTTCACTGGCAGATACTGATCGCGCTGGGACTGGCAGTCATCTTCGCCATATTTTTTACTGAATATGTTCCGTATGTAACCTGGATGGGTGAACTTTTTCTACGGGCACTGAAGATGATCATTGTTCCGCTCATCCTTACCTCTATAGTTTCGGGTGTAGCCAACATTGGTAATGCACAGAATCTCGGCAAGCTCGGCTTTAAAACAATTCTCTATTATTTGACTACCAGTCTCTTTGCCATATTAGTGGGATTGATACTAGTAAATCTTTTTCAGCCGGGTGTGGGTGCCGATCTTGGTTTGAGGAAAGAAGTAGAAGGATTAAGCGCCGCACAGGGAGGCATTGGAAATATTCTGCTCAGGATGGTACCTACAAATTTCTTCCAGGCGCTGGTTTCCGCCGATATGCTTGCGATAATATTCTTTGCCATACTTGTCGGGTTTTTTATTACCAAACTGACTGACGAATACAAGGATCCCCTTGTAATCCTCTTTAACGGGGGCTTTGAAGTAATGATGAAGATTACTTCATTCATCATAAAATTTACTCCCCTGGGTATCTTTGGGATAGTTGCCGGACTGGTTGCGGAACAGGCAAGCGACAGTGCCGCTCTTTTTGAAATGGTTCAAAGGCTGGGAATTTATATGCTTGCGGTGCTGCTGGGACTCGCGATACATGCGACCATAACGCTTCCGCTGATATTAAGGATCTTTGGTAAAGCAAATCCCTGGGCTCATTTCAAATCAATGACAACGCCGCTGCTTACGGCCTTCTCAACTTCCTCCTCCTCTGCAACGCTTCCTCTTACGCTTGAAGCAGTGGAGAATAATGACGGCGTATCAAATAAAATAACAAGCTTCGTTCTCCCCCTGGGAGCTACAGTAAATATGGATGGAACCGCCTTATACGAATGCGTAGCGGCTATGTTTATTGCACAGGCTTACGGTGTGGATCTTTCCTTTGTACAGCAGATAATTGTTGTATTTACAGCATTGCTTGCATCCATAGGGGCGGCGGGTATACCGATGGCAGGACTGGTAATGATATCAGTTGTACTCTCGGCTGTTGGTCTGCCTCTGGAAGGTGTAGGGCTCATCCTTGCGGTTGACCGTATACTTGATATGTGCCGAACCTCTGTGAACGTCTGGAGCGATCAGTTGCGGAGCGGTTATCATTGCAAAAACTGAAGGGCGAAACACTTACAAATAGAGAGTCGGGGTATAATTTTTATTAAAAGGTTCGGCTGGTCAGCTCTGGACTTTTAAATGGAATCTCTTATATTCGGGGTGGATGGAAGCGACGGTATCACGCGGCTGCAACGGTGGATAAACTTTGGTCACTGTAACAGAACATCTGAGAGTTTTACATTGAATAACTGGCCTGCCCCGGGTTTTGGGTGGCGTGATAACCGCGGGAATAGTTCCTACTGAACTTATTTTGACCTACCTAGGCATAAAGCACCGATATAACAGTCGGAGGTATTACTAGTTACTTCCGGCCTACATCCGGCCTACATCCGGCCTCTAACCCCGAGATATCCCCGTGACTAATACGATATATCCAGGCTGCATAATCTCCCGAATTCTACTTAACTATTATCGGGATGCCGATACATCCTGTTGGTTCGTCTATTCCCAGGAGATTGCATACAGTGGCTGCTATGTCAACAATATAAACTGGAGTATTCACTTCCCGGGCAGGTACATTCCATCCATAAAAAAGAACAGGTACGTGAGTATCATAAGGGAAGGATGAACCGTGAGTAGTACCGTATTTTCCCGAGCCCGGCAGGTAATTCGGTTTGAGATCGAACTCGACATTTCCCGAGCGTGTTGGATTAAATCCGTTAAGGACAAAATTATGCGGTACTCTCTCCGCAGAAATATCGTGCAGGTTATGGCGGCTGAACACTTTATTTATTTCTGGAAATTCATCCTGAAGATATTCCGCGAAGGCATCCTCTACATCCGCCGTTTTAAGATTCTTTTCCTCCAATATTTTTTTATCGAGATAGATCTGATCGTTTGAGAAGTTTTCTATCAAGCTGCCCAGTACCAAACTTCTTTTCGGAAAAAGCCTTCAATGAATCACTGCAGGCATTATGATCAAAACCTCCGGCAGGAATATTCAAACTTTTCAGGTATTGAACAGTTTCAGATACGGCATGGTCAGCCGTAAGAAACAAAAGATAATTTCCTTTACCCACATTCTTATCGAGCATATTCAGAAATTCTGCCAGCTGTCTATCCATTCGGATATATGCATCCTGAACCTCAACAGAATTAGGACCATAGGCGTGACCTATATAATCAGTAGACGAAAAACTTACCGCAAGGAAATCAGTATACACACCGCTTCCTGGTTTTTCATTCTCTACAAGAGCTTCCGCGAACTTCAGAAGCAGATCATTTCCGAAGGGAGTAGACAGTATAAGATCATACTTTTTATTCATAACATTGGCAAAAGAATGAGGGAAGGACGTATTACCTTCATCAAAAACATCATCCTCCCAGCCAGCCTCATCGGGAAAACTTAAACTATAATCTTTTTGCGGAAGGAGAAGATCCCATTCTCCCTTGAACAGCTTACTAACATAATTTTCCTGGTTGAAATCCATTACCCATTGAGGAAGAGATTTTGTGTAGTAGGAAGAGGTAATAAACTTTCCGTTTTTAGTACTGTACCAGTAGACCTCATCAGGTGAATGACCGCCGGGCAGAACCGCAGCGCGATCCTTAATCGAAATACTGAAAACCCTTGATTTACCATTTGAAACAATTTTTAACTGGTCAGAGATTGTGGTAGTCATAAGTCTTTTAGGCGATACATGTCCCGCCGAACCTGTCTCCCCTATCGTCCTTACCGTATCATCCTCAACACAGTTAACGAAAGATTTACTTTTCTTGCTATACCATTCGTTGCTGATAATCCCGTGATAGGCGGGAGTAGTGCCTGTATATACGGAAGCGTGTCCAGGTCCCGTATATGTGGGCACATAGTTATAATGCGCAAATGTAAAATTGCTCCCATCCTTCATCAGCCTCTTAAAACCATCCTCACCATAAAACTTCTCATACTTCTGAAGGTAATCGTACCTCATCTGGTCAATTATAACACCCACCACGAGCCGCGGGCGGGGGACCTCCTGCTCCTGGGCATAAGAGAACACGAACGAAAATAACGATATTAATAAGACATATTTGATTCTGTTCATTGGGAGTTTCTCCTGATTTCCTCTGAATATTCCCTCTACAATAAAATTTAATTAAACATCATCTAAATTTATTAAGAAAAAAACCTTAATTTATAATTCAATAAAATTAATTATGTTAAATAATCAAGCCGGAGTCACATCGATGAAATTTTTACTATCCCTGCTGATCACCCTTTTTATTGCAGCCGGAATTCAGGCCCAGACCTATAAAAAGGTGAAAATCTATATAAACGATAAGGCTGATATTCAGTATTTATACCAGGCAGGACTGGAATTCGATCACTCTTCCATAACGAAAGACAAAGGTTTAATAGTATTTCTAAATGATGAGGAATTCTCAAAGCTGCAGATGACAAACTACAAGTATGACGTTCTGATAGATGACTGGATGAAGTACTACAACAGCCGTCCCACGCTTACCGAACAGGAGAAGCAGGCTTTCATCAGGCAGAGCAGGGAAAAATTCAACGTTACCGGTTTCGGCTTCGGTTCAATGGGAGGGTTTTACACACTTGCGGAGGTTAATGCAGAGCTTGACAGTATGAGGCTGCATTATCCAAACCTTATAACCGCAAAAGTATCGATAGGAAATTCGGTAGAAGGCCGTCCAACCTATATGGTTAAGATTTCCGATAATCCCGATATCAATGAAGACGAACCGGAAGTATTGTTCACAGCGCTGCACCACGCCCGTGAACCAGAGGGGATGATGCAGATGATTTACTTTATGTATTATCTTCTTGAGAATTATAACACAGATGCTTCAGTAAAATACCTTGTTGATCACCGGGAGATCTACTGCATCCCGGTTGTGAATCCCGACGGATATGAATACAACCACCAGATGACTCCCAACGGGGGTTATATGTGGAGAAAAAACAAGCAGGACAACGATGGAAACGGGACTTTTCAGGAATCGTACGACGGTATAGATCTTAACAGAAATTACGGACCTTATGCTTACTGGAATGCCTCTAACGGCGGATCAAGTACTTATCCGGGCGATGAAACATACCGCGGAGCATCACCATTTTCCGCTCCTGAAGTATCGAACCTGAAAGATTTTCTGGCGGCGCATAATATTAAGTGTGTGCTGAACTATCATACTTGGGGCGATTACCTTATCTATCCTTATGGCGCGCTTAGTATGGAGACTCCGGATTCAGCCATATTCAGAGAGTACTCGGCCGATATGACCGCATACAACGGATACTTTGCAGGACTGGATTTAGAGGCAGTGGGTTATTCAACAAGAGGGAACAGTGATGATTACGCTTATGACGGAGATACCGTTGCCAACCACGGCAAAATAATTGCGATGACACCTGAAGTAGGGGAGTCGGGTTTCTGGCCTTCACAATCAGAGATCTTTCCTCTTGCCGAAGAGAACCTTAGGCCGAATCTTTATTATACCTCTGCAGCAGGAGAATTTATAAAACTGGATCACCCTAATTATGCACAGCAGTATTTTAATCCAGGTGATGTAGTTGAATTATCGCCTTCCTTCAGGAACAAAGGGCTTTCCGCAGGGAACGATATAGAAATAAATCTCAGTTCGCTTAGTTCTTATGCGTCGGTAAATAACGGGACGGCAAATTTCACCTCAATTCCCGCAAGAAGCACAGTAACCGTTTCATCTCCTTTATCTTTTACAATAGACGGATCGGCACCGGTAGAAGAGAATATAAAATTACTGGTAACAGTAAGTACTTCGGGTGTGGTTATGTCGTACGATACCCTGAGGATTATAGTAGGCATACCGACTTACGCTTTTGTTGATTCTACTAACGACCCCAACAGTTTGTGGACGATTACTGCCACACCTTCATACCCGAAATGGGAAGCCACAACCACATCATATGTATCCGCTCCTAATTCCTACACTGACAGCAAGAACGGGAATTACCTGGACGACGCGACTGTAACAATGACGCTTACCAACTCACTTAATCTTTCAGCCTTATCCAATCCGAGATTATCATACTGGACAAAATGGGATATCGAAGACAACTGGGACTACTGCCAGGTTAAGATCTCAACCAACGGAGGATCGGGATGGACGCCCCTTGAAGGAACGTATATGAATCCCGGCACAGGAGATTTTCAACCAACGGGAGAGCCGCTGTATGACGGCACACAGTCATCCTGGGTAAAAGAGGAAATTCTTCTTTCCTCCTTTAACCTTACTAACGTTAAGTTTAAGTTCGAGCTTAAATCTGATGTTTCTATTAATCGTGACGGCTGGTATCTTGATGATATAGGAGTTGTTTATTATACACTCATTCCAGTTGAATTAAGTTCCTTTACGGCCTCATCTGACAAAGAAAAAGTTAGTCTTATCTGGAAGACTTCAACCGAGACGAACAATAAAGGATTCGAGCTTCAGAGAGCCTCCGGAACCGGATCCCACAGAACTTCCCAATTTACAACGATAGGGTTTGTACCAGGCAGCGGGACCACAACCGAGCCATCTTCGTACAGTTTTGTTGATAATGCTCCTCTGCAGGGAAAGAGTATATACAGACTGAAGCAGATTGATTTTAACGGCACCTTCAGAATTTATGGTCCTGTTGAAGTTGATTATAACGGAGTAATGAATTATTCCCTTTCACAGAATTATCCGAATCCTTTTAACCCTTCAACTATTATTAAATACGAGCTTCCAGAAGCAGGAAATGTTGAGATTAAAGTATTTAACCTCCTCGGTGCAGAAGTTTCGACGCTTGTTAATGAATACAAGGAAGCCGGGAGATATTCAGTTCAATTCTCAACTGAAAATTTATCTTCGAAGATAGGCTCAGGCGTTTATTTCTATACAATCAAAGCCGGGTCATTTGTGAAAACAATGAAGATGATCGTTTTGAAATAAGGAGGATCAGCCGGCTGGTCGAAACAAATTCCCGACTGTCTCCTTATACGGTTTTAGGGAGGCAGTCGTTTTTAGCTAACCGGAGTTTCAGCCGCGAGGCAGCGTGCAAAAAATCAGAAAACAGCAGTTACAGGTTGAGAAAAAGAGTATAACAGGATTGTTATACAGATGTCACGAGAACAGGTGATAGATATGGGCCCTATTATAATAGATGTTCTTGAAGAAACCCTTCAGATAACATTATTCATAGCAGCGATGATGATAATCGTCGACGCTGTTAATATCTGGACGAGGGGTAAAATCGCAGGTCTGCTCAGGGGCAAGAGTAAATCACGTCAGTATGTAATCGCATCATTTATCGGAACGATACCCGGGTGTCTGGGCGGCTTCACTGACGTTACTTTATATATGCATGGACTAATAAGTTTCGGGGCCCTTGCGGGTTCAATGATTGCATCTTCAGGAGATGAGGCTTTCGTAATGCTTGCGATGTTTCCCGAAACAGCAATCATTTTATTTATGATCCTCTTTGTAACAGGAATTTTCGGAGGGATAATAACCGATTACCTTGCCAAAAAATTTAATATGAAAACACGCACCGATTGTCCGGAGCTTGTTATTCACGATACCGAACGCAACCTGAAACACTTTCTCACAGAGCATGTTTACCATCATATCATCAAAAAGCATATCTGGCGGATTGCCCTTTGGACATTCGGGGCACTGCTGTTTGTTGAGGTAGGGTTCCAGTACCTGCACCTTGAGGAAATCAGTACCGGGTACAAGCTGTTATTACTTTTCCTTGGGGCATTGATCGGGTTGATACCTGAATCGGGTCCCCACCTGATATTTGTTACACTTTTTGCCAACGGGGTAATACCTTTTTCTGTTCTGCTAACCAGTTCTATTGTCCAGGACGGGACATGGTATGCTGCCGCTGCTGTCATATTCTGTTAAGGATTCAATAAGGATAAAGGGATTCAATTTTGTATTCGGGATTATATTAGGGTTAATACTCTTCGCGGCGGGGTTGTAGAATTATTGTACTAAAATCTGAGGGAGAACAATGGAGACGAGAGCCATACAGGATTATTATCCTGATCAGTTAAGTTATTGTTTCGGCTGCGGGAAGTTAAATGAGCATGGGCATCAGTTAAAAACCATATGGGAAGGGGAAGAAACACTTTCACGATTCATACCGCAGTCATATCATATAGCGATTCCCGGTTACGTTTACGGGGGTCTCATTGCGTCATTAATTGACTGCCACGGAACAGGTTCAGCCGCACTTGCAGCTTACAGGAATGAAGGCAGGGAGCCTGGAACGGACCCGCCTTTCAGGTTTGTAACGGCCTCTCTGCAGGTCGATTACCTTGCGCCAACTCCTCTGGGACCTGAACTGGAAATAAGAGGAAAAATTGTTGAGATAAAGGGGAGGAAAGTTATATCCGAAATTACCCTATCGGTGAATGGAAAAGCTACGGCACGCGGAAGGGTAGTTGCCGTCCAAATGCCTGAGAATATGGTGGAGTAGCAGGTAATCCGGCGTTCACGTGGAGCGTGGGTGGGATGTGGTAATAACCGCGAGGGCAAATGGTTCACGGGTAGGCGGTTCAATTCCTACGGAATTGGAGGACTGTAAAAGAGTTGTTGGTTACAAACGTTAATTCCCTACGGGAATAAAGGACCAATTATTTTCAGCAGGCCAGTGATATCGCCAATAATATAATCCGGGGAGGCAGATTTAAGTTCGGCTTTAGATCTATATCCGTATGTAACTCCGCAGGTGAACGTCCCTGCATTCTTTCCGCAATTTATATCAAGTTCAGAGTCGCCCACCATTATAGTATTACTTTCCTCAACCCTCAGTTCATTGCATATAAAGTGAAGAGGTTCGGGGGAAGGTTTTATCGGGAGATCTTGTCTTCTTCCTGTAACCAGTGAAAAGTACCTCCGAAGGTTAAAGTAGTCGATGATCTTATCAGCCTGATCCTGTCCCTTAGTAGTAAGCAGTGAGATTTTAATTCTCTTCCTGTGCAGTTCCTTTAGGACATCCGTTACTCCGGGGTAGATAAGTGAGTCATCTATAAAATCGAAGTAGTAACCTTTATAGATATCGATAAACTCCTCAATATCAGAGACAGGAATGTTCAGATCTTTAAATATGTGAAGGAAATGATGACCGATCCTTTTATGAAATTCTAATTCCATCAAAGGTTCTTCAATCTTCAGATGCTGAAGAGTTTTTACAGTAGTCTTGAAGATAGTCTGATAGGAATCGATCAGCGTCCCATCAAGATCAAAACAGATATGCTTTATTCTCTTTGTTTTCATATAAAAATTTATTGCTTTACGCCGGTGCAGCCGGCTGAAATTACATGTGTTACCCAATGTGGCTTAGGGTAAATACAAGCGGCGGTAAATAATGTATATTCATAAATCTTCTGAACAAAAATAACAATTAATGAAGCATCCTAAAATAATATGGCAGATTGCAAAAGAGACTGGAAAGGAATGGGGGGATCATAAACCTCTTTTTGTAGGTGCCGGAATCTCATTCTATATAATCCTATCCCTTGGTCCCATCTTAACTCTTCTTGTATTGCTGGTAGGGTCTTTTATGGGAAAAGCCAATACAATTCAGCAGATTGTATCGCAGATGCAGAGTATGGTTGGTGAGAAACCTGCCCAGATCATACAGCAGATAGTTCAGAAAGCCTCAAGCTCATCTACCAATTTTATGACAATCCTGACGAGTATTCCACTGCTGTTTTTCGGATCAACAATGATTTTCTACCAGATAAGAAATGCATTAAATACAATCTGGGATATAGAACCCGAGAAGCAGAAGGGAATAATGAACAAAGTCAAAAAGTACGGCTTCTCATTCGCGATGCTTTCCATAGTAGGACTTATATTTCTGGCACTTGTACTGAAAAACCCGATAATGCAGAACATACGGTCTCAACTGACTGATATAGTCCAGATCCCTTCTCTTTTAATAACAATTGCCGACTATGTAATATCCTTTCTCCTACTGATCTTCCTCTTTGCGATGATTTATAAGATACTTCCCGAAGCTGACATAAGCTGGTCGGATGTATGGATAGGAGCCTTTGTAACGGCATTCCTGTTCTTAATAGTTCAGGTTATAGTTGCCTTCAACGCAAAAAATTCAAATATTGAATCAGCCTTCGGATCGATAGGAGTATTTACGATTTTATACCTGTGGATATTTTACTCATCCCTTGTATTTCTTTTTGGCGCAGAGTTTACAAAAATATACGCCCAAAAATACGGTACCTTCAAAGAAGATGATAAGAAATGAGAGCGGGGAAGATCAGACTTTCTTTTTTCTTCCTTCATCATACCGGAGAATGCTTATCATAATAGCGAAGCCGCAGATACCGGCGAAGATAAATAATATCATAGCAATTCCCGGATAGCCTAATATTGTGAAATCCGTTTGAACCCGCATCATCAGGGAAGCCCCTATGATAAAGGCCGCAACAATAGCTCCGAGAGTAATCCTGTTGGCAATCTTCTGAAGATCTCTTGTAAGCCTGAGCTCATCAATAGAATCTACTTTAACTCTAAGCTTATTATTTGAGACGAGGTAGAGGAATTTATTAATTCTTGACGGCAGTTTCTTAATAAGTTCATTCAGCTCAAGAAGTGAAGTGAATATATTTCCGGGCGACAAGTTCTTAAGCATATTATTCTGCATTACATAGTTTGCGTGCTGCTTTATCACCTCGTTAGGGTTAAAGTCGGGCTCAAGCAGTTTTCCTATTTCATCAAGATTAAGAAGAGTCTTTCCGAGCATTGTGAGGTCGGCAGACGGTCTCAGACCATTTTTCGCAGAGATCTGTGCAAGCTCAGCAACCACTCTTCCCACCTGGATATCGTTAAGTGAAGCATTATAATAGCGGGTGACGTAATACCCGATATCCTTTTTAAGCTGCTCCTCATTGAAATTCTCAAGCGGCTTTCCAAGCTTAAGACTAATTTTAGCCGCTTCATCACCTTTCCCTTCGCTGATTACAAGCAGGAGTTTCAGCAATAAATCACTCATAGCCGGAGTGATCCTGGCTGTCATCCCCAGGTCGATAAGAGCAATCTTCTTATCGTGCGTAAGAAAAACATTTCCGGGATGAGGATCGGCATGGAAAAAACCATAAATCAATACCTGATCGAGATAAGCCTTCAAAAGTTCAGTTGAAAGCTTTTGCCCATCAGTTTCAAGTCGTGCTATAGGACTAAACCTGGATATATTTATACCGTGTATAAAGTCCATCGTCAGAACCCGGGAGGATGTATAATCAGTTACAGGCTGAGGAATTATTATATCCTCATAGCTCTTCACAATATTTCCGAGTTTTATAAGATTCTGAGCTTCTATAAGATAATCGAGTTCAAGAAGAATTGATCTGCGGAATTCTTCGAGCAGATCCTCAAACAGGTACTTCTTCCCGATATCTGTATGCTTATCTATAGTTTCTGCAATATCCTTCAGAGCACTTAAATCCCCGAGAACAGTTCTCCTTATATCAGGCCGCTGAACCTTTACAGCCACCTCCTTACCCGTTCTCAGAACAGCGCGGTGTACCTGTCCCAATGATGCCGCGGCAATTGGTTTCTCATCGAACTCTCTGAATGCTTTGGATAACCTTACACCCAGCTCTTCGGTTACTATTTTTTCTACTTCCTCAAATGAGAATGGAGATACATTATCCTGTAGTTTTGCCAGCGAGTCAATATACGGACGCGAAAGAAGATCGGGACGGGAAGAGAGGAGCTGACCCAGCTTAATGAATGTGGGTCCCATTTCCTGCAGCTCCGCACAAAGTTTATCAGCGTCTTCTTTTATCTCTGAACTTTCCGGCTCCTCCTGGGAGATACCACTCTCATCAAATTCGGATTTCCTGAAGATAGGTTCCCGGTTGTGCCTGATGATAAGCATAGCGATATTTTTATATCGCTTAAGTTTTTCGGGATTTAATGTGATAAGCATATTTATTACTATTATTTATCCTTATTTAAGGGGCAAAAGATTCTGTTTATTGTTAGGTTTGCGGAAATATAAGGCAATTTATGACCTTTGTCTGTGCTGTATTCTAAATCATTATTTGACCGAGGTAACCAAATGAAGAAAATTACCGTACTTGGGGCTGGAATGGTTGGAAGTGCCATAGCCATCGATCTTGCAAAAGATTATGAGGTAACTCTATGCGATATCAGTGAAGAGAGGCTTAAAAAAATATCATCGGGAACAAATATCCTAACAAGGGAAACGGATTTGTCGGATAAGAAGCAGCTGCGCGAGGCAGTTTCCGGTGCTGATATTGTGGCGGGAGCGGTGCCCGGTTATATGGGTTTTCAAACCTTAAGAACTATTATTGAAGAAGGTAAAAATGTAGTCGATATATCCTTCTTCGATGAAGACCCCTTTTTACTTAATGAATCAGCAAAACATAATGGAGTAACTGCTATAGTCGACTGCGGTGTGGCCCCGGGTTTAAGCAACATAATCCTCGGATATTTAAACACAAAGATGAAGATAGATTCATTTGAATGTTATGTAGGGGGACTCCCGGTTGAACGAAAGTGGCCGTATGAATACAAAGCACCTTTTTCCCCGCCCGATGTGATTGAAGAGTACACCAGGCCTGCGAGGATTAAGGAAAAGGGGAAGATTATAACCAGGCCCGCATTATCAAATCCGGAGTTTATAGAAACGCCGGCAGGCAAACTTGAAGCGTTCAATACAGATGGTTTAAGATCGCTTCTTAACACAATGAGTATTCCCGATATGAAAGAAAAAACCCTCCGATATCCAGGGCACATTGAATTGATCAGGGTTTTAAGGGAAACAGGATTTTTTAATAAAGAGGAAGTTAATATCGGGGGAAAGATGATAAGGCCTCTGGATTTGTCATCACAGCTGCTATTTCCTTTATGGAAGCTGGAAGAAGGGGAGGAGGAATTTACATACCTGAAGGCCGTTATAAGGGGCGAAGGGAAGGAGATTGAATATTCCCTTTATGATAAATACGATAAAGCAACCGACACATCTTCAATGGCACGAACTACAGGGTATACCTGTTCAGCTGCTGTGAATCTGGTATTAAAAGGATACTATGACCGGAAAGGCATTTCACCGCCGGAGTACATCGGCAGCGAGGCAAACTGTTTTGAGAAAGTCATTGAATATCTTGCCGGAAGAAATATTAAGGTTGACAGGAAGTAGCAAAGTTTTCTTGAAGTTAAGGAGAGATAACAGAGAAAGAGTACACAGATAGTTACTGTAATACCCTCTTTCTCTGTTATTTTGGGGAAGGAGTTAAATATTAATTATCATATCACTGATGATTAATTACTGAATCAAGATAGGATTTAACAATTAATTCTCCTGTGTCCTGACTACAGGATTTGAATGCTTATTGCCTGGAGTCACCCCCTGAAATAGCTCCCGGCCTGCTGTTAAGGAAGCAGGCCGGGGTACAATTTTCAACACAATGAATCAGCTCACAGCTAAGGTTACTGTTTCGAAAGGATCTCTTCCATCTGGTCCATCACATTATTCATCTTTTTCATAGTAAGCTCAAAAGGCTCAGCGGAAAGAGGGTCAATTCCTGCTTTCTTAATCAAGTCGATAGGATATTCCGAGCTTCCGCCTTTAAGAATGTTATAATACTTCTCCACAGCTGGTTTTCCTTCGGTCAGGACCTTCTCAGCAAGTGCGGTAGAATAAATTAGTGATGTTGAGTACTGATAAACATAATACGTATAGTTTACGAAGTGAGGTATATACGCCCACTCATACGCTACATAAGGATCTACCACACATATTCCCTTATCATTACCGTAATATTCTTTTACCAGGTCATAATATAATTTACTCAGATTCTCGCCTGTAACAGGCTGCTGGTTTTCCACCATCTCATGAACCTTCAATTCAAACTCAGCAAAAAGAGTCTGACGGAATATTGTAGTTCTTAGAAGATCGAGATAGCTGCCGAGCAGGTATAATTTCTCCTTGTCATCTTTAACATTTTGAACCATATAATGATTGAGCAGATTCTCATTAAACGTTGAAGCAATTTCCGCTACGAATGTAGGGTAATCTGCTGTTGCAAAGGGCTGATTCTTACTGGAAAAATAACTATGCATTGTATGACCAAGTTCGTGAGCCAGTGTAGAAACTGATTCATAATTGTCATTCCAGTTCATAAGAATGTAAGGGTGTACATCATAAGCACCTCCGGAAGAATATGCGCCGCTTCTCTTACCTGTGTTCGGTAAAAAGTCGATCCAGCCGCTACCGAAAGCCTTATTCAGGGTAGCTATATAATCCTCACCCATCGGCTGAAGAGCTTTCTTAATAACATCCTCGCCCTGTTCAACTGTGAAATCCATTTCAACTTTTTTAACGAGCGGAGTATATAAATCATAATAATGTAAAGTATCAACACCCAGCATTTTCTTCTTTAGTTCAAGGAAACGCTGAAGAGTAGGTAGACTATTATGTATCTGTTTTACAAGATTGGTGTATACGCTGACGGGGATATTTGGACCATCGACAGCTGCTGCAAGCGCCGAATTATAATTTCTATCCTTTGCATAAACATAATCGGTTTTAACTTTTCCGGCATAGTTGGCGCCGATTGTATTCTTAAACTGAGCATATTTATTGAAGAAGGCATCGAATATTTTTGCTCTGTCCTCTCTTACTCCGGTCGATCTGTACTTTGTATAAGCCGAGTTTGTAAGAGTGACCTCTTCACCTGTGGAAAGAGTAACCTTAGCATAAGGCATTTCACTATCATTAAAAACATTGTAAACCTCAGACGGAGTATCTGTAATTAATCCGAAGGAAGCCAGTATCTTTTCCTGATCAGCAGAAAGAGTATGTGCCCGCATCCGCTGGATATCTTCGATGTACATTTTGTACTGATCGAGCTTCGGTTCTGCCGCAAAGAATTCTTTTACTTTTGCAGGATCAATGGCAAGGATTTCAGGTCTGATCCAGGCGGTCGATTCAGAAAATTTCGTCCCTAAAGCCGATGCTTCCTGCCGCAGTGCCTGGTTCGAGGAAACTGAGACGTCTTCATCAGCAAGGAGTCCTGAGTACGTAGAAAAACGGAAATACTCCTTCAAAGTATTAAAAAAGAGATCTGTCGCATTCAGGAGTGTGGCAGCATCCTGATCCAGTTTACCCTTATAAGATTCAATTTTATCGATATTACTGCTTATATCTGTTTTAGCACTCTTCCAGTCAGCCACCGTCGCATAGAGATCGGTTAAATTCCATTTATATTTTCCCGCAATATCTTTTCTCTCTTTGGTCTGGGGTAAAGAGTCGATAACAAACATCAGCATCAGGATGATAGTAAGATAAGTTTTTAGCCGTAGCATAAAAAAGCTCCCTAAATAATATGTAAAAGTTAACGGTGTAAATTAAATAAATTAAGTGATGGATGGAAAGCAAAATAGAATAAAGGGTAGAGGAAATGTACTCACTGATATGCCCGGAACAATAAATATTTTGGTTTAATTCGTTAAATTTAGGGGCTGGTTAAATAAACTTATGAAAGATATGAATCCTGATTTTGATGTAATTATTATAGGCGCGGGACCAATAGGCATATCCTGCGGTATTGAAGCTGTCAATAGAAAATACAGTCATCTAATCCTTGAAAAAGGCTGCCTGGTAAATTCTCTCTTCCATTACCCCACAAATATGGTATTCTTTTCGACTTCAGAAAGACTTGAAATAGGGGAAGTTCCCTTCGTATCTCATGGTGATAAACCCACAAGGAGAGAGGCGCTTGAGTATTTCAGAAGAGTAGTAAGCAGCTGGGGATTGAATGTAAAAACCTATGAAAGAGTGACTGAGATAAAAGACTACAAGGGTTTGTATAAGGTTATTACCGATAAAGCGGAATACACTGCCGGAAATATTATTATTGCCACAGGATTTTACGATAAGCCGAACCTGCTTAATATTCCGGGAGAAAACCTTCCCAAGGTTAAGCATTACTACAATGAAGCGCACCCTTACGTATACCTGAAATTGATGGTAATAGGAGGAGGAAATTCGGCTGTAGATGTTGCTCTTGAAACATACCGGCGGGGTTCAGAGGTTACAATGGTAATAAGAGAGGATTCGTTAAAAGAAGGGGTTAAATACTGGGTGAGACCTGATATTGAGAACCGGATAAATGAAGGCTCAATTGCTGCTTATTTCAACTCGAAGGTAATAGAAATCAGGGAGGATGAGGTTGAAATTGAAACCCCTGAAGGTATCCTTACCGTAAAAAATGATTTTGTGTTCGCAATGACGGGATACCATCCAGACTTCGATCTCCTAAGGAAGGCCGGAATTGAAATCTCTGATCAACAGTGTCCTGTTTATAGTGAAGAAACCTATGAAACTAACAAAGAAAGGATTTATCTTGCAGGTGTAGTTTGCGGCGGAATGGATACCAGCCGCTTCTTTATTGAGAATTCCCGTTCACACGCAGAGGCGGTATTTAATTCAATCGATAGTAAAAGATCACAGATTACTGTCGAAAATACAAAATAATTTACATTGGTTTGATGAGAACAGTAAATAACATTATCTTTTAAAACATATGAGAAGTAAAATAAGAGGAAAAAATAATGGCAGATAAAATTAAAGAGTTACTAGGCAGTGAAGCAGAATCACTTTTGAGCTATAAAGCTAAATTCCCCAAAGAACAGTTAAACCTGCCGGGACCGGATTTTGTAGACAGAGTATTCGCACAGACCGACAGAAATATAAATGTAATGAAGAACCTGCAGTGGATATTCAGCAGCGGAAGACTGGCGGGGAGCGGTTATCTTTCCATTCTTCCTGTAGATCAGGGAATTGAACATAGCGCGGGAGCCTCATTTGCTCCCAATCCCGAATATTTTGATCCCCTTAATATAGTTAAGCTGGCTGTTGAAGGCGGATGCAACGCAGTAGCTTCCACCCTGGGTGTACTGGGTATGTGTTCAAGGAAGTATGCTCATAAAATCCCTTTTATTATGAAGGTAAATCATAATGAACTGCTGACCTATCCCAATCACTATGATCAGATTATGTTCGCCGGAGTTGATCAGGCCTATGATATGGGTGCCGCTGCAATAGGAGCAACAATATATTTCGGTTCAGAGGAAAGCGACAGGCAGATTGAAGAGGTAAGTGAAGCTTTCCAATATGCGCATGAGCTTGGACTAGCGACGATTCTATGGTGCTATCTGCGCAACAATGATTTCAAAAAAGATAAAGACTATCACACAGCCGCTGATCTTACAGGGCAGGCAAATCATCTTGGCGTTACTATTCAGGCCGACATAATTAAGCAGAAACTTCCGGAGAACAACGGAGGATTTAATGCCATTAAATTCGGCAAAACAAGCAAGAAGGTATATGAAGATCTTTCAACAGATCACCCTATAGACCTTACCCGCTACCAGGTTATAAATAACTATATGGGTAGAGCAGGATTGATTAACAGCGGCGGAGCCTCGGGTGAAAATGACTTTGCTGAAGCAGCAAAAACCGCAGTTATAAATAAGAGAGCCGGCGGAATGGGTCTGATCTCAGGAAGAAAAGCTTTTCAGCGTCCGATGAAGGACGGTATTAAGCTCCTTAATACGATTCAGGATGTTTATTTAAGTAAAGAAGTTACTATTGCCTGATCTTATTTAAGCAAATCTATAAGTCCTGCCCGGAAATTAATCCGGGCAGGTATTATATCTCTCAATCAATCTTTCAGTTCAGAGGGGTTTACTTTTGGTTCAAAAGGTATTCAGATATTTTCCCTAATTCCTGTACATTTATATTGCCGAAAGAAGGCATAACCATGTTAGGATATTTCTGCTGATATTCTTTAAACCTCTCACCATCCATAAAAGAAGAAGGGTTCCTCAGATAATTTGTTAACTGGTCCCTGCTCCAGTATTGATCAAGGCCTTGTAATGAGGGGGCCATCCGGGTTCCTGCGAGATCCTGCCCGTGGCAGTTTCTGCAGCCCAGTTTGTCAATCAGTTCGGCAGGACTAAGATCTTCATTAGAGGCCATATTCTGCTGGGTTACAGGACCATTCACGGGACCGGTCTTTCTTGCCGGTTCGTTAGTTACTCTCTGGAGAAGAAACAGCAGCATAAAAAGAACCAGGAAAGCTGCTACCCATATTTGAGGTTTTGTCATTGTTCAGTTCGTTTATTTTCAGAAAAATTATTCTATCTCAAAAGACGCATTAACAACGGCGGTTATCTCTTTATCAATTGAGCTTAAATCGTTTATACCGTAATCGGATACCTGATTGGATAACCTGGGAGTTATTTGTATAACACCCATCCTGGCATCACGCATTGGTCCCAGTGAGCGACCCGTGGCCTTAGCGATTTTATCGGCACGTATCATTGCATCTTTTGCGGCATCCGCCTGGATATCAATTTTTAGTTTCGCAAGTTTAGTATAATGATATTCAGGCTGCTCCACATTAAAATTTACACCTTTCTCAACAACAGACGGAATATCGAGAGATATCTCTTTAATTCTGTTTACATCTGATGATTGTATTTCCAATCTCTGACTATAATTGTAAGCCCTTATAACGCCTGTCTGATAGCCGTTTGCGCCTATTTCATATACAGGGTAGCTGTTTATTGTATAGAACTCAACTTTATTTTCAGGAAAACCCTTTGAGGATAAATACGAAATCAGGACGGGCTTCATCTTTAACAGCTCTCTGTATGCTTCTTCGGCAGTTGAAGCCTGGGCACTTACCGTACCTCTCAGAACCCCAAGGTCGGAAGTAATATCCTTCTTCGCGGAACCTGTAACATTTATTGTCTGGTTCGAGGTATAATTTGATTTCCAGGTAACAGCGAGTATAATGGCACAGATAATCAATGCCGCAGAACCTATTACGGCAGGTATTAAAAGGTTGTCTTTGTTATTCATAAGGAAATATTATTAAAGTGTGTGAGAAAATTATTAAAAATGTACATCCTTAACAACTACTATAGAGAAACCGTTCCCTTATACCGGTGTTTTTGCAAGCAAAACTTTCTCCCGGGCTTTCCTTTTGTGTCGGGGTTTATGTTTATTGGAGTAAATGGTATCAAATGATTATCTTCAATAATTATAAGTTTAACGGAAGATGAAATGAACCGACTATCAAAAGAAAGCAGTCCTTACCTTCTTCAGCATGCAGGCAATCCTGTCGACTGGTTCCCATGGGGGAATGAGGCTTTTGCTAAAGCAGCCAAAGAGGATAAGCCTGTGTTTTTATCAATAGGTTATTCAACCTGCCACTGGTGCCACGTTATGGAAAAAGAGTCCTTTGAGGACGAAGAAACAGCCCGTATTATGAACGAAGTTTTTATATCCATTAAAGTTGACAGAGAGGAAAGACCCGATATTGACGGGATTTATATGCAGGTGTGCCAGATGCTAACAGGCAGCGGAGGATGGCCGCTGACCATCATAATGACACCAGATAAAAAACCCTTTTTTGCGGGAACATATTTTCCCAAGGAATCAAGATTCGGCAGACCTGGAATGAAAGAACTGATACCTCAGATCAAAGAGATCTGGGTGACCAGACGGGATGAGATTGATAAATCAGCCTCAGAAATAGTAAATGCTTTAAGCACAGAAACGAAAACAAAATCCGGGACTCCGGATGAAAATATTATTGAAAAAGCCTTAGCGGAATTCCAGAACAGGTTCGATACCGAATATGGCGGATTCGGCAGCGCTCCCAAATTTCCATCTCCTCACAATCTTAGTTTCCTTCTGAGGTATTATAAAAGCTTCAGGAACGAAGATTCACTAAAAATGGTGGAAAAAACAGTAACAGAAATGAGACAGGGAGGGATTTACGATCAAATAGGTTATGGATTTCACAGGTATTCTACCGACAGGCAGTGGCTGGTACCACACTTTGAAAAAATGTTATATGATCAGGCCCTTCTCACAACAGCCTATACTGAATTATTCCAGGCTACGGGTAAAAAAAATTATAGGGAAACCGCTGAAGAAATCCTGGGATACGTAATAAGAGATATGACCTCTCCCGAAGGGGGTTTTTATTCGGCCGAAGACGCTGACAGCGAGGGCGAGGAGGGGAAGTTCTATCTATGGACAAAAGATGAAATTGACGAGAGGCTGGGGAAGGATTCCGCTTTATTATCAAAGATATACAACATAAAGAGAGAAGGAAATTTTTCCGATCCTTTAAATGAAAGTGGTGAACCGGGCAATATCCTGCATCTAAAAAACACACTGCAGGAATTATCACAGGAAACGGGACTTACGGAAGAAGCTCTCAGAGACAAAATAAATAAGGCAGGGAAAAAACTATTTGAAATCAGGGAGTTGAGGGTGCATCCATATAAGGATGATAAGATCCTGACTGACTGGAATGGTTTAATGATCTCTGCTTTTGCTAAAGCCGCACGGGCATTCGGAAACAGCTTATACAGGGATACAGCTCTCAAAGCTCTAAGGTTTATAATGAATAATCTCAGAACCGAAGAAGGCAGACTGCTTCATCGATTCAGGAACGAAGAGGCTGGTATCACCGGAAACCTTGATGATTATGCCTTTATGGTTTCTACTTTAATAGATCTTTATGAGACGACTTTCGATATAAGTCTGCTTCAAACAGCAATAGAATTAAATGAGCATATGATTAATCATTTCTATGATAACAAAAACGGTGGATTCTTTTTCACTCCCGATTATGGTGAAAAGCTGATCACCCGAAATAAGGAAATTTATGACGGAGCTATTCCGTCCGGTAATTCAGCCGCAGTACTTAATCTGTTAAAACTGGGAAGGATTACAGGGAACGCTGGAATGGAAGACAAGGCAGACAAAACATTTCGCTTCTTTTCAGAACAGCTGAACAGGATGCCGTCGGCTTTTGCAAATACGCTTTCGGGAATGATTATGGCATACCGGGATTCTCTTGAGATTGTGATTGCAGGAAACAAAGGAGAGAAGGACACAGAAGAAATCCTCGAATATTTCGGCAGGCAGTTCATACCTAACAAGGTAATACTCTTAAAGCAGCCCGGTGAAAAAAGTTTGACTGAGATTGCACCATTTACAGAAGAGATGGTTCAGCAGAACGGGGCGGCTACAGTTTACATATGCAGACACTATGCCTGCGAAATGCCCGTAACATCAGTTGATCAGATTATAAAACTTCTGGGATGAATTATTTCTTCCGCTTAGGTTTATACATATGGGTGCTCTGACCGAAAAAGGCTTCTGCCGCCTCCATTATAGTTTCTGACAATGTCGGATGCGGATGAATTGTAAGCTTCAGATCAGTTACATTTGCGCCCATTTCAATTGCGAGAACGCCCTCAGCGATAAGTTCTCCGGCACCAGGGCCGCATATACCCACACCAAGTATCCTTTGTGATTCAGGATCGAGGATAAGCTTTGTAACCCCGTCACTTCTTCCGAGAGTTGTTGCTCTGCCTGAGGCAGCCCAGGGAAACTTTGCAGTTTCATAACTTATCTTTTTTTCTTTAGCCTGGTTTTCTGTAAGTCCTGCCCATGCAATCTCAGGATCGGTGAACACAACAGCTGGAATCGCAAGAGGTTCGAACGCAGCCTTCTCACCATTGATAGTATCAACGGCAATTCTTGCCTCGTGAGATGCTTTATGAGCAAGCATCGGTTCGCCGGCTATATCGCCGATAGCATAGATATTTTCGGCTTCAGTTTTCATCTGGGGGTTAACTTTTATCCAGCCTCTCTCTGTGGTTGTAACGTGAGCATTTTCAAGTCCAAGTCCCTTTGTAGAAGGTTTCCTTCCGATCGACATAAGGACGTAATCATATTCAATCTCCTCGGTACCTTTCTCAGATTCTACCTTAACCTTTATACCCTTATTAGATTCCTTCATTTCGATAACTTTAGCGTTAAGGATAATCCTCTCAAACTCTTGTCCCAGCTTTTTAGCAAGGTGAGAAACAAGATCGCGGTCAGCACCAGGCAGCAGTCCGGGCATCATCTCAACAACAGATACTTTAGTTCCGAGAGCATGATAAACAGACCCAAGCTCCAGACCGATATAGCCGCCTCCGATAACAAGCAGAGACTTAGGAATCTCAGGCAGATCGAGAGCGGTTGTTGAATTGAGAAGACGTTTACTGTCGATATTAAGCGATGGTATTGATGCAATGATCGATCCTGTTGCTATTATTGCATTTTCGAACTGATGGTTTTCAGTTGAGCCATCCTCCTTCTTAATTTCAAGGGTATTGGCGTTTATGAAGGCTGCTGTTCCACGAATGTAATTAACCTTCCTTTGTTTAGAAACCGTGCCCAATCCGCCGGTCAACTGTTTTACAACTTCATTTTTCCATTCACGAAGTCGGTTTATGTCAATTTTAGGCTGGCCGAATTCAATTCCCCAGTTCTTTGCTTCTTTTGCTTCATTTATAACTTTTGCAGCGTGCAGGAGAGCCTTGGATGGTATACACCCGCGGTAAAGGCAGACTCCGCCGGGATTTATTTCTTTATCTATTAAGGTAACGTCCATTCCAAGATCAGCCGCGTAAAATGCCGCTGCATATCCACCGGGTCCCGCCCCTATAACTGTTACACTCTTATTTTGTGATGTCAATATTCACCTGATATTAATATAGAATTACTATCTTGTTAAGAATTATAATTTAGAATTATCTGGTACGATCCAGATATTATTTTCAATTTCGAGTTTTACGTCATCAATAAAAACTGCCTTACCTGTTCCACCGGGCCGGAAATCAGTAACAATATCTACGTGCTGTGCCGATTCGTTATAGATACCTTTTGATTTTAGATCGGCGATATTCTTCCGGCCTTCTTCTGAATGCTCATCATCCACGTATGCCTCGGCGTAACTTTGGCCGATAGCAATATGTAATGTTCCTCCGACCTTTTCAACAAATAAGGGATGTTTCAATACTTTATCCATTCCGTTATTCATTCCGAGCGCAACCTCTCCAAGCCGGTGTGAGCCTGCATCAGTTTCAATTATTTTCCTTAAAGCTTCGTAACCTTTATCTGCTGCATATTCTTTTATAACACCGCCTTCAAATCTCAGGTAAATTCCCTGGATATCCATTCCCCCCTGGAAGACAGGGAGATCTACGAATATTTCTCCTTCAACAGAATTTGAATCGGGACTCGTAAAAACTTCACCGTCAGGAAAATTTCTGTCCCCCGTACATTTTACAATATTCCTTCCGGCTATACTCAGCTTAAGTTCAAGTTCTTTTTTAGTTTCAGGATGGACTGTTTGTACTCTTATCACCGAACTTTTCTTCATCAGCTGATAGATATCCTCCTCAACATCATCAAGGTAGCGGGGATCAAGGGTAGAAGCCTTAACGATAAAATCAGAGTATTCCTTAAGAGACATTCCCTCTGTATCGGCAAAACCCTGTGTGGGGAAGAGAGTTAGTACCCATGGTTTAGAAAGTCTTATATCCTTAACAGGCGCATCTACTCTCATAACTTCCTGCTGAAGTTCCTCTTTAGCACCTTTGAACAGATCGGGGCTTGAGACTCCGAGGATCTCAATGAATTTCGTCATCGTTTTATATCTATCGACGTGCCATTGCGGTACTCTATTTATCTGTTCTTTACTTCCGAATTTCGTTATAGATGTGCCCCAAACTTTACCCCGGTCATTGTCAGGAGCAATTATATTTATATCGGCAATTCCTCCGGCAGCAAAAATTTTATCCTGTAGAACACTCATTAAAGGCCAGCAGATAGCCTCACCCTTCACCATTATTACGTCATCTTTTGCAACGCCTCCCAAACTATAGTCCAGTAAAAAATCTGCCCATTTTTCCAGGTCACTTTTTGCTATTGTACTCTCCATAGAATTATCTCCCTCTGAATTATAACAATATTTTTAACGGCTGCTCAAGAGCCTGGCACACCCACCTAAGGAACCTGGCGGCATCGGCGCCGTCGATAATCCTGTGATCGTACGATAAAGATAAAGGAAGCATCAGTCGTGGAACCAGTCGGTTATCCCGATACACCGGAACCATTTCACCTCGTGAAACACCCAGGATAGCGACCTCAGGTGAATTTACAATAGGTGTGAATGAGGTTCCTCCTATTCCTCCGAGGTTAGTAATTGTTATAGATCCTCCCTGCATTTCCTCAAGAGAAATTTTCCGGTTCCGTGCCTTCTCTGCAAGCTGATTCATTTCAGCTGATATTTCTGTAAGACTCTTGCGGTCAGTATTCTTAATAACCGGTACCAGCAGTCCGTTCTCTGTATCTACTGCAATACCGATGTTAAAATACTTTTTATAAATAATTTCTTTTTTCTCCATATCGATGCTGGAGTTAAACTGAGGGAACTGCTTTATCGGCAGCAGTAAGCACTTTTACCAGGATCGAAGTTACCGTTAACTTCCCGCCTGCCTTTTCAACCTCAGGATTAAACTGTTTTCTCAATGTTTCCAGACCGGTAATATCAGCCTTATCAAACTGCGTAACATGCGGAGTAACGGCCCATGCATAACTGAGATGTTCGGCAGTTTTCGAACGGATCTTGCTCATCGGTTTGCGTTCAACCTCACCGTACTTTGTGAAGTCGGGCAGCTCTTCCTGTTTTACCCCGACACCGATTCCGCGCGATTCGATCTCCTCATTTATATTCTTCACAAAAGCCTTAACATCGTCCATCGAGATCCTGCCGTTAGAACCCGAACCTTTGACCTGATTGATATCAACGCCAAGTTCACGGGCAATCCTTCTGACTGACGGGGCTGCGGGTGCCGCATTAGACATTATCGGTGGCTGTTCTTCGATTTCTCCCGGCCTGAATTCCTCCCTTTTACCATCGGCAGCCTTCTGAGGTTCTACCTCTTTCCTTTCGGCATCCTTCTCCTGGATCTCCACGGCCTCAGAAGCCTCCTCTTCAATCTCTTCCTCTTTCTCCTCTTCCCCAGATACTTCGCCTGTCTCAACCTTTATTATAGTCTGACCAACCTTCGCTTTATCACCTTCCTTAATCAGTACTTCAGTAACCTTTCCGCTCACATCCGAGGGTACTTCAATTGTAGCCTTATCTGTTTCAATCTCCATAATTCCCTGGTCGCGTTCAATCGGATCACCTTTTTTCACAAGTACACTTATTACGTCGGCAGATTCAATGTTCTCACCAAGTTCAGGAAGTTTAAACTCAACGATCTTTTTACCACCTTCCTTCTTCTTCACTTCCTTTGCGGGTTTCTCAGTGGCACGTGCTTTTACTTCTGTTTTCTCTACAGATTTAACTTCTTTTCCTTCTTCAGGTTTGTCTTCCTTCTTAGTCTTCTGCTCAGCCGGTTTTTCCTGTTTCCCCTGTGAGCTCTGCTGTTTGCCGTCTTCAACAGTGAAGATAACCTGTCCCACCTTAACTTTATCTCCCGACTTAACGTTAACGTCCTTTACAGTTCCTTTAAGAGTGGAAGGGACTTCAATTGTTGCCTTATCAGTTTCAATCTCTATCACGCCCTGGTCGATATCAATATCATCGCCCTGCTTTATCAGCACATTTATTATATCCGCCGATTCAATATTCTCTCCCAGTTCGGGTAATTTAAATTCTTTAGCCATTTGTAATTTCCTGATTAAGATATTTCATTCAGTATTAAGTAATAATTATGATTAAGATGCTACAGGATTAGGTTTCCCCGGATCTACATCAAGCTGTTTAATTGCTTTATCCACGGCCTGCATTTTTATTTTGTCTTCTTTAGCCAGCGCGTAGAGAACTGCTATTACTATATGTTTGGCATCCACTTCGAAGAAATCCCTCAGCTCAGCTCTCCCTTCACTTCTGCCGAATCCATCGGTGCCAAGAGACATAAGAGTTCCAGGGATCCATTTAGCTATCGAATCAGGGAGTGCTTTTACATAATCGCTGGCCGCAACATAGACGCCATTTTCATCCTTCAGCTGACGGCTGATATAAGGCACCCGTGGTTTTTCTGAGGGATGGAGCATATTCCATCTTTCCACTTCCAGAGCATCACGTCTGAGCTCTTTGTAACTGGTTACACTCCAGACATCGGCAGCAACCTTATAATCCTCTTCAAGGATTTCTGCGGCTTTTAATACCTCATTCATTATAGTGCCGCTTCCGAAAAGCTGGGCTTTCAGTTTAAACTGTTTCTTACCGGAGGATTTGAATTTATACATACCCTTCACAATACCTTCTTTAGCACCTTTCGGCATCTGCGGCATCGGGTAGTTTTCATTCATAACGGTCAGGTAATAAAAAACTCTTTCCTGGTCCTCATACATCCTTTTTATTCCATCACGAATAATAACCGCGATTTCATAAGCGAATGCAGGGTCATAAGTAATCAGATTCGGTATTGTATATGCCAGAAGATGGCTATTGCCGTCCTGGTGCTGCAACCCCTCTCCATTGAGAGTAGTTCTTCCGGCAGTTCCGCCAACCATAAAGCCTTTGCACTGCATATCACCGGCTGCCCAAACAAGGTCGCCCATACGCTGGAAGCCGAACATTGAATAATAAACAAAGAAGGGGATCATGTTTACTCCGTGTGTGGCATAGGCGGAGCCTGCAGCAATAAATGAAGCCATTGAACCTGCTTCAGTAATTCCTTCTTCAAGTATCTGACCGTTCTGAGCTTCTTTATAGTAGAGAAGACTTTCCTTATCAACGGGCTCATACAACTGTCCCGCGTGCGAATAAATTCCAATCTGTCTGAACAGAGCCTCCATACCAAAAGTTCTTGCTTCATCCGGTACAATCGGAACAATAAGATTTCCGATTTCTTTATCTTTAAGTAGTTTCGCGAGTATCCTAACAAAAACCATAGTAGTTGAAACTTCGCGTCCTTCGGTACCCTTATAAAATTCCTCAAAAATATCTTCCGGAGGGGTTTTGATAGGGCGGATATTAGCCTTCCTCATCGGAAGGTATCCTCCAAGTTCCTCTCTTCTCTCCTTCATATACTTTATTTCAGGACTATCCTCTCCGGGCCTGTAAAACGGAGCACTCGGGATTTCTTCATCTGATATCGGAATACCGAAACGGGATCTGAATTCCTTCATTTCTTCTTCATTAAGTTTCTTCTGCTGGTGGGTTATGTTCTTACCTTCGCCGCTTTCACCCAGTCCGTATCCTTTTATCGTCTTTGCAAGTATAACGGTTGGAGAACCCTTATGTTCTACAGCGGCTTTAAAAGCAGTATAGACTTTCTCAGGATCGTGGCCGCCCCTCTTCATTTTCTTCAGTTGTTCATCCGACAGGTTTTTAACCATATCGGAAACATCCTCATCAGCACCAAAAAAATGTTCTCTGATATAAGCGCCTGATTCGACGGAATATTTCTGATACTGGCCGTCAACAACTTCACCCATCCTTTTAACCAGTTTACCCTCGCTATCTTTTTCAAGCAGGGGATCCCAGTCGCTTCCCCAAACCACTTTAATGACATTCCAGCCCGCGCCTCTGAAAATTGCCTCAAGCTCCTGAATAATTTTACCATTTCCTCTTACAGGGCCATCAAGCCGCTGCAGGTTACAATTGATAACGAAAATAAGATTATCAAGTTTCTCTCTTACAGCAAGACTAATTGCACCAAGAGCTTCAGGCTCATCAGTTTCACCGTCTCCCAGGAATGCCCAGACGTGCCCTTCCTTCTTTCTTTCAATCAGGCTGCGGTCTTCCAGGTAGCGGTTAAAGCGAGCCTGATAGATTGCCATGATGGGTCCCAGTCCCATACTCACCGTTGGAAACTCCCAGAAACCAGGCATAAGCCAGGGGTGGGGGTAGGAAGATAATCCTCCTGAAGGTTTAAGTTCTCTTCTAAAATTTTCAAGTTGTTCTACAGTAAGTCTTCCCTCAAGGAAAGCACGCGCATAAATTCCGGGAGAAGCATGACCCTGGAAAAAAACCTGATCACCCTCATAATCATCTTCTTTCCCGTGGAAGAAGTGGTTAAAACCTATCTCATATAAGGTGGCGGCAGACGCGTAAGTAGATATATGTCCTCCTATTCCGCTCTCAAGTTTATTTGCCTTTACCACCATAGCCATCGCGTTCCAGCGGATCAGACTTTTAATTCTTCTCTCAATTTCCCGGTTGCCGGGAAAAGGCGGCTGTTTCTCACGAGGAATTGTGTTTATATAGGGGGTATTCGCTGTAAAGGGTATATCAACTCCGGCTTTATGGGCTCTTATCTGGAGCTGATGGAGAAGTTCTTTTACTCTTTCCGGTCCTCCATGTTCAAAAACATAGTCGAGTGAATAAAGCCATTCCCGGTTTTCTATTTCATTTAGTTCTTCTTTTTTTGTTTTTTCTTTAGCCATCTAAACATTCCTCTTTCAGAATTATTCCTGAGAATATGTCACCATAATGGTTAAGCGGCTGGCAGCCGAAAACCAAATTCTGGTTGTTTTTAGTTAAAAAATTGATAATCCTATTCGATAACTTAATTGATTATTCAAAAAATTACAATTATGTAAAGATCTAAGGTGAAATGGGATACAGCAATTCAGGTAAAGTTCAGAACAACAATCTTACACAAGTTTTAAGAACTTCCCGATTAATTCACCTGTAACGTTATGAAGTATTGAATTATATTCATCTTTATATATAGTTTTGCCAACTAAATAACCCGCAGGACAGAATGAATATAACTTCAGTAATAGCAAACGAATTAAATGTAAAAGCTTCACAGGTTGAAAGCGTAATAAAACTTTTTGGTGAAGGGGCTACAATACCTTTCATCGCCAGGTACAGAAAAGAACACACGGGGGGACTGGATGAAGAAGTCCTCCGGCAGGTTGAAGACCGGATGAATTACTTAACCCTCCTTGAGGAAAGAAGGGAAGCGATACTTAAGAGCATTGAGGAACAGGGAAAACTTACGGATGAACTCAGGCAGAAACTTAATGCGGCGGTAAAGCTCCAGGAGCTTGAAGATATCTACCTTCCTTATAAACCAAAACGGAAAACCAGAGGAACAATTGCAAAGGCGAAAGGACTTGAACCTCTTGCCCTGTTTATACTGCAGAATCCGCAGTTTGATGGAAACTTAGAAGAGAAGTTAACTGAATTTGTAAATGCTGAATTGGGTGTGAGCAATACGGAGGAAGCTCTTCAGGGAGCAAAGGATATAATTGCGGAAATGATCAGCGATACCGCAGAGGTTCGGAAGGAAGTAAGAGAATACCTGCTGGTTCATTCACTGGTTAAATCTGAGAAGGCAAAAGGGAAGAAAGAGGAACAAACTAATGAAAAGCTTAAAGAAAGAGACAGGAAAGAGATATACCAGATATATTACGAATTCAGTGTTGATATAAAAAAAATAAAACCCTATCAGGTACTTGCGCTTAACAGGGGAGAAAAAGAAAAGACACTGAAGGTAGGCCTGAATTTTGAGCATGATGAAATTGTGGGGATAATAAAAGATGCCTTTTTCGAAACGAAAGAATCTGTTTTTTCAGATATCCTGGATGAAGTCACCCGGGATTCTTTCACCAGACTGATCTACCCTTCCATC
This sequence comes from uncultured Bacteroidota bacterium, assembly GCA_963839165.1. Classification (GTDB taxonomy): domain Bacteria; phylum Bacteroidota; class Ignavibacteria; order Ignavibacteriales; family Ignavibacteriaceae; genus DATFVA01. Next base: position 169,954 of record CAWIUG010000006.1, on the reverse strand, counting down.
GAAAGGGAGATCAGGAACCTGCTTACAGAAAACGCGGATCTTCATGCAATCGAAATATTCGCAGCTAATCTAAGACAGCTGCTTCTGCAGCCTCCTCTTTCAGGAAAGATGATAATCGGGATCGATCCCGGGTTCTATTCCGGTTCCAAAGCCGCTGTTATCGATGAAACAGGAAGGTACCTTGAGGGGACAACGATATATCCTCATCCGCCTCAGAATAAGGCTGAGGAAGCAAAAAAAATACTTACCGGGCTCATCAACAAATATAAAGTTGAAGTAATAGCCATCGGAAACGGTACTGCCAGCAGAGAAACAGAATTCCTTATAGCAGAGCTTATCAAAGAAAAGAATTTGAGCTGTCATTATATCATCGTTAATGAAGCCGGCGCATCAGTTTACTCAGCTTCTGAAACTGCGAAAAAAGAATTCCCCGACCTTGAAGCCAGTCAGCGAGGCAATATCTCTATCGCAAGGCGAATACTTGATCCACTTTCGGAACTGGTAAAGATTGACCCCAAATCCATTGGTGTAGGTTTATATCAGCATGATGTCGATCAGAAATTACTTTCCCATAAGCTGGATAATGTGGTTGAAAGCTGCGTTAACTATGTGGGAGTTGATTTGAATACCGCGTCGGGATCGCTGCTTAATTATGTATCGGGGTTAAACAAAAGAATTTCAGACAGCATCATTAAGTACCGTGAGAAAAAGGGAAGGTTCTCAACAAGGACAGAGCTCAAAGAAGTTTCCGGGTTGGGCGACAAGATATTTGAACAGTCTGCCGGCTTCCTTAAAATACCCAGGAAGCAGCAACCCTTTTGATAATACTTTCATTCATCCTGAATCATACCAGGCCGCAGAAAAGCTGCTGAAAATGTTCAACATCCCTTTAAGCAAGGTGATTGAATCTGGTTCTCTGATAGATCTCTTTGTAAAGCAGAAAGGACTGAAACAACTGGCTGAGGAAATCGGTATAGGTGAACCCACGCTGAAGGATATTATCGAAAACCTGAAGAAACCGGGACGCGATCCCCGCGAGGAACTGCCGAAACCAATACTAAGAAGCGATGTACTTAAAATGGAAGACCTGCAGACAGGTATGAGGCTGAAGGGTACCGTAAGGAACATAGTAGATTTCGGAGCTTTCGTAGATATCGGGGTTAAACAGGATGCTCTTCTCCACATTTCTGAAATCGCCAATAAGTATGTAAAAAATCCGCTCGAAGAATTAAGCGTAGGGGATGTAATCAATGTAAAAGTTATCGCCGTCGATGCTGAACGCGGCCGGATCTCATTAAGTATGAAAGACTGAGACTGATATATCTCCTAAATATATAAAATATCAAATTTCGTATTGGCTAATCATACCGGATTATACTATTTTGTTACCAAAATTTAGACAGTCGATTCTAAAAAAAGCATTTGAGGGGAGGTTACCCAATGGCAACTAAAGGCGAAATTGTAATATATAAATCACCTGAAGGGGAAGCAGAACTTGAGGTGAATCTTCAGAATGATACAGTATGGTTGACGCAAAGGCAAATGTCGAATTTATTTCAGAAAGATGTAAGAACAATAAATGAACATTTAAAGAATGTCTATAGTGAAGGTGAATTAGGGGAGAGTTCAAATAATTTTTAGCTTCGTATGACTTCCGCTACAATAATGCAAAGGGTTTGGGATTACTGCCATACATTGCGTGATGATGGTGTAAGTTACGGTGATTACCTGGAACAGCTTACTCATCCCGACAGCTGGCTGACCCAGGTTGCGCCCCTGTCGCTTGTTCTGATTATCGCACCGTTGTCACCAACGGCACCTCAGGATATTCTCCTTGATTAGGAAATCATCCGAATTAACATAAAATCTGTTCGAAGTACCTTGCGCAATCTTTTTTCTCTTTTACAAAATCCCTATATTCAAACAAGCATTTCAGCATATTCTAAATGAAAACTTACGATTATCTCTTAAATACCATCAGGCAGAAAGGCGCTGCTTACCTCATACTGATTGATCCTGATCATTTTGATGAGGATAAACTTTCCAGGTTTGTTAAGCATTGCAGCACTGCCGGAGCGGACGGATTTCTTGTCGGAGGAAGTCTGCTGCTTAACGGAGATATTGAAAGCTGCATCAGGATAGTCAAAGAAAATACTTCACTTCCTGTAATTATCTTTCCCGGAGATGTCAGTCAGGTATACAAACCGGCAGACGCAATACTTTTCCTTTCGGTAATCAGCGGCAGAAATCCGGAGCATCTTATTGGAAAGCATGTACTGGCTGCCCCATTAGTGGAGAGGACAGGAATTGAACCAATGGCCACGGGGTATATGCTTATTGAGTCGGGTGCTTCTACAACCGCACAGTATATGAGCGGAAGTCTGCCTCTACCGAGAAATAAACCTGACATTGCTGCTGCAACCGCGCTGGCGGCAGAGTACCTCGGGATGAAGCTTATTTACCTCGAGGCAGGATCAGGCGCTGAAAATTCAGTACCTGATGAGATGATCAGAGCGGTTTCGGAAAAATGCAGCATACCGGTTATTGCAGGGGGAGGTATAAGAACTCCTGCAGCAGCCAGGGCAAAAGTTAAAAACGGAGCAAAGATAATAGTCACGGGAAACTTCTTCGAATCGGAGAATAACTGGGATTATATAAAAGAATTTGCAAACGCAATACATATTAACCAGCCGGTAAGTGTGTAACCATAACTTTATTTCAGAAAGAAAACATTGGATAAAAAGAAATTTATAATCGACTCTCTAAACGAGAGTTCCGGTACAAAAAAAGCAATGGAAGAAAAATGTCTTGATGACATTATGAAGGCCGCAGAACTCCTTGCCGATTCATTCCGTTCAGGGAATAAGCTACTTCTTTGCGGCAACGGGGGGAGTGCAGCCGACTGTCAGCATATTGCGGCTGAGTTCGTAATAAGACTTAGTCACGATCTCCAAAGACCCGCCCTTCCAGCCATTGCACTTACTACCGATACTTCGAACCTCACGGCCGGAGGAAATGATATCGGTTTTGAGAACGTATTTGCCCGCTCTGTTGAAGGACTTGGAAACAAAGGTGATGTTCTGCTTGCAATTTCAACCAGCGGCAATTCACCTAACGTTCTGAAAGCTGTTGAGGCAGCAAAGCAAAAAGGTATGAAGACCGTTTCGTTTCTTGGAGGGAACGGGGGTAAATTGAAATCTGAAGCCGATCTTTCGGTTATCATTCCTTCTTCTAATACACAGAGGATACAGGAAGGGCACATAACTGCGGGACATATAATCTGCGAGCTGGTAGAAAGAGAATTATTCGGATAGGATCACTGAGTTTCTGTCCATGCTAACTTATCTCCGCTTGAAATATTATGCCTGTCGGCAAACCCTCCTTTTACTTCAAGCACATATTTTGCGGGTCCCGACGATGTATAAGATATATCGGCATAGGGGGTGGTATTCTTTGCAATATTCAGGATCGTCTTTGAAGGATCAATAAAGATCATGTCGAGTGGGATTTCTGTATTCCTCATCCAGAAACTCCTTACCTGAACATCGGGGAAAATGAAAAGCATTCCCTGGTTCTCACCCATACTCTTTCTGAACATTAAACCCAGCTGTCTGTCAAATTCTGTATTCGCAATCTGAATATCAATTTTAACCTGTGAACCCGAATCAGGAGAAATTACAAGTTCTCCGTTTTTCTTAAACATATATTCCTCGTCGGGGTTTGCCCCTTTATTTCCGGTGTATATAAAAATAAAATATAAAGCAGCAGCTGCAATTATTACAAGTGCCGTAATTTTATAGATGGCAGGAATATCCTTCCTTACTTCTTTTTGTTCGGGTACTTTGTTTTTAGGCATCGGGTTGATTCAGTTTTATGAGAATTATTAAAGAATTATTATGTTATATAAACATAAAAATGACAACAATAAATTACTATGAGCTCAAATATAATTCATAGAGAACAAATAACATTGAATGAAACCCAAACCAAAATGGCTGTCAGCGGGTGGGGAGGGGAAGTTATGAATTCTTCGGTCGTTGAGAAGATTACTTACCTTTCAGACGATCTGAAAGTAAAAGGATACCTGGCCTATCCCTCAGAGATTCCTTCGGGGAAAAAACTTCCACTGGTTATATGGAACCGCGGCGGTTACGGTGATAAGGGAGCGATAGACAGATTTACCGCAAGAGGAATGTTCGGTCAGCTTGCAGGCTGGGGTTATGCGGTCCTTGCATCCCAGTACAGGGGAAATGACGGCGGGGAAGGAAAAGATGAACTTGGAGGGAATGAAGTGAATGATATAATAAATCTTTTCCCGATTGCCGAAGAGCTGGGCTTTATCGATACAGCCAATGCTGCTGTTGAAGGATGGAGCAGGGGAGGGATGATGACGTTTATACTGCTGAAAGAAAAATATGATTTTAAGTGCGCGGTGCTGAGCGGAGCGATAAGTAACTTAAAAGAGCTGGCAGAATCAGGTCAGAGTGCAAAAGAGTATTACAGAGAAAACATAAACAAAATAGATTTTGATGCAGAACTTAAGAGAAGATCTGCGATAACATTTACAGATAAACTGCCTGACATTCCATACCTGATAATGCATGGAGGTGATGATGATATGGTTCCGGTAGAGCAGTCGCTTGAGCTAGCCCGGAAGTTTTCAGAGGAAGGGAAGAATTACAGGCTGGTGATCTTTGAAGGCGGCGATCATTTCCTGAAATCCCACCGAAAGGAAGTTGATGAGCTTAGGAAATTCTGGTTCGAGAAATATCTTATCGAAGGGTAATATCCTGGCGTTACCAACGTTCAATTCCTACGGAATTGCCCTGGATGGGAGTTACGGGTGTGGTTACAAAGGTGGATTCCCTATGGGAATTAGCTGATAAGAGTAGGGGGTCAATCGTAAGTTTAAAAAAAAGGCCGTCTTGAGGGACGGCCTTTTTAATTAGTGGGAATGAGTACGATTACTTAATTCGTTTTATCTCAATCCTTCTGTTTTCCTGTCTTCCTTCAGGAGTAGAGTTAGTTGCTACGGGATTACCTTCACCGTAACCAACCGCTTTAATTCTTTCGGAATCGATTCCCTCACGAACCAGCCAGTCTCTTACGGAGTTTGCTCTTCTTTCGGAGAGTTTCTGGTTTGATTTCTCACTGCCTACATTATCAGTATAACCTGCTATTTCAACAGTGATGTCGGGATACGCCTGTAATGTCTTCAGGGTCTTCCTTAAGGTATTCTCTGATTCAGGTGTAATGTCTGCTTTACCTGTTGCGAATGTTATACCCTTAAGTACCATAGGAACGTTAACTTTCATTACGTCATCTTCAGCATCAAGAGGATTAGTTCCGCGGGTAACTTCGGTTCCGTCATCAACACCTCCGCCATCGGTATCTTTGACCAGAGGATTTGTTTTGTAGGTTGTAACTTCGTCATAATCTGATAATCCGTCACCATCGGTATCTTTGCTTAACGGGTTAGTTGAGAATGTTTTAACTTCTTCACCGTCATAGAGACCATCACCGTCAGTATCAGGATTGGTTGGATCTGTTTTCCATTTTATGACTTCATCACCGTCACTTAAGCCGTCATTATCTGTATCAGCTTTTAACGGATCTGTTTTGTATTTATTAACTTCTTCACCGTCGTTCAGACCATCTTTATCCGTATCCGGATTCAGAGGATCTGTTTTGTATTTCTTTACTTCATCAAAATCACTCAGACCGTCAAGGTCAGTATCAGCTAACAGAGGTTTGGTTTTATAAATCTGAACTTCTTCGCCGTCTGTGAGTCCATCACCATCGGTATCAGGATTACGGGGACTTGTACCAAGTTTCTCTTCTTCGCATTTACCCAAACCGTCCATATCCCTGTCGGAGCTGCAGCTTTCGCCGGTGATTGTAAGACCAAGTGAAATATTGTAGTAGGCATCAACAATATTACTTCCGTTATCATAATTATTGAGATCAAAACCTGACGAATATGCTCCGCCGATAGAAAAATCGGCAAGAACCATATCACTAAGAGCAAATTCTGCTCCTATACCTATCGGGAATAATCCTGTCCATCCTTCAGTCTTGACATCTTTCGGAGAGGGAAAAAGATTCAGTTCAGGATACTTGTTGCTGTAATGCATAATCCCGCCGCCGAGGTATAGATAAGGATTCCATCCTGTAAGATCAAAAGGTGCAATCCTGAATCTTAAACCAACAGGTATTATTTCTGATTTGTAATATCCTTCATAATTAAATTGGAACCCTGCATAGGAACCGTAACCTGCATTTATATCAAGCTCAAGAACCGGGGTCAGTTCAAAACCAACAAACCCTTCCAGAAGGTATGACATGGTATAGTTATCAAACGCGAATTTATCATTTCCTCCGAAGCCCACATTCGGGAATTCGTTCTGAGGCAGTAGAAGGCTGTATCTTGCTCCGAATTTTGTCCCCCACTCCTTAAACTGGGCATCTGTGATACTTACACCGAAGAGTAACAGAATTAGAAACAGGTAAATTTGTTTCATTTTTGATCCTTTTATTGTTGATATATATCTTTTTTAACAAGGTTGAAGCAGTTCTGCTCCACTAATGTAATGAATTATTTCAAATATAGTTCCAAAAAAATGACCTTTCCAGCAGATTTTTTTAATAAGTACTTAAATAAGATTGATTATAGAGACTTATCCCTTTTTACTTTGTAAAATGCACATTAAAAATCTATTTTTACAAGAAAATAATTCAAGATCTGAATGTATATACTCGGAATATCTGCTTTTTATCATGACAGCGCCGCTGCACTGGTTAAAGACGGAGAGGTAATTGCTGCCGCACAGGAGGAAAGATTTACACGCAGAAAGCACGACCATAATTTCCCTTCCCATGCTGTAAAGTACTGCATGGAATATGCCGGTATTAAAAGCGCTGACCTTGATATTGCTGCTTTCTATGATAAACCTTTCCTTAAGTTTGAACGACTACTGGAAACCTATCTTGCTTATGCGCCGGTTGGTATAAAATCCTTTATTAAAGCAATGCCGCTCTGGATTAAAGAGAAACTATGGATGAAGGAGATGATAAAGGAGAAGCTTGGTTATGAGGGTAAGGTGATTTTTCCCGAACACCATGAGTCACACGCCGCTTCTGCTTTTTTTCCATCACCTTTTAAGGAAGCCGCGATACTAACTATGGATGGGGTGGGCGAGTGGACTACCTCAAGCTACGGCACAGGGATAGATAATCATGTTGAGCTTATAGCCGATATTACTTTCCCGCATTCGCTCGGACTTCTGTACTCAGCCTTTACATACTACACAGGTTTTAAAGTAAACTCGGGTGAGTATAAAGTAATGGGACTTGCTCCCTATGGCGAACCTAAGTATAAAGACATTATCCTAAAGAAATTAATAGACGTTAAAGACGATGGTTCTTTCAGGATGAATATGGATTATTTTAATTATTGTGCCGGCCTTACGATGACGAATGACAGGTTCCATAAGCTCTTCGGTGGTCCGCCAAGAGAGCCTGAATCAAAACTGACTCAAAAGGAAATGGATCTTGCCCGCTCTGTTCAGGATGTTACAGAAGAGATCGTTCTTAAGATGGGGAGGTACGTTCATAAAGAAACAGGTATGAAGAATATTTGTCTTGCCGGAGGTGTTGCACTCAACTGTGTAGCCAACGGAAAGCTTCTGCGGGAGGGACCTTTTGAAAATATATGGATACAGCCTGCGGCCGGTGATGCAGGAGGTGCGCTTGGTGCTGCGCTATTGGGGTGGTATCAGTACCTGGGAAATGAACGGACTACTTCTGAGGGTTCTGATGCACAAAAAGGATCTTACCTTGGTCCCGGGTATAAAGATGATGATATACTTGAATTTCTCAAAGAGAATAATATAAAATATAGAAAGTTTAATGACGGAGAGCTGCCTGATAAAGTAGCTGCTATACTGGCGGATGAAAAAGTGGTAGGCTGGTTTGAAGGAAGAATGGAATTCGGACCAAGGGCTCTGGGCGCCCGATCGATATTGGGAGATGCCAGGTCATCTAAAATGCAGTCGGTTATGAACCTTAAAATAAAATTCCGTGAAAGCTTCAGACCATTCGCTCCTGCCGTGCTTAGAGAAAAGGTATCGGAATATTTTGAAATTGACAGGGAGTCACCTTATATGCTGCTGGTGGCAGACGTGAAGAAGGAAAGACGAAAAGAGATGACGGAAGAAGAGAAGAAGCTTTTCGGCATAGAGAAACTGAATATTTTAAGATCCGATATTCCTGCCATCACTCATATCGATTATTCGGCAAGGCTTCAGACTGTTCACAGGGAAACCAACCCTTTGTTCCATAAACTGATTGAGAAGTTTGAGGAGAACTACGGAAGCGCGGTACTTATAAACACTTCTTTTAATGTAAGAGGCGAACCCATTGTATGCTCTCCCGCTGACGCGTATAAATGTTTTATGCGCACCAATATGGATTATCTTGTAATGGGAAATTTCCTGCTGGACAAGGGTGATCAGGCGGAACTTGTGGAGGATACTGACTGGAAAAAAGAATTTGAACTGGATTAACTTATGAAAGAAATTTTCAGCGAGATAAAAAATATTAAGGAATCTCCGTCCGATCTCAGGAAGTTCGGGTTAACAATCGGAATAGTACTGATCGTTATTGCGGTTGTGCTGTTATGGGCAGGTAAAGGTTCTTATCCTGTTTGGGGCATCATTGGGGTAGTGTTTGTATTGGCTGGATATTTATTCCCGGTGATTCTAAAGCCCTTCAACAAGGTATGGATGTCGCTGGCTATAGTTCTCGGCTGGATTATGACACGTGTAATTCTCGCAATTCTGTTTTATTTTGCACTGACGATTACCCGTTTTATTGCGATGATTTTTAATAAAAAGTTTCTGAATTTAAAGATAGATCATTCTGCCGATACGTACTGGGAGAAAAGAGAAAAAAAGCAGTTCGATCCTTCAACCTATGAAAGACAGTTTTGATGAGTAAGTTATCCTTATTATCGGAGTTATGGCAGTTCCTGCGTGTAAGGAAAAAATGGTGGCTGGCTCCCATTTTAATCTTTCTGCTGCTGCTGGGAGGACTAATCATCCTTACGCAGGGTTCGGCACTTGCTCCTTTTATCTATGCGATCTTCTGAAATAAATTCTGAAGAGATCTTATGGCTGATAAAATTAAAATAGAAAAGAAGAAGAAGAGAATTCCTGTCCCGAAAAAACCTCCTAAAGTTGAGAAGAACAAAAATGCATACGACAGGAAAAAAGAAAAGGATAATTTGCGCAAGAACAAAAATCCGGGGAAATAAACTTAATGTTCCACACATCTGTAATCATTTCAGTATATAACAGGTTTGATTTTCTGGAGCTGGTACTGGCAGGACTCGAGAGGCAGACTATGTGGGATTTTGAAGTAATTATAGCCGATGATGGTTCAAATGAAGCCTTTACAGCCAGTCTGAAAAAGGTCATCCCGGCTCTTTCCTTTCCTTTAATCCATATCAGGCACGAGGATAAAGGGTTCAGGAAGAACAAGATATTGAATAAAGCCATTGAGACTGCAAATGCGGATCATCTGACCTTTATGGATGGAGACTGCATTCCGCATTCTCAATTCCTGAACGAACACTCAAAATACCGGAACAAGTATGTATGCCTTACCGGCAGGAGAGTTAATCTTTCGGAAAAAATCAGCAGTCAGCTCACTCCCGGAATGGTTAAGAAAGGCTGGCTTGAGAAGAACACTTTCAAGCTGGTAAGTGACGGGCTATTCGGGAAATCAAACTATGTTGAAAAAGGATTTTATGTACGGAACAAAACCCTTCGCAGTATGCTTAATAATAAACCGAGGGGACTCCTCGGCTGCAACTTCTCGATAAACAAGGAAGATCTGCTTCGAATAAATGGTTTTGACGAAAGGTATGAAGCACCATCAATCGGAGAGGATTCGGATATTCAGTACAGGCTGGAACTTGCAGGTATAAGGATCAGATCCCTTAATAATATTGCCGTACAATACCATCTTTACCATGAACTACAGCAAAGACCACAGGAAAACCTCAACCTCTTCAACAAAGTGAAAGCCGAAGGCAAAGCATTCACTCCTTTTGGTATAAAAAAAGTAGTACATTAAACCTAAACCTGCCGCTACAACCCGAAATACTTTAAATCTAAAGATCATTATGTACACATCTTCACTTTCTCAGACAGAAGTTTTTTAACTTTTGCGATCAGTTCATCAGGTGATATGGCCTTCTCTATATATTCGTCCACAGGTACCATCTCGCTTTTTTCTGCTGTGATATTCAATCAGGGATTACTGAGAAAAGTGGACATTTGATTTAAAACATTTGCATAATTCCTTCCCTCGCCTTATATTTCCAGCCATATTTTTAAGATTGACTAAATAATTAAGGCAATAAGTGATAGATGCTTTAGATATTAAGATTCTGGATACCCTTCAGAAGAATGGAAGAACAAAGAGAAACCAGATTGCCGAGGAGGTAGGTTTATCTATTCCTTCCGTTAGCGAGAGGTTAAAGAAGCTTGAGGAAAACGGAATAATCGAGGGATACTATACCAAACTGAACAAGAAATCATTTGGTTACGATATAATGGCATACATACTTGTAGTGATGGAATCTTCGAAACATTATAAAACCCTTCTGAACAAAGTTGACCACATTCCCGAAATACTTGAATGTCACTCTGTACTGGGGGAAGGTTCTCATCTTCTGAAAGCTATTACAAAAAACACCGGGTCTCTTGAAAAGCTGCTTGGTGAAATTCAATCGTGGCCCGGGGTAACGGCTACGAAGACCACATTTGTATTATCTACAATAAAAGAAACAACGGTTTTAGATATTAAATAATTAAAACAAAAGGAGCATTATGGCTAAAACAAATTCCCCTATTGATGATGTATTAAAATACATAAAAGATAAGAAGATCTCGTTTGTGGATTTGAAGTTTATGGATTTTCCAGGTCAATGGCAGCATTTTACAGTACCCTCTTCTCAACTTGAGAGAGGTTCATTCGATGATGGTTTTGGATTTGACGGTTCATCCATAAGGGGATGGAAAGCAATAAATGAATCGGATATGCTTATTATTCCCGATCCAAACACAATGTTTCACGATCCTTTTATCGAAGCTCCCACTATCAGTCTTATCTGTGATGTTTATGAACCAGCCACAAAAGAAAAATATTCCCGCTGTCCCCGCAACATAGCGCAGAAAGCAACTGCATATTTAAATTCTACCGGTATAGCAGACACGGTTTATTACGGACCCGAAGCAGAATTCTTTGTGTTTGACGATGTGAAGTTCGATTCACAGCCGAACGGCAGTTTTTATATGGTAGACTCTGTTGAGGGAAGATGGAACAGCGGCAGAGAAGAAAATCCCAACCTTGGATACAAACCAAGATATAAGGAAGGATATTTCCCTGTTCCGCCGACAGACGCACTTATGGATCTGCGTAATGAGATGGTGTTGAATCTTATAAATTGCGGAGTTGATGTCGAGGCACAGCATCACGAAGTAGCAAGCGGGGGACAGTGCGAAATAGACCTTCGTTTTCAGCCCCTGGTTAAGGCTGCAGATCAGCTTTTGATGTTCAAATATATTGTTAAGAATACAGCCAAGATGAATAACAGGACGGTTACCTATATGCCGAAACCTGTGTTTGGTGATAACGGAAGCGGAATGCACGTGCACACAAGTTTATGGAAGAAAGGGAAACCTTTATTTGCGGGTACAGGCTATGCGGGATTAAGTGAGATGGGACTCTATTTCATTGGCGGACTTCTGAAGCATGCGGCTTCGCTTCTTGCATTCACTAATCCTACTACCAATTCATATAAAAGGCTTGTACCGGGATTCGAAGCTCCTGTTAATCTGGCATATTCACAGCGTAACAGAAGTGCATCTATAAGGATACCGATGTACTCGAGCAGTCCCAAAGCAAAGAGAGTTGAGTTCCGCTGTCCCGATCCATCGTGCAACCCGTATCTTGCATTCTCGGCAATGCTGATGGCAGGACTGGATGGGATAATAAATAGAATAGACCCGGGTGAGCCTCTGGATAAAGATATTTATGATATGCCGCCTGAAGAACTGGCGAATGTTCCATCAACCCCCGCGAGTTTAGGCGAAGCACTTAAAGCACTGGCGAATGATCATGAATATTTAATGAAGGGGGATGTATTTACAGAAGATGTAATAGAAACCTGGATAAAATATAAAGTAGAGAAAGAAATAAGGCCGATGGCGCTTCAGCCTCATCCGTATGAGTTTGCTTTGTACTATGATGTATAAGCTGCGCGGCAGATACGTTTAATTGAATATTGAAAATAGCAGATCCCGAAATAAATCCGGAATGTCATTCTTCGGAGGGCTTCATTGAATTCAGCAATCTAGAACTCTTTAAGGATCTGCTGGGTGCGGCGGGAGCGGGGGAAGCGGCTTTTGATGCCGGTCTTTGAGATTACTGCTGAGCCAAGCAGGAGGTCATTATACTTTATGACATACTGACCATAACTACCGGTATCTTTTTTTATGGTTCCGCCTTCGAGATAAACCTTAAGTTCATCCTGGTTTGCCAGCTGATAAATACTTTTGGTTATTAAATCTCCCAGCACCTGTGCGGCATTCGTATGAAGAACGATCTCATTATTGCGGTCTATGCTTCCAAGTTTGATACCAATCCTTTCAAACAGTCCGGGATTTTCATCCTGCCAGTCGTCCGTTATAAAAAAGATATCATTCTGCCGGAAATAATAGCGGTAGTTACTAAATACATTTATATCTATCCCGAAAATGGATGAGAGCTTTTCCAGCTTCCTGACCAACTCTTTTGATTTCGGATAAAGGAACCTGATATCTCTTTTTGGCGGAAGAACCTGAGACGGAGGTTCCGTTACATCTGTTTTTATCAGCTTAACTATAAAGAAGCCTTCGGAGCCCGACTGCCAGGGAAGTATACGCTTTGCCCTTTTAAGTCGCGGGTTAAGGACGGTTCCTTCATAAGAAATGATCCCGTCTTCGGCCTCAAACGGAAGGTTTACTTCCGCAACTTCAATAGGATATTTTCTCAGGACTTTATCGAGCACCATTTCATTTTCTTCAACAGTAAGAGTACACGTAGAATAGACAATCTCTCCCCCGGGGCGAGTCATCTTAACAGCGGCTATAAGCAGCTTCAGCTGCAGCTCTCCAAGCCTTTCGGCTCTTTCCTTCGACCACCAGTCGCCTACCTCACCCTTTTTCTGCACGATCCCAAGTCCGCTGCAGGGAGCATCAACAAGCACTTTATCAAAATGATCAGCATAAACCTTGCTGAGCAGCTCTCCTTTAGAATGGATCACTCCTGTGTTTATGAGATTCATTCTCTCAATATTATAAACCAGCATTCTTACACGGTCGTTCTGTATTTCATTTGATATCAGGGTACCACCGTTATTCATCAGCTCACCCAGTTCTGTAGTTTTAGAGCCGGGAGCCGCGCACAGATCGAGTACGATATCATTTTCAGCAGGATTAAGAACAAGCGGAGGAAACATTGAAGAGAGACTCTGGATGTAATAGAGACCGCAGATATGCTCAATAGTTTTCCCCAGCAGTCCGCCTGAGTCTTCTGTTATATGCAGTGCATCGGGCACGCCGGGAATTATTTCAGAACCAATTCTGTAATTAACCTTGAGCAGATCTTTCAGGCTGTCGCGGGATGACTTAAGGCGGTTTACACGAATATATTTTCGCGGTTCACTGCCGGCAAAATCCTCATACATATCAGCAGCATCTTTGCCGTACAAGCCGCTTAAATAATTAAAGATATTCTCGCTAAGGTTCATTACAATCTTTTAAGGTAACAGGTTTATTATCAGACAGGAAAATCATCCGGGAAATTACGGTATTCCATATTTGGAATATCCTTAATCGTCGATCTCAGGACTGTTGTTTAAGGAAATTTTTAACAATCTCCTCAAGCTCTTTTTTGCTGTGGTACGCCATTACATAAAGTAGTTCCGAATCGCCGCCGGTTATCATTGCCGATACCATTTCAACTTCCGCATCATAGAGCGCGAGTACAGGGATTCACGCATATAAAGGGCGTATGCAATTTCAAATCCCACGCCCAGACTTGGTCCCGATATCTCCGCAATCATCATTGTACTTTTCTCAATCCATTTTATATCGCGCTGAAAGACTTGTTTTTCATTAAGCGGGAAGGCTGCCTTAAAATCAGGATTTAGTTCAGACAATGCGGAATGACCATCACTTTTAACAAAATTAATAATATCGAGGTAACTCTCCTGATAGGAGGAATCTCCCTTTATAGCACCTGCGCAGTAAACTATCATTTGTTTAAAAACTTTTTGTAATATTCTTCATATTGGGGAATAACAATTTTCTTATCGAACAAAGAAACCGTCCTTTCTCTGGCGTTATTAGAAAACAATTTATATTTCCTGTCATTTGTCAAAAGGTCGACCGTATATTTTGCCATCCTGTCGATATCACCAATTTCCGCTATGTAGCCTGTTTCGTTATGTCTAACAAGTTCGGGAAGACCACCGACGCTTGAGCTGATCACCGGGAGTCCGCATGCCATAGCTTCAAGAGCAGCGAGTCCGAAACTTTCCGACTGAGAAGGGATAAGGAATATGTCGGATGCATTGAGAATCTCAACCAGTCCGTCCTGTTTACCGAGGAACCTGACGTTGTCGCACAGGTTCAGCTGACGGCACAATCTTTCACATTCAGAACGATCGGGACCATCACCCACGAGAACCAATTTAGCAGGAACCTCTTCAATCACTTTAGCGAATATCTTCAGCGTATCAGGAACTCTTTTGACCTGGCGGAAATTTGATGTGTGCACAAGAACCTTTTCATTGTTCGGTGCGATGTGCTTTCGGAAGCCGCAGCAGTCAGATGGTTTGAACACATCGGTATCAACGAAATTGGGAATAACTTCAATATTTTTCTCAATCTCGTAATTAGTTATTGTTTTCTCTTTAAGGAATCTTGATACCGCAGTAACTCCGTCGCTTTCTTCAATAGAAAATTTTACAAGTGGAAGAAAAGAGGGTTCCAGTCCTACCAGCGTTATATCTGTTCCATGCAGCGTGGTTACTACCTTAAGGTCAACTTTGTCCTTCAGCATCTGTTTTGCAAGGTATGCGCTGCTGGCATGCGGAATTGCGTAATGCACGTGCAGCAGATCGAGCTGCTCATATTGTGCAACCTCAACCATCTTACTTGCAAGGGCAAGACTATAAAGAGGGAATTCGAACAACGGATAGCTGCTCATCTCAACTTCGTGAAACACAACATTTTCTATAAACTGTGTAAGTCGGAATGGCAGGGCATAACTTATAAAATGTACTTTGTGACCTCTCAGTGCCAGTTCTTTACCAAGTTCAGTTGCGATTACCCCGCTTCCCCCGTAGGTTGGATAACAGGTTATTCCGATTTTCATTCTTTCTTCAATCTCTGTATGTGATTTGTATACCGAATTTTAGCTCAATTTATCAGGTAAATATATAACAAATTTCAGGAAGATAGAATTCCATTATGAGGGGGATTGTCACGGAACTCACTTTAAGGTGCTGGAACTAACAATAGAGAGTTCGGGGGGCGGGGAAAAGGTTTCGGGCGGGGGGAATTTTTTCGGGAGATTGCGGAAACTGATTTGGGGGATGTCGGAAAATTAATCGGGGAGCAGATACTTTAAGCTTTTTCGTAAGGAAAAAATTAAGGATTTTAGTATATGAAGTTACTTTTAATCGGGCAATCGGTCGAAGATCATATTTACTATAAAGGCGGATATGAAATAAAGCCTGGAGGGATCTTTTATTCCGTCAGTGCTATGCAGAATATTAAAGATGATAATGATGAAATATACCTGTGTACCGCGTATAAGCAGGGTGATCAGCTGTTTAGTAATCATTACAGCAAGGTAAACGACACCTTCCTTAATTACACGGAGGTAATCCCTAAAGTAAGACTTAACATATATGATGACAGGGAGCGCGAAGAAATATATGAAAATATCACCGGAGGGCTGAAGGTAGATACGGCTGACTTAAATAAGTTTGACGGCATACTGATAAATATGATAACGGGCTTTGATATCTCTCTTGAACAACTTATAGAGATAAGGAATGAATTTAAGGGACCAATTTATTTTGATGTGCATACATTTTCGCGAGGATTAAACGAGAATATGCAAAGAGAATTCAGGTTGATTCCGGATTTTAATAAATGGCTGCGGAATATCGATATACTTCAGGTTAACACTAGAGAATTATTTACGATTACGGATTCAGATAGTAAGGAAGAAATCATTAAATATATACTCGGGACAAATGTGAAATTCCTGCTTGAAACACGGGGAGAAAAAGGCGCTGTGTGTTACAGCATTACTGATGGGAAAATTATTATTAAGGAAATGCGCGCGCTCAATACGGAAGTGAAGAACCAGGTAGGACTTGGCGACGTTTTTGGGGCAGTCTTTTTTTATACTTATATTAAAAACAGGTCGATTGAAGCGGCCTTAAAGGATGCCGTAACAGCCTCCGGATATGCAGCTTCCTATGGCCATATGAACGATTTTAATAGATTGAAAAGCGATGTTTTCTCACGAAATAATTAAGAAAAGAATACTTCTCTTTGGAGCCAACGGTATGCTGGGTCAGCGGCTGGTTGAGTTTTACAACAGGCAGCAGGGTATACAGCTGCTTTCGTGTTCTGTTGAAGACGAGCCGGTTTTTGAGGAGGGAGAATACAGGCAGATCGATTTAACAAAGCGGGAGGAAGTGAAAGATCTTGTATACGATTTTTATCCTGATATCATAATAAATGCCGCGGCTTATACTAATGTGGATCTCAGTGAAACAGAACGGGAACAGGCCTGGAAAACGAATGTAAAAGGCGTTGAATATATTGCCGAGGTATCGAGAGTAATAGATTCTCATATAATTCATATTTCAACTGATTATATATTTAACGGAAAAAAAGGACCATATTCTGAAAAAGATAAACCAAGTCCCCTTGGGTATTATGCAAGAACCAAGCTTGCGAGCGAGAATGTACTGAGGATAAGCGGAACTTTTTATACAATATTAAGGACAAATGTTTTGTATGGCATCGCCCATAACAGTCGTCCCGATTTTGTAAGGTGGGTTGTAAATTCTATAAGAAGCGGCAAGCACATAAAGATCGTAACAGACCAGGTAAACAACCCAACTTTTATTGACGATATGGTGCAGGCAATCAGCAAGGTAATTGAATATAAAAAATTCGGTATATACAATATCGGTGGGAAGGAATTCTTAAGCCGTTATGAATTTACTATGAAGATAGCCGATTTCTTTAAGCTTGATAAAAGTATGATTACCCCGATTTTAACCTCTGAGCTAAACCAGGCGGCCCCCAGGCCTTTAAGGTCGGGCCTGTTAATACTTAAGGCACAAACTGAACTTGGCTATAAACCTCATTCGATTGATGAATCGCTGGCCTTAATGAAAAAAGAACTTTCCCTATGAAAAAAATACTTCTGGTATGGGGATTATTTTTACTGCTTATAAGCAGCAGCCTGACTGCACAGCAAAATTTTCCGGATTGGGCTAAAGGAATTGTGTGGTACCAGATATTTCCCGAACGTTTTGCCAACGGGGATACGACGAATGATCCCGAGGCATCGAAGGTTTTTATAAACAGCAGAACAGTTCCGAAGGACAGGAAAATCACTTCCTGGACGAGCAGCTGGTTTGAAGCTGATACCGGGAAAGGTGACAGTTCAGAACATAGGTCAGAGAGGCATATATCTGAGCGGAGATATGGTGGAGATATTCAGGGAATTTTAGATCATCTGGATTATCTAAAAGACCTTGGTGTTAAAGCAATATATCTTAATCCCGTGTTTGAAGCTGTTTCAATGCATAAATATGACGGGTCGACATATCATCATATAGATGTGAATTTTGGTCCTGACCCTGAAGGCGACCGTAAAATCATAGCTTCTGAAGTTCCCGATGATCCGCAGACCTGGAAATGGACCTCTGCCGACAAACTCTTCCTGAATTTAATTTCGGCCGTACATAAAAAAGATATAAGAATTATTATAGACGGAGTTTTCAACCACACCGGGATTCAGTTCTGGGCTTTTCAGGATATTATTAAGAATGGGAAGGATTCAAAATATAAGGACTGGTACCAGATAAAGAGATTCGATGATCCTTCAACCACGGAGAATGAGTTTGATTACCAGGGCTGGTGGAATATAAAATCCCTTCCCCAGTTCAGCAGGAATGACAGCGACCTTACAGCCGGACCCAAACAGTATATTTTTAATTCAACTACAAGGTGGATGGATCCGAATAAAGATGGAGATCCATCGGATGGAATTGACGGGTGGAGACTTGATGTTGCAAGAGATGTTCCCCTGGGGTTCTGGAAAGACTCGAATAAACTGGTTAAATCGTTAAACCCTGAAGCTATAACAATTGGTGAGCTGTGGGAAGTTTCACCTGATTTTATATCAGAGCATGGTGCTTTTGACGGTCTTATGAATTATAGTTTTGCGTTTGCTGTTAACCGGTTTTTTGTGGTGGAAACAACAAAGATCAGTGCTTCGGAGTTTGTCGGCCGGTTAAAGGAAATCGATAAGAACTATCCTGAGCAGAACCTGTATCTTTTACAAAACCTGGTTGACAGTCACGATACAGAAAGAATCTCATCGATGATCAAGAATCCCGACCGTGAGTACGACCGTGAAGGGAATGAGGGAAATCCGGATTATAATCCTGGCAAGCCTTCGCCAGAAGATTACGAGAAGCAGAAGATGATTGCGGCTTTTCAGATGACATACCGGGGCGCGCCGATGATTTACTATGGGGATGAGGCCGGTATGTGGGGCGCTGATGATCCACACGACAGAAAGCCTATGTTATGGGCCGGACTGAAATACGATGATGAAGTTATAACCCCTGCTTCAGGATTTAAGAAAGGGTTCGGCAGATACAAAGTTGAAGTTAATAACGATCTGCTGACTTTCTACAAAAAAATAATTGCAATCCACAACTCAAGTAAAGCACTAAAGCAAGGTACCCTGAAGTTCCTCTACACAAACGATAAGAAAGCATCATTTGCTTTCAGCAGAAAGACCACTGATGAATTATATGTTATCGTTTTCAATACGGGTAAAGAACCTGATGAGTTCGACGTTCGGCTGGGTGCCCCGGGGGCTTCTTTTACAGAACTTATATCGGGGGAAGAAGGATCGGTTTCAACTGATTCATCACAAAACGCAGAACTTCATATTAAAATTCCTCCGGGCAAATTTCTTATCTACAAGATATATCAGTGATCAATTGAAAGAGTTTGCATAAAATTGTCCCGATTTGAGGTATGCCATTTTGTCACACTGAGGATATTTTCAACAGTTGAGAATTGCGTTTTTTTGGGGTTTTAGGGGTGTCTCATTTTGAGTCCAACTCCGAGACTAATACGGCACAACCCCAAGATAAATCCAATCTAAATAGCAGTCTGCCATTTTTGTCACACTTGATGAAATAATCAACAATTTCCTGTATTGAAATGATATGTTGAATAGTCTGCCCCTGAAGAGCGGAATTTCGCCGCGGCACGAAGCGATCGAAATGTTCAATGCCGGTTATCCTCAATAACTTACGCTTATCAAAGTAACTCACACTATCCTCTTATAATTGGGTAATTTTCGGCATCATCTACCAACCTTTTGGGAAAGCTTTAGTCTAATAAAACAGATGCGGATAATTAAATGACACAGAAGGAAACAGAACTAATAATAAGAGCACAGAATGGTAATGCTTCAGCTTTTGAAGAGCTTATATACAACTACGACAAAAAAGTACTGGCATTGGCTATGAAATACGTGAAGAATGAAGATGATGCGAAAGATATTTACCAGGATGTTTTCATCCGGGTATACAAAGGATTGAAGAAGTTTCAGTTCAACAGCGAATTCTCTACGTGGCTTTACAGAATTGTTGTTAATGTATGCCTTACCCATAAAACGAGAAGCAGCAGAAGAGAATTTGTTTCCATTCATCCTGACAGCGAAGATGAAAGTATGAATACGGGAAAAGAGTTAGAAGACGATCAGCCGGTTCCTGAGAGAGTAGTAACAAACCATGAGATTTCCGAGCATATAAACAAGGCGCTGGAAACATTATCACCGAGACAAAAAATGATATTTATTCTTAAACATTACGAGGGCTACAAGCTGAAGGAAATAGCAGAAATGCTTCACTGCGGAGAAGGAACCATTAAGAAGTACCTTTTCGATGCAGTAAGGAAAATGCGGACGCAGCTGGCAGATCTTTATTACGCTTAACGGGAGAAAGTTATGGAGCATAAAAAATATAGAAACCTGATAGATGAATATTTCTTCGGAGAAATTAACAGTCGTGACAGAATAAAACTTGAGGAGCATTTAAAAGAACTGCAATCTATGCCGCACGGAGTTCTATTCCGCAAAGCTTCTTAAAGATTCACTTCAGCAGAACGAACTTCCCGAGCCTGACACAAAACTGCTTAGTGAAGCAAGGGATGAATTACGATCAAAACTAAGACTTGAGCGACAGAAATCCGGTTTATGGGAATACCTGAAAGATAAGCTGGCTTCATCCTTCTTCCTTACACCGCAGCTTGCAGCCGCAGCATTCTCATTCCTTATAATAGGGATGATAGCGGGTTATTTCATTTTTGACACAGCCGGAACAATCCATTATTCTATGGAAAATCCGCACCCTGATGAACAGAATAACCAGGTTATGCTTTCCGGCGATACCAGAATAAGCGATGTAAGGTTTATCAGTAAAAATGCAGAAGACGGAACTGTTGACTTCACCTTTGACGCAATCAAGCCGATGCATATAAAAGGAAAGATCAGTGATCCCCAGGTACAGAACATTTTAACCTACTCAATGCTGAATGTGGATAATCCCGGCACCAGGCTGAATACAATCAACCTTATAAATTCAAGCAGAGAGTCACAGCCTGACCCCGAAATAAAGAGTGCGCTGCTCTCTGTGGTTAAGTTTGATAATAATCAGGGAGTAAGATTTGAGGCTATGAAGCTGCTTAAGAAGTTCAGCTTTGATGATGACGTTAAAGGCGCTATGCTGTATGTATTGCAGAACGATTCGTCGTCGGGAATGCGGATCGATGCAATGAATATGCTGGTGCAGGCAAGTAAGAAAGGGAGGACATTCGACAGTAAAGACCTTTCTATCTTCAGGAAGAAAATGCAGCAGGACGATAACAATTATATTCGCTACCAGGCGAAAACAGTACTTAAGGAGTATAACTAAAATGAAAACATACAGAAAAAAATTACTTATAATATTCTTAATCGTATTGGCGGGAATACTTACAGCCCGGGCACAGCAAAAAGAAAAAACCTTCAACCTTGGCAGGAACGGATCAATTGAGGTAAACATCGACTATGGCGATATCAATCTGAAAACCGGAAATAATGACCAGGTATCGATAAAATATGAAGAGGATGAGGATACTGACCTATCAGCTTTCAAAATAGTGCAGGATGGAAATAAACTGACGATTAGCTCAGACGGTTATTCAGGTGAAGATCTTGTTATCACGGCTCCTGCTTCGATCAACCTTAATCTTAATACAAGCGGCGGAGAGATCATTATAAACAATGATATCACCGGGAAAGTGGAATGTAAAACAGCCGGCGGTGATATTGAGACAAAAAATATCAAGGGAAATGCAGAGCTTAATACAGCGGGCGGTGAAATAAGAGTTGGTAAGGTTGACGGAGATGCGGTAATAAATAGCGGAGGAGGAGATCTTCAGATAGGCAGTATCACCGGTACCGCTGATCTTAACACAGGCGGAGGGAACGTACGGGTTTTTAGTGTAAGTAAAGATCTTAAGATAAGAACCGGAGGGGGTAACGTAAAATCGGGTGAGGTTGGAGGTGTATTCAGCGTAACTACCGGAGGCGGAAATGTTGATGTTGAAAAAGTATCTTCGTCGGCGAAAGTGACTACCGGAGGCGGCAATGTAACAGTTTCAGGCGCAAACGGTAAAACGAAGATTACAACCGGAGGCGGCAACCTTTCATTTAAGAATATTAAAGGGGGTATAGACTGCTACACCGGCGCCGGTGATGTTTATGTGGAACTGAATCCAGATCCCAAAATGAACAGCGAAATAAAATCAGGTTCGGGCAGCATCACACTCTACCTTCCTGATAATGCCAAAGCCACTGTTGTAGCGAAAGTAAGAGGATGGGATACATGGGGAGAGGAAGATTCCAGTCCCATTACCTCCGACTTTAAGATTACCACCGAAGATAAAAGTCATAGCACAGTAAAAACCACATATCAATTAAACGGGGGCGGGAGTACGATTGAAGTTCAGACTACATCCGGTGAAATATATATTAAAAAACAGAAATAATTACTGAATAAATCTGGCGGGGCCTTATGAGACGAATAATAATTTTACTAGGATGCATATTAGTTCTTATCACAGGATTAAATTTTGGTGAAAGCAAACCGGAAGACAGAATTACCGCGGTTAAAATAAATACAGCCATATCAGTTGACGGTCACCTTGATGAACCGATCTGGAAAAGCACAGAGTTTGTGACCGGATTCACCCAGCTTGATCCTGATGAGGGGAAGACCCCGAGTGAAAAGACAAAGGTATATATAGTTTATGATGAGGAGGCTCTGTATATAGGCGCAAGGATGTATGACTCTTCTCCCGATTCAATTTACGCAAACCTGGTAAGAAGAGATGAGGACGGAAACTCCGATCAGTTTACTGTTTACCTTGATCCTTATAACGATAAAAGGTCAGGAAACTATTTCGGAATTACAGCAGCGGGTACCCTGAAAGACGGTGTTCTGTATAACGATGAAGGGGTTGACTACATCTGGGATGGGGTTTGGGAAGGTAAGGTTCATATCGATAAAGAGGGATGGACCGCAGAGATGAAGATCCCTTTTTCGCAACTCAAATTTGCGTCGGATGATATTCAAACTTGGGGAATAGATTTTAAGCGCGACCTGGCACGAAGGCATGAGAGAGACTACCTTGTATATATTCCTAAGAATGAAAGCGGGTTTGTATCGCGTTTTATAACTCTTAATGGAATAAGGGATGTAAAACCGGCAAACAACCTGGAGATACTCCCTTATGTAACTTCCAAAGCTTCTTATACAGGGCATTCGCCGAATGATCCTTTCAATAATGGAAAGCAGTACTCAGCAGGTATGGGAGCCGACCTTAAATATGGCATAGGTTCCAACCTGACCCTGAATGCTACCATCAATCCTGATTTCGGCCAGGTTGAAATAGACCCTGCCGTAATTAACCTTAGCGACGTTGAAACCTTCTTCGATGAAAAAAGACCTTTCTTCATTGAAGGGTCGAATATCTTCAATTTCGGTTACGGAGGGTCCCGGAGCAACTGGGGCTTCAACTGGGGCAATCCCGATTTCTTCTACAGCAGAAGGATTGGAAGAACGCCCGGGGGAAGCGTGCCGGATGCGGAATTTACCAGCGTACCCGACGGTACACATATTCTCGGTGCCGCCAAGCTTACCGGGAAAGTTGACGGCGATATAAATATGGGTGTTATTCAAGCTGTAACGCAGAGAGAATACGCTGATTTATCAACTGGCGGGGTGAGGTCATCTGCTGAAATTGAGCCTCTGACTTACTACGGTATATTCAGGGCACAAAAAGAGATTAACGAAGGGAATCAGGGAATCGGATTCATTACAACAATCACCAAACGATTCTTTAAGGATAACAGGCTGAAGGCTGAATTAAACGGTGAAGCATACACCGGGGGAATTGACGGATGGACATTCCTTGACGGTAATAAAGATTGGGTTATGAGCGGCTGGGGAGGGATGAGCTATGCAGGCGGTACGCAGGAGCGTATTCTTGAGCTTCAGCAGAGTTCGCAGCATTATTTCCAGAGACCCGATTCAAAATTTCTTAAGCTCGACAGCACAGCGGCATCGCTTTCCGGGTACGGCGGTCGACTTGCAATCAACAAACAGAAAGGGAACATATTCCTTAATACCGCTCTCGGCGTTATATCGCCTGGGTTCGATGTAAATGACCTGGGGTTTATCTCGAGAACGAATCTGATAAATTATCATTTCGTAAGCGGGTATACATGGCATGAGCCTACTGATTGGTTCCGCAGTCTACAGCTTGGAGGAGCTCTATTCAGAAATTACAATTTTGACCGTCAGATTACCTGGCAGGGTGTATATTTACTGGCTAATATGACCACGTTGAATTATATTGACATAAGCATGGACGGTGCATATAATCCAAGGACAATAAACGACCGCGGCACACGCGGAGGACCCCTAATGATGAATCTTCCGGGGTACCAATTCGAGATCTTCGCAAATACAGACACAAGAAATAACTTTATCTTCAGCGCCAGCTATACTTCATACATCCAGGAAAACAATTCAAAGAACTGGGGTGTGAGTGCGGGCGTTGACTATAGGCCTGCGGCTAACGTACTTATAAGTTTTAGTCCTTCTTACACTAAAAATCTTGACAACTCGCAGTACATCAATACCTTCACCGATCCATTGGCAAAAGATACATATGGGAAGAGATATGTATTCGGAGAACTTGACCAGAACACGCTCTCGGCCGGGATAAGACTTAACTGGACGTTCACACCAAACCTGAGTCTGCAGTTCTACGCTCAGCCTTTAATTTCGACCGGAAAATATGCCAGGTATAAGGAACTGAGAGAGCCGGGAACATACACATTTAACGTATACGGGGAAGAAGGTTCCGCCTACAACCCGGAAACCCATGTAGCTGATCCGGATGGAAACGGACCCGCACAGCCTGTTGACCTGGGAGAAAATGATTTCAAGTTCGTCTCCCTGAGAGGCAATGCGGTGCTGAGGTGGGAATACCTACCCGGTTCTGTAGTATATTTTGTTTGGACTCAAACAAGGAGTGAAAACTATTCAGATCCGGAATTTCAATTCAGCAGAGCAATTACAAACTTAACCGATCTTCGTCCCGACAACATCTTCCTTATCAAAATGACCTACTGGCTTAATATGTAAAACATTTCGCTTTGTCAGAACTTTCCGAATTTTTTTTAACCACCTTAATTTCCAAGGAATTATATTTACATTTTAATTTCCTGAAAAGAACTAAGATATGAGTGATGCACACAGCATAAAGCAGGCGATTATTGATTACATCGCTATTACTATCGGGGCAGCGCTGATGTCAATAGGCATAGGAGTTTTCCTTGTTGATGCAAGAGTGGTACCTGGAGGAGTAAGCGGACTTGCGATGGCTGTCTATTATTTATCCAATAACACAATCCCCATAGGCCTGACTATCTGGGTATTCAACATCCCTCTGTTCATATGGGGAATAATATCTCTCGGAAAAAGTTTCGGGATACGAACTTTTGTAGGATTCACGCTGAGTTCATTCTTTATAGATTTTTTCAGAGGTGATATACCGGGTTTAGGATTTATAAGACTTCAGGATACTCAGACGATCAGGGACCTGCTTCATAATGATTTTCTGTTCCTTGTACTGGTAGGAGGCGCACTTTTGGGAATCGGCCTCGGCATCATATTCAAATTTAAAGGAACCACAGCCGGCTCAGATATTGTGGCAGCTATAATGCAGAAGAAATTCGGCGTCAAGCCCGGGATGGCCATAATGATGATCGATTTTGTTGTAATTACCGCAGCGGGATTTGTAATTGAGTTCAAAGACCTTTCTCCCGACAGACCAGCTTTTGCCCTGACCCTTTATGCTTTCTTCCTTCTCTTTATCGCCTCCAGAATTATCGATGTTATTATTGATGGATTTGATTATGCAAGAGCTGTGTATGTTATTTCGGATAAATATCCTGAAGTAGCAAAAGGATTAATGGAGAAGACAAGCAGGGGGGCAACAGCATTTAAATCAAGGGGGTTATATAAGAATGTTGAACGTGAGGTAATCGTTACAGTTGTAACCTTAAAAGAGCTGGGATCGGTCACTGATCTTGTTAAAGAAATAGATCCTGATGCCTTTATGATTATTAGTAATGTGCATGAAGTTAGAGGTGAGGGTTTCAGGAGAAGAATATAGCAGGGCACATTGCTTTAAGGATCATTTATCTTCTCTCCGATGAAATCTTCAGATCCTTCCTGGATGAAAATCCTGTATATTTTGGATAGTATAGGCTACAATGGCGCGGCCTTCACGAAGTTATAGGTTGGGATGGCAAACATTTATTCTACAAAAACGCAGCCTCTCCGGGGTCATAATAAACAACCCGGATCTTCCGAAATACCCTTAACGGCAGGCGGGTTTATTCTCCTGCCTGCCAATTGGGGGTTGTTTAATTCTATTCTTCTGAAGAAGCTTCATTAAATATAAAGTAATGGCAAGCTTCGGACTAATTAACTGAAACTTTTAGAATCTCACCAAAGCCCGGAACCGGGGGTCCAAATCCTTTATTTGAAACATAGAGAGCACCGTCAGGGCCCATCGTCATTCCAGTAGGGAAGAACAAAGTATCAACCAGCGTCTCCTGCTGACCAGACGGATGTATTCGTACGATTTTTCCTGTACCCGGAGTAGGGTCGCCGGGAGCAGTTGACATTTCGAGAGCATACATCATATCCTGATTATCAAATACCAGACCTACCACAGTTGTAAGTCCTGTCTCCCGTTCCTGTATCTGACCGCTGGGCGTAACCTTAAAAATTTTCGAGCTGCCTGGCACCACGGGAAAAGTATTTAGATTACCGAAATAGAAATTTCCATGGTATGCCAGTGCTGTTGGAACAATGTGTCCCTGCGAAGCGGACACATCAATCAACCTGCTGATATTACCGCTTGTAGTAACCTTTACGATTTCACCATGGTTCGGTTCAACCGCATAAAGATCGCCACGGACATTCAGCATGCTGTACCAGGTTCCGTCAGGTTCATAATCATCTTCTTCAGGATTTGCAACGGGGTGATTCAAAGACCAGTCACTCAGGTCAGCAATTAATTCCCAGGAACCATCATCATTAACCTTTATGATTCCATTCGGATCATTCTCAAAACCATGAGAGCACCCTGCTCCTGCAAGAAGAGCGTAAAGAGTATTCCCTACAAAGGCAACGTCTGCCACACCGCTCACAAGTCCGCCTGATTCAGCGCTTGTCTGATCGGAAGGAAGATTATCTGCAACAGTTGTAATATCACCTGCCGGGCTGATCTTAGAGATGCTGGAAGTATAATCGCCTGAGTATGGACCTATCGGCGGTATAACCTGATCGCAAAGACCAGAGGTTGTATTGGTTCCTCCTAAACCTCCCTCGGCCACGTACAGGTAACCATCCGGGCCGAATTTGAGTCCGCGGGGATTATTTAATCCTGAAGCAAACACAGATACAGTTACTTCAGCAGGCTGCATAGCCGGACCTTTTTGCAGCTGAGAATTTGTTAGGTTATCAGTTTTATCAGAACAGGAATAGAGAACGGTAAGAACAAACAAAGCTAAGACATAAACACTAAATGATTTTATTTTCATCTCTTTACCTCAAATAGTTTTATCAAATAATTCGTTTCTTTGCCCACCCGCGTATGAATGAAATTAACTCGTATTCATAAAACCCTCCAGTTAAATTTTAGCTGTTTATAATCAGTCGGTTTAATAAGAGCGGTCCTCTATAGAAAAAACTATAACCACAATACTGTCACTGTAGAGAAACAGCTTGGTTAAAAAGCATTTAGATTAGGGTTAGATTATTCGTTAAGTGTGAACTTACGTTTTGTGAGGATAAAATCAAGAAAAAAATAAAGGATTATAACAAAAATTATTTGTTGCGACAGAGATATTGCTACCCATCACACAATGAGATTTTAAAACCTGCCTCGAAAGAGAAAACTGACAGTCCCCCGGTTCTATATCCTTGCTTTTATATTCAATGTTATCCTTCATATCTTTCATTCTTATACAACGCTTAATTTTTCTAAAAATCATTTAATTTAAGTAACTTTTGATTATCCACATTTAAGGTTGTAATTGAAAATCTTATTTATAAATACAGCAGAATCGGATGGCATTCAGGATTTATCATATAGCGGACTTGCGAAGATTCTGGGTGCTGAAAATATCATCGAATATCCCTGGAATTCCAATTATCATTTAAGAAGAAGAAAATATCCCAGAAGTAATGGGTATGTTAAAGGCAGCTTGCTCGGATCACTTAAAAGCCTGTTGAGAAGAAAAGAATATGATTACGTAATTGTTGCTGCGGCAAAACCTGAATGTTTCAGAAGTTATCTGGATATCATAGATTCGATTCCTGCAAAAATCCCTGTGATTTTCTTAGATGGAGGAGATTTTTCACATTTAGGAGGTGACCTGGAAAGACTCCATTCCTTCGAAATTTACCAGGAAGCAGTTAATCGAAGAAACTTTGATATTATCTTTAAACGTGAATATTTAGAAAATGCGGACTTAGGAAAGAACGTTTTCCCTCTGCCTCTCTCGTTTAATTTCGATAACCTGCCTGAGAGATTACCTGATAAATTTAAATATGATGTATCTTTTTGGGCGGTGGAATCAAATCCGATTCGTACATCAGCTCTGGATCTGCTTGAGGATAAATTTGATTGCCGAAGTAATGGTACAACTCGTAATCAAACCTTCAGAAGGTATAAAAGAAAAGGAAGTTTTTACTTGCAGGAAATTGCCTCCTGCAGGATAGTATTAAGCTTTCCTGGGGTAGGGTGGGATACCTTCCGGTATTGGGAGGTTCCGGCACTTGGAAGATTTATGATAAGTATAAAACCAAAAATTAAAATTCCGCAGGATTTTGAAAACAATAAGAATATCATTTTTTGCAGAGATGATTTATCGGACCTTGTAGAACTTTGTGAATATTATTTAAGGAATGAATCCTCACGGGAAAAAATAGCTAAAAATGCTGCCCAACATGCCCGGGAATTTCATTCAGATATAGCGCGAGCACAATATATCCTGGAGAAACTAAATAATTATAAAGTAAACATATAAAGCATTAATTACCTTGTTCATAGAATTCCATAAGAAACTTTCTATAAAATAAATTCACAAGATATAGACTCAAAATTGAAATAAAAATCAGGGGAGAAATTGGTAAAATATTGCTTGCCCGGAACACCGCAAAAAATAAAAAAATAAAAATAAGGATAGAAATCGAAAAGGCTCCTGGTAGGAAAGATGCGATCTAATTTGGGTAAAAGTCTGGACGAAGTCTCGAAACCGTTTAAGGTTTTGTACCCCGGAGAGGATTCGAACCTCCGACCTGCGGTTTAGGAAACCGACGCTCTATCCTGCTGAGCTACCGGGGCAGAAACTGATATTTAATTAAACCCTGCAAAGATAAGAAAAACCCGTATCTCATTAAAATTCTATAAAGAAATCCCAATCTGGTTAAATATATTCCTGGTCACATCGTTTGATACAAATACGAGGGTGACTGTGAACATTCCATATATAAGAAGTACTGAGTATTATACACTTGCAAAAAAACCGGTATTGAAATGAAAAAAGCAGTTAAGAAAATATTTGAAAATAATGAGTATTATGATGATTTATTGGGAATGGTAGTCACCCAAAATAAATTTAAAATATGGACGTTACGGATCGGGTTACTAGTGGTTCCTATACTCATTATGTTACTACTATTTAAGAACCTGTTTTAACCTCTGAGTTTATCAAGAAGCTGATTCAGAGTTTCCATTTCAGCTTTGGTGAGGATAGATAACTTTTTATTTATTTCTTTCAGCTCTTCATCGAGAGTTTTGAGGAGATCAAGTCCATGTGGTGTAATGCACACATCCATGTGTCTCCGGTCGCTCTCACACATCTTTCTATCTACAAGTCCTTTTTCTCTTAATCTTTCTATTAGCCGTGACACATCCGACATTTTATCTAACATTCGTTCTTTAATCAATTTCAGATTGACTACATTAGGGTACTGACCCCTCAAAATTCTTAAAATATTAAACTGAGGAACTGTCAGATTATAGGGCTTAAAAACATTGGTATGAAGGTTTGCAAGCCAGTTTGAAGTATAAAAAATATTTACCGCAGCCTTGTGATAATCACTCTCAAATTTTTGTTGTATAATTTCTTCTTCTAATTTCATTTTAATTCATTGGTAATTCTATTAATATAAATTCACTATCCTTATCCCTTGTGGATCTTACTGAGAATTGATCGGAATCAGTGATTCCGGCAGCATCACGTTTATTCAAGGTTATATCGTCCAAAATAATTGAACCTTCTAAAACAAACAAGTAGGCTCCATATCCCTTTTTATTAAAGTTGAATGTGTACTCTTTTTCCTTACCTAATTTCCCCCTGTATATTGAGGCATCCTGGTTAATGAATAAAGTCTCACCGTCTTTTACACCAGATACAACCTTGACAACGCTGTCCTTCTCAACAATGAATCTTCTCTGATCGTATCTTGGATTAATTCCGTGCTCTCCGGGAATTATCCAGATTTGAAGCAAGTTGACTTTATCAGTATCAGAAGGATTAAATTCAGAATGGGTAATGCCAGATCCTGCAGACATAACCTGAACATCATCTTCGTTTATTACAGATCCATTTCCCATACTATCACGGTGTTCCAGCTGACCATTAAGCACAATAGTTATAATTTCCATATTATCATGGGGATGAGTGCCAAATCCTTCACCAGGCTCGACTATGTCATCATTCAGTACTCTCAGGAGACCGAAATTCATCTTTTCAGGATTATAATAACGTGCGAAACTGAAACTATGTCTGCTATGAAGCCAGCCATGCTCAGCAATCCCTCTTTCTATTGAACGGTGGATTAATGTTTTCATAATTATCCTTATGTGTTAACAGCTTCTTCTACCTGAAATTCCAGAGGGGAATTAAATTTATTTGCAAAGAGCAATTTATTCAACGGTCTTCTACTTCTAACAGCATTTTCTTTTTCCTGCAATAAAGGAGGAAGATCTTTAACCTCTCCTTTATATCCTACTGCCGTAACGGTTACAGGAAGGAAGTCATCAGGAATTTCATATATATCCCGGGTGCGCTGAACATCGAATCCACCCATCTGCCTTACAAATAAACCCATATGTGAAGCTTGCATGGTAAGGTAGGCGGCAGCCTGCCCTGTATCATAAAGAGCAAATCTATTAATGCCATTATTTTTACTGCTTCGAAGTCTGGATACAGTTAATATAAGGAGAGGAGCTTTCATTGCCCATAACCTGTTAGCTTCATTTAATACTGACAACATTTTATTAAAATCTTCAGGATCTTCTTTGAGGGCAATAATAAATCTCCATGGTTGTTCATTCATTGAAGAAGGGGAGCATCGGGCCGCCTCAAAAATACTTAAAAGAACTTTTGTATCTATTTTTTCTTCAGTAAAAGATCTTGTACTGTACCTTTCTCTTATAATCTTATTTAGCATAATCTTACTTTCTATTAAGAGCGTAAGAGACTGTCTTGATTAGGATAGACAGCCTCCTGAATAAAAACTATTCAGCCTTAATTAATTCAACGTGACAAACAAGTTTAATGATCTTTCCTACAACAGCTCCGCCCGTTTCCATCAGGCTGTTCCACTTAAGATCATAATCAAAACGATTTACTTTACCTTCAACCTGGAAACCAACTCTTTCGTTACCCCAAGGATCTTTTACTTTTCCTCCAAAGGTAACATCAAGGTCAATTGGTTTTGAAATACCACGGATTGTAAGGTCTCCATGCAGTTTGAATTCTTCATCACTGTGTTTCTCAACTGAGGAGCTTACAAATTTAATCTCAGGATGGTTTACAGCATCAAAAAAATCCGGACTCTTCAGGTGATTATCTCTGTCTGTATTTCCTGTATCCACGCTGGAAGTCTTAATCGTTACCTCAACTTCGCTGTCCGTGAAATTTTCACCAGAATTTACATCAATATCAAACTCCCGAAACTGACCTTCTACTTCAGAAATTACCATATGTCTGGCAGAAAAACCAATTTTTGAATGGGTCGTATCCACTTTCCAATTTGACTTTACCATATTCTCAACATTTGTATTTTCCATTTTTCTATTCCTTTTATGTTTTGTTTTATGTATTGTTACAAAAATTTCTATAGGGAATATATGGAATAACAATTAAAGTTACAACATACATTAAATATTAAATGAATGTTGTCACACTTATACTTAAAAGTATTCCTTTTCAAGTGATTTTAAGGCATTTTCTTAAAATTAAGAAGGATTAGAAGAGGTTATGGGGTCTCAGGCCTTACCATTAAAGCTAGCTATAAGGTTCAAATATCTGCTTTTCATTATATCTCCGGAAATGCCATTTAATTTAGTCAAGGCAAGTTCAGATTGTTTTTTCCTTATCTCAGGGTTCAGGCTTAAATGTATTACAGCATCTGCCAGGTCTTTTGGGGTTACGTCATCAATATATTGTACGGACTCATCCGGAAACAACATTGAGAAATCGTACAACCGGCTTATGACGACAGGCAAACCACTTGAAATGTATTCAAATGCTTTTGTCGGTAAAGCAAGGTTCATATAGTCTGTTGTGGGGTAGGGAATTATGCCGATATCTGCATTATTTATAATCTCTGGAATTTGCTCCCGTCCTATTATTCCCCTCAATTCAACAGCATCTGATATATTCAGGTCGCTGACAATTTTTTCAAGGTATTCCTTATATCCGGCCTCATACCTGCCGTATAGAATTAAAACGCTTCCAGGTATTTTCTCACTTATTTCTTTCATAGCCTCAACAGCGTAATGAATTCCGAACCTGTGAGCCATGGTGCCATGATACAATAATTTTACACCGCTAGTTAATTTCCTAAAATCACGGTCACTGTATTGAAACACTTCCTCGTTTGCGGAATTAAGTACAAGCGTAATTTTATCTGAAGGTACCCCTCTGGAAATTAACCTTTGCTTGCAGGTTTCCGATACAGTAATGACCTTATTGGCCGCTTTGCAGGAAATTTTTTCTCCGAACTTTACTATACTCTTTAAAAATTTATGTTTTTCGGACGGCCATTTTTCCTCAAATAATTCAACGGTCAAATCGTGAATATCAAGTACCAGGGGAGTACCCATCATCTTCTGGATAATCCCGGCAAAGACAAGATAATCAGGCATGTTATGAGCCTGGATCAGCATGTACTTTCTTTGGGGTGCAAGACTTTGAAGCTTAAAGAAAGCAAGGATTAAAAAGACTGTTGAATAAACTACATAACCAATCATGTTCTCTTTTTTGGGAGCGCTCATTATTCTATAAGCTGTTACTTTTCCGAACTTTTCAACTTTTTTCTGATCCTGCACACTCCGGCACAATATATCAACTTCATAGCCTTTAGCTTCAAGAGCTTCAGCCTGTCTTCTTATTCTGGGATCCCCTGGATAAATTGCCAGTGCAACCATACAAATATTTTTTGACATATATTTTCTGTTCTAAATTTCCTGTCTGTTCTTAATTAAATTCTTTTCTGAATTCTTGATAAAGTTCAGGTGTTGAACCAGCTGCCGGGGGAGGCCGTTCCAATATTGATCTTCGTATTTTTCCTTTAAGTAAATAAGAAAATCTTTATAATATTTAATGGGAAATTCTTCCAGCTTATTTTGATTTGAAGTAAAGTTAATGTAATCCGGGTGTACATTAATTAGCGCCATACCTTCATGTTCAACTATCCAGTCAAGCTTCTTTATCCAAATATTGGGTGATTTCTCTTCCATTAATATGAATACAGTAAAATCCTGTGCAAGTGTATATGGGAATTCCCAATATCCATTCCCATTAACGCCACCGCCGATCCACTTAGGAAAAATTGTTCCCAATCCATCTGACTGGGGTTCGAATGGATCAGTATCAAATGTTGATAAATCATATTCGATATTTAAGGCATGAATCCATTCCAGATTGTGATGCATAGCAGGTGATCGAAAGCCTTTTGATTCCCATAATCTCAGATATTCATTTATTTTGGGAACGCGTTTAAAGAAAATGTTTTTTGACTGAAATAATTTTCCATCATGCTTTAAGCCATGAACTCCAACCTCAAAACCATTATCTACAAGCTCTTTTCTTAATTGGGGGGACACGGGATAACGTTCAGGAACAAAATTAAATGAGGATACGAAACCCAGTTCCTTTTCAACTTTGCAGAGGTCTCTACATTTATCGTGTCCTCCTTTAAGCTCAACGTCATGTGTAATAATGAAACCGAACTTTTTACCTGAAGGCCAGCCTTTCCATCCGTCAGGCTTTATAGATGATTTTTCAAGTATCGGCCAAATACTGCTGTATGCCTGTCTCTGGCGGTTAACAATTTTTCGTCTAACAAGTATCTGCGCATTTCTTGGAATGGCTGGTTTAATAAGGTAATAGATTCGTTTCATAA
The DNA here is from genome assembly GCA_963839165.1 of uncultured Bacteroidota bacterium. Lineage (GTDB taxonomy): Bacteria > Bacteroidota > Ignavibacteria > Ignavibacteriales > Ignavibacteriaceae > DATFVA01. The sequence continues at coordinate 135,450 of CAWIUG010000006.1, read as the reverse complement.
TTTTTGCGGTTTAATTAAGGATCAATTATTTATAAGTATCTATATATAAATCTGCCTAAAACTTCAGTTAAAGGCAAAGGGATTTTCTTCCAGACCATCTTTCTCATCTTCCCTGAAGGCGCAGAATCAATAGTAGATTTAACATTTTGCTGATCTAGCGGATAATAATAGTGATATATCATTTTGCTGACGTTACACCATTTTGACTTATATGCTGCTAATCCTTCCTGCTCAGCCCTTACTTCTCCCATGTCATAATGTTTATAGCCTTCTTTTTGTGCTGTGTGAATAGCATTCCAGTGCAGCAGATCGTTTGGGCGGAAATCAAACAAATCCCGTCTGCTGCCATTAAAACCATATACAACTGTATCGTTAAATGAAAAGAAGACTGATCCAGCCAGTACTTCTTTATCATTGAGTACTGCAAGGTCCACTCGCATGAAATTTTGAGAAGCCAGTTCTTCCCAAAGATCTCTGAAGAAATTGAAGGAACGGGACGGTGTTATATGGAAAGCCATTGTCTCCAGATACATGGAATACCATTGTTTTAATTCCTCGGGTGTTGTAACCGTCCTTATGGTAAGACCAGAGCGCTCAGCCTTGTTAACCGCCCTCTTTATAGCGGAGTGATTTCTCGAATTACCAAAACGTATTTCCTCCCCAAAAGGAGGTATTTCATATATATATGTTTCCCGCCATGGAATTGAGGTGAATCCATCCCTCGTGTAAGGAAGACTTTCTCCCAGTATTTTAATCTGCAGCTTTATATCCCGACTCTGTTCAACCAGATCTACCGCCTTATCAATTAAAGCTTTATATATCTTTTCCTCATAAGCTAAGGGGCCTGCAAGCGGTGTTCTTGGCAGTGAGGACAATCTTTTTGACCCCGGGAGCCCTCCCAGGCCGAGGGGAAATCCACGGGTATGAATTAGAGGAAAGATGCCTATAATTTTATCTTCCTCATTGAGGCAGACAAGATTAATACACCTGGTTCCCGATTCTCTTTTAAGTGCTTTTATCCAGTGTTGAGTATGATAAATTTTACCTTCCGGGTGAGAGGCCACAAAATTATTCCATTCATTCTCATTGAATGATTCTAATACTTTTACCTTGTTACTTTTTCTGATATTTAAAGTCGTTTCCTGAATCATTAATTTATATATAAAATCCTCTCTGATTTATTTTCCTTCTGATTTGAAAATTATTAATGTACGACCCAAAAGGATAAAACATCCGGGTTTAATTGCCTCATCATCACGGGAGAAAGTAAAATAATAATATTTCTTTCGACAACAAACCTATTTTGTGCCGGCTGATTTATAATTTTCTGACGATATAATCATGAAAAAAGAAAAATTGAACTAACCCACATGTCTATACGTCAGGGTACCTACCAGCTTTAACAATGGAATAGGTAATTTTCTAAAAATTCTTGTATGAAACCCTGATGTCTGATCAGGGTTAGGGATAAATTTATTTTCAGCCAGCTTATATTTATAGGTAAAAATCTTTTCTTCTTTAGTACCCCAGCCAAGTTTAAATTGTCTTAGTCCCGCATTCTCTGGTTCTGTTTTTCCAAAGCTGAATTCGCTGTATCCCTCTTTGATAAAATGTTTTATTGCTTCCCACATTATCAGATTGTTTGGACGAACTTGCTGGTTCCTCATATCGGAAGCTCCGAATTTATATAATGCCTTTTTTCCGAAATGAAGGTAAACAGCTCCCGCAATTACACGGTTTTCATGGGAAGCCAGTACTATAAATCCAAGATCCTGCGATAAGATGTATTTATGGATATTCCTGAAAAAAGAATATGGCTGGGGAGGGAGCCCATGTTTTTTCCGGGTGAGGCAATTAAGCAGGTAAAATTCATCGGCAGCCTCCAGTGAATTAAGGAGTTCTACCTTAACATTTTCTCTTTGAGCTTTTTTAATGTTACGCTTATTATTAGAACTAAAACCGGAAAATATATCTTTTTCCCCAGGGGTTAAATCAAGAGTATGATGGTAATAAAAAGATGATGGCTCAATATCATTAAAGTATTTATTTCCACCTCTGAACTCGATCGACTTCCATTTCCGCATTCGTCCCAGCTCTTTTGCTCTTTCGAATAATTCCCTGAAATCATCTTCACAAATAGGTTCACAATAATCAGAAAAAGGTAAAGAAACCCCCCGTCTGCCTGTAAGAAAACTTGCTATTTCCATAAGCGGGACAAGCGAGGATATCTTATTTTCAGAATTATATACTGTCAGGTATTGAGGAGAATAATTATAAGTTTCCATTAATACCTTTGCCCAGTTGGATGTATGAAAGAAAGAGTTTTCCGGGTGGCAATGCAATAACTCATTCCAATTTTCAACATTCAAAGGATTAATAAGCTGTACCTGATTCTTCATAGAATAAAATAAAACCCAGATTCCTCCTTAGGAGGAATCTGGTGAAAGTAAATAAAATGGATCTTAATTTGAGGTGGTTTGTGCTACTTTATCCGAATCTTTACCATTCAGTTTATGGGGTGATGACTTGCCGTTTCCATACCCGTATCCATAACCATATCCGTACCCATACCTGTATCTGTAGGAGGATTCTTTTATCTCTGCAGCATTAACAACCAATCCATGAATTTTAATATTAGCTTGATTCATCTCATCGATACCCCATTGAACGCCCTCTTTAAATGAATGATTAGGTCTCACAACCAGTATGGCATTCCGAAGTGTTTTTCCTATTATAAGTGTATCTACAACCCTTGTAACAGGCGGGGTATCTACTATAATATAATCGTAATAAGCAGTATCTATTACTTTGAAAAGTGATAACATTCTCTCGGAGTTCAGCAATTCACTTGAATCTTCCCTCGTACCTCCTGCAGTCAAAATATCAACTTTACCGATTACATTGGTATGAATAAAAGGTTTAGGATCCTTCCCGATAAGGTAATCAATCAAACCCGGGGCCTTTAACGAAATTCCGAACTTATTGGAGACAGTTCCTTTTTTCAGATCACAGTCGATTATCAGGATCTTTTTCTTTTCCTGCGCGATGGATAGTGCAAGGTTGGAAACAATAGTAGTCTTTCCGGTATTCTCTTCGCAGCTGGTTACCATGAAGATTTTTTCTTTACCTTCAAACTGGAATAGCAACTTGGTCTTTAATAAACGGAATGTTTCCTTGAATCCATCCTGTGTATCCATTAGGGTTACAAACTGATCCTGCTTATTGGATTGATCATTGATTTTTTCCTTTACATCCTTTGGATAATCAGGAATAATTGCGAAGACAGGGAAATCAAAGTCACTCTCAATATCATCAAGACTTACAAGCTTCTTATTTCTAACTTCGGAAATGAATATTCCCATAAGACCGATAAATAATCCTCCGAGCAGGCCTGCTATCATATTAAAAGCTTTTTTGGGTGCTATCGGATCCACAGGCTCATGGGCAGGATCAACAACTACTATATCCTGAAGCTTTGATAGCTCTGCCATTCGCATCTCTTCTCTTTTATCGAGAAGCATCGTGAATATCTTTTCATATACATCTTTCTGACGCATAAGACTTGCAAGTTTATTTTCCTGTCCCGGCAGCCTTTCCATTTTAACTTCATATTTAGACATCATATTAGTTATCTGAAGAAGTTTCTTATCCAGGGAGTTAATCATGATCTGATAGGCAGTAAGTGTATTCTGATTATATGAAGCCAGTTTCTGCTTAACCATCTTAATTTGTTCATCGATTGCCTGAACATCAGGGTGATTCTCAGTACGTTTCTGCATTAATTCGAGTCTTTGCAGTTCGAGATCAGATAGCTGCCTCATCAAAGCCGCAAATGGAGATCCGTTAACATCGTTGCGCTCAGGTGTAAGCAGACTCTGATCGAAGTAACCGCTGGATTGAAGCTGGGTTTTCATATCAGAAAGCTTATTCTTTAAATCTGTGAGCTGCAGTTCCGTATTCATTTTTTCAGCTTCAAGATCGCTGAGATATTTCACAAGCTCATTCGAACTTGCGTCGATAGTCATAATCTGTCCGCTCGCCTTGAATTCACTCAGATTCTTCTCGGCTTCCTTAAGTTTTTCCTGCATTTCCTCAAGCTGCTTATCCACAAAATCAAATGAATACTTAATTGTTTGTTTCTGCTGTTCTATTCGCGAATCCCTGAATTTTTCGGTTATCGTGTTTGCAATTAAAGCTGCAGCATAAGGAGAACTGTTTTTAACTGAAATCGAAAACACGTTTGTTTTGATCTTATGATCCAGAGAAACCATGCTTCTGAGTTTCTCCATCGTCTGATAATAATTATTTATAGTGAAATAGACCTTACTTCCCGGTTCAGCATTTGGCCAGTAAACAACCATATTCATTTTATCCATATTAAATACGCCGGCACTTGTATCTGAGGTGGTTTTTAACAGGCTGTCGTTCTCCGCATTATAAATTCTGTATGTTTTATCTTTTGCAATCTCTATATACAGCCTTGAGGTTGAATTCATATCATTTATTTTAACCTCTACAAATTGGGGAAGAGAAATATGTTCAGGAGGATTATTAAAAAATTCGGGATTATAATAATCAACTAAGGATTTCCCGATATTGATTTGATCTCCATCCGGCCTTTCAACTTTATCTACTGTTAAATACAGGTTGAGATTATCTATTGCCTTGCTGAAAACACTCCATGTTTCCACAAGCTCCATTTCGGTTTCAATTTCATCGGAAGACTGAAGATTAACGATGTTCATCAAATCAGAAGGTGAGTTTGAATCCTGCCCCCCCTTATCCTTTTTCAGCACTACGGTTGATTCATAAACAGGTTTTGCGATAAATGAATAAGCCGCAGCAAGAACAAGTGCAGCAATGACTGAAATTATAAGAATCGATTTTCTTCTGTTAATAATCTGAAAAATCTCACCCAGGGTCTTCTCCGGATGTCTCTCATTTATTTTTCTATTTTTAGAAGAATTGTTGTTGTTACTCATGCCTGCATATCCTTTGTCGTTCAAATTTTCCTAAGTTCGAATTAATTATTATCTTCTGAGAAGAAGTACTGCTATGGTTACCACGGCGGAAACCACAGAAAGAATTATAGTTAAACTCCTGGCGTTTGCCCACCAAGTTTTGGGTACAAAAATTCTGTCGCCTGACTGCAGACCGATGTCACCCATTGTAGTTCCGGTCTCAATAAGATTCTGGGCATCAAGCTCGATCTCTTTATTATCCCTTATTATGTATACATTATCCAGGTTAGCATCAGTTGTAACACCACCTGCAAGGGCGAATATGCCTGTCATTTTTTCAACATCTGTAACATAATAGTATCCCGGTGTTCTTACTTCTCCGAGAATATTTATTTTATAAAGCGGCTGCACTGTCAGTTCGGGATTTCTGTACAGCGAGTCATACCTCGCTGTAATTTCTTTCTTAATCTCAGGGTAAGCCTTTTGAGTTGTTGAGATTAATCCGACATATGGCAGCTGAATTTTTCCATCCTGCTGAATGTAATAGTCTCCGGAAATCTGGTCTGTAATATTAAGGAAGGTTATACGGACCCCGTCTCCGGGATTTAAATATTGGGCCCGGCCTGCTACGGCCATAATCAATACCAAAAGAACAGTTACCGAAATTGTTCTGAGGTTTTTCATTCTGTTTATTTAACTCCTTGCTCCTTAGTCACTTAAATTATAAAATAAATTTAGAAAATAAAGCTGCCCTTCTCTGTGATGGTTAATAATTGTTTTTTGACACACGAATGTGAATGACAGAAAAATTTGGGTAAAGTATTAACTCTTATTTTCAATATATATGCCACGCAAGACGCACCATTCTTTAATCTAACCCCAGCTTACAAGCCTGCCTCTATACTAAACTGAGATTAATTTTGGAAAAAATCCTAAAATGACGCACGGAATTTATCAGAATGATTAACTGCTTTGTAAACAAAAGGGGGAAAATCATCCGGGAGATAATACTTTAACCCTCCTCAACCGTAAAAACTCAATGGTTAATTTAATATAGTTTTCAATAAAAAAAATACCCATATGGATAATCAGCCGTGTATCTGCCCGCCAATTTCCGGAAACTCGTTAAAAAATATCTCCTGGGATGTATCCTTGATCAATTCTTTACGTATTATTAGCCCATGGCTCCGATTTAAATCAGATCCTGAAAATAAATCTGATTCTTAACGATAACTTAATTTTATATGAACAAAAAATTTACAAAGTTAGGAGTAATCAAATTTCATTTATAAAATCATTCACAACAGAGAGAGAACTATCCATGAATATTCCTTTCCTTGATTTGAAATCACAGTACAAGGCAATTAAAAAAGATATTGATCCGGCAATTCAGAATGTAATTGATAATACTGCTTTTATCCTCGGCAAAGCTGTTTCAGATTTTGAAGATAAATTTGCCGACGCTCATAATGTTAAACACTGCCTGGGGACAAGTTCGGGCACGGATGCTAATCATATCGCGCTGTGGGCACTAAATATAAAATCGGGGGACGAAATTATAGTACCGGCAAATACTTTTATCGCTACTGCATGGGGTGCAACTTTGTGCGGTGCAGTACCTGTTTTTGTCGACTGCCATCCTGAAAGTTATAACCTGGATCCGGAAAAGGTTGAAAATGCTATTACCGATAAAACAAAGGCTATTGTTGCCGTTCACTTATATGGCCAGCCTGCCGACCTGGACCCTCTGAGAGATATTGCCAGAAAACATAATCTTTACCTGGTTGAAGACGCTGCCCAGGCTCACCTTGCCGAATATAAGGGTAAAAAGGTTGGAGGACTGTCAGATACCTGTTCGTTCAGCTTTTATCCCGGCAAAAATCTCGGTGCATTTGGTGAGGGAGGAGCTGTGACTACGAATAATGAAGAAGTTTTTGAGTATATGAAGAAAATAAGAGAGCATGGGCAATCAAAAAAATATTACCACGCTACGTTCGGGCATAACTACAGAATGGAGGGCATCCAGGGTGCTGTGCTGGGTGTAAAACTTGATTATCTTCCCGAATGGACTGAGGGGAGACGGAAAGTCGCCGCAAAATACCGTGAGCTTCTAGGTGACTTTGACAGAATCATCCTGCCCAGAGAGATGCCATGGGCTAAACATGTATACCATCTCTACGTTATAAGGGTTAAATCTGAGAATCCAAATAATCGGAGTGAGACAAGAGATGAACTGCAGAAGTTTCTGAATGATCAGGGTATATCCACCGGTCTTCACTACCCGGTTCCGTTGCATAAACAGGAATGTTTTTCCTCTTTCGGATACAAAGCCGGGGATTTTCCGGTTACAGAAGAACTCGCTGAAACTGGTCTGTCTTTACCAATGTTTCCTGAGTTAAATGATGAACAGATCAATTATGTTGCAGGTAAGATCAGAGAATATTACAAATAAGATTTCACGCTGGCTATTAGCAGATATTTTTAATATAATAAAATTTACTTTTTGGGTTACTCCCTTTCTGTCCCGACGTGTGATTTATTTATACTAAACTCATCGCAATTGTTCAGTATCATCACCTATTGTGTCTCATTATATTAAGTTCTTTTTGAAATATATCTCATTTTGAAAAGATAAAGTAAACATTCATTCTAATTAAGCATATATAAATAAATAAGTTGGTGGCACACTATTGGGTGAGTATTCTTTACCAACTTGAGGGCTAAAAATAAATTGAGCAGATTTGGATTACGTAAAATACCTAAGTATAAAGTGGTATATGCGGTTGTAGATATATTTACAATCTTCACATGCTTCCTTATTTCAGTTTATATCCACAGGAAAGAAACTAACCTGGGATTTATTGATTTTTTCACCGGCAATGAACCCTTAATCTATATCCTTTTAGCGTTATCCCTGGTATTCTTTGTTATTTTCCAGTATAACGGTCTCTACAAAATAAACATCATTCTAAACCGCTCAGCTCACTTTGCCAGCATAATTAAGTCTCAATATTACGGAGCACTTAACATAGTTCTTGTATCACTTCTCATTCAGCCTTATAATGTGGTAGATGCACGACTAATTATTTTTACATATATGATAATTGCTGTTCCTACATTGTACCTTATCAGGGTCGAGCTTCTCAGGGAATTATTTATCCAGCTCAGGCATAACTCATTTAAAAGAAATGTCGTTATAGTTGGTGATGGAAAATCAGGCAAACTGCTGGCTACCAAGCTGATGTTTGAAAATTATTTAGGACTTGAGCTGATTGGTTTTGTTGATGATGACAAAGAGATCAATCAGGACATAGTAAGCGGAAAAAGAGTAGTTGGAAAATTATCGGACCTGAAGCAGGTTATTTCGGATTATCATGTTGATGAGATAATTGTTGCAATCGACGGGAATAATCACGAAAGGCTGCTTGAAGTACTCGATTTCTGCAAACTTCATAACATCAGCGTAAGACTTACTTCAGAATTGTTCGAAATTGTTACCAGGAAGGTCGATATCGAAAAGTATATAGATATTCCTGTCATCGATGTTTCAGCACATTATAACAATAGGTTTACTTTAGCAATAAAAAGACTTATAGATATTGCAGTATCCCTTGCTGCTATCCTGATTTTATCACCCGTAATACTAACGATAGCATTACTGGTTAAATTGTCATCCAGCGGTCCGGTTCTGTTTTCCCAGATGAGAATAGGAAGATACGGCAAACCTTTCAAGTTTTATAAATTCCGTTCAATGAAGGTGCTTACAGGTGAAGATGAAGAGCGTAAGCTGAAAATGATTGAGTTCATGAAGAATAATGTTACAAGCGGATCTGATACAAAAATAATAAATGATACCCGGGTAACCTGGATAGGAAAATTAATAAGAAAAACTTCACTTGATGAACTTCCGCAGCTTTTTAATGTGCTCAAGGGTGAAATGAGCCTGGTAGGTCCCCGTCCATGTCTTCCATATGAATATGATAATTACGATGAATGGCAGAAAAGAAGATTATCGGCAATCCCCGGCTGTACGGGAGTATGGCAGGTTTGCGGTCGTAGTTCAGTCTCGTTCAAGGATTCGATCATTCTGGATCTTTATTATATAAATAATATGTCACCATGGTTTGACCTTCAATTGATCTTTAAAACGATTCCTGCAATGCTTTTTTTAAGAGGCGGTAAATAATACCAGGGAGAATAATTAGATATCTTATGTTAATACTGATAATCCGGAGGAAAAATGAAAGTAGGAGTAATCGGACTTGGCTATTGGGGTCCGAACCTTGTTAGGAATTTTATGTCCCAGCCCGATGTTGAGAAAATCGTGGCTTGCGATCAAAGGAAAGAAAGACTACAGTTTATAAAAAATAAATTCCCTTCAGCACATCTTACAGAAGATGCAAATGAAGTGATAAACGGTGATGTTGATATAGTTGTTATTGCTACGCCGGTGTATACTCATTACGAACTCGGAAGAAGAAGCCTCGAGGCCGGTAAGCATATTTGGGTGGAAAAACCATTCACTGCCACAACTGCCGAAGGCGAGGCGCTGATCGCGCTTGCCGATAAGAAAAATCTTAAGATATTCGTAGACCATACCTTCATATATACAGGCGCCGTCAGGAAGATGAAGGAGCTGGTTGATAAAGGGGAGCTTGGAAAGATCCTTTATTTTGATTCTGAAAGAATAAACCTGGGATTATTCCAACGCGACGTAAACGTAGTTTGGGATCTTGCCCCGCACGACCTTTCGATAATGAATTATGTCCTTAGCAATCATAAAATAGAAGCTGTATCTTCAAATGGAATAGCAAATTATAACGGGAAAGAGAATATTGCCCATCTTTCGATTTATTTCGAGGATAATTGTTTCGCTCATTTCCACGTTAACTGGACATCCCCAGTAAAGATCAGAAGAATGATTGTGGGCGGCGATAAAAAAATGCTTGTGTTTGATGATATGGAAAACTTTGAAAAAATCAAGGTCTATGACAGCGGGGTAGAGTTTAAGACCCAGGAGAGTATTCACGAAGCACTCGTTCAGTATAGAATAGGTGATATGTTTTCACCTAAAATAAATCAGACCGAAGCCCTCGCAATGGGCGCAAGAGAATTCCTTGACGCAATTAAGGAAAACCGGAGACCAAAAACTGATGGAGTTGATGGACTGAATGTTGTAAAAATACTGGAAGCGAGCTCGGAATCGATTAAGAACAGAGGTAAAATGGTCTATTTTTCACACGAACAAATTTCAGTCTGATCTCTTACCAATACAAATATGGAAAAAAAGAATATTAATAATGTAAAACTAGGCAAGGACGTTAAAATCTTTGACTTTGTGAACCTTTATGGATGCTCAATTGACGATAATACGAAGGTTGGTACATTCGTTGAAATACAAAAGAATGCCTTCATTGGTAAAAACTGCAAAATATCTTCGCATACGTTTATCTGCGAAGGTGTTCATATTGAGGATAATGTGTTTATAGGGCATAATGTAACGTTTATAAATGATAAGATGCCGCGTTCTGTCAATCCTGATGGCTCTATGCAGTCGGAGAAGGATTGGAGTGTTGAGGAAACTTTCATTAAAAAGGGTGCTTCTGTAGGTTCATCGGCTACAATTTTATGCGGAGTTACGGTGGGTGAAAATGCTATCGTAGGCGCAGGAGCTGTAGTTACTAAAGATGTTCCGCCGGGCGCCGTTGTTGCAGGTGTTCCTGCCAAAATAATTAAAAAGAAGAACTAACAAAAAAAAAGCTCTGATGTTCTCAGAGCTTTTTTTTGGTTCCAAAATTTATTTATGCAAGTAACTTTACCAGAAAGTAAACTAAAACGAAGAAGTATGTCACGCTTAAAGAGAGTTTTAGTAAGCCTGTATTTTTTCCCCTGACACCGACAGCAGTTAAATCAACCTTTATCGGGTGGACCTTCTCTGCTATTTCAAAATCCTGTTCTACTGCTCTCAAAGGAATATTTATAGCCATAATTTCTCCGCTTTAAAATCAGATTACCAACACATTTGCCTTAAAAGTGACAAAAATCATACCTTTATTTTAGCTTTTGAATTTTTACAATATACTAAGGATTGAATTCCCTATGGTAAGAATTACCGGAAATTTTTTTAAGAGGTGCGAAAAATTTGATCTGAAAAAAATGAGAGCAGTGTGGAATTAATCACCTACTGCTCTTTTACAATGATAATCCTGCGATTTTTGGCTCTACCTTCCTCGGTGGTATTATTAGCCACAGGAAATTTATCGCCAAGTCCGTAAATCGTAAACTTTGAAGCATCAAGACCATGAGAAATAAAATAATAATAAACAGCTTCCGCCCGTTTTGACGACATAGTTCTGATCCATTGCTCAGGACCCTGACTGTCCATATGACCTTCTATCCTCCAGAAGGCATCGGGACTTTTCTTTATCTGTAAAATAATTTCATCCAGTTTCTTGTAGGCCTCAGGTTTAATTTCCGCACGGTTAGTATAAAAAACATCATCCGCCGGGAGAGTGAAGTTGTCAGAAGATTTGTTTATTGGTTCTTTTGGTGTTTCTGTTTTCTGTGATTCCGGTGCAACATCAGGACAGCCGTCATCATCCTGATAACCATTAACTGTTTCTGCTTCATTGGGACATTTATCGTCTTTGTCAGGAATTCCATCATTGTCATTATCAAGGTCGGGACAACCATCCTCATCCTGGAATCCGTCAAAATCTTCTGCTTCGTTTGGGCATTTGTCAACTTTGTCTAAAATTCCGTCACCGTCATTATCCAGATCAGGACAACCATCATTATCCTGGAAACCATCGAAGTCTTCTGCCTCATCAGGACATTGATCTTTCGTATCGGGTATACCATCACCGTCATTATCATAATCAGGACAGCCGTCACTGTCCTGGAATCCATCATAATCTTCCGGTTCCTGCGGGCATTTATCATCTGCGTCTAATATTCCATCGCCGTCTGAATCACGGTTGCTTAAGAATGCATAAGAGAATCCGAGTGATACTGTTGAGAAGAAATCCTTGTTCTTACCGAGTGCTACATCATCAAGATAATCACTGAATACAAAATGAAGCGCTGAACTTACTTGTATGCTTATTTGCGGGTTAACAGGAATATTTATTCCAGCTTCAGCATTAAAACCGAAAGTACTTTTATCATAAACGTTTGCCCGGTTATTATTTAACAGCTGTCCGTTATCATTTTTAGGACTAAAGGAAATAAATGATAATCCTACACCTACATAGGGCAGAAAATCCTGAGTCACTGCATAAGAATAAAGTAATGAACCGCTTAGCAATAGAATATCGGTGCTGAAGGTTGCTGGTCCTTTAGCCAGATCCGTCCCCTTCACAGTTGCCAGGCCGCCCATCAGTCTTAATCCCAATATGTTTTCATCCATTGCCGGGAAATAATAAGTTGCTGAAAGCGTCCCGTTTAAGCCCAGCTTCACATCTTTATAATCGGTTTTACCAATTGTTATGCCTCCCGAAGCTGTGCCCAGAAGGGATTGTGAAAAAGGATGAACATCATTTTTAATAAAAGATTGAGGGTAGTTTATAAAAGTTATAAAAAGAATTAACCCCATTAACAGTTTCAATCTGCCCATTTTACACCATAATATTTTTTACAATAACTCAACTAGATTTACTACCCCTTTAAATCAGACATTTCTAATTTGCAATATTCAATTTTTTTATGAATAAATAAAGTATTTTCTGTTTTAATCCACTATCTTAAATTCAACTCTTCTGTTAAATGCCCGGTTTAATGGTGAATTATTCTCGCGTACAGGCTGCTTCTCGCCAAAGGCCTTCCTGGTAATTCGGTCTTCGCTTATACCATGTGAAACCAGATAGTCATAAACAGAACTAACCCTTCTCTCAGATAATTTTACGTTATATTCGTCTGACCCGAAGCTATCGGTATGTCCTGATATAACCACTTTCATACCGGGGTATTCTTTTAAAACATCAAGTGCGTGCTCAAGTATGGGGTAAGATTCAACGCGTATCTTTGATTTATCAAAATCGAAATTAACATTGAACAGCATTGGCTTCGTACGGTAAAGAGTATCCTTCTCTACCTTAACTACTGGAACTTCCTTATAGACAGTGTCCGTTCTGAAAACCTCTTTGATGCCTTCAGGACATCCCTCGCAAATAGTTGAAGGTTCACCTTGCGAGAACTGCCATAAAACACCCAATTCAAAAGTCATATAAGTATCTCCGTTTCCCCCGAAGATACCTTTATTCTGTTCGTTGATGCTGTAATTACCATCCAGCTTATTGTGGGAGAGAGTGTGATAATTCATTTCTGCTTTAATCTTCCATTCATCCGAAACATTCCAAAAAGCACCCAGACCAAGGTTTACTTCATAACCAGCAACAAAATCATCCAGCTCCGGATTAAAAGAGTTCTTTGATTTGGAACCTATAAATCCTCCGCCGGCTAATATAAAAGGGGTTAAGTCCTCACAAGGCAGAATGGTATAAATGAGGTCCAGATCCCCTGTAAAAGCGTTTACTTTCTGAAGGTTGGTTATATTCCCTGTATAATAATATGATTCCAGATGATAAACGCCTCCCTTTAACCGCAATGCGATATACTCCGAAAAGTTTCTGTCTAATGACAGGTACCCGCCGAAATTAGTATTGCCTGAATATCCATTGCCGGATACGCTTACAAACCTTGGGTAGGTTGCGCCGAATCCTATGCTCCAGCCATCGCTTGCCGGTTGGGCATCACTTTCATTAAATGATAAAATGGTGATGGCCAGTATTAAAAAGAATAAAGAGGATTTCATCAAAGTTGCCTTATGTAAAGAGAATAACAATAATTGTGATTCTATTTCACAATATATGTGCCATAACGAAACAGGGCAGGCGAATATAAATATTCGATATTTACTTGAATTATAAGGGGTAAAGAAGATTTATTAAAGAGATCGGTAGAACGATAATCTCAAAGTGAAACTTTTACTTAAATGATAGACATTCTTGAGGAATTTGGATGATCTGGCTGCAAAACCGGTTTAGCCTCGGTGTAGTACCGTAGTTAGAGGCCGACAGATGGCCGACAGATGGCCGACAGATGGCCGACAGATGGCCGACAGAGTGGTTGACAGATCACTGGTAAGCATGGTAAAAACGAATCATAGTATATAAATTTTCTTACTTCTTATCAAGTACCTCCACTATTTTACCATCAGCATCTTGCGGATTTGCGAAAATTTACCCGAGATCAGGCGGTAGAAGTATATGCCGCTCGGCAGCGATGAACCATCAAAGGTTACTTCATATTCGCCTGCACTCATTTCTCTGTTAATCAGCACATTGATTTCCTTACCGAGAATATCATACACAATTAGAGATGTGTTCCCGTTATGCGGGATGGTAAATCTTATTTTGGTTGAAGGATTAAAAGGATTGGGATAATTCTGTGCAAGGTTGAAATCCAGGCTGGAAATCTTTTGATCTCGTGTTCCTGTAAAGTCAAAATGTATTTCACCACTCTTCATTACAACCGGATTTTTATCTGCTGACTCATACATCCTGTTGAACCTGTCTATATCCAAAGAATTCATCCCTGCCAGGTATTCAGCGGCTTCCGGTTTCAACGTCTGATAGCATACTTCAGCAGTAATATTCATTTGAGTCAGATTATTAACCGGTATCCTGTATTCAACAGCGTCGGTGCCTGAACCTTCATTTCCGTTCGACCTGTTAAAATCGGGGTCATTCAGAGCATAACCATATACAGCTGTAGTATCGTAGCTTAAGTGTGATGATTTGAATCCGAAAGGCGGTATTCTGTTATCTTTAATGAAAGTCGACGCCCTCAGCAGGGTATATGTTACGTTGCCATTAATATCAACCGGCACTGCTTCATATACCTGTACTTCATCTCCCTGGTTTATTACATTATAATGCCTTTCAAAAGGAAGGTCCATACCGTATATCCTTCCTTCGGTGTCCCAGCTTCCCGATTCGAAAACGGTATTATTATTTCCATCAGCTGCCCTGAGATGGATCCACATTCTCCGCAAAGGAATTCCTGTGGGTAGTTTGTGCCCCGTAATGTTTTGAATTTTAACACTAACAGTTAGTGAATCACTCTCCTGTACAGCTTCCATATACAGGTTAAGAGAAAGATCTTTAAGGTTCTTTTCAGCTAAGGCCAGCGTGGTATCAAAGTGACTTGTCTCTGCCGTTACCAGAAGTGTGTCAGGGTAGTTCCGGAACATCTTCAGTATCAGAGTATTCCCGCCCACGAACGTTTCTTTCCAGAAGGGCGATCTCCGTGTAGTATCAGATTCAGGAATCGTCGCAATGTCAATAGGATTAAAGATCTTTGGCGAATGACAGCTCTGACAGGTGATCTGCTGTGCAGGGTAAATGCTGTTCTTCCACTCAAGGTAAGGAGTTTGTTCAGGAAAAGCTCCTACGATGTTACCTTGTTCGTCAAGGGTAGGGGTAAACAATGTATGGCATGTTGCACATAAGTCAGAGGTTATCGATTTTGGTTCGTAAGTGGGAGTATACCCGATGAACTGCTGCATAAAAAATGAATCGGGATATTCATACGGTCCGTAAATAAGACTATCATCGGTAATAATATAATTTCCGGAATAAGATGACCGCTGCCCGAAGTTCGAAGGGTTTATCTGATGGCAGACTGTGCAGCTTACACCATCATTTGCCAGGGGATCCTGCCTCAATTCTGCCATTGTGTATTTAGTATGTCCGTCATAAATAGCCTGCGTGTAGCCCATAGGGGCATGGCACTTTGTGCAGAGCGTTTCTATCGTATCCTGCATTGCCGGAAATTCATTTACTTCGCCCGAAACCATTGCTCTCCAGAGCGGATCCTTACTTGAATTTGCCATCATAGTTGACCGCCAGTAAGTAGGAGGGGAAATATCCACACCGTTAAATGATACTGCATCCCCATTGCCTGTATGGCAGTCGGCACAATTTCCGGAGCCTGAAAACAAAATAGAATTCTCGGTGGGGAGGGAATACTGACCGAAGGCAGTCCCGAAAACAAATGTAAAAAGGATCAAAAAGTAAAGTTTTCTCATCAGCAGGTCAGCATTGTTAATTACCGGTAAAATATTTAAGTCCAGACAAAGATAACAGACAAATTTACATCATTTTGAATTATTGTTGAAAAAACAACAACTGTTTCATTTTAATTATCCCGTTTTTTAATAAGACACGCTATTTTTTTATCGGCATATTAATTGTGTCTCAAAACCTGCAATTATTTAGATTTCCGGCAGAAGATGGCAATCTGAAGAAAGTGACGTCAATAATGTCGGACAGTTTGAGTGTATACGATTAATACAGTGCTAAACAAATAGTTAATAAATAACAAAGAGAGGCAGCAGCAATGTCAATTGGTAAAATTGGTTTCCTCGAAACCTACGCACCGGATGATAATGGCGGTGTTATGGGCGCAATCCTTGTCACTGATGCGGATACAAAACCACTGGAGTTCAGGGTAACAGCTCCGATAAAAACTACCAACTTCCAGAAAACTTTATATGGAGACGTCCTCCTTGAGCATATCCTGGTAGAACTTATTTCAGTCCCCCTGATAAATGCTCTGAATGAAGAGATCGATATCATACTGGTAAAAGATAATCTTTTCCTCGGGGCCAATAACAAACAGGGTGTCAGAGTAGTCAGAGTGGCCGGTGATGATGATTCCTCCAAAGGAAATAAAAATGCCCAGGAACTTAAGGGTTATAACGGCAGCGGAAAAATGTTTATAGAAACTTCTAAAAAGTACGAATCCGAGCTGGGACAGATAAAAGACCTGTTGAATGAGGTTGCTGAGAACAGGAATCTTCTTGAACCCTTCGACCGCCTGAAACAGGCTTGTGAACAGGTTCATCTACAGAAAACCAGCGACTAATGTACAGAGCAGTCAGGAAGAAGGTCGCAGAGTCAGTTAGTAAGCTTGAATTTCCCGAGCATTACGACTGGGGTAGGTGGCTGAGAGAACCGGATGCCGATGAGTATTATATAGATAACATCTATACTTCGGTTCTTGATACGGATGATCTTAATGTCTGGCCTGAGCTTCCTTCATATAGGGGTTATACTTTCGATCTTCCCAGGGTAAAATATTCTAAACCGTTCAAACAGCTGTATATTCAGAAACAGAAAACGAACAAGATCTTTTTCAGCTTCCCTAAAGCATCCCTGAGCGAGATAAAGGAAATTCTTAAAAAAGCAGATATAGCTTATTCTTTATCCGTTTCGGATTCAGGGAAAGGTGCTATTTTCCGTTTAAGTGAAGGAAAATCAAAAAAGGTTTTTGAGTCGACGGCTGAAATACTCATTCGTGAATTTTACCTGATGACTCCCCGGATGTTTAATTTCCCGATGCTGGTGCCGGGAGAGAAGGTATATTCGATTGGAATTGGACTTAAGGATAAGGTTAAGGTTCTTGATCTTCTTTCCAATCTTAAAACCGAAGTAATAAATGTAAAACTCCTGAATTCCGATAGCTTCATTGATCCTTTAAACGCGGCAGAAAACCGGAAAATTGAATTCCAGCCTCTTCCGAAATCTTCTTCGGTAAAGAAGATTGAGGTGATGCAGCTGGATAAACTCCTGGGTTCTATTGATAATCAGAAAAAACTGATCAGGCAAATCAGCTTTGAGGCAGTCTCCGCCGGTAATAAACCTTCAGAAGTTAAGATCCCCTTGGCTATTAAAAACAAACTGAAGATACTCTCTGTTAAAAATATCAGGATCTCCTCTCCAAAAGTTCAGCAGACAATAAAGGTAACTGATAAAGTACTGTCGGAAATAAATAGTTATTCCTTCAGCAGCAAACAGGATGTTGTTGATGAAAGCAAAGATATTCTTTCCAGAGATCTCGAGGTAATTCTCCAGCCCGTTATCAATTTCAGTAAGGAGGAGAAGTCAAGGATATACGATTTCCTTAATGATTATCAGAAGCCTGCGGCCGATTTTCTATCAGAGAAAGAAATCGCTCTTCTGAATGATGAACTCGGTACAGGAAAAACTCTTGAAGTAATAGGTGCCCTTAAAATCCTCTTCCGGAGGAAGGATATATCGAACGCTGTAATCGTTTGCCGTAAAGAAAATACCGGCTGGAGTAAACGCAGCCAGTTGTTAAGCAGTACAAAGCTGAGCGGATGGTACGATCACCTTCAGCAATTCTCCCCCTCAATAACAGCCAGCATTATTTATGATAACGCAGAGCACGAGTGGAAAAATTCTTCGGCTGTTAAAATAATTGAGCATAAGCTTTTCAGCGAGGCAATTGAGAAAAAGCTCATCTCTCCCGATGAGATGAACCGCAGAAGCTGCCTGATCATTGATGATGCAGAGGATTTTTCTGATACCGCAATTGCACCCCTGCCAAAGTATCTGTGGATGCTAAGCGGATATCCGGCTGATTCATTAAAGGATAAGATCGAACAAATCACAGGAAGCGAAGATCCTGTTGACAGTTTCAGCAGAACCCGGGAAGAAATATCAGAACTACTCCCGAAAAAAATTAAGCAGGATTACTGGGTCGAGATGGATCCCGATCAGAGGCTTGAATATGAAAAGGCACTGGAATCAGGCCGCGAGAAAATTTATGATCTTGTACAGGCCGGAAACCCGTTTCTGGTTCAGTCAAATGTTTTCACATTAATCCATCAGCTTACACAGATCGGTAACTTCCACGGAAAGAAAGAAACAAGTGTTAAATCTGAACTCCTGCTGCACCACGTTAAAAGCATTCAGAAACGGGGCAGGAAGGTAATGGTGTACTCGCAGTATGACCGTCAGGGTACCCAGCGACTCGAAAAATTGTTTGCTAAAAACGGGATTAAGTACGTTTTGTATCAAACCGGTATCTCCCTTAAGGAGATGGAAGATGCTGTAAAGAAATTCTCTAAAGATAAATCAATCACCGTTTTCCTGGCGGGTATGAAGGCACTGAATGCTAAAACGAATCTTGATAATGTACCGTACCTGATTCATTTTGATCAGTGGTGGAGTCCCGTAACTACATGGCAGTCAGAAGAGAAATTAGAATCCTCTGAGGGGAGTAACGGCAATCTGAATATATTTAACTACTTCATAAAGAATAGTATCGATGAGAAAATTCAGCTGAAGCTTATTGAGAAGGGACTTGATAACCGGAACTTGTTCGACCTGCTCAGTTCAGAAGGTATGTATGCTTTGCTTACCAATGAGGACTGGCTTGAAATACTTGAACTGATTGAACCTAAAGATCCGGCATCAATTGAAGTTATGAAAAAAGAACACCTCGATTATATTGTTAACCTGAATACAGACGACTTTTCACATAAGGTTAAGGCCTTGTTAGGTAGGATCGGCTACAAGAACGTAAGTTTCAAAACTGCTTTCAATCCTGATGAAGTCAGGTTATATGCTTCATCCATAAAAAACTCAGTGGAAGTGAAGGCAGCTGTTCAATGCCTCAATACAAAAGTTGTTACACGTAAGGCTGTTAAGGATTTTACAGAATCCCTTGTTAAGGGGACTGAAAAATTGTTCATATTCACAACAGGTGAAATTGACGAAAAACTGATGAAAAATCCAGGCGACGAAAGAATTGTGCTGATCAGCAAAAACCAGGCAGCCGAATATTTTTATATGTTTAATCTGATCTAAGGTTATTCATACCCATCTCCCGCACCTTTTAATTATCTGTTCCTCTAATCACAAACATTTACCCATTTCTTTATTTATTGATAATAATGCAATGAATAATGAGCTTATCTAAAGACCGACGCCGGAAGAATTGTTTTCTTCTGAACTAATGAAGTTCCGGTCTTAGGATCAACGTGGAGATAATATGTCAGCTATAAATATTAATGAAGATAGATTTATCAGTATCCCTATTGGTCAGGTCGTTCTTGAAGGCAGCCTCCATATCTCCAATGATGACCGCGGAATAATTTTGTTTGCGCATGGAAGCGGAAGCAGCCGCCATAGTTCACGGAATAAAAGGGTTGCGGCAGTCCTGCAGGAATATAACTTCGCAACTTTACTTGTAGACCTGCTTACTGAGGAGGAGGAAAGAATAGATATTCATAATCGGAAATACAGGTTTGACCTTGAGATGCTGGCTCTCAGGTTAACTGAGATTACCGACTGGCTGATCAGGAATGAAAAAACCCGAAGCCTTCAGATTGGGTATTTCGGTTCCAGTACGGGTGCGGCAGGGGCATTAATCGCCGCTTCAAGAAGACAAAACCTTATCGGTGCTGTGGTTTCGAGAGGAGGCCGGCCCGACCTTGCTGAAAAATACCTGGAACAGGTAATAGCCCCGACCCTGCTAATTGTAGGCGGAAACGACCTGCCTGTAATAGGAATGAATGAACAGGCACTGAAAAAAATGAAGGGAAATAATAAAATGGAGATTGTGGAAGGCGCAACTCATCTGTTTGAAGAACCCGGGAAGCTTCATGAAGCTGCAGTGCTTGCAGCCTTGTGGTTTAAGGAACATATGGGTGATAAAAATTAAGGTGAAAATGATATGAGCAGAGTAGAATTGAAAGATAATAAGGTGGATAATCTGATAAGTTATGTTGATAACTTTTCAACTGAATTAAATAGTTATGACGATCTTGAACCTTTGCTTGACAGGGTTGGCAACGCTCGTTATGTGCTGATGGGAGAAGCCTCCCATGGTACACATGAGTATTATACCTGGAGAACTAAAATTTCAAAAAGGCTGATCCATGAGAAAGGCTTCAACTTTATTGCTGTTGAAGGGGACTGGCCCGACTGTTACGCCATGAACCGCTACGTAAAGAATTACGATAAATCCGAAAAGAATGCGTCAGAGCTTTTATATCGCTTTGGGAGATGGCCTGCCTGGATGTGGGCCAACTGGGAGGTAGTTGCCCTTCTGGAGTGGATGAAAAATTATAACTCACGACGCCAGAAGAAAGTCGGGTTTTATGGACTGGATGTTTATAGTCTGTGGGAATCAATGCAGGTAATAATTGATTACCTGGAAATTAATTATCCCGAAGCCGCTGCCCTCGCAAAAGACGCTTACCGATGTTTTGAGCCGTATGGAGAAAATGTCGAAAATTATGCTATACAATCGAGACTCGTTCCTGAAAGCTGTGAACAGGAGGTTATTAAACTTCTTACTGATATCAGGGGAAAAATAAAATCTTTCGATGCTGATCCTGAAGAAAAGCTCAACGCGGAACAGAATGCTTTGGTGATGGTTAATGCGGAAAAGTATTATCGTGCAATGGTAAGAAGCGGTCCCGAATCCTGGAATATCCGCGATTACCATATGGCAGATACTCTCGATCACCTTAAGACGTATTATGGTAAAAATTCAAAATGTATTATCTGGGCGCACAATACTCATATCGGGGATGCGCGCGCTACAGATATGACTAAAGCAGGAATGAAAAACCTGGGACAAATAGTTCGTGAAAGGTACGGAGAGAATAACACGGTACTTATAGGGTTCGGCTCGTATCAGGGTAATGTTATTGCGGGTGAGCAGTGGGGATCACCCATGGAGGTGATGGATGTTCCTATTGCAAAGCAGAATAGCTGGGAGGACGTTTTTCATAAATCAGGCACACGTAACAGGATGTTAATCACTAATGAGCTTGAGGATAAGGAAGAGATGTACCGGATGAGGGAACATAGGGCTATCGGAGTGGTGTATAATCCTTCACATGAGCGTTTTGGTAATTATGTGCCTACTGTGCTTCCCGACAGGTATGATGCGTTCATCTACCTGGATGAGACTAATGCTCTGCATCCGTTGGAGGAAACCCCGGGGGAAACACTTCATACACCAGACACTTATCCATGGGGTATATAATTTTTTGCATAAACTTTGGAGGCTAAAATGTTAGCGTTTCAGGATGAAGAAATATCGAAGGGTGAAAAAAAGATTGTAGAATGGAGGTCGAAATTCGTAGGTCTCCAGGGGAAGCTTAATAATTCATCAGACAATATTTCTGATCAGTTTGAAGATATGCTGCTGAAACTTGATGAAATGAAGATAAAAGTTGAGGAATTAAAAAATCCCGGCAGTAATAACTTCGAAACCATAAGAGGTGAGATAAATAAGATCGACGGTCAGATCGATGAGGGATACAATAGAATTCTCCGAAAATTATATTCATAGCGAAAGAGTTTGTTCATGAAAGAAGATAAAAAGTATATCAGATGGTTTGACAGTCTGACTAACGATGATGTTAAGATTGTCGGTGGTAAAAACGCCTCTCTTGGCGAAATGATATCTTCCCTGAAGCCGGAGGGAATAAAAGTACCCGAGGGTTTTGCTACAACAGCTGAAGCTTACAGGGAATTTCTGAAACAGAATAATATCGGAGAAGAAATCGGAAACCTTGTTAAAAAGCTTAAGGGTGATAATTCAAATCTCACCCAGATTGGTAAAGAAATCAGGAAATTGTTTCATAAGAAAGACTTCCCGGGAGAAATAAGGCAGGCCGTGTCAAAAGCATACAGAGCTTTAAGTGAATTGTATGAAACCAAAAATGTTGATGTTGCCGTAAGAAGCAGCGCTACCGCTGAAGATCTTCCGGATGCGAGCTTTGCGGGACAGCAGGAAACTTTTCTTAATATTTCGGGAGAGGATGATCTGCTCGAAGCCTGCAGAAACTGCTATGCCTCGTTGTTTACAGACCGTGCAATAAGCTACAGGAACGAGAAAGGATTCGACCATATGAAAGTAGCACTTTCTGTGGGAGTTCAGAAAATGGTAAGGTCTGATAAAGCAGGCTCCGGGGTTATGTTTACACTTGATACTGAGACAGGATTCAGGGATGTGGTAGTTATTAACGCGGCATGGGGACTCGGAGAAAATGTCGTTCAGGGTGCTGTTAATCCCGATGAATACCAGGTTTATAAAAAGCTGCTTGATGATAAAAAAGTGGTTCCTGTTATAGAGAAAAAACTGGGTGATAAAGAAAAAAAGATGATTTATTCGAGGGGGGATTCAGGTAATACAAAGAATGTGGAAACTTCAAAGAAAGAGCAGAAGAGTTTTGTTCTTACAGATGAAGAAATTATAAAGCTTGCCCGCTGGGCTGTAGTTATTGAGAAGTATTATAAAACCCCGATGGATATTGAATGGGCTAAAGATAGTCAGCTTAAAGAGTTATTTATTGTCCAGGCACGCCCCGAAACAGTGCAGTCGCAGAAAACAGCACAGTCAATGAAGGCTTATAAACTCAAAGAGAAAAAAGAACCTGTTATTAAAGGCCGCAGTATCGGCGGAGCAATTGCTGCCGGGAAGGTTCTGGTGCTCAAGAGTGCAGATGAAATTGACAGGTTTGAGGATGATGCGATTCTTGTAACCGGTATGACAGATCCCGACTGGGTTCCGGTAATGAAACGCGCCTCCGGTATTATTACTGACTACGGCGGCAGGACTTCACACGCTGCTATAGTAAGCCGTGAACTCGGTATACCCGCTATAGTTGGAACAGGGGAAGCAACAAATATCCTTAAAGATGGGCAGCGAGGTAACTATGTCGTGCGCTGAGGGTGAAAATGGTTTTGTTTACGACGGGATACTTGATTTCGAAGTTGAAGATCTTAAGCTGGAAGAAATACCTGAAACTAAAACCCGCATTCAGATGAACATTGCAAGTCCTTCAGCTTCTTATCGATGGTGGAGACTTCCGAATGAGGGAATAGGACTGGCGAGGATGGAATTTATTATTAACAATATTATTAAAATCCATCCTATGGCACTTGTCCATTACGATGAACTTCAGGATAAAGACGCTAAGAAAAAGATCAGGGAATTGACCGAAGGATTTGAAAATAAGGAAGATTATTTTGTGGAACATCTCTCGAGGGGAATTGCAAAAATAGCAGCGCCGCAGTATCCGTATGATGTAGTTGTAAGGATGAGCGACTTTAAAACTAATGAATATGCAGAACTTATCGGCGGTAAGCAGTTTGAACCTGAGGAGGAAAACCCGATGCTCGGATTCAGGGGGCATCAAGATATTACAGCGAGAATTACAGGGAAGGTTTTGAGCTGGAATGCAGGGCTATTAAAAGGGCGCGGGAAGAGATAGGTCTGAAAAATATTGTTATAATGATTCCATTCTGCCGTACCCTGGCTGAGGCCGACAAAGTCCTTGAGGCACTGGCCGATAATGGACTTGTTAGAGGACAGGACGGGTTGAAGATCTTTGTAATGGCAGAGGTTCCTTCCAATATTGTTCTCGCTGATAAATTTGCCCGGCGCTTTGATGGATTCTCAATTGGCAGTAATGATCTTACACAGCTTACTTTGGGTGTCGACAGGGACTCATCAATGCTGTCAGATCTGTTTGATGAAAGGGAGGAGGCTGTTAAGGTTATGATAGAAATGCTTATTCAAAAAGCGCATAAAAATAATACAAAGGTTAGTATATGCGGACAGGCTCCGAGTGATTATCCGGAGGTTGTTGACTTTCTTGTTAAGACAGGGATTGATTCAATTTCCCTTAATCCCGACAGCGTTCTTGACATGAAAAAACGTGTCGCGGAACTTGAAAATAAACTTCAAATGCACGAAGAAACGGCTGCGCAATCGTGAAAGTTTCAGCTGTCATTCTCTTTTTTCATATTCATCTGAAACAGGAACAGTTTTGTGTTTAAATGTAATGGTTGTATAGAGCACGTATATAACAACCAGGTTAATAATTATAAATATAACCGGCAAGATCCCAGGGTGTCTTGCAAGGTCGTAGATCTCATACGGAAGGTAGATAAGAGATGAGATCAATCCTATCCATTTGGCCCAGTTCGCCTGATGCCATAATCCGTAACCCTCCGCGAATCTCAAAGAAGAATAAAGAATCGCGAACGATGCTATCATTATTAGCAGAGAATCCTTCGGGTGTGTGATTGCCCCATAGATACTGCTGGTTATCTTTCCACGGGGACTGTAGTTAAACTGGCTGACAAACGCCTCAAACTTATCCTGAATATTATCATTTAAGAGACTTAACACTCCAAATCCCGCCAGCAGTACAAGAATTCCTTTTGAAAATTCAAAAACGGCAATGGTTTTCAGCGACTTTTCTGTTTTAAATATATTTCTCAATGGATTAAACAGGCTCTTACTATTATTCTCAAAGTTACTAAAAAGGGAAGGGAATGATAGTGATGAGACGGGAAGTACAAAGGGGAGGACGTTTATTATCGCCCTCCCCGTGATTAAAATTCTATTTGGAAAGGATCATTTTCTTAATCGAAGTAAAAGTGCCGGCTGAAAGCTTGTAGATATAAATTCCACTGGCCAGTTTGCTGCCATCGAATGATACTGAATAATTTCCGGGTTCCTTCACTTCATTTACTAACGAAGCGGCTTCGCTACCCAGTACGTCGTATACCTTAAGTGTTACAAGTTCAGTCTTTCCTGTACTGAAATTAATTCTTGTTTCCGGGTTGAAGGGGTTTGGATAATTTTGAGCCAGCGAGAAACTGAAAACAGGAGAAAAACTGACTTCAACAGGATTATATAATTTATATGTACCATAAAAATCAACCTGTTTCAGCCTATAAAATGACCTGCCATTTAAGGGCTTGTTATCCGTAAATGTATAATCAGTTGTTCTTGTGGAAGTTCCATTTCCGTTAACAAATCCCAGCATAACCCATTCACCTGAGGCATCAGATTTTCTCTGGACTTCAAAACCTTTATTATTCAACTCCGAGGCGGTCTGCCATCTGAGGTTTACCCCGTCTTCAGTGGTTGATGCACTGAAAGATGCGAGTTCAACAGGAACTGCATTGAACGAATAGATTTTAATATTGTCAACATAGAAACCATCTTCTATCAATGAAACGTCAGAGGTCAACTGGAATCTCAACTTGATCGGACTGCCTGAATAATCGCTGATATCGATAATTTCATGAACCCAGGTAAGCTGAGCGCCGTCATAGAGTGGTTCTCCATTCGGCTGAGAACCTACGCCAGGATTGGTAAATTGTCCTTGTAGGGGTATCCAGTTTGCACCATTATCTGTTGAGATTAATGCCTGGGCGTAATCATAGTCGGTTTCAACTTCCCACTGAGCATCAAATTCAAGAGTTGCACCCAGCGCATTGGTAAGATCCAGAGGATTTACTAGAGTAATTCCTGAACTGGAATTGTTCTGGTAATCACCGGTTGGTGAATCAGTAATTGAATACGGAGGGGATACAAATTTAGAGCTTGTTATACCCCATGTACCGGTTGAAGTCCAGTTATTCATATTGATAACAGTATCCTGGAAAACCAGCATTTGCGGTGCAACGAAGAACTGGAGAAATTCCGAAGGCGGAATATTTCCAGGCGGGTTAAACCCGCTCCCACCGGCCGGCAGAGTTGTTACTACAGAAACATCCTCGTCCTGGGCAGCAATATAATATTGCACAATGGTGCCGAGCTGCTGTCCGGGGATCGTGAATGAAAATGTGTAATCACCGCGATAAGGTACACCTGCGACTTGGTTGAAATTGCCGAATCCTCCTCCTGTACTTGTTCTATAATATAGCACTGGTCCTCCCGAACCTGTTGCCAGATTTAGTTCTGAGCTGAAAGTAGCGGTAAGGATCATGTCGCCCGTATAATCGACTGAAGCAAAGGGAGTATGTATAATCTGCAGGTTGAGGTTCAGGGCATAAGAAGCAATCGTTGCAATAGCAAGCTGTGCTGATTTCTTAAAATAAGGGATATCATAGTATGTAAGCAGATCATTGGTACTATGATAGTAAGCATTAAAATCATTGTCATCCTCAATAAGCAGTACCGCAGAGTATCCATTCTCTATGAATGAGGCATTATCGCTGTAGGGCTGCTGCGGGTATACCTCAACGATATCCATCCCGATGTTGTACTGATTATTAAGCTCAACCATTTTATCAAATATTTCGTGAGTGATACCGACATCGGCTGTATGAATGTTGCAGATATTATCATTGTTAGAATCCCATGCAATCATATCCATATTCACTACACCAAGAATAGAATCACCTGCCCCCGCCGCCTGCGCGGCGTAGTAACCACTTCCGATCAGTCCCTGCTCTTCCTCATCCCATACCGCAAAGATAAGAGTGTACGGAAATGAGTACTGCGACAGAACTCTTGCTGCCTCTATAACAGCGGCTGTTCCGCTTCCATTATCATCCGCGCCGGGAGCCATTGTCCCCGAAGGCATATCATCATAATGAGCGCATATGATGAATTCCTTGTTCGGATAATCCGTACCGGTGATACTGCCAAGAACATTCCTTCCTGTTGAACTGAATTGCTGATCATAAGCGGAAAGTCCATAACTCTGAAATTTCTGTTTAATAAAATCGGCAGCTAAGTTATTTCCGGGCTGATATTTATTTCTTGAAAAGATGGTCTGAGATGTTCCATTTACAATCACAGGTTCAGCACCCGAGAGCTGAGCGGCAAAATAGGTTAATGAATCGCTGTTAAGGTTGTCAATAATTTGCTGGATAACTGAAGTTTGAGAGAAAAGGAAAGTATTAAAAGAAAAAAGAATAGCGCACAAAAAAAGTAACTTTGATTTCATATAACTCCCCAGAATTATTCAATGAAAGATTATGTGTCCCTTAACTTAAGCAAAAATTTTCCCAGATATAACATCGAAAAATATTATTCCTAACGGTAGGAACAAGTTTCCCCAACGTGAATGCATTAATCTATTCATCATCCTGATAGATAATATTATATTTATTTATCAGTCTGTGAATTGACCTCCGGTCGAGCCCGCAAGCTTCCGCTGTTTTGGTGATATTTCCTTTATTCCTTTTCAGGTGGTAAGTAAGGTATTCGATCTCGAATTTTTCTAATGTCTTTTCTTTAGCTTCTTTATATGGGGGGTTAAGGAGTAAACTGTCGGTATCTTTTTCCTCATCCGAAGTTGGTATCGGAAGGTCGGCTCTTTCAACTATCCCGTTTGAGCTGAGGAAATAAGCTCTTCCTATCAGATTCTGCACTTCACGTACATTTCCCGGCCAGTAATAATTTTTAAGTGCTGCCTCTGCTTCCCTTGAAAATACAAGCACAGGTTTATCTTCTCTGAAACACAGATCATCAAGGAAATGCCTGGCAAGCAGTATAACATCATCCTTTCTTTCCCTGAGTGGAGGTACATCTACCCTGATCGTATTCAACCGGTAGTAGAGATCTTCTCTGAATCTCTTTTCCGCGACTTCTTTCTCAAGGTTTTTATTTGTTGCTGCTATAATACGCACGTCTATCTCAATCTCATTACTTGCGCCTATTCTGCGTATCTTTCTCTCCTCAAGCATTCTCAGGAGTTTTATCTGAAGAGAAAGGCTCATATCCCCGATTTCATCGAAGAAGAATGTACCCTGGTTGGCAAATTCAAGCAGACCGGGCTTGGTTTTTACAGCTCCCGTGAAAGCTCCTCTTTCGTGACCGAATAATTCGCTTTCAAAAAGATGCTCTGGAAGCGCGCCGCAGTTTACGGGTACGAATGGATTTTTATTCCGTTTGCTCAACGTATGAATTGCCCTCGCGATAAGCTCTTTGCCGGTGCCGCTTTCCCCGGTTATCAGTACGTTCATATTTCCAGGCGCAATTTTTTTAACATAACCTATAACCTGCTGCATTTTACTGCTTCTGTACAAAAGTCCCGGAATTTCTACAGCCAATTCTTCCTCTATCGATACCTCACTCTGTGAACCATTCAGGAGCGCACGTTCTACAGAATCGAATAGTTTCTTTGAAGTGAAAGGTTTTTCGAGGAAATCGAATGCACCATTCCGCATTGCATCCACACTTGTTTCTATTGTACCGTAACCCGAAATCATGATAATTTTGGAGTCGGGAAAATTCTCAAGGGCAGTGTTCAGGATATTAAGTCCTGAATTCTCCTTCATTTTAAGATCTGTTATTATAAGGTTAAAGCTTTCTTTTGATACGGTATTAATTGCAATATGGTAATCATCAATCAGTCTGATATCGTATTCCGAATTTCTTGAAAGCAGCTTACTGAGACTATTCAGCATTTCCTGTTCATCGTCAATGATCAATATCTTTTTCATTTCAATAATTCTTTCCATTAAAAGTAATTATGAAGGCGGTACCTTTCCCTTCGGCGCTTTCCATTGTTATATCAGCGCTATGATTTTTACAAATATTTTTAACAATATAAAGTCCAAGTCCCGAACCTTTTCCGCCGGTTTTTGTTGTAAAGAAGGGAGAGAAGATCTGGTCCTTGATAGTTTCATCTATACCGCATCCATTATCCTCAACCGAAAGAACATAGGATGAATTCACGGCTTTTAGTGAAATTATAAGACGCCCTTCATTCCCTATAGCATCAAGAGAATTTATCACCAGGTTTGTGAGTGCCTGTTCAAGCTGGAGTGCATCTCCTTTTATTATTGCTTTTTCATGCATTAACGACTTTGACAGTTCAACATTTTTTTTCTTAAGTATCGGCTGCAGGGTTTTCAAAGTGCCTTCCACTACTTCAGAAAGGTTAACCTCACCGAAATTCTTCTCACTTCGCTTGCTGTGCTTTAATACGTTTCGGGTGATCTCAGAAATTTTTTCAGTCTGACTCAGAATAACATTGATGTCATCTGAATATCCGGAAATACTGTTTTTCTGCTCAGATTCGAATGAAAGGTAATCCGCACGTGACATTATAATTGCAGTATGATTATTTATTTCGTGCGCCGTTTCCGAGGTAAGCTCCCCGAGGGTAATAAGCCTGTCAGCATGCTGAAGCTGTTCAAAATGGAGTTTGGTTATCTCCTCCTGTGAGTCATGCAGCCTGTCAACCATCAGGTTAAAGTTACGGTTTACCGTACCGAATTCATCGTCTCTTTCAACAGCAAGATGAGCAGACAGATTCCCACCCTTTACCTCTCTCATAGCATTTATAAGTTTATGAAGAGGTTTGTTTATGAACCACTGAAAAATGAAATAAAACCCTGCGGTAATTAAAAGCAGAACAGCAATTCCAAGAAAAACCATATGCCGTGTTCCTGTATAGAACTTTGTCTCGGCAGGGGTAAGATTTGCTCCTATATCCAGGTAGGCTATTACATCCGGGGTATGACAGCCGCGGCATTCTGATTTATTGAGAATCGGTGAAAAAGCATGATATTCGTTGTTATTAAGCAGACTGATCCTGCCGGATGAAAGAGAATCAGGATTGAGGTTCGGATGAATGGACCGGAGCTCTCTGCCGATATCCTTCCTGGAGGACGCAAACTTAATTGTGCCCTCAGGGTTTATTATCCTTATATGGTCAATTCCCTTTCCTTTTCCCATCTCGTCGATCATAGACTGAATATTCTTTTGGTTTCCCTCAAGCATTGCGTTATCAAGAGTGTAGTTCATAAGATCCAGTGTTGCCTCAAGCATTCTTTCCGACCGCTGATTAAAATTTTCACGGAACTGGGAGATAAGAAAATACCCGGGGATAACCAGGCTGAGAATGATCAAAATAAGAGTGAAGAAAATAAATTTGGTTTTTATAGATTTCATTTGATACGAATCCCTGCGCACTCGTTTCCGGTTATAAATTTAGAGTCGGGAACTATTGAAAAATTAAACAATGTTGAATTGATATTAATTAAAGAATTAAACAGTAGTAATCGAATAAAACTATAAATGATAAACTGTGCCAGAAATAAAAATGCATTTTTCTTCAAATTTATAGGGACATAGATGTCACAGTGGGATATTTTTTTCTCAGTAAAGAGAAGTATTTCGCATATTGAATAATAGATTTTGCTTTAATTTTCATCGAAAACAGCGAATTTCTTGAAAAATTACCCTTGCAAGGTGAGCTTTCATCTAGTGTATAAATGGCATACACATTGATAATGCCGGGCTGATGAGAATTATTACAATTAGCAGCGATAAAAGCCTTATAAAGTTGATTGACAAACCTGATGTCAAAGGAAAAAATCAACTTCTCTTATACAACAAAAGCAACGACCTGCTTGATGTAGTCTCATTTATTCACACAAACCATCCTTCGATACTTATTGTAGACGATGATTTTCTGAAACCAGATACCGCTCATCTGCTAATAAATGTGAAGAAATTAAACCCCGATCTGGCTATCGTATTTATAACCTCCGATCCCGGAATTGAACTGGGTAAGAAGGTTAGTCAGGTAGGGATTCACTTTTACGGGTTAAAACCTTTAAGTGAAAATGAACTAGAAGACTCGATTAGATCGATTACTAAACTAAAAACAACCTTAACTAATTAAACTTATGGGAGAAAAGTGATGAAAAAGACGTTGATACTGTTTATGATATCCTTCAGTACAGTATTACTCTATTCACAGTCGGCCAAAGTTGTGACTTATGGTTTATCACCGCGTCAGGTTGATGCTGATTCTATGGATATGTTTGATAGAGCCTACAATGGTTTAACCAATGTTGGCGAAAATACTCAAATGTATCTGGAAGCAATCTTAACAGACGCTACGATTACCAGTCCAACCTGGACTGTGGTTGAGAAACCCAGTGATTCTAACCCTACCTTCGGAGAAAGTGTAAACTTGACCGATCAGGAACAGGTTATAAAATTTACACCTGATAAATCAGGAACATACAAAGTGGTATATTCAGATGGTTCTGTAACCTCTGACCCGATTGTACTTAAAGTCGGATTATACCTCGGATATCAGTATTCATA
This sequence comes from uncultured Bacteroidota bacterium, assembly GCA_963839165.1. Classification (GTDB taxonomy): domain Bacteria; phylum Bacteroidota; class Ignavibacteria; order Ignavibacteriales; family Ignavibacteriaceae; genus DATFVA01. Next base: position 103,780 of record CAWIUG010000006.1, on the reverse strand, counting down.
TCCTGTATTACCGGAGCATGCCTGCCAGGACTGTCACAGTGACAAGACTGCTCAGTGGGAACAGACCGGCCATTACAAGATCTTTGAAGAAGGATTGAACGGAACATTAAGCAGCCATTACGGTCCTAGCTGTATCGGATGCCATACAACCGGTTATGATGAAAATGCTGATAACAATGGCTTTGATGATTTCGGATTCGTATTCCCTGATACATTGTTCCCGGGACAGTACGATGACATGGTTGCTCAGTATCCTGATGCTATGCTTCGCGCACGTATTCAGTGCGAAAGCTGCCACGGACCTGGAAGTATGCACGTAGGTGCTGCTAATGTCATGTCAGTTACTCTTGCAGCTGAAAATTGTGCAATCTGCCACGATGGCGGACACCACGTATTCCCGGCTCAATGGAGAGTTTCAAATCATGCTACAATGGAAACAGCACAAACCCGCGCCGGATGCGTTCAGTGTCATAATGGTGCCGGATTTGTTAATTATATAAAGAGCGGTAAAACTCCTGCTACTCAGGATCTTACAGAAAAAATTTCCATTACCTGTGCTACATGCCACGATCCTCACAGCGTCCAGAATCCTCATCAGCTCAGAACGATGGATGTAACCTTGAGTAATGGTGACGAAGTTACGGGTGCAGGCAACGGTGCTATCTGTATGAATTGCCATAAAGCCCGTCAGAATGCTGTTGAATACACAAATAATTATCTTAAGAACCTGAGTACTCATTATGGACCTCATCATGGTCCTCAGGGTGATGTTATTGCCGGAAAGAATGCTGTAACTTTCGGTCAGAATATCGAAAGCTCACCGCACTTAGCCGCAACAACAGATGCATGCGTTAGATGCCATATGTATCCTGCAACTACTGATCCGAATGGTAATGTAGTTCTTGTAGGCTCACACTCCTTCAGGATGTCTGAAGACGGTGTTGATAACGTTGCCGCTTGTACTGCCTGCCATGGCGATTTCGGTCCTGAATTCTCTGATAAGCTCTGCTATATAAATGGTACTGCTGATCTTGACGGTGACGGAGTTGCTAATGGTCTCCAGGTTGAAATTGAAGGTCTGCTTGAGCAGCTCAAAGAACTTCTGCCTCAGGATGCTGACGGTAATGTTGTAATTGCAGATTCATCAGTTACTTTAACCGAAGCTCAGGCTGGCTACAATTACTTTATGATGGAAGAAGACAGAAGCCTTGGAGTTCATAATCCAAGATTCGTATTTGGAGTACTTAAAGCCTCTATCGAAGCTTTAGGCGGTGCGGTTGCTGTTGATTACGCTAAGGATAATATACCTCAGGATTTCGTATTATCACAGAACTATCCGAATCCGTTTAACCCGACAACTACTATTCAATATCAATTACCTGAAGGTTCGAACGTAAAGGTAGTTGTGTATGATGCACTTGGAAAACAAGTGGCTGTTCTGGTTAACGATTATCAGGGTGCGGGTACTTATACTGCTAACTTTAACGCTGCTAATCTTGCTTCAGGAATTTATTTCTGCAGAATGGAAGCAGGTAAATTTGTTAAAGTGAACAAGATGCTCTTACTCAAGTAAAAATATACTTGAATATTTGAACTAAGCATTAAGGCTGCTCATTGAGCAGCCTTTTTTATTCTATTTTCTGACCTTCCACAGTAACATTTATCACATATCCTTCAATTATTTTTAATAAGATTAACACGGAGTTTTAGATAAAATTTTGCTGATTATATATCTAACAAAACGGAGATCAATGCTGTATTTCTAAAAAGAAGCTCTTATGGAGATGCTAATGAATAAACAATTGGTACTACTTACGCTTGTTCTGTGTTCTGTTCTTATTTACCCCCAGACTGCCCATATAAACACCTACGGGCGATCCCCTATTCAGGTAGACTATGATTCAACCGATATATTCAATATTCCTTATAATGGTCTTACTAACGTCGGCATCAATACTCAAATGTATCTGGAAGTTAGCCTGGATGGAGCCCATTTAACTAGTCCTTCGTGGAATGTGATCCAAAAACCTTCCGGATCGAACCCTTCTTTCGGTTCGACTACAAATCTGAATGACTCAGATCAGGTGATTATATTCAAACCGGATTCGGCAGGGACGTATAAAATAAATTTTACTGACGGATCAGTTGTATCTGATACCCTCACTATAAATGCCGGGTTATACCTGGGATATACAGGAGGTCAGATACCCTGCGGTACTTGTCACGGTGGAAAGGTGGAGGAATGGCAGCAGACCGGCCATTATATGATATTTGAAGAAGGATTGAATGGAACGCTTAGTAATGATTATGGTCCGAGCTGCATAAAATGTCATACCACAGGATATGACGAAAATGCTGACAACAACGGATTTGATGACTTTCCTTTTGTTTTCCCCGATTCTCTCCATCCTGGGGTTTATGATCAGATGGTAGCCCAGTACCCGTTGGCAATGCAGCGGGGCAGAGTTCAGTGTGAAAGCTGTCATGGACCGGGAAGTGAACATTACGGTGCGGCAAATGTTATGGCTGTTACTCTGGCAGCTGAAAACTGCGCATGGTGTCACGACGGCGGTAATTATGTAATTCCCTCCCAGTGGAGAACCTCGAAACATGCTACTTTTGGACATGGTATGACCCGGGCGACCTGCGCGCAGTGCCATAATGGTGCCGGGTTTGTCGAGTATATTGAATCCGGAAAACAACCTTTAACGCAGGACCTGCCTAAAGTAGTACCAATAACCTGTGCTGTTTGCCATGATCCCCACAGTGCGGAGAATCCCCACCAGTTACGGACAATGGATGTTACCCTGACAGACGGAGAAACTGTTGAAGGAGGAGGCAACGGAACAATTTGTATGAACTGTCATAAGGCACGCGAGAATGCGGTAGAGTATACGAATGATTACCTTAATAATTTAAGTACACATTACGGTCCACGTCATGGACCACAGGCGGATATTCTTTCAGCAAAGAATGCTGTTACGTTCGGACAGAATATCTCTTCCTCACCACATCTTGAAGCGACCGGCAACGCTTGTGTAACATGCCATATGTACCCAGGATCGTTTGATACAGGCGGCAATATTATTCTTATGGGTTCTCATACCTTCAGCATGTCGCACGACACTGTGGATAATGTTCAGGCCTGCTCACCCTGTCATGGAAATATAGGAGAAAGCTTTTCGGATAAGAAATATTATGTGAACGGAAATGCGGATCTGGATGGTGATGGTACAGCAAATGGTTTGCAGATTGAAGTAGAGGGACTGCTTAACCAGCTTAAAGAAATGCTTCCACAGGACGCTAACGGCAATGTTGTAGTCAATGATTCGTCTGTTACTCTTACCCAGGCACAGGCAGCTTATGATTATTTGATGGTTACGGAAGACAGAAGCTACGGTATTCATAACCCGGCTTTTGTGTATGGGATCCTTAAAGCCTCAATAGAAGCACTTGGCGGTGTTGTCGCTGCTGGAAATGATAATAGTTTACTGCCGCATGACTTTGATCTTTCGCAGAACTACCCGAATCCTTTTAACCCTGCTACGACGATTGAATATAAGGTGCCCGAAGCTTCTAATGTTAAAATTACGGTTTACGATGCCCTGGGTAAACAGGTTGAGGTTCTTAAAGATGGATTCCAGAATGCGGGAACGTATACTTTGAATTTCAACGGTTCAAACCTTGCCTCCGGAATTTACCTCTACCGGATGGAGGCTAAAGGTTTTGTTAAGGTTAACAAGATGCTCCTGCTAAAATGATTTGAGATGGTAGTTACCACTTATTAAAGTGGACGCGCTCCGACTTATACCTAACCGGCTGATCCGGAGATTCCGCTGGATAACCGATTACCGCCATTGAAATGGGTATTATATTCTCGGGCAGTTTAAATAATTCCTTTATACCTGCCCCTATTTCCTCAAAAGGATAAATACCTACCCACACGGCACCCAGTCCAAACGAATGAGCTGCAAGCAGTAAATTTTCTGTTGCAGCCGAGATATCCTGAATCAATAAACCTATATTTTCCTCAAGCGCCCTGTCGCCGCATAATATGACAGCATGCGATGCTTCTTTTATCATTTCCGCATGCGAGGCAGCTTTAAGGATATCTTCAAATATTTCTTTTTTATCTGCAACAATAAAATGCCATGGCTGGTAATTGAAGGCTGAAGGTGAGTACATCGCGCAGTTTATGATTTCTTTGATCACTTCTTCTGAAATTTTTATCTCCTGGTATTTTCTTATGCTTCTGCGTGTTTTGATTGCTTCAAGAGCTTCCATATTCTCCCCGAAATTTAAAATAAATATTTCTTACCCTTCAAATATAATGATCATTCGTCATTGTTTTTTAAATTTGAACAGAATAAATTCTTGTTATAAGCAAATATATTTTCTTCCTGTGCGATTATTATCCATTTAAAATTACCGGAGAGGTATCATGGATAAAAAACAAATCATATTTGAAGATCTGCTGAAACAGTTGGCAGAGTGGAATGAAAAATACTGCGATCTTGAATCCAGGTTGTCCGAGATACATTCCTCAATTAAAACCAATTACAGCGAATATATTGAAGTTCTGCATCCGGAAATTAAATTGGTGGAAGCAAGGATGGCCACGCTGAGGGAATCGCGAGAGGAAGTCTGTGAAGCACTTATTCACGGACTAAAAAAAGCTGTGAAGGATCTGAAGGATGCTTATGTTAAAGCATCCGTCTACAGCAGGCATAAAGAAAATATTTTTACTGAACAAATCAGTAGATAACATCTCCCACGGCTTTTTTAAGCTGATAAGCAGCTAAAATACTTTTATACAGATCCTGCAGATAAAAGAACTTTGCTTCAGCGAGAGACGTTTCAGCATCCAGAAGATCAAGGTTGGTTCCCACTCCGCTGTTGTAACGGCTTTCTGCTCTGAGTACTGTCTGCTTTGCAAAATTAACCTGGGTTAGAGTTGTGTTCAGCTGTTCAAGGTTCGAATTTAGTCCCGTTGCTGCCTGCTGAACGCTGCTTATAATATTTCTTTTGATAGTAGAGATGTTCAGCTCTGATACATTTGAATTTACTTTTGCTTCGCTCTCTTTATACCTGGTTAAGAATCCATTAAAAATAGGAACCCTTACCGAGAACGAGGCAGCCCAGTTTCCTCTCAGTGCATCAAGATTCGGTTCATACCCGTTTTTAATTCCGTAGCTGAGGGCCGCATTCAGACTTGGCATATCTCCCAGTCCCGCCAGATTTTCCTGGAGGTGCAGAGTATTTAATTCATCTTCGGCCAGTTTCAGATCCGGCCTCTTTTGGAATGCAATATTAACTAATGAATCTATGCTGTTGACGCGGGCAGGTGCCGAAAAATCACCTGATACTGTAAGTGATGTATCCTGAGATTTTCCGAGAAGCTGTCTCAAAGCGATCTCCTGCTGCTTCAGCTGATTCTGCAACTCTATTTTTTCACTTTGTGCCCGTGAAATCCTTACCTGGGTACTGAGCGCATCATAATCGGTTGCAGAACCACTCTCAACTCTTTTGTTAGTAACTCCGAGATGAGCATTCAGTGCTGCAATCTGAGTGTCTTTTACCGCTATTCCTTTTTCAATAAATAATATTGAATAGAAAGTCTGCAAGGTTTGGTAGGAAAGGTTGGACTTAACCAGTTCCACATTATCGGAAGCAGACTGTTTATATGAAGCAGCCACATCAACAGAAGCACTGCGCTTACCGAAATCATAGAGCTGTTCATTAAGAACAACATTAAGGTCATAATTATTAGCCGGAGCAAGAACAAGTGCCTCACCACCAAAATTAAAAGAGGGGAGAGGGCCGATCCTGGTGTATGATGCCCGTCCCTGAACATCAGGGTAGAAATAGCTTTTCTGCTGTTCGATCCTGTAATCAACAGCTTTAAGTCTTTCCTGCTGTTGTTTAATAAGCGGGTAGTTATTTATCGTAAGCTGGATTGCCTCATTCAGCGTTAGAGGCTTTTCCGACTGTCCATAGCCTGCAGAAGTCAGCAATAAAAAGAACGCAGCTGCGGTGGAGATTATCTTAAAATATGTTTTAATCATTTAAGTTCCTGTATTCGTAGTTATTCAGTTATCTCAATTTTTTGGCCGTTCTTCTTTTTATGGTATTTAAGAAAGAACAGGGGGATTAAGATTAAGAGTGTAATAAGTGCTCCTATAAGGAAGTCATCATCTATTCCTCTTACGAAAGCCTGCGCGGAGATGTTCTGAAGTATCAGTCCTTTCGCCTTAGCCATCAGCGCTGCACCGGAACTTCCGGTCGACTGCTGAACAAAACCTCTAAGTCCGTAAACTGTATGCTGAAAAGCAGTTGAGGTCTGATCAGCGGCCTGGCTGAACATAGCCGAATGGAAAATCACTCTCCTTGTAAGGAGCGTTCCGAGTATGGCAACACCAAAACTTCCACCGACCTGCCTGATGGTATTAAATAGTCCTGTTGCCTGTGCCATTTTTTCTCTCGAAATATCATTTATCGCAATAGTGCTGAGGGGTATAAACATGAACCCGAGTCCGAACCCTCTTATAATGAGAGGCACCATAAGCGTCCAGTTTTCAGTATCAAGTGAAAGATCTTTATACAGATACATACTTAAAAAGGTTAATATTATTCCAATGAAAATGGGGATCTTCGGATTGAGTTTATCAGTCATCCATCCTGCAATCGGCGACATGACCATCATAATAAGGCCGACAGGAAGGAACATAAGTCCTGTTTGAAATGCTGTATAACCGAGTGAATTCTGGAGATAGAGGGGAAGAAGAAAAGAATTTCCGAAGAAAGCCAGTCCGAATATAAAAAGCATAATATTTGCTAACCCGAAGTTCCTGTTTTTGAGTATCCTCAGATCAATAATAGGATGTTTAACAGTAAGCTCGGTTGTAAGGAATACTACAAAACTTACAAAGGCTATTCCGAAGCAGGTAATTATGAAGTTTGATGTCCATCCGCCTGTATTCCAGGAAGCATTGCCGTCTGACAGTGCAAGCAGAAGGAATACAAGAAAAGTCGTCATCGATATAAAACCAATGAAGTCAAACGATCTTGCGCTTTCTGTTTTATATTCCCTCAGGATAACAAATGTTGCGACCATTGCCAAAATTCCGATCGGCACATTCACATCAAATATGGCATGCCAGCTGAATGTATCGATCAGGTAGCCGCCCAGCAGTGGACCAAGAGAAACGGAGGAAGAAGACGCGATACCCCAAAAGCCAAGGGCCATCCCTCTTTTCTCAGGAGGAAATTCATGTGTTATGATCGACATTCCCACAGGCATAATGAAACCCGCACCTGCTCCCTGCACAATTCTGAACATGATCAGCATATTTTCATTGGAAGAAAGAGAACAGAAAAGCGAACCTGATGTAAAAAGAAACAAACCCAGCAGGTACGATTTCTTATGACCCCAGTGGTCGGCGATCCATCCCGATGAAGGAAGCACAACAGCAAAAACCAGCAGATAGGCTGTCAGCACCCACTCAATCTTATCAACGCTGGTGCCGAAAGCTGACATCATTTTGGTTAGTCCGACGTTCACGATAGTTGCATCAAGCACAGCCATAAACGTTCCCAGCATAATATTGGCAAGCACGAACCAGCGGTACGAGGGATGATCCTGCAGACCAAACCCGCCCGAATTATTTCTGAAGGCACCTGCCATTATTTCGACACCTTGATTTTTACCTCAACCGACATACCGGGAAGAAGTCTGAATCCCTCCCTTGAAACGTTCCCGGGATGAATAGAAATTTTTATGGGGATACGCTGGGTAATCTTAGTAAAGTTGCCGGCTGCGTTAGAGGGAGGAATCAAAGCGAACTGCGATGCAGTGTTGGATCCTACCTGAAGTACATTCCCTGAAAACTTATGGTCGGGATACGAATCAACGTCTATCTCAACATCGTCACCTTCTTTAATGGAAGCCAGATCGGTTTCCTGGAAATCAGCCGTAACCCATATACTGTCAAGATTATAGATTGAGAATATAGGCTGACCGGGCTGCACTACATCACCCTGCAGTACCCATCTTTTAGCAACAACGCCGCTCATCGGCGAGTAAATCTCTGTATTATTCAGCTGCGTGCTGATTACATTAAGCTGCGCATGGGCTGTGCCTATCTTTGTATTAGCAATGTTGTATTCTGCTTTAGCCGCGTCAAGTGCACTCTGTGAATGCTCATATTGTTCTTTGGGAATTATGTTTCCTTCAAACTGCTGCTTTGCTCTCTGGAAATCCTGTTCCGCCTTATTCAGGTTGACCTTTGCAAGCTGTATGTTATCATTAGCCAGCTTGAGTGAATTAACAGCCTGCTCACGCTGTGCAATAAGATCGGTAGAATCCAGACGTACAAGCAGCTCACCTTTTTGAACATTGTTTCCTTCGTCCGCATAAAGAGCAGTTATTCTGCCGAGCATTTTTGAGGCCAGCGATAGTTTATTGCCGTCAATAAAAGCATCATCGGTGGATATATAACCTATCTGTCCCTTATACCAGAACCAGAAGATGACGCCGGCAATGATTATTATGAATAATGGTATCCATAATCTCTTCTGTTTAAATATAGAAACGGATTTTGAACTTTCTCCATCCAAATCTTTACCGTCTGCGGGTGTATTACCGGCCTTTGTGTTTAACTGTTCTGTTTCAGTTTTTACTGCCATTAATCATATACTCCTGTTATAAATTCCTGTTAAGCTTTAATTCCTTTGATAAATATTTCTACGAAAACCGACATTTCTACCCTGAGCTCATCGTAGCTTTCTTTTCCCATCCTGTTGTCTCTTATAAACTTTATCATTCTCAGTCTTAGACCCTGCAGGAGGTGAAGAAACGTTAAAGTTGTCTCATGCTTCAGACGGCTGTCGAATTCACCGTTAGCTTTACCCTCATCGAGGATCCTCTGCAGAAGCTGTAATTCTTTTTGTTCAAAATCTTCAAACAGTTCCTTGAACATCAGCTTGATGTCCATGAAGGTATTTACGTTAAGAGTGCTGAGGTTGACGAGCTCGTGAAAATAATCCACTCTCTTTTTTACATAGTTCTTCAGCTTATTTTCAGCTGAGATTTTGCGGCAGAAAAGCTTTTCTATTTCCTCCACAAATAAATTCTGTTCTTTGTAGATAACAGATTTGAAATAATTCTTCTTTTGTAGGGAAATAATAATAAAGAGAAGCCTTTGCCCATATCGACATCGAAGCTATCTCTTCCATTGTAACTTTTGAAAATCCTAATGCGGGAAGCGGTTTCTGGCAGCTTCAAGGATTTCCTTTTCCTCTCATACTGTTTTATCATTCATTTTTCTTTCGACCATTTTACTTGAACAGTCGAAAACTTAACAAAATATTTAACAACCGGCAAGCAATAAAAATGAGCATTGTGAGGACGGGCAAAGAGGTAGGGGGGAAGCGCATAACAAGCGCTAAGGGCGAGTGAGCCGCGATGGGAAGGGGAGTGAAAAGAGAAAGGACAGGTGTAGGCCCGATGAGAAATAGGGTAAAAAGCAAAAAGAGTAACGTATGATGGGAAAGTGAGTAAAAGGGAAAGGGCAGGTGAGACACCAACAAGATTTTTACAGTCATTATTAATAAATTTACGACCATACGATGAAATCTTATAAAGTTCTCTGTGAAATAGCCGAACCCGTTCTTCTGAACTGCTGGAAACACCACTCCGGGTTTATTAAATCTAAAATATCAGAATATAAAGAAAAAGAAATCCGGGATGAGACTCTAAGAGAAGAAATCCTTTTGATAGGGGGGTCATTGATGGATCTGTACCTTGGAATATTGGAGCCTTCCCAAATTGCGGGAGCAATAATTGCATACCTGGATCGAAAAAAAGCATTGGGTATAGACAGCTACAGGAAATGGATCGGTGAAGAAGGAAAGGGTTATAGGGAAATAGAGATTAGAGATCATTCCAGGTGGACTCTTCGTTATGGGGAAAGAGAGAATAGATATATACATATTCACCCTTCCCGCTATTCAGAGCATACTATCCGGGTAAGGTCTTCCTCATTAAAAACCGCAATTCTGTTTTGCGTATTAAGGGGTGCTGGTACGGAAGATATGCTTACGCAAACCAACAGGATCCGGAAAGATTATCTCGGTCTTCCTCCATTAAAGAATATAACCGCCGGTCCTGCCTTTCTAAACCTGGTAAAGATATTCAGCTGATCCTCTCAGGACTATATCATTTCAAAAAATAATTTTCCCAATTCTGAAAAATGACTGCCGGGAGTTCATCAAATTATGTGAATACTGTAATTTTTAGCAGACTTTGAAGGGCACAATCATTGATAAAGCCTGTATGCTGAACATTTTGGGAAGTTCGGTAGTGACTGCTGAATAATTCAACAGTCCCGGGATTACTTAAGAAGTCAAAACAAATCTATAGAATAAAGAGAGAAAGATGCACAAAATAATTTCTGCCGGATTTATTGCTCCGGAAATCAAGAGATTCGAAATTGAAGCGCCCAAGATCGCCAGGAAGAGAAAAGCGGGACAATTTGTTATCATCCGCGTTAAAGACGGCGGTGAGAGAATTCCCCTTACGATTGCTGATTCCGATCCTGAAAAAGGGACGGTTACCATCATTGTACAGGGTATCGGGAAAACCACAAAGCTCCTTAATTCACTTGAAGCGGGAGAGTACATTCAGGATGTTGTCGGTCCTCTCGGTAAACCATCCCATATCGAGAACTTCGGTACCGCGGTTAGCATAGGAGGCGGAGTAGGTACCGCAATTGCTTACCCAACAGCCGTTGCCTTAAAGAACTCAGGTAATCATACAATCTCCATTATCGGCGGCCGCTCTAAAGAATTCGTTATCCTTGAAGATGAGATGAAAAAAGTTTGCGATGAAGTTTATCCGACTACCGATGACGGCAGCTACGGATATCATGGTTTTGTAACGCAGAAGCTGAAAGAATTAATTGATTCCGGAAAGAAGATTGATTTTGTGCTGGCAATCGGTCCCATCCCTATGATGAAAGCAGTCGCCGAAACAACCAGGCCTTACGGTATAAAAACAGTTGTTAGTCTTAATCCCGTTATGGTTGACGGCACAGGGATGTGCGGCGGGTGCAGGGCTACAGTGGATAATAAAACGGTGTTCGTGTGTGTAGACGGACCCGAGTTTGATGCTCACCTGGTTGACTTCGAAACGCTCACCAGGAGGAACAGAACTTACGCCGAAGATGAGAGAGAGGCGCTGGATCATCTGTGTAATTATGATAAAGCCTTTAATGCAGGGATAAAAAAAGCTGAACTGGCAGAAAGCAGAACGGAGATATAGTATGGAGCAGATATCAAGAAAAGACAGAATGAAGATCCAGAGACAGGCAATGCCGGAACAGGATCCTAACCAGAGAAGAAATAATTTTGAAGAAGTAAACCTCGGCTTTACAGAGGAACTGGCCAGGATGGAAGCTCTCCGCTGCCTGCAGTGTCCCAAACCAGTTTGCGTTGACGGCTGTCCCGTTAGTGTTAAAATAGGCGACTTCATTACGCTGGTTGCCGAGGGCGACTTTGCGGGCGCTGCTGCCAAACTAAAAGAAGATAACCTGCTTCCGGCCGTTTGCGGAAGGGTTTGCCCGCAGGAGGAACAGTGCGAAGCTAAATGTGTTGTAGGTAAAAAGAATGAACCTGTAGCGATAGGACGGTTGGAAAGATTTGTTGCTGACTATGAAAGAAACAACTTCGGAATTAAAACTCCTGAACTGAAACCGAAGACAGGAAAGAAAGTCGCAATTATAGGGAGCGGTCCCTCAGGATTAAGCTGCGCAGGTGACCTGGTACAGATGGGGCACGAGGTAACTGTATTTGAAGCGCTCCACGAATTAGGCGGAGTTCTTGTATACGGCATTCCCCAGTTCCGTCTGCCTAAGGAAATTGTTAAAGCTGAAGTAGATGCACTCAAAAATCTGGGAGTTGACTTCCAGCCGAACACGGTAATAGGTTTCAGTGATACAATAGATGAACTTTTATCTGAAGGATATGATGCCTGCTTTGTTGCGGTTGGTGCGGGACTACCGTACTTCCTCAATATCCCCGGCGAAAATCTTAACGGTGTCTATTCAGCCAACGAATTCCTAACCCGTGTAAACCTGATGAAAGCCTACCGCTTTCCTGAGTACGATACTCCTGTTTTTCATGTAAAAGATAAAAACGTGGCTGTATTCGGCGGCGGAAACACTGCAATGGACGCCGTAAGAACAAGCAAACGTCTCGGCGCAAAGAATGCATATATAATCTACCGTCGTTCCGATGCCGAAATGCCTGCCAGGAAAGAAGAAATACATCATGCAAAGGAAGAGGGAATAGAGTTCATCTACCTTTCCAACCCTCTTGAATTTATCGGCGATGAAAAGGGATGGCTTAAAGCAGTCAAACTCCAGAGAATGGAACTTGGCGAACCTGATGCGTCGGGAAGAAGAAGACCTGTTCCGGTCAAAGGATCTGAATATACAATTGATATTGATATGACAGTAGTTGCAATCGGCAACGGTTCTAACCCTATTATTCAGAAAACTACTCCTGATATAGGTTATAATAAATGGGGAAATATCCTTGTTGATGAGAAAACTATGAAGACTTCCAAGAAGGGTGTCTTTGCCGGCGGCGATATCGTCACCGGAGGAGCCACTGTTATACTTGCAATGGGTGCCGGACGTACTGCTGCAAAGGCAATAGACGATTATTTGAATACCGGTATCTGGGAATCAGAACAGCCCGCCTAAAATTATCCTTAGAGACGGCCTGCCTATCGGTTAGGCCGTTTCAAAACAGATGTTATAATACTTCTGCATTAGATTTACCGCGCCCGGTGTTCGGGTGTTGATCCGCCTCAAATGACAATCATTGGTACTTCGACTGAAAAAGCACCTTGTTTTTCGCGGCTGCCTTAGTCGACTGCAGTTTATCCGCAATTCCATCGAATTTCAATTGTTCAGCATAAGCTCTTAAAGAGCCGTAAGATGCTATCTCATAATGCTCAACCTTTTGAGCTGCGGCAATAAGAGCAGCGTCAAGGGCTGGTGATTTTGAGAATTTATCCAAATTTGGCCGCCTTTCCAATGTTAATTTGGTCACCTTATTGAAGACTGATACAGAAACGGGATTGTTTTTTCACTATTCTCCCACTGAAACATATGTGCCACAGGTGAAGGAGAATAATATGAGAGCAGTAGGAATAATCCTGGCAGTATTAGGCGCCATAGCCCTTATAGTTACCGGGATAAATTACGCTAATCAAACTGATAAATTTAATTTTCTCGGACTAAATGTCACTGTCAGCCAGGGGAATATAGCTCCCTTGATTGTAGCAGGAGTTGTATTCCTTATTGGAATAATATTCACAGCTACTGCAAAACGCGCTTAAAAAAAAGGCTGCCGTCTGGCAGCCTTTTTATTTTATTCTATTTATTACTTCCCGAACCAATGCCGCTGTTAATCCCCACAGAACCCCCTCCTTAAGTTTATAAACATATATCTTCCTTTTTCCTCCGCGCCAGGGACGGTTATACTTATCCGGCAGTTCAAGTTCCTCTGAAGGGAGCAGGTGAACAACATTACCCTGTTCATCTGTATAATGAGGATGAACTACAAGCTGAACAAAGTATTCTTCAGGAGGATTACTCTCAAACCATGAAACCGGCACAAGAAATAAACTCTCAACTTCAGATTTGTCGAAATCTAATTCATCTATACTTTTTATATCAAGCGTCCCTATACAGGAATCCACCGTTACTCCCATAGGACCGATTAAGGTATCAAGTATACCAAGGACTTTTATTTTATCTATCCCGATCCCCAGTTCTTCAACAGTTTCTCTTACAGCAGTTTCCGTAAAATTCTTATCAAGTTTAGGATCGTACTCTCCACCCGGAAAACAGATCTCACCGCCCTGACGGATATTTGCAGCCCGTTTTTCAAACAATAAGTGATATTCTCCGTCAATTAAAATGAATGGAACAATTACCGCGGAGTTGAAAAATTCGTCTTTACGCAGTATCCCCGGAACCTCCGGTAAATTCTCTATAAGTTTATTCAAATCCTCATGGTTCATTTCAAGCCTGATTATAATGAGTAAAATTAAGAAATCAACTGAACAGATAAAAAGCCGGCGGTTATACCGGCCGGACGCAATGAAAATGAATTCAGCAATTAATTATATAGATATGATTTGTTATCTTTGTTGAAACAAGTTTTCTTATGTCACGCGAAATCCCTGATAAAATTTCTCTTCGGGACATTCCGATGTTTTCCGAATTATCCGAAGAACAGTTAAACGAACTTACTTCAGAAAGTTCGACTATAGCCGTTAAAAAAAACCAGCTGCTTTTTATGGAAGGTGAACAATACAGGGGATTTTATATCCTTATCGAGGGGAGCATCAAGGTATTCAGGGTGTCAAAAGACGGAAGGGAAACGGTAATACACCTGGTAAGACCAATGCAGACCTTTGCGGATATTCCGCTTTTTGAAGGAACAGCCTACCCGGTTTCAGCTGAAGCACTTAAAGACTCGGTACTGCTCTTCTTTAATGCCGCCAATTTTATAGGTCTTCTTGAGAGAAACTCTAAAATCAGCTTTCAGATGCTTGCAGGTTTCGCCAAAAGGATGAGGACTCTTACACAGAAGATTGAGGAACTATCTTCGAAGGAGGTTACCACAAGACTGGCCAGGTACCTGGTACAGGAGGTAAAAGCAGGCGGCACAGGAAACCTGCCTGAACCATTCATAAAGCTTTCGGTGTCAAGGAACGCTATAGCCGGTTACCTCGGAACTATCACGGAAACTCTCAGCCGGTCGCTTAAAAAGCTTCAGGATGATGAAATTATCAGGGTGCAGGGGAAAAAGATTTTTATTAGAAATCTTAAAAAACTGGAACGATTATCCTCATAATCCTCAGATCATAAATCGAAAGAAATCTGACTTAAGTCAAGGAATTCCAATCCCGCCCGCTCTAAATTATCCGCAGAAATTTATGAAATTTATAAGGAGTACGGATATGGAAAACGCTGTAAAAACACTTGATGTAAGACCTATTATCCCAAGGGAAAAGCATTCATCAATATTTTCAAACTTTGATTCACTGCAGAAAGGTGAAACCCTTCATCTGATCAATGACCATGATCCCAAACCATTATTCTATGAAATGTCGGCCGAGAGGAGCGGACAATTCTTCTGGGAGTATGTAGAATCAGGACCCGAAGTATGGATAGTAAACATCAAAAAAGTGGTCTGAGATAACCTTAGATGTTTACCACAGTCAGATACTTTATTAAAACCAGTGTAATCTTCCTGATAACAGGAATTCTTACAGGTGTATACATGTCGCTGGCTCAGAATGTATTTCATTTTGCCTATAGCAATGAACTGAAGTCGGCGCACACTCATATTATACTTGTTGGCTCTGTAATGATGATGATTATGGGTGTAGCCTTATGGTTTTTTCCCCGTCCGCAGAAGGATGATAAAAAATATGATCCTGATAAAATATTGATATCCTATTGGCTAATGACGGCCTCAACTGCTCTTCGGTTCATTTCCCAGGTGACGGCTTCATTTTTTTATACGGAATGGTTAGGCTGGACGATCACTGTCTTTTCAGTATTTCAGGTGGCCGCAATTATTTATTTTTTCTATGCTATATGGGGAAGGATAAGGCCTGTAGGCAGTCATATAAGAGAAGCAAAAGGAGAGAAATTTTAAAACATATAGGTAAATGGGATATAAATCACCCGGCATGCCGGGATATGTTTTATTTTATGGCCTGCAGTCAGGCAGACTTGTAATAAGAATCGTTATCGCAAAAATTCCTTCATTGAAACAAAAACAGGTGATTAAATGAATTATAAAAAACTATGGATCGGGCTGGGACTGGTTATGGTTCTCTCATTCATTGTGCTGGGTTATTATGGAACGGAGATATACCGGGAGGCACCCCCTATCCCTGAAAAAGTTGTAACCTCAGGCGGGACAGTAGTTTTGACAAAAGAAGACATTCAAAACGGACAGAATGTCTGGCAGTCGATGGGAGGACAGGAAATGGGTACAGTCTGGGGTCATGGAGCATACATTGCTCCCGACTGGACAGCCGACTGGATACACCGAGAGGCTTTATGGATCCTGAATGACCGGTCGCAGAAAAAATACGGGAAAAAATATGATGATCTCGATCCCGCTTACCAGGCCGAACTTAGAGAAATTCTAAAAGAAGAGTTAAGAAAAAATACTTACGATGCTTCTACCGGTACAATCACGATTTCTTCTGAAAGGGCAGAAGCGGTTCAAAAAGTGGGTAAACATTTTACCTCACTATTCTCAGGTGATCCTGCTCTTAATCACTTAAGAGAAATTTACGCTATTCCTAAAAATGCTGTGAAGGATCCTCAGAGACTCTCTGAGCTGAATGCATTCTTCTGGTGGGCTTCATGGGCCTGCATTACCAACCGTCCCGGTTCCAATATAACGTATACGAACAACTGGCCCGCTGAGGAACTGGTCGGTAATAAACCTGCCGGTATGGTGGTTGTCTGGTCTGTTATAAGTTTTGTTCTGCTGCTTGCCGGTATCGGGGCGCTTGCCTGGTATTATGCGGCTTCAAGAAGAAAACAGCAGGAGGATCATCACCAGGCTCCCGAGTGGGATCCACTACTCGCACTGCAGCCCACTCCCTCAATGAAAGCGACACTAAAATATTTCTGGATAGTTGGTGCACTGGTGGTTGCACAGGTTCTGTTTGGAGCGATCACTGCACACTACGGTGTTGAAGGTGCAGGTTTCTATGGAATTAAGATCTCCGAGATCATTCCCTACTCTCTTACACGAACATGGCATCAGCAGCTTGGCATATTCTGGATAGCTACTGCATGGCTTGCAACGGGGATCTTTATCGCTCCTGCTGTGTCGGGGCATGAGCCTAAATATCAGCGGGGACTTGTAAACTTTTTGTTTGTTGCCCTGGTTATTATAGTGGGCGGCTCAATGGTTGGCGAGTATCTCGGGGTTCACCAGATGCTTAGTTTCAAAACCAACTTCTGGTTCGGACACCAGGGATATGAGTACGTTGATCTGGGCAGGTTCTGGCAGGCGTTCTTATTAGTCGGCTTATTCCTCTGGCTGTTTATAATGATCCGCGCTATGCTTCCGGCTCTTAAGAAAAAGGATGAGAATAAACATCTGCTCGGATTATTTCTCATCTCTTCAGTTGCTATTGCGGTCTTTTATGCTGCGGGGTTTATGTGGGGACAGCATACCAACCTTGCGATTGCTGAATACTGG
The DNA here is from genome assembly GCA_963839165.1 of uncultured Bacteroidota bacterium. GTDB lineage: Bacteria > Bacteroidota > Ignavibacteria > Ignavibacteriales > Ignavibacteriaceae > DATFVA01. Next base: position 86,467 of record CAWIUG010000006.1, on the reverse strand, counting down.
AGATGGTGGGTTGTACACCTCTGGGTAGAAGGTTTCTTCGAAGTCTTTGCTACTGTTGCAATGGCATTCCTCTTTACAAGGATGGGACTCCTTGGGTGTAAGATCGGCAACAACGGCAGTACTTTTCTCAACCTCAATTTTCCTTTCAGGCGGAATAATCGGAACGTTCCATCATCTTTATTTTACAGGAACCCCGACTGCGGTTATGGCCCTTGGTGCAACATTCAGCGCACTTGAGGTTGTGCCTCTTGTACTAATAGGTTTTGAAGCTTATGAGAACCTTACACTCAGCCGTGCCCGTAAATGGGTGGTTTCATATAAGTGGCCTATCTATTTCTTCATTGCAGTTGCATTCTGGAACCTCGTTGGTGCGGGGTTGTTTGGATTCCTGATCAATCCTCCGATAGCTCTCTATTATATGCAGGGACTTGAAACTACTCCTGTTCACGGCCACGCTGCACTATTCGGTGTGTACGGAATGCTGGGACTAGGATTTATGCTCTTCTGTCTCCGGGGTCTTACACAACGTTACGTCTGGAAGACTAAAATAATAGGACTTTCATTCTGGACGATCAACATCGGCCTTGCCCTGATGATCCTTATAAGCATCCTGCCTGTGGGCTTAATGCAGACCTGGGCAAGCGTTGAAAAAGGATACTGGTACGCTCGTTCAGCCGAGTTTAATCAGTCACCTGTAGTTGATACACTGAGATGGCTGCGAGTAATAGGCGATACAATTTTCGCCTTCGGTATCCTTGTAATGGGATATTTTGTTGTGGGATTAAAAACCGGATGGTCAATTACAAAAGAAAGAGATATCGTCGGCCAGGAATTTCCTGAAGCCGCAAAACAGAATTAATTTGATATAACTTCCCATATGGCATCCTCAACCGGTTGGTTGGGGATGCCTATTTTAAATCAGGGTAAATAATAGGGATTGCAAAGTGACCAATGTCCTATTGCATTGCGAATTTTTGTAAGCGGTCTTGACTTATTAGGTTAAATCGACTAAGTTCTGGTTAAACGTTTAACCAGGTATAGATGAAGCCGACTATAAAAGATATTGCCGAAAAAGCCGGTGTGTCGATTGCTACTGTTTCATATGTTATTAATAATACCAAAACCATTTCCCCTGAAACAAAACAGAGAGTAGAGAAGACCATAAAGTCGCTCCGCTACCAGCCATCCAAATCGGCCAGGAGTCTGGTTACGGGAAAGACGGGTAATATCGGGTTCATCCTTACCGATGATCATTTTCTCAGATCGGAACCTTTCTATACTAAAATATTTCTGGGAACTGAGTTTGAAGCGAGGATCGAAGGTTTCTACATCCTGCTTACCTCAATTAAAAAAGATTTTGATAAAAAAGACAACCTGCCGCGGTTTGTACTGAATAAAAGTGTAGATGGGATCATAATTGCCGGAAAAATTCCTCACAATCTGATAGATAGGTTATCTGCCTATAAGATCCCTACCGTTTTTGTTGATTATATCCCGCCGCATAACGGCTATCCTCTGGTTCTGATCGATAATATAGACGGCGGATTACAGGCAACGAATCACCTGATACAGCTGGGGCATAAAAAAATCGCCTTTGTCTCCAGCGATATAGATCATCCAAGCTTTGCTGACCGGTTAAACGGTTACAAGCAGGCCCTGGAACATGCCGGACTCCCTGTAAGATCAGACCTTATTTATACTAGTTCGGTTTACGAAGGTAGACAGGCAGGTATAGATCTGGCCGCACAATTATTCAAAAAAAACAAAGATGCAACTGCTGTGTTTGCAGGTAATGATGCGCTTGCCATAGGAGTGATGCATTACCTTAAATCAAACAATCTCAGGATTCCCGATGATGTTTCTGTAATAGGATTCGATGGAATAGAAGCTGATCTTTTGCTGGATCCCACTCTTTCCACGATCAGTGTTCCTAAGATAGAATTAGGAATTGAAGCTCTTAAATTATTAGCTAATACCTTAAAGAATAAAAAAACTTTACCCAAAAAAGTAGTAGTTCCTGTTGAATTAACTATCAGAAAATCTACTTCATTCTGTAAGTCTTAGTGAGACAATATGCTGGCAGCATTATTTACCGGCAATAAAAACATTGTCGTTGGTGATTACTCTCTTCCCGCACTGCAGAAGAATGAACTGCTGATTAAAGTAGCCTGCTGCGGTGTCTGTGGAACTGACAGGCATATCTATGAAGGCAAAGCACCCTCAAGTATTCCGGTTATTCTTGGTCATGAATTCAGCGGAATAATTTCAGATAGCAGTGATAATGACCCTTACTTCACTATCGGAAGCCGGGTAGCCGTTAATCCTAATATCCATTGCGGCTATTGCGATTATTGCAAAAGGGGAAAAATTCACTTTTGTGAAAATCACAAAGCACTTGGGGTTACTTTAAACGGGGGATTCGCGGAATACACAATTATTCCTAAATCCCAGGCCTATATACTTCCCGATAATTTTGATCTTTCTATTGCTTCATTTGCAGAACCTCTCTCATGCTGTCTTCGGGGGATACAGCACGCGGATATCAGGCCGGGAAATAAAGTTGTAATTATCGGAGGAGGAACAATAGGACTTCTGATGGTACAGCTGGCTAAAAATGCAGGAGCGGCTAACGTTACACTTGTGGAGCCTGATGCTTCAAAGCGTCTTACAGGAATTGATCTTGGCGCCGATTTTGCTTTTGATCCGTTTGAACCCGGCCTTGATATTAAAATAAAAGATAATCTGCCTTCGCAGACCGATGTTATTATAGAATGTGTGGGGAAAAGTGATACGGTAGAGCAAGCCGTGCAATTAGCCGGAAAGGGAACCAGGGTAGTAATATTCGGACTTGCTCCTTCAGACCATGAAGTAACTTTCAACCTGCAGTACCTATTCAGGAATGAACTTATGATTTTTAATTCTTATCTAAATCCCTTTACCTTTGCTCCATCTATTGATCTTTTGGTAACAGGAAAAGTTAACGTCCGGAAACTCATTTCGGATCGAATAGCATTAAGCAGCATTAACAGCATTTTTCTTAACAGTTCGAACAGCAGTATTAAACAACAAATAATTAATAATTAATTATCGGAGGTGCTATGAGATGGTTCAATACGATTACAAAATGGTGGATAGGAATTCTGTCCATCATGTTTTTCCAATCGGCCCTGTTCGCTCAAAGCGGAATAAATGATATAGGAAGCTTCGAACAAACTCTGCCCTCATACTGGAATATGACATCAGTCCCGTCAGGAGCAACACTAACCTGGGCGACTGATCAATACCGTTCAATGGGTAAGTCGCTGAAGATCGAGAAAACAGCAACAACTGATTCCGCGATGTGGGAATCGGATAATATGGTAGATCTCTGGTCTGAAAAACATTTTAAGGATGTAGATATAAACCTTGGAATGTACTATATGACTTCCGGGGTAAATACCAATCCGGTAAGTGATGATCAGAAATGGTATGTAACTTATACATTCTATGACAGCGTAGATGCTGTGATAGGTGTAAAGAAGTTTGAATTAGATCAGAGTGTAGCCAGCACAAGCGGCTGGGTAGCAGATACCACGGCGATAGGAGAGGTAATTCTTCCTGAGGATGCATTTAAGACGATCATCAGGTTTGTCGGCGGAAAGAATGCAACAGGAACCGTGTGGACGGATGACTTTATATTCGTAGGAAGAAACGGAGGCTGGGCAGGACAGGATTGGAACACAGCTGTAGGAGTACCAACAGGATGGTTCTACTGGCTGCCGCCAATCGGGGGAAATGACGGAGTACTGACTGCCGGATATGAGAACACCGTGGTAACTGATGAATATGCACATACCGGAAATTATTCACTTAAGTTTGATATTCCTGTCGGTTCCCGCGATGGTTTTGTCGGCACAAAACGGTATGCATTTGATGATGCACAGCCTGGTGATGTACTCAGGATAAGTGTATGGATAAAAGGTGCAAACCTGCATCCTGATTCTGCAATAGCGGTAGGCGATCCATGGAGCGTTTCCCTTACGGCAATCTACCATACTACTATAAACAACAATGAAGGTTGGGGACAATATGCAGCAAGTCCTGACATTCCCCTGCATTTTCCTAACGCAACTGAATTCGACTGGAAGCAGTTTTATGTAGATGTAACAATTCCGGAACCTCCGTCAGGACAGACAGCTAAATCAGTATCAGTCAGGCTGCATCCGCTGGGAAGATTTTCCGGCACAGTATGGATGGATGATCTGCATGTTGAAAAACTCGACCTCCCAGAACTTAATGAAATCGGCAGTTTCGAACAGACACTGCCTTCATACTGGAATATGACCACAGTCCCGTCAGGAGCAACTCTTACCTGGGCAACCGATGAGTCGCGTTCAATGGGAAAATCACTTAAGATCGAGAAAACAACAACAACAGATTCCGCAATGTGGGAGTCTGATAATATGGTCGACCTATGGTCGGAAAGACATTTTAAGGATGTTGATATAAACCTCGGAATGTACTATATGACCTCCGGTGTTAATACTAATCCTGCAAATGATGATGAGAAATGGTATGTATCCTACACCTTCTACAGGGAAGATAACAGCGTTATCGGCGTAAAGAAGTTCGAGCTCGACCAGAGCACAGCAAGTACAAGCGGATGGGTAGCAGACACTACCGCAATAGGAGAGGTTATACTTCCAGAGGATGCATATAAGACAATCATCAGATTCGTAGGGGGTAAGAATGCAACGGGAACCGTATGGACGGATGATTTCGTATTCGTAGGAAGAAACGGAGGCTGGGCAGGACAGGACTGGAACACAGCCGTAGGTGTACCTACAGGATGGTTCTACTGGCTGCCGCCAATCGGTGGAAATGATGGAGTGCTGACTGCCGGATACGAGAACACAGTGGTAACTGACGAATATGCATATGACGGAAATTATTCGTTGAAGTTCGATATTCCGGTTGGTTCACGTGATGGTTTCGTAGGAACGAAAAGATTTCCTCTTGGCGATATTCAACCCGGTGATGCAATTAGAGTAAGTGTATGGATCAAAGGCGCAAACCTGCAGCCTGATTCTGTAATCGCAGTAGGTGATCCCTGGAGCATTTCTCTTACTACTACCTACCATACGGCAATGGGTAATAATGACGGCTGGGCACAGTATGCAGCAAGTCCCGACGTTCCGCTGCAGTTCCCTTATGCAACAGAGTTCGACTGGATGCAGTATCATGTCGATTTAATCGTCCCTGATCCTCCTGAAGGTTATACAGCAAAAGCAATTTCGGTCAGATTACATCCTCTGGGAAGGTTCTCCGGAACTGTATGGATGGATTTGCTTCAGGTAACACAAATTCCTGTGGGAGTTACTGAACCGCAATTCCAACCTGTTTCATTTAATCTCTTCCAGAACTATCCAAACCCGTTCAACCCGACCACTATCATAAGTTACTCCATACCGAGACTATCTCACGTTACACTTAAGATTTATGATATTCTTGGGAGGGAAGTAAAAACCCTGGTTAGTGCTGAGCAGAATAATGGTATCCATAGTGTTCAATGGAATGGAGATAACAACTACGGAAGCAGAGTTTCCAGTGGTATATATCTCTACAGGATTGAAGCAGGTGAGTTCATACAGACGAAGAAAATGATCCTGATTAAGTAAGAAATGAAGAGGCTGTCTCAACAATGTCGTTCCGGATTTATAACGGAATCTGATTATTCGTTTTCGAATAGATATCAGAGCCTGAAATAAGTTCAGGTTGACCATTCAAGGCTTTTGAGACAGCCTCTTATCTATACGATTAAGCTAAATAATCTTTTTTATTCAGGTAAATACAGGTGGATGTAATGTTCACTAAGAATAACTCTATTAAAAGCCTGGCTATGGTTCTGTTCATGCTTTTCAGCATGTCAGTGAGTCAGGTTCTTGCCGGTACTACCGGAAAAATTTCAGGCAAATTAATTGATAAAAGCACAGGCGAAGCTCTAATCGGTGCTAACGTCATTATTATGGGCACTTCAATGGGCTCATCTTCAGATGTTGACGGTAATTATTTTATTCTGAATATCCCTCCCGGGGAATATCAGGTAAAAGCTTCAATGATCGGATACTCTTCGGTCACTTTTGAGCATGTGAAAGTTTCGGTGGATCAGACTACCAAGATTGATTTTGAACTCAACCCTGAATCGATCGAACTTGAAAATGTAGTAGTAACCGCAGAAAAGCCAATCGTCAGGAAAGACCTTACTTCTACAGAACAAACTGTAAGCGGTGAAGATATTTCCATGCTCCCCCTTGAAGATGTTGCCTCGGTTGTAAATCTACAGGCAGGAGTGATTAACGGACATTTCAGAGGCGGCAGGAGCGATGAGGTACGCTACCTGATAGACGGTGTACCCGTAAATGATGTTTATTCGGGACAATCATCTCTGTCGGCTGAGGTAAATAGTATTCAGGAGGTCCAGGTACTTGTCGGTACATTTAATGCTGAATACGGCGACGCTCAATCCGGGGTGGTAAATCAGGTCACTAAAATTGCCGGAGAAAAAATAACCGGAAATATTTCAGCGTACTCCGGTGATTACTTCAGTTCGCATAAAGGAATTTTTCCGAATATAAATCATATCAGTCCCAAAGACGTATATGATCTTGAAGGGAACCTGAGCGGTCCCGTTCCCGGTATTGAAAGTCTCTTAAAGTTTTTTGTATCCGGAAGATATAACAGAGATCAGGGTTACATATATGGACAAAGGATATTTAATCCGAAGGATTCCTCCAATTTTTCCGCGAATAATCCGGCCGATTGGTACGTAGGCGCAACCGGCGATAAAGCTTATGTTCCTATGAATTATAGTCACAGGCTCTCCCTGCAGGGGAAACTTGCTGTGAATGTCGATCGTCGTGGAAGAGGGGTTGTTTTCACCGGCCTTTACCAGGATAACCAGTATAAAGATTATAACCATCTTTACCAGCTGAATCCTGACGGAGATTATAAGAAATTTCAGAAGAGTATGCTGGGAATAGCCAGCTATACACTTTTGCTGAGCAACTCTGCGTTTATAGATTTTTCGGCTTCAATATTAAGTGCTGAGTATAAACAATATGTTTATTCAAATCCTCTCGATCCTCGCTACGTTAATCCCGATAGAAAAAAGGATGTAAGCGGCAGTGCTTTTTACACCGGAGGAACAGAGAACTGGCATTTTAATCATACTACAGTCAGTAAAACAGGTAAAGTTGATTTTTCCTGGCAGATTGACAACATCAACCAGATTAAAACAGGATTGGAATTTACCTCGCACTTTCTGAAGTACGAGGATTTCCAGATAATCATCGATGCTACTTCAAATTTTAAACCGATGCTTCCTTCTCACGGTGCTTTTAATTATAATTTTTATAAAGCATATCCCTACCAGGCTGCTTATTATATCCAGGATAAAATAGAGATTGATTATCTGATTGTTAATGCCGGAGTAAGGTTTGATTATTTTCAACCTGATGGGCAATACCTTAAAGACCCCAACAAAATCAATGAACTTGATCAGCTTCAGCCTCCATTTCCGGATTCGTTGATGGTGGATGCTTCCTCGAAGTCTCAGGTGAGTCCCAGAATTGGTATTTCCTACCCGATCTCAGACCAGGGTGCCATACATATTTCCTATGGTCATTTTTTCCAGATACCGCCTTTCGAGAACCTTTATCGTAATCCCAATTTCAGAATACCGCTTACCGGAGATTTCCCAGAAAACATCGGTAATGTAATTGGTAATGCCGATCTCAAACCGCAGCAGACGATTATGTATGAAATCGGACTGCAGCAGGCTTTAACCAATGATATAGGGATGACAATAACGGGTTACTATAAAGATATAAGGAACCTGCTGGGGGTAGAAATATATATTAAGAATGAATTCAGGAAATTCAGCAAGCTCGTAAACAGGGATTATGGTTCAGTAAAAGGAATTACTCTTTCTCTGGAGAAAAGGTTCAGCGGAGGAATGGGCGCGACTATAGATTATACTTTCCAGGTTGCTAAAGGAAGTGCGTCTGATCCTAATGCGGCTTTTAATAAAGCCCAGGCAAATCCTCCTATTGAAGAAAACAAACAGCTTGTTCCCCTCGATTGGGATGGAAGACATACTCTCAGGTTCACATTAACCCTTGGCGTACCCGGAGATTACATTGCAAGCTTTATAGGAAGACTCGGATCAGGACTTCCCTATACTCCTTCTTTACAGAATCAAAGAACCGGACTTGAGAATAGCGACAACAAACCATCTTATTATGATGTTGATGTATACCTTACAAAGTACATCGATTTAGCGGGACAGCAGTTTTCAATTTTTGCAAAGGTATATAACCTGTTCGATACACTGAACGAAAACGATGTATTCGGTGATACCGGCAGAGCCGGATATACGCTCGAACTTACAAGAAATCAGGCGCCTCCCAGAGGTGTTAATACTATCCAGGAATTTTTTACAAGACCCGATTTTTATTCGGCACCCAGGCAGATTATTATCGGGGCAGAAGTATCATTTTAGCCGATTTTTATTGGAGTGAGGAATGCTATTAAAAAGAAGTAATACCAGTTTCATGATTCTGACGGGAGCTTTTATCCTGATCTGTTCCTGCTTTGTTTCTGGTCAGAGGATTGTTGATAAACATAAAGGTGATCACAACCAGACTAAAAAAGGATTCATGGATGGAAACCTCGCAGCAACTGTCTATTATAATTTCGGAGAAGTGGCTGATTGGGAAAATGAACCGAGCAGGAGCGGAGTCTGGCCGAAAGGTACGAACCATACATATGTTGACGGTGTTGCTATAATTGTACAGGCGGAAGCTCAGGATCCTGGCGGAAATTTTATCCACCCGCTTGAATCAAATTATTATGAGTTTACCCGTTACGATCCTTCAACGGGTGTTACATACGGCTGGTGGCCTCTTCCGGGGTATTCGAGTCCTTTCAGCAGTTCACCTGCAAGGAGTGATGATGCTTCTACCTGGCCCTCTGCCTGGCCCGACCGGCCGGCTGACTGGAACAATAAATGGAATGGATTTTTCGGTAAAGGAATTTTCAACGCTGACGTGGAAACCTATTTTGTTTTTGATGACAATGAAGATCGTCAATACCTTCTGGAACATAATTTTCATCCTGATGCCGACGACCCTTCAAGAGGCGGGTTGGGGATGCAGGTAAGAGCAAGAGGATTCCAGTGGTCACAGGTCCTTGCAGAAGATGCAATCTTCTGGTACTACGAGATAACCAATATGGGAACTTATGATTATCAGAAAGCTCTGTTTGCCCAGTATGTCGATTGGGGGATCGGGGGTCACGATAATTCTTCCAATAATGCCGGCGATTATAACGAACTGCTTGATATTTCGTATGCATGGTCCACGGTTCCTTTCGGCAGTCCCGGTAACTGGTCACCTGTGGGCTATGCCGGCTACGCTTTCCTTGAAAGTCCCGGTGTTCCTGACGATAATATTGATAACGATCAGGATGGACCGACAGACGAAAAAAGAGACAACCTTCCTGTGAATTTTATAAACTCACCCGACCAGGATCCTTTCTTACGGAATCCTCTCCAGGATACCACAAGGTTCTCGGCATTTTACGGCTACTCATGGCGCCCTCACTGGGATGCAGATGAGAACGCAAACTGGAGATCTTTCTTTGACTTAAATCAGAATGGTCAATGGGATCCGGGAGAACTGCTCAGGGACGACGTTGGAACCGACGGACTTGGTCCTTATGACGAAGGTTATACCGCACCTGACCCCGACGGTACAGAAGGGAATGGACGGCCTGATCAGGGTGAACCAAACTTCGGGATACTCGATAAAGATGAATCCGATCAACTCGGTCTTACAGGGTTTGCAATTTTTGCTGTTCATTTGTATGAACTGGATAACGATGAAGAAAACTGGCAGGTACTGTCGGCTTTGCCATCGCCTCATGGACAGATCCTCCAGAATGTCAACCTGGCCAATTATTTTTCGAGCTACCTGTTCAGTATGAATGGACGCAATACTTACTCCGCCATTACAGGACAGAATGAGGAAGAAGGAGAGACTGAAAGATTCTCCATGTCGATGATCTTCGGAATCAATACAAGCGATATTTTCCGCAGGAAGAAAACTGTTCAGCAGATTTATAATGCCAATTACCGTTTTGCTAAGCCGCCTGAAAAACCGATACTTACTACTGTGCCGGGCGATCATAAAGTTACTTTATACTGGGATGCCCGTGCCGAACAGACATTCGATGAATTTTACCAGCGAATAAATTTTGAAGGCTACAGGGTATACCGCTCTACCGAGCCCAATTTCCTCGAGGATAAGATAATCACCGACGCATATGGTAAGGCAATTTACAGGGAACCTATTGCACAATTTGACCTTGTTGACGGTGTAACAGGACTTCATCCAATAGATGTGAATGGGGCAAAGTTCTACCTCGGTGACGATTCCGGACTCAAACACTCTTTTATTGATACTACTGTTCAAAACGGACAGACCTATTATTATGCTGTTGCTGCGTATGACAAAGGATTCGAGACTACAACTATTGAAGGGAATTTCGAAGGGATTCCTCCTTCGGAAACTACTACTATTCTGAAAAAGGATATTAATGGAAACATTACAACTGATATCAACACAGCAGTAGTTACGCCCAGAGCTCCTGCAGCAGGATATATTGCCCCGGAAATACAATCATTTGAGGGTACGGGCCCCGGTACAGGTCAGATTTCTATTTCTATTCTGAATCCTGATTCTATTAAAAATAATACCACATACAGGCTGGAATTTTATGACAACGCTCCTTACCACAATTCAGCGCACCCGAGATATTCTGTACTCAATGCCGTTACCGGAGATACAGTATTGAACATGAAGCTTATAAAGGGAGTTAATGAGCAGACCCCGGTACTCGATGGTTATACGATTGATATCAAAAGTGATACACTTGTAACCATAAACTTTGATAAATCAGGTTGGGTCACCGGCAGCAGTAATTATGTTGTCCAGCTGGGATTTGATTCCAGGTTTGCTCCAGCCTACCAGGGAAAGAAAGTTAACTACCCCGCCGATTACGAAATAACATTCACAGAACCGGGACAGGGAGATCTATCTTTTCCTGCTACTGCCTTCAGCGGTCCTATACAATCGAACATAATAGTTAAGAATGTTACTGAGGATAAGGACCACTTCCAGTTTATTTTCCGCGACCAGAATAATAATGAACTCTTTGATGCAGGCGACGCTATATTCTTTGTATTCGGTGATTCACTCGGTAAACCCGCGACCGGAGTTTCCAACCTTCATGTCAGCTGGTCTGTTACTTTCCTGAAGGATACATCTATAGCAGAACAGGATCAGAAACCGCCGCAGCCGGGTGATGTATATAAGGTTGTCAATACAAAACCCTTCAGGCAGGGTGAGTTTTATGAGTTTAAGACAAAGGCGCAGGGACTCGATAAATCCAAGGCAGCAAAAGACCTGGCAAACATTGCGGTGGTCCCAAATCCATATGTCGGTGCCGCCTCCTGGGAACCATCAACTGTTGAGGTTGGAAGAGGAGAAAGAAGGATCTTCTTCATTCATCTTCCTCAGGAATGTACAGTAAGGATTTATACCATTAGTGGTAAGCTCGTGAATACAATAGAGCATTCCAGTACCATTTCAGACGGGCAGGAAAGCTGGGATCTTGTTTCGAAAGACGGAATGGATATTGCCTTCGGGATTTATGTATTCCATGTCGATGCGCCGGGAATCGGTGAGTATATAGGAAAGTTTGCTGTAATAAAATAATGAGATCTTTCAAATTTATTGCAAGAGGATGCTATGCATAATCTGTCTCATTCAATAATGGTTTTAGTACTGTTGATATTTTTAGTAGGGGAGGGGAACCTTTACGCTCAGAATGTCTCCAAGACCGGAACAACTGCAGCCTCGTTCCTTGAGATTGGCGTGGGTGCTGCTGCAAACGGAATGGGTGGTGCGTTCGTTGGCCGCGCAGATGATGCGTCAGCATTATACTGGAATGTAGGCGGTATTGCGTCCCGTACGCGTAATGAAGTGATACTGGTTCATACAAACTGGATTGCCGATACCCGGTTCGATTTTGCGGGTCTGATATTAAACCTTGGAGATGTCGGAAATATCGGGTTGAGCTTTACTTCATTATCTATGGCTGATATGAAGGTAAGAACCGTTGAACAGCCCGAAGGCACAGGTGAATTTTTTAGTGCCGGTGATATTGCCGTAGGGCTTTCATATGCAAGATATTTCACAGACAGGTTCTCTGTGGGTATAACAGCAAAGTATATTCAGCAGTCTATCTGGCATATGAATGCTATTGCCTTTGCCTTCGATGCGGGAACTCTCTTCAGAACGGATCTTCTGGGAGGACTTACAATAGGAGCCGTATTCTCAAACTTCGGAACACCAATGCGTCTGCAGGGCAGAGATTCAAGATATTTTATCAGGGTCGATCAGACAAAACAGGGCTCAAACGATAATATTCCCGTTAACATCGACCTGGACTCATGGGATCTGCCTCTATATTTCCAGATAGGGGTTTCTGCTCCTGTATTTAATTTCGATGAGTATAAAATGATTGTATCCGCCGATGCCCTCGTTCCGAATAATGATTATCAGAGTGTGAACGTAGGGGCCGAATTTACATTTATGGATATATTATCCCTCAGGGGCGGATATAACTCATTAGCTCTGCGGGATGCCGAGGGCGGTTTATCACTTGGAGTGGGTGTAAATTCACAGATGCTATTAAGCGTTGCTACAGTCTATTTCGATTATGCTTTCAGAGACTTTGGCCGGCTTAATAATGTTCATAATTTTTCAATCGGGATAAGGTTTTAATCTCTTATTCATTTTTACGTAACTTCTTGATATGAAAACGAAAGTTTGCTTACTCCTGTTTTTTCTGTTCATTCCGGGTTTCCTCTGTTCGCAGGATTTATTTTTAGAATCAGACCAGGATAGTGTAAGGAAAGAAGATATTGTTGCCCGGGTTGACACACTTAATATCACCGCCGAAGAATTTTATTACTCATATGAATTTGGTCCGGCTTTTCCGAAAAGGGAGAGTAACTCAAAAGACGTTCATTTGAAATATCTTATCAATGAAAAACTTCTTGCACAGGAAGGATATAAATCCGGGGTGATGGAGCTGGAGGATGTTGAAGGAGTGTTTAACGACATACATTCAGACCTTGCTGCTGAGGAAATGTTCAGACAGGAAATTCTTCCGGAGGTGACGATTACTGAAGATGAGATCAATAAAGTCGTGGAAAAGAAACTTATAGAGCTTGATATAAGGTGGCTCTATACTCACGATGAAAACTCTGCCTCCGGTCTGTTTGAGCAGTTAAAGGAGGGAGTTTCATTTGATACATTGTTCATCTCCCAGCTTAATGATTCGGTTTTTATTAACGACAGGCAGATGAAAAGTACTTTATATGATATTTACATGAAAAATCCTCTTCTTGCCGGTGTACTTGATACACTTCAGGCAGGAATTATTCCGAATCCAATCCATACCGGTGACGGATGGTATATTATAAAAGTTGATGATGTTGAGAAGAACCTGATTACAGGTGAAGCAGAGAATAATAAGCTTCGGACAGAATCTGTCGAGGGAATCAAAAAAAGTAAAATGGGGATATTGTCAGATAAATTCATCAGAAACCTTTTTGATAATGAAAAACCGGTTATAAAACGTGATGCTTTTATTTTTCTCAGATCCTACCTGGGAAAGTTTGTTCTGGACTCGGCGAAATATTCTGATTGGAAACTGGAGGTTAAACTTGATTCAGCTTTATCAGCTCTGGGACTGAAACGCGGTGATACTAATCCGGGGGTAACACTGGTAAAAGGCAAAGCTCATAATTATTCGGTGGATGAATTTATTGAATGGTACAGAAATCGCTCGGAGTACATTAAGTTTTCTGAAGATGATCTGGCTTCTTTTTCAAGGTCGCTTGAGAACATGATCTGGCTGATGGTCAGGGATCGAATGCTGGGAGAAACTGCTTCTGATGGAGGCTATAATAATTCTGATTGGGTTAAAAAACAGGCATCCTGGTGGAAGGATAAAATAGCTTACGCCGCTTACAGAAACCAGCTGGAAAAATCTATAAATCTTACTTCAGATGAAATTAACCTGGTTAAAGAGAATAAAAAATCTGAAGCTGATATTATGAGCGAAGAACTTTCAAAAAAAGTGCTTCATAAAGTTCTTCAGCTCAGGCAGGAACATAAGGTGGTAATAAATAAAGAGATACTTGATAAAATTAAGGTATCGTCTGAAGATGATAAAAAAGCCATTGATATTTATTTTATTAAAAGAGGAAACCTGATTCCGAGGACACTATTCCCATCGATTGATAATGACTGGATCAGCTGGGAATAACTATGAGAAAAAAGATTTTGATCTTTCTTATCCCTGCACTTGTCCTGTTAATCAGCGGCTGCAGCAGCAATAAAACCGGGGAAGATAAGCTGCTTTACTGGTGTTCGAATAATACTGATGAGATAAGTTTTGCTAAAGTACGCACCTCTGAATGGAACAGCGGCAATCCCGCCCGGCAGGTTAAATTCCAGCCTGTTCCTGAAGGACGCTCGAGTGAAGAGATCATCCTTGCCGCCGTGGTTGGTAATACAACCCCGGATATATATTCCAATATGTGGCAGGGCGACGTTGAAGCATATGCACAGGCAGGGGTGCTGGTTGCTCTCGATACGATTCCGGGTTTTAAGGATTTTATGTACAGCCGCTGCGATAGTTCGGTGATTGAGGAAATAACCTCGCAGGACGGACATATATACCAGATCCCCTGGAAAATAAATCCTATAATGCTGATCTATAATGTTAATATTATTAATGACCTCGGGTTGAATGGTCCTCCCAAAACCTATGATCAGTTCTTTGAAGCTTCTCAGAAATTTCAAAAGGATCTTAACGGCGATGGATATATCGATAGGTGGTTCGGATACTCAGAGGTACTTGTAACCTGGTGGCAGAGGTTCTTCGATTTTTATCCGCTATATCTCGGAGCCTCCGGCGGAGCCCATCTCGTTAAAAATGATGAAGCTGTCTTTAATAATAAATATGCTGTGGAAGTATTCAGGTTCCTTCAGACACTATACAGGAAAAAATACTTTGCGAAGGAACAGTTATCAGCCAGGCAGGATCCATTTTTGGCGGGAGTTATTGCCTCGCGTTTTACCGGTCCCTGGGAAATTGCGCACGCTGAAAAATTTAAGCCAAAAGGCTTTCATTATGCATATACAACGATGCCCGTACCTGATGACCATAAAGGTCCTGTCTATACCTATGGTGATCCCAAAAATATTGTAATATTTAAAAGCTGCAAAGATCCTTACGCTGCATGGAATTTTATAAAGACTCTCATAAATAAAGAAGGTGACCTTAAACTTCTTGAATTGACAAACCAGCTCCCAAGAAGGAAAGAGCTGGAAAGTGATTCTTTCTTCAGCGATTATTTCCTTAAAAATCCCAAGATGAAGGTATTTGCGGAAGAATCAAAATACGTAAAAGGAACAGATGCCTCTCCTGTACTTAAGGAAGTTTTCGATTTAATTTCCCAGGAATATGAAGCTTGTGTTGTCTATGGCCAGAAAACACCTGAACAGGCCATAAAGGATGCCTCAGATGCAGTTAACTTATTGTTTATTAAATAGTATCCCGGAATGATGAACAGAAAAAAAATATTGCCGTACCTGCTTGTTTCACCCTATATCGTGCATTTTCTGTTGTTTGTTTCGTTTCCGGTTATCTTCTCAATTGTACTTACATTCCATAAATGGAATATTATTTCACCGATGGAATACTCCGGGGTAACAAATTATATTAAGTTGTTCAGCGATAAAACATTTTTCAGATCAATCCTCAATACTCTGATCTTCCTTGTTATCCACATTCCATTGCAGATCATTGTAGCCCTTTTCCTTGCGGAGGTGCTGAATCAGAATATCAGGCTTAAAGGATTATTCAGGGGCGCATTCTTCCTGCCTGTGATAGTCTCCGGCGTGGTTGTATCAATGTTGTGGCAGCAGCTGTATGGATTTGATACGGGACTGCTTAACAGACTGCTGACTTCTATCGGACTCGGAAAGGTAGGCTGGCTGATAGATCCTAAAATAGCCATGCCTTCAATTGCCCTTATGGCCACCTGGAAGAATGTTGGTCTGTACATAATATTATTCCTGGTAGGACTCCAGACAGTTCCCGCGCAATACTACGAAGCTGCTGACCTTGAGGGTGCAACTCATTCTCAGAAATTCTTTAAGATCACCCTGCCTATGATAAACCCGACTATATTTATGGTATTAATCCTTTCAACTATCGGGGGTTTCTCATTATTTATTGAACCGTATATAATGACAGGCGGAGGACCTCTGAATAGCACAGTTTCAGCAGTGCTTTATATCTATAAACAAGGCTTCTTCTATTATCATATGGGTTATGCCGCCACACTGGGCTTATTTTTTGCCTTAATCATCCTTGCAGTAGTAATCATTCAGAAAAAGTTTATTGAAAAGAATAATTGAAAATCATTAAAAAAATATTGTTTTATTCCGCGCTCAGCCTTAGCGCCCTGGTTTTTGTTTATCCGTTCTACTGGATGGTGATGGGTTCTGTGTCTCCTGAGAATGAGATCGGCAGTCTTACCCTGCTTCCCGATTCATTAACCCTGAGCAGCTATTCCCAGATGTTTGATAAGATCCCGATCGGTGGAGCATTTGTAAACAGCCTGATTGTTGCCTTGTCAATTACTGCCGGTGTGCTCGTCTTCGGTTCAATGATAGGGTATGCTCTGGCAAAACTCACATTCAGAGGAAGGGAACTTATCTTTTACATAATCATTTTCACAATGACGCTTCCTTTCCAGATTACGCTGATACCTCAGTATATAATTATGGTAAAGTTCGGCTGGATTGATACTTACCTCGCTCTGATAGTTCCTTACCTGATAAACGCTCTGAGTATAATTATGTTCAGGCAGTATTTTAAGACAATACCCGATAGTCTGATAGATGCGGCAAGAATAGACGGCTGCAATGAGCTTCAGATTATTTTCAGAATACTCTGGCCCAATTCGCTCCCTGCTATTATAACGATAGCGATCATTACTTTTATGGCTTCCTGGAATGAAGTTCTCTGGCCATTGATTGTGATCCGGGATGAAAGCTTAATGACTATGCCGCAGATTGTTACATTATTTTCTGTTGGAGGCAGAGCGGATTCTCAACTGGGTGTTAAACTCGCTTCGGCTGTAGTGCTGGCTTTGCCGATTGTGTTAGCTTATCTCTTCTTCCAGAAATATTTCATACAGAGCATGACATCAACAGGACTGAAGGAATAAATAATTGAGTCCTGAATCAAGGAGTATATAAATGGATAAAATAATTAAGTATGAAGGTAATCCCATCCTTACAAAAGATAAGGTTCCGTTCCGGGTTAACTCAATCTTTAACGCCGGTGCAATAAAAATTGACAACAGGTACCTGCTTCTCTGCAGAACAGAGATGCCCGATGGGAGATCTTCTTTTACCCTGGCCGAAAGTACTGATGGAATAAATTTTAAGGCCCGGAACGAACCCTGCCTGACTCCACAGCATCATAACGACTTTTTTGAATATGTAGAATGGGGAATTGAAGACCCCAGGATAACTCCCATTGGAGATAAATTTTATATTACCTATACAGGGTATTCACAATATCAGCCCCTGGTTATGCTGGCTGAAACAAAAGATTTCAAAGATTTCAGGATTCATGGACCGATCAGCGAACCATCCAATAAAGACTGCTCTCTTTTCCCTGAAAAAATAGAGGGCCATTACTGGAAAATTGACAGACCTTCTGCGGGAAACAGAAAGGATATTTGGATCAGCAAAAGTCCCGATCTTATTCACTGGGGTTCACCGCGTATTTTGATGCAGCCTCTTCCGGGAACATGGGAAACAGACAAAATAGGTTCTTCAAGCAATCCTGTTAAAACAAAAGAAGGCTGGCTTATGCTTTATCACGGAGTGAGAGAATTTCCTGCAAGTTCTATTTATAAACTGGGAGCTGTTCTTCTCGATCCAGAAAAACCCTGGATAGTAAAAGGAAGGACCCGCGAGCCGATAATTGTTCCTGATACCGATTATGAAAGAACAGGTGACGTTATGAATGTTGTTTTTTCGAATGGCTGGATCGTTGAACCTGACGGACAGATTAAGATCTATTACTCAGGGGCCGACAGTAACGTCTGTCTCGCTCTAACTTCTGCAGATTACCTGTTATCACAATGCCTGAAGGGATGAAAAATATGAGAATAATATTTTTTACATACGCATTATTATTAATTATTTCATGCTGTGGATCGGCTGAAAAACAAAATCCTGACAGCCTTTCTCTTGTCAACACCTCGCACCTTGATTCTCTTTACGAGGAAATAAATATAAACGGCAGGGTGTTAGGTATTATTCATATCTACAGTGATTATCCAGGCTATAAATGGGTCTCTGATGACGATGAAGGCGCGGCCTGTGTGGATGATGCATCCCGCGCTGCGGTTTTTTATCTGAAGGAGTATAACCGGAAGAAGGATCCAGCCGCTCTGCTAAAAGCAGAAAGACTGATGGAATTCCTGCTTTATATGCAGTCAGATAACGGATTTTTCTACAATTTCATATTTGATGATCATTCTATAAACAAGACTCACAAAAACAGCGTCAGTGAAGCAAACTGGTGGAGCTGGCGTGCGATGTGGGCTCTCTCAGAAGGTTATAGTATCCTTAAAAAGGTTAATGCTGAATTATCAGCCAGGATCGATACGTCTCTGGAAAGAGCTTTTAAGGCAGCAGAACAATCCTTTCCCCCTGAAGAAAAAACCACAATCGCTTATGGTATTGAGGTTCCGGATTGGCTGCCTTCAGGAAGCGCTTCCGATCAGGCTGCGGTTATGCTGCTTGCAATTGAGAACAGGTATGAGCAGATGAAAGATCCGGTTCTGCTTCAGTATGCCGGCAAATTATGCGACGGCATTCTTATGATGCAAAAAGGCGGTTCTGATGAGATTCCTTATGGGGCTATCTTAAGCTGGCAGAATGTATGGCATGCCTACGGAAGCAGCCAGTCGTATGCTCTGTTAAAGGCATCCCGCATATTGAATAGAACGGACGTTCTGGTCGCCGCAAAAAAAGAAATCAATTCCTTTTATGATTACCTGCTGCAGAAGAATTTTCTCAGCGGTTTTGAAATAAAAAAGGACAGTACCGGAATTAGTTTCACAAAGGAAGATAAATTTTCACAGATTGCTTATGGGATCAGACCCATGCTCTTTGCCTGCCTCGAGGCTTTTTCGTTAACCAATGACTCGCTTTATATTTTCAAAGGAGCGAAGATAGCCGGATGGTTTTTTGGAACGAATCCTGCAAATGCTCAGATGTACAGCCCATTGAACGGAATCTGCTATGACGGTATAAATTCCGCGGATGAAATCAATTTAAATTCGGGTGCGGAATCAACAATTGAGGCTCTGCTCTCGATGCAGATGCTTGAACAATACGGTTTTACGATAAAAGATATAATGAAATTCAAAACGGAATAAACTGAAAATGAGGATAGAAAAAACACGGCTGCTGTTAAAACCCGATCCCGGCAAAGTTTTACTTCGTCCCCTGGAACCTTCATCAGAAAATCAGAAATTAAATATCATTACCAGAATATCAAAGCTGACGGAAACAGAAGTAAAAAATGAATTGAAGAGGGTGAAAGACGAGTTCGACCTCAGACACAGGAATACAGAGGATTTTTTCCTGAAACGTTTTAACCAGATTGCTTCATATTTTTCCAGGGGACAGGAAATAAGCAGGGAAAGAAAACTGCTTACGGGCGCTGTGTTCTCGATGGAGTATTCACTGGAATCGACTGCGTTGTTTAATCCTTCCATTGTTTGGGATCCTGATCAAACGGGACTCCCGGACGGAAGCCGAAGGTTTATAATCAGTCTTCGTGCTGTAGGAGAAGGACATATATCATCCATTGTCTTCCGATCGGGTATTCTTGATCGCAAAAACAATATAAGCATTGAAGATGCCCGCAGGTTTGTTTCTTCCCCAATCTCTACTGCGAGTCCTGTTTATGATATAACCCTATTTAATAAAAAAATAGTTTCGTCAGGATTGGAAGGAGAGTTCACAAAACAAATATCCTCAGGCCTGGGAAGCAGCTTTACATTAAACGAACTGCAAAATGTTCTTGATCAATTATTAGCAGACCCGCAGTATGATGATAAACAGAACAGGGCAGCCGCAGAGGAAATTCTATCATTTACCCGCTCAGAATATGAAATATTTTATAATGCAGAGATCCCTTTGTCTGAAAGAATTATTTTTCCCCGCAGTCCTGCTGAATCAAATGGTGTAGAAGACGCACGCTTCGTAGAGTTTCAGGGAGAGGATGGGAGTGTTTCATATTATGCAACCTACACAGCTTATAACGGCAGGAGAATTCAATCACAATTACTTGAAACAAAAGACTTCCTTCACTTCAGGATAAATAAAATTTTCGGCTCAGAAGCCCGTAATAAAGGAATGGCTTTGTTTCCACGGAAGATCAACGGGAATTATGTCATGCTTTCAAGGCAGGATAATGAGAATAATTACCTGATGTATTCAGATGACCTGCTTTTCTGGAATTCGAGGAAATTGTTATCGGAACCTGTTTATACGTGGGAGCTTATGCAGCAGGGAAACTGCGGATCCCCTGTTGAAACCGAAAAAGGATGGCTGATGCTTACCCACGGCGTTGGCCCTGTAAGGAAGTACTGCATCGGGGCTATGCTGCTTGATCTTGATGACCCGGGAAAAGTGATTGGCCGTCTCAAAGAACCCCTGATCAGTGCCGATGAAGAGGAAAGAGATGGATATGTACCGAATGTAGTTTATTCCTGCGGAAGCATAGTGAAGGGGGACGATTTAATTATTCCCTATGCTGTGTCAGATTATGCAAGCAGTTTTGCGAAAGTCAGCCTGTCATCACTGTTGAATGAATTAACATCTGAATGAGGTTAACATGTTAAAAGAATTACTAAAATATACCCTGCCGGTTATTGCGCTATTACTGCTTATACCATCAGACAGCAGGGGACAGGTATCTGGCGAAAAATTAAAAATCGATTATATGGGAGATGCAAAGATTGAAGTGGGAGGACCTTTTGCAGGGATCGAACTTCATCATAGTTCCCCGCTTCTTCAGAGGATCAGTTTTTTCTATCCGGTGGCAAATAGTCTTGATGAGAGTACTGATTACTGGAAACGCGACACTTCCTATATCATGCAGCTTGGCCTGAAAACAGGTAATGGACCAAAAAAATTGATAGGACATGAACCTTTTGAGCTAAGCTTAACTCCTTACTCTGTTGATTTTCACAAAGAGGATGACGATAAACTTCTTACTGTCTCTTATGCTTTTACCGGTTCAAAGCCCGCAATGGTTGTTAAATATGAAATAAAGAATAAAAGAAAAGAAAAGACATCTTTCGAATTATATACAGATCTTGAGACCGCATTAAGGACAAGTCACACATTTAATTTTATTGATAAAGCATGGACGGAATATGATGGCAGTATCCCGGCAGTCTTTACGAATTTTGATGATCCGCAAACTCAGAATGCTCAGATTTTTATTATCAATGCAGGTGAAAAACCGTCCTCTTTCAGTACAGTAAGCGGTATACAAGGCCTGACCAATCCAGGTAATGCCTGGTTGACAGGAGATACCCTGGATAACAAACTGATATCACGGGGCGATCAGCAGCGGCCTGCCGCTCAATTTGTCTACCGCAAATCCCTTCAACCCGGAGAAACAATGACGGTAACACAGATCATCGGAATGTGCCGTCAGGATGAAGGTAAAGGTCTTGCAGAATATCTAAGTACAAATTATCAGAAAGAAGTAAATGATTATGAACAGGCGGTTCTGAACAAGGTATACAATGGAGCAAGGCTTAGTTCAGGTGATCCTGTGATTGACAGATCTGTATCATGGGCAAAGGCAATCCTCGAGGTAAATACACATTATATTGATGGAGAATTTACCCCGATGCCATGTCCGGCTGAGTATAATTTCTACTTTACGCATGATGTGCTTCAAACAGATCTGGCAGCGGTAAACTTTGATACCGCCAGGGTTAAACGTGATCTTGATTTTATTATCAGACACGCCGACGAAAACAAAATCATACCCCACGCCTATTATTGGAAAGACAGTGCTTTTGTTACCGAATTCGCCGCGCACGATAATTGGAACAACTTCTGGCTGATTATAGTCTCCGGCACCTACCTTCGTCATTCAGGTGATACAGCATTTGTAAGAACTCTCTATCCATATATTCAGAAAAGTCTTAAGCAGGCATTAATGACTAAGGGTGATGATGACCTGATGTGGTCGAATATGCCCGACTGGTGGGATATAGGTAAAATTTATGGGCAGAGGACTTACATGACTGTGCTTGCGGTTAAAGCAATCAGAGAATTCAGCTTCATCTCGGCGGTACTGGGAAATAATCGCGATACACTTTCTAATTATGAAAACCTGGCTGATAGAATGCAGCATCAGCTGAATGCCAAACTCTGGGATGACAGTTTGAATTACCTCATAAACTATTATGAACCCGGGAAGAAAGACAACCATTACTACATCGGGTCACTGCTTGCTGTACATTATGGACTGCTGAACAGGGAAAGAACGGACCGGCTGGTTCAGACAGCAGGTAAAAAACTGCTGGACAAAAAGACAGGGATCTACAACGTATTCCCGATGGATTTTGACAAACTCGGCAGCTACCTGCACTTTGTAGGTAATGAAGCAGGCGATCCTTTTCTATACGCAAATGGCGGGATATGGCCCCACGGAAATGCCTGGTATGCACTTGCATTAATGGCTGATGGAAAAAAGGATGAGGCTTTCTCATTTATCAAAAATATTATGACTGTTGATGGAGTTATGGCCGGACCAAACGGCCAGCCTGCCATGTACGAAGTTCGTGACGGTAACTATCATGATCCTTCCGCCTATGGAACAGTCGACAAACCTCAATTCCTCTGGGCCGCAGGATGGTATCTTTATTCGTTATATCACCTCTATGCAGTTCAGGAGAATGAATGGAACATATATCTTAGTCCCTATAATCCGGATAGTACGCCGGTTACACTAGATCTTTACAGCGGCGGCAAACTGTCAAAAGTTATTGTTTCAGGTAACGGAAAATATATAAAAAGAATTTCGTATGACGGAAAGGAATTACCCACGGCCGTCATTCCATACGATGGGAAGTATGATGAAATTAAATTGGAAGCGGGGATGCCTTCAGCTCCGTACCTTGCTATGTCCAGATCACGTCTAAGTAACGCGGAGTACAACCCCGGTTCGAAAGAATTGACTCTTGATCTGCAAAGTTATGCCGGTCATATTGACGAGGTTACCGTTATATCCACGACAGCACCTTCAAGAATATTTATTGATGGAGTAGAATCCGATAAACTGCCCGAAGTTAATGATGATAATGGTGTAAAAACTATGAAGTTCGGATTTACATTCAAAAACCCGGAAGCAAAAATCAGAATGGAGTTTAAATAGGGAGATAATGAGCAAAAAATTTTTTCTGCATGATAACTGGAATGTTAAACTAACCGGTAAACCGATAAATGGTAAAGTAGTACCATGGAAAAAATTGAAAAATTGGATACCGGCAGAAGTTCCGGGTACCATACATACTGATTTGCTGAAGTCCGGCTTCATCAATAATCCTTTTAAAGAACGGAATGAATATAATTATAGCTGGATACCAAAGAGCAGCTGGACGTACCGGACAGAATTCAGCTACCCTGCGGGACTAAGCAGAAGTTCGGTTATTAAACTTGTGTTTGAAGGAGTTGATACTGCTGCAGATATATTTCTTAACCATAAGTTTCTCGGCCGAACCGAAAATATGTTCATACGGTATGAATTTAATGTTGACCAGGTACTGAACTCCGGAAGTAATGTGCTTGAACTGAGGTTCGAATCGCCCTTAGAGAGTGCGCTGAAGAACGAAGAAAAATACGGCCGGTTGTCTCCTGCAAAGGATTCCTTCAGGGTTCATATAAGGAAAGCGCAATACTCATTCGGATGGGACTGGGGTCCTGCTTACCCGACTTCCGGGATTTGGCGTTCCGTTTATTTAACTGAGGTGAATAAAGCAGTTATTAAAGCAGTGCGGTTTAATACCGAGAAGCTTGCTGTCAAGAAGGCGTTAGTTAAAATAGGTTTTGAAGCTGAGCTGTTTTCCAGGGAAACAATGAAAGCTGTAATTTCTTTGAGTAGGGAGAATGAATTCTACGGGCAGGAAGTTACGCCTGTCAATCAGAAGAAACACACAGTAAGTTTTGAAATTGAAGATCCTTCCTTATGGTGGCCAAATGGCAGCGGGAAACAGAATTTATATGATCTTAAGATTACTATAACCAACGGCGCTGATGAAGTTTTTGATGAAGTAAGCAGGAAGGTCGGTATCAGAAAAATTGAACTTGAACTTAATGATAAAGGAAAACCTGCATTCCGTTTCAGGGTTAATAACAAACTGATTTATATGAAAGGGATGAACTGGATCCCTGCCGACTCATTTCTGCCGAGGGTGAATGAAAAAAAATATGCTGAGCTTTTAACGCTTGCTGCTGGTGCAAATGCAAATATGGTACGCGTATGGGGCGGAGGCATATATGAAAATGACGGGTTTTATGATCTATGTGATAAACTGGGTCTTCTTGTCTGGCAGGATTTTATGTTTGCTTGTGAAAACTATCCCGAGCATGAAGAATTCCTTGATTCTGTCACCCGCGAGGTAACCCAGAATGTAGAACGACTGAGAACTCATCCTTGTTTGGCTTTATGGTGCGGAAACAATGAGAATGAGTGGATCTGGTACCGCACCCTTTTCAGTTCATACAAAGAGATGCCCGGTTATAAAATATTTCATAAAGTAATCCCAACCCTGATAAAAGCACTTGACCCTCATACACCTTATGTACCGACATCACCTTTCGGCTCGGATGAGGATCCTAATTCTCAAACTTCGGGAAACAGGCATCAATGGGATATCTGGAGTAAGTGGATAGATTATTCACAGGTTGAGAATGACCGGAGTTTATTTGTAACTGAATTCGGTTTCCAGGGTCCTGCCTGCCTTGATACATTTAATAAGATCCTACCGGCAGGAAACCGGAAAGTACAGCACCCGGCATTTGAGTACTACAACAAACAGATCGAAGGTCCTGAACGGGTGTTTCGTTTCCTTGCCGCGCATCTTCCCCTCAGAACAGGCTGGGAAGATTACATATATCTTGCCCAGTTAAGCCAGGGACTGGCCCTTAAAAAATGTCTTGAGCATTGGAGGGGAAACAGGAAAGTGACCTGCGGAAGTATCATCTGGCAGCTGAATGACTGCTGGCCTGTAACAAGCTGGTCTTTAATCGATTCGTCAATTACTCCTAAGATGGCGTATTATTTTGTGAAGGACGCCTTTTCTAAAACATTAGTTCATATGAAAAGATCTGGTTCAATATTAAAGATCTGTTTAATGAATGATGGTGAAGACGAACAGTTTACCCTTGAAACTCTTATGATCGATCCCCTGAATGGGAAAATTCTTCTCAATAAATCGAAGAAGACCTCTACGGCCAGGGGGAAATATATTGAGGCTGATAAAATAAACACCGCAAAGTTTTCCGGGATTGAAACATGGTTCTCATTGCAACGCTATATAATAAAGACGGTAGTATGATTCACAGGAACTTTTTTATCAGTAAAGAATGGAAACATATGAATCTGGCTGATCCCGGATTAAAATTTACACTCTCCGGAGAAGCCTCCAATGATGTTATAACATTGACCGCTGAACGACCGGCTTTCTTCGTAGACGTATACTACCCGGGTATTACCTTTAGTGAAAGGGGCTTCATTCTGCTCCCGGGCGAAAAGAAAAAGCTGAAAATTATAAAAGGAAATAAACGCATCAGCGGGGAAAATATCAGGATATTCTCTCTGAATAATTACCTGGAGCATTAAGATGCAAATACAACAATTAAAATATCTGAGTGTTTTGGTCTGCATGCTTTCAATCTTTTTTTCTGCAAATCAGATCCCGGCTCAACAGATAAATATTAACAGGGTGGAGCTGATGCCAAATATGCCTTCACCATATGGAATGCGGGACTGGAAGCAGGCTGCAATAGGATACGACAGTCTTGTATTCGACTTTAACCTTGCAGGACAATACCTTCCTCTGATCTGGCTGAACACCAATACAATAAATTACCCGGAACATAATAGTTTCGGACTCAATACCGTGGTGGGGACTACCGCACCTTCTTCATCGGAGGCAATAAACCTTATCCCTGCTGTAGTCGGGGCCTCTCTTTCAGGTATAGACAAAAGCAGTCAGAACGGATATAACTTTGTACTGATGAGTGAAGAGTATTTTAATAAAGAGAATGGTGCTGATGTTTACCTTAACCATCCTTCAGGCAGCAATTGGGATGATTGGTGGTATGACGTTATGCCGAATGTTTTCTTCTACCAGCTTTATGATCTGTACCCTCACTTCGGTGAATTTTCATATCAGTTCACAAAAATTGCTGACCGATGGCTGGAGGGAGCATCGGTTATGGGAGGCAGTACAACCCCCTGGAATGTTCCTGATATGAACTACCGGGCATTCAACCTTATGACGATGACTCCTTACGCGTCAGGTGTTCCCGAACCTGAAGCCGCAGGGGCTCTTGCGTGGATATTCTACAACGCTTATAAGGAAACAGGAAACGAAGATTACAGAGTTAGTGCGGAATGGTGTATGGAGTTCCTCAATTCACTCACTTCCAATCCTTCGTATGAACTTCAGCTTCCGTATGGAGTGCTCACAGCCGCAAGGATGAATGCTGAACTTGGAACGGATTACAACATTACTAAAATGGTTAACTGGTGCTTTGACGTAGGACCTCTCAGGCAGTGGGGTGCGATGGTCGGTACCTGGGGAGGTTATGATGTGGACGGTCTGATTGGTGAGGTAAATGGTTCCAACGATTATGCGTTCCTGATGAATACATTTGAACAGATGGGGGCTCTTGTCCCGTTGATAAGATACAACGACAGATTTGCACGGGCAATTGGTAAATGGGTCCTTAATGCAGCGAATAATGCGAGGCTGTTTTACACCAGCTACCTTCCTGACCAGAACCAGGACAGTGAAGAATGGGCCCATCAGTATGATCCGGGTTCATTTATAGGTCATGAGGCACTCCGACAGTCGCAAAACGGATTTAGTCCTTACGCTACCGGTGATGCGGTAAGCGGAGGGTGGGGACTAACAAACCTGGCTCTGTATGGTTCCTCCCATATCGGTATTGCCGGCGGGATCATCGATACAACTGATGTGAGTATGATCCTTCGTCTCGATCTTCTTAAGACTGATTATTTCCACACAGATGCATATCCAAGCTATCTTTACTATAACCCTTATACTACCGGTAAGCAGGTTACCATAAATACAGGATCCGGTTCATATGATATCTACGATGCTGTATCCAACACAATTATCGCAGGCGGGGTTACAGGGAATGCGCTGATCACCATCCCTGCTGATGCAGCAGTTATTGCGGTGATAATTCCTTCAGGAACTACGATAACCTATGATCTCGACAAAGCTTATGTGAATGGTATAGTTATCGATTACCTTTCGGGTCAGCCCGTATCGAACTATCCTCCCAGAATAAAATCCCTTTCATCTGAAAAACAGCAGGTCATCTTCAATGATTCGACAAGTATATATTGTACTGCTGAAGATAAAGACGGCGATCCGCTGTTATATCAGTGGCAGGTATCAGGTGGAAGTTTTACAGGTACCGGGTCTGAGATAAACTGGAAGGCACCTTCATCTGTCGGAACGTTCCTTATCATCTGCACTGTGAATGACAACAATGGAGGAACCGCTTCGGATACGATTCAGATTGATGTATCAGAGTTCATTAATAATGACCCGGTTATAACTGGAATGGCCGCGCATCCCAGGAAAATCAACCTGGGCTCTGATTCTCAGATCTCCTGCATAGCAGACGATCCTGATGGTGATACTTTAACTTATACATGGTCGCCGGGATCAGGAACAATAAACGGAGATGGATCTGAAGTAACCTGGACAGCCCCGATAACCGCTGGTAACTACTATATTGCCTGTCTTGTAACCGACGGAAGGGGAGGAGAGGCGCGGGACAGTATAGGAGTTTCTGTGCGTGATACTTCGATTCATCAGTCAGGCGACCTTGTGGCGTATTATCCTTTTAATGGAAATGCCGATGATGAAAGCGGGTTTAATAATAATGGTACAGTTTCGGGAGCTGTTCTGGTACCCGACAGGCATGGAAATCCATCCAGCGCCTACAGGTTTGACGGAGTAAGCGACTATATCAGCGTTCCAGCAAGTTCAAGCTTAAATTTTCAGAATTCTATAAGTGTTAACTTCTGGATCAACGTAGGGCAATTCTATGAAAGAGAATCGTACCCTCTTTCACATGGCAACTGGGAAAACAGGTGGAAAGTTTCCCTTACAGACAGGCATATAAGGTGGACAGTTAAAACCGATGCGGGAACCAAGGACCTCGATTCAGAAACAGAATTGGTACAGGATAGTCTTTATAACGTTACAGTACTCTATGACGGCAGCGATTATGAAATCTATGTAAACGGTGAGCTTGATGCATTCTCAACATTTTCAGGACAGATATTAACCACCTCAATTGACCTTATGATGGGACAGGTTCTTCCGGGCAACAACCAGTACAACTTTAACGGAGTGCTGGATGACATCAGGATTTATAATTATGCTATTTCATATGCGGTAATTCAGTCACTTTACGACGTTTCAACTGGTATAGAAGATAACCGGGGTAAGGACATCCCGCTTGAGTATGTGCTGATGCAGAACTATCCCAACCCTTTTAACTCGCAGACAAATATAAGGTACGTCATTAAAGAACTTAGCAGGGTTTCTCTTGAGATCTTTGATGCACTCGGCACAAAAGTTAAGACCCTGTATGATGACTATAGACCCGGCGGATCCTATACGGCATTTTGGGATGGGAAAGATGACCATGGCAGGCCAGTCTCCAGCGGCGTTTATTTCTGCAGACTTAAAGCTGGAGGATTCATCCAGGCAAAAAAAATTCTGCTTCTGAAGTAATTACTCAGCATTCCTGTTTATGCCCACAAAAACTTAATCATTTAATAATCAATTAATTGCTCAAAT
This sequence comes from uncultured Bacteroidota bacterium, assembly GCA_963839165.1. Taxonomy (GTDB): domain Bacteria; phylum Bacteroidota; class Ignavibacteria; order Ignavibacteriales; family Ignavibacteriaceae; genus DATFVA01. The sequence goes on along the minus strand of CAWIUG010000006.1, from coordinate 57,090 downwards.
CACGTATAAAAGTGGTATTTTTGAGATTCACATTTACGGTAGAATATGCAAAATATCGATGATAGAAACGAAATATTAAACTTCCAGAATATTGCGAAGAACATTAAGCCTTCTCCGGGCGAGATACCGGAAATCAGCGGACTGGATATATATGGTGAAACAATTCCTTTATCGGGTGAGGTATGCGGCGACCATATAATTTATATGGATTTCACGAAGAGGTTTAATCTTCCTGAAAGAATAAACCGTGCTGAAACTGCCGGACGGATGGACATTGTAAATAAGCTGAAGGGATTGAAAGATAAAGCAGGCATAATGCTGTCTGACGTTTCCGGACACAGCATAACCGACCATCTTCTAAACGCTATGCTGCATCAGGCTTTTCTTGTCGGTGCCAGTTATGAACTTACCCTGTTCGGTGAAATAACAATCGACCTTCTTGAAACCCTCAACCAGAGGTTCTACCAGTCATCAAGCATCGATAAATTCCTGACCCTGATCTATGGCGAGATACAAAATGACGGTGAGTTCAGGTTTATCTCAGCTGCGCATCCGCTGCCTATGGTATTCTCAAATGAATTCAATAGAATTGTAAATATCGACAGTCAGAATTTTATAAATTTCGTTCCCATTGGAACACTCCCTTCGGAAGCCGATATCGACAGTGTGCAGACACAGAGCATCTTCGGCTATAAGAAAAAATATTCTCTTAACAGCATAAATGTTATGGGAAAGGGAGATATACTTCTTCTTTTCAGCGACGGTTTTACAGAGCAGAACAACGGTGAACAGAATTATACAAAGGACAGGCTTGAGCAGCAGCTTATTCTTTCAAAACATCTGTCGGCCGAAGAAATATTTCAAAAGATCAAGGATGATTTTATCAGTTATTGTCCCTTCCGGGATGACGACGCTACTCTTATTCTCATCAAAAGAACTTAAGGATTTTTATTTAACGCAAACACAATTGACTATATAATCAGGGAGAAATAATGAGATATCTTATAATAATAAATGAAGCGCCTTACGGAACCGAAAAAGCATACAACGCGCTGCGTATGGCTATGCAGATACAAAAAGATTTTCCGGAAAATGAAGTAAGGGTATTTTTAATGGCTGATGCTGCTTTCTGCGCACTGCCGAACCAGAATACCCCCAACGGCTACTATAATATTGAAAGAATGTTAAAGTCAGTGCTGAAAAAAGGGGGCCAGGTTAAAATATGCGGAAGCTGTGCTGACGCACGGGGAATAAAGGATCTTCCTTTAATTGAAGGCGCTCAGCTCAGTACGATGGCCGAACTTACTCAATGGACAGTTGAATCAGATAAAGTAATAACATTTTAACTAACACGGGTAATCTTACAGAAATAGCCCGGCTGTTCCTGAAGCTTGGGACAATTGCTTTCGGCGGACCTGCCGCGAGCATCGGAATGTTTGAAGATGAAGTTGTGGCAAAGCGTAAGTGGATTGACCGGCAGCATTTCCTTGATCTGGTGGGGGCGACTAATTTAATCCCTGGTCCCAACGCGGTGGAGATGGCAATTCATATTGGTTATAATAGGGGTGGAATTGCCGGCGCGTTCGTGGGAGGAATAAGCTTTATGTTTACTTCTGTTGTAGTCAGCGGCGTACTGGCTTATTTTTACCTTTTGTATGGAAGTCTCCCTGCCGTTGAGCCTTTCCTTTACGGTATAAAACCCGCGGTAATTATTATTATCCTGAATGCTGTTTATAAACTTGGGGTGAAAGCTATTAAAACAGAAGATACCGGGCCTGATGGAAAACTGGTAACAATTGCTTTTATGGTAGCTGTAATAAATCTTTACGGATTGAATGAAATATACTCAATACTGGCTGGAGGTGTATTCGGTGCATTATTCCTATTAACCTTACAGAGAAAGATAAAACTGAGTTCATTTTCTCCTTTGATTTTACTCCCTCTCATTATGCTGAACACTTCTGTACAAACAGTTGAAAAAATATCAATCTCACTCTCAAAATTATTTCTAACCTTCCTTAAAATAGGAGCCGTCTGGTTTGGAAGCGGATACATTCTTGTAGCCTATTTTAACGGGGAGTTAGTCCAGGGACTTCATTGGCTTACAAGGAAAGAACTGCTTGATGCCATCGCAGTAGGACAATTCACCCCGGGTCCGCTTCTTTCCTCAGCAACTTTTATCGGGTACCAGATCGCTGGAATTTCGGGTGCGGTATTAGCTACAATCGGAATAGTAATTCCCTCTTTCATTTTTGTATTACTTCTAAACCCGATCGTTCCACGTATAAGAAAATCGGTTTACCTCTCTAAATTTCTTGACGCGGTGAACGTAAGTGCCGTAGCGGTTATGCTTGTCGTAGCCGTTAAGCTCGGAATTGAAGTTATGACACCGGCGGCAGGATTCAGCTGGAGAGCCTTGTTAATTGCTGTTTTAAGTGCCGGTTCATTTTTGTTATTCAAACGTATAAACTCTGCCTGGATTGTTTTCGGCGGGGCTGTATTGGGATATGTACTTTACCTGTTATGGATCTAATATTAGGGCCTTAATTCCTAAAAAAGATCTCCCGTCCTTAATCTGCCGGGTTGAACTTAAGGTTAAAAAAACATATAATATGTTACTGAAAAAATCATTTGTTATAAGCAATTAATGGTTATCTTACCCATCAGCCTCACCGTTTAATAATTCAACAATATACTCTCAAAAGGGGGCGTTGAACCGTCTATGAACCGTCTTTACTCCGTTATTACTCCCTTATTAAACCTGCCCAGGTACCCTCAAAGAGAAAGATCTTCAAGAGACAAACATAACGGCCCATTTATTTCTTCCTAATTCCACCTAACGGCTAATCTGCCTCCCACTCAATATTCCTTGGTTTAAAACAAGAAAATATTAGTTGAATTATATACGCAGAAAGTAAAGAACGAACATTGAATATTTTATTTAGGGTTGCTATAATAGTTTTTAATATTTGAGTTTTTTTCTACATAGATCCGGCGGTAAAACTTAAACAAAAGGGATGATAAGGAGTCCTGAAAAATGGGAGTGTTAAAAGATAATCCACTCGGCAGACTAAGCGGAAAAATAGGGGATAAAAGTTACAGGGACTGTAATGGGAAAACTGTGGTTGCCGCCCTCCCAAATCGTGACAAAAATGATCACCCTAACTGCGCGGCGCCGAAGGACAGGTTCAGGCACGCATCACGGTTAGCAAGCTTCACACACAAAATTCCACTGCTCGAAAAGATCTGGCGTATTGCCGACAGCGGATCATCAAGCGCGTTCCATAGTCTTATGCAGGCTAATGTTAATGCTGCCTCCCGGGGTTACCTTACAACTGAAAATATAATTTCTCCGCCAGGTAGAAGCCTGAAAGTTACAGAAGTGGTTATCTCCGGAGTAAGTATCAAGACTCGTCTTGAAATTTCCGGCGGCTCAATCCCTCCTCCGCTTCAGGCTATCGTGGTTATATATGCCTGCAGTCCTCACCGCAAAAATAAAAATGATTTCCGTTTTTACTCCATTTCCTCTGAGGTTAACTGCGGGGAGAAGGGAAGAGAGTTCTATCATACTTTCAATTCATACCCATTCAGTTTGAACTGGATGAATAATTTCCGGAAAAAGATCTTGTACTTTACATTGATCGGGGATGATGGATCAGTTCCTCCCGTCTGGACATCAACAGCTGCGTTTGAAGTCCCTTCCAATATCCAATCCCCCTATAAAAATGATCCCTCCCGCCAGAAGCTCATCCCCGGAACACCCTGCGAAAGCTGTCATTATTCATTCACATTCTCAAAAATATCATTAGTATGATGCATTCATTATAATTTGAATATTATAAGTAAAATAAATATATTTCGGTAGTGAACGAAATGAGATTATGAAAGAATCTAAAAATATATTCAAGGCTCTATCCGACCAGAACCGTCTCCGCATATTAAAAATGCTTCAGATAAAACCACTATGCGTTTGCGAAATAACGGATGTGCTGCAACTTGCGGCTTCCACCGTTTCCCAGCACTTAAGTTTATTGAAAAAAGAGGAATTCATCTTAGAAGACAGGGACGGCAGGTGGGTGAATTACTTAATTAACCAGAGACCGGGCGATCAAAGAATCTCAGCAATTTTGAGCCAATTGGATTTTTGGATTGGGGATAATGAACTAATTGAAAGCGACAAGCAGAAAGTAAAAGTGGTTAATCGTTTTAAGTTGTGTGGAACATAAAATTTTTTATCCTGATCAATTCGGCAAATAACGAATTAATACAGGAATTACAGAGGAGTATTTAAGGAGATAAGAGTATGTTAAACATCAAAGTATTGGGTCCGGGATGCCCGAACTGTGTTAACCTGGAAAAGTTATGCAGGGAAGTTATTGCTGAAAACCACATTGAAGCAGAGATTGAAAAGGTTACCGATTACAAAGACATTATGAGTTACGGTATAATGAGTACGCCTGGATTAGTAGTAAACGGGAAAGTTGTTCTCAGTGGAAAAATGCCTGTAAAATCAACTTTAACACATTGGCTGATGAATGCTTAGATGGACAGGAATATAAAAAATTTCATCCCGTTGTTGCTGCTGCCGGTATGGCTGCTCCTTTATGTAAGTCTGCAGAACATTACAGACTTTATACTATTCGATTTATTTACCCTTCCTGAAGAGTCTCATTTAACCAGTGCAATAAGCTTTTTTATTTATGAAGTACCAAAGGTTTTGCTGCTTCTTATATTAATTGTTTTCGTAGTGGGAATAATCCGGACGTATTTTTCACCGGAACGAACCAGAAAAATGCTTGGAGGTAAAAAACAATTTGCGGGGAATGTTTCGGCAAGTATGCTCGGGGTTGTAACTCCATTCTGTTCCTGTTCGGCAATTCCTTTATTTCTCGGATTTGTGGAAAGCGGAATACCATTGGGAGTTACTTTTTCTTTTTTAATTGCCGCACCAATGATTAATGAAGTGGCTGTAGTACTCCTTTTCGGTTTGTTCGGGTGGAAGACCGCCATTCTGTATATGTCGACGGGATTGATTATCGCAATGATTTCAGGTTATACAATAGGCAAGCTTAAATTAGAAAGATATGTTGAAGACTGGGTTTATAATATTAAAGCCGGTAAACTTGAGATGGAAGAAGCTAAGCCATCTTTTCCTGATAGAATTTCTTCAGGAGTTGATGCGGTTAAAGAGATCGTCGGGAAAGTCTGGATATACATTGTTATAGGTATCGCCGTGGGTGCGGGAATTCACGGTTACGTACCCGAAAATTTTATGGCTGGTTTGATGGGAGAGAGCGCCTGGTGGTCTGTTCCAATAGCTGTTATAATTGGAGTGCCTATGTATTCGAACGCGGCAGGAATAATTCCTATTGTTCAGGCTTTGCTTGAAAAAGGCGCCACACTTGGAACGGTGCTGGCATTTATGATGAGCGTAATAGGACTATCATTCCCTGAAGTGATTATACTTAAAAAGGTTTTGAAGCTGCCGCTGATTTTTGCTTTCATAACTGTTGTTGCGGCGGGAATTATAACTGTCGGTTATTTATTCAATTTAGTTTACTAATAAATAATCTAATACTGGTTGCTTAATTAAACTTTTATAAATAAAAATCAGAGGAGAAAATCAGATGACAATCAAAATCCTGGGAACCGGCTGTAAGAAATGTTTAACTCTTGAAAACAGGGTTAGAGAGTTGGTACAGCAGAATAATGTTGACGCTGTAGTTGAAAAAGTTGCAGACATTAAGGAAATGATAAACTACGGTATAATGATGACGCCGGCCCTTGTTATAAATGAAAAAGTAAAAAGTTTCGGAATAATACCAAAGGACGAACAAATAATTTCGTGGTTAAAGGAAGGATAAAATAATGAGATCAAAAAAGTCAATCCTGCCAATAATAATTTTATTCTCAGCCATCACTGTTCCTCTTCTTTTTGCGCAATCGAAAGAATCAAAAAAGAGCACACCCAACCCGAAAGTAACTTTTGTAGAACTTGGTTCGGTTAATTGTATTCCCTGCAAGGCTATGCAGCCGGTAATGAAAAGTATTGAGAAAAATTACGGCCAACAGGTTAAGGTAATTTTCTATGATGTCTGGACTGATGAGCAGAAACCGTATGCCGAAAAGTATGGGATCAAATTAATCCCCACTCAGGTTTTTTTGGACGCAGACGGGAAGGAATTTCACCGTCACGAAGGATTTTATCCTGAAGAAGAGATCGATAAAATTCTGCAGTCAAAGGGACTGAAACGAAATAATGTAAAAGGTTAATAATGATTGAGGCATTGTTCACTTCCCTTTACGAAGCAATGACCGGCGCCGTCTGGCTTGCTGTTATTGCTTCTTTTGCCTGGGGGATTTTATCAATACTGCTCTCACCCTGTCATTTATCAAGCATACCGCTTGTGGTTGGATTTATAAGCTCGCAGGGGAAGATTTCAATTGGAAGAACATTTAATATCTCCCTGATCTTTTCTTTGGGAATATTAATTACAATCGCTTTAATCGGAATTATAACTGCTTCGCTTGGCAGATTGATGGGAGACATTGGCGGAGTTGGCAATTACCTTGTAGCCGGAATATTCTTTTTGGTAGGACTTTATCTTCTTGATGTAATCAAATTTGATCTGAATTCAGTCGGATTAAAACGAACTAAAACAAAAGGATTGACGGCCGCTTTAATACTTGGAATGCTCTTTGGATTAGCATTAGGTCCCTGCACCTTTGCTTATATGGCACCGGTACTCGGGGTTGTATTTCAAACTGCTCAAACCAGTTATTTGCTGGCAGCGGGCTTTCTTCTTGCCTTTGGATTGGGCCACTGTTCGGTTATTGTGGGAGCGGGAACACTGACAGGAAAGGTTCAAAAATATTTGAATTGGAGTGAGGGATCCAAAACAATTTTGTGGATTAAAAGAACCTGTGGTATTCTTGTGATATTTGGAGGCATCTATCTGATTTATCAAAATTAGAAAGATCCTTTTACGCTTTCAGCACGGGACTTACTTACGCCGGATTCAGTGCGTTTGTTCTTGAAGCCATTGGCAAGGGTGCCGCAGCTACAAAGTATAATGTTTACGCATCACTTTCAAATGCACCGATATACTATATGGTTTTTATTGATCAATGGGCCCACGGAAAATGGAGCGCCTTCGGAATGCTGACAACAGAAGCCCTTATGGCTCTGCTCGGTATGATCCTGTTTATAGCGGTATTTGTATCAGTCAACAAAATGAAACGCGTTCCCATTGAACCTGTTGAACCGGCTTAATCAGTAAAATTGCCCCTGTCAATAAAATGCTGTAATTTTCTGTTATTAATAAATAGCGGTCCGGGGAGCGTCAAATGAAATCAATTCTAACAGTAATTTTATTATCACTTTTTGCCATTAATAGTAACTGCCAGGTTATCTCCGGTTATGGGATTAAACTGGGCGCAGGATTCTCAAATCAATCCTGGGATTATCATTATTTTGACATGGAGCATGATAATAAAACAGCAGTATCTCCCAGAATATTTGCAGATTTTTTTAACTTATCTTTTCTGCAGCTTGAAGGCGAAATAGGTTATTTAAGAAAAGGATTTGAAGATAAAATTCCGATTACAACTATGGACCAGCCTGATGGAACCGGAGACTTTATTACTAGCAATATCTCCCTGGATTATTTATCAATTTCTGCACTGGCTAAGCTGAAGTATGTTACAGAAGTAATTTCACCGTATATAATTTTAGGTCCGCAGCTTGATATCCTGTTTAATAAAAGTACTCCAGGCTGGGAAATAGTCTTTGACAAATTCAGTAATGCCAACATTTGTCTGTCTATAGGCGCCGGTGTCTGAACTGAATAATATCCTGAATATTCCATTACTGGTGGAATATAGATACGAAAAGGATTTTATGGATAACTTTGACTCTCCAAATCTCGATATTCTAAACTACTCTCACGTAATCTTATTGGGTGTCAGAATATAAAATACTGTTAGTAGTTACCTTTGTCCCATTGGGAGAGATGTAATATGGCTAAAGCCGGACGCTAATAAATACTTTTAGTCCGTTGGCTAAAGCGCAACGGCAATATTCCGGCCACAGCTTTTTAGTCATTCTTTTGGTAATTTGCACGACACGAATGATATATGTAAGCCTGTATTATTAATGAAAAGCCGGATATCTTCTTCCCTAAAAAAGTTTAACCAGAATACTTTCTCATCATTAAAGATTCGCAACTTCCGTCTGTATTTTATCGGGCAGGGTGTCTCCCTTTCCGGCACCTGGATGCAGACAATCGGGCAGGCCTGGCTCGTCTTAAAGATTACTGATTCCGGTACTGCCCTGGGGTTCGTAACCGCGCTTCAGTTTCTACCCGTCCTGATCTTTGGAGCAATGGCAGGCGTTATTGCCGATAGACTTCAGAAAAGGAAGATCTTATATTTCACTCAAACCACCGCCGCACTGCTGGCTTTAACACTGGGAATTCTTGTAGCGACCTCAGCTATTAAGCTGTGGATGATCTATATCCTTGCCACACTGCTTGGACTCGTGAACGCAATTGATAACCCCACAAGACGAACTTTTGTGATGGAAATGGTTGGCAGTAAACACCTCGGTAATGCTGTCACTCTCTTTTCAACTGCCTTTAATCTTAGCCGCATCATCGGACCAGCAATTGCCGGAGTTGTAATTGCCACGCTCGGACTCGCTCCCTGCTTTTTCATAAATTCAGCTTCATATATTGCTGTTCTTATATCTCTCTTCCTGATGCACGCTGATGAATTTCACCAGGTTGATCCTGTTAAAAGAGCAAAAGGACAGCTGAGAGAAGGTCTGAGATATGTGAAGAATATGCCTCTTCTGAAAAACCTGTTAATAATGGTTGCTATTGTGGGTACCCTTACTTTTGAGTTTCAGGTTAATCTCCCCATCTTCGCTAAATACACATTCAAAACCGGTGCTGATGGTTATGCGCTTCTAAACACCGCAATGGGTATTGGTGCTGTAATAGGAGGGATCCTTATTGCAGGAAGAAAAAGATTAAAAACCAGCAATCTCATATACACCTCATTCATTTTTGGAATCACGATTATCTTAACCGCGGTAATGCCGACCATCCATTTTGCAATTTTTATGATGATCATCGTCGGTGTTTTCTTAATTCAGTTTACTTCTTATGGTGAAACGATGCTTCAGCTTGAGAGCGCACCGAATATGAGAAGCAGGGTAATGTCATTGTGGTCAATTGCTTTTCTGGGTTCAACTCCTATCGGAGGACTTATTATAGGATGGATAGGAGAGTACGCCTCTCCCAGGTGGGGTCTAACGGTCAGCGGACTTGCCGCCGTTGCCGCCGGAGCATATGGTCTAATGAAAATTAAAAATATTAAACTCAGCAGCCTTGAACCCGAACTCGCCTCCCCCATCCCCGTTGAAGACAATAAGGGTGTGTAAATAACCTGGATTAGATTAATGTATCCACCCTGAATAGCACCATAGTTATTGAACGATATGGCAATATTATTGGTATCAATGGTCTTGTAGTCAGTCTCATAAACCATAGGCCGCAGCCTGAGTTTTAAAGATTATTATTGCTTATTACACACAATTATTCTTAAATTCAATTGTTCTTATTCCTCTACTGTTAAACACCTGTTTTTAATCATTTTTCTGGGGAAATATGATGAAACGGAATACCTTTTCTAATATAAAATACTCTCCTTCATATTTTCCTGCTTTAGTTTTATTGTGGTCATAGTGAACATCGCTGGCCTGTTATAAATATTTCTTTATGAACAAAAATCTGAAGTAATTTGTGATTGGTAAGATAATATCACACTATAAAATCCTTGAACAGGCCGGTAAAGGCGGCATGGGAGTAGTATATAAAGCTGAGGATATCAACTTAAAGAGAACTGTGGCACTTAAGTTTTTACCCTCTACCTCCTCATTCGATGAAGAGGCAAAAAAAAGATTTATACACGAAGCGCGATCGGCATCCGCACTGGATCATCCTAACATCTGTACAGTTTATGAGATAGGGGAGTCGGAAGACGGACAATTATTTATCTCTATGGCGCTGTATGAAGGGGAAACTCTGAAAGAAAGGATCGCCAGGGGACAAATTGAGACAAAAGAGGCTATAGATATTACTCTGCAGATCTGTTATGGACTTGAGAAAGCACACCAGAATAATATCGTTCACAGAGATATAAAACCCGCGAATATATTTATTACAAATGAAGGAATGGTAAAGATCCTGGATTTCGGAATAGCAAAGGTTAAGGGACACACACGGTTAACTTTAATGGGAGCCACAGCAGGTACTCTCGAGTATATGTCGCCTGAACAGGCCAGGGGAGAGGAAATAGATTATAGAACGGATATTTGGTCGGCGGGAGTAATACTGTACGAGATGCTGACCGGCAAATTACCTTTCAGAGGGGAATATGATCAGGCTGTAATTTATTCTATCTTAAACCAGGTGCCCGATTGGGATCTAATCCCAAAAAGATTGATTTCTATTCTCAAAAAAGCAATTGCCAAATCGCCAAAGGACAGGTTTCTGAGTGTAAAAGAAATGATCTCCGATTTGGAGCTGTCGGCAAATAGAAAAGGCACTCACACCGGGCGTCTGCAGGCATACACACGGACTTATAACAATAAACGTAAAGCAAAAATATTCCTTCTGGCATTGATAATTATAATAGTCGCCCTTAGTTCATACCTCTACTTAACTATCTCCTCCGCTAATGAAGTCAGCCAGCCGAAAATAAATACTATAGTCGTGCTCCCTTTTACAAATTTGGGTTCACCGGAGGATGATTACTTTGCTGAAGGAGTAAGAGATGAAATATCAAATAAGTTGTCATCCCTTTCTTCACTCGGTGTAATCTCAAGAAACAGTGCCGATAAGATTGCAAAATCCAATAAAAACAGTAAAGAAATAGGAAAGGCACTGGGGGTTGATTATATACTCCAGGGCACGGTACGATGGGCAAAAAACAAGGATAAAGAAAGTAGAATAAGAATAATTCCACAGCTGGTTCGCGTATCCGACGATATAAATATCTGGTCGGATGCCTTCGACAGGACTATCGACGATATCTTCGATGTGCAGAATGAGATAGCACAAAAAGTAGTTGAAAAACTTGGTATCAAACTGGTCCTCGGTCAATCAGTTACCGGGCCGCCCCCAACTAAAAACCTTGAAGCATATGATTATTATCTGAAAGCACTCAAATTCCACTACGGGCCTTCGACTGGTGCCAATATTAAGACCTGCATAAAACTTTATGAACAGGCAACTCAGCTTGATTCTAATTTTGCCGCGGCCTACGCACAGTTGTCGATAGCCCATATGGGTCTCTTCAAATGGTACTGGGACAGAGACAGTCTCAATCTTAAAAAAGCCTCCGGGTATCTAGAAAAAGCAAAAGAACTTAATCCTGATATTGCTGATGTACACTTAGCACAGTTTTTTTATTATTACTGGTTTACAGGCAATGACGAATTAGTATTAGAAGAATTAAAAAGAGTACAGGAAATACAGCCGAACAATGCCGAAGCTTGTTTTATGATAAGCGGGATTTACTGGAGAAAAGGTCAATTTGAGTTGTCAAAGCAAAATGATTCAAAAGCCTTACAATTGGACCCGCTAAATGCCAGATATCCGTGGGGAATCGGAATAGATTACAAACTGAGAAAAGATTATAAGAAAGCAGAAAAATATCTGAAACAGGCAATTGAACTTAGTCCGCAAACAAGCTCTTTATATATAGAACTCGTGCTGAATTACCTGGATTGGAAAGGTGAGACCCGGCTTGCTCGCCAAACTATCAGAAATATTAAAGATGATGAATACTTAGAAAGCTCATGCAATATTTTTATCTATTTGAATATACTTGAGAGAAAATATGATGAAGTCCTGAACCAATTAAAATCTTCTAAAAAAGAATATGAAGATAGTTACAACAAGTATACTCCCAATTCGCAAATGACTGCATTGGTCTACAGGTATTCGAATAAACAGAATCTTTCAAAGAAAGATTTTGAATCTTCAAAGACACGTTTAAATAATATGATTTTAACTAAACCAGAAGATAATCGCCTTCGTTTCGCTTTAACAATAAGCCTTGCCGGTCTGGGTGAAAAAGAAAAAGCAATTAGCGAGCTCAATAGAGTAATTGAATCAGATCCGACATGGACAAAGAAGAGACGCGAATATGCCCAAAGTTCTTATTTATCAATAATATATATCCTCACCGGTGATTACGAAGATGCAATAAAACAAATTGACTATTTAATCTCAAATCCTACAGGCTTATCGGTCAACATATTAAAACTTGATCCTTTATATGATCCATTGCGAAATCTCAAAGGTTATAAGGAGATTATTACAAAATATTCAACAGGTAATTAGCGAAACAATCAAATAAATTTATATGGTTTGAATCAAACAGTTACAGGATCAGATATTACTGAATAATATGTCAAAATTAACTTTCTGATTATTAAGGAGTTAGTTTATGAAAATATATACAGGATCCTTGTTAGTGTGCATATTCTTTATGTTCAATACACTCTTAGGACAATCAACCATGGGCAACCTGGAAGGCTGGATTGTTAATGAAAACAACCAGCCGGTTATTTCTGCGAATGTTATTGCTACCTCAAGTGATTTGCAGGGCTCACGCGGTGCTGCTTCCGATGAACGGGGATACTTCTTTATTCCCGCATTGCCGGTTGGAACTTATACCTTAAAAATCAGCCGCATATCATATCAGCAGGTTTCAATCGACGGGACTATAATATCGCTTGGGAAAACTACTTCAATCGGAGTAATCCATCTTGCTGAGAAAGCTATTGAAACAGAACCCGTTGTAGTGTCCGGTCAAAAGCAGGTTGTTGATACCCGCTCCACCACTATTGGTAAGAATTTATCTGCTGCTCAATTTGATAAGCTTCCTGTTGAAAGAAATTATTTTCAGCTTGCTGAGCTCCTTCCAAATGCTAATATAAGCTATAAGGGAGATAGAGGTACAAACATTTCAGGCGGTACCGGAATTGAAAACAAATATTTTGTAGACGGAGCCGATATTTCAACTCCGACGTTCGGCGGATGGCGCATTGATCTGCCTTATAATTTTATTCGTGAGGTTGAAGTAAGGACCGGAGGATATGAAGCCGAGTTTCAAAGCTCATTGGGTGGAATTATGAATGCGGTTACTTTCTCCGGGGGAAATGAATTTCACGGAACTGTTTTCAGCTACCTTACCAACAATAGTCTGAGAGGTACTCCGAGATTGGCCGGGGGACAGTCTCCGGAAGGAGATTTTTCTAATTTTGACGTTGGATTTGGTGTAGGGGGACCTATAATTAAAGACCGCCTTTGGTACTACGCTGCATACGACCCGAATTTTAATTACAGTGATGTGTTCGTAAATGGATTGGGAATGCAGAATAGTTATAAAACAGAACATAAGTCTGCCGGTAAACTTACATGGAGCCTGAATGAAAACAATTTAATTACTCTTGCGGTTAGCGGTAGTCCGTATAGAGAGCGCCAGATTATTGGCAGCGCGAGTGTTAATAGTCTCAGTGCTCAGGGCCCCGAAACTATTACCCGGGATAATACTTTCCTGACTTATAATGCGATTGTCAGAGGACTCCATACCATTAGCGATGCTTTATTTTTAGAATCATCCTTATCTCTTGGCTCTTTAACCAGCACTTTAAAACCCGCATTGCCTGGTGGAGAAACCCTCGAGTATATCGACAATGTTTCGATGACCCAATCGGGAGGATTAGGGATTTCCCGGGTGAGTAGTGACATAAGTTTATTTAGTGGTTCGATCAAAGGTACCTTATCATTATTCGCGCATACAATTAAAGCGGGTCTTGGGTATGAATTAAATTCTACTTATCGGTATGAAGATTGGAAAGTGTTGGTTCGTAATCCTACTAATTATTATTATCAATATGAATTAATTCAGGGAACCATAAAGCAAAAAAACTTTTCAGCTTTTCTGCAGGACTCATGGCAGATTTCTCAGAGGTTCTGTGTGAACGCGGGGGTCAGGTGGGATCCCCAATGGCTGATAGCGTCAGACGGAACTACAGCACAGAAAATTACAGATCAGGTGCAGCCGAGAATAGGTGTTATTTATCAGCCGGGAGAACCGGGAAGTCAGAAAATCACAGCATCATTCGGCCGCTATTATCAGCCGCTTCAGCAGGCTCTTTCTATAGTTTACCATATAAAAGGAGCTTACCTGTACGGCATTTATTATCCTAACGATCCGCGTGTCGATACCAGCGGTGCTTTTTATTATACGCCGAACATGAATGCCTTTGTAACTGATATACCCGGGTTAAAAGGTCAGTATGAAGATGAATTCTCACTCGGATATGAAAGAATGCTTTCCCCCGAATTTAAGATTGGCATTCTGGGGATATATCGTTATCTCGGTCAGGGGGTGGAGGATGGAGTTGTTAGTCCTGAAGACCAGGTTAAATATCAATCACTCCAGGTATATGGAAATCCAGGCAGCGGAATGCTTAGTAAGTTTCCAAAACTGAAACGTGAGTATACAGCTTTGGAACTTACGCTGGAACGCTTCTCACCTTCAGGTTTCAATTTCTCCATATCTTATATACTGTCCCGTAATAAGGGAAATTACGACGGACTCGCGCAGACTTATGACGGCACGATGGTATGGCCGAATACAACTAACCAGTCAGCTCTTCCTGATCGAATGATTAATGCAGATGGGCTTTTACCTAATGACAGGACTCATGTATTAAAAATATCAGGTTCATATGTCTTTGATTTTGGTCTGGCTGCAGGTATAGTATTTCAATGGATGAGCGGGACACCTCTTAATGAGTTCGGCGTTGATTCCACTTTTTATCAGTCTACCTTTCTGCAGTCCCGCGGCACGGCTGGCAGAACACCGTCTATCTTGGATTTGAATTTTAGATTCACATATGATCTATCAGGTCTGTTTCCTATATATTCCACAAAGCTGGTTCTGGATCTGATACACGTTGCAAGCCGGAGGACTGAACTTGATTTCGATCAGTTTCATTATTTCGATTACCAGCAGAATTTTTCAAATGAGAACTATATGAAACCGACTCAGTTTTTACCTCCCATGCTGGTACGTTTAGGAATAGAAATGCATATATAAAAATAATGAGCAGACAAGATAAAATAAATAAAGAACTTGAAGCTGAAATATTAAGGCTTAGGGCTGCCGTCGGAGAACTGAAAATCCTGAATGAAATAGCCGTATCTTCCGGGAAGGCAACGAAAATAGATCAGATCCTCCAGCTGATAGTTGGGAAATCAATAACCGCTGTAGAGGCCGAACAGGGATCAATACTTCTCGTTACTTCAAATGACAGAGAACCTTTCAAGACGATTATCCGGCAGGATGATACAAGCAGTTTAAAGCATAACTATCATATAGGGGCAAGTATAACGGGCTGGGTCCTGATAAATAAAGAATCTTTAATAATAGAAAATCTCAGGAAAGATAAAAGATTCGAACCTTCTGAAGAAGAAATGAAAGATATTCAATCTGTTTTATGCGTGCCTATCTGGTTTGAGGGAAAAATAATCGGGATCATGATGCTGATAAATAAAAAGAATCAGAGTAGCTTTTCGCAGAATGATCTTACCCTCATCTCAATTATTTCTGTTCAGGCAGGTCAGTTGATAAATAATTTACGTCTACAGAAAGAAACTTTACAAAAAGAAAAAGAAACAGAAACATTACATGAATTAGACAGGATAAAGACAAATTTCTTTACCAATATCTCACATGAGTTCAGAACCCCGCTTACTTTGATCCTTGGTCCATCCAAACAAATTTTAGAACAGACGGAAAGTGAGATAATAAAAGAGGAAGCCCGGCTAATCTACAGAAACGCGAAAAGATTAAACCAGCTGGCAAATCAGCTCCTCGATATATCAAGGATCGAGGCGGGTCAGATGAAACTGAAAACAAGAGAAAAGAATGTTACTCAGGTTATTTATGAAACCGTTTCTTCCTTTCAGTCATTTGCGGAGAGAAAACGTATTTCACTGAAATTCAATAGTGATCAAAAAGAAGTAAATATATACCTGGATGAGGACAAGTTTGATAAAATTCTCAGCAACGTTTTATCAAATGCCCTGAAGTTTACTCCTGACAGGGGATGTGTTAATGTTAATTTAACAATTTCACGGACTGCCGCAGCCCCGCAGGATACTCTTAAGTCTTCTACAATTAATGCTGCTGAGAGAGACGCATTCCCTCCTTCCGAAGCGGTTCTGAACGGTAGTTATATAGAGATCTCTGTTAGTGATACAGGTATTGGAATTCCAAAAGATCAACTGGATAAAATTTTCGACAGGTTCTATCAACTGGATAACAGACTTTCAAAAGACTATGAGGGAGCCGGTGTAGGCTTGTCACTTACTAAGGAATTGGTTGAGCTTCATAAAGGGAAAATATTGGTTGAAAGTGAAGAGGGGAGAGGTTCAGTATTCAGAATCATTCTGCCTGCCGGGAAGGAACACTTGCTCCCGGAAGAAATTGTTGACGCTGAAGCGTCTTGCGAAGAAGGGGAAATCCCTGAAGAAAAAGCATCTGCTGTAACTCATAATGATTTCGTTCGGACCATCATTAAAAATAACTTTGATGTCAATTCTATCGGGAAAGAATATGCTTCTTTATTACTAATTGAAGACAATGAAGATGTAAGACAATACGTAAGTGGAATATTGTGCGGCTCGTATTTAATCACTGAGGCATCTGATGGTGAAGAAGGACTTAATAAAGCCTTTGATCTGATTCCCGATCTTATAATAAGCGATATAATGATGCCTAAGCTGGATGGCATCCACTTGTGCAGTACCCTCAAAACTGACAATAGAACCAGCCATATTCCGCTTATACTACTAACTGCAAAAGCAGCGTTAAATGATAAAATAGAAGGCCTGGAAACCGGTGCCGACGATTATATGACGAAACCTTTTGAAGCAGAAGAATTAAAAGCGAAAATTAAGAGCCTGCTTGATCAAAGAAAAAGAATGCACGAATATTTCAGGCAGCATGAATTGTTCAGCAATGATATAAAGGATATTACTTCGGTTGATAGGAAATTTTTAAATGAAACGGTAAGATTAATTAATGAGAATTTATCCGATTCCTCCTTTAGTGTTGAATTGCTGGCGAGATATTTAGCGGTAAGCCGGCAGCTGCTCTACAAAAAACTTGTCTGCCTGGTCGGTGAATCTCCAAATGAGTTTATAAGAAGAATCAGGTTGAACAGGTCATTAAAACTAATTGAATGTAAATCAGCTAACATTTCGGAAATTGCTCTGGAGGTAGGATTCAGCAATCCCTCATATTTTGCGGAATGCTTCCAAAAGCAATTTGGTGTCCTCCCGTCACAATATCATCAGAAATCGCCCGCTCCTTAATAATCAGTTACAAACGCCTCATCATTTTATTCAGGACTGGTAGATATGATTTCATTCATTGCTTATCATATCACGTAATATTTCTCCTTTATTAGTTGAGGGAGTTACAGAATTTAACCCTGAGATTTATGTGAAACCGAAGGAAAATCAGGAAATGGATGAAATGATTCCATTGAAATTTTATTTGAGTCAGAATTATCCTAATCCATTTAAAGATAAAACCACCATAAAATATTGTGTTGCGCAAAAAAACAGAGTAGAACTGATCGTTTTTAATTCCGAAAGAAAAAAAATTGACACATTGGTAGATGATATTAAAGACCCCGGTACTTACGAGGTCGAATTCCAGTTAACAAAGGGAAATCATAGACTGACAGGCGGAAGTCTTTATTACAGATTAACAGCAGGAAACTACACGAATGAAAAAAGAATGGATATAATTAAATGAGCAATCAAATAAACTCTCTAACATAATTAGAGAATATTTAATAATAATATTCCGGGAGTATCACTATGAAAACATTTCTTTGCGTAATCGTTCTTTCAGCTTTTGTGGGAATCTTCTTCGCCGGCTGCTCTGAAACACCGGTTAGTCCCACCGATCAGGCACTCAGCCTTGACAAAAAAGGGCCTGTGGTTCACCGGGTGCAAGGCTCAGGATTACTATTTTTTGAGGGCAGGAATTTAGGGGCCAGATATAACGCGCGGGAATATGCGGATGGAACCTTTGATGGTGAGTATGAAATTAATTGCGCAAATGCCACTGGTGATCCTACCTTTAAGATAAACGGGGAAGTAATTTCATTTACAGTTTATGAGAATGCGAATGAATTTGGAGGGAAATTGGCAGTATTTTTTGGTCAGGAGAAAACCGGTATTTATGCAGGTTATTATGATTTATTCTTTGCATTTGATAACGGTCAACCCGGTCAGGCAACAGCACCTGATCAGGTGAATAACTGGCTCCTGGAATTTGGAACACTTGAGACTGAAATCTGGGGAATGACAATTGGGGAATGGCTGGCTTCAGATCCCGAATATATTACATCGACTATGGGGATATTGGATTGCGATAAGGGAAACATCACAATAGATTAAACCGTTTGAGAACACAGCAGATATTCTCGACGAATAATCACTTTCTTAAAGCCCGGCCATCAACGTCCGGGCTTTTTTAATTTCCAAAAATAATCCGCCTGCAGGGAGGAATCCCTTACGTAACGCGAATAACAGATAGCTGCGGATCGTACTCAAGATCTGAAGGTTCCTCTGTCTTAAAATATTTTACACCAAATGCAGAGAGCCAATTCCTGGTTCCGGATGATGAAATATTAGATAGTCCCGTCCAAAGATTTATTCCAAATTTTTTATATGCTGATGAGGAAACCTCTGAACAAAATTGTTTCTCAGATTCATTAATATTCATTTCAAAATCGTAGGGTATATGTTTTGTTCTGGCATTGCTCAATGCGTACGACGCAGCTTTATGAGGAATCATCGGGTCGTGCTTTATTAAATTCGACGTGATTCTTAAAACCATTATTCTTAGCTTTTTATCTTTCAGATATTCATCTAAAGTGGAAATTACTACCCCTCTTTCGATATAGTCTGGAGCATACCGAAATATGATTCCATAATTATATGGCCTGGTCAATCAGCTCTTCACAAATTTAATTTCACGCACATCCTTGATGGATTCATTCGCGATGGGGATCCACACAAAATTGAAATACTTGATAAAAATATTACTCTTCTGAGGCCTTATTTTTATTCTTTCAAATTCTTCTGTTGAAGTATCATATTTCTGGTCAAGTGAGTCTACTTCACTCTGCAATGTCTTTTCCATTTCATCGAATTGAGCTTTAAGGTCATCCAGTTTCTCTTTACTTAATTGTACGTCCTGCTTTTCTTTTAATATTTTTGAAGCCGACCTCATAGTACTGCCCGCCCTCGATATACTGGTTGAGCCGAATGATCTGCTCCCGAACAACGCCCCAAGTATAGTGGCACCCGCCGAAATAGCGGTTTGTAAAGTCTGCTGCGATGACTGAGCCTTCTCCTTAATCATTGCGGCTTCAGCACTTTTAATCTTATTCTCCATGGATGACAGCTTTGTCCGGTATTTGTCCCTCAGTTTTTCTACTTCCAGATCCTTTGTCTCCCTTGAAAGCTGGTTTAATCTTATCCGGAAATCACGCTCACTCTCACCTGGTTTCGATTGTTCGTTCAACACCCGACTGTTCAATATCTCCAGTGAAAAGTTGTTATATAAGAAATCCTTCAAATCTTTTTCCCACGAGCTGTAGTTTTTACTATCCTTTGCCGCACCGGGGATATCTGAAAACTTTATTCCCTGATCTGCGTCCTTCTTAAGCTGATTCAGATCGATATCCACTTCAAACGAAGATTCCCAGTTTACCGGAATTGCTTCGTCTGAAACCGATGTCAGAAACATCGAATTCATATCAACATCGATTTTTGATTTTCGGTCGGAAAATAAAACCTGTGATTTTCCCACGACGTAGGGAAGGTAAACTATTTCAACAGGGTTCAGACTCTGAGTATTTCTCTGTAGAAAATCAGGTGAAACGCTTTCAGGAAGGAGAGGCATTTGGGCGATGACTGCCGGTGCTTTTATTTCCGTTCTGGTTTCTTTGGTATTCACTTCAGGTTGTGAAGGCATAAGTTCCTTCAACTGACTTTTAGTTAGGGGACCGCGGAGATAAGACAAAGCCCAGCGGGTTTGAAAGATCTGGATGTTATCCTGGTTCACATTATTCATCAGAAAAACACGTTTATCAAGATTAGCTACTATTTCTGAAATTGCTTTCCTGTCAAAAGATTTACCTCCGGCAGAACTCGCTCCCTCAAGTCCGTCAATAAGTCTCTCGATATCTTTCTCCGTTTGAAGCCGTCCGATAAACCATGTTCCGGCATTGGAGAGACTCTTATAATCAAGGTCAACAGGATTTTGTGTAGCAAGAACAAGTCCTAGTCCGTATGCCCTTGCCTGCTTTAGAAGCGTAAGAAAAATTCTTTTTGACGGCGGGTTAGCGACAGGGGGGATGTACCCGAATATTTCATCAACATAAAGAACAGCCCGTAAGCTTGTGGTTCCGCTTTGCTTGCGCATCCAGCTTAAAAGCTGATTCAGAAAGAGCGTGGTAAAAAACATTCTTTCATTGTCGGAAAGATGGGCGGTGTACATTATTGAAACCTTCGGCTTACCCGTGTCGGTAAATAAAAGTTTATCAATTACCAGGGGCTCACCTGTCAGCCACGACTGGAAAGTTGGCGCGGAAAGTATATTATTCAGGAGCATCGCCAGCTC
Organism: uncultured Bacteroidota bacterium; assembly: GCA_963839165.1. Lineage (GTDB taxonomy): Bacteria > Bacteroidota > Ignavibacteria > Ignavibacteriales > Ignavibacteriaceae > DATFVA01. Next base: position 36,294 of record CAWIUG010000006.1, on the reverse strand, counting down.
AAGTCTTTCTTTTTGCGGATAAAAAGTATCCACATCAAACACTCCCACTTTTTTCATCGGTGGATTCTGTACGCTCTGAATTAAAGATGGCAGATCAAGGCTTTGCTTATTGTACCAGAAGTATTGAAATATATTTGATATTAATATATGCTCTCTGCTCTTAATGGGGTCGGCGTCAATCCCGATCAGACCAAGAATCCCAGAGGTTGTTGTGGTAATCTTTTCATTCAGCAGGTCAGGGTCTTCAAGCATATTCTCATCAGGCGCATCGAATGAATTCAGTATAGATATCTGTTTGGCGGCAGAGCTGCCGGGAGTATATATGTTAAACTCCGCGGAAGATTTTAACTTGCCGATCCTGGCCGGATCCTGTCCCCATTCCTGCAAGCCTTTCCTCCATAAATCAGCCTGAGATTTTGCAAACTCTAACTCGGACATGTTCTTCCTTTCGGCATCCGACTTATTTATCCACGGAAGAAAATCTTCAGGTTTCAGTTCGGGAAAGGTTAAAAGCAGATTTGTAATATCTCCCTTAGGATCAATAACCAGGGCAGGAATATTATCAATTACCGCTTCCTCAAGCAATGAAATGCACAAACCCGTCTTGCCGCTGCCGGTCATTCCAACACAGACAGCATGAGTTGTCAGATCCTTTGAGGGATAAAGAAGAAGATCTTCTGTTAAAGATTTAGCAGCCGGATTATAATTTCTGCCAAGATAAAAAACCCCGAGCTTTTCAAAATCAACCATGGCAATCCCTCTCTCTGATTTTATTTAATATTTCTATTAATATACCTAAAATTTCAAATCGAAATACCACCGGCAGCAGCAGCCCTATTGCAAGGTTTCCCCCGGGGCCACGCACCATTTTTAGAGAGTCAGTTGAGCTAATTTTTGGGGGCCTTATTGGGAAAGATAACCAGGGAACAAACATATGTTAAATATTAAAGCTATATTATCCAAACATTATCTTCACTGATTAACTAAAGTAATCAGATCCCCTTAATTTTTCTTTATATCCGGGTGTAGTAAATTTATTAACCCCTGTTCAAAATTATATTATTAACGGTGATTTTGAGGAATCATCTAATGGGGTTTTCCCCGATCACTATACAGCATAGCGTAGGTTTAGCCAGTATTTTTAACGTATACGGGCCTTTTTTTAGCTGGGACGGATAAAACTCTTCCCTGGAGCCATTCAGGGCACCTGGTTGATTCCCCATCCAATTTTTACAATTTTATGACAAATATTATAACTCAGTTGATGAGTGCTTTACCTGCCGGAGTCAGACGGGTTTTTTTATTGAAACAAAGAAAATTATTTTGGTGAAATAACGACATTTGTCACCTCAGAAAAGAATAAAACCGGGATACTTCAATGAATGATTTTTTCTTCTCAAGGGAAAACGGAGCCTCCCCATTATTATCATTCGAGGGAAGCACTTTGACCAAACCAAAGTTCGCCATATCAAGATCGAATAGCGGATCAGCATCATACGCAGCTTTTCTGGCTACGTATGTATAGATGAAAGCAGCATATACATTCTCTGCGGAATAAATGTTAAGTAATTCAATTAAGTAATCCGATTGAACCCCTTCATCTCTTTGATAAGCTTTCTTCAGCCGGGGACGCGGTTTATTCCAATCGACCACATTATATCCCCAGGCTCCCTTCAAATTGGCTCCTCTGTAACTGCAGCATCCGAATTCAGTTATAGCAACTTTCCTATATTTCTGAACATACTTACCTACCGTCTTTCTGTATTCCCATGCATTGAAAATATTTCTGTAATAATTGAGTCCAACGATATCGAATTTATCCCAATCAACTTTTTCCCACTCGCCGGAAGCATAGGTTATCTCCCCCTTAAAATATTGTCGCGCAGCCGTTACTGCTTTTTTCAGAAAATCATTCAATTCTTTATTTAACCGGGAACCCAGGATAATTTTCATAATGAAGAGGGGATTTGACAGAGCAGAAATCCTGTCATAGATATTTTCACCTTTAATAAACCCCTTAATATCCAGAGTGAATTCATTCCCTATAACATAAACAAACTTGTCTGAAGTCTTCCTTAACTCCTCCGCCGCTGCCGAGCATCTGGTTATAAAATCGAGTGCCTCATCGTAGGAAGCATTTATACGGCGTGGTGAAAACCAGACCATCAGCCCTTCACTGATAGCGATTCGTGAACATTGAATGAGTTTATCAAGATCATAGCCGTAAATCCGCACAGCATTACAGTGAAGCTCATTCCTGATAACTCTCATCGCCTCCTGCATTTCAGCATAACTTATATTATCACCGTTACGGTCTGAGAATAACCCTATCCCGGCATCATAATTAACACCTATGATCTCGATATTATTCATATGTTCGATTTAAATATCGCTGCCTGGAAAAGTGTTTCCCCGGGCTATATCTCCGGTGGTAAAACCTTTATAAAACCACCTCTTCCTTTGTTCGGAAGTTCCAGCCTAAATGATTCAGGCACCACGGCCACCGCATCCTGAACCTCCATTATTAACCGCCCAGCAGCCCGCCCAGAAGTTCCTTTCCTTTGCTTAAAATGTCGCCTTCGCCAACCTTTCCATCGGGTGTTAATTTGTCTACAATTTGAGGAAGCAGGTCCGATAATTGTCCTGTGAGCTCGTGCGTATCCATTCCGGTTTTCGCGGCCATATCTTTAACTGTATCATCGCCCAGAACATTTTTAATCTGATCCGCAGAAACAGGAAGATTTTTTCCGGTTCCTACCCAGGATGAAACAACATCACCCAGACCTTTTGATGTGAATTGACCGATCAGACTGTTCAGTCCTCCGCTCTGTCCAAGTAAACCCATCACAACTGACATTATATCATTTTGCTTGCTCCCCCCCATACCTAATGCCGAAGTTACACTATCCAGAATACCCATGATGATTCCTTTCTTTTGTTATTATTACCTCTTCATCCAATACAAATTGTATGTATGTTGGAAATCATTTTTAGTTGAGGAAAAGAAAATTTACCGTTCTTAGTATATATTATGTGTTAGCTAAGAAATTATTTATTCTCTTTATTCTGCTGGGTGTGTCGCTGTGAATTAATAAAGACAATCAGGTCTGTCCGGTAGAAACAGGAATCTTTACCAATCTCGAAAATCTGTATTGGTAATGTAACAAATAAAAGATAATCAGCAAGAATCAACTTTAGGTAAAGAAATATGAGTACACCACTTAAATCAGACAGTTCTAAACGTATTTGTATCATTTGTAATTCAAAAACAGATTTAATCCCTTCGGCCATAGTAAGGCCCGCTATCTCAAACCTGATAAAAGCCGACTATCCCGCCTGGGGTACCGGATTATTTATATGCCGAAAGGATCTCTCGGATTATAGATATAAATACTTCCAATCTCTGCTGCAATCCGAGCGTGGAGAACTCAGCTCTCTTGATAAAGAAGTTCTGGAAAGCTTAAAGAACAATGATACTATTTCAGAAGATATAACTCAGCAGTATTCAGCCAAGTTAACTTTTGGGCAGATGCTTTCTGATAAAATTGCCTCATTCGGTGGAAGCTGGAAATTTATCAACCTTTTTTTAATCGTACTAGTATCCTGGATTGTTCTGAACGCGTTTATTCTGATTAATAATAAATTCGACCCCTATCCGTTTATTCTCCTGAATTTAGTCCTGTCCTGTATCGCAGCCATTCAGGCCCCTGTAATTATGATGAGTCAGAATCGACAGGAAACCCGCGACAGGCTGCGCTCCGAAAATGATTATAAGATAAACCTTAAGTCTGAATTGGAGATCAGGCAGCTGCACTTAAAAATAGATCATTTAATGACTAATCAATGGGATAGAATGGTTGAAATTCAGGACATTCAAATTTCCTTAATAGAGGAATTGCGTAAAAAGGGTAATAAAAAAGATCAGGAATAAATGATGCGTATACCCCATCATCCTGAAAGCCGCCCCCTTTATCTTCCTGGCTGAAGGGCAGAACATAAAAAACCTATCCTCTTCATATTGGTTTTTGATAACTTCTGTGTATTTAAGAAATAAGTTGTTTGAACAGGAACCTGCCTTTGGCTGCCGCGCTGTAAATGGTGCAGAAAACCAGGTACAGAAAGAGCAGTTTCCAGCAAATGCTTACAATTTTTTTATACTGATCTGCTGTGATCTGTTGAATGATATAAAAACCTCCTACCGATGAACCGATCATTGAGAGATAGCCGAAGTGGAAATAAAAGTACGGAGCTTTGAAGACAAGCTGAATGAAGAAAGAGTCTACTATGCGTGGGGGACCCGTATCATTTAATAGTAGTGTTCCGCTCTCATCTCTTTGAATACTTAACGGAATAGTTACAACAGAAATAATAATTATCAATATGAACGAATAATTTCTTATAGCATCTCCCTCTGCTAATACAAGAAACCAGGTTATGCCTGAATATAACAAAAATTAAAATTAGTAGAAGAAACTTATTTGAGCGGGCAAATTTTTCAGTGAGGTTCTGTTAAATGCAGGTGTGTGCTTGTCTTCACCTCCGGTTTAGCTCATATATACTTTTATTATAACAGCAATTTCAGAATGATCGAAGAATGATAATACTTATAACAGGTGAATCGGGCTCGGGCAAAACCACAATAGGCACGATGCTTTCCGAAGAGTTAAAGTGGAAGTACTACGAAGGAGACAACTTTCACACCGCTTCCAACATTGCCAAAATGAAGAGGGGAGTACCATTAACCGATGAAGATCGTTATCCCTGGTTAAAAGCCATACGGCAGCTTATCGACGAACTCTCAGACAAAAACGAAAACGCGGTAATCACCTGCTCAGCTCTCAAGGAAAGCTACCGGGATCTTCTGCTGAAAGATACAAATAACGTTAAGCTTGTTTACCTGTACGGCGACTACCAGTTAATAAAGAACAGGATCCTAAAGAGGAAACACCACTTCTTCAATCCCCGGCTGCTGCAGAGTCAATCCGACATACTCGAAGAGCCAACTAACGCCATCAAAATCAATATTAGAAAGCGGCCCGAGGAAATCACCGCGGAAATTAAAGAGGCCATTACACGTTGAGATACTCAGATGCCGGGCATATTCTTAGAAGATTCAGCAAACAGCCCACAAGTGGTTACCGCCCTTGTCCTACTCCACAGCAATTTGGCAGAAAGATCTGTGTAAGCAGAAGTTCTAAACTTTCCGGGATAAAAGTCGAAACGTTTACCCGGATGATTATTTTCTTTACAGCATAGCGTAGGTTTAGCCCGTATTTTTACCGTATACGGGCCTTTTTTTAGCCGGGACGGGTAAAACCATTCCCGGGAGCCATTCAGGGCACCCGATTGATATTTCGCCCCGACTATTGCATTAGGGCGAGAAATTTTTCTCTGTCATCCCGTCCAGATTCGAAACCTTCCTCCATATTGCCTTCAACCGGAAATTCCCATATTTTTCTGCATACTAAAACTTAAAAACCGGGTAAGATGGAGGAGAAGCTAATTCGAAAATATTAAAGAAAGAATCAGGTATTGAAATGATTGATCTTTATGATGGTGGTTTTCAAAATATGGCGATTGGCAGCGAGGCCTCGATAAGGAGAAATTCCTCAATTAGTATTATAAAGGAAAATTTTATGCAAGTAATAAACAGGAATTTTTATCTAACCCCGACGGTTGTTTTTATAATAATCTTAATTTTCTATGGTTCCGCAAATGCCCAGAACAATTGGAAACCAAATACTGATTGGGGACATTGGATATTAGGACAAAAATCCGATCTGGAATTTCTTAAAAAAAATAATATGACTGTTACATTCGGCAGCGGCGCTCCTAATATGGAGGAAGTGACCAGGGCAGAATTTGATAGTCTAATGGAAAATGCTAAAAAGTTTAATGAGTCATATCATAATAAAGGCTATATAGTTCTTAGATACCTCTCTACTTCTCTAAATGGAAATTCAGAATCCAATAAAGATATTCCTAAAAAAGAACAGATAAATTTTCTAAACTTCTACAATAATAGATGGGATGATTTTAAAGACTACATTGGTCCTAAACCGGCAGAAGATCCTACTGCCTGGTTAATGATCAGACCCGATGGAAGTTTCCCGTTTTATCGCTACGCACCCTATGGTAAAGAAACTGATGAAGGTTTTGAGGCCTGGGGTGTTCCTGTAAATCCGGGTTATCTGCAGATGATGGAAGGAAAAATACGTGCGCAGGCTGAAACCGGAATCGATGGTTCATATATCGATTGGACTCAAATTGCGGAGGAAACATCTTACGATCAATATTCAAAAAAGGGATTTATTGAATATTTACATAAAAACCTCCCGTCTGATATTAGTAAAGAAAAATATGGCATTACTGATTTTGAAAATATAAAGCTGCCGGAAAGATCTGGTGAAAAATTCTGGATGGAATGGATAACATACCGGGGTACTCAGGTTGCTGATTTCCATAAACATATGCGGACAGTTGCCCGTAAATATAATCCGCATTTTATGGTGTCCGGTAATGTGTTCGGGGGATTTGGCTTTGGCCCCATCGCGTATCTTGCGGCTGGAAATATTGAAATGCTTGGCAGAGATGGTTATGACGATTTCATCTATTCCGAAATGCAGGAGTATCTGGATTCCGCGCCGCGAAATAAAGATGGTGTTAAAATTACAAACAGTCCTGCGCTGAAGTATATCACCGCCGCCGCCCATGGTAAACCGGTAATTGTTTACGCTACTGAAATTACACCGCCGATATTCCCTAACCCTACTGAAAAATGCCTTAGTGCTATGTCGCAGATAAATATTGCTGAAGCTGTTGCAAATCAATGCATCTTCAGAGAGAAACGGGAAACACCTCAGGGTGCCTCTGATATTTATTCATTTCTTGCAGAAAACCGTCCGGATCTGATAGGATCAAGACTCTATAGTAATATTGGGATATTGGGTTCAATAAATCAGTATCTCGCTGATGAACAAAGTTTCGCGTTTAGTACATCAAGAGTTTTTGCTGATGAAGGAATTTCACATGTATTTCTGGCTGAAGATGATTTACTGACAAATAGAATTAATCAATTTGATTTAATAATACTCCCCTATATACCTTTATTGAGTTTGGAAAAACAAAATGCGTTGGTAGAATTTGTTAATAAAGGAGGAAGCCTCATTGTGCTGGGTACTACTGGTATTAAAGACCAGTATAATCTTCCGAATAAAAATATCCCTCTTTTAGAAGCCGCGCAGTTATCAAACTATCCTCAAAGGAAAGAATCTAAAAATATTGGCAGCGGTAAAATACTATTTATACCCTTACAAATTCCGGATAATAAATTCCTTACTAATTATGAACAGAAAGAAGGAACATTTTTCGGTTCGTCAATGGTAGATGTTTTTGCAGATGTGCCTGAAGCTTATACTCGGAACAATATAAATCCGGAGCTACGCGCTAAATTAGAATTGATCGCGGAGGAATCTGCCAAATTACTCGGTTCAAAAATATCAAAGATTGAGGGAAACAATAAGTTTGTTGAATTTAGCGCGATGCGTAAGAATAATGAACATTTACTTATCCATTTCGTTAATTATAATGTAACAGTTGATGGTGATATTACGCCGGCGGCAGATATCAAAACACAAATTGCCATTCCAAAAGGACTCACAATAAAGGATATAACTTACAGCGGGGAGTTGGGCGATATGCAGAAATTAAATTATGAAAACAAAAAACAGGATGATGTAAACCTGGCAATTTTTACTATCCCGAAATTAAATATTTATGGCCTTGCAAAAATAGAATTAGAGGAAGATTAAAACGATTTGACACGGGAAATCAGCGCATCGTAGCAAGAAGATATGCGTACACTAATATTGGATGAGTCAATCGTAGATAAAATAATCCCAGGCTGCTTTTGCTATATCCGCAATTATTTTCTGATTAGTCTCCTCATCCTCACTGGAATTGCTGACAAATACACTCAAATAAAAGTATTTTCCGTTCGGCATAAAAACTATTCCGATATCATTTATTGCCGCGGTTACACCCTGCTCATTTGTACCGGAATGACCGGTTTTATGTGCTAAAACTGAATTGGGAGGCAATTCTGCGTTTTTACTGAAATCTTCAAGCTTGATGTGTCCAATTGCAGCTATTCGTCAGTTACTTTGCGCTGGATTTTGGGTCAAAATCCACCATCCATTCAATACCGTATTTGTCTCTGAACATTCCAAAATATGAACCCCAGGGACTCTCGTCCATAGGTACTTCAACTTTTCCGCCTGCTGAAAGTCCGTTAAATAATTTGTCGGCTTCCTCACGGCTTTCGGCGGTAACAAATATCTTTGACCTGTTTTCATTTTCATTTACCCGGCCCATTCTTTCCGGAACGTCATTGCCCATTAAAATGTTTTTGCCGATTGGCAAAGCAATGTGCATTATCTTATTTGCCTCATTGTCAGCTGCCGGATCTTCGGCGTTTGATATATCTTTGAAACGTACAATCCTTGTGAACTCTCCGCCAAATACTGATTTGTAAAAATTGAATGCTTCTTCGGCATTTCCATTAAAGTTGATGTGTGGATTGATAAGTGCCATTTAGCCTCCATTAATAATTGGTTTCGTTACTATTCGAATATCACCAATAAAGGGCTAAATATCGCGGTGTAAATGCGCCAATATAGAGGCCGAATACGACATCTCTCGAATAAATATCCAGTAATGTATTTATTGCCGTCAGTTTTATTGCCGTCAGTTTCATTACCGTTAGTTTTATAGCTGTCAGTTTCATTACCGTCAGTTTAAACTGACGGGGATTAACAATTAAACAATTCAACAATTATTACCAAAATTTGTAATTTGCATTGCTTAAATTTATTATAATGAAAATATGGTTTACTATGAACGCCAGTCGTAATTTCAGGTTGAACAATTAAGGAATAGATGTTTAGGCCAAAATTCTTTGTCCTCCTTCCCGGATTAACCAAAGACCAAATTTATAAAGATATAATTGCCGGCATTCTGGTCGGAATTGTTGCCTTGCCGCTGTCAATTGCATTCGGTATTGCATCTGGAGTTACACCCGAAAAAGGACTCATTACGGCAGTGATTGGGGGATTCTTAATTTCCTTTTTAGGCGGAAGCAGAGTACAGATTGGGGGACCTACCGGGGCATTCATAATTATTGTGTATGGTATTGTTCAGCAATATGGAATTAATGGATTAATGCTCGCCACAATTATGGCGGGAGTAATTCTTATTATAATGGGTTTTGCGCAATTCGGATCTATTATAAAATTCATCCCTTACCCTGTTGTGGTTGGGTTTACAACCGGTATTGCCGTCGTCATATTTTCCGGCCAGGTTAATGATTTTTTGGGAATGAATCTGTCGAAGGTTCCCGCCGACTTTTTCCAAAAATGGGCTGAGTATTTCAGACATTTATCAGCGGTAAATTATGAAGCTATTTTTGTCGGTATTCTGTCATTATTGATAATTATTTTTTGGCCGAAGGTTTCAAAAAAAATACCTGGTTCAATTGTAGCGATTGTGTTTGTAACACTCATTGTGCATTTATTTCATCTTAATGTTGAAACTATAGAAACCAGGTTTGGAACGCTGAATCCTTCTATTCCGGCTCCTTCAATTCCTAATTTCGATCTGGCCGCTATTAAGGAACTTATATTACCTGCAACTACAATAGCTATACTTGCTTCAATAGAGTCGTTATTATCGGCAGTAGTTGCCGATGGTATGATCGGCGGAAAACACAAATCTAATATGGAATTAGTTGCTAATGGTGTAGCAAATATTTTTTCGCCTCTGTTCGGTGGAATACCTGTTACAGGAGCTATTGCGAGAACTGCTGCAAATATTAAAAACGGCGGGCGAACTCCCGTGGCGGGTATTGTTCATGCTCTCACTTTATTATTAATAATGTTATTTCTTGGGCAATGGGCCAGGCTGATACCAATGGCCGTGCTGGCATCAATACTAATAGTAGTTGCATATAATATGAGTGAGTATCGTATCTTCTATCGCTTGTTGAAAAGTCCCCGGAGTGATATAGTAGTGTTAATAACTACTTTCGGCCTTACTGTTGTATTTGATTTAACTATTGCAATTGAAGTAGGAATGGTGCTTGCTGTTATTTTATTTATGAGAAGAATGGCTGCGGTTTCCAATATAAGCGTAGTAACACGTGAACTTAAGGATGAAGAAGAACTAACTGATGTAAATTCAATCCAAAATAAAATTGTACCTGAAGGGGTAGAGGTATATGAAATTAACGGACCGTTTTTCTTTGGTGCCGCTACAAAATTTAAGGCGGTTATGCACGATGTTGAAAGGCCGCCAAAAGTTATGATATTACGGATGAGAAATGTTCAGGCCATAGATGCTACCGGTTTGAATTTATTGAGTGAAATTATTCAAAAAAATAAAAAAGAGGGAGTTCACCTGGTGCTTTCCGGCGTTCACGCACAGCCCTTGTTTGCCCTGACGCAATATAAAATATTGGATGAAGTTGGAGAGGAAAATATATTTGGAAATATTGATGATTCATTAGACAGAGCAAGGGAGCTGCTTGGTTTACCTTCCCGGGGAAGACCCAATGATTTTATCCCGGTTGTTGAAAGAGAAAAACCAAAGGCTACGGGAAAAGAGCACCCACAAGATCCTCCCAACCTCCCTCCATCAAATCTCACCTCTCATATGTAACTTTGAAAATCAAATTCCTCCTCTCCTCAAAACTAGCTCGCTGAAGAAGGATGGATTTCAGCAATCTTACTATAGTAAAGAATTACTGCACCGCCGCTGAAGATTTTAGTCTTTATAAGCTTTAAAATAGTTCTGTCGTCAATGTTTTCGAACAAAGGCTTACCGCTTCCTGCAACTACAGGATAAATACAAAGCTGGTATTCGTCAATCAAATCAAGTTTCATCAGCTGTATAATCAAACTTCGGCTTCCGATAAAAATATCTTTGCCTGACCGCTGCCTGAGATCTAAAACTTCATCTTTTAAGTCACGCTTTGCTATTGCTGCACTTTCCCAGTCAACATTATTAATCGTGCGGGAGAAAACTATTTTCGGAATTTTATCTATAGCCCTGGCAAAGTCATTCATTGATTTTTCTTCCGAAGGATTTTCCAGCAGAGTTCGCCAGAATTCCATAAGCTGATATGTAGTCCTGCCATATAGAATTGCGTCTCCCTGACCTAATAATTTCGTATAATGCTGATGTATCTCCTCATCGGGTATTCCTGCAGTATGGTCGCAAATCCCGTCAAGTGTCATATTGAATGCCGCAATAATTTTTCTCATATCTTCTTTTTAATTGTTATTAAGTAATGAATATGATGTCAATATATTAGAGGATTTCTGTATTAAATGGGTACAGAAATATATTCATTAATAATTAAAATGCCATCAAAATTTCCGCACCTTCCGAACCCGTAAATTCAGTCATTCCATTACATTTCAATAAGTCAGGATTTCTAACGCTTTCATTTTTTCTTAGCAGCTCGAAAATAAAATGTTTGCGAGGCTTTATTTACCATGCAGAGAGCGGGGATTTCCGAACACGCTCAGAACTTAGACCGACCCGTAATTTTCTTAGCAGCATAGCGTAGGTTAAGCCCATATTTTTAACGTATAAGGGCTTTGTTTTAGTTAGGACGGGTAAAACCCTGCCCAAAAATCATTCGATGCTTCTGATTGGTTTATAGGATAATTGTTCCGGGGGGGATTTTTCTGTTTGCCTTCCGATAAACCGTGTTATTTTCCAACTACAAACATCCGCACACCCATTGTGATCTGCCGGCTGAGATTCCTGTATCAGTATAAACTCGGATACACTTGTCAAATCCTACAAGAAAGAAATCTATTTACAGGTTCTCAGCTATTTCTTTTATTTGCTTTAGTACCGTGAGACTAATCGAATCAATAGAACCTCCACCTTCAAATGATAATTTCACTTAGCAGGTAAAATTTTGTTTGATGAATCCCTTTCCAACCTCCAATAAATTAAATACAATATCGAAGGAATTATAAAGATTAAAAGTACGTAGGTATATGTAGAACCCGGAGTAGTATTGATTGCTGCGAGAATGTTAAAAAGAGTAAAACAAAGTAATGAGATAATCCCTCCCAACCCTTCTTTCCATAATGCTAAGATGAGCCCGGCAAGTCCTACCCCCCATACTACAAATACTACAATCGTATATGTGTTAAAACCAGATTTAGATCCAAGAAGCTCACCTACGCCAATAATCAGAGTAAATATCACTATTAGTGATCCGATAATACGAGCCGACCAATGAATACTGCTTATAAATACAGAGCGTTTCATTTATTAACTCCTTAATAGGTTTTTGTAATGTACTGCACTTCCTTTTTTAATGAACATCTTCTTCGCGTTCGCAAAAAGAGAATTTGTTATCTCGTAATCTAAATTCTCAGCTAACTGATAAAAAAAATAATACACAGGACAACTATAGTTGTCATAAAAATGTAAAAATTGAGCCAACGGCCTGATTCGATATGTCTTTATCCTCGAAAATAAAATGTTTTCGAGGCTTTATTTACCATGCAGAGAGCGGGGATTTCCGAACACGCTCCGAACTTAAACCGACCATCAGATGGAATTGTAAGATTATGTGTATTTAACACCTTAGGACAAAAAATAGCTGAACTGAAAAACGGACACGTTAAGGCAGGAAGTTATGAACTTAATTTTAACGCAAATAACCTGAGCAGAGGAGTTTATTTTTACAGGATTGAGACAGGCGCGTCTGCAATTACAAAGAAAATGGTACTTATAAGATAATCTCAGCGGTTTAAGGTAAAGAAGAAAGCACAAGCGGAAATTACGAGGTTTCAATATTAGAATAATATATAATATGAAATTTGATGAATAACCCACCCAGCTGAAATTATAATGTAGGGTTTGAAATTTTTACCATGTTTTCTGTCAAGAAATATTAATCCGATAAGAATTGAATATATAATTACATACAGAATGTTTTGGGTAGTGTTATGTCCCAGGCCAAATAAACCAGGACCAATCCTTCCAATTGTCGGGTCAAAAAAAACAATTGCGGTTCCAATCATGTAACGCATATGTTTAGGTGTATTTTTCCGATTGTAAATTGCTAATGAATAAAAAAGAATTAACAACGTACAACCTGATATTGGGAAGAAAGCGAGGATGGGATGATCAGTTTGTAATATCCTTTGTATCAATGGAATGAAGGAAAGAATCAGCAGGGGGAAAATGAAGTATGAAATCTTCCCTATCGTTTTATGGATTTTAAATTTACCAGAACGAATTAAAAGCGGCTGGCTAATAAGCAGTAGGATAAAAAGTGAAGCCAAAGCAACATGGAGATGATCGAATATGCTAACTATGCTATGAGACACTGCTGTGGGATTTTCATTAAAATCAGGAAATTGACCGAAATAAGTTTTGAAGAATCCTAATACAACCAAAGCAACTAAGAGCAGCATAAAATAACCTATATTCTTATAAACTTTCTCCATTTTTTTTATCCTAATGTTTATAGAACGAGATATTAATTTATTACAAAATTATAGCGGATAAGCTGATTATTCTTTTCTTAAAAGGTCAGTTTTTTTACTTTAAGAATAATGTTTTTTTCTGAACTGAAGAGGGGACGAACGGAACTTTTCTTTAAATATCCTACAAAAGTGTGAAATATTTTCGAAGCCGGAATTAAATGAAACTTCAGAAATACTTTGTTTTGTAGTTTTTAATAACATCTTTGCATGTGTAAGCCGTTTATTGGTAAGCCATTTACCGGGTGTTGTACGGTAATATTCAAAAAAATCCCTCTTAAATGCAGCCAGGCTGCGGCTTGAAATCCGGGCATATTCTTTAAGCGTTAAATTATAAGTATAATTTTTTTCCATTATCAGCCAAATTGGGGTTTTGATATCGTCGTTCAGGTGCAGGATGTACGCCAGCATTTGTTTATTTGAAGGATTGGATAAAATATTCAGGAGAAGCTCCTTAAGTTTTAATTCAAGTAATTTTTCCGAAGGCGGTTTTTTTTGTGTGAAATAGGGGAGCATACTATAAAAAGAAGTTCTCGTTACCTCGTCCAGCTCTATCCTGATAAACATATCTGTTGTTAATTCCGGCAAATTTTTAACCGGTAAATTATCCATGAATTCAGCTGCAAACTGTATCAGAAATTCATCCGGAATATAGAAAACGAATACTTCCCAGCTCTCTTCATCAGATAACTCCTGAATATATGCAGTTTTACGCTGAAAATATGATGATTGGGTTGTTATTTTCCAGGATTTTCCATCCTGATGAAATATTCTTTCTCCCTCCAATGAAAAGTTTATCATGTTGTAATGGCTGCATAACTGCACTAATTTGTCTTTCTGGGGACATTTATAATGCACAAGAAGTAAATCTTTCACAGAAAGCTGTTTGAAAGTCTCGGGGTGGGCTATTGTGTCATCATAAGTGTTAATCATATCGGCAAGTTTTTAAAAAAAGTAATGAAATAAATTAAAACAAACAAGCATTCTATTTTTAATGCCGGATCTAAGCGAAAACGCTGTCGCCTGAAGGGCATTCCGATAATTAAAATCTCCATTTTTCTTAAACATGCGACATGGTTTATAGATAAAGGGACATAGTTGATATGCACCGCCAGGTACTTTTTATTTAATTGGCCCTCAAATTATTTCAAATGAGGGAAATCGAAATGAAAAAATGCCTGCTTTTTACCGTATTATTCTTTGTCCACATATTTCCGCAATCCGGCTGGTTTCAGCAGAACCCGTTAACTCCTATTAGCACTCTGTATGATGTGAAATTTGTCTCTGCTTTGCAAGGCTGGGCTGTTGGTGCAAATGGGGAAATTTTGGTCACTTCCGATGGGGGACAGGTATGGTCGGAACAGACAAGCAATTCTGCTGCTTATTTATATTCTATCTTTTTCATAGATGAAAATATGGGATGGGTTGTTGGAAGCAATGGAACAATTCTGCATACCACAAACGGCGGAATCAATTGGGTTCAGCAGATTAGTGGAACAACAAATAATTTGTATGGCTTATGTTTTACGGATATAAATAATGGATTGATTGTAGGTGAATATGGTACAATCCTAAAAACAGAAAACGAGGGCACAACTTGGTTTTTTAGCTTAAGCGGCACTACATCAGATCTTCGGGATGTATGCTTTACCGATACATACACAGGTACAATAGTAGGTTCTAATGGTACAATTCTCCAAACGATTGACGGTGGACAAAACTGGTTATTTCAAAACTCCGGAACCCAGGATAATTTGTCAGGAGTTTTATTTACAGATATAAATCACGGTTGGGTAATTTCCTGGGAAGGAGAAATCTTCAAAACTTCGGATGCAGGAGATAACTGGAGTATATCTTTTATTGCTCCCACCTGGGATTGGTATACAGATATATGTTCCTCAGATGCAAATACTATAACCGTTGCAGGTTCCTTTGGTTTTCCTGGATCGCAATTACAGCAACGAATTCTACGAACAACGGACGCAGGCGAAACCTGGAATTATCAGGAAACAGGTTTTCTTGATATAGGATTGTCAGGCATCTCATTCTCTGATACAGATAATGGCTGGGTTGTTGGAGAGTGTGGTTTCATTTTGAAAACCACGGACGGCGGCTATATTTGGGAATTAGCTTCCGGAACTACATATGATGATTTATATGATGTGTCATTTTTTGATGTTAATGTCGGGATGGCTGTTGGTGCTAGTTTGAGCCATCCAGGTGATATAGTTGGGACTACAGACGGAGGTTTAAGCTGGACCCTCCTGTTCCATACAGGTTGGGTAACAAGTATATATCTTTTTGATGATAATAATGTCTGGGCAGTTGGGGAAGGTATTTTGCATTCCTCAGATGGGGGGAATACCTGGGTAACGCAGCTTGAATATAATTCAAAGATCTGGACAGACGTATTTTTTACAGATATCAATACAGGTATTGTTGTAGGCAAGGGAGGTACAATTTTAAGGACCACGGATGGAGGTACAAACTGGATCTCTCAGGATATTGGCATTTCAAATCTGACAAGTATGTCCTTTGCGGATGCAAATAATGGTTTAATAGTTGGAGATGCTGGCACGATTCTGCGGACCATAGATGGCGGTATCAACTGGATTCAGCAAAACAGTGGTACGTCGGGATCTTTAAGAAGTGTCTGCTATGTAAATGAGAACTTTGCTGTAATAGTTAGTGCCGGTGAATTTTCTCCTGGTGACGGTATAATTCTTCGGACTACTGATGGAGGAACAACCTGGTCTTCTCAGGAGGTTGATATGGATCCGTATTCAGTTTCATTCGCTGATGAAGATAATGGGATCGTTGTGGGTGATAATGGAAAGATTCTTCTTACTACTAATGGAGGTGAAGAATGGTTTCAGCAGATAAGCAATACAACAAAGCCTTTATTAGGAGTGTCTTTTATAGATACAGATCACGCTGTAGCTGTTGGATATATGGGACTTATTCTCCGGACAAATACCGGCGGTTTTGTCCCTGTCGAATTAACATCTTTCTCTGCAAAGGTCATCGATGGTAATGTAACCCTGAGCTGGTCGACTGCATCTGAGACCAACAACCGCGGGTTTGAGGTTCAGCGATCCTCGGATAACCACGAATATGGTACCATAGGATTTGTGAAAGGAAACGGAACAACAACCGCAAAGCATACTTACTGCTACGCAGATAATAATGCGGACCCCGGCACCTATTCCTACCGTCTGAAGCAGTACGATTTCGATGGAAGCTTCCAATATTCTAACGTTGTGAATGTTGATTTCAATCTTCCGTTAAAATTCGCACTCGAACAGAATTTCCCCAACCCGTTTAACCCTAATACAATAATAAGGTTCTCAATTGCGGATGAGGTTAAGGTGAACTTAACTGTATATGATATCCTGGGAGAAAAAGTAAGAGAACTGAAAAACGAAGTAATGAAGCCAGGATACTACGAAGTTAAATTTAATGCTGACGGTCTGGCCTCGGGGGTCTATTTCTGCAGGATTAAAACTTCGCCCATTGCCGGGAAAGCAGGTGAATTTATCCTGCTCAAAAAGATGGTTTTATTAAAATAATGAAGTTCTTCCTTATTTGAGAAGGATCATTTTTCTAGTTTGAATGAAATCGCCTGCCTTTATTTGATAGATATAAACGCCGCTTGGCAGGTGTGCAGCGTTCCAGGTTATCTCATAAGTGCCTGCCGGTTTTTCCTCGTTAACTAATAATCCTACTATGGATCCCAGAACATCAAATATTGCTAATGTAGTTTTGGATTGCCGGGGGACAGAATATTTTATTACCGTAACAGGATTGAATGGGTTAGGATAATTCTGTGAAAGCGAAAAGTTATCAGCTGAAGCCGAATAATCATCCTGTTCTGTTCCCACATATTCCGGGATAGTTCGGTACCAGGCGCCTCTCCCCAGAGTTCCTGCAAACATATACGATTCGGTGAATAAAAGAGAGATAATATTCAAACTTACCTGACTGTCATCAAATGGAACCCAGCTCATACCATTATCAGAAGAAATAAAAAGACCTCGCTGGGTTGCAGCAATAACATATCCACCTACAGTTTTCAAGCCCCAAACAAGTAATTCTTGTCCACTGATATCAACATGATTCCAGCTGTTTCCCTGATCAGTAGAAATAAATATACCTTCCCATAGTGCACCGGCAATAATATAACTTTCGCTGAAAGCCATTGAGTATATATCATGATCTTCCAATCCCATATACTCCCAGGACGACCCATAATTATCCGATCGGAACAATCCGCCCATCTGGGTGCCTGCGAATAATATATTTCCGTTTAAAGCTAATATATTTATATCGGTATTTGTGAGATTATCGGAAATATTTGTCCAGTTTAATCCATCGTCCGACGACCGGAAAACTCCACTAAATCCACCGGCAAAAATATTAGCACTATCATACAGAATAGAGAAGATTGACACATCTGAAAGCTCATTCTCTTGAAACACCCAATTCGAACCATTATCCGTCGAAATGCACATTCCGACATTCGACCCGGCATATAATTTGCCATTGCAGGATGCTATCGTATAGATAACAGAATTATTCAATCCATTACTTGATGACGTCCAGGTGCTGCCGTTATCAGTTGTGATAAAAATCCCGACATCCGTACCCGCAAAAATTTTATTCTCCTCCTGCATCAGGCTTAAAACCTGTGAACAAATAAGGCTATTGTTCTTCTCAATCCAATTCAGACCTTCATCCGTTGAAACCCAAACACCGGAAAAAGTACCTATAATAAGATTATCTCCCTTCTTTTTTATTGCATGCACACCCAGAGATTCCTGACCCTCCGTAATGCATTCCCAGTTCTCACCATTATCACCTGAACGAAACAAACCATCAGAAAGCGAGACCGCGTAGAGGATGTTGTTGTAGGCAGCCATCGAATATATATTAAGGTCAGTCAGTCCATTGTTAACCGTCACCCAGCTGGTTCCGTTATCTGATGAACGAAAAATTCCATAGCCGAACGTTGCCGCAAAAATATTATTACCCTCTACAATTTAATGCTTCAATAAATGGATCCGTAATTCCATAATCTGCCTCGGACCAGTTTTCTCCATTATCAGACGATAAAAAAATACCCTGAACAGTGCCGGCGAAAATTAGACTGTCTTTAGCCATAATAGCTCTGAGAGTAAGGCATTCAAGTCCGTTGTTGATTTGAGTCCAATGCTGCCCATTATCATCAGAACGGTATATCCCCTCACCGTCTGATCCAAGAAATAAATAATTATCTTTTACTGCAACAGTACGCAGCCACAAACTTTGCAATCCCTCGTTCACTGGTAACCAGCTGCTTCCGTTGTTGTTTGAGATATAAATTCCGCTGTCTGCCGTTACTGCATAAATATTAGCTCCGGCTGCTAAAATTGAATATATCAGCGACATAGGGAACCCATTATTGGAGGGGAACCAGTCTGTTCCTCCATTCGTCGAGCGAAAGATTCCCGCACCGTAAGAACCGGCAAAAATATCGTCCCCGGATACTTCAAGACTTCTAATATCTCCCCCCACGGGACCATTTGTCTGATTCCACTGAGAATATGCACAGGTGAAGAAAAGTAAGTGGAATAAAAGCAAAGCAATAAATTTTATAGACAACTTCATTTTATCCTCCTGCCTTTTAGTATCACTTGAATGATAATGTTTATACAATCAGAAACTAATAGAGGGATTTCATTTAATTGTCATAAAAATGTAAAAAAACAGAGATCATTTTTTGTCATTCAGCATTACAAATTTGATTTCATTAAAACGGGGTTGCCGGGATCTATAATAAATATGCAGGTATAAGTATCATTACCTGCCCAAATTTTGGAATGTGGGGGGTGTCGTGATTATTACAACAAATGCTATCAGCAAACCAACAAGTGTAATTGCGGTGAGCATAAAGATGGTATTTACGAGCTTAGAGTCTCTGACACTTAGACTGCTTATCTCATCAGATCCGGGATTTCAATAAAAAACACTATCAGATTCAACAATCCTTCCTCTGATCCAAAATCCAGGATTTGTGGCTGCAGTGAAATCAAAATAGTTTCCGTCCCTGAAATAATACTGCTGTCCTCCGGAATAGCAGACTAATCCTGTATCCCTAGAATAGTTCATCCTCATTGAATCTATACGGGACTTGAATAAAATTGTACCAACATCCGTTCAGTACCTCCTTGCGTTCCCCAAAAAGTTGCCCTAAGTAAATTATTGCCCTCTATTGTTTTCGATGGGAATTTTCTGCAGTTTAAAAGGCTGTTATTCCTGGAGATTTGGGAAAAAAAGGTTGGAGGAATAATTCAGTACAGTTTTCTTTTCGTTCGTTAGGTTCCATATTTCTTTAAAAAAAAACAACTAATTATTGGTTATAACAGAGGTGAACCGGTATGAAGATTTATACCCTTCTTATTATACTTGCTGCGTTTGTTTACTTTGGAGGAACTTTGCTTTTTAACGGATGCGCCGCGTCGGCGGAGTATAATCCTTCAAAAATGGACACGTCTTTGAATCAGAGAATTACTTCGTCAGATAATGAAAGTTCCGATAAAGATATTCAGTTTACCGGAAAAACTACTGAAAGTATAAATGATCAGATGAGATCAAAATCGAAGAAACCGGAGTACAAATTGAAACTGCTGCCGGTGATATTTTCACCGCTTACGGGAATGCGGAAAGCGTTAAAAAAGTCTCTTTGCTCAGCTTCGTGCTATTCCTCGAACTAGCTAAGAACCTTGATATCAAATAAAAAATTAACGGAATGAGAATGAAAAATTTAATTACCTTATCTATAATTATTACTATTTTCTCCTTCAGCAGTTTTCCCCAGGATCATTACACAAACTTTAAGCCCGATCCTAATGCAAAATATGATAAAAGCAGAATTCTAAACCTGCGGGTAGAGCCCTCTGCTCCGCTTGACAACAAAATAAGTCCCTTGCTGAGAATTTTCCTCGATAAAATAGTTTATGACGGGGGACTAAAGGTGCACCTTCCCGAAAGCTGCAGGAATTACGGAAAAGTTATAAGTTTTCATACAAACGAACTTGATGGTATTACTGTGCCTGTTTTAATAAGAACAAATTCAGTTACCGCTGCCGTAGGTATCATCAGCTCATTCAATGGAAGCGTCGAGGCAATATCGGGCGATATTCTTTCTGCTGAAATCCCTGTCTCATCGATAAATAGAATTGCCGGCTCGCCGGAAATATCGTACATCGATGCGGGTACGGTTTCAGAAGTAAAAATAAATGTAAGCAGGATAGAAGCAAAGGTCGATAAGCTTCATAACGGCACCGGTATCTCCAGGCCTTATAAAGGCAGCGGTGTAGTTGTGGGTATCGTTGATTCGGGGATAGACTGGGAACACCCTGATTTTCATAACGCCGGCGGAAGCAGGATCAGGTATCTGTGGGATATGTCGGGACAGGCAAACCCGCCCTCCGGCTACACCTACGGAACAGAATATACGAAAGCTCAGATCGATGCAAGTCAATGCCAGGAATTTGACGGAGACGACGGAGGGGGACACGGTACGCATGTTTCCGGTACTGCTGCAGGAAACGGCAGCGTGAATGCAGATTATAGCGGGATGGCTCCTCTTTCCGATATCATTTTTGTTAAAGGATTCAGAAACGGACCCGGTTTTGCTTCAACTGATGTAATTAACGGATGTAATTATATCTTCCAGAAAGCCTCACAGCTTGGAGAACCTGCGGTAATCAACCTTAGTCTCGGCGGCCACTATGGTCCCCACGATGGAAGCTCACTTTATGAACAGGGATTAAGTAATCTCACCGGAGAAGGGAAGATAATAGTCGCTGCCGCAGGAAATGAAGGCGGCGAAACAATTCACCTCAGCTATCCGGTCGGCGGATCCTCATACGCAGATGCTTTTGAAACATTGCTTGATATGGAAAGTTCGGCCTCCTTAGCGGTGGCCGATATGTGGTATGACAGCGGGAATATCAGTACAGGACTTGCAGCCTATGATCCTCTCACATCTGATCTCATCGGTTATACTAATTCCATTGCTCCCGGTCAAAAGATAGAAGATCTTGAATTTAATGTCGGCGGCACAGTATACGGATACGTAACGGTCGATGCCACCGGTATTAATAATCCCAATAACGGAGCCAACGAAGTGCTTGTGGCGATAGATGGTCATAGCGGTCAGGTAGATATAACCGCAGTGATTTGGTCAGTATACACCTTCGGCAGCGGAACGTTCGATGCATGGATGGTAAAAGGAGGACAATTTTCCAACTATAGTTCAGGAATGTACAAACCCGGCGACAACAACAGCACTGTAGGACAGCCCGGAACGGCAGAAAAAATAATATGTGTGGGAGCCTACTGTACAAAAGATCATTGGGTAGATATCGATGGAGTTACAGAATATCAGCCCGGCAGTCCTGTTATCGGTGCAGCATCCTGGTTCAGCAGTCTTGGCCCCAGCCGCGACGGAAGACTAAAACCCGACCTTGCCGCCCCCGGTGAAGCAATCCTCGCCCCGCTTTCAGCTGATTTAACAAACGTGCCGCGGGCAGATATTCTGTTAGGCGGGATGTACCAGAAAATGCAGGGCACAAGTATGGCCTCGCCCCATGTTGCAGGATCAGTCGCCCTGCTGCTTGAAAAAAAACATACCCTCGACTATGCTGAAACAGCAAACCTGCTGGAAACATATGCAAAAAAAGATGCATTCACCGGCAGTTCACCCAACAATGTTTACGGATACGGAAAACTTGACGCCTACAATTCATTCATTAATACAGCCGGAGGCGGAGTTACCCAGACAACCATCTTCGAAGAAGGATTTGAGAATACTTTTCCTCCCGCAGGCTGGACCGTACAGGTACTTAACGGCGCTAACACCTGGATGCAGGGAAACGTGCAGGATCATAACTTTTATGAAATAGATCCATCCAGTATAAATTCGGCTATTTGTCCCTGGACTGCCCAGAACCAGAACGAGTGGCTTATTAGTCCCGCTTTCAACATCGGGAACGGCACGGCGTTGCTTGAATTTTACGCAGGATTCAGCACTGACTGGCTTGCTAACGCTACTCTGAATCTTGATATTTCCACGAACGGCGGCACAAACTGGACGCAGCTGTGGAGTGCCGATAACGACGGACAAGGCTGGATCTGGAGAAGTGAAAGCGTTGATCTTTCCGGATATGCGGACAAACAGAACCTGAAACTTGCCTGGCAGTACATCGGAAATGACGGAGATATAGTCGCGATTGACGGAGTGAAGCTAACCGAAACAACTACAACCGGAAATAATGACAATGCTGTAGAGCAGCCGCTCAATTTCAGTCTCAGTCAGAACTACCCGAACCCGTTTAACCCCTCTACAAAGATCAATTATACAATAGCCGCCGCGGGAAAAGTTGAACTGAAGATCTTCAATATACTCTCACAGGAAGTTATGACCCTGGTAAACGAATACAAAACCGCCGGTGAATACAGCGTAGAATTCAGCGCACGGGCCCTGCCGTCAGGCGTATACCTCTACCGAATAAAGAGCGGAAACTATGCCGCAGTCAAGAAGATGATCCTGCTGAAATAAGCTCCCGGCATTATATTTTTGAACATTTTTCATCATTGCCGTCAGTTTTAACTGACGATAAAATGTCAGACAAACCTAATTTTTAATTATCCAGTTACTCGCAAATTATTATCTACAGTTATTGCATCCGTCCGAAAACTAATAATATTTTCCGCCCAGTCTTTTTCAACATAAGAATTTACATCGCCATATAATAATACCGAACCATTTTCAACAATGATATGGATAGGCGGATTGGAAGAGTACTGCTGGCCCCAAAACATAGGATCGTTATATATTAAACGCGCAGCTCTGTAACCCAGTGCGCCCGGTCCGAATGTAATTTGTATTTTATTAATAACGTTTTTCACACCGGGGACCTTTTCCACTTCAGATTCAAACTGATTTTTAAGCCAGGGCAGATGGACCCATCCTTCAAGGGTCACAACACCGCTGTCAGAGTTAACAGTAAGCCAGTCAAAAACACCATAGAAAATATTTGACCGAACCTTACTCAACACTTCTTTTGTCAATGTTGAATCTTCAACGGCTTCATTGTTAACCTGTATGTTGTTCACAATCACATAATCTTCAGCTACTGAATGAGCTACACGACCTGCCCGATCCTTATCGTATATTGTTTGTACAGTTCCCGAAAGAATGATTTGATCATCGCCGATCTCAACATTTATGT
This sequence comes from uncultured Bacteroidota bacterium, assembly GCA_963839165.1. Taxonomy (GTDB): domain Bacteria; phylum Bacteroidota; class Ignavibacteria; order Ignavibacteriales; family Ignavibacteriaceae; genus DATFVA01. The sequence goes on along the minus strand of CAWIUG010000006.1, from coordinate 12,446 downwards.
TATTATCTTTAAGCAGAGATGCTTTTGCAAGTCTGTACTGAACAAATATTTTCAGGTTACCTTTTGATATTCCGGGGCTGCTCTCCTGCGCAAAGGATAACGATACAGGAATACATATGATTACAAATACTATTAGATATTGACTGATAACCAACTTCAGTTTATTACTCATTTTCTACTCCAATGGTTTAGTTTTTCAATTACTTAACATTAATTAAGATATTGTAACCGTTTTAATGAAAAACTAACTCCTTTCCTGAAATCTGTTTTTATAAAATTTCTAAGTTCTAAATAATTAGACATCAAAAACAGATTAAAAGGTTTATAGATTTTACTAAGGGTTGACCAGCATCAATTCAATGAACAAGATTTATTTGTGAAGGTAGGTCCTGTAGCGGGCACAAGCAAAGAGGTTCTTGCACCGGGGAAAGTATTTATTCTCCCTTTCACTCAATGTTTTTATTAATTTTACGTCAGAATAATTTTAATTACGACGGGAATATTTCGATATGTATTACTATATACTGAAAGTTGGCATATCTGCCAATATCTTCCTCTTTCAAGTAGAGATATTCAATATATTTTTGATTTCGATTAAATAATACCATATAAACAAAACCTCTCTTAAGATGGAGAATTATTCTTCAACTTTAGCATTATCATTTACGGAAATCGACTTAGTTGAAGGATTGATTCCGCCTGAAACTGTGATTTCTAATTTAAATATGGATGATCCAAAACTAGGGAACCCCTCTTTAAAACCCTCCATATAAGTGGTTATGCCGTACCTGTCTCGCAGTTTGAGGCCGACAGATGGCCGACAGATGGCCGACAGATGGCCGACAGAATTTGAAAAATTTAGGTTGAAAGGACCCCTGAAGCTGTAAAATTTCGCCCAAAATTAGCATATTTGGAGGTAAAAAAAAACGGGATAAGCAAAGTGGCGGAAAAAAAACCTTCAATGCTGGGAGACCTCAGCGGGAAAATAGGGGATATAGTATTCAAAAAGAGAAACGGAAAAACATACATTTCAAAAGCGGCATCTAATTACACCCTCAGTCAGCTCCCCGCCGAAATAAACAAAAGGAACAGACAACGCGTCAATGGGAAATTTGCGAAACAGATAATACAGAACAAACTCCTTAAAGCCGTCTGGGATAAAGAAAAAGCCCCATGTTCCACCGGCTATAACAAAATCAACCAGGTCAACTTCCACCTCTGCGAACCCGACCGACCATCCGAAAAAGCCTGTATAACCCCCGGAGGATTCAAACTTGAACTAGAAGAAATAACCATCCTTCCGGACAGAATAGAAATAACACCGCGTCCCTTTGATCTCCAGAAAAAAGAAACCAGCGTTAAATTTATAATGATCATCAGTCTCTGGAACAGTAGGAGAAAAAAAGACAATCAGCCAGAATTCCTGCTGAAGGAAACCGCACTTACAGAAGGCCAGAAGTGTGTCTTCACTCTGAGCCAGGAAGAAATCAAAGTCATCAGAAAGTTCAAAAACAAAACCCTCTACCTCGCCGCAATAACCCTGAACAACGCCCACACCACCATCAGGCACTCTGAAACTTTAAGCAAAAATTTTTTAGAAAGCTGACATAAAAGGTTTTATGCGCATAATTCAAGCAATATTGTCCTTATTTTTCTACATTCTTCCTGAGCCTCTCAATCTGCTGTTGTGTGTAGCCAAGCGAATTAAAATCCATTACGCCATGATCTGCGTGGCAGGAGCTGCACAGCAGGACTGTCTTCTTTACGCCATGGTTCACCGAGATATATGATTTGCCCGGAACCTCCATCAACATCCACTCACCGCTCCATTTTAATCCCATCAATTCATAAGGTTTCATTCCCGCGTCGAGAGCCTGTTTAATATCTCCTGTTTTGTTATATACTTCCCTGTTGGGAGCAAGAAGGAGAGGGAACTGGGCCGTCTGCGGATCTTTTTTCAGAAACGACATACCGGGCGCCTGCCACATCTTAAGATTTTTATCAAAAAGCATTACCTGCGTCAGCGCCCTGACGGGAAAGATCTTCGCGCCTTCGGTATTTATATCTGAAGTGGCAAATGCCATCCAGCTCTGTGCATTTTTCTGATCTTTGGTGCTGGCAGCTCTCCATATGTAAGTGGGATGGGATCGTTCTATTACATCGGTCGGCACGTATAGATCAGGGTTACTCGGAATTTTATCAAACTTTGAGAGTTCGCTGTATTCGCCGTTAATGTTATCCTTAACCGGCTTGCCCCAGTTTTCATAGGTGATTCCGCTTACCTCTGTAATATGGCAGGTCTGGCAGGCAATCCTGTCCGTATGCCTGTTAAGTGTTTCCGCGTACATACCTTTATGGGGTGTGTTGCCGTGGCAGTTTGAGCAGGTTACGGGAGTATCGGGCATATCATTCGCTACCATATCCGACTCGTACATCCCTTTGGCAATTTTATGATTTTCTGCGGGATGACAGGTTAAGCAGCTGAGTCCTGCCGCTGCATGTACATCGTTTTCGGCTGTGAAAGGTGTTCCGCGCTTATAGTCTTCTGAAAAGGAATGTTCATGGCACCTTAAGCAGGCTTCATTAGTGGGTGTTTTGGTAATTGACAAAGCAGACTTAAGCGACATGTCTTTTCCCCAGTGTACCCCGGTGCTGTCTTTTTCCAGCGCGGCTCTCTTACTCCAGTCATAATTTTCAGCATGACATACGAGACAGTCGACCGTATTTTTTTCTGCATCGGTTGTCCTCATTCCCGGCATAGGCGGTTTGGATAACGAACCGATATGGCACACTCCGCATCCGGCCGACTGCACGCTGAACTTTCCGTTTGTAGAGGCTGTCCAGTTTGCCAGAGTTGTTGAACCGGCAAGGGCGCATTCACGGTTTCCCATTCCCCACCAGGAACTATCCGGGAGCCCCTGAACATTTCTTACGGGTGATGCCAGGTTCCAGTGAACCGTGTTAGTAATTTCATCCAGCGCATCGTCGTGACACATGGTACACGTCTGAGCCCCGTCGTATCCGTTTTCTTTAATAACATCATTACCCGGATGGACCCATTTACCAAGCAGGACTGTGTTTTGCTGAGCGTAAATATATCCGCCCGATAAAATCAAAATTCCCAAAATAAAATTACGGATCTTCATAACTGATCAACTCTTTCCTTCGCCGCACAGTCGATAACTACTGAAACAATTAAGTATAACATCCTATTCTTTATTTAATGATCGGTAATAAGTAAACATTTACTTACATAACTAGGCAAATTTTTTTAGTCCTTCAGTGACTTTAAGATTAAAGAATACATTCTCTCACAGAAGTTTTTTACGTTCAGCACATTTTTATTAAGGACCATCTCGATATTAAAAGTGATCGGAATGCCCATATATAGTATAGCGACGTCACCGGGATTAACTTTTTTATTCCAGGCCCCCTCTGCAATTCCATCCTTAACCATCTTAATGATCAGCTGCTTTTGTTCCACCAGGATCCTGTTCAGTTTTTCTTTAAGCTCGGTGTCGCCCATATGTGTGGCTTCTGAAAACAGGAGTATTGTAACGCCTCTTTTCTCTTTAAGATATTTTACATTATGGCATAGATAAGTAAATAACTTCTCCTCAGCCTTTGCGGAACTGACGGCAATACTTTTTAACTCTCCAATCAGGTCATTTGCCACATCGTCCATTATCCCTTTGATGATATCGCGTTTTGTTGGAAAATGACGGAAAATAGCACCTTCAGTAAGTCCGATCCTTTTTGCCAGATTCCTGGTCGAGAGATTATGCAGTCCCTCATCCGCTATAATTTCAAGTACGGCCTTCTTTATTTGCTCCTGACGGATATCTGTAGTTTCTCTTGACATATTAAATTAGCATTATAATTAGTAATCACTTACTTACAAAGCTACTAATATTCTTAGTCCCCGTCAAGTGATCTTAAACAAGTCACCCTGGGGGGGCAAAGAGCTTGATATAATTAGAATTTCCATATTATTTAAAATGCTCCCGCGCCTTGTGTGTCCTAAAAATAACCAAGAGCATCCCATAAGACAATAGTTATTTTTGGTTGCCTAGAAATATTAAATAGTATTTTCTCATGAGAAAAATTTTTCCTAATTTCATTAAAACCGTTCGGTCCTTTAAATAAAGCGTAAGGGAATATCAGATGAACAAAAACTGGTTTGTCAGAAAAGGAATATTATTCTTCCCTGCCTCAGTTATCGGATGGATCCTGGCAATGGCTTTATTTGTCTATTGTATTTATATCTTCATCGCTATAGACGGTCGTTCTCACTCGGCAAGTGATACCCTCAGACCTTTCATACTTAACGTTATAATGGTTTTTATTGTCTACTCACTAATCGCGCTGTTTACGAGCAGAAATAAAAATTAAACCTGCTTCTGTTCAGTAGGCGGATATCCCCTTAGGTGAGAAAAAGCTACATAGCCGGCTAGAGCCAGCCGAACACTCCCCCTGTAAAAAGTGCGTATATAAATCCAACAAACATTGATTAGTATTGAAATTCCTCTCTCGGATCGGATAATTTTTCCATACAGTTCAGCAGAATGAAATGGAGTTGAGGATGCACTTTGTTCACTGTTATGATGAAAACGGAACTATACGGTACTTTGTTTTCATCAATCATTCATCAGTAAAATTGAAATGGGACAGAGAAGGGTTGATATCATATAGCTGCGAGACCTGATGATGTAATTGTTATACTGGGATTATCACCGGTCAATCTAACATTCTTCCACTTTAGGTTAATCCATTCTCCTTTTCTTAGTCCAGTGTGGAGGATAAACTTTAATGGATCTACCCAGTATTCATCCAGCTCCTGCCAGATTTTTTCCAATTCTTCATCTGTAAAATATTCGACAATATTTCTTCCATTTTCTCTAAATCTTGTTGTATCTTTTATCGGATTAGTTAAAATAAATCCTTGTTTTATAGCGTAATTAAAAAGTTGAATTAAAATGGCTCTCAATCCATTTACTGTTTTAGATTCCCATTTATTCCCATTTGTAATTTTATTCTCCAGAAAGTAATTAAAGCTCTCTTCAACATAACTCGATTTAATTTCTGAAATGTTTAATGCTGGACCAGGGAAGAATTTTCCTATATAATCTGTAAACTTGTTCATATAATTCTGATATCTTTTAAAGGAGGATGGTCTAATATGATTTCTTTTTGAATCCAGAAATGATTTGGTAACCTCAGATAATGAAATTACTTTAGAATTATTTATTGGTATTATATTGAAATGTCCTAATGAAAGTTCCATTTGCTTCTTTTGATAGATCTCCAAGGCGACCTTTTTATTAGTTCCTGCACTTAGTCGACAGGGATTCTGCGCCCTGTCTCTATGAAAATTCAACTATTTTTCCTTGGGACTGTCCTTCGGCAAACAATGGCAGCTGGTAAGGCTGACACTCATCGCCGCGCCCTGTTTTATAATATTTATAATTGACAATAAACAATTATTTGCTTGCTATTAAACAAATATAAGTGGATATTATATGCGAAAACTGAATCCACTCCTTGAGGAAGGGCAATAAACTAGGTAATCATTTCTCCTTAAGTGTCGATGCGGTTCTCTTAATGAGTTCTGTACTCGCATAAGTCAAAAGTTCCAGTAATTTTTTTCATAACCAGCTGACCAATAATCCTGATTCGTTAACAACTCTTATTGATAGAAAATTAATACAGGAGGGAAAAAAATGCCGCAGACAAAATTTATTAAACCTGAAAAATTAGTACTAATGCAAATTAAAGCAATTATAATATTCTTTATTACCCTGTTTGCATTGCTGATTCCCACGAGAGTTACTGCTCAAAATGAAGGTCATCCGCTGGTAAAAGCATTTGAAGGATCCTACATCGAAAGCCAGGAAATAAAAGAGTTTGACGAACAACAGCTTGTTATCGGTAGAGTCCAGGAAGATGGCTCAGTTAAAACCGAAAAACTTGAAGGAAAAATAACAAGACTTGATTACCGCGATCCTGATGACCGTTCTTCACTTGAACGTATGCGTAATTACGAAGACGCATTTAAGAAAGCCGGTTTTGAGATTAAATTCAACTGCAGCCAGGAGGAATGCGGACCCGAAACTCAGATTAAAACTATCGGCTATTATCCCCCCGAACGATACCTGACTGCTTTTCAAAAACGAAAAGAGGGCAATATTTGGGTGGGTGTATTTGTATCTCAGGGTCCCTGGACAAAGATCAGAATAGTTGAAGAGAAACCAATGGAAACCGGTATGGTCAAAATTACGGCTGATCTTCTGAAATCCAACATTTTAAAAGACGGTCATATGTCAATTTACGGGATCTACTTTGATACGGGAAAGTATGAGATTAAACCTGAGTCAGATGAAACATTAGCAGAAATTGCAAGGTTTCTGAATGACAATTCCTCAGTTCAAATTTATGTGGTTGGTCACACAGATAATACCGGTAAGCTTAATGATAATATGGAGCTTTCAGAAAAAAGAGCCGGTGCCGTCGTGAACGAATTAATTTCAAAGTATAAGGTTGCTTCTTCAAGACTTCAGGCTCATGGAAGTAGGGCCGCTGGTACCTCTGGCAGCAAATGATACAAATGAAGGAAAAGAACTTAATAGAAGAGTTGAGATAGTTAAAAAATAAAGTTTCAGGGAAGTTATAATTCCGGGGGGTCAACGGGGAATAACAATTGAAAAGAGGAAATAATTATGCCTGCATCGGTATTTCTATCAGTCCTATTCAGTTTAATAACGGGTATCATTATACCGCACTCCCGTATTTCTTCATCAACAGTTTCAGATTGTCAGGCCGGACAGGAAAAGAAAACAATTCGAAATGAAGCATATCGATTTGAAATAACCGTTCCGGAAAACTGGACTTTTGAAAAAATAGTGCAGCAAGATCCGTACGAAGAGATGAAGACAGGTTTGTACACCTCAACGAACTTTATTGATAAAGAACAGGAGATGACGGAAACCTGGAATGGGTTTAAGCTTATTTCAACCGATACTACGAATGATCCTCAACCGTTTTTAATAATCTATGGTCACGAAGTGTCTGATCAAAAACCGGAAGAGTTTGCTGCTCTCTTCAAAGAATCTCCTGCCGGTTCAGACGGGAATGGATTGGAAGCAAACTGGAACTTTTCAGTAGGAGATGCAAAAGGATTCGACTGTACATACGGCCTCTTTACCAGAGTCCGTTATTCGGTCCTGTACAGTAGTGGGATAAGAGTAATCATTATGTACTTTTTTCCGTCAGCTGATGCCTCTCTATTTTACAAGCATTCTTCTGAAGTTGATGAAGTAATTAAGTCACTGCGCATTTTCCAGCTGAGCTCAGGTTAAACTGAACAATATTTTAAACTTAAATGGAAGTAAAATGAAAACCTTTAATATTCCTTATTTAATAATGCTGCTGTTTGCTCTTAACCCGGTATCATTCACTCAGGTTAATCAGGATTGGGCAGCCCGGACTGACAGCGTATCCGCAATAGATATTGCCGTTGACAAAGCAGGAAATGTTTATGTCGCTGGTACGGTTTACCACGGGATAAGTGGATTTAACATTAGCCTTGCCAGGTATGATCCAGATGGTAATCAGCTGTGGATAAGTGAATACAACGGCATTGGAAATGGACTGGATGGGTCTACGGCACTCGCACTTGATACAAGCGGTAATATTTTTGTCACTGGATATAGCTTCCGTGGTCCGGCGGCTACTGATGATGAAATTGTTACGCTGAAATACAATCCGGACGGAGATACATTATGGGTGCGGCATTACAATTCCCCGGGTAACTTAATAGATCGGGCCTTCGCTCTCGTAGTTGATGAAGCAGGGAATTCATACGTGGGAGGATATCTTAATAATCTATCCTACGGTAATGTATATGGGCAGGACTATATTACTATAAAGTATAGCCCCGATGGCATACAACTCTGGGCAGCAAAACTTGATTTCTTTGACGCTTCTGTAACTGCACTGGCCGTAGATGCTGACGGAAATGTATATGCAACAGGAATAGGACTTGATTTGAACGTTGTAAGCCATGATTATATCACAGTCAAGTATAATTCATCAGGCGATTCTCTTTGGATGAAACACTATAAAGGACTAAGCTCTGATCCGGATGGTAAGGCAACAGCTATTGCTGTTGATGATAGCGGCAATATTTATGTAACAGGTTACAGCACGGGCTCAAACGGATATTATGATTATGCAACGATTAAATATAACGGGGACGGAGCGGAGCAATGGGTAAGGCGCTTTAACGGACCGGTTAACGAAGATGATAGAGCAGTTGGAATTGTTGTCGATAATAATCGGAATATAGTTGTTACGGGCGAAGCTAGTACCGTAGCAGGATCGTATGTAAGAGATTTTGCAACGTTAAAATATAATAGCTACGGAGATCTTATATGGGAGAAATATTATGATGGAATAGGCGGTTCTCAGGATATACCTGCTGATATAGCTGCCGATCCATCAGGCAGCATTTATATCACAGGAGCAAGTATCGGAACATGGCAAAGCGGAGGAGCTAATGACTACGCTACAATTAAATATAATTCAGATGGCGATACGCTCTGGGTGCAAAGGTATGATGCAGCGAATTTAGATGATATACCCCGGGCAATGGCTGTTGACGGTTCAGGAAACGTTTATGTTACAGGTAATAGCTACGAAAGCTCTACATCCTCCGGCAGTCTGACCATTAAATACTCCCAATCTCTCACACCTTCAGCAAGCAGTGTTGAAGTACCTCCGATAGGAGCGGGATCAACTACCACCTTCGGAGATACTCACCTCACTTTTATAGGCGATGTTACTGCCTCAGATACAGTTATTGTATATTATTATCTTGCTTCAGCGGTACCGGGGGCACTTCCATCCGGCATTATTTGGATAGGTAATTATTATTGGAGCGTGGTTAATTACGGAACTATTTTCACCAATGGCCACATGCGCATTAATGCTGAGGATCTTGTCGGTGTTACCGTCGGGGGATGCGGAGCCTGCCTGGTATGGTTAAAACGTGAAAATGAGGGCGATCCATGGCAAAATATAGGCGGAACTTTTACCGGTAATTTTTCAAGTGGATTTTTAACAAGCAATATACCTTTTGATTCATTCTCTGAGTTCGCAATCGGATCAACAGACAGTACCCTTCTCAATATCTCAGAACAGGTTATAACGAATACCTATGCACTTGATCAGAATTATCCAAATCCCTTTAATCCGTCTACCATAATCGGATATCAGGTTCCCGAAACCGGAATCGTAACTATCAAAGTATTTAACTTGCTTGGAGAATCAGTTGCAACTATTGTCAACGAAGTAAAATCAGCAGGAGAATATTCAATAAAATTTGATGCTTCTCATTTAAGCAGTGGAGTTTATTTTTATCAGATAACAACAGGAAATTACAACCAGACGAAAAAAATGATTTTCTTAAGATAATTTATTAGTATACAATCAACGATCCTTCTAAGGATTAAAGACGGCAGCTGCAAACAAAACCGGAGGAAGATGAAAAAGGTTAAAGGTCTTTTGAAATTAATTCGATTTGAACTTCCGTTCGCTGCCGGAGTATGCGTGGTAATGGGTCAGATTTTCTAATCTCTTTATCCTGGTTTGTATATTTTTACCCTGATATATATCGACAGCGATCCTTAAAGAATAGGATCATCTGGTCAAAGGCAGATGCAATGTTCCTAATGATATTTAAAGTTAATTTGTTTGTGATATATCAACATGTAAACAATCTTATTTGAGTATTTTATATAAATCTCCTTACAAATCATTGAAAGAAGGTAGTAATATGAAAAAGAGTTTAAGCAGGAAATTAAATGATTTGTTCGACCGCTTTGCTCACAAAGCCACTATCTTTGCCGGCAGCTCTGCAGCATTTTCAGTAGCATTTTTGATTATAGTAGCCTGGTTAGTTACAGGACCGATATTTAAGTATTCGGACACATGGCAGCTTGTCATAAATACAAGTACAACAATTGTAACTTTTCTTATGGTCTTTTTAATTCAAAGATCACAGAATAAAGAATCGCTTGCAGTACAATTAAAGCTGAATGAATTGGTTGCATCCTCAAAAGATGCCAGCAATAGGTTAATAGATATAGAAAACTTAACTCAGGATGATTTAGAGCATCTTCATAATTTTTATATTAAGCTTGCCCGTAGGGCCGCAAAAGAAGCAAATCTTAAAGAAACTCATTCAATTGAGGATGAGAAAACGGAAGCTGCTCCGGCAAAAAAAAGGATAAAAAATAAAAAGTCTGATTAGCTTATTGCCTCAATTCATCCTTCCATTTTCGTTATTTCTTTTCTGCATTAAAAAATCGATTAGCGGTTAAACTGAGCTTGCGCATCTGCCATATCCTGATTCGTCTGCTTAACTTTTTCATTAGCATTTTTCACGGTTATTATCACAACTGGTTAATAGTAATCCCGCAATCAAGAAATACTTACCAGATCAAGAAGAAGGCAGTTGTTTGTATCCATTATCCCGCCGTTTGTATCCGTCCTAAAGGTACCTTCCACATTATTTTTGTATCATAAATGATTTATAATTCAATGAAAGACAAGAGGTGATGATAATGAAAAAACGAAAACTTGGAAAAAGCGGACTTGAAGTTTCAGCTTTAGGACTGGGTTGTATGGGAATGAGTCACGGTTACGGTCCTGCCGCAGATAAAAAAGAAATGATTTCTTTGATAAGAAAAGCAGTTGAACTGGACGTGACTTTTTTTGATACGGCTGAGGTTTATGGTCCCTTCACAAATGAAGAACTTGTTGGTGAAGCACTTGAACCGGTAAGGGATCAGGTGGTAATCGCCACTAAGTTTGGTTTTGATGTAGATAATTTCCCAAATCTCAATAGCAAACCAGAACATATACGGCAAGTCGTTGAAGCTATGTTAAAGAGACTTAAAACCGATTACATCGATCTTCTTTATCAGCATCGCGTTGATCCAAAAGTACCGATAGAAGATGTTGCCGGCACAGTAAAAGATTTAATAAAGCAGGGTAAGGTCAGGCACTTTGGTCTTTCGGAAGCCGGTGTTCAAAATATCCGGCGAGCACATTCCGTACAACCTGTAACAGCGCTTCAGAGCGAATATTCAATATGGTGGAGAGAACCGGAAGAAGAAATATTACCGGTGCTGGAAGAACTGGGGATCGGTTTCGTTCCCTGGAGCCCGCTCGGTGTTGCTTTCCTGACGGGTGCGATTGAGATGACCCATATGTTAGATAATAAGGGCGCTGATGAAATTAAATTTACTTCCGAAGAACTCAGTGAATTAAATTCCGCAGTCCGTGCATTCGAGGTTAAAGGAAAACGGCTGCCTGACGTTGTTCAGGCTTTCTCAGGTGTTGAAGCGCCTCCTAAAAGGTGAGGACATAATCCATTCAAAAAGATTTGAAAAGTAAAAAAATGACAATCTTTAATATATTGTGACTGAAGGTATTTAATATTATGAAACATTTCAAGACTATAAGTGAATTGCACAAAGCACAGGGTTATCCTCCTCCGGAAAATCCGCTGCTCGGGCTTAAGCGTTTAAAGAAATCTGCTGTTCCGTTAAATGCAGCTGAGGTTTCGTACGACTTTTATTTCATCTGTTTAAAAAGACTTAATCGTATTTAGTTTTACCGTACCAGATATTACCGCTCATCATGACTGCGGGTTTATGTATTTTATGAAACCCAGACAAATAATTTCGCTACACGATGTTCAATTAATGGGAAAGGGATTCTCGATCGAAATTAATGAGGACTTTTTAATAGGACATCCTTTTATTTACAGAAATCAGGAAATATGATTTCATTGACTATGAGACAAGTGAAGCGCTTCATCTTTCTCCAAGAGAAGAAAAAATCATATGGTCGTTATTCTACAAAATGGAAGCAGAATACAGCAATAATCCGGATGAGTTCAGCAAATCTATTATACTTTCTCATTTGGATCCGGGAGGTTCTGTGAGCACGATGAGAGGTATTTCAAGGCCGCGTATGTAGCAGAGTCTATACAAGTACTAGTACTAAACCACTTCGCCAACAGGCTATACCCCACTCTTTATTTTATCACATACTACATATTTTTACGGATTTTCTTAATTATTAACTTTTTCCCACGTAGGAAAATTGATAGTTATAGGAAATACATTGGATGATAAAGGAATTCCATTTTTCAATGGCAAGTATATCTGTCAGAAAATAATTTCTTTCAGATTGGCCAGTGGCTGAAATTACTTATCTTCATATCAAAGAAAAGTCAACAAAAATTTTCCTATTCTCCGCTTGAGCTATAACAAATATTTAATAATCTTAATTTTTTAAGTCTAAATAAGTCCATTATGATGTAAAAACCAATATTTGCATGATATTCGGGGGTTTACTTGTCAAGACAGGGATTCGAA
>CAWIUG010000005.1:0-1638844 GCA_963839165.1 uncultured Bacteroidota bacterium | reverse complement strand
GTCGTTACCGGGTTGAAAAGATTAGGGAAATTTTGTTCAAGTTGAAATCCTAATGGCTGAATGGATTTGCCGTTTTCTACACCAACTATGTCACCATCAAATTCATCCGCTCCTATATCAGGGGTAGTCAGATTTCGAATATCGCCATCAATATCAGTCTCAATCCCGCCGATATAAGCAGCATGCGATTCTAAATTAGTAGCAATCGCTCCGTCAATATGAAGAGCAGGTTCAATAAAATTGGGCATTTCTGTTATGCTGTTCAAGTCGCTCCCGGTAACCTGCCAGGCACTTAAATAAACATAGTTTGTGCCCCCAATTCTAACCAAACAGTTATCCCGGTTTCGCAGACTGTACAGATCATTATTATTTGAAGTTAGGTTTGATGTTGTATAGTCATAAACCGACGAAGCAATATATGGTGATTCAGACCGTGTGCTTACGAAGATATTGTTTCTTGCATACACATTTGTACAACCCCCGCCGTACTCACTAAGAATGCTTAAAGCTGCAGACCCCCCCTGGTTCGATCCTGTCCCTGACAGGAGAACAGTATTGTAATAAACTTTGGGATTATTCTGCGCCCACATTTCTATTCCCGCCACAAGACTGTTGTTCTGCGCAGAAGTGCTTTGAATATCATAGATCATATTATTACAGATCATTTCACTTTCACCCGGGGCACCTCCTGACAATAAGATCCCGGCACTCCCGCGTAAAGCATTTGCATTAATATTATGAACAATATTATTCCTTATTTTGCATCCGGATCCGGAATATGAGTTAATACCGAAAGTAATTACATCGCTATTAAATTGCTGATTAATATTCTGAACAATGTTGTCCTCGACAATGGTGTTTTGATTATTTTCCAGCTGAATTCCCCAGGTTATTAATGAATCTGATCCCGATCCCACCTGATTCCCCCTGATAACATTACCAACACAATGAAACGGCGCTCCGATAAAAATACCCCAGCCTGCCTTTTTAATGAAATTATTCTGAATTAAATTGCTGTCAGGAGCAGTCGAAGAAGATGCTGATGTAAATAATGCAATCCCGCTGGAGTAATAGTATATATCCTCACTAATAACCGTGACATTCTGAACTATGTTATGATCCGAGTTATTATAAAAATCAAGTGCATCATTCCAATCAAACTGATCATTATAAAGTGCGTGAAATGTTAGCGTTGCTGGCCCGGTGAGAGATACACCATCAATAGTTACGTAATCAGTATTCAGACAAGTTAGTACTGTCCATCCGCTCCCTTCAATTGTTACATTTTTATTTGCTCCGGGTTTAATTGTAACCCCGTTATTTTCATCCGCTCCCGAAATAGGGCCGTTTAATAAAAATCCATAATCATCTGTAGGAGCAGTATATGAGTTCTCAACTAATTCCAATATTACCGGTCCGGCGATGCCGTCAATACTAAGTTTATTAAATGCCGAATCGATGGAAGGGAAATAACCCGAAGTACCAACGGTGTAAGTTCCGGCGGGGAGAGGATCAAGCACAAGCTTTTGGATTTTCTGAGGAATTATATGTTTATAACTTCCTCTCATAGGACCTGCTTTTTGTGCAGGGACAGTGTTGAAAAAAAACACTGTCAGAAATAATATGAAAAGTAATCTTAGTTGTTTCATCAGGACCTCCATTTTAAATTTTTTAGAAAGTTCAATTCAAGAATTGATTTATCTCAGTATCTCCATTAGTTTTTTTTCTGAAAACTTTCCTGCATTCATACAGGTATAATAAATTCCATAAGGCAGCGGGCCGGCATAAAATTCAACTTTATAAGTTCCGGCTTCCTTTACCTCATCAACCATCTTTTCTATCTGATTTCCTTCTTTATCAAAGACCGTTAATTGCACTCTGGTTTTATATGCTATGCAGTATTTTATCGTTGTTTTCTCCCGGAATGGATTCGGGTAATTCTGACCGAGATAAAATTCCGTCGGTATAAACTCATTCATAAAGATCTTTTTCTTTCGATTGCGATTTCCACTATTGATAGATAGTATTTTCAGGAGGGTTTTTCTACCATATATCTCTATAAATCTTATACTTTTCTATAAGGCGGCAGAAAACAGGATAATTTTACCCGGTGAGATGTTTATGAATGTATTCTGAGGGGGAAAGTCCGTATTGGTTTTTGAAACACTTTGAAAAATATGCGGGATTATTGAATCCTGTCTCCAAAGCTATTTCAGAAATGTTGCCGAATTTATTTTCGATAAGTTCAACGGCCCTTTTTAGTCTTATTTTTCTGATAAGCTCTACAGGCGGCCCACCGGTTAACGCGACAATTTTCTTGTGTAAATACTGATAGCTCATTGCTGTTTTTTCTGCAAGTAATTGAACATTAAAGGTAGAATTAGAAATATTTTCCGTTATTATGTCAACTACTTTCTGCAGAAATTTCTTATCGATTGAGGTGATTTCTATTTTTTCCAGGTCAATCAGTCCTTGTGTTTTGAAATGCTTCTGGACTCTTTTCCGCTGCTCAATCAAATTCTTAATTCTAACACCTAATAAATTGCTATCAAAAGGCTTCATTATGTAATCGTCTGCTCCTGTCTCATATCCCTCTGCCTTATCTTTACCCGTAGCTTTTGCTGTCAGCAGTATTATCGGTATATGGCTCGTTCTCTCATCTGTCTTTAATTTATTACATAACTCAAATCCATCCATTTTCGGCATCATTACATCGCTTATTATCAGATCCGGGATGTGATGCAAAGCCTGTTCCAGCCCATCTTCTCCGTCTGCTGCCTCCTGTATTTTATAATCCTCCTCCAGGCAACCTGATATGTACCTTCTAACATCCGGATTATCTTCTACTATCAGTACAACCGGTAAAGATTCTGCGTCAAACAGTATATCACCAATGTCATTTTTTATTATTTCCTTACCATTATCACCGTATTCAATAGTTAACTGTTCTTTTTCATATTTATTTTTATCCATTTTTTCTTCACAAATTTCCTCAGGTTTTAAGTGCTCTTTCCCCAAAGGAATACTTATCGTTACTGCGGTCCCTTTTCCTTCCATACTCTCAATTGTGATTTTCCCTTTGTGAAGCTCTATCAATTCTTTAGTTAGTGATAATCCTATTCCCGTTCCTTCCTGTTCTCTTTTGTGGCCTCCGTTAACCTGGTAGAAGCGATCGAATATTTTCGGGATTTTTTCTTTTGGAATTCCGATACCCGTGTCCCTGATTGAAATCTCAACAAATTTGTTGCTGTCATTTCCGGCTTGCCTGCCTGCCGGCAGGGCAGGTTCCGGGATCTCAGAACGATTTATCAAAACCTCAATTTGTCCATCTTCAGGAGTAAACTTAAAAGCATTAGAAAGTACGTTAGTTATAATTTTCTCAATTTTTTCCTGATCGGCATACACAATTATTTCTTCTTCTGCGGCGATTAAATTTAAATCGATTCTTTTCCTTTCTGCATAAGAGGAAAACTGCATTACCAGCGACTTTACTACGGGAACAATATTCAGAGGAATAGTCACAAGTTTCATGCTCCCTGATTCAAATTTAGCTATATCAAGCAGCTGGTTGACAAGTCCGAGCAGTTTGTCTGCATTCCTGTAAACAACTGTTAAATCATCTTTCATTTTACTGCTATTCACTTTTTTAATCATCTGTTGCACAGGGCCAAGTATAAGAGTGAGAGGAGTTCTGAATTCGTGAGAAATGTTTGTGAAGAACCTTGTTTTTAATTCGTCAACTTCGTGCAGCTTTTCTGCCTCAAACCTGCTCATCTCGTATTCGTGCTTTTTTCTTGTTCTCCTAAGCTGCAGCTTAATGGTCAGATAAATTATACTAATAATAATTAGAGTATAAAGAATGTATGCGTAAATAGTTTTCCACCAGGGAGGAGTAATGATTAATGTAATTGAAGCTGCAGTTTTACTCCAGGTACCATCTTTATTTGCGGCTTTTACTCTGAAAATATACTTACCCGGATCAAGATTAGTGTAGGTTGCATTTCTCTGTGTGCCTGCATTTACCCAATCCTTATCAAAATTTTCCAAAATATATTTGTAATGATTTTTTTCGGACGCACTGAAATGTAATCCGACATAATCGAATCTGAGGTCATTTTGATTATACGGAACAGTAATTTCTTTAATATCTGAAATGAATCCTTCATAGTTTAAATTTTCACCACTTCTGTTGAAAAGGGAGATATTTCCTATAACAACTTTAGGAGGAATAGGATCGTCTCTGATACTGTCAGGATTAAAATAAATAAGTTCTCTCCCATTAATAAATTACATGTTTCCATCTGCATCCTTACAGCAGCTATTGAATTTGAAACGATTATCCGGAAGCCCGTCTTCTCTTGTATAATTTTTAAAGTCCCTGTTTTCAATTGAAAATTTTGAGAGTCCCAGCTCAGTACTTATCCAGAGATTATTATGGTCATCCTCCATTATTCCCTGGATTGCGTTATGTGCCAGACCATCTTTTTGACTGTAACTTGCTTTAACCTGATTATTATCACGATCAAAAAGATTCAGTCCTGAAAAATAGTCACCTACCCAGAAATTTTTATTTCTGTCTTCAAAAATGCCCATTATTGTGTTTAAGCCGCAATATGTTAACTTTTCAGAGGATCGATTAAACTTCTTGAGACCATTTAGATTTGTTCCTATCCAGAGAGTGCCAAAGCTATCTTCAAATATTAAATTAACGCGATTTTTGCTCATCAGAGATAGTTCATTTCTTTCCGGATCATACCTGTAAAGACCGGAAATTTGTGTCCCGATCCATATAAACCCGAGATGATCCTCAAAAAGAGTTATAACTTTTTTGTCGGATAGATTTAAAGAATCATTTGTATTATTCAAATAGACCTTATAAGATCCATTTGCAGGATTGAATTTGATAAGTCCATTCAAAAGCCCTGCAATCCACATGTCTCCTCTTGAAGTCAGAATAATTTGATATGCATTTGCCGGAATGAATTCGTTATCTTTAAAGTAGTGATAATATTTTCCGGTGCTTAAGTCGTATTTATTCAAGGCATTTTCAGAAAAAAACCATAAATATCCGTTATGGTCATAAAACAGAGTATACAGCCACAAAGAAGAATCTTTTTTGTGATTCTGAGTTTCGCTCATTAACAAATTGAATTTGAATTTTCTTTTATCCCATTTCTCAAGCCCTGATAACCATGTGCCTATCCAGATTATCCCTGAATTGTCCTCATATAATGAATATACATTGTTGTAATTGCTTTTCTCCGGCTTCTCAGGAAATAGTTTATATTGCCTGTAGTCCCCGGTCTCCGGATTTAAACAAAATATTCCTTTATCAGGTGAATTGAAGCCGCTCCATATCAAACCGGTACGATCTTCAATTACCGCACCCATTGCAGTAGTCGAACCAGAATGTAATTCCTTAATTGATATAGGGAAATCCATATAACATTTGAATTCTTTGTTCCGTAAATCGAGACTTGTTAATGTATGCCATGAAGCCATCCATATTTTCCCGTCTCTCGACTTAAAAAATGATTGAATCCGACCCGTTTTTTCTTCTGTTTTATCCGGTTTATTAAAGATATATTTAGATAAGGTCTTTCCTGAAGTGTTAAATGTCCATAACCCCGCAGCATCCGTCCCGAGTAAAAGATTTCCTGTACCAGGTTCTTCAATTACAGCATTTACACCCAGATTGTAGCTGGTTAAAATTGATGAGCTATATAAAATTGTATCGGAATCTCTGAAAAAATATTGAGTAAAACCTTGATTTTCCCGATCAAATAAATTTAATCCTTCCTGGGTACCTACCCAGAATTTGCCGGCCGAATCTTCATAAAGGCACTTGATACTGCTGCTGTTAATACTTTTTTGATCTTTTGGGTTATTTTTGTAACAGTTAAAAGTCTCATATTTTCTATTAAACTTATTTAAACCATTTGTAGTGCCTATCCATAGCGTATTATTTTTATCCTCAAAAATTGTTACAATTTCTCCATCACTGATACTGGTACTGTCATTCTTTTCAGGGGAATAAACTTTCATCGAATAACCATCATATTTTACCAGGCCGTTTTGGGTTCCCAGCCACAAGTAACCGAGATGATCCTGAAGAATACATGTTACACTGTTTTCCGGCAGCCCGTCTTCACTCGATAGATACTCAAAGACTGGTGTGGTAAACTGCGGAAAAATATTTTGTGATAAGAAAAAGAAGATCACTCCGGTAATGAAGTTACGGATGATGTTGTATGAGGATGCTGTATTTGAGTGAGTAAAAAGATCACCCTCAATGAACGTATTTTCCCGCTGTCTCATATATCCCCTGATAAATGATTAAACAAACGGTAATTAGCTGAAGAGGAATAACAACATTTGAATTTAAGTATATTTATGAATAACAAGCAACATAACCGATTAAAAAATTTTAATTACAAGAGAAATACCGCCGTAGACTGGGAAGTTATATCATAGAAAATAAAATGACATTTTTTCATATCATTGAAGTGCCTTTTCCATAAAGCGCAGCAAAAAATCAGATGCTAATGCATTGAGTGTAAAACAATATCTCTCAATTTCTCCCTTATCAATTTCATAATAAATAAAATATCCAGACTCAATCAAACCTGGATATTAAGTGTGTCGCGGAGAGACAGGGATTCGAACCCCGGAAGGACTTGCATCCTTAACGGTTTTCAAGACCGCCGCATTCAACCACTCTGCCATCTCTCCATTCGGTTATTCGTCATTCGTTAGTCGAATAATCGGATTGCAAATATAGGAATAGTTTTATTTAATTAAAATCGTTTTAGCGGTCCGGATATTTTCAGATCATTCCTTTCATTACTTGAGGGTGTAGCTGCCTGCTTTCAGTTAATGTTTCGTGTGTTAAGGAGTCTTGTGTGGAAATGATAAAATGCTCAATTCTTGTGCTGTAAATGCACAAGAAGGTTTTGGGGTCATTTATGTCTTATTAGTTAGTTTTTTATCGAAATTCACTTTTTGCGGTTTGTGATGTTTCATTGCTCATTTGTTTCGTGCCTTAATTATATTCCCTGAAATTATGCAGGGAGGATAAATGAGAAAAGTATACTTTTCTGTAATGTTTATGTTGATTCTTTCCGGTCTGGGTTATCCGCAGGTTAGCTGGGTTTCGCAGAATTCGGGAACGACGGCTTCGCTCGACGGCGTTTATTTTGCTGATGAAAGTAATGGCTGGATTGCCGGGTGGGGTCAGATAATTCTTCATACTACTAACGGCGGTGAGACATGGGGCTTGCAGAATACTCCTGTTTCCAGTCTGAACTGTATCTTCTTTACTGATCTCCAGAATGGCTGGGCATCGGGACTTGGCGGGGACGTAATCCACACAACCAACGGGGGTGAGACCTGGGTGTACCAGGGTAATCTCGACTATCAGGATATCTTCAAATTGTTTTTTGTTGACGGGAATAATGGCTGGGCGGCCGGCGGCTTCTTCGATTTCCTTTCGGGTTCTTATGCCAGAGCAATATATAATACAACCGATGGCGGGATTAACTGGAATGTGCAGTATTATGTTACCTTTGAAACGGAACTGAAGAGTGTTTATTTCCCGGATGCCAATACGGGTTATGCCGCGGGAGGAACGGCGGTTATGAAGACAACCGACGGGGGGAGCAATTGGTTTCTGCAGCGGAGTTTTCCGGGCTTTAGTCATGGAGGATATTGTTTTTACTAATGGTACTACCGGATATGTAACCGGGTTTTATGTCGGGGTTCCGCATTATACTTCTGTATTCAAAACAACCGACAGCGGAAGCAGCTGGATCGAAACGTCTCTTGGAACGGATCAGGACTTATCGGGGCTCTTCTTTACGGATGAGCTTAATGGATGGGCGGTGGGCGGTGATATCAGCAGCGGGACAAACCTGGCGCTTATCTACCGTACGACGGACGGGGGAGATAACTGGGTGGAGCAGGATATCCCGTCTTTTAATGCGGTTTCGCAGGTGTTCTTCGCTAATGCTACTAAAGGCTGGGCTGTAGGGTCTCTCGGGACAATACTGACGACTGAGAGCCCGGTTCCTGTTGAGTTAACTTCATTTGAGGCTTCTGCTGATAACGGCAGTGTTTTTCTTAAATGGAAGACGGTGACTGAGAAAAATAATAGCGGGTTTGATGTTGAACGGAAGTCCGGAACGGACGAAGGACAAAATGGAAATGCGGGATGGGTGAAGATTGGTTTTGTTGAAGGACAGGGAACAGCCGCGGAAGAAAATAGTTATTCGTTTGTTGACAGGGAAGTTTCATCGGGACAATATGGATACAGGTTAAAGCAGGTTGATTTTGATGGCTCATTCAAATATTCCGATGCTCTGCAGGTTAGTGTTTCTAATCCGGAGAAATTTTCTCTTGAACAGAATTACCCGAATCCTTTTAATCCCGTTACACAGATAGAATACAGCATCACGGATGATGTGTTCGTAACGTTAAAGGTATATAACCCGCTTGGCGAGGAGGTTGTAAGCCTGGTGAATGGCATGGTAAAAGCCGGAAGTCATCGGGTTACGTTTGATGCCGCCGGAATGTCGAGCGGTGTGTATTATTACAGGATTGAAGCAGGTGAGAATACTATGGTGAAGAAAATGATCCTGATGAGATGAGGATCTTCACCTGCTGTATTCCGCCTTATTCAGAACGGTCGCTTAATCTTCTACCTCACTTTCTCCCACTCGGCGTAAACCGGGGGAAGGAGTAAATTTTTGTTGCTGATGAGGGTCCGGAATAGTTCTAAACGGGAGATACCCTCGGGTATGACAGCAAGGAAGCCGGGATCCGCACCCGGATCTTTCACGTACCATTCGTATAGGTAGCCGGTGACGTTCAGAAAGTAACGTGATTCCTCTCCCGGTTCATTGTCGTAATAATTCAATTCTATCTTGTCTCCCGGCATTAGAACCTGGTACTTGCCGTCCGCTGCTGATATTTTATTGTTTATTTCTCTCCCTGAAAAATCCGCCGATACTAACGGAATTTCCACAGGCTGCAGAGGCCCGGCATCGGTAAAGCTGATCGCCGCCTTGTCGATTTTCCATACGTCTGTCATAAACTCAAGTTTTATGGTAAGGTTATCTGTTTGTATGTCTTTCAGATCGAGCCTTACGATTCGTTCGAACGGAACACAGGTTGCTTCGGCATAAATTTTACCTTCATATATCCATTCATTTCCATTCCACAGGTATGCGTTTAATGATACTTCCTTAAACCATTTTTGTAGTGTTGAGAGTACTTCAGGATTATTTTCAGCTTCGTTCATAAAATCCAGGATCTCGTCTCCCAGTAAGTCATACATCTTACGGAAAATGACATTGCTTATCCCTGTGTTAATTGCCTGAATAATAAGTGCTGCCGAACTCCCCGTTTTTTCTTTCGGGAAGGTGATGATCAGTTTGTCCGTGAAGTCCTGCGCAGGTAAGGCTGTTGATAGATCTGATTCCCAGTAATGACTATCTGATTCAGCAATCTCAGGCAGGATGTTACGCTTATTGATATCCTCTGCACGTAACGGCGCTATTTCATTTGCCTCCGGCCAGACGACGTTATTTTCATCTGCCAGCAGTTTATAGCCTGTTTCATAATTGTATTTTAATAGTCTGACTGAATTTATGTAGTGAGTCTCAGGTCTTTCATTGGAAATCCTCAGGTTGATTTCATTATTGCCGGAAGTTAAGTGTGAGAGAGAATTAGTCGTCTCTGTTTCAAGTTTTTTGCAGAGGGAAAACGGGATAGCCTCTCCCTCAAGCGTATATTCCGAACCTGTTTTACTGTAGATGAAAGGACATGAGGGACCAGGAGCGTGATATGGATAATTAACTTTTGCGTTTACGCCCTCGCTCTCGTCATCAAGTATGGCCCTTGCGGTTAACCCCAGGAACCCTATTGCGCTTGCGGCGGCGACTGTTCCCCAGAAACTTGTATTTTCCGACTGTATGTACAGCACATCGGAGAGCCTGATCTCACCATTAAAATCATTTGATATGTTATTCTTTTCCATTCGCCCTGTACCCCTGATTATGGAGTCGATCAGGGTGGGCTGCTCTAAAAAATACTTTGTGGTATCTTTTGTCAGTATGGAAATGCTGCCTTCCGAAGCATTATCGAACTCATCTTTTGTTTGTATGTTATTCGTTATGTGGCACCCGGAAATAAAAAGAACTATTAGTATATATATTGAACGATTATAATGGTACATAGCAGCTCCTGCTTTCTAAAATTTAATATTAAAAAAAAGTTCAGCGCCGAAATTTCCGGGTTCAATTTCTGGGCTTACGCCTGCGTAGCTTGTTTTGTAGGTTGTAAGTAAATAGTAATTGAAAGCGATTCCAACGTCTAACAGACCCTCAAACTTTGTTTTAATTCCTGCTTCGGTAATTATACCTTCCGTCCCGCCGTCAATTGATACTGACTCAAACCTTCCCTGCAGGGAATCGATGACAACATTGCCGTATTGGATAGTTACCTTGAAAAGGTTCTTTGTGTAACCTAACCCCGCAAAAGGCACAAAACTCTCCATCAAATCAGTAAAGTTGTATATTCCCATAAGTGATACCGCGTCGTACTTGGTGGTCTGACTTTTAAAATTCGCGTCTATCATCACCGCGGCGGATATGTTTTGTGTGATATCAATGGTTCCTTTAAATCTTAGGAAAGGCCCCACCTGATAGTCGTTCCCAAGCGGGTGTATGTCGTAACCTGTCGACTTATAGTAACTGTCGATTTTATCCGTGAAGTATTTCAGCTCATCAAAGTTAAAATTGGTCATTACAACACCGGCGCTGAAGCTGAACCAGGAGTGATGCGGAAAGAATTTGCTGTAGTCGGCATCAGTTTCCCCGACTAAAGTGTAATTGGTAAAATATTTCCACCTGTCAATTAATTTATTGTTTATCTCTTTCCTGCTGAAGCGGATAAAGTCTAACCTGGCAGGATTACTTCCCCTTGTATAGCTGCCATCGGCAATTTTTTCATAATTATCAAAGTTCTCACCGAATCTCAGGAGATTGGCTTCCTTTAGTTCTATTTGCTGGTGGTGGAAATCTCTGTTTTCCTTGTAAAAAATATGCAGTGTATAGTCATCTGCTGAATCTTTTGAAAAGTAAGCGAGAGCAAAATTCTCGTAATCGGAAAGTATTTTGAAATAATCGCGGGATGCGGGTTCAATAAAGGGACCCACACGCTGGCTTGTAACTACCACTTCTACACTGTCCTGTGCTCTGGTTGAGTAGGGAAAGAATGATATGATCATTAAGGCAAATAGGAATATCAGATTTTTCATTGTACTATCCTCAACTTTTGCTGAAAATTTAGACCAAAATTTAAGGAGAATTGTCATAAAATTGTAAAAATTGTCGGCGCCCCGGTATTTCCCCCAGCTTCCAGGATATCCTGATGTTTCCCGCCCTTTAATCCAGGCTCTTCACCGGCGGATAACGCGAAGATAACCGGACGCTTAGGCCTGATAGTGTTAAAGTTCGGCTAACCTTGCTGTAACCAGGGCTATTTAGTTTTTACATTTTCATGACAATCGCGGAAGTTGACCCATCTATATTGTCACGCAAATAGATTTTCTGATTATTGAAAAGAGGGTTCGTTATGAAAACTATAATTACCTGCTGTTTCTTTCTGCTTCTGTCAACGGTCCTGTTTCCTCAGTCGGTTGATAAGTCAAAGGCCAAAAAATATCAGCCTGATCCTCATAGCAGAAATTCTCTGATGAAACCGCAAAAGGAGCCTCAAAGCTCCATTGCTCATCTTCCGAAAATTCACAATAACTACCCGAAATCATTATCATACCTTGAACAGCCTGAGCGCTTTCCGCTGGGTGAGTACGGGACCGATGGAGTTCCTATTGCTCTTCCGAACTCTGAACTTGGCTTTGCTTATTGGGGCAGCTATGTAGGGGTCTACTTCACTACAAGCCCTGACACCGGGAGAACATGGAGTGATCCTGTAATGGTCGCGGAGGGAGGTACTTATGTATATCAACTTACCGGATTAAAAACAAATTCAGGCCGTGTAATACTAATCTGGCAAACACTTGATATGGTTTCTTATAATTATCTTTTAAAGATGGCGTATACGGATGATTTGGTTACCTGGTATGTAAGTACGATAGATGAGGTGTATGATTACTTTTATTCGTTTAACTTGTCGTGCACAAATGACAATAAACTCTGGCTTTGTTATTCCAGACAGAACATTGATTATACTGACCTGAACCTGTATTACATTGCAAGTTCAAACAACGGAGCTTCCTGGAGCGGGGAGGTTGTACTTCGATCCGGTTCGTCTGATGAATGGGATGGAACAATTGTATCCGGCTCGTCCAATGACCTTATACTTTTTTACAGCGATTATTCAACCGGCAATAGCGATATATTTGAAGCATTTTCTTATGACTGGGGATATTCATGGAGTAGTCCGCACCCTGTGATAAATTCTTTATACGGGGAATTCGCGCCAAAGGTAATAGCGCAGCCGGGAAACATCCTCTGGCTTTTCTATTACCTTGATAACCCGACAACTCTTTTATCAGGTTATTCTCAGAGGGATATCCAATATGTTGTAAGCAGTGATGGCGGGATTAACTGGGGACCATCGGAACGCTTTACTTATTATTCGGGGGAGGATTATGATGCTGCTGTAACCTTATTGGCAGGCCAACCCTTCCTTTCCTTTTATTCATCACGCTGGTACGATCCGTATTCGTCATCTATCTGGTATGGTTTAATTGGAAATACACAGGATAGTAATCCGCCGCCGGCACTGATAAATTTTACCTATAATGCTGTTCCGGGTGGAACATCCTTCATAATAAATGCTTTTACCGACGATGAATCGGGAATTACAGATGTGAAAGGTGAGGTGTTTGTAAACAATGTTTCCCAGGGGATTGTTCAGATGTATGATGACGGTCTGCATAACGACGTTGAGGCTGACGATTATATCTGGGGGACAAATATCGATCTGTTCAATTATGGCGATATAATCCAGGTGAGAAATTTAATAACAGACATCGACAATAACACTGTTAATGTTTCCGGTGGTCAGCTCACTATAGGTACGGTGCACGATGCCGGTGACCTGGTTTTATCCTTATACAGCAATTCACAGTTAGCGGAAATGGGAGCATCTGATGGTACCAGTGCATACTGGCATGGCTTTGATTACCTCTACCTTGGAGGTTTGTGGATCGGGGCGGATGTTGCCGGCCAAAAACTGGTAATGGATCTGGATTATTCTGAATCGGATTGGTACAGAACATCCGGTTCAGCTATTAACCTTAAGCCGGGATTATCCGATCAGGATTGCGAAATGACATACGATGACGGAACAACGGCATCGTCGCCTATAGGATTAACTGTTCATCAGAAGAGTTACCAGTGGAGTACACAGGGGTATGATGATTTTATAATTTTCGAGTATGTAATTAAAAACAGGATGTATAGTACTGTGGAGAATCTGTATGCTTCTGTATGGCTGGATCCCGATATCTGCTCACAGACGAATTCTTCTGACGATTTGGGTGGATATGATCCTCAGAGAGGAATGATATATGTATACGATCCTCAGAATAATCCTTCAGGGTGCCTTGGTCTGAGAATGCTTTCAGAATCACCTTCCACGGCTTACTTATATAGTCCTTACGAAGGTGATCCTTCTACGGATGAGGTGAGATATCAATATATGACCAGCGGTATAATGCCTGATCCAACAGACCTTACCGACTACCGGTCTCTTCTTACTTCCCAGCCGTTCTCTCTTGCGCCGGGAGATTCGCATACTGTTGCTTTCGGTATCGTTATGGGGGATGGCCTGGAAGAATTGTTAGCAAATGCTGATACAATGCAGGCAAAGTTCCACCGTAATATTGTGGGTGTTGATAAAAATAATGCTGATCAGCTTCCGGCATCGTTCAACCTTGCGCAGAACTTTCCCAATCCTTTTAACCCGGCTACAAAGATAAGCTGGCAGGTGCCGGCAGGCTGCTGGCAGACGTTAAAGGTTTACGATGTACTGGGTAATGAAATTGCGGCGCTTGTGGATGAGTATAAGCCTGCGGGAAGTTATGAAATTATGTTCAACGCTTCATCACTGCCGAGCGGCGTTTATTTCTATCAGTTAAGGACCTCTCAGTCCGGCGGACTGGCGGGCGATTTTGTCCGTACAATGAAGATGATACTCCTTAAATGAGATTCAGTATACAGGTGTATTAAGTTCGATGGTCCTCATCTCATTTGGTTATTGCTTCCCGCTGGTAGTTTCCGGCGGAAACTTCTACGGCGGTTTTGTATGCGAGAGTTATGATCTTTTCGAACAGGGGACCGTTTAATGTTTCTACTTTGTCTGACGGCTGATGAAGGTGATCGTAGCTGTTGGTTGTTACGAAGTACAAACAGGGAATTCCTTTTTCATAGAAGGGAGTCGCGTCTGCTCCGCCGCCGTTCCAGGTTTCGTTAACCATCATTTTATCACCGGCCTCATCGATTTGTTTTGCTATCTGATATAAGTTTGGGGCGCTTTTGCCGTTGCCGACTTTTATACTGTCGCCATACCCTACACAATCAAGATTCATCATAGCTGCTATCTTTCCGTAATCATCTTTCCAGCTTTCAACAAAATGTTTCGCGCCGTTCAGCCCCTGTTCTTCAGATGCAAATAGCACGAAGATAACCGAACGCTTAGGTTTTATTTTATTCCGGGTAAATGCTTTCGCTATTTCCATTACTCCCGATGCTCCCGACCCGTTATCGTTGGCGCCTGGAAATAATAATCCTGCCTGTGTACCTACATGATCCAGGTGCGCGCCTACAACAACGTATTCGTTTTTCAGCTCAGGGTCGCTTCCTTCTATCATGCCCGCCACGTTCATTGTGCGTGCGTTTTTTTCATACTGCGCGTTAACTTCCACAACAGCTTTTGCGGCAAGGTTCATTGAGAATGGCTGCTTTTCTTTGTCAATCTTCGTCTGACAGCCTTTTATGGTAAATCCGTTTCCGCTTAACAGCTTATCCGCCGCGTCAAATGAGATTTGAAGCTGAGGAAAATCAACAGGCTGTTCGCCGTCGCCATGCAGTACGCTTCCTATCAGCGGCTGGGGCTCTTTGTCGTTTGGAAGTGAAACGAAGAGTATTCCCTTTGCGCCGTGCTTTTTTGCTGTTAGTGATTTTTCACGGGGATAGCCTTCGCCCCAGCTTTTATCGTTGTTTTTCCATCCGGGATTATACTTGAAGGCCATTACTATTTTGTTCTTAACGTTTACTCCCGCGTAATCATCGTAGTCTAAATCGGGACGGGAAATTCCGTATCCGCAGAAAACAACAGGCAGTGTGAATTTGTTCGAACCTGTGAAGCCGCGGAGTACAAAGTCATTGCCGATCTCATATGTGGTTGTGTCGGCCGCCGTGATCACCTTAAATACTGCCGGTGAATCGATCCTGTTGTACTCAACATTGAAGTTCTGGAAGTAGTTATCATCGCCCGCGGGCTTTAACCCGAATTCCGCAAACTGATCCGCCGCGAACCGGGCTGCCTTGTTGTAGCCTTCACTCCCCGGAAGCCTGCCTCCGAATTCCACCGACGAAAGGGTCTTATCGTAATTCAGCAAATCTTCCTGGTTTATTGTATAAGACTCAGCTGTGTTCTGTGCATTGATAAATGTTGATGTTAATAGCAGGGTAAGGGTAAGCAGTAGTGTTTTCATTTCCGGATGCGGCTTCCAATTATTTTATAAAACTATGCCCAAAAATACAAAATGAATCACCATAGTGGAAGGGGAAACGGGGAATGGTTTGTAATGGGGTTTAATGCCGTTGAGGCTATTTGCCAACTACGCTGTAGTCGCTTACTTCGTCATTGTTATCAAAGCTGAGCACCAGCCATCTTGTGCCGCTGCCGTACTGTGAAGGGCCGAGATAGTATTCCATACTCCAACCGGGGAAATTATGTGTGCCTTCGGGTTCACCAAGCATATTAATAATGCCCGCCTTTTTGTAACCCATCAGTCTGTTACGCATCGTAAGCTCCTGTATCATTCTGTCACGCGTATTGTCATTCGGGTTCTTCAGCCCTGCACTCTTCCATTTCTCTGATATAAACGGCAGGTTATTCGCGCCGGGTGCCTGAACGTAAGTTGCTACTTTCCGGTTAACCGCATAGTATATCGAATCGGAAAAGATTATGCCCAGCACGAGGAATAGAATAAGTCCCGCAAACATTAATCTGTTGAAGAAGAAAAACCTTGGCCGCGCAAGGATCAGCAGAAGGAATATGCCTATAACGATTATTTTCGGGAGAACCATGAAGCACCCTGTTCTTTAATCATCCGTTAGGACAAATTTAACGAGACTGATAGTTATTTACAATTTATGATTCCATATCCCGACGATGTATACTCTTTCACCCGCCGGTTACGGCCCCGCATTCATCATATAATAGCTCCGTTCATAATTTCTGCTTTTTATTTGACGTTAAAGATCATTAAAATTGCGGGTCTTATTATTTTATCTCTTAATTATTGGTATGAAAATGACTAAATCTTCTCAGTTTTTAATCTTCTTATTTGCCGCGGCAATCCTTTCTGCGGTTATGATTTATCCCCAGGAAAAGGGTGACTTTTTAACTAACGCAATGGACACTACTGTTGACCCCGGCACCAATTTCTTTGAGTACGCTACCGGCACCTGGATGAAGGAGAACCCGATACCTGCTTCGGAACGCAGGTGGGGACTCGCGAATCTGGTTAACGAGGAAACTTATTCACGACTTAAAGGAATCCTTCAGGAAGCGGCCTCTGCTAAGTCGCCCGAAGGTACAGCTAAACAGAAGATAGGTGATTTTTATTTTACAGGTATGGATTCTGTATCGATTGAAAAAACCGGACTCGATCCTCTAAAGCCTGAACTTGATAAAATAGGCTCGATAAATTCTAAGAAGGATTTGTTCGAGACTGTCGCGCTTCTTCAGCGTGAAGGTGTGAATGTGATGTTCGGGATCTTTGTTGATCAGGATATGAAGAATAGCGAACTATATTCAATGTATTTATGGCAGGCAGGACTCGGGCTCCCGAACCGTGAATATTATTTCCGCGACGATGCCCGTACTGACAATATACGCAGGGAGTACAAGGCTTATGTTGCTAAGGCGCTGGGACTCCTGGGTGAAGATAAGAGCAGCGCGGATGCCGATGAGAACGTTGTTTATAAGATTGAAAATTTCCTTGCGGATTCGTCGAGGAAGCTGGAGGATCTTCGTGATCCTTACGCGAATTATAATAAGATGTCGGTTGCTGATCTTGAGAAATCGGCTCCGAATATCGAGTGGGCCCTGCTGCTTAAGGATATGGGAGCTGAGAATGTGGATTCAATTATTGTCGGCCAGCCGGAGTTTGTTAACGCTCTTAATGCCGCTGTTAAAAAATTCAGTATTGATGAGTGGAAGTCGTACCTCAGGTTCCACTTCCTTAACGAATTTGCATCCCGCCTGGGAAGCAAATATGATAAGGAGAGATTTCACTTTTACGGCACGGTGATGTCGGGCGTGACAGAACAAAAGCCCCGCTGGAAGAGGATCCAGGATGCGACTGAAGGAGCTATGGGTGAGCTGCTGGGACAGATCTATGTTGAGAAGTATTATTCTCCCAAAACAAAAAAGAGATATGAGAAAATAGTTGATGACTGCATCGATGCTTTTGCGAACAGGATTAAAAAACTCGACTGGATGAGTGATTCAACGAAACAGAAAGCACTCGTGAAATTGTATGCGGTTACTAAAAAGGTAGGCTATCCGGATAAGTGGAAAGATTTTTCGTCACTTAAAATTGATCGCGGTTCTTTCGCGCGGAATACTATACGGGCAAATGTTTTCTGGTCAGACCGTAATATGAACAAATTAGGGAAGCCTGTTGACCGGCTGGAATGGAATATGACTCCCCAGACCTGGAACGCGTACTACAATCCTTCAAATAATGAGATCGTTCTGCCGGCTGCTGCTTTTATTGTTCCGGGAGTTCCTGATTCCCTTGTTGACGATGCTGTAGCTTATGCTTATGCGGGCGCTTCAACCATTAGTCACGAACTTACACACGGATTTGACGACGAAGGAAGGCTCTTTGATGAGAAGGGAAACCTGAAGAACTGGTGGACGAAGCAGGATGAGGAGAAGTTCAAAGCGAAAACCCAAATGATGGTCGACCAGTTTAATGAATATGTTGTGCTTGACAGTATGCATATAAACGGCCAGGCAACTCTTGGTGAGAATATTGCCGATCTCGGCGGCGATGTAATTGGATGGGATGCTTTTGTGAACACGAAACAGTATAAAGAAGGGAAGAAGATAGCAGGATTAACCCCGGCACAGAGGTTCTGGATAGGGTATGCTTATTCATGGCTGGGACATACACGTCCCGAGGCTCTTGCACAGCAGGTGCTTACCGATGTGCATTCACCGAACTTCCTGCGCGTTAACGGTCCTTTTACCGATGTGGATGCATGGTATCAGGCATTTAATATAAAACCGGGTGAGCCGATGTACAGAGCGCCAGATAAGCGCGTGAAGATCTGGTGATAATAATTAACAATGAATAATTATAAATTATAAATACATTATACATTATATACATTATTGATTTCTCGAGATTAGTGTGATTTCGTAGCCTTCGCTTTTTAATCTCACACGGTTCTTGTTAAGGAAATCCTTTATCGCTTCAATGGGTATAATCTTAGTGATCCCGTACTTGATGCTTTTATGAACTTTAGGATAGCTCTCTCCTTCGTATGGGATCAGAGTGTTGTATTTCCTGCCGCTTCCCAGTTTTCTGGGCGCTAAAAACACCTCCTCTTCTTCGGGGACCCACTGCACCATCCCGACCATCTCGAAGTGCGGAACGCCGTCTCTTATAGCAAGTACAAGTCCCCCGCTGAATCCCGGGTTCACAACAGCATCTACAAGGAACGAACCCTGACTGTCGCGGTTGGGACTGCTTACAATAGCCTTCGTTACCATCTGATAATTTATCGGGTAACCGAACAAATACACGAAGGTTCCCCATTCTAGCTGCTTCGAATAGCCTGCAGGATAAGGGAACACCGGGATCCGGAATCCTGTCTGTGCGCTGTATTTTCTTCCGAGCAAAGCGATATCGGCCAGGTCATCCTTTACGAGCAATTCAACCTCGCTCCCTTCCGGAAATCCCGCCACGTAAATGTTCTCCTTATCTTTTATGGAAATGGTCTCAACGTACGGTGTTGTCATCCCGTTTTTATCCGTCTCGTAGGCTACAACCGTATCGGGAAAGCTTACTATATGCGCGCAGGTGACAAGCGCGATCGCGCCGTTCTCTGAAGATACAGTAAAACCAGTACCTGACAGTGAGTTATTTCCGTATTCCACAGTGTCGGCCTTGCTGTTGAGCAGATCATCGGTCAGCA
The DNA here is from genome assembly GCA_963839165.1 of uncultured Bacteroidota bacterium. Classification (GTDB taxonomy): domain Bacteria; phylum Bacteroidota; class Ignavibacteria; order Ignavibacteriales; family Ignavibacteriaceae; genus DATFVA01. Next base: position 1,619,375 of record CAWIUG010000005.1, on the reverse strand, counting down.
TCGAAAAGCGGATCTTATCTTCCGGAGCAAACTTGTAGATCCTGTAGAATACCGTACAGTTAATCCGCTGAACGCACTCGCTTATCCGTTCAAGCTCGGGTGATGATGACTTATAGGGGAATTCGCTGTCGTACTTGCCGTCATTCAGAGTGGGGTAAACGGTTTCGAGTGTGGGGGAACATGAGTTGAAAAGAAGTGCAAGCATTATAAGGGGAAAATATCTAATCATTATTTCCTTCCGATTTGCCTGCATAAATCTAAGTAAAACTATGGATCAATGAAACTATAAGACAAAAAAGACTTACGCTCTTACTTCAAAGCTGTATTGCCTGAGATCGCCGCATTTTTGAACTTCACTGACGAATTCTTATCGACGTACAATCCTGCTTTTCCGAATATGCCGAAAACGCTCCTGTAGGATTTCAGCAGGCCATGCTCATTATAAATATTTACAATATTATTGCTGTAAATAATTCTCAACTTCCTCAAGCCTCCGGAACCTGCATCCTTTATTTCAAAAAGCTTTTGTATCTCATTTCCGCTAATGCGCTGAAGAGTGAAATTTCCTCCCTCTCTGTATTTGAAGATATAATAATCGAGCGGGGAGGAGTACCCGATTACAAGTCCCAGCACAGAGTTGGAGCCGGTTACCTCTGCATTGACGCTGAGGTTCACATCAAAAACATCTTTGTTATAAAGGACAAACTTTTCTGCTGAAGTATTGGTGAAATCTATCTCGCTGCTGCTAACCGAACATTCATTTTTGTTTATACCGGGATAGATCCATTGGGGACTATCGAAACCCGAAGCTGTGAATCGGGTGCTTGCTTCATTCACAGGAGGAGCTGCGGGACTGGTTACCTCAACAGCTACGGGTTTTTCTTCAGGCTTTTCTTCAGAGGATGTATTTTCAATCTCCTTGACGCAATCCCTTATTAGTCTCTTTATTTTCGTATTTAACGGCTGAATCTCGCTGGCTTTTTTATAGTAAGAAAGAGCTTCCTGAAAGTTTTTAATTTTCATAAGATCGTCGGCTTTACTGAGATAAGCAGAGACAATTGCCGCCACGCCATCAAGAGCTTCCCGGCTGCCCGACTTACTTCCGAGCACCGATTTATATATTATATAAGCATCATCATAATCTTTTTCTTTTATGAGCTGTTCAGCCTGGGCTAAAAGCCGGCTGTCGGTATCTTCAACTTCCGCGGCTGGTTTAACCTGATTATCAGGAACCTGCACAGGGTCTTCTGCCGGTTGGGTTATCGTAACTTCCCCTGAGGAATTTACTCCCGATGATTGATACTGGAGGTACAGAAGAACGACAATAACAAGGAATAGGGCCGCTACTGCCAGCCATCCTTTTTTACGTGATTTTTTGGGTCTGATATTTATTTTCTTATCAGGTTTAGGTACGGCAGGTCTCAGCGTTTGATCCGGATCTATCTTAACTATTACAACTGTAATGTTATCCTTACCACCTCTTTCGTTAGCGAGACCGATTAAAATATCACAGGCATCGGAGGCGCTGTTTCTACTTACAATCTGTAATATCTCACCCTTACTCACTTTAGCCAGGCCGTCAGAACAAAGTATATAACACTGACCTTTTTTAACTTCAAGGTCATCTATTATATCCACCCTGACTTTCTCATCAACACCGAGTGCTCTTGCAAGTACAGATTTGGAAGGGTAGTTCCTTGCTTCTTCCGGTGTAAGCAGTCCCTCCCTGAGCATTTCCTGTACCTTGGTATGATCGTTTGTAAGCTGTTCAATCGTGTTGTTTTCAATTTTATAAATCCTTGAATCGCCTACATGACCAATCACCGCGCGATCAGCTTTAAGCACCAGCACCGTACAGGTTGTACCCATCCTGCCGAAGTCAGACTTATCGCCGGATTTATTGAAGATTTCAAGATTTGCTTTTTCTATTGACGCTTTAAGTGCTGCAGACTCATCAAGGTCGGAACCGAAGAAATAGTCGCGCACAACTTTAAGAGCGATTGAGCTCGCTTGTTTACCTCCCCGGTGTCCCCCCATTCCATCAGCAACAATAAACATTTGACCCTTCGGGCTGTAAAGGTCGGCATTATCTTCGGGAAACTTTCCGAAACTGTCCTGGTTTTCTGTCCTGACAAGTCCGATATCTGATTTCCCCGCAAAGACAAAGGTGAATTTATTTAACGGTGCAGGCATATTCCTCTTATAAATAAAAGTAAAGCTGGTTCATAAGGACCGGATTGTGCACACTGATTACCTTACGTATTTAAAAAATATGAAAAACAAATATAAGTTTCATAGGGAATTTAATTCTCCACCCTGATTTGTTCATTTTTGGGACCATGCGGATTAAATATCTCTGGTGCGGCCGGCCGGGGCATGATTGATGCTGGTTGGAGGCCATGGGCGGTGCGAGAGCGTGTGAGGTGACAGTAAGCGGTGGTGCCGGTGGGCTGGGGTGAGAACGGAGGTGACACCTATTTACATCAGTTCGAAGATAAGCAGGGTGATTAACGCTGCTGCAGGAGCCCATATCCTGAAGTTCCTTGTATTGAATATTAAGGCTGTCGCGATTATCCATGTTGCCAGCAGCAATAAAGAGGAAAGCGGAAACATTTCTGAGAGAGAGATTACCGACTCTCCCACGGATCCTAATTTATATGTCATCCTCACCGGGTTAAAAACAAATACATTTGATATAACGGCGATGAGTGTGAACACCTCTATTTTTTTAAGATTGCCGGGGAACCTGAAATATTCCAGTCCCGTCCTGACAGCAAGCAGTACTGCGCCGAGCAGTGTTGCCCAGTAATAAAAGTTTATTGAACCCGGTACCTTCCCGTAGAAGGTCATCGTTATGTTTTCGTCTTTTCCCGGGATGGTATATTCATTTCCATTATGGTTAAGCCTAATAAAATATAAAACTTTTGAACCGGGCTTCTGGTGAGGGATGCTGCCGGAAACAATCTCTCCTTTTTTGTTAAGATCCGAACTGTTCCAGGCGGATGCCCCTTCAGTTTTCCAGAACAGACTGCCGCTAAGACTGTCGGATGCTGTCCTTAAGAAGAAGCTATAGTCATCATTTTCGTAATATACACGGTCAAGCTTATACCCGGTTTCTTTCCCTTCTATACCGAACGAACCGGATACTGGGTACTCGCTGCTTAATCTGCTCTGCAGAAAACCGGCGACAAAGGTTATAACAGCCGCGGCAGTCCACAAAATTATGCTCTGTTTCATATCTTTAATAATATATTATTTACAAATTTAGATAAAAAAGTTGGAAGATTGACAATGACAGAAAAGAAGTCGTGCGACAGGAATCAGGACTAGGAGAAATAAATGAAACTGGAGATCAAAATATTTTTATCGGCAGAAGAAGCCGCTTCAAGAATAGCGGAAGAAATAATGAAGATGGTATCTCATCATTCCGGTGAGAACAGGGACACGTTTATCTCACTCTCCGGCGGGAGTACTCCAAAAATACTATTCAACAAAATATCTGAAGAATACGCCAACAGAATCGATTGGGAGAGGGTCCATCTTTTCTGGGGTGACGAGCGGTGTGTACCGCCAGATAATGAGCAGAGCAATTACGGAATGACGAAGGAGTATCTCCTTGATAAGATTAACATCCCTGAAGGTAACGTTCACAGAATAAAAGGTGAGGAGGATCCCGGGAAAGAAGCCGCAAGGATAGCAGCCGAGATCAGCAGGGTTGTGCCGGTAGTTAATGATCTGCCGCGGTTCGATATGGACCTGCTCGGACTGGGAACTGACGGGCATACGGCGTCTTTATTTCCAGGAAGAAAACTGAAGAATATTGCCGGAGGGGTAGCCGGAGTCGCGGTGCATCCTGAATCGGGTCAGAAAAGAATATCTCTCACGTATGAGGTTATAAGCAATGCGGCGGAGAATATCTTTCTGGTAACAGGGGAGAGGAAGGCCGGCATATTATATGAGATATTGAGCAGGAGGGATTCCGACAAAGACTTACCGGCCGCTCGTATAAAGGCTGCTGAAATTCTGAAGTGGTATCTTGATGAAGGGGCAGCCTCTCAAATTAAAAAGCCTGCAGATGTTTAACCCCGATGGGGTTGTGGGGGATATGAAAGAGGCCCTGGTAAGCAGGGCCTCAGGTTGAATCTTCAATATTAAAAATTCTGTTAGAAGGAGGTACCGACTTTAAGCCGAAGATTTGCAAAAACAGAAATTGCTCCCAGGCTGCCATCAGACATACGCGAAAGCGTAATAGAGGGACCTAAGGCCAGGGCGCTGAATGCCCAACTCTCAGCAATCTTCTGAACGAGTATTTCAATTAAATACTGATCCTGCCTTACATCGCTGTTAAACATTGCGTCAAACCTGAAATCAAACGTACTTCCCGCAAGAGACAGCTCTCTTCCTGTATATCCTGCATGCCATTCACTCAAAAAACGAGCAGCGTATACTTTGCCTTTTGTAGAACCGAGAATACTTATAGGGTACCTGAATTCAAAGTTATAATACTGTCCCGCAAGTATTTTAGCATGATAACCGCTTGTATCGTTGGCAGTCCAATCCTGCATTTGTGTTTCAGTAGGATCAACAACTACCTTCGAGTAGCTGAACTCAAAAAAGTTACCGAAAGGAATAACATAAGAAATATGGAAACCGGTTGACGCATACAGGTTATTATATTTGTTGCTGAATCTCAGCTTTGATAACGCATCAATATGACCAAAAACCCCTCCCGTTACACCGAGTATGTGAAAATTAGCTTCGACATAATTTGTTTCCCCCGGACCGGAGTATTCTGTTCCCATACCGAAGGATAATCCAATATCATTTTTTATAGGGATACCAAACCTCTCACCGCCGAAGAACTGGAAGAAAGGATTTACATAATGCATTGTAGAAGAAATCTGGAGTTTGGTGGGGGGATCCACTACCTTATTAAGTTTAATTTTCTCAAAGACCCTGGTGAAAACACTTCCGTAGTTAATAGTTTCTTCCAGATCGATCTTGAACGGGTAGGTAACAACCTTTGCCCTGGTTTCAGGTTTAAGAGCAAGGAAAGGATAAAGAGTACCTTTAATCGATATTGTCTGGTTGTTCGGGTCACGCAGATCAGCTATTATTTCTGCTTTCGGATCTGGCGGATCGATAAATAATTCCGTCTGTATTTGTATAAACAAGCTGTCGTCAAGAGGTTCCATCTGGAAATAAGTTATTGGTTCCTCCTCCTGGGCTGGTGTATTACTTATATAAAAGAACGCAAAAAGAGCGGACAGAAGCATCAGTAATTTTATTTTGTGCATAAAGTAGTTCCGATAATTATTTAGAAAAATCAGTGAAATAGAATGAGTCTCCCACCTGTACCCTATCCTTTGATCTTTCATCAACTACTGTGAAGAAGAAATTTACTTTATACCTTCCATCAGCTTCCCTCAGGTTTCCAAATTTGTCGAGCCACTCGTCAAATCTGTTTTCGTTAGACGCGATCTTTAATGACACATTATATACGGGGTTCCCCTTGGCATCTTTCAACGGTCCCGATACAGAAACCGGACCGTTCCAGGTTATCTTCAGCTGTTCGGGACGTTCATCCAGAATAGTAACGGTAAAGACCGTTATCCTCTGAAGGTCCTGAACATAAATATCAGAATTATTCATCTTAGTAGTAACGCGGGCAATTTTAACTTCAGGAGGTCTGTTGGGAACAACTTTTATCCTGTCCTCCTGGCTGCCGTACTTAGCCACAACTTCCGTTTGGTTAGTAAGGTCGAATGTCTTTTCCTGTCCCGGCGGAATTACAGCCAGGGGTTTGCTCATATCCTTAGGATCATAAATTGAAGTCGGAACGCTGCCGGAATTGGACGCCTTATTCCACGTATATTGAATAAACGTCTGTTTAAGCGATATAGGCGACTGCAGGATCTCCTGTTCCTCAACGACAGGTTTTTCTTTAGGCTTCTCTTCAGGCGGCTGATCTTTTACTTTCTGTGCAAGGTCTTTCATTTTTGTATTTAGAGATGCCAGTTTTTCTTTCAGAGCAGCATTCTCTTCAAGAGCATTCTCCTCAACCTTAACATCAAACTTTATACCCTGTGCGGTAAGAGAATCGAGCAGAACCATCAGGGAGTCGCGTACACTCTTATTAACAACCTCATCCTTTAACACTACCCTGTTCAAATCAAGATCTGCACCCTTCAGCGCCAGCACAGTTATAACAAAAATGTAAAGCACCTGGTAGATTATAAACTTACTGTCCCTGTTTTTCTGAATCATAATTTCACACTCACTTTTTTACAACTATTGCTTCAAGATGCCTGAGTCCGGCCTGGGTTTTTTCATCTCCCAGGGTTACTGATGCCTGCTGTATTGAGGCAGCAAGAGATTTGAGGTGTTCAATTTTTTCGGGACTAATACCCTGGATGCTGTTAATTTTTTCGAGGATCTGATGAACCGAGCTGAAGTTGGTAACAAGTGTTTCACTGAGCTCAGTAGTTCTCTCAAGCAGAATTTTATATGCTTCGAGATCCTTGACAGATATTTCGATGCCTTTGCCGCCTGCACCGGGCTGGCTTAACTGCTTAACAAGGTTCCTGGAATTCTCTATCTGGATACGTGAGAAATATCTTTCCTTCATATCCTGAACATGAGTAACCACGTTCTGGAATTCAACGCCAAGCTGATCGAGCACAGGTTCAAATAATTTACCAAGCGCCAGTACGATCAATGCTTTAATTTCGAAAGGAACCGATAATCCTAAAAATATTTCCTCTCCAAGCTTTATACTTATAAGCAGAATTGCGGCACCTATAAGAGGAAGAGCGGTTGAAATGCTGTCGATAATACTCTGGTAGGAGTTGATGATCCTGTCGATTGTTTCAGCTACCGGGCTCCTTAAAACTTCAATCTTCAGCTTATTATAGGCAAGGAACGCCATAAATGCAAAGAGACCGTATATGATTATCGGCATCCACCAGAAACTGAAGGGTTCAACAATTTCCTGCGCGGGCTGCCAGGTAGGGAAGAGGGCTTTTCCCAGATCTATAGAAACATTTCCGAGTATAGGAACATAAGACAGATCAAGAAAAAAAGATAAAATCAGGGCTACGAATGAAATGATCGCAGGTTTTACAATTACCGAAAATCTGATTTTCCGTATCGCATTTTCTTTATAATTATCGAGCTCGTCTTCCAGTCCATTCTTAGCATATAGATCAGATTTGCCTGTCAGGATTTTATCGGAAGGATTTTCGATAGTTTCAGCTTTTAGCATCTAATACCTCTGGGATCTTAATTCATAAAAAATAATTAAAACTGTTGTTTTCCCGTACATTTTTAATTTGTTTGGATTTAAATGTTCTACTTTAAGACAATTATTATACCAATTTCTTAAAATAAATTTCTCCTGTACCCTTAAAACGGGGTCGTAAAAATATTCATAGCTGCGGGTAACCGCGGATTAATATATCAGAATAAAAAACTCAACTAGCCAGGAAGGCTTAAAAACTCAACTAAATGAAAAGGTTCGAAATAGTTCGGGAAAATATAACAATAATTGTGAATTTAATAACAGGGACGGGACAAAAAAATTCCAACCTTCCCTTCTGAATCACATTCTGCCCCCATCTCATTTTTACTTCGATGCAGTAAAAATTACTAATGGATCCCCTGGCATAAAATTCTTAACCCTGAAAAAAGTAAAAGATGTGCGAAAATTCAAGAGTATAATTACCCCATAATTCGTTAAATTTAATGTTACGATTGAAAGGAATTAATGAATATAAATCCCCGGCTGCTGGAAGTAAATACGAGAGTATGGATTAAAAAATTCGGACGTGATGCCCGGCTTCCGGATATTGACCAGAAGTTTATTGATGAACTTAATGAGAAGGGCATTGAGATCTTGTGGCTGATGGGAATCTGGAAAACAAATTCTGAACTTGCGGCGAAGTGCGGTTTTGGTATCGACCTGGTGCCCGGGTATGTGAAGGCATTGAGCGACTGGAAGAAGGAAGATGTAATAGGTTCACCCTTTGCCATAGATGATTATGAACTCAATCCGGCATTAGGAACTGAAGATGAGCTGCTTAAATTTAAGGAACGTCTCAATAAAAGCGGCGTGAAGCTGTTTCTTGATTTTATTCCTAATCACTTTGGAGCAAACTCACCTCTCATAAAATCTCATCCCGAAATATTTCTTCAATCAGATAAAGATTCATGTAAAAAAGATCCCTATGCTTTCTTTGAATCTAATGCCGGCAAACAATTATGCCTGGTTCACGGCAGGGATCCTTTCTTTCCGCCGTGGACGGATACAGTACAGGTGAATTACTTTGAACCAGCAGCCAGAGCGTTGATGACCGAAAAACTTTCATACATAGCCTCGGTTGCCGACGGCGTGCGTTGTGATATGGCGATGCTTCCTCTGAACAACGTTTTTCAGAATACCTGGATGGGTGTTCTTAGTAAAGTAAATTATGAAAAGCCCGCTGAGGAATTCTGGAAAACTGCTATAGCCGCAACTAAGGAAAAGAATCCTGATTTTATGTTTATGGCTGAGGCCTACTGGGACCTTGAATGGCAGCTTCAGCAGCTGGGTTTCGATTACACTTATGACAAGCGTCTTTACGATCGGCTTCTGGAAGGAGACATACCGGGAATTAAAGCACACCTTCAGGCTGATAAAGATTTCCAGCTGAAAAGCGTACGTTTTATTGAGAACCATGATGAGGAGAGATCCATTACAAGACTGGGGAGGTTTAAGGCTCTTTCTGCCGCGGTTGTTATAAGTACAATTCAGGGAGTCCGCTTTTATAATGAAGGACAGTTTGAGGGGAAGAAGACGAAACTTCCTGTACAGCTTAGCCGGGAGCCCGCAGAAAAACCATCAGTTGTGGTTCAGAAATATTACGATACGCTGCTTGAAGCAACAAAGGATGAGATTTTCAGGACAGGCACCTGGGAGCTGCTTAATCCTGTAAACGCAGAACCCATTAATTATACCTGTGAAAATTTTCTTGGATGGATGTGGAAACTTGAAAAAGAAATGAGAATAATTATAATAAATTATACACATTCAACCTCGCAGTGCCGTTTGAAAATTGAGCTTCCAACCGGGAAGAATGAAATCGACCTTAAAGATCTCCTTACAGGAAATGTTTATAAACGCACTGTTAAAGAGATAAACGATCCCGGGCTTTTTATAGAGCTCCGCGGTTATCAATCACACATCTTCTCCCTCACCCTTTAACATTTCACGTTTGGGATCCTCAGGATAGACAAGAACGTTAAAATGAGGATGATTTTTTCTATAAAACGGATGAAAATCTTTTCTTATCTTTGTTAAATGAGCAATACACGGATACGAGGCAGAGGCGCACAATTTAATCCCGGCAACAGGTTTGAGAAACTCTCTCTTGACGATTTTAAGCCTGATGAAATGGATTACTTTACCGAGCCTGAAGAAGAAAAAAAGATACAGACACAGTTCTTCAGGGACGACTCCAAATCTATAATATCGAAAAACGACAGCTATGATGTAGGATTCGAATATTCATTCAATCCTTACCGCGGATGCGAACATGGATGCGTGTACTGCTATGCACGGCCTACTCACGAATTCCTCGGCTTCTCCTCAGGAACCGATTTTGAATCGAAGATAATGATCAAGAAGGATGCACCTAAACTTCTTGAAGCAGAATTTAATAAGAAGAGCTACAAGCCTGACTTCATAATGTTCAGCGGGAATACCGACTGTTATCAGCCTGTTGAAAGACAATTGGAAATCACCAGGGAAACATTGAAGGTATGCCTGAAATACCGCAACCCGGTTTCCATCATTACCAAGAATGCTTTGATCGAAAGGGATATGGATATTCTTAAGGAAATGGCGGAGATGGGGCTGGTTTCCGTCTGTCTTTCAGTCACTACTCTCGATAAAGACCTTGCTCGTAAAATGGAGCCAAGAACTTCTTCTCCCGAAAGAAGGCTGCAGGTAATAGAGAAGTTCTCTGCTGAAAATATTCCAGTGGGTGTTAACATTGCTCCGGTAATTCCCGGTCTTAACGATGAGGAAATTCCTTCTATCCTGAAGGAAGCATCAGGAAGAGGGGCTTTGTTTGCGGGACATATAATGCTGCGTCTGCCTTATGCGGTTAAGGATCTTTTTATTCAATGGCTGAAGACTGAATTTCCCGACAGGGAGAAGAAAGTGATCAACAAGATAAAGCAAATGCGGGACGGGAAACTTAATGAATCTGAATTCGGTACAAGGTTTTCAGGCAAGGGAGAGTTGGCTGAAACTATACATTCGCTATTTGAATTAAGCTGTAAAAAATACGGACTTAACAGGAAAAGGATAGATTTAAGGAAAGATTTATTCAAAAAAGTAAATAACCAGTTAGAAATGTTTTAATTTTGAAACACTTTTTCAATAATTTCATCATATACCGGTATTATGGCACAGAAAAAAAATAAACCCAAACCAAGACAGATAGGTAAAACCAGGGTAGATCAGAAGAAACCGCTGATTGATCCAAGATATAAAAATACGGTATGGACTATAGTTATCGTTATTATCCTCGTAATATTTTTTATTGTAAATAATACGCGGAGCGTACCGGAACAAGGTCCTTATCCCCCTGGATTTAACCCCCAGAAAGCTCAAAAGGTTTTGAACGAGAATCAATAATTCAAAAGGAAAATAGTATGATTAAAATATTAGCCTCAGTTATAATATTATTTTATTCTGTAACTGTTGTCGGCTGTCAGAAACAGAACGAGCCGAAAGCCGATCAGACTCCGCAGGACAACACAACCCTGCAGGATAATAACAGCAAAGCCCCCGATTTCACACTGAGCAATATAAGCGGCGAGGATGTGAGTTTATCCGATTTTAAGGGAAAGGTTGTTATTGTAGATTTCTGGGCAACCTGGTGTCCGCCGTGCCGGAAAGGAATTCCTGATCTTATTTCACTGCAGAATGAATACAAGGACAAAGTAGCGGTAATAGGAATTTCACTCGACAGAGAAAACACAAAAGCAGGAGTTCCGGATTTTGTTGACCGTATGGGAATAAATTATCCCATCGTTTATTTTAATGATAAGGTGATAAATGATTTCGGAGGAGTAAATGCCATCCCCACTACCTTCATCATTGATCAGGACGGCAACATTGTTAAAAAGATCGTCGGGCTATATCCGAAAAGTGAATATGAAACCAAGATCAAAGAACTGATTGAAAAATCATAGAGAAACTATCATTTCCTGAATAGATAGATAATCAGGCTTATCAAAAGACTGAGAAGTATGGAAGTAACAATAGGGAAGTAGAAGGTGAAGTTTTTCTTCTTTATATAGATATCTCCCGGCAGCTTTCCGAGGAAAGGGATCTTGTCGCCGAAAAAGAACAGGACGCCCAGAACGAGTATGAAAATACCCGCATAAATCATTATTCTGCCAATCTGGTGGAATTCTGGAACCATAATTTAATCTTATATGTTAACTGGTTAAATTTATTTATTTGGAAACAAATTTCAACTATGCAGATTAACCAATATCCGCACAACATTATTAAAATATTTATATCTTAAATTTTCATAATACTGAAAAAATATATGGATGACGAAAATAAGCCAAGAATACTGATAACAGAAGATGATGCTGAGAACCAGCGGTTTCTACGGATGTTCCTGCGCAAAAGCTTTATAACCGATATTTGTGATTCAGACGTTACTTTATATGAGAACCTTAGAAAAAATAAATATGATGTAATACTGATGGACATCTCCCTTAAAGGCGGGAAAAACGGACTCGAACTAACTAAGGAATTGAAGGCTGACCCTGAATTCAGAGACATACCTATCGTTTGTCTCACCGCGCACGCTTTTAAGACTGATGTTGAGAATGCGATAAACGCGGGGGTGGATATTTTCCTGACTAAACCCGTTGATAATCATGTGCTGATGCGTACGCTGCTGAATGCGGCTAATAAAACCAGGAGTGATAATGAAATGGAAACTTAGAACATATCCTGACCTTGGACTGCTTACTATCAGGGTGATACTTGGATTGGCTTACATATTTGTTTACGGAGGCAGAAAACTTTTTGCGGGTCCCGAAACCTGGACAAATATAGGCTCCGCGGTATCTCACATCGGAATCACCTTCTCCTACCCCGTGTGGGGATTTCTTGCATCCTGTGCTGAGTTTTTCGGAGGGATACTTATTCTTCTTGGATTATTCTTCCGTCCCGCAGCGGCTTTTATAATTATAACTATGCTTGTCGCGGCAAACAGCGGTTATGTTACCGGAGGTCCTCTAAGTTCAATTTCTCATCCGCTTGAACTGGGAATAACGCTTCTTGGATTATTTTTAATGGGACCGGGACGCTACAGTCTTGATTACCATCTCTCCGGAAGAAGAAAAGGGTGAACTGTACAGGTAGAAGATAACAACGATTCTTAAATCCCGTCTCTTAAGAATCTGGGTTCTTCAAGGGTAAGGATAATAGAAATTCTATGTGTATCGGGGAGCCTGTCGATTTCGGCCATATTAAACCTTGCGAAGGAATAATCAATATTCAGCTTGGGAAGCTTTATGCCGGCACCAACAGTAAACTGCTTTACATCGTTATACCCGCCTCTTATTGAGAACAGGTTGTTATAATTGAATTCCAGTCCCGCGTGCATATCAAAACTTACAGGACCAAGGTGGAAGGTGGATGCATACTGTCTGTTCTCAAACCTTACATCAAAATCAAACGCCGGAGTAAGAGTACCGTTTAGAATATGGAGTCCATAGGCAGCCCCGACTTTTGCGGTAGGCGAGATCAATTCATTAAGACCTGTATTCCAGGAGACCAGAGTTGTGGTTATGTCCTGCAGGTTTGCACCGACCGAAAAGTTTTCAAAAGGAAGATAGATCGCTCCCACATCGAACCCAACTCCATAAGCATTGTATTCCGCAATATCTTTATAAATGATTTTAACGCTGGCACCGTAATAGAAATTTTCAGAATGGATCTTTGCGAAACTGAGGTAGAACGCCCAGTCCTGGTCGCTGAATTCGGTTATCTTATTAGAGTTTAATCTTGCATACTGGTCAGTAATAAAGTTAGGATCGGTAACAGTAACACCGGGGTTTCTGCCGTCTTCAAGAGCCTGCCTGGTATCGGGAATACCGTCAATACCGAGGCGCATAACACTAAGTGCAAAAGTCATATCGGTACTCCATGGGATAGCAACAGCGGCATAATCGTAGTTAACCAGGTTGCCGAACCTTTCATCATGCATCAGAGATATCTGAGGATAATTTACCTGCGCAAGTCCTGCCGGATTATAATACCCGGCGGTAATGTCGTTAGCAACGGCAGAGAAAGCTCCTCCCATTGCAAGCGGTCTTCCTCCAACCCCTATTGCCATAAACTCACCGGCATATTTTGCTATAACTGTTTGTGCATTTGCGAAGGGCAGGAAAAAGAGAACAGAAAGAATTGCAAAAGTGATTTTTTTAGTCATAAGATAGGTGGCAACCGTTAGTTGATGTAAAATCGTGGCAAAAGATGGATATTTTGGTTCTGAAAGTCAAGGCTAAATTAGGGAGAAACCTTATAAATACCTGATCTCTCCCTGTATATTAGATAAAATTATTTTGCTTTACCCTGGTTCGCTACGGCGTTTGTCTTTTTCTGAATTTCCTCCTGGTTGCCGAGGTAGTAGTGCTTCAGCGGTTTCAGGTTATCGTCAAGTTCATAAACAAGAGGGATGCCTGTAGGTATATTCAGTCCTACTATCTCTTCATCCGGTACGTTGTCGAGGTATTTCACAAGGGCGCGCAGACTATTACCGTGAGCGGCAATTATTATCCTCTTACCGGATTGTATTGAAGGGGCAATAGTATCTTTCCAGTAGGGGAGAAACCTCTCAACCGTATCTTTAAGGCATTCGGTAAGCGGGAGTTCCTTATTGGTAAGGTCCTTATAGCGGGGATCTTTTCCGGGGTAGCGTTCATCATCTTTATCAAGGGCCGGGGGCTGAATATCGTAGCTTCTTCTCCAGGTGTGCACCTGTTCTTCTCCGAATTTCTTTGCCATCTCAGCCTTATTTAATCCCTGCAGAGCACCATAATGTCTTTCATTCAACCGCCAGGATCTTTCTACAGGTATCCACATAAGGTCCAGTTTATCCAGTGCTATCCATAAAGTTCTTATCGCCCTTTTCAGTACTGAAGTATAAGCCATATCGAAAATATAGCCTTCCTCCTTAAGCACATCGCCTGCTTTTCGGGCTTCGAAGACTCCCTGATCAGATAAATCAACATCCGTCCATCCGGTAAAGCGGTTTTCCTTATTCCAGGTGCTCTCGCCGTGACGTAATAAAACTAATTTACTCATTTACTGCTCCCGTGTTTTCAGAATTTTTATTAATACATCATCTAAAATAATAAATAAGGGAATGTTATTTTATAATTCATATCATAATGCCTTTTCTTCTAAAACTTTTTTTGTTCCGGAAAACCTTAGCATAAGGTAGCCTGTAATTCCTGAGATGAGCGACGCGGCCAGGATGCCTACCTTGGCTATGTTCGTCAGTTCCTCAGAACTAAAAGCCAGGTTAGTTATGAACAGCGACATAGTGAAGCCGATGCCTGCAAGGATGCCGGCTCCATAAATATGTTTCCAATGAACCTTTGAAGGAAGGCTGGCGATGTTCAGTTTTACAGCGAGCCAGGAGAAGATGAATATTCCAACCTGTTTGCCGATGAACAACCCGCCAATTATACCCAGACTAACTTCATTCACAAGAGATTCAAAGAAATCCTCCTGCAGCGGCACTCCCGCATTTGCAAGCGCGAATACAGGCATAATGAAAAATGAAACCCAGGGGTTAAGCGAGTGCTCAAATCTCTGAAGAGGCGTAAGCACTTTCGCGCAAGTGCCTTCAAGCGTCTGCACGATATTCTGCCTCTCCTCGTTTGCCAGTACATTTGGACCTTCTTCTCCTTCAAGGTCAAATTCGTCAAGGAGCTCTTTTCCGTTAACAAGGAAATCCCTTGTGTTATACCTTGAGGTAGCGGGAACCACAAACGCGAGCAGCACCCCGGCCACGGTAGCATGAATACCCGACATCAAAAATGCCACCCATAAGGCAAGTCCAAACACAACATAGAAAAGCAGGTTTCTTACCCCAAGCCTGTTAGCAATGAAAAGGACAATGAATACACCGGCTGCAATAGCTAAAGCTGTAAACGAAAGCTGAGCCGTATAAAAGAAAGCGATGACCAGTACGGCCCCGATATCATCCGCGATTGCTAAGGCCGTAATAAAGATTTTAAGATTAACGGGCACGTTTGAACCGAGAAGAGCCATTAGTCCTATTACAAATGCAATATCAGTAGCCATCGGAATTCCCCAGCCAGACTCGCCATTTCCGCCGGCATTAAATATAATATAGATAAGAGCAGGGAAGACCATTCCGCCGAAGGCTGCTGCCACAGGGAGGATTGCCTGTCTGGCGGTTGATAATTCGCCCACGAGGAATTCGCGCTTTATTTCGAGTCCTACCACAAAAAAGAACACAGCCATCAGGCCATCATTTATCCAGTGATGCAGACTATAATCGAGCTTAAAACTTTCCACGCCTACTGATATTTTCGTATGCCACAGACTAAAATATGATTCAGAAAATCCTGTATTAGCCCAGACGAGCGCAATCACCGTACATATTATCAATAAGATTCCGCTTGATGCTTCTGCCCTGGTGAACTCCTTGAACGGGCGAATGAGTTTTTCGATCGGCGGTTCGGGATTTGTAATCTTCATTAAGAATTCCTGGTAAAACTGATAGATACCATAGTAACATAAAACATTTTGCGGGAGTTCAAAAATCCTATTGATTAAAACTGATCAGAAGGATGGAGACAAGGTAGATTATAATTATCAATGAGCTCTCAAATCCTATGTTCGCGAATCCCTTCTTTTCCCGGCGTAAGAGTCCGAGCAGAAGCACCGACGTCATCGTTACAGCTGCCCCGATTATTGTAAATTCCTTGCTTGTTGCAGCAGCGTAAATCGAGCCATCCCGGTAGGCTACATCGGCCATCGCGGCAAAGAGAGTATCAAAAACATTCCCTCCGAGTACACCGCCTACTGCCAGTGTGAGGGCTCCGCGACGTACCGCGGCTACTGAAGTTACAAGTTCGGGGAGGGAAGTGGAGATGGCAATCAGTACCGCGCCTACAAAACTGTGATTCAGTCCCGCCGAGGCTGCTATGTCTTCGGCCGATTTTGTAATAAACCAGCCGGCGGCTATTATCAGGGCAGCCGAAAGTAAAAAACTGATCCACATCCGCGACAAAGACTTCGTTTTATTGTCTTCATCGGGGACATCCATCCTGGTTTCTTCTGTCTTCCGGGGAAACCACATAGGGTTCTCCCTGCTCTTATAGATGAGTCGGGTGCCGCCAATATAAGCTATAAGCAGAACCGGTGTTGCGGGATGAATACCCCAGAAACTGAATTCAGGAGCGGAGAGTGCGAGGAAAAGGATACCGAGCAATGCTATTAATAAGGAGCCCTGCATCATATTTTCCACTGAAGCAGCAGCATGTTCCAGGTTTACCTTCCTGTAGGATATATCCGCGATTGCGAGAAATGCGGTTTGAGCGGCTATTCCGCCGAATGCATTTGAGAGCGACATAGAAGGAAATCCATCAATAGCTGAAACAACAGACGCTGTAATGCCTGGAATTGATGTGCTGGCACCGAGAAGTACGGCGCCTGCCATGGCTTCACCTAGTCCTGTACGGTCTGCCAGTTGATCGGCAAAACCCGCCATTTTGGTACCGACGAATCCGATTGTAAGCGCTGAGGCGATGAAAATAATTATGGACATATGGATAAGAATATAGGCAATGTTGGGAAATCCGACTGTGAGAGAAGCTAAAAAACCATCCGAAATCCGGTTCTTCACCGATCCTAATACGTTTCACACACGCTTCACATCCGCTTCACCACGGGCGGCGGGTCTTTATTCCAGTCGTTTTCTGAATCGTAACGAGCTAGCGGCAAGTATAAAAATTCCTATACCAAGCAGAGCAGCTGTTTCAGGAATAAGCTGAAAGAAGCCGTCGCCCTTCAGAATAACTCCCCTTAGAATGGTTATATAATATCTTAAAGGAATAAGATAAGTGATTGGCTGAATCCATCCCGGCATATTTTCAATAGGGAAGGCAAACCCGGAAAGGAAGTTCATCGGCAGCAGAACCCCGAACATCGCTACCATCATTGCCTGCTGCTGAGTTTTCGAAACTGTAGATATAAACAAGCCTAAACCCAGCGAAGAAAGAACATAAATAAACGAGGCAAGCATAAGGAAGAAGAAATCACCTCTGATGGCGATGCCGAACCAGTAAACCATGACAACAGTTACGATCAACACGTCTACGAATCCGAAAACGATGAAAGGGATCGTCTTTCCGATTATCAGCTGAGCAGGTTTAATAGGAGTAACGATTATCTGCTCGAGCGTACCGATCTCCCTTTCTTTAACGATTGCCATTGCCATAAGGGAAGTGGTGATAATTGTTAAGAGGAGACCCATGATACCCGGCAGCATAAACACTCTTGTTTTCAGATCGGGATTATACCATACCCTTAGTTCGGGATTGATATTAACGGCTGCGACCGACCGCATACCTGATCTGTTCTTAGCTTCAACAAGGAGGTTCTGCGAATAACTTGAAACCACCCCGGTAACATATCCGAATGCTATCGAAGCCTTATTGCCGTCGGAGCCATCGAACAGAGCCTGAACCTGAACCTGTTCTCCCCGCTGGAGTTTCTTTTCAAAATCTTTAGGGATTACAAGTGCCCAGAGGTCGTCTCCTTTATTTATATAATTCATTACCTGGTCGTAGCTATCGGCATAGTGATTCATTGTAAAGTAACCCGAGCGTTCGAATTTTTCTATAAACTCCCTGCTTGATACTGACTTATCCTGATTGTAGACAACGGTGTTGATGTTATTGATGTCGAGGTTGGCGGCATAGCCGAGAAGTATAAGCTGAAGCACGGGTGCAATAAATATTATCCCGAACAATCTGGGATCGCGTTTAAGCTGAAGGAATTCTTTTATTATGATGGTTAATATAATCTTCATAACGGACCTATATAGTCTTACTCCTACGGTTAATTACTGCTGCAAGTCCCAGGAAGACAACAGAAAAGATGAGCAGATAGATCAGCTGATCCCAGAAAGCTTCAAGTCCTACTCCTTTCAGAAGAATATCTCTCAGTACCACTATATAAAACTTCACCGGGGTAATATTCGTAAAGATCTGAATTACAGGGGGCATACTTTCAATCGGGAAAACGAATCCTGACAAAAGGAAAGAAGGAAGCAGTGAAATTAAAGCGGCCAGCTGAAAGGCGACCTGCTGAGAATCAGAGATTGTTGATATGAGTATACCAAGGTTAAGTGAGGCAAAGAGGAAGATGAAAGTTGAAAGAAACAGCAGAAGCACGCTTCCTTTAACGGTTACATCAAATAACAGGTATCCTGCAAACAGGATCATTGAGGCCACAAGCAGGGCAATTATTGTGTAGGGAATTGTTTTCCCTATCAGCAATTCAACAGAGGAAAGAGGGGAGACATTTATCTGCTCCATCGTTCCTCTTTCTTTTTCTCTTACAATAGACAGGGCGATAGAAATTACGGCCGTCATTATGAGGATCATCGATATCAGTCCCGGTATAAGATAACGGGTTGAATTAAGATCGGGATTATAGAGGAACCTCGGTTCAAGATCAATGGGGACTAAGAACTGCCGGCCTCTTACCCTCAGCAATTCATTTGTAAGATTCTGCGAAAAGGATGCGGAAGCCGCCCTCATATAATTCATAATTACAGAAGCGGTATTAGCATCCACACCCGCGACTAGTATCTGCACATTCACCTGCTTCCCGGAATAAATATTCTGAGAGAAATCCTGAGGAAAGACCAGCACTACCTGTGCATTTCCACGGTCGAGTGTAGTTCTTATCCGGTCTTCTGAACTGAGATGATCCACCAGATCGAAGTAGCTGGAGCTTGTCAGGCGGTTAAGGTAGTCTCTTGTAATTTCAGAATTATCCCTGTCGTATACGGCCAGCTTAATATGATGAACATCGAAGTTTATCGCATAACCGAAAAGAATGAGGAGAACGAACGGGAATACAAACAGCACATAGAGCATCCGTTTATCGCGCAGCAGCTGACGCACTTCTTTCTTCGATATTGCAAATATTCTCGTAAACACTTTTTACTCTTTACCTTCCAGCAGGTGAATAAACACATCCTCCAGGGTCGGGATGATCTGATCGATACGCTTCACGGAAATACCGTTTCTCTTCAGCACGAACGCAATCTGGTCCTTACTTTCAAATTTATTATTCACGATAAGATGGATCTGGTTTCCGAATATTGACGTCTCGCTGACGAAATCCTGTTTCTCCATAAGTTCAAGCGCGTCAACAACTTTATCGCATTCAATTTCAAAAATAGGATTCTTTATGTACTCCGTCTTCAGCACCTTGGAAGCTCCTTCCGCTATCAGTTTACCGGCGTTTATCAGAATTATATTATTGCAGTATTCAGCCTCTTCGAGGTAGTGGGTAGTAACGAGTACGGTTGTACCTTCTCCGGAGAGGTCATTTATAAGCTCCCAGAAATTTCTGCGGGAAATAGGATCAACACCGCTGGTTGGTTCATCAAGGAATACGATACCGGGACGGTGGATTACGGCAGTACCAAGCGCGAGACGCTGCTTAATTCCCCCCGGCAGTGAGCCCGTGAGGAGTTTCTGTTTTCCCTGAAGGTTGGCGATATCCAGCACCCACTTCTTTCTTTCACGGAGTTCATCGCCTTCCAGTCCGTACACACCCCCGAAGAAGTTAATATTCTCTTCAACCGTGAGGTCGTCATATAAGGAGAAGCGCTGCGACATATAGCCGATACTTCTCTTAACACTATCCGGTTCATTCATAACACTAAAGCCCGCAACCAGAGCATCGCCTGAAGTAGGAACGAGTATACCGCAGAGCATTTTAATTGTAGTGGATTTACCCGCACCATTCGCGCCCAGGAAACCAAAAACCTCACCCTTCTGTACGTTAAAAGAGTACATGGTCGACTGCGGTGAACTTCCCGAACTGCTTTGTAAGCTCTTTTACTTCAATTGTATTCATCAGCTTGCTTCCTTCACAAGGTGAATAAATACATTTTCCAGTGAGGGTGGAATGCTCCTTGAGCTTTCGATGGCCACACCGTTCTGTTTAAGAAGGGTTTCAATATTACCATATTCTTTTTCATAACTATCAGCAACAACATTTATCCTGTCGCCGAACAGCTGTACCTCATTATCCATATTCTGCTGTACGAGCTTATAAGCCTCTCTTGCCTGTGGTGAGACGATCTCGATTATTTCCTTATGAATTGATTCCCTGATCTTCCGGGGTTCATCGATACTGATTATCTCGCCCTTGTTCATAAGGGCAACCCTGTTGCAGCGTTCCGCTTCATCAAGATAGGGAGTTGACATAAATATTGTTATTCCTTCTTTGATAAGACTGGAAAGGATCTTCCAGAAATCCCTTCGTGACACAGGATCGACTCCTGTTGTAGGTTCATCGAGGAAAATAATTTCAGGTTTATGGATAAGGCTGCAGGCGAGGGCAAGTTTCTGTTTCATACCGCCGGAAAGATTATCTACCAGTCGTGCTCTGAAAGGTGTAAGCCGTGTAAACTCAAGCAGTTCATCCCGTCTTTTCTCATAGTTTTTTACTCCGTGAATATCAGCGAAGAACTCGATATTCTCATCAACGGTGAGGTCGCCGTACAGACTAAACTTCTGTGACAGGTATCCTATTTTCTTCTGAACCTTCCTTTTATGCGTTTTGATATTATCACCCAGTACAGTAACGCTCCCTTCATCCGGATCGATCAACCCGCAGAGGGTCCTTATGGATGTTGTTTTGCCTGCGCCGTCGGGACCCACAAGTCCGAACATTTCGCCCTTATTAACCGTAAAAGAAATTCCTTTTACGGCTTCAACGTTCCCGAAAGATTTCTTTAAACCATCTATTTTAATCGCCATCTCATCACATCTTCAATCTTAAAATTAAATATGAACGGATGCATCGGCAGGCATGCCGGGCTTAAGTTCATACTTTGGATTATCGATTCTTATTTTTACTGCAAAGACAAGCTTTGTTCTTTCATCTTTCGTCTGGATATTCTTAGGTGTAAATTCAGCTTCGGGTGATATATAGATAACCTTCCCCTGGTATGATTTCCCCGGATAAGCATCCACGCTTACATCCGCCTTCTGGCCAAGCTGAACCCGTCCAAGCTCCTCTTCCGAAACATAGATGACAAGGTCGACAGTTCTGAGATCAGATACCTTGAAGAGCGACGACATCTGGGTAACCGTTTCACCCTTCTCAAAAAACTTATCTACGATTATGCCATTTATAGGCGACTGAACGTATGAATCGTTAATGCTCTTCTTCAGCAGCTTAGACGCGGCCGTCTGCCTGTCAAGGTTTGCCTCGGCCTGCTGAATTTCTTCAGGCCGGGCGAAATTCTTCAGCTTGGTTAGGTTTTCTTTTGCCGAATTAAGCTGAGCCTGTGAAAGCTCAAACTTAGCCATCGCATTATCATACTGGTTCTGAGAGATAGATTTGGCCTGGTAGAGATTCTCCATCCGTTCTTTATCTTTCTTTGCAAGGTCGTAATTCACCTGAGCCTGCTTTACAGCTTCTTCTCCCTGGACAATATCCTCCTTACGGGCGCCTTTCTTCAGGAGTTCCAGCTGAGCACGTGCGGCTTCAACAGAGGCCTCTGCCTGGTCGAGCTGAAGCTGAAGGGTTTCATGGTCTATGATCATGACCGTATCGCCTTCGTTTACAAACTGGCCTTCATCATACAATATTTTTTCTATTTCACCATTAACTTTTGAGCTTACTATTACATTTGTGGCTTCGATATTTCCTGAGGCATCAATAAGGTTAGGATTATCATTACCGCCGCAGCCATATAGAATAAATCCTGTTATAAAAATCAGAAGTACCTTTTTCATTTGTCAACTCCGGGTTGAAGTTTATTAAAAAGTTCTTTGCCCCTGTCAGTCAGTATCGCATTCATGAGCAGACTGATAGTGGGGGGCATAATTGTTTCAGGTTCAAGTTTGTGCTGAATTAAAAAATCAGGATTTATTATTCCTCTAACTGAGGAGACAAAAAACATTACAATAATGTCGGTAGGATAGTCGACAATAAATCCTTCATTCTTCCCCTGGTTTATAAGTTTAGCTATATTCGCAAGCATCATTTTCGTTCTGAATTCATCAATCTCTTTCCAGAGATCCTGGTAATGTGCCTGGAGGTCTTCTATCCATTTATTACTTACTCTGAGTAAAATCTTTCCCAGGTGCTGAAATAAGTTAAACGCCTTGGTAACAGCATCATCATCTGAGCCGAGAATATCCTGGATAAGAAATTTATTCTGAAGGAGGAAATTGTGAACAACCTCTTTAACAAGTATCTCCTTTGAATCAAAATACTTATAAATCGTTTTCTTACTTATCTTCAGACTTTTTGCAATCTCATCCATTGGGGTTTTGTAGAATCCCTCCTGCATAAAGACCTTAGTAGATTCGTCGAGTATTTTCTGTTTTTCTTCGTCCATCCTACATTGGAAACTATTTTTAATAATTACAGTTTCCAATTTAACCAATGGAAACTAATTTGTCAAGAATCAGTTTCCGGTTAAAATTAGTATGAATTTTATTATTTTTAACAGCAAAAATGGGAGGGGATTTCGATGAAATCACTTGTTTTAATTTTATTCCTTGTACCGTTCACTTTAATTGCCCAGCAGGATATGGAGAAAAACCTGGACACTGCCTATCAGAATGCCAAAAAAGGAGTATACTGGGCACTTGCGAATATACCCGAAAAGAAGGCGCGCATACAAAGTGATCTGATTGCCGATGAGAGACTCTATTCATCAGTAAAAATGGAAAAGGAATATGAGGGGATAAAGATAACCTCAACGGGTTACTTCAACACAACGGAAATATCCATAACTATATATAGATCGAACGACGGGCTGGTAAAGGAAGGGTACATAAAACAAGCAGCGGCTGACAGTCTGAACATAGAATAAGCTCCAGGTTAAGAGACTGGATAAAGGAAGGGGAGTATTATCCGGTTATAAGGGTAATAACGGCTGATTAATTCTCATTAGGAAGAGGATTTATTTCCTGGGTGAAGCCGGTTACGATTGAGGAGACCTCATCTTCATTACCCAGAAGATCTTTAAGCGTCAGTTTATTAAGTACACTATCGAGCAGCGACTGCACTTTACTCCACAGCGAACGGATAGAACAGTCGATTGTATTAGTACAGATATTCTGAACGCCCGAATGAATGTCGCAGAAAGAAGACTCATAGAGCTTACCGCCGAGTGCCGCAAGAGCCTCACCGATAATGATCTCATCAGGGGGCCGGGCAAGCTTATAACCGCCTGTTTGACCACGGCTGCTTTCAATAAATTCACCCAATCGCAGGATACGCAGAAGCTTGCCGACATGAGCGGTTGATAGTCCTTCAAGCTCACTTATTTCGGGGATGGTTAATCCATTAGGGGATTTGGATTTTGCTATCCTGATCAGACATCGCAAACCGTATTCTTCCTGGGTACTGAATTTCATTTTGTTATTTTTCTTTTGGTAATATCGAGGTTGTCTCAGTAAAAACCAGGACAACCTCTATTCATTTCAATTTTACAAATTAACCTTTATACAACGGGATCTTCGATCCGCACTGTACCGCATAAGTTACTTTTTCAAAAACCTCAGGTGAAATTGAAGGACCCTGCTTTGTACAGAGTTCATCGAATGCCTCTCTGAGGTCAGACGCGATGTCTTCGGCCGAACGTCCTTCTATATTATATCTCTGCATAAAGTACATCAGCTGGCCGTTCTTAAATATCGCTATGCTGGGAGATGAAGGCGGATATCCTTTTATATACTGCCTTACCCTGTCGACAGCTTCTCTCTCCTGACCGGCAAAACCAGTAACCAGACGATCGGGGATAACGTTATGCTGAAGCGAGAGCGAGACTCCCGGTCTTGCGCTTCCGGCAGCACATCCGCAAACCGAATTAATCATAACAAGCACTACCTGATCATCATTGACATTTATTGCATCATCAACATCCTGGGTTGTCAACAATTCTTTGAAACCTACAGCGATTAAAGCATCTCTCATAGGCTGAACTGCATCCTGATCGTATAGTGGAGGACGCGACATAATATTAAACATACTTTTCTACTCCTATTATTTGATTTATTAATTATAACATTCCAAGATCAAGCTTAGCGGCATCCGACATCATGTCCTTATCCCATGGAGGATTCCAGACAAGCTCAACTTTCACATATTTTACTTCAGGTATAGAATACACCTTTTCCTGAACTTCTCCGGGCAGGGATCCTGCAACAGGGCAGGCCGGTGAAGTAAGGGTCATCTTAACAACAACGTTCCCCTCATTATCAATTTGAATCTCATAAATTAAACCGAGTTCAAATATGTTGACAGGGATCTCGGGGTCATAGCATGTCTTCAGCATTGCTATGATCTTCTCTTCAAGTTCCTGCTTATTAATCACTTCCGATGTTTCTTTTTTCATTCTGTCGTTACGGTTTTGTTCTGTTCTTTCAAAGCCGAGATTAAAGTATGCCATGCCAAACTCGCACATTTTACACGTGAAGGAAATTCTCTTACTCCTGCAAACACTGCCAGCTTCCCAACCTCATCGGTATTTACCTCTTCATCCAGTTTTCCTGTAATCAGATGCTGAAATTTCCTGAATATTTCATCTGCTTCGCCGATAGTTTTTCCTTTAACCATTGTACTCATGAGCGAAGCTGAAGCCTTGGAAATAGCACAACCGGACCCGACAAATGAGATATCCTCAATTTTATCATCATCCAGTTTAACGTATATATCGATCCTGTCGCCGCAGAGAGGATTATATCCTTCTGCGTAGTGGTTCGCAGTCTCAAGTTTCTTAAAATTTCTGGGACTCTTATTATGGTCAAGTATTACCTGCTGGTAAAGTTCTCTTAATTCATTATCCATCAGCTGAATGCCTCAATTACTTTCTTAATTCCCCGGGCTAGAATATCTGCTTCTTCAATTGTGTTGTATATTCCAAAAGAAGCGCGGGAAGTTGCGGGAATATTAAATCTATCCATCAAAGGCTGGGTGCAATGATGTCCTGTCCGCACAGCGATTCCTTCGAAATCCAAAAAAGTCCCCACATCGTGGGGATGCACATTTTTCAGAACAAAAGAAATAACGCTGCTTTTCTTTGCTGCCGTTCCGATTATCCGTAATCCCTCAACATGAGATAACAAGTCTGCAGCATACTCCAGTACATGCTTCTCGTATTTTGAAATGGAATCAAGACCGATAGATTGTACATAATCTATCGCGGCACCCAGCCCGATAGCATCTGCAATATTCGACGTTCCTGCTTCAAATTTAAAGGGAAGTTCATTATAAGTTGTTTTAGTGAATGTAACTTTAGAGATCATATCTCCGCCTCCCATAAACGGGGGCATCTGTTCGAGTAATTTTTCTTTTCCATAGAGAATGCCTATACCGGTGGGACCATAAAGTTTATGTCCCGAAAACGCAAAGAAATCACAATCGAGCTTCTGCATATCAACGGGAATATGACTTACAGCCTGCGCGGCGTCAAGCAGCACGGGGACGCCGTGCCTATGGGCAATATCGATTATCTTTTCAACCGGGTTTATGGTACCCAGTGAATTGGAGACATAAACGACCGATATAATTTTGGTGCGTTCGGTTATCAGTTTTTCTAATTCTTCAAGGATTAATTCTCCCGTGTCTGTAATAGGAACAACCTTAAGCACCGCGTTTTTTTCTTCCGCTATAAGCTGCCATGGTACGATATTAGAATGGTGCTCCATCCCGGTGATAATTATTTCGTCGCCTTCCTTCAGGTTACTTCTCCCGAAGCTGTTTGCCACGAGGTTGATAGATTCAGTTGTGCCGCGGGTAAAAATGATCTCCCTTTCACTGGCAGCATTTATAAAATTCTTTACCTTAACCCTTGCCTCTTCAAACGCGGAAGTTGCACGTTCGCTTAATGTATGAACCCCACGGTGAATGTTGGAATTCATTGAAGTATAGTAATTATTAAGTACATCTATAACCTGCTGAGGTTTCTGAGTTGTAGCTGCGTTATCGAGATAGCACAGAGGTTTTCCTCTAACCATAGTTTTAAGAATCGGGAAATCCTCTCTTATCCTATTGATATCAAACTCAGTTTCTTTAGGCAATATTTCTGCTTTGTTATTCACTTATTGTTCCGGTTTAAATTTATCTGTTAAAATTTCTTCGAGATAATTCCTGATCGCTTCAACTTTAATTGAGTTGACAACATCGCTTGCGAAGGCGTGGATAAGCATACCACGCGCCGCTTTATCTCCGATACCTCTTGACTTAAGGTAGAAAAGAGCCTCATCTTCTATCTGACCTATAGTGGCGCCATGAGAACACTTCACGTCATCAGCAAAAATCTCAAGCTGGGGTTTGGTATTTACCAGGGCCCTGTCAGAGATTATAATGTTATTATTCTCCTGGAAGGCGTTTGTTTTCTGAGCGTCAGGACGAACCATCACCTTACCGTTGAAGACTCCTCTCGAGCCTCCATCGAGGATACCTTTGTAGTGTTCGTGACTGCTGCAGTATGGTTTTGCGTGGTCAATCATAGTATGGACATCGAAGAGCTGCTCGCCGTCAATCATAAAAAGTCCGTTCAGCTGACATTCACTTCCGGTGTCATTAAATCTTGTATTAAAATCGTTTCTGCTGAGACCCGCGCCGAATGAGATCATATTTGAGCTGAAGCTGCTATTACGCTCCTGGTCGACTTCCATCCGGGCGATATGGAAAGCATTTTTGTTCTCATTCTGCACTTTAATATGATCCAACACCGCATTTTCATCCGCGAAAACCTCGGTTACCGTGTTGGTGAAATAGATCCCTTCATCAAGGGAAGCATAATGTTCAATGATCGACACCTGAGAATGTTTACCGGCAACAAATAGGTTCCTTGGCTGACTTAAAATCTTTTCATTACCTGTAAGGCTTAGATATAAAATATGAATAGGATCTTCCACGATCTTTCCATCAGGTATATAAACAAACGCTCCATCCTTTGTATAGGCAGTACTTAAAGCCGTAAAAATCTGTTCTCTGTAATCAGCGTACCTGCTGAAATGTTTTTGAATTATTTCAGGATGATCATTAATAGCATCCGCTATACTTCCGGCAATTACACCTTTGGGCAATTCTTTTATATCGGATAATTCCTCAGAGTAGAATCCATTTACAAAAACAAGCAGAGAATGCTCAAGCTCATTAAACAGAAACTGTTTAACCCATGAAGCATCCAGGTGCTCTTTTTTCTCAGCGGGAACGAATGTATGCTTAAGAAGGGGAGAGATGCTGGTGTATTTCCACTCTTCGTTCCTGGTAGTAGGGAATTCAAGCTTCGAAAAATTTGATATCGCATCCTTCCGGATTTTATGTATGGGTGCTGAAGCACCGCCGTTGAGACTATTTTCAAATTTCCCGAAATTTTCTATGTACCAGCTTTTAATATCTTTTAATTCTAAAGTATCAGCCATTTTAATTTTCTGTTTTTAAGTTCTGATTTATTAGTCAACAACTAACTGTTTCTTATGATCCTTAATCCAGTCGTATCCTTTTTCCTCAAGCTCGTAGGCGAGTTCCTTACCGCCTGATTTAACGATCTTACCGTTATAAAGTACGTGTACGAAATCGGGGACAATATAGTTAAGCAGCCGCTGATAGTGAGTAACGACGATTGTAGCGTTATCCTTATTCTTCAATTTATTGACGCCGTTTGCAACAATTTTAAGAGCGTCAATATCAAGTCCTGAATCAGTCTCATCGAGTATACTGAGTTTCGGTTCAAGCACGGCCATCTGGAAAACTTCATTTCTTTTCTTCTCGCCGCCGGAGAAACCTTCATTTACTGCCCGCGACAATAATTTCTGATCAAGTTCAACAAGCTTTGTTTTTTCTTTAATGAGAGCAAGGAACTCCATCGCATCAAGTTGTTCCTCACCGCGGTATTTCCTGATTTCATTAAGAGCCGTTTTAAGCATATTCGTGTTGCTTACTCCGGGCAGTTCAACGGGGTACTGAAAGGCAAGGAACAAACCCTCGCGGGCACGATCCTCAGGAGAAAGCTCAAGCAGGTTCTTACCATTATAGATTACTTCACCTTTGGTGATATCGTATTCCTCCTTACCCGCAAGGACCTGAGCAAGGGTGCTTTTGCCAGAACCATTTGGTCCCATTATAGCGTGAATTTCACCCGCTTTAACACTCAGATCAATTCCTTTCAGAATTTCTTTAGTTCCGATATTCACGTGAAGATTTTTAATTTCCAACATTATTTTTTTCCCTGATCTTCTTAAAAATTATAACTTATAGATTAATAATTGTTCATTGTTAATTACTTTATCCGACACTGCCTTCAAGACTAATGCTAAGAAGTTTCGTTGCTTCCACAGCGAACTCCATGGGGAGTTCTTTAAAGACTTCCTTACAATATCCGTTTACTATCAACCCGATAGCATCCTCGGTAGAGATTCCTCTCTGGTTCAGGTAGAATATCTGGTCTTCACCTATTTTTGAGGTAGTTGCCTCGTGTTCTATCTGGGCTGAGGGATTATTTATCTCAAGGTAAGGAAAAGTATGAGCTCCGCATTTATCACCTATCAGCAGCGAATCGCACTGAGAGAAATTACGAGCATTACTTGCTTTACGGGTTATTTTTACTAGTCCCCTGTAGCTGTTATTACTCTTTCCGGCCGAGATACCCTTAGAGATGATCGTACTCTTTGTATTCTTTCCAAGGTGGATCATTTTAGTTCCGGTATCAGCCTGCTGAAAATTATTTGTAACTGCAACCGAATAAAATTCGCCGACAGAATTATCTCCCTGCAGGATACATCCCGGATATTTCCAGGTAATAGCCGAACCTGTTTCCACCTGCGTCCATGATATCTTTGAATTAACACCGCGGCAGGCACCTCTCTTGGTAACAAAATTAAAAATACCGCCCTTACCGTTTTTATCACCGGCATACCAGTTCTGAACAGTTGAATATTTGATCTGCGCATTATCGAGCGCAACAAGTTCAACTATTGCAGCGTGAAGCTGGTTTTCATCCCGCATAGGAGCTGTGCATCCCTCAAGGTAGCTGACATAAGAACCTTCATCAGCGATGATGAGAGTCCTTTCAAACTGTCCTGTTTTAGCCGCGTTAATTCTGAAGTAGGTAGAAAGCTCCATCGGGCAGCGAACGCCTTTTGGAACATAGACAAAAGTTCCGTCGCTGAAAACCGCCGAATTAAGGGTAGCATAAAAGTTATCAGTATACGGAACCACACTTCCCATATATTTCCTTACCAGGTCGGGGTGATTCTGGATTGCCTCAGAAATTGAACAAAATATAATACCGAGCTCCGCAAGGGTTTCCTTAAATGTTGTTGCTACAGAAACACTATCAAAGACAGCATCAACAGCAACGCCGCTTAATCTTTTCTGTTCTTCAAGTGAGATACCGAGCTTTTCAAACGTTTTAAGCAGGTCGGGATCCACCTCATTAAGACTCTTCAAATCTGGTTTCTTTTTAGGTGCGGAATAATACGTTATATCCTGGTAATCGACCGGCTTATATTTAACATTTGCCCAATGGGGCTCTTTCATCGTAAGCCATTGCCTGTAGGATTTCAGTCTCCACTCAAGCATCCATTCTGGTTCATTCTTAATTGCAGAGAGCTTTTTGATGGTTTCTTCATTTAATCCGGGTGGAAGACTTTCAGCTTCGATATCCGACACAAAACCGTACTTATATTCCTTATTCGCTAATTCTTCTATCGTTCCAACTTCGGTATTGCTCATTTATACTCCTGAATTTGATAATCCTGGATATTACTATTCAGAATTCTAATTTTTATTAACTCAAAACTACACAATCTATACACTTTTGTCAAGATTTAAGTTCCCGTACAAGCCCATATTATTTCATTAGTTAGCCTCAGGCGCTATTCCTTGTCACACTTACCGAAAATCCTTATATTTGGGCTATATTTTATCTCTTTGATTATATTGGGGGTGAGGCGAGACCGACCGGGAAGAGCATCAAAGAACAAGTATTATCGATCTGTCGGCCATCTGTCGGCCATCTGTCGGCCATCTGTCGGCCATCTGTCGGCCTCAAACTCCGTCATAACAACCAGCTAACCAAGTACCCGTAACCATCTGCCTTCCGGCCCACCAATTTCTCTGACAAATCGAGAGAAGGTTCAACCCCGCTGAGGGTTGTAGGGAGATAACCAATGATCAAGTTCTACAAATGTTCAACCCCGCTGGGGTTGGGGGTGAGTTTTGTGTATGCCTGATTACAAAGGTTCAACCTCTCCGAGGTTGTTTACGCGGGATATGGGATAAGGAAAACCACAAGGTTGTTGGGGGTATAACCGATGATCAAGTTCTACAAATGTTCAACCTCTCCGAGGTTGTTTGTTTGAGACAGCAAAACGAGATAATGCAAGCGTGGGGGAACATAGATATCAGATGAGCAGATCCCGGAGGAGTTCAGCTGCCGTGCCTTCTTTTGGTGCAGAATCATTTCAATACACATCTTCCTAAATTGTTTTTATGCAATTATTCAATTAACTTTGGCTTAATTTTTACAATAAACTGACAAATTTGGACGAACAGAAAACAAATCAGAATACCACCGGCGACGGGCAGAATTCTAATAAACCAGGGGGAAGCGACGATTCAGGCGGTAAGAAAAATCCCCGGTACAACAGGTATTACCGCGGAAGGCGGAAAAGTTACAATAGATATAATCAGCAGAAAGGGGAGTCTCCCCGGAGCGAATTCAAGAAGCTGACTATTATTGTCCCTCTCTACAACGAAGAGGAATCGCTAAATCCTTTGACGAATGAGATCAGAAAAGTATTAAAGAACATTAATATAAGCTACGAAGTTATTTTTGTTGATGACGGAAGCGATGATAAGTCGCTGAAGCTCATTAAGGATATCTGCAGAACCGACAAAAGATTTAAATTTTTAAGCTTCCGGAAGAATTACGGAAAATCAGCAGCTCTCCAGGTCGGCTTCAATAATGCCACAGGGGATGTTGTTATTACGATGGACGCAGACCTTCAGGATGATCCCAACGAAATTCCCAACCTGATAAAAAAACTTGAAGACGGATATGATCTTGTCTCCGGATGGAAAAAGATAAGGCATGATCCATTTATTAAAAAGACCTCTTCACGGTTCTTTAATTTTGTTACCCGTATAATAAGCGGCATCAAAATTCATGATTTCAACTGCGGGCTTAAAGCTTACAGAAAAGAAGTAACCGACAATATAAAAGTTTACGGTGAACTGCATCGTTATGTACCGGTGTTAGCCGACTGGCAGGGATTTAAGATAACGGAAATCCCGGTAAAGCATCATCCGCGCAGGTACGGCAAAACAAAATTCGGTATCTCCCGTTTCTTTAAGGGCTTTATAGATCTCATTACTGTAATATTTGCAACGCGCTATATAAAACGGCCGATGCATTTCTTCGGGTTTCTTGGTGCTCTCTCTTTCTTAATAGGTCTTGTTGTAAATGGTTATCTCACGGTATTATGGATAATCGGTGAACCACTGAGCAACCGGCCTATGCTTTTTCTCGGTATGCTGCTGATTATCGTGGGAGTTCAATTTTTCTCGGTAGGACTCTTAGGTGAGATGTTAGTAAACAATTTTATGAGCGAAAGAGAATACATAATAAAGGATAAAGAGCTTTAGGTGTGAAATTATTTATCGTTTATCCGGCTCATTCTGATTTTTCTCCCCAAATAAGTTAGCCTCATGTTTTACGATCCTGTAAAAGATATTTTCGCTTCCGTGATAAGGAAGTACCCGAAACTCAGAGTTCTGTTTTACAGTATACTTGACGTTATGTTTCTGCGTTCTTGGTACGTTCGCAGGGAGCTGCGGAATCTGAGGAATATATTCAACAGCAGGGAAATCGAAATATACGATGCGGGAACAGGGTACGGGCAGTATTCTTTTTTTATGTCGAAGCAAATGAGACCTGCCAGGATCTATGCTGTTGATGTAAAGGAAGAATGGATAAAAGACTGCCGTGAGTTTTTTGAATCGGAAGGGATTAACAATGTCACCTTTGGAATTGAAGATCTGACAGCCGTAAAGCACCAGGAAAGGTTCGATATAATAGTATGTGTTGATGTTATGGAGCATATAGAGGAAGATGTTAAGGTATTTGAAAACTTCTATAGAGCTCTGAAACGCGGCGGGTACCTGCTTATAAATACACCGTCAATTTACGGCGGCAGCGATGTTCATGGTGAATCAGATGAAAGCTTTGTAAGTGAGCATGCCCGTGACGGATACTCGCATGAAGACCTTGAAGGAAAACTAACCCCTATCGGATTTTCTGTTTACCGGTCACGCTACACATACGGATTCTGGGGTGATAAAGCCTGGCGTCTGGGAATTAAATATCCCATTATGCTGGTGAATATTTCGAAATTCTTTCTGATTTTACTCCCGTTTTATTTCCTTATAACTTTACCATTTACAATCATAATGATGTATGCAGATTATTCACTTAAGAATAAAGTTGGTTCAGGGATAACATTTATAGCAAAAAAATGACAAGGAAAATTTTAATTCAGCCGGAATTCAAATGACTAAAACCAAAAAGACCATTCAGTCGAAGAAGAGCAAACCCGAAGGATTCTTTGCAAAGTTCAACATAGAAGAGATACTTCCTTCAAAGTTTCATGCTTTGGCGGCTATTCTGGTAATAATCATATTGTTCCTTGGGTTCCTGAATCCGCTGTTCTTCGGGGATAAGACATTTCAGTCGGGTGACATAATTTCTAGCCAGAGTATGCGGCCGTATGTAGAGAACCATGGTGATGGCTTTACGCTTTGGAATCCATACATTTTCTGTGGAATGCCGGCCTATGCAATAGGCACTTCCGCAAAATGGTTCAACCTGATGTATGTAGGTATAACCGCTGTGAGGGATGTATTCACGGCTCCTTTTTCGAATGATTACGTAAAGTGGGTATTCTACCTGATCATTATGAGTATTACCTCCTTCCTGCTGATGAAATACCTGACAAGGAATTTTATGGTGAGCCTGTTTACGGCGGTCACCAATTCCTTCAGTACCGGATTGATAGTATTCTTATTTATTGGTCATGTTACAAAGCTTACTTCGCTGGCATTCTACCCCTTGCTGTTTCTGATGTTATTACGATTGAAGGATAAGATACGCCTTATAGATTTTCTGCTGCTTATAATTACACTGCAGCTATTCATTCAGGGCTTCCACGTACAGATCATCTACTATACCGTTCTTTCTGTTGGTATATATTTTCTCTATTATTTCATCCGGGCGCTGGCTAAGAAAGATAATCCTTTAAGAAATAGTGTATTAAAATCTGCGGGAGTATTTGCGGCCGCACTGATAATCGCACTGCTTATACAATCTGACAGCTTCACCCAGGTTTACGAATATTCGCAATACTCTACCCGCGGGACTGAGAGCATTATTGATAAGACAAGCGGGAAGCAGCAGGAGAATACCTCGGAGTATTATACCTACCATACAAACTGGTCTTTCTCACCGGGTGAAGTATTAACTTTTATTGTTCCTTCATACTTCGGGTTTGGAAACTCGACTTACAATGGACCGCTGACAAATAATCAGCCGGTGGAAGTGAATACTTATTTCGGCCAGATGCCTTTTGTAGATGTCGCAATGTATATGGGTGTGCTTGTTTTCTTCCTGGCACTATTTGCGATCTTCAGCCGATGGAAGGAGCCGTTCGTACAGTTCCTTACCATACTATCCGTTTTTGCTCTGCTTGTTTCTTTTGGAGGGACCTTTCCGGTAGTATTCGATCTTCTATTTAAATATCTGCCATTCTTTAATAAGTTCCGCGTGCCTTCGATGATCCTTGTTCTCATACAAATGAGCTTTCCCGTACTGGCAGGTCTCGGAATAATGAAGATAATTTCCCTAAGGACTGAGAAAAATATTAAGCTGGAAAAGCTTATAAGAAATGCCGCCTATGTATTTACGGGAATCTTTATTCTTGGTGTTCTGCTTAATAGTCCTATTACCCAGTGGTTCGTTTCAAGAGTAAACGAGTATGCTGCAACTTTATCTGCTTCACGTCCCCAGATGGCCAAACAGTTTCAGGCGCTTGCAGACTATACATCGCAGATGTTCCTTAGCGATTTTCTTTTTGCATTTGCATTCCTTGCGCTGACATTCTGGGCAGCAAACTTTTACGTTAAGGAAAAATTAAGCAGGGACTCACTGGTTCTTATAATAATAATCTTCTCGCTTATCGATTTGTGGAGAATTGATGCACGGGGTGCAAAATATATCCCTACCCCTAATTTAGAAAATGATTTCAAGAAACCTGACTACGTAAAGGTAATAGAAGAACAGAATGATAAGGAACCCTTCAGAATATTAAACCTGAAACAGGATGGTTCGCTGGGATCTTTTAATAATAATTCCAATTTCAATGCCTACTTTCTGCTGGAAGACTTTTATGGTTATTCGGGCATCAAACCCCGCGCATACCAGGATATCATTGATGTAGTTGGTCCTGTTAATGCCACACTCTGGAGAATGCTTAACGTCAAATACATTATTACCGAAAAGCAGGTTCAGTTTCCCGGTCTTGCACCTATTTATACAGGGGATAAAAGCGTAGTTTACATTAACCAGTACGCACTGCCAAGATTATACTTCGTTGACTCAGTGGAATACAAACCGGAAATGGAAATACTTCAGCAGATAAAAGCCTCATCATTCGATCCAAGGCATAAGGCTTTTGTCTCTGAGCAGGGGTTAAAAGCAGCACCTGCCGACTCATCGACGAGCGTTAAGATAACAGAATACAAAGATGAAGTTGTTGCCGCTGATGTTAAGGCTTCAGGTAATAACTTTCTTTTCTTCGGTGACAGTTATGTGCCCACAGGGTGGAAAGCATATATTGATAATAAAGAAACGAATATCTACAGAACTAATCATGGGTATATCGGGATAATTGTTCCCGCAGGTCAGCACAAAGTTGAATTCCATTATGCTCCTGAAAGTTTTTATATATCGAAATATCTGGCTCTAATCCTCAGTTCGCTAGTAGTACTAGGATTAATCGTAGTCCTTGTAACCCGCAGGAAAAGATCTCCTGAAACGAATGGTTAAAGAAGTATTTAATGCTCGATAAATTAAAATATTTAGTTAAACATTCTTTTATATACAGCATCAGTAATCTTGCAACCAAAGCCTCCGGGATAATATTACTTCCTATATATTCAACTTTTTTTTCAGTCAGTGAGTTCGGGGTATTAGGGATCCTTGAAGTAACCATTTCAATCTTTACTGAACTTCTGAATTTCGGACTTGGTCAGTCACTTGTGATGCTCTCCAATCATAGTGATTATCAGGAGAGAAAAAACAGTATCTTCTATACATTAAGTATAGTATCAGTATTTATCCTTGTTATTTTTATTGCACTGGGGGAACTGAGCGTTCCTTTCATCTCATCATACTTTCAGGACTCATCCGAATTTTATCTTTACCTGCGGCTGGCCATTTACATTATTGCCTTGAGAGTTCTGAATATCTTTTTCTCAAATAAGCTCAGGGCCGATGAAAAATCCGGCTGGTTTACGGCGAGCAATCTGACCAAACTAGTATTTACATTAGGCTTCATCATATTCTTTGTTGCCTACAAAAAACTTGGCGTCAGCGGAGTTCTGTACTCATACATTCTAAGCGAAGCGATCCTCTTCATACTGCTGCTACCTTCAATGTTAAAGAGTATGCTCCATAAATTTGAGAAGGAGATCATTAAGGTAGCAATTAGCTTCGGGTTTCCAATGATATTCACATCAGTAGCAATGCTGATCCTGAATGTAAGCGACAGGTACATCCTGAAATATTTCACCAATTACAATGAACTTGGACTATATGATCTTGGTTACAGGATATCGGGTGTAGTCAATATGTTTATCATTATGCCTTTCAGTCTTGCTCTGATGCCTTTTGCCTACAAGATTTATCAGCAGGAAGGTGACAAAAGGTATTTCTCCAAGCTGCTGACATATTTGACATTCTTGTTAGTCTGGATAAGTCTTGCCATCTCTCTGTTCAGCGGGCACATCATCAAGATATTCGCATTGAATCCGGAGTACTGGGGTGCCGCAAAAGTAATACCTGTTATAGTATTCTCATACATATTTTTCGGAATGAGAATTGTTGCCACACTGGGGATGCTGCTTACAAAAAAGACAAAGTCCCTGGCTATTATAACCTTAACAGCCTCGCTTCTTAACATAATACTAAATATTATCTTGATACCAATCTGGGGAATGATGGCCGCCGCTTACTCAACCCTGATTTCTTTTATTTTTCTATATTGGTTATCTTATCATATATCTCAAAAGTACTATAAAATACCATTTGAGAACATCAAGGTTGCCATAACTATATCTATAGGAGTAGGTTTATACCTGATTTCTTTAATTTTTAATCTTAATTTATTATTTGATCTGATTGCTAAAACCATCCTGCTGATCATATTCCCTTTTATACTTTATTTCCTCAGATTTTTTGAGATCAGGGAGATTGAGAGTCTGGCAGGCTTCTATAAAAAATGGAAAAATCCTGCAGAATGGAGAAAGAATCTGAGTAATTCCGAAAATGACTAAAAATAAAAAGTATAAATTTTTAAGAAATGCAGCCTGGAAGTTTCTGAATAGGATCAGGCTGGGAGCCTGCGTTCAACTATCGCTGGAAAGCACGCTGGTGGATGACGGTTGGTTTAACAGCTTTTATAAGAAGGAATCAGTGGATAAAAATAGTAAACCTATCCCCTGGAATACCTATCCCTTTTTAAAGTTTATTGAACCCAGACTTAAAAATAATTTTGATGTATTTGAATACGGCTGCGGAAATTCGACGATCTGGTATTCTGAAAGGGTTAATTCGATAATCGCTGTGGAAAACGATCAGGATTGGTATAAGAAAATAAAAATATGGCTACCCGAGAATGCACAAGTAATTTACAGGGAGTTAAAATACGGTGGTGAATATTGCAGGGAAGTAGTTAACCAGAAGAAGCAGTTTGATATCATTATTATCGATGGAAGAGATAGAGAAAATTCTGTAAAAAATAGTATCAGGAAACTTAAAGAAGATGGTATTATTATTTTTGATAATTCTGAGCTGGAGCTTTACCGGAATGCTGTTGTGCATCTGACTAATAATCATTTTAAACAGCTGGCCTTTTGGGGTATGTCACCGATAACCGCTCATTACACCAGCACAAGTATTTTTTATCGTGAAGAGAATTGTCTGGGAATATGAAAGTTTTATTTACTTTCGGAGGTTTACCGCATTATTACAATTTTGTATTAAACCGCTTAAACGAATTAAATGATATTGATGTTTCTGTTCTTATTCCTTTCAGCAAAAGTGAAATCATCGGGAAGGGAGTTTTCCAGAGCGAGTCTGAAGTAGAGTTTAACGTCCACAAGTTACCTGAGTATAAAACCTGGTATGGAAGAGAATTCTTCAAAGGGTTTAATCAATTTATATCAGAAAATAAACCCGACATTATTGTGACGACCTGGCCCTATATCCTCGGATTTGTTTTTCTGCCAACAGTGCTGTTAAAAATGAAACTCGGCAGAACAGCATTGATATATAAAGAAATTCCTTTTAGAATTCCTCGTAAGAAAGAAGCTGTAAAATTTTATACTGAAGGTAATATATATTCTGAAGATGAGGGGAAAACCAAATATCAGAAATCCTTATTTTCACTCTTAAAGATAAAACTCCTTACATTTGTAAGATCGATCATATTTAATTTTGTTGATGCTCATGTGGATTATATATCAGACGCCTATGATATATTTGGTTCTTATGGAGTTGACAGGGAAAAGATTTTCATTACATATAATTCTCCCGACACTTCACGTTTATTTTCCGCAAAAGAAAAACTCGAGGATGAAGGTATTCTTCAGAACAATCACAGAATCATTCATATAGGCAGACTTGTTAAATGGAAGAGAGTGGATCTCCTAATAGAAGCTGCAGCCATCTTAAAAGAAGATTATAACGACATTGAATTATATGTGATTGGAGAGGGTCCTGAAAAAGAGGAATTACAGAAACTGGCAGGCAGGTTAAATTTAACGAATAATATTTTCTTCTCTGGAAGCACCTACGATCCTGTTGAGCTTGGCCGATATCTAATGTCGTCCGCAGTATATGTGCTGGCGGGGATGGGTGGACTATCAATCAATGAAGCGATGAGTTTCGGGAAGCCAGTTATTTGTTCTGTTTGTGACGGTACTGAAAAAGAGCTGATAAGAAACGGATATAATGGTTATATATTCTCGGAAGGTGATAAGGTGGACCTTGCAGATAAAATAAGGATACTTCTTAATAATCCTGAGACTGCTTCGAAGATGGGTCAAAATTCGTTTGATATAATTAAAAATGAAATTAATATAAACAGTGTTTTAGACGGATATCACAAAGCATTTAAAAAGGTTTATCATAAGTAAATGAATCCTGTATCAGAAATAATCGGTTTGTCTTTAACAAACAGGTACTACAGAGAATATCTCAGACTCTTATTCCTGTATGGAAAAACACCCCGATATGAAAACCGGGAAATAAAATTTCTGAATTATAATGTCACTGTTACCGATTGCCTATCATTCATCTACCAGTTTAAGGAAATATTTGTCAAACAGTACTACCTATTCGAGACAGATTCTCTATCTCCACTAATTTATGACTGCGGCGCAAACATAGGTATCAGCTGTTTATTCTTTAAAAAACATTTTCCGGATGCAAGGATAAAAGCCTTTGAAGCAGATAAAAATATAACCGGCATACTTAAAGGTAATCTGCAAAAGAATAATATCAAGGGAATTGAAGTTTATTCTAAGGCGATATGGATAAATAATCAAGGGTTGGATTTTTATTCTGACTCAGCAGATGCAGGCTCGGTTTACGGAAAAGGGGATAAAGTAAAAGTTGATTCAATCAGGCTTAAGGAGATGGTTGAACAGGAGCAGGGCATTATCGATTTTCTGAAAATGGATATCGAGGGGGCAGAAACGGAAGTCATTATAGATCTGGGAGACAGTATTTCAAAGATAAAAAATATATTCATCGAATATCATTCTTTTGCTGACCGCGGGCAGGACCTTAATAAGATACTTGGGATATTATCTCAGTACGGCTTCAGGTATTTTATCAACTCTGTATATGAAAAACATATCCCATTTAAGAACAAAATAAATGTTCAGAATCCTGCAATGGATCTGCAGCTAAATATTTTTGCTTATAAAAATATCGTATGAACATTTTGCATATTAGTACATCTGACCTTAGTGGAGGAGCGGCCAAAGCCTGTTATAATATTAGTTTTGCATTAAACTCTATCGGTATCAATTCAAAAATTCTCGTCCAACAAAAAAGGTCCGGTGATTCTTCAGTAACTTCGATCAATTCAGGCTATTTTTATAAGCTTAGAACCAAGATAAGGGTCATAGTTGATTATTTGCTGATCAGGTTTTTTTCTGTAAAGGCAAAAGGAAGATTCACAATTCCTTTCATCGGCACGATGATTCATAATCATCCTCTAGTCAAAAAAGCCGATATAATAAACTTACACTGGGTAAACGGAGGTTTTCTTTCATTAAAATCTTTGGAAAAATTGATGGAATTAAGGAAACCAATAGTATGGACATTTCATGATATGTGGGTGTTTACGGGCGGCTGTCATTACTCCCTGGGGTGTACCAAGTTTATAACAGAGTGTAGAGATTGTCCATCACTTATCTTCAGGGGACAAAATGATTTTTCGAAAATTACTTTTTATAAGAAGAAAAAAATATTTGATAGAAATCAATTTATAATTTTGGCATGCAGTAACTGGCTTGCCGGGGAATCGAAAAAAAGTGATCTTTTGAAGAACTGCAAAATTAGTACTTTACCTAATCCAATTGATACTGAATTATTTAAGCCGCAAGCAGTTGACGAAGCCAGGGATGCATTAAACCTGCCTAAGAATAAATTTATTTTTTTATTTAGTGCTTACACAGCAAGTGAAGAGAGAAAGGGGCTTCCTTATTTAAGGGAGGCATTATTATCCTTAAGCAGGACCAAACCTGAGCTATCGGATAATATCGAAATAATAGTCATGGGTTCTTCAACCAGCAGAGAATTAAATGATTTACCTTTCCATATATTTTATACCGGAAGGTTAGAAAATGCAGATAAAATAGTTCAATTTTATAATTCTGCAGATCTCTTTGTTGCCCCATCTGTACAGGAGAATCTTTCAAATACGGTAATGGAATCATTAGCTTGTGGAACACCGGTGTTAGCATTTAATATTGGTGGAATGCCGGATATGATTGATCATATGGAAAATGGTTATTTAGCTGATGAAGTGAGTTCGGAGCAGCTGATGAAAGGATTTCTATGGTTCCTTGGATTGGATGCAGATACCCGTACCAGTTTGAATAACAAGAGTCGTACTAAGGTACTTTCCAACTTTACTCTAAGCATCATCGCTAAAAAATACGCCGATCAATATCAGCGATTATTGGATTCCAACCAGACGTTTTAATTTTATGTAAAAAGATGGAAGAAACCTAAGGGAAACAATATTCCGCCGCAGCTGTTTACTTGAATAGTTTATCATTTTCTTCAGTGTCTTATCCAGATATGGATTTTTAACATCCAGACTTTTTATTTTATCAGTTAAGAGTAGTGCATAACCATGTTGATCCAGAATCGTTGAGAAAACCCATCCTAAAATTAATTCCCTTATTGAATCAGGTGATTCTCCAAATTCCTTTATGTAGATTATTTCTGCCCACCCCGGACTCATTTTATGGGAAAACTGAGCTAATTTTTTAAAAAGTTTAGAACTAAAGTTCTCCTCTAATTGTTTTTGTGTAATCCTCTGGGAGCCTTTTACTTTAAAATCCGAAAGCCAGAATTCTTCTGTTTCAAAA
This sequence comes from uncultured Bacteroidota bacterium, assembly GCA_963839165.1. Classification (GTDB taxonomy): domain Bacteria; phylum Bacteroidota; class Ignavibacteria; order Ignavibacteriales; family Ignavibacteriaceae; genus DATFVA01. The sequence goes on along the minus strand of CAWIUG010000005.1, from coordinate 1,578,094 downwards.
TATTTAATTAATTCTGATAACTTGTCCTCGCCTTTATAACTATCAATCAGTCCCGGCTCAAATTCCGCTACTATGATCTCATTCCTAATATCTTCCGATAATGACTTAAAAAGTCTTAAGTCTATTCCCTGCGAATCACTTTTAAACCAATCAATTCTACTGATATTCAGCTCACCAAGTGAGCTCATAAGATTTTTAGAGTTAATTTTTATCTCGTTTACAACCTTAAATTTTTCTGCATAAGCCCATCGCTCTAATTTTTCATTAAAAGGAGGGAGTGTACTGGAGCAATATGGTGATTCTGTTAAGAAAAAATCGGAAGTATCTTTATCGGAATCTGTTATAATACAATTAAAAACATATAATTTTTTAAAATCACCTGTATCTTTTTCAGTATAACCTAATTCTCTATCATCAGCATCAAATGCAACACAAATAGAATAATTTGAAATCTGTTTCCAATATTTGTGTATTGATTCAGAGGCACCTATATCTATCAACACCGGAGGTTGATCCTGGAGCTCTTCTAATTCGAAGATTTGGGACAGTAATTTTTTGAGTGTCATTTATGAGTATATTTTCTGTTAATAAAATAAATAAACTTTTAATTAACCAGTTTTCAGCTGGTTGAGAATCAGTGCGAAACGGGAGGCGATGGATCGGCGGTCGAATTTTTTAACAGCATCTAAATCTGTCTTAAAAGTATCTGCCTTCTCAAAGAATTCTTCGGGATCCTCATCATATCTGAACATCATCCCGCTGTTGGTTTTTTCCAATATGCTCTTTACTTCGTCGTTATCATCACCGAAGGCTAATATGGGTTTGCCCGTCCTCAGGTATTCAAATAATTTGCCGGGTACATGTCTTTTTTCGGTTGCGCACACAAGAAGGTAATCAGCAGTTAGCAACTCACCTAACATTTCTTTGTATGGAAGAAATCCGGCATAATCAGTCATACCTGTAAGTCTGTTCTTTTTAATTTCGTTTTTTATAACAGGACTGACAGTCCCAATGAACTTTATCCTTATCGCTTCATCATTATTTCTTTCTTTTATCCTTTTCCAGAGATAGCCCGGATTCTGATAATCGAAGATGTTCCCTGCATGTATAAGGAGCTTATAGTCCTTTTGGGGATTTTTCTGTTCGGTACCCTCAAAATTTTCTTCATTATAACCCCAGTACAGAACATTGGATTTATCTTTTATGAATGGATATTTCCTGTTATAATCTTCCTGCGTCGATTTGGTTACGAAGACAACAGATGATGCATTCGATCATAACCGACTTTTCCAGGTATTATCGAGTGCCAGGGTAGGAGCACTTCTCCTAAAATTCCTGTAATAGATGATATCCACCCAGGGATCAATTAGAACCGGGACGTGAGGAATTGAATATAGACTTACTCAGTTTCCTGCCGATAAGATGAGTGCTGTGAGGAGGACCTATAGTGACTATGGCAGAGAAGTCATTATGCTCAAGTATCTTTTTCCCTTTTCTCACGCCTGACCAATACCAGCCTATCCTTGCATCGGGAACGAAGACATTCATCCTCAGCCAGATCGAAAGTTTATGTGATAATCCTTTATTCTCAGTAGAAATGGTTTCTGAGGCGATCAGCTGTTCATCTTTTCCCTTTCCGGTAAATCGCCTATAAATATTAAAAGGCTCAAGGGCTTTCGATTTATATACTTTAACAGTTGGATCAACCTCTTTCATCAGGCTTTCATCCCGCTGAGTGAACGACTCATTCTCAACCGTAAGCACCTCGGGCTGCCACCCCGATGCAGGCAGGTATTTTATAATGTTAAGCGGCCAGTGGAGGGTTGCTTTACCGGAGGGAGGCCAGAAATATGTTATAAACAGGACTTTTTTCATTATTCTTTAACGCCCACATACCTTATTACCACAGCTTCTCCGGAATGATATATGCTTTCGTTCAGGTGTACATATTCCTTCGTTAATATCTCTGTTTTCAATTCTCTGAAGTTTTCTGCTATTTCCTCAAGAGAATAAAGCATGTCATAATTCTGCGGACCGCCGGAATCTTTTCCCAGCTGTTCCTTTGCATAAACCTCCATAATTACTTTGCCGCCCTTCTTCAAGGCATCAACCACTCTTTTGTGTACAACCTTCGAAAGCCCGGGATTAAGATGCATATATATTATTGAAACAGCGTCATACGTTTCATCTGCAGGCTGATAGTCGGCCAGATCCGAGACAGTATAATTTATTTCAACTTTCTTTTCAGCGGCTAGTTTTAGGGCCTTCTCTTTTCCTACGGAGCTGAAATCGACAGCATCAACACTCCAACCTAAACCGGCCGCATAGACTCCGTTTCTCCCTTCTCCCTCGGCCAGCGAAAGAAGTCTGCCCGCAGGCACCTTGATTAGCTCAGATTTGAAGAACTCATTCGGTGCGATTCCATACACAAATCCATCCGAAGAGTACCGGTTATCCCAAAATTCATTCATATTACACTATTATATTTATATCTTTCTAATTTAAGCAGAAACTGAAGTAAATTGAAATGCTGCAATAGAGAACAGTTTGGATAATTCATTCACATAACCTGAAAGAAATTATGCTGATAGATATTGAAACATCATCTCCTCCATACCTTGTGACCCAGGAAAAAGCTGCCTCTGAGCTTAAAAAGAGAATGACGGGAAGTAATGCGGCCGCAAGACTGATTGATATGGCTGCTCAGCATTCCGGTATTGACAAAAGGGCTATTGTTATTCCGGACGCAGAACCGAATGCCGAAGAAAAATTTTATTCGCTGAACGGCGGATACATTTCTCCCGACACAAAGCAGCGGATGACTGAGTATGAAAAATGGTCAAAGATCCTCACTAAAAATGCTGTAGAGAAAATAATTAAAAAGACAAACTTCGCTGCGAAAGATCTGAATAAAATTATTACTATAAGCTGTACAGGATTTTTTGCTCCCGGGATTGATTACTACCTGATAAATGAATTTAACTTTCCGCTTGAAATAAAGAGAATGAATATCGGGTTTATGGGCTGTGCCGCCTCACTTATCGGGATGGAGTCAGTACTGCAGGCGTTGAACGGACCAACTGAAAGTAATACCTTGCTGGTGTCAGTAGAGTTGTGCAGTCTTCACCTTCAGACAGAACCCAGCAGGGATAATATTCTTGCGAACCTCATCTTCGCCGACGGATGTGCCGCAGCTTTGTTCTCAAATTCATCCGGATACAGTAGTGAAGGTAAACTTGACCTGATAAAAACCGAATCAATTTTATTTAAGGATTCCTCAAAGTATATGGGATGGAAGATAGGAAATACAGGTTTTGAAATGCTTCTGTCATCTGACCTTCCGAGGATAATATTAAATGAAGCGGTGCCTGCATTAAAAAAACTTCTTGAAAGGCATGGTCTGGATGCAGGTTCAATAAAACACTGGGCCCTCCATCCAGGCGGAAGGGCCATACTCGATTCTCTGCAGTCGGGACTGCAGCTCACGGATGCACAGATGGTCCCTTCCAGGACTGTGCTGCAAAACTTCGGCAATCTGTCCTCCGCATCAATTTTATATGTTCTTAAAGAGATAATGAATTCCGGCGAAGTAAAGAAGGGCGAGATATGCTGTGCTGTTGCTTTCGGTCCGGGACTTACGATGGAAACCGCACTATTCAGGGGGATTTGATGTTCTTAAAAAGAAGCTCAAAGCCGGAGATGATGGATGATTTTTCAATCATCGACGAAAGGATCAAAGCCGCGCTTACAGAGCTTCATACTATTAATAAATACCTTGGAGGCGTTAATGTTACCGAAAAAGGGATAAATAATCTACTTAAAGATCGAACTTCGGAAGTAAAGATTCTTGATGTCGGCGGCGGAGGATCAGATGTCTTATCTGATTTAAAAGAAAAATATCCTCTGTCAATATATTCATTAGACCTTAATAAATATTCCTGTCACTATCAGAAAAAAAATCATCCCGAACATAAAATCATCTGCGCTGATGCTCTTAAACTTCCTGTTAAGGAAGGAACTTTTAATATAGTTCATGTATCATTATTTCTTCATCATTTCACTGAGGAAGAGATAGTTATAATACTGAAACATTTTCGGAACGCGGCGGTGAATGGAATTATAATTAATGACCTGAGAAGGAATATTCTGGCTTATACCGGGATCAGAATACTAACAATGCTTTTCTCACGCAGTACTTTTGTTAAGAACGACGGACCTCTTTCGGTACTCAGAGCTTTCACCAGGAAAGACCTGATATCGATCTTATCGCAGGCAGGAGTCAACAATTATATTATAAAGAATATGTGGGCCTTCAGGTTTCTTGTAATTATTCCATCGGTGCAACCGTCTGCCGATATTCGGGGAGGGAAGGAGGGGGAACAAGCAGATGAAGAAAACTGAATATGACGTTATAATTATAGGGGGAGGACCTGCGGGTGCTGTATCGGCAATTTATCTATCAAGGTGGGGGTTAAGAACGGCCGTAATTGAAAGGAAGGCTTATCCAAGAGAAACATTATGCGGTGAATTTCTCTCGCTGGAAGTTATTGAACTAATTAGAACGCTCGGTCTCGAAAAGAAATTTCTTGCACTAAAACCAAACAAAATTACCTCATTTAAATTCGTTGACGGAAAAAGAGAATTTTCTTCTCATCTTTCATTTGATGCCTTCTCACTAAAACGTTCGGTCTTTGATGAATTCCTGCTTAAAGAAGCATCAAATTCAGGAGCGCATCTATTCCAACCGGCAGAAGCCAAAGAGGTAACCAATGAAGGAAAAGGTTTTACTGTCAGGACAAGTTCCAGAGGGGAAATTGTAGAATTATCATCAAAGTTTGTAATAGGGGCTTACGGAAAACATAACCAGCTGGATAGAAAGCTGGAAAGAAAATCAGCAGACAAAAACACAGGCTATTATGGAATAAAATTCCATATCTGCAAAAATGAACTCTCTAACATAGATGAGTCGTGTATCTATATATTCAGAGGTAAAGATATTTATGCAGGGATAAATTGTGTCAGTGAAGAGGAAGTTACGGTGTGCTTTCTTGGAAGAAAAAACAGTACGAAAGCATCACCTTCGGATCAGCTAACCGATCTCTTTGAAGAAAACAGTCGATTATCGGCAATATTTAATAACCATATACCTGATCTGAAGGATTATGAAGTTTACGGAGCCGGCAATATATATTTCGGCAGAAAGCCGCTTATTCAAAATGGAATAATCATGATAGGCGATGCTGCCAGAATAATCGCACCACTTGCGGGAGACGGAATAGGAATGGCAGTTCAGTCAGCCAAAACCGCGGCTCATATAATCAAAAAAGCTATTGAAAATCATATGAGTTTTACTGCAATAGAACGGGCATATAAATCAGATTGGAACAAACAGTTTCTGATAAGGACAGCCGCGGCCGGTTTAGTTCAGAATATCATACTAAAAAAATCCCTTCTCAATTATATTCCTGACTCCCTCATCAGACTTTCAATCCCTCTACTGATAAACGCAACCAGGAAATGATATTCTATCTTTTAGAGGCTTTGGTTATCTTTGGTTAGTAAAAAGAAAAATTAATATGACGGTAATGAACTTGCAGAATATAGATAAATTCATAGTTGTGGGGGACAGGGTGCTTGTCCGCGCCTCAGAAGATTCACAGAAAACTGCTTCAGGCTTATACCTTCCGCCGGGGGTATCAGAAAAAGATAAAATCCAAAGTGGGTACGTTATAAAGGTTGGGCCGGGCTATCCGACTGGCACCAATACCGATGATGAGCCCTGGAAAGAATCTAAAGAATCAGTTAAGTACATTCCTCTGCAGGCTAAGGAAGGGGACCTGGCAATATTTCTCCGAAAAGAGGCCTTTGAAATTGAGTTTGAAAAAGAAAAGCTGCTCATAGTACCACAGTCGGCACTTCTATTACTTATCAGGGATGATATTGCAGATTTTTAGAGTTGAAACTTTTACTTGATAGTTATAAAGGCGATAACCACTGCGACGACCAATATAAGTAAGGCAAAGCCGCCGGCCTTATATCCGGGCAGGATCTTTCTTTCTGAACGAGGATTGGCTTGATGACTTTTCCAGTCACCTTTGTCAATTGACCATTTGTTACCATCTCTGTCGAAATAATCCATAGATAACATCCTTAAAGGTTCCTCCATTATCGAAGTTCTGCATCATATACTCAACTTTTATACCCCTCTAATTACTTAGATGAATGCAGATATAATAAGTGTTCTGAGGTAAATAAAGAAATAATTACCGCCTGTAAGAAAATTAGTAAAAAAAGGGGAACTTTAAAAGCTCCCCTTAATATAAAAAGGTAGAAAAATAAATCACTCAAGCCAGCTTAAGATTTTGAATCGTGAAGATTTCAGTTTCAGCTGTCCAAGCTGAATCGCTTCCAGGCTATAGTAAAACTGAGCGTTGCCCTGAGATTCGATCGAAACCTCGTCCCCGACAAGTATTGTTCCCCCGTAAATTGAATTATTACCAATGGCCTGACACCTTATCGTTGATTGTCCATATACAATAACAACTCCGTAATAATTGAAATTTCCACTGAGATTTATGTTCCCATTTATAACCATAATTCCATAACCTGTTGCGCTGGTAAAATCAACATCTCCATTACAGTAGGTAATGATAGGCTTATCGGCGGTACCAAATTCTGATCCGCTTGAATATGTGCCCGTGGTTAATATAGTATCTGCAGAAAAAATGAAATCCTCAGATAATCCGAGCCAGTCGGTCGTATCAGGTACAGTCTTTACACTCGGAGCACCGCCTTCACCTTTAATTGTCTTCGTAATTTTTGATTTAACATTATCTATAACGTAAGCACTGTCTGTTGCATCATCAACTCCCACACCGGGCAGGGGAGAACCTGTACCTGCCGAACCGTTCATCTTATGATCGTTACCATCAATATCAACATTGCCGTTAAGGTTAAGCGAGACAGTATTTGAAGATATATACAAAGCGGAATTGACTCCCGGCATCTTAACAGGTTCTCTTTTAGCATTTACTAAACTTGTATGTATTTTGTCATCATAATATCCAACCGATCTGATAGTAAGGTCTGAGTCAGGTCCCGAAATATATAAGTCATATTTCCCTCCAAGAAGTTCATTATCCTTAAAGGTCCCGGTCAGATCCTTATCTCTTCTCATTTTTTCCAGGTATACTTCGATGCCTGAATTTGAAATAAGCCGGGCCTCGGTAGTCTTATACATATCGAGCGTTGTATCAAGGCTCCTGTTCGTATTAGCATTAAGGTTAACAATCAGCAGAGAAATTAATCCCGCTACTCCTACAACAAGAATTAAAATTCCTTTTCCCATATCAAATATTCCTCGGATTTATTGTCAATTCCCAGTAAGTAAAAGGATATTCCCCACCCACAGGCAGTACAGTCTCTACCCATATTTCAGCCTTAACGTAACATATGCTGTCGGGCACTGAGGTTTCAATTTCATTTGTATTAAGGTATGAAAACCGCAGGTCTGTCAATCCAAGTGTGGGACCTCCTATGGTATCGTTATTAACAACCCTGAACAAAACTCTATCATCAGGATTCGGGGTGACTTCGGCATCAGCTTTTGATCCCAGATAATAAGTTACCTGATCCATGCTGCCGTCATTATTTATATCTCCCTTAAATGAAATTCTCTGCTGAGCGGCTTCAGTAATTGCAGTACCGGAATACTTATATCCTATTTTTCTCAAATCGTCATTTATGATCTCTGCGAGAGTTTTCGCATCCTGCTGAAGCCTTAGATCTGCATCGGAGGCGAATTTTGTTTCCTGTGAATATGCATTAAGATTAACCACGAGCAGCATAACAATTCCACCTATTAAGGAGGCGCCAAGAAGATCCAGTATAACATTCATAATTATTCTTACTTAAGTGTGAAAACAAACGATAAGTTTACATCTTCTCTCATAAAAGGACTGGTAACCGTTACGGTTACTTTCTTATAATAACTCTGCGTACTTATCTCGTTGTCGGGATTGGTGCCGTCAACATAATATACTCTGCAGATTATGCCGTAATTTTCCGCGTGAGGAGCGTTTACAGTTTTGTTATAGAAGTTGTAATCATCAATATCATTAAATGTCTGATAGGTTTCCCCTAATTCAGGACCGAGGTTATCGGCGGGCGTAAGGTTAGCAAGACCGGCAGGAAATTTCACTGTTGCTTCATCGAAGCTTCTCTGCTTGATAGTTTCTATCATGTCATCCGCAAGAGAAAAGGCAGTAAGATATACTTTATTTTCTACCTGGGCAGTTGAATTTTCCAATACAGAATTATTAAACCTGAGTGAAGCAAGTGAGAGTAAGACTAAAGCTCCCATCGTTAGCATAGATTGTACACTACTCATAATCTTCCCTGCTATTTAGTGTTAAATGCATATGGTATGTCAACTATTGTACCTTTGCTGGTATCTTTAATTTCGGATTGGATTTATACTGACAGATTTGACAGTGGGAAGAAATTGGACAATTCTGACGTCAAACGTTGTATTTGACGCCAGAATTAAAGATACCCCGAATGTTATATTGTTAAAAATATAAAGAACTTATAAAAACTATTCGTACCAGGATAAGATCTTAAAGCCATTGGATTTCAGATGGGCTCTTACCTTATCTATTGCATCCTGACTATGGTTCACATTCATGGTTCCGGTTAATTTAAATGATATATTTTTACCGGCTATAATGATTCCTCCATTTACAATATTGGTTCCTGTCGATTCGAAAGAGAGATCAGAATTCTTATAGCAGAGGATAATTCCTTTATAGTCAAAATTTCCCGCAAACTTAATATCTCCATTAACCACCAATATGCCGGCCCCGCCGCCATTATTTATAATTATCTTTTTTGAAGCGGCTGCATCGGCATTTACAAGCGTGATTAAAGGATGATCGAGGGTACCAAGGTTAGTTCCGTTCGGGATATCCTGAATGAATGTCTGATCAGCTGCATTCGCGAGGAACTGGTACATTTTTCCCCAGTCGACACCCAGTCCTGTTACACCCACGCTCGGAGAACCTGTTGCTCCTGTTACTGTATCAAGAACACCCTCAATATTCTCTGGTTTTTGGAGATTATCAAGTATATTTTGCCTTTGAGTTTCATCATCTACACCCACACCCCAGACTGGTTTTCCTGTTGGATTCAAAGTTCCATCAGAATTATGATCAAGTCCATTCACATTCATATCCCCTATCTCATTAGCATTTACCACGGCATTAGAACTGATATATATACCTCCCGGAGGGTCCGGAAAAGAGATAGGAGTAAGGTAAGCATCTGCCACAGATATATGCTTTACATCCTGGAAATTTGATTTAGTAGTGACAGTTACATACGGAAGGGCACCGGTTATATGAACATCATATGTGCCTCCGAACAGAGTCTGTGTAGGTATTGAGGCGCCAACCAGCGACTTATCCGCGTACAGTTTTTCAAGGTACACCTCAACTCCTGTATTGGCTATAAGTCTTGCCTGTGTCTGATCAAACATATTTACCGTTGTGGACAGATTTTCTTTCGAATTTCCGTTCAACTTTAAAACAAGGAATGATACCAGAAGCATCGTTCCAAGTACTATGATTAGTGAGCTTTTACCCATGTTATATATTCCTCGGATAAATTGTAAATTCCCAGTATGTAAAAGTTGAATCAGAAATACCGGTTACGAAATTATTTCTTGCTTCTGTAGGCTGAACCCACATTTCTGTTTTTATATATCTTATCTTTGAAAGATCAGCAGTTGGAGTAGAAACACTATCAAGATAAGAGAACTGCATTTTTACAAGCCCCAATGAAGGTCCATCAATCGTGTCTTTATTGTTCAGAACCCTTACAAGGATTATATCGTGCAGGTTAGTAGTGCCGGATGAATAGCTGGAATCTTCCAGAAAATATTCAACCGTATCAATTGTTCCGTATCCTGCGGTTCCCGGTCTCTCAAGATCACCAACAAACTTAAATCTTTCCTGCTGAGCCGTAAAAATAGGGGTAGTATCGACCTTGTAACCAATTTTTCTGAAATCCGAATTCATTATCTCGGCAAGTGTTTTTGTATTCTGCTGCAGTCTCAGCTCCGTATCTGATGAATAGCTGGATTCCGACATAAACAGGTTCAGCTTTAACACCAGGAGGAGGAGCATGCCTCCAATTATGGTGGAACCTAAAAGATCCATTATGGTATTCATAGATGTCTGTTCCTAATTTTTTGAATGAAGTGAAAAAATAAAATACATCTGGAAAGGATCTCTCAGGAAGTCGCTTGAGACGGTGATGGTAACTTTTTTATAATAGGTCTGTATGGCGGAATGAGTTCCATTAGCGTCACAATATTCAACATTGCAATGAACGAGATACCCTTCTGCAAGAGGTACGTCATCCATAGGATTCTCATAGCCATTGTAATCATCAATATCATCGAAATTCGGCCAGACTTCTCCCTCTTTACCAAGAGGCAGAGTTAACTGGGATTCTTTGATAGCCTGAAAGTCAATGGTTTTCTCATCGAAGGCTTTCTGCTTCATTTCCTCTATCAAGTCATCAGCAAGAGAAAATGCAGTAAGATAAACTTTATCCTCGAGCTCGATCGTTGAATTTTGAAGTACACTTGAATTAAACAGAAGAGAGATGATTGAGAAAATTACAAGCGCACCCATAGCTAACATTGATTGTATACTTGCCATAACCCATAAATCCTTTGTGGAAACTGGATTATAGATGCAAATCCAATGCCTGTATTCTATCACCAAATCTTACATAAGTAAGACTAAAATAACCAGCTACAGACAGCGCATGTGTCAATTTTGACGTCAGACAGGAAAAATTTACTTATTTAATGAGAATTAACTACCGTTTTCTCTGATTTTCTGAAGCCTTCTCTGGAGGGTTCTTTCGCTCACACCCAGAATTAATGCAGCACGCTGTACATTACCATCCGTGTGCTTCATTATATTAAGAATATGATTTCTTACTGTATCATCGATAGTGATAAGGTTGTTCTCTGAAGGTACGAACTGAGCTTCTCTATTGTATCCATCGGGGATATCAATCTCTGTTATAAGTTCATTATCTTTAGTTTTGGCAACCGCATTTAATACCAGGTTTTCCAGCTCTCTTATGTTGCCGGGAAATGAATAACTCTTAAGCTTATTTATAACTTTTACGCTAAATCCTTTAGCTTTTTTATTATATGTTTTATTACCCGAATCGAGGAAAAATTTTGAAAGGATGATAATATCATCACCACGGTCTCTCAGGGGAGGAAGCTTAATAAAACCACGGTTAAGGCGGTAATATAAATCAGCTCTGAATTCCTTATTGCTGACTGCTTCGAGCAGATCTTTATTTGTGGCAGTAATTATCCTGATATCCAGCTTAAGAGGTTTCGTACTTCCGATCCTGTATATCTCACTGTACTGAATTGCACGCAGCAATTTGCCCTGGAGTTCCCTGGGCATCTCACCGATTTCATCGAGGAATATTGTACCTCCGTTAGCCGCTTCAAAGTAACCGAGCCGTTCACTTGTTGCTCCTGTAAAAGAACCTTTTTCATGTCCGAAAAGCTCGCTCTCAAAAAGAGTTGGAGAGATTGAGGCAAGGTTTACTGTAACCAGGGGTTTGGTTTTACGGGGTGAAAGCTGGTGGATTTTTCTGGCAATTAAATCCTTACCCGTTCCGGTCTCTCCGGTAATCAAAACCGTTTCATTTGTAGGAGCAAAAATTTCTATTAATTCAAAAACTTTTAATATAGCAGGCGACTCAGTAATAATCTCTTTAAACTTCTCATTAGCTGCCTCTGTAATGTCAACTCCCTTTCTCAGGGTATCACGTTCTCTCTCGAGTAACTTCTGCTCCAGGGCCCGCTTAATTGTTAATGACAGCCTGTCAATTTCCGGGGGTTTGGTTATAAATTCATAGGCTCCGAGTTTAATGGCCTTAAGTGCTATCTGCAGATCGTCCACTCCTGTTATCATTATAAAAGGTATCTGAGGATACTGGGGAATAAGGTTCTCCAGAAGTTCGAGTCCATTCATCCCGGGCATATAAACATCAAGGAGGATTATATCAACCTGTTCATTCTTCAGGATGCTCTCCACCTTTAATGGATCTGACTCGGTAGTGACATACTCGTAACCTTCTTCCTGGAGGAGTGACTTCATTAATTCGAGGTAATTTTTTTCGTCATCAACTATTAAGATCGAAGCGTTTTTCAATTAGGCTCCTGTTATTTGGTTCATTAAAAACTAAAATTCCAGTAATTAATCTTACCAATTTTATGCCACTCCGATAACGGTATATTTTCTATGATTTTTGTATTTTTATAATCTGACTATAAATTAATTTGAATTAAAGGTTAATATCATGGCTGCAAATATTGAAATGATCAAGAAAGTTTATTCTGACTACAGGGGCAAAATTGAAGCTGCCCGGAAGGTGCTCAACAGACCGCTTACCTATGCTGAGAAGATCCTCTACACTCATTTATGGGAAACCCCGAAAAGTGAATTAAAAAAGGGAAAGGATTACGCAGACCTTGCCCCGGATAGGGTGGCAATGCAGGATGCAACAGCACAGATGGCTCTTCTGCAGTTTATGTCTGCCGGAAGAAAATCCACAGCTGTTCCCTCAACTGTTCATTGTGATCACCTTATTCAGGCCCAGGTGGGAGCGAAAGATGATTTGCTGAGAGCGACCGGGGAGAATAAAGAAGTTTATAATTTCCTTGAAAGCGTATCAAAAAAATATGGAATCGGTTTCTGGAAACCCGGGGCAGGCATTATCCACCAGGTTATCCTTGAGAATTATGCTTTTCCCGGCGGAATGATGATCGGAACAGATTCCCATACCCCGAATGCCGGTGGTTTAGGAATGATAGCTATCGGTGTAGGAGGGGCAGACGCAGTTGACGTTATGGCTGGAATGCCATGGGAACTTAAATGGCCGAAACTGATAGGAGTTAAGCTTACAGGTAAGATGAACGGCTGGGTATCCGCTAAGGATATAATCCTCAAATTAGCAGGGATCCTTACGGTTAAAGGTGGAACCGGAGCAATAGTTGAATACTTTGGAGAGGGGACAACGAGTATCTCATGCACCGGAAAAGGTACAATATGCAATATGGGTGCTGAGATTGGTGCCACAACTTCCGTATTTCCCTTTGATGAAAAAATGGCGGCCTATCTTCGGATAACCGACCGTGCTGATGTAACAGCGCTGGCAGAAGGACTTGCGGATGTACTTACGGCTGATGAAGAAGTTTTGCAGAACCCGGAAAAATACTATGACGAGGTGATTGAATTAAATCTCAGTGAACTTGAACCGTACCTTAACGGGCCATTCACACCCGACAAAGCATGGCCGATCTCAAAGATGAAGGAAGCGGTTAAAGAGAATGGTTATCCCGAGAAAATAAGCGTTGCACTTATAGGCAGCTGTACAAATTCAAGCTATGAAGATATCGACCGGTCGGCAAGTATAGCAAGACAGGCTATGGAAAAAGGATTGAAATCAAAATCCCAGTTCACAATAACTCCCGGTTCTGAGCAGGTCAGGTCAACAATTGAGAGAGACGGCCAGCTGAAGACACTTGAGAATTTCGGAGGATTAATCTTAGCGAATGCCTGCGGACCATGTATAGGAATGTGGAAGAGAATGGATATTAAAACAGGTGAGAAAAATACAATAGTTACATCCTTCAACAGAAATTTTGCAAAAAGAAACGATGGTAATCCCGAGACACTGGCATTTGTTGCGAGTCCTGAACTTACTACAGCCCTGGCGATTGCCGGCAGGCTGACTTTCAATCCCCTTACAGATGAACTAGAGAATGAAAAGGGAGAGAAAGTTAAACTCGATCCTCCGGTAGGACAGGAGCTGCCTCCCAGCGGATTTAAGAAAGGTGAGGATGGCTTCATTGCTCCATCAAAAGACGGAGGTGATGTACAGGTTAAAGTTGAACCTGACAGTGAAAGGCTTCAGCTTCTTAAACCCTTTGAACCATGGAATGGAAAAGACCTTGAAGATCTTCCTGTTCTTCTGAAAGCAAAGGGAAAATGCACAACTGACCATATTTCGATGGCGGGTCCCTGGTTAAGGTACAGGGGACATCTTGATAACATTTCAAACAATATGTTCATCGGTGCTATTAACGCTTTTACGGGTGACGCTGGAAAAGTAAAAAATACATTTACCGGCGAATATAAATCCGTTCCTGAAGTTGCGCGCGAGTACAAGGCTAAAGGAGTTAATTGGGTTGTAGTTGGAGATGAAAACTACGGAGAAGGTTCAAGTCGCGAGCATGCTGCAATGGAACCAAGGTTTCTTGGAGGCAGAGCCATTATTGTGAAAAGCTTTGCGCGAATTCATGAAACCAACCTGAAAAAGCAGGGAATGCTTCCTCTTACTTTTGCTAATCCTGCTGATTACGATAAAATTCGTGAGGATGATAAGGTCAGTATAGTCGGACTAAAAGACCTGGCACCTGAAAAACAGCTGAAGATGGTTGTTAAGCATAGCGATGGTTCTACAGATGAAGTTATATTGAATCATACAATGAACGATGCACAGATTAAATGGTTCAAGGCAGGGAGTGCTCTGAACCTGATTGCACAGATGAATAAGTAATATTCTTTGCAGGAAATAATTTATGAGAGGCTGTCTCTATGGGACAGCCTCTTTTTATATCCTGTCCGGCTAAAATGGAATATACAGGTTTTATAATGCACTCGGGTCTGTATTGAATTTGTTTAATCACACACCTATTTTTTCACAATGATATTTCTAAATCCTGCCGTTTTATTCGGCTTATTAGCAGCAAGTATTCCTGTACTGATTCATCTCTTAAACCTTAAGAAGCTGAAAAAGATTGAATTCAGTACCCTTTCCTTTTTAAAAGAACTCCAGAAAAATAAGATCAGAAAACTGAAACTGAAGCAGTGGCTCCTGCTGGCGCTCAGGGTTCTGATCATTCTACTGGTTGTGACAGCATTTGCAAGACCCACTCTGAAAGGTGTTGCTCTCGGCGGCACAACCTCTGCGGCGAAAACTACGGCGGTGTTCATCCTTGATGATACTTTCAGCATGTCAGCTGTCAGTACAGAAGGTTCTTACTTTAACCAGGCTAAAGAGACAATAATTAATCTATTAAACAACCTGCAGGAAGGTGATGAGGCTGCTCTTGTACTTGTATCCGATCCGGGTAATGAGGAGATAGAACCAACTTTAAATATTTCAGAATTCCGGAAGCAGATTAAGGATGCTGATATCTCTTTTGCAAGCGGCACATTAAATCACGCCATTATACGGGCCGGTGAGGTTCTGGATAAATCCAGTAATTTTAATAAAGAAATTTATCTGCTGTCGGATTTTCAGAAAGGCAGACTTGAATCTGAAGGCTCTCTGCCTGACTTAAGCCGTCTCCTTAATGATAAAATAAAGCTTTATACCTTTAACTTCTCCGGGAAGGATATTTTCAATCTTGGTATAGATGAATTCAATGTCAACACTCAGATATTCGAGAAAGATAAGCCTGTAAGCTTCAGGATAACAGTAACGAATTATTCTGACCAGCCAGCCGGCAACACTGTTGTCTCACTTTTTATTGACGGTAAAAGAAGCGCTCAGCAGAGTATTACACTTTCCTCTGGTGAATCAAAATCACTTAATATGGAGGCTGTCGCAAAAACCACCGGATATTCTGCTGCATTTGCGGAGATTGAAGATGATGATATTCTGCAGGATAATAAAAGGTTCACAAACTTCTTTATACCCGATAAAATTCCTGCAGCAGTTTTCTACGACAACCAGGCAGACATAAAGTTTATTGAAACAGCGCTTAGTCTCTCGGGTGAGGCCGGCACAGTTAAATTAACTGAAAAGAATTTAAATCAACTCTCCTCATTCGATCTTTCCCAATTCGATGTTGTTATTGTTGATGGTGCTCAGAACATTTCTGACATTGACAGGCTGAAAACTTTTGTTGAAAACGGAGGCGGACTTTTCCTTATTCCAGGGGAGAATACATCTGTTTCGGATTTTGCAAAGATAACTTCAGCACTGGGTCTTCCGGTTCCGGAAGGAACCGCGGGTAAATTAAATGAGACCGGTAATGCAGTTACATTTGATAAAATAGAGTATGATCATCCAATATTCAAAAATATTTTCTCCTCAACCGAAAATAAGAAACTTCAGTCGCCAGATATTTATTTTCATTATAAAATTTCGACGCAGGGAAAAGGTACAAATATAATATCCCTTACAGATGGTACATCTTTCCTCGGTGATTATAAAATCGGGAAGGGCCGGGTTCTTTTATTGAATACCTCGCCTTTTTTAAGCTGGAGTAATTTCCCGTTAAAGAATATTTTTGCTCCTCTTATGCTTAAATCAGTTTTTTACCTGGCCTCAAAAGACAAACCCGAAAATGAATACTTTGCCGGTCAGCCGGTTACAGTATCTCTTTCCGGCGCTGTACTTCCGCAGATTAAAGTAGAAAGACCTGATAAAACTGAGGAGCTCATCAACCTTGAAAAATCAGGGAACCTGAACTTTATAACTTATAATAAGACAGATGTTACAGGAAACTATCAGTTTTTTTCCGGTGATAAAGATATCGCGGGGATATCGATTAATACTGATCCGAAAGAATCTGTAATGAAATATCTGACTGCAGGCAATTTTGAAAAATATCTTGACGATATTCATTTTAAGGGAAAATACATACCCATCTCAGGAAATGAAAATCCTTCTAAAATAGTAATGCAGTCGAGATTCGGATCTGAATTGTGGAGAATCTTTTTAATCGCGGCACTGATCACGGCAATGGTAGAAATGGCCATCTCCAGAAGTGCCAAACGTGATGTTGTGAATATATGATTAGAGTATCACGTCGGAGGGACTTACGTGCGGCGGTCAGGGTGAGGATGTAATAAATCATTGGATATTTAGCCTTATTTTGTTTATTTATTAAAACATGATGAAAAAATTAACTGAATGATAGATATACCCGGAAAAAGAAACGAAAGAGCCATATTAGCTGCGCTCGATACCAGACATACCAGCAGGGAACTCGTTGAAGAACACCTTTCAGAGCTTGAAGAACTTGCACTGACTGCAGGCGCTGAAACTATAATGAAGCTTATACAAGACCGTCCTTCGATGGATTCCGCATATTATATAGGCAAGGGTAAAGCCGAAGAGCTTGCGTTCCTCGTTGAGCAGAATGAGATTGACCTGGTGATTTTTGACGATGACCTTACCCCGGTTCAGCTAAGAAACCTTGAACGTCTGGTTGATAAAAAGATTATTGACAGAAGCGGATTGATTCTTGATATTTTCGCTTCGCGGGCAAAAACCAATGAAGCAAGAACTCAGGTAGAACTTGCACAGCTTCAGTATCTGCTGCCGAGACTAACAAGAGCATGGACTCACTTATCCAAGCAGTATGGCGGAATAGGAACTAAGGGTCCCGGCGAAACCCAGATAGAAACTGACAGAAGGATCATTCGTAACCGGATCAGCCATCTTAAGGAAAAACTCAGAAAGATTGAAAAACAGCGCGACACTCAGAGTCAGCAGCGAAAAGACCTTGTGAGGATTACACTGGTGGGGTACACGAACGTTGGAAAATCAACTTTATTCAACTTACTAACCAGCGCTGATGTATTTGCTGAAGACAAACTGTTTGCCACTCTCGATTCTACCACACGCATGCTGGAATTTGAAAAGAAGGAAAAACTTCTCCTTTCAGATACCGTAGGTTTTATCCGGAAGCTTCCTCCAAACCTGGTGGCGTCTTTTAAAAGTACACTGAACGAAGTAAGAGATGCTGATATAATTCTGCATGTTATAGATATAACCCATCCCTATTTTGAAGATCAGGCAGCCGTTGTAGATCAGACACTTAAAGAGCTCGGAAGCGATACCAAAACGCAGATAAAGATCTTTAACAAGGTTGATGCGCTGACAGATAAAAACAGGATTTCTTACGTTAAAAATAAATATCCCGACAGTATTATTCTTTCAGCACAGAGGGGCATCAACATTTCTCAGCTCAAGGAAAAGCTGGTTGAAATAACCGAATCAGCCTATGTTGAAGAAGACATTGATCTTGGATTACATGAGTCCAGGAAGGCAGCTAAAATTCATACTCTGGCAGAAGTTCTGTCGACTGAATATGGTGATGAAACCATCCATATTAAATATAGAACAAACAGAGAGAATTCAGAAAAAATAAAAAAAATGCTCTCGCGGGTTTAGATATCTTTTAATCCCATATTATTACTTCATATTTCTCACGCTTAATTCTTAAGTTTGTAAACATCTTATTATACATCTATGGGAGAAATGATGTCGATTGTTCTAAATGGTTCCGGACTAACAGTTGAAAAGCTTGTAAAAATAGCCCGGTACAATGAAAGTGTAGAACTTGATTCCGGCTCACTTGAAAAAATAAAAGTATGCCGTAATATGCTGGAGCAAAAACTCCAGGCGCGTGAAATAATGTATGGAACTAATACAGGTATAGGTGAGTTTTCAGAAATCGTGCTTAATGATGACCAGGTTAAAGAATTCCAGAAGTTCCTCATTTATAATCATTCAGCGGGCATAGGCGACCCTGCCCCTGTTGAGTACGTACGGGGTGCAATTGCGGGGAGAATTAATGTACACGCCCATGGTAATTCGGCCTGCCGGCCGGAAATTACCCTTACACTTGTTGATATGCTTAATAAAGGTGTAACACCAGTTGTATGCCAGAAGGGTTCGGTAGGTGCCTGCGGAGACCTTGCGCCTATGTCGCAGGTAGCTCTTTTAATGATGGGAGAGGGTGAGGCGTATTATAAAGGTGAGCGGCTTCCCGGCAAAGCAGCTTTTGAAAAAGCTGGAATTGAAGTCCCCGGTCTTCAGGCCCGTGATGGTCTTGCGGTAATTAACGGCTCTAACCTGCTGACTGCTATGGCTGCCATCCAGCTCTACGACATTAATAGGTGGCTTAAACAGGCGGAAATAGCAGCGGCTATGTCGCTTGAAGCTCTTTATGCAAACCTTAAACCTTATGATGAACGGCTGCATAAGCTTCGCGGATTTGCAGGCGCGGTACGCAGCGCAAATGCCATAATGAAATGCATTAAGGGGAGTGATCTGCAGACAGGTAAAGTAAAAAGCAAGGTGCAGGATGCTTATTCAATGCGCTCCACCCCGCAGGTTATCGGTGCCGCTCACGATGCAGTTGCATATGCAAAAGTACAGGTTGAAACAGAACTGAATGGGGTTGGAGATAACCCTATTTTTATTCCTCAGGATAATCTTACTTTAACGGGCGCTAATTTCCAGGGGACCCCCGTTTCACTTCCTATGGAAATGGTTGGTGCTTCGGTTACTATGATCTCGGTACTCTCCGAACGCAGACTAAACAGATTGTTAAATCCTGCTTTGAGTGTAGGTCTTCCATCTTTCCTCACCAAAGGTGCGGGTATGTATTCCGGGATGATGTTAAGTCAATACACCGCCGATTCTCTTATCGTTGAACAGAGGATCTTATCAGCGCCCGCATCTATACAGTCAATTCCTGCGGCTGCTGACCAGGAAGATTTTGTTTCAATGGGAATGAATACATCGATAAAAAACGCCCAGATATTTGATAACGCCTGCGGTGTGCTGGGAATCGAATTTATGGCTGCCGCACAGGCGCTCGATTTCAGGGATCATAAACCAGGCAAAGGCGTTGCAAAAGCAAAAGAAGTGATAAGGAAATATGTTGATCATCTTGATATAGACAGACCCCTTTACCCCGATCATACCAGGATGAAAGAGGTCGTAAGATCCTGTGAAATCCTTCAGGAAGTAGAGCAGGAAACAGGGAGTCTGGAATAGCTATTAATGAAAAACAAAGCTGCGCAGAGACCATAATCGCTGTGCAGCTGAGTATTACAAATATCGTGAAGGTTAAATAATTATGGACTTTACTTTACTAATCATCGGTTTAGGTATTGGTGTTATAATAGGCTGGCTTATTCAAAGAGTCCGGGCAGGGTCTTCGGTTTCAGTTGAAGAGCTGGACAGTCTGAAAAATCAGTTAACGCAGGTTCAATCGGACAAAACCAGGATTGAAGAACGTGAAAATATTCTTAAGAAATCGCTCCAGCAAAATTCTGAAGAACTGACAGCTGAAAGAGCAAAGATCATTGAGCTTTCATCAGCGGTTTCAAGATCTGAGGAAACGAATAATAATCTGAGAGAAAAGTTATCTGAACAGAAAAGCGAAATTGAAGAACTCCAGCAGAAATTCACAAAAGAATTTGAAAACCTGGCAAACAGGATCTTTGAAGAAAAGGGGAACAAGTTCTCTGAGCAGAATAAGGAAAAGCTGAACGAGATCCTTAATCCTTTAAAAGATAAAATTTCTGATTTCGAAAAGAAGGTTGAAGAGAGCAGCAGAGAAAACATTAAAGGTAATGCTTCGCTGAGAGAACAACTTTTAATGCTGAAGGAGTTAAACCAGCAGGTTACATTGGAGGCTAAAAATCTTACGGAAGCTCTAAAAGGACAGAGCAAGACCCAGGGCAGCTGGGGGGAATTTATACTTGAGAGTCTGCTTGAAAAATCGGGACTTGTAAAAGGGAGGGAATATACTGTACAGGAAAGCTTTACAACTGAATCAGGAAAAAGATTTCAGCCCGACGTTATTATTAAACTTCCGGAAAATAAAAGTCTTGTTATCGATTCTAAAGTATCACTCGTTGCCTACGAAAAGTTCTCCACCTGTGAAAACGAACAGGAAAAACAGCTGGCGCTGCGCGAGCATCTGGCATCAATAAGGTCCCACCTTAAAAATCTGAACAGCAAGAACTATCAGAACCTTTACAAACTTGAGAGTCTTGATTTCGTACTTATGTTTATGCCCATCGAGCCTGCGTTCGCGCTGGCTGTACAGAGCGAGAATTCGTTATTCAGCGATGCATTTGAATTGAATATAGTAATTGTTAGTCCCTCTACTTTACTTGCCACCTTAAGAACCATAGCCAGCATTTGGCGTCAGGAGAATCAGAATAAGAATGCTCTTGAAATAGCGAAACAAAGCGGTGCTCTGTTAGATAAGTTTGTTGGGTTTGTAGAAGATCTCGAATCAATCGGCAGGAAGATAGATGACTCAAAGGACTGCTACACAGATGCTATGAAAAAGCTGAAGGACGGCAGCGGCAACCTTATCAGGCGCGCAGAAAAGATAAAGGAGCTTGGTGCGAAAACATCTAAAAGTCTGCCCAGGACTATCCTTGACAGCGCTGACGGCGAAGATGACATCCAGTTGCTCAGCAATTAAACTTGTTTAATTAATTCCTTCAGTTTCCGGCAAATTCTGGCTCTTTATTTTGTAAAAGAGTATTAGATTTTCTGGCATACTTTTGCATAGACTACTTATGAATAATGAAATATGTTTAGATAACTTTTACTTGAGGGAGGTAGGTATGATTATTACACAGCCTGAAACGCCTCAGGATTTCGACCGGTATTTCGATTTAAGGTGGAGACTTCTGAGAGAGCCCTGGAAGCAGCCCAGGGGATCAGAAAAGGATGAACTGGAAGAAAGAGCACTTCATATGATGGTCTGCATTGACGACAGAATTCCCATTGCCATAGGCAGGGCACATTTTAATACTGATGTTGAGGCTCAGATAAGGTTTATGGCCGTAGAGCCAAGATTTCAGAAAACGGGACTGGGTTCTGTGATCCTGAAGAAGCTTGAAGATGAAGTACGGCAGCTTGGGGCGAAATATGTTATACTGCATTCAAGAGAGAATGCGGTCCATTTTTATGAAAGACAGGGTTATAGAATAATTTCTGCGTCCCATACTCTTTTTGAATCGGTTCCTCATTTTCTGATGAAGAAGGAATTTTACCCGGAGAAGATATTAAATATCAATTAATGCAGCAATGAAATCAGGATCCCATTCTTACTACTTCTTCGTATTCATCCTCCTCAACCGGCATAACTGAAAGACGGCTGCCTTTCTGCACTAATCTCATTTTCTTCAGCTTCGGATTACTTTTTATCTCTTCCAGAGTTACAGGGTGTTTGAAATTCCTTCACGAACTTTACATCAACCATCAACCATGTGGGATCTTCCTTTTTAGCAGAGGGGAAGAAGTGTACGTCATCAGGGTCGAACTGAGTATGATCGGGGTATCCCGGTTTTGCAATTTCGCAGGTTCCAACAACAGCATTAGGGTCGGCATTACTATGATAAAAAAGAACCCTGTCTCCCTTTTTCATTTCATCTCTCATAAAATTTCTCGCCTGGTAATTTCTAACGCCATTCCAGTAAGTAGTTTTATTCGTACTTGTCTTCAGATCATCCAGGGAAAATTCTTCCGGATCAGATTTAATCAGCCAATAATTTTTAGCCATTACACAGATCTCCACATAAATTACATTTGAATAAACGAAAATAAAAAGATTAGCCTGTCCTTACAATCAAATGGCGCACCCGCATACACCATCGGCTATCGAATCCAGACTATGATCTGAGATCCTTTAATGGTGAGCCGGCCGCTTCGGAACATATCTTTTTCCTTGCTGAAATTACTCCGAAAATATTAAAATGGGACACTGCCATTTTGTCACACAGTAGAGATTTTCAACAGCTGAAAATTGCGTTTTTTCGCGTTTTTGAAGGTGTCTCAATTTGAGTCCAACTCCGAGATAAACCCGAGATAACTACCTGATAAAACCGTCCTCAATACGAGGTCTGCCATTTTGTCACACTTGTTGAAATAGTCAACAATTATCTACACAGAAATTGAAGGTGCAAAAGTCAGCTTCTTCAGAGCAGGATTTCGCCTAAGGCTCAGCATTTTATTATAAATCTCTAGTATTTAGAAAGTTCTTATTTTTATGTTCGGCATCAGCAACTGAAGTGCGCATATCAACTTTTCCTATTAAACCTGAGAGCCGTAAATGCTAATGGTCTATGGAACAACCTGCCGGATTTGAAGTAATAATTATTTGTTTTTGCATTCTTTTTATGTGATAAATGATTTAATTTTTTAGTAATTATCGGAAATTAACTGAAGTTTTTTTATATCATGATAAAATCCTTTCTGTACATACTATTATTTACTGCGGCAGCTTTTCCACAGGAAGGGAGGGCATTTCAGATCGCGAGACTGAAATACAATGGAGGCGGTGATTGGTATAATGATCCTTCGGCAGAGGTAAACCTTCTTAATTTTATTAAAACGAATACGAATATCGAAGTCAAACCCGAGTATACATTTGTGGATCTTTCCACAGATGAAATCTTCAATTATCCATTTCTGTTTATGACCGGTCATGGTAATGTAGTATTCTCAGAAGATGAGGCGTCAAGATTGAGGCAATACCTTGAGAGCGGAGGCTTCCTGTACATCGATGATGATTACGGGATTGACAAGGCTATGCGTCGTGAAATGAAAAAGGTATTTCCCGATAAGGATTTTGTAGAACTTCCTTTTGATTTTCCGCTTTATAATATTTTCTATAATTTTAATTCAGGTCCTCCTAAGACTCACGAACATAACGGTAAACCACCGCAGGGATTCGGGATTTTCATTGATAAAAGACTGGCCGTGTACTATACGTATGAGTCTAACCCCAGCGACGGATGGGCTGATCCTGATGTGCATCACGACCCTGAAGCAAAAAGGGAGGAAGCATTGAAATTTGGAACTAACTTAGTAGTTTATGCCCTTTCAGAATAGAATTTTTTATGGGTAAAGATTCCACATATTACAAAGAGATTATACAAAAGCTGACGAAGCTGAGGAAAAAAGAGTACACCTTTTTTGCATCAGTAGGCCTTCAGTCATCTTTACTCATAGGATTGATTCTCTTCATCTGTTTTTCACTGCTTGAACTTGCCGGCAATTTTTCACCTTCTATAAGAACATACTTTTTTTTCTTTATGCTGGTTGTCTTCCTTTCAGCCTTTATTCTTCTTTTTCTGATCCCGCTATTTAAATTTTCAGGTATTATCGGAAATGCCGATCATTACAGCACTGCTAAAAGAGTCGGCAGAAACTTCCCCGAGATAAAAGATGAACTGGTGAATGCTATGCAGCTTGCAGCGTCGGATTCTTCAGGAAAAATTTATTCGGGATCATTGAGTGATGCGGCATTCAGGCAGGTATATAACAAGACAAATGGACTAAGGTTTGAATCAATTGTAAGTTTTCAGAAGGCAAAGGAATTGCTTCTCTACCTTGGAGGGGCAGTACTTGTTGTGGTACTGCTTTTTATTGCTGTGCCCGGACTGGCATCGGCATCAGGCAGGGTACTCAATTTTAATACTGAGTATATTCCTCCGGCCAAATTTTCATTTGAGGTCTCTCCCGGCAATGTGCAGGTAACAAAGGGGGACAATGTTTTAATTACCGTTAAAGTAAGGGGTGAAAAACCAGGGGATGTATACCTTGCATCAAAAACAGAAGAGCAGACAGATTTCGAGATGCAGAAATTATCCTCTGATTCGAACGGGGTTTACAGTTTCCCTGTAAGGTCTATCCGATCAACCACAAAATATTATGCTACTTCTGAAAATGTTTCGAGCGGGGTTTTTAACATAGAGGTTATTGATCCGCCGATAATAAAGACGCTGGATGTTAAAATAATTCCTCCTGGCTATTCAAAACTTCCCACGGCAGTTCAAAAAGACAATGGAAATGTTACAGGACTTCCGGGAACAACCGTAAATATTCTGCTTACATCAACCAAAGATCTAAGGGAAGCCCGGATGATCTTTAACGATTCTACTGAAACCAGGATGAAGATAAACAGCAATGAAGCTGAGGGAAAATTCATTATTAAAAAAGATAATTCATATAAAATTGTAATTACGGATGAGAGTAAAAATGAAAACCTGTCGCCCATAACTTATACGATTAAAAGTCTTTATGATGCCTACCCTTCAATTGACATTATTGAACCAGGAAAAAATACTTCACTTGCGAATGACAACAGGCTGCCTCTTCTTTCAAAGATAAGTGATGATTACGGGTTTACAAAACTAAACCTGAATTACAGACTTTCAGCCTCAAAGTACAGGAAGGCAGACACGGTCTTTTCAAAAATCGAAATCCCTCTGGACAAAAGCTTAAAAAGTCAGGATGTTAATTATATCTGGAACCTTGCGAATCTTAATCTTACCGCGGAAGATGTAGTAACCTACTATCTCGAGATTTATGATAATGATTATGTAAGCGGTCCCAAGGGAACCAGGTCATCAACATTTACCGTAAGAGTTCCAACCCTGGATGAAATACTTTCGCAGGCTGATAATACACAGACGGAGGCCTCAAATGATTTAAATGAAACGCTCAAGCAGGCTGAAGAACTGCATCAGAAATTTGAGCGGATCGACCAGGAACTGAAGCAGGATAAAAAAGAGCTCACCTGGGAGGAAAAGGAAAAGATCGAAAAGACGATGGAAGAATATCAGCAGCTGCAGGATAAGGTAAGCAAAGTAAGCGATAAACTGAAGCAGATGCAGCAGCAACTTCAGGATAATAACCTGCTCTCAAAAGAAACGATGGAAAAGTATATGGAGCTTCAGAAGATGATGGACGAGATGACGAGTCCTGAATTAAAGAAGATGATGGAGAAGATGCAGGATGTCTTAAAAAACATGAACCGGCAGATGACCCAGGATCAGATGCAGAACATGAAAATTGATGAGGAGGCATTCCAGAAAAGTATTGAAAGGACAATGAACCTTCTTAAGAGAGTACAAATTGAACAGAAAATGGACGAGCTTGTTAAGAGGACCGAAGCACTACAGAAAAAACAGGATGAAACAAATAAGGAAACCGGTGAGAAGAACCTTAGTGAGAAAAATAACCAGGAAGAGATGAGTAAGAAGCAGGATGAGGTAACGAAAGACCTCAACAAGATGTCTGAGGAGATGAAAGAACTTCAGCAGAAGATGAGTGAGCTTAAGGATATGCCGGCAGACGATATGCAGAAGCTTTCGGATGAATTAGATAAGCAGCAGAACCAGCAAATGTCGCAGCAGTCATCCCAGCAAATCCAGCAGGGTCAGCAGCAGCAGGCTATGCAGAACCAGCAGCAGATATCTAAGAATATGCAGAATATGCAGCAGCAGCTTTCTCAGATGCAGCAGTCGATGCAGCGCCAGAATCAGATGGAGACTCTTAACAGCATGATGAGGATCCTTGATAACCTTATAACCCTTTCGAAGCAGCAGGAGGATCTGAAAAAAGAGTCGGAGAAACTCGACCCGAATTCAGATCAATTCAGGCAGAATGCGGAGAAACAGCGTAATCTCCAGAGCAGTCTTAACAATATTATGAAGCAGATGTCTGATCTCTCCCAGAAAACTTTCGCCATTTCTCCCGAAATGGGAAAGAACCTTGGTGACGCACTCAGGCAGATGAACCAGGCGGTGCAGACAATGCAGAGCAGGAACGGTATGACTTCAAAAAATCTTCAGGGAGAGGCAATGAAGTCGATAAACCAGGCAGCTTCTATGATGAAGAGTTCGATGGAATCGATGATGCAGGGAGGACAGGGAGGTGGAATGATGTCGCTTATGCAGCAGCTTCAGCAGATGTCGGGCCAGCAGATGGATCTGAATAACATGACCCAGATGCTTCAACAGATGCAGCAGGGACAGCTTTCGCCTCAACAGCAGGCACAGTTTCAGAGACTTGCGCAGCAGCAGGAGGTATTAAGGAAATCACTGGACCAGATGAATAAGGAAGCACAGCAGTCGGGTGAATCTAAAAAGATCCCCGCCAACCTTGAAGATATTATGCACCGTATGCAGGAAGTGATAACCGATATGAATTCCCAGAAACTGGATGATGATCTCATCCAGAAACAGGAAAAGATCCTCAGCAAACTACTGGATGCCCAGAAGTCAATAAATGAAAGGGATTTTGAGAAGCAAAGGGAGTCAAACACCGGTAAAAATATTGCAGGCAAACCCCCTGCAGAACTAAACCTTTCAACCGAAGAGGGAAAGGACAAGCTGAGGGACGAGTTAAATAAGGCAGTCGGTGAAGGGTACAGCAAAGATTATGAAGATCTCATCAGGAAATATTACGAGGCCCTGCAGAAAGAGAAGGTTGAAAATTAAACCGGGTCGATATGAACAAATGTCTGCTGAACCTCATCAATATCCTCTATAGCATATTTTACTTTTTTGCCGATATCGTGTGAAACTTCGGTGCTTATGTTTTTATCAACCTCAATATGAATTTCTATATGAAATTTATTTCCCACATAATGGGATCTCAGATCATTCATCCCGACAACCCCTTTTACCGCCATCGCTCTGTTAACAATGTCAAGTATAAGTTGCTCGCCGGCCGACCTCCCCATTAGATAATCCACATTCTCCCTGGCAATCTGATAACCTGATTTGAATATAAAAAATGCTATCAGGATACCTGCTATTCCATCGACATAAGGAAAACCCAGCCCGACAACAAATACTGCTATTATTGAGAGAGAAGATGCAAGAACATCATTGAGGCTATCGACCGCGCTAGCATTGAGAGCCGGACTTCTAAATGTCTTCCCGACTTTCGACTGATACCTTGTCAGGATGATCTTTACTAATATTGTAGTTCCAAGAACAATATAAACAGCACTGCTGACGTGTATCTTATCCGGCGAAATAATTCTTCTGATTGATTCTTCAATTACATTTATGCCTACAACACCGGTGAAAAGAGCTATAAGGAAAACTGCTATTGGCTGGGCTGCATTATGGCCAAACTGATGCTCTTCATCAGGCTTTTTAAGCGAGACGCTTACACTATACATTATAACGGCAGACGACACAATATCAGTCAGTGAGTTGATAGCGTCCGAAATAACTGCTATTGAATTCGATATCACCCCGACAACTATTTTGATAATAAACAGGAAGATGTTTACAAACAGGGATAAGTAAGTGGCTCTCTTTAAAATTTTTACCATAAAAAGTTACCGATATTGGTCAGAAAGTACTAATTTAAGACACAAGTAATTGCAAAATGTACCGAAATCAGCATTTTCTAATTTTGGAACAAGATTTGATTTTAATTGAATTATTTTGAAAAGAATTATATTTTCATTCGTGTAAAATAGTCAATAATGATAGATATTTTAAACCAAAAACTCGAAATCCTGGCAGCCGATACATCTACCGATGCAGGTTTTGTCATTAAACTCTCGTCTGCGGGATTTGAGATAATTGCCTCTTTTAATGAACGAAACTATGATATTTTTCCTCTTGGCGGTGATTTACATAGATTACTATTTGAAAACCAGTTAAATAGTGAGAAAATTGCCGAATCAGACTCCTATCTTTATCTTTCGCTTGAAAAGGACATAAAATCATTCTTTTTTGAAAAAATCACAAATATCTCACCTAAGGAATCGGTTTATCTGCTTCTTTTATCAAATCTTAAAGGAAATTACTCTAAACAAAAAGCTGCAGATATCCGAAAATACATAAACGAAATTAACAAGCAAATAAGCGGGAAAATTAATAAAGATGTAGCAGGTTATAATAAGGAAGATGTCTCAGTTTATAACATTCTTCAGGGTGAGTGGTTTTCACAGAATCGTGAACTAATTTTTTCTGTTCTACTGAACACATATAATGATCTTCTTTTCGTGCTGGATGAGAATGGGTACGTTATTGCGGTAAGTAAAGCCGGCGCCCATAGTTTAGATTATTCTGAACTGGATATGCGCGGAAAACACCTGCTCGAGTTTGTAAGGGCTGAAGATAAAGCGAAGCTTTTGGAAGAGCTTAAAAAGACTATAATTACAGATAAAAAACTCGACCTTGAAGTAACTTTTATTGGTAAATACGAGAATGAGATACCTTTTCATTTATGCTGCAGTTTGGTTAAGCGGGATAAGAACATTCTTGGTATGCTGGGTACGGGCAACAATCTGAAAGACCTGAAGATCCTTAAAAATAAAAATACCGATCTTGCGAACCGCCTTACAGAATTTGCGAGGTTAATTGAGATTGAAAAATCACGATCGGATCTCTATAAGGATGTGCTTGCAGATTTGAACAGGTTGAGAAACGACTTCGTATCTAATCTTTCTCATGAATTCAGAACCCCTCTTGCCTCAATAATAGGTTTTGCTGAAACTCTTTTATCCGACAAAGACATGCCTGATGAAATGCGCCAGGAATTTAATGAAATAATACTCCAGGAAGGGAAGAGGCTGGCAAAACTAATAAATGATATTCTTGAACTTTCACGTTACGAGCAGGGAAAAATAGAGCTTAATAAAAATAACTTTAATATTTCTGAGCTTGTAAAGACAGTCGTGGAGGACATAACCCCGACGATCGAGAATAAAGGATTGATCCTTACCTGCAGCCTGCCCTCAGAACCTGCAACGATTTCAGCAGATAAAGAAAAAATCAGGCTTATTCTATATGGAATATTCAACAACTCGATTAAATACACGCCGGCAGAAGGCAGAATTACCTGTATGGTAAAAAACTTCGGTGAAGAGGTTGAAATTATCATTTCGGATACGGGGACCGGAATTTCGGATAAGGAATTCCCTTACATCTTTCATAAATTTTATCATTCTTCCAAAGGCAGCAAAGAATTTGTTGAGAATGATATTGATCTTGTTTTTATGAAACAGATCGTTGATTTACACAGGGGCGTCATCAGGATCCAGAGTGAACCCGGAAAAGGGACATCGGCACTGATTAAATTGCCTAAAAAACTTAAATATAAATAAATCGGAATCTAAGAGTGGACAAAGTTGTTTTTATAGTTGATGATGAACCTGCAATTTCCAAACTGCTTTCCTATTGGGTAAAGGATAAATGGAAATACGAGGTTGAGGTCTTCGATAACGGCGAAGATGTTCTGAAAAAATTAAGTTCAAAACCCGATCTTATCCTTCTGGATATAATGCTTCCCGGACTCGACGGACTTGAAACTTTAAAGAGAATTAAACATTATGATGAAAACCTGCCCGTTATAATTCTTTCCGCACAGGGAAGTATAGAAGTTGCAGTTGAGGCGCTCAGGTATGGGGCGTACGATTACTTTCCGAAGCCTATTGATCAGCAGAGGCTTGAACCTGCCATTAAGAACGCGATTAAGAACTACGACTTGACAAAAGAACTTCAGAATCTCAGAGAAAATGTTCAGAAGGAATATAGCTTCGATAACATAATATCTGCGGACGGGAAAATGCAGGATGTTTTCAAGCTTGTTTCCAAAGTTCTTAATAATGATATCACTGTTCTTATATATGGTGAGAGCGGTACAGGCAAGGAACTGATAGCACGCGCTATTCACTATAACGGCAGAAGAAAAGTTGGACCATTTACGGTAGTAAACTGTGCTTCTATTCCTCGTGAATTGCTCGAGAGTGAACTTTTCGGTCACGAAAAAGGTTCATTTACGGGAGCCCATCAGAGGAAGCTCGGTAAATTTGAAGTGGCAAACGGCGGTACTCTCTTCCTTGATGAAGTTGGTGAACTTGAAATGCTGCTGCAGGCAAAACTGCTTCGCGTTATACAGGAAAAAGAGTTTGAGAGAGTAGGCGGCACCGAACTGATCAAAACCGACGTAAGGATCATTTCAGCTACCAACAGGGACCTTAAACAGGCTGTGGAAGAAAAAGATTTCAGAGAGGATCTTTATTACAGACTGAATTCTTTTCCTATTTATATTCCACCGCTCAGGCAGAGACGCGGCGATATACTTGTACTTGCCCAGCACTTTCTCGACACTTTTAACAAGAAGCTGGGAAAAACCATTAAAGGATTTTCAAAAAAATCTCTTAAATTTATGTATGAATATAACTGGCCGGGTAATATAAGGGAGATGGAGAATACGATAGAGAGATGTATGATTATTTGTGAAGGCGACATAATTGATGTAGAAGACTTACCGGCTCACTTAAGGACAAATGAAGCTTCAATGAGTGCTGATATCTCCGGGGCATTATTTGCAGATGATAACGTTGTGGCTTTTGAGAAACTAAAAGAAGAAGCTATTAAACACGCATTGAAAGTAACCAGCGGAAATATAGTTGAAGCAGCAAAAAAACTGCAGCTTGGGAGAGCAACTATTTACAGGCTGATGGAAAAGTATAACATCGAAAACAGGTAACCAAAAAGGCAGTAAAATGGAATTCACAAAAGAAAAATACGATAGTGTTCTGGTTGAAGTTGTAAATCTTGAGAGAGCAACATTAAAGGAAGCTGAACAATTTAAGAAAGTGCTTACGGCAGATATTGAAGAAGGTAATAAGAACCTTGTTGTTGATCTTAACAGCTGCGAGTTCATCGATTCAACTTTTCTGGGTGCCCTGGTTGTTTCTCTAAAGAAAGCTACTGCCCTCGGGGGTGATCTGAAACTTGTCGGATTTCAGCCCGCTGTTCATTCGATGTTTGAATTAACAAGGCTCCATAGAGTATTCGAGGCTTTCAGAACCCGTGAAGACGCAATAGAAAGTTTCAATTAAACCTTTATCGGGTAATATTGAGTTTACTCTCCGGCACGACCGCTTTTTTCAATCCGGTATCGGGGTATTCATACTTTTCCCCGGGATATTCACATGAATAGTAATGAAAAAGATCTGATACTCGTTATTGATGACGACATTGTTATCAGGAAATTGCTGAAACATCACCTTGATAAAAATAACTACAGGGTACTCGAAGCCGCGGGTCCTGAAGAGGGTATGGAACATCTCTCCTCTAACTCAATCGACCTTGTGCTTTGTGACGTAACGATGGAAGGAATGGATGGGTTTACCTTCTGCAGAAAAGTGAGGGAAAACGAAAATTATCGGGTGGTCCCCTTTGTTTTTGTAACCGCAAAAAATTCGATGGAAGATAAATCGATGGCTCTTGAGGCCGGCGGTGACGATATAATTACCAAACCTTTTGATGTTAATGACCTTTTAATTAAGGTGAAAGCACTCATTAAAAGAACCGCTATTTATAAGATTTACGGAATCAAAAAAAATCTTCAGCAGTCATTCATCAGCACGGCTAATAAAATACTGCTGGTTGATGATGACAAATCGCTCGCACGGATTTTCGAATATAATCTTAATAAGGCCGGATTTGAATGTGTGATAGCAGAGTCGGCCGAAGAAGCATTTCATAAGCTGGAATCCTTCATTCCGGATCTGATTTTATCGGACATCATGATGCCTGATACTGACGGATTCCAATTCAGGAAGAAGCTTATGGAGGATGAGACTTTCCGGACGATACCCTTCATTTTTCTGACCGCTAAAGGCGAGGAGAGCGACATACTTGAGGGTTATGAGCTTGGGATAACTGATTATGTTGTTAAGACGGCAGGACCAAAAGTGGTAGTTGCTAAAGTTAATGCGATATTAAAGAGTCTGGGAAAAGAAAGGTCGCGTGTAGTAACTGAACTGCATGCCGCGGCAGATTCTTTACGGGTAAAGGTAGTGCCTGATTCTGCCCCTATAGTGAATGGATTTAATATAAAGCACTGGCATAAACCTTTCCAGGGGATACCCGGTGGTGACTTTATTGATTTCTTTCCTCTGGACAAACATAATCTTGCCATTGTTCTCGGTGACGTTATGGGCAAGAAATGGGGAGCCTGGTTTTTTGCTTTTGCTTATGCAGGATATGTCCGTACCGCGCTTCGGATGGTTCTGCAGCGTGCCGAGGAGTTTTCTCCTGCTCAGATCCTGGCGCAGGTTAATAAGTCCGTTTATGATGATGCAAAGATCTCTGAAGTTTTTGCCACTTTATCTGTAATGGTAATAAATGATGAAAATAAAACTGTTAAGTATGCAGGAGCCGGCGATCTCCCGATACTCTATAGAAATTCAGCGGCAGATAAGGTAGAGAACTTAATCTCAGGGGGTTCTCTGCTCGGATTTAGTTCTAAAGCTGATTTTGAGGATATCGAGATCAGGCTTCAGCCGGGTGATTTTATTATTATGCTTACAGATGGCGTGATTGAATCTCGCAACAAGGATGGTCAACAGCTGGGAAGCAGCAGGCTGGTGGAAATGCTTCAGAAAATTCAATCAAAAGAGAATCCGATCATAGAAATCCTGGATGAAATAAACGAATTTACCGGGGGGAAATACGAAGATGACATCAGCCTGATCTCTATAAAGGCTGAATGATTTATTCCTCAGTGCTCGCCTGAAGTTTTTCTGTCCGGTCAGCAAGTTTCAGCTGCTCAATCAATTCATCAAGATCACCTTCAATAATATTTGAAAGATTATATAATGTTAATCCTATCCTGTGATCAGTAACTCTGTTCTGAGGAAAATTATAAGTCCTTATCTTATCACTTCTGTCGCCGCTCCCCACCATCAGTTTTCGCTGTGCAGAGATTTCAGCCGATTGTTCTTTCAGTTTCTTATCGTACAGTCTTGCACGCAGTACCTTCATTGCCTTCTGTCTGTTCTTAAGCTGCGATCTTTCATCCTGGCACTGCACCACAATTCCGCTGGGAAGGTGGGTAATTCTGACAGCAGTTTCAACTTTGTTGACATTCTGTCCTCCTGCACCTCCCGATCTGTATATATCTATCTTCAGGTCATTTGGATTTATATCTATCTGAACATCCTCCGCTTCGGGCAAAACCGCAACGGAAGCTGCTGAGGTATGCACCCTTCCGCTTGCTTCTGTTTCAGGAACCCTCTGCACCCTGTGAACTCCGCTCTCAAATTTCATATTACCGTAAACATCATTCCCCCCTATGGAAAAAACCGCCTCTTTAATACCGCCAAGACCGGTATCATTTATATCCATCAACTCAATCCGCCAGTTCTTTATTTCTGCGTAACGGGTGTACATCCTGAACAGATCGCCTGCGAATAAAGCCGCTTCCTCACCGCCGGTTCCGGCCCTTATTTCCATTATAATATCTTTGTTATCATTTGGATCCTTTGGCAGCAGCAGGTATTTGATCTCATCCTCAAGCTTTTCCTTTTTCTCCTCAAGCTCCTCAAGTTCGGCCTCAGCCATTTCTATTAATTCTTTATCAGAACCGGCATCTATTATTTCTTTGTTTCCTTTGATATTATTCAGAACATCGCTGTACTGCTCATATGAATGTACAATATCTATCAGGTCGCTTCTTTCTTTGCTGAGACTAATTACCTTCTCCCTGTCAGAGAGAAAATCAGGATCTGAAAGCTGCTGGTTTATATTTTCGAACCTGTCTTTTATCTTCTTTAACTTTTCGATAATTTCCATAACACAATTCTTTGTTTAGAAAAGCAAATATAATAAAGTGAGTGCCGAATTTCTAAATTATATGTAACACCATCAAGTTGGATTAAATAATCATATGGATACTTTCAAGCAGCTGAAAATAATATTCTTTACCCTTGCTGCAGGTCAGGTTCTTTATTTTGTGATTTCACTGATCCTGATTCAGAAGGAGATGGTAATTCTAAATAAGGATTACAGTACGATAGGAGGGTTTATAGTACCCCTGGTGGTAGTGATGATGGTAGTAGCTTCGAAGCTTCTTTATAACCGGGCGATAAATTCTAAAGTGGATGCCGGCGATGAGGAAAAATTAATTACATACCGCACATCTAATATTCTGAAATTTGCTCTGCTTGAAGGTGCCAACCTGTTTTCCATTACTTTCTATCTACTTACGGGAGATTTCCTTTATGCAGGAATGTTCATAATTGTTATGTTGATATTTTTTGTCAATTACCCGGGAAAAGAAAAATTTATGGCCGAATTCGGCCTGTCTTCCTTTAAAGATTAAGGGCAGAATTCAATGCCTGCGGAAAGGGTAAATTATTATTTAAATTTAGGTTTCAACCTAAAGAAATTATTCAATGAAAAAGTTCGATATACCCGAATTTTATAATAGCCCTGTAATCTCCAGGATAAAGAATTCACGTAAGGATTCTGATCCAAGGAAAAAAGATTTTTCTCCCACCGTTCTGGATTTTGGACCCGTTAAGTTTTACCTCGCCCGGCATTTTGGTTTTTGTTACGGAGTTGAGAATGCTATCGAGATCTCTTATAAGGCTATCAAAGAGAATCCTGAAAGAAGAATTTACCTTCTTAGTGAGATGATTCACAATCCGGGTGTAAATAGTGATCTCGAAAACCGCGGGGTTAAATTTTTGATGGATACCTCGGGCAGGCAGCTTATTGATTGGAATGAATTAAGATCTGAGGATATCGTAATAATTCCGGCATTCGGCACTACTATTGAAATTCAGAAAAAGCTTAATGAACTCGGAATTGACCCATATAAGTATAACACAACCTGTCCCTTTGTGGAAAAAGTATGGAACAGATCGAAACAACTTGGGGATAAGGATTATACAGTAATAATACACGGTAAGCATTTTCATGAGGAAACCAGGGCTACATTTTCTCACAGTACAGAAGACTCTCCTTCATTGATCGTAAAAGACATGGAAGAGACAAGGAGGGTGGGGGATTTCATTCTTGGAAAGATTACTGTTGAAGACTTTAATAATATTTTCGATGGAAAATACTCTGAAGGTTTTGATCCGGAAAAGGACCTGGCCAAAATTGGTGTAGTAAATCAGACAACAATGCTTGCTACTGAAACCCAGGCTATAGCTGATTATTTGAAAAGTGTAATGATCCAGAGATATGGAAATGAAAACGTGCAGGATCATTTTGCCGATACAAGAGATACGCTATGCTATGCAACTTACGATAATCAGCAGGCCACTGCAGAACTGGTAAATCAGCCGGCAGATTTTGCAATTGTGGTGGGAGGTTATAACAGTTCAAATACAGGGCACATTGTTGAATTATGTGAGGAAAAACATAAAACGTATTTTATCTCTTCCGCGGATAACCTGATTTCAAAGGATTCAATAAGCCATTACGACTTTCATACAGGTTCCGAAAAGACTACAAAGAATTATATCCCTTCAAAATCACCCGTCTCTGTAATATTAACCAGCGGTGCATCCTGCCCTGATGCAGTAGTAGACCAGGTGCTGAATAGAATATTATCTTTTTTCGATGGCATAAAGTCAGTCGAAGAAGTTACAGGTGATATAAGAATTTAGGCACGGTTAAACATCACCCATTTATTTGTTATTCAAAAACGGATTAGGTAATTTTGTATTCTTAATAGTAATAAAGCAAAGATTTTATGAGAGCAGTAATACCCGTTGCTGGTATTGGAACAAGACTAAAACCACATACATACTCCACTCCTAAAGTACTTCTAAATGTAGGCGGAAAACCTATACTGGGACATATACTTGACAAATTACTTGACGAGGGACTTACGAAGTCAACCTTCATTATAGGCTACCTTGGAGAGATGATTAGAGAATATGTTGAAATTGAATATCCTCAGCTTCAGTCGGATTTTATAATACAGGAAGAAATGCACGGACTGGGGCATGCTATATATATGGCAGCTCCGACATTCGATGAAGACGACATCTTTGTTATCCTTGGCGATACATTATTTGATGTAGACCTTTCATACGTATTTAAGAGCAAGCATTCGTCTCTCGGTGTTAAGGAAGTTGAAGACCCCCGCAGATTCGGTGTAGCAGTAATTGAAGATAATTTTATAAAAAAACTTGTAGAGAAACCCCAGGAACCTGTATCTAATCTTGCACTGGTAGGATTATATTACTTTAATAATGCCAAATCACTTAAGGCGGCACTTACAGAATTGGTTGAGAAGGATATAAGGACGAAAGGGGAACTTCAGCTTACGGATGCAATACAGATAATGATTGATAAAGGTGAAAAGATAACAACGTTTCCGGTTGAAGGCTGGTACGACTGCGGTAAGCCTGAAACACTGCTTTCCACGAACCAGTACCTTCTCTCTAAAAGGGATAACGGTAGAGATATTGAAAGTGTGGTAATTAACAAACCTGTATTTATAGCGGAGGATGCGGTAATTAAGAATTCGGTTATCGGTCCTTATGCTACAATTGCTGCCGGCACCGTTATAGAAGATTCCATAATACGCAATTCACTTATCGGTTCGGGAGCGAAAGTTTTAAAAACGATGCTTGAGAATTCAATTATAGGTGATAATTCTGTAATACAGGGCTCGTTCAAGAGGTTGAACTCGGGGAATTCTACCGAAATAGATTTTTATTAATCCATTCAGTTAACTAATTAAGGCAGAAAGAAGAATGTCATATTTATTTACATCGGAGTCAGTTTCCGAAGGACATCCGGATAAAGTTTGCGATGCAATATCCGATAATATTTTAGATGCAATTTTTGAGAAAGATCCGAATGCAAGGGTCGCGTGCGAATCATTCGTTACAACAGGACTGGCTCTGGTTGGCGGTGAGATTACCACGAATGCTTATATCGAAGTTCCCGATGTAGTTCGTGAGACGATTAAAAGTATCGGTTATAATAGTGCTGAGTACAGGTTCGATTCAGAATCATGTTCGGTATTGAATTCAATACATTCACAATCACCCGATATTGCAATGGGTGTTGATAGAGGAGGAGCTGGCGACCAGGGAATAATGTTCGGGTATGCGTGTGATCAGACTCCCGAACTGATGCCGATGCCGATTATGTACGCTCATAAATTGGTGAAAAAGCTTGCTGGAATAAGAAAGAAAAGTAACGGATTGATGCCTTACCTTCGTCCTGATGCCAAATCACAGGTTACTATTGAGTACGACAACAGGAATAAACCTTTAAGAGTAGATACAGTTGTTGTATCAACCCAGCACGATCCTGATGTAACACAGAAAAAGATCAAAGAAGATATTATTGAAAACGTAATTAAAAATGTTATTCCCGAAAAGTTCATCGATAAAAAGACAAAGTATTTCGTTAATCCAACCGGAAGATTTGAGATTGGCGGTCCTCACGGCGACAGCGGCCTGACGGGCAGAAAGATAATCGTTGATACTTACGGTGGATGGGCTCCCCATGGAGGAGGCGCTTTCTCAGGAAAGGATCCTTCCAAGGTTGACAGAAGCGCAACTTATGCCGCTAGACACATCGCAAAGAATATTGTGGGTGCCAAACTTGCAAAGGAATGCCTGGTGCAGGTAGCTTATGCAATAGGTATTGTTGATCCTGTTTCCGTTTATGTAAACACACACGGCACAGGCGTAATTCCTGATGATGAAATTGCCCGGATGATCGTTAGTGAGGTTGATCTTACCCCGAGAGGTATAATCGAACGATTAAAACTGAGAAGACCTATCTATAAGAAAACGGCTGCTTACGGACATTTCGGCCGTAATGATAAGGATTTCACCTGGGAGCAATTGGACCTTGTTCCTGTATTTAAAAAATACGCTTAAGTTTATATAATATGAAGAGGATAAAAAATGAGTGACGTTTCAACAAAAAAAGACACAGAAATTCTGCCTTATAAAGTGAAGGATATTTCCCTGGCAGAATGGGGAAGGAAAGAAATTAAGCTGGCTGAAGCAGAGATGCCGGGATTAATGTCATTGAGACAAAAATTCGGTAAGCAGAAACCGCTTAAAGGTGCAAGGATTGCGGGATGCCTGCATATGACGATCCAGACAGCAGTTCTGATTGAAACCCTGACAGAACTTGGTGCAGATGTCCAGTGGTCTTCCTGTAATATTTTCTCCACCCAGGATCATGCAGCAGCCGCTATTGCAGCCGCTGGAGTTCCGGTTTATGCATGGAAGGGTGAAACCCTTGAGGAATACGAATGGTGTATTGATCAGACATTATTTTTCGGTAAGGATCGTAAACCACTTAATATGATCCTTGATGACGGTGGTGATTTAACAAATAAGGTGCTTGATGAATATCCCGAGCTTGTAAAGGAAGTGAAGGGAATTTCAGAAGAAACAACTACAGGAGTTCACCGTTTATACGACAGGATGAACAAAGGCACATTACCCGTAGCAGCCTTCAATGTTAATGATTCTGTTACTAAATCAAAATTTGATAACAAGTACGGCTGCAGAGAGTCTCTTGTTGATGCTATAAGAAGAGCAACTGACCTGATGCTTGCCGGTAAGGTGGCTGTTGTATGTGGTTATGGCGACGTGGGTAAAGGGTCTGCCGAGTCGCTGGCTAGTGCGGGCGTCAGGGTTATCGTAACCGAGATAGATCCTATTTGTGCCCTGCAGGCAACTATGAATGGATTCCAGGTAAAGAAACTTGAGAATGCATTGAAGGAAGCGGATATCGTTGTAACAGCAACAGGAAACCGCGATATTGTTACCGGAAAACATTTTGAAGCGATGAAAGATAAAACTATCGTATGCAATATCGGACACTTCGATAATGAAATTGATATGGCCTGGCTGAATAAAACCTACGGCAGCACAAAGGACACTATTAAACCGCAGGTTGATTTATATAATATTAAAGGGAACGACATTATTGTACTGGCTGAGGGAAGACTTGTTAACCTTGGCTGCGCAATGGGACATCCGTCTTTTGTTATGTCTAATTCCTTTACAAACCAGGTCCTTGCACAGATCGAATTATGGACGAATAATGATCAGTATGAAAATAAAGTTTACGTTCTTCCCAAGCACCTTGATGAAATGGTTGCAATGCTTCATCTCGGAAAACTGGGAGCGGAACTTGAGACATTAACACCTGAGCAGGCTGATTATATCGGTGTGCCGGTTGAAGGTCCGTTTAAACCTGATTATTACCGCTATTAGTTGTTACGCATTGTACAGAGCGGAAGTTACTCCGCTCTGTATCCCTATTCTACCTTAAATCTTATCCTTAATACCCCGTCTTCATAACTTGTGGAGATAATTCTGAATTCTCCAATCTCTGAAGTATTATTTACATGCTGTCCGATGCAGGGGCATGCATCATAATCGCCCACTTTAATTATCCTGATAGTTTCACCTGCGGAATCCGGAAGTCTCTCAAGGTTGAATTCCCCGGAAGCTGTTTCCAAAGGGATGAATTCCTCCTTTATATCAAAGCTGCACTTAATGATCGCATTTACCTTTTCCTGAATTTCTGCAGCCTCTTTATCACTCAGGTTTCTGTTAAAGTGATAGTCGCATTTGGATTTCTTCTTCTCTAAATGATTGCTGAAAGAACGGCCGCAGTTAAACATCCTTACCATAGTCTGGTTGAGGATATGTTCTGCAGTATGCATTTGCGGCGGATAATCTTTTGACATAACACTTTCCCGTCATTTTTGCTTATCTATTTGTAATATTATAATATAAATAAAGATCTGAAACTTTATACCGTGTTTATAATCTAATTATTAAAAATGTCGTTATCAAAATGGAAATTAGAGCAAACGATATCGTAGAAAATCTGAAAGTAGATAAGAAGATCTATGTCCCTGTCGAGATGCTGGATGGCATACTTTCACAGTCTGAAGTTAAATATGAGCATAATACTCTGATATCTGATTACATCAGGATTATCAGGTTAAAAAATAATATTATTGTGCAGGAGAAGACAGATAAGAACGAGATAGCTCTGCATCTGTTCGGGGATGAACAGGAAGCTGGGAAATTTGTCGACGACAGGCTGGAGATCTACGAAAAAATGTGGGATGGTTGCGGGTGCAAAGTTAAATATTATGATTAATTAACTCCATTCACCCGATACGGGTATCTCAAAATTATCTTTGTATATCAGGATTTGGTAATACCAGATTACTTCCCAATTATTATATTTAGAAATAAAAACTAAATTCTTATGCCGCGCTGGTTGAAAATTACAATTGGTATAATAGTAACCATAGTTATCCTTGTTGTCATAGGGGGATTCTTCTTTTTTAAGATGTTAAATTCATCCCTGCCTGAATATAATGGAAAGTTAGAAGCACAGCATATTTCCGCGGATATTGAAATTTACCGCGATAGTATGGCTATACCTTATATCGTTGCAAAAAATGATGAGGATGCGGCATTCGCTCTTGGCTACGTTCATGCACAGGAACGACTCTTCACTATGGACATCGCACGTCGTGCCGGGGCCGGACGGTTAAGCGAAATATTGGGATCCGAAACTATTCCATTCGACCTTATGTTCAGAACCGTCGGTATTAAACGAATGGCCAGGATGATACAGAACGGAATGGATAAAAATTCATTGAAGATCCTTCAGTCATATTCAGACGGAGTGAATTTTTATATCAGTCAGGCAAAGGGACATTTTCCCGTGGAGTTCGATATTCTCGATTATACTCCCTATAAATGGAGTCCTCTGGATTGCCTTATTATGGGCAGGATGATGGCGTGGGAACTTAACATCAGCTGGTGGACAGATGTGGTTTTCAGTGGATTGGTACAGAAGCTTGGAGAGGAAAAGATAAAAGATATTTTTCCCGACTACCCCGAAAATGCCCCGTACGTAATTCCCCCGGGATTGAAAAAGCTTCCGGATATATCAAGTGATTTAATCGATACGGACCGTAGGTTCAGAAAATTTTTCGGTATCGAAGGCACTCACATCGGCTCAAATAACTGGGTGGTAAATAAAAATTTGTCAGTCTCGGGAGCTCCTATAATTGCGAATGACCCTCATCTGGGCTATAGTGCGCCCGGTAAATGGTATGCTGCGGTTGTAAGAAGCGGCGATTGGAATGCTGAAGGCTATACTCTTCCCGGAGTTCCTGTTTTTGTTATCGGTAAGAATCAGAATATTTCCTGGGTACTGACAAACATTATGCTGGATGATGCTGATTTTTATGCTGAGAAGATCGATTCCTCGGGCCGAAATTATTTTTATGAAAATAAGTGGCTCCCTCTTCAAATTATCTGCGATACAATCAGGGTTAAGGATTCCTCATTTGTCCCTTTTAAAATCAGGATCACCGGCCACGGGCCCATAATATCTAATATCCATCCATATAAGGTTTTATATCCGGATACAAAGCTCGATACTTCGGCCGTAAGTATGCGATGGACGGCACAGGACTTCAGCGACGAGTTCACGGCTTTTCTCAAGATAAATAAAGCCCGCAATTGGAAAGATTTTAATGAAGCCTTTTCAACCTATGCTGTCCCCGGTCAGAACTTTGTGTATGCCGACAAAGACGGCAATATCGGCTATGTCTTCGGTGGAAAGCTGCCCCTTAGAGGGGACCAGAATCCCACCTTCGTATTTGACGGCACTACAAGTAAAAATGATTGGAAAGGGTATGTGCCCCGCAGTGAAATTCCTGAGCTTTTTAATCCTCCTGAAAACTATATTGCGTCCGCAAATAATAAAACTCTTAAGAATTTTAAATACCACATCTCCAATTTCTGGGAGCCGCCTTCACGAATAGAGAGAATTACCCAGCTGCTGAATTCCAAACCAAAGCACTCGGTCTCTGATTATATGAAATACCAGGTTGATTTTGTTTCTCCTTATGCCAAAGAACTTACCCGTTATATTCTGAATGCCTTTAACAATGTTACTGTAACTGATAAGAACCTTAAACTCACACTTGAGCTATTCCGGAACTGGAATTATGAAATGGATCAGTACAGCCAGGTTCCAGCTATCTACGCCGTCTTTTTTAATCATTTGCTGCAGAATATTTATAAAGTTAAGATGGGACACGATCTGTATAATGAGTTTCTTTTTACTACCAATGTTCCATACAGGAGTGTAATGCAGTTGATGGAGAAACCGGAGTCGTGGTGGTTCGACGATCAGACTACCGGAAGGATTGAGAACCGCGATGAAGTAATCAGGAAGAGTCTTTCTGAAGCATTAACAGACCTTGAACAACGTTTTGGGAAAGAGCTTAAAGAATGGCAGTGGGGTAAACTGCATCATGCTGTATTCAAGCATGCCTTTAGCGGGTTTTCTTCTATCATCGACAATGTAATCAATATAGGACCTTTTGAAATAGGGGGGGACGGTACTACTATCTTTAATACTGAGTATCCTTTTTATGAGAGCATTGAGAAGTTTCCAAGATTCAGTCATTCTGAATTTGAAAATGATCTGGGACCTTCGATGCGTTATATTTATGATTTTTCCAGACCCGATGAGTTTTATATGATCCTTACAACAGGGGAATCAGGTAATATAATGAGTGATCATTATTCCGATATGTCCGAAATGTGGCTTCGCGGTAAATACATCAGGATTAAAACTGATGATGCATCCATTAGGAAAGAGAAATATCACCTGAGTATAACCAGAAAATAATTCTTCCTCCATTTCCATCCGTTGGTAAAAAAGAAAACCAGCTTTCAGTTATTATCGGCCTTTACTTCTCCCCAACCATTCTCCCATTCCCATTCCCGCCTTGTGCTTTTGAGAGTTGGAGTTTGAGGAGATCAGCTTAATCTCATTCTTCGGATAACAGAGTAGGGATGGTTTTTACTTTCACGTTTTGTATATGTAATGGTTAAATTTATATAACTCTCAATTTCTCTGAAGGAGACAAGTTTTACAATGAGATTTAATAATTATTATAGTAAATTTCGAAACAATTTATAGACAGGCTCAATGAAAGTTATAGAACACTTAGAAAAAGCAAATGACCCCTTAATCAGCTTTGAGTTGATTCCTCCTAAACGCGGCGGTGATATCCAGAGCCTTATGGCGGTAATTGAGGATCTGATGAAGTTCAGACCTCCTTTCATAGACATTACCAGCCACTCTGCTGAGGTAATGTATGATGAAACTCCTTCTGGAATCAAAAAGAAAATAAAGAGGAAAAGACCGGGTACTCTGGGGATATGCGCCCTGATCCAGCACAAATATAATATCGATGCAGTTCCGCATATTTTAACAAAAGGGTTCACCCGGGAGGAAACAGAAGATTTCCTGATTGAGCTTAATTACCTGGGTATTCAAAATGTACTGGCAATTCGCGGTGATGACAGCGGTTATGATAAGCCTATTCCCGAAGGGAAAAGTATAAATAAATATGCTTCTGATCTTGTGCAGCAGATAAATAATATGAATAGCGGGCATTATCTTGAAGATAACCTTCTTGATGCCAAACCTTCAAATTTCTGCGTTGGAGTGGGCGGTTATCCTGAGAAACATTTTGAGGCACCCAATCTAAAAACCGATATTGAATATGTGAAGAAGAAAGTTGATTCCGGCGCCGACTATGTGGTTACTCAGATGTTCTATGATAACAATGTTTATTTTAAGTTCGTTGAACAATGCAGGAAAGTAGGTATAACCGTACCTATCATACCCGGATTAAAAATTATCACTAATAAATCTCATCTTGTAACGGTTCCAAGGAATTTTTATATAAATATTCCCGAGGAATTATCGGATGCAATTACAGCTGCTAAACCTGAACAGGTCCTCGAAATTGGAGCTGAGTGGGCTGCTAAACAGGTTGAAGAACTTTTTGATCACAAGGTGCCCAGCGTACATTTTTATATCATGCAGAACTCAAAACCTGTACAGAAGTTAATGGAGCATCTGAAATATTACAGGAACATAGCCTGAAAAAGTAAATCTTAATGAAGAAAAGAAACATTAAAAAGTTAAAATGGGGAGTTGCCGGCTGCGGAAGATATGCTGAGAATACGTTTATTCCCACAATGCATATGATGCGGAAGAGCACCGTCCATGCTGTTTATAGCAGCAGTGGTCAACGGGCAAAGGATGTTGCCCTTAAACACGGAATTCCTCTTCATTATTCTGATTATAGTGATTTTTTAAACTCGGATATCGATGCTGTTTATGTCTCCAGTGCGAATGCCGATCATTACAGAGAAGTGATTGATGCTGCACGTGCAGGGAAGCATATTCTTTGCGAAAAACCGCTTGCCCTCAATTCAACCGAAGCAGAGGAAATGGTTAAAGTTTGCAAAGAAAATAATGTCAGGCTTGCGGTGAACTATGTATTTCATTTTCATCCATTAGTAAGGAAGGCCAGGGAATTTGTTGAAAATGATATGATAGG
Source organism: uncultured Bacteroidota bacterium (assembly GCA_963839165.1). Lineage (GTDB taxonomy): Bacteria > Bacteroidota > Ignavibacteria > Ignavibacteriales > Ignavibacteriaceae > DATFVA01. The sequence continues at coordinate 1,533,193 of CAWIUG010000005.1, read as the reverse complement.
AAAATTTATTTCAGCGGAAGTTAATTTTAATATTGAATTTGCTCCAGGTTCAAACTTCAGACATTCAGCTTCCGGGGGAGGCGGTGCATTAATGGACGTAGGTACGCACGTAATTGATCTGCTCAGGTATCTTGGAGGTGAGATAGCCTCTATAAATGGAGTTATGGACACGGTGGTCTATAAAAGTGAAGTCGATGATTTTGCCTCTGCAATCGTAAAATTCACCGAAGGAGGTTATGGTCACTTTAATGTTTCATTCAGCAGTAAAAAAGCGTTTAACAGGGTTGAAATACTGGGTCATAAAGGCGCTATAAGCATAGAAAAGATGATTGCCAATAAATCTTCACCGGCCAAGCTGACTATTCTTCTTGAAGGAGAGGCAAAAAAATCCTTCAGGAAACGAGCTAATAAACAGCTCCTGCTGCTTAGATCTGTTCAGACATCCTTTCTAAAGAATGAAGAACCCGTGGTAACAGGATACGACGGTCTGGTTAATCTGAAAATTATGGAAGAATTAAAAAAGCAATGTCCTTAAGGGAAGAATTTATACGTATCTGTCATAAAGTGTATGAGAAGGGTTTTGTGTCTGCATATGATGGAAATATTTCGGCAGCCACTCCTGATAATACATTCCTTATTACACGCTCGGGAGTAAATAAGGGAGATGTTACCGAAAAAGATATTCTTGAGATTGATGCTGCGGGAAAGGTGCTTAAAGGTGAAGGCAAAGTATCCACTGAATATAAACTCCACTTCTTTGCCTATTCAAGAAGGAAAGAGGTTAATGCAATTGTTCACTGCCATCCTGTATATGCCACGGCATTCGCAACAGCAGGAGAAGAGCTACCTCATTACGTTTTCCCTGAAGTACTATTAACTATAGGAAAGGTTCCTTTGTGCAGGTATGCAACCCCTTCAACCGAGGAACTTCCTAAAAGCCTGATGCCTTATATCGATTTCGCCTGGGCATTTATGCTTCAAAATCACGGGGCGGTAACTCTCGGCAGATCTGTGGAAGATGCATATTATAAAATGGAAAAACTCGAGTATAGCGCCAAAACACTTTACCTTGCGAAGATGATAGGTAAGGTTAATCCTTTATCCACAGAACAGATAAATGAGCTGCTTTCTATTGCCGAAGAAACCTATGGAATTAAAGTCGATAATAAAATCACTAAAAATCTGTAAGAAAAAAATGTGTATCCTCAGATCGTATTTAAGAACCCGTTAGGATCAGATTTATTTTTTGAATTATGTGCTTTTTTTTATAAGGATATTTTGAATGCCCGATAAGGTAAAAATTGCTCTGCTGCTGGGAGGTACTTCTCCTGAAAAAATTGTTTCTAAGCATTCCTCTGCATCAGTTTATAATGCCATAAAATCATTGGGATATGACTGCCGACTTATAAATCCTGCGTACGGAATATACCAGCCTGATAAACCGGAAGAATTTTTTGAAGACGAAGATAAATTTAAGATATCAGATAGTAATTACCTGGAAGCTGTTAACTCCAAACTATTTGATGAAGTTGATCTAGCATTTATCGGCCTTCATGGAAAATTCGGGGAAGACGGTGTAATTCAGTCTCTGCTTGAATTAAGGGGAATTAAATATACGGGGTCTAAAGTAATGTCCAGTGCAATCTGTATGGATAAATCAATGTCAAAGGTCTTGTTTAACCATTATGGTGTTCAAACTCCACCCTGGTTTTCGATAGATAAAAGATCAGCAAATCCGGAAGCAGTATCAGTGATGATTGAAAAGGAATTGGGTTACCCTGTAGTAATTAAACCTAATGATCAGGGATCAACAGTAGGACTAACGGTTTGCCAGGATCCATCGGGTGTGAAGGAAGCTCTTTCACTTTCTTTTCAGTTTTCTAACAGGACTCTTATCGAAAAATATGTTCCCGGCAGGGAAATGACGGTAGCCATCCTGGAAGATAAAGCTTTGCCGGTGCTTGAGATAAAACCTAAAAGTGGGTTATATGATTATGAAAGTAAGTATACTTCAGGAATGAGCCAGTATGTTGTACCGGCAGATATACCGAAAGAAGCTGCCAGGAAGATGCAGGAGCAGTCGTTGCTTGCCTTCAATGCGCTGAATTGCGAGGTTTACAGCAGAATAGATTTCAGGCTGGATGATAATTTTGAGCCATGGTGCCTTGAAATAAATACTCTTCCCGGTATGACGTCTCTCAGCCTGGTTCCTAAGATGGCTGCTGCTGTCGGAATTTCATTTGAACAACTAATAGACCGTATTATCCGATTAAGTTTATAATGTCATTTTTAAAAAGCCGCAAGTTTATATTTGGATTTATAGGAATAATATTTTTTGCGGGAATTCTTTTCCTTCTTTTTAATGAATATGGTATAGTAAAGTATATCAGGCTGAATAACCAGGTCAATGAACTGAATTTGAAAATTGATGAAGTGGAAAAGGAAAATAAGCAGCTGCAGTCTGAGATTGATTCTCTTGAAAATAAAGTTCCTGCCAAAATTGAAAAAGTTGCAAGAGAAAAATATAATATGATGAGACCAGGTGAGAGTAAGATAGTTGTTGAGGAAAAATAGTAGTTATGACGAAGATAAAAATTCCGCAGGTTCCACTTGCCGAAAGAGTGCGGCCTAAAAAAATTGATGAGTTCAGGGGACAAAGAGAACTGCTGGGTGAAAACAAGCCGATAAGGCAGATGATCGAGAAAGACACCCTGAGTTCATTCATTCTATGGGGACCTCCCGGTACTGGTAAAACAACAATCGCAAGAATCATTGCCGAAGAAACTGAAGCTGAATTTTTTCAGATTAACGCCGTATCTTCCGGGGTGAAGGATATTCGTAAGGTTATTGAACTGGCGGAATCGAACAAGCAGCTTGGGAAAAGAACAATATTATTTATAGATGAGATTCATCGCTTCAATAAAGCTCAGCAGGATGCGCTGTTAAATTCCGTTGAAGCCGGTTTGATTACATTAATAGGAGCTACAACCGAGAACCCTTCCTTCGAAGTTATTCCAGCATTACGTTCAAGGGCACGAGTCTATGTTCTTGAAGAATTATCTAAGGATGATTTACTGTCTATCCTCGATTCAGCTATTGAGAAGGATGAATTCCTCTCTCAGCTCAATTTTGAAACCATAGATAAAGAGTTCTTAATTTATTTATCTGGCGGTGATGCACGCTCGCTTCTAAGCATCTTTGAAGCTGCCGTAATACAGGAAGCGGATTCAGGACCTCTTAAAATTGATAAACAGGTTCTTGAGAATGTGGTTCAGCGTAAAAATATTCTGTATGATAAAGGAGGAGAGGAACACTATAACGTTATATCAGCTTTTATTAAGAGTGTAAGAGGAAGTGATCCTGATGCCGCGGTTTACTGGCTGGCAAGGATGCTTGAAGGAGGGGAGGATCCAATCTTTATAGCCAGAAGATTAGTGGTACTTGCTTCGGAAGACATAGGAAATGCTAGTCCGAACGGATTGGTGCTTGCTGAGGCTGCCTTTGAGGCTGTCCATAAAATAGGGATGCCGGAAGCACGCATTATCCTTGCACAGTGTACCACCTACCTGGCTTCTTGTCCCAAAAGTAATGCTGCATACCTTGCAGTGGATGAAGCCCTGGCCTATGTGAAAAATAATCCACTCTATGCAGTGCCGCTTCACCTTAGAAATGCCCCGACAAAGCTGATGAAAGACCTTAAGTATGGGAAAGAATATAAATATCCCCATAGCTTTGAAAACCATTTCCTTATAGAAGATTATTTGCCCGAAGAAATGAAGGGAGTCCAATTCTATAAACCTACCGAAAATGGCCAGGAGAAATCTTTGAAAGACAGATTAAAATCCTTCTGGAAAAACAAGAAGAAGTACTAAATAGCGGCGAACATTTTCCCCGGGAGCTGCTTTACCAAACCTTTAAACTCCAGCGACAGCAGATGCACAAGGCATTCGGATGTATTCATTTGAGTTAGGGAAGCAATTTTATCAATCTGTACAGGCTCAGTTGAAATCACAGAGATTATCTTTTCTTCAAACAAGGTTAACCCCGCGCTCTTTTTAGGAACATTTTTACCAAGTATCGGCTGCAGCTTAAGTTCAAGTTCGAGCAGAACATCTTCCGCGGATCTGAGAAGTGCGGCTTCTCCTTTTTGAATTAACAGGTTAGTCCCTTCGGATTGACGGATACCGAGATTGCCGGGCACAGCGAAAACTTCCTTCCCCTGATCCAGGGCGAATGATGCAGTCTGCATCGCTCCTCCCTTAACACCAGTTTCGATAACAATGGTGCCGAGACTAAGTCCCGATATAATTCTGTTTCTTTTAGGAAAATTCTGGGCATCGGGTTTTGTCCCCAGAGGATATTCCGAGATCACCATCCCGTTTTCGATGATCTGCGAGAACAGATTCCTGTTCTCCGGTGGATAAATAACATCAAGTCCCGAACCGATAACAGCAACTGTTCTGCCATTATCCCTTAAAGTGCGAGTGTGCGCGATAGAGTCAATTCCGCGTGCCATTCCGCTTACGATAGTAATACCCTGGTGAGCCAGATCGGAGGCAATCCTTTCAGCCTGAACCCTGCCATAATTGGTAGGCTGCCTTGTTCCAACTATTGCAATAGAATAGATGTCATTCTCATTCGGGGTTCCAAGGGTATAAAGAATAAACGGAGGATCATAAATTTTTTTCAGAGCAGAAGGATAGTCCTGGTCCCATATCGTAACAACCGAAGCATTCATCTTAGCCAGATTATCGAGTTCAGCCTTTACGATATCCTGGAACTCATAGTACCGGGAATTCATCCTTTGAATCCTTTTGGCAAGGTTCAGGCTGATACCTTCAACTTCGGTCAACGATTTGAATTCAGCAGATAAGACTTTAGCAGTAGATCTGAAACACGAAAGAAGATTTCTTAATTTCCCCGGTCCGATCCCCTCCACTTCCAACAGGAGTCTTAACTCAGTTAATTTGTCTAAACTAAGTCCGGTCAAAAAATTCAGTAATTTTCAGGAATTATTAAAATCAATTTTATCAACCACGGCAACCACCATGGTATGAACCGGCGCTTTTCTGTGTCCCAGTATCTGGGCTACAGCGGCGCCCTCCTGAACTACCAGCACAGTATCCCCTATACCTGCGTCAACAGTATCAAGCGCGACAATATCTTTTTTGCCAATGTATTTACCGTAAAGATCTATCGGATGAATAGTAAGAAGCTTATGCCCTACAAGGTATGAGTTTTTCTGAGTGGCGACAATATTCCCTTTAACTCTGGCCAGTATCAACCTTTTCTTCCTGACCTTCCTTTTTCCTGTTTCTGAACAAAATGGCGGCAGGAAAAACAAAAATATAAGCAACAATAAGAATTATAGGAGAGAAAACCAGAGAAGCGGTACTATTCCATTTCCCTAGGCTCATCACATAGTAGCCGGCTATTAATAAAACGAAGCCAAGATAAAAAAAGAAATAATTTCTCTTCTCCCAGTATATCTTAAAGGGGGACACAAAAGCTTTTTTTGATGCCTTAACATTTCTTTTTCTTACCGTCTTTGCCATCTTTAACTCCGTACAATTAAAATAAAATAAAGCCCGGTGATGGGGGTACCACCGGGCCCGACTCGTTTACCATCAAAGGGCAGGGGAGGACCCTTTGAAAGAGTCAATCAAAATATAAACTTGATCAATAAAAATTTCAAGCAACAAATTATTTACTTATCTGATAAACAATCTTTCTGATAGTATCAAATTGGAGATAGGGATATTCCTCGCGGATAGAATCAATCGCATCTCCGGCACTGACCTTACTGGCTCTCAATTGCTTAAACTTCTTTCTTATTTGATAATCGCGAACGGATTTTTCATCGATTAAACCCTGAGAACTAAGGAGCTCATAGATATCATCACTAATGAGATCAGACAAGGGATTATCTATTTTTGCTTTAATGGTTTTCATCGCCGCTTTCCTTTCTTTATTGGTGAATGCTTTTTACCTTAAAAATAGTATCAATACCTGATTATACACTTGCTCCTTTCAATAAAGTTCCACTATTAAAACAAAAAACCGACCAGAGGCACTCTAAATCGGTATTAATTTGCTACTCCGGTGAATCAAAATTAACCAAATTTTACACTGTAGCAAATCGATTATATTACAATCCCTAATAATTGACGTAAATATTGAAATATTGCAAATAAATGTCAAGAATTATATGATAGAGAAATTATAAAATATTTGTAACGGCATGATACCGGGATTAAAGGGTGCACTCAGCTTAGTAAATTTTTCATCAGAGAACCAAAGATATCCCTTCGAACAAACTGGAGCTTAAGAGAAAAGACCAAGGCAGGCTTGAAAAACAAGATCTTAATAAATAACTTTAAATTGTAAAGAAAGGGTAAGATGAAATCTTTGTTAAATGGGACCATACCGGCTTCATTCTTATCACAATTATGTTCCGCACATTGGTTCCGGCAGAATCCTTTACCACAAGGTAATGCTTTAGTATTAGTCTGTGCAATATATGCCAAGAACAGCTGGGCAGTTGGACATTTTGGAGCAATACTCAAGACAACCAATGGTAGAAATAACCGGATATCTCCAAACGGCGGTATTACAGGTGATTTGAGATCAGTCTATTTCACGGATTCAAGTACGGACCGCACGCTCATTGGTAACAGGGGTGGATGGAGCCTATGAAAAAAATAATCCTGATTATTTCATTCGGGTTGATTTTGAGGGTGGGGCTTATCTTCTATTTCGCAGATCTCAGGGGTGAAAATTATTGGGAATATGGTGAAATAGCGAAGAACATAATACACGGAAACGGGTTTAGTTTATTTTATTTTGAAGATTCACAGCTCGAATACCATTTTAGCGAAAAAGCCAATCCTTCACCATCGGCCTACATGCCTCCCGGGTATGTATTCTTCATGATTCCTTTTTTACTGATTAAAAATATAATCCTAAGAAATCTCTTACTTATACTGATACAAATTATCATCTCCGGTTTTGTTATATACCAGGTTTTTGCTCTCACTAAAACACTATTTTCTGAAAAAACCGGACTAATCGCCGCATTTCTTACAGCAATTACACCAGGGTTTATATATGCCGTTTATTCTTTTACTCCTACGATAATATTTCAGCTCCTCGTTCTCCTGCTATTCAGACATTTATTAAATGATGATAAAAGTAATAAATTTTCCTCCTCCTTACTTACCGCCTTAATTTTAGCTGTTATTATTTATTTCAGGGCAGAATTTATTCTTTTTGCCGGGATGTTAATACTCTATAAACTATTTAAAAAGAATATAAATACACACTTACACTTTCCTTAATATTAATTTTATTTTTATCGCCATGGAGTATAAGAAATTACTATACATTTGAAAAAGTGATTCCTTTTACTTCAAATCTGGGCATAAATCTATATAGGGGAAATAACGATATCAAAATTGGCGACTGGGGAACCGATGAAATGATAAATGAGATCAGGGCGAAAGATGGAAATCCTGAAATGGAATTAAATGAAGTCTACCTGAATCATGCTAAGAGTTTTATGATCTCGAATCCCGGAAAAGTCTTAGAAATGGCCGCCGTTAAAATTTATTACTTACTACTTTTTAATCCGGATAACAGCAGATCCGGCAATATCTTCTATGTAATTTCCGTATTATTCTACCTTATATTTTTTATCGCTGGTTTAATAGTTACCCGCTCAATCAAAAAATTCAAATATTATTATATGTTTTTCATTTACTTCATAATAATAATATCTATCTTTTTTCCTATGGCGAGGTACCAGACGATGATGAGGATCTTGATGGTACCCTTTTGTGCGGCTGCAGTTTATAAACTTTTTGAATATCTCTCGATTAAAAAGATACCCCTATTAAGGGCCGGAAAAAAGTAAGTACCAGGTAAAATGTTCAATATATAGGGTTACTTAATTCTCGAATCGTCCCTAAGCGTCCAGTTTCTCAGGACGGGCGGTGAAAAAGCCTGTCGGGGGCCAAAAATAATGTTGCGATATCGAGCAAAAGAATGTTAAATTTATGATTTATAAAATGTATTCTTGGGAATAATGGAATGTCAGAAAAAAATTACGAAGTTCTGAAATTGTTAGTAATTGCGATCAAATGGAAAAAATTTCTAATAGTTTTTTTCATTTTAACCCTAATTTTATCTTATCTGGCAATTTATTTTCTTGTGGATGAAAGATTTGAAGCCTCATCATTATTATTACCCTCTCAGGAAGAAAATACTAGCAGTCTGCTTTCAAGCTTGAAAGGCCTTCCGATAGATCTAGGGGGAATAAATTCGGAATCAAGCGCCGATCTTTATAAATCTATTGTATATAGCAGAAGTATGTTAAACGATGTGATTGAGCGTTTTGATATTTATAGAGTATATAAGATTGATACATCTACCATTGGATATTATGAAGCAACATTGGAAAAATTAAGAGATAACATTAAAGCCAATATGAACGATGATGATATCACTTATTCAATTACAGTAACAGCTCCGCACCCTCAACTTGCAGCAAATATGGCCAATTTCATAGTCAAGGCGCTAAATGAGAAGATTGTTGACTTAAAAATCAAGAAATCAATGCTTAACAGGGAATATTTAGCAGAACGCGTTCAGGACGTAAAAGATAGTCTCAAGGGAGCTGAGGAAAAGTTGAAGGTGTTCTCTGAAAAAACGGGGATGTTTGAAGCTAAAGACCAAACCAAAGCAATATTAGAGCAATTAGCTCAATTCCAGGCTAAATTAGCTGAAAAACAAACAGAAGCTTCAATATATTCAAAAATATATGGAGAGAATTCACCTCAAGCTATCAATGCCAAGGTTATTGCAACTCAACTTGAAGAAAAACTACGGAAGATGGAGAAAGGTGAAGATAGTGACAACACATTATTATCGCTTAATAAGTTGCCTCAAAATGCTGTCAATTATATAAGATATTTCAGAGATGTTGAAATTTATAATAATATGTTAAAATTCGTTCTTCCCCTTTATGAACAAGCAAAATTCCAGGAACAAAAAGATGTTCCGATTCTTCAGGTAATTGACGTTGCAATTCCACCTGCAAAAAGAAGCTTCCCTAAAAGAACCATTTTGTCATTATTGATATCTATTACAGTAATGCTTATTGTTTTCATATTTATATTACTTAAAGAGAATAGGGAACTGTCAAGTTCAGAAGAAATTATTTACATAAAAAATAATTTATTTAAATGGAAAACCAGAAGTTAAAAAAGATCTGTATTTACCTGGAAAACCTTTCTGTAAAATGGGATTTGTCCTACTTAATAAATGAGCTCTGATTTGATTTCACTTGATCAAGCCCATTCAGGGATTTTATGGTCTGCTGTTTCCAGGATTACTATCCACATATTTCAGTTTGCAACCTTAATTATCTTAGCCCGTCTGCTTGACCCTTCTGAATTTGGATTAATAACCGCGTCTCTGGTTGTAGTTGGTTTTCTAAACATATTCAGGGATTTAGGGATAGCATCTGCCATTATTCAAAAGGGAGGGCTTAATGAAGAATTAATAAATAGTGTCTACTGGATAATTATCATCGTTGGGTTCTTGATTAACATACTGCTCTTTTTAACCGCTGGTGTGATTTCAGATTTTTATAATGCGAAGGAGTTGACGAATATACTAAAGGTGATGTCTTTTAGTTTTTCCATTACCAGCTTTAGTATAGTGCATCAGGCATTATTAGAAAAAGATCTGAAATTTAAACAGCTTGCATTATACGAAATGATCGCGGTCGTTTTAGGGTCAACATGCGCGATTATCCTGGCTTTTTTAAATTTTGGTATCTGGAGTCTGGTAACACAGGGCTTAGTAAATGCTATCGCTTTAACAATTCTGCTTAATCTAAAGTCCGGTTACAAACCCAGATTTATGTTTTCATTTCCTGAAATAAAATCTATTTACAACTTTAGTCTGAATCTCTTCGGTTTTAATGTCTTGAATTTTTTTGTGAGGAATGCAGATTATATACTGATTCAGAAATATCTGGGCGAGCTTGAACTTGGTTTTTATAATATAGCATATAGAATTATGCTTTATCCTTTGCAGAATATCACTGCTGTTTTTTCCAGGGTTATGTTTCCGTTGTATTCAAAACTTCAGGACGATCACTCAAAAATAAGAGAATTGTATATTAAATTGGCTAATAATATCGCCTTATTATCCTTTCCTTTGATGCTGTTTATCACAGCCTCGGCCGACGTACTTCTGATATCACTTTTAGGAGAAAAATGGAGCAGAAGCATTCCACTGCTGATAATATTGGCTCCTGTAGGAATGATTCAATCTGTTTATGTGCCTGCAGGATCTATCTTTCAGGCAAAAGGAAGAACTGATATCTGGTTTAAATGGGGTATTGTTTCTGGTATAATTTATGTTTCTTCATTTATAATTGGATTACGGTGGGGCATAAAAGGAGTTGCTATCGGCTACCTCGTCTCAAATATAATTACTATATACCCTGGTCTGGTAATTTCTTTCAGACTAATTGAACTTCGGATTGTTGATTTTGTGGCAAGCTTTAAGAGAACATTTTTTATAAGCTTCTTTATGTTTTTAATTATTTTTTCTATCAAGTTATTTCTCATCAGCTATGTTTCATATATTCTTTTATTAAATAATCTTAATTTTATTCTCTCTTTTGTTTTATATACCGGTCAGCTTTAAATATAATAAACAAAATGTGTATGATTTTTTATCCATATTGAAATCAGGAAGGTAGATGAATATTCAGGTAACAGGCGAATATATGGTCCCGGGAAAATCTCCAGAAAGAACTGAGCAGGAACATTTCGAAAGATATAAGTTTTCTTCTGATTTTGTAAAAAATAAAAAGGTACTTGATATTGCTTGCGGCTTAGGTTATGGCTGTAAAATTTATGCTGAATCAGGGGCTAGAGAAATACTGGGAATTGATATATCAAAAAGTAATATTGAATATGCACAGATGAAATATGAGGATAAAAAGATCACGTTTCTACAGGGTAATATTTATGATATAAATTATGATGAGGAATTTGATATAATAACCTGTTTTGAAACCATTGAACATCTACAGGATGATACCCTGGGCCTTACAAAACTGCATCAGGCCCTGAAACAGAACGGTGTTCTGATTATTTCTACTCCCAACCGGCTTGTTACATCTCCCGGGATAAAGACAATTAATGAAAAGCCGGCCAACCAGTTCCATTATCGTGAATACAGGTTAAATGAGTTTAAGGATCTGTTACAAAAAAATGGCTTCCTGATTAAGGGAGTTTATGGGCAAAGGAATAGATTTTATGCACCAATTCCTTTGTTTAATAGGATTATTAAGAAAGTTTTTAATCCCGATGAAAAAGGTAACACCAGGCTAAAGAAAACGTACCTCACTCAAGCCCGATATTATACGCTGCTTTTGGAAAAAAAATGAATCGTATCATTCTTTACATATTTAATTAGCGAAGAATATGGATTATTCAATTAAAAATGATTTATCGAAGAAGGAGTATATATATTTTTTTGGAATGACCCTTATAATAATCGGGTTCCAAACCCTTATAATAAACACATGGTATTTTTATAGTCCTTATGTATTAGTCTCCTTCACGTTCTTTTTAATATTGGTGATCTTCCAGATTCAATATATAAAAGACCCGGCTTCCTTTCTCCTTATATTGAATTTCCTGCCTCTTCTCATCCTTGATAATAACTTCCATTATCAAATGAGGGCAGAATTAACTAGTTATTTCCCGGTATTTGTTTTATCTGTTTATGCTCTGTATAGATACCTTATAAGCGAGAGGGACTTTACAGTAAAACTTAATTATATAAGATTACCAATAATTCTTTTATCGGTTTACTTTGGGATCATCGCTATTCATTCCTTGATCGTTGGAAAAGAGCATCTTCCTGTTTTAATTGAGTATCTGCATTTCTGCTTATATCTTTTAATAATCCCAATCTTCTATCTTATTACTTCCAGAAGGAACTATTTAATTATTTTAAAATTTCTTTTTTTTATTTCGATAGTTATTGCTTTGGAGTATATAATATATAACCAGTTTACTGATCGCTTTGTAACTTTTCAATCAGGATTTCTGCCTATTTCCGTGGGTGTTGTATCAGCCTATTTTTTAATGACTAAAAGAAAATTAAATAAATATATATATGCCTTCATTCTTATGATTATAGCAGCGGGTGTTATGACAACGCTTACAAGAACGATATGGATAGCATCATTCCTGGCTATTGTATTTGTTTTTGTAACGTATCTTAATTATGAGGGGAAGTTAAATTTAATTGCTCTTTTTTTAATTTTAATAGTTGCAGGACTGCCTTTATTTTTGGCCAGAGATTCAGGCCCTTCTTTTAAATAAACGGGTGGCTATCAATACTTCGTTAGAGCAGAGAACTGAATCGGTTTCAGATCCGCTTACAGATGTATCGTTTCTTATGAGGGTTGAAATGAGTTATTATGCGATGGAAAAGTTTTTGGAAAGTCCCGTATGGGGAAAAGGCCTTGGTGATTTTCTAAAGTATAAAACTTTTAAAGTCAACTCAGCAAATAATTACTACATAGATAACACATGGTTTTATATATTGTGGAAGGGAGGATTAATTGGGTTCATTCTATTCGCATGGGTGTATTTACGTTTTTTAAAAGCCGCTTATTTTGTATCTAAAAACTCTCCTGACCTTAATACCAGGATTATTTGCATGGGTTTATTCGGGGGCATTATAGCGTTATTATTACTTGCATTTTTATCTCCCTTACTTATCAAATATAAAACTAATGTACTTATGGCGCTTCTCTTTTCGTATGTTGAATTTGAGAGAAACACAATCATTAATTTAAAAAATAAAGCTATACATGAATCTTAATCGGGATGTTCTCATTTCAGTAATCATTGTTAATTATAACCTTACAGACAGCATAAGAATTTTATTGAACTCGATAAAAAAATATGTTACAGATATTGCTTATGAAGTAATTGTGGTCGATAATAATTCAGCGGATAGAAGTATCGAATTGCTGGAAGAGGAATTTAGGGAATATAAATTCATATTTTTAAATACTAATTATGGTTTTGGGCATGGCAATAATGCAGCTTTTAAATATTCTTCTGGAGAATACTTATTGTTCCTGAATCCTGATACATATCTTATCAATAATCTTCTTCTAACGATGTATAAACTTGCAAAAATGAATCCGGATTTTGGCATAATCGGTCCAAGAATGATCTTCCCTGATGGTAAATTTCAAATATCAACTGCAAATTTCCCAAGCTGGATTCAGGAAATTGGAAATATATCCCGTCTAAGCAATCCAGTTCTAAAGATCATCAATTTATTCCGGTATAAAATATTTACTAAAAAGTTTTATGAAGTTGATTACATCTTTGGTTCATGCATGCTGATTAATTCTAAACTTTATGAAAACTTAAAAGGATTTGATGAGGGTTATTTTCTCTTTGATGAGGATGCTGATATATGTTATCGTACCTGGAATGATACAGAGTACAAGGTAATATATGCTTTCTCCGAGAAAATAGTACACCTGAAAAGCCAGGTAACAGGAAAAGATATGCCTAGACGGCTCAAACTGGGGTATGAAAGCAGGTTAAAATTTATACAAAAGAACTATTCATTTTCTAAAAGAACCACTCTGAAAGCTTCAATTATCTGTATGTTTTTACTTAAGTATGTCTATTCCTTTTTGAGAAAAAACAAAATGCTTTATTTTAGACACATTTATAAATCTATCATTGTTGAGTATTTTGGAAAATAAAATTTAACCAGCTTTAATGAATTATATTAATGTCCTTTTTATCGTAGACGGATCCTTATCGAATCCAATATTGTTTTCTCAGGGGATTCCCCATATACGGGAAAATACGAAGAAAGGAATAAAATATTTTGTCGCTTCATTTGAAGACTTTGATTACCTGCATAACAATCCCAAGATATATGAAAATTATCTTCTGGCAATTAAGGATTTAGAAAATAATGCTGAAGTTATTACTATTCCAACCAGCCTTCATAAAAGATTTAATTCTTTCAGAATAATAGTTAATGGAATTTTTGCCTGTATAAAGATTGTACAGAAAAAGAAAATTAACGTGATACATGGCAGAAGCAACCTACCATCCATAATAGGTCTGCTTGTCAGCCTATTTTATAGGGTTAGGTTGCTTTATGATATCAGAGGATTGGTAAGCGATGAACTTACCAATAAGTTGAGGGCACGTATTGAGAAATCATTTGAAAAATATTTAATAAAAAATGCTGATTCTATTGTTGTCGTTTCCAATGCCTTTAAACAGTTTCTAATACATCATTATCATTACAGTAATTTATATAAAAAAATAAATGTCATAGAAAATTCCTTTTCTGAAGAAAGGTTTACATATTCAGAAGAACTTAGAATAACAAGAAGAAAAAAGTTTCATCTGGATGATAAATTGGTTATGGTCTATTCCGGTTTGTCAGTTTACTGGCAGCGGTTCGATCTGGTTTTGCAAACATATAAAAGTTTAAAAAGTTTGAAAAATAATGTTTACTTATTAGTTATAAGTTACGATCCGGAAATTGAAAGAGTGATCTCAGAATCAGGGATAAATAAGGAGGATTATGCCGTTTATAATTTAGCAGCTTCCCAGGTCAATAATTACCTGGCAATGGGGGATTTTGCCATTCTTTTTAGAGATAATGGAAATAGAAGCAGAGTGAGTGCTCCAATCAAACTTGGAGAATATCTGGCTTGTGGATTGCCAGTTTTAGCAACTCCTAATATTGGGGATACTGAATCTATCCTATGCAAATATAAAACGGGGATTATCTTAGATGATGAAATGAAAATAAAAAGCAGATTATTAGATATTATCAGCTTACTTGAGAATCCGGAAATCAGGGTAAATTGCCGAAAAACTGCTGAAGAAAGCTTTTCATTAAAAAGATCAGCGGCTAAATATTTTACAATTTATCAAAATATGAATGATTCGTTAACTAAAAAGAAATAAAAATTATTAAGGTTGTATAACGCTTATCTAAAAAAGGTTAAATGCAAAAAATAGCAGGTATTGTAGTTCTTTATAACCCTGGTTCAGAAATTTTGTTGAACATAGATTCATATATAAATCAAATTGATAAATTATTTATTGTTGATAACTCCGATAAAGTTAATGATTCCTTAATCGAAAGGGTTAGCCTGTTAAAAAATGCAGAGTATTTATATAATAATTCTAATATCGGTATTGCAGGGGCATTAAATATTGCAGCAAAAAAAGCTATTAAAGAGGGTTATGACTATTTATTGACAATGGACCAGGATAGCAAAGCTTCCACTATGATGGTTGATAAGTTATTTTTTCTGGTTAATACCTCCCCCCGGATTGGAATAGCTGCTGCTCAGCATCTTGATCCCTCCTTTCAGCAGAAATCCAATAAAGACTTTACAAAAGAAATTCTTTTTACAATAACAAGCGGAAATTTACTTAACTTAAATGCATATAGAGCAGCTGGAGAATACTTAGAAAAATTATTTATCGATCATGTTGACCATGAATATTGCTTAAGGTTAAATAAATTGGGTTATAAAATTCTGCAGACAAATGAAGTATTGGTCTATCATAAAATTGGTGCCTCAATTCAGAGAACTTTTCTTCATCATTCATTTCTTCCTACCCACCATTCTCCTGTCAGAATATATTATAGAACTCGCAATCGTCTGTATGTAAATAGCCTTTATAAGAATATTTTTCCAAAATATGTAAAAGAAGACAGACGGCATTTTTTGAGAGAACTGTTTGAAATAATTATGTTTGAAAAACAGAAGATCAACAAATTAAAAATGATTCTTCATGGATATTTTGATTTCAAGCGGAAGAAATTCGGGAAATATTCATATGATAAATGATTTTAATTTGAACTATCCTGGTAAAAAAAACCAGATAGCCGGCGTAGTAATTCTATATAATCCGGATGAAAAGGTTTTTGATAATATACAATCATATATAGAACAAGTTGAAGTTCTATTCGTTTTTGATAATTCTGACAAAGATAATTCCGTTTTCTCAGAAAGAATTAAAAAACACTTAAAATGTTTTTATCAAAGTAACGGAAAAAACCTGGGAGTAGGAAAAGTTTTAAACCTTGCAGCTGCAAAAGCTGTAATGTTGGGTTATTCATTTCTGCTAACTATGGATCAGGATAGTAAAGCCTCACCAGGTATGGTAATGAACTTAATTGAAGCAGCAGTTAACATTCCAAATGCTGGTATAATATCCCCATATCATCATAATAAAATTTCAACACATATAGTTCCGGAAGTTAATATTGAAGATAAACTTGTTGTTATGACTTCGGGTAATTTATTGAATTTGGAAGCTTATGAAAAGATAGGTCCATTCATGGAGGAATTTTTTATCGATTATGTTGATACAGAATACTGTATGAGATTGAAGAAAAATAACTATAGGGTAATCAGGGTAAATTCAGTTCCAATTTTTCATAATGAAGCTGATGTTTCAAAAAGAAAGATTTTCGGAAAGGAATTTTACCCATATAATCACGCTCCCAAAAGATTATATTTTAAAGTCAGAAATCGATTTTATTTAAGAGATATGTATAAGACTATTTTTCCAAATTATTTCGAATACGAATATCCTCTTTTTCGCAATATGTTGATCAAAAGTCTTTTGTTCGAGAAAGATAGAATTAAAAAGTTAAGATATGCGGTTAAAGGTTTCATAGACTATAATAGAGGAGTAAAATTTTCCCCGTTTGATAATTAAAATCATTTTAATTTTGGATGAAGCTGTTAGTTAAAATATGCTACTTTCCGTAATAATTATAAATTATAATGTGGCTGACCTGGTTGAGAAGTGCATCAACTCGTTTAAGGATCATGTGAAACTTCCGGGACAATATGAGATTATCGTTGTAGATAATAATTCATTGGAGAGAGATATTGAAAATCTTCCGGGGAAATACCCCGAAGTAAAATTCATTTTTAATAAAAACAATTTGGGGTTCGGGCAAGCTAATAACCAGGCTTACGCTCAAAGTACGGGTGAAAATATTCTGTTTTTAAACCCGGATACCATATTAGTTGAAGATTTTATAAGTCCCATTTTACATTTTATCCATCAAAATCCCCGGGCAGGAGTCTGTGGTCCAAAGTTAGTGAACAAAGATCAATCCTACCAGAATTCGACGGGGATCCGTATGGGTTATCTCTATGAAATAAGTGAAGCTTTGATGCTGATAAATTTTCTTAGGTATTTCTACAGAGTATGGTTATTTAAAAGGATTGAAAAATATGACCCTGTGCGGATAAGTTGGATGAGTGCTGCCTGTATGATAATACCTGGAAAAATATTGAATGAAATTGGAGGATTCAGTCCTGATTATTTTCTAAATTATGAAGATATAGATCTGTGTGAAAGGATACGTAAATTGGATTATGATATCTATTATTTTCCAAAATTCAGGTGTATTCACCTTGATCATAAAAGTCAAAAGCAAAATTATGAAGATTTCGTTTATTATAGATATGCGAGTCGAATCAGGTATGCAGATCATCACTATTCCTTTAGTAAAAAGCATATCGTAAATTTTTTCCATGTTCTAGGCTTAGTTCTAAGGATTGTATTTACTTCTTTTGTTTTTACTGGAATTGAACGCAATCAACGAATTAAAGGTTATAAAAGAGCATTTAGTTTATATCTACAGAAATCTGCAAGATGAGAATTTTACATATTGTAACAAGTCTTGGGGATGGCGGGTTGGAAAAATTGGTCTATCTGATCATATCAAATTTATCAACTGAAAAATTTGATCACCATATCGCCATATTAAAACCCGATCAAGGTACTTTCCTTAAAGATGATCTGTTATTAATGGGTGTAAAGATGGTTGAATTTAATCTGGATAACAGATTTCACGGTATAAGTTCAATCTATAGAAATATCACTGGTTTATTCAGACTATCTTCCTATATAAAAGTCAATAATATTGAAATAATTCATTCTCATGATTTTTTCCCGGCTTTCATCTCAAGGATCTCAGCTTTGCTAACTGCCGTTTTTCGTTTTTATAGAGTGAAGAAGATAATCATAACTCTACATAATTCATTTTTTTGGTTAAATAATTATCACCATAAAATCAATAAACTATTCAGCTATTTTACTACTAAGATAATTTGCGTTTCTGAATCAGTTATGAACTACTCTATGCAGCACGATAAAATCAGCAAGGATAAGTATAAAATTATATACAATGGGGTTTCTATAGATCAGTATGTTCCCAATTTATTAGATCAGAAAAAGTATAGAGATGAATTTGGCATTCTCCCTGAAGAAATGGTAATAGCTAATGTGGGAGTGCTTTCTGTTAGGAAAGGTCAAAAATACTTAATTGAAGCCTTCAACAGACTGCTTTGTGAGGGATATAATCTGAAGTTGTTGATATTCGGCAGCGAGAGGGATCACGAAAAAGAGATTGCAGAAGAAATTTATGGACTAATTAGAAAATATAATTTGGCAGATCGAGTCAAAATAATCCAGCCAAGGAAAGATTTGAATCTTATTTATAATATTTTTGATGTTTATGTTATGCCCTCGATTACAGAAGGATTAAGTCTCAGCGCGATGGAAGCAATGTTAATGGAGAGAATCTGTTTGTTCTCAGATATAGCTCCATTTCAGGAAATGGTTGAGGAAAATGTGAACGGATTCTTATTTAAATCTGAAGACATTGATGATCTACACAAGAAACTTAAATACATACTGAATAATATTGAATCGCTGAAAAATATCGGAACTCTAGCCAGAAAAACGGCAGTTAAGAAATACGATGTTAAAAATATGTGTAAAGAGTATGAAAAGTTATATTTGGAATAGTTCTTTTATAATTTCCACAAAATAAGTCATATAAATTGATCGAAATTTCGATAATCATCATTTCCTGGAACATGCAGGAACTTCTGAGGAATTGTCTTACTTCCATTTATAAATTTACATCCGGTATAAATTTTGAGATTATCTTAATTGATAATAATTCGACTGATAATACATATGAAATGGTGAAAACGGATTTTCCCGAAGTAACCTTGAAGAAAAATAATAAAAATTTAGGTGTCGCTCCGGCCAGAAATCAGGGAATGTTGATGGCTAAAGGTGAATATATACTGATCTTGGATGCTGACATTGAATTAATAGAAAATTCTATCTTCAGGTTATATGAGTTTATGGAAAAGAATCCGGATACCGGGTTAGCGGGGGCAAAGTTAATTGATAAAGATGGCGCTGTTCAATATAGCTGTAAAAGATATCCAAGCTTATTAGCTCTGATATTCAGACGATTTGAACATTTTAATGTCATTGCAAACTCAAAGGTTTTAACCAGACACATTATGAAACAATGGGATCACAATTCGGTTAAAGAAGTTGATTATCTGATCGGTGCTTGCCAGTTCATTAGAAGAAAAGCTATGAATGCAGTAGGGGTCTACGATGATAAAATTTTCTATGGACCTGAAGATATTGATTATTGTATAAGGATGTGGAAATCGGGCTATAAAGTCAAATACTTCCCCTTTACGAAGATGATCCATCACGAACAAAGAATCACAAAGAAGAAGCTCATTTCAGCTATCTCTTTAAAACATTTAAAAGGATTGATATATATATATATTAAATATAAGGGCAGGTTGAGCCCTTAGAAAATGTCTAAAACACTTGAAAAAATAATTATTCTCCTTACCGATTTTTTTACCATCAACCTGGCGTTCATTATTTTCTTTAAGCTGAGGGTTGAGTCGGGATGGTTCAGACTGCTGGTGGCGCCTGAGTTTTTTATCCCCATGTTCATTATTTATTTCTATTGGGTGATTATTTTTACGTTCGTGGGCATGTACCGTACCTGGTTCGCTGCCTCCCGCTTCGACGAGATTTCAACTCTGTTTAAGGCTTCTTTTTTTGGAATTTTTATCCTCTTCATACTTATCTTCGTAGATGATTACCTCCACGGCGTGGCCTCTGCCAACAGGATACTTATTTTTATTTACTGGGGACTCTTCATTCTGCTCGTGGGGGGCGGCCGCCTGATTATCCGAAGTGTTCAGCGTAATCTTCTCATTAAGGGGATCGGCAGAAAAAATGCCCTCATCATAGGGTATAATAAAAAGGCTGTTGAGGTAGGTAAACAGCTTGAGGAACATCGTGCACTCGGACTCGATGCAATAGGTTACGTTGCTGTGAAGGAGTCGAACATAGGCAAACAGGAGAACGGAATTACTGTTATCGATTCTATTCATAATATTGAAAAATTAATAGATGAGAATAATATCAGAGAGGTAATAATCGCGCTTGAAAGGGAGAATAACGATGTCCTTATAGAAATTATTGGTAAGTGCGAACCTAAAAATGTTGGTTTAAAAATCGTCCCTGACCTTTATGAGATCCTCAGCGGTCAGGCAAGAACATCCCAGATATATGGTATCCCGCTTATCGATATCATGCCTCAGCTGATGCCTGAGTGGGAGAAGAAGTTAAAAAGGGTTTTTGATGTCTTTTTCTCATTTCTGATCCTGGTGGTATCTTTTCCGGTTGTTATAATCTCAGCAATTGCTATTAAACTTGACAGCAGGGGACCTATATTCTTTACCCAGGAAAGATGCGGTATGAATGGCGAACCTTTCCGGATGATCAAGTTTCGGTCGATGTTCGTTGACGCCGAAAAGAGAACAGGACCTATATGGTCTGTTAAGGATGACCCCCGTATTACAAGGGTTGGTAAAGTGATAAGAATGCTCCGTATTGATGAAATCCCCCAGATGGTGAATGTGTTAAAGGGAGAAATGAGTATGGTGGGTCCGCGTCCTGAAAGACCCTTCTTTGTTGAAAAACTTGCCGAAGAGATCCCTTACTATAAAAGACGGCTTAAAGTTCGTCCGGGCATCACCGGCTGGGCGCAGGTAAAGCATAAATATGATGAAACGATTGAGGATGTAAAGGTTAAGTTAAGATACGACCTGTTTTATATTGAAAATATGTCGCTTCGTATGGATTTTAAGATTATTTTTCGGACTGTTTTTGTTGTACTTTTTGGAAAGGGACATTATAATTAGATTAGTAAAATTAAATAATTTCCTTCCGTAACAGGATAAAAGCAAGTTATGCCAGGTAAATCTCTCATAATTACGCCTACATATAATGAAATGGATAACATCAGCCGGCTGATTCCTGAGCTGCTGGAGAGATATGATGACCTGGATATACTCGTGGTTGATGACAATTCCCCGGATGGCACCGGCGGCTATGTGGAAGAACTTTCAAAACAGAATTCACGAATCAAAATAATTAAACGCGGCAGGAAACTTGGACTGGGTACTGCTTATATCGCGGGATTTAAGTACGCTATTCAACACGATTATGAATACATTTTCGAGATGGATGCTGATTTTTCACACGACCCTAAGGAAATTAAAAACTTACTTCTGGCAGCAGAGAATTATGACCTTGTGCTCGGCAGCAGGTACGTGCGGGGGGTAAATGTAATAAACTGGCCGATGCGCCGACTCCTTCTTAGTTACTTCGCAAATAAATATACGCGGTTCATTACCGGGATGCCTATCCAGGACGCTACCGGCGGATTCAAATGCTTTAAGAGAAAAGTACTTGAATCAATCAGCCTTGATCAGATAAGCTCTAATGGTTATGCTTTCCAGATTGAAATGACATTCAAAGCATGGAAAAAAGGATTTAAAGTTGGAGAAATCCCTATTGTTTTTGTGGATCGCGTAAAAGGAACTTCCAAAATGTCAAAGAAGATAGTCCGGGAAGCGATATTCATGGTCTGGAAGCTTAGAATCAGAAGCGCTCTCGGTATTCTTTAGTGAGGAACGAATTGGATCTTTCCATAATTACCGTTAATTATAACGTCAAAGAATTTTTACAGAACCTCATCCATTCTATTCATAAAGCCGCCCGGAATCTCTCTTATGAAATTATAATTGTCGATAATGCCTCTTCCGACGGCAGCGTTGATTTTATTACAGAGAAATTTCCTGAGGTGAAGCTTATTGCTAATGATAAGAACCTCGGCTTCGGCAAAGCAAACAACCAGGCACTCAAAATTGCAAAGGGAAAATATATTCTCCTGATAAATCCCGACGCTATTGTAAGTGAAGATACCTTTATAAAAATGATCTCCTTTTTTGAAAATCATCCCCCGGCCGGACTGGCAGGATGTAAGATCCTGAATCCTGACGGCACTCTGCAGCTTGCGTGCAGGAGAAGTTTTCCCGGCCCATGGACATCCTTCTGCAAGGTTACCGGTCTGAGTAATCTTTTTCCGAACTCACGTCTTTTTGCCAGGTATAATCTTACCTATAAAGATGAAAATGAATCATATGAGGTTGATGCAATATCCGGTTCATTTATGATGATGAAAAGAGAGGTGTATGAAAAGGTTGGCGGATTTGATGAGGACTATTTTATGTATGGAGAGGATCTGGATCTCTGCTACCGTATTCAGCAGGCAGGATATAAAGTTTTTTATGTCCACGAAACCCAGATAATACATTATAAAGGCGAGAGTACAAGACGGAGCAGCCTCGATGAATCAAAGTTTTTTTATGATGCTATGCATCTCTTCGTAAGAAAACATCTGTCAAGTTCTCTCCTCGTTCAGTTTATTCTCAGGACAGCTATAGGTATAAGAAAAATCCTTTCCTTTTTTGGAAAGAGAAAACTTGTCTTCATAGCCATACTGCTTGATTTTATTTTATTTGATCTTTCTCTGTTTATTTCTGAATCAATATACCAGTCGGTGCGAACCTGGAGAGGGTTCCCTCAATTTAGTTTCCCGATAGTATTTACAATCCCGGCGTTTTCATATATAATCGTGGCATCAGCTTTCGGGGTATATAGAAGAGATACCCTTTCGGTATTGAAAACCCTTGCGGCGGTCTTTACAAGCTTTTTTACATTATCTGCGCTCACATTCTTTTTAAAGATTTTGCCTACAGCCGCGCTATTGTCATTATGACCTACCTGCTGTTATTTGTACTGCTTGTGCTCTGGCGTGTGATCCTGAAGTTAGGCTTTAAAATTGGCGTAAAGAATGATGTGTATTCAAGCAGGAAAACGCTCATTGTCGGCATCAACGAAACCGCAGTTAAAATCGCTGATACACTTAAGGCAAAACAAATGGATTATCATACTATTGCCGGACTGGTAAGCCTTACATCCAAAGATATCGGCAGAAAGTTCGGAGAATGGGAGGTAGTAGGGAGTATTGAAAATATCATAAAAGTAATCCGTGAAAGAGGTATTGATGAAGTTATTTTCTCGCCTCAGGAGCTTTCCTACTCACAGATGATGTCCGTTGTTTCAGCCAGTCAGAATGAAAATACCGAGTTCAAAATTATCGGAAATAACCTCGATTTCCTGGTCGGTAAAGCTTCTGTTTCCGTGCTGGATGAAATTCCTTTGATCGGGATTAAATACAATATAACAAGCCCTGCAATGAAATTTTTCAAGGCTTTACTTGATTTTACACTTGCCTTGTTTGTTTTGTTTTTAGTCTATCCTTTCATATATTTGGCCGCTATAGTCAGTAACCGCAATTCTGATTTTAAAAAGTTTATTTTGCAGGTTCCCTCAGTTCTCAGGGGGAGAATGAGCTTTGTAGGTCCGGAAGATCCTTCCGGTTACAAGGATCTCTACCTGGGGAAAAAAGGATTGACAGGATTGTGGTATATAGAAAATGTTGGAATAAAAGACAGGGAAAAGCTGGATATTCTGTATGCAAAGAACCAGAATATATGGTTTGATCTTGAAATTCTGGCAAAATCATTAAACAAAATGTTGACGAAACGTTCGTAAATGGCTAAGACAATACTAGATTTTGAAAAACCGATACATGAGCTTGAGTCACGCCTTGAGGAGATGAAGAAGTATTCGGATAAGATGGATATCGCAAAAGAGATTGTTAAACTTGAAGATAAGGTGAGGCAATTGAAAGAAGGCATTTATAAGGATCTTACCAGGTGGCAGAGAGTTCAGCTTGCAAGGCATCCGGACCGTCCTTTTACTCTGGATTATATTTATGGGATGACAAATAATTTTGTCGAGCTGCATGGTGATAGAAATTATAAGGATGATAAGGCGATTGTGGGCGGTCTTGCCGAGCTTGATGAGTACAAGGTGATGATTATTGGTCATCAGAAGGGACGCGATACTAAATCAAATCTTTACAGGAACTTCGGTATGCCGAACCCTGAGGGCTATCGTAAAGCTCTGCGTTTGATGAAGCTCGCTGAAAAGTTCAATAAACCGGTTATTACAATGCTTGATACCCCCGGAGCTTACCCCGGTATCGAGGCCGAGGAAAGAGGCCAGGCAGAAGCGATCGCGAAGAATTTGTTTGAGATGAGTCGGCTTACTGTTCCCATTATTGTGGTTATTATCGGTGAGGGTGCAAGCGGCGGCGCGCTGGGAATTGGTGTGGGCGACAGGATCCTTATGCTTGAGAACTGCTGGTATTCTGTGATTTCTCCTGAATCATGTTCAAGTATTTTGTGGAGAAGCTGGGACTATAAGGAACAGGCAGCGGAAGCATTGAGATTGACCGCCCCTGATCTCCTCGAACAAAAAATTATTGATAGAATAGTACCTGAACCTACTGGAGGTGCTCATACTGACCATCAGACCATGGCCGAAACTCTTAAAAATATACTTAAGGAGGAACTGGCCGCCCTGATAAAAATCAAACCAGATAAGCTTATCCAGGGCCGCCTCGATAAGTTCGGTAAAATGGGATCGTATACCGAGTAGCAAATTTTTTAAGATATCACGTCAGGCCCACTGTTTAACATTTCAACAAATTACCCTCAGGAATTGGTGTGGAACCGTCTTTGAACCGTCTCTACTCCGTTCCCGGAACCGGCTTATTCCAGCATAAAACATTTATGGGGAGTTGAGAGGCTGCGAATGAGCGAAACCTGCGGAATTCCATAACACCTTACTTTTTTATAACTTTACCTCGTAAAATTTAAACCGGAAATGCTGATACATAAAACAAATGTCCGTGTGCGTTATGCTGATACCGACCAGATGAAGTATGTGTATAACGGCAAGTATTTTGAGTACTTTGAGGTGGGCCGTACAGAGATGATGCGTGAAAACGGACTCCCGTATAGTATGATTGAAAAAAGCGGCTTCCAGATGCCTGTCCGTGAAGCTATGCTGAAATTTAAAAACCCTGCTTTTTATGATGAACTTCTCGAAGTAGAAACGAGGGTTGAAAACCTGCCTGAACTAAAGGTTCATATTAATCATACTATCCGGAGCCTTGATCGTAATGTTACAATTGTTGAAGGATATATTGTACTTGTGTTTATAAATATGGAGACAAGAAAACCCGTAAGACCTCCTGAATTTTTTTATAAAGCGATCGAACATTTTTTTGGGTGATTATGATAACCGAATCTATAAGAGAAACCATAAAAAGAGCATTAAGTGAAGATATTAAGACGGGCGATGTTACCAGTCTCGCGATCATCTCCAAAAATAAAACCGCAACTGCAGAATTTCTTGTAAAACAGGAAGGGGTTCTTGCGGGTTTTGATGTTGTTGAAACCTGCTTTAAGGAGTACGATCCGGATATTTCGTTTATAAAATATTATACTGACGGTGATAAAGTTCTTTCCGGTACAGTGGCTGCTGTAGTGGAAGGCAGTGCACAATCAATTCTTACCGTGGAGAGAACTGCCTTGAATTTTTTTCAGAGGATGAGCGGAATAGCTACAATGACTCATCAGTTCACCGAAAAGATAAAACATACAAAGGCCCGTCTCATTGATACACGTAAAACTGTTCCGGGATTAAGGGAACTCGATAAACTGGCGGTAAAGCTGGGCGGGGCGGAAAACCACAGGATCGGTTTATATGATATGTTCCTTATAAAGGATAATCATATTGAGGTTGCCGGTTCTATTACAAAAGCAGTGCAATCCTGCAAGCACTGGAGAGAGAAAAATAATCGCAACCTCAAAATTGAAGTTGAAACTAAAAATCCGGATGAGGTTAAAGAAGCGCTGGCCTGCGGGGTCGATGTAATAATGCTTGATAACTTTAATATTGAACTTACTAAAGCTGCGGTTGGCCTGATAAATGGAAGCTGCAAAGTTGAAGCATCAGGTATGGTGAACATAAATACAATAAAAGCTATTGCCGAAACAGGGGTTGATTATATATCTGTGGGGGCGCTTACACACAGTGTTGCGGCGCTCGATATCTCACTCGATGTAAAGATTGATTAAGCAGATGATATTTGATAAGCTTAAACAACTTACAAAAGATACGGCTATCTATGGAATAAGTACGATGGTCGGACGCTTCCTGTCGTTCCTTCTCGTGCCTTTCTACACAAATATCTTCCATCCTGCAGAGTATGGTATTATCGCCAATATCTACATATTTATTGGAATATTTAACATCGTTTATGTGTATGGAATGGACGCGGCCTACCTTAAGTTTGCGGGACTCCCTTCCGCGAGCTCTAAAAACGATATTTTCTCAACACCTTATCTTTCAGTTTTTGTCTCCGGAATATTTTTGTCAATACTAATGATCCTCATAAGGGGTCCGGTATTTGAGCTGCTTGAAGTTCCGGTGAATTACTTCTACCTGATGTATTATTCCGCAGGTATCCTGTTCCTCGATTCTATTGCGGTGATTCCCTTTATTCAGCTCAGACTTAAGAGAAAAGCAAAGAAGTTTGCCGCGTTCAAAATCATAAATATCGTTGTGAACATCATTCTGAACCTTGTTCTGATCCTTAAGTTCAAAATGGGAATTGAGGCCGTCCTTATCAGCAACTTATTTGCATCGCTTGCTTCTTTGCTGCTCCTTCTCCCCGATATTCTGAAGGAAATGCATCTCAGCTTCGACGCAGCTCTGTTAAAGCGCTTATTAAAATTCGGGATTCCCTATCTTCCGGCGGGACTATCTTCCATGCTTATCCAGGGTATCGACAGACCTATCCTTGGTAAAATGACAAACCTGGATACTGTGGGTATTTATAATGCATGTTACAAGCTCGGCATCTTTATGATGCTTTTCGTTAATATGTTCCAGTATGCCTGGCAGCCCTTTTTCCTGCAGAATGCAGAAGAGAAAAATGCTAAGGAAATCTTTTCAAAGGTGTTAACTTATTTTACTCTTGCCTCAGCTCTCATACTTGTTATTCTATCTCTTTTTATTGATAATATTGTGGCTATTCCTCTTCTTCACGGCCGGACTTTAATTGATTCGGCGTACTGGGGAGGAGTTTCAATCGTACCCGTGATCCTTTTCGGTTATTTGTTCAATGGCCTCTATGTCATTTTCACTGCCGGTATTTATATCGAGGAGAAGAGTATCTATATCCCTTTAATAACGGGTATCGGCGCTGCGGTGAACATTGTTGTTAATGTTTTATTGATCCCCGTCTGGGGAATAATGGGTGCGGCATTTGCTACGCTCGCGGCTTATATTGTAATGGCTGCAGGATTGTATATAGTAACACAGAAATTCTACAGGATAGAGTATGAAGTTGCAAAGCTTAGTAAAATATTTTTTGCTATTCTGATTGTGGGCGGAATTTACTACTACCTGTTCTATTCTGATCAGCTTTTCTTCATCTATAAAATCCTGCTGCTTGTATTCTTTTCGGTATTCCTTTATATATTCGTTTTTGATAAGAAAGAGATTGATTTTTTAAGATCAAAATTAGCTTTATTAAAAAAGGGCAGAACATAAATGAACTCAGACATAAAGATTAAGGTTAAAAGGTTAAACCCCGGTTTCGAAGATATTGAGCTGCCTGAATATTCAACACATGGAAGTGCCGGAATGGATGTTCGTGCCGCAGTTGAAGAACAAATGATCCTTAAAGCAGGTGAAGTTACTCTTATCCCTACAAACCTGGTAGTTGAAATTCCGGAAGGATTTGAAATTCAGGTTCGCCCCAGAAGCGGACTGGCAGCAAAACACGGTATCGGAATATTAAATTCTCCTGGCACAATCGATTCCGATTATCGCGGGGAAATAAAAATAATTATGATGAATTTCAGTAAAGATGAATTTGTGATAAACCGGGGCGACAGGATAGCCCAGCTCGTTCTATCCAAAGTATATCGCGCAAACCTTGAAGAAAATTCTGACCTGCTGAAAACCAAAAGAGGAGAGGGCGGCTTCGGCCATACAGGAAAAGAATAATATTGTCTATTTATTTGTAAAAGTTTTGATTTATTTTTTGACCCTGCCTTAACGCTCAAAAAAGTTTCTGATTTTTTTTTAACTTCCTGTTTGAATCATACAACTTCCTGTAATCATCTTTCTGTTAAAAACTTTAACTGCTGAGTGAACGAAGTGTTTGGGAGAAATAACTAACGCCAATGTCGGATTTTATTCATTTACATAATCATACACATTATAGTCTCCAGGACGGAGCCTGTACTGTTGATGACCTGATCAAAGCCGCTAAACAAAACAATATGCAGTCGGTGGCATTAACCGATCATGGTGTGATGTACGGGATTGCTGAATTCTATAAGAAGGCAGTTAAAGAGGGAATAAAGCCTATTGTGGGGATGGAAGCTTACATTGTAACCGATGGATCAAGGTTCGATAGAGGGGGAAAAGAAAATGATGCTAATGGCAGAAAAAAATCAAAATATTACAATCATCTGATCCTTCTGGCTAAAAATAAACAGGGATACCAGAATTTATCCAAACTTTCTACGCTTGGCCATACAGAGGGCTTTTATTATAAACCAAGGATCGATCTCGAACTTCTTAGGCAGTACCGTGATGGTTTGGTTTGTACTTCTGCCTGCGCGGGCGGAGTTGTTTCAACGCATCTTATAAACGGTGATTATGATAAAGCCAGAGAGATCGCTAAAATATTCAAAGATATTTTTGATGATGATTTCTACCTTGAGATACAGGACCACAATATGGACGTGGAACAGCCTGTGCTTGAAGGGATGCCGAAACTCTCAAAAGAGCTTGGTATAAAACTGGTGGCAACAAACGACTGTCATTATATCGAAAAAGATCACGCATACGCACATAATATTCTTCTTCTGTTATCCGATAAAAACGGAGCTGATTACAGGCAGCTCAGGTATGGAACCGATCAGGTTTACTTTAAAAGCCAGGAGGAGATGATTAAGCTCTTCCGGAAGTATAAAGGTGCGGTTGAGAATACACTCGAAATAGATTCGAAGATGGATCTGAAACTGGAAACAGAAGGACTTTATTATCCGCAGTTTCCTATACCCGCGGATGTTCCGGCTAAAGGTGCCGAAGAGTATTTTGAATTGCTTGCGAGGGAGGGTCTTAAGAAAAGAGTAAGTGAGATATCGCCCGAAGTTCAGGAAAGATTTGATTTTGAGATTGATACTATTAAAAAAATGGGCTTTGCAGGTTATTTTCTGATTGTGCAGGACTTTATCAATGCGGCAAAAAAAATGAGCATTCCCGTCGGTCCTGGCAGAGGGAGCGTTGCCGGCAGTCTGGTTGCCTATACTCTTGGAATTACTAATATAAATCCTCTGGAATATAACCTTCTTTTTGAACGTTTCCTGAATCCTGCCCGTAAATCAATGCCTGATATTGATGTTGATTTTGCTGATGATAAACGCGGCGAAATAATCGACTATGTACGTGAAAAATATGGCAGCAACTGTGTGAGTCAGATTATAACCTTTAACCGTCTATCTTCAAAAGCTGTTATAAGAGATGTTGCCCGTGTGCTTAAGATCCCTATTCCTACTGTTAACAAAATAACCAAGTTCATTCCATCAAAATTCGGTAAAGTTTTCACTATCGATCAGGCATTAGCTGAAGTTCCTGAGTTGAAATGGGTAAAGGAATCTAAAGAAAGTGAAATACAGGATTTAATTAAGTACGCTAAAGTACTTGAAGGAATGAACAGGAATGCGTCGAAGCATGCGGCAGGGGTAGTGATTACCCCCGGGGATGTGAGCAATTATGTTCCTCTTGCCAATGCGGTATCGCAGACAGACATCGTGACCCAGTATAACATGAAAGAAATTGAAAGCTGGGGTCTTCTGAAAATGGATTTCCTCGGGTTGCGTACATTAACTATTATTCGTGATGCGCTGGCCCTGATAAAGAAGAACCATAATATTGAAATCGATATAGATAATATCCCCCTTGATGATGAAAAAACCTACCAGCTTTTTTCCAAAGGTCAGACAACAGGCATATTCCAGTTTGAATCTTCCCCTATGCGTGAATACCTGAAGAAGCTTAAGCCTACCAGTCTAAGCGATCTGTCAGCTATGAATGCATTATACCGGCCGGGACCAATGGACTTCATTGATGATTTTATCGATCGTAAGTATGGTTCGAAGAAAGTGGTTTACCAGCACGCTGTGCTTGAACCGATCCTTAAGGAAACCTATGGGATTATTGTTTACCAGGAGCAGGTAATTCAAATCGCAAACAAAGTAGGCGGTATGAGTCTTGCCGAAGCGGATATTCTCCGCAGAGCGATGGGGAAAAAAGACCTTGCCGCAATGAAAGAGCAGAAGGAAAAATTTACAGCCGGAGCCGTTAAAAACGGGATATCAAAAAAAACAGCCGAAGAGATTTTTGAAGCAATTGATAAATTTGCCAATTATGGATTTAATAAGAGTCACGCTGTTGCGTATAGTTATGTCGCCTACCAGACGGCTTATCTCAAAGCCCACTATACACCGGAATTTCTTGCTGCCAACCTGACAAATGAATTCGGAAATTCCGATAAAGTTGCTTTATTCCTTGAAGACTGCCGGAAGCTGAAAATAGAAGTTCTGCCTCCTGATATAAATAGTCCTTCCGTTACCTTTGATGTACAGAATGGTAAGATCAGGTTTGGTATGTCAGCCATAAAAAATGTAGGGATTTCTGCAGTTGAGGAGATAATAAGAACTAAGGAAAAGCTGGGAAGAGATTTTACCAGCATCTTCGATTTCTGTTCTAATGTAGATATACATCTTGTAAACAAACGGACACTCGAAGGACTCCTCCTTGCAGGAGCTCTTGATTCTGTTGATACAATCCGCTCCAGGCAGTTAGCTGCGGTTGAACTGGCAATTGATTTTGGTAATAAATCCCGCAGTTCTACACTTAACTCAGAAAATAGTCTTTTTGGAGAAATGGAAGAAGTTGTTAAGCTGACGGAACCAGGCCTTCCGGAACTGCCTCAATGGACACAAAAAGAGAGACTTGCAAAAGAGAGAGAGGTGCTGGGCTTTTACGTAACCGGCCACCCATTAAGAAAGTATGAACTCGAATACAAATCCTTCGCGTCAATACAGCTTGGAGACACCGAGAAGCTTGAGGATGCTGATGTCGTCCGTGCCTGCGGGGTTATTACGGAATTGAAAACCAAGATTGATAAATCTAACCGGACCATGGCTTTCTTCAAGCTGGATGATTTTTCAGGCTCGTGCGAATGCCTTATGTTCTCTAAAATTTATGAGGAATATGGTAAATACATTCAGGAGGAGGAGTGTGTTCTGATCATTGGAAAAACAGAAAGCAGCGGGGATGCAGTTAAACTGCATATTGATAAGGTTATCCCATTGCAGGAAACAAAAAATGAACTGACTGAAAGTGTTAAGATAAACATCGATAAAAAGCGTCACTCCATTGATAAAATTTCTGAGCTGAAAAATATTATTGATCATAATGAAGGTGGTATTCCTCTTTACCTCGATCTTATCAATAATGGGTCAAAACCAGTCAGGTTTACCATAAAAAATAAAAGAGTAACAGTAAGCGACCAGCTTATAAATGACATTATTACATGCTTAGGTGAGGATTCTGTTTCATACGTTTGCAAGAAATAACCATCTATTCATCATAAATTTCTAATTGTAAAACTTGCTTCATTTTCGTATTATTAAAATTCCGATTTTATTAAACATGAAAAGGTTTTGAAAAGTGATGGCAGCGAAAGCGAATGAAAAACCCTGGGCATTAATACTGGGAGCTTCCTCCGGTTTCGGCGGCGCTGTTTCGGTGAAGCTAGCTGAAGACGGCTATAATGTTTTCGGTGTGCACCTCGACAGGCAGGCTACAATGCATAATGTCGATAGAATTACAGGCGAGATAAAGTCACATGGTTCTGAGGCATTATTTTTCAACGTTAATGCTGCCGATGCTGAGAAAAGGAAGGAAGTTATCGGTGAAATCCAAAAAATTGCTGGAGGGAAGCCGGTTATAAAAGTACTGCTTCATTCTCTTGCTTTCGGCACGCTTAAACCTTTCATACAGCAAAATGATGAACAGCCTATCAGTAAAGCTCAGATGGAGATGACCCTCGATGTTATGGCTCATTCCCTTGTTTATTGGGTACAGGAGCTGATGCAGGAAAATTTATTTATGCGTAAAGGCAGGATCTTTGCGATGACCAGTTCGGGAAGCAAAGCGGTTATTCCGTATTACGGAGCTGTTTCGGCGGCTAAAGCCTCGCTCGAGTCGCATATAAGGCAGCTGTCAACTGAACTGGGCGGGATGGAGATATCGGCAAATTCTATTATGGCCGGTGTTACAGATACCCCGGCATTACGAAAAATACCCGGTAATGTTCCGATGATTGAAGTTGCAAAAAGAAAAAACCCGCGCAACAGGTTAACTACCCCGGAGGATATTGCCAAAGTTATCAGTATCCTGTGTAAAGACGGCGGGGAATGGATCTCTGGCTGCGTCATAAATGCTGACGGCGGTGAAGATAGTGTTAATTATGTCGGCCAGGGGGAGAATTAATTTAATTAAGTTTAAAACGAGGATAGTAGAATGAAGACAATAACTATAACTGACGATAACTTCGATGAAGAAGTTACAAAATCTGATAAACCTGTACTAATTGATTTCTGGGCAACCTGGTGCGGTCCATGTAAAATGATAGCCCCCATAGTTGAAGAACTGGTTGACGAGTATGAGGGAAAAGCGAAAATAGGAAAGCTTGATGTTGATAATAATCAGCAGACAGCAATTAAATTCGGGGTCCGGAGCATACCTACAATCTTAATTTTTAAGGATGGTAAGCTGAAGGATACCATCATCGGTGCAGTACCAAAAGGACAGATAGTACAGAGACTGAACTCAGCTATAGCCTGAAAATTTATTTAATCATATCCCATCGGATTTTATGTATAGAATTTTAATTACCGATGCGGTCGATCAGAAATGCAGAACAATCCTTGAATCTGCCGGCTTTGAGGTTACATTCGAAGCCGGTATGCCTCCTGAAAAAATCAAATCTGTTATAAGTAATTATAATGCCTTAGTAGTACGCAGTGAGACACAGGTAACTCAGGAACTGATCTCACTGATGGACAACATGATAGTTATCGGCAGAGCGGGTACGGGAGTCGATAACATTGATGTCGATAGTGCCACACGTAAAGGTATAATTGTTATGAACACCCCGGGAGGTAACACGATCTCCACCGCCGAGCATACGATGGCACTTATGCTGGGAATGTGCAGGAACCTGGCCCAGGCAAACCAGTCGATGAAAGAAGGTAAGTGGGAACGTAAGAAGTTCAAGGGTACAGAACTCGAGGGAAAGACCCTTGGAGTTGTCGGACTCGGGAAGGTGGGGAGAGAAGTTGCAGTACGCTCTAAAGCTTTCGGAATGAATATAATAGGCTATGACCCTGTAATTTCAATGGAATCCGCTGAAAGGTTAGGAGTGACTTTTGTAGACCTTGATAAAATATTTTCAGATTCCGATATAATAACAGTTCACGTTCCTTTAAGCGAAGAAACCGAAAACCTTATCTCCGCCGAAACGCTTAAAAAATGCAAAAAAGGAGTGAAAATAATAAATTGCGCAAGGGGAGGTATAGTAAATGAGCAGGCACTTCTGGAGGCGTTAAATAGCGGGAAGGTATCTGCCGCGGCATTCGATGTTTATGTGAAAGAACCGCCGGAGGTTATTGAAGGACTTTTCCAGCATGATAAAGTATTAACAACACCACATCTCGGTGCGTCGACCGAAGAGGCCCAGGAGAAGGTTGCTGTTCAAATAGGAGAACAGATTGTCGACTTATTGAAAAATAAATCTGTAAGAGGAACAGTGAATGCCGCCTCCTTTGAATCTCTTGCTAATGAAGAACTTAAGCCATTCATAATATTATCAGAACAACTGGGTTTGCTTTTATCTCAGTTAAGTAAGGAGCACCTCAAAAATCTGAATATTAATCTAAGCGGTCATTTTCTTCATAAGTTTTCGGAAATTCTTGCTAAGAGTTTCTTAAAAGGCTTCCTGTCGAAAAAGATTGATGAGCCCGTAAATCTTGTTAATTCAAAGCTCTTTGCAGAAGAACGTGGAATTATTCTGAATGAAGTGAAATCGAATGAAAATGAAAATTACAAAAACTTAATTTCTGTAGAATTTATAGGGGAAACGGGACGAAAACTCCTTGCGGGAACGGTATTCGGAAAGGAAGAGATCAGAATAGTAAAAATTGACGATTACAGGGTTGAGCTTAGACCTGAGGGAAATATGCTTTTTTATAGAAATATAGATAAGCCCGGAATGCTTGCATCCGTGGGCAGAATATTGTCTGAGGAAAATATTAATATTGCAGGACTATCTTTAGGGCGTCAGCAAACCAGTAAAGAAGCACTGACAATTATTACCACAGACGAATCAATTAATAAAAAAGCAATTCAGAGAATAATATCAATAGATGGTATATGGGATGTATTATCGGTCAACTTCAAAGAGATGAGCCTCAAAAACTATATTGACATTTAAGTTTAAATAAGCTTATCTTTTAAGTGAAAGATAGAAAGTAGGTAAAACTTGACAAAATTGGGTCGTTATAGTATTTTTATTTTGATTTTATAAATTCAAAATATTATTCATAATAATTTGAGGAGTTTAGCTGAATTTTTTTACTACATTTCTATAAAATCAAAACCAAATTCACTTATTTATTCAAGGAGAGCGTTATGATAAAAAGATTTCCTGTTTTATTAATTGTGCTGGCACTTATAAGTTCCTTTGCCTTTGCACAATCTTCCAGTTATAAAAAAGTTAAAGCTAAGGTTGCACCCATAGCTTTTACTGAAAACCCTAATGCTGCAAGCAATTTTTATATTGATTATAAAAACCGTCAATTAAATTCTTCAAATAAACCAAACGGCGCAACGCAGGATTTAGTGTATGCTAACTTTGATTGGCCAAGCAACAGTTGGACCCCGGCTTCTACATTTATGTATGATTTCACAGGTGATGGAGCTTTAGATCCTTTTGCATTTGCAACAGATCAGGATCAGCAGCGTGCGGGAGTTTTTGGCTTCATCGACGATTTCGGTCAGTCACAGTATTTCCTGTATGGATTAACAGGCACAGGTATTCCTGTAAGGACCGGATGGGATTCTCATCTAATAATGGGTGAGAATGGTGTAGTATATGTATCTATTTATGACTTTTTGAACAGTAATGGACTTATCAATAACCATCTGTGGGAAATTGATTTAATGAATGATCCTGGTACAGGAGTAGAATTAACTGATTCCTTGACTGCTTTGAATGCCGGTTGGCCGCGTATGGCATTAGATGGTAACGGCATTTTCTGGGAGTTAGCAGATAATTATGTGCCAAACTATCTGAATATTGCTGCTTCAACTGATGGTGGACATACTTTTTCTGTTATCGATTCTATCGGTAGTAATGATCCTACTTTTTGGGGAACTGCCTTCGGTAACGACCCTGTTATAAACGCACATGGAGATAAAATCTCAGTTGTAACTTCAGTTGCAAAAGCTGGCGGATTGGGTGCAGTTTACGGCGGTGGCGACACTCAGGACCCGGATAGTGCAAGCGGACTATATCACTGGTATTCTACTGATGGAGGCGGAACCTGGCAAGGTACAATGATCCAGCATGACGGATCCGGTGAAATTACAAATCGCCCAACTTATGAAATATATTTTGAGCAGTTCGATATCGGCTCACAATATGTTGATATGCAGGGAGTTACTCACGTAGTTCATGGTGGTACCAACTCAGTAGGAATCAGATCAGCTTATCATGATACTAGTAATGTTTACCCGATAGCTTACTGGAATGATAGAGATAAAAACTGGATTTCAGTGGAATTACCTGCTGTTGAACAGTATGATTATTCTTTAGACGGATCATATTTTGTTGGAAATATGAACGGTCCTCAAAGACCTTTTGTTAAAACTGATTCTACAGGGCAGCTTGTTGTAGTTATGTGGGCCCGTCCTCAGTTTAGTGGCGAACCGGGTGCAAGTTCAATAAATGTGTATTCGGATGCGACTGAAGGTAACTGGTTTTATTATGATATAGTTTATGCATACTCAGAAGATGGCGGCGTAACATTCCACGATCCGGAAATTGCGTATTCAGTACCTGACGAGGAAAACTACTGGCCTCAGATATCTGAAGTTGAAACACAGGGTGATGTTGCGACTGTTCATTTCATCTCATATTATGATGAAATTCCCGGTACAAGTGTATTAGGTGAAAGTTCAAAATCAGTTGGAATCTGGAAATACAATACAGTTAGCTTTAATTTTACTCCGGTAGGTGTTAAGGATAATAATCTAACTGTTGATAAATTTTCACTTGACCAGAACTATCCAAATCCTTTCAACCCGACTACAACAATTAATTATACATTGTCGAAGAGAAGCAATGTGGAATTAAAGGTTTATAATACTCTTGGTCAGGAAGTTATCACTTTAGTTAATGGTGAGCAGGAAGTTGGAGCTCATTCAATTGATTTTAACGCATCTAATCTTGCGTCAGGACTTTATATCTATAAAATCCAGGCAGGGAATTTTACCCAATCTAAGAAAATGATGTTGTTGAAATAAAATTATTTAATTAAGTTACGAGGGCGGATTTCTTCTGAAAAATTTAGAACATCCGCCCTTTTTTGTGTCGTATTGATCTAAACTCAATGTCGGGGAGAGGATTAAAGTTACTGCCAAAAAATAACTTCAGAACATAACTTCTTTATGTAAATAAATGTCATTAATTATGATGGAGAAAAGATGAAAAATTCGATTACTAAACTTTTCATTATGGTACTCCTCTTATTTTCTTCTACTCTTATTGCACAATCGGGAGTAGGAAAACTAAGTGGAAAAGTGATCGATGCCGATACAAAAGAACCGCTAATCGGCGCGAACGTTATAGTGTTAAATACAGAAAAAGGTGCCGCAACCGATGTAAACGGCAACTTCTTTATACTTAATATCTCACCTGGTACCTACCAAGTGAAATTCAGTTATGTGGGTTATGCTCCTAAAACAATTCAAAATGTAAGGGTAGTTCCCGGAGTTACATATGAATTGAATGCAGAATTAACTACTGATTTTACACTACCCGAAATTGTTGTTCAAAGTAATAAGCTTTTCGAGGAAAAGGCTACCAATACTGTTAAGGTATTTGATGCCGATCAGATAGCCAAACTGCCGGTAAGAGGTGTTACTAATATTGCCGCTTTGCAGGCTGGTGTTGTCGTTCAGGAGGGAAGCGGAGGTGTATCCGGAAATGCCGCACTGAATGTTAGAGGAGGCAGAAGCTCCGAGGTTCTGTATATAGTTGACGGTATACCCCAGACGAACCTGTACAATCGCGGGAGTGTTTCACAGGTTAGTGATAACGCAATTGATCAGATTTCTTTCCAGGTTGGCGGATATGAAGCCAAATATGGTCAGGCTCAGTCGGGTATAATAAGTATTACAACAAAATCCGGCGATCCAAACTATAAAATATCGGGTGAGGCGGTATCTTCATATTATCTCGATGATTATGGGTATAATCTTTACTCCGCTAATTTGAGCGGACCGATCATTCCGGGTATAAAGGAACATACAATTTTCCTTTCTGCTGAACGTGGATGGTACCTTGATAGTAACCCCAGTGCAATCGGGATCAATTTTCCATCAAATGGTACTTCATCCAATGTTCGCCCCAATGATCCTTCAAGTGTCTGGAGATATTCGGGGAGAACTAAACATCAGATGGGAGAGTTCACAGCTTATCTCTCCGCTAATGTGAATACCCGGATTGCAAAGAACTGGAGCTATTTTTATGCTAAAAATGATGCTGCGTTCCAGGAAGAATATAATCAGGATAACTATTCATTTAGTGGAAGGGTTTCTCAAACAGTCAGCGCGACTACTTTCTGGAATCTTACTCTTGGTTACCGAATGTTCCAATATAAGAGATATAATCCTTTCTTAAAGGATAATTTGATGGCTTATGGCGACAGCTCGGTGTGGGCACAAAGGTTTGGCGTAACTCTTTTGGGCGACGGTCAGAGAACGCTGTCTTCTGATGAGAATGGGATTTTTGTTCCATATGGCTATGCAAGCGGACTCTACCAGAGGAGGGAAGATGGGGCTTTAATCGGTGACTTTGATCTGACTTCCCAGATTGCCAACCACCTCTTTGAAATCGGAGGCGGTGCTGAATATCATACTGTGAGGGGATATGGAATTTATGCTTATCAGCTTGCCGGTCAACCCGATTCTCTTACATTGGATCAGAAATATCAGGCATTGCAGCCATACGCATTCGGTTATGATGTAACCGGTAAGAATAAAACTACCTCGGATAATGCAAATCAGTTTTTGAGACCTCGTAAACCTTTCCTTGGCTATGCTTATATTCAGGATCGTTTCGAGCTTGAAGATCTTGTATTGAACCTTGGTATAAGATTAGACTATTTAGATATTAAATCGTATGTACTTAATAACCCGTCACTTCCTTATTACGGCGGTACTAACCAGTTTGATTTCGATCCGGGTGATTTTCACGTAAGAGATCCTGAGGTCGAAATATCACCCAGAATTGGTTTAGGATTTCCTGTTACTGAATCAACGGTATTTCATGCTCAGTTCGGTAGATTCATACAGCTGCCTGAATTGAATGATGTTTATGCTGGACCAAACGATTATGAACAATTCATTCAGTATGATCCGCAGTTTGGTCAGAATGGAGCGTTAAAAGCAGAAGAAACCTTGCAATATGAAATTGGTTTCCGCCAGATGTTCAGTAATATAGCTGCTATAAACTTAACTGCCTTTTATAAAAATATTAAAGGACTCGTTAACGTTCAGAGTCATAGGTTTCAGAGAATCCCCGGTGGTGAAATTCACACCGCAATTTATCCGGAGAATGCTGATTTCGGAACTACAAAAGGATTAGCTTTTTCACTGGATGTTAGTAGAGTAAAGTATTTCGGACTTTCTCTGAACTATACTTTTTCGATTGCTGAAGGAACAGGTTCTTCAACCAGCTCAAGTCAAACTGCCGTATTCAGAAATCTTGATAACTTACCTCCCAAGGTCATCGCTCCTCTGAATTTTGACCAGAGACATACAGCTACAGCTACCATTGACTTCTTTATACCGGAAGGTGAACTGGGAGTTTTTGAAATGGTTGATGCAAATGTTTTACTATCATTTAATTCCGGACGTCCTTATACACCCGTGGATAAATATAACCTTGTGGGTGATAATTCCATTATTTCCAGTACACTTGGATATATAAATTCGGCTTACGGTCCTTCTTCGTTCAGAGTCGATTTCCGTCTGGAAAAGGCATTCTTTATATCATCAATTAAACTATCACCTTATCTATGGATTCAGAATCTGTTTGATGCTGAAAATGTTGTTTCCGTATATCGTTCAACGGGTAGTCCTTCCACTACAGATTGGTTGAATACTCCTGAGGGAAGAGCTACTGCTCAACAATCGGGCGAAGGATATGTACAGGACTATATGTCATTAGAACAGAATCCTGCAAATTACGGTATACCCAGATTAATAAGGCTTGGATTAAAAGTTGACATATCCGGGTTATAGTTAAATGAAATGGAATAATTTACAAGCAATAGGAAATTGAAATGAGAATTAAACAGTTTATACACTATTTCAGGTTTGTGCCTTTTATACTTCTGCTTTTATCCCTTTCATATGGGTTTAAAGGGGACAATAAAAAAGGCGGAGGCAGACTAAATAAAACCGTTGCCAAAATGAACAATGCTACCTCGGGTAAGGTTGGTGATGGTTACAGAATGCAGGTAAACAATCTTAATATACCTCTCAACAGTAAAGGAGTAATTGCTGAAGTTACTCTTCCCGACGGCGGAAAGACCAATGGTTATTTCGGAAATCATGAGTTCCTTTTTTCCGGTGGTTTCTATTTGAGCGGTACCAGAAATGGAGTGCCGTGGGCAAACGCAGTTGCCGCAGCCTCGCTTGTTGAGGATTATGTACCCGGGACAGTAGCAGGAGGCCAGTCAGATACCCGGGCTCAGCTATATGTTCTGAATTCACAGGATCAGCCTTTCGGTCAGTCATGGCAGGATTGGAAAGATGCTGTGGATCTTGGTGCAGATTTTTATGATGGAGATGGCGATGGACAATATAATCCGGTCGATCTTAATGGTAACGGGAAGTGGGATTCTGATGAAGATTCACCTGATATCCTTGGAGATGAAACTATCTGGTGTGTATATAATGACGGGCTGGCCGCAGCACAGAGAAGATGGAATACTATAAGTCCTCTTGGTATTGAGATCCGGCAGACTGTTTTCGGATTCGCTTCGGCTGGAGCTATCGGAAATCTTCTGTTTATCAGATACAGAATCAACTACGTAGGTTTAAGACCAGAAGATCCTGATACACTTAATAACGTATACTTTGGTGTCTGGGCTGACCCGGATGTTGGTGAAGCAACTGGTGCTACCATAAATCTGGTTGGTTGCGACACAATCAGAAATGCAGGTTATACTTATTTGAAAAAACCGAGTCCTGGTGATTGGGGAAACCAGCCTCCTTGTTTTATGATCGATTTCTTTTCCGGTCCTACAGCTTATATTCCGGGAGTTACATACATCGATAATAATGGAGATGGAATATTCAATGAGGGAGATACACCACTCGATTCTGCTTTTAGTATAAGAGGCAGTCTGAAGGGTATTTCCGCTACCCCCGGTGCAAGAAATCAGCCTCTTTCCTCATTTGTTGAGTATATAAATGGAGATGTGAATCTTAGCGATCCTGATAACGCGGAACAGGCAAGGAATTTGATCCTTGGATTATCCCGGGCCGGAGACGTTGTTGATCCCTGTAACTGGTCTTACGGAGAAGTAAAAGGTGTCCCGTGCGCTGATGTTGATCCAAGATTCTGGTACTCTGGTGATCCTGTTAGTCAAACCGGATGGCTTAATACTACAGAAGCCGATATCAGGCAAATGTCCAATACTGGTCCTTTTGTGTTAGTCCGGGGCCAGGAACAGGAAATAGTAGCCGCATATGTTGTTGGCCAGGGAAGTAATCCTTTAAATTCAATTACGGTTGCCCAGCAGATTGATGACGGAGCTCAGTTTATTTTCGATCAGAATTTCGTTGCTCCTTCTCCTGCCCCGGCAATTAATCCGGAGGTGAGCACTGGTGAGAATTTTATTGATTTATCCTGGAATACAGCACCTCAGGTTTCATTTGTTGATTCAACCGAAGCATACAATAACCATTTCCAGGGTTACAACATATATGCTTACAAGAGCAATACAACCGCTACCACGGTTAATAATGAAGAGAACAGAGTCCTTGTAGCAAGATATACTCTCGATAACTTTATCCAGGATGTATATAATCAGAACTCAAATACAGGTGGAATAGAGTTACTCTATCCCGCACCGGATGCTGATCACCAGCTTAACAGAGCTGTATATTCTGATCCGCAAACTGGAAGAATCAGACTTAGAATTACTCAAGATCCGTTTACGGGCGGTCCTCTGATCAAAGGAAAACCTTATTACTTCTCAGTTACGTCTTATTCACTCAATTATTACGCGCTTGTGTATAAAGCTGACCCGACTAAACCTTTGGGAACAGTAGGTGATTATTATGTCGGTTCTCAATCATTTGTTGGATTAGTAGAAAATATTCCTAAAATCACTACCGTTACAATGGCTTCGGATTTATATAGTCCTCCTGGATTAACCGGCAGCGGTGAACAGGTCGAGGGCGGCAGCAGAGGACAAATAGAATATGATCCGGTGATAAAGGATGAATTAACAGGCGATAAATATAAGGTTACATTCTTCCCCGATAGTTCCACAGAGTTATATTCAACTTTCTGGAAGTTGGAGGATGTTACAAAAGGTACGGTAGTAGCTGATTCATTGAAATATTATTTATATAACACTGAAAAGGTAAATGTGAGTCCAACTGATGGATTCATAGTAAGACTTTCAGATGAAGAGCCGGTATTAGACACCAGTCTATCGTATCAGGTAAAGAATAATTGGGTCGATACTGCGGCCTCAGTTGTTCATTATTTGTCTGTGGATATAAACCAGCATTCAAATCTTGAAAATATCGGTGGAAACCTTAGTGTACTCACAGGAACTTATGTCACCGCAGATAGATTGCGAAGAGTTGAGATAAGATTTGGTGAGACTCAGAAGGCGTACCGGTATTTGAATGGATTTTTTGGAGCATCAAATACCCAGCAGAAAAGATTCTTTAAATATGCCGAAGCGATTTCCTCTCAGGATACTTTAGGTAAAGGAGCAGTAGGAAATTGGGATGCGGAAAATGATCGTCCGTTTGGATATGTAGATGTTCCTTTTCAGGTTTGGGTTGATGATCCAAACTTTGGAGAAACAAGACAGATGGCGGTTGGATTTATCGAAAAACGTGCGGATTTAGGTGGTAACCCTGATGGTGTATGGGATCCAGGTACATCTCTCCTGTTATCCGGCGAATATATCCTCATCTTTGATGCACCTTATGATCCTAATGGAGGTCAAAGGATATACAAAGGAGGTCCATACCTTGATCCAAATGCCGGATATGCCGATCTAAACGGATCAACTGTTGCAAATGGAGCATTCTATCCTATTCCTCCTGAAGCTACGTTAACGCAGGATGAACGAAATATAGCGGCATCTCCGTTTTTCAATACTCTTTACGCCGTGGGTATTCAAAAAGCCACTAATGAATCTACGTATACACCAGGTGATAAAATAGTTGTAAATGTTGATAATTATCCATACACAACCGCTGATGTATATGAATTTGAAACAAGGAAAAATGGTAATCTTAATGCCGATGAAGAAAAAGCATTATTTAATAAAGTAAATGTATTTCCGAATCCTTTATACGGCTTTAACCCGGCAACTAGTTATACAAATTCTCCGCCTGATGAACCGTTTGTAACTTTCTCAAATCTTCCGAGAGATGTAACTGTAACTATTTATAGCCTTTCGGGAAATAAACTCAGAACGCTGAGTACGGGTGATAAATCATTGCCCTCTTCCCCGTTCCTGCAGTGGGATTTGAAAAATGATGCGGGAATCAGGGCTGCATCGGGACTATATATTGCGATTGTTGACTCTCCAAAATATGGACAGAAGATACTCAAGTTCTCGATAATTATGCCACAAAAACAATTGAAGAAATATTAAAAATTTACGGAGGCAGACCATAAGGTCTGTCTCCGATTAAAATTCTTAAAAATTTTGGAGTATAGACACATGAAAAAGATTTTTACTTT
Organism: uncultured Bacteroidota bacterium; assembly: GCA_963839165.1. Lineage (GTDB taxonomy): Bacteria > Bacteroidota > Ignavibacteria > Ignavibacteriales > Ignavibacteriaceae > DATFVA01. The sequence goes on along the minus strand of CAWIUG010000005.1, from coordinate 1,489,522 downwards.
CTTAATTCTGGTTTTGTTATGCAGTTCGTTATATGCAGGCGATACCGATCGTAAGGGTACTACGGGCGCTGAGGAATTGCTCATCCCGGTCGGTGCCAGAGGTATTGCAACCGGCGGTGCCTTTCTTGCTTCTCTTACGGGTCTTGAATCAATATATTACAACCCGGCAGGATTGGATCTAACCCCTCAGACAGAAGCTATGTTCAGTTATATGCAATATTTTGCAGATATAAATGTTTCTTATTTTGCAATTTCTACCAGCTTGGGCGAAATGGGCTCAATCGCACTCAGTTTTAAGACTCTGGATTTCGGGGAAATTCCTGTTACAACAGCTGATTTTCCTGATGGTACAGGTCAAACTTATTCTCCCGGATTTCTTACTGCATCGCTGACTTATTCAAAGGTGCTTACTGACAGAATTTCAGTCGGTACTAATTTAAAGTTAATAAGTGAATCAATTCAGAATACCAGTGCAGTTGGATTCGGACTTGACATGGGTGTTCAATATCGGTTTAATGACTTCCTCTCAATGGGAGCTTCATTAAAAAATGTTGGAACTAATATGCAGTTCTCCGGTCAGGATTTACAGACGTCAACTACCGTTCCCGGATCAAATCTTGGTGCTTCTTCCGGAAATTACGGGGTTGTGACTGAACCTTTTCAGATCCCAAGTTATTTCGAAATGAGTTTATCTTATGATCATAGATTTAATGAAACGAATGCAGTTATTCTCGCAACTACATATACAGCCAACAATGCGTATGAAGATATTGCACATTTCGGATTGGAATACAACTTTATGGATTACTTCTTTGCAAGAGGAGGATATAACCTTTCTATGCAAAAATCCGAAGAGTCAATTTACGGGTTTACCGCAGGTGCCGGAATTCAGTACAAGACAGAAAGCGGTATAGGGATAGTATTTGATTATGCATACAGAGATGTGAAAGATTTCCCGACATCAAATCATATTTTCACCGTGAAGCTTTCGTTATAAAGGAATTGCCTTTTTTTGGGCTGCGGCACTTTTTATATTATAAAAAGTGCCGTTTTTTATTGTTTTAAATGATAACCTGATATGAAAAAGTTTCCATTAATTATTTTGTTTATAATAGCCGGACTAACTCTAACCCCCGCCCAACAAACCCAGTTATCTTTCGATATTGATTATGCCCAGTTTGCATTTGATCCTGACTCTAATACGGTTGAGTTCTATTATTTATTCGATACTTCTTCAATGCTGAAAGTAAAAGAGGACTCACTTGTTTATGTTGATGGCCTGCTGAAAATTTCAGTTCTTGATTCCTCAACTGGTAAAACAATTATTAACAGGCAGTGGCGTTTCAAAAGTCCCCATAATAATTCAGAGGTTCTGCAGCAGAACCTGGCTGGTGTTCTTAAGTTTGTTATCCCTGAGGGTGTTTATGAATGTACTTTTACAGGCGCAAATTATACGGATACCCTGAGAGCTAAGAGCTATTTGGAGCGAATAAAAGTTGATCCTATTCTGGGTAATAATTTTAGTTTGAGTAATCTGGAACTTGCTTCAAGAGTTTTACCGGAAAGTAATAATAAGGAATCTATTTTTTATAAGAATACTTATGAAATTATTCCTGTTCCAGGTTTGATATTCGGTGAAAATCAGCCTGTTCTTTTCTATTATCTGGAAATGTATGATCTGGATAATGCTAAAGATGGGTCTCCGCTGGAGTTGATCACACAAGTTTATAATAATGAGTCAAGATATTTTGTGAATAACAGGTCCTATATAGCCCATAAGGAAAACAGCAGGGTAGAAGTAGGCAGTGTTAATGTTAACAAATTCCCGACAGGCTCATATACATTATCTGTTTCTTTAATTGACAGCCTTCAGGAATATGGGGTTTCTTCGTCAAAAAGATTCTTCGTTTATAACCCGGGAATAAAGCAGGACACTGTCAGGACGGTGGAGGCAAGAACTGTGAACACTCAGTTTTATGCTCTTTCAGAAGAGGAACTTGATAATATATTTGCCTGGTCGAAATATATAGCATCTAACGAAGAGGTGGATCAGTACGATATCTTATCCGGGGCTGATGCAAAAAGAGAATTTCTGGTTAGATTCTGGAATGCTAGAGATAAGGATCCGTCTACTCCGAGGAATGAATTTTATGAGGAGTATATGAAAAGAATTGATTATGCAAATAATAAATTCGGGAATATCAAAATTAAAGGCTGGATGACTGACCGTGGAAGGGTATATATAAAATATGGTCAACCCAGTGAAATTGACAGGTATCCTAATGTCGGTAATACAAAACCGTATGAAATATGGCTTTATCATGATATTGAAGGCGGGGTTCAGTTTGTTTTCGGTGACCTTATTGGTCTTTCAAATTATCAACTGATTCATTCAACAAAACGGGGAGAAATAAACGATCCAAACTGGGAAAAGAGGATTAGAGCTCTTTAATAGAGACAGGTTTCCAGGAGTTTTTAATAATGGTATATTATTTATATGAAAAAATTTATTTTATTTTTTGTCTTAATTATTTCGGTCATTATAGATGCTCAGAATTTTAAAGTAGATTTCGATTATTCCAGGTTTTTTTATAATGATTCGAGTAATTATGTAGAAATTTATTATTCTTTTTATGAGCCTCAGCTTAAACAGGTTCAAACTGATAATCAGCTTACTGTAAAGGGAATACTGAACATTAAGATCATTAGTCAGGATAGCACAAAAACACTGGTAAATAAAAACTATCAGTTTGAAAATATTATTGCTGACTCCCTTTCCGAGAATCATCAGAAATCTTTCACAGGGAATATAGCATTTGTGCTTCCGCTGGGGGAATATCGCTGTATGTTAACAGGGATAGATGGAAATGATTTGAACAAAATAGACAGCCTTTCGTTTCCCATAACAATCTCCCAACTTCCGGATGACAGATTTTCAATAAGTGACCTCGAGATCGCCTCGATGATTAGGCATTCTGATCAGGAAAAATCAATGTTCTATAAAAATACCTATGAAGTTGTTCCTAATCCCAGCGGTATTTTCGGTCAGGAGATCCCTGTGCTTTATTTCTATTCCGAGATCTATAATCTTCAGAATACTGATGGATCAGAGAACCTGAGAGTGGATCATATGCTCCTGAATTCAAATAATAAAACTGTTTTTAATAAATCCAGGCTGTTTCCAAGAAATTCAGCTTCGGCAGTTGATGTAGCGGCTATTAATATCTCAAAATATCCTTCAGGGGCTTACACACTTGTAAACGTAGCGATCGACAGCGCTAAAAACCTGACTGTGTATTCGTCTAAGAAAATATTTATTTATAATCCAGGTGTAGTAGATACAACCCCCGTTGGTGTTTCAGATAATAGCGTACTTACCTCTGAATTTGCATCTATGTCGGAAGAAGAATTAGACCAAACTTTTAATGAATCTAAATATGTAGCGACCAAACAGGAAAAGAACCAGTGGGACGCTTTGAAGAGTGAAGATGCAAAAAAGAAATTTCTGTTCGATTTCTGGAAAGCGCGCGATTTGACTCCCGGTACTCCGGTAAATGAATACAAGAGAGAATATTTTGATCGGGTTAGTAAAGCTAATAAACAGTATACGAATATTCAGCAGAAAGGCTGGAAAACCGATAGGGGAAGAGTTCTGCTTCTTTATGGTGAACCCAGTGAAATTGAAAGATATCCTAACCAGGTAGATACTAAACCTTATGAGATTTGGCGATATAACGATTTAGAAGGCGGTGTTGTTTTTGTATTCGCGGATATTACCGGATTTTCTGATTATACATTAATAAATTCCACTAAGCGAGGGGAACTTTCTGACCCTGATTGGCAGAGAAAAATAAATACACAATGATTTTTAGGGGGGACTTTGTCCCCCTTCATTTTTATAATTCCTTTCTTAAATCAGCTTATCTTCATTATTTTAAACCTTGTATTTTGAATTAAGTCAGAACCAAATTGCAGAATTTAATAGAATATATATTCTTTGTTCTTTTCAGCTATCTGTTAAGGATAACCGGACTTAAAACCGCAAGGCGGTTATCCTTTACACTTGCCCTCCTCTTCTTTTATATAATACCAATAAGGAAGGAAACTGTACTTGATAATTTGTCCCGCGCCTTTCCTTCTTATCCCGAAAAGGAGATAAATAAAATTGCTTTCAATTGTTATAAGAGTTTTTCTATAACCCTTGTGGAACTCCTTTCGATTCCCTGGATGAATCGGGAACAGATGAAAAATATGATTGATTGCAGTAATACTGACCTTATTGTGAAGAGGTATAAAGAAGGTAAAGGAATAATTCTACTTTCAGCGCACTTTGCTAACTGGGAATATATTGCACTATCTGTAAGTCTTCAGATCGGGATTCCCTTGCATGTTGTTGTTAAACCTCAGAGGAATCCATATGTTACAAGATGGCTTGAGAGAGCCCGCACAAAATGGATCAATAAAATAATTCCTGCCGGGATCTCGATCCGCCAGGTTTATAAAGAACTTCTGGCAAAAAATATGGTGGCTATGGTTGCAGATCAGAGGGGACCGAAGGATGGGATTCAGCTTGATTTTATGGGACGGCCTGCTTATTTCTTTTCCGGTCCTGCTCTGCTTTCTGTTAAAACAGGAGCTCCTCTGTTATGCGGTATTCCGGTGCGGCAGAAGGATTATTCTTATAAAGCTGAGATGATTGAAGTAAGTAAAGAAAATCTTCCGGAAAAAGAGGAGGAAAAAGTTGTCGAATTGACCAGGAGATATAAGGAATATATGGAGAAAGCTATCCGTGAGCATCCCGAGCAATGGTTCTGGATGCACAAAAGATGGAAATATTGATGGAAAAGTATCTGGTTATACAAACCGCATTTATCGGAGATGCTGTGCTTACTCTGCCGATGATCCAGAAACTTAAGGAATTGAATCCGGATACACTTATTGATGTGATCGCGATTCCTTCAACGGCGGAAATTTTTCGTCTCTCTCCGGCAGTCAGCCATGTTCATATACTTGATAAACGCGGCTTACATAAAAACCTGTTTCGTTTTTATAAGTTCGGCAAATTCATCAAGCAGAATAACTATTCCAGAATTTACGCACCTCACAGGTCTCTCAGGACGTCTCTTCTTGTGATGCTATCAGGTGTTCGTGAAACTTATGGATTTAATGTAAACAGCCTCCCTCATATTTATAAATACGTGGCTGATTATGAAAGTGCTTCCCACGAGGTTGAACGGAACCTTCGTTTGATCAGGTTCCCGGTTGAAAACGGTAACTGGAAAGTATTACCAGAGGTTAATCTTCCATCTGAAATAGAAAATAAAATAGATGAATATCTCAGAAAGTTCGGGAAGAAAAACAGATTTGCGGCTGTGGCTCCGGGAAGTGTATGGAATACAAAAATATACCCTCCTGAATACATGGATGAAATAATCCGTTTTTTATCGCGTAAATATGAACAGGTATTTATTATAGGGGGTGATAGTGATAAAGAAATCTGCAATGCTTTTGAGGATAGAATTAAAGGCAATGTAATTTCTGCTGCCGGGAATTTTAGACTTGCTGAGAGTATTGCTTTACTTGGACATATGGATATCCTTATCTCGAATGACTCGGCTCCCGCTCATCTTGGGATGTGTGCTGATATACCTGTGCTGATGCTTTACTGTTCAACAGTACCTGATTTTGGTTTTTATCCTTATAACAAAAAGAGTTATTTTTTATCTTTTGATGATTTGTTTTGCAAACCTTGCGGAATTCATGGCTTTGATGAATGTCCTCTCGGCAGCTTTGCCTGCGGTTATAATTTGAAACCTGAAACCGTAATAGAAAAAATAAAGGAAATGATTGATGCCTGAGAGACAGTATGCGGAAATGATAAATATCGATAAAAAGCTCGATGCTGCCATAACCAGGGCAAAAAAATACTACCTGGAAGGCACAGTCTTTATTTATCCTACTGATACAATTTATGGATTCGGTGCCAATCCTTTTAATGAAGATGCCGTAAAAAGGATTGATACAATAAAGGGAAGACGGGACTCAAAACCATATATCCTTCTTATTGATGGTATAGATACTCTGGTAAAGTATGTTGATATTAAGAGTGAAAAACACCTGGACTTTCTACTTGCTATCTGGCCCAACCCTGTGTCTGTAATATTAAACCTGAACGGCAAAACCAGGAGCATTCTGCGTCAGAATACTGCCGCGTTCAGGATTCCTAATCATCGGTTTTGTCTGAAATTTCTTCAGCAGATCAAAATGCCCCTGATCTCAACTAGCGTTAACAGGAGCGATCAGGAGCCGCTGACCGAAATAAGTATGATCAAAGATAAGTTCAGTTCGGAAGTAGAGGCCATTTTTTATACTGATAAGAAATCCTTTATAAATGCATCTACTCTGATCGATCTCAGTGATTCTGATCCGGTGCTTTTAAGAGAGGGAAAGATAAAATTCGAAGACTTGCTTGAGAAATTCTAGCCGGATTGGAACGCAGCATAAATAACGAAACAGGTAATTATGAATATTAAAGACGAGGTAGGAAAGATAATTGATTCATTAAAGAATCTAAAAGGACTTTCTGTTATTATTCTCCCTGATTTCGGAAAAGCTGATACCAGGACATATAGATTCGGAATTTACCAGGTTCTGGGTATTCTCGCTTTTTATTCTGCTATTTTTGCTGTACTGGGATTTCTGCTGCTCGGTTTAACTCCTCTACGGGATGCTATTTTTCCGGGAAGCGGATTAACCAAACCCGAAATCGAAAAAATTAATGAATTGAACACCCGGTTAAACCAGGTTACAAGGGAACTTGAATACCTGAAAAGCACAAACGAAAAACTCAGATTTGCTATAGGGCTTGGTGACTCTACTTTACTCAGATCATCGGAAAAGGACAAAGATACCGTCAAAATGAGGCGAAAGAAAACCCCCTATGGTGGAAATATTTTCGCTGTCTTAACTGAGCTGCTTCAGGGAGATAAAGATAAACAGAAAAAAAACTATTATTTCAGCAAACCAACGGATAGTTTTGTTAGTCGGGGATTCGATCCCGATAAAGGACATATGGGCATTGATTTTGTTGTGAAGACGGGAACCCCGGTTTATGCCGCATCGAATGGCTACGTGATTTTTGCAGACTATACAACAAAAGACGGTTACATGATGATTCTGAACCATAATAATGGTTATATTACAGTGTATAAACATTGTTCTGTCTTACTTAAAAGAGCAAGAGAAACTGTCCTGCAGGGTGAGACAATTGCGCTCAGCGGTAATACCGGCGAAATATCTACGGGCCCTCACCTGCATTTTGAAGTTTGGAAAGATGGTGAACCAATAGACCCTAAATCGGTTTTAATAAATTATTAAAGGAGAACTACTTTGAAACAGAGAAACTCAAACGAAGGGAAGGATGAAGTGACAATAATAAGCGCAGGAGTTGTTATAGAGGGAAAACTCATAAGCAATGGCAATGTGCGCGTTGACGGTTCGGTAAATGGTGATATTTCGGCTAATGGAAACGTTACAGTTGGAGAGAATGGCGATGTCAGCGGTGAGATCTTTGCAGAAGGTATTGTCATCGGGGGAAAAGTAACGGGAACTGTAAAGTCCAGAGACAAACTTACACTGGAGGCTAAAGCAGTGTTAAAAGGTGACATCCTCACCAAGATCCTCGTTGTTGAGGCAGGAGCACAGTTCGACGGGCAGAGTAAAATGAATGAGAAAGAGACAGCTAAGCCGCCTCAGCTGCCAACACCATCGGGAAATGAAAAACAAGGATGAAAACGAAGACGGCCGAAGTAATTTTGCGGTAAACTACGGTCCGTACCTCGGTCTGGGTCTTCAGCTGGCTGTCACTGTAATAGTGATGGTTTTTCTGGGCATATGGCTGGACGGTAAATTCAATACCAGTCCATGGCTCACGGTAACATTTTCCTTCCTGGGCATAGCATCTTCTCTCTATAGTTTTATAAAGACAGTATTGAAGTCAGATAAATGACGAATAGAGGCCGTATTCTAATATTCCTGACAGCCGGCAGTCTGGTATTTCCTTTCGGGATAATTTTACTCAATGTTTTCGGGGTTCTCAGCCCTGATATTTTTATTGCCTGGTTAACCGGTTGGGGGGTTGTGTTTATAGGTTTTGTATATGAATTGTTGCTCGTTAAGAGGGGTTTGGTAAAAAACGATAAGTCATTTATACGCAATACTTTAGGGGCGATGTCGGTGAGATTATTCAGCACCATTATCCTCGTTTTTATCTGCCTTGTTTTCTTGGAATTAAACCAGAATAATTTTATATTTTCAATCCTCATTTTTTATTTTTTTTATTTATTTATTGAAATTGTTTATCTGAATTTTAGAAGTTACTAATTCAGTTTATGTACAACACTGTTATTGACACATTAAACGCCGCGGATACCTTAAAGCAGTCCGGGGGAAGCGACAGCGGGTGGATTCTTCATCATGTAATGGACTCTCATACCCTGGATTTTGAACCCTTTTTCTCGATTCAACTGCCGCATCTTGAGCTGTTTGGTATCGATATTTCGATAACCAAGTACATATTTTTTATGTGGCTGGTTGCCCTGATATTATTTTTGGTTCTGTACATCGCTTCACGCAAGTATAAAAATACGTTAATTCCTAAGGGAATATCTAACCTTGTGGAAATAACAGTACTTTTTGTGCGGGATGAAATTGTTAAACCGACCATCGGTAAAGGTTACGAAAGGTTCCTGCCTTATCTGCTGACCGTATTTTTCTTCATTCTGCTGAGTAACTTCTTCGGATTAATCCCCTACGCCGTAACGATCACCGGCAATATTGCGGTAACTGCCGCACTTGCGGGAATATCGTTCATCGCTATTCAGCTGGGGGGAATCAGGAGTCATGGAGCGTGGGGTTACTTTAAAGGACTTATACCATCAGGAATGCCCCCCTGGATCCTGATCATACTTATTCCTCTTGAAATCCTGGGATTATTTACGAAACCCTTTGCACTGTGTATACGTCTTTTTGCAAATATGATCGCAGGACACGTGGTTATCCTTTCACTGCTTGGTTTGATTTTTATTCTGCAGACCGCCTTTGTGGCGCCTGTTTCTATAGCATTTGCGATTTTCATTTACCTGCTTGAATTACTGGTTGCTTTAATTCAGGCATACATATTCACAATACTCACATCCCTGTTTATCGGGATGGCTGTTCACCAGGAACATTAATTAGTCTATTATTTACTTTAACAATCAGGAGAATTTAAGATGGATTTAGCATGGTTAGGCGCAGGAATTGGCGCCGGTATAGCAGTAATTGGTGCCGGATTAGGTATCGGTAAACTTGCTGGTTCTGCCCTCGAAGCTATGGGAAGACAGCCGGAAGCCGCAGGTGCCATAAGAACTGCAATGATTATTGCTGCAGCACTTATCGAAGGTATCGCCTTCTTTGCTCTCGTTATCTGTATTCTATTAGCTGTTAAAGCTTAAGTAAAAAATCCGGATATCCGGAAATTTCAATTAAATCAGGAATGAATAAATGTTAACAGGATTCAGTTTATCAGTTCTTGCGCTTGCGGAAGAAAATGGAAGTCTGATAGATGTTAATCCCGGTCTCATCTTCTGGACGGTTGTAACCTTCGTTGTACTCCTTTTTATTCTGAAGAAGGTAGCCTGGAAACCTATATTGGCTGCGCTTGATCAAAGGGAAGCCGCGATAAAGGAATCACTGGAGAAAGCTGAAAAGGCCAGGGAGGAGGCTCAGAAGGTCCTGGATAAAAATCAGGCTAACATAGCACAGGCCGAAGAGGAATCTAAGAAAATCATAGATCAGAGTCGTGCTTATGCAGACAAGCTTAAGGACCAGATGATACGTGACAGCAAGGAGCAGGCAAAAAAGATTGTTGATGATGCAGCTTCGGAAATTGAAAGGAAGAAAGAAGCGGCCTTCGCTGAACTGAAAAATCAGATTGCTGAAATTGCTATAAGCGCTGCTGAAAAGATCCTAAGGGAAAGCCTTAATAAGGAAACCAATAAAAAAATTGTCGATAAATATATAAGCGATATTTCCAGGAATTAATTATGGCCGATTACAAGGTTTCGATGAGATATGCTGCTTCACTGCTTGACCTGGCTGTGGAGAAGGATATGATGGATATAATTTCTGCGGATATAGAGCTTATACTGCATGCGATGGAACAAAACAGAGAGCTTGCACGAGCCCTGGCAAATCCGGTTATTAAACCTGATGTGAAGGTCTCGATACTTGATGAAATCTTCAAATCCAGAGTTAATGCAGAGACTATGCATTTTATTAGGTTTCTGGTTAAGAAGGGCAGAGAGAATCTGGTACAGGAAATAGCAGAAAAATTCCTGAGACTTAGAGATGAAAGAGCAGGGATTGTTAATGTGAATGTGAGAACCGCATTCGAATTGACTGATTCCCAGACTGCGGAGCTGAAGAATAAGATTGAAACGATGCTGAGTAAAAAAGCGCGTCTTAAAATTAAAATAGATCCTGATGTTGTGGGCGGATTTGTAGCCCAGGTTAATGATACGGTTTATGATGCGTCTGTTAAACACCAGTTGGTAACTTTTAAAGCAGCAGCTGCTGAAAAGCGGCGGGGCTGCATTAAACTAATACAGGAAATTTAAAAGGAACAATTAAAATGGCTGAAGTAAGACCAGATGAAATATCTGCCATATTAAGAAAACAGTTGTCAGGTTTTGAAAGTGAAGTTGATATTTATGATGTGGGTACGGTGCTGCAGGTTGGCGATGGTATTGCAAGGGTGTACGGACTGTCTAATGTTATGGCGAGTGAACTTGTAGAGTTCCCTAATGATGTTTTTGGAATGGTGCTTAACCTGGAGGAAGACAGCGTTGGATGTGTACTGTTCGGCGAGTCGACTTTTGTAAAAGAAGGAGACACGGTTAAAAGAACCAAACGCGTTGCTTCTTTACCTGTCGGTGATGAAATGCTGGGAAGAGTAATTACGCCGCTTGGTGTTCCTGTTGATGGTAAAGGTCCTATAAATACAAAAGAGTACCTTCCCATTGAAAGAAAAGCTCTTGGTGTTATTCAGCGTCAGCCTGTAAAAGAACCCCTGCAGACGGGTATTACTGCTATTGATGCTATGATTCCTATAGGAAGAGGCCAGAGAGAGTTGATTATCGGCGACCGCCAGACTGGGAAAACAGCTGTTGCCGTAGATGCTATTATAAATCAGAAGTATACTCACACGGAAGAAGCAAAGAAACTTGGTGTTAAACCTGTTTATTGTATTTATGTGGCTATAGGACAGAAGAGTTCAACTATCGCACAGGTAGTAGCAAAGCTGAATGAACAGGGTGCTATGGGTTATACTACTGTTATCTCTGCGGCTGCATCTGAACCGGCACCTCTTCAGTTTATTGCTCCTTATGCGGGTGCAACACTTGGTGAATACTTCAGAGACAATGGTCGTCATGCTCTTGTTATTTATGACGATCTCTCTAAACAGGCAGCTGCTTATCGTGAACTTTCACTACTTCTGAGAAGGCCTCCGGGACGTGAAGCATATCCTGGCGATGTTTTTTACCTTCACTCAAGACTACTTGAGAGAGCATCAAAGCTGAGTGATGATCTGGGCGGAGGAAGTCTGACCGCTCTCCCTATTATCGAGACACAGCAGGGCGACGTTTCAGCATATATTCCCACAAACGTAATTTCCATAACTGACGGTCAGATATATCTGGAATCCAATTTGTTTAATGCAGGTGTAAGACCAGCCATCAACGTAGGTATATCAGTTTCACGTGTGGGCGGTAACGCACAGATCAAGGCAATGAAGAAAGTTGCTGGAACATTGAAGCTTGAACTTGCCCAGTACCGTGAACTTGAAGCCTTCGCAAAATTCGGATCTGACTTGGATAAAGCAACACGCAGAACTCTTGCCCGCGGTTCCCGCCTGGTTGAACTTTTGAAACAGGGTCAGTATTCGCCGGTTCCCATTGAACGCCAGGTTGTAAGTATTTTCCTCGGCACAAATGGAATCCTCGATGATATACCGATTGCGGATATAAAGAGATTTGAAAAAGAGATCCTCGAATTTATTGAAGTTAAATACAACAAGATATTTGAAGCTATTGAGAAAGAAAAACAGCTTTCTGATTCTATTGCTGAGGATATCAGGAAAGCGGCAGAAGAATTTAAAGCAGTCTTTAAAACAAACGCTTAATAATGGCTACATTACGCGACATAAAAAACAGGATAAAAGGCGTCCAGAATACTCAGCAGATTACTAAAGCCATGAAAATGGTGGCCGCTGCAAAACTCAGGAGAGCCCAGGAAAATATTATCAACGCCAGACCTTATGCCCGGAAAATTGCCGGGATGCTTTCTCATCTTGTTACTGATGAGGAAATAGCTGGTAATCCTTTTATTCAGCAGAGAGATATTAAGAATATTGGGATTGTAATAGTTACGGCCGACAGAGGATTGTGCGGTGCATTTAATACTAATATTATAAGAGAAACCTCAAGAATAATTAATGATGAATATGCGGGCGGTCCGGTAAACGCTCATCTTTTCTGTGTTGGCAAGAAAGGTTTTGAATTTTTCTCCAAGAGAGAATATGACGTAGCCGGGAAGAAGACAGGCCTTTTTTCCTCATTATCGTATGAAGATGCTCTTAGTACCACAAATGAACTAATCGAAGTTTTTCTTAACGGAACTTTTGATAAGATCATAATAGTGTATAATGAGTTTAAATCAATAATCCAGCAGAAGATCGTTACCGAACAATTTCTACCGATCCCGATCAGCAAGGATTCAGAAGAAGAAAGAAAAAATCAGCCTAACTATATATTCGAGCCTGATCAGAAAGAAATTTTCAATTACCTTCTCCCTAAACATTTAAAAGCCCAGATGTGGCGTATACTCCTCGAATCAAATGCTGCCGAACTTGGTGCAAAGATGACCGCAATGGATAATGCAACTACGAATGCAAAAGAGCTTATAAGGACGCTTCAAGTAAAATATAATAAGGAAAGACAGGCAGCCATCACCAAAGAAATCCTAGAAATAGTCTCCGGAGCAAATGCGTTGAAAGAAAGTAATTCTTAGATAGATTAAGAGACAGCGAAAGATTATTAAATACTGAGACACTATGTTTGAAGACCTTCAGCAAAAGTTAGAATCTTCCCTTAAAAAAATAAGGGGACAAGGAAAGTTAACCGAAAAGAATATTTCAGATACCCTGAGGGAAGTACGCAGGGTTCTTCTAGATGCTGACGTTAACTACCGCGTTGCAAAAGAATTTATTGATAACGTTTCTCTGAAAGCTCTTGGTAAGGAAGTTATCAATTCTATTACCCCGGGACAGTTAATCACCAAGATAATTCACGATGAGCTGACTACTCTCCTGGGAAATAGCAGCACCGAAATAAAACTTAACGGTTCGGGAATTACAACGATCCTTATTGTCGGTCTACAGGGGTCGGGTAAAACTACTTTTAGTGGTAAACTGGCAAAAAGACTTAAAGAAAAAAACCGCAGAGTACTTCTGGCCGCAGCCGATGTGTACAGACCAGCTGCGATCGAACAGCTTAAAACTCTCGGTGAGCAGATTGGTGTTCCTGTTTTTTCTCTGGATGAAAAGAATGCAAAAAAGACAGCTGTAGATGCTCTCAGCTTTGCAAAAGAAAAAAATTATGATACTTTAGTAGTAGATACAGCCGGCCGCCTTCATGTTGATGAAGATATGATGACGGAAGTTGCTGACATAAAAGATCTTGTAAAACCGACTGAAACGCTTTTTGTAGTCGACTCGATGACTGGTCAGGATGCGGTTAACTCTGCTAAGGCGTTCAACGAAAAAGTTAATTTTGACGGTATTGTTCTTACAAAATTGGATGGTGATGCCCGCGGCGGTGCCGCCCTTTCTATCAGGCAGGTGGTGGGAAAACCCATCAAATTCATCAGTAATGGAGAAAAACTTACAGATCTTGAGATTTTCTACCCTGACAGGCTTGCATCCAGGATACTGGGGCGCGGCGACGTTGTTTCACTCGTAGAAAAGGCCCAGGAAAGCTTCGATGTCAGCGAGGCAGAACGCCTGGAAGAGAAATTAAAGAAAAATAAATTTGATTTTGACGATTTTCTTAAGCAAATTAAAGCAATTAAGAAAATGGGTTCTTTATCTTCTCTGTTGGGAATGATTCCGGGACTCGGTTCTCAAATTAAGAATGCCAATATTGACGATAAAGCACTCGTAAAAGTTGAGGCGATAATCCAGTCGATGACGCTTGAGGAACGTTCAGCCCCGAAAATATTGAACGGTAACAGGCGCAAAAGGATTGCACGTGGAAGCGGTACATCTATACAGGATGTTAACCGGCTTGTTAAACAATTTGCAGAAATGCAGAAGATGATGGGTCAGATGGCGAGAAAAGGATTTGGAGGTACATCATCTTTGAGGAATTTAAAATTCTAAAGAAAAGTGACTAATTCAGGAGGTTAAAAACTTGGCAGTTAAGTTAAGATTAAGACGTATGGGAAAGAAAAAACAACCTATATACAAGGTTGTTGCCGCAGATTCCAGATCCCCGAGAGATGGAAAATTCCTGGAATCTATCGGCTTATATAATCCATTAACAAATCCCCATACTATAGACATTAAGGAAGACAGAGCATTATACTGGCTGGATAAAGGCGCGCAGCCTACAGATACAGTAAAAAGTTTACTGAGACAGAGAGGTATTACTCTTAAAAGAGAACTAATCCGTAAAGGTCTTTCTGAAGATAAGATTCAGTCTGAACTGGAACAGTGGACTAAATTGCAGGAAGCGAAGCAGACAAGCAGGAATCAGGGAAAGAAAGCAAAGATGAAGACGGAAGAAGTAAGTGAAGAAGCCAATACTGCAAAGTCCGTAGGTGAAAATGTTGCTCCGGAAAAGAACACGGAAAAGGAAGTTGAAACTGAAAAAAGTACGGCAGAAGTAAAGGGCGCTGCTTCTGAAGAGAATACTGAGGAAAAAGAGTAATCTTTAACTGAGGTTTTTCAACTGTACGTTATTTCATAAGCTCCCGTGCTTTAATATAGGAGGCTTCTTTCTATGAAAGAATTCATCGAATATATCGCAAGACACCTGGTCGATAATCCGGAAAATGTCTCTATTGATGAGAAAGCTCCGGAAGAGAATAAAATTGTTCTTTCTCTGAAAGTCCAGGCGGAAGATGTCGGTAAAGTGATAGGGAAACAGGGCAAGACTGCTCAGGCAATGCGAACACTCCTTACTGCAATTGCGGCTAAGGAAGGTAAGAGAGCAATTCTTGAAATTCTTGACTAATTCTCTGTCAGGTGAGTGATTTTTTTTTGGTCGCCAGGATAACTTCAATTGCTGATAATAAGGGATTTGTGAAGATTTATTCTTACTCCGATTTTCCTGAGCGATTTTTTTCACTCCGTGAAGTATTTATAGATTTCTTTGATAGTAAAAAGAAGTTTATAGTTGAAGCAGTTAAAAAGAACAAGGGTGATTTCTTTATTAAGTTCAGAAATTTTGATTCGGATAACGATACCAGGGTTTTGCTGAATAAAGAGATCTATGTCGACGAAAAAGATGCGGTAAAGCTTCCTGAAAAAGTTTTCTTTATCCATGACCTCGTGGATAGCAAGGTTTTCAGGAATGAGGCGTTATTTGGTATAATTAAAGAAGTCTTGTCATATCCCGCGAATGACGTTTACGTCATTGAAGACGTGAATGGCAGAGAAATCCTGCTACCAGCTCTCTCGGAACTTATTGAAAGCTTCGATCCTGAAAATAAAGTAATGATTCTGAAGCCGGGAGAAAGTTTCTATGAAGATGAGGATTGACATAATCTCGGCTGTGCCTGAAATTTTTAATGGTCCCCTGGAAGCCAGCATCCTTAAAAGAGCACAGACCAAGAAAAAGGTTGAGATATTTGTTCATAACCTGAGAGATTATGCTTTTAATAAGCATAGACAGATTGATGATAAACCGTTCGGCGGAGGTGCCGGTATGGTGCTTAAGCCTGAACCGTTCTTTGAGTGTATTGAAAAACTACAGCAGGATCTGAAATATGATCATATAATATTCACTTCCCCCCGGGGTAGAATATTTGATCAGAAAACAGCAAACAGGCTGTCACTGGCAGGAAACCTGATGATAGTGGCAGGCCATTATAAGGATATTGATGACCGTGTGAGGGAAAAATTCGCAACAGATGAAATATCTGTCGGGAATTTTGTTCTTACAGGAGGCGAACTTCCTGCACTGATGATAGTCGATGCGGTTGTACGTCTGATTCCTGGTGTTCTTAATGACAGTGAATCTGCACTTAATGATTCATTCCAGGATGGTGAAAAGATTGAAGCACCATCTTTTACAAGACCGGCAGAATACCGCGGGATGAAGGTTCCGGAAGTTCTGCTCTCAGGAAATGATAAAGAGATTAGAAACTGGAAAGAGGAACAGTCAAAAAATTTAACTGAGAAGTGGAAAAATTTTAATAATTAGCGGAGAAAAAAATGATTGATGTAAATAATATATTGCCAGACCAAAATAAAACCGACCTCCCGGGGTTCAGCTCCGGCGACCATATACGTGTTCACGTACGTGTTATTGAAGGTGACAAAGAAAGAATACAGCCTTTTGAAGGTGATGTAATCAGCATCCGCGGTGCGGGTAACAATAAAACTTTTACCGTTCGTAAGATATCCAGCGGTGTTGGTGTGGAAAGAATATTTCCCTATAACTCACCTAAGATTGCTAAAATCGAATTGCTGAAACAGGGTGATGTAAGAAGAGCAAAACTTTATTACCTCAGAAATCTTTCGGGTAAAGCAGCCAGAATTAAATCTAAAGAATCCTGATCACATGTATTTTAATAACCGGCCCCGTAAATGCGGGGCTTTTTATTTTTAAATTATGAATATACTGTTTCCTGAAAATGTCTTCACATCGGTCATCGCACTTACTCTGCCTGAAAGTATAAGGCAGAATCTAAAATTCCTTCCTGCCTCTGCATTAAGTGCGGCACTTGAAAAAGATAAGACGGCCGCCGCATTGATCCCAGCAATGGATATTGTTAGTCATAATGACTTATTTGTTTCCAGGAAATATGGAATTTCATTCGAAGGATCGCTTTGCAACACCTACATATATTTTGCCGAAGACAGGTCGCTGAAGTCGCTTAAAGCCGCGGGCGATGTTTCCTCCGCGGAGGTTATATTGGGCAGACTTTTATTCAAAGAGTTGTACAACGCCGATATTGAAGTATCATTATCTTCATCCCTGAACAGGGAAAGCAGCAATCTTGTGGTATCAGGGAAACAGAATTTTTATGAGGACAGACTCTTTAATGGAATAAGCTTTTCGGAAGAGGTGATTGAATTACTTTCTCTGCCTTATGTTAATTTTATACTTGCTTCAGCTAACGAGGAGATGGTGAAAGAACTTGAACCTGTACTTCTTGAAAAGATACCGGATGTCTATGAAAATTTTGATAAGCTTGAACAATATTTTTCATTCTCAGAGAAAACATTAAGCTATATAAAACAGAATATCTCTTCATTCGTGCTTGAGTTTGATGAACAGGATACCGAAGCATTCACCCAGCTTATTATGCTTCCGTATTTTCATGGAATGATAAAAGAAATAATAACACCGAAATTCGCAGCAGCCGCAGGATAATAAAAGGTACAAAATCAGGAAGAGTAAATGGGCTTGAACAAAGGCTGCCTCAATAAAATTAAGGCAGCCTTTTTAGATTAAAGTGCGACGTGAGAAATACTTAATACATCGGGATTTCCCTGCATAGCTTTTAGCTTTTCGGCAGAAACAGGGGACTTTAACTTCATTGTACAGCTGGCTGCAACGCCTCCCTGAAAAATGACGTTCTCTATTTCTTCAATATTAATATTTCCTTCTCTGATAACATCCAGTATCGACGCCAATACACCGGGTTTATCGTAATGTTTTACTACGAGCTGATATTTAGCATCTGTAATTTTTGCCCTGTTAATCCAATGAGCAATCAATCCACTTGTTGTGTAATCTTTAATTATCTTAACGGTCTCTTCAGCAACAGCGTTCTGAGCCTGTTCCGTTGATGCCCCGATATGGTGTGTAACATATACGTTAGGATTATCCTTAAGTACAGAGCCTACTTCACCTGTTTTCGATTCCGGCTCACCTTTAAAAACATCAAGGGCGGCACGTATATTCTTTTCTTTAATAGCTTCAAGGAGATCCTCTTCTACTATAACGTCAGGCCGTGAAGTGTTAATTAGAAAGGCTCCGTTTTTCATAAACGAGAACATTTTTTTATTGAACAGGCCTTTTGTTTCAGGTGTTGCGGGAAGGTGGATTGTAATAATATCACAAAGCGGAAGGAGCTGATCCATTTCAGAGAAATCCTTGATCTGTACACCCTCTATTCTGGAGATATCCTTTCCGTAAACATTCATTTCAAAAGCAAGAGCTCTTTTGGCAACTTCTTTACCAATGGCGCCTACGCCTATAATTCCAAGAGTTTTTCCTTTTAATCCCTCAGCTTTTGAATATTCACCTTTATTCCATACACCTTTCCTGAAATCGGCCACGTTATCGGGAATCCTTCTGTCGAGTGAGATCATAAGTCCCATAGCCAGTTCAGCAACGGCGATTGAATTCATGCCGGGACAATTTGCAACATAGATCCCTTTTTTATTTGCGGCAGCAATATCAATATTGTTAACCCCGGCTCCCGCACGAATAATAAGGTTAAGTGTTCTACTGGAATTTATTGTGTCAGCATTAACTATAGTTGAACGCACAACCAGTATATCAACTTCTTTCGCAGCCTCGGGAAGATCCTTCTCACCAAGCTTCGGCGAAAAGATTACTTCCAGGTTCATTTCATTAAGCTGCTTTATATACTGATCGGGAAATTTATCTGCTATAAGTACTTTAACTTTCATTTTTGCTCCATTTCTGGTTTAATTAAATCGTTCGCAAATTATTTTAGCATTGGAATTTTAATATTCATTTTTTTAGCATTATCAACTGCCTTTTCATAACCGGCATCAGAGTGCCTTACAATTCCCATTCCGGGATCATATGTCAGTACCCTTTCCAGTCTTCTCTCTGCTTCTTTAGTTCCGTCAGCAACTATCACCATTCCTGCGTGAATAGATTTGCCTATGCCGACGCCACCGCCGTGATGTACTGAAACCCAGCTTGCCCCGCCTACAGCATTAAGCAGCGCATTAAGAATCGGCCAGTCAGCAATGGCATCGCTGCCGTCTTTCATATTTTCGGTTTCACGATTTGGTGAAGCTACAGATCCGCAGTCGAGATGATCCCTCCCAATTACGATGGGGGCACTCACTTTTCCGGAAGCTACCAGGTCATTAAATATCTTTCCCATCTTAGCACGCTCACCATAACCCAGCCAGCAAATCCTTGAAGGAAGACCCTGGAAATGAACCTTTTCCTGTGCCATTTTAATCCATTTAATAAGGGACTTCTTTTCAGGGAAAGTTTCAATTACTGCTTTATCAGTTTCATAGATATCATTGGGATCACCCGATAATGCTACCCACCGAAAAGGACCCATTCCGTCGCAGAAGAGGGGACGAATAAATTCAGGTACAAATCCGGGTATATCAAACGCGTTCTTCAATCCGTTTTCTTTTGCTTCACCTCTAATATTGTTGCCGTAATCGAATACTATGGAACCCTTCTGCTGAAATCCGAGCATAGCTTTAACATGATTAACAATAGTTCTGCGTGACAGATCCATATATCTGGAAGGGTTTTCCTTCCTGAGCCTGAGAGCCTCTTCAAGAGTCATTTCGGCTGGAATATATCCGTTTAAGACATCGTGTGCGGAGGTCTGATCCGTAACAATATCAGGTATAATTCCTTTATCAAGGATCTGTGGATGTATCTCACCCGCGTTCCCTACAAGTCCTACTGAAAGCGCCCTTCCTTCTTTCTTTGCTTTTAATACCTTAGCGAGAGCCTCATCCAGGTTATCGGAGATCTCATCGATATACCCCGTTTCAAGTCTTTTTTCAATCCTTTTACGGTCAACTTCTACACCAAGGAAAGCGGCTCCATTCATAGTTGCAGCCAGAGGCTGAGCACCACCCATACCGCCTAGTCCGGCAGTAAGTACAAACTTACCTGTAAAATCGCCGTTAAAATATTTCCGGCCGCATTCAGCAAAAGTTTCATACGTACCCTGGAGGATACCCTGCGTACCGATGTAGATCCAGCTTCCCGCAGTCATCTGACCATACATGGTAAGTCCCAAACCCTCAAGTCTCCTGAACTCATCCCATGTAGCCCAGTCGGGTACAAGCATTGAGTTTGATATAAGAACACGCGGAGCATCCGGATAGGTTCTGAAAATACCCACGGGTTTACCTGACTGCACAAGCAGAGTCTCATCATTCTCCAGATTTTTAAGCGATTCGATGATTGCTTCATATGCATCCCAGTTGCGGGCAGCCTTACCGCTGCCGCCGTATATGATTAATTCTGCCGGATTCTCGGCGACTTCACTGTCAAGATTATTCATCAACATCCGCATTGCGGCTTCCTGGAGCCATCCTTTGCAGGAAAGGCTGCTGCCGCGGGGAGCTTTGATTGAAACTTCTTTAGTGTTAACAGAACTCATTTTATCCTCGGAAATGATTTTCTAAAATACCGTTATACTGTTTAAGCATGGACTTATACAGCCATCTCTTAAAAAACCAGCTTGCGGCCGATTCTTTTTTTAAGAACTTAACATTTTCATTCAGCTGATTTAACAATCTTGTTCGCTCATCTTTAGTAAGTTTAACGGAATCAGTGGAAGAGGACAGTTTCTCAAGTATAGAGTTAAAAGCTCTTTCCTCAGCAAAGTACCTGTTGTCTCCGCTGATTTGTTTAATCACCTGTTTTGAAAAGGTAGTTAACAATTTCTTTTCGTTTTTATCGAACTCGAAATTATAATTAGTGAACAGTTTCTTCATATATATTTAGTATCGCCTTATTGTGAATTTAAAGTTTCCCTGGTTTTCTTAAACCCGGGTTTAATAACGTTGTATATGTATTTTAATCTCTCATTATAATGGATGAACGCTGACTTCATCGCATTAAGGGTAATTTTTTCAATGTCGTCAAGTGTAATCCCGAAATACTTCTGAGCGATGAGAAATTCATTTGTCATGGTTGTATCGCTCATAAGCCGGTCATCTGTATTTATGGTAACCCTGAATTTATTATCGTAAAGGATCTTGAAGGGATGATTTTCAAGGCTGTCGACCGCACCGGTATGAAGATTACTAAGGAGGCATATTTCCAGGGGAATCCTTTTATCGAGTATATACTGAGCGAGTTCACCGAATACAATTGTATGGCCGCCTCTGCCAGTAGCTATATCTTCTCTAAGGTGAGTAGCATGTCCAATTCGATGAGCCCCGCACCACTGAATTGCCTGCCAGATAGAC
Organism: uncultured Bacteroidota bacterium; assembly: GCA_963839165.1. Taxonomy (GTDB): domain Bacteria; phylum Bacteroidota; class Ignavibacteria; order Ignavibacteriales; family Ignavibacteriaceae; genus DATFVA01. The sequence goes on along the minus strand of CAWIUG010000005.1, from coordinate 1,468,032 downwards.
TCCTTCCCGAAAGCTTCACCAGCGTGTATAGTGATATTAAAATTTGAACGCTGAATAAACTGGAAAGCATCAATATGTTTCTTTGGCGGAAAACCTCCTTCCTCACCAGCCAGGTCGAAGCCAACGACTCCCGAATCCCTGAAATTAACAGCCAGTTCAGCAATTTCCAGTGAATCTTTCATATTCCGCATTGCACACAGGATGAGGCCATAACCAACTCCAAAATCCCTTTTTCCTTTTTCAAGTCCCTCAAGTACCGCAAGTACAGCATCTTCCGGGTAAAGGCTCTTATTTACATGGAAGACGGGTGCAAACCGGGTTTCCACGTAGCAAACTCCATCTTTCCGCATATCCTCCATCATCTCATAGGCGCATCTCTGCAGAGCCTCCTTTGTCTGCATAACAGCTGTTGTATGCTCAAATCCCTGCAGAAATTCCACCAGGTTGCCCTTATTTGCTCCTCTATGGAACCATTCAGCCAGCTCTCCGGGATCGGATGTAGGTAGTTTTTTGTATTTTATATCGCGGGCAAGCTCAATTATGGTATCAGGACGCAGCCCCCCATCGAGATGATCGTGTAAAAGCACCTTCGGGACGGATCTTATAGCATTTTCAGCGGTCAAAATATTCTCTTTTAAAAATAAAAATATCCATTAAACGAGGTAAAATCAATTTATTACCTATATCACTGTACAGAAACCAATTGCAAAAATTCCGGTTGCAATGAGACACAGCACAGACATGCAGAGGGTAAAGTTTCTTGACTATACTTCATCAAAACTGTAACTTTAATGACATTAATTTGATTTAAAATGATGGAGAAAGAATGCAAAAATCGAACTTATATACAATAGTTTTATTATTACTTGCGGGACTGGCCTTCGTGGGATTTCAGTGCTCATCTACCGAAATAACAAGCGCCAAGCTCTATATTCAGCAGAAGAATTATGATAAAGCTCTTGATGTTCTTCAGAAAGAAGTTCAAAAAAATCCCCAGAGTGCGGAAGGATTTTACTATTTAGGCTACGTTTATGGTGAAAAAGATGATTACGGTAAAATGATTGATGCTTTTGATAAATCGCTTGCTATAAGTAATGAATTTAAATCTCAGATCGATGACCAGAAAAAATATTTCTGGGCGAATTTATTTAATAAAGGTGTAAGTTATTATCAGAAAGGTGTAAATACGACTGATAAAGACAGCAGTAAGGTTTTATTCGATAAAGCTATAAACATGTTCGAATATGCAACCAAACTTGAACCGGATTCGGTAGATACCTATAAAAACCTTGCTTTCGTTTATATGGGTGCCGGTGAGAATGATAAAGCTATCGCACCTCTGCAAAAGATGATAAAATATGATAAATCCCTTGATGGTTATAAGTACCTGGGAGAGATCTATTACAATGATGGTATCCTTCAGAAACAGCAGTATGCCACTTCCCATTATCCACAGGATAGTATAAAGGCTATTGAGAACTTTAATAATTCAATAAAAGTTCTGGAAGAAGGCAGGCAGCAATACCCGGATAATCCTGAGTTACTACTAACTTTGTCTAATTCCTACATAAATGCAGGAAAGGCTGATGTAGCACTTAGTTCATTTAAAACCCTGGTAGAAAAAGATCCCGATAATAAATATTACCGGTACAATTACGGAGTACTTCTCCTTGGAAAGAACGATTATGAGAACGCCGCGGAACAATTTGAGAAGGCAATTGCTGTTGATCCGGAATACCAGAATGCTATTTATAACCTGGCCGTTACCTATGTGAAGTGGGGAACTGCCATCAACAAAATGGCTGAAGATAATGGAGAGACGGAAAATTCTGAGTATAAAGAAAAATACCAGAAAGCATTGCCATATCTTGAAAAATCTGTTGAACTGCAGCCTGAAGATGCAGCCACGTGGGAATTGCTCGGAAAGGTTTACACTGTACTTAATATGACAGACGATGCTCAGAACGCATTTAATAAAGCAGACGAATTAAGAAAATAAATCTGGAAAAAGAGAATTATAATGGCTCAGAACAATCAGAATCCTCAGGGACAGCAGATAAACATCGAACTTAATGAAAAAGAGGCTGAAGGAATTTATTCCAATTTAGCAATCATTACTCATTCACCTGCTGAATTCGTAATAGATTTTACAAGGATTGTACCCGGTGTTCCAAAGGCAAAAGTACACGCCAGGATCATTACGACACCCCAGCATGCCAAGATGCTTCTTAAGGCACTAAAAGATAACTTAGACAAGTATGAAGCAAGATTTGGTGAGATAAAGGTAGTAGAGGGACCGCAGAACCAGCATTTTGGGTTCGTTCCTCCCAAGAAGGATGAAAAAGTAAATTAAACCTATTTAACAGGCTGTCTTCAACTTTATCATAAAGTTAAGGCAGCCTGTTTTATGAGAAGCCAAGGGTTATAGTTCAGGGGAAGCTTCAATATCTTTCATTTTACTTTCAGCTGATACTCACTCAACAATTTTACTTATTGTCTCATTCTTGATAGGTTGAATAATGCAGCCGCAAGAAAAATAAGATTAGCAAACCATGCCGTTAGTAAGGGGTCAAGAGCTCCATTCTTTCCAAACGCCTGACTGATCTTCATAAAAACGAGATAAAGAAAAGTGATAAGAATATTGATCCCTACCTGTACTGCAAGCCCACCCCGCCTTTTATTCGCTGATATCGGAAGTCCGAACAATACAATAACCAGACTTGCCATGGGGAAAGAAAAACGTGAGTAATATTCAATCAGTGAATCCGTAGCATCATTTCCCGCACGTTCCTGAGTTTCAATACTATTTTTAAGATCAGTAAGGTCCATCTCCTCAGGTTTCTGCTGTTTGGTCAGCAGCTCAGAGGGAGTAAAGTTAAGACTATCCAGCCTCATCTCATTAAAATAATCAGCCGTCTGGGTATTCTGATGGAAAATTCTCTCAATACCATTTTTGGCAATCCAGGTATGACTGAGGGTATCATAGGTCATCTTTACAGCATCAATTCTGTAATCCATTTTTGTAATATCATTTTTATCAAAACCCTGAATACTTACACGATTTGCCTGAAGATTGGCGTTATCAAAATATGATATATTCACAATCCTTGTTTTGGTATCCTGGAAGAAGATATTGCTGCCTGAATAATTAAATCCCTTCTTTAGATAATTCATTTCAATGTTAAGTTTGGTCTTGTTGGCCATAGGAACAAGATAACCGGCAAAGTAGATTGAAAACATGCTGATAAAAAATGCGGTAATCAGGAAGGGGAGCATGAACCTGTACATGCTCACCCCGCTGGATTTTATAGCTGTAAGCTCGCTTAACTGTGCAGCCTTTCCGGCTGTAAACAAGGCTCCAAATAAAACCGCAATAGGAGTGATCAGCTTAATAATGTCGGGAGAAAACACAAAATAATAATGAAGGATTACCGGTGCGGCAACGTTTTGATCTATGAAGTCATCGAGATTTTCCATCATATCGATGACGACAAAAATCAAAGTAAATGCAATAAGTCCGAAAAAGATAGTCTGAAGAAACTGTTTGATAAGATATTTGTCAAGAATTTTCATTACTCTCCTGTTCTTCTTCTTCTTCAGAGCCCCGGAATTGTTTAGGTATAAGTTTTCTTATCCAGTCAAACCTGAGGGTAACGGTTTCTCTGACTGTCTTTATAGTCAGTAATGTTCCAGCTATCGTTAAGAGAATATTTGCCGACCACATCCCCCAGAAGGCAGAGAAAAAGTTTCTTTCAGCCAGTTTTTCTCCTCCTATCAGGAAAGCCCAATAGATAAGGAAAAAGAATAAACTTATACTTGCTGCAACACCAAAACCACCCTTTCTTGTCATCGTTCCAAGAGGAGCGCCTATAAGGACAAACACTACACAGGCAGCCGGCAGAGCATACTTCTTATATATCTCGACTTCATATTTATTTATTTCATTTTCCTTTGCCTCAAGCCTTTTATACCTTGAAACAACAGTGTTTTTCTCATTTTTCAGCCGGTCCAGCAGTCGTGAATAAATAATCTTTTCACCATGTAAACCTGTAGGGGTAATATCGGCAGCAGTTGAATCCAGATAAAAATATTTCCTGGCTTCTTTTGTCAGATCTGCCCTGTACTGTTTTTCTGAAACACTGAGACTATCAACTATATCCCGCATTGCTGACGCGCTAAGTTCCCGTTCTCCCCGCGGACTTCCGAGGGCCGATTGCTGAAAGGTGAATTGTGCTCCATCCATTGCGATTCTGTGTCTGTCAAACCTTACTCTCCTGTAAAGGTTTGTTTTCGAAACATCATTCTCATGGATTTCACCGTTCTCAAGGTTCATTATAAGCTTCGTCTGATCCTTTGAAAAGAAGATCTTTCCTTTTTCAGCCGTAACAACTTTTATTTCTTTTGGATCAGAATAATCATATATAGTAACATCCTTAAGCTCATTGGTTTTCTGATTTATTTCTCTTGCAAGAATCGCATAGTTTGAAACCTCCTGCGAGAACACACCCGGTTCAAGTGAAAGAGTAGGTTTTTGTCGTGATATATCCTGCATAAGGAGCTTAGCCTGATGGTTAGCATCAGGAAGAACATCATTATTGAATACAAGAAGAAGATATCCCACAACAATTGCCGCCAGAAGGGGAGCCCTCATCATCTTATATAAACTTGTTCCCGAAGATTTTATAATCGTTATCTCATTGTTCTGCGACATATTTCCGAAGGCCATTAACGTAGCGACCAGGGTTGACATAGGCACTACAAGTACAACCATCCAGGCCAGGTTGAACGCAATGAGCTTCAATATAACAAAGAGTCCCAATCCTTTTCCAACCAGCCTGTCTGCGAACTTCATCAGAAACTGAAGTATAAAAATGCAAATCAGGGTAATATTAGAAAAAATAAACGGGGCTAAATGATTTCTTAATATATATTTATATAAAACCATTGGGCCAATATATGAAAGGGCTAAAAGTATAACAAGGTACTGACTGGAAGTAGTGAAATCTGCTACAGCTTTTTATTATATTTGATATATGATAACAAAACCTGTTATACTTCTTACCCTTGTTCTTCTGTTGTCATGCTGCAGATCCAGCGTACACCATAACGATCTACATCTCATAAAGGATCCCACATTTCCCAAATGGCTGTCTTTTAACAGATTTGAAGCCGATCAGACATCAGGAATCACCTTTATAAACCAAACTCCGGACGGCAGCAGACATTTCCTGCTTGCCGATGATACCGGCGGAATTCTGCACCTTACAATCTCCGGCGATACGATAAGTATGCTGAAACCCGTGAAGTTCTCTGAGACATTTCAGGCATATATTGACACTTTTCCTAAGGCGGACTTTGAGGAAATAGTATACGACAAAAAAAATAATAAAGTATACCTTTCCATTGAAGGTAATGGTCAGCATCCTGAATATTTTGCCGGAATTTACCTGTTAAGTTTTAAAAACAACAACGTGTTATCAGATACCCTTGAAAGTATTCAAAAGATAAGTTTCACACCGGTAGAGGAATTTCAGAAATACCTGGCCAACAATATCGGCTATGAGGGACTTGCAGAGGATGATAACTATTTTTATCTCGGTCTTGAGGGATTTACGCAAGGCAAACTTTTTGCAGACAGTACAGTTCTTTTTGTTGCAGAAAAGAATTCTCACAAGATAATAAAACAGATAAACACAGGTCCATTAGGCATTCATACTATCTGCGGACTTTTTTCAGATAGAAATAATTCATTATACGGTGTCGACAGAAACAATAAGACCTTTTTTCACCTTTTGTTTGATGACCGTCTGAATGTTATAGATACCGCGCTTGTAAAAATAAAAACTAATATACCAAGTTATAATTCTTTTGATTATGTTGCATCAATAGAGAGCATAACTATGGACCAGGACAAGAATGTATATATGATTGATGATCCATGGAAGATGTTTTTTATCCCGTCAAAAGAAATCATAGATCAGCTTGATTCACTTACGGTGGACCGGTTCAGGAATTTTGTTCCTGTTATTTATAAATACTCTTTAACCAAATAAAACAGGAGTTCGAATTTGGAAGATGTAATACAGTTTATAAAAGATAACCAGAATAATTTTATAGAGGAGTTAAAAGACTTCCTCCGCATACCAAGCATAAGCACCCTTCCCGAAAATAAAAATGATATCAACAATGCAGCTAAGTTTGTAGCCGACAAACTTAAACAGGCTGGTCTGAATCGGGTGGAGGTCTTTAAAACCGAAGGTCATCCGCTGGTATATGGAGAATGGCTGGCGGCACCGGGCAAACCCACGGTATTGATCTACGGACATTATGATGTTCAGCCGGTTGATCCTATTGAGTTATGGAAATCTCAGCCTTTCGAACCTGAAATCAGAGACGGAAAGATATGGGCTCGCGGTGCAACAGACGATAAGGGTCAGATGTTTATGCACATTAAAAGCGTCGAAGCATTCTTTAAGGGAACGGGAAGTCTGCCTTTAAACATAAAATTTATAATTGAAGGGGAAGAAGAGATAGGCAGTCAGAATCTTGAGAACTTTATAAAAACTCACACTGATCTGTTAAAGTGTGACGCAGTGATGATATCTGATACTTCACTGTTCGGTAAGGGAATTCCAACATTAACCTACGGCCTCAGGGGTATGAGCTACCAGGAAGTTGAAGTAGTCGGACCCGAGAAAGACCTTCATTCCGGTTCATTCGGAGGAGCTGTAGGCAACCCGATAAATATCCTTGCGGGAATGATAGCGAAGCTTCAGGACAAGAACGGGCACATAACCATTCCAGGTTTCTACGACGACGTTCAGAAACTGACTAAAAAAGAAAGGGAGAATTTTAAGAAACTTAAATTCTCCGAAAAGAATTTTGCTAAGGAAGTCGGTGTTAAGGAACTGCAGGGAGAGCAGGGATTCTCTACGCTAGAACGGCTCTGGGTAAGGCCGACGCTTGACTGTAACGGTATAATAGGCGGGTTTACTGCAAAGGGAGCGAAAACAGTTCTCCCCTCAAAGGCTACGGCAAAGATAAGTATGCGCCTGGTACCCGACCAGAAACCGGCGAAGATCGCAAAGCTGTTCAAAAAATATATACAAAGCATAGCGCCGAAATCAGTTAAGGTAACAGTAAAAGACCTTCACGGTGCATTGCCCAGTATTACACCACTGGATTCATCCGCGGCAAGTGCCGCCTCCGCAGCGATGGAAAAGGCGTTCGGTAAAAAAACAGTATTTATCCGTGAGGGAGGTTCTATTCCTATTGTGAACGTTTTCGCTAACAAGCTGAAAGCTCCTGTTGTACTTATGGGACTGGGATTAGATTCAGAGAACCTTCATTCACCTAACGAACATTTTGATCTGAATCATTTTAAGCTGGGTATCATGAGCTCAGCATATTTCTTCGATGAATATTCTAAAAAATAAAATTGATGTCATCATAAAACCGGCATTATTAATAATACCGGTTTTGATGTTAACTTTTTTCATCTCCTGCGGCAGCGAAAGGGAGAAAGAGGAATCACGCCAGGAGAGGGAAGAGACCAATTATGCTTCCGATAAAGATGCAGCTATTCAGAAATACAACCTTGACCAGCAGAAGAAACAGGTTTCCAGAAGATTTCCCTGCGATACAATTGCGTTAAAGGAGTTTGTGCTCTCGCATTATCCCGGAGGGACCTACCTTGTAGATTTTGATAAGACCCTGACATATAACATTCCCAAGGTCGGCAGTAATTTACCCTGAAAATCACCCCGGTTATATTCTCGGGATAATTGCGAAATCTAAATCAGGTGAGCGATTTATTGAGCCCAAGAATATTGTTGGTTACAATGAAAGCTTTATCGATCTCGACAGTACAAAACTCGGAACGGCATTCTTTTATCTTGTTCTGTTCCACTGCGCGGAAATAATTTCGATGTTGTATGGGAATCAGTAATTCCTTCACATGGAGGATTCAACACGTTCTCGGTTGAAAAATGGAAATACCAGGATATTCCTTATGTAAAGGTGAATTTCCATTACGCACAGGGAGTCGGGCACATAGACTATAACTACTTCCTTGTTGACGGATTTACCTCAAAACCGCACCTTCTGATGACCTACAAAGGGATAAACTTTAAAAGGACCATTCTGAACTATAATAACGACAGGTATCCTGATTATTATGAATACGTGTATTATGATTCCGGAAAAAGGGTAGAGGAACTTGACTCAATTCCCTTTGTCTGGAATCAAAAGAGAAGCTCGTACATAAACACGAGGAACTCCCGGCAGAAGCGTCCTTATTAGTAATTTTTTCTTATCTTTGTACTGCCTTTTGTCTGAGTTTCCGTGCTGGCAATCCAGAGCTATCACAGCTAATTTTCAATTAATAAAGCATTTTGTTATAATTTCAGGACAAATATTGGTATCAAAGGGAGCATAAATGTTTCAGATGCAGGACAAAATTTCATATTCAGAATTATTACAGAGCCTTGGAATAAATGCAGAAGTCACTGATGACGGGAGGGTTCTGAAATATACTTCCGTGGAAGACGAAGTTAATAGTCTTACAGATGGTGTAGGGCTTAGAAATATTTCTCACTATGGAATGATTGAATTACGCGGCAAAGACGTGCTTGACTTTCTTCACAGGATCAGCACCAATTCCACGAGAGAGCTAGGAAAAGAACAGATCACCAAAACAATTTTTACCACTGAAAAAGGCCGGATTATTGATCTGACAACCCTGTTGAATTTTGAAGACTACCAAATATTATTTACGAGCGGCGAACATCATCTTAAAGTACTCAGGTGGCTCGATAAATATATCATTACAGACGACGTAAAAGTTTCTGATATAAACGGAAAATATATGCTGCTGGAAGTTAGCGGTTCCCAGGCAGATTCTTTCCTTACCCTGGTGTGCGGAACTATAGTGAATAACATTTCTGAAAACACATTTAAGGTAATCAGCGCAGAAGGAATGCTGTTCTTCCTCGCAAAGATGAGGGATGAAAGAAACAATCTGAAATACTGGGTGATTGCCGACTCCTCAAACGGAAACAGGTTTGTAAAATATGCATTTGAGAATAAAGGCATTTTTGATTTTAACCTGGTAGGTGAAAATGCCTGGAATATTTTCAGAATCGAACAGGGAATACCAGCCGCACCCAATGAAATAAATGATAACTATAACCCTAATGAAGCCGGGCTTCTTGATTCATAGACTTCGGGAAGGGATGCTATATAGGGCAGGAAGTAATTGCAAGGCTGGATACTTATGACAAGGTACAGCGGCTAATCAAAGGCGTCGTTTTCAACGATGGAGCTTCAGGTACAGAATATAGTCTTTTTAACGGTGACGGCGGAGAAAGCGGCAAGGTTACTTCTGTAGTATATTCAACAAGATGCAAAAAGAATATTGGATTAGGGTATATAAGAAAGAACCATCTGCAGGAAGGAACCAGACTAAGAGCTAAAGACGTAGAAGGGCATGAAACAGAAATATTAGTGCACAAACTCCCTTTAAAAGATGAAAATTTATACCAAAGGCGGAGATAAAGGCGAAACAGGGCTTTTTGGCGGCGAAAGAGTGCCTAAAAACTCCCTAAGAATTGAAGCCTATGGAACAATTGACGAGCTTAATTCGTTTATAGGACTGGCAATTACTGAAGTAAAGAGCAGTGATGTAAAAGTACTGCTTAGTACCATCCAGAACCAGCTATTTACGGTAGGATCTGATCTTGGCCACACCCGGAATCGAAAAAAACGAAAAATACAATATTCCGAGGGTGACGAAAGAGTTTTTTGAAAATGCTGAAAATCAAATAGACAAATTTGAAGCAGAATTAGAACCGCTGAAGAATTTCATACTGCCCGGCGGAAGCAAAGCAGCGGCTTGTTCTGAACATCTGCAGAACAGTTTGCAGAAGAGCCGAAAGAAGAGTAGTTGCATTAAAAAGCTCCGAGGAAATTGGTGAAAATATTATTATTTTCCTGAACAGGTTCAGCGATTTATTTTTTGTTCTTGCACGTTATGAAAATATGATCTCAGGAATCCCTGACACCATCTGGAAGAACGAATTAACAGTATTCATTCTTCAATCTTCAATATTCAATATAATATTGGGGGTGAATTTTGGTTTCGACGGGGTTGAAGAGACATAGAACTGCGCACCGTGTTCCCCGGAGTACACGTAAAACAATCGGGAATAAAATAATAACTGGCGAATATAATTACGCCTTAGCTGCCTAAGTAAACTCTTAGCAGCCGTTCACCTTATTTTTTCGTGCCGGGGTAAGGATCGAACGACGTTTAGGCACGATAGCCGGTTCAATTGTCTGTGATGGACTGGACGAAACTTAAGCAGGCAGGCTTAAAGTGACCCTTGTCTGTTTGGTAACTTTAAGTAAAAACAAAAACAGACTATGTGTGTAGACGTTCTTTGGATCTTAACTTCGGACGCGGGTTCGACTCCCGCCACCTCCACAAATAGCCTTATAAAATAAGGACTTAAGGGAAGCGTTCACGGTATGTTCACGGTAGACATACCAAAAAGAACAGAAAAACAGTCATAACCTTTCATAAAGTCTTAAGAGAATCTAACATAAGAAATAATTAATTTCCACCCCCCCTAAATGAACCTTGTCTCCCAAAACCTCATAAAGAATCCGCATTATTTTCTGGGATAATTCACTATCATGAAAAATGATTGCATTAACTGAAGATGAATTAAAAGAGCTTATTAAATCTTCAGTCCGAGAGATAATAAACGATAATATAGTGCTGGCTATGATCGATGAATTAATTAGACAGGATTATATAATCCAACGTCGGGGATTCGGTGACAAAAAAAATACTTGTAGAAAAACGTTACTGATTCCGACCGCGAAACTCCTTAAAAGAATGAGCAGCGTAAGACTAAAGAAGATGTCGGCTTGATGAATTGAGTCATTTATAAACTTCACCGCGGATCTCATCTCTCTTGTAAACTCGTTTTTCCAACTTTAAATTAACGGATGCAGGGCTTAATTGCGAGTTGTGGATATTCCAAGCCACATTCACGCACCCGGACATTGCAAGAAAGACCTTTAAGAATATGGTCAAGGGCGAGATAGAATTTAACGTTAGCGAGGATTTATTCTGTTTAAAGGGGGATGGGTCGGAGTTGCAAAATTAGGCACTTTAAATCGGAAGAAATGGGCTATAACCTACGCTATATTGTAGTCATACACCGTGCCTCGACTATTGATGCCCCCATAAATAAGTGGGGGTTTCCTTTTTAGTAACTAGCAATATTCTCCGTTGTACAAGATCGAAGCATTGACTTCGCCCTGGTGGGTCGTAATTTCACTCCCCCGATAAATTCTTAATGTAATGATCAACGTCTCTAATCCTTAAATACCAAAGTTTCCCTCTTTTCTCCGCTGGCAATTTTCCGCTGTTTATTAAATTACGCAAATAATCCTGTGAGTAATTAAAAAAAACAGCTGCATCCCTTAGCGGAACAACAGCATCAAGATTCATTTCAACAAACTGGCTTTTACTTAACCTTTTGAGGCTATCCTCCAGCCTATCAACCAGTATCATATATAACAAATTGATATTGCTTTTGGCAGCGTAGGAATTAACTTGGTTAGCCTTAACCTTGCCACCCACTTCGATTTTACGTAACATCTTTTCAAATTCGTCATCGCCCTTTTCCATAGCTTCATAATATTTATCCCGATCCAGCTTCTGGGTCCCCTTAATAGCCACATTAACATACCCGCAACCAATAAGTATATAGGAAAGTAAAACTCTCCCTGCTCTACCATTCCCATCTTTAAAAGGATGGATAGTCTCGAACAAAAGATGACTTAGAGCAGCAAGCCCCAGCTTATCGTAATCAGTGTCCCTTAGTTTCTGATTAACCCATTTTACAAACAGCTCCATTGTTTCTCGGACATATATATTGTTTAAGGGAGTAAATGATGCTTCGGCAACCTCGACGGGCTCAAGTCTGAAATTTCCCAATTCACCAGTGAAAGACCCCACTTGTTTTTCGTAACGCATTAGTAATGTATGAATTTGTTTTATATCTGAAATTCTTAATGAGAATTCCCCTTCCTTGTATAAATTATTGGCATATTCATACAGCGTGCTCGCCGCCTCAAAGTATCCTAGTATTGCCGCAGTTTTTTGATCGGTTGTTCGTTTGTTCTTCTCCAGCACATCCAATAAATCGTTCCGATTAGCAAAAATGCCTTCAATTGCTATGGAATTACGGATTTCATCTCGAAATAGGGAATACCATTCACTGTTCGATACTGCTATCAAATTTATATTCTTATTTCTAAGCTTATCAAACCGATTTAATAATTCTATATTGTCCATCGTATTTCCGAACTTTCCGAACCTTGGAATTCAGCTATTTGGTTATTTTATAATGATTTAGAACGGCTAGCCTATCACTGGGTTCGAAAATATATAAAATAACATTAAATGTCTATTTTAAATTTCCGAACTTTCCGAACCTATAAAAGTAGTTAACCCATTGTAAAATATATAAATACTGGATATCCTCTTCTACTGGGTTCGGAAATATATACAATTGATTATTCTTATTATTGTAATAGTATACTATTTATATTCTCTCAATAGATAAAATACGGATTATATTTTTATTTATTGTCTTAAATTCCTTGCTTTAGTAGACGCATTTGTCTGCCAGTTGTGGGATTAAAAGGGTTTGGATGATTTTGATTCAGCTCATATTCATAAACCCGGGCTTCGGTATCAACCGATGAAGTTGCTGTGTCTTTAATTGCAATTAAGTTTCTGGTATGGTTCTGAATTAATGAACTTATATGTGTACCAATATAAAGGGTTGGCCGGGAAATTTATTGTTTATTCATTAGTGAAAATCCAGACTTGGTGAATTGAATGCATGTTAAGGAGCTTCTAATACGTTCTGATCAAAGGATGAGATTATATTTCCGGCAGTGGAGTCGAGTTCTGATTCCTTTGCGGTTGATAATATTGAAGTAAGGTATGAATAATCATAACCTTCACAGTCTGAAGGGGTAAGGAAGATTGTAGATATTACGTATCCAAGATCTTCACCTTCTTTTGTGCGGTTCTGAAACATCATAATGTTTATTTTATAATCCTCATCGTTCTTAACCAAAGCAACATCTTCCAATTTTAATAATCTGCCTTTTACAAAGTTTTCGAACCTGGTTTTTATTTCTGCAGGCGTCTTCTGATTGGTTGTGACTTCAACCAGCACGCCGGTTTTTGCGGATTGTGCGATAACCATTTGTACTGGGATCAGCAGTAAAACCGCTATTATGTATAATTTAATTTCGGAGCTCATATTTTCGGCCTTTTATATGTGTATTATAAAACTTTTTCGTTTAAGTTATTATTTCGGCAGTGATTAAGATGTGACTCAGAATGGAAACAAATGGGGAGATTGCTCTCCCCATAAGTATACCCCTTATTTCGCGAGAATCATCTTTCTTGTTTCAGAATGATTGCCTGCCCTTAATGAATAGATGTAAACTCCGCTTACAAGTTTTGAGGCATTGAATGTTACGGAGTAGTCCCCGGGTCCACGTTTCTCATTTACCAGAGAGGCTACTTCATTTCCCAGAATGTCGTAGATTTTCAATGTTACAAAACTTTCTTCCGAAATGGAATATTTAATGATCGTGGATGGATTGAATGGGTTAGGGTAATTCTGTTCCAGCCCATATTTATCAGCAGAAAACAGATCATTGTCACTCTTTCCAAAATGTGAATTAAGAATGGTTATATGCCCCCCTGCAACCGGGTTCATTACCAAATTATCGTAAATAATTCTGTCATTATCCTGTTTATCCCATATAGTAATTTTTATTAAATCTCCCGAATTACCTCCATCAATCGCGGTTACAAGGAAGCCATAACTCCCCTTACCGGTATTTTTCCCTTCACCTCTTAAGGTGATTGTATTGTCCTCAATTAAAAGGCATTCCAGTGAATTGCCTGTAAGGTTTATCCCTCCTGCCGGGAATTTAATTTTTACCACACCCTGTGCCGAATTGGGATGATTAACATTATGAATATTCATATTAAATGTCAGTCTTCCGGTTATATCCGGGTCATCGAGTAATGCTCCCGGCTGAGAATTAATCCATCCATCAGATTCTATTTTGTTTGTAGTTAAGCGATCACCAACATTAATTATTCTTCCTATTTTCTTTGGATGAACAAAGTTGTTAAGTGACATAATGTATGCGACGGAAGCTTCAAACTCGGTGACGCCGTTGAGTATCTCAGAATCAGAATAAGGTATTTGGATATAATCCAGTATAGCCAGTACAAATTCACTCGCAGTAACGGAATATATGGCAGCAGGATCGAGCGGCTGACCATTAACTGAAACTGAAACAACTCTTTCGCCGACTGGTTTATTAGAATCATATTTATATTCAAATCCTGATACCTGGATGAAATAATCACTTCCGATTTCAAGTTCACTTAAACCGAACTCAAGTCCCATCCATAATGCTTCCCCGGTTATATTAAAAGTTGCCAGCTGATAGCCAAGGGTGTTAACAGTATTAAATCCATACCCGTTAACTCTGAAAACATCACCTAAGGTAAAGGCTCCTTCCCATAATGGTAATGCCGTTGAACCACAGGCCTGCATAGATATGTCTGTTCCTGTATAAGAGCGGAAAGCATCCGTTACAAGGTTGCCTATAGGAGTATCCTGAGCGCCGAGGGCGAGTAAGTCGGCCGGTTCTTCTTCAAGGAATGCATCGGCATAACCGAAAGGCTGTGTGAAGAATGGTGTTTCATAGAAGGATTCAATGCCTGTTATCATACCGTCCACCATTCCCCTAACAGGAGGGTACTCAGGAACGGTTTCATCAAGGGAGATAAGTGAATAATCAACGAGAGATACATTATCCTCAGCGTCAACTGAAATTTTCATTTTACCGATATACATATAATTTGATCCTGCCTGCGCAACCCAGGTAGTTCCGCCTAGCGGATTAGGAATGGCTAACGGTGCGTCATATTTATAATGGTCGTGACCGCCAATAATTACATCAATTCCAGGGACATTAGCGGCTACTCCCATATCAAACTGAACACCCAGGTGAGATAGAAGGATTACAACATCACAGTTTTCAACGTTTCTGAGAGTATATGCCTCATTACCTGCTATGTTCATTATTGCTGTGACATCATCTTCAATTACTACAGGCAGCGGCTGTGAGAGAGCATTTACCGCCGGAGTTATTAAACCGAAGATACCCACCTTCACTGTTCCTATTTGTTTGGTTGTATAATCATAAATATAACTATCCAGATCGGGGATGGCCGAAGCATCTATATTCGCTCCAAGCAGCGGAAAAGCATCAGCAGGATCAGGGAAAACATTCTGTAATGATCCAAGGAGTGCCTCCGGAGTAAGATCGAATTCGTGATTGCCGACGGTCATGGCATCGAAACCAATCATACCCATCCAGGTTAATTCAGGTACCTGGAAATATGCATTAAAAAACAGATCACCAATTGAAATATCACCGGCGTGAAGCAGAAGCAGGTTGGGGTCAATCGCGCGTTCTGTGCCGATAATTGTTGCGGCTCTTGCAATACCGCCAAGAGTGCCGTTCAGATCCTGGTCACGTGGACCGATAGGAGCTAATGTTGAATGTGAATCATTCACGTGAAGGATCGTTATTTCTGTCTGTGCAGATGCATTTATGACAAAAAAAGTAAAGAATAATAAAAAGTAATAACGAAATTTCATTGAGTGCCTCCTGATTATTTGCCTGAATTTTATTTAATACGATAAATTCAATTGTTTGATCGGAAACTAATTCTTTGCCTGAAGGCGATTGTCAAAAAAATGTAAAAAGATTGTAAGAATGCTGCGGATAATCCAATGGAGATGGAATCTAAGTAAAACACCCCTCTTGCAAATAATAAAGTATATTTATAATTTTGTGTATCCCTTTATAAGAGGGATACAATATATGCCTAATATAGCCTGAAAAAGAGGATTATGGAACTCACTACAAATTTGCAGCAGATAGGATTAACAAAGAGGGAGGCCGAGGTTTATCTGGCACTTCTTCAAAGAAAAGAATTCACCGCTCCGGAATTAACCAGGATAACCACAATAACAAGAACGAAGATATACGAAATACTTCAGAGTCTGGTGCACAAAGGCATTATTACTGAAAGCAGCAGAAATGGCAATAAAGTATACCGGAGCATAGATCCCAGAATAGCTTTACAGAACATCATAACTAATTATGAAGAGTCCGTTGAGCAGAAGGTGATGGAGTTTGAACAAAAACAGAAATTAGATATTGAGCTGAAGAGAAGAGCGGCTGATTCGCTGAAGAAGGAGTTGATTTCGCTGCATAAAGAAATAGGCGATAGTCTTGAGCCGTTCGATTATATTGAGATGCTGACCGATATCAGGCAGATAGGGGAGAGGTGGGTAACGATTCAGCAAAACACAAAGAAAGAACTGCTTGTATTTACCAAACCTCCCTACACAACCCCCGCTCTTGAGGATAATATTGAACAGGAAAAAGAAATTTTCCGGAAACAGAATATTGTTGTAAAGGGACTATATGAATATGGGGACCTGACACAGGAAGAGCTTGAAAGTCTGGTAAGATCGGTTGAAATATACCGGGAAATAGGTGAGGAAGCCAGACTGATAGAAAAGCTTCCGATGAAACTTGTAATAAGTGATGAAGCATTAGTAATGTTTGCCCTGAATGACAGAATTTCTTTTAAAGCCGAACATAACCAGTATGTATGTTGATCATCCCGGTTATGCCGCTGCATTAAAGAAAATGTTTGATAGCTACTGGGCAGATGGTATAAGTGTGGAGTCATTCAAACAAACAATAAATAAATAACTTCATTCTTTATATAACCTAAACTAAAGGATAAATATGTTGTACAAACTTCTACGATCTGCGGCTTTTTTTCTTGCTTATATGATTATAAGCTTTGGTACCGCTGACGCACAATGGTACTGGCAGAACCCGCTGCCGCAGGGAAATACACTAAACTGTGTATCTTTCTCTGATGCTGATAACGGAGCAGCTGTGGGTGACAACGGTGCAATTATAAGAACCACTGACGGAGGCGTAAACTGGGTCAGCCAGCTGTCGGGCTTATCAATCAATCTTAACGGCGTCGCATTCGTTAACGGAAACACAGGGACCGCGGTGGGACAGAATGGTAAAATTGTAAGAACAACAGACGGCGGCACAACCTGGCTTCCACAAGTATCCGGAACCAACTTTCAGCTTCATGCTGTTTCGTTCTCAGATGCTGATCACGGTACGACCGTTGGCAATAACGGTGCTGTGTTGAGAACAACAGATGGGGGAACGAACTGGAGCCCACAAACAAGCGGTACTTCCGAAGATCTGTGGGGAGTGGATTTTGCAGACGCGGATAATGGTACTATCGTGGGTAATAATGGTATTATTCTTAGAACCACTAACGGTGGTAATACCTGGACTCCACAAACCAGCGGTGTAGCAAGCCTACTTCATAGTGTATGCTTTACTGATGTTAACACCGGGACAGCCGTTGGCCAGGAAGGTGTAATTCTAAGGACAACTGACGGAGGTACATCCTGGACTCCACAGAACGCAGGACTGAATCCGTGGGATTACATCTTTTCAGTTTCATTTTATGATGCAGACAACGGTGCTGCTGTGGTTTCGGGCGCGGTAATTATAACTACTACCGACGGCGGCGCGAACTGGACACCTTACAGCATAGGTACCTGGAATGATCTTAATTCCGTTTCGATGACCTCCGCAAACAGCGCCGTTGCAGTAGGATTCAGCGGAATGCTTTATAGAACAACAAACGGCGGTACAAGTTGGGAGAATGAACTTCAGGGAGTATCTGATCAGGCAATCACTTCGATAGCTTTTGCTGATGACTTGCATGGAATTGCTGTGGGTACAGGCGGAGTAGTACTTACAACTACGAACGGCGGGCTTAACTGGATAAGCCGGGTAAGCGGTGTAACTGATGAAATCTACGGAGTTTCTTATAAAGAGATAAATACTGCTGTGGCCGTTGGAATGTCAGGAATAATTATAAGAACAACGGATGGCGGATCGACCTGGAACAACCAGGTAAGCGGCACCTCTGAAAATCTTAACAGCGTTTCTTTTGGTGATATTAATAATGGAAATGCTGTCGGTCAATCGGGGGTTATCCTGAGAACAACAGACGGCGGGGCTACCTGGACTCCGCAGACCAGTGGAACAAGCGCTGCGCTGTGGGGAGTTGCTTTTGCAGATGCGGATCATGGAACTGCTGTGGGAAATTCAGGCACTATATTAAATACTACAGACGGCGGAACAACCTGGACACCACAAACCTCCGGAACCAATGGTTCACTTTACGGAGTTACCTTTGTTGATGCAAGTACCGGTTATGCAGTCGGGTCAACCCCTTATCCTGTAGTTGTTGGTCTTGTACTCAAAACAACCGACGGCGGAACAAGCTGGGTTCAGCAGAACAGCAATACAATAATGTTTCTTAACTGCGTTTCATTCTCAGATGCTGATAACGGCATTACCGGAGGACTGAACGGAGTAATTATGCATACCACAGACGGCGGTGCAACATGGGAGGCGGATGAAAGCAATACGGGTGCAATGGTGAGAGGCATGTACCTTACCGATGCAATTACGGGATACGCCGTAGGAGAGAATGGTATGATCCTGAAGATGGGAGATACTGTTCCTGTTGAAATGGTTTCATTTACAGGGAAAGTTAACGGATCGGGTATCCAGCTAAACTGGAGTACAGCGACTGAAACAAACAACCGCGGGTTCAGCGTTGAGCGTCTGTCAGACGGAACCTGGCTGTCACTTGGTTTTGTCGACGGCTCAGGCAGTTCAACATCACCGAGATCATATTCCTTTAACGATACCAAACCCATAGCCGGTAAAAATTATTATCGTCTGAAACAGGTTGATTTCAATGGTACGTCAGAATACAGCAGTACTATTGAAGTCGATAATAATATTACTCCTATGAATTATAGTTTATCGCAGAATTATCCAAATCCTTTCAACCCGGTAACTACTATAAATTTTGCCTTACCGTACGCTGGTCACGTTAAGGTTAGTATCTATAATTTACTGGGCGAATCTGTTGAAGTTCTTTTCAATGGAACCAGGACTGCGGGATCGTATTCTCTGGAATGGAATGCTTTAAATTATCCCTCAGGGCTATATCTCTACAAGATTGAAGCTTCATCGGCTGATGGAATACACAACTTTTCATCCGTGAAAAAAATGATTCTGATGAAGTAACCTTTTGATAGAACAACTTTGATCATAGAGGCTGCCAACAATTTTGTGGCAGCCTCTTTTCTTTTACGTCTGCGCTTTCTTAGAAATGGTACTCAAAGTTTATCGCACCATAATAATTTTCTTTAGGGGCAGGGTTAAAATAAACCGGCAATCCTCTTCCCGATTTTGACCTCTGATTAACAGCCACAATTGGTGAATAATTTTCACCTGTCGGGTTATTAAGGCCTGCATAGACTTGTAACGTAAAAACATCCGCCAGTCTTCTTCTGAATCCTATTTTAGCATCAAGAACGGAATAAGCATCAGTATAAACTGAATTATTATCGGTCAGCGGACGCTCCCCGGTGTAATCATATGTTAAGTAAAGATACAATCCCGTTGATGAAGTTATATCCAGACCTGCATTAAAAAGACTGTGAGGCAGGCCCGGGACTTCGTTACCTGAATAGTCAGTGCCACCAAGCTTATAATCTTTGAATACAAAATCGTTATACGAATAAGTAACAAAAGGACGGATAAGACTGATAAAAGCAGCTCTGTTTTCAAGCAGCTTATATGACAGCAGAACTTCGGCACCTTTATTTGTCGATTTGCCTGCATTCACAAACCTTGTGAATCCATCCTGATCTGTCTGCGGGATGAAGGAATCGTACAGGTTCAGGTAGAACAAGCTTACCTCATAATGCAGCTGATCTTCAAATAAATCTCCATCAGACCCGACCTCATAGTTAAGGCTGCGTTCAGGATTAAGATCCTTATTCACACTTCCATTGCTTAATGATATCTCCGAAACTGTAGGAGCAGAGAAGCCGCTATTAACCTGGGCATAAACACTTATTTTATCTGACAGGTTCTGCTTCAGCAGAATGCCCGGGCTAAAAAAGGCACCCAGCTTCCGGGTTAAAGAAAAGTCTATACTATCGGTTTTCATATTATCTCTTACGTCATACTCCGCCTGACTTAATCCTGTACTTGCAGTAACAGCGGTGCTGCTTCCAGGGAAAATAGTTCCCTGCAGGAACAGGTTCAGATGCTTCAGGTCAAGTTCTCTGTCGGATGTAATAGAGCCAGGTACGCCCGTTGATGATATAGCATAATGCCTTTCAACATTAAAATTGCGGATAAATTCACCGCCAAAAGCAAACGTAGTTTTATAATCACCCAGGGAGGAGTTATATGAAAACATAGTTCTTGCTCCCTGTTTATCCATATCGTTCCTATTATAAAACGGTTCGATAGGTGACTCGTTAAAAGTATGACCCATAAGAACGCTGGTTGTATTCTCAAACGAGTCAGTAATCTTATAAATATTCGTTACCCCGAGAAGGAACGATTTACTATGAAGTCCAATGTTCTTATCGATGTAAGCCTGGTTAGCCATTTGTGGATTATCCGCAAAATCCACACTATCAAGTTCTCCCGGAAACTCATCATTGATGTAGGCATAATCGGCCAGGAAAGAGAGTGTCTGAGATTCGCTCACAAAAAAATCACCGCCGAATGTGAACAGCTGTTTCTTCGAGTGCGAATGTTCCCGATAGCCGTCATAATTCTGGTAACTGTAATTGGTAAAGAAATTAAGTTTGTTCGTGCCCGCCCTGAAGTTCAAGGTTGATCTCAGAAGTCCGTCTGAACCTGCCGTAATAATTTCGTTAAGATCTTTTTCCTGATAATGAGCTCTTTTGGTAAAGAGGTTAACTGTTCCGCCTACCGGACTTCCATAAATGCCGGAAGATGAACCTTTAATGATTTCAATTTTCCCGAGACTTGTAAAGTCGATATTATCGATGCTGGTAGTTCCATCCGCATCGGTAAGGGGGATGCCGTCATAATATACCTTAACATCGCGGATCCCGAAACGGGACTTCCCGCCAATTCCTCTTATCAGAATATGGGATTGCGATGTTGAGCTTCTTGTTTCCATTTTAACCCCCGGTACAAGGTTAATAATTCTATCAAGATACATATCATTGGTTCTTCTTATATAATTGAAACCAAGAACATCAACCTTCCCGATTGTTTTAGAAACCTCAGTATTGGGGTTTCGGCCAAGCACCAGCACCTCACCAAGTGTATAACTTTTCTGAGTTAGTCCGACTTTGAAACCGCTGGTTTTCAGTGAATCGGCAGAGATCGTGAATTTTTCATAACCCGTCAGCTGAAAGGTCAATGAGGATGAATTCTTAAACGGGGAGAAAGGGGCTTCCCCTTTTGAATTTGTGAGTGCACTTTCGCCGGAGTTGTTACCGGTTATCACCACATAATTTAACGGGAAGTTTTCATTTCGGTCAACCACTACAATTGTCTGTGCATTAAGTACCGTTAAAGCCGAAGCACAGATTATCAATATAAAAATTATTTTCATTCTTAATAACTCCTGAATTTAAATCCGGATAAGCCGCAGCTTGAGCCGCTGAATTCACTATTAAAATTTGAAGAATAAGGGAGGTCATACGAGGCAGCGAACTGGATATTAAAAGCCAGTCTGCACAATTGATGAAACGAATTTATGTCTCCGTAAAAGAAATGTTCGTCATCTTTTTTTCAAACGCGTGACCTGTTATTTAATAATTTCGGATGAGATCAGGAGATTTCAGGAGGCGGGGAAAGGATATCTTTTTTTATACTTTTATAAAAACCGGAACTGTAGGAATTAAAATCGAACTTCTTCTGAACAGAAGGGATTTCTATTTCAGCAGTAGGAAAATATTTACTAAGCTCTTTAAGAGAGTTATTCTTCGATCTGCCCTGATTATCCTGGTTCTTTTTCAGGAGTTTCTCGAAGCTTGCCTCAAGTTCTTTTTCATCTTTGTCTCTTACACAATAATAAACCACTTTTCCATTGCTGATTTCACTCTTCAATATATCATACATCTCATCATTATAACGGAATTCTTTGCCTTCCCGTACCCAAACGGGGGAATCACTTTTTTTACTTAAATCAAATGATAGTTTAACTATAAGATTTCCCGGTACTGAATCTTCAAGTCTGCTGCTCATCCCGGAACGAATGGCCGTACGTTTAACCAGGTAAGGGATATAGAACCCGAAAATGTTAAACAGAAATAAAAACAGAATGAATGATGTAAGAAATTTCTTCAATGAAAAATATTATTGTGAATCACCGGCATATTACGGAAATCTGTTAAAAATTAAAATACAGTAATGATTTATTTTTCAGAATAGTTGTTTATATGCGATCTTTAATTGGTAATAAACCATCAAAACCTTCACATCCAAAAGTCATTAAGCTCCTATTTTTTATCTCAATTCAAATCCGTTTAAACCTATAATCAGGAAATTTCTCCCCGATATCTTACGCAGAGGATAATGTACCCGGGGGGAGGTTGATACGAAAAAATTACGTTCCAAATCCGTTCTAAATACGTCTCACATACACTCCACATACGCTCCACATACACTCCACATACGCTCCACATACGCTCCACATACGCTTCTCCAATGTCTCATATAGAGACTCCTGCAGTCCAAATGAGGATCTAATGTCGGGTTAATTTCAGTTTTACAAGTTAATCTGCCTGTGAATTCTACTCTCATACGGACAGTGCGGCATCACCGGGATGCAGATGAACTTCTATCAGGTCTCCGGCAGAAGGAGCGGGTGAAATAATGAACAGGGATCATTATTTTAATAAATGTTTAATTCGGAAATATTTTAATTATGATCAGAGCTTTATTTGTCTTTCTTCTCCTGGTGAATACTTCGCCGGCGCAGGTTACTGAATTTGTTAATCCTTTTATCGGTACTTCCAATGGGGGAAACACCTTTCCGGGTTCTGTTCTCGCCATCGCTTACCCGGGAAGTTTTACACAATTGAAATATTTTTAGTGAAGTTGAAAAATAAAAGAAGAATTAAAAACTGGTATTCGACCGGATGAAAAAACAGAAAAATATCCTGGATCATTATGCAGGCATCTTAAAAAAGTATGAAATAACAAGGACGCAATAGCTCCGGAAAATTATTATTCCGAAATCCCTAAGGATTATGAAACCTATAGATATTTTTATAAAGAGATTGGAGCCAGCTTAAAATTTAATCTTCTCTCCAGATCAGAGGCCGGCAGGCATGTACTGGATAAAATATTATCCTTCCTGGGAAATTACATGGAATTCATTACTCCGAAAGCATTATACAAGCATATTGAAACCATGCCTACCCGGGAGACTTAATGTAGTTGGAACAGATATGAGGTTTAGAACAGTAAATTGAGAATATTCAACAGTCATTCTTCTTTTGAGGGGAGTAAGGAGATAAACTCGAATGAATTGCTTAAGAGGAGTGCCGCGGTCTACGTTGTAACAATTGGACCAGGGATAGACAACGAGGTTAAAAATCTGATGGCCCGGGGGGAGATGCTTGATGCATACCTGCTCAACGGTATAGGGGCAGGCGCCGCTGAGATGGTTGCGAATGATCTGAACAGATATTTGGATGACAGCAATTAGAATTAGAATTTGAATATAAAAGATTGTCCCCGGGTTATGGCGATTGGAATGTTTCGGAGCAAACCAAAATATTCAAACTGCTTGATCCCGAAAAAAATATAGGAGTAAAGCTGACTGATTCGCATATTATGTTGCCTGAAAAATCGACATCGGGAATAATGGGATTAACTTTGAAAGAACACAGTGCATGAAAAAAATAATTGAGGAATTACTTAGCGGCGGGACTGTTATTATGACGGTTCCTGGGGAACACAGCTGCAGGAGAAAGGATTAGGAATGAGTGAATGTCCTGATTCCTGGAATTTAACTCACCCCGATAAGGTTGAGGAAGTTGCCCGTTCATATGTAGAAGCAGGCAGCAGTATTATTCTTACCAATACATTCAGAAGCAACAGGATAGCGCTGGAGGGATTCGGTCTTGATGGAAAAGTTGGTCAGATTAATAAGGCGGGTGTCGAAATCTCAAAACGTGCCGCGGGTAATAAAGCATATGTTTTTGCATCAATAGGTCCTTCCGGGAAGATGATGATGACAGGTGACGTAACCGAAGAGCAGCTCTACGAAGTCTTCAGAGAACAAGCTGATGCAATTAAGGATGCAGGTGCTGATGGAATTGTAATCGAAACGATGTCGGATCTTGCGGAGGCAAAAGCTGCGCTAAAGGCTGCAAAGGATACCGGACTGCCGGTTGTTGTATCGATGGTTTTTGATTCGGGAAAAAATAAAGAATATACTATGATGGGTCAGTCACCCGAGGAAACTGCACAGGAGCTTACAAATGAGGGTGCTGATGTTATAGGCGCGAACTGCGGACAGGGAATAGAAGGTTTTACTAATATCTGTAAAAGGCTCAAAGTTTCAACGAATCTTCCTGTATGGATAAAACCGAACGCAGGATTGCCTGAACTGAGTGAAGGTCACGCAATCTATGAAACCACAGCCAAAGAATTTGCAGAATATATCCCGGAACTGCTTGATTCGGGCGCTGATTTTATAGGCGGGTGCTGCGGAACAAATCCTGGTTTTATAAAAGAAATATCAAAGGTTATCAAAAAATAAATGTCAGTTAAAATTATTCTTGATACAGATATCGGCACCGATATAGATGATGCCGTCTGCCTGGCCTGGTTACTGGCAAATCCCGAATGCGATCTTCTTGGAATTACGACGGTTACAGGAGAGGCTCTTAAACGTGCGAAGCTGGCCAGTGCCCTTTGCAGAATAGCAGGGAAGAAGATTCCAATATACCCCGGAGCGTCGAAACCTCTGCTGATCCCGCAGCTTCAGGTTAAAGCCAGGCAGGCAAAAGCACTGAACGTTTATGCTCACAGGGAGGATTTTCCTGAAGGTGAAGCTGTAGAGTTTTTAAGGAAGACGATAAGAAGGTACCCCGGCGAGGTGATTCTCCTTACTATCGCTCCTCTAACAAATATTGGTTTATTGTTTTCAGTTGATCCGGAAATCCCCTCGCTTCTCAAGGGAATGGTTTCTATGTGCGGTAATTTTTTTAGACAGGCCCCGGGATATCCTGAAACTGAGTGGAATGCGATGGGGGATTATCATGCAACTTCTATAGTCTATAATGCAAAATTAAAGATGCATAGATCGGTAGGTCTGGATGTAACCTCGCAGGTAACAATGAAGCCTGACGAATTCAAGGATAGATTTTCATCTCACAAACTATTAAAGCCTGTGCTGGAATTTTCAAAAGAATTCTTTAAGGAGTGGGACCAGGTTACCTTCCACGATCCGCTTGCTGCAGTGACGATTTTTAACAACTCCGTATGTACTTTTGAAAGAGGAAATGTAAGCATTGAGCTGAACAAAGCGGGTAAACAGGGAATGACGTTGTGGGAAAAAGATAAAAAGGGTAAACATCAGACTGCGGTAAAAGTAAATGCCGATAGTTTTCTTAAGGATTATTTTTCAATATTCGAATAAGCCGGCCTTACTATGAAAAAAATATTATCGTCATTTATTATAGTTTTTGTCCTGCTTAGCGGCTGCGGCGATAATTCAAAAAATGAAAAGGGAGATATAACCATAACATTCTGGCACAGCTTTGTCTCACGCACAATTCCCGCATTGAACAGTCTTGTTGCAAAATTTGAGAAGGAGCATCCCGGTATTCATATAAACGCCCAGTATGTTCCCAGCGGTGATCCCCTTGTACAGAAACTGGTAACGGCTATTCAAAGCAATACCGCTCCTGATATAGCATGGATCCACAGCGACTTTCTGAACAAGCTTGTAGAAGCGGACGCCATTTACAAGATGGATCATTTTATATCGGGTAAAAACGGATTGACGAAAGAAGAGATGGATGATATTTATCCTCAATCACTTCAGTCAGCCAGGTGGAGAGATACGCTTTACGCTATGCCGATGGAAGCGACCACATTAGCCCTGATCTACAATAAAAATAAATTCAGAGAAGCAGGCTTAGATCCTGAAAAGCCGCCGCAGAACTGGGATGAACTTTACGATTATGCAATGAAGCTTACAAAAGATAAGAACGGTGATGGAAAGACCGACCAGTATGGCTTTTATATACCGGCTTTCCCTGCATCGGGTCCCTTAAGCATCTGGATGGTGCTGCAGTGGACACCTTTTTTGTGGCAGGCAGGAGGTACGGAAATAAATGATGATCAGACCAGGGTTCTTTTCAACAGTGATGCGGGAGTTCAGGCGCTTTCATACTGGAAGAAACTTTTTGATGCGGAAGATTTTAAGGACTTTACATTAACACACGATCTTGGATTCATATCCAACACTATAGCTATGATAATGGATGGTCCCTGGGATCTGCCTGAGTTCAGGGAGATTAAAAATTTCAAATGGGGGGTTACATACCTTCCCGGAGGGCCTGCGGGACGGGCAACTTACCTGGCCGGTGAGCACCTTGCGATCTTTAAGCAGAGCAGTCACCCTGATGCGGCATGGACATTTGTTAAGTGGATACTGGAACCGGAAAACCAGGCTATGTTTTCTGAAGAATCCGGCTATCTTCCTGTGAGGAAATCTGTACTTGAACTTCCCCGTTATAAAGAATTTTTAGAAAAAGATCCGGCGATGAAGGCTTTCGTTGAACAAATAGCAATAAGCAGGGCAAGAGCACCCATCGATTACTACAGGGTTGAAATAAACCAGAGTATTGCCGAGGCAGTTGAGAAAGCAATAGTTGGTAACATAAATCCGAAAACTGCTCTCGATGAAGCTGCTAGAAGATCTAATGAACTGCTTTCAACAATCAATAAGTAATACAAACAGGCGGAAAAAATGGCTGAAGTAATATTAAAAAAAGTGACCAAAATCTATGAGGGTGGAAATAAAGCCGTAGATGATGTAAGTATTGAAATTCATGATAAGGAATTTGTCGTACTTGTAGGACCATCCGGTTGCGGGAAGTCGACAACATTAAGGATGATAGCCGGATTGGAGGAGATAACTGAAGGAGAAATGTTTATCGACGGAAAGAGGGTAAATGACGTTTCACCCAAGGACAGAGACATAGCTATGGTATTTCAGAATTACGCCTTATATCCTCATATGTCGGTTTTTGAAAATATGGCATTTGGTCTGAAGCTGAGGAAATACCCAAAGCCGGAGATAAATGAGCGCGTCAATGAAGCAGCAAGGATACTTGGACTAGAGGATTACCTTGACCGCAAACCTAAAGCACTCTCCGGAGGCCAGAGACAGCGTGTAGCCGTAGGAAGGGCAATTGTAAGAAAACCGAAAGTGTTTTTATTTGATGAACCGCTGAGTAATCTTGACGCCAAATTAAGGGTTCAGATGAGAACAGAAATATCCAGGCTTCACCAGAAGTTAAACGCGACAATGATTTATGTTACTCACGATCAGACCGAAGCAATGACAATGGGTGACAGAATTGTTATAATGAAAGACGGTATAGTGCACCAGGTTGATACTCCTCTTAACCTCTATAATAAGCCTGCCAACAAGTTTGTTGCAGGATTTATAGGCAGTCCCTCTATGAATTTTATGAAAGGGCAGATATGTGTAAATGGGGGCGTAGTGTTTGAGAGTGCAGGCAAACAGGCAGAACTAAAAATCGGAAGCATTTTGGCTGAGAGGTTGAAGAACTATCACAAAAAAGATATCTGGGTGGGTATTCGTCCCGAAGATATTTATGATTCATCAATCACCGGGAATGAAAGTTATTATAGTACAATCATGACCGAGCTGGAAGTAGTTGAACCAATGGGTAATGAGATCCTGCTTTATTTCAATATAGAGTCAGAGCAGTTTGTCGCCAGGATACCAGCGAGGGAAATTCCTGAAGCAGGGAAGAAAAAAGAATTACTGTTCGATATCCGTAAACTTCACTTTTTTGATTTTGAAACCGGCAGAGCTATTTAATGATAAAACAAACAAGGAGCAAAATATGAGCATGCTAACCGACTTTAAAATAACCGAAGAGCAAAAAAAGAAATACAGAGAAGACGGTTTCTTCATCCTGGAAAATATAATTCCCGAGAAAGAACTTGAAACGGTAAGGAACAAATGTGATGAACTTATAGAGAAGCAGAATATGGAGATGGATAGTCTCGGCACCGATATTCTGAATCTCAGCAGAAGGAACAGCCGGTATTTTGTATTTCTTGCTTTTAAGGATCATCCGGAGCTTGGCAAGTTTATTTTCAGCGATCTGATGGCAGAGATCTGCAAGGCTACTATCGGGGAGGAAGCTTACCTTTTCTGGGAGCAGTTCGTTGTTAAAGGCACTGATCCGAAAGGAGCAGAGTTTACGTGGCATCAGGATTCAGGTTACGTTGATTACCAGCATAAATATTATGTAAATGCATGGGTCCCGCTTGATGATGTGAATGAAGAGAACGGTACAGTTTACCTGCTTCCGTATGCGCTTGCGGAAACAAAAGAAAAAATTGAGCACAAACCCGTCCCCGGTTCAAATGACAGGGAAGGCTATTTTGGTCCGGAAAAAGGAGTGCCTGCCAACTGTCCAGCCGGTTCTATTGTAATTTTCTCAAGCACCACTTTCCACAGATCCGGGACTAATAAAACCAATAAACTCCGCAGGGCTTACGCTATTCAATTTTCACCGGAACCTATCTATGAAGCCGACGGTTCATTAAAAGGACTTGCTGAACCTTTCCTCAAGGATGGTAAGAGGGTAAGATAAAAGAAAGCTGCTGCCAGGTAATTCAGAGCTTGTTCTCAAATCTTTTATATCAAGCTTACATTAAAGAGTCAAAGTCAGGCTTAGCGATAGGTGCAAATAAAGTAAACTTCTAAAACTGATAAATGGATTTTAGATAAATATGAAAAAGCTGCTGACTATAATTTTATTGCTGGGATTATCATCAATATATTCCCAGACTGTATTTCCTGGAAATCAAAAACCTCAGAAAGTTTTTGACGGAGGATTCTTTACTGAAGGTCCAGCTGTCGGAACTAACGGCTGCATATATTTCAGCGATCAGACCTTTACAAGTGAAACAGATATGGAAGCCGGGATTATCTGGAAGTATGATCCTGCCCGGGATACCACGACAGTATTTCGTTCACCCAGCGGTATGTCTAACGGAATCAGGTTTGATATGCAGGGGAATATGATCGTTTGCGAAGGAGCTGATTTCGGCGGCAGGATGATTATAAGAACTGATATGAAAACAGGTAAAAGTAAAATCATAGCAGGACTTTATAAAGGAAATCCTTTTAATTCTCCTAATGATCTAATTATAGACAGCAGGGGAAGAATATACTTCACAGATCCCCGTTATACGGGCCATGAAAGCGTGGATCAGCCTGTAATGGGTGTATACCGGATCGACAGCGACAATAATATCAAACTGATCATTGATAATATTCCTATGCCGAATGGAATTGCTATATCCCCCGATGAAAAAATACTTTATGTGGGATGCAATTACGAAGGGGACGAAAATCATAAGCCTGTTTCTACCGTATATAGTTATAACATTACCGGTAATGACAGCGTCACTTTTAATAAAGAACTTATCAGGTTTAAAGATGATGCAGGGCCTGACGGAATTAAAACAGACGACCGTGGAAATCTTTTCATAGCCGTAAGGGATGAAGAGAATCCTCAGATTAGAGTTTACAATCCTCAGGGCAGCTTAATTGATCAGTTAAATCTTCCCGAAGTTCCCTCCAACCTTACATTTACCCCATCCGGCCGAGAACTGTATATAACCGCGGGCAATGGTTTATACCATATTCCTCTGAATAGAAATTATTAGCAGCTAAATCCTAGTTCGCTGCTGAAATACCTTCCGCATTTTTTCCTGCAGCAGTATCCACTGATCTCCTTGCTTTTATTTCAGGCACCTCTGATTTCCACAATATTAAACCTTCCATTTTACAAATCTTATTCCTAAAAACTTACCAAATTCCTTCATCCCGAAGTCTGCCATTTTGTCAGTCTGTTTAATAATTCTACAACAATAAAAGTGCGTTTTTCGTCCCTTTTAGCGTGTCTCAGTTTGGGACCAACTCCGAGACAACTCCGAGATAACCCCATCTAAAACACCTCCCTAAAACCAGTGCAAAAAAAGTCTGCCATTTTGTCACACTGTTGAAAAAATCAACTAGCAACAAAAGTGATACATCAATTAAGAAGGTTTTGAATTTACTCCTGCTTTTATGTTCTTTTGGAATGATTTAAGACTATCGGAGATTAGTCCTAAAGTCCATTTCATTAAATATTACTGTAGTTAAAGGAAATAAATGAGGACTAATAAGATAACCGAGGAAGAGCGGACCAAGGCATTCAAGACGGTTAAAAAGCCTGAAGTAATTGAAAGACAAAACCTAAGTGTAAGGTATCATGTAGAAGACTTTGATACATCAGATCTTCCCCGCAGGTTTCTTGAGGCATTCGCCGCAATACTAAAACATTCTAATTATAGGATGGCGCTTGATCACTTTGCGAGAATGAGTGCCAGGTGCGCGAACTGTGCTGTAGCCTGCCAGGTTTATCAGGCTACAGGAGATATTGAAGATATACCGTGTAAGCGTTCAGAACTTCTGCTTGACATATATAAACGGCACTTTACCCTCGGCGGGTTCTGGAAGGGACGTCTTTCTGGTAAAGGATATATCACCATTGAAACAATTCAGAGAATGGCCGACAGTTATTATAACTGTACTGCGTGCCGCCGATGCACACTTGATTGTCCTGCCGGGATAGATCATGGTTTAATCACGCACCTTGGACGGTACATTTTAAGTGAGTTGGGAATAGCGCCGCGTGCTCTGATTGTAAGTACGAGGGAACAGCTTGAAGGTGCTACTAAAAATACTTCTGCCATACCGCTGCCCGCGCTGCAGGATACGCTAGAGTTCCTTGAAGATGATATGTTCGAGGAAAAATCAGTACATATAAAATTTCCTATGGATGTTACTAATGCCGACTATGTATTCTTCCCAGCCGTAAGCGACTTCCTGATGGAGGCAGAAACTCTGATGGGCATAGCTGCTGTATTTACCGCAACAGGCGACAACTGGACTATAGGCACAGGCTATTACGATGGAATAAATTATGGCTTATTCTACAGCGACAGAATACTCGAAAGGGTTGTAAAGAATGTTGACGGTGAAACAAAAAGACTTGAAGGGAAGAACATTTTGATAGGAGAATGCGGGCATGCGTCGCGTTCCGCAAAGAATTTTATTCCTGTTTACTGCGGAGGGGAGAATTCACTGCCAGTATTAAATATTATGGAGTATACATACAAAGCATGGAAAGAGGGTAAACTTAAATTTAAGCCTGAAGCTATTACGGAAAAGGTATCATATCACGACCCCTGCAATCTTGCCAGACAGAGATGGATCATAAATCAGCCGAGAGAAATCCTGAAATCGTTCTGCAAAAACTATATTGAAATGACCCCTTCCGGAGAAGATAATATCTGCTGCGGAGGAGGAGGAGGTACCGTCTCCCTTGATGAAATAAGACCCTACAGGACAACAGTAGGAGGTAAGTTAAAAGCAGACCAGATCCGCAGGGCAGGCTGTGAAATCCTGGTGGCTCCCTGCGCCAATTGCAAGAAACAGCTCAGGGAATTGGTGGAAGACCAGGGAATTGACTGTCAGGTTGTTGGGCTTCACGATCTTATCTATAAAGCGCTGATATTTGATGATTCACTTATAGTAAAAGAAAAAGATACTCCCAAAGAAGAGGTTAATTAAATGGATGCTTTACTTGAATTTGCAAAAGGACCTCTGTTCCGGCTTAGCTTTGCACTGCTGGTATTGGGATTGATAAGAATATTCTTTCTGGATATACGCGGAGCTCATAAAGCCTATAAAAATACCGATGATAAAAAAATGCCATGGAAGCTGATTATTAGTCGTACCTGGGAATGGCTGTTTCCTCTAAAAAGGTTAAGGAAAAACTTCAGGATTTATTCCATCTTTTCTATTCTCTTTCATGTAGGACTTATACTGGTTCCTATATTCCTGTTCGCTCATATCCAGCTCTGGGATAGCGTGCTGGGGATATCCTGGTTTGCGCTTCCACATAACTGGGCTCTCTGGCTTACAATTTCAACAATAGTTTTCGGAGCCGCTCTGTTCATAAGCCGGATGAGCAGTAAGACCACTAGGGCATTGAGCAGAGGACAGGATTATCTCTGGCTCATCCTGCTGCTTGTTCCTTTTATAAGCGGTCTGGTATGTGCAAACCTTAATGTAACTCCCTCCTACTACCGGTTTTATATGCTTGTACATATTTTATCAGGAGAATTGATTTTCGTGCTGATTCCTTTCTCCAAAATTGCACATTGTGTATTAACTCCTTTATCTAATGTTATCTGTACTCTGGCCTGGAAATTCCCGCCGGAAACAGATGACAAGATCAGTATAACCTTAAATAAAAAAGGAGCACCGGTTTGAGCAAAGCGATATTGACAGATATTACAAAATGCATCGGCTGCCTCGAATGCGTTGCTGCCTGTAAAAAGACTCATAACCTTGAAGATGATGTTCCGAGAGTATGGCAGAAAAATGACGGGCTCTCGGCCGAGAACTGGACATCAATTATCAGGAAACCCGATGAGCATTACATCAGGAAGCAGTGCCGTCACTGCCTTGAACCCTCGTGTGCCTCCGTCTGTCCTGTTGGCGCACTCCATAAAACAGAAATTGGCGCCGTAGTTTATGATGCTGATAAGTGCCTTGGATGCCGGTATTGTATGATGGCGTGTCCGTATGGTATTCCACGGTATGAATGGGATAAGTCAGTTCCGTATGTAGAAAAATGTATACTCTGTTATGACAGAATAATAGAAGGAAAGCAGCCGGCGTGCACCGAAGCCTGTCCTCAGCAGGCAACAATTTTCGGTGACAGGGGTGAGCTATTAAAGATCGCCCACAAAAGAATTAAGGATAATCCCGGCAGCTACATAAACAAAGTATGGGGAGAGCATGAAGTTGGCGGAACTTCAGTTTTATATCTATCCGATATCAACCTTGATTTTCTTTCATATCCCGTTAATCTCGGGAACAAACCTCTTCCCGAAAAAACGTCTACGGCGATGGAATCAGTTCCTTTTGCATTTGTGGGAATGGGAGGAGCCATGGTTGGACTCAACTGGATTATACGACGCCGGATGAAGCTCAGTAAAGAAAGTAACGAAAAGGAAACTTCTGATGAATAGAGTAAGGAATGCAAAACTCATCTTATGGATAATTACCGGATTTGCTGCTGCCGTTGCTCTTAACCGCTTCATTTTCGGATTGGGGGTTACTACAAACCTGAATGATGCAACCCCCTGGGGATTATGGATCGGGTTTGATGTAATGGGAGGAGTTGCCCTGGCCGGCGGCGGATTTGTGCTGACCGCAATTTTTTACATAATGAGAAGAGAAGAATTTCATCCTCTGGTAAAACCTGCCGTACTAACTGCATTTCTGGGCTATCTGGCTGTAATTATAAGCCTGCTTATTGACCTGGGACTTCCCTGGAACATCTGGCATATGATTATTTACTGGAATCCGCATTCTCCATTATTTGAAGTCGGCTGGTGTGTTATGCTTTATACGGGAGTGCTGCTGCTTGAATTCAGTCCTGTTCCCCTGGAGAAGTTCAGCAGGTACGCGAAGATCCGAAACTTCCTTATGAAGTTCCGTTTTGTTTTTGTTCTGCTTGGCATAATGCTCTCCACGCTGCACCAGTCTTCTCTCGGTAGTCTGTTTCTGATCATGCCCTTTAAGCTTTTCCCGTTGTGGTATTCGAACATCCTTCCAATACAGTTCTTTATCTCGGCTGTTGCGCTTGGCTTAATGATGGTTGCGTTTGAAAGTCTTGTTTCTCACTGGCTCTACAAGCGCAAACCCGAATCTAACCTGGTAGCCAAGCTCTGTAAGATCGCGGTGTGGGTTCTTTCAATTTATTTTATTGTGAAGATTACAGATATAATTGTGCAGGGTAAGTTTAATTTAATCTTTAACGGAAGCTGGCAGAGTAATCTTTTTATAACTGAGCTTCTGATCTCTATTATCATTCCTGCCGTATTATTCTCTATTCCAAAATTACGGAAAACCGCACCTGTACAATGGATTGGTTCCTTTATGGTTGTCTTTGGTATGATGATGAACCGAATTGATGTTGGCGGACTTGTTATGCTTGGTACAACCGGAGATTCATACACTCCCTTAATTACTGAAATAGTTACCAGTCTTGGAATTATCTCAGTTGCATCTCTGGTATTCTTATTTGCAATTGAGAATTTCAATATCTGGGAGCTGCAGCCGAAAGAACCTGATGCATTACCTCACACACTTCCTGAGTTTGACTATTCATCAAGAACATGGCTCGGGACTCCAAATGTTACCAATTTAACAAAGCACTCTCTTGTCTTCATTGTAAGCTTTGCAATTGGGCTGGCTTTAACGCCCGGGAATCACATTCACAGCCAGGGCGTTGATGACCTGAAAGTTTACCGTGCATCAGGACTGGATACTCTCTACGTAAACGGAAACAGAGATGACCAGTTAGTTAAATTTCCCCATCAGGCTCATATAGAGCGTATTGGGAAAGAGAATTGTACAACCTGCCATCACCTGAACCTTCCTGGGGAAAGACTGAGTGAGTGCTGGGAATGTCATACAGGAATGTATACAGCAGCAGATTTCTTTCAACACGACTGGCATTCAGCTGTTTACGGGGCAAACTTAAAATGCAACGATTGTCATAAAGAAGGCCAGAACCGCAGTGTGAGTTCAGCTAAAAAATGCACAGACTGCCATAAAACTTTTAACTTTGATTCTAAGGTTAAAAAAGTTAGTGAGGGATACGAAATACTCTCCTACACTGATGCGCTGCATAATTTATGTGTGTCGTGCCATATGAAGAAATCGAAGGAGATTAAAGATAAGGCAGACTTAGCGAGGTGCTCAACGTGTCATAAAACAGAACTCCCTGAGAATTTAAGCGCGGGAATCAATTGGAAAATTAATGTTCCTCATTTTAATAGTGTAATTCTACCAGAGATTAATTCTGTGAAAATGGAAATTAAATAAACTATGCCGGCTAAAAAAATATTGATTGTAGATGATGAACCTGATGTTGCTGCTTATTTAACTGCAGTTTTAGAAACTAACGGATATAAGGCATATTCGGCAGCCGATATAAATTCAGCAGAAAAGATTCTTAAAAAAACACATCCTGATCTTATTTGTCTGGATATTGTAATGCCAAGGGAAACAGGTATATCTTTTTATATAAAACTTCAGCAGGAAAAGAAGCTGAAGGATATACCAGTAATAATTATCAGCGGTATTATAGAATCTGAAAAATTCAACTTCAGAGCGTATGTGAAAGATGAGACAGTACCTCAGCCATCCTGCTACATGGAAAAACCAATAAATATAAAAGACTTTATCTGGAATATTGAACGTTTAACAGGTTAAGAAATATGACCGGAACATTAAATAAGAGCGATTTATGGAAGAAGGAGTATCAGACACTATTTGACCGGGTGCCATGTTACCTAACTGTGATAGGCAGAGACTTCAGAATAGTAAGAGCGAACGATTCATTTCAGGAGAACTTTGGCGATGCTTTGAATGAGCATTGCTATGAAATTTATAAGAGAAGAAAAACCAAATGCGTTAATTGCCCTGCTGTAAAGACATTCAGGGACGGCAAAGTACACCGTTCACATCAACAGGGTATTGGTTTACTAGGACAGAAGATATATTATGTAGTCAGCACATCGGCTTTAATAAAAGATGCTCAAAATATTGACTATGTAATAGAGATATCCAATGATATCACCGGTATGAAAAAACTGGAAGAAAAAGTTATTGAGGCTAAAAGGCTCGGAGCTGTTGGTCAGACAGTTGCGGGTCTGGCTCACAGTATAAAGAATATCTTAATGGGTCTGGAAGGCGGGAAATATATTGTAAGTCTTGGATTAAAGAAAAATGATCAGAAGATGATAAACCAGGGCTGGGAGATGCTGGAAAGAAATTTTGATAAAACCACTACTCTTGTCAAGGACTTTTTAAGCTTTTCGAAAGGGAGGTTGCCGGAACTTGAAGTTGTAAATCCTTCCGATCTCATAATGGAAATTTTTGATTTATATAAAGATGTGGCGGCTCAGTCAGGCATAGAACTTAAGCCTCATATTGATGGGAATATTAAACCTGCTCCATTTGATAAGGCCGGCCTACATACCTGCCTGACCAACCTTGTTTCAAATGCAATAGATGCCTGTCTTATGTCTGAGCAAAAAGGTACCGAGGTCTCAATCAGGGTCTCAGAAAAGAGGAACAGGATCACCTTTGAAGTTCAGGATAATGGGAGCGGTATTGATTACGAAATCAAGAAAAAAATATTTACTACCTTTTTCACTACCAAAGGTGGAGGCGGAACTGGCTTGGGGTTATTAACAACAAGGAAAATTGTTGAGGAGCATGGGGGAAAAATCACGGTAATCTCTCAAAAGGGGAAAGGTGCCGATTTTAAGATGGAATTCCTTCGTAAAAGGTTAATGACATTATATAAAGAATCGAAGCAATAAAACTAAGCAGGAGAAAAAAATGCCTGAAATAAAAAAGAAAAGCATACTTGTTGTTGATGATGAGGCCGATGTACGAAATTTTCTGCAGGCAGCTCTAACTGAGGCCGGGTTTAATGTTATGATAGCCGAGGATGGAGATGCGGCACTGCAACAAATCAAGAAACAAAAACCTGATTTGATATCCCTGGATCTCGTGATGCCGCATAAGTCGGGAGCAAAGCTATATCATGAACTTCAAAAAAATAAAGAATGGGCTAAAATCCCCGTAATTATAGTAACGGGGCATGCACGTGATGAACTTGGAAAGACAGATCTGAGGAATTTGATAATGTCCGGTCCGGGGGTTTATCTGGAAAAACCTGTAAAACCTAACAATTACATTGCCGCTGTTAAAAACATTTTGAAAATGGAAACCAGTGATGAGGAAAAAGAGACATCAGAAATGGTGGAGTTACAGAATTATCTAAAGAATTTAATAGATGACGCTGATTCGGAAACATTACGAAAGCTGAAAGACTTAGTAAGCAGGAAATAAACACCGGATTATCAAAACATCACCATATGACAACATTCGGGATACATTCCTGAATATCTCTTTGATTTTACACATATCCATTAATACTTTTTGAATCAAAGCCCGGGAGTATCCGGATTTATATTTTTATCCAGGGAGTATAGAATGCTTATACTTTACCTTTTCACCTATTTTTCTATTCTCGTTTTCCTAATTCTCGTAGTAAGCAAAATAATACATTATGCGAACACACCGCTTCACCTGAGATGGGACTTATACCCAGTGGCTCACGAAGCTAAGCGTAATAAATATGGAGGTTCATATTACGAGGAGACTGAATGGTGGGCAAAAAAAAACAAAAAAAATATGTTTGCCGAGTTTGCGGTTATGTTAGAAGAAATCATTTTCTTAAAAGGAGTTTATCATAACAACAGGAAACTCTGGTATTACTCATTTCCCTTTCATATGGGGTTGTATCTGACGACAGCTGCTTTTACACTTATGATACTTTCCGTAATTCTTGACCTCAGCGCGGCCTCAGATATGTACTGGCAATACAGCACCGCAGAGGATGTACTTTTTTATCTTACGAACGTAACCGGGTATACTGCACTGATTCTAACCTTCTTCGGCACTCTGGGACTAATTATACAACGGATGACAGATAAAAAGTTCAGAATATATAATACTCCTATGGATTTTATAAATCTTTTTTTCATTTTGATACTAACAATTAGTATGGTATTAACGCTCAGTCCTTCGAATACTTCCTTCATCCTATATAAGATCTTTCTGAAGAATTTATTTACATTTAATTTTACCATCATAGCCAGGCCATTATTTCTTGTGCACATCGCCCTTGTTTCAGCTTTTCTTCTTTATTTCCCGGCGACAAGAATGATGCACTTGTTTGCGAAATATTTTACCTACCATGAGGTCCGCTGGGATGATAGTCCCAACCAAAAAGGCAGCAAGTTGGAAAATAAAATAAAGCAGGCATTAAATTTCGGGGTGAGCTGGTCAGCACCGCATATAAAAACAGGAAAAACATGGGGAGAAGTAGCCACGAAACTTCCGCCGGAGGTCAGTAATGTTAAATAGAGTAGTGGATTCTAATTTAGAAGAAACAACCAAACCTAAAAAGAAGGAAATAAATTCAGTAAAGGATTTTACGAAACGGGAAGGGCAGATTACCTCACTAGATCCTGCCAGTTATATGAAGCTTCCCTATCCTTATGCTGACTGGGTAGACCATCCCATAAAAGAATTAACAGAAGATCAGAAAAGCAGACTAGAGCATTCTCTTGACGGATTGTCTGCAATAGCGATACCCATTCCCGCAACCGATGTTGAAAAAGAGGAAAAAGTTGCTAAGTTCCTATCGGGACTGAAAAAGCTATTAAATAAAGAAGATAACTGGACATTCATCCAGCCCCTGC
Organism: uncultured Bacteroidota bacterium; assembly: GCA_963839165.1. GTDB lineage: Bacteria > Bacteroidota > Ignavibacteria > Ignavibacteriales > Ignavibacteriaceae > DATFVA01. Next base: position 1,429,224 of record CAWIUG010000005.1, on the reverse strand, counting down.
TTCTTTCGATGGAAAACTGTATGAAATGTCAGACCTGTTCTGACGAATGTCCCATTTATATTTCGAGCGGCAGGGAGGAAATATACCGGCCGATTTTCAGAGGGGAAATATTAAGAAGAATAATAAATAAATACCTTAAATCGGGGGGGAAACTCTATAATAAATTCACAGGTTCTGATATTGACCTTAACTGGGAAACCGTTGCAAGGCTGGCAGAACTAGCCTATCGATGCACAATGTGCAGGCGCTGTGCACAGGCTTGTCCCATCGGTGTTGATAATGGTCTTATTACACGTGAGATCAGAAAACTGTTTAGTCAGGAACTTGAACTCGCACCTGAGGAGCTTCACAATTCAGGAACTATGAAACAGATGAAGACAGGCTCATCAACGGGTACAAATCCTACAGCTATGCTTGACATTATTGATTTTATCGAAGAGGATTTAAAAGATTTACATAACATTGAACTCAAAATACCGATTGATAAAGAGGGTGCTGATGTTCTTTTAATACATAATTTCGGTGAATACCTGTCGTGGCCTGAAAATATTATGGCTTTTGCAGTACTATTCGAAAAAGCCGGAATAAACTGGACGCTATCCTCCGAAATGGGAGGTTATGATTCCGTGAATTATGGATTGTTTTATGATGATGTTCAGCTTGCAAGGGTAGCTCTTGAGCACATCAGGATCGCAAAAAGGCTGGGAGTTAAAAAAATTGTTATGGGTGAGTGCGGTCATGCTCATAAGGCACTAATGCCAATTGCCGACAGAATATTAGTAGGAGATAATATCATTCCAAGGGAAAGTGCATTTCCTGTTCTTGAGGAAATTGTATTTAGTGGGAAAATCAAATTCGACCCATCCAAAAATAACTTTCCTGTTACGCTGCATTACCCGTGCAATACTGCCAGGTCTATGGGTATTGTAGAACCCCAGAGAAGAATTCTACGCTATCTTTGTCCCCAATTTGTTGAAATGGAACCTCATGGCGTAAATAATTACTGCTGTGGAGGAGGAAGCGGTTTTGCTATTTTCCAGGGTAAGAATTTTCCTGACTGGAGAAATGCAATTTCCTTCAGAATGAAATTCAAACAAGTACTCGAAGCATTTCAGGAGAATATTGAGCCCGGAATAAAAAAATATGTATGTGCCCCATGTTCAAATTGTAAAGGGGCCTTCCGGGACGGATTGACATATTATAATGCATTTGAAAAATGCGGAATAATATATGGAGGACTCGTTGAGCTAATAGTCAATGCTATGGTAGAAGTAGAAAAACCATTTATAGAATGGGAGCTGAAGTAAAGTATTTAATAATCAGAGAAATCTGAAGGTAATAAAATGAAAAGTTTTAAAAAAATATTAATCATTGATGATGAAGAGGATATTCTGTTATATCTTGCCACTTTTTTTAAGGATAAAAATTTCAAAGTAATAACCGCCTCTGATGGAAAAAAGGGTGTTAAAGAGGCTATTGCTGAGAGTCCTGATATTATAACACTGGATATTTCCATGCCGGAAGAATCAGGAATAAAAGCATTACGGGAACTTCAGAATAACCCTGCAACGAAGAACACCCCAATAATAATAATTACAGGGGTTGCTTCAGATTTTAAACGGTTTATAACAAACCGTAAACAGGTACATTTACCCGAAGGTTATTTTGAAAAACCGATTGACAGAGATCTACTGTTAGAGAAAATAAATGAACTCTTAAACATAGCTGCTGTCTAGAAAACTTTTTGCAGGTTAATTATTAGTCATGTCGACAGATCAAACCCGCATCATCTTTTAATTCACCTTTGAGGAATTTATCAAGTGCTTCATCAATCGATTCTACAGCAGAAAAAATGGGGGTAATATTGTTCCGCTTTAAATCCTCCACAAGGCGCCAGCCGCCACCGCCCGAGATGAGATAACTGCAGTCACTCAGACCGTTTATCAGATTGGCATGAGAGTGACCTCCTTCTTCACCATGATGATGCTCGTGCTGCATCCTGTGATGAGTGAACATATTTTCTCTCAATTCTGAATTGACAATTTTTTCATCATTCAGTTCGAAAATCATAAATGATCTGCATCGGCCTATATGACCTGTAACTCGTTTACCGTCATTGGTAGCTACAGCAACTTTGCCTGAAAAATGACCTGTGCCTGTTTTATTTAATTCTTCTGACATTATAAATCCTTCTTAGTTTATTATTGGTTGTTAATTTTAACCGCTTTTCCATTCAAAATAGCATCCACGAGCTTTTTTCGTGCGCTTTCAACAATTCTTCCGAAAGTAGCTCTTGAAACATTCATTTCAACAGCTGCTTTCTCCTGCGAAAAAGAAAGCAAATCAGCCAGTCTTAAAGCCTCAAGTTCATCCTGTTCCAGGATCACCTCCTCGAGCTCAAACATGGGGATACCTCTTGGTTTGAAGTAGAATGAGGACGGATTACAGCAAATTCTGCGATTTTTTTTTGGTCGCGGCATAAATACCTGGTTAATTAGAAATATTTTTATAGGCTCTTAATCCCTATCTCTTCTCCAATGAATTATGAGCATATGCTCAAAATTAAATAATTCATAAACGAAAAACAAGATAATAGGAGATAAATTTGCGTCTATGAATAATTATCATTCCTAATAATATTTATTAGCATTTCAGAGAAAAAAGCCGGTCCCACTGTTAAAAAAATATACAATGATTTTAATGAGAAATGAGAATCCAATTGTTTTGTAGACAAAATGTTGTTGGCATAAAGATTGGCTATTCATGTCTGAGGTTAAAATATTCATCCTCGAAAACTGGCTGGCAGCAAAAAGGATTAATGACAAATTACAAAGAATCCACGCTGTTTGGCTAGTAATTGCGGATTGGTCAAAATTCGTTACCATTTAATAAAATAGGAAAGAATTTTGTTCACGCAGACCGTTTCATCTCAGGAATTCGCATCAAAAGCTATTGAAGAAAAGACTGAAAATTGTCCTTTCTGCAACAGCAGCAGGATTATCAAACATGGGAAAACGTCTGCTAATATCCAGAGATACAGGTGCAGGTTCTGTCACAAAACCTGGGTAGAGAATAGACCTTCCAAAATTGCTCCAAATTACGGAGCCCTTACCGAAGCATACCTAAGCGGTTATTCTTATCGTGATCTCTGCTCACTTTACCACAGTTCCCCGATACGAATTAACCAGAAAATAAGAGAATACCTGGAAGAGTGTCCCTCCTGGGAGGAATACCTTGATGCAGCAACAAACAAGCATGAAGCCAGACTAATTCACCTTGTCGGTAAAAAATTCAAATGCAGCACAAGCACTAACAAAGAGCACTGCATGTACCTTGCGCTTGCAATTGACGCTTTATCAACTGTTGTACTTGGATTTGAGGTAGGGAGGGGAGAATCAAAAGAAATATGGATAAGGCTTCTGGACAGGATGAACTGTCGGGGATTTGTTTGTCCCACTTTTATGTCGTACGGTTTGAAATCGATAGAGGACGCATTAAAAATCGTTTTTCCCTATGCCTCAACATATAATCACTTTACACGTGCCTGTTACGATAAGCATTTGAAGAGCGAGTTGTACTATGTACCTGATCTAAAAAAATTAATCCTGGAGGCAATGACGGCCTACAAGACCAACCAGGCCTGCCAGCTTAAAGATTACCTTGTAATCTTCAAGGACAAAAGTATGAAAGAAATTGTCCTTAATTCCAGGGGTTATTTTATTGACAGGCTTCAAGAAAGAATTAATGAAAAACCAACCATACGTTTTGAAGGTTTACTGAGAGCATTTCAAAAAAGATTTGAAAAATTTCATATGATAAAATACGACCCACTTCCTTTAATTAATGGGTGGATTGCCTGGTGGATGCTGGTTCCTCTTCCTATAGGTTTCAGCCGTCTCTCCCTTTATCTTCAGCAGCCATGCAGAACATACTTTACGAACTTCAATTGCGGAACCCTACCTTTGCCGATGGACCTTCCCAAAAACAGTCCTGAAATGAGAACCTTCATAGTAGAACTCGCTGTCAGATCACTCCACATTCCTATAAAATAATGCTGTGCGCGAACATCACCAGATTGTTCAGCAAATACAACACATAGATTACAAAACCTAATTTCATATTGTAATTACACCACTGCTTCAATAAGTTTTATTCAGAATTTTTGGGTTAAGATTTCCGGGAGGAGTCGGAGAATACTTGAAAACTACATAAAAAACATTGTTCTGCATACAAACAGGAAACTGTAAAAAATAAAAATAACAGGAGATAAAATGGCTGAGAATAAACGGAAGACACCGAAGCTGGATGAACTAGAAAAAGGTGCCTGGCCAAGTTTCGTAAAAGAAATTAAATCAGCAGCCGAGAATAATCCAATGGCTAATGATCTTCTGGGACAACTGGAACGTTCTTACGAAGAGAGGATAGGTCATTGGAAACACGGTGGAATTGTTGGAGTTCTCGGTTACGGAGGCGGAGTAATCGGCAGGTACTCGGATCTGCCTGAAGATTTTCCCAATGTTTCGCATTTTCATACTCTGCGTATAAATCAGCCTGCCGGCTGGTTCTATACTTCAGATATATTGAGAAGTTTATGCGACATCTGGGAAAAGCATGGTTCAGGGTTAACAAATATGCATGGTTCAACCGGGGATATTGTTTTTCTGGGAACAAAAACCGATCAGCTGGAACCAATATTCCAGGAATTAACTGAATTAGGTTTCGATCTTGGCGGGTCAGGTTCAGATGTCAGAACGCCCAGCTGCTGCTGCGGTAAAGCGCGCTGCGAATGGGCATGTTATGATACAATGGCCCTTACATATTTTCTAACCATGCATTATCAGGATGAACTGCATAGGCCAGCCTTCCCATATAAATGGAAATTTAAGATGTCAGGCTGCCCGAATGATTGTGTTGCCTCTGTCGCAAGAGCAGATATGTCAATTATCGGTACCTGGAAAGATGATATCCGGATGGATAAAAAAGCAGTTACAGAATATGCTGAATCAGGAATGGATATTCAAAAAGAAGTGGTTAATAACTGTCCTGCCAAATGCATGGATTGGGATGGAAAGGAACTAAGCATAGACAACCGGTCTTGTGTAAAATGTATGCACTGTATAAATACGATGCCGAAAGCTTTGGCTCCAGGGAAGGAACAGGGTGCGTGCATATTAATCGGTTCAAAAGCCCCGATAGTTGAGGGTGCGCTGCTTTCTTCTGTTTTAGTGCCATTCATGAAAATCGAACCACCATATACAGAATTAATTGAATTGGTAGATAAAATACACGAACTATGGTCAGAGGAAGGTAAAAATCGTGAGAGAGTTGGTGAATTCATTCAAAGAGTAGGTATGGGTAACTTTCTTGAGGCCATAGGCGTCGAACCTATTCCCGAAATGGTTGCTCACCCCAGGGAGAATCCTTATGTATTCTATGAAGAATACTTTGAAGAGGACTCCGAAGAGGGTACTGATGAAGAAGCCGCTGAACTGGCTGAAGAAAAATGATCAATCAGTTAATTTTTAAAATCTGAAATATTATTCAAAGGAATAAAAAAATGGCTGAAGAGAAAAAGAAAAGACTAACCGATATCGGTCCCCCGCATTACGAAAAATTCCTGCCGCCGATAATAAAAGAGAACTATGGTAAGTGGAAATATCATGAAATTCCTAAACCCGGTGTTATGGTTCACACTTCTGAGACTGGGGCCAAACTATTTACAGTTCGTGCAGCCTCTCCCAGACTTTTAGGAATCGAAAAAATTAGGATATATGCCGATCTAGCAGATAAATACTGCGATGGCTACCTGAGATTCACAAGCAGGCATAATGTTGAATTCCTTCTATCGGATGAATCGAAAGTTGATCCTTTAATCGAAGAACTGAAGGCATTAGGTCATCCTGTCGGCGGAATGGGGAATTCGATTTCAAGCATAGTTCACACACAGGGCTGGGTGCATTGTCATTCTGCAGCAACAGACGCATCAGGTATTGTAAAATCGGTGATGGATGAACTTATAGAATATTTCACCGAGATGAAATTGCCCGCCAAGCTTAGAATAGCGCTAGCGTGCTGCCTGAATATGTGCGGTGCAGTCCACTGTTCCGACATAGCAATACTTGGTATTCACAGAAGACCTCCCAAGGTCAACCCCAATAAACTATCTGCTATGTGTGAAATACCTTCTGTCGTTTCGGCGTGTCCAACGGCAGCAATAAAGCCCGCAACGTTTGACGGTAAATCGTCAGTCGAAGTTATTGAGGAAAGGTGCATGTTCTGTGCAAACTGTTATACAGTTTGTCCTGCTATGCCTCTTAATGATCCTCTGAACGACGGCGTATCAATATGGGTTGGTGGAAAAGTATCCAATGCTAGAAGCGAACCAATGTTCTCAAAGCTGGCAATACCATTCCTGCCTAATAATCCCCCGCGCTGGCCGGAAGTAGTAGATGCAGTCAGCAATCTTGTCGAAGTCTGGGCCAAAAATGCTCAACCCCACGAAAGAATGGGTGAATGGATTAATCGCATAGGCTGGCCGAAGTTCTTCAGATTGACGGGAATTCCGTTTGAGAAAGTTCATATTGATGATTTCAAACATGCCGGCTTAACATTTAAACGATCAGCTCATCTTACTTATTAGGAGGAGGTTTATATGGCTGAGCAGGTTAAAGTTGAAGAAGTCTCTGGTGCAATGTTCCGGTTAATTAAAGACAGTATGGGACAGAAAAAATGGAAGGCTACCGATCTAACCAAGGCTGTGCTCGAATTGTACGGTGAAAGGTGTGATAAAACGTTAGCCAAATCCGCGATCAGAGATTTAATAGAAAGCGGAAAGTGTGTATACACTTACTTTGGCGGGAGCTTCATTGAGATCCCGCATAGAGAAGGCGCTGAGAATTAGATTAACATTTTTGCCGGGAAGATTATGATCTCCAGGAATTGCCCCAGGATTGTCATAAGTGGATTATCCGGGGATTCAGGTAAAACTATTGTTACCTGTGGACTTCTCGTATCTCTTAAAAATCGAGGTTTAGATGTAGCCGCGTTTAAAAAGGGTCCTGACTACATCGATTCTGCCTGGCTGAGTTTAGCATCAGATAAACCAGCCAGGAATCTCGACAGTTTTATGATGGGTTTTCCCACAGTTAAAAAATCTTTTCTTAACCATGCTCTAGAGAATGGTATAAATATTATCGAGGGTAACAGGGGCCTTTTTGATGGAATGGACAGCAGGGGAACACACAGTACTGCACAACTTGCTGATTATCTACAGGCACCCATTATTATTGTACAGGATGTTACGAAAGTTACCCGAACAGCAGCGGCTTTTATTGCCGGCTGTATGCGTCTCGATCCAAAACTTCATATTGCGGGGGTAATTCTAAACCGTATCGCCGGAGAACGTCATTTAAGAATAGTCAAGGAAGCAATCGAGGATGAGACCGGTGTACCTGTAATAGGTGCAATACCCAAACTTCAGGAAAAATTCATTTTGCCATCCAGGCATCTGGGACTGGTAATGCCTGAAGAACTTCAGGAAAAATCGCATGTACTGGAAGTATTGAATAAAGTTATCGAAGAAAATGTAGATATTTCCAAAATTATATCCATATCTCAAAAATCAGCTCCTCTCTCAAAATCTGAACCTGCCGGAAGGATCAGCTCAGTTGGGATTATCCCTAATGATAAGAAGGTTAAGATCGGTTTCTTCCGCGATAATTCCTTTTCCTTCTATTATCCTGAGAATCTGGAATTATTGGAAAGAGCAGGTGCTTCACTTGTCCCTATATCAACGGAGAATAAGTTCACACCAGTTCTAAAAGATCTTCTGGAGGAACTTGATGCAATTTATATTGGTGGAGGATTTCCGGAAATAAACCTCAACCTTTTATCTGGGAATACGGAATTTAATGCCGCAATAAAAATCTTAGCTGAAGATGGTTTACCCCTTTATGCTGAGTGCGGGGGCTTAATGTACCTGGCCCAAAAAATTAACTGGAGAGGTCGGGAATATCCTTTATCGGGAATTCTTCCTATTGAAATTAAAATGCATGATAAGCCATGCGGACATGGATACTCTGAGGCCCTGGTGGATAAAGAAAATCCTTTTTTTGAAGAGGGGGTTATACTTAAAGGTCACGAATTCCATTATTCCGAAATTTACAACTATGATCCATGGATAAAGAGTTCTCTTCTGGTTACCAGAGGTACCGGCAGTATTGGGGGACGCGATGGACTGATGTATAAAAATGTATTTGCCACTTACATCCACCTCCATGCGCTTGCAGCTCAGGAATGGGTTACAGGAATGATTAAGGCCGCTAAAACATACAAGGATATTAAAAATACAAAAATATTTATCAGAGGATGAATTATGGCTACTCAAAAAGAACTAAATGAAAAATTAGTAGATACTTTAAGAACCTGGCAGGTAGTTGAGGATGAATCGGTAAGATCCACTTCAGAAATTATTTCCAAAACCAAAAATCCTGTTGTTAAACAGATCATGGAAATAATCAGGCAGGATTCAGCAATGCATAAAAAAGTACAGCAGCTTCTTATTGATAACTTCGAAAAGGAAGCTTTCACACTTACCCCGGAAGAACTTGCTGATATATGGAGTATGGTGGAAAAACATATTGAGCTTGAAAAAGAAACAATAAGGCTTGCTGAAGAATCACGCCGGAACACCAAAAATTTTGTAGTAAGGTACATTCTCGGATATCTGTTGACAGATGAACAAAAGCACAACCTGATACTCCAGCAGATGGAGGACATTAAATCAGGTATTTACCCTTACGCCTGAAACTAGTTTAGAATTTAATCGGAGTTCATTAAATGGCCAAGATCGTAAAAAAAGCAAAGAAACCGCTTGGAGGATTGAGATCTCATTCTGCCGGGGGATCATCGGTTGAATCATCTCCACTGCGTCCTGTACAGGTACCGAAAACGCCTCCGTGCGCCGACGGATGTCCTAATGAGACTAATATCCGGGAATTCCTGACAACCATAAGCTGGTCTGATGATAACGGTGGAAATCATCCGGAAGCATTTGAAAAAGCATGGAATATTCTAACCGAAAAAAATCCATTCCCCTCTGTCTGCGGAAGAGTTTGCCCACATCCCTGTGAAGGCAACTGCAATAGAACGCATAAGGACAGTGCAGTAAGTATCAATAACCTGGAAAGGTTTGTCGGGGACTTTGCATTACAGAATAACTTCGCGTTTAAAAGGATAAGTGAAGAAAAGTATCCTGAAAAAATTGCTGTAATCGGCGCAGGTCCCTCAGGTCTTTCCTGTGCATACCAGTTAACCAGGAGAGGTTACAGCGTGACTGTTTACGAAGCGTTTAGTAAAGCTGGCGGAATGCTCAGATACGGGATTCCCGATTACCGGCTTCCTCAGGATGTTCTAGATAAGGAAATTAAAAGAATAGAGGATCTTGGTGTTGAAATACTCTGTAATAAGGCAGTTGGAAAAGATATTTCTTATGAAGATCTGCAGAAGAATTATAATGCAATTTTTGTTGGAATTGGTGCTCATAAAGGAAAGTTGCTTGGTATACCCAACGAAGATGCAGTGAATGTTTATACAGGAACAGAGTTCCTGAACAAAATGAACAGCGGGGAGATAGTTAATGTTGGAAATAAGGTCCTGGTAGTAGGCGGAGGAGATACTGCAATTGATGCTGCCAGGGTTTCCAGGAGATTGGGTGCGGAGGTCACTATTGTCTACAGACGTACCAGGAACGAAATGCCGGCAATTGAAGAAGAAATCAGTGGTGCCGAAGAGGAAGGTATTACACTTGAGTTTTTGGCAGCACCTGTAGAATTGGAAAAAGCAGGTGATAGAGTTACAAAAATGAAGTGTCAGAAAATGGAATTAGGTGAGCCCGACTCCTCGGGAAGACGCAGACCTGTTCCTATTCCAGATAACTTTTTTTTACTTGACGCAACAACCGTTATTGCTGCTATCAGTCAGGAACCTAATTTTAAAGGCCTTGATGACCTGCATGAAGGTAAGGAATGGATTAAAGTTAATCAAAACGGTGAAACTAAGATCCGTGAGACATACGCCGGTGGTGACGCGCTTGAACTGGGACTCGTTACCATTGCAATTTTTAACGGCAGGAAGGCTGCAGAGGCTATTCATAACAGATTCCGGAATATTGAAACAAAGCCTGAAGTTAAACCTCCTGTGATTACGCACGACAGAATAATGCTGAACTACTATGAAAGCAAGCTTCGTAATGAACCATTTAAAATTCCACCTGAGGACAGGCTTAAGGACCTGAACCTTGAAATCACCTCAACTCTTACTGAGGAACAGGTGATAGATGAAGCAAAAAGATGTATGAGCTGCGGTTCTTGCTTTGATTGTGGAACATGCTGGAGTTACTGCCAGGATCAGGCTATTGTAAAACCTTTAAGCAAACATCAGACCTATAAATTCAAGCTTGATTTCTGTAATGGATGTAAAAAATGCGCAGAGAATTGTCCCTGCGGATATCTTGAAATGAAATAAATATTGAGTTAGTTACTTAATCATCAACAATAATAGGATAAAATTATGCCAACCTTTGAATTTCAGGAATTGAAGATTGAAGTTGACGAAGACGGCTTCATTCAGAGACCGGAAGAATGGACAGAGGATGTTGCAAAGGCATTAGCATCCACCGAGGATGTCCAGATAATGACAGAGAACCACTGGAAAGTCATTTATTACCTACGTGATTATTTTAAGAAATATGGAATAGCCCCGATGATACGGAAACTCTGTAAAGAAACGGGTTTTTCACTTAAAGAAATTTATGAATTGTTTCCATCAGGACCAGCAAAAGGTGCCTGCAAGGTTGCAGGACTAACAAAACCCACCGGATGCGTCTGATTGGGAATATATTTGTTTTTCCTGTTTGTTCATCACTATCAACGGATAGAATAAGCAGGAAAAACACTATAATTTTCTTGCAGGTTAAAGTATAATTATGGTAAAAGAATTACTGCAGCAGAAGAGGAAAGTAATTATTAATGGATGGATGCAATCTATATTTGATACGTATCCGGCTGAAACTTCCGATTTTCTTCGGCTGCAAAAAAATCAGTTCAGCAACCCTGTTGGTCATATTATCTGTGAAGCTGCAGAGAGTATTTTTGACTCTATTCTAACTGGTAATCAGGTACTGGAAATTAAGATAGTGCTCAATGATATCATAAAAATCAGAGCAGTACAAGATTTTCAGCCTTCAAAGGCTGCGGGATTTATTTTCAGTCTGAAAGATATTATCAGGAAAGAGATACGGACGGAAATAAGAACCACTGATGATTTCATGGAGTTCTGTGAAATTTTGGAAGAAATAGACCGGGTGGCCCTCACTGCCTTTGATCTATATACAGCAGCAAGAGAAAAAGTCTATCAGTTGCGTTTGAGTGAAGTAAAAAATCGGATGGGGATTTAAGAATTCCGTTGTATTAAGAGGAAAATAAACGGGGAGAGTAAATCAGCTATTTATAGTTTCGGGGAATAACAATGAACATACTTTTTTCATTATTTGCTGTAGCAGTTTTAATCCTGGCAGCATATATAGGTATAGAAAATCTTAAACTGGAGTACCTTTTCGGCGTTGTTATTCCTTATGCCGCCATTTTAACATTTATCTCCGGAATAGTATACCGTGTTATTAAATGGGGAAGAAGCCCTGTTCCTTTTAATATTCCGACAGTAGCCGGTCAGCAAAAATCTCTTACCTGGATAAAAAGCAGCAAACTGGAAAGCCCTCACACAACCCTCGGTGTAATAGGTCGTATGCTGCTCGAAATCTTATTCTTCAGATCATTATTCAGGAATACAAAAACTGAGCTCAAAAAAGGTCCACGATTAGCTTATGGAAGCACAAAGTATCTCTGGCTCGGTGGCATAGTTTTTCATTGGTCTCTTCTGATAATCTTCCTGAGGCATTTCAGATTTTTCGCTGAACCAGTTCCTGCATTTGCAGTAGCTCTGCAGAATATTGATGGTATGCTCCAGCTGGGGCTGCCGGTTTTATTCATGACAGATGTTCTGATAAGTGCCGCCCTGCTCTTTTTAATCTTCAGAAGAATCGTAGATAAAAAAGTTAAATATATCTCGATGATATCAGACTATTTTCCGCTATTTCTTATTATAAGTATTGCGGTTACAGGTATACTTATGAGATACTTCTACAGGGTAGATTTAATAAATGTTAAAGAACTTGCTATTAGTCTCTTTACTTTTCAGCCTGTAATACCTGCAGGTATCGGAGCTCTTTTTTTTATTCATTTGTTTCTTGTCAGTTCACTGCTTGCATATTTCCCATTCAGCAAATTGCTGCATATGCCCGGCGTATTTCTTTCACCAACCAGGAACCTTGCAAATAATAGTCGTATGAAAAGACACATAAATCCCTGGAATAACCCAGTTAGGGTTCATACCTATGAGGAGTACGAAGATGAATTCAGAGAAAAAATGAAAGATGCCGGATTACCAGTAGAGAAGGAATAAAAATGTCTGAAACTAAGCCTAAACCCGAAGAATTAGCAGATAAAATAAACTATAATCCAGATCATAGAAAATGGCTAAATCCAGCTGTTGAGTTTCAGCATGGGGTATTTAACTACAGCGGAAACCCACAGAATGTAGACTACCTTCAGCAGCCCAATCCGAGGAAATGGCAGCCCATGGAAGAAGACTGGAAGCTGCCTGAAAACTGGAAGGAGATAATTCTCAAGGGTCTGAGAGACAGGCTCCACAGGTTCCGTTCCCTTCAGGTTTTTATGGATATATGTGTCCGCTGCGGTGCCTGCGCCGATAAGTGTCACTTTTTCATTGGGTCGGGAGACCCTAAAAATATGCCTGTGTTAAGAGCGGAATTACTCAGGTCGATTTATAGAAATGATTTTACTTTTGGGGGAAAATTACTGGGTAAGCTTGCCGGAGGCAGAGAACTAACCGTAGAAGTTATTAAGGAATGGTTCTATTATTTTTACCAGTGCACTCAATGCCGTCGCTGCTCGGTTTTCTGTCCCTATGGAATTGATACAGCTGAAATAACCATTCTTGCCAGAGAGCTGCTTAACCTGATAGGGATTAATATCGACTGGATTATTACTCCCGTAGCCAACAGTTTCAGAACCGGCAATCACCTTGGAATTCAGCCCCATGGTTTTAAAGACAGTATCGATTTTGCTGTTGATGAACTGGAAACAATAATAGGGATCAGGGTTAATGCTCCTATAAATAAAAAGGGTGCGGAAATCTTATTTGTTGCTCCTTCCGCTGACTATTTCGGAACCCCCCACTATTTCACCCTGCTTGGCTACCTGACTTTATTCCATGAAATAGGACTGGATTATACCTGGAGTACGTACGCTTCTGAAGGTGGAAACTTTGGTTCATTTGTATCTCACGATCTTATGAAGGCTCTTAATGCCAAGGTATACGCGGAGGCAAAACGACTTGGTGTAAAATGGATACTCGGAGGAGAATGCGGTCATATGTGGAGGGTGATGCACCAATATATGGATACTATGAATGGTCCAGCAGACTTTCTTGAAGCCCCTGTTTCTCCTATAACCGGGACTAAATTTGAAAATACGAAATCAACTAAAATGGTTCACATCTGTGAATTTACGGCAGATCTGATAAAGAATAATAAAATAAATCTTGATAAAACCAGAAACAATAAATGGAAAATAACCTTCCATGATTCCTGTAACCCTGCACGGGCAATGGGACTGATAGAGGAACCGAGATATATCATTAAAAATTCGTGCAATTATTTCTATGAAATGCCTGACAATACAATAAAAGAGCAAACCTTCTGCTGCGGAAGCGGCGCTGGACTGGGAACAGATGAAAACCTTGAAATGAGATTAAGAGGTGGATTACCCAGAGCAAATGCGGTTAAATATGTAAAAGAAAAACATAATGTTAATTTCCTCGGCTGTATATGCGCGATCGATAAAGCCACACTTCCTCCGATGATTGATTATTGGGTAGGCGGAGTTGAGATAGGGGGTGTGCATGAACTTGTTGGTAATGCTTTGATTATGAAGGGAGAGAAGGAAAGAACGACAGACCTCCGGGGAGAGCCACTGGAAACAGAAGAAATGACAACAAAGGAATCCTTGTATGTATGATGCTGGAAAAATAATAATCGGACTGATTATCTTCATCGGAATTTTTACTTCCCCTTTCTGGTATGATTTGACAAACGGGAGTTCTCAGATAAAACCTGATCCTATATTGCCTGTGAAGGAGAACCAAAAAGAATGTATTGAAGATAAGGAGTATATGCGTGAAAATCATATGACAATTTTAGATGACTGGAGAGACGAAGTAGTAAGGAACGGTCAAAGAGATTTTGTCAATGCTGCCGGCAGGCACTTCAATATGAGCTTGACTAATACATGTATGAATTGCCATTCGGATAAAACAAAATTCTGCGATCAATGTCATAATTATGTCGGCATCTCCAATTACTGCTGGGATTGTCATAACGCTCCTCAAAATCCGGAGAAAAAAATATGAAGCAGGGAAGAAGAACATTTCTGAAAATAGCCGGACTTGCTGCACTTGGAGTTGCATCTGACAAATGCCTAAGCCTTCCGGCTGGTAAACTGTCTCCTGGTCCTGTGAAAGCAAACTTCTCACCAAATTCAGCAGGAGTGATCAAGAAAGAAAGACTGGCGATGGTCATCGATCTTCGTAAATGTATTTCAGAAAAAGGCTGTACAAAATGTATTGATGTCTGCAGCAAAGAGCATAACATACCTGATTTTGGAGCAACTAAAGACGAGGTTAAATGGATATGGAAAGAGCCATATGAAAAGGCTTTTATCGATCAGGAAAATTTCTTTATGACAGAAAATTATAGGGATAAAATGGTTCCGGTCTTCTGTAATAATTGTGATAACCCTCCGTGTGTAAATGTATGCCCCACCCAGGCAACATGGAAACGGGAAGATGGGATTGTGATGATGGACTGGCACAGATGCATTGGCTGCAGGTATTGTATGGCAGCTTGTCCTTACGGATCGAGAAGCTTTAACTGGAGAGATCCCCGTCCGTCAATAAAAGACATAAATCCTGAGTTTCCCACAAGGACAAAGGGAGTTGTCGAAAAATGTATGCTTTGTGAAGAACGATTGGCAAAAGGGCTTCTTCCAGCATGTGTTGATGTCTGTCCTGTAAAAGCATTGGTCTTCGGAAATCTGAATGATCCTCAATCTGAAGTTAGAAAATTATTAAAAGAGAAATTTTCAATCCGGAGAAAACCGGGGTTGGGAACAGGTCCTGAAATTTATTATCTCGTATAGGGTTCAGAAATGTTAGAATATGCCTTAAAAGGAAATAAAAAATATTGGGGCTGGCTGCTTCTGCTTTCTCTAATCATTGCATCCGGCTTCTACTTCTACCTGCGTCAACTTGATTACGGACTTGGTATCACCGGTATGAGCCGGAATATCAGCTGGGGTTTATATATAGCCCAATTCACTTTTATAGTCGGAGTTGCTGCCTCAGCCGTTATGGTTGTCCTGCCTTATTACCTTCATAACTACAAAGCTTTCGGAAAAATTACGATACTGGGTGAATTCCTCGCGATAGCCGCTGCTATAATGTGCATACTTTTTGTATTCGTTGATCTTGGACAGCCATTCAGAGTAGCAAATATTTTTTTACATCCAACCCTTCACTCTCTGATGTTTTGGGATGTCATTGCGCTTAGCGGATATCTCGTGATCAATGTAATAATAACACGCGTCACACTTGCAGCAGAGCAGAAATCAACAGCACCTCCACGGTGGATCAGACCAATAATCATCCTATCAATTCCCTGGGCTATAAGTATTCATACCGTAACTGCATTCCTGCTTTCAGGATTAGCCGGAAGACCATTCTGGCTGACGGCAATACTCGCTCCAAGGTTCCTTGCTTCAGCTTTTTCTGCAGGACCGGCTCTGCTCCTATTATTCACATTCATAATTAAAAAACTAACGAAGTTCGACCCCGGGGAAGAAGCAGTGAAAAAGCTAAGTCTTATAATAACTTATGCAATGTGTGTAAATGTCTTTTTTATTCTGATGGAGTTTTTTACAACCCTGTATGGTGCAATACCTGAACATGTTGCTCATCTTCAGTATCTCTATCTGGGTCTGGATGGAAAGATGAGACTTGTTCCCTGGATGTGGACTTCTGCGCTTTTAGCCATTGCATCACTTGTACTGCTTCTAACTCCGAAATTCAGAAAAAACAATACAATGCTGATCATTGCTTCTCTTATGGTATTTTTTTCAATCTGGATTGATAAAGGATTGGGGTTAATAATAACAGGATTCATCCCCACACCTTTCGGAGATGTAGTTCAGTACTGGCCTACAATTCCTGAAGCTTTCATTTCACTCTCAATATGGGCTATCGGGATTTTCCTGATAACAATTTTTTATAAAATAACTCTTGAAGTAAGAAGAGTCATAGAAACGTAGCATGTTTTAGTGTTTAACATAATTATCATAGGCGGAATGGCAGCCGGATGTAAAGCCGCTGCAAGATTAAGCAGGTTGTCCAATGATTACAGGATAACTATAGTAGAAAAATCTCCATTCGTTTCTTTAAGCAAATGCGGCCTTCCTCTATATACCTCCGGTGAAATTGACGATGTTTTTGAACTTACAAAAACCCCATATGGTATAAAGCGTGATGAAACTTTTTTTCAGGATTTCGAAGGTATAACCGTACTTACACGAACAGAAGCAGTAGATATTGATCCGTGGAAAAAAGAAATTGAATGTTTCGATCACAGAAAAGACGATAAATTTAAACTCAGATATGATGCTTTGTTAATTGCCACGGGTAGTTCTCCGGTAGAACCTGCTTTCCCTTATTTCGAATCCTCCCGCATATCTTCTGTTTATTCACCGGAAGATGTTATCAAATTCAAGGAACTTATAAAGCTTGGTCTGATAAAGAAGACTGTCATCATCGGTAGTGGAGAATCTGCATGGGTAAATGCTGAATCTCTGGTTTCGCTATGGGGAATTGATGTTACAATTATTACAAAACAGGATTCATTTCTTCACGATATGTTTGATGTCGAATTTTCAAAACATTTCTCAAAATCCATCAATTCAGATAAAATCGTGAATCTTCTTTCTACCCATGTTCAAAGGATAGAGCCGGATAATAACAACATGCCTGTGGTTGTTTTGGAAAACGGTCAGAAAATTGAAACAGATTTTGTCATATTTTCAGATCCTTTGAAACCTGAGACATCTCTCGCCAGGAAAGCAGATGTAAAACTTGGAAACAGCGGGGGAATACTTATTGATGAAAAGCTGCATACCAACAAATCAGGCATCTGGGCCGCTGGTGATTGCACTGAGGTTAAAAACATCATAACAGGAAAAAGCATTCACTTTCCGGACGGCTCGCTTGCCAACAGGCTGGGCAGGGCCGCGGCCGATTCCATAAACGGCCGGAAGGTAGACTTCAAAGGAACTATTGAAACAAAATCCCTAAAAATTTTTAATAACAATGTATGCAGGTCGGGACTCACAGAAAGTGAGGCTATTCAGCAAGGATTTCATACAGCAAGCGTAATCGGCATTTGGTCTGATAGAGCAGATTTTGATCCTGAAGTAAAAAACATCTTTGGCAAGCTTGTTTATCAAAAACCAGGTCTTCGTCTACTGGGAATTCAGTTAATGGGGGAGGGAGAAATACTGCGCTATATCGATGCATTCTCAATACTGTTGAAAGAAAGAAGGACCCTCAAATCTCTTATTTGTCTTGAGCATTCATTCCATCCATCTCATTCAACAACTATTTCCCCGTTAAATTACCTTGGTTATATCGCCCTTAATCAGGAAAGAGATGGGATAATAAATTTTAATCCAATGAACCTGCCTCAATTCCGTGGGATGTTAATAGATGTAAGAGAGAAGAAAGATGCAGAGTCAAAACTTTTGCCGGTTGCTTCGATAAATATTCCATTTTCAGTTTTAAGGAATAGATTAAAGGATTATGAGCAGGACCAGGAGATTCTTTTTATTTGTACAAAAGGTGGACGGTCATACGAATCAGCAAGATTTTTTGGGAACAATGGATTTGAAAAGACAGCGTATCTTGGCGGTGGCACTCTCCTGTTGAATGAAGTTTTTAGTCTTTTGAAGTTCGGAGAGTTGATATCGTGATAAAGGATGAGTTAAAAAGAGGCAAAAATCTAGTTACCCAATAATTTCTCATGCCTTGATTCACAGATTGGAATCTACGATTGCCCAGACTGTAAAATAAACCTGGGCGAAGATGAAATTCATAAAAGCGGGCTGAAAACCCCGGAGGATGTATGAATATTATAACAATTTCAAGAGGTTCATTAAGTGCTACCGAACTTATAGCAAAGAAAATTTCTGACCGGCTGAAATGCAGGATCGTTACCAGGGAGGATGTATTGAAGGCAGCAGAAAAATATGGGATTAAAGAAACGGGGTTGGGTGATTTATCCTTTATTGAAAAATCTCCAACATTCTGGGATAAATTAGGTGACAGGAAAAAACACTATCTCTCCTGCTTTCAAACGGCTCTATTGGATTTTGCGCTTAAGGGAACAATGGTTTATCATGGTCATCTTGCACAGTTTCTTCTAGGGGATATACCATTTGTGTTACGTGTACTACTAACTGCGCCTCCAGAATACAGGATAAAAACGCTAATGTCAGAAGGAGGTAAAACAAGGGAGGAAGTTCTTTCACAAATAAAGTTAATTGATGAAAGAAGGGAAAAATGGTCACAGTTTTTATATGGTGTAGACTGGAAGAATCCCGCTTTTTACGATATCGTTTTTAACCTTGAAAAAATAAGCCCGGATATGACTGCCGATCTGATTGCCGGGATAGTAACATGCAATTCATTTCAATCAAATGATGCATCCATTAAAGTTATGAAGAATCTGCATCTTTCCGCCAGGGTTCGTGCCTATCTTCAGCAGTCTCCCAGAACTAAAGGAAGTGAAGTTGAAATCGAAGCCAATGCATCCAATGGTTCTGTAATTGTAAAAGGGAACACTCCAAAAGTCGGATCAAGAATGTGGGAAAACGATATAAAATCAGTTTTATCAAACATCGAAGGCGTTAAAGAAATTAAAGTTGAAAAATCAATCATAGGCTATTACGAATAACAAACCGGAAAAATTATTATGTCTGAAAATTTAATCTCATCTGACCTGTTAATAGTTGGTGCCGGAATAGCCGGTATTACTGCTGCTGTGGAAGCTGCGGAAACAGGTATTAACGTATTATTAGTAGAAAAAAAGCCATATATCGGAGGGAAGGTTGCGCAATTCAATAAGTACTTTCCCAAAATGTGTCCACCTTCGTGTGGACTGGAGATAAACATCCGAAGACTGCGTACCAATCCAGCGATTAAGCTTTACACTATGGCTGAAGTCAGCGACATTCAAAAAAATGGAGACAAGTTCAGGGCTGAAATTAAAATAAAACCAGGCTATGTAAATAACCGGTGTACCAGCTGCGGTGATTGTGTAAAAGTCTGTCCACAATTCAGGAAGAACGAATTTAACTACGCGATGGATGAAACAACCGCTATCTATATTCCGTATGAGGGTGCTTATCCTGCCTGTTATGTTATCGATAAATCAGCTTGTCTTGGTGAAACCTGTGGTGAATGTGTAGAAGCATGCAAATATAAGGCAATAGATCTGAATGATCAGGAAAAGAACATGTCCATTGAGGTTAGTTCTGTAATATGGGCTGTAGGCTGGGAACCTTATGATGCAGGTAAGTTAAATCTGCTGGGGTACGGAAAATATCCTGATGTTATAACTAACGTGATGATGGAAAGACTTGCTTCAAATAATGGGCCGACAAAAGGTGAAATTCTTCGACCTTCCACGGGAGAAAAAGTTAACAGCATAGCTTTTGTACAATGTGCAGGATCAAGGGATGAAAATCATCTTGACTATTGTTCTTCTGTATGCTGTACAGCATCTCTAAAGCACACAAAGTACATAAGAGAACAATATCCCGATGCTGAGATTCATATCTATTATATCGATGTTCGTACAAACGGTCTGCTCGAAGATTTTTACAAGAGTGTTCAGGGTGATAGTAAACTATCCTTTCATCGTGGAAAGGTTGCAAAAGTATTTCTGGATGAGTCTACTAAAAATCTGATCGTTGAAGCTGAAGATTCTCTAACTGGAAATCTTACCCAGAATTCGGTCGAGCTTGTGGTACTGGCAACCGGAATGAAACCTGTGTCAGCAACTATCCCGGTTGACAGATCTTCTTTTGATGAAAATGGATTTTTAAAAGTTAACGGTACCTTGGGTTGCGGAGTTATTACCAGGCCCAAGGATGTTGCAGCAACTGTTCGTGAAGCTACAGGTACAGTCTTGAGAGTTATTCAAAATATGGGAGGGAAATAAGCAATGGCATCAGAAAATAAGATTGGAGTTTATCTCTGTTCAGGATGCGGCTTAAGTGAGTCATTAAATTTTGATGAACTAGTTAAAGTTGCTGCTGAAGAAAATAAAATACCCGTTTGTAAAGTAAATAATTGGCTGTGCAGCGATGAAGGCATCGATTTAATAAATAATGATATTAAAAATGAAAATATGAATAAAATCATAATTGGGGCCTGTTCCCCCCGGGTTCTCTCGGATACATTTACGTTTGGAAAAGATGTGTTAGTTGATAGAGTAAACCTTAGAGAGCATGTTGCATGGACTCATAAACCGAATGATGAGGATACCCAGATGCTTGCAGATGATTATTTGCGGATGGGTATTGCGAAAGTTAACAATTGTGATATTCCTGAACCTTTTCAGAGAGATATCAATGAGACGGTTTTAGTTGTAGGAGGGGGAATTACAGGCATAGTTGCTGCCCTTGAGACAGTTGAAGCCGGTTTACCTGTGGTTCTGGTAGAAAAAGAAGAAAAGCTGGGAGGCTACCTTAATCATATTTATAAAAAAGAACCTTCAGGACATCCTTATAGAGATCCTGAGCCTCCGGGGCATGAAGAATTAATTAAAAAAATTGCATCATTTAATAATATCAAGGTAGTAACATCAAGTGTCATAAGAAAGATATCAGGTGAGCCCGGGAACTTTAATGTTACCTTGAGCAATGATGACAATTTTATCGTAGGGTCAATAATCCAGGCTACAGGTTCAAAACCCTATAATGCTGATAAACTGGTGGAATATGGTTATGGAATGATTGAAAATGTAATGACCAATGTGCAGTTCGAGGAGTATTTTACAAATGGTAAAAAGCTACTCAACGGCACCCCTGTTAAAAGTGTGGTTTTTGTTCAATGTGCCGGCTCCAGGGATGAAAAGCACCTTCCATATTGTTCAGCCACATGTTGTTCAGTTTCATTAAAACAGGCGCTCTATGTGAGAGAGAAATATCCTGATGCATTAATTTATATCATTTATAAAGATATCCGAACAACTGCCCAGTTAGAACTTTTTTATAAAAGAGTTCAGACAGAAGACAACATATTTTTCACGAAGGGAGAGGTTGTAAAAGTTGAAAGCTCAAATAATTCAATTTTGATTGATATAGATAATTCATTGTTGGGTGAAAAAATTCAAATAAGCTCGGACATAGTAGTGCTTGCTACCGGAACAATTCCATCAACGTTGGTAGGTCAGCCTGAAGTTGAAGAACTTTCTGCTGATTCCGCAGAAAAAACTCTTGATGGTAAAAAAGCTGCACAGTCAGCCGAGGCGGGAGCAAAAATATTAAACCTCTCATACAGACAGGGGACCGATCTTCCTACATTGAAATATGGCTACCCTGATTCCCATTACATCTGTTTTCCTTATGAAACAAGGAGGACAGGTATTTATGCAGCTGGTTCCGTGCGTTACCCTTTAGATATCGAAAGCTGTATAGAAGATGCAAGGGGTGCAGCCTTAAAGGCGATTCAGGTGCTGCATACTTCAAAAGAAGGAAAAGCCGTTCACCCACGTTCAGGTGACCAGTCATATCCGGATTTCTTTCTTCAAAGATGCACTCAGTGTAAAAGATGCACGGAGGAATGTCCCTTCGGAACCCTGGATGAAGATGTTAAGGGAACACCACTGCCGAATTTAACGAGATGTAGAAGATGCGGTATCTGTCTTGGCGCTTGTCCTGAAAGAATTGTTTCATTCAAAGACTATTCCATCCAGATGATTTCCTCGATGATTAAGGCTGTAAACATTCCTGATGAATTTGAGGAAAAACCAAGGATCCTTGCTTTTCTATGTGAAAATGATGCATATCCTTCACTTGATATTGCAGGATGGTACAGATTACAATATGATCCTAATATAAGGGTGATTCCTGTAAGATGCCTTGGTTCGGTAAATGTCGTCTGGATTGCTGACGCTCTCTCCCGTGGATATGACGGGGTTCTTCTTATAGGGTGCAAATATGGAGATGACTATCAATGCCACTATATAAAAGGAAGTGAGCTTGCCAGTAAACGTATGGAAAACGTACAGGAAAAACTCAAACAACTTGTACTTGAACCTGAGAGAGTAAAATTGCTCACTCTGTCAATAGATGAGTATAATAAGCTGCCTGAGATTTTCAATGGTTTTGTAGAAGAAATAGTGGAGATGGGATTTAATCCTTATAAAGGAATGTAGTTTTTTCTTTGCAACATACGGATTACAGAAAGTTCATTCGCGTTGCATTTACAGGACCATACCTATACTTTTTAATAAGAATTTATTCTGTTCTTGCAGAAAAATAGTCCACATTTTGTAATTAAACCTTTTATAGGGAGATGAAATTGCCTGTTCTCAGTGGGGAAATAAACCAGGTAAATGCGACCAGCTTATTTGTCTCTTTCAGTTACGAAGAGCAGGCAATTTCTTTTTCAATCGGGCACCTCAATAAAGTTAATAATAATATATTAAAAGGAAGGGACATCTATGTCTAAATCAAATTTGATAAGACCGCATGGCAGTGATGATCTGAAGATACTTCTTCTAAGTGGCAAAGAGAAAGACGAGGAATTAAAAAAAGCTGCAAAGCTGAAAAAAATTCCTGCAACCAGTCGTGAAACCGGTGACCTGATAATGTTGGGTATAGGAGGATTTACCCCTCTGGAAGGTTTTATGGGTTATGATGACTGGAAAGGTGTTTCTTCAGAAATGAAGATGACGAATGGTTTGTTCTGGCCAATTCCGATCACTTTGTCAGTATCAAAAGAAGCAGCTGATTCCATTAAGATAAATGAGGAGATAACTTTAATCAGCGACGAGACAAAAGAAGTTATGGCTACTATGAAAGTTGCTGAAAAATACAAGATTGATAAACATTTTGAATGTAAAAATGTTTTTTCTACCACCGACCCGGAGCATCCCGGTGTAAAAATGGTGATGGAGCAGCTGGAATGGAATATTGCAGGTCCTGTGAAAGTACTTTCTGAAAGTTATTTTCCTGAAGAATTCAAAGGTATCTACCAGCGTCCTGCTGAAAGCAGAAAAATCTTTGAGGAAAAAGGATGGAGAACTATTGCAGCTCTGCAATTGCGTAATCCAATGCATCGTTCTCATGAGTATCTTGCAAAAATAGCAATTGAAGTATCGGATGGACTATATATCCATCAATTGGTTGGAAAACTTAAACCCGGCGACATACCTGCTGATGTTCGGGTAAAGTGTATAGATAACCTGGTAGAAAACTACTTTGTTAAGGATAGGGTGGTAGCCGGTGGATATCCTCTTGATATGCGCTACGCCGGTCCGAGAGAAGGTCTGCTGCACGGTGTATTCCGTCAAAATTTTGGATGCACACATATGATAATAGGCCGGGATCATGCCGGAGTAGGAAATTACTATGGTCCGTTTGATGCTCAGGAGGCTTACTTCAAATTATGGGACGGAGCACTTGAATGTAAAATGCTTCCAATTGACTGGACGTTCTGGTGTTACAAATGCGGCGGAATGGCTTCAATGAAAACATGTCCACACAAAAAAGAAGACAGGTTATTCCTTAGCGGTACAGCTCTCAGAAAAGCTTTATCCGAGAATGGCGATGTCCCTGCAGAATTCAGCCGTCCCGAAGTATTGGCTATCCTGCGTGACTACTACGCTACACTTGAAGAAAAAGTTGAAATAAAAATGCACCAGTTTGCAACAGGTGATATGGAAAAGAAAAAATTAAAGGAACGTTTTGAAAACTTTAATAAATAAGGTCGTTAATTAATTAAAAAGGAGATAAACTAATGCCAAGTTATGTATTACAAGATAAATGTGACGGCTGTAAAGCTCTTGATAAGACGGCTTGTCAATACATTTGTCCGAATGACTTAATGGTATTGGATAAAAATAAAATGAAGGCTTACAACCGTGAACCTGAAATGTGCTGGGAATGCTACAATTGTGTTAAGATCTGTCCCACACAGGCAATTGAAGTTCGCGGTTATGCAGACTTCGTTCCATTGGGTGCGTCAGTAACTCCAATGCGCAGTACAGACAGTATACTCTGGACAGTTAAATTCAGAAACGGCAGCCTAAAGCGTTTCAAATTCCCGATCCGCACTACCCCTGAAGGCAAAGTAGAGCCTGACGGTGGATTTGCTACTCACGACAATCTATAAGACCCCAGCTCTATACACTGAACCAGATTCACTGGGTCTTAAAGAAGTTGTTTCATTAAACTAAGTAAACCATTAATAAGGAGTAAAAGAATTAATGGCTAATTTCGAAACCGTAGAAGTCACCACTGATCTTCTCATTGTTGGTGGTGGAATGGCTGCTTGTGGTGCCGCTGTGGAAGCTGCGTACTGGGCCAAGAAAAACGGATTAAAAGTAACACTGGTAGATAAAGCTGCTGTTGACCGCAGTGGTGCAGTTGCAATGGGTTTATCTGCAATAAATCAATACGTTGGACTACGTGATGGTCAGAATACAATTAAAGATTATGTTGATTATGTACGCAATGATCTTGATGGGTATCACCCGAGAAGATCTTGTTTTCAACATTGCACGCCACGTTGATTCAACTGTTCATCTTTTTGAAAAATGGGGGCTGCCGATCTGGAAAGACGAAAAAGGCTATATGTTCATGAAGGCAGATGGCAATTGATGATCAACGGCGAATCCTATAAGGTTATTGTTGCTGAAGCTGCTAAAAATGCTTTAGGGACAGATAATATTTATGAAAGAATTTTCATCGTTGGTCCTATTATGGATGGTAACCGCTGCATTGGTGCCGTAGGTTTCAGCGTCCGTGAAGAGAAATTCTATATATTTAAATCAAAAGCCGTGCTGGTAGCTATGGGTGGAGCAGTTCACGTATTTAAACCCCGTTCATCAGGTGAAGGACTTGGAAGAGCCTGGTATCCACCGTGGAATTCAGGTTCAAGTGCTTATTTCACTCTTAAAGCCGGTGCAGAAATGACCTGCCAGGAAGTTCGTTTTATTCCTGTTAGATTTAAAGACGCATACGGACCGGTTGGTGCATGGTTCCTGCTGTTTAAATCCCGTGCTACTAACGGAATGGGTGAGAACTACATGGAAACCCGTAAACCTGAACTGGAAAAATGGCTTCCTTACGGCAAGGTAAAACCTGTGCCTGCTAACCTGCGTAACTGGTTGATGATGCTTGATGTTCAGGAAGGTAAGGGACCTATCTTTATGAGGACAGAAGAAGCAATCGGCAAGATTGCAGAATCTGCTGGCGATGAAAAAGCCGCCAAGAAAAAACTGAAAGAACTTGAATCAGAAGCATGGGAAGACTTCCTTGATATGACCATTTCCCAGGCTATCCTGTGGGCTGCTACAAATACAGCTCCTGAGGAAAAAGCTTCTGAGATTGCTGCAGCAGAACCCTATTTCATCGGATCTCACTCGGGTGCCTCAGGTGCCTGGATAAGCGGACCTGAAGATATTGCTCCTAAAGAATATTTCTGGGGTTATGACTGTATGTCAACGGTTGATGGTTTGTTCTGTGCAGGCGATGCTTCCGGAGCCTCAAGTCATAAATTCTCTTCAGGGTCTCATGCTGAAGGACGTATTGCTGCAAAAGCCGCAATCAGGTTTATAGTTGATCATAAAGATGAAATCAACTACGATATGAAGTCAATTGAGGAGTTAAAGAATGAAATTCTTAAACCTCTTGATACTTATGCCCAATTCAGCAAAAAAACTGTAACACAGGATGTAAATCCTGATTACGTAATACCTAAAATGTTCATGTTCAGACTTCAGAAAATTATGGATGAATATGCAGGTGGTGTTTCTACAGGATTTACTACCAGTGAAAAGTTACTTGAGAGGGGACTTGATCTGCTTAGCTTCCTGAAAGAAGATACAGCAAAATTGGCTGCTGCAGATTTACATGACCTTATGAGATGCTGGGAAAATGTTCATCGTATGTGGCAGGCTGAAGCACATGTACGTACATTATTATTCCGTGAAGAAACAAGATGGCCAGGATACTATTTCAGAGCTGATAAACCCTCTATGGATCACTCAAATTGGGATGTATTCGCTAATTGTAAATATGATCCTGCAACAGATAAGTGGGAAATGATTAAACGACCTATCCTCAGGGTATTTAAAGAAGAAAAAGAACCTGAAATGGCTGTTTAACATTCTCATTGTTAAAGAAACTTATTTAACTATCCCTCCGGTGCTCAGCCGGGGGGAAGTTTTTAAATTCTAGAAGTCTTCAGAACAAACCGGGGAGTAAGGTTTGGCTAAGATAAATTACTTAATGAATTCTCATAATGGAGTTTTAATATGCCCACCTGGATTTTCCTGATTCCTGTTTTAGGAATAATAGCTCTCATATTTGCCTTTATTAAAGCCAGCTGGATCAATCGTCAGGATCCCGGCACGGAAATTATGATCGAAATATCAGGTCACGTCCGAGAGGGTGCCATGGCCTTCCTCAGACGAGAATACAGGGTTTTGTCGATATTTGTAATCGTTGTTGCAATATTACTTGCTTTGGTAAATTGGAATTCTCCTGACAGTAGTCCCGTTATTGCGGTTTCTTTTGTACTTGGAGCTTTGTGTTCAGCTCTTGCAGGCTATTTTGGTATGCGTGTTGCAACAGCTGCTAATGTTAGAACCACAAATGCGGCCAGAGAAAGTTTAAACAAAGCTCTCAAAGTTGCATTCTCCGGAGGAACCGTCATGGGGATGAGCGTCGTAGGGCTTGGTGTCCTTGGTCTAGGAATCCTATTCCCTGTATACTCTGAAATATTTAAACTTCCTGATGGATCCATAAATCTTGTTGTGGTCATTAACGTTATTACGGGTTTTTCTTTTGGAGCATCCTCTATTGCATTATTTGCAAGGGTAGGAGGAGGAATATACACCAAAGCTGCTGATGTAGGAGCTGATCTGGTGGGTAAACTTGAAGCCGGAATTCCTGAGGATGATCCCAGGAATCCTGCAACGATCGCCGATAATGTTGGTGATAATGTAGGAGATGTAGCTGGGATGGGGGCTGATCTATTTGAAAGTTTTGTCGGGTCTATTGTTGGAACAATGGTCCTGGGAATTGTTTATGAAGATCTGAACTTAATTATATTGCCGCTTTTTCTTTCCGGACTAGGAATCATCTGCTCTATTATAGGAACTTTTGCTGTAAGAACTAAAGAGGGTGGAAATCCTCAGGCGGCATTGAACCTTGGAACTTTTGGAGCGGGTTTGTTGATGATAATATTTACTTATCCCGTTGTATATTTTTTTGTTCCACAGACTGCAGTGCCTCTAACTGATGTTACAGGGCTCCTTAAAGATCTTACCGCAGGAAATATTTTTATTGTAACGATTATAGGACTTATTGCAGGAATAGCCATAGGACTGACAACAGAATATTATACAGCAGAATCAAGGAAGCCGGCCCGGTATATTTCTGCCCAGTCACAGACAGGTCCTGCAACCAATATCATTGCCGGGCTTGCTCTTGGTATGCGCTCTACAACTTTACCTGTTATTTATATTGCGATCGCTATAGTAGGTTCATATTATTTTGCCGGTCTTTATGGAATCGCCATTGCGGCGCTCGGTATGCTTTCAACCACAGGAATTCAGCTCGCAGTTGATGCCTACGGACCTGTAGCTGATAATGCCGGCGGTCTTGCTGAAATGAGCGGTCTACCCCCGGAAGTAAGGGAGCGGACTGATAAACTTGATGCTGTAGGAAATACTACAGCGGCAATTGGGAAAGGGTTTGCTATCGGTTCTGCCGCACTGACAGCACTGGCTTTATTTAGTGCCTTTCAATCACAGGCTCATATCGCAATGATTGATGTAACTAATCCTTATGTAATGGCTGGACTTTTTATTGGCGGAATTCTCCCCTTTCTTTTTAGTTCAATGGCTATGAGTGCGGTGGGAACAGCAGCCTTCGATATGATAGAAGAAGTAAGGCGTCAATTCAGAGAAATTCCAGGTCTAATGGAGAACAAAGCCAAGGCTGACTATGCTAAGTGTGTTGATATTGCAACCTCGGCAGCAATTAAAAAAATGGTTGCACCGGGTTTGATTGCTGTTATCACTCCTGTGATTTTTGGTTTACTAAATAAGGAAGCTCTTGGAGGGTTGCTTGCGGGAGTAACGGTTGTCGGTGTACTAATGGCAATATTCCAGGCAAACGCAGGAGGTGCATGGGATAATGCTAAAAAGCATATTGAAGCCGGAGCCTTCGGAGGTAAGGGTTCAGACTCTCACAAAGCTGCAATTGTAGGTGATACAGTGGGTGATCCTTTCAAGGATACCTCCGGGCCTTCGTTAAATATTTTGATTAAATTAATGGCAGTAATTTCTTTAGTTATTGCACCATTAATTGCTTAGGCTTTAAAATGAATGAAACCGAAAAAATTCCAGTATGCCCTCATTGTGGTCAGGAGTTAAAAAAATGGCTCTGTCCGCCAGAATCCTCCTGGGGTGCAGAATATCAATACGTCTGTTTTAATGATGACTGTTCCTATTTTATCGGAGGATGGAATTGGATGAAAGAAAAATATAATCAAAACATTTCCTATAGGTATAGGTTTAATCCGCTTAATAAAGAATCGGGACCTCTGCCTGTGTGGTCAAAGGATGCATTAAAAAATAACATTATCGAATAACCCCCCTGCTGTAATAACAGTGTGTGGGGAGATTCAGAAGCGGGAGAACAAAATGAACGAAATAGACAGGCTGAAAGAGGCAATATTAAAAGAATATCCAAGACTAACGAAGGATAGCGAATTTAAATTCAGCTGCTTCAGGAACATCAGCTGTTTCAATAAGTGCTGCAGTGATGTGAACATTTTTCTCACACCTTACGACATCATAAGATTAAAAAACCGTCTGGGTATTTCCTCTCAGGAATTCCTCGACAGATATACCTTCCTGCCAATAGATGAGAACCAGAATCATCCGGTTCTGATGCTAAGGTTGAACCAGGATAAGGAAAAAACCTGTCAGCTAGTCGGTGAGGAAGGATGCACAGTTTATGAAGACAGGCCATGGTCCTGTAGAATGTTTCCGCTAGGAGTGGCCTCTCCGAAGGAAATAGATGGAGCTGAAGAAGAGGATTTCTATTTTATAATAGAAGAACCAGTTTGTAAGGGGTATTTCGAAGAAAAGAAATGGACCGTTGGAGAATGGATGAAGGATCAGGGAGTTGGGAAGTATGATGAAATGGGTAAGTGGTTTAAAGAGGTATCTCTTCATAACTATTTTGATAAAGGGAAAAAACTAACCCCGCCTCAGCTTGAAATGTTCTATACGGTATGCTATAACATTGATAAGTTCAGAGAATTTGTTTTTGATAGCAGCTTTCTGGAAAGATTTATTGTTCCGGAAGAATCCATTGAGAAATTAAAAAATGATGATGAGGAATTATTAAAATTTGGATTTGATTGGTTAAAGTTCTGTCTTTTTGGAGAAAAGACAATCCAGGTTAGTAAAACTGATAAATAGCTAAGGAGATTTACCGTGAGTGAAAGAAACCTTATCAGCCCGGATGTTGAACTGATAAAATATCTTAAAGATAATGGGGGAGACACCCTGAAAAAATGCTTCCAGTGTGCAACCTGCTCGGTAGTTTGTTCTCTTTCACCTGAAAATAAAGCTTTTCCGAGGAAAGAAATGATATCTGCCGGCTGGGGCCAGAAAGAAAATTTACTGGCTGACCCTGATATCTGGCTTTGTCACGGATGTACTGATTGCAGTAGTTATTGTCCACGCGGAGCTAAACCATCCGAACTGCTTAGTGCAATGCGTTCATATGTTGTTGAGCATTTCGCATTTCCTCACTTCATGGGTCAGGCATTAAGACAACCGAAATACCTGGCCTTACTTCTCCTCGTACCATTTCTAGTATTATTTGGTATACTCTATGTCAATCTCGGAGGAAACTTTTCACAGTTGAATGAAGGAGAAATTATCTTTGCGAGGTTTTTCCCACATGGGATCCTCGAGATATTTTTTATTGGAGGCAACGTACTTATCTTCTCCGTTGCTGGTATGGGGTTATATAGATATTGGACATATCTGACGTCCCATTCAACCGGGCATATCGGAAAAGGTTTTTGGGTCGTTTTATGGGTCACTATTATCGGAATACTATCTCATAAAAAATTCTCATCCTGCGAAAGCAGTTCCTCGAGATATCTTGGTCATCTTTTAATATTTTATGGATTTCTTGGTGCGATGGCTACAGCAGGACTTGCACTGGGAGCTGATCTATTCTATGGACTGGAAGCTCCGATCCCTTTTATGCATCCTATAAAAATACTCGGTAACCTAAGCGGTATCTCGCTCCTCACCGGGAGCTCCATGATCATTATCCGAAGAATCAGGACCAAACCTAATATTAATTCAAACACCTACAACGATTGGCTGCTGGTATGGTTTATCTTCGGTGTTGCAGTTACGGGGCTTCTAACGGAATCATTAAGGCTGACGTCTGCTCCCTTTGTCGCATATAATATTTACTATGTTCACTTAGTCTTAATTTTCTTCCTGCTTTGGTATGCCCCATATTCAAAGCTCGCACATATGTTCTATAGAACATTAGCACTCGTGTTTCTCAATTTGAGGGAAAGAAAAGAAAAAGGAGTTATTTTTAGTTCCTTAAAAAGTCCTGTTCGGATAGGTTGAAGTAACCTATTTATCTTCAGTAAATCTTAAGGCTGGTGCTGAATCACCTTTTAGAAAAGCTTCTACAAATTGTCCGATGTTCTCATCATTTGTTAAGGTCACATCCACATTTCGCACCGCCCCCATGAGTCTGCCTATTTCTGATAATAGGGAGAGTATTAGGGTTGAGGGAATTTTTCTGATAGTTGCAAGTACGTGATCTCCACGATTAGAAACAGTAAAATTGAGGGTTTCTAAAACCTTAGTTATAATTTTTGCCCGTCTCATCCTTCTCACAGGATCAGCGGCTCCCCCGCGAAAATTAAAATTAATATAGTTATTATTTAATTCTTCGCTTGCATAGGCATCAAGCCGCGAAAAATGATAACCTAAACGGGAAAAGAAATTCATATAACAATCAGAAACGAAGGCATAACTTCTACTTCCAAGGTCACGATCACTTCTGCTTGAATCTACAATATTTGACATAAGTAGATTAGTTAGTCCTCTGAAATCAATCGGCAGCGGTCCAGCCCACCTTATTCCGGGAGATGTCATTCCTTTTATAAGTGAGAGGAAGGGCAGGGAAGCAATGTTTTCGGGCGTTATAGATTTTTTTTCGGTCAGGTTTTTCAGTCCGTTTCCCAAATCAATTACGTGAATATCGAGTGGTACAGAAAATTTCAGCGGATAAGCAAAGGTTTCTTCATAGTCCGCAGATTCATATAGCGAAAACATTTCCCGCATGGAGGATTCATGAGCAAAACGAGTGACATCATGAAGAGTTCTGCAATTATCAGGTACAAATTCCGATGCTCCCGGGTCGGTCAAGTTCAATGGGATGATCAGCTTCGAAACATTTTGCCAGATCCGGTGCATAGGACTTCGCATAAACATCTTATTTTTAGCCGATTCTTTCTTACGATTTTTTAATAAATTTTCTGCAGCACCTTCGTATACTTTACTTTCACTAGCATCGATCGTAATCATCATATCATTTTGAAGTATTTCTGTGGCATTAGCGGTATTTACTATTACCGGAATTCCAAGCTCACGGGCGATTATAGCAAGATGACCGGTAGTATTACCTATATCCGCAACGAGTCCTGAAGCTTTGTGAAGCACTCTGGTCAGTTCAGGAGAAGTTTTTTTAACAACAAGTATTCCTCCTGATGGAAAATTAACCAGGTCTTTAAATCTGTTTAATAAAAATACTTTTCCGGTTCCAATTCCCGGACTCGCACAGGAGCCAGATTCTAAAAGACATTTATTACTCCGTTCTTGGTACAGTTCTGTCATCATTTCCGAATCTGCATTATTCGGTGCAGTTACAGCCAGGGGCCTGCTCTGGAGGATATAAATCTTTCCACTACTATCAATCGTCCACTCAATATCCTGGGGAGAACCAAATAAATTTTCAATTCTTTTAGCATATTCAACTATATCCCTGAGTTGTTCTTTTGAAAGACAGGGTTTTTGTATAATACCCGGGTCTATTTTCTCCTCTTTCAGTCCATCTGTTTTCCTGAGCACCGTTTTATACTGCTGATTCCCAGGGGAAAATCTGATCAGTCTGCCGTGTTTCTCATCTACAATGAATTCTTGTGGAGATACGCTTCCGTCAACAACCTTATTCCCAAGACCCCTGACGGCATGAATAATCATTCCATTCTCTTTTCCCATTGGGTCTTTTGTAAAAAGTACACCACTAATTCCTGAATCTATCATTTGCAAACAACCTATGCTCATAGGCATATCTACATCACGGAGCCCGGTAAGATATCTATAAACCAAAGCCTGCGGAAGGTATTTAGAAATAAGGACTTCGAAACATGCATCTATAAGGTTTGCCTTACTTACATTAAGAGCAGTATAATGAAGACCAGCAAAAGAATGGTGAAGGTCGTCTTCGCCAACGGCGCTGGATCTAACTGAGAGTAAAACATCTCCATGTTTGCTTGATAAAAATTCATAATTATTAAGTATTATTTTCTCTATCAACTGAGGGATTGGGGTGGCAATAATTAAAGCCTGAATTACCTGGCTGACTTGCTGAATCTGGGAATTATCATTAAAATCAATCGATGCAATTGCACTATCTATCTGGGAGTAAAGATCGCCCTGAGCCAAAAAGTCCTCAAAAAACCTGGAGGTAATGCAGAAGCCATCTGGGATAGGTATCAGCAGCTTATTATGAATTTCACATAACCTGCTCATTTTTCCCCCAACTTCACGGGTATTGTGCATCGTTATTTCATCAACCCTGTATGAATATGCCCTGTTCGGCAGAAGATTGACCTGTTCATTGCAGTCTTTACAGTCAGGTTTCTCACAGTCCCATCTTGCAGGGCAGTATGAACCCGGGGCTATCAACCATTTACACTCACTTTCTATTCTGTCTACCTGGTTGATAAGAGATTTATATTTGCCATTGCACATCGCCGACAAGTGACCGGTAACGTCACGGGTACTCGAAATTATTTCTGAATAAATTTTAAGAATCTCCCCTCTTGAAAAAGGCTTTCCTGAACTCAGACTTTCACTCAGCTGTGCCATTTGCTTCAGAGCTTCATCATTAGAATAAAGCAAATTTTGAAAATGCTGAAGTTTCTCTCTGAATGAAACTGACTTTTCTTCCTGCTTTTTATTTTTTTTCCTGAAGAATGCCATCAGATTATTTTCTCTATTTTCAATGTTCTTAAAATTAATGATTTAATTTCGTCAATAGTAAAAGGTTTCAATAGAAAACCGGAAGCATTGGTTAAGGAGTCATCGTTCGTTCCGTCATTATTATCATTATTTGCAATTGACGGAATAAATCCGGACATAATGACAACCGAAATTTTACGGTCTATGTTTTTTATTCGTCTTATAGCCTCAAGAGCATTCATTCCCGGCAAAACCAGATCTATCAGAACAAGATCAAACTTACTGCTCCTTATATACTTTAACCCTTCAATTGCAGTTGTGCCGGAAGTAATTTCATACATGGATTCTGCTGTCATTTTTCAGCGCTTTTCTAATGGCTTTAAAAATAATTTCCTCTTTATCGAGAACTAATATTTTAATTACAGGTTTCATATTTTCAAACAGGTAAAGTAATTCCTATAGTATTGCCGGATTCAGCTGTTTCAATTTTCAAATTTCCTTTGTGC
Source organism: uncultured Bacteroidota bacterium (assembly GCA_963839165.1). Lineage (GTDB taxonomy): Bacteria > Bacteroidota > Ignavibacteria > Ignavibacteriales > Ignavibacteriaceae > DATFVA01. The sequence goes on along the minus strand of CAWIUG010000005.1, from coordinate 1,394,937 downwards.
ATTTTAATAATATCTTTACAGACCACAAGACTGATATCTGTTTTTTCAAAATTCTTCAAATTGGAGGATCCATCTTCTAAATTTCTTAAGATAGTTTCAGAAATCGCTTTACCCGTATCGTGGAAGAAAATTTTTATTTCACCTTCACCTTCATTAAATGAGGCGGAAATATTAAGGATTCCACCAGTCAGCATAGATTCGGGAGGAAATTAAAAGCAGATTTAAGAATACCTGTTCAAGCAGGTTTGCATCTGCTGATATTTCAGGCAATGCATTCTCGATTGCGGGGATTATTTTAATATTTCTGAAGTTAGAAAATCTCTTGACTACAGATATGGCTTGTCTGAGAACCGGGTTAATATCGATAAATTTAAAGTCAGGTTTCTCATTCGTTGTAAATGATAAAATATTTCTGATGCTTTCCCGGATATCTCAATGCTTCCTGTCTTATGATGCTGTAATCTTCTTTTGAGGATTCATTCCCTTTTTCCGAAAGTAAGTATTCACTATAGATAATAATCCCAGTTAAAGGATTATAATCTCATTTGCAATTTCATTTGCCATTTTTCCAATCGATGCAAGCTTTTCCGATTCAATCAGCTGCGACTGGGTTCTCAGAAGCTGAAGCTGCATTTTATTAAATGAGTCTGCAAGTATTCCAAGTTCAGCTTTCCCGGCCGGGATCGAATGTTTAAAATCACCCAAAGCTACTCTCTTTGTTCCCTCCACAAGATTACTGACCGGTTTTCCAATGACATATTTTATAGAGAAATAGGCTATAACCGAGGCAAGAAATGCAAAAAAGATGGTTAAAGAAATCAGAAGTAACCGCGTCTGCTTCAAACCATTAATAACCCTGTCCATTGACACTTCGATTTCAATGAATCCCAAAATAACTTTAGATGGATCATGAACCGCAGTTTGTATCCTTGTTTTTTTCTCGTTTATCAAGTTAGTTTCATTTCCATTATCTGCCGGGTGGCATTGATTGCTGCAGCGAGGCTCATTGAATATTGGTAGTGAATAATTAATTATTCCTGATTGTTCGTTGATTTTATATTCATTGAAATTTTTAATGTCCATGTTGGAGATGTTATTCCTGCCATTATGGCAACTTAGACAGAGTTTATTATTCTTAGAAATATCCTTGTTCAGTTCTGATGACTTTGAGGAATAGATAATCTGACCCTGATGGTTTAATATCCTTGCAGATTTTATTTCTTCTGTTTCCGCAATACTATTGACGGCGAGCGATATTTCCTCTCTCCTGTTCTTCAACATACTAAACCTTAGAATCTTTTCTATCGTTCTGCTTAATTGTTCCGTGTTATTACTGATAGTGGAAATCGCATCCTCTTTTTGTTTAACTAGACTGAACGTGGAAAAGAGACCCATCATCAGGAGTATAATTATCCCAAGCAGTATTGATATACGTGTTGAAATACTTATATATTTTAATTTGCTAAAAATTCCCATAAGAGAAACAGTACAATATACCTGACAAATTACTCGTGATGAGAAATTCTCGTTACATTCATTCCAAATCTTTTAAGGATCAGATCTGTTCCAAATGCCATTATTGAGCCCAGTGAAGCCATGACTAGAGTAACCACGATCGCGTATAGTGTTCTATCATTGTTGTACATCTCAACTATCCAAAGGTTAACTCCAGTGAGATCTTTTGTATCAACAATTATATTCAACTCTGCTTGCTCTTTCCCCCCAATCTCGCCTCCATAAGCCTTGTTACCGTCGGACCACAGACAGCTAAAACAAAGTGAAATTAGGATAAGTAAAACAATTTTTTTTATTTTCATTGAAATGCCTCTTTTAATGCTCAATTGATAATCTTTTTTCCTTCCTGGCTTCAATAAACAGCTTCATACAGATAACGAGGGTCATCAAAACTGATGCACCGATAACCAGGACTCCCGCAATATGGGAATATATAGGGATATTTGTCATTTTATAAATCTGTTCAATTACTACAGAAATTCCGGCAAAAGCAATCATCACAGCAAAAAGCAGCCTTATTCCATATCCCCTGATATATTTTACAGCTGTAACTCCAAGTTGTGCACCAATGGATGCCCCTATGAGCATAAAGAAAGCGGCAATAATTTCCACTCTTCCTTTAATTGCATAAGTAAGGCATCCGTAAGCTCCGCTGAAAAGGACACTCATTAGGTCCGTACCGACAGCAATCGCCGTTGGGCAGCCAATTAGATAAACAAGGGCAGGCATTCTAATAAAGCCTCCACCAACTCCCATAAAACCCGAAAGAAATCCAGTAACGAAAAAAATTAAAAGCACAATCCAGATTGAGACAGATTCTATTCCCGAAGTGGGAAAGGAGACCATCGGTGGAATTTTTATTTTATACAGCCTTTGTGATAGAGGGGTTTTTTTCTTTTTTGGTTTACCTTTTGAACCGGTGGTTGAAGTGTCATTCTGAGATGGACGTAAGATAAAATAATCGTACATCATGAAGATTGATAGTCCCAGCAGGAGAATGATGTAGCTCCATCGAACGATCGTTCCAACATCACCAACTTTCTCCAGGATCATGATCACCTGAGATCCTCCCTCCACCCCTAGGACAGAAGCCACAATTGAGATCGATCCGAGCTTCCAATCCACATTGCCCATTTTACTATGTTTTTTAGTAGCAACAATAGATTTTCCAAATATATGTGCAAGATCAGTTCCTATTGCATAAGACATGTGAAAACCAAATATGTTAAGAGCCGGCGTTACAATCCAGGCTCCACCAACCCCGAAAAATCCCCCAAGCACACCCACACAGAACCCGATCAGAATCAACAGCAGTACATTGAATTCAATTCCTGCTACAGGCAGATAAATATTGAAAATATCCATATACTATTCCCGTTCTATATTGAGAAAATAGTTTAAGCTAACTCACTCTTCCTGGATTTTTCCTTTCTTGATTCATTAATAAGTCTTGCTATAATTATTATTGTCATTGATACGGCTGTTCCCATTAGAACAATTCCTGCAGTTGTCTGGTAAAATGAAACCAGGGAGAGTTTGTACACCTGTTCCAGGGCAACTGAGCATCCCGCAAACACAATCATTATCGCAAAGAGAAGCCTTATGCCATATCCTTTGACGTACTTTATGGCTGTTGCTCCTATCTGAGCCCCTATTGATGCCCCTATCAACATAAAAAATGCCGCAATGAATTCCACACGTCCCTTCAGAGCGTATGTAAAACAGCCATAGGCTCCGGCAAAAAGTACACTCATTAAATCTGTTCCAACGGCTATGACCGTAGGTACTCCAATGAGATATACAAGGGCAGGCATTCGAATAAATCCTCCTCCTACACCGAGAAATCCCGACAGAAATCCTGTAACAAGAAAAACAAGTAGAACAATCCATAGGGATACAGACTGTATATCTGAAGCAGGGAGAGAGATCATAGGTGGAATCTTTATATTATGCAGTCTTACAGCTATCTTACTTCTGGTCTCCTTAGGCTGTTCTCCTGAGGAACTTTTTGATTGACGGGGATTTACCACGAAATAATCATAAAACATAAAAATGCTCAACCCAAACATCATTATTAGATAACACCATCGAACAATTTCCCCGGCACTGCCTACTCTTTCCAGTCCAAGGATCACCTGGGAGCCCAATTCAAGACCAACAATTGATGCAACAATTGAGATAGATCCCAATTTCCAGTCAATATTTCCCATCTTCTGATGCTTTTTCGTAGCTCCTATTGACTGTCCGAATATATTTGCAAGGTCGGTTCCTATTGCATAAGCCATATGGAACCCAAAAATATTTAAAGCCGGAGTTACAATCCAGCCTCCGCCCACACCGAAGAATCCACCCAATACACCTACACAAAATCCTATCAGAATGAGCAGCAGTACATTAAATTCAATTCCAGCAACAGGTAAATAAATATTAAAAATATCCACATTCAATCCGTTATTATTATAAGAAAATGAACAGATTTATTTTTGTTTTCCGGTTTCAATTACAATTTTGCTGATTATAACCATCGACATAGTAATCGCTGTGCCAATAAGGAATATACCTGCAATCGTCTGAAAAAGAGGGTGCCGGGTTATTTTATAGAATTGTTCTGTAGCAACCGAAAAAGCAGCGAAGATTATCATAATTGCGAACAATAACCGTATGCCGTATCCTTTGATGTATTTAACTGCTGTAGATCCTATCTGTGCACCAATTGCAGCTCCAAACAGCATTATAACTGCTGCAATAAGTTCTACACGTCCTTTTAAGGCATAAGTGAAACAACCATATGCCCCGCTGAATAAGACAGTAATCAAACTAGTTCCAACCGCAATCGCTGTGGGAAGTCCTATGAGATATACCAGAGCAGGCATTATAATAAACCCTCCTCCAACACCCATAAAGCCTGAGAGGAATCCGGTGAACAAAAAGATCAGAAAGATTACCCAGATAGATACTCTGTCAATATCGGATGCGGGGAATGAAATCATAGGAGGCAGGTTTAACTTGTATAATTTCTCGGAAATTTTACTTCTTTCGATTTCCGGTTTTGCTCCTGGTTTTTTAAGCTGTTCTTCCTCGATTGTTTTCAACATTCTTGGATGAATAACAAAGTAGTCGTACAGCATATAGCATCCCAGAGAAAATAGCATCAACATATAACACCATCGGACTACCATACCGACATCTCCTGATTTTTCCAGCGCTATTATTGCTTCTGATCCAATCTCAAGTCCGATCACTGAAGTGATTATCGAAATAAGACCAAGTTTCCAATCGATATTACCCATTTGCTGATGTTTTTTAACAGCACCTATGGACTGGCCGAATATATTTGAAAGATCGGTCCCGATCGCAAATGCCATATGGAAACCAAAGATATTAAGTGCAGGTGTCACAATCCATCCACCACCCACCCCAAAAAATCCTCCGAGAATTCCTACACAGAATCCTATAATCAGCAACAAAAAAATATTAAAATGGATGCCTGCAACCGGAAGATAAATATTGAAAATGTCCATGACTTCCTTTAAAGGATTCCGGATTAAGAAACTTCAGAGGTACAATTACATTAATTCTTTTATCAATGATTTACTGCTTTCAAACCATGAAATATCATTTCTAAGGGCAACTGTAGGGCTTATCATAATAATTACAGGAGGATGAAATTTCTGTTTTTTGAACTGGGCGGAAATCTGATCTATTCTTCCTGTAATAGTTCTCTGCTCAGACAAAGTCCCATTCTCTATCACAGCTGCCGGCATTGATGGATCCATTCCATGTTTTATGAGCTCGCTGCATATTTTGCTGATCCTTGAAGCACCCATATAAATAATGAGATTAGTATTCTTCAAACCTGCCAGTTTATTCCATTCAACCTGTGTTTCAGGTTTGTCGGGACATTCATGGGCAGTAATTAGAACACACTGAGTTATCAGTCCACGATGAGTAATTGGAATTCCACTATATATGGGGGCAGATAGTCCCGCAGTAATACCCGGTATGACCTCAAATTCTATTCTCTCAGCTTTAAGGCCAGCAGCTTCCTCAGATCCTCTGCCGAAAACAAATGGATTTCCGCCCTTGAGCCTTACAACATTATATCCAAGCTTTGCTTTTTCAATAAGAATTTCAATAATTTTATCCTGTTCGATAGGATGGTGCCCTGATTCTTTTCCTACAAAGATTAACTCACAGCCGATCTTACGATAATCAAGAAGATCCCCGTTTATCAATCTATCATATACAATCACATCTGCCTCTTTTAATACCCTTAGGGCTTTAAGAGTTATCAGTTCAGGGTCACCCGGCCCTGCGCCTACGATATAAACTTTTCCATATTCCACTTTTTTTACCTGTAATTATGTTAAATATGCTTAAGCACATTGATGATAAGGAACCCGGCTGTAATCACGAAAACAATAAGAAATACTGCAATCAGAACATCAGCCTGCAAATCACGACTGCTTGAGGTATCGTGTTCTCTGGCTAAAATGTTATTTATCATCTCAAGGGTTTTCCTGCCTGTTTTCTTGAATTCCTGATCGTAATTATTAATTTCCTCCAGGCTGAGCTTATTCGAATGGATGACATCAAAGAACTCATTATAGTTCTCAGACATCTCCGAATAATCGGCTTTAAGCTCAGTAATCTCATTTCCTCTCAGAGCTTTCATGCCTATAAGTTCCCCTAACTTCTGATGGAAATCTTCCTTGGCCTTTTGCCAGCGAAGATACCTTTCCTGAGAATATCCTCTAATTAAGAGATTCTTTTCTTCACGACGGAGTTGAAGCTCAGATTCTTTTAAGAAATGTACAACCTCTATAATGTTAGTACTCTTTTCTATTTGCTTTGTTAAAATCCAGCCAATCACCCCGCTGCCGATGATTAAAAAAAGCATTATAGTAAAGGTTATGAGGATTTTTCTTTTTAATATTTTTAGATCACTCATATAATTGCCAGGATAAATATTATTTCAAATTAAATTCAGTCAGGATTTTTTTTAGATAATATTGTGAAGCCTTTCTGCCATTATTCGAAAGTATTTCTTCCCAATTCTGAGATGCAAATTTCTTTAAAATTTTTGCTCTTGTCTTTGAATCAATATCTTCGTTTAAAAGAATCTGGGTACGCAGTTCCCCCGCCATCCTGAATATCTCTTTATAAACAGGAGAAATTAGTTCTTCGATTTTATTTTTCATCCTTTTGGTGAAGAAAGGGGCCTTACCTTGAGAAGAGATTGATATTGTGAGATCGCCACGAATTACATTCGCTGGCAGGATGAAGTCGCATAGCGCGGGGTCATCCACAACATTAAGAAGAATTCCATTATTCGTGCAATCTTTTCTAACAGATAGATTTATTTCGGGGTTGTCAGTAGCGCTGAAAGCTATCTGATACCCTTTAATATATTCTTCCGCGTATGACTTTTGGATTATTCTTATGGAATTGGACTTCGCCAGTTCCAGAATAGGTTTCGTTATTTTCGGTGAAATAACTGTAACATCCGCCCCGAAATTCAGAAGAGAAAGAACTTTTCTATGAGCAATTTTTCCACCGCCCACAACAATACATCTGAATCTCTGAAGATTAATCAGAGCAGGGTAGAATCCGGCTTTTTTGCTATTTTTCATATCATTTTCCCCACCAATCGAAAAATATCCAATGCGGGAAGAAAAGCAACCTACGGTGAAAAACTGTAATCTTTGTGTTGTTAAAAAGTGGATAATTTCGTCAGAATTGATATAATGATAGTTTGACTAACAATTTTTACTAAGGGAGGAAGGCGGGTATATTATTAAGGTTTGAGTAAGAAGAGGATTGCGATCCAGGACGTCCCTGATTAAGTCTTGTGAGATTAAAGAGAAAGGATAGACTCCTTAAAAGCAGCATCTGTTAAAAAGGTTTTATATATAGGAGACAGCCAGCTCATTCTGCAAATATTCTTAACCCTGTTATGCCAACGATTATTAAAAAAATAAAAAATAGCCTGACAATTTCTTTAGATTCACCAAAAAGGATGATGCCCAGTATGGCTGTTCCCACAGCCCCAATTCCTGTCCATACAGCATATGCAGAACCAACAGGCAGTTCTTTTAACGAGTAAGCAAGCAGTCCCATACTTATTAAGATGCTGACTACAGTAAAGACGCTTGGCCAGAATTTGGTAAATCCATGAGAATATTTCATTCCAACAGCCCAGGCTGTCTCAAATAGCCCGGCAATAAAGAGTATAAACCATGCCATATTAATCCGTTTTAATTATAATGATTCATCTTTTTTTAACATTTATTTCAATCGAAACCTCACCATCTTCCTCAGCAGGAAGTTTATATTTTTGAGGTACAAGAACCTGTGAATTTATGGTTGTAGAGGTATTAATACTACTTAAATCTACAGGTTCAGTATAGATATATTTTGGTAGATGATTTCCTTCTTCAGGTACTATCAGCGTCATCTGTGCGGGGATAGCCGACATAGAAACCAGCTTCAGGTTACCAGGTAATCTGCCTGTTGTCTGTACCTTTACAGGCAGCGGAATTGTTTTCATGAGAACAGCAGTAACTGTGATTCTTTTCGGCTCTATATCATATAGATTTAACCCGGAGGGGAGCTTCAAATCTTCTTCGTCAAGAGCAAATTCGTTTTTACCTTTTTTCAAATCTCCAAGGTTAAGAGATACCACAAGATCGGCCGGGTCAAGAAGGCGAAAAGCCTGTTCAGAGCCTTCCAGAATAACTTCCGCTTTTGACGGTACCTGTTGAGTAAGGGAAATGCCGGAAGTCAGGTTTCTAAATTCAATAGGAACGGTGTAATTTCTGAAAATTCTGTCCGAGTGATATGCAAAAATAATCCAGGCGAACAGAGCAATGAAGATTGATACAGCCCCGGTTATTATATTCCGCTGGTTCCACCATCGAACCTCATTTTCCTTTGCGACCGGATAGTTTTTATGATAGAATTCTTCGAGTCTGTGTTTTAATTCCACTGTTGATTTCAAAATTTTCAACTGACCATTCTCTGCAATGCTGATCGTACCTCTTTCCTCTGATACGATAATTGTAAGAGCGTCGCAATGTTCAGACAGTCCGAGTCCAGCTGCATGTCTAGTGCTCCCTTCACCCAGAGCTTCAATGTTTATAGAGAGGGGAAGATGAGCCCCGAACCTGGAAATCTTATTTCCTGTAATTATTATTGCCCCGTCATGTCCTGGTGAACTTGTATTAAAAATACTATAAAGCAAGGGTGAACTTATTCTTCCTTCCAGAGGAATACCTCCGTTAAGGTGTCTCTCACAAGGCTCTTTCCCGCGAACAGTAATTAAAGCCCCGGTTCTTTTTTCAGCCATTTTGCCGATAGATTCTGTAAGAATGTCAACAGATGATGCATAAGTAGAAAGCCTGGGTTTCCGTCTGAAATTTGTCCAGAACCAGGCCAGATCTATCATACGGCGAATGTCTGACTGAAATACAATTATTGCTGCAATCAGGATAACCACAATTAGCGTCTGTATAAGTATTTCTGTGAGGTAAAGTTGAAAAAACCTGGCGAGGAGGTATATTACGGCAAATACCGAGATCGCTACTACAAGTCGGCGTGAGGCACTTCTTCTCAGCCAGTTAATAAAAATAAACAGGAAACCGGACACGATAAGGATATCGACAATATCAACTATCCTTATATTTCCGAGAAATTGTGAAATCCAATCCATTTTATTTTGTTAAATTTTTATCACAGATATAAAATATCCATTTACTTAATCAGCTGTTTTGCTGTAATCTTCTCTAAATTTTATTTTCAAAGTTAATAGAATTATATATTTGTTGTGCAAGCTGAACTTGAATTTTTTTGATCATATTCTGTGAACCTGTTATTGATCCTACTGCAAGTGAAGCTTGTCATACTCAATATAATGTTTCTTTACTTTCATTCAGAAGTGATTATATTCTCAATTCCGGGTACAGATCGAGGAACTATTTAAAGCATCGTTAGTCAAAAGTAATGAGATATTTATATTATAAAGGAGATGTTATGAAAACAGTGATGAATCTTTTTATATTATTTTTAGTTACTTTTTCCTTAGCAGCCTGTGAAAAAACAAATAATCCGGCTGCACCTATTGTAGCAGATAAGTCTGCCAGCGCTCATAATGGGACATTCGAAGTTACTTATAAAGATTATAAAAATGCCTCCCGAACGGTATCGCTATCAGGTAATATCAGTTTTAATTTTAATAGTGACAGCACATACACGTATGATGCAGTAATAGTAAGTTCACAAGATAATCAGCTTGCTACTTCATTACATGATCATGGTGTTTATTCTATAAAAGGGGACAGAATAGAAATGTTTGACGATGCAGCCAAAATGATGAATCCGGCCTGGCAGGCTAGTCTGTACCTTTCAGGAATATATTCTTACATACAAAGTGAAAACCAGACTATAATTGAAGGATCAGGTGATTACGGCAGTGTACATATTGTTCTTAATAATTAATAAGAACGTTCTACCTGATTCCGGAGGGCTGTCTAAAATGCCGATTTGCTGTTGAATTATTTACAAGTGTGACAAATGACAGCCTTCCTTTTTAATACGGATTTATGCCTCTCTCTTTATCTGGGAATTCATCTTCTCAACTGCTTACCCTCAGTTAGTATCATATTCACATATTTTGGTACCAGCATCTTTTGTGATCTGTCAGCTATTTGGTTATTTGTTATTATACAATTTCTTTTGAGTGATTAATGAGACAGCCTCTGAAATAAAAATTTCGCACATTAATCATGCAATACGATGAAAATGTTTAATAACAAATTAGGTGTCAGCATGAAAAATTTAATTAAAGGAGCAGCATTATTATTTTTAGCAATTACTTTCGCAGCCTGTCAGCAGGCAGCTGATCCTGTTTCTCCGGATCAGATGGGGAAAAATCTACAGCAGGCAGATGCAGCAGGAACAGGAACCGGAACATTTGAAATAACCCTTCTAAGTTCCAGTATTTCAGATCCCTCAGGAACTCTTGCAGGTACAATAAATTTTAGGTTTGATGATGCAACCTCCAGGTATAAATATAAAGGAGCTATAAAATCTACCTCAATAGAAACCCGACCCGGAATTTTCGAAGGGACCGGTACTTTTGTAAGAAGAGGAGATTATATTAATCTTATTGATGATCAAACAGTTGAAGCAGAATCTGCCGGGATACATAGCCTGTATCTGAATGGAGATTTTCGTTATATTGTCACCGGCACCAAGACGATCATTGAAGGTGATACCAGGACAGGACATCTTAAAATAACATTAGATTAATAATATCAATAATTAATATTAAGCCCGCTTTTGGCGGGCTTTTTATTTATAATGGTGTCCATAATATCCCCGAAATATTCCGTTCTTAGCTAAAGATTTCTTATTTTTATAGACAACAATTTTCAGTACTAAGTACTGTTAAGAAATGTTATCAGAAAAAATGGAGATCTTTCTATGTCACGTAAAAACGTCCTGATTATGGGCGCCGCCGGGCGCGATTTTCACAATTTTAATGTTTACTTCCGCGATAATAACGATTACAATGTAGTTGCCTTCACTGCTACACAAATTCCCAACATTGATGGAAGAACTTACCCCAAAGAACTTGCTGGTGAACTTTATCCTGACGGTATCCCGATCTATGAGGAATCTAAATTGGTTGATCTGATAAAAAAACATAAAGTGGATGAGGTAGTGTTTTCATATTCGGATATTCCCTTTAATTATGTAATGACCAAGGCTTCCATAGTTAATGCTGCAGGTGCTTCTTTCCGCTTAATGGGCGCTGCCGAGACAGAAGTTAAAAGTACAAAACCTTTAATTGCTGTTCTGGCTGTAAGAACGGGATCCGGTAAATCGCAGACATCCAGAAGAATCGCTGAACTTCTCCGCAAGGCCGGAAAGAAGGTTGTTTCAATCCGTCATCCTATGCCTTATGGTGATCTTGTAAAACAGAAGGTTCAGAGATTCGGAACGATTGAGGATTTAAAGAAACATGAGTGTACAATAGAAGAAATCGAGGAATATGAACCACATATCGCCAACGGGGGAGTAATTTATGCCGGCGTTGATTATGAAGCTATACTTCGTGAAGCCGAAAAAGAAGCTGATGTTATTCTATGGGACGGCGGTAATAATGATATGTCTTTCTATAAAGCCGACCTGACCTTTACAGTTGTTGATCCCCACAGACCGGGACATGAATTAACCTACTATCCGGGCAATACAAGCTTGAGGATGGCGGATGTTGCAATCATAAATAAAGTTGATACAGCAGATCCCGGAAATGTTGAAATTGTTAGAGAGAACATTAAAAATGTTAATCCTGATGCGAAAATAATTGAAGCTTCTTCTCCTGTAACAGCACAGAATCCCGATTTGATTAAGGGTAAAAGAGTGCTCGTGGTTGAAGATGGTCCAACATTGACACATGGCGAAATGAAATATGGTGCCGGTACAATTGCAGCAAGACAGAATGGTGCTGCTGAGATCGTGGATCCAAGACCATTTACCGTCAAATCTATCTCTGCCACCTTTAAGAAATATCCTAATATAGGCGTCCTGCTGCCTGCTATGGGTTACGGAGATGCACAGGTTAAAGACCTTGAAGAAACCATAAATAAAACCGACTGTGAATCTGTAATCATCGGAACTCCCATTGATCTTGGAAGGCTGCTCAAAATAAATAAACCATCTACGAGGGTTATTTATGAGCTTGGTGATCAGGCTACTGAAGAAATAAAGAAGGTGCTCAAAGAAAAAAGAATGTTATAGATCTTCTTTCTTTGATTTAATTATGAACCCGTATAAGTGACTTATACGGGTTTCTTATTTTAAATAAGGTTCTACAAAAGTCACAGTAATGTTCATCTTTTTCCAAGGATGTAAGGGTAGTTTTAATAAGAGATGAATTGACCGGAATGAGTTAAAAATAAAAAACCCGATGACGGGGGTGTCATCGGGCAGGGCTCTTTTGTCCATCACGAGGCAGGGGTAAACCTCTGTGAACGAACCCATTCAAACATATTATTTTTTATTTTAAAATCAAACGCTGTTTTATGTATCTATCAAAAATAATTTCAGAAAGATCGCCAGAATTTAATAAAAGGACGGAGGATTTACCCCCGTCCTATCATTTTTTAATACATTCCGCCCATATCACCCATTCCACCGCCAGGCATTGGAGGCATTGGAGCTTCTTTTTCTTTCTTTTCATATACAACCGCTTCAGTTGTGATAAGCAACGAAGCCACAGACGCAGCATTCTCAAGGGCAGTTCTGGTAACCTTTGTCGGGTCAATAACGCCTGATTTTATCAGGTTTTCATAGGTCTCAGTAGCAGCATTAAAGCCATAGTCATCTTTTCCGTCCTTAACCTTCTGAAGAACCACAGAACCTTCAATACCTGCATTATCCACAATTTGTCTTAATGGTTCTTCAAGTGCTTTCTGGATTATCTTGATGCCGGTACCCTGGTCGAGGTTCTCACCTTTAACCTTATCGAGCTGACTTATAGCTCTTACGAAAGCGACACCACCGCCTGAAACGATACCTTCTTCAACCGCAGCACGGGTAGCATGAAGAGCATCCTCAACACGTGCTTTCTTCTCTTTCATTTCTACTTCAGTTGAAGCACCTATCTTAAGCACGGCAACACCTCCGGAAAGTTTAGCCAGTCTTTCCTGCAGTTTTTCTCTATCATAATCAGAGGTTGTCTTATCAATCTGTGCTTTAATCTCATTTATTCTTTTCTTTATATCATCTGTTTTTCCTGAACCTTCAACTATAGTAGTATTATCTTTGTCGATATTTATCTTCTTAGCCTGACCGAGATAAGATACAGTTGCGTTCTCCAATTTGAATCCTCTCTCCTCAGAGATTACAGTACCGCCGGTAAGAACAGCGATATCTTCAAGCATTGCTTTTCTTCTGTCGCCGAAGCCAGGAGCTTTAACGGCAGCAACCTTAAGGGTTCCGCGGATCTTGTTAACAACCAGGGTTGCAAGAGCTTCACCTTCAAGGTCTTCAGCAATTATTAAGAGAGATTTTCCCTGCTGAGCAATCTTTTCAAGAATAGGGAGCAGGTCCTTCATAGCTGAGATCTTCTTGTCATGTATCAGGATGTACGGATCTTCAAGAACAGCTTCCATTGATTCGGTATCTGTTACGAAATAAGGTGAAAGATAGCCGCGGTCAAACTGCATACCTTCAACAACGTCAAGCGATGTTTCGGTTCCTTTAGCTTCCTCAACGGTAATAACTCCATCTTTTCCAACCTTCTCCATTGCATCGGCAATCAGGTTGCCTATCGACTTGTCGTTGTTTGCAGAGATCGAACCAACCTGCGCGATCTCATTTCTTCCTTCAACATCTTTACTTATTGATTTCAGGTATTCGATTACTTTTTCTACCGCCAGGTCAATTCCTCTTTTCAGATCCATAGGATTTGCGCCTGCAGTAACGTTCTTAAGGCCTTCCCTGTAGATAGCCTGGGCTAATACAGTTGCGGTTGTTGTTCCGTCGCCTGCAACATCACTGGTTTTTGATGCAACTTCGCGAACCATCTGGGCTCCCATATTTTCAACAGCATCTTCCAGTTCTATTTCTTTTGCTACAGATACACCATCTTTGGTAACTGTAGGTGCACCGAATTTTTTCTCGAGTACAACATTACGTCCTTTAGGACCTAATGTAACCTTAACAGCATTAGCAAGTTTGTCTACACCTTTTTTAAGTTTAGAACGCGCTTCACTATTAAATTCAATTAGTTTAGAAGCCATATTATTTTTTCCTCCGATTATATTTATTCAAAAACTTATTTCTCTATAACTGCGAAGATGTCACTCTCACGCATTATTAAATATTCTTCGCCCTCAACGGTCACTTCTGTTCCGCTGTATTTACCGTAAAGAACTTTATCGCCGACTTTTACTTCCATTTTTATTGCTTTCCCGTCATCTGAAACTTTTCCCGGTCCTGCAGCCACAACAGTTCCTTCTATCGGTTTTTCTTTTGCTGTATCCGGCAGAATGATACCGCCCTTTGTCTTCTCCTCGGCCTCCATAGGTTTCACGATTACACGATCACCAAGAGGTTTTAGATTCATTTTTGCCATAATTATCTCCTGTTATTTTAATATTGTTATTAGCACTCGTTAAAAGCGAGTGCTAATATAACACCACGGGCAAATTTTGTCAAGGTCTAAAAGGGGTAAAAACATTTCAAATAATGCAAATTTACAACTATTTAATATTTCTCCGGGAGAGTATCATTTATTTGTCACTTTTTCTATTTTTCAAATGATTTTTTAGGATAGTATGAGCAACACCCGGTTTACATCTGAGATCCGGAATCTTATCCAGGTAATTAAATCACTGGACAGGAAAGTTGTTATCGTATTCCTTGCAGTGGCGGTTCTTCAGACTATTTCCTGGTACTATACTTCACGTTCTTTTTTCAGGCATTCCATTTATCCATCTTACCAGTTCAATCCTGATGTGTATCTATATGAATATCTATACTGGTTTACCGGAGATTTTATTACTCTTTTTGTCTTGCCGGTTCTTACTATAAAGCTGATCCTTAAAGAGAAGATTAAGAACTTCGGGTTACAGGTTGGGGATTTTCGGGTGGGAATTAAGATTTCCTTAATATTCCTCCTGGTAATGCTACCTATCGTATGGATATTTTCTTCAAATCCCGCATTTGTAAGGACCTATCCCCAGCTTGCTGAAGTTCGTGATAACTGGAATACTTTTTTTATTTTTGAAGCAGCCGCAGTCATTTACATGCTGGCATGGGAATTTATCTGGCGCGGATTCATGCTTTTCGGGTTAAAAGAAAAATTCGGCTATTATGCAGTGTTCATCCAGATGATTCCTTTCTTAATTCTACACAACGGTAAACCTCCAGCTGAAACTTTCGGTGCAATTGCAGCAGGCATTGCATTAGGAATCCTTGCCTGGAGAACAGGATCTGTTTATTATTGCGTTATTACGCATGCAGGTGTTATGTTTGGAATGGATCTCCTAACTACTCTCCGTTTCAGAGCCGGAGATTACGGTGTGGGGATAAATTCGTTCTTAAATATCTTTAAGCAAATTTTCTAGAAGGTGATTAAAATGAGATTCTCATTAAATGTGGATCATATAGCGACTTTACGAAACGCAAGGGGAGAGGAACAGCCTGATCCGGTCACCTTCGCCCTACTTGCTGAACAGGCGGGGATTGACGGGATTGTAGTGCATCTTAGGGAGGATAGAAGGCACATAAATGAAAGAGATGTCAGGCTACTGCGCGAACTGGTTACAACCAAGCTTGATCTTGAAATGGCTGCGACAGATGAGATTATAAAAATCGCCTGTGATGTCGGACCCGAGCTGGCTACTATAGTACCCGAAAAAAGGCAGGAACTTACTACGGAGGGCGGGATAAATGTTATCGATGACATTACCAGGTTAAAAAATACTATTAAAGAACTGCATAAACATGAAATTGAAGTCTCGCTTTTTATCGAGCCGGATATTAACCAGATTGATGCCGCAGCAGAGATTGAGTCAGATTTCATAGAAATCCATACCGGCGTTTTTGCCAATGCTTACACTGAAGAAGATCAGTTTGACGAACTTGAAAAAATAAGAATTGCTGTTAAGCATGCAAAGAAACTCGGGCTGGGGGTTAATGCCGGACATGGCTTAAGCTATCAGAATATGAAAATTTTCCGTGAAATCGATGATGTAGATGAAGTCAGCATAGGTCATGCAATTATTGCCCGTGCAGTTTTTGTAGGGATAAAGGAAGCGGTCAGGGAAATGAGAGATTTAATCTCCGGTAAATAAGATCAACCTCCCGGCTGTACGGGAGGTTTTCAAACTCTTTAAATATATTATTTTATAAGCAGGAATTTCTTCGCCTGTACAAAGCTGCCATTTCTCAAAATGTAAAAATAAACTCCGCTGGCAAGACTGCTGCCGTTAAACGGTATACTATATTTTCCGGCAGGTTTATTTTCATTTACAATTGATGCGACTTCTCTCCCAGTAATATCATAAACCTTCAATGTAACGTAACCTCCTTCAGCTATACCATAACTTATAACTGTTGAGGGATTAAAAGGATTGGGGTAATTTTGTGCAAGTGAATTCTCAAGGGGAATGCCGGCCTGGTTATTTAGATTAGTTACCGTTTCTCCTCCTGAAATTGTGAACGTGCTGTCGCTGAATGCATATAACGAAGGAAGAGCAGAGCAGGAAATTCTTATTTGATAATCATCTGCAGTCACCAATCCAGAAGGGATGGTCCAGTTGAAGCTGTTCTGATTGCTTGTATTGTTTACAATCTCACTCACAAGCTCATCTCCTCTGAACAAATTAATAGAGACATCACCAGTAAAACTTTGAAGCCATCTGATCTCCCTGGTATCACCGGTACTCCATTCTTCACCCCCCAGAGGAGAAGTAATAAAAATATAATTCCTGATTTTTTTGCCTATAATAGTGAAGGTATTATCGCTGAAATCGAATATCGAAGCATCGTCAGCACTCTCTATTAAAATCCTGTAATCCTGCCCTGTAGGAACTCTTTTTATCTTCCAGGTGTAGGTTCCCCGGTTTATTCTGTTCCTTGTAATTACTTTGATACGTTCAGTTCCCTTATACAAATAAAGATTTATATTTCCCGGTATATTACTTTGCCAGGTAATTTCACCTTTATCACCTACTATTAGAGATTCACCTCCGTTTGGAGAAGTAAGTGTCAGGTGAGAGATAAGAGATTCATCGTATTTCAATAATGTTCCCTCCGCACCGGCAACCCATCCATTTGTGCCCCCCGCAAAGTAGATGCAGTTAATATTTTTTGTTGTCCCTGCAGCCTGAGTGCTCCAGGTAACTCCTCCGTCAACCGTTGCAAGGATAGTTCCGTTATTACCTGAAATCCACCCATTGACTTCAGTAATAAAATGAACCGAGGTTAGATTTACACTTGTTCCGCTAACCTGGCTGTTCCAGCTACTACCACCATCGGAGGAATTCCTTATAATACCGTCATTACCCACTGCCCAGCCCAAAAGGGAATTATAAAAATAAACATCGCTCCCACCTGTGCCATCCTGTTCAAACCAGGTTTCACCTTCATCAGTGGTTTTAATGATATTCGTTCCTATTCCCCAGCCTGTAACGGCATCTGTAAAGAAAACTGAATTTATACTTCCTGAATATTTTGATGTCCAGGTACTGCCCGCATCTGTAGTTTTATAAATGCCTTCACCCGCGGCGAATCCATTTTGAGCGTCTGTAAAGAATAAAGAACTGACGTTGAATCCGGTTCCTGTCGATTGACTAACCCAGCTATCTCCGCCGTCAGTTGTATGCCTGATGGAACCACTGTAACCGGCAGCCCATCCGTTATTTTCGTCAGTGAAGAAAAGACTTCTATAGGGTTCCCCCGACTCTGATTCAAGATAAACAGTAAGCCATGTATTTCCGCCGTTTGTTGTTTTGAGCACCAGACCACTACCTATCATCCAGTCATTTCTGAATCCTACTGCATAACCTGTGGTGCTGTTTATAAACTGAAGCTCTAAAATATTATCGGCATTGAATGAACTTGTACCACTGAACTGCTGCACCCAATTAACCCCCGTTTCAGAATAAAAAATGGATCCACCGCCTCCCACGGCCCAGGATTTTCCTGAAGGTGTTACAGCAATAGAAAACAAATCATACTCTTCCAGTCCTAAATATCTCAGATTCCAGGTTACTCCTCCGTCTGTGGTAGTATAAATGTTTCTAAAATATTCATTAGATCCTCCTACAGCCCAGCCAGAGTTTGCGTCTTTGAAATAAACCGATCTTAATCCACCCTGCCCGTCAACAATCGTCATTTTTTCGGGAGCCTGAGCTTTATCCCCAAGGTTCTGGAGATTCCAGGAAGCACCGCCATCGGTGGTTTTTAGTATCTTGCTGTCGAGACCAACTGTCCATCCGGTATTTTCATCAACGAAAGCAACAGAATATAAAACCCCGTCGGTTCCGCTGGAAAGGGGAGACCAGCTATTTCCTCCGTCGATTGTCTTTAGAATTAATTCTGTGTAAGAACCGTCGCCTCCCACGGCATAACCAATAGAATTATCTACAAATTTTATATCAAAAATTTCAAGTGAGGAGCCGCTGTTCTGCAAACTCCAGTTTACACCTCCGTTATCCGTAAAGAGGATAGTACCGTTTGCTCCTGCAGCCCATCCTGTATTCTGATCGATAAAATAGACCGAGTTTAAGTTGGAGGAAGTAGTACTCACCTGAGTTGTCCAGGTTGAACCTCCATCGGAGGTGAAAAGTATTTCACCGTTTTCCCCTACCGTCCACCCTGTAGAACTATTAATGAAATCAATGCATTTTAAGGTGTTTGACGTACCACTTAGCTGTTCGTTCCACGTTTCCCCACTGTCTGTTGTTCTGGCAATTAACCCATCGGATCCTGAGACCCATCCTGTATCGTCATCGATGAAGTTAACTGATCTAAGATAGTTCCCTTGCGGAAAGGGATTCTTGTTTACCCATTGGGCATTTAAAGTCAGCTGCAAAATGAATATGAAAATAGTAGCAAAGTTTTTTTTCATAGTTACGCTCAATATGTCTGGTTATAGGATTACTTTCGGCCCGATCTTATCTCTACTGAACAACTTACATTTACTGTATCAATTTGATAATATGGAATTAAAAGAGATACAGCTCAGTTTTTAATGATCAGGAACGGAACAGTTTTTTTCTTAATTTGAATTAGTTTTTGCAAACAAGGAGACTAACACTGATTCAGTCCTTACAATCAGCCCAATAACCGGGCCATAAATGTTCAGAAAAAATCTACAGACTTTATTCATGAAATATATATTCGGACTCAGCACATCACAGTTTAAGCTGAAATAAAAAAATGAATCGGGGGACTGATAATATCTTAAAGTAAATTAACTGATTTTAACTTTATATAAAAATTGTATGCAATGATTTTTTGTGACCTTAACACACAAAATATTTGTTGTATTTCCGGTTACACTATTGACTACAACGCTCGATGGGTTCTGCAACCTGATGCTGATCGATGGGGTATTGCAACCCGATGTTGATCGGGAGGGAATTGCAATCCGATGCTGATAGATGGGTTTGGAACCTGATGCTGATCGATGGAGCATTGCAACAGGTTTAAGATGTTTAGGGAAAAACTATCATTTATTGTAATTTTGGAGAAATTATTTTATTCACTTAGGGGATTCTATGGAATCTTTAATTAATAAATTTTTTTATCCCCGGTCGCTCTGCATCGTAGGCGCCTCCGGGAAAAAGGGAAATCTTGGATACGAATTAACAAGCTGCGTAAAGACATACGGCTATACAGGTAAGTTATTTTTAGTTAACCCCAAAACCGAAGAAATTCTGGGAACGAAATGCCATCCGTCCGTTCCTGAAATAAAAGAAGATATTGACCTGGCTATTATCATGGTTCCGAAGCAGTTTGTAGAAGAAACTATTCAACAGCTTCTCGACAAAAAGGTTACTTCAATAATTTTAATAACAGCGGGGTTCAAAGAAACCGGTAAAGAGGGTGCGAATAAAGAAGTACAGCTTGCACAACTGGTAAAATCAAACGGTGCAAGGATGGTTGGTCCGAACTGCATGGGAATTATAAACTCCCTTAGCTCTATTAAACTAAATGCGACTTTTGTGGCTGAAAGACCCGAGTGCGGGACTATGGCTTTCTTATCGCAGAGCGGAGCCATAGGGGCAGCTGTTTTGAATTCTCTCAGGGAAACGGATATACGGTTCGGTCATTTTATCAGTGTAGGCAATAAAGCCGATATGAGCGAGAACGATTTTCTCGATTACTGGCAGGATGATGAGAATATAAATGTTATCACGCTCTACCTTGAGAGTTTTGCTGAGGGTAAAAAGTTTATCAGTAAATTTATTGAAGGAAAGATCACAAAACCCGTAATTATACTTAAAGGCGGCAGAACAGCAGGAGGAATGAAAGCTGCATCCTCTCATACAGGTGCCCTGGGAAGCAGCGATAAGGTGGTGGATTCAGTCCTTCGTCAGTTCAACCTGATAAGAACCAATGACCTGAACCAGCTGTTCAACACTGCAAAAGGATTCGAGAATTTTCCGCTCCCGAAAGGAAGACGGATTGCGGTAATAACAAACGCGGGGGGACCCGCGATACTTGCGGTCGATTCAATCGAGAGGAATGGACTAAAGCTTGCCGATCTATCCAATGATACCAAAAAGAAACTCAGGGAAATAGTTCATCCTGAAGGAAGCGTAAATAATCCCGTTGATCTTCTGCCCGGAGGTACCGCAGAAGGCTATCACCATTCGATCGAACTATTATTAAGTGATGCGAATGTTGATGCTGTTATTTCGGTATTTGTTGAACCCATCATGGTTAGAGCGCTGCCTGTAATCGAATTAATTAATAGTATTAAATCTGAAAAGCCGCTTCTGCAGGCTGTAATGCCTCTGCCTGAATTCTGGGAGGAATACAGGAAAAATTCACAGTATAAAATTCCTTTATTCAGGAACCCTGAAGATCCTGCTGTAGTGCTATCGAATATGTATTATTATTCCGCCCGGAAAACCGGGGAAGCACGTCTGATGCCGGTAAATTCTGAACAGAAAAGAATGACTGAGGATAAAGGAGGTTTCCTCAGCGCAGATAAGATTTCTCAGCTTTCTGAAAAATATAATCTGCCTGCTGTCCGGTCGGCATACCTAAAGTATGAAGAACTTAAAAACGGTGATATGAAATTTCCGGTGGTGATGAAGGCAGCCGGAGAGGGAATTATACATAAGACCGAACTAAATGCGGTCCGGCTGAATATTAAATCACGTGAGGAATTAATTTCAGAAGCCGATAAAATGCTTAATGATTTTAAGGGTAAAAACCTTAATATTCAATCATTTCTCATTCAGCCTTTCATAAAAACCAGGCAGGAAGTTCTTATCGGCGCATTCCGCGATAAAGATTTCGGTCCTATGATTATGTTCGGCACAGGTGGAAAATATGTCGAGGTATACGAAGATACTTCGATGCGTTCTGCTTATATGACTGAAAAAGATGCTCTGGAAATGATCGATGAGACACGGATCGGAAAAATACTGAGAGGCGTAAGAGGGGAAGCGCCCGCGGATATTCAGAAGATTAAAGTGATTATAATGTCGGTGGCTCAAATGATGCTCGATAATGAAAACATAACTGAGTGCGATCTGAATCCTCTTATTGTAGATGAAAATAATGAACTTTATGCAGTCGATATCAGAATTAAAACAAGTTAGATGAAAAGAAAGAACTTTCTAAAGGCAGCGGGGTTGGCTGCAGCCGCTTCAGCTTTTCCCCTGAAGAAGATCTACCCTGAACTGTCACCTGCTGAGAGGATAAAACCACCCCGGCTGAAACCAGGCGATACGCTGGGACTGATTGCACCCGGCAGTTATATCGATGGCAGGCAGCTGAATGATTCAATAAAAAATCTTAACGGACTAGGCTTTAATGTCGTTTATAACAACTCCATTCTTTCAAGAAACGGATACTTCTCAGGACCCGATAAACAGAGGGCTTCTGATGTTAACCAGATGTTCTCCAGGGACGATGTTAAGGGCATCGTATGCGCCCGGGGAGGGTATGGCTGTACAAGGATATTACCTCTGCTTAACTATGATGTTATCAGGACCAATCCTAAAGTACTTATAGGGTACAGTGATGTAACCTCTCTTCTTTACGGAATTTATAAAGAAACAGGACTTATTTGTTTTCATGGTCCTGTTGGTACTTCCACCTATAATGATTTCACTATAGAGTACTTCAGGAAAACCTTAATGGATCCTGAAGATAATCTTGTATTAAAAAATTCGCTGCCCGAATCACCCGATGAAGAGTTCAAGCCGTATACAATAACAGAAGGTACAGCAAAAGGAGAACTAATAGGTGGAAATTTATCCGTAGTGGTATCCTTAATAGGAACTCCCTACGATATCGATTCCAATAACAAAATAATATTTCTTGAAGAAATGACAGAAGATCCCTACCGTATTGACCGGATGCTGACCCAGATGAGGATGGCCGGAAAATTTGACCGGGCCGCGGGTATAGCGCTTGGAGTATTTAAGGACTGCAAACCCTCAGAAAAATCATCCTTTGATTCCTCGTTTACCTTACAAGAGGTTCTGAAGAACAGGCTGGCAGATCTTAATATCCCGGTTGTATACGGAATGTCATTTGGACATGTAAAAAATAAATTCGTTCTTCCGGCAGGACTAAAAGCTGAACTTGATGCTACCCGACAGACAATCACTTTCCTTGAAACAGCGGTCTATTAACTCTGACTTTCAGTAAGGCACATCTTATTTAGTTTTTGCAGGCTGGTGTTTTCCCCTATCGCAATGAGCTTATCGCCGGCTTCAATCCTGGCTGATGATAAAGGATTATAAATAAATTTCCCCGATTGCTTATAAATTGAAACAATAATAATATTCATTTCCCTCCTGATTGGAAGCTCATTAAGGGTCTTGTTAACAAGAGAAGATTTCGGATTAACAATTACCTCTTCTATATTCAAATCAACATTTTTCTCCCTTGCAATACTATCGATAAACTCTATAACTCCGGGCCGCAGGAGCAGTTCAGCCATCCTCGTCCCGCCAATTTCGTACGGCTTCACTACGCGGCTGGCACCGGCTTTCATAAGTTTAGATTCTGTTTCTTCCTCTACTGCCCTGGCAACAAGATAAATATCAGGATTCAGCACTTTCGATGATAAAGTTGCAAAAACATTCTCTGCATCAGATGATAGTACAGCTACCAGTCCCTTTGCTCTCTTTATTCCTGCTGCTGTAAGGACTTCATCACTGGTAGCATCGCCGTTCACAAACATAAATCCCCGGCTTAGCAGCCTGTCTATTTTTTCTGTATCATTTTCAATAACTACAAAATCCACTTTAGCTTCCGCAAGCTCACCGCAGATGAATCTTCCCATTCTGCCGTACCCGCAAACGATATAGTGATTTTTTAGCTCTTCAACCTTCTTACTCATCTTCCTCCTCCTATATATCTGAGTTTCAAATACAAGCTGCGCTGCTCTTCCTCCCGTATACGCGATAGAGCCAATACCCATTATTATTAGCAGTATGGTAAAAAATCTTCCTGGCTGGGAGAGTTTGTGTGTTTCGGCGAATCCGGTTGTGGAAATAGTGATCACTGTCATGTAAATTGCATCAAGAATATGCCACTTTTCAATGATCATATATCCTGCAGTACCTACCACGACGGTAAAGAACAGGATTGCGAGACCAAACCGAAGCTGTCTTAATGTTTTGTCGACCATTTGATGTAAATTTATATAAAGATTTATATTAAAATAATAAAAGATGTATTAAATAAGCTTGAAAAGGACACAAATGAGGCAGTATATTCATTTTGTAACACTTGAATTTTAGAGGAGCCTGCTATGAAGATATGGTTTTTAAGTATCACGGGATTTTTACTTGTATTCAGCTTCGCCGGCTGTATTGATTTTTATAAGGTGTCGTATGAAATTAACCTTGATACACCTGATAAAGGTACCGCGATTGTTCATCTTTACGATCTGAGATCGGATGCGGCAACCGAAAAGGACTTTGAAACCGATAAACAGAACATATTCCAATTTGCGTTGAAGAGCGATGACTTCCTTCAATCAATGAAGCAGGAAGGCAAGAATATTCAGTCGAGAGAACTTCAGGTTTCCGGCGATACACTGGATGCGAACGTTGTATACAGCTTTGATTCCATCACCAGCGTTGAAAATATGCGAGCATGATGCAGGGTTCTTCTACCTGACCCTTGAGCCTACCGACAGCGTCATCTCAACAAACGGAGAAATTATTACGTCTAAAGACCGGAAAAGAATTTTGTGGGACAGGTCGATGAAAACTCTTAGATTTGAGATGCTCAGCAATACATTTTCCGGTAAGTCATATAAGATGCTCGGTCCATATTATAAACCTGAATAAAGGCTTTTCTTTAATTTACTCAAATATGTTTGTTCAACTCGTATTCCCACTGCCGTTCAGAAATTCGTTTACTTACTCTGTGCCGGAAGAATTCAGATCACTGGCCAGGGTTGGTGCCCGAGGGGTAGTTCCATTCGGCAGAAGGGTGCTGACGGGAGTTATTATAAATGTTTCTGAAACCAATCCCCTCGATAAGGAAAGTTCAGCTGCGGGAAAAATCAAACCGATATCCGATATCCCGGACGAAAGTCCCATCTTCTCCAAAAAGTTATTAAAGTTTTATGAATGGCTGTCGGATTATTACCTGTCATCCTACGGCGAAGCGCTTAGGCTCGGCATACCCTCAGGCGTTGATGTAGAATCAAAAAGAAAAATAATCATAAACCAGAACTATTGTGAAAAACTTCTTTTGAAGGAAAAGAAAGATACACTTAAATACCGGATACTGGAAGCATTATGTAGTCGTGAAGAAATGAATTTTTCATACCTGCAGAAGATTGTGGGGAAAAGGAATATATACTCAGCGGTTCGCTCTCTCGGGATTGAAGGAGCCATTACGGTACTGGATGAAGTAGGTGAGGCCAGGATTAAGGTAAAGAAGGAGAAATTTGTGAGACTCGCAAAAAGCATAGGCGAGATTTATGCAGGTTTTCCGGAACTGGAATCACGGTCGCCTAAACAGGTTAAAATTCTACTGGAGCTTATTAACAGGAAGAATAAGGCTGTCCCGCTGAACTACCTGCTGAAAAAAGCAGAGGCATCCTCATCCTCAGCAGAATCGCTCGGGAAGAAGGGGTTCATTGAGATTTATGAGAAGGAGGTGAACCGTGACTACATTGAAACCTATAAAGAAAAGTACCGTGAGCTTAAACCTACAGATGCTCAGCAGAAAGTAATTGATATAGTTGCGGAAAACCTTGAACCTGCTTCATTCGGCGCCTACCTTCTTCATGGCGTAACAGGCAGCGGTAAAACCCAGGTTTATATCGAGCTTGTCAAAAAGGTTCTGGCGCTTAAGAAGTCGGCTTTGATACTCGTTCCCGAGATATCCCTTACTCCGCAGATGACATCAAGGATGTATAATAATTTCGGCGATATTATTTCGGTTCAGCACAGCCGGATGTCGGATGGTGAGAGGTACGACTCATGGAGAAAAATACTTAAGGGAAAAGCAAGAGTAGTAATAGGCGCGCGTTCTGCTTTATTTGCCCCGCTGCAAAACCCGGGATTAATAGTGGTTGACGAAGAGCATGATTCAAGCTATAAGCAGTTTGATTCCCCGCCTAGGTACCAGGCAAGGGATGCTGCAGTTATTCTGGGTCAGATAATGAATTGTCCTGTACTCCTTGGCTCGGCCACACCTTCGGTTGAGAGTATGTATAATGCAAAATCGGGAAAGTACAAGCTGCTGGAACTTCCTGACAGAATTGATGATGCGAAACTGCCTGTAATACGACTGGTTAATATCTCCATCGAAAGAAAAAAGAAGAAGATGGAGAATGTATTTTCACAGGTTCTCATCGACCATATTTCAGACCGGCTGAAGAAAAAAGAAGGAGTGATCATTCTCCAGAACAGAAGAGGATTCTCAACCCAGATATACTGCGAGGACTGCGGGGAGATAGAATCCTGTGACAACTGCTCGGTGCCGATGGTATATCATATAAATAAGAATACCTTGCAGTGTCATTACTGCGGACTCATAAAGAAAGTACCCGAAGCCTGCACACACTGCGGATCACTGAATATAAAATACTTTGGAACAGGAACTGAAAGAGTAGAAGATGAGCTTGAGTATTATTTTCCCAATGCGGCTGTAAGAAGAATTGATTCCGATTCAATAAATAAGAAGAACGTACTGAGTAATATCCTTCAGAAATTCGGAAACGGGGAGATTGACATTCTTGTCGGTACTCAAATGGTTTCCAAGGGACTGGATTTCTCAAGAGTAACCCTGGTTGGGGTTATCTCTGCCGAAACAACCCTCTGGCTTCCCGATTTCAGAGCGGATGAAAGAACCTTTCAGCTTCTTACCCAGGTTTCGGGAAGAGCGGGGAGAAGTAAAGTTGCGGGAGAAGTAATAATTCAGACACAGAACGAGAAGCACTTTACGCTGCAGAAGGTAT
Organism: uncultured Bacteroidota bacterium; assembly: GCA_963839165.1. Taxonomy (GTDB): domain Bacteria; phylum Bacteroidota; class Ignavibacteria; order Ignavibacteriales; family Ignavibacteriaceae; genus DATFVA01. Next base: position 1,368,227 of record CAWIUG010000005.1, on the reverse strand, counting down.
TGTTGAATGATTATGCAGGGTTCTATCAGAAAGAAATCTTCGAAAGAGAGCAGTTGGGATATCCTCCTTTTACAAGACTTTGCCTGATAGAAACCAAAGATAAAAGCGAAGAGAAGGCCAGGGGAGCGGCAGAAGATTTTTATATGCAGCTAAGCAGGTATAAAAAATATCTTAAGATCAGCCCGGCAGCCCCTGCGGTTATAGCAAGACTAAAAGGAAATTACCGCTTTCAGATTCTCATCAAAAGTTCAAAAGAATCCGATCCCGGAAGCAAAATCTTGCGTAAAGCAGTTCTTGATTCCTTTTCCGAATTCAACCGGAAATCCCGTTTCCGCGACGTACGGCTAAACTACGACGTCGATCCCCAAAGCATCCTGTAGATTAGTGGGATTATTGGGGTCTTTGCAGCCGGTGACAAATAAAACTAATATAAAACCCCACACAGGTAGTTTTTCCATTTAATTTCTCCCTTTCATTTATCTATGATAGATACAGTTAAACTACTGTTATAATATTCCTATTGTGAATACAAGGGCCCGGTCATCGTAATCATTAAAGGTCATGATGTATTCAAGGTTGAGCAGAATTTGAAAATTATAAGTATGCAGTATTCTTAAACCAGTATTCAAGGTAAGCTCAAAGCCGTCGCTGGCCTTATTAGAATTATCAACGGACACGCTCCCCTGGGGAGTTACGGTATAACCATAACTTGGGTGAGTGACCCAATGGAAACCGAAAGCGCCGCCCACATAGGGACATATATCTGTTCTGCTGAATAAATAATCACCATAAATATTCATCGCAAAACCGTCCCTTACACCTAACAGCATTCCTACGGCCATCTGTTCCATTTCGTAATCGAGATGGAGGTTTATAGTAAAAGATTTATCATCATTCTCGTACCCATTCTGCGGGAACAGATATCCGAATGAAAGACCTATATTTTTTCGTGATGACCTCCGAAGGGGTTCGGTTGTTTCCTCCTTTACAATATTACCAACCTGAACATTACTTTCAGAAGCCTTCATTTCGATAATATTGGAAGCAACTCTTTTCATCACCGGTTCAAGATCTTCCAGGCTTACTGCTGAGATCTGGTCCATCAATAAAGGCTTCCCGGAAGAAATAACCATAAGGAAATACTGAACAATAATCTTTTCTCCGAGAGCTGCCAGTCTGCACCCTGCTACCTGATCAGCACCTGCACGTTTGCCGATCTCCACAGCGCATTCAGTTGTAAAGCAGTCATTACCATCAAGACTCTCTAATGTTTTCGCCGGTGAAATAAGATCTATTTTTTCATACTTTAATATTTCAACCCGTAAGATGGATTGAGCCGTCTGAACATAAACAGGATCAATTCCGTTCGCATCGAAAGGAAGTATCAGCAGGTTTTTCCTGGTTTGTTCCTGCGCAGTTAATAATCCGGTTAGGATGAAAAGTGAGATGAGAAGTGCCTTTATTCCTGAATTTACCATTTTCCCCGCCTAATATTTAATTTTTATAATCTCATTGAGAAAGATATGACAGCGCCATTTTCCTGAAGAATCCCTAAAATTATTTATAACGCTAGTATAACTTATGGTTAGTAGTTTTTAAATGCAATATCTATCGCAGGAGTCCAGGTTGAATAAAAAAAAGTCCCGCAAAAGAGCGGGACTTCAGGGGTAAGACGGTAACACTGCAGGTGTTACTTCAAAAGGATCATTTTCTTTGTTGAGGTAAAATTGCCCGCGGAAATTGTATAGTAATATACACCGCTCGATAGTTCTGAAGCGTTAAAGTTTACTTCATAACTTCCCGCAGGTTTTACTTCGTTCACAAGTGAGGCAACCTGACTGCCTAATACATTATATATTTTTATTGTTACCTGGTTTTTCTCAGGAATTGAATATTTAATCATAGTAGTCGGGTTAAACGGATTCGGATAATTCTGTAATAAACTATAAGTACCGGGTTCTATGGTAAAGCTTTCTGCAAGGTTAATAAATTTTGATGAACCGTCATTATCGACCTGTTTGAGTCTGTAACTATACAAACCCGCGTTCAGGTCATTATCGGAGAAAGTATAAGCGTGGGAACTAGTGCTTGTTCCGTTTCCCTGAATAAATCCAATGCTCTGCCAGCTGCCCTTGTTCATTGTTCTCTCAATATGGAAACCGCGGTTATTCAATTCGGTTGCGGTGTTCCAATTTAGTGTAACTGTACTGCCGTTCAGTATACCTGTAAATGAGGTAAGCTCAACAGGTACAACTACGTTTCCAAGTTCACCAGTTGGATTAATATTCTGAGCATATATACCACCGCCGTCGTTTCTGGTATCCTCCCATGCAAAAAATGCGATGTTATCAGTTGAGAGAGTGGAAACCGCATGAAGTTTGGCCGGGGTGGGATCTGACATTGTCACAATTGCGGGATTCCATACCAGATCACCGGCAGCATTGACCATAAAGGAGTTAACTCCCTGGCTTACTCCTGTATTTCCCTGGATGTACATTACAAATACTGAAGTATCTATAGGTAAAGCATGCGGCTGAAATATTGAATTCTGTGTCATCGATGTGAAGGCTATACCGCTGCTGTTCCATAATCGTGTTCCGGATGCATCAAACTTTTGACCATACATCGCGAAATTATCCTGCAGCGAAGTTTCCTCAATCCAGAAGCAGTATAATTCATCTGTACCTGAATTATAAGCAAGTGTAGGATATATATGATGCATCGTGGTATTGGTGGAAACTTCTGCTCCGTTTGCAGGAAATGAAAGAGTTCCGGTCGAGGTTACATGCTGTGCAAATGAACTGAACAGGTTATTAAAGTCCCTGTCATCATACCAGGATATAAAAGCACCATCATTACCATCGCTGATCACAAACGGATGTTCATAGAAAGGAGCCCCAACGTTCTCAATTACAACACCGCCCGTACCCCACAGAGGATTGCCGTCTGTGTCAAATTTCTGAGCATAAGTAAAATAGGGAGCCATGAATGTACCTGTAAAGCCGGAATGTTCTACAATTACACTACCATTATCGGATGGCACTATTGCCGGGAAAGTATAATTTTCAGAAGTACCGCTTGAATAGATGATAGGATCAGAACCCCACATCTTTTGGCCCGCCAAAGAGATTTTCTGAAGAGCAATTACCTGGGAAGACGACATAACAATCCAGGCAAATACATAATTACCGTCTGATGTCTGGCAGGTAACGGGATTAGGCTGAAAATCACCAACGCCGGAAAGTCTTATTCCGTCTGCTCCCCAAAGCATATTGCCGGATGTATCGACGAGGTACGCAAAAGCATGAAGACTATCAGTATCCCTTGTGTCTGTAAATGTTAAGATAGCATTGTTGTGGTTATCGCTGGCAATAGCCCAATCGACGAGAGATGAACTCTGCGGGTTGTCACTTATCAGCATACCGTCTGATGCCCATAGCTTGTTTCCAAGAGCATCGAGACGCTGCAGGTAAACGGCATAATTCCCGTTTCTGTTGTCAAACCACGCTATGTAGCATCCGCCGTCAGTTGTAGAAGCTATTTTAGGTAATGCCTGATCGCCGGCAACATCACAAACCTGGAGGTTTGCTGCCGGGTCGGATGACCACTGTGCCGATGAATTAATACTGAATCCGCAAATCATAAGCAGGGTGAATGCAAAAATATTAAATGAACCTTTCATATATTCTCCATATTGTAAATAATCCGTTAATTATTTTTGAAATATTTCCCTTTGTTTTTTTTGAATGCACTGATAGAAATCGCTTCTTTCCAATAGCTGTCAAACACTTTTTTTAACGCTACCGCAAAACCGGGATGCTCAACTATCATTGTCGTCATCCCTCCCTGCATTGAAACCTTATCATCCAATACAAATACTGTGGTTTTTACATCACTTATTGCCAGTTTCATCGGGAGTTCTTTTATAATTTTTGCTTCTTCACCCATCTTCTTATATATATCGATCATTCTTAAAAGACCATTAACTTCATCGAGAGATTTCAGGGTACTGAATTCGTATATACTTCTGATAGTAATTTTATGCTCTTTTACTTCCTCGGCTACTTCAAGCGTATCCTCAAGAGAAACAGAGTAGGGGGGTTTTGTGAAAACAAGCAATTCCTCCTTTGTGTTTCTTTCTATACTTTCCCATCGATCTCTTACCTGTCCTATATCCGTAAATACTTCGATATAATCCAGGGAACCTGAACTCTGCCTGTTTTCAGTATGGATCTTCATAAGTTCCTCGCGGAACTGCGAAGTCAACTCCTTCTTTTCCTTAAGCTCATCTTCATAAACCGAAATAATATTCTTCAGCGCTATATCGGGTTTTATCCCGCGGAATACTTTTGTTCCATTCTTATATGTTTCCATACAGAGGTTCTTTTTAACAAGACTCTGAAGCACCTCATAAGATTTGTTCCTGGAGACAGAAGTTATCTTCCCAATTTCAGGCGCAGTGAATTCTTTTTTAGTGAGTAATGCTATATAAACTTCCGACTCTCTCTTTGAAAGTCCCAGCTTCTGAAGCTTTTCTATTAAACTATTCATCACGATAATTACTGTAAGTTATTGATGTGTACCCCTTGCTCAGGGGTTGTACCCCCTATATAGGGGTGAACTAACTTAAATATTAAAATATTTAAAAGCAATATTGGAACAGGGGTTGTGCCTGATGAGCATTTTCAGAGATTAGAAGTAGTTGTAAAATTCATTGTGAACACATACTCACGGTGGAGGAAGTTAAGATCAAATTTCATCTTGAGAAGTGGTGTTTTTCAGGCAGTCAGCTTAATATTAAGAACCTGGAAATTACAATGATTAGACAACCTTTTCAATTGGTAAAATTCCAAATTGAGACACTGACATTTTGTCACACTATTGATATTATCAACAGTCGATTATAGCGTTTTTTCGCAGTTTTCAATGTGTCTCATTTTGAGTCCAACTCCGAGCCTTCAGGCCTATAACAGGCAGTCAAATCCGAGATAAAATATAAGTATGACATTTTGTCATACCTGTTGAATATTTAATCAGTAAACGTACTCCCTCAATAGCGTTCCAGATACCCTTAACCACGAAGAATTGAACCCCTCTTGCACCGATCAATTTCCTGCTGGTTCGCGTGCCTGGAGATCGGGTTATCAGGCGAAGAAAAGAATATGGAACTTGCCATTTAGAAGAGAAGCCCGAAAAGTTGAACCCTGGAATTATGATCAAACAGACAAGTGGATGAAATCCGCAGATAGGAAATTGAGGCTATCATGGTATGAGAAGGAATTGCCCTTTTGGGATCCTTGGATCTCTTTCCCGAACTAACCCCCGCGTAGTGGGATTAGTTCGGGATCGAAATAACAAAGACACTTAAAGTAGACTAACCGCCGAGGAACCTGAGAAATGGTACTGCCTGACCTAGTCCGAAAATTATCAGGCTCCACAGGATCCAGAGACCAAATACAAAGATGAAGTATTTAGTCATCGTTCCGGATTTGAACATTTTAGCAAGACCGATACTGGCAACCGCAAGACTCCAGATAGTAATTACATCAAGTTTTCCGAGCAGAAAACCTCCGAAGGTGGATTTTTCAACATGCATAAAAGCAGCAAGACTTGTATCCATAACGAGTCTTCCCATTACGATTGTAAATATTGTTGCAATAATAACCTGGATAATATCAATGTATGCTGTAAGACCGTTCGCCACCATGGCAGAGGCATACGTCCCTTCTCCCTTAAATATAAAGCGGGCAACAATGAAATATATTCCCGTTACTATGAAGAAGAACAAAAAGACTTTAACTATCGTAAAGATGATTGTCTGCACCATATTTGTTCCTTCAGACATTCTCTCTTCTATCTTGTTCATCTGTTCCTGAGCCTGTTCTTTTGTCATCTGTCCCTTATCAACCATTTCCTGGAAAGATTTTTCGATCTTCCCGAGCTGTTCCTGTTTGATATTATATGAAACCTCAGGATTGCTCTGAATGATCCAGGAAGACGCGATCGCAAAGACCACCATAATGAGGAGAGGAATGAGCCAGTCGATCGTTCTGGGAGGGAATTGAGCTGTTTTGGCATACATTACACCCGGTTCAGCAAAAACCCCCACAAGCTTGTCGGTATGACTAAGTTCCTCTTCACCCGGCACCTCAACTGAAGGGTCATTCAGATTTGGTAAGTCAGTATTATCCATTGTTCATCCCTAACAAATATTAAAAAGATGTATGCTAAAAAAGTATTTATTGTCGGGACCAAACGCAACTAGAAAATCAGCATTAGGCAATTTTATTTCAACGAGAAAACGGGAACAAAATGGAATTTGGAGGTTCATATCGAATACTGAAATGGTTGTATTTGACGGCTGATATTTGTTGACGGATAATCGGGACAGACAGATATTCCAAAATTTTTACTTATATAATGATCTAATGACCTTGAGGCAAGTACCAATTTTATATAAATAGTTAGTTGAAGTTTCGTAAATTTAAAGATGGAATCTTTCTTTTTTGCAATATTATGATCAACAGGAAAATTAATGAAAACAATAATAGAACCTTTTAAAATAAAATCTGTAGAACCGATAAGGTTTACTACCAGGGAAGAACGCGTTGAACTACTTAAGAAGGCAGGTTATAATACTTTTATGCTTCACGCAGATGATGTACTGATAGATCTGCTGACAGACAGCGGAACTTCCGCTATGAGTTCGATGCAGTGGGCCGGCATTATGCAGGGAGATGAATCGTACGCCGGGTCCAGAAGTTTCTACCGCTTCGAAGATATGGTAAAGAAGATAACTGGACTAAAATTCATTATACCTACCCACCAGGGGAGAGCAGCCGAAAAGATACTTTTCTCAATAATTGGAGGCCAGGGTAAGTTCATCCCGAATAATACTCATTTCGATACAACACGTGCCAATGTTGAGTTCACCAATGCAGAGGCAGTTGATTTACTAAATGAGGAAGGAAAGCACCCCGAAATAAGAGCTCCTTTTAAGGGGAATATGGATATAGAAAAGCTCGAAAGTTTCATAAAGGAAAAAGGGAAAGAAAATATCCCTGTCTGTATGATTACAGTTACGAATAATTCGGGCGGTGGGCAGCCTGTCTCTATGCAGAATATTCGAGAAGTTAAGGAAGTACTTAAGAAATATGATATACCTCTTTTCCTCGATGCCTGCCGTTTCGCTGAGAATGCATACTTCATTAAAAAAAGAGAGAATGGCTATCAGGATAAATCACTGCTCGAGATAGCTCAGGAAATGTTTTCATATGCAGACGGCGCCACCATGAGCGCCAAGAAGGATGGGCTTGTAAACATAGGCGGCTTTCTTGCTATGAATGATGATCAGCTCGCGATGAACTGCCGGAACCTCCTGATCGTTACAGAAGGATTTCCTACCTATGGTGGCCTAGCAGGGCGCGACCTGGAAGCTGTGGCACAGGGACTGGAAGAGGTGCTCGATGAACATTACCTGCAGTATCGCATCAGAAGCGTGGAATACCTTGGAGAAAAGCTTGTCTCTGCCGGCGTTCCTATTATCGAACCACCGGGAGGACATGCTATTTACTTAGACGCCAAAAGATTCATTCCGAATATTCCACAAGAACAATTTCCGGGGCAATCTATCGTCTGTGCCCTTTATATAGAAGGCGGCATCAGAGCAGTTGAAATAGGAAGCGTAATGTTCGGCAAATACGATAAGAATGGTAAGCTTATTCCCCCTCCAATGGAGCTTGTACGGCTTGCTATCCCGAGAAGAGTTTATACCCAGAGCCACATCGATTATGTTCTGGAGGTTCTTCTGGAAGTTTACAAAAAAAGAGGTTCACTCAAAGGTTATAAAATTACCTACCAGGCACCTATGCTCAGGCATTTTACAGCTCAGTTCGAGGAGATCAGCTACGATACAAAATATGAGAATAAATGAAGGTAAAAGAAAATTACTCCTTAACAAATAAGAGAAGTATCTGGAGGCTTATTCCCTCAGGTAATAAGCTGCTGATTGAAGAAAGGGATGAGAAAAATAAGCAGGTTTATTTTAACTGCGTTGAAATAGAGTCAGGCAAATATCTTCTGAAGAACTATCAGCTGGATGAGAAATTCTGGGCAGGTGTTGAAGCTTTCGAGGATGATAAAATATACTTTCATCATTTTATAAAACCTGATATGCCTGGTCATATCGGAATTTACGTTTACGACCTTACTTCTAACAGCTTTCTCTGGAAGAGAGACGACCTTGTGTTTCTATTTCTCTTTGAGAACAGGGTTTTTGCTTTTTACCAGAAGTTCGAGAGTCGTGCGTTTTTTGCCCTCGATGCCGTGACAGGTGAGCTGGTTAAAGAATACGGTGAGAATCCTGACGAAATCAACCAGCTGAGAGAAAAGCTTCTGCAGGAGGAATATGAAAAATTTAAGAATTACCTTTTTCCCGAAACTTATGAAGCAAAGAAACTCACCCCCGAATGTCAGCTACTGGTAGAACAAATAAGGGAAAATGAAGTTATTTCAGGAGGCATCGATTTCGTAAAATTCAATGATCTTCTTCTGCTCAGCTACCATACCGCGGCCGATGAAGGGAAGCTGAATAATAATTTTAGAGCCATTGAAATTGATACCGGAAAGATTATTTTTGAAGATGTGGTTAATGCGGGGATTACTTCCTACATACCAGATTCTTTCTTCCTGAGGAATAATCTCCTATTCCTGATTAAAAATAAGACTGAACTTATGGTTTTTTCGATAGTCTGAATTTGAAGGATTGATTTCTATGGAATTAAGCCCGGAAGATAAAGCTGTACTGCTTAAAACTGCAAGGGATTCAATTAAATCCGCATTTTATGAAACAGGGATACCCTCTCCCGATTTTCAGAAACATCCTTCTTTAAAAATCCAGTCGGGTGCTTTTGTTACACTTACAATCAAAAAGAGTCTGCGCGGGTGCATAGGATATATTTCAGCTGAGATGAGTCTATTTGAAACCGTATCCGAGGCTGCTGTACAGGCGGCTTTCCACGATCCCCGCTTTCTTCCTGTTTCACGGGATGAATTTGAGAAACTGGAAATTGAAATATCCGTATTGTCTCCTGGTAGAAAAATTGACAGCTATGATGAGATTGAAATAGGCCGGGATGGGTTGATACTCAATCACCTTGGAAGGAGAGGACTGCTTCTTCCGCAGGTTGCTCCTGAGAATAATTTTAACCGTGAGAGATTTCTCTGCGCAATTTGTGAAAAGGCAGGGTTTGAACCTTATCTATGGCAAAAACAAAAACTAAATATTGAAGTCTTCATTGCTGATATATTTTCTGAAGAAGGAGAAAGGGAAAAGTCTTATGTCTCAGGTTAGAAAGCCTGCAGTAGCGGGATATTTTTATCCCTCTGATCCGTCAAAATTACGGAGCGAAATTGAATACCTGCTCTCTGCCGTAGACAAAAAAGAAGTTCCCGGAAAACTATATGGAATCGTTTCTCCCCATGCCGGTTACGCCTATTCCGGTAAAACCGCCGCCGTTGGTTTCAAGGTTCTTGATAAGAAAAATATTAAAACAGTCATCATAATTTCTCCCAGTCACAGGGAATATTTTCCAGGTACATCTATATATGAAGGGGATGCATACAGAACTCCCCTCGGAACTGTTCCTGTAAACAGAGCAGCAGCAGATACTCTTGCATTAAACGCAAAAACTATTTTTAAGGGATTGGAGGGACACAAGGACGAACATGCCATTGAAGTTCAGATCCCTTTCCTGCAGATTGTACTTGATGATTTTGAAATCGTACCTGTTGTTATGGGTGACCAGGGAATGCTTTATATTGATGAATTATCAGAACGATTAAAAGATATAGTTGATGAAAATACTCTTGTTATTTCAAGCTCCGACTTATCCCACTATTACCCCGAAGAAGTTGCTGATAAGATGGATTCCATTATCGAAAGGGATATAAATCATTTCAACTATGAAGAATTATACGAGAATTTTGAAAGCAGAAGATGCGAAGCCTGCGGCGCCGGAACTATCATAGCTATGATGAAATCGGCCCATAAATTAAAGTACGACAAATCTATGGTTCTGAACAGGAGCAACTCGGGTGAAACTACCGGGAATAAGACAGAGGTGGTAGGTTATCTTTCCGCCGCGGTATATGGAGACTGATTGCTGAATAAAAGTACGGAAATAGCATTTGTGGGTGCGGGTAAAGTTGCCCATACTCTAGTTCCTCTGCTGGTAAAAAAGAACTACAGGGTAAAGGGTGTAGTGAGCAAAAGTATAAAGTCTGCACGGTCACTTGCAAATAAATATAAGCTGGAATTCTGCTCGGATGATCTGAATACCGTCCCTCCAGAGGTTAAAATCTTTTTTATTACTGTACCTGATAATCAGATTACCACTACTGCCGGCAAGCTTTCAATGCTTAGAAATGATTTCCAGAATTGCCTCTTTGTTCATACCTCAGGCTCAGAGGGAAGCTCTGCTCTTAAGAACCTTGAAGATAAAGGTGCTATGACTGCTTCGTTTCATATTATGCAGACCTTCCCTTCGACAAAACAGACAGATATCAGAAATTCATTTGCCACCATTGAAACAAGGTATGTTACCGCCAGGCGTTATCTTTTTTCACTAGGCAGAACATTAGATCTTAGATCCTTTACGTTAAACGAAGAGACAAAAGTATATTACCATATGGCCGGTGTGTTTGCCGCAAACTTTATTAACGCAAACTTTTTTTCATCTGGGATCCTGCTTAAAAAAACAGGATTGTCGGGTAAAAATCATTTTAACATTTTTGAACCTATTATTAAAACTACGATATCAAATATTAAGGATAAAGGTTCTGCAGCCTTATCAGGGCCTGTTCAGAGGGGTGATTCAGTAACAATTGCGAAACATATAAAAGCCTTGAGTAAACTGAAACCGGTTGAAAGAAAAATGCTGATGCAAAGCTATATTTCGCAGAGCATGATTTTACTGGAAATAATAAAGGGGAGGGAAGGAAAGCTCAGTCCCGGGCAAAAAGAAATAAAAAGAATACTTGCCGCAGCAATTAAAGAAATCTAAACGAACAATTGCGAAATATAAAATGTAAGCATTGCAAAAGCGGCCGATAGAGGAATCGTTAATACCCAGGCCCATAGAATATTCCGTGCTACTCCCCAGCGCACCGCCGAGAAACCCTTTACCGAACCCACGCCTATAATTGAACCGGTGATAGTATGAGTGGTACTAACAGGGATACCCCAGATTGAGGCAAGTGAAATAGTAATTCCCGATGCTGTTTCAGCGCTGAACCCGCCGAACGGGGTAAGCTTGGTAACCCGCATACCCAATGTCTTTATAACTTTCCAGCCGCCTATCAATGTTCCAAGGGCAATAACAGTATAGCTCATCATTATAACATAGAAAGGAATATAAAAAGTACTTCCAAGTACCCCATTAGTAAACAGAACCAGAGCTATTATACCTATAGTTTTCTGTGCATCGTTAGAACCATGACTGAGGGAATATAATGCCGCTGATACAAGCTGAAGCTTGCGGAAATACTTATCTACTTTAAAGGAGATTTATTCCTTACAATCCAGAGTGTAACTATGGAGAAAATCAATGCGATCACATATCCCATAATAGGAGCAAGAAATATAAATATTACAACCTTGGTATATCCCGATACTACGATAGCTCCGAAACCTGCTTTCGCTATACCCGCACCGCCGTACCCACCTATGATAGAATGTGAAACCGAAATGGGCATTCCGTAATGCGTTGCTGTTGCAGAAAGGAGTATAGCACCTACAAGTCCCGAAAAAATCACGTGGTTATCAACAATACTCACATCCACAATTCCTTTACCGATGGTAGTTGCAACACTAACGCCGAAGATAAAGGCCGCTGCAAAATTGAAGAAAGCTGCCCAGGCCACTGCCTGTCCCGGACTTAAAACACGGGTAGATACTACAGTAGCAATCGAGTTTGCGGCATCGTTCATTCCATTATAAAAATCGAATACGAGCGCGAGCAGAATGATTATAAAAGCAAATTCCATATTATGTATTCTTAATGAAAAGGCTGATTATCAGGTTTGCGGTCGACTGACACTTATCGGATGTATTCTCAAGTATCTCCAAAATTTCTTTTCTCTTTATGATTTCGATTGCATTGGTCTCATTCTCGAAAAGTTCCTTTAAGGCCTGTCTGTATATATTATCAGCCTCCGTTTCAAGAACTTTAACCGCTTTCATTTCGTTAGTACGCTTAACTTTCAGATCCTGTATCGCAATACCAAGCTCCTTCACCTGTTCAACTACCACCGCAGAAAGCTTATCCGCATATTTAACTTTAGCCTGGATATTATAAGTTTCAACTCTGCTTGTTGCTCCCAGCAGCATATCGCTTATATCATCCAGTCTTTTTATCAGACCGAATATATCCTCCCTATCAAAAGGGGTGATGTAAGTTTTATTGAGCCTCTTGGTTACCTTTGATGTTATTTCATCACACCTAAGTTCAAGAGGTTTGATCTTGAGAAGTATATCTTTGTTAATTTGTTCATTCGTAAAAAGCTGATGAGTAAGATCAGCCATTTCCCCGATATGGGTTATCATTTCCTTGAAATTATCGAAGTACTTCTCTTCCTTCGGCAGTAATCTTTTTAGCATGTTTTTTCCTTAATCTCTTTCGAGGAGCAAAGATAAAAAATTATACACTATTTGAGAAATGGAACGCGGGCCATGTTGTTTTCAGAACCTCGATCATTTTTGTATATTTCCACTCAATTTTCAAGTATAAAAGGAATTCCATGGCCAAACAGACGGATTTGCTGGATAAAATTGTATCACTATCGAAAAGAAAAGGATTTGTATTTCAGTCGAGCGAGATATACGGAGGATTAAACGGTTGCTGGGATTACGGGCCTCTGGGTGTTGAGCTTCTGAAGAACGTTAAGGAGGAATGGTGGAAGTTTATGACCTACAGAGAAGATGTGGAGGGACTGGATGCATCCATCCTGATGCACCCCCGTGTCTGGGAAGCTTCGGGGCATGTAGAAAACTTTACTGATCCTATGGTGGACTGTAAGCAGTGTAAAGCAAGGTTCCGTGTAGATCTATTAGGCGACCTGATAAATGAAAAGAAAAAAATTAAAGCCATCGAGGAAGTAAAGAAACAAGTAGCCGACAACGCAACGTTATCTCACATATTTGAAAGTATACTGGAAGCTTCTGCATCCGGAGGCGAGGCTGGTATTGACATTGCGCTTACTGCGATACTTGAGAACAAAGAACTTAGTTCTATTCTTCTATCAGAGCTTAACTGTCCCCAATGCGGCAACAAGGGTACTTTTACCTCAGCGCGTCAGTTCAACCTTATGTTTAAGACATTTATTGGTCCGGTTGAGGATTCCGGTGCGGTTGTATATCTACGGCCTGAAACAGCACAGGGTATCTTTGTCAATTTCCTTAACGTGCAGAATGCATCCCGCCAGAAACTCCCTTTCGGAATTGCTCAGATAGGCAAAGCATTCAGAAATGAAATCAACACAAAGAACTTCCTTTTCAGAACCAGGGAGTTTGAACAGATGGAAATGCAATTCTTCGTTAATCCTACAGAAGATAAGAAGTGGTACGACTATTGGAAAGATCAGAGAATCGGCTGGTATAAATCACTTGGAATGACAGAATCAAAACTCCGTTTTCACGATCATCCCGCTGATAAGCTTGCACACTATGCCAAAGAAGCCACGGATATTGAATACCAGTTCCCGTTCGGATGGGGTGAGATTGAAGGTATCCATAACAGAACAAACTTCGACCTTAGCAGACATGAAGAGTTTTCCGGTAAATCAATGAAATATTTTGATGAAGAATCAAAAGAAAAATTTCTTCCGTTTATCATCGAAACCTCTTCAGGGGCCAGCAGATCTTTTATGGCCTTCCTTGTAGATGCTTATTATGAAGAGGAAGTTAAAGGAGAAATCCGTTCCGTTCTGCGTTTTCACCCTAAACTTGCACCTGTTAAAGCAGCGATTTTCCCTCTGGTAAATAAAGATGGAATGCCCGAAATAGCACGTCAAATTGAAACTGACCTCAGGAAAAACTTTAAGGTATTTTACGATGATAAAGGTGCGGTTGGAAGAAGGTACAGAAGGCAGGATGAAGCAGGAACACCTTTCTGTATCACTGTTGACACCCAGACGCTGGAAGACAGTACTGTTACAGTTCGTGAAAGAGATTCAATGGAGCAGGTTAGGGTTGCATCAACCGCTCTGAAAGGCTATCTGCTGGATAAATTGACTATATAGATATCACATGCGTGATTAGTATTATAGTAAATTCTTCTGTTCAATCCTACGTTACAAAAGGATTGAATATTTGAAAACCAAGGAGAATTTATGTTTAATGCTAAAATCAGGATACTTTTATTTTTTTCAGGCTTATTATTACTAACCCTTCCATTTACAGGCACGGGCTGCAGCAGCAGCGATAATCCTCCCGCCCCATCCACAGGCGTTGCTGCTCCGGAAAATGTTTCGCTTGTGATTAACTCAGATTCAACAGGCCAGCACTCAACGGCGTTTATCACCTGGGATGCTTCTCCTGATGAAAACCGCAGCAATTTCAGCGGATATAAAGTCCTAACCTATAAAGTAGATGAAAACCATAATGTAATATCAACTCACCAGGTTAAAGGATTTCCCCCTTCAGTACATTATTTTACGATTGATTCTATAGGGTTAAACTCGAGGTTCCAAACCTTCGTTTTCTCAGAACTTGACGATGGAACCGAGAGTGATTCTACAGGTACACCCGTTTATGCAGGAGTATATTACAGAACCGACGGAACCATAGATCAATATAAGTCCGGGGATACAAGTATTATTAAGAGCGGGTATGGATGGAATATACAGAACGGGCAGGGTACAAACTATTTATTTGACCCATCAAATGCAGGAACGATAGATATGATAATGAGAGGCGAAGTGAACGATTCTCTTACTTTTTATTCACCTGATCAATATCCGCCGGGAACCAGGTCTACAAAGTTTCTTAAGGTAGGAACCGGCCAGGATGCTTTCGATCAGACAAATCTGACTGAACCGGACAAGGATTCTATCAGGATAGATTCAAACTATGTATACCTGCTTAAAACGATGGAAGGTTATTACATAAAAGTTTGGGTAAAGGCCATACACTATCTTGCCGGTGCAATACCGCCATATTATAATGTAGTTTTTGATTATAAAATTCAGCCCATAGAAGGTCTTAAAGTGCTGTAATTTATAATTTATTTACACGAAACTTTTCTATTACTGCGGAGGTAATAAATTGAAAATTATCTCCGCTTTTTCATATATATGAAGTGTCTTTTAAAAAATTCCGGAGAAAGGTTGAAAAATTTCCTTTTTGCAGCGCTGGCTTTATTAATACTATCAGTCCCGGTTCATCCCCAGGGAACAAAATTTGATTCACTTGCCGGCAAGGGAATCAAACAGATCTATGATATAAAATTTGAGCAGGCAGAAAAAACCTTCAGGGAGTTGATTGCAGATTACCCGGATCATCCCGCCGGGAGATTCTTCCTTGCCATGATAGACTGGTGGAAAATTCTTATCAATCCTGATGATGAATCTCACGACGAAATTTTCTTCCAGAAACTTGAAGACGTTATCTATCAGTGTGATCAGCTGCTTGACGATAATCCTGATAATGTTGACGCTCTATTCTTTTAAAGGAGGAGCTATCGGGTTCAGAGGTAGGTTAAGGTCATTAAGGGAGAGCTGGCTGAAGGCTGCTGATGACGGACGGGAGGCGCTTCCGATAGTTGAACGTGCAAGTAACCTCGATCCCAACAATAAAGATGTACAGCTTGGCTTTGGTATTTATGACTATTATGCTTCAGTAATTCCCGAGCAGTATCCCCTGATGAAACCGCTGATGATCTTCTTCCCTTCAGGAGATAAAGAAAAAGGACTGAAAGAACTAAATAATACAGCCGAGAATGGAAAATATGCAAAATATGAAGCCCGGTATTTTCTGATGACCCTGTATTATAATTATGAAAATAATCCTTTCAAGGCGTATGAATATGCAACGATGCTGAACGATGAATTCCCTGATAATCCCGTTTTTGAAAGATGGAAAGGGAGAATAGCAGCTAGAAAAGGGGATTATGTTATGTCAGCGCAAATCTTTAAAGATGTACTGGCAAAAGCGGACTCCGGGTTGACCGGTTATACTGTGCTGCCTGCAAAGCGGGAAGCTGTTTATTATGTGGGATTACAATATAAGAATAATAACGATCTGGATTCCTCAGAGTATTATTTTAATGAATGTGTTGATTACTCTAAAGAAATTGATAAGGATGGTGAATCAGGATTCTGGATAAATTCTGTATTATACCTCGGGATGATAAATGATCAGATGGGAAACAGGGGAAAGGCCCTTGACTATTATGATGAACTTCTTGATATGAAAGAATACGGAAGTTCCCATTCGCTTGCTAAAAAATATATCGAAAACCCGTACAAACCGTAAATCTATCGCTCTAAAAGATCGCTTGATTCCGATACTGTTTAAAGTGCTGTAGCTATGCTTATCCGGTGCAGAGCGCCAATCGTGCCAAGCGAGCTGAAACCATAATCGAATGTATAATCGGAGATAACCAAACCTAACCCCGCATTAAAGCCTGCAATACCGGCTGTTGTTCCAACCTTAAGTTCAGACCTCTTTTCATTATCGTAACCAAAACGGAGGCTCACTACTTTACTCAGGCTGAACTCTGCGCCGGCGGTAAATGCCTTAAACCGCTGTACAAAGTCATCACGGTCTTCATTCAATTTATGAAAGTCGAGAGAAACACGTACCGGAAGGTTCTCAAGTCGTTTTGAGACACCAATAACGATATCGAGGGGGAGCGACTCTTTCGTATCGATATATGTTGTAATCTGAGACCCCATATTAAGGGCAGCGAAACCGATATCAACCATAGCTGCGGGGATAGTATAGTGGAGGCCTAAGTCTGCCGCAAGTCCTGTCGAGGAACGTTTTTCAATTCCCGAATAAATAAACTTGACATTCGCACCATAGTAAAAATTCTCATCGAGTGCATTCGCATATCCCATTATAAATGCAACCTCACCGGCGCCAAAATCCTCCGTCTTAACGCCGACATCATTGGCTCCTGTAAAGGTACCGTAATTAATATACTTTACTGCAGCGCCAAACCTTCCTATCCCTTCAAATTCACGGGAATAACTGAGACTTGCAAGATTTATATCCAAAAGATGCTTTACAAAAGAAAAGGAAACAGGCTGTCCCTCCAGCAGATCGAGTCCCGCGGGGTTATAAAAAATAACATCGGGATCATCATTATTTGACACAAAGCTGCCGGCAAGAGCACCTGCACGGGCACTCATATCGAGTCTAAGAAAATCATAAGTATTCTGTGCAGAGACCATGACCGGTGAAAGAATTAATAATGAAAGAAGTAAAGCGGCTGCTATTTTCATAAACTCCCAAATTTTTCGTCAATATTTAACCATATTCGCTAATAAAGGCAAGGGCAAAACTCTGAGTAACCATTATTTTTCTTTTGTTTACCACAAATTATCTTTATTTTCACTGCAAGAACAGAACAGTATGACGTCAGGCAGTGAAATGATGACTCAGGAATCATATTAAGAAATCCAATAAAAAAATTGAAAGGATCTTGAATGAATGAGTCTTCCAAATTCGTTTCGCCATCCTTATTCCTTCTGGCTGCCCTCTGCTTTTTTCTTCCCTTTGTAAGCTTTACGTGCCAGGGTCAGCATTTAGCTACCATTACGGGTATGGAATTAATAACCGGTACAAAGATAGAAAAATTTGAAATGGAGAATATTGATAACGGGCGGACAAATCCCAACCTCGATAAACAGCGGGATGTTAACTCCGAACCACTAGCAGTTGCAGCATTTATTTTTGCTTTACTGGGGATAGTGGTTTCGCTTATACCCCGTTATTCAAGGATTATTTCCCTGATTGCAGGTGCACTGGGAGCATTAATGCTGCTATTCCTGAGATCAAGCATAGGAGGGGAGGTGACAGGAGATTTCGATTTTAAGATCATTGAAGTATCATATGAATGGGGATATTACCTGTCGCTGATACTGCTTATTGCCGCTTTTGCTTTAAACTTATACCAGGTGATAACCGTTAACAGGGCGGCAGGTTTTACTTCTATAGATGATTTGCGCTTATCAAATACCGTTTATTGTCCTACCTGCGGAGCACAGAATGAGTCAGGCAGCATTTTCTGCTCAAAATGCGGGCATACACTTTCCCCCCAGTGAAACCTTTATACAGCTGAAATTGTTTAAGATGTACCTGCCCTTGTTTAACGGGCAGGTATTTCCTTGATATAATTTTACTCATTAAGTAATTTTGAAATAAATAATACCGGAGAAAAAATGAATACCCTTAAAACTGTCTTTCTTATGACAGTTATGATGATCCTATTTCTGCTTGTCGGATACTTCCTGGGCGGTTCCACAGGTATGACTATAGCTTTTATATTTGCCCTGATGATGAACTTTGGTGCCTACTGGTTCTCTGATAAGGTTGTGCTTTCAATGTACAAGGCGAAAGAAGTAACAATAGAAACAGCTCCGAAGTTTTATGTATTGGTTCAACAACTTGCAGCCAGCGCGAACCTACCTATGCCTAAGGTCTATATAATTAACGATCCCACACCGAACGCCTTTGCAACCGGCAGAAGTCCTGAACATGCCGCAGTTGCCGCTACTACCGGAATCCTCAAAGGGCTAAGTAATGAAGAACTTGCAGGCGTTATTTCCCATGAACTTGCTCACGTTAAGCACAGGGATATGCTTACCGGTACGATTGCGGCCACACTGGTAGGTACCATTACTTTTGTGGCTCAGATGGCAGGCTGGGCAATGATGTTCGGCAGAGGCAGGGATGATGATGACGGAGGAATATCGGGACTTCTTCTGCTAATCCTGGCTCCAATTGCAGCAACCCTTCTCCAGCTTGCGATTTCAAGATCGCGTGAATTTGCCGCTGACGCAGGCGGTGCCGAAATCTCGGGCAATCCGCTTGGACTGGCTTCTGCCCTTCGTAAGATTTCGGCAGGAAACGATGTAAAGGCTCTTAATAATGCCGGTCCTGCTACAGCTCATATGTTTATCATAAATCCTCTTCATGGCGGAGGTGTTATGAAATTGTTCTCTACTCACCCTCCGATTGAGGAAAGAATAAAACGACTTGAGAAGCTATCGGCTGAAAAACTCTAAAAGATATAATAAAACTTCTTGAAGATAGACAGGAGAATTGCCTAAATTACCGTAACAGTTTTTCCTAAGAAAAAAAGATCATCTCTATTGCCAGAAAGAAAAACGACAAAAGGTCTGCTAAAACTACTTACAGGAATCATCCTTCTGTCGGTTATAACATGCAGCGCTCAGGAGAAAACCAACCTGCAGATATTCAATCAGCTTGTGGATTCTTCGCTAGTTGAGTTAACGAAGGTTATACCGGATACGGTTACGCAGATCAGTCTGGATCTTGAAGAGGGGACTTACGCCGTATTTAACTCGCAGATTATCACTTACCTGACGGGGCGTGGATACAAGCTTGTCGGTAGGAAAAATTCTTTCAGAATGCAGTATGTGATCACTGACGCTTCAACATTATACGGTGATATATTCCGGGATGGATTTTTAGGAGATTATCTTGTTCCCCGCAGACTAATTCTTTCAGGGAGCGGAAATTTTTCCGGAAGGCTAATAACCACCCGTAATTTTAAGTTTGCTTTTCAAGATACCGTTGCAGTAGATAGTATTAATTCATACGAAAACCCTGCCTGGTCCTTCACTCATGGCCGGTTAAAATCCGAGCCTTTCTTTTCAGGTATTCTCGAACCTGTGATTGCTGTTGGTACAGCTGCTCTTGCAGTGATCCTTTTCTTCACGATAAGGAGTAAGTAGCAATAAATACCTTTGACTACTATGTTAATTTGGTTATTTTTCTCAATTAAATTATAATAAAACCGCTTTTTATGAAATATTTATTTTTTATTCCTGCAATATTTCTGCTTGTATTTGAAGGGTGTTCTTCGAGTGTAGACACGGCCAATATGACCGGCGAAAGCAGGCTCGAATATGCCATCAATCTATACAATGATGAAGACTATCTTGAAGCTATAAATGAATTACAGGCTATCCTTCTTCAGTATCCGGGAAGCTCGATTTCCGATGATGCGCAATTTTACCTTGGCAAATCACGTTTTGCACGGAAAGAATATATAATGGCTGCCTTTGAGTTCAGCAAGCTGATTAAAAATATGCCGGCAAGTGAATTTGTACCGGAATCACAGTATATGCTTGCAGATTGTTATTATGAGCTTTCCCCCAATTTTAATCTTGACCAGAAATACACCAAAAAAGCAATACAGGAATTGCAGGCTTTCATAGATTTCTTCCCAACCAACGACAAGGTTCCTGATGCTGAAAAAAAGATAACAGAACTAAACAATAAACTAGCTGAAAAGACCTTTTCAATAGCCGGGATATATGAAAAACTTGATTACCTAAAGGCTGCAACAATATATTATGATGAGGTTATAGAAACTTATCATGATACTCCATATGCTCCTCTGGCAATGTACAACAAGATTAATGTTCTTATTGAACGGAACATTAAGAACGAGGCGATTACCGAGATAGAAAAATTTATCGAGAAGTATCCTGACAACAGGAGAGTCGATGAATTGAAAAATCTCCGATCCAAACTTGAAAATCAATTATCATCCTCCAGGTAAATGGCTGCTAAAAAAGTTAACGACAGTAAAATGATTATGACCGAGCTTGTGCTTCCCAACCACACTAACCAGCTTGGAAAGCTACTCGGAGGCCAGCTGATGCACTGGATTGATATCTGCGCAGCATTAGGCGCTGCCAAACATTCAAACTTTGTTTGCGTAACTGCTTCTGTTGACCGGATAGATTTTCATCATCCTATTAACCTTGGCGATGCTGTCACTCTTTATGCTTCGGTTAACCGTGCCTTTAATACCTCTATGGAGGTAGGAGTAAAAGTATTTGCCGAATCCTTCAGAAAAGGGACAAGAATCCATACAAATTCTGCATATTTAACCTTTGTAAGCGTGGATCAGAATGGAAAGCCGGTTAAAACGAATGAGATTATTCCTGAAACGGAAGATGAAAAAAGAAGATTTGAAGAAGCACTTAACAGAAGGGAAAACAGACTTCAATCCCGTAAAAGGAAAAGTTAACCTCCTGTTTCTTTTACTCCTGCTTTCATATAATAGTTATCCGCAGGTACCAATTAATGGCTTCTGCAGGTACCAGTATTTTAAAGTCGATTCCGGCTGCCAGAAAATATTCTCACTAAACTATAACGAAGATTCATATACGGATCTTCTTTTTTTTGATCCTTCCGGCAGGACCCTAACCTTAATTGACGGAAACCAAAACGGTACTTTCGGATCTTCACACACTTACAGCACCCCACGTGAAATTTCTGTTGTACAGTATTTACGGGATAAAAACAACACGATATCAGGATATGCCTATATCTCCCGAAAGCAGAGTTCTGCCGGGATCTTAAAATTTAATAATGAAGGGTATCCTGATGAAGAAACGAGAATAGGCTTCAATACATACCCTGAAAACCTCAGTACCGCCGATGTAAACGGCGACAGCATTCCTGAACTGCTTGTTTCCGGAAGCACATTTAACGGACTTTCTCTCATTTACCAGGAAGCGAAACTTCGTGAGAAAAAAATAGTTGAAAAAACCAGTTACGCTGAAGCAGTATTTGCCGACCTGAATAATGACGGCTATCCCGATATTGCTGCATTTGAGATGTTCTCTAACAGGCTGCAGTTTCTTTATAATAACAGCAAGGGAAATTTTAACAAGGTAAGGGAAATACCATTCAGCAGGCCTGTAACTTCCCTTCAGTCAGCCGATCTTGATCTCGACTCATACACGGACCTTGTATTTACAGAAGATAAATCGATAATTATATATTACGGCGATTTTACTTCCTCCTATGATGATACAGTAATCATCAATACCAAATATGGAATTGATAAAATAATTACAGGTGATTTCAACAGAGACGGTCTTATCGACATCGCTTATATCAACAAAGCAAATGGAACGCTCTCCTTAATTTATGGCAGGGATACCAGGAAGTTCTATCAGGAAATCTTATACCTGAAAAAGAATTCACTTTCCGATATTATTCCTTACTATAGCAAATTCATAAATGGGATTATCACTCTTGACGATAAAGGAAAGTATTACCTTGTATCCAACCTGGCTTCAATCTCAGAGAACGTAAGTCTTGTTGCCGGAGCAAACCCGACAGTAGTTTCTTATTATGACAGGGGAAATAACACTATTAATGACATCTGTTTTATTGATGGATTTAATAAAACGCTAAATCTTATAATCAGGAATAATTCAGGCATACCTGAAACCTGGTTCCCCATTTCTCTTTTTGAAAATGAAAATGCTGTTGTTGTAAATAACAAACTACCCGGGCAGAAAACATTTTTCTGTTTCACGAGGGATAAAAAGTTAATCGAAGTAATTGTGGTCGATCTTGTAAAGAACAGGTTCACAAGAAATTCACTTTATTCTCCGGGCGCAATAAAGGATATTAAAATAAATGATTACACAGGGAGACTTTACGCTGCTTTTGTAAAGGATAACAGCCTGGGAGTAACAACCTTTGTTAATGAGCAGGGACGGTACCAATACTATACATTTGCCGGTTTAAGGAAGAATGTTTCTGATGCCGCACTTTCTATCTACAACAGACCTGAAGTATTTTATGCTGTTCAGGACTCGAACATGATAATAGGGGAGAGACTTCTGGAAGCAAACAGCAGGAACTCCGAATTTGAAACAAATATCAGAGGCGGGAACGAAGTAGTCATTTACGCAGGAAATTTTCTAAACAGGGAAAATTCAGCGCTATTCGGGTTTTTAAGTTCAAAGGATAAGAATGATCTGATTTTTTTCCTTGGTCCGGACGCGTTCACAGTCTCCGGAAAAAATAGTCAGGCTCCGGGTCTTAGGATAAAAGATAAAAATCAATTATTTTTTGGCACACTTAGATTTAACGGCCGGCAGAAAGTCTGTTATTTTAATCCCGTTCAGCAGAATATAAAGACACTTGAACTTTCGAATGGGAATAAAACTATAACACGCAGTCTATTATTAGAGAATGTAAACTCAAGGTCCTTTTTTATTAAAAACATGAATTCCCGGAATTATCATATTGTTTATATTGATAACAACGAAAACTGTATCACGATCAATGAGCTTAAATGAATAAAAAACTCCTGCTCTTTCTGATTTTTATCTTATATACTTCCGGCTTTTCACAGGAGTGGACTCGGAACAAGTTGGATTCCCTTTTCAACTTCTATGTAAACGCCCGTAATTATAGTATTTCGGAGATGCCGGGAAATTTCCTGGAGGATACCACTCGTATCAAATGCGGGTTTGGCGCTGCGGCCGAGATTTTCCTTCATTTCAACGAATTTACAGAACCCCAGAAGAGAGTGCTGAAGGTATTTTCCGCTCGTCCTGCTACAGATGCAAGCATAGTTTCACCCTCAGGATTTTTTCGTATTCATTATTATTCGTCGGGCTCTTTTGTACCCCAATACGATATAAATGCATTTGCACAGGCACTCGACTCATCGTATAACTTCGAAGTTAATTATCTCGGGTATCCACCACCGCCCGAAGATACCCAGCCGGGTGTACTTCCCGATAGTGCCGGCGGTGACAACAGGTACGATATCTATATAATCCCTCTGGGTAACTTATATGGAGAAACATTTTTCGAAACACAGATCGGAAACGACTCAAGATGGACTTCATATATTGAAGTAGACTATAAATTCGGATCCGGTTTTTATACCCATGGAATCGATGCTGCCCGGGTGACCGCAGCCCACGAATTTCATCATTCTATACAGGTAGGAAATTATATTTACAGGGATGCAGATCTTTTTTTCTACGAGCTGACATCCACCTCAATGGAGGAGTTTGTCTTCGATACCGTTAATGATTATTACGCTTATATGAGTGACTATTTCAGGAATACTGATCGGGCTCTTGCTGAGAACAATGGTTATAATCTGGCGATCTGGAATATTTTTATGAAAGACAGGTTTGGATTTGATATCATTAAAACTCAATGGGAAAAGATGCCGGAAATGAGGGCAATAAACGCTATCAATTCCTCACTCTTTGAACAGGGAACAAGTTTCGGGAGCGAGCTGAATAAATTCGGAATATGGACTTTCTATACGGGTTACAGAACTATCCAAGGTGAATATTTCGAAGAGGCCGCAAATTATCCTGAAGTCTCTCCATCAGATATTCTGGATTTCACTTCTTCGTCTGTTAACGTAACTATGAATGCTCATCCCACATCTAATAATTTTATTGATTTCGTTGACCGGGTTAAGGGGGATACGCTTACAGTGCTCGTTACAAATACCGATTATATAAATGGCGTTAATAACACTCAGAATTATTATCCTTTTACATATTATGTTTATGATTATAATGAACCCGGAAGTCAGCAGCTTACCGGGGTGTACTATTCCAAAATAGTAACAAATCAACCTTCTGCATGGACGTCATCCGAATTCTTTAATAATTACCTTATACGGGAAGGCGAAATACCGCTGGAAATTTCTGATTATGCATTTCCTAATCCTTTCAGATACAGCACAAATGATTACATTATTTTCCCTGTAAAGAGCAGCGGAGGTTCTGATGCAAGCCTTAATGTATATACTTCGGCAATGGAATTAATTTTCTCGGTTACGAAACCTTTTGATTATTTATCGGGACAAAGAGTTATGAAGTGGAACGGACTGGATAACAAAAATCAGCGCGTTCCATCGGGAGTATATATTTATATAACCCTGTCAGGCAGTGAAAAGAAAATAGGGAAGCTGGTTATATTTAATGAATAATTTTTCAATCCGGGCAGAATCATTAAGTAAAACATTCGGAAGAAGACTAATATTCTCAGGACTCAGCTTCGGGTTCGATAAGAACGGTGTGTATGGTATATCAGGACCAAACGGTTCAGGCAAATCCACCCTGGTTAAAATTATTGCAGGACTCATCTCTCCCACCAGAGGGAAAGTGAAACATACAATTGAAGGTAATGAAATTCCGCCGGAGAAGCTTCATAATCATATAGGTTTTGTTTCTCCCTACCTTGTTCTATACGAGGAATTTACTGCCTGGGAGAACCTGGAATTATTTGCCGATATAAGAAACATCCCCTTCAATAAGGACAGGGTAGATTATCTTCTTAAGATATTTCTCCTATACGACCGGAAGGATGACCTTGTAAAAACCTATTCCTCCGGTATGAAGCAGAGAATGAAATTCCTATTTGCCCTTATGCATTCTCCGCGCCTGCTTATACTCGATGAACCAACATCCAACCTCGATGATGAAGGGAAGGAGTCGGTTTATAAAATTATCCGCGAAGCAGGTCAGAACAGCATTGTACTTATCGCATCAAATGAGAAAACCGATCTGGAACTTTGCGGCGAAAAAATTGTTATCCAGGATTATAAAAATATAACTGTACAGGATGTAAAGTGAGCTCAAAATCGTATTCATTGTTCCTGAAAGACTTTCGTTCTGAGCTCAGAACTCGTTATGCTATAAATTCACTTGCGATGTTCATAATAGTTGCAATAAGCGTGATCATGTTTTCTATTGGAAATGAAAGGATAAACGAGAACCTTACTGCGGGGCTATTCTGGGTTGTTATATTTTTTACAGCTATGTCAGGACTGGCAAGAGCATTTGTTTCTGAAGAGGAAAGGGGAACTTCACTCACCCTTCAGCTGATAGCCTCTCCTTCAACGGTATTTACAGGGAAACTGATATTCAACCTGGTACTGGTTTTTTGTATGAATATCGTCATCGCATTATTATATTCCGCAGTTTTCGAAGCTTTTGTAATAAGGAATTTTGCCCTGTTCCTCAGCGCATTCATACTCGGTAATATCGGGCTTGCAATTTCGTCAACTATAATAGCAGCCATAATTTCCAAAGCCGGGGCTAAAGGAACACTTTATCCGGTGCTCTCTTTTCCTATATTATTACCTTTAATTTTAACTTCCGTACAGCTAACTTTATTCTCTATCGATGGCACAGGTTTTGAAAAATCTAAATTTGAGCTAGCAATTGTTATCAGTTACGACGTAATTATGTTAACTGCATCTTATATGCTGTTCGATTTTATATGGAAAGATTAGTAATTTTAATTTAATATAAGCTATGAAAACAATACTCTGGAAAAGTTTCCTGTTTTTGCTTCTCGCCTTCGTTTCCGTGGCGGGAATAGCATTTCCCATAGTTGAGAATCCCACTCACTGGTACCAATTCCCATTCATCCCGGGCCTTGAGGAAAATGCTAAAATCATATTTTTTCACGTACCGACAGCCTGGCTGACAGTCATCGCTTTCCTTATGTCAACTATTTACAGTTTTAAATACCTGCGGAGCCGCGATATGAATGACGACATAAAATCGTATACCGCTGCCCAGCTGGGTATTATTTTTTGTATACTTGCAACCGTAACAGGAGCCGTATGGGCAAAATTTGCCTGGGGTTCTTTCTGGAATTGGGACCCACGTCAATCAAGTATATTTGCTTTACTCTTAATTTACGGAGCATGGTTTGCATTAAGATCCTCCATTGAAAATGAAGAGAAGAGAGCGACTCTTTCAGCAGTTTACGCAATTATTGCTTTTGTAACGGTACCGTTCTTTATTTTTATTATGCCGAGAATAATGGCAGGTCTGCACCCCGGATCCGCAGATGATACAAATTCCGGTCCTGTAGTCGACTTTAAGATGAACGCTAACATGATGCTCATCTTTTATCTTTCACTTATCGGATTTACTATATTATACTTCTGGATGTGGAGAATCGGCTATAAATCATTGATGTACAAAGAAAGTTTAAATAAACAACAAACCTGAGGATAACTTGAGCGGACTTTATGATTTCCTGCATAACAATGCGATCTATATTGTAATGATAATAGTATTGATTGTATGGGCGGGAATATTCTTTTTTCTGAACAATATCGATAAAAGAATAAAGAATGTAGAAAAAGAAATAAAAGGAGATAAGCATGAAAAATAAATATATATTCGGTGGAGCTATCATTGTTCTCTTTCTTGGTCTGATGGGTTACCTGTTCACGCAGAGTAACATTAAATATGAAAGTAATTTTTCTAATGTCATGAATACAGATAAAACCGTTAAAGCTACAGGCAGCTGGGTAAAGGATAAAAATTACCAGATAGATAAAGCCAGCAGAACCTTCAGCTTTTATATGGCAGATGAAAGCGGCAACCAGATGAAGGTTGTTTATGACGGAACAATTCCCAATAACTTCGAAACAGCCAAAAGCGTAGTTGTAACAGGACAGTATAAAGACGGATATTTCCATGCAAGGGATATATTGACGAAGTGCCCGAGCAAATATGAAAATGAGAAGGCTAAAACCTCCGGTTTATAAGTCCAACGTAGTTAAGAACAGTTACATATAATTTAATTAAGATAACACTGAGGAAGATATGGCAGGAAGTATTGTACTATCGGTTGCGTTAGCATTTAGTCTGATCGCGATGGTCATGTATTTTCTTTCTTATCGCGGCTATAAGAATGCCGTGAATTATGGAAGGATTGCTTACCATGCTATGGCGGTGCTTGTAATAGTTGCCTCGACGATATTATGGTATCTAATACTAACACACCAATACCAGTATCACTATGTATATAGTTACAGTCAGAACAGTCTGAAAACCGGGTTTCTAATAGCTTCATTCTGGGGAGGGCAGGAAGGCAGTTTCATGCTGTGGCTTCTGCTTACATCCATAGTAGGAATTTTCCTGCAGTCATACACCTCCAAAAGAGGAGATCTTGAACTCAGGGTGATGACGGTATTTACTCTTGCTACAACGTTCCTGCTGATCATGGTTTCTCCAATGTTTAAAAATCCCTTTGCCTTTATATGGACAGAGCCGGTATTTATACCTGTTAAAAGTATCAGCGCAGGCTTTCTGAATCTTCCCTGGCTTCAATCATTTATCTTCAGCGACGGTTCAAACGGACAGACATTCGTCAAAATGAGCAGTGATCTTTATGCAAAACTTTCTACTGCAGGTATTTCGGTTAATCAGTTTATCGCGGATGGAAAAGGACTAAATCCTCAGCTTCTTAATTTCTGGATGCAGATTCATCCTCCAATCCTGTTCACAGGTTTTTCTATGTCCACCGTTCCTTTCTCTTTTGCCGTAGCCGCATTGATGAAGAACGATTATAAAGACTGGGTACGCCAGTCATTTCCCTGGGTGCTTGCGGGCGCCGGAATACTGGGATTGGGAATTATGCTAGGCGGTTACTGGGCCTACGAAATGCTTGGTTGGGGCGGCTACTGGGCATGGGATCCGGTTGAAAATTCAAGTCTAATCCCGTGGCTTGTTGGAGTTGCTTCGGTACATACTCTGCTCGTTCAGAGGAAAAGTCAGGCTAAAGGCGGCATTGGTAAATACGCCAAAACCAACCTGATATTATGTATAATGACATATGTACTGGTATTATACAGCACCTTCTTAACAAGAAGCGGCGTACTGGGTGACGCTTCTGTACATTCTTTTGTCGATCCCGGAATGCTGGTTTACCTATTCCTTGTAATATTCATAGGAACTTTCATTCTTCTTGGTTTCGGTATGCTTATCTACAGGTGGAAATATTTAACTGAAGCAACAGCAACTGATGAGGATTTACTTTCCAGAGATCTTGCATTATTTACCGCAACAATAGTTCTAGTTGCATCCGCCGTTGTTGTCCTGGTCGGTACTTCGGCACCGTTATTCGGTGTTTCTGTTGATACATTCTTTTACAATGAAATGAACCTTCCAATTGCAATTATAATCGGTTTGCTGAACGGACTCAGCCTGCTGCTAAAGTGGAAACAAACAAAAGGACAGGAGCTTGTAAGGAAATCGATACCCGCTGTTGCTATCGCAATTCTGTTTACAGCCTTTCTGGTAATATTCGGCGGAATGCATGAAATAATGATGATCCTTCTTGCCTTCTCCGCGGCATTTACAGTGGCTGTTAATGTTGAAATAGCAATAAAAGTTATCCGCGGCAATATGAAGATGCTGGGTGCTTATGTTGCACATATCGGCATTGCACTTTTTATCCTTGGAGTAATAGGTTCAGCAGCTTACGGCAATGAAACTGACATCGATCTGATTAAGAATCAGCCTAAAGAAGCATTCGGATACAAGCTGACCTTCACCGGTTATCATCCGATAGAGAACAATTCTAAATATGCCTTTAATATTCAGGTTGAAAAAGGAGACAAAAAATATACTGTTTCTCCTGTTATGTATATAAGTGAATTCAATAATGGACTTATGAGGGAGCCAGCTATATTGAATCTCCTAACTAAAGATTTCTATGTTTCTCCTCTCGGGTATGATGATCAATCGCAAAATCAGGCGACAGAAGGGCTTGATGTACAGCTTAACGTAGGCCAGAAGACAAACGTTGAAGGAGCGCAGATAGAATATTCCGAATTTGTTAAACCCGATATGAGCGTTATGATGAGCGGCGGGGATTTTGAAATGGGTGCAAACCTTAAAGTTGTTAAGGATGGAAAAACCTATAACGTGGAACCGAAATTAAAGAAAACCGGACGTGATTTTATCTATGTACCCGTACAGATCTCCGAAGCAAATATTAAAATACAGCTGAAAAAAATTGATCCCGCAACTCAAACGGCAGACTTTATTGTCGGGAAGCTGGAAGGTGAAACCACCGCTAAACAGACACCAAAAGAGGTCTTAACAGTGGCTGCAAGCATTAAGCCATACATTAGTCTGGTTTGGACCGGAATACTGATAATGGTTGCAGGTTTCTTTGTTGCTGTTTCAAGACGGTTAAGAGAATCACTTATAAAGAGCAGTTAGCATTCAGATTCTGAAAAAAATTGAATTATAGAGGCTGTCTTAGAAGAGTCATCTTTTAAGACGGCCTCTTTTTTTTTAACTTTACCGGAACAAAGAAAAAAAATCAGGGAAAACAATGAAGAATGTATCACCCCGTATTATAAGTAAAGCGCTGATTCTCATTTCAATTCTTTTTTTCGCATTTACCTCTTTTAATCCCCATGAGGGGATGTATCCTCTCACGGAGATCAGGAATCTCGATTTAAAGGATGCAGGGTTAAAGATACCAATTGATGAAGTTTATAACCCGGACAGCGTCAGCCTGGTTGATGCTCTGGTACACCTGGGAGGCTGTACCGGTTCATTTGTTTCCCCTGATGGTTTGATAATTACAAATCATCACTGTGCATTCGGAGCCGTTCAGAAGGCCAGTACCACGGAACATAACTACCTTGAAAATGGTTTTCTCGCTCAGAGCAGGGAGCAGGAGATACCAGCCGAGGGAGTAACCTGTAAGATCACCCAGTCGTATGAAGATGTAAGTAACGAAGTATTAGATGCAGCTAACGCAGTGGCCGATGTATCGGAACGTGAGAAAGCCATCCAGGATAAGATAGCGAAGATTGTCAAGAGGGAGGAAGAAAAAGATCCGGCTATTGAGGCAAAGGTTTCTGAGATGTTCATAGGGCAAACTTATGTACTCTTCCGTTATAAAGTAATAAAAGACGTAAGGCTGGTTTATATTCCCCCGAGGGCCATAGGTGAATTCGGCGGAGAGTCTGATAACTGGGTATGGCCGCGGCATAATGGAGACTTTTCCTTTATGCGTGCTTATACGGCACCTGACGGCGGAGCAGCAGAATATTCACAAGACAATGTTCCTTATCATCC
Organism: uncultured Bacteroidota bacterium; assembly: GCA_963839165.1. Taxonomy (GTDB): domain Bacteria; phylum Bacteroidota; class Ignavibacteria; order Ignavibacteriales; family Ignavibacteriaceae; genus DATFVA01. The sequence continues at coordinate 1,337,279 of CAWIUG010000005.1, read as the reverse complement.
GAAAAAATTCATACAGGTTAATCCACAAGGTGTAGAGGAAGGCGATTTTATATTTATCCTTGGGTATCCCGCAAAGACATTCAAACATCAGCCATCAGATTTTCTGAAATATCAATACGAATATCAGCTCCCGTATATTCAGCAACTATACGCCTGGCTGATTAACCTGAACCTTGAGAGAGGAAAGAATGATCCCGGATTTGAGCTGCAGTCCGCATCAAAAGTGAAAGGACTTTCCAATACAGAAAAGAACTACCGCGGTAAGATGATAGGCATTAAACGTCTCAACCTCCTCGAGAAAAAACAGAATGAAGAAAAATATCTTAATCAATTTATTGATTCAAAGCCTGAACTGAAAGAAAAATACGGGAAAGTATTAAGCAGGATCGATTATGTATACAAAGATATCTTTAATGACGGAATACTACCTCTTTTCCTTTCACAGTTACAGCGGCAGATTGATATGTATAGGCTTGCTGACATTTTCATAAAATACAAGAAAGCGCAGCAGCTTCCAGAATCAGAAAGGAAAGACGCTTATAAGGATAAGAATTACCTGAAGCTTGAGAAACGGGTTAATTCTATTTATTCTTCATATCACGAGGACATCGATAAAAAGATAATGAAGAAGATGCTTAATGACGGTATTGAGCATAATGAAATATCGGATCTTCAGCCACTGGCGGTATTCGCCAGGAGTATGAGTCCCATAAACAGGGTCAACAGTTTCGTTGATTTTGTATATGACAGTACTTTCGTCAGCAGTCCTGAAAAATACATTTCACTTTTAAGGAATGATTCCGTAAAGCTTGCTGATATAAGCGATCCTTACATCAACTTTGTAAAACAAATGGATGATATTGAGGAAAACTATAACAAAAGGAACGAAGAAAGAGAAGGAAAACTCAATCTGCTGCTTGCGCAATTAATGGAGGCGAAGAAACTGTGGATGAACAAATCATTTGTTCCCGATGCGAACAACACCCTGAGATTAACATATGGTCATATTAAAGGATACACTCCTTCAGATGCTGTATACTATGATCCCATAACAACCCTCAAGGGTGTAATAGAAAAAGGGAAGGAATCAGGTGAATATAAGCTGCCTGAAAAAATAAAAGAATTATATGAGAAGAAAGATTTCGGACAGTTTGCGGATAAGAAATACAACGATGTTCCCGTAGCTATATTGTATAATACAGATACCAGCGGAGGCAACAGCGGCAGTCCTATTATGGATGCTTATGGAAAGCTGGTAGGAATAAACTTTGACAGGGCATTCGAAGCGACTGTAAATGACTATGCCTGGAGTCCCGACTACAGCCGTTCGATCGGAGTGGATATCCGTTACGTATTGTGGGTGACCCAAAAAGTTGGCGGAGCAGACTTCCTGCTGAAAGAAATGGGAGTATCCCCATAAGGGAGTTATTATATATTATTATGTTGCAGTCAAATGAAGATTAAGTTATGTTAGGGACCTCTAATAGTCTTTTTGTTGTATTAAATAAGTAGAGAAAAAGTGCCGGGTCAGTTCTTTAGGTTTTCTCCAGCCAGAATGTTTTTTCTGATTTTCCTTTTTAATTGTATCCTTCTTTATGGACAGAGTACAGGCAATTTGAGGGGTACGATAACCGACTCTACTTCCGGGGAAGTGCTTACCTATGCTAATGTTTTTATAAGAGAAATCGGTACAGGAACAGCGACTGATAAAAGGGGCAATTTTTTAATCATCGGAATACCTGCCGGTCATACATACAGTGTAGTCTTTTCATTCATCGGTTATAATAAGAAAGAATTAACAGTTAAGATAAATTCGGAAGAATTAACCCAAATTAATGTACAACTGGTACCTGTAAATATTGAACTGCGGACCATAGAAAAAATCGGAGAAAAAGTTATACAGAAAAACGCTACAAATGTCGGTCAGCAGACTCTTAGTATAAAACAGCTGGAAGTAATGCCGAAAGGTGTTGAAACGGACGTGCTCAGATCATTACAGTACCTATCAGGTGTTCGTACTACAGGTGATGTTTCTGCCAGATATTATGTAAGAGGCGGCACGGGGGACGAGAACCTTGTTCTGCTGAATGGTGTTCCCGTTTATAACCCCTTCCATGCACTTGGTCTTTTTAGTGTAATAGACCCCGATATGATAAACAGCGTTGAATTCTATAAGGGAGGTTTTGGCGCTGAGTATGGGGGAAGACTATCTTCTGTCCTTGATATCACAACAAAAAACGGCAACCAGAATAATTATGATGTAGCAGCGGAAGCCAGTTATCTTACAAGCAAGATGCTGTTTGAAGGTCCTTTACCCCACGGTTCATTTATTTTAACCGGCAGAAAAAGCTTTTCATCCGGCATTCTTAAGAAACTTTTAAATGATCAAAATGTACCGATTAACTTTTATGATGCATCATTTAAGCTGAATTACTCAAACCCTGATTTTCTTAATAATGGGAGATTTCTTCTTTTCGGGTTTTTAAGCGGTGATATCATTGATTATAATAATCCCGAGAGGGAAGATTTTAACTGGAACAATAATATTATTGGTTTCGAATGGCTCCAGGTTTATGATGTACCGCTTTATTCACGACTTGGACTTTCCTTTAGCGGATTTAATGGAAGAGTAAATCCGAACGAGAGTAATATTAAACCCAAAGAAAATCAGGTTACTGATGTCAATTTCAGCTTTGATCTTACAAATGTTTTCGAGACCAAAGACGAATTGGGTGCCGGTTTTAATTTCAAGGCTTTATCTACCAGTCTGCATCTGAAAAACAAACAAGGCGTCCCTACCGATTTAAATGAATTTGGCGGCAGCTTTTCTGTATACGGTAAATATAAGTTATTGAGGTTTGATAACTTCGGACTTGATGCAGGGCTGAGATATTCACTCACAGGTGTTTCCAAAAATGGCGGCGGGATCGCCGAACCCAGAATAAGTGCCACCTATCGACCATTGCCATTCTTTGCTTTGAAGGGAGCATGGGCCATTAATTCCCAGGAAGTTTCAACAATAGCTGACGAGAATGAAGTAATAAATCTCTTTGAACCCTGGTTAATTACTCCCGAATATCTTAATCCTTCAACAGCTATTAATTACATAATTGGGACAGAGGTTAACTTAACAGCCGAATCAACCGTAGAGGTTGAAGGTTATTACAAAATCATTCATAATCTTCCGCTCATTAATCAGACGAAGGTTTTAATAACCGAACCCGATCTGATACCTGGAAGAGGAGAATCATACGGCTGGGAATTTTCGTATAAATACATCACTCCTTCTTTAAGTATAATAACTTCTTATACTCTAAGCTGGACGTACCGCAGTATAGGTGATTATATATATTACCCAAGGTACGATTCCAGGCACGGAGTAAATCTAAGCGCTGCTTATGATTTTGGAAGCGGGTGGCAGGCCAGTGCAGTATGGAGTTTCAACTCAGGTCTTCCTTTTACCCCACTTGCAGGTTATTACGACAAATATTTCCCTGTCGGACCGGAAACCGGCTGGTATTCAGATGATTTTTCCAGACCCTATCTGATACTAGGTGACAGAAATATTGAAAGGCTGCCTGACTATCATCGGCTTGACCTTAGTGTATCTAAATCAATCCAGCTCGGATTCCTTAATCTTGCTGTAGATGTGAGTGTTATTAATGTATATAACCGTAAAAACATTTTTTATTTTAAGAGAGAAACCGGAGAAAGAGTGAATATGCTGCCTGTTATGCCAACAGCAACTGTAAAAATCAAGATATGAAAAAATTTTATATTATTTCGTCCTCTTTACTTTTCCTGTTGATTTTTCCATCGTGTGATCAAAGTCTTAATCCCAAAAACGATTATAACGAAAGATATGTGCTTAATTGTATTTTAAGCGGTGATACTACATACCAGGTTGCAATGATTTCCCATAGTTATGAAGTTGATGGATATGATCCATACACTAATACAACCGATCCTGCAGTTACCGGGGCAGACCTGAGGCTCTGGTATAATGGTTCAGTTTATGTGTTCCGGGATAGTGTTGTAAGCAGATTGGGAAATGCAAGATATGACGATTCACTAAGAATATATTATTTAGATAATGTTCATATAGATTTTAATAAACCAATCGAAATAGAAGCATTGCTGCCAAACGGAAGAAGACTCAAATCATCTACAACCAGTGCAAAGGAAATAATTTTTGATGATAAGAACAGTTCAAAGGTTATCCCTCCTGTAAATACTCCTCTTATAGATGTTTATTGGAATATGAATGAAAGTAATGGTTTTTATTTCCCGTCATTTACGGTCACCTATTTCAAAAAAGTAAATGGACAGACGGAAAAACATACTATTGAAGTGCCATTGAAATATACTCAGGAAGATGGAGAGAGTGTTCCTGTATATCCTGTTGTTTCCAACCAATCAAGCATTGCATTTGATCCTGATGTAATCGAACAAACACTGATGTCGATTTCAGAAGGAGATCCGGATAAAAATAATTATTCTATACTTCTTAATAATTCAATAAAGGTTTATTCACTCGACGAGAATCTTAGAAGATACTATTCTTCAACAAGTCTGGATAATAACTTCACTGTAAGATTGGATGAAAATGATTTTTCAAACATCTCCGGCGGTTTTGGAGTCTTTGGTTCGTATATCGTAAAAGAATATGACATAAGATTTATCGATAAGTTTATAACAGAGCTGGGATATAATCCTGTTTATTAGAAAGAAACAAAAGTTTATCTGATATGAAAGATAAGTTTCCATTTATATCATTAAATATATTTTCAATAATTATACTTTTATTTTTATTGAGCAGCACAGCATTTGTTTGTGATAAAGATGTTACAGTCAGTCCGCCTCCCGATCCTGTTTCTACCGGTAAAATAAAGATTGGATCAAACCCTGAAGGTGCAACTATTTATTTAAATGGCAGAAATACCGGTAGAGAAACTCCTGATAGTCTCATTTATCTCGAATACGGATCGTACCAGCTATCTCTTAAAAAGCAATACTTCCGAGATACATCATTAATAGTTAATGTAACCGAAAAAGCAGATGTTGATACAAATATAGATTATCTCTCAAATCCTTTAATGTACGGCAGTCTTCATATTACCTCTTCTCCGGACAGCTCGGAAATATTTGTAAACGATAGTTCTGTGGGACTGATAACTCCTGCTACTATCCGGAATGTAATTCCGGGTACTTATAAGATCTCCTTAAAAAAAACTGGTTTTCGGGATGGTGTTATAAGTAATGCTATTGTGGAAAGCAACCTTGTGAGAACAATTTATTCTGCGTTAGAGGATACGACTATATGGGTAAATTTTAAGACATCAAACAGTAATATTCCAACAAATGTATTGTCGTGTATTACGGTAGACATGAACGGAGTAAAGTGGATTGGAACCCTTGAATTTGGATTACTTCGTTTTGACGGAAGCAATTTTGAAAAGTATAATAAGAATAATTCGCCGTTACCTGACAACAAGATTCTTTGCTTTACAGTGGATCCGTACAACAGACTCTGGATCGGTACCGATGGCGGACTTGCAGTCTTGGATAACGGGAACTGGAGTGTATTTAGTAAAGAGAATTCCGGTCTGCCTATCAACAGCATCAAAGCGTTAGCTGCCGGGAACAACAATACTATCTGGATCGGGACATCAATAGGACTTGTAAAATATGATGGAAGCTGGGAGACATATACTATCAGTACCTCTATTACCAATTGGGTAAATACCATATCGGTTGACCAGGCAGGGAATAAATGGCTGGGAGTAAGTGATACAAGTGTGGGCATAGTTTCATTCGATGGAACAAATTTCACAAATTATCCTATGGAAGAATATGGATATCAGACCAAAAATGTAGTATGCTCCTCGGTATCACCTTCCGGACAAATCTGGTTCGGTTGTAATCCCTTTAACGGTGTAACAGGAGGCCTGACATACTTTGACGGAAACAATTTTACAAATATAAACCTGTCTTCCTTTATATTAATAAATAGTATTTATATCAGCAGCACAGATATTAAATGGGTATCCACAGGGAACGGGCTGTATAAAATAACGGGCACATCCCAAATAACCGGGTACAATACAAACAATTCACCCATATCCTCAGATGAAATAAAAGGGGCGATCGAAGATAATAATGGGGCGGTATGGATAGCCACGGGTACAGCAGGGCTTGTAAAATTCAAAGCAGGGAATGGTATCTAAACTATTGTTTATTGAGTATTAGACTCAATTACCTTATTTTACAAATAAATATTCAGATACTCCGGGGTGATGATATAGCTTAGCTTCGATAATGTACCTTCATAGATACGGGGAGTTCTTCTAATCTTCATATATTATTTCAATCAGTGGTTAACAATACGATTAACAAAGTGAGATAAAAAATATGGTATCTAAAGGGTTCTCAATCTTTCTTACTGCGTTATTATCAGTTATTCTATTATCCGGCAGCCAAACTATTTACTGTCAGACCTTAGGTTCTGTGGCCAGGATAAACATCAACCACATCTCTCTGCCTTTTAATAACAAGGGAAACCTTGCAGCTGTAAGTATTCCTGACGGCGGAAGGACAAATGGTTACTTTGAGGGACATGAGTTTTTGTTCTCCTCAGATATAATTTTAAGTGGATATACCAATGACAGTATGTGGGCAAATACAACATGGTATGTAGAAACATCCTATCAGCCCGGAACAGTCGGAATGGCACCCGATGATACCCTGGCCTCAATATACAGGGTCGGGGCTGACGATACGCCATTCGGAACAAGTTGGCGGAACTGGAAAGCTGCAGTTGATCTTGGGGCTGATTTTTATGACGGTAATAATGATGGAGAATACGATCCTGTTGATTTGAACAATAACGGGATCTGGGATCCAAATGAGGATAAACCTGATATGCCGGGTGATGAGAGTTTCTGGTGTGTTTACAATGATGGTGTTCCGGTCAGTGAAAGAACACATTGGATTTCCGAACCGCAGGGTATAGAAATCAGGCAGACAGTCTTTGGATACACATCTGCTGGAGTTCTTGACAGTGTTGTATTTGTAAGATACAGAATCAAAAACACTGGTCTGCTGGCAGACACTTTAAAGAGCGTCTATTTCGGATATTTTGCTGACGCTGATATAGGAGAAGTTGATGGAGTTAGATTTAACCGTATTGGATGTGATACAATCAGAAATGCTGCCTACACTTATTTGAATACTCCCAGTCCCCAGGATTGGGGGGACAACCCACCTTGTTTCCTGACTAATATCCTTACAGGTCCTTTATCATTTCAGGCGGGAAGATCTTTTGAAGACCTTAACGGTAATAATATTTATGAGGAGGGAATTGATATAGCTATTGATACTGCCCGCAGCTTCAGAGGACCATTAGGAGCAAAGATCTGTCCCGGAGCGCAAAACCTGAATATGACCGCATCGGTGATTCTTCTCCATGCAGTTCCCGGTATTAGTAACCCATACCATATTAACGAGGCAAGAAATTATCTGCTGGGTTTAACTTCAAACGGCGAAGTGGTTGATCCCTGCACCTGGCCCTACTCACAAGTTTCTGGAGGGATACCTTGCAGTGAAATTAATCCTCATTACTGGTGTTCCGGGAACCCGGTTAATTCTGTGGGCTGGACTTATACCTACCCCGCCGATGTCAGCGATATTCAATCAACAGGACCTTTTACCCTGGCAAAAAATCAGGAAATTGAGATATTGCTGGGTTTTATTGTGGGGCGTGGCAATTCTGCGATCGGTTCTATAACTGCGGCAAAGGAAATCTCCGATGAGGTCCAGAACTTCTATGATAATAATTTCGGATACCCATTTGACTTAAACGGCGATCATGGACCACCTTTGGCCCCGGATTTTAAGCTATTTCAGAACTATCCAAATCCGTTTAATTCAACCAGCAGGATCAGGTATACAATTCCCGAAGACGGCGTGGTGACCATAGAGGTTTTTAATATTCTCGGGCAAAAGGTTAGTACTATTCTAAATAAATTTCAGCAGGCAAATCAGTATGAAGTTAATTTTGACGGTACATCATTGGCAAGCGGTTTATACATATACAGGATGAGAGTAAACAATTTTATGAAAAGCAAAAAAATGGTTTTAATTAAGTAAAAAGTGAGGGAATGATGAATAACAGGGTTACAATATCTCTTTTAACAGTGTTATCAGTCATCTTATTTTTCAGCTGCCCGGATGTTCACAGTCAGAATGTGGGACCCGCCGCACGTATGAATGTTAACAACATTGATCTACCACTGAATAATACCGGAGTTATTGCCGATGTAGCAATACCAGATGGTGGAAGATCATATGGTTATTTTGAGAACCATCAGTTTTTATTCTCGGCCGGATTCTGGCTGAGCGGATATACGAATGACAGCTTGTGGGCTAACGGAGTTGCCAGTTCTAGTTTGGTGGAAGATTACCAGGCGGGAACTTTTGGAATGGATCCGGCAGATCCGCTGGCTTCGATTTACAAGGTTAATATACAGGATCCTCCGTTCGGACAAAGCTGGCAGGATTGGAGTGATGCAGCGGACCTTGGGGCCGACTTTTATGATGGGAATGGTGACGGCGTATATGATCCTGTTGATTTGAACAATAATGGTACCTGGGATCCGAATGAAGATAAGCCTGATATTATCGGGGATGAAGCTTTCTGGTGTGTTTACAATGACGGAGTTCCTGCCAATCAGAGAAGATGGCTCGGTGAACCTCAGGGGATAGAAATAAGACAGACAATTTTTGCATTCGCTTCTTCTTTGCCAACTCCCGGAAATGTTGTATTTGTGAGATACAGAATAATAAATACCGGCCTTGCTGCAGACACCCTGAAGGACGTTTATTTCTGTCATTTTGCTGATGCTGACATTGGAGAGTTTACCGGGTTTGGTCATAATTTAGTAGGCTGTGACACACTCCGGAACGCCTGTTACACCTACCTGATAAATCCAAGTCCCGGAGATTGGGGAGATAACCCTCCCTGCTTTTTGACTGATCTTTTGACCGGACCAATGGCTTACATACCTGGAGTGTCTTTTGAAGATGTAAACAATAACAATATTTATGATGAGGGTGTTGATGTACCTTTAGATACGGCTTACAATTATAGAGGTCCGCTGGGTGTGCCGATTTACCCCGGGGCAACGAATCAAAAGATGACATCAGCAGAATACATGCTGGGTGGTGATCCGGTTTTGAGAGAACCAGACAATGAATTGAGTGCCAGAAATAATTTGCTAGGATTAATGAGTATGGGGTCAATTGTAGATCCCTGTAACTGGGCATACGGACAGGTTCTAGGAGGAATTCCATGCAATGAAGTTAACCCTTATTTCTGGGGTTCCGGTGATCCTGTTCAGCAAATCGGCTGGATCTCCACATCTCAGGGAGACGTCAGGGATATCCAAACCTCCGGTCCTTTCACACTTATAAAAAACAAGGAAGTTGAAATATTGGTGGCCTACGAAATTGGCCGCGGTACTTCACCTCTCAAATCTGTTACTGTTGCAAGAGGTATCTCGGATGAAATTCAATCCTTTTACGAAAACAATTTCGGTTATCCGTATGTGGTTGGCGTTAAAGATTTTCAGAATAGCAAACCAGATTTTTCACTCTCACAGAATTACCCCAATCCGTTTAATCCAGAAACTATCATTAACTATCAATTAAGTAATAACAATTTTGTTTCAATAAAGGTTTATAATACTTTAGGTGAAGAGGTTGCGGTGCTAGTCAATGAAGAAAAGCAGACAGGCAGTTATAAAATAAAGTTTGATGGAAGCAATCTGACAAGCGGTGTTTATATATACACGATGACTGCAGGAAGATATTCATCAGCAAAAAAACTAATATTATTGAAATAGCCGTCATTGATGCATGGTCAAAACCCTAAAACAGTTTACGCAGGCTCTTTAGCTAATTTTTGCAATTTGAAATACTTCTATGGAATCATTCTATATATTCTTTTCTCCGTGAGAATTATCTTGACAAAAAGAAAAATAGTCATTAAGTTTAATCAGACAAATAAATCTGATTAGAGTATTAAGGCCCATTAGAATACTTATTTTTATACCATATATTCGGATAAAATAGTCCTATTTATAATAAAGGATAGTTGGAGGATAGATGAAATCGAAGGATATAGTTAAACTAATTTTAGGCACATTTCTATTTGGAATGGCTATAATCTTTTTTTCCTGCGGAGAGGAAAAAGAAGATAACGCTCATATCCCCGGAAACCTGGAAGAAATTGCAAAAGAGAGGGGATTGACCCCTGCAGATCTCCTGGCTGCAGCCAAAACCTACACACCCAGTGGTAAGAAAGATGACTACCTGATGTTTGCTTCAGGAGGGCATTCGGGACAGGTTTTTGTAATCGGGATTCCTTCGATGAGGCTGTTAAAATCCATTGGAGTTTTTACTCCGGAACCCTGGCAGGGATGGGGATTTTCAAAAGACACTAAAGAGATCCTACACGAAGGTGATCCTGAAGGCGACACTCTGACCTGGGGAGACACACATCATCCGGCACTCTCCGAGACGAATGGAGATTATGACGGGCAGTATCTGTTTATAAATGATAAAGCAAACGCCCGGATAGCCGTAATTGATCTAAGAGATTTTGAGACAAAACAGATAGTTAAGAATCCCCTGGCATATAGCGATCATGGTGGGACATTTGTTACCACAAATACCGAATATGTAATTGAAGGTGGTCAGTATGCAATGCCGTGGGCCGGCGAATACGATCCGATATCTGAATATAAAACCAAATATCATGGTATGATCACTTTCTGGAAGTTCGACAGGCAGTCGGGAAGAATAGATAAAAAAAATTCTTTTGCTCTTGAACTACCTCCGTACTGGCAGGACCTAACGGATGCAGGAAAACTTGTAAGTGAAGGTTGGGTATTTCAGAATTCGTTTAATACAGAGATGGCCGTTGGAGGCGATATGGAGGGAAATCCGCCTTTCGAAGCCGGAGCCTCACAAAGAGATATGGATTATCTTCATGTCATCAACCTTAAAGCTGCCATCAAACTTTACAAGGATGGTAATTACAAAAAAGTAAATAACTTTGCCGTCATCCCTTTGGATGCAGCAGCCAAACAAAATGTGTTAACCTTTGTACCCGAACCAAAAAGTCCACATGGTGTTTCAGTTACTCCCGACGGAAATTACGTAGTTATTTCGGGTAAGTTAGATCCTCATGTTACAATCTTCAATTTCACCAAAATCAAAAACGCAATAGAGAATAACAAATTTGAAGGAAAAGATTCATTCGGAGTAAATATAGTTAACTATGATGACGCTCTCGAGGCACAGGTCGAGGTTGGATTAGGACCATTACACACGCAGTATGATCAGAATGGATATGCATACACTAGTCTTTTCCTTGAAAGCGCAGTTGCGAGGTGGGCACTGGGGGGAAAATGGACGGATAAAAACGGCCGCAAAGCATGGACATTAGTGGACAAAATTCCCATCAATTATAACGTTGGACATGTTTCAATACCTGGAGGAGATACGGAACATCCTGACGGCAAATATCTTGTTTCTCTTGATAAATGGTCAATAGACAGGTACACTAATGTTGGTCCTCTTCTGCCGCAGAACTTTCAGCTTATAGATATAAGTAATCCTAATGAAAAGATGCAGCTTCTTTACGATATGCCTATCGGGGTTGGTGAACCTCATTACGCCCAGATAATAAAAGCATCAATATTGAAAGATTGGGAGACCTATCCGGAAATAGGATGGGATCCATCAACACAAACCAAATCAATATACGGGACAACTGCAGGTAAAGAAAAAATAGAAAAACATGGAAATACAGTGGAAGTCTGGATGACAGCAATCAGGAGCCATTATACACCAGAACACATTGAAGTTAATAAAGGAGATAAAGTCATTTGGCATCTCACTAATATTGAAAGAGCGAAAGATGCAACGCATGGCTTTGCATTACCGTATTACAATGTGAACCTGAGTCTTGAACCTGGAGAAACCCAGACGATTGAATTCACAGCCAAAAAGGAAGGAGTTTTTCCTTATTACTGTACAGAATTCTGTTCGGCTCTTCATCTGGAAATGTCCGGATACTTTATGGTTAAACCATAATAGTTCACATAAGATATCGATGATACAATTTAATTAAAGGTGTTGAAATGAAAGATTTGAATTTGATTATTGGTCCCAGGATACCAAATGAACTGCTATACAGGGAAAGAAAAAGATTTATAGTACCCTCATTTCTGCTGGGGTTAGCCGCACTGCTGCTGTTAACTTCTATGTTCCTACCGTACTGGAAACTGACTCTGCTTGCTCCACAGTATCCTGACGGCTTAAAAATGGAAGCTTATGTAAACCATGTTAGCGGTGATGTGGACGAGATAGATGAATTGAATCATTATATTGGAATGAGACCTCTGAAAGAAGCCGCACAGCTTGAAAGAAGTTCAAGTATAATATTGATTTCTTCACTAATACTACTGGTAATCGGAGGTATCTATACACACAGTCCATTTGCTTTATTCTTTGCCATTCCCGCAATATGCTACCCTTTTGTATTCCTTGGTGATATGTATTTCTGGATGCACAACTTTGGAATGAATTTGAATCCTCATGCACCGCTAAGCAGTGCTGTTAAGCCTTTCGTTCCTCCGCTACTGGGAGAGGGGTTGGTTGGACAATTTAAAACCATCGCTACCTGGGAAATCGGATTAATACTTTCAATCACTGCATCAGTTTTACTGATAGTAGGAATGGTTTATCATCGAAAGGCATATAAGCCCTTGTTTGAAACCGAAGTTCATACGGTTACAGTTTAATGGAAACGATATAAGTAGATGAAAATGGATCTTCTCAAAATATTATTGACGACCGCTTTTCTTTTTTCAGGCATATCTTCTTCTTTCTCTAAAGTTCTGGAAGCAGGAGCCGGCCGTCAATTTATTAATCCGGGAGATGCATTAGAATCGGCAGCAGATGGTGATACCATAATTGTTAACGGCGGATCATACTTAGGAAATTATATCATCAACAAATCTGTAGTTTTAATAGGAAAAAATGATCCTGTAATTGACGGTAAAAATAAAGGGACCGTAGTTACCATTGAAGCACCCAATGCTATTATTACCGGCTTTACCATACAGAACAGCGGAATTTTATTAGACAAAGAAGATGCAGGAATACTTGTAACCTCATCAGATGTCCGAATCCATAACAATCATCTAAAAGGCGTATTATTTGGAATATACCTTCGAAAAGCAGACAATGCTGTTATAACGAATAATATCGTCGAAGGTAAACAGAAGCTCGATATTCCCAGGAGGGGAGATTTATTCCGCGGATGGTATGTAAAAAATCTTACACTGGAGAATAACACTTTCACTTACGGAAGAGATGTTATTCTGTGGTTCTCTCATAACGCGGTTATTGCTGGAAATAATATGTCGGGCGCAAGGTACGGCCTTCATTTTATGTATAACAATAACTGCAAAATTCTGAAAAACATATTAAAAGACAATTCTGTCGGTATGTATATCATGTACAGCAGAGAACTTATCATAGAAAACAATCTAATAGCAAACAACAGGGGACCAAGCGGATTCGGAGTTGGTTTCAAAGACCTGGATAATGTGGAACTAAATAGAAATGTTATTGCGGATAACCGTGTAGGAATATTTGTAGATAATTCTCCCAGGGAGGTAGATACTTATATCAGGTATACCGGTAATATTATAGCTTATAATGAAGCAGGAGTAGAAGAACAAACGGCGCTTTTACATAGTTATTTCCGCGGTAATAGTTTTATTGAGAATTATACACAGACCCAGCTGAGCAGTACACAGGAGGCAGATAATGACTATTGGTCGGGAAACTACTGGAGTGATTATAACGGGTATGATAAAGACCGGGATGGTACAGGAGAAATTCCATATAAGTCGGCAGAACTGGTTGAAAACCTTGTTGCTGAAAATCCCAATATGCAGATTTTCCTATATAGTCCCGCTATAAATGCCTTAAACTACGCCGCACAGGCATTCCCGATATTACAGCCAAATTACAGATTAATTGATAAATCACCCGAAACCAAATCCATGCTGCCGCGAAATATTCCTGTGCTCGAAGTCAAAAAAGAAACCGGATTTATAACACTTTCGTTTGTACTCTCAGTCACCATGATTTTTCTCATCCTTATATTTATTAAAAACAACAAACTGACACATAGTATCCCTTTAAATGAAAATGATTGAAATAAAAGATCTTTCAAAATACTTCGGCAAATCAAAAGCCATCAATAATTTAAATATCACCATTCCCGAAGGTGAAGCCGCATCACTCTGGGGATCAAACGGCGCAGGTAAAACTACCCTTATAAGATGCCTTCTGGGAGTTATACCTTTCCAGGGAGAAATTCTGATTGACGGTAAGAGTTTAAGATCCAACGATAAAGAAATCAAAAAGTTAATTGGTTTTGTTCCCCAGGAAATCAGTCTGCACGATAATCTATCTGTAGAGGAAACAATTAATTTTTATTCGCAGATAAAAAAAACATCCTTTTCGTCAATTGGCAAGTGGGAGGAAATCCTCAGCATCAGAAAATTTGAGAAAAAACTTGTAAGGGAGCTTTCAGGAGGAATGAAACAGAAGCTGGCGCTTGCCCTGGCTTTGCTCAATAATCCTCCCATCCTTCTGCTCGATGAACCAACAGCAAATCTTGATCTGAAATCACGCGACGATTTTCTGCAGCTGCTCACAATACTAAAGCAGGAAGGTAAAACCATTTTGTTTTCTTCACACAGGATCGAAGAAGTTCTATCATTTGCCGATCGTGTTCTTGTACTTGACAACGGTAATCTTATTGCAGATGCACCTCCGATGGAGATCTACAGACAGTTCGGCAGAAACGGAACGCTTAAAATATTCATTAATTCCTCTGTGTTTGATCAGGCAATAAATATTTTATCGGGGAGAGGTTTTGCAAGTTCCCGAAATGGAAAAGGTATCCTCGTTAAAGTAGATCCCGAATATAAAATTGAGCCTCTGAAGATACTATTGGAACAGGGAATGCAGATAGAAAATTTTGATTACGATATAGAATTATTTTAACGGAGATAAAAGAGAGTATGGACTTTAAGACTATTAACCTGATCCTCCAAAAGGAAATATTGTCTTCATTCAGGAATAAGTGGTTTCTGATTTATACAGTAATATTTACGGTACTTTCTCTCGCATTATCCCTGATTGGATTATCGGGATTGGAACTTTACGGAGTGTCGGGATTCGGCAGAACCACCGCGAGTCTGCTTAATATGATCCTTTTATTTGTACCTCTGATGGGACTAACCCTGGGTGCTATGAGTATAGCATACGAAAGAGAGAGAGGGATTTTACTTTATATGCTCTCCCAGCCCATTTCTTATTTTGAATTACTAATAGGCAAGTTTTCCGGTTTAGCCTTATCCATTTTAGGCTCACTCGTTTTAGGATTTGGTTTGAGCGGGTTTGTAATAGCATTTAAGGGTGGTTCAGCAGATGTGATGGGATATGTTTATTTCTTATTCCTAACCTTCCTGCTTGCTATTGTTAACCTTGCCATAGGTATGTTCATATCCGGATACTTCAAAAAATACGATACAGCTCTCGGGGTATCCATTTTCACCTGGCTGATCCTTGTGGTATTCAGTGATCTTGGAATAATGGGCACTTCGTTCCTGGTCAATCTTGATATCAACAAGGTTTTTATACTAATACTTTTCAATCCCCTCCAGGTGTTTAAACTAAGCGCAATCTTCTCATTAAGAGATAACCTGGAAATATTGGGGCCTGTTGGTGTCTATGCGGTAAGAAATTTCGGATCAGGGCTGCAATATATCCTTATTGGCATAATGATGGCCTCAACTACAGTCCTCATCTTTATTACTCATAAGCTATTTAAGAGCAGGGGGGCTGTATGAGCAAAACAATTTCTTACAGCGTGATCCTGTTATTTCTTTTCATTATTGGCTGCGGCAGTACAGAACAGGACAAATCGCCTGTGATACTTAAGGGACAAGATCCGTGCGATAACTGTTTTATGATTATTAACGAGACGAAGTATTCGGGATCATTAACATTACTAAATGGCGAAGAAAAGCGATTCGATGATATCGGGTGTATGCTGAGTTATATGCATAAAAATAAAGATCAGGTAAAGAAAAGCTGGGTTTATGACTTTGTTGACGGTAAGCCGTTAAATACCGGTAAAGCATTCTTCATATATTCAGACAAAATTATCACACCCATGGGATCAGGTATAATTGCTTTTGATTCAAAATCGGAGGCTTCTAAAATTACCAATAAAAATGAAGCCGTTATACTTTCTTTTAGTGAACTCAACAATAACTATAATAAATTAAATATGGAGCATAATTAATGAAAATAATCAGAAAAGTGTATTTATTGGTGCTTCTTCTGTCGTTCATATTTCTTGCATATGAGTGCGGCGATAATCAGAAGAGCAACTCACCACAGGGAAAAAGTTACCCAACAGATAATACATCAAATATACCTGAAGCGATGAAAGGGAGTCCTGCTGCAGGGAAAACCCTTTTCAGTCAAACCTGCGCCGCCTGTCATGGTGTAGATGGAAAAGGACTTCCTCACCTTGGAAAAGATCTAACAACAAGTTCCTTCGTGAAAGAAAAAACAGATAAAGAACTTGTGACTTTCATCGAACAGGGAAGACAACCGGGTGATCCGTTAAATACAACGGGAGTAGCGATGCCTCCTAAAGGAGGAAATCCAGCCCTGACAGAACAACAGCTTTACGATATCGTGTCCTACCTTAGGGAACTACATAAATAATCTTTGAAGCTAGCGGACACCCTAAATAGTCTCTGATAATTTAAAAGCCTTTGTACTTTTCTGTACAAAGGCTTTTTTGTTAAGCCAAAGCTAATATAACCACCTCATCTTCCTTACCATTGAAATCGTTATTCAATAGGTAATGGTGCCGGTAAAATTAACCCATAAATCCCCCGTTGGGGTATATCCTGCCGTAAATGGACCTCCGCCGGTAAGTCCCTCAAACCGTCCCGTCCCGCCTTTAAATTCCCATACCCAGGTATCTGGATCATAATAATCCATAAACCAGTTCATATGAACCAAAGCACCGCTTGCAACAGTAATCCAGTCACTGCCTACAACTGTCAGCCCGGTTTGTGTATAGTGATGAGTTGTAGTATCAGTTACAGTACAATGTCCAAAATGTGTACCAGTTCCTGTGGCTTGATAAATTTGGACTGAATCATTGACCTGTGATATAAATGTATAAACAATATATCCCGAGAATGGTCTTGTCTGATAATCTTTATTTAAAACCTGTTCTGCCCCATTAATTGAGGTTGACTCAAACGGATCAGTTAATTGTTCACATCCCGGGGAAAAGAGTCCAACTGAAATTACTGAAATGACGATCAGAAGCTGAAATAGCTTTTTCATTTTAGAGCCTCCTTCGGTTTTGTAATTTGAACTTACAATAATAAATTTTTGAGGGTTTTTATCTACCAGTTTTGAGGAAATAAATACGGATTTTGTCTTTTATGGGGAAGGTACAGGTTTACGGATGTTCAATTGTATTTTTATGATATCGGGAGGGTTTGAAACCGAATTGTTTAAAGAAACATTCTGCAAAATGTGAGGGATTGCTGAATCCAACCTGTAGTGCTATCTCGGATATATTCCCGAATTTTCGTTCAATAAGCTTTGCTGCCTTGTTGAGTCGGATTCTTTTTATCAATTCACCGGGAGATTCACCAATTAAGGCGTTGAGTTTTTTATGAAGCAATGATCTGCTCATCGCCAGGTTTTCAGCCAGAATTTCAACGCTGAAATTCTCATCTGATATATTCTGATTAATAACCTCGAGGACATTTTTTAAGTATTTCTGGTCTAATGAGGTGAAGTTGTTATCATTCAATATAATTTCGTATTTCTGAAAATGTGTATGTATTCTTTTTCTCTGCTCGAGGAGATTTTTTATTCTTGCTTTCAACTCCCGGGATTCAAACGGTTTCATGATATAATCATCCGCACCGTTTTCCAATCCTTCGATCTTGTCTCTCAGAGTTGCTTTGGCTGTAAGTAAAACTAAAGGTATATGACAGGTTCTTGAATCAGTTTTCAGCGAATGGCATAATTGTGTCCCATCGATCTTAGGCATCATTATATCACTGATAATCAGATCGGGGATAAGATCAAATGCTTTTTCAAGGCCCTCCTCACCATCGAAAGCTTCCGCCGTCTGATAATGGTCGTGCAATACTTCAACAATATATTTCCTGACATCAGAGTTATCTTCGATAACTAATAAAAGGGGTTTATCATTACCTTCATTTAATTGAAAGGACGAGTCCTGATAATTGTACGTGGGGGAAAGTTCCTTTTCTGTTATATCAACGGGTTCCTTCTGAATTTTGCTAATAATTTCTGTACTCTGTAAGTGTGCTTTTCCCAGAGGGAGTAAAATACTGAAGGACGATCCTTCACCTTCTTTACTTTTAACAGTTATTAAACCTTTATGAATCTCTACCAATTCTTTTGTGAGAGACAATCCCACACCAGTTCCCTCATATGCATTAGATATTCCGTTATCTACCTGGTAGAAACGGTCAAATATTTTTCCAAGATTACTTTCAGCTATCCCAACACCATTGTCTGAAATGATAATCTCTATAAACTCCTTATTTTGTGTTTCAACCTCTATGGATTTAATTTTAGTTTCAACACTAACAAAGCCTCCATCCGGGGTGAACTTAAAAGCATTGGATAAAAGGTTACTTATAATCTTATCAACTTTATCCTCATCAAAATACATTATTACTTCCTTACTATTTCCATTAAAAGTAAGAGATATGTTTTTCTTCTCGGCAAATGATTTAAATGAGTAAATAATTCTTCGTATTACTGGAATAATATTTTGTTTGCTAGTTTCCAGTTTCATTTTCCCCACTTCAATTTTTGATATATCCAGAAGCTGATCCGCCAACCTGTTCATCTTTACTGCATTTTTGTTAATAAGATATGCATATTCTTTAATTTTATTATCTTCTGTCAGGTTCAATATCTGACTGGAAGGTCCAAGGATTAATGTTAGCGGCGTTCTGAATTCATGTGAAATATTTGTGAAGAACCTGCTCTGATCATTTATTATCTCAGATAATTTATCCTGGGCATTTCTAAGTTCAGTGGTTCTTTCATTAACTTTTATTTCGAGATTATCTCTATAGTCTGTAACAGCTCTTAAAACGAGTGAATCATGAATCGAGATATTTATAATAGGCAGCATATATTTTAGAAGTTCATCCATAACCTGAATACCCATATCTTTTCCGGGATAGATAATCATTTCTCCTTTTTTTTGGTCGTCAATAATGATATCATAATTAACAGGGATTACACCTTTTTCGGTTATGTTTGTAAATGCTTCCTCATTAATACTATTTCCCCTCAATATCTTTAATAAGTTTTACCCTGGCCGAGGAGAAGCCGGCGTCATTTACGAGAGCGTTCGTAATAGCATTAAGTGTTTTATTAACATCCAGGGTATGACGGATGGACCGGGTTATATTATATGCGGTATTCAGCAATTTAGTCTGTCTTTGAAGCAGTCTTCTTGATTCCTCCAATTTATTGTAGTTGTTCAATAATTCCTCATGCGATTCATTTAATTCAATAAACGCTTTTCGAATATTAAACAGCCAGTGAAACCATTTCTTCAGCTTCATCCAGATTCCTTCATTATTCCAGGATACAGTATAAACACCTCCGTATTGTGTGATCGATAAATCAATATTGAAACCTTTTAACCCTACCAATTTTCCGAGTTGCATCCATAGGCCTTTACTCATATAAAACCATTCGGGGCAATGTTCATATCCCGGGTTAAGATTTATTTCAATTCGCATCTTGTTTTTGTCAAGAAGTTCCCATTGAGGAGTAAAACACGCAAACATTGGTTTGAGGATTGCCTGGCCGGATTTTAGCAGTTGCTCCCTTAGAACATTTGCCAATATCGCAGGTGAAAAAAACACGAAAGAAAAAATGTATCCTTCTATATAATGATCATTTTTAAAATAATCGCTCCCCATTTGTTCAAATTCAGCAGTACCAAAATATGGTTTGAGATTATCTACCAATTTACAGTAAACATGCCATTTGATCCGTTCTTTCCTGTTTAATAAATATGACAATTCATAAGGGATTCCATCCAGTACTGTACATAATTCTATATTTTTCTTTTTTGCGGCATTAAAAAGAATCAGTAAAACTTTGCAGGAGACTTCTTTAATTATTTTGTCATTCTCTGACATTATAACCGTTCCCAGAAAATATTCGTGCTAAGTGTTCAGTAATTGGTGATTAAGCTTTTGGGATGGAATATCTCGAATTTATTCAGGCTCTCTTAATCCCTTCCGATGCGAACATTATATTACCTTATTCCATGTTAAGAATCAATTGCTAATCTATCACAAGCCGAAGGGAGATTTTAAATCCGGCCACAACCCTATTGCCATTTTATAGGCCATCGCAGCATCCGGAAGCGGTGTTAAAGCATCTAACAAAATATTGTATGTTCCTTTTTCCCTCAGCTCGTCGGCCACTTTTTTCATCAAGGCCAGCGTCGCTTTCATCAAAGCTGAACCAAGACTTAACCGGGCAACTCCTAAATCCTGCAGTTCTCTTACTGTTGGAGGTACGCCTGCCCCAATCCCTGGATTTGAAAGAATATTAATCGGGGCATCAATTTCCCTAACCAACGTTGAAATCGTTTCTTTATCCCATACGGGCTGAACAAATATGCAGTCGGCACCAGCTTCCCGGTATTTATTGCCGCGTCTAATTGATTCAGATAATTTTTCTCTTTGGGAGCCAGAGGAAGTATAAAACGAATCCGTTCTTGCATTAATTACTAAATGAAAACCCAGCGAATCTGATAAAGAGCGAATAGCTGATATTCTCTCACAAAATTCCATCTCGTCAAGAAGTACGGGATTTAGATCAATACTATCTTCAATGTTTATCCCAACAATGCCTGTTGCAATTATCTTTTTAACAGAATCAATTATTTCATCTATATTATTTCCATATCCAGCTTCTATATCTACCGTTACAGGAACCTTTACACCATTTACGATTCCCCTAATAGCTTCAATCATCTCTGACAATTGTATTACCTGGCTGTCAGGATAGCCTAAAGAGGCAGCTATCCCCATACTTGTTGTTGCTACAGCTTTATAGCCGCTTGCTTCTATTAATCTGGAACTGCCATTATCCCACGAGTTTAACAAGACCAGAATTTCTTTGTCGTGATGAAATTTCAAGAACAGTTCAGCTTTTTCTTTTTGAATACCCGGAACCATATAGTTGTCCTTTCATAATTAATGAATTTATGCCGCAATCAACCATTAAGATTGGCGTATATATCCCTTTCCTTCTTTCCAATTTACTTATAGATTACTGATGTTAAATGGCAAAGGTAACTTAAATTTAACAAAGAGGAAGATATGAGAAAAATAATAGTAATATCAATGATCACACTAGATGGAGTAATGCAGGCACCTGGCGGACCAGAGGAAGATACTTCAGATAATTTCAAATATGGCGGCTGGACCGTATCTTATTCTGACGAAGTGTTCGGTAAGATCATGGCAAAAGAGCTGAGACCCGCAGATTACCTTCTGGGAAGAAAAACATTTGAGATTTGGGCTCCATACTGGCCTAAACATGGAGACTTTTGGCCTGGTATCAATGATGGTACAAAATACGTCATATCCAATACCGTGGAAAAGACAGATTGGAAAAACACAGTTTTCATTAAAAACTTAAAAGATATAAAAAGTCTCACGGATTCAGAAGGTTCTGATATTCAGGTTTGGGGGAGTGGAAAGCTTATTCAGCTGCTGCTTAAGAATGATTTAGTGGACGAACTCTGGCTAAAAATTTTCCCATTAACACTCGGTGAAGGGAAAAAGTTATTTGACGATGGCCCGATTCCAGCGGCCTTTACATTAGAGGAGAGTACGATTACACCGAGCGGAGTGATTATTGCGAATTACAAGCGAGCAGGAAAAGTAAAGACAGGTTCTATCGAAGTATAAGGGGGCAAATGTTAGACATCATTCATTCAATACGATTTTAGAAATTTACCCGTAAGTATGAATATCTCGGGGAGAGGAATCCAGCGGTTTCACTATGATGACGCTGGAAGCCAGTAACCCCATTTATCTCCCTTTTTCTAACAAAAAAGCCCTTAGAGGATAAGGGCTTGATTGGCTCCGCGAACGAAAAGAGAACTCGAAAAAATATCATAATTTTGAAAATTCAGAAAATACTGTTAATTATGTAGTATCATATGATACTAACTATAAATAACTAAAAAAATACTTTAAAAATATGAAGTCGAATATTTTAATTTTTGTTATCATAGTATTCGCTCATACAACATTCGCACAGGAATACTGGGAATATATTGGTCTTGATGGATTTTTTATAGCAAATATTACCCAAGACAATTCAGGCAGGCTTTATTCAACGGAATGGCAGGGATTTGGTGATTCTGTTTTTTATTCAGATGATTTTGGGGAAACCTGGGATTCTTATGGGGAGATTAATGACAGCGGCTATGTTAATGTCAGCAGCATATTGATTCTGGATAATAATGATGTCCTCGTTTCAGGTTGGGGTGATAGTGAAAGCGGGGGTATTTATAAATCTACTGATGGCTCAAAAACCTGGGAACAAAAAAATACAGGTGCATCAATTAATTCTTGTACTAAAATCTTGAAAAACTCTGATAGCATTTTTGCAAGTATATATGATGGAGTCTATTTATCAGTTGATGAAGGAGAAAATTGGTTAAAATTAGGTCCCAGTCCTGATCCAGATAATGAAATAGTTGACATAGCCAGATCTAAAGATGGTAAATTATTTGCCGCTACTTTTTCTGAAATATTTAGATCAGATGATAATGGTTCATCGTGGGAACTTGTGACTAATGGTATTCCCCCTGCTACTGACTACTTTATGAATTTAACTCTATCTGGCGAAGGATATATTTATCTGGGAACAAGAAGATCAGGTATATACAGAACTAATGATTTGGGAGATAACTGGGAATCTATAAGACACGGCTGGATAAGATATGTTACAACAAAACCAGGCGGATATATAATGGCAGGGGCTGAAGAGGAGGGTTTAATAATGTCGACTGATTATGGTGACAGCTGGCAGATAATAAATTCAGGCCTCCCGGGTAGTTTGCCATACACCTCATTTATAAACAGCGTATATTTTGATAAGGATGGATATGCATATTGTAGTGTGCATAATTATGGAATATATAGAAGTGCTACACCTGTTTCTGTGGAAAGGGAAGAAGAAGAATATTCTCAATTAAGCTCTTACATTTTATATCAGAATTATCCTAACCCATTCAACTCCTTTACAAAAATTATATATCAACTTCCGAAGGGCGGATTAGTTCAGTTGAAAGTTTTCGACCTTCTTGGCAGTGAATTAGCCGTCCTTATATACGAGGTAAAATCAGCAGGATCATATGAAATTAGTTTTGATGCAAGCAGTCTTCCTTCAGGTGTTTATGTTTATTCTTTGAGGGTAAATGACTTTGTTCAAAATAACAAGATGACATTTATGAAATAAGGAAGATCTTCCGGTTAGTTAGATAAAAAACGGTTACTTTTTGGGTAAGAAAATCTGCGAATACCGGGGAATCGGATGTTGAAAAATTATATTAAACTGTCATTAAGGAATATTTATAAGAATAAACTTTATTCTTCTATAAATATTATTGGGCTTGCTATCGGACTGGCGTCAAGCTTTATTGTTTTACTTTACGTAGTGAATGAATTGAGCTAATGATAAATACAATGAAAAGCTTGACGATATATACATAGTTACTACCACCGACAAGGATTTCAATTCAACCACACCATGGACACCTTATACTTTGGGCCCTTCGCTCAAAAACCAATATCCCCAGGTAAGTGAATTTGCTAGATGGTCTTATTTCGGAACAATTGTAAAATATAAAAATATTGATTTTATAAAAACGAATTGTGTCTCCAGATAGACAGAGGAATGTTAAGAAACCGGAATTGATTAAAATTAGATATTTATTTCATTAAAATTCCTGATTTAGTCTGCTTGGACGTGAATTTACAGTCTCTGTTCTCTTCCTGTTAAAGCAGCAGGCAACTTTTTTCCTGTTAGATCATCTTTATTGTCAGATGCAATTGTTTTTTTAACTATGACATCTTTAATAAAAACAGGAGGATTTATGTTCGTTAAAACTGTTACTGCATTTTATATGGCTGCTATTTTTTGTACACATCTGACAGGCCAGCAGAATATGCCAGAAGGGACAACATTATTATTCAAAAATACAGCAAATATTTACAGTGAGGATCAACTTCGAATTCTCTTAAAAGCACCTCAGTGTCTTGCCGGATACCGTACAAATCAGACAGGTTACTTAAGCAAACTGGATTCAACTCAGTACGGGACACCTGATACTACATTTACTATTGAAAAAATAATAGTCCCGGGTGAAGAAGTAATGATTAATGGCTGGTTATATTTGCCTCTTGGAAACGGTAAGCATCCCCTTATAGTTCTTACAAACGGCGGGGGGAATAATGAAAAAAACATAAAATCCTTGTCCAACTGGCTTGCGCCAATACTTGCTCATTGCGGAATTGCTGCATTTGTGCATGATAAGAGAGGTACCGGTGAATCCGGAGGAGAGTTTTCTAAAACAACATATGATGATTATGCAATGGATGCGGGCAGCTGTGCAAAATTTCTTTCGAATCATTCAAGAATAGACGCATCAAAAATCGGGGTCGCAGGAGGAAGTGAAGGAGGAAGGATTGCCGTGCTTGCGGCAAGCCGGTTTGAGGAGATAAGTTTTGTGGTAAGCTTCGCCGGAACAGTTGTAAGCTCGGTTGATGACCGCATAAATGCACAGAAGGGTTGGCTTAAAAGCATGAACCTGCAGGATTCGGTTTACAGGGCTGTGCTGGATATTCACGAAAAATCCATCAGGGCCTGGGCTTCAAATAATCCTGCGGAGCATAAGAAAGTCAATGCGGAAATTGCTGAGATGAGAACGAAACATGAGAGCTGGATTCTTCCTTTTACCAAGGAGGAAATGGACAGCATACCCGATTTTGCCGTAGTACTGCCGACGTGGTATTCGCTGCCCAACGACTACCTAATAGAACTAAGACACTTTAACAAAAAATGGCTTGCAATCTTTGGGAGACTTGACGAGGTAGTGCCCACAGAGGCAAGCGTAAACAATATTATTCATTATATGTCCCTTAGCGGAAACAATGATTACAGAATTGCGGTAATTCCAGATTGCGGTCATTCTCCCGTAAGTGTGGAGACAAAAAGAATGATCCGGCTGGATAACATAATCCTTAACTGGCTGCATGAGAATGTACTGAATTAATATTGTAATTGATGGTCGTGTTAGATTATAATTTGTGATCATTGAAGGTTTGGTTATACGATAGTCAGACGGTTGTCATACAATGTGGAAAGTCGATATCAAAAAACGCTGATAGACCTTCTCCTTACATAAGTTTTAAATCGAAGTCAGGATCTTGAGATAGAACGAGATCTTGCCGCAAACCAAAGAATTGAAAAAGAAAAATTAAGACAGATTTTAGATGATTATATCAAAATTTATCACATGCTATCCTCTGAAGAAAAATCCAAATTTAACCAGCTACTTTTTCAGGAAATTGTCTCCAATTTTAATCAAAACGAGAAAGATGGAACTATAATTATTAAAATGCGGGGTGATGGACAGCTGGAAAAAAGTTGGAACTCAATAAAAAATGCGAACCAGTTAAGTGAGGTTCGCACTATTGGAAGGGTCAGCTCCGCGAGCAGGACTCGAACCTGCAACCCTCCGGTTAACAGCCGGATGCTCCACCATTGAGCTATCGCGGAATTTTACCCGGTCAGGACCGGGATTATTGCAAAATTTCTGTGCAATTCCTATAAAAAAGGAATCCAAACATAAGTCCAATTCTGCTTTTTGTCAAGCCTCTTCGCCCTGTTTGAGCGGAGAAAATGGTGATTCCAGAGAACGAGACTCACCTGAATTAATGCAGAATCTTTTCGGAATTCAGGGAGTACAGTTTTTTAAGTGTTCCGTCGGATAAACCAAAGCCATAAAGGGCCCAGTGATAACCGAAAAGTTCGATGTTATAAAAATGCTCATCATTCGATTCAAGTATCCTGAAGGTAGTTTCATACATACTCTTCTCAAATCCCATATCTGTTCCGTACAAAAGCCGGTCCTGGTACTTCTCTATAAATGCTTTTGTATATCTCGGAACAGGAGCATTTTCTGAGTACCGCGCGCTGATATCTGAATAAAGGTTCGGGTACAGATCCAACAGCCTTCCCAATTTTGCCAGATCGGTATTCTGGTTTGCTAAGTGACATGCAATGAACAGGGTTTTGGTATGTTTCTTAACTGCATTTTCAAGAGTTCCCAGAACCTGATCGAGGTTCAAAATACCTTCCTGGTTATCTAGTCTCCAGGTATATGCGTTCATTAATCCGTCATTTGTAGAATCCATTTTT
This sequence comes from uncultured Bacteroidota bacterium, assembly GCA_963839165.1. GTDB lineage: Bacteria > Bacteroidota > Ignavibacteria > Ignavibacteriales > Ignavibacteriaceae > DATFVA01. The sequence goes on along the minus strand of CAWIUG010000005.1, from coordinate 1,310,570 downwards.
TCATAAAACCATTGAGGCTCTCCAACATGGATATTGATCGGCATTCCCAGCTCTGCACATTTTTCAAGTAAAGGATCAAGCCTTGGATCATCTATATGCATTCCAGGGGCATTAGGGGTACAATACATGAGTCCTTTGCCTTTATCTCCAAGCTCGCCAACACCTTTCGCGCCTTTATTGAAACACCTTACCAGTTCTTCTACTGCAGCGGGACCATATCCCGGCTTATCATAACCTGTATAGTCGAAGCCGCACCAGAGTTCGAACCTGTCGGGATATTTTGAATAAAAGTTCAGCAGCGAATCGAACTGACTTCCATGCGCATAGGTAAGGAGAATAGTTTTAGTTATCCCCGCTTCATCCATATTCTTAACCCATAAATCAAGCTCTTCTTCACTCGCCGCATAAGGATGGGAATGAGCATCAAATACGGGAAATTTCGCTTTAGGGATTTTAGTGACCGGGATGTTGTAAATACTTTTGGGCCTGAAATCTTTAAGCAGCAGATTTTCAGGACTCGTCTGCGCCGGCAGTGTAAACGAGCAGAGCAATATAAGAGAAATAATCGGTAACGTACTTCTAAGTGTAATCATAATTCTATATTCCATTAAAATTAGTTGTTTAAACCAGTATCACTTTGATACCTTTATTTTGTAAGTTCCTGAATTCTTCTTCAGGTAAGTTGGAATCGGTAATGATAATATCTACTTTTGTAATAGGGGCTATATGAACGAAACTTTTTCTGTTAAATTTACTCGAGTCGGTTACAACAATTACTTCATTTGAAGCCTCAATCATCAGCCTGTTCAAATTTGCCTCTTCAAGATTAGGAGTAAAAATTCCGGACTGAGAATCAATTCCATCAACTCCCAAAAAACATTTATCGCAATGGAAATTCCTCATATTACTCTCACCTATCGGTCCTATTAAAGAGAGGGAGGATGTTCTTAATATGCCTCCCAGCAGGATGACTTTTATTTCTTCTCTTATAAGCTGACCAGCTATATTCAAGGCGTTTGTTATTACGGTTAAGTTATTAATACCATTTATATGTTTCGCGATTTCAACCGTAGTCGTTCCCGAATCAATAATAATTGTATCATTATCTTTTATTAATTCAGCTGCCTTCTTACCAATGGCGACTTTTTCTCTGGAATTTATCTGAGCCTTCTCATTCAGTTTCTGATCTATGCCCACACTCTGGGTTTTCAATCCTCCGCCTCTTGTTTTAATCAAAAGGCTCTTCTTTTCGAGATGGGATAGATCATTCCTGATGGTGACTTCACTAACATTAAAAATCTTGCTGAGCTGGTTTACAGAAACCTGACCCTCTTTATTGATCATATCGAGGATCTGGACACGGCGGTCCATCGTTGACATAAAACACACCTTTAAAATAAAAAATACAAACAAAGCTTTCGAAAAATAAAAAATAGTTAAAAAAAAGGAAACGAAATCTTGATTAATAATAATAAAAATTGTAAATACGCAAGGAAAGGTTTTGTAAATAAATAATAAGGTTTCGTAACCCTAATGGAAGTATTTAATAAAAGTTTTGGTATGGTAAGCGATTCCTACACAGAATCAGAAATTGCCAGTCAGCCGGAACTCTGGGTAAAACTCTACAGTGAATACCGTTCGATCAAAGACCAGCTCAAAACATATCTTAGCGACTTACTTAATGATAACGACATAAGAATAATATTAACCGGGGCAGGTTCAAGCGCATTTATTGGCGAGGTACTTCTCGGTGCTTACAGCAGCAGGTTCAACAATCCTGTCAGCGCTGTTGCTACAACCGATCTCGTTACCCATCCGGAATTATTTTTCAATAAGCAAAGTAAGTATTTGTTGATATCCTTTGCCCGCTCGGGAAATAGTCCCGAAAGCGCACAGGCGATCGTTGTGGCTGAAGAGTTATCGCAGAGCGTTTCTCATCTCATCATTACTTGTAATAATGAGAGTAAATTATTAGAATCTGTAAGATCCAGGAACAAATTCATATTCGTGCTTCCGCCGGAAGCTAATGACAGGGGACTGGCTATGACCGCAAGTTTCACATCAATGCTGCTGGCGGGATTGTTGATATCCAGAATAAATCATAGTAACACTGACCTGGATGAACAACTGGCGTTACTAAATCAATATGGAAACAAGATCTTAAACGTATATTCCGAAGAACTACGTAAAACAGCGTCTTTCGACTTTAAGCGGGCTGTATTCCTGGGATCAGGCATGCTGAAAGGAATTGCCAGGGAATCACAACTCAAGCTGCAGGAATTGACCGACGGTAAAATTATCTGCAAGCATGATTCTTTTATGGGATTTCGTCATGGACCCAAGGCCGTTCTTGATGAAAAAACCTTGATAGTATACCTCTTTTCAAATAACCCCTATGCCGGTCTCTATGAGAAGGATCTGGTTGAAGCAATCGAGGGAACGCGCAGACCTCTCTGTTCCATCGGGGTAATGGAAGATGATTCATTCCCGGCGAATCTGGATTTGAAGATTGTTCTATCTGATGACAGTAAACATATTCACGAAGATTTTCTTTCTGTGGCTGCTGTTTTAACAGCTCAGTTACTGGGATTATATAAATCTCTGGACCTTGGACTTGATCCCGACTCACCCTCTGAATCAGGGATGATACACCGGGTTGTGCAGGGAGTAAATATTTATCCATATACCAATGGCAAATAGTGATAGCTCTGGAAAATAAAATATCACAGGTAATCCGCGCCCACAAATCCGGACAGAGAACCGGTATTACTTCAGTATGTTCGGCCAATTCCTATGTTATAGAAGCAGCAATTCAGCATGCAAAGAAAAATGACAACCTCCTGCTTATAGAAGCAACCTCAAATCAGGTAGATCAGTATGGCGGGTATACGGGGTTAACACCAGCACTTTTTAAATTATCAGTATGCCAGACAGCCCGAAAACTGAATTTTCCTTCAGAAAACCTCATTCTGGGGGGTGATCATCTTGGTCCCAACAGGTGGCAGAATGATAAATCAGATTCGGCTTTACGCAAAGCACAGGAACAGATTTCTTCTTATATTAAAGCAGGGTTTTGTAAAATTCACCTGGATGCCAGCATGAAGTGTGCTGATGATGGTGACAGAAATAAACCCCTGGATCCTGCTATTATAGCTGAACGGTCAGCGATTCTATGCAGGGCTGCCGAAGAAGCTTTCGATGGATTAGGAGAGAATGAAGCCCCTCCGGTTTACATAATCGGCACTGACGTTCCTCCTCCTGGTGGAGCCAGAGGACAAGACGAGGAAGTGCATATTACTCCGGTTGAGGGTGTAGAGGAGACAATAAATCTTACCAAAAAAGAATTTCAAAAATATAATCTTAATGATGCGTGGGAAAGGATTGTGGGAGTAGTAGTGCAGCCGGGTGTAGAGTTCGGCGATACAGAAGTTTATGATTATGACAGGACAAAAAGCAAAGACCTTGCCGAATTCATAGAAAACAGCTCCTCTTTTGTTTATGAAGCTCACTCAACCGATTACCAGAAAAAAGAATCGCTGAGGCATATGGTTGAAGATCATTTCGCTATTCTTAAGGTCGGACCCTGGCTTACGTACAAGTTCAGGGAGGCCGTTTTTGCACTCGCTCTTATAGAAGAAGAATTCCTTACAGGAAAGAAAGGCATCACCTTATCCAATTTGATTGAAGTAACAGACAGGAGAATGCTGGAATTTCCGAAGTACTGGGAAAAATATTATTCCTCCGATGAGAGTGAAAACAGACTGAAAAGAAAATTCAGCTACAGTGACAGAATAAGATATTACTGGTCGGATAAGACTGTAAGTGAATCATTAAACAGGTTGATAAGGAATCTTTCCGAAAATAATATTCCTCATACTCTCTTAAGCCAGTATCTGCCTGAGGAATACACTGCGGTGAGGGAAGGAATTATAAGTGATAGTCCTGATGAATTAATCCTTCACAGGATCTCAGGTGTGCTTGATATTTATCATTATGCAACAAAGGGAGGCTAAATTGAAAGTTCGTCCATGGCTGCTGTATGCTATTATTACAACCCTATTCTGGGGAATCTGGGGAGCGCTTATTGAAATTCCTGAGAAAGCCGGTTTTCCCGCTACCCTGGGTTATGCTGTCTGGGCATTAACGATGATCCCTCCTGCATTAGTTGCATTGAAAATTATTAATTGGAAACTGGAGACTGATAAGAAATCTATTTTTCTCGGATGCGTAATTGGTTTTACCGGGGCAGGGGGACAGCTTGTTTTATTCCAGGCCCTGAGGACCGGTCCCGCTTATCTTGTTTTTCCTTTCATCTCACTGTCACCCGTAATAACAATCGTTTTATCGTATGTATTCCTGAAAGAAAGGGCCTCGAGAAAAGGCTGGATAGGAATTGTACTTGCTCTGATCGCTATAATATTTTTGTCGTACCAGCCGCCGAATGATGTCAACAGCTCCGGATACTTGTGGGTTATACTTGCTCTGGTTGTTTTCTTCGCCTGGGGAATTCAGGCGTATATAATGAGGTTCGCGAATCAGACAATGAAGGCGGAGAGTATATTCTTTTATATGATGGTAACGGGATTACTATTGATTCCAATAGCACTGCTGATGACAGACTTCACGCAACAAATTAACTGGGGATTCAAAGGCCCGTACCTGGCAGCGCTGATTCAGGTATTAAACTCTGTAGGTGCTTTGATGATTGTTTACGCATTCAGGTATGGGAAAGCTATTATAGTGAGTCCAATGACTAATGCAGTTGCCCCGGTTATTACTATTATAATTTCACTGATCATATACCAGGTGATCCCTCACCCGCTTATTATAACAGGAATGGTACTTGCACTGATCTCAATCTTTATGATGGCGATTGAAGATAATCCGGAAGAAACTGAAACAGAAATGAGCTCGGAAAAGGCAAATGAAAAACAAACAGTTTGATGTTCTTGTTGTTGGTGAATTAAACGTCGATTTAATTCTTAATACAATCGATTCATTTCCGGAGATGGGAAAAGAAAAAATTGCCAGGCAGATGACACTGACGCTCGGGAGTTCTTCGGCAATTTTCGCCAGCAACCTGAGCAGCCTGGGTGCAAAAACCGCCTTTGCCGGAAAGATAGGCCGCGATGCCTTCGGTACACTGGTGAAGGAGAGCCTTGAGGCTAAAAAAGTTAATACAGACTTCATAATTGCAAGCAGTAAACTGAATACAGGAGCCACCATTGTGCTGAACTATTCTGAAGACCGTGCGATGGTTACCTATCCGGGGGCTATGGAAGACCTTACTATAGACGACCTGGATGAGAGTGTAATAAAGACGGCCAGACATATGCACTTTTCCTCTTATTTTCTGCAGCCGGGAATACAATCAGGATTATTATCACTTTTTAAGACTGCAAAAGATAACGGGCTTACTACCTCGCTGGATATGCAATGGGACCCCGCAGAAAAATGGAATTTTAACTACAAGGAGATACTTCCTTATGTGGACGTATTCCTTCCAAATGAACAGGAAGCATTATTGCTCACGCAGGAAAAAGTTCTCGAGAATGCAATTAAGAAACTCACCTGCGACGGAAACCTGGTTGTTGTGAAACTCGGCAGTAAAGGTTCAATAGCGGCATCGAATCATAAAAGCGTTTTCAAACAGTCATTCTATAATAATAATGTAGTTGATGCCATCGGTGCTGGCGATAGTTTCAATGCAGGTTTCATCTTCAAATTTATAAACGGCTGTAAGGTTGATGAGTGCCAGGAATTTGCTAATCTGACAGGCGCGGTTAACACTACTGCAGCCGGCGGAACCACAGCTTTTGAAAGTTACGATCAGGTAGTGAATATCGGTAAAGAAAAATTCGGATATAAGATTTGAAATTAGTAGAAAAGCTAAAAGAAGTTCAGGATAATAAAAAAGCTCTGCTTGCAGCGAATTTTTATAACCTGGAAACCTGCAAAGCTATTACTCAGGCGGCTGCCGAGACAGGTTGCCCGGTGATTCTACAGCTTACGCCAGCTTCCATAAACTATATGGGTTTGAAAACCGCTTCTGCCATTGCCCGAACTGTTTTAGCAGAAGAAAAAATTCAGTCGTGGCTTCACCTGGATCATTGCTCTGATTTTGAATTGATCAGACAATGTCTGGATGAGGGATTTGATTCAATTATGTTCGATGCGAGCGATAAAGATTTTGAGGAGAATATAATATTGACCCGTAAAGCCGTGAAACTGGCTGAACCTTACAAGGTAAATGTTGAGGCTGAACTCGGATATGTTCCCAAACCGGGTATTGATCTTGACCGCAGCAAATTTACAAATCCTTCAGAGGCAAAGCATTTTGTGGAAGAAACGGGGGTAAGCTCACTGGCTGTTGCCGTAGGTTCAAAACATGGGTTTTATACAGGCAGACCTGAACTCGATATTCAAAGAATTACTGAAATAAAGAAACTCACTTACGCTCTCCTTGTTCTACACGGCGCCTCAGGCATTCCTGATGATCAGCTTCAGGAGGCTGCGGGCGCCGGTATTTCAAAGATTAACGTTGCTACAGAAACCAAAAACCTTTTTATGAAATCACTGAAAGAGGTACTCTCGAAGTCAGATGATATAGATCTTAGAAACGTATTTCCTTCAGCTATAGACGAAGTTAAGGCAATGATTAAGCATAAAATGGAAATAGTCAGTAATACCAAAAAGAAAAGCATAAGCCTATGAAGTTTTTTACTTTTAGCATTTTTATTCCCATTCTGATAGCTGCCTCGGCTATTAATATTTATCCACAGCAGGACTGGACGCACAAAGTAAGGATCTGCGGCAATCCTCTTTCTTATTCCGAAGTAGACAGCATCATCAAAAAGGCAAATGACAGTTTCGTTTACGGGATTGAAGTAGACAACGATATAACAGGGAGGTACGAAAGTTTTCTTGATCCCTCTGAGAAACTTGAGGCAATAAGAAAGGTGACTGAAGAGGCCCATAAAATAAATAACCACACCTTCGTTTATATAGCGGGACTTGAGTGCATCACCGCGAATGCCGATAACAAGGAGCATACTTTCTTCAAGGATCATCCCGACTGGGTGCAGAGAGATATAAACGGCCGGCCCGCAGTATTCGGAGCAGAAGATGCATTCTGGATTGTTGAAGGAGACGAGGATGTATGGATCAGTCCTTATGCCCCGGAATGGCGGAAAACGTATATGCAGAGAGTACGTGAAATAGCTGCTACGGGAATAGACGGAATTTATGTTGACATTCCATACTGGATGACGCACTTCGAGGGGTGGGAAGATACCTGGGCAAGTTTTGATGACTATACGGTTGCAGAATTTAAAAAACTTACCGGCCTGAATGCCAAAACTGATATAGATCCGGGTAACTATGAAGACCAGGGATTTATTAAGTGGATTAACTTCAGGATGAAAACTCTTACTGACTTTATGGCTGAAATTGATCAGAACGTTAAAGCTGTAAATCCTAAATGCAAAACCATTGCGGAGATATATCCCGGCATTTCTGAGGAAGCAGTCAGGGTTGGTGCCGATGTTTTTCAGATGTATGATGTGGTAGATGTAATTGCGCATGAGTATAGTGAAGGTGAATACTATGCTTCAGACAGGGAGCCTTATGACTGGTATAATTTCATTATAGGAATGAGAACGTTCAGGGCCTTTGCTGACGGTGATCCCTCCTGGATGTTAACCTATTCGTGGTACGACAACAAAAACGTAGAGCCTTCGGATGCAATGAAAAATCTTTTTGCTTCCCACCTCCTTACTGGAACGAATATGTGGGATGTTAAGGGATACGTTATGTCATCAACCAACGATATGAAAACAAGGACAGATGTTTACAAGTGGGCTTCAGAATATAATGATGTCTTCTACTCGCCAAGGGTTGAGGCAGAACCTATAAGCGTTTACTTTTCTGATATAACAAGAAACTATTTCAGCGAAGAGTTTATTAACAGCTACCGGGGAATTGTAAATTTATTGATCCATTCCCATCTGCCTGTCCAGATCGTAACATCGAGGAATATTGATAAGCTCTCTCCGAAAATCTTAATACTGCCTGATGTAAAAAGTATTAGTGATAATGAGGCGGCATCAATTAAACGGTTAAGCGAAAACGGAACAAAGTTTATCATTACAGGAGATTTCGCTCAATATAATGAGAATTGTGAAATACCTGATCCCGCTTCACTCAGCAGCAGCCTTTCCTGGCTTAAGGATTATTTCAGTAAACCAGGTTCTGAATCTTATAAAATTGTGACAAATAATCCCGGTAAAAATTATACTGAAGCAATGAAGGAAGAGCTTAACAATTATTTCAAAACGGGCAGCAATATGGATAAGATGACCTCAGTAAGAGGCGAATTTCTTTCGATGCTGACAGGGTTCACATCATTTAAGCCCATGATAAAAATTGAAGCTCCGGTTGATCTGGCAGCATCATCATCAGAAAATGAGGAATATACCTACGTTTATTTAATAAATATTCGGGCATTAACAGCCGCTTACGATATACCGGAAAGGACGCTGAGAGATATTAAGATCAGCTATCCTGCTTCAGAGGGAATGAGTGAAGTTTATATACTTCCATTCCTGGGAGAAAAAGAAAAATTAGAAACACGGATAACGGATGACAGAATCGATTTTACTGTTCCAGAAATAGACAGGGGAGCGGTAATAATGATAAAAATAAAATAAGATAAAAAATTAAACTGCCGGAAAACTTAATGAAATATAAATTAAAAACTATTCTGATATTTTCACTATTCGTTTTCAATCTGTCTGCACAGACTACGATTTTGTATGAAGGAACCGACGATATAATATTTAATCCTGAAAGAGGATTTTCCGCATACCGGGGCAACCCTGTTACCATAAGTTTTATCAACACCTTAAAAGCGCAGAATGTATCAGTTATACAAAGGATATATACAATTCCGCAGTATAATGATATTCCTCTGCCGCAGTCATTTCTGGACATTGTGCAGGCTGATTTAAATACCGCACGGGAAGGCGGCGTTAAATTGGTAATGCGTTTTTCGTATACCAACAATCAGAATGGCGAAGACGCGGCACTGGATACGATGCTTCTCCATATCAACCAGCTCGCTCCGGTTCTTCAGCAGAATTATGATGTAATAAATTATATAGAAGCCGGTTTTATAGGTGCGTGGGGAGAATGGTATTATTCATCTCATCATCTGAATAATACCGAAAGCAGAAGGGCTGTTACATTCGCTCTTCTCGATGCGCTTCCGGAAAAAAGAGATGTTGTAGTAAGGACACCCGATTACAAAAGGAAGATATTCGGCGTAACTGAACCACTGGATTCAGCGGAAGCCTTTTCTGGTACACAGCGCTCAAGGGTGGGGGCTCATAACGATTGTTTTTTGTCAGATGAAACGGATATGGGAACCTACCTGTGGAATGACGTAGAAGGAGATAAGGATTATCTGAACCAGGATAACAGGTTTGTACCGCAGGGAGGCGAGACCTGCTGCGACTGCGGCTATGCCGACTGTGAAAATTCATTGATTGATCTTGCAAGAATGAGATGGTCAGTTCTTAATAAAGATTATAATACTGACGTATTGAACAGGTGGATAAATGAAGGCTGTATGGATGAAGTAAAGAGAAGGCTTGGATACAGGTTTGAACTTCAGCAGGCAGTGATTTCCGACAGCATAAAACCAGCAGGCACTTTTAATCTTGACTTTCAGATTGCTAATTACGGTTTTGCAAGTCCTTTCAATCCCAGGAATCTTGAAATCATTTTAAGAAACAGCTCGAATGATCAACGATACAGACTGGTTGCTGATGTTGACCCAAGGTTCTGGACAGCAGGGGATACCTCCTATGTAAGCATAACCGCAGGAATTCCGGCAGATATGGCAGAAGGGAACTATTCAGCATTTCTATTTTTAGCAGATCCTGAGAACAGGCTTCATGATAATCCTGATTTTGCCATCAGGCTGGCCAACCAGGGTTTATGGGAAGATTCTACGGGATATAATTCGCTGAACCATCAGGTTACTATATCAAACAATGCGGGGGGTGAAACTTATACAGGATCTAGTTATTTTGAATTATTCAGCGGCGTCTCGGGGATTCAATCTGAAGATCCGGTAATACCTGATGAGTATAAAATAGATGCGTACCCAAATCCCTTTAACGGAACAACAATAATAGAATACAATATAAGACCCCGGGAAATAACTGAAGCTATGGTTTTTGATATTATCGGAAGAGTCGTAAAAAAATTTGAACCTTATGAATACACCGGCCAAAAAATTATCTGGAATACAAACAGAAATTATTTCGGAGAATTAAGCAGCGGTGTATATTTCTTCATACTAAGAACAAAAAAAAACTTATACTCAAAGAAACTCTTATTGCTTAAATAATAAATCAATCATTAAAACCAGGTGAACATCATGAAAAAAGTCTTTACATTGATCTCTTTCATTCTTCTCCTCGGCTCAGCATCCGCTCAAATCGTTATAGACGGCGATATGCTCGACTGGGCAGGAATAAATCCGCTTGATGACGGTCTGCCCGCAGAAAGCTACGGTGTAGTTTCGGATCAGCAGTATTCGGATTTTAACGTCCGGCATGTGTATATAACACATGATTCAGAAAATGTTTACTGCAGGATAGACCTTGATCCTACAGCTAACTTCAACAACTTCTACAACTTTACCAATGATCCTGTGTTCGAAATGTATTTTGACACAGAGATCGGTGATACCACAGGATTTGACTGGGGATGGTGGAACAATGCTTATAACTACTATATAAACATTGCTCCTACTCTGCATCCTGATTCCTTAAACAAGTATGTGGAGTTATACCTTTACACAGGAGGCAGAATGCCAACCTACGTGGAAGGCGAATTCGTATTGCTGGCTACCGAACCAATGGCTATCAACAGCGATAATAATCAGCTTGAATTTTCAGTTCCTCGTAATCTGATCAATTTCGGAAGTGAATTCAGACCATGGGTATACTCAGTAGCTGATTTCCAATGGGATACCGGAGCCTCTCAGCTTCCTTTAGAAGGCGGAGCTTCGATGCTGAAATATGATTTCTGGTATGGCGGATCTGTATACCAGCACCAGGGAGATCAGATAATGTCAGATATAACAATCGACGGTGATCTGCTCGACTGGGCAGCAATTAGTCCGGCTGATGTTGGTGAATGTGCCGAAGAACTGGGCGATATGCCTACAGGTCCCGAGTTCGATATTCAGGATATGTATGTAACAAGCGACTCTACATATCTATATGTCAGGATCGACATCAACCCGGCCGCAACATTTGCCGGAATGTATAATAACTATGATAACGGACCGGCATTCCAGTTATTCTTTGAAGTTAACTGGGGTGATACAACCGGTTTAGGCTACGGCGGTTTCTGGAGACTCCCGGTTGATTATATGGTCGACTTAAGCGCGGCACTTCATCCGGATTCTACAGGCAATGAAGTTCCTGTTTATAAATATATTGCCGACTGGCCGGGCGCTTATGAGGCATTTGCAGAAGTTGACGGTGCTATTGCGACATTCGCAAAAAACTCAGAGGATAACGTAGTTGAAATAGCTGTTCCAAGAACGGTTATTAACGCCGGAACAGATGTGAGACCGTGGCTTTATGTTGTAGGGAATGACAACTGGGATAACGAAGAATACGTGCCTAACAACATTATAGAAGATAACGCACCTTACTACGCAATCAATTATAACTTTATAGACGGACCAAGTGTACACAGGCTTGGCGATAAATCAGTTGTTGCAGTAAAAGAAGATAAAGATATCTCAAGAGCTGAAGGATTTGGACTGGTATCAAATTATCCGAATCCATTCAACCCAACAACTACGATTGAATTTTCTCTTCCGGAACGTTCGATGGTTAAAGTTGAAGTTTTTGATATCCTTGGAAGAAAGGTATCAACTTTAATAAATAACCAGGAGTTTAATGCCGGATTACAAAGACTCGTATGGAATGGCAAAAATGACAATGGTGTTCAGATGGTTAGCGGCGCTTATATATACAGGATCAGCTCAGATAAGTATAGTGTTACCAAAAAAATGATGTTAATTAAATAGTAATAATCAGGGAGGCTGACTCAATAGTGAGACAGCCTCCTGTATTTAGAAATTTTATGGTGAAAAAAATGACCAGGAAAATTATAAAACTATTCCTGATAACCATTGCAGCATTAACCCTTAATTCTTGCATTCCGGACAGGATGCCAACAGCACCTACCGAGATTGACAGACCATCATTTGTGAAGATAGGATTTGATGCCTCAAACCTTGTCTTCCCTCTGGACCACCAGGTTAAGTTCTACTTTAATGAAGCAATGGACCTGAATAGTTTTCCTTCGAATATTGTTGTAGAGAGCGTCAGCGGAAAAATTGATGGTACATTTTCTTACGGTGAGGCGGATACAATAGTTATATATACCCCTAAGGGAAATTATAATCCTGCTGAATTCTATACCGTCGCCGTTAAGGGAGGAGTAATGGATATTCACGGGAATTCGATGATCTCCCCGACTGAAGAAGACGTACCCGATTCAAGCTGGTTTTTTACAAGTGGTGAGTATTCCAACAACGGTTATCCACTGAGCTTTATCAGGGATAAATCAAACAGGAATATGATATATAAAGTTGGTGAGCTTGACGAATTTCTCGACAGCCTCCGCCTGCCTGAACCTGAGGACTACCAGACTTCAGCTCTGGAGGTCGAAAAAAATTCAGATAAACTTTTTATTGTCAGTTTGAAACTTACTGACGGTCTTGTTACTGTAGTCAATCCTGATAATTTTTCGATTGAAAAACAAATTACGGTGGGTTTAGGACCAACGAACATAGAGTTCGGGAACAATAAAGCTTACGTAACCAATGCCTCGGCAAAATCCTTTTCAGTTATTGATCTTAGTTCATTAACAACTGAAACGACCCATATATTTGCTGATGATTTCAGACCTAAGGATGTTTCTTACAGTCCTCTCAGTAACAAACTTTATTTCTACACTTCTACAAACACCGATATCAAGGTTGTTGACGCGAATGATTACAATAGTTCGCAAATAGTATCATCCGGGTTAAGTACAAAACCCACTGATATAGAGATCAGCGATGACGGCAGCCATATTTACATGATCGGTACAAATTCAAGCGAACTATCAGTGTTCGATGTTCAATCCGGGACACCCACTGTTCTTGATCCTGGGTACCCATACCTGACGGACGGGACGATGGGGAAGGATTATTATTATGCGGCCTATTTCAGAGGCACCGGTGGTCAGGAAGTAGGAGGTATTCTAAAGATTGATGTAAATTCGAATACCATCGCCGATCATCTCGAATGGGAATACCAGGTTGATCAGCTCAAATTAACTTCAGCCGAAGAACTTCTTTATGCTGTAACACCGATTGATTCAACGGTACAGGTTATAGAAACCAAAACAATGAAAAGAATTACAAGTGTTAAGGTCGGCGGCAGCTTAAAGTACCTGGCAATCACGAAAAATAACTATTAATAGCATTAAAACTTTGGTTATCCTATGAGTAAATACATTATAATTTTTTGCGCTGCGATCTTATTGTCATTCCAGGCAGCTGCACAAAGCGGCGGTAAGATTGTAGGAAATATCACGGATGCCTCAACCGGGCAGCCATTAATCGGATGCAGTGTTTTTATTGAGAACCTGATGCTCGGTGATGCAACCGATGAAGACGGTAACTATCTGATCCTCAACATTCCCTCTGGAACTCATAATGTGAGGGCTAAAATGCTGGGATACAATACACAGGTAATTGAGGGTGTTAATGTATCATCCGGATTAACTGTTACACTGGATTTTGAACTGAAGTCCGAATCTATAAAGATGGACGAGGTAACAGTAACGTCCTATAAGACCCCGCCTGTTCAGAAAGATTTAACCAGCAAACTGCAGGGAAGAACAGCAGAGGAGATCTCACAGATCCCCATAACAACCGTAAAAGATGTACTGATTCAGCAGGCCGGTGTAACAAAACAGGTATTAACCCGTGATGTCGGGAGTCTGCCTGCATTCGGTCAGTTTGCAACAGTACCCTCAGACGGACTGCATTTCAGAGGCGGCAGGGAAAACGAGGCTGAATACCTGCTGGACGGCATAAACGTAGGTGATGCTTTATGGGGCGATTTTAATATTGACCAGATGGGTGAGCTTTCTATCAGTTCTATGGAAACATTCACCGGTACATTTGCTCCGCAATACGGTGAGGCAATGTCGGGTGTAGTGAAAATATCAAGCGCATCCAATATGTCGACTACACCGAAATTCGCTATCAAGTCATTTACCGATAATTTCGGGATCGACGCGGTTTCACAGAACACAAAGAGTCTTGAATTCTCCATGTCAGCCGCGCTACCTTTTTACAGTAATCTCGGGTTTATGTATTCTCATCGTACATTCAGTACAGACGGTTATATCTTCGGTTACATATATCCCAATTATATCAACAGCGAAGGCACCGATAAAAGCGGAACACCGAAGAAGGTTCCTATGCAGTTCAATGATACTCAATTTGATTTTGCGAAGATAATCTGGCAGGCTGTTCCAAGCTTTAAAGTTACTCTTGGAGGTTTCTATTCGAAGGCGAACAAGGGAGTGTACAACCACTACTTTAAATACAATCCATCCGGAACCCCTCCTGTAAGGTTGAATGACGCCCTTGGGTATGTAAAGTTCAATTACCTCATTAACGAAAGAAGTTATGTTGAACTTGCATTAGCTAATTACGAAAGGAAATTCAGGTCGAGCGTTTTTGATGACCTTTCACTTTACGGTATTGTTCCCCAGAACGGCACTGCTGAATTTTCTATAGTAGGCGAAGACTGGGTTTTCTTCAATACATATTTCAACAGGAAGGAAGCAAAACTCGATTACGTCTGGCAGATCAATAAAATTCATAACCTTTCAATCGGTTCAACCCTGCAGCTATTGAAAACAGACCTTACAAGACGCAACCCTGACGGAGGTGAGGCACTTGAACAATATAATTACAGACCCTACCAGGTAGACGGATACGTGAATGAGAAAATGGAATTTGACGATATGGGAATGATAATAAACCTGGGTGCACGGTTCGATTATATTAATACAAACAGAAAAGTGCTGGCAGATCTTAAGCAGAATGGTAATCCAAATGCCGCTGTGGAGAATGCCAAGGCCGATTTTTATGTTACCCCGCGTCTCGGTATAAGCTTCCCGATTGCAGATAAAGCTGCGGTAAGATTCGGGTACGGACATTACTACCAGTTCCCGAATTATTATAAGGTATTCCAGGGAACCTATTATGTAGCTGCCTCGGGAGAATACAGGCCGAATCCTCAGCTTGAAAATACACCGCTGGCTGCAACCACCATTGAACCTGAAAAAACAGTGAATTATGAATTTGGGCTCCAGACAATGTTAAGCGATTTCGTCTCACTTGACGTTACAGCATTTTACAGAAAAACGAACAATCTGATCGGTGTGCTTCTGAATGAAACTTCAGAAGGCAAAAGATTCCAGGTGATGGGCAATATCGATTATGCCACTGTAAAGGGACTCGAGTTCTCATTGAAGAAACAATTTTCAGATCATTTTTCCGCTTTCTTCAATTACACCTTATCTAATACACTTGTCAGTACATCGATATTATTTGAGCGTCCTACTGATGAATCAAGAACCTTCCCCGCGAACTGGGATCAGCCTCATGTTTTCCAGGGTAACGTTCACTTTGAAATGGATAACGGACTGGGATTCTCTCTTTACGGGAGTATTTCTTCCGGATTCCCTTATACACGATCCTCATTCGATCCTAACGGCGAGCGCTCGCCGGCTGTACATCAGCTCGATCTGAACCTGTTTAAGAACTTTGTTTTCTTTGGATTTAAACAGCAGCTGTTTGTACAGGTAACAAACCTGACCAATGACAGAAACGTCTGGTGGGTGTATGCTGATTCAGGTGTAGCCGGTACAGATGCAAATGAGGCCACCTCATATGATTACACAAATAACCCGAGTATGTACGGACCGGGCAGAACTGTCCGGCTTGGAATAAAATTATGGAATTAGCCTTATGACATTTAATACGAACATATCATTTTTCAAAGCTGTCGTTCTTATAGCTTTATTATTTATACCGTTTATCAGAGCCCAGCAGCATAATCCTATGGATAATAAAAGGTGGAATAAACTGGATATAAATAAAGTTGCTACTGTATTTGATAATTCAGGTATGCTGTGCGACGGCGATAATCAGAATTATAATAATGCCAGGTCGCCTTCCTTTGAATATCCGCAGGGGAGCGGCAAGGAATACGGAACCTGCGTTGCAGTGGTGGTAGGCGCACCCTATCCTCAGGATCCGGCTGTAGTAGGCGGCACTAACCCCGAGAATTTTCCCTACCTTGACGGGACGATGGATGAGGGACCTGCTGACTTCTGGAATGAGGAACACTTTGCTCCTTATCCTGAGTTTGTTAACCCGGAAAAGGCCAGTATAAGCACAGACCCTTCCTCATGGCCCTCAAGCTGGCCGGCTCAGCTGCCGAACTATTACCCTGTGGATGGGATGTCGACTGAGATAATCACCAACAATAACCTGCCTACGGTGCCGATCCTGTTAGATCCGGAAACCGGGTGGCCAGGTGCAGGGGAAGACGGCAGAACTTTAGGCGACCAGGAAACTTTAAGTTATATGTTCGGCTGGGGCGGCACAGATCAGCTGGGATCAGGAAACAGCCAGACACGGTGGCTCAGAACCCAGATGATGATGAGAAGTATGGCCTGGGAAGGTTCACTTTATGAAAGTTTTATAGTATGGGTATTCATTATCCGCAATCCTACAGATAAACCCATTGTCGATATGTCGATGGGTGTTCATGCAGATTTCAGTTTCTTTCCTTCATTCCTTCCGGGCATAGGTCAGGATGCCGACAGGCATTACTATGATCCGAACCTTCAGTTGGCATATGGATGGGACGATGACGGGTATGAAGAAAATCCGGTAGGCGGAGGCACACTTACCGGAGAGAATATTGGCTGGGGAGGTGTACTTGTTATGAAAATGCCCGGAGCCGATGGCAAAGTAAAGACTTATGATGCCGCACATTTTTGGGAAGGACAAACTTCTAATTCAGGAAGCGGCGGTGATCCAGAGATGTATTATAAGTGGAACTTAAGAAATGAAGACGATCCGCAGGACAGCAACGGTGACGGCATTGATGATGACTTTGACGGCAACGGGATTCCTGACATAGAGGATGGCGGTCCTAATTACTACGTAGGAAGCGGTGCTGACGGTCTTCAGGTTATCGGCTCCGGTCAATTCACACTACAGCCTGGGCAGACAGATACACTGATCTTTGCTACAATCTTCGGTGCAACCGAGCAGGAAATAAAAACGAACTCCCAGCGGGCGATTTCATTATATGCTAATAACTGGCAGCCGTTAAAAGCTCCCGATCCGCCGGTGGTAGAATCCTTCATCGATGATAAAAAAGTAACCCTGATTTGGGGGAATGACAGTGAGCACGATCCCAAGTTTGAGGGTTATAAGATCTTCCGGTCGCAGGATGACGGACAAACCTGGGGAAGTGAAAGTTTCACCGACTTCCAGGGCGGTATACACTATGTTCCTCTTGCACAGTTTGATCTTGAAAATGGAATAAAAGGATACTATCAGACATTGCCTGAATATGCATGGTATTACCTTGGTGATGATAAATGGAATAATCTGCGTTTTATTGTGAGCGGGGATTCAATACCGGGATTTGATCTCGGGAAGCACAGACTCGCGCACTTTCAGGATGGCGATACGGTAAATGTGTATGTAGACAGAACCGTATTAAACGGTGTTGATTACAGGTATTACATTGCCGCATACGATTCGGGAAATGGAATTATTGGTCCTCTGGAAAATTCAGCAGCATCAAAGCCTGAGGAACTAAACAACACAGTAAACGTTCGTCCTGAGCTGGCAGTTTCAACAGAGAGTCTTGATAAAGTAAGGGTAGTACCGAATCCATACATCATTTCTGCCATATGGGAGACAGGCTGGAACGAACATGTACTTCAGTTTACTGGCTTATCGAAAAAAGCTGTAATAAAAATCTTCAACTCAGCCGGTGAATTGATCAGAACCCTGGAAAAGGACAGCAACTCCAGCATAATGGAATGGGATTTAAAAGAACGAGTACAATCAGCTCACCGCCCCCGGCGTTTATTTCTATGTGATTAGTTCACCTGCGGGCTCTGTAACAGGGAAATTTTTTGTAATTCTATAACAGGAACAGGCTATGAAATATTTATATACATACAAAATAATTCAAAGAATTCTTTTAGCAGCCTTATTATCATTCTTTGCCGTTGAAACCCAGATGTTCGCCCAGCAGGATGTTGATTATTCGGGAACCTCAACGGCAAACTTTCTTAAGATAGGCGTTGGCTCCAGGCCTATGGCGATGGGTGATGCCGCGATAGCAACAGTTGCCTCACCGGAAGCTCTTTTCTGGAACAGTGCGGCGATGACCAGGATTGATGACGACTTTGCGGTTTCCTTTTCTACAATGGACTGGCTGGTTGAAACCCGAAACTCATACGTAGCCGCAGCCTATAGAGTGGAAGGCGTCGGTTCATTCGGTGTAGATCTTCAGTACCTCGATTATGGAAAGGTAGAAGAGACCACAGTATACGACCAGGATGGGACAGGAAGGTTTCTTTCGGCAAGCGACCTTGCGATAGGACTTGGTTATGCAAGGGCATTAACCGACAGATTCTCATTCGGTGCAAAGGTAAAATTTATAAACCAGACGATAGCAAATGCTACAGCCAGTGCTTTTGCGGTCGACCTGGGCGCTGTTTTCCTGACATCCTTCTTTGACAACAACTTCAGATTCGCTGCCGCTCTTTCAAACTTCGGAACCAAAATGCAGTTCAAGGGAGAAGATCTCTCCATTACTTATTCTGTTCCTGATAATCCAGGCAACAAGCAGATCCCGGCCGAGCTGTCGACGATTGAGTGGGACCTTCCTCTGCTCCTCAGGTTTGGAGTATCCGACTTCATCCTGGACAATGACCAGATATCATGGCTTGTGGCTTATGATCTGTTTGACAGCAGGGACTATAAGGTAAGGCATAATGTAGGAACCGAGGTTGGTATCTACAGGATGGTTTATCTCAGGGGAGGTTATAAGTTTAATTACGATGAAGTTAACTACACAGCAGGTTTCGGTCTCGATTTTCAGAATATAATTGATTATAAACTTAAACTGGACTACCTGTTCCTTGATTATGGCGACTTTGGTATACTGAATCAATTCACACTTCAGTTTAATCTATAGTTAATAAGAAGGACGGGTCATGAAAAAATATGTATTAGCTATAGTCATACTCTCAGGATTATGCTTCGGGCAGAATAATCCTATGGTCAATCAGCGCTGGAACATCTTTGACATCAACAAAGTGCGAACGATGTTCAATAATACCGGACTGCTTTGCAACGGTAATGAGCAGACCAGTTCGCTAGCCAGGGAGCCCTCATTTGAGTATCCGGCCGGAAGCGGAATAAGCTGGGGAACCGGTGTAGGAGTTCTTCTGGGTGCTCCGATAGATCAGGATCCCGGTGTTGTAGGAGGGTACCCTGATCCCGCCGGCGATTATACAGCCTTCTGTGACGCTACTCTGGACGAAGGTCCTGCCGCCTTTTGGGATGAAGAACATTTTTATCCATACGCGCAGTTCGTTAATTCACCCTCTGCCATATTGAGTACTGATCCATCAACCTGGCCTGATCCATGGCCTGCTTCATACCCTGTACTGAACGATCCTATTGAATTTGATTCTGCAACAGGATGGCCCGGTTTTGGTCCTGGCGGAAAACAGCTGGCCGACCAGGAAACTTTTTCAGTTGTAGAAGCATGGGGAGGAACAGATCAGCTGACATCAAGCAATCCCTATCCCAATTTTCTGAAAACCCAGATGATAATAAGGGGAATGGCATGGGAGGGAACATTATATGAAGATTTTATTGTATGGGTATATGTTTTCCGCAATATAGGTTCTGCGCCCATTACAGATATGCGTGCGGCCATTCATGCTGACTTCAGTTTTATACCGCAGTTCTATGCAGGGATCGGGTATGATGACGACAGGCATTATTATGATCCCGGTCTGCAACTGGCTTATGGAACCGATGACAACGGGTACGAGGAATCACCGCTTGGCGGAACCATTCCAACTGATAAAATAGCCTGGGCAGGAGTTGTATCATTACAGATGCCTGGTCCCACTAAGAAAGTCGCAACTTATGATGCATTTCATTTCTGGATGGGGGCAACCACACCGGCGGGCAACGGAGCCAGGACAGACTGGTATTTTGAATATAATATTGAAAATCTGAATGATCCTGAAGACAGCAACGGCGACGGCATTGATGATGACTTTGACCATAACGGAATACCCGACGCAGATGAAGGAGGTCAGGGTTATTATTTAGGGCTGGGTGCTGACGGAATTCAGACTCTCGGCTCGGGGCCTTTTGTTCTTAATCCGGGTGAAAGTGACACACTTATCTTTGCCACAGTTTTCGGAACCAGTGAGAAAGACATAAAAGTAAACGCCGAAAGGGCAATTACTTTATATAAAAATAACTGGCAGATAATCGAAGCGCCGAAAGCCCCCGTAGCAGAAGTTTTTACCGGGAACAGGAAAGTGAAGATTGTGTGGGGAACAAAGAGCGAATGGGAGAAAGACTTTGAAGGTTATAAAATCTACAGGTCGGAAGATGACGGAATCACCTGGGGTAACAAGACCTTTAAGGATTTTGAAGGAGGAGTTCATTATTTACCATTGACGCAATTTGATCTTGAAGACGATATAAAAGGCAACTACAGGACTATCCCCCAGTATGCATGGTTTGATCTCGGCAGCGACAACTGGACTCAGTTACGGCAGGTAGTTGACGTTGATACTTTTAAGAATTTTAATGTTGGGGATACCATAAATATTTTCACCGATAACGATGTTGTAAACGGGCTGAGCTACCGCTACTATGTAGCGGCTTACGACACGGGCAACAAGATTATCGGTCCTCTCGAGAACGGATTCAGCAACACACCGAATAACAGGAACAATACGGTGGAAGTGACACCGCAGGCACCTGTAGCCACGAAGAACCTTGACAAAGTATCTGTAGTGCCGAATCCCTACAAGATTGCGGAGATCTGGGAAACAGGTTTAAGCGATCATCAGATCCAGTTTATCAATCTGCCGGCAGAAGCCACAATAAAAATCTTCAACTCAGCCGGTGAACTTGTTAGAACGATTGATCATACGTCATTGAACAATGACGCACCCAGCATTGCAAAATGGAATGTTAAAAACGAATACAATCAGCTGGCGGCTCCGGGTGTATACTTCTATGTAGTGACCTCGAAGCTGGGGACGAAGACAGGTAAGTTTTTCGTCATTTTATAATGTTATAACGGATAACTTTTAATTAATATTTATATCAATAATAATATTTACCAGGTAATGAAAAACATATTAACCCTTCTGTTATTAGTACTTGCTTACCCACTGTATGCTTCGGAAGATCCTCATCTTTCGGATGGTACTATTTCAATAAAATACGATAAAAACATGCACAGCATGATCAGCTCGGAAATTACAGATTCCAAACCTGTGATGGAAAAATATTATCCCTCTGAGCAGCTGATGCTGGATGGGAAAACGATTTCCGATTTTGAGCTTACTGACTGGAATGAATTCAATAGGGATGACGTAAAAGTTCTGGATCTGAAGGGGAAATTCACCGAGGGAGGACTTAATATCGTAAAAGAAATTATTGTTAAAGCGGATCCCCGTTACCCGGGATTTCTGATGATGACTGTTACTTATACAAATTCAGGTACAGATCCTCTGACAGTTACCGGATGGATGAATAGTAATTATAATTTTCTGCCTGCTGAGAAAGTTCAGCCTTCTTACTGGTCGTTTCAGGGAGCAACATACCCTGACAGGCGTGATTGGATCCAGCCTGTTAACAAGGGATTTAAGCAGGAAAATTATTTAGGTATGAACGCGAGCGACTACGGCGGAGGCACTCCCGTTGCGGATCTATGGAGACCTGACGCCGGTATTGCTGTAGGGCATCTTGAACTTTCGCCGAAACTGGTTTCTATTCCTGTAGATTTTTCTGAAGGTGAGGATGGAGCCGGACTTGGCGTTACTTATAAGTTCCTTGAACCGCTCAGGCTTGCACCGGGTGGTTCATTTGAAACCTATGAAACCTTCGTATCCGTTCACAAAGGAGATTACTTTAAAACACTGAAAACATTCAGTAAAATAATGCAGGACAAAGGTATTGAGTTTCAGAAATTCAAACCTTCAAACTATGAGGCTGAGTGGTGTGCCTGGGGTTATGAGAGAAACTTCACAATTGATGAGGTACTTGGAACACTTCCGAAAGTATCGGAGATGGGTTACAGCTGGGCCACACTCGATGACGGGTGGCAGACGGCGGAAGGTGACTGGCATCTTAATCCCAAAAGATTTCCGAACGGTGATGCCGATATGAAAAGTTTTGTAGATGAGATCCATAAAAACAACCTGAAAGCAATGTTATGGTGGGCTCCTATAGCTGTTGATCCGGGTACTGATCTGATAAAAGAACATCCGGAATACCTTCTTCTGAATAAAGACGGATCAAAAGTGGATATTTCCTGGTGGGACAGTTATTATATGTGTCCCGCTTACCAGCCCGTAATCGATTACCATGTTAATCTTGTAAAGAAAATTATCGGCGAGTGGGGATATGACGGTTTAAAAATAGACGGGCAGCATCTGAACGGAGCACCGCCCTGCTACAACCCGGCGCATCATCATTCAACCCCGGAAGAATCTTCTGAAAAACTCCCATTGTTGTTTAAGGCAATAATTGAAACAGCACTAAGCATCAAACCGGATGCTGTAGTACAGATCTGTCCCTGCGGTACTGAATATTCCTATTACAACCTGCCTTACATGAACCAGACTGTAGGTTCTGATCCGGAATCATCCTGGCAGATCAGGCTGAAAGGTAAAACCCTTAAGGCGCTGATGGGATGTAACTCACCTTACTTCGGTGATCATGTTGAATTAAGCGACAGCGGAAAAGATTTTGCTTCAACTGTTGGTGTAGGTGGTATTGTCGGTACAAAGTTCACCTACCCCACAGACAGACTTGAGCATAAGGATTTTGTTCTGACTTCTGATAAGGAAGTTAACTGGCAGAAATGGCTGGATATCTATAAGGAAAACAAACTTCCGGAAGGATGCTACAAAGGTGGACTCTACGATATAGGTTACGATAAACCTGAAACCCACGCAATCCAGAAAAGTGATACGTTGTTTTATGCATTCTATGCTGATACATGGAATGGCGATATTGAACTAAGAGGCCTCTCGGGTGGAAAATATAATGTTATCGATTACGTAAATGATAAACAAATAGCCTCAGTTGAAGGTATAAATCCGAAAATTAACTGTTCATTTCAAAAACATTTATTGATTAAGGCCGTTCCGGCTGATTAACCTCAAGATTCCGGGAGGTTAAGACGGCCCCATCGGCATTTCGTTAGACAGGTGAAGGGAAGAGATCTTGAGAGCTTTGACTCAATCTGGCCTTTAAATAATTTATCGGAGTTATAATGAAGACTAACATTACCCGCAGAAATTTCATCACGCTTTCCGCTTTAAGTAGTGCATTTCTTGGTTTTTCACCATTTGTGCCCAAAGTAAACAGAGATAAGCTGCTCGAGAAGATTGAAGAAATTTCATCGGTTCCTGCTGCAAAAGGAAAATCGGTTATAGGATTAACCGTTCCGCCTATCAAGCAGGTAAAGGTCGCCTTTATAGGACTCGGCAACAGGGGAACAGATCATATTACCCTTGTAGATTCATTATCCCCGGATAAAGCTATAATAACAGCTATCTGTGACGTTCAGAAAGTTAAGACCGACGCGGCGCTTGAAGTTCTTAAAAATTCAGGTCACGGGCAGAAGCCTGCTGTATATTCAGGCACGCTGGAGAGCTGGAAAGAAATGGTAAAGAGAGATGATATCGATCTGGTTATAATTGCCACACCGTGGGAATATCATACGCAGATGTGCATTGAATCGATGCGGAACGGTAAGCACGCGGCTGTAGAAGTTCCCGCCGCAATCACTTTAGAAGATGCCTGGAAACTTGCCGATACAGCTGAAGAAACACAGCGCAACTGTATGATGCTGGAGAATGTATGTTACGGCGATGAAGAGCTATGGGTTCTTAATATGGCGCAGCAGGGTTTGTTTGGAACGCTCACCTATGCTGAGTGTTCATACATACACAATCTTCGTGAGCTTATGTTTAGTCCCGATTACTACTATAATATGTGGCGTATCCGTCACCACGAAGTAAAAGACGGCAACCTTTACCCGACGCATGGACTTGGTCCCGTTGCTCAGTATATGGATATAAACCGCGGGGATTCATTTCACAAAATTGTATCAATGAGCTCGCTACAGGCGTCGCTCGATGAATATTCAAAAGAAATTGAGAACACAAACGAGTTCTTCAACAGGGCAGGTTACAGACATGGTGATATGAACAGCTCACTTATAAGAACTCATAAAGGGAGGATGATCCTTGTTAAGCATGATGTGGTAACTCCAAGGCCATACAACAGGATAAACGCCCTGGCAGGCACGAAGGGATACCACGAAGGATATCCCAGCAGACTTTCACTGGTTGATTTTGATAAAGGGCATGAATGGATGAGCGAAGAGGATTACAACCGGTACAAAGAAAAGTATCAGCACCCTCTCTGGCTGAAGCTTAAGGATGGAATTGAAAAGTACGGCGGTCATGGCGGGATGGACTTCGTGATGATTTACAGGCTGATAGACTGTTTGAATAACGGCTGGTTCCTTGATGAGGATGTATACGATGCCGCATCCTGGTCGGTTGTAACTCCTCTTTCTGTTTTATCAGTTGAGCTGGGAAACGTTCCGCTGGAGTTTCCTGACTTCACAAGAGGAAGATGGAATGAGAGTCGTGAGCTCGGAATTCTAAAAAACGCTTAATCACTAAAACAACTTTTAAAAGGACGATGAGGATCTGATGTATTTCGATTGGATAACATGGTCTATCTGGCTTATTGGATTCATCATAATGATAATCTGGATCCTGGTTCCCATAAGGGAATTCAAAAAGCTGCTTCAGAAGAAAAGGTTAGAGCAAAAGGCTGAAAAAACAATGACGGAGCAGCATATTGATAGCAATTGATTACATCATCGTCTCCTTTTTTCTCGGGGGAATGTTTTATGTCGGGTCGATTTTCTACAAGTGGGTAGGCAGCTCCGATGATTTCTATCTTGCGGGGAGGCAGCTGACGCCTTTTATTCTTGCCGCCGTTCTGGCCGCCACCAACGTAAACCTTTACAGCTTTGTAGGGCAGGCAGGCATCGCCTATAAGGAAGGCATCCCTATTATCTGGCAGACATGGACAGGCAACATGGCCATGGTTTTTTCAGGCCTGTTCGTTATTCCGATTTTCAGGAGGCTAAGGATCAGGACCATTCCTGAATTCCTTGAAAAAAGATACAGCCGGGGAGTGAGGACTTTTGTGGCTTTGCTCTGGATATTAAGACTCAGCTTCTGGCTTGGGGTAGTATTATATACTGCGGTTATTGCGGCTCAGGCAATATCAGGTTTTGATTCTTTCACTGTGTGGGTACTTATTTTTTCAGTCGTGGTGATACTTTACACCATTTTAGGAGGAATGTGGTCGGTTGCTTTTACGGATGTAATTCAGTTTGTACTGATGCTGGCAAGCGCGCTCATTCTGCTTCCCCTGGTGATGAGTGCTGTTGGATGGTGGCCGGGACTGGTAGAAAAACTTCCGGAAGGCGCGTTGACTCTAATTAAAGATAATGGTACCTACGACTGGAAATTTGTGCTCGCGATTTTCCTTTTAGGAATAGAATGGGCGTGTGTTGACCAGGGACTGCTGCAGAGAGCGTTCGGTGCCGAAAGCACAAGGAGCGTAGCCAAAGGACTGGTTATGGCCGGGATAATAACCACACCATTTGCGCTTTTATGGATACTGCCGGGTTTGGCAGGCCGTATTTTGTTTCCTGATCTCGCAAACGCGGATTCAGCCTTTCCCGTATTGATCACCTCGTTAATTCCTAACCTTGTAATGGGATTAGTAGTAGTAGGTTTATTGTCGTCGCAGTTATCAACCATTTCAGGAAATTTAAATGGAGTAGCAACGATTTTCTCAAGCGATGTATACGAGAACGTACTTAACAGGAAGGCAACCGACAAAGATGTACTGAAGGTAGCCAGGATAATCACTCTGGTTACAGGATTAGGAATGATACTCTTCGCATACCTGGTTCCGATACTGGGCGGAGCAGTAAATGCTTATTTAACAATTATTGCTATAATGGATATGCCGCTATTTGTAATAGCGGTGGTATATGGATTACTATGGAAACGAATCAACTGGCAGGGAGCTGTGGGAGGGTATATTGCCGGGGCTATATCGGGTGTGATAGGACAATTCTTTTACGGGTTAAATTTTAACGTTACGACTTTTATTACCGCGGGAACAGCTTTACTGGTAACCCCTGTAATTAGTCTTCTCACTAAAGAAGTATCAAATGAAAGTATAGACGCAATCTGGCGGGCAAGAACCATCAGCGATGAAGAGCTAAGCAGCAACAATGTATATAATATTATACCGAAAACACTGAAAGGAAGATTAAGCTTAACCGTGTTCGGGGCGGGACTATTACTGTTCCTCACCGGAGTAATTATGGGAAGCACCGGGAGTCCTGCCGCATCCTATCTCGCGGTGGGAGGTATGGTAATATATTTTACCGGTGGTTTATTAAGGGCATACACAAACTGATGTCCAGGCCCCGGTTATGACAAATTCAAGAAACGAACTTACAATATCTACACCCGGCAGGGTCTGTCTTTTTGGAGAGCACCAGGATTATCTCCAGCTTCCTGTTCTGGCCTCAGCTATTTCCCTTAGAATCATAATGACAGGCAGGCGTCATACTGACAGGCTGATCACTATTAAGCTGCCCGATTTATCAGGCAGTGAGGTAATCGATCTTAATGAACCAATTATTTATACGCAGGAACGTGATTACTTCAGGAGCTCGCTGAACATACTTCTGAGAAAAGGCTTTACCTTTTCCACTGGCTTTAACTGTATTGTGAGCGGAAGAATTCCAATTAATGCCGGTACATCCAGTTCCTCCGCACTGGTAATAACCTGGATCAATTTTTTAACCAGAATGAGCGATCAGGCAGAAATACTTTCACCTGAGCAGCTGGCTGTTTATGCACACCAGGCTGAAGTACTTGAATTCTCCGAACCGGGGGGAATGATGGATCATTATTCAACTGCTGTGGGGGGTATTATCTCAATTGATTTTTCACCTGAATTATTGGTGACCAGGATTAAGTCGAGACTGGGGGCATTCGTTCTGGGAAATTCACTTGAGCCTAAGAATACGAAATACATACTGGCTAATGTGAAGGATCAGATAATTAAAATTGCCGCAGAGCTGAATAAGATCGATGCTGGTTTTTCACTGCTAAGTATTAAAAGATCCGCGCTTGAGAATTACAAAAAGCATTTAACAGATGAGCAATATAAGCTGCTGGACGGAACGATTGAGAACAGGGACCTGACGGGAGCGGCCAGAAAGGAGCTGCAGAAGTCAGTGCCTGATGACCGCGAGATAGGAAAGCTGATGAACTACCACGAAGAGATATTAAGCAATGTCCTGCACATTTCCACACCCAAAATTGACAGGATGACAGACGCCGCGATTAAAGCCGGTGCGTATGGAGCAAAGATAAATGGTTCAGGCGGGGGAGGGTGTATGTTTGCATATGCCCCTGACGATCCCGACAGCGTGAAAAAAGCGATTGAGGCAGAGGGGGGTGAGGCTTTTATAATTTATACAGACGAAGGCACCCGTGAAGAACCAATGCCGATTCCATAATGAACTTAACCCCGTTGAGGGTTAGATAACCAGTCAATATAACCCAGAGGAGTTATATTATTGCAGACAAATAATGATGAACAATAATACAAGTTTTATAAACCAATCGGGGTTAGATAATTTTGGATTGGATAATAGTACAAGAGAACTAACTTATAGGAGTTATATTGTTGCAGACAACAAATGTCAAACAAAACCACAAACCTTTGATGAGGGTGCACAGGTCAGATAATGAGTAAGGGAAAATTAGTCATCTTAGCAGGCGGCATCTCCTCAAGGATGAAGAAACCCTTACAGGAAATTTCTGATGACAGCTCTGCGGGCAGGCATCTACAGAGAATTAATAAACAACTGATCAAAGATGCCGACGAGAAATCAAAGTCGATGATAGGAGTAGGGAAAAATTTCCGTCCTTTTCTTGATTATCTCTTATTCAATGCGCGTGAAACCGGGTACGGCGATCTTGTTATGGTAATAGGAGAGAATGACAATTCAATAAAAGAGTATTACGGCAATAAAGATAAGGATAATGAATTCAAAGGATTATCAATCTCATACGCGGTTCAGAAAATACCTCCGGGAAGAGATAAACCATTAGGAACTGGTGACGCATTACTTTGCGGATTAAAATCAAAACCTGAATGGTCGGGCAGCAGATTCACCGTCTGCAACAGTGATAATCTTTATTCGAAGGATGCACTGTTTATATCTCTCAATTCCAACTATCCGGGAATTTTAATGGACTACAATCGTTCAGCGTTAGAATTCGAACAGGAGAGAATTGAAAAATTCGCGGTGACTATAAAGAACCCCAAAGGATTTCTAACAAATATATTGGAGAAACCCGGACCCGAACAAATAGCTGAGCTGAAACAAAAGCATGGTTATATTGGAGTAAGTATGAACATCTTCTCGTTGGAATACGATCTGATACTTCCCATTCTTGAAAACCTGCCAATACACCCTGAGCGTGGAGAAAAAGAACTTCCGGAAGCCGTGGCTACCCTGGCGGGTCGTTATAAAGATTCGGTATATTGCTATCCTCTTGCAGAGCATGTACCTGATCTCACCAGCAAATCAGACATTATTGAAGTGAAAAAATACCTCGAGAAAAATTACCCCGATTTTTCTTTTTGATAAAAATCGTGGTAAATCACTTATTTTAAGTAGTAAACCGATCTTACCAGAGCATTAGACCTACTATTCCTTTGATCTGACTTATGTCTTAAAAGGCTGCCTTGCTTGTCCCGCCAACCTTTTATGGGCATGCCAAATAATCCAATTACAGAAGTTATAAATTTGCTGTCCTAAAACGAGGCAAGTTTTTTTCAACCCGTTAAACAGCCGAATTCTCCCGGTTAAACCTGTCAAAATACCTCTAAAATACGTTTCACATACGCTCCACATACGCTCCACATACGCTTCACATACGCTCCACATACACTCCACATACGCTTGAAATACTAGATTAAAAGCTTTATATTTCGCGTAAACCACAGGAGAAATTATGGCTGAAGTTAAATCATCAGTAATCGGGGGACTTAGCGGGAGAATTGAGAATTTTGTATACAGAAATCGCAATGGTAAGATTATAGCTTATGCGCGTCCTATAGATCAAAAGGTCAATAAATCAGTAAAAGCAGTAAGAGCCCGCAGTAATTTTGCCTCCACTATAGCACTGGCAAAATCCGTAAACTCGGTCCCCAGGTTGAAGGAAATCTGGAGAAATGCTTCCGTACCAGGTATAAATTCCTTCCAGAAACTGATTAAGAACAACTCAAAGCTTGTACGCGAGGGGTTATTAACAACTTCAAATAAAATCACACCGGAGGGACTACCTCTGAAATTAAACTTAGCTTCAATTGAGGATAATAAGTTAAAAATTTCGTTTGATTTTACTGAGAATCCTGATCTTTCTTTTCCAGCCTCATTGTTCATTTACTTTTATTTCGTGAATACCGGTACCATTATCCCTCTGTTCCGGGAAATATCCGAACCTGAACCTGGTGGTACATACAACCAGGAGACTGCGCTTGACTTACACATCATAAAACTCGTTTCGGAAGATCCTGCACCGATTATGTTCATCGCGCTTGCGGGGGGAACCTCGTACAAAGATAAGGTTTACTGGACGAGTACTGCTTCCCTGAGGATTTGAAGGAGGGAGTGAGGTTAGAAGTTTGAAATCAGGGGAGGAAAGGCGGAGGTAAGAAAGTAAGTTAAAGTAATCCGGTTAAAATCAGGATAACGAGATGCATCATTATGATTCAACCTATCACCAAAATCACCGCTCAAAGCTTTTAAATTTATTTACTTTCCCAAACTATTGCGTTTAGTAAATATTTCAGGTAATATTTCAATCAATCCCCTATTTAATTGAGTTACGGTACTGGCTCTATCCATTTTCACTCAGTGTGTCGTGAAAAATCCAAAATTATGCATAAATAGTCCTAACACCGGATAGATTAATAGTTTTAGATTAGATTAATCAAATTAAAATCTCAGGAGGCGTACTATGAAGTTGAAAGACAACTTTTTTGTCTTTACGGTATTCTTTGTCCTCTTTATTCAATTCTCAGGCTTATCGCAATCTTATCAGGCTGAAGTTAAAGCTTTATCCAGAGGTGCAGATGTTATCCTCACCGGTAAGGTAACCAAACAGCAGTCGGCCTGGGCCCAGAATAAAAGCAGGATAATAACAAAGACGACCATACAGGTAAGTGAATATTTGAAGGGAACAGGAACGAATGGGTATGTTATAATAAATCATCTCGGCGGAGAAATTGATGGAGTAGGTGAATTGTACTCCCATATGCCGGAATTTCAAAATGAAGAAGAGGTGCTGCTCTTTCTGAAAAAAGATAAGGCTGGTAACGATTATAAAGTATTTGCAGGTGAGGAAGGGAAAATATCCCTGTTAAAAGACAAGTCGGGCGAAGTAATGACAGCTTCCAGAGTATCACTAAACTCCCTGAAAGCTCAAATTAAAAGTTATACCGAATAGCAGGAATTTGTGCAAGGTATCGGGCAGTGGTAAAAAAGTTAGGCTAAAACATTAAAATTTGAGGGCAATATGAGTTCATATTTATTTAAGAAAATTTATTTTATTATAACAGCTTTTGTGGTACTAGGATCGACAGGGATATATGCAGATTCAAATAATTCATACGTATTTAACGGAACTACAGGGTATGCTTCTGTAGCTGACGGTCAACCGGTTACAACTGATGCGAATCAGTCGGGTTACCAGTATTTTGATAACCCCGCGTACACCAATGACAGTATTTCGGTGGAAGCGTGGGTTTATCTGTTGGGAGATAATGACGGCGTTAAGATGCCTATCGTTTACAGAGGGTTTGATGACGGCTATAAAACGTTCTCGATGTATATTCAAAATAGAACAGCATATTTTAAGATCGGTAATGGACTTGGGCAGGTAAGCACTGCCGGGACAGGCGCCAATACCAGCTTTTTCATGGGTTTCTATTGCCGCGACGTATGACGGACAATCACTAAAATTGTACTATAACGGTAGTCTTATTCAGACTGTAAGTGTAACGATGGGAGCAGGACACACTTCAGGACAAGGGGGATTATATGCAGGGCAATCAAGCGAAGGTACATTTAGAGGATTAATTGATGAGATCAGGATCTGGAGAATCGCCCTCGGCGCAAATAATATAAATGGTTCAGGTGGAAACGGCAACCCTTCAGAACCTTTTCCACAGTCGCTGGCACCATACCTTAACGGCCGGTGGTCATTTACCGAATTTACATATTACAACGGAGTAAAGGCACTTAAGGATTATTCTACTTTCAATAATCATCTGAGGGTTTATAATATTGATCAGATAGTGGATGACAAACACCTTCCATGGTTTATTGTAAACTCAACAGGAGACGCACCCGATCTTAATCCAGGCGACGGTACAGCTGATGCAGGCAACGGTCAGGTAACGCTTCGCTCCGCAATTATGGAAGCAAACGCTTTCGCTGGATTTCAGAGTGTTTATTTTTATATACCGGGTAATGCACCATATGTAATTCAGCCCGGAACCTCGCTTCCTGTAATCTCACAGGCCTTATCGCTGGATGCAACCTTCCAGAGCGGTTATAATGGATCTCCTTTAGTTCAGGTAAATGGTGCTAATGGAAATATTTCAATTTCCGGCGGAGGATCAACTGTGCAGGGATTATCAATTACCAATCCTGCCGGTTATGGAATGAACCTTTCAACTGCCGGAGGTAATATTATTAAGCTAAATAAAGTGTCCGGTATTTCGATTAGTTCAACAGGAAACAGCATAAATAATAATGAGATAACCGGTTCAGCGCTTAACGGGATAAATATCACCGCAAATAATAATTCCATCGGAACTCTAACAGCTAACAATATTCACGGAAATACAGGATTCGGGATTGCGTTGACGAATGCAAATAACTGTCCCATAGCAAATAACAGTATTTCTTCAAACACTGGCGGCGGAGTTTCTTTATCAGGCAGCAGTGTAACGCTGACAGGAAACACTATCAGCCAGAATTCAAATTTCGGCATATCGCTTACTTCATCGGTGAATGATACATTGCTGCAGAATACAATTTCTTCAAATGCTGATTACGGAGTATTTATTGACGGCAGCAGCAACAGTTTTATCTCGCAGAATACCATAAGCGGTTATCTGACTTCCGGAGTTGCTGTAAAGTCAGGAACAGGCAACAAAATTCTTGCTAATTCCATTTCATCGAGTACGGGAATAGGAATTGATTTGTGGGCCGGTAATCCCCCTCAGCAGGATGGCATAACGGCTAACGATAGTAATGACGGTGATACAGGAGCCAATAACCTGCAGAACTATCCCGACCTTATGACCTCATACACCTCTGCCCAGGGTACCGCGGTTTACGGAAATCTTTCTAGTACACCTTCAACCGCTCTTACTATACAGTTTTATTCAAATACTTCTGAAGGTTCCAGGGAAGGACAAACTTACCTGGGAGAAAGTCAGGTTACAACCGATATTTACGGAGAGGCAGAATTCACTGCTAATATTGCAGATGTGCCGGTTAATACATCTGACTTCATAAGCTCCTTAGTTTATGATGCCTCCGGAAACACTTCTGAATTTTCAGCTTCCATTCCTGTTTCAACAGACGAGGGACTCCATTACAAAGTCAATAAAACCCTTGCAGGTATTCCTCTTCATTGGGCTGACGGCAACAGTACCTATTCTGTTGCGCAATCGATCGTAGGCAGGAACTATGATAATGCGGTACAGAATGCATTCAACACCTGGAACTCGCTCGATCAGTTGACATATACCAGGGCATCCTCAGATACATCCGAACAATGGGGCGGTAATCCCGATGGTATAAATAATATTGTCTGGATCCCTGTTTCAGCAGATTGGGAGACTATTACTGGTGCGCCTACTAATGTTATAGCGGTAACCAGAGTAAGATACAATGCTTACAATGGTGAGCTTACCGATGTTGATATGGCTTTCAACGGAGACCCGATTTCGCTTACGGGACAAGGACATTATACCTGGGCAACTGACGGCTCAGCAGAAAACCTTGACGTTCAGAATACCGGAACACACGAGGCAGGTCACTATTCAGGATTAGCTGACTTATACAATCCCGGTGATTTCAATTATACCGTAGCCCTGAAAACAAACAACCAGGATGCAACGATGTACGGCAGGATAGGGAAGGGAGAAACATATAAAAGAACCCTTATGCCCGATTCTTACGTGAATCAATCTGATGTTACAACTTATGACGTTGGTGGAATAAATTATATCTATAATAATCTCGGTCCCATTTACTATGACATCGTTTTAGTATTTGACGGATCAGAGAATTTCACTTCTTCCGATGTACTGGACGGTTTCAGCTTCTCCCAGAACGCTTCGGTTGAACTTGTAAATAAATTAAGAGTTGGTGATGAAGTTGGAATTGTTAACGGAACGAATGATGTTTATCCGATCGGGAACGATTTCAGCAATAAAATTAATTCACTAACTGCGCTTCAGCCGAATTCTTCCGGCGGAAACCTGGCACAGAGAATAAGCAAAGCAGAACAAATGTTCTCTTCAACATCTGTTCATAAGAAAGTTATCATTCTCTTTAGTGCAGGAGAAGTTTCAAATGTATCATTAATAACTGATTCATTGAACTACAATCCGGATGTTCATATATATACTATGGGATACAATGAACTTGAAATGGGTCAGGATTTAATGAGCTGGCTTGCGAATAAAACCGGCGGTGAATATGCGGCTATAGAGACATCAAACGAAATAACTGATGTTGTTAATGTAATTTGGCTGCGTCTGTTAGGTCTGGAGATATCTTATCATTCAGGAGATATAAACAGCGATATAATTTCTGGAGGCTTATCCTGGCTTGGAGGGTTATCGTGGCTTGGAGGCTTGTCGTGGGAAGGAGGACTCTCATGGCTTGGCGGGCTTTCCTGGGAGGGAGGATTATCGTGGTTAGGCGGACTTTCCTGGGAGGGCGGTCTTTCATGGCTCGGCGGTTTATCATGGGAAGGTGCAGCTCTTGATATGGGTATGACGTGGGAAGGAAGCGAGTATCAACTCGTTCTTCTGCCCCCGGGAATAGCAGTTAATAATCCTCCGAACATTCCACCAGGAGCAATAACTCAGGATAACTACCAGAGTTCAAATTATAATGTAAGCTTTGTGAACGGCTACGCTGCTCACGGAGTACCCTATAAATATTTCCACGTTAACAATCCCGGCCTTGGTCAGTGGACCTATGCAATTGTAGAGGCTACGCCGCCGGATACGACTGAAGTTTTAAGGGTTTATTCCGCAAACCATTCTGATTATGTGCTTGACGTGAACACCGATAAAGAACGTTACTATATAACTACCGATCAGAATGGAAATGTAACACCCGCAACTGTGAATATTACTGCTACTCTGTTCCAGGGTGGAGATTCGCAGGGGCAGGGTGAGCATACCATTACTGTAGGTGAGCCGATTGATGATGCGGTTATTCTTGTAAAGATTACTTCTCCGGACTACGGACAGACTATAAGGCAGTTATCTCATACTTCCAGCGGTACGTACACTGCTTCATTCGCAACAGCTGACCTTGGGGCCTACGACCTTGAATTCAATGCATCGGACGGCAATGGTCAGAACGGAAATAATAACAGTGTATACCTTCTGACGGCTGAACATTCAATATACGTGGCGCCTGAAGAAGACCCATTAACAATTTCCGGCAGGTTGTACATTCAGTGGGCGTTGAACAATCTGAATGCTATAATGGCGGAATACTGTCCCTCTAATAATAATTGCAGTCTTGACAACAATACAAAGAGGGATCTGAATAACGCAATAAGTAAATTAAACACTGCCCTTGGCTACTTCCAGTCGGGTGACAATGACAGGCTGAAAACCAACAAGGGACTTTCATTCTACGATAATATTTCAACAGCTACCAATAAGATATATTCTTATATCAGCAATAATAATTTCGGTAATAAAATTGATCAGGCAATTGAATGGCTGAAACTCGGCGGTTACCGTATAGCGGTTATATCAAGAGATGATGCAATTGAACCCGGAGCGTGCGTAGTGTCAAACTGCGAAGAACTCCTGGCCAGTACCAATTCAGAGTTGGGAAAAGCGATTGATTCATTGAAGCAGGATAATTACGTATATGTTTTCAATCATCTCACAAATGCATGGAAGTTCTCACAGAATATGATGGGAGCTAACCTTAAAAAAGGTAACGGAGAAATCAGCCTGGTACCAAAAGAATATGCTTTGTCGCAGAATTATCCTAATCCATTTAATCCGTCGACAACCATTAATTACCAGCTGCCCGAGAAAAGTCATGTCTCTTTGAAGGTATATGATATCCTGGGCAACGTTGTTACAACCCTTGTTGAAGGTGACCAGGCTCCCGGTTATTACAATGTTAACTGGAATGCCGGCGGGCTGGCAAGCGGTGTATATATCTACAGAATAATAAGCGGTTCGTTTGTATCAACCAAGAAGTTAATTCTGTTGAAATAGTATTTAAGTTAGTTCTCTGAGGTTGTCTTAAGGTAAGTTTACTTTGAGACACCTCATTTTTTTATTCAGAATTTTATGAATAGTTTAAGGCGGTGGAATTAGTTTTATCGACCTGAAAAAAGATTTATCTTCCGGAGGATCTGGCTGCGTATGAAGTTCAGATATCTGATCTATAGCCTGCCGCTGTTTTTGATAAATACCTTGCAGGCTCAAAATCATATTGCCTTTAACCATCTTACAGTTGAGGATGGATTATCACAGAGTTCTGTTACCTGCATTTTCCAGGACTCAAAGGGGTTTATGTGGTTTGGTACGCAGGACGGACTGAACCGGTACGACGGCTACAATATAAAAGTCTTTAAGAACGATCCTGAAGATACAACCAGCCTGATCAACAACTTCATCTTTTCTATCTATGAAGATACCTCGGGTGCGCTTTACATTGAGAACCAGGGGGGAGGCTTTCAACGATATGACCCTCGCCATGAATCGTTTATCCGCTTTCCCAAAGATAGTTTGAATTTATCCCACATCAGGTACAGCACCTTCGGAGCGCTTTACATTGATCCATCTGGTGTTCAGTGGATTGGCGGACAGGGTTCGCCGACGGGACTGAAAAGAGTTGATCCTGCGACTGGAAAAAC
Source organism: uncultured Bacteroidota bacterium (assembly GCA_963839165.1). GTDB lineage: Bacteria > Bacteroidota > Ignavibacteria > Ignavibacteriales > Ignavibacteriaceae > DATFVA01. Next base: position 1,273,763 of record CAWIUG010000005.1, on the reverse strand, counting down.
CACAGTTTACAAACACGACCCCGCTGACCCTGCCAGTCTGAGCGATGATAAAGTCTTTTCTGTTTACCGCGACAGGTTAGGTAATCTATGGGTGGGAACAGCAGGAGGACTTGATGAATTCGATGAAGATACAGGCACATTTACACACTACAGGAATGAACCCGGGAACCCAAACAGCCTTTCAGATAATAATGTGTGGCCAATATTTCAGGATTCACAAAGGAATTTATGGATAGGGACTGCTAATGGAGGATTGAATAAGTTTAATCCTCAGGACGGTACTTTTATCAGTTACAAAAATGATCAGTCGGACCCTACCAGTCTTAACGATAATTATATTTTGTCATTGTATGAAGACCGCAGCGGAATGATATGGATAGGAACGAATGCGGGTGGTGTTAATTATTTTAACCCTGCCTCCCAGGTATTCAGTCACTTTTCTCACGATCCATCTAATGATAATAGTCTGAGTGATAACTTTGTTCTTTCTATGTGCAGTTCTGAAGATGGTGATTACTGGATTGGGACGAGGGGTGGACTAAACAGGTTTGATTATGACAAGAAGCGGTTCAGAAGATATCTTTTTGATCCTGCTGTTAAGAACGGTATATCGAGCAATTCAATACAGACTCTCTTCGAAGACAGGTCGGGTACACTATGGATAGGCAATCTGAGAAGTGGACTTGATGCATTCAATCCTTCTACATCAAAATTCAGGCATTATCAGAATGATCCTGTCAACACAAATTCTCTCTCAGACAACAGGGTATTCGCAATAACGCAGGACAAAAATGGATATTTATGGATAGGTACTTATGAGGGAGGAGTAAATAGACTTGATCCCGCTACAGGCAGTATTGTAAGATATATGCATGATGAAAATGATCCTGCCTCTATAAGTTCAAACAGGGTTTGGTCGCTTGCCTTTGATAAAACCGAAAAACTATGGATCGGCACTTTCGGAGGGGGTGTAAACATCTTCGATCCTGTAAGTCACAGAAGCGTTCATCTTAGAAATGATCCCGACGATCCTAACAGTCTTGTTGACGATAACGTCATCAGGATATTCATAGATAAAAATAATGTTGCATGGGTGGGGACTACCAAGGGACTCAGCAGATTCAACAGGAAGACGAAAAAGTTTAAGAATTTCCGGGAAAAGGACGGACTGCCTAATGAATTTATTTTTGGTATCCTTGAGGATAATTCAGGGAACCTGTGGCTCAGCACCAACAACGGGCTTTCGATGTTCAATCCTGTTACAGAAAACTTTACAAATTACTTTTACCAGGACGGTCTTCAGGGGAATGAATTCAACCAGAGTGCATTTGCGAAGGACAAAAAAACAGGCAGACTTTTATTCGGAGGCAACAACGGGTTTAATGTTTTCAATCCCGCAAACATAAGGGGGAATACTTTCATTCCGCCTGTAGTCTTTACAGAGTACACACGATATAATACTGACGACAAGGAAGGCAAGCCAATTTTTGAAAAAGGAGTAGCAGAGCGTGACAGCCTTTTTCTTACATATAAAGACAATATTATAAATCTGCAGTTCGCGGCTTTAAGCTATTACAATAACTCGGAAAACCGGTACAAATATATGCTGGAGGGATTCAATAAAAACTGGATCCAGCTTGGAACGGATCACACAATCACCTTTACAAATCTCTCGCCCGGGAAATATAATCTAAAAGTAATCGGATCAAACAACGATGGAATCTGGAATAACACCGGTGCCGATATATTTATTGAAGTTACACCTCCCTGGTGGAGAACGAAAACAGCCTACGGAATTTACATAGTGATCTTCCTTGGAATTCTGTACGGTGCCAGGAGGATAGAATTAAACAGGCGGGAACAGAAAGCACAGATACGTGAAAACGTACTCAGGCTTAAGGCAACCGAAGCTGAGAAGCGTGCCATTCAAGTGGAAAATGAACGTAAAACCAAAGAGCTGGAAGAGGCCCGGCAGATGCAGCTATCAATGCTGCCCAAAACACTGCCGAAGCTGCCCAACCTTGAGATTGCTGCATTTATGAGAACAGCCACGGAAGTAGGCGGCGACTACTATGATTTTATACAGAATGACGGCGGACCACTTTCATGTAGGATTTGGTGACGCAACCGGGCACGGACTGCAGGCAGGAATAATGGTTACGTTGATGAAAGGATTCTTTACATCTGATGCTGCCAGACTGGAGCTTAAGGATTTTATGAGTCACTGCACAGCGATGATCAAGGAAATAAAGCTTGGCAGGATTTTGATGTCATTCAGTCTCTTACGGATACTGGATCATAAAATGACCCTTACGAGCGGAGGTATGCCGCCTGTTTATTATTACAGCAAGGAGAAACAGGAAGTTGAGGAAATCCTTATACAGGGAATGCCCCTTGGAGCTATGAAGAGGTTTTCGTACCAGGTAGTAGAAAAAGACCTTCAACCCGGCGATACACTTCTTCTGCTGACGGATGGTTATCCCGAGCAGATGAATCCGAATGAGGAGATGTTTGATTACCCCAGGGTGAAAGACAAATTCAAAGAGATTGCCGAATGTCCTCCCGAATCAATTATTGAGAGTCTTGTTAAATCAGCTGACGACTGGATGGGAGAACGCATACAGGCAGACGATATTACGTTTATTGTTCTAAGAGTAAAGTAGAAGTGGTGCCTATGAGGAAAAGAGTCAGAAAAATTCCTGTTTACTTTTTAATAAAAAATAATATTATATTCACTAAAACCCCTATACACTTATGGAAGAAAATTTTAATCTGAAGATCAAGCTCCCGAATATTCCTAATATCGAACTGGTTGCTGTTGAAGGTCTTGAAAGAATGGGTAAGTATCTTGGCATAAGCAATGAAAAAATTGGAGAGGCAAGAATAATTGTTAATGAAGCAATTATTAATGGATTTGAACATGGGGGTATGGAGAACCCTTATGTTAGTGTAGAGTTCGAGATGACCAAAGAGAAATTAACTATACTGGTATCGGATTATGGCAAAGGTTTCGTACCTGATAAAGTTCCGGTCCCGGAAATGTCAAATAAAATTTCAAGTGAGAACAAGCGCGGATGGGGAATAAAGCTGATGAAATCCCTTTCTGATTTTATGACAATTGAATCAAGCTCATCCGGCACAAGAATATCAATAATCAAAAACTTAACTTAAATGGACATAATATGGACAGTGAATTTAACCTCCAAACAGAAAAGCTGGAAAACACTTTCCTCATTAAAACCGAAGGATACATCAACAATACTGCAGGAGAGAAAATAGCTCAGTTCTTTTCTGAAAATCCTATCAAGAACGCGATTTTTGATCTGGAAAAATCAAAAGTCATCAATTCCATCGGTATCTCCTACCTTCTTGAGGTAATCGAGCAAATAAACGACAGGGAGGGGAAGATAATCTTCCTTAACCTTGATCCATCAATTGAAAAGACGTTTAAGATAATGGGATTATTCCAATTTTCGCAGATGGCCGATTCGCTTGATTCTGCTATGAAAGAACTTGTGTAAGTATAACAATTAAGGTGGTTAATTAATTTGGAACAGAGTAAAGAAAAACAGTTCATCTTCGATCTGAACGAAAAGATACTGCAGCTTAATAACCTGATAGAAACAGGAATCGATCTTGCAAAGTTTGAAAATCAGAACGTACTTTATGAGATGGCTCTTGCAAGGATGGTATCACTTACAAATTCTTCTTCGGCACTGATCAGCGTAACAAACGGTAATAAAAACCAGCCTGAAGAACAGATTACTTTCCCGCCGGGTATTCCCGCTGAAAATATATTGAACAGGAATTACAAAATTGAATCTTCGTTTGAATTCAGAAATAATTTATACAGGTTTGTCCTTTCTGAAAAGGAAACACGGAAGGGGATAGCCGCATTCAATGAACTCGACCAGATGCTTCTTGATGCAATTTCGCGTCAGATACGTACAGCTATTGAAAACAATTTCCTTCTGAAGGAATCGCTTGAAAAGGAGAGGATTGAGAAAGAGACTGCTGCTGGCAGCTTCCATTCAGCAGCAGATAATACCCGATAAACTACCTGTAATTGAAGGATACGAACTGGCCGGAGAGAACATTCCTTCACGAGAGGTTGGCGGAGATTATTATGACTGCATAAATATGGGTAATGGAAAATACGCTTTAATAATAGCCGATGTTGCAGGTAAAGGTATAGCGGCAGCTCTTCTAGTAAATACGTTAAATGCCTCGCTCTACTCGTACCTTGAGTTTGACCTTCCATTGACGGATATGGCTGACCGGTTGAATAAGCTTATCTATAATGCTTCACCTCCGGATAAATTTATTACTTTCTTCATAGCAGTGCTTGATTCTAAATCTGGCGAGCTTGATGTTGTAAATGCGGGTCATAACCCGATCCTTCTTCTAAGGAAAGACGGAAAGCTGGATAAGATAGATGCAGGCGGTATAGGACTTGGAATGCTCGACCTCGGTATACCTTACCAGGGAGAAAAATTAGTAATGAATCCCGGCGATAAACTTTTCCTATATACCGATGGGATACCGGAAGCAATGAATAAGGATGAAGTAGAGTATTCAGATGAAAGAATGATCTCATTTTTCCAAAATAATGCCGATAAGTCGGCTTCCGATTTTATCAGCGGCTTAGTTGATGATGTAAGCATACACGTTAACGGGGAACCACAGAGCGACGACATCACTTCAATGATCCTGAAACGGAATTAGGGTAAAAAACTGATCTTTGTTGAACCAATATGGACAGCTCCGCCCCGGAGCCAGGCATAATTTGTTACAACTTCTCAATCTCCATTTTTATATATTATAAAGGTCTACCCGCTTCCGATCTTTATTTTATGTAACAATTTTAAGAGGGCACCATTATGAGAAATGAGAAGTACAGAAAGCTTGTTGAACAACTACTGGATATGGCCGGAGTTAAAATAAACGGGAACCGGACGTTTGACATTAAGGTTCATGATGACAGGTTTTATAAAAGGGCAGTTACTCAAGTTGAGCTTGGAATGGGAGAATCGTACATGGATAACTGGTGGGATGCTGAGAAACTTGATGAACTGATATACAGGGTTATACACACCGATTTGCAGAACAAAATTATGCATAATTATAAAGTGGCGCTCCAGCTTGCAGGTTTTAACCTGATCAATATGCAGTCTCGCCGCCGCGCCTTTATAATAGGGGAAAGACACTATGACCTGGGTAATGACCTTTTCCGGCTGATGCTGGATAAAAGGATGAACTACAGCTGCGGCTACTGGAAAGATGCTTCTGCACTGGATGAGGCACAGGAAAATAAGCTCGATCTGATCTGCAGGAAGTTGTACCTGAAGCCGGGGATGCACATTCTTGATATCGGCTGCGGTTGGAGCGCGTTTGGTAAGTATGCCGCAGAGAAATATGACGTGAAGGTTACGGGTATAACTGTTTCAAAAGAACAGGTAGCTCTTGGAAATGAATTATGTAAAGGGCTGCCGGTGGAAATCAGGCTCCAGGATTACAGAGACGTCAATGAAAAATTCGACAGAATTGTTTCTGTCGGTATGATTGAGCATGTGGGTTATAGAAATTACCGCGAATACTTCAGAACTGCCGCACGAAATTTATCTCAGGACGGGCTCTTTCTTGTTCACACTATCGGGGATGTCCGTTCAACGAAGAATACCGACGCATGGACTCATAAGTACATCTTCCCTAATGGAATGCTGCCTTCAGCTGCCCAACTCGGGAAAGCAATCGAAGGGTTATTTGTACTGGAGGACTGGCATAACTTCGGAGCTGATTATGATAAAACTTTAATGGCCTGGTACAGCAATTTTATTAAAGGCTGGGACGTGCTTAAGAATAAATACAGCGAAAGGTTTTTCAGGATGTGGACATATTTTCTGCTCTCGTCGGCGGGAGCTTTCCGCGCCCGAAACAAAAACCAGTTGTGGCAGCTTGTATTATCCCTGAACGGTGTTCCCGGCGGTTATTGCTCTGTAAGGTAAGTAAATAAGAATTGGCAATACTCCCAGCTGTCCGAAATCTTTATTATTTTTGGATCAGCAGGAGAGAGAGATTGTCAGGTACATTTCGAAAATATTACATTTTCATTTTTTTAATAATTAGCGGTTATTATAGTTTCAGCCATTTCGATGTCAGGATTGGTGCTAACCCGCCACAGCCGTTAGATTCTGCTTCACAGGAGAAATTATTATTAAAATCGTTCAAACTTTACAAATTCGGTTCAACCGACAGTTCAATCATACTGCTTGATAAGATCATTGCATTATCCTCATCAGAGGGATATTATAATTCCGCATACAAAGCATTAATTCAGAAAGCTCAGATCCTTAAAAACCAGGGGCTCTTCAAAAAGGCATCCTACCTGCTTGACAGCTTTCGAATTGAGGATGACAATGCTCTTGAATCAGCACGTTTAATAAGCAAAGCTGAGGTTTCTGTAAGTCTGGGTTATTACCCGAAGGCCGATAGTTTTATTAATAAATCAATGGAGCTTATAAATACCATCGGTAATTCAATTCTTCTTTCCAGAGCAAAAATTGTTGAAGCCGATATATGTTTTTACCAGGGAAGATTCTCTGAAGGTTTTAAATTCGTTGAAGCTGCCTTCTCTTTATATCAGCCTACTGAACAAAATACGCTTCATCTTTCGGAAATTTATAACGTGAAGGGTAAATTATATTTTGGAAAAAAAGATTACGTATCTGCTCTAAACTATTTCGGTAAGGCACTTGAAATCAGGGAACACTATTATGGATCCAATCATCCTGAAACGGCCAAATTAATACATAACATAGGAAGTACTTACTATGATATGTCGGATCTGACCAATGCTGAATACTTTCTTAAAAAAGCTCTCGATATCAGGATAAAAACACTCGGTGAAACAAATCCATCAACAGCGGATTCTTATAATAACCTTGGGAACCTATACCAGGCATCCGGTGAACTTGACCTTGCAGAAGCATTTCTGAGTAAGGCTCTTAAAATAAGGAAAGAGACTCTCGGAAGGTTCAACAATGCAGTTGTAATAACTTATAATAATCTCGGTAATGTATATCTTGATAAAAAAAAATATAATGAGGCATATCAAAGTTATCTTACCGGGCTGGAGTTAAAGTCCGGTTTATCCGAATCAGAAGATCTCGATAATATACTATTGTATAACAACCTGGGAATAGTATTAAAGCAGCAGAAAAGGTACCCTGAGGCAATGTCATATTTCAGAAAAGCTGTCGAAATAGAAACTCAACTTCTGGGTTCTTACCATCTGTGGCCTGCATTCACCAATTTGAATATAGGAGCTACCTACCGCGATCTTAAAGACTATGAAAAATCTCGTGAATATTTATTTAAGGCTTTAGACAATCTGAAGTATCTCCCTGAAGATAATCACCCATTGAAAGCAGAACTCTTTTATGAGTTAGCATTAGCTGCTTATGAAGAGGGTGATATGGAATCAGGATTGAATAACCTTCAGGATGCAATGATGATTATCGATCCTGATTTTAACCCGAAATCCGTTTTTGATAATCCCCTGGTAAAGAGCGTTTTTCTGGCGGGGGAGCTGGTAAAAACCCTGGAGAAAAAAGGTGAAATATTTCTAAAATTATCTATCAACTCCGACGATATGAAATATCTAAAAGAGGCCGATGAGGTATTTAAGATAGCTTCCGTGGTTCTGGATCAAATAAGACGAAGCTATAAGGCAGAAAGCTCTAAACTCGATTTAAGCAGTACATCAAAAATTATCTACGAAAAGGCGCTTGAAACTTCCTACATACTCTATCAAAAAACCCGCTTTACAGGTTATTTAAACCAGGCATTTGAATACTCTGAAAAAAGCAGGTCTTTGAAGCTGCTTGAATCAATAATAGATACGAAAGCCAAATTGTCTGGAAATATACCCGACTCTCTACTGGCTTATGAAAATAAACTTAAACAGGCGTGCCTTGTTTTTGAGCATAAAATGAAAGCAGCACTTGACAATGGAACTATGTACAAATCTGATGAAGTTGCTCTCCTTAATTCAAAACTGCTCGACCTGAGCTTACAACATGAGAAACTTATAAGCCGGTTTGAAAAGGAATATCCGGGCTATTATGGGTTGAAATATTCAATTGATATTTCGGGAATACAAGAAGTTCAGGATATCCTTATTGATAAGAATCAAACTGTGATCGAATATTTCCTTGGGGAAAGATCTCTCTATATTTTTTTAATTTCAAAAATTAAATGTGATATTCTGAAATTAGACAGACCAGAGAGACTAAATGAAAGGATCCAAAAGCTGCGTGAATCAATAGTCCAGATGGACTATGAATTATACACCAGGTATGCATATGAATTATACATGGAGATTTTTAATCCAGCTGAAAAGTATCTTAAGGGGCCTGATGTTATAATAGTTCCGGATGGAATTCTTGGATACATACCATATGAAGCATTGATATTCGAACCTGCTGTACAAAATATGATTAACTATAAAAAGTTATCATATCTCATCAGAAAATATCAGTTCAGCTATTCTAATTCCTGTACGCTTCTGAGGGAAAGTTTAACTTCTGAATTTAACCCCGAAAAGGATAAGTTAGGTGGTTACGCCCCATAAATAATTTAGATTATGCCATTCTTATTTTTTTGAGAACAAAGTATATGGGCGTCATCAATAACAGGATGATTATAATAAAATGTAGAACCCCGAAGCCTGATTTATCATTTATAGTAACAGGATCCTGACATCCATATGACACCATCCCTGCCCAGTATAAGGGACTGGCAGTGATCTCATTAGCCTCTTCCAGATATTTCAGTTTCGCCTTCCTCAAAGCGTTGCCAATTCTGCTGCCCCCTGAAATCCCATCATAAAAATCAGTCATTATTAAGGAGGTCGAGCGATCATCCACAGACCACAAACTCATTACTACAGAGGGTGAACCTGCATACATAAATCCTCTTGCCAGGCTGAAAATCCCTTCACCATTCACTAATTTACCCATCCCAGTATTACAGGCACTAAGTACGGTCAATTCAGCATTTAGCCTCAGGTTGTAAAGTTCATAGGTATAAAAAATACCGTCTTCACCCGAATTGTCATCTTTGTTGAAGATAAGACCGGAGTAAAGCAGGGAACTATCATTAAATACGGCGTGAGCTGCAATGTGAAGGATACGATATTTTAGTGCGGTAACTTTAAATTGACCTTCAGTCGCTTCCTCTCCATAGAATCCGTCACTTGAAACTATCTCAGAAATCTTCTCCAGTTCATATTTAGACCACTGCAGTTTTGCCAGCGTGCTTCTGGAATTTTGTTCCTGAACATCAGCAGGTTGTAACTCTACAGAACCAAATAGAAAGAAAATGATGCAAATTAAACCAGAAAATATCATTCCATTTCCCTGAGGACCCTTAACGACTTATTTTTATATATTCCATTATCATTAATTAACCTGTTAAAAACCTGTCTGGCCGGATTGAAATCATTCTTCTTTATGTAAGCAAGTCCTTTATAAAACAGAGACTGTTCTCCCAAAAGATCTTTCGAACCGGAATACATTTTGTTAAATGACGAAATTGCTTTATTAGGTTCATCCAGAGTGAGGCAGCATATTCCATAATAAAAAAGTATCCTTGAATCATTACGATCAGATGTTAATATTTTTTCGAAAATTGTTCTTGCCTCCCGGTAATCTCCCTTATCATAGCTTTGAAATGCAGCAATAATATCATTATCTGACCCGGAACCTCTAAAGACAGTGAATATGTTAGGATATGGTTCAAAATATTCTTGAAAAATTACATTCCCCTTATCTTTATTATTTAACAGCAGAAGGGAACAAAAAGCAATAATAAAAACAGCAGCGGCAGATACATAATGTCGGAAATTATTTCTTTTTACATAACCAGAACCCGATCTTATTCTTATTTCTTTCCGAATATCTTCCAGATCTTTTTCCACTTTTTCAACATTTCCTGAATCATTTATTCCCTCGTATGAAGAGAAGCAATGCTCGCACTCAATCAGATGACGCTCAATTCTGGTTTTTTCTTCATGGGACGCTGTATTCCTGATATATCTGAACAACTCGTCCTTTGTGAGGCATTTATCTTCCTTCCCGAAAAATATTTCTGATTTATTAAGCATTAAATTCAACATTTTGCCTGGTTAAAAAATTTCTCAGATTTCTTTTTCCATTTTGAATAAAGCTTTTAAATTCTTTTAAAGAATAACCTGTAATCTCAAAAATTTCTTTATAGCTCTTATCTTCGAAATAAAATAATTTAATACAAACTTTCTGTTCTTCGGAAAGCTCTTCAATTCCCTTCTCCAGATTCAAAAGCTTTAGTTCATTTTCATTTTCATTTAATAGACGCTCATATTCGCAATTTTCCACAACCAGACTGTCATCCCCGGCAAAATCATAATGGTTGATCAGTTCTTTATCTCTTTTCTGCTTTCTAAGTTTATCGATGCAGTAATTTTTCGTTAATGAAAGCAGCCAGGCTTTGAAATTTAAGATGTCCTTATCAAAGCTAAAACCCGAAAGTTTATCAAAAATTTCAAACACAGCATCTTTGCTTTCATCATGGTTTTTAAGGTAATTCAGGCTGATTCCGTATACAAGATGAGAATACCTGTTAAAAAGGTCCCCCAGATACGAAAGGTTGTGAGTCGTTCTGAATTTCTGCAATAATTCACAATCAGGAACTTCCTGCTTATCTCTCCCTCTGAATATCAAAACAATTCCCGCATTTTGTTCATGATTGGTGTAAAGATACCCGGATTTTCCAGGATCCTTTATGGAATTCTGATAAACGGTTCGTCTTATAAATGTAATAAACGTTTTATTAGATAAAATTCAGAATCAATTACAGGATGAGGAGTAAGTAATGATCAAATTTAAAACTTTTCTATTTTCCATGATATTTTTATTGACGGGTACCGCTTTATATTCTCAGGAGTGGACATATTATGGTCCTAACAGCGGACCGGCTACTGATGTTTCGATTGATCCGTTTGAAGGGACGATATTTATATCCACAGATCCGGGAGGCCTTTTCAGAAGCACAGAGAGCATGACCCAATATGAAAATGTAAATCAGGGTATTGAGTTTATGGCACATCCCTTCGCAAATACAGTTGCAGCAGATCCTTACCGGGGAAATTATGTTTTTGCCGGAGTTTATAATACGCTTTATTTATCAACCGATAACGGTTCTAACTGGGAAGCTACTTCATTGATTGCCGATATGGTGATAAAAAAGATAATATTTTATGATAATACAACAATGTTTATCCAGACGCTGGGAAGTATTTATAAATCAACAGATGCAGGTGAGACATTCCAGCCTTTAACAATCAGTCTAACCGAGGTTATTGACCTGGAAATAGATGGCTTTAACAGTATTCTCTATTCTGCATCTACTGAAAATGTTATTGTGAGTTCAGATATGGGTCAGACCTGGAGCGATCTGACACTTCCGGATTATGGATTCGGAATAATAGATATAAATATCGGAACATTTACGAACAAATTATACCTGCTATCATTTGAAAAAATATTCGTTACAGATGATTCGGCTGTATCATGGGATGATATTACCTACAATGCTCCTATAGCTCCCTATGAGATTTGTGAAGATCCATTTAACTCAGGTAACGTATATCTTGCAGGTGTCGATGGCTTCTATAAATTGGGTACAGAGAACTGGCAGTCATTTTCAGATGGCTTGACTGAAATGCAGGGAGGTTATCCCGCACCCATCGTTGTTACAGGAATTTATGCTGATCGGAATGTCCAGAATAGTATTTACTGCATAACCTCTCATGGAGTCTTCTTTTCGAATAATGCAGGCGACAACTGGCAGAGGATAGGTGCCCCGTCTTCAGAGGTATTGGATATAGAAATAATTCCAGGGTATGAAGAAAAGATTCTGATAGGAGGCCCAAGAGGAAATCAGATATATGAGAATGGCGAATGGATAAACACAGAAAATTATTATGATGTGGGTGCAGATGCAAAACAGATAACTATTAATCCTGGATCACCTGACATATTTTATTCTGTCGGACAGTCGGCCTGGCCTTCAATCGGGCAGGTTGTAGTTACCACTGATGGTGGAGAAACCTGGCCAATATGGCAGCAATTAGAAGATGCAGGGAGATTATCAGGTGTAGCTGTTAATCCGGCAGATCCAAATATAGTGCTGATATCGTCTTCCAATCCGTACGAATGGTCAACTACTGCTTATGGTGTCTACCGGGCTTCTGATAAAGGTATAACTGAAACAAGTTTCTCAGGGGTTGTATCCACTCAGCCATTTAACATATCTGCGGTGGCCTTCGATCCTAGCGGTACTGCATATATTTCAGAGTATGACGGTTCTATATTTAAGAGTACAGATGCAGGACAAAGTTTCAGTCTTGCGGGAACTATCTCTCTCGCCCCAGATACATATATAAGAGGTTTTAGATTTAATAATTCAAGAATTATTACGTTTGGTTCAGGTATCCAGTATTCAGAAGATAACGGAACCACCTGGAATTTGTTGGGACTTGAAAACAAAAAAATAGCAGATTTGGTATATGACCCGATTGATGATAACTATATGTATGCAGCAGTTGATGGAGAAGGTATTTATTATTCAGTAGACAACGGTAATGAGTGGAGGGAATTTTTACCTGCTATTCCGAATACAAGAATTTATTCTATGGCGGTATCCCAAAATCAGAGAAAATTATACGTTGGTACCCTTGGCGCTTCACTTCTTGCGACGGATCTGATTGATCCCGTTCCCGTTGAACTCTCTTCGTTTAGTACTGAGGTTTCGGGTAGTGATATATCAGTATCCTGGACAACCATTACAGAAACTAATAATAGAGGTTTCAGCGTAGAGAGAAGGACGGTATCAGGCAGTTTTTCTGAAATTACTTTCATATTGGGAGCAGGAAATAGCACAGAAAAACAAAGTTATACATTTAAAGATTGCGGACTGGGCGCGGGGAAATATGTATACAGACTAAAACAGGTTGATTACGATGGATCATATTCTTACTCCAAAGAAAATGAAGTTGAAGTTTCTGGTCCCTCTGAATTTGCTCTGGAACAGAATTATCCTAACCCATTCAATCCTGTAACTACTATTAACTTTCAATTGCGAGCTGATGCGAAAGTTAAACTCAGCGTATTTAATATACTCGGGCAGGAAGTCAAAATTCTCCTTAATGCAGATTATGCTGCAGGAAGCCATAATATCTCATTCGATGCTGCTGGTATGAACAGCGGTATTTATCTATATAAAATAGATGTAAAAGGTGTAGATGGAAGCAGTTTTTCTGATGTCAGGAAAATGACCCTGCTTAAATAAACTTCCCCTGGTAATAAAGCCGCGCATTACTACGCGGCTTTTTTTTATCAATAGAAGTTAATAAAATTATATAACGGGTATTCCATTATCTGTAATAACTGATTCATATAATTACAACTTTTTCCACTTATTTTTCCAGTAATGTGATATTTTGCATTGAGTCTTTTTACTTCTGTTAATTTGGTTATCATTATCCGATATTTGCAAGAGAGAAAGAGAGAGAGGATGAGGTCGTATTGTTATATCCCCAAAAAATTCTGATTGTTGAAGATGTTGGTCTGATTGCGCTTGACATTAAAACGATGTTGTTCTCAATCGGGTTTTCCGATATTAAAATTGCATACAACGGCGAAGAGGCAATTAAACTCTCTGAGTTATTTTTGCCAGATCTGATCCTAATGGATATTATGCTGGGGAATGGTATAGATGGAATCCAATCAGCGCGTGAAATACAGAAGTACCATTCTTCCCCTCTGATTTATATTACAGGTTCAAGTGATGCAGAAACTCAAAAGGAAGTGCAGGAAACATTCCCGTTCACTATATTAATTAAACCAGTCCATTTTCACGAACTTGAAGCTTCAGTTAAATCTGCATTACAATTAAACTTTAATCCGCATTTAGGATTAAGTGGTGTTTAATTCTCTGATCAATCCGCCTTGCTCACCTCTATTACCTTCAATAATCTGTTTTGTTTTCACAAGGATGATTGAAGAATGACCTTCGGTGAACTTATTATAAGTTCTGCTTAATATATCAAGACTTTCCTGTGATTTTTCTGTATTCTCAAGTAAGTTATGAAGACTTAAGGCTGCATTTATTTCAAACATCAGTGTATTCTGCTTTTTGGCTAATCTAATTGCTTCACGGAATAAAGTTTCAGCTTCTTCTCTGTTGTCGGCGGAAATCATACGCAGAATTTCCCCTTTCTGTCTGTAAAAATCTCCCAATAAAGGATTACCCGAATCCTGCCCGATAATCTCAATTGCTTCATTCAGAAATGACGATCCTTCTGCTGGTTTTCCAGCCTGAAGTAATGAGCCCGCTCTTAGTGAAAGAAGAAGCGGCCAGAATACCGGGGGAGTCTTCAACTCAGTGTACAGGTTTATACCAAGTTCAATTTCATCAAGACCTTCTCCCGCACTTTTCATTCCCACAAGTGCCACACCATGCAGAGCATGAGCCGCAGCTTTCCAGATTGGGAAATCATGTTTTTCACTAATGCTTAGAACCTTCCGTGCATATTCTTCTGTAATTTCGGGTTCCTGTCGCCAGAGGTGAAGAAGACCGCCGTGAAACAACGCGTAAGCTTCACTATAAGGATAATTTAACCTGCCTGCCATCGCTATTGATTCCTCGGAATGAAAAAGTGAACGGACAGGAAAACCCATCATCCATAAGCATAACGAGATGGTAGTATGGGAAATTACCCCCGGATTATTTCCAAACCGGAACTTGAAGAAATTGTCCTTCTCCGGTTTATAAGCAGACAGCGCCTCTTCCAGTTCTTTTATACCATGAGCCAGTTCTCCGGAAAAGATGAGACTATAACCAAGTACAAGATGACCTTCAGTTTTTGCTGCAGGATTATTTAACTTTCCGGCGAGAGATAAAATCTGTTCTCCAAGTGCTGCGCTCTTTTGGAAACGTCCCATATAAACATAAAAACTCGCCAGTGCTCTCAGGATGGCAAATGACTGAGGTATCTCACCATATTTCTGACAAAGTTCCAGGGCAAGATTAAAGACTTCTTCAACTTCACGGGTGCAGCCTTTAAGAGCCATCAGTACACGTCCCAGGCTCATCTGCAGCATAATTTCCTGAACAGCCCGTTCAGGAGATGAGGGAGCGGACGAAAGCACATTCAGCAGATCATTAGTGAGTTCCACACTATAATTAAGCCATCCGCGCGCATCATATAATAGCCATAAACAATCAGTTAATTTCTGAAGCTGCTCAATATCCTTTTTCTCCAGCCAGTATTTCCATGAAACCCGGATGTTCTGAATCTCAGTTTCAAGATCATACAAAGCTCCGTCGCGTTCATTACCCGTAAGCCTTTTCCACTGAACCTGTGCAAAATCAACAAAGTATGAAGCGTGCATAAGGTATACAACTGCCCGGAATTCCGGATCTGCTTCTAATTTTTCTGAGGCATATTCTCTTATAGTTTCAAGCATCTTTAGTCTCTGGTTCCCGTTGTCGCTGCTTGAGACACGGATAAGACTTTTATCTATCAGGGAGGATAATAAATCCATAATGTCCGTTCGAGCATTGTCTATCTTTCCGGTTTTCTCGGCCACTGCTTCAACCTGCTCATAAGTACAGTCGGGGAAAACAGAAAGTAGAGCGAATAATTTTTGTTCACCGGAGCTGAGCATTTCGTAACTCCAGTCAATGGTATCCCGCAGAGTCTGTTGTCTTGCCGGAAGATCACGCGGCCCGCCTTTGAGCAGTTTCAACCGGTTATCCATGCGTTTGAGCAACGCTTCAGGTGAGAATACATTCATACGGGCAGCAGCAAGTTCAATCGCTAAGGGGAGTCCATCGAGCCTGCTGCAGATTTCAATTATGGGAGTAATATTTGTTTCAGAAATTTTGAAGTCAGGTTTTACTGATTGAGCGCGCTCTGCAAAGAACTGGATGGATTCATTTTTCATTAGTTCAGAAACAGCCTGTCTGAAGCCGCTTATATCAGGAAGCTGAAGGGGAGGAACAGGAAAAATTTGTTCGCCGCGCAGTCGAAGAGGTTCCCTCGTAGTTGCGATGAGTTTAAGCTGGGGACAGCTGAGAAGCAGATCATGGATGTCAGGCGAGGCGGCTGTTAATTGTTCAAAATTATCAAGAAGTATTAACATCTTTCTATTCAGTAAATATTTTTTAATTTCATCGAGTATGTTCCTGTCACTGATTTCTCTCAGACCTATCATACGTGCAACAGAAGCAAAAAGAGAACCAGAATCCCGGGCGGCAGAGAGATCCACAAAAAAAACGCCGTCATTATAATTATCCATAAGATAGGATGCCAGTTGAATACCAAGGCGCGTTTTACCTGTACCACCGGGACCTGTAAGAGAAAGTAACCGGACATCTTCACGCTGAAGCATATCGCTGGTGATCTCCAGCTCTGCGTTTCGCCCTATGAAAGGTGTAATTAATGGCGGAAGATTATTCCTTATGGGACTTTTATCCGACCTGTTATTTTTTCCTTTATGAAAGGTTGTAGGTTGTAAATTTTCTATATCGATATTTTTAACTTCAGCCGGCAGCGGAACACCGAACATTGAATGATAGCGTTTTAAATGCGCGGCAGCAAAGATAAATCCCGCTAATCTCTCTTGTGAAGAAATTATTGTCTTATTACAATAATTTAGTCCGGCGCTTACGCCTGCCAGCCAGTACTGTCCCCATAAATCATCTGACAAACTTAAGTAATTTTCTTTAACCCGCTCAGCGAATATTTTTCTTCCTGAATTTATAACAGCACAGATACCTGCAAGTTCAATTGGAATACTTTGTGGATCTATTATATCCTCATTTGCAAAATTGGTGACGAAGTCTATCCATTTCTTCATAGAAACTCTTGTTAGTTCCCGAAGGAGATACGACATTTCAAGGTAGCAGTTATCATATAATAACGGCATCCGGGGTTTAAAGAGAGCAAAATCAATCAGGTAATAACCAGTCAGCTGTGAATCTTTTCCTTCAAATTTTGCTAATATATTTCCTATGTTCAGATCCCCGTGCTGAAATCCCGTTAAGATATCTATCGGTCTTACAGAATTCCAGAGCTGCTGCTCCTGTGCAAACATATATGGATTTGGAAACAGGTTGCCCTGAATGAGGATACCCGGTGTTTCATTCGACACCTTACAGTTATCTTCCAGGAAACATTCGATATTTCCACCGGGATTAAGCCGATAACCGAGCCAGGAGGAAAGTACCTTCTGAGGATGGACGGCCTGCTTAATTATCGGGTTTTTATTCCATCCGGAAAGCAGCATAATGCTTGTTGTTTCAAATAATCTCTCAAGTTTATCCTGTTGTTGATAACTGGCCAGTGGACGGTAATTGTTGAGCGACTGTCCTGCTATATCATAGAAGATCGCAGATGAGCCGTCAAGTTCAATTCTTTCAAAGGCCAGACCCGCAATATGATTTTTTGCAAAATCGCCCGGAGATTGTTCCACTGCAGTTCGATGCCTTTCAAGCTCATCCATTCCTGATTTATTGCTTTTATGATCAAGCTTAAATACGAGATGAAGGATCTCATTGGTTTCAGCTTTAGAGACGCTGACAAGGAAGAGACTGGCTCCTGTCTGACCACCTTTTAATTCCTGCAGCAAAGTAACTTTTATTTTCAGGAATTCCTGTGCAAAGCTCAGTACTTTTTGATACTCAGCGGGAAGTGAAAGGAATTCTTCTGCCAGATCTGTCATTATGAGCTTTATTTGTTATAGAATATTTCTTGTTTATAGCCGGTAGAGGTTAGGAGAAGCATCGGCAGATTCAGAGGGCCGTTCGAATTATGTCACGCTCTTCGACAGCAACTAGTTACGCTTAATTAGTGTGTTTTAGGCCAGGTTTAACCTGGTTAAGTATATTCTGAAGGTTAAGCGACCTTACAGAGTCGACAGCATACTCAATCCGTCCATCTTCACAAAGTCCTTTTATGCCGGCCTCTTCATAAGCACGGATGAATTCTTTTGTACATTCTTCCCTGACTAACTCCGCGGCTCTTTCAATATCTTTATTCATTTTTTCCGTCATCTTTCAGCCTATTTATTTTGGTTCCACTTGATGAGCCGCTGACGCATTTTAGTCCAGTTTCTCAGATCAAGTGTTTCAAACTTTTTTATATCTAAATATTTATTCGGGAATAATATATATAATACATAATAAATTGTAATTAAGGTAGTCTTTATTCACAAGACGTATCTAATTATGTCTTAAGGAAGTGAGATCAAGTTATGTTGATTTGTCATCCGTTTTAGTGAGTTTACGCAATAAAAAAAAATTGACTTTAAGACAAAAGAAAAGTAGATTCATTCATCCCCTTATATGTGCAGATATTCAAAATACCGGATCTTAAATTATTTTCCCGGCAGTTCCTTGAATGAAAATCATGTCCCTATGCTGGTACTTTAAGGAAAATTATCAGAAACATTTACATTAAGGTGCCTTTATGTTTAATATAGATCTTGAAAATGAGAATGAAGTGGTTCTCTCCGGACGTTTTGATGCTGCCCAGGTCGACAGAGTAAAGAGAGTGCTCGACGCGGTATCAAAAGACTGCGTGGTTAACTTCCAGAACCTTGAATATATCTCCAGTGCCGGCCTCGGATCATTACTGCATCTCTACTCAAGGCTTAAGGATTCAGGGCATTCTGTTCGGTTAAAAAACCTGAATAAGCATGTGAGGGAGGTGTTTAAGTACTCAAAACTTGATGGTGTGTTCACCATTCTGGAATAAATTATCCATTAACCCTCCAACTTTTTTACTTCTGAGTTGTATTTATTTATGAATGAGGATGACAAGGAATTAGTGAAACAATGTCTTGAAGGAAGCAGGAGTTCCTTTGAGGAAATTGTAAACAGGCATTATAAAACTGTTTACCGCCTTGCATACCGGATTTTACACGATAATGATGATGCAGAAGAAATTGCCCAAATTGTTTTTGTTAAAGCTTATGAGAACCTTAAATCTTACAACCCGGGGTTTAAGTTTTTCAGCTGGTTATACCGAATAGCCGTAAACGAAACACTCAATTTCTCAAAAAAACAGAGTTACCTGGAAAAGTTAAATGATGAATTTATATCGGATGGTGAAAATCCTGATGAAGTTTACGGCAGAAACGAGCTTGGTGAAAAGATAGAGACAGCATTGATGGAAGTTGACCTGCTGTATAGAGTTCCCCTGGTTCTTAAACATTTTATGGATTACTCATACAAGGAGATCAGTGAACTCCTCGTAATTCCAGAGAAAACAGTAAAATCAAGGCTGTTTACAGGAAGACAGCTGTTAAAAGATATTTTAATTAAAAATAAGGTTCTGGAAAAATGATTGATAGAAAATATATCGAATTGATGAACAAGGAGATTGATCATCTTATTACTCCCGATGAGAAACAGGATCTGCATCGATGCCTGGCAGAAAATATGGAGTCAAGAGAATATTATGATGATCTGCTCGCTGCAAATCATGCCCTTAACCAGGTTCCCCAGCCAGCTGTTCCTGAAAACCTCGGTAAAAAGATAATAAATTCAATTGATTTTACAAGGTATCCACACAAACCTGTAAGGAAAAGAGCTTTTGGTTTTATCCCTGCATTTAATAGAAAGTATGCGTTTACTTTTGCAGCGGGACTCCTGGCCGGTTTAATAATTTACGCTCTCTTTTCCATCACTTCCCAGAACTTCCACCAGAATGATGTTTCAGGAACCATAGGCATTGAAGAAGTCCTTACTATCAGAGAGCTTCCAATAAATCTAGGTGAAATACAGGGTGATATATCCTTAAAAGAGAAAAATGATCTTTATTTATTTGAAATCAGCCTGAATTCTGAATCGCTGGTTGACCTGACCATATCCTATCCTTCCCAGGTTAAGCTGGAGAGTTTCAAACCTGGAATACCTGGAAGAATCAGTCTGATTACGGCCGGTAATATTATAAAAGCTGCAAATTCGGGACCCCAGCAGTTTACCTTCTCTTTTACCCGCATGGGTAAAAATCCTCCTCCTGTTCATATCGAATTGTCCCAATCCGGTAAGAAATTATTTGAACATGAATTTGCTTTGAATAGATAGAAAAGCTTGGAATTCCGGCCCGGATCTTCGCCAACTTTTTCTTTTTCCAGTTGTAATTATGATAGAGCGAAAGTTAAAGTAATCAATAAATTAATACTTAATGGAGGTCTGTTATGGAAGGAACAAAACGACGGTTCGATAAGAAAACCAAAGTCTTCGTAGGAGGGTCAATACTGGCGGTTATACTGGTTCTGTACTTTGCGGCTTTTTACCCCTGGCCGGTGATCAGTACTGATATGTCAGGTACAATTGGAGGTGTTGAGAAGGTTAAGAAGTATCAGAAAGAGCAGATCAACACGGGTGATGTTGCTGTTGCAACGGGCGACATACAACAGCTCCTTCAAAATGATAAGATTCAGATTTTAATAAATGATCCTAATTTCCGTACGGCTATTGATAATGAAGCCTTCAGAACAGCATTCAACAGGAACCCCGCTTTTCGGCAGGCCGTAACCAGAAGCGCTGTTTACAGAACTATAATGTCAAACAGAAGCTGGGTTGATGCTTTAAGAAATGAAAGTTTCAGAAAAATAGTTGAGAGCGGTGCTTTTGCAAAAATTGCTGCCGATGGTTCTCTTCATATGGCGTTGAGAAATGCTACATTAAGAACACAGCTGGCTGGTGCTAACTATAGTGTTGCACTCAGGAATGAAGCCTTAAGACAGGTTGCTAAAGATGCATCATTTACCGAGGCTATGCGCAATGCATCTTTCAGACAGTTATTCGCAAGTGATGCAATGAGGCAGTTACTTGATAACCGTCAGTTCACAGAAGCTTTCAGAACAGATGCAGCAAGAAATATTTTCCAGGACGGTGGATTTCAGCTGGCTCTCAGACAGGAAATGTTCAGGAATGCTGCTGCGAGCGATGGCTTTATGAAAGCAGTACAAAGTGATGCCCTGATGAAATACTGGGATAACAGTGCATTCAGAACTGAAGTCTTCAGAACTGAAGCTGATAGAAATATGGATGCGCAGAGAAATATGGATGCTCAGAGAAGTATTGAGTCACAGCGTAATATTGAAGCAGGGAGAAGCATCTCTAAATAATGAAATAAAAAAGTCAGGCCTTTGTTGAGGAGAAGCTGTTTTGAAAGAAACAGTTTCTCCTTTTAATATTTTTAAACTCTTCTTAAACCTTAACTATGGGCATCATAATCAAGAAAAACCATTCACAATTTTCTATCGTCAGTATTTTTCTATTCGTATCCGTCTTCTTCCAGGTACAGGCAGAAGCGCAGTTGTATGAATATGACACTCCGGATATGCGGCTGATATATACCGGGGAAGCAGGTAAATATCTTGTGAAATATGCAGGTCAGTGTTTTGAAAATGCACTGAGATGGAACAGCAAACTGTATGATTATCATACTGATGAAAAATCAACTGTGCTGGTTTATGACCTGAATGATTTCGGTAATGCCGGGACCGGAACAATTCCCCGGAACCATATAATTCTTTCGATTGCCCCGCTCGATTATGAATACGAAACTGCACCTGCAAATGAAAGGTTCAATACAACCATGAATCATGAATTGGTTCATATGGTTACCCTCGATCAGTCTACTTCGGGTGACAGGTTCTTCAGAACGATCTTCGGCGGCAAGGTGGGAGAATCATCCGATGATCCTGAAACGATCCTATATGCCTTTCTTACTGACCCTAGAAGAAGCACCCCGCGCTGGTGGAAAGAGGGGATTGCTGTTTATCTCGAGACCTGGATGGCTGGTGGAATAGGTCGGGCCATGGGCGGCTATGATGAGATGGTATTCAGAACAAAGGTGCTTGAGAATGAACCGATCTACGATCTGCTCAGCCTTGAATCGGAAGGTACACAAACAGATTTTCAGGTCGGGGCAAACTCCTATCTATATGGTACAAGGTTTATGAATTACCTGGCGCTTAAGTATGGACCTGAAAAGTTGATAGAATGGACATCAAGGCATGAGGGAAGTGATGCGTATTTTACTTCTGACTTTAACAGGGTCTATGATCTTTCGCTGTCGGATGCCTGGGATCAATGGATTGAATTTGAAAAAATATTTCAACAGAAAAATCTGGAAATATTGCGGGATAATCCGGTAACAGCGTACCGTACTCTATCGGTTAAGCTGGGCGGATTGTCCAGGGCTTTCTATGATAAGCCTGACCATAAGATTTACTGTGCGATCGATTATCCGGGACAGGTAGCCCAGATTGTTAGTATTGATACAAAAACTGGTGGAATAGTTAAGATACACGATGTAAAGAGTGAGGCTTTGTATTATGTAACTTCTTTAGCATACGACCCTGATTCCAAAACTTTATTTTATACTACCGACAACAATGAATGGAGAAGCCTGTACTCGCTTGATATAAAGTCGGGCACCTCGAAGGTTCTGTTAAAGGAGCAGAGAATAGGAGACCTGGCTTTTAACCATTCAGATAAATCTCTTTGGGGAATAAGACACTATAACGGGCAGTCAACCGTTGTAAGAATGCCTTATCCTTATACGGAATGGAACCAGATCTACTCCTGGCCCTTTGGTCAGGATTTATACAATATTGATCTTTCTCATAACGGAAAATTTCTTACAGGCGCACTGGCTGAAATAAATGGTCAGCAGCTGCTTGTTAAAATGGATATCGATAGCCTGATGTATGGAAATTTTTCTTTTGATACTCTTTTTAACTTTGAGAATACGATACCTGCTAATTTCACTTTCTCCGATGATGATAAATATCTATACGGAACTTCATATTACTCTGGTGTCTCCAACATTTACAGATATGATTTCAGCAAACGAGATATGGATATAATGAGCAATGCTGAAACCGGTTTCTTCAGACCCTCTCCTGTCAGTGAAGATTCTCTGCTGACCTTTCTGTACACAGCACAGGGATTCCAGCCGGTTATGATACAAAATAAGCCTGTATCCAGGGTTAGCGCAATAAACCTGCTGGGTCAACAGGTGGTAGAGGAACATCCTGTTGTTAAACAGTGGATCGCCCCTCCTCCTTCCTCTGTAAACATCGATTCGTTGATAACTGGGTGGGATGATTATACGGTTTTTAAACATTTCGGCGTCGTTTCCTTTTACCCGGTTGTACTCGGCTACAAAGATTATTTCTCATACGGACTAAAAGTCAATCTTGCCGATCCCATAGGCTTCCAGAATATGAACCTGCTGGCTTCCTATAGTCCTTACAACCAGCTTAATAAGAATGAAAGATTCCATCTGGATTTTATTTATTCATACCTTAATTGGAAATTTGAGTCAACTCTGAACCGGGCTGACTTCTACGATCTAGCGGGACCGACCAAAGTTAGT
This sequence comes from uncultured Bacteroidota bacterium, assembly GCA_963839165.1. Lineage (GTDB taxonomy): Bacteria > Bacteroidota > Ignavibacteria > Ignavibacteriales > Ignavibacteriaceae > DATFVA01. The sequence goes on along the minus strand of CAWIUG010000005.1, from coordinate 1,250,257 downwards.
ATGAAAGGATATTCGGTGGGACTTCAGTACCGGAAAAGTCTGATTTACGATAAGCCTTTATTTATGGACTATTCAATTCATACAACTTATTACGGAAATCTTGAACGATTGCCTTCCTACCAGAATATAACTGCTTCGTATGATAAGCTGCTAAACCTGGGTGCCGATTTCGGGTACAGGTACGAGGCTGCGTCTTTAGGTTCGGTTGATAAAGAGAAGGGGTTTAACTGGAAAATAAGTCTGGATAATAATTACGTAAGGACGACTATATATCCTCATATTCATAATGACTTCGACCTTGGTTTTGCTCTACCTTTAAATCATTCATCAATCTGGTTCCGGAGTTCGGCAGGTTATTCCTATGGCGAAAGACAGGAACCGTTTGCTAATTTTTATTTTGGCGGGTTCGGAAACAATTATGTTGATTTTCAGGATGAGAAAAGATACAGGGAGTATTATAGTTTTCCTGGGGTTGAACTTGATGAAATTGCAGGAACTAATTACGGCAAACTTATGGCAGAATGGAATCTTCCTCCTTTAAGGTTCAGCAATATCGGATTTACATCTTTTTTCTTAAATTATGCCAGGACTTCTTTTTTCTCCACTGCAATCGTAACCAATGTGGATTCGAAGGAGTTCAGGAGATCATTACTTGACTTCGGTTCACAAATCGATTTCAGGTTTATCCTTCTTTATCACCTTAAGATGACATTTTCGATAGGATATGCCGCTGCAGTTGAACAAAATAATAAGTTGTCTGACGAATGGATGTTTTCACTCAAAATTTTATGATCCGGAATGCTCAGAATATTAATCAGTCTTCTCCCGGTACTGGCATTCCTGGCCGCATTAATTTATTCTGACAGCTTCAAGCTCGTTAAGAGGTCACTTACAGTACAATCCTTTTTTGCAGGTATCATTGCTGCGGCCATTAGCTATATAATTAACATTTATCTTCTTGCCAGTCTGCTCATCCAGACAACCACCTATACACTCTATATTTCCCCGATTATCGAAGAAGCCCTGAAAGCTTCATTCATCATCTATCTGATCGCGAAACAAAAAACAGGGTTTATGGTTGATGCTGCCATTTATGGATTTGCTATCGGAGCCGGATTTGCACTGGTGGAAAATATTTATTACCTGAATGCCATCGATCAGTCAAACCTGATTGTCTGGTTCATCAGGGGTTTCGGTACCGCGGTCATGCATGGAGGAACAACAGCAATCTTTGCTATAATAACTAAAAATATATCTGACAGAAAGAACGAATTAAAGATTTCACAGCTTGTGCCCGGATTTCTTTTTGCGTTTCTTTATCATCTTTTCCCTGGTTTTGTCTTCGCTATAGGAATACATTCCTTTTTTAATCACTTTTTGCTGGCCCCGATAATATTAACAGCATTGCAACTGATAATTCTGCCGCTGGTCATCTTCATCGTCTTCTACAGGAGTGAAAAAATCCTGAAGAACTGGCTGGAATCGGGAATGGATACTGACGTTGAAGTCCTGGAACAAATAAACGAAGGGAAATTATCAGAATCACATATAGGACAGTACTTAACCTCGCTTCAGAATAATTTCTCACCGGAAGTCATTGTTGATATGATAGCATTTATACGGATCCATATTGAGTTGTCAATAGAAGCTAAAGGAGTGCTGCTGCTGAGGCAGGCCGGCATCACCGTCAGCATCGATGAAGATACCAGGGCTAAGTTCACGGAATTAAAGTACCTCGAAAAGAGTATAGGTCAGACAGGAAAACTGGCGATTTCGCCAGTTCTTCATACCAGCACCCGCGACCTCTGGCAGCTTTACATGCTTGAAAAGAGCTGAAAGCAATCCACTTTTATAAGCCCAAACCGTGCTAAATTCCTATCCTTAGAAGTTCAATCCTTTATTTTTTTACAATTCTATGACAGATTTTTGACAATTACAGCGGGGAAATGATGTAAAATAATCCAGGTAATAGCAGAATTAGATGTATCTGCCATTTAACTAAATTTTATCCGGGGAGTATTTATGAAAAGTTTATATTTCTGTTTAATTACAATTTTCATTACATTCTCAATAGTATTGAAGTCACAGACCATCCTCGATTATGAGCGAACGACGTTTTCAGGTACATACCAGCAGATAAACGGCACGTTGGGTCCCTGGGGAACCAATGATGCTCAAAATGTAAATCTTCCCTTCTCATTCTTTTTTATAGATAGTTATTTTAACCAGGTTCGTATTTGTACTAATGGCTGGATAGAACTTGGCTCTTCTATCTATCCTTTGTCTTACTCATATTCCCCATGGTGCAGCGATTTGTTTTCGTCATATGAACCGAATAAAACCCTTGCTCCATGGCGGTGCGAGATGGCGTCTTACACTTATAATGTTGAATATACTACTCTTGGTACATCACCAAACAGAGTGTTCGTAGTTCAATGGAGAGATGTATATTCTCCATACTATTCTTCTCATACTATAAATTTCCAGGTCAGGCTCTATGAAACAACGAATGTAATTGAATTCTGGTATGGAAATGTTTCCGGCAGCGGTGATTATGACTATGCTGCTTTTGGTATAGAAGATCCTATAGGCGGAAGCGGTCACTTCATCGATGGTCCTACAGGATCCAATACTATTGGTATCACAGGATTGAATTCTTGGAATAATTGGCCGTCTGTTTTCTACAGGTTCAATCCTGCACCGGTCAGGGTCATTAAGCCAAACGGGGGAGAACACTTTTCTATCGGTTACGCTGATACAATTAAATGGGCCTCAATGGTTAACGATGTTAAACTTGAGTATTCTACCGATTCCGGAAATTTCTGGAATTTAATCGAGAATTCAATACCTGCTTCCCCGGGTCAATATCTTTGGGTTGTTCCTAATACTCCTTCCGAAAACTCATTGGTAAGAATTTCTGATGCGGCTGATCAATCTGTATTTGATGTAAGTGATAATGTTTTTTCAATAGCAGAGCCTCCTCAGATTTCAGTAATCCCTGATTCCATAACAGTTACTATTAATGAAGGGGACAGCATTGAGCTGCCATTGCAGATATCAAATTCGGGAACAGGGAATTTATATTATGAAATATCTATTGAGAATATCAACCCTCAGTCATTGAAAAAATTATCTTCCCCCGAAGGTCCGTTCAGCAACTGGAAGGATAATTTCCGACGGTCGAGAGAAAAGAGGGTTAATGGGGCCGATAATCCAAAGCCTCCTGCCAAACTTTCAAAAGAGACCTTGCCACTAATCATATCTGATCCAAAGGGCGACGGAGGTTCTGTTGATATTACCGAAATTCGGGGCCTAACCGATTCTGACAGCATAAAACTTCAGCTAGTCTTTGAAACAGAGCTTAACGTATATGATTTCGGAGGATTTATTGGGTTTGATATCGATCAGGATATGAATACCGGAGTAATGTACCCAAGTGGAATTTCCACACAAACAGTAGGCTGTGAATACTTTGCTGAACTATATGATGTTCCAAATAACCAAATTTATGTGTACGACCAGAATTTCTATTATGTTGGATATTGTCCAGCTCAGTATGATTTACATAATGTTAGTTTTTCACTTCCACTTTCGGTTTTGGGAAATGATGATGGTATCTTAAACCTGGCTGCAGTGGTTGGTAATTACAATTGGTCAACTGATTGGATACCTGACCAGGGCTGTGGAATTGTAGGAGGTAATCTATGGCTGAATGTTAATCCGCTCTCGGGCACGATAAATCCCGGAGGCAGTGAAAATGTTCAGGTTAAGATTTCAACTGAGTATATAGACGGAGGTGAGTTTTATGCAAATTTACTCATCAGTAGTAACGATCCAGTAAATCAAATAGTAACTATTCCTGTTCATCTAACTGTTATCGGTCAGCCGGATCTCGCTGCTCCTGATTCCAGTATATTTGGTGAAGTGTATGTCGGATTTCCCGCTACTAATTACCTGAATTTAAGGAACAAAGGTTCTGTAAACCTCGACGTTTCTGATATCCAGTTCTCCAATGATGTCTTTTCTGTGGAAGGTAATACTGCCTTTACAATTCCTCCATCATCTACTTTTGATTTGCCTGTTACCTTCAACCCCTCAACATCGGGTGTGGAAGCAGGTACATTAAGTATTATAAGTAATGACCCTTCTTCACCATTCATCGTAAACCTGTCTGGTGAGGGACTCTTCCCGCCTTCTATAACTGTTTCTCTCGATTCCTTCTCCTTTGAGCTAAATGTTGGTGACACCCTCAATACCCAGTTTATTATTGATAATTCAAACGGACTGGGGGAATTGACTTTCCAGATTTCAGACAAATTTATTGCGGGTAAGGTTGTAAAAAGAAACCCTCACCAGGTCCTGGGATTCAATAAACGTAAAGGTGATGGACACAAAGTGTTCGGTTTTGATCAGGGGAGTATTCCCAAATCTGAGGATAGAAAAGTCATGAATGACACACAAGAAAAATCATATTCAGAGAATCGTCTACTTGATTTGCCGGTAATTGTACAGGATAATATTGGTGACGGAGGTGTGGCCGATATCCGGGAAATACGTGGACAAATCTTAAATAATAACCTGGAAGTTGAATATGTTTTTGCTGAGGGGGTTGATCCCACCAATATCATAGCCGAATTATGTCTGGATATTGACCGAAATCCGCTGACGGGGGGAACAGATCCTTATTTTCTGCACGACCTGGGCGTTGATTATTCTCTTGTTTGCGAATATTATTACTTTGGTCCTCAGGTTTATATTTTGGAATATTCAACAGGAAATTATTCTTTTTTCCCCTGTGATTTTTCCGGTACAACAATTTCTTACAGCATTCCTTTGTCTGCTCTCGGTGATGATGACGGAGATATGGATTTGCTTGCTGTATCAGTACAGGATGCATATGGAGTACTGGATTGGGCACCTGATGCAGGTCATGCAACATTATATGGTGAGGTTCCATGGCTTAATGAAAATCCGCTCTCAGGTACAATCCCTGCCGGAGGAAGCTTAACAATTGAAGTGAATGCAAATACTTCAGAACTGATCGGGGGAAATTTTCTGACAGATATTGAAGTGGGAAGCAATGACCCGGCTCATCCTGTAACAGAAATACCTTTCAGACTTCATTTGACGGGAATACCACAGTTAGCTGTATCTCCCGACTCTTTGAATTTTGGTGAAACGTATATCGGCTATTCCAGTCCTTTATCTGTGTCCATTTCAAGTACCGGGACAGACTCCCTTGTCGGAACTCTTGTTTCAAATGATCCGGAGTTTATCCTTACTGATTCTGTCTTCACTATACCGGTTGGCGGAATTAAAAATGTTGAAGTTCAATATCATCCGCTGAATACCGGCCTCACATCAGCTTCACTTACCATTAATTCAAATGGTGGTACGCAGACGATTTCTCTGTCAGGGACAGGACTGATTGCTCCAAATATAACAACCAGCGTAACTTCGATGCAGTTTGTTTCAATTCCGGGGATACCCTGCACTCAGGCTTTACCATCTATAACTCGGGAGGCAGTAATTTGAGTGTTCAAATATCTGATGAAATGTTTTTGGGTGCAGCACAAAGGCTGTTCGCATGCAGGGATAATATTATTTATGAAATTAATACTGAAACCGGAGCAGTTCTAAATAGTTTTTCCTCGCCTGTTTACTCGAGTTATTATTATAACGGACTTGCCTTTTCAGGAGATAAATTATTCTTTAGTGGTCCTGATTATTCTAATAACATATTCGTTCTGGATCCTGAGACCGGGACTATCATCTCCGGTTTTCCCTCCAATTGCGGATACTGCATGGGTCTTGCATATATTGATCCATATCTATATGCGTATGACTACTACGGTAATACCATAAATATTCTGAATCCCTTGAACGGAAATGTTGTCAGAACGATATACCCTCCCATTTATTTATATGGTGATATTGACGGAGGAAACGATCGGTTGTTTGTGAGTGATGGTTCTATGATATATGAATTAGATATCACCAATGGCAGTATTAAGAATTCTTTCTATGGAATCAATAATCCCTATGGAATGGGATTTACCGGTACAAGCTTGTTTACAACTGTTGTGTGGGGCGGAATTGACGAATATGATCCCGATACAGGGGAATTTAGGCGGACATTGTCAACGTCAGGTTACGCAGGTTTGGCCGGGGCTGCTAACAGAGAAGCTGAGTGGCTTGTGGAAAGTCCGGATCAGGTTAATATTCCGGCGGCCGACAGCGCTTACATTTCTTTAAATATTTGTGCCCAGGATACAGGTCATCATTCGGCCAGCATATTACTTGCATCAAATGATCCTGATGCGTCTGAAGTGACTATTGCTGTGGATCTGGTTGTTTTTACTGGCGTTGATCAAGAGAACACTTTGCCGACTGAATATTCTCTCTATTATAATTATCCGAATCCCTTTAATCCATCAACAACAATAAGATATGATCTGCCCAAACAAAGCAGCGTAAGTCTAAAGATCTATAATGTTCTCGGAGAAGAAGTTGCTGCTCTTGTGAATTCTGAGCAGATGGCAGGCAGATACAAAGTAACCTGGAATGCTGACCGTTTTGCCAGCGGAATTTATATATACAGAGTACAGGCGGGCGATTTTGTAGCCGTTAAGAAAATGATTCTCGTGAAATAACGATATTTGTCGCCTCAGAAAAGGTTAAATTAATAGAATGCTATTGACCTGAACTCTGGTACCAGATTAGCAGAAGCCCGGATTGACCGGGCTTCCTTTTTTTATACCTTCAGGTTTACTGTCTGGAGGAATTCAGGTTTCTTTCTTGCTTTGGAAGCCTGTTCAAATCCGTAAGCTATTTTCAGAAGAACCGATTCACTCCACGCCCTTCCGAAAAAGGATATTCCTATAGGCAGACCAAACACAAATCCTGCCGGAATGGTTATATGCGGATAACCCGCAACCGCCGCCAGGGATGAACAGCCTCCAAGAAAATGATCTCCGTCAACCAGATCGGTCATCCAGGCAGGACTATCAGTCGGTGCAACCAGTGCATCCAGGTTATATTTGTCCATCACCAGGTCTATACCCTCATCACGTGTGAGCCGCTGATTCTTAACTAGTGCTTCTATATAATCATTATCTGTTAACGGTCCCTTCTCCTCAGCCTGCAGGAAAAGTTCCTGTTTGAAGTAAGGCATCTCCTCAGCTTCATGTTTAAGGTTAAAATCAATAATATCTTTAAGCGAATGTACTGGCGTACCCTCACCTCTTCTCTGAAGGTATGCGTTCATATCGGCCTTAAGCTCATATAAAAGCACCTTGAGTTCTGACTCATCAAACTTACCCAGTGATTCAATTTCTACAGGATCAACCAGAACGGCTCCCTGCTTCCTGAGTATTTCAAGTGAGTCTTCAATTATCTTATCAACCTGAGGCAGGAAGCCGAAATACTTTCGGACTACACCTATCCTTGCTCCTTTAAGTCCGTCTTCAGAAAGAAACTTAGTGTAATCGGAATAAGAAACCCGCTCCTTATTGCTCGTCGCTTCATCCTCGGGATCTATACCGGCCATTGCTCCAAGAAGCAAAGCTGCATCCCTTACTGTCCTCGCCATTGGCCCAGCTGTATCCTGTGAATGAGAAATTGGAATGATTCCCGTTCTGCTCACAAGTCCTACTGTAGGCTTAATCCCTACAACTCCGTTTATTGAAGAAGGACTAACAACTGAGCCGTCGGTTTCAGTTCCGATTGCAACAGCACATAGGTTTGATGATACACCCGCGCCGGAACCTGAACTCGAACCCGATGTATTTCTGTCGAGTGCATAAGGATTTTTCGTTAGTCCCCCGCGACCGCTCCATCCACTGGTTGAATGTGTTGAACGGATGTTTGCCCATTCGCTCAGGTTGGTCTTTCCCAGTATCAATACACCCGCCTTCCGAAGCTGACTTACAACAAAGGAATCTTTAGGTGGTCTTGAACCCATCAGCGCAAGGGATCCGGCTGTTGTCAGCATTTTATCCGCTGTATCGATGTTGTCCTTGATCAGAATGGGAATTCCGTGTAAAGGACTGCGTGGACCTTTTTCCTTAAGTTCTTTATCAAGTGAATCGGCTATGCTGAGGGCTTCTGGGTTTAATTCAATAACACAGTTTAACGCGGGACCATTTTTATCAATCTCATTTATCCGCGAGATATAAAGTTCAGCTATCGACCGTACAGTGTATTTACCCGACTTAAAACCATCAGAAAGTTCACTAACAGTTATTTCATCAAGATCAAATGATATCCGGCTGAATGATCCGGCCTTCCCGCTGCCGGCCGCGAACGAGAGGGAAGGAAGTGAGAGGACTGCAATGCTTCCTGTTATCCCTGTTTTTATAAACTCCCTGCGGGTTTTATTATTTGAGGTTCCTTTATTCTCGCTCATAATGTTTTCCTCGAAAAAATTGTTTATTTGTTACTTAAAGAACAGATTGCATCCAAACTCAGATAATTATTACTTTTAACTGCTGTCTTTATTTAGATTTGCAGCTTCGGAACTAAAATATAATGTTTCCTGAATAAAGAAAGAACATGGAAATCCTCATAATACTACTGGGAATTATTATAAGCGGATTCGGCACTATCGTCGGTTTCGGGGGCGGTGTATTTATGATTCCTCTGCTGGTAATAGGATTTAATGTCCCCCTTAATATTGCTGTCGGCTCGGTGCTTGTGGCTCTATTTCCAAGTGCCCTTATCTCAAGCGTCTACAACTGGAGAAAGAAGTTGATTGATTTTAAGACAGGTCTTCTCCTGGAAGTGCCCACCGCTTTCGGTACTGTACTTGGTTCATATCTCTCGGTGATAATTCCGATCTTTCTCCTGGAACTGGTCTTTGGTATTTTTATCATCTACCTCGGCGTCTATTTTATTAAAGGTTCTTATAATACTCATCCTAAAAATATCAGGGATACACTTTTTTATAAAATCAATAAAATAGGACCAGCAATTATACGTAAGACAAACTATGGTGCCTACCGGGTTAGCTTTATGATGGCACTCGCCTTCGGAATCATTGCGGGTACTATGGCGGGTCTGTTCGGTATCGGAGGCGGGTTTCTCAAAGTTCCCATAATGATAGGAATTTTTTCTACTCCTACGCAGATTGCCTCAGCAACGGGCTTGTTCATGATTGTGATTACAAGCTTTACAGGAAGCATCAGCCATTACTTTCTTGGGAACATCCATTTCGGCTATGCCGTACCTGTTGTAATCGGATTCGTGATTGGAGCTTTTTTGGGGAATTCTCTCTCTACCAAAGCAAACGAACATATTCTCAAAAGAATGATAGGGGGTGGGTTGTCAGTATCAGGACTCGTCTTTCTTATCTACTCCCTCTACCGGTAGATTATTTATCCCTCAGAAGGAGTATTGAAAATTGAAAAGCGGCATTTCAATACCAGGAGGTACTCCTTCAGAACCGGTATTTGTCTTAAACTGATCCCTGTAGTATTTGCCTATTGTTGAGCCGATTGCATAGCTCATAAAAGCCGCTGCTACTGCGTCTGAGAACCAGTGCATTCCTCCGCGGTGCAGAGAAGAAACCCCGTACATCATATAAGCAGCCAGTGAATATCCTGCAACCTTAAGCCAGGTTTTGTCTGAGTAAAAGGAAGTCAGTGCTGATACGACCGCCATTGTTGAGGATGTATGTCCCGATGGCCACCCCCAGAATATTCCTCCTCTCATAAAACCAAATCTGAAGGTCTTGCTTAAATCCTTCATATCGGTATGATGCTGCCAGTCGGGATTCGGCCTCCCGGTTACAGCCTTTAATAAGGAATTATAAAGGAAGGCTACAAGACTCGACTGCAGTACAGCAAATGAGGCCGCAACCGCACGGTCATCTTTCCCAAGTTTTCCGTAAGCGAAAAGTGATCCGCCTGTAACAAAAGGTATAAACATTCCCGCGCGAATTATCGGCATAGCAGCTTCGCCATATTCTTCGTGATCATAAAAAAACTTATGTACATGATAATCGGTGTTGGTAGTAACGATAATTACGGTAGAGGCAATTCCTGCAAGATGCAGATAGAGGTTGTCTCCCTTGAAGCTGTTGATGATGTTATTCCCGAAGTTTCCGAAAAGCTGAAGATCGGGATGCTGATTTTCCGTGAGCGACAAATTTCTTTGGATCAATTCGTTTTCTTCAGGAACCAGACCATTATGGTTCAGCCTGAACTGCCCGTCTGCGGTATATATTCCTGTTGAGAAGATTAATATGAACAATAGAAATTTCATATCGCCTTAAATATTGATCCGACAAAATTAACAAATAAGCAGTGCCCCGTCAAAAAGGAATGGCCAGGGAGTAATTTCAGGTCACTTAACGATTCGGGCCCCTTAATTACCAGGCACATCATAATCCCTTCAGACTTGATCTTGCAGTCAGCAAGTCCTTTCCGTTAGATTATTTTGGATACATATTTGCTAAGCGCTATAGTATGAAGTTAAAGAACGCCCGAAGAAGTTATATTTCTCCGGGCGAGCTTAAAATTAGTAGGAGGAAGAGGATATGTGGTTCAGGAAAGCATTATAATGTTTTTCTGATGCGTCTTTAAGTTTTGTATATACCCGTATAAGATCGGGGTTATCAACGAATGCAAGCTGATCTTCGAGAGATGCAATATCCATTTGCTCAATAGCCTGTCCAACAAGAAATGCTTCCGGGATGGAGAGCAGTCCCTGGGCAGTAAAATCATCATACATCTGCTGGAAAACCGGGTTCGCGAATACACCTACTTCATCGCTTACTATGGGATCTTCTAGTGAGTACCTGTCTACCAACCTTTTTACAGCATCCATATGATTTTGTTCAGCAGCCGCTATTTTTTCAAAAATATTGAAATTCCATGTCTGCCCTAATACAGTGTAAACATCTCTTGCAACTTTTTCTTCCTGCCGAATCAGAATAATTCCTTCGGCTTCTTCAGGTGAAAGCTCTCCGGGAACGAGTAAATTATTCTTCTGGAGGGAGTTATTATCAGACTGGGTTAAGCTTCCGGTAAGGTCGTCACTGCACGAAGATAATATTAGTCCCATAATTAAAATAGAAATTAATCTCATAAAGTGTTTCATAGTTTTTCCCTTAAATAAATAATAAATAAGACTTCAGAATTCATCGATGCAAAGTATGTGCCCGCTCTCAAAACTTAAAATAAATCGGGATAGCTTAAGTTATTGATGATCGGGGAAGAGATAATTCGACGATAATTATTAGGATTCGACTAAACAGTCGGAGCTGTGCGCATTGTAGCCCGGGCTTATCCTGTTTTAATATTGATCCAGTATTGAGGGGTATATGCTTAATTTTGCCCCCATTTCCTTCGGAGGTAGAGCGTATGTGAAGCGTATATGAAGCGTATGTGGAGCGTATGTGGAGCGTATGTGAAAAGTAATTGAAAGGTATTTGGGTGGTTTTTGACTTTTTTGTCAGTATTCCTTTGAATAAAAGAAAATCCCCAGATAGTAGTCTTTAAACCGTAAATCCTGACCCCGGGATTGTTCCCGGGGAGGTTAATTTTAGTTCTCTTTATCCTGCATTTTCTTATACATTCACAGTTTTCATTGCTGTTTCCGGATACCGGAGTCCGCTTGCCGCATCCATCGGGAAAAAGTCCTCAAGCTGCTGAAGCTCGTCGTCTGTTAGTTCAATATCCGCCGCTTTTATGTTCTCTTCTATATGCTTTAATTTGGTGGTACCGGGTATTGGTACAATATCTTCACCCTGACTAAGAACCCAGGCAAGCGCGAGCTGAGCTGGTGTAATACCCTTATTCTTTGCAAGTTCCTTAACCTTATCAACAAGCCGTAGATTTTTCTGAAAATTTTCTCCCTGGAAACGCGGAGAGTTTTTCCTGAAATCGTTTTCGCTGAAGTCATCGGGACTCTGGAACCTTCCGGTCAGGAATCCTCTTCCCAGTGGACTATAAGCCACAAACCCGATTCCCATTTCCCTCACTGTCGATAAGATCTCAGCTTCTGGATCACGCGTCCATAACGAGTATTCTGTCTGCAGTGCGGTAATCTGGTGAACTTTATTAGCCCGCCTGATTGTATTTGCAGATGCCTCCGACATACCAAGGAATCTCACTTTTCCTTCCTTCACCAGATCTGCCATCGCTCCGATAGTGTCTTCAATGGGAGTATCCTTATCAACCCGGTGCTGATAATATAGGTCTATATGATCAACTCCCAATCGTTTTAACGAAGCTTCGCACGCTGATTTTACATACTCCGGCCTTCCGTTTATGGAGCGTGATTTTTGATCCTCACCCCGTACTATTCCAAATTTAGTTGCAAGTATTACCTTGTCCCTGATGCCTTTTAACGCCTTGCCCACCAGCATTTCATTTTTATAAGGCCCGTACATATCAGATGTATCGAAAAAATTTATTCCCATATCAAATGCTTTATGTATTGTCTTAATTGATTCTGCTTCATCTGCATTTCCGTAGAATTCAGACATTCCCATGCAGCCTAATCCTATTGCAGAAACTTCCGGTCCCTTTTTTCCTAATTTTCTCTTTTCCATTCTGTTCCTTTCCTGATTTTTTATTTATCTGAATCAAAGTTGATGCACTGCCTTTAAGCGGCAGATTATTTTATACCTACAAGTTCATCCTTCAGCATATTTATAACCTTGAGCTCAAGTTTCACCGGCGCCGTGAAGGATTCGAGTGCTTTGATGATATCATATCTGTCATTGTAAAGACCCCGCACCTCCAGTCCTTTTAGAACATGGTGTACACCTTCCTTGAGGTGAATTGATTCTTTATTCGATATGAAAGCCTTAAGCAGGGGATATACAGATGAGTGTCCGATTTCTATGAGACCCTCTGCTGCCAGCCATCTGACGTCGAATTCTTCATCTTCCAGTGCATTTATCAGGATCGGGATTGAATCCGAAGTTCCTATCTCGCTTATTGCTTTAACGGCTTCCCATCTTGCAAGATGCTTTTCGGCGCTCTGCAGTTCCAGGAGATAATCCAGAGCGGGATTGCCCATTTTTACCAGCTCATAACGTGCTTTCTGCCTGATGATACCATTGGAATTCGACAGATCTTTAATTAATTCTTCTATTGTCTTTGACATATTTACAACCCTCCGTTAATGTTTACTTATTAGACTATTTAAAACTCAGATAGGTCCCGGGTGGTGATACAGAGCAAAGATAAACGGCTCTCTAAGTTCCAGTTATAAACCAAAATACTTCTTGCTTCTATCAACGAATTTTAGGATGTTGGAACGATAATTTCATCTCATTTATATCTCTGGGGAGAATATGAATAAATTCTACTTTGTACTAGTACTCTTTTTTATTTCTTTTACTATTATTTTCACTTCCTTCGCGCAGAGCGATAACAATGATGGTATAAAGTCCAATGTGGTAAGTACTGATCCTTCAGGTACTACTATTGAATTCACACTGAATAACTATAACGAAAAAACCATTATAATTGACGGCAATTCAACTGTGCTTTATACCGTTCCCGGAAGTATCTGCCTGATGGATAAAGGATTTCCGCAGCTGCCGGTTCACAGGACAAGCATAATTATCCCTGATCTGGCAGGTATGAACTACAGGATCATTTCACAGGAATTTACAACTATTCAGACGCTACCGGTTACTCCTTCAAAAGGACATATAACCAGGAATATTGATCCTGAAAGCATCCCCTATGTTTTTAACGATATTTACAAACAGGATACCTGGTATCCTGAAAATAATATTTTGCTCGACGAACCATATGTAGTGAGAGACTTAAGAGGTCAAACGATACAGTTCAACCCAATGCAGTATAATCCTGCAGAGGGTATGCTGCGTATTTGTACAAAGATTACCGTCGAGGTCTTTGCTGATCAGTCAGCGGAAGTTGTTAACCCTCTTGTAAGGATTAAACCTTTCACAGGAGTGTCGCTCGATTTCACAGATATTTATAAAAGCCTCTTTATTAATTACGGTTCCCCGGGGTATGATTATATTACGCTCGATGAAACAGGCAGACTTCTAATCATATATCCTTCATCGTTCGCTTCCAATATAACTCCTTTTCAGGATTGGAAAGTGGAAAAAGGTTTTGTAACTCTTACAGCAGAATATCCCGCTGAAACAGGAACGGGATCATCTGCCATAAAAAGTTATATCCAGAATTTATATGATTCTCCCGAAGGGTTAACATTTATAATCCTTATAGGTGAATCGGGTCAGATACCTACTCTCAGCGGAACTTATGAGGGTGCTCCTTCAGATCCCTGTTATGTTAAGCTGGCAGGAAGCGATGCTTATCCCGATGCGTTTATCTCACGTATTTCACCTTCTTCGTCTGCTAATCTCGATTATATCTTATATAAATTTATAAAGTATGAAAAGTACCCGGATACTGGTCCCGATGCCGGCTGGTACCTGAAGGGAACAGGTGTAGCAAGCGATCAGGACGGAGGTACGGGTCTCTATGATTGGGAACGGGCGAATCTTCTCAGAGATATGCTGATGGAGAATTTATTTTTTACATCTGTAGATCAGATATACGATCCTGGTGCCTCAGCCTCACAGGTTACAGCTGCTCTAAATGACGGCAGAAGCATAGTTAATTATATAGGACACGGCTCAGGAACCTCCTGGAGTACTACAGGATTTAACGTTAATAATATTGCCTCACTCTCAAACGAATATAAAAATCCCTTCGTGCTGGATGTTGCCTGTTTGAATGGTAATTTTACACTGGGTGAATGTATGGAGGAAGCCTGGATCAGAGAGGGCAGTCTCACCAATCCTAAAGGAGCTATCGGTGCATTCGGTTCCTCTACAAATACCAGCTGGGTTCCTCCCTGCGATATGCAGAGCCATGCGATGTTCCTTCTTACAACAAGAGCAAAGCAGACCGTTGGCGGTGTGTGCTTTAACGGCATTATGTACGCAATGGATCAATGGGGAGGGAGCAGCGGCCAGGGTTTGATGCTGATGGAACAGTATAATATTTTCGGCGACTGCTCAATGATGCTTACACTTGGAATGGCCCCGGATTCAACAGCGCCTGATCAGATTACAGATCTTTCTGCCCTTGATCCTACTTCTAATTCGGTAACACTTAACTGGACGGCTCCCTATGATTCTTCCTTCGGAGGCATCATTAGTTATGATCTCAGATACTCTACCGATCCAATGGTTACTGAAGAGGATTATGGCAGCGCAAATTCCATTTTGGTTCCCGGCGATCCCGATTCGGTGGGAATGGCTAAGAGTTATACGATCCATAATCTTGGTTTTGCGTCTCAATATTACTTCGCCATTAAAGCTTCTGATATATGGGGAAACAAATCGCTTATGTCGAATGTTCCAGTTGAAACTACCTGGCAGGCCCCGCAGATTGTAGTCGACCCTAATTCTATTTCTTGCCTGCTTACCCAGGGAACCACTACCAGCGATTCGATAATGATATCTAATGTAACCATTGAAAATTCAACTCTTGATTATACTGTTGAACTTACAAATAATACATTCCCGGGAGACGTTGTTGCCAGATTCATTCCGGTTAGGAACGAAATGCTGAACACCGGGACAAAAGATAATCCCCCGGAATTAAGGGGAATGAGTATTAGAGGTTCCGGTGGACCTGATCTTTTCGGATATGAGTGGATCGACAGCAACGATCCGCAGGGACCCTCTTACCAGTGGAATGATATTTCCTCCACAGGTACAGAGGTAACCGGATGGATTCCCACAGGAACTTACGATCCGCTTGATGAAGGTTTTGCTGGCCCGATTCCAATCGGGTTCAATTTCAAATTCTACGGCGAGCCTCAATCAGGTGTTTATGTAAGCTCCAACGGTTTCCTTTCGTTTAACAGCATTGCAGAAAATTGTTTTACAAATGAGGGTATCCCTACACCTGGAATGCCCGATAACATGATCTCTCCGTTCTGGGATGATCTTGATGGCTCCTCACAGGGAACCGTGTACTATCAGCAGACAGCGGATAAACTAATTATCCAGTACACCAATTGGCAGAGTTTTCCTTCAACAGGTTCTCTTACATACCAGATTGTGCTGCAGTCGAATAATAAGATATATTTCTATTATAATAATATGGCCTCAACTCTGAACTCTGCCACTATTGGATTAGAGAATGCAGATGGTACAGACGGACTCCAGGTGGCATACAACGCTTCCTACGCTGCAAATGGCCTGGCCGTCATGTTTTCCGCCGAACCCGAATGGCTCATCGCAGATAATTTTTCGGGCACCATCTATAACGGCAATTCGTATGCGCTGGTTCTCGACTTTATTACAGATGGTCTCGAGCTTGGCAATTACTCAATGGACGTTGTAGTTAGCAGCAACGATCCTGATAATCCGCAATTAACTGTTCCTGTTACTATGCAGTTAAGCGAAGTTCCGGTTGAACTGATCTCCTTCACAGCAGAAAATAGTCAGGATGCGGTAATCCTCAGATGGAATACAGCTACAGAAAAGAATAATAGGGGATTCGATATCGAGAGGAATACAGCTAAGTCAGGCTCTGCCGGCCCCGGTACCTGGAAGAAGATCGGGTTCGCGGAAGGAAGCGGAACAACCACCGAGCCGAAGATATATTCTTTTAGGGATGCTGATGCGGATAACGGCTCCATTCTATACCGACTGAAACAGATCGACCTCGATGGCTCTATCAGCTATTCAAAACAAATTGAGATAGAAGTTAATAACACCCCGAAAGAATTCGCTCTTTTCAGGAATTATCCCAATCCTTTCAATCCATCTACTTCAATCAGGTATGATGTTCCTGTGCAGTCGCCCGTTACTCTGGATATCTATGATGCTCTGGGAAGACTGGTGAGATCACTCGTTTCGGAGATTAAGGATCCCGGAAGATATACCATCACCTGGAATGGAAGAAATAATTATAATGAACCGGTATCGTCGGGATTTTATGTCTACAGAATTAAGGCTGGAAATTTTTCAGCAGTGAAGAAGATGCTGATGCTGAAGTAGCAAGACACCCTGATTCCCCAAATCTCTATGCCGGCATTCCCCGATGCCGGCATTTTTATTTTATTCCGGTCACCGCCATTTTGGTTTATCTATACTAAACCTCTCCACAAAAATATTTTCTCAAAATCTGCCTCTCGCTTACCATAAAATTTCGCCATTCATCCTTTTGATGTAGAATAAGTTGAATCCGTTTGGTAATTTACGATCCGAATCAGGGGATTGTTGAATTCAGTTAATATGCGCATTGACAAGTACTTTCTCACAAATATCAAATCAAATTATTCATTCACTAACTATTATTATATCATGAAGAGATTTATCAATATTTCTATTATGCTTTGTCTTCTTTTTTCGGCGGCAATCGCTGCACAGGATAAGGATAGCAAAGATTCCACGCTGGCTGAAACGGTGGCCGGATTAAAATGGAGGAACATTGGTCCTGCCTTTACTTCGGGCAGGATAGCTGATTTTGCGGTTAACCCTCAGAATCATGCTGAATATTACGTGGCCGCGGCAAGCGGACATATATGGAAAACTTCCAACAACGGAATTACTTTTGAACCCGTATTCGATCATTACGGTGCCTACTCAATAGGCTGCCTTGCTATAGACCCCAACAACCCCTACGTAGTATGGGCAGGAACCGGCGAGAATAATCATCAGAGAGCTCTCGGTTATGGTGACGGGATTTATAAGACTACCGATGGCGGGAAATCCTGGAAGAATATGGGATTGAAGGATTCACGCCAGATCGGTGAGATAGCCATCGATCCCCGAAATTCTAATATCGTGTTTGTTGCGGCAGAAGGTTCTGTATGGGGACCCGGAGGCGACAGAGGTTTATATAAAACAGATGATGCAGGCAAAACCTGGAAGAAGGTGCTTGATATAAGCGAGAACACCGGAGTCAATAACGTGATCTTCGATCCCCGCAACCCTGATATTATGTATGCGACCTCTGAACAGAGAAGAAGACATGTGTTTACAAAAATCGGCGGCGGTCCTGAATCGGCTGTTTATAAATCAACAGATGCGGGACAAACATGGGATAAGATCATGAAAGGTCTTCCCGGCGTTGATCTCGGAGGAATGGATATAGCATATGCACCTTCGAATCCCGATATTCTTTATATCATAATTGAAGCTGCCGAAGGGAAGAGCGGCTTCTTCAAATCAACTAACCGCGGAGCCAGCTGGGAAAAGATGAGCGATTATGCTTCTTCGGGTCAGTACTTCAATGAGATATATGTCGATCCGACGAATGAGAATAAAGTTTATCTCAGCGGAGACTTTCTCTAAGGTAACTCTTGACGGTGGTAAAACCTGGAATAATATCGGCAATAAAGACCGTCACGTGGATGATCATGCTATGTGGATTGACCCCGATTATACCGATCACTTTCTAATCGGCGGCGATGGCGGCGTATACGAAACTTATGACGACGGGAAGACGTTCGACTTTAAAGAAAATCTGCCGATCACTCAGTTTTACAGAGTAGCTGTAGATAATTCAGAACCATTTTATTATGTGTATGGCGGTACCCAGGATAATAACAGTATGGGCGGTCCTTCTGCAACTTTAAGTTCTGATGGAATTGTTAACAGCGACTGGATCGTTACAAACGGCGGCGACGGATTCTGGAGTGCAATTGATCCTGAAGATCCGAATATTGTTTATGCCGAGGCACAGTATGGAAATATGGTCCGCTATGATAAAGCAAGCGGTGAGGCAATCGATATCCGTCCCGAACCTGCCGAAGGTGAGTTAACTTATAAATGGAACTGGGATACGCCTTTGTTTGTGAGTCCTCACAGCCATACCAGACTTTATTGTTCAGCTAATAAAGTATTCAGAAGCGACGATAGGGGAGACACCTGGCAGGAGATCAGTCCCGACCTTACCGCACAGCTCGACCGCAACCAGTGGCCTGTAATGGGTAAATACTGGAGTGCTGATGCAGTTGCAAAAGATCAGTCAACTTCACTCTTCGGAACTATCATCTCCCTAACCGAATCTCCGGTTAAAGAAAACCTGCTCTATGCCGGAACGGATGACGGGTTGATTCAGGTCTCCGAAGATGCAGAGACCTGGAGGAAGATCGATGAATTTCCGGGCGTTCCGAAATATACTTATGTAAGCGATATCTGTCCTTCAAAGTATGATGAGAATGTTGTGTTCGCCTCCTTCAATAACCTTCAGAGAGATGATTTCAAACCATATCTTTTGAAAAGTATGGATAAAGGAAAATCGTGGACATCCATCGCGGGGAACCTCCCGGAAAACGGAGCATTCATTCAATAGAACAGGATTATGTGAATCCTGATCTCCTGTTCGCGGGAACAGAATTCGGGATCTTCTTTTCAACCGACGGTGGTAAGGTATGGACTCAGTTAAAGTCGGGTATTCCAACTGTCGCGGTCAGGGATATCGCCTTCCAGAAAAGAGAGAACGACCTTGTGATCGCTACCTTCGGAAGAGGCTTCTACATTCTCGATAACTTCTCGCCCCTTCGCGATGTAAACAAAACCACTCTCGATAAAGATGCTTATATCTTCCCGGTAAAAGATGCTCTGATGTTCCATAAACAGGCGGCAGATACGGACAGGGGGCAACATATTTCAAAGCTCCTAATCCTGAGTTTGGTGCCGTGTTTACTTACTATATAAAGGATGTTCCTAAGACACTTAAAGACGAAAGAAAAGAAAAAGAGAAAGAATTATTTAAAGACGGAAAACCAATTCCTCAGCCTGATAATGCTCAGATTAGAACAGAGAATGAGGAGATCGATCCTTACCTCGTATTTACCGTTAAAGATGAGGCTGGAAATATCGTCAGGAAAATAACAAAGTCTGCCGCAAAAGGAATTAACCGCGCTGCGTGGGATCTGCGTTATGGAAGCACTTCTCCTGTTGAAGTAAAGGATAAATTTAACCCGACTGCCGAAGGGCACGGCAGCACGCTGGCCCT
This sequence comes from uncultured Bacteroidota bacterium, assembly GCA_963839165.1. Lineage (GTDB taxonomy): Bacteria > Bacteroidota > Ignavibacteria > Ignavibacteriales > Ignavibacteriaceae > DATFVA01. The sequence goes on along the minus strand of CAWIUG010000005.1, from coordinate 1,230,275 downwards.
CCCTGGTAAATACTCAGTAACAATGACTATGATCAGCAGGGTCGGCGAAAAACAGCTTTATGGTCCTGTTGAATTTACGGTTAAACCTCTTAACAACTCAACGCTGCCGATCGCTGACCGCTCTGAACTTGTGGAATTCCAGAAGAAAGCAAACAAGCTTGCCAGAGCTGTCAGGGGAACAGAAGGATTCCTTGATAATATGATGAAGAGGGTTACCGATATCAAACAGGCACTGGTCAATACTCCGGAAGCGCCTAATGATCTGATGGTAAGAGCTGATAACCTCTGGAATACGCTTAAGGATATCTCACTGAAGTTCAACAGGGAATCAAACTTCCCAAGCACTGAAGAGAATCCTCCTTCACCTGTAACTTTCAATGACAGACTGTCGGTGCTCTCTTATACACATTATCGTTCATCTTCAAACATCACACAGAACGAACGTAATGCTTATAAAATTCTGATGGATAAATTTCCACAGGTACTTGATCAGTTGAAGAATTTGTATAACTATGATCTGAAGTCGTTGGAAAATGATATGGAGAAATACGACGCCCCCTGGACTCCCGGCAGAATCCCCACGCTTGATGTCGAATAGTTAGATCATCACGCAATTTATCTCAATCCCGAACAGCCTGATGTAAGTCAGGCAGTTCGGGTGAGAGAACTTAAGATTGATTTAAAACACCGCTAAGCAATTAAAAAGCTTTATTGCCTCGTAACTATTGCATCTGCTGCTTAAAAAGTTATATTGAATTTCGTAGAATCTTTCCTTGAATTAATCCAGGTATATTATAAAAAAGTACGCCTGGCTCCATCTCCTATTCATTCCGTGTGAAGCCTTCATAATAATTAAACGATGAACGGAGGGATTTGTAATGAAATCACAAATTTTCCAGCCTCATCCTTTATTGCGTCCATATATTAAATACTACATGTATTTTGAAGTTGGAGTATCGGGAGAATGGACAAGAGGGGGGACTTCACCTGCTGCTCAACCGCTTCTCTCTTGTGCCCTGCAAACCGATCAGATAATTTATAAGAGGCAGGGACGTCGTGAACCATTGATGTTTACAAGTCAATTTACCCATTATACGCCTATGACTGTGTTTGGAAAAACAAGAGCATTCAATACTTTTTTTCAACCGGCTGGAGCGTTTCAATTATTAAACATACCACAAAAAGGACTAAATGACAGAATCATAAATTTCAGTGATCTGCTGGGATCTGCCGCAAGACGTCTTAATGAAAAACTAGCAGATCATACTACGATAGAGGGTGTGTACAAGGAGGTGGAATCTTTTTTCCTCAAAAGATTAGTAATGCAAAAAAGATATAAATCTGCATCAGAACTTGCATACATGATAAACCAAATTTCATTGAAGAGTCATCAAAAAAACATAATAAAAGAAATATGCTCGCAGCAAGGCTATTCAATAAGCAGGCTGGAACGGCATATGCATGAGATTGTTGGCCTTAGTCCCAAATTGCTGCATCGTATCGTTCGCTTTAATAATGTTCTTAAATATATAAAGCAAAGTACTTCTCCGGGAAACTGGGCACAGGTTGCTTACTTATATGGTTATTATGACCAGATGCATCTTATCAAAGATTTTTCCTTTTTTCACGGAACTACTCCGGGCAGATTGGGAACTGTTGCCTCAAAACTTCAACTGAGCGTGGGTATCTCCGGCGAAGACCGCTCTGCTGCATCAATCTTCAGAGTCTATAAATAGATGAGTTCATTTAATTCATTCAATCCTTCACATTTCGTGAGATAAAGAACAAAACCTGCCGATTTTTTACTATACCTGTAGGACAATAGTATGCATATTATTTTGTCACAGGTTGATCCGCTTTATGATCCCCTCAGGGATTTACCTGGATATAAAGCTGTCGTTCAGAAATATTCTGAATGAGTATTTAAGTTGACTCCAGCGTAAGAGTAGTATCTCAAAACGAATCGTCGTATTAACGATCCCGATATCGGGAGAGAAGATATCTTTTCGAAAATAGAGAGAAAAAAATTATGACCGGCAAAAATATCCTTCACTATAAAATAATAGAAAAACTCGGCGAGGGTGGTATGGGTGTGGTCTATCTTGCCGAGGATTTGAATCTGGAGCGTTATGTCGCTATAAAATTCCTGCCTCATAATATCTCTGTCGGGATTGAGGACATTCAAAGATTTAAATTAGAGGCAAAGGCTGCTGCCTCGGTTAACCATCCTAATATCACTACTATTTATACTATTGAGGAATCGGGGGATCAGACCTTCATTGTGATGGAATATATAGAGGGAATTCAGTTAAGCCAGAAAATAAAAGATGGACCGATTTCAGTCAAAGATGCAGTAAATATTTCCATACAGATTTCCGAAGCTTTGGAAGCCGCGCATAAAAAAGGTATCGTTCACAGAGACATAAAGTCGCAGAACATAATGATAACCAATGATGGGAATGTAAAGATAATGGACTTCGGACTTGCGAAAATCGGTAAAGGATCGCAGGTTACTAAGAAGAGTGCGGCGATTGGAACACTGGGATACATACCTCCCGAACAAATACGCGGCGTAAGATCAGACGCAAGATCAGATATATTCTCTTTCGGTGTTGTAATGTATGAAATGTTAACCGGGCACATCCCTTTTGAAGCCGAATATGAAGCGGCGGTTCTTCATTTAATTTTGAATGAGCAGCCGGAACCGATTAGGAACTACAGGCCTGATGTACAGGCAGAACTTTGTAGTATAATCAGACATTCACTTGAAAAAGATCCTGGTGATCGCTATCAATCAGTTTCCGGTATCCTGATGGATTTGTATCAGCTGCGGGAGCCAAAATCGAATGGCTCAGGTTCATCTGAAGTAACTGGCTATAAACATTTCAAACCTTCAAAGAATAAGAGACTTGTTTTTAGTCTGGCAGCTGTCGCCTTGTTCGTGTTATTATTGGCAAATTACTTCTTCTTTTTTACTAAAAGCAAAACTGTAAAGTCTCCGCCTGATAAGTCAAAATCCCTTGCGGTAATGTATTTTGAGAACCTTCCTGATCTGCAGGGTAAGTATCATATAGATGATATGCTGTCAAATCATATTATAAAATCGTTATCGCAGACAAAAGGATTGGAAGTAATCAGAAGGAAGAAGTATTTAATAATTATAATCTTTCCAGACCATGTACCAAAAAAATATTAAAGTTTAACCATACAACGTCGTATGTTCTATGCCGCCTTGGCCCAGCTGGCGGCTTTATCTTTTTCTGAAATATCGAAATATTCTACCTTCGCTCGTGTAAATAATTTTGAAGCCATAGCTCCCCAGTGCTGCCATTTTTTATCTCCTACCATCGCTATTCTTTTAATATCGTCATAATGCTCGATATCAAATTTTAAGTCTTCTACTGCAGCGTCAAATTCCCAGCCCTTGAAATCAACTATCTCTATATACCAGTTTGTCTTCCCGTACTGCCTGGTTTTTTCTTCTGCAAGGTGGAGCATCTCCTCAAAATCTTTTTTTGTCAGTTTCCCGCTGGCCTTAACAGCAATAAAATCATTTATTGTTTTATCCAGGATTTCAATCATAATTTCTCCTTTTTTTAAAAAAATATAATTGAATATTGAAAAACGAATTGTGTGAGAGCACAATTACTCCAGCCTCACTTGATAATTTGACTTGGCTTGTCTTGTGGATAACTCCGGACGAGGAAAAAGGTGTTCATATTTTATCTTTACCCTTAAGTTTATCTGTCTTAATTTACTGCTGCAAAAAATAGAATTCAGGGAAAGCAGATGACCTTTGTTTCTTCCTACATACAAACGATAGAAAACGGCGATTTTGAGGACCGGATAGCGAGAGCTGAAAAAATACTGCAGTCGTGTACAAGCTGTCCCCGTAATTGTAACATCGATAGAACGAACGGCGAGTATGGTATATGTCAGAGCGGCAGCCTGCCGGTTGTTTCCTCATACACTCCTCACTTTGGCGAGGAACCTGTGCTCAGCGGAAGCAGGGGTGCGGGAAATATCTTCTTCGGTAACTGCAACCTGCGCTGTGTTTTCTGCCAGAACTATGTGATAAGTCAGAATTATAAGGTGGAAAGAAAGAACGAGGTATCAAACGAACGCCTCGCTGATATAATGGTGGAACTCCAGGGAAAAGACTGCCATAACATAGGACTTGTTTCGCCCACGCATTTCTCCGCATCAATTCTAAGGTCAATTTACCTGGCGGCAATTAAGGGTCTGCGCCTTCCAATCATTTATAATACAAATGGATACGACAGCGTGGAAATGCTGAAGCTGTATGATGGTGTAATTGATATCTATCTTCCTGATTTTAAATGGGGTAGAATTCGGTCGGTAAAATATATTCCAGGGTCAGCGGCTATTTCGATGCGGTAAAGCCTGCGGTAGAAGAGATGTACAGGCAGGTGGGGAGTGAACTTATTTATGAAGACGGTGTTGTTGTAAGAGGTTTAATTATTAGGCATCTTGTGATGCCGAACGGTCTGGCGGAAACAGAGAATGTATTCCGGTTCATCTCCGGTCTCGATCCTAAGATTCATATTTCGTTAATGGCCCAATACTACCCTTCAAACAAAGCTGAAAAATATCCTCTCATCAGCAGGAATATTTCATCCACTGAATATATGAGATCTGTTGAACTGCTGGATAAGTTCGGACTTGAGAACGGCTGGGTTCAGGAAATGGAGAGTAAGGAATCCTACCGTCCTTACTTTGAAGAAACACGGGAAGACCCGTTTAAGAATAATCCGTAACTAGTTAACCACCATTAAATTCTGCCTTCCTGAAGTCATTTAATCCTTCTGTAACATTTGAATGGACAATCCGCTGCCTCGTTATTAGGTTGCCTCCGAAAGATTTATTAACCTATAATCAGGAGGCTGATATGAAAACCTTAGTATCAATACTTCTGCTCTCCTCCTTAATGTTTGCCCCACTTCTGGCTGCCGGGGCTGATCGTGCACCCTCAACTAACAAAAACCTGATCGTCCAAAGCCTTCTTACCGGAATACACTCAGATAACGAAGGTTTAAGAACAAGTTCAGCTGTTGTTATCACAGAGGTAATAGATAATGCACTTGCGTCACCTGACGACTTTTCTCCTTCGCTTATACCTCTCCTCCAAATGCTGGATAACGGCCGGACGGAAACAGAGAGGATTGTTGCCGCCGTTGCTCTCTATAGTCTTAATGATGGTATAGGTATCTACAGGTTAAGAGGATCCGCAAGATTCGACAACAGTGAGAAGGTTAGGACGGTAAGCAAAAATCTGTATTATTCATTTCACACATTGCACCATTCACAATATTTTCTGGACTTCTAAAATGGTAAATTCATAGCAGGCAGTTTATAACAAACTGCCTGCGGAATTTATAACGTATTTACCTGGCTATAATTTGATAAACTCAACTCTCCGGTTATTCGCTTTACCCTCAGGAGTGTTGTTATCAACAGCGGGATCTGATTCACCCTTACCGTCAGTTTCCATCCTTGCGGTATCAATACCGAATTCCGAAGCCAATGAATTTTTAACCGAAGCAGCTCTTCTTTTCGAAAGATCCAGATTAGATTCCTCTGAACCGTCGCTATCGGTATGACCGATTATCCTTACCTTTACATCAGAGTTATCAGAAAGAACTTTGGCAATTTCTTTCAGTGTTCCATATGATTCGGGTTTTATTTTATCAGAATTAACGTCAAAAAGAATTCCTCTGGTAACAAGTTTTCCCTCGGTTAAAAGTTTGCTTCTCATATCAGGGGCTCCTACGGCGATCCTGACATTCGAAACTAATGCAGCTCCATCTTCAAATCTTATACGGTCCATTTTTACACTTTCTACAGGGAAGGCTTTCGGTAAGTCGAATAATTTGTTCTCATTCTGGTATATACGTACACGGGATTTCTGTACCCAAACGGCAATGTGATATTTTTGATTCATCTTTTGATGCAAGCTTTTATCATCTTTATATCCGGTGAGTCCTAATCCATTTCCTTCATTACCGTTTATATAGGTCCTGTAACCTGGTCTTCCAAAATATTCAACCGAAAATGCAAGTCCGGCTTTACCCGGAACAGACCCATAATCATAGGCTTTGCTGTTTATACTTTGCATTAGTCTGAAGGCATAACCAGCCATACCGCCTTCTTCACCTTTAATCGGAACAACATCGAATTCTATTGTATAATTATCCGGGAATGTTAAAAGGTTATCTGTCCAGATTGCATTGCGGGTTGAAAACTGCAGCCAGTTTCCGGGGAATAAATTGGTATTTACAATTTCACCAGAACCATTGGTGTTCCAGAGTGCCGGAAAATCGCCAACATTATCCTGTGAAAAATCATCAAACAAAAGTACCTGTTCTCCGGGAACGAAATCAAACTTTGAGAATGATTTCAGTTCATCAGCTGGAGCTGCCGGTGTGGAGCTTTCCGCCTCACCTTGAACTTGTGCTGAATCAACTGCCTCCGGGTTATTATTTTTCTGATCAGCCGCGTTATCCACGGTCTTATCTATTGCCTCATCAACCTTCTGCTCGGTTTTTTCCTTTACTTTATCCTTAACCTTTTTCAGGATATCAAATTGCGGAAAAACCTCGGTTGAGACGAAAAGAAGTGCAAGGACCAGGACTAAATTTCTCATTTTAACTCCCCATATAGTTATAAAATACGTTAATAAAATTTAGTCTGAATTTTTCACATATCAAAGACGGGTGATTTCTCTCTTTTTTCTTGCCTATGCCCGGTGGTTTAATTAAGTTTTTTAAGTCATTTAATTAATACTTAACCTGCCGGGAAAATTATGAAAGACAGAAAAATAAACGTGCACTCCGATGCCGGGGGAATGTTCTGGATAATGGGCTGGCTGTTTTCAATCGGCTTCCTTGACCTTACATTCTGGAATGCGGTGCTCGGAATAATACTCTGGCCATATTATATTGGTCATTACCTGTATTTGCTCCAGCATAATGTAGTATAATGTACTAGAATTCTTTCTTTAGCGGATGAGCCTCGGTATTAAATATAATTTTATTAAACTCCACTGCATTATCATCCGAAAATAGCAGGTATAAGTACTTGAGAGTTTCTGCCAGGAAGAAGCTTGGCATTTTATCGGCTTTCTCCCGGGTTATAACGCTCTTAAGAGAAGCATATCCCTCATCTAGTCTGCAGTAATCCATAATGTTTTTAAGATATACTTCCCCCATTTCCAGGTACTTGTTGTCTTTTGTGAAATGGTAGAGGTAATATGCCGATTCGATATTCTCAGGTCTTAATACATACTGAGGATAAGTAACCTCCATTGTTTTATAATTGAATTCCTCAGGCTCTATGCCGAAATGATTCCACATAAAAAAACATGACTCCTGCAGCAGCTCTGCTTGTTTCAGGTCCCCGCCAAGTGAAAGCACAGCAGGCAGAAACGCATCCAGCGCGCCGAATGTTGTATTTGTTCGCTTTCCGGTGTTCATATCGACCTTACCGTACCACAACCTGTTGTCCACAGTATCCGGCAGAAACCTGTTAACTGCCGTAATACCCGAATCATACATTACCTTAAAATCTTTATCTCCGAAAAGCAGCCAGCTCTTAAGCAGGTATTCGTAATATGAATCGATCATCCCACTGATATGACTCTCAGTATTCTGCCATTCTCCTGTATTTACATTTATTGTTGTTCCAACCAACCCGATCTTCGACCTTCTCTTATAAACCTGCTGCACAGCGTTCTTTGCTTTATTATAATAGATGTCATTCCCGGTGAGCCGGCTAAGGGTTCCGAACTCGAGCATAAGCGTGCCAATTTCTGCGGGATTATTTATTTCGTTTTTTGTTTCTCCCGTTTTAAGGTTGATATTTACATAAGGCATTCCTGTTTTTGAAATAAAAACAGGAAGTAGTCTTTTCCCCAGATCTTCGGCCAGCGTAAGGAATCTTTTATCGCCATCGAATTCATATGCGGAAAGCAGTCCCCCCAGAAACCTGATCGTTATCTCGAAGTTCTGTACAAAGATATCCTGGCCGAAATCCAGATCATTCAGAATTAACTCTTTTGTCTCTTCTGCCTGGTCATTTAATCCCATAAGGATCATTGTATCGAATGCATCCACGGGTGTCATATAAAAAGTAACACCGTACCAGTCATTTCCCGTTTTGCTCACCGGCTTCAATTCATCATGTCCCCATGCATATTTTTTGTAAGCATCCCACGCATGCAGGAATTCAGCTTTGACCATTCGGGCATATTTTTCCGTGTTAATGGTCGAACCCTTATCCTGAGGTATGCTTAATGGTGATAGGAACAGAAATACAGCAAGAAGGAGAGATAACAGATTCATGAAAATTCCATATTAATTTATATTATAATTTAACCCCTCAGGGGTTAGGAAGAAAGTTACAATACACCCGGAGAAGTAACTAAAACTGCGCTGGACCACAGTTGAAGACGTTCAACAGACCAAACAGGAAATAGACCTCCGCCCCCTCCCAAACCTCCGATTCCTATTCAGGCTCTTTCTGAGGACGTACTTGAAAGCTACGGAGTTATTGGGGTTTGATGGAGAATTCTTATTTTTGGCAGGTATCAGTCACAAAATGCCTGGAGGTTAAGTGCAGTTTAACAAATACCGGTCAGGAACCTGAACATCGTAGATGTCCCATTATTGTAAAGGATAAAATGAAAGAAAAAATAAGATGCGGCTGGAGCATCAGCGACCCGATCTATATAAAGTACCACGATGAAGAGTGGGGTGTCCCTGTTCACGATGACAGGAAGCTGTTTGAGTTCCTCATCCTCGAAGGCTTCCAGGCAGGATTAAGCTGGATCACCATCCTTAGGAAAAGAGAGAACTTCAGGAAGGCGTTCGATAATTTCGATCCGGAAAAAGTAGCCGGTTACGGCAAAAGGAAAATCAATTCTTTAATGAAAGATGAGGGAATAATAAGAAACAAACTGAAGATCGAATCGGCTGTGACTAACGCAAAAGCCTTTCTTAAGGTACAGGAAGAATTCGGCAGCTTCGATAAATATATCTGGCGGTTTGTTGACAATAAACCCGTTGATAATAAAATTAAGTCTCTCAGCCAGGTTCCCGCAAGTACTGAGATCTCCGATTTAATGAGTAAGGAATTAAAAAAGAGAGGATTCAGGTTTGTAGGCACAACCATCTGTTATGCCCATATGCAGGCTACCGGAATGGTTAATGATCATATAATCACCTGCTGGAAACATTAATTTTGATCTAAATCTAAATTCTGCTTATCTTCCTGCATACCCGTAAAAAATTGCTATTTAGGTAATAAATCACCCCCTTTTCCCGGTATATGGTGTATCGTACCCTGGTCTTTTAATAGTTGAAACAACAAAGGAACACGATTTGGATCCGGTAAAGAACATAGATCAATTAATCGAGGAAAATACACGCCTTCGCGCCGCGGTAGAAGAGCTTTCAATATTGAATGATATCGCCACTGCTATCAGTTCAACTCAATCCCTTGAAAAGATTGTCGACCTGATCGTTCATAAATGTGTTAAACATCTTCATGTTGAACAGGGGGCCGTCATGCTCCTGAATGAGCAGGATATGAACAAACCCTTTCACACTATGATAAGGAAGCAGGATTCTGTGTTCAATTCTCTTCCTTACCGGCTGGATGCACAGCTCACAGGCTGGATGCTGAAGAATAAGACGCCGCTGCTCGTTAATGATCTGGAGACTGACAGCAGGTTCAGACTTTCGCCTGATGACAAGGGCTCCATCCGGTCGCTGCTGGGAGTTCCTCTAACACTTAAAGGGAGAATGACCGGAATTATTAATGTTTTTAATAAGCACGATAACTCGGGCTTTACTTCCAATGATCAGAGACTTCTTTCTATAATCGCCGCACAGTCTGCTCAGATAATAGAAAACGCCAGACTCTACCTTGAAGAACAGGCACTTCAGCATATTCAGGAGGAAATGAGGGTGGCAAAAAATATTCAGGAGAATCTTCTTCCCAAGGAAACACCCGTAAGCGAGACATATCAGTTTGCGGGCAAAAGCGTCCCCGCTAAGGAAGTCGGGGGCGACTATTATGATTTTATCTCACTCAGGGACGGCAGGATTGCCTTCTGCCTCGGAGATATTTCCGGTAAAGGTATACCCGCTTCACTCCTGATGGCTAACCTCCAGGCTTCTCTGCGGGGACAGGCATTTGTGGGAAGTGAATGTAAGGATTGTGTGGCGTTTGCTAATAATATACTTTTTCATAACACTGATTCCACCAGGTATGCTACCCTTTTTTACGCCCTTCTTGATAAGGATGATCACCATCTCACTTACTGTAATGCCGGCCATAATAGTCCGTATCTTTTTTCTCCCGGCGAAGAACCAAAGCGTTTAAGCACGGGAGGAATTGTTGTAGGTATGATGCCCGACTATAACTTCGAAGAGGATTCGATCGGATTTAAGAATGAGGATGTTTTGGTCCTTTATTCGGATGGAGTAACTGAAGCCCTTAATTTTTCTGAGGAAGAATATGGTGAAGAACGACTCGAGAATGCTGTCAGGAATAATATGCATTTATCCGCGGGGGATATGATAAATGAGATCTTTAAAGACGTTGATAACTTTACAAAAGGCGCACCTCAGTTCGATGATATTACTATGGTAATTATAAAATGTATAAAGTAAATCAAAAGCTTATTAATGTGAGAGTTGTAAGCGGCGCAAAGCCCGGGAAGGAGTTGATATAGATGTTTATGCGGCTGGTACAATTAAACGTAGAAAAACAGGAGATTGATAGGTTTCGCGAAACATACCAGAACGAAATAATAGGCAGACTTCAGAACACCCCCGGCTGCAGGTTCATAGGTTTAATTGAAAGCAGAGAAGAAGATTCTGAATTCATTTCGCTTACATTATGGGATAAACAGGAGCAGGCTGAAAGCTATGAGAAAAGCGGCGTGTATGAGGATCTTCTGCGAAAGGTAAGACCTTACCTTAAGAATTCATCAGAATGGAAAATTCAGCTCTCAGAAAATCTGGAACTGGAATATAAACAGGTGCAGGAAGAGCCAGTTATAAAGAAATTTTCGGTGCAGGCACAGGGAGACAGGGACGGAAAAGGAAACATCGATTCTCATTTTTATGTTAGGATTGTTTCTCTTTCAATTCAGGAAGGGAAAGAAGATGAATTCAGCAGAATATTCACCAGTGAAATAATACCTGAACTTCTCGCTAACCGGGGCTGCAGGTACGCTTACCTGACCCGCAGTACCCAGGATCCTCATGCTTTTATCTCAATAACAATTTGGGATAGTAAAGATGACGCGGATCTGTATGAGAGCTCCGGAAGATTCAAAGAGCAGGTCGATAAGGTGTCTCATACTTTTTCGCAGTTTTACAGGTGGAAGATGGCTCTTGAGAAGGATTATGACGCTAATATAAAAACGTCGGAGGATATGAAGATAGAACAATATAATATAGTTACAGGCAAAAACTTTTATTAATAATGTAAATGTTATTTATGCTGGCAGCTTTTGAACTCAGAAATCTTACGGAATCAATCGATGAATTACCGCAGCTTTATAAGCATAAGCTGGAGTGCGGAGATCAGGTCTTTTTGAAGACCTTAAATTCCGTTTATATCATTAAGGTAATTAATATAGGCGAGTATCTTGTTTCAGGTGGCTGGTTTGATAGCCAGAACCTGTCGCCTTATAAAATAAGTATACGAGGATGTACATGGGGCGGTACAGCAATTAAGACGGATATCATTGCGGCCCCGGGGCTATGTATCGAGTTCGGCAATAACCTGATTACAAGCAGGATCCATAAGGTGTTCTACTTCCCTTATAAGTCGGCTAATTGAATTTGTAAAACTTGTCATATTGAAGAGAACAGGGACTACAGGGCTTTATTCAACCGCCTGGAGAACCTGCCCCTAATAAATTGAGGAAAACATATGAGTGATCTTTCCGGAAAAGTTATAAATCAATATAAGATACTCGAGAAATCGGGCGGTGGTGGAATGGGAGTGGTATATAGAGCAAGGGACGAAAAACTCGACCGTATCGTTGCCTTAAAGTTTTTACCCCAGCATCTTCTTGCGGATGAAGAGGCGGAAAAGCGTTTTATGTCTGAAGCCAGATCCGCGTCTTCCCTCGATCATCCTAATATCTGCACAATTTATGATATCAATAAAACTGAAGATGGTCAGCTTTTTATCGTAATGAGTTTTTATGAGGGAGAAACTTTAAAGAAAAAAATCGGCAGAGGAAGACTGACACCCGATGAGGCAGTTAATATAGCTGCTCAGATAGCCGCGGGACTGGAACGTGCCCATAGGGGAGGTATCATTCACAGGGATATTAAGCCTGCTAATATAATGATAACGAATTATGGCGAGGTTAAGATAGTCGACTTCGGACTTGCTAAATCAAAGGCTTCGGCGGGCATTACAAAATTCGGTTCAACAATTGGAACAGCCGCGTATATGTCGCCTGAACAGACACGTGGAGAGCCGGTTGACCAGAGAACAGACATATGGGCCCTGGGAGTTATAATATATGAAATGCTTACGGGAATGGGTCCTTTTAAAGGTGAATATGAGCAGGCAGTCATATATTCAATTCTAAACGACGATTTACCTGAAGTAAAAGGGATCTCTGAAGAATTAAATCATATTATCCGCAGATCGACGGCAAAAGATCCGGCCGGCAGGTATAGCTCCATCAGTGAAATGCATTCAGATCTGTTAAAGTTGAAGGGTGACTCCGGTTCACGGATACCGGAATCGCGTATCTCCGGTTCAAATATAAACCAGGAACCTGCTGCAAAGGGTTCACGCGTTAAATGGATTTGGGCTTCGGCCGCCGTCTTATTAATTATAATCTTAACTGCAGGCTGGTTTTACTTCAATCGGGGTACAGAACCGGCAGAACCTAAATCTACTCGTAAAATGATAGTGGTTCTTCCATTTGAAAACTTAGGATCTAAGGATGAGAATTACTTTGCCGACGGTGTAACGGAGGAAATTACCAGTAAACTCGCCTCCATCGGGAACATCGGCGTTATCTCCAGGAACAGCGCGGAAAAGCTTGCCGGATCGAAGAAGAGTACTGATGAGATCGGGAAAGAACTTGGAGTGAACTATATTTTAAGCGGCACCATCAGATGGGCTAAAGGAAATGACAAAAAGAGCAGGGTGAGGATCACTCCACAGCTTACAAGAGTTTCTGATAATACGATAGTATGGTCAGATTCATATGATAAGATCCTTGATGATATTTTCAGCGTGCAGAATGATATTGCCCAAAAAGTAGTTGATCAGCTTGGAGGTTCCATTTTAGCCGATCGCGTCAGTAAAGCTCCTACAGATAACCTCGATGCTTATGATTTTTATTTAAGGGGGTTGTCCTATCAGGCACGCGGATCTTACCTAAAGTCGGATTTTGTCAATAGTATTAACCTGTACAAGAAAGCTATACAACTGGATCCCGGTTTCGCCCAGGCGTACTCAAACCTTTCCCGGATGCAGTCCTCGATGTACTGGTTCTATTACGACCGGACTTCTGAAAATTTAAAGAATGCTTTCAATAACGCGCAGAAGGCCTTCGATTTGGATCCCAATCTTGCGGAAACACATCTTGCCTTGGGGTATTATTATTACTGGTGCAAACTTGATTATGAGGAGGCTATTAAAGAATTCACCCGGGCAAAGGAAATTCAGCCAAATAATGCCGAGGCCTCTTTCGGACTGGGAGTAGTGTACAGGAGGATGGGTGACTTTGATAAGTGTATTAAGAATATGTTGAACGGAGTATCGCTTGATCCTTTATCAATAGAATACACAAGCAACATTGGTGAAACTTACGCGTTGCTGCGTGAGTACAGCAATTCTATTAAATATTATAAAAGGGCAGTAGAGCTTGGTCCCGACGTAAGTACGCTTAAAATATCTTTAGCGAATTATTACATCCTGTGGAAAGGTGATACAAAAAAGGCTTCGGAGATTATCAGGGACATAAAGGATTATAGTTACCTTGACGTGGTGACCAATCTTCCGGTGCTTATTGATATAATAAACAGGGATTATAACAAAGCCTTAACTGATCTCAGGCGGTCAGGCAGAGATTATGAAACAGGTCAGTTTCGTTTCACACCATGGACCCAGATGGCCGGCTTAATATATAAATATAGTAATCAGCCTGAACTCTCCGCGGCATATTTTGATTCTTCAAGAACTATACTTGAGAATCTCGTAAAAGAAAATCCGGATGATGAACGCTTCCATAGTTCGCTGGGTATAACTTATGCGGGGTTGGGACTGAAGGATAAAGCTGTTTATGAAGGGAAAAAAGGAATAGAACTTCTGCCTCTTGAAAAAGAAGCTTACAGAGGATACTACCGCCAATGGGATCTGGCAGAAATTTATGTTCTTATCGGTGATTATGATAAAGCGATCAGACAAATAGATTTCATCCTTTCAATCCCCGGCGCTTTCTCCGTCAGCCTGTTGAAAGCTGATCCGCTTTATGATCCCCTCAGGGATTTACCTGGATATAAAGCTATCGTTCAGAAATATTCTGATTGAGTATCTAAGTTGACTCCGGCGTAAGAGTCGTATCTCAGACGAATCGTCATATTAACGATCCCGGTATCGGGAGAGAAGATATCTTTTCGAAAATAGAGAGAAAAAAATTATGACCGGCAAAAATATCCTGCACTATAAAATAATGGAAAAACTCGGCGAAGGCGGAATGGGGGTAGTGTATCTTGCTGAGGATTTGAACCTGGAGCGTAATGTCGCTATAAAATTCCTGCCCCATAATATCTCTGTCGAAATTGAAGACATTGAAAGATTTAAAACAGAGGCAAAGGCTGCTGCCTCACTTAACCATCCTAATATAACCACAATTCATGCTATTGAAGAATCCGGCGATCAGATTTTTATCGTTATGGAATTTATAGAGGGTATTCAGTTAAGCCAGAAAATAAAAGCCGGTCCGATTTCAATTAAGGATGCCGTAAACATTTCCATACAGATCTCCGAAGCTTTGGAAGCCGCGCATAAAAAAGGTATCGTTCACAGAGACATAAAGTCGCAGAACATTATGATAACCAATGCAGGTCAGGTGAAGATAATGGACTTCGGGCTTGCGAAAATAGGCAAAGGCTCAAAGGTTACAAAGAAGGGCGCGACACTCGGAACAATAGGCTACATACCTCCTGAACAAATACGCGGACTAAGATCAGATGCAAGATCCGATATTTTCTCATTCGGCGTAGTTATGTATGAAATGTTAACCGGACATTTGCCTTTCGAAGCAGAATATGAAGCAGCAGTTCTGCACTTAATCCTGAATGAGCAGCCTGAACCAATTAAGAACTACAGGCCGGATGCGCATAAAGGATTCTGTAGTATCATCAGGCACGCACTTGAAAAAGATCCTGGTGATCGATACCAGTCAGTTTCTGAGATCCTTATGGATTTGTATCAGATGGGGGAACCGAATTCTAATGACTCAGGCTCATCTGAAGTAACTGGCTATGAACATTTCAAATCGTTAAAGTATAAAAAACTGGTTTTTGGTCTGTCGGCTTTTACTTTATTCGTGTTATTTTTAGCAGGCTACTTCTTCTTTTTTACTAAAAGCGAAACTGTAAAGCCTCCGCCTAACCTGTCAAAATCTCTCGCGGTAATGTATTTTGAGAACCTTCCGGATCCGCTGGATAGAAATCATATAGGTGAAATGCTGACAAATCTTTTGATAACATCCTTATCGCAGACAAGAGGATTGGAAGTTATCAGCAGGGAACAGTTATATAAAATTTTAGAGGATATTAACCTGCCCGACAGTAAAACAATAACGAAGAAAACGGCAATGAAAGTTGCTGAGAGTGCCGGTATATCAACAATACTTGTCGGGAGCATTCTGCAGGATGAACCTACTCTATCGGTTACCATAAAACTTATTGACGTAAATACAGGACATATTCTCGGTTCACAGAGATTAGCCGGTTTCGGGACTGAAGAGATATTTCGCTTTATAGATTCACTCGCGCTCCTTGTTAGAAATGATCTGAAGATTATACCAGGGGAATTCGCCGTTACGAAGTCCGTTGCTGAAGTAACCACTGATTCTCCGGAAGCATACCGTGCATATGTGGAAGGAATCAGCCTTGCTCATAAACTCTACATGAAAGATGCTATTTCTGCATTCAGAAAGGCAATTGAACTCGATACATCTTTTGCCATGGCTTACTATAATCTGGCAATAGCTCTTGATGATCCAGTTGAATCAGTCGCATATCTAAGGAAAGCGGTTGTTCTTGCAGACAATACAACTGAACGGGAAAGGCTTCTTATATTAGCCCTGAATTATTCGTATCAGGGCAAGATCAAAGAAGCTTCTGAGATTTACAGGCAGGTCATAGAAAAATATCCTCACGAAATTGATGCTTATAATAATCTTGCTCTTATGTCCTCTCTGGACATAAATATCCTGCTTCGTGGACTACAGGCTAACCCTTCTGCTAAATTACTGTGGAACCAACTCGCAATTATTTATGCATTAAATAATCAGAAACAGAAAGCACTTTATGCCATAAAAGAGAATATAAAACTTTCCCCGGCAGAACCAAATCCTTATGATACTGAAGGTGAAATTTATGGAATGTTTATGGAATATGATTCAAGCGCTTTTTTCTATAAAAAAGCACTTGAGTTCAGAAAGGATTTCTGGAATGACGCGGTCAAGCTTGCAAATTATAATGTACTTAAAGGCAAATATGAGGAGGCGCGGAAATATTTCAATATGGCCGGAGATCTGGCCCTGACATATCCTTCTATAAATATTCATCGCGGACTCCTTAATTCCGAGATTGAGAGATTAAAAAAGGTTTTAATAACAAATAATCAAGTTTGGCCGCAGTCCTGCTCCAGGGCTATTCTAATACATTTATATTATGAAACGAAACAATTCGGAAAAATGCTTCAGCTCGCAAAGGAGAGCACTGTTAGATGGAAAAAAATATTTCCTAATGATCATTACGGACGGCAGCTGCTTGCCTGGGCTCTGGTAAAGAACGGCAGGTCGTCGGAAGCACAAAAAATAATTGAGGGTATGTTGAAGAATAAGGAGGGTTTTCGCCGGATCAGGGTATACGGATTAAATGCATCTGCAACGCTGTCGTATGAAAAAGGTCTTTATGGACCTGCGGTCAAAAGGTTTGAGGAAACATTTAGCGAATTTAAACCTAACCACGAACCCAATCTGTTTTATGCAGTCTGCTTACTGAAAACGGGACGTACCCGGGAAGCTGTTGAAGAACTTGACAGAATGAAAAACTGGCCGATGTCTGATTTATCCTATCATCTAAGTTGGGCGCCGGGCGAATTTTATTACTGTTACATCAACAACGTTAAAGCTCATTACTGGCTGGGCATTGCTTATGAAAAACTTGGTGAAAAAGAAAGGGCGGTGGAAGAATATAAAATATTTAAGAATACCTGGAAGGATGCTGATTTTAATTCGCCTGAATTGAAGGATGCACAGGTAAGATTAGCAAAATTGGAATAGTGTCTCCAAACATCTTCTTACAAAACGATAGTATAAGTTATGATTGGTAAAACGATATTACATTATAAAATTATAAAGAAACTCGGCGAAGGGGGAATGGGTGTTGTGTATCTTGCCGAAGATACACGCCTTAAACGGAAGGTTGCAATAAAGTTCTTGCCTGATACTATTTCATCCGATCCGGAACAGAGGGCCAGATTTGAGACTGAGGCCCAGGCAGCCGCCTCATTAAATCATCCCAATATAACTACCATACACGCTATTGAAGATTTGGATGAACATGCTTTTATCGTTATGGAGTATATAGATGGAATTGAGTTAAAAGAGAAAATCAACGCCGGTACAATTCCACTAAAGGAGGCTGCGGGTATTGCTCTTCAGATTGCGGAGGGTATTAATGCCGCGCATAAAAAGAATATTGTACATCGTGATATTAAATCGCAGAATATAATGCTGACCTCTGACGGGATCGTGAAGATAATGGATTTCGGTCTCGCGAAGGTACCTGGTAGTGTTCATATAACCAAAACCGGTTCAACTATGGGGACGGCCGCTTATATGTCGCCCGAACAGGCTAAGGGGGAGGATACGGACGAACGGACTGATATCTTTTCTTTCGGAATTGTTTTGTATGAACTTTTCACCGGCACACTTCCTTTTGAGGGAGAATATGAATATGCCCTGGTTTATTCTATTATAAATGAGGAACCTGATCCCTTAGTGCTGGAGACTAATGCGGTACCGGAAAGGCTTCAAAAAGTTGTTTTTAAATGTCTGCGGAAGGAAAAGGCTGTCAGGTATCAGTCATTTCAGGAAGTATTAAAAGACCTGGCAAGCTGTAATTTAACCGGTTCCTTGCCCTCGGGGCTGGACGCTCCTCCTGCAGACCGGACTCTGTTAAAATCATTTACTCCGCAAAATGGAAATAATTTTATCGGTAGAGACCAGGAACTTATGACGCTCGGCTTGTTATTGGAAAATTGTAAAAGGAATAAAGGCTCTGCTGTTTTCATTAGCGGTGAGCCTGGTATCGGAAAAACTCAGCTTGTATCGGCATTAATTAGTTTGCACAGTCCCGACAGGATCAACTTCCTCTATGGCAGATGTTTGTTTAATAATGAGGGGGGACTGCCGTATCACTCCTTCGTAAGCGCTGTGAACAACGGCCTGTTCTCAACACACGGACATTTTATTTCTACTATTACTACCCTGGCTGAACAGAATAATATCAATATCTCCAATAAGATTTCACAGATCAAAACTTTCCTTAATTTCTCCGGCGAATATTCAAAGAGCATCATGCATAAGGATCAGTTATGGGAAGCAGTGCTTACAATGTTTGCTGCTATCGCGGCTGATAAGCCGCTTGTATTGATCCTGGATGATATCCAGTGGGCCGATAGAACTTCCATAGGCTTATTCGCCTATCTCGCGCGAAATATTAGAAACCTCCCGGTGCTGTTGGTTGGACTTTATCGTCCTCCTGAGATCGCGCTGGATAATACTGATCTTTTAGGTACGATTCGCCAGCTTAGAATTGAGGATGCCGCTGCAAACATTGATTTACTCCGACTGAATGAAACAGATACCCTGAGTGTGGTTGAAAGAATACTGGATGATAAACCCGTCGATAATAAAATTGTATCTGAAATTTACCGCCAGAGTGAAGGAAATCCTCTTTTTATTTTTGAATTGACGCGGCTGATGAAAGACCGGAATACAATCAAGAAAGACAATAGTGATAAATGGGTGTTTAATGAAGAAGCTTCACTCGGTATGATGAGCGACAAGGTCCAGGATGTTATAAAACAGAGAGTAGACAGACTTGAGGATGAATCTAAAGAGGTTCTCCGGTTTGCATCCTGCCAGGGAGAATATTTTCAGTCATCCGTATTAATCGATTGCCTTAAGCTTGATAAAATATCGCTGCTGAAGATGCTTCAGCACCTTGACAAGGAATTTAACGTCATTCATTACGAAAATAAAAGTTACCGGTTTGATCATATATTAATCAGGAATGTATTATATGAGTCGATATTACCTGAACTGCGGGAGGAATATCATAAGCTGATCGCCGATTCTCTGATAAAATCTTCCGGTTCAAAAAGTGAATATGCGTCTGTAATCGCCCATCATCTTATTTCAGGAAATTCTGAAGAAGAAGCAGTTAAGTATCTGCTCGCAGCGGCAAAGACTGCCCGCGAGCTTTACGCGGTGGAGGAGGCTTTTTCCTTCTATAAGAAATTGTTGAGCATCGATGAGAGAATAGGACTTAATACAGAGTGCCGGAAGTCAATGGAGGAAGGTCTCGGAGATATAAATTTGTTCACGGGTAATCCACAGGAGGCTCTTTTACACTTCAACAGATTTTCAGAACTTGTAAATGAGTCAGAGGATACGGCGGGGAAAATACGGGCTCTCAGAAAATCAGCTGAGTGCTTCAGGATCACTGGTAAACTTAAAGAAGCTGAGGAACTATCATTAAAAGCAGTAGAGACAGCCTTTGGAAATGATAACACAGCAGAAAGAATTGAATCTCTTAATACCCTTGCGTCTGTTTATGCCAGCAAAGCTGATTATGAAAAAATGATAGAGAAATCCAATGAAGCCCTGGGATATTGTAAGCAGATAAAAGATGTTAAGAATTCTTCGGTCTGCCTTGGCAGTCTCGGAACAGCCTACTGGCATCTCGGTAATTATCCTGTTGCGTCCGCGCATCTTAATGAGGCAGCTTCTATCCAGAGGAACATAGGCGACACCAGGGGCTTATCAACTACACTTAATTTCCTTGCTCTCTCCTCCCTTAAGCAGGGAAGATTAGAGGATGCGCTCAAAGCGGGTCAGGAATCGGTTGAGATTAAAACAAAGATAGGCGATGGTCAGAAAATACCCGGCGGCTTAAATGTACTGGGCGATATCTACAGGGAAATAGGAGATCATGATAAAGCAATCGGGTATCACCAGAAGTCATTAATTCTTGCGGAAGAATATAAGAACAAAGGAGCGATGTGCGACAATCTAAGAGACCTGGGAGAGGATTATTTCCTGAAAGGCGATATGGAACAGGCTTTGAAATATTATAATGAAGCGATGGAACTTGCTGCGTCTTCTAAAATAAAATGGTATGAAACCAGGAGCTGTATTTCCCTCGCGGAATTTTACCTGGAGTCGGGCGATCTCTCTGAAGCAAAAAAGTATATAGAGAAGGGACTCAAATATTCTTACGATATCGGCGCTCGCGATCTTATTATTGAAGCTCTCTGGAATAAGGCTAAGATCCATTCAACCGAAAAGCTGGAGCCGGTGGATGAACTGTTTAGCGAAGCTATTGTGAATGCCAGATCGATTGGCCACCTTGCATTTCTATGGAGATTATTGAGCGATTATGGCAGACATTTATCAGCGGCCGGAAAATCTCAGCAGGCAGACGCGGTTCTGAGTGAGGCTGGAGAAATAGCTGAATCCATTTGGGACGATATTACCCAGGAACCCATGAAAAGCATCTTCAGAAAATTTGTAGAAAATAAAGGAATAAGGTTTCACCCTCGCGGAATAGACGAAAGTTTGATTTAGTTAAATTCGTCACAGCCATGTGGCTTTTCATTATATTTTTATTCAAATTAATCCGCACAGTATTTCATCCTCCTCGTATACAAGTAAACATTGAAATAAGAACTCCTCTTTGCTGAAAACGCTTGAAGACTATAAATTGAGATAAGAATAATGATAGGTTAAAGTTAATCATAAATTAAAGACCGGAGGATAATATGAGCATCAATATGACCGAAAACTACAATGCATCGGTTATTCATCTCAAAGGGAAGCTGGTAGGCGGACCGCTTTCGGCGGAGTTCAACCAGACGCTCCATAACCTGCTGGATCAGGGTAAGAAAAATGTAATAGTGGATATGAGCCATGTCGGGTTTATATCCAGCTCGGGACTTGGAATTCTGATCAGCGGCTTAACATCTTTGAGAAAGGGAGGGGGAGACCTTAAACTTGCGGGAATCCGCAGCAAAATGGAGGGACTGCTTTCCATTACCAAACTTGATCAGATATTTGAACAGTACGATTCTGTAGAAAAGGCAGAAGCGAGTTTCAATAAATCTGTTCACTGATCGCTGTGATCAGAATTGATCAAAAAGTAAAAGAACTCGAAACACAAATATCAAAGTTAAAGTCGTCTGTAGAAGAACTCAGAGTATTGAATGATATTGCCGTTTCATCGGGGAAGAGCGTCAATATCGATCAGATCTTAAACCTGATAGTTCATAAGTCGATAGCTGCCACCGATGCCGAACAGGGATCTATTCTGCTTGTAACAAAGAATAGTAAAAGACCGTTCAGAACAATCGTGCGCCAGGACGATACGAGCAGTCTCAGTCATAATTATCATATAGGCATCGACATCACTGGATGGGTTTTGTATAATAAAAAGCCTTTGATCATCAGGGAACTTTCAGAGGATGACCGGTTTCATCCTGGTGACGAAGAGAAGAAGGAAATACATTCGGTTCTGTGTGTGCCTATATGGTATGAAGGTGATATTATCGGGTTGATGACTCTTATCAATAAGAAGAACAAGCTGCCTTTCACCAAAGAGGACATGACCTTATTCTCAATTATATCTGTGCAGGCAGGGCAGCTCATTAAAAACCTTGAACTGCAGAGGAAATCGTTCCAGGAAAGGAAGGAAGCCGAAAAGCTGCAGGAACTGAATAAACTTAAAAGTGATTTCTTCACGAATATATCGCATGAATTCAGAACTCCTCTTACATTAATTCTAAGCCCTGCCAGGCAGATCCTCGATCTTGATGAGATTAATAAGATCAGGGAACTGGCTGAATTGATTTTGAACAACGGGTTGAAGTTAAAGAAACTGACAGATCAGATCCTGGATTTATCAAAAATTGAAGCGGGCCAGGTTAAACTTGAAGCTGTCCAGGGTAACATAACAAAAGCGGTTGAGGATATCGTCCTCTCTTTCCAGTCGCTGGCGGAAACAAAAGATATAAGTCTGCGCTTTAACCCTGATGCAGATATTCGAATTTGTTTTGACAGGGATAAGATAGATAAAATAATAAGCAACCTTCTCTCAAATGCCTTGAAGTTCACCCGGCCGAAGGGGCGTGTGGAGGTGGGCATCAGGGTTCTTCCTGAAACTGATTCTGATGGAGAAGAGAACAATAATTTACCCGGTTCACTGGAAATAACAGTGGAAGATACGGGTACGGGGATCCCCGATAATCAGCTACATAGAATTTTTGAAAGATATTACCGCGTGGATGATAATTCGGGAAAATACGAAGGTACAGGCATCGGGCTTTCTTTAGTGAAGGAACTTGTGGAGCTGCATAAAGGTTCTATAACTGCTCAGAGCAGGGAGGGAGAGGGTACAAAATTTCGGTTAAGATTTCCTATGGGATTGGAGCCTCTGCCATGCCCGGATGAAACAACTCTTGAAGAAAACGATAAGACTGAGTTGGAAGAACTGCACGCTGACATCTCCGGACTGCCTGCCAGGAACAGCGATATCCGTTTGCCGGAATCAGATGATCGTATTGAATCAGAGTTGAATCTTAAAAGGAATCCTGTCTTATTAATTATAGAGGACAATGAAGTCCTGAGAAAATACATAACAGGGATCTTTGATGATGAATATAAGATAGTGCAGGCGGAGAATGGCAGCATAGGACTTACAAAATCATTTGAGGTTACCCCCGACCTTATAATAAGCGATATCATGACGCCTGAACTTGATGGGATCACATTGTCGGAGAAATTAAAATCCGATTTGAGAACCAGCCATATCCCTCTTATTCTGCTTACTGCCCGTTCAGCCTCATCAGATAAAATCGATGGGCTGGAATCGGGCGCCGACGATTATATCATAAAACCTTTCGAAGCTTCCGAATTAAAAGTAAGGGTCAGAAATTTATTGAGCCAGAGGGAGCGGATTCATGAACATTTTAGAGCAAAAGGTATCTTGCTGGATGATACCCGCCTGACTTCAATTGATCAGAAGTTTCTGAAGGATGCTATAACGATAATCAATGAGCATATTTCAGATCTGGGATTCGGGGTTCAAACGTTTGCCGCTGAACTGGCTGTCAGCAGATCAGTACTTCACAGGAAGCTCGATTCACTTATCGGCGAATCACCGAGTGATTTAATACGTAGACTAAGGCTGAATAAAGCAGCGGCACTGATAGAACAGAATTGGGGTAACATGGCTGAAATTTCGCTTGAAGTCGGATTTACCAATCCATCATACTTTGCAAAACGTTTCCAGAAACAGTTCGGTTTTCCACCTTCCCGGTATCATCAAAAGTAAATTTGGAATTTATGGGGACTGCGACGAGATTATCATTTTAATCTACCAGAGTGGTAGAAGAACTTTCCTTTAAATCTATAATTGTATCAGCAAGGTCATCAAAGCAATGATGATATATTTTTAATAAATCCGGGAGGTCGATATGAAAAGGGTTATCTTATACCTGGTGGTCTTCTTCTTGGCATCAGCTTCTATATCGTTTGCACAGGCTCCGCCGAAAGAAATTTATGCCAATAAAGTATACCACAAAATTGAGAGTAACTATTTAAAGGGATTGGGTTCTGAGAATCCGAGTCTGAAGGTAAGCTGCGCCTACTTTCTTGGAGAACTGAAATCTGAAAAAGCGCTGATCCCTTTAATGGATTTATTCCACAACAGTAAAAATGATGGGGCAAGACTTATTGCAGCCTGGTCTTTGTTGAAAATAGGAAATCCTCGTGGAGTAAATCTTGTAAAGCGTGCTATAGAAATGAATGAATGCAGCAGTAATATCAGCTGTATGCTGCAATACCTGTACAAGGACTATTGTCTGAAAACCAATGGTAAAATTGATGAAAGCTGATGCCATTGACATTTCTGGAGAGTCCACTGATTGGAGTCCCGGTGTGCTGCCATCCCCAGCCGGGATCTCCGCTTATCTATGATTAAGAAGGATATCCATACTCTCTTCCGTACCAGTTACTTTGTTCTTACCTGACCAGCAGCTTTATTTATAATTCCCGGATATGTAAAATCGTTCTCCGCATCTATCCCCATTGTTGCCGAATCACCCGGGAAAAGATGCCGGTGCCCTGCACCTCTAATCTGTTTAATACACTTCTATGCAAGATCGTTAGCAGCTTTTTCGACCCCTCAGGATGTGCCGGCGGTATGCGATTTAGGACTCAAAACCCCCCGGTCGGTTTGATTTTGTGATCTGAATGTTGTACTGTGCGATTATAATTGACAACTTTCATAATTATTTTGTAAATACATAGAAAAACAGGAGTTGTTATGCAGATTCCCCTTGAAATTTCCTACCGTGATATCAGAAAATCCGATAACATAGATGATTTAGTACGTGAAAAAGTAAATAAATTAGAAAGAGTTTGTGATTATATGACAAGCTGCAGGGTGGCGGTGGAAAAACCTCAGCGGGCTATAAATGACGGGAGTCCTTTTCGTATAAGGATTGATATGCGCGTACCGCCGGGACATGAACTTGTAGTGGAAAGGAAGCCGGGCGAGGGTGAAATGTCGGATCCGCTAGAAAAGGTTATCCGCTATGCTTTTGACGCCGCAAAAAAACAGCTCGAAAAGATAACCGCAAAGCAAAGAGAAAAAGTAAAATCTCATCCTCAGCAGGAAGTCTCCGCCATTATCGACAGGATCTTTTACGATGACGGTTATGGATTCCTTCGAACGGTTAACGGCAGGGAAATTTATTTCCATAAGAACAGTGTGGTGAATAAGGACTTCACTAACCTTGAAACGGGTATGGGCGTCAACTTCTTCGAGGAGCAGGGCGATGAAGGTCCTCAGGCTTCAACTGTGCATGTAATCCAGAATGCATAAGAAGGGTTGAACCTAGTCGGCCTTCCAGAGGAAATTGGGACGAACGAATGCCGTTTCGAAACCCATCTTCTGTACGTTCAGGAGCGACTGTGATCTCTCCTGTTCATTATCCTCTGATGTTTCCAGCGTCAGCACTTTACATCCCAGTTCAGCGGCATCCTGGATCCTTCTGGCTATCAGGGCAGTCTGTGCGCCTTTCCCCCTGTAATCAGGGAGAGTGCTGCCGAATGAAAGCCACCCGCAGTCGTCTTTCACATACATCGATGCCGCGGCAACAGCTTTATCATCTTCGAAGGCAAGGTAAGTCTTCCAGTATTTTCTGCCGGCAAGATTTTCAAACCACATCCTCATCTCATCCGGCCACTTAAAGCTCATCGTGATTATCTCACCAAACCTGTCGACTTCATCCTTACTGCTTACCTCCTTTATCTCTAGTCCCGTTTCCAGCCGGGGAGGATCCTCAACCCCGCGGTAATGCTTCACCCAGTTGTTGTAGTGCTTAATATTCCGTTTTTCAAACCAGTCCTTCAGTTTTGGCGGTGCGGCCTCAGGGTGGATCTGTATGAAGAATCTTTTTATCCCATCGGTGCTGTACTTCGAAATAATATCATCCACCATCTGTTCTGAAGCTGTCTGAAACAATCCAAGTCCAATTACCCGGTTGAACCCTAGGATGTCGATATTCTTCACCATCGAAACGCAGGCCGACCCCATGGAGAAGACCTTTATGCCGAACTGACTGGCGAGGTCACGTCCCGCCGCGCTGTACATATCCTGCCATGCGTTAATCTCGCAGGAGGCAATTGAGCGGAACAAAGTTGTTGTAAGCATAAGCTAACCTTACAATTTTTAACAAAATTATTTCAGGCTTCTATGAGTCCCTGTGAACCGTGTCGGGTGAAAACGCCGGAAGGCACACCGCAATATACTCCGCGCCATCGGGTTCGGGAGTGCTGTACTGGATCCACTCACCCTTATGTGTAATTATCGCTTCACCAGCCTTCACGTTGTACACCGCGTCCTTTGTGGTTACCCGCAGCAGTCCTTTCAGCACCACAGTGTACTCGTCGAAGCCGGGCGTCTGTCCCGGTTCAACCCAGCCGCCGGGACTCTTCATCTTCGCGATGCTGACATCAGTTGACCCGGAATTCACTCTTCCCACAAACTCATCAATTATCTTCGGCTTATTCCCGGCCGATTTAATAACAGAAGAAGATTTTATATATTCAGGCAAATTAATTCTCCTTTTCCCATCGAAATTTAATGAACCCGCCGGCAGTTTCCAATTTGCTTAACCAATCACTAAGGATCCTGTATTGACCCTCTCCGGGATCGGGGATATCTCTTCAGCCAAATCTAATAAAAATTTTAAGCGATTTGAATCACGAATCTTATTGCGTGATTAAGATAGATTTAACAAAAATTGAGGTGAAAAAATGGCAGGCCGGTTAAAAAATAAAGTCGCGATTGTAACAGGCGGGGCAACAGGCATTGGTGAAGCTATATGCAAGAAATTTGTTTTCGAGGGCGCGAAAGTAATAGTGTGCGGACTCCCGGCCGATCCGGTTGAGGACGTGGTGAAGGAAATAAGGCAGCGCAAAGGCGAAGCAGAAGCATTTGAGGGGGATGTTTTGGAAGCAGGCACAGCTATGGCCTGCATAAAGAAAGCTATAGATACGTTCGGCCGGCTGGATGTTCTCGTTAACAACGCGGGCACTTTCCAGACGGTCGCCTCTACCGAAAACTTTCCCGTTGATGATTTCGATTATATGATGAGAATGAATACACGTTCGGCATTTCTTATGACCAAATTCGCGCTTCCTTATCTTCAAGAGACGAAAGGAAATATAATCAGCACCGGCTCCGAAGCCGGAACGATAGGACAGCCTGACTGTTCGCCGTACGGCGGCTCCAAAGGTTTTATGATCGCGTTTACCAGGGGAGTAGCGCTCGAGCAGATAAAGTATGGGGTGAGGGCGAATGTTGTTTGTCCCGGACCTACCGATACCCAGTGGCACGATACCGATGTTAGTCCCATGACCGTACAGATGGAGCAGGACATACTTAAAGGCACGCCGATGGGCAGGCACGGTAATCCCGAGGAGATAGCCAATGTATTCGCGTTCCTTGCCTCCGATGAGGCCAGCTTCGTAACCGGTTCTCTCTACTTTGTTGACGGGGGCATTTCTATCGGGCGCGGACCCGCGGGCGACTACGTGAAGGAGCAGTACAAGATCATCCCCGCGCGCAAACTTAAGCTGAAGCATTCAAAAGAGGGACTAAAAGGTAAAGAGACGCACAGGATAACGTAACAGGAACAGGATGCACAAACTACTAAAAGAACTCCCCGGCAGTATGCGGGAAAAGCTGAAGAAGAAAAAGATGCCGGAGTGGACAGCTCCCATGCTCGCAAAGCTCACGCACAAATATTTTTCCGACAAAAACTGGATCTATGAACGGAAACTTGACGGCGAGAGGATACTCATCTTCTGCAGGAACAAAAAAATTAGTCTTATGACGCGCAACAAAAAAGAAGCGGGCAGGCAGTACCCCGAAATAGTTGAGGCATTCAGCAGATATTCTGACACTGACTTTATAGCCGACGGTGAAATGGTCTCCTTCGACGGGAAGACAACAAGCTTTTCAATGCTGCAGAACCGTATGCACCTGAAGAACGAAAAAGAAATAAAGAACAGCAGAACGAAAGTATTCCTTTACCTCTTCGATCTCCTTTACTTTGACGACAGCGACCTTTCAGATCTGCCGCTTATGAGCAGGAAAAAAATACTCAGGAGCGCTTTCAGCTTTAAGGATCCTCTGCGCCATACAACCTACAGGAAGGAGAAAGGCGAGGAATACCTTAAGGAGGCGTGCGGAAAAGGGTGGGAGGGACTGGTAGCCAAAGACGGCGGCAGCAGCTACAGGCATTCGCGCTCATCCGACTGGCTGAAGTTCAAGTGTTCAAACCAGCAGGAGTTCGTGATCGGCGGTTTCACCGATCCGCAGGGAGAAAGAACAGGTTTCGGCGCTCTTCTTATCGGATTCTATCAGAAGGGCAGACTCCTTTACGCGGGTAAAGTCGGTACCGGCTATAACGACGAAACCCTCAGACGGCTCTCAGAAGATCTCCATAAGCTTGAACGAAAGACCTCTCCCTACGATGAGAAGGTTAAAGAGAAGAACGTTCACTGGGTGTCTCCGGAGATGGTAGCCCAGGTCGGTTTCACCGAATGGACATCCGGACACAAGCTGCGTCACCCAAGATTTACGGGACTAAGAAGAGACAAGAAACCAAAAGAAGTAATAAGAGAGAAGGCAGACTGATGGGCGAAGAATTAAAGATCGGCGGTCATTCCGTGAAACTTACACATACTGACAAAGTTTTCTTCCCTGATAAAAAATACACCAAGGGAGATCTTATAAATTACTTTAAGGACATAGCGGACGTTATGGTGCCCTACCTTAAAGACAGGCCGCTGGTGATGCTTCGCTACCCCGACGGCATAAAAGGGCAGAGCTTCTTCCACAAAGACGCGCCGGATTACTTTCCGTCGTGGATCAAAACAAAATCAGTTTCTAAAGAGGGCGGCGGAACGGTCAATCATGTAATCTGCGGCAATGCCGCCACGCTTGTTTACATAGCCAACCAGGGATGCATCACTCCCCACATCTGGTTGAGCAGAACCGGCAGACTCGATTACCCGGATACACTGATTTTCGATCTCGATCCTCCCGGTGAAGATTTCGGTGAAGTAATCTTTGCCGCAAAAGAACTCCGCAAACTCCTTACCGGTGAACTAGGCATCAACACCTTCATAAAAACAACCGGATCGAAAGGAGTGCATGTAGAGATACCGCTTAAGCGCAAAGAAAACTTTGATGAAGTAAGGAACTTCGGGCAGACAATAGCGAAGATACTGGCAGAGAGGCAGCCGGAGCGGCTCACAACCGAAGTAAGAAAGAATAAACGCAAAGGTAGAGTATTCCTCGATGTAGCCCGGAACGGGTACGCGCAAACCGCCGTGGCTCCTTATGCAGTAAGAGCCCGGCCCGGCGCTCCGGTTGCCGTGCCGATAGAGTGGAACGAGCTGAACAGCAGGATGTCGCCGCAGAAATACAACATCAAAAACATCTTCAGCAGGCTTTCGCGGAAAAAAGACCCCTGGGAGGATTACAGGAAGCACGCGATCTCGATCGGAAAAGAATCAAAGAAAGCGGAAGAAATACTTAACAAACAACAATAAACAATCACAAAAAAAGCGAGGATGAAATGAACGAGATAATAAAAAAACTGTCGGAAAAATTCGGACTCTCAGAGCAGCAGTCGCGGGAAGCAGTCAATATGGTCCTCTCCTTTGTTAAAGACAAACTCCCGGCCCCTGTCGCTGCCCAGATTGACAGCCTGATGACAAAGTCGGACAGTAAAGACAACCCCGGCAATGCGATCAAAGATCTGGGATCGAAATTCACAACGAAATGATCCCTGTAATCTGAAACAGAACCTTCAGTTAAATTATGCAGCGGTGATTCGAATCAAAAAATTATATTTTACCTTGCAATCGTCGAGCCGGCTCCTTTATTTGAAGAATGAAAAACTGAATGAGGTAATACAAATGATTGCTCAAATAGTAAAATTTAGATCCGAATTGAAAGAAGACCAGGTTATGGAGATGTACAACAAGCGCGCACCTCGATACAGGGAAATGAAAGGACTAAAACAGAAATTCTATTTGAAATATTCTGATACCGGCGAGTACGGTGCCATTTATCTCTGGGAAGACGAATCCTCGCTGCATGATTTTCAGGAATCTGACTTAGGCAGAACAATAGGTGCAAAATACAAAGTACAGGGAAATCCGGAAATCCTTAAAGCAGAAGTAGTAATGAAGCTTCACGATAGTTAAGAGCATTGATTGAAGATTAAATATTTTTTAATGTGATTTTAAGCTAATATTAAATTCAGCGGCTGTAGATTTGTAACAGTCATAAGAGATAGTCCTCACAAAATATTATACCTGGTAGAGGCGCACCTGAAGGAAACTGAGGGATGGCGTCTCTCCTGGTTTTAAACCCTCCCTGTATTCCTGAACTTGCTGATGTTCCATTGTTCTCAATCCGTAACCGTGAATTGCCCCTTATCAATTGCCCGAAGCACAGGGTTTATTTTCCGTCAATAAATGTTTAGTTTAAATCCTTCAAATCTTAAAAAAAGAAGGAAAAACAATGGCAATCGGTGCAAATAAGGTTGTTACGCTGAACTACAAGCTAACAGACGACCAGGGAAACATGATCCAGACAACAAGCAGGAATGAACCATTTGTTTATTTAAGCGGAAATAACCAGATACTCCCCAAACTGGAAGAGCAAATTGACAATATGCTGATAGGCGGGAAGAAGAACATTGAGCTGAGCTCATCAGACGCATACGGCGACTACGACGAGAAAGCTGTTCAGCAGGTAAAGAAAGAAGAATTTCCTGAAGGAGCCGAGCTGAAAGAAGGAATGGAATATATGGCTCACTCCCCGGAAGGTCAGCCTATACCCTTTGTTGTAAAAGAAGTTAAAGACGACGACGTTACAATAGATTTCAATCATCCGCTGGCAGGCAGGAACCTGAAATTCGATGTAGAGCTGGTTGACGTACGTGACGCCACCGCTGAGGAACTTCAGCATGGTCACGTTCACGGTCCTAACGGTCACCACCATTAATCATCCTGAACCTGGTTCAGGATCTCGTATCACAATTCGTCATCCTGAACCTGGTTTCGTCATCGCACCCGGCCCTTGTTTTTCACCCCCTTAAACCGTAATATTCTCTTACGGGTTATTAATCGGAAGTTTAAACAGGAGGTTGGCTATGAAAAATAGATTACATTTTCTCACAGTTATACTTTTCACATTCCTCTTCATAACATCTGCCGGCTATGCACAAAATCCTGTGCAAAGCGTTATAGACGTTAGCAGCATTACCTCCTGGGTGGAAGACAATGGATTTCACCCCCCGGAAATTAACAAAGAATATAACGGAAGCTACCCGAATGCATTTCCTGTCGGTGTGGTGTATACAGAGGGCATAAACTGGGGCGGACTTGTTCACGACGCAGATTCACAGCTGGTACGGGTAAATGGAAATTCCTACTTATCGGGCTGCTCACCGATCTCCCGGCTTTATAGAGTAAGAAGCGACTACTACAAAGCGGATCTCACAAGAGACGCGGAAAATTTCTTTATAGAGCCGCGTAAAGATGTAACCACTGAAGACCTCGCAATCTTAAAATCTCAGTACGAAAAAGACTGGGATGAATGGCCGGCCGATAAAGGCGCGCCTTACTATGATGCGGACAAGGACGGCAGTTACAATCCCGACATTGACATTCCTGGTGTTCCCGGCGCGCTGCAGACAATCTGGATAAATTACAACGATGATTCCTCGCGGTCACTTTATGGATCAGACCCTATCGGAGTTGAAGTGCAGGAAACCTGGTGGGCATACGGACTGGACGGCAGAATAGGGAACATCATATATAAAAAAGTTGATATCATTTACACAGGCACGTCAGTAACACCTCCCGGTTCCCGGATCGACAGTATGTATATCTGCCAGTTTACAGATACCGACCTCGGAAACCCTGTCGATGATTTCATCGGGACAGATACTTTACTGAACCTTGGCTATACATACAACTCAAGCGATCAGGACCTCCAATATGGCAAGTATGGAATAATCCCTCCCGCGGTAGGCAACACCTTTATCCAGGGAGTATCAAAGTACACCGGAGACAGCTCTGACAGTGCAGTCTTCAACTTCAAATGGGTCAAAGGGCGTAAATACTTTAATCCGAAGCCATTAACCGTTTCCGTTTTACACCGTACCGCCGGATGCTTTGGCGATCCGGCCCTCAGCTATACCGGCGCCCTTGAGTTTTACAACCTTATGTCGGGTTACAAGCCTGACCCTCCGTATCCTTCAAGGCGCACAGGATGTGACTTTTACGGATACGGAACCTATATGCTGCCGGGAGATCCAGTAACAGGTACAGGTGATATCGACGGAGTCAGAGACGGACCCGGCGACAGACGATACTGGCTTATGAACGGGCCCTTCAATATGAAGTTAGGAGACACATCAGAAGTAGTAATCGCGTTAGTAGGAGGGATGGGGGAAGACCACCTTGCCAGCGTCACCGCGCTGAGGCAGAACACAGCTGGCGCAATTGAATATTTCAACCTCGTAGCAGAACAGATGACAAGCGGGGGAATAGAGATCTCCTCATCCGGCAGACCGAACCCCGATTTAAGTCCCGCAGACTATGCAATGTACCAGAACTATCCGAACCCGTTCAACTCCTTCACAACCATAAAATACGAGCTCCCCGATCCGGCGTATGTAAACCTGACGATCTATGACGCATTAGGAAGAGAAGTTGCCCGGCTGGTAAATGAAGAAAAGCCGGCAGGGAAGTACAGCGTACAATTTGATGCAGGAGGATTAGCCAGCGGCGTTTACCTCTACCGCATCTCCTTCGACAACAATCAGAACAAGCAGGTCTTCGATGCCCTGCACAAGACACTGAAGTTTATACTGATAAAATGACCTTGTTACCTCCTGAGTAGGGGACAAGGATGGGAGTATCATACAATTACCATGGTTACTCCCCAATGAAAGTTAGAACAGAACTAAAAGAATTGATTATACCAGTACTACCGGTGGTTGCACAATTTGGTAGCTCAATAAGAATTACTTCATCCTCGTCTGTTCTGGATCTTCCAGGCACAATTCATCCGCCCCGATATAGCCAGAGAAATGCTTCAACCTTTAGCAGGCGTAAAGTTAAAAATATTCCCTCAGAGAACGTTTTTTATGCAAAGGTGGCTAATTATATGCTGAATCAAAAAAAATCCCCGCAGACGTGAAGATTTTGACCTTAACCTCCGCTATGCTGCACGAAAAAGTAGGTGTTGAGCATATAATACGTGGGATAATGATTAATTAATGCTGAGGCTTTAAGCTTCTCCCGCGAGGGAGGAGCTTTTTTTATGAACGGTAGTCTGCTCAGTTCAGGGGTTGTTGGAATTTTTACAATATTATGACAATTCCATGGAAATGAAAGCTTATATTATAAATAAAAATAGCAGGGCTGGAAATGAAAAAGGATATAATTCTACTGTTTATATTTTATTTAGCTGCTTTTCCTGATCCTGCACAATGTCAGGAAAAATTGCAGCCGGTTGTTGTCAGTCCTTTTATTGGAGATAAACTGGATAGAGTTGAGGAAGATTATTTTAAGATTTTCCCGGGTTTTGCCGACTTCCGGGAAGCAATATTTTATATCAATAATGATAGTTCCCTGAATGTAAAAATTAAAATCTGGCGTAATAATTCTTTGATTGATACAGCTATTCTATATACCAACTCACTATCATATTTAAGAAAGATCATTGACCAGAGAATACTGGAGGATATTCGTCAGAATAAAGTGAAAGAGTTGAAATTCAC
The DNA here is from genome assembly GCA_963839165.1 of uncultured Bacteroidota bacterium. Classification (GTDB taxonomy): domain Bacteria; phylum Bacteroidota; class Ignavibacteria; order Ignavibacteriales; family Ignavibacteriaceae; genus DATFVA01. The sequence continues at coordinate 1,196,303 of CAWIUG010000005.1, read as the reverse complement.
AACTATTACGGATAGCATTTTTGATGGGATAGTTTATTCGTATGAAAACAGAAATCTCGGATTGATAAAAAAGGGATTTGTTGGAACAGATGGCGAAAATGATCATAAGGATTATCTTCAGAGATTTAATTATTTCCATTTCAATACAATTACAGTACAACAAACGGTACTTATATTGCATCGATCACCGGTACTTTGGGCTTTGTGGCAGGAGGCATAACCGCTTTGTTAATTACTCCGAAATCTACAGGATCAGGAGATAGCTGGTTTAATTTTGGTGCGTTAAATTTTCTTTGTGGAGCTGTAACTTTTTTAATAGGAGGAGCTATAGGCGGGGGTGCGGGTTTTCTGATTGGATTGCCGATTGAATATCCTGTTGATTATAATACAATTGACCCGGAAGCTGAGGATATTTTGTATGAAAATGCTTTATTGAAAAAAAGCAGCGTTATTGTTAATCAATAATCCAGCAGTTCGCCGGCGAGGGTTTCGAGGTAGTGGCGGTGGGAGAGGGGGAGGCGTTTGGCGGCTGAGGTGAGGGTGTTGAAGAGATCGTACTGGTTTATCTTGCCTTCGCTGTTTTCAATAATACCCCTTGATGCTTTTTTGCCAAGAGCTATGTCCATTCTTTTGATGAGGACGGGTGAGGGTTCGACTGTTCTCTCTGTGAGCTTCTTTAGTTTTTCGGCTATCTCTGATCTTTGCTCTGCCGCTTTCTTTATCTTCTGCCGGATGAACTCGCCCAGGTCTTCTTTGCCGTAATGGACCCGGCTGGCGTCATCTGAGATCTTCAGGAATGCTCCGTTGGTGCAGACGTACCTCAGGATGAAGTGCGATACTCCCAGCACCCTGAAGCCGGTCTCTGAGTTGACTATGTCTATCCCTATCCCTGATTCGTCTCCCGGTATCGGCTGTGTCTTCATTTTGTGTTCGGTGGTTACTGACATAAAGAAGTCGTTCCTCGATATGCTGTCGATGCCGTATGCGTCGCAGGTTTTTATTACAGCGGAATCGGAGATTTCGTTGTAGTCGGGACTAACAATGGTAAGCGCGTCTCCCAGCTCTATTTTTATTGTTACTTTGTCCCTCCTGATGTTCATCAGGTAATCGTTGCATATTGAGGTGACGGTGTCGGGCGACAGTCTGCGTAGCTGCTTTATGGGGAAATTGTACCAGTTCAGCAGCTTATGAAGAAATGTTCTCCTTAAGGGATATTCTTTTATGGTTCCGTTGAATACCCCGAGAATAAGGTCCCTCCCGTCTGTGTTGATTTTCAGTCGGGAGGGATTAACCTCCAGTTTGTGTCTGGAGACTGCGCTAAGGTACTCCCTTACTATCCCTGGCTCTTTGTTAATAAATTCCGGGCCGTCTTTCACCATGTTTCGTTTCTCCGAGGTTTAATAACGTAAGATGAATTAGGTGATTTTTAAAGCTGAGTTCAAATCCTGTAAGGTTGTCTTTCTCGAACCTCTTTTCTGAACCTACACCTGCGCCGCGGTGTTCGGTGTATTTCATTTTCTCAAGGTTGTCGAATAACTCTACTGTCTTGTACTTCGCTTCGGCTTCTGTAATTTCGTTTTCTTTCTCTTTCAGGGCGGCTATTTCCATAGCGGCGCTTTTGAGTATCCGCGGGTAGTATTCGAGGTATATGTCTTTCCTGTTGAAGAGGTCTATATTCAGCAGCTCCCGGTCGGTAAAGATCGCCAGTCCGTTTGCCCCGCTGTCTGCCGGGTAGTTCTTGATGAATGAGTCGAAGTCTTCTTTCTTCTTGTCATATACATCGGTTAAACTCATGGTGGGCGACTTTACGCTGAATGCCGTCGAGTAGTCCGCTACATCATTCCATACTTCCCCCTGCGATGCCATATGGCCTTCGCTCTGCTTCAGACTCTCATCTACCGCGCGCGATTTCTTTGCCCTGAGTTTCTGGGGTGACAACCATCCGGATGTATTGAATTTATCGGATACCGCGTTCCACCGCCCCTGCTCAACACAGCTTACGGGAAGGTTGATCTTGGTGTTCGGCGCTATCAGTACGCTCGTGTTCAGCACCCTGTTCTGCTTTGCCCCGGTCAGGATGTCCCCGTCCATAAAGAAAACGTATTTGTCGGAAAGGTTGTACAGGTGCAGATTGTTTACACTGCCGGTGTCGCTCGCCTCTTTAACCTGGATCAGGTCGTCTTTTACTGCCTGCGCGCCTGAGATATATTCAAACGTGTTGTTCGGCATCGTTCTGAACTGCACTACGGAAAGTCTTTTGTGTTTGTGGAAGGAACTTATTTCGATCGTCATTTTATGCTCCTTATTAACTGATGCAAATCTGACATGGGGGAGGAGGAACGCGTATCATTTGATGATATTATTGGGGACTGTTGCTTAATCTCCCCTTAAGTATTATTTTTCACCAGGTTTTAATCATCGGGGAAGAAGCATGTTCGACTTTCAATCAAAATTCAAGCGCCAGATAGAGATCCTTGGTATATGCCTTTCAGGTAAGCCTTTTCCGAAACCGGTAAGAACGTTCGACCTTTCCAATTTTTTCCGCGTGGAGGAGCTTACTATTAAAAGGGACCTGCAGGACCTCAGGTCGTACGGTATCGATATCCATTCGCATAAAAAGAACGGGGTCTGCATCTGTACCGATCTCCCCCCGGAAAAGCTGGTTGATATTATACTTCACTATGCGGGATTAAACCACAACGACTATGCACTCGACAAATCAACCTCTCTTCTTGTTGAACAGAAAGGCTCCGATGCGCTCGGCATTTTTGTTACGCTTCAGCTCTGCATCGATAACAGCGAGTCGGCTGAGATCGATTATAATAAGATGGGCTCGAAGGTTGAATGCAGGAAGATGATTGAACCGCTGCTGATTTTCCAGAATGAGGGGAGCTGGCGACTGCTGGCGGGCTCTGACGGAAAAATGAAGCAGTATATAATCGATAAAATCGTTGCCGTTACATCGGCGGGCAGAAGTTTTGAGAAGAGCGGGTACAGGTTCCCCGACCTGTTTAAGCATTCGTGGAAAACCTGGCTGGGCGATGATATGTTCAGGGTGAAGCTACATCTTTCTCCTTACTGGGCGGAAAGGGTCAGACCGAGGATGCTGATTGCCGGCCAGGAGATCAGCCGTAATGAGGATGGATCGATAATTTTTGAGTGTACTGTTAATTCGCTTAATGAGATCGCCGGATGGATTGTGAGCCGGGGAGAGGGCGTGAAAGTGCTGGGTCCCCTGGAACTGAAGGAGCATGTGATAAATCTGGCAACGGAGGTGCTCAGCAATTATTAGTATCGTCCTGCGATACGCATAGGGAGGGGAGCTGATATATTTTTGAATTAGTTCAATTAAAATTACTTCAGGTGCTTTATGGCGTCGCATATACTCAGCAAATCGTCTTTTCTTAAGGGACTTCAGTGCGGAAAAGGTCTCTATCTTTATAAACATCATCACGATCTGGCTGACGAAATAACAGAAGGGCAGCAGGCTATATTTCGAACGGGTCACAGCGTGGGCATTCTCGCTCAGGATCTTTTCCCCGGCGGCAGGGACGCTTCCCTTAATGACCCGCTGAAAACTGATCAGCAGGCCGCGCTCACTAAAGAACTTATTGACAGCGGCTGCCGCATAATTTATGAAGCGGCTTTTTTATTTGACGGGGTTCTTGTTATCGCCGATATCATGGTGAGAAGGGGGAATAAGTGGAAGATCTATGAGGTGAAAAGTTCTACGTCAGTTAAAGATGTGAACATTCCGGATGCCGCGGTGCAGTATTATGTTATTTCGAATTGCGGACTTGAGGTAGATGACGTGTCAGTGGTTTATGTAAATAACCGGTACATAAGGCAGGGCGAACTAGATATAAAAGAATTGTTCATTATCGAATCGGTGAAGGAGCGGGTTATTGAGATGCAGGGGTTTGTTAAGGAGAATATCAAAAAATTCAAAAAACTGCTTGCGGGGAAAGAGATCCCGCGGATCGGCATTGGTCCTTACTGCAGTGATCCCTACGCCTGTTCATTTCTTGGGTATTGCTGGAAAGATATTCCTGAGCATTCAGTTTTTGAGATTGCCGGTATGCAGAGTAAGAAAAAATTCGCGTTGTATAATGACGGAATAGTCACCCTGAAAGATATTCCCGATGATTATCCGCTGAACGATGCTCAATCGCTTCAGGTTGACGGATATAAGAACGGGAATTCTCATATAGATATTAAAGCGGTAAGAGATCTAATGGATTCTTTTTCATATCCTCTTTATTTCCTCGACTTTGAAACGTTTAATCCCGCCGTCCCTTTATTCGACAACTCACGCCCCTACCAGCAGATCCCGTTTCAGTATTCTCTTCACTATAAGGAAACTCCGGGTTCTGAGCTGATGCATTATGAGTTCCTGGCTGACGCTGTAGGGGATCCGAGGGTTTCGTTTTTAAAGAACCTGCTGAAGGATATCGGGAAGAGTGGTGACGTCCTGGTATACAATAAGGCGTTTGAATCTACCCGGTTAAGAGAGCTGGCGGTGGATTTTCCTGCATACGCCAAAAGAATTGAGAATGTATTATCAAGGGTTAAGGACCTGATGGTGCTGTTCAGGCAGAAGCAGTATTACACCCCTGAAATGAACGGGAGCTATTCGATAAAGTCGGTGCTGCCAGCGCTGGTGCCTGAGATGTCATATGCCGGACTTGAAATAGGAGAGGGAGGAATGGCCTCAAGAGCTTTTGAAAGTCTCTATTTTGAAAAGGATGTGAACTGTGTAAATGAGGTCCGCCGGCAGCTTCTGGAATACTGCGGAACCGACACTCTGGCCATGGTAAAAATTTATGAGGTACTTAATAAATGAAGACATTTACCTCCGCGTTTATCCTGATAAGTATGTTCGCTTTTGCGGGGGGAGACCATGGTGCCGCATTCGCCCAGAAAGTTTATTCCGTTGAATATGCCAACCAGGCCGATGTTAAAGGTATATGTGGTGGAATATGAGAACCAGGCAGATCTGAAAGTTTACAAAGTTGAATACTCTAACCTGGCGGAAGGGAATGAAGGGAAGTGGTTCTTCACAGATTACTCAAACCAGGCCGATAAGAAAATATATTTCGTAGACTACGAAAACCAGTCTGACATAAAAATCTATTTTGTCAAATACCAGAATCAGTCCGGCTGGAATAACAAAAGTAAGATCTATCTTATGTATTAGAACCTGATATTCGTTCCCGGTTATCTTCCTGCTGTCTTTAATTATGAAATATTATAATAAAGTTTTTTAGGTTTTCTTTAATTATATATCAGGAGAAAGGCAAGGCTTCAGGGGTTAGGCTGACTGCTGAACTGGTTTTCGGGCATTTGAGGGGTGAGGGAATAGGGGAAATGGATGCGGACTTCTGTGCCCTGATCTGAGATTATTTCATATGTTCCTTTAAGCTGTTCGATTAAGCTGGAGATAATTACCATCCCGAGTGTGTCCTTGGTTTCTTCCTCTTTATTGGAAATCCCTTTCCCGGTGTCGGATACTGAAAGGATCGTGCCTCTACCGTTTGTATCCTGGTACTTTACAGAAAGAATTCCCTCTCCCTTATCATTTAACGCGTACTTGATTGAATTGGTTATCAGCTCGCTTAGTATGAGACCTATAGATACTGCTGAATCCAGGTTAATTATGATTTCGGGAACTTCTATGTTTAATTTGACTTTCGCGGATGAAAGCTTGTACGTTCTGAATAAATAATTTATCAGATCGTCTATATATCCTCTTAAATTGATTTTTGCGAATCCGTCACGGGAACTGTAAAGCTTTTCATGGATAAGCGCCATCGACCTGATTCGGTTCTGACTCTCTTTAAAGACTTCCAGCATCGCCGGGTCTTTTATTGATGACATCTGCAGGTTGAGAAGGCTGGCGATGATCTGCAGGTTATTCTTCACCCTGTGGTGAATCTCTTTTAACAGCAGGGTCTTTTCCGACAGAGAGGATTCCAGCATGTGTTTTTTCTCCGCAAGTTCTTCAACAAGCTGCGACAGACTCTTCTGAGTAACGGTCAAGTTCCCTTCTTAACAGATCCTTTGATAATTTCATCTCAATGATATTGTTAGTCCTGACTTTCAGTTCTTCAATAGAGAATGGCTTGTTAAGATAATCCTGCGCTCCGGATTTTAACATCTCCATCCTGAAAACATCTTCTGTTTTTGCCGACAGGATGAGAACAGGTATATCTTTCGTCCGGTTGTTTTCTTTAAGTTTGGTGATCATCTCGTTACCTGACATTACCGGCGTCATTATATCGCTGATAATCAGATCCGGGAAATGTTTGAGCGTTTTTTCCAATCCCTCCGCCCCGTTAAACGCGCATTCAACCTGATATTTGTCTGACAGCACTCCCGTTATAAATTCACTCATATCAGCGTTGTCTTCAACAACAAGTATGCAGGCTTTCTTTTTAGCTCCCTGTTTCTGCGAGGATTGAACTTCCGGGGGTTCCTGAACTTCTTCGTGGTAGGGAGGAACAACAGCAGTGTTTTTTAATTCTATCCGATCCCTGCGGGGAAGGGGACCTTCGCCGGCTTCTTTTTTGTTCGCAGCTTTCAGAGGCAGACTAATGATGAACTCGGCTCCTCCTTCTGCAGAATTTATCGCGCCGATTTTACCTTTATGAAGTTCGATGAATTCCCGCGCTATTGATAATCCGAGTCCCGAACTGCCGGAATTACCGGTCAGGTATACATCCGTACCCTGGAAACGGTCAAAGATACATCCAAGTAAAGAGGCCTCGATGCCGGGACCTGAATCTCTGACTTTAACTACAGCCTCATCTTCCCCCAGCGACGCAGCTATTTCAATTTTGCCACCCACGGGTGTGAACTTAAAGGCATTAGCAATAAGGTTCGTAATTATTCTTTCAATTTTTTCGGAATCAGCCTGTACAATAAGTTCTTTCGGAGCTTTTATGATAAGATCGATATCTCTTTCATTTTTAAATCGTTCAAACTGCGCGGCAATTATGTTTATCAGTTTAACAAGATCAAATTCCTCGTAGTTGAGATGAAGCTTGCCTGCTTCAAGCCTTGAAAGATCCAGCAGATTGTTAACCTGCTTAAGAAGCACCCCCGCATTCCGGTGAATTACCTGCAGCTGCCTGCGTGAGCTACCGGAAATCTCATCATCCTGCCGTAGCTTTTCCAGGGGGCCAAGAATCAGTGTTAACGGCGTTCTGAGTTCGTGCGAAATGTTTGTAAAGAAATTGGTCTTAAGCTGATCAAGCTCCTTCAGTTTATGATTAAGACCGTCAAGTTCCTTGTTGGCAGATTCCAGCTGCGAGGTCCTTTCCTTCACGGTATTCTCAAGCCTCGCTTTTAGAATGTCTTATCTTTTCAGACATTGTATTGAATGCCCGCGCAAGCTGTCCCAGTTCATCGTTCCTCCTTATATCCACCTGCTGCTGGTAATTTCCCTCCGCGATCCGTCCCGCTGCAGATGATAATTTATTTATTGGTTCGGTAATTCTGCGGCTAACAAACCAGGTTAACGCAAACCCGCCCAAAAGAACCAGGAAGTCGATTGTCAGTATCCATCTCAGAAAACGATCTGAAGCTTCAAGTATGGCGTTTTTGGATAATTCGATTATATATGCCCAGGGTGTGCCGGGTATTGTGTTAAATGCACCTAAGACGCGATTTTTATCCGGCTTGGAATATTCACCAGGATTTCTACCGGAACTAAAATACATGTACGGAAATCAGTTCAGAGAAATTTGTCCAGAATGAATTATCAGCATTTCCCACATAAATAGAAGCGTTCTCACCCAGCAGTTTGTTGATATTCTGAATGTTTTTCCGGCTCGACATAAGAAGCCGCCACCTGACAAGATATCCTATTGTATGATTATTTTTCTTAACGGAAGCTACAACAGGATAGATCATCGTGTCTCTCTGTACCTGAATCCTTCCTATCGCATTGAAGTTCGGGTTAACAGAAGCGGTGGAATAAACGGTATCTTCAATTTTCGGTAGTGGTGAGCCGGATCGTCTTGAACTGTAAAGAATAGTTTGATTTCTGTCAAGCACCTGAAATGCCATTGTAAGCGTGTCGCCCCGCAGTGAGGGTAAATTGCGGAAATAATTGTCGAGATCGACTTTCCCTGGATTCAGTAGAAGATTTACAACAGGTTTCTTGAGCGCAATTTCATTTGTGGATGCTTTTAGATTTTCAGATGACGTATGGAAAATATCGCGGAATTGTTCTACTAAGGTTTTCAGGCGTTCCTGTGCTACCTGCTGAGAAGCTCGTCTTACTCCAAAATAAGCGGTCCAGGATAGAGTCAAAATTATCAGCAGGATCAGAAACGAGATAATTGCCGGTAATTTCTTCTCTAAGGATAAATTTCGCATTAACTACCGTATAAAAAAAAGAAGTTTTGAATGACTTAACCTTAAGCACATATTAATTAAAATTGCTTGATTTAAATCATATCACTGACTTAAAATATGATATTAGTACTTACTGACAGGTTTCTTAGCGGCTGAGGGTTTCCGTTAACATCCCAGTACCGCTGACCGGTAATATTACCAATCACGAGTGCTGTGCGGAAATGCCCGGCATTATAGAAAATACTGGTTTTCAGTCTTAAAGAAGCCGGTATAATAAGTTTGTTCAGGTCATCATAATAAAATTTATCGTTATACGTTAGTCCCGCCCCGATGCCCAAACCACTAATTGGATTATTAAATGAATAACTCACCCAGAGATTGAGAATATTCTCCGGAGTTCCCGGTGGCCTTTTACCTTCAATCAACTCAGAAGCTTTTACAAGACGGCTCTTATTGTAACTGTATCCCAAGATTATATTCAAACCCGGTACAGGGTTTATCCTGATATCGGCGTCAAGTCCCTCACTTTTTTGAGAACCGTCCTGCACAGAGAGGAGAGGATTATTGCGGTCAGGTCTTACTTTGTGTCTTACTAAAATATAGTAATAACTAATTGTTGACGATAACCTGTTATTAAACAGGTGAGTCTTGAAACCCGCCTCGCTCTGAGAAGCGTATTCGGGTTTGAAATGACTGACCCTGCGAATTCGGGACAACATACTCATAGCCCTCAAGAAAATTTGTGAACAAAGAGAAAACGCTATCAATTATCTGGTAGCTGAGACCAGCCTGCGGGACTAATGATCCCTGGTTGAACGGTTTTGTTATCATATCAGAAGTATAAAGATTCTTATTCCCTTTATAATTCAAATATTCATACCTGAGTCCCCCCATCACCTTTAGCTTTGAAGTAATGTTTATAAAATCTGAGAAGTAAACCGAGTAAACTTCCTCACGTTCATCCCTCGAAAAAGTAAGATCATATGACAACCTGAGTTTATTAACGTCCATTACGGGGGTATCGGTCCTGGTATAAGTCACGCTGTCGGCTTTTACAACAATTCCTCCGCCCACCGAAGCTCCTGCCCGTTTATAATCTACACCCGTTATAAACATATTTTTGAATCCGAATGTTTTGAAATTTCCTGTAAGGTTCTGCTGTATATCCAGGGTGTTGTACTGCCCGTTATAATCGTAAAATTCCCTTATGAGCATTGTATCGTTTTCAGGATTCAGAAGAATTACAGTGCCGTTCAGTGAAAAGTCGGCAAATGCGACTCCGAGGTTGTACTGAAGATTATCTGAAAGGTCAATATCTAATTTGCCCTGGTAATTCTGCGCGAAGTTCGGAAGATTATCAGTACGGTCGGTACTGTACGACCGAAAGTAATCGGTTTTGATCTGATCAATCGAACTGACATTAAGTTTTCCGGCACCATTAAATGTGGTTGTCGCGGTATAACTCATACTATTTATATCGGCTTCAGCGAAAAGCCTGATGTTCTTATTTATATTATAAGACAGGGCTGGGGCTATCAGATAGGCGTTTTTATGTACTATATCCTGGAATGTGCCTTCTGAACTAACCGCGCCGTTAAACCTGAAAAGCAGATCCTTCTGATTATCCAGCGGGAAATTAAGGTCGGCTGTATACCTCTGGCGGTTAAAGCTCCCTAGGATAATTCCTGTATTTATGTATCTGGTTGTGAAAGGTTTTTTTGTAACGATGTTCAGCAAACCTCCGTTCGAGACTCCAGCAGTTCCATAAATAACACCCGAGGGTCCTTTTATTAATTCGAGTCTTTCTATATTCTGAAGATCTCCTCCGTTGGGATTCAGGCTGTATAAACCGTTGCGGATATAAGCGAGAGTCTTGAAGCCTCTTACAATTGTACCCAGCACTCCGATAGAGTTTTCTGATGTCATGATCCCTCCCGGAACAGTTCTTATTGCCGACGATATGTCCGTTATATTCTGTTCATTAAGGACAGTCATGCTGCTTGTACTGTACACTTTGGGAGTTTCGATATTCCTTACAGGGATTTTCAGAATGTAACTACTCTCCGGATTATTAAATTTCCCGACCTTCCGGCTGGTAACAAGAACTTCAGAAAGTTCAGTCTGTGAAGGAGCAAGAATAATTTCTTTTAACTCTGTAAGCTGGTTATCAAATACTTCAACTTTTGATTCATACGGAAAATATCCCAGGTAGGAAATTTTTATAATATATGTACCCGGCGAAAGTCTGCTTATTGTAAACCTGCCTGTAGTATCGGTAGTGGTACCCCTCGGCGTACCTTCAAGCAGAACATTTGCGTCAACCGCCGCTTCATTTTCAGCTGCTTTTACAACTCCCGTTATACTGCCATATCTGGTCTGACTGAAACCTGTATAAGAAAGAAATAAAAGATAAACAAGTGTGAGGGCTGTAATTTTAGTCATCTTCTGAGTATTGATTTCAAAGGTGACCAAATTACAAAAAAGGAAGGGAAGGGACGTGCTTTAAACTACAGTTTGAAGGGTATTATTTTTTGTACTTCGAAATAAACTCTTCTACTTCGGGTAAGCCGCCCTGATAAACGAGGTATCCATTGCTTGGTTCTCGTTCAGTTATTTCACCGGCAATAGGAGTGAGCATTATTTCTTTTACTTTCTCAAGGTCATCTGTCTGTCCCAGCGCCCAGCCAAGCTTAACGTAAGCTACTTCCGGAAGCATATTAGCCGCGGGAATTACTCCCAGCTCCATAATTTCTCTTCCAGTTTCATAAACGTACATCTGAACGTATCCCCAGAGAGTCTGAACGGTCATATATACCGCGACTCCTTTTTCATACGCTCTCTTCAGTGCGGGATACATAGGCCTGTTTACATGTCCTAATCCTGTACCTGCTATTATTATTCCTTTATAGCCGTTATCAACAAGTGAATCTATGATGTCGGGATGCATATTCGGATAATAATAAACTATGGTTACTTTTTCTTCGAAAACGGGGTTGACGATTACATCTTTGTCATCTCTTCTTCTTTTATAGTCTTCGCGAAGCGGAGTTATTTCCGTGCGGCTTACTTTTGCTATGGGGATGTCGCCTATTGTTCTGAAAGTAGACCTGTAGCTTGAATGCATTTTCCTTACGCGTGTTCCCCGGTGGAGGAGTCCGTACACATCGCTGGTGGGACCAAACATACAAACCATTGTTTCAGCTATGTCGCTTTCCGCGGCAGTCTTTACGCTATGGATCAGGTTCAGAGCTGCATCAGAGGAAGGGCGGTCGCTTGAGCGCTGCGATCCAACCATCACTATTGGTACAGGCGAGTTCTGAACCATGAACGACAATATCGCGGCTGTGTGGTGCATCGTGTCGGTTCCATGACCTATTACAATTCCCTGAACTCCTTTTTCTATTTCCTTTCCGATTGCTTCCGCTAGTCCCTGCCACTGGGCAGGACCCATATTCTCAGAGAACACTCCGTAAAGTTTTTCTGTTTCAAGGTTGCAGTAATCTGCAAGCTCGGGAACCGAACCATAAAGTTCTCCGGGAGAAAATGCTGGTATTACCGCGCCGGTTCTGTAATCGAGCCGACTTGCTATCGTGCCGCCCGTTCCCAACAATTTTACACGCGGTTTATCGGCTTCATACGGAAAATCTTTTTCGGGTATTTTGTAGTGAGCTTCTTTTCTGCTGTGCACTATAATACCGGTTACCTTTTTTGCGGCGATGCCGATGTTGTAGCCGACAGGTATCTTCAGCACTATGTGCTGGTCGTCTGCGGTTTCCGAGCGGGGGAGAATTATCCCGTTATATGTTCCGTCATCTGTGGTTAAATCTACATTGCTCCATACCAGCGCGTCGAATTTCTTCAATGTAGTAAGTGCTTCACCGCGGTAGCCTTTATAATCGCCGTTATTGTCAGCCAATTTATGCATTCTCCTTTTCAGCATTATTAGTAAGAGAATTTTCTTTTCTCTGGATATAGGTTAAAACATCGAGCCCGGGAATTCTTCCGCGCAGCCTGTTCATCGCGAATCCCATAATTACTTTCGCACTGTTTTCTTTCTTGTAGAGCTTAACGTGCTTCAGATCTTTCTTCGATTCATTAAATGTTTTATCGAGCTCATTATCGGTGCAGGGGAGGGGAAGAAGCTCATCGAAGAAAAGTCCCAGCGAGATTACATTCTCCAGCAGGGGCAGCATTCCGTCGCGGGTTATCCTCTCATCCCTGTATGCCTTAAGTATCTCTGAGAATATTTCCTCATTTAGGATATCAGTATCGTATCCTTTTTTTCTTAACCGCTTCGGAAATTGAATCAGGAGAACAGCTGCAAAGACCGGGTTGATCTTCCAATCGTTCACAGCCCTTTTGAACAGTTCCGCATAGGGAGAAATTGAGAGGTCCGGAATTGTATCCGCGGGAACCTTTAACTCACTGTACCATTTCTCTCTATCCCAGAAATGCTGGGGCAATTGGCTTTTTATTTTTTGTAATGTTTCAGCAGGGATCTGCTTAGGCGGTAAATCGGTATCGGGATACATTCTGTCGGCGCCGGGAAGAATTCTTTCAAACCCATTGGTACCGTCGCTGAGAGCCTGTCTTGTTTCAGATGGAATTCCGATGACAGCCTCTTTTGCGCGAATGATAATTTCCTTAACCGCTGTTGCAGTATCGTCTTCGCTTCCCCACACAAGCACCATCGTATCATTATCTTTAGCGCCGGATGCCTTCCTTACTTTCTGCCATTCCGAAGAGGTTATTGTATCTCCCTTACTGTCGGAATGAATCATGTTAGGGATAGTGGTTAAGCAGGCGATTACGCGCACGCGGTCGGAAATCTCTTTGGAAAAATAGGTGTTAGTCTGTGTCTGCCAGTGAAGGACTTCAGAGAAACCCTTCAGCACCACACACTTTAGAAAGGCGCCGTTCTCAAGTGCGTTTTTAATGGGGATGTAGTGGGGATTCTTAAGAACGCCGGTTACGTCAAATGATTCAGCTTTGAAAGTTTCTTCAGTTATTCCTCTGCTCTTCAGCTCTTCACGAAGCCGCAGCAGGTTCCACTGGCGCATTGCCTCATTATAGGTGAGCAATGGAATGTCCTTGATCTGCGGAACACCTTTAATCTCTATTCTTGTTCCTCCTGTAACGCTGACATTTACATCCTCCCTTGCTGCACCCATTCCGCGCCGCACCTGGTTCGTGCTTCGCACCAGCTTGCTGCACAGGCGCGCGACTTCGGCGACTTCAACGGGAGTACGCATATCAGGTCCCGTAACCGTTTCAATTAACGGCATTCCCAGTCTGTCGGTAAGGTAGATCCTCTCGTGACCCATATCTTCAACCTCGCGGCAGGAATCCTCTTCAATGGACATCTGCACGATCTTTACTTCACGGTCCTTGTAAGGGATCTTTCCGTTAAGGGCGTAAATAGCCGTCCTCTGAAAACCTGTAGGGATGCTTCCATCGAGATACTGCTTCCTTGCTATATGAAGTTCATCAACAAGACTGCAGTTATAGAGCATACCGATGCCGAGAGCAATCTCAAGGGCATCATCATTTATAAGAAAAGGTGGAGTATCATCCATCTCATACGTGCAGACCGTTTCACGGTTTATACGGTAGATAATTTCTTTTTTAGTCTTGAATTCCATCAGGGCAGTGCCGTCATACACACCAAGTTCGCTTAAAGTTGGCCGCATATGCCTGAGGATCTCGGCGTCGTAATGCCTGCTGTATTTGCCGGCGGGACACCTGCAGAAAAGTTTTTTATCTGTTAGTAATTGCTGATGAATTTCAATTCCGGATTTGAACCCGACCGCGGCATAATCTTCATCGGTCATTTGTGAGAAGGGTTTAAAAATAAAGTCGTACATAAACAGGAGAATAGGATAATATTTAGAAAAAATTGAGTTTGAAATATAAGCAGAATGGATGAATTAAGATAAGGTAAAAAGTCTCTTTCCTTTTTATGAATCTGATCTCTAGTCAGATATTTTTCAGGATTTCGCTTTCATTCAATAACTTTTGTCCCTCAAAAACAGTTAGAATCTCGATTTCCGACTTTTTCCGGATGTATACGATTCGATAGTTTTTAAATATGATCTCTCTGATTGGTCCTATCGATAGTTCCGGAACAATTCTTCCCCTATCAGGGTTTGCGGGAATTTTTTCCGAAGCTGAAATTAAACTATTCACAAACTTTATAGCTTTTTGAGGATCATCTTTGGAAATATACTTTTCTATTTCCTGAAGCTGGATTGACGCTTCCTTCGTCCAGTATAATTTCATCAGGCTATTTTACTCTGGCTTTTCCAAGTTCTTTTTTTAGTTCTGAGGTTGTAAGTCTATTTCCTTTTTCTGAATCTGATAATCCACGGGAGATAGACTCGATAAATAATTTTGTGTTACGTAACTCATCAAATTCGGATGGTGATATAAGGACTCCAGCAGGTTTTCCGTTTTGAGTAATAATCAAAGAATTTTTCTTCTCCTGAATTTCCTTAAGGTATTTAGCTAAACCTGATTTAAATTGACCTACGGGAATGATATCACTGGATACATTAATTTGTCTCATGGGGTAACCTTTTGTGTCGTAATTTAGGCCGTAATTTAAACTATTATTCCGACCTTTTCAAGGTATTCCTTCTTTGAATGGAGAACCAAAAAAGGAGTATGATAGAGCAGCGATGGGTTATCGCTGCTCCGGGGAATGCGGGATTATTTCTGAGTTACCTGGAATTTTGCAAGGAGGTCTTTAACCGCGTCTTTATGAACCAGGAAGTCCATCATTTTCAGTTTCACGTAATCTTCTCTGAAGAAGTAATAACCCTTGGGGTCCAGGTTTCTTGATCCTGACCCTGAATCTTTAATGAGATACCACATAACACCGTCTTTATTAGTGTAACCTACCATATGAATTCCGTGGTCGTCGGTAGTGGTTTCATTATTGAACCTGAATTCTCTCGCGTTCTCATCTATGTACTCGGCAGGGATGTCGAAAGATGGAATGATAGCAACCTTGTTCCATGCATCGTAACCAGGCTCTGAAACGTCTCCGCCGATCGACATGGTATAACCGTTCTTAATAGCATTATTAAGAGCGTTCATGTAATCGTCGAGGGGAACATTATAGTAATCCGCGTTATGCCACCAATTGTCCGGCACTTCATATTCAACCTGCTGCCAGTAAGGTTTCTGGGTATATGACAGAACGTCAACATAATCATCGGGATTAATTTTCAGGTAATCAGAAAGATATTCTTTTGGAGTATATGTTTTTCCGTCGACAGTAACCTGTGTTGGAGGTTCGCCAAGGTAGTGATTTAACGTCGACTTAATCACCCTGATCACTTCATCTTCGTCCCATGCGTTCATATCTTTAACATGGTTAAGGTAGTCTCTCATTTCTTTAATCATAAGACTGTGGTCGGGGAATTTTTGTCCCGGCAGCATACAGGCGTAACTGTCTTCCGGAACAGCACCGTACATCTTGTAAATTCTCTTCACAGCGTTTGCTTCCGATCCTTCATCAAAGAGGGAATTGCCTCTTTCTTCAACAAATCTTTTTGCTTTCTCCACATACTCCCAATAAACAGTGAAGATTTCGGAGAGCTTAACTTTCTTGTGCTCACGACGGTAGACCTCGGATTCAAAGAAAGAAGTAGTGGAAAATGACCAGCAGGTTCCGGTCTGACCCTGGGAGATCGGATCGTTGTACCAGTATTTTGTGAATTCATCGATTGACTTCGGGGCGTTGACATTACTCATATCAACCCTGAACTCTTTTTTCTTTTCTTTCGTTGGGTTATTGTAATCTTTTACGGCTGTTTTTATTTCATCGTAGAATCCCTTTTTTGGTTCAACGAAAACTCCCTTATCCTTTTCAACCTGGGCTGAAGTGTTACTATAGGAGATCGCAAGCATCAGGCAGGCTAAAATGAGTACTGAATATTTCATTAGTGTGTCCTTAAAACAATATGATACAGAAAAATTAACTTTAAAATTTAGTCAAAATAAGAATCAAAATTAAGACAAAAAAGGATTGATCTGCAGTTTGGCTAAAGCCAACGGTAATAGATGTATGGGCTGGAACCTTTGTCCGTTGGCTAAAGTCAACGGCAAATAATTAATATTGCCGTCGGTTTTAACCGACGGATATTGGTTTTAACCGACGGATACGGTTTTAACCGACGGATACGGTTTTAACCGACGGCAATAAATTAATAGGAAATGTCGCTGACTTCGATCAGTTCAGCTTCAATGTCCTTTTCTCTGAGGAACTGAATGAACTCAGGATTGAAATATTTCTGATGATTTCTCTCATACTCCCTCAGAAGGCTCTCGAGCTCGCTGTGAGGAAGCGATGATTTCATATAGTTGAGACGTTCTTTATCATCAAAAATTTTGTAGTAGAAGATTTGTTTATCTGTCATTTTTATCTCACCTTTTATTGGATCAATTTTTAAGCTAAAATTTCTTCCGCGTGAAGTATATCGTTGAATAAGCCGTCCTTAATCGACTCAGCATTCTTTCTTGCGTTTGCAAGTGAATAAAGTATATACCGGTTGGCTGAGAAAACTTTCTGCGGTTCGATCTCAGCCTGATCGAGAAGCAGGTAACCGACAACGAGATACGTATAAAGTTCAAGAAGATCTTTTCCAACAACTTCCTGGAAAGCGGGATCCTTTTTATCAGTTACATACTTAATACAGTCCTTTAATATCTCCCTTATCTCTACCAGGTGATTACGTAAAGGAGCGACGCCGCCTCTGTATTCTTTCTTTTCCTTCTCATCGAACCTGTAGCCGAGCACATCATTAAACACGCCTCCTATTGCCGCAACAACCTGGAGCTGAGAGGTACCTTCATAAATGTTTGTAATCCTCGCGTCCCGTGCCAGTCTTTCTATCTTAAATTCCTTCATATATCCTGTTCCGCCATGTATCTGCAATGCATCGTACGTAATCTTATTGGCCGATTCGGTAAGAACATACTTGCACATCGGGGTGAGCAGGTTTGTTTCCTTCGTAAGCTGTTTAAGTCTGAAGTTTTCTTCCTGGGTACCTTTGCCTGCTTCTTTAAGCTTTTCGATCTGCATCTCAAGTACTTCCTTCTTATCAACGCTCCTTGCAGCTTCATAAAGCAGTGCCCGGTTGGCTTCAAGCAGGGTCCTCATATCTATCAGTATATTTGAAACAACCGGTATATTGATGATCGGTTTTCCGAACTGTTCTCTTTCACGTGCATACTTTACGGCCATTTCGTAGGCTGCCTGTGAGATTCCCATTGCCTGCGCGGATACTCCCATCCTCGCGCGGAACATCAGCTCGAATACATATTTGATGAGTCCGAATCTCCTGTTTCCTATTAACTGAGCGGGAGTATCGTTAAACTGAAGTTCACAGGTAGGGGAACCGTGGATGCCGAGCTTATGCTCAATTCTTCTTACTCTCACAGTTTCGTCGCCGTAGCAAACGAACATACTCAGTCCGCGTCCGTCTTTTGTACCCGGTTCAGACCTGGCCAGAACAAGCAGTATATCACCATTTCCATTTGTTATAAATCTTTTAACACCTTTAAGGAACCAGCTGCCTTTTTCATCCTGGTAGGCGTGAAGCTTAACAGCCTGAAGGTCAGAGCCCGCATCGGGTTCTGTAAGAGCCATTGCCCCGGTATATTTGCCGGAACAGAATCCGGGGAGAAATTCCTGTCTCTGATCTTCATTTCCGAATTTCCTGATTGTATCGGCAATATCCTGCAGTCCATATAGGTTCATCAATGAGGCATCGGCGCGGGAGACAAGCTCAATAGACATAATATACACCATGAAGGGAGCATTTAGTCCTCCGTATTTTCTTGGAAATATCAGTCCCATCAGATCGGCCTGCGACAATCTTTTTAAATTCTCCTGTGTTCCTTTTGCGTAACTCACTTTACCATCGATCAGCACTGCGCCATCTTCATCAACATCAGCGGCACGTTCTGCTATAAAGTTTCCGGCGATATCGCCTGTTATCTCAAGTGCCTTCCTGTAATTTTCTATTGCGTCATCGTAATCGATCGGGGCGTAGCGGTATTCCTTTGCCTGCGTGTAATCGTCTTCAAGGATTGCGGCTATCTCCTGAACATTCAGATTATTAAAATGGAACTGCAGATCGCTGTTTTCGGTGAAAAAGTTTGGCATAGTAAAACCTTATTTCAATTTATTTTTATAAGCTTCGATGAAAGCGGGTATAACTTCTGTTGCGTCGCCCACGATGCCGTAATGACTTATACCGAATATCGGGGCTTCGGGATCGGTGTTTATAGCAATTATCTTCTGTGATTCCTGCATTCCAGCCCGGTGCTGAATAGCGCCGGAAATACCAACCGCTATGTAAAGTTTGGGACGAACGGTTACGCCTGTTTGTCCCACCTGTCTGTCGGGCGTTACAAACCCCGCATCCACCGCGGCCCTGCTTCCGGCAACCTCGGCGCCGATAGTGTGGGCCAGTTCTTCGATCAGTCTAAAATTATCCTTTGTACCCAGTCCATAGCCTCCCGCAACTATTATCGGAGATGCCTTAAGATTCACTTTATTCTCCTCCCGATGCTGCTCTATAATCCTTACCAGCTCATCTGCGGGATCCGGTTCAAAGTTTATTCGTGTGATTTTTTCAGGGTTAGGTTTTTGAAGGGGAGTAAGCTCCATAACTCCTTCGCGGACGGTAGCCATCTGCACCGGTACGTCGGGAGTAATGATCGTTGCGATGATGTTTCCCCCGAAAGCGGGACGAATCTGCAGCAGCAGTTTTGGGAAATTTTCTTTCAGATAAGTAACATCGGATATCTGGAGGTCGGTACAATCGGCCGTTAGACCGCTTTTAGTATGCGAGGCTACCCTCGGGGCGAGATCGCGGCCGATTACAGTGGCTCCAAATAAAACTATCCGGGGAACGAATTCCTCAATAAGCTTTGTCAATATCCGGCTGTATGGAATCGTTCTGAAATATTTAAGCGAGGGATGATCAATCAGCAAAACCTCATCGGCTCCGTAGCGGAATGTTTCCTTTGCGGTTACCTCCGTATTATCACCGATTACAATGGCTTTTACGGAAGCCTTCATCGTCTGTGCAAGCTTATGCGCCTTGCAGAGAAGTTCAAAGCTTACATCGGCAGGTTTACCATCTCTCTGTTCTATAAATACCCAGACTTCATTCGAAAATTTCATATGATGATTCCTTTAACCAAAAATATGATCTGTCATTAATTGCTCTATCAGTCCCGACAACGCGCTCTTATTGGGTTCAACCTTTACCTGGTTTCCTCCGGCCAGTACCACAGATTCTACTTTATAAACTTTGGTGGGGGAGCCTTTAATTCCGCAGCGTTCAGGATCAACATCGAGGTCATCTGTGGTGAGTGTTTTTATCAGCAATTCTCTTTCCTCATACTCATGTACCAGCTTATCGATATAAAGCAATGAATTATCCTCTGTCATTTTTTCAAGATCACTGAGCGATTTGGCTCCCTTATAAGCCATGACACGTTTAGCGCTGAAAGGACGCGGTTCCACAGCATCTTTTAATACGGTGATAAGCACCGGCATCGAGCTTTCAACTATCTCATAACCGCCATCGATCTTACGTTTAATAACTATGCCGTCGCGCGTAACTTCTATCAATTCCTCGGCGTAGGTGATCTGGGGAATTCCCAGCTTTTCGGCAGTCTGGGGACCTACCTGAGCTGTATCTCCGTCAATTGCCTGTCTTCCCGCAAAAATTAAATTGTAGTTTCCGATCTTTTTTATCGCCTCGGACAGTACGTAAGAAGTGGCAAGGGTATCGGCACCGGCGAATTTCCGATCGGTTATCAGATAAGCCTCATCGGCGCCCATATACAAACATTCACGCAGGGTATCGGAAGCGCGGGGAGGTCCCATCGTTATAGCCGTTACCTTTCCTCCGAACTTCTCTTTTATCTGAAGTGCGAATTCAAGGGCAACTTTATCTTCGAAATTAAATATGGCGGGGAGCTTTGAACGGTTAACGGTACCGTCATCTTTCATAACCTTCCCGGAAATGTTAGCTGTATCCGGGACCTGTTTAACCAGGACTATGGAATTGTACATAAATCCCTTCCGATTTTATTAAGCAATACGCGGGCAATCGCCAGAATCGAATATTCAGGACAAATAACATTCCAGAGTGTATTTATAAACGATAAACTGCATTTTAGCCTGTTTACACGGTGCGGTTGTCATTAATTAGAATGGAAAAATTTCGTTATTCTAAATATTGAGAAGAGGGGGGTGTGGAACATCCGGGATGTTCGAGGATATGATTTGTCGGATTGGCTGCAGTTATGGGGCTTTTACGGGGATCTGACAGTATGATAAAGAAACTCAGGTTACAACTTTTGATCCTCTATCAGGATCTAAATCCCCGCAAAGGATAAGATTACTGTAATCAATGAGATGAAGAAAGTTATAAGGATTCTTGAGGAGGATTTGACAATTGGTTCTGTGAAATAACGTGGGTAAGATCATTAAAAATTCATCGATATTTTATTT
This sequence comes from uncultured Bacteroidota bacterium, assembly GCA_963839165.1. Lineage (GTDB taxonomy): Bacteria > Bacteroidota > Ignavibacteria > Ignavibacteriales > Ignavibacteriaceae > DATFVA01. The sequence continues at coordinate 1,175,401 of CAWIUG010000005.1, read as the reverse complement.
ATTTTTGAAACATTCAATAAAAACGAAATATTTCTATGGATGCTATGGAGCGGGAAGACAGGAAAAGCAGAAAGTATAAAAGATATGCTGCTTATTCCATCATCGTTTTATGTCTTTATATTTTTTTCCTTTGCACAAACGGGTTTATTGCGGGAGTAACCGGGGATTACAAATTACTGTTATTCGACTGGCTGGGGAAAACCAATAAGTGGAGTGGTACATTCGGATCTGAATCACTTGTGGCGAGGATGGATGAGCTGGCTGCCCTTTCAAGCAGGTTATTTGTTTCTCTTTTCTCTATTGTTTTCGGCGGGTACCTTTTTATACGGAAAAAATACAGAACGCTATATACGTATTTCTTTGTGGTTCTCGGCGCAGGTTTTCTCCATGTTTTCCTGAAAAACTATTTTGGCGGAGAGCCATGGAACAATTGGTTGAACTTATTCGACACATACGGTAAGGATTTTCCCAGCGGCCATGCGTTAATGTCAGTTGTATTTTATTTTACACTTGCCCGGCTTGTATACAGGGCCAATCCCAACAGAAAAGTTAATCATTATTTAATGACGATTGCTTTTTTATTGTGTATAGCTATTGGTATCGCGCAAATAATCCGCGGGGCACATTCACCCAATGATATTATTGCAGGATGGACGATAGGATTTGCATGGATCTCAGCCGCATGGCTTCTTGATCACTATATAAGGAAACAAATCTATACCAGGCGTCAATCAAGGAAGGTCGATCTATCAGAATCGAACAGCACCGCCAACTAAACATACCCGTTCAGGGGATACAGACGGGAGACAAAGGTTTTTTCCCTATGGGAATAAGGCTGTGGATGTTATAGGTATTGGTTACAAAGGTTTATTCCCTACGGGAATAGGGAGGCGGTGATACAGGGGTATTTAATTTCGACGGAAATTGAATACGCTCTGAAGTGTACGCCTGCAGTCCCTGCAGTAGACTCTTCCCTTAATATCCACTTCTTCAATATCGGCCGATGCGTGCATTACACAATCCCAGTTGCTGCAGTGAAGCAGTCCGAAGTTGTGTCCCAGTTCGTGGAGAATTTCCTTAACAGCCCTTTCGAAAAGAAGCTCATCATCCGTTCTTCCCGTATAAAATTCTTCATGGAGTCTGCACAGAGAAACAACTGAATGCTTGCCATTCAGTTGAGCCTCGCCGAACACATAGGTAAACACAGGGATGTAGAGATCAAAATCAACAAGGATTACCACCTTACCATTAAGCCGGTCAGTATGGTTCAGGGCTTCCGCGATAATCTGAGTTGAATAATACTGCCTGCGATCGGAGGAATAAGCCTTATTCAGATCAAGTTTCAGATCGACTGTTTTAATTTCAACCAGCAGGATCTTTCCCAGCTCAAGGATAATTCTTTGCAGCAGTTCCTTATTAGAAATCCTGACAGGAGCTATGCAAATATCCTGCATCACGGTTTTCTCTGGAGGCCATATTTATTTATTTTATTATAGAGTGTAACTCTGTCAATTTTCAGAGCTTCCGCGCTTTTAGAGATATTCCAGTTCAGTTCATTCAGCACCAGTGAGATATGCCTCTTCTCCATAGCGGAAATGCTCCTGTCATCTTTATCGTAATGATTGTTAGAACTAACCTGGAAAGGAAGATCCTTAACGTCGATAATATTAGTCTTACTCACAACAACAGCACGTTCAATCGCATTCTCGAGCTCGCGCACGTTACCGGGCCAGCCATACTTAACAAGGAAGTCCATAGCCTCCGCTGAGATCGTATCCTTCTTTTTGTTCATCGCGATAGAGAATTTCTTCAGGAAGTAATAAGCCAGAAGGGGGATATCCTCAATTCTCTCACGCAGGGGAGGAATAAGAATAGTGAAAACATCCAGCCTGTAATAAAGATCCTCCCTGAATCTGCCCTGTTTAACAAGATCCTCGAGAGGTTCGTTAGTTGCTGCAATTACCCTGAAGTCGCTCTTTATCATTTCATTTCCGCCCACACGCGTGAACTGTTTTGTTTCTATAACGCGCAGAAGCTCAACCTGCATCTTAGCGGAAACAGTACCGATCTCATCAAGGAATATCGTTCCGCCGTTGGCCATTTCAAACTTGCCTTTGCGTTTATAATGAGCTCCGGTAAAGGCTCCTTTTTCGTGACCGAATAATTCACTTTCAAGCAGCGACTCTGCCAGTGCGCCGCAGTTAACGGTAATGATAGGAAAATATTTTCGCTTGCTGTTTATATGAATTGCCTTAGCCACAAGCTCTTTCCCTGTACCGCTGTCGCCCCTGATCATTACAGTTGTGTCTGTCTGCGAAACTGTATTTATCAGTGAGAAGATCTTCTTCATTTCGACGCTTTCACCGATAAGGTTATCGGGTTTGATGATCTCGTCTATATTCTCCTTCAGGGCATCATTTTCCGATTTAAGCGTTTTCTGGTTGAGGGCATTCTCAAGTATATGGGATAACTCATCCGGATCGACAGGCTTGGTAATATAATCGTATGCTCCGTCCTTAAGAGCCTTAATTGCAGATGGAACGGAAGCGAAGGCTGTAATTAGAATAACAATTACCGAAGGATCGAACTCCTTCACCTTTGTAAGCAGCTCAAGGCCGCTCATTCCGGGCATTTTCATATCCAGCAGCAGGATATCGTACTTCCCCTTTTCAAAGTGTTTGAGTGCTATCTCACCGCTGTCGGCCGTTTCAACATTGTAGCCGTCCTCTTCAAACCAGTGTTTCAATGACTGTCTTACGATTAGTTCGTCGTCTACCACTAATAAGTTTGCTTTAGGTTTCATAGTTAATTTCTCTGGTAATTTTCTTAATTGGTAAAATCATTTTGAAGGTCGTTCCTTCTTCGGACGTTTTTTCAACCTGTATTTTTCCATGGTGCTGTTTAATTATTCCGTATGCCACCGCTAACCCCAGTCCTGTTCCTTTATTATCATTCTTGGTTGAATAGAATGGTTCAAATATGTAGGGCAGATCTTTTTCCGAAATTCCTTTTCCCTGATCGGTTATCCGTATAATAGCGTAATCTTCTTCCGTTTCAAGTGATACTTCGAGGGTCTGCCCGTCACTCATTGCCTCAATCGCGTTTATGAGTATTGCTATCAGGGCCTGCTCTATTTTCTGCGAGTCGCATTCAATGGAGAGGTTCTCAATCCTATAATCCCTTACGAGCTTTATATGGTTTATTTCGAGGTGATGATTTATCAGCACTAAACTCTTGTCGATTATCCGGGCAAGGTCGTTTTCCGTAAACTTACCTTCATCCTTGTGAGAGAAGAGGAGAAGGTCCTTCACAATTTTTCCGCAGCGCGCTGATTCATCCGATATAAGTGTAAGGAATTCTATTATATCCTTAAACTCGCCGTTAGAGCTGAGCTTCATCAGCTTCTTCGTAATAAGCTTGCTGTACGTTAATATTCCTTCAAGAGGGTTATTAAGTTCGTGGGCAACCGTAGCAGAAAGTTTTCCTAACGAGGCAAGTTTTTCTATCTGTGTTATTTGTTCATAGATCTTTTTAAGTTCTTCGTTCTTTTCTTCAACTTTAAGGTTAAGAGTCTCCGACCATTCCTTGATTTCCTGGTAGGCAGTGCTCAGGTGGGATGACATATAATTGAACTCATTAGCCACCTGTGCAAGTTCACCTTTAGAATTTATTCCTATTTTATAATCGAGGTTGCCGTTGGAAATCTCTTCAATCCCCTTAGAGATCTTCTTAAGGGGTTTATTGACAAGGATAACTATGAATAATCCGCTGAAAGCGGAGATAAGGACCATAAGGATAACTGCATTTGTTATGATGCTGGTGGTATTAGCGTCGATGATCTTGTTCATCTTTTCGGTTGATACTATAACATCGAGTACACCGAGGATATTCTTATCCGGCTGATGCTCATGGCAGGCACCGTTACTGCAGTCGGATTCGTTCTTTATAGGGTTTATCAGTCCCAGCACCTTCCTGTTGTCATCCACCGAAAATTCCCTGATCATTTCATTCTGAGGCAGGTTTGTGGGAAGAGTAGGGCGGGAATGACATACATTACAGGCTTCGCTGTTGGTATCCACCGTCTTATTTATTTCCGTGGAATCGGTAGAATAGCTGATCCGTCCCTGTTTGTTGTAAATTCTTATTTTCTCAACACCGGATTCCTTTCCGATGGTATTGATTATCTCATAGATATCCTGTCGCCGGTTCAGAAGCATACTATAACGTGTTGATTTTTTAATCACATCGCTCAGGTTATAAGCATTTTGGGAGGACGCCTCGGTCAGGTCTTTCTTGAGTACGGAAAGCGTATAAAAAGTATACACTGCTAAATTAATCAGCAGTATACTTAAGATGATGAGGGTAAGCTTTACACTTAACCTATTTATGAATGAGGGACGCATAATCTCCCCGAATCTCCCCGAAAAATATTCACTCAAACGTAATCAACTAAAAGATCATTATCAAGAGAAATAGTTGAATATATCAACAGTTTTAGTTCATCCTCTTATCAGCAAAGAGAGAATCAAGGAAATGTTTGTACTTTTTAATACCCGTTACCTGGTATAGATATTTCACCTTTATTCCGCCGTCGTTCATCCGGGCACCCAGAAACGAATACTCATTTTCAAATTCCTGCAATTTCACTCCCAGATCCTCTATTTTCTTCATATATTCATCTTCACTCAGGCGGTACTGTTCTATTTCATCAGGATCTGCATCAACCAGGCTGAGCCATGAGTTCACCCTGAAATCATTTATGTTATGTTTTAACTTATCAACAATCAAAAAACTAACAGGGGAGAGCACATTTGCCTCCCCCAATCTCCCCATAATTTCAGTAATGTATTACCTTTTTTAATACCTGTACCTGTCGACTGGAATTCATATTCCTTCAGATTATCCAGGAAAAGATAAACTGATTTATCAAGTCCCAGATAATAAGTTTTATCGAAAAGTTTTTTAAGTACCACGCTGTTATTAAGATAACAATACCCGGGAGAGTAATTAATCAGCTTCAGCATATCGATCTTTCTCTGTATGATATTCTTCCCGGAATCATTGCCGGCAGCAGATCCAGTTATGGATGCTCCGGGATTTATATTCCTCATGATCTTATCGAACACGCAGTTATCGCAGTCGAAGTTTTTATCACACAGCTTATACTCTACGGTATTTGAACTCATCCATATACACTTCATTGAGTCATAATTAGCGGGTTCAGAATGCTTATTTTTAGGCATTTGGAGTTCTCCAAATTAATTAGTTCATATTCTTTTCAAGTTCAACGGCCATTGGCTGAAATACCGGGAAATGTTTAGTTATTAACCTGAATGCCCACATACCAAGAGCGACGAGCATCATGGTTATGCTGATCTCATTAAAACTCGGGAAATAGTTCAGTCCTGCACTCGATGTTATAGAAGTAATGGCCACATTCATACGGTTCAGGATAAAACCTGCAATGATGAGAACGGTAGCCATATAGAGCCATTTCCGGTTCTCTCTCACTTTTTTCTGAATCAGCAGACCGAAGGGGACGAGAACTCCCATAAGTACCTCGAGGTAATAAAGGAGCGACTTCTCATTTATCGAAAGCAGAGCAGAGAAATGTCCTGATGAAACCAGGTCGGTAAGCTTAAGAACGAATCCGATCATAAGTATGCTTACGCTTATTAGTCCTGCCAGCGACAGCAGGTCCATCTCCAGTTCCCTGTTAAAAGCCCGGGCGCTGAGGAACGATTCGAATATAACCATTGCAAAACCTACACCCACAGCCGACAGGAAGAAATAGACCGGCAGGTAGGGCGAGTACCAGATAGGGCTCATTTTCGTCGGCAGGATAAGGAACAGCGATCCCAGCGACGACTGGTGCAGAGTAGACAGCAGTACACCGAGAACCATTATGGGAAGGCTTACCTTCCTGATAATTCTCAGCAGTCTTCCCCATCTGAATTTTTCAAGAGCAATCGGAAGAAATTCAAGGAACAGCACTGTAGAATACAGCATAACACACCAGGCCACTTCGAACATAACAGACCGGGGGTTCCACATGATAAGAGCATGCCAGATATTATAAGGCTTGCCCAGGTCGTACATCAGTCCGAACACAACAAGCAGGTAGCCCAGGAAAGCTGTAAGTATAGCCGGACGTGTAAGCGGCTTAAACTTTTCTATATTAAAGATATGGGTAACCGCGCACAGGGTGAATCCCCCGGCCGCAAGTCCCACACCGCAAAGTATATCGAAACCGATCCATAATCCCCAGGGATATGTATCGCTCAGGTTTGTTGCTGATTGTAATCCACCCGTAAATCTCAAGTAAGTTGAGTAAAGACCGGTGATAACAATGATAGATGCAACAGCCCTCCAGAAAGTTATTTTAGGCAGATTAATTGTTTTCATTGTTATCTTTTTCCTTTTTGTTTAACGTTTTATTTTCTTTTGCGATCTCGTTTTTGCGTTTGGTAAGCCAGTACATTCCACCGAGGAAAACGGAACCGACAGATACCACCGTAGGGATTTTTTCGAGGGCGCGCATCGTATAATTGGGAAGTGCTTCGGAATGCAGTTCCGGAAAGCCGAGCTGATCGAATGGAACAGGGGAGAGCACAAGCACGCTTGTACCGCCTGCTTCCTTCAAGCCGTAAACTTCCGGATAATATGTATCGGGATCTTCGGCAATTCTTCTTTTGGCTTCAGCTATCATATCCTCCCTGTCGCCGAATATAGTTGCCCCGGCCGGACAGGCTTCAGCGCAGGCTGTCTGTTCGCCTCTGGAAACCCTGTCGTGGCACATAATGCATTTGCGTACGCGCGGGTTTGTCCTGTTCCATTCATACCTGGGAACTTTCTGAGGACATGCCTGCATACAATAGCGGCATCCCAAACATTTATCGGGGTCGTAAATAACTGGTCCCAACGCAGTTTTTTCCATTGCCCCTACGGGACAAACAGATACACAGGCGGGATCTATACAATGCATACACATTTTCCTTGTGTACACATCACCGTATTCTTCAACAACGGTATAGGTGCTGGCTGAGAGGTGATCTTTTAAGAAATCATCGTTAGTTTCTGCAAGTTTATTCTGCTCTTTACAAGCTTCATAACAGGATCCGCAGCCAACACACATGGTTGCATCGAACAATATTGCTTTTGGTTTCTGCATTTTTTCTCCCTACATCAGTAAAAATTCTTTTTCAAAATCTTTAACACCTTCATCTGATACCAGGGAAAGTGCTCCTTCAACTATATTACCGCCATCCTGCATTGTTACTCCGGCAAGTTCAGGTTTTACGGTATGAGCCCCGAGAAATTCACGGAGACGTTTGAACTCTTTTTTCATCCAGTTCTTAACCTCGCTGCCTGAGAAAAGCTGGTATTTGCTGATCTCATATTCGGGGGCAAGCATCAGGATACTCCAGTCGTCCCCATAAGGATCGTTAATCTTCCTTCCGAGGATTTTGGGATTTGTGAATTTAACTTCACCGTCAACCGGTGATCTGAATTTGAAATTGTTTCCGTTGGAAATACCTTCAAAGATAACCTCGCCTTTTTTCACAGGGGTTCCGGGTTCTGCAATCTTCGATACTGAGAAATTTCCCAGTGATTTGATTATGAAGTCATCAACACCGACCTTAATAAGGCCATATTCATTTTTCTTTGCCCAGGTGTGTCCTTTCGAAATAAAGATGTCTCCCGGAACAGAAAGAGTGCTCAGGTCGAACACTAGCCTTTCTGCCAGGAATGAGCTCGGCTGGAATGCCGGATGTGTCTTCTTCTGCGCCCTTAATACAAGGAAATCAATAAGGATAAAGAAGATAAATGTGAATACTACGAATAATGCGACCATAATGTTTTCCTCTCTATTTTGAATTTATCGCATATCAAGAGAGTCAAATGGAATGCCGGAGAAATATTAGCAGCTTCTAGGGGGATGTAAACGCTTTATTAATAAAGAGTTATGGGGATGCCTGAATTTAGATGATAGAAAAATTAAACACTGGGAGTGTTGATATATTCAATAGTATTTAAGTCCCCGTCTGATAGAAGTTCATTTTAATGCAGTATTCTTCAATAATAGAGTGTTGAATTATTCAAATGCCATTTGTTTAATTATTCAACAATTATTTCGTATGAATCAGGAACTGCAATCCTGTAATCTACTGATTACCAACTACAGTCTGTACCTTCACCTCGCCTGCATTCTTAAAAAACAGAGAGATTTCCTTCGTCTGATGGGCTTCTGCCTTCTGCTTGAGGTTCATTATCATTACATGATAACCACCCGGTTTGAACATAACAGAATCGTGCGGGGCAATAACCAGATATTTAACGGGACGCATACCCATCATATCGTCTCTCTTATAGGTTTCATGTATCTGTACATCATCGGAAATACTGCTCGAGGCTTTATATAAGGTATCGGCAAGATCACCGTTATTTATAACTGTGCAGTAGAAAGCGGTATTAAAAGATTCGGGTGCTGGTCTCATCCACGAATCCTGGATTGTTATTTTATTTTCTCCCTGTAAAAAAATAAATGCGATCAACAATAGGTATTTCATTCAGGCTCCTTCGTTATAAAAGACTTTTAATATCTTTTGCCATCTCGGCAGGATCGGCTGAACTACCCCTGTAATTCTTCCTGAGATTACCGTCCTGGTCAACCAAAGATATCCTGTCGGTATGGATCATAAAATAAGCAGGCTCTCCTTTGTCGTTGTAAGTTGTATCATCCGGGAAAGCTTTAACGTTATATACCTTCATTAAGGAATCGATACTGCCCCTGCTGCCGGTTAAAAGTTCCCAGTCATTCATATCCATGCTACGGACTGAAGCAAATTTAGTAAGGACGGACGGGGTATCCCGTTCAGGGTCAAATGAAATAAGGATGAACCTGACATTCTTCAACTCATCCTTGCTGAGCTGCTCTTCCGTCAGCATCATATTGTGGGTGGTCATCGGACAGATATCGGGACAGTGAGTATAGATGAACCCGATTAAAGCAACTTCGTTCTTTATAACTTCAGGGTAAGTAACCCTGCTGCTGTCCTGGTTAACCAGCGTTACCTGTATTCCGGCTACATTTTCGTTCATATCAAAATTGCTGCTGCAGCCTGGCAGAATAACGAACGCTGCCAGTAAAATTATTATGGCTTTCAAGGGTACTCTGCTTAAAAATATTAGTTAATGCAGCTAACTTAGGAAAATCAGTCGCAATATGGAAGATAACCGTCTCTCCCGGTTTCTAACCACCTTACAAATAGAACCTGAAAACGTTCTGAATACGTTCTGAATACGTTCTGAAAACGTTGTATCTACCTGTGTTCTGCAAAACAGGGAGAATAATGATTATATTTTCTAAATTAAATCTTTTAATGTGGAAGGAAGTTGAGTACAGTTACTGCTGAGAAAAAAGAAGTTTCGCGTAGAGCACAGAATACGATCGAGGGCCCTGTCCCATCCGCATTCTGCAGGCATAATAAAGAAGAAATGGACTATCTCCAGGTTCAACTTTTCAGAAATGTAAAATGGCTAACCCGGGTTAAGGTTCCATTTAAGATTGATTTCGAGTCGGTTGTATCAGAAATAATCCTTCAGCATGCAAAGAACTATTTCATTGTGGGGTGCAATTACGGGAATTATAAATACCTTAATGACCGGGGCTACAAAGGAATAAGGATGGGGAAGGAGGCAATCCTCGATCTGCATTATAACCATTTCCAAAAAAGATCGCTTAAGGAGCTGATAAGAAGGGGAAAGAAGAGCGGGACGGTTGTTGAAATCCATTGGTCGAAAGAGGCCGCTGAAGAGCTTCAGGAATTCAGAAGACACACGAGGCACGGAGGCGAACCCCAGCTGAAATATCTTTTCAGTACTTATTTTGAAGAAAGCAGCAGACTGTTTGTGGTTAAACGTCCCGATGGATTATGGCTGGGCGCGATGCTCCTTTCATATAAAAGCGCAAAGTATGTACAGACGGAAGCAATGCTTACCCGGAGAAAAACACCGAACGGCATAATGGAGGCGCTGATCTTTGAAATCTTTAAAACGCTGAAGAGTGAGGGTTACGATTACTGGACACTCGGTGCTGTTCCGTTTATAATATATGATTCTGTATTCTTTTCCCTGGAATACCTTATAAACGTTTCGGGGAGACTGATGAAGTTTGCCTACAATTATAAAGGACTCTTTCATTTTAAGAATAAATTCGACCCTGTCTGGACTGATTATTACATCTGTATAAGGCCGCGGTTTAGTCCCGGTGCAATGACAGGCATTTTATTTCAAAGCAACCTGCTTAAACTCGGGATGCATAAACTTATTCATTTTGGCAGGCGGCTCTGAGGTTGGGGATAAAAGACTAACCTTGCGTTGTTAACCGGATAGATATCCTCACCTGACTGAAGTCGCGTTGTTGATTTTTAGCCAGCCTCACGGGACAAGAGTCGGTGTTATCATGTCCCGAATATTCCTTCTCAGAATAATTCCACTATATAGCCAACTTTTATTAATTTATGACAGGATTTATTGAAAAAAAGGATTCAGCAATGGATGAGAATAAAACAAACAAGGATATGACCTCCGCCGATTTCAAAAAAAACGGGTACAAGGTAATCGACTGGATTGCCGATTATTTTGAAAATCTTGAAACGAAACCTGTGCTGCCTTCAATAAAACCGGGAGATATCAAAAAGAAGCTTCCTTCAGCCCCTCCGGTTCAGCCGGAAACAATGGATGACATAATAGCTGATATAGATAAGATAATAATGCCGGGAATTACGCATTGGAATCACCCGGATTTTATGGCCTATTTTAATTCAACCTCCAGTTCGGCGGGAGTGCTGGCCGAACTTTTGAGCGCAGCGTTCAATGTAAACGGTATGCTCTGGAGAACTTCGCCCTCATCTGCAGAGCTTGAAAGAGTAACGCTCGACTGGCTGAAACAGATGATCGGCATACCCGAAGAGTTTTGGGGGATTATTTACGATACAGCCTCTGTAAGCTCGCTTCACGCCATTGCAGCTGCAAGAGAACAGGTTCCGGGGCTTAATATAAGAGAACAGGGGATGGCCGGCAGGGCTGATATCCCGCCGTTAAGGTTATACTGCTCGGAACACGCGCATTCTTCCATCGAGAAATCTGCGGTTACCCTGGGAATTGGTTTGAAGGGAGTAAGGAAAATCCCCGCGGATAAAGATTTCAGGATGATCCCTGAAGAGCTGGAGAAGGCAATCAGCGAAGACAAACAGAACGGATGGCTTCCTTTCTGCTGTGTGGCTACAGTAGGAACAACATCAACAACAAGTATCGATCCTGTACGAAAGATTGGCGCTATATGCAACAAGGAAAATATCTGGCTGCACATCGATGCCGCTTACGGAGGTACAGCCGCTATCATTCCCGAAATGAAATATATACTCGATGGCATTGAGCTTGCAGATTCGATTGTTGTAAATCCTCATAAGTGGATGTTTACACCTATCGATATAAGCGCATTTTACACCAAGAAACCCGATGTGCTTAAAAGGGCATTCAGTCTTGTTGCCGAATATCTAAAGACGAACGATGACAGCGAAGCTGAGAACCTGATGGATTACGGAATTCAGCTTGGAAGGAGGTTCCGCTCATTAAAGTTATGGTTTGTGATCCGGTATTTCGGTGTTGATGGAATTGCATCTTTACTACGTGAGCATCTCCGACTTGCAAAATTGTTTGCGGAATGGATAGATGCACATCCCAAATTCGAGAAGATGGCCCAGGTAAATTTCGGGGTTGTCTGCTTCAGGTTTCACCCGGTAGAACTGAATGATGAGAATGAACTCAATCAACTGAATGAAAAACTTCTGAATAATATCAATGAAACCGGCCGGCTTTTTATCTCCCACACGAAAATTGACGGTAAATATATAATAAGATTATCGGTGTCCGGACTCAGAACGGAAGAAAAAAATGTTAAGAACGCATGGGTATTAATCCGTAAAGAGGCAGAAAAACTTGTAAGGAAAGAGGAATGAAAAGTTTAATCACCTTTTTTATTTTTTGTTGTATTGCAGTTCAGTCGTTCCCGCAGGTATCAAAAACCATGGAGGCAGACAGGCTTTATGAAAAGGCAATGAAGTACTATGAAAGCGGGAATTATGATTCGCTTGCTGCCGGACTTGAACAGGCATCAAAAATGCAGTCCGATCATCCAGGTATATTATACAATCTTGCCGCGGCGTATGCTCTCGACGGCAGACCGGAGAATGCGGTTGCAGCCCTGGATAGAATTGCGGAGATGAAACTTTATTTTCCGGTGAAGCAGGACTCTGACTTTAAGTCGGTCTATAATTCCGATCTTTTCATCCTGGTTCAAAAAAAATTCGAAGAGAATCTTCTGCCTGTAACGAACAGCTCAACGGCTTTCGTGTTAAAAGAAAAAGGTTTGTTGACTGAAGGACTCGCATTTGATCCCCTGACCGGCCGCTTTTTCATCAGCAGCGTTCACAAAAAGAAAATTATTGAATACGACAGGAATCAGTTGAGCAGGCAGTTCAATAAAAATACGGGCAGTCTTGAGGGGATTTTCGGAATGAAGGCCGATGACAAAAACAGAATTCTCTGGGCAGCAGGCGGCGCGATCAAGTTTATGGAAGGGTATGATGATAGTCAAAAAGGCAATACCTTCCTGTACAAGTTTAGCCTTGATGACGGCCAGCTGCTGCAAACATATCAACCTCCCGAAAAAGGTGAGGATCATTTATTCGGCGATCTTACGATAGATCCTACCGGGGGTGTTTACGTTTCAGATTCCAGGAGCAATGCTATTTACAAACTGACAGCAGACGGCACTGGGCTGGAAACCTTTATTCCGTCAGGATACTTTTTATCGCTTCAGGGAATAGCATTCAACGATGATGGTTCCAGTCTTTTCGCGGCCGATTATTCGCAGGGGATATTCAGGATCAGCGTAAAGGAAAGAACAGTACAGTTTCTTGAGAACCAGACTTCCACAACTCTGCTCGGGATCGATGGTCTTTACTTTTACAAAGGTACTCTCATTGCCACCCAGAACGGCGTAAACCCTCACCGGGTAATCAGACTGAACATCGGCAGTGATAGTAATTCAATCGAGGATTATCAGATACTCGAATCAAACAATCCACTTTTTGATGAACCCACACTCGGGGCAATTGATAATAATTATTTCTATTTTATATCGAACAGTCAATGGGCCAGGTTCGACAAATCAGGTTCAATTTTCCCTGATGAACGACTTGATTATCCAAGAATATTAAAAATTAAACTGGATTAAACCTTACGCAGAACTATCCCTTTCTTACCCGGAAAAATAAGAGGTTGAGGATAGAAAGATCAAATAAGGACTTTTTCTGCTGGTCTGGTATTTGAACAAATTTTTAATTGATTTAATTAGCTCTATGAAAAACTCAAATTACGGAAGAAAAAAAGAAATCATGCCTGAAGCTGAAACGCCAGTTAGTGCTGCTGAATTTAATATAGATTATGAGATTATTTTCCGGGAATCTGTTGATGCTTTCATCCTTGTTTCATCGAAAGATGGAAAAGTAGTGAAGGCGAACCGGGGAGCCCTCAATCTCCTTGACTATGAGGCAGATGACATACCCGGTTTGAGCGCCAAAGATATATTTACTGTTAGTGAATATTTTCGCCTTCGCCTTGATTACCTGAAAAATGGTCCAGGTTTCGACGGGACATTTATTGAAAGCGAATTCATCTCGAAGGAAGCCAGGAGGATCCCTGTTACGGTAAGCATAAAAAAAATCAGGGAGAATATGATCCTGCTGATCGCGAGGGATATCTCATCGGTTAAACAGACCGAAGAAGCACTCAGGAGGGAAGCCTTCATCTTTGAAAACCTTAATGATGCTGTTATGATAACAGATCTGGAAGGCTACATTCAAAGCTGGAATTCAGCGGCGGAGAAGGTTTTTGGCTATAGTCGTGATGAGGTTGTAAATAACTTTATAAAGGTTCTCTTCAGGCAGCCGGAATTCACACAGAACTTTGGAAAGATCAGGGAGAAAATTCAGAGAACACTTCTGTGGAGCGGTGAAGCCGCTATTGTAAGAAAAGACGGGAGCGAAGGTATTGCCGAAACGTCGGTTTTTCCTTTCAGGGATTCATCGGGTGAACATATAGCGTACGTTGTTATATTGAAAGACATTACACAGCGTAAGCAGGCTGAGAGGACTGTGCAGGAACGCGACATGATGTACAGGGCACTTATAGAATCTTCTGTTGATGCCGTATACGTCATTAAAGATAAAAAACTTCTCCTGGTGAACAGTGCATGGTGTAAGCTCTTCGGCTATTCCAGGGAAGAAGCGCTGGCGGATGAATTCGATATAATGACGATTGTGGCGCCTGAGAGTAAAGGATTTATTCTCGACAGGTTCAATAAGGCTGCCGGTACCGTGCGTGATTCTTCTTCCTATGAGCTTAAGGCAATCACCAAAGCTGAAAGAATTATAGATCTCGAAGTTAAAGTAAATAGAATACTTTGGAACAATGAGGAAGTTTACCAGGGGATATACAGAGACATTACAGAGAAGAAGAAATCTGAAATAGCATTGAGGGAGTCTGAAGAAAAATTCAGGATACTTGCTGAGAAATCTCTTGTTGGAGTATATATTATCCAGGATGGGGTGTTCAGGTATATTAATCCAAAGCTTGCCCGTATTTTCGGATATTCTGTGGAGGAAATTCTAAATATAAAAGGACCTTCGGATCTTACATACCCTGATGACAGAAAAACTGTGAATGGGAATGTTGCTGCAAGACTCTCGGGAGAAATTGGCTCAATAGCTTATTCTTTCAGGGGGATTAAAAAAGACGGAACCCGGATATTTGTGGATGTTTTCGGAACAAGGTCGGTACTCGGGAACAAGCCCGCAGTAATAGGTACTCTGCTGGATATCACTGAAAGTAAGAAAGCCGAAGAGGCGTTAAAGGAATCGGAAGAGAAGTACAGAACCATCATAGAATCTGCCAACGATGCAATAGTTATTGTTGATATCGGAAGCAGAAATATTATTGATGTTAATAAACAAACTGAAAAACTCACGGGCCGTTCACGTGAAGAGATGATAGGCAAATCTCATCTTATTCTGCATCCTGCTGAGTACTCTGAAATTTATTCCACTGAGTTTACAGCAACCGTATTGGAGAACCAGAAGATATCGCCGGGAGAGGTTTTAATTCAGCATAAGGATGGATACCTGATACCGGTGGAAATAAGTACGAGTCAGACTCAATTGAGGGGCAGGACCGTAATACAGGGAATTTTTCGTGACATAAGAGATAGAAAAAAAGTTGAAGAGGAGATACGCAAACTCTCAAGGGCTGTTGAGCAGAGTCCCGAAGCTATTATGATTACAAATACCGAAGGTAAAATTGAATACGTAAATCCTTATTTCTGTAAAGTTACCGGCTACAGTCAGGAGGAAGTTTTAGGTCAGAACCCGAGAATATTGAAATCAGGTAATACTTCGGATGAAGAATATCAAAATATGTGGCAGACAATAGCTGCGGGAAATGAATGGCGGGGAGAATTTCTCAATAAGAAAAAGAGCGGCGAGCTTTACTGGGAACAGGCTTCGCTCTCACCCGTAAGAGATGATAAAGGAAGCATAACCCATTTTATCGCGATTAAAGAGGACATCACTGAGAAAAAGAAGATGCAGCAGGAATTGCTGATAGCCAAAGAAAAAGCTGAAGAATCTGACAGAATGAAATCTGAATTTTTATCACAGATGTCGCATGAGATCAGGACACCGCTGAACGTAATAATGAGCTATAACTCATTTCTTCGGGAGGAATTAACCAATAAAGTAGATGAAGATATCGAGTTGTCATTCACCTCTATCGATTCTGCAGGAAAGAGGCTGCTGAGGACGATCGATATGATCCTTAATCTTGCAGCCGTACAAAAAGGGAATATTGATATACTCCTTGAACCGGTAAACCTGGGTGATATACTTGTCAGGTTATGCAGGGAGTTTGAGTTGCAGGCGAGAGAGAAGAAGCTGTATCTTAACCTGCATCTGCCTTCAGAAAAAGTAATTATAAAGGGAGATGATTACCTGGTAAGTGAGATCCTGCAGAACCTCCTGAATAATGCGTTGAAATACACTCAGAACGGCGGTATTGAAGTTGAAACATTTATTCTTGAAGATAAAAGAATAAAAGTGGATATCAGGGATACAGGCATCGGTATTTCTGAAAAATATATGCCCAGGCTCTTTATGCCGTTTACGCAGGAGGAAACAGGTTATACCAGAAAATTTGAGGGTAATGGATTAGGTCTGGCTCTGGTTAAAAGCTATCTGGATCTCCTTAAAGCAGAAATAAACGTAGCAAGCGAAAAAGGCAATGGCACAACTTTTTCGATTATATTTAATCCCTGAAATTGTGCCTTCGAAATTTTTACCTCAAGTGATTCGTTAGTTGTACTGTCCCGGGGTGCCATTGTTAATCGGAGAGAAAAGCTGCCTTCAGGAGAAAGTAACAAATGGCAATTCTCCCGATCAATCCTCCATGGTGAAACCGATCTTAATTGTAACCTGCCAGTGCTGGATCTGGTTATTATCAATATGGCCTCTTGTATCGATCACCTGAAACCATCTCATATTCCTCACTGTTTGTCCTGCCTTGGCAACTGCGTTCTGTACTGCTGCTTCAAATCCTTTATCGGAAGAACCGGTTAATTCTATCATTTTGTATACGTGATTGCTCATATTGTTTGATCCTTTTAATTTTTAATGGGAATGAGATATCAAGATAAAGATTTTTTTAGCATTATGCATTCATTTTGTTATATCTGAATCCTGATTATGTTAGGAACATCTAATTAAAAACAATTTATAAAATTCAGGGAAGAAGAAATGTCGAAAAAATCAGCTTATATAAAACAGGTTAACGGGATAACTTTTGCAGGCAAAACCGATTCAAATCACTGGGTCATAATGGATGGTCCCGAGGAGTTTGGCGGAAGCAATGCAGGAATAAGACCAAAAGAACTTCTGCTGCTCGGATTAGGCGGCTGTACAGGCAGTGATGTTGTGAGCATCCTTAAGAAAAAAAGAGTGAAGCTGGAAGGTTTTGAAATGAACATCGATTCTGATGTATGCGAAGAACATCCTCAGACCTTCACTAAAATGCATATTGAATATGTATTCTACGGAAACGATATACCAGACAAGGATGTTGAACGGGCAATTGAATTATCGCAGACAAAATACTGCGGGGTGACCAGGATGTTTGAGAAAGCCATGGAGATCACCCACTCATACAAAATCATAAAAACCGAACCTGTGGAAGTTTAGGTCGCGGCAGGAGAGCAAAGTGGTGCGACGCAGAATAATGTTCCAGGTTCTCATCCCGGCTTAAGGGCTGCGGGGTTATACCTGCACGTCCCTTCAGGTTGTTCTCACGACCCTGCATACATACAGGCAGGCGGATCTCGGCTGTTCTGTCAATGTTTTTGGTAGAGCCCTACAATATTACCCTGGGGATCTTGAAGCAGTGCATACCAGCCCATTGCAGGAATTATAGATTTCTCCTTAAAGATACTGCCGCCGTTTGCTTTAGCAGTCTTAAGCGTTTCATCGATATTCGTTACATTCACATGAAAAACAGTTGTATCGCCGCTGTTAACCTTTTCAACCTGTCTGATTCCAACCATAGTGCCTTTATGATTATTAAAAAGCATATAGCCTTTGCCGAAAGGTTTGAATTCCCAGCCGAATACTTTGGAGAAAAAATCTTTTGTCTGGTCAGGATTTGATGAAGGGATCTCAACGTGTGCAATTAAATGATCAGCCATTTCAGGGTTCCTATATTATAATTTAAGATGGACTAATTTAAAAGTTACAGGCAGAACTTTCAATACGAATCAGGAAGTGACACGATCCTTCTTGCTTAAAAACCTGTACAGGGCAGAAAAGTCGAGCTCGCCGAACCCTTTCTGCTTAGCCATGGCAAAAATCTCCTTTACAGCACTTGCTGTCGGGAGCGTAATATCAGTCTCATCCGCTGTATCTGAAACCAGTGTAAGATCTTTGTGCATCCACTGAAGCGGGAATTCAGTATCATATTCATCCTTAGCAAACTTTTCCTTTTTTGCTGTAAGGTAGGGGGCAGTAACGGGACCCCCAAGCAGGGTATTAAAAATTGTATCCTTATCGAATCCAAGGGCTTCGCCTAGAACAAGCGCTTCAGAGAATGATGCCATCGATACTGCAAGCATCAGGTTTACTACCATCTTCATGGAAGTCCCTTTTCCACATTCACCCAGGTGCATTATCTTTTTCCCCATTTTTTCAAGTATAGGCTTTACCTCCCCGAAGTCCTTTTCATTACCACCGACAAAGAAGATAAGTTCGCCTTTTTCAGCAGGACTTTTGGTGCCGGCAACAGGTGCGTCAATAAATCTCACACTGCATTCATGGGCTCTTTTAGACATCTCCCTGGAAAAAGTCGGGTTTACTGTGCTGCAGTCGACCCACAGCGAATTATTTTTCGTACTGTTTAAGAATCCTTCTTCTCCCAGTGAAACCTCATAGACTGCTTCCGGGTTGCTGAGCATCGTAAAGATTATATCGGCTTCAGTCCCCACATCAAGAGGGGAATCTGCCCATTCAGCTCCGGCTTTAATTAAAGATTCGGCTTTATCTTTTGTGCGGTTATGAACAATTAGATTATAATTATTTTTTAACAGGTTATGAGCCATTCTGCTGCCCATAATTCCCGTGCCTATAAATCCGATTTTCATCATTTCCTCTGGGATAATTGTCTCACAAATTAAAGAGTTCTGACGGTAAATAAATTGATGAAAAACAAACTTGGGGGGAAAGGGGATTGGCGAATTTGGAGGATTTAGCGAATTGAGCGGATTAGAGGATTCAGCGGATTTGGTGGATTGAACGGATTGAGCGGATTGAACGGATTGGAGGATTGGCGGAAATTCTGCAATCGTGTAATCTTATAATTTTGTAATTTTGTACAGCAGCCTTGAAATAAACCAGAAGATTGGTGGAGACATAATGAGATATAAAGTATTCGTTTTTCTAACCGTGCTTTTATTCGGCCAGGCGTTTCCTCAGACAGCTAAAGAAGTAGTTCAGAAAGCCGATCAGCTTATGAAGGCAAACAGCAGCTATTCGGAAGTGGAGATGACCATTGTAAAACCCGATTGGTCGCGCACGATGGGATTAAAAATATGGGCTCTCGAACCGGAATATGCAATGATCTATGTTACTGAACCCGCCCGTGATAAAGGGACCGTAACGCTCAAAAGAAAAAATGAGGTATGGAACTGGATCCCTTCCGCTCAGAAGGTAATCAAAATACCTCCGTCGATGATGATGCAGTCGTGGATGGGCTCCGATTTTACCAACGACGACCTTGTAAAAGAATCATCCATCGTTGATGATTATACTCATAAGTTTATCGGGGAGGAGAGCATACGCGGGTATGACTGCTGGAAAGTTGAACTGACCCCCAAGCCCGATGCGGGTGTTGTATGGGGGAAGATCGTTACCTGGATCTCAAAGAAAGAATATTTTGAACTAAAAGCCGATTACTATGATGAGGATGAGAATATAGTAAAGTCGTTTAACGGCAGTGATCCCCAAAAGATGGATGATAGAACGGTACTTACCCATTGGGAGATGGTGCCCGTGGATGAACCTGGCAACAAGACCATCCTCGACTATAAGAAATTGGAGTTCAATATAGATATCAGTCAGTCATTCTTTTCCGAACAGAATATGAAAAGAGTAAGGTAATGGGGATTTATCTTAAGCTGGCCTGGAGAAATCTCTGGAGGAATAAGAAGAGAACTCTAATCGCGGCTTCATCAGTTTTCTTTGCTGTGCTTCTCGCTCTGGTGATGCGCTCAATGCAGAAGGGGAGCTATGATTTTATGATCGATTCGTCGGTCAGGTTCTCAACAGGATACATACAGGTCCATGCAAAAGGCTACTGGGATAAGCGCTCGCTCGATAAAAGTATGGTGCTTAATAAGGATATTACAGATAAACTTAAAAAGATTAACCATATAACCCAGGTTATTCCCCGTCTGGAAACCTTCACGCTGGTATCTCACGGAAACGCGACCAAAGTATCGCCCATTATCGGTATCAATCCATCCGCAGAAAGAACCACCCTTAAACTGGATAAAAAGCTTACTGCAGGTACATATCTTTCAGATTCAAGCAGGGGATTGTTAATAGGGCAGGGACTTGCTGAGCTGCTTAAGGTAGGGGTAGGTGATTCTGTAGTACTCTATGGGCAGGGATTCCATGGAATTACGGCCGCCGCACAGGTTCCTGTACAGGGAATTATTAAGCTTCCTATTCCTGATCTCAATAAGTCGCTCATCTATACCAGCCTTGCCTATGCTCAGTGGCTCTATTCCGCTGAGAACAGGATAACCTCTCTTTCAATAATGATTGAAAAACCAAATGAACTTGAGGAAGTGAGATCACAGGTCGCAGGTTTGTTCAACAACAATTATGAAGTAATGACCTGGAAGGAAATGACCCCTGAACTTGTTCAGTCGATCGAGGTTGACAATGCGGGGGGGATTATAATGCTGGCTATTCTTTATATCGTGATTGGTTTCGGGATTTTCGGAACAATAATGATGATGACCGCTGAAAGGTCAAAGGAGTTTGGAATACTGGTTGCGGTGGGAATGAAAAAAACAAAGCTGATTTTTGTAACCACGCTCGAGACGGTGTTTATATCGCTCATCGGTGTGATAGCCGGGATAATAGTAAGCTACCCGCTGCTGTTATATTTTTATTACAACCCGATAAAACTTACGGGCGATCTTGCCGAGACAATGCTTGCATTCGGACTGGAACCGATTATGCCGTTCAGCATTGCTCCGGGAATATTTATTGCTCAGTTCTGGACGGTTCTTTTAATTGCCCTTCTTTCGGCGTGGTACCCGTTCAGGTTCGTACAGAAACTTAAGGCTGTTGAAGCCATCAGAAACTGACAGGAGTTTAGAATGCTTTTCCTTCTTGCATGGAAGAATGTCTGGAGAAATAAGAAAAGAAGTCTGATCATTCTGATTGCCATTGCACTGGGACTGGGGTGCGGACTTTTTGCAAGCGCAGTGATGTACGGTATGTGGGATTCGACTGTAAATTCAGCAATCGACAGGGATCTTAGTCACATCCAGATACATACCAAAGCTTATAAAAAAGAAAACCTGATAGAGAATTTTATTCCTAACGGAAGCTCACTGAAATCCCAGGTAGAAAAGATCAAAGGAGTTAAGGCTGTTTCCGAAAGGACGGTTATAGATGGAATGGCTGCCTCCGCCAGTTCTTCATCAGGTGTGGAAATTAAAGGGATTATTCCTGATGAAGAGAGGAAAGTGACAAGCGTGGCGTCACGAATAGTCGAAGGAAAATATTTTGAAGGTGTAAGTCGGAACCCGGTTGTAATAGGAAAAGAGCTGGCTAAGAAACTCGATCTGAAACTTCGCTCAAAGATTATCCTCAGTTTTCAGGCACCAGATGGAAATATAATCTATGCTGCTTTCCGTATCGCTGGAATTTTTGAAACGGAATCTTCAATCTTTGATAAAAGCAATGTGTTCGTGAAGCAGAGGGATCTTGGGGGACTTATGAACAGCAAACCCCCTATCCATGAAGTTGCAATCCGCCTTACATCCGTGCAGGAGATGGAACCGGTAGTAAGCCGGTTAAGGAACGAATATAAAAACCTTTCTATCGAAACCTGGCAGCAGCTTGCTCCCGAACTCAGTCTTACATATGAAACTCTTATCCTCGAGCTTAACATATTTCTTGGTATTATTCTTTTTGCTTTGCTATTCGGGATTACGAACACTATGCTGATGTCGGTTATGGAAAGGATAAGAGAGCTTGGAGTTCTGATGGCGGTAGGAATGAAACGAATACGCGTTTTTATGCTTATAATATTCGAAACTATCCTGCTCTCAATAACCGGTGGAATAATGGGGATGATACTCGGTGCAGCTTCTATCGCGATAACTGCTCAGAAAGGGATCAACCTTTCGCTTTTTTCACAGGGATTATCGAGCTACGGAATAAGCTCGCATCTTTTCCCGGGACTGCCTGGAGAATTCTATCCAATGCTGTTTATAATGATAATAATAACCGCTTTGGTCAGTGCGATTTATCCGGCTATTAAAGCAGTAAGGCTGAACCCGGCGTCGGCAATAAGAACTTATTAATGAAAATAACGGAGTAGTAATGGCTCTGATTGAACTATATAATCTTCATAAGACATATAACACCACCAGGATACCTGTTCATGCTGTAAAGGGCGTCGACCTGATAATAGAGAAAGGTGAGTTTACCGCAATCGTGGGACCCTCAGGATCGGGCAAAACTACATTGCTTAATATGATCGGAGGACTCGATCAGCCGACGGAAGGGAAGATTGTGGTTGACGGAACCGATATCTCAACCTACAAGCCTGACGAGCTCATCAACTTCCGCCTTCATCATATAGGTTTTGTTTTCCAGGCCTATAACCTCATCCCCGTTTTTACCGCAAAAGAGAATGTTGAATTCATAATGCTGCTTCAGAATTTATCCAGAGAAGAACGTGAGAAACGGGCTGCCGAACTACTGGAAGCAGTCGGTCTCGGCGATAGAATGAAGAGCCGTCCTTCCGAACTTTCCGGGGGTCAGCAGCAGAGGGTGGCAGTTGCCCGCTCACTAGCGTCTCATCCGTCTTTTGTACTTGCAGATGAACCTACTGCTAATCTCGATTCGGTTACCGCCGAATCACTCCTCGACCTGATGGAGAACCTGAACCGCAAATATGAAATGACCTTTGTTTTCTCAACACACGATTCCAAGGTAATTAAAAGAGCACATCGGGTAGTCACACTCGAGGATGGCCTGATAAAATCAGATGAACGTCGGAAGGTGCTGCAGAAGAATGAAGGCTAAAATATTTTTATTCCTGGCTGCCTGTCTTACCTCCACCTCATTTGCCCAGCTTCCTGTTACCGAAGTTTACGGGTATGCTAAATATCTTTTCGGTACTACCAAGTATCCTTTTTATAATGAAAGGTTTGAAGATCATCTTCTGCATGCACGTCTCAATACAAGGTGGTACCCTGTCGGTTCACTAACCGCGGCGCTTGAATTCAGGTTCCGCGCCTATTATGGAGATAGCGTTGAAAAGATTCCCGGTTTTTTAGATCAGATCAGAACCCATCATGAGTTTAATGATCTTGATGCGGTTTTATGGAACAAAGGGAATTCTCTCGGCTATCTTGAAACCGACAGGTTGTGGCTCGACTGGGTAAAAGATAAGTTTGAAGTTACTATTGGACGACAGCGCATTGCCTGGGGAACTAGCTGGGTCTGGAACCCAACCGATCTTTTTAATCCCCAATCGCCTCTCGATTTTGATTACGAAGAGCTTCCTGGTACTGATGCAGTCAGGATTCAATATTATACTGGTCCTGTTACAAAACTGGAAGCCGCTATTCGTCCCGCTAAAACATTCGACAGGGTAATTGCGGCGGGACTAATATCCCTGAATAAATGGGATTATGATTTTAACCTGATAGGAGGTATAAAAAATAACCGGTGGGTGCTCGGCGGAGGCTGGTCTGGTGATATACTTGATGCAGGATTCCGGGGAGAATTTACTATAACCCAAAAACCTGGGATAATAAAGCAATACGAAAATCTCTCAGTAATATTTCCTTCATACCAACCGGTTTCCGCTTTCAATGAACCGGTCGTTTCATTTGTGCTTTCGGGCGACTATACATTTCCTAACAGCTTTTATATTCACACCGAAGTAATGTACTATAATACAGGAAAGACGGTGAATGCCGGACTTTACCAGCAGGAAGCGCTCGACCTGGGACTCCTTTCTCCTGCAAGGTGGTCTGTCTATCAGGAATTCTCTTACAATATAACTCCGCTCCTTAGAGGAAGTCTTTTCGGCATCTTTAACCCAGACGATAGATCCTACGTTATCGTTCCTTCCGCAAGCTACTCCGTAATTACAAATCTGGATCTTTATGTAATCGCACTTCTTTTTAACGGCGATACGCTCACTCAATATGGCGATTATGGCAGTTCATTCTATGCCAGAGTTAAATATTCTTTCTAAGCCCTTAAAATATAGGTGATTAGGGGAATTTGATTTTAGTGTAAATTTTATTATTTATATACAATCCATACCGTAAGAGACAAATCGTAACATCAACCTTGGCAAACTATAAGGAATTTTATATCGAAATAGGAGTGTATTTTAATGAAAAAAATTGATCTGAAGAAATTCGCTAAGAAGATAAGCGTAAGACAGCTGAAGGTTGAAGATTATGACCAGCTTGTGGAACTACAGGAATTATCTTTCCCGGGGATGCCCACATGGAACCCCGAGCAGCTTAAAAGTCAACTTGAGATCTTTCCTGAAGGCCAGATCTGTATTGAGTATGACGACAGGATCATTGCTTCATCAAACAGCCTGATTGTAGATTTTGATCTTCATGAAGATTACGACAGTTGGCAGCGGATAAGTGATAATGGTTATATAACAAACCACAATCCTGAAGGAGATACATTATACGGAATTGAAATTATGGTACATCCTGATTTCCGTGGGATGAGATTATCGCGCAGGCTCTACGATGAAAGAAAACAAATCGCTCGGAAGTATAATCTCAGGAGTATTGTTATAGGCGGAAGGATACCCGGGTATTATAAGCAAAAATCGAAGATGACCGCCCGCGAATATGTCGACAGAGTGATAAGCAAAGAGCTTTATGACCAGGTATTGACCGCGCAGCTTTCGAACGGATTTGTCCTAAAGCGGATAATGCCTACATATTTGAAATCTGATACTGAGTCGGCAGGCCAGGCGACCTTGCTTGAATGGCCGAACCTTGATTATGTTCCGAAGCAGGCCAAAAGATATGTTACCTCCAAAAAGGTCAGGATCTGCGTTGTGCAGTACCAGATGAGGAGCCTGAAAAACTTCAGGGAATTCGAAAGACAGTGCGAGTATTTTGTTGATGTAGCCTCGGGTTACAAAAGCGACTTTATACTTTTCCCAGAAATCTTTACACTTCAGCTTCTCTCTTACCTCCCCAATGAACGGCCGGGAATAGCTGTTAGAACACTTGCGGACCTTACCCCAAAGTACCTTGATCTGTTCAATAAACTTTCAATAAAACATAATATTAATATTATCGGCGGCTCACACTACACCAGGGAAGGTGACGACATATACAACATCGCCTATCTTTTCAGAAGAGACGGTTCGATTGAGAAACAGTACAAAATTCATATTACTCCCAACGAGAGAAAATGGTGGGGAGTAAAACCCGGGGATAAAATAGAAGTTTTTGATACCGACAGGGGGAAGATAAATATTCAGATCTGCTATGACATTGAATTCCCGGAACTTTCAAGGATTGCTACTCAAAAAGGTGCTGAACTAATATTTGTGCCTTTCTGTACGGATGAGAGGTATGGATACCTGCGTGTACGCTACTGTGCACAGGCGAGGTGTATTGAAAATGGTGTCTATGCTGCTATTGCCGGCAACGTGGGCAATCTTCCCTTTGTTGAGAATATGGATATCCAGTATGCACAGTCGGGCATATATACCCCCTCTGATTTCCAATTCTCACGGGATGCGGTAGCAGCCGAATGCACTCCGAATATAGAGACTGTAATTATACACGACATAGATATGGAACTGGTAAAGCGTCACCGTTTCAGCGGGAGTACGCTTAACTGGAAAGACAGGCGAAGCGATCTCTACGAAATCGTATTGAAGAAGTAATTACTTTCGGCGGGATTCAATTTTTAATGCTGATGTAGGGACTATTTCAAAGGTTGCTGAAGCCAGCATAATTTTACCTTCTGATTTATTAACCTCATCCAGGATCCGGGAAAAGAGTACATCTTTTGTTGATCTTCTTTTTTTATAATCCACAACATACCTGATTGTAAATTCCATCCAGTTATCATTTGCAGTCATAGTAACCATGGGATCAACCGAGGCATTTTCTATCCTGTACCTCCTCACAAGTTCATGCCATGCAGCCTTAGCCTCATCTGCATACTCGCCAAGCAGTCCTACGGTTATTGTATGGAGTGTATTCTTAACAAATTGATGATCACAACCGTACCTGATCGGGATCATAATTTCATCCCAGAGAAAGGGGAATTCTCCCGAATAATTAAACACCGGTTCCTTAAATACAAAGCTGTTGGCAACTCTTACAACCCTTCCGCTATACAGATCGCCATTGACCCATTCCCCGCATTCCATCAGCGTTGTGCGAAGAATTCCTATATCGATGACATCGCCTTTTATTCCACCGAGCTCAACCCTGTCGCCCGATCTGTAAAACCTACCCACAGAGACGGCGAGCCAGCCCGCAACACTTGTAATTACCTCCTGAAGAGCAAAAGCAATACCAGCACCCGCAACCCCGAGCGCTACAGTTAATCCGCTTAGCTTATCGGAATACACTATCGAAATGAACAAGATAGCGGTTACATAAATAACAAAGCTTACAGTTTTCTTCAGCTTATACCTTGTCTCATTATCCTTAATCTGACCAACCAGCGTCCTTTTGACAATCCTGTTTATAATGAAAAGGATAAAGATCCCGGCCAATGTTATCAATATTCTACCCCAGAGAGGGTCATTATAAAGACGTACAAAGAAATCCTGCATTTGAATCCTGGATGTTTTAGAATGTAACAATCTTAAGAATTTTTTTAATGGTTACTTTGTCCTGGCTAACATTACCGGAAATTGGCTTTTCCGGGTTTTATCGAAATTAATTATATTGCTGTAATCCCTCATAATAAAATGCCTTAAATGAAAGATGAATTTGTTGTAATCAGAGAACAGATCGAGGAGTTCATCGATTCTTCCCTGGTAAGCAGGCTGGATCAAAGAGTTGACGAACAAATTCACTTCATCAGTTCTGTCAGGGATATGGTTATGGCGCACATAATCGACCTTAAAGATCTTAAAGACGATAAGCCCCGTTTTTATAAAAACGTAGAAAAATATAATTCCTCTCTTCTGGAGCTGCTGGAAAAGAGAACTCCCAACAGAAACGTACCAGGCTATAAAGAGGAATTTCCCGAGCTGGTTCAGAATTATGAAGAATTCATTAAACTGACTGACCGGAAAAGAATAGAGGAACAGGATAAGGAACGATTTAAACTGCTTGTGGGTGACTCAGTTATCGTAAAAAGTATCAAGATAGTTAAAATAACAGGCTATTTTATAACAACCTCACCTCAAAGGACATCAAATCTTTTCAGAAAGCTGTTTCGCAATCCTGATAGATCGTTAAAAGTATGGAAGAGAAAAATTAACTTCCGCAATTTATTTCAGCTTATTATCAGGGACGCCTTATTATTGAAGTCCTTTGATCTCATTAATGAATTAAACAGGGAGATTGCGTCATCCTGCCAGTCAGCCTGGAAGAGTGAAGAGAAAATAAATAAGCACTTTACGGCTGAACTTCAACTTACTGATCTGGTCAGTTTTATTCCGGATGATGACGAAGTAAGTCTGTTTGATAAGGAAATAAATTCTCTTCTGAAACAGATGCAGAAGATGAAAGAGAGCATCGGGAAGAGGACATCAGAAAATCTTGATGAAGTATTCAGCCGGCTTGACGATACATATATGAAAGCCGGAACACTCGAATTTCCTTCCCGGCGATACAACAAAAAGAAAGTACTCAGTTCGGAAAAGAATGCTGAGGAAAAATACAGGCAGCTGGCCTCGGGATGGAACAATACTTTTTATACCCTGCTGGAGGACTGGAAGTTAAATAAAGACATCTATCTGAATGAAATTCTTGAAGTGCAGGAATTATATTCTCTTGAAGGGGAGATCCGGCGGAAGATTATCGGGAACGCCGTACCTTCCCTGGATGAAATAAAGAGAGTTCTCTTAAGCAGCAGGAACAGACTTGAGCAGCAGAAGGATTCTGCCGGGTTCAGAGATGCGCTTCTGAGGGAAAAGTCGGCTCTGTACAAATCGCTGAATGGCGGGCTGATCGATGCGGCGGCTGAACTCTTATTAAGCGTGGGTATCCCTGAAACCGTTGATGAACTTGAACTGAACCTGAAAAAAAATATTGAAAGTACATTAGAAAAAAGGGCTATTGTAAATACTACTGTTTATGATAGACAGATAAAGCATTCCGAGATTGAATACATCAAACCCGGTGAACTGATAAGGTTTGAAATTCTTCCCGATTTCCTCAGAGAAACACACAAACTCAAAGCCTCTGTTATTGAAACTCTGGATGAGATTCAGAATAGTTTGAGGGACGTTGATAAAATTGCCGACTTCAACCTGGAGTCGGCTGTTGCTTCAACAGATACTTCCTCCCATGATGTGAACCAGGAAATGAATCCGGCCTCAATCGCCTCCGAAGGTCTCCAGAGGGCAATATCCAAAACTGATGAAATAAAATCACAGCTATTCGAGGTTCATGAAACCATCATAAGAACTTCCTCCGAATCAATAGCTTCTTATAATAAAAAGATATTAAGTCTCACCGATACCGATAATATTACCGAGATAAGGCTGCGGGTTGCTAAGGCCAAAGCGATCGAAAAAACAGTTCAATTCCGCGCTAAGACTCTGCAGTCAGTTAAAGATTTTATCCCGGGTGTAATCGGCTTTTTTAAGCAGGCTTTTGTAAGTACCGGAAGTCTTTATAAAAACATCAGGAAAAAGTTCGGACTTGAAACGAAGCGGGCGAAGATATCCACTGAAATATCTGATTTTTTAACAGAAACAGAGAATGCTGTAAATAAGCTTCCTTACGTTTACCAGAGACTTTTCAGGATTGAACCTCTTGAGGATGAAAGGTTTTATGAATCCAGGGAAGTTGAGATGAATAAGCTAAAACGGGCATTTGAAAACTGGAAAAAAGGTCATTACGCTCCCGCCGCTCTTATAGGAGAAAAGGGAGGCGGTATCACCACAACTCTGAATTTTCTTCTAAAAAATATAACTGTTGAACAGGAAGTAATGAGGGTAGATCTTGATGAGATTATAGAATGTGAAGAGAGTTTTTTGAAGTTTTTCAGTAAAACATTCGGTACTGTATTTCGAGAGCCCCCGGAAATTTCTCATTTCTTAAATTCAAGCGGGAATAAAAGGATCGTTATACTCGAGAATATCCATCATCTGTTTCAGCGCAAAATAGGCGGCTTTGCATCCTTCAGGAACTTCTTCCAGATTGTTTCGGCAACAAATAAAAATGTTTTCTGGATCGTCTCCTCAAATTTATACGCCTGGAACTACCTGGAAAGAGTTATAAACATAAGCGATTATTTCTCATATATCATCAGACTGCTTCCCTTTACGGATGAACAGATTGTTGACATAATTATGAAGCGACACAGAGTCAGCGGGTATAAAATAAAATTTGAACCTTCTGGCGAGGATCTTCAAAGCAGGAATTATCAGAAGCTGAGCGATCCGGAAAAGCAGAAATACCTGAAGGAGAAATATTTTTCTGAACTTAATAAATTTGCCAGAAGCAACCTGAGCATATCACTGTTTTTCTGGATGAGTTCTACAATAGAAGTTAAAAATGATACCATTGTTATTGGTTCACTGGAGGGACTGGATTTTTCATTTCTGCAGGGACTTGCAGATGAGAAGATATTTAGTCTTTATGCACTGCTGATACATGATGGTCTCACTGCAAAGCAGCATTCTGTTATCTTTAACCAGGCCGAAGAAAAGAGCAGGCTCAACCTTCTGCTGCTTGCTGATGACGGCATAGTAGTAAGAACGAACGGCAGATTTGCAATAAATCCATTACTCTACAGGCAGACTGTTAGTCTCCTGCAGACCAAAAATATTTTACATTAAAAAATATGAAACTTAAAGCGATTATAACTTTTATTATGTTCATGGCGGTCATTAATCCTCCTGCTTATGCTCAGAATTCGCCAACTCATTCCCTTGACTCAATTATTGTTTCATCTGATTCTTCAATTTCAGCCGATACGGTACGTTCTCAAGCGAAACGGGATTCATCATTAGACATCATTAATCAGCTGCAGCCTCCTTCCATCCTCGAAGTTATTTCCGTAGGTAAAGTCATATGGGCAATAATTTTCTTTGTTGCAGGACTTTACATCATAAGGTTAATCACGAAAATTCTTGAGATCTTCGCCGAGCGGAGCACCAACTTCAGGATCACCATTAAAGGGGTGGTTCCTATCGTCAGAATATTCGGATGGATGATAATAATATATATTGTAATTGCAGGAATATTCCGTCCCCCCGTGGCTACCGTTATTGCGGTAACTGCATCGGTGGGAATTGCTGTAGGATTTGCTGCTCAGGATATCATCAAGAACATTTTTGGCGGTATAATGATATTGTTCGACCGTCCCTTCCAGGTGGGGGATAAAATTCAGCTGGGAGAATATTACGGCGAGGTAATGAAGATAGGATTAAGGTCGACGAAGATAGTAACTCCTGACGATTCAACAGTCACTATCCCGAATGGTGAGCTGATGAATAAGTCGGTATCCAATTCTAACTATGGCGAGCCTAACTGCCAGGTTGTGGCAGAAATTTATCTCCCCATCGATATCGAGACAGAAAGAGTAAGGCAGATCGCGATTGAAGCAGCACAGGTATCGAGGTATGTATACCTCAATAAGCCCATCACTGTATTATTCTTTAATGAGATCAAGGACAGGCGTGCTTACCTCAAGATGCGGCTGAAGGCTTATGTTATGGATATAAGATATGAGTTCCAGTTTAAGAGCGATATGACCGAACTGGTGATGAAGGAATTACTCAGTATGAATCTCATCTCTCCCGAAGATTACAATTGATCTTTTAAGTATCGATCTCTACAACAATAGAACATCTGCGATGTTCTGAAGCTCCTCATTATAGCATGATTATCCGAACGAAATGTAGATCCTCGTAAACGATGAATTATTATAGTAAGAATTGTGGAGGTGGTTTAAGGTGGTTAGTCGGCAATAAACGCTTCGATATTTTCAATCTCGTGAACTGCCCTGATCTTTTTGAAATATTTAAGCGCCTGTTTGAAGCTTTCCCTGGCATTTTCGAATTTATTCCATTCTTTATAAAGTATTCCAAGCTCAAGGGATGTTTCTGCATAGTTGAGTTCATTTTTATATTCCCTGTTTATACGCAGACTTGTGAGCAGGTAATTCTCAGCAATGGAATACTTTTTCTGAACTCTCTTAATAATACCTTCGACCTTATAAATCTCCGCAACTGAAAGCTTGTCGTTTGTCTTATAACATATCTCCATTGCCTTTTCGGCAAAGGCTTTGGATAGTTCCACATCTTCCATCTGAGCATAAATGAATGCCTTCGTGATATATGAAATTCCCAGTACAGAAAAAATGCTGTCATTTAACGATACGGCAATACTCATATCAAGCTCTTTTAATGCACTGGCATATTCTTTTTTCTTAAGAAAGGTGATGCCAAGATTATGTCTAATCTGTGCTAACTTGTGGTGATCATTAAGCCGCTGGAAGTTGACCAGAGCACGGTTATAATAAAACAGAGCCTGGTCGTAATTACTATAAATATTATTTATGATGCCGAGGTTAATTTCTATTTGTCCTATAAGTACCGCATCACGTTTTTCATCAAGATAGCGCAGACTTTCTTCAAAATGATTTGCGGCTTCCGGAAGATCACCCCTTTCGCCGTAGATAGTTCCGAGAAGATTCTCACAGCGTGCGCAGCCCTTCAGATCATTATGATTCTTGAACATAATGAATGCTTTTTTAGTATAATCAAAGCATTCGGTCCATCTGGCTTCTCTGCTGTAAATTTCTCCGATTGAGTAACAGGCATTAGCCGCCAGGTTGGCCAGGGCAGGCTCCGCTTTACTTTCGGCTATAATTTTTTTATGAGTTTCGATTGCAAATTCGTACTCACCCAGAGAAATTGCGTAATCGCCAAGACTTAGAAGGAATTCAATAAATTTAATCTTCTCAAGTTTTTGTTCTGCAAGTGTTATGATCAGCTGGAATTGAAATTCTTTGAGGTATGAATCTGAAAGATCGACTTTGATCTGCTTACATTCTGACTGGTTGATTACGGTGCTGTCCGTTTCGCGAAGCTTTTTCCTTAGAATGTTTTTTTTCAGCTCCGAAATATCCGATTCGGAAAAGAAACCTGTCAGGATTTCTTGAAGAGTTAAATATTTGTTTAGTCTTGCTGCCACTGTACTGTGTCTTCAAATATTTTAAAAAACGTGAAAGGATAACATAACATTATCCTTTCAACGATTCACAATAATATGAATTATCTTGCGTATGCCCAGCGTGAAAAGTGAGGAAGCTGTGCATTAACAACTTTCAGTGTACCTGAAGCTGGATCAACTGTTACCCCGTCATTAACAGTCGGAGCCAGGTTTCCGCTCTGATCTACATAGAAGAATTCTACGTCATCAGGATTTACCCCGCTTAAGTCAAGACCAGTAATATTGAAGTTCAGTATAACTGGTTCATTAAAGGTCATTGACGGAAAAAAGTCTACCCCTGCCTCGTCACTTACCTGCATTGTAATATCCCTTGAATCAGCAAATGAACCATTTGCCGGTACATTTAATCTGCAATCAATATTGACAGTTTTCCCATTTGATGCAAGGTAACTTTTAACGAGATGTATTTCACCCCCTGAAATTCCATTAATTGTTTGTGAAGATGTAAATGTATCTTCGACGCTCATATCAGCTTTATCTGGAAGCATGATAATGGTTTTGGCTTGGTTTTTTTCAACTCCGTTAACCGGTCCGGTTACATTACTTTCCTGCATACAACCGACGAATGAAAGTAACATTAAGGCCGCCAGGTAAGATAACTTCCGCATTTTTTCTCGCCCTTCTATTATTTTTATATTTTTTGTTTTCATTTTGTTTTTCTCTGCCTGAGATATTTGTATGCGGAAAGCCAATGATTATGCCACGTGCGTATTAGTAAATGTTACTTACTGAATTTTTGGTGATAAAAACTTCGGTAACATTTACAGTGAATTTGTGAAATTATTACTGTGGCTTTTTGAGATGAAAAGAGATTTCTGTTACGCAATGAAACAATAATTTTTGGGTGATGTGAAGTTGTATGGAAACTAAATAAACCGCGGGATCGCTAAGCTTAATAAGTTTATGTTATATAACCACTTACAGAGACGAGTAAGATCACCATACCGATATTATTTAACGATTTTTGATATTTGTTTGAATTCATCGGTACCGCAGACATTCAACAATTCGAACAAAATTGCCTCAGTTGAGGTGATCTCTGCCCCATGGTGTCTCATTCTGTCAAGAGCCGTGCGGTAATCAAATTCATTTCTGGATGATATTGCATCAGCGGCTACATTTACCTGGAAATCATTTGCAAGGAGGTCGAGTATGGTCTGCTGTACACAAACATGCGCCTCAATTCCCGCAACAACTATCTGACGCGCATTATTATCTTTAAGGCGGGGAAAGAGGTTCCCGGCTCCGGAACAGCTGAACGTCATTTTTTGTACGGCGCTTAATCCTTCAAGTTCTTTTAGAAGGGTTTCGGATGTGTTACCCAGTCCTTTTGGATATTGTTCTGTATAAAAGATGGGGATATTCAGGATCTTGAATCCTTTGATGAGTTTCAGACTATTATTTACTACCTGTGCAGGTTTATCCATCACAGGAAGTATTTTTTCCTGGATGTCGATAAGAAGCAGTGCGGATGTATCCCGTTTTAATATTTTTTCGTTGTATTTAATAGTCGATTCCATAATGCACCTTTATGTTTTAATAAATTGGGTCCATTCCATACTTACCGCAGGCATACATCATAAGTAAAGCAGATAGATCAACCAAAGTTTTTTTCTGATCTTCGGTATGGATAACAAGGTTGTAAACTTCGGAGACAAACCTCATATTCTTAAGTATTTTTTTGAGTTCCTCATAGCTCGGCTGGCCATGCCAGTTAGCTACTTCCTCAACAAGCATTTTTTCATGTCTTCTGAGGAACTCAGCGAAAGAGATAGACCTTGTTATGTGGGAGGTCCTTGGCCTGCACATAGTAATAAGATCATTAAAATAAGTATCCCATTTCTCAGCAAGTATCCTGTTGCTGTCACGCATTACGTACCGGGCTTTCTCAAGCGAGAATCTGGCTTTAGTGCGGGGCTTAAATCTGGAAGAGAGGGCATATCCGTCGTAGCTTGTGTACCCTGTTTCGTCGTCGATATACTTCCACCTTTTGGTTAACTGACGTGCCGAGTATATTACAATAACTTTATCAAGACCACTGTCCACCACTATAAACTTACCCTGCTGTTCGTTTATCACCGTGAACCAGTGCTCCCAGTTATCGACGCTTAAAATACATGGGTAGCCTGCCTTCAGGTGATCGCTAAGTGCTCTTATTGCTTCATCGGGAGTCTCACGCCGGAAATACTTCATCCTGCAGTCGTAAGTTTTGGCAGCCTTGGCAAGTCCAATTTCATCCGTCCCGTACCACCATGTACTGCCGGCCCGTTTGGCTATCTCTCTTTCGTGCTCAAACCTGCCCAGCATTACCAGGGCATATTTCAGGGCGAAAGGACCACATTGGTATTTATAGGGTTGGGGGTAAAAGCTCATACATCAGTAATTTTTGTGACTCAATTTAAGGAATACATTACTTTAAATCATTATCATAATTTTGTGAGCAGGTCAATTTTCTTTATTTTTATTTTTATGAGTAAGAGAAAAACAAAAGTTGCCGTCGTATTTAATGAAGCCCAGCCGGATTTCTATGTGAAGTCTGTTGAACACGAAATCAAAGAACTTGATTTTATCCCCTATTTTGAGGTTGAGGAGCTTACACCTATAGAGGAATATGAACTAATGGCCGAAAAGCTCTCTAAAACCGGTCTTGAGGCTTATCCGCTGAACATCTTTGATGACCTTGGGGTCCTTATAAAAGATATAAACAGGAATAAGCCCGATGTCATTTTTAATTTTATGGAACTCTACAAGGAGAATTCCCGACTTGAGATGAATCTGGTGGGTATGCTGGAACTCCTCGGAGTACCTTACACGGGAGCACCCCCTATGGCTCTTGCCAACTGCCAGAGCAAGGTGCTGGCCAAGAGGATCCTTAATTCATATAATATAAAAACTGCCAGGTTTATACTTATCAGAAAGATCCGGAAAAGCTATAAACACGACCTCAGGTACCCTCTCATTGTTAAACCTGCGTTTGAAGATGCAAGTGTGGGAATTGAGAATAATTCTATTGTTGAGGATGACCGGAGCTTACGAGAACGGGTTAATTATGTCCTCTCAGTCTTTCAGCAGCCCGCACTGGTTGAGGAGTTTATTGAGGGGAGAGAACTGAATGTCGCGGTTCTGGGCGATAGAGAGCCTGAAGCATTGCCGATAAGTGAAATTGACTTCAGTGAAATGCCCGATCATCTATATAATATTGTAAGCTATCAGGCTAAGTGGGACCCGAATCACGAAGCTTATCATAAAACAATACCCAGCTGTCCGGCTAAGCTGCCTAAAAGAATTGAGAAGATGGCAAAGGAAATTGCCGTTCAGGCTTTTAAGATTATGGGCTGCAGGGATTATGCCAGGATCGATATGCGGCTTTCGAGGGATAACGTGCTGTATGTGCTAGAGGTAAATCCTAATCCTGATCTTACCGAGAGCGCCGGCTTTATGCGTTCGGCTGAAGCTGCTGGTTTAAGTTATGTGAGAGCTCTCAAAAAGATAATCAGCTTTGCAAAGTTAAGAGGGGAACTTGCCGGTTCAATAAATTGATCCTGTGATGCAGGTCTGACTCTCATTTCCATTGTTATCCTTATTAATTTCATTTCTGTCTTTTATTCTTAATATATAAAGGAGTTAAAATTAGTAAGGAGGATCTGAAATGAAATGTCCCGTTGATGGAAGTGAATTAGTAACGAAACAGAAAGATGGTATAACAGTTAATACCTGTCCTAAGTGTGAAGGTGTATGGATCGACAGATCCCACATCAATAAAATTATCGCACAGTCTGAGATAGAATATCCTGATATAACGGATTTCAAAGGCAGGGGAAGGTCAGAGAGCGAACACCAGTTCCAGAGTCCTGGTTCTTTCTTCGGCCGTTTCTTTGAACATTGAGGGAATTGATTATATCCGGGTATCCGTTGGGAAATTAAAGTTTCCTCAGCGGATCCCGGACGAAAATCAAATTAGTTCTTCAACAGCATTACGACTGAACCGGAGCAAGCTGAGGAAATTTCACCTTTGCAAGCTCAAATAATCCGAACATCACTCCTGCATAGAAGAGGTTCCCGACCAGATTATAACCGAAGAAGGGAAGCGCAGCAGTGTAGCATGCTGCCAGTCCTGCCCCGGTCATCGGGTACAATACGTCCGTCATCCAGAAAGCAAAGTTGGTGATCAGGAAAAACAAAACGGCTGCTGTTAGTGAAGCAAGAACAATGTTTGACGCTTTCTTCTTTTGAATCATCGTCATTCCTACAACCACCATCAGGGCAAAAGCAACATAAACCGATATAATAGTGGAATGGAATCCCAGGATCAGGTCAGTTGCGAACATCGCGATCAAAGGAACTGCAAATGCCAGTTTTTTATTTGCGAAATATGCGCCTCCGAATAAAGCCATTGCCCCAACCGCTGTAAAGTTCGGAAGATGGGGGATAAGTCTGGTAAAAGCCGCTGCCGCAATCATAGCACAAAGAACAAGTAACCTGGGTGATATTAACTTTGAATTCATTCAATACTCCTTTCAGTAGTAAAATTTAATTAAGTTTTTTTCTTTTAATTAACATTAAAGATAAAACATCAGAAGGTTAAAATCCTGATCTTTATCATAATTTCAATTTAAATCCTCCGTAGAGCGAAAGTCCCGGTGAAGCATACCCGTAAACTTCCTCATAGTAATCGTCTGCAATGTTGTTAACCTTTGCGTACAGTTGAAGGTAGCTGAGTGCGTCATATGAGACTGCAGTATTCAGTAGGAAATAACTGCCCAGACTCACTCTTTCAGAGCCGGCCGTGGTAAAAATTTTATCGTCCCGCCTGCCGACATATGCGGCATCCAGATAAACGTTAAACTTTTCAAGGAAACTATAGCTGGTACTGAATACACCCTTGTGCTCGGGTCTTCTCAGCAAAGGCAGGTTTTTGTCGGGTGAAGCCGCACTAAGATCCTTCGTTTTTGTATTTGTATAATTAAGCTTCAGCAGCAGACCTGCGGCAGGTTTCGCAGTGATAAAAATTTCAATACCATAACTTTCCGCCTGGTTTATGTTGATTGTCTTAAAGTTCGAATCGAAACCGAAAAGTTTCTTGAACTGGTTACTGAAGTAAGATGCACCCGCAGTTATCCTGTCATTCCAGAGATATTGCTCGAAGCCTGCATCCCAGCCCGAACTTTTTTCAGGCTGAAGTTTTTCGTTCCCGAAAGCCGGATCATATAAATAGAATAAAGACGGGGCCTTGAACCCGGTTCCATATGTAGCTTTTAGTTTTGTTCCGGTCTCCCAGATCATCAGAGCAGGTGCAATCCGGTAGGTTACAGCACCGCCGAACTTATCATGATTATCGTACCTGATACCCAGGTTGAAGAATAAGCGATCGGATATATTGCTCTGCTCTTCGACGAATAATCCTCTCGTAGTTGACCGCTGAGAGGGGAAGTCGCTGACAAAATTTCCTGTCTGCTGATTAATATAGTAATTACTTAAAGCAGTCTCTCTCTCATGCTCTGCTCCTATAGTAAGCGAAAAAGGTTTCGCAAAGTTAAACGTATTCTGTATATCGAATTTAATTTTCTTCCCGTCATACATACTTCTTGATGTGGCCGGATTATATAGCGTGGAATCAAAACTGTATTTCCTCACGTTCCTCATATATGAAACACCTGCTTTGCCGTTCCAGGTATTTTTATAATCAGAGAAGTAGGTCTCAATCCTGAAAATATTTTCGTCGAGATTATAAACGTAGGTCGGGTCATCTCCGAACTTTCCTCCCCACTGATCATAATCCGCATCGCCGCCGGTATGCTGATAGAACAGATTCAGCTGAAAATTGTTATCGAGGTTCATTCCTGCTTTTATGGATCCCGTTAAGTTTGATGCCCCGTCTTTTTCGGTATTGCCATACCTTTCCCCGGCTGACGAAAATCCATCAGTCTTCATCCTGCTAAGATTCACCTGGTAGTTGAAGACATCGTATGTGCCGCTGAGGCTGCCGTTAAGCTTATATGTATTGTAAGTGCCGCCTTCGGCGGAAAGTAAATATTTATTTCTGCCTTCTCCGGTTTTTGTAATAATATTTATGACGCCCGCAAGTGCATCCGAGCCGTACATCGTGCTCTGGGGACCACGTAGAATTTCGATTCTCTCGATATTATCCGTTGGAAGATTGGAAAAGTCATATGTATTACCAGGATCACCAGGCATATTCATTTCGATCCCGTCGATAAGAACCAGAGTATGCTCAGAACCGCCGCCCCGTATATATACACTGGCAAGCTTCCCGGGACCGCCCTGCTGAACTACGTTAACTCCGTACTCGTCTCTCAGAAGATCAAGTACATTGTCTTTCTTTGAATTGACGATCTCGGCAGAGTCGATAACGGTTATTGAATTTGCCAGTTCTATTAGAGGTGTCTCAGTCCTTGTAGCTGTTACCACCACATCCGACATTTTATAGTAGCCGGTTGAATCGCCTTTCCTGATGATGCTGTTCTGAGAATAGACGGCAGAGCAGAGGAGGATGGAGGCCAGTCCTGTTAAGAAAAGTTTCTGCAGAATACATGAAGTTACTCCTATAAAAAAATAAAGTAACTTCGTGGGGGATTAAACGAATTGATGATTCGTAATCTAACCTCACCCGCGAAGGTTGATTTAATTCAATACGGCAGGTCTCCTGGCTCAGGTTCGGCAATTAACAATTTTATAAATTGTCAGTTGTGCGATTGCTTCTCCTTACAGTTGCGCGTCAGCTCCGGGTTCTAACCGGATTCCCTATAATTCCCGTTCTTACCGGGACACCGTATTTATTTGAAAGAACGACCTGAATATAGAAGAGAAATCCAAAAAATCAAAATTCACTTATTCCTCTTGCTTTCCTTACTTCGCTTTCTGCTAGTTAACATCACAAAGGGGCCTGCCGAATACAACTATATTATTATAAAAAGATGAGTTTAAATTGAGCATTGGGCTTCAGATAATCTGGCTGTTCGTACTTGCTCTTCCTGTGGCTGCAATCGCCTGGACGGTAACGCACGAAGAAGTTTTTCGGGAATTGCATGAATTCTGCGTAAGGAAAAGTAAAACCGCAAAAACTCTCCCTGTGAGGAAGTTTTTCTTTCTCTTCACCTGCGAGTACTGCTTCAGCCATTATATAGTAATTATTTTCCTCATCATCACCGATTTCAGAATGCTGTTTACTGATTGGAGGGGATACCTTATTTCCGGCTTCGCATTAGTGTGGATAGCAAATCTCTATATGAGCATCTATGCACACCTCAGACTGGATATTAAAAAAGAAAGGATTGATATAAAAACTGAAGAGGAAGACCTGAATAGATAGCAGTGATCTTTGGAGAATCGAGCGGATTGAACGGATGAAGGAATCGGGAGGA
This sequence comes from uncultured Bacteroidota bacterium, assembly GCA_963839165.1. Lineage (GTDB taxonomy): Bacteria > Bacteroidota > Ignavibacteria > Ignavibacteriales > Ignavibacteriaceae > DATFVA01. The sequence continues at coordinate 1,135,675 of CAWIUG010000005.1, read as the reverse complement.
TTGGGTGAGCAACGTATTCAGAACGTATTCAGAACGTTTTCAGGACGTTTTCAGAACGTTTTCAGATCGAGGATGGACCGCGGGGAGATCGGTAGAATGAATCCGTACAGTTTCTATTTTCCCGGAAGTTTTCTCTCGGAAAGTGATCTCATAAGATGATAAAGTAAATATGAAGGGCCCCGTCTTTAATATATTCCTTTAAATCTAAATTGCTTTTCTTATCCGATATAAATAATTTTGTTAAACTTATGTGCGGGGATTTTTCCCGTACCAATTGAAATTATTTATTGTTGTATTTAGAATATTGTTACCACAAAACACATTCAGTTCTAGCTTACCAATAAGTAACCGTTTTTATAAAGGAGAAATTTAATGGGTTGGTTCACCTCGTTTATCGACTCGAGCCTGGGGAAGAAGCTTATAATGGCTGTTACGGGCTTGTTTTTATATATCTACCTGATCATCCATCTTGTCGCAAATCTTCTGCTGCTAAGAAGCACTCCCGATGCTTTTGAAGCTTATGCTGAGTTTATGGCGGCATCGCTGAATATCCCGATCAGGATTATTGAAATAGTGTTATTCCTCGCCTTCATTTACCATATTATAAATGGAATAAGGCTATGGTTTCTTAACAAGTCGGCCCGCAGTATAGGTTATAACACAAAAAATCCCTCAGCAAACAGCTCGTTCTACTCAAGGTTCATGATACAGAGCGGAATTGTTGTCCTTATTTTTCTCGTTATCCATCTATTGGATTTCTTCATTCCTTCAAGGTTTGGCAATCCACAAATGACGATGTTTGAAACTGCGGTGTTCAAATTCCACAATACCTGGTGGTCAATCATGTACATCGTGGCGATGGTGCTTCTTGCTTTCCACCTGGTGCACGCTTTCCAGAGCGGGTTCCAGACGCTGGGACTCAGACATAATAAATATACCCCGTTCATTAAGGGATTTGGATTTGTTTTCTCAATACTGATATGCCTCGGGTTTGCCATCATTCCTTTATACTTCATCCTGGGAGGAGGGAAATAATATGAAATTAGACTCAAAAGTACCCGCCGGACCATTGGCCCAAAAGTGGACGGATCATAAGTTCAAAATGAAACTCGTTAATCCGGCTAATAAAAGAAAATATAAAATTATAGTTGTCGGTACAGGACTCGGAGGAGGCTCAGCGGCAGCTTCCCTTGCAGAGCTTGGATATAATGTGGATGCTTTCTGTTTCCAGGATAGCGCCCGCCGTGCTCATAGCATCGCTGCTCAGGGCGGAATAAATGCTTCAAAGAATTATCAGAACGACGGCGATAGTGTTTATCGTTTGTTCTATGATACAATAAAAGGCGGCGACTATAGATCGCGCGAAGGTAACGTTTATCGTCTCGCTGAACTGAGCGCGAATATTATTGACCAGTGTGTTGCTCAGGGTGTACCGTTTGCACGCGAGTATGGTGGACTGCTTGACAACCGCTCATTCGGAGGCGCCCAGGTTTCACGTACTTTCTACGCGAGAGGTCAGACGGGACAGCAGCTTCTGCTGGGAGCCTACAACGCCCTCATGCGCCAGGTTGGTCTTGGTAAGGTTAAGATGTATCCCCGCCATGAAATGCTCGACGTAGTGGTTATTGATGGTAAGGCAAGAGGTATTGTTACCAGGAATATGATAACCGGTGAAATTGAATCTTATTCAGCCGATGCGGTTGTACTTGCAACCGGAGGATATGGAAACGTTTATTACCTTTCAACAAATGCCAAAGGGTCGAACGTTACCGCAGCCTGGAGGGCATATAAGAAAGGTGCTTTCTTTGCTAATCCCTGCTTCACACAGATTCACCCTACGTGTATTCCCGTTACTGGTCATCATCAGTCAAAGCTTACACTTATGAGCGAGAGCTTAAGGAACGACGGCAGGGTATGGGTTCCGAAAGATCCTAAAGATAAAAGAGCTCCTTCTCAGATCCCTGAAGCCGAAAGAGATTATTATCTCGAAAGAAAGTATCCTTCATTCGGTAACCTCGTACCGAGAGATGTTGCTTCAAGAAACGCTAAAGAAATGGTTGATGAAGGCAAGGGCGTTGGTCCTGCTCAGAATGCGGTTTACCTCGACTTCGCTGATGCGATCAACCGTCTGGGTAAAGATAAGATTAAAGATAAATACGGCAACCTGTTCGATATGTATAAGCTGATCACAGCTGAAGATCCCTATGAAGTGCCTATGAGGATTTACCCCGCTGCTCACTACACAATGGGCGGACTCTGGGTTGATTACAATCTAATGACCTCGGTTCCGGGACTTTATGCTCTCGGTGAGTGCAACTTCTCTGATCATGGGGCTAACCGCCTGGGAGCTAGTGCGCTTATGCAGGGACTTGCAGACGGGTATTTTGTAATACCCTACACTATCGGCGATTACCTCGGACAGCATAAGCTGGATAACATTACTACAGAACACGAAGAATTCAAGAAAGTGGAGAATAACCTAAAAGATAATATTAAAAAACTCTTATCCATTAAGGGAACCAAAACTGTAGATGAATTTCATCGTGAACTCGGACAGGTAATGTGGGATTATGTAGGAATGTCGCGCAACGCTGAAGGATTAAAGAAAGCGATTTCCAGGATAAAGGAAATAAGAGAAGATTTCTGGAAAAACGTAATAGTAGCCGGTGAAAATGAAGAGCTGAACCAGTCGCTTGAAAAGGCAGGCCGCGTTGCAGATTTTCTCGAGCTTGGTGAACTTATGGCTGAAGATGCTCTCCATAGAGAGGAATCCTGCGGAGGACATTTCAGAGAGGAACATCAGACCGAAGAAAATGAAGCTAAGCGTGATGATGTTAATTTCGCTTATGTAGCAGCCTGGGAATTCAATGGCGTTGGAAATAAAGCCGGACTGCATAAAGAAGAATTGAATTTTGAGTTCGTCCAACCTTCTCAAAGGAGTTACAAATAATGGGAAAAGGAATGAATTTACACCTTAAAGTATGGCGTCAGAAAAACGGTAACGTCAAAGGAAAATTGGTTAATTATGAAGTACAGGATATATCTCCTGATATGTCTTTCCTCGAAATGATAGATGTCTTGAATGAGAGCCTGGTGAAGAAGGGTGAGGAACCAGTTGCTTTTGACCACGACTGCCGCGAAGGAATATGCGGAAGCTGTTCTATGTTTATCAATGGTAGACCTCACGGACCTCAGGAGGGAATAGCAACCTGCCAGCTTCATATGAGAAGATTCAAAGATGGCGACACTATAGTAGTAGAGCCATGGCGCGCTAAAGCATTTCCTGTTATTAAAGACCTTGTAGTCGATAGATCAGCATTCGACAGGATTGTAATGTCCGGTGGTTTTATTTCGATAAATACCGGCGGAGCTCCCGATGCAAATGCTATCCCTATTCCGAAGGACGAACAGGAATCTGCTTTTGATGCGGCTCAGTGTATCGGATGTGGTGCCTGTGTAGCGGCTTGCAAGAATGCTTCCGCAATGCTGTTTGTTGCGGCCAAGGTTTCTCATTTTGCACGACTCCCGCAGGGTCAGCCCGAAAGGGAGAAAAGAGTCCTTGCCATGGTCAGACAGATGGAGATCGAAGGATTCGGATCCTGTACAAATACGGAAGCCTGCTCTGCTGAATGTCCAAAAGAGATCTCGATGGATACTATAGCACAGCTTAGGCGGGAATATTACAGGGCTTCTTGCAAAAAAGAAAAATAATCTGCACCTTAACAGGTAAAGAAATAAGCAGGAACCGGAATTGTGAGAAAAGCTGTTGGAGTGATACTGTTAATTCTTGTTGTGTCTGTTATTGTATATATCATTTTCTATAGTCCGGCAAAGAACGGCAGTATACATAATATCGATATTGTATCAGAAGGCGAAATACATAAGGCTGCTTCGATGAGACAGATTGACAGCCTTACAGCGGATCTTAATTATGAATTTACTATAAAAAACAAAGTAGTTCATACGGCCAGTCCCGATTCCATCAGGATTCCGCAGAAGAGAGAAACTCCCTCTGGTTAGTTAAAGGTATTGGCTGAGGCCTGAGATCTGATTTCGGTTACTATTCGCAAAAATCCGCTGAATCCGGAGTTTGTCAATTCATTTTATTATCCCGGTTAACACTTTAATCGGGATTTTTTTTATTTTCTGCAAAGGAATAAATAAGAGTAGGGCAGAATGTTCGAAAAAGAAATTAAATTTATTATAGATTTTACACTTAACCGGGTTAATAAACTTGGGTCTTTTTTTCCGTTTGAGAGACTTGCCTCTGCGGAAATTCACCCCGCAATATTGTTATATATTTCTTCGCACCTCGACTATCTGATCTATAAAGACCGTAAAAAACTTCTTCAGAATTCCTCTTTTGATTATTCCGGCAGCGAAATTTCGCATTATTTTAATCTCATCAGTGAAGAAATAAAAAAGAACAAACGGCTGGCCTTTGAGGATATCAGGCTCCTTGTAACTCACGCCGTAACCTTTAATATCAATTATCTCGTAAGACCAAACTGGACTCTGGCAAAGCTGATATTCGATGAAAATAAAACGAAGAACGTTAATGAGATCAGACTGATGCTCAACTATATCTATTATTATGATTATGTGAAAAATGTTTTCTACGGTTACTTTTCAAAAAGGAAAATACTTTCTCTCAGCGAGACTGAATTCGACATGATCCTGGGTAAAATTGATAAGCAGATGTTCAGCGAGCGCACTCACGACCTTATCGACAATGCACTAGTCTCTATCGGTGATTTTTTCAATGAAGGCGGCCTAAATAAAACACGCATACATTCCCAAACGGTTGAGCTTTTCCTTAAGGAAAAAGATCTGATGGAACCTCTCTTCAAACTAAGACGCGCTATTCCGGCCGAAGACAAGAGGAAATATGATATCGAGGAAATAAGGAAGATTCTGTATTCGAAAGAACCTGTGAAGTCGCCTCCGGAAGAGAAGGAAGAGGATTTACCGAAAGATAATAAGAACGCTTCACCTGAAGAAACAGTTGAAATTCACCACGCTGAGGATGCAGACCTTGCGGCAGAAGAACCGAGGGAGAATGAAAATCCGCCGGCAAGTGAAACTTCCGATGAAAACGCGTCTGTGGAAAATGAGGCTGTTGACGAGGAGTCTGACAACATTAAACCCCCGGAAGAAAATGTACCGGATGAACCGGTAACAACAGAAGGGTCATCCGAACTTTCAGCAGATGAAATAGTGAATGAGACTGTGGAGGATAAAGAGGAGACTGCTGAACACGAATCGCCCGATGATTTTCTTACCCGGTATAAGTCTGAATTAAAGTCGCTCGAAGAACTTGAACAACAGCTGGATAGTTTCAGCGATGAAGATGATCTTACCTTTACAGAACTTGACGAGGATGATGAAAATGTTGATGAGAAAGATGATTCTTCGGGTAAACAGACCGCTACGGGTCCATCCAAAGAAGATGTCCCGGAGGAAACTCCTGACCTTAATAGCATTTCTGAAAATGATGAAACACCTTCCGACGAACTGATTATCGAAGAGGAGGAGCTTTCGTTTGATGAAGAAGATAATAATGAAGCAAAGAAGTCTGTACCATCTGATGCCTCCGTCAGAAAAAATAATGATATATTGAGCTTCCTGTCGGATAAAGATATGGATAAGATAGTCTCAAATGTATTTAATGAGGATGAAGAAGATTTCGTTAATACTATGGAAAAGATTTCGGAATCTGCCGGTTACGATGAAGCGACCGAAATTCTCAAATCGGTTTTCTATTCTTATAAAGTCAGCCCCTATTCACGGGATGCCGTTGCTCTTACCAACGCTGTCAGCAACTTTTTTAACCAGGACTAACATATGTTTATTGACTTCGCAGAAATCAATGCCAGCGCCGGTAATGGGGGAGATGGAGCAGTTACTTTCCGCAGGGAAAAGTACGTTCCTAAAGGTGGACCTTCCGGAGGAAACGGTGGTAACGGTGGGAATGTAATTATTGAAGCCCATCATAATTTATTTACGCTTCTCGACTTCAGGTATAAGAAAAAATACCAGGCTGAAAACGGTGATCCGGGCGCAAGTGCACGGAAAGACGGAAGGAACGGTAAGGACGTAATTATTAAGGTCCCTGTAGGTACCATCATTAAAGATGCGGAATCAGAGAAGGTATTGTTCGACCTCGATGAGGATGGTAAACGAGTGATCCTTGCGAAGGGGGGTAGAGGCGGCAAGGGTAACAGCAATTTTGCAACCCCTACGAATCAGGCCCCGAGATATGCTGAACCAGGAAAACCGGGTGAGGTAAAGAATATTGTTCTTGAATTGAAGTTGATAGCGGATGTGGGACTGGTAGGATTTCCCAATGCCGGTAAGTCGACTTTAATCTCTACCATATCAGCTGCCCGTCCCAAAATAGCTGATTATCCTTTTACTACCCTGGAGCCGAACCTTGGAATTGTACAGTATAAAGACTACCATAGCTTTACGCTGGCCGATATACCGGGTATAATTGAAGGAGCCCACGAGGGGAAAGGACTTGGGTTGAAGTTCCTGCGCCATATAGAGAGAACCAAAGTACTGGTTTACCTTATCGATATCACTTCCGAAAACTATGAACAGGATTATAAGGTTCTGCATAACGAATTAAAGAGTTATAGCAAAAAGCTTGCGCAAAAACCAGCGCTCCTTGTTCTTTCCAAATCTGATTTGGTTGAGGAATCTGAAATAAATAAGCTGTTGAAAAAGAAATTAAAGAAACTGGATAAAAAAATTCATATCATTTCTGCGGCTACAGGATCGGGAATTGATAAATTCCTCGACCTTACCTGGGAAATGATACAAAAAGAAAAAAACCAGGAAGATTGATTCCTGTTACCTTATCTGAATTCCTGAGTTAATATATTACGGATAATAAGAATTGAAGGAGAGTAAATGAAAATAATTCTTACAAAAGGTTTATTGTTTTTACTTCTGGCTGCCCTGCCTGTATTCAATTCCTGTGATACCGGCATAAATATATTCTCGCTCCAAGATGATGTACAGCTTGGACAACAGCTGAATGCACAGATCCAGAGTGATCCGCAGGAATACCCTATCTTCCGGGGCGATCCTTCAATTAAAAGTTATATAGTATCTCAGATTTTTAACCAGATCCTCGCGTCACCTCAGATAGAACATAAGGATGTTTTCACCTATCAGATGGATATCATAGATGATGATTCTACTCTTAATGCTTTTGCCCTCCCGGGGGGATATATTTATGTTTATACCGGTTTGATTAAGTATTTAACTTCTTCTGCGGCACTTGCGGGAGTGCTGGGACACGAGATAGCACATTCTGAACTGCGTCATGCTACCCAGAGGATGACCGCTTACTACGGTGTTTCTATTCTGCTGAATATCGTGCTCGGAGAAAATCCATCACAGATAGAGGAAATAGCTGCGAACCTGTTCGTAGGTCTCGGCTTCCTTGCAAACAGCAGATCCGACGAAGACCAGGCTGATGAATATTCGGTTAAGTACCTGAATGATACAAGGTTTTATCCCGGAAGTGTGATGTTCTTTTTTGAAGAAATGCGCGATGATGGTTTAATAAGTTCTAATGCAAATGAGATTGCGACCTTCCTGTCAACTCATCCCGATCCGATCGATAGGATTGCAAGCACACAGCAGAGACTGCAGGATATGAATATCCCTATAAAAAATTACAACGATGCCGGTGGAGATATCTTCCACGATGAATATCAGCAAAATGTCCTTAGCAAATTCCATTAGATTTGTTACAAATTTTTAGGCCTTTACTGCTTTTTCGATCGACCAGTCAATGCTGATGTAGTAATCATTCATCTCCACGGATTGACAATCGTTGTTTTTTTTACCTAGTTGCATATAGGTATCCTTTCTAATACTGATGTTCATTTTTCTACCTAATTGACTTTTAAAAGTCCCCATATAAGATAGTAACTCTTTTAGAAAGCGAGACCTTTTTAATTTACCGTAACAATAACAGCTTAATCAGGTTAAACTTCCATTTCTGCCCTTTAATTATTTTGATCGAAATCTATTAATTTCTATATTTACAGGCTAAAATATGAAGTTTGGCGGGGTAGCTCAGTCGGTTAGAGCAGTGGAATCATAATCCACGTGTCGGGGGTTCGAATCCCTCCCCCGCTACAAATTACAGGAGCAAGAATTATGTATGCAACATTAATAGTTATAACAACAGTAGTAGCAATATTACTGATCATTATCGTCCTTCTGCAGTCAAGCAAAGGCGGCGGATTAGCTGGTACATTTGGCGGTGCGGGCGGAATGGGCACAATGTTCGGATCAAGAAGAACAGCGGATTTCCTCAGTAAATCCTCATGGTGGCTTGCAGGCACTCTTGCAGTACTGACCATCGTAATAAATTTATTCTTCCTTCCCGGGCAGTCAACAACAGAGCAGCGTGAAAGTATAATTCAGAGGTCAGGACAGCAGAATGTTCCGCAGAGTCCTAGTCTGCCTCCGCAGCAGACTCCTAACGTTCCAACTGAAGGAAACAAGACCCCTCAGAACCAGTAATTCTGATAAAGAATAAAGAGTTAGAAAAGGCTGTCTTTAGGTGTCATTCCGAACTTATTTCGGGATCTTATGTCATTAAGCTGAATGAAATAAGAACTTGAAACAAGTTTAGGTTGACATATTTAAGGCGGCCTTTTTTTATTTCCAATCGGCAAGCAAAGTCACAATATCATCCTGCAGATCCCTGTGAAACCTTGCCCCTTTCTTGTCAAATTCAAATATTACACTAATAATAAGATCATCCCCTGAAGCAGTAGTAATATACCCCGATAATGAGGAAACTCCGTTTAACGTACCTGTTTTACCATGAAAATTATTCTCTGCCCGCGTTCCTCTCATCCTGTGTCTTAGTGTTCCGTCAACGCCGGCTATACTCAGTGAATTAAAAAAATCATCAAAATGTGCCAGGTCGAAATACATTTTCTCTAAAACCCCCGCAAGTGCTCCTACCGTTATCTGATCAAATCGGGAGATGCCTGACCCGTCAACCACTGATGATCCTTCGGAAAAAATCCCGTTATCTTTTATGAACGAAAGAATTGCCTGGGTGGAAAAAAAAGCGTTACCCTGTTTTCCGCTTATCTCCGCACCAACTGTCTTAAATAAACATTCGGCAAGAAAGTTATCACTGTGCTTATTTATATCCTGAAGCAGATTTCTTAGCGTAATTCCCGAGCTTGTAATCTCAAGGGCACCTTCAGGGGTGATTCCTTCAACGGCTTTTGAGTTCACTTCGATCCCCTGGTTTAATAATTCGCTTCTTAGATTTTCAGCAGCGTTCAGAGGCGGGTTTGTTATATTAACCAGATACCTTCTTGTCCGCCTGCCTCTTTTCTTGTAAATAACTTTTCTGTTCCTATCAAGAATCAGAGCCGAAATCGGGGGAAGCCTCACATTTGCTACCTCATCTCTTATCCAGTCGTCCCTTGTATAAACATTATCAAAATAACTATCGTCTCCTATTACCTGGCCCGTAATTTTTTTAATACCTTTCTGTTTTAATTCATTCACACATTTTTCAAGGTCCTCCCGGGAGAAGAGAGAGTTTCCATAACCTTTGATGTATAGATTCCCGTTTATAACTCCGTCTTTAATGTTTGAATCATCCGACAGCAGGGCGGTCCTGAGTACAAAGTCGCCCCCAAGCTCAGAAATTGCTGTAGCCGTTGTAAACAGTTTTGTGTTCGATGCCGGGATCATCGATGCAGCGGCGTTCAGGGAGAATATCGTATCCTGTGTTAATGGGTTAAACACCAGCACTGCTGCACGGGTTGAGGAAGGAAGACTTGATAGTATATGATGTATCCTTGAAGCAATTTCGTCTTTAGAAGAAGAATACGCCGTGGAAACAAAAAGTAAGAGAACAAAAATCGTACGCTTAAACATGCCCATCCTTATATAAAGCTTACTGAATCTGAATTTGTTTAGTTAACAGGTAATATTTTTTATGATCAATTAGCCTAATAATGTATTTTAAATATGTCCTTATATTTTTAATGCAAAAATGGAGTAAATTAAAATTAATTAAAAGGCAAACTGTATACACTATTAAAATATTTTTAAGGAGAATATGGCAAAATCCAAACCTGTACTAAAAGCCTACGAAGATCTTGATTTTCTTAATTCATCTGATGCAAGGATACTGCGCATTCTTGCTGAGTTCCTTGAACCGAAAACAAAGTTTAGGAAACATAAAATAGTAGATACTATTGTATTCTTCGGATCAGCCAGGCTAATGTCGAAAAAGAAATCCACCGCGGCGCTGAATAAATTCAAAACAATAAATCCAAAAGGTACATCAAATAAAAAGCTTGCCGAAGCCCTTAGGACAGCTCAGCATATGGTGAAAATGTCAAAATATTATGAGGATGCGGTTGAGCTTTCAAAAAGGCTGACAGAATGGTCACTCAACCTCGACACCTCCGGAAACCGTTTCATTATCTGTACCGGCGGCGGCCCTGGTATAATGGAGGCAGCTAATAAAGGGGCTAAGCTTGCCGGAGGATATTCATTGGGACTTAATATAAGCATCCCCTTCGAGCAGTTCGTTAATAAATATGTAAGTCCCGACCTGCGATTCGAATTCCACTACTTCTTCATGAGAAAATTCTGGTTTGCCTACCTTGCAAAAGCTCTCATTGTATTTCCCGGCGGGTTCGGAACGATGGATGAATTCTTTGAGATTCTTACCCTGATCCAAACGGATAAGATCAAAAAGAAGATGCTTCTAATCGTCTACGATGAAAAATACTGGAAAAACATAATAAACTTTGACGGGCTCGTGGCAAACGCCGTCATCAGTCCTTTAGATTTAAATCTTTTTTCGTTCTGTGAAAATGTTGATGATGCATTCCATCTTATAACCAGTCACTTTGAAAAGTATTATCTGAAGAAAGAAGAAGAGAAGAGGGAAGAGGAACCCAAGATTCAGTTGAAGTAAGGTTTAAATTGTTGAATGGATGTATAGGTAGGGGATTGATTTGATGAAGGTGGTGGCTTGGAAACTAAATGGGAAGGTTCGGGAAGGACATAAAAAAGGGCTGTCTTAAATCAGAACCTGAAACAAGTTCAGGTTGATAAACAGCCCCGCAACTGAATTATATTAAAGGTTTGAATCTGTTCTGTGGGCACGCCTCTCAGCCTTCAGACGTTCCATTCTTTTCTTAATAGAAGGTTTAACAAAAAAGGTTCTCTTCTTAAACTCTTTCAGTACTCCGGATCTTTCGTATTTCTTTTTGAACCTTCGTAAAGCTTTATCTATTGATTCATTTTCGCCTACTGAAATACCAACCAAATTATTTCACCTCGCTTTAAATGTTGGTTTAATGAGATATTGATTCAATTAATTTTTTATTACCTGATTTCTGGAATTCTACTGAAATAGAGCTGTGCCCGTTCGACATAACCTCTTTCCCAACAACTTTTCCGAAATCATCCCAATTCTGATGATAAATAGATTCGCCCACTGTAAATGATTTAGTGGGTGAATAAACAGTACAATCTCCGTTTTCTATTCCCTCTAAAGAAGGCTTGGTTTCCTTAACATCTGCCGTTAGATCTATAATCATAGTCTGCTTGCACTTTTTGCATTTAGCCCATCTTTTGTTCTCACTATTTTCGTTCAAAGAGACTTCGCCGAGTAATTCCATCTTCCTTACCCCATTGCATATTCCGCAAAAAGCCTCTACATTTTTAACTCTAGCCATTTTAATACCTTTATAAACTTGCAGACATTAAATATATCAAAAGAAGTGAGGATAATCAAGAAAATAATACCTGCCTATTTCTCGTTCTCTGAGGGAGTAATAACCAGAACCGGACAGGTTGCGTATCTTATAACTTTTTCCGCAACGCTGCCTAAAAGGGTGCGTAATATGCCTGTTCTGCCGTGGGTAGCTATTACTATCAGATCAATTTTGCTGGATTCACAATAATCAATAATTGTTTCGAAATCGATCCCTTTTTTAATGACAGGAACAATTTCAACGCTTTTATCCTTATTAATCTTCTCAAGCGCCTTATTCATTGAATTTTTTGCGTCCTCATCTATTGTTTTTACTATCTTTTCCTCGGAAAGATCCAGGGATCTTATAGCCAGAATAGGAGGGGTTTTCTCCAGAACGTTCAGAAAATGAATTTTTGCACCGTATTGTTTTGCAATATCTATTGCATAGGAGGCAGCAGAGAGTGAAAGGTTGCTGAAATCTGTGGGCAGCAGGATGTTTTTAATATTAAACATATTCCAACCTTAATTTAATTGACAAAGATTATTTTCAATTTCATCCCGGGAACCATTTGAAGAAACCGCTAAGATGATTCAGCTTTCTTTCGAGACGGTTCCTCACTTTAACTGGTGCCGGGGTTATCTTTAGTCTCCGGGATACAAGATTCTTAATTGATGATTGGACGAAAAACTCAAACTGAAGATCGGGGTCATTCCTGATCTCAGCGCGCAGTTTTTTCTCGAGCGAGGCATCTTTTATCTCTCCGTCTGCAAGCGCGGCTATATAATATAAATCCCTGTTTTCTCTCATAAAATCATTCGTCCGTCTTATCTATGTAGCCTTTATCCGCGGCATAATTGTAAAGTTTTGCAAAAAGCATTTTCCTTGCACGGTGAAGCCTCGACCTGACAGTACCTACGGGGATATCAACAAAATCGGCTATCTCGTCATATGAGAAACCCTCGATGTCGCATAAAATTATTACTGTTCTGAAATCTTCGGGGAGTGAGGCCAGGGCGTTGGAAAGTTCATCATCGAGAAGATTATCGTACATTTCCTTTTCCAGATGAGCACTGTCGGTTGAAGAAGATTTTATATTCTCATAGAAATTTTCCACATCCTCATAATCAATCTTATCGGGTTCTTTAGAAGATTTCCTGTAGGAATTGATAAAGGTGTTCTTCATTATCCGGAACAACCATGCCTTGCAGTTAGTTCCCCTTTCAAACTTGTCGAAAAACCGGAAAGCTTTAAGATATGTTTCCTGTACAAGATCGTCTGCTTCATCGCTGTCGCCTGTCATTCTGAGGGCAAAATTGTAAAGAGCATCCATATGGGGAATTGCCTCTTTCTCAAATTCAGCATACAGCTGCTTTTGATCATCAATTATCGCCATTAATATTGGAAAAGGAAACATATTTGGCTACTGGTTATAAGATGACTGGTATTTGTTATCAGCAATTATATCAAAATTAAACTATTTATCAAATATTCAGCGGATAACTTCCCCGTTCACACCATCTGTGTGCGGATTATTTGTCTCTATGAAGAACCCATTAACTATAACGTATTCTACTTTTCCGAGGTGAGTGATGTAGAAGTTAGCGGGACCGTCGACGGTGATCCTTTTGTTGTCCTGCGTCGATTTGACGATATTGATGGGGAATTCCAGGTATTCATGTTCGGGAGAAAAATCAGCTTCGGCGTTAGTAATTCCCTGTGAATATAAATCCTTAAAATCCATTCCCTTAAGTTCTTCATATGAGGCTATTCTTTTGGAGTATGTTTTCCCGCGATGAATTTCCATTCCCGTTAAATCATAATCCTCATACCCGCTGAATACTGAAAGATCACCTATATCAGTCACCCTGCCGATGGAAAAGAATGACCTGGCCGAATCCTTATTCCTTTCCGTTCTGTTTATTCCTATATCGATTTTTATTTTCTGACCGTTGACGGTATAGTCGAGATTCCTTAAAACCAGATCCATCAGGTTGTCTTTTTCATTGAAGGGGATTGCTTCATAGGTTTCCACGGACTCTTTTGCATATCCCTCTTCAGCTATACTCTTAAATGAAGCAAGCAGAGCGATGAAGTTCATCTTTCTTAGAAACTGTTTCTCGGGGTCGTCTTTCCAGCCTCCTGTTTCTATAAGGATTGTACTGGTTCCCCATGTTTGGAAATTATCACCAAATGCGCGCGGTTCGTAATCATCTGAGTATTTACCTATGTGACCGGGTATAAAATCACTTAAAACTTTATCGAGCTCTCCGATCAGCTGCATCGCTTTTTTCCTAACCGGGTTAACGGTCTTTTCATAATTTACAGCAGGGGCAAGGAAGGAGATTGCAGCCGACTTAAACGTTCGTCCCGCGCTGTAATAAATACTCTGATCGTGGAGGTTAAATCCGAAGTCAGCTTTTATCGAGTCGAAAGCTGCTTTAAGAATTCTTGATTCTGGACTCTGTTCTCTTGAGGCGTCACGGTTTAAGTCTATCTGATAATAATTCCTTCTCTCAAATACTTCTGCCCCGTCGGGATTGACCATCGGCATAAAATAAATGGTCAGCTTTTCCAGCACCTTTTTTTTGAAATCATCAAACCGACCGCTTTGTGTGAAGAAGTTAAAAATATCAAAAAGAGCCATGGTGGCTGTGGATTCATCGCCATGCATCTGCGACCATAGAAAGACTTTGGTGTTCCCTTTACCGATCGATATAAGATAAATTTCCCGGTTCCGTGCCGAGACACCCTCTTGCTTCACGGTAAACAGAGAGCTCTTTTTAAGATTTTCTATAAGCGGCTTGATATCTGAATGCTTGAATCGCCTGTTGGTTAGAGATTTCTCACGGAAGTTTTCGTAAGAGCTGTTGAGTTGTGTGGTAAAGTCCCTGTATTGCGCCATCAAGATGGAATTAAAAATAATGATTACAAAAAAGTATTTAATCATATGAGTTAAAATTTAACTATAACCCCCCATTGGGAATCTTCTGCTCAGTACATCATCCCAAAATTTATAGTCAGGAAGAATCCTCCAAGAGTTTTATGGTAGTGTCCGGTAAGACTTTCAACACCATTATCAAAAAACTGTATGATATAATATCTGACATTGATGCCTACCAGACTACTCTTATCCAAACCAAAATTGGCACCGAATCCAACATACCCGCCGGCAGCCAGCTTCATCTGTGCGTACGCAAACGAATTGAAGAATTCCTCCCGATAAGGTGTGGTTATAACCATGGTGGGCCCTACACCTGCATTAATGTAAGGACGCAGGTTATCATAAATTACGCTCTCGAACAGCCTGTACTGGGCGCCGAAGTTAATGGGAATCATGAAAACACGGTTCTTTTTACCTACCGTGTAGGTGGTGTTGGTATAAAAATCATAGTACTCAATCTCGCGGTCATCTTTAGCTTCAGAGAGTGACAGATCGACAAACCCGGTAACCTTATCAGAAAACTGCCTCCTGTAAAAACCTCCTAAACCGAATCCTCCTTCACTGAACATAACATCAAGTCCTAACGCATTGTCAGGAAAAACTTCAGGAGCCTTCTCCGGAGCCAGTTCGCCGATCTCCTGTGCATTTACATTTAGCAGGGGAATAATTATTATTGCCGCAAACAATAACTTTTTCATATTAAAAACTTTTTTTTCTTCAAAATTAACGAAGTCTGTATCAATATCAACATCTTATTTTATAGATAATTATGGGATCACCTGATTCTGCGTCGTTCTGGGATGATAAATATATTCACAAAGAGGCTCACTGGGATATGAGAACTCCCACACCTGTATTCGAGAGCCTCATGGCTTCCGGTGAGTTTATGAAACCCGGTAAAATACTGATAGCGGGTTGCGGAAAGGGTCACGATGCTGTACTGGCCGCAAAAAAAGGGTATGATGTATATGCAGTCGATTTTTCGATAGAAGCCATCAAACTTGCCCAAGAACTCGCATATAAAGAAAATGTAAAAGTTAACCTGATCCACGAGGATATCTTTAACCTTGATTCTGTTTACGAAAAATATTTTGACTATGTTTATGATTATGTTACATACTGTTCCTTACTTCCGGAAAGTAGAAAAGAATATGCTGAAAAAACCGGAAGGTTCTTAAAAGAGGGTGGAAAACTTATCGCAATACTTTTCCCTGTTGAGGATAGAGAGGGCGGTCCCCCTTATGCGGTAGATGTAAAAGAATTCTACGAATTGTTTTCGGAACATCTTCAGCTGAAGTTTTCATCTAAAAAAATAAATTCAATTAAGCCAAGGCGCGGCAGGGAAGTGCTGCAGGTTTATATAAAAAAGGAAACACAGAAATAAAATGCCGGTAAATCTGGAATTAAAAATCCGTATCGAAAACCCCTCCTCCATAAAGGAAAAAGTCCACGCATTAAAAGCGGATTATAAAGGGGAACTTAACCAGGTAGACGTTTATTACAGGTATAAAAAAGGACTCTTAAAGCTGCGTATCGAAAATGGAAGCCAGACGCTCATAAAATATAATAGAAATGAAAAGAGCGGCAGCAGGTGGTCTGATTACAATCTTATCTCCCTTGAGAAAAACGACGCCAGGGAATACCTGAATGATATTCTTGAAACAGAGACGGTGGTAGAAAAAAAGAGACAACTTTATTTATTCGATAATACAAGGATTCACCTTGATGAGGTGAAAGGGTTGGGAACGTTCCTTGAGCTTGAAACCCTGGTGATAAATGGGAAGGATGATGCGGAGAGCAGGTTCAGCTATATTATTCAGGTTCTTGAACTCAATACAAAAAATGAAATACGCAAGTCATACCGCGACCTGATGCTGGAGAAAAACAGCAGATGATCTTAACCAAAACAAAAAGGCAGAGCTTTGATGTAGACTTTGAAATTGATCAGAGGATCAAACAGCGGGGACTCGAATCTCTCCTCATGATTGTTCCTACAAACCGCCGTATAAGGGCACTTACAAGGGAAATGGTTTCACGTTCGCCCGGAAAGGCTTCCGGAAAGCTGAACCTCGAAACTATCGGTTCTGTTTCATCAAAACTGTTATTCAATTCAGATGCGGTAAGATCTTCCATGATAACTGAAGCTGCGGCCTCTGTTATCCTTCAGCAGAGCTTTAGTGAAACAAAGCTGAGATATTTTTCAAATTATGAGGGTGAGATTCCCAGGGGTACATTAGAGAGAATCAGGAATGTTATCGGTGAGTATAAACGTCATGGAATCAACCCGGAAAGAATTAGGCAGGAGTCGCAGTCACTTACCGGTTCCGAACAAATTAAGGCTGTCGATATAGCCGGTGTCTATGAGAAATATCAGCAGAAGCTCAGCACAACAGGCCGCAGGGAAATAGGAGATATATACAGTGAACTTACTGCACTCAATCATGGAGATTTTACTGATCATTTTTCATCACTTTACCCGGCGGTAAATCTTATCATCATCCAGGGTTTTGATGAATTTACTCTTCCTGAAATTGAAATAATAAACAGGATGGCTTCTATTAATAAATGCGAACTTTTTATCAGTTTCGATTATTTCAGGTATAATCCGCTCATATTTTCCCATCTTGACACCTGCTATGACAATTTTCTTGTAAGAGGTTTTAGTGTAATTGCCGACAGCTCTGTTTCATTATTTACCCGGTTCCAGGACGAGAACAGGGAAAACCTCTTTAGAAAAAAAGGCGGCGCTCTAAAAGATTATAAAGATCAGATTAAAACTATCTCAGCCTCAACGAGAGAAGAAGAAGTTAAGGCTATAGCTTCCGAGATCAAACAGCTGACTCTGCGGGATAAAGTAAGCCCCGGGGAGATATGCGTAGTGTTTAACCTGATAAGTAATTACTCTGATATAATTAGAGATGTCTTTCCTTTGTATGGATTACCGTATAACCTGACGGATAGATTTCCCCTTGATAGCGCCTCTCCCGTCATTGCCTTAATAAGTTTTCTGGAGATTGCCGAAAATGATTTTTATTATAAAAATATTTTCAGGGCCCTCAGCGGAGGTATTATAAGTCCTGGTGAGATTGACGTTACAAACCTGATGCGGGTTTCCACAAGACTTAAAATAATATCGGGATACGATAACTGGCAGAGAACTTTGAATGAAGCTATTGTTTCGGCTGAGGAGAACGGGGCTTATGATGCAGAGGAGATAAAAAGATCCTGTTCGTCTGCCCTTGAAGATATCGGCAGACTGCAAAGTTATCTCGAGCCTTTCCTTGTTAAATCGACCATCCCTGCCTTCCGTGAAAAATTGCACCGGCTAATAAATCATCTTCAGATCCCTGTAAGTTTATTATCGGCGGGAATTGAGGATGCCGGTATGAATATTAAATCGGTAAATGTATTTGTTGAAACTGCTGACGAAATTCTTTCCCTGCTTGAAGACCAGTTCGGGAAAGTAGAGAAATTTCCATTGAAGTTTTTTCTCCATAACCTGAGAATGGCGGTAAGCTCTTCAAGGTTTAATGTGAAAGAGAAGCCGGGATATGGGGTCCAGATCACTACGCTGAACGAGATAAGGGGACTAAAATTCAATGTTCTCTTTATTGGCGGTATGTGCGATGGTGATTTTCCTACGAGATTTTCCCCCGAGATATTCTTCTCCGGGTCCATGGCTATGACCAGAGGCGAACGCAATCATCTTACGGAGGAAAGATATCTTTTTTACCAGTCGCTCTGCTCGTGGAATAAAAAACTTTACCTTACTTATCCCCGAAGAGACGACAGAAAGGAATTCGTGCAGTCGGATTTCCTGCGTGAGTTTATGAACTGCTTTGAGGTTACAAACGGAGATGAACAGGATTATAAGAATACAATTTATACAAAAGAACAGCTCCTTACTTATATTGGGAAATATGGTGTAGAACAGGCCGGGCAGTTGGTTTCACTTGAGGAAGCAGGGATAAACGCTGAAAAAGTTAATGAAGCAATGATGATCGACCGTCTAAGGAGTACAGAACCTTTCGGGGAATCTGTTTATTCAGGGTTTATCTCAGAGGATTTATCTGATTCGGCAAAAGAGAAGCTCGTTAAAATGAGAGAAAGACAGTTCTCAATTACACAGCTTGAAACCTATGCCTTATGTCCCTACAGGTATTTCGCTGAGAGGGTTTTGAAACTTGATGTCTTTGAGGAACCGACTGAGGAAATTGAAGCGCTGGAGCTCGGGAGTCTGATTCACGCTATCCTTTTTACATTCTACTCAAAATTAAAAGAAGAAAATATTGTGCTCGGCGGCTGTAGTGATACTGTTTTCCGGCAGGCTGAAGAAATCCTGTTCCGGACTGCAGAAAAAATGGTGGGAGATATAAACTTCAATTCACCACTTTCTTTTTTCGAGAAAGAAAAGATTTTCGGTGTTGAAGGAAACAGGAAGAACTCAATTCTCTACAAGTTCCTTACTGCTGAAAGAGAAAATAATGAGGGGTTCTTACCCGTGTTCTTTGAAACCGGGTTTGGAAGTGTTCAGAGGGAACAGGGTCAGGATGTTCTTTTAAAGGATCTTAAGGCAGGTGAAATAAAGGTAAGAGGCAAAATCGACAGGATCGACCTGAACAGGGAGGAGAATCTCTTTAAGGTTTATGATTATAAGACGGGGAAAGGTAACCTGCAGAAACAGGATATGTATGATGGACTAAAGCTGCAGCTGCCGCTTTATTTATTTGCCGCAAAAGAAATTATTAAGGCTGAACTTAATGAAGATTATAAACCTGCCGGTGCTCTTCTGTATTCTCTTAAATTTAATGCCTCTGATTTCGGCAAAAAAGAACTTGGTTTCGGGAAAAATACAGATCCTGATGAGGCAGCGAAACTTTATGATGAACTTATTGAGATCTGCATCAAAGCAATAAATGGTTATGTAGAGGGAATAAGCAGCGGTGACTTCAGACTTTCGCAAATTGATAAACGTGAAGAGAAAGCCTGCAGGTTCTGCGGCTTCAGGGCAATATGCAGGATTCAGGAAGCCGGATAGAAGAAAATCCGGGACGACATTTATTCATTGATTCTTAATACAACGCCGATTAATATTTAATATTATAATTCGTATAAATGCGAAAATTATTTTTAATACTGTTCCTGTTCATTGTTTCGGTACCAATTCGCGCCCAGAATCCCGACCCTTCTATCGCGAAAAGCGAAATGCTGCAGTTCAAAAATTTACAGTCCCTTTCAAAAGTTCTCTACCCGGGTGATGCATCCATAGACGTAAAATATTATAAGCTTGACCTTACAGTAACGCATTCCCCTAACTACCTTAAAGGAGACGTCAGGATTGATGCTGTACCGGCAGTTTCTTCGCTGAATTCTTTTTTCCTGGATCTCAGCAGTAATCTTTCTGTTGATTCCGTAATAGCTCCGTCATCAACTTTATCATTCACCCATGAAGGTGATAAACTGAATATCCAGCTTCCCGGTACATATAACAGCGGTGAAAGATTCTCTGTTACGGTTTTCTACCAGGGCGTTCCTATGTCAAACGGGTTCGGCAGTATTGAGTTCGGAGATCATAGTGGGAGTCCTGCCATATGGACATTAAGCGAACCGTACGGTGCAAGCGACTGGTGGCCATGCAAGGATAATCCTGATGATAAAGCAGATTCATCTCAGGTTAACCTTACCTGTGCCGATAATTTAATTGCCGCGTCAAACGGCGTGCTGCAGGATGAAGTTGAGAACGGAGATGGAACTCATACTTATTACTGGTTCAATAAATATCCGATAGCCAATTACCTTATCTCGATGGCAATTACAAATTATACTGTCTACACAAATTATTTCCATTATGCCGCGAACGACTCAATGCCGGTTATTCATTATATCTACCCCGAGCATTTTAATAATATTAAACATCTGCTTGATAAAACTGTAAATATGCTGGAGATCTTCTCTGAAAAATACGGACTATATCCTTTCATCGATCAGAAATATGGTCACGCGGAGTTCGGATGGGGAGGCGGGATGGAGCATCAGACGATTACTTCGCTTGGAAGTTTTAGCGAAGCTATCATTGCTCATGAACTTGCCCACCAGTGGTATGGGGATATGATAACCTGTAAGAACTGGCATGAAATATGGCTGAATGAAGGTTTCGCTACATACTCTGAAGCAGTTTATTTCGAGGCTCTTAATGAATCTTCATATAGCTCATATATCGAAACTCTTATGTCTTATGCCAAGTCCGCCAAAACCTCAGTCTACGCCGATGATATAAGCTCTGCGAATACAATTTTCAACTATGCAAGTACATACGCAAAGGGTGCCATGGTGCTGCATATGCTCCGCGGAATTACCGGAGATTCAACATTTTTTCAGATAATGAGAGCATACGCTTCCTCACCATCTTTACGATTCAATAATGCTTCTACAGCCGATTTTCAAAATGTTGCGGAAAGCGTCTATGGAAAAGATCTCAGTTATTTTTTCGATGAGTGGATTTATGGGAAGGATTATCCCAGATACAGATACAGCTGGAATTTTAACAGGACCGGCACCAACCTTTACGAAATCAATATGAAATTAAGTCAAACTCTCAATTCGGAGCCTGCTTTTTTCACTATGCCGATAGATATTAAAGTTCATACAACATCGATGGATACAACTTTCAGGATATTTAATAATCAGTCATTACAGGAATTCACATTTAATGTTGAGGGACGTCCTGAGTACCTCTCCTTTGACCCCGGCAATAAAATAATGAAGGAAGTTCAGGTAACTGATTCTGTAGATGTTACCAAGCCCGACACTTACATCCTCGAGCAGAACTTTCCGAATCCTTTCAATCCATCTACAACTATTCGTTATGAGATCCCGGTAACCCAGGAAGGATTCGTTCCAATTAAGTTAATTGTTTATAATTCACTGGGACAGCGGGTTGCCGTTCTTGTTAATGAAGACAAACCCTCCGGCATTTACCAGGCTGAACTGAATATGTCCGGCTTGTCAAGCGGAATTTATTATTACACCCTCACCGCCCCCGGCCTCACCATCTCAAAAAAAATGGTTGTTGTTAAATGACCTTCACCTCAAGGAAGTTCCTGACAAAAGCAATCACTATTTATAAATTTTTTTAACTTTGGTAAAACGACAACTTTGGTAGAAGGATCGTGAAACACTCAAAGACTATTCTTGACAAGGAAAGTTAAATTATTTATTTTCGGGATGACCACTGCGGAATGCGGTGGCAATTTTTTTTAAATTCACCAATTATCTGAGAGAGAGATGGCGGAAGGAAATTTTGTCTATTTAACCAGGGAACGTCTGGTGGAATTAGAGAAAGAACTTCGGGAATTAAAAACCAACGGACGCAAGGAGATGGCAAATAAGATAGCTGAAGCCCGGGCGCATGGTGATCTTTCCGAAAATGCTGAATATGATGCTGCCAAGGAAGAACAGGGATTATTCGAGTTGAGAATCAGTAAGCTTGAGGATGTTGTTTCAAGGGCGAGAATCATTGATGCCAACCAGTTTGAAAATGATAAGGTTCATATCCTTTCCACAGTGAGCATAATAAATCTAAAAAATAAGAAAAAGATTGATTACACATTAGTTTCTCCCGAAGAAGCAGATTTCCAGGCTGGGAAGATCTCTGTAACTTCACCGGTGGGACAGGGACTCATGGGTGCTAAAGTCGGTGATAAAGTAAAGGTTAAAGCTCCCGCAGGTATGCTGGAGTTTGAAATTTTAAACATTAAATAATTCTTAGCAGTCCATATAGATTGACTGATGAATCCTACATACAGTTAGCATTAGAGATCGCAAAAAAAGGTATAGGAGAAGTTAGTCCGAATCCCCTTGTGGGATGCATACTCGTAAAGAATGACAGGATCATAGGAGCTGGTTATCATCAAAAATTCGGAGCAAACCACGCTGAAGTAAATGCCATTGAAAATGCAAAAGAACCGGTTGATGGGAGTACTCTATTCATCAACCTCGAGCCATGCAGTCATTATGGCAAAACCCCTCCATGCGTCGACCGCATCATTGAAAGCAAAATAAAAAAAGTAGTTATCGGTACCCTTGATATGAACCCGCTCGTTAGCGGAAGCGGGGTAAAGAAATTGAAATCTGCCGGAATTGAGGTGAAAGTCGGTGTTCTTGAAAATGACTGTGTTAATCTCAATAAATTTTTCTTCAAATATATAACCAAAAATATTCCTTACATTTCATTGAAGGCGGCGCAGACACTGGATGGAAAGATAGCCGACTCAAAAGGTGCGTCTCAATGGATCTCCTCCATGCAGTCGCGCAAATTTGTGCATCAGCTGCGGGCTAATTACGATGCCGTGCTTGTCGGTGCGGGTACGGTAGGTAAAGATGATCCTTCTTTAACAGTTAGACTTACATACGGCCGGAATCCCAGAAGAATTATCCTCGATAGTAGTCTTACTCTGAAGACAGACCATAAACTATTTATGCGGAATAATGATCACAAAACCATCCTTGTAACTTCTAAGAGCAATGAAGGTAAGCGGAAAGTAAAAAAATTAACCTCACTTGGTGTACAGTTAATTTTTGCGGCCGAGGATAAGAGCGGGAATCTGAATTTAAAGAGTGTATTGAAACAGCTTTCAAAAAATGATATCGCGTCTGTACTGGTTGAGGGAGGCAGCAGGGTGTTTTCATCATTTATACGAAGCAACTTATATGATGATATTTTCTTGTTTATTTCTCCCAAAATTGCCGGTCAGGGTATTCCTGTGGTAGAAAATATCGGAGTAAAGAGCATTAAGCGTACGCTTAATGTGAAGATAAAGAATTTTGAACGGATCGGGGAAGATCTGCTTCTCCGCTTAGAGAGATAATTCAGCATTTCTTATTTACTTTTCAACACTCTGCTCAAATATTATTAAATTTAACGCTTAAAAATTAAACAATTCAGGAGAAGCACTATGTTTACGGGGCTTGTTGAGGAAAAAGGAACTCTGATAGATAAAATTAAAACCGGCAACGGTTTCCGTCTTCACATTAAAGCTGAAAAGGTTCTTGCTGATACAGAAATAGGGAGCAGCATAAGTGTAAACGGCTGCTGCCTTACGGTGGTTGAGAAAAAATCTGACTCTGTTGCTATGGATACAATAGAAGAAACCTTAAAGAAAACAAACCTTGGAGAATTGAATATCGGTGACCCGGTAAACCTTGAGCGTCCGCTTAAAGCAGATGCCAGACTGGGGGGACATTTCGTACTTGGACATGTTGATACAAAAGGCGAAGTTGTGGAAATAAAGGAATTGTCGAATAGTCATTTTATGAAGATACGTTTTCCTGATGAATTCAAGCAGTATTTGATTTATGTTGGATCTGTTTCTATTGACGGCGTAAGTATGACTGTAGCAGAACTGAAAGATAATATTTTCGGTATCGGTATAATTCCTCATACTTGGCAGGAAACTGTTTTTTCTGCCCGGAAGCCCGGCAGCACGGTTAATCTTGAATTTGATGTCCTGGGAAAGTACGTGGAAAGAATAATGGAGAATAGGGAATAGTTACGAAGCAATGAACAGGACAGAACAGAAATTCCTGAAGTTTATCGATGAAAAGGAACTTATTGAGATCGGTGATAAAATACTTACAGCGTTCAGCGGTGGACCTGACTCTGTTTTTCTTCTATCTCTTCTCCATAAGTTTAAGAAAAGGCTCGGTATCGAAATTTATGCGCTGCATATAAATCATAGTCTCAGAGGAAAGGCAGCAAATGATGATGAGAACTTCTGCAGAGAGTTTTGTTCATCGGGTGAAATCGGATTTACAGCGGTAAAGAAAAACGTCAGACCGTTCGCCGCAAAAAACGGATACTCCCTGGAGGAGGCCGGCCGCATAATCCGTTACCATGAATTTGAAAAGCTTCTTCGACAGAAAAACCTGGATAAAGTAGCTACTGCCCACAACGCAAGTGATAATACTGAAACGGTTCTGCTGAATGTAATTAAGGGTACAGGACTGGATGGTATTTCCGGTATACCACCTAAACGAGATAATATTATCCGGCCCATTCTCTGCTTCACCAAAGATGAAATCTTGTCTTATCTCTCGGCTAACAAGATCCCTTACTGCATCGATAAATCGAATGAGGGATCGGATTTCGACAGAAATTTTCTCCGGAATAGAGTTCTTCCTATGATCAGGGAAAGACTGAATCCTTCAATCGATAATGCTTTGCTCATTTCTGCTGAGAATTTCGGAAATATTAAGGATTATATCCTGGCAAATGAGATAAAGATATTCGGGAATATTCAGAAGGATTTATCGGGCAGCTTTATTATCCCGGTAGAAGACTTAAAGAAAGCCGACAGAACACTTAAGGGAATGCTTCTTAAAAATATCCTGGGCAGGGAACTTGGGATCCAGATATATTCTTATGATGTTAAAAAGATATTGTCGCTGGAATCGGCACAAACCGGAAGGAAAATTGAACTATCCGGCGGAATAATTGTTTTTAGGGAAAGGGATCATCTTAAATTTATTACGGGTGCAGACAATCAAATAGATTTTGAAGTTGAAATACATACCGGTGAGACAAAAAGTTTCCCCGGAGGTAAGCTGACTATAAATAATTGTGATAAAGGTTCCCTTATTTATTCAAATAATAAAAATAAAGAGTATATTTCAGCAGACACTGTAAGTGACGGATTTACAATAAGAAGATGGAAAGAAGGTGATTCCTTTCATCCTCTTGGGATGGATGGAACAAAGAAAATATCTGACTTTCTTAATGAACAGAAAGTTGAGTCCTCCGGCAAAAAAAATCATCTAATCTTATTGAACAGAAATAAAGTAGTCTGGGTAATTGGACTGCGAATCGACGATAGGTTTAAAATAACTTCTTCTACACAAAAAATACTGGAATTATGCCTGAACTGAAGAATGATAAATTGTTAATTGAAAAAGATGTTTTTGTTCCTTTTATTGAAGAAAAGAAGCTTCAGGAAAGAATAAAAGAACTTGGTGAGGAAATCTCAAGAGACTACCGGGGAAAAACACCTATTTTTATCGGGGTTCTGAACGGTGCGTTCCTGTTTCTCTCAGACCTGGTGAAAAATGTAACAATTGATTGCGAAATAGATTTTTTTAAGCTTTCAAGTTACGGAGATGCAAAAATTTCTTCCGGAAAAGTTACCCTCATCAAGGAACTTAATTGTGACGTAAATGGTAGAGATATTATAATTGTTGAGGATATTGTGGATTCAGGTCTCTCAATCAAGTTTATTGAGGAACATATAGGACAGTTTACCCCTGCAAGTTTGAAAGTAGCCTCACTCCTCGTTAAACCGAAAAGCCTTAAATATAATGTGAAAATTGATTATATTGGCTTTGATATTCCAAGTGAATTCGTTATAGGCTATGGTTTGGATTATGCTCAGAGGTACAGAAACCTGAGATCAATCTATATTCTTGAGAATAATAAGTCTGATTAGATTTTTTATAATATAAATAAATGGAAAATGGCAGATAATAAAAATAACAAACCACTTCAAAAAAAAGGTAATGGTCCGAATAAACCGGACGATAATTTTGACTGGTCAAAGGTAATCAGATTAGTCTTCGGATGGGGCGCAGTAATAGTTGCCGCTGTAATTGTAATGCAGGTATTTAAAACCGGTACTCAGAACTATGTCAGCATTACTTATAATCAGTACGAAAAACTGATGGACCAGGATAAAATTCAGTCGGCTGTAATTACAAAGCAGGATGTAAACGATTACTATTTCAAAGCTGAGTTAACCTCAGAACAAAGTCTCCGCGTAAATGATCGTACTGAGAAAGTTAAATACATTTCGGTCTACCTGCCGGAACCTATTATAAAGGAACAGGAAGCGGTATGGAAATCTAAAAATTTGAATTATTCATTCGATAAAGATTCCAATGAATGGCTTAATGTTCTCCTCGGATTTCTCCCGTGGATAATTATCATAGCCGTTTGGATCATAATTATGAGACGGATGCAGGGAGCCAGTGGAGGTACGCGAGGTATATTCTCATTCGGAAAGAGTAAAGCTAAGCTGATTACACAGTCGGGTCAGCGAATTACCTTCCGTGATGTTGCTGGCGCTGATGAAGCAAAGCTTGAACTTCACGAAATAATTGAATTTTTGAAAGAACCTACCAAGTTTCAAAAGCTTGGCGGAAAGATACCGAGAGGTGTGCTTTTATTGGGACCTCCGGGAACCGGCAAAACTCTTCTTGCAAGAGCTGTTGCAGGCGAAGCAGGAGTTCCTTTCTTCTCTATAAGCGGTGCCGATTTCGTTGAAATGTTTGTCGGCGTCGGTGCAAGCCGTGTTAGAGATCTTTTTGAACAGGGAAAGAAAAACGCTCCCTGTATTATCTTCATCGATGAAATTGATGCTGTGGGCCGGCACAGAGGTGCTGGACTGGGCGGCGGTCACGATGAAAGGGAACAGACTCTCAACCAGCTCCTTGTTGAAATGGATGGATTTGAACAGAACAGCGGTGTAATAATAATAGCGGCTACAAACAGACCCGATGTCCTTGACCCGGCCTTAATGCGTCCCGGAAGGTTCGACCGCCAGGTTGTGGTCGATCGCCCTGATGTTAAAGGTAGAGAAGGAATTCTTAAAGTACATACCAGGAATATCCCGCTTGAAAGTAGTGTGAAGCTTGATGTTCTTGCAAAAGGTACTCCCGGTCTGGCCGGTGCGGAACTTGCCAACCTTGTAAATGAAGCTGCTCTTCTTGCTGCAAGGAAAAATAAGAAGAATGTTGAGATGGTGGACTTTGAGGAAGCCAAAGATAAAGTAATGATGGGAATGGAAAGAAAGAGTCTTATTATTTCAGAAGAAGAGAAGAAAACTACCGCTTACCACGAAATAGGTCACGTACTTGTTGCCAGGATGCTGCCTGAGGCCGATCCTGTTCACAAGGTAACAATTATCCCCAGAGGCAGGGCTTTAGGTGTTACAAGTTATCTCCCGATCGATGAGAAGCATACGTACTCCAGGGAATACCTTGAAGCTATTATAACCTATGCTCTTGGCGGCAGAGCTGCCGAAAAGATTATTTTTAATCATTTTACTACCGGGGCCGGAAACGATATTGAAAAGGCTACCGGAATCGCACGGAAGATGGTCTGTGAGTGGGGGATGAGCGATAAACTGGGACCTTTAAGTTATGGAGCAAAAAGAGAAGAGATTTTCCTCGGAAGAGAGATCCAGAGTCACAGGGATTACAGTGAAAGAACCGCAATAGAAATCGATGAAGAAGTAAGAAGATTCGTTAGTGAGGCGATGGTTCGGGCTGAGAAGATCCTTACTGATAATGTAGATCTGCTGCATAGGCTCTCGCAGGAACTGCTTGAGAGGGAAATCCTTGATTCACATGAAATTGATGCTATAATAAGAGGTGAGGCTCTTCCTCCGATTAAAAAGAATGGAAACTCACAAACCGCTCCGGATGTTGTACCCGAACATGTTAAAAAACTGATGGAGCAAAGAAAACCGAAAGAATCTTCCCCGAAAGATGACTCCAATCGATAACGGAACAATTCATTATAGAGATGAATTAGTGAGAAAACTAATTCATCTCTTTTCTCTTTCTATTCCAGTAATTTATTATTTTATCTCACGAAGTGAGGGAATTCTGATCCTGAGTATCATTACGGCAGTGGCACTTGTTCTGGATTTAACCAGGTATATCTCGCCGTCGGTCGGAAAGGTATTCTATAAATACTTTGGATTCCTCTTAAGAAAGCATGAAATCGATTCGCGTAAGAAAAACCTTAATGGAGCGACCTATGTATTGATATCGGCTTTAATTTGTGTGATCCTTTTTCCCAAAGTGCTTTTTATTACTGCTTTTACGATTCTGATAATAAGCGATACCATGGCCGCCCTTATAGGGAGAAAGTTCGGGAAGCATAAATTCCTTTCAAAAAGTCTGGAGGGAACTTTAGCATTTTTTATAAGTGCAAGTATTGTCGTTTTCTTTACTCCGAAAATGGAAAATCTGCCCGCTGAATATTTAATTGGTTTTATTGCCGCGGCAGTCGGAGCAATTGTTGAAAATATCTCTTTTGGATTTGCTGATGATAACCTGGCAATTCCTATTTCAATAGGTTTTACAATGTGGCTTTTATATCTGGCAATGATTCCGGAATTGCAAATAGTACTGCCAATACTTCCGAGGTAGAGGATGAAAAAATATTTAATAACTGTAATTGCATTAGTATCGGTTTTTTACTTTACTGCCTGTGAAACTTCGAATAAACCTGCACAGGGACTTGAAGATGAGATTTATGTCGTGGCCGATTCCACCGAATATGCCGATTTATCCCACGCGCTCGATTCTACATTTCAGAAAATAATCTATACACCCCAGCCGGAAAAACTATTTACGCTTATACGGATCTCTCCTAACCAGCTTGAACGGTATCGTCATAAGAAAAATATTCTCATAGTTGCACCATTGAATTCCGGTTCTCTGACTTCACAATTTATTCATTCTTCGGTTGATTCAGCCGCGATACAGAAAATCAAGGATGAAAAAGATTTTATAATTAAAAAAGAAAATTTATGGGCCAGACACCAGCTTGTAATGATACTTACTGCTCCCACTGTGCAGGATCTTGAATTTAAAATCCTGAATAATAAAGATAATCTTCTGTATGCCTTCCAAAAGGTTTCAGATCAGAGACTTGAGCAGAGTCTTTATAATGCCAGGTATGAGCAAAAACCGCTTGAAGGTAAACTGCTTAAAGAATATGGCTGGCTTATCTATGTGCAGGCCGACTTTAAACTTGCACTTGATGTTCCAAAGGATAATTTTGTCTGGCTCAGGAGGTCTCCTGGCAGCGACATGGAACGCTGGCTTTTTATTCACTGGATAGATAATGCTTCTCCTGCTTACCTCACAGAGGATTCGGTGAGGGCCATAAGAAACAGAATGACAAAGAAGTTTTACAGGACAACGGATGACAGCTCTTATGTTGTAATTGCTTCAGATTACTTTATGTCAAGTGAAGTTAATTTCCATGGGAAATATGCGATTTTTACACAGGGCCTCTGGGAACTTAATACTAAGGGAATGGGCGGGCCGTTCATAAACTATACGTTTTTTGATGAAAAAACCAATAGACTTTATATGCTCGACGGTTCCATCTATGCTCCTAAATATTACAAACGGAATCTCATCCAGCAGATGGATGTACTTCTCCAGTCGTTTATGACCAGCTCAGAAGTAAAGAAAGATAAAAAAGAAGAACTCGTTAAAGCTGCTGAAGACTATAAAAAAGAGTAAATTATTCTATAAGTCTCTCAGACTTGAAGGAATAATATATTTGGGGAACTCCGATTTAATCTTATCTACATAAACTCTTGCCCTGTCCGGTTTATTAAAACGAAGTTCATAAAGTGCCCGCGAAGCAAGTACTGAACCTGCAAGGTTCTGTATCATATCTGTATAATGATTGCCGTACTCCGGAAACCTGATATGGAAATCGGGATCGGCGGCAGGGACATACCCGTTTATTTTAACCACCTTATAAAGCAGTATATCAGGTACATATGTGTACCCATCAGGTAGTTTGAACTGACCGTTCCTCAGCTCGTTTTCAGCGATCTCGGGGGGGAAATAAAAGCTTCTTTTATCGGCATTCGATTTAGCCAGGTCGGTCATAAGCTTGCGGTAAAGTGATTCAAGCAGACTGGAGTTAAAATTCTCATCTCTTTCAAAAGGTATAAGGGCATTCTTAAATAGCTGAATATCAGTTTTTATCCCGGCTATCACATCCGGATGATCCGTCTCAAGCTGATTAAAATACCATGATCTCCTTAGCAGTTCTTTGTCGATAACAGCAGCATCTTTTCTGAATCCTTCAACGTACTGATAATAATACGATGGCGAGATAAGAAAATCCCATAGGTAGCTGAATATAACAGAGTTTTTATCCGTACTGGAAATTACAGCTTTGCTATAATCTTCAAAAGTATAAGTCCCGCTCTGATTTACATCCCTGTAATTAATGAAGAACTCGCCTGCCGCTAATAAAATTATTAATCCTGCGGCGACTGCTGTTTTATATTTTCCCTGCTGTATAATTTCATAAATCTTAACTATTCCAAAAACAGCAAAGTAGGCCAGCATTATATACGCCAGCAGGAAGTATGAATCTATATCATTTATATCATAATTGATTGAATAAGCCACAGTAAAAAGAAAGGTTACCAGCATGAACCAGGCTAGTTTCCTTACCCTCACGAACGCGGTAAAAATACCTATCAGACTTAATATAAGGGTAAATGTAAATTCTGATGGAAGATTGTTTATAAAGTACGCCAATTGTTTTTTTGCGGCTTCGGTGGAAGAAAAAAGCCATACCTGGTACTGCTTGCCGCTTATATGTCTCATAATTCTTTCAAGATCAATTGGATTTCCCCAGTTGACAGCGGGATTCATTGAAGCCCTGATAGGCAGATAACTGTAGATAATAGCCAGCAGTCCAAAGAACACCAGGAGCATTATGCCTAACTGCTTAAGGCTGAATATATTTGATTTCTCTTTTGAAAAATAAAGAAAAGCAACTCCCGGCAGAATCAGAAGTGTTGTCATATGATTGCTGAACCCGAGAGCAAGCATAATGGCAAGGATGATCCATGGATTTGTTACCTGGTAGAACTTCTTTTCTCCCTCATATGTATATGCTTTAAGGAGAGTTAAGATGATTAAGCTGATCAGGAAAATATGCATTGAATAAACTTCAACCGAGGTGCTCTGAAACCAGAATGTTCTGCTGAGTCCTAAAAGAATTCCTCCCCCCGCAGAAGCAATATATTTTATAGATTCAGGCAGTTCCGAATGTTTATTTGAAGCCTGGTTTTTTTCTTTACCTTTTGTGGTTGTTGCTTTTTTACTGGTGCTTTTCTTTATCCCTCCAAATTTATCCAGGTTATCGAGGATGAATTTTGAAGTATAGACAAATAGTCCTGCTCCTAAACTGCACCACACCGCGGCAAGTATATTAAGCTGCAGAGCAGTTGAGAAAGGAGACGGGATTTTAGAAAAAAGAAATCCTGTTATAGTGAAAAGGGGATACCCGGTAGGATGAGCTATCCCTAAAAGTGACTGAACGGTTGTAAGCTCCCCTGAATCAATCTGGATAATCGTGGGTGCAAGGGTAATCATATAGATAATAAAGAGCAGTAAGGCTGTTTCTGCAGCATAATACTTTTTAAGAAATTTCATCATCACTTTCCGAAAATTTTAGTGTATAAGGAAGAATTCTGATTCATTATACTGAATAATTTATTTTCAAGATTCTCGCCGGTGTTCAGGTTCATCTTTTTTTCAATTTTTGTGAATCTCACATCATTTTTAGTTATGATCGAACTTGTCTGATGATATATATTCTGGAAATGAAGCGTCAACGTTTTAAGGAATCGGTGATTATGTATAAGCAACAGAAGATCATCGTTAAGTTCCGGGATCTCTTTTGCCAGTATGGTTAAAGTCTTTTTTATATTCTTCGATCCGGCTTTATTGTATAAATGAGGATTGCAAAGTATCAAATATTGAGAGATAAATTCAATATCAGTTAACCCTCCGCTGTTTTTTTTCAGATTTATCATACCCTGGATCCCTCCTCCCGCGGAGATCATTTTTCTCCTCATTTCTATCATATCTGTTCTGATGCTTTCCTTATTTTCTCCTTTTAACCTTTTCACAACTGCACGGATGATCTTGTTAAATAGACTTTTGTTTCCCGTTATAAATCTTAGCTTTGTGAACGCCTGGAGTTCCCAGGTACGGGCTCTTGACAGTATGTAGGTTACATATGAGTCAGCATCCCACACAAGCATTCCGCTTTTACCTTCCGGCCTCAACCTGCAGTCGACTCCTGCCGGTCTGAACGCTTCCCTTATTTTTGAAAGTAATTCAATAAATATCTTTTGTTCACCTGGATTTTCAAGCAGGTTATCGGTAACAAATATAAGATCAATGTCCGAAGCAAATGTCATTTCACCTGCTCCAAGACTTCCCATTCCTCCTATCATAAAATGGTTCTTAAGAACCGGATAATCATCGAGATCCAAAGCAATTTGGTTGATCTTCTCGGCTGTGAAGTCAGCCAAAAGATGAGAAACATGTTCGGATTTTAATATCTCAAGTGTGAATCCCGCTAGGATCATAAAAAGAAATTCTCTATAGGAGAGTGAACCTGAGGGTTCAATTTTATTGAAGATACGTTTTGATAGGAGTATCTCCCTCAAAGATTTATCCTCAGCGAACAGATCAATGCTCCACTGAGAATATTCACAAAGGGTAAGGAAAGCATTAAAAAATTTTTTATCCCTGAACTGATCATACCATATTGACGGAAATTTGGCCTGTCTTATCACTCTTACGAAGTTATTAAGTACAAGCTCCGGTTCATCGGAGCTTTTTAGATATGCATAAAGCGAACCGCTTATTTTATCGAAGGATTCAATCGACTTTTTGTCGAATTCTTTATTGCCCAGCAGTCCTTTTCCTTCCCTGAGGTACATAAGATCTCTCTCAGCTGCCGCCTGATTCTTAAAAATCATATTTTCAGCTTCACTTTTTTCCTTCGGCTTACCATTTCCCGTAATCGAAGTATAAATCTTCAGCACATCCATCCTTTTCCTCCTTACAGCCTCCTGGAATTCATCGGTATTGCCGAACCCGAGGAAAACACTTAGCTTGTCGGCAAGTTCCCCTTTGGCCGGGACCAGGTGAGTCTGGATATCGTTCATCAGCTGAAGGTAGTGTTCTATCTTCCTGTAGAAGATATAAGAATCTTCCAGGATAACAGCTTCCTTATCAGAGATCAGTTTATACTCCCTTAACTCTCGTAAAGCCTGCAGTGTATTTCCTGTTCTCAGTGATTCATTCCGGCCGCCGTTAAGTAACTGCAATGCCTGAACGGAAAATTCTACGTCCCTTATACCTCCGGGTATAAGCTTTATATTTTCATCGGTCTTCAGATTCTTTTCGATGTTCTGTTTTAGTCTTCTTACCTGTTCGAGCGGGGAGACCTTAAACGACGAAGGATAGATAAAAGGAATGAGATAATTCTTAAACTTTTTGTACAATTCATAATTTCCGGCCACAAAGCCGCATTTTATGAGCATTTGTCTCTCCCAATCCTCACCGCGGCTCTCATAATAAACAAGATAATCCACAAGCCGTCGGCAGAGAGGGGAGTTCCTTCCGTCGGGTCTCAACCGGAAGTCGACCCTGTATATGTATCCGTATTCAGTAAGTGATGACGCGGATTCAACAAATAGCAGCACTGCCTCGGTAAGTATTTCCTGAAATTCCTTATTCCCGGGCAAAGTATTGTTATCATCAAAGAAAATCATAAGGTCAATGTCTGAACTATAATTCAGTTCATTACCTCCAAGTTTACCCAGAGAAACCAGGCAGTATTTCTCTTCAGAAAGTTCCAGCTGATATTTATCAAGAATACGACAGTAGCAGATGCTGAAAAGCTTTGATGCTATTGCCGAAGCAAGACTGCTTAACTCACCGGTAATCTCTTCAATGCCTTTCCGAAGGAAAATATCTCTTGTACCTATCCTCAGAAGTTCTTTTCTTTTAACCCTTCTAACAGCGTTTAGAGAGGAGTCAAACGATTTAAATGAACTCACCGCGGTTGTCAGAGCTTGATTGTAAAAATCAGTATTAAGAACATTATCAATAGAAGAAGGATTCGCGATAAGGTAAAAGTATTCAGGGTTTCGTACCAGGATATCGGTAAGATAATTGCTGTTTGAAGTCAGACTTACTATCAGTTCGATATAGTGGGGGTATTTAAGACAGTCTGATAAAAACGATACTTTATCATAAACGGCAGAAATGAACCTGAGAAGATTAGATTCAGATGAACGTGTGAAATGGTATCTTTTTGTTTCGTTTTCGATCTGAGAGAATAATTCTTCAATCTGATTTTGATCGAAATAACCTCCGGAATACTGTATGATTTTCCGGACAAAATCTTCGGTTAATATTTCTTTCTTTTTTACAGGCATAACTAACCGAAAGATATAAAAAATTAAAATGTGGATTCCCGGGTATAAATATTGGTAACTTACAATTTTTTGCATCATCCCTGTACGTGATTGGGATAACGGGTGTGGTGGTTGAGATTCAGATATCCTTAAGCAAACAGCCGGGTTATTTTTCAGGCACAATTCTCTTTAAAAGAGAAAAAGCATACCGGAAATTTCCAGTATGCTTTTTCAGGCAGCTAAAAGATATTAGTAAGTTTCTTTTTCGGTTTTCTCGGTGGTCGGTTTTGACATCATCTTCCACCACTCACTGCTGTAATCCTTATATGTCTGTTTCTGATCCTCATTTAATACACTCTGAATTCTCTGATCATACGTCTGCTGAAGCTGATCATAATTGCTCATATCTGTATTGGCTCTTGCATTCTGATAATCTACCAGAATTCCCTGGACCCTTGTCTGCTGATCCTGGGTGAGATTTACTTTCTGATTTAACTGTGTTGTCCATTTTTGTGCATTGTCTTTATAGGTATCGTTCTTCTGCTGATCTGGAGTCTGGTTCATATCATTATCCTGTGCATATAAATTTGCTCCAAGGAAGAAGACAAATGCACTAAGAAGAACCATCGTAAATCTTTTCAAATCGATCTTAACCATATTCATACCTTTCGATATTATTATATATATAATTTATTAGTGAGAAATATTTCTCACCCCCTATTAAACAAAACCTTAACAGATAGTCAATCAGTGAACATCACATGTGATTTTTATTCCAGGAAGACGGTAATGGCTGGAAACTTTTGATTATCCGGTAAGTATATTCATTAAAAGAAAGCAAGGAAACGGGCAAATGGGGAAAGCTTCCTAAATTGCAATTCAGATGCCCAATGTGTAATTTTGATATTCAACACCAACGGAGAAATTGACTAAATGTTAAATATTATCAAGAAGGTTTTTGGTGATAAACACACAAAAGATGTAAAGATTTTATCACCGGTGGCTGAAGAGATAAACCAGGAATATGAGAAAATAAAAGGTATCTCTGAAGAGGAACTAAAGGCCAAAACCCCCGAATTTAAAGAGAAAATACAGCAGTATACATCCGAAACTCATGCTAAAATTGATGAAATAAGGCATAGACTTCAGACTGACGAAGATTTTGACAGAAATTCTGCATATGACGATCTTGATGCTCTCGAGGAGGAATTAAACGATAAATATGAAGAAATCCTGGATCAGCTTCTTCCGGAGGCCTTTGCAGTTGTAAAATTGACGTGTGAAAGACTGTTAGGACAATCGTGGATGGTTGCCGGCAATAAAACTACCTGGGATATGGTTCCTTATGATGTGCAGCTTATGGGAGGTGTTGTTCTTCACCAGGGTAAAATTGCTGAAATGGCTACAGGTGAAGGAAAGACACTTGTGGCTACTTTACCTCTCTACCTTAATGCGCTTACGGGACGTGGAGTTCACCTTATTACGGTTAACGATTACCTGGCAAAACGCGATTCTGAGTGGATGGGCGAAATATTCAGATACCATGGCCTCAAAGTAGGATGTATTCTTAACACAATGAACTCCCAACAAAGGCAGGAAATGTATGCCTGCGATATTACTTATGGTACGAATAATGAATTCGGTTTCGATTACCTTCGTGATAATATGTCAATCGATAAAGAGTACCAGGTTCAGCGTCCTCATAATTATGCGATCGTTGATGAGGTCGACTCAGTTTTAATAGATGAAGCTAGAACACCGCTTATAATTTCAGGCCCCGTTGAGGTTGATGATCAGAAATTTAATGAAATGAAGCCTAAGGTTGAGCGGTTATACAGGCTGCAGTCCAGTCTTGTCTCTAAATTAGTTCAGGAAGCCGAAAATTATTTATCCGACGATGGAAATGGAAAAGCAAATGTTTCAGAAGCTGGTATTCAGCTTCTCCGCGCCAGGAGGGGACTCCCAAAACACAGTAAGCTTGCGAAGCTGTTAAGTGAACCGGAAAACAAGAAACTGGAGCTGTCAACTGAGATGGAGTTCCTGCGTGAAAAAGCCAAGAATATGCATATCATCGATGATGAGCTTTATTTTGTTATCGACGAAAAAAACAATACGATAGACCTCACCGAAAAAGGGAGGGAGGAGCTTGCAAAAGGCAGCGGGATGGAAAAGAACTTTTTTATTCTGCCCGACCTTGGTACTGAAATGAGCAAACTTGAAAACGATGAATCAATATCCGAAGAAGAAAAAATAAAACAGAAGGATATTCTCTATCATAATTATTCCGAAAGCAGTGATAGGATACATACTATTCACCAGCTTCTGAAAGCGTACACCTTATTTGAAAAAGACGATGAGTATGTTGTAACCGAAGATGGAAAAATAGCAATTGTTGATGAGTTTACAGGCCGTATTCTTCCAGGCAGAAGGTATTCTGACGGTCTCCATCAGGCAATAGAAGCTAAGGAAAATGTAAAGGTTGAACGCGATAGCCAGACGCTAGCTACCATCACCCTCCAGAATTATTTCAGGATGTATAATAAGCTTGCCGGAATGACAGGTACTGCAGAAACCGAAGAAGGTGAGTTTTTTGAAATATATAAGCTTGAAGTGGTGGTTGTTCCTACAAACAGAACAGTTGTTAGGGATGACCAGGATGATGCCGTATACAGGACGAAGCGCGAGAAATATAATGCGGTGCTTGAAAAAATAGAGGACTTAAGGAAGGAAGGCAGACCGGTACTGGTAGGTACTACTTCTGTGGAAGTATCGGAGACTATCTCCAGAATGCTTAAGAGAAAGGGTATTCCCCACAACGTGTTGAATGCCAAGCAGCATCAGCGTGAAGCTGAGATTGTTGCTCATGCCGGTGAAGTAGGCGCAATAACTATCGCAACCAATATGGCAGGACGCGGAACTGATATCAAGCTGGGTGCGGGAGTTAAGGACAGAGGAGGCCTGTTTATCCTCGGAACTGAAAGACATGAATCAAGACGTATTGACCGTCAGCTGAGAGGACGTTCAGGAAGGCAGGGTGATCCGGGTACTTCCAAGTTCTTCATTTCTCTTGAAGATGACC
The DNA here is from genome assembly GCA_963839165.1 of uncultured Bacteroidota bacterium. GTDB lineage: Bacteria > Bacteroidota > Ignavibacteria > Ignavibacteriales > Ignavibacteriaceae > DATFVA01. Next base: position 1,097,839 of record CAWIUG010000005.1, on the reverse strand, counting down.
TGATGAGACTTTTTGGCAGCGATAGGATCTCTTCTGTTATGGGAAGAATAGGAATTAAGGATGGTGAAGTAATTCAACACCCTCTTATCACAAAATCGGTTGAGAGAGCACAGAAGAAAGTTGAAGAAAACAATTTCGCTATTCGTAAAAGACTTCTCGAGTACGATGACACTATGAACCAGCAGAGAGAGGTAATCTATACACGCCGTCAGCGTGCTCTTGCAGGCGACAGGCTTAAGAGTGAGATTTTTGATTATCTTGAAGAATTCGTTACTGAGATAGTTGATCAGAACTTTGATGAAGTTCAGGATGAGGCTATAAGGGAGGAAATCCTTCAGAAACTCCTTGTTGAGGTTAAGCTTGAATCTACCGAATTTGAAACTCTCGGTAATGCGGGAATCAGGGATCGGATAATTGAGAACGCAAGAACATTCTATGGTAAGAAAGAGGAGATGATAGGCTCTGAACTGATGGCCAGGCTTGAGCGTTATGCAATGTTAAGCGTGATCGATCAGAAATGGAAAGAGCACCTTAGAGAGATGGATGACCTGAAAGAGGGAATAGGACTTCGTGCATATGGGCAGAAAGATCCTCTTATCGAGTATAAAGGTGAAGCTTTCAAATTATTCGTTGCTCTGCTTGAAGATATCCGCAACGAAGTTGTGTCGTTTGCATTTAAATTCTTCCCGCAGGCTCCCGATGAGGTACAGAACCGCAGAAGACATCAGCCCGCAAGAATGACCGAAAGCAAACAGAATACTGAAAATATAGGACTGGCGGCATCCGCAAGAAGAGCAGGACAATCATCTCCCGACCAGGGAGGTAAACCCCAGCCGGTGCAGGTAGAAGATAAAGTCGGAAGAAATGATCCCTGTCCCTGCGGCAGCGGAAAGAAATACAAACATTGTCACGGTAAATAAAGGGCTTCTGTATGAAAAAGATTGAAGCGATTATCCGTCCTTTTAAGCTGGATGAGGTTAAGGAAGCCCTTGTTGAAGAAGGGATCAGGGGACTTACAATTACTGAAGTCCGGGGCTATGGACGGCAAAAGGGTCATACTGAAACCTACCGCGGAAGTGAATACAGGATAGAGTTTATTCCTAAGATCAAGATAGAAGTTGTAGTTGAAAAGGAAAAAGTAGAAAAGGTAATTGAAGCGATCCTCCGCACAGCTAAAACAGGACAGGTGGGAGACGGGAAGATCTTCATTTACGATGTTCAGGATGTTATCAGGATCAGAACTGAAGAATCCGGTAAGGAAGCTCTGTAAACGGGGCTGGCTAATAATCATTTGGAGGCGGCAGGATAATTTACCTTTTACTTTTTTTTATTCTTTTTTAGCTTGAATTATGCGTATTAAAAGTTTTATTCCCGGATTGTTCGTTATCTTCCTGCTGTTGATCTCATTCAATGGATGCGGCGTATGGCACGACTTCACCACCTATTTTAATCTTTACTACGATGCGAAAGATATCTTCCAGAGTGCTGAGGACGCTATTAAGTCAGACCAGAAGGACCTTTTTGCTACAGTAGAACCTAATGCATCAGGTAATGTGAACCAGCAGCTTTCAAAAGTTATAGATAAGTGCTCTACAATCCTTCAGTTCCATTCAGAATCGGCTTACGTTGATAATGCCCTCCTTATGCTGGGTAAATCATTTTATTACCAGCGAAACTACCTTAAAGCACTGAGGAAGTTCCAGGAACTTATAGCTACACGTCCCGAAAGCGATCTGATACTGGAAACAGAATTGTGGATTGGAAAAACACAGATGCGGCTCAAACAGTATAATGACGCCTTAACAATGCTGGAAACCGTTAAGAAAAAGGCCGCGGAAGAGGGGGAGGATGAGTTCCTTACAGATGCATTTCTCGAGGAAATAAAGTATAAAATAGCACAGGAAGACTATGCCGGTGCGATAACAGCCTCAAAAGAATTCCTCAAGACATCGGATGACGATGAAACAAATGCTGAAATAGAATTTGAGCTGGGGAAGTTATATGAAAAGGTTAATGACAATGAAAATGCAATAACAGCATACAGGCAGGTCTTTGAATATTCTCCTTCATATGAAACCCAATATAGTGCACGGCTTGAACTCGGTAAAGCCCTGCGCCGGTCAGGCCAGAATGACCAGGCCCTGGAAATTTTTGATGATATGAGTACACAGGATAAATATTCAGACCATTTGGATGAGATAAATCTTGAAAAAGGAATAACCCTCGCCAGGCTTGATCAGTACGATGAAGCCGTGGATGTTCTCATCAAAGTTGATACGACTTATAAATCTTCGGTTAATGCCGGGATGGCAAGGTACGAACTGGGAACTATCTTTGAAAATCATTATAAGGATTTTGACAGCGCCAGTACCTATTATACCAGGGCTGCGGCTTCAGCCGCTCCCCCGGAATACTTGACAAATGCACACCAGAAAGCTGGTTTGTTCACCAAATATCTTGGACTGCGGGATAAGCTAAATGAGAACCTTGAAAAACGCTATTATGCCGAAAATCCGGAGGAGTATACAAAAGACTCAACCGAGTATTACAATGAACGGAAAGATATAGAGGCACAGGTTATTGCGGAACAGGAATTTGCAGAAGTAAGAGCCAGAATGGATTCGGCTCTTTTTGTTCAGGATACTACGGGACTTAAAATAGACACAACAGTTGTTCAGAGGGATAGTCTGGATCAGATTGGAAATCCTGTTCTTAATATGCAGGGACAAAAAATCACCGTTACTGACACTGTAATTGTAAATCCCATCGACAGTCTTAAGCAGAAGAAAAGCCTACTTTCAAATATAGCTTCACCTACTTTTGAAAAAAGAGTAAAAGAACTCATGCATGGGAAAGAGGCTCCTAAAAAGTCTGATCTTTCTGCCGATTCTCTGCGTTCGCTCATAATAAAAGAGAAGTTTGAGCTTGGGAGTCTGTTTTTTACAGAATTTAATATACCCGATTCGGCATATATTTATTATAATGATATCCTAAATCTCGATCCTAATCCTGACTACAGGACGAGGACACTATACGCCCTCGGCAGCTATTATCTTACACAGAATGATTCTCTTAAAGCTGATAGTCTCTTCAACGTCATTTATACTGAATACCCCGAACAGGGGATAGTTAATGCCGCTGCTAATAAGCTGGGCAAACCGTTAAAGGATCTGAATTTTGATCCCGCTGAAGATATTTATGCTTCCGCAGAAAAAGATATGATGGATGATAAATATGATTCCTCGCTTGTAAAATTAAAATTCATTTATAAGGACTATCCCGCATCTCCAATGGCTCCAAAGGCTTTGTATGCCTCGGGCTGGATCCTTGAAAATAAACTTGATAAACTTGATTCGGCCGCTGCTTTATATGATTCACTTAAGCTGAAATACCCAACAACTGTATACGCTAATAAGATAGCCCCGAAGATAAATACGTATAACCAGGAACAGAAACGCGTGGCAAAAGCCCGTGAGGATTCCCTGAAAAATATTGAGGCACTGAAGCTCGATTCACTCTCACGTGTAGACTCACTCTCGCACTTAGATTCACTCTCACGTGTAGATTCACTCGGTTACAAGATCCAGCGTGAAGACACCCTGAAGTTTAAAGATCTGCCCCCTAACAGGTTCGGTGAGCCTGATACCAACGCGCTTCACAGGGGTTCCGATACATTGAATAATAATGTACCCCAGGTTATTGATAGTATGAGGAGAAATGAAAACCGTGACCTTGAAAATCTGAGGAAAAAATCCGGAACGGAGGTTGACTCCCTTATTCCAGGAAATATCAAGCCTAAAAAGTAATCAGTTCTTCCAATGACCAGGCCCAGGGAAACTATGATTTCGTCTTTACAATTCCCGGAAAATGAACTTGGCGCTGCTCTCGACAGGCTTGCGCCCAGTATACGGGTGCATAAGTTCAGATTTATCGCTGCCTATATCCTTTTCCTTCTTTATTTTAGTATCCCCGCCTTCCAGATACCCTATTTTGAATATTATCATTTCAGGATAACATCTCTTATGGAGCAGAGAGCTCTCAATAACCACCTGCTGTTTTACCCTGAACAGTCATGGACTTCCATAAGTGATGTAAATCCGAACCTGCTTAAAGGTATAATATCAATGGAGGACGGAGCGTTCTTTTCTCACAAAGGTATTGATTGGAAAGAATTAAATATGGCATTGAAACAGAATAGAAGAAGACGCCGTATATACAGGGGCGGGAGTACACTGACTATGCAGCTTGCGAAGAATTTATTTTTTACTACTGAGAAATCTGTGTTCAGAAAAGGCAAGGAATTTATAACCGCAATAAGAATGGAAAAAGAATTAAGTAAACGAACAATTCTGCAGGCTTATATAAACGCGGTGGAATGGGGCGATGGAATTTTCGGTGTAGATGCAGCGGCAGAGAAATACTTTAATAAGGAACCGGGCCAGCTTAGCCTGAATGAATGTGCTCGACTTGCAGCTGTGCTTCCATCTCCACTTACGCATCCGCCCGATAAGAACTCACGCTACGTTCTGAGGCGATCTTCCATTATAAGGGGAAGATTAAGTGATATTATTTTATTCCCTGACGAAAAATGAAAAGAAGAGATTTATTTGATCTGATTGAAGATGGTGAAAGTCTACAGGTTGAGTTTAAAGGAGATTCTCGACACCTGAAAAAATCGCACGTGAAATGATTGCCTTTGCCAACACACGCGGAGGGTATCTCCTTTTCGGAGTTGATGATGATAAGCAGGTAGTTGGGGTTGAGAGTGAGAAGTCGGAAGCTGAGCTTATTAAGGACGCCGCGCAGAATTACTGCGAACCACCGGTTGAATATGAGATAGAATTCATTGAGGTTTACGGTAGGGAGGTTGTGGTTGTGTCAGTTTCTGAATCTCAAAATAAACCTCACCGTCTGCAGGATTACCTTAATGAACTCGACCTTAATAAGTCAGTTGTGCTTGTAAGAGTGAATGATAAAAGTATCCAGGCAAGTAAAGAAATGATAAGAATTCTAAGGGCACAGACCCAGGATCTTAGTCTTAAAAAATATACCATCGGTTCTAATGAAAAGTATGTGTTCGATTACCTTAGTAAGAATGAGACAATCTCAGTTAAGGAATTAAGCGGCCTGGTGAATATTTCCGAAAGGAGAGCTTCAAGAACCCTGGTTAAAATGGTAAGAGCGAACCTGCTTCTGATTCATACTAAGGACAATGGTGAAGAATACTTTACGGTTATTTAATACCTTTCTGATTCCTCGCACGGTCGAAAATCCTTCTAAGCTCGAATACCGCTATTCCATAGGCCACCGCTACATTGAGTGACTGCTTGATACCATACTGAGGGATCTCAATTGAAAAATCACAAAGATCGATCAGTTCCTGTGCCACTCCGGTTATTTCGTTGCCAACAATTAGGCATAGGGGGAAGTCGCTTGTGCCTACATCGTGATAAAGTCTGCTTTTGGAAGTCAGTTCAAGGGCACAGATTTTAACTCCCTGTTTTTTAAGATCCTTTATTACTGCAGCCGGATCTTTAACATATTCCCATGTAACACTTTCTGTTGAACCCAGAGCGGTTTTTAGTACCTCTTTTTTTCCCGTTCCTTTTCCTTCCTCGCCTGGCAGCGGCGGGTGAGGGGTATAACCGCAGAGGAACAACTTTTCTACCATTGCTCCATCTGAGGTTCTGAAGATCGAACCAACATTGTAATTGCTTCGTATGCTGTTGAGAAGTACATACACCGGCATTTTAGGAGTGCTGTGAAGGTTGTCTAATGTGTATCTTTTTTCGGAAATCTCATCGTGTGAAAGTTTCTTCATACCGCTAGTCCTTCTTCGATAGCATAGGAATGGATAATAGTCCTATCGGCCTGGATGAACATGGGTGTAAACTTATCGGCTGCTGATATTTGCATTTTTTTCATTCCCCTTTTTCCGCGTTACAGCTAACTGTCCACAGGCCGCCGCAATATCTTCTCCCTGCGTATAACGAACTATAACAGTCACATTTTTATTTCTCAACCTCTCACAGAATTCCTCTATCCTTCTCTGCGGTGTCGGTTCAAGCTGTGCGGAGAAGCCATCGGGATTCATATGCCGCAGCGAATTAAACGGGATCACATTTACTTTTGAAGGAATCATACTGCAGAGCTTAACAAGTGCGTTCAGGTCCTCATCCCTGTCGTTTATTCCCTTTAGCATAACATATTCAAAAGTAATCCTTGTCCCTGTTTTCTTCGCATAATATTTAATCGCGTCGATATTCTCTGCAAGAGAATATTTTTTGTTAATAGGCATTATTCTGGATCTTACATCTTCAAAACAGGAATGGAGAGAAAAAGCCAGCTTAACATTTAAACCTGTATCGGCCAGTTCCCTTATCTTCGGAGCAATTCCCGCGGTAGAAACGGTAATCTTTTTTAAACTTATCCCGGTTGTTAAATCTTCACCGAAGATCTCCAGAGATTTTATGGTCTCCTTATAATTCAGCAGCGGTTCGCCCATACCCATATAGACGATATTGCTTATATTCTCTTTACCGTAATCCTTTGCCGCCAGCTTGTACTGATCGAAAATCTCGCCGGCGGATAAATTCTTTTTGTAGCCCATTAACCCTGTTGCACAAAATTTACAGTCGAGCGGACAGCCAACCTGTGTGGATATACAAAGGGTTGTTCTTTTCTTATCAGGGATAATGACCGATTCAATCAGGTTATTTTCGATAGTACCGAGTATGTATTTTTTTGTCCCTGTTTCTACCGATACCTCGGAACCCTCTTTTGAAAGAGTATTGATTTCCGCAGTTTCGCTTAACTTCAGCCGCAGACCCTTTGGAAGATTCTTCATCTCCCCGAAACCATCGGCCAGATGATTATACATCCAGTTGAACACCTGTTCAGCCCGGAATTTAGGCTCTCCTGTCTCAGCAAAATAATCCTGAAGCTCACTCAGGGTTAAACCCTTTAATCTGGTCTTCCTCAGGAAAGATTTTTCCTGTTCCATATTTTCATTTTTGATTGACATTAAGCAAATATACGAATCTGGATCCTGTCATAAAATCTCAATTGAAACGACCTGGTTAAAGATGTTGGATTCAGCTTGTCTGAATATGTCCGCCCTTCGGATTCGTCCTCCCGCGGTTCAAATCAGCATCTCTGGTTCCTGAAACAGTATGAGAAAGAGTATCTCAGGTTCGGGGATAATGGTGTTTTTTCGCAGTTTTCGCTCTTTCTCATTTTAAGTTCAAATACCGGGTGAAGACGGCTCAAACCTCTGATATATACGTTATGGAATAAGAGTTTGACATTTTGTCATACTTAAGTCTCTTCTTTCAGAGACCAAAGAGAGGGATATAATCGGGATTACATTGATATAAAAACAGGATTAAAGTATCTTACAAATTAAATTTTATAATATTTTATTCTCATCACTAAAATCAGGGAAGAAATAATGAATTTCGATCTTACAGACGATCAGAAAATGATCATGGAATCAGCCCGTGAATTCGCCCAGGCTGAAATAGCTCCTACCTCAGTTGAAAGAGATATAAAAGCTGAATTTCCAAAAGAAATTGTTAAGAAGCTTGGCGAACTGGGGTTTATGGGTATGATGGTTCCACCTGAGCATGGGGGAGCAGGACTCGATACTTTAAGTTATGTACTTGCGATGATAGAAGTTTCAAAAGTTGATGCCAGCGTTGGTGTTATTATGTCGGTTAACAATTCACTGGTTTGTTACGGACTGGAAAAATATGGTTCGGATTTCCTTAAAGAAAAATATCTCCTGCCTCTTGCACAGGGTCAGAAGCTTGGATGTTTTGCTCTGTCTGAACCCGAAGCAGGCAGCGATGCAACCCAGCAGAGAACCACTGCCGATAAAGAAGGCAACTGTTTCGTACTGAACGGCATTAAAAACTGGATTACAAACGGTACAACCGCTGATTATGCCCTCGTTATGGCTACAACTGATAAATCAAAGGGACATAAAGGTATTTCAACTTTCCTGGTTGAGAAAGGTACTCCCGGTTTTGATCACGGTAAGAAAGAAGATAAACTGGGCATCAGAAGCTCAGATACCTGCTCACTTACTTTCGAAAATTGCAAAGTGCCTGCCGAGAACCTTGTATGGGAAGAGGGGAAAGGCTTTAACTTTGCAATGAATACACTTAACGGCGGCAGGATTGGTATAGCTGCCCAGGCAATTGGAATTGCTGAAGCAGCACTGGAAGCAGCTCTTAAATATTCACAGGAAAGAAAAGCTTTCGGCGAACCTATTTCTAAATTTCAGGCAATCCAGTTCAAACTAGCAGATATGGCTATGAAAGTTGACAGTGCAAAGATGCTTACCTTCCGTTCGGCTGCTTTGAAGGATGCAGGTAAACCATACTGGAAAGAAGCTGCAATGGCAAAACTTTATTCATCCACCATCGCTGTTGAAAATGCACTTGATGCTATACAAATACATGGCGGCTACGGGTATGTTAGAGAGTACCTGGTAGAGAGGTATCTTCGTGATGCTAAGATCACTGAAATCTACGAAGGAACTTCTGAAATTCAGAAGGTTGTAATTGCTCGTGCACTGCTTGATTCAAAATAAAGATTAGCATCTAAGCGTCCTGGCGGTGAACAAAACACCGCTAAGACGCTGATGCGCAGCAAAATTATGAAGTATTTATTAATCATTTTAATTTCTTTACCTGTTTTGCTGTTCGCGCAGACAGAAACACAGAAGTGGGGTAAAGCAGACATATCGTACCAGTTAAAATCCCCCTATTCAGAAAGAAGCTACGGCATTGAAGAAGGATCTGCCGCTGATATATTTGTCAGCTCTTTTACCCATGCCTACTGGATATTTATTTCAGATGTCGACGGCGATAACTGTCCTTTTAGCCCCTCCTGCTCATCTTTTTTTGTTGAATCTGTTAAGGAAACAAATATTTTCCAGGGAACATTGATGTTTGCCGACAGGCTGACCAGGGATACGAATTTCTTTTACCGTCAATTTCATTATCCCCTTGCTGCTAACGGCAGGCTGTATGACGTCCCATCCAGCTACAAGCTTAAAGCTGCTGAGATAAAATATTATCCTCCCTTCGCATCAGTACATGATGAATGATAAAACCAATTTTGATATTAAGTATCATCCTGCTATCCTTCTCCGGGCAGATCTATTCACAGAACAAAATTAATTTCCACTCATCTTCAAACATCAGGCTATTTGCCGATAACCTGTTCTGTGAGAAGGACTACCTGCGTGCTTCTGACGAATACAGAACCTGGCTCGAAATCACGTATAACGATACAATCGGATTTAAATCAGGACTATCTCTGCAGTATACCGGAGTATACAGTGAAGCTCTTAAGCGCTTTTATGATATACCTTACAGTTCTGCATATTATAAAGAGAGTAGGGAGGAGTACGCACGGACTCTCTTCCTGCATAAAGATTACCCCGATCTCCATAGTTATTATATGCGGTCAGATCCGGCTAAGCAATTCTATCCATTTGTTAGTAGGCTGAATAACATAGCGTACTTCTTCACAGAAGATGATCTGCCCCCGGAAAATGTTTTTATTTCCTTATTTCCCGCGAACCAAAAGGGAGAGATTAAAAAGTTTTATGAATGGAAGAACGATCCTCCGTATAAAAGTCCATTGCTTGCAGGGGTTCTTTCAACTGTAGTACCGGGACTTGGTAAAGTATATACGGAAAACTATTCCGATGGCTTCTTTGCCGCACTGCTTACAGGTCTGTTCGGTTATATAGCATATACAGATTTTAAGGCTGACCACAATATAAGAGGCTGGATATTTACAGGAGTTGCGGCATTCTTTTACACGGGAAATATATATGGTTCTATGGCTTCGGCACAGATCTACAATGCGAAAATAAGGTTCAACTTTGAATCGGAATTACAGAATTTCCTCGATATGTTTAATTATAACAGGGGAGATTATAATTTCTGCAAATGAAGGCTCACAGCATTAAATATATTCTGCTTGGTTTTGTTTTGCTTGGTTCTGTTGCGAAAGCCCAGGTGACTTTAAAGGAACAGTTTGATTATGCGTTGAAACTGTATGATCAGGAAGACTATTTCGATGCAGTTACCGAGCTTAAGAGACTGAACTTTTTCGATCAGCAAAAGGAATATGCCTTCAGATCGGATATGCTTATCGGCAGGTCGTATAAAGAAGGGGGGAAGTTTCCGGAGGCACTAAGATATTTTACTCTTGCCGAAATTGCCGCAACAAAAGAATCAGATATCTTCAATGCCCGGATCAATGCCGTCAGGGTTAATATTTTAAGAAGGACTATACCCGGTGCTCTAAGAATTCTGAATCGGATGGAAAAAGAAGAAAAGTTTGATGACAGGAAAAATGATATTATTTACTGGAGGGGATGGGCTTATATGTTCGAGAATAGGTGGGATGAGGCAGCGGCGGTATTTCAATCGATAGGAAACGATTCATTAAGAATTCTATGTCAGAAAGTTTCGGCAGATCAGTATAATGTTACAACAGCAAAAATACTCTCGTATGTTCTCCCAGGAGCGGGACAATTTTATACGGGACATTATTTCAGCGGACTCCTTTCCCTGGGATGGAACGCTCTCTGGGGATACCTTACGGTTAGAGCATTTGTTGACGATAGAATTTTCGATGGATTAGTAATCGGTAATTTTTTGTGGCTGAGATTCTATGTCGGTAATTTACAGAATGCCGGAAAGTTTGCAGAATCCGAAAATATAGAAATCGAGAACAAAACTTTCCACTACCTTCAGTATGAATACACCGGCCCCAAACCTTAAATACAGCCCCTAACCACCCTCTAACTTATCTCCAGGTCCTCCCCTGCAACCTCGACCCTAGTCAGTCCTTTCCCCAGCCCATATGCTTTGCCTCAACCCCTTCATTCCTTCTCAGCCCCCCACTCTTCCCCGCCGCACTCAAATCTCTAACCCATCCGTCAGTTTTGGGTATTCCGTTCTCTCGATTGGATATTGAGCCAAATTCATTTTAAATTGAATATGTGATTTAATCACAGGAGGCTCAATTTGTAAGTTGTCTCTGAACCAATGAATGTCATCCTTGCTTAAGGGAGAGATCTTAAAGATTTCTACCGACGAATTACTTGAGTTTGCATTCAGTTGACACTGAGACGAGTCTCTAATATCTTCAACCATTTGGAGGCCTTAATGAAAAGAGGTATGGTAATCGGCTGCGCGGTCGGTGGATTTATCCTTGTTGTCATCGCGATAATGGTGATATGGGGGATAAGTGCATATAACAACCTGGTAACCTTAAATGAATCAGTTAATCAAAGCTGGAGTCAGGTTGAAAACCAGTATCAGCGCAGGGCAGACTTAATACCTAATCTTGTTAATACCGTAAAAGGTTATGCGAATTTTGAAAGGGGAGTACTTACTGATGTAACCGAAGCCAGGGCAAAAGTTAGCCAGATGAATGTAACCCCTGAAGTCCTAAATGATCCACAGGCTTTCCAGAGGTTCCAGTCAGCTCAGGGAGAATTATCCGGGGCTCTGTCACGATTGCTGGTTACGGTTGAAAACTATCCCGACCTTAAAGCAAGCGAGAATTTCCAACAGCTTCAGGCTCAGCTGGAAGGAACGGAGAATAGGATCTCTGTTGAAAGACGAAGGTTTAACGAAACCGTTCAGAGTTATAACACAACCATAAAACGATTTCCTAATACGATATTTGCCGGCGTATTCGGATTTCAGCAGAAACAATATTTTAAGTCGACAGCCGGAGCAGAGACGCCTCCTAAAGTAGAGTTTTGATGAAAAAATTATTTCTCTTTCTGCTTTTTATTTCAGCTGCGTACTCACAGCCTGAAGTACCGCAGCTGAAAAACTGGGCAAATGATTTTACGAATACTTTAAGCCAGGATCAGCTTAATTCGTTAAATATAGGACTTAAAAACATTCCAGGACACTACCAGCAACCAGGTTATCTTTTTAATGATACCCACGCTGGATAATTATCCTCTTGAATATTATACTATGGATGTTGCTCAGAAGAACAAGATAGGAACGAAAGAGCATGATAATGGTTTACTTTTTCTTGTGGTAAAAAATGACAGGCAGATGCGCATTGAAGTTGGATATGGATTGGAAGGGGCACTCCCGGATGCACTTGCAAGTTCCATAATACGAAACGTTGTTAAACCGTATTTCAGGAATGATCAGTATTACCAGGGAGTAAAGGCCGGCCTGAGTGCAATAATCTCAGCTATTAAAGGAGAATATACGGCAGATCGTAAGCCTGAAGATGAAAGGAAGAAAACCCCGATCGGTACAATCCTTACAATTATCTTCTTTATTATATTATTCTTCTTAAGGGGAGGAAGAAGAGGATTAGGCAGCTTTATATTCCTGGGTGGACTTGGAGGATTCAGTGGAGGGTCTGGCGGTTCACGTGGCGGAGGATCATTTGGAGGCGGATCTTTCGGAGGTTTCAGCGGAGGCGGCGGCTCATTCGGAGGAGGCGGGGCAAGCGGAGGGTGGTAAAAATAAGTCCTGATATTATTATCTTCATTGATGTTGATATACTCTTTTAGTAAAATTGACAGTGTATTTTTAATAGTCTTATTTCATCCCATAGGAATCCAATTTTAGTTTTTTAACAGGAGAAATTATTATGGCAATAATGATAACCGAAGAATGCATAAACTGCGGAGCATGTGAGCCCGAGTGTCCTAACACCGCAATTTATGAAGGTGCTGCACAATGGGAGCTTGCCGGTATAAATTATGGTGAAAACGATGCAGCTCCTACTGGAGCGGAAGGATTTTATTCTAATGATTTCTTCTATATTGTGCCTGACAAATGTACAGAGTGTAAAGGATTTCATGATGAACCTCAGTGTGCGGCTGTTTGTCCCGTTGACTGCTGTATTCCCGATCCGAATCATGTTGAGGACGAAGAAACCCTTCTAAAGAAAAAAAATTACCTGGATCAGCTGGGACGTTGATTCCATTCCACTTTTAAGTTTTAGGGGCGTCAAACGCCCCTTTTTTTAGATTCGCCCTACCCGAAATTCTCACCAATTCCGAGAAATGACCCTTTTATATTCTCTTTTCTGAAAATGAGAAATCTGCTTATATGGCCTCAATACACCTTTTTTAGCCATTTTTTTTGGAATGTATGTTAAAATCCCCTGGTGCCTGCTGGATATTCAGGTGGCATACTTTTGGTTTATCTATAATCAACTTAAGATAATGTAATTCTAAAAAAAGAGACAAAAGGAGAAAGTAATGGCATACAGGATTAATGAAGAATGTATAAACTGCGGAGCTTGTGAGCCGGAATGCCCGAATAATGCCATTTATGAAGGCGGTCACGAATGGGAATTAGATGGTAGTACTTATGGAGAAGGCGCTGCTGCACCATCTGGTAAATCAGACTTCTATTCAAACGATTATTTTTATATAGTTCCTGACAAATGTACTGAATGCGAAGGCTTCCACGATGAACCTCAATGCGTTTCAGTCTGCCCTGTTGATAGTGTGTTGAAGATCGAAGAGTAATTAGTTCTTAAATTTTTTGCTGCAGGGGAGATGTAGTAAAAAAACGTTGGGGATGTGGCCAGGGGAGACTGGAAACACAACGGGATCCAGGGGAGTTTACGGCCAGGGGAGAACTGGAAAAAACTCAACTTTGGGGAATTTGTTCAGGGGAGTTTTGCTGTGGGGGTTGCACCAGGTAAAAAAGATAGTACGGGGACAGAAAAGGGCACCTTAATGGTGCCCTTTTTCTGTTTAAATTCATTAAAAATCTTCTGATACTATCACAAGAGGATTATCTTCTTTGTTTGATTTAAAGGCTCCTGCTCTTGGATTTTTCTTTGTCTAGAATATACTGAATAACCATTATTTATAATTATCAGAACCATCCTTAGTTTTTTTCGATCTGATTTTTACACTCATTTCTGTCATAAACAGAGCGTTCTGTAATCTCAATATTTCATTTGCAGTGTTCCAGACCCTCTGCATCTTAAATTCCTTTCACATTTAGCAAATCTTCTTTAACTTTAAAATCTTTAGGAATAAATAATTTTTATAGGTTTATATGAAAATTGGAAAATATTCGGTCCATATTATAGAATCAGGTTACCTGGGACTTGACGGAGGGGCAATGTTCGGCATTGTTCCTAAACCTCTGTGGGAAAAAACAAACCCTGCAGATGAAATGAACAGGATAAAACTTGCTACAAGGAACCTGCTCCTGGTATCGGACTCGAAAAAAATACTGGTTGATACAGGGATGGGGACAAAGTGGGACGATAAGAATAAGAAGATTTACGCTATAGAACAGGAACCTAATTCTCTTTATAGCTCTCTCTCCCGCATGAATCTTAAACCGGAAGATATAACGGATGTTATACTTACGCATCTTCATTTTGACCATACGGGCGGTTCAACGATTAACGATAATGGTAAACTGGAACCGGCTTTTCCTAATGCAACTTATTATGTTCAAAAAGAGAATTATAAATGGGCTGTAAATCCTTCCGAGCGCGATAAAGGCAGCTACATCAAAGAGAATTTTGTTCCTCTTAAGGAAGCCGGTGTTCTTATGCAGATTGAGGGCGAGAAACAGTTCGATGATGAAATCGATTTTATTATTGTAAACGGTCATACTTTCGGGCAGCAGCTGCTTAAGATATCTGACTCTGCAAACACATTTCTTTACTGCTGCGATCTTTTCCCTACAACAGCGCATCTTCCCCTTCCATACGTGATGGGATATGATTTGCAGCCTCTGGTTACTGTGAACGAAAAGAAGAAAATCCTTAAGCAGGCACTAGATGAAGAATGGAAATTGTTCTTTGAGCACGATCCGGATACAGCCTATGCAACTTTGATGGATACTGATAAGGGAATCCGTATAAAAGAAAAGTTTAATCATTTCTGATGGAAGGATTCTTTAAAGTCTGCAGGGTGAATGATCTTATAAATGACGCCGGCAAAAGGTTTATTGTGGATGATGTTGACATCGCGCTATTCAAGGTTGATGAAAAGATTTATGCGTTGAGCAATGTCTGTCCGCACCAGCACTCTCCATTAATTTATGACGGTTTCCTTGAAAATGGCTGTGTTGTTTGTCCCGCTCATGGCTGGATGTTTAGTCTTGAGACTGGTAAGACACCAACCGGACAAAGAGGACTGAGTTCCTTTGAGGTGCAGATCAAAAATGGCGATGTGTATGTAAAGGTTTTTAAGAAGGTCCTGAACTGGTAACTCCGGATGAACGATAAGTCCCCAAAGTCCAAATGCATACCGGATTTAATTTTACAAGGTCAACATGAAGGTTACAAATGAAATAGTTGAAGAGAAGGCAAAAGCACTGGGATTCGACCTTGTCGGATTTGCCGGAGCAGAGACCCTTGATGAAGAAGCTTCACACCTTGAAGAATGGCTTGGCAATGGTTTCCAGGCCGGGATGAAGTACATGGAGAGGAACGTTGATAAAAGGAAAGATGTACGCCAGATCTTTCCCGATGCAAAAAGTGTAATCTCCCTTGCCCTTAATTACTACACCCCCGCTCAGCATTCTGCTCCGCAAGCTGAAGAAATCAATTCTTCGGGTATGGACAACACCAGGATGGAATCAGGCAATTCTGATTTTCAGTCAGGTGAGCAGGGTCCGCAGGCAAACGGGTTTGGTTTATCGGCAGATAAAAACCCTCCGGAGGTCAAGGCTTCGCATTCAACCAGAAAGTCCTGGATAGCGGCAAACAAGATCAATGAAACTGAAGATAAGCTCCGCTGCAATTCAGGCAAAATTTCACGCTATGCCTGGGGTAAAGATTACCATCTCATCATATGGGATAAACTTAAGATACTTGAAAAACAGTTAAGTGAGCTCGACCCCGAATTCAAGTCCATTTCTTATGTCGATACCGGCCCCGTTATGGATAAAGCATGGGCAGTAAAGGCTGGACTCGGATGGCAGGGGAAGCATACCAACGTTATTAATCCTGATCTCGGCAGCTGGTTCTTTATAGCCAATATCATCACAAATTATGAATTCAGTTATTCAGAACTGATCACAGATCACTGCGGATCATGTACTGCCTGTATTGAAGCTTGTCCCACTAATGCCATTGCGCGTGAATATATCGTCGACTCAAATAAATGCATATCATACCTTACTATCGAGAATAAAGGTGAAATTTCAGAGGAATTTAAGGGAAAATTTGACGGATGGATGTTTGGGTGTGATATCTGCCAGGACGTTTGTCCCTGGAATATCAAATTCAGTGAAATATGTGATGTGGATGAATTCAGCCCCGCAAATGGAGAAACGAACATCTCATTGGAAAGTATACAGATAATGGATGAAGATTCCTTCAAGAAGAGATTTGCTGAAAGTCCTGTAAATCGGGCGAAACTTAAAGGACTAAAAAGAAACGCGGGTTTCCTGCTGACTGAAGAAAACTCTTAAATCTCAAATTAGTAATTTGTAAATTTGTAACTCAGAATATCTGATTCCGAAACTTTTTAATAATAAAGTAATCTAATACATAGTTGTTATTTATTGATATTATGGAGCTAAAATGTCAGTTACAGAAAAAAACGAAAATCACTTTAAAATAATTATTATCGGCTCCGGTCCAGCCGGTTTTACGGCCGCATTGTATAATGCCAGAGCCGACCTGAACCCGGTACTCTTTGAAGGGATGCAGCCCGGCGGTCAGCTTACTATTACTACCGAGGTAGAGAATTATCCAGGTTTTGAAAAAGGAATTATGGGACCTGAACTGATGGATGTTATGAGGAACCAGGCTCATCGCTTCGGAGCTAAATCATTCTACAAAGAAATTACTGAGGTCGATTTCTCCAGGAGACCCTTTGTCCTAAAATCATACGATGAAGTATATACAGCAGATGCGGTAATTGTTGCTACAGGAGCTTCAGCGAAGCTTCTTGGAATTCCAAGTGAGAAAACATTTATGGGCTATGGTGTATCAGCCTGCGCCACCTGCGATGGTTTCTTCTTTAAGGATCTGAAAGTGCTTGTAGTCGGCGGCGGCGATACCGCTATGGAAGAGGCTAATTTCCTAACTAAGTTTGCTTCCGAGGTTACGATAGTGCATAGGAGAGAAGAATTCCGTGCTTCCAAAATTATGATCGACAGGGCTATGAATAATCCAAAGATTAAGTTTATGATGAATAAGGTTGTGAAGGAAGTATTAGGCAAGGTAGACGGGGGTAAAAAGACGATGACGGGAGTGATACTTGAGGATACCAAAGACCTTTCAACCGTGGAAGTTGAAGCCGATGGATTATTTATAGGTATAGGACATAAACCGAACACTGAACTCTTCAAAGGTATTCTCGACATGGATGAAACCGGTTATCTGAAGGTGCAGGAAGGTTCAACCTATACCAATGTTCCTGGCGTGTTTGCTGCGGGAGATGTTGCGGATAAAACCTACAGGCAGGCAATTACTGCTGCGGGTTCCGGATGTATGGCCGCTATTGACGCTGAACGCTGGCTGGAGGCGCAGGAAGCAGAAGTAGCAGAAACTTTTCAGGCTGGAAAAGCTTAAGATTAAAAGAGGTTCGGTTGTGGTGAATTATTATTTAAAACCCCGGGTAGAATCCCGGGGTTAATTTTTTAATGCAGGGGATTACAACTCGCGGGAATAAGAAATAACTACCTTACCATTTTCGAAGAAGAAGATCTTCTTTCTCTCATTGAATGTATAAACCCATTTAGTCATTTTATCCTGGTGTTCAACTATTCCCGGTGTCCCAAGGATATTTTCCACCATCTTATAAGTATAACCGCTCTCTATTTTTTCTCCTGTGCATGGTAGATAGTAGTGGTACCACCCATACATCACCAGCATGAGAACCATGGTTGTCATCAATATTCTTTTCATAAATCACCCGGAAATTAGTGATGGGATCACGATTAATTGTTTCTATATTTATTTGCCAGGATATTTGCCACAACAAATCCAAGACCCGTAATCGTGAAGATTGAAAAAGGTGTCCAGTAGTCTCTATTGGTGATATCCTGAAGCCACAGGCCGAACCCGAGTGAAATTCCAAAAGCCACTGTTATTACACCGATTTTCATCAATCTGTAAGGATCCTTTTTACTTTCGAAGAACTCCTTAATTGAATCAGCGCTTAAACCTTTATCTATAAGCATCTGCCGTTCCCTTGAACGCAGGTAGAAATAGGTTACAAGCACGAGTCCTGTTACAAGAACCATTATTATGGGGATGAATACTGCAATTACTTCACTAGCCATATTATTACCTTTTATATTTTTCTGTTAAGACCGGATATTTCGTTTTCTGGTTACACGGGCTTTTTGCCTTCTATCCGTTCAGACTTGCTCTCCGTGAGAAAGGTTACATAAAACATAAACCATACATCTTTCTGTACACCCACAATAGAGCCACATCAGCTGGATATAAGAGTAATGATCATCTGCAGGTGTATTGATGATTGTAATATGCCATTATCTTATATTATGTAAGGATTTTCGCCGGACTGTAACCAAATTTCAAATAATCGGGTCTAATGCTTAAATGAGAGAATTAACCGATACCGAGATTATCGAATCTGTCAGGAAAGGAAATCAATCTGATTTTGAGATACTGGTGGACAGATATAAGAATAAGGCGTTTTCGCTGCTATGCGGTATGCTCAAAGATTCGATGGATGCGGAAGAGGTTCTGCAGGATGCTTTTCTTAAAGCATATTATGGTTTGAAAGGGTTTAAGCAGGAAGCTAAATTCTCAACATGGTTCTACAGGATTGTCTATAATACGGCACTTACAAGGTTATCGGCGAGTAAGAGAAAAATTGAGAAAGAAATGATTTCTATAGATGAAGAACTAAATATTGCGGATGATTCCTATACTTCACAGTCGGAAAAAAAAGAATTAAGTAAGTTAATAGAAGAGCTTCTGGATAGGCTTCCGCCAAATTATGCATCTGTAATTACAATGTTTTATCTTGAAGAAATGACGTGTGAGGAAATTGCCGATGTTACGAACAAATCACTTTCTAATGTAAAGGTTCTGCTGCACCGGTCAAGGAATGCGCTTAAGGAGATTGTCCTTAAGAAGAATTATACAATGGAGTTGTTATGAATGAGTTAAATGACGAAATTTTAAATAGATACATCGATGGTGAATTAAGTCCCTCGGAACTAAAAGAAGTTAAAGAAATCCTTAGGGATTCAGAAGATGCAAAAAGACGACTCCTGGCAATGCAGCTGGTTCACAATGAGCTTAAAAACTATCCTCTGAGAAAAACCTCTGCAGCTTTTACGTCGATACTGATGAAGAAAATAGTCAGGAGAACAGAACCGAAAGGACAGAGATATTTTATCTTCTCCATTTCATCTGTATTCGTACTTATCAGCCTGGGAATCATTGGTTACCTCACCTCCTATATCCTCTCGCTGGGAAGCAGTTCTAAGGAAGGGAGCACAGGAGTTAATAATTTCATTTATCTCGTTGAAAGACTTGTCAATATTGTAAAAACTCTTTTTACCACCGGGAATGTTTCGGTTATCGGATTCATCTTCTCCTTTGCTATAATCATCTCAGCCTGGTTCTTCTTCGATAGTCACAGGCAGGCAAAAGCAAAACTGACCAAATTATAAACTTAATATAGGATCACTCCATATAATTTGATTCTTCTGAGATAATATTTCAACATAAATTAATCTCCGGGTTCTCTCATCCTTCTACTATAGGATCGTCCTTCACCATTTTAGATCAGCTACCCCAATCTCAAATTCATTACCTTGTCTGGCTCCCGCTTTCAACGGACCTTACCAAAGGGGTCATATATCAAACCCGCATTAGCTGTGTGGTATATTTCTCAATCCTATACTCTCTTCCACATATTTTAAGATACTCACAAAAGATTCCCTCATTTTTGTTATTTTTACGATGTTTTCATAAAAATAATGAGGAAAATATGCTTATTACCACTACAAATGTAGTTGAAGGTAGAAAGGTAACTCAGTACTTCGGCCTCGTATCTGGTGAAGCCATTATGGGCGCGAACATTTTCAAGGATATATTCGCTGGTATAAGAGATATCGTCGGCGGAAGATCGGCCGCATATGAAAAGGAGCTGCGTAAAGCAAAGGATATAGCTGTATCCGAAATGATGGAAAGTGCCAGGATACTGGGCGCAAATGCGGTGATTGGTGTTGACCTTGATTATGAGACAATAGGCGGAGGAAGCGGAAATATGCTGATGGTCAGCGCAAGCGGCACAGCAGTAGTTATTGAATAATAGAAAGAAAGGTTATGAATACAAAAGCAGGATACGTTGCGATACTGGGTTTGCCGAATGCAGGAAAGTCGACCTTACTTAATGCATTGCTCGCCCAGAAGATCTCGATAGTAAATGAAAAACCGCAGACAACAAGAAAAAGAATCCTGGGGATCCTTTCGGAAGAAAATTATCAGGTTATTTTTCTTGATACACCAGGTATTCTAAAGCCGGCCTATCTCCTACAGGAGAAAATGATGGAAGATGTCATTCGCTCTATCCAGGATGCAGATATATTTGTCCTCATGATAGATGTGTATGATGACCCTGAGGGTGACAAACTTCTTTCTCTCCCAGAGGTTCGTAAAATCCTCGATTCCGGAATACCGGTTATCCTGGCCTTAAATAAGGTGGATAAAATTCAACAGGAAGTAGTCACGGTAATGCTGACTAAGTTTGAAGGAAAGGGAAACTTCAAAAGTATAATCCCCCTGGCTGCAAGCGTTAATTATAATGTCCAGAAGGTACTGGTAGAAATAGTTGATCTCCTCCCTGAGAACCCGAAGTTCTACCCCGATGAGATAGTAGCCGACGCAAATGAGAGGTTCTTCGTGTCTGAGATCATCAGGGAGAAAATACTCGAATTTTACCGTGAGGAAATTCCTTATTCTGTTGAAGTACTAATAAACGATTTTAAAGAGCGGGAAGCCAACAAAGATTACATCGATGCCGAAATTGTGGTGGAAAAAGACAGTCAGAAAGGTATTATTATAGGGAAGCAGGGAACCATGATAAAAAAGTTAGGGGCTGAATCGCGCAAAGCAGTAGAAGAATTCCTTGGGAGGGAAGTCTACCTTGAGCTTCGTGTGAAGGTTAGAAAAAACTGGCGGTCGGACGAAAAGATGCTCCGCTCTTTCGGTTATTCCCGCGACAAGGAGAAAGGTAAGTAAGTTCTTATTATTTACTCCTCTTATTTATGAATAAGTTCAAAGGTGAAATTGCTCTTCTAACAGCCACCCTTATATGGGGAGCAACATTTACAATCATCAAAAACGCGCTGCACGATGCATCCCCGCTGGTATTTATATCTCTTCGCTTTACTTTTGCCGCTCTCATCCTGCTGCCTTTTTTGTTTAAGGTTCTGAAGAATTTACCAAGACCTGTGCTGTATGGAGGTATCCTCCTTGGGGTACTTTATTTCCTTGGTTTCTCTACCCAGACTATCGGACTGAACTATACATCTGCAACTAAATCGGGATTCATAACAGGAACCTTTGTTATTTTTACCCCGCTTCTTCAGATAATCATCGAAAGAAAACTGCCATCCAAAGGAAGTGTAATAGGGATCATCTTATCAGTAACAGGACTTATTTTTCTTTCAAGCAGCGGCACCTCAATTTTATCAGTCTTCTCAGAGATTGGTGAGAATTTTAATATCGGTGATTTCTTTACCCTTTTATGTGCGTTTTTCTTCTCTCTTTATGTGGTCTACCTTCACATCATAAGTAAAAAATTCGATTACAAACCGCTTGTATTTCTTCAAATTGCGGTCACCGGGATCCTGGGAGTGCTGGCTGCTTTTTTACTTGCAGTCTTTGGATTTGAAACACCCCATCTTGAAATAACCACCAACCTGATCTTTGCAGTGGGATATACATCAATACTTGCAACCATCATAACAACTATAATAATGACCAGGTACCAGAAACTGATTCTACCTGCCAGAGCGGGAATTATTTATGCACTGGAACCTATTTTTTCTGCCATCGTTGCATTCTTTGTGTTGAGTGAAAAAATTTCTAATTTTGGATTGATTGGAGGCGCTCTTATATTTTCGGGACTTCTGGTCTCTGAGTTGATTGATAAAAAAAGCGAACAAACAGTATGAGTGATAGTGAGAAACGTGCGGAAATAATTGCTAACGGGCTGGTTCAGGGTGTAGGATTCAGATATTTTATCATTAAAAATGCTGAAAGTCTTGGTTTGAAAGGTTATACCAGGAACCTGTTCACCGGAGAGGTCCTTACTGTAGTTGAGGGAAGCAGGGCTAAAATAGAAGACTTGTTCAAAAGAATTAAAGTCGGCCCGTCACACGCTTCGGTAAAAAACTGCAAAATAGATTGGGGAGAAAGTAAAAATGAATTCACACATTTCGAGATAAGGTATTGAACCAGCAATTCAGAACCGGGTTCGGTTTTGACGTACACTCTTTAACAGAAGGCCGAAAGCTTATTCTCGGAGGAATAGAAATTCCTCATTCCAAAGGTCTGCTGGGACATTCAGATGCGGATGCATTGCTCCATTCAATTACGGATGCAATGCTGGGTGCCCTGGCTCTGGGCGACATAGGGCAGCATTTCCCCGATACAAAAGCGGAATTTAAAGATGCAGACAGCTCGATGTTCCTGAGGCTTACCTACAAGATGATTAAACAGAAGGGTTACTCCCTTGGTAATATTGATGCGATGATCTCTCTTCAGCAGCCGAAGATAGCGAAGTTTATAATGAAGATGAGGGAAAACATTTCCTCGATGCTCGGGGTGGCACTTGATCAGGTCTCAATAAAAGCCGGCACTAATGAAAAACTGGGATTTATAGGCAGGGAAGAGGGAGCTGCAGTTTTCTCAACCGTACTTTTAATTAAAGATACCTAAGTATGATTGAACATGTCCTGGATTTCATTTCTCAGCTGACTCCTTTCTGGATTTATATAGCATTATTTTTCTTCTCTTTTATAGAGAATGTATTTCCCCCTTCACCAAGCGACCTCGTTATAGTCGTTGGAGGATCACTCATAGGAACAGGCGAGCTTCATTTTATTCCAACTCTATTAATAACTACAGCCGGCAGCGTTATCGGATTTATGACATTATTTTATATCGGCACTCAGCTCGATCGCCGGGTGATCCAGGCAGGAAAAATAAAGTTCATTTCAGTAGAAGCTCTTACAAAAGTTGAACTATGGTTTAAGAAATGGGGATACTGGATAATACTCGCTAACAGGTTTCTTCCCGGAACACGGTCGGTTATATCATTCTTTGCCGGCCTAAGTGAACTCGAATTTAAGAAAACCGCAGTACTTGCCACAGTTAGTGCCTTTATCTGGAACGCGATTATTATATACCTCGGACTTCTTTTCGGCAACAATATTGAAGTCATCGACAGTTATCTTTCAACTTATAGTAATATTGCCTGGGGAATAACAGGAATTGCGGCGGTGTTAATAGCATTGGGATTTATTATTAAGAAAAGGAAAACACAGAGTTGAGATTATTTTTCTGGAAAAACAGATCTTTCATCTCTGAAGAAGAAAAAAGGCTCAGGAGAAAAGACAGGCTTCTGCTCGTAATCAGCGGAATTTTCCTCGGGGTTTCTTTTCCTCCTTTTCCATTTCCTTTTACAATCCTGATGCTGATAGGATTGGTTCCATACTTAATTGTTATTGAAAGACGCGGCAGACTTATTGAAATCAACTCCGCAACCTACCTTATGGCGTTTGTTTTCGGACTAGTAACAATATACTGGGTAGGCAGCTGGCAGCCTAAGGCTGATCCTTTCCTTATGATTTCCGGAATTCTGCTTCTGTTTGTAAATCCTGTATTCTTCCTTATACCTTCAACACTGCTGTATTTTTCGCGAAAAATATTTCCATTATCGGTAACCCTGTTTCTTCTCCCTCTATTCTGGGTAAGCTATGAATATTTGTACATGCTTACCGAGCTGAGCTTTCCATGGCTTACATTGGGAAATGGACTCCCTCATTTCATTTCCTTTATACAGGTATCGGATATTGTGGGAACGCTTGGATTATCATTGCTGGTTGTATACATCAACGTCCTGCTCTATAAAGGTATCTCTTACTATTCTTTGAAAAGGAAATATTCCTATATCCATTTTGGCATCTGTATAGCGTTAATAATATTAATATTATCATACGGAGCGTACAGGTTAAATACTTACAAGATTTCCAACAGGACTGTGCGTGTAGGTCTAATTCAGCCGAACCTCGATCCCTGGGAAAAATGGAGTGGCGGAAGTGTTGAACAGCTTGCCCATATGTATCTAGATATGTCGCGGGAAGCAGTAAAAAAAGGAGCAGAGCTGGTGGTCTGGCCTGAAACAGCCCTTCCCGTATTTCTGCTGAGCGGAGAATACAGGCACGCACTCGATTCTTTATATACTTTTGCAAGATCAGAGAAAGTATTTATTCTCACCGGAATGCCGGATATAAGATATTATGAAAAAGGACCCGACCTTCCTGAAGACGCAAAATTCAGTGAGTTAGGCAAGTATTATTACAGAACTTACAATGCTATTTTCCTTTTCTCGCCATATACTCCAAACATTCAGCGCTACGGTAAGATGAAGCTTGTTCCTTTTGGGGAACGTGTTCCGTATGTAGATACTTTTCCCTTTTTGGCCGATCTTCTTCAGTGGGGAGTGGGAATCTCAGGGTGGAATGTCGGTAAAGACACTCTCGTATTTGAGGTTCCATTAAAAATAAAAAATGAGAGTGCACAGGATACTTTAAAATTAAACGGATTGGTCTGTTACGAATCTATTTATCCTGATTTCGTTTCAGCATTTATTCAAAAAGGTGCCCAGTTGATTACGGTTGTAACGAATGACAGCTGGTATGGTAATTCAAGCGGACCCTATCAGCATAAAGAAATTTCTGTACTCAGGGCGGTAGAGAACCGCCGGTCGGTGCTTCGTGCTGCTAACGGAGGAATAAGTTGTTTTATAAATCCACTGGGTATTACAAAAATCCAATCTAAAATGTTCACAAAAGATATCATAGTGCAGGATGTTCCCCTTGAAACTACAGAAACTTTTTATACAAAAACTCACCAGGTTATTCCGCTTTTATGTTCGGTATTTTCCCTGTGGGTAATAGGTATTGTTATCCTGAAAAAAATAAAAGATAAATTTAATCTATAACAGAAGTAATAAAATGGCTGAAAATTTTATTGATTTAAGAAGCGACACAGTTACCCGTCCCTCTGAAGGGATGCGGAAAGCTATGTATGAGGCAGAAGTCGGCGATGATGTTTTCCAGGAAGATCCTTCCGTTAACAGGCTGCAGGAATATGCCGCGGAAATTCTCGGCAAAGAAGCAGCGCTCTTCGTCTCAAGCGGAGTAATGGGAAACCAGATCTGCCTGAATGTATTAACTAATCCGGGTGATGAGGTAATATGCGAAAGAGACTCACATATATTCAACTATGAGTCGGGCTCTCCCGCTGCGTTAAGCGGAATACAACTTTCCCCAATCGACGGAAAGAATGGTGTAATCACCCCTGAACAGGTGGAGCCTTATATTCGTCCCGCCAGTGCATACTACATGGCAAAGACTAAAGTAATAGAAGTAGAAAATACACATAACAGGGCAAGCGGTGCAATTCAGCCTCTGGATAATATAATTGCACTAAGGAAGCTGGCAAAGAAATATAACCTGTATTCTCATCTTGATGGTGCAAGGATATGGAATGCATCGGTGGCATCCGGAATTCCTGTAAAAGATTACGCTGAACACTTTGATACCGTATCCTGCTGTCTTTCAAAAGGGCTGGGAGCGCCAGTCGGTTCAATTATAGCAGGAACGAAAGAATTTATCAAAGAAGCTTTCCGTGTCAGGAAAGCATGGGGCGGGGGAATGAGGCAGGCAGGTATTATAGCTGCAGGAGGTTTGTATGCACTAAAGAATAATATCGAAAGGCTTGAAGAAGACCACAGGAAAGCAAAAATCCTTGCCGAAACGATTTCTGAGATCCCTTCACTTGAAATAGATATGACTGCGGTTCAGACAAACATCCTGATATTCAAACCTCTTAAAACCCCGGTAGAAAAAGCAATTGAGTACTGTAAACAGAAAGGATTGCTGATTTCTGTCGGAAAGGTGGATTCACTCAGGGCAATTGCTCATCTTGATGTAAGTTTTGATCAAATTAAAAAAGCTCAGGAAATTATAAAGGACGTTTTTAAGTAATAGTCATGGATATAAAAAAATTTAAACACTGTATTTCTATCAAAGTAAGATTTTCTGATCTGGATGCAATGGGTCATGTAAACAACGCATCCTATCTTTCTTATCTTGAAGAAGCAAGACTTGCATATTATAATCATGTAGTGGGTCTGGATACTAATAAACTCGAATTTGATGCTGTGGTTGCGAGGATTGAGATAGATTATCTGGAACAGATCAGGCTCGGAGATAAGGTGGAAGTTTATACAAGGACAGGAAAATTAGGAAATAAAAGTTCCGATGTTGAACACCTGATTGTAATTGTGGATAAGGAGAATAGAAAAATTGCCGCCAGCGCGCTGACAAAACTGGTCTCTTTTGATTACAGAAAAAATAAAACTATTCCGGTGCCTGAAGAAAATCGCTTAATTATTGAAAAATATGAGAGGGGTGACAAAGAGGTATAATTTTTATCTGGATTCTTCTTTTATAATTTTATTTATAGTATCCTGAAGTTTCATTAAACTTACTTTGTTATCATATACGGTTGGTTCGGCAATTCTTTCTTTACAGTCAATTATCTGGCAGCGTTCACAGGTATCATTAACAGTAATAACCTGTATTGACGGATCGTCCGCAAACGATATTCTTTGTCTCAGTTCCTCGTTCATCAGAAAGCCGAGAGTGACACTATAACAGGTATTTTTAAGAAGTGTTGAATCCTTTGCAATAGATATAGTCAGATATTCATTGCCTGAGTTTATAAAAACGGATCTTTGAATACCTGCCAGGATCTTACCTTTCGCTTTGTTGCTCAACTGCTTCTTCTGTAATTTCTTTATAACATTTATCGATTGCCATCTCCTGCAGTAATGTTCTGAAGAATTATAGCCACCCGGATTTTCCTTAGTATTTAGTCTTATTTCCTTAGACAGAGTAAATACATCGGAGCCCTTCTCTGAATTAAACCTGTGAAAAAAGAAAGTGTTAATATTGAAATACCTGGATAACAAATTAGTTATCCTCTGCATCAGCATTTCGGGAGAAGCATTATATCTTTGAAGAAGCGACAGAAGAAATTTATCATCAAAAAATTTCTTTCCAAAGAATACTCTTAAATCAGATTGCAAATCCTCTTTACCGATCATCAGTGCGGTAGCAAAATATGAAGCTCTGAGATTATTTAGCAGCTGATCGAAAGAATCAAGACGGAGATTCGAATAAATATGAGAACGTTCAGTAATATTCAAATAATTATACGCAATTTCTTTGCCTAAGATAAAAGCCTTCTGAGAGTCTGTTAATCTTTTATTAAGAAGAATTTTCTTCTTCTTTCCATTCTGAATATTGATACCTCGTATAGTTCTGAACTCCTCTGCTTCGGATATTACAAGTTCCCTTACTTCATAATTAAACTCATCTGCTATTATTTTCAGAAGGTGCGTAAACTTCAGCGGGGCCGCATACGTAAACTTTATTTTGACCAGAAATTTATTTACTGCTTCTTCAAGTTCAGGGAAATAGTTATCGTTTAATTCCTTGTAAGTTCTGATAGCGGTTTTGCTAAAATTGTTCTGGGACATTTCAAGACCCTTTGCCAGCTCGATCAGGGTGGATACCAGCGCACTAAGCTGAAGGGGGGCAAGAGAGATCTGATGCAAGACCTTGTTAATATCAATTCCGTAATGATCCAGAGGAAGCTGCTCAAGTATATTTGATTCAAGAAGTTCACTGACAGGTGCCAGATTTTTGGTAAGCTTCAGGGAGACAAGCTTATCATAGGGTACATCAAGGGCATCCGCAAGCGCGGCTATCTTATCAGATTTTGGATACTTCTTTCCGTTTTCAATTTCATTCAGGTAAGAAGATGACAGGGAGATTCGTCGGGCCAGTTCAGCCAGAGATAAATTTTTGTCGAGCCTCAGTTGTTTCAGCTTTAATCCGAAGATCAGCCTGATGTTATTTTCAGAAAGTTTCATTGAGTGTAATAGATCACATAAACTAAAAGTAATAAAAATAAATATACTAAATTTAATTCAAGACTAGCAAAAATTCATTATTAGCGAATATTCGCTTGCTAATTTGATGCATTCTTCTTAATTTTTTATTAAATATAAAATATATAGATAATGGGGATTTATTATGAAACCTCCAATGTTATCAAGAAACAGGTTGATTGATTTAATTCCTTATCAATTAGAGCATTATCCTAATCCGCAGGCCATAAGTGATAAGGTTACTGGAAGATGGAGAAGTTACAGTACTGAAGAAGTACATAAAATTGTCAATAACCTCAGTCTGGCTCTGTTAAAACTCTGCTGCAATCCTGGTAATAAAGTGGGTATCATATCAAGAAACCGTGTTGAGTGGAATTTTATTGATCTGGCTGTCCTGCAGATAGGCGGAATAGTTGTTCCTTTATATCCTAATACCAGCGAGGATAATTACGTTTATATTTTTGAAGATGCCGAGATTAAACTAGTGTTCGTTGAGGGTGAGGAACTATATGAAAAAGTACAGCGGGTAAATAAAAGACTTAAAGTAAAAATTGAAGAGATCTATACTTTCGATGAAGTTAAGAATGCCAGCAACTGGTCACAGATTATGGAACTGGCTGATGCAAGTTATAGAAAAAGACTGGATGAGATTAGAGAGAGCATTACAGAGAAGGATCTCGCGACTATAATATATACTTCGGGTACAACCGGAATCCCGAAGGGTGTAATGCTATCACACAGTAATATTATGGGAAATGTGAATTCTTTAACCAGATCTATGCCCATAGAATACTTTAAAACAACAATTAGTTTCCTTCCTCTCTGTCATATTTTTGAACGGACTGCAGCATATTTCTATATGATTCTGGGAGCATCAATCAACTACCCTGAGAATATGGACAAACTCGGGGAGAACATAAAAGAGGTAAAACCGCATTATTTTATAACTGTTCCGAGACTAATTGAAAAAATCTTCGAGAAAATAATGGCTGAAGGTTTTAAGCTGAACATCGTTAAAAAAGCAATTTTTGGATGGGCTGTAAATCTCGGACTTCACTATGACAACAAAGGTGAGAATAACTGGTTTTATAATTTCAGATTATTCTTTGCCAGAAAGATAGTGTTCAGTAAATGGATTGAAGCTCTGGGAGGAGAGTTAAGGGGAATAATCAGCGGCGCGGCAGCTCTTCAGCCCAGGTTGTCAAGGGTATTCACTGCGGCGGGAGTGGAAGTAATTGAAGGATATGGCCTTACTGAAACCTCTCCTGTGCTTACATGCAACAGGTTTGGTGAAGGACAGAATCATTTTGGTACTGTAGGTATCCCGATTCCTGATGTTGAAATAAAAATAGGGGAAAACGGGGAAATACTAGGTAAAGGTCCTAATGTGATGATGGGATATTATAACGACCCTGAAGCCACGAGGGATGCTATAGATAAAGACGGCTGGTTTCATACAGGTGATGTAGGCGAAATAAGAGACGGTCAATATCTCAAAGTAACCGGAAGACTCAAAGAAATATTTAAGACCAGCGGGGGTAAGTTCATTGTTCCCCAACCTATCGAAAATAAGATGAAGGAATCCTTTTTTATCGAACATATAATGGTAATAGGTGAAAACCAGAAATTTGCTGCTGCAATTATTCAGCCATCGTTTGACTTCCTGATAAAGTGGGCAAAGGAAAAAAATATAAAGCTGACGACTAATGAAGAGATTGCGGCATCCCCTGTTGTTAAGGATAGAATATGGAAAGAAGTAGAGAGGTGCAATAAACGATTCGGACATATTCAGCAGGTAAAGAAAATTGCCCTGGTATCTGATCTCTGGTCCATTGAAAGCGGAGAGCTTACGCCTACCTTGAAAGTTAAAAGAGATGTTGTGACCAAAAAATATAAGAATATTATAGAGCATATATATAGCGAGAAATCAGAGATGGAGATGGCCTGACAGTAAGAGTAATCAACGAAAATTTTCATAAAAAACGAGATCATTTATGAATCGAATAATTAAAAAAGTTGCAGTACTGGGATCGGGAGTTATGGGTTCGCGTATTGCATGTCATTTTGCAAATATTGGCTGCAACGTGTTTCTTCTGGATATTATTCCCGGCAAACTGACGGATGATGAAAAGAACAAGGAACTTACCCTTGATAGTCCTGAGGTAAGAAACAGGATAGTTAACTCCAACTTAAAAAACGTGCTGAAGTCAAAACCGGAATCACTTTATGATGAATCTTTTGCTTCAAGGATTCAGACAGGCAATTTTGAAGATAATTTCGACTGGTTAAGTGAATGCGACTGGATAATCGAAGCCGTAATCGAAAACCTGGAGATAAAAAAGACAGTCTTTGACAAGGTTGAAAAATTCAGGAAAAACGGAACCCTGATTACATCAAATACATCAGGAATTCCAATTCACTGCATGCTTAATTCCCGGGGTGAAGATTTTCAGGATCATTTCTGCGGCGTCCACTTCTTCAATCCTCCCCGTTATTTACAGCTGATGGAAATTATTCCCACACCAAAAACCAAACAGGAAGTTATAGATTTCCTGATGTACTATGGTGACGTATATCTGGGAAAGACACCTGTACTCTGTAAAGATACCCCGGCATTCATTGCTAACCGTATCGGTGTTTACAGCATAATGGCAGTATTCAAATTAATGAAAGACCTGGGATTAGGAATTAAGGAAATAGATACACTTACAGGGCCGCTTACGGGTAAGCCAAAATCGGCCACTTTCCGTACAGCCGATGTTGTAGGAATTGATACACTCGTTAAGGTAGCCGACAATGTTTATAAAGATTGTCCCGATGATGAGGCCCGCGAACTTTTCCGGATTCCCGATTTTGTTAACAAACTGGTAGGGAATAACTGGCTGGGCGATAAGACGGGACAGGGATTTTATAAAAAAACCAGGGACAATGAAGGAAATAAAGAAATTCTTGAATTAAACCTTAACACCTTCGAATATGAACCTTCTCCAAAAGTAAAGCACGCATCAGTAGCAGCAGCAAAGCAGATGGAAACCCTCAAAGATAGACTTAAATCTCTGGTAACATCTAAAGACAAGGCCGGAGAGTTTCTAAGCAAGCTCTACTTCATGATTTTTCAGTATTCATCCAACAGGATTCCTGAAATAGCCGATGAGGTTTATAAAATAGATGACGCTCTTCGTGCCGGGTTTGGTTGGGAATTGGGACCTTTTGAAACGTGGGATGTTCTGGGAGTTGAAAAAACAATTAAGGCAATGGAAGGATTAGATCTTGAACCCGCCAGATGGGTTTGTGATATGATTGGCAAAGGCATTTCTTCATTTTATAAAATTGAAAACGGTAAGAGACAATATTATGATATTGGGACAGGGAAATACAAGAATATCCCTGGAAGAGGTGAATTCATTATCCTCGATAATTACCGCGGGACTCCACCTGTGTGGAAAAATGTTGGGACCACACTTCATGATATAGGCGATGGTGTATTAAACCTTGAATTTCAAACAAAGATGAATTCGATTGGTTCAGAGATACTGGAAGCAATCAACAAATCAATTGAAATAGCAGAGAAAGATTACAAGGGTCTTGTGATAGGGAATGATGCACCAAACTTCTCTGCCGGCGCAAACCTGGCAATGATGTTTATGCTCGCCACTGAACAGGAATATGAGGAAATAGACATGGCCGTACGACATGTTCCAGAAATCAACCATGAGAGTTCGTCATTCAGCCGTACCTGTTGTATCCGCGCCTCATGGAATGACGCTTGGAGGTGGCTGCGAGGTTTGTCTGCATTCAGATAAAGTTGTTGCCTCTGCAGAAACCTATATAGGACTTGTAGAAGTTGGAGTTGGTATTATTCCTGCCGGAGGCGGTACCAAAGAAATGACTTTACGTGCCTCAGATAGTTACCAGGAGGGACTGGTAGAATTACCCATACTTCAGGAAAAATTTATTAACATCGCGATGGCTAAAGTTGCCACATCCGCGGAAAAAGCTTTCGGGCTCGGCATATTCAGGTTGGGCAGAGATAAATATATCCTTAATCAGAATAGGGTTATTCTGGAAGCAAAGAAGGCGGTACTTGAATTAAGCAGCCTTGGGTATTCACAGCCCCGTGAAAGGAATGATATCAAGGTTCTGGGAAGAACTGCCCTTTCAACCTTATTGCTGGGTGCATATTCTTTTTACAATGCAAAATACATCAGTGAACATGACAAGAAAATTGTGGAGAAACTGGCAAATGTAATGTGCGGAGGAGATTTAACTTCTCCTGCTCTTGTTTCTGAACAATACCTGCTCGATCTCG
This sequence comes from uncultured Bacteroidota bacterium, assembly GCA_963839165.1. GTDB lineage: Bacteria > Bacteroidota > Ignavibacteria > Ignavibacteriales > Ignavibacteriaceae > DATFVA01. Next base: position 1,065,287 of record CAWIUG010000005.1, on the reverse strand, counting down.
AAAGAGAAGCATTCCTAAGTCTGATAGGTGAAAAGAAAACGATGGAAAGAATTCAAAGTATACTTACAACCGGAAAGCCGTTAAGAAATTAGCGGGGATTATCAGCATTATTCATTTAAATGATAGCAGGGTATAGGTAAGAAGAAATTTTCATCATTAAATTAGAAGTAAAATTATGAAAGATGCATATATAGTTGCCGGGTATAGGTCGGCAGTTGGTAAAGCCAAAAAAGGCGTATTCAGGAATTATCGTCCCGATGATTTGGCGGCTGATGTAATAAGGTATCTATTAAGTACAGTTCCACAGCTTGATCCGGAACGCATAGATGACCTGATTGTTGGAAATGCGGTACCTGAGGCAGAGCAGGGACTACAAATAGGCAGAATGATAGCTCTGCAATGCCTGCCTATGAGGACTCCCGGAATGACTGTTAACCGCTATTGTGCGTCAGGGGCTGAAACGATATCAATTGCGATATCAAAGATCCGTTCAGGATTTGCTGACTGCATTATTGCAGGTGGAACAGAATCAATGTCTCTTGTTCCCACAACCGGATGGAAGCTTGCCCCAAATTATAAATTCGCCAAAGATCATCCTGAGTATTATCTGGCAATGGGATTAACAGCTGAAGAGGTTGCAAGAGATTATAAAATCTCACGTGAAGATCAGGATAAGTTTGCATATGATTCTCATATGAAAGCTGTAAACGCGATTAAGAACGGATACTTTAAAGATGAAATCGTACCGGTGGAGGTTGAAGAAATATTTGTTGAAAACAGTAAAAAGAAAACAAAAAAATATACTGTTGATACTGATGAAGGTCCAAGGCCCGATACTACGCTTGAAGCACTCGCAAAGTTAAAACCTGTTTTTGCGGCAGGGGGTACGGTTACAGCGGGGAATGCATCACAGACTTCAGATGGAGCTGCATTTGTACTTGTGGTTTCTGAACAAATGTTGAAAGAACTGGATCTTAAACCTATAGCCTCTTTGAAATCGTATGCTCTCGAAGGAGTGGACCCAAGGGTTATGGGGATTGGCCCTGTAGCAGCTATACCAAGCGCTCTCAAACAGGCAGGTATGAAACTGGATGATTTAGACTTAATAGAACTGAATGAAGCATTTGCCTCCCAGTCGCTTGCGGTTATAAGAACAGCAGGACTGGATACGGAGAAATTAAATGTAAATGGAGGAGCTATTGCCTTAGGTCATCCGCTTGGCTGTACCGGGGCAAAACTTTCTATCCAGCTGCTGAATGAACTTCGGCGTAGAAAGAAAAAATACGGAATGGTTACTGCCTGTGTCGGGGGAGGACAAGGAGTTGCAGCAATATATGAACTGCTGAACTAGTGAATAAAAATATTTATAAATAAATAATCAGAAATATTATGGAAAATATGACAGCTAAAACAGAAGTCCTTAAAGGCGGGGAATTTCTAATTAAGGAATCAGACCCGGAATCGATTTTTATTCCGGAGGATTTATCAGAAGATCAAAGAATGATGGCCGAGGCAGCCAAGGAATTTGTTGATAAAGAGATCTGGCCTAAACTAAACGCTATTGACAAACAGGAACCAAATCTTACTACCAGTCTGATGGAAAAAGCAGGTGAGCTGGGACTTCTTGGGACGGCAATTCCCGAAGAGTACGGCGGATTGGGTCAGGATTTTAATGCCAACACTGCAATTGCATTGGAGATGGGTAAAAGTCATTCTTTCGGGGTTTCCTTTGCCGCTCATACAGGAATAGGAACCCTGCCCATTCTTTACTATGGCACTGAGGAACAAAAGAAAAAATATCTTCCCAAACTCGCCAGCGGAGAATTGAAATCAGCGTATTGTTTAACTGAACCGACTTCCGGATCGGATGCTTTATCTGCAAAAACAACTGCTAAACTCTCAGACGATAAGAAGTATTATATTCTGAACGGACAGAAGATGTGGATTACTAATGGCGGATTTGCTGATATCCTCATCACTTTTGCCCAGGTTGATGGCGACAAGTTCACGTGCTTCATTATTAATTCAGACTCGGAAGGTTTTAACCGCGGTGAGGAAGAAAATAAAATGGGAATCAAGGGCTCTTCCACACGTGCCATATTTCTGGATAATGTAAAGGTGCCTGTTGAAAATGTTCTTGGCGAAATAGGTAAAGGACACTACATAGCATTCAATATTCTGAACGTCGGCAGGTTCAAACTATGTGCAATGACAACGGGCAGCGCAAAAAAAGTATCCTCGATAGGAATTCAATACGCGAATGAAAGAAGACAATTTAATCAGCCCATATCCAATTTCGGAGCCATTAAACATAAACTGGCTGAACAGGCAATACGGATTTTCGTCTCAGAATCCGCTACATATAGGGTCAGTGATCTTATCAACGGCAAAATCAAAGAACTTCAGGCAGAAGGTGAAAAATATGAAGCTGCTGCATTGAAGGCTGCTGAAGAATATGCAATTGAATGTGCAATGCTTAAAGTATATGGATCCGAAATGCTTGATTATGTTGTTGATGAAACAGTTCAGGTGCATGGCGGCTATGGGTACTCGGAAGAATATCCTGCCGCAAGAGCATACAGGGATTCAAGGATTAACCGGATATTTGAGGGCACAAATGAGATAAATCGTCTGCTTACAGTAGATATGCTTGTTAAAAGATCCATGAAGGGGAGAATAGATCTGATGGGACCAGCGATGGCAATCCAGAAAGAATTAATGTCGGTTCCTTCATTCGGAAATGGGGAAGATGAATTACTTTCATCTGAAAAGCAAGCAATTAATAATGCAAAAAAGGCAATTCTTGTTGTGGCGGGGAGTGCTGTACAAAAACTTATGCAGAAACTAAAAGATGAGCAGGAAATAATAATGAACGTGACGGATATGATGATTGAAGTTTATGCCTGTGAATCAGCTTATCTTAGAACCATGAAGCTATCTAAAACAAGAAAAGGTGAAGAACTCCAGCCTTACCTGGATATGACAAAAGTATATATAAATGATGCAGTTGAAAAGATCAGTTTATACGGTAAACGTGCAGTTACAGCCTTCGCTGAAGGAGATGAATTAAAAATGCTTCTGCTCGGGCTCAAACGATTCACGAAGCTTGAACCCGTGAACACGGTAAAGCTGAGAAGAAGAATTGCTGACCGGTTAATTGAAGCTAACAGTTTTTGCTTTTGATTAAATACTCTGTAAATAAATTTCAGGCTGTCAGAAATTATGGGATGATTTATCATTTTCAGACAGCCTCATTTTATATTCATTTAATATTTCCGAATTAATAACTATGAAAAACTTCGCACAACCAATGATGAAAGAAGGATCACTTAAAGGAAAAGTTATCATAGTTACCGGCGGGGGGACCGGACTCGGTAAAGCTATGAGCAGATATTTTCTTGAACTGGGCGCGGAAGTTGTTATCGCCAGCAGAAAAATCAATGTACTTAATGAAACAGCAGCAGAATTGGAAGAAACCGCAAAAGGCAGAATACTTCCTGTAGAGTGTGACATAACCGATTATAAGCAGGTAGAAAATTTACTAAGCACCGTACTTGATAAATTCGGGAAAGCTGATGTACTGGTGAATAATGCCGCAGGAAATTTTATTAGTCCTACTGAAAGACTATCCAACCGGGCCTTCGATATTATAATAAATATCGTTCTGAAGGGGAGTTATAACTGTACTCTCGCTTTCGGGAAGCACTGGATCGATAAAAAGAATGATGGAACAATATTAAATATTATCACTACTTATGCATGGACAGGTTCAGCATACGTAGTTCCCTCTGCGTGTGCAAAGGCTGGGGTACTGGCATTAACAAGGTCTTTGGCTGTTGAGTGGGCAAAATACGGAATCAGAACAAATGCTATTGCTCCGGGACCTTTTCCTACAAAAGGTGCCTGGGACAGACTTCTGCCTGGTGATTTAAAGGATAAATTTGACTTTAAGAACAAAGTTCCTCTCAAAAGAGTTGGGGAGCACCAGGAACTGGCAAATCTCGCTGCTTTCATGATCTCAGATTTCTCTGCTTTTATAAATGGTGAGGTAATCACTATTGACGGCGGTGAATGGCTTAAAGGTGCGGGGCAGTTTAATATGCTCGAATCCGTGCCCGAAGAAATGTGGGAATTGATAGAATCAATGATCAGATCAAAGAAATAAGTTAACCATTATGAAACCACGGTTTAAGAGATCAAAATTTAAACATGTTTATACGGTAAAAGTCAGGTTTAACGAAGTGGATATGCTTAGTATTTTGAATAATGCAGTCTATTTTAATTTTTTTGAGCAGGCCAGAATCCATTATGTTAAAGACGCAGGACTTTTGCCGGAAAAAGGAATATTCAGTGATAACCGTTTGTTCTATATGGCGCGGAATGAAATCAATTATCTTAAACCTGCTTTCTTTGATGATGAAATTAACATTTATACCAGAATTTCTTTCATAAAAAATTCAAGTTTTGGGTTTGAACATATAGTTGAAAGAATAAGGAATGGTGACATTCTTGCAGAAGGTACGGGAGTCCTTGTACACGTGGATCCCGTGACCAAAAAATCATCTCCGCTGCCTGATGAATTCTATAATAAAATTTCTTCATTTGAAGACGGAGTAGAAATAATAAAACAATAAAAGGGACTCCATTTCAGGCTGCTTGCAGTTGAAGGAATATTCACTTTTAATTATTCAACAATAGACAGCTTTATAAATAGCACATCTTAAACAATTTCATGCAAATTAAGTCCGGTATCTGTTCAAATTATATTATATTTATGATTATTCCGGTATAAAATATTAAGATTATCACTTTGGCGAAATCCAATGACGACTTTCAAACGAGGTGGTAAATCTATACTAAGATAAAATGATAAAGGAGAAAAATGCCGACAGCAAAAGTTAAAAGAATAGGAATTCTGACAGGCGGAGGTGACTGTCCTGGTCTAAATGCCGTTATACGAGGAGTTACAAAACCAGCGCAGGACTATGGTATGACCGTTTTTGGAATTATGGATGGATTTGAAGGGCTTGTTGATGGCCGGGCCAGAGAACTGAAGAACGATGATGTTTCAGGAATACTTGCCAGGGGAGGAACAATACTTGGTTCCTCAAACAAAGGCGACCCCTTTCACTGGCCAGTTGACCGCGACGGAAAAATTGAGATAGTTGATAAATCAGAAGCTGCCCTTAAAAACTACCAGGCGTGGAATCTAGACGCTCTTATAGCAATCGGAGGCGACGGCACTATGCACATATGCAATAAACTGTCAAAGATGGGCATAAATGTTATCGGGGTTCCCAAAACAATTGACAATGACCTTGAAGCAACCGATATGACTTTTGGTCACGATTCTGCAGTATATGTTGTAATGTGGGCATTGGACAGACTTCACACCACAGCTTCATCTCATCACCGGGTTATAGTTGTAGAAGTTATGGGAAGGTATGCCGGTTGGATCGCACTGAACGGAGGTTTATCAGGAGGAGCAGACATTATACTAATTCCAGAGCTCCCTTTTTCGTGGGACAGGATTGCAAATAAAATCAAAGAGAGAGAACTTCGCGGAAAGAAATTCAGTCTTGTCTGCGTAGCAGAAGGAGCCGTTGCCGAGGATGGCGAACTAATAACAAAAGGGCAGGACATGAAAAGGCATTATCCCAACCAGCTTGGCGGAATAGGCGAGGTTGTAGGAGCCAAAATAGAAAAAGATACCGGCAGAGAAACCAGAGTGACTGTACTAGGACACCTTCAAAGAGGTGGTAGTCCCACCGCTTATGATCGTCTGTTATCGACCAAATTCGGAGCGTTCGCAATAGATCTGGCAAGCAGGAAACGATTTGGCCGGATGGTAGCCCTTAAAGGCAATGAAATTAAAAATGTACTTATAGAAGACGCAATTGCCAGACAGAAATTAGTAAAGGCCGATGATCAGGCAGTATTTGCGGCAAAATCAGTAGGGATCTCATTCGGGCAGTGAAAAAGTGATTTTACCTCTTTTAAGAGTTGATTTTAGGATAGTGTTGGCATATATTTGAATCTCTTTTTCAAAAAGTTCTTAGATAATTTTAAGTAGCGATATCAGTCTGTATAAGCAGGCTGGTTTGAAAATGTTCTTAATAAACGATTTTCGGGGTCGTAGTTCAGTTGGTTAGAACGCCTGCCTGTCACGCAGGAGGTCGCGAGTTCGAGTCTCGTCGGCCCCGCATAATTAAAAACCCTTCAATCGCGGAGGGTTTTTTTATTATATAACCGGCCACGAGAATCAATCTCGCTTATCCGCCGAATAAAATCTAGGCGGGTCTGTCCAGCATAATGGAATGGAGCGGGTTCGGCCTCACCAAATATCTATCGAGTTGAATTACGAACATTTTCACCAAATCATTACATTTTATGTAATATTAATTTATACTGATTGCAATATTTACTTCCATTCAGTAATTTACAACTATTATAGAGTGGGAATAAAAAAATGGGAATTATCATTGTCCAGCAAAAAGCCCGATTCTGCACCGTAATATTTATACTTCCTTTTTATACCCAATTGGTTTAGAGATAAAATTATTTATGGTAATAATTTCCCTGTTAATAAATCCAACCAAATAATATAAAGGAGTGAACTATGAAGACTTCATTGTTATGTATCTTTCTATTATTCGCTTTCAACCTTTTGCTCAAACCCCGTTGGAATTCTATGTGGCTTCTGACGGTGATGATTCAAACCAGGGCACTTATCTATCGCCCTTTGCTACAGTTGACAGAGCCTTTCAGGAAATTCCTTCTGACCCTAATAATCACTACGGAGTTAATATATTTGTCCTCCCGGGTAATTATACACAACATATTTATGTAAACAAAAATGGACGGGAAAATTATCCCATTTCTATCTTAGCTTATAATAGTGAGAACAAACCCGTATTTTACGGTGACGATGTCTCTGTTTTTTCAGGAAAGAAAGCGGTTTTCAGATGGCCAGATAAATATGATTATATAATATTAGACAGACTGATTTTAAGCGATGTTACGGCTAATGTGGATATGCGCGGGATATGGACAAATGGAGATCATAATATTATTCGGAATTGTGAATTATATACTATCCTAAGGTCAGGTATTCTGTTAGTGGGCAGCTATAACCGTGTTGAACATAATATCGTTGATAACATTATCGGAACAATTGATGGCGTTTATCGCGGAAATAATATTTCTATAGAATCATATTATGAAAATAACATTAGTAGAATATCTGAATATAATTTAATTCAGTACAATGTTTTCACAAACAATATTACCCACGCTGGTGTCAATATATTTCCAAATACGTTGGACCCGGATCAGCAATATATGCACGGAAATAAAGTGTACTTCAATTACATAGATAATACCGGAAGTGGGATATATACACGATATCAATTAGGAACGGAAATAGTAGGGAATGTCATAGTGAATACTGTTGATGATTATAATACCTGGGGTACAAATGGCGGCGGAATTACATTTGATGTTAGTAACAACTATCCGCTTTCTCATCCTGTCCCTTACAATTCCGGGAACACCTTGATTTACAATAACACTATTGCTGATAATTCCCATTATGGCTTAAAAAATTATACTGCTAACAACATTCAAGTTGTCGATAACATTTTCTACAATAAATGCTGAAGATTGGCTGATTTCCTCCGACCCAGATATTGAAAGAAACTCTTACCAGACTATTGGGAACACATCAACTGATATAGAAGAATGGGATGGTTTCCATCTTAAATGGATTGAGAATACTGGTAACGAAGCTTCTATAGGACACGCATTTTACAAAATGACAAATGATGACAATAATGCATATTTCTATATTGATCTTAGAGATGCGATTTCATCATATAGTCCAAATATATATATAAAATACAATGATTTTACAGGAAGTTATCAATATTATGATGGGAGTACTTTTATTACAATAAATAACGGTTCCATCCTTCGAATCTGGCAGATGAAAAGCAGCCTGCCTTCAACAGCTCAGTTGGAAGATTACTGGGATAACGTCTTACTTATGGTCCCAGATGGCATTCACCCTAAACTTGTATATGGTCCTGCCGGATTATACTATAAAATTTATAGAAAGTTAGGGAATGGTTCATATAGTCACTTTACAAGCTCTTTGAATATGGATTATACCGATACACAATACCAATTTTATACCGGTGATCCTCCGTATTATGTTTATTACAAAGTAAAAGGTGAAACTGAACTTACTGAGACTGAATATTCAAATGAAGCATATAATAGCTTTCATAAGTCACAGAAAATTGCTGCCGATAACTCATACATTTCTTATGAGAATGAACTATTGCAAAATTTCCCCAATCCATATAATCCGAGCACAACAATTTCCTTTGTCTTAAAAAATCCGGAAATTGTTACTATAAAAATATACGATATACTGGGGAGAGAAGTGACAACACTGCTGAATGAAAAGCTAAGTGAAGGAAGACATAATCTTGAATTCAATGCATCAAGATTATCGAGCGGAGTATACCTTTATACTTTAACAGCAGGAAAATATAAAGCTACTAAAAAGATGCAGGTTTTGAAGTAAAATATTAAAACAAGGTGCTGCCCAAATTACTGAGCAGCACTTTATAAAAAACAGGGACCCATTATGAAATATTGTCTTATGTATTTGATGATTACATTCACCACTATATCTGGACAAACAATTTGGGAGAAACTAAATGGACCAGTTGGATGCGTAACTGCTGCATTAGCCGCGAAGGGTGATACAATTATTGTTGGCACAGGTTTTAGCAAAGGAATGATTTTTTATTCAACCAATGCGGGTAACTCCTGGGAAAAGGCGGGTATCAAAGTGCCCAGAAGATTTGCCGATTTTGTTTTTTCAAAAGACGGAACTGTTTTCGCTGCAGCCTACAATAATGGAATTTATAAATCTGAAGACCTCGTCAATTGGACAAATATATACAACCCCGGTTTACAATTCTGGAGCATAGGCAAAGATAGTAGCGAAATTATTTATGCAGGCTCTGATGAGGGAGAAATTGTAAGTTCCACAGATTATGGTTCTAGTTGGGTAACAGAATTAACAGGTGTGGGAAGGATAAATAATTTCGAGTTGACAATTAATAATATCCTTTATGCAGGGGCAACACACGACTTATTAAAAAAAACTGTTCCTAATTGGGAGCTTATCCCACTTGATAGTCTTAATTATATTGGGGTAATCTCAGATGATGTTGGAAATATTTATGCTTACTATAATGCTGCACTCCAAAAAAGCACTGATGAAGGAGAAACCTGGATTAAGCTTGACACTTTAGGTTTTTTTATAAATACTAATAATTATGTATTCAATTTCATATATAACAACAAGCTTATTGCAGGTTTGGAAGATGAAACAAGTTTTTTTGGTCAAGGCTGGGGAATTGGAGTGTCAGACGATGGAGGCTACACCTGGCACTGGTCAAATGTCGGTTTACCTCCTAAATTTTCTGGTACCTTTAAATTCGCAAAATCCGGAGTCAACACTTATGCCGGCACTAATGCAGCAGGAATATTCAAAAGCACAAATTTTGGAGACAGCTGGTTTCCTGTTAACAATGGTATTTATGCAGCAACCACACAAGATATAACATTTGATAAACAGGGAAACCTGTATACAGCAAACTGGAGTAACGGGGTACAGAGATCAACAGACAGGGGTAATAGCTGGGAGGTAAAAAACAACGGGCTTACAAACTCATATCTGTACTCAATAATAGCAGACCGTAACGATAACCTGATGGCAGGAACAGACCAGGGAATATTCCGCTCAATAGATGGGGGTGAAAACTGGACTGAGACTAACAGTGCAGGGAATAACTACTGTTTTCACCTTTTTAGGGATAAGCAGAACAGGGTATATGCCTTAACCTACGGTACAGGAATTTACAGGACAACAGACCTTGGTAATAGCTGGACAAGAATTGATAACAACTTTGTCAGCGGTTATACCTTCGGATTTGCAATTGATGACGAGGGAACGCTTTATGCAGGTACGTGGCACGGGTATATATATAAATCAACAGATGATGGGTCAAGCTGGCAGAATATTTATCAAAGCAGTAACACAAGTTCAACACTTGCAGCCATATCAGTATCAACAAAAGGAAGCATATTTGCAACAAATGTTTATGAGGGAGTACTGCGCTCAACTAATAACGGGATAAACTGGGAACTGGTAAAACCAGAACCGGGGCTGCAGCAGAGATACCCATTGTCAGTAAACAGAAAAGGAGAAATTTATACAACAGGCACAGGAGACAAGCTGTATCGATCTACAGATGACGGAGATACCTGGGGAAATGTAACAGGAAACCTGAATTTAGTGTCAATAAAAAGAATAATCTTTGATGACTCAGATAAAGTATATCTTGCAACAGATGAGAGCGTGTACAGGGAAGGAGGAATAACGCCTATACAGTTGACAGGATTTAGAGCAGTAACAGATAATAATAAAGTAATGCTTTCCTGGTCAACATCAACAGAAACAAACAATAAAGGATTTGAGATTCTTCGCAAAGCTCAGAATGACAATCAATGGAAAATGATTGGATTTATAGGAGGTAACGGAACAACTACTTCACCACAACAATATTCCTATACAGACAATAATGTAAATACTGGTAAATATTATTACAGACTAAAGCAAATTGATTTTAATGGTAGTTATAAGTTCAGCAATGAAATTGAAGCAAACGTGAATTCAGCATTAGTTTATTCACTTGAACAGAACTATCCTAATCCGTTTAATCCTGCAACAACAATTTCGTTTACAATAGAAAAACCAGGTATAGTATTGATAAAAATATATGATATACTTGGTAGAGAAGTGACAACACTACTGAATGAAAAATTAAGTGAAGGAAGGCATAGTATTAATTTCAATGCATTCAAATTATCAAGCGGAATATACTTTTATACTTTAACAGTAGGAGAATATAAGTCTGCTAAAAAGATGCAGGTTTTGAAGTAGTATCATACGATCAGAGGAGAGGCTGCAAAAGAAGCTACGCAGTAAAATAGAGGGAACTAACCACTATTGAAGAAGCTTTAAAAAAAGAATCTGAAAATATCTCCTTAAAGAAAAAACGACTAGCAGGAGGTGCATAATCAGATTGAGGCAATGAATGTTTCGATAAGAGAATTAAAAACTTTACCTATATCAAAAATGACCGCTCAGGAATTTGAATATCTGAAAATCCTTGAAGAGAAGACCGGTTGGAAAAGAAGTCTATTCAGGACAATCAATAACAACTGAATTAATTTTATGCGAGGTAGCAATTCGGTAGCAAAACCTGACACTGACTAGCTCTATTTGGACGGTTCACCCCCCGAAAACAGCCAAAATTCGCAATATTTGAAGGGAAAATTTACTCTTGAGGTTTCTGTCACGCAGGAGGTCGCGAGTTCGAGTCTCGTCGGCCCCGCTTAGTTAAAAGCCTGTAAGATAAAGACTTACAGGCTTTGTAGTTTTAAATGAATATTCGACGGTAACGAATTTTGTAACAAATTTTACCAAAACTTTACACATCAGGTAGTTTTTTTAGTTCATCTCTGAGGTGTTTTGTGGAAAGTTTTGTGTAATAGGTCATAGCAGTTTTTATATTTGCGTATCCTACTAATAAAGCCGTCGTATTGATACTTATCCCGGCTTCCTGTGCTCTTGAAATGAAATCTTTCCTGAAAGTCCGAAGATTATATCTTTTATTATTCAATCCTATTTCTTTCAGGTACCTGCTGAAAGCCTTTCCCATATTCTTAACTTCAGTGTAATTAAATAATTTACCCGACTGTACTTCAATGATTCGTTCTTCTAAAATATTTTTGAGAGCGGGATGAAGTGGCCGGATAAACCCCTGATCGCGGTCTTTGAAGAGTAAAACTTCATTTCCATCTTTTCAAGATTCACATCTTCAGCACTAACTCAATCACTTGTTAATAAAAATAATATTTATAGATTTCTATATTGTTTATAATTTATTATGATCAGGGTCATCCTTTGCGGATGACCCTGAAAAATTCAGATAAATTGGTTCGATGTTTTAGTGACCTCCGCCGCCGGTGCATTGTACATCGATATAAGTAATATTGTTTGTATCATCAACCACAGCCGTATTATTTTCTCCTATCTTCGGTATAATCGGCATCCCATTATTATAGTCACCAACCTGAGCTCCGTAGGATCAACAGATTCCATAGCATCACCCCAATCAATAAATGCAACAGGGATGCTGTCATATGTGGCATATTCACCCTGCCATACATTTCCCTCCACCTTCTGTGCATACCATGGACCAGTTGAATCCAGATCAGCAACTTCTGCTGTTGTTAAACCATCATATGGTCCAATGTATGATATAGTAAACTTCTCGAGAATAGGAACAATTTGAAACCCATCGGCTAATAAAGCCGGGAAGGAAAGGTTATTCACAGTGCTGGTGCTATGCCCACCCCCTTTATTTTCTCCCTTAAAACCGTCTACTTCGGTATCTACAGAGCTAACAGGTGGGTCACTGCATTGAAATAGCAGGAAAGCAAGAAAAAAAACAGAAACAATACTAAGAAATTTCATGTTCCCTCCACATTTTTAAAAATAAAATTGTGGATGTTATTGTAAGGCCGATACCCTCAAAAATATTTTAGCACATATGGTCCGGAAGGGCAGAAGAAGAATGTGTAATTAAAGGTTTTGCATAGCATCCTTTAGTTTTAATTTAGTCAATAACCTGGGTAATTGACCAGCGCCCTCAGGATTGCTTACAAGAATTAGAGAACCAGAATGTAAATAGCGTAATACTGAGAGGCAAAAACCGTTCCTTTGGTAAAGGGATGTAATTTTTGATTAAATCCATATCATAAATTTTAGTTCGACAGAAATGTCGATCCTGGCGGCAAACATTGTCGAATTATTTGGGATAAAACTTGACGACTGCCACTATAACCGGCCAAATCATTACCCTGATGATTTGGGAAGTTTGATGTGGTTGCATTTGATGAAATTATCTGTCATTTTATATTAAAAACCCTGGAAAAGGAGATGAAAACGAGGTTTAATATGTCATTTCTATCAGACATCAAGAATAAAGCCGGGGAGTTGAAAAATGCTGCCATTTCTCTACTGGCGAAAAATTTTATAAATAATAAAATAAAGGAATATGGTGAAATGGTAGATCTTCATATAGATTCGGTCCAAAAAAATATCGACCTTGATATTTTGTTAAAGGGTGAAAAAGAAAGCATAAGTATACATATTGAAAAGTATGAGATAATCAAAAAAGATGATTCTGCATATATTAAGTTTAAAAAGGTAACCTCTTCCAGAGAATGGATAACTGTTCTACTTGAAAATGAAGCTATCCCTAATTATGCCCCAAACAATACGATAGAAATAGATCCGGCTTACGCTAAGATTATAGATTTATTAGTATAAGTTTGTTCAGCCTCCATAAACAATTCAAATACAACCGTGTGTGAATCTACATTGAAGGGAAATGATATTACGGGGCTATAGTATAAGTTCTTCTTTAGATACAGTGTTTGGAACCATCTGAAAGAGTTGGTGAAAAATCTGTACTTCGTATTGTGTTCTGGTGCAACTTCCATCCTATGCCGTATTTATATTTTTGAACATATAATAAGAATAAGATAAGGATGCTGCTATGGGGAAAGCAAATTCAAATCCTCTTTCTGCGGAAGATGTCAAAAAGATAAATGCATACTGGCGTGCTGCTAATTATTTGTCTGTGGGACAAATTTATCTCCTCGATAATCCTTTATTAAAGGAACCTCTTGAACTTAAACATATAAAACCCCGGCTTCTCGGTCACTGGGGAACAACGCCGGGACTAAATTTCATATACGTTCATGTTAACCGGCTGATAAAGAAGAATAAGATAAACGCAATTTATATTACCGGACCCGGGCATGGTGGTCCCGGCCTGGTAGCCAATACATACCTTGAAGGTACTTACTCTGAATTTTATCCGGACATCACACAAGATGAGGAGGGAATAAAGAAGTTATTTAAACAGTTCTCATTCCCCGGAGGCATACCAAGCCACGTTGCTCCTGAAACGCCGGGTTCTATTAACGAAGGCGGTGAGCTGGGTTATTCTCTGCTGCATGCCTACGGCGCCGTATTCGATAATCCAGATCTTATAGCTTTCTGCGTTGTGGGAGACGGCGAAGCAGAAACAGGTTCACTTGCGACAAGCTGGCATTCAAATAAGTTTCTTAATCCTGTGCACGATGGAGTTGTCATTCCAATACTGCATCTTAACGGATATAAAATAGCTAATCCTACGGTGCTGGCGCGGCTTCCGCAGGAAGAACTGGAAAACCTGCTTAAAGGTTACGGGCATAAAGTCTACTTTGTTGAAGGTGACGACCCTGACGTAATGCACCAGATAATGGCAAATACCATGGATAAGGTTTATGCGGAAGTCAGGAAAATTCTGCAAAAGATAAGGGAGAATGGTTTTAAGGAGAGGCCTGTCTGGCCTATGATAGTACTCCGTACGCCGAAGGGATGGACGGGTCCTGCGGTGGTAGATGATAAACAGATCGAGGGAACGTTCAGATCTCACCAGGTCCCTTTATCTGAACTTGCCGATAAACCTGAACACCTGAAACTTCTTGAAAAATGGATGAAGAGTTACAAGCCGGAAGAATTGTTCGATGAGAATGGGACTTTCAGAAAGGACCTTGCGAAACTCGCACCTGAAGGCGAATTCAGGATGGGTGCCAATCCGAATGCCAACGGTGGACTTCTGCTAAAAAACCTGAAGCTGCCTGATTTCAGAGAATACGCAGTTGGTGTTACCAACCCGGGAACATCGGTTGCTGAGGCAACCCGTGTTATGGGCAGGTTTCTCAGAGATGTAATGGAGATGAATGCTGAAGCCCGGAATTTCAGGGTAATGGGTCCTGATGAAGTTAACTCAAACAGATTGAACGCACTCTTCGAAGTAACTGACCGCATATCCACAGCTGAAATACGCCCGAACGACGATCATATCTCTACCGACGGAAGGGTAATGGAAATATTAAGTGAACATATGTGCCAGGGCTGGCTGGAAGGATATCTTCTTACGGGAAGACACGGATTGTTTACCTGCTACGAGGCCTTCATCCACATTATCGATTCAATGTTCAACCAGCATGCCAAGTGGCTTAAAGTGACGCGGCAGATTCCATGGCGCAGACCAATTTCTTCGCTTAATTACCTGCTTACCTCTCACGTCTGGAGACAGGATCACAACGGATTCAGTCACCAGGACCCCGGCTTTATTGATCATGTGGTAAACAAGAAAGCCGAGATCGTTCGGGTATATCTGCCGCCCGACGCAAACACTCTGCTGTCAGTTACTGATCATTGTCTCAGAAGCCGGCACTACGTTAATGTAATCATCGCCGGGAAGCAGCCTGAGCTTCAGTGGCTTGATATGGAATCAGCCGTAAAGCACTGTACTGCGGGAATAGGAATATGGGAATGGGCGAGTAACGATCAGGATACTGAACCCGATGTTGTTATGGCCTGTGCGGGTGATGTTCCTACTCTTGAAACTCTCGCCGCGGTAGATATCCTTCGGAAAAATTTCAGCGAACTGAAAATAAGAGTTATCAATGTTGTCGATCTTATGACCCTCCAGCCGGAAACAGAACATCCGCATGGATTATCCTCAAAGGATTTCGACTCATTGTTCACAACAGAAAAACCAATCATCTTTGCATTTCATGGTTATCCATGGCTGATCCACAGACTAACCTATAGAAGAACGAATCATAAAAATCTGCATGTTCGTGGATATAAAGAAGAGGGAACCACTACCACACCGTTCGATATGGTTGTAATGAACGATCTCGACCGTTTTGATCTCGTAATGGATGTAATTGACCGTGTTCCGAAGCTGGTAAGGATCGGAGGTGCTCACGTTAAACAGGCTATGCAGAACAAACTCCTCGAACATAAAGAGTACATTCATACTCATGGAGCAGACATGCCTGAAATCCTTAACTGGAAATGGTCGTATCACTAAACTACCCGCTGCCTGTATTTGATTCTAATATTGTTCTGCCGCTAGCTCAGATGCTGGTGCCGGCTGCCGCACTGATCTTCTGGCGCCCGACGTTAAATGAACCTCCGGGTATAGCAGGGGTCTCTGTGCTTACTGCATTCCTCGCTGTACTTTTTGTTATCTCCGCGCTGCTGTTCCGCTATGCCGCAAAAAAGCAGAATTCTATAAAGTCTCTAAAAGCCTGGTCAGTAACCAGTCTATGAAATGAATGGAATTCACAGATTTTTGAACAGCCATTAACAATGGCAATCCTGAAAATTGATTGATAATAATGTAGAGGATATATTTGCCGTAATAAATTAATTATTCAGCAAATAACGGGGGAGAGGATGCGGTACAAAAAAACCTTTACAATTTACCTTTTGATCGTTTTTATAGCGCTGCAGGGTATAAGCGGTCTTTTTGGGGGACTCAGTTTAGTGATAGATCCTTCCGGAGAAATGATCGGGCTGCCGACAAGCTGGCTCGAAGGGTCTTACTTCCAGGATTACCTGATCCCCGGAATTATACTGCTTACCATTTTAGGAATTTTCCCTTTGTTAATACTGGCTGGACTCATTAACGGTACTAAAAGATCTCTGCTTAACGCCAGGCTCATCGGCTATGCTGTGGTAATATGGATAGGAGTGGAAATAATTATTATAGGTTATAAACCAGAACCCCCCCTTCAATTGATATATGGGACCCTGGGAATTATTATCCTTCTCCTGGCATACTCATCTCGCGTAACAAACTACTATACTTAACCAACGAGAGATAAAAAATTTGGGAGATCTTATTAAGTACCAAATCTTCGTACTTTTTTGATGCAGAGATCTGAAGGGAGGCAGAAAAAGTGGAATCGATTTTAGAAAATAAACTGATGACATCATATAAAGATGAATTGATTTCATTTCTGAAAGCGAATCCGGAATTTTTTGATGAAGCAATTCAATTAGCCATATCAGATAAGCAGCCTTATTCCTGGCGTGCCGCATTTCTTTTGTGGGGCTGTATGGATGAGAATGATCGGCGCGTCAGAAAACATATCTCAGCTATTGTTAATTCAATAAATGGTAAGAAAGATGGTCATCAGAGAGAATTGCTGAAGATCCTTTCGAAGATGAAGATTGATGAAAAATATGAGGCCAGGTTATTCGATCTAAGCCTGAATCTTTGGGAAAATATAAATAAAAAACCTTCAATACGAGTCACTGCATTGAAATTCATTATAAAGATAGCCCAAAAGCATCCGGAATTGATGAATGAGATTGTTGTACTTATGCAGGACCAATACCTGGAAACATTATCTCCCGGAATAAAAAATTCTATTGAGAGAATGATCGAGAAAATGGAATAAGAAACTAAAGACTATTTGTCCTGCTCCAGATCCGAATCCGTATAAATAGAAATATTTGTGAATTTGCCGAATGTATTTTTAATCGTGAATTTTCCCTGATCATCCGGCTGTCCAAGTATAACAGCTATTCTTCTCCCTGAGTCCAAAGTTATCTCCCCATAATACATTTCAACCTTCGGAATAACATTTTGAATCTGAATAATAACTTCATTACCAATTTCTTTCCATAGAGCTTTTAACCGGATGTCGTTCCAGCTGCTGCTGTTCGTGAATTGCCCGGGTGTGGAAATATTAGTGTTGACTGTGTAAATGGAAGTTATTGAGTTGTCTGGGACTGTCCGGGAATTATTAGTGCTGTCATCCCCGGAGGATAGAGTAGCAGGTGAATAATTATTGATAAATCCTGATGTCAGGAATAATATAAGTAATAGCGTAAATAAACGAGTGGTGTATATTTTCATTTTATTTCCCTTTTTTATTGAGTCGCTTGAGATTTTTGAAATACTAAAGAAGAAAAGCAACAGGCGGATGAGAGCTACTTACCATTAACAGTAAATAATTTTCCTGATTCCGCCTGTTCATTCCCCAAATTCCTTTTAATTTGTTCTTCCTTAGGACATAAATTATACCAGTAAAATTTCTGCTAAAAAGTAACGTTTTTTACAGTCCGCATCCATTTTTACTTGCAAAATGATATTATTTACATCTACTCCAGGTTTGAGAGTCGGGGTATGATTTTTTAGTGCAGTATAGCGTAGGTTTAGGTCACTTTTTTCACTTCTGCGGGCTTTTTTTTACAAAGACAGGGTTGAGGTCGGGGGAGGAAAAAAAATCCCGGCAGAGGGGAGGCTGCCGGGACTGATCCTAAAATCCGGTCTGTAATCCGGATTCGATTAAAATGTTAGATTAGTTATTAAGTGATCTGAATGTAAACCACCAGTCATATCCTTCTGAAGGATTCCTTCTGGTCTCGGCTTCAACGAGATCTTTCGGGGGTGGTACTATCACCTTATCTTTAATTAACTCGTTGTTCGGCCAGTTCTCAGGCAGTGCAACCTTATTTTTGTCTGAGATCTGCAGCGCTTTCAATGCCCTTAGTATCTCATCTACCTGTCTTCCAATTTCCTGGGGATAGTAGATCATAAGTCTGATGATTCCTTCAGGATCCATAATAAATACGGCACGTACAGTGTTGGTTCCTTTTCCGGGATGAATCATTCCAAGCTTAGCTGAAACCCGTCCAAGATCATCAGCAATTACAGGGAAGGGAACTTCCACGTTTAAGTTGTCTTTTATCCAATCAACCCATTTGATGTGTGCAAACACCTGGTCTATTGAGAGTCCGATTAATTCTGTATTTAATTTCTTGAATTGTTCGTTTCGTTTTGCGAAAGCATAAAATTCTGTGGTGCATACCGGAGTAAAGTCGCCTGGGTGACTGAAAAGTACTACCCATTTTCCTTTGTAGTCGCCTGGAATTCTTTTTATACCGTGAGTTGTTTGAACTGCCATATCAGGCATTTTATCGCCGATTAAAGGTATTCCCGCTTTTATTTCGTTTGTTTCCATTTTTTCTCCCATGATTTTTATAAAACTAATTTAAATTCCATCACAATTATACAAGCTGCGTACCAAAGAAATTGTACCCCATAACACATTATATATAAACAAGTTACAGGGATACCACATTTCCCTGAAAATAAATGAACCTATATTTCGTTATATTTGCACCTAAATATCGGTATCAACGAATTATCGGTTATACAATGATTTCAAATTCACTAGAGCAGTCAGAAGCTGTTTACCTTTCACCCAACAGGACGATGGGGATTGTACTTGATGCGATTAATGAAATAATTCCTTATGAGCTTGCGGTTATTCTCAGCAAAGAAACGGATAATAGTCTAAAAGTAAGATTTGCAAAAGGGCCTCTGGTTACTGAGAGACTAAAGGATTT
Organism: uncultured Bacteroidota bacterium; assembly: GCA_963839165.1. Taxonomy (GTDB): domain Bacteria; phylum Bacteroidota; class Ignavibacteria; order Ignavibacteriales; family Ignavibacteriaceae; genus DATFVA01. The sequence continues at coordinate 1,045,864 of CAWIUG010000005.1, read as the reverse complement.
TCAGATAGCACTTAAAACTCATCCCGACATTGACAAAGTGTTAAATATTGGGAAGGTTAAACTTGTTGAGGAAACACGTAATCCTGATCATCATGATACTTATGAAGGTATGGTAGATATGCCTACAGGTCATTCGTGTATGCTTGCACCGCTCAGAATAAACGGCAATACTCTCGGACTTATGACGCTCGATCACAGGCAATGCGATATGTTCACACCACAAAGGGTGAATCTGGCAAACACACTTACAAAACTAATTGCACTCGCTCTTGCGCAATCGATGGCAACGGATTCTCTGTTAATTGATAAAGAAAGACTTGTCTACGAAAGGAATTCACTTATAGGCGATATAAATTCTGTAGTAAAAGGGTTGATCGGAAAATCTCCCGCCTGGCAGCAGGTAATTGAAAAGATTAAACTGGTTGCTCCCACTGAATCTCATGTAATGATCTTAGGTGAAACAGGTACAGGTAAAGAGCAGACCGCTAAAGCTATCCATGCTTTATCCAAAAGATCCGATAAACCATTTATAACTTTAAATTGTTCGGCGTTAAATACTAACCTTGCTGAAAGTGAATTATTCGGTCACGAAAAGGGTGCATTCACCGGGGCTGTCTCGACAAGACGCGGACGTTTTGAACTGGCCAACGGCGGAATATTATTCCTTGATGAAATCGGCGACCTCCCACCGGAAATTCAGCCGAAGCTTTTACGTGCGATACAGGAGGGAACTTTCGAAAGGCTGGGAGGCGAAAAAACTCTTCATTCCGATGTAAGGATTATTTGTGCTACTAATGTCGACCTGCAAGAAAGAGTTCGTCAGGGAAAATTCAGAGAAGATTTATTCTACCGTCTGAATGTCTTTCCTATTAATTTACCTCCTCTAAGAGAGCGAAAGGATGATATATTTCTTTTATCAGATTATTTCCTTAAGACCCTTTCTGAAAGGTTCGGTTATAAGGAGCTTAAATTGAGTGATGAAACTCTAAATATATTGCGGGAAAACTACTGGCAGGGGAATGTGAGAGAACTGCAGAATACTCTTGAACGAGCAATTATTCTCAGCAGGGATGGAACAATTAAACCGGCACACCTCGTATTTGAAAAAAAGTATCAGGCAAGTAAGGATGCGAATAACTCAACTGTAGGTTCCCTGGATGACGAAATTAAAAATATAATAAGACGCGCGCTGCAGCTAACTAATAAAAAGATTTACGGTAAGGAAGGTGCGGCTGCATTGTTAAAAATGAAGCCGACTACCTTACAAAGTAAAATCAAAAAATTAAAAATATAATTCCAACATTGCTGCAGTAAAAATTAAGGGGACTCATACATCTGCAGGCCTGCAATACAAGAAGGGGTCAACTCGTCCTTAAAGGTTCCAGGTGAAAAATACCAGATCCTTTTACTGTACTGTGATACTTCCTGTCATAATATCCTGGTGTATGCTGCAGTAATAATTGAAAGTTCCCTGGGTATTAAAGGTATGGGTGTAGACAGCACCTGAACCTAAAGTACCGCTGCTGAATTTACCATCCGGATGGCCGGGGGTTCCTGATGTTACTGTATGGTCATAAGAATCTTTATTAACCCATGTTATAGTTGTTCCTGCAGTGATTGTCTTGTTCTTTGGATTAAAACTTGTGTTCTGCATCCATACCTCGTTATCAGGCGGAGTTGTTCCTCCGCCCGGGCTGCTGTATGCGTTGGTACTGTTATCTTTGCACCCCGAACCTATCAGGACAACAACTAAAAACAAACTCATAATTAATCCTGATCTCAGAAAATCAATTTTCCTTCTCATTATTTTACCTTTCATTTGACGGTTATTCTCCAGGCTTTTGAAGAAGTAGTAATCGAGGACGAGGAAAGATGACTACATATTGTCCGACTATGAGATATATCACCGTAAGAGAAAGTTATAACCAATGTTCCTGATATTTCCTTGTCCCTTTTAACAGCATTAGAGTCACTTGTATGGGAAACACTCTCAAAACAAATTAAAAGGTAACCAATGAAGGGTTTAAACATTTTATCTACCACAGTAATCAATAAAGTAATTTTGATTGTTATCATCCTCAGTATAGCCCGTACGTTTGCTCAGTCGAACCCGGATATATTTGAAGACACATGGTATGGTTTTAACACAGGAACTTTTGAAGATGGAAGGTATCCTACTGCGTTAAAAACTGCAGACCTTGATAATGACGGGGATATTGATGCAGCAGTATCTCAGGGTCCTTTCGGTAACGGGTTCTCAGTTATTTTTAATGATGGGGATGGGTTCTTCAGCGAACCGGTTCAGTATGCATCGGTAAAGCCGACTTATGATATTGTACTAGACGACTTCGACGGGGATTCTTATATAGATATCGCTGTCTCGAATACAGGAGCAAACTGGGAAGGCAATTCGATATCTGTATATTTTAATAACGGGGACGGGACGTTTGGATCTCCGGTAGACCTGACTAGCAGCGCAGGGCCGATTGGATTGTGCACTGCAGATTTCGATCAGGATGGTGATGTTGATATTGCTGCCGCAAACTACGGCTACCTCGGACAGGGGAATACCGTTTCAATCTTTTTCAATGACGGCGTGGGTAATTTCAGCAGCCAGTCAGTTTTCCCGGCAGGGAACGGTCCATATAAAATTGCCTGCGGTTTAATTAATGATGATAGTTATCCTGATGTAGTAGCTGCCAACACCGACCAGAAGTTGAGCGTGCTTATGAATTCAGGAGGAAGTGATTTCAGCAACAGGACAGAATACAATATATTCTCTGTGGTTGCCGGAGACTTTTACCAGTCGGTTACCCTTGGTGATATTGATAACGATGGTGATATAGATGCTCTTTACTCAAGCACCGGTACTCAATCAGGAGGCAACCCGGCAGTTGCACTTCTTCGTAATGTCGGTGATGGAACCTTCACCGGACCTACAGCAGTTGAACTAACTACTTACTCGGGAAGTGCTATGAATGTTAGAATTGGTGATGTGAATGGCGACGGGTGGAATGACATCATAGGAGCATCATATGATGGCAGGAATACCGACGGTTTTCAGGTAATCTTAAATAATGGTTCAGGCGGGTTCTTAACTAATTCATTATATCCGGCGGGACAGACAACTTTCAGCGTAGCCCTGGCAGATGTAAATGATGATGGAACACTGGATGTTCTGACTGCTGATAATTATTCTATGGAGGTAACCGTCCGTTTCAATCCGGGAAATGCAATATTTTATGTTCCACCTATGTCAACAACTAATCCTATAGCAGGTTCATTGGATGCCGCGGATATAGATCTTGATGGTGACCTGGATGTAGTAACTTCAGCCTGGGGCCGCGCAGGTGTGGGCTCTCAGGTAGCTGTTCTCAAGAACAACGGCGATGGATCTTTCGGAGCCGCTGTAACATACATCGAAAGAAGCGGGGGAGTGCAGGCTAAATTCAGGGACCTTAACAATGATGGTTATCCCGATTTAATTTTTGCAACCTCAATAATTTCTCCTCCGTATGACTTTCATACAGCAATAAATAACGGTGACGGAACATTTGCCACAGTGCAGACCTGGCCGGTCGGTTCTTGCGGCTGGTCGGATATTGACGCTTTTGATGTTGATAATGATGGAGATCTAGATGCGGTTATAACTGAATGGCTGGGTTGTCCCAACATCCCGGAATCGGCCAGGAGAATATTCATAAGTAGAAATAACGGAGATGGTACCTTCAGTACTCCTGATTATATTGTGGTTGATCCCTCTCCTTCAACCCTTGCCGGAGATGATCTTAACGGCGACGGTATAATCGACCTGGTTACGGGACATTCGAATTCAATTGATGTATCCATTGGAACAGGGAACGGACAATATCTGCCGCCTGCTGTTTATGTAGCTGAATTAAGTCCGCAGGATATAGTGATAGATGACTTTAACGATGACGGCATCCCTGATATTGCGGCAAGCACTTTCAGCTTTGTATCCGGTATGTCTGTACTTCTGGGTAACGGCGATGGGACCTTTCAGTCGGCTCAGAATTATGACGGGGCCTATTCTCCCGATCTCCTGAACGTTGCAGGGATTGTTTCGGGTGATGTTGACGGAGATATGGATCGCGATATTATTGTTGCAAATGAAGCTTCCAACGATTTATCTGTCTACTTCAACAATGGGGATGGAACCTTCAGTTACCATATGAGGGCCGGATTGTACTGGGGAGCAACTTCTCCCGTATTTGCTGATTTTTCCGGTGACGGTATAAAAGATGTTGCAGCTCTGGTTACACTTCCTCCGGGAGGCTTTACAAGCGCGGTGGCGGTAATTAAAGGCAAATATGGTGTGGTGCCGGTTGAGCTGAGCTCATTCAGCGCTGTTCTTAATGCAGATAAGATTTTACTTTCCTGGTCAACAGCTACGGAGATTAACAACCGCGGTTTTTATATTGAAAGGAAATCATCAGGGAAGTGGTCGGAGAGAGGGTTTGTTCCGGGAAATGGTACTACCTCTGAGCAGCGCAGCTACAATTTTACAGATGACCTCAATGACATAACTGCCGGTCAGCAAATTTATTACAGACTAAAGCAGGTAGATTTTGACGGACATTTCCAATATTCTCATCAGGTAGAAGCCGGGTTTCAGCCCAACGCTTATTATTTAAGTCAGAATTATCCGAATCCTTTTAACCCCACAACAAGTATCAAATTCACAATTCCCGAAAGCGGTAATGTCAGAGTTAAGATATTCGATGTGCTTGGAAATGAAGTCAGAACGTTATTAGATGAGACAAGAAATCCAGGTTCTTACGAATTAAATGTTGATGCGTCTGGCCTTTCATCAGGAGTTTATTTCTATTCAATGGAATCGGACAGGTTTCATTCAGTGAAAAAAATGATGCTCCTCAAATAAGGAAGACAGCTAGTAAGATCTTCAGGCCCCTTATTTTGCCGGTACACACCTTGCTGTGAACCGGCAAAAATATTTCCGGATGGACTGACAGCAGGAAGTGTGACATTTTGTCATACTGTTGAATTTTTCCATACCCTTAAATTGCATTTTTTAGCTGTTTTAGAGTGTCTCATTTTGATTTCAACTCCGAGACTAATACGGCACAAATACTAGATTAATACGTCACCACAATTCAGTCTGCCATTTTGTCATACTTGATGAATTATTCAGCATATTTCTCCTTGATAATTTTTGGGGAAAAGTTCTTTTTGTGCGGATAAATTGAAGCCTAAAATTTGCACGATGGCAAAGTCAGGAAATTCTTCAGGTTAGCTCGAATAGCTCCATTACAGAAATCAGAACCGTAATTAGCAGACCGCACAAAAAAAAGTAATTTTGTTTTTTATTATTAAGGTGTTCTCTATCCGGAATATTTATACTCTTTATGTGAGCTATGGCATGATAACGGCCAGGGGAATATTGACATTACTTTTAAAATTGGCTATTATGTAAACGTTTACATTATACTTTTTAGTTAGCAGATCCTCCCAACATCTGGATTTGTGTAGAGATGAAGAGGATTAGTTAACGGTTCTATTTTTAATAATGATTGTTCAGGAGGTTTCATAGAATTTAGTTACTACACTTTCTAAAAATATATTGCACTGCAGGAGAGACAGATCAATTTCCTATCATAGTTTCTGTTCTGATGCTTTTAAGATCTTCTTTATTTTTCTGTCTGCAGGCACCCCTGAGCATCTTAACGGTTAGATTTCAAAAACAAAACTTCAAACTATGGCAGCTACTATTAAAGAAGTCGCCCTTAAGGCAAATGTTTCAATCGCCACAGTATCCAGGGTGCTGAATAATGACCCCAGGGTAGCTAAACAAACATATGCCCGCATCCGTCAAATTGCCAACCAGCTAAACTACAAACCCAATATTCTTGCAAGAAATTTCGTAAAGGGGAAAACAAATCTTATCGGGTTAATTCTTCCTGAAATAATTGACGAGTTCTTTACTGAGATCATTAAAGGTGTTGATGAAGTTTTGTACGGAATGGGTTATTATACTATAGTCGCAAGCTCTCATAAATATAAAAGTCTTAAAGAGGAAATAACCACTTTTATAAATAACGGACTTATATCAGGTTTAATACTTCTTGCCCCCGAACTGAATGAAAAGCTTAAATCTGTTTTGAAAAAAAGCAGCATCCCGATTGTATTGATAAGCTCAGATCCTTCTCTAAATAACTTTGACAGAATAGCTCTGGATAATTATAAGGGCGCTTTGCAAATGACAGAATACCTGATCCGTGAAAAAAAATATACGCGGCTTGCTCATATTACTGGTCCTGCCGCTAATAACGATTCGGAGTTAAGGAAAAAGGGATTTGTTGATGCCTGCAAAAAGCACAAGGTTAATTACTCCATTGAGGTCGGGGATTTCTCCCAGGAAAGCGGATACAATTGCTGCAGGAAACTTTTATCCGGGAAAAATAAACCCGGGGTTATCTTTGCCGGCAACGATATGATGGCCCTTGGATGCTATGATTATGTTCAGAAGGCGGGACTAAAAATACCCGCTGATATAGGCATTGCAGGCTTTGATGATATTTTTGTTTCTCAATATCTATCTCCATCTCTTACTACTGTGAGAATCAATATTGAGGAAATAGGGAAACACGCTGCCGGGACTTTAATCCAAAGAATAAATAATGAGATCGATTCACCGGGTGTTGCACACCTGGCTGTAAGCGAACTCGTGATAAGAGAATCTGTTTAAGTGATCTTTTATGAAATTTGATACAAAATACGGTGCCTTTTCCGATGATGGAAATGAATATGTGATAAATACCTGGAATACTCCGAAACCCTGGGTTAATGTTATCTCCAACGGGACTTACGGACTGGTAATCTCCCAGGCCGGAGGAGGGTTTAGCTGGCATACTCATTCCGAGTTCAACAGGCTGAACAGGTGGCATCAGGACCTGATCCAGGATAACTGGGGAAAGTATTTCTATATAAAGAATAATGATACAGAAGAAATATGGTCGCCCGCATGGATGCCTGTGAAAACTCACCTGGATAAGTTTCAGGCGGCACACGGATTTGGCTACAGCAGGTTCACAAGTGAATATAAGGGTGTGAAGGTAGTGCTTACGGTGTTTGTTCCTATGGATGAGGAACTGGAGATATGGGACTTTCATATTGAAAATAATAATGATTCGGGGTTAAGCCTGTCGCTTTATTCATACTTTGAATGGTGCCTCGGTTCTTCAGCAGATCATCACAGGGAGTTTCACAAATCTTTCCTTGAAACATCATTCGACGATGAGTTGAATTGTCTGCTTGCTTCCAAACGTTTATGGGATATCCCTCTCGGGGAACATGGCCACTGGAATATCAAGTATCCCTATTTAGGTTTTATCTCATGCTCGGAAAAGATTACTGACTATGATTCGGACAAGGAAAGTTTTATAGGAAAGTTCGGATCGGTGAGTAATCCTGCGGGCTTGTCTGCTGATTCTCTGAGAAAGAAATTAGATAAGTGGAATGATTCTGTCGCGGTTGTAAAGACTGACGTTGAACTTGATGCCGGGAAGGATAAAAACTTACAATTCTTTATGGGGATAAAAGCTGATCGTGAGACGATAGGTAAATCAATCAAAAAATTCAGCAGAAAGGATGCGGCAGGGAAGGCACTGAAGGAAGTAAAGGCTTACTGGCAGAACTTATTTGATACTACGAGCTTTCAGACTCCCGATGAAAGCATAAACCTGCTTGCTAATAAATGGCTGCGTTACCAGGCGATCGCCGGAAGGCTGTGGGCCAGAACAGCTTATTACCAGCAGAGCGGAGCTTTCGGATTCAGAGATCAGCTTCAGGATAGCCTTATCTTTCTTCAGCTGGATCCCTCGCTTACTCTGGAACAAATCAGGCTGCATGCCCGCCACCAGTTTGAGGATGGGACGGTGCTTCATTGGTGGCATCCGATAACTGAGACAGGTTTACCTACCAAAATGACTGATGATCTACTCTGGCTGCCATTCGTTTTAATCCAGTACGTAAATGAAACTAATGATCATAAATCCCTTAAGGTTAAAGAACCTTATTACGATAACCTTACAAAAAAAGATTCTCTGCTGAATCATTCTGTCGCTGCAATAGAGAAGGTTCTTTCAAGGTTCAGCGAACGGGGACTCCCGCTTATAGGGGCCGGTGATTGGAATGACGGATTGAGCGCCGTGGGACTCAATATGAAAGGTGAATCGATCTGGCTTGCCGAATTTCTCTACCTTGTTCTGAAAGATTTCGCTGACCTGTGTCGTTATATTAAAGAAGACAAGCTCTCAAAGAAATATAACAAAAAAGCGGAGAAGCTTAAGGAAGCTTTCAATAAATATGCGTGGGATGGGGAATGGTACTACCGTGCAACAAAGGATGATGGCAGGAAGATCGGAAGTAAATCGAGCGAACAGGGAAAGATATTCCTTAATGCGCAGACCTGGGCGGTTATCAGCGGAATCGCTGATTCATCAAAAGCGGTTAGAGCGCTTAGTTCTGTAACCATGTCATTATTGCATAAGAACGGTCCGCTGCTGCTATACCCCGCATACTCGGAACCTGATGAGTTGATAGGTTACCTTACAAGGTATGCTCCAGGCAGAAGGGAGAATGGAGGGGTATATACACATGCTGCAGCGTGGCTTATCTGGGCTTACTCCCTTATAAAAGAAAATAATTCGGCATTTGAAACTTATAGAAGGTTATCACCGATAGTTAATGGCATGGTGCCTGATGTATATCAGGCCGAACCATATGTAACACCGGGAAATATTGATGGCCCCGATTCCCCATATTACGGCATGGGAGGATGGACCTGGTATACCGGTTCGGCGGCATGGCTTCAGAAGATGATAGTTGACAGAATATTGGGTGTACGGGCTGTTCGCGATGGACTAATGATAGATCCATGTATTCCTGAGGAATGGAAAGAATTTTCGGTTAAAAGAACGTTTCGCGGTTTGGTATATAACATCAGGATTTGTAATGCACATAATGTTTCGTCTGGTGTTAAGAAGATGCTCGTTAATGGTAAAGAAGTTACTAATAATGTATTGAACACCAAAAAGAAGGGTCCGGTGGATGTTGAAGTCCATCTGGGCTAAAAATTGTACAGGTACGAAAACTAAATAACATGAAAGGAGATCGTTATGAGGAAAATGCTGCTCTTTTTGATGAGCTTTGTATTTATAGCAGGCTTATCGGAAAATCTGTTTGCTCAATGGGCACAGAACAAATATGCCCGTGAAGATGCAAAGTACGCGAAGGTGATGCAGGCCGGTGAAAGTATCACCATCGATGGAGTAGAAGATGCTGTTTGGGCGGAGGCTGATTCAGTTGTTGTGGGATTTGATGAGACAACTCTATTGCCAAGCAGCGGATATAACCTGGGACCCGGAAACGGCTATCCGGCAGATGATGATTCAGCAAATGCTGTTGTCAAATTCCTATACCAGGCGCCTTATCTTTATATACTTATGAAATCCAGAGATAAGAGTGTAGGCGGTAATCTATGGGATAAATCTGATGCTGTAATTATGGCATTTAAAAGAAAAAACAGGTGATCATAATTTCCCTGATCCCTGGAGTAAACGCGTTGAACATTTCTATACAAGAATGTATAATTGGGCTTTCCCGGATTCTTTTAGCACCGCGCCAGTTGGTGCTCAGCCGCTTTATGCGGGCGACTATAGAGTTGCGGGAGGAGAGGAAGACTGGAGAACTCCGGCCCAGCAGGAAAGATGGACAGCCTATACAACTGTTCAGGGCGGAACAGCTAATGATACGCTTCCTGATTTGGGATGGATAAGTGAACACCGCATAAATGTTGATTCACTGGGATTTAACCTGGACAGGACAGGTGATGTAATGCCGTTCAGCTTTTCCATTCTTGATGCAGATCGTTTCCTTGATACCAACCCCACGAACAATGGCTTTTCGAAAACCTGGTGGGGCTGTGAATGGAACGAGAACTGGTTCTATTCAGCTTTATTTATCGATCCTTCGGTTACCACTGCAAGTCCCGCAGGTATGATTCCCCCTGTTGATTATGTCATTCCGCATCTTAATTCCGGGGATGCCATTTCCGTTGATGGTGATTTAAGCGACTGGAATACCAGCAACGCACTTCATTTCCATCTTAAATATGGAGTTGATTCATTATTTGATAATTTCCATGGAACCGGCGCGTGGGCCAGCGGCTACCAGCAGAAAGATGTTACAGGGCTGCCTACTCCGCCGCCTTTACCACCAGTTCTTGACGGTGCTGAAGTCGATTACTGGTTAACATGGGATGATGCCAATTTCTACGTCGGTGCAAAAGTTACAGATGCAATAGTTACAATTCCATACCACAACGGCTTTAAAGATGGAATAACTTTCTTTATGGCATCCAGGGATTATGTGAATGGTGTAGGAGTATTACCTGCAAAAGATCTGACGGTAAATATTGATTCAGCGGGTAATGCGCAGGCAGGTCAGGACCTGGTTGCTCTTGCAGATACAGGAAGCGTTGAATATGCTCTTATGCTTGGTCCGGGAACCGATGTTAATGATCCTGATAATGCCGACAGCGGTTATACGGTTGAGATGAAGATACCTTTTGCGAGCCTCGGATATCCATCCAACCTGGGAGATAGTGTGGTATTTATCGGAGCTTCGGTGAATGATATGGATGTATTCTCGGATGATACCCTGGCCAATAGTTTTAATAAAGCCTTCTGGTTCCAGCAGGAGCATGGTCAGCATGGTCCAGGCTGGGATGTACTTGGACCTGCAGGTGCTGTTGGAGTAAATCAGGATGAAGCACTTATTCCTAATTCAATCAGACTTTTTGATAACTATCCAAATCCTTTCAACCCGACAACAACAATTCAGTATACAATAACTAAAGCTGCCAATGTATCATTACACATATATGATGTTCTTGGTCAGACAGTTTCGGTTATGAACAATACCAATGTACCTCCGGGTACTGCTGAATTCAGGTTTAACGGAAAAGGATTGAGTTCAGGGATCTATTTCTATCAGTTGAAGATAACTAACCTGTCGGATGCCAGAAGTACAAGCACACAGGTTAAGAAGATGGTTCTGCTTAAGTAGTAAGTGATTGTTTAGTGAGGTTGTCTCAATACCTTTATTGAGACAGCCTCTCTCTTTTTTATTAACTTATAAATTATTGGTAGTTTTATGATGAAGTCAAAACTACAAGTACCAAAAGTTTTTCTTTCAATGAAAGTAATCCTCTTCATCCTGTTGACCATCCTGTTTGTTTCTCTGAATGGATATGCGCAATCCGGCAAGCTTTCAGGAAAAGTGACTGATGCAACTACCGGGGAACCACTGGTAAGCGCCAACGTAATTATAGCGGGAACGACGATGGGTTCGGCTGCGGATATAAATGGCTACTATAGTATCCTGAATATTGGTCCCGGTAAGTACACTGTAAATTACCGGTACATTGGCTATCAGACGAAAATTGTAGAGGATGTTGAGATAAATGCCGATAAGACTACCCAGATTGATGTATCACTGAAACCTGAGGCCATTGAGGGACAGACAGTAACAGTGGTTGCCGAAAAACCTATTATCGAATTCAATCAGACAAGCTCGGTTAAAACGGTTTCTTCCGATGAAATTGAATCGCTGCCTGTTCAGAATCTTACCGATATTATAAACCTGCAGGCAGGAACGGTTCAGACAGCGGACGGACAGTTTCATATGCGCGGAGGTCGCGGTGGTGAAATTCAATACCAGGTTGACGGAGTAAGCATAAATAATCCTTTTGACAACCAGTCGAGTTTAAGTCTCGACCGCTCAATCATACAGGAAGTATCGGTAGTAACAGGAACTTTTGATGCAAAGTACGGGCAGGCAATGTCGGGGATAGTAAACACCACACTGAAGAGCGGAAGCAATACTTTTAAGGTATCAGGTGAAGTTTACGGTGGTGATTATCTTCCTCTGGATAATACTATTTATCCTGATAATAAAGATTTTCTTCCATACTCGCTTCAGAATTATCAGCTTACCCTTACAGGTCCTACATACATACCTGACACAAAGTTCCTGGTTAGCGGCAGACGTTACCATAATGACGGCTACTTGTATGGAACCAGGAGGTTCGAACCTACTGACACTAATAATGTTGCTGCCGGTATTATTTACCCTACGGGTGATAACAGGAAAATAGCTATGGATCCGTATGATGAATGGAGCGGACAGGCTAAAATAACTAATACCTCCATCGATAGGATCAACATTAGTTATGTGGCAATTGCCAATTATGACTGGGGTAAAGCTTACAATTTTGCCTTCAGGTATAACCCCGAAGGATTAAAAGATAAAACTACATTCGCAATAAATCACGGTATCGATCTTACACATACGCTGTCTGATAAAATGTTTTATAAGCTCAGTGTCCGTCACAATTATTACGATTATAAAGAATATAGGTATGAATCGCTGTACGACCCGCGGTACTTTGCTGCGCAGGGACCAAAAACAATTTCCGGATATGAATACGGAGCTGTAATACAGGGTGTCGATCTCGGCAGGTATATTCAGCAGACAAATTTTTTACAGGCTAAAGTTGATTATGCATGGCAGCTGAATGAATCTAACTACATCGAGGCAGGTGTTGTTGGACAGATGAATGAATTAAAATTCGGGCCTCCGGGACAGCTGGTAACTGTATCCAACCAGGCTGACCAGGAAGTGCTTCAGCCTAAATTGTTCGATCCTGTTGATCCCAGATTCAAGAAGGTTGAGACCTACAAACCTAACCAGGGTGCTGCTTATATACAGGACAGGATTGAGCTTGGCGACCTTGTAGTACGTGCCGGACTGCGTTATGAAATATTCGATCCGCAGGCGTATATACCAAGCAATCTCCAGAATCCTGCAAACAGCATTATAGGCGTGCCAGGTTCTAAGTTAATAAAGGCCACCATAAAGCAGACAATAGCTCCGCGTCTCGGTTTCGGATTTCCTTTAACCGATAAATCGGCATTGCATTTCTCATACGGACATTTTTATCAGATGCCTGCCTACAGCGCGCTCTATCAGAACGCTAATTACCAGGTACTCGACTTCCTGGATGCCGGACGCACCTATACGCAGGATTACCTCGGCAATCCCGACCTGAAACCGGAAGTTACTGTAGAATATGAGGTGGGATTGAAACAGGCGGTTAATGATGATCTTGGACTCGACCTTACTTTCTTTTATAAGGATATAAGAGACCTGCTCGGAACTGAAGTTATAGAGACATACAACTTTGGTCAGTATGCACGAAATACGAATATAGATTATGGCAGCGTATCGGGAGTTACTTTATCTGTAACTCAACGACCCGTAAATAATTTTGGTTTCACAATAGACTACAGTCTTCAGTTTGCTGAGGGAAACTCAAGCGATCCCCGGGAGAATGCTGACAGGGCTCTGGGAGGCCAGGATCCAAGACCAAGGGATATCCCTTTCAATTGGGATCAGAGGCACACACTCAACCTGACTGCATTATACCAGGTAGCAAATGATTTTAATGTTAGTACTATTATAAAATTTGCATCAGGTCAGCCTTATACTCCTTCTCTTGTAGGTTTCCAGACAGAACAGGAACAAAACTCAGGAAGGAAACCCAGTTATACCACAGTAGATTTGCGAGCCGAAAAATTCTTCAATTTCAACTTTATGAACTTTAGTGTTTTCCTGAGAGTATTTAATTTGTTTAATCAGGATTTCAACAATGGGGCAGTATATGCAGATACAGGCAGCCCGAATAACTCACTTACGTTGCTGTATGGGGAACCAATTGACCCCAACCGGTTTGCTCCTCCCCGCAGAATTGAATTTGGATTCTCTTTTAGGAGTTACTAATTATGATGGAAAATAAAAATTTTATCCTGAACTTGTTAAAAGTCACCCTGCACTTGTTGGATGTCATCCTGAAGAGATTACCGGTTATCCTGAACTTGTTTCAGGAACTCTTCACAAAAAAAAGATCCCGAATCAGCCTACTTTATGGTAGAGGAAGTTCGATGACCACTCTAAAAGTGTTGTCACTATTGCTCTTCCTGTTTGCACCTGTCTCCCTGGCGCAGCAGTACTACGATGTAGTACCTAAAGACCAGCGAGGTAACGAGGACTATGTAAGACAGGGTACTCATGACGCGAACCGTATCCGTACGATGTTTTATAATTACGGTATGGTAGGCGACTATTCTGATAATCCTGATTATACAATTTTCCATTCGATGGAATGGCCCAAGGGATCACTTGAAAATTATAGTGACGGTGTTACTCCTTTCGTTTTAGCAAAACTTCAACAGTATATAAACGGTCAGTACCAGACATTTTATATGATGGAAACAGGCTACCGTGAAAGAGAAGAAGTTAATCCGGCAACAGGCAGACTGCAGAGATATAATCCAAGACCGGGATACCTGCAGCTTGATCCCACGATAAACGTTGCCAGATCACCCGCCGTTAGTTATGATCCCAGAACCTGGCCCGACAGCTGGCCTGATAAAGCTAATGATCCTGATGACCCCGGATGGCGCGGCAGCTGGAATGGCTACTTTGGCAAGCAGCCTAACGCCGACCAGGAAAGCTTTTGTGTGTATGATGATGATTACTATAGTAAATGGAATTTCTATCCCGATTTCAGGGACAGTACACGACGCGGTATGGCGTTAAAAGTAGAACAAAGAGGATTCCAGTGGTCTAATATTCAATCAAGAGACGTTCTCTTCTGGCATTACGATATAGCTAATGAAGGAACTACTGTTTATGATTATAACGTGATATTCGGATTGTATATGGACTCAGGTATAGGAGGTAGTTCACTGGGTCCTTTCGACCTTGTTTATGAGAGCGATGATGATGCTGCTTACTATGATACAACAGATGGAATGGATCTTGTCTATACGTGGGATTACAATGGACACGGCCAGTTCGGACCAACAGGTTACCTCGGCTACGCTTATCTTGAAACACCCGGCAACCCTGTGAACGGCATTGATGATGACGATGACGGAATTATTGATGAGAAAAGAGACAGTGGACCTGGTGAAAAAATTGTGGGCACAGCTGCTATCCTCAATTATGTAATAACACATTATGATACCTTAAAATTGAACAGGTATGCAAATTTCAGACTTCGCCCGGCTTTCCAGAGAGGCGTATGGTGGACGGGTGATGAGGATATGGATTGGACATTAAACAACGACACAGGAGGCGATGGAGTCTGGGGCACGGGAGATACCGGTGAAAACGATTCAATCCCTACCTCTGGGGAAGCTAATTTTGATAAAACCGACATAAATGAGTCGGACCAGATTGGTCTTACAGGATTTAAGCTTAACCGTATCAGGGTTGGCGGCGGTGGTGTGGGTGAAACAGATAATATAGTTTTCTTTACGGATGTGCATAAGTGGCCGGAGACTCTATACAATTTGTGGACTAGTCCTAATCCCTTTGATGCGCCAAGTGTTGTCAATTATAATATAGGGTTCTTCTTTGCTTCAGGACCTTTCTATCTTGATACAAGGAAAACTGAAAGGTTCAGTCTGGCGCTTGCTTTCGGTGCCGACCTTCACCAGATGAGAAAGACGGTTGAAATAGTTCAGACCATCTATAATGCCAACTACCAGTTTGCAACCCCTCCTCCTCTGCCAACCGCTCACGCATATCCCGGCAACGGCTTTGTAAACATTACATGGGATAATGCTGCGGAGGATGCATTCGATCCTATAACAAATACAAATGATTTTGAAGGTTACAAAATTTACCGCAGCACAGATGAAAGTTTTCTTGATCCTCAGATAATTTATGATGCTCAGGGAATCGGACTCCTTGGTCCCGGAAAACCATTGGCAGTCTTTGATCTTGATGACGGCATACTCGACTACAGCCAGATCTCCGTTGAAGGGCTGCAGTTCTATCTCGGAAATGACTCCGGAATTCGTCATCATTTCAAGGATACTACTGTAACCAACGGCCAAAGATACTTCTATGCTGTTACATCTTACGACAAGGGTATAGAGCAGCTGAATATATATCCTTCTGAAAGTGCTATATCGGTTAACCAGACATTAAGGGGAGGAATAATACTTCCAAAAAATGTGGTAATAGTGTATCCAAACGATCAGGCTCCCGGTTATAAACCGGGTACGTATTCAGACCTTCAGCACATACAAGGTTATGGAACAGGTAGAATCTCTATAGACATTCCAAATCCCGATCTTATTCCGAAGGATCATACTTTTGAGATCAGGTTTGAATCTCCCCCTGATTCAATAAGAGCATCAAGTTACCAGATGTATGATGTAACAGGAGGAAAAACAGATACGATATTCACAGGAGGCAGCGATCTAAAAGCTCTGGGTCAGGGTCCTGTTGGGAAGGGAATGCTTCCATTAATTTTTGTGGAGCGAAATCTGATGCCTGACACTCTGGAATCCGGTTTTCTCCCCAGCAGTCAAACCAACCTTGTATTGAGCGTAAGAGCATCAGCTAATTTAACACCTACTAATGCCAAACGTCCAAACTATCCGGCGGATTACCTTCTGGTATTTTCCGACCAGGTGCTTGATACATCCCAGGGAACAGCAATACTTCCCGCCGTGCCGTCAAAATTTAAGATTATGGGAATGCCCAAGGACGGAGGAGGAGAATTCCAGGCAGACTTCAGGTTTGTTGATAAGGATGGGAATCAGACCCTGAGCAAAAATAATGAATATATCGAGATACTCGGAAAGAATGCTCAGGGACAGAGATTGGCCATATGGAGAGTAACAGTTGATACGGTTAATGGCCCTATATATCAAAACTCAATATTCCCTACGCAAGGAGATGTCTACCAGCTGACGATCAAAGTACCCTACAATGATAAGGATGTTTTCAGTTTTGTCACCGACTCTTCCTTTATAGATCTTGGTAAACAAAAATCAGAATACGCTAATGAAAAGCCGTACGTGGTTCCGAATCCTTATCTTGGAGCGGCCTCATTTGAACAGGCACCTTATGCACAATCAGGCAGAGGAGACAGGAGGATTGAATTTAGAGCACTTCCTGTAAATTCTACCTTAAGAATATATACGATCACAGGAGAATTGGTTCAGACCCTTCATCACGATAGTGGGTTCCAGGATTATATTGCATGGAACCTGCGTACGAAGGATAACCTGGAGGTTGCTCCGGGACTCTATATATTCCATGTGGAAACTCCCGGCTCTGATGATTACATCGGCAAATTTGCAATAATTAAATAAGCGGTGAAACAAATGAATAATATCTATAAAATTACCGTAATATTTATACTCCTTTTGTTTGCTGCTGACTCCGCCGCTCAAAGCAAGGTTGGAACAACCATCGGGCAGTTCCTGAAGATAGAACCATGCTCACGGCTGGCTGCACTGGGTAATGCCGGAGCATCTCTTACCGGTGATGCCTCCGCTGCGTTTTATAATCCTGCGAGTCTTGGTGAACTCACAGGCATCAATATCGATTTCACTTATAACCAGTGGCTTGCCGATATTAAATACAGTTACGCGACTGCGGCTTTGAACCTGGAGGACCTCGGAACAATTGCCGTTCAGGTTACCTCTTTAAATTCAGGTGATATCGAAATAAGAACCGTTGAAAAGGAAAAAGGTACGGGACTTTATTATGATGTGACCAACCTTTCCCTGGGATTAGCCTATGGTATATTGCTTACCGACAGGGTATCGGCAGGTATTGCAGTTAATTATATACAGGAAACTATCTACAATACTAGTCTTAATGATGTAGCGTTCAATTTCGGAGTACAGTACCAGACATCTATTGAAGGATTAAGACTGGGTGCGAGTGTATCCAACTTCGGTCCCCGTGCTTCTTATGCAGGATTGGATGTTTATTTCAACTATGATGCTGATCCTAATAAGCATGGAGATAACAGCAGACTTCCGGCAAGCTTAAGGATGGGGTCATATAGTCTGCCAACATTATTCCGCGTTGGAGTTTCTTACGAACTCACCTTTGCCCAGTGGAATAAACTGATAGTTGCAACAGATGCTATGCATTCAAACGATAACGACGAAAGATTAAATGTTGGAGGTGAATGGGAATTTCTTGGTACCTTTGCCCTAAGAGGCGGCTACCGTGATTTGTTCCTCAAGGATTCTGAAGGCGGACTGGTACTAGGGGCCGGCGCCAAAGTAGGATTCGCGGGGGAGTCTAACATAAGCTTTGATTATGCCTGGGCCGACTACGGCAGACTGAACGGTACCCATAGATTTACTTTAGGGCTGCATTTTTAACAAACATTTGACAATTAAATAGTTAAGCAATTAAGAAATTTAAATGAGATTCACTTCTGTATTTTGCGTCCTGATCATTTTTATTACCGCGAACCTGCCTGCCCAGCAGGATAGGGCGTCTGTAAACCTTCCGGCTCAACATGGCGGCGCAGCGAATCCCTCAATATGGGAGCCGGCTCCTGGTCCATCGCCCCGGGACAGTGAAGCTACAAACCTTCCACAAGGCGGCTATGCAGTGAATCCCTCACAATTGGAAAGAGTAGGCCCGGACCAGCCGGACAGGGTGGTTGCCCAGGTCGGCCCCGTTAAGATTTATGAGTCGGAATTCCGGAACAGGTTCGACTTCACAGCCCATCCTAACCTTCTTCAGAAAAGCGAACAGCTTGCTGCAAAGAAAGAGTTCCTGCATCAGCTGATTGCTGAAAAACTTCTTTCGCTTGATGCCAGGGAGAAAGGTTATGATACTACAGATTCCTTCAGAAAAATAATGACTCCCCTAAGCAATATGTTCCTTCGCGATGCACTCTATACAAAGGAAATTAAGAATAAGGTGAAGGTTAGTCAGGATGATATAAAAGAAGGATTAGGCCGCATCAGAAAAGTACTGACCGTAGGATTTATCTTTTCTGATAATAAGGCTGAGATCGGATATCTTTACAAAAAACTGAGGGGAGGAATGTCGTTTGATTCACTGCTTTCGGGACGAAGAGAACAGAAGGATAATCCAAAGAAAATTACTTTCGGGGATATGGAAAAACCTATTGAAGATTCGCTTTACTCTTTAACTGAAAGACGGTATACTGCACCTATACATGCAGGTGACGGCTACTATATTCTGAATCTTTTGAGCGAGGATAATAATACTGATCTGAAAGATCAGGATAGTGTTGGTGAAGAGGTTAGGAGGATTGTACAGATAAGAGATGAATACAAACATTACCTTGCGTATTATCGTAGTTATCTGAGCAGCTTCAGGGCGACAGCAGATAAGGAGATCTTTGAAGATCTGGTTAGAATTTTTGTCCCTGCTTTTTCTGAGAAATACAGTAAAGAGAATCCTGAACAGGCAGTTCAGCCAGAAGGTAAGTCGACGGAATTCTATCTGAAGGGTGACGAGGTATACGCAGCTCTCAGCAGGATGGATGAAAATCTCCGGAAAAAGACTTTCATAAGTATTAATGGAAATCAGGTTAAACCTGACTTCTTCATCTACCAGCTAAGTCAGGACGGTTTTGCTGTAAGAGATATCAGTGAAATAAATATCAGATCATCTTTGTCATCATATATTCGTAAGTTCATTGAAGATCAGCTTTTTGCACAGGAAGGGTATAATGAAGGACTGGAGAATACTCCTGATGTAAAAAGAGATCTCGGAATGTGGGAAGATACCTATCTCTCAAAAATGTTAAAGATTAATATGTTCGACTCTATCAGGGTATCTGAAGAACAGGCGTATTCAGTGTATCAGCAGAATGACTGGAGAGAGACAATGCCCCCGTTAATTAACATTGCGGAGGTTCTTACCGATAGTCTCAGTATTGCTGAAAAGGTATTGAATGAACTCTGGCGTGGAGTAAGCATTCGTGAGCTTGCTAAGAAATATTCTAAAAGAGATTCGCTGCGTGATAAAGGAGGGGAGTTCGGTTATTTTGATATAACTCAGCACGGTGAAATTGGAAGGATAGCTTCTGGTTTGAAGATCGGAGATGTTTACGGACCGCTTAAGGTGGATGAGGGCTATTCAATTTTTCAGGTTATTGATAGGAAGCAGGATACGACAAGCTATACTAAAAGCTTTGATGAGGTTAAAGATCAGCTTATATCCAAAATTACTCTGACTAAGTTTGAGAAGAACATTAATAATTATAATGCCCGGTTGGCTGCGAAGTACGGAGTTGAGATCTATGATGATGTCCTGAAGAGCATAGATGATATTTATCTGAATCTTGTTGTAGCCAGAAAGATGGG
This sequence comes from uncultured Bacteroidota bacterium, assembly GCA_963839165.1. Lineage (GTDB taxonomy): Bacteria > Bacteroidota > Ignavibacteria > Ignavibacteriales > Ignavibacteriaceae > DATFVA01. The sequence continues at coordinate 1,025,588 of CAWIUG010000005.1, read as the reverse complement.
ATTCGGTGGAGAGATATATGCGTTTCCCTATACCGAGGAGTATTCGGGCTGGTATGACATCTGGTTGAAGAATAAGAATATAATACAATAAAAGATTCGAAGGTGCCTTATTAAGACAATAATATTTTTCTTGTTTGTATGTAGTGCTTTGTCGGCTCAGCCATACATATTTTTTAATGACAGTCCCAATAACAGTTACTATCCTTATAGCTATGGTGAGTATACAAGTCCAAGCATCGTCATTTTAGCCAATGGCAATAATATACCCGTCTCGGTAACTAATAAGTTTTCCGGATTAAACGCCCTCAGGATAAAATGGGTATCGGGAAATGGCGACTGGAGTATAAGCATCAGCGGTGATGGTTTCATCTCATGCGATGCTACGGTAAAAGATTCTATCACGTTCAGGGCCTTTGCATTGGCCGCAATCGATTCTGCATTCCTTCCGGCAATATTCTTGGAGGATGCTCAAAATAATCAGACCGATAGGCGGCCACTCTCTGATTATATTAGCCTTATCCCGGCCGATGAATGGATACGGGTTTCCATACCCCTGGATGCCTTCTTTCAATCTCCGGGTAATGCCGACCTGACTCAAACTACCGGCATTGGCTTCGCTCAGAATAATCTGGATGGAGGCATAAGAACTATCTACTTTGATGAGATGCTGATGAAGTCTGTGGGTGATAACGATGCAGCACCTCCGGCAATACCCTCCGGCGTAGCTGCTGAAGAATTCAATACGCATATTGATCTCAGCTGGACGGCAAATACTGAACCTGACCTTGCGGGTTACAGGCTTTACAGATCTGATGGCGGCGACTTTCAGATTATCGCTTCTATCCAACCGGATGTAACTTCATACAGCGATAATACAGGCGCGCCTCCGAAAACATTCAGCTATAAGCTTTCCTCTTTTGATTCGAGTTTAAATGAATCACAATTAAGTGATGCGGTAACTGCCACAACTACCTCACTTCCTGATACCGTGCTTCTTGATTCGGTTCAGAGAGCGACCTTCAGATACTTCTGGGATTTCGCGCATCCTGTATCGGGACTTGCAAGGGACCGTTCCAACGGTAACAATGAAACGGTTACTACCGGAGGTTCCGGGTTCGGTGTAATGGCAATACTTGTGGGAATTGAAAGAGGTTATATAACCCGGCAGCAGGGAATTACCCGGATGCTTACTATTCTTAACTTCTTAACAAACTCGGCAGATAGATTTCATGGAGCCTATCCCCATTGGCTTAATGGAACTACAGGTGATGTAATACCTTTTAGTCAGTATGATGATGGAGGCGACCTTGTTGAAACTGCTTTCCTTATACAGGGAATATTAGCAGCGCGGCAGTATTTTGATCAGAATACAACTGATGAGGAACAGATAAGAACTCTTATCACCAATATCTGGGAGGGCGTCGAGTGGGATTGGTACCGGAAAGATAACGGTAACTTTCTTTACTGGCACTGGTCGCCCGACTATGGATGGATTATGAACTTTCCGCTCCAGGGTCCCAATGAGACTATGATAACATACCTTCTTGCTATTGCTTCACCCACTCATCCGGTGCCGGCATCTCTGTATCACGATGGCTGGGCAAGTAGTCCATCTCATTTAAACGGCAACTCGTACTATGGCATCCCTCTTTATGTAGGCTGGCCTTACGGTGGCCCCCTGTTTTTTGTTCATTATTCTTTTCTGGGTTTTGATCCCCGCAATAAGAAGGATGAATACACTAACTATTTTATCAACAACAGGAACCAGACCCTCATCAACAGGGCTTACTGCGCTGATAATCCACAGAACTATGCGGGTTATGATGAAGATACGTGGGGACTGACAGCCTGCGATGGTCCGTTCGGATACAATGCTTTTTCTCCCACAAATGATAATGGTACTATTGCACCTACTGCGGCTCTATCGTCAATGCCATATACTCCAACGGAATCAATAAATGCGATGAAGAGTTTCTTCTATGAATACGGCGATAATCTTTGGGGAACATACGGATTTAAGGACGCCTTTAATCTTACACAGAACTGGTATGCTCCAAGCTATCTGGCAATCGATGAAGGTCCCATTATAATAATGATTGAAAACTATAGAACACAGCTTCTATGGAACGACTTTATGGCTAATCCGGAAATTCAGCCGATGCTTGATGCTATTGGATTCGTTCCGGATTTCACGGAGGTAGAGAGCAAACCTGAGGTGCCAGAAACATTTTCCCTGATGAATAACTATCCTAATCCGTTTAATCCTTCAACCCATATAAGATTCCATATCGCTGTGACAGGACCGGTTACATTAAAAGTATATGACGTACTTGGTAGTGAAGTAAGAACCCTTGTAAACGATCAAAAATCTCCGGGCTATTATGATGTTGTTTTTGATGCTAGAGAGCTCTCCAGCGGCATATATTTGTACATCCTTAAGGCAGGAGGAAAGACAATTTCGCGTAAAATGTGCCTGCTGAAATAATCAACAGTATGACAAAATGGCAGACATTTTTTTATCACGGTTTTGGGACGGTGTTGAAGGCCGGGAGGAAGCTTGTTGGACTCAAAATGATACAGTGTAAAATGACGAAAAAACGCACTTTTGAATTGTTGAAAAAGATTACAGTATGACAGAAATGACATACTCAAAATTTACATCGGTCATTCAGAATTTTCCGTTTCCAAACCCTCGCATAAGCAGGGAGGAACCAAAAGTATACTAATTACGGATATATTTCAAATGAGGCTTCTGGATGGCAGACAGCTGTGCAGGCTGTAGCCCTAAGCATCACGCAGCGCGGGTTCGACATTGTAAACCAGGTATTAACATTATCAGGCTAATATGAAGAAACTACTTCTTGTCCTTTTGATAATAAGCAGTCAATCTCTTTTCTCACAATATGTTCCTTCAAAAGAGGAAAGCAGCTTCCTTGATACACTCCAGTACAGATCTTTTCTTTATTTTATAAATGAGATTAACCCGGAAAATGGACTGGTAAGAGACCGCAGCACAGAAGATTCTCCCGCAACAATTGCGGCTTCAGGATGGGGGATTGCAGCATGGGCAATCGGTTCAGAACACGGCTGGATATCAAGGGAACAGGCTGCACACCTTACCCTTAACCTCGAAAGGTTCCTCTTCAACTCAGAACAAAGTGTAAAGCCCGATGCTACCGGGTATAAAGGGTTTTACTATCACTTCCTGAAAATGGATACGGGCAAACGTGAATGGAATTGCGAATTGTCAACTATTGACACAGCGTGGCTGCTGGCAGGATTACGGTTTGCCGTACAGTACTACGATCAGGATAATGAAATCGAAAAAGAGATTCGTGAACTCGCCGATAAACTTACAAACAGGGTCGAATGGGACTGGACGATAATTAAAAAGTCGAGAATAGACAACCACATTGGTTTAGTCACGATGGGATACGATCCTGAAAAAGGACTGGGCGATTTCGGATGGTTCGGGTATACGGAAGCGCTTTATCTGTACATCCTTGCTGCCGGTACCAGCCTGTCGGAACCTATGAAGGCTTATGATGTATGGCTCTCAGGTTATAACTGGCGGGAACCGTATCCGGGACTTCCTCACGTCATTTTTCCTCCTCTGTTCGGACATCAGTACACCCAGTTGTTTGTTAATCTGAAGGGTCTCCCGGACAAGTATATGAAGGAAAAGGGCATCGATTACTTCGAGAACTCAAAAAGAGCAACACTTGTTAACCGGCTCTACTGCATCCAGAACCCGAAAGGCTGGGAAGGGTACGACTCACTCACCTGGGGAATCAGTGCATGTGATGGGCCTGGAGATTTTGAGAAGGATGGGAAACAATTCCATGGGTATGCGGGCAGAGGTGCAAGCGGACCCGAATTCACAATTGCCGAAGATGGAACAATTACTCCGGAAGCAGCAGCAGGATCTATCCCTTTTGCTCCTGAAGTCTGTATCCCCGCTCTTAAAAATATGTACGATAAATACGGCGATAAAGGTTTGTGGGGGAAGTACGGTTTTAAGGATGCCTTCAACCTTACTGCCGGATGGTTTGATAAGGATTACCTGGGACTGGATGAAGGTCCCATAGTTATAATGATTGAAAATTATAAAACAGGATTGATCTGGAAATACTCGATGAAAGACCCGGTAATACAAAAAGGACTTGAGAGATTAGAATTCGGGAATGATGAATGATAAATAACGGAGACGACATTCAGAGCGCTGAACCTAAATACTTTCAGGTGATGGCTAAGCCGATAGGACCGATATGTAATCTCGACTGCAGCTATTGCTTTTACCTGGAGAAAGAAAAGCTTTATCCCGGCAGTAAAGACTTCTCTATGCCTCATGAAGTTCTTGAACAGTTCATCAGGCAGAAAATTGAAGCACAGGAAGTTGAGACTGTAAGCTTTGTATGGCAGGGTGGCGAGCCTACTCTGCTGGGTGTAGATTATTTCAGGGAGGTCTCCCGGCTACAACGAAAATATGCTAATGGAAAAGGAATTGAGAATGGATTTCAGACAAATGGTGTACTTCTCGATGATGAATGGTGCGGCTTCTTTGCAGAGAATAATTTTTTAATTGGTATATCAATCGACGGTCCCTCACAGTTGCACGATAAATACCGCGTACTGAAGGGTGGACAGCCCACCTTTGATAAAGTTATGCGCGGAATGGAATTTCTGAAAAAACATCACGTCGCATTTAACACACTAACCGTGGTAAATAAGCATAACTCTTATCACCCTCTTGAAGTTTATGATTTTCTAAAGGATGCGGGAAGCAGATATATGCAGTTTATACCTGTTGTTGAGAGGGTTGCACCTGAGGAAGAACTCCAGTTGGTTCCACCCGGTTATCACGGAAAATCTCAGGTAACCGATTGGTCGGTTGAACCAGTGCAGTATGGAAATTTTCTGTGTGAAATTTTTGATGAATGGGTAAAAAAGGATGTAGGCAGTTATTTTATTCAAACTTTCGATGTGGCACTTGAGAGTCAGCTCGGTATGCAGCAGACTCTTTGTGTCTTCAAAGAAACCTGCGGCAAGGCTCTCGCAATAGAGCATAACGGCGATGTTTATTCCTGCGACCATTATGTATATCCCGAAAATAAACTCGGAAGCATTATCGAAAGTCCCCTGGAATCATTAGTTTATTCAAAGCAGCAGATTGAATTTGGTTTGAATAAGAAAAACAGCCTGCCTCAGTATTGTATGGATTGCGAAGTACAGTATGCATGCAACGGAGAATGTCCCAAACACAGGTTCACTAAAACTCCTTCCGGAGAAGAAGGATTAAATTACCTTTGTGCGGGATATAAACAATTCTTCATCCATATTGAACCATATATGAAGTTTATGGCAAATGAATTTCTAAACAAAAGACCAGCCTCAAATGTTATGAAGGCTGTAGTATGATGGGAAGAGAACAAGCAAACACTAACCCGACCCTCTCCGGCAGAGCCAGATGGACGGAACACGGCGGCCAGAGGGGTTTAAGAGCAATAGATTCCGACCTTGTAGCTGTTGCGTTCCGGTATCCTGGCAAATCGGCTGGAAGAGAACAAGCAAACACACCCGACCCTCCTCTGCTGCCGCACTGGCTGACCGGTATATTGGTTCAGAAGGACAATTTACGCCAGGTTTATTTTATAATACCAATCACCGAAAGAATATGAGAAAAATTCTACTTATTCCTGTATTATTTTTTATTGCCTTAACATCCTTTTCAGGGAGCTTTAATTCCGGCACGAAGCCGGATGAGAATATCGAAAAAAGGGTCGACAGCGTCCTCGTAAAAATGACCCTCGAAGAAAAAATCGGCCAGCTCATACAGATCGTTGGCATGGATTCAGCAAAAGAGCGATTGATAAGGAATAACCAGATCGGATCGGTGCTGATCGGTCTCAAAGGTCCCGCAGAGTGCAACCGGTTGCAGAAGATCGCCGTCGAAGAAACAAGGCTCGGCGTACCATTGATATTTGCAAACGATATTATCCATGGTTATCATACCATTTTCCCCGTCCCCCTTGGTGAAGCTTCAAGCTGGAACCCGGAGATTGTAAAAAAGGCATGCCGGATCTCAGCGTTTGAATCGGCTTCAGAAGGTACAAGATGGACCTATGCCCCAATGGTTGATATCGCGCGCGACCCCAGATGGGGAAGGATAGTGGAAGGTTCAGGTGAAGATCCTTATCTTGGAAGTGTTTTTGCTTCTGCCAGGGTGGAAGGATTCCAGGGTGAAAATCTTGAAAACAAAACCAGCATCGCTGCCTGTCCCAAGCATTACGTTGCATATGGAGGCGCCGAAGGAGGAAGGGATTATAATACAGTCGATATTTCAGAAAGAACTCTCCGTGAAGTCTACCTGCCTCCTTTCCACGCTGCATTGAAGAGCGGTGCCGCATCAATAATGAGTGCGTTTAATGATCTTAACGGCATACCTGCCTCCGCAAATCATTTTACCCTAAGTGAAATTCTGAGAGACGAGTGGAAGTGGGATGGGGTAGTTATAAGCGACTATAACTCTATCGGTGAGCTTATTCGTCACCGCTTTGCGAAAGATATGAAGGAAGCCGCCCTTAAGGGATTTAAAGCTGGGGTCGATATTGATATGGTAGGCGACTCAATAGACGGAAATCCCTACGCTCCTAATCTGAAGAACCTGGTTGAAGAAGGTAAGATTTCTGAAGAGAACATTAACAGCTCTGTAAGAAATGTACTGAGGATGAAGTTCAGACTTGGATTATTCGACAACCCATATACGGATACTTTATACTACCATGATAACAATCTTAGTAAAAGTTATAAGGACAGCATTGCTCTTCAGCTCGCAAAGGAATCAATAGTTCTCCTGAAGAATGAAAATAATCTGCTTCCGCTGAGCAGGAATATAAACAGGATAGCTCTGATTGGTCCATTCGCGGATAATAATTCTGACCTTACGGGTCCCTGGGCAGGAGCATATAAATCTGAAAAAGTCGTAAATATCAGTCAGGGCCTAAAAAACCTGCTTGATACCAATAAAGTGATAATAGATTATGTTCAGGGCTGCAATGATTCCAGCTTTAGTGGCCTTGATGAAGCCCTTGAAGCGGCACAAAACGCAGATGTAGTGATCTTCACCGCAGGGGAATCAAGATGGATGAGCGGTGAAGCCGAAAGTAAAACAAACCTGAACATCCCTTCTATCCAGCAGGAATTACTTAAAAAGATTTATGAGGTGGGAAAACCAGTTGTCCTTATTTTATTTAACGGAAGACCACTGACGATAAACTGGAGTTCTGAAAATATCCCTTCCATAATCGAAGCATGGTATTTAGGTAACCAGACAGGTAATGCAATCGCGCAGGTTATATTCGGCGATTGTAATCCATCTGGAAAACTACCGGTTACTTTTCCGAGGTCAACCGGACAAATACCTCTTTACTATTACCAGAAAAGCACAGGCAGACCTTTTGATAAAGAAGATAAATACACTTCAAAGTATGTTGATTCACCAAATACCCCTCTTTATCCTTTTGGGTACGGCCTGAGCTATACTACTTTCCGTTATGATACCGTTATGCTGTCAAAGAGCAGAATAAAAAAGGATGAGCCTATCAAAGTTTCTGTGAACGTTAAGAATACCGGTAAATACGCTGGACAGGAGGTTGTTCAGTTATACATAAGAGACGACTTTGCCAGTATAACCAGGCCTGTCAAAGAACTTAAAGGTTTTAAGAAAGTGAATATCCTGCCTGGTGAAACAAAAAATGTTGGATTCGAAATAACTCCTGGTATGCTTTCATTCCTTGATGTAAATATGCAGTCTGTAGTGGAACCTGGAACTTTCACGGTGTACATCGGAGGTAATTCCTCCGACCTTATTTCATCCTCTTTCGAGGTTGCGCAATGATAAGGATCAGGAACGGGAAAGGTTTTTCTGTAAATAAAGTGAGACTGTCTTGAAAGAGAAAAGTAAAGGCTGGAGCAGAAGGAAATTTATTGAGAGAGCTGGACTGACTGCAGCAGTTCTTCCATTGGCAGCTTCGGGAAGTTTCTCTTTTCCGGAAACCAAAAATGAGAAACGGGCTGAAAGAATTCCTGGCGCGGGCACGCCAAACATTATTTATATTCTCAGCGATGATCATCGATATGATTTTATGAGCTTTATGGGAAAACCTGAATTCCTCAAAACGCCAAATCTCGATAGGATGGCTCGCGAAGGAGCTCATCTGCAGAACGCTTTTGTCACCACTTCACTCTGCTCTCCCAGCCGCGCTTCCATACTTACAGGAATGTACTCCCACAAACATGGTGTGGTTGATAATGATTCGCTCGTTCCTTCAGGTAATATTTTCTTTCCTCAGTATCTTCAGCAGATCGGCTATGAAACCGCTTTTATGGGTAAATGGCATATGGGTAATGAAAGCGATGAACCCAGGAAGGGATTTAATAAATGGATAAGCTTTAAGGGACAGGGTGTTTATTATGATCCGCTTATGAACGAGGACGGAGAACACGTTCAAAGAAAGGGTTATATAACCGATATACTTACAGATTATGCAGTGGATTATATTAAAGAGAAAAGCCGCTCGTCCGGAAAGGGGGAGAAGCCGTTCTTCCTTTACCTTTCTCATAAGGCGGTGCATGCAATGTTTGAACCCGCTGAAAGGCATAAAGGTAAGTTTGATAATGAGAAAATTGATTACCCCGATACAATGGCTGATACAAAAGAAAACTATCAGGATAAACCCCGGTGGGTTCACGCTCAGAGATATGGCTGGCACGGAGTTGATTATATGTACCAGGGTCAGATGGAATTTGATGAGTTCTATAAAAAATACTGTGAGACTATCCTTGCCCTCGATGAAGGCATTGGTTCCGTACTCGAAGCTTTAACTGAAACGGGACTCGATTCCAATACCATCGTCTTTTATATGAGCGATAATGGGTTTTCGCTCGGTGAACATGGACTCATAGATAAAAGGCAGATGTATGAGGAATCGATGAGGGTGCCTTTGCTTGCGTATGCCCCGGGACTAATATCACCTTCAACTAAAATTCCTGAACTAATCCAGAATATAGATATAGCTCCTACAATATTGGAACTTGCGGGGATCCGTACGCCTGATGATATGGATGGAAGATCATTCCTGCCTTTGCTTAAAGGAGAGGAACACGACTGGCGCGACAGGGTGTTTTATGAATATTTCTGGGAAAGACCGTTTCCTCATACTCCTACCGTATTCGGTGTAAGAACAAACAAATACAAATATATGACGTTCCACGGCATATGGGATATTGATGAGTTATATGATATTGAAAATGATCCTGATGAAAAACATAACCTGATTGATAGTCCAGACCACCAGGAATTAATCAAAGATCTCAACAAGCGGGTTTATGCGTGGCTGGAGAACACAAACGGAATGCAGATTCCTCTTCATAAAGATATTTTCTGGAGAGCCGATAAAAGAAAACCAGGACATTAAGAAATCATCGGATGATAAACTGAATGCTTAAAGAACTAAAATCCCTCATCAGCATAAATAGAACTATTAAACAGCTCTATTTACTCATCCTTCTGTCATTCCTTTTCCTGCTCTTCTTCTCAGGTATCGTAAGTCACGGTTATACCCCATCAACGGATAGTCCCGGTAGTATCGATTCCACACACAATAGAGTGAATGTGTATGACCTGAGAGTCCTTGATGATTTTGAATCGGTAAATGGATGGAAGGTTTATAAATCGGATGGTGTAGAAACTAACGTCAGTCTTGCTCAGGGTCATACGGGTAAAGCAATAAGATTCTATTACAACTTTACTAAAGGAACAGGTTACGGCGGCATTCAGAAACTTCTCCCGATCAATCTTCCTGAGAATTATCAGTTCACATTCTATCTTAAAGCAGTGTCGCCCGCAAATAACCTTGAGTTTAAACTTTTGGACAGCACGGAACAAAATGTCTGGTGGATGATCGACAGGAATTATACTTTCCCAAGGGAATGGACAAAGATCAAAATCAAAAAGAAGGATATAAGTTTTGCCTGGGGTCCATCTGAAGACAAAGAGCTGAAAAGAATCGACCGGCTCGAATTTACGATTTCATCTTACGTAGGGGGAAAAGGAACGATCCTGATTGACGATCTGAAGTTCGAGGAACTTCCTCCTGAAGATAATTCACCTATCACGCCATCTGCAGAAGCTTCATCCGAAATAGGAGGGAACTTTACAGTCGGTAACCTTACAGATAATAATCTTTCAACTGTCTGGAGAAGTAGTCCTGATGAGCAACAATATGTCATCCTTGATCTTCATAAGAGAAGGGAATTCGGGGCTGTTGTAATTAACTGGGACAATACGGATTACGCAAAAGAATTCAATGTTTATCTCAATAGAAGGGATGCCGTTTGGGAGAAGGTTTATTCAGTACAGAGGGAAACAGGAAATACAAGTTACATACGCTTGAAGGAAGAGGATGCCGGGAAAATTAAAATAGAACTGCTTAAAAGCAGCAGAGGTAAGGGTTACGGTATTAACGAAATCTCTGTTAAAAATACTGACTATTCGGATGACCTGAACAGGTTCTTTATAAATATTGCTAAAGATTATCCTGCCGGATATTACCCTCGTTATCTCGGTGAGGAAGGCACGTTCTGGACGATCGTCGGTGTGAATAATGACAGGAAAGAAGCCCTCTTCAATGAGGACGGTATGACAGAGGTTGATAAAAAGCATTTCTCAATTGAACCTTTTCTTTCGGTCGACGGGAAATTCATTACCTGGAATGACGTAAAAGAAGTAAGGTCATTATACAAGAACTACCTGCCTGTTCCCTCTGTGGAATGGAACTACAATGGTCTGAAGCTTAACACAATGACGTTTACATTCGGAGAGGCAAACAAAAGTTCAATGCTTTACCTGAAGTATACGATAGAGAACAACTCGAAAGAAAATCACAAGGGTAAACTTTACCTGACAGTAAGGCCCTTCCAGGTCAACCCCTACTATCAATGGCTTAATATTACGGGCGGAGCAGCAGAAATTGCTTCCATTAAATACCGGTACGGAAGAGTATACGTAAACAACGACAAGGTGATTATCCCTGTAACTCCGGCGGATACTTTCGGAGCCGCATCATTTGATGAAGGAGATATCACCTATTATCTATCCAGAGATGAGATCCCACCGCGCGATACGGTTAATGATAAGAACAAAGCTGCAAGCGGCTGCCTTAGTTATTCTTATGATCTTGCACCGGGTAGAAGTAAATCTATTTACCTGGCTGTTCCGTTTTATGGAGAAAATAGTGTATCCGGAAGTTTAAATGGGAATACGATTGAGAACTATCTTAAAGATGACATATCGTTCTGGGAGAAGAAGGTTGATCATATAAAATTCAATCTCCCCGAATCAGGCAGCAGGATTGTGAACACCTGGAAAACGAACCTTGCATACATTTTAATCAACAGGGACAGCGCGGGCATTCAGCCGGGATCAAGGTCGTATGAACGGTCGTGGATAAGAGATGGATCGTTAACATCATCAGCATTATTGAAATCGGGTATAGTGAAAGAGGTTAAAGACTTTATAAAGTGGTATGCCGCCCATCAGTACGAAAATGGGAAGGTGCCCTGTGTAGTAGATGTCAGAGGTCCTGATCCCGTTCCTGAAAATGACAGCCACGGTGAGTTCATTTACCTGATCAAAGAATACTTCAACTTCACAAAGGACACATTATTTCTTAACGAAATGAACAGCCACGTTCTGGCTGCGGTGGATTATATGGATACTCTTATATCACAGCGCACTACCGATCACTTTAAGAATGGAAATGACAGTGTCCGTGCTTATTTCGGAATAATGCCTGAGTCGATAAGTCACGAAGGATACTCTGCTAAACCTATGCATTCCTACTGGGACGATTTCTTTACAATGAAAGGACTTAAGGATGCCGCTGAGATCGAACGTATACTTGGTGAGGAGGAAAATTATATAAGAGTTAAAAAGATGAGAGATACTTTCAGGGAGAATCTTTATAACTCACTTGATCTTGCCATTAAAGAAAGAAATATTGACTACATACCGGGCTCGGTTGAGCTGGGTGACTTTGATGCGACCTCAACAACCATTGCAATATCACCATGCAACGAACTCCCAAATCTTCCTGAACCCTATGCTGAAAATACTTTTGATAAGTATTACCAATTCTTTAAGGACAGGAAGGATAATAAGATCGAATGGACGGGATATACTCCGTATGAAAATCGGCTTATCGGATCATTCATCTTTCTGGATCAGCCTGAAAGAGCGCACGAACTGATTAAGTATTTTCTGAATGATCAGAAGCCACGGAACTGGAATGAATGGGCCGAGGTTGTTTGGAAAAATGAACGGCATCCTGGTTATATCGGCGATATGCCTCATACATGGGTGGGCTCGGATTTTATAAATGCGGTACGCTCTATGTTTGTGTATGAAAGAGAATATGATTCATCACTTGTTCTTGGCGCGGCTTTATATAAGGATTGGGTTGATGCGCCCGATGGCATGTCGGTTGAAAATCTTCCTACTTATTACGGGGAAATTTCATATTCGGTGCACAGGTCAGGCAGCGATTACAGGATAAAACTCTACGGAGATATTTCCCTTCCTCCCGGAGGAATCATCCTGAAGAACATTTTCAGAGATAATGTTCCTTTCGTTGTAACTCTGAATGGAAATCCGATAAATACTTTCGATGAAAAAAATATTCGTATAAATAGGTTCCCTGCAGAAATTGAAATATCTTTTAACGGAAAATGAGATGAAAAAACCTTTATGGATATCAGGGTTATTATTTTTATTCACCACGGGTGCGCTTTTAGGTCAGACAGATACGTTAAGGCAGATACCCGGACAACTGGAGAAGGAAATCAAGGTGAATGTTTCGCTTAAATATCTCCTTTATCTTCCGGAAGGATACAACCAGGATAAAAATGACTGGCCTCTGGTGCTGTTTCTGCATGGCTCGGGAGAGCGGGGAGATGACCTGGAATTGGTGAAGAGACACGGTCCCCCTATGCTGGTAGAGCAGGGGAAAGAGTTCCCGTTCATACTTGTTTCTCCGCAGTGTCCTTTGGGCCAAAGATGGGAACCACTGGAGCTCTCAGTGCTCCTGGATAAAATTGAGAAAGATTACAGAATAGACACAAACAGGGTTTATGTTACAGGACTAAGTATGGGAGGTGAAGGCACCTGGAACCTAGCTTTTGCTGAGCCCCGCCGTTTTGCTGCGATAGCTGTTGTATGCGGCAGAACCGGATCGGCATATCTTGATGCCTGCAGACTGCAGGATCTGCCAATCTGGGTATTCCACGGAGCTATGGACGATGTTGTTCCTCTTGACGAATCGGTTAGAATAGTTAAAGCATTAAAGACTTGCGGAAATGATGTTAAGTTCACTGTATATCCTGAAGCGAATCATAATGCATGGACAGAAACATACAACAACGAAGAATTATATAAATGGCTTCTTGAACATAGTCTGGATTAAACAAATAAATGAGAAATTCAAAAGATAAAATATCACTGAACGGTACGTGGGAGTACCTGGAAGACAAAGCAGGAGAACTGACGTACGATCAGCTTCGCAGTTCCTTAAAAAAGAAAAAAACAAAAAAGATGGAACTGCCTGTTAATTGGGAGCTGGCAGGACTTCATAATTATTCGGGCAGTGTGTGGTTTATAAAAACATTCAGCTGCCCAGCACCTGGTGAATTGGAAATCCTCTGGTTCAGCGGGGTCGATTATTTTACCGATGTCTGGCTGAATGACACATACCTTGGAACGCACGAAGGCTATTTCCAGTCATTTTACTTTGATGTCACCTCTTCATTAAAGAAAGGAAAGAACCTCCTTGTCGTGAAGGTAACTTCCCCATTTGAGGAACCGGGAACAGTCTGGCCGTACAGAAAAAAACTCATTAAGGGAATATTCAATCATCACGACTGCAGACCCGGAGCATGGAGTTATGAACACGGACAAGATCAGAATACCGGCGGTATCTGGAATGACGTGACACTTTATTCGGCAAATAATATCTTTACCGATCAACACCGTATCTCCTCTAAAGTTGATAGAGACAGGAACAGGGCAGAGGTAAATGTTGTAATTCCCTTTTATAGAAAAACCGGAAATGCTCAAAGAGAACAGATTAAGGTTACCATAATTCCACCAAAAGGAAAGAAATTAAAATATCTGAAAGATGTGTTTTTTGAAGGGAACAAAGGTGAAGTTAATTTCTCCTTCGAAATAAAAGATCCGGAGCTATGGTGGTGCTGGGATTTTGGCGAACCGCATCTCTACAGTATGGATATTGAATGCAGGTATTTCAGTATTCAGGATTTAATGTTCGGGATCAGGGAGGTTCATCTTAACGGTAAGAATGAATTTTTCCTTAATGGCAAAAGATTATTTCTGAGAGGTACAAATGTAATCCCTACACAGTTCCTTTCTGAATTAAACAAACAGAAGATTCAGGAACAGACCGTGCTGATAAAAGAAGCAAACATAAATATAATAAGAATGCATGCTCACGTTAACCGTTCTGAATATTACGATGAGTGCGACCGGCAGGGAATCCTTGTCTGGCAGGACTTTGCCCTGCAATGGACTTACGATGATTCACCTGAATTTATATATAGTGCAGTATCGCAGATAAAAGATATGGTAAGGCTACATTTTAATCACCCTTCAATCGTATTCTGGTGCTGTCATAATGAACCGGGAAAACAGAAAGAAACGCTGGATCCTCTGCTTTACGAGGCTGTGAAAGATCTGGACAGCAGCAGGATAATAAGGATAGCTTCTAATTATGAAGAGCATCCATACGACGGATGGTACTGGGGAAATAAAGAACACTTTGCCGCAAGGCCTATGGGTCCACTCGTTACTGAATTTGGCGCCCAGGCATTACCGGAATTACAGTCGCTTAAAAAGATCATACCACGAAAAGATCTTGAGGACCCTTCGGAGCAAAGCTGGGCTTATCACGATTTTCAATATGAACAGACGTTCAACGTTGCTGAAATTGACAGGGGGAAGAACGTGAAGCAGTTCATAGATAATTCACAGGATTATCAGGCCGGCCTGCTTAAGACTGCTATTGATTTTTACCGAAGAGGTAAGAATAATGATATTACCGGAATATTCCAGTTTATGTTCATCGACTGCTGGCCCTCAATCACCTGGTCGGTAGTTGATTATTTTGGAATCAGGAAAAAAGGATACTCAGCTCTTCAAAAAGCCTTTCAGCCTTTATATATTTCCGTTAATATAAGGCAGAAGAAAAATTTTGAGGGGCAGAAACTTAAAATAGATTACTGGATCATAAATGATTTTCAAAGATTATTAAGTTCGTGCAGACTAAAAGTTTCCATCGGAGATGAGATTATCTATGAAATTCCTGTAAATGATATCAGTGAAGATTCCATTATGTTTTATTACTGGGAAGACAACGATATTAAACTTCCCGCTAAAATTAAAACTGGTAAATATATGCTGAATTTTGAACTGAGACAGGGTAAACAAATTATTGCATCTAATAATTATGAAATAGAAGTATTGAAGAAACCATGATGCGTCTGTCTGAATATTATGTTGTTCTGGTGATCCTGGTCCTGGCCTCAGGTTTGATCGGATGTGGCAGCAGCAAAGACGGCCGTACGGTACTGAAGTTCTGGGCGATGGGTACAGAAGCTGAATATGTTACGAAGCTCGTCCCTGAATTCCAGAGGCAGAATCCCGGTATAAGCGTGGAAGTTCAGCAGATACCATGGAACGCGGCGCAGGAAAAACTGGTTACCGCCTTTGCCAGCGATAACACTCCCGATATCTGCCAGCTTGGGAATACCTGGATACCGCAGTTTGCCACACTTAATGCTATAATAAATCTGGATGACTTTATTGCCCGTTCTTCATCCATAAATAAGGAAAATTATTTTGAGGGTGTGTGGGATACTAACGTTCTGGATTCGTCGGTGTACGGAATTCCCTGGTACATAGACACACGACTAATGTTCTATCGTACTGATGTTTTTAAAAGAGCAGGATACGATGAGCCTCCAAGATCCTGGGCTCAGCTTTATGACCTCTGTAAGAAAATTAAAGCGTTGTTTCCGGGGCAGGATAAATACGCAATCTACCTGCCTACAAACGAATGGAATCCCTTCATTATGTTCGCGCTCGAAAACAATGCTAAGCTGCTTAAAGACAATAATTCGAGGGGAGATTTTGAATCTGATAATTTCAGGGAAGCCTTTAAGTACCTGACAAAATTTCATAAAGAAAAGCTGGCTCCCATAGGCATCTCACAGGTTACGAATGTGTACCAGGCTTTTGTTGAAAAGTATTTTTCTATTTATATCAGCGGTCCCTGGAATATAAATGAATTCAAAAAATGGATGACAGGTGACCTTGCTGATAAATGGTCAACTGCTCCTATGCCCTCAAAGAACGGAGATCATTACCCCGGTGTTTCTCTGGCTGGAGGATCAAGTCTGGTAATATTCAAAGACTGCAAACATAAAGAGGAAGCCTGGAAATTTATTGAGTTCCTGTCACGTACTTCAACACAACTGGAGTTTTACCGGCTGCTGTATAATCTTCCTGCAGTTAAAGCCGCCTGGGAAGATACGTCCCTTACAAATAATAAATATATGAAGGCATTCAGGGTACAGTTTGAAAATGTTGTTGCCACTCCAAAAGTTCCTGAATGGGAACAGATAGCCTTCGCAAAATTTCAGCAGTATGCAGAACAGGTTGTACGGGGTGCAATGACGGTCGATGAGGCAGTAAAGGATCTTGATAAGGATGTGGATAAGATTTTGGAAAAGAGGAGATGGCTTTTGGGTATAAAAGATGACAAATGGCGGCAGTCAGGCAGGTGAGTCGGATTGACCTCCATTACCTGCATTTTAGCAGAAGGATTGAAATATCAATATAGTTTTAAACCGTCGAGGATTAAAAGGTTATTTTTAATATTGTGGAAGGAAGATGAATAGAGCTGCAGAACTTTGGGATAAAAGATGAGACGGAAGAAAAAGAATTCTTTCTCTTACTCGTCAAAGGCGGCGTATTTATTTCTTACACCGGCAATCAGTGCTATCCTGATTTTCTTTTTTATCCCGGTGATTGCCGCGTTTATTATGAGTTTTACTGATTTTGATATCTATGCGTTCGCAAGTTACGATAATGTCAGATTTATAGGTTTCAGGAATTATGTTCAGCTTTTCGGTGACCCGCTGTTCTGGCAGTCTCTTCAAAATACTGTTTACTATGTTGTTTTTGCAACACCTCTTTCTATTGCTGTTTCTCTTGGTGCGGCAATGCTGCTTAATTCAAAACTCATAAAGTACAAAGGCTTCTTCCGGCTGAGTTATTTTATTCCATATATCACAACCCTTGTGGCGGTAGCTATTGTGTGGCGATTTATGTATCACCCGAAATTTGGAATACTAAATTATTTCCTGGGCTGGTTCGGCATAAATCCGGTCGACTGGCTGGGAAATCCCAATACGGCCATGCCCGCAATTATACTTATGTCGGTCTGGAAAACTTTCGGTTACAATATGATAATATTTATTGCAGGACTGCAGAATATTCCTGAGGATCTTTATGAGGCTGCCTCTCTCGAAGGTGCTAACGGATGGGAAAAGTTCAAAGCTATTACAATTCCGATGCTTGCGCCAATGACGCTTTTTGTCAGTATCATCACCATCGTCGGTTTCTTCCAGCTATTCGCCGAACCCTACATAATGACTCAGGGTGGTCCTCTGAATAAAACTCTGAGCATCGTTGGGTATATGTACCAGGAGGGATTTCGGTGGTGGAATATGGGTTATTCCGCTTCCATTTCATTCGTTCTGTTTTTCCTGATATTAATTGTGACTGTACTTCAGTTTAGACTTCAGAAAAATCATTTAACATAGAGCATGAAAAAAACCGGCCTCTACATATTTCTTACGGTCACCTCCATAATAACTCTAATACCGTTCATATGGATGGTGTCAGCTTCATTTATGCCCGATGGAGAGGCGAGCGTCTATCCACCGGTATTTTTCCCGGCTCATATTGTCTTCGACCAGTATGTTCACCTGCTTACCAGGTTGAGCGTCGCCCGAAGTTTTTTGAACAGCATCATCCTTTCAACAATGGTTACCGCGGTTTCTTTGTTCTTCAATTCTATGGCAGGTTATGCTTTTGCCAAGTACAGGTTTGCCGGGAAAAGAAAACTTTTCAACCTGCTCCTCATAAATATGATCGTTCCCAGTCAGGTTACAATGCTCCCTCTGTTTCTAATGTTGAAATCAATAGGACTGATAAACACCTATATGGCCATCCTGGTTACCGGCCTTGCCAGCATTTTCGGAATATTTCTCATCAGGCAGCATTGTATGGCCATCCCCGATAGTCTTATAGAAGCCGCCAAAATGGATGGAGCCTCCGATTTTCAGGTGTATAGAAAAATTATCCTTCCCCTTGCTGTACCGGTACTTGTAACCCTCGGAATTATCACGTTCCTCGGAACGTGGAATGATTTTCTGTGGCCGCTCATTGCCCTGACAGATGATTCGATGTATACACTGCCCGTTGCGCTCTCAAGCCTTATGCTTGAGCATACAAAAGACCCCGAATTAATGATGGCAGGATCTGTAATTACAATCATTCCTGTAGTTGTAGTCTTCCTCGTCCTTCAAAGATATTATATAAAGGGAATAATGCTCGGCGGTGTGAAGGAATAATCCCGGGCTTCGCTCTGTTATCATCATCATAGTTACTCATCACCTTTATAATTAAATACGATGAAACTTTACATTAAAAATGAAAAGACAAAAACGGAACAGGAATCATCGTGGCGAGGTTGAAAGCAAACTAGGTGATAACCGGAAGGGAATATATTCTTTTTTTTCCTGGTGGATAACAGGATTTCTTTTCTGGGTCCTTTTAACCGGGATAAAAGATATCCCTGAACTGCTTTTTGGTGCAGGAGCAGCCATTTTGCCTGCCTTACTGCAGAATCATATAAGAGCAAAGGGATTGTTATTTTTTCTTTCTGGAACGTATCGGTTCAATCCTCTCTTCTTGAAACTTCCATTGGATCTGGTTAAAGATAATTACGTGGTTCTAAAAGCGCTTATTCTAGAAAGAGTCTTTAAGAACAGAAGAATTCAGGGAAACTTCAAGTATGTGAAGTTTCCTGTCTCAGGCAGTGAAACAGAAGATGCGGCGAGGTGTGCAGCGTATACTTATAGTATCTCTCTTGTTCCGAATACCTATGTGATAGGAATAGATAAAGAACGACAAAAAATATTAATCCATGAACTTGTCACTCATCCCGAAGTGAAAGAATTACCAATATGAACGTATGGATTGGAGCTGCAGTGCTTTTGACAATCGGCTTATTTGTCTGCGGTTTGATGTGTCTTAAAAGCAACATTATGAACCGTATAACTGCTCTGCAGCTGAGTAATATTATTTCTTCAATAATAATATTATTACTGGCTGAAGGTTTCCATAATGATATCTTTTTCGATTCGGCACTTTGCCTGGTAATAGTTTCATTTACCGGTACACTGATTTATTTAAGATTTTTGGAGAAATGGTTGTAATGAACCCGATTTCATTAATTGTATTAGGCATCGGTTTGTTCATCATCCTTCTTTGCTCTGCCGCAATGATTCTAATTCCGTCAACGTATGCTAAACTTCATTATCTCGGTCCGTCAGCAACCTTGGGTACAACTTTCATTTGCCTCGCGGTTTTACTTCAGGAAGGATTTTCTTCGGCAGGAATAAAATCGGTCTTATTTGCTTTTTTCATTCTGGTCTATAGCCCCATACTAACCCATGCAACTTCCAGGGCCAAAAGGATAAGGATCTTTGGTGTATGGCAAAAGATAAATGAGATTAAAAAAAAGAAAGGCCGGAACGGATGATAGATTTATTTCAGATGATAATATTATTGATGATCGCCGTTTTCGGAACGATTTCGGTTCTTACCCGAAACCCGCTCCATCAATCAATTGTGCTGAGTTTTTACGGAATGATCCTGTCAATTTATTTCATTGCATTGCAGGCTCCCGAAGTAGCGCTTTCTGAAATAGTAGTGGGCTCGATTGTCATTCCATTAATGATACTGCTCGCGCTTGCTAAGGTTAAATCCTATTCCATTGAACATCTAAAGCAAAACAAGAAGAAATGAAACCAGGATCAAGGAAATGGTTTTTTATAGTTATTGCCGCGGCGTTCTGCTTCTTTATGTTCAGGGCAATACAGGGATTAAATGATTTCGGTGAATATAAGGGTGTATATGGACTAACATTAAATAAAATTGCAGTAAGCGGGAGGGAAGCTCTTAACGTTGTTTCAACCGTCGCATTTGATTATCGGGCAGTTGATACTATGGGAGAAGAATTCCTTTTGTTTGCATCCATTGCCGGAATTTCACTTCTACTACGCAAAAGGGAGTTCGAGGTTCAGGATATACCTGAAGAAGAAATGCCGGGAAGAGAAGCTCCGGAAACCAGTGACGCGGTTACAGTGTTTGGTTTAATGTCTGCAGGATTGATATTTCTATTTGGTCTCTACATGGTTTTTCACGCCCATTTAAGTCCCGGAGGCGGGTTTCAGGGAGGGGTAATTATTTCATCGGCAGTCTTGCTGATATACCTGGCTTCAGATTATGAAAAGTTTGATTCGGTTGTCTCCTTCCATAAAATGGAAATTATCGAAACGGTCGGGTTATCAGGTTTTCTTCTGACAGGGATTTATGCATTATTCCAGGGTAATAATTTTCTATATAATTTTTTACCATATGGTTCAAGGGGTGCGTACCTGTCGGGAGGAATTATTCTGCTTCTTAATTTTTTCGTAGGTCTGGCCGTTTCCGGAGGAATAATTCTATTAGCAAATGAATTTTTGGCACAGACCATCCTGTTGAGAGAAAAAAGAGCGGTAGTCAGAAAAGAGAGGAAGAAGAAATGAATACCATTCCATACCTTGTAACAGTCTGGCTCTTCATCATCGGATTATATGGTATAGTCACCAGCAGAAATTTAATTCACCTTGTTAACTGCCTTACGGTGATTCAATCATCTACATTTATTCTGCTTATTATGATCGGGTACAGAAAAAACGCAGCCGCACCGGTATTTAAGAATATCCCGGAAGGTTCGAGGGCCGTTGATCCTGTAGTCCAGGCATTAACATTAACTGATGTGGTAGTTGGGGCAGTGGTAATAGCCCTGCTTCTGGCAATCGCTATCCAGGCTCATAAACAGTTTAACACACTGGATCCGGCAAAATTATCGGCGATGAAAGGATGAGTTTTTTATCTCCCTTTCCAGTCATTCTCCCTCTATTTGTTGCTGCAATTTTGATAGGATCGGGAAATGTACTGCACCACAAACGTGTGGTAGACATTGCGGCCATCGTTACGTCGTCACTAGTAACAATTATATGTATAATTTTAATATTTAACGCTCCTGAAGTCTACTGGTTTGGAAATCATATCCCGATAGGGGAAGTAGCACTCGGAATTTCGTTTGTAATCGACCGGACGGGGGCTATACTTGCATCATTTGCGTCCCTTCTGATCACAATCGCATTTCTTTATTCCTGGAAATACTTCGAAACAATAAAAAACCTGTATCATTCCCTGATGCTCTTATTCCTGGGCGGAATGACGGGATTCTGTTTAACCGGCGATATGTTTAATCTTTTTGTTTTTTTTGAACTAATGAGTGTGGCGGCGTATTCCTTAACAGGATATAAAAATGAAGGTCCGTCTCAGCTGCAGGGAGCTTTGAATTTTGCGGTTACAAATAGTATCGGTGGAACTCTGATTTTATTCGGCATCGCTTTTATATATTCAAGAACAGGTGCGCTCAACTTTGCCCAGGCAGGTAATGTGCTGACAGGTCAGAAAATGGATTCTTTAATTGCTGTATCATTCGGATTAATTACAGCCGGGTTTTTTGTGAAAGCTGCAATTGTTCCATTCCATTTTGCAGGGGTGGATGCTCATACCGTAGGACCAACTCCTGTGCTGGTGATTTTTTCAGGAATAATGTCGCAGCTGGCTCTCTATGGAATTGCGAGAATTTACTGGACGTTATTTTCAGACGTTTCTATTCCTTACTTGAGTATGTTTTCAGGGATTTTATTTGCCGCCGGAGCGCTCACGATTTTTATTGGGAGCATAATGTGCTATGCCGAAAGCTCACTAAAAAGAATGCTGGCCTTTTCTACGATCAGTAATACTGGAATAATTTTGATTGGTATTTCTGCTTTTAATCCTGAGGGTTTAAAGGGTGCGGTTATATTTATTGTTATACATGGTGTGTTAAAAGCAGCTTTATTTATGTGTACAGGAATCTTGCTTAACAAGTTCGAAAGTGTAGATGAAATAGAATTAATCGGTAAAGGGAAAACAGTTCCTTTTATCGGAATATTGTTTACGCTGGCTGTTCTGGCATTAACAGGACTCCCGTTTTTCGGGGCACTGACCGCAAAAACTATAATCGAAGGCGCCTTTCAGAATTCAACTCATTTATGGATAATGCTTCTTTTCCTGTTTGAAGCAGTTTTAACAGGCGGTGCAATGCTTCGGGCGTCCGGGAGGATATTTCTGGGTTTGGGCAGTAAACAGGTAAACCGATCTGAAGAATCTGAAGACAAGGGAAGTGGAGAGAAGGAAACCCGAAAGATCCCCGGAACTCCTGTCGTTATGACCTTCTCTATCATTTTTCTGTTGCTTTTTGCCTTTGGTACAGCAATTTTTCTGCATTCAGGAACTCAATTAGGTTCAGCTTTTAAGGAATTCCAGAACAGAGATTGGTATCAGTCGCTGGTATTTAACAAGGCATTACCCGAAATTCTAAATTCAGAAAACTCTCCTGTCGAAACTAATTATATAACAGGGATAATTTCCGTTTCGGGTATTATGCTAATAAGCTTTTTCTCGTTATTCCGGAATTATATACCTGTCAGTATAAGAAAGTTATCAGGGGAAATTCTCAACCCGGGAATTATGAAATTAAAATCCTTACACAGCGGATTTGTGGGTGATTACATAGTATGGTTTATTCTGGGAGTATCCATTATCGGTTTTGTATTTGTATTAAATTTATAGAGGGGCTTTACTTTAGAGGCAAGCTTATGGTGAATTTTGTCCCTTTGTTAACTTCATAATCAATAGTGCCATGGTATTGTGAAATCATAGCATAGACAATCTGTAACCCGAGCGAAGGAGCTGTTTTAATATTGATATTTTCATTCATTCCTTTACCATTATCATTTAACAGCAGCTGGATATTTTTACCATTCTTTTTCAATTCGAGATAAACTATTCCTTCTTTCCTCCGATGGAATGCGTATTTAACGGCATTCGTAATTAATTCACTGATCACCAGCCCGATAGCAACTGCAAGCCCTGATCTCACCTCGATATCTTCAATATCTTGTACCATAGTAATGTTATTTGCTTCTGTTAGAAGGATTTTCCTGATATGCTCAGTTATTTTGTTAATATACGTCCGGATATTTACCGCATTCAGGCTTGACGAGCGGTAAAGATAATCGTGTAGGAAGGAAACGGATGCTATCCTGCTTATACTGTCAAACAGTACTTTCTTTACATACAGATCTTCCGAATTGGCTGCCTGCAGGTTCAGCAGACTCGACATAAGCTGAAGATTGTTTTTTATCCTGTGGTTGGATTCTTTTACAAGTACATCTTTTTCTGACAGAAGTTTTTTAAGCTCGTTCTCTGTTTCAGCAAGCTTCGTTATATCCTCAACAACTGCAACCGCGGCAATAACTTTATCCTCAATGATAAGCGGAATGGCAGAATTCATTATAACTTTTTTTGTGCCGTCAAAGCACTCGATCTGCAGTATCTCTCCTATTGTGGTTTCTTTATTTTTCAGTGCTTTATAGCTTCCCCATTCTTTATAAGGTACCTGCTCTCCGGTTGCGGGATTCCAGGCACGATATTTTTTATGATCGTTAATATTTTTGTATTCTGAACCTATCCAGATTTCTTCGAATTTTTTATTATTATTTATCAGGGTACCTTCGCTGTCCATAATACTTATTCCGACGGGAATTATACTGAAAATATTTTCAAGCATAGCCTTTTGCTTATGAAATTCTGCCAGGAGGGCCTTCCTTTCAGTGATATCTTCCAGGGTAGTAAAATAATAGTTCCCCTCATTTTCTGAATTCAAGATAGTAGTTCTTGTAATGTTGGTCCAAATAATGGAACCATCTTTCCTGATAAATCTTTTTTCGAGACTATAATATTTAATTTTCCCGGAAATCAGTTTGTTAAATTCTGTGAGATCCTTTGAAAGATCGTCAGGGAACGTTATATCTTCAATTGATTTACCCAGCAGTTCATCTTTGCTGTAGCCAAGTATATCGCAAAATTTTTGATTTACCCTGTGGATTAAAGAAGAACCTGATAAGTGAGCGAAGCCTACAACAGCTTGTTCAAAAGCACTTTCATACATTCTGAGTGATCGTGTAAGATCCCTTTCCAGAGTATTCCTGTTGATTGCATATAAAATCGACTTGTTAAGGCTCTGCGGCAGAAGTTCACTTTTATTAAGATAATCCTGTGCCCCGTTCTGAATAGAGAGAACGCCCATCTCATCTGAATCGTTAACGGTAAGTACGATAACGGGTGTTGAAGTTTTAGTTTTAAGTACAGATTTAAGAGAGCCCAGCCCACTGCTGTCCGGAAGTCCCGGATCCAGGATTATAATATCAAAGTTTTCATTATCTAAGGCTTCCAGAGCTTCTGACATTGCTGAACAAATTCTGATACTGAATTCTGAACAGGCATCATTAAGTTGTTCTTTAATTAAAAGCTGGTCTCCGGGGTTGTCTTCGATCAGCAGTACCGAAAAAGCCTTTGTATTCTCTGTAACTATCATACTTTCACTTAATGAACAGGCAGTTTAACAACGGTTAGCCAGAAGTTTTTTATCGACTTAATGACTTTTATAAAATTATCAAGATCCACCGGTTTTGAAATAAAACAATTAGCGAAATTCTCATAGCTTTTTAGAATATCCGTCTCAGCAGTTGAAGAAGTAAGAACAACTACCGGGATAGTTTTAAGTTCATTGTCCTGCTTAATCTCAATTAAAACCTCACGTCCGTCCTTCTTTGGCAGGTTTAAATCCAGAAGAACAATATCCGGGGTTACTGCGTCCTTATACCGATTTCTTTTCTTCAGGTAGTTCAGAGCCTCCTCACCGTCATCGACAACATTAAGTTCTGTTAGGAGTTTATTTTCTTTCAATGATTCACGAATAAGTAATACATCACCAGGATTATCTTCAACCAACAGGATCTCCACAGGACCATAACTTTCCTTAGCCATTATTAAACTCCTTCTTTAGGAATGGTAAAATAAAAAGTACTTCCTTTATCAATCCCTGATTCAAGCCATATTCTGCCGCCAAGGGAGTCGACAATCCTTTTGCATATAGCAAGTCCCATCCCCATACCTGGATATTTTGTCTTTCCATGTAGTCTCTGAAACATCAGGAATATTTTTTCAAAATGCTCTTTTTCTATCCCAATACCATTATCAGTAATCGAGAAAATCCATTCGTGGTTATTCTCCCCGGCAGAAATATTAATTTCAGGATTATTTTCATTCCTGTATTTAATTGCATTTGATATAAGGTTAGTAAAAATCCTGGTAAGCAGAGATTCATCAGAAATTACAACGGGCATTTCTCCGTAGTTTATATTTATCCCGGTCTCCTCAAGCTTCACATCATAATCTTCGATAATATTATGAAGAATTGTACTAACAGAGATTTTTTTCCATTTTCTTTTTTCAGTTCCTACGCGTGAATATTCCAGGAGTTTATCAATCAGCTCCTTCATCCTTCTGGCACCATCCACTGCATAGTAGATAAACTCATTTGCTTCATCATCCAGTTTATCAGCATATCTTCTTTGCAGAAGCTGGGTAAAGCTCATAACCATCCGTATAGGTTCTTGAAGGTCATGCGAGGCTATATATGCAAACTGTTCAAGCTCCTTGTTGGAGTTTTGCAAAAGCGATATTGTTTTTGCCTGATCCCTGGTTTGATTAACCTCGTTCCATTGAATAAGAATTTTGTGATCGAACCTGACAGCATTTACCCCTCTGCTGCTGCTTTTATCCTCCTTAAAGGAAACACCCTGAGTAAATACATTTTTCAGTTTTTCCAGAATGTCTGTCTGTCCTGTATGGAAACTTGAATTTGAAAAACTTTCTCCGACGAGGTTTTCAGAAGAAGAGTTAAGTGACTGCAGGGCAGGAGTATTTAGATAGGTAAAGATGAAATCATAGATTTCACCTTCAGCATTGTACATTGCATCAAGCATCGCCGCAGGTATCGGAAGGATATCCAGGAAGGAATAGAGATCTCCGATATCTGTTTTTAACGGTGTATCTTTTGGATCACTTTTTTGCTTAATAATTTTGTCCCTCATTTGCTGCAAATTTAATCAATTCTTACATAATACAGTTAGGAAATATTAGTGATCACAATCACCGCAAAGACCATTTCTACAGTGGTCTAAATTGTCTCCTGTCATATTTCGGTGAGGCAAAGTTCTCTATTTTCATTATTAATTTTATTACCAAGAGATAAAGCTATGAAACAACTTAAAACCTATCTTTTAACCATCACTCTGTTTTCTTTCTTTTTTATATCGTGCAGCTCAGTACCGCTTACCGGAAGAAAACAATTGAACCTGATTCCTGAAAGTGAGATGCTCTCAATGAGCTTCAGTCAGTACGACCAGTTTTTAAAAGAGCACAAGGAAAGTAATAACGCCCAGCAGGTAGCGCTGGTAACCAGGGTCGGCAGCAAGATAGCTTCCGCTGTTGAGCAATACCTCAGGCAAAACGGAAAATCGGGTGAAATCAGCAACTATAAGTGGGAATACCATCTGGTTGTAGATTCTCAGGTGAATGCCTGGTGTATGCCTGGAGGGAAAATTGTTGTTTATACGGGGATACTTCCCGTTACAAAGGATGAAAACGGCTTAGCTGTTGTATTGGGACATGAGATTGCACACGCTGTGGCACACCATGGCAATGAAAGAATGAGCCAGGGCTTGCTTGCCCAGCTAGGCGGAATAGCACTTTCACAGGCGCTTCAGAGTAAACCTCAGCAAACTCAGCAGTTATGGATGGCTGCCTACGGTCTTGGTGCTGAAGTTGGTGTTCTTCTGCCGTATAGCAGGACGCAGGAAAGTGAAGCAGATCACCTTGGACTAATATTTATGTCGATGGCCGGGTATGATCCCCACGGAGCATTAGAGTTCTGGCAGAGAATGCAGGCACAGAGTCAGGGATCGCCGCCTGTATTTTTAAGTGATCACCCTGCGAATCAGACCAGAATAAACGATATTAAGTCGGAAATACCTGAAGCAATGAAATACTATAAGAAAGGATAAAGAGGCTGATATGATTATCAACAAACAGCCTCTTAACAATTTAAATCAGTGACAGACTTTACTGTTGAAGAGGAATATTATCTGTAGGTTTGGATTGTTCAAAGATAAACAAAAACAAAAAATAGGAGAAACGATGGATAGGTTAATGAGCAGATTGGTAGGAACTTTTGTGCTGGCAGCTATGCTGATTTTTGTTACAGGAACAGCGTACTCACAAACAGACAGTACAAGCACTCACAAAATGGATCAGAAAAAGAACTCAGCTTATCAGAATGCTAAATATGATAAAGATGTAGCTGATGCAGCATCTATTCTAAGAACCAAAGTTGATCTGACAATGGAACAGACAACGAGAGTAGAAGGTATTCTACAGGCTTATAAGGACAAGGCTTCCAGAAAAGATATGAAAGCAGCTAATGATAACAAGATGTCGACTGCTAAGGATAATACGCTGGATAAAATAAATAACGTATTAACCGCAGAACAAAAGACCAAATTCGAGAATGTAAAAACACAATGGTGGTCTGATACAGTACAGAAACTATCAACAGGTTCAAGTACAGGAACTTTCAAATCTGAAAGCAAGAGTGATACTACCTGGAAGAAATAAATCCTGATCGAATAATCTTAAAAAGCATATCGTCTTAAAAGCGATATGCTTTTTTTTTGCTTATCATTCGTTAATACTTGAATAGCCTTCCGGAATATTTTATTTTAAGCACTAAATTTGCAACTAATAAGAGGAGGGGAGATGCCTTTTACAGCTGAACAGTTCCTGGGGATTTTTAAATCATACAATAACGCGGTTTATCCTTTTCAGGCAGTCTTAGTCATATCAGCAATCTTCCTCGTCTTCCAGGTATTCAGAAAAAGGAAATACGCTGATAGTCTGATTTCCTGGATTCTTGTATTCTACTGGTTATGGGTAGGGATTGTCTATCACATTATATTTTTTTCATCAATAAATCCTGCCGCATATGTCTTCGGGGCAGCCTTTGTACTGCAGGCTATCTTCATCCTGAAATCCGGAATCATTGATAAAAAATTGGAATTCGTTTTCATCAGGGATCTGAACCACTATACAGGGTTTGTTATCATTTTGTATGCTCTGATAATTTATCCTCTTCTCAATGTTTATTTCGGACACATATATCCTGAGAACCCTACATTCGGACTACCATGCCCTACAACTATCTTCACATTCGGAATACTTCTTTGGACAAAACAAAACATCCCTCTTTACCTTTTAATAATACCCCTCCTCTGGGCTTTATTAGGAGTTTCAGCCGCGATACAGCTAGGGATTTATGAAGATCTGGGACTATTTATTTCCGGAATATTTGCGGTTTCTCTGCTCGTCAAAGACAAATTGCACCAGAGGAAACTAAAAGCAGCCTGAACTTTCTGGACTTCTCAACTCACATAACCTTACTGTTGATTTAAGTATCCTGGGCTTATTATTAATGGGATAGTTATGTATGTAATCTATTTTTTTATTGCTTTGATAGTGATCGTCCTGGTTATATTGTTTGTAAGGAGGTTCAACAAAAGAAGTGAAACGATTGAAGAAGAAAATACTAAGAATCGTGAGAAAAAGATTCGCTGATCGTTGAGGACATTATGATTTACCAGAATTTTTATTTTTTGTTTTTTTCAGGCTCCTCAAGGTTGAAACCTTCTTCTTCACCACTCCTTTCTGAATCCCTTCCATCCAAAAAATAATTGACGAAATAAGCATTCTTCGGAAAAATATTGCTAGATTTACTAATCATTTTTTCCGGGGAACATAATGAGATCGTTATTCATATTTGTTTTTCTTTTCATTCTCACTAATACCATTATATATTCACAGAAACTGCCTCACAAGATGACGGTTGAAGAAGAGGCTTTGTGGAAAGATTACATTCCCGCTGTTTATCCGTTATTCACAAACCCGCCGGCATCACCTGTTAGGACTATGGCTGAATGGGAAGAATTGCAGGGAATAATGATTGCATGGACATCATATACTTCGATCCTTAGGCAGATTGTCGATTATGCTCAGGAAGAGGGACAGGTTTACATCGTGTGCAGTGACTCAAATTCTGTGAAAAGTTATCTCACACAGGGAGGGGTTCCTCTGTTTAACCTCAGGTTCCTGATAACAAACTTCAATTCAATATGGTGCAGAGATTATGGTCCATGGACTGTTTATAAGGATGATGTGGATAGTATGAAGATAATCGACTGGATTTATAACCGACCGCGTCCCCAGGATGATGTTATCCCTGTTTTCTTTGCTGACTATATAAACGTTCCAATTCACCAGACTACACTTTTGCCTTATGACCTGGTTGCAACCGGTGGTAATTTTATGACCGACGGGCATGGTACCGGATTCTCAAGCCGGCTTATAATGGATGAGAATCCGGGCAAGACTGAAGCACAGGTCGACACAATAATGAAATTATATATGGGGCTAAGCCGTTACATCAAGATGAATACACTCCCGTATGATGAAATTCACCATATAGATATGCATATGAAGCTCCTTGATGAAGAAACACTGCTTGTAGGGAAATATCTACAGGGTGTTGCCGACGGTCCTCAGATAGAGGCTAATCTGCAGTATATCCTTAATAACTTTCTTACCTGTTACGGAAGACCCTTCAAAGTTGTAAGGATCCCTATGCCGCCCGATGCTAACGGTCTCTATCCGAACCAGGGAGGTGATTATAGAACCTATACAAACTCCATCATTATAAATAAAACGGTTATTATACCTACGTATGAATATCAGTATGATACTACGGCATACCGTATCTACAGGGAAGCTATGCCGGGGTATAACATCGTCGGGATAAATTCAAATTCCATTATACCCGCGCTTGGAGCAATTCATTGTATCATCAAGGAGATTGGAGTCTTTGATCCGTTGCTTATCTCTCATCCTTCCATCTCCGGCACTGTTACATACGCAGGCCCTTTTGAAATAAATGCAAATATTCAAGATGCACCGGGGATAGCAGGTGCAGAGGTTTTATGGACCACAGATACAACAGCAGGTTATACGTCAATCTCGATGACGGAAGTTTCTCCCGATTCTTTTATTGCTGCGATTCCTCCACAGGCTGCCGGGGCTGAAGTTTTTTATTATCTTCAGGCATCTGCCAATGATGGCCGTGTAACTGCAAAACCTTTATCTGCTCCGTCCGGATGCTATCATTTCAGGGTGAGCGGCGAGGTTCCGGTTGAACTTCTTGCATTCACCGGTGAGGCTGTTGGGGATTCAGTGGTATTGAAGTGGAGTACGGCTTCAGAATTAAATTGCAGGGGCTTTGAAATTGAAAGGAGATCTGCAGGGAAGGAATTTGCGGTTATCGGATTTATAGAGGGTGCCGGAAGTTCAATAAATATAAGCAGATACGAATTCACAGACAGGGTTAGAAACGGAGAATATACATACAGATTGAAGCAGTATGATTTTGATGGCAGCAAACGTATAGTGGCAGAAACCAGCGTTGAAGCAGGACCATCTGTTTATGTACTTGGACAGAATTATCCTAATCCGTTCAACCCGGTAACAAAAATAGATTTTGTAATTCCTCAGGGTAAAGAAAATATCAGGCTTGTTCAATTGAAAATATATGATGTTCTGGGGAATGAAATTGCTGTACTGGTTAATGAACGTAAATCTCCCGGAAGCTATACAGCAGAATTTAATGGTGATAATCTGCCTAGTGGTATTTATTTTTACCGGTTGACTGCAGGCAGTTTCACTCAGGTTAAAAAAATGATACTACTGAGGTAAAAAACCTCCTGAATTCATATCCAATGTATGGATATTAACAGCAGGATCTACAGGATCGGACTGGTTGGTTCAGTGGGAATGAACGAGGAGAACCCTTATTATTACCTAAAAGGGCGAAAAAAAATTACCTTAACAGGTTCCTGTTAATACTTTACATTAAAACATTGAATTTTTCGCAGTTTTAAGATGAACTTAATATTGAACTTCAATCCTATTTTGCATAATTTTTCGCTCAAAATTAAATAATTATTCCCGGAGGATTTATAGCATTCTTTACGACTGTTTATTTTTGATTTATTTCTTTCGGGTTCCACATTAAAAATAAGTTTCCAAATCTGGTTCGGGAGATAATAGGGGTCACTGCAGCTTCTGTAGTGATCTTTTACAGCTTGGTTAATCTCGGATTCTCTCCGGCAAAGGCACAGGTAGATAATACTATCTGGATAAATGCCTTATTTGATTATTACCATAAGCTGGATTCCCTTCCTCCTTACAGCAATAAGTATTCTCCTGATATTCAAGGTGAAGATCAGCTTACGTCTGCCCCTTCATCAAATGAACAAAGCCTTGATTCAATAAAGGTATTTGACCCTCAGCTGGAATCACTTGAGAAAAAACAGGATAGCTATGCGTCCCTCTCCGTTAATCAGTCTGATCTCTTTGCCGCTGTAACCGGTTTCTTCCCGCCCGATTCGACCTTTAAAGACGATTCATTAAAAACTGATTCTTTAAATACTGATTCATTAAGGACAGATACAATTGGCGTTGCCGCGGATACCATAAAGGTCGATTCGATGGCCCTCGATTCTACAGCACGCCTGAAGTATTTTCATTATGAACGGAGGGATCTGCCTTACGTAACTCTTCAGAAACCAAATACTTCTCCCTTTATTGCTCAGCCTACAGCCAGAGAAAGAACCGTCAGGATCGATTCCACAGGAAAATTTGTTATAATTGAAGAAAAAATTGCCGGGCAGGAAACTAAAATTTTATTAAAAGTGCCTATCGAAGACTATATCGAAGCAAAACTTGCCCTGCATGAAAGAGAACTTTGGGAAGGTCTTGGATATCAATACGAGCTAAAATCATCCAAGAAGGAGCTGGGAGAATTAATAAAGAATATAACCGATTTTGAAATACCTCTGCCAAAAGTGGGAGTGCTGAGTATCTTCGGTGAACCTAAGATCAGTCTTAAAATCGGAGGTGCTGTTGATATACACGGCGCCTGGCGTAATGAGAACACGCAAGGGGTGACGGCATCCAGGTACGGAAACACAAGGAATGAACCCGACTTCAAACAGCAGGTGCAGATAACTGTTGCTGGAACAATAGGAGATAAGCTTCATATAAATGCCGACTGGAATACGGAAAGAACTTTCCAGTACGAAAACCAGCTTAAGATAAAATATGAAGGTTACGAAGATGAGATTATTCAGAGTATAGAGGCCGGAAACGTTTCACTGCAGACATCTCCCCTTGTGGGCGGAAGCGAGGCACTGTTTGGATTGAAAGCTAATTTAAAGCTGGGCCCCCTTTCTCTTACAACATTGGCCAGTCAGAAAAAAGGTGAAACTGAAGAAGTGTCTGTAAATAGCGGAACAACGTCGCAGGAATTCAACCTGAGAGCCTATGATTATTCTACCAATCACTATTTCCTCGATACTTTATACGCGAGTGAAGCCCCTAATCTGAATTTATTTAATAATTATTACGGGAAGCCTACCCCGCTGGTCCGTTCGGAATACAGGGTAATAAATATTGAAGTTTGGAAATCGGTTTATGGTATCATTACTGACAGAACAAAACAGCGAAAAGCGAATGCATACATAGATCTTTATCCGGTTGCCCAGGGACAAACCTATCCTGCAACCTACAGCGGAGATACAACTGCTATTCCCGGAGAAGTAGAAACAGGCTGGTTTGAATTGCTTCAGGAAGGTGTTGATTATGATCTGCAGAAAGAAACCGGGTATATAACATTTAAGACCAACCTTCAGGAAAACGATGTTATCGCTGTAGCTTATCAGCGGCAGAGCGGCGATGTTTATGGAGAATTTCTAAATACTATAAACGTTAATGATACATCCTCCCATATAGTGTTGAAACTTGTAAAACCACAGAACCTTCAGCCTGATTTTAAACGGGCCTGGAAACTTCAGCTGAAAAATATTTATCCTCTGGGAGGAAGAAATATCAAAGAAGAAGGGTTTGAGTTTAATATAGAGTATGAAAAAGAGGGACAGGAACCTGTAACCGACCTTGCAACTCCTTCAGGCACAATAAGGTTATTAACTGCATTCGGTCTCGATCTGCTTGATGCCAGTAAGAATCCGAATCCTGATAACAAGTTTGATTTCCGTACGAACCTGACAATTTTCCCGGAGACAGGGGAAATAATTTTCCCGACACTTCAACCTTTCGGCGCAGATCTGCCTCCTGGAATTCCTGATTCACTCAGGTATATTGATGTATATGATACCTCAAAAACATTTGCACAGCAGAATAAGGTAAAAGATAAATGGCTGATGACAGGTAAATATTCAGGTGAGGCTTCGTCGGTCTACCAGCTCGGCTTCAATGTGGTTGAAAATTCGGTGAGGGTTTTATTGAATGGAAGAGAATTGACTCCTGGAAGCGATTATATCGTTGACTACAATATCGGCCAGCTTACAATTCGAAATGATGCAGCGCTTGTTCCTGGTGCCGACTTAAAAATTACCTATGAGAAAAATGATCTGTTTCAGCTTGCTTCTAAAACCCTGTTGGGAGCAAGAGGACTATTCGACTTCTCGGATAAAACTCAGCTTGGTTTTTCTATTCTGAATTTAAACCAGCAGACGCTTAGTGATAAGGTCAGAATAGGTGAAGAGCCGCTGAGTAATACAATATATGGCGTTGATGCAAAAACAGGCGTTGATATGCCGTTCCTGACTAAAGCACTGGATAAAATTATCTCAACCAGGGAAATGTCATCTGTAAATGTAACCGGTGAATATGCTTACATCAATCCGGATCCTAATACAAAGAAAAGTACCATAGCCTCAGACCAGGGACAGAGTATTGCTTATATAGACGACTTTGAAGGTGCAAAGAGAACTATTCCGGTAGGAGTTTCATACACGGGGTGGAAGGATCTGAGTTCCCCCGATTCTCTAACCCGGTTGTCGGGATTAACATCGAAGCAATTGATGGATTATAAGGGTAAAAGTATTTGGTATACTGTAACTCCCGGTGATGTAAACGTGAAAGAGATCTGGCCGAATAAGTCGGTAGCAAAAGCGGATCAGCAGGTAACTGTGATGGATTATGTTTTTCTTCCCGATACTCCCGGAACATACAACTATAATCCTCAACTCGGCGACAGGGCAAAAAACTGGGGAGGTATTATGAAACCTCTCTCATCCACAGCGAACAACCTTGTGGAAGAAAATATTGAATTTGTTGAGTTCTGGGCTAAAATAGATAAGGGAACCGCTCCCGGAGCTAAATTATACCTCGATCTCGGCAGGATTAGTGAGGATGTAATTCCCAATAAAGATCTGAATACAGAGGATCGTCCTCCATACAATGATCTCATTGATCAGGGAGAGGATGTGGGCCTTGATGGGTGGACAGATGCAGAGGAAAGATCACATACAGGCAGTACGAAAACTGAT
The DNA here is from genome assembly GCA_963839165.1 of uncultured Bacteroidota bacterium. Classification (GTDB taxonomy): domain Bacteria; phylum Bacteroidota; class Ignavibacteria; order Ignavibacteriales; family Ignavibacteriaceae; genus DATFVA01. Next base: position 990,644 of record CAWIUG010000005.1, on the reverse strand, counting down.
CCAAGCGGTGATAATTTCTCTTTTACCAGCACCGGCAGCAACAGGTGGCAGGATTACTTTAACATAAACGGAACCGAGGGTAACGCTGTTCTCACAGATATTGGAAGATTTCCTGATACTGAAGATCTGAATAAAAACGGTAATCTAGATCTTGCCAATAGTTATTTTCGTTATGAAATACCTCTTGATACTACCAGGGCAAGCAATCCTTATATCGCAGGGGGAGGAGATAATGGTGGTAATGATGGAATAGGCTGGTACCTTTATCGTATCCCTCTGAAAGATTTTCAAAGTAAAGTTGGAAGTCCGTCACTTACAAATGTGGAATTTATTCGATTTTTTGTCACAAATGCTGATACAATTGTTCACTTGAGATTAACCGAATTCAACCTTACGGGCAGCCAGTGGCAGAAAGTGCTTCCCGAGGATACTACAATGTCAATTTCAGTAATTAACATTGAAGATAACCCCGGGTATACTTCACCTCCGGGTGTTTTCCAGGAGAGAGACAGAACAAGACCTGATGAACAGATCTATCGCAATGAACAGTCATTAGATCTTATTCTGAAAAATCTGCTTGACGGACAGTCGAGGCAGGCCGTTAAATACCTGTTCAGACCGCTTGATGTTTTCAATTACAAACAGATGAAATTATTTATTCACGGCGATGAAAATACCGGACCCGGATCAGTATCAGATACTTCTGGCGGAAGTTATGCTTCCGAAGTCTACTTCAGGTTCGGAGGAGATACTAATAACTTTTATGAGTACCGTCAGCCTGTAAGACCCGGCTGGAATGAGATTTCCATTAACTTTAGCGAACTGACCGCCATAAAACTGGCCAGAAACGATTCATCCATTAATAGGCTGGTAGAGAAACCGGTGCCGAATAGGGCAGGACATTTGTATGGCGTAAAAGGTAATCCAACTCTTACGTCTGTAAAATTTTTATTGGTCGGGATCTATAACCCTAAAGAGCCGCGTACAGGGCAGATCGGATATGGTACAGAGTCGTCTCAACCGCCTAATGCTTTATCGGGTGAGATATGGGTGAACGAACTGAGGGTTGTAGGTGCGGATGACTCGCCCGGATGGGCTTACAGCTTCTCGTCAGCCATCAAACTGGCAGATCTTATGACTGTGAACTTTAATATTAGTCAGACAAACCCTTTTTTCCACAGGCTTTCAGACCGGTTCGGTTCAAGGGTTGAATCGAAGAACTGGGGCGTATCTGCAGATTTGAATATACTTAAGCTGCTGCCTGTAAATCTTCCTGAGAGTAATCTTCGATTAAATTATTCTCACACAGAGACAGTGGGAAAACCTCTCTACCTTCCGGGTACGGATATTAAAGTTGATGAGGCTGCCAGACAAATTGAATCATTACAGCAGGATACTACTGTTACAGCTCAAAAATCACCTGGGCAGATTATTTCTGAATCGCAAACAATCAGCTCATCCGACTCATGGTCGGCTTCCAGCATTAAAATAAAGATACCCACATCTCAATGGTATATCAGAGATACATTTAATGCATTATCGTTTGGATTTAATTATAATCAAACATTCAGCAGGAGTCCCACTGTATTATCAAACAGAGGTTGGGTGTGGAATGCAACCTTGAATTATGCGCTGAATTTAAGTCCTAATTATTATTTCTACCCTATGGACATCCCGGTTTTGGGTTCGGCCATCGCTTTGTTCTCAGACTATAAGGACGTTAAAGTTTACTATACCCCGCAGAACTTTGCTTTTAATGCAACAGCAAGGAGGCAGAGAAATACGAACATCACACGTTCACAGACCGGTTCCACCTCCCAGGAAATTGTTTCCAGGGACTTTGGAACAACCAGGGGATTCAACTTTAACTGGAAGCTTACCGAAGGAGGTTTCCTGAACCTGGCTACGAGCTATAACGTTAACATAACCTCATCTCTTGCCTACCTTGAGACGAATGCTAATGATGTGCAGCGCCCGGATAATGAGATATGGAAAGATATTTTCTCAGGAATATTCTTCGGAAAAGATTACAGGTACACCCAGACCTTCGACTTAAAATCAAATCCAAAACTTCCTACAGTATGGGATATTAACCGTTACTTCCAGATAACAGCAGGATATAACGTAAGTTATAACTGGAATTTTGATTTCCGCCAGGATACCGTGGGCAGGAGCGCTGGTTTTGCAAGTCGCTTACAGGCAGGACTTACTCTGCGGTTAAAAGCGCTGACGGATCCTCTGTTTGCGGAAAAACCTGAAGCGCCGACCGGTGGAGGGGATCAAAATAACAATGGTAATCGCGGTAACCGTGGAGGAAGAAGCCTGGAAAATCGTGGAAGGAACTTCGAAGGCGGACAGAATGAGAGTACTGATACAACAAAGAAAACAGGAGACGAAACTTCGGAGGCAGTGGATACTACCAATCAGCAGCCCCGTAAACCGGCATTAACACGTGCACTTGGCTTCCTTAAAAGCGTGGCGAAGAGCATCTTCTTCGATTACGAAACTATTGCCTTTAATTATTCTCTTGATAACAGCGTAGCTAAATCAGGAATACTTGGTGAGGGAACAGGCTTTAATAATTTCTGGGGGATTAACTACGATTACTCGAAAGGTCCTCCCAGAGGTTTTATGCTGGGAATCAGCAGTGATGTGGGCAGGAGGGCTCCGGGAGGAAACCTGCAGGATGTGTTTACCCAGAAGAATAATCTTGACTTCCGAACGTCAAGACCCTTATGGGAAGGTGCCAAGATCGATATAAACTGGAAAGTAGCCTGGTCGATTAATAAAAATACTACTATAAGAACAGATCAATTTGGAAATCCGAGTATTGATAACGTAACCGAGACAGGTTCCATTGAAAGGTCGTTCCTTTCTCTACCCCCGTCCTTGTTCCTGAGTGTATTCGGGAACGGGATAAAAAAAGTTAATGAGCTTTTTGATCCTGAATCACCCAATCCTCAGCAGGCTTTATCAAATGCATTCCTGAAGGGATTTGAAACCCTCCCGCTTCTCTCAAAGCTGGGTGTTTTTAAGGATGTGGCAAAGTATATCCCGAGACCCAACTGGCATCTTTCATGGGACGGCCTTGAAAACTTCCTTTTCTTTAAATCATTTGCAAAGAAGGTCTCGCTGGAACATGCATATAGTTCCACCTATACTGAGGGAACTAAACTGAATCCAGAGGGAGTGCAGGAGATCCTTACTCAAAGAATTGAATATGGATTTTCACCTATTGCGGGATTGAATATGACCTTTAACGATATGTGGGGGGGGAATCTAATAGGCAGTATTAAATACGGAACAAGAACAATTTACGACCTGGGTCTTACAACCAAAAATATTTCTGAAACTTTTTCGAAGGACATTGGAGTTACTGCAGGATTTTCAAAATCAGGATTCGAACTGCCGCTTTTCGGTATATCGCTTAAGAACGATATTGAGTTCAGCATGTCCTATACAAGCTCCAAAAATTCTGTTGTACGTTATGATATGCTAAACTTTACCGAGGAAGGAACTCCTCAGGATGGTACTATCAGAACAACACTTGAGCCTAGAATTAAATACACTATCAGTTCCAAGGTTACCCTCTCAATATTCTATAGGAGAACCTCGGTTGAACCTGAAGGAGCAGCGAGAATTCCACCCACAACCACAAATGAAGCCGGACTGGATGTACATATCTCTATCCAGTAAAACCCTGAATTGATCAAGGGTTACAAATTCTGACAGTAATCTTTATTAAATTATTGCATGTTTATTTTTGAAGAAGTTAAATTAAAGGCATATTATGGCAAATAAGAAGATATTGTGGGTCGATGATGAAATAGAATTGTTAAGATCTCACATCATTTTCCTTTCCGAAAAAGGATATGATATTGATACTGTTACCAACGGTGAGGATGCAATTACCCACGTTAAACAAAATCCGTATGACCTTATTTTCCTTGATGAGATGATGCCCGGCATGGGCGGACTCGAAGTACTGGGTCAGATTAAGGAGATAATTCCCAACATACCCGTTGTGATGGTTACAAAGAGTGAAGAAGAAACTTTAATGGACGACGCCATTGGTAGTAAGATAACGGATTATCTCACCAAACCTGTTAATCCGAGCCAGATGTTCCTGGTTTGTAAAAAGATACTTGAGGGTAAGAGAATTACTGGTCAGGCCGCTGCTAAGGACTATCTGCAGGATTTCAATGAAATATCGCGTTCTTTAATGAATAATCTTGACTTTGGAGAATGGATTGATATTTACCTGAAGATTGTGAACTGGGATGTGGAACTTGATACCCATGCGGGTATGGGATTGCGGCAGTCTCTAAATGATCAGAAGAAGGAAGCAAACAAAGAATTCTCCCGTTTCGTAGAAAAAAATTATACTACCTGGATTAACAATCCCGGTGATAATTATTCTCCCACTTTAACCACGGAGATTGTTGAGAAGTATATTGTGGACGAAGTTAAAAATGGGAAATCTTCTGTTTTCTTGTTTGTGCTCGACTGTTTAAGACTCGACCAATGGCTTGTGATGGAAAAGCATTTACAGGATCTGTTTAAGATAGAAAAGGATTATTACTATGGTATACTTCCCACAGCAACTCCTTACGCCCGAAATTCGTTATTCGGTGGGTTGTTCCCTTCAGAGATAGAAAAGTACTATCCCCAGTTATGGCAGTCGGGAGATGATGATGAAAGAAGTATGAATAAATATGAAAAGGAACTTCTTCAGCTGCTTCTTGACAGGAAAAAAATCAAATTAAAAAATGAACTTAAATATATCAAGATTATTGATCCTGAAGTCGGCCGAAACTTCGAACAGAATATTCATTCGTATCAGAACAGCCACCTTACTGCGGTTGTAGTCAACTTTCTAGATATGATAGCCCACGGGCGATCTGATTCTGATATTCTGAAAGAAATAGCACCTGATGAACCTGCTTAAGATCTCTTACCAACACATGGTTTACACATTCATCTCTGCTTTCCACTTTTAAGACACTTGCCACGATGAAGAACGTTAAGATAGTTGTCACCACCGACCATGGAAGCATTAGGTCGCTGCGGGGTGCAAAGGTGCTGGGCGACAGGGAGGCTTCCACTAACTTGAGATTTAAATACGGCAGGAACCTGAAAGTGGATGATAAGAATGCGATCTACATAAAAAATCCCCAGGAATATAAACTTCCGAAACGAGGCGTGACAATAAACTATATTATTGCCAAAGAAGACTATTACTTTGTATACCCCACGGATTATCATAAATACCTTACTTACTACAAGGATACTTTTCAGCATGGAGGAATTTCCATGGAGGAAATGATTCTGCCTGTAATAACAATGGAACCTAAGTAATAATGATTAAAAAACAGGTATCTGTTAATTCGGAGGAAGAAACAAAAAAACTGGCGCAGGAATACGCAGCCGGTTTAACCCCGGGAGATATTGTTGTTCTGAATGGAAACCTTGGTTCGGGAAAAACATTTTTTATTCGCGAGGCCGTAAAGTATTTCCGGGTCGCCGCTGTCAGCAGTCCTACCTTTGCGCTTGTAAATGAATATGATGGACAGGCAAAGATCTACCATTTTGATTTCTACAGGATAAACCGGCTGGAAGAATTATACGATATTGGCTTTGAGGATTATATTAATGATGAAGAATCTGTAATATTTATTGAGTGGGGAAATCTTTTCCCTGAAATTCTTCCCCGGAAGCGGAAGGAGATCAATATAACGGCGGGTGAAGATCAGCAAAGGACATTTGAATTTAAAGAATATGAATAATACATCTCCCATTCTTGCTATTGAAACTTCCTCGCGGCTTTGTGGTGCCTGCCTGTATTTCAGCGAAGACAAATATTTCCAGAATATAATTAACTATAAAAATATTCATGCTGAAAAGCTGCTTGAGATTATAGATTCGGTACTGCAGGAAGGAAACATAAAACCCTCCGACATCGGTGCTGTGGCTGTATCGAATGGACCAGGTTCATTTACAGGGTTGAGGATCGGAATGTCTGCCGCTAAAGGAATCGTATTTGGAGCTTCTTTACCGCTTATCCAGGTACCAACTTTTGAGGCCCTTGCACTGCAGATTTCTCGTTTCTTACCTGAAAATACTGTTTTCATCATCGCGAATAAGGTAAATACAGACGAAGTGTATTTTGCAAAGTTTCAAATTAAGGGTAATAATTATATATTTGTACGAAACCTTGGTATTATGGACTATAACGAATTTTTAAGCAATTCCAGGGATATTATCACTTTCGGTAACGCTGTAAAACGAGATGATGTGCAGATATATTACCGGAATGATATTTTTGCTCCTCAGCCCCGTTATATTGCCCGTTGGGCCTCGGAGTATGGTGAAACAAAAACTAAAGATGAGATCGACTATATCGAACCATATTACTTGAAAAATTTTACTATAAAGGTGAAAAAAAATGATTAAGCATATTGTTGCATTCGTTCTTCTGGTTTCCGCTGTTAGCTTAGCCCAGATGATCCCGCCAAAAATTTCAACTCAACAGATGGATTATGACTGGGGAGAAGTTCCCCGCGGTGACCATGTAAAATATGATTTTGTTGTTTCGAATGTAGGAGGCGACCTTCTTAAAATAGAAGATGTAAAAGCTTCCTGCGGATGTACTGCTGCAAAACCGGATAAATCTAACCTCGCTCCGGGAGAGTCAACTAATATTAAAGTAGATTTTAATTCGACGGGACGTTCAGGAAGACAGACGAAATATATTACAATTAAAACAAATGATCCTGAAAAACCAGAGATACGATTTAAGTTTACCGGTGTGGTTGTTGATCCTGGTCAAAAAACGGGCAACCTTACTGATAAGCCGATAATGTATTTTAGCCAGACCCAGCATGATTTTGGTAAAGTTCAGGAGGGGGATACAGTTAAATATACCTTCAACTTTGCTAATAAAGGTAATGCAGCACTGAATATAAGGAATATTAAGACCTCTTGCGGGTGTACAGCTGCTCTGGTTTCAAGCGAGAAAATTGATCCGGGAAAAGAAGGTACATTAAATGTTTCTCTGGATACCAGCCATCGTACGGGAAAGATGAGCAGACGTGTTACAGTCTATTCAAATGATCCCACTAATCCTGACCTGGTGCTGACTATTTTCGCCGATGTGCAGAAGGGATCAAATTAAATGCCGTGGTTTGTGCGGTCGAAGGAAAATATTTCACCCGATTCACAAAAGAAGGATCTGCCCGACGGGATGTGGGAAAAATGTCCCAGCTGTGGAGAGATCATTCATAAAAAACAGCTGGAAACAAACTTGTGGACCTGCATAAAATGCGGGTATCATTTCCGCATCGGGAGCACAGAGTATATCCAGATTCTTCTGGATAAGGGAACCTTCAGGGAGATTGATAAAAAGATGCGTTCTGCAGATCCTCTCGAATTTGAGGATACAAAAAAATATACCGACAGAATTGCGGAAACAATTAAAAAGCTTGGGTTAAATGATGCCGTTAAGACCGGAATTGGGAAGCTGAATGGAGTTGATGTGGCATTTGGATGTATGGACTTTAAGTTCATAGGCGGAAGTATGGGGTCCGTAGTCGGTGAAAAGATTGCCAGACTAACAGACAAAGCTTTTAAAAACAAGATCCCTCTCATCATCATTTCGTCAAGCGGCGGAGCAAGAATGATGGAAGGCGCATTATCACTTATGCAGCTTGCTAAAACAAGCTCAAGGATCGCCCGTCTTGCCCAGGCGAAGGTACCTTATATTTCAATAATGACTGATCCTACTACAGGTGGAACTACCGCAAGTTATGCTATGCTTGGTGATATTCATATAGCCGAACCCCAGGCATTAATTGGATTTGCCGGTCCCAGGGTGATTAAACAGACAATAGGAAAAGATCTCCCTAAAGGATTTCAGAGATCTGAGTTCCTGCTGGAACGTGGGTTTGTGGATATTGTTTCTCCCAGGAAAGAATTAAAGCAGAACATATATAACGTTTTAACCTTACTCCACTGAGGCTATCATCAAGGTAATAAAAAGCCTTAAAAAAATGCAGGAGCTTTCAAGAGCTCTGCATAGGGAAGGAAAAAAAATAGGATTTGTTCCTACAATGGGGTTCCTTCACCAAGGCCACCTTGCGCTTGTTTCACGCTCCAAAAAGATTTCAGATGTAACAGTTGTTTCAATATTTGTAAATCCGACACAGTTCGGACCGGGAGAGGATTTTTCAAGGTATCCGAGGGATCTTAATCGGGATAAAAAATTACTTGAACAGGCAGGTGTGGATTATGTTTTTATTCCTGATGCTGAAGAAATTTACCAGCAGGGATTTCAAAGCAATGTTAATGTAGACGTTGTTACCGGGATACTTGAAGGTGAATTCAGGCCTGGTCATTTTACAGGAGTAACTACTATTGTAGCAATCCTGTTTAATATAGTCAATCCTGATTCCGCGGTGTTTGGACAAAAGGATGCCCAGCAGGCTTTCGTTATTCAACAAATGGTAAAAGATCTGAAAGTCCCGGTTAAAATTTTGGTCATCCCTATAGTTCGTGAGAAAGATGGACTTGCGTTAAGTTCTCGGAATATTTATTTGACTGAAAAGGAACGGTCGGATGCTCTTGTGCTTAATCATTCCCTGATGTATGCAAGGAAAGTAATCACCGGAGGAAGGGGAGATGTAAAAGGGATAATGTCTGGAATGAAAAAAATAATTGACCGCGCAGAAACTTCGAACCTGGATTATATTGCTATAGTAAATGCTTTGACTTTTAGTCCATCTAAAAGATTGGAACATGGCAAAAAGTATTACATCCTGATAGCCTGCAGAATCGGCAAAACCCGCCTCATCGACAACATCCTTGTCAAAGCCTCCTGATAACGTCAACTTGCGCGACTCACCATGCGAAAGAATCTCTCATCAAACTGTAATTAAGAAAGTTTTTATGCCGGGATATTTAATTCACTGACAGACTTGATCCCGAAAAGAACCAGGCTTTTTTCGTATGTGAATTCTATATCGAGATGGGGGAAAAGCTTTTCGGCATTGCCGCCGGTTAGGAATATCTTTATGTTTTTTCCGGGGTAGGTTTTCTTCAGGTAAGAAGTTATCCTATCTATCAATCCAAGAGTTGAGTTGATGAGTCCGCTGGCAATAGATGATTTTGTTGAACTTCCAATTATTGCTTCATAATCTTCGAAGCTGACTTCCGGTAGTTGTGCTGTGTTGGAGTGCAGAGCATTTCCCATCATCGTAACTCCCGGTGCGATTACTCCTCCGATAAATTCCCCCGGGTATTTTATAATATTTATTGTTGTGGCCGTTCCCATGTCAATGGAGAGAAGAATTTCATTCTCCTTTATTCCATGGTTAAGGTTGTAAGCCCCTTCTGCCGAACAAAGCCTGTCGATACCGAGTGTTTCAGGTGTTTTATAATTCAGCTTAAGGTTAAAAGATGACTTGTGGGAAATTATGTGAACAGAGATTGAAAGGGAATCAAGTAATCTGCGAACCTTATCTGTTCCGGCAGGCACCACTGAGGAAATCCCGACGGATGAGATCTTATTATCCGAAAAGATTTCAGTAAGACTGTCAATCTTACGGAAAGAAGAGGAACTCAGAAGTTTATTTCCATCAAACAGACCGACTTTTATAAATGAATTACCAATATCGCAGGCAAGGAACATAGGATTAACAAATAATTAAGGAAAAATTAACTGATACTCACATCGCCGAAGTATATCTTTTCTAGTTTTTTACCTGTCTTAAGTATTAAAAAGCCTTCATCATCAATGTCATCAAAGATCCCGTACTTAACCTGGTCTCCTTCGGTAACAGAGATCTTTTCTCCTATTGACCGGCATCTGACCTTCCAATCCTTTAAGATTGCATCGGGCTTATCATCTATCCACTGGATAAGTTCCTCGAAAATATTAAGTACCTCGGCAAGAAGCACCTCGCGTTCGATATTATTGCCTGACTCTTCTTTGATTGATGTCGGGGGGATATTAAATATTCCCTGGAAGGATGTCTGGTTAACATTTATCCCGATACCTGTAATAACCCTTTCAATTTTCTTTCCTGCCGAGGATGACTCAATCAGGATGCCGGCTGTCTTTTTTTTGTTTATCAAAACATCGTTGGGCCATTTAAGTTCAATTTTAAGCTGGTAAAGGTTTTCTATTGCGAGTGCTACAGCAAGGGAAGATGCAAAATTTATCAGGTTTATTCTCCGGCCCGAAAAATCTCTGTCTTTCAGCAGTATCGAAAAGGTTAGATTCATACCCTTATTGCTGTACCAGACCCTGTCTCTCCGCCCCCGGCCTTCATTCTGCTTTTCACTTAAAACTACGGTTCCGTCTTTATCAAATTTAGTGTTGGATTTATCGAGAAGGACGCTGTTTGTGGAATCCACCTCTTCGGCATAGATGAAATTTCTTCCTATCACCTCAGTATCAAGCTTGATGTCAAAAAACTCCAGGTCGAACAATTTATTTCCTTTAAGTTAAATGGTCAGCTAAAATAAAAAAATAATTCCAGAAATTAAGATTTAATTGAATTTGACGCAGTTATTGTCACTTTAATAGGCAGTATGACAAATAGTCATATTATCTGCCACATAGTCGCACTCGCTTTGCGACGGATGGAGGCCTTTAACCTATAGTAAATAAAGAACTTACTCCGATTTAGTAGCATGGCACATCGATTGAGTAAAGAATACAGGTTTAATAAGATATACAGGAGATACAAAAATGACATTCGTAAGATTTGAGCCATTAAGAGAATTAGATAACCTGAACAACAGGCTGCATAAGTTTTTTGGTGAATTTCCGGCTAATATTGATATGGGACTATCATTCAGTCCAAGGGTTGATATATACGCCGATGATCAAAATATTTTTATTGAAGCCGAAATACCGGGTATGAAAAAAGAGGAAATGAAAATTTCCCTCCAGGATAATATTCTTACAATCAGCGGAACCAAGAAGAGGGAAGATAAAAAAGCAGAAAAAAATCAGTATTTCAGGAATGAAATTATCTACGGTGATTTTTCAAGGAGTTTTTCGCTTCCTGAAGATATAAATTCCGAGGACGTTGAAGCCCAATTTGAAAATGGTATTTTGAAGATAAAAATAGGCAAACGTGAAGTTAAAAAAGCGAAAGAAAAAAATATTGAAATTAAATAAAGCAAAATCAAATAAAGCAAAGTATATGACGAACTCAGTCATCAACACAAAACAGGAAGGAGTTTTAGAATGGGTAAGATAATTGGAATAGATTTAGGAACTACAAATTCCTGCGTAGCGGTTATGGAAGGTAACGATCCGGTGGTAATCCCTAATTCGGAAGGAGGACGTACAACCCCTTCTGTTGTTGCGTTTACAAAATCAGGTGAGAGGTTGGTAGGACAGCCGGCTAAAAGACAGGCAATTACAAATCCAAAACAGACAGTCTTCTCCATTAAGAGATTTATGGGAAGGAAAATTGACGAGGTAACTGATGAGAAGGGAAAAGTCCCTTACGAAGTTATCTCCGGCGATAACGATACAGCACGAGTAAAGATAGGTGACAGGGTGTATTCTCCGCCAGAAATAAGCGCGATGATTCTTCAGAAGATGAAGAAAACGGCCGAAGAATACCTGGGACAGGAAGTAACAGAAGCTGTTATTACAGTTCCTGCGTATTTTAATGATTCACAGCGCCAGGCAACCAAGGATGCTGGTGAAATTGCGGGACTGCAGGTAAGAAGAATTATTAACGAACCGACTGCTGCTGCACTGGCTTACGGTCTCGACAAAAAGACGTCGGATCATACGGTTGCAGTATATGATCTTGGCGGTGGAACTTTTGATGTCTCGATCCTTCAGCTCGGAGAAGGTGTTTTCGAAGTGAAATCAACTAACGGCGACGGTCACCTCGGAGGAGATGACTTTGACCAGAGAATAATAGATTTTCTTGCAGATGAATTTAAGAAACAGGAAGGTATAGATTTAAGAAAAGATCCTATGGCTCTCCAGAGATTGAAAGAAGCCGCTGAGAAGGCTAAAATTGAATTGTCTTCATCTTCGTCAACCGATGTGAATCTTCCTTTTATCACTGCAACACAGGAAGGTCCCAGGCACTTAAATATTAAATCTTTCAAGATCCAAATTTGAACAGCTTATTGATGATCTTGTACAAAGAACAAAGACCCCATGTGAAAAAGCGATGAAAGACGGTGGAGTTACCCCCGAACAGGTTGATGAGGTTATACTTGTGGGCGGTTCTACCAGGATACCCATGGTTCAGGAACTGGTTAAGAATCTCTTCAAACGTGAACCTCATAAAGGCGTTAATCCTGATGAAGTTGTAGCAATTGGTGCCTCTATTCAGGGTGGTGTACTTGCGGGTGACGTTAAAGATGTTCTGCTTCTTGATGTTACACCTCTTTCACTTGGAATAGAAACTCTGGGTGGTGTATTTACAAAACTTATCGACGCAAATACGACCATACCTACCAAGAAGAGCGAGATCTTTTCAACAGCATCTGACAATCAGCCTTCAGTAGAGATCAACGTGCTTCAGGGTGAGAGACAAATGGCAGCCGATAGCAGGTCGCTTGGAAGGTTCCACCTTGACGGAATTCCCCCGGCACCACGTGGGGTACCCCAGGTAGAGGTTACATTTGATATAGACGCTAACGGTATACTGCACGTTAATGCGAAAGATAAAGCTTCGGGTAAGGAACAAAGTATAAGGATTACTTCTTCGAGCGGATTAAATAAAGAAGAAGTAGAAAAGATGAAGAACGATGCAAAAGAACATGCCGCTGAGGATAAGAAGAAGAAAGAAGCTGTTGAAATAAGGAACCAGGCTGATAGTCTTGTCTTCCAGACAAAGAAACAAATAGATGAGATGAAGGATAAGATTACTCCTGATAACAAATCAAGGCTCGAAGCCGAGATTAAAAAAGTTGAAGAGGCTGTCTCTTCAAACAATACTGATCAGATGAAATCGGCTACAGATGCACTGAACAAAACCTGGAACGAGATTGCTTCGCAGCTCTACAGTCAGGCCGGCGGTCCGCAGGATCAGGGTGCTCCTGGTCAGGGCGCACCAGGTGGACAGCAGCAGGGAGGAAAGACTGAGGAAGGCAAAGACAACGTACAGGACGCTTCCTATGAAGTAGTCGACGAAGAAGAAGAAAAAAATAAAAATAAAGACAAGAAATAATAACAGGTTCTGATACAGTAGCTGTTAAAGATTTTATACAAATAAAAGGAGAAAAAGATGAACGACAACCGTAATAATGAAACAGTTGAAGTTAATGAAGAAAAACAATCCTGGGAAGATCTTCTGACGAATGAAGGTAGTTATGCTCCTCTTGTAGATATCTACGAGACAAATGACGAATTCGTTCTTACAGCGGATATGCCCGGAGTAAAAAAAGAAGATGTAAATCTGAAGATTGAAGAAGGTTCAATGCTGATATTCGGTAAAATCGATTACCGGGAACTATTGAACAGAAAATTCATTCTTAAGGAAAAAGAAACAGGACATTTTTTCCGTAAGTTCAAAATTTCAGATACTATCGATGAAACCAAAGTGTCCGCGAAGTTTGAGAATGGTCAGCTGTTAGTGGTACTTCCAAAACATGACAGAGTAAAACCACGTACAATCAGCATTAAATAACAGCATTTACGCGTCACACTTTATGAGGCTGCCTTAAAATATTTAAGACAGCCTCTTTTTTTACCTTCTGCAGCACTTTTATATATTCTTTTTTTACTCACTATTGGTTATTTTTCTTCTTATGTTCATCAGTATTTACCGGATTTGTTAATGACACATAGTTCTCAGAAGAACCGCATTATCTTTATAGATTTGATGCGGGCTTTTGCTGTTCTTCAAATGGTTCAGGGACATACGACCGATGTTTTACTCGCTAATTCCTACAGAAGCGCTGAATTTCCGGCTTATACGATCTGGCTTTTTATGAGGGGAATGACAGCTCCAATCTTTATGTTTTCGGCCGGTATAGTATTCACCTATTTATTCCGATTGATAAAAGAACCCTACAATAGCAACCCGAGGGTAAAAAAAGGATATAAACGGGTGCTTTTGCTAGTAGGACTTGGTTATCTTCTCAGGTATCCTACGGCTACCGTTGTCGATTTTTCACGGGTTACTGCGGATCAATGGCAGATATTTACGGCTGTCGACGTTCTTCAATGCATTGGAATGGGTATTTTCTTCCTGATGATCTGCGCATGGATAGCAGAGAAGTTTAACCTGCACGATTATCTGGTTTTTGCCGTAGGTACTTTATTCTTCTTCCTGCTTCATCCTGTTTTTGCAAATATTCAGTGGAAGGAATTTCTTCCGGTACCTATTGCGGGTTATTTCTATAAAGGAACAGGTTCAATATTTCCGCTGTTTCCCTGGGTGGGTTATGTTATCGCAGGAGGAGTATTTGGAAGTTACCTTGCAAAGAATCCAATGATATTTAAGACTGCTAAGTTCAGTACAAGGATATTTACAATCGGGGCTGTGTTATTGGGAGGATCATTGTTAATAAATTATGTGCTTCAGGCTCAGTGGAATGCCGGGTTCGATACATGGGAAGATAGTCCGCTCCTTTCTTTGATGAGGCTTGGATTTGTTCTTATGCTGAATTCTATTGTTGCATTTATTTCCCTGAAAGTAGAGACTATACCCAGATTCCTGATCCTTGTTGGAAGAAACACCCTATTAATATATATTGTACACCTGATAATATTATACGGCAGCGCATGGAATCCGGGATTAAATTTTGTTGTTCGGTGCTGCCCTCAGCGCCTGGAATACAGTCGGTTTTGCCATAGGGATGATTATCCTTATGTCGTTAATGGTTATCATTATTCATAAGCTTAAAATTAAAAACAAACAACTAGTTACCCAGTAGAAATGAGAAAGTCTGATACAACTAATCCGGAAATAAATGATGCGGAAATACAGGTAGAACAAACACTCAGACCAAAGAAACTAAAGGATTTTAAGGGACAGAGTAAGATTACCGATAACCTGAATGTATTTATTTCAGCTGCCCGCAAGAGAGAGGAAGCTCTCGATCATGTTCTGTTAACTGGTCCGCCGGGACTCGGGAAAACCACACTTGCCCACATAGTTGCTAATGAGATGGGGGTTAAGCTGAAGATAACCTCGGGCCCGGTGCTTGAAAAACCGGGCGATCTTGCAGGACTGCTAACTAATCTCGAAGAGAAATCTGTTTTATTCATTGATGAGATACACCGATTGAGTCCGGTGGTAGAGGAATATTTATATTCCGCCATGGAAGATTATAAGCTCGACATAATGATTGATACAGGGCCTAATGCAAGGACAGTTCAGATCAGTCTTCCTAAATACACTCTGATAGGTGCAACTACGAGGGCTGGAATGCTTTCATCTCCTTTGAGAGATCGGTTCGGGATAAAATTCAGGCTCGATTATTACGATTCGGAAATCCTTCATTCGATTGTGCAGCGGTCGGCGAAGATACTTAGTCTTGGGATTGAAAAGGATGCTGCAATGGAAATAGCAAAAAGATCGAGAGGTACACCGCGTATAGCCAACAGGCTTCTTCGCAGAACAAGAGACTTTGCGGATTTTGATGATAAGAAAGTTGTTGACGTTGGAACAGCCAGGAAAGCATTGAAGGCTCTGGAAGTTGATGAATTCGGACTCGATGAAATGGACAAGGAAATTATACTGGCAATTATTGAAAAGTATAAGGGTGGTCCTGTAGGGCTGAACACTTTGGCTGTAGCCGTGAATGAGGATGCAGGGACAATAGAGGAAGTATACGAACCATTCTTAATTCAGCAGGGATTTATTCAGAGGACTCCCCGCGGGAGGGAGGCTACTTCCCTGGCTTACAAAAGATTCAACAAAACAAAACTAAATCAAGGGAATACGGATTCCTTATTTTAACAGCGGGAGGAAGGAATAAATGAGAACCATACTGAACTTAGCTGTTCCGTTATTAATTCTATGTGTTTGCGGAGGTATCTCTTATGCTCAGCAGGAGTATATTCCGCGGAACATCCAGCAAGCCTATGATAAAGGTATAAGATCTTTAGACGGGATACCCGGACCAAACTATTGGCAGAACTCATCCGATTACACCATTAAAGCTGATTTCAATCCCTCAGACAGACTTTTGACAGGGAAGGAGACGATCGTTTATCATAATGATAGTCCTGATACGCTTAAAAGGATCGTTCTCAGGCTTTACCAGAATATAATGAAATGCGATGCTGCAAGGAATTTCCCTCTCAGCCCTGAGCTTAGTACTGATGGAATGATCATAGAAAATATATCCATAAATGGTAAAGAGCAGAATTTAAGTGATTCGAAAAAGTTCAGCTCATCAGGTACATTGTTCACCATAAGTGTAAAAGATAATCCTGTTAAGCCGCATTCCGAAATTACACTAAACGTTGATTGGAACTTTACAATGCCCCCCGGAGAAAGTATCCGGATGGGAATGTATGATTCAACTTCTGCTTTGATCGGATACTGGTACCCGCAGATTTCTGTGTACGATGATATTGACGGCTGGGATATGATACCCTATACCGGCATCCAGGAATTTTATAATGATTTCTCAAACTATGATGTTGAGTTGACTGTACCGAATACTTTTGCAGTATGGGGAACAGGTATACTTCAGAACCCCGAAGAAGTATTTTCAAAAGATTATTTGCATAAGTATAAAGAGGCTTTTACAAGCGACAGTGTTATAAACATTATTGCAAAAGAGGATTCCGGTAAAGAAGTTTTCAATCATAGCAAGCCTGTGAACACATGGAAATACAAAGCTGAAAATATAACTGATGTTGTTTACGGAACCAGCGATCATTACCTGTGGGACGGAGTAAGTATTGAAGTTGAACCTGGCAGACGGGTATACATAGCTGCTGTGTATAAAAAGGAATCTGAAGACTTTTACGGAGTAGCCCGGGTGGCCAGGCAGTGTATTAATTACTTTTCAAAAGAGATGCCGGCTGTTCCTTTTCCCTTTCCTTCATTTACAGTATTTAATGGATCCGGCGGGATGGAATTTCCAATGCTGATAAATGATGGAAGTACGGAGTCATACAGGAGTACAGTAGGATTAACTTCCCACGAGAATGCTCACGAGTATTTTCCTTTTTATATGGGAACAAATGAACAGAAGTATGCCTGGATGGATGAAGGTTGGGCTGTATTTCTCCCCAACGACCTTGAGCTTAAGATGCTGCACGACAGAAGACGAATAGAGAGGGAGGCAGAAAACTTCAGTACTGTTGCTGGTACTGAGAATGATATTCCTTTATTTGTAACAACTGACAATATGTCGTATAGGCCGTACAGACTTGCCGCATATACACGTCCTGGTCTGTCATATCTTTTTCTCCGTGATGCGCTTGGTAATGAAAAGTTTATGCATGCTCTGCATAGCTATATGAAAAGCTGGCATGGAAAGCATCCAATACCTTTTGATTATTTCTTTTCTTTCAATAAATCGGCCGGCACGGATTTAATGTGGTTCTGGAAACCATGGTATTTCACACGAGACTATCCCGACCTGGGAATAAAAAATGTTGTTCAAAGCAGCAATAAAATTTCTGTCGAAGTTGAGAAGAAAGGTCAAATCCCTGTGCCTGTATCAATGTACTTTAAGTACTCAGACGGAACAAAAGATTCTGTTTATAAACCAACTTCTGTGTGGGAAAACCAGAATTCTATTAAAATTGAATTTAATCCGGCGAAACCCGTTACAAGGATTTTACTTGGTGAACCCTACATTCCTGATAGTAATATTTTAAACAATACTTATGAAATCGAGAAAAACGATCAATAGAAAACGTGATAATTTTCATTTGATTTGTCTTATTATCCTTTATTTTGGAAATGTAACTATAAACAAAAAAAAGGATATACTATGGATAGGCTCGAAATAAAAGGCAACTGGAATCAGATGAAGGGTAAAGTAAAACAGCATTGGGGTAACCTGACAGATGATGACCTCCGGTTTTCCGAAGGTCAGGAAGATGAACTCATTGGAAGAATCCAGAAAAAAACCGGGTCTTCCAGGGAAGAGATCATTAACTATTTAAGAAGTCTATAAACTTTAACTAATTTCACAGAGGCTGTTTCAGATGAACTTCGGTTCTTTGAGACAGCCTCTGTAACTTTAAAAATAGGAGGATTTATGCCAGGTGGAAAAGGGCCGGGACCATCAGTAAAGAATAAGAAACAATATGAGAAATTAAGAGATAAGGGAATGAGCAAGGAAAAGGCCGCCCGTATCGCAAATTCCCCAACAAAAAAAACCTCAAAAAAAGGAGGCAAACACTCTAAATACGAGGAATGGACAAAAGGGGAGTTATATGATAAGGCTAAAAAGGTTGGTATCGATGGACGGTCTAATATGGATAAAAAAGAGCTGATAAACGCTCTCAGAAACCATTAGTGATTGCCTCTTTCATTCTTAATAATTATTTAACATCATAACCCGCGTTTTATATTTGATAGGTGAAAAATAATTAGCATATTAGAAATTCTAATATTAGCTAGTTATGAGATCCTTAAAATATCTTCTATACCTTTTACCCATTATTATATTCATCGTTATTTCATCTGCGAGGGAATTAAATGAGGGAGCACTCGGCACGAGAAGCAACCCGATTAAGCTTTATTTCACACCTTCTGTTGATGCGAAAAGGATAACCACGAATGCGAAAGACCTAACGAATTTCCTGGAAAAAGAAACTGGTTACTATTTCACTACTGCGGTTCCCGCCAGCTTTATTGCTGTTGTAGAAGCCTTCGGAACTAAAAAGGCAGATATTGCAAGTATTAATACTTTTTCCTACCTGATGGCGAATGCAAAATACGGTGCCGAAGCAAGACTGCGAATCGTCAGAGACAATAATGAAACTTCTTATAAAGGCCAGATTATCACCAGGTATGATTCTGGTATCGATAGTCTTTCCGATTTAAATGACAGAAGTTTTGCGTATGTTGATCCTTCGTCAACTTCAGGCTATATTCTGCCAAAAGCTATGCTGGAGAAAAAAGGTATAAAACCGAGTGAGACTGTCTTTGCAATGCGGCATGATAACGTTGTAACCATGGTTTATCAGGGACAGGTAGCAGCCGGTGCTACGTATTATGCACCCCCCGATCCCGAAACTCACAAGATACTCGACGCAAGGATGCGGGTTGAGAAGCAGTTTCCCGATGTTGAAAAGAAAATTAAGATTATTGGCGTTACGCAGAGTATTCCGAATGATCCCTGGGTCTTCAGGAGGGATATGGATGAGGATATGAAAGCAAAAATAATCGACGCTCTTATTAAATATGTTTCAACGCCTGCCGGCGGTAAATCAATGTATGATATCTATGACATCCGCGGGCTGATTAAAACAAAAGATAGCGACTATAACGGGTTGAGAAAGCTCCTTGAAGAACAGAATATCAAATTTGAAAACCTGATGAAAAACTAATGCTGCTCGAGATAGAAAACCTTCATAAAATTTATAAAAATGGAACCCATGCTTTGAAGGGCGTATCCTTTAAGGTAGAGGAAGGGGAATTCCTTGTGATTATCGGACTAAGCGGATCCGGTAAATCCACCCTTTTAAGATGTATAAATCGCTTGATAGAACCTACCTCAGGAAAAATAAAGTTCCTTGGAAAAGATATTACCCATATAAAAGGTGAGGAACTGAGAAAGGTTAAATCCCAGATCGGGATGGTTTTTCAGCAGTTCAACCTGATAAAACGCCGTTCTGTACTCACAAATGTAATAACGGGGAAGTTGGGTGCGCTGGGAACTTTCGAGTCAGTGTTCGAAAGGTTCAGTGATGATACCATTAAAGAAGCTTATACAAACCTTGATAGGGTAGGGATTACTGAAAAAGCCGGGATAAGGGCCGATTCGCTCAGTGGAGGCCAGCAGCAGCGTGTGGCTATAGCCCGCAGCCTGATGCAGAATCCCAAACTTCTACTTGCAGATGAACCTGTGGCATCACTTGATCCAGCTACATCTAACTCTGTTATGCAGTATTTTGAAAAAATAAATAAGGATCTTGGTACCACTGTGATATGCAATCTTCATTTTCTTAGTCTTGTAAGAAGATATGCCTCAAGGGTAATTGCTTTGAAAGCAGGTGAAATTATTTATGAGGGAATGCCTTACGATATAGATGAAACCTGGTTCAAAACTATATATGGTGAAGAGGCAGAGGAGGTAGAGATAAGATGATAGACCCTGAACTTGAGATTCATCCACAGGCTATTCTCGACCATAACAAAAAGCGTGAAGCAAAATTCAATTTTGTTAAATCCGTGCTACTTGATATATTCTTCATCTTTTATAGCTTGATTGTTCTTGAAAGAGCTGTTTATTACAAGTTCCTCCTGAACCTGCGCTATCCTCCTTTCGACTGGAACAATATATTAATTCTTCTGATTATCAGCATAATTGCCGGGTATGCATGGACATATTCACGCACTTCTCTTTCTGCTAAACTTTTCGGTATTGCGGATGATAATAAGGTTACAAAATATACCGTCGAGATTTTCGGCTGGTTTCTTTTCAATATTACCTTTATTGCCGGCTGGATTGTAACACAGATATCAATAATAGATCTCTTCAGTAGCGAAGGAATACAAGGTGCCGAAAGAATCTTCAGCTCATTATTCCAACCCGAGATGGGCATATTTGATGATGCATTGTTCGCGATGATCGAAACTATTTATATTGCTCTGCTGGCAACCCTTATTTCAATACCAATTACGCTGCTTTTGTCATTCTTCACGGCAAGAAATTTAATGAAGGAGAATAAATTCAGTTTTGCAGTTTATTATATTCTCAGAATCATACTTAATTTTATACGTTCGATTGAACCCCTGATCTGGGCAATAATTTTTTCTGTATGGGTTGGTATTGGTCCTTTTGCCGGAATGATAGCTCTGCTTGTTCATACGATTGCGTCTAATGCAAAACTATATTCCGAGGCGATAGAGAATATTGAGACCGGGCCAGTTGAAGCTATCAGCGCAACGGGAGCCAATAAGGTCCAGGTAGTCTGGTACGCGGTTGTACCCCAGATAGTTCTTCCTTTCTTATCCTTTACAATCTATCGCTGGGATATAAACGTGAGGATGGCAACGATAATAGGACTTGTAGGCGGCGGTGGTATCGGTACAATGCTTATGCAGTACCAGGGACTGGCCCGATGGCATGAGGTCGGACTCCTTGTTCTTATGATTGCCTTTGTTGTATGGGTGATGGACTATATCAGTGCCAGGATCCGTGAAGCACTCTACTAAATCTCTGCTTTTTACTTATTATTTATAAAAGATTTTCCGGAAATGAAGGAAGTCAAAATATCCGTTAAAAATCTAAGCCTGTATTATGGTACCAAACAGGCTTTGAAAGATATATCGATGGATATTTCTGCTAATAAAGTGACGGCTTTTATTGGACCCAGCGGATGCGGAAAATCAACCTTCATCAGGGCTATCAATAGGATGAACGATCTCATCGACGGTGTTAAAATAAGCGGTGAGGTTGCAATAGACGGGAAGAATATTTATGATCGTGATATCGATGTGGTTAACCTCAGGAGAAGAGTTGGGATGGTTTTCCAAAAATCCAACCTTTTTCCCATGAGCATCTATGAAAACCTGGTATTTGGAATTAGACTGAATGGCACCCGTGAAAAGAAGGTTCTCGATTCAATTGTGGAAGAGTCGCTTACTCATGCTGCTCTTTTCGACGAAGTTAAAGACCGACTGCAATCACCGGCACTTGCTCTTTCGGGGGGACAGCAGCAGAGGTTATGTATTGCCCGTACCCTTGCTATTGAACCTGAGATAGTGCTTATGGATGAGCCGGCCAGCGCGCTTGATCCTATTTCTACTGCCAAGATTGAAGAATTAATTCACGATCTCAAAAAAAGCTATACTATCGTAATTGTAACTCATAATATGCTGCAGGCAGCAAGGGTAAGCGACAGTACGGCCTTCTTTTACCTGGGTGAATTAATAGAATACGATAAGACAAGTAGAATATTTACAAAACCCGTTAAGAAGCAGACCGAAGATTATGTTACGGGTAGATTTGGTTAATAGAATTTTTAATCATTTGAAGGAGATTAAGAATGGAACGCCAGTTTGAGATTCAGATAGAGAAGCTGAAAACAAGGCTCATAAAAATGTGCAGTCTTGTGGATGAACAGGTTGAGATGTCCATTAGGTCCGTTGACGAGGAGAATAGTGAACTTGCCGATCTCGTCATTGGGAGAGACACGAAAGTAGATAAATATGATGTGAAGATCGAGAAGATATGCCAGAAGATCTTTGCGTTGAGTCAGCCTGTGGCGATGGACCTGAGACTGATAATGTCTGCTCTTACAATCAACACTAACCTGGAGCGGATAGGGGACCTTGCGGTGAACATCGCGGAGAGTGCCAAAGAAATGGGGAAGAAACCTGACTTTTATGAGAAGACGCATCTAAGGGAAATGTCGCAGGTTACTAGGGAAATGATAAAAAATTCGATTGATGCATTTATTGAAGGTAATCCCGATCTTGCAAAAAAAGTAATTGAAACTGACGATAAGGTTGATGAATTCAATGCTGAAAATCATACTATTATAAAAAATATCATGAAGGAAAAGCCTGAGAATGTCGACCCTGGCGTTGCCTTATTGGTGGTTTCAAGGCACCTGGAAAGACTTGCTGACCACGCTACCAATATAGCGGAGGATGTTTATTTTATTGTAGAAGCGCAGATGATTAAGCACAAATATGAGAAGATTATATTGAACGACGATGAAGGAGATACAGAGAATGAGGATTAGTCCGGAAGTACGTTTTCAATAAGGATATGCAGAAGTTCTTTAGGAACCAGCTGATCTTCTCCGCTGGTTGACTGGTTTAATTTCACACCGAAAAGCCATCCCCAGCTTGTGGTTGCAAACATTACCGGCAGCGATGGTATGTGTTTCATCTCCTTCATTCTATAAGCAGGATTTAGAACCATCTCAAGTATAATTTCTTCTTTTCTCAGCATTGATTTAAGAATAATCTTTTCTTTTTCATGCGAATCGTCTTTCATCAGCAGAAGGAGAATCTCATATAGAAGTTTATATTTCTGATCGAATTTTTCTTTGCATAGGAAATATTCATTAAACCTTTCACGCAGTGGACACGTTTCATTGTCGAATATAGACTTAACTTCTGCAATGAATTGTTCACTTTCCCATTCAATGGAACTATAGAAAAGTTCTTCCTTGGAAACAAAATAATGGTAGATTGTTGCTTTGCCGATTCGTAAATCACGAGCAATTTCATCGAGGGTGGTTTTCCCCGGTCCATGTTTGAGAACCTTTTTACGGCAGCCCTGATAATCTGTGTTTTTCTGTCGTTTTCCAACTTAATACCTGAATATGAACCGGCTGAAAGATAGCTTTTTAAAAGGAAAATGGGAAATGAATTTTCTGACTCAAAACTGTCATTACGGAAAGTCTGTTCACTAATAAAAGCGCCGGCCTGAAGACCGGCGTGAAATTGTATAAAGGTGAACTTTTCTTCTCTTAAATATTAAATCTTAATGACCCTATGAAATTCCTTCCTGCAGCAGTTATTCCTGAAGAATATGGTCTATACCGCCGATCTGTAATGTTTTCAACACCCAGATAAGCTTCAACATTATCAAACAAACGGTAGCTTAGCTTCAGGTTAAGGGTATACCACGACGGAGAATAGATATTTCCATCTGCGTCTTTCGCATACAGGTAATCCTTTTCATATTCAGAAGGTGATAGATCGCTGAAAGCGACTTCCCCATTGTATAATGCATATATTGACGCGCCAAGCTTATCCTTCTTAAACGATAATTCCGTTTTACCGAACCAGGGTGCGGCATGCCTGAGGGGGGTAACATTGCCGGCATCATCCTCCTCTTTCCCTTGCTGATAATTTAACTGGGTCCTGAAATTAAAATACCCCGTAAAGTTAATATTCACGTCAGCTTCAATCCCCCAAATATGAGCATAAGCAGCATTCTGGATAGCCTGCACATGGCTCATAGTTCCATCATACATAATGCTGTCACTGCCGTTTAACGTATAGTCACGCCTTACAAGGGCATTGTCCAGGTAAGTATAAAAGCCGGTTAAATCGAATTCAGCAGTTGTTCCAAAAACTTTCACTAGCCCCAATTCAGCGTTGTATGCGTATTCAGGTTTGAGATCAGGATTGGGAACTACTACAGAACCCGGCGCGGAATCAAATACTTTTCCAAGATCGTCAACATTAGGCGCTCTGAAACCTGTAGAGAGGTTCATGTTTATCTGCCAATCACTCTGCGGATGCCATACTAACCCTGCGCTTCCTGTTAAAGCTCCTGTTCTCATCTCGGCGGTCTTAAAAGGAAACTGGTAATATGTATTGTCAAATTCGGCATCAAGAGTTACATAATTATATCGTATACCTGTTTGAAGAATATACCGGGGATTAAACCGATTCTTATAAGTAACATATGCTCCATAAGAATTCCAGGTTGATCCGTCAGGATACCTGGATGCATCAGGGAGAGAGACGCCTGTAAGTATGTTCTCTGTGGTTCCTGTTGACCCTACTTTATTAAGAACAACCTCAGCACCGTAATACAGGTTTGCCTTATCCGTCAGTTCTTTCAACAGATCGAAATTTAAAAGAGTATGCGTAAACCTTCTCTACCCTGTTTGTTCTGTCTGCTGAATTCAGATTCCTGTCGTGCCTGCTTTCTTCAAAATACTGATAAGCTGCGGTAACTTTTGAGAGATCGAAAATTGTGTTCGGCGAATAATTAACCGCACTTAACGTGTTCATCATCCAGTCCTGTGGACCGTAATACCATTCAGCGGAACGGAGTGTTCTCCCTTTCGGGCGAATAAGTCGGTCGTATCGTGTAACATCTGAAGAGGTTGAATAATGAAATCCATACTCGAGTTCCCATTCGTCAACAGGACTGAATAAAACCTTCTGCATAAAATTGATCTGGTTATAACCTGAATACTTCTGTTCTTTCGGATCAGGATTTACAAAAACACTGTCATTTCCGTTTACCCTTTCCTGGTATGTTGGGCGAAGGTATTCATCGGGACCATTGCTTCCCATAACAAGGTTGTTGAAATCTGTATACGTCAAACTTGAAAGGAATCCCCATTTCTGGAAACCAAGATTAAAGTGTATGTGTCCTGTCTTTTCCATATTTGCAGAAGAAAACCTCGTCATTGCACCTGCATTAAAAGATGGTGATCCATCATATGCTAATCTTGGTGATAGGGTATGAAAGCTCATTACTCCGGCTATGGCATCGCTTCCGTATATCACCGATCCTGGTCCGAATATAACCTCTGTATGATCAAGTGAATTCGCATCGAGTGATATTACATTCTGCAGATTGCCGCTTCTGAAAATGGCCGTATTCATCCTTACTCCGTCTATAACTATTAATAACCGGTTTGTGGAAAATCCTCTTATCATAGGACTTCCCCCACCGAGCTGACTTTTCTGGATAAAGACGCCGCCCGACATACCAAGCATATCTGCTGTAGTCTGAGGGTTTTGAAAGTCCACATCCCTGGGGCTGACCACCTTTATTGTATTTGGTATATTGCTTTTGTTCTCCTCCCACCTGTTAGTTGTAACAACTACATTCTCAAGAGATATTGCTGTAGCTTTCATATAAATATCGAAGTTCATCGACTTAACCTCACCAAAAGTCAGTTCAAGCTTTTCATAACCGAGTATCCTGAAGATAATCTTCTTTGATTTATTAACCTTGGTGATATCAGCTTTACCGCTGGAATTTGTCAGGAGTGACCTGTTAGGATCTTGGTTATAAATAGATACCAGTTCGAGAGGATTGTTGGTCGACAGGTCTCTTACTGTTACAACCTGTGGAAATAAAGAAATATTAATAAACAGAATTAACGAAACAAATAATTTCATAATGATTACCTGGATAAAATTTGAGAAAAACAGAACAAAATCCTGCGGGATTGTGCCCTGTTAGGCAGTATATAGTAATATAGAATTAAACTGTATAGCGGGGAGGAGGTGTAATTATAAGGTATTCGCCTTTAAGCGGGTTTACTTCCAGATTTATAAAAATCTTTTCAATGGATCCCGGATTATCAGGGTTATAATCGAAATCGCTGCAGAAATAATACTGACTGAGGAAATTACCGTAAATTTCTGTGTTTTTCGGGGTATCTTTATCATCCTTATTCATACCGTCCAAAACGGAATAAAGTTTTGTGTCATCTTCATCGTACATGCAATATAGAAAAACCGAATCACCTATAATTTCCGTACGCATAACATCGAATAGCTTTCCTTCAAAACGGAACTCATCATCAGCCTTCCAGTCAACCTGTATTACCCGGTTTTCAAATTGTTTCTTATCAAAAGAGAATACAACCTGGCTGTGTTCGGGTACTCCTTCGCCCATTAGCCTGGCGGCTTCTGATCTATAGTCAGCGCGGAACAATTCGAACATTCCGAACTGAATAATTCCGTGTGAGATCAGTAAAAACAACAGACAGAAGGAGATAAGGTTATTAAATAATCTATGCATTACAAAACAGGTTAAATTATTATATTGTCGTAAACAAAAATAATATATTTCCCTGCTTTATACATCATATTTATAAATCATATCGTTTATGAAACAGATCAAACCACTCAACTGGCCGCAGTTGGTATTGCTGTTCGGGATTCCAGCACTTCTTAATGAAATTGCCTGCGGGGTTGCAATACCCTTGCTGTACAAATATTCCGGATTAACTATTGAGATTTGCTATTTTCTTTCTGTGGGTTTGCTTGTGCTTGTCCCTATGTTCTTCAGTGCTTTATGGCTGAGCGGGAAAGATGCAGGATCTTTTAAGCTTTCGGGTATCCTGAGAAGGATGAGAATAAGGAAGCTTTCCCTCATGGATACCTGGTGGACGATAGGTGGTTTCATATTTCTTTCACTGACGTCTTTCCTCATCGCTAAAATCATTCTTCCTATGATCAATATCGATGCTGCACCATTTTTTTTTAAGAATATGCCTTTAAAAGAAGGGTATATGTACATACTTTATGTGTGGCCCCTGTTCTTCTTCTTCAATATTTTCGGAGAGGAATTTCTTTGGAGGGGGTATATCCTGCCGCGTCAGGAATTGCTTAACGGAAAATGGACCTGGTTGGTTCACGGATCATTCTGGGCGGGTTTTCATATTCCGATGGGCTTTGATCTGATGCTATCTGCATCTCCGATTTTCTTCATTCTTCCGGCTATTGTCCAGCTCAGAAAAAATACTTCAATTTCCATAATCATTCATTTTGTATTTGGTGCCTTTGGTTTCCTTGCACTGGCTCTGGGTGCAGTTGAGTAATGTCAATTTTAAAAAGTCGAAATATATGCTGTGAGGTTTAATAGTGGGAATCGACCCAGTGTTGTTTATGTCCACCAACTTGTGGCTGATAACATAACCAGTGCAAACAAGAATTTCTTCCTGAAATAATATCAGCCGAATCTTCCGGTTACATAGTCTTCAGTTTGTTTCTTTGAGGGATTTGTGAAGATTCTGGGGGTCTTTCATGTTCTATGAGTTCGCCCATATAGAGAAAGGCTGTATAATCGCTTACCCTAGCGGCCTGCTGCATATTATGTGTAACGATAACGATCGTGTAATCCTGCTTAAGCTCGAACATCAATTCTTCGATTTTGGCAGTCGAAATCGGATCGAGCGCACTTGCCGGTTCATCCATAAGAATAACTTCCGGTTGAACGGCCAGGGTTCTTGCAATGCAGAGTCGCTGTTGCTGACCCCCTGATAAAGCAGAGCCCGGATGTTTGAGAATATCTTTTACTTCATTCCATAGAGCGGCCTGAATAAGACTCTTCTCTACTATTTCATTGAGTTTTTTCCTGTTGTGGAAACCGTTTAACCTGAGACCTGCAGTTACATTGTCCGCGATCGACATTGTGGGAAAAGGATTAGGTTTCTGAAAGATCATCCCGACTTTTTTCCTCAACCACACAGGGTCGTGATCCATAATGCTTTCACCGTCAATGAGCACCCGGCCTTTGATAGTTCCGCCCACTTCCTCGTGCATTCTGTTAAGGCACCTGAGAAAAGTCGATTTACCGCATCCGGACGGTCCTATTATTGCCAGCACTTTATTTTTAGGAATAGATAGAGAAATATTTTTTAGCGCATGAACTTTTGAGAAATAAGCATTAAGCTCACGTGTTTCCATTCTTATTTTACCTATAGCATCGGTGTGGGTTAGTGTACTTTCCATTATTTCCGAGGTTGTATTGTCCAATTTATCAATGATAATTCCTCTCCAAACATCAAATCTTTTCCATTCTTATTCATTAGTTATGCATACTTTCTTTTGCGCGTTACAAATCTGAAAACAATATTTATTACTGACACCAGTACTATCAGCACCAGGGCGGCGGCCCACGCCTGTCTGTTCCAATCCTCAAAGGGTGCTTTTGCATAATCGTAAATAAATACTGTAAGCGATGCTATTGGCTGATCAAGCTGAGTCGACCAGAACCGGTTTCCTAATGCAGTAAAAAGCAGGGGAGCGGTTTCACCGGCAACTCTTGCAATTGATAGCAGGATACCTGTAAAAATTCCTTTAAATGCTGCAGGTAGGATGATGAATAAAGTTGTCTTCCACCTTGGTATTCCGAGTCCTAAAGCAGCCTCTCGGTATGAATGGGGAATCAGGTTCATCATTTCTTCAGTAGTACGGGTTACCAGGGGCATCATAAGTATACCGAGTGCAAATCCGCCGGCTAAAGCTGAAAATCTTCCCATCGGAAGTACCACAATTATATATGCCACTACACCTATTACAATGGAAGGAATTCCGTTAAGAACTTCAGCAAGGAAACGTACAGTCCTTGCGAACCATGACTTACTGTTTTCAGATAAATAAATTCCTGACAGAATTCCTACAGGCAAACCAATCGCACTGGCAATCGCAATCAGTATTCCGGTTCCCATCAGGGCATTTGCCATTCCTCCGCCCGCCTCACCGGCAGGTTTAGGCATCTTAGTAAAGAAATCCCAGTTAATGGCAGATATGCCCTGGGAAATAGAATAAAATAGAATCAGAAATAGGGGAATTACGGCAATAAAGAAACATAGTACTGTAAGAGATACCATTATGGAGCTTTTTATTTTCCGCCACCGGTAATATATTTTCCCTGTATTCTTCATCAGGTTCTGTTATATTTTTTAGTTACACTCCAGACAATTAGTCTAGCTATCGCATTTAGAATAACTGTCATTACAAATAACAGCAGCGCTATCTCAATCAGTGAACTTATGTATAAATCGCTCGTAGCTTCAGTAAATTCGTTGGCAAGCACGCTGGCCATAGTATGACCGGGTTCGAACAAAGAGAATGAGATGTCAGGACGATTTCCAATAACCATCGTAACGGCCATCGTCTCTCCTACAGCCCTTCCGAGCCCTAGCAGGGTAGCACCTAATATGCCCGATTTTGCTCCGGTCAGCACGACTTTCACGACCTCCCACTTGGTAGCCCCCAGAGCGAATGCAGCTTCTCTTTGAGTATCAGGAATGGCTTTCATAATATCACGGGAGATTGATGTAATAATTGGCAGGATCATCACGGTAAGGATCAATGCGGCTGCCAGCATTCCCAGCCCGTAAGGGGGTCCTTTAAACAGAAAAATGAATCCAAAATGATCTCCGAGGAAAGGCTCCACAGTTTTCCTTAGCCAGGGAGTCATTACGAACATTCCGAAAAGTCCATACACAATACTCGGTATTGCTGCAAGCAATTCAACCAGCAGTGACATCGGCTGTTCAAGCCATTTTGGTGCAAACTCAGATAGAAATATTGCTATACCCACACTGAGAGGTAGTGCAATCAGAAGGGCAATAAGGGATGAATAGAGTGTTCCGAATATGAAGGGTAGTGCCCCGTAATGATCCTGTACGGGATCCCACGACTGGCTCGTTATAAAACCCCAGCCGAATTTGTCTATTGACGGAATGGATTGACGAAACATTTCATAAACCATTACCACAATGAGAGAAAGCAGGAGGAATGCAAATAAACGGGTTATATTCTGAAAAATGAAATCCCCGACATTTTTACCCTTTGATCCTAACTTAAAAAAGGAAACAGCAGGCGATGAACCTTTTGCTCCATCAGCCTGCTGTAATTTTTCGGTCCTGTAATCTGTCTTTTTAAACGGCATTACTTAGTGGAAATCTCATCAATTTTCTTTAAATCCAGTTTAACAACTTCCGGAGGAAGAGGTGCGTAATATAATTCTTTTGCATATTTTTCGCCATCTGTTATAGCCCATTTTAAGAAATTGACGATTGCCTGTGCTTTTTGTTTGTTCTTCATATCTTTATAGATCAGCAGCCAGGTAAAGCCTGAAATTGGCCATGAATCTTTACCGTCCGCATTGGTAATCTCAACCCTAAGATCTGCGGGCATATTTTTTATAAAACCCGCAGCTGCAGCAGATACCGCATCAAATGTAGGCATTACAAAGTTTCCTGCTTTATTTTTAAGCGAAGCATAAGGGAGATTATTCTGCTCAGCATAAGCAAGCTCAACGTAGCCGATCGAGCCTTCTGTCTGTTTTACAAGTCCTGCTACACCCTCATTACCTTTCCCGCCGAGTCCTACCGGCCAGTTAACTGCTGTGCCCTGACCCACTTTACTTTTCCAGGTATCACTGACTTTAGTTAGATAGCCCGTAAAGATATTTGTCGTTCCGCTTCCGTCAGAGCGGTGAGTAACAAATATTGGTTCATCCGGAAGCTTCTTACCCTGGTTGATGGAAGTAATTTTTGAATCATTCCATTTAGTGATTTTGCCAAGGTATATGCCTGAAAGAACTTCAGGGGTCAGTTTCAACCCTTTACCCACGGATTTAAGGTTATACGTTATTACAACTGCACCCATTACCGTAGGAATGTGAAGAATTTCAGTACCTTGTTTCTGCTTAACCTGCTGCATTTGTTCTTCTGTCATCGGCGCATCTGATGCTCCGAAGTCAACAGTGCCCTCAATAACCTGTTTGATTCCGCCGCCGCTTCCGATCGACTGGTAATTGAATTCTATTCCTGTTTTCTGATGATAAACATCGAACCATTTAGAATAAATTACATATGGGAATGTTGCTCCTGCACCATTCATCTTCAGCTGTGCAGTAGTTATGGAAGATAATCCTGCTATCATAGCGATTATCAGCGTCCATATTTTCATTTTCATTATTTTCTCCTTTAATTAATAATTCTGTTTCGTCTTAAAACTGATAAAATAAAGTAACTCTGCCGGTTAAATCATTGGCTCCGTCACTCTGATAGGTAAGAGCCTCAACATTCGGCATAATGCTTACATTTTTATCGACGCGGAAATCAAGTGCGCCTATGATGAGGTTCCTGCCGTCCTTGTCGGCGTCTGTATTAGGATCGACAGTATCAAATCTGCCGACTATCCTTACCATATCCGTCAGGCCTACCCAGGCAAATACCGATACTCCGTACCCGCTTTGTGATTCCAATGTATTGGAAGAAGCATTGAAGTAATTGTTCTGCTGACTCCTGTAGAATGATTCCACTCCTACCGAATATTTATCCTTATCCATAACGTTTAGCATTACTGCTCCGGTAACCGTACCGTGAGCTTTCATTTCGTTTGTGGTTATATCCAGTACCTGGGGATTGGATGCATAATCTCCGTAAACTGTAAACTGAAAATTCTTTACAGGAATAAACTGAAGCAGTCCATAGAATCTCTTATACTTATTTACTTCAGAAGAATTCCCTGAATTGTTACCTATCTTAATCCAGTACTTTACTGTTCCTTCCTCATTGAATTTACCCTTAAGGTCAATACCAAGGTCGCGGGAAGATACAACCCCGTTAAAATCCATAATTGTTTTTTCAAGAGAACGGTAACCCCAGGCAGCTTCCGAAACATCGAAGGCCGGAGTAGGTGAAACTCCGAATAAGAAATCCGATCCCTGGAAAATATTCCTCCATCTAAGCCATGCATCCTTAACCATCACACCAATTTTTCCTCCGGCTGTTAAAGAGCCGCTGGATTGGTCAGCTTCCAGTCTGAATCGTGTATCAAAATTATTTGAAATAGTATAGTCAGTGGTTATATAGATCCTGCGGAACTGGAATCCGTTGAGATCCTTTTTCACGGTATCGCGTGAATCTATATTATAAAAGTAGTCGCCGAACATCAGACCGCTGAACTTCGGATTGTTTTCCTGCGCGGAAGCAATACCCGAAAATATAGCGGCAGTAAAAAGTAACAACAGTACTTTTCTCATTTTTTCTCTCTCTTAATGTTATTTGAATAGTTCTCTTTCATCAGCCCAAATTTATATTAAAGGATTATCTCTGATGTTAAGGAATTGTTAAGTCTATATTAACATATTGTTAATATGCAAAAATGAGTTGTTTTGGTAGTCAACATCGCGATTTCCTGTCCTGCTCATCGGGATAGGAGTGCCTGAGGCACTTTTCTAAAACCTGCTTTCTTATCTATTTTAACGGTTTCCATTAGCTGGAATGCAACCTTTTAGCATTTTCAGGGCCTTCCTCCTGAAGCATCACGCGGCTCAAAACGTAAGTGTGATCAAAACAACGTGTGTTTTTGATACTTCTGCTATTTTGTATTATAATTAACGCATAAATACGGAGGTTCTATGAGCAAAGATCAGGATAAATTAACAGGATTTGTTTCCGGCTTACTTGTCGGGGGAATTATTGGTGGAGTTTTAGCAATGCTGTATACACCTGTTTCAGGGAAAAAGATGAGAAAGAATATTTCTAAAACGACTGATAACTTATTAGATGATGTAAATGATATAGTCGAAGCAGGAAAAGATAAAGTGGATGGTTTACTGAAGGACGGTAAGAAAAAGGCATCCACAATCATAGATGACGCTAAAAAAATAGTATCTAATTAAATAAAGCAGATTTCAAATTGCGGGTTGAAACTCTTTTTTCCTCTTCGATCTGCAATCTGAAGTCCCTGCTGACAGGCAGGTTCAATTCCGGATCCCCGCCCGTCTGCGAAGTTCATCCATATTGAACGAGGTGGTAATTCCATTATCACTCCAGTGTTTTCTGCATCCGCAGTAATCAAGCAGCACGCACTGTGCAGGCACATTATATCTTTTCAATTCCCAGCCGCCTTCAACAAGTGTAGTAACACAGGCGGATGCAATAACGCTCCTTACCGGCTCGCCGGGTTTAGGCGACCATAATGACAGGTCAGAAGCGTGCGGTATAATGTATACGTCGAAGGCTTCACTTCCTGTCCTCCGTTTTCCTTCTCTGCGCAGCCTGTTTACCCTGCAACCGGGAAGACAATCGGAACAGATTAAACCTTCCTTCACCCTCACAGCTTCACATTTGTCTTCGTGACGGCCGCGCATACAGCCGGGGACTAACACAACCTTTTTCTCTCCTTTATTAAATTCACTTCTGAATGCATCGTTTAAAAGCTTCGGCACCTGCCATATTGAGATGGTATTCAAGTCGTGAACGTGTGCAGGATACTCTGTCTTCTCTCCACCTGTATTTTTTTTCCGACTTTTCCAGGAATTCTTCAACGTTCTCGGTGTATTTTCCAAGGGATTTTATGGAGGCTTCATTAAACCAGTTTGTGAATTCTTCGATGAGATAGAAAATTCTGAACAGTTCCGATTCAGATTTCGTTCCCCAGTATGCCCGCCATCTAATAAAAAGGAGCGCCTGTTCTCTGAATTCCCCGGTCGCCTCAAACCATTTACAAACATGGTCGATCTGGTTAAGTGAAGGGATTTCAGGACGTTCATCATCTGTCTCCGGGAATAAAAACAGGGTTAGCAGGATACCACGACTGAAATCTATTAATGGCTTCACACGCTGATGCTTTTTTCTCCATTCAGCCATCCGGGCCATTGTGATAAACGGAGCATGTTTTACCTTCAGCGCTTTGGCAGCATATTCTCGCCAGAGTATACCAAAGCTTAAAAGTTCGAGAATGTATTCTTCAGGCTTGCGCAGTTCCTCCAGGTTATATGCTTTAATATAATTTATATAATCATCGATGATAGGCGTAATAGTATTGCGGGCTTCTTTAATTACCTCTTTTGTAAATTCCCTGACATCCCAGTAATAGGTTTCAGAATTTGTCTGTCCGGGTTTCAGTGTATATGTGATAACTTCCATCTTCTGAATCCCTCTGATCTTTTGAACAAAGTTAATCAGAAATATAAAAAAATGATAATGTTTTCATTCAGAAATCCCGGAAGGAAGAGTTTAGGAGTAGCTCTTTTTTCGTATTTTCACGTTGTAAGAAAACGGAGTTATTAAAATGCTTTTCCCGATAGGTGATGATAACCGTGAACGAACCATTACCCCGTATATTAATTATTTATTAATACTGGTAAATATTTTTGTTTTTGTATATCTACAGGGCCTCGGGGAGAATGAAAAGTTTACATATAAATATTCTACGGTACCGGAGGAGATAATTACCGGAAAGGATATTGTTACGAATGAGAAGACATATGAAAACCCCGATACGGGTGAAAGGTTTACGATTCCCGGGCTGGGCGTTACTCCCATATCGGTTTATATTACCCTACTGACCTCAATCTTTATGCATGGCAGCATTGCACATATCTTCGGGAACATGCTTTTCTTATGGATATTCGGTGATAACATTGAGAACAGGCTTGGTCATTTTCGTTACCTTGTATTTTACCTTATCTGCGGAATTATTGCATCGCTTGCCCATGTGTATTCTACGGTCGCGTTAGGGGGAAATTTGCTGATTCCAACATTAGGGGCTTCCGGTGCGATTTCAGGAGTTCTTGGAGCTTATATTCTGTTGTTCCCTAAAAAGAGGGTGAGTGTAATAATATTTTATTTCATAACTAATGTGCCTGCGTTCGTGGCAATAGGGCTATGGTTTGTATTCCAGCTAATAAGTGGACTGGGACTCCTGGGGGGAGGTGCTCAGGGAGGGGGAGTTGCTTACGGCGCCCATATAGGAGGGTTTATCGCAGGGATGATCCTGATAAATTTCTTCTCAATCGGAAAGAGAAGAAAGTGAAACCATTAAAACGGTTAAAGGGTGAAGGTCCGGAGATCAGCTGAAGCAGCCGGATAATTCCCGGTAATAACATTTAGGAAATATAATCGACCTTTGCTTTGCCGGGAAACAGGGGATTTAGAAGCAGTGCGATACCAAGCACCAAAAGGCACCCGATTACATTATACCAGAGAAAAGGAATGGAGGTAAAAAAATAACAATAAAGGATAGCCAGCTCAGCAATCAATGCTGCTATAAAGGTCGGAGTTCCTTTAACTTTTTTAAGGTAGAATGCCACAAGGAATATTCCCAGAATAGTTCCGTACACAAGCGAGCCTAATATATTCACAGCCTCGATCAATGATCCCAGCCGGTTGGCAAATAACGCAAAGGTAATAGCATATGCTCCCCATAAAACTGTTGCAAGCTTCGACACCCTCAGGTAATGCCGGTCATCTGCATCCTTCCTGATCATCCTTTTATAAATATCAATGACAGTAGTTGAGGCGAGAGCGTTAAGCTCAGCGGAAGTAGACGACATCGATGCAGAAAATATGGCCGCCAGTATTAACCCTATTATACCCGCAGGAAGAAAACTGATGATGTAATTAATGAATATATAATTAGTATCATTTGAGTCTGCTCCCGGATCAGCCTGTTTAATCAGCCCTACAGCTTCATTCCTGATCAGATTGGCTTCATTCTGCTTGCTCCGGATCTGCCCCAGAAGCTGTTCTGTTTTCTCATTTCTCCCGGAATGGATTGAAGAAAGCATTTCCTCAAGCTTTTCTTTTTTCTGGAAATGTACCTCCTCATACTTCTCTTGCAGTTTATCATATTGATCAGCATAAATACTTTGTTTTACAGTATTTACCACATTAGGATTAAAGAAGATCGGCGGTAAATTGAACTGATATAATACAAAAACCATCGCTCCGACGAATAATATAAAGAACTGCATCGGAACCTTAACTATACCATTTGTAAGCAGTCCCAGGCGGCTTTGTCTTATCGTGCTCCCTGATAAATATCTCTGAACCTGCGACTGATCTGTGCCGAAGTATGACAGCATCAAAAACGTGCCCCCGATGATACCTGACCAGAATGTATACCTGTTATTAAGATCGAATGAGAAATCTATTGCATTCAATCTGCCGAGTTTGCCGGCAACATAAGCGGCATCGATGGGGGAAACATCTATGGGTAGAAGGAAAAAGATCATTATAAATGCGGCAAACATTCCCAGTGTTATAATAATCATCTGTTGGATATGCGTCTGGTTAACAGCCTTTGTTCCACCGGATGTAGTGTAAACAACCACAAGTGTCCCGGTGATGATCACGGTAAGGTCAATATCCCATCCCATGATGACTGAAAGAATCAGCGAAGGAGCAAATATAGTAAACCCGGCAGCCAATCCTCTCTGGGATAGGAACAACAGGCTGCCAAGAGTTCTGTTTTTTAAGTCGAATCTTTTCTCCAGGTATTCATATGCAGTATAAACATTCATCTTGTGGAACAGAGGAACAGCTGTAATTGAGAGGATTATCATCGCGATAGGAAGTCCCAGGTAGAACTGAACAAATCTCATTCCGTCAACGTATGCCTGTCCTGGTGTGGAAAGAAAGGTTATAGCACTGGCCTGGGTAGCCATAATAGAAAGGGCAATAGTATACCAGCGGGTTGTTCTTCCAGCTCGGATGTAGCCGTCAATGTCCTTCGTTCCCCTGGTTTTCCAGACTCCATAAACTGTCACAAATAGCAGAAAGCCAATGAGAACAATCCAGTCTAAAAGGGTCACTCAAAAACCTTTGTAAATATATAAAAGAATATTATCAGTATAACAAGATTAAGA
This sequence comes from uncultured Bacteroidota bacterium, assembly GCA_963839165.1. GTDB lineage: Bacteria > Bacteroidota > Ignavibacteria > Ignavibacteriales > Ignavibacteriaceae > DATFVA01. Next base: position 953,618 of record CAWIUG010000005.1, on the reverse strand, counting down.
AAAACCAGTGCGTAAACGCTGTTCCACGATTTAAGCAGGGGAGGTTTTTCATCCTCAGTAGCCATCACCTTCTTCTCAGTTTGCTTTTGAACCATTTTGTTTTGCCGAAATCATATTAACAAAAAATCTAAACGCACCCGGAACTCCCGCGGGTATCTGCCTGAACCATGAATATCCGGTGTATATGTATACACCCTTTCCGTAATCCGCGTAAAGCATTCCACCATCGAGCGGCTGTTCACTAGGATCATTTCCTGACAAAACAACCTGGTACCTTGGGTCCCATTTATCCGCAAAGTAAAGTCCTCTCTCCTGCACCCATCCTGTAAAATCATCCTGCGTAATTTTATTTGGATAATTAAGAACAGGCAGGGAAGGATTATCAAATGTAATGGGCGCTTCCTCGACAGTAATTCTATCATGCGAAAGTGAAAAAGGATATGGTCCTATATTGTCAAACTTCAACTTTGCGGTAGTGTTGTACTGAACAACCAGTGTCCCCCCATTCTTTACATATTTCATAAGTCGCGGCTGATCCCAAACCAGCCTGTCCCTTGTATTATAGGCTCTAATCCCTGTTATTACTGCATCGAACGAAGCAAGATCGGTAGTATCAAGTTCTGTATCAGAGAGCAGTTTAACATTATAACCCAGCTGTCGCAGGTACTCAGGAATCCTATCACCAGAGCCCATGATATACCCGATGTTATCTCCGGTCTTGACAATATTCAGTCTTAAGAGCTTTGCCTGTGCCGGAGGGAATAGTGTCTGTATCGGGATATGCGGATAAGCAATGGTAACTATTCCCCGGGTTATCTCTTCTCCGTCTTCTTTGGCAGCGGCCTGTAATGTTGACTCCGTCTGACCTTCCGAAGGAGTAATACTGAACGTGAAGTTTTTTTCTTCCCCCTTCTCAGTGATTGAATACTCATATTCGACAGGTTCAGCCTTCCAGCCATCAGGAATCTGCAAACGGAGCTTCCCGTATGCTTTATCGGTATTACTTTTTAACTTCACAGTAATGGGCTTAGGTGCGTTATCGGTGAATACGTAGATATCATCTGAAAGATTAACTGATATAGGAGGAGTAATTTCTATAGGTCTGTATTCCTCCCCGTGTACCGGGTCTGTCCACTTGTAAAATACCGGCACCGTCATTTTAAGATCGGTAGTCCCTGCAGTTAAGGTAAACTCAGCGGTAAGAGGAGGATCATTTGAAGCCTTGCCAATCATTTGCTGATCGTCAACCGTATAGGCTCCTTTGCCGTGAGGTTTCATCAGCCAGTAAGGCTGAGTAATTGAAACGTCTGCCGGAAGTACAACCGAATCATCAAACTTCAGCATTTCATTCTTGTTAAGTATCCGGTTCTCATCTCTATGAGTAGTTTGATAACAAGCAGTTATGCTTTTAAGTATAATAGGGTAACCTGAACGGTTAACAATGGATGCATTAATTTTCACAGAATCACCGGGAACATACGAATAGCTGGTAGCGTCTGCTTCCAGCCATAATCCTGCTGCAGCTTTAATGACTTCAAGTAGTTCGTTTTTCTTTAGCGGCACCCAGTAATCGTCATTGAGTTTGTTTAATTCAATGTAGACCTCGATCAGTTTGGGCAGACTGGCAGATGGATCCTCCGGTTTGTACCCCTCTTCAACTTCTTTTAGTAAGGCCGATACTTTACCACTGCCTTTAACCCGGCTCCAGGTCAGATCGATACCCTCGAACAAATCAGTCCTTGCAGTGTCTCCTTCGAGGTACTGGAAATAATTAACCTGCTCACCTCGCCTGGCAGAAACGCCGAAACCCTGACTCTTATGCATACTTCTGCTCTCGGCGGCGATTTCCGTATAAGACTTTCCGAGGAGGGGATTATAGGCTCCGAGGTCAATCTTTATCTGCTTTGATACATCTGAAGCCCTTCTCCATGGCATTACATTATAGTATAGTCTTTTCGGTTGCCAGGTCTTAACGTATTTTAATTGTTCAGGAAAACTGTCGGGATCACTGGCAAGCTTGAATGCTTCTTCTGCAAGCAATGCTGAAGCAGTATGATGTCCGTGCCCCCCCTCACCTGTCCCAGGAAAACGAGTAATGATAACATCGGGACGAAATTTCCTGATTATCCAGACAACATCAGATAGGATCTTCTGTTTGTCCCAAATATTGAATGTTTCACTTGGATTTTTAGAGTAGCCGAAATCCAGGGCCCGTGTGAAGAACTGTTCTGCCCCGTCAATCCTTCTGGCAGCAAGAAGTTCCTGCGTTCTTATTACTCCCAGTTCATCAGCCTGTTCATTGCCAATCAGGTTTTGCCCTCCGCTTCCGCGGTTCATCGCGCAGTAACCTGTCCTTAACAGCCGGCCTGATTCAAAATATGCAAGTGCGGCAGTATTCTCATCATCAGGGTGGGCGGCAATATACAGCACACTCCCAAGCACATTAAGTTTTTTAATTGCAAGTTCTAATTCAGCAGCATCCGGCTGCTTAACAGGTTGGGCCTGAACCATCAGGCAGGGAAGAAAAAGGAGTAGGGATAAAACGACTATTCTATTCAAAAATAAATTCATATCCACCCAATAGGTTTATGATGATAATTAACTTCGGTTATCGAGTACGTTGACTTCGTTTCCGGATTATGTTGTAAAAGACAACTCCGGGATTCTTCCCGAAGCAATAATATCACACTTCTTTACGCTAGCCGTTTCAACTTGCCTTTGGCAGGCAGGTTTATTTACCGCTACTAGAAGGTTTCCCGATATGGCACTGACGGGACTAATTTCTCTGCCGGTTTCCCGATCGAGTTTGACTGAGACAAGCGCATCATACTCTAATTATTCTTTGTGATTGGGTGAGATAATACAACTAAATATTTTAAGTTCCAATGGATTTATGATTATAAATTCCGTGCAAACTAACACGGAAACCTTTCCTTTTTGTAAACTCAGGGGATTGATTGTCATATTCTACCAGGTATAGCACTCCGCTAAAACCAAGGCGTCTCAGAAGTCTTGAGGGAGGGAGATTACGCAGCAGACGTAGGCTTAAAATTTAAGTTCAGCTGTGAACATTTTTATTGTGACGGCGGCAGCATTTTCCTGGAAAGATAAACGCGAATTCGCATACAACGATGAAGTTAATAGTTAAAGAAGGTGACCAGGTGATTTTATACTGCCTTAATGATATTATTTGTGGGTGTAAAAGTCGAAGCACAAAGCAAGGAAATAACCAGCCTTTAAAACGTGTGTTAAAACGAGATTAGAGATTTGCTTCTCATCTTATTCTTAAATATGTTCCTGCAAATACTTAAATACCATCGTAAAGTGTAAATACTATATCCGGAATTCTACAAGGAAATATTTTGTATAAGTGATAATCATAAAGGAATAAGATGGAACTTAGTGGATGGATTTTTTTAATAGGGGCCTGGGGAATAATAATCTACCTTACAGTTTTCTGCTTTATCAGAGTGTTCGCAGCCGAACGAAAGGAGAAAGAATTATAAAAAACTGTCGATAACACCTAAATCAGGCTTTCAATCGATAATTAAGATTTAATTACGTTTCATATTCACTTTAAACAGGATACGTTATATATTTACTATGTAGTTGAAATTATTTGGGGAGGAAACCAAAATGAAAAAGTATTTTCTGGTTCTTCAGATAATTCTCGGGGTGTTGGTACTTCAGTCAGAAATCTTCTCACAGCTTGATGTACAGAACTTTATTAGCCAGAGTTGTTCACACCTTACTAAATCCCTCGGGAAACCTGCTTATACGGATGATTCAAACAAATCAATGGTGATGATGTTTTATAAGTCGGCTTTATCAAGTAAATCATTTGTTGCTGATGAAGGTGGAATTTACCAGGCTGAAGCTACTCAATCCTATAACACAGAGAAGAGCTGTCAGGCAGCCCTTAACGGATATATAGGTGATATGGTGAGCAAGGGATACACCGTAGATACTTTGTCAACCGGTGAGTTTCAATCTGATAAGCCCGGTGTTACCTGCACAGTACGATGCGGATTAAATGGTACTACTAATAAATACGAAATTTCCGTTTCAGCGCATAGAAAAGAAGGGTAGAATCAGAACCCTGCTACTTTACCCAGTGCATTCTTAAGCGGAACCCAGAGCACATCTAAAAATGCGTCGCTGCTTTTCCTTTTATAATAAACACTGCCTGTCTTCAATTTGCCGTCTTCGGGATTTTGGCCTCTCATTTTCAGTGCATTGGCCAGGAAAGTTTTAATACTTTTCTCTTTTTTCTTTTTCGTCAGCATTTCAACTTTCAGATTCCGGTAGACGGGAGTAACCTTCGCAAGGGCAAGTCCATCCTTTGTATCAGTCGAATATTCAATCTGCGAAATCTGTCCCTTATTTAACCTTACGAGGTTTTCAATCTTCAGCCACTGATTCATAGGTTTAACGTTCATCGAATCGAGTTTGCCATTGTTGCTGAAATTCAGCCGGTCGGAAATAAGGTCCATCTTCATCTTCATTGTAAGTCTTCCAGCATCAAACATATTCCCCTCGGCGTTGATCTTAATTTCGGTATTAGTACCTTTAATATTACTAATATCCGAAAATTCTGCATGTATCATAGTGAAAGGTATTACCGCGGCGGTATCGCTGTTGTCCTGTAATGACTTAACATAAAGTTCCCCATCTGTAAACACCGCCTTTTTTATATTTATCCCGAATGCCATATCCCGCAAAATTTCATTTGGCATTTTGGGGCAGCAGGATGGATCAAGTGGAAGACGTTTATCTGTTAGGATATCTATATAAAAATCGTTTACTGAGGCTTTAGATATATAGCAAACTCTTCCCTGCACAATGCGGCTATAGTTAATTCCATCAAGTCTGAAATTTGTAAACCTGAAGATCCGTCTGTCAGTTCTGTATTTTTTCCTGGCAAAATAATCATGTCTCGAAAGAAAAGGTTCATATGAAAAGTTTTTTATAGTAAGCAGCGAATCCTTCCCTGAAGCATAAATCGAGTCCAGCTTAATCTCATTTCCACCCTTTACGTTCAACCTTGTTATATTCTTCGCATCAAAAGCAAAATTTTCAGCTATAATATATTTAAGTGAACTATCGCTCAGAGTTGAATCCAGCTTTATTCCACTGATGCTCAGATTAAAATTGCCGACTGTATCTTTCGTTGTTTCATCATCCGATTTAGAAATATGGAATAATTTTGCGGAACGTATCTCCAGCTTGTCAAGATTAAGAGGGTTTAACACTGAGGGCAGACTTCTGATAAATGATTTATTAAAGAGACGGGAGTGTTTCTGGTTTTCTTTCGCGTTGTGTTTCCCGCCGCTCTGGTTGTTTCTTCTAACATTCGATTTAATCTGAAGCACAGGCTGGTCTATAACTATCGTCCCGAGCGATAACCCCGAACCGAATATCACTGTAAACCAGTTAATACCTGAGATTTCGAACGAAGGGATTTTTACATCATATTCTGACGTCCGTGAGCGGGAGGAATCCTTATATGATAGCTTAATACCCGCTACGCGGATAGAATTGGAAAACAGATGATAATTCATATCATCAATCCGCAGATTTGTATTCTTGCCTGAATTTGCTTTGGTTATGAGCTTATCTTTAACAAGGTTGTTCAAAAGAGGATCAGAGAATATTAATACGGTTAGGAAGAGGAGCAGAAGAATGCCTGTGGCAATAATAAGTAAGCGGTATGTAGTTTCATCCCATATGGATTTAAAATTCATTCATTGTCCGTTTATTAGTATTATTATATAATAATTATTCTCAGCGAGGGGGTTCGTGATCTATAATATCGATGTGAAACAGGAACGAAAACCGGATTAAGGGGACTTTAAGATTCTGCTTTCGGGGAGCACTTTGGGATGGTATAAGCGCACCCCGGTTTAGCCTGGTGGCAAGTTTTTGTCTAACGTTTTGAAAAATCTTATCATAACTAAACTTTATTTGGTTTATAACACGAAGAAGTTTCCCCGCATTATTATAAGGTGCCATCCCGAAAGTATTTACCGGAACGGCATCCTTTTTTGACTAAAAAATCTTTGCAGCTACGGTTATCCGATTTGTTTAATCAGAGTTATTGGTGTCGCTGCCTGTTCTTCCGCCATGGTCACCTATAAGCATCCACTTACCGTTCTCCTTCATCAGGATATCCGTCCAGATACCAGAGCGGGGTGTTGTCTTGTTTGTCTCGTTGTTTTGGTCAAGTTCTGCATATGTGTAATGAACATAAGCGAAATCACCCTTTACCCAGATAGTCAGTGGGGTAATTGAATAAACCACGGTTTTACTGTTTTTGGCATCCTGTGTTACCCACTTGCTTGTATTTGCCTTGCTCATCGGTACACGTGTCTGGTTGCTCCAGCCCATATAACTGTCATCGAAGTACGACATAAACCCGGCCGCATCACCCGAAGATGATACCTGCCAGTATTTCTCAACGCCTGACCACACATCTTTTTGTGCATCAGACCATTGCTGTGCAAAACTGCTGGCTGACAACAGCAATAAAACGATCATTGCAAAAAAGATTTGAGTTAATTTTTTCATAGTACCTGTCCTTTAATTGTGAGAAAATGATGTTAGTTGTTATCTCTGCAGCCGAACTCATAAGGCCGGCTGTTTCAGAATCCTGCCGCCTGCACGATCCTCTTTAGGCTTCAGAATAATCTGGGAATGCACCAGGCGGACTGACTGAATAATCGGGGGAGATAACAGAGTCATCTCCCTCAAGAGGTGTTACCTATTATTTTTGAACACTACCTCGCGGTAGATCTCATCCGAGTGTTTACCCGTAAAATATTTATCATAAGCTTTACTGAACGCCTGCCTTTCAGCTTTATCCGGCATTGCTTTCATAAATTGATTATTGCTTTCCTCACTGGCCTTTTCAATATCATCCCAGCTTTTAACCTCGAGGATCTGGATAAAGTCGCGGTTATCGTTTCCCCACCAATGTCGAACTGTTTTATAACTAACCACATAAGGATTATTCTTATACGAATTGTCCATCATTATCTGAGTTAGTGAATCGAGTTCATTTGCTGAACCGTCAACCGGAAAGGCTCTTTCAAACCTGGTCATCACAAAAACGTTACCTTGTGCCGATTGGGCATAAGTCGTAACGTCAAGCGAGATAAAGAGAGCAATTAAAAAAAGAGCTGTTAACGAAGCTTTCATTTGATACCTTTCGTTTGTTATTGTATGTGTTGATTAATTCTAATTCTTCCCCAATTATTTTTCTCCAGTGTACAGATTAAAGTTTTTATAATTATCGTTTCGTTTCATTGCTCGTCTAACCATTGCTCAAAGCTGGTGTTCTTTTCACCTTCGGGGTAAACCCAGTCGGGTTTCAATCTCAGCCCGTCGCGGCTTTGCCAGATAAAATCTATAGCATCCTCTATATCACTTTCATTTAATACCCTTAAAGCAAATAATTGCTTTTCGCCAGCTATTTTCTTTATTTCGGTATGAATATGCTGTGCAAGCAGGGTACTCTGTATAACCTCAGCCTGGGTAATGCTGCGCGTAGCCCAGACAAATCCCCCGTTGCCCAATAGCAGTTCATTCTCCCTGAACGAGAGTGTTAAAACCACTTTAATGGATGGAGGCAGATCAGGGGGGCGGTCTTCACTGATGTCATCCCAGATCAAATTCCTGCCATTTGAAAAAAGTATGATCCCGTCACTCTTCAGGATAGCTTCCTTTTTAAGCATTACCATAAAAGTTGTTTTATTAATTAAGAGATAGTCATTGGTAAAAACATCACAAAGGTAAGTTTAAAAACACGCCACTGCTGGTACTATTTGCGCAAAATTTAGGATATTTGAAAATTTTGCTTTAAATACCTCCTCATTGTCATCTCCATGGTTAATATATGCTTAAACACTTGTTTTCTAGCAAATAAACTAATAAATTCAAATTGCCCTCTTTTGTGTCGTAACTCAGAGAAATGCTTTCTCAAATTCCTCGCTCTGATCTTTAATGATTTGACGTTCCCTTGAAGTTATTTTATTACCAAAGTGAACTTTTTGCAAATATATCAACTAAAATTTTTGATTTTAATTCTGATCGGCTGTACATTATACCTTCCTGCGCAGCAAATACATTTCAGACATCTCACCATTGATGATGGCCTGTCGCAAAATGCAGTTCTTACAATTTTACAGGACAAACAGGGTTATATGTGGTTCGGAACGAAAGACGGTTTAAACCGATATGATGGGTATAACTTCAAAATATTTCAGAATGATCCGGGCGATACTACTACTATATCTTCTAATTTTATAACAGCCAGTTGCAGCGATCATAACGGAAGAATCTGGATCGGTACACTCAGTGGCGAACTGAACATCTTCAATGAAACCACAGGTACTTTCACAAGGGTGAGGAAATTGAATAACCCCAGCCAGGTTACTGCGATGATTGAGGATCAGTCGGGAGACATATGGGTGGGGACAGGACAGAATGGCGTCTTCAGGGTAACTCATAATTCTGATTATAATCATTTCTCCGCTGCTCACTTTAAAGTGCTGAACCAGTCGGGCTCACTCTCAAGTAATATGATCTCAACTGTCTTCATCGACAAAAAAGGCATCTTGTGGGTAGGCAATTCTGAAGGATTGAATAAATACGACGAGCAGAACAATTCATTCATCTATTATAAAATTATTACAAAGAATTCCGCGGCCTCGTCATTTCCTGCAGATAATGCAGTTACTTCAATTATACAGCTGAAGGATGATCAACTTATTCTTGGAACACCCAGCGGTATTGCCGAATTTTCTATCAACAGTGACACCTTTGCTTTCTACCCTCATCATTATGATATCTACCGTTTTGGTTGGGGTAGGATTACCAGTATTGAGCAGGATCGTTCCGGAATGCTCTGGCTTGCGACTCCCGGGGAGCTCATGCTTTTTGATCCTGTTACAAAATCATACAGATATATCACTAATAATCCTCTCGATCCCGGATCAATAAGCTATAATTCGGTCTCAAGCATTAGGCGTGATAAGGCAGGTATAATGTGGATTGGAACACCTGGAGCGGGTATTAATAGTATACGATCCCAGGGCTAACCGCTTCGCTCTGCTGCAACGTAAAAGCAGCACTCCTTCACGTGTAACAGGCTTCAGCATATCTTCCATCTGCATGGATAATAATGGCGATGTCTGGGTGGGTTCCGACGTAGTATACAAATGGAAACGAAAGACCGGAGAGTTTATAAGTTTTGAAACCACTTCTGACCGTCCCGATGATTTCGGAAATACTATGGCCTGGTCAATAGTTAAGGATAATACAGGTGTTCTATGGTTTGCAAGTGCACAGGGTTTGTTCAGTTATGATGTTCAGAAGGAAAAATCGCGGCATTATTCTTTCAATCCTGAACGTCAGGATGGCTTACCGCAAAAGGAGGTGTATGGCCTTTATATCGATAATAAAGGAAGCTTGTGGATAGTTACTGATAATTATTTCAGCCGCCTTACTGATCCTGAAAGAGGAATTTTCGAGAATCACAAATTTAACCTGATGACATCTAATAATGCCATTCTGCGCCCCTCTGTAAACCAGGATCGGGAGGGCTTATTCTGGATAGGCAGCGACCTGGGACTGATATCCTTCAATTCGAGATCAGGCAAGTTTAATCAATATGTTAATGATCCCAATATCCCTGGCAGCCTCAATAATAATTATTTGAAATCGATTTGCCCCGATCCGGAAAATCCAGCAAAATATTTATGGGTCGGTACGTCTGGTGGGGGACTTAACAGATTTGATAAGGAAGCCGGCACATTTATTTCTTATACCAAAAAAGATGGTCTCCCCAATAATGTTATCTACGGAATTTTATCCGATAGTAAAGGCCGCCTCTGGATGAGTACTAATCACGGTCTCTCGGTTTTTACCCCCCGAACCGGCAGGTTCAGGAACTTCGATGTCCTGGACGGACTCCAGAGTAATGAGTTTAATACCGGGGCATTTTATAAAAGCGGTAACGGGGAAATGTTTTTCGGAGGCATAAAAGGATTGAATTATTTTTATCCTCAGGATGTAAAGGATAATGATTTCATCCCTGACATAGTTATTACTTCCTGCGAAATACTTAATGGATCAGGTCCCGCAGCCGATCAAAGCTCGCTTAACTATTCACTTGAACCACTCGCTTCAATAACTCTTCCCTTCGAAAAAAATAATATCAGGTTCGGATTCGCGGCGCTCAGTTATTCTGCACCGGAGAAGAACAGATATATGTATAAGCTGGAAAACTTTAATGAAAACTGGATCGATGCTGGAACAAAGCATAGCGCTTCGTACACAAATCTTCCTCCGGGTCATTACGTCTTTATGGTTAAGGGCTCTAATAATGACGGTGTATGGAATGAAAAAGGAGCTTTGATCAACTTAATAATTCTCCCGCCCTGGTTTAGAACATGGTGGGCCTATTTTATCTATGCACTTCTATTTGTGTCAGCCCTTTTTTTTCTGAGGTATAATGAGCTGAACCGTATTAAACTTAAAAACCAGCTAAAGCTGGAAAAAATTGAATCGGATTCGCTTCGTCAGCTTGATCAGCTTAAGACACGGTTTTTCGCGAATATCTCACACGAATTCAGAACGCCGCTTACACTAATACTGGGGCAGGTTGACAGCGTGCTTTCTTCTGATATAGGTACAAAAGCAAAAAGTAAGCTTCATATTGCAAACCGCAATGCCAGACGCCTGCTAACTCTCATTAACCAGTTACTTGATATCTCCAAAATCGAGGCCGGCAGTATGCAGCTTAAATCAGAGCCGCATAACATTGTTTCGTTTCTTAAAAGTCTTTTTTATTCATTTGAATCGCTAGCAGATACTAAACAGATCACGCTTAAGTTTGAGTGCAGCTTGGTTAATATTCCTGTTATTTTTGAACCCGACAAAATGGAAAAGGTTTTTTATAATCTCTTCTCGAATGCTTTTAAATTTACACCACCCGGAGGTACAATAACGGTTAAAGCAGGTATATCAGGTTCTTCAGCAGAGATAAGTATAAAGGATACCGGTTCAGGTATACCTTCCGACAGGTCAGGCAGGATTTTCGACAGATTCTATCAGCTCGATAATTCAAGTACGAGGGAGCATGAAGGAACAGGAATAGGGTTGGCACTAACCAAAGAACTAATTGAGCTGCATAAGGGAAAAATTGAAGTTAAAAGCAAGGCAGGGGAAGGGGCAGAGTTTATAGTCATCCTGCCTCTCGGAAATCTTAATCATAAAATTATTTTCGATGCCGTTCCCAGAAGAGGAATGTTGGATGAGACAAGTCCATCATCCCCTTCAGAAACAAATGACGAAAGTCTGGTAAAGGGAGGGAATGGACGGGTTAATAATGGTGAAATAATTCTGATAGTTGAGGACAACACCGATGTAAGAAATTACATAACCGAACAGCTCGAAAACGAGTTTGTTATTATCGATGCCGCAAACGGGGAAACGGGTATCGCAAAAGCCTGCAGCATAATTCCTGATCTGATAATTACCGACGTTATGATGCCTAAAATGGACGGTTACAGGTTCAGCATGGAAATAAGGAAAGACGAGAGAACCAGCCATATTCCTATAATAATGCTTACCGCTAAGGCAGGTCTCGATGATAAAATAGAAGGACTCGAAACCGGGATAGATGCTTACCTTACAAAGCCGTTCAGTACAAGGGAGTTGAGGGTCAGGGTAAAAAACCTTATCAGGCAGCGAAATGAGCTGAGGAAAAGATTCAGTACCGCTACAATTATAAGGCCCTCTGAAGTTTCTGCTGTTTCGGCTGACCAGGTCTTCCTGCAGAAAACAATACAGATTGTTGAGAAGAATTTTGATGATGAACAATTCGGGGTTGAATGGCTTTCATCTGAAGTAGGTATGAGTATTTCGCAGCTTAATCGTAAATTAAAAGCACTGATCGATCAGCCGGCGGGACAGCTAATCAGGTCGCTTCGCCTGCAGCGTGCAGCTGACCTCATTAAACAGAATTCCGGCACCATAGCCGAAATCTGCTACCAGGTTGGTTTTAATGATCAGTCGTACTTCTCAAGAGCCTTTAAAAAACAATTTGGTTGCAGCCCATCCGACTATAAGAAAGCTTAACCTGACCTGCAGTGTTTTGCTTAAAATGTTATTATGCTTAAATTCCTAATGGGTTTTTATATTGAGCGCAATGAATTTCTTTTCAGATTTACAAAAGATCCGGACTGACGATATTTCGCAAACTGAGCTAAACCGGTTTATCGAGGCACTCATCCAGATTGCACTTAGGTTTGTTAGATATAACTCAGGCAGGATTAAAAAAATAGCTAATGAAAGCAGCAGCTTCCTTGAGGATATTGCTGTTGACTCTATCGTTCCTTTTTTTACCCGGAACCAGTCTGACGGTGAACTGTTTATTGTTTCCAGGTTCGCTTTGTGGGATCCCGAAATTACCACCGAGGAAGAAGCCAAATATTTCCTTTTCAAAACAATCTCCCTCAGCGTTACTCAGAGAATAAATACTTTGCTGAAAGAGTACGATCCGTTTTTCTCTAAAATTCTCGACTCTATTAATTATTTGATTAAATCACAGAATTTTACCAGGATTGACGTCGCCGGGAAAATATATATCACAGAACCTGGAGTGGATGCAGATAAATGCATTCTTGTGGATAGGGATTCTCTCTACTGCTCACCATCCAGTCTCATCACGAATAAAAAGGAAATGCTACCTGCACTCTTCACTTATTTCAGAAAAATCCTGCGGACTCCTGCCGCAATCCCTCTATACGACCTTATCTACAGGATTAAAGAAATAAATCTTTCGGGAGAAATTTCACACTCTGTTCAGGGAACGGAAGAAAAGGTTGAGGTTAAGGAGATAATTAATAGAGGACTTTCCCTAATATCCCGGAAGGCTGAGGAATCTTATGTAAAAACCGGAAAACTCCAGGATGATGAATTTATAAAGATGATGGAGGCTCTCGAACTTATTGGTTACGATCTGATGGACGGAGGAATAAATCCAGGATTGTATCATTATCTTTATGAAGCTATGCCCGGTCTCACAAAAGTAGAGTATGAACTCAAATACCATAACGTTTTTGAATATATAGTAAAGCAATTTAAGCTACAACTAGTGGAATTAATCGGCTGATTTTCCGAAGGTTGGTTTTTTAACAATATATATAGGATGAGGACTCAGGAATAAATGAAAAGGAGACCTTGTTTTTGACAGAAGAAGATATTTTTTACTACATGTTTTATCCGGAAAGGCTTACTGAGGAGAAACTCCTTCATATCGCCGGGAGTGAGGAAGATTACGATGTTGTAGAACTTTATAAAGAAATAAAGAATTTCCTCGAGGAAAAAATATCTCCAGCACTTAAAATTAAAATTGCTGAAAAAATACCCTCATATAGATTATCCCATGTATACGAACTCTCTCCATGGACAATTGAGGCCTCTGAATTTAATACCTCTGTCGCAGTTTTGTCTGCTGCTACAGCAGAAACTGAACCCAAAGTTTTTTCAAAAACATTTATCGATCCTGAAAAAAACATTATCATCAGGCTGATAGGTACCGTCAGAAGTGCACGGTTATTTGTTTTTCCTGTATCCGGTGAAAAACTGGGTGAGTTCACCCTAACTCTTAATCCCGGTCTGCAGAAGTATTATTTTAAGGACAGTCACGAAACAAAAATTCTGGAAGATTTACCCGAAATCAGGTCAATTTCCGTCGAGGTATATCCGCAGTGAACCAAAGCAGGGGATAAATGGATATTCTTCATCTTGAAACAGAAGCCTCAAAGCTAAGAATAAGGCTCCTTAAAACTATTCCTCCCCGAAATAAATTATTTCTTCTTTATACTTTCTTTCGGCTCCTCCTCAAAGAGAGAAACAGGAACATTGCTGAATCATATTTTCTTGAATTCGGTTCTCAGTATTTCAGCCTAGTCTCGAAGATTGAGGTAACAGGTGTAAACCCTGCGCTGGTTGAGGGTATCATAAAGCAGTCGAAACAGGTGCTGACCGTTTATCCGGGCGAGAATCTAACTAATCCCGAATCGTGTATAAACACCTTGGAAGAAAACTATAAAAAATTAGTCGCCGCTCTTTCAGACGGAGATTTCGCTGAGACTTCCTCTCCCTACCTTCCACTACTGCTGCGGGAGAGTGAGAAGTTTGACGACGATTTTGGCATACTAAGCACCTTGAGCGTACAGGTAAAGCCAGTGGACGATGAGGATAAGTTTCATATAATCCCGAGAAGCGGAGAGCCAGATGCGGAAATAACAAATCAGGCAAAAAATTCATTGTTTAATGCTGTCAGGATTGCAGGAAGCTTTACAAAGATTAAACATAAATACTGGGATGTTTATATCGATTTCGAGAATAAGACTGGGGAGTACACGGGAAGCTCATTCGGTGTACTGCTGGTATTGAAACTTGTGGAAGAAATTCTCAGATTTTACGACTCACATACAAAGATATATAGCAATATTTCCGCGGCTTTAACCGGAGCTGTGAACAATGACGGAAATGTTCCTCCACTTGATGAAAAGATTGCGTCAGTTAAAACAAAAATTGTCTTCTTTTCCGATATCAAACAATTTGTAATTCCTCAGGAGGATTATATATTTTCTCGGAATACCCTTCGCAAGCTTCAGTTGCAATATCCGGATAGGCATCTTAAGCTTATCGGCATTCAATCGATAGATGACCTCTTTGACCTTCGAAATGTAGTTGACATTAAAAAGGATAGCGCCCCTCTCCGCATCGGAAAGTTCATCCGCCGTCAGGCTCTTGCGCTTTTCCTGCTAATTCCTCTTACTGCCATAATCATCTTCTCTGGTATCATCGATTTTGACAACAATCCCGATCATTTCGAGTATAAAGGTAAAGTTGGTTTTATTGTGAATAAGAACGGTAAGAAGCTTTTTGAAACTGTTTTAGCGAGTGATTATAACGATGAACGCCGGATTAATGCTTTACAAACATCCGGAAAATTATACGATATTAATAAGGATGGAAGGAATGAAATACTCTTGTGTAACAATTTACAGGCGTTTGATGAATCCAGCCTGCATAAAAGCCGGATAACCTGTTATGATAAGAATCTGAACGCAAAGTGGAAATTTTCTTTTGATAAAGTAGTTTTCACCAGGTTTGAGCATCATTCTGATTCATTTGATACAGGTCTGGTTGATACGCTTATGATTAGTGATACATTAAACCTTTTCTGTATTGCCAGGAATAATCCCAATGAAGTTTCATCAGTATTTCGATTAGATTGCCAGACGGGGAAGATGTTAAGTAACATTTTATGGCATTCCGGGCATTTGCAGGCAGCGGGAATTTATCGCGGCAGCATAAAGAAAGAATTTTATGCGATGGGAATAAATAATGGATTTGGAAGGTCAATTCTGTTTTGTATTCCGATAGATAGAATGAAAGGACAGCTTCCCTGTGCTGATGGTTATGAATTCCTTAATATGGTAACAGCTCATCCCGATCAGTACCTGCTGCTGCCGAAAACAGACTTTACAGATTATTACCAAACGCGTTTTAATGTGCCTAATACATTTTACTTTGATCAGGACAAAAATGAAATTTTTATTTATGTTCTGGAGGGTGATATTCAGTCCGTTTATGAGGCTGTAGCATACCGGTTTAACAAGGATTTAAAATTAATCTCTTTAAGCTTCGGGGATGGATTTATAGCAAAACGGGATGCTCTGGTAAAAGCAGGGAAGATTAAAGGTCCCTTAACAATAACTAAGGAATATGAAAAGAGCCTTATAGCTCAGCTTCGCTACTGGGATGGAAAGAAGTTTGTAACAGCTGATGAGCGGTTTGATTCTTCCCAGGAACCATAATTCATTCTCCAGTCAAGGCTCATTCCGCAAGGTTCAAGGCTCATTCCGCAATCTTTCAGGATAATTTTTCCCTTTCCATGTTGTGAATCCAGCCTCTTATGCGCCTTGGCAGTTTCTTTTAGAGGCAGTATTTCGTCAATAACTGAATGCACCAATCCTCTGCTGAAAAGCGGGGTCATCTCCTCGAGCCGCTTCCACTCACGTGTTAGAAAAACACCATAGAGGGTTACATTCTTATAATTTATTGCACTGAGGTTCCCCTTCGGTGAAAGGATGCATGCCATTCGGCCGAATGGTTTAACTGCTGGCAGACTCCGGGAAATCACTTCGTCTCCCTGTATATCGAATACCGCATCTGCACCTTTGCCCCCTGTTTCAGTCATTACCGCCTCTATTACTTTATCGTTATTATGATAATCAACAACAGCGTCCGCTCCAAGATTATCGAGGAATTCATGGTGATTGGGACTGGCTGTTGCAATTACTCTCGCCCCGGAAACTTTCGCAAATTGTACTGCAAAAGAGCCAACACCTCCCGCGGCACCATGTATCAATATCGTTTCTCCCGCCCTGATTTTTATATTCCTGATAACAGCTTCCCAGGCCGTGCCGCCTGCCAGGGGAATTGCCGCAGCCTCTTCAAAAGAGATCCGTTCAGGCTTCCGCCCGATTATTGTAGTGCTTACAATATTGTACTCAGCATATGTACCCAGCTGATTTCCGTGAATAGACGGTGTAAAATAGACCTCATCGCCAACTTTATAATCACTAACATTATCTCCGGTTTGCTCTATCACTCCTGCTGCATCATATCCCAATACAACAGGTGGTTCCAGATTCGCCCAGCTGCCGTTAGCTCTCACTTTCGCATCAACAGGATTTGTCCCCGAAGCAATTATTTTTACCAGAACTTCACCTTTCCCCGGTTTCGGCTTTTCGATATCGCGCATCTCAAAAAGATCTGTCCCCCCGAATCCAGAAAGAACCATAGCTTTCATTATGTCTCCATGTTTGTTTGCATATAGTATGATATAATTTTCACACTCAGTATTTGTGATAAATGTGGGGATGAATAGTTTGAGGATTAAATTTCCTATATTGCATTAACCGATATTAATTATTTACTATGAATAAACTATTAAAAAGGGCCTTAATACTAGCTATTATTACAGTGGTTTATAATGTGATCGAAGGCCTGGTCTCCATATTTTTCGGAACAAAAGATGAAACCCTAGCTCTGCTGGGATTTGGAGTCGACAGTTTTGTAGAAGTGATTTCCGGGATCGGCATACTCCACATGGTCCTCCGTATGAAATATTCGAAGGTTAACAGGCGGGATAAATTCGAAAGAACGGCGTTAATAATTAATGGTACGGCGTTTTATCTTTTAGCTGTAGGACTTGCAGCAGGTTCAGTATTGAATATCCTTTATGAGGTTAAACCAACAACTACATTAGCCGGTATTATTATTTCAGTTATCTCAATCGGTACGATGTATTTCCTGATGAAGGCTAAGCTCAATGTTGGTCACGATTTGAAATCGGATGCGATCATCGCAGATGCAAATTGTACGAAGACCTGCTTCTACCTTTCATTTATTCTGCTGGCGTCAAGCGGTCTGTATGAAATTTTTCATATCGCTTATTTTGATATTCTGGGCTCTCTCGGGATTGCTTACTATGCATTCAAAGAGGGGAAGGAGTCGATCGAAAAATCCCGTTCTGAAGAAATCGCATGTGAATGTTAGAAGAAAAGGGTTTGTTTCTGAGGAAGGAATCGATTCTCACATCAACTAAATATCATTCCTATTATTCAACTTACCTCGATTCCTCGCTCTGAATCTCCAGTCGCACCCTTTCATTTTGCTTCTCGATCGGCAGCAGCTGTATCCGTCCGTTAATCTTATAGGTTAAACCCATAACAATTCCGAACAACATGTACATTCCAATGAATGCGAGGATGTATGGAAAGCCATGGTGAGCCATGAAATATCCGGGTGCATCCAGATAACGGGGAATAACAGGACTTACAACAGGGAGGAGTCCGTATAAGAACCCGGCAACAATTGTATGAAGCACTCCTACCTTAACGCCGGCCAGCCAGCCTGTTCTTCGTGTGCCGAGTTCAAAAAAGAACGCGTATACCACTCCGAACATCATTCCCACAACCAGGTGAATACCGAAACCGATCCACCACATTCCGGGTCCAGGCATACCGCCGAATAACGTCCCGAGTATCATTTCAATATCGATATACATACCCAGCCACCTGAGAATAAGGTTGTAAAAGGTGACAGCAACCGCACCGATTAGTCCACCGATCATCGCACGTCCGTAATTCATCTCTTCTCCGTTTTTTCCAGGTGTATTATTAAAGGATATTAGGTTAACATGTTGTAAAATCGGGCACAATGGGAGTGAAGCACAAAGCAGAGTGATAAGCAGTGAAATCGGATTAAATCAATGCGTAACTCCTATAAGCTATAATAATATTGTAAGTCTACCAGCCTCCACCACCACCTCCCCCCCCACCCCCGCCGGAAGAACCACCGCTTCCCGAGCTTGAACCTGGGGCACTGGATGATGACGATACCGCGCTGGAAAACGAACTGCTGAAAGATGATGCAAACCCTGCCGTGTTCAGGCTGCTCCAGGCGGTGCCTGAATACCATCCAGGTGAATAGTTTCTGTCTATTGCGGCTTTTGCAAGAACATCCGAGAACTGCTCTGACCATTTTTGCTCAACGTTCAGTGCAAATGCGTAAGGCAGATACCTCTCAAAAAGTTCTGGTGTTTTCTCAACGGGAGTCAGGTAATTCAGCCTGTCTTTCTCCGCAATAGATAAGTACATCTCAAATCCCTCAATCTTATCAAGGATCTTCCTCCCAAGCAGTGTAGGTGCCTTTAGCAGATGATAAAAAAGAACGTTAAGGAATATTATAATGCCTACGATAATACCCGAAAGCATTGAACCCATAGTATACAAAAACCAGATGCCTGCTGCTTCACCCACAAGGAAGGGGAGAGCGAAAAGAGACGAAAATATCAGGGTAACTATCAACGACCCCTTTATTCTCCCCTCGGAGAAGGCCCGCTTCCATATTCTTAAAAGATTTATTAAAAGCGCACCCACACCCAGGCTCCATATTGTTATCCACAGAAGCATAAACACCTGTTCACCGTGGCCCGTTACTATGCTCAGCAGCAGGAACATGAATGAGATCACCGCACCTATCACAAACTGCTTCCTGTTGGTTATGAAATATATTTTCTCGTATGAATTCTTCAGTTCTTTCTTTAAAGCGTTTATAGCAGCACTGAATATTGTATGGTTGGTATTATTAAGTTCAAGTTCGTATTGTTCATCCCCATCCTGGTATTCCTTTGGGTTTGTCTTCAACCTGCTTTGTAAGGCAGAAGTAATAGCTCCTGAAATTTTCCTGGCAAAAAAGTTATGGCTGTTGTTGAATGAATTAAGTTGTTTTAGTACATCATCAGCCTGTACGCGCGGTTCGCCGGGATCACCCGACTTTGGGAAGCTCAACTTTGCCGCTATGCTTTTTTCCTCTTTGCTCAACATCGATATATCTGTCTTTAATCTTATCAGAGAATATTTCCCGTCGTCCTCTTTAATTTTCAGGTAACCATTCACAGCCATATTAATAACCGCCGCTGTAAAAGCTGTACTATCAAATCCCATTCGTTTTATGTAACGTACTGCTGAAGGGGAGAGGTTGTCGGGTGGCTCGAACATAGGAAAGATTATATCCTTTCCGGGATCCTTTCCTACGTTACTCCATACAACTATGTAATAGAAGAGGATCACCAACAACCCGATTATCCCGATGATCTCGCTCCGGTTATCCGACACAAAATATTCCAGCTTCTGAGCTGCTGTGGGTTCAGAAACGGTTCCTTTAGGGAATTCAAGTACAAGCGTCAATCCTTCATATGGACGAAGCGGACGGGTAGTTTTATAAGATACTCCACCTGAAGAAATCAACCGTGCCTCAAGGTCAGCCGCACGTGAACCGAAAGCTCCAGTGTAACCGTAAAACCTCATCTTGCCGTCAGGTACCTTTTCTGGTAGTGATACTGTTGCAGAGGCGTTTTCAATAATGAAATCCCATCCGTTGCTGGTAACATTCCAGTAAAGTTCATCGTGATCATCGAAGAAGCCAAGCTGTCGACTTGTTTTATATTCTATCCTATATGTATAATCGCCGGGATCAAGATAAATGTTTTCGCTGCCTATGTAGATGCGGATGCCGTTATCAAGACTTTCAGTATGATTATCCTCCCTACGTCCGTCCCTGGATACCCCCAGTATCTGCATATCGATAACAACTCTATTGCCGTAGGAATCCCTGTAAGTAGTAGGGAAATCTCTGTAAATGCCATGCCTGATATTAAGTCCCGCTGCCTTCACCCTGATTGTTTCGGTCACTAGCATCGAAGCGTCTTTCTGTATAGCAATATCACTATGATAGGAATAAATCTTCTCCTGCTGCGGATGAGCAGAATCGCTGAGAAAAAGAAAAAATATAATAACAAAGATTTGTTTCATTTAGCCGAGACCAACCTCCGGCGGCTTACGTTCTGTAGCAAATGTAATTTCAAAAAATACCTCCTGCTTAAAATTGAAAAGAGAGGCCACGATGTTTGAAGGGAATGATTCAACCCGGGTATTATAATCACGCACCGCGCCATTATAGTAACGTCGAGCGTACTGTATCTGGTCTTCCGCCTCAGTAAGCTGCTGGTGAAGACTAAGGAAACTTTGGTTTGCTTTAAGGTCGGGATAATTTTCGGCAACAGCCAGCAAATTCTTCAGATGTGCTGAGAGTGCCGACTCAGGTTTCGCTTTTTCGCCAGGAGTATTAAGCTGCATCGATTTAGCCCGCAGAGATGTGATATCCTGAAGAAGCTCGCGTTCATAATTGCTATAGCCTTTAACGGCGTCTACCAGGTTCGGGATGAGGTCATACCTCCGTTTCAACTGCACATCGATACCGCTCCATGCTTCCTTAACGATGTTATGTTGACTAATGAAGCGGTTGTAAATGTATACGAACCAACCCGCTAGCAGAAGGATAATAATTATTAGAATTACCAAAATTATCTTTCAGTTATTTGCTAATTGTTAATTGTTATTTCTTCCACCCAAACCAGCTCGCATGCACCGCCTCCGGTATCGTCTCTCCTTAGTGAACTTGACCAGTGCCAGCCGTCCTCCGCCTTAACAGACACAAGATATCCCTTCATTTCAATGATGCATCCCTTGTAAAGTTCATCAAGGGTTTCCTCCACCTGTTCATTGGCGGGAATAATATGCATATTTGAACTGTGAGTGCTGATCTCTTGTGCAGGAATAACGAGCACCTTTGCCTTCCAGCGGTACCAGCGGTTGCTCTGGGAAATATCCAGTCCGTCTATTATGACCTGGTTCGACATCTCCCCCCATCCCAGGGCAAGGTCCATCGGCGAAAGATTACTCTCCCTTCCGATAGAGAAACTATTGGTGCTAAGAACAAATGCTTTTATATCGAACTTAGCGAGAGGAGTGATAGTATATTCATCCTTCTGCCATGGAACAGCGCTGGTAACCGTTGTCTGTATCGGGTCGTCGGGACATAGAACTCCTGCCGGATGCCGCAGTTCTTTCTCAGGCCAGAAAGCATAAATCAGGATGCCAGTAAGTACAATTACGAGGGAAAGGGAGAATTTTTTCATAATTTATTAGCAATGTTAGTGCAAAATAGGTACCAGCGGTCAAATTGCAAAATAACCGATTATCGACAGTGAACAGAGATCTTTTCTATACCACATTACATTCGAGGGAGAAATCTTTACAGAATGTGAACGTTTTTTAATTAGACATTGTTCATTATGCATCATTATATATTATTAAATATTCATTGTTAATTGGAAATCATAAAATGTTAATTATTATTGTAGTATTATCAGCACTAAATCTTATGGCACAGAACAAAGAACCGGTTACCGTAAACCATGTCGATCTTCAGAAATATACAGGGACGTGGTACGAGATCGCGAAGATACCCAACAGCTTCCAGGACCATTGCGTCGGGTACACAACAGCCAGTTATTCGCTGAATGCTGATGGAACCATCAAAGTAATAAATAAATGTAAAGACGATGAGGGGGATATGGATTCTGCGGAGGGCATTGCAAAGGTGGCAGATACCAAAACCAATTCAAAACTTGAGGTTAGTTTTGTCAGTATCTTCGGCATAAATCTTTTCTGGGGTGATTACTGGATAATAGGATTGCCTGACGATTACTCGTACGCTGTCATCGGAACCCCCAACCGTAAATACGGATGGATACTTAGCCGCACCCCGATGCTTCCTGAAGAAAAGATTAACGAAGCCTATGATATTTTAAGGAAGAACGGATATAACCCGGATGCTTTTGTAAAGACACCTCAGGGAAAAACGGCTCTATAGTCTTCAGACACCACACAAAACTATTGCGTGTTTTGTCGGCTTTCATCCTCTTGTTTTTCGTCACTGCACATTTAGATTTTTCTATTACTTTTGTGAAAGAGTTTTGAAAAATTTGGTGACAGGACATATTCTTTGTAATTAGGACCCAGACCTGAACAGAGGAATTGACATTTTGATTTTAGCCGGCAGAAAGGGAACCAGGTAGCCTTTTTAAGAGAAGCGAGCAATTCTGATTTTCTGGTCTGCCGGCACCGATTTGAGAATAGGATTGTTCTCTTAAAATTATGGATTTAATTAGAAAGTAAATTCTCCATACATAATAGTAATTGCCCTTCGTAAGGAGGGCTTTTGCTTTTTAAATACTCCTTAGATTTTTTCTCCTCAACCCCTTGTTCATTATTACCCTCTTCTCCATACATATTGCCCGATGCTCTTTCTCGCTTACGCGATATTCATTAACTTTCTTTTCAGATCTCACGTATAGACCTTATTAGCTGATAGGCGAATTGAAGAACAAATCCTATTGCTGCAATAAGAACTTCTTCAATACCGATATTCAATGATTTAGTAATTCCAACTATATAAGCAGCTGAATCTATCAGGAGCAACATAAACAGGAAGGTTGCGAAACCCGCAAGTCCTGCTGAAAAAGGAACTATAATATAATTATATAATGCTGAATTGTTATTTGTTGAACTCCCTTTACTTATATACCTGGAATAGATTTTTAATATTTCCTGCATAGAGTTTGTTTTCTGTTTTTGTTTAACTTTATAATTCTTACGAGACCTATATATTAAAAGGTCAAGCCACTGTCAGTGATGCATTCTCTTTTGACCAAAACCGTGTGACCAATTAATTAAAATTGACTGAATTATGATATTAATTACGCGAAGCCGCGGTTCCTCTCCGTCATCTTTGTCGCTGTTTATCCTCTCATCACCTGGTTATCATATTATTCATTCATTTGTCTCATGACTCTTAACCATATTTGTATTCATTTATCAGCAACTGGCTTATACACAGGGTGTTTACCGATAAACTACTTTCAGTTCTGGGGCTCAGCACCTTAATCCGATCTCATAACCTCTCCTCTTTACTCCGTCTCCTCCACTTCGCTCTTTTTACTTTTTCCTCTTCCTTCTCTATCTTTGTCACGTTCATTTACTAACATTCTTGAGATAATGAAGAAACACCTGAAAATCATTTCCGTTGTAGGGGCGCGTCCCAACTTTATGAAGATTGCCCCTGTTCACAGAGTTTTTCTTAACCACAAGGGAGTAGCCGATCATTTTATCTGTCACACAGGACAGCATTATGATGAACGGATGTCGAAGATTTTTTTCACGGATCTGAAGATGCCGGAGCCCGACTTCTATCTCGGCGCCGGAAGCGGTTCGCACGCTGAACAAACGGCGCGCATAATGATTGAATTCGAGAAGATAGTGCTTACAGAAAAACCTGATCTCGTTATAGTAGCCGGCGATGTAAACTCTACAATAGCCTGCAGCCTGGTAGCGGTTAAACTGGGAATAAAAGTCGCTCACATCGAAGCGGGTCTCAGGTCATTCGATCGCACCATGCCCGAGGAGATCAACAGGATACTAACCGATTCTATCTCCGACTACCTGTTTGTAACAGAGGAAAGCGGACTTATAAATCTTCAGAAGGAGGGAATAAGCAGAGAGAAGATATTCTTCACCGGGAACGTAATGATTGACAGTCTTGTTCACTTTCTTCCGGCGACAGCGAATTCAGACATCCTGAAGGAGTTTAACCTTACGAAAGATAAATACTGCCTTGTTACCCTTCACCGCCCCTCAAATGTGGACTCACCCGAATTTCTTGTTACGCTTTTCGAAGTGCTGAGCACACTAGCAGGAAAAGTGAAGGTTGTTTTTCCCGTCCACCCCAGAACAATGAAGAACATAGAATCAGCGGGGTTAAAAGAAAACCTCAGCCAGAACCTACTGCTTGCCGAACCTGCCGGATATATTGATTTCCTGGCGTTGATAAAGAATGCAGGTCTTATAATAACCGACAGCGGGGGAATACAGGAGGAATCAACTTTCCTTGGTGTACAATGCATAACCGTACGGGAGAATACCGAGCGTCCTATTACAGTTAAGCTGGGTACGAACCAGCTCATCGGCACAGACCTTCAGAAAGTAAAACAGGCCGCACTGGATATCACTAACGGAAAGAAGAAGAAGGGGACAATCCCGCCTTTATGGGACGGTCACTCCGCCGAACGCATTGTCGACATCATACTCAATTCAGATTTGTAACACCAGTCCTGCCTTCAAACAGGTGTACGTCCATTGTATCTATCAACCAGAATACTGGGAGTGATCTTTTCTTCACCGTTATAATAGGAAAATTATTCGCACAACTGGTAAGAATTACGATGCTTCGCAAAGATGACCCATTTGGAGACGCGATGAATTAGGATTAAATTTGGCATTGGGTTTGTGTTCAAAAGACGGTGTATTCTGATAAAAAGGAACTGACCGAACACCCTTTCAATCGAAAGTTATTATAGCATACGTGATGCAGGTTACCCGAATTGTGACATTAAGATACGATTATTGCTTTACAAATTTTGATCTTTTCACTTATCTGATTCTTAATCAGCAAAATTTGTCAGGTTCACAAATTCGCCAAATTCGCTCATTCGCAAAATTGGAACTCTATGAACTATAAATTACTACTTCTCCCTGTTCTTTTGATAATTTTCAACCTCATCACGAATCAAAAAACCTATGCCCAGGACGAGGAACCCATCCGCTACTACCAGATGGAACCCCTGGATGACAGTCTCTTTATTCACATACAGGACCAGCTTTTCATTGCTCCGCCTGATCCAAAAGCGGAAATCATCGTCGACATAAGAGACCCAAACAATCAGACAATATCGATTAAAGGAACCCTTTATCCCTTCCTTGCACTAAAACCCGAAACCCGTGCGCAGATCATCACTTATCCCTTCAAGATTAACCTTGAAGAGACAACCAACTTTGCGAGCGTTTTCACCAGAGTAATTGAAAAAATAAGACTGGATAAAGTAGCCGAACCCCCCAGCGTATTCCAGATATCATCTACGCTGGCATACATCAACCCTTTCATACAGCTGCTGGGAGGGGAACGGTTCGGTATATCGCTTAAATCCGATGCAGGTTTCTCATTTGGTATTGAAACCCCATACTCCGGTCCTCTCGAATCAAATATGGTAGAGGCAAACTTTCATATACTCGGATTTCATGGAGGTATCTACTCGAACGTAGATGCCATTACAGAGATGCAGACAAAAAACAACCACAATAATATTTACGTTACAAATGGCTTCCAACTTGGGTATGTGATCCCGCTGGGTAACTTCTTTGAAGTAAGCTACCTTGAATCAGATAAAAAGTTTTCTGAGTCACAACTTGCCGCATACGCTAAAAATGGCGCAATAGTTTACGATCCCGACTCAACAATAAAATACAGCGCCTATTTCGTTGAAGGTGATTTCTTCAACTTTGAAATAAGATATCCTGTAGTGATTATGGGTTCAACGAGAGGAAAGTTTTACGGGGCAAGATATTTAGACGAATGGCATGTAGGGTATACCGGCAGGGAACTTTCACTGGCAGGGAGTACGTTTGATTTCAGGTTTGATGCGATGTGGGATAGTCCTGTTCGCCGCAACCAGATAACCTTCGAAGTACTCGTACAGAAGATTATGGACTTCTGGGGATTCAGTGCCTTTGCGATGGGACCTTCAGGCACAATGACCACCCTTACGGGTGGCAACTACGGCTTCTCCTCCATCTTCTTCAACCTGAGACTGAAGATAGGAACATCGCTGTAAGGTTCGGTACCGGCATATCACTGCGAAGGCAGGGATAGGGGGATGACCTGACTCTTATGTTTAAGCAGTTGTCGACAAGGTTTGGAGTCTTATCCGACGGCTGACGTAGACACAGGTTTATTGCCAGTCCACAATCACTATTCAGCACATCTCTGTTAAGTTCGGTTTGGGTAGGTTTTTAATCGAATTATTATGCCGGCACCCGATGCAGTTCTCGCTGAACGGAGCTGTCAACCTTACGTCCCGACAGAACACTTACATGACATTTCTCCCTGTTGAAATCTTCATCAGTATGACAGAATTGTCATACTTTTTTAACCTTGGGGAGAGCTGGTATTTATCTGGTATTTACCCAGTATTTGAATCAAAATGAGTCACCCCAAAAAACGTCAAAATAGCCCATTTTCCCACTGTGGAGAATTTCATCAGTGTGACAAAATGGCAGACACCTTAGCCCCGAAAAATCTCTGGAAAAGTTCAGCATTCGAGGGCAAGTTATGGAGCGCTGCAGAGAAAGATCCGCGTCTTAATTATTGGAAAATCCAGAACACCTTCCGTCGGAACAAATCAGACCCCGCGGGCCGCAGGGACAAATCAGAGCTGACAGGACAATGCAGTAACCGCCAGCCATATTCCGTTTCCTGGCTTCTGCCTTCTATAAGAGGTAAAGAATTATCCGGTAGAGGCAGGGCTTAGTCATACTAAAATATAACCATAGGTTGGTCAACAGGACGTTCTCCCAATTATTATGTAATTTTATAGAGGAGAAAAAAGATAATGGGATACATCAGCCGATATATAACCACCCGGAGAAGATATTTCCTGCTCATAGTGATAATTATAGCAGCAGCTATTACACTGGTTATTTCCACAGTTTCTATTCACCTCAATTCAATACTTCCGCCCGTCACGGCCTCATCAATCATCAAAGGAGATTCAGACAGTAATAATTCACAGTCCCAAACTATCGTACGAACAAAAAATTACTATGTAGACCGAGATGTAAAAAAGGAAGGAGATGGCACCAGCTGGGCAAATGCTTCAAAAAAATTATCAAGTCTTAATTGGTCAAATATCTCTACCGGTGATACTATTTATATTTCAGGCGGAACGGATTCTTTAGTTTATCCTCCTGATCAAGTTTCTAATATATCCTCGTGGGGTAGATATATAGTTATAACCAAAGGAAACGATAAAGGGCATAATGGAGAAGTCTGGTTTGCTAATGATGAGCAAAATTCACAAAGATATTCTTTTAGTATAAATAACTGCGAAAATATAAAGTTATCAAGATTGAATTTTACCAACAGAATCGATACATCGATTTTTGCAGGTTATATTCTTGAATCTGCAGGTAGGAACAATAATATTATGATTGATGACTGTCATATTATTTCACCCGGGAATGCAATTGGATTGGGCGGAGCAAATAATAATTATCTAGTAGTCAGCAACTGCAAAATCGAAATATTAAGTAATAATACAGACCTTGGTCAAGATCCGGTGGTTTTTGGGTTTGGCAACAACTACACTTTCGATCATAATATTTTTATTCATCGTCAGATTGGTGGCATCGACGGAAAGGGTAATCATGGGGATATAGTCCAATTAGTTAAGACAGGAAAAGGGGGGTGGGGTCAATCGGTTATTTCGAATAATATTTTTCAGGCAATACTTCCTCCTAATTCAGTTGATGTTGGATGTGGATTGTATATTTCAGATCAACAGAATCAGTCTTGGTTGATTTACAATAACCTCTTTATTCATTCAGGAGGGAATTCGCTCAATGGGCTGGATCCAATCGTAGGAGTCAAAGCCACAGATGGTGGTAAACTAGCAATGAAAATTTATAATAATACAATAGTTGAAAGTAACTGCGCTACCGGACTTGTTAACTTAATACGCTGTGACACATTCTATTTTAAAAACAATATCTTAATCCTTGACAGCGCTGACGGTGGTGACTACATGTTAGTTTCCGGAACTTCAGATTTCAAAGATTTTGATTCTGCGGATATAGATTATAATCATTACTTTGATTCTAAGGGCGTATATCTTTTCGGTGAAACAGCCAGTTTAAGCTGGAACGGATGGAGGAAGACTGGATATGATAATCATAGTGGAATTGGGGAGGTGAGCTTTATGAATAAGTTGGATAATTCTATCGCTGGACACAAACTTCGACCGGGATCGCGGGGTATCGATGAGGGATTTGATTTATCCTCATTATTTGATACTGATATTATTGGTATTAAAAGGCCACAAGGACGTTCCTGGGATATGGGTCTGACAGAACAATAAACGAAATCTTGAATAGTGTATTAAAGAAGTTAAGCACTTCGTCTTCCTCTTATTAGAATATTATGGATACAACGCAGAAAATATCTCAAATCTGTTCTGAATGGATTTTCTGAATATAACCTCAAGTATTTCATTTCCGATTCCATTATTTCAGTCAGTGTTTTTGGATTGTCAGCATAAAAAGGAGGGATCAGCCCGGGTTTATATTTCATACGTAGTTGTTTAAGTTCTTCGGTATATAAATTAAAATATTGCTGACTCAATGGTCTGCAACCAACCAGCTTAAGATCTCCTTTCAACCAATTATAAACCATCGGAAGCTCATCCAACCAAAATTTACGTAGAATTTTTCCCCAGTAGGTAATCCTAAAATCATTATTAAGTTTACCCCCTTCCTGCAGCTTGAATCTATCATATACGAATCTCTGCAAATACTCCGCGTAAGGGTGCATCGTCCTTATTTTATATACATCCAACGGTTTGAAATTCTTTCCAAGCCTTCTCATTTTGAAAAAAATACCCGTCGAGGGCGAAGGTCTGCTGATATGGATTTCATTTTTTATAGCAATAAAATACATCCTGTTATCAATTATTCTGAGATGAAGTATTTCGAACCCGCAGTAATAGAGCCTGCCTAACCCTTCAGCAAGTGACATTGCTTTTTGTGTTCCCCTACTAATTGTTCTGTAAATTACACGTAATAAAATTATTCTTGAACAAACCCTGTTCCACAAGAAATCAAAGAAATAAAAGAGCTTTGCAAAATAGTAGGGATAGTTCTCAAGGAACCTCTGATGACGCAAATACAATGTTTCGAAGTTACTGATAAAAATTCCAGCAGGTAATAACTTTTTATAAATTTCCTCAAGGAAATTATTAATATCATGAACCTGGTTTATCCTTTCAAGATTTATCAGCATCTGAAGACCGTTTTCGGGCAGAAACTCAATGCTACCCGAGTTGTTCGATTTTATTATCAATGAAAGAGAGTTATCAAATGTGTTCAAATCAAGGCATTTATCCACAAATTCGTAAACATCCGGATGTTTTTTCAGAGAAAGATTCTTCAATTTATCATTTAGAAATTCGGAATGGTTTGTATTAAAGTTTGATCGGTGATTTTCCTGTATGTTATGAATTTTTTCATTAAGAAGAATATCTCCGAACTCACCCTTTATCGGAAACCCAACCAGATTTAAAACCAAAAGCCTATGCCTCTTTATATAAAAATATGTAGAAGCACCGATAAATGAAATAAACGAATAAAGGGAAATTCCGGCAAAAACGTATTTTAAATAATTCTGTTCAAGTTGTGTAATAAATGCTGAAAATAGAGCAAGAGCCAGGATAATTATGTAAGTTTTTATATACTGCCAGATGAACATCAGGTAATTACGATTTACTTTATCAAGACTGAAATGGTGGCCCAGTGAGGAACCTGTAAACCAACTTAGTGATAGACTTATAAATAGTAGAGTTATGTCAATTTCTGAAGTAAAATTCCGAGATATAAAATAACACAAAGAAAAACTTATAATTTCAAAAAGGTTCACTTCGAACAAAAAAGCAAAACCATTGTACGTAAGGTTTATGTTCTTTAGTTTTAATTTTTCTTTTCGAGTATAAAGCATGTAAAAAACTTCAAGGCAGTAGGCAAACAAAAGTGAATAAAGAACAATAGTTCTCGATACATCTATCAGATTATATTCATATAGTAATACTGCCAGAATCCCCAACATCATGAAAAAGGATATAGTATAAGTGCTCAGCCTACTGAGCAGGGTTATTTCATGCTTTGATTTAAATTTTCTAGAGAGTAGCCCCGATATACCCCAGGCGATGATAAAAACAAAATAATATTTTGCATATTTCAAATTGAATATGATATTCCCTGTATGCAGGTAAAGTGCCAGCAAGAAAGAAATTGAGTATACGATAAAGTTTTTGATTATTTTTTTGAACATTGGAGCGTTGTAGAGTTGCTCAATTATATATTGGAATTTCTTTATTGGGGAATCAATTCTTACTTCATAAATGTGTCACAATAATCCCTGAGAGTAGAAAATTTATAATTCTTTAATGTGAAGTATTTTACTTCATTTTTATATAATGAGAGTGCTTTATCCCCCAGATTTTTTATTTTTAATTGAGATCTTAACCAATCTTGTATAAAATATGAAAAGCTGTTTCCCACTCGTCTGGTTATTATCCTGGTTTGTTCTGATTCATCAATCATTTCATTCGGATGAATATCAAAAACAATCGGTTTTCCCCTCACGCTGTTTTCATAACTTAGCAATATTCTTACATATTTTGTGAGTACGGGAAATATCCTCATCGTAGTTCCAACATACGGCAGTAAAAATGCAGATAAAGGTACTTCGATAAGTTGGCTGTCTCCTTTCCTATATAAACTCTCCGTCGATGTTCTGTATGGA
Source organism: uncultured Bacteroidota bacterium (assembly GCA_963839165.1). Taxonomy (GTDB): domain Bacteria; phylum Bacteroidota; class Ignavibacteria; order Ignavibacteriales; family Ignavibacteriaceae; genus DATFVA01. The sequence continues at coordinate 922,658 of CAWIUG010000005.1, read as the reverse complement.
AGACGATGTGCAAATAACCATTTCAGTTTTTTTACCGAACCAAAGGACATGAACATATCGAACCTTTGAGATGCTATAGAGCTGTCAATCCTGAACCCTGAATTGATAAGTGCCTGAGCTGTATTACTGTTTACTCTAAGCGCGGGAGCCCTAAAACTAATAACTTCATGGCCTGAAATATCCTCAAGTAAACTCTTGCTGTATCGTAAATGAGATTCCTGCATTTCAAGACTCATAACATCAAAACCATGCTGCCTGAGATGAGACTTCCCATGTGAAGCAACTTCATGTCCGAATGGAATAATCATTTTTACAATCTGGGGAAACTGTTTAGCAATATCCGCTGTGAAGAAGAAAGTTGATTTAATTTTCAGATCTTCATAGAGTTCCAGCAGTTTAGGCATACCTTCATTAAGCACTTTCCTACCCGTTTCGTCTCTTAAAGTATTAAACCAGATTGATGTCCTTTCTACATCATTCGACAGCAGGCAAAAATTTTGCTTTGAAAATTGGGTTTGAAACTTAGGATAACTACTATTTGAGAATAACATCACGGCTTTCAGGTCGGAATCTAATTTGATATTCTGGAGAAGTTTGCATTAAATTAAAACTCTCAGGATAATTTTCTACAAACCAAACCATAAATGAAGTCACATCAATCTTTTCTGAAAGCATTACTTCTTTACGCATTTTCCACACTTCTTTCACATCCGGTATTGATAACAATTCATCAATTTTTTGTAAAAGAACATCTGGCTGATCGGTTGAAATCCCGTATGTAAGCTTATATCTGTGTTCTAATTCTTCCAAGTATCCAAGTTTTCCGACAAAATCATTAAACCGAAGCGATGGAGTTCCTAAAACCGCAGCTTCTGCTGCCATAGTCTGGCTATCTCCTATATATAACAAGGCAAAAGCCAAAGTATGGTGAATTAATGAAGGATGGATGTTAATTCTATATTGTTCAAATTCATGTTCAAGCTCTCTTTCAGACGATATGAACACCTCTCCCTTTTCTTTTAATTTTTTAATTATGAGGGAAGCCAGGCTTCCTGTTATACCTGTTTTACCTTTGTCATGGTGAGCATTAAGTTTTGCAAATCTCAATAAGAAAAAAGGTTTGTTCTCAAAGATCATTTCTTTAACCTTTTCAAGATCAGGTTTAAAATAGGATGGATGCAAATAAGCCAGTTCATGATATCCATTGTAAAAAACTGTTTTACTTTTCCATTTTCCCACACTGCAAGAGCCCGGTGCAAGTATGGCACTGGCAAAAGGGTAACTTATTTTTGCCCAATATCCTATTTGTTCGGCATCGTCTTCATTAACCATTATTGAAGGAATACTCAAAAGTTTTCCGATATGAGTGATTTCAACTGAAGTTCCAAGCATGATATCTGGTTTTTCGGAGATAGCAATTCTAGCCACCTTTAAATTTCGTTCTAAAAGGCTTAAAGCAATGGCAGCTTTTGAATTCCTTCGGTTTTTGGGGTATACATTATAATAGCTCCATCCCTCTTTCAAAACAAGTTCCTCCAGTACATCTTTCTTTTTGATTACTATAATAACTTTATGATGTTTCTTCTTCAGGATTTTTATAAGCTCTTTAAATAGGTGAAAGTGAGCGGGGTGATTAAAATAAAATAATATTTTCATACTTTTAGTGAATATTTAAAAACCTTAGTAATTTCTAATTCAAATTTATTCCAGTGTTCCTAATAATTATCCTGCGCTTTCCCGTGGGTGTTAGATCAATTTTGTCAACAATCTCCAGGCTGATTTCTGTTCCCGATCCCAAAAAATCCTTCCAATATTCTAAAATTCGCTTCTCTTCTTTAGTATTAAAAAAGCGGTTTATCACAAGCCTGATCCGGATTAAATTTTTTTTCTCCTGATAGACCTGATACTGGTTTATAGTTTTAGAGGCATCAAAAAAGTAATAAAAATCATATTCAAGCAGATACCTTCCATCGGGCAGAAAGAGAATATCGCTGTCTCTTCCTTTTATTTTACTGAGAGTAAGGCTATCTCTTCCGCAAATGCATTTACTGTCCCCCGGTACAACATAATCCTGTGTATCATAACGAATAAACGGGGATGCATAGTTAAAAAGGTCTGTAGTTATGTGTCTTTTAGACTTATCCGGATCATTTTTTGAGAAATCATCTTCAACAAATTCAGAAATGGCATATTCCTCAGAGGCATGGTAATTCGTTAATGATTCACACTGAGCAAATATTCCACCGCCCTCACAACTGTAAGAATCAAATACAGGAACGTTGAAGACTTCAGTAATTTTTTCCCGCATGTATGGGTGCAACGTGCTGCCAGTTGTACTGACTGCTTCAAGATTATTAACTTTTATACCGCCTTGTCTCTCTATAACCTGGGATAAATAAAAGAGTGGGACAGGGTAACATCGAATTATTTTGGGATTGGTGGATTCTAACTCCCGGGCAATATTACTGAACACATCCTCTGTCAATTCATCGAAAAAGATGTACCTGGAATTATTCAGGAAATCCTGGGCGTTTTTCAAAACTGAATTACGTGGACGTCTGCTTATTTTCACATATCTGTCGCCGAATCTGTAGTTCATCCAATACCAAGCTCTTATTGCCATTGCCTTGTGAAGGGATACAGTAAGATTAGTTTCATAAAACTGCAGAGGCTGACCGGTTGAACCACTTGATTCCTGTAGTACCAATCCGTTTTGAGGTATATTAACGGCAGAGATTTTATCAGGGAAATTTTTACGAAATACTTCTTTTGTTAATATCGGGATCTTGTAAAGATCGTGTTTTGTTTTGATATCACGAGGATCCAATTTATATTGTTTGAAAAGATCGTTATAATATGGAACATTATGGTACGAGTGATCGATTAATTTTCGCAAATAGTAGTCCTGATGATCATCCAGCCTTTGTCTTGACCACCTGTGGCTCTCGAGCAATTCATTTAAGTTTTTTGAGATTGATCGCCCCAGGATTCTGTCGGATAACGGAAGAACTATTTTTTCCAGAATTGAATTTGTGAAATGCATTTTAATGATCAATCTGCATGGAAAAGGATCCCATGCCATATTTTTTGAATACTTTCATAGGAATATTTTGATTTTACCCTTTTTGCGTGAAAAGCAAATTCTTCTATTTTTTCTGGATTATTAATCAAAGACATAATATTCTCTGCCAATTCTGATTCATTATCAAATCCTTTCAAGACCAACCCATTTATTCCATGAAACACAACATCGGTAATATCACCGGTATCGGTCACTATAGGCACACAACCGCATGACATAGCCTCAAGCAGCGAAAGTGGAAAACCTTCATTTCTTGAACATAGGACAAATATTTTTGATTTATTATAAATCTCTACTATAGCATTCTCACTCAGCCAACCTGTAAAAACTACCCTATCTTTAATCCCAAGCTTATCTGAAAGTATAATTAAATTATTCAGTTCAGGACCATTTCCTCCTATAACGACTTTTAGATTAGGTAATGATTCCAACCTTGAGATTGCATTGAGAAGTAATTCAAGGTTCTTATTTTTATCAAGCCTTGAAACCGATACGATATCATAAACCCGGTCAAGCTTCTTATCTTCGAAATTATTCATTTGTATTACATTGGGCAGAGTAACAATATTTTCTTCTTTATATCCACTTGAGATAAGGAACTTCTTTGTTTTGGAGCCTGTTACTGAAATTTTGTGAGCGTTTCTCAATAGCATGTAGTTTAATCTTTCGATTACTTTTCCCTTTAGCCAGAATTCCCGTGCTCCCGCAATGGTAAGATGAATATAAGGAATACTTGAATATAGACTAATGATTCTTCCAATATAACCGTGAGGATACAAAAGCACACCGATTATAAAGTCAATTCTATATTTTCTACAAATATCAATTCCCAACTTAATTTTACGAATATGACGCAGTTTGTATTTCTTTCCTGCTTTACCACAGATATAGGTTATTCTTTCTGTTAGTACTGTTCCAGTTTCGTCACGTAATACGTAAATATGGTCTATCGTTTTAAGTTTTAGCAAAGGCTCAATGATACAGTTCAGGGATCTATCTGGTAATTTGGCAACTAATAATAAATTCATAATAAACCAGAAGAAAATATTTTTTTATAAATGTTTGCCAATATCCTCATCCTGTTTTTCGAATAGATCAACAACAGTATCAGATACATTTTCATAAGTATCCTCTGATGAAACCTGTGAAATAGCAGTTTCTTTTTATAATACACCTGGTATTTATGAACAGGTTGAAGCAGCATTTGATCCATTCTTCTTTTCGATTTCTCAAGATGTTTATACATAGGAGGGGAACTGCCAATGGAATTAATAAGATTGTTATCAAGATCAACGCCAAGTAGTTCATACTCAATTTCAGCATTATCTTTTAGGTACACATTAACCATCATTCCCAGTTTAAAGGCATGCGAATAGAGAAAATCAAAAACGAAATTACCCAGACTATATATTATCAGACCTTGTTTATAATATTCAACAGGTTGAATTACATGCGGGTGATGTCCTATTATTATATCAGCTCCATAATCAATCGTTTTATGAGCAAGTTCAACTTGCTCAGCGGCGGGGATATCAATATACTCGTCGCCCCAGTGAAAACTTAAAATTTTATAGTCGAGTTTTTGTTGTTTCATTTCATCCAGGGTGTTTTTGATGTTTTCCATTGACAGTTTAGGAATCAGTCCCTCCTGCGGAATATTTTCTACTCCGTTAAACCCGCTAAAGCCAATCTTTTTATTGTTGATATTAAAAACTTTAATAAAATTTGAATGATCATCTTTTAGGACTCCAATAACACCAACCCCAGATTCAAATAATGAATCTTTTGTACTTAATAAACCTTGTTCACCATGTTCAAGTATATGATTGTTTGCAACTGAAACTAAGTTAAACCCCATATATTTCAATGACTTTGCGAAACCTCCATATCCCGCAAAAATTAATTCCGCGGCCTTTTTTTCAGGTTCTAGCAGGGGCGCCTCAAGGTTTCCAAATATTATATCCGAGTCTTTAAATTTTTCTTTAAGATTATTTGTCCAGTCAGAGAAATTACTTTTTAATTCGATTTTGGCATTACCAAAACCCCGTGTATACCATGTATTGGAAGGAAAGATATCCCCCACTAAAGTGATTTTAATTCTTTTCATCACTTAAAATTATCTGATTAACGAAAAATAAATTCTCAGGTATGAATTTGTAATGTTCTCAATGCCAAACATTTTTGAACCCCAGGAAGAGATTACTTGGCGGTTTAGAGTCCGTAAAAATTTCATTTTTTCAAGATCAATTTCTTCCAAGCTGTTTAACACTAATCCCGCATTTGTCTTTTCGATAAAGTCAGTTACAACATTAATTGAATAATTCGAAATAACAGGCAAACCACAGCAGACGAATTCGCTAAACTTAACTGGAGAAGATACCTCATTAACAATGCTGTTGTCTCTCCAGAGAATAGCGATGTCAGCAGCATTCAGGCGGGAAGGTACTTCGCAATAATCCAGAAACTCATTAATAACATTCTCATTCAAAATTTTTTGTCTAGAAATGTTTAATACCCTGAACCCTTTTTTCCCAATTAACTCTGCAATACCGGCATTTTGATATATTCCTTCATTTCCCCGCACAAAAACTATCAAGTTCTCATCATCTCTTATATTTAATTTGTTCCTTATTTTCAATCGTTCTCGACTATTCACCTGGAATTGTATTCCAGCAGAACAGGGGGTGACAACTAACTTAGCAGGTTCTATATTATAATTTGTCACAAGGTATTTTTTTAAGCTTTCAGATACTGCTGAAATTACATCAAACTTTCTTAGGGACCTTGCCGCATTTCGTTTGTTGTATACCTTAAGTAATTTCAAGATAAAAAAGGATTTTTGAAACTCTTTTATTTCCTCCACGCCCGCACCCCGTACATCTGGCAGGATATTATGAATCAATTCATCTCCGCAAACCCGACTCAGATGCCATGCCAAGGTTTCACCCCTTGTATGAAAGACAGATTGTTCTGTTAGTAAATCATTCTTTTTCAAAGCTTCATATAAACTTTTCCTGAATATAATATTAAATCCCGGGTAGTTGGGGTATGACTTAAAGTATTTTACTTCCATACCTGTCAAAGAAGTTCTTCTTTCCAATAATTTTTTCTGAGAGGTATTCCTGATGCCAAAGAGTAATATTATATTACCGAAAACCTGCCGCTTTTTAATTGAAAGTAGAAGTTCTATGACCTGAGAATCAAAGACCGAATCAAAGCCATTGCACAAATAAACAAGCTGCTTCTCCTTTAATTCAGATGTCATTTGTACTTAAGTATTCTTTAATAGAAATAAATCTGAATCTATCTGCTTTCAACCCTTTTTTTAATAGTTCAAGACTGTGCTCATTTAGGACCTTAGGATGTATTATCATGGTAGAATAATTCGGAGCTTTCTCACAGATATACTCAAACCTTTCTTTGAAATTTGAATCTGTTGTTAATTGTACTTTATAAGGAATAAAAAGGCGCGATAAGAATCTCTTCATTCTTATCTGCCGGTTGCTTTTTGCAAGAAGCGAAGCCCCCCGTCCAATATTGTTTTTATTTAAGTCCGAATATTTTTTAAGAAAAAGATACTTAAAATAAATATTTCTAAGGGTGGGGATTTGAATAGATGTGATAGGTACTTCAGTAAATATACCTTTATTGTTAGGAATAGAGGGGTCATTTTCAAACTTATAGTTTGAAGATTCCGGATATCCATGAAAATTATATGAGCTCGATCCATTCCGGAGAGATAAGCCAGGACAAACACTGCTGTCGATTAAAATATTATTTTTTAAAAATTCTTTTCGTATATCACCAAATGGTTGAATCAAATATCCCCCAGCTCTAAATGTAGTAACTTTATACGTGGGTATTGTTTTCCTTATAAACTTTTCAATGGTTTCTTTTGCAATCGTTATGCAACCTGAAATTGTGTTAATATCGCAGGAATCTTCTATTATTGAAAGATCTTGCAACCTAAAACGATGATATTCAAATTTCCATCTATTCTTTTCATATGATGCATCCAGCCAGTGAGGATGAAGATGCATCTGCACATCGTGACCATCTTTTACAAAGCATCCCACCTGATTCTCAATATTTATTCTGTCCGATTTAAGAGTTGGGAATTCGTTTTCTAGTTCCACCAACCGATAATAATGGAGTATATCCCAAAATATAGTCATGCTGGAATTGTATTCGTTCAGTAAGTCCAGAAGTTTACCTGCAGGTTTTATCATACATTCATATACTGAACCAGAATCAAAACCGAAAGAAAGTTCGTAATCAATTGTAAGAATAAATGTTTTCACAATGAACTTTCATTTTTCTGGTTAATGCTTAGGTGCAATGTTCTTTCATTCTCCTGATCAATGATATCACCGTGATACTTTTTTAATTTTAACGTATAACTTATCCTCTTTAAACAATTATAAAAGAAATACTTTTTTTTATTTACTGGCATTTTCCATAAGTATCCCTCAATGAAATCGCCACCAAAATGCTTCTTAAATCTTTTAATACCTTCCTGCTTTGAACCAGGAACAGGGCTAATTCTGGCACCGACAAAATCAAAGTATTTTATCCCTTCCTGCCTGGCATCTTTAATTGCCTGCCAAAATAAAGGGATTGTGGTATTAATGGACTGTGAGTCTGTTGTACTTAGGTAGACAGCATAAGCACAGTAATTTGTGGAAAAAAGAACGAGGCTGCTTTGGACAGATTCCTTGTAATAAGCCGCGTAACATTTAATGTTATTTGGGAGGGTGTTTACAATACACCTTAGATCATTACTAAAATTGGATATTGCGTGTCTATTTAACTTTGATTCCTCAAATACCTTTAAGCAATCTTCTAATACCTGCGGTCCACTATCAATCTTTACATAATTGTTAAGTGCTTTGTTAATATGGGTTCTATTGCAATGTTTCATATTCTGGAATAATTTATCTTCAGAATTCTTTTCCAAATCGATTCGATATGTGCCGAATTTACAATAGCTTGATTCGCCTGGGGGAATACGGAAGAGAGCCCAATTGGGAGTCTGTTGAATCCAGTCGCATAATTTATTATTACGCAGATATATTATTACTTGTTCTAAATACACTTTCTCTTGGTGTTCCATTGACGGTTTTATTTTTATAACTTCTGAAAGAAATGACCCCTTTCTAAATATTAAGCGTTTTATTATGGTAAAGGGGACGATAAAATATAAGTGATCCCCAATAAAACCTGCTAACCAAAATGCTTTCTGTCCTCTTTTTATTCTTAAATAGTTTAGATATCGAGGGGTAGAGAAAAATGGCATATCAGCATATTTTTCAATCTCCTCTGGGAGTGTGTTATATCGCATGACCCGAATCATTTTTCCCCTTTCTATGCTAGGTAATTAATTTGTAATACAAATTTACTAATGAAAAATATTCCGGATTGAATTGAGATGAAGTGAAAGTTTATTAAAAAGGTTTTTCTCCGGTATTAGGCATCTTTCGAAATATCCACTTATTAAAATAAATCAGCCCACTTACTTTCGCGCTGGCATAATCCGTGATATCTACTTTTCTAAATACTTTTAAGTACAATGCTTTTAATGATGTTTGAATTATGCTGGCTAATGTATAAGTATAGAAATAAAAAAACTGAATTTTGTTCAAATGTAGATATCTTAAAATAAGAGAACTTTGAATAGTCCAGAAAGCAAGGTTCGGATTATAATCTCTCCCGCCTATTGATAGGCTACCTTTATGCCAGATAAGTGCTTTTGGATTAAAAATAAGCTTGTACCCGGCTTTTTTTGCTCTCAGGGCAAAATCTGTTTGTTCGGCATTAAACCAGAAATAAGGTGAATATCCGCCAATTGTTGAATAAAGATCCTTTGGGATTAGCCAGAATACATCATCTATCATATCCCGTTCTGAAACTTGGTCATATTGGCCATTATCAGTTTCTCCGTAACCTACAAGACTAAAACGAAGCAATTTTTTATTTATCAAGTTGTGTCCAATATCTTGTATCACATTTGGTTTATCATAGAAATATACCTTCCCTGTCACTATAACCTTGTTGTACCACTCTGTAGAGGTCTTTACTAATTCCCTGATTGCGAACTTATCTATGATTGTGTCATTGTTCATAATTAAGTAGTAATCCGCATCATGGATTAATGCCTTCTTCAATCCAAAATTGATACCTCCCACGTAGCCACAATTCTTTTCGATCCTATGTATTATTATCTTCTGTTCCCCATTGAAAATACTCCCAATCCTTTTGAATTGTTCAGGCTCGGAACCGTTGTCAATTAGCAGTATGGTGTAATTATCATACTCTGAATCGAGCAGCGATTTAATGCATTTTGCTGTATAATCAGACTGATTATAATTTAGTGTTATGATTATAACTTTATCACCCATTAAGACCTCTCGTCATTGTCGTAATTAGTCTCTCGAAAAATTGATGAATAAAGCTTAAACCGAGAAGCCAAATAGAATGCCAGGGAAATGTACCATATGTTTTTACCTATATTAGATACGGGGGAGAAATAATTGAAGTACTGTAAAAAATGAAAAATAAAAAATAAGACAAATGTCAACAGGAAAATAAAAAGGAGAGATGTGTCCTGAAAATTTCGTAAGAGATTTAAACCTTTTAAAATAATTCTTACGAGTAAAATATATACGGGGAGAAAAAAGAGATTACCAACAATACCGAACATGGCAAGAGAAGATAAAAATGGGTAATCAGATGCTTCATAACCTTTATCATCACCCTGCCTTGTCCTCCAGTCATTGTCGAAACCTGTGCCCAGAAAAGGATACTCAATAAACTTATCGACAATGAATGTTCTATTAAGACCTAATCTAACATCCTTTTGTCCGGTTGATGTTTCAGAATAGAGTATAACATTTATACTTTCGGCTATGGCGATTCGTGCAGCCTCAACATATCTTGGATAAAGCATGAGGATCATTACAATTAATAAGACAAAAACCCCTGCAGATTTAAGGGTATTTCTTAGAAATACATCAAAACTTCCAGCGAAATAAGAGAAAAGGATACCAGCCAGGATGAAATAAATTGGTATTTCCAAAAGATGTCTCCGTTCAAGAGAAATTACCCATGCGATCGACATTAGAGCAAAACCAATCAAAACGAGGTTCCTGTAGGGCTTTTTTAATTTAAATGTTATAGCAGCCACACCCAGCGGTACTAATAATGGCATCAACCCATAATCTTTCAGCAAAATTCGGTTAATATTTATAAATCCACGGTTTTCAAGCTGAATAGGGAGGACATTTATTTTGGTAATTGCTGCCTGGAGAAATAATATCAATATTATGATGCTGGAAATCAGGAAAATATTTATAAAAATATGTCCATTTCTCTTAAAAAATTCGTAACTATAAACAAATAATAAGATGCTGTACACACCCCAACGTGATTTGATAAAACCGGAAAGAGTGGAAATTTTTTGTGAGTCATTAATTATTGGAGTCAAGTAAACAAAGACAATCAAATAATAAATTAAGAATACCATCAAAGCGATTCTTAAGTATTTAAAATCCCTATCAAAAATACTGTCAGTTTTCGTGACAACCAGGTAGCAGACAGTGAGAAGTAAAAATAACACATCGTAAACATTGTAACTTCCTTCCATATGAAGAAGATTAAGCGCCTGGAAAATCCCTCCTGGATTCGTATAAAGTATTAATAAAATCCAGAACAAGTAGTCAAGGATCGCATCAGTTTTGTCTTTCATCTTTTGATTGGAATTAGACAATATCATAGATTGAAACTCTCTGCCAATTTTATTCCTAATTAAATAGCCTCGTCATCATATTTTTTCCTGAAACTATTTTATCCAGGACATACACCCTTTCTGAATAAGAAAGAAAAGCAATAGCTATAAGTGTTAAAATAAAACCGATAAAGAAGTTCACAAGGTAATGAGAGGCATTGTAATAACTTATTACAGTTATTAGCAAAGTGCATAGAAAAGTGTAAAGCATGATAAATACATTTTTCTTTTCAATACTGAAATTTATTTTTTTCCTGAGGTATATTAAAAGGAACGGAGTAAATAGGATTGGACTTACTATAAATTTTAGCATGTAACCATATAAACCGTAGACTGGAACCAATAGATAAACAATTGATAAGTCCAATAAACTATTAATAACTATCAGGCTGCCGTGAAGTTTAATCCTTCCGCTGGGTGTGAGAACCGCCCTTATGGAAAACATCCATAGGTAGATCAATGTCCCCAGGAAGTGCCAGGGCAGGTAGTCTCCCGCTGAAATAAATTCATTACTATAGAAGAACGGAATTATCTGGTACTTTATAGGAATAGCCAAAAAAAGAAGTGGAATCATAGAGAAGCTTATTAATCTTAAAACATCATTCAGTACTCCCGATATTTCTTTGTTGGATCTGGCTTCACTAAAACGTGGATACAAATAGGTAGTTAATGATGGCATAATAAAACCTATGAATAGTGCTGCCCAGGAAATAACAGGTTTATATATTCCTAATTGATCAATTCCAAGTTTATTTACAACAATCGAACGACAGGAGATTTCAGAGACCATAAAAACAGTTCCTGAAATTATCCCAACACCTGCAAAGGTCAGTAGTTCTTTTATGGCATCTCTTTTTATACCCGAAGAGTAGATTTTTTTTATCGAAATTTTATAAAGTGCCAGAATTTTTGTCTTAGCATAATAATGGTTAAAAATAAGATAGTTAACAAGCGAAACTGGTACTGAAATGACAGCTCCTTTTATTCCCCAGAAATAGATCAACGGAATAAATAACGTGAAATTTATAAGACTTACAATTATTTCGCTTCTGGCAATATATTTAATCTGTTTATGACCTTTTAGTACAGCGAATGAAATACTATTAATAATAAGTATTGGTAACGATACCAGACCGATGAGGAAATAATTATAGTATTTTTCTTCACCGAAAATATATACAGTTATTTCCTTCGAAAAGATGAATAGCAAAGTAAGGCTGATTAAAGTCACTGGGATGATTATCGCTATATACGATTTGAGTAATTCTGTGAGTTTCCTCTCAAAATTATCACTTGATTTTTGCTCTGCTATTTGCTTAACCAGACCATTATTAATGCTCATTAAGGAAAGGCTTGCCATCTGAGAAGAAATTGATTGCAATTGGGCTAGGATGCCCGCTCCTATTGTTCCAAGAAATACCGCAATTAGTTTAGAACCAATAATTCCGCAAAAAAATTGAACAATACGTGAGAAAATTAGATAAGTTGTATTTTTAAGGAGTAATCTTAGTTCCATGTATTAATATCTAGCTTTCAATTTAGCAGGTGCACCGGCATACAATGAATTGGTTTCCAGTTCAACATTATGGAGCACTATTGAGCCTGCTCCAATTATTACGTTATTCCCGATCTTGACTCCTGACGTTATCACTGAATTCGGATATACCCGGCAATTATCACCAATACTAACAGGTGCGCAAATTTTATTCTTTAGACTTTTACCCCTTAAGTGATCTGCCAGATGGGTATAGATCTTGACCCCAGAGGCTAGTCTCGTTTGTTTTCCTATCTGAACTCTTTCACTTAAATCAATAAATACAAATTCATCAACATAGCTATCATCACCCACTGTCAAATTGCTGAAGGGTTTTTTGATTCCCTGTGGACAATGGATGTGGACTCTAGTTTGAATTATCGCTCCCACACCAATCAGGGCCCCGTACCGTTTTAAAAAATTAATGATGATAGGTGAATATGGTATATTCTCTAATATCCTTGAAAAAGCAACCGGGCCCATGAGAAATTTCATGATACTGACCTTTGTCAGTATAAAAGGATAATATATTAAATACCAGAAAGTATACCTGAGGTATTTAAGTCTGAATATTTTCATAATCTCATAAAAGCGTTAAAAGGTGCGAATACTATCTAGAATAAATTCTACTTCTTTATCCGTCAGATCTGCATGTAATGGGAGAGTAATCATTCTAGTATATTCCTTTTCAAGGACAGGGCAGGGACTTGAATAAGCTTTAAACAATGGCTGCGTGTTGAGAGGGGTATAATGGCATCCTGTAGCGATTCCTCTGGATTTTAGGTGAATTATTAATTCGTTTTTCATATCGGTTCTTATACCAAACATCTGATAAACATATTTTTCAGGCTCATAAGGAAGTAAAGGTTGAATACTTTTAAATTCTTTAATACCCTCAAGATATTGTTTGATAAGATCCGCTCGTTTTTTATTCATCATCGGTAATTTCTTTAACTGCGCTAACCCTATCGAAGCTGATAGGTCATTCATATTATATTTATAACCCAATATATTTAGTTCATAGAACCAGTGCAGAGCATCCTTGTTTGTGCTTATATATGACTGCGCAGTTCTCCAGTTATCTTTATCAATACCTACCCATCGCATAGCCTTTACATCCTTTAATAAATCCGGGTCATCCGAGCAAATCATCCCTCCGTCGCCAGTGGTCATTAATTTTTTTTCTTCAAAACTGAAACAACTTACATCGCCCCAGGTACCAAGAGGTTTTCCTTTATAAATACTTCCGCTGGTATGTGCGCAATCTTCTATAACCTTTAAGTTTCTTTCTCTCGCCCAGGGAACCACTAATTCCATAGGAACGGGATGTCCTGCATAATGGACTGGCATGATAGCGACACAATCCTTATCATATTTTTTATCAAGATCTTCTAGGCTGATTCCTAGTGTCACTGGATCCGAATCCACGAAAACAGGTGTGAGGCGGTTGTACAGGATTGCTGAAGCAGTTGAGGAAAAAGTCAAAGAAGGAACTAGAACTTTTTTCCCCTCGGGAAATCCGAAAACTCTCAATGCAAGATGCAGGGCTGCAGTTGCCGAATTCAATCCAATGGCTGTTTTACATCCAAGGAATTTCTTCCATTCATCTTCAAATTCATTAACTTTCGGCCCAAGACCGATCCACGACCGTTGGAAAGCATCCTGGATATTTTTTAATTCTTCTTCCCCTACCGATGGTTTAAATAGTCTTATATTCATTTTAATACATCTATTGATTTTTAATATTTTTAAATTTTAATTCGAATTCTTTAAATAACATATGCTTTTTATCCCGATCAGAGAGCATTATGACATCATCCGAGATAGGCCATCGTATTCCGATAGAAGGATCATTCCATAATAGTCCGCTTTCATGTTCTTTAGAATAATAATTATCTACTTTGTAAACTATTTCGCTGTACTTTGAGAGGGTGCAAAATCCGTGTGCAAAGCCTCTGGGTATTAGAATACTGTTGAATCTTTCCGCATCTAACGTTATGGAATCCCAGAATCCAAAGGTCGGTGAATCTTTTCTTAGATCAACGAAAACATCAAAAATCTTTCCTCTGATACACCTTACTAATTTAGTTTCAACATATGGAGGAAATTGAAAGTGTAATCCTCTTACGATACCCTTTTTAATCGAACGAGAATGATTTTCCTGAACCCAGTTGAATACTAATCCATTTTCCTTAAATATTTTATCATCATAAGTACGCATGAAAAATCCACGCTCATCGATATGAGGTGACAATATTATTTCAAAAACTCCTTTAAACTTACGTTCTATTATTTCCATTTTATTCTGATATTGTATTGCAAAAAAATTTATATGATTATTTGATATTTCACCCGCTCGGTGAATAGGTCGATTTGGTTCGAGCAGAATTCGAACATATTCTTTTTTTTAACCTGGTAATTTAAATACCAGTCTACTGTTAACGTTATTGCCTCCTCGATCTCCATTGTTGGCTGCCATCCTAATTTGAAGAATGCTTTGGAGTGATCAAGTGATAAAATTTCTGCTTCATGTTTAAATTCATGCGTATTTTGATACTCCCATTCCCCTTTGTCATAATTTTTGATAACAAGCTCTACAATTTTCTCAACGGTGATCACAGAAGTTATTCTAGGTCCAAAATTCCATTCAGAAGAAAAACTATTAGGATCAAGAGACATTTTAATCCCTAATAATAGATAACCCCATAATGGTTCGAGTACGAATTGCCAGGGTCTTGTATGACGAGGATTCCTGATATTAATAATTTCGTTCATCTCAATAGCTCTTATACAATCTGGTATCAATTGGTTAGATGTCCAATCTCCTCCTCCTATTACATTGCCTGCCCTAGCTGTCGACAAACATTTTCCCGCATTTTGGTATTCAGATGTATTGAAAAAAGAATTTCTATATGAGGCACAAACTATTTCTACACCTGCCTTACTTGAGCTATAAGGATCGAAACCACCGAGAAGATCATTTTCACGGTATGGCCAAATCCACCCTTTATTTTCGTAACACTTATCACTTGTTACCACAACAATTGTTTTAACGCAATCAAATTTCCTACAGCATTCTAAAAGATTTACTACACCTCCTATGTTAACGTCATAAGTATATTTGGGATCGTTATATCCGTCAATAACCCTTGTCTGGGCAGCTAAGTGAAATATTATTTCAGGTTTGAACTCTGAAAATACTTTAGCTAAATTATCATAATCCCTGATATCGCCGATATAACTGATTATACAATTGTCTACTTTACTTAATAAATAATTATCTTTTTCAGTATACGGTGGAAGTGAATAACCTGCCGTAATTGCTCCTAATTTATGAAGCCAGATTGATAACCAGGATCCTTTAAACCCGGTATGGCCAGTTATTAAAACACGTTTACCCTTATAATACCTGAGCAGCTTGATTAAATCAGTACTTTCAGCCATAAATTAAAAAACTATATTTTTGTTAAATGCCATTATGGATACTTTATATTATTATTTTCCGAGCATAAAAAGCTTCTGCAAATAAATGGTTTTGATTTGTTTCGAGCCCACGTATTCTCATGAGGCCTTCAATAAGATCAGGAGTAAACCATCTCTTTCCTATTTGTGATTTAAATGAATTAAATAAGATTTTATTTTTTTTTTCTACCAAAGATTTTGGTACAGGCACAAAAAAATTAGCTTTATCCAGATCTCCATCATATTTTGGAATTTCATACTCTAGTATCAGATGATTTCTGTATGTATTCCAGGTCAGTTCATTTATTATTCTATGATCCTGGTGCAGGTCATTACGAAAATGAGTAAAAATCAAATCTGGATTATAATCTGATTTTAATTTTTCGAATATCAGTTTGACTTCTTTCCAAGCAACCGGGAGATAACTGTCCTGATGGTTGAAGATGAGCACCTCCTTCTCCTTAATCCCTTGCAAAAAAGAGTGGGCACTCTTCTCGGCTTCTTTTTTCCTGATCTGATCAGACGTAAATACTGTCCATATTACCGATAAATTGAAGTTATATTTCCGCTTTAAACTTAATATTGTTGCCCCGCATCCAATCTCTATATCGTCACAATGAGCACCGAATAAGATTATTTTTAGGTTTCGTTTTTGGAAGTTTAGACTAAGCAAGTTTCCCCCTTCTTTTTCCATACTTCCCACAACGTATTGCCATTTAAATACATTTCATCAAGAATTTGTTTATCCTTAAAAGTATCTACACTTGCCCAGAAACCCTCATAAGGGTAGGCAAGTAACTTCTCTTCTGAGAGCAATCTCTGAAAGGGTTCTTCAACCAGTTCCTCATTCTCATTAATATAATCGTAAATTTGATTTCTCATAATAAAGAAACCCCCATTTATCCATAAATTGGAACTATTCATAGGTAATATCCCCATGATTTTGCCAACTTCATTCATTTGAACAATATGATAACTTTGAAAGGGTCTTGCTGCCACAAACGATGCAACAGCATTTTCTTTCCGGAAATTTTCTATCAAGGTATTCAAATCAACATCTGTAAGACAGTCTCCATATGAAGCTAAAAATATTTCATCATCTATTAGATGTTTTACAAGCCGAAGCCTTGTACCTATGTTGGAATTAAGCCCGGTATCGATAAAAGTAATTTTCCAATCGTCCAAATCAGAATTGAATAATTCAATTTTACCTGAATTTCCTTTAAGGACAAAATCGTTTGATTTATATTCCTTAAAATTGACAAAATAATCTTTAATAACATTCCCCTGATATCCCAGGCAAAGAATAAATTCTTTGTGACCAAAGAAGGCATAGTACTTCATTATATTAATTAGGATGGGGGTATCATATCCAATGGGTACTAATGGTTTTGGCACCCTATCTGAATAGTCCCGAATCCTCATACCTTTTCCACCGCAGAATATTACGACTTTCATTTATTTCCTTTAAATTTCTTCCATGCTTATTATTTTTTAAAAGTTAGTTCAGTTTCATCATTATCCAGAATTTTTATTTTTCCATCACTCTTCACGTTCGGTGAGTAGTTATAATAATATTTATAATAGTAGTGATAACCGTTCTTATATTTAAACTTGTTAAGAACCACACCAAGGAATGAAAGATTGGATTGTTTAATTAAATCTAAGGAGGTAGTCATAAGTTCAAACTCCGTTTGACCAGAGGAGACAACCAAAATCGATGTATCTACCGATCTTGCCAGAATTTGTGAATCTGTGACCGGGATGAGTGGGGCCGAATCAACCACAATTATTTCATATATGTCCCTCATAGTATTAAGAAAAGCCTTCATTTCTACGCTGTCCATTAATTGATCTGTATTGCTGATGGGTGAACCAGCGGCTATATAATCAAATCCATTTATTCTTGATTTATTAATGATAGTATCCAGATCCTCTTTATTTTGGAGGTAATCTGTTAGTCCAGGGGTTCTTTTTATTCCCATGATGGAATGAATCCTTGGTCTTATAAAATCACAGTCTATTAGAAGAGTTTTTTTATTGTTCCTCACAAAACTTGACGCAAGATTCATTGAGATCATCGTTTTACCCTCCTGGGCAGCGGGTGAGGTAACCAAAATAATCTTTATAGGTTTGAGCTCATTTTCCTTTGAATAATGAATCCGTGCTCGTATGGATTTAAAGGATGCCTTAATTATTGCGTCTAATTCCCCTGATGTACCAAGTTCATGGTTCCTAAAATAATTCTCACCTGCATTTTTCAAATACGGAACCCATCCAAGCATTTTCGCATCAACCTGCTCAATATCGTCCGGGGATTTAATAGTATCATCGAAATAATCTTTAATGAGAACAAAAAAGAAAGCAATTATACAACCAGCGAACAACCCTATGAACATTAGTAAAATACGATCTGGTTTTACAGGATATTCTGGCATCCTACCTTTTGCAATAATAACAGCATTTCCAGGTTGTGACAATTCGTTAATCATCGCTTCCTGGTATTTTTGTTCAATGAGAAGGTAAAGCTGCTGCATCGATGTTCTTTTTCTTTGAAATTGGGCAAATTCGATAGATTTTCTTGGAAGTTTATTAAAACTTTTATCATAACCCGCGATCAAATTCTGGATTTCATTATATCTGATGGATAATGCGTTATTCTTAACTTTTTCTTCGATTAGCTTTTGGGTAAGGTCTCTGATCTGTTCAGGACTGCTTGCATAAGCTCCAACCTTGATATCGTTAATTACGGAATTTAATTTTTGTTTGAGTTCAGCGATTTTTTTGTCATATTCTTGAATTTTGGATGAAACATCAACATTAGAATTTTTGTTAGACATTGCTAGATCATTATTCATTTGTAGTTCTGCAATCTGCTTTTGAAGGGCATCTATATATGTCTGTGAAGCCTGACTTTCAAGATAATCTGCAAGCTGGGGATCTTGCTCTTTCATTTCCTGTTTATATTGCTTTAGAACTTCATTGGAACTGAGCAGATCCACCCTGGCCGCATCTTTTTGGGCATCAAGATTAGCTAGTTGGTTGATGAGTGCGGCTGATTGTGCATCCAGTGATACAATACCACCTTGCTGCTGGTAATTTTTTAATTCTTCCTCAGCTTTATTCAGATCAGTATACTTTTCTTTACTTTGCTCTTCTAAAAATTTTCTGATAGTGGTTAATTGCCCCCGATTATTCTCAAGGTTCAGTTTCTTATATTGATCAGCACAGGTGTTTGCAATTAAGGCCGATTCAAGAGGTGAAGGAGACTCCGCAGAAAGCTGAATAATATCAAGACCATCCAACTGCTTAACTCCAATAACATCTCTCAATAATTTTGCCAGCTGATTTATATTCTTATGATCATTTATATTATTATCACTAGCAATAAGGCTAAATGAGCTTTTTTCAGGAGCACTATTAAAGCTGTCGATCAAGGCACTAGCATATCTTTCTCTTGAGTCATAATTTAAAATTATTTCTATTTCATTTGCTATGAATCTGTCATTCAAAGCTCCTCCGATTTGAGGAAAGGCAGTAGTTTCCAGTATGCTTTGCTTTTCTGTATTAATCTTTAAATCCACAGAGGATTTGTAAATATCTTTTGAAGTAAGAGCATAAGAAATTGCGGCAAGGGTGATCGCAACAGAAATCAACGTAAATAGAGGTAGGTTAAGTCGAATTATTCTGATATAATCTTTAATGGATTTTGTATTTGTTATTAAATATTTATCAACGTTAAAATTGTTGTTCTTCATTTTTTATAGCCTTTTTATTTTAAAATCGTAACCAATAGAACAGCTATTGAGGACAGTGTCGAGATAACTGATAATGTTATTCCCAGGTAGTCCTTTAGGAACCATCTAGGTGAACCTGGAACTAGAAGTATATCGCCGGCTCCCAGGGTAGGAATATTTATTTTTTGGCTTAGTCTGTTGTTCCATAAAAGATCATTATAATTAAATTTAATTAAGGTCTGAGATGAATCTTTATATGTCTTAAATAATCTAAGATCTTCTATATTTGCATCGGGAAGTGGACCCCCTGCAAGAGCCAGAAGATCATTTACGCTGCTTGTTGAAGGTATGATATATTGACCAGGGAATTGAACATAACCCCAAACAAGTACTTTAATATTTATCGCATCAGCATCGGAATAATCATACTGAGCACCCTTATACTCTCTTAATTGGGAGATTCTCTTCCCGATCTGGACGTCTTCCTGAGCATAAGAGGTAATGCTTACAGTGCTTATAATTAAAAAAAGAAGAATTATAGATTTCATAAAATATTGGTTATTAGTTAGTGGATAATTCATTTCAATTGTTTGGTCTGAATCGCTCGGCACAGCTTCGCCGGGTCACTCACATCACCTGGAATAATGTAGATTCGGAACCCGCTGTTCTTCCGAACCTTTTGCTGAATATTTTAATTTATTTGAAGTTTATAGCTGCTGACAATAGGATTTAAATTCAGCAGTAACACACATCTGTCTTCTATCTCAAGTGAACCTTCCAGAAAGTTCCGACCTTTGCAATCTTCCGGCAGTTCATGGCCCGGATTAAACTTTATACAGTCGGTGATGTACCTGGAATCGAGCGCTATCATCTCCTTGATCCTGTCGACAAGCAGTCCGTATCTTTCATCTCTGAATTCAATAATGATCACCCTGGAATCTTTTGTTATCGATTCTTTTATTTTGGGATAATCAAATAGATTTTTGAGACTTATCAGGGGGATGATATTATTGTTAACCTCTAGGTAAGAGTTTCCTCCGTTTTGCTTATCGTAATGATTGATTGAAAACGGAGATTTTATTATTGAAGAAATTATCGCATCATTTAAGCAATAATCCCTGCCTGCGACTTCAAAGATGAGAAGTCCCGTAAAATTCTCTATTAGTTCGTTCTCCTGGTGCATTAATCTCCCTCAGTATGCATTGAATTGACGAACAAAATAAATGCCACTGGCAAAAAATGATTTTATTAAGAAAATAAGAGGGACTGTATAAGAAAAGGGTTAAAGAAAGTTTAAGGTGGTTAAAGATTCTTTAAGGGGATAGGAGAGAAAAAATTAGGGTTTTAGCTCGAAGTCTTTGATTTTCTTGTCGAGAGTTGGTTTGGAAATTTTAAGGATCTCGCAGGCTTTTGTTTTATTCCAGTGTACTTTATTGAGAACCAGATTTAAGTATTGTCTGGTAATCTCCTCAAGGCTTCTTTCCCCGTTTCCGGAATCAAGCTGAAGGTCGCTGTCCTTCGTTAAGTGTCTTAGTCTCTCCTGATGTTCAGCGCTCTTGGGAAACAGCAGGTTTTCGGGTTTCAGCATGTCACCGTCGGTCAACACAACAGCCTGCAGCAGGGTGTTCTCAAGTTCCCTGACGTTTCCTACCCAGTCATAATTCTGCAGCATATCTATTACTTCTATCGGAATTTTTCTTACGTTCTTGTGAAGGTCATTATTGATCTTCTTAAGAAGGTAGATTACAAGGCTCTGAATGTCCTCGCGTCTTTCTCTTAAAGGGGGAACATCTATAGTAAAGACTTTCAGCCTGTAATAGAGATCTTCTCTGAACCTGCCTTCTTCTACATACTGCTCGAGGTTCCTGTTTGTGGCGGCAGCAACACGCGCCCGCATGGGAATGGTAACTTCACCACCCACCTTTTCAAATTCACGTTCCTGAAGTACTCTTAATAGCTTTACCTGAAGGGCGGGGGAGATCTCTGCAATTTCATCAAGGAATATTGTCCCTTCACCTGCAAGTTCAAACTTCCCTCGTGTATCCTTTATCGCCCCTGTGAAAGCGCCTTTAACGTGCCCGAATAGCTCGCTCTCAAGCAGGGTTTCAGAAAGTGCGGTGCAGTTCACGGCAACAAAAGGTTCGTTTTTTGTAATGCCTGTGTAATGTATAATTCTTGTTATCAGTTCTTTCCCTGTACCGCTTTCTCCCTGTATCAATATATTTACACGGTTGTTCGATACCTTTCCGATCTTTTTGAGAATTTCTCTCATTGAAGGCGTTTTTCCTACCAGGCTCTTTTCAATACAATAATCGTCTACATCTTTTGAGATTGAAACAGAGAGATGACTGCTCAGTTTTTTCCCTTCAAGAGCCCGCCTTATTGCCGTAAGCAGCCGATCGATATCCAGCGGTTTTTCCAGGTAATCATAGGCACCCTCCTGTATAGCTTTAATCGTTGACGCAGATTCATCGAACGCTGTCATTATTATGAAAGGGAGGTCCTCGTTGAACTGCCTGACTTTTTTCAAAAGGTCGATACCGCTTTCTTTTGGCAGCTTCAGATCAGAGACTACAAGATCAAAATTAGTTCTTGATATTATGCAGAAGGCTTCTTCTGCACTATGTGCAGTGGAAACAGCGTAACCCGCTTTAACAAGTACAAGTCTTAATGCTTCACTTAATGATTCATCATCGTCGATGATAAGAAGTTTTTCCATTTATGCCCCTCTGGAGGGTAATGCGAGCTCAAAAATTGTTTCACCTGGTTTCGATGAAATTAATCTTAACTGCCCGTTATGTTTCTCGGCTATACTTTTCGCTATCGATAGTCCGAATCCTGCTCCAGTTGGTTTAGTAGTATAGAATGGCTCATAAATTAACTTTGTATCCTCAATCCCGCGGCCGGTATCTTTTATAAAAATGCTGCATATCCCGCCCTTCTGTTCCGAGTAAATCTCAATTTCGCCGTTTGTATCTATCGAATCGATTGAGTTTTCCAGCAGATGAAGGAACAATGAATGAAGTTGCTGTGTATCGCCGTAAACAGAATGACCCTCGGTTCGTGTGTTAAACTTTATACCTCTGGCCTTCAGCATCGGCTGCAGTAGTGATTTTATTATTACCAGCTTTTTTGTGAGATCGATCTCGGAAAACTCTAACCTTGATTCCTTTGAGAACTGCAAAACATCTTTAAGAAGCCTGGATAAATGTCCCACTTCTTTTTGTATAATAGAGATCGATTGTTTTGCTTCATCATCCATCGAATCGTTCAGTCCCAGCAGATCAATGCTCAGCTTGATCGATGAAAGGGGAGTCTTGATCTGATGTGATACAAAGGCTGCCATCTTTCCGAGCTGAGCGAACTTTTCAGATTTGGTCACTTCATTTAATGCGTTCTTAAGTTCAGTAATATCCTCTTTGAACGCGATAAAGTTCCTGATCTTTCCGTTCTTATCAGTAATAGGGGAGATCACAGCATACTCATAGTATATTTCGCCATTTTTTCTTTTGTTGCTGAACTCACCGCGCCATACATTTCCCGAATTAATAGTTCCCCACATTTCCTTGTACTCATCTTTGGAAGTCTGTCCAGATTTAAGTATCCTTGAATTTTTTCCTCTTATTTCTTCTTCAGTATAACCTGCTACCTCAACAAACTTTGAATTTACAAATTCAATGTTGCCTGTGATGTCAGTGATGACCACTGAAACCGGACTGGGTTCTATTATTTTTTTCAGCGCGTCGTTCCCAAGGTCTCTGGTTGCGGCAAGATCCTTCCTCACATTGGTGTCGTCAAGAAAATGGCAGATCAGTAGGAGTTCATCATCTATTACCTGGAAGAAGGAATCTTCTTCAGGTTTTGTTGTCATAATATTCTGGTACTCAACAGGAAAAGCTTTATCCAGTCTGATTCCCCAATGGTATGATCGATTGAAAATTTTATCGGCTGATTTGTTTACATAAATGAGGTAAAAATCATTATCAAGCTTTTGCCAAACCGAAACGGGAACAGGCAGTTTGCTTATTAAAGAAAAGTCCAGTTTTGATTTTTGTTTAATGGAATTTACCGGTGGATTGGAAGTGTCCAGCGTGATGAAGTTACAAAAATGATTCCCGCTTCTCATTTATCCCCTCCCCGGGCTAAAAATTGTTTAAAGAAACTTTACGTTCCATATTTCCCTCACGGACTCAAAAGTGCCTGAAAAAACATACAAAATTTATTCAATCATTGCAATAAAAATAAGGATGTGAGTGTGTGTAAAACCGCTCATAATGTTTCAAAATCAGTCAAAATGCCTTATAATAGAACAGGAATAGATTAACTCCTGGACTTATAAATAGTCATTTCAACTTATCTGTACCTGCGTTTCTTTCAAATAAACCAATAATTATCAGCGGAATCCTTATTAAAATCACAAGAGCACCGGTTATCAGCACCAGGCTCAACATATCAAGTTCAATTAACAGGCCAAAGAAAATAACCGCAGCAAGCATAAAATCGAACAAAAGTTGTTCGTAAGATGCATTATAATTTTGAGGACTACACCACTTAAGAACCACGTGGTTCAGGGGAGTTGTAATGATAAAGAAGCTGAAAAGTAAGAAGGGGATAGAAGGAGGTGAACTGATCCGAATAAGAACAGATAAAACCAGGTAACTCCAGGAAATGATGATTGCCGTTCTTAGCAGCAGTAACATGAACACCGAAAAAGAAGCGCTGGAAATTTTATTCGGGAAGGTGTTACCTAAAAGTGCCGGAACCTGGGGAAGAAAACTTAATACCCAATATCCGGCATAACCCAATAGGGTGCCAGATAATACCAGTTGCCAATGTCCATACGAGAGAAGAATAACGCCGCTGATAAATCCCACTATATAATCGTAGATTGTGAAAGGTTTCAGCAGATTGAAAGGACTTTCATTCATTTAACAAAACTCCCCGGTTATGAAAGAAGATTAGAAAGAAAATCGTATCCCGCCATTTATAATTATATCCCCGTAAATAGAATATAAAATAATATACCCTAAATTATTTCAAATGGCAAGGATTACGATATCAATTCTTACTTCACCAACATCATTTTCCGGGTTTGGATAAACTCACCAGCCTGTAGCCTATACAGGTATACGCCGCTCGGCAGATCCTGTGCTTTGAAGTCCACACTGTAGGTTCCAGCTTCCTTTTCACCTTCGGCAAGAACACGTATTTGTTCGCCAATAATATTATAGACGGTGAGTTTTACAAAACTTCTTTCAGGAACATTATATTGAATCATTGTGGTAGGATTGAAAGGATTAGGATAATTCTGGCTAAGGTTATAAGAAGTACTGTTCATTCCTTTACCTTCACCGGCAAGGGTAACGCTGCCGAAATTCCCGATCTCCCAGCTTGTTAGATTATCATCGGCGTATATGTGCCAGAAGGAACTCTCAAAACCCCAGGATACAGCCGAATTCGGGACTGACTCGCTGCTGGTAAAATTAAGCGTTACCAGGTCGGTCCATGAATCGGGACCCTTCTGAACAAGCGTCCCGTGGTTGTCTGATGCAAGATCAATGTTCAGCCAGATTTGACCATTGCGGATTTTAGTGACACTTGCAGTATCATAATACCCAAGGTTGAAATTACTGAAGCTGTAATCTGTCCCTGCAGCAGGGTAATCAGGAAAACTAAGATACGTCGTATCATAATTTATTACTATTGTTGCTCCACCCATCTTTGATCCATCGGTGTCAGTATTTATCTGCAGCATCACGTTGTAATTTGATTCGCTATTATCAAGTATATTCATCTGTCCATTCAGACGAGTAGCAGAAGCAGCAGCGAAGGAAGACAGTACAATAATTACTGTAACTATTAAAATATTAAATCTCATTTTTGACCTCACTATCCTTAAATATCTGTTTAACGCATAATTGCTATCATTAAGGCACCTGGGTTGATTTACCGTTATTCGGCTTCCACTTTGAATTCTTATCAACGATGGTGACGCCGCCATTCATATCATAATCCCCCTGCTCATAGCCAATACTACCGTTCTCCTTTTTCCATACACTATTATTATCAGCATTGTTAACATTTCCGTTGCCGTTTCCATCAGCAGCATAAAGTGCAAACCGTCCATTACCAAGATCCTTCATAGCTCCGCTGCCGTAGGCCTTATCCTGCGAAGTTGTAAAATCATAGAACGCCGTTGAATCAGATAACTGCAGAGGGTTCTTCGACATTATCGCAAGGTGATTCCGATGGTACACAACAACATAGTACTGGCCTCCGGGAACATTAGGGAAATTGACCCGTTCAGAGCCATCAAGATCAGTAACCCTGCCGTCATTTCTAAGCAGAACAGCTTGGCGTGCCACAACATTAGTTGTAGTACTGCGAAGTTCCAGCAGTACCCAGTCGACCGTGTTTGCAGGTACCTGTGAAACCTCCTCGTTACCGCCATAAGCCCAGGGGGACTGATTATAAGGCTGGGTTTTTGGGATGAGAGAATTTTCCTCCAGTTGTGTATCCATTGCATTATCAGTGTAAGGGCCTTCAAGGAAAACCTTCAATTCAATAGTAGCAAAAGTATTGGTGCCCTGGCTGACCGTAGTGAAGTGCCACTCGGGTCCCGCTGTTGAAGCGTTATGATTGTCTTTAGCGATAACTTTCCAGTAATAAGTCGTGCCGGTGGTTAGCGTTCCCGGATTATAGTTTTTTGCACTTTGATTGGCTGATACCAGCGGGGGATTATTATTTGTGCCGAAATAAACATCGTACGTCAGAGTATCACCATCGGGATCGGAGCAGTTCCATGATACCGTAATAATAGTATCCTGGTTTTCTGCCGCGTTAACCGGGTTAGGATTAGACGGCTGAGCAGGAGGAGTATTAACGAAGCCTGCCGCCGTAGTGAAATGCCATACAGCTCCGGTAGTCGAATTACCATGATCATCCTGCGCCACGATTTTCCAGTAGTAAGTCGTGCTGTTAGCCAGTTGTCCCGGTTCGTACGCTGTCCCTGGCTGGTTATTAGATACCTGGGCTGGATTACTGCTCGTTCCGAAATAAACATCATAAGTAAGAGGGTCATTTTCCGGATCCGTGCAGCTCCACGATACATTCACATCTATCGATTGATCAACCGCAGCATTAAGAGGCTGAGGATTCGAAGGCTGAACAGGAGGATTATTTCCGCCGCCCCCTTGAACCTTTTCAAGTGCACCAATATCCCAGCTTGACCCTTGAGGTCTTTGATTTCCTTGGATATCATCCCCAAATAGTGCAGCCAATGTGATGCCCTGATCAATCCCTGGAGATCCTGGGAGGAGGTTATGTGAATAAGCTGTTGTATCCCACTCATTGATAAAATTGACAGGTCCAATACTGCCGTGTGTATCATACCCGGAAGCCTGCCATTGAGACCAGTTCGCCGTTGTTGATGTGCCGAACCTGTAATCACCGTCAGAATCATAATAATGATTATAATCAATATCCACAGCGTCGTATGAAGATAAATCTGATAGAGGACTTTGTACCATATAACGCGATGTACTAGTACTATCTAGCACTAAAAGATTGTTTTTAAAATAAAATGTATCGCACCTTATAAGGTTTACAAGACCAGCAGCGCAGTTTCCATCAACAATGGTATTATTGTAGACTTTCATAGACAGTTTTATTCCGTCTGTTGCTTTAACAGCAACGATCGGATCAAGTCCATTTGTTGCATTACCACCTGTATGAACAAATAAATTATTATAAATCAACCAAGATTGGTTTCTTTGATCTGCGATATATAATGCAGATCCTACATCAACTGAATTATCAGGAAGAATTGCCTGGAAAATATTATCTGCAATAACCGATTGTCCCACCCTGTATCACCGGTTTGAGCTAGCTGCAGGAGGTCTCCATGATTACCTTGTCCATCAATCCCACCAATTTGCCTGTGAATAATAATATTATGTAAGAATTGATATTCACTTCCTAGACCGTATACAATCGGATCCTGTCCCAGATCGGAATCATTACTTAATATTTCAATCGTACAATTACTCACAACCAGGCCGATATCGTGTGCTCCTCCAAGACCAATTGCATTTCCCGGGGAGACTATGTGGCAATTATCGATAATAACATTATGGTTATAACCAGATGTTTCAACTATATATTGTGCATATATTGTTGTATCAATCCTGGTTGTGAAATTCAGCCCGGTTACTTTTATATTATGACAATTGTCAATATTAAAAGAGTATCCCAGACTACCAGGATCAGAATTTGCAAACCAGACCGCCCCGCTATGGTTGGGATCATTGCCTTTGGTAACAACTATGTAACCTCCGGAGACTGATTTATTCGTGATGAAATCTTTGGGGTAAAGAGTAGAATCAGTTCCTCCTGATACATAGACTGTATCACCGGATTGGATAGAACTCCAGGGGAGTCCGTGTACTGTTTTTGAGGCGTTTGCCCAGCTGGTGCCGCTGCCGTTTCCGGAGGCGTCACGATCGACATAGTAATTCGTAGCAAAAGCGGGGGATGAAAGTCCGACGAGGACGAAGAAAAGCAGAAATGAAGTAATCCAGACGTACCTTGGCAAAATGGCGTAGTTATTCTTAAACATATGGCTCCTCCCGATCCACATCACTAGTGAATAGGCAGTTAATTGTTGAAAAACGATAGAAATTAGTTTTGCTTAATGTACCCTCCCGTGGTACTTTCTTAGGCAAGTGGGTTGGAACCAAAATGAAGATTTTAAGTTACCGAAGCAGTCCGCACTTGTTAAGCTACAGAGCGTATTTCAAAAGGAGTGCCATTTATGTGACGAATGTCAGAAAGTGTAAAAATGTGATAAAAAGCGTATTTTTTCAAAAAAGGTGGATAAATCGACTAAAAAGACGACGTCAGAATTTTCGCAGCGGCGCCATTTTGTGCGTATGAGGTAATCCCTGATTAATTACTCACTTGTTCAAGAAAAAACTACCTAACGTCATCCTGAATCTGTTTTCAATGCATCTGCAAAGTCATAAATCCTTTTTACTACCGAATGAAGGCCATTCCCGCGTTTAGGGGATAGCTGGGAGGCCAAACCGATTCGCTCGATAAAATATAACTCACTCTTCTGTATTTCCTCCGAAGTCTGGTTATTAACCACCCTAAGCACCAGCGCTATAATCCCTTTCGTAATCAGAGAATCACTGTCTGCCGAAAAACATATCCTCCCGTTTTTTGATTCTGCTTTCAGCCATACGTTCGACTGACATCCGCTTATCAGATTTTCTTCAGTCTTAAATTTTGCGGGCAAAGGTTCAAGGGATCTTCCCAGCGATATTATGTGCTGGTATTTATCAAACCCTTCCTTTAGTCCCGAGAATTCCTCGATGATCTGATCCTGGATCTCATTAATATTCATTTCGTCTCCACATCCTTATTTCGACTCGCCCCTCTTGATCTGTTCATCCATTCCCCTGACTCACTCGATCCTCGCATTCTCTCCGACCGCCTCCGGACTCACCCAATCCCGTTTCCCCCCGGTACACCCGTTTCAAAGGGAAGGCCGCTGCTGCTCCATTCGAACCATCCTCCGTCAAACACGGCAATATCCGGCCACCCCATCAGCCACGCATTCAGAAAGGCCTCGCTTGCGCGCCATCCGGTTCCGCAGTAGAACGCATTAAATTTATCACTACTAACTCCCGCATCCCGCCAGTTCTTCTCTATCTCCTGATACTCGCGCGTTGTATGGTCCAGGTTCCGGTAGTTTTCCATATGATACGCATCGCTGCCGCAGTCCGCATACACACAGCCGGGAATCCGCCCCTTCTTCTCGATATAATTGTAACCGCTCACCTCGCCGATATACTCCCTCCAGCTTCGTACACACACAAGGTTTTTATCAGCCGATTCCAGGATCTCCCTGGCTTCCGGCAGATCAACCGCCAATCGCGCCAAAGCAGGTATCTCTCCGCCGAAATCATCAACCGGCTGCGCACCACTTTCCTCTGAAGTAATCTCATACCCCTCGTCCAGCCACCCTTGCAAACCGCCGTTAAGCAGCCGCACATCCTTTACCCCCGCATACATCATAATGAAGGCGCACCTCATCGCCCCCAGATGTCCCGCGCTGCTCCCGGGGAAAGGATCGTCGTTATCAGGAAACGAAAACCTTCCGTACAGTATAACCGTAGTGCCGGATGTAATCCCCAGACTCTCAAGCGCCCTCTTCAGCTCTTCAGGCGAACGGCGATTCCAGGTTTCAGGCGATTCAAGCAGCAGGGTATCCACCGATACAGCCCCCGGAATATGCCCCTTCTTATAATCCTCCTCATTGCGGTAGTGCGCGTGGCACACCAAAAACTTCTTGTTATTATACTCAGGCGCCGCCCCCTTCACAATAAGCTCATTAAGCCACCGCGCCGAAACCAGCTGAGTGTACCGCGCCAGTTTCTCCATCGGATACCGCTCATCCCCGCACCACTCGCCGGTAAATGAATGATACACGCTCACATCCGTAAATCCCGTCTTCCGGAACAGCTCCGCAACCTTGTTGGTTTCAACTTTGTCATAACCATAAATGATAAGTGAATCCTCCGGCAACAATCCTTTCGAACGTACAATCTCGATCCAGTCGATATACTTTGCCCATTTGGCAGGAAGACTCCTGGCCCCCTTAATATGACCGCCCCTTTTTTCACCTGCCTCCCTCCATCCGTTATACGCGTCCGCAGAACGGATGTCTATAACCTTCACACCCTCGCTCCCCAGCTTCCTGAATAATTCCCGAGTAGAAACTTCCGTGATCGATAATTCCCCGGTAGATAATTCACCAGTAGATACTTCCCCGGCCGAACCTTCCTTATTCGAATCTTCCCTGATCTTATTCATATACATCCCGCAAGTTTTACCTCATAACTTAAATATTTTTAGAGTAAATGTCTTATCTCCCCGCAGGATTTGCTCCTGTCCCTGATTAATACATAATCCCTAATACGCACAGCAGCCCTTCACCCAAACTTCAAAATAATGAAAATTATTAAACCGGCCGCTGGTACTCCGTTTGCCGTCTGCCGCTCACTTATAACATTGAGATTTTTTTCTTTACATTCCGCTAAATAACTACGGAGGTTTTATGGTTAAGCATACTACGGCGTTCCTGCAATCCCGCTTTTTTCTTTTCTTATTTTTCGTTTCCCTGTTTACCAACCTTGCCCTCCCGCAGGAGGGATGGGTACAGGTCAGCACCCTGCCTGCTGCCCCGTCTGTCAACTCAATTGCTGTAGTTGATGAAGATGTTATCTGGGCGGTTTGCGGTGGGGGATTGGTGTATCTTTCCGTCGATGCCGGCAATACCTGGTCCTTAAGGAATACTGGTCTCCCCACCAGCTCGCTCTACGGAGCTTCCGCTCTTGATAGTTTGGAATGCTGGGTGGGAACCCGTTTCGGCGGCAGTGTCTACAGAACAGCAAACGGGGGGATTAGCTGGACCCTCCAGATTGCCGTTCCCGGAAGTTTCGTTAACGGTATCCATATGTTCGATATAAATAATGGCGTCTATACCGGTGATCCTACAGGTAACGGAGAACCGTACCAGAATAGGTTTACTACTGATGGCGGCACAACATGGACGCTTTCCCCAACCTCGCCAATCGGATTTGATGATCTCGGACTAGTAAATTCCTGGGACTGGATTGATCAGAATACTTTCTGGCTCGGTTCGGCCGATACTACATCCGGCGCAACGTCGGCTAAAATATTCTACACAACAACCGGTTTCGATGGCACCTGGAATTTTACTTCTGTTCCGGGAACCGGCGGAACTACCGGCCTCTATTACCAGGCAATCGCCTTTACCGACGCGATGCACGGAATGGCCGGCTCGAATAGAAGTAATCTTCTAAAAACTTCAGACGGCGGCGTTACCTGGCAGTCCGTAAATCCTCCTCCGGGTCTCACTAGTTTTTCAGCAATAAATTTCAGCGGGTTAAAGGATGGGTCAAATACAATCAGACTCGTTCTTTCTCATTCCAATATCTCCTACGTCTATAAAACCACCGATTTCGGCAGCACTTATACCGAAGAAACTATCCCCTCAGCCGCTTCCACCAACGGCCTTCAGCACATGGTTTTCCTTAACGCTAATCTTGGCTATGCGGGCGGCGCGGCCGGCGTGTTCCTTAAATACACGGGCACTGTGCCTGTCGAAATGACCTCCTTCACCGCCAACGCGCTAAGCGGAAAGGTAGTCCTTAACTGGTCAACCGCCACAGAAACCAATAACCAGGGCTTTCAAATTGAAAGGCGATTAATAAATGGTGATAATCGAGGGAACCTGGAATTACGTTGGATTCAAACAGGGGAGTGGTACCATAACCGAACCCCGTGCGTATTCCTTTACAGATGACGTTCAGGGTGTCCGGGCCCCGTCAATTGCGTACCGACTAAAACAGATGGATTTCGATGGAAAATACACCTACAGCAGCGAGGTTCTTGTTAATAACCTTCTGCCTGCGCGGTATAATTTGTCGCAAAACTTCCCGAATCCGTTCAACCCCTCTACTGTAATTGATTTCGCGGTTCCCGAAAATTCTTTTGTTAGTCTTAATGTCTATAACTCCCTGGGACAGCAGGTATCAACCCTTGTTAATGAACCCAAACCCGCCGGCGCCTATCATGTCACCTTCGATGCTTCGGCTCTGCCGTCGGGAGTTTACTACTACATCCTCAAAGCAGGAAGTAATAATGAATATGTTAAAGCCAATAAAATGATCCTTCTTAAATAACAACATTTGCCGGCTGGTAACGATCCGCCCTGCCAGCCGCCCCCTTCTTCATCAAAGAACCCACTCCTCCTGCCATCCTGAACTCGTCTCGGGATAACTCTGCTAGCAGGGCAGACCAACAATCCGCAGGATGTCACAAATCTCATAGCCCAGCGCGGTGAATATGTCCATCAGCCGCTGAACATTATGATTTACAGCGTCCCATATAGCCGCAACCATCTCCGCTAACTCAAAATGAAGCTCATTAATTATCGGTGCAATCTCTTCTACTGTCATATTAAAATGGTCTGTCAGAAAATTGATAAGCTCCCTTGCATCCGCGCCGATATCCTTCAGCCGCTGCGAAATCTCCTCCCGGTTAAGATTGTAATACTCCTCCAGCAGCACCCCTATCTCATAAAAACTATATCCAATCTCCTTCAGCTTAAGCAGAATATTATGAACGTTGTCCCCGTAAACACTCTCAAGCAGTTCCGTAACCTGCTGAATATTAAGATCATACCCTGCCGCTAAACCCTTCAGCACCTCCACTAAGTCAAAGTTATTCGCAATTAACGCGTTGAACATTCCGGTATAATCATAATTGTTCCGAAGCTGATTAATTATATCCCCGCTTATAAACTCGCACGCCTTCAGTATCTTAACAAGTTCCGTCAGCTCCGGATTAACCTTGTTCAGCAGCTCACAAATCTGCACTATTGTCAGGTTGTAGTATCTCTGAAGCGCAATGCATATCTCAATTGCCTGGTAACTATTCTCGTATAGAAAATCAAAAGCCTTCTCCGCCGAAAAATTATACATATCACGTACTACAAGTGTAATATCAAACGCCGAATACTTAAGCTTAAGCAGCAGCGCCAGCACCTGCTCTTCGGTAAATGAGAACTCCGTCTGCATTTTCTGAAGCACCACCACTATCCCTTCTCCCGTTTCTATCAGCATCTTCGTAATGTCTTCGGGCGATTTTCCGTAAGTGTCCTTTAGTACGGCAAACTTCTCCGTCAGCCCCGGCAGGTGAGAGATAAAATACCTCAGTTCCGGCCAGCTGCGGTTTAGTTCAGTTACGTACTCCATCAGTATCAGCTCCGCAATCTGCGCCGATGTTTCATTCTTTAGTACGAATAACAAAGTCGATTCGGCAGGGCGCGACTGGTAACCCAGCACTATATGTGTAACTTTCACTATGTCCGGTGAACCATAACCTGCGTTAGATAACGACTTCAGCAGAAGGGTATCCACCGGGTGGTATTCGCTTACCAGTGTGTCGGCCGCCGGTATAACATCACACCCTCTGTTGTACATCTCCAGTGAACGCTTGTCCATCGTCAGGCGGTGAGTAATATCCAGCTCAAGCGGACCAACAATCTCATCTTTGCACCCTGCCATCAAAACCATTAAGAACATTACCGCCGTAATAATTATCTTTTTCATTTTTTCCTCTCCTCGTGTTTAATTTCCATAGGCAAAATAGATTAACACACCAGGGTAATTGTCATAAAATCGTTACGGATTTGTCATAAAATTGTAAAAATTGTTCCGCCTCATTATCCCGGCCCGCTCCGTCCGGCGCCATCCCCGTCTAAATAAAAATTTTTGTTGAGTTTCTCATCGTAAACCCATATTTTCTGCTATAACTAAGTTTTGTTCAATTTTCTTTAGGGGTTCGATGCGGTCCGGATTAACAGGCTTTTAAGGATTCCAGAAGCAGTATTTATTACGCCGACTTCAACAACGACGGCATCACCGAAAAAATATTATTCGGTC
This sequence comes from uncultured Bacteroidota bacterium, assembly GCA_963839165.1. Lineage (GTDB taxonomy): Bacteria > Bacteroidota > Ignavibacteria > Ignavibacteriales > Ignavibacteriaceae > DATFVA01. Next base: position 888,523 of record CAWIUG010000005.1, on the reverse strand, counting down.
AGTTTGAAGATGATTTTTTTACCCTCACTGTCTTCAAGGAAGGTAAAACGATAGAGCAGTGGAATTTCGATGGCACTTATATACCAACTCAGGAAGCATTACTCTCACCGGCCGGCAGCAATAACCTCCGGACTCTCTACTTTTTCGTCTTTAGTAAAAACAAAGTTTACCTTTACCGCCTTAACCCTTTCCAGAAAAAACTACCCGCCCCCGGCAGGTTCGTCAGCAGCTTCGTCCCCCGATTAAAGATTGAAGCCTGCGATATCCATCCTCTGGCATTCTACGATTCCGATAATGATGGAGAAAAAGAATTTTATTTTTCCGGGAATGCCGGTTATTCAATCCAGCCGAGAGGAATATTTAAATATGATCCCAATACCGACAGCGTCTACAGATCCCCCGAAAGTTACGCATGCATCGTTCCTTACCTGGTAGTTGATACCTCCGGCAGCCGGTTCAGAATAATTCTCGCCAGCAGTGCTTATGGAAACAGTAAGCCTACCGACCCCTACACCGATTATTTTGCCTGGCTGATGGAAATAAATAAGGATCTCAGTTTTGTAAAGTCTCCGGAGAAAATAGGAATCTATTCCTCGCGTTCAGGCATTGCCGCCATCAGGTCGGGCAATAAAAAAAACTTTGCTCTAATAAATACTTATCACGGCATTCAGAACGGACAAAGCAATCTTTTTCTGCTGAATAACAACCTCGAAATTATCAAAAGGAAAATATTTCATTTTAATCCCGAATGGGGGATCATAACACTATATTCAAATGCGTCGTCAGACAACTTCTACCTTATAAGAACTGACGGAATTGTTAATGAACTTAACAGTCAGCTGGAAACTGTCGATTCAATCTCTATTCCCCGTATCTCTGACGCCCCCTACTTCACCTGCGATATCGATAATGACGGCAAAAACGAAGTGCTGTTCTTCAGCGAGGCAAGTAACAATCTTATCATCTGCCGGGATGACTTTCAGGAGTACTCACTCGTAAACATACCCGGACTCGACCCCATCACCTCCTCCCTCAAACTGAACGGCAGCAGCCCCGGTCACCTTGTAATCTGCACAAAGAACCAGGAAACAGAACTGGCCTACGGCTTCAACAGCCTTTATTACCTCAGGTATCCCATTTACGCGGGCATTTATGCCGCCGTCTTCCTGTTCCTTTTCTCAATAGGAAAAGTGCAGAAGCACAGGGCTGAAATTAAATACGAAACCGAAAAAAGCATCGCCGAACTCCAGCTCAAAGCAATAAAGAACCAGGTCGACCCTCACTTCACGCTGAACATAATAAACTCAATCGGGTCCCTGTTCTACAAACAGGATAAAGAGAAGGCCGACTATATCTTCGGCAAATACAGCAAGCTCCTGCGCACCACCATTTTAAACTCAGACAAAATAGTTACCACCCTTGGTGAAGAACTTGAATATGTAGAAAATTACCTCGAGCTTGAAAGATACCGCAACGGCTACTCCTTCCAGTGGAAAATTGATTTCGATGAGAAGGCCGACAAACAGATAAAGATTCCCAAAATGCTCGTACATACCTTCGTTGAGAACGCGATCAAGCACGGCCTTAGGCATCTGAAACAAGACGGCCGGCTGTACATCGAAATAAAAAAGAACAAAAAAGATTATCAGGTAACCATACGCGATAACGGAATAGGCCGTAAAAGAGCGGGGGAGATTGAAGAGGGGAGTACAGGCAAAGGACTCGGCATCCTAAACAAAATATTAGAACTGTACGATAACCTTATGAACACAAAAATTACTTATAACATAAAAGATCCGGAGATAAATGAGAAAAATACTGCCGGCACTGAAGTCATTATCTAACATCCCGATATCTTAGCAGATCATCCTAATTTATTTCATGAATCTCTTGATCTAACAACGGAATATCCCCAATCTCACCCAATAAACTGCATAATAATTGATGACGAAAAGGACGCCTGCGACCGCCTCGAAAGTCTCCTTAAGAAACTCCCGCGTATCGAAGTACTGGCCAAAGAAACCAGTCCCGATGACGGCATCGAATCCATAATCAGGCTCAACCCCGAACTGGTTTTTATAGATGTTGAAATGCCCGGCATTAGCGGCTTCGACGCGGTAGCTCAAATTAGGGAGAAGGGAGTGCATCCCACATTTATTTTCATAACAGGCTACAACCAGTACGCCATCAAAGCCATAAGGAACGGAGCGTTCGACTTTCTCCTCAAGCCCGTCGACATTGACGAACTCAAAGATGCTGTCGCCCGGTACAGGCAGGTTCAGCAGGAAAAAAAGAAAATATTGCTCCCCGAAAAACTAAAAAAGCAATACTCCCTCACCGATAGAGAAATCGAAATCATCCAGCTCCTCCTCGAAGGCAGATCCAGTCAGCAGATCGCCGACAAACTCTTCATCAGCCGCCACACCGTCGACACCCACCGCCGCAACATCCTCGAGAAAACAGGACTAAATACCACAACCGAACTATACAATATTATCGAAAAAAGCTGACAAATCTTCCGGCTGAGTATCTATCTACTTAACTCTCATTCATAATACTCAATAACAAGTATTAATAATTTCAACAAGATAACTTAATTTCACATTCAACACACTGTCTGTTTTGTACAGGGAGGCCTTTTATAAGCTTGTCAGAGGCCTGCTGGAAGTACCATCCGGGGGCGAAACCCTTCAAGTTGGCAGGGGTAATGGCGGCAAATACCGGGCTGCATTGCAGACACCAGATGCCGCCATTCTTTTAAGCTGCTTAGTGCTGTAGAAATTTTCAACAAGTATGACAAAATGTCACACTCCCTCCAATCCGCCTTTAGACTCGGGGAAATCTCGGGGAAGACTCGGAGTTGCACTCAAAATGAGACACTTCAAAACCTGCGAAAAACCCCCATTTTCCGCTGTTGAAAATTTCAACGTATGACAAAATGTCAGTCCAAATTCACCCCCCCCATTGGAAGCGGCTAAAAGCAGTATAGTGGAAATTTAGTTTTTTAATTTTAATTTTCAGTAAATATTTCCAGATATTTATGAAGAATACACTAAAAAAGATTAATGAATTGGTTGAGAATGGCATACTGGATAAATATGCAATTGCCGGGGGCATGGCACAATTCTATTATATCGAGCCTTCAGTCACTTATGATTTAGATTTAATTATACATCTTTCTGATCAGGAAGATAATTTAGATCCATTAAAAAAAATATATACCTGGGCTAAACAAAACAATTATGAACCTTTAAAGGAGCATATTCTTATTGAAGGTATCCCTGTCAAGTTTTTATTAGCATATAATGATCTGGTTAAAACGGCATTAAATGAGCGAAGCAAACTTAAACTATTTGATGTTGAGACATTTATACTTAAACCTGAGTATTTAATGGCTATAATGCTGCAAACCGGCAGACTTACAGATAAAGAACGACTGGTAAAATTTATAACAGATGCTGAATACGATGAAGATAAATTTCTATCTATTATCCAAAAATTTAATCTGCTGGATTCTTATAATAAATTCAAGAAAATAAATGAGTAAGAATTACATTACACATATTGCGGAATCTAAAGCCGATTATCATCGTTCCCGTGCAAAATTACCATATGAAGATAAAGTTAAAATTATTGTAGAACTTCAGAAAATTGATGCTGAGATGAGAAAAAGGAATAAGCATAGAAAATCCGGAACCGGGTTACGATTAGTATGGAAATTGGAATAAAAAAAGGTTACCTCCCCGCAGAACCCCATAGTACGTTTTTTACCTGAATTTTGTAAATTTGCGGAAATGGCCGCCATAGATAAAAATAGAATAAGCAAAATTTTAATGGGATATGAAAATATCCGCTTTGCATACATCTTCGGCTCACAGGCAAAAAATCATCCCAGGTTTGGCAGTGATCTTGATATCGCAGTCTACTTTGAAAAAGAACCTGACCTGGATGTTCTCGGTGCCTTCGTGCCCGACCTGGAAGATGCTGCTGGTTGTGCGGTTGATCTTGTCTCACTAAAAGACTTGTACAAGAAAAATCCTAAGCTCGCCTTCTCTGTCGTAGCCGATGGATCACTGCTGTTTACTAAAGATAATACGCTGCTCACTCACTATAAAAAAAATGTGTTTCTCTACTACCTCGATTTCAAACCTGTTATCGACCTGTTTACCGATAAACTCTATCAGCGCCTTAACAACAGGAAATTTGGAAAAGTATGACTGACAAACTCACCCGGCTTGAAGAAAATTTAATTTCGCTGAAGAAGGTTAAAGATGATTATACACTCCGTGATATTTTATCTGATAAAGTAGATGAATGGGGACTTAGGTATGGTTTGATGGAATCGATACAAATAATTATTGACATAGCCTGTCACATCGTTTCTGAAAAAAACTTAGGTGCGCCAAAAAATTATTCCGAATGTATTTCTATCCTTATAGCCAACAATTACATCGAAGAGAACCTGGGCGTCAAATTAAAGAGAATGATTGGATTACGTAACTTATTGGTCCATGACTATGGCATCGTGGAACCCGCAAAACTTTATGAGTATCTCGACCATCTGGATGACATAGATGATTTTATTTATGCTGTAAAAGGAATCTTCTGAAATACCTCCGCAGAACTTACATTATAACCCCACATTTCCCAGATCAATGGAGGTTCCCGCCCAGAGGTCCGGCACAAGCCATCCCTTCACGCCGCCCCATACATCCAATACGTTTTTAACAGAAGCGGGATAGCTGATATATTTCCCGTCAGGACTTATCTTAAGAGCAGCCTTATCAGGATTGTCGAATAAGACTTCCCGGGATCAGTTCTGTTTGATCGATACCCGTTTTACTTGCTATTTCCCCCTCTAATCGCTATTTTTACTACGAAAAATTTCGCAGCGAACATTATCGGAACCGAAGTGCCGGGTAGTCGTAATTCACCCCCAAATCGTCGTAATCACACCTTTACCTTCAGATCATATAATTATAATTTTGATGTAAATAACTTTTAACCCTGATTAAAGTCCTTTACAACTTAAGGAGCAGGAATATGAATATCGTTCTCTGGATTCTCCAGCTTCTGCTGGCCGCCCAGTTTTTACAGCACGGAATAATTATGCTTTTCCCTCCCGCAGAATATATTAATATGATGAATGCCGCTATGGGAGTCGGACTGCGGTACTTCATTGGTATAGTTGAATTACTCGCTGTCGTAGGACTAATTCTTCCCGGTATACTCCGCATTTACACCTGGCTGATTCCGCTTACAACTGCAGGATTAATGTTACTGATGGTTTGCGCAACAATATGGCATCTCACCAAAGGTGAAAACAGCAGTGCTTACTACACAATAGTTCTGTTCATAATTATTACCTTCACAGGATATATGCGGTGGAAAGTAAAGCCCATACCTCCGCGCCAAAGAACCTTGTCATTGTAAACCAGGTGAAACAATCCCTATCCCTTCGTCACTCCCATCACCTGGTCATTGCCCTTCACCTGGTAATATCACCGGGTGGATGGCAATCCCTTCCTCAATCCCTGCCATCCAGCTCCCTGTGCTTAATTAATACAAATTCCATATTACATACATAGCCTATTCCGGCCGCCCTCTAAATCCTTCAAAATAATGAACCGATATCTGGTACTCCTTTTGACATGCGCCGCCACCAGGCCACTCGTGTGGGTACTCCCTAATTAACATTTCAACTCATTTTTTCTTCATGGAGGGTATTATGAAGAAAAGTCTTTTCTACTTTGTTCTTGTTTTCTCTATTTTTCTTTTTTGTGCCGACACCTTCGCCCAAACTATAATACTGGCACAGAAGGCGCTGCAGCTTTGAAAGCCGCTGTTCGATTCCGGAGTTTTGATGAGGGTAAACACCCAAATGATGTTATCCTTGGAAATCCAGGTTTAATAGCATCTACTGGTTCAAACCAAGTCTGGTCATTTCCTCAGACGGTACGTTTTTATTCTTCAGATGGGTACACAAAGGTAAATGCTGAAATTAGTTCAACTACTACACTCACATTTCTCAGCTCTTATAGGTCCCACTTAATTATATCGAAATTGAACTTGAAGCCACCGGGGCAACAGGATCTAATCCCCGTGAAATTCACTTCAATAATGTCACTATTAATGGAAGCATCTTTACAGGTAATAATTTTGCTTCAACCGGTACTAACGTTAAATACAATATTACCGGTCTGACTTATCGACCGGGTTCGATATTCAGGGAGTTGTAACTACTAATAATCCAAACCACGCAGATAATCCATTTTTTGAAATTAGAGTAGGTTATTTACCATCTGCGGATGATCAGGCTCCTGTTGCCTCTGATCCTTTAGCCACCCCTGATTATGCGGAGGTTGGTACTGATATAGTTCTCACAGCAAACATTGACGATTCAAATACAGGAAATTCCGATATTGAATCTGCAGAATATACCATTGACGAGGGTACAACTTGGCATCCTATGGATGCATCCGACGGAGATTTTGATTCGCCGACTGAAGATGTTACTGTGACTCTGTCTGATTTGGCTTGCGGCAGATATGATTTCTGTATCCGCGGCTATGACAGCGAAGGGAACATGTAAGTAATGAAGTTTGTGATGAATTCACTTTATACGAGTTGGGCTCCGTTTCCGGCATCGTTGATGTCGGCGGCAATGGTGTCGGTGGTGTAACTGTCATTTTATACGACCTGGATGAAGATTTTAATATAGTAAGTCAGGTTGGAACAACCCAATCCGCTCCGGATGGTATTCCAGGTAAATATGAGTTTACTGGTTTGCTTCCGGATGATTACAGAGTCGGTATAGTTACTCCAATAGGCTTTGATTCAGATGAAGAAACCAAGGATGTTAACGTTCCAATTTGCAGTAATGATGAGACAGTTAACTTCACGCTAACCGCTGTCCCCATCGTAAACCAGGCCCGCAGTAAAGGCTACTGGAAGAACCAGTTCGATTTTTACATAAAAGGTAAAGGTCACGCACAAGAATCCGAAGCAGCCCTAACAAGTTATATTGCCGCTATAGGTACTCATTACATACCAAATTTTGAGAGCATTTTTAATGAGGATTATACACCAGAATATTGGTCCGGTATCCTCAGCTACGGCGGACCCGATATGTACCAGAAAGCCAAAGCACAGCTGGCTGCCTTAATACTCAATATGGCATCGCTGAAAATTTCACAGCTGGAAGTCGTAACAGCCGACGGCAGAAATGTGGCCGATGTGATCACACACGCATCCACAATTATGGCTGACCCGGCTTCAACAAAGAACGAACTCGAACTTGCCAAAGATATAGCGGAAGCTGTCTGCAACCAGGTAACAATTGCAGCCGGAAAAGTACCCGACTACAACATCCTCTACAAAACCGGCACTTCCGATAACCTGCCTACAGAATACACTCTCTACAGCAACTATCCCAATCCATTCAACCCGTCAACAGTTATACGCTACGCTATTCCGGGTGACGGATTCGTAACCCTTAAAGTTTACGATATGCTGGGTAAAGAAGTTGCTTCGCTTGTAAATGAAAAGCAGGAACAGGGAATTTATTCGGCGAACTTTGACGCTTCAAAGCTCTCCAGCGGAGTATATATCTACAAGCTGCAGGTAAATAACTTCACTGCCGCTAAAAAGATGGTCCTCATCCGGTAAATAACTTTTCACATCCGCATAACAGAAAGAGGCTGCCCTTTAAGACAGCCTCTTTCTTTTTTGCCGCACAGGCGGGTGAGGAACCTCCCTCGCACTGTCAGCCATATTCTTCTTGTCTATTACCCCTGCATATCTTAATTTTCCTTTGTTATTATTATGAAACCTGGGGTTATGACTAAGTTTTAGCCACTATAGGGATCCTCAATCTTCAGGCCTGTAATTAAATGATAGCTTTTTAGCTTCGGGTCGATTCCTACGAATACGATAGTAATGATAAAATACAGGACCACCTTAACGAAGGATGGGCAGGGGGCAGTTGGATACCGGGTATGCAGGACAATTACACGTACGATTCCAGCGGAAACCTGAATACAGCGATCTCGCAGTACTGGTACGATTCACTATAGCCATATTTTGGCGAAACATCCAAAGACTCCGCATCAAGCAGAATTCCACTCAAAAATAGATCGATTTTACTCATTATTGAGTATGCCTTTTTGCTATGAAAATCTCTAATTTCATCAAGATTTATTAAAAATATCCATATTTGGTATAAGGGTAATGGTAATGAAAACAATTTTTACAATATGCTTTTTTTTCTCTCTGTTCATATTTCCCAGCATAAGTGTTGCACAGCAGTACAAATGTATTCCTAAACCTCCTCCTGAGTGGGATTTGGGCAGTACTTCAGTTCAACGCTCTCAAGTTATTATTCAAAATGTGCCTTCATATCTTTGGCTTCATGGATGCGCACCCACGGCTTTGGGAATGGCTGTAGGGTACCTGGATAATACCCTTTACCCGGAATTAATATCTGGTGATGCTCATACTCAAACATCCGAAGTCGATTCTGCAATAGCTAATAGTTCACATTTCAATGATTATTCACTCCCGCTGGATTATCCTCCAAATATAATCCTGGACAAATCAAACCTCGGAGGAGCCCATAGTTCAAATTGTATTGCAGACTTTATGAGAACATCCTGGAGTTCTGCAAATAATTGCTACGGTTCAAGCTGGACGGTTGATCTTGAGACGGCATTTGAATCATATGTAAATATGATATATCCGGAATTATTTCCTGCTTGCAGCCCTATTTATGTGACAAATTCTTTTGGCTGGAATGATTACAAAAACGAGATTGATAATAATTGTCCTGTCGTAATGTCGGTAGATCCTGATGGGGATGGCATCATCGACCATGCGGTTGTAGGAATTGGATATGATGAAGCAAACCATCAATATGGTATTTACAATACGTGGGATAATAACATTCACTGGTTACCCTGGAGACCAGTAGGGGCAGGAATTACCTGGGGAATTTCTGATTTCAGGAGAATGGATATTTCCGTTTCTTCGGACTGGAATCAGGTTAACAATGGTCTTACTGATCTTGATATACGATGTCTCGCTATCAATTCTGATGACGAAATATTTGCTGGTGTGCATACGCAGGGAATATTTAGATCGGTTGATGATGGGAATAGCTGGGTTGCAGTTAATAATGGCTTTTATCATAATGTTGTCTACTGTTTGGCCATAAATTCAAACAACCACATTTTTGCCGGAACTTCTCCCTATGGCGTATATAGATCAACAGATAATGGAGAAAGTTGGTCCCAGGCTGCAGCCGGTTTAACTTCTCCCACAATTCTTTCTCTGGCTATTGATAATTTAGATTATGTCTTTGCTGGTACTTATACTGATGGAATTTATCGTTCAACAAATAATGGCAACAATTGGGTTCAGGTTAATAATGGACTTTTAGATAGTGACATTGAAGTACTAAAGGTTGGCACGAATAACACAATTTATGCCGGAACCCGGCACCATGGCTTATTTAGATCTACAGATCATGGGGATACCTGGACTCAGATCAACGGAAATTTTTCAAATTCCTGGATACCTGCAATCACCGCGAATACAAATGGAGATGTTTATGCAGAATTCTGGGGTGAAGGGATATTTAAATCAATAGATAATGGAAATACCTGGGTCCCATTGAACATGGGGCTGCCTGCCTATTCAATGGCTTTAACTTATAACTCACTCGGTCATATACTCGGTGGAACTTATGAAAATGGAGTTGTGAGATCCATAGATAATGGGGAACACTGGGAAGAGTTGAGCCATGGACTCTCCAATAAATATATCCTATGCCTGGCGGTTAACTCAGCAGGATTCATCTTTGGAGGAACGAATACCCGTGGGATATATAGAAGTACACGATCTTCTATCCCGGTCGAACTTATTTCACTAACTACTCATATTAGTAATAATGGTCAGATCGAACTATTCTGGGAGACAGCAACCGAAACAAATAACAGAGGATTTGAAATTGAACATGCTAAATGCGGCAGCGGTGATACTACCTGGAATATGATAGGATATATACCGGGCAATGGTACATCTTCACAAAAAAATTCATATCATTTTGCTTATAATGAAGAGTTTTCGGGTGGAATTTTATATCGGTTGAAACAAATAGACTTTAACGGGGCGTATGAATATTCTCGTATAGTTGAAACAGATATTAAGGCCCCAATCAATTTCTCGTTGAAGCAAAATTTCCCGAACCCATTCAATCCTTCCACAACTATTGAATACCAGATTTCGGAAATTGCTTACGTGACCCTGAAAATATATGATATCCTTGGAAGTGAAATCAGAAACCTTGTAAACGAAGAGAAAAGTGCAGGGACATATAAGGTAAGTTTTAGTGCTCAGAACCTTGCCAGCGGAATTTATTTCTACAGGATAGATGCCAGATCAAGAATATCAAATAAACAATATGGCAAAGTTGGTAAGATGATATTGCTCAAATAAATGGTAAGAAAGGGGTAAAAACTTTATACAACATACACCTTTCCCTTGATGTTTTATCAGGCATACCCTTATTGTCTTCTTAGTACACGCGATGTAATTTTTCTACTGGTTTTACTTTTTACTTTTGCCTTTTTCCTTGTCTTCTATGGCTCAATTTTTGCCCAAATATTACCAAAATTTTTAATATATTAATAATTCTCTTTTAAGGGAATCTACCCTGTCAAAATTCAAGAAGTTTTGACAGGGCCACAGGACTACTTCAGTAACTTTTTCAGTACAAGCTGTAATTTGTTATTCCATTTATGGGAGTGACCCGGCGAAGCTATAAAAAAAGGTGATAACATATATAAAGTACGTTTATACAATCTGACACTAATGCTCGAGAAACTGATATCGATTGCGGAAACAGCCGGCTCACTTATTCTCGATGTTTACAACCAGGAAGATTTCGGCGTAAAGATCAAAGAAGACAATTCTCCTCTTACAGCAGCCGATAAGAAATCTCACAATTACATTGTCAAAGAATTAGCAGAAAACTTTAGCGGGATCCCGGTTTTATCTGAAGAAGGGCAGGGAGTTGACTATAAAGAGCGCCGGTACTGGAAAGAGTATTTCCTCGTCGATCCCCTCGACGGAACGAAAGAGTTTATCAAAAGGAACGGCGACTTCACTGTCAACATCGCCTTAATCAAAAATCAAAAGCCTGTTGCCGGTGTAATCCACGTTCCCGTTACCGGCGAAACATTTTACGGAAGCATTGATGACGGAAGCTTCAAAAGGATCAACGGAAACACAAAGAAAATTAAGGTAAGCACAAAGAAGCCGAATGATGAACTTACCGTCGTTCAGAGCAAGTCGCACTCAGGTGAAGAAGAAGAGACATTCTACAACAGATTTAAGATAAAAGAAAAAACATCCCGCGGAAGCTCGCTTAAGATTTGTATGGTTGCAGAAGGCAAAGCAGAGATCTATTTCAGAAGCGGACCGACCTGGGAATGGGATACCGCCGCAGGACATGCAATTCTGGCAGCTGCAGGCGGCTTTTTTGTGAATAAGGACGGCACCCCGGTTAGCTATAATAAAGAAGTGCCCAAAAACTTCGGGTTTATTGCAAGCTTTCAAACTTAAAGCAGAAAGTTAAAAGTTTTGAAGGGGTGGAATTTAAATTAGATGTGGATTGGCTGAGTACATCTCTAAAAAGAGAAAAACATCCCCCGGAAGTTTGCTTAAGAATTGTACGATCAGGGAGTAATGAATCATTCCAATCCCCCTAACTGTCTTCTTTGGAAACAATTAATTCGTAGTTGAAAGTTAAATTATTAAATTCCATTTTAAATAAATTAGCAATATAACTAATGAAAAATTGGTAGGGGTTTCTTTTGTCCCTTAAACAAGAAACGATTACAGGCATTACGTGGAGCCTCATTGATAATGGTTACACTCAAATCGTAACTTTTGTTGTAGGGATTATACTTGCCCGTTTACTTGAACCGAGTGAATTCGGGTTAATTGGGATGATTACAATTTTCATCGCAATTGCTCAATCTTTTGTTGATAGTGGATTTACCCAGGCACTTATTAGAAAAAATGACTGTAATGACAAAGATTATAGTACAGTATTCTATTTTAATATTTTTATTGCTGTTATATTCTATATCATCCTTTTCTTTCTGCAGGATTGATATCCTCCTTTTTTAATCAGGCAGTATTAATCAATATTATTAAAGTATTAGGGCTTGTTGTTGTAATTAATAGATTTGGTATTGTGCAAGGTGCACAACTAACAAAAGAGATCGATATTAAAACTCAAACAAAAATTTCTGCAGTAGCCAATACCATTTCGGGTGCTATTTCGATTTATCTGGCTTTTATTGGTTTTGGTGTATGGAGCCTGGTTTGGCGGTCATTGACAAATAATTTATTTCGAATAATACTTTTATGGGTGTGGCATAAATGGAGGCCAATCTTATTTTTAGTAAAGAATCCTTCAAAGAACTTTTTGGTTTTGGATCTAAGCTTCTTGTCTCAGGGCTTTTACATACAATCTTTCGAGAATATATATTATCTGGTGATTGGAAAATATTTTTCAGCGCAGCAGCTTGGCTATTATACAAGAGCTCTTAGTTTTGGAAATCTTCCTTCATCAAATGTTAATGGAATAATTCAAAGAGTCAGCTATCCAGCTTTATCAAAAATTCAGGATGATCCTGCCGCATTAAAATCAGGATTCAAGAAATTAATTAAGAACACGATGTTTATTACATTTATTCTAATGATGATAATGGCGGCAGTGGCTAAACCATTAATTTTAACTTTAATTGGAGCAAAATGGCTACAATCTGTTATATACTTACAACTATTATGTTTTTCTTTAATGTTATACCCGCTTCATTCATTAAACCTAAATGTACTTAATGTAAAAGGAAGATCTGACCTATATCTTAAAGCTCGAGGTAATTAAAAAAATACTTGTAATTCCTGTCATCGTGACAGGTATAATATGGGGAATTATACCAATGATAATAGGAATGATTATACATTCATTCGTCTGCTTTTATCTAAACAGCAGATATGCAGGGATAATGATTAATTATAACGTTTTAGAGCAAATAAAAGATATTACACCTGGATTTTTAATCTCTGTATTTATTGGCTTAGCATTATATATTCCTAGTTTATTTATAAATACATTACCAATCATACTTTTAATAGGACAGTTATTACTTGGAACTATATTAGTATTTTCGATATCTGAAATTCTTAAACCTGAACCTTATATAGAAATAAAAGAAATCATTATAACAAAATTTTTTAGAAAATAATTTTAATGAAGACTATTAAAGATCCTATTTATGTTACCCGGCCAAATCTTCCTCCATTGGAAAAGTTGCAGCCGTATTTGGAAGAGATTTGGAAAAACAAGATTCTTACTAACAACGGACCTTTTCATCAGCAGTTTGAAAAAGAATTAGCAGAATATTTGGATGTTGAACATGTAAATTTATTTGCCAATGCTACTCTAGCACTTGTAGTTGGATTACAGGCATTACGCATTACAGGTGAAGTTATTACAACTCCTTTTAGTTTTGTTGCAACAACGCACGCATTAAAATGGAACGGAATTACTCCTGTTTTCTGTGATATTGAAGAAGAAACCTTAAATATTGATCCTGATAAAATTGAAGCTCTTATTACACCCAAAACTACTGCGATTATGCCTGTTCATGTTTACGGACATCCATGTGATACAGAAAAAATACAAGCTATTGCAGATAAATACGGATTAAAAGTTATTTATGATGCTGCACATGCTTTTGGTATAAAAATGAATGATAAAAATTTATTTCTGGAAGGGGATATGTCAGTGCTTAGTTTTCACGGAACCAAATTATTTACGACCTTTGAAGGCGGTGCAATAATTTCTAAAGATGAAAAACTTAAAAAAAGAATTGACTATCTTAAAAATTTTGGTTTTGCAGATGAGCTTACAGTGACTGCACCAGGCATAAATGGAAAGATGAATGAATTCCAGAGCGTAATTGGTTTACTTAGTCTTGAAATTGTAGAAGAGGAAATAGCAAATAGAAAAAAAGTTGCAGAGACTTATTTTGAGTTGCTTAAAGACTATAAAAGGCATTAAAGTGTTTGATGACTTTGACGGATACAAATACAATTATGGTTATTTCCCTGTTTTAATTGAAGAAGCTGAATTTGATGCAAACAGAGAAAAGGTTTATGATGAATTGAAGAATAATAATATTTATGCACGACGATATTTTTATCCGTTAATAAGCGATATGCCAACTTACAGAAGTTTACCAAGTGCTGCAAAAGGAAATTTACCAATTGCAAATAAAATTGGTGAGCAGGTTTTGTGTTTGCCAATTTATGGAACTCTTTCTGTTGATAATGTAAATGGAAATAATTAGAATTATTCTAAAACAAAAGCAATAATAATAAATGATAATAATTGGAGCTAAAGGGCACGCAATAGAACTATTAGATGTGCTTGAAAAGAATAATTGCGAGGAAGAAATATTCTTTTATGATGATATTTCTGATGATATACCAGATAAGCTTTATGACAAATATCTAATAATCAGAAAAATCGATGAAATGAGTAGACTAAAAATCAAAAGATTTGCTCTAGGGATTGGAAACCCGATACACAGAAGAAGATTAAGTGATAAGATTTAAACTTTTAGGATGGGAATTAATTTCAGTGATATCTAAGCGTAGTATTATAGGTAATTATAATGTTATACTTGAAACTGGATTAAATATAATGCATAATGTTTACATTTCTAATGATGTTAAAATTGGAGAAGGTAGTTTGATTAATAATCGAGTGAACCTCCATCATAATGTTGCAATAGGTAAATATTGTGAGATCTCACCCAATGTATGCATTACCGGAAATGTGTCGGTTGGTGATTTTACCTCAATAGGCACTGGCGCAGTTATATATACCCAAAATTAAGATCGGCAAAAATTGCATTATAGGTGCAGGTAGTGTAGTAAATAAAGATATACCTGATAATTCAATCGCTGTTGGTGTTCCTGCAAAAGTGATAAAAGAAGTTGAACCATTCTAATGGATAAAAAATATTGCACAGGTAGAATCAGTTAAATAACATTTTAATAAATAACTTTATTGAATCAAGACTATGGAAAATAAATACTAAAAGCCATATGGATGTTAGTGATACAAATAATTTATCATATTTTTAAGGCAGATGCTTATTTCCACACTATAGATATGATTGATTGTATAATTAAGTCTTCAAAATTAAAGAATTATTTTATTGTGGTAGGTACTAATGAAGTAACTAAAACTCATTTTAATAATTTATTTGAGAAAAATAATTATACTTTGTACGAATATATTTCTGAAAAAAGTTCATCAAAAAAAACAATACTAATATCAAAATTATTTCATAAATATTTAAAAACTAATTTTAGCAACTTTGAAATTGAATTATTAAATTATATAGACGCATTAACTAACCCAACCATAATTCTTCATTCAAATTATTCTACTGTCTTCTATTTCCTCTTTAGTCGTAAAAAAAACATTAAACAAAAATTGGGTGTGTTGGGGTTCCATTTATGATCCACAAGATATAAATTCTTTGAAAAATAAATTCACAAAGTTTTTATATAAAAAAATATATCAAAACTATTCGAATATATGCTGTACAATGGAACCTGATTGTAAACATTTAATAAAGAGTTATAATCTTTTAAATACACATTTTATTCCGTATTTCACTGATTTATCATTGATTGCAAAGACTATAATTATTAAAGACGAGGAATAATAGTGATATTACAAAAATATTATTAGGTAATAGTGGAAGATGCCTTCAATCATATTATTCTGATATAGAAAAACTAAAAAATTATGGTGCAGAAAATCTAACGATAAATTACCATGTTAAATTATGGAAGTAATTACGATCGAAAACATAAATTATATAAAATTTGCGAATAAAATTTTTAAATACAAAATTTACGGCACATACCACCTTATGGACAAAGGAACAATATTATAATTTCATGGAAAAATTCGATATATATATAAGTTCGATGGAAACTCAATCAGGATTAGGCGCAATATACTTGCTTTTAATACAAGGCAAAAAAATTTTTTTATCAGGCAAAAATTATAAACACTTTCAGAATTTGAATACCGTAATATATAATTCTAGGGAGGTTGGCAAATTATCATTTGCTGAGTTTTGTCAACCACTTTCTACTGAAGAAAAAAATCATAATAATAGAATTATTAAAAACCTCTTGGATAGTGAAAAGTTAACTGATAAATGGGATAATTTTTATTTAAACATAAACTAAATAAAACTTTAATGATTTTATTGTATCCCTTTCTGTTTGGCATTTTAATCTTAAAATATTATAGAGTCAGACAAGAAGTAATGTTAACATTTTCCATAACTGGACTGTACTTTTTTGCTACTATAGTCGCTAGTTACTTGTACCTCATTAATTTTAACAATTACAAAAGTGTAGATATATCCCTTCATTCAGTAATTTATCTATTTATTTGTATTATTTTATTTTATAGAAGGTTTTTATCATTTTGAAAAATCAATTAACGTAAAAATCCCTTATATCCGCTATGAGAAGATAAAATATATTTTTTATCTTATTATTATTTTATGTTCAATATCTATAATTGACTCATTATTATTATTGAATCAAATTATTCATATGAATATAGGTACAATTCGATTTGCTTATAATCAAAACGAATTGTACAATGATGAACAGGCGAATTAATTGCATACATAAAAAATATTGCTGATCTTATATTTCCAATAGGAATCTTTTTTTTCTTTTACATATCTCACTATTATCCTAAAAAAAGTACTTGGCTTTTATAATATTTGCGGTTTTTCACAAAGTGTCTTTTTTCTGTTATATTTTCTAATTTGACAATTGCAGGTAGGGATTCAATCCTAAATGGATCCTTTTATTCATTACCAATTACTTTTTATTCAGGGGTCTATTAAAAAAAGAAATTCTACGAAAAATTATACTTAAGGGTTCTTTCATAATATTTATATCCGTGATTATTATACTTTTTATAACGATTGAGAGATTTCGAGTAGAGTTCTTTAAGCATTGTGAATAATATTCTTGATTATTATGGTCAGGGCTTTATAAACTTTTCAAAGTTCTTTACCTTATTTGACGAAGGTTCATATGGTGGAAGAATGAATTTCCCTATTTTTTTTCCTGGTAATAGTGTAAGTATTGCACATTTCAAATTCAACTTTTACCACCAACGCTTTTCGTTAAATGTATTTCCAACTTTTATAGGTAGTTTTTTTATGGACTTTGGTTATTGGGGAACAATTGTACTCTCATTGACTTGCTTTCTGATATTTATATTTTTAAGCAAAATAAGACTTCAACATCTTCCATCGTATTTTATGCTTTTATTTTTAAGTGAAATGTTAATAGGTGGAATATTTTATTTTATGAATTATGCTCCGTTGTTTCAAAAAGTGTTATTCATTTTGCTGATATACATGTTGTATAAGAAATATTTGCCTAATTATTTTCTTGTCAATAAGAGGACCGCTACTTAATTCTCATAAATATTAAGAATGAAATCTATGATATCGCATTGAGAATAAAAACAAAATATTATATAAGACTACATCCAAAAAATGACAAAAACAACGATTATTACTGCAGCATCAGAAAAATACGCAGAATCTCTTTTTGCTTTGATTGGGTCTCTTAATTGTAATTGGCCAAATCATCCAACTGTAGTTGTTTATGATATTGGTTTGAAAGGAAGAGTCATTGAAGATTTTAAGTAATGCTAATATTGAAGTACGTTTAGTTCCACCTTTTTGCGAACATTGGCGGAAGCATTATACTTGGAAAATTTGGTGTATTAACAATATTGAAGTTGAAAATGTTATATGGTTGGATGCAGGTATTTGCGTGTTAGATAAATTGGATATGATTATAAATGTGCAATTAATCGAAAACGGATACTTCTTAGTACCCAACTATCAGTTTTTAGTTGGGAAGCAAGTAAAGAAACCTGTGGAGCGTGTGGTGTTGATTATTCATATAGGATTGGTAAAGGTACAATAGCTGGAGGAATAATGGGCTTTAATAAAGAGGAATAATTAAATTATTACTAAATGAAGCACTGAAAGTGGCTATGATTGAAAAGAATATAAAAGCTTTTGATATAAGGAATCAACATGATCAAGCAATATTTTCGTTGTTAATTTATAAAAATTTTCCTAATCCAATTTTACATGATGGATTTATTTATCTCGGGTGGAAATCACCAAGAATGGTGAAAGACCAAAAGGTATGGGTGCATAGGAGGGGAATGCTAAGAAAAGATATTTAATGGATCTAAGAAAAGAATTTGAAGTGCAGAGATTTTACTTTATAAACCTAAAGATCCAAATGCAGATCAAATGTTAATAAAAAGGATCATATCAAATTCAATTCTTCATCTAAAAATGGTCGGGAAAAGAGTTTTAACAGTTAAAAAATCAAGTAATGGTATAAGATAAATTAAATGAATTCACAACTATACTCTAGTTATAATCCATTTATAATAAATTAATATGTATTTATGCTATTGCGTGAAATATTTAAGGTATAGTAAAATATTCTTACTTCATTCTATATCATAAAATATTGGTGAAAAAGCTTAGATAAATGAAAGTATGATTAAAATAAATATTCTTACGCCATTTCCACGTCTCAGACCTTCTATCGTCAACTTCCAAACAATTTAAAAAAAGAAGGATATGTTTTTTTTGAAAATGGGTCTTTAGGAGAAAATTGGGATATTATTGTCATTTATGAATCGATTAATTCCGAAGTTGAAGTACGTTGTCGTGAGAATGGGTTAATCTTTATAGTGGTGAACCCCCAGCAAGCAGAAGGTACTCAACTAAATTTCTAAATCAATTCGATTATATTATATCTTCACATCCACAAATCCATCATCCTGCTAATTTTATAACACAACAGGCATTACCATGGCATTTTGGTTTGAATATTCATAATAATACATACGCTTATAATTATAATGAACTTTATAACCTAAATCCTCCATTAAAAGATAAGAAAATCTCTTTCATTACATCAAACAAAAAAATAATACCATGATCTTTAAGGATGATTTTTTTTGATACAATTAACAAATATTTCGAAAAAGAAATAGAATTTTTTGGCAAAAATATTAACCCTATTCACGATAAGGCAGATGCATTATTACGATATAAATTTAGTATATGCATTGAGAATTCATCTATAAATGATTATTGGACTGAAAAATTTGCTGATCCTATTTTGGCATATACGATTCCTATATACTACGGTTGTATGAATATAGAAGATTATTACAAATGAAAATATCTTTTATAAATATAAATATTAAGAATATAAATGAATCTCTTACTGTGATTGAAAACATTTTAAAAGATGCCAATCAGATATATAGCAAAAGAAAAGATTATCTGGATATTGCCCGTAAAAAGTTATTATTAGAATATAATATTTTTCCGTTAATTGTTAAATTCTATAAGGAAAGAGTAAATAATAGCGACAATAGTATTATTACAAAGAAAATAAAACCTTCAAAAGATTTTTGGGATCACTTCCGTAAAATGAATACATTAAGGCTAAAAAGGTATTTGACAAATAAAATTAAATATTAGAGGAGTAAAAATCTTTCTAAAAAAATTATTAGATGAAAAGTGAATAATAATTATCGACCTCTTGTAAGTATTATGATCCTAAACTGGAATAGGACTAATGAAACAATTAGAGCAATTGATAGCGCATTAAAACAGAGTTACCACGAAATAGAAATTATTGTTATAGACAATGGGTCTGATGATAAAAAAATTGGACAAAAGATATCATCTTTAAATGCAGATATAAAGTATTATCAGCTAGATAAAAATTATGGTTGTCCCGGTGGAAGAAATCGAGGTATAGGTTTTTGCAATGGAGAATTTATTTTCTTTGTAGATAATGATGGAATCTTGCATAAAGATGCTATAAAAATGCAATTCAAGCTATTCAACAGAGTGATAATATTGCTGTAATAACTGATTAGTTAATGATTTTTCTGAGATTTCTGAAATAGATACAGAATTTGATATTATTAAAAAATCGAAAAAAGAAACTTATTTATTTATGGGCGGCATTTCACTTCACAGAAAAAAGATATATGATGAAATAGGTCTTTATCCAGATGATTATATGTATGGTGGTGAAGAATCTTATCTTTCGTGCAAGATATTAGATTGTGGTTATAGAATTATGAAAGATCAGAGTGTCATACTTTGGCATAAAAATCAAAATCAGCACGTGACAATAATTAGAATTAATTAAAAAATGGAGTAATGGTGTTAAAAATGCTTACCAATTATTTCCTATTGAATATTTTATAACTTATTTAATATACTATTTAGTCGTATATCCATATTATAGCTATAAATACAAAGTACTTAAAATGTTTTTTAAATCCTTACCTAGTACGATTAAGAATTTATACTCAATATCAACGTACTCCAATTAAACGTAAAACGTATTTCAAAATTAGAAAGTTTAATAAACGTTATAATTAATAATAAAAATATAGCTGTTATCTATCCAGGTTTCCCTCATTATAGAAAAGGTATATTCGACGAGTTAATCAAATCAAAAGAGTTTAACTTTCATTTTATTGGAAGCAATAAAATGAGTATATCAAACATTAAATCATACGTCTTTCCACAGGAAACTAGTTTCAAAAATTGTCCCACTTTTTCATAGGACTTTTTTATTATAAAGGATAAATTAAAAATGTTAGGAAAGGCAATTATGACGCTTATATTTTTCATGCCGGACCATATTGGATCTCTATATTAATAGCTGTAGTAATAACGAAATTAAAAAAGAAACCCATAATAAATTGGACACATCGGATATTAAGTGAAGATAATATCATAAAAACATCATTTTATAGAATATTCTTTAAAGATTTACGACGAAATTCTCCTTTATGGAAGCTTTAGAAAAAAATATGTTAGAATTAGGCTTCGATGAAAGTAGATTATTTGTAATTAACAATTCATTAGACTATAAAAATCAAATTAAATATCGCGGATCTTTATCAATATCCCAATTGAATGAATTTAGAAAAGGTCTATTCAATAATTCATCATATAAACAATTATTATTTATCGGCAGATTAACTAAACAAAAAAATATTATTCTTTTAATTGACGCTTTAGCTAATTTGAGAAAGCAGGGACATAATTTTTATCTCTTAATAGTAGGTGATGGAGATGGAGAAAAAGAGACTTTTAAAGCGAGTTAATTACCACTCTTTACAAGATAGGGTTAATTTTTTTGGAGCTTCATATGATGAGGAACTAAATTACAGGTTAATAGCGTGTAGTGATTGTTGTATATCTCCTGGTGAAGTTGGATTAACTGCAATTCATTCTTTAATGTATGGAACGCCTGTTATTACACACAATAATTTTGATCAACAAATGCCCGAATATGAAGCTATAATACCAAAATATAATGGTGATTATTTTAATTTTAATGATTTTTAAACCACCTAGTCGCTACCATTAACGAATGGTTTTCAGAAAATCCTGATAGGGAAGTTGTACAAAATAGATGTTATGAAGTTGTTGACGAGAAATTTAATCCTTTCAGCCAAAAAGTTGAGATATATAAAGCTTTAAAAAATAATTAAATGTGAAAACCGATCTTTCAAATTCAATAACTCCTGGTATAAACCTGGTAATCCTTTTAAAACGTTTCTTCTGGTATTTTAAGAATATGTTTGTGTTTAAAACTTCTTTCCCCTGGCCGGGTGCACTTAAGGTTCTTACACTAAAACTCTGGGGAGCAAAAGTTGGCAATGGAGTTGTAATAAAACCATGTGTTAATATCAAATATCCTTGGTTTCTTGAGATTGGTGATAATGTGTGGCTGGGTGAGAATTCGTGGATTGATAATCTTGGTAAAGTAAAAATAGGAAACAATGTTAGTATATCGCAGGGGGCAATGCTGTTAACAGGTAACCATAACTATAAAAAAGAAACGTTCGATTTGATGATTGGTGAGATAACTCTTGAGGATGGTGTATGGGTTGGAGCGCAGGCGGTTGTATGTCCAGGTGTAACTATGCATTCACATTCTATTTTAACAGCAGGCAGCGTATTAACAAAGGATGCTGATGCATATGGAATATACCAGGGAAATCCTGCGGTTAAGGTAAAAGAAAGAGTTATTAGTGAATGAAATTCACGATTATAACTGCTGTTTATAATAACTCATCGACATTAGAATCTGCATTAAATCTGTTCAGTCTCAAAGTTATAACAGATATTGAGCATATTGTTGTTGATGGGGGTAGTACGGATGGGAGTGTAGAGATCCTGAAACAAGTTCAGGATGACAAGGAAGAGATGCTGAAACAAGTTCGGATGACGAGAGACGGTGACAAGGATGCGTTTAGATGGATTAGTGAGAGGGATGAGGGGATATATGATGCTTTAAATAAGGGGATAAAACTGGCTTCGGGGGATGTTATAGGCCTGCTTCATTCGGATGATGTTTTTGCTGATGAATTTGTAATTGAAAAAATTGCAGCATTATTTGAAAAAGATAATGCGGATATGGTTTATTCGGATCTGGAATATATAGACAGTAAGGGGAAAACATTCCGTAAATGGCATTCGGGGGATTTTAAGACTCTTCGGTTTGGATGGATGCCTCCGCACCCTACTTTATTTGTTAAAAAAGAACTTTTTGATCTAATGGAATATATAATCTTAATTATAAAATTTCTTCTGATTATGATATGGTTCTGCGGTTGTTTAGTAAAAAGGGTATAAGGGTTTCTTATTTGCCGGAGGTTACGGTTAAGATGAGAACAGGTGGGGCAAGTAATAAGAGTCTGGGGAATATTTTTCAGAAGAGTAAAGAGGACTATATTGCGTTGAAGGGGAATAATATGCCATTTCCGTTATTTACTTTGGTTGTAAGAATTTAAGGAAGATGAAACAATTCTTTTAAATATTAAAGTAATATTGAAAATTGAAGATTGAATATTCGAAGAGAATAATATTCTATCGATATTATTTACAGCCATTACATTTGCTCAGTCGGTGTATGAGCCGGTGGGGAGTAATGTTTATGATTTCCTGGAAAGGATGACGGTTAAGGGATATATTGATTTTAATACTGCTGTTAAACCGATAACAAGAGGGGAGATTGCTGGATTATCTTCTGAAAGCTGATTCGGTTAGCGTGAAGCTTACTTGTTTGAGAAAGAGGAACTGGATTTTTATTTGGAGGAATTTGCGGATGAAGATATGAATATAAAGAACCAGGCACGAAGGAAATGCCACGAAGGCACGAAGACGCAAAGAAATGTTTTTTATCATCGGGTGAAACGGGGAGGTTCAGGGTGTTCAGGTACCGGGATTCTTCTTTTACTTTTTATGCTGATCCTATTCTTGGGTATGATGTTAATTTTATGGATGGGAAGAATAATTCGCACAGGTTTAATGGTGCTCAGCTTATGGGTTATTATAATAACTGGGGTTTTTCTCTGAAGTTCAGGGATAATGAGGAAACGGGGGATAATATTGATCTTACAAAATCTCTTACTCCTGTACCTGGCATAAATATTACAAAAACCGGAAAACAAAGTGTGCAGTATGATGAGGTTGATGCAGAAGTGAATTACGGCTGGAGTAACGGGGTTATTTCTGCCGGCAAGTATTATCTTAACTGGGGAAGCGGACAGGGAGGTCAGTTGATTTTTTCGGATAAGGCTCCTTCTTTTCCAATGATACGACTGGATTTTAGTCCTGTTGACTGGCTGCAGTTTACTTATATTCACGGATGGCTGCATTCAGGAATAATTGACTCATCTTCTTTCAGGTATGGCGTTGTAAATAGAAGAGATACTTATTCGCAGGTTGAAAAGTTTATTGCCGCTCATATGCTGACGTTTAAAATACCCGGGAATGTTAATCTTTCAATTGGTGAATCTATTGTATACAGCGATCACCTTGAACCATTATATCTTATCCCTGTTATGTTTTTCAGGGCGGCAGATCATTATCTTCAGCAGCAGGGAGTATTCAGAACAGCAACACCGGCGATAATGCACAGATGTTCGGGGATGTTTATTATATAAATGAACAAATAAGAACAAAGTTTTATTCTACTCTTTTTATTGATGAGCTTTCTCTTGAGAATGTATTCAAGGGAGGAAATCTTTCTGCTATAGCTTATACTATCGGGGCAGAGACTGCTGATCCTGATAGTCCCTAATTCAGTTTTTACTATTGAATACTCCACGGCTTAATCCTTTTGTTTATACGAATTCTGATCAGACACAGCTTATACCAGCTACGGGTATCAGCTTGGGCACTGGATAGGGAGTAATGCCGATCAGGTTTATGTTCGTTATAAGCAGTGGATATTAAGAGGATTGTCGGCAGAGCTTTCAGGATGGTATGTAAGAAAGGGAAAGAAGGAATCGCCTGAAGAACAGTACCAGCTTCCTTATCCTGATTTTCTGTATGGGAGTAAGTTATCATGGCTAAGGATTGGACTGGATGTCAGGTACGAAGTTTTTCATAATTTGTTTGCAAAGCTGGCTTATACTTTCGGATATTAGGGATGAGGATGCAGCCAGACGCCGGAGTTTATGAGGGGAAGAAGAGCAGTTTTTGCTCGGGGTAAGTTATGGGTTGTAAGAGGGGATCAAGGGATTCCCTGATTGTATAGTCTCGTTAAAGATAAGTAAATTTTTTGTATGTCATTGGTGAAGATTTCCGATATACGGTAATATTTTCGGTATATAATATCATGTGCGGGGCGGTTTATCATACTTAATAATTTTTTAATTTTAGGCAGTTGATAGTGGTATTCTTTTTGAATTACTTCCATTCGGCAATATTTTTATCTTTGATTCGGTTCGTGTTAATGCTAAATAACTATGAATCCCTGAAAAATCCGAGGGGCTTATTGAATGATTTATGTACTGATATTTTTTCTTAGTCTTACTCTTACAATCTTCTCTCTCCCTTATGTTATCAGTTTTCTTACTAAACTTGATATAGTTGATAAGCCCGGAGGAAGAAAACTTCATACCGAGCCCACTCCAAGAATGGGCGGAATTGTTATTTTTGCTGTTACTGCTGTTGTTCTCATCAGCTTCGTTCCTGATCTTCATATGATCAGACTTGTGCTTATTTCATCTTCGCTCCTGCTTGTCTGCGGGATGGTGGATGATAAGCGGGGACTCGACTGGAAGAAGAAGTTTATCCTTCAGTTTGCGGCTGCCGGCTTCTGCTGTCATGTTCCTTGCACCGATGTTCGACAGCATAAGTCTCTTTACTTTCGTTATCCCCACTCCCTGGAGCTATATACTCCTTACTGTCTTCATTGTGGCCGCGGTTAATTCTATTAACCTGATGGACGGGATGGATGGACTGGTTACCGGGTTCTCCCTTATCGTTTTCTTCATGATCTTCTGGCTGGCTTACCATGGCAAATAATACTTTTCTGCTTGTTATGTGCGCCGCGCTTGTGGGCTCTACGCTCGGATTCCTTAAGTATAATGCCTACCCGGCAAGGATCTTCCTGGGAGATACGGGATCGCTGGTGCTCGGGATGTTTATCATGCTTGCCGCGCTGCTTATTACTCCCAGTTATAATACAGGCAGAACGTCTTAGTCTTACTTTCCCGCTTATCCTGCTGGGACTCCCGCTTGCCGATACGGTTAAGGTTATGCTGATAAGGCTGTGGAATAAGAAGAGTCCTTTCCTGCCCGACAGGAATCACTTCCACCACGTGCTGATAGGGAATAATATTGAGCATAAGTATGCCGTGTTTATCCTCCAGATGCTCTCAATCGTGTTTATTATGCTGGCTTATTATTACATGGTAGTGTCAAAGGGCTATGCGCTTATCTTCTTTGCGGTGTTCGGACTTACTTTGCTGTTTATGAAGCCGCTGGTGCAGAACATTGTGCGTTCACGGAAATTCAGGGATAACGCGAAGGTTGTTATCAACAGGATGCCCGGAACGTATATCAGCATCTATAAGAACTTCCTGATGCCGCTTTCGCTGTTTGCATCGGCCCTGCTGATCGCTTTCCTTATACCGGGCGATTCGAAGATAACAGGACTAACAACTATGATCCTGATTGCGGCCTGCTCGGCCCTGTTCTTTATTTCGCATTACCAGTTCCTGAAGAACGGGATATTCAGTGAGACGTACGTTTTGATAAACCTGCTGATCTTTTCGGCGATTGCGGGACTATCGTCGCCCCTGCTGTCGTCTTTTACGGTGGCCGCGAATGTAGCCAGGTGATTGTAAGGTTCAGCTACCTGTTCCTGTTCCTCTTTATTGTCTTCTTCCTGCTTACCAGGGAAAGGCTGTTCGACCGACGTCCCTCGCTTTCTCTCGGGCATCGACCTGATCATCCTTGTGCTGATCTTCCTGATGACGGTTGTGCAGAATTTTGTGAAGGCCTCGGGAATGGATTTTATGGGCATCCACCTGATAATAGGTTTCGGTATTTACCTGTGGTATAAGATCATCCTTAACTGGAAGGTAAACTACGGGGTGTACTTGTTTTACTTTTCGTTTATTCTGCCGATAGGCTCGCTGCTGCTGATGCTTATGTAAATACACCCCCCATAATTCCTTTTACGCTGCTTTGCCGTCGGGCTGAATCACTATCTTGTGGTAGTCGGCTTCGCGCTCATCGAAATGGGCGTAGAAATCCGGTGCATCTTCTATCCCGATGTGCTGCGTTACTATCGTGCCGGGCTTAGCTTTCCCTGCAACGATCAGATCCCTCAGCATTACGTTGTATCGTTTAACGGGACATTGGCCGGTGCCTACGCTTATTGCCTTATTCCACAGTAACCCCAGATCTATATCAAATATGCCGTTGCGCAGCTGCTTGTTAGGTGCGCCGGGGTCTTTGGGCATATATACGCCGATAAGCCCGATGCTTCCGCCGGGACCAACAATGTTTATCAGGTCTTCTATTACTTCGTTAGCTTTTTCTTCTTCAGGGTTGTCAAATTTGTGCGACTGGTATCCTACCGCATCAATTCCGCTGAGAACATAATCGAATAGTTTTTCTTCTCCGCCTCTCAGCATAGTGTTCAGCGGTTTGTTGTTTTTCCTTTTTTCCTGAATCTGTTTGCTCGGAGGACCGTCGGTAAAGTTGATGGGAATTGCACCGAGTTCTTCGGCTTTCTTTTAAACGCGTTTCTTCCCGGTCTGCTATGTAAACTTCCGCTGCTCCTCTTAGCCGAGCCGACATAACCGATAGCAGTCCTACCGGACCTGCACCGTAAATTGCCACGCTTCCACCTGTTTCAACGTTTGCCATTACATTGGCATGCCAGGCTGTGGGGAATATGTCTGCCAGCATCAGGAAGTCGTCTTCGTGCTCATCGTAAGGTTCGCCGGGGAGCTTCAAAGCGTTGAAATCGGCATGCGGTACCAGTACGTATTGTGCCTGCCCTCCGCTGTAGGGACCCATTCCGGCATAGCCGTAGGCCGCGCTGGGTGCGTCAGGGTTCATAGTGAGGCACATATTGGTGTAGCCTCTCACACAGTTGTAGCATGTTCCGCAGGAGATATTGAACGGGAGAACAACTCTGTCGCCCTTCTTTATCTGCTGAACGGCATCGCCTATTTCTTCAATTACTCCCATTATTTCATGTCCCAGCACTGTTCCCTTATCCACGTTCGTTCTTCCGTCGTACATATGGAGGTCGCTTCCGCAGATGGCTGCCGAGGTTACGCGCAGAATGGCGTCTGTTGGTTTGGAAATCCCGGGGTCTTTCACATCATTCACCTTTATCTTTTTCTCTCCCTTCATACACTACAGCTTTCATACATCTTCCTTTCTTTAGTTTAATTATCGTATCGTTTTTACAGTATAAAATAATTCGGGAGTAACACTGTGTTAAATATCAGCCATCGGCCGCCGGATGATTAATGTCTTCTGTGTCCGGCTGTCGGTATGGCAGCTCTGCGTGACCTCTTTCCGCTGCTTCGTGATAATTTACATTTTTTATCGCCTTCCGGTTGGGTATAATCAATTCGAACGAATTAAAATTATGGAGGACTATATGACTGTGTTATCTGCAATTATTCCTTACCGCATTAAGATCATCTTTTGAGTTTTTCTGAAGCCGGCTGTACTTAGGGTGTAGAGGTAAACTCCGCTGGCAAGATTAGCAGCATTAAAATTAACTGAGTAAGAGCCGGCCGGTAGATTCCCGTTTACCAGGGTTGATACTTCTTTCCCGAGCAGATTATAAACCTTAAGTGTTACAAACTCTTTTTTGCCTGTACTGAATGTTATGATGGTTGAAGGATTAAAGGGATTCGGATAGTTCTGACCTAATTCATAACCGGCAATGCTATTATTCTCTGTTTCTCTTATAGCGGTAGGATTAGGCCACTGTATATCGGTAAAATTCGTGTTGTGAGTGAAATCCTGAATGAAATCTCCGTTCGGGGAACTGAAAGTCAGTCTCCACGCGTGATCTGCGGGCGGAGCATCGTAGATACCATTACCATTAAAGTCGGCATAGAAATCTATATTATACCCATGCTCGATTTCAATACCGGGAACGTAAACAGTAAAATCCTGCACGAGAATTGCGGGCAATGATACTCTTCCGATTTCCTGCTGATTATCCTGTCTTACAACCCTGAGCTCAAAAAGCTGTCCGAGGTGAGGGGTCATTGAAATGAAATTTACTGTTAGCAGATATTTCCAGTTTATATCTGTGAAGTTGGTATTATGACTGAAATCGATAGTCTCATCCCCTGAGTCATCTGTAAAATCGACTCTCCAGGCGTGATCCGTCGGTGGCGAATCATATATACCGTTGCCGTTAAGATCGGCATAGAACTCTGCTTTATACTCGGTATTTAATTTTAATCCCGGGATCTGCACTGTAAAATCGGGTGAAGCTATTGAAGGTATTTTGATCCTGTCCACTTCCTTATTGGTAAGATTATCTTCCACCCTCAGCTCCAGCATTTGACCGACATGCGGTGTCATACCGGTGAAATTCATTGTAAACATGTAAACCCATTTTATATCGGTAAAATTTGTGTTGTGTGAAAAATTCAGCTCATCATTTCCGGCAGCATTATCCAGCTCTAATCTCCATGCATGATCCGCCGGGGGTGTATCATACAATCCATTAGAATTGAAATCTGCGAAGAAATCAATAAAATAACTTCTGCCGGCTGTTACTGCATCGAGCACAACATCAAAATCGGCGGTTGTAATCTGCTGCATTGTTCTTCCGGTTTCTTTCAAAGTACCCTTGTCAACTACTCTTAAATAAAGATTTTGATTCAGATGAGGCGACATTCCGGTAAAATGAATGGTAACGTTAGAAGCGGGACTGGAAAAAGCAGTGACGGCAAAACATAGCATCAGAAATATGATTACCTGAAATCGGGCTATGGTATTTTTGTAAATTTTCATACTAACCTCCTTAAGGGGTTGTTATAATTTATTTTCAATTAATTATTTAAAGCTCCATTGTCTATCCAGGCGGCAATAGAATCAATCATATCGGGGGACAGAGGTTCGCGGTTCAGCGGCATCCGCGGCGATACTTCGCCTTTCAGGATTTTGATAAGCAGGCTTTGCGAACTATTCCCCGGAACAACTCTTTTGTATTGCGGAAAAAGCACGCTCTGCACATTTACCAGATTTGAATAAGAATTATCTTCAGTAAGTAGAAGATTCGCCTGGTTGTTTTCGGATCCATGACAGCCGGAGAACGCACAGCTTTGACTGAATACAGTGGTCTGTATTGTACTGAGTTTACTTAAAACGGTATTCTGCACCGGAGCGGGAGAAGGCGTTACCGGGTTATCATTGGAACATCCCCAGAAAGTGATCAGAAGTATATATAGTATTGATGATAAAATTAAAGTGTTTTTCATTTCCGTCCTGTTGTATCTGTTTAACTAATTAGTCAGCGAGTGGTTAAAAAGAGGACATTAAGAGCCAGCATTTGCCGTCGGTTTTAACCAGCTTTGCCGCATTGCCGTCGGTTTTAACCGACGGACATTTGACAAGCAACAATACCTCTCCGGGCTTCAGCCCGTGGATTATCGTATATCTGTATTGCTTCTTTGACAAATATGCGTAAATTTGTATAAGAGAAGGATACAAATATGAAAAAAAGATATTTATTCGATGAATTGGTCAAGTACCTGGATCATAAAAATGCTTTGATAATTACCGGTTTGCGGCAGGTGGGAAAAACCACTATAATGAAACAATTATTTGATGAGGTTGGAAGTCCGAAATTATGGTTCGATTTTGAGAATCCCCTCGACCACCTCTACTTTGAGGATATCAATTATGATGCTGTTTATGAACGGCTTAAAAAGGAAGCCGGACTAAAGTCGGGAGACAGGCTGTTTGTATTTATCGATGAGATTCAGAATTTCCCTGACATAACAAAAATAATAAAATACCACATCGATAATTTCAGTGTGAAATATGTTGTTACGGGTTCTTCAAATTATTACCTGAAGAATCTTTTTCCGGAATCTCTGAGCGGCAGGAAATTTTTATTCGTATTAAAACCGCTTAACTTTAACGAATATTTATTCTTCAATGACAAAACAGAGCGGGCATCAGGCAGACACCTCGATTTAAAAAGTAATTATTCTTTAATCGATTACAAAAAAAATGAAGCCGGGTATAATGACTATCTTGAGTACGGGGGATTTCCGGAAGTTGTTTTAACCGGGGATGCTCATACCAAAAAACTTATCTTAAAAAATATATTTTCATCTTTTTTTGAGAAGGATATAAAGATCCTTTCTGATATTAAAGATATAAGAGAAATGCGCGACCTGATCCTGATGCTCCTACCCCGAACTGCAAATCTGCTTGATATAACAAAACTTTCAAGTGAACTTGGTATTTCACGAACAAAAGTTTATGAGTATCTTGAACTCCTGCAGGGAGTATTTTTCATCAGGCTTATTCCGAAATATTCTAAGAGTATCGATAAATCTGTTGCCGGCGGGCGAAAAGTATATTTTGAGGATACCGGCCTTCTGAATATGATCGGAAAGGTTAATGACGGCCAGTTGTTTGAAAATGCCGTGGCTAATCAGCTGAGTTATTATGGCGATCTTTACTTTTATAATAAACGCGGCGTTAGCGAGATTGATTTTATACTGAATAAAGAGATGGCTTTTGAAGTTAAATTGAAATCTTCCGAAAGTGATTTGAATATTTTAAGGAAGCGTGCCGAAGAACTCGGCATTGGAAGGTACTATATTATCAGTAAAAATTATAGTGAGACTGAAAGAACTGTCTTTCCGATGTTTATCTGATCTCCTGAAACAATCCAGCATAACATTTGACTAGCAACAATACCTCTCCGGGCTTCAGCCCGTGATTTTTTGCCCCTAAGCAAAAATGTTCGCGAGGATTTTTGCTTTAATGCAATAATATTACCGTTGCCTCATCTCAGCCGCAAATGACCTCCTGATTCGTCGTAATTGCCCCTTTTATCTTATACGGTATAGACATAGATTTGCCGGTAAAGATACTATCTGGACATTACCATAAATAATTCTGAGGAGAAAAAATGTATACAATACTATTCCCCTTCGGTAAAATTGCGATGTTCATCCTTCTTCTTGCTTTTATGGCTTTCGCACAGCCGGAAACCGGTAACGGAAAATATGCCGACGTTAACGGAATGCACATGTATTATGAGGTCTCCGGTCAGGGCGATCCGCTTATTGTACTGCATGGCGCTTACATGAACATTCCTGCTATGGGAGAGATTATTCCGGCGCTTGCGGCGACTCATAAGGTTTATGCACTCGAAATGCAGGGCCACGGCCGTACGAATGATATCGACAGGGAAATCACCTATCCGAATCTGGCGGATGACGTTGCTGCTTTCATGGACGCGGTGGGACTTGATAAGGCTGATGTGCTCGGTTATTCGATGGGCGGCGGGGCAGGGATCCAGCTCGCAATACGGCACCCGGAGAAGGTGAATAAGCTTATCGTCGCTTCCTGCGCTTACGATGCACAGGGATGGCAGCAGGAGTTCAGAGACTTTATTCCGAAAATGACGGTTGAGATGTTCGTTAATATGCCGTTTTCTGAAGAGTATCGTAAACTGGCCCCTGATCCGGATGGCTTCCCCGGTCTCGTACGGAAGCTCATTGCCCTGGAGAAGGAGCCTATGGCGTGGGGAGATGATGTTAAAAATATAAAGGCCCCGGTTCTGATTATTGCAGGTGATGCGGATGCGCTTACTCTCGAACACGCAGTGTCCTTTTTTAAGCTTCTCGGCGGCGGGGTGATGGGTGACATGGGACAGCCGCTTCCAAAGTCGCGTCTTGCGGTGCTTCCCGCAACTTCGCATACTGCCGTGATCACCCAGACAGACCTCCTGATCGCTTACATTAACCCGTTCCTGAAAGGAGATACTCCTAAAGGATTTTTTGAGAAGTAATTTATTTAACCTGAACGGACCACCTTCAGGCTTTATCATGTTCGGTGAGGGAAAATAAAATATAGGTGTGTTTATGATTAGATTATTTTTGATCCTCGAATGCCTGTTAGTTTTTACAATTCTTTGACAACTGCCCCGCTCCCACTCATTATATTTCCGGTGGTGGAGTTGAAAGGAGAGTAATGAAAAGATATTATTGAACTCTGAATCTAAAAATTCACAATTAAATCAGGAGGAAGTCATGAAAAAGTCATTCTATTTACTGGCCGGTTTGTTCATTTTTATGTCATTATTAATCGTTCCGGATCTGCAGGCTCAAACCGGAGATGAAATGCCATCTGTCAAAAAAAGGGCAGCTGAAGGTGATACTGTCTGGGTGCTGCTGAATCATATCAAATATGATAAGCGTCAGCAGTTTGAGAAATTTATTGATGAAACATTCTGGCCGAAATCAGCAGATCTGGATGCCGGGGATCAGATGGCTTTCAACCAAACCCGTGTACTTTATCCCACTGAGATGAATGACGACAGCACATACACCTACGTATTTATTATGGATCCCGCAATTCCCGGAGAAGATTATTCGGTTTCAAAATTTCTGACAAAAATGTACGGTGAGGAAAAAGCAAACGAATATCTCAATATGTTTGAAGGCTGGTATGCGAGTTATCAGACCCGCTATGTTCTTCTGCAAACCAAATGGTAGAAATGGTTTACTGTCTGTTTTTTACAGTTAGACCGGGCAGAGAGGAGTTTATCTCTGTAACCCACCCCAATAAAAATATATATTGTTTTTTTATTGTAAATTATTTCATATATTTCAAACGTAGATTTTTGAACTCGTTCACAGAGGTTTACCCCTGCCTCGTGATGCTTAAGAGTTCGGACCGGTAACACCCCCGTTACCGGTTTTTTTTTGCCCTGAGCGGAGGTGATTCTTTTTGGTCATCCGGCCGGGTGACGCTTTCATCTTAGAACTTTCCGATTCCTGGAAGAACGTTTCGGCCTCAGTTGCTTTACCCTTAGCTTCATTCACCCCCGAATGGGGAGAAGGCTTGCGGGGTTCCGAGTGAGAAATAGTGGCTAAAGCCTACGGTTTATTTTTTGTGCATCTGAGCCCGTCGGTTAAAACCGACGGCAATTTATCTCTGTAACCACTGTACACCTGGTCTCACCCCCAACCCCTTTAATTCTGTACTCAATTATCCCCTCAGAACTCGTCTTCTGTTCCGGGGTACCCTTTATCCCGTCCTGGCAAAAAACGGCCAGCAGACGTGAAGTTTACCGGCTTAACCTACGCTATGCTGCATAGTTAAACCTTCACCGAACAGATCATATCCTTGAAATGAACGTCTTTCATAAAATATGACAACCTATGTAAACAATCCTTTACCCGATTCATACCTGAAAACCACAGCGCCTCGAAATATTTTCTTGTCCCTGACCTGCTTCCATAACCATCCGCCCGTGTTATATAAATTAATCGTAGTACCCCCCGGCGAATTCATCATGATGGGATTTTCAGGTGTGAATGGTACATGCGTGTGCCCGAAGATCATTCTGTCAGGGTAGGGGAGACTAACGTCATAATGTTTATCCAGCTGCTCCAGCTCGGCGAGACATGCATTATAGTAAGTGAAAAATCTTTCCTGTACTTCCGGGAGCAGAAAGTATTCTTTGTTGTATCGTACTTTTGGCTCCGCTGAAAGCATTCCGAGGATCATCTTTTTTGCTCTGCTTATGGCGAATCCCGATGCTGCTTCGTGGAAGAACCGGTACCATTTACGATAATCGATTATATGTTCTTCGAGGTAGTTTACCATGTTTTCTACGTAATGCCGGGTATTTTTTGTCTTGCCTTCTTTGATCTCCTGCTGGAACCGGGAAAGTGTTTCTGAGAGAATTCCTGCCTGACCGATTCCCGAACACGCAAGCTGGTTGAATGGGAAGTTCATTCCCACCATCTCCTTAATGTCTATCTGAGATCCCAGCTTGATATCGCTGCCGAAGATGATGGGCGCCCATTTAGAGAGCAGCGACCAGTAGCTGTCGAGGTACTGCCCGTGTGTAATCAGGACGGTTCCTTCATCATTTACCAGGTACAGGTTGGGATAGGCAAATATGAAATTTGAAGGTTCGTCGGTGATGTGATCTAAAAATAATCCTCCGTATTTGTAGCCGCTGTTCTTTCTTTTGCCGACTCCCGGAAGCGTGAGGCCCGGCGTTCGTGTATTGGTCCTGTCATCGAGAATTCCCGGTACTGCCGTTCTGAACTTACGCGGGATTTTCTCCTCCCTCATCTGGAGAGTGATGTTCACCTCGTTCTCAACTATGTTCCAGATATCGTAATCGTGGTTACCGGGAATGTAAATGATCTGGTCGGCTATCCTGTCTTCCTGAACCAGAGTGAAGAAAACCTTCGCTGCCTGATATGCTTTCTCATAACTCGTTACAGTAAAATCCAGCACATCACCAAGCAGTATGAGATAATCATTTCCCGTTCCCGAAGCTTCACAGAATTCCTTATACTTTGACCCTTCTACATATTCATTCCCGTTCCACTCCACCAGTGAACATAACAAATTTCCAAGGTGCAGATCTGATATAATCGCAAGTTTCATCCTGCCTTCCCTACTTTTTCATTTTGTTAATTGCAAAGTAAAAGAAATATCCTTTCCCGTTCGTGTTCTCTTTCGAATTCCCACATTCTTCATCCCGAAAAAGCCATCTTTGAAATCGTCGGAAAGTGATTTGAGAATATTAAAGAAGCGGGCTGAAGAGCTGGGTATTTCCCGATACTTTGTCATAAGTAAAGGTTACAGCGAGACAGAGAACCAGCGCTGATTTTTAGTTATTCCATTAAAATTTCTGTGTTATTTCTCACGCTATCCATCTCCCTCAATCTCTATATTTGGGCGTTAAATGTCGGGGATGGCTTGATCTACATTCATCTATATCCGCTGAGGCGGGCCGCGTTTAACATTTCCCGCACTGAGCGGGCAAAAAAACAGGTAATCATTTATTAAATAGTACAATATGACCGTTTGCCGGTGTTGGTGAACAGGGCTCCTTATGATGAATACTTTAACCGGAATGGACTATAAAACCCTCTTCGATCTTAACCCTCTCCCCCTGATTGTATATGACCCTGAAAATTATCAGATACTCGATGTTAATGAGGCCGCTGTAAAACTATATGGATACCGCCGCGATGAGATATCTCTCTTTTAAACTTCAGAATCTTTTTAACGATAATTCGCTTAACGAGATAAATACGCCGGAAAAACTTAACGGTCATTCCCGCATCTATCATCGCAGCAAGGATGGAACAAGAATTTCTCTTACCGTGAAGTCGAGGGATGTTTTGTTCGATAATAAACCGGCACGACTTGAAACTCTGGTGCCTGCTTTCCCTGAACCCGCGGCCGATTACCTGAGACTTCTTTTCACGTCTATTATTGAATCGTCAGATGACGCGATTATAAGCAAGGACATGAGAGGCGTAATCCTTAGCTGGAACAGGGGCGCCGAAAAAATATATGGCTATAAGGCTGAAGAGGTTATAGGTAAAAATATTGATATCATTGCTCCGCCTGATAAGAAGGATGAGATTAAGGATATCATGAAGACGCTTGCCAGGGGGGAACGGTATGATCATTATGAAACAAGAAGACAGACGAAGGACGGCAGGATACTGTGGGTCTCTATTACTGTCTCCCCGCTTAAAGATTTTTCGGGAAAAATTATCGGTGCGTCAGCCATTGCACGGAATATTACAAAGACAAAAGATACAATGGCCAGGCTTCAGGAAAATGAGATCATCTTTAAACACCTGATCGAAAATCTTACTGAGGTTTTTTATGTGAGCAATCCTTCTGTACCTGAGGTCATCTTTATGAGTAATGCTTATGAAGAGATCTTTGGAGAACCTGTGCATAATATTTATGAGAACCCCGGTTCCTATCTCGATTTTATAGTTGAAGAAGACCGCCGGAAGGCTAAAAGGGCAATAGTCAGGCAGTTGAGTGGAATTTCCACCGATTATACCTTCAGGATAAAGCGGGCTGACGGAAAGATGAAATATCTTCGTGAACGCGCTTTTCCTATAAAGGACGAATCGGGAAAGGTAACCAGGGTGATCGGTATAGCCGAGGATATAACTGAAAGGATTGATTCGGAAAATGAGCTGAGGAAAAGCGAATACAAGTACAGGAGCATTTTTGAATCGACAGCGGTTGCGCTCTGGGAGGTGGACGATTCTGAGTTAAGGGCAATGCTGGATGATCTGAGGAATTCCGGTGTGGAGAATTTCCGAAGGTATTTTGACGAACATCCTGAAATCTTAAGGGAATCCTTTAGTAAGGTGCGCCTGATTGACGCAAACCCGCGTTCGGTGATGATGTTCAAAGCACAGAGTAAGCAGCACCTGTTCGATAATCTTCCGGAGATATTAACCGATGAATTTTATGATAACCTCGCCGAACTTCTTGTTGTACAGGCTATGGGCGGGAAACACTTCGAAACAGAGTACGAACTTAAAACTTTTACCGGCGAGCCGATCCATATTTATTCGATAGCTAATTTTCCTGATGAGGATTCGCCTTACCGGTATACTACTATAAGTCTTGTGGATATCACCGAGCGAAGATATACTGAACGCGCGCTCTCTGAAAGTGAGCAGCGTTTCAGGATAATGGCCGATACCGCACCGGTGCTGATATGGACAGCAGGAGTCGACCGCCAGTTTTATTATTTTAATAAGCCGTGGCTCGATTTCAGGGGGAGAACGATCGACCAGGAAATTGGCCAGGGCTGGATGCAGGGTATTCATCCTATCGACCTGCCTTCCTTCAGAATTGCTTTTGATAATGCGTTTGATAACAGGGATGAGTTCCGGTTTGAATTCCGGCTTTTGAGAAAAGACGGGAAAGAAAGATGGCTGCTTACTCAAGGCGTGCCCCGTAATTCGCTCGATGGTACTTTCCAGGGTTATATTGGTTCCGCTGTGGATATTACTGAACGGAAAATGAATGAGGTTGAATTGTCGAAAGCCCTCCTGAGTGAGCAGAGAGCGCTCCACCAGGCTGAAGCGGTTCACGCTAAACTCCGCTATCTTGCCGAGGCTAGCTATATCCTTAATTCATCGCTTGATTATACTGAAACTATCCGGTCTCTCGCCGAGCTGCTTACTCCCGTTATGTGCGACTGGTTTGCTGTCGATCTTAAGAATGGCGAAAGTATCCAGCGGCTCATTGTATATCATAAGGATCCTGAAAAAATAAGGTTCGCTGAAGAACTGCAGAATAAATATGCTCCAAAAGCAGATGAGGTGACGGGTGTTCCTAACGTTATAAGATCAGGGAGATCGGAGCTATATTCAGAACTGACCGATGAATTCCTCCGCAGGACCATTAAGGATAAAGAGCTTTACGTGATATTCAAACGGCTCGGGATAACATCGATCATGATTGTACCTCTCGAGGTGCACGGGAAAGTGCTGGGAGCGCTTACTCTCTGTACCGCTGAATCAAAGAAGAATTATGATGAAGATGATCTCCGGTTTGCCGAGGATATCGCCCACCGTGCCGCCATGGCTATTGATAATGCCTCGCTGTTCAGACAAATAGGCGAGCTTAATAATAACCTTGAGGAAACGATAAGGCTTCAGCAGCAGGAGATTAAGTATAGAAAGAAAATTGAAAGAGACCTTAGGGAGTCGGAGGAAAGGTTCAGATTAATAACCGAAAACTCGAGTGATTTTATATCGCTGCTTGATGAAAAAGAGATTTTTATTTATGCTAACCCGGCATTGATAAAGGAGCTTGGGTATACCAGGGATGACCTCATCGGGAAGTTGAGCCCCAATGATTTCGTGTACGAAGAAGATCTCAAACTTTTGCAGGATTATACGCGCCAGCCGATAATTGAAATTCGCTATAAGAAAAAGGATGAGGGGTTTGTGTGGGTTGAAAGCAGCAGTCTTAAGGTGAACTACCATGGAAAGATGGTGACTGTACGTATATCGCGCGATATCACTGAGAGGAAGAGGATTGAGACGGAACGCGTGAAGCTTTACAGCCAGCTTGAAATGCAGCGGATAAGGATTGATAATCTTATTGCTAATGTTCCCGGGGTTGTGTGGGAGGCTTACGGCGAACCTGGTACACCCGGACAAAAGCTCTCGTTTATCAGTAAGTATATCGAGAAGCTCCTTGGGTATCCGTTGAATCAATGGAAGAAGAAGCAGGATTTCTGGCTGATGGTGATGCATCCGGATGATTCTGAACAGGTTATTGAGAATTCACGGATTCAGTACAGGCAGAACAAACCGAGGACAGACCGGTTTAGATGGGTTACGAAGGATGGTACGATTGTATGGGTCGAATCGCAGTCAACCTGCATATGTGATTCTGAAGGAAATGTAATAGGACTCCGCGGTGTTAATATTGATATAACCGAACAGATAAAGTTTGAGCAGGAACTTAGCGCTTCACTGAAGGAGAAGGAGATCCTGCTGAAAGAGATACACCACCGTGTGAAGAATAATATGCAGGTGATATCAAGTCTTCTCAGCCTGCAGTCGAAAACAATACCCGATAAACATACACAGGAGATATTCGACGAGAGCAGGAACCGTATCAGGTCAATGGCGCTGATACACGAAAAGCTTTATCAGTCGAAGGATCTTTTCAATATTGATTTCCAGAGCTACGTGAGCGACCTCCTTGATAACCTGAAGATCTCTTACGGCTTGAAGGAGAAGAATATCGGGACGAAGGTTGATATTGAGAATGTTTCGTTCGATATAAATAGTGCGATCTCGCTGGGACTTATCATAAATGAACTGGCCTCCAATGCATATAAACATGCGTTTGTGGCACGTGACACCGGAGAGATCTTCATCTCAATCAGCAAACGCCTTATTGAAGATGACGGGAACAATGGTAATCCGCCCGACATCAATATCGTCCAGACTAAACGGAAGTCTGCTCCAACCACAAACTACGAACTCATTGTGAAAGATAACGGTGTAGGACTGCCGGATGGTGACTACAGGCAAAGTGATTCTCTTGGTCTTCAGCTTGTCGAAACTCTTATCAAACAGCTTAATGGTACTTTCGAAATGGAATCAAACCACGGTACCACCGTTCGTATCACCTTCACTATTTAATATTTCAATCTTCAATCTTCAATAAAATTGCCTTTTGCCCTTCGCTTCTTATCCTTAAATTGCCTCAGTAAAAACGTGGTGTATTTATGCAAGATGATCAAATACAACGACTTATTGACGTTAACCCCGACCCTGTTATCATTGCGGATCTCTCAGGCCGTATATTTTACAGGAACCGGGCTTTCGGGAAGATTACTTCCCCGGGCCAAAATGTTACTTCCGGCCGAGATGTTAGTGATGGCCAGAATGATAGTGGTGCCCGGGATGATAGCAGCGACCGGGATGATGGCAGCGCCCGCAGTGATAGCAGCGCCCGCAGTGATAGCAGCGCCGACCGAAATGAAAGCTATAGTGATGGACTGCCCGACCTGATAGTTCCCGCTGAGAAGGAAAGTCTCCTCGCTCTCCTCAGGGGCGAAATTATAACAGGCAGTTTCCATTTCCTTAATGCGCCTAATACTCCCGTTCTCCGAAAGCTCTACCGGAATGTCTTCAACTCTGAAATGATCATCATCTCCTTTAAGGCTGATGATTCGCTTCTCTCCGGCCCCTCTGATCATAAGCTCACTGATAACATAAGCGATGTTTCTAAACGTAAAGCTGCCGAGGATGCTCTGAGGGATAGTGAGGAACGTTACCGCATGCTCTTTGAAAGGAATCCTCTTCCGTTGTTCGTTTATGATGTGGAAACCTACAAATTCCTTGCTGTGAATCAATCGGCCGTTACGCACTATGGCTATACAAGAGATGAATTTATGAACATGACGATAATGGATATCCGTCCTGACGTTGATGTTCCTGAGCTTATAAATACTCTCAATACTCAGGGAGAAGAGAGGAGCCGGGTCGGGATGTGGAGGCATCTCCTGAAGAACGGTGATGTAATAAATGTTGATATAACTACTCATTCGATTACCTTCAATGGCCGGGCTGCCCGACTTGTACTGGCCGATGATGTTACGGCAAAGGTTAAAGCACAGAATGACCTCAAAGAAAGCGAAGAGAAGTATCGTATGATAGTGGAAAACGCCAACGAAGGAATTCTCCTGATTGATCATATGCAGCACCTAACTTTTGTTAATTCCAAGCTTGCCGGAATTGTTGGACGAACAAAGGAGGAACTTGAGAACAGGCCGGTGCTTGATTTTGTTTTTGATGAGGATCTTGGAAAGGCGGAGAATTATATAAGGGAGAATGCCGAGGGTTCACGTGAAACTTTTCAGTTCCGTCTGAAGCATTGGGATGGTTCCGAAAGGTGGGTGAAAGTTAATGCCGTGCCTGTATTTGATGAAGAGAATAGTTATCAGGGGGGACTTGCGCTTATAACGGATATAACCGAACAGAGAAACGCCGAAACAGAATATCACCGGCTTAATGAACTTCTCCGTTCGCTTATAAATTACTCACCTCTCGGCATTATTATCCTCGATAAAAATGGGAATACAGAGCTCTGGAACCAGGCAAGCGAAAAGATGTTCGGCTGGAACAGCCGGGAGGTTCTGGGAAAACCTCTGCCGTTCGTAACTGAAGAGAAGATGGAGGAACATCTTTCGTTTAGAGATGCGGTTATGATGGGTGAGGCCTCAGTCTACCGTGAGATGGTGCGTGAAAGGAAAGATGGTAAAAAGATAGATGTAAGTATCGCGGCTGCTCCGTTATTTGATTCGAATAATCACCCTATTGGAATTTCATCTTTCCTCATCGATATAACCGAAAAGAAAAAGTCGGAGAGGGAACGTGAAAAGCTGTTTAGACAGATTACCAGCGCAAGGAACAGACTGAAGATTCTTTCGGCACGACTGATAAGCGTGCAGGAGACTGAGAAACGTACCATCTCCCGGGAGCTCCACGATGAGATAGGTCAAATGCTTACAGCAATTAAAATAGACGTTCAGAGGATCAGGGACGGGAGTAATAACGCAGAGATAACAGAGCTGGCCGATGATTGTACTAAACTGGTGGAAAGTAGTATCTCGGTTGTGAGGAACCTTTCGCTTGAGCTGAGGCCCGCTATTATAGATGATCTCGGACTTGCGGCATCGCTGCGCTGGTACCTTGATAAATTTCAGCTGAGAACCGGTATTAGGGTGAGAACCGAAATTAACAATGTTGCAAATTCGCTTCCCCCTGAATGCGCGATTACTCTGTTCAGGATATGCCAGGAAGCGTTGACCAACATTGCAAAACACGCCGAAGCTGGTTATGTTAAGGTATCTTTAAATCAAAATAAAAGTTTCGTTATCCTTACTGTGGAAGACGATGGTAAGGGTTTCGATACTCAAAAAGCATTAAAGCAGGCTGCTAAAGGTAAGAGCCTGGGACTAATAAGTATGCAGGAGAGAACTGAACTCCTCGGAGGAAGGTTCATTATAAAATCGGTTATTGGTTCCGGAACTGTTATAAAAGCAAGCTGTCAGGTATAATTAAATGAAATCAACCAGGGTAGTTTTAGCTGATGATCACAAGCTCGTCAGGGCGGGGATAAAGTCACTTCTCGAACATTCCGACGGAGTGGAAGTTGTAGGTGAAGCGGATGACGGACGTGAGGCTGTTAAGCTTGTTGGAGAGCTAATGCCGGAGATGGTCTTTCTCGATATCGCGATGCCTGAACTGAATGGACTCCAGGCAGCAGAAATGATTAAGAAGAATTATCCCGATGTTGAGGTGGTTATTCTTTCTATGTATCTCGACGAGGAATATGTTATACAGGCATTGAAGTCAGGAGCCTCGGGCTACCTGCTGAAAGATTCGGCGCCCGGTGAACTGAGACTTGCGCTCGATACGATAAAAGAAGGGAAGGTGTATATTAGTCCTGCCATTCCCCATGAAATGATTGAAGAATACAGGGAACGCCTGAAGCATGCATCATCGGAGGAGGAGGTGATCAGGAAGAAGGAAGACCTGAGCTCACGCCAGAAAGAGGTGCTTCAGCTTATCGCGGAGGGGAACTCAACAAGGGAGATCGCAGAAAAGCTTTTTATCAGTGTTAAAACAGTTGAGACTCACCGCTCTCAGCTAATGAAGAAACTAGGGATAAATGATGTGCCCGGACTTGTACGGTATGCCATGAAAAAAGGCCTTATAAGATAATTAAAATCAGGGTTTCCCTTATTGTCTCCCTACCCCTCATCCAGTAAGTTTTAAATACAAATTATGGACATATTCACAGCAGGAGATTGAGGAGTTTCGGTTTGCGGGTTCTACTTGTTGACGATAACGAAAAATTTCTAAAGACTCTTGTAAGGTATGTGGCAACTTTTCCTGAAGTTGAAATTTCTGGTAAAGCGGTATCGGGAGAGGAAGCCGTGAAATTATGCGGAAAACTTAACCCCGATCTTGTGCTGATGGATATAAATATGAAGGGATTGAATGGTTTTGATGCCGCCAGGATTATTAAATCTCTTGAACATCCGCCTAAAATTCTGCTGTTGTCCTTTAATGATCTTCCCGAATACCGGCTTAAAGCGGTTGATGCAGGTGCAGATGGTTATTTATCAAAGGCGGAAATAAGTTCGGGGCTGCTCCGGCGGATCTCCTCTATATTCTCTGTAATTCCGGGGCAGCTTCCTTAAAATTGAAATATTAAACGTCCCCGTGTTCTTTAATACTGATGGATCATTCGAAAAAAAAGTGCCCTCTTCTTTTAGAAGATCCTGATCTTGCGGACAAAGAACCGGTGACGTTTTTTATTTTACCCAATCCTATCCTTGTAATCACTAATTCTCTTTTTATTCTGTATTCGATGCGGTTAAGCTGATATGTCAGTTTGATTAGTTTAAGAATGCGGGTAAGGAGATTTTGCTTAGCCAGGACTCACATTGCCTGGCTAAACATTTCAGTATAAAAGAATTGATTGAGCTGCCGAAACAATCTTACTCAACTCCGTGGCAATCCGTACACGTAAGATCCTCTATATCCTCACCCAGATCTACCGGGTGCTGGAATGATACTCCGTCAAGTTTAACCATCGTTGTATCGTTGATTGTCTGCGCTATAATAGTGTGGCAGAGATTGCAGTCCTTCGAAAGCACATTTCCGTTCTCATCTTTATGCTCGCCGTCATGGCATCTGAAGCATCCGCTGTAATACATATGCCCGATATTGTTGGGATACTTTTTCCAGCTTACGTTCATTGATGGGAAGTAATTGTTTTTGTAGATACTCTGAATTGCGCGTATACTCTTGTCAATTTTACCCTGACTGGCGTCCGCGTAATACTGAGCATAGAAGTTTTTAACGTGGATGCTTATGCTGTCGAGCGCTACTTCTTTATCTGTGTAAGGCTGTTCAAGTGCTTCAACCGCGGTGCTTTTAATGTAAGGCAGGGAGGCGTCGATGCTGTCTGTTGCCATAAATACATTAACCATCCTGTTCGGCTGGTTATATATGTGCGAAGGCCGGTTGTGGCAGTCGATGCAGTCCATCTTTCTAAGGAGCCCTTTGTCCGTCATCTCCTTCTCGTTGAACTTAACATCGCCTTTGCTGTAAACTGATACTTTACCGGTTTCCCGGTTCTTTGCCCGAACCCAGTTGATCACCTGCCTCGATGAATCGGCCGCGAGGTAGGTTACTTCATTGTCAATATTCATATGCCAGTGTATGCCTGTCTGCTTGGCAAGTATGCTGTTTCCACCCCCCACTTTAAGCAGCATAGTAACTTTTGAATGTGTGTTCTGCTCATCTGAAAGGTAGTAGTTAAAATCAACTTT
The DNA here is from genome assembly GCA_963839165.1 of uncultured Bacteroidota bacterium. Classification (GTDB taxonomy): domain Bacteria; phylum Bacteroidota; class Ignavibacteria; order Ignavibacteriales; family Ignavibacteriaceae; genus DATFVA01. The sequence continues at coordinate 844,048 of CAWIUG010000005.1, read as the reverse complement.
CTTCTCCGCAAAAAAGTTTCTCGGCCAGTGGCATTGTTCGCAGGTTCCCTGGGCAGGACGCAGATTCCAGATCGGCGTAGGTATCGGTTTTGAATATTTATTGAATAGTACCGAGTATACCTGGTACGATCCTGATATCTTCGATTTTACAAACCAGTCGGCTCCCGAACCAATGTGGCACTGCACGCAGCCTACCCTCGAATGGGGAGAGTTCTTATATGCTGTGTATTCGGGATTCATTACTTTGTGGCAGATGGTTCCGCAGAACTGATCGGTCTCTGTGTATTCGTATGCCTTGAAGCTTCCGAATGCGGTGAAGAAAAGCAGTAAAATTGTTCCTGTGGAAAATATGATGAAAGATGTTCTCTGTTTGGGATCATTCAGATCGATCCTGGGGAGACTTTTTTCTTCGAACGTTCCCGCGTGCTTCCTTTTCCGGGCGTTCCATATTCCGATTGCAATCAGTACTAGTCCCGCTATAAGGAAGATAGGAAGTATTATGAATGTTATAATGCCCGCATAAGCATTAGGCTCAGGATTAAAAGCTTCAACTACTGTAAGAAAAATAATGAGACCAAAACTTAGAAGGGCAAGCGCGGTACCGATAAAAGTTGTTGTGTTGTAAAAGGTATCGGGGAATCGTTTGTTTTTCATAGAACCTTATGATTAAATTTTATTTATAGGCAAAAAGCATTGCGTAAATTATCCATACAACAATGCTGAATCCCGTAGATAAAGCAATCCAGCCGAATATTTTTATCGCTCTTATTACGATCGGTGGATATGGTTCAACCATGAACTGACCAAGTGTTCCGGCGCTCTGAAGCTTACCGTATTCCTCTGGTCTGTCTAATTTTAACTCTTCTACAGGCATTCGACCCGAAAATATAACAATATCCATGGGAAATTTCTCGGGACGCAGGTGAGTATTAAAAAAATGTACGGTGAATATGAATCCTGTCGCAAGCAGGGCTTCATCGCTGTGAATTATGGTGGCGACGTTTATGAACCAGCCCGGAAGGAATCTGGTGAAGAATTCGGGCATCCATAATGATAGTCCGGTTGAACCGATAACAAATATTCCCCAGAAAACCGCGAAGTAATCAAACTTTTCCCAGTACGTCCATCTGCCGTATTGTGGCCTTTCACCCATACCCAGGAACCATTTCATCGAAGCCGTGAAATCCTGCCAGTCTTTTTTATTGAACATAAGTCCCGCGGGATCGAAGATCATTCCGAAGAATGATTTGTGCTCTTTTTTCTTCTGGATGAAGAGATCGGTTACGTGGGTGATGAAGACTCCGAACATAATAACGGCGGCAAACCTGTGTATGAACCCGGCACTCTCAAATCCTCCGAGTATGTGGGAAAGGACTTTAGCCCAGCTGGTGTATGAAAATTTCAGAGTCATCCCTGTAAGCGCAAGACTAATGAAGCTTACGATCATAAGTATGTGCAGGACACGGTTTAACCTCGTAAACCTTTGAAACTGCTGACGGTTTCCATTTCTTAAATCAATCATTTTCAACTTTCTTATTTATCTGATCAGGACTATTCTGCTCCTTCTCGGCATCGGCCAGTCTCTTTTTCAGCTGTCTCCGGTACTGGAGTGAGCGGGGGAGCCACAAGAGTGTGTGAATCCCTGCGATGAAGAAGGTTCCTACCAGCAGCCCTGTCATCCCCCAGAACGACCAGAACAGCCAGGGGTATTTTTCGGGATCGTGGTGGGTTGCATGGGTGAAGTATCCTGCAAATTGTCTCGTGGCAGTTTCATGGCACTTCTGGCAGGTCTTTAGTACGTTGTTCCTGCTGAGGTGCGACCGCGGATCAGCTACCGGAAGTATGTCGTGCGAACCATGGCAATCGTAGCATTTTGCCGTTTTGGAATAACCCAGCTGTGAAACTTTACCGTGATAGGTGTCGAAGTATGTTTCCGCGATTTTCTCGTGACAGTGACCGCAGGTATTCATTATCTCAAGCCTGAATCCGGTCAGGTCAGTCCTTTTTATTGTATGCGCGGTATGACAGGTGTTGCACACCGGGAGCTTCTTGTCTGTTTTTGTTACAAGCGGCGAATGAACGCTCTTGTTGAAGCTTTCCTCTATTCCGAAGTGACAATTGCCGCAGGTATTAGCGATATTGCCCGGGTAAACGCTTGATGTGCTGTCGGTATGCGGCAGTTCATGATGCGCGGTATGACAGTCGGTGCATGTTGCTGTTACAGTAAGACCGCTCTTCATCAGTCCCTTGCCATGAATACTTTCTACATAATTATTAATAATATCTTTTTCAGTCCCCGTGTATCTTACAGCGGCTTCTTCGCCGTCGCGATGGCACTTGCCGCAAAGGGTAGGGATGTTTGTCGCGAAGATAGGAGACTTTGAGTTCTTCCTGCCCAGAACAGTGTGGGAACCGTGGCATTCGGTACAGGCAGGCGCGTTCAGATCGTTCTTTGCGTGCAGCTGTCCATGAGTACTTGCCGCGTATTCCTGACCGACAGCTTCGTGGCATTTAGAGCAGTCCACTTTCTGTGTAATGTTGTCGCAGGGTCTTGTGTGCGAGGTGTTCACTTCAGAGTGGCACTGGCTGCAGGCTATCTGAGTGTGCATTGACGCTTTTACTTCGTCATAGTTCACGTAAAGTGATCTTCCGTCCTTGCTCGATATAATCTCTTTCTTAGCGTGGCAGGTGAGGCAGTCGTTATCCGCCATACCCTGGTCATAAAAAACTTTCCTTGCTTTGTGCGGCTGATGGCAGTCGACACATGCCGGCAGCACGTTTGCCTGTTTCTCCCACAATTCTCCTTTAATAACTTTCCTGTGCACCAGCTCGATCTCTGAATGGCATTTAGAGCAGGTAGCAGAAATATTCTTTCTTGCTATGGAGGAGTTCGGATCGGTGTGTGGAAGTATATCGTGCGGCGTATGGCAGGATACGCAGGTAGCGGTTACCGAGAGTCCTTTTTTCAGCAAACCTTCGGCGTGCATACTTTCGGAGTAGTTCTCAAGTATATGCGACTCAGGGATATTGCGCTGAAGCTGTACAGGCGATCCTTCCTTGTGACACTTTCCGCATACATAAGGAACGTTAATGGGCGCTACATTGGATTTAGGATTTTTTACGGGGATAATATCGTGTGAACCATGGCAGGTCTGGCAGGTAGGCGCCAGGTTGTCGTGCCTCGCTTTGGCTCTGCCGTGAAGGCTTTTATCGTAATGCGACTGTATATCATCGTGGCAGGCATTGCATTTTGCCGGCTGAACATCTTCGGTATGCGGAAACTCAGTTCCTTCAAGGTCCTGGTGGCACATAATACATTCAACATCGGCGTGTACTGAATTACCCAGCTTCTTTTCATCTACAAATACAGAGAAGGTGTGCCCGCTCTTTGTACCTTTAAGAGTATTATCGGCGTGGCACATAAGGCAGTCATCATTCGACTGCGCCTTTAATGCTGCGAATGATGAGAGCAGAAATATTATGGTTATTAACCAAAGTTCAGCGGTAATTTTCCGGTGCGGCATAGTAACTCCCCAAAAATTCATTTAAGCTAATTCTTCTTCTTCTTCTTTTTCTTCTTCCGGCTCCCCTTGCTCTTTTTTAATTCTTGCGAGCTCTTTAGGATGTTCTTCAGCCATTTCTTCTTCGGAGATAGTTCCTTTAAGCCATGCCAGGTTCATCGGATAGATTTCAGGATTGAAAATCACAAAGTAGAAGTGCCATACAACGATCGCGAGGAAGGCAAGCCATGCTTCATAGTAGTGAACGGTTCTTGCTATATCCCATCCGAGCTTTGTAAGTAATCCGATAAAAGTATTATCGAACCACATTATGAAGCCGGTAACAGACATAACTATTGTTCCCCATACAAGGGCCCAGTATTCAGCTTTTTCAACATAACTGAAACGGTCGAGCATAGGCTTAACTTTTGAAATTCCAAGGTTGAACTTAGCAACGGCAATAGCATCCTTCGCGTCCTGCAGAATAGGGAGGAGGTCCTTTACCAGCTGCCGTCCGCGTTTCGTGAATGAGATGTAGTATATATGGTAAAGACTTGCGGCTACCATAACAACGGCCGCGATCCTGTGGAGAATGCTTCTGTATTCAAACGCGTCGCTGCTTAAATCTCTTATATGCGATACCCACCAGGAATCGGGGAATTTGAGCATAAAGCCTGTAACAACCAGGGTGAGGAAACTGACAAGCAGAGCAACGTGCTGGATACGTTCATTTACCGTCATTCTCAGGTATAATGCGTGTCCGTGCTTCGCTTCTTTGATAAGTCCTCTCTGCTTCATCTTCTTGATCTTTGCCTTCTTGATGAAGTCGAAGACGTTATGCAGCAGCATAAAGCCGATTGTTAAAACGATAAGGATAACATATATAGTCGCGATCCAGTAAAGTATCGGCTCATCGGCCTTTGTCATTAATACGTGGATCTTTCCCTTCGCGAAGTTCTGGTTGGCGCCGGGGTGGCAGGTACCGCATGTCTTTGCGAGGTTATTCTTATTAACTGTTGATGTAGGATCGCTCGACGGCTTGATGTTGTGAACACCGTGACAGCTTGCGCAGTTTGCGACAACAGTCGACCCGCCTTTTAGGGCCAGACCATGGTAGCTGTCTACGTAAGTTTTAAATCTCTCTGTGGGCAGGTTGTATTTTTCCTCCAGCCGTACCGAACTGTGGCAGGGGGAACAGACCTGTGACGCGACGTTCTGAAAGGCAACAGGTGAATTGGGATCTTTATGATTCAGAATATCGTGTTCTCCATGGCAGTTGGTGCACGAAGGCGCGTCCGTTACGCCCTTCTCAAGAAGCGCGGTGCCATGTATGCTTTCCCTGTACTCAGCGGAAATTTCAGTATGACATTTACCGCAGGTAAAAGGAATATTAAACTTGTTTATGGATGAATTATCCGATGTGGGTGCTTCAATGTCATGATGATTATGACAGTTTGTACAGCTCGGGGCATCTTCATTTCCCCTGGATAATGCTGTACCGTGTACGCTGTGCTCGTAAGCCGTTATAAAACCTGCGGAAGGTGTTGTCTTGGCCCGGATTTTAGGATCGTCGAGATGACATGACAGGCAGAGTTTCTGCTGGTTTAGTTTTGATTGAAGGGAGTTTTTACCTTTGTTTACAGATACTATCGAGCTTTGGTGACAGGATATACAATTGGGCGCTCCTTCAACACCTTCCGCAAAACCTTTTCCATGTTCTGAAAGAACATATTTATCTTTTGCTTCCTTGTGGCAGTTGCCGCAGGATTCTACTAAATTCTTTTTGCTCCACTTAGTGTCCGGACCAGTTATCGAAGCTATGTCATGTGTACCATGACAATTCTTGCATGATATGTCCGGTGTTCCGTTCGTTCCGTTTGCCTTTACCATCTGCGGATGAAATTTATGGATGACCTTTGCATCCGTATGACAGTTCAGACAGTTTAAGGGCTGAATATTTTCTTTATGAGGAACTTCCTCAGGGTTAAATCCTACGTGGCACGAAATGCATTTTAGTTTTCCGTGAACTGAATGCTGAAGGATATCCTGGTTGACAAAAAGGGATACTTCCTTACCATTCTTTTCCATCGTCATAGTGTCGTCGCTATGACACATCAGGCAGTCATCGTTGGATTGGGCGTTGACGGGAACCGATATAAAGAATAAACTGACAATAATTAAAAAGAACAACTTGACGGCAGTAAATCTGTATAGGAACATCTTCATCTCAGTATCAACTCAGTTAATGATTCTGCAGCCTGGCTGCGTATCGGTTAAAGTAATTTTAAGAACACTCATTTGTTTAAGTTAAATAAAATCATGCCATTGAAAATACGAAACCAAATAATGCAACTATCGACATTACGAAAAGCAAATAGAGTACAATATTCTTCATCTTACCAATATCCTTAAATGAGTTACGTTTGTGTTCGTTGTCTATTATTCAAACATAATACCATAATTTTAAAACCATAAATAGTTGAAAAATTGAACATATTTTGAATTCTTTTCTCAGGAATGGGAGACCTCGGGAAAGGGCTTCGCAATCCTTAGAATGGAGAAAACCTTGATTTCTTCCCAAATTCCCGTAACTAACCTCTTCATCCCCATTCCCGTAGGGAATTAACATCTGTAACTCTACCCATAACTCCCCCCACAATTCCGTAGGAATTGAACTATAGAAGATATTCATTTTTATGGGTTAAGTGACCAGATCAGATCATGAGGGAAGCCATCTTCATGGTGACTTCGTTAAGGTCGTATGGCTTGTAGAAAATCGATGTTACATACTGGCGGAGCGAGGGTTCAATGTCTTTTGTTTTCTTATCAAAAACGTAAGTTATGATTACCGGGATCTCTGGTTTCATTTCTTTCAGATCCCTGCATAATTCAAGGATCTCCTTGCCCGGTGCATCGTCAAGGATAATCAGGTCGAAGCTGGATGATCCTGCGAATGCTCCTATGGCCTTCTGGTTCGTGGTTGCAGTCACTGAATAAGATTCCTGCAGGTACATCAGAAGACTATAGCAGAGGTTAAAATCGTGACTATAAAATAATACGTTCTTCATTCACATTTTCTTAAAATATTAAGAGGCTGCTCCAAAACTTCCCTGAGAAGCCTCAATTGTCCGTTTCAACAGTCTATAAACGTGCCAGATAACCCCTTTATAAGAAAATGAACTAAATTATTTAATTACGGCAGGTTTGCACGTGAGGATAAATTATTTTTCCCGACTGGGAAAGTGACGTTTCTCGTAAATAAAAAGAAGAATAAAATTGTTTTTCAACTAATGAGAAAGATTTTTCAGGTTTTTATGTCCAATTCTTTCAATTTACGGTACAGCGTTGATAATCCCACCTGAAGGTCCTCAGCGGTTTTCTCCTTGTTAAGCTTATTATCTTCGAGGGTTTTAACTATAAGATCCTTTTCATAACGCCTGATCGCGTCGTCGAGCGACATTTTTCCCGATATGTTTATTGGTGCGTCATTCGGTTTGAATCCCGATGGAAGGTCTTTCAGGGTAATGAAATCGCTTCTGCAGAATATCACGGCCCGTTCCATCACATTTTCAAGTTCCCTTATCTCGCCCTTCCATTCGTAGTTCATCAAAGCGCGGATCGCTTCGCTGTCTATTCCCTTTATGTTCTTGTTCATCTCCTTACGGTATTTGTCGAGGAAATGATCGGCAAGCAGGGGAATATCTTCTTCTCTTTCTTTCAGTGAAGGAAGATTTATTTCAATAACATTAAGACGATAAAACAGGTCTTCGCGGAATTTTCCGGCGGCTATCTCATCTTTTAGTATCCTGTTGCTCGATGCGATGAATCTTATGTTCACCGGTAATGAGATCGTTGTGCCTACAGGGGTATATTCTTTTTCCTGAAGCGCTCTAAGGAATTTTACCTGAAGCTGAAGCGGAAGTTCGCTTATTTCATCCAGGAAAAGGGTTCCTCCTTCGGCTGCTTTTATAAGTCCTTCCTTATCAGAGATCGCTCCGGTGAAGGATCCTTTCTTGTGGCCGAATAATTCACTCTCTATAAGGTTCTCGGAGATGGCGCCGCAGTTGATCGCCACAAACGGTTTGTTCTTTCTCTTGCTTTTGAAATGCAGTGAGCGCGCCACGAGTTCTTTGCCGGTGCCGCTTTTACCTGTGATCAGTACTGTGCTGTCGGTGTCGGCAACTGTGTCTATCATTTCATACACTTTTTTAATAGCATGACTGCTGCCGATGATATTCTCAAAATCATATTCCCGCTGTACTTCTTTCCTTAGCACACGGTTCTCGATAAGCAGGTTCTTCATCTCGAGGAGTCGGTTTATCTTTATGATCATTTCGTCGAATTCTACCGGCTTAAGGATGTAGTCGCTTGCCCCGTTGCGCAGTGAGGCGATAGCAGTGTCAAGCGAACCGTAGGCCGTAACAACTACAACAACTGTATGAAGATCAAGTTTTTTGATCTCTTCAAGTAGCTGGATTCCCTTCATCTCGGGCATCTCAAGGTCGGTGATTACAAGGTCGAACGATTCCTTGAGGATCATTTCATAGGCTTCTCTCCCGTTCGCCGCTTCCTGTACACTGTAGCCTTCCTTCCTTAAGACGTAGGAAAGTGACTCTCTTATTATTTGTTCATCATCTACTACAAGAATTCTTTCGTTCATTTATATTCATCCTGTTATTTTACGTATTTAGAGGAAGTGTTATCGTAAATGTGGTAAAATCATTCGGTTTACTTTTAACTTCTATATTTCCCTGGAAGCTCTTTATAATGCCGTAACTTACCCAAAGACCAAGTCCTGTTCCTTTTCCGGGTTTCTTTGTGGTGTAAAAGGGCTCGAAGATTTTGGAGAAATTGTTTTCTTCTATGCCGGGACCTGAGTCGGTGAACTGCAGCCTTATTTTTTCGTTTTCCATATGCGAGTTTATTCTTACCATCTTTTTTCTGCTCTCTGTCTTATTCTCCGACATTGAGTCTACCGCATTAATTAAGATATTTATGAAAACCTGCTGTATCTGGTCGGATATTAGCGGCATTAGCGGAAGATCATGTTCCAGCTCCATTATGAAGTCAACATCCTTGGCGCGTGCACCTACTTTAACAATCTCCACTGCCTCTTTTATCGACTCATTTATGTTTATTACCTGGAGCTCGTAATCGGAGGGACGTGAGAAATCAACAAGGTCCCTGATGATCTTCGATATCCGTGTAACCTGGCTTCTTACCAGTCCCAGCTTATCCTTTACAAAATCATCACTTGTGGTTCTCAGAACTACCTGCACCAGCGCGGAGATTGATGCCAGAGGGTTGCCGACTTCATGGGCGATTCCCGCTGCAAGCGTTCCGATGCTCTCCATTTTCTGTGTGTGTATCAGCTGCTTTTCAAACATACGCTTTTCACTAAGGTCGCGGTGTATACCGAAGAAACCCCATATCCTTTTTTCCGGATCAAGTATCGGGGATACAAGGAGCTGGGTGTAAAAAGGTTCGCCGTTCTTTCTTTTGTTCTCAACTTCACCAACCCAGACTTTACCCGCGTTTATGGTCTCCCACATCTGCTTCCAGAATTTCTTTGAGGTCTTTCCGCTGCTGAAGATACTCGGGTTTTTCCCCAGCAGTTCGTCTTTTGTGTAGCCGCTGGCTTCAACAAACGCCGCGTTAACATAGATCATCCGCCCTGTGAGATCTGTTATCTGCAGGGGATTGACCGTATTCTCGGCGATGTTGTAAAACCTGAGCAGGTCTATCTCTTTTTCTTTTTCGGCAGTGATGTCATGAGCCATCACGAAGAAATAGAGCTTCTCTTCTTTATCAACCTGCTGAAGGGTGGGGGTGAAAACTATGCTGGCCTCCACATTTCTTTCGGTTGAGATAAACCTTGCGGTTAAACTGCCGCTTTTACTTTGTTCTACGCAATTTTGAAAGATAGTACGTACTTCGTCAGAATATGCCGGTTCTAAAAGATTGAAGAACTTTCTTCCTTCAATCTGGTTTAGCGGTACTCCCAGTTTGATTGCCCCTGAGATATTTACATCAAGTATTTCGCCCGTCTCAGAAAGTATGAAACACATATCCTGGAGACTGTTAAATAGATCGAAATCGAACTTAAATGTTTTTTCCAGCAGCTCTTTTCTTAACATATAGTATTAAACTTTCGGGGCTTATAAAGATAATTTTATAGGCACAAAATTAAACTGAAAGTGAATGAGTTAAAATACAAATATTTATTCTCAATTCTGAGAAGGCAGGTACTTTTTTTTCTGTTTTTAACGCTTTTTAAGGAATATAACCGTTAACTTTCATCAGTTCGGCGCATAAAAGAGCGCCACCGGCCGCGCCGCGCATTGTATTGTGAGAAAGTATTACAAATTTGTAATCAAAAAACTTATCCTCTCTCAGCCTTCCTATTGATACCGCCATCCCTTTGTCGATGTTCCTGTGGATTTTAGGTTGGGGATAATTTACTTCATGAAAATAATGGATCGGTTTTACGGGGGCGGAAGGGAGATCTTTTTCCTGAGGTTCTGCCGAAAAGTTATTCCATGCTTCAAGTATTTCGTTTATGTCTGCTTTTTTCTTCAGCTTAACCTGAACGCACTCTGTATGTCCGTCGATTACTGCCACACGGTTTACCTGGGCTTCGATTTTGATATCAAGGTCACTGATCCCTTCGCCGCTCAGTCTTCCGAGTATCTTGTTCGGCTCTGTCTCAATTTTTTCTTCTTCGCTGCCGCCGATGTAAGGAATAACATTGTCTATTATATCAAGACTGGAAACACCGGGGTAGCCGGCGCCTGAAATGGCCTGCATGGTAACAACATTTACAGCCTCAATACCGAACTTATCTTCAAGGGGCTTTAATGCCAGTACTAGACCGATGGTGGAGCAGTTGGGATTTGTAACGATACATCCGTTGTTTTTATAGTTCTGTTTTTTTATGAGCTGGAGATGATCAGGATTAATTTCAGGAACAAGGAGAGGAACTAACTTGTCCATCCGGTGATTCTTCGAATTTGAGATCACGGTATACCCGGCATTTGCGAAGTCATCTTCAACCGTTCCTGCTACAGAAGAATCAAGTCCTGAAAATGCTGTTGTCAGTTTTGGATCGGGAACGCAGTTCTGCACTTCCATTTCGCCGATTTCCCGGGGGAGGGGATCGCTTAATATCCAGTTTACCGCGTCTTTATATTTTTTCCCGGCTGACCTGTCGGAAGCGGCTATCATTTTAACTTCGAACCAGGGGTGATCGGAGAGCAGGGATATGAATTTTTGTCCAACACTGCCTGTGGCCCCTAATATCGCAACTGGGATCTTATCAGAACTCATATGTAGTTAATCCTGGAATTTTTGAATAATAGTGCCATTCCGAATTTATCCCGGAATCCCGTTCGTCAATCCGAACTTACTTTTGTCAACCTGAACACGATTCTATTTCTCCCGTTTGTTAACCCGAATTCGTTTCTGGTTCTCCTCATACGGTTCATTAAAATCCTCCCCCGACAAACTGCTTCAGCAGCTTCGATCGGGGGAGTAATCTATGTTCTCTTCTTACATCGGGATGATATCTCTCAACCTTACTTTGCTAAAATCATCTTTCTCGTTTCACTATACTTTCCTGTGCTCAGCTTATACAGGTATACTCCGCTGGGCAGGTTATCGGCATTGAAAGTTACGGTATAACTACCGGCTTCCTTTGTTCCGTTAACCAGCGACCTGATCTTCTGTCCTAATGGATTGTATATTTCAATACTTACAACAGATTTTTCAGGAACAGAATAACTGATGGTTGTTGCGGGGTTAAACGGATTAGGATAATTCTGGGATAATGCAAACGACAGGTTGTCAAGGTTTGCGTTAACAATAGAAGAATATGTGAAGCTGCCGTCAAAGTCGATCTGTTTTAGCCTGTAATAATATTTTCCGCTGGTAACATTATGATCAGTAAAGGTGTAAACCGACTTGCTGGTTGTAGTACCGTTTCCATCAACGAAACCAATTCTCTGCCAGTCGCTGCCTGATCCCTGAGCCTGACTTTCTTGCCTTTGTCTCTGAATCTCAAACCCGCGATTGTTTGTTTCGGTTGCGGTATTCCAGTTTAGTACAACATTGCTGCCTGAAGCTGAAGCAGTAAAAGAAACCAGTTCTACGGGTACGGTAAGACTTAAGTCACCGTATACTCCGTTGTGTCTCTCATTGTATTGATATACAGGAAGTATATTATTATTCGGTACGAATGGATAGCCTGTGTCCCAAAGATGGATGACTACATAGTCGGGTGCGAAGCCCTGTTTTCCAGCCCCGAGCATATCAAGTACTCCATCGCCATTAATATCTGCAAGAGCGGGCATTTCATAAAAAGTAGTTTCACCGTTTACCATGATCGGCCAGCCTGGCAGGATGGATCCGTCAGCGCTGTAGCCATGGTAATAGGGTGCACCGTTGTCGTCAGTGATAAGGTCAACCATTCCGTCGTTATTTATATCGGCGAGAATGATCTGGCTGTTGATCGCGTTTGTCGGCCCTATCGGAAAACCTGAAAGAGCTGTACCGTTTGCGTTCCACGCATAAACATAGTCAACCGGGGTAGTGCTTAATACCTGATCGCCTACGGCTATATCAAGAATGTTGTCACTATCTATATAACCGACTGCAGGGGGAGTATAAACCCAGTTGTCTGTAATCTTCGGCCAGCCTGGATAAACGGATCCATCATTTTTCAGAATATGCACGTAGCCCTGACCGTTATCGGCCTGTGATCCGAAGATAATTTCACGATTACCGTCACCGTCAACATCCGCAAGCACAGGTGACGAATATGAATTCGTTACACCGGAGGGAAGATTGAATGGGAATCCCGGCAGTATGTTCCCGGTGTTATCCATTGCGTAAAGACTCAAATATGATTCGCAGATAATTTCGGGAACACCGTCTCCTGTAATATCTCCCACCGCCGCACTTGATGCAGGTACATGGTTAAGCGACTGCGACCACAGAACGGTGCCGTCTCCCTTATAAGCCCATTCCTCCCCCAGCGGATAAATCCTTTTATTAATGATAATTTCCATAGCTCCGTCATTATCGATATCCGCAAGTACCGGGGTTCTTGTTGAATAGCCATGAGTAACAGGGAATCCTGTAACCAGGGTCCCGTCTGTGTGCCATGCATAAATACTTCCCTGGGATGAACCGAAGATAGAAGTGACAACAATCTCTCCCTGGCCGTCACCGTCAATATCTCCGAATGCGGGAGCACTCTGTGTATACTGTGTTAATGTTTTCGGCCAGCCTGCAACGGGAGTACCGTCCATATTAAAGGCCTGCACCGTGTAGGTAATGCAGTAAACAAACTCAAGCTCAGGATCATCATCCATATTGCAGAAAATCCCCCCTTCATATGAGCTGCCTGATAAAGTTATAGGGAATCCATCGAATAACGAAAATGAGTCAACCTCCGACGGGTTACTGACTCCTGCCGGCGGTATGTAGTTTATTCTTCCCATTACATCAGGAACTGCCGCTGAGTTTTTAAATAACTTCCGCACTTCCTGCTGGTTGGTTGTGATCCTTGTATTTTGAGGATATGCAATCGAGGAGAGAAGAAGAAGAACGATTAAAAGAGTAAACGAATTTTTTATCATAATATCTCTCTCTTTTTTTAATTGAATAGATAATGTAATTTAGAGCGTGAATTGAATAATATAAAGAATAATTCAAAAAAGAAATAAGATGTGAGTATTTAAACAATGAGAGCAGGATTAGTTCAGTACGATCCCGAGTGGGAAAATAAAAAAATGAACAGCGATAAGATCGGCTGGCTTCTTTCTCATAACTACGAAAAGCAGGATCTGCTAGTGTTTCCGGAGATGACTCTTACCGGCTTTACTATGAAGGCCGCGGATTTTGCTGAAGATCTGAATGGAGAAAGTTTTAATTTCTTTGCGGAGACCGCGCAGAAATACTCGGTTCATATACTGGCAGGATTAATAGAAAAGAGTGAAAAGAAATATTATAATACGCTTGTGCATATTGGTCCCGACGGAAAGCTCATCAAATCATACCGCAAAATGCACCCTTTCTCATATTCTACTGAAGATAAGAATTATGCTAAAGGAGATCTGACTGTGATCACAAAGATAAATGATATGACTGCAGGTTTATCGATCTGCTACGACCTCAGGTTCCCCGAGCTTTATCGCGAGTATGCAAAAAAGAAAACGGATATGATTGTAGTGATAGCTAACTGGCCTGATACGAGGATAGAACACTGGCGTACACTGCTGAAAGCGCGTGCGATTGAAAATCAATGCTATGTTCTTGGCGTGAACAGGGTGGGGGACGACCCGAAGCTGAAGTATCCCGGGTATAGCAGCATAATCGACCCGATGGGAATTGAGATAGCTTCTGTTTCAGCAGAGGAGAAAATCGTTACGGCCGAAGTTCTTAAAGAAAAAGCGGATGAAGTTAAATCCACACTACCGTTTCTAAATGATATAAGACTCATTTAATTATTGATTATGCATAAATTCATTAAGAGAATAAATTTTTACGATTGTGATCCTGCGGGGATATTGTTCTTCGGCAGAATATTCGAGCTATGTCATTCAGCCTATGAGGACCTTATCAGGTCGTTTAACCTTAAGACGAATTATTGGAATAATGATGAGTATGTGGTGCCGATTATTCATTCGGAAGGGGAATACCTGATGCCTCTTAAACCGGGGGATGAGGTTACAATCGAAATTAGTGTAAGCAGATTGAGAGATAGCTCATTTGAACTTTCATATGATTGCATAAACGGGAAAGGGGAGATAACAAACCAGGTTAAGACGGTTCACATCTTTGTTGATAAAAAGAAGTGGAAGAAAACTCCCATCATTGATGAAGTAAGATCCGGTTTGGAATTACATGCTGTTTTGAGCTAATCCGCCAATCCGCAATCCGCTCAATCCGCCAATCCGCCCAATTCGCTAAATCCGCTCAACCCCTCCCTTACCTTCTCTCTTAATATTTTTCCCAGCGGCGATCTCGGGATACTCTCAACAGGATAAAATCTTTTCGGGACCTTATAACCCGCAATCTTTTCCTTAAGATAGTCTGTAATTTCCTTAAGAGAAACATCCTTCTCTAGTATAACCGCTGCCGCAACTATTTGTCCCCATTCTATATCAGGCATTGCGAACACACAGCTGTCGCTGATTCCTGGTACATTATTCAAAGCGGTTTCAACTTCAAGTGGATTAACATTTTCTCCGCCCGTTATGATAAGATCAGTCCTTCTAGCCTCAACAAAAAGATCACCGTCCTTGTCTATATAACCTACATCGCCAGTAAGGAACCCTTTATGAGTTAATCTTTTCGCGGTTTCTTTTTCATCTTTATAGTAACCATGGAACAAAGCTTTGCTCTGAATTAAAATCTCGCCCGTTCGTCCCGCTTTCTCTTCATTAAGCTGATCGTCCACAATCAATACTTTATTGCTTCCCAACGCCCTGCCTGAAGAGAGAGACTTGATTTTAATAACTTCTGTCTCGCTGGCTGTAACAAATGCCGAGGTTTCAGTGGAGCCGTAAACATGGGAGATTTTACACCCGGCTGTCTCAGCTTCTTTTATAAGCTCTTCATCCGCGAATCCTCCTCCAAGGAGGATTTTCTTTAATTCTGCGGAGGGTTTCCACCCGCTTTCAAGCATCCTCTTCAGCTGGGTTGACACCAGGGATGCATATGAAGGCTTAAAATTTATAAAAGCTTCTACAAGGGAATCATTCTTCAGGGATGACGGAATTATTATGGAGGAACCGAAACGGAAGGCTCTTATGATGATAGATAACCCTCCGATATGATAGAAAGGAAGACTTGCTATCCATCGGTCTTCTGGTTTTTGTTTCAGTAAGTCCCGACTGTTATCCGCACTGTTCAGCAGATCATTTAATGAATGCATTACTCCTTTCGGTCTGCCTGTTGCACCTGATGTGAACATTACCATGGAGACAGCCTCAGGATCTATGCCCGGGGACTTAAAGTTATTATCCTGAGGTGTGGTTTTACTTAAATCGAGCCGTGGAATTTTAACATCAGGCTGCCGTTTTTCATCCTTATTATAGAAAAGAAATTCAGCGTCGGAGAAATTTATTATTTCTGTGAGCTCCGTATCCGATAACATAATGTTAAGCGGAATTACGCAGGCATTCAGGTTCCACAAGGCAAAGAGTAGTATAATGTAATCAGGATTATTAGCACTCAGTATTGCGGTTTTAGTGTTCTCTCTGACCCCCACTGAACTCAGCCAGGCAGAGGTTTGAGTTATTCTTTCATTTAGTTCTTTATAGGAGATTTCAGATTCGGGTGTTATTAAAGCGGGATGGTTATCCGGGAGCTTAATCCCTTCTATGATGATGCCGCCTGGTAGGATCATTTTTATCCGATCTTTATTAAACCATTTTCTACAGGGAAGGGATCGTTTACGATTGTATCCTTAAAATAATCCTGAACAGCAAGACCGTGCGCTGTCTGTTCCTTCAAAACGGCGGCTGCAAATACCGCGGCTGATCTTCCGATAGATGATTCAAAAGAGGAGGTAATAACTATCTTCATACCGTTCTTCTCTGCCTCATCTATTATCCTGAAAGTGTGAGTAAGACCTCCGAGCATCATTGGTTTAAGAATGAGAACAGAGGCTGATTTAGTCCCGATGATACTGACAGCGTCACCGTAACTGCGCACCGATTCATCCGCGGCAAGAGGAATAATCGTTTCAGAACTTACAGCAGGGAAGTCGTTGATATTCTTCACCGGCTGTTCGGCATATTCAATATCGAACTGCTCCAGCTTTTTCAGATTGATGGCGGCTTCCGGAGGTGACCATTTTCCGTTTATGTCAACACGCAGGTTAGTGTTCCTTCCTGCTTCGCTCCTGATTGCTTCGATTATCTCAAGGTCTTCCTCAAATTTTTCTCTGCCTGCTTTTATCTTTAGAGTTCTGAATCCCTTTGATCTCAGTTCCTTTGCTTTATTCAGCGCATCCTCTTTAGTCAGCATACCAATCACCCCGTTTACGGCTATATTACGCGCAACAGGTTTGTGAAAGAGTTCGCTTAATGTCGTGTTCCTCTCAACACATATTAAATTGAGTATGGCCTGCTCAAGACCGCTTCTTAATGCCGGAAGATGATCAAATTCAGCAAGACTTTTTTCAACGGAAGGGAGCAGGTTGTTCAGATCAAGCTTAAGATTCAGATTGATATTCTCCAGAGCTTTTTCATCATCTTCAAAGCTTTCAGAACCGAATTCAGGCAGGGGAGCCGCCTCACCTATACCCTGAGCCTGAGCAAGATTCTTAAGCGAAATGACAAATCCTTTTCTCTCTTTAATCTCTCCCTTGGAGGTTATAAAAGGCATTGAAAGGTGCAGATGATAAGGGGAATATGTCAGCTCGAGATTTGTCACAGCGCGAGTCCTGCGGAAAACAATATTCCGAATAAAGCTGAAAGCTGGGCAGTTAGTTCAAGTGTCTTGTTTAAGTCAGTTCCTTCCAGTGTGGTGATCATCTTTATGGCCTTTGCCGCAAAAGGCAGTGTTACGTATGGTAGAAATATCCATAATGTATAATCGAAGAATAAAAAGAGAGCGAGAGGTATTAGAAATGAAATTGCAATGAGAAAGATAAACTGGTAGCGGGTGAATGTCCTTCCCATCTTTACAGCCAGCGTGTTCTTATTTGCCGCACGGTCTTCCTCGATATCACGGTAATTATTTACCACCAGGATATTCGTTACAAGTGAACCTACAGGCACCGAAGCCAGCAGCGATACAAAGTTTACGTGATGCGAGTGCAGGTAGTAAGTGAAGACTGTTCCAATTACTCCGAAGAAACCAAAAACAAAGATGTCGCCAAGTCCATTGTATGCAAGTGGAAAAGGACCGGCAGTGTAAGCTATGCCCGCAATAATAGAAAATACACCGACTACCAGGATTACCCATCCGCCGGCATAAACCAGATAGAGACCAAGCAGAAAGGAAATCAAAAAAGTCAGGATGATAGCAAATTTCATTTCGCCTACAGTTATGAATCCGCTTGCAAGTACTCTCCTGGGACCTTTACGCTTCTCATTATCAGCTCCCTTTGTGTAATCATAAAGATCATTTGTATAATTTGTGCCGATCTGTATAAGAATAGAACAGAGAAGTGCAACGAGAGAATATAGAGGAATGAAGATGCCCTCACTGATTGCTACTCCTGATCCGACGAATACAGGTACGATGGCAGCAAAGAGAGTTTTGGGTCTGCTCGCGATTATCCAGCTCTCAAGTTTTGTTGGTGTTTCGATCTTATTTTCCATTTGTCTTTCTTAAGGCAGTTTGGGAAATTTGTTAAACTCTGGTTTTCTCTTCTCAAGATAAGCTTTTTTGCCTTCCTGAGCTTCTTCGCTCATATAATATAACAACGTGGCATTGCCTGCAAGTTCCTGAATCCCTGCCTGACCGTCAAGCTCTGCGTTAAAGGCCGATTTTAGGAGACGTATTGCAAGGGGACTTTTTTCGAGTATCTTCTTTGCCCATTCAACACCCGTGTTTTCAAGTTCTTCTACAGGAACTACTTTATTTACCAGTCCCATATCAAAAGCTTCCTGGGCGTTATATTGATCGCACAGGTACCATATTTCACGTGCTTTTTTCTGTCCCACTATTCTGGCAAGGTAGCTCGACCCGAACCCTCCGTCGAAGCTTCCCACCTTTGGACCTGTTTGTCCGAATATTGCGTTATCCGCAGCAATTGTCAGATCGCATACTACGTGAAGAACATGGCCTCCGCCGATTGCGTACCCGGCTACCAGCGCTATCACGGGTTTTGGCATACTCCTTATCAGCTTCTGAAGATCAAGAACGTTTAATCTCGGAACTCCGTCTTTTCCTACATAACCCTGATCGCCGCGAATCCTCTGATCGCCGCCGGAACAGAAAGCATACTTCCCGTCTTTTGAGGGACCATAGCCTGTCAGAAGGACAACACCGATTTCCTGGTCTTCTCTTGCGTCTGCAAATGCATCGTACATTTCGATGACGGTTTCAGGCCGGAAGGCGTTGCGAACTTCGGGACGGTTTATGGTTACTTTGGCTATTCCATCCATTTTCTCGTATATAATATCCTGGTATTCCTTAGCTTTTTTCCAGTTAAAAGACATCCTTAACCTCGAATTTTTAGAAGTATCTGTTAAAAATATTGAAAAGTTGTGATAGTTAGAATAAAAATAGCATAAGGAAGTTTTATTTGATAGGCACCGGAACACAGGGCGGAATAATAATGAATAATGAATAATGAATAATGGATAATGAATAATGAATAATGAATAATGAATAATGGATAATGGAGATCCGACTGTTGAGTCTTCTGATAACTATAAACGTACGAATAGTTCAAACCACCATATAAAGACACCCATTCAGCAGGTGAATAATTCAGATAGACAGGGAGTGTAACCAGGAACATTGATGGCTTCAGTGCATCATCCATAAACCCTGCCAGATAAGTAGTCATATTGCGCATGAGTGGGAGAATATCTGGTGCTGTCATAGGAATGAGCATAGATATTATTGTTGATATTAGATGAATTATTCCCGAACTGGTAATCAATCGACCCGACATAATCAAAAAGTCTTGTCCCGGCTGTAAATTCGAATCCTATTACATACCGTGTATATTTCTCCTTGATAAAGCCATGAAGAAGAAGCGGTGCTTATTCCGTTAGTGAGCTGAAACAGCCACTTCCCGCTGCATGTATTGACCAGAGCAGCAGCAGAGAAGGAAGGATTTTTGTAAGCGGCATAAGATTCCTGGTAGATCTGTGGAAAATTAAAGCCTGCATTTTTTTGCAGTCCTCCTGTGGCAGAAGATAAAAATAAAATCTTACTGGAGTTATCAGATGGTTATGAAAGCTTTAAGAAAATCGTTCACTCCAGAGGTAAACCTCGCGGGTTCTTCGAGATGCACAGTATGCCCTGCATTCTTAACAATCACATGTTTTGCGGCGGGAAATTTTTTTGCTATGCTTTTATTCAATGCAGTGAACTTGGTGTCGAGTTCACCGGTAAGCAGAAGTATCTGTGTGTTCATTTTTTTCAGCTGAGGGTAGAGGTTCGGCATTTTGCCTGTACCGAAACCGATCAGCGAGTTGGTTAAACCGATAGGATTGTTCTTCAGCCTGTCCAGTTTTATTTCGTTCCTCTTTTCTTCCGGAAGACGCAGCTGTGTGGCAAATATCTCTTTTTTTATCCATAGATCAGCAAATTCATTTATGGAATGCGTAGATATATAAGCCGCTAACTCTGCATCATCCTTAATCCTGGTCTCTCTCTGCCTTTTGCTGGTAATTCCGGGCGAGGAACTTTCGAGTATTAGTCCCAGCACTCGTTCCGGATAAGTATAAGCGTAACATAAGGCCAGCCGGCCTCCCATTGAATAGCCTGTAAGGATCACCTTCTCTTCGGTGAATTCAGTAATGATCTTGTTAAGCTGTTCAACCTGAAGCTCCCAGGAATAAAGAGATTGATCATTCGGCGAATCGCTTTTACCGTGACCGAGCAGATCGATAGTGAACTTATTGAACCTGTTATCTATTCCCGGTAGAACGCTGGTCCAGTCATTTGCACTGCCTGTAAAACCATGAAGGAAAAATATATCGGATGCTGATTTGTCAACTTTTTCAGGCGGGTCGACATTAAGAAAGATGTTTGAATACTTTACTCTCATTTAATTCCTTCCGGCAGATTCCCGGCTTTACGGAAGTATTCTTTTCTCCTTTTAAGGGATATTTTCATATCTGTTTTTATTTCAAGTACAGTAAGCCTTTTTTCTTTAATGGCTGCTGCCATGGATTCCTTAAGTCTATCACGGTTTTGGATGAGACGGTAATCAGCTTTGAAGCTTTTAACGATAGCACCGAAATTAAGGTTGTGAGGAGCTGTGAAGTTATCCCTGAATTTTTTCCCGTACGACGAAATGGGAAGCATACCGAATATCGCTCCGCCATTGTTATTAATGACTATAACGACGAGAGGTATTTTATATTTCTGCGCGGTTAAAAGAGCGGTAAGATCGTAATAAAATGCTGAATCTCCTGTAAGAAGCAGCACAGGTTTATTTACTGCCTTTTGAATACCAAGAGCCGTTGATAGTATTCCATCGATCCCGCTTGCGCCGCGGTTGGAGTGTATAATTATTTTCTTGCCTGTTTGCGGTGAAAAGTAATCCAGGTCTCTTACAGGCATGCTATTGGAAATCATCAGGTGTGAATTGTCGGGAAGATTATTAATGATTTCGGGAATGATCGCGCATTCATTGGAGAATGACGATTTAGATAAAAGTTCGTCCTTCACCTTTCCGGCCGAAACATCGGCATTTATATAACTATTCAGCCATTCTTTATCATCATTATTCATCGTGTCGTTTATGAGCATCCTGCAAAAATGTCCCGCAGAGGTTTTGCATACACCCCAGGCATTATTCCACGGATCGAATATATCACCATATTCATTAATTATATATCGCTTTACCGGTATCTTACCAAGCAGGTTTTCAACTGCCTTCGACGAAGGTGTTCTTCCGAAATGAAGGATTAATCCGGGCTCATACGACTTAACAAAGTGCTCATTTCTCAGGAAAGCTTCATAATTGATTAGTATGTTCTCTGATTTGTTTTCGTATCTGAGCTGGGAACAGGCATCTGCTATAACAGGGTAACTTAATTTTTCAGCGAGATTAAGCATCTGCTTTTTTGTGTCGGCATCATATTTCATAGGACCGGCAAGTATCAGGCCTCTGCGGGTTTCATTCACAGCCCGCAGTATTTCTTTGTATGTTTTTCTTCCCGAGCCGATTTCTTTTTGCACGATTTTAGTCTCACGAACACGGTGAGCCTCAATTAGTTTTAATGTTGTCTCATTGATTTCATCAGTATGGGAATCGGGCTCAAATGGTTTCCTGAAAGGGAAGTTGATGTGAACGGGACCTTCGGTGCTATAGGTGAAAGCTTCTTCTGCATAATTTCTTATTCTTCTTATGGCTGAAGCTGTTGTTCCCGGGAGTCCAGCATCCTTAAAGTATCTTATATGATTGTTGTAGAGGTTATGCTGGTTGATTGTCTGGTTAGCACCTCGACCTCTTAACTCAGGAGGACGGTCGGCAGTACAGATTATCAGAGGGGTCCTTTGCTGATATGCCTCTATTATTGCGGGGTAGAGTTCCGCTGCGGCTGTTCCTGATGTGGTTATGACCACAACGGGTTTACCGGATGCAAATGCCAGACCCAGCGCGAAGAAGGCGCTGCTCCGTTCATCGATGTGAACGAAACATTTTAGTTTTTTATGAGAAGATGCGGCCATGGTTAATGGGGTGCTTCTTGAGCCGGGAGAAAGACAGACGTACCTTACACCCAGATCAGCAAGTCTGCTGAAGAAGTTTTCAGTCCAGAAAATATTCCGGTTAATTTTCATTAAAGATAGTAAGAAATGGTTTCAGTTTTAATTCAGTTTCCTTGTATTCCTCATCAGGACTGCTCCCGCTTACAAGTCCACAGCCCGCATAAGCAATCAATTTATTCCCTGAGGCTAGTGCGGAACGGATAGCCAGAACAAACTCTCCTTCATTGTGCAGGTTCATCCAGCCGATCAGACCCGCGTATAAACCACGCTGATGAGGTTCGGTTTTCTTTATAAAGTTCAGAGCCGCGTCTGAGGGTGATCCGCAAACGGCAGGCGTAGGGTGAATTTTTCCAATCAGGTTAATAAAAGAAACATGGTTATTCAGATTAAGTTTAATCTCTGATTTCAAATGCTGTATGTTCTGAAGCTTCTTT
This sequence comes from uncultured Bacteroidota bacterium, assembly GCA_963839165.1. Taxonomy (GTDB): domain Bacteria; phylum Bacteroidota; class Ignavibacteria; order Ignavibacteriales; family Ignavibacteriaceae; genus DATFVA01. Next base: position 821,700 of record CAWIUG010000005.1, on the reverse strand, counting down.
ATTCCCGGTTCGCCTACCTCTATGTCATCCACAATCTTGTGCAGATTCTCTTTGATATAATCTACAACTATACTGTGTTCCGACAGGTTTTTTTCATTTTTAAGTACATCTCTTTCGAGATTCTGATCCTCACTGCCATTTTTCCCGCGGTCAGCCGACCCTGCAAGTACTTCAAGGATCATTTCTGAACCATTGATCCGCGCAAGCATTTCGGGTGACGCCCCAATAAAGGATGACCTTCCGATCTGGAACAGGAAAAGCGTACATTCGGGATAGTTCGAGAGAAGACTCTTAAGTATCGGTTCGGTTGAAATATCTGATGTGAAAGTCAGCTCTACTTTCCGGGATAAGACAACTTTTTTAAGTCCTCCGTCTCCGATCCTTTCGAGCGCCTGGTTTACCTGGTTCTTCCATTTCTTCTTATCCTTCGGTTCATCACCTGTTCTTTTTAACACCCTTAATTCTTTTGTCTCTTCAGGTGCTGCGTCAGAAAAGAATATCTTCAACACATTTTCCAGCTTTGACGTAAGTGTTTCCGTTCTGATCTTGGATGAGGTAAAGCAGTTGAATACAAAATAATATCTGCCTTTATTCTTAATGTATATCAGCTCAGGTATAAACCAGGTTGAATCCTCAAAATCTTTCCAGTATTCATCCGGGTGTTCAACTGTAAATTTCATCCCGCCCATAAACAGGGGAATAGAAAAGTCGTAATCTCTCCGGTTTGAAATATAATTTTCACCGGTTTCCTTGATCTTTTTTTCAAGCGATGAGAAGCGTTTCTCACCTTTCTCGGTCACTGTTGATATTGAATTCACTCCCAGGAAAAAGACATCCTCCGACGGCTTCCCGGAATAAAACAGTACCTCCTGTCTCTTCCTGAGATTATTTATCCTGCCGAATATTTCATATTCTTCAGCAGGGAAAATAAAGCTGATAAGGGATTGCCCGTGGTGAGACTTTATTGTTATTTCATTTTTCTTGAGGAATTCAGCAAAAGTGGATGCTGACGAGGTAAATATTTGATCTTTCATTAATAAAATATTGCTTATTGAAACATCGTAAATTTGTGATAAAAAGATTAAAATTTCAATTAAAAACTTGTGCTATGGATTACCTGAAGTTTATATCATCTTCAATAGTGTCGAGGATCCGTAGGTAGCTGTCATACCTGTAAGGCGAGATCTTTTCATCCTCAACCGCTTCCATAACAGCGCAGCCGGGCTCATGATGGTGTGTGCAGGTGTTGAATCGGCATTCATTAATGTATGGGAGAAACTCCGGAAAGAAATGTCCAAGGTCCTCTTTCCTCATTCCGTAAGGTTCAACTTCACGGATGCCGGGAGTATCGATTATGTAGGTATCCGGCTCAACTTTAATCATCTCCGCGGTAACTGTTGTATGGGTTCCTTTATCTGTAAATGAGCTTATACTTCCTGTTCTTAGATCCAGTACAGGGTACATTTTATTCAGCAGGGAGGATTTACCTACACCCGAATGACCCCAGAAAAGATTTATGCTGCCGGCCAGGGATGCTTTGAGTTCATCAACTCCTTTACCCGTTTCCGCACTTGTTAAGTATACATTATAGCCGATCGACCTGTATAGCTCAGCCCACTCTGAGATCAGGTTCTCCTCATCCAGATCAGTTTTATTTATAACAATGTTTACCCTGATATGCGAACTTTCGCCTGTTACCAGGAAACGATCGACAACCTTGTTATTGAAATCAGGTTCAAGAACGCTGCTGACAATATAAAGTTTATCAAAATTGGAGGCTGCAACCTGTTCAAGCCTCTCACCACGATATCCCGCTCCTTTTATCCTCGGAGCCTTCCTCGAGAGATAATTTGTTCTTTCTTCCACTTTATAAATGAAGCCCGTACCGTCCTTATTGAGATCAAATTCAACACGGTCGCCTACAACTACAATGTCGGTTAAATACAGTTTGTCTTTTTTAAGGTTGAAATCTTTTTTGAATTTTCCCCTGAGAGCACTCCTTATCACCTCATCTCTTTCTTCGCAGTAGATGTAATAATCTTTGCTTTCGGCTCTTAATACTGTTCCTTTAATGACAACTCCATTTAAAATAAAAAAGCATCTTACCGAAAGATAAGATGCTTAGAATATTCAATCAATTATTACTGCCAGGTAACGTCTTAAAACCTGTACGTTGCAGTAAGGATAACTTTGTTTACAGAAACATCCTGGAAGGTTCTTGATACATTATCGCCGTAATTATCGCCGAAATCTTTCCACCAGCCATGCGCGACGCCAAGATCCAGTCCTATTGTTTCGTCAGCCAGGAAACCGATTCCGCCAGTTACATACTGATGGTCGTACTCTTTAGGATCTCCACGGTATGGTGAGGGCTGACCCATATATCCGGCCCTTAGTCTTAGCCCAATAACCGGGAATGTATATTCCAGCCCCAGGTTATAGTTCAGCACTGCTGTAAGCTGATCTTTAATATCCTGGTTTAACTGTTCAACAAGGGTAGCACCAAGTCCGTTTACGTCTTCAAACTTCATTTGTGAATAATCCATAAGGGTACCCTGGAGACTAACGATCAATCCTTTCAGGTTGAAGGAAAACCCCGCCCCCAGTTCAAATGGAGTAGTTATGTTATACTCGACCTGGTCGCTGTAATCCGGACTGTTAAGAGTAACTCTTTCGCTGGCAAAATCGCTGTAACCGTTAACGGTAAACTTTTCTTTAATATCGTATGATTTCGGAAATTGAACCGTAAATCCGAAACGCGCTATATTTCTCATCTGGTACAGAACTCCCAGCTTCGCATCCCAGCCTGACAGATCCCAGTTGAGAACTCTGTTCAGATTAAAAGTCTGAAAATCGCTGTGGTACGAATCCGTAGGGTCTGCTATTCCATAAAATCCCCTGGTGTCATCTTCATAATAATCATTATTTGAAGTATAGGTGCCTGTAATAATATTGAGGTTCAATCCTACGAAGAGATTCTTGTATGCTTCAACGGCACCGGAAAATGTCCAGTTATGAATTTCGCCTGAATTCAGAATTGTGCCGCTCTGGTTCAGGTTCCCGTCTATATTTGTCTGGTTGCTTGAATCAGCAAGGAAAAGCTGGTATGGTATATCTGAAGGATAAGGTCCGGAAAGCAATGACTGAACAAGTGAATTATGACCGCTGTTGAAACCATTGAATTTTACTGCCCCGGTAAAGTCCCTGGTTGTATGATATGCTATACCGAAGACAAGACTTCCACGCATAGTAGGGAAGGGGAAAGCAAAGTTCACCCTGTCGAGCGTGGTTGAGCTATTTGAATAATCAGTGCTTTCATTAAAGAAATCTGTTTTATTGCCGAAATTTGTGTACTGCAGACCCCCGGATATTTCCATTCTCTTTAGTAATCCGAATCCTGCGGGGTTAAAATATGCTGCTGATGCGTCGTCGCTTAATCCAATGTAGCTGTTGCCCATACCGAGGGCGCGGGCATTAGCGCCAAGTCCGGGTAAACCCAGTCTAACCGCGTCATTTACATTCTGCGGGTACACTGCGGCTGTTCCGGCCAGGATAATAAAAAAAACAAGCTTTGAGAATCTGCCGTGTAAGCTATCCATTGTTATTTCCTCCCGCCTGAGTTTCTTCCGCCGTTATTATTCCTTACCGAACTTCCGCTGGAGGAACTCTCCCTGCTGGATGAACCTGAGTTTGAAGAAGAACTCCGTGTAGTTTCAGTTGATGATCCTTTGTTTTCGGTGTTTCCGGAGTTTCCTGTGGACGGTGGATTTATTTCACGCGTTGGAGGAGGGGTATTTACTATCGGGTCTCTTTGAGCCGGGGTTCTTCCGCCCTGCTCTCTTATCGGCTGGGTACTTCCGTCTCTCGTTGGTCTTGCTACCCCTGAAACGACAGGAGTATAATCCCACCACCAGGGCGTATCATAGAAATAATAGTAATCACCGTAATATGTATCGCCGTAGTAAATATTTGATACAGAATTATCCTCAGTGGGGAATTCTGAATCGGGACTCCAGATAACTGTATAGCACCCGTTCAGACCAATAGTAACTAAGGTTATAAATGCTATTTTAAGTAATAGAGTTTTCATTTCATTATGCTCCTATCTTCTGCTTCTTCCGGAACTGCTGCCCGAACTGCTTCTGCCCGAGCTGCTGCCGCTGCTGTGAGAGGATGGGGGACTAGAGCTTCTCTGCGGCGGTGAATAGGAACGCGGTGTAGAACTCCGCGGTGTATTATTTCTCTGAGGCGGACTATATGTCCTTGGTGAACTGCTTCTCTGTGGAGGCGTATAATTTTTTGGCGGCGCTGTTCTCTGCGGAGGTCTGTATTCCCTGCGCGGAGGATTGTAGCTGCGCGGCCTTACATTTCCATTGTCTTTTGTGTCATTGTTCTTGCGGAGATAAGGGGGAATTACTCTCCTGCTGTCTTTTCTTGTATTATTCCTTTTATCTATCCGGGGAGCTGCTCTCCTTTGATCAATCCCGGCTCTCTGATTTTCTCTGGTACCGGTACGTAGTCTTGGATCTATCCGGGCTTCTCTTACCCTGGCGTCTCTTCCGCTCCTAACTCTTTCTGATGATGAACGTGTAGTGGTATTTAATCTTGTTGTTTCCCGGGTCGCTTTGTTCAGACTTCTGTTTGCGTTTCTATCGCTCGAAACAATTGCGGTTCTGCCGTCCCTGCCGCCTCTTAGTCCGTCAAGGTTCCTTATCCTTCTGATGTCTCTGTTTCTTTCTCTGGAGGTATAATAGTAGTTTGTGAAAGAAGGATAACCCCCATAGTAATAGTTATATCCTGCATACCAGGGGGAAGGGTAATAATAGTAATACGGCAGACAGCTCCATCCCGGGTACCCCCAGCCGCTCCAGTATCCTCCCCAGTAAAAGGGATCATAACAAAATGAATTGTAGTACCAGCTATTCCAGCCGATACCAATTACTATTGAAGGCTGATAGCCAAGGAAATATCTTCTGTATGAAGGATATGAATAATAAAAGTCATCATAATAATATGGTGAGTTATAACCTCCCGTATTATAATCACTGTTATCACTGTACCCTCTGTTATCGTAGTAAGCTGTGCTGTCATCGTAATATCCTGTGCTGTCGTAATACTGATCTCCGTAGTATTCCGAGGAATCATCGTAGGCATAACCGCTGCCCTGATCTGAATAACCCTGGTCGCTGCCATAAGTATTCTGACCTCTGTCAGAGTAATCGCGGTCTCTTGTTGCCAGTTGTGTATAACAACCGGTAAATAGCAGGACTGCTGCTGATAAAATGTAAACTAATTTTTTCATGACCTTTCCTCCGAAAAATAACTACCTCAATATGCGCAAAAATCAAGCCTGATTAAAGGATTAAATTTCTATATTATAGACAAAATCCAGGGGTGTAAAGTTTCATTTTAAGGTGTGATGTACAGAATAATAGATTTTTTTGTACAAAATATTCTACATTCGCGTTTACGCAGGTTTAATCCTTAAGAGAATAAGGGGGAGTTGTGGTATTCCGGATGTCACAAATGTCTGTTACCGAATTTACCCCTTTTAGCAGCTCAATAACCGCCCATTTTCAGAAGATGGATTTAATGTACTCTATCTTTAATGCTCTGTCGGCTGCCGCAGTGGTAAATTTTTTGTTGCTTAACAGATCACGCAGATCAAACTCGAGTGTAAAACCGGCGCCTACTGTCCATCTGATCCCTGCATTAAGGTAACCCGCATCACCACCGAAGTATCGTGTCCCATCGTCGTTAAAAGCAAAGTTGTATTCGGCTATGAGGGAAACCGAACTTCCCAGGGTTTTTTCGGCTCCAACGTTCAAATCAATAAAATTATCTCCATCTTTCGACTCAAGAGAATAAGACCCCGTTGCATGAATGCTCAGATAACCGAGAAAAGCGAAGTTTTTACTGGCAGCGGCATAAAAACCGGGAGATTTAATATCATATCTGCCCGAGGAATCATGGTAGATACCCTTTCCCTGTGAATCAAAACCAATTGAGATGGCGGGGAACGTTACAGCTTCATTGAATAACCTGAAACGTATATTTACACCGGGAAGTTTGTACCAGTCGACTTTCCCCTCACCGATAACATTTGCACCGCCGTATGAGATGCCGAAACTTACATTATCAAATGCCCCTACTTCCAGCTTTTCAATAACAACACCCATCGGAAGTACATCTGTTGTAGCGCCGACATAGCCTTTTTCAAGAATTCCGGCTGTAGGCATATCTATTAGGGTTCTGTATTCAAATTTCGCGTTTTCTCCGGCTGTTCCCTGACAGTAAGCAGTAAAGGAGATTACGAATATTACTAAAGTGGCGGTAATGAAAGTTTTCATTTTTCCTCGAGGAGATTTTTCTTCCTTCACAAATATAGTAATTATTTCATATTATTCCATTTACTTAATGTATTACTTCAGCGAAATTAGGTTCAATGTTTATCTGAATGAGAGAAGGCAGCAGTGCAAGGGGTGACTTTGCCGTAATGCTCACGATTCCCGGTTTATCCTTTGCCTTTAGAATCAGAATTCCGTTTGCTTTATCATTTTTTATGATGATAACGAGGTTTTTCCCTTCGGTAATGGTAAAAGTTGCTTCAACTTTTCTGAACCACGCCTTCCCTCCCAATCCATTTAGGGGAACGGCTGTTATGGTCGTTTCGGATTTATTATCTGCATAAAGCGTTTTCGGTTCGATCCTGTAAATTACCTCGTAAATACTTACCAGATAATTGTATACCGCAAAAGCCGCAGTAAGTAGGATTAATATGATAATGATGTAGATAGCTGCTCTCATATTCATCCTGCTGAAGATTTTATTCGTAAGGTGAATTTCAACATATTCCTGATAATTTCATGTACAATAATATCCGGGATCCCGTCATAATGTCCTGATTTCATTCTCATATCGCATTGATCATTCACGTAATCTATAAGAAGAAAGTTATCGTCCTCTGTTAGAACAATTTCAGTAGAAAAAAAATCGAGTGAAGTAAGTTCTGCTATTTTTCTTGTTATCCGACGCAGGTTATTCAGTCTGAAATTTTTATAATGTTCAGGCAGTACCGGTTCATAAAGATGAGTCTGATCGTCCCACCAGACCGGTATCGCTTTTCCGAAAGCCCAGAATGACCTGAACCACGCCCTCTTCCCATCAAGTTTTTTGGGATAGATCTTCTCCTGGAGCAGGTATTTATCGTCCGTATTTGTAATTCTTTCATCAAGGATTTCCTTCAGTGTCTCAGCTCCGGTAACTACTCCAACACCGCCTCCTGTTGTATTACAGGGTTTAATGATGAACGGCCTTCCAAGCTTTGAAAGATCTTCCACCGATATAAAAAGATCTTCGCTCTCACTATGAGGTGGAATTATGATGGAGTAGGGAACATGAAGTCCCGCGGTGATAAACTCAAGGTGCATGCTTGCCTTATCGATTGCATGCAGAACGCTTTTATAAGGATTAAAGAGGCGGCCTTTTCTACGTGAAAGGATCCGGCCAAGGTTTTCGTACCTTTCATCAACATCCCAGGCGCGGTCGAGATAAAAATGAAAATGAAGTTTCCGTTTAAGTACTTTATCGAGAACTTCGTCTATATTATGCTCTGAAATAATAAAGGTAGAGAGTCGTGCCTCCTGGAATTTTCTCTCCACTGAGTTTATAAAATCAATGTCGTACTCCCATACGTACGCAAGTGCAAGGTCGTAAGCTGTCATTTCCCTCAACGGTTTTTGCAAAGATATAGTTTAGTATATTTGTACGCAAGAAAATTGGCAGAAGGCGGTTTGAATATGACCTGTTATACTCAAGTGCCTTGTAATTGAATGTTCAGAGCAATATTTTTTCTCAATTAATCCTGGATAATATGACAAAAATTTCATTGCTGGTTTCAGCAGTATTAATACTGGTATTTGCCGGATGTTCATCTTCGGAAAAGACTACAGTGAAGGATGAAGAAATTCAGAATGCTGAGCAGATAAGTGAACCCGTTAGTCCATTAGAGAGTAAGAATAAGGCGATGGAGTACTTCATTAACGGTTCAATCCTTGAGACAAAAGGAGACTATGCCGGGGCCATCCTGGAATTCCAGGATGCTTTGAAGTATGATACCAGCGCGGGAATTTATTACGCCCTGGGTAAGAATTATTATTACCTGGGAAAGACTCCCCAGGCCCTTCAGTATACAAAGAAGGCTGTTCAGCTGAATCCCGGCCGAATGGAGTATAAATCACAGCTTGCCGATATATTTACAACTGCGTCTCAGTTCGATTCTGCCGCCGCTGTGCTTGAAAAAATGATAGCGCAGGATTCAACTTCGCTCAGTTCGTACTACAGGCTGGCCCGCATTTATGAAAATTCTAAACCTTTAAGTGCGATAAGGATTTATAAAAAGCTCTCGGGAGTAATTGGGGGCGACTGGAATGTTCTGATAAGGATCGCCGAACTTTATGAGAAGATGGGAAATATTGATGAGGCGGCCAATGCGATTAAGGAACTCCTTAAGATTGACCCCGGTAACGCTTCTCTCTATAAACTGCTGATCGATTATTACACTAAGGCCGAAAAGTATGATGAGGCCCTCTCTGCGGCTAACGACCTTCTGCAGCTTAACCCTGACGATATGGAGGCACGGGAGAAAAAAGCTCAGGTTTATATTGACAAGGGTGACTGGGAGGATGCCGCAAAGGAGTTTAATTATATTCTGGATAAAACCGATGTTCCGCTCGAAGCGAAGTTAAGGGTGGGTAAATCATACTTTCTGCAGTCGCTCAAGGATTCAACCCTGACTCCGATTACAAAGCAGTTCTTCGAGAAAATTGATCAGGATACTACTGACTGGGAAGTGAAAATGTATCTTGGCGCTATTGCGATAAATCAGCACCAGGATTCAACTGCCATTGAACTTTTTAAACAGGTTACAAAGATGGCCGGCTGGAATATGCAGGCATGGGTGCAGCTGGGAGGACTTTATTTCGATAACAAGAAATATGATGAAGCTGTGAAGGTCATGGATGAGGCTATCCAGCTTTTCCCCGATGACTTTAGTGTTAATTTTATACTAGGACTTTCCCTTGCGCAGAGTAACAGAGGGGCTGAAGCCCGGCCTTACCTGAAGAAAGCAGTTGAGTTAAATCCAAATGACGTTAACGCACTGTCGGCCTATGGTTTTACACTTAATCAGCTAAATGAAAATGAAGAAGCCGCTGAGTATCTTAAAAAGGCTTTGAAACTTTCACCTGACAATGTGAATCTGCTGGGTACACTTGGACTAATATATGATGGACTTCAAAACTGGGGAGCGTGCGACAGCACGTATGAAAAAGCTTTGAGCCTGGATTCGGCCAACGCTCTTGTAAATAATAATTATGCCTATTCTTTGTCGGAAAGAGGAATAAAACTTGATAAGGCTTTACAGATGGCGAAGATCGCAATTGAGAAGGACCCTCTGAACTCATCTTACCTTGATACGATCGGTTGGGTTTACTTTAAACTGGGACAGTATGAAAAGGCTAAAGAATACATTGAGCAGGCAATAAAGGTGGGCGGCGAAAGTTCTGTTATGCTTGAACATCTTGGTGATATTAATTATAAGCTTGGAAATAAAGACAGAGCGAAAAAGAACTGGGAAAAATCTCTGAGTCTCGACTCAACAAACAACCGGGTTAAAATCAAAATTGAAAAAGGTGAAATTTGAAAAGATACATTATCCCTTTCCTGCTGCTCATTGAAATAATTCCTTTTCTGTTTAACGGCTGCGTTCCCTCCCAGCCTAATGAGGATATTGAGCTGCTGCCATCCGAAAGGCTGATAAATAAGCTTGAAGTGAACAGGCGCAGGATAAAGAGCTTTGAAGGTTATGGGACAATTGCTGTTAAGTCGCCGCAGATAAATAACAGCGCAAACTTCCGGGTGATCATAAATAAGCCTGATTCAATTTACCTGAGTATTATGGGTCCTTTCGGGGTAGAGCTTGCCCAGGTGCTTGTTACCGAAGAGAACTTTGTTTTTTATGATGCCCTTGAGAATACAGCGTATGAAGGAGTACCCAGCAACGAAACGCTTCAGGATATCTTCCATATCAATCTGCCTTTTAATGATATCATAGACGCGTTTGTGGGTTCTGTTAACCTGACAAGGAATCTTTATAAAGTACCTGATGAATATAAAGTGGATTATGATCAGTATGTGCTTACCTATGTTGATTCGGTAATGAATACAAAGACGCAGTATCATGTGGATGTAAGAGAACTCGGAATTACAAAGTACTACCTGTGGAACAGCAGGAACAAGCTTGCTCTTCAGGGTGATTATTCTAAATTCAACCTGATGCAGGGTGTGCCGGTGCCTTATAAAATTGAGGTTGAAAGGCCGCAGGAAAAACAGCGCATCAGTATTAACTATAAGAATATGGAAGCAAACAATCCTGATATTTATATCGACTTCAAAGTACCTAATGACGCAGCGATAATTAAGCTCTGATGATCAGAACTACTTACAAATATTATGTAACTCTCATATTTCTGCTGATTTCGTCGGGGAACCTCTATTCTCAGAATGAAGAGATTAAGGCTAAGCAGACTCAGCTTTCGTCCATAAAAGATGAGATCAATTCGCTGGAAACTGAGCTGAAGGGAAAGACTAAGAAAGAAAAGGAATCATTTTCGGCAATCGAGAATTACAGCCGCCAGAGTTTCCTTCTTAATAAGCTGATTGGATCGTATCGCGGTGAAGCGGATCAGAAGGAAGCAAAGATCAGAGAGAGTGAACTGAAGATCAGTAAGCTTGAGAATGATATTGAGCAGCTGCAGAAAAATTATGCTAAGTATATAAAGGCTGTTTATATGCATGGTCAGCCCGGGGATCTTGAGATGGTTGTTGATGCATCCTCCGTTCAGCAGGTTCTGCTCCGGATGAAGTACCTTGAGAAATTTTCCGAACAGAGAAGTAAGGATATTGATAAGCTTAAAGACAGCAGGCAGCAGCTGATTACTGAAAAGGGAATTCTGAAGAGAGAGAAAGAAGAAAAAGCGAAGCTTGCTGCGGAGAAGCAGAAAGAAGAGTCAGTTCTCCTCAGCCGCCTTGATGAACGAAAGAAAATTCTTAATGTAATAAAGCACGATAAATCAGAGATCAAAAAAGAGATTGATGCGAAGAAGCAGGCTGAAATAAAGATAAGAAGTATGATCACAAACCTGATTGCCGAAGCGGAGAAGAGAAAGAAAGAGGAGGCCGACAGGCTGGCAAGAGAGAAGCTGAAAGGAGATGTGAGACCGGTTGGAGATGTTACGGAAATAAAATCAGAGAACGGGCTATCTGAATCGTCAGCGTATGATGTTAATCTTTCAACTTCGGGGTTTGCCTCTTTCTCATCGTTAAAGGGCAGAATGAACTGGCCTGTATCGAACGGCAGGATCATAAAAAAGTACGGGGAAAACAGGAATAGTAAAACCAACACAATAATGCTGAACTACGGGGTGGATATTGCTGCTTCAAAAGATATAAATGTTAAGGCTGTTAGTGAAGGGGTGATCTCGGCAATCGACTGGATCCCGGGTTACGGCAGTGTGTTAATTGTAACTCATAAAGGTGATTATAGAACCGTTTACAGCCATCTTTCTGAGATATATGTTAACGAAGGGGATAAAGTAAAACCGGGCAGTGTAATTGCGCAGGTTGGCGATAGTATTGAGGGTAAGATCCTTCATTTTGAGATCTGGAACTCCCGTGAAAACCAGAACCCCGAAATCTGGCTGGCAAAAAAGTAACCTCCTTTAGCTTTTAATCAAAGCCTAAATAATTATATTTATCATACCAAAAATGATAACTTTATATGGGAGGATGTAATGAAAGGAACTTTTACTGTCCTGCTGGTAGTTCTTTTTTCGTTTTTTGCCGAAGCACAGTTCAGTGAATATCCGCTGCCCGAGCATGGGAAGCTTCAGGGGGGACTTGGATTGAACTGGATCGACGGCGAGCTTTATTATACTCTTCATTTTACTCCGGAGATATCATTTGCAAATTTTGGTGTGGGACTCGATCTCATGCTGGATATTGATAAGAACGGAAACCTTCGAAAGGAAAACTTTAACACCTTCTCCGATTACCTCAGTGTGATCCGCTATGTGCGCTACGGTTTTAAGAATGACCCCGTGTATGCAAAGTTTGGCGCGCTTGATTATTATACCCTTGGACATGGAAGTATTATGTATGCATACAATAATTCTCCCACTATTGATGCAAGAAAAACGGGACTGACACTCGACATCGACTTCGGTCAGGCGGGCTTTGAATCTATTTATTCTTCTTTTTCACAGGCAGGGGTGCTCGGTATAAGAGGTTATGTGCGGCCTCTGCAGTTTACTTCTCTTGCGCCTATTCCTGTTATCGGCAATCTTGAAGTTGGAGTTTCCTATGCAGCCGATTATAACAGTAAAGCCGGGGTTATTTCAGGAAATTATGATCCTGCCTCAGATAACTTCACTGCTACTAATGATAAAGGTTCTGTTAATATAATCGGCGCGGATATTGGTCTTCCGCTTCTAAGATCAGAAATGCTGAACGTTGAACTTTATGCCGATTATGCAAAAATATTAGATTACGGAAGCGGAGTTGCTACGGGTATACTCGGTGAGCTGAATCCCCTCGGACTTATAAGCGCTCACGCTAAACTTGAGAGAAGGTTCAACCAGAAACATTATCTTCCTTCATACTTTGGTCCTCTCTATGAGATTGAGCGTTTCCAGCTTGGTCAGTCGGGTACTGTGCACAGCAGGATACAGCGCCTCGAGCTGAATGAGAATGCGGATAACGGGATATTCGGTGAACTCGGAGTTAACGTTCTCGGTATTTTTGATATCGTAGGCAGTTATCAGCGTCTCGATAAAACTCCTATGAGCGGAGTTCTCCATCTTTATACAGAAATTGCCCCCGAAGATGCTCCATTCCTGTTGAGAACAGGATATGATAAAACGAATATTGGAAACGAAACCGCTATCTTTAAGCTTGATGACAGATCATACCTCTTCTTCGAAATAGGATATAAACCTATGGATTTCCTGGTTGTGTCGATTGTATATGACTGGACGTTTACTCCGCTGTATGATAACGATAAAAATATAATCGATTATATACCTCAAAAGAGAATTGAACCACGGGTTTATTTTGTGTATCCGTTCCAATTCGGTGGTTAAAAAGTTATCTGATCCGGGACGAGTTGTACGAAAACTGTCACTTTAACTCCTGAAGAATTTTGGGGGTTAAATCTTAGTTGCTCTGGCAGCTGATAATTGATCTGGCACCTCAAGTGTCATTTTCAAATGTTGGGAAAAATATTAATTGATCCAGCTGATTAACTGCCGTTCGACTGAAGGGAGAAGTTTAAAAAAAATTCCCCTCCCTCAAAACTAAAATTTAGATTTATATGGGGGAGGAGACTAAGGAGTGGGTCGAGGGCTAAATAACAAAAAATCTTTCAATTCTGCTACGGTGTGAAACACATAATCGCTGTTCATCTGTAAAACGTGATCTTTTGCAAGACTATCCCATAAAACAGACGCCACTTTAACTCCCGCAGCGTGCGCAGCTTTTACATCAGAGGGGGAATCGCCGATCATGATCACATCATCCTTCTCCAAGTGAAATTTTTCGAGGAAAATTTCGATACCTTCAGGTGATGGTTTGTGTTCCTTCACCTCATCTCCGGTGATTATAAGATCGAAGAAGTGGTAAATACCTATTTTTCTTAAGGTTATAGCTGCCGCTTCTCTCCCTTTACCTGTATAAATGGATAATAATACACCCCGTGATTTAAGTTCTTCAAGGATTTCCCTAACGCCGGGGTAAATATCCGCCATAAAGTGATTATCTGAATAAAATCTGTAGTATTCTTCCCTGGCTTTCTCATAGTTTTCCCCGCAGAATTCTTTCAAAATTACATCCTCGGTGGGACCAAACCATTTCAGTATTTCTTCATTTGAATATGTTTTACCCAGGTATTTTTTTGTGATGAAGTTAAAAGAGGCGAAGATCAGGTCATTCGTGGAAGTAAGTGTGCCGTCAATATCGAATATTATTCCTTTAAATTGATTCATTTTTATCTCAAATTTTATGATTTAGAGCCTGTCTCATAGAGGCCGCATTATTGCAGAACATAACTGCTGTCTTTATTTCCAAAGATACCATTAATAAAATGATACACGGCAAAAAGCTCAAGCGAAAAAGGCAGATACCCGATATAACCTAACAGAGGCATCTCAAAAATATGCAGAAAATTTACCATCGGCAGGTAATAATACCATTTGGGATATGAATAGTAATTCCACATCTCCCAGAAAAATGCGCACATGAGGCAGCCGATCCACAAAGATATCACTGGTTTCCAATTGCCTTCCCCGGTGTACTTTAACAGATTACGGTTGTTCATTTTAACATTTGCCGGTTCAATAAGAAAATACACCGTTATCCAGATGAAAGGGTAGAACACTTTCGGAAAGATGATCTCAAGCAGCAGCGTGAAGATGCCTGCCAGTATGAACCAGCCCAACACCCTATTGGATGGCTTCAATTTTCTGTAAGGTTTAAGATTTTGGATCCATTTGAAAGTGCCTGCCAGTTCTGTCGCTTCAAAGACAGCCGGAATTACAGTTGAGAAACTAATAGAAGCGAGAATAAAGAATTCCAGATCGCTGAAGTACTGTCGTCCGTCATAAAACCAGTTCCGGGTAAAGGAGTTGAACAGTTCGAACAACCACCAGACCGGAGCCGAAATTACGAACAGCAGCACGTATTCCCTGATATTCCTTTTTATCAGCGAAGTACCTTTTCGGAGGTAAACCAGACCGTCAACCGCCAGACAGAATCCGAGCCATAATGGGAAGAATGCCCAGTCGGTTCTTAGTCCCGTAAGAAACCAGTTCAGGTACCAGAATGCTATTACCATTATGGTTCCCATCCATCCGTATATAGGGAAGCTCCTGCTGTGGTTACCTTTTACCATCCTTTTGAGTAACTGCCTAAAGATTTTTTAATTTCTGCTGAACGCTGTCAATTTTATCCTCCATTGTCTGGTCTCTGTCGGTTCTCGTCCCAAGCCGTAGTGTAGATGAAATTCTCGGGGCTCCCATCTTGTGTATCTCCTGATGGCATTTTTTGACCGCTTCAAAAACATCATCCCACTCACCTTCGATGTTCGTTCCGTAAGAATGAAGTATCGTCTTTAATCCGGCATCCTTAAGGATTTTTTCACACTTCGCGATATACTGCGAAACAGAAGTACCTACCCCTATCGGCACCACACATAAATCAACTAATACCTTCATCTGTTATCTCCTTTATTATTTCTTTTACGCATCAGTGGAGCCTGACCTCCAATTCCCGGTGAGGATCATTGCCTCCTGGTTTAATTCCAATACCGTTGTATGGTTTATAGCTCCATTATTTATATCTTAACGCCATCAAAATTACAAATAATAAGCAACCTTATGAATGCCGGGATACAACTAAAGAAAAATGAAGAGCGAAGAATAAAAACAGGCCACCTTTGGATATTCAGCAATGAAATAATTTCCACCGAAGGAGATCCTCAGAACGGGGATATGGTAGAAGTATACGACTCGAGGAATAATTTTCTCGGTACAGGTTTCTACAATAAAAATTCTCTTATAGCTGCGCGGCTTATCTCTTCCGGAAAAGTGGATGACCTAAAAGCTCATCTGCTGAGGCGGCTTACGGCTGCTTATGAGCTTAGAAAAAACCTTTACCCCGGACGAGATTCATTCAGGATGGTGTTCAGCGAAAGTGATTTTCTTCCGGGTCTGATAATAGATAAGTATAAAAGTAATTTTGTGCTGCAGGTTTATTCCGCGGGGATGGAGAAAAATATCGGTCTGCTGACGGATATTCTTAAGGATGAATTCTCAGCCGAAAATATTTTTTCTAAGAATGAAGAGTATTTCAGGAAACTTGAGGGAATACCGATAGAGAATAAGACTTATCTCGGTGAAATGAAGAATGAGATCATAAGCGACGGCGCTATAAAATATGAAATAGATTTTGAGAAGGGGCATAAAACGGGATTTTATTTTGATCAGTCGGATAACAGGTTCTTCGTTGAAAGATTGTCCGCTGGAAAAAATGTGCTTGATGCTTTTTGTAATTCCGGGGGATTTGGTCTGCACGCTATAAAAGCAGGCGCCTCTTCCGTAGTATTTGTCGATTCTTCTTCAAATGAAGTTCAAAGTGCGGAAAATAATTATAAGCTGAATGGATTTTCTTCCGATTCTCATTTTGTTACCAGTGATGTATTCGATTATCTCGGGAAATGCATAAATGAAAAACAAACCTTCGATCTGGTGATGATTGATCCCCCGGCTTTCTCCAAGAACAGAAAATCTGTTCCTGTGGCAAAAAAAGGTTATGAAAGATTGAACCGGCTGGCTATGCAGGTGGTTAGAGAAAACGGAATCCTTGTTACTTCATCCTGCTCTCATCATATCTCTGAAACTGAATTCAGACAAATTGTAAACCAGGCCGCGGGAAAAGCGGGCAGGGTAGTGCAGGAATTGTATTTTAACGGGGCTTCACTCGATCATCCCATACTCCCATCGATGCCGGAAACTTCATACCTTAAGTTCGGCGTATACCTTGTATCAGGCAGACCCGGCTGATAAGAAGAACCCCGGAACCATGGAACGGACTATATCAACCAGACTGTTACAGTTCCTGGGAAAACAGTAACGTTTAAGAGCTTGAAAAGCTATTGTTAAGAACTGATCAATTGAATTTTTTATCCATACTTCCGGGATTATCCTTTTCATTTTTCTTATCTCTTTTAGCTGCCTTTTTTTCTTTCATGGCTTTTAAAGGTTCTTTCCTGGAACCTTTCTTGGCGTTCTTGCCTTTACTCATAATATTTTCTCCATTGATTATAATCAGATTCCTTTATTTATAATGTAGGAATAGTTGGTGTATTATCCAATCAATCCAAAGGATGAAAAAGGAACTCATCCCTTCAAAGCCAAATTGTTGAACCAAATTAACCACATCTTTTTATAGGTAAATAACTTAAACTAAATTATCAATCCGAAGGATTTGATAATGAGTAAAGAAAAGGGTGTCCGAAGACACCCTAAATTTGATCAAGTTTCAGGTTACTTTATTCTCTTAAACTCAATTCTTCTGTTTTTCTGTCTTCCTTCGGGAGTATCATTAGTTGCAGTTGGCTGAGATTCGCCATAACCCACTGCTGTAATCCTGTCGGAGTTTATCCCTTCGCGAACGAGCCAGTCTTTTACAGCATTTGCTCTTCTTTCAGAAAGCTTCTGATTTGAAGCGTCGCTTCCGACATTATCTGTATGACCGGATATCTCGACTGAAATATCAGGATAAGTCT
Source organism: uncultured Bacteroidota bacterium (assembly GCA_963839165.1). Classification (GTDB taxonomy): domain Bacteria; phylum Bacteroidota; class Ignavibacteria; order Ignavibacteriales; family Ignavibacteriaceae; genus DATFVA01. The sequence continues at coordinate 804,302 of CAWIUG010000005.1, read as the reverse complement.
GTAAAGTCTTTAATGCTTTTCTTAAAGTGTTTTCAGATTGAGGAGTAATTTCTGATTTACCCGTGGCAAATGTAATACCATCGAGTATAACAGGAACACCTATTTTAACAACATCATCTGCAGGATCAAGAGGATCGGTCCCGCGTTTTACCTCAACTCCGTCATTTATTGTACCGCCATCGGTATCTTTAACCAATGGATTCGATTTATATGTCATAACTTCATCATAATCTGATAATTCATCACCATCGGTATCTTTATTAAGAGGATTGGTTGAGTAAGTCAAAACCTCTGCTCCATCATTTAATCCGTCGCCATCCGTATCGGCTTTAGTAGGATCGGTTTGGTATTTAATTACTTCTTCGCCATCTTTCAACCCATCATTATCGGTATCTGGATTAAGAGGATCAGTTTTGTATTTGAGAACTTCTTCACCATCATTTAAACCGTCTCCATCAGTATCTGCCTTGAGAGGGTCGGTTTTATATTTTTTAACTTCATCAAAATCACTTAATCCATCCAGGTCAGTATCCGCAAGTAATGGATTTGTTTTATAAACTCTTACTTCTTCACCATCGGTTAACCCGTCGCCGTCTGTGTCAGGATTTCGCAGGCTCGTTCCCAGTTTTTCTTCCTCACACTTACCCAATCCATCATTATCCTTATCTGAACTACAGCTTTCTCCGGTGAAAGTTAAACCAACACCCAAATTATAATAAGCGTCCATTGTGTTATTACCATCGTCGTAGTTGTTGAGTGCAGTTGTCGAAGAAAAAGCGCCGCCAAGGGAAATATCTGCAAGGACCTGATCGCTTAGTGCAATTTCAATTCCAATGCCTAATGGAAATATACCCACCCAGCCATCACTTTTTACCTCCACAGGAGAAGCGACGTTGCTTAATTCAAAATACTTATTACTGTAATGCATAATACCGCCACCAAGATAGAAGTACGGGTTCCAGCCTTTTAGATCAAAAGGAGCAATCCTGAAACGGAGGTTGACGGGAATGATTTCTGATTTGTAATAACCTTCATAATTAAACTGGAATCCGGCATAAGAGCCATAACCGGCATTAATATCCAATTCAAGTACAGGCATTAATTCGAAACCGACAAAACCTTCGAGCAGCCAGGACATTGTATAGTTATCAAATGAAAATTTATCATTCTCCCCGAAACCAATATTCGGAAATTCGTTTTGAGGCAGAAGTATGTTATACCTTGCTCCAAATTTGGTTCCCCAATCTTTAAACTGTGCCTGGTTTGGTTGGCTCATTGCAATCAACCCAAACAATACAAGTATGTAAACTAAATTTTTCATTTTTCCCTCATTTTGTTAATAAAATATTTTAAACTCAATTCTCATTGAATTAGATTTCACGGAATACATAATAAGCTGCATGCATCCCCACTTTCTAATTTTCTATATTGAAGATAGATATAGGGAAAAAACAATTCAATCCATCAAAGGGATGAAAAAGGGACTACAACTTTTGGGTGAGCTTTGATTGCGTTCTTTTCTGTTGCAAGAATTTTCATAGCAAGCTAGCCATAACAATAATTCCTGAAATAATAATTAACAAACCTGCAATTTTGTTTACCCATCCAAGTCCTACCAGGTCAAGTTTTCTTCTGAAAAGAATAACAACGGAACTGAGCAGCAGAAACCATAAAGCCGAACCAAAAAATACGCCGCCGACAAGAGCTGATGCGGAAAAATTACCGAGATCACTTCCTAATCCGAGGGCGGCAAAAACGGCAAGAAAGGCAAAAATTGTTAAAGGATTTGTAAGGGTTATTAAAAAAGCTGTAAGATACGTTCTTAAAATTCCGCTATTCTCTGTTTTGATCTTGGGATCAGCGGGAATTTTCCTGAATGTTCTTAAACCCAGGTAAAGAAGCAGTATGCCGCCTATAAGGCGTATCCAGATCCTCTGACTGACAAGAGTATCTGAAATGATCGTGAGTCCGAAAGCAGCAATACAACCATAAAGTAAATCTGCAGTGGCAGCTCCAAGACCTATGATTAGTCCGTGTAAACGTCCCTCGGTCAATGTCCTGCGGATGCACATAATTCCAATAGGCCCGATGGGAACTGCCATAGCAAAACCGATAAAGAGTCCCTTCAGGAAAATTATAATAGCCATATTTCAATCTTTGAAACAGAATGTTAACCAAACAGAAACCTGTTATCGGCTATATCAGCCGGCAGTACCGTCATATATGAATAATCCCGATACTATCAATAATCCCGAAGGCACTTAACAACCAGAAAATAACCACAATTACCACTACCACGTTAAGGATTCTCTTAATAGTACCCTGCATAGGGACGAAACTATTAATTAGCCAGAGGACCACACCGACTAACACAAGAACAATAACTAATGAAATAAGTGACATTTTATTTATCCTTCTATATGTTTATTTCGAGAAGTAACAGGAAGATGCGGTTAAATACATTTTTACATTTAGTCAAGGTGCAATCATCAATATCTTTTTAAGACCTTGTATCCAGGCAGTTATTGGAAGCTAAACCAGCATCTCTCCTGGTACTTCTAATTACTTTGTTTTTTTTTCGTACAGTTAATGATATCCTGAAATTTGTTGAAGAACAATCGTATAAAGGATTGAAAAGAGAACTACTACCATCTATAATGATTCCCTCATCCATGCTCTTTGCGGGGGACTTTGTCGATTTTTTCTGATTCAAGCAATATGGCCAGCCATTGGGTACTTTTATTAGTTTCGAATATGAACTTCAACGTCATCGTAAGAGGTATTGAAAGGATCGCACCGATCAATCCGAGAAGACTGCCCCAGAATATCAGCGATAAAAATACAACCAATGTTGAGAGTCCGAATTGTCTGCCCATAAGCCGGGGTTCAACAACGTTTCCTATTACGAATCCTATAACAATATTACCTGCAATTACAAGAATGGCAGTGCCCGGACCTAACTGGATCAATGCCAGAAGGGCTGCAGGAATAGCAGCTACAACAGCGCCGATATTGGGAATATAATGAAGCAGAAAAGCAAGAAAGCCCCATAACACAGGAAAATCTACACCAAGTAAATACATCCACAACCCGATCAGTACCCCGGCGGCTATGTTGATAAGAGTTTTGATGAACATATAACGTTTCATATCAACTAAGAATTTGGTAAAGCGGGGAAATACCTGTTCGGGGTCCCCGAGGATCTTACGGATCTTTACAGGAAAACTTGAAATTTCGAGGAGTATAAAAGTGACCGATATCAGTACCAGCACAAGGTCAGAAAGTGCTGAGCCCAACCCGGTTAGTAAACCGGCTGTAAGCTTCAAAATTGCTTCGGGATTTATGTATTCCAGTAAAAATTTGTCTTTTACCGTCAGACCTTTGCTCTTTAATAACGCGACAAGTTCAGTTATCTGTTCACGGAGAAGTGATTGTAATTTAGGAAGTTCTTCTGAAAAACCGCTGAATGAAGAGGTGATTTGTGCACCTATAAGCACTATTATAATTACTATAATCGCCATAACAATCAATACTGCGATAGTCGACGGCACCCGTTTTTTCTTCAGCCAGAGTACAAGCGGGGTTCCCAGCAAAGCGAGAAAAAAAGAAAGGAGGAAAAGAATAACAACTGATTGGGCAAGATAAACCCCTGCCATTATTACAACGACTGCGGCCAGGCCAAACAGTACGCGCATTCCGCGCGAAGAATCAGTTTCATTGATCATAACCCTAACAGCCAGCTGCCCTGTGCTTTCTTTATAAATATTTCGAACTGGGCCAAACTGTTTTTCAGATTGACTAAAGTAGTGTCGAAATTTTCTCCTGTCGACTTATCCATCAACAGTTTTCCCATTATCCCGTTTCCCGACTGCATATTATTGGTAATCTTGGCCAGATCCAGCGTAACATCAGAGGCGTTCTCAACAGTTTTGTTTAATGACAACAGGAGAAGATCCAGTTCATTTGTTTTCTCCATAAACGTTCTGAATCCAACCGAGCCGTCTTTAAAATTTGCAAAAGTTGAATCAAAATTTTCCCTCCACGATTTATCCATTATCAGTCTTCCGATAGTTCCCTGGCCTGACTGCACATTGTTAGTAATTGTCTTTAAATAACCCGTAATGCTTGACGCGTTGTCAATTGTTGATTTTAATGAATAGAGAATATCGTCCATATTTATCGGAGGGGCAGTCTGTATAACATCATTATTTTCTATTCCTTTTTTTCCGCCGGTGCCCGGACTTATAATTAAAACCTTATTCCCCATCAGGCCTTCCGAACCAATTGTGGCAAGTGCGTCCTTTTTTATGAACTCCCTGGTGCTTTCGTCAACCAGGATACCGACTCTCACAGAAGTATCACTTATCATGGTGATATTTTCTACCGTTCCTACATTTATTCCTGATAAGCGCACATTATTTCCGGCCTGAAGTCCGCCAACGTCCCTGAATACACCGCTCAAGCGAAAAGTACTCCTGAACATCTGCTGTTTCGCCCCGAGGAAATATATCGCGGCTATAAACACCGCGATTCCAATGCTTATAAAGATCCCCAGTCTTATTTTACTGCTTACACTATTTTTCATCTGACATCTCTTCTTATACTTTTATCTATTCAAAAAATGATTTTATCCACGTATCCGGCGAATTGACAAGATCGGTATACGATCCTTCTGCAAAGCACTTTCCGTCCTTAATTATTATACACCGGTTTGCAGTGAGTCTGGCGCATTCAATATCGTGTGTGATGATGATTGAAGTTGTCTTATATTTTTCCTGCACACTCAGTATCAGCTTACTTATCTCTTTTGACGTTATAGGATCTAGTCCCGTTGTAGGTTCATCATAAAGCATGATCTCAGGCTTAAGTATCAATGTGCGGGCTAAACCCAGCCGTTTGCGCATCCCGCCGGAGAGCTCCGAAGGCATTTTGTTAATCGTATCAGAAAGTCCTACATTCTCCAGGGCTTCTTTTATTAAGTGATCCATCTTATCTTTTTTTATCGACCTCTTTTTCCTCCTAAGCGGGAATTCGAGGTTCTCTCTAACTGTCATCGAATCATATAGAGCGCCGCTTTGAAAAAGAAAACCGACTTTTTTATGCAGCTCAAACAGCTCATCACCTTCTATATCGGAAACTTTTTGCCCGAATATGAATAGCTCACCCCCGTCAATTTCAACCAGCCCGGCTATGCATTTAATAAGGACCGATTTACCCGTTCCTGATTGTCCAAGTATCGCGAGGTTTTCTCCTCTATTAATCTTAAGATTTATATCCCGCAGCACATGGTTATTCCCGAATGATTTCCTCAGATGCTCCATTTTAAGCACAATGGAATCGTCCTGCTTGTTATAATTTATTGTTTCTGTATCGTGTTTATTTTCTGTCATTCTGCTTTTACTTATTTTATCTCTGGAGCAGACTTGTAATCTGCACCGCGACCATGTCTATTAAAAAAACCATCAGGGAAGCGAACACAACCGCTGAATTAGCTGCTCTGCCTACGCCCTCCGTACCTTTATTTGAGAAGTAACCTTTGTGGCATCCAATAACCCCGATCGCAAATCCAAAGAAGAAGGTTTTAATGAATGCCGGCAGCAGGTCAGCGAATTGAAGACTTTGAAATATCTGGAAAAAAACAAATAAGTGCTCACGCTGCCGTTTAAGTTCACCGCGATGTACGATCCGAATAAACCGCATGCATCTGAAAGAATTACCAGGATCGGAAGCATCAGGGTCGCGGAAAGTATCCTTGTAACTACAAGGAACTTAAAAGGATTCGTGCCTGATACCTGCATGGCATCTATCTGTTCGGTTACTTTCATTGAGGCCAGCTCCGCCCCGATTCCCGATCCCACTTTTCCCGCAAATATCAACGAAGTAATAACCGGTCCTATCTCACGGATAATAGAGACTGCTACCATCGCGGGCAGCCACGACTCTGCTCCAAACTTTGCCAGTGTGGGTCCCGTCTGAATGGTCAGCACAAGTCCTATTATAAAACCTGTAATCGCCACCAGGGGAAATGTTTTATAACCAATAAGAAAAGACTGTTTAAGCAGTTCATTAAACTCATAGGGCGGCTTTAATACCTCGCGGAAAAAGTGCAGCACCAAAACAGTAAGCGATTGTACTTCCAGGAAGAATTTTGTAAGCAGCGTATCAGGGACAATATCTATTGGTGCTTCACGTTTCTCTTCATCATTATAATTTTCACTAGGCAGCGGATGCAATATCATTCTTTCCTTTATACAATTATGATTAGTATCATATTAGACAGAAAGATCAAAGTTTACAATCGGTCAAAGGGATGAAAAAGGGACTACCTCTTTTGGCTGAAGTGTTTGCGGGGAATCCTGATATCTGCATGTCTATAGTTCAGAATTCTCCGTAAACCAGTCAAAAGCCGAAGTTAATTGAAAAATTAATCATCTCTTTTAGCGGCCTTAATAAAAAGAAGTTTAAGCTTAGGAAGTTTATTAAGGAGAAAGATCGAAAGTGACAAGGCCATAAGAATCTCTAAAAAACCTATATAGGTGTATGGAAACAAAAACCCCTGAGACCATAACATTATTACACCGATACCAAAAACATAATTCATATACATATTCATATTCATACCTTTGTTATTAGATCCATATCTCTTCAACTATGCAGCACTAAAACCAATATCGTACTCCTAGTCCTCCTCCCACACCGAAGTCAGTTGCGGGTGACAAATCAAGAATAGGTGCGAGTTCCACAAAAATATCCACAGGGGCAGTAGCGAACAGGTAATCCATGCCAAATGGAATCCTTACACCCAATTGAGGATCATTAGCCAGAAGCGCTCTGCCGCCGATCCCGATATAAAGGGGCAGCTTGCCCGAAGAAACCGGGATCACATTAAAGAAATGCCACACGTAATCAGCCTGGAGAAGTAAATTTCCCTCGCCCCTTAGAGACCATGCGGCCGCGAAATCAAAAGCGTTATCGCTGCTTGTCCATAACTTTGCGCTCAACCCTGTTGGTTCTCCCAATATTATTCCCATTCCGAATCCACGGTCCTGGGCCGCCGCGGGTTTTATAAAGAATAACATTAGTACTAAAACTACAGCACACTTAATAAACTTTTTCATTTAATAATAATTCCTTCAAATATTTTAATTTATTTCAAACTTAATGTTAGTGTTCCCAGGTCATTATTCTGACGGGCGATTACAGAAACATTACTGACAGTTGTATCGTTATACAGAACATTAGCTGAGAAGACTTCTACCCTGTACGTCTGCTGTGGTAAAGCCATTATCATAAATGACCCTGTAACCGGCTCTGCCATTGTAGCTGCGGTGTCTGATCCGCTTATTGCATAGACATATCCCGCGGTAGATAAGGGATTTATTTTACCGGAAATAGTACCGGAGACCACCATCGGGATCAGTCTTATAACAGGTTTCAGTTTATATTGTCCGTTCGGGATCATTACGATTGATCTATCCGCGTTAAAATCAAGAAGCAATTCGTAAAGTAAATCCGATTGAATTTCGAACTGATGATTAAGTTTAAGTCCCGATTGATCACCGCTTGGTATTATGAGAGGGTAAGTCATCCCGTTAACCACCACGTTGCTGCCCGAACCAATAATTAATCTTATTTGCGTATAGTGTCCGACCTCAAGGGAGTTTTCCCCAAGTATAGCACTTGCGCCGTTCCTTAATGTAAGCAAATCGTATGTTGCCGCATTGTTATTTATTACGAACCATCCGCTGACCGAGTCAGTGCCGGCTTTATGAACCTCAACCCTTGTAACCACTATGTTAACCTCATCATAACCTGCAGGAGCGTCAATCATAGTTATCTTAATTTGTCCTTGTCCGGTTTCAGGCGAAGTTGAATCCGAACAGCTTATCAGAGCCACAGAAGAGGCTATCGTAATTATCAGAAAAGCCAGACGAAACAGATTCTTTTTTATATTAAACATTTTAGTATTCTTTCCTTTATTAAGATGAGGCTGTCTCATAAGTGTCATTCCGGGTGTCATTTCGGGTGTCATTCCGGGTTTCATTCCGTGTGTCATTCCGAATTTATTTCGGAATCTAATTATTCGATTTCGAATCGGAATTAGAACCTGAAACCAGTTCAGGTTGACAATATCAGACTTTTGAGACAACCTCGTATTTTTATAAATTTTTATCACTTTTAGAGTTTGGTAACATGATTCTACTACTATTTCCACCCTGCGGTTATTGGCCCTGCCTTCAGCGCTTGTATTATTAGCTACAGGTCTTTCCTCACCAATTCCATTGGCCTGAATAAGATTATCCGGGTATCCGCGGGAGATCAGGTATGAGCGAACTACGTCAGCGCGCTTCTGAGATAACACCATGTTATGTTCGGAAGATCCCTGCGAATCGGTAAATCCCTCAATTGTCAGCTCACGTTCTTTATTTACCATGAGAGCTTCAGCTACACGGTTCAGCCTGTCCTGTGCTGCGGGCAGCAGGGTCCATTCATTCGAAGCAAAAAGCACGCTGCCAGAAAGGGTAATCACCAGACCACGGGCTTCTTCCTTAACTGCTGCAAGTTTGGCAAGATCTGCCAGTGCATCAGCCGCTACCTTCTCAGCATCAATCCTTGCTTTTTGTTCAAGTGAAAGCTGATCTGCTGTGTTCTTCATGATTTCATTTTGAGCAACATCGTAATCTTTTTTAGCTTTTTCTGTTGCTTTGTTCTCGGCAAATGTTGTAGCAAGCGCTTCCGCTAACTTTGCTTTACGGTCTGCTACGTATGCGAGGTCAATCGTCACGTAAGAATCGGGATCCTCAAGGAAAGATTTTTCAGCGAGGTCAAGAGCTGTCCTTGCCTTGTGCAATTCTGCAGGTACTAATGTTCCTGCGGAACCTGCATTTGCCTGCTGGAAAGACAGACGTGCATCCACTAATTCCTTAGGGGGCAAACTTGCGCTGCAGCCAACAAGTACTGTAAAAACCGCTGCAATAAGATATATCATGGGTTTCATTGTTAATTCCTTTCTTCAGATAAGTTATTGTCCTGTCTAAGTTTTTTCACACGATCCATCGCATCTGCGGCTTCCTTCCTGTCAGCGTCACTTCGTGATAATGCCACGGCCAGTTCGCCGTCCACACTTGCACGCAGCAGCATTGAGTCGGCTTGTTTTTTCTCGCCATTTGCTGCAAACGCCTCGGCTTTTCCTAACTCTTCTTTCGCTAATTGCAGGTAGAGCGCTGCGCTGGAAATACCCGACGCTCCTACTTCTTCAGCCGCCCGGATCGAGGATGTAGACGATTCCTTATCTATCACGGCAGGACTGCTGCCGCATCCTATAGCCAGTAAACCTAAGAGAACCCCCCCTGTTAATAGTACTATTTTCATTTTCTTCACTGTATACTCCAACTTTATTTTAAGGTTAATTCAAGTACCTAAAATCATTGTTTAATGTTTTAATGTACTAATTATTAACGGTGTATTATATAGAGCGGGGGGATGAAAGAAGGACTACTACTTTTTCGGCGTTGTGTAAGAAGTTCAGGAGCAGTTGGACCAATCCCTATCACCAAAAGTGTTATCCGTAGTTGAAACAGGGATTAGATCTCAGCAGCGCCTGGTTTATTTATAGTGACGGCTTATTAACATATAGTATTCATAAACTTTATTTTGAATAACTAGCTACTTTTTCTTCGGTCATTTTAAGTCTGTTCTGATTGTATATATCCTCTCCGTATTTCTCGATTTCATCGATCTGCTGATTCGTAAGACCGATTATAAAATTAGAGTGATTATAAAAGTGTATGAACATTGCAGAAAGACTTATACCCCATTCGATGGCTTTCGGATTTTTAAGCAGAACAGTAAAGAACATTTTCCAGAATGACTTTCCGGTTATTCTGTTAAATCCGACCTGCCTTACAATTCTTGAAAATGATCTCAAATTCCTGCGGATCTTTTTAAATCAGGCTTATACTTGTTTGTAGCTTTCAGACTCAGGCAAGTACGGATTACTCTGTCATAATACTGTTCGGGATTGTATATATATTTTATAACCTCGACAAAGTCTCTTAGAATTTCTGTCCTGGGTCTCAAAGTTATAAAGTTTAATCCGCTTGAGGCCTGATCAATCTGAGTCTTATTATCCGTAAAAACCGAAAATTCTTCAAATAATCTTCCCTCCAGATGCAGCCGCCTGGTTAACTTTGTGTTTGGTAATGCATATAATAATCCCAGCATTGCAGTGCATATCCCCGTATCCTGTATTAATGCGTTCATTTTTTTTGCGGTCTGGCCGTTCTCATTGTCAAACCCTATGATAAATCCTGCGTTGACCACCATACCGTATGAACTGATTTTTTTTGTCGCGTCAACAATTGATCTGTTCATATTTGTTTTCTTATTGGCTTTTTCCAGAACTTCATCCTCCGGCGTTTCAAGGCCGGTAAACACCAATCGAAAATCTACATCTCTCATCAACTGAAGAAGTTCATCATCGTCTGCCAGGTTTATAGAAGCCTCAGTTCCAAAATAAAAGGGGTATTTATTTTTTTGTGTCCATGCTTTTATTGCCCGCAGGGTTTCCTTTACCTGTTTTTTGTTCCCGATAAAATTATCATCAACTATATCGATATGACCACGATAATTCAGATCATACAAAGCCTGAAGCTCTCTGATCAATTGTTCCGGGGGTTTGGATCGCGGTTTTCTGCCATACAACTCGATTATATCACAAAATTCACAATTAAAAGGACAGCCGCGTGTAAATTGTATATTCAGGTGTACATAATTGTTGAAGTTTATCAGGTCAAATCTTGGTACAACGGCCTGGGTCATATCGGCATATTCAGAGGATATGTACTCGCCGCTCTCTATTCTATTGGCCAGATCATTTAACAGCACCGGAATGGTTACTTCACCCTCACCACGCACAAGGTAATCAGCGGATTGATAAAGATGGGGTTGAGATGTAGGATCCGGTCCCCCCACAATAATCGGCTTATGTTTTTGGTGCGCCAGTTTAATGATATCCAGTATGCCGATTTGCTGCGGCAGCATACCGCCCGTAAATACCAGGTCGGCCCATTCAAAATGCTCGTCAAGCAGGGTTTCAACATTCATATCAATTATTTTTATTTCCCATTCGGGAGGCAGAAGTGCTGCTACAGTCATCAATCCTAATGGTGCTGCCAGATATTTTGCACCGACTATCTTGCTGACTTCAACGAAGTTCCAAAAACTGTACGGTGAAAACTTTGGATGTATCAACAGACAACGGGGATTTTTTTGTATTAATTTTAACATGATTTATTACTCATTACTTCCACTTCTGATTTCCGGAATAAGACGTTTCTTATGCTTTCAAAACGATAAAAGTTCATAATGCTCTGTTCGTTCCTATTTATCACGATAAAAAGATATTAAAATTAAATCCTGCAAAAAATAAATCGAATGGATGAAAAAAGGATTAATCCTTTTGGGCAGATAAAAATGTGGGATCTTTAGCGGGAGAAACTGATGTCCCTCTTTATTTTATGCGTTAATTACTTATGGTTGAAATACTCTTAGCGATCGTCTTTAGTGTTTCTCCTGAGTAGGAATAATTCGCTATTTCCAGTCGTGTATGCAGCGCGAGCTTCTCCATAATATTATGAATATGGCTCTTAACCGTATAAGTTGAGACGTGAATTGATTGTGCAATTTCCTTATTGCTTCTACCTTCACCAAGCAAGATTATTACCTCGCGTTCACGTTTTGTCATTTTAACGGCATCCTTCAATGCGGACCTGTCTTGTTTTACCGCATAATCAATAATCTGCGAAAAAAGCGAATCAACCAAAACCGGGGGAAGCACTATTGAACCTTCAGCGACAGACCTTATTGTGATCAGGAAATCCTTAAGGGAGGTATCCTTAAGGATAAAGCCGTTCGCCCCGGCTTTTACATACTGCAGTATATCCGCCTGGACGGGTGCCAGATCCATAACAATGATTTTGGCTTGCGGAAAATCCTTCTTTACTATTTCCACAACATGTAAACTGTTCTGGCTCCGCAAACCCAGATCCAGAAGAACAATATTCGGCTTGAGCTGTTTAATTTTGAATAGTGTACTCTTACCATCTCCGGATGCTGCTATCACATGAATGTCTTTTTGAGATTTAACAATAGAAAGAATTCCATCCCTCAGCAAACGGTTATCTTCAATAAGTAGCAATCTGATTTTTTTCATAATATATTTCCACGCAATTGCGCTTTGTTTCATTTCCTGTAAACAGGCTTCGTAAGAGACATTTTCTTCACCTCTGCACTATCACTCATCATTCCGCGCGATTTCGGTTCCAGAGATACATCTTCTTTACCGCTTTTTGCATTATTTTCATTGACGATCATCCTGGTCAGTTCCGGATTACTTACTATAGCATTAGCAAGTTTCGTCATTTCCGCTTTATTTACGCTTGCTTTCTCCATCATCATTTCCATCATTATAACCCGCATTTCAGAATCTGACGAAATTTTGTTCATCCAGGTATTAGTCTCATCATCCGTTTTTATCCTGCTGCTCTCATTTTTATCCTGAGCAAATAATGAAAACGGAACTAATATTACAAATAGCAAAATTAGATTTTTCATAGGTTTTTCCTTTTTATGTGTAATCAAGGTTATAACAATTTGCGGGATATAACAATAGACCAATGGGATGAAAAAGGATTTAGGTCTTCAGGTTGAGAATGATTAGAACTTGTTCCTGAAAAAAAACTGCAAGGGTTTATGAGGGAAATTTCATAGTAATTTTGGTCCCTTTTCCTGATTGAAAGATAATTGTACCGGAGAGCTGTTTTACCATCATTTCTACAAGTTCGAGCCCGAGGCCTTTATCACGGTCAAAATTAAAATCTTTTTTCAAACCCACCCCATTATCTTCAATGATGAATGTTAGTCCCTTCTTTGATTTTAGAGTTACATTAATCTCTCCTTTTTCGGAATCGGGGAAGGCATATTTGATTGCGTTAAATAATAGTTCAACCAGGATCATACCAAGGGTAGAAGCTTTTTTATCCGAAACAGAGATCTCTTCAATATTTTTATGCATTACTATATTTTTTGATAAAGCAGACATTCGCTCAATCATTTTATTAAAATATAAATCGATCTTCACTTCAAAGGAATTATTGCCTTCTGAAAGTAATGAGTATAAGTCAGTAATCGACTTTATTTTTATTTCCAGGTCTTCAAGGATCAGTTTGGTTTCGTCTGAGCTGGACATTTCCCCCCTGAGCCTGATCAGGCTGATAAGCACCGTAAAGCTGTTTATTGTACGATGCTGTAATTCTTTAATTAAGGATTCTTTAACTTTAACATTCTCCTGAGTTATTTTTTCAAGACCCTTTCTTTTTGAAATCTCACGAATATTACATTGTATAACTTTTTCTTTATTGACTTTATAAACATTGCTTACAATTTCCACGTCGATCAAACTCCCGTCGGAAGCCTGCAGAGGTAGATCCTCATAACGCACATATTTCTTTTCCTTCAGCTCTTTGTACAGCTGTTTTGAATACTCAATATTCTGAGTTGAACTTATATCCCAGATACTTTTTTTCAGTAACCTGTTTTTAGGATATCCTAACAATTTGGCAAGATACGGGTTAACATCTTCAATCCTTCCGTTATCGGCATTAAGAATTAATATTCCGTCTTTTGCTGTTTCAAACAGCCGTGTATACTTATTTTGGAATGATTCCATATCACACTCCTTATTTTCTTTCAGTGATATAATACATCGAAAGATTACTGGAGTAAATAATGCATGAGATTGAAAAGGGGATTAATTCTTTTAATAGGATCTAATCATCCATCAGGGAAGTTCCCCGGGAGGCTGATTCTTTTTTGCCTGAGTCATGTACATATTTTGCGATCTGCACCCGGGTACTCAATGCAAGTTTTTCAAGTATATTATGTACGTGACTTTTTACAGTGTAGGTTGAGAGATGAAGTTCGTGCGCGATCTCTTTGTTACTGCAGCCGTCTGAGATAAACCCGATTACCTCTTTCTCCCGTTTTGTCATCCTGACCGAGTCCATAATAACCGCATGATTTGATCCGTTTAGGGCGTGTTCCACAATCTGGGAAAAAAGTGATCCGGTCATATTAGGAGGGAGTACGTTCTGCCCTTTTGACACATCCCTGATAGTTTTGAGGAAGTCGCTAACCGTAGCCTCTTTCAATATGAATCCCGAAACCCCCTCCTGAACAAATTCAAAAACATCCTCCTGGGCGGGGATCAGGTCCATCACTATAAGTTTGGTGGATGGAAACTTTTTTCTGATCACTTTCACCAAACTCAAACTGTTACGATTACGAAGACCCATATCAAGCAGCACTATATCGGGTTTGTGCTTTTGCAGTAAATTCGAAATATTTTCACCGTTGCCGACAGTCTCCACACATTGCATATCCTTCTGCTTTGAAAGCATAACCTTAATGCCTTCTCTGAGCAGGCGATTATCTTCAATTAGTAAAAGTTTTAGTTTCTTATTCATGGGGAGTTAAAAGCCGTTTGGATGTTGCGGTGCGGATTCAAGCAAAAATATATAACCTTAATAAATAATACATTATGGTTATTTATAATATATAAAAAAATTAAACTGTATGAAACAAGGCGCGACTTCCGGTAATGGTAACAGCATATAAATGCAGTCGCAATACCGGGATGTGAAGGTGTGATCCGATAAGGTATGCCCTAAACGATTGTTTATATCTCAATTTTACTGGTATATTGGTACGAAGAATATGAAGATACTTAAACCGAATATAAATGAATCGATATCACGATTTAAGTCGCAGCTTAATGAAAATTCGCTCGTTAAAAAGTTTGCTAAAGCGGAACCTCCGATGCGCTCGGAGCTATTCAGCGCCGACCAGATGGAGCATCACGGCAAATTCCTTGCTGAAACACATACCTTAACATCCCAAATCATAATTGAACCCGTCCTTCTTAAACGCCTTGCGGAAAATGAGGTTTTTCTTTTTGAATTGCAGGAATTACTGATTGAATCTCTCAAAGCAAAGCATGCGATTACACCGGCTGAGGAATGGCTGCTTGATAACTTCTACCTGATCGAAGAACAGATCCGTACCGGCAAAAAACACCTGCCCAAAGGTTACAGCCGTGAATTACCCCGTCTTTCACAGGGGTTATCGAAAGGTCTGCCCCGTGTTTATGATATTGCACAGGAAATTATATCGCATGGCGACGGCCGGGTGGACCCGGAAAATCTTAACCGTTTTGTATCTGCCTATCAGACAGTAACAGTGCTGAAAATAGGCGAATTATGGGCAATCCCGATTATGCTGCGACTGGCACTCATCGAGAATCTGCGCCGCGTTGCCGTGAAGGTTGCTGCCGGCAGGATTGAACGTAATCTGGCTGATGCCTGGGCAGACGATATGATTGAAATGTTTGAGAAAGATCCTAAGAACCTGATCCAGGTGGTCGCAGATATGTCGCGGTCAGACCCCCCAATGACAACATCTTTCGTGTCCGAGCTTACCCGAAAACTGCAGGGCCTAAGCCACTCCCTGTCTTCTGCCCTGACTTGGATCGAACAAAGACTTTCCGATTCAGGTCAGAATATTGAAGAGTTAATACAGCTGGGAAATCAGCAGCAGGCCGCGGATCAGGTCTCCATCAGCAATAGTATCGGGAGCCTCCGCTTCCTTGAAACCATGGACTGGAAAAGTTTCGTTGAAACGATGAGCACTGTTGAAAAGATCCTGATGAAAGATCCGGGCGGTGTTTACGGACAAATGGATTTCTCCACACGCGACCAGTACCGCCATGTTATAGAGAAAATCGCGAAGCATAGTCCGATTTCCGAAGAAGAAACTGCCCGGACGGCAATCCGCCTCTCACAGGAGAGCATTGCGGTAAATGGAAGCGATACCGTTACCGCACACGTCGGTTACTACCTGATAGATAAAGGTTTGACTCAACTGGAATCGGCCTGCAGGGTGCGGGTTTCCCCACTTAGGGCTTTAGCAAAAATAAGCGGCAGGGTTCCTTTATTGATATACAGCGGTTCAATCATACTTCTTACCATCCTCATTATCGCCTTTATGTTAGAGCAGGTTTATGACAAAGGATTTGATAATTTACAGCTTGTCCTTCTGGGGATTCTCTTTTTTATAGCTGCCGCTAATTTACCGGTCGCCCTTGTTAACTGGATTTCCACATTGATTGTGAAGCCCGGCCGTTTACCAAGAATGGATTATTCGGAAGGGATACCGGCGGAATCGCGTGCGCTTATCGTAATCCCTTCAATATTAATTAATGAAAATAATATCAGGGGACTCACCGAGTCATTGGAAATCCGTTTCCTCGGAAACCAGGACAGCAATCTTTACTACTGCCTGCTCACTGATTATCAGGACGCTGATAAAGAATCACTTCCGGAGGATGAGTCTCTTTTACAGCTTGCTGTTAAAATGATTGAGGACCTCAATAAAAAATATAAAGGTGATAATTTCTTTCTGTTTCACCGCCCCCGGCAATGGAACGCGCGCGAGCGGAAATGGATAGGCTACGAACGCAAAAGAGGAAAGCTTGAGGAACTGAACTCATTGCTGCGCGGCGGATTAAAAGACAGGTTCTCTGTGATAGTCGGTAAAACTGATGTTCTGCCTTATGTTAAATACGTAATTACACTTGACAGCGACACCCAGCTGCCGCGTGACTCAGCCAGGCAGATGGTAGGTACAATGGCTCACCCGCTTAACCGTCCTCGTTACAATGCTAAAAGAAAATGTGTGGTGGAAGGGCATGCCATATTACAGCCGCGGGTTGCAGTCAGCCTTCCGGGAACAAATCGCTCACGTTATGCGGGTCTTTTTGGAAGTGAACCGGGAATTGATCCTTATACACGCGCGATCTCTGACGTTTACCAGGATCTTTTCGGCGAAGGTTCATTTATCGGTAAAGGTATCTATGATGTCGATATGTTCGAACAGGTCCTGAAGGGAAGTTTTCCCGAAAACCAGATCTTAAGTCATGATCTTATAGAAGGCTGCTATACGAGAGCCGGATTGTTGAGTGATGTACAGTTATTTGAAGAATATCCGTCACACTATTTTACGGATGTAAAACGACGGCACCGCTGGATCAGGGGTGACTGGCAAATAATAAAATGGCTTCTGCCTTTTGTTCCATCTCTTAACAGTGGTTTGCGCAGAAACGCGTTGTCGTGGCTTTCTCAATGGAAAATTGGCGATAATCTGCGGCGCAGTCTCTCGCCTTTTGCGCTTACATTGTTATTGTTCCTGGGATGGACGGTACTTTCAGATCCATGGTTCTGGACGTTGTGGGTAATCGGAATAATCCTGATCCCTCCGCTGATCATATCCGTGGTCGACTTTTTTAACAAACCGGCGGATGTCCTTTTAAGTCAGCACCTCGCTGCGGCTCTGCGGTCTACGGGCACGCATTTTTCCCAGGCAGTCTTTACGATTATTACTCTCCCGTATGAGATGTTTTTTAGTCTCGATGCAATTATCCGGACCCTATGGAGGATGATCATCTCGCATAAAAAACTTCTCGAGTGGAATCCGTCACATGACCGCAGGATACGCGTTACTCTGCCCGGTTCGTTCCGGAAAATGTGGATAGCCCCGACTATCGTCATCGCTGTGGTTCTCTATTTCGTATTGACCGGGCAAAGTCTGCCTGCCGCGGCCTTGTCTGTATTGGTTCTCTGGTTTATATCGCCGTATGCCGCCTGGTGGATCAGTCTGCCTCAAACACGTCACGAGGTAATCCTATCTAATGCACAAAAATTATTTTTAAGAGAGATCGCCCGAAAAACATGGGCCTTCTTTCATACATTCGTTGGTCCCGAAGATCACTGGCTGCCCCCTGATAACTATCAGGAAAACCCCGTTGGGGTGGTTGCGCACAGAACTTCGCCTACAAACATCGGATTGTCGCTTCTTGCCGGTTTGTCAGCTTATGACTTTGGTTATATAACAACAGGAGAACTGGTAGAGCGTATCTCGAATACTTTTAGCACTATGGAGAACCTGGAGCGGTATTACGGACATTTTTACAACTGGTATGATACAAGATCTTTAACGCCCCTTACTCCGCTATACATTTCATCTGTCGATAGCGGAAATCTTATGGGTCATCTCCTGACTCTCAGGCAGGGGATTATATCACTCCCCGATAAAAAAATAGTGAGTCAGCAGGTATTTGAAGGGATAGGCGATACTTTAAGCATTCTTATCAGTGCAGCGGATGGAATTCAGGATAACAGGCTTGCTCAATTTAAGAAGGAACTTGATTCCTCAATCGATTCCCGGCTCAGTACCCTTGAAGATTTTTCACTAAATCTTAAAAAATTAACATCACTAAGTATTGAAATACAGAAAAGTTATTCAACACATAGTAATAATGAAATTAAGCACTGGGCAGGTGCGCTTGCTGATCAGTGCCGCGCTGCGCTTGATGAATTAACATTTCTTGTCCCCCGGCTCAATGCGCCGGATCCTTCTGACCCGAAACATTTTATGCCGGGCGATGAAATACCTACATTACGCAGGAATAGCAGCGATTGAATTGCCTGAAGCGCATCCGGATGAAAACAGTTTAATCCGCCGGGCTGCTGAAAGAGCATGTGAGCGTATTGCGGTCATTGAAGAGCTTGCGGCACAAGCCGGGAAATTTTCGCTTATGGACTATGATTTTCTCTATGACAAACCGCGTCATTTGCTCTCAGTTGGATATAGTGTGAATGAAAGGCGAAGGGATGCAAGCTACTACGATCTGCTTGCGTCAGAGGCAAGATTAAGCAGCTTTGTGGGAATCGCGCAGGGTCAGCTGCCGCAGGAAAGCTGGTTTGCATTAGGCAGACTGCTTACTACTGTAGGAGGTGATCCCATTCTTCTTTCCTGGAGCGGTTCAATGTTCGAATACCTCATGCCTTTGCTGGTAATGCCTACGTACGAGAACACGCTGCTGCACCAGACCTATAAGGCCGCTGTAAAGTATCAGATCGAATATGGAAAAAACCGCGGCGTACCCTGGGGGATATCCGAATCAGGTTACAACATCGTTGATGTTAATCTCAATTACCAGTACCGTGCGTTCGGCGTTCCTGGACTGGGATTAAAGAGGGGACTGGCAGAAGATCTTGTTATCGCTCCTTATGCCACTGTGCTCGCTTTGATGATTGATCCTGAGGAAGCTTGCGCGAATCTTCAGAGGCTTGCCGCGGACGGCTTGCTGGGTAAATTCGGTTTTTATGAAGCTGTGGATTATACTAAATCACGACTGCCGCGCGGAAATTCGAGTGTGATAATTAAATCATTTATGGCACATCACCAGGGAATGAGTCTACTCTCCCTTGCATACCTGATCCTGAACCGTCAGATGCAGAAGCGATTCAGGTCGGATCCTTTGCTGGAGGCTACCATGCTCCTGCTTCAGGAAAGAATTCCCAGGGCAACAATATTTCATTCACACGAAGCGGGACTTATAGATACTCCCATTAAATCAAGCGATACGGGAATTCCGATGCAGATAATCGATAATCCCGATACACCCGTGCCTGAGGTACACCTGTTGTCAAACGGCAGGTACCACGTAATGGTTACCAGCGCAGGCGGAGGCTACAGCAAATGGAAGGATATTCAGGTTACACGATGGCGTGAAGACAGCACACGCGACAACTGGGGCACATTCTGCTATATCCGCGATGAAGCAAGCGGAGAATTCTGGTCGACCGCGCATCAGCCGACGCTGAAACGTTCAAAATCATACGAAGTTATTTTCTCTGAAGGACTGGCGGAATTCCGGCGGAGGGATCATAATATTGATATGCATACGGAGATCGTGGTCTCTCCTGAGGACGATACCGAACTTCGCAGAATTCATCTTACAAACAGGTCACGCATACGAAGGACAATTGAAATTACCAGTTACGCGGAAGTAGTTCTTGCCTCTTCTGCCTCCGACAATCTGCACCCTGCATTCAGCAACCTGTTTGTGCGTACTGAGATAATCCCGGAGCGGAACGCGGTCATCTGCACGCGAAGGCCAAGATCAGTGGAAGAGCAAACACCATTTATGTTCCATATGATGGCAGGGCGGGGAGTGAATGAGGGAAAGACTTCTTTTGAAACCGACAGGATGCAATTCATCGGACGCGGGAACACAACCGCCTTTCCCGATGCAATGAAAGATACCGGCACTCTTTCGGGCAGTCAGGGCTCAGTGCTTGATCCCATAGCTTCAATCCGTTATAAATTAATCGTTGAACCTGAGGAAACCGCCGTAGTAGATATGGTTTATGGAATGGGTGAAACGCGGGAATCTGTACTTGCTCTGATCGATAAGTACCAGGACAGGCGGCTTGCCAACAGGGTTTTCGAACTTGCCTGGACGCACAACCAGGTAACATTGCGGCAGTTAAATGCCTCGGAGGGGGATGCACAAATTTACAGGCGTCTTGCAAGCTCGATCATCTACGGAAATTCTTTCCTGCGGGCCGGTCCGGAGATCATCCTGAAAAACCGTAGAGGGCAGTCAGGCTTGTGGGGTTATGCTATTTCCGGTGATTTGCCTATTGTACTGCTGCAGATTGAAGACGTGGAAAACATAAATCTTGTCCGCCAGCTTGTCCAGGCCCATTCATACTGGAGACTGAAAGGTTTAGCAGTCGACCTGGTGATCTGGAATGAAGACAGGGCCGGATACAGGCAATTACTGCAGGAACAAATTCTGGCGCTGATCACCGCAGGTGTAGAAGCCGGACTGGTTGACAAATCCGGCGGTATCTTTGTAAGACAGTCAGACCAGATCTCAAGCGAGGATCGGATCCTCATCCAGACAGTTGCCCGTGTAATCATCTCCGATCAAAGGGGAACCCTTGAGGAGCAGCTCAACAAACTTAAATCTGAAAAAGCGCCGGCCGGACGATTCAAAGCGGTACGGAACCATCGGATGGTAAATGAAGATACCCTTCTTCCCCGCACCGATCTGATTTTCTTTAACGGACTGGGCGGATTCACCCCCGACGGACGTGAATACATAATTACAACTTCTCCGCACCAGGTTACACCCGCTCCCTGGGTAAATATAATTGCGAATCCCGATTTCGGAACTGTTGTATCGGAAAGCGGTCCCACTTATACATGGAGTTTGAACGCCCATGAATTCCGGCTTACGCCATGGAACAATGACCCTGTAAGCGACGCAAGCGGAGAAGCTTTTTACATTCGGGATGAAGACACCGGCCATTACTGGTCGCCCACACCGTTACCCGCCGGGGGAAGCGGTGCCTACGCCAGTCGCCATGGTTTCGGCTACAGCGTTTTTGAACATACAGAAAACGGCATCCGTTCGGAGCTCTGGATATATGCCGCGACAGATGCGCCAATCAAGTTCTCGGTATTAAAAGTACGGAATGAGTCAGGCCGGCTCCGCAGGCTTTCATTCACGGCTTACGCAGAGCTGGTTCTTGGTGATCTGCGTTCAAAAACAGGGATGCATGTTATTACAAAAACCGGACGAGAGGGATCCACGATATTTGCACGGAATCCTTACAATTCAGAATTCACGAACAGAGTTGTCTTCCTTCAGACAGACAGCGTACCGGGCAGCCTCACCGGTGACCGCACCGAGTTCATCGGCAGAAACGGTTCACTAAAGAATCCTGCCGGTATGACCAATACTGATCTTTCCGGTAATACAGGTGCTGCTTTAGATCCCTGCGCGGCGATAAGAGTTTCATTCGAGCTGGTAGAAGAGCAGGAATACGAGATCATTTTTAAATTCGGCGCAGGGAGAGACCAGAAAGACGCAAGTAATTTACTTCGCCGTTTCCAGGGTCCCGAAGCAGCCCGTAAGGCACTCGAAGCAGTGTGGAACTATTGGAATAAAACCCTGGGTGCGGTCCAGATAGAAACGCCCGATGCGGCTCTTGACATACTCACCAACGGATGGCTGTCGTATCAGACACTGGCCTGCCGTATATGGGCGCGAAGCGGGTATTATCAGTCGGGCGGAGCCTTCGGTTTCCGGGACCAGCTGCAGGACGTAATGTCGCTTATTCACACCGAGCCGGTTCTTACAAGAAATCACCTGTTACTTTGCGCAAGCCGGCAATTCCTTGAAGGGGACGTGCAGCATTGGTGGCATCCGCCTTCGGGGCGTGGTGTAAGGACTCACTGCTCCGATGATTATCTCTGGCTGCCGTTGGCGGTCTGCAGGTATGTACAAAGTACAGGCGACACAGGTGTGCTTAACGAATCCGCGCCCTTTCTGGAAGGTCGTGCAATCAACCCCGACGTCGATTCCAATTACGACCTTCCCGCCGTTGCGGAAGAATCCGGAAGCCTGTATCAGCATTGCGTCCGCTCCATTAATAGAGGATTGAGTTTCGGTGAACATAATTTACCGCTAATGGGAGGCGGCGACTGGAACGACGGAATGAATATGGTAGGCATTGAAGGAAAAGGGGAGAGTGTCTGGTTAGCATTCTTCCTTTACGAAGTGCTGATCCGATTCGCGAAGATTGCGGAAATACAGGATGATGGTGCGTTTGCCGAAAAGTGCAGAGCAGAGGCGTCGGGATTGCGGAAAAACATAGAGCGAAGCGGGTGGGACGGGGACTGGTACCGCAGGGCTTACTTTGACGATGGTTCGCCGCTCGGATCCGATGTAAACCCTGAATGCAGTATCGATTCAATAGCGCAAAGCTGGTCGGTGCTCTCTGGCGCCGGTGATAACGTCAGGCAGCGCAAGGCAATGGACGCACTGGACAAATACCTTGTCCACCGCGATAACAAACTAATTCAGCTTCTCGATCCTCCGTTCGATAAATCAGAATTAAACCCGGGGTACATAAAAGGCTACGTTCCCGGCGTAAGAGAGAACGGGGGGCAATACACGCATGCCGCCATCTGGGCGGCGATGGCTTTTGCGGCTTTAGGTGACAACAAACGGGCGTGGGAACTCCTGCAGATAATTCTGCCGCTGAATCATGGTTCGAGTCCCGAGGACATCGCCGTCTACAAAGTCGAACCCTACGTCGTTGCCGCCGACGTCTACGCAGTAAAGCCCCACACAGGCCGCGGGGGCTGGACCTGGTACACCGGGTCAGCCGGATGGCTCTACCGTCTCATTGTAGAATCCCTGCTGGGATTAAGGCTAGAAGCCGACAAACTATACATTGAACCCTGCATACCCGCCGGCTGGGAGACCTACAAAGTGAACTACAGATACCGTGATACCGTTTACCACATTACCGTTTACCAGGTGAAAGAGGGTGACGCACAGCTGAGTGTAGCAGTTAATGGAGAAGATAAACCCGACAAAGCAATCCCCCTCATCGACGACCGCCAGGACCACAACGTAGAGGTTAAATTTAAGTTATGAAGAATAAATATCCCCGCCTTTTATATCCGTCCTGCTGAATATTTCACAAACCGCTAGCGCTCGCCTGGCTCCTTGCGCAGAAGCCGTGGATCGTCCCGATCCCCGGAACCACAAAGCCGCATCGTCTCGAAGAAAACATCCGTTCCACCGATTCAGAATTATCGACAAACGATCTTAAAGAGATCAACGACGCCGCATCCGGAATAGAGATCCATGGTGCGCGATACTCCGAAAACAACCAAAAAATGATCGACAGATAAATATGAATTACTAAGGTCAATTGCCGAAAGACATAACAAATCCGTTGTCCTGGTAATACTAAGATGCCTTATACCGCGACCCCGAAATAGTAAAACGCATCGCCTCAAGCAAACTGGATATTTAATACCGATTGCATTTTTTTAATTGCTCAATTCTTCAATTCGTTCAAAATTATTTTTGGGCGCTTCAAGCTGCAGATGCTTTTTCCCATTTATCTTGTTTTGTACTAACTCCTTAAGTCTTATATCTATAATCCCGACATCATTATATATTCCATTATAGGTTACATATCTCTTTTTCAAGGTTATTTTGTGTGAATCTATTTCTTTATTTAAATCATTTGCCAAATCAATTAATTGAACCGCAACGTCATTAATCCTGTTATTCTAATCATTGCTCGACAAAGAATCATAAACTTTTTGAACAGCTTGCTGATTGGCTTCATTGGAAATTTCAATAATGAAATTTTAATGAGACTTTCTCTCAAGGTATACACTATTGGCTCCAAACTTATCGGGCTGATAACAAAAACCGGCTGTTTATCTGCCTTGTTATTCATGCTTGTAGTGTGTATATAATATTAGCAATAGCAAGTATCATTAAGATGATGAATACACAAGATAAGTAGATAATAATATGAAGAAACTCAGCTCCTTGAAAATTTCAGTACAACAGTTAAAAATGAATAAAGTTGATAAACTCTTTTATAATACGGAAGGAGTGAAGAACGCGGATAGGGGCAGGTACAAAGAGGCAGCAGAATACTTTACAAAAGCAATTGATTTAGAACCTGAAGATTCCCTGTCTTATTTTAATAGGGCGTCAGTAAAAATAAATTTGGGCAATATTCTGGGTGCAAGGTTAGATTTTGCTCTGTCAGAAAGCTGCAAACTTAGCAGCGACACCTTAATTGAATAATAAAGTAATTACTATATTATTGAACGTGGTATAACTCAATTATGTTCGGATGCTGTTACCTTACCCCTGCCTCGTGATGGTTAAAAGAGTTCGGGGTAACACCCCTGTTACCGGTTTTTTTATCCTCCGCCATTCAAAAAATTTCCATTTTTTATAAATTTTGGATACTATAAATCCTATTACCATTAACGTTCCTTTGAATGTTGTGCAGCAAAATATTGCCGCCAAATACCAGAATTCAATCCTTTACATTGCGTTAATCACCCACAATGAGGAAGGAAAGGTTATTCAGTATTCGGCTACTTACGCTCAGGATAATTAGTTAAACCCTATCACCCCTCTGATTCGGCTTCCTCCTCCGGGAGGAAGCTGTTAATTTTTTAGTAATCACACCCCATTCAAGATTCTTAGATACTATTATATACCAAAATTTTTCCGGGAGGGAAGTTTTTTGCAAAAGAAATGCAACATTTTTATGTTTGAGACCGTCTAATCAGACTACCGGGTATTTGGTGTATTTTGCTAATCTATTTCTTAAACGATAACTCACAAAATGATGAGGTAAATCTTGGATATTTCTGCACTTAATGAAAAAATCAAACAGGAAAGCGCATTTATTGATCTGCTGATGAGTGAAATCGGCAAGGTAATAGTGGGTCAAAAGGCTATGGTTGAAAGGCTGATTGTGGGACTCCTCGGTAACGGGCATATTCTGCTGGAAGGTGTGCCGGGACTCGCGAAAACTCTTGCAATTAAGTCGCTTTCAGCAGCAATGAAAGCTAAGTTTCAGCGTATACAGTTTACTCCCGATTTGCTTCCGGCCGACCTTGTTGGAACAATGATCTACAACCAGAAGGAAGGTAATTTTTTCATTCGTAAAGGCCCTCTGTTCGCTAATTTCATCCTTGCTGATGAAATTAACCGTGCACCCGCTAAGGTTCAGAGTGCCCTTCTTGAGGCTATGCAGGAACGGCAGGTTACTATCGGGGAACAAACATTTTTTCTGGAAGAACCTTTCCTGGTACTGGCAACCCAGAACCCTATTGAGCAGGAGGGAACTTACCCGCTGCCCGAAGCACAGGTTGACCGTTTTATGCTGAAGGTGAAGATTTCCTATCCTTCACGCGACGAAGAGTTAAAGATTATGCGTAATAACGTAAACCTGGTGGAAGACAGGATCAATCCTGTGATCTCAACAGAAGAAATTCTTAAGGCAAGAAATCTTGTGCATGATGTTTATGTGGATGAGAAAATTGAGAAATATATTCTCGATATAGTTTTTGCGACTCGTTCGCCGAAGGAATTCGGATTAAGTAATCTCACTGATCTCATTTCATACGGCGGCTCCCCGCGCGCTTCTATTAACCTCGCCCTTGGTGCTAAGGCAATGGCATTTATAAAGCGAAGAGGTTATGTGATCCCGGAAGATGTCCGCGGTATCTGCCAGGATGTTCTCAGACACAGAGTCGCGGTTACTTATGAGGCAGAAGCCGAGGAGATTACATCAGAATACATAATTCAGGAAATATTAAATAAAATTGAAGTCCCGTAGAGTAATAATTAACAATGAATAATTTACAATTAACAATTAAAGAACTTTGTTAACTAAAGAGATTCTTAAACAGGTAAGACAGATTGAGATAAGGACGAAGGGACTTGTAAACCAGGTCTTCTCCGGGGAATACCATTCGGTATTTAAAGGAAGAGGAATGGAATTCTCTGAAGTCCGCGAGTACCAGTTCGGAGATGACATAAGAAATATCGACTGGAATGTTACCGCCCGATTCGGTCATCCTTTTATAAAAATATTTGAAGAGGAACGCGAACTTACTGTTATGCTGATGGTTGATTTAAGCGGCTCCCTCATCTTCGGTACAATTGAAAAAACGAAGCAGCAGGTTGCTGCCGAACTTAGCGCAATCCTTGCCTTCTCAGCCTTGAAAAACAGTGATAAGGTCGGGTTAATCCTCTTTACGGATAAAATTGAAAAGTTTGTTCCGCCACGTAAAGGCAGAAGTCATGTTCTCCGCATCATCCGTGAAGTGCTTTCATTTGAACCTGAAGGCAAAACTACTAATCTTAAAGCTGCTCTCGAGTATCTGAACAGCACAATTAAAAAAAGAAGCATTGTTTTTCTGCTGTCGGATTTTATGGATTCAGGTTATGAAAAAATTCTCCGCATTATCGGTAAGAAACACGACCTTATCGGCGTTGTTCTGAATGATAAACGGGAGAGTGAGATACCAAAAATGGGACTAATAAAACTGACAGATGCCGAAACTGGTGAGGAACGCTGGGTGGATACAAGTAGTATAAAAGTGCAGAACAGACTGAAAGAAGTAAGGCAAAATATGATCCGGCAGAGAAAGTCGTTATTTATTTCAAGCAGACTCGACAGCATTGAGGTGCAGACCGGTGATGATTACGTAAAACCTCTTGTTCAATTCTTCAGATTACGTGAAAGAAGATGGTAAAAAGTTTTATTAATGTTCTGATTATTCTTTTCTGTGCTGGCAGGGTTTGCTTCTGCACAGAACATAACTGTTGAGGCTTCAACTGATACAAGCGCCTATAAAGTCGGCGACTATATTCAGTACACGATACAGGTAAAAGCTCGTCCTGAAATTATTGTCAGCGGACCTGCTGTTAGTGATACACTCGCGGGTATGGATCTTATCAGTCAGCAGGCTCCTCAAAAAGAGGAATCCGGTGGTAAGCAGGTTATAACTTACAGCTATACCTTTTCAAAGTATGATTCCTCTGATGTAACCGTTCCGCCTGTTCCGGTTTATTACAGAGCAAAAGAAGACACAGTTTCAAAAGTTATTAATACGAATGAGGTTTATTTTACTGTCCGCCCGTTAAAGGTGAATCCTGAAGCGGGAATAAAAGATGTCAAAGAACCTCTCAGGATACCTCTCGACTGGAGGTGGATCGTTCTCTGGGTATTGATCGGACTGATAATCCTTGCTGGTGCATATTACATTTACAGGAAATACCAGGCACGGAAAGCCGGTTACGTTCCTGAAAAAGTTGTGATTAAAATTCCCGCACATGTTGCTGCCTTGAAATCATTAAGAAGTCTCCGTGAAAAACAGCTGTGGCAGAAGGGAATGGTCAAAGAATATCACTCAGAAATTACAGAGATCATAAGAAGATATTTTGAAGAAAGGTTTAATCTGCCTGCACTTGAAATGACCTCCGGTGAAGCAGTTGAAGAACTTCGCAGAAGGGCAGGAACCGGGAAGATTATAGCAGATACGCAGGATTTTTTGAGTAATGCCGACATGGTGAAATTTGCCAAATACCAGCCGATGGCGTCTGTAAATGAAGAGATGATGAAACAGGCGGAGGATATAGTGCAGAAAACAAAATCAGGTTCCGATGAAGCAGTTACTGAGGTGACAGAAGATGTTCAATAATATAACATTTGCATATCCATGGATACTGTTTACCCTGATCATTATTCCGGTTATGGCCGCCTGGTATTTCTGGAAGGGCTATAAACGGCAGCCTTCGGTTAAATATTCATCACTGGGGTTTCTTAAAGGATTTGCCCCGACATTAAAGGAAAGACTGCGGCATATTCCGTTCTTTCTCAGACTACTGGCTGTTGCTCTTTTCATCGTTGCGCTTGCTCGTCCCCAGACTTTCTCTTCGGGTGAAAATGTTTATACTGAGGGTATTGATATAGCAATGGTGCTTGATATCTCAGGCAGTATGCTTGCCGAGGATTTAAAACCGAACAGGCTTGAGGCGGCCAAAAATGTTATCGATAATTTTATTAAAGGTCGTACTTCAGATAGAATAGGACTTGTTGTTTTTGCAAGAGATGCATTCACTCAATGCCCTTTAACTGTAGACTATCCCGTTCTGAGGAACTTGCTCAGTCAGATAAAAAGCGGGATGATAGAAGATGGTACAGCCATTGGAAATGCTATTGCCAACGGTGTAAACAGACTGAAGGACAGCGATGCCAAAAGCAAAATCATTATACTACTGACAGATGGTGTTAATAATGCCGGTGAGGTTGATCCCGTTTCTGCGGCTGAGATTGCGAAAACCTTCGGAATAAGGATTTACACTATCGGTGTCGGAACCCGCGGAAATGCGCCTTTCCCTGTTCAGACTCCTTTCGGGATCAGATATCAGATGGCTCCTGTTGAAATTGATGAAGCGGTTCTGCATAAAATTGCATCGATAACCGATGGACAGTATTTCAGGGCTACCGATAACAGAACCCTGGAGGATATTTATACTAAAATAGATAAACTTGAAAAAACAAGAGTTGAAATAACTTCATACAGAAATGCTAAGGAACTTTTTTACGGCTGGCTTGGCGGCGGTATCTTCCTTCTATTCCTCGAGGTATCGCTGTCACGCACAGTCTTAAGAAAGATCCCATAATGGTTAATTGCTAATTATAAATTATAAATTGTTAATTGTCTAATGTTTCGTTTCGCACATCCTGAATATTTGAACGCGCTTTATGCGGTGCCTGTACTGATACTGATTTTCTGGTACCTGAACAGGAACCGTAAAAAGCTGCTCGATCAGTTTGCCGACAGAAAACTGCACAAGGTGCTTTTTCCTGATTTCAGCATATTGAAGAACTGGTTCAAGATCGGACTTATTCTTTTTGCCCTCGTCCTTTTGATCTTCGCGGCAGCTAATCCGCAGGTCGGGACCCGGGTACAGGAGGTTAAACAAACGGGCATCGACGTATTTATTGCCCTTGATGTATCGCGAAGTATGCTGGCGCAGGATATTAAACCAGACAGGCTCGACCAGGCTAAGTATCAGATATCGAACCTGATAAATAAGTTGAGAGGCGACAGGATTGGACTCGTAATTTTTGCCGGGGATGCTTTTGTTCAGTTTCCTCTTACAACCGATTATTCTGCCGCAAATCTTTTTCTTTCCGCCGTTGATGTTAATTCAGTGCCCCAGCAGGGAACGGCCATCGCTTCAGCCATAAATCTTGCCGTAAAGTCATTTGATTATAAAACAAATACGCAGAAGGTTATTGTTATAATTACTGATGGCGAGGATCACGAAGGTGATATAATGCAGGCGGTTGAAGGAGCAAAAGATAAGGGAATAAAGATTTATACTATCGGATTAGGTACTACTGCCGGTGTTCCGATCCCTGTCTATAATGCGCAGGGGCAGCAGGTCGATTATAAAAAGGATGAGAACGGGAATATAGTTCTCACGAAGCTGGATGATACAACACTGAAACAGATTGCTTCGGCAGGTGACGGAAAATATTTCCAGGCAGCAACGTATGATGATTATCTGGACAGGATATACAGCGATCTTTCCTCTCTTGAGAAAAGCGAGTTCGGCGTAAGGAAAGTTACTGATTACGAAGACAGGTTTTATTATTTTTTAGCTCCGGCAATTATTCTTCTTGTACTTGAATTTTTTATCTCTGACAGAAGATCGCTTCTGTTTGACAAGCTTAACAGGAAATTAGGAATAGAGCAGAAGGTTTAAACATGAAACTTATGTATTTAATATTGGGCTGCGTGATCACTATCTCTGCGGTGAACGTATTGCAGGCACAGAGCCTTCGGAGTCTTAATAATAACGGCGTGGATAAATATAAAAACAAAAAATTTGCTGACGCTGAGGTAAACTTCAAGAAGGGACTTGATGAACAACCCGAAAATTTCATCACAAACTTTAATCTCGGCGACGCATACTATCAGCAGCAGAGATACGATGAAGCTCTGAATTCCTATAAGACAGCCCTTACAATGGCTAAAAACAAAAATGAAAAGGCCAAAGTATATCATAATATCGGCAACTCTCTGCTGAAGTCGAAGCAGATTAAGGAAAGCATAGAAGCGTATAAGAACTCGTTGAAGCTGAATCCCAATGATGAAGAGACGAAATATAATCTTTCCTATGCACTAAACCTGCTGAAGGACCAAAAGAACCAGCAGAAACAGAACCAGGATAAGAATCAGCAGAACAAAGATCAGAACAAGGATAAGAATAAGGATAAAGACCAGCAGCAGCAGAATAAGGATCAGCAGAAAAAAGATCAGCAGAATAAACAGAATCAGCAGAACCAGCAGGATCAGAAAAATCAGGAAGCCAAACAGGACGCAACTCAGCAGAAACAGCAGCAGAACAAGATATCAAAAAAGGAAGCTGAAAGGATTCTGCAGGCACTTAGGAATAATGAGAAGGATCTTCAGAAGAAATTGAGGAAACAAAAAGGCGTCCCGATAAAGACAGATAAGGATTGGTAATTCTTCTTAAATGAAAAAATGTTCGGCATACATATTATTAACTATTCTTTTGATTCCTGCGGCAGTAATGGCTCAGTCATTTTCTGCCTCTGTGGATAATACCACGGTGGGACTAAATGACCGATTTCAGGTGACATTTACTTTTGAAGGAACTGATGTTAATAGTCTAAGCGGATTTAATGCTCCCGATTTTGCGGGATTCATGGTCTTGAGTGGGCCAAACCAGTCGACCAGTATGCAGAGCATTAACGGTGCGGTATCGGCGTCGCTTTCTTATTCATTTTATCTTCAGCCGAAAAACTTAGGTAAGTACACTATCGGGAGTGCCTCAATAAAATATAAAGGTACCCCTTATAAGACCGATCCTATTACCATCCAGGTTGAAAAAGGTTCATCTAATTCCGGAACACAGCAGAATAATACTCAGAATTCTTCAGGTGTCAGCAACGATGAAATAGCACAGAACGTTTTTGTAAGAGCGACGGCCGATAAGCAGAAAGTTTTAATGGGTGAGCAGGTTACTGTTACTTACAGGCTGTACACACGGCTTAGTATTGCGTCCCAGATGTCAATAAGCAAACTTCCGCAGTATCCCGGGTTCTGGGCGGAGGAACTTGAAACATCCGGAAATATCTCGTTTACAACCGAGACCTACCAGGGAAAGAAGTACAAGGTAGGGGTGCTTAAAAAAGTTGCGCTTTTCCCGACACAAACGGGTGAATTGAATGTTACGCCTTTTGAACTCGATGTTCCTGTTCAGGTTCAGAAGAAGAGAAGGAGCAATAATGTATTCGACGATTTCTTTAATGATCCTTTTTTTGGAATAGGTCAGACGGTTGACTTTACCGCAAAATCGAACTCTCTTAAAATAAACGTTCAGCCTCTGCCTTCAGCAAATGTGCCTGATTCATTTAATGGTGCGGTAGGCAATTTCTCAATGCATTCACAGGTCGATAAAAAATCAACCAGGACAAATGAACCTGTAACATTGAAGCTTACAATTAGCGGTACAGGAAATATTAGTCTGCTCGAAATGCCCAAAATCAACCTGCCTGCGGGCTTTGAACAATATGAGCCGAAAGTTAATGAGCAGGTAAACAGGATAGGAAACATTTCCGGAAATAAAACAGCGGAATATCTCATCGTTCCCCGTGATGCCGGAAAGAAAGAAATTCCTCCTTTGAAATTTTCTTATTTCGATATAAACAAAAAATCGTACGTCACCCTTAGCACTCCCTCTTACCCCCTTAATGTGGAACAGGGAACTAATGTTAACTCGGCTGATTACGCCGGTAAAGAAGATGTGAAAATGCTGGGCGAAGATATACGTTATATTAAAACCGATAACGAATCACTTCATAGGTCAGGGAATTTCATACTCAGCCGTTTTGGTTTCTGGGCAGCGGTTGGATTTCCTTTTATAATTGGGTTAGGCCTGGTAGTATGGAGAAGGAGAGAGGATAAGCTTGCAGGTAATATACAACTAATGCGTTACCAGCGTGCTCAAAAGGCCGCAAGGCTGAGATTAAAAAAAGCGAAGGTCCTCATGGATGCAGGCGATCATAACGCATTCTATTCGGAGATCTCACTCGCTCTCTTCGGGTACCTCGAGGATAAATTCCATATTCCTAAATCGGAGCTCAGCGTTAACAGGGCTTCTGCCGAACTTGAGAAAAGAGGTCTCGACAAAGAACTGATAACTGAATTCGAAAGGGTTGCAAATAAATGTGAGTTTATTCGTTTTGCGCCCAAAGAAAGTGAGACAGCAGCGGTTGCTGAAATGTATAATGAACTTTCTCATATAATTACTGAAATTGAAAAATCTTTATCCCTTAAAAAAAATGCTGCGTAATAAACTATTTATGTTTCTGCTTATTGCTCCGGTCTTGCTGGCAGCTCAGCCCCAAAACTTTTTGGAGCAGGGAAATAATTTCTACCAGCAGCAGAAGTATGACAAAGCTATACAGGCATATAGTAAGGTGCTGAATGAAGGTTATGAGAGCGCGGAATTATATTACAACCTGGGAAATGCTTACTACAGGAAGGGAAACCTCGGTTATGCAATTCTTAATTACGAACGGGCGCAGAAACTGTCACCCGGCGACGATGATATAAGGCATAACCTGGCTCTCGCAAACTCCAGAACGATTGACAGGATAAATACACTCCCTGATTTTTTTATTTTCCAGTGGTGGGAAAGCTTTCTTGCCCTGTTGACCTTTTCTGAGTGGGTATACCTTTCCTATATTTTTTATATCCTTCTGATCGGACTTATTATTTTCTATTTCTTTACCCGCCATGCTGATTACCAGAGACTGGCTTTCTTTGCAGGTATTGCTGTTCTGTTCTTATTTGCATTATCTACCGCTATTTCGGCAATTAAGTATAACCGCGAATTCAATATTAAGAATGGGGTTGTTGTGCAGCAATCGGCTACAGCAAAACTTTCTCCCGATCCCGACAGCAGGGATGCATTTGTCATCCATGAAGGGTTAAAGGTTAAGATCGAGGATAAGGTTGACAACTACTACAGGATAAGATTAAAGGACGGCAAACTTGGGTGGCTCCCTCAGGATGATTTAAGAATGATATAAAGCTTAGTTTTTAATCAGGCTTTTCGTATTTTATATCACAGGATGAGTTGAACTTAAATTACGCTCTCTTTAGTTTCCTTTGATGAAATCTAAAAAATATAATAACATAAAACTTGGTATAAGTATAACTAAAAGCGTGGTGAGCTTTATACTTATCATAGCGTTTGTATATTCCCGCCTTAGTCTTGAGCTGGAGAATTTCATTGGTCATTATGTTTCAAATGCTTACCTGTTGTTTCTTGCCTTCATATTGATAACAGGAGCTGCGGGGATTATCCTTTATTTCCCGGTGAACTATTACAAAGACTTTTACCTTGAGCATAAATACGGACTTTCCAATCAGACTTTTGGCAAGTGGGTATTTGAGAATATTAAGGGACTTGTTGTTTCACTTGTTATAGGTGTACCAATACTTCTTTTGTTTTATTTTATAATAAATAAATTCGGACAGCTCTGGTGGCTTCCTTTCGCGATAGTTCTTTTCATTATATCTGTTGTTTTTGCAAGATTACTGCCTGTAATAGTTCTCCCTCTATTTTATAAAATTACCCCTCTCGATGACGGGGATCTTAAAGCAGGAATTACCAGACTGGCTGAAGCTGCGGGCATAAAGGTTGAGAATATTTTCAGGTTTAATATGAGCAAGAATACGAAGAAGGCAAATGCCGCTTTTACGGGACTCGGAAAATCGAAGCGGATCCTTCTGGGGGATACGCTGCTTGATAATTACTCTCGTGATGAGATTGAAACGGTTATTGCTCATGAGCTCGGCCATTATAAAAGAAATCATATAATTAAAAACATCATTATAGGTACCGTGGCGAGCTTCGGAACCCTTTTCCTGATTTCATATTTTTATAGTGTGTCAATTCACTGGTTTGGCTTCTCAAAACTTCAGGAAATTGCTGCATTGCCCATACTGTCGCTTTGGGCTATGCTCATCGGTTTGATCGAAACTCCTTTAACCAATATCCTATCAAGAAAGTTTGAATACGAAGCAGATGAATATGCTGTAACTGTTACCGGAAAACCTACAGCATTCATATCTACTCTGAATAAGCTTACGGATCAGAACCTTGGAGATAAAAATCCTCATCCGTTTGTGGAATGGTTTTTTTACAGCCACCCATCCATATCAAACAGGGTAAATG
Source organism: uncultured Bacteroidota bacterium (assembly GCA_963839165.1). Lineage (GTDB taxonomy): Bacteria > Bacteroidota > Ignavibacteria > Ignavibacteriales > Ignavibacteriaceae > DATFVA01. The sequence goes on along the minus strand of CAWIUG010000005.1, from coordinate 769,699 downwards.
CGATCAGGAAGTATGTAATGCAGTACGGTATAAGGGAAAATAATATTTCTCTTGAGGAGACTTAAGGATTGTTTTACGTTAAATTTTTTTTCATTATTATTCATATACTTTTAATCTCATTCCTCGCTCTTCTCTCCGGATTGCTTGACAGATCTTTCTATACCTATAAATATGTTTCTAAAATATTCAGTCTTGGAATTTTTTCTATCAGCGGTGTTAAGGTTAAGGCTGAGGGATTGGAAAATATCCGCGGGGATGGACCTTTTATATTTGTTTCAAACCATATCAGTCAGTTTGATATACCTGCACTGCAGTATACCATTCCTGTTAAATCAGGATTTATATTTAAGAAAGAATTAACCCGGATTCCTTTGTTCGGATGGCAGCTGTTAACCGGACCGCATATTGTAATAGACAGAAGCAATGCAGAGAATGCTCTTAAGAGCATTAACAAAGCAAAAAACAAAATGAAAACTAAGGGTGTTTCGATGATCCTGTTTCCTGAAGGTACCAGGAGTAAAGACGGCGAGCTTCAGCAGTTTAAAAGAGGGGCCTTTCGTCTCGCGGGGCAGGTTAGTTATCCTATTATTCCGGTAACTATACGTGATTCAGATAAGCTTCTTCCTAAGGGTACCTTCAAATTCAATAAGGGCACAATCAGGGTGACTTTCAGTGAGCCTGTGCCTGCCGATAATGTTGAAACCCGTAACGATGAACTTGAACTTATGAGAAAAGTAAGGGATATTATATCATCTAATTATTATAAGTGAATATAGAGAGTTAAGATGGTCGTTGGAATTATTCCCGCACGTTTCGCTTCAACCAGGCTGATGGGGAAACCTCTGGCGGATATAGGCGGCAAACCTATGATTCAGCATACCTACGAAAGTTCAAAAACATCACGCCTTCTTAGTGAAGTAATAATTGCGACTGACGATGAGAGAGTTGCCGAAGTCTGCAGGGATTTCGGAGCCAGGGTATTCGTAACTCCCGGGAATATATCTACAGGATCTGACCGGATTGCCCATGTTGCAAAACAGCTTCCGGGTGCGGAAATTATTGTAAATATCCAGGGGGATGAACCTTTTATCCAGGGAATAATGATCGACCAGGCTGTTGAACCACTGCTGTTTGATCTTTCGGTTAATGTATCAACTCTTGCCAAAAAAATAGAAACAGTCGATGAACTCGAATCTCCCTCGGTAACCAAGGTGGTATTCGATTATAATAATTTTGCGCTCTATTTTTCCAGGTCGCCCATCCCTTTTGTAAGGGATGCTAAAACAATGTTCGATCGTATTACTATGGCCGATGTTTATAAGCATATCGGCTTGTATGTTTATAGAAGGGATTACCTGTTGAAATTTACCAGCCTTGCACCTACAGATCTTGAACAGATAGAAAAACTTGAACAGCTGCGGATGCTGGAGAATGGGTTCAAGATAAAAGTTGTGGTAACTAATTATGAAAATCTTGCTGTTGATACGCCCGACGACCTTAAACGGGCACGCCTTTATTACTCACGACTGCAAAAAGAAAAAGAATGAATCTCTGCCTATTTTTGCCTTAAAAATAAATTAAGTTTATTTTTGGATATGGATTGTATATTTTGTGATATTATTAATCGTAAGGGGGAAGCCGAAATATTATATGAGAATGAGCTGGTAATGGCAATTCTTGATATCCGACCGGTAAATTATGGCCATACCCTTGTTATTCCCAAGAAGCATTTCAATAATTTCCTTGATCTTACACCCGAATATCTTGCTGAACTGAGCAGGGTTACCCAGCTGATGTCGGGGACGATACAGGAAAGTCTGAAAGCAGACGGTTTTAATGTAATAATTAACAACGGGTCAGCAGCAGGGCAGACCGTATACCATTTTCATTTTCATATTATACCGAGATTCAGCAGCGATTTTAATTACAGACCAAGATTCAAGGCATATGCCGATGGTTCCATGAAAGATTTCGCTGAAATAATTCGTAATGCTGTAACAAATAAAGGTTGAAATATAATGGATAAAAAAATAAGAGTACTGGTAGCAAAAGCCGGACTTGACGGACACGACCGCGGAGCTAAAGTTATTGCGGCTGCACTCCGTGATGCCGGCATGGAAGTTATATATACCGGGCTCAGACAAACTCCGGAAATGATAGTTGAAGCCGCTGTTCAGGAGGATGTTGATGTGATTGGTATAAGTATTTTATCAGGCGCGCATATGACTATATTTCCAAGGATCAGGAAACTAATGGAAGAAAAAGGAATTGACGATGTACTTCTGACCGGAGGAGGTATTATTCCTGAAGAAGATATAAAGGCACTACGGAAAATGGGAGTCGGAGAACTTTTTACTCCCGGCGCTGCAACAACTGACATAGCCGGATACATAAAAGAATGGTATACCGAACATCCACGAAATAATTGATTTTTAAGATGTAAAACTCTAATTCATTCTTTCTTTCCACAATCTACAAAGGGAGACGCAAATGAAAAAATTATACTTCATTTTGTTTCTTTTGCTCAGTTCAACTGGTTTCTCACAATCACTCGTAGAAACCATTGACATGCCTTCTGAACCCTTTTTTAACTACGGATACGGACTTGTGTATGACGGAAGCAGTTACTGGATTTCTTCCGAATCATCTGCAGCAGGAAGCGTCGTGCTTAAATCGGTGGATGCATCAGGCAATTATTTGACCACTATAAATATAAACTATCCGGGTATTCATCCATCTCAGGGACTCGCGTACGATGGTACAGATTTCTGGTATATAGAGAGAAAAACTTCAAGGTGCGATCTCTTTAAAGTTTCGCCTGCCGGTAATGTCCATGATTCCATTCCCATTCAGTCAATCGGTGGAGCCTGGTACCTTGGCGGGGCCGCATGGGACGGTACAGGTTTGTGGATCTCTGTGTACTATCCTAATAACCTTGCTGCATTATATAAGGTTGATGTTACAGCAAAACAGATCGTTGATACAATCCAGGTTTTCGGCACTCAGCCTACCGGTATTACGGTAAAAGGTGATACACTCTTCTATGTAATGGACGGATTCGAAGGAGACCCTGAAAATATTTATGCAGTTGATTTGACGACAAAAGATAATCTTTTTTCCTGGCATGTTCCTGAAGTCCCTGGTACAAGACAGAACCCGCGTGGACTGGCATGGGACGGATCCTACTTCTGGCTGATGGCTGAACCTTTAGGGGCCTCTTCAGGAAGACAATTATTTAAATATGACCTTAGCGGTGGAGGGTCACCTCACATTACAGTTGCTCCTTCTTCACTGGTATTCCCTCAAACCACAGTTGGGGATACTTCACATACAACAGTTACAGTCTCTAATATCGGCACAGCCGATCTTGAGGTAAGCAATCTCTCTTTTGTTAATTCTGTTTTCAGCTCTCCCGACGGTTCATTTCCTTTCACTGTACCTGCCGGAGGGAATCATAATGTACAGGTGGATTTCCATCCGCTCGCTTTTCAGCTTTACACAGGGACGATGACCATAGAGAGCAATGACGTGGTTACTCCTTCTTTCGATGTAAGTTTATCCGGACAGGGAGTTGTAAGCGGACCTTCTATTGTCTTGAGCGCTGATAATCACAATTTCGAAAATATTTGGGTAAACCTGGATGGCAATGGTTATTGGAATTTGAGTATATATAATACCGGGGATGCTCCACTGGAGATCTCAGATATGGATTTTAATCTGCCTGAGTTTTCCTTTGAAAGTGAAAGCATTCCTTTCCAGGTTCAACCGACAGATACGGCTGTTGTACGCCTGAGATTTACGCCATCCCAGGCCACAAGCTATGAGGATACATTGTTCATTCAGTCGAACGATGTTTTGAATCCGGTGGTCACGGTTTCTGTATCAGGAACCGGCGTTGCCGGGAATTACACAATTGGTTACCAGTTCTGGTCGTACCAGGTGCCTGATAATCCCAGGACAAGCTCCGATGATTTTCGTGTGGAGGGATTAAAACCAATAAATGATATTAATGGCGACGGTATCAGTGATGTTATAATAGCAACAGATAATTATTTTCTTATGGCTCTGGATGGTGCGGCCGGAGGAAACAATGACACCCTCTGGACACTGAATACATTCTTTAATAATTCAAATGCTGGTTCCATAGGGATGTCTAATGACTATGGTGTTCAGGATGCTTTGGCGATTGTTAGCGACCTGAACGGTGATGGTAAGAATGATGTAGTGATCGGTACCGGCGGCGGTAATGAACATGTTTATGCGATAGACGGAATGAACGGAAATATAATCTGGGGATTCGGCGATGATTATAATTACAGTCTTGGTGATTTCGAAGCTGTAGACGGCCAGCGTGATTTCAACGGGGACGGTATTTCCGATATCCTGGCAATTGCCGATGGTAATGAGCAGGGTACAGGATATCATACAGCTTACCTGTTTAATGGCGTTAATGGGAATATAATATGGCAGTATTATTATCCGGGCCCATCCCTGGCATTCGGTAAAACAGTTATCTCTGTAGATGATGTTACCGGTGACGGAATTCCTGATGCGGTAATAAATGTTGGTAATAATGGAACCACGAATCTTGATGTGATTTGTCTGAATGGTGCGACAGGTCAGTCTGTATGGACATTTCCTGTATCAGGGTATGAACCCAAGGAATTAGTTGAACTGCCTGTACCGGGAGAGACACCGGATGTTGTATCATCTCAGTATTTCGGTAGTGTATACAGAATAGATGGCGAAACAGGTACTCAGGTCTGGGCATACAACTACGGATTTACTGGAATGATCCAGATTGCAAAAATAAAAGATTTAAATGGCGATAATATAGATGACATACTGATAGCAGCATTTTCAGGTGGAGTACTTTGTCTCAGCGGAGCAAATGGACAGGAACTCTGGACATACCCTATGAACTACCAGTACGGCGTTGCTGCGGTACCCGATCTGAATAATGACGGTATTGACGATGTTGTTACAGGTGACCAGGATGGTACATTCTACTGTATCAGCGGAACAGGCAATGAGCTTTTCTTCAGTCATACTTTCGGAGGTGACAGGATTAACTCAGTTAATGTTCTCCCTTCAATTGATGGAAATGCAAGCTATGAGCTGCTTGTCGGTACCAGGAATGGTTCGGTGGTATGCTACTCGGGAGGGTTAAACGCTGTACCTGTTGAACTGTCTTCTTTCACGGCCTCCGCTGAAGGTAACTCTGTTAGCCTGAACTGGACCGCATCTACACAGTTGAACAACAAAGGCTTCGCGGTTGAAAGGAAATATGGAAATGAAGGTTATAATGAGATAACCTTTATTAAGGGTGACGGAACAACCTTAGAACAAAAATCATATTCCTACAGGGATAAAGCCCTCAAAGAAGGGAAGTATGCTTACAGGCTTAAACAGATAGATCTTGACGGTTCTGTAAACTATTCCAATGAAGTAAATGTATCTATTGAGATGCCTTCAGAATTTGGTTTATCTCAGAATTATCCTAATCCTTTTAATCCTGCAACTACGATTAATTTCTCGCTGCCGCTGAAGTCGGACGTAAAACTTATTGTATATGACATTCTGGGCAAAGAAGTTAAGACCCTTATAAACGGTAATAGAGAAGCGGGATCATATGAAATAAAATGGAACGGCTTAAACAATAACGGTCAGTCGGTATCAACAGGTATCTACATATACCGTATTACTGCCGGTACCTTCACCTCCGAAAAGAAAATGATCCTTATGAAGTAATGTACGGTAAAGTCTGGATACTTCAGGATGACCTGATATTATAATACTCAATTTATTAAGACCGTCTGTACAGACGGTCTTTTTATTTTAATTGAGTTACTCAAAAAAAAACAACATCTCATTTTAAATCAGAGTTCTGCTTAAAATGTTTGGTAAACAGGGCAAAAATCGGGTATCCCTGCTGGCATACAAGTTGAAATTTATATAAAGAGTTTGAAAATATACGGAGTCTGATCCGTAAGAGAGTTTGAGAGTTTGCTGCCCCGATAGTTCTTGTGTCATTATGGAGGGGAAAGAAATTGCTGCCCACTCAACTAGAAACCTTTGGGCCTGCTCCGGCGGGCCTGAAGGTTCTGTTTTTTTAAAGCCGCCTTCCTGGTTAATTCCTGTCACAATTCCACTAAAGTATTATAATCCAATGGTTTCTGAATTGAAATTCAGACACCCTTTAAGTAATTTTATTAACCTTAAAAAATATAATAATAGGAGTTTTAGAATGGCAATCAAAGTAGGTATAAATGGTTTTGGAAGAATTGGCAGATTGGTATTCAGACGTGCCCTTGCACTGGGTGGATTCGATTTTGTTGGGATAAATGATTTAACTGATGCAAAGACTTTAGCGCACTTGTTAAAATATGATTCTGTACATGGAAGGTTTAATGGCGAGGTTAAAGTTGAGGGAAATGATATTATTGTTAATGGTGATAGAATCAGAATCACTGCTGAAAAGGATCCGGCAAACCTGAAGTGGAAAGATCTTGGAGCTGATATAGTTATAGAAGCAACAGGTATTTTCAGAACAAAAGAAGCCTGCATGAAGCATATAAATGCAGGTGCGAATAAGGTGATTCTAACTGTACCTGCAAAGGGTGATATAGATGCAACTGTAGTCCTGGGTGTTAATGATGAGGTGATCAAGGGAGATGAAAAAGTTATTTCTAATGCATCCTGCACAACTAATTGTCTAGCCCCGATGGTAAAAGTGCTGAATGATTCATTCGGACTTGAAAAAGGTTTAATGACAACAGTTCACTCATATACTAATGATCAGAGGCTGCTCGATCTACCGCATAGCGACCTGAGAAGAGCAAGATCAGCTGCTGTATCTATAATTCCAACTACAACCGGTGCGGCAAAAACGGTAACTAAAGTGATTCCCGAACTTAAAGGTAAACTGGATGGATTTGCTCTCCGCGTTCCTACACCGGATGGATCAATAACAGACTTTGTAGCGATAGTTAGGAAAGAAGCAACAGTAGAAGAGGTTAATGCTGCAATGAAAAAAGCTGCTGAGGGTCCTATGAAGGGTATACTGGAATACACTGAAGATCCAATCGTATCTGCAGATATTGTCGGCAACCCGGCGTCCTGCATTTATGATTCGCTTTCGACAATGGTCATGGGAAATATGATTAAAGCCGTCGGCTGGTATGATAATGAGTGGGGTTATTCATGCCGCGTTGTCGATCTGGTGAAAAAAGTAGCAAAATAATTTTTGTTAAAGTGGCTGCTTACCTGATAGAAGCAGCCATCTTTTTATTAATGTGATTTCAAACCGGGAAATTTATGAACAAGCTTTCAATTGATAGTTTGAACCTTAAGGACAAGCGTGTGCTTGTTAGGGTGGATTTCAACGTCCCTCTTGATGAAAACCAGAAAGTTACCGACAACAGAAGAATTACTGCTTCACTTCCAACTATAAAGAAAATTATAAGTGACGGCGGTAAAGCTGTGCTGATGAGTCACCTCGGCAGACCTAAAGGAAAGGTTAAACCTGAATTCAGTCTTAAACCCGCAGCAGAAGAATTGAGTAAGCTGCTGGGACAGGAGGTTAAACTTGCACCCGACTGTATAGGTGATGAAGTGAAGAAGATGGTTGACGCTATGAAAGACGGTGAGGTGATCCTTCTTGAGAACCTTAGATTCCACCCGGAAGAGGAAAAGAACGATAGCTCTTTTGCCGAAAAGCTGGCGGCACTGGGAGACGTATATGTGAATGATGCGTTTGGAACGGCTCACAGGGCACATGCTTCAACGGAAGGTGTAACACATTTTATTAAGACCTGTGCTGCAGGATACCTTATGCAGAAGGAACTCGATTATCTTGGATCTGCACTAAGTAATCCTGAAAGGCCTTATTGTGCAATACTTGGGGGCGCCAAAATATCAGGAAAAATAGATGTAATAATGAATCTTTTTGATAAAGTTGATACATTAATCATTGGCGGGGGAATGGCTTTTACTTTCTTTAAGGCGCAGGGCAAGGAAATAGGGAAGTCCCTGCTTGAGGAAGAGAAGCTTGACCTGGCAAAGGAAGTTTTGAAGAAAGCTGAAGGTTCTAAAATTAAACTTCTGCTTCCTGTGGATGTTGTGGTTGCTCCTGAATTCAAAAATGATTCTCCTTCCGAAACTGTTAAAGTTGATAATATTCCTTCGGATAAAATGGGGTTGGATATAGGGAATGAAACAATTAAATTGTTTTCGGAAGAGATATTGAAGTCCCGCACAATAGTCTGGAACGGGCCGATGGGCGTTTTTGAGATGGATAATTTTGCTGCAGGTACCTTTGCTGTTGCGAATAAACTTGCAGAAGCTACGGAGAAAGGCGCTGTTACAGTAATAGGTGGCGGTGATTCTGCTGCTGCTATTACAAAGGCACGACTAGATGACAAAGTATCGCATGTCTCTACCGGCGGAGGAGCTTCACTTGAATTCCTGGAAGGTAAAACGCTTCCCGGTGTTGAGGCTCTTAGTGATTCAAAATAAATTTTAATTGAAAATAAAGGAATAGTTAGTGAGTAATTCTTATCGTCCCGGAGGTTTTGGATTTAGTTTCTTTCCACCGGTGATTAAAAATCTGTTGATCATAAACGGGGTTGTATTTTTCCTGCAGATGATCATGCAGGGATTGACTTTCCAGGGTGTTCCGGGTGTATATTACCTTGACCACTGGTTTGCTCTTAACCCTTTAGGTTATAACTTCCAGGTATGGCAGCTTATAACTTACCAGTTTATGCATGGCAGCTTCATGCATATATTATTTAATATGTTTGCCCTCTGGATGTTTGGAATTGAAATCGAAAATATGTGGGGATCCCAAAAGTTCCTTATATTTTATTTGATGTGCGGAGTTGCCGCTGGAATTTCCCAGCTTATATTTCCTCCGTTGTTTAATGAGCAGCTGGCTCCTACTATTGGGGCATCCGGCGCTATTTTTGGTGTGCTGATTGCTTTTGCTATGGTTTTTCCTAACCGCTATATTTTCCTATATTTCTTTATTCCTATTAAAGCCAAATATTTAATAATCGGTTATATTCTGCTGGAGCTTTACGCTGTTCCGCAGGGAGGCAGTGTTGCTCACCTTGCTCACCTTGGCGGAGCTTTGGCAGGTTTTATTTATATCATGGTTGATAAAAAGACAACCTTCTCTCTTGGAAATATTTTCCGGGGTTCATCAAATAAACCTAAAAGTCCTTATAATCCCTTCGGAGGAATCAAAGACGCTTTTAAGCATAAAGAAAAGGATGTGCAGGAAGCAAGATTTTATGAAATTAAGGATGAAGATAAAACGGGTAAAGATGAGCTCTCGCAGGAGGAAATTGACAGAATTCTTGATAAGATAAGTCAGTCGGGCTACCAGAACCTTAGCGAGAAAGAGAAAAAAATTCTTTTTGAAGCCAGCAAAAAGATGAAATAGATCCGGGAAGTCTAATCATAAAGGAATTTATTCATACCGTCTTGAAAGGGATTATTTTCAGCTTAGTGCTGATTTTATCTTTCTCGATTATCTCCTGTTCCGAAAAAGAAGCAGATCATGAACAATTTGTTAATGCATATGTTGATATGAGAATTGCGGAAGATACCCTGAAAAATGATACTACCAGGATATTGCAGCTGAAGGCGGAAATATTAAAAAGGCACGGGCTTTCTGAAGAAAAGTATGAATCAGTATTCAAATACTTTAATGATAACCCTGAATTGTGGGAACAGTTTTACAATGAAGCTATTGCACGGGTTGATAGTTTGAAGGATCAGAAGAATCGGATGGATCCTAAGAAGTAAATTTGTGCTTCGCTAACGCGATCCTGAGAAGGGGATAGGGGACTTCATTATTCAATATTTCCTTCAGGTTTTTAATCTCAGTAAATCCCTTCTTTATTTCATCCATTATTTTTTTATAATCAACATCACCGAAAAGCTTTTCTACCATCGTATCCGGTTCATACTCTATAATTGTTTCAATCTGCATCGAGATTATAGCTTCAGAAAGTTTACGCATTGAAGCTATTGCTGAAAGTCGGTATCCCTTTTTAAGAAGCTGGTAGGTTTCCTGAATATTTGAGGGTATTTTTTTAAGGGTATCATTATTATCTCCGGTATGAGATTTAATGACTTCAAGGAAGTCATTACCGGTTTTATTAAACATCCTGTTTGTGAAACCTTTAACTTCAAGAATTTCTTCTTTTGTTTTTGGACGAACCTGCGCAATTCCACGTAAAACATCGTCGGGACAGATAAGATAGGCCGACTGCAGAAATTTCTGTGATGCTTTGTTCCTTGTTTCCCTGAGAAGATTGAATAATTCAAGGTTCTTTTCATAACCCGTCTCCGAACCGAAAGGAAGATCATCGTTTTCATCGACAAATAAATTATCTTCTTCTATAATCCTTAAAGCAGACCCTTCCATTGATAATTTTTTATGTGTCACAAGGTCCTGGATAACTGTTTTAAGTTCGTTAAGATCATAATTTATGCACGAACCAAAAGTGGCAACTCTGGTTAGGCCGCTCCCGGTTCCTTTTCCTTTCAGAATATTAAGCAGTACCGTTTTTGTCGTTTTTCCATTGAGTATTCTGATAGTTCTTAGTACTAGTTCGGAAATGTATTCTCTTACCGATTCCGGAACCTGCTCATCCATTGTGCATCTGTCGCATTTGCCGCATTTATATTCTGTTCCATTCTCTCCGAAGTAATTCAGGATATAACGAAACCTGCATTCGGTTGTGAAAACGTATTCTACCATACGGTCAAGTTTGTTCTGCGAGTAAAGGTATGCTTCATTTATTTTCTTAAAATTTATAGAAAGTCGTGTTTCTACCGTCCGTGGTGATGTAAGGATTACTGAATCGCTTGTAAGTGCTTTTCTGTATGTTACTACACCGAGGTTTTCGAGAGTGATCAGTGCTTCTTCAATTTCAGGTTCTGTAAGTTCAAGATAATTTGTCAGGTCAGATACAGAAAACTGAACGGGTGAGGTCATAGCCTGGCTGCCGTATTCTCTGAGAAGCAGCAGGGTAGTTTCTTTAAGTGTATTGCCTGAAACATTTTCTACAAATTTTCTCAGTTCATCTTTATTAAAGTTGATCCGGAGAGTAGAACGCCTGCCATATTCCGATTGTACTTTAAGATATCCGCCTTCCTCCAGGTAACTTAAAGCAGAAAACAGGAGTCCCCGGTTTAGCTTCTTTTTGGTGAAAGTACCTATAAATTCAGGATTAATAGGAATTTCTTTGTCTGATTTGTTCCCCAGCGCAATTTTTCCATAATCGCAGATGGCGTTATAAACATCCTGTATAAACTTCTTATCGGGATAGGCATTGGAAAGAAAATAGTTCTGGATCGATAGATCTGAGTCGTCGTGGAGAAGGAATATATGAGATTCATTTCCGTCTCTTCCTGCTCTGCCTATTTCCTGGTAATAATTTTCCACAGAGCCCGGTGTATTAAAATGGATGATAAGCCGGATATCTTTTTTGTCGATCCCCATTCCGAAAGCATTTGTTGCACAAATGACCTTTATTTCATCATTTATAAATGCCTCCTGAATTCTCTTTCTCTCCTCGGAATGCATCCCGGCATGATATGCTGCACTTTTGATGCGGTGAAGCATGAGATATTCGGCAATCTCCTCAGTCTTTTTTCTTGAAGATGTATAAATTATAGCAGGGGTCTTATAAATGGATATCAGCTCAACGCACTTTTCAAATTTTCTTGTCCCGGGAATGACATTAAGATGAAGGTTGTCCCGTTCGAAACCCTTAATGAATATTCCGGGATTTTTCAGACCAAGCTGATTTACGATGTCCTTTACAACTTCGGGAGTTGCGGTGGCTGTAAAAGCGGATATTTTTTTTATCGAGACAAAATCAGCAAACTCCCTTATTTTGCTATAGCTGGGACGAAAATTATGTCCCCACTGACTGATGCAATGTGCTTCATCAACAAAAAGGTAATTGGGATTAAGTTTTTTTATCTTTTCAGCAAATAAAATATTTTCCAGCCTTTCCGGGGCGGCATATAATAATTTTATCTTCCCGTAGGAAATATCCTGCAGCACCATCTCGGCTTCCCTGAAGCTCATTGTACTGTTTATAAAAGCGGCGATTTTCTCCTCTCTGTTAAGGTTATCAACCTGATCTTTCATTAGCGCAATAAGAGGGGATATTACAATAGAAAAATCGTTCGAAATTAAAGCCGGGATCTGGTAGCAGACCGATTTACCGGCACCCGTAGGAAGTACAGCTAAAACATTACCTCCCTTAAGGATTGAGGTGATGATTTCCTCCTGGGCAGGTCGAAATTTATCATATGAAAAATATTTTTTAAGGGCTTCAGAGGGCGACATTAAAAGCGAATTATATTTAAATATTATTACAAATAAAAAAATAATTTATATAAATTGTAATGTTAATAAAAATTATATGGGGCTACTTCATATAATTGTTAACCTGAACCTGATTCAGGTTCTTAATATATCTCAAAGTTCAATTATCAGGCTTCTGAAATAATTCCGGCAGAGCTGAATAGAGTACTTAAAAACTTAGTGGAAATTTACCATCTGAATAACATTATACAAAGGCTCTTTCTATGAAACTTTTTTCAATTCTTCTTTCTTTTATCCTGGTTCAGACAGTTTTTTCCCAGGTTGAATATCGCAATCAGCAGCTTGAGAATACTGTATACAGCAATGCCCCCGATCAGATAAAGCATTCAAAGGCATTTATAAGAGAATGGCGGTTCTTTGAACAGCGCGCATATCCTAATGATTATATTCCTGCAGATGCCTATGCAAAAGCAGTTGAACAGCGTAATGCGCTCAGGGGAAAAAATAATTTCGCTGATGGAGGTATCACCTGGGTAAGCCTTGGTCCAACTCCCGGCGAATATTTCAGTTACGGCAAGATATCTTCAAGAATCGTATCAGGAACATATGATCCGCAGAATCCTGATGTTATTTATATCGGTCCCGCTTACGGCGGTGTCTGGAAATCAACTGACGCAGGAGTAAACTGGGTGCCCTTAACAGATAATGAGGCTTCAATGTCAATGGGGGCAATTGTGCTTGATCCTGATAATCCTGAGATCATTTATGCCGGAACAGGGGAAGCTACTTATAGCGGAGCTTCTTACTCTGGTCTTGGTTTACTGAAATCAACTGACGGGGGAGCTTCGTGGACGCAGATAACTTCTGGACTGCCGGTGCATACGTATTTTTCAAGAATAGTAATTCGTCCCGGCCATAATAATGAGCTTCTGGCAGCTATGGGTTCAGCTGGTCTTTATAAGAGTACTGACAGCGGCAACACATGGTCAATAAAATTAGGTGGTCGCTGCGATGAAGTAAGGTTTACTCCTTCGGGAGATACTGCTTTTGTTTCTGGTTCAGGAACCAGCTTTAAACGTTCTGTTGATGGTGGAAATAATTTTTCATTATTCAGTTCAGGATGGACTCTGGGTGAAAGGAATCATTTCGATTATTGCTATAGTAATCCATCTTATATGTATGCTGCTTCTTATTCATCTTCATCCTTCAGAGTTTTCAAATCAACTAATTACGGGGTAACGTTTGCTCAGGTTTCTCCTTCAACTGACTTTGAAGGAGGGCAGGCCTGGTATGATATGTACTGCAGGGTGAACCCTGATAACCCGGATGATGCTTACGTAGGTACAATAGATGTATTCCGCACAACTAACGGGGGAACGTCATTTGTGAACTTAACCCAAGCATATAGTAATGGAACTGAGCATCCGGATCAGCATTACCTCTTCTTTGATCCCCAGGATGCGAATACTTTTTTTATCACCAATGACGGAGGTATCTATAAGACGACGGATAATGGAAACTCTTTTACTAACATGAACCAGAACCTTACACTGACCCAGTTTTACCGTATTACAACCAGTCCTTTTGATTCCGGCAGGCTACTGGGCGGTACACAGGATAATGGTACACAGCAGACATTTTCTACGCTCTCATGGGCTGCTGCTTTCGGAGGAGACGGCGGTGAAGTTACGTTTAATCCTTTTAATCAGAATTATATAATAGGGGAAACACAAAATGGCGGGTTAACCAGGACAAGCAATAACGGTAGCAGCTGGAATTACAATTCAATGAACGGAATTGATCAGAATGAAAACGTTGTGTGGGTTGCTCCTATTATTCATCACCCCGATGTATCCGGTACGTACTATGTAGCACGTCAGAGAGTGTATAGATCCACTAATAATGGTGCCAGCTGGACTCCTGTTTCAGGGAATATTAACGGAAGCAGTGCTGTAAGTGAACTAGCAATCAGCAAATCAAATCCCCTGGTAATGCTCGCTGCATCAGGTAGTAAAATATTCTATTCCAACGACGGGGGTATTAGCTGGATAAACATCAGTGCAGGTCTTCCCAACAAAACAATATCATCTATCTATGTTCATCCGGATAATGAGAACTCATTTATAGTATCTTTTTATGGCCTTGGCGGTTCTAAGATATACACAACAGAAAATACCGGCACCAATTGGAAAAGTGTGGGCAGCAATCTGCCCGATACCCCTGTTAATGATGTTTTAATATATACTGAGGATAGTGCACATCCTAAAACTTATTTCGCTGCAACTGATATCGGGGTGTTCCTCACAAAGGATGATGGCGTAAGCTGGGTGGAACTGGCCGATGGAATCCCGAATACCCTGATAATGCATCTCGATTACTCACCCATTACTCATACCCTGATTGCAGGAACCCACGGCAGAGGTGTGTATGAAGCCTATATCGATTTTTATCTGCCTGTTGAGCTTGCAGCATTCAGTGCTTCAGTATCAGAAAATAATGTGGAACTTAACTGGGAAACTTCTACAGAAACAAACAACAAAGGATTTGAAGTTGAAAGAAAGCTTAAGAACCAGGACTGGACTGCAATAGGATATGTAAATGGAAACGGCACTACAAGCGAGAAACATTCCTACAGGTTTAATGACGATGGAATGAATGAAAATTATGAAGGTCGTGTGCTATACAGACTGAAACAAATCGATTTCGATGGTAGCTTCAACTACTCAAACCAGGTTACTGCAGATTTCAATTTCGTTCCCAGCCAGGTGACACTGGCCCAGAATTATCCTAATCCCTTCAACCCGGCAACAACTATAAAGTATTCAATCCCGGTTGAAGCTAATGTTGCTTTGTCTGTTTTCAATTCACTCGGTGAAAAAGTGAGCGAGCTTGTTAATTCGGTGCAGGCATCCGGAAATTACCAGGTAACCTGGAATGCAAGAGATTTTGCGTCGGGAGTTTATTTCTATACGCTGGAAGTTTCTGATATGCAGAACCATAGCCTGTTTAACGATAGCCGCAAGATCGTGCTGGTAAAATAACTTTTCAGCCGGCTCATCCATTCTGTGTGATGAGCCGGATCATTCTTTGTAGAAAATTTAAACATACTAATCCCCTCAATTGTTTATGTGTACTTAATACACTAAATAATCAGCTCATTTTTGAAACCCGGTTAAGAGATCATTCCAATTTTAGTTAAATTTAAACCATAAATTATAACAATTAGCGGAAATTATGCCGATTATTGAAACCAGGGAGCTTACAAAGTTCTACTCATCCGGGGCTAAGAAGGTTCTGGCTCTTTCCGGGTTTAATCTATCTATTGAGCAGGGGACGATCTTCGGCCTGCTTGGACCTAATGGTGCCGGGAAAACTACACTGATAAAGATACTGTTGAGTATCACATTTCCAACCTCGGGACAGGCGCATATGCTGAATCATGATCTTTCAGATTATGAAATTAAAAGGAAGATCGGCTATCTGCCAGAGAATCATCGCTACCCCAGCTATCTTACAGGTGGAGATGTGCTTAAGTTTTTTGGAAGACTTAGCGGTCTCGAAGGTGCTCTATTAGATAAAAAGATAGATGAACTCCTTGATTTGATGAAGCTTTCAAAATGGAAGAAGGTTAAGGTTAAAACTTATTCCAAGGGGATGATGCAGCGACTGGGACTTGCCCAGGCAATGCTAAATGATCCTGAGCTCATCTTTCTGGATGAGCCTACAGATGGAGTAGATCCTATCGGCAGAAAAGAGATCAGGGATATCCTGCTTGAGCTTAAAGGACAATCGAAAACAATATTTCTGAATAGTCATCTATTATCTGAGGTTGAACTGATTACAGACCGCGTTGCGATCCTTAATAAAGGAAAACTTTTAAGAGAAGGCACTGTGCAGGAACTGACGGAGAAGAAGGAAGAATACCGGCTTACTATTGAACCGGCACCTGCCTTTAATATGCCTCAAAATTATAACGGCGTTTCAGCCAGTTTATTAAAAGACAATTCATACGTAATTAAAGCTTCTGATACTAGTCAGCTGAATACTTTTATCGACTTCCTCAGACAGAATAATGTTCTGATCTCGGGAATTGTTAAAGAGAAGACTACTCTTGAGGATATGTTTATATCTCTTATTAAAGAGTCGGAAACGGAGCAGTCGATATGAAAAATATTTATCTGATGACTCTTTTCACCCTTAAAGAAGCATTGGCCAGAAAAGTATTCCTTTTCTTCATTGGAATTTCAATACTTGCGATTATTATTACCGCCCTTATTTTTAGCGTTGTTGATACACAGTCGATTATTTCAGGCCTCGAAAATAAAACAGGAAACGATTTTGTTGTAAGGAATATAGTTTCAATGCTGGAGATAATGATTATTTCTCCGCTAGCAGGGTTAGGACTTCTGCTCGCTATATTTTCAAGCTCAAGCTTTGTTCCTAATATGCTTGAGAAAGGTAATATCGACCTTCTTCTTAGCAAACCTGTCTCAAGGCAGCAGCTGATCTGGGGTAAGTTTACCGGAGGCCTGCTGGTTGTGCTTACTAACATTGCATTCCTTGTCGTCGGGATATGGCTGATTATCTCTCTTAAGTTTTCCTTCTGGGATCCTACATTCCTCTGGGCAATCCTTATAATAACATTTACATTCGCCGTTTTGTACTCACTCATAGTTTTCTGCGGAATTCTTACAAGAGGCTCAATGCTGGGAATGATGCTCGCATATTTTATCTTCCTGATCCTTAGTCCTTTGCTTACCCTTGCTAAAGACAGAGCCGATATATTTTTCAAAAGCGACGTTGTTAAAGAGATAGTAAAAGGTATTTATTACCTTATTCCAAAAACTTCGGAGCTCATGGGCACAATGATCAGCAACCTTGCTACAGGCAAAGGAATAGGTGACTTTCAGCCTTTAATAAGCTCATTCTTATTTTTAGTTTTGATGATGATATTAAGCATAATTATTTTCAGGAAAAAAGATTTTTAGAGATGGTTCGATACCTGGTAATATTACCATTATTATTTCTTTCCGCTTCCTGCGGAACTAAAACTGAAACTGACAGCATCACTTCTGCCCAGTGGGAACTTTTCGGATATCTGCCGTTTAAGACTGAGTATCTTTTCTATGCAGACCTGAATGAGGTAAGGAAAGCTAAAAATGGCGGGGAAAACATCTTATCTTCATTGCCGCAGAAACCTTCGGGCGCCTGGCTGAGGAAATTTGAAAAAGAAACGGGTACCGGGATTGAAAAGGGAATTAAGGAGATTGTAATCGCTAATTCCCGGCAGGATGAAGCAATTATCTTGGTAAGATTTGAGAATAATTATGATAGGGTGAAAAGATACTTCGATAAGAGTCCTGATTTCAGTAGCACTGATAAACCGGATGTTTTCAGCATTAAAGACAAACCGTCTGTAAGGGTATATTTTCCGGGCCGTAATATAATGGTCGTTTCTAACAAAGAAGATTATGCGGATTCACTAAAGAATACGGAAGGTACGACGCTTAAGGAGAATAAAAATTTTATATCGATCATCAATAATATTAAAGAGAAGCAGAGTCTTTGGATGGCGACAGATAAAGGGGCTTTTGCAGCAGGAATATTTGACCGTCTGGCAGGAAAAGATTCCAAACTTCTTTCTCCGGAGATTTTATCTTCAATTGATAATTTCACCATTTCGGCGAAATTTAATGGTGGAACAGAAATAGAGTCGGTCCTTGGCTGCAGTAGTGCCGGAAATGCTTACCTGCTATCATCTGCAGTTGAAAGTGCAATCGCAATGAACATAGTATCAAGCAAAAATTACACTTTGGGGAAACTCCTTGATAAAATGGATGTGAACAGGGAGGGAAACCTCATCCGTTTTCGACTTAATGTATCTGAGGGCGAACTTAATGATATTCAACAATTAACTAAACTTGAAAAACCGGGTAAAAAATCAAAAGGTAAATTATGGTAGAAGAGAATCTGAAACTTGAAGACCTGCTTAGCAGGACAAAAAATTATGATAAAACTGACAGGATAGATAACGTGACAATAATCGGTGCAGGCGTTATGGGTCAGGGAATAGCACAGACAATTGCAGCCGCGGGTATTGATGTAAGACTTGTAGAAAAGAATAAAGGTTATCTTGAAAAAGCTAAAGCCGCGCTTTCTGAATCGCTCGACAGGGAAATTAAAAGATGGTCACTCACTCAATCGGAAAAGAAATCAATCCTCTCCAGGATTTCCTGGAATCTTGACTTTGATAATGTTGAGGGAACCGATCTGCTTGTTGAAGCTGTCGATGAAGATTTTGAATTAAAAAAAGGAATATTTAAGCAGCTTGATGATCTGGTAAAGAAGGAAACGATCTTCGTTTCAAATACTTCAACACTCAGCCTTACGAAACTTGCGGAATGCACAGGTAGGGCAGACAGAGTTATTGGGATGCACTTTCTGCACCCTGTTCCGAAGGTGCCTCTAGTTGAACTTGTAAAATGCCTTCATACTTCAAATATAACGGTGGAAGTTATAAAGGAATTTGCAGCCAGGATAGGTAAAACTCCCGTTGAGGTGTATGAATATCCCGGTTTCGTTACTACCAGAGCAATCGTGCCCCTGCTTAACGAGGCAATGTATATACTGCTTGAGGGTGTGGCCACTGCAAGAGATATTGATACTGCGATGAAACTGGGTTATAATTTTGCGTACGGACCGCTGGAAATGGCTGATATGATGGGACTCGACGAAGTTCTTGCATGGATGGAGACGCTCTGGAAAACCCTCGGTGAACCGCGCTACCGCGCATGTCCTATCTTGAGAAAACTTGTAAGAGAAAGAAAACTCGGGAAAAAGACCGGAGAGGGATTTTACAAGTATGATAATAACGGAAGAATAATTTCCGAATAACTTTTATAAAATCTAGCGGGAAATTAAAATGAAGATATTAGTTCTTAACTGCGGAAGCTCATCAATAAAATACCAGTTTATTGATACTGATAAACAAATAGCACTGGCTAAAGGGATCGTGGAAAGAATAGGTATGAGCAGTGCTGTTCTTACTCACCAGAGATATGACGGCGACCAAATAAAGATTGTAGGTGAAATTCTTGATCATTCAATCGGTATTGAATATGTGCTTGGAGTAATGCTCAGTAAAAACCATGGCGTGATAGATGATAAAAGAGATATTGAAGCAGTAGGCCACAGGGTGGTTCATGGAGGTGAAACATTTTCTGACTCTGTTTTTATAACTGATGAGGTCATGAAGGTCCTCCAGGATAACATAGAACTTGCCCCTCTTCATAATCCGCCGAATATTAAAGGTATCCAGGCTGTTAAGAGAGTTCTGCCCGATACACCCCAGTGCGGTGTTTTCGATACTGCATTCCATACAAAGATGCCTCCAAGGGCTTACTTGTATGGAATTCCATATGAGCTTTATAAAAAATATAAGATAAGAAGATACGGTTTCCATGGAACTTCGCATTACTTCGTATCGAACCATGCGGCTGAGCTTTTAGGTAAAGATCTTGACAAATTGAAAATAATAACTGCTCACCTCGGTAACGGGTGCAGTATGGCTGCCGTTGATCATGGCAAATCCGTTGACACTACGATGGGTTTTACTCCCCTGGAAGGTCTCCTGATGGGAACGCGCAGCGGCGACCTCGATCCCTCATTGATTCTCTATATTATGGGGAAAGAGGGCCTTTCTTTAAGTGAGGCCGGAACTCTTCTGAATAAACACAGTGGGTTAATAGGTATCAGCGGTGAAAGCAGCGACATGCGGGAAATTCAGAATGCGATGAAAGAAGGTCATAAAAGATCTGAATATGCATTCGATATCTTCTGCTATAGGATTAAGAAATATGTCGGCGCGTATACAGCCGCAATGGGAGGACTCGATGCCCTCGTATTCACAGGGGGAATAGGCGAGAACTCGGCTATGGTCAGGGAAACGGTATGCAGCAATCTTGACTTCCTTGGGATCAATATCGATACATCAAGGAATAATAATCATGAAGAAATTATTTCAACAGATGAATCGCGGGTTAAAGTCTTGAGAATTCCAACGAATGAGGAACTGGTTATTGCCCTGGATACGGCGCAGATAGTAAGTGAAATGAATCTTCAGCCTGTTAAGTAACACGAGATTAAAGCCCGATTCAGTTTTGTTTGGCCAGACTTATTTCGAAGATATGATCTCAACCCGATCTGCCCATTTGTTTATAGGCCCCTTGCCGGGAGGTGTGGAGAAGAGATCATTAGCAGGAATTACAATATTTGAATTACTGCAAATATTTTCTTATTCATTGAATTCTTTTATTTAAATATTTATCGGGAAATATTATGAATTTAGGAATAAAAGGTAAAACTGCACTTATAAGTGCCTCAAGTAAAGGAATTGGAAAGTCGATCGCTGAAGGATTGGCTGCTGAAGGATGTAAAGTTGCTGTATGTGCAAGAAGTAAAGAGGAACTTCTCGAACTCACAAATGATCTGAAAAAGCGTTATGGAATTGATGCTGTATGGTGTATTTGTGATATAAATAAGCCTAAAGAAATAGAAAGTACAGTGGAAGCTGTTCATAAAGAACTAGGCCAGATCGATATACTTGTTAATAACTGCGGTGGACCTCCATCCGGCTACTTCAATGAATTTGCAGACAGAAACTGGCAGAATTCATTTGACCAGGTGATAATGAGTGCTGTAAGGTTTATTCGTCTTGCCCTTCCCGATATGATAGCAAATGAATGGGGACGTATAATAAATATTACCTCTATCACTGTAAAACAACCGGTTGAAAACCTCGTGCTTTCGAATTCGCTGAGAACCGGTGTTACGGGACTTGCAAAGACATTAAGTACAGAATACGCTAAGTATAATATTACTGTAAATAATGTTGCCCCCGGCTATACATTAACAAATCGTTTGTACGATCTTTCTGTTGCCAGGGCAAAAAAAGAGAAAGTGTCGCACGAGGAAATTCTTGCCGCATTGGCAAAGGAAACACCGGCAAACAGGCTGGCCGCTCCTGAAGAAATTGCCTCAGCGGTGATGTTCCTGGCGTCTAAAAGGGCATCATTTATAACGGGAGTTACCCTGAATGTTGACGGTGGTTTGAATAAAGGTTTGTTCTGATTTAATTATTATCCTGATTGGATTGAGCTATGAAGAAGGAGTTGGAGCTTGCAATTTCTCCCGATGATATCTTTGATAAGGAAATACTCTATAAGAAGGCAGCTGATAAATTAAAACTGTCCAGAGAAGAGGTTAAGGCTGTTGTTCCTATCAGGCGCTCGGTTGACGCGAGAAGCAGGGAGCCCGTATATAAAGTCCTTGTTAATGTCTATATAAATGAATCCCCGGAAGAATCCCGTCCCCCTAAACTGTATAAACCGGTACAGGGAAATAAACAGGTTATTGTCGTAGGCTCCGGTCCCGCAGGCCTCTTTGCATCATTAAAACTTATCGAGCTGGGAATTAAACCCATTGTACTTGAAAGGGGAAAGGATGTGCAGAGCAGGAGAAGAGATTTAAGAGCCATCCAGCAGCTGCATACAATAAATCCTGATTCAAATTATTGCTTCGGCGAAGGCGGAGCCGGTACTTATAGTGATGGTAAGCTCTACACCAGGGCAACTAAGAGGGGGGATGTCGGCGGAATGCTTAACATATTGGTCATGCATGGAGCGTCGGAGGATATCCTTATCGACTCTCATCCGCATATTGGTTCTAATAGACTTCCTGGTATTGTTAAATCAATCAGGGAGACTATCATTAAAAACGGTGGAGAGATTCATTTCGAATCCAAAATGACTGATCTTTTAATTAAAGATGACCGGGTAATAGGAGCAGTTATCAATAATGAACAGGAACTAACAGGTGATGCACTGATATTGGCCACCGGTCATTCAGCAAGGGATATATACTATCTGCTTAAAAGGAAAAACCTGGCATTGGAACCTAAACCCTTTGCTATGGGAGTAAGGATTGAGCATCCACAGAGCTTGATAAATGAGATGCAGTATCATACAAAGAATAAACATGAAAATCTTCCTGCCGCACCGTATACTCTTTCCTGCCAGGTGGAAGATAAAGGGATATATTCTTTCTGTATGTGTCCAGGTGGTATAATAGTTCCTGCAGCTACTTCTCACGGCGAGATAGTAGTGAATGGAATGTCATTATCAAAACGTGATTCACCTTTTGCTAATTCCGGATTCGTGGTTACGGTAGATGAAGATGACTGGAAGAATGTTGATGCGGAAGAACCCTTTAAAGGAGTTGAACTTCAGCATCAGTTAGAGTCGAAGTGCTTTGAACTTGCAGGAAAAACTCAGAGTGCCCCTGCTCAACGGGTCACCGATTTTCTTGCCCGGAGATCTTCTCAATCGCTGCCGCCCTCATCCTATATACCCGGGTTAACTCCTTCCAACCTGCATTCAGAACTGCCTTCTTATATTACCCGCTATCTTAAAGAGGCACTTAATATTTTTAATAAGAAGATGCGGGGTTATGTTACTGAAGAGGCCATAATGGTTGCTGCCGAAAGCCGGACAAGTTCTCCGGTTCGTATTCCAAGGGACAGGACAACGTTTATGCATACGGGAGCACAGGGTCTATTCCCTTCAGGTGAGGGAGCAGGCTATGCCGGAGGTATTGTTTCTGCCGCGATTGATGGTGAAAACTGCGCTGAAGCCGCTGCATCTTATGTACTTGGATAAAGTTATTTTAGATAAAGAATTTTAAGTACCTTAAAGTATGTAAGACTCGAAACTTCAGATTCTGCTCTCATTGAAACATAGTATATCCCCGAGGCAAATTTTGAAGCGTTCCAAACCTCCTCATAAGATCCCTTCGCTGCTTCTTCATCCGAAAGTTCTTCGATAACTTCACCTAAGCTATTGATAATATTTAATTTAACCCTACTTTGCTCGGGTATATTAAACTTGATTTTCGTTGAAGGATTAAAGGGGTTAGGGTAATTCTGATCCAGATAGTATCCCTGGGATTTTAGGTTGAGATCCATCATTAAAGTGGTGGAATATGAATAAGTCCCATTGTAATCTACCTGTTTTAAGCGGTATTCTACTATCCCTCGGTAATTATCATTGGTGAAATCATCTGTGTAATTGTATAAGCTTCGTTCGGATGTTGTACCATGTCCATTTATAAAGCTGATTTCTGCCCAGCTGCTCCCAAAACTTCGTTCAACAGCATACCCTTTATTATTAGTTTCTGTAGCACTCATCCAGTTAAGCGTTACCTTGCTCCCGAAAACATGACCGGAAAAGGAAATCAGGTTTACAGGCACTTGTGTAATCACTATTTCAGCTTCATTACTGTAATTTGAGATAGCTGAATCGTTGTACGCTATTACTCTATATGTATATGA
This sequence comes from uncultured Bacteroidota bacterium, assembly GCA_963839165.1. GTDB lineage: Bacteria > Bacteroidota > Ignavibacteria > Ignavibacteriales > Ignavibacteriaceae > DATFVA01. The sequence goes on along the minus strand of CAWIUG010000005.1, from coordinate 745,958 downwards.
AGTAATGTCTGTTACATTATCCGTAAAGGTTGTCTCATTCTCGCTAACTATTCCAACATCGGAAAAAATATTGGTACTATCTTTTCTCTGTATCCTGAACCCGGTTTCATTATCAGAATTATCCTCCCAGCTTAAATCGATAGTTCCGGAGCCTGCTGAACCTGCCTGAAGGTTAGTCGGGGCTGATATAGCCGATTGGTATTCGTATATTCTGCCATTAGAGCAGAGTATATATAATTCGTTATTCATATCCGTGCCGAAGGAGAGTATTGAAGCAGCTGCTGTTCCAATCAGGTCATTTGAGAGATTAGCACCACTGAAATTCAGGCTCCAAACGCTCCGTGAACAGTAATCTCCGTAAACATATGTTCCCTTCAGCTCGGGTCTTCTGTTTCCTCTGTATACGAAACCGCCTGTTATTGAACAGCCGTCGAAGTGACTGTACTCCCATATCGGGAAAAGATAATCCGTTCCGCTGCATCCGCTCATATTATATTCATGATTTCCTTCGTAACATCTCCAGCCGTAATTTCCTCCACTGGAAATTGTGTCTATCTCCTCCCATGCATTCTGCCCCACATCTCCGCACCAGATTTTGCCTGTTTCAGGATCAAAACTAAATCGCCAGGGATTTCTCATTCCGAATGAATAAATTTCTTCTCTCCATCCCTGAGTATTGCCCGCAAATGGATTATCAGAGGGTATACCGTAGTTCAATCCGCCGGCAGGATTGTCAACGTCGATTCTCAGGATCTTTCCAAGAAGAACTGCCAGGTTCTGAGCATTATTATTTGGATCGCCTGCAGAACCTCCGTCACCCATTCCAATGTATAGATAACCATCTGGTCCAAAGCTGACCCTGCCTCCATTATGATTGGCGAAAGGCTGAGCTATTTCAAGGAGTACAAGTTCGCTTGAATTATCCGCAGAATCGGGATTTGAAGTTACCTGGAACCTTGATACATGAGTTCTCAGAGGATTTGGTGTTGTGTAATCCACATAGAAATAACCGTTTGAGGCATAGTCGGGATGAAAAGCCAGTCCAAGCAGACCAGTTTCTCCGCCGCTGGTTACTCTGTCGCTTATGTCAAGAAAAGTCTTAACTTCAGTTGTATTTCCATTATTCTCGAATACTTTAATTATCCCCGACTGTTCAAGGATAAAAATTCTGTCTGTTCCGTCAGGAGAATACTGAAGATCAACAGGATTTACGAAAGTGAGGTTTGGAAACGCTTCCTGAATAGTGAGCTGTGCTTCTATCTTCTTCCCCGATAAAATAAGTATCATCGCAAAAAGTAAAAGAACTTTTTTATTCACCTTTTCCTCTTTTTTTTGTTGATGTTTTTCCTCCTGATTTACTTGCGTCAGGCTTCTTTTTGGTTTTCCTTGATGGTTTAGCTTTCTTGGATTTCAACTCATTTCTAAGGTCGTTAAACCTGTAGCCTTTTGAAGCTGCAAGCTTCTTCAGACTGCTGAAGAACGCGTGGGAACTTTTAAGCTGGTCTAGCACATATTTTTCAGAGGCTGCAGAACCGTTTCCTGTTTTTGCCGCAGCCGCTGACTTTCTTTTCTTACTTACCTCATATTTCAGGGGAGAGATGAGATTATACATGGTATACAGATGATCCAGAACAGTTTCGAATTTTTCTTTATTGAAATAAACTATATCCAGATGTTCGTGCACATCAATGAAATCCCTGAATTCATCAGTGCCCATCAATCCACCGATGTATCCCATTCCTCCATTGGTATTATCTGCTGTTTGAGTACTTAAATTATTTGTACCAGACAGATCGAATTTTTCTGTCCATTCACCCACAGTGCCGCTCTCTGATAGAACCTTAACAAGCCCGTATTCATCGAAGCCGTTCACTTTTCCCGGAGAAAGCTGCCGTAAACCGGAAGGAACTACTCTGTCTAGAAGGAACCTTCTGAAAAAGTTCTTGTCTGCTCCCGGAGCCGGCTTACCGGTCTGTAATTCCTTCAGAAGAATTGAGGCGGTTATTATATTTTTGCTGCTGTCAGCTGATTCATCCCGATTCAAATATACCAGGTTCTTTCTTGCTTCTTCAAACCAGGCTGCTTTCCTGGTTGGTTCGCTTTTCTTATCAACTATTCCAGTAAATGTTCTTGCCGATTTGAATTTTGATGCAAGGTCCTTTTGAACCTCGTTCTTATCCAGGGGAACATCGTTGAGCCTGTTAATTTCATCGACGGCATTATTAAGATCAGACTGAAACTGACTGCTCAGACCCTTACTGTTTCCTTCAAAAATATCAGCCTTTATTTCGTTGAACTGCATTGGTTCAAGCAGCGAAGAGAGTGCCTTATGCAGGGGGGCAAGCGTAAGTTCACGTTTGGTATCTTCGATGGAATAAACTCCGTCACCATGAAGATAGTCATGCAGAGCTGCATAAGTACCGTCGTTATCATAGACTTCACGAAAATCAAGAAGAACTGCGTATTCGTATCCTCTGAGGTAAAAGAACCGTCCGAAATTGAAAATATCCCGGCCCGGTGTTAAATATTCAAACTTAGTATGGTAATCCCTGAATATGTAGTATACGTTATGGTCTGATTTAATATTCAGTGCCTCAGCGAGCGATTTACTGCGTTTGCCATAAGGACCAGCTTTTTCAATCGAATATTTTACTGAGCCGCGGCATTCCTGGTAGGAGTTATTATATAGAATAAACGCTCTTTCATCTCCGCTTCTGTTCGTATAAGCAAAAACTGATTCGTTAACATTTCCAGAGTCATCGACGAAATCAAAGAACTCGAAATTTTCAACCTGGCTGAAGAGATACCTTTTCTTCATCAGAGGGAATATCTGATCCTCATGAGTGCGCACCAGGTTATCGTCAACAAATTCATTATAATAGGCCCGCTTATATTCCATACCATATTTTTCTGCGAAGCCTTCTATCTGTCCGTGACCAAACATCGGAAGTCCCGGCATGGTTATCATTGTAACGCATACACCGAAATACTTGTCTCCTTTGCCGAACTGGTTAACCGCGGTCTCCTCATCGGGGTTGCTCATAAAGTTAACATAGCGCTTCAGGATTTCAGGATTAAAGTCGAGTGTGTTCTTCACGAGCAGCCGGTACTTCTCATTTTCCTCTTTCATCATCATATGCATAAAGGCGCTGTTATAAACCCTGTGCATTCCAAGTGTCCTTACAAAATAACCTTCCATCAGCCAGAAAGCTTCAGCCAGCAGGAGAGTATCGGGCATTTCCTCTTTCATCCGGTCGACTACCTCACGCCAGAATTCATTCGGCATTTCATTGTCGAACTGTTCCCTTGTCATTGCATAATCGGCCCTGGACGGTACAGCCCCGGCTGTCCCGGGAACAGGAAACCATAATCTCTGATAGTGTTTTTTCGAAAGCGTCATCGCGGCATCAAACCTGATTATAGGGAACATTCCTGCAACGTGCTTAATAGTCTGGTAAAGCGATTCTCTTACTTCGGGTATAAGCAGGTTAAGCTGCGCGGTATCATTCCATGGCATATTTGTTCCATCGTTACCATGGTATATATATTTTGCGGAACCTGTGTAATTGTCAACTCTCTGAAATACCACTGCAGCATCCGAGCGTGAGTAGTATTTATCTTCAATTCTTACCGATACTCTGTCATCGTCAGAGAGATCAGGTCCGTAAAATGAATATGAAGGATAGGGTGGTTCATCCATCTGTATGAAGTAATAAGGCTTTTCAATAACCCACTTTGAAAAGATGCCTGTATGATTGGGAACCATATCGCTGGCCATACGAATTCCTCTTCTGGCGGCTCTCTCCTTTAGATTATAAAATGCCTCTTCACCGCCGATGTCCTTCGCGATTATATAATCGTAGAGTGAATAAGCTGAAGATACCGCCTCGGGATTTCCGGTGAGGTGTTTGATCTTTCGGGAAGCTGTGCTTCGTTCCCATACGCCGATAAGCCAGAGCGCTGTAAAATTCCACCTTGCAAGCTGATCAAGCTCTTCATCAGGGATCTGGTCAAGTCTGGTGATCGATCGCTGGTATTTCTTTGAAAGCTGGTCGAGCCACACGTGTGTATTTTTAGCCAGCATTACTACTCGCGGCATCCAGTCGATATCTGCTGTGAACTTTTCATATTCAGCCTGGTAATACCTCATTTCATCGGATGACAGATGTTCACCGGCTTCAAGTCTTGCTTTAAGTTTTCGGAAATATTCTTCGTCAAATTCATACGAAGGAACCGGAGGAGTCCCTTTTTCTCCGCCTCCATGCTGAATGAACAGCTTATAATCTTCGTGAATCAGATCTTTGCTTCCCAGCAGCCTCTTCCCGAATTTATCGTATACAAAAACACCCCATTCCTTCAGGATAAAATCGAGCTGACCTTCAAGGTTGTAAGGACTCTTAATTATTGGTGTTCTTAAAAACTGAAGCAGAGGCAGATTTTCTTTCCCTAATGTTTTTTCGGTAATAAAGAATTTTTCGGTTTCATCCAGGAATCCGGTGTATTTCGTTTTACCGGCAAGGGGTTTATCAGAATAAAGATCTGAAAGGTTCGACGTTGCCGGGTTATTATTTTGGAGATGCAGCAGTATTACTTCTTCAATCAGGATTTCCCGGTTTGGTTTATTCCCCGTGGTTCCGATCAGATAATCTTCCGCTCCAATATTCCCTTTATAAACATCAAGTGGTGGGAATTCTTCTATGAAGTTTAGAAGTACTTTATCGGTTTCTTCGACAGTTAAATTTTCTTTGAGGTGCTTAAGGACTCTTGTAAAGGCTCCGGGATTGATTTTCTCCTCATAATATCCAAGCAGAAAGTGGAGTATCTCATGGATAAGTCCAACTGCATTTATCTGTCCCGGTGTAGTCAGGTTCTGAGGATGGCTTTCACCTTTTTTCACCTGGTTGATCTTATCCGCGAGCTTTCTTGCCCCGGTAAAATTTGCTATAACAAGATCTCCGGTAAGGGTAAATAAATTCTCATCCAGCTTGTATTTTTTCCGGGCTTCAGATGAAACGTGAAATTCAAAAGTAATATTTTTCCTTGAAGTACTAAATGATTTTTTCATATGGTTAAAAGAGAATTTTGCTTGTTTAATCGTAATAAAATATAAAATATCCTTATCGATTAAAAGTACTACTGATCTGGTTCACAGTTTTGAAGAATTTTCCTGAGGAGAATACTAAACCGGGTGGCAGGCACAGCTGGAACCAACCCAGGTTTTATCCTTGTTGAAGTCTACTCCCATCATCTTACCTTTGCTCATCCTTACCAGGTTGTTTACAAGAACAGGTTTATCCTGCCAGATGAACATCATCCGTATTTCGATCTTAGAAAATTCATTACCGGGAGTCTCAATAACTGGTGTATATTCCACCTTTCTTTGAAGGATATAGTTTTCCCGATCTTTTATTTCATCGAGAAGTTCATGTGTAACATCAACTTTTACCCCAAGACCGGCAAAGGAGAACAGAGGTTTAAGGACGTAATTACCTAAATTCTCCGGGTATTCTTCAAGTTCATTCAGGTACCAGCATTCAGGAACATATTTACTTTTTAACAGCGGTAGGGAAAACTTGCTTATTTTGAAGAACCAGTTCGGGTGTCCTGCCCAGCTTATATCCAGATCTTTAGTCAGATCAAAATTATAATGTATATTCTTTCGTTTAAGCTCATCAAAAATAACACGGTTATAGATCCTGGTTATGGGTACAAGCCTGCCGTCATCCTTATAATATAATGTTTTCCCATCACGTATTATTTCCGAAATATCTACGGTTCTTACCCCAAGAAATTTCTCGGTTGCCGCAAAATCAATCCGTGTCTTCTGCTTCTCCGGTTCTATTTCCATCAACACTACGTTTTCAGGATCCGCCTCACCTACAATAGCATCTTTAAGCATCTTCAAATATGTTTCTTCTTCAAGTCCGTTAAAGTAAGGAGTATATCCTGAAGGAATATTGAAATGTTTTTCCAGAAGGCGCTCATAATAAGCCTGGTAAGCATATATAGTGGGAAAACCCTGCAGTTCGATCAAAGAAGGAATGATCTTTCCATTTGCGCTGCTGACGGCAAAATCTATTGAAAGAAAAAGCGGGTGATCATCTTCCCCCCGCACATATAAGTCATTAGGGATTGCCGAAAGTGAGCGCGACTTAAAATCGTCCGTTTTAAGCTGCTTAATAATTTCGTCGGAGGCTTCTATCAATTCATCTGTAAATTCTCTTGTAAGGAAAACAGGAGTTTCTGATATGCGGAAATCGGCAGGGTACTTTAACCCGCTGTTTATATCCTGTATAAATTTATCAAATTCCTTCTGTTCGAATGCGGTATTGAATTTTTTTCTTAATTGATGGATCATAAGTCAGGCTAGGTTGAAGTTAATTCCTTAACCGCATAACCAAGAAACCCTGGAAGAATTGTCTTCCTTGTAAGTTTCACCTTATCTTCGTACTGGAGCCAGCCTATCATCTCTTCATATTTGCCAGGACCAAATAGATCCTCAACCTGTCTCCTGCGTTCTTCCTGCCTGAAATGATATAGCATACTTTCAGGATCGGCTTCGGGATGAAACTGGGTCCCGATTATTTCATTTGATATCCTTACTGCTGTAAAAGCTTTTTCTGTTCTTTCCGATACGGGAATTTCATATGAAAGGATTTTTGCTCCGAGTTCATCAAATACTTTCTTGTCAGGATCAGTTACCTGGTACTGCCTTATATCGGCAGCATAGAATGGATCAGGAAGGTTTTTAAGCAGCCTGTCGTCTGCTCCTTCTTTGGTTTTGGTGAAGGGGAGTAGTCCAAACGAGGTTTTGTCTCTTCTGGAAACTTTTCCCAGCTTAAAGTATCTGCTCATTATCTGGAAAGAATGACAGATGAAAAAGAGATATTTTTTTCTTTCGGGATTATTCTGATTGTGGTCCAGGATCTTGTCAATCAGTTTGAAATACAGCTTTTCCCAGCGCGTGCCTTCACCGTCGAATGGATTTCCGGGACCCCCGGAGGAAATGAATATATCATAATCCTGACCCGGGATCTCCTCCTTATACCGTGTCTCAAACACTTTGTAATCAAAAGATACTCCGTCTCCTGTATCAACCTCGGAAAGAATATCTTTTATGCAGCGGATGCCTTCATTCGGTTCGTTATTATATAAGTCAATAACTGCAGCTTTAACAGATGCCAAAAATTCTCCTTTTTAACTTGCTTAATTAATCAATCCAGGTTCAACCCGTGATGAGTTTCATCAATAATAAAATCCACAACATTTTTTGTATCATACGACTGCTCCCAAACCTCAAGCTGGCGATCCGCTCCGGTACCGTTCTCACATATTGTTTTTATATAATTAATCTCGCTGCGTGAGTCAAGCTCGTCAACAACATCATCAACAAATTCGAGAAGCTCATCAATCAGTTTAACGGTCTCAACTTCAGCCTGCTTTCCAAAATCAATTAACTTTCCCTGTATGCCGTACCTGGCCGCCCTCCATTTATTTTCTGCTATCAGCGCTCTGCGGTAAAGTCTGAATCCGAGATTCTGTTTAACTAATTTATGCAGCTTCGCAACCACAGCCTGCATAAGAGCAGCAAGAGCAATTGTCTCATCAACACGCATTGGAATGTCGCATACCCTGAATTCAAGTGTTTCAAATATGGGGTGAGCACGAATATCCCACCAGATCTTCTTTGCGTCGTCAATACACTTTGTTTTTATAAGCAGTTTTATGAAGTTATCATACTCCGAAAGGCTGTTGAAATAATCGGGGATGCCGGTTCTTGGAAAACGGTCGAACACTTTGCTCCTGTACGATTTGAACCCCGTATTCCTTCCGAGCCAGAAAGGGGAGTTGGTGGATAGCGCGAAGATATGGGGAAGAAAATATCTTGCCGCATTCATAATGTGCAGTGCTGTTTCCCGGTCGTCTACACCCACATGCACATGAAGTCCGAAGATAAGATTGGCCCTTGCAATCTGCTGCATATCGGTTACAATTGTTTTGTATCTGGGATGTGAAGTAATTTTCTGATCCTTCCAGTGTGAAAAAGGATGGGTTCCTGATGCAGCTATCCTGAGGTGCTTCTTCATTGCAAGTTTTGCCAGGTCGCTTCTAAGTCTGGTAACCTGATCCCTTGCATCGTGTATATCCCGGCATATGTTGGTGCCGACTTCAACCACCGACTGATGCATCTCAGGCTTCACATTTTCAGCAAGTATCATTTTGCCGTCTTCAAGGATCTGCTGAATATGCGAGCGAAGCTCCCGCGATTCGGGGTCGATTATCTGGAATTCTTCTTCAATTCCTAATGTGAATAATCCCGGCTCAGTCATCTCAGACCTTCATCATTAACAAAAGAATTCATAAAGTTACCCCAGGTAAGATTATTCTTACCGGGTTTATGTTCTTTAGCCTTTCGTATAGCCATATTAGCCGAAGCCTCAACTATCCACTCAAAATTCTCTTCCCCCACAGAATGAATATCCGCGTCAGGTGCGGGGTTGCAGAAATCGATAGCATAAGGAGCACCTTCCCTCATTGCTATTTCAACTGTATTAAAATCGTAACCAAGCGCCTTGTTTATGCTTAACACGGCTTCTTCAATCTGCTTAAGCACCTTCTTCTCCGCCTTAATTTCACCCTTCACATACCGTAGATGATGCGGCTGCCTTGGATCATACTGCATTATGTGTACATCTTTTCTATCGAGACAATAGCACCTGTAGTAGGTGTCAAAAATTATTTCCTCCTGCAGCATCATAACAAGTTGCCCAGTTTCATTATAAGCTTTGAAAAAATCATCAGCATTATTCAGCTTATAGACGTTCTTCCACCCGCCTCCGGAGAATGGTTTGAAGTAAGCAGGAAAGCCTACATACTTAAACATACCTTCCCAGTCGAGCGGGTAGGCAAGATTTCTGAATGAATTTTCATTGGTATCAGCAGGATGCTGATTGGAAGGTAGAAGCACTGTCCTGGGTACAGCCACATCAAGTTTCGTCATCAGGGCATTATTAAAAAACTTATCATCAGCCGTCCACCAGAAAGGATTATTAATTACTGCAGTCCCCGATAAAGCTGCATTTTTTAGATATGCACGGTAAAAAGGAACATCCTGCGATATACGATCGATTATTACATCATATCCGCAGTTCTCACCCTGTTCTACTTTTTCTATTTTAACATATTCAGCCTGTATTCCAGGTTCCTTTTTGGAATTTATTCTTTCAACAAAAGCAGATGGATAAGTATTTTCCTGGCCGAAAAGAATTCCTATTTTTTTCATAGAAATTTGCCTGTGAGATTAGGGTGAAAAATTGAAATGTTCTAAAATCGAAATTAAAGTAACTATTCTTAAAATGAATTACAATTCCGTATTAATGAAATTAGTTGCACGAATCTGGGAAAGATAAGCCGGGAACATTTCCCGCCACCATTGCCAGTCGTGTCCCGCGCCCTGCCTGATATCAAGCCAGTGCTTTATTCCTTTTCGGTTGAGAATATTGGAGAGAAGTATGTTTTCCTGCAGGCACATATCCTGATCGCCGGTTCCAAGCGCTATACCCATATTCCTGATCCTGCTGAGGTACCATTCATCATTAAGGTTCAGCAGATAATCGGGAGGATTATTGAAATAACAATTTTCATCGTAATAACCCATAATAAACTGCTTTATATCGAAGGCTCCGCCCATACAGAAAAGATAGCTGACTCTGTCAGGGTGACGGAATGCTATATTAGCGGCATGGTAGGCTCCGAAACTTGCTCCGGCAAGTGCTACTTTATTATAACCTGAATCCTGTCTTGCATATTCAATAACATCATTAAGAATTACATTTTCATAACCAATGTGAGTTTTTACTCTGTCGGCGGGATGAATTGAATAATTATACCAGCTGTCGGAATCTATACTGTCGGGACAATAAATCTTTACGTGCCCCGAATCTATGAGGTGTGAAACAGAGTCGATCAGTCCGAAGTCTTTAAGTTCATAATACCTTGCGCGTGAAGTAGGGAAGGCGACCACAGGATATCCCGAATGACCGAATTCAAGTAATTCGAATTCACGGTTTAGGTAGTTAGTGTACCATTTATGATATGCTTCTTTCAAGTGTGACCGGCTCAGGCTGAAGTTGGAATAATCTATTTACAACGAGTTTATTGGCTCCAAATATATGAAATATTGATTTGAAAGCAACCCGATATTCAGTGAAATCGTTATGTTATTTTAAGTCCTGAGCTTGAAGTTAGTCTCAAATGAATTTATTAAATCCAGATATTTTTCAAGATATTTGGGCAAAAGATAGTGCTCCTTCACGGTCTCCCGGGCTTTTTTCCCCATCCTCATCCTTAGTTTTTTATCTTTCAATAGTGTTACAATTTTTTCAGCTGCTTCTTCAATGGAGGAGACAAGATAACCGTTCTCGCCATCCTTTATCTGGTAACGTATTCCCCCCACATTACCGCCGATTACAGGGGTTCCTTTCCACATTGCTTCAGTTACGGTTAATCCAAACCCCTCGCGTTTGGATTTCTGAAGGATAATCTCTGATTTTCTCTGAAGAGCATTTACCAGGGCAGTATCCTGTTTACTTAAAATTATTATCCGGTCCTCTTTGTGCTTTAACATCGCATGGTATACATGTTCGCCCTCGGGATCGTCGGTGGCAACGTTTCCAAGTAGCACAAGTGTAGCATCAACTTCTTTTCTCGCTATCTTGAATGCCTTAATCACACCTTCCGGATCTTTCCATTTATCGAAACGGGAAACCTGCGCTACTATAGGAAGGTCGGTGGGAATGTCATAATGTGCCAGCCGTTCATTCACCTCCTCCTCACTCATTTCCTTGTTTGTAAGGGAAAAAGGATTTATGGCCGGTTGAAAATATACCTGCGGGGTATCAAGTTTTTGCTTGTATTCTTTAAGTGTATAGATTACCGCATCATATTTTTCAACGAAACGTTTCAGATAATTCCACAATTCCTGGTTCGGCTCAGTCAGGTCGATATGACACCGCCAAATCCAGGGACCCCGCTTTGTATAGTGCTCAATCATCGGCAGAGGCTGGGGGTCGTGTATAATTACAACATCATGCTTAAGATGATTTCGTATCGCATTTTCAGCTATCACCTGTTCATAAATTTCTTTTTTGATCTTCGAAAGATTTATCTCGGCCCCCTGAAGTGCATTGTGCATTTTTTTGGTAATGCTGAAAAAATCCGGAGATCCCTGTATAGTGCGCCAGCCTGTTTCTATACCTACGTTATTGAATAGGAGAACAAGCGACGAAAGCAGCTGCGCTACTCCACCACCGTAAAAAGTAGAGTTTATGCAAACTACATGTCTGTCCTGTAATGGTCTGGCTTTATTATGTATTCTTTCGAGCGCCTCAGCACCAATATATTTTTCATAATCCTCAAGGGTAGTATTATTTCTGTCTGATTTCCTCATCATTAACCTGGTATTTTTCTTAATTGTTTATTATTAAAATACTTATGAGAAGGACAAATCAAATTTTTTTGATGTGAAGTCGACAGGAATTTGAGCGGTGTCACAAAGGTACCCCCGTCCGCCTTATTATCACGTTGTTCCCCGGTAGTTTGCACGGACTTAAGACGGTTCATAGACGGTTCATCTCGCATTTTGTGGGTTTTTATGTTGAAATATTAAACAGAAATGTAGAACTTTTTAACGCAGATCGGAAATCGTCAGCCTGAAATAGCTTCAGGTCTCTACCCTGAACAAATACACCAATAAAGTTAAAACAAAATACAAATTCCCCGGCAGGATATCCAGCGGGATCCATCCTAGCGGCGGCGAAATTTAATTATACTGCTCAGCAGATTTTGCGCCCTATAACTTCTGCAATGGCACGAACCTGCTTCATCAACACCGTAAAATCTTCCGGTAGAAGAGCTTGAGGCCCGTCAGATAAAGCATTTTCGGGGTCGTGGTGAACCTCAATCATCAGCGCGTCGCAGCCTGCTGCCACTGCAGCACGAGCCATCGGGAGCACTTTATCACGCATACCTGTAGCGTGTGAAGGATCGGCCACAACGGGGAGGTGACTCCTTTTATGAATTACCGGAATAGCAGAAAGATCAAAGGTGTTTCGTGTATTAGTTTCAAATGTTCTTATTCCTCTTTCGCAAAGCATAACATGCTCATTGCCGTTTACAAGAATATATTCGGCTGACATCAGCAGATCATCGATGGTGGCGGCAAGACCTCTTTTAAGCATTACTGGTTTTGTCGCTTTGCCGATTTCTCTCAGCAGAGAAAAATTCTGCATATTACGCGCCCCTACCTGGAAAATATCAGTGTATTTTTCTACCAGGGGTATATGGTTTATCTCAAGGACTTCGGTTATCATAACAAGATTGTGTTCATCGGCAGCTTCCCGCATCAATTTCAAACCCTCTTCACCCAGTCCCTGGAAAGAATAAGGAGATGTTCTCGGTTTGAATGCCCCGCCTCTCAGTACTTTTGCCCCGGCTTTTGAAACTATTTCTGCCAGCCTGAATATCTGATCTTCGTTCTCAATTGAGCAGGGACCAGCCATTACAATAACTTCATTTCCGCCAATCTCAACATCTTTTACTTTCAGTATCGTATCCTCTTTTTTGTAGGTTCTGCTCGCAAGCTTAAAGGGTTCGGTAATACGGTAAACATCGGCAACCCCGTTTAGTATCTTAACCTTCCTTATGTCGAATTCGGGTTTTACACCAATAGCGCCAAGGACAATCTGTTCCTCGCCGGTTGACTTATGAACCGAAAATCCAAAATCCTCGAGATGTTTTACTACATTTTCTAACTCGGAATCCGTAATATTCTTTTCCAGTACTATAACCACTTATTTCTCCGAAATCAGCTTAGTGAAATTTTTTCTCCCCGGCAGTTACCGCAAGGTCAAGATGATCCTCTTTGGTAGGAATGGCACACGAATACTTAGCGCTGTATGCACAATAGGGATTGTAAGCCAGGTTAAAATCGACAGTGTAAACATAGTTACTATCGGGGTTTATATCAAAATCTATGTAACGTCCGACACCGTAAGTCTCATCCCCGGTTGTTTTATCTGTGAACCAGATGCTGTAATATTCCTCGCCTCCAGAAGTGGTTCCTTTATACACGTTTACTTTATAAGGCTGGTTCTTGTAAACAAAAGCAATATTTCCATACTTTACTGCCTTCCTTTCCTCTCCTTTAGTACCGTATACCGAGATGGTATCTTTCTGCGGGTACACAAACAGCCTGCTCTTGAATACAAATCCGGGGTCGACATTATAATAGTTCAGAGGTTCAAATTGTATTGTGGTGTCCTGGTTGAAAGGCGACTCGGGGTTGTTCTTCATATAATCGTTTTTTTCTTTCCTGTACTGCTCAACTTCATTAATATACTCTGTTTCCACGGGATTGTGTTTCTCGTCGCATGAAAAAAACAATATTGAAAAGGAAATAATTCCCGTTAAGATAAAATATTTCATTGCGCTTTCTCTTTAACTTTTTTCTTTAATTCGCTCAGTTTATTTAATGCCTCAAGCGGAGTAAGATTGTTTATTTCTATTTCCTCTATCTCTGTTCTGATTTTATCATCCTTTACTTCAAAAAGACTAATCTGGAGGTCATCCTTCTGTGTCAGTTTCTTCAGCTTTTCTTTTTTCTCTTCGTAGGGTGTAAGCTCTTTGCTTTCAAGATTTTGAAGTACTTCTTTTGCCCGGTTGGTTACGTATACCGGAAGTCCGGCCATCTGTGCAACCTGGATACCGTAGCTGTGATCCGCTCTGCCTGGATTAACTTTATGAAGAAAGATAACTTTATCGTCGTATTCCCTTACCTCAACCTTATAATTTTTAATGCGGGGAAAAATTTCTGCCATCTCATTCAGTTCGTGATAATGGGTAGCGAATAAAGTTTTAGCTGAGAGCTGAGGATTTTCGTGAAGGTACTCTGTTATCGCCCAGGCTATCGATATCCCGTCGAATGTACTCGTTCCTCTTCCTATTTCATCCAGCAGGATAAGACTCCGTGCAGTTGCGTTATTAAGGATGTTTGCGGCCTCCTGCATCTCAACAAGGAATGTGCTTTCACCGGCGGAAATATTGTCGCTGGCTCCAACCCGGGTGAAGATCCGGTCTATTAATCCGATGTGAGCTTCCTTTGCGGGAACGAAGGAACCGATCTGTGCAAGCAGTACTATTAATCCCAGCTGGCGCAGGTAAACCGACTTACCTGCCATATTAGGTCCCGTCAGTATAATGATCTGATCCGATTCATTATCGATCCGGCACGAGTTAGGTGTATATTTTTCTCCCGGTGGAAGTATCTGTTCAACAACAGGATGTCGTCCATCGGTAATTTCTATTTTATTCCCCTCATCAAGCACAGGTTTCACATAATGATATTCATCAGCGCATTGTGCAAAGGAGAGATAGCAGTCGAGCATCGCTATCATACGGGCATTCTGTTGAATGTTCACCGCTTCGTCAGCCGCCGTCATTCTGATTTCATTAAAGAGTTGCAGCTCCAGGTCGTATATTTTCTCCTCCGCATTAAGGATCTTATCTTCATAGTTCTTCAGTTCAGGAGTAATATATCTTTCAGAATTAACCAGTGTCTGCTTTCTTATATAATTATCAGGGATCTTCTCTTTATGCGCATTGCTCACCTCAATATAGTATCCGAAGACCCTGTTATAATTAACTTTAAGAGATGAAATCCCGGTTCTTTCGCGCTCACTTTTCTGAAGGTTGGCAATCCAGTCCTTTCCGTGCAGTGAAATATCCCGCAGCTCATCAAGTTCAACACTGAACCCTGCTCTTATAACACCTCCGTCGGCGATGCTGAGCGGGGGAGAGTCGACGATCGACTTTTGAATTGTCTCTATCAGCTTTTCAAGCGGAAGAAGTTTTTCATTAAGCTGAACCAGCGTATCAACTTTAGCATCATTTAATAATTCTTTAAGCTGAGGCACTTTCTTAAGAGAAAATTTAAGTGCTGCAATTTCCCTGGGATTAGCCCGGCTTGTGCAGATCTTTGATATTAGTCGCTCAAGATCTCCTATCTCTTTCAGTTCCCCAAAAAGTTTTTTCCGCAGGGATTTTTTCTTAAGCAGTTCTTCCACACTTTCCTGCCTCTTCAGTACAGGATCAAGCTGAATGAGTGGGGAAGTGATCCATTTCTTCAGCAGACGGCCGCCCATTGCCGTTTCAGTTTTATCCAGAATGGAGATAAGTGAACCTTCACGTCCGCCGTCCTGCATCGAGTAGGTGATCTCAAGGTTTCTTTTAGTGGAATAATCCAACGCCATAAATTCTGAGGGATTATATACAGAAACTTTATTTAGGTGAGAAAGATTTGCTTTCTGTGTCTCCTGAAGGTAGTTAAGCACTGCGCCGCAGGAGATAATTCCGGCGGTCAGTCTTTCAACTCCGAAACCCTTCAGATTAACCGTCTTAAACTGCATCAGCAGCAGGTCCTTAGCATACTCGAAATTAAATATCCAGTCATCCAGTTTGGTAATCCTGATGGATGGATTAATCTTATGAACCAGCTTCGTGATTTCATCTTTATCTTTTTTCTGAACGAGGATCTCGGCAGGGGAGATCGATTCAACCTGCTGACCGATTAAGGAAGCTTCAATCTCAAAAGTATAGTACTCACCCGTTGAGATATCGCAGAACGAAATTCCGGCAAAGTCATCTTTTTTATAAATCGATAGCAGATAATTATTCTTCTTATGATCGAGTAACTTATCTGATAAAGTTACACCCGGTGTAACAACTTCTATTACCTCACGCTTAACAATTCCCTTGGCGAACCTGGGGTTTTCAACCTGTTCGCACACAGCCACCCTGTAACCGGCGCGTACAAGCTTCGGAAGGTATGTATCGATGGCGTGATGGGGAAATCCGGCAAGCGGAACATCTCCGGCAGCCCCGTTTGCTCTTCTGGTTAGTGTAATGCCCAGTACTTTAGAAGCAGTCCTTGCATCCTGGTCGAATGTCTCAAAGAAATCCCCTATCCTGAACAATAAAATCGTGTCAGGATTAGCTTCCTTTACCTTGTAATACTGAGTCATTAAGGGGGTTTGCTGCTGCATACTACATTTAAATTAAAAAATTAAAATATCTTAAACGAGCTAGAATATCAATTTATTTAGCAGTGAAGTCGGTATTAAATTCCAGGAATTCATCCCCCTGTCTCTCGTGCCCAGACAAATACCTTGCCCCCGATCAAAAATAGCTGAATACCTTAGTCTTACAAATAATAAAACAATTACCTTCTGGGATGAGTAAGCAGCTACATATAAAGATCAAAGCAGCGCTGCAGAATGATTACCGTTTATCTGATGCAGCAAATAAAAAATATACCCTCGTCTATGAATTCAGACCAGAGAAAGTCTTCAGAAATCTTAAAATTGAGATCAGAAAAGAGCAGTCAGAATTTGAATGGGAGAAGAAAATAGCCTTTTCCAAATTCGCAGAACCTTTGCGGGACAATTCGGTCTGGGATTTGACATACCCATCTATGACAGGTTTTCAGTGTTAGCTGAAGCCGATTATGCATTGTCACCGGGAAGCTTTCTTCTCTTGCCGCTTAAACCTAAATAAATTATGTTGCTGGCGAGCAATGGTGATTGTTAAAAGAAAACTTCTAAGTACGCTTACTTAATTGTTAGGTGTTAACTAAATTTTTAAACAGGACATATAAATGCAAAAATTACGTGTCGCAAGTTTTTCTATATCAGTGGATGGATTCGGCGCGGGCCCGGATCAGAGTCTGGAAAATCCTTTGGGAGTCGGGGGTAAAGAACTTCACCAATGGTTTTTCTCAACAAAAACATTTCAGCAGAACGTGTTGGGAAAGAATAACGGCACAACTGGAATTGATAATGAATTTGCCGAAAAAGGCTTTGAAAATATTGGTGCCTGGATCTTAGGGCGTAATATGTTTAGTCCGTACCGCGGCACGCCCGATCTCAACTGGAAAGGATGGTGGGGAGAAAACCCGCCATATCACGTTCCTGCTTTTATCTTAACCAATCATAAGCGCGACTCAATTGAGATGGAAGGCGGCACAACTTTTCACTTTATAACAGATGGCATAAACGCGGCTCTTGAAAAAGCGTTCGATGCTGCCGACGGTAAAGATGTAAGACTTGGCGGAGGCGTAAGTACAATACGTCAGTATCTTAAGTCTCAGTTACTGGATGAATTGCATTTAGTTGTATCTCCTGTCATTTTAGGCAGGGGTGAAAATCTTTTTCAGAACCTTGATCTCAGATCACTGGGATATAAATGTATTAAAAATGTTTCAAGCGATAAGGCAATGCACCTGATTATAAATAAATAATCCATCACCAAGGTGCTTCAGCCTGATCTTTGAAATCCTCGTCAGATATATTCTATGCAGAAGAATAAAAATATAGTAGAACCCGACAATACTGCCGTAAGAACAGTTCTATGGAGAGCGCTGCATCTCCGGGTGGATGCAGAACCGCATATATTCGAGGACGAGATCGGGCTTGAATTAGTCGCTCCCTCCGGCGATTGGCAGGAGCGTCCTGATATGAAATACACGAAACGTCTCCGGGCTTCTATCGTGGCCCGCGCCCGCTTTATTGAGGACTTGGTTATTGAACAAAGCAGAAATGGAATTACCCAATACATCATACTTGGCGCTGGACTCGACACCTTCACCCAGCGTCGGCTCTCTAATACTTCCAATCTCCACATATATGAAATCGATCTGCCCGGCACGCTGAATTGGAAGCAGAAGAGATTAACAGAACTTGGCTACAAGCCGCCCGGATATCTCCATTTTGTGTCTGTTGATTTTGAGACATCCTCCTGGCGTGATGAGCTGTTGACTTCCGGATTCGATATTCTTAAACCTGCCGTTGTTTCCTGCACGGGAGTAACTCTTTACCTGACAAGAAAAGCGATTCTCGAAACTCTCAGATCAATCTCATCACTTGCAGAGGGCTCTACACTTGCAATGTCGTTTTACCTGCCGAAAGAATTGCTCGATGATGAAGACAGACCAATGCAGGAAATCGCAGAAAAAGGTGCCCGGGAATCGGGAACACCGATGATCAGTTTTTTCACTCCGGAAGAAATAACCATCCTAGCCAGCGAAACCGGCTTTAAGGAAGCCAAAACCATAACAACAAAAGATATGGAACAGTTGTATTTTATAGGCAGAACCGATCATCTCTTGCCGGCAAGCGGGGAAGTAATCTTGGTGGCATCAACTTGATAAAAATTCAATAACCGTCCGCGACTCTTTAAATTTTGTTGCTCAATCCATAATGGTTAACTTATTCAAAACAATCTTACAAATTTAAGAAATCACCCTGATGCGTGTAAAAATGATGTGCCTGGTGGAAAGGATGATAGATGGAAAAAAAGAAGTCTGCAAAAATAAATGATGGGATCACAGTATTCGGTGCAAGTTTGGGTGCTGCATTCGGAGCCGCTTCGGGTGCTGTATTTGATAGCATTGATATGGGTATGGGAGTTGGTATGGGCATCGTAGCTGGAACAGTTATCGCCCTGCTGTTCGGCAGGCAGATTGTCCGGTTTTTCGGCAATCCTGACAACACCCATTAAAACAGGATAAACCTATGGCAAAAAGTAAATTATTACGAATGGACAATGTCGGCATCGTAGTTGAATCCCTCGATGAGGCAGTCTCTTTTTTCACAGAACTTGGTCTGAAGCTCGAAGGGCGGGCCACCATAGAAGGGGATTGGGCCGGACGCGTAACGGGACTGGGTACACAGACTGTCGAGATCGCTATGATGGTCACTCCCGACGGACACAGCCGCCTTGAGCTCTCGCGGTTTATTAGTCCCCCCGTAATTGCCGATCACCGCAACGCCCCTGTAAACGCTCTTGGCTACCTTCGTGCAATGTTCGCCGTAGAGGACCTCGACGAAACCCTCACCAGGCTCAAGAAGCTGGGAGCACAGCTTGTGGGTGAAGTGGTTCAGTACGAGAATTCATATCGGCTCTGCTACATCCGCGGTCCTGAAGAACTTCTCATCGGACTTGCAGAAGAACTCAGTAATAAACAAGTATGGAATTCAACCGGACAGTAATGTAGTTAAACAGTCATGGCACGACAAGCTGTCCAACAACAAAGGCGATATCGTCAATAAACTTCAGCTGCTTCTATTGCCTCTTAATCCCAATAAATTATGTTGGCAATGAGCAATGGTGGCTCCTGTCGCCCCTTCTGCCCTGCTTTAATTTTTATGTATTTCTTTATCTGTTTTTCTTATAGCGGAATAATTTTAATTTTGCATAATATATTTAGATAAAAAGGATTAGTCCCCGTTTGACGCAGAAATTAATCACTATTATTCTTTTCGGAATTCTTTTCTTTATTTCCCTTACATCAATTATTTCGGCACAGGATATTGATACCTCGGGAAATGTCAGGAAAACTTATTACCCAAACGGTAACGTGAAAACTTCAGGTACTTACTGGAGGGGTCAGCTCCACGGCGCGTATTACGAATATTACCCTAACGGGAAGGTATGGAAAAAATGGCATTACTTCGAGGGTAAGGAGGAGGGAATTCAAACCTGGTACTTCGAGGATGGAATCGTCAGTACCAAATGGAATTACAAAGATGGCGTAAAGCAGGATACTTCCTTCTGGTATTATGAAACGGGCGAGCTCTGGGCGAAACAGAATTATTACCAGGGTGTACTCGACGGTATTACTTATACCTATTATAAATCTGGTGAACTTCAGGGCGAATGGAATTATTCAATTGGACTTCTCCAGGGAATTTCAAGAACTTTTTATAAATCGGGCGCTGTCGAAGTGGAAAAGACATTCAATAACGGGGTAATGCAGGGATCTACCAAAGTTTACCACCAAAACGGCAAAGTGGCTGTTGATGCATACTTTAAGGATGATAAGATTGTAGGAGAAGTAAAGATTTATGATTCGGCCGCTGAGATAAGGGTGATTGATACTTATGAAAATGGTGAGCTGAAGAATCGTATCAGGTACGATTATCTTGGAAAGATTGAAGCTAAGGAAAATACTGAGAGAGAATATTATGGTAACGGCTCCCTTAAAAGTGAGGTTTATTATAAAGACGGCAAGAAAGAAAACTTTGCAAATTATTATTATGACAGCGGTTTTCTGAATGAAGAATATCATTATGAAAATGATACACTGAACGACCGCTCTTTTACATATTATGAAAATGGGGTCATGAAATCATCGATCGATTATACTCATGGTGTCCGTACAGGAATTACCAGAAATTATTATCCTGAGGGACTAATTGAATCGGAGGTGAATTATAATAATAATATTAAGGACGGGATTTACCTCGCGTATTATAAAAACGGAAATGTTAAATACGTTGAGCATTATAACAGCGGCATCAAAACAGGAGCCTACAAGGCATTCTATGAGAGAGGCACCCTGGAATCTGAATGCACCTTTATAAATGGCAAACCGGAGGGACGTAAATATTATTATTATGAAAACGGCACTCTGAAAAGGGAGGAAAATTATTCTTCCGGTGAACTTAATAGTTTTGTGAGAGATTATTTCGAAAATGGTATCATTAAAAAAGAAGAATACTATAACGGCGGAGTTCTTCAAACAAGTAAAGTATATGACGAGGGAGGAAAACTTGTTTCATCTATCGGGAGCTAAATTATTTTTCGTTTTATTTCTGTTAACGGGAAACATTTTTGTTTTTTCTCAGGAGGGTCCTGTAAAAGAGACGTATCCTGACGGTACACTCAAACAGCTGGAAAATTATACTAATGGTGTGTTAAATGGTGAGTGCAGGTATTATTATGATTCAGGCATTCTTAAAGAAGTAGTGCATTACAACAATGGCAAAAAGGAAGGCAGCAGCCGCAGCTATTACGATTCGGGAGTGCTTAAGGAGAATCTTAATTATAATAACAATAAACTGGATGGACACTACTCAACATATTTCCCTGAAGGAATTCTAAAGGAAACGGGACAGTATAATCAGGGTGCATTTGATGATACGATAAGAACATTTTTTAACGGCGGGGGACTAAGTTCGGTTTATTTTTATAAAAACGGACTAAGGGAAGGGAAGTCGTCTGAGTATTATCCTAATGGTACAATGAAGGTGTCTGCAATGTATACTAATGATGTTCAGAATGGAAAAACCGACTGGTATTACGATAACGGTACCTTAAAGGGGTCGTATAATTATGTGAACGGAAATATTGAAGGTCCTCTTAAAGAATACTATCCCGCCGGCCAGATTATGGCAGAGAAGAATTTTGAATACTCGCAGCTTATTGGTATGGTGAAGAACTATTATGAAAATGGTAAAGTAAAGTCTGAAAGTGAATATGAAAATGGAATGAAAGACGGGATAACGAAATCCTGGTATGAGGACGGTACTCTTTGGTCGGAACAGCATTATGAAGAAAATAATCTTGATGGCGATACTAAAATTTACCGTAATAATGGAACTTTGTGGTATATTGAGACATATGAGAACGGAAAGCTGGTTAAGAGCAAAGAATACTCCGAAGATGGCAAACTTGTTTCTGAAAAGAATATCGAAGAGAAAGAATAATTGGATAAACTCTTGAACGAGTTAATATTTTAGTATCAGGCTATCCGGTTGAGGCTGTCTCATAAATCTGAAATTGTGAACCTGAACAGGTTTCAGATTCTGATTCAAAATCGAGCTTTAGATTCAGAAATAAAAGCTTAATGGCACTTATAACAGCCTCCAAATTATACTTAATGGAATCTTAGTTATGAGTAAACATACCCCCGATAAGTTCACGATCGGCCTGATCCAGATGTCGATGTCCCCGGATCCTGGGGATAACCTGAAGAAGGCTGTCGACCGCATTGCCAAAGCCGCAAAGAAAGGCGCCAAAGTAATTTGCCTGCCTGAGCTTTTCAGATCTCAGTATTTCTGCCAGAAAGAAGATATTGAGAACTTCAATCTTGCAGAAACAATTCCCGGTCCTGCTACAGAAGTTCTCGGTGAGGCCGCACGCAAACATAATGTGGTCATTACAGCCTCATTGTTCGAAAAACGTGCACAGGGTGTATACCACAATACCATAGCGATGATCAGTACAGCGGGCGAGGTTTCAGGATTATACAGGAAGATGCACATCCCTGATGACCCTGCCTACTATGAGAAATTTTACTTCACACCCGGAGATCTCGGGTATAAATCGTTTCAGACAGAGTTCGGCAGCGTCGGCACCCTTGTATGCTGGGATCAATGGTACCCCGAAAGTGCAAGGATTACTGCTTTGAAAGGGGCTAGCGTTATTTTTTATCCCACGGCCATAGGCTGGCATCCCCACGAAAAGAAAGAACATGGTCAGCCGCAGTTCGATTCCTGGAAAACCATTCAGAGAGGTCACGCAATAGCTAACGGTATTTACGTTGCGGCGGTTAACAGGGTGGGACTCGAAAAACCGGATAGATCATCTGCCGGCATAGAATTCTGGGGCTCTTCTTTCGTTGCCGATCCCCAGGGAATTGTTATAGCCGAGGCTTCTCCCAAAAAGGAGGAAATCCTGCTGGCCGAGGTTGATACTTCGCGAATCGAATATATAAGAAGAAACTGGCCTTTCCTGAGGGACCGCAGGATCGATTCTTATGTTGGGATAGATAAAAGATTCCTTGATTAAAAGCCCGCTATGAACGCATCAAAAAGAAAATTTGATATAAAGGACTATTACTACCCACCTGAGTGGGATAGTCACGAAGCAACCTGGCTTGGATGGCCGCATAATACGAAGGACTGGCCTGGCAAGTTTGCTCCCATACCCTGGGTTTATGCAGAGATTACCCGGTATATCTCTCGCGGTGAAAAGGTCAGGATCATCGTTGAAAATAAGGATCATCAAAAAAAGGCTGAGCGTGTACTAAAATCTGTGAACCTTAACTTCGATAATATTGAGTTCTTCACACAGCCTACCAACAGGGGATGGATGAGAGATTCCGGACCGGCCTTCCTTAATAGTAAACGGAGTGGTACCGCGGCGGTTAATTTCCGGTTTAATGGTTGGGCTAAATACGATAATTTCAAAAAGGATGAGAAGCTTCCGTCATTCGTCGCTAAGAAATTCGCTTTAGAAAGAATTGTCCCCCTATACAATAACCGTCACGTTGTGCTCGAAGGCGGCAGCATCGATACAAACGGCGCAGGTACTTTAATTACTACCAAAGAATGTCTGATGGATCCAAACACTCAGGTAAGGAATCCCGGTTTCACCAAAAGAGACTATGAGACTGTATTCAGTAACTACCTCGGTATCAAACAAACTATCTGGCTGGGGAAGGGGATAGCCGGGGATGATACACACGGACATGTAGACGATCTCTGCAGGTTCGTAAATAAAAATACGGTAGTACTGGTACAGGAAGAAAATCCGAACGATCCTAATTATTTGCCGCTGAAGGAAAACCGCGAGAGACTTGAAGGTGTAAGTCTTCAACAGGGTGAATCACTTAACATTGTGGCGCTTCCAATGCCTGCTCCTGTAATTTTTAAGGGAGAACGTCTGCCTGCCAGCTACGCTAATTTCTATTTTTCAAATTATGCAGTACTGGTTCCTACATTCAATGATCCCAATGATAAAGGAGCACTGGGAATCCTTTCAGAACTTATAACCGACCGCCCTGTAATAGGGATTCACGCGATAGATCTGGTATGGGGATTAGGCACACTCCATTGCCTTACCCACGAACAGCCTGCCTGATTTTTTAGTTCTGCTTGTCCCAATTTTCTGATGTTGATGTACTAATAATTGTCAAAACCAAAACATTATTCCCGGTTTGAATTTAGTCAGCAAACCTCTTAGTTTTACTCATTAAAATTAGAATTTAAAGGAGGAGGACCACCTTGATAATAGCTGTCCCAAAAGAAATACTTACCGGAGAGAACCGGGTTGCAACCGTTCCCGACGTTGTACCCAAGCTCATAAAAGCAGGATTCGAAATACACATAGAAAAGAATGCCGGTATTAACGCTGGCTTTACCGACGAAAAATACAAGGCTGCAGGAGCGAAGATAATAGACAACCTGCAGGAACTGTATTCTTCCGCCGATATAGTACTTAAAGTTCAGAGACCAATAGAACACCCTGAGCAGAATAAGCATGAACTTGATCTGATGAAAGAGGGAACGATCCTGGTTACGTTCCTCTATCCCCTTAATTATCCCGATATAGCAAAGAAATGCGCCGAAAAGGGCATCAATGTTATCTCTATGGATATGATCCCGAGAACCACTCTTGCTCAGAAGATGGATGCTCTCAGTTCCCAGGCAAATCTTGCCGGTTACAAAAGTGTTGTAATGTGCGCCGATACCCTCGGCAAAATATTCCCCTTAATGATGACGGCGGCCGGTACAATCTCCCCGGCTAAAGTGGTGATTATGGGAGCAGGGGTTGCGGGACTCCAGGCCCTCGGAACCGCCAAAAGATTAGGAGCAGTGGTGGAAGTATCCGATATTCGTCCCGCCGTTAAGGAGGAAGTTCAGTCGCTCGGCGGAAGATTTATTGAAGTTGAGGCCGATGAAAATATGCAGGATGCGGGTGGTTATGCCAAAGAAGCATCTGAGGAATTTCTTAAGAAGCAGAAGGAGCTGATATTCAAGCATATTACTGAAGCTGATATTGTAATTACAACAGCCCTGGTTCCGGGCAAAAAAGCTCCCGTTCTTGTAACAGAAGAAATGGTTAAGAATATGCGTCCCGGCAGTGTAATACTTGATATGGCCGTTGAGTTTGGAGGCAACTGCGAAGTAAGTGAGAAAGGGAAGACAGTTAAAAAATATGGAGTAAACATTATTGGAGAGCCTAACTTGCCGAGTCTCGTTCCTACCCACTCAAGCGAAATGTATGCGAAGAATCTTCTCAGTCTCATCACGCATATAGGAAAAGAAGGTAAGGTGACATTAAACCTTGAGGACGAGATCGTTAAGGGAAGTCTTATCACACATAATAAAGAAGTGATTAACCCCAGAGTAAAAGAATTATTAAAGTAGTTTGCAGCAGTTCCGGTAAATATAAGGAAGGAAAAAATTTATGGTGGATTTAACTTTTTTAATGCACATATACGTGTTCGTGCTGGCAATATTCGTCGGTTTCGAACTTATAACCAAGGTGCCGCCAACGCTGCACACCCCGCTTATGTCGGGCTCGAATGCTATCTCGGGTATAACTATTGTTGGTGCTTTATTGAGCGCGGGGATGGAGCAGTTTACGATAAGCACTATCCTGGGAATGGTCGCAGTAATATTTGCGATGATAAACGTGGTCGGCGGTTTCCTTGTTACCGACAGGATGTTAAAAATGTTTAAAAAGAAAAAGTGAGGATAAGAAATGAGAATAGTAATTGAATTAACTTACCTGGTATCCTCGATCTTTTTCATCTTTGGAATTAAATACCTCGGCTCGCCGAAGACAGCACGTAAAGGTAATCTTTTTGCGTCAATCGGTATGGCGATGGCGATTATTATCACGCTGTTTGATCAGAACGTTCTGACCTTTGAGTGGATCCTCATAGGAGTGATAGTCGGTTCGCTCATAGGTGTTATACTCGCAATTAAAGTTCCAATGACAGGAATGCCCCAGATGGTTGGTATGCTGAACGGTTTCGGGGGCGGTGCTTCAACCCTTGTGGCTCTTGCGGAGTATTATAAATTAAACCCTAACTACCCGGTAGATCAGGGACTCCCGTTCAACCTGCCGATGGACCAGGGTATTGCTATAATTCTCAGTCTGCTTATTGGCGGCGTTACTTTCACCGGTTCGATGATAGCGTTCGGAAAACTTCAGGGTATAGTTACCGGCAAAGTAGTTAAATATCCTCTGCAGCATCCACTCAACCTTATTCTCGTACTGGCAGTTCTTGCTGCGGGAACATATTTAGTTATTAATCCTGGTTCAATCTCATTAGTGCTGATAATAACCCTGGTTTCACTTGTGCTGGGAGTTCTGCTTGTGCTTCCGATTGGAGGAGCAGATATGCCTGTGGCAATTTCACTGCTGAACTCCTATTCAGGAATCGCGGGCTCAACAACCGGATTCGTGCTTGGTAATAATGAGCTCATAATTGCAGGCGCCCTAGTCGGAGCCTCGGGAATTATACTTACACTTATAATGTGCAGGGGAATGAACAGGTCGCTTATGAATGTACTCCTCGGAGGCTGGGCTTCTGCAGGTACTACTGGAACAGCAACAGGGACAACTTCTCCGAAGGGTGATGTTAAGTCGATTGATGCTGAAGAGCTTGCGATGCTCCTTGATGCGGTAAGCAGCGTTATAATCGTTCCCGGTTATGGAATGGCTGTAGCACAGGCTCAGCATGCTGTACATGATTTAATGAACGTACTTGAAAAGAAGGGCGTTAATGTAAGGTTTGCTATTCACCCGGTGGCTGGAAGAATGCCGGGACATATGAACGTGCTTCTTGCTGAAGCGCAAGTTCCCTACGATAAGCTTTTTGCAATGGAGGATATCAACGACGATTTCTCAAACACAGATGTTGTAATCGTAATCGGCGCTAATGATGTGGTCAACCCTGCGGCCCGCCACGATCAAAGTAGTCCTATTTACGGAATGCCGATACTGAACGTTGATTACGCTAAGACGGTTGTAATTAACAAACGTTCACTTAACGTAGGTTATGCAGGAATCGATAACGAGTTATTCTTCTATCCCAATGCCCTGATGTATTTCGGTGACGCCAAAGAAGCAATGACCAAACTAACCAACGAAATAAAAAATCTGTAAGTATAACACAAATATCCAAACAACTCCCGGTCCTTACCGGGAGTTGTTATTTTAAATAATTGCGGTTTTCAGCTCACAGATTAACCAATAATTACTTCTAGATTATATCATACATTCCGCAGAAGACTAGCAGGCTTACTAATATTGTGGTTCGACTTCAAGGTAAATTTGTTATATTTACCTGGTAAAAGAACCATATATCCGGGTTTTATGAATAAAATTTTCTTCCTTCTTTTATTTGTCCTTACTGCCTGTGCTGCTTTCCCGCAGCAGATTTTCACATTCGACCTTTTTACTGCCCAGCTGCACGATTCTCTTCTTACTGTTACAGATAATGAAACCAATAATGTGATTTTTGAAATGACGTTCAGCAACCCGCGTGACTATACTGTCGACCTCGATGCCGACAGCGTAGACGAGTATATCGTGATCGATTCATCCTCATCAGGTGATATTCCGGATTATACGATTTATATTTTCAATACTATCGATGAATTTTCGCTAGCTGATTCTATACGAAGCGGAACGACAGAACCATATGATATGTTCTCGAATGAGGAGGGTGGAGAAATAATAGTTACCGGAAATCCCGGTTTTGAATTCTTCAATAGCGACGATGATGATTCCGACATCTTCCTTCCTATAAATTGCTGGAAATATGAGAGCGGTCAGGTTTATTTGGTGAATACCGATATCTACGACCTTTATATACAGGAAAATGAGGAAATTATCGATTACCTGGATTCGTTTTCCAAAGATGTATATGATTGTGACCTTAGCCGTCAGAATAAGTCGGCTATAGCGGCCGGTTATGCGAACTATATCAATGCGGGAGAAGTTACCATTGCATCGCAATTCTTAAAAAAGTATTATCTGTGCGCTGATGTCGACGATTTTCTTAACAATATTAACCGTATCCTTAACGCTGGAGATACTCAATGAATATGGAATGGAAGAAATTTATAGGTAAGACGCTGCATATTACTTTGTATGAAAATTATGGATTAACTATCGATCCTCATTCGGATACACCGATTTATGAGATAGTTTTTAAATCAGGCAAACTGACTGAAGCTTATGATGACGGACTCCTGCTCGAAACCGCAAGGGAGAGTGAGCAGGTCAGGATATTCGTGCCTTATCAGGCAATTAAGTGTGTGGAAATATTTAACATTTAGGGGAAGTATTGTATAAAATATTATTCTTTCTGGCTGCCATTCTGCCTGCGGTGATTACTGCACAGGAGAATATCTCAATTAAATCTTTAATCGCTTATCCTGATGATGATGTTACAGCACTTCCGGTTATTTCCGGCAACAGGCTTACTGTTGAATTCGATGTCCAGGCTCAGAATCTCCCTCAGTTGAGCTTTGTTTTTCGTTTCTGCGATAAGAACTGGACACCTTCCGGTAATTTGTTTCTTGCCAACCATGGATATAATACTTTTAATAACCCTGATTACGAAGTGCTTCCTGTAACGGTAAAGGAAGCCAGGTATCATGTTAAGGAATCGTTTCCTGATAAAGATGGACAGATAAGTTTTCCCTGGTCAGGTAAATGGAGGTATTATATAACAGATACTTATGATACTTCCAGGGTCTATGCCTCAGGCAAATTTGTTGTGATTGCAGGGGCTCTGGGTTTGAATGTAAGTTTAACCAAAGAAAAGCTGGAAGATAAGACGTATTTTCCCACTGAACTCTCCTATATTTTTAATATAACTTCAGAGATTAACCTTCCGCAAAAGTACCATCCTATGTTTGTAGATCATCTTGAAATTATAGAGAATCATAAAACGGAATATCCATACGTGGTAGATCGCTCGTTTAATACAAATCAAAGGCAGTTCTATTGGGACGGCGACAGGAAGTTTACCTTCACAATCCGCGATATCGGACCAGGCAATGAATACCGGCAGACGGATATTAGAAATTATAATAAGTACACAGGGGAAACGGTGAAGGCTCAGTTCGAGGGACTCGAGTATTCCAGATTTTTCGAGGAAGGTCCTCCCGATCTCAACGGCGGTGAGATTCTGCTCAACTATAAGAACGATTACGCTACTTATAAAAATGTTGTTTTTTCTATCAGACCTCCGGACCCGGTGTACAGTGATATCTTCCTTACGGGAGCGTTTAATAACTGGGTGGTTGATCCATCTTATAAGATGAATGAACAGGGAGGAGTTTATACCCTGACCATACCTCTTAAAAGGGGTATATACGATTACCAATATGTAATTGGCGAGATTTCAGGGAATACGGTTACTGATATCGACTGGTACACTCTCGAAGGAAACAACTGGGATACTTCAAATTATTATTATGTTTTTTTGTATTATAATGATCCCGATCTGGGTGGATATGACCATATAATCGGGTATGCTAAAATTTATAGTAAACAATAACAGGTTGAAATGGAAAAACTGAATGTTGGAATAGCTGGAACAGGACATCTTGGAAAACTGCATGCTAAAATGTTTACAGCGATCCCCAATTGTAAATTATCCGGCGTTTATGATATCAATCAGCTGCAGTCAAAAATAGTAAGCGAGGAATTCGGTACTGAGGTTTTTGACAATATTCAGAGCATGCTTAAAGAGGTTGATGCAGTCTCTATTGCTGTTACTACCAGTGCTCATTATGATCTCGCCAAAGAATGCCTTAACGCGGGAAAACATATTTTCATAGAAAAACCGATTACTGCCACAATACCCCAGGCTGAAGAGCTGGTTAAACTTGCGGCTGATAAAAATCTTAATCTTCAGGTTGGACACATAGAACGATTTAATCCCGCACTTGTCTCTCTTGAAAAATATATCCTTGAACCGAAGTTCATACAGACCGACAGGCTTGCTCAATTTAATCCCCGCGGTACAGATGTTGCCGTTGTTCTCGACCTTATGATTCACGATATCGATATTATTCTTAGTCTCATAAAAAGCAAAGTTCAGGAGATAGATGCATCCGGCGTAGCAGTGGTTTCAGATTCCATTGATATTGCTAACGCAAGGATCCAGTTTGAGAATGGCGCAGTTGCCAATGTTACTGCCAGCAGAATTTCCCAGAAAAAGATGAGGAAGATGCGGATATTTCAGAGAGATAATTATATCTCCCTCGATTTTATTACCGGTATGTCGGAGGTATACCGACTGGTACCGCTGGATCAGGATACAGGAATTACAACAATTTCGTTCGGCGAAATGGGTGTGGGGGAGAAGAAGAAAAGAGTTATTTACGAACAGCCGGAAATTAAGGAACAGAACGCGCTCCAGTATGAACTGCAGCTTTTTGTCGACTCTGTCTTAAATAATACCCGACCTGTGGTTTCGGGCGAAGACGGACTCCGTGCGCTAAGCGTGGCGGAACAGATATTGCAAAAGATACAGGAGTCGCAGAAACTTATCTTATCCAATACGAATTAAAGGTGAAGATTATGAAGAAGTTATATATATACGCTTTTATAATGGTTCTTACCGTAAGCGGATGCAGTGTTTATCAATCGCTGGTTAATTTATCAAGACTTCAGTTTAAGCTTGGTGATGTTAATGGGTTCGCTCTAAACGGTGTAAACCTGTCCGGCAAGTCGAGATTATCAGACTTCAGTTCAATAGAGATCCTCAGGATATCTCAGGCTGTAGCTAACGGATCTCTTCCTGTTTCCTTTGTACTGAACGTTCAGGCTAAAAATCCGAACGATGGTACGGGAGGATATCCTAATACAAATGCGACAATTACAGATTTTCCATGGAGACTGATGATAAATGGAAATGAAACGATTTCAGGGGGACTAAAAAATCAGGTGTCTATTCCTGGTACAGGGGAAGTAAGCATTATCCCGATTCAAATGAACCTTGACCTGGTTAAGTTTTTCCAGAATAAAGGTTATGAGGATTTAATTAACCTCGCACTTGCAATCGGAGGAAATAGCGGTTCATCATCAAATCTGACTCTTTATGCCCGCCCCACAGTGTCGACTTCAGTAGGACCAATTCAATATCCCCAGGAATTGAGGATAGTCAGCGTTGGTTTTACGAATAAATAGGCTGAAGCTGCGTTAAGGTCGGGGAAGTTGTTCTGTATTGCCGGGTGTATTACGGCTTACATTTTTTGGTATTTCTCCCTTCATTTTGGTATATAAATCCCTAATAAATTTATATTTGTTTATCGTAATTCAGTATTTTATCGATTGAAGGATAACTTCATATATATTTAAGGAAAAGTCGGTGTAAGTGATGGCTAAATCAGAGAAATATACGCTTGGAGTAGATCTGGGCGGAACCAGTGTTAAAATTGGAATAGTATCAGAAAAGGGAAAGATCAGTAAGAAAATATCCGTTGAAACAAACGCTGCTGAAGGTCCGGATGCCGTTGTGGAACAGATCAAAAAGGGAATAAAGGAGATTCTGGGGAAAACAAAGAAGAAGATATACGGTATAGGTATTGGCGCTCCCGGTGTGGTGTCTGTTAAAAAGGGGACGGTTGAGAATCCTCCCAATTTTCCGGGCTGGGAAAAGGTGAATCTCGGAAGGCTGATAGAAAAGGAATTTAATAAGAAAGTTTTTGTGGAAAATGATGCGAATGCTGCAGCGATTGGTGAACTTATATTCGGTGTCGGGAAAAAATATGATTCTTTTATAATGGTTACGCTTGGTACCGGGGTAGGGGGTGGTATAATTATTAACAATAAAATTTACCGCGGTGAATTTGGTGCCGCCGGTGAGGTAGGACATTTGACTATCGATCATAAAGGACCAAGATGCAACTGCGGTTCATTCGGATGCATAGAGGCATATGTGGGAAATAATTACCTCGTCAGCAGGATTAAGAAAGAGATGCCTGATCACCCTGATTCAAAAATATGGGAGTTAATAGATAATGATCTTGAACAGCTTACACCCAGAATTATAGATACTGCCTCTGAAAATGGTGACAGCTATGCACAGTCAATCGTAAAACAGATGGGCTATTATATCGGGTGTGCCTTTGCGTCTGTCAGTAACCTGCTCGATGTAAGTACTTTTATCATCGGGGGAGGTGTATCAGGATTCGGTAAACCTCTGTTTGACTCTATCAGGGAAACGGCTTCTTCGCGGGTGTTAACTCCTTTACGTGACCGGATTGAGGTTCACCCGGCGAAATTAAAAAATGATGCCGGTATTAAAGGGGCATCTGCTTTAGTGTTTTATAAATCCTGAGGACACGTTTATTTTTGAATTATTCTCCATATCAATTCTGAAATGAGAAATTTCTTACTGATATTAATATTGCTCTCTGTCCCGGAATTTGCTCAGCAAATTGATTCAACAGGAATGGTTCCCCCTGATTCAATCAGTTCACCCGTAATTGATTCACTCCTTACTTCTGATTCTGTAAAAACAAAACCAGGTGATATTGATACAGTAATAAATGCAAGTTCATCTGATTCTCTGGTATTTGCAATAGATGAAAAAGAGATGTACCTGTATGGTACGAGTGAGATACAATATAAGCAGACCGACCTTACTGCGGCTAATATCAAAGTCGATTTTGAGACCGGAGGAGTTGAGGCCGAAGGAGTCCCCACTGATACGTCAGAAAAATATGCGGGCACGCCTGTGCTTTCGGATAAGGGGGAGAAATATGAAGGATTCAGAATGAGGTTTAACTTTAAGTCCCAGAGGGGATTTATTGCTTCGGCGGAGACCGAAAATGAAGGTGCCTACTACACAGGATCAAAGATTAAAAAAGTTGATAAGGATACTTATTTTATTAAGGATGGTATTTATACTACCTGCGATAAAACAGATCCTGATTATTATTTTTATTCGGCTAAGATGAAAGTTGTGCAGAAACAGGAAGTAATGGCTGAATGGATCTGGCTGTTTGTAGGTGATGTTCCTCTTCCGGTTCCTCTCCCTTTTGCGGTTTTTCCTCTGCAGTCGGGCAGAAGATCAGGAATCATTCCTCCTGTATTCGGCGATGATGGAACTTACGGAAGGTACTTTGCCCGGTTCGGATATTTCTGGGCGATAAGTGACTATATGGACTGGAACCTGACCGGGGATTACTACACAAGAGGCAGCTATCGCGCTAATTCACGCTTCCGCTATGCTGAGCGCTATAACTTTACCGGTACTATACAGGGGGACTATACGGATCTAATATCGGGTCTCCCCTCAGATCCCGACAGATCGGAACGAATCGACTGGCGGTTAAAATGGAGTCATAACCAATCTTTTACCCCTACTATGAGGTTCGATGCTAATCTTGAATTCACCTCGGGAAATTACCTTTCAAGAAATGTTACTGATTTCAATGAACTGTTGAGGAATGAAATCGTTTCGAACGCTACATTTTCAAAGACGTGGGATGAATCAGGCAATAGTCTTTCCGCCAGTTATACGAGGAGGCAGGTTCTGCAGACGGGTGATATTAACGAAATTCTTCCCAGCCTTACTTTTTCGAAATCACAGAGTTATCCATTCCGCGGGAACGGCGTAGGAGAGCAGAAATGGTATGAGCTGTTCGGTTATAACTATACGGGACAGTTTGAGAATGACAGGAATAAGACCAACGGACATCTTAACATCAGGGGAGGGTTTAATCACCAGATATCCGCAGGACTCTCACCCAAAATAGGTTATGTCAGTCTCGCTCCCTCTGTCCGCTACCAGGAAAGATGGTACAATAAAAGGGTGGTTTACGAAAGGGCTGTATCTCCCAAAACGGGTAATGATACTACTTTTATAAATGACGAGCATCAGCTGAACTTCGTAAGAACTTTCGGGTTGGGCTTAACAGCCTCCACTAAGTTTTATGGGATATTTCCGGTGAACAGCTTCGGAGTGAATGCGGTAAGACATACTGTTAATCCCAGTATTTCTTATAACTATAACCCTGATTTCTCCAGACCGTTCTGGGGGTATTATGACTCATACCTCGATCCTAATAATAAGGTGGTTCATTACGATAAGTTTCAGAGAGAAGTGTATGGAGGTGTCCCTTCCAGTGAATCCCAGAGGATTACATTTTCTGTTGCAAATATTTTTGAAATGAAAACACTGGCTGATCCCTCTGATACTACTTCAAAGGAAAATAAAATACAGCTGCTGAATCTGTCTGGTTCGATGAGTTACAACTTTGCGGCCGATTCAATGAAGCTTTCTGACCTGGGACTTCAGTACAGGACCCAGGTAGGTGACTGGTTCAGCTTCTCAGGGAACTCTAATTTTACTCCCTATGATTATACTGCAAATAAGACCAGAATTAATAAATTTCTTGTAAATGAAGGTAAAGGACTGCTTCGTCTTACAAACTTCAGCTTCTCTATTTCAACAAGCCTGTCCGGGGAGAAGTTAAAGTCAGCCCAAGATGAACAGCCGCCTGAAGGAGAATATGAACTTCAGAATGGAGATAATGTTTATAAGGGAATTTATTCCGAAAAAGAGCCTGATTTTGCAATTCCCTGGGATCTTAGTTTGTCATATAATTATTCGCTGTCCAAACCAATCCCTTCACAAAAAACTGAAGTTTCAAACCTCAGCGGTGGGATAAACTTCAACCTTACTCCTAACTGGAAGTTTTCGTTTACCGGCAGCTATGATTTCCAGCGGCACGAGTTTGCTGCTCCCCAGGTAAGGATTTCCCGCGACCTCCACTGCTGGCTGATGAATTTTACATGGAATCCGATCGGTACTTACCGCGGGTACAGGTTCGAGATAAGAGTAAAAGCGCCTCAGCTGCAGGATTTGAAAATAACCAAGCAGGATCAGTTCTATAGCGGAAGGGGGTATTAATTATGAGAAAGTTTATTATAGACGGAAATAATCTTATTGGGAAAATCAGAGCGCTTCAGAAACTGCAGCAGAGCGATAAGCAGTCAACCCGTGAAAAGCTTGCCTTTTTGATTGAAAGTTATTTCCGGGAAAAGAAAGCAAAGGTGTCACTTCATTTTGACGGATTTCAGAATATTCCAATTAAACTGGCTTCGGCCAAAATAATTTATTCGGAAAATAAGTCAGCAGATGATAGAATTAAATCCGAAATATCGGCATCTAAAAATCCTAAATTGATTACTGTGGTTACATCGGATAATAACCTGAAAGAATTTGCCAGGGTCTGCAGTGCTTCCGTGATCTCTTCGGAAGAATTTGCCGCAGAACTTAATAAAAGAAATGACAAGGATGAAGAAGAACAGCGTATACGTGATATGAACAGTGTTGAAGAATTCAAGAAAATATTTAATGTTAAAAAGTAACCAACAGAATTACCCCCCCACTAATTTGGCTTAACCCCCTGGCTATACTGATTGGCTGATCTATTGGTTTAACCTCTGGGTCCTGGGTTATATTGATTTGGCTGGTCTATGGAATTAACCTCGTTAGAGGTTATATATTTGTATATCGGCCTTCCCCCCCCAACAAACAGCCTCGTAGAGGCTGAACATATTGTCCTTACAATGAAGTTTGAAAATTCAGTACAAGGGAAGTAGGCAATTCAGCTTTATTCTGAAGTCCTACTGAAACATTCCAGCTCAATTCCGTATTAAGATTTTTATTATATGCCGAAACAAGGCGCACCGCGTTTATAGCACTTGCAAGACGGTTAACGATTAAAGCTCCGACTACAAATCTAATATCATTAAAAGTCTGTTCGCTGGAGGTCCACATTCCACGGTAGGTCCTTCTCTGATCGGTTGTAGGCCAGTTCCAGTAGTTTGTCTCTACATTATACATCGCACTGAATTCACGGTTAAGAGCCTTTTCCTCATTAAACTGATCAACACTGGTATAATCGCCGATAGTTGCATAGAAGTCATCATTCTTACCTGTGGAACTTACCCCTCCGTTGGTGACAGCATATGCCTGGTATCTGTCCTTCTGCCAGTTAGCATACGTATTCATCCCGATAAATAAGCCCCATAAAGTTCCTTCGGCAATTGTGAAATATTTTCCGCTTGAATATCCATCGGCATACAATTCACCCATTCCAGGCAGAAGCAGGGAATAGATTATAGCGAGACCGGGATTCTTCTTTGTTCGCGCTGCCGGTATCGTTATATCAGGTGATTGCTGCTTAAGATTTTCCTTAACAATATTTTTTAATTCAAGAGTAGATTTGAGAGCAGGTACTTGTGCAAATGATAATGATGTAATGAAAAGAAGAGCTAAAAGAGAATATTTCATAATTTTTTAATTCTAATTTTATAATTAAGATGCTAATGAGTCAACTGATTTTTTTATCGCTGTTATCTCTCCCGTACAGAATGCTGCTTCCGTCCCCGTTATTTTAACAGCTGAAATTGTATTAACAAGGTCGGGATCGTAGGGTGCCGCGACCCTTACATAATTTGATGAGAATCCTTTCATTATACCGTCATGATTTTCTGCTTCGAAAAGAACTTCGGCTGTCTTCCCGGTATTTCTATTGTAGAAAAGATTTCTCTTCCTGCTGCTCAGGTTTCTTAATTCACTGTTCCTTCTTTTCCTCTCAAATACATCAACCGGCTCTGCAAGGTTAGCCGCTATTGTGCCGGGCCTTTCAGAGTATGTGAAAACATGCAGGTAGGATATATCAATGTCTCTTAAAAAATTATATGTTGTCATAAACTCTTCTTCGGTTTCCCCGGGAAAACCGACAATAACATCGACTCCTATTCCGACACCCGGAATCATTCCATTCAATTTCTCTATCAGCTTTTTATAATCACCGGCCTTATAACGGCGTTTCATCTGCCTTAAAATAGTGGGACTTCCGCTTTGCAATGGAATATGGAAATGCTGACACAATTTTTCATTGGAAGCTGTAAGCTGAATAATTTCATCAGTCAACAGGTTCGGTTCTATTGAACTTATTCTTATTCTGAATTCTCCGGGTATTTCTACCATCTTTAGAAGAAGATGATAAAGATCAGTTTGGTACAGCCTGCCGTAATCACCCACATTTACTCCCGTCAGTATAATCTCTTTATATCCACCCACAAGCAGAGATCTGAATTCCTTTAGTACTGAATCAGGCTCCATACTGCGGCTGAGACCCCGGGCCTTTGGTATAGTGCAGAATGAGCATTTATAGTCGCATCCATCCTGAATTTTCAGGTATGCTCTTGTTCTGCTGTCTGCATCTGTTGAATGAGCCGGACCAAATTCATTGATCTCATCATCAGGAGAAACAAAAATGCAGGCGAGGTCCTTTTTTTCAAATCCATCGAGTATATCAAACAGCTTGAATTTCTCGCGGGTACCCAGAACAGCGTCTACGCCTTCCATTGCTGATATCTCTTCAGGGCGAAGCTGTGCGTAGCAGCCCGTAACAACAATAAACGCTTCGGGATTCTGCCGGAGAACGCGTCTTACTAGCTGCCGGCATTCCTTCTCAGCATTTTCAGTAACAGTACAGGTATTAAAAACATATACATCAGCCTGTTCCCTGAAATCAACAATACTAAAACCTTTTGAAAGGAACTGACTGCCGATGGTTGACGTTTCTGAGAAATTTAATTTACAACCCAGCGTATGTAATGCTACTTTATTCAATCTGAAATTATGGTTATTTAAAATTAAAAGAGCGGGAGGTAATTCCCGCTCTGTAATAATCCGGAAATTCTGTTAAGAATTATCCTGCTTGCTTGAACGCTGATCATCGGGCAGCTCGAAGATCGGGAAATCAGAGGAGTCAATAGCGCCCGTTTCAGTACTCATTACCTCTTCCACAGAAACTCTGTCGAGTTTATGTTTATCGAGATATTCTCTTATTTCCTGTTCTGATTTTTCCTTCAGCACGGCTATTGCGCTGAGAACAATCTTCTTGTTCTCTTTGTCAAATTCAATAACCTTTAAAGGTATAACATCATCAACAGGGAAGTGATTAGCAATGTTTTTTACTTTGTTAGTTGCCAGCTGGTTTGTAGGTACGAAACCGTCAACCTTTTCCGGCAGTTCAGCGATTAGGCCTTTTTCGATAATTCTTACAACCTTGCCTTCAGTGATTGTACCGACGTTGTAGTCTTTCTCAAAGTTATTCCAGGGGTTATCCTGAACCTGTTTGTGACCCAGAGATATTTTTCTCTGTTCTACATCAACTCCAAGGACTATAACATCAAGCTTTTCACCTTTTTTAACAACTTCACCGGGGTGACGTATTTTCTTTGTCCAGCTCAGATCTGATATATGCACCAATCCGTCAACTCCGGGCTCAAGTTCAACAAACACACCGAAGTTTGTCAGGTTTCTTGCAATACCTGAATGCTGGGATCCTACAGGGTATTTCTGCATTAGCGATTCCCATGGATCCGGCTCTAGCTGTTTGATGCCGAGAGAGATTTTTTTCTCCTCTTTGTCAAGACTGAGGATTACAGCTTCAACTATCTGTCCCATCGCTACAACCTGTGAAGGATGTTTGATGTGCTGAGTCCAGCTCATCTCGGAATTATGAATTAAACCTTCGATACCTTTTTCGATCTCAATGAAAGCACCGTAATCTGTGAGTGATACAACTCTTCCTGAAACCTTATCACCAACTTTATATTTTTCTTCGATGTTTTCCCATGGATGGGGGAGAAGTTTCTTAAGACTTAATGATATTCTCTTTTTCTCCTCATCAAAGTCGGTAACAACTACCTTAATAGTCTGATCAAGTTTAACAACTTCATTAGGATGATTGATTCTGCCCCAGCTGAGGTCTGTTATATGAATTAAACCATCAACTCCACCGAGATCAACGAATACACCGAAGTCTGTAATAGCTTTAGCTGTTCCTTCAAGTATCTGTCCTCTTTCCAGACTCTCAAGTATTGCGTTTCTCTGGTCAGCAATTTCTTCTTCAACCAGTACTTTATGCGAAACAACAACATTCTCGGTCGGGATATTAACCTTAACAACCTTGAAATCCATCGTCTGGCCTACGAACGCATCAAAATCTCTGATGGGACGAATATCGATCTGTGAACCTGGAAGGAATGCTTCCATTCCCATAAGGTCTACAACCATTCCACCCTTTATACGTTTGATGATCTTGCCCTGCAGTATCTCGCCTGTTTCGTGAGCACTTACAACTTTTTCCCATATTCTTAGGAAGTCTGCTCTCTGTTTGCTTAAAACAAGGTTTCCTTCCTGATCCTCAACGCTTTCAAGAACTACTTCAACTTCGTTTCCTATCTTAATTTCTTCGTCTTCACGGAATTCGTTCTTGGGTATTGAGCCTTCGGATTTAAATCCAACATCGATGATAACATTATCACCTACGATTTTTACAATCTTGCCTTTTACAAGTTCACCTTCTTTAACATCTCTGAAAGAGTCTGCATAAAGCCTGGCTAGAGTAAGAAATTCCTCCTGAGAATATTCTTCATTCTCAAAGTTTCTTTTTGCTTTTTCGTAATCCTTTTCAGTTACCATTCCTCTGGTCTTCTCTTTTGTCTCTTCGGACATTAATCCTCCTGATATATATAATTTTTCTGCAGCCGAATATTCCAAGTCATCTGAATGAACATCGCCGCAAATATTTAATTGAACATAATTTGATTATGATGACTTAATAAACTTTTCTTTTTTCCTTACTTCTTCCAGAATAAGCTGAACCTGTTCTTCAATCGTTACAGCTGAGGTATCAATTTCAACGGCGTCTGAAGCTTTTAGAAGAGGACTAACTTCCCTCGTGGAATCAATCCTGTCGCGCTGTTCCAGGTTCTCTTTAATGTTTTCAACAGGGATGTCTATTCCCTGGCTCTTATATTCTTTTGATCTTCTGTCAACCCGCTGATCTATTGCAGCGGTTAGAAAAATTTTTACATCTGCATTCGGAAAAACTACCGTTCCGATATCCCGGCCTTCCATCACTATTCCTGTACCGCGTGCCGCAAATTCTTTCTGCTTACTTACCAGAGCTTTCCTTACACCTTCGATCTTGCTGACGTCACTTACTTTCGTATTTACTTCATATGATCTTAGTTCATCGGTTATATCAGTACCGTCTGCGATAACCTGTGTAAATCCTTTATCAAAATTCAGCGTTATATCAATAGATTCGGCCAGTCGGGTAATCTCACTGTCCGATTGCAGTTTTTTTTTTATAGATAAAAAAGTAACAGCTCTGTACATAGCTCCTGTATCTATGTAAAGGTAGCCCAGTTTTTGCGCAGCAAGTTTGGCAGAAGTACTTTTACCGCTTCCGGCAGGACCGTCAATCGCAATTATTAAATTTTTGGCCATTTACTAAAATACACATATTCAAATATTTATCAAAAAGTTCGGAGGAGGAAACATCAGGGGAAGTGATGAATTTTGCCTGTTTTCAGGACTTTACTCTATCATTTCTCCTCCGAGTTCCGATATTATTGCATTAATATAAGGATCATCATTCAGGTTGATCTCTTTCGTAATTTTAAGGTGACTATTCTCCGTCCGGGGTTTGTCGGTAAGCTTAACAATAAAATTCAGTTTTTTTCCGAAGTATTCTGTGGTTTTTTTCGAAATATAGTCTTTATCATTCTCTACAATATTCTGAGCATGAGAGTCTGAAGAGATAATTTCGAGGTTATTGGCATTGAGTGACGCGACTTCAACACTACTCAGAAAAGGACCAAAAATCAGAGCCTTTTCTTTCATTACCGCATCAATAAAGCCCTCCCATCTTTCTTTTACTGATGCTAGATTTAATGTTGAGGGGATCCCGGTCTGTGATGCTTTTTCATGAATAGTTGTTTGCCTCCCACCGCTCTTAACAGCTGCACGCTGAGGTGCAGAAGCGGTTTTTGGGGGATAATTAACTTTGAAGGATGAAGGTGCGGTATTTTTTATGTCAGGACTTTTTTTTTCACCGAGCCCGTTTATCATTCCGGAGATCGTGGTAGATTTTTCAAGTCCTATAAGGTGGCTCAGGGATATTTCAACTTTCAGCTTTTGATTCTGAGAAAATCTTAGTTCCTGCCTGACCTTGTTAAGGAAATTCAGAAGTCTGAGCATATCTCCTTCATTAAAGCTGTCGAGGTAATGTATGTATTTCTCCCGGTATACTTCTGCTGTTTCAATCAATTCGGTCCTGCCGGTTAGGATTACTGTGAGAATATTTCTGAAATGTTCGGTGAGTCCGTCAATGAAATCTACAAAATCCCATCCGTTCTCATACAGTATTTTTGTTACTTCAAAAACTGTCTTAAAGTTTTTCTGAAGCACGGCATCCGATATCATAAAGAACAGTTCATCGTCAACGAGGTTAAGCATCTGGGAAACTGTCGAAGGATCTATCTTATTTCCGCAGAATGAAACAACCTGATCGAAATAGCTCTCGGCGTCCCTCAAAGCTCCATCTGCTTTACGGGCAATTATTGTAAGTGTCTTATCATCTATTTCAATCTGTTCTTCTTTTGCTATTTCGCCAAGAAGGTCCTTGATTGTATTCATCTTGATCCGTCTGAAGTCGAACCTCTGGCACCTTGAGATAATGGTTAGCGGGACTTTATGTACATCCGTTGTTGCGAATATGAAGATGGTATGTCCCGGTGGCTCTTCCAGTGTTTTCAGAAATGCGTTGAAAGATTCGCGGGTAAGCATGTGAACTTCATCTATGATGTAGACTTTATACTTTCCTTTGGTTGGCGCATACTTAACGGATTCCCTTAACGTCCTGATTTCATCAATGCCCCTGTTGGACGCGGCATCGATTTCAATAATATCAAGCGACTGTGAACTGAGGATGGATTTGCACATTTCACATTCATTGCAGGGTTCTGCGTCTTTAGGATTAAGGCAGTTTAGAGTTTTTGCTAGTATCCTTGCCGTCGTTGTTTTGCCTACTCCGCGTGGACCCGTAAACAGGTATGCGTGAGCAATCCTGTTTGTTTTAATTGCGTTTTTCAGCGTTGCGGTTATGTGTTCCTGTCCAACCACATCGCTGAATTTCTGAGGGCGCCATTTTCTCGCAGTTACTAAATATTCCATCAGGTGATAAAATTATTTGATGTTATTCTTAAATTATTTCAGAGG
Organism: uncultured Bacteroidota bacterium; assembly: GCA_963839165.1. Lineage (GTDB taxonomy): Bacteria > Bacteroidota > Ignavibacteria > Ignavibacteriales > Ignavibacteriaceae > DATFVA01. The sequence goes on along the minus strand of CAWIUG010000005.1, from coordinate 704,197 downwards.
AAAGAAACCTGCAGTATTCCTCTAAATATTTCCCGTCAAGTTCATTAAAAGATCCGATGTTCATGCTGTCAAGGTCGAGTACACCGTACAACTTGTTGTCTTTTATGATAGGTATAACTATTTCGGATCTCGACTCAGGGTCGCAGGCAATATGTCCCGGAAACTGATCCACATCTTCCACTATCATCGTTTTCATCTTTTCTGCTGCTGTACCGCAAACTCCCTTCCCGATTTCAATAACCGTGCAGGCAACTTTGCCCTGGAAAGGACCCAGGTATAATTTCTTCCCGTCAAAAAGATAAAAACCTGCCCAGCTGATTTTTTCGAATGTCTGCTTTAATGCGGCTGTAAAATTTGACAGGTTAGATAAAATATGCTCTTCTTTATTAAGGAGAGATCTTAGCTGCTTTCCAAGGAGACGGTATTGCTCATCCTCAGAAAGTTTGTTATTTACAACCAGGGTTTCTGACATTTACTTCTTCTTCTTACCTGAAGTACGCGTAGTTTTTTTCTTCGCTGTTCTTTTTGCCGGTTTTTTCATATCAGGGAATACATAAGGGATTGCATCTTCAATGTGGTCAAGTGAAATTATCTCGAGTCCTTCTTTCACTTCATTGGGGATCTCCTTAAGGTCGATCTCGTTGTCCTTAGGGATAAGAACTCTTCTGATATTATTTCGCTTGGCCGCGAGGAGTTTTTCATTCAGACCTCCTATCGGCAGGATGTTTCCGCGAAGGGTAATTTCCCCGGTCATTGCTACATCGTTAGTTGCGGGTTTACCGCTTACTGCCGACAATAGAGCCATCGACATCGTGATACCAGCTGAAGGTCCGTCCTTTGGAATAGCACCCTCCGGCAGATGGATATGCACTTCTTTTCCTTTGAAGAAATCGGGATTAAGGTGAAGTTTCTTAGCATTTGAACGGATATAACTTAATGCAGCCTGTGCGGATTCTTTCATTACATTTCCAAGCTGTCCGGTAAGTGTAAGTCTCTCTGCTCCGTTCATAATAGTTACATCCACACTCAGAAGTTCGCCGCCAACGCTTGTCCAAGCTAATCCAGTAACGCTGCCTACTCTTTTCTCAGAAAAGTGTTTCTGATGTCGGTAGCGCGGAACTTTCAGATAATCTTCTATTTTAGCTTCATCCACAACGAACTTAGAGATCTTTTTAGCCTTTGGTTTACCGTTTGACGATTCGCTTAATACGATATCACGTGCAAGCTTACGGCAGACAGAGGCAATTTCTCTTTCAAGGTTTCTAACTCCTGCTTCGCGTGTGTATTCAGAGATAATTTTTTTGATTGCCTCATCCCTGAACTCGACATGCTTGTTTACAAGTCCGTGTGCTTCCAGCTGTTTTGGAAGTATATGCCTTTTAGCAATTTCAGTTTTATCATGCTCAAGGTATCCCGGAAGTTCTATTATCTCCATCCTGTCCTGTAGTGGAAGAGGAATATTATACCTTACATTTGCGGTGGTAATGAACATTACCTGGGAAAGATCAAAATCCACCTCAAGGTAATGATCGTTAAACGTATGATTCTGTTCGGGATCGAGAACCTCAAGCATTGCGGAAGATGGATCACCGCGGAAATCCATGCTCATCTTATCAATTTCATCGAGCAGCATAACAGGATTTATTGTTCCTGCTTTTTTCATCGACTGTACAATCTTTCCGGGCATAGAACCGATATAAGTTCTTCTGTGACCTCTGATTTCGGCTTCATCCCTGACGCCTCCGAGGCTGATCCTGACGAACTTTCTTCCAAGGGCTCTCGCTATAGATTTCCCCAGAGAGGTTTTGCCAACTCCCGGAGGTCCCACAAAACAAAGTATCTGACCTCTCATGTGTTTTACAAGATTGAGCACAGCTATATGCTCTATAATTCTTTCCTTGGGTTTTTCAAGTGCAAAGTGATCTTCATCGAGGATCTTCCGAACATGTTTAATGTCCAGATTGTCTTTTGTCCTCTTTGACCATGGAACTTCCGTCAGCCATTCAAGATAGTTCCTGATAACAGTCGACTCAGGCGACATCGCGGGAGTTTTCTTTAGTTTGTTGAGTTCCTCAAGTGCCTTTGTCTCAGCTTCCTTCGTCATTTTAGCTTTTCTGATCTGGTCGCGCAGCTTGGCTATTTCAGGAGACGTGTCTTCATCATCGCCAAGTTCATCCTGAAGGATCTTAATCTGCTCCTGAATAATAAATTTCCTCTGGGTCTTTGCAATATTCTCCTGCACCTTGCTGTCAATCTCTTTTTCAATCTTCAGTATGTCGATCTCAGAGTTGAGAATCTTTATTACTTCATAGAACTGTTCCTTGAGGGTGAACTTTTGTAGTACTGTCTGCTTCACATCCATTCCCTGGTTTATGTTTGCAGCCACGTAAAAAAGTTTTCTGTCGGGTTCTTCAATATTTTCAAAAGCGGTAACCGTTTCGTTGGGGATGTTGCGGCTTATTTTTACGTACTCTTTGAATAGCTGCGACATCTGCCTTATCAGGGCATTCATTTCATGATCGTTCTCGACTGCTGGTATAATAACCTCTATCTTTGCCTCAAAAAAACTGGGGTTATTGGTGAATTCCCTGATCTTTCCCTGAAGGAGACCATCAACAAGTATCTTCATAAGTCCGTTAGGGAGCTTCAGTATCTGAACGATTTTCGCTATTGTCCCTTCTCTGTATATATCATCCTTTTTAGGATCTTCTATATTAGATTTTCTCTGTGTGGCAAGGAAAATGTATTTTGTATTTTCTAGTGCATAATTGGCAGCACGAATTGACTGTTCTCTGCCTACAAGGACAGGAAAAATCATATATGGAAATATTACTATATCTCTTAAAGGCAAAACCGGAAGTATTTCCGGCATATTATCAACAATCGAATTATCTCCAGATTCAGAAATTTCAATCTGATCCATTTTCTTCAAGGTAAACTCCTTCTTTTCTCGTATTCTATTTAAGTAATGAAATATACCAAAATGGATTTGGGCTATCAAGGAACTAAAAATGACATCCAGAGTGCCGGTTTTAACTCTGACACGTGAAATACATATGCATTTTTATATATTTGCTCATAAAAAAAAGGATAAAATGATTCAGGATATAATTCAGATTTCCCGCGAAGCGGGGGAGATAGCAAGAGAAGGATTCGGTAAGAATTTCAAAGTAGAATATAAGACTAATGAAGCCAACCTGGTTACTGATATCGATAAGGCTTCCGAGAAGCATATTAAAGATTTTATTACGAAGAAATATCCATCACATAGTATTCTGGCCGAAGAGGGCGGGGAAACTAAAAATGATTCGGAATATCTCTGGGTTGTCGATCCCATTGACGGTACTACAAACTTTGCGCATGGACTGCCGATATTTTCTATTTCAATAGGACTTCAGAAAAACGGAGTAACCATTGCCGGAGTGGTTTATGATGTTATGCAGGATATAATTTATTCTGCTGAAAAGGGCGGGGGCGCCTTTGCAGATTCTAAACAAATACGGGTTAGTACTAATGATAACCTGGCGCATAGTGTCCTGGCAACGGGTTTCCCTTATAACATATCCGATAACCCGGAAAATGCTCTCGAGAAGTTTGCTGCTTTAACCAAAACTTCCCGGGGAATACGGCGGCTCGGATCCGCGGCAATTGATCTTTGTTACGTGGCTAACGGCGTATTCGACGGCTTCTGGGAGGTTTATCTTCATCCATGGGATATCTGCGCGGGTAAACTACTTATTGAGGAGGCGGGGGGAATGGTTACGGGTTTTAACGGAGAGGAAATTGATATTTATACCAGGCGTATACTGGCAACCAATGGCCATATCCATAAAACGATGATGGAGTTCCTTGGTAAATAAACGGAGAGCCCAGCACATATACCGGGTTCCTGATTAGAACCCGGAATACATTTGTTCAATCCTGTCGCTGTATTTCTCTTCAACAACTTTCCGTTTTATCTTCATACTCGGAGTGATCTCGCCGGTTTCAAGCGAAAATGGTTTTTCAAGGAGTGTGAATTTCCTGACCTTCTCATAATTTGCCAGGTTTTTCTGGATCTTGCCTAATTCTTTTTCCATCAGTTCCCTGATCTCTTTTTTATCCGAAAGCTCCTCAATATCATTATATTTAATTTTATGAGAATCGGCATACTCCTTTATTGCCTCATAATCAGGTACTATCAGCGCGCTGAGAAACATCCGTCTGTCGCCTATAAGTACAAACTGATCTATATACTTACTGGATAAGAAAAGATTTTCAATCGGTGTAGGTGCGATATACTTTCCTGCGGTAGTTTTGAACAGGTGTTTCTTCCTGTCGGTTATTCTCAGAAAACCATCCTTATCAAATTCACCGATATCTCCGGTGTGCAGCCAGCCGTTTTTGAGTACTTCATCCGTTTCCATTTTGTTCTTGTAATACCCCTGCATTATGTTCGGTCCCCGGGCAAGTATCTCACCGTCAGGAGCAAGTTTGATCTCAACACCCGGAAAGACTTTCCCGACTGTACCGAATTTATAGTCGTCTACGCGGTTTGCGGCTATAACGGGTGAGGATTCGGTTAGACCGTATCCCTCAACAATTTGGATTCCCACTGCCTCAAAGAATTCTCCGAGGTCAGGCGCCAGTGCGGCTCCGCCGGAAATAAAAAATCTTAAACTACCTCCCAGCCTTTCACGCAGCTTGTGCAGAACCAGCTTGTCGGCAGCTTTATACTTTGTAGCTAGAACAGCACTAAGCTTTCCATTCTTCCGGCTCTTTGCTGCCTGTTTACCTACATAGATAGCCCAGTTAAATATCTTCTGTTTTGTGGTGGATTGTGCTTCGACGTTTTTTATGATCTTCGAGTACATTCTTTCAAAAAGACGCGGAACTGTCGTAAGAATGGTTGGTTTTGTTTCTAACAAATTGTTTGCGACTGTCTCAATGCTTTCAGCATAACAAATCATCCCGCCTGATGAGAATCCTGTGTAGTAACCGGCCATTCTTTCAAATATATGACAGAGAGGCAGAAAAGATAGGAAAATATCATCCTGTGAGATTGGAAAAGATTCGAGAGCCGAATTAACGTTTGATAAGATATTTTTGTGGGTAAGCATTACACCTTTAGGTTCACCCGTTGTCCCTGAGGTATAAATTATTGTGCAGAGATCATCTTCATGAACATTTTTTATGCTTTCTTTCAGGAACCTGGGGTGATTGTTTTTGTAGATCCTTCCCATATCCTGAACGTCTTTGAAAGAGTAAAGTGAGTGCACATCCGGCTCTACATCCTTTTCATTCATTATTATAATAAAATCAAGATGTCTCAGCGAATCTTTGTATTTCAGTATTTTATTCAGCTGAAACTTATTGGAGACAACTACTCCGCGCGATTCAGAATTATTAAGTATAAATTCGATGGAAGATGCGGTAAGGGAAGGATACATCGGAACATCTACAGCGCCTAATGAAAGGGAACCCATATCAGAATAAACCCATTCAGGCCTGTTCTCAGATACGATCGCGATTTTATCCCCCTTCTTTACTCCCAGCGCAGCCAGTCCGTACGCAAAATTATCGGTTTCTTCTTTAAATTCAGAATAGGTAATTCCTTTAAATACTCCATCGACCTTCCTCATCATAACAGGCCGCGTCATGTTTTTTCCGAACTCCTCCGTCAGGAATGTATAGAGTTCAGGAATAGTTTTATTTGCCTTTAATAAAGACATCAATACTCCCTCAAAATTTAAATATGAAAATATGACCGCTGGTAAACATTATCAATAGGGAAGAGTAGGAAAGTTTTTTAACAGCCTCATTATTAGGATTTAGAACGTTTTCAGAACGTATTCAGAACGCTTTGAGAACGTATTCAGAACGTTTTCAGATGCCTTTAGGCTCGTTTCTATCTCATTATTCTACCCCCCATTTATCCTTTTTATATTTGGCAGAGACTTGTGATTCATAGAAGGATAACTGATCTCATTTGATATTAGATTATTGGGTTAATCGAAATCATATTTGAGGTATTAATGACAGAGAATGAAAAAAACAAATTACCAGAGGTTGAACCACCGGATACTGAAACCCCGAAGCTCCTGACCGGACAAAAAGCCCTGGTAACCGGAGCAAATTCGGGAATAGGGATGGGGATAGCAAGAGAACTCGCAAAAGCAGGGGCCGATGTAGTGGTTAATTATGTTGTAAATCCCGATGCGGCGGAAAACCTGGTTGAAGAACTCAGGAAAGAGGGAGTAAGATCGATTGCCTGCAAAGCTGATGTCAGCGATGAAGCACAGGTTATAAAAATGTTCGAAGATGCAATTAAGGAATTCGGAACGATTGATATTCTAATAAATAATGCGGGCCTGCAGAGAGATTCAAAGTTTGAAGAAATGTCACTTGATCAGTGGAATAAAGTAATAAGCGTTAATCTCACCGGTCAGTTTTTATGCGCGCGTGAAGCTGTAAAAGAATTTAAGAGGAGGGGAGTGAAGAAGGAGATTTCCTGCGCGGCAGGGAAAATCATTCATATTAGTTCTGTGCATGAGGTGATTCCCTGGTCGGGACATGCGAATTATGCCGCATCTAAAGGGGGGATAAACATGCTGATGAGAACGGTAGCCCAGGAAACAGCTCCTTACAGAATAAGAGTTAATAGTATCTGTCCCGGTGCAATTAAAACCCCGATAAATGAATCGGTCTGGAGTTCAGAGGAAGGACTGAATAAATTAATGGACCTTATTCCATATAAACGTATTGGAGATGTCGATGATATAGGAAGGGTTGCAGCCTGGCTTGCTTCCGATCAGGCAGACTATATAAACGGGACAAGCATATTCGTAGATGGTGGAATGACCCTATACCCTGGTTTCGCTACCGGCGGCTGATTGAACCCGTAGGTCGAAACCTGTCCCGATCCATTCAGGGTTTCATCCATGGTGATGGGGTTTGCCCATTCAACCATTTGTTATGACCTCGTCCACACTTTCGGCTGAGTCGATCAAAGAAGTTATCCTAATCTACGTGAACACCGCAAATCCTGCTTACAGGTTTTTTACTTTGAATCCGAATCTCCGGTTCATCTGTTCCGCCGCAAGGGAACGATGGCAGGCAGCAGGATTTTTTTCAACACAGAACAGCACCACCCTCTTCGCGTTTAATGCTTCCAGTTGTTTGATCAGACTTTGAAAATCAAATTTTTGAAGTATCTCTTTCTTATAAAGCGAAATGAACTCATCAGATAATGAATCTCTTTTACGCTGAGAAGTGCCTTCTTCTTTATCATAAGCATACTGGATATGCCTTATTTCATCAGTGGGCGACAGATCAACTATATGAAGGTAGTTTATGTTAAGGTCGGCCAGATGATCCTGCAGCCTTTTGCTGTTGGCGAATGTGTATTCCGATCCCCTGACACCTCGTCTTCTCCTGATATCGCAGAAGGTATCAATCTTATTTTCAGTCAGCTTACCAAAGAAAGAATCAGCAGTAAACCCGTACACACCAATCGTATAAAGATGTATCTTGTTCATTGTAATCCAAACTCCCTGTAATTATCCAAAATTAAGACAATAAGAACTTAAGAAAAAGTTTCCTCTCCGGATATACAATGAACAATGCGGCATATGATCAGTCCTGAAAAAGTGACCTTCGAGACAGCAAATAAATTTTTTATGGATAAAAAAAGCAGGAGGATTACTTCCTCTGTTTTTTTATTTTATAAGTCTAGAATTGATCTATTAGGTGCCGCCTCTAAAAAATGAAGAATATATTTTTCCCGGTAATAGCAATAGCCTTCCTTTTACACCTCCCGGTTAAAGCTCAGTCTTCCGGCAGTCAGTCAGAGAAGATAGGCTTAAACCAGGGTCTTTCCCAATCCACTATCTATGCGATCACACAGGATTCATCGGGATTTATGTGGTTCGCTTCGCAGGAGGGATTGAACAGGTATGATGGATACAGCGTGAAGGTGTACAAGAATAATTCCGGTTTATCCAACTCTGTTTCTGATAATACAGTCATGAGCCTGCTTAATGATAAAAAAGGGAATCTATGGATAGGTACGATGAGCAGCGGATTAGACCGCTACGATCCTGCGGCGGATAAATTCTATCACTACCGGCATAATGAAAATGACCCTTCTTCAATAAGTGAAAATGAGATAATTTGTTTGTTTGAGGATAGCTACGGAAATATATGGACAGGTACCAGACGATCAGGATTAAATCTGATTGAAAATGAGACCGGAACCTTCAGACACTTTAAACAAAACAGTAAAGATTCTACCAGTATTTCCGGAAATACTATTAAAGCTTTATGTGAGGATAAATCGGGGAATTTATGGATTGCCACTAACAGGGGACTCTCGAAACTCAACCTGGATGAATTAAACAATAAATCAGTACGTTCAACAGATTTATACTTTTATAATTATAAGGGTCTGAAAGGTACAAACATTAAGACACTGTTTATAGATGATAAAAATATTCTATGGATTGGAACCTGGGGGGAAGGACTTATCAGCTGGGACCTCAACAAAAATACGCGCAGGCGTTATTATAATAATAGCAGAGTTGATCCTGCAGCCAGTAACTTTATTCAGACTATCTATGAAACCCGAAAAGGTGATCTGCTCATCGCAACTCACAATGCCGGTGTATTGAAGTTTAACCGCCAGACGGACGATTTCGATAAGTATGATGAGAACGTTGTGCTGTCTTTCTTTGAGGACCGTTCAGGAATTTTATGGCTTGGAACATCAATTGACGGTGTGGTAAAGCAGGATAGTAGAAGAACACGCTTCAGGCATTATTATAATGATCCTGTCAATTCCAGCGGCCTCAATGATAATTTCGTTTTTAACATCTTTGAAGATAAAGATGGTGAGCTCTGGATAAGAACATATAAAAATGGTCTCGATAGATTTGATGTGAAACGGGAAAAAGTATCTAACTATAAATTCAATACACACTACAACTCCGCAAATGACAGAGTACTGTCTCTCTGCGGTTCGTTTGATGGAAGTATCTGGATAGGAACCCAGAAAGGGGAACTTTATAACTTTAACAAGCAGACCGAAACTTTTGAACGCTACGAGGACTCAGTGGTAAGCGAAATAACTTATCTCCTGGAAGATAGCAGAAAGGTTTTGTGGATTGGTAATAATATCGGTCAGCTTTATAATTTTGATAAGGCTTCCGGCTCTTTCATTCCATATTATCTGGAGCGTAGAAAAGGAAAAAACCCTGTTTCAGGATGGATTACCTCTATCTATGAATGCAGCGATAAATCTCTCCTCGTTGGAACGCTGAGAGACGGCTTTTACCATTTTTCTCCTGGTGTAGACGGCTATAAACACCTTATCGGAAAAGAAGGTGAGAAAAACACTATCAATAATAACACGGTTCTTTCATTTTATGAAGATGATTCCTCTTCTATCTGGATAGGAACTTTCGGCGGAGGATTAAATAAATATAATCCTGGCGATGGTTCGTTCCGGTATTATACTGAAACGGCAGGTCTGCCCAATAATGTTGTGTATGGGATCCTGCCTGACCGCCAGGGTAATTTGTGGCTTAGTACAAATAAAGGTCTATCAAGGTTTAATAAAAAAAATGAAACCTTCAGGAACTTTGATGCACGTGACGGTTTGCAGGGAGATGAGTTTAATAACCAGTCGTATTTTGCATCCTCAAGCGGAGAGTTATTTTTCGGCGGACCAAATGGCTTTAATTCATTTTACCCTGAGAGTATTATTGATAATAATTTTATCCCGCCGGTATATATAACAGATTTCAAAGTATTCGATGAAAGTCTGGATCTGCCGCAGTCAGTAACTTCGGCAAAACAAATTGAACTGACCTATGCTCAAAACTTCTTCACCTTTGATTTTGTTGCTTTGAATTTTACTCTCCCCGAAAAGAATCAGTATTCCTATATACTTGAAGGATTTGATAAAAAGTGGCACAATGTGAATGCTGAAAACCGGACAGCAAGTTATACGAATATCGACCCGGGAACTTACATATTCAGGGTGAAGGGATCTAATAATGATGGAGTCTGGAATTCAAAAGGAGCTTCCGTAATTCTTGTTATTGATCCTCCTTACTGGGCAACCTGGTGGTTCAAATCCCTTGCCGTTTTATTTATAGCTGGGATCGTGATTTTCATATATAATTACAGAGTTTCGCAACTGTTAAAAATAGAAAGGATGAGAGTTAGAATCGCCTCCGATCTGCATGATGAAATCGGAAGCAGCATTGGTAGTATTGTTCTGAGGAGCCGGACTTTGCAGAGAGAAAATGCTCTCAGTGAAAGTTCAAAAGAGGAACTTGGAAGGATTCACGGTACTGCCTTGCAGACAGCATCTGTAATGCGCGATATTGTATGGTTTATCAATCCTGATTTTGATACGCTTGACGATATGATATTGAGAATGAAAGATACGGCCCAGTTTCTTCTTAATGGAATAAATTACGAGTTTATAGCACCTGATGAAATTCTTTCTGTTAAACTTTCACTGGACTTTCGCCGGAATGTTTTTCTGTGCTATAAAGAAATTCTGCATAATATTGCAAAGCATAGTAAAGCGGAAAACGTGCTAATCAGAATTACCATCAATAAGAACAACCTTGAACTGGAAATTTCTGATGATGGGTCCGGATTTAATTACGATAAAGATCAACAGACTAATAACAATGGCAGCGGCCTTAAAAACATCCACGCCAGAATAAAGAATCTTAACGGCCGCCTCAATATTATTTCTAACCCCGGTAAGGGTACTTCCGTAATTATAAATGTAAAGACAACGTAATCGCGTAGTTGAAAGAAGGATGTCTCGTGGTTATAATAAAGGAAGTAATACTAAAACTTTAATATGCCTGAAGAAGATAAAAAAATATTAATATGGGTTATCGAGGATAATGAAGATTTCCGCTCAAGTCTGGTTTCTCTTGTAAATAAATTTCCAGGCTTCAGGTGTGATTTTTCTTTTGGAAGTTGTGAGGAAGCAATAAATTTTCTTAAAAAATCAGATCCTCCCGATATTATCTTAAGTGATATTGGAATGCCTGGTATGTCGGGTATTGAGGCTATCGGTTACATAAAAGAACTTTCTCCCGAAACGAATATAATCATGCTTACAGTACATGATGAGCATAACAAGATCTTTGATGCTATTAAGGCCGGGGCATCAGGTTATTTATTGAAGACCGCGGCAGACGAAGAGATCATTGCTTCTCTTCACCAGGTAATGAATGGGGGTGCACCGATAAATGCAAGGATTGCCCGCTCTGTTCTTGAAATATTCCGTTCGTTTACTCCCGAGAAAAAGGAATATGGACTAAGCGACAGGGAAAAACAAATCCTTGAATTAATGGTTAAAGGTCTTACAAAACCCCGTATAGCCGAACAAATATTTTTAAGTCCCCACACAATAGACTTTCATGTAAGGAACATATATAAAAAGCTGCATGTTCATTCGAGACAGGGGGCAGTTGCTAAAGCCGTAAGAGAAAGGCTCTTCTAATTCGTTCCGTGCTTGTTATCAATAAAAAAATAAACTACGTAAACGCGTTGTTGATTTGTAGTTGGGTACGTTTCTAATTTAATCCCGGGTATAAATCCATCTTTTTCCGGATTTTCCTGAAATGTTCATTTATTAAAAACAGATAATTTATCACAGCTTTTATACTATAAAATCATTACTAATTTCTAGCAACTTCAATTAAACCGCGGAGGATATTATGAGAAATATATTTCTACCAATGCTTGCTTTCATTCTGCTGGGACTTTCATTTTCTATTGCCCAGGAAGACAGGAACCAGGCAGAAGTATTTTACAATTCCGGAAGCCAGAGGGCTGCCGGGAATATGGATGCACAGCCTATTTATAATTCTAACTGGCAATGGCTGCATCCTACACCCACCGGAAATAACCTGAGATACCTTAAAGTATGGGATGCCGATAACTGGTATGCTCTGGGTTATTCGGGAACCTTCCTGAAAACTTCAGACGGAGGATCATCCTGGTATCTTAATAAAAATATTGGAGGCGTCGACCCTGATTATGGATATGGACATAACCTTTTTGGTGGATATTTCTTCGACATGAATACAGGATTAGCCTGCGGAGAAGATGGTACGCTTGTTAAAACAACTGATGGCGGCGATACATGGTTTTCTGTTTATTCTGCCACCACAGGGTTCTTATACGACTTTTATTTTCTCAGTAATACAGTAGGTTTTGCCTGCGGCCTTGCTAATGTTGGCCTTTTAAAAACTACTGATTCAGGCGATACTTGGACCCAGGTACCCGGCACCCTTCCGGATAATGCGTACTCCGTTTATGCTTTCGATGAAAATAATATTCTTCTGGGCTCTGCTAATGGAAATATTCTCAGAACAACTAACGGTGGCTCAACCTGGTCAACCGTTTACGCTGCAGGAAGCAGTCTTATCTGGAGTATCGATTTTATGGATGCTAATACCGGTATGGCCTCGGGTATTGATGCGGCTGTTGCTGCAACTACAGACGGAGGTGCTACATGGACAGTAAGAAACTCCGGAATTCCTCCTGCTACTGATATCATGGATATTCAGTTCAGGGCTGGTTCCTTTTACGGTACCGGAGATAATTATGATATGTATTATACTTCCGATCTGGGTACAACATGGAATTCATTCAGCTACCTCGATCCAAACCAGGCATGGACTTCCGCATTTTATGCTACTGACTTTATAGATGATAATAATTTCGTATCAGTTGGTGCTGTCGGTATGATAAATGAGACTACCATCTCACCGCTTTCTACCACAGCTCACAATTTCTGGATAAAAGCCAGTTCTCTCTATGATAATTGGGCTGAAAGTAGTACCGGAAGAGCAATAGCTGTTGGCGTTCCTGCCATTCCCGGCGTAACTTTCGACCAGGCGATGTTTTCTACAGACGGCGGGGAAACATGGGCTATCTCTCAAACAGATTTAACTAATGTTGATTTCAATGCTGTCAGTATGGCTACTCCTCTTGTTGGATACGTAGCCTGTGTAGACGATTACGTTTATAAAACTACCGATGGAGGTGAATCCTGGTTCCAGGCAACCCGTCCTAACGTAGGAACTTCCGATCTTGAAACCATTTCCTTCGTGAATGAAAATACAGGTTATACCTTCGGTGAGGGTGGCCTTGGATATAAAACTACAGACGGTGGAACAACATGGTCACCATTAACTACCGGAGTATCAGCCAGTTTGTATGGATCTTATTTCATTGATGAAAATACAGGATTTGTATGTGGAGGAAGCGGGACAATCTTGAAAACGACTGATGGTGGTTCAACTTTTGTATCACAAGCCTCAGGTAGTACTTCAACATTTTACGCAGTCTACATGGTTAACGCAAATACCGGATATGCCTGCGGTTCATCTTCAAAAGTAAGGAAAACAACAGACGGTGGAACAACATGGACAAATGAAGATGTTACCGTTTCAGTGACTCTGAACGATATTCAGTTTGGGGATGAGGATCATGGTATAGCAGTTGGCAGTTATGGTTCTACCTTTACTACAACGGACGGCGGCGCCACCTGGATGTATGAAAATGTAGGTTCAGGTACATTATATTCAGTTTATGTATCCAGTACGGGTACTGCTTCAGCATATGCCTGCGGTTCTCTTGGACATTTATTAAAAAATCCAAACTTTGTCGTTCCAGTAGAACTTGTTTCTTTTAATGCTTCAGTCTCAGGAAAAGATGTTATTCTCAAATGGACAACAGCAACTGAAACAAATAATAAGGGCTTCCAGGTTGAAAGAAAATCAGCTGATGGAAGTTATAGCAGTATTTCTTTCGTAGATGGAAATGGAACTACAACAGAATCCAAACAATATTCTTACACAGATAAAAATGTTGTATCGGGTAATTATACCTACAGATTGAAACAGGTTGATTTTGACGGTTCTTATCGATATTCAAATGAAGTCGATGTTAACCTTAATTCTCCCGTTGTATTTACACTGGAGCAGAATTATCCTAATCCTTTCAACCCATCCACATCGATTGAGTATTCAATTCCGCAGGATGGATTTGTGACATTAAAGGTCTATAATTCACTGGGACAGGAAGTCTCAAGGCTCGTAAATAATTTCACTAAAGCAGGAAGTCATTCTGTAACATTCAATGCAGGATCTTTTGCCAGCGGCATATACTACTACAAGATCGAATCTGGCAGCCAGGTTATGGTCAAAAAAATGATGCTGCTGAAATAACCCCCGTTAAAATGAGTCGAACCAGAAAGGGAAGGCCGGAATGCCTTCCCTTTTTTTTGTTGGGGTGACATTTACATAGTCGTTTCCGGATAATCCCAAACCGGGTTTAAATTGATTATCTACCTTAAAAACTGTAATTTTTATATTCTTCTTTTGAAATTTTACTAAAGAAGCTGAATAAATGAGGAAATTTGTAGAGGATGCCTCTGAAGCACAGGAAGGCAGCCTTTGTTTTAACAAAAAATAACTTCAGGGATATAAATGAAAATACACGAATATCAGGCAAAAGAGATACTGCGTAAGTATAATGTTGCCGTTCCCAATGGAAGAGTTGCTTTTAATGATGATGAAGCCGTAAGGATAGCTCAGGATGAATTAGGTGGAAATGTATGGGTGGTTAAAGCACAGATACATGCCGGAGGAAGAGGTAAAGGAGGCGGCGTGAAGGTTGCTAAGAGCCTTGACGAGGTTAGAGAATTCGCCGATAAAATGCTGGGAATGACACTGGTTACTCACCAGACAGGACCCGAAGGAAGACTGGTAAAACGTCTTCTTATTGAACAGGGTGTTAATATAGCCAGGGAATTATACGTCGGTATAACTCTGGATAGAGCAGTTTCTAAAAATGTCATTATGGTTTCAACCGAGGGGGGAGTGGAGATAGAAAAAGTTGCCGCGGAAGCTCCCGAAAAGATTATTAAAGAAACAGTCGATCCTGCCGTGGGCCTGCAGGGATACCAGGCAAGAAGACTTGCGTATGCCCTTGGACTGGAAGGCGCCCAGAATAAAAATGCCGTCAGGTTCCTGACAGGTTTATATAAGGCTTACGTGGAGACTGATGCATCCCTGGCGGAAATAAATCCCCTTGTTGTAACCCGCGAAGGAGATGTTATCGCTCTTGATGCCAAGATGAATTTTGATGATAATGCGCTGGAAAGACATAAAGATATTCTTGAGTATCGTGATCTTGATGAGGAAGATCCCCTTGAAATTGAAGCTTCTAAATTCAGCTTGAATTATATTAAACTGGATGGCAATGTCGGTTGTATGGTTAATGGAGCAGGACTGGCGATGGCTACAATGGATATCATTAAGCTGGCCGGTGGAGAACCTGCTAATTTTCTTGATGTTGGTGGTGGAGCAAACAAAACTACCGTTGCAAACGGTTTTAAGATAATATTATCAGATCCCAGTGTAAAAGCTATCCTTATTAACATTTTCGGCGGAATTGTAAGGTGCGACAGGGTCGCGCAGGGTGTAATCGATGCCGCCAAGGAAATGGATATAACGGTTCCAATTGTTGTTCGTCTTGAAGGAACAAATGCCACCGAAGCCGGTATATTGTTGAGTGAATCAGGATTGGATTTTGAGGTAGCCGGCAGCCTAAAAGATGCTGCCGAGAAGGTAACTTCTGTACTCTCCAGGTAAACCTTTCATAAAAAAAGCTGGAAATCGATTGATTTTCAGCTTTTAACTTTGGCCTGAAATTTTATAAGCAGGGTCTATATTATACATATAAGGTTGATTAAAATCAGCTTGATTTTATATTTTATTAGTAATACATTTTTTCCGAATTTTTAATTATTTGGAGAATGCTGAATGTCATTTTTCGAACCTGATTACAATCATGATGATAATGCCGATATGAATAGTGAAATATCAAAAGAAATTGAAAGATGCAGACAGCTGGTAGACGAGGGCGGAATTTACAGTTGTATTGAAACAGTTGAAGAAACGATCCAGACATGTTTAGATAATAATTTATTTGAAGATGGTGTATACCTGGTTGAAAAACTCCTCGAAGTCTCCCCCTACAATTCAGAATATTGGGTTAAAAAAGGCGCGTTACTTAACGGTTTATACCGTTTTGGAGAAGCAATAATCTGTTATAATAAGGCTCTTTCGCTGAATCCTGGTGACTCTGAAGCCCTTATTGAACGCGCTGCTGCTGAAGAGAATCTCGGATTAATGGAGGATGCTAAGGAATCGCTTGAAACAGCCCTGGAGCAGGAGCCGAATAACGAGGAATCTCTTTATAATCTGGGACTCTTGTATCAGAAAGGCGGCAACTTTGAAGTTGCTTCAGAATTTTTTACCCGTGCAATACAGAATGATCCGGACTTTTCAGATGCTTATTTTGAACTTGGTTTCTGCTTTGAGAATTTAAATTATAACGAGCGTGCTCTTGAAGCCTATGATAAATTTATTGATGCCGAACCTTATAATTCAAATGGATGGTATAACCGCGGTGTGGTTCTTACTAAGCTCGGCAGACTGGAACAGGCCATTGACAGCTACGAACTTGCGATCGCTATAAAAGAGGATTTTGCCGGTGCCTGGTTTAATAAAGGTAATCTGCTGGCTGATCTAGGACGTTACCAGCAGGCAATTGAATGTTTCAGGGAGGCTTTTAAGATTGATAAGTTTGATGAAGCTTCCTGCTATAATATAGCTAACATATACGAAGAGCTGGGAGAGATCAATAAAGCTATCGATTATTACTCGAGATCAATAAATATTAATGAGAAGTATTATGAAGCCTACCTTGCACGAGGTTTCTGTTATGATTCTGCTGGTAAATACCAGCTGGCATTAAAAGATTTTAATAAGGCGATATCATTATACCAGGACAGGGCAGATGCCTGGTATGCTAAGGCTGATCTTGAATATTCGCTCGGTAAACTCCAGGAGGCAATAAGAAGCTACCGCAAGGCTGCAAAGATTGAACCCGGAAATTATGAGATCTGGTTTAATCTTGCGGAAACACTTTTTGAGATGGGAGATTGGCTTGAGGCACAGAAAGCTTTTGATGAATGCATTAGAATCTCTCCCGATGATGCTTCATCTTATTATGGTAAGGCAAAGATCAATTTTATATTAAGCAGGACCCAGGAGGCTGTTGAATGCCTGAAAAAGGCTTTTGTTATCGATCCTGAAATTAAATCGGAATTTGCCAAGGAGTACCCTGAGATTAAATCATCCAAACTCTTTAGAAAATTGTTAGGGGAACTCTGATCCGTCTGTCCGGCTTGTCATTTCCGGACTGACAAAAGTACTTTAATTGTATCCCGAAAAAGATTTATGAAAAACACGCTACACATGAATACTGTGCTTGTGGGTCTGGTTGGTCATCCAATAAAACAGACTTACTCGCCTTTCATCCATAATGTTGCTTTCGATATAAAGAAACTTGACTATCTGTATCTTCCTTTTGACGTGCCCGCGGCTAACCTTGGAAATGCATTGAAGGGAATGGTTGCCCTCGGTATTAAGGGTTTCAATGTTACTATCCCACATAAAGTGAATATTATGCAGCTTCTGAATAATGTATCTGATGAAGCAGCTGGTGTCGGGGCTGTAAATACTGTTGTAAATGATCTTGGTAGACTTACAGGATATAATACGGATGTATTCGGAGTGCTGAAATCCCTGGAGAAATATAAGAACAGCCTGTCCGGCAAAGAAGTAACAGTAATAGGTGCCGGTGGAGGAGCCCGCGCGGTAATTTATACCCTTATTAAATATTTTAAACCTTCCTGTATCAACATTGTCAACCGGACAGAACAGAGATCCGAGGCTGTCAGGAAATATTTTTCTGAAAAGATGAAATTCGATTCGATAAGGAGCTTTGATCTTTTTCCGGAAAACCTGGGAGAAATATTCAGGAATTCAAAGCTGATCGTAAACGCAACCCCGGTCGGGATGTTTCCGGAAACTGATGAAGCGGTGGTTTCACAGCCGGAATATTTTAACAAAGATCAGGTTGTATTCGATCTGGTTTATAATCCTTTCAGAACGAGACTGCTTGCAATTGCTTCCGGGCAGGGCTCACATATAATTAATGGAGTAGAGATGCTTGTGAACCAGGCTTCGAAATCTTTCCAGCTATGGACGAGTGAAACAATGCCCGTGCCCGAGCTAACCAGGTCGCTTGAAGTAATGATAGAGGGTTGATCAGGTTAGTTTACTTAGTGCTTCCTCTAATCTTTCCGCTGCATTCGACAGATTCTCTATAGAAGTAGCATACGAGAATCTCATAAATCCTTCGGCTCCGAAGGCACTCCCGGGAACCAGCGCGATTTTTGCCTCATTAAGAAGATACATCGCAAGATCGAGACTGTTACTTATCGAAGTACCATTCTGTGATTTGTTCATATATGCCGATAAATTGGGGAAAAGATAAAAGGCTCCCTCGGGTTTGTAGCAGGAGATTCCTTTTATTGCCATCAGCCTGTCATACATGTAGTCTCTTCTTTTATGAAATTCAATCTGCATCTGTTTAAGATAGTCATGGGGACCATTAAGCGATTCAATGGTAGCCTGCTGGGAAATTGACGACGCATGCGAGGTGCTGTGGCTTTGAATCTTGTCCATTGCTTTTATCACTTCTTCGGGTCCGGCAGTATATCCGATTCTCCAGCCTGTCATTGAGTATGTTTTACTAACACCGTTTACCAGTATAGTACGTTTTTTCATTTCCTCATTCAGTGAAGCGAAGCTGATAAACTCGAAATTGTCATACAGGAGCTTCTCATATATTTCATCGGAGATCACCAGAAAATCATGTCTTTTAACCACCTCAGCTATTGCTTCGAGCTGTTCCCGTTTGTAGGCTGAACCCGTAGGGTTGGATGGATTGCAGAGAATGAATAACCTGGTTTTCGGTGTAACTGCATCCTCAAGCTGATCGGCTGTAATCCTGAAGCCGTCTTCTTCCTTTGTTTCAATAACCACTGTTTTACCTTCAGCCAGGGAGATCATTTCGGGATATGATACCCAGTAGGGAGCCGGCACAATTACCTCATCATCTTTAGACACAGTTGAAAGGATTGCATTAAATATACTCTGCTTGGCTCCGCTCGATACGATAATTTCACTGAGCTTGTAATCGAGATTATTATCCTTTTTAAACTTATCAGCTATAGCTTTTCTGAGTTCAACAGTTCCTGCGTTGATGGTATATTTTGTATGATTCTCATCTATAGCTCTTTTGGCAGCCTCCTTTATGTTTGCTGGAGTGGGAAAGTCAGGCTCGCCGACGCTTAAGTCTATTACATTTATCCCCTCTGCCTTTAATCTCTTTGCCTCTGCTGCTACTTTCATTGTAGGGGACGCAGTTATCCTGTTGACTCTCTCAGATAACAATGTTATGCTCCTTTCTTAAAGAAATAATTGTTAAAATGAGCCGGAATAAATTTGTAGTGTGTGTATCCTAAACCAGGTGAAATATACAATAAGAAATTCAGAATCAAAAGATTAAGAATTGTGCATTATCAACTAAGTATTATTTTGCTTTTTTGTGTATCTCTCTGATTCAATAAAGATTCTTTTTATATCTCCATTCTTCTCTTTGATTCTTTTATCCATTTCCTCAATACTGCTTTCAACTTCTCCAGCTGAAACGGAATCTTTAAAATCAACACTTAGATTTACCAGGATGTAATGAGGTCCCATATGCATCGTCAGCACTTCATTTATATGTTCTATTGAATCAAATTCGTTCAAAACCGATTTGATACCTTTAACTATCTCACCCCCGGCACTTTCTCCTATAAGCAGACCCTTCGTCTCATAGGCAAGCCATGATGCTATTACTGCCAGTATCAGGCCGATAATTATGGAAGCCAGGGAATCGAACAATGTATTGCCTGTCATCTGTTCAAGGAAAATACCCACCGCCGCAACAGCCAGGCCGCTCAGTGCGGCACTGTCCTCAAACAGCACTATAAAAGTTGTAGGGTCTTTTGCTCTATGCGCAGCTTCGATAAAACCTCGCTGGCCTCTCTCCTTGTTGAAGTTTATCAGAGCATAGGTCCATGAAGTTCCTTCAAACAGGAATGCGAGTCCGATAACTATATAATTAACAAGAGGGTTTTTAATTTGTTCGGGATGAAGCAGGTTATGGATACCTTCATATATGGATACACCGCTTCCGACAGCAAATATCATAATTGCTACGACAAAGCTCCAGAAATAAACCTCCTTGCCGCGGCCGAAAGGATGAAGTTCATCGGCTGGCTTCTTTGCCATATGCAGTCCGAGCAGCATTAACCCTTCATTACCTGTATCTATAACAGAGTGAATACCCTCTGAGAGGATTGCTGAGCTTCCGGTTATGCCTGCCGCTATGAACTTGCTGACTGCAATCGCTAAGTTGCCCAGAAGAGCAATGATTATAACTTTTTTAGATTTTTCTTCCACCCTTCTAAGGTTTAAAAAATCAGGTTATGTTGACGTGATAGGCATAAATAGAATGATAAATGGCACGGAATAAATAAGCTCCCCATTTTTAATTTAAATTATAAATTGTATTTTTATAAAATTATTCGTCTAACTATTTATAATGAAATCGAAAGTATGACTAAAATATATCGAAGTTCCCTGGTTCATAACCCACTTAAATTCACTATTTAATTGTCCTTTTAATTTCACATCTCCTGCTTCAATGAATAATAATAATCATACTGAAGTTTTACTCACAAATGGCTGGGACAGAATAGCCTATAACATCCTTAGAAGCCTTGCAAAAAAGGGAATCAGTGTTAGGTTCGGAGTTGACAGTAATTCCGGTATTGGTAGATTTTCGAGGCTAAAGCATGCCAGCTTCACGCATCCTTCCTACATCTATGAGGAAGAAAAGTTTATCGACTGTATCGTGATGCAGTCAAAAAGCGCTGACATTTATATGCCTATAGGAGAGGAGATATTTTCTGTGGCAAAAAATATCGACAGGTTCAGAACGAAGAATCTAAAAATTCCAATTTCCTCATATGACACATTGATGAGTCTGCATAGTAAAAGCAGTTCTCATTCTCTGGCCAAATCTCTTGGTATCCCTGTTCCTGAAACTATTATTCCTTCAGATGAGAATGATATTCGGTCTTTTGCCCGGCAGTTCGGAGAACCTGTGGTCATTAAAAAAATATTCTCTTCATCTTCAAAAGGAACGAAATATCTCACATCTGATGATTTGGGAAATCAACTTGGGGAATATCTCCATCTGAATGGATTTGAATACAATGAATTTATCCTGCAGCAATATGTTGGTGGAGAGGGTTATGGAGTCTCGCTTCTTATGAAGGAAGGTGAATTGCTTGCAAGGTTTACCCACAAACGGCTCAGGGAATTACAGGAGGGGGGAGGCCCCAGTACAATTCGTATGAGTACCCGTAATGAAGTCCTGGAATGTTATGCCGAACAGCTTCTGAAATCTGTCCGGTTTACGGGTGTAGCAATGATTGAATTCAAGTATGATGAAATGAAAAAGGAATGCTGGCTGCTGGAGGTGAATCCCCGGTTCTGGGGCTCGCTTGGCCTTGCAATAAATTCCGGCGTCGATTTTCCCTATTTGTTATACCGTATGGCTAAGGGCGAAAGTTTCCCGCCTGTAGTCGAATACCAGACGGGACTTAGATATAAATGGCTGCTGGGGGATAGTATTGCTGTGATGAAACAGGTTTTAAGAACAGGCAATATTTCATTGTTCAGGTCCTATGTGGAAGATGTTGATGGATTTGATGATTATTATAAAGATGATGTGCTTCCGTTTCTGGTAAGTATTCCCCTTTATATTAAACGAAACCTGAGACAGTTCATTGCAAGGTGAAATAATATTTTTTGATTTTGATAAAACTATAACAAATGAGGATACTCTGCTCCCCGCAGTTTATTTTTTCCTTAGATCTAAAAATGAAAGAATGAGATCCTTCCTTGCGGCAGCATCATTCATTGCATTCAGGATGAAGTTTATTTCCGAACATAGATTTAAGGAAGTTCTCTGCTCCCTTATGGTTAAGGGACTGGATGAGGAAAGCGTTTATAGTATTGCATCACGCTTCTATAATGCAAATGTATCCCGTCCTTTCTTTAACCCCGCTATAGTCGGACTGCTCAACGATTATAAATTAAAGGGAGATGAAATTTACCTGGTATCATCAAATTTTGATTTCCTTCTTGAACCATTAAAAGAACTTCTTCCTGTTGATGGAATTTTTGCGACAGTATCTGAGAAAATGGGAAGAAAATATTCAGGTAAAATTGTGGGTGAAGTATGCAGCTTCGAGCGTAAGGTAACAAGAACTTCTCATTTATTGCATCACAGTTCCACAGTGTGTTACGGTGATAGTAAAGGTGATTTTATGTTAATGAATGCCTGTACTAAAAGCTTTCTCATAAAACATAAAAAGAAGTCTATACCTGCAAGGATATTTTATTATTTTCATTTGATCTTGGGGGTACCGTCAGGAGGATCGGAAAATTCAGCTACAATAGTACCTTTTAGGAATCAGCACTGATTCTCTCATATGGTTTCTTCCCTCTCGATTTAAGCAGAATCTTTTGATATACTGCTGCAATTATCATTGGAAATGACCTCGACAATAGAGGGAATACACCTTTGTAAGATTTGTTCCTGATCGACTTCTTTATCCAGAATAATGCGGTACTTCCGATGATAAGGTACCTTCCCGATAAGGTGCCAGCATATTTCTTGAATGAACCCTTCTTCTCTTCTTCTGCCAGGTAGGTAATACTGGAAAGCACATTTTCTATGCTTCTGACACTATTAGTTGAATGTACCCTGTATCCAAACAGCGCCGGTGAGAAGATAACGACTGAAGGGGAATAAGCACCTATTTTTAAAAGAAAGCCGAAATCATCATGCATATGTCTTCTTTCTTTTTCATGTAATTCATAGAAGCCTCCTACCTCCGTAAAAATATCTTTCCTGATAACTATCATGCTGCATGAAGTAAATGTCGCCCTGTCCTTAACATAAAAATTTTTGTAGGCGGTAAATTTTATGTCGTTAAAATTCTTTTCTGGTTTGCACTTGGCAGGCGGAGTAAAGAAAACTGGCTGTCCCATCAGGAAGGGAGGGGAATCCTGGCATAAGATCACTTTGTTATATAGTTCCAGCGTATAAGGAAAGAAAAGATCATCATCATCGAGGAATACCAGGTATTTACCCGATGCATTCCTGGCTCCGTTATTTCGTGCTAGTGGTCCTCCACTGTTAACCTGTGAAATTGTTTTGATCCTGCTGCCGTATGAATTCAGGATTTCTAAAGTGTTGTCTGTAGATCCATCATCGACTACTATTATTTCAAAATCTTTGAAACTCTGATTTAATACCGAATCTATGGTCTCTTTTAACACCCAGTTTCTATTATGGGTCGGTATGATAACTGAAAATTGCAAATGTGACTTTATTGAAATTTTTCTTTTAGTTTAGCTACCACTACAGGTGGAACAAATTCGCTGACGTCGCTGTGAAGTCCTGCCAGATCGCGTACAATGGAGGAATTAAGGTATGTATATCTTTCTCCGGGCATCAGAAAAACTGTTGCGATATCCTTGGCGAGCTTACGGTTCATAAGCGCCATCTGAAATTCATACTCAAAATCGCTTACAGCGCGCAGACCTCTGATAATTCCTAATGCGCCTACCTGGTGCGCATGTTCAACAACAAGTCCGTCAAACGAATCGACAATGATATTATCATATTCCTTTAAACTTTCATTCAGCATATGCACCCTCTCTTCAAGTGTGAAAAGCGGGGTCTTACCGGGATTAACTGCCACAGTTACAACAACCGCGTCAAATAGTTCTTTTGCTCTTTTTATTATATCGATATGACCGTAGGTGACAGGATCAAAGGTTCCAGGATAAATTACTTTTTTCATTGAATGCCCTCGGTAGTAAACATTTGAAATTATAAATCTAAAATAAAGTTTTTACCCTTATTAGAAAAATTTAATTCTGATTTACAACCGATTGAGCTCAACTCTGAGTGTCTTAGTATTACATTTTGAGAAAAAGGACATCAGAATATATCATAGCGAGACAGTAAAAAATATTGTGGCTTCCTGCGTTTTCCGAAATATTAGATTAGAGCATATTATAGCTATTATCTGAAAGGTAAAATTATTTAACCGTTTGGCACGGGTTTTTATAGAATTTATAATTGGAAATGATTATGTTCATATCTAATTACAGTGAAATTTTGATTAATTAGCGCACTGGAAAAGGGTATTGGGAAATTCTGAAATTAATTTAAAAGGGGTATTCTGATGAACACAAGGATCAGCAGTACAGAGGGTGCACTTGAATGCAGAGATCCGCATAATAATAATGTCTATTCCATAAAAACTTCATTTGCGTTACCTCATGAGTATGAAGAAAAATTCAGACTCGTTTTTGAAAATGCCCCTCTCGGCATCGCCGTTATTAGTCCATTTTGGAAGATAATTGACGCAAATCAGAAATTCTGCGACATCTTAAAATATTCACTGCTTGAGATTACCGGAAAGGATGTCCGGCAGATAACCTTCTCAACAGATCTTGGTTCCACATTTCAATATATGACTAAAGTGCAGAATGGGGAAATAGACACTTATGAAATTAAAAAAAGATACATCAGCTCAACCGGAGAAATAGTTCCGGTGCAAGTTCATTCCGCGGCAATTAGAAGTGAAGATGGAAACCTGATCTACTCCATCCTTATGGTCCAGGATTTATCGGTTGAGGAAGGAAAAAACGAACAACTGAAGCTGCTGGGACATTCGATTAACAGCATCTCCGAAATGGTAAGTATAACCAATAAAGAAGACAGATTTATATTTGCCAACCAGGCATTCCTTAAAAGATACGGCTACAGCGAAAAAGAAGTGCTGGGGCAAACACCGGCAATCCTTCATGAAGATCAGCAAAATCCTTGCATACTGATTAAAGGCGGTTCAAGATGGAATGGAGAGCTGGTAAATGTTACTAAAAGCGGAGAAAGGTTTCATATTAAGCTTGAGACTTCCGTTGTTAAGAACGATAAGGGTGAGCCTATCGGCAACATTGGTATCGCAAGGGACATTACCGAACAGCTGAAATCCGAAGAGACTTTTCGTAAGCTTTCGAAAGCAGTAGAACAAAATCCCGCGGCAATCATTATAACCGATAAACAGGGAATTATTGAATATGTAAATCCCAGGTTTGTTGAAGTAACCGGATATACTTCCGAAGAAATAATAGGAAAGACATCACGCCTGCTTAGATCAGTCAGCCATTCACCTGACGAATATGCAGAGATATGGGCGGCCATACTCTCCGGTAATGAATGGACTGGAGAATTTACAAATCAGAAGAAGGATGGCACCTTTTTCAGAGAACATGTTATTGTTTCACCTATTAAAAATGGAGAAGGGGAAATAACCCACTTCGTCGCTGTTAAGCAGGATATTACTGAAAAGAAAGAAGCTGAGGAAAAATTAAAACGCTCAGAGACTCTCGCTTCGCTCGGGAGAATGACAAGTTACTTGTCCCACGAGATCAAATCTCCTTTGACTGCGATAAAATTGAATATAGACGTGCTGACGGAGCAGCTGAATGGTGATGAATATTCAGAATCTTTCCAGATTATCAATACAGAAATAAAGCGGCTTGAAGGTCTTTTAAAGGATGTGCTTCAGTTTTCCAGACAACGGGAAACAATTTTTCAAAATGTGTCTCCTGGTGAAATTCTGAAACAGGTAATTGATCTTCTTCAACCAGTGTTAGAGTCAAAGAAAATCAGAATCATCAACCAGATAACTGAGATTCCAGTTAAGGGAGATCCGGGCGAACTTAAAACAATATTCCACCAGCTGATCGAGAATAGTATCGATGCGATTGGATCAGAAGGTGAGATTGAATTTCTGTCAGTACTTGATAGTAAAAGAAAGATGCACAGGATATTTTTCCGCGATACAGGTTGTGGGATAAAATCCTCTAAAAGGATTTTTGAGCCATTTTATACATCTAAACAAACCGGAACCGGACTGGGATTGTCGATAGTACAGCAGATCATTGAAAATCATAATGGTTCTATTTCATTAATTTTTTCTGAACCGGGAAATACTATTTTTCAGATTTCCTTACCACTGGCTTGATATATGGAAAAAATACTTTTAATAGATGACGAAACCTCTATCCTGCAGTCATTGAAGATTTTCTTATCGTCAATGAATTATGAGGTAGCTACAGCTTCGAATGGTATAGAGGGTATTCAATATGTTCATAGTTTACATCCCGATCTTGTGATTACAGATCTGAAAATGCCTGAGCTCAACGGACTTGAGGTTCTTGAGCAAGTAAAAAGAATTGATAGCAATATTCCCTGTATTATTATGACGGCGTATGAGGATATTGATACTACTATTAAGGCTATGCAGCTTGGGGCTTATGATTATATTGAAAAACCTATTGATACGCCCAGGTTCAAAGCACTCATAAAGCGTTCTTTGGAGAGTAAGAGTCTCAGTGAAAGGCTTGCGGTAGCAATCGAAGAGGATTTTGAAAAATATGATATAAAGAATAAATCTATTGGTAAATCACGCCAGATGAAGGAAATATTCAAGCTGGTAGGACAGGTTTCGATGAATAGAGTTACTGTACTTGTGCAGGGAGAGAGCGGGACGGGTAAAGAACTAATTTCAAGGGTAATACATTATTCAGGCATTACTAAAGACCAACCGTTCATTCCGGTAAACTGTACAGCCTTATCTGAAACTCTTCTGGAAAGTGAATTGTTCGGTCACGTCAGGGGATCCTTCACTGGAGCCGTTAAAGACAAAAAGGGGAAATTCGAACTCGCGGGAGAAGGAACTATCTTCCTTGATGAAATATCAGAGATATCCGCTGATCTTCAGGTTAAGCTTCTCAGGGTAATCCAGGAAAGAGAGTTTGATAAAGTCGGAGGTGAAATCCCCCTTCCGATGAAAGCAAGAATTATAACTGCAACCAATAAGAACCTCGAAGAATTGGTGAGCAAGGGAAAGTTCAGGGAGGATTTATACTACAGGCTGAAGGTTTTATCTATTCTTATTCCTCCTCTTCGCGAGCGGAAAGAGGATATACCTGAGCTTGTTGTGCATTTTCTGAAGAAAATAAATAATGAACTTCATAAAAAAGTCCGTAAGATTCCTTTCGAAGTTATGGAAATGCTTCAGAAATATCCATGGATAGGAAATGTGAGGGAGTTGGAAAATATTCTTCTCCAGGCTGTTGTACTTTCTAAAGGAGATGTACTCGAGAAAGAAAACGTGCTCCTTCAGGAGAATCCGGAAAAAGATGTTGTATGTGAGCGCCATAATCTTTCGCTTGCCCAGGTTGAAAAAGAACATATTACTGATGTCCTGAACTCGGTACACTGGAATAAAAAAAAGGCTTATACAATCCTGGGAATATCTAAACCTACATTGAACAGCAAGATCAGGGATTATAACATTTCGAGAGATTGACTTCATTTCAGCAGTTAGAGTAAATTCTTTTACCTCGGGTAACAGAACTTGCCCTCTCACCGCTGCCTATCTTATGATTATTTGATTTAATCGCACTTTATTAGTTGGTATATAACTTGTTTAAAAGAAAAGCGAGGGAAAATCACAATTTATATCATCAGGACATTGATCCTGTAATTATGTCATCTTCTGCACTAATAGAAAATATCTCCGGACTGCTGATTTTTCAGATTGGCAATAAGGAATTCTGTACGGATCTTAAACTTATTTCGGCAATTATGAGACCGGAGGAGGTTAAAACTGACAGAGTGGGGAACAGGCTTACGCATGAATTTTCCGAACGGAAATATATGACAATTGACTTTGCGGAATTTTTTTCGCTTGAGCCGGATAAAACTCTGGATTCATGCCGGGCTCTTTTTCTGGAGATTTACGGACAGAAGATTTCATTCTATGTAGACAAGGTGCTGGAGATAATTTCATTGGATAAAATTTTTATTGAAGAATCTGTTGAAATGGAATTATCTGTTGGTGAAGATTATATCTCATCCATCTTAAGTATCCAGGACAAAAGTTTCTATTTTCCCGATTACGACAGGATCGCAAAAGAAGTTCATTCAGTTGGTGTTTTCTGAGTTAAATTAATTTACCATCAGGGTAAAATAATTTTACTGTATTTGTCTCATAACAATGGTTAAAGAGCAAATACTAAAGAATTGTATTGGCATATGCTTTGACAATATATTAACAGGCTTTGGAATTGAGGGAATATCGATTCCTTCCAAATACGAGGGTTCTTCTAGTATAGAAGTTTGATTGATCAGCCAATGATGAAAATTATTACAGTGGGATTTTTAATCCTGCTTTGCAGCTCTTTCATAAAAGCTCAAAATGTATCTGACTCAAGCTACAAGGCTTACCAGAAATATTTAATGAGCCTGGTTGAGAAAATTGACAGCAGGGACAGCACTTTAAATTATTATTCAGGGATAATCGATTCACTGCAATTATTAAAAATGAGTTCATTACCTGCATTTCAAAAATTAGTATATGATATTCTTCCCGAAAAATTAAGGCAATGGGAAATGGAAAACCCGGCCATTGATTATATTGTGAAGCCGGGAGATAATCTCTGGGACATCGCAAAGAAAAAAAGTATTTATAACGATCCGAATGAATGGAGGAAGATCTTCCTGGATAATCAAGGTGAAATTATAAGTCCTGATGTTATCCTTCCTTACCAGACGCTGCAGATTCGCAACCCTAAATTTGTACAGGAAATAATGAAGGACAGTACCTTATTCAGTGAGGATACTCTTAATACATTTACTGAAAATATTTCTACCAAAACTTTCAAAGATATAGAGATAGAAGGTTTGATTGTTGATCAGACACAGACGAAAATCGGACACGATTTTTACGATCTCTTCTACTCTAACTGGCAGCCGCCCGGATAATTTCGGAGATTACTCCATAATAATAGAAGAGAAGCCTCTGCCGCAGCTCGGCACCCAGGTAACAATAAAAGATAAACGACAATGAGATCTTTCAGCAGATACTTCAGCCGCGGTACGACGTTATTGAATCTATGGCTCAGTATGGCGTAGAACTATCCTTTAATTACATCCAGAACTATGAAGCAATACAAAAGCAGCTTGCGGGAGACGACCTGCAGGGTTCGGGAATATTTTAATGAGTGAGGAAAGAATGAAAAAAATACTATTAACAGGATTCCTATTGGTTTTATTTGCGGCCGCAGATGTTTCTGCACAGCAGCTTGTTTATACTCCAGTTAACCCGTCATTTGGAGGGTATTATTTTAACGGACAGACATTATTAAGTGAAGCACAGGCACAGAATGGATTTACATGCAGGTTCCAGCTCTCGTATAATCCTTATTCACAGAATCCGCTTGACGATTTTAAGAATAGTCTTAACCGCCAGGTACTAAGTCAGCTCTCACGTCAGCTCCTCACTAATACTTTTGGCGAGGCTGGTTTAACAGAAGGTCACTATGACCTGGGTGATTATTCAATTGATATTACCCCTGGCAGCGATGGAGTACACATTGACATCTTTGATACAGGCACAGGTGATCAGACCACTGTAGTTCTTCCATATTTCTAAGTCTGAAAGAATAGTAATGAATAAAGTAAAATATTTAAGTTATATTCTGATTTTGATATTGATTGTATCCGTCTTCGGATGCTCAACCTTTATGCAGCCGCTGAAAACGAAAGATGCTACTCTTGGAACACCTTCGGCAGTAAACAAAGACCTGCGTTCGCTCCCTGCACCGAAAGATAAAATTGTAGCCGCTGTATACAAATTCAGGGATCAGACCGGTCAATATAAGAGCTCATCAACAAGTTCTACATTTTCAACCGCTGTTACACAGGGCGCCACATCAATCTTGCTTCGTGCTCTCGAAGAATCCGGCTGGTTTGTTGTAATTGAAAGAGAAGGATTGTCAGATCTGCTTAATGAAAGAAAGATAATAAGATCGAGCCGGGCGAATTACCAGGGAGATACCGGCGAAGATTCCCAGCTTCTGCCTCCGCTTTTATTCGCGGGAGTGATCCTGGAAGGCGGGATCATTTCGTACGACACTAATATTCTAACTGGCGGAACAGGTATTAAATATTTCGGTGTAGGTGCATCGGGACAGTACAGACAGGACAGGGTAACTATCTACCTTCGTGCAATTTCAACCCAAAGCGGCAGAATATTAAAGACAGTCTATACGACCAAAACTATTCTTTCGCAAATGGTTGATGTCGGTCTTTACAGGTTTGTTAATTTCCAGAGACTGCTGGAAGTTGAAACGGGTTACAGCTACAATGAACCCCCTGAAATGTGCGTTACAGAAGCAATTGAAAAAGCAGTTCAGAGTCTTGTTATAGAAGGAGTAAAAGAGAATCTGTGGGCCCTTCAGAATCCTGCTGATATAAGTTCACCGGTTATAGCGAAATATGAAAATGAAAAAGAAGTTTCAGCAAGAACAGATTATTTCGGAATGGAGTCATTGGCACCTAGGAAGAACTTCTCAGTAGGACTGAGCTTTGGAGCATCACAGTATAACGGTGATTATCCTAATCCTTTAACGAAAGCCTGTGGTAATATTTCCGCCTCTTATTTCCCTGAACCCGATTTTGCAGTTTCTCTTACGTTCGGCCGGGAAATGCTGGAAGGGTATAGGTTCTATTCAGCAACAGTAAATTCTATAGGTCTGCAGGCTGAGTACTTCATGCTTCCGGAATACAAGCTGTCGCCATTCATACTTGCCGGTGTCGGACTTATGGTACAGGATAATGATTTATTTGAATTTGACAGCCGCTGGTATCCATCTTTGAAAGCAGGAGCCGGGGCAGAGTATATGGTAGGCAAGACCGGGATTGATATGGGATTAACGTTCAATTATTCACTCTCTGACAATCTCGACAAAATCGACAGAGGCAAATACAACGATTATTACTGGGAAGCCCTGTTCGGTGTAAGATATTACATAGGAAGATAACTCTTCCAGCGCTCTTTGAAATATTTACAATTCATTCTGATATCCTCGACATATTGTCATTCTGAACTTGTTTCATAATCTCGTAAAGATAAATTTTGAGTGGGTTGTATAAACAAAACAACTAATAAACTAATCATTTAATAATAACTGAGGTCATATTATGGATAAAACAGCGATGGAAAGGAGGGGGTAGAAAAAGAAAACATGGGGGTAATTTAATGAGGAAAAGTTTGAACAATAAGGCGGCGCAAGAGCGGTACTTCTTTACACAAAGTGTATTGAAGTCCCTGACAAACTCAGGCGCCACCAATAAAACATTTGACAGGTTAAATATTCGAAAAAATCAGTTAAATGCAAATTGGTGATTTCTCCTTAATGTTCATCCGCAGCAGGGAATGATAGATCCTTGTGCTTTTATGGGATTTATCAAACCCAATGTCCGAGGGGATTTTTATAAACTATTTTCTAAAATTTTTAGGAGAAACTCAAATGAGAAAGTTATTTGCTCTTTTAGTAGCCGTTATCTTTATGGCTGGCTTTGGTTTTGCACAAGATAATGAAGCTCACATAAATCAAGTCGGTACTACAAATAACGCAACAGTTGATCAAACTGGTTCAGCGGGTGGTAGTTTAGCAAATGTCAATCAATATGGATCAAATATTGCGGCTATTAATCAATTAGGTGTTGGATCTAATACCGCTAATATCAACCAGGGCTCAAATGGTGCCCCAGTTATAAATAATCATCAAGCTGGGTATTCTGGTGACTGGCAGGATGGTGCATTTGTGACACAAAATGGTGAATCAAATGCCGCTTCGATTAATATGACTGGTAATAGGAGTACAGGTACTATTTATCAACAGGGAACTTCAAACATCGGTTCACAAAATATTGGAACAAACCATAGTGAAATGTCGGGAGATTATTACGGCGTATGGATGTATCAAGAAGGACTATCTAATACTTCTTCACAGAATACGATCGCTGCCTATGGAGTAGATGGAATAAAAGATATGACAGTATATCAAGATGGTGATGGCAATACTGCTAACCAAACAAGTATTGCTGGTTATGGTTCATTGCTACAAGTATGGCAGATAGGTGATGGAAATACCTCAAATCAATATCAGGCACAAATTGGTGGTGAAGCACATACATATGTCCTGGGTGATGGAAATACTACTTCACAGTATCAGGATGATCCAAACACTAATGGTCATGTTGGTTTTAATAAAGGTTATATTGATATCACAGGCAATGATAACATATCTACTGAATATCAAGTCGGCAGAGATAATGAAGCTCACATTTCGGTTTCAACTGATCTAAATGAAGCTCATATTTATCAAACAAATGATAATAATATGGCCACGGTTTCTCAATCTTTAGGCAATGGTAATTTTGCAAATATAATTCAACACTAATCATACATAATTATAGAAAAAGGTAGGGTTTTTTATACCCTACCTTTTATATTAAATAAGATATTTTTATGAAAAATCTTTTAATAGGTTTAACCTTAACTGTTTTCTTTGGTTGCTATAATCTTATCGCGCAAGAAAATATATCGGGTAGTGATTCTCTTAATGTCCACCAGAACATCGAAAATATAAATTCCAATCTGAATTTGAATAACGCAGCTATGATACAGCAGGTGGGGAATTATAATGAGGCAAACATTAACCAGGCTGGTAATTCAGGAATCTTCCCGAATATGGCGGAAATAAATCAACAGGGTGTTGGCAATATTGCTTCCTCAAGCCAGAATGGGAATTCAAATCTGACTCTAATAGGTCAAAATGGCTCCAATAACTCTGCTGATATAAATGTCGTGGGCAATTTTAACCTGGCTGGAGTATTACAGGTGGGAAATGGAAATGCTGTACAGCAGGATTTAATCGGGGATGGGATTAGCTATGGAATTATTCAATTCGGCAATAACAACCTGGTAAACCAGCTTCAGACACAACCAACGTCAATACCAATCCAGATCCACCAAAACGGCAATGGGATGAGATTGACGATTATAAATGGGGGGATTCATTAAGTGTTTTTGAATGTGAAGAAATATCGTTTTTTTTTATTTACGGCAGCTATAGTTTTTATTTTTTTTAATAATAGTTCTTTGTGTAAGCCATCTGAATATGAGGTTAAGATAGAATATAAGGTGAGTGGTAAGCAGCTTACTATCGAGGGTACATTCATCAATTATACGATGAATGAATCAGATGTATCCTATAACCTTAGGGTCGATAAACAAAGTAAAGCGGGCAATTCATCGACAGCCCAATCGGGACAAATTAAGGTTCCGGCCGACAGCGAAAAAATACTCTCACAATGTGTCGTCGATTTTTCGTTGGATGCGGTTTATAAAATTCACCTTGTTGTTCAGAGCGGACAAATTATCCTGGCTGATAAAGAACTGGTATTAAAGGGTTCGGAAATTCAAAAGCACTAATTTATTCTACAGTGGAGAAACAATGTTAAGCAAGTTCGGATTATTCAGAAACATATTCATAATCTTAAGCATTATCTTTCTTTCCTCGTGTAAGGAAGATACAATTCAGCCTGAATTATACGGATCAATATCAGGCGTTGTAATGGATCAGGATGCTGCTTCTGCTATTGAAGGAGCGAGCATTACAACCAGTCCGCCTACCAGCGCTATCCTTACAGGTAAGGATGGAAAGTTTTCAATACAGGATATCCCGGTAGGTAATTATACTATCACAGCTCAGAAGAATGGCTATAAGAAGTCAAGTGTATCAGTAAGTGTAAGAGAGAATGCCGTAACACAGGCTACGATTTTCCTGGAAGTGGATAATGGGACGAACACAGCCCCTAATCCTCCATCAGATCCTGTTCCTTCAGATGAAGCAGTAAGTCAGCTGGTTAATGTTACTCTTGGCTGGAGTGCTTCTGATCCTGATGAAGGTGATACTCTTTCATACACAGTTTTCTTGTATAAGTCAGGTTCGATAAACAAGGAGACTATAGCTGAAGATATTAGTGATACTACCGTCGATGTGCAGAACCTTGAGTATAATACTACTTATTACTGGCAGGTTGTTGTAAAGGATTCGAGCGGTCTCTCAGTGAATGGAGAGACCTGGTCCTTTACAACAATGCCTTTCCCTGATAATCCAATTGTTTACTCCAAAATGGTCGATAATAACTACGAAATTTTTTCAAATGATACATCAGCCGCAGCCATAGCCCGCCTGACAAACATGGTATCCAGAGAATGGTGGCCTCGTTTTAATTCGCGCAGAAGTAAAATTGCATTTACTTCGGATGCGAATGTGGGAGCTAATATTTATACCATGGATCCGGATGGATCAAATATCTTCAGGGTTACCAGTATCCCGGTTTCGGGTTATCATAATTACGGTATTGGATTCTGCTGGTCATTTGATGACGGCAAATTTTTCTACTCTAATAATGATAAGCTCTATTCTATCTATGTTAATGGTTCAGGAAGGACGGCTATCGCAACAGCCCCGGCCGGCAGGAATTTCCGTGAGGTCGAGCAGTCACCCCAGGGAGATAAGCTGGTTGTCCTTACTATCGGTAGTGAGGTCTACAATTCGGAGATATACCTTATGAACTCTGACGGGGGTAATATGACGTTATTCGTAGGTAATGAACCCGGAATAACAGAGCGCCCCTCTTTCAGCATTGATGGAAACAGGGTGATGTTTACGCACGACGTATCCGGTTATCAGTCGCTCGACGGCAGGCAGCTTGATTCTCATATTTTCATCTACCCGCTCAACAGCGGCGACTCAATTGATGTCTCGGTAAATAAACCTGCAGGTACTAACGATACAAATCCCAGGTTTTCTCCCGACGGCGCTAAAATCATATTTAATAATGCTCCTAACGATGGTTCTCAGGCACCCCAAATCTGGATGATGGATACCGACGGTACAGACAGAAGAATGATCATAGAAAATGGTCTGATGCCCGACTGGAAGTAATCATAAGTACGAATTCTATCTGAAAAACCATACTACGAGCTATGAGGTTATCTGAAGAAGCTTTACCGCCGAGGACCGGCCAATGGGCAGTCCGGCAGATTTGAAAATATCGGGAATTTTCTAAGATTTCCCTAGCGAAGTTACTTCAAAAAGACGGTTAGTGACTATTAAGACAGCCTCTTTCCTCTCTGATCACCTCTCCAAAGTTTTGACAATTTTTTGACAATTCTCTTACCCTTTTTTACCAGCTTTGTATTGAAAAATGTTCTCAACGAAGCACCGGCCGTTCGGATCTATGAAAAATACTGCAGAAGTTGTCTGTTTTGAGGATATGCCTGACTATATATTTTAATATTTATTGCTAATGAATCTGGTAAGAATTAAATTGAAAGCAAACATTATCCGGAATCTTTGCCGGGGGATAAACTTGGGAAAGTTAGATAGGCAGGTTCGTTCGTTTTTAATTCTTGATGCATTCTTCATTTTCTTCTGCATGATAGGGATATACCACCTTAGTCAAAAAGCTGATTTACCCTTTCCCATTACCCATGAGAACGACATTTTTCTGGCCCGTGGAAGTATCACACCGGTTACTGATATCCTCCCCGGAGATACGCTAATCTCTTTCGATGGGATGCATTTTACTGAGAGAGAAGGACTGGAGATTTATCTCGACAGCAGAGCCATTGGTGATGATATTTCGATCTCTTATTTCAATAAGGGGATAATTCGCTCCGCCGAAGTCCGGCTTGTGGAATATTACTCTTTACCGTTTATTTTATCTAATACCCTGGCTGGTTTCCTGTTTATTGCTTTCGGGATTTTTGTGTTGGTTAAATGTCCAGACTTAAAGGCGGCAAAGATATTTCATTGGGGGAGTATTGGCATTGCTGTCATGCTTCTTACTACCTGGGGAAAATATACCATGGATTCCCTGGGTTTGAGTATAGCAGCCAGGACGGTGTTTCACTTTTTCTATGTTTTCACACCCGCTGCATTCCTTCATTTCTCATTGGTTTTTCCTAAAGATAGAGAAAAGCGTTTCAGATTCGTTATAAGAGGGATATACACGGCGGCCTTCGTTATTGCAGTTATAAATATTTATTTCTTTATAGGACTGATTACACGGGAAGCAAAACCGGATATTGACAACTACCTTTCTGTTTTTCTGCTTAACAGAATCCTGGCTTTTATTTAATATTCTGGCCGCAATTTTAATATTTTTTGCTTCCTATATCACTTCAGATAATGCAATAGATAAAAAGAAACTGAAGTGGCTGATCTCAGGTTTTCTTATAGGACCCTTCAGCTTTATTGCTTTATGGACGGTTCCACAGATGTTCACCATTAAACCTCTGATGCCTGAAATCTTTATACCCTTACTTATGCTTTCTATCCCCATTACATTTACCATCGCAATAGTCAGGTACCATTTAATGGATATTGACCTGCTGATCAGAAGAAGTATTGTTTACTCCATCGTGATCTTTCTCTTTGTGCTTATTTATTTTGGCCTAATTACTATAGTCAGCAGCCAGATATCGATGCTTAATCACCAGGTTCCGTCTGTATTTGCAGCCATTATAGCAGCTCTTCTGTTTGAACCAATCAGAAGAAGGATCCAGCTTTATGTTGATAAGAAATTCTTCAGGGTGCAGTATAATTTCAGAGAAGCATTAAGAAAATATTTGAAAGGTATCTCTGAAATACATACTATCAACGGACTGGCAGAGATAGTTGTAAAAGAAACACAAAACTTTATCCCCGTTAAAAAAATAGGTTTTTTCCTTTTGAGGAATAATCATATCCGACTTCTGGCACATCAGAATTTTGAACTGCTTGCAAATCGAAGCCTTCCTTTTGATGAGAGCAAACTTAAGACGAACTTAAATAATCCTGTGGCCGATCCGTCCAGGATAGAGGCTGGCGTTATCTATGAGCCGGCCGACATTGAAATTTTTAAGAGATGGGGAATGGACCTTGTAATTCCTGTAAAGTCGGGAGATGGTAAAGTTTATGCTTTCCTGGTCCTCGGAGGAAAGAAATCGGATGTCCGGTTTACCATAGAAGATATCGATCTGCTGAACAATGTTGCTTCGAGCGCTGCATCGACGCTTTCAAGGATCTACCTTCAGGAAGAGTTGATTAGGAAAAATCTTGAGGCAGAAAAACTGGAAGACCTGAACAAACAGAAGACTATGTTCGTTTCCACAGTATCACACGATCTCAAAACTCCCCTTGCATCAATCAAGGTATTCTCAGAAATAATGAAAAGTGGTATGCAGATCTCAGAAAAACAGAAGAATTATCTGGATATAATCGAGGGTGAGGCCGACCGGCTTACCCGTCTGATAAATAATGTACTTGGGTTTGCATGGATAGAGAAGGGAACCAGGCAGTATAATTATGATAGTGTTTCACTTAATGATATCGTGCAAAAGACCTTAATAACACTTGAATATCAGCTGAAAATGGAAGGCTTCATCGTAGATAAAAGATTAAGCCCTATCGCATGGATGGTTAATGCTGATGCGGATGCCGTGATGGAGGCTCTTATAAATGTTATCTCAAATGGAATAAAATTTTCTGTACGGCAGAAGGAACTTTTCATATCAACATACAGACTGGAAAATTTCTCCTGTATAGAAGTGAGAGATAAGGGAATCGGTATAAAGCCTGAGGATCTTCAAAACCTGTTTAAGCCATTTTTCCGTTCACAAATCGCTAAAAATAAAAATATTAGCGGAACAGGCCTGGGATTATCAATCATAAAACATGTAATGGATGCTCATAAAGGTAAGATTGAGGTCCATAGTATCCCGGATGAAGGTACTTCCTTTACTCTCAAATTTCCCATCGAGGTTTATGAAGAAAAATATTTTGATGACCAGAATCTGATCAATGTGTCCTTAAATGAAGAGGAAAATTAAATGAAAAAAATATTAATAGTTGAGGATGACCCTGCGTTACTGACAGGTTTGTCTGAAACTCTTTGTAACGAAAAATATGAGGTTACTAAAGCTGAAGATGGGCAGAAAGGCTATACCCTTGCTCTACAGAAAGATTTTGACCTTATTCTGCTCGATCTGGTACTTCCTCTTATGGACGGGTTTGAAGTTTGTAAAACCCTTAGGAAAGAGGGGAGAAATATGCCGATCCTGATGCTGACAAGTAAAAATGAGGAGATCGACAAAGTCCTTGGATTGGAAATTGGTGCGGACGACTATATGACCAAACCATTTAGTCTGAAAGAGCTCCTGGCAAGGATAAAAGCGCTTTTAAGGAGAGCAGAGCCAGCCATTCCAGGGATTGAAGAGTACTCATTTGGAGCTATATCAATGAACCTGAAAAAAATGGAAGTAGTTAAGAAGGGTGCTCCCCTAAAACTTTCTGCAACAGAATATAAAATATTGAAATATTTTGTGGAGCACGAAGGGGAGGTTATTTCAAGAGATAAATTTCTTGACGATGTATGGGGCTATGATGCCTTTCCTACTACCAGAACTGTAGATAATTACGTCCTTTCGATACGTAAGAAAATAGAAGATGATCCCTCTTGTCCTGAACATATAGTCACGGTTCATACAGCGGGTTATAAGTTCATACGGTAAAAACAAACAGGTTACCATCTGCTAAAGTGGGCTGTTTTAAAGTTGAATATTGTTTCTTATATAAAACTCATAACTAGTTAAAGTATATCGCTTTAGCGGATTCATCTTAATCGTTTCCGAGAATATATCTGCCCATTCTGGTAATGAATTACCTAAACAAATCCTGAAGTAATCATTCAAAACTAACTAATGCTGACCGGAAACAGGGTTCATTTAGACGGGTCTTGCTGACCGTTGCTGGGAGGGGAACATAGCAGGTACATCAAGTAAGAGTTCATACTAACCGATCTGGTAGAGACAGGTATCTCCAATAATCTTAAAAGGCTCGCTTTTAAGATTATCAATATCTTTCTCTTTTGTTTGTATCGAACGCTCGATAAATAAGAAACTGTCATCGGCGAGGTATCTGTTGGCTAAAATATTTTCAACCACTTTATAGATATCATCTTTGAAGAAAGGGGGGTCTGCAAGTATCAGATCATACTGCTGGTGACTGCTGAGAGAAGTGAACTTTACTGCTTCCATTTTATGGACGGTGCTTTTTGCTTCCATGTTTAATGAACCGATGTTTTCCTGCAGGTTTTTATATATAGCAAAATTTTTTTCCACAAAATCTACTGAGGCTGCACCGCGGCTCAGGCATTCAAGTCCAAGAGATCCTGAACCTGAATAGAGATCAAGTACTTTAATATTTTCAAATGACAGGCGGTTATTAAGAAGATTAAAGAAGGTTTCCCTGACTCTGTCTGTAGTAGGCCTGATGAATTTTGAATCCGGGACCCTGATAAGCCTGCCCTTAAGTTCACCAGAAATTATTCTCATTCTCATAATGTTAATCAGAAGTCTTATTAATCAAATTAGCTCATTAGGCTGCCGGAATAAAAATCTGAAGGAGATTTTTCAGGCTAATCTTAATGCAAGTCCAGTTGAAGGGGTAAACGAGTTAAATTTTTCTGAAAAATATCTGTTCCCGAACAGCCTGGGATTCGGTTTTATTTTTGCGAAGGGATTAAAGTTGATAAACGGGATGTCCAGTTTTTCCCTGAGACTTTCAACCATGGAACCCGACAGTTCTTCACCGCTGATATAAGCCGATTCAAGCATTTGTTTGTTGATATTAGGATGATGGTCTGATTCAAGCTCCGAGGTTACAACTTTTACAATATCACCGGCATTATGAAGGTAGTAGACTTTAAAATATACGGGTTTCCCCTGGTAAGAAAATATAATAGAAAGATGTTTCCCTGAGAGAAAGATGCTTAAGGTCAATCCTTTTTCCGAAACCGGGTTGGTAGCAGTTAAGGCCCTTTCAGAAGCAAGGTGTACATTATCAACAAACTTCAGTTTAAGTCTGTTCCTTTCGCAGAATTCTTTTATCAGCTTAACATATTTCCTTGAAAGCGAGATTATTATTGAAGTATTCCGATCGATAAGCCTGTTTTTTTCGATCTCAATGTACTGAATTACCTGATCTGCAGGATTTATACCGGGATAAATTAAAGAAAGCTCCCACCTGAATTCTTCAATCAGGTCCTGGTGGAGCAGGGTATTGTCATACGGAAGTTGAACAACCTTAAATATTTCCGGAGGAAGTGAGAATGAAACAGTGCTGCTTTTCAGGGAGTTCCTGACCAGTATCTCATCATAAGCGCCCTGTAAAAGGGCGCCTATTTTGGTTTCTTTATCAAGTTCTAAATTCAGGGGTTCGTTAAGAAAGGCTTCATCCACGTTCTCGAGTACGAACTGATCATCCTTCTGAACAATCTCCACAACCTGAAGCCTGGAGGAAGATAATGTAAATCCGGCATGGTTTTCAAATCCTGTCATCAACTTCTGCTATTCCCAGGAAGCTGTGTTCTTAAGAGCATCACTTTCAAGGCTTCCAACAGAACCATAACCATCAGGATCTTCAAGGTAATACCTGTTCCCGATAACCAGACTTG
This sequence comes from uncultured Bacteroidota bacterium, assembly GCA_963839165.1. Taxonomy (GTDB): domain Bacteria; phylum Bacteroidota; class Ignavibacteria; order Ignavibacteriales; family Ignavibacteriaceae; genus DATFVA01. The sequence goes on along the minus strand of CAWIUG010000005.1, from coordinate 663,628 downwards.
AATCAATTCTCTTTATCTGGTTGTTCCTGCCATAAACAGTATCAGCCGAGACTGAGGTATCAACCTGGAGAACATATGCCGAATGGGTCTTAGGAGTTTTGTAAAGACTATCAGGAGTAAACTGACCGGAGGTTAAGGGCACAAAAGGATTGGCAGGTCTTCTTGAAAGTGAATCGAATGCGTTCATAACACTATCGACCATTGAATCGGTCTTTACAAAATTTATCAGACTATCGAGATTTCCTGTAAAGTGTCCATACTTTTTATTCCATAGAATCTCAGCTTCCTTGATATTCTTCATCCTGAGGTGTGATTCCTTTTTGTAGTATCTTTCTTTTTCAACCACATCTTTGGGGTCAATAATTGCAACTTTAACCAATATTACAACTAAAACTACAATAACGAAATAAAGTATAGCGTGAATATACCAGGGTTCTGGCTTAGTCATTTTTCCTCCGGAGCTTTGAAAAAATTTGATCGATCAATATATAGAAATTTTTCAATGTTATTAAATCTGGTTTTACCGATTCCTCTTACTTCCAAAAGTTCATCCAACTTTGTGAACCGGCCTTTTTTCTTCCTCAATTCAATAATTTTCTGTGCGGTTTTTTCTCCAATGCCGGGTAGAAGAACCAGATCTTTAGTGCCGGCGGTATTAATATTAATCGTCTTTTCGCCGGGAAGCTTTGAAGCTTCTTTTTTATGAAAATTACTGGTGTTAAAATCTAAAACTTCCTGCTTAGAGTCAATATATTTATCATCTGATGTACCGGCAGTTTCCTCATTTTCAGCCTTACCCGATTGGTCAAAAAGCCTTTCTTCTGCAGTATAATCAAAGTTTTTATAATCAATGTCGGTTACATCAGTGCTGTATGTCTTGTAGATTAAACCGACTATGAACACTGATGCCAGAAATAACAGAACTTTAATCTCAGTTTCAGTAAACCCGATTTTCCCTGAAAGTTTATCAAACACCCCCGCTACCCAAATATTATTCTAAAAAATCCAAGTGAATATAATATAAAAAGAAAAAGAATACCACGAATAGATTTAATCAGAGACCAAATCGTTTGAAGAAATTCTTCTCCTCGGATCCTGAGGATGATTTTACATTCGGACTGTTCAACAACTCTTTTAGCAGCTCTTTTTCTTTCGAATTCAGCTTTTTTGGAACAGCAATATTGATTCTCACAATCTGATCTCCTCGTCCTGAGTGATTCAGATGCTTTACTCCTTTATCCCTCATCTTAAGAAGTTTACCTGAGGGTGTTCCGGAATCTATTTTTAGTTTAGCTTTTCCATTCAGTGTAGGAACTTCTACTTCACCTCCCAGGGCTGCCTCAGGGAAGCTTACATGAAGGTCATATAATATATCGTCACCTTCGCGAACGAAATATTCATGCTGAATTTCCTTAAATACTACTACAAGGTCGCCTGCAGGACCGCCTCGTTTTCCGGCGTTTCCATCGTTCCGCATAGTCATATAATTTCCATCGCCAACTCCTGCCGGCACGTCAATTTTAATATTTACTTCGTCCTGCACTCTGCCGTCACCCATACATTTTCTGCAGGGTTTATCTATTACTGACCCTTCTCCGTTGCAGTTGCTGCATGCTGTGATGTTCACGAACTGACCAAACACCGACCGGGATACAGTTTTTACTTCACCGCTTCCGTGACAAACGGGACAGGTATTCCTTGACGTTCCAGCCTCTGCGCCTGATCCGCCGCATTCGTCACATTTAACCTGCTTCTTTATTTTAAGTTTTTTTGAGGTTCCTTCAGCAATCTCCTCAAGTGTTAGCTGCAGCGTGACCCGCAGATCGGTACCCGGAGTGCCTCCGGAATGCCTCCTGGATCTTCTCTGTCCTCCTCCGAAGAAATCATCGAATATCGACGATCCTCCGAAAATATCTGAGAAATGGGAGAAAATATCATTGATGTCGGAAAATCCCTGCTGGCCTCCTCTGACACCTGCGTGGCCGAACCTGTCATAGTTAGCCCTTTTTTCATCGCTGCTTAAAATCTCATATGCTTCAGCTGCTTCCTTGAATCTTTCCTCCGCATCCTTATCATCCGGATTCCTGTCGGGATGAAACTGCATCGCCAGCTTCCGGTAAGCTTTTTTTAAATCTTCTTTGGATGCTGTTTTTTCTACACCCAGAACTTCGTAATAATCTTTTTTCGACATATAAGAATGTTAATCCTTTTTATTTTCACTTGCTGAATTATCGTTTCCCTCATGCTCTTCCTGATCCTCACTCACAACTACCTTGGTATGCCTGATAACACGGTCTTTGTATACATAACCTTTCTCAAGCTCGTCAAGAACTGTGTGGGGTGCAACATCATCAGCTTTTCTCTGCATCAATGCTTCATGAAAATTGACATCGAACGGTTGCCCAACTGCTTCGATTTTCTTTACACCCTGGTCATCAAGAACTTTCATCATTTTATCGTATATAAGTTTTAAACCTTTCTTGATCGATTCGATATCATCTGAGTTGTCAATATGCTGCAGTGATCTCTCAAAGTCATCTATAACCGGAAGGAGTTTAATAATGAATGATTCGGCCGCATATTTAAGCAGATTCAGCTGATCGTTCTCTGTTCTTCTTTTATAATTTTCAAACTCAGCGGCCCGTCTCAGCAGTTTGTCTTTTAACTCCGCAGCCTCATTTTCAAGTTCTTCAATTCGCCTGTCTTTATTCATCAGCTCTTCGTTCATTTCCGACTTATCCTGTACCTGTTCAGTATTATTACCCATCTCTTCCTCAGGGTCATTGTTCTTTTTATCTTTTTTCATATTGGTTTCTCCGTTATTATTCATTCTTTAAAATTTCCGATAACATTTTAGCCATATAGTCTACAATGGCCACAACCTTTGAGTATTCCATTCGTTTTGGACCAATGATCCCGAGGGTACCTGAAGTCCCTCCAATGGAATATTCTTTACTAACAAAACTATATTCTTCAAGTTTACGATCTTCATTTTCACTGCCGATAGAAATAAATACCTGGTCGAGTGCCGCATCGCTGCCTTTATCCAGAATGTGAATTATAATATCCTTATTCTCAATAAGTTCTACGATACCAGGAAACTTTTCGGGGTCTTCAAACTCAGGCTGCTTAATTATATTGCTTGCACCGGTCAGGTAAACATTATCCCTTGAACTTACATCTTTGAATATCTTGTCAACTGAATCAACAAAAAGTCTGATTACAGGTTTTTGATCTTCCTCAACATCCCTGAACCTTTCGGTGAAAGTTGTTCTGATTTCTATGAAAGTAAGTCCGCATAACCTCTCGTTCAGCAGGTTCTGCACTGATTCAATCTGCGCAGGTTTAATTTCGGAATCGATTTCCATAGTAATGGTTTTTACCAGTCCGCCTTTAATACTGATTACTATCAATATACGACTTGATGACAGTGAGACGATCTGCAGCTTTGCAAGGATACCTGAATCAAGCCGGGGATAGGTTACACAGGCAAGTTGTTTGGTTATATTGCTTAAGATGGAAGTGGTTAAACGTAATATATCATCGGTCTCAATTTGTTCAATATCGAGACTTTTATTGATCAAACCCTTTTCGGTATTCTTGATCTTCTGAATTTCCATAAGGGAATCGACATAAAACCGGTATCCTTTGTCTGTAGGAATTCTTCCGGCGGAAGTATGTGGGTGACCAATAAAGCCGGATTCCTCCAGGTCGGCCATAATATTTCTAACCGTAGCGGGTGAAAAACCAATATCATATTTCCTGGTAATAATCCTTGAACCAACAGGGGAAGCCGTCAGGATAAACTGTTGTATAACCGATCTTAATATTAGTTTTTCTCTGTCGCTTAATTCTTCGTGTCCCATCTAAGTCTTTTTCGTTTTTAATGCGCTAATATAAAAAAAATAAGTAATAATTGTTAAACCAAAATCCTGCATAAATACTTAAAAATCGCAATATTTTAATAAGAATTTAGCAGTCATCACCAGAGAGTGATAAATCCGTGAGTAAGGGAATAAATTCATACTAAAAGTAATCTTATTTTGTTTCCTAGTACATTTCATCGTAAATTTTGCCTGATTTTTAACTATTAATTTGAAAAAAGATGTCAGAAAATTCCACGTATAAGGCAGCCGGAGTCGATATTGAGGCCGGTGATGAAACTATAAAAAGAATTAAGGGTTTTGCAAAATCCACATTTAACAAAAATGTTCTTTCAGATATCGGGCTATTCGGGGCGTTTTATCAGCCTGACCTGACGGGATATAAAGAACCGGTGCTCGTTTCAAGTGTTGACGGCGTTGGTACAAAGCTGAAGATCGCATTTGCCGCTGACAGGCACGGTACAGTGGGTCAGGATCTCGTTAATCATTGTGTAAACGATATTTCTGTCTGTGGAGCCAAACCATTATTCTTCCTTGATTATCTTGCCTTTGGTAAACTTAAGCCGGATAAAGCAGCCAAAATAATAGAAGGATTTTCTATTGCGTGCAGAGAAAATGAATGTGCGTTAATCGGTGGTGAAACAGCAGAGATGCCGGGTCTTTATGATGAAAATGAATATGATATGTCGGGAACGATCGTTGGTATTGTCGATAAGGCTGGAGTGATCGATGGAAACAGTATTAAAAAAGGTGATGTGCTGATAGGTTTCTCATCAAACGGACTTCATACAAATGGGTATTCTCTCGCAAGAAAAGTGCTTCTTCCAAAGTTCAAAATAAATGAAAAAATAGATGAGCTCGGATCAACTCTCGGTGATGAGCTGCTCAGAGTTCACAAATCCTACCTGAAACTCATAACCCATTTAAAAGAATAATATGAAAGTTAAAGGGTTCTCTCATATAACCGGAGGCGGTATAATTGGGAATACTAAAAGAGTGATTCCCGATAACTTAAGGTTGAATGTTGAATGGGATGAGTGGGAAATGCCGGCGGTATTCAGGTTGATTCAGCAGACTGGAAAAATTAGTCTTGAAGAAATGAGAAATGTTTTTAATCTTGGAATAGGCTTGATAGCAATAGTATCTCCCGATGATGAAAGCCGGATCATTTCACTTTCCAATGAAATAAATGAACATCCTTTAAGAATAGGCGAAGTAATTTAACCTTTTAATATGCATCTTATTAAATGTATAACTCTCCCGGTGTTATTTATTGTCCTATTAATTACCGGTGGATGTGATAAAGGTATTGAACCGCGCCCTGCAGACGAGGTTCCGGGTTTCGGTGGAAGAATTACGTTTATTGGCGCCTGGCCCGACAGTATACAAAGGACGCACATTGTTGTATTCGACAGCCTCCTTGAATCTCCTGAGGATTTCAATATATTTAACCTGAAGTTTGTTAGCGGTGAGATTCCTTATGGAGTAACAACCTATGATTTTGATTCAAGGGACAGTGCATTCGTACCTATTAGTCCCGGCACCTTCTCTTATGTTGCGGTAGTTCAACAAAAAACAGAAAATCTTTCCCTGGTGCCTGGAGACTGGACGGTAGCAGGGATTTATTATGCTTTTGGGGATACAACACATCCCGGAAAACTGATAATTCCTGAAAAGTCTTTCATTAAGAATATTGATATCAGATGTGATTTTAATAATCCTCCGCCACAACCCACCGGCGGCGGATGAAAGTAGTTTATTCCTATATCGTAATCCTGCTTTTATGCGGTCAGACTGTAGCACAGCAGTATTCCGTCTCCGGATTAGTTACCGATACAGCCGGTATACCAGTAGTTGGTGTTAATATTATCATCACAGGCACCGGTACAGGAACATCTACAAATGAAAACGGCTATTATAAAATTGAAGGTCTTTCTAATGGTAATTATACGCTTAGATTTTCAGCAGTGGGCTATTCACCCGTAACGATAGAGTTTAGTCTGGAAGGTAAGCCGCTCACAATTAATATAACGTTAAGGCAAAAGGTTGTCGAGTCAAAACAGGTTATTGTTACTGCTGGAAAAAGAGAACAGTATCTTACAGATCTTCCTGTCAGTGCCGATGTTATTCCAGCCGATGAATTTTCAAAGAAAAATATTAACAACCTTGAAAATGCCCTGCGTTATGTGCCGGGAGTGTATATGACTGAAGATCAGATCAGCATCAGGGGATCGAGCGGCTACAGCAGAGGCGCAGGTTCCAGGGTTCTGCTTGCTCTTGACGGAATTCCGTTTTATACGGGTGATACCGGTGAAACCATCTGGGAGATGATTCCCACTGCCGCGATTCAGAGGGTTGAGATAATTAAGGGTGCTGCAAGTTCGCTCTATGGATCCACAGCAATAGGTGGTGTAATAAACGTAATTACAAGTGATATTCCTGATAACCCGTCTACTTTTATTAAGACTTTTATAGGCGTATATGATAAGCCATCCTACCAGGAGTGGAGATGGTCGCCCGGGAACAGGTTTTTTAATGGAGTAACTCTGGCTCATACCCGTAAATTCGGAAGAGTAGGACTTGAACTTTCACTCACAAGACTGGAAGATATGAGCTACAGGCAGAATGGATTCTCGCATAAATATATCGGTTTCCTGAAAGGTGCATTTGAAATTACACCGGCTAGTTCTATCACTCTGCTGGCAAATACACTGAACAAAAAAGGGGGCAACTTCTATTACTGGAAGGACTCAAGACATGCTTTGATCCCGACAGATGACCAGCAAGGACAGACAATCACAACAGCCCGTTACCTGTTAGGAGCTATTTATAAGAATGTACTGAACGAAGACCTGCTGCTGAACGTAAAGACAAGTTATTACAGAACCGATTGGAGTGACACTTCTCCGGCCATGGATAAATCGGTTACCAATCTTTACCGTGGCGAGGTTCAGTTGAATAAGAGTTATTCAGACAACCTGGTCGTGGTTACGGGTGTAGAGGGCTTAAGTTCAAATGTAAATTCTAATTTATTCGGTAACCCCGATATGTTAAGCGGAGGAATATATCTTCACGGTGATTTTTCATACTTCACACCTCTGACTATATCTGCCGGAATACGGTATGATTACTCAAAGCTCGATACTCTGAAGGGTGAAAGCGCGGTGTCTCCTAAAGTCGGACTCAATTATAAAGCTGCGGATAACTTTATCCTGAGGGCTTCTGCAGGCACCGGTTTCCGTGCACCCTCACTGGCCGAAGCATTTACATCAACAACTGCCAGCGGCATAATAATTAAACCGAATCCTGACCTCCGTTCGGAAACAAATCTCACTTTTGAATTCGGGTTAGATTACAAACCATTCAAGGTTATCACATTGGATGCCGCCTTATTCCAGAGCGAGTATTATGATTTCATTGAGCCCAGGATCGATCCTTCTGACGGACGTGCGGTGTTTACTAATTTGACACGTGCAAGCATACAGGGTTTTGAAACAGATATCAGTTCTGAGCTGTTTAATAGAAAAGTCGGTTTCTCGCTTAGTTATACTTATCTATGGACCAGGGATTTGAATAAAAATAAGGCCCTGAAATACAGACCCCGTCATACATTCACAGGTTCACTCGATTATTATTTCGGCAATCTCAACCTTGGGACTGATTTCAGGTTCTGGAGCCGGATGGAGGAGATTGATGATGAACTGGTTAGGATCATAAATGATGGGGATCTCCGCGTTGATGCATATATACTTGACCTCCGGGCTTCATATAACTTTAATTCGCTGGATATCCCTGCTTCTATTTTTCTTAATGCTAATAATGTTTTAAATTATAACTATGTTGAATTAATCGGAAATTTAAAACCTGTCAGGAATTATTCTTTAAGTATACAGTTTAGTTTCTGAAAGGGGGAATCAAATGTTTATAGATACACACGCACATTTATTTTTACCGGAATTTGAGAATGACCTCGATGAAGTCATCGACCGTGCCAGGCAGAATAAGGTAGACTACATAATAGTTCCGGCGACCGATATAGACACTGCCAAAAAAGCTCTGATGCTGGCGGATAAATATGACTTTATTTATGCCGCTGTGGGAGTGCATCCCCACGATACAAAGGAATGGGATAATTCCCTGGTTCAGGAAATTGAAGAGCTTGCGAAACATCCCAGGGTGGTGGCAATAGGCGAAATAGGACTGGATTATTATTACGATTTTTCTCCTAAAGAAAAACAGATTGAAGCCTTCAGGGCTCAACTGGATCTTGCCGTGAAACTTAAGCTGCCCGTGGTCATCCATAACAGAGAATCTGATGAAGATATGATGAAAATTATATCAACATATTGCGGAAGCGAGCTTAAGAGCTCAGTTTCACTGCTTCAACTCATCGCTGGAAGACGCTCTTGAATATATAAAGATGAATCATATAGTTTCTTTTACCGGGAATATTTCGTTTAAGAAATCAGATGATCTCAGGAAAATACTTTCCGGTATAAGTCTGGATAATATTCTACTCGAAACTGATTCTCCCTTTATGACTCCCGAACCTCTTCGGGGTAAAAGGAATGAACCTGCAAACGTTAAACTGGTTGCTGAAAAAATGGCTGAGATCCATAAAGTTCAGGTAGAGGATATAGCCAAAGTTACCTCATTTAACGCATTTAGATTTTTCGGGATAAGCGTTAGAATAAAATCAGCTATACTTATCCTATTGGGAAAAATCTCTATATAAATATTACAAACAGATGCAATGCCGATTGTTTCTTCTGCAACAGGAAGGGCGACGCTCAACTGCACGGATATAATCTGAAGATGACTAAAGACGAAGAACCGCCTGCTGAAATTTATATTCAGGAAATTGGAAATCCCGCAGATTATGAGGAAATAGTATTTTGCGGTTACGGTGAGCCTACTATACGCTGGGATGTAGTAAAAAAAATCGCGAAATATGTGAAGGACAACGGAGGAAAGACCAGGTTAAATACAAACGGACATGGCAGCTTTATAAATAAGAGAGATATAACTCCTGAGTTTAAAGGGCTGATTGATACCGTATCTATCAGTATTAATACTGTCGACCCGAGACAATACGCTAAGATCATGAAGCTTGATACCCGATTTTTTAACGAGATGGTCACTTTTGCAAAAAGTGTGAAGCCGTATACTGATAAGCTTGTTATGAGCGTTGTTTCGATAGATGAAGTAGAGATAAACAGGGCAAAGGAAGTTGTTGAGAATAAATTCGGTGCTGAATTCAGGGTTCGTCCTTATTTCTGATATGATAAAGATATATTTAATTGTACTCGGTTTTATTTTATTTCCTTCAGAAGTTTTTCCTCAGCTTAACAGGGATCAGCGTAAAAAGCGGCCTCGACGAGATCCTGAAAGACGATTTCTTCAAAACAACCACAATAGCTGTTGATGTATATGACCTGACTGCAAATGAGTATCTCTACCAGTTTAATGAACACAGACTTCTGAACCCTGCCTCTAATATGAAACTTCTGACCTCGGCTGCGGGACTGGTTTTTCTCGGACCGGCTTATAACTTTGTTACTTCGCTCCAATATACCGGAGAAATTATCAATCATGTACTTTATGGAGACCTGTATATTGTCGGCACTTTCGATCCTGTTTTCAATACTTCCAACCTTGATAAATTTCTTGAAGATATAAGGAAGGCGGGATTAGCGAAATATCAGGCAATTTATATGGGGATGTTTCTAAAAAGGATTCATTGTTCTGGGGATGGGGCTGGATGTGGGATGATGATCCATCAACAGATGCTCCTTATCTTTCAGCGCTGAATATCAACAGCAATTCAATAGATGTTTTTGTTACTGGCTCAGCTCAGGGTATGAAGCCTGATGTTAGAACGGTTCCCGAAACAGGATATGTTAATGTTATTAATAATGCGATTACTTCATCAGTGGATCCTCAGAAAATAAAAATTACTCGTGACTGGCGGAACAGAAAGAATGATATATATGTTTCCGGATATATCCTTCCTCCTCAGTTTGCAAGTGGTGATACTGTTGAAAGCAGTGTTAACATCTACAGGCCCGATTTGTATTTCCTGAACCTGTTTCAAGAACTCCTCGTTAAAAACGGTATTAAGATCTCAGGTGAATTGAGTCTGAAGAAAAAACCGTCTTCATCAAAGTGGCTTTCGGTATTCAGCAGGCAGTATGATTCGGTGATGACATATATGAATAAACGAAGCGATAATCTCAGTGCTGAGATGGTCCTTTATTCTCTTGCTGCGTCGTTTAATGTTTATCCGGTTACCGCAAGGCAGGGAATTATCGTGATAGATTCGCTGCTTACTCTATCGGGTTTATTAAGGAACGACTATGTTCTGGCTGATGGGTCGGGAGTCTCGCGTTACAACCTGCTAAGCGCAGCACAGATACTTGCTGTGTTAAAATATATGTATTCAATTGATCCATATCTTTTTAAGATTTACCTGATGTCATTACCTCTGGCAGGAGTTGACGGTACACTTTCGAAGAGAATGAATGATACAGAGGCTGAAGGGAAGGTTCATGCTAAAACAGGAACTTTGAGAGGAGTAAGCTGCCTCTCTGGTTATGTGACGGCAAAGAATGATCACCTGCTGGCATTCTCTCTGATGGAACAGAATTTTATTGATCAGACAGAATATGCAAGATATTTTCAGGACAAGATATGCCAGCTGCTGGCTGAGTATAAGTAAATGGTTTTATATCCTTCCTGAATTCTGTTAAGTTCATTTATTTGATTCTAATTTGTGTTAATCAATGAAACTATATAAAATAATTCTTCTGCTTATTGCGGCCAACCTTATTTCCGGTTGTGAAAAGAAAGAAGAGAGCAGTCTTTCACGTCCCGCTTTTGAAATTCAGAATAATGATAGTATTCCTTCTTTCAACGGAGAGAATGCTTATGCGATGACGAAAGTCCAAGTCGATTTCGGACCCAGGAACCCGGGTTCAACAGGGCATACGCTTGCTTTATCTTACTTGCAGAATGAACTAAACCGGTATGCAGATGATGTGAAACTACAGTCATTTTCCTACGCTGGTTATAACGAGGAATTAAACCTCACCAATATCATCGCTCAGTTTAATCCGGGCAATAGAAAACAGGATAATAATTTGTGCTCACTGGGATTCAAGACCACGGTCGGAACATACAAAAGACAGCACCAAACGAAACCTTCCAATTCCAGGTGCAAATGACGGCGCAAGCGGGTGCGGAGTAATTCTTGAACTTGGCCGTATACTGGGAAATAATAAGCTGGATTTTGGTGTCGACCTTGTGCTTCTTGACGGCGAGGATTACGGGAAAGAAAACGATCTCGACAATTTTTGTATTGGTTCAAAATATTATTCTGTGAATCTTCCGGAAGGTGTTTATCCACGCTTTGGAATCCTGCTTGATATGGTTGGTGATAAGGATGCTGTATTTATGAAGGAGGCTTCATCCCTGGAATTTGCACCGGACATTGTTAACCTGGTATGGGACACAGCTTCCAGGATAAATGCTGCTGTGTTCGTTCCCAGGCGGGGAAGTTCTATATATGATGATCATATTCCTTTAAATCAGGCAGGAATTAAAACCATCGATATTATTGATGCTGAACTTGTCGGGGCCGATACACCCGTTGAAAGGCGAAACTACTGGCACTCTGACAGAGATACGATGGATAATATTTCTGCTGACACATTGCAGCAGGTCGGGGATGTGCTTGTGACACTTCTTTATTCAATACATTTTAGTGCATAATGAAAAAGTATAAAGAGTTTCTTATAACCGCTGAACCTTTTAATGCCGAAATACTCTCGAGCATTTTGTGGGAACTTAATATTACAGGTATTAATGAGGATGTAAACTGTCTGCGTGTATTTGCCGATATTGAGAGTAATCTGAAAACAGCTGCGATAAATTCTCAACTGGAAAAACTGAAGGCGGAAAATCTACTTCGTAATTTTAAAGTCGAAGAATCCATAATGGAGGAAAAAAACTGGAATGAGGAATGGGAAAAATCTCTAAACGTAATCCACGTTTCCGAAAAATTTGTGATTAAGCCTTCCTCAAAGAATTATGAAAAGCAGAAAAATGAAATAATAATTACAATTGATCCCAAGATGTCATTTGGAACGGGGGAGCATCAGACTACAAAATTGGTTATCAGGCAGCTTGAAAATTACTTACAAAAAGGAATGAAAATTCTTGATGCAGGTACAGGAACCGGAATACTCTCTATTGCGGCACTTAAACTTGGAGCCTCGGGGGCAGTTGCTTTTGATACTGATGAATGGTGTTTTGAAAATGCGAAAGAGAACACTGTGCTGAATAATGTATCTGATGAAATCGAAATAAGGATAGGTGATATTGAGGTTATTCCGGAAAAGGGTTTTGATATGATTCTTGCAAATATTCAGAAGAATATTCTTTTAGAGCTTGCTGGTGCGTTTTCTGACAGGTTAATAGATAAAGGTATCTTAATCTTGTCGGGATTATTGGTGGACGATGAACGGGAGATTCTTGAAATATATTCCGCTAACGGATTCACTCGCCTTGAATCTATGAAAATGGATGACTGGATAGCTCTCAGTCTTGTTAAATCCTGACAGAGTTACTGCTGAAACACTATTCTGCCGCCCACAATCGTCATCACGGCTTTTACATCCTTTATTTTTACGGGATCGATAGTAAGCAGGTTGTCGCTCAAAACTGCAAAGTCAGCATATTTTCCAGGCTCGATACTGCCTTTATCTTTTTCAGTGAACTCCGCATAAGCACTGTTGAGAGTGTAGCATTTTATTGCTTCCCGAATACCAATTTTCTGCTCAGGTATCCAGCCGTCGGGATTCTTACCATCTACCGTTCTTCGGGTAACGGCAGCGTATAAGGTTAAAAACGGGTCAATTGTTACAACAGGCCAGTCAGTTCCAAAGCAGACCATTACATTATTTTCAAGGAAAGACTTATAGGGATGTGTAAATTTTATCCTATCTTTCCCGATCCTTTTTACCGCCCAGACTCCATCCTCAATTGCATGGGTAGGCTGAACGCTGGCTATAACACCAATCTCAGCAAATTCCGGGATATCAGTAGGCCGTATATGCTGCGCATGTTCTATCCGGAACCTCCTGTCCCATTCAGGGTTTTCTTTCTTTATTTCTTTATAAATACCGAGCATATATGAATTGGCTTTATCGCCTATAGCACTGCGTTGAAATCTGGATATGATTCCGGTCAGCATCCAAAGTCCAGTTTTTAATTTTACCGTCAAGTATTATGTCATTCGGTAGACCGGTATTAGTTGTATCTCCTTCGTAGGGTTCAAAGAACCAGGCAGTACTCGAACCGAGAGATCCGTCAGAAAAAGCTTTTACCGCTCCCATCTTAATAAAATCGTCACCTATGCCTGCAGTGATATTTTTTTTAATCAGGTAAGCGTAATCATCAATCGGCCACCTGATTGAGATCCTGCAGGTAAGTTTATTTTCCGACTCAAGATTTTTATAGCTCTCATATGCAGAAGTTTCCTCATTAGAGAAGATATCCTGTACGCTTGTTATTCCGAACCTTGCAGCTTCGTTAAGGGAGGTCATAGCAGCTTCATAATAATCAGCAGCATTATGATCGGGAATTACATCGAAGATAAGTTCCATAGCATTATCTTTGAGGATACCAGTTGGTTCACCTGTCTGGGGATCTTTAACTATCAGGCCGCCTTCCGGATCGGGGGTCCTTTTAGTTATCCCTGCAAGTTCTAATGCTTTGGAATTAGCAAGACCCAGATGTCCGTCCATCCGGCTGACAAAGACAGGAGTTTCACCTGTAATATCATCGATATCCTGTTTTGAGGGAAGTTTTTGAACGTCCCAGGCTTCATGATCCCACCTGCCGCCGGTTACCCATTTAGCGGGGAATTTTTTTACATAATCAGCTAATATTTTTCTGAATTCCTCAATCGATTTTGCAGGCCGTAGATCGATTCCCAGTAGGTAAAATCCTCCGCTCAGGAAGTGGAGATGTGCATCATTAAAACCCGGCATCATAAACTTTCCACCCAGGTCAATTACTTCTGTCGAATTATCAATCCTGCTTTTAACCTCGTCATTTGTTCCCACAAAAACAATTCGGTCTCCCTTAACCAAGACCGCTTCTGCCAGAGGTTGTTTTTCATTAACAGTATATATAGTCCCATTTATAAATGCTTTTGTCTGCTGAGCACTACTAGTGGTCATAATAAATATTATACAGATTATTATTAAAAAAAATTTGTGCAGCATATACCCATCCTGCTTTCGGTTTTACTGATCAGGCACTAATATATGAAAACAGGGTGGATTAAGAAAATGATGGGAACTTCCGGCAGCAAACCAGGGAATACATTTACTTACCTTCAGCTCCGCTTGAGAAACCTTACTTAAGTAGCAGGAGCTTCTTCGAGGCAGAATAATTATCTGTAACCAGCTTGTAGATATATACTCCGCTTGCAAGCCCTGATGCATCGAACCGCACGGAATGTTGTCCGGCTTTCTGATTTTCCTTTATCAGGGTGGCAGCTTCTTTACCGGTAATATCATATACCTTAAGACTAACGTTTCCCTGAACAGGTATGTGATAATCAATAGTTGTTACAGGGTTGAACGGATTTGGGTAATTCTGTTTGAGCACAAAATTCATTGGGGTTACACTGACTTCAAGAATATCAGAATACGAGAAACTCCCGTTCAGATCAATTTGTTTCAGCCTGTAATAATTCATACCGGAGGAGGGGTTCTGATCAGTAAATGCATAATCTGATCTTTCAGTTGAAGTACCGCTGCCCTTCATAACACCGAATTGATTCCATTTTCCGGTGAAGTTATCTTTTCTTTCAACCTGGAATTCTTTATTGTTGGTTTCGGTAGCAGTTGACCAGTTTAACCGGACTTCACCATCGTTGCTTACTGCTGTGAAAGAAATAAATTCTACAGGAATAGTTTCAAGTATTCTTACCGGAAAATTTGCACCAAAATTCCAGTGGTCGAGGTTAGAAGGAATTCCATCCCCATTTACACTATTCGCTGCGGAGTACAGTGTATCCCAGTCGACAGAATCAGTGGGAGTATAATTAAAATACCACGATACTGTATCGCCTGCAAACACCTTTGGTTGGTTATGGGTCACTTCACCCGCAAGCAGCTGAGTACCCGGATCGGTTGCAGTCAAAGTACTGAACCTTGATGCTGCGTCAAATCCGCCTTTCACCATTGGACCGCCGGTTAAAAATATATGATACTCAGCAGTTTCACCTCTTAAAAGAGAGTCGGGACCCTCAATCCATACCTGCACGCCGGCATCAGGATCCAGGTTATGACAGACACAACCATCTCCGTTCAGCCTGGTAACACCCGCGATACCGGTAGAAAATTCAACCCCTGCATATATTACAGCAGAAATAAAAACTAAAAGTAGTAAGTAATTTATTTTCATGATGAATCTGTTATTTTTGGTAAAATTGATGTGAACTTGCTTTTATAGAAGAGGCTGTCTTAAAAAGGGCTAAATGTCATTTCGATCCCGAACAAATCCTGCTTTACAGGAAAAGTTCGGGAAAGGAATTTCAACTCCTTGAAATGACAATAATGTGAGAGACAGCTTCCATCTGAAAGCAGAAATTATTTCATTAACAACATCTTCTTCGTTGTTACAAAAGAAGATCCGTCATTTCCTTTTGCTTCGATGACGTAAAAATATAGACCGCTTGAAAGATTTCCCGCAGTAAAGTTAACATCGTACCTTCCGGCAGAATACTGACTGTTGGTAAGATCTGAAATCTTCTGTCCTAATGCGTTATAGACAGTAATCTTCACCTTTGCATCTGCAGGTACTTCGAAATTTATTTTGGTTGTCGGATTAAAGGGATTCGGGTAATTCTGGGAAATGCCATATGAAGCAGGTACAGGGGATGAAACCTCCACCACCTTTGAATATTCTGAAGTACCATCAAAATCAACCTGTTTGAGCCTGAAATAGAATTCCTTCAGGTTCTGCATATCCGGGGTGTAAGAGTATGAGTGACTCTCTGAAGAAGTTCCGAAGCCGGGAACAAAACCTACCTTCTTAAATGACTTATTATCAGAACTCATCTCAATATCAAATCCCTGGTTGTTGGTTTCAGTAGCAGTACGCCAGTTTAACACAATCTTTCCCTTAATAACTTTTCCGGTGAAAGAGGTAAGTTCAACCGGGATGAACCAGGGTGAGTAAAGCTTGTATAACCCGTTGCCGAAAGCTGCAAATACGGTTGCGGTATCTACAACGTGATACGCATAATTACTCGAAGGATTACTGAGCACAGTCCACGTTGTTCCGCCATCGTGAGTAAAATAGCTGTCGCCCGAATATTCACCGCATATTATATAATCAGAAAGCTGGGGGGCGATCGATAAACCCCACATATTTCTACCGTTAAAGAAAGGGATGGAAACCCAGCTTTGTCCATAATCTGTAGATTTAAGAAAACCACCTCCACCTGACCATTTGGTAGCCCGGATTGTTCCCGGAGTATTCTTATCAATAGCTATTATGGGTGTTTCACCACTGGTAGAAAAAGGGTGAGTCCAGGTAACACCATAATCGGTGCTCCTTGCTATACCATAGCCATTATCGCCGACTATAATTATGTTCGGCTGATCCGGAAAAACATCGATATCACAGGGAGAATTAAATGGAAGTGAAGAGGATCTGGTTGTCCATGTTGAACCGAAATCGTAGGAAGCCCGGAACTCATTACTACTCATTGTATAAAGTGTATCAGGATGAGCAGGATCTTTCTGAACGGGTACTCCGAAATAATACCATGAAAAGGAACCAGTAGACGTCCAGGTAGTCCCTCCGTCTGTTGTTTTCATAGTCTGTTGTGCGCTCTCAACTGCAGCAAGGAAAACATTTTCATCGTATGAGCTTTGTAGCACGCATTTAACGGATGATGCCCCGGGTATTACATTTCCAAAAGGTGAAAACGTATCACCGCGATCGGTGCTTCTGTAAAGTCTGTTGCCGGAACCGTAATAAATGATGTTGTCATCCCAGTTATTCACGCAGATTGGATCACCAAGGCTGCTGCCCGATTGCTTTAGCTGCCAGCTGTAATTTTGTGAATAAGAGAGAGAAAATGAGAAAAGAAAAATGAAGATGAAAAGAGTATATAAGTTTTTCATATCTCCTGAGCGTTTATGAGTTAAAATCCGCAGTGCGAAATGCTGCGTGTTAATTAAACTTTATAGCCTGGTTATAGTTTGCCATTGAAATCTGAATCCCAAAAAGGACACAGAAATTATATGCTTACAACCCCGCTAACGGGGTCAAAGTAACTTGGAAATTATTTTTTTTGCTCGACGTTGATTGTTCTTGAGAACCGGAAATAATATACGAACACCATAAATGGAATCCAAAAAAAAAATTGTTAAGTTTCCAATCCAGACCATAAATATTAGAGGGAGAATTAATGAATCTTGATGTTCTTATTTTTGCGGCCCATCCTGACGATGCAGAGTTATCTATGGGTGGAACGATTGCTAAACTGACAAAAAATAACCTTAAGGTAGGGATAATCGATCTTACCCGCGGCGAACTTGGTACAAGGGGGACAGTGGAGATAAGACAGAAGGAAGCCTTTCTTGCAGCCGGTATTTTAAAAGTTTCACTCAGGGAAAATCTTGAAATTCCCGATGGAAATATTGAAAGAAAAAAAGAGAACCTGATTAAGGTTGTTATAGGCATAAGGAAATACCGCCCTAAAGTTATTTTTGCCCCCTATTTTAATGACCGTCATCCCGATCATATATATACAAGCAGGCTTGTTAAGGAGGCAATGTTCGCAACAGGTCTTTCCAAGCTGAAAACTTTCGATCGTGAGGTAGCTCAGAACGCATACAGGCCGAGGAAGCTGTATTATTATATGCAGACATACCAATTTGAACCCTCTTTCATTATTGATATTTCCGAGTGTTTCGAGACGAAAATGAAAGCGGTTCAGTGTTATCAGAGTCAGTTTCATAATCCAAGGAGCAAGGAACCCGAGACTTTCATAAGTCGACCAGAATTCATCAGCTTTATCGAATCAAGAGCCCAGGTATACGGTTTCCAGATTGATAAAAGATATGGAGAACCCTTCTTCTGCGAGGAAAAGGTTGAACTCAGCCTGACGGAAATGCTCAGAGAGCATTAGAGGTCTCATCGCTAATTGGGGAGGTGTCTGTTTTTAGAAGATTCGTGGACTTCTCAGAGGGACTGTCCATCTAATCTAGTTTAGCTTTCTTTAACCTGAGCGAATTCGAAACTACACTTACAGAACTCATCGCCATTGCCGCTGCAGCTATCATCGGGTTAAGTAATCCTAGTGCGGCAAGAGGTATCCCGATTACATTATAGATAAAGGCCCAGAAAAGATTCTGCTTGATTGTATTAATCGTTTTTGCCGAAAGTTTGAGCGTACTAAGTACTTCTTTAATATTCCCGTTTATCAGGGTGATGTCAGCACTTTCTATAGCTATATCCGTCCCTGTTCCAATTGCAATACCAACATCTGCCTGCGCCAGGGCGGGGGAATCATTTATGCCGTCACCAACCATTGCAACTACTTCACCAGCGGACTGAAGTTTTTTAACGATTTCAGCCTTATCTGATGGTAAGACTTCTGAGTATACGTTTTCAATTCCTGCCTCCCTGGCAATTGCTTCGGCCGTTCCTTTGTTATCACCGGTAAGCATTACGGTATGAATATTCTTCTTCTTTAGTCTGCTTATTACTTTTGCAGTCTCACCGCGGATGACATCTGCTTCAGCAATTAAACCTGATATTTTGTTATCAAAGGAAACTAATATTGTAGTTTTTCCTTCGGCGCTTAGTGTTTCAATTTGGGCTGAAGTCTCTCCGTCTATATCTATCCCATATTCCTTCATAAGAGAAAGATTTCCGATGAGTACTTTTGAATCATCGAAGCCAGCTTCAATTCCGCTGCCGGTTAATGAATTGAATCTGCTTACCTCTTTTAGTTCAATATTTCTTGCGGAAGCGTATTCTACAATGGCAATTCCGAGAGGATGTTCCGACTTTGTCTCAAGGGAGGCAGCTGCCTGCAGAAGCGTATCCTCATCGGTTCCGTTCTTTGTTATTATATCAGTCACAACTGGTTTTCCGATGGTTATCGTACCTGTTTTATCGAAGATTACGGTAGTGACAGAATTTAACCTTTCCAGGCTCTCTGCATTCTTAATCATAATGCCGTTGGAGGCTCCAAGCCCTGTTCCTACCATAATAGCGGTCGGCGTTGCAAGTCCAAGTGCGCAGGGGCATGCGATTACCATTACCGCGATAAAATTGAGCATTGCTGCTGTAAAAGGTATACCTCCTATGAGGTACCAGGCCAGGAAGGTAATGGATGCTATGCCTATAACTGTGGGAACAAAAACTGACGCAACCTTATCAGCCAGGCTTTGTATTGGAGCTTTAGAACCCTGCGCCTCTTCCACAAGTTTTACGATACGTGCAATAACCGAATCTTTACCAACTGCTTCAGCTTTAATAGTAAGACTTCCGTTCTTGTTAATCGTCCCTCCTATCACCTTTGCACCGGTTGTTTTTTCTACCGGAATACTTTCACCGGTGATCATCGATTCATCAATTGAAGAATAACCTTCAATAATAAAGGCATCAACAGGGATCTTTTCGCCGGGCCTTACAATAATTAGATCGCCGCTTACAACATCTTTAATTGGGATATCGGTCTGCTGACTGTTTCGTAAAACCCTGGCTGTTTTTGGCTGCAATCCAAGAAGTTTCTTAATGGCTGAAGATGTTTTTGACTTTGCACCTGCCTCAAGAAGCTTACCCATAAGAATTAAAGTTATAATAATTACAGCAGTATCAAAATAAATATGACCGCCTTTATCAGTAATATTCAGTAATTCAGGGAATAACACTGCGATCGTACTATACAGGTATGCAGTTCCGGTACCGACCGCAACGAGCGTATTCATATCAGCAGAGAAATGTTTTGCGATTTTCCACGAAGAGGAGAAAAACCTTTTACCAGAGATAAAAATTACCAGGGTAGAACCAAGGAAGAGAAGTTTATTAACTTCTTCCATCGTCAATGGTACAAGGTTCCTGAACCAGCCGGTCATCATAAGCATACTAACTATCATTATAGGGATAGAAAGTACCGCACTGAAAATAAATTCATTCCTGAGTTTCCGATAAGATTCCTTATGCCGTATATCAGAAGCCGATTCAAATTCTTCAGGTTCTGCAGATTCTTTATTCTCTGAAGGGGCAAGGAGTTTATATCCCGCATCTTCAACAACCCGGGTGAATTTTGATACGTCGGTCAGGGCAGGATCATAGGATAGCGTAACCTTCTCGGTGGCAAGGTTTACGTTTACTTCATTAATACCTTCGACTTTCTTCAATGCCTTTTCAACCCGTGCTACACAACTGGCGCACGTCATCCCCTCCACAGGGAGAGATAATGATTTTATTTGAAGGGTATTCATTTTATGATCTTCTGATACTTTTTGCATTCTAATTGTTCCTAATCTATGAGTTCTAATACCGAGACATAAGTAGTCTCAAAACGTTCCAAAATCGTGATAAACGAATATCCGTTTAATCCCGCTCTGCCGTCCGGGGAACCATTAGGATATCCATTTAGCTCCTGGTTAGCACTGGTTTATAACCGGCTTCTTCAATAGCCTGGTATATTTTCTGCTCATTTGTTTTGTTTTCATCGAACTCAACCACTGCCTCGCCAATTTTAACTTTTTTTACCTTCACATCATCAAGTTTTGACAATTCTTTTCTTACTGCCATCTCACAATGACCGCAGCTCATTCCTTCGATTTTGATTTCTTTCGTTGTCATTTATAAATCCTTTTTGGTTAAAATAATTTGACTATGCAAATATAGTAAGCCATATGTCCCTATATATTATATAATTATTGGAAAATGTTATATGATTTTTATGGTTTTAGGCAGTTAGATAGGGCTTATTGGACATTATCCAGAGGTTTTCGGGTATTTTCTGTCATCGTTTTGAACTGGTTCGCGTTCATTCCGGTAACCTTTTTGAACTGTGCTGATAAGTGAGCAACGCTGCTGTATCCAAGTCGGAAAGCTATCTCGCTAAGCGTCAGTTCGCCGTATTTCAGCAATTCCTTTGCCCTTTCAATTTTCTGAAGAATAAAGAAATGTTCGATAGTAATATTCTCGACAGAGGAGAAAAGGGTGCTTAAATAATGATAATCCATGTTGAGCTTATCTGAAAGATAAGCGGAGAGATTTATTTTCCCGACTAGCTTTTCCTCGTCTCTTATTAATTCAATTATGAAAAGCTTGATCTGTTCTATTGTTCTCATCTTTCTGTCCTCGATCAGCTCAAATCCGTCCTGATCAAGAATGTCCCTGATCCTGTCGGTCATATCCTGATCCAGGTTTTCTTCTACCTTTACCTCACCCAGACTAATAGTTTTGATGTTAAGTCCAAGATTCTCAAATTCATCTTCAATCACCTTGATACATCTGCTGCATACCATGTTTCTGACGTAAAGAGTAGTTCCTGTCTGGTTATCTTCTTTCATAATCGTATTCGTCTTTCTAAATCGATGAAGATAAAATAAAACAGTTATATTAATAAAAAAAGGGAATGAAGATTAATCATTCCCTTATAAAGAAGAGAAATATAACCTTTATTTCTTTTCAAGAGGAAGCATTGTATTGTTTTTGGTTAAAACCACCATATGATCACCGAGCAGTTTAACCTCAAGCATTTCACCATCATCAGTAAGAAGCATCATCCTGCCATTCTTTAGAACCTTATTAGAATCAGGAAGAATAAGTGCAGTTTGGCTGCCTTCTTTTTTAACCTGGTAAACCGTACTGTCCGTTAGTCCGATTGCCATGATATTATTATCGTCATCTAATTTAATGGGTAAAGCAAGTCCCGAATCTGCTATCATAACTATTTTACCCTGTTTTTGCTGCATTGTACCGGCAGGACCGGTAGTAACAAATGTATCTCCTCCCATTAGTGTATCTCTGGAAACATTGACCATTTTTCCAGGTTGATTATTAGAGAGATCAGGATCGTGATTGCTTAATTTATTATCATCTTTGGTGGAGCATCCTGCTGCCAGGAGGCTTAATATAAATATTACATAATGAGCTATTTTCATTTTTATCGCCTTTAGTGGATTCACAATTATAACTATCCTGAGCCATTAAGATGTATTACCTTAAACACAAATATGAGAAATGTGTGATCTAATACAATTATTTTCTCTGTTTTTCAAATACTTCACCGAAGGCTGGAAATACCAGGAAGAGTAAAGCGGCAGCGATTATGTATTTTATTTTGGAACCAGGGAGTTTCATCAGTTTCCTTGTTTTGGTTTCGAAATACTTATTATAATAAAAATCAGGGAGTACAAATGACGTGCATCGGGTCAAAGAATTAAGGCAAAATTCCGATTAATCCATAATGGCCGTATTTCTCAGACAGTTATCACAATTACCGCAGGGTTTCTCATCGTGAAAACCGAAATATTCTGATATGTATACTCTCCGGCATTCATTTGTCTTGAAGTAGTTCACCATTGAAAGAAGTTTTTTGTTATCACTCATTAACTTCTTCTGCAGCATTTCTTCATCTTCAAGTTCCGGGGGGAATTCACCTGAAATGCTGAGATTATTATTATCAACTGAACCTTCTGTAACACCGTACCTGTCGAAAATTCCAAGGGCTGTTTCAATTCTGAAGTCATTCCGGTTTTTGAAGTTCATCTGTTCTCTGAGATATTCTATCCCGAGAGAGTTAACGACGGCGATTTCTCTTCTGAGTAAATCATATAACGCCGAATAAAAATTGGCGTCAGGATTTGACCATTTAATAAAATCCATCTGGATATATAAATCATCCTGTTTGTAGAGTAGGAGACAGTCAGATGGTTTCCCGTCTCTTCCGGCCCGACCGATCTCCTGGTAATACGATTCAACAGAGGAGGGAACTTCTGCATGTATTACGAACCGGATATCCGACTTATCGATGCCCATTCCGAAAGCGTTAGTAGCAAGGATCAGGTCCTGCCTGCCGCTCAGGAAATCCCTCTGCATCCTTTTCCGATCCTTATCAGGAAGCTTTCCATGATAATTTCGATGCGGAATTTTTTTGTCGCGCAATAACTGCGAGAATTTTTCAAGCGTTTGGATAAGAGAAAAGTATATTATACCTGAACCGCTGTATTCCTTAATGATCTTAAAGCATCCAATTCGTTTTCTCTTTATCATCGAAGATATCGTGTGCTTCCAACTTGAGATTAGGCCTTTCTATACCCTGGTGGAATGTTTTGATATCTTCATTTTTGAGATGGAGCTTATTAACGATATTGATGCTGTACTTCAAGGGTAGCGGTTGCGGTTAGCGCGATAGTTAAAGGGTTACTCATTAATCCCCTGAACTCGCCTAGACGTGAATAATCGGGACGAAAATCATGTCCCCACTCCGAAATACAATGTGCCTCATCGACAGCGAGGAGGGAAATGTTTACCTTCTTCAGCTCTTTAACAAATTCTGGTTTGCGGAATCTCTCAGGAGTAACATAAAGCATCTTGATTTTACCGTCAACAAATTGTCTGAGTCGTTGGTCTCTTTCCTGTTTTGAAAGGGTTGAGTTTATGAAGGCAGCGCTGATATCTTTTTTTCGGAGTGCGTCAACCTGGTCCTGCATAAGTGCAATTAGAGGACTGATAACAATTGTTCCACCATCCATTAACAACGCGGGAATCTGGTAGCACAGGGATTTCCCGCTTCCTGTAGGCATTATAACAAGTGAATGTTTTCGATCATATAGCGTTCTCCGGATAATAGCTTCCTGCTTTCCGCGGAATTCATCATAACCGAAGTACTTTTCTAAAAATTCAGATGGTTCCAATTATTTCCTTAGTTCAATTAAAGCGAGTGTTCCTAGTGGGGACAAAGTTAAGATAATTATCCAACTTTTAGTATGATGAGGGGAGGGAGAATGAATGATGAAAAGTATATTTCGGAATTAGTGACTGAAGTAAACGACTCTAAATTATGGTTTCTTACACAACTAATTCAGTCTCAGCTCTTTTCTTTTTATGGTTATTTACAAATTCTGCGGCGCTCAATGCAGCAATAGTTCCGTCTGAAACTGCAGTGGTAACCTGGCGGTATTTCTTTTGAATCGAGTCGCCTGCGGCAAACACTCCCTGTACATCTGTCTTCATATCCTTATCTGTAACAATTTCTTTCCATTGATTCAGTTGGATAAGTCCTTCCAGTGATTCGGTATTCGGAACGTAACCTATAAATATGAAAACTCCGTCAATTTTCTTTTCTGAGATTTCTTCTGTTATTTTATCCCGGATTTTTATGGACTTTAATTTTTCATCGCCGATAAACTCTATAATTTCTGATGACATTATGAAACTGATTTTTTCATTTCGTTTTGCTTCATCAACATAATGCTCAAAAGCCTGGAAGTGATCAAATTGATGAACTATTGTTACCTTTGATGCGTACTTTGTCAGTGATACTGCTTCTTCAAGAGCTGTATTTCCGCCGCCTACAACAATTATCTCTTTGTCCTGAAAGAAGTCGCCGTCGCAGGTTGCACAATAAGAGATACCTTTTCCTTTGAACAGGTCTTCTCCCACAGATCCTATTTTCCTTGATCTGCCTCCAGTTGTAAATATCAAGGCGTCAGATGTATATGTATCCCTGTCGTTGACAACAACCCTCTTTAAGTCATCTTTTAAATCTATTGATGTAATTTTTGTATTTGATTTAATTACACATCCGAACTTCTGCGCTTGTGATTTCATGTTACGCGCCAGTTCATACCCGCTTATACTTTCAACGCCGGGATAATTTGCAATCTCGTGGGTCAGCACCAGTTGTCCTCCTACAGCACCTTCATTAATAATAAGAGTTTTCAATTTTGCTCTTGAAAGATAAATTCCGGCAGTAAGCCCCGCAGGCCCGGCCCCAACTATAATTACATCAAAATGATTATCCATATTCTTTCCCATAGAATTCAAAAAAAGGAACACAAACCGAATAAAAATTCATTTCAGCTTGTGTTCCGGTTAATATCTTTGTTAAGCTACTGAGTCATGATCCTCTTTAAAGTGTTTGTCCAGGATCGATGTAATTTGTTCTCTTGTCTGGATACTGCTGGTAGCCTCTACCACTTTTCCGTTTTTATAATAGATGGTGAATGGCAGTCCCGAAAAGCTTCTTGCTTCGGGAAGATTGCGGATTACGCCTGCATCCGTTGAATCGAATGCCATATCGGCGAATTTCACCCCTGGATATTCTGATTCTAATTCCTCCATTGCTTCATAAACGGGTATACACATTGGCCCCATTCTTCCGCAGCAGATCATCACATTTTCATTATCATTTAACAGCTCTGAATGTTCTTTCCCGGAAAGGACATGAGTAAGATTTGTTTTTAACATTTTAACCTCTGTAATAGTTAAATATTCTTAAAATTTATTATTCGGAATAGTTTGATTCAGAAAAGATAAAAAGGGTTCAATTAGTTAAGATAGATCTAATAGTATGATACAGAGAGAAAGACCGGAAGGAAGATAACGTCTGAGAAGAGGGAGCATCCGATAAGTATGTTATACCGCGAAAACTTTTACGGTAAAAGCAAAGCAGGAATGCTTCTTCGGGTTATTTAACTACTTCAAAAACAGAATCGAGTATTGTGCCGTCGACCCATTTAATTATTGCAACTACTTTCTCTTTATTGATCTTCGGCTTCGCGGGAACTCCGCCGCAGATCTTATCAACTTCTTTTTTCAGTTCCTTAATATCAACAATTGGAATAGTTGAACCCTTTAATGCTTTAAGGAGATCTTTTCTTTTGGGATTTATACACAGACCGCGTTCGGTTGCGATAACATCTACAAGCTCTCCGGGTCCGCATAAGGTGGTGACTTCATCAACGATGACCGGAATTCTGTCCCTGAAAGACGGAATAGCCAGTATAGTGCATTTTGAAAATAAACAGTTCTGCCAGCCTCCGATTCCGTGCAGCAGGTAGCCATCGGAGTGAGTAACCACATTCGCATTAAAGTTCACATCTACTTCGGTAGCTCCAAGTACAACAGCATCAACCATTGATGCAAAGTTACCTTTACCATGGAAGTTGTAGCTTGTGAAGGGGGAAGTGTTTACATGACCTTCATTTTCTCTCATACTTCTTACCCCTTCCAGATCGAAGGTTTGTCCATCGAGTATATAATCGGTTAATCCTTCTTCAAGCATCTGTACAAGGTACTTTGTACTGCCGCCTCGGACGAACCTGGCTTTTATATTTTTTGCTTTCATCCTATCTTTCAGAAAGAGAGCGAAAGCAAGAGCGGTTCCGCCTGCACCGGCCTGGAAGGAAAAACCGTCTTTCATTATCCCGGCATCTTCGAGAAACCTTGCAACGTATTCAGCAATTAAAAGACGGTCAGGCGATTTAGTTACCTCTGTTGTTCCGGAAACGATTTTCTTTGGGTCACCAAGGGTATCAACCTGAACAACAAAATCAACATTATTTCCCTGTATCTGCCAGGGTACGCAGGGGAAGGGGACAAGGTTATCTGTAACGACAATGACTTTGTCGGCATATTCAGAATCTCCGAGAGCAAATCCTAATAGTCCGCACGCAGAAGGACCGCGATCACCTGTCGCATTGCCGAATGGGTCTGCGGTTGGTGCCGCAATTACTGCGATATCGATATGAACCTCGCCATCCTGAATCGACTGGTATCTTCCGCCATGGGATCTCAGAACTCCGATACCCTTCATCTTACCTTCAGAAGTAAACCTGCCCAATGGTCCGTTCATACTTCCTTCAATATGATGGATGGTTCCATCTTTCAGATATTTAATCAGGTGTTCATGAACAGGGAATGAAGCGCTGGGAAACCAGCGGATATCCTTTACTCCCATTTCTTTGATGGTATCAAATAGAATGTTTGTAAGTACATCACCGTTCCTGAGATGATGATGTGTGGAGATAGTCATTCCGTCCTTCAGTCCGGCCTTTTTTAATGCTTCCTTTAAGTTCTTCGCTGTTTTATTACCGTCAGCAGGAAAATCTACACAACTCCTTATTGGAGGTTTAGCCTTACCGCCTTTAGGTTTATATTTATTTATACCTTTAAAAGGGATTTGAGGAGTTCCGTTAATTTCATCAGGGACTAATCTGCCTGCAGCGTTTTTTACTAAGTTCATTCTCTTAAATTGCTTAATGGATAAAATGTTAAACTGTTAGATTGTTTGTCTCCAGTCTTCCTTCAACAAATTATTGATAATTGCGAGGTCGATTGTTCTGACAGCCCGTTTTACAACCGGGGGGTCGATCATTTTGCTTCCTAGTGAAACTACTCCCAGTCCTTTTTTCTCAGCTTCTTCGAACGCAAGTACGATCTTCTTTGCCTTCTCTATCTCATCGGTGGTTGGAGCGAAAGCTTCATGGACAACCTGTATCTGACGGGGATGGATGCATCCCTTACCTTCAAAGCCGAGAGATTTTGCTTCAATAACACTTTGTCTTAGACCCTCCATATCGCTGACGTCTGAAAAGACAGTATCAATAGCCTGTATTCCCGAGGCCTTTGCAGCGTTAACCAGCATTTGCCGGGCAAATATGCTTTCTTTTCCTTCATTTGTTCTCTGGGTGCCGAGATCCGCAGTGTAATCCTCAAGTCCTATCGCAAGTGCGCAGTTATATTTTGAAGCCGATGCAATCTCATAAGCTTTAATGACACCAAGTGCGCTTTCGATGATCGGCATGAAGTAAATCTCATTCTTTACATTATATTCTTTACGCAGCCTCTCTACCTCTTTTTCAATTTGCCTTACCTGATCTGCTGATTCGCATTTGGGGATCAGGATTACGTGCACGTTATGAGGAACAATATATTTCAGATCACCGCATCCAACCGGAAGTTGGTTTATACGTACCATTCTTTCGGCGCCATAAAACTCGACTGAGCGGAGTGCATTTCGTACGATCAGCTGTGCAGCTTCTTTTTCTGAGGGAGCAACACTGTCTTCAAGGTCGAGGATGATCCCGTCAGGCGAATGAAGTCCCGCATTAATAAAAAACTTCGGCTCATTTCCCGGCAGGTACAGCCGGCTTCTTCTTAGTTTATCCTTCGAAGTTTTATACTGATTCTTCTTATTGAAAGGGATAAGATACTCTGTTATTGTTTCGGGTATAAGTTTCTTAACTGCCATCTCAAACCGTGCTGCAATCGTAAAGGGAAGTGCGCCGCTGTCTTCCATAAGGATTTCTGCATTGGCGATGCTGAAGAACTTACACATATCCAGGAGCTGCATTTCTATTGTTTCCCCGTACATTACATCCACTTTGCTCTGCAGATGGATCTTTATGCCGCCTGAATTCTTTCGGCTTATCTCAATGTAGCAATCGGACCTTACCGATTCTCCTCTTTTACCTGCAGAAGATGTATTACTGTTAGTCTTCATTTTATTTCTTTATTTCTATGCTGTGGGTAAACACCCTAAATGTTTGTAATATCAATAATTTATCTCACTCAAATTTAGCAAATTAAAGACAAAATCTTCAGAGTCCGATGTGGCTAATTGCAGTAATTTACAAAGCAATCACGTTTAATTTATTCATGAATTCTCTGGTCGTCAGCTGTTCACATCTGAAAATAATCTCTTTAATTTCCTTTTGTCTTCTGGGGATCAGAAGTTTTCCCGATAAAGCATTAAACTTATTTTCAAGGTCTTCCATCGTCATCGGTTCTCTTGGATCACCCTTTGGATATTCCAGGTATTCCGAAAATTCCCTGCCGTCTTTGGTTTTAACTACAACTTTACTCGGCTGTTTGGCCGGAAACATCTTCTCGAATTCCTGTGAGGGTTCTCCCTTTATTTTGTCAATTACTTCCCAGATTCTGGGATCTTTCATTTTTTCCTCTGAGAAGGACTGTGTTGTAATTTTATGATCGACCAATGCGGCGGCTATGCAGTAGGGGAGTGAATGATCGGCGGTTTCTCTCGATTCAGGACGATATTTATGACGATCAAAAAGGATATCATATGCCTGTGCAAGAGTTGTAAGAGTTATAGTATCTATCTGATCATATGTGATATCGTTTTTGGTTATAACATTTAATGTAGCAGATAAATGTGTGTGTGTCAAAGCTTCTGTAGGAAATGCTTTCATCCCGCATTCCATTATCTTATAACTTTCTCCCAGTCCGCTGGTAAGCTTATCAATATTCCATTTCCATTCTGAAGTACCGTCGCGTCCCTCTATCTTAATTGGAGAGATAATTTGTTCTTTAGCATTCCATCCCCGGAAGGTGTCCATAAAACCTTCTTTACCTTCGAACACGGCTTCTGTACCGCTGTAGCCTCTCTGTGCCATCAACGCAGCAAATACACCCGACTGCACAGCCATAGGATCAACAGTATTCTTCATCATTGTAAGTTTTCCCGCAGTTGGACAGCCGATGGTATGATTATGACTTCCATTAATACCGATAGCATTTACCATCTGATCCACATCTAATCCAAGCACCTTTCCGGCAACTATTGGAGATACAAACTGGGTAAGGGCTGCATGATGCCATTTGCGTTCCCGTATTCCCGGCACAGCAAACTCGCACATCCTCTGTTCAAATTCATAAGCAAGAACAATTGCAGTAATTACATCTTTCATTGATGCACCGACCATCTCTGCTGTCGAAAGCGCTGCGGGGATGAGATCAGAGGGATGAGAAGGATCTTCCTTCCAGTATATGTCATTGAAGTCGAGCGCGCGTATCATTAATGAATTTACCAGTGCGGCATTAACGGCAGGCATTTTATCACCGAAACCAAACACGGTAGCTTCCGGTTTACCCCCCATTTCCAGGTATATATCTCTTAGTATATTTACATCTTTTGTGTGGTAGCCGCCGTAAGCGCACCCGATGGAATCGTACAGAAAGCGTTTTACCTGGTTAATTACTTCAGAGGGCAGATCTTCATATTTTAAGTTTACTGCAAACTCAGATATTGTTCTTGATATGGATTTGTTCATATTTATTGAGTAGTAGTTAAATTGTTAGTTATTG
Organism: uncultured Bacteroidota bacterium; assembly: GCA_963839165.1. Taxonomy (GTDB): domain Bacteria; phylum Bacteroidota; class Ignavibacteria; order Ignavibacteriales; family Ignavibacteriaceae; genus DATFVA01. The sequence goes on along the minus strand of CAWIUG010000005.1, from coordinate 633,572 downwards.
CGGTTCCCGAATTTATAGCGATGAAGCAATCATTATTCTGTTAAAGGTTCTTCTTTACCCACTCCTCTAATCCGCCGAATACAATTAGCTCCTGGGCCGGCACACCGACCGGATCGACTGAATAGGGCTTCTCATCAATTATAATTTTTGATTTGGTAAAGTTTATTTCAGCAGCGATATCGGTTTTAACAGTTAATTTGTCCTTACCGTATTTTGCTTTAAGGTCATTTACCAGTCTGGGACACTCGATGATCAGGAAACCGTTATTCAAAGCGTTACGCTTATAAGTTTCACTGAATGACCCTGCTATCACCAGTTTTATGCCTTTATACTTCAATGCTGTAGCAGCCTGCTCGCGTGAGGAACCGGTACCGAAATTGAAGCCGCTTACAAGTATATCACCTTCGTTAACAATTTTTGCGAACTCAGGATCATAATTCTCCATTACAACGTCAGCCTGCTGCTGTGGAGTAAAATCATCAATATAGGTATACTTGCCGGGGTAGATCCCGTCAGTGTTCAGGTTATCCTGGTTGCAGAAGATGAGTTCACCTCTAAGAACTTTCGGAAATCCGTCGATTATTTTCACTTCTCCGGATTCTGCTTCCTGTTTTTCATTTACTTTTATATCTCCCAGCAGCTTTTGATTTTCCTCTGTCCATTTGAAAGAGATATTACCTGCAATAGCAGATGAAGCAACAACAGAAGGAGAAGCAAGATAAGCCTGTGCGTTGGGTGAGCCCATTCTTCCTTTGAAGTTTCTGTTTGTCGCCGATATTCCCACTTCGCCATCTTCAAGCAGTCCTACTCCTAATCCAATACAGGGTCCGCACCCTGGAGGAAGGGGAATGGCTCCCGCATCAACAAGCGTTTGCCAGTAACCCTGCTTTTCACTCTCAGCCTGCACTTCACTTGAAGCCGCGGCAATATAAAACTCCACTCCATCTGCCACTTTCTTGCCCTTAACTATTGCGGCAGCTTCAGCGATATCGTCAACACGACTGTTAACGCAGGAAACAAGATAAGCTTTATTAATTCTTACTTTATTCAGTTCGGAAACAGGGGTCATTGTTTTAACGGTATTAGGACCCGAAACCAGGGGCTCAATTGTAGATAAATCAATCGTCAGTTCCTTAGCATAAAATGCATCCCGATCAGCACTAGGAATATACTTTTCAAGTTCTTCAATGTGTTTCATATTCATTCGGGGATGTATGCCGTTTCCGTCAGCATCTGAATTTACTTTCTCGGGTCCGCGCTTAGAAACAAATTCAGCTCTTTTCTTCAGCCAGTCGATTGTGCGTTCATCAATAATAAATACACCAGCCAGTGCACCCCACTCGGTGGTCATATTAGCTATGGTCAGTCTTTCTTCAACAGAAAGGTTCTTAACTCCCTCACCAGTGAATTCGATAGCATGATTAAGCACTTCATCGTTATTAAAGAAACCGCACAGTGCAATTATGAGATCTTTACCCGTAACACCTTTTCTTAACTTTCCTTTTAGCTCAACTTTGGCGATAGGAGGAACCTGCCACCAGGTCCTTCCGGTAGCCCACAAAGCTGCTGCGTCGGTTCTTACTACAGGAGTACCGAGACAACCGATTCCACCGTACATATTGGAGTGACTATCGGAGGCAACCGCCATATTGCCGGGCCACGCATATCCTTCCTCAACCATTATCTGGTGACCAATTCCTCTGCCGGCAGGATAAAAATCAGCTCCCATACTCTTTGAGAATTCTTCAATCTTCCGGTACTTCTCAAGATTCTTCTCGCTCTTATCCTGAACATTGTGGTCAAGTGTGTGTACCACCTGTCGTGGGTTTGCAAGCCGGCTTGCACCGATAGATCTGAATTTAGGTATTACTGCGCCGGTATTATCGTGTGTCATAACATACGCGGGACGGATCGAGAGGTAGTCACCCGCATGAACCTTCTGATCAGGTTCAAGTCCCACTGCATATTTCTGTGCTATTTTTTCTATTAAGGTTTGTGGCATAATTCAATCGTTTAATTGTTTGAATGGATCGAATGAAACAAAATCGGCGTGATGTACAATTATTGCTTCCACGCTTCTTTTAGCAAGATCGCCTTCTTTGGCATGATAAGCTATAATATGCTGTATCTCAGGAGGCAAACCAAATCGATCAGCAATCGAGACTCCGCTGAAAGGGTGCCGCAGAAGTTTTCCTGCTTTGCTGGTTGTAATTTTACCATCAACCTTATCGTATTCAAGAAGCTTGCCTACATCAATCAGTATTGCTCCTGAGATAAGGAAGTCCATATCGATTGCTATTTCATCTCCGAAATTCTGTTTCATTCTATTGGCAATATCCACAGACAACTGTACAGCTGTCCGCTTATGATTCATAAAAGAGATGTGACAATCTTTAATCAATAAGGAGAAAGGAATTACCTCAAGATCATCTATACTAAGAACACTGTTTTCAACAGCATATAACCAGCACTGAATAGTTTTTTCCTTTAACTCATTATTTTTTATCCATTCCAGTTCAGGCCAGATTTTCAATATCTTATCCCGCATAAATCCTCTCTTATTGGGTAATTAATTCTTCTTTAATTTTTTCGGGCTTTTTATGAACAAGTACGGTGTATGCTTTTATGCCAAGAAGTACAGCAAGCAGGAACAAAAGTACAGATATGAAAGAAAGCGTATAGTGACCATTGGAAAAATTAGTATAAAACAGCATAACAAGAGCGGTTAATGTAACACTGAACATAAACAGCATCGGAATTAGAACGAAGAGATAATTTTCCTTCAGATCGGCTACCCAGACGGTTATTGCCAGAAGTGCCAGAGCTGCAAGGAGCTGATTAGCGCTTCCGAAAACCGGCCAGATTGACATTGTCTGACCACTGACCGTTAACGCAGCTCCAAAAAATACTGTAATCGCAGTGGCGGCAAACCTGTTCTTAACCAGGAGCGACTGTTCTTTACTACCACTTACCTCGAAAAATTCCTGGAAGGCATACCTTCCTAATCTTGTAGCTGTATCAAGTGATGTGAGAGCGAAGGCAGCAACAGCCAGCGCAACAAAATTTGTTGCAGTTGCAGCAGTTACAGGGAGGAAAGGAATACTTTCTATGAAAGCCGCAACTCCAATTGAGAACGCAGCAACAGGACCTTTATTTAACATTATATCGGTAAACTGTGTGCTTCCGAGGGCCGATACAGCAATCAAAGCCAATACAGCAAGAACGCCCTCAATCAGCATACCCCCATAACCAATAAGCTTTCCATCTGTTTCCTTATTAAGCTGCTTTGCCGTAGTTCCGCTTGCAACAATAGAATGGAATCCACTAACAGCACCACAGGCTACAGTAACAAACAGGGCAGGGAAAAGGTAGCCGACTTTATCGAGACTAAAGGAAGCTACAGCTGGTATATTCATTTCAGGAGAAGCAAAAAATACTCCTACTACTCCTCCCAGCATTAAAGCATATAAAAAATATGAATTCAGATAATCACGCGGCTGAAGTAAAATCCATACCGGGGTAACCGACGCAATAAATATGTAAGCAAAAAGAATAAACTCCCAGGTAAGCGTTGAGAGATGAATAGGAAACATTTCCCCCATAGGGATACAGCCGAATAAAAGCACAACTCCAACGATAGAAGCAATCCATAACGGAACTTTTATTCTGTATATTGCTATTCCAAAAAGAACTGCAAGAAGCATAAACAGAATTGATGCAGTACCTGCGGCTGGTATGCTCGCAAAAGTATCTGCTACTATTATGGCAAAAACGGCGATAACAAGTACCAGTGTGGCCCAGGCAAAAAGAAGAAAAAGCTTTTTGCCGCTAACACCGATGTACTTTTCAATTATATAGCCTATTGATTTCGACTGATGACGAATAGAGGCAATGATGGTTGTGTAATCGTGAACCCCTCCAATGAATACTGCCCCGAACAGAACCCAGATATAAACAGGTATCCATCCGAATCCGGCTGCAATTACAGGTCCTACAATCGGGCCTGCCCCTGCTATTGAAGCAAAATGATGTCCCAGCAAGACGGGGGTTTTCGCAGGTACGTAATCCACACCGTCATACAAAGTGTGCGAAGGGGTTTCCTGCTCCTTATTTACTTTCAGCTTGCGGGAAATAAATGTACCATATAAACGGTAAGCTATTGCATAGAAAACAATAGCTATCAGTATGAGTACAATTCCGTTCACTATGATATCCTCCCTTAAAAATGAAACATTCTATACAGAGATACCGGGATTACAACGCAGCTATTACAGCATCGGTCATTTGTTGTGTGGTAGAAGCTCCATGTTTAAATACTTCAGCGTTACCTTTCAGCTTCATCATATCATATGTTTTAACTTTGCCTTCCACAACAACCTTTGCTATAGCGGTTCTTATCTTCTCAGCTTTTTCATTCTCTCCAATGTGGTCGAGCATCATACAGGCACTCAGGAACATTGCAATTGGATTTACAATAGAAGGATCCAGCTCCTGGTATTTGGGTGCTGATCCATGGGTGGGTTCAAAAACAGCTGCATCTTCACCTATATTGGCACTGCATGCAAAACCAAGACCACCTACAAGTCCCGCAAATCCATCACTAATAATATCGCCAAACATATTCTCTGCTACAATGACACCATAAATCTCCGGATTTTTGGTTAACCACATCATCTGGGCATCAATATTAGTATCCCACAGATCGATACCTGGATATTCTTTGGCAATTATTTTGGCTTCATTAACCATCATTCCTGAAGTTTCTCTCAGAACATTTGGTTTTTCACAAATAGTCACATTCTTATAATTATATTTCTTAGCATACTCAAACGCTGCACGTATAATTCTACGGCATGCATTCCTCGACATAATCCTGGTGGATACCGCCATATCTTCACTTGGAACCTGCTTAAAAGCTTTCATTTTAGGGTGAGTTTCCAGAGCATCCCTCACAACTTTTGGGGGATTAGTCCATTCCACACCAGCATATAATCCTTCGGTATTCTGACGGAAGATAACTACATCTACAAGTGGCTCTTCAAATCCGCCTTCCGCATCTCTCCTTATAAAGTTCAGAGGATTTCCTTTGAATGAATGACAGGGACGGATACATAAGTCGAGATTAAAATGCTGTCTTAACCCGACTATAGGACTGAAATAAACATAACATTTGTCTCTAAGTCCGGGATCTAATTCCTTTGCAGCCGCATCTTTAGGTTTGGAAGTAATCGCACCGAATAACCCGATCTTATGTTTCTCAAGCAGGTTAATTGTTCTCTGAGGCAGGGCATCACCTTCCTTACACCAGTATTCCCATCCAATATCAGCATGTACATATTCAGCTTCAAATCCTGCTGCCTCCAGAACCCTCAAAGATTCTGGCAATACAGTTTTGCCAATGCCATCACCCGGCATCGTTACTATTGTTCTTTTCATAAAGAGATTTTCTCCAGAATTCAATAAAAATTGTGATCAAAATTAGAGAATACTTAGAAGCTAAGCAAACAAAAGGGACGAAAGGAGGAGGTATTAGCTGGGGGTGGGGAAATTATTTGTCAACAAAAAGGAAACCTCAATTGAGGTTTGTGAACGTAATGGATATGGAACTTTCTTTACGAACCCAGCTTAATAATGTTTTATGGAATAAAATTTGTGCCATATTTCGAGAAATGTCTCATAATAGTGGACAATTTCGATTAAATCATCTTACACAGGTACTTATCGAGGTGAATTTTACTTTCTTTGAAGAAGAATTTACAAAATATTGAACAAAACCTGGAAGAATTACATACACTTCAGAATCTTCTAAAGAACCTGAAGCAGAATGATTTTGAACCCGGTACTGCAGAAACTCTCAAGGATTTATCGATTGCTATAGAACGATATCGTGAAGCTTATCTTGAATTTAACCTTGTAACGCAGGCTTCGCTTGATGTAATATTAAGGCTGTCTGCCTCCGGAAAAATTTCCTACATTAGTCCCTCCTGTAAAGAACTCACCGGTTACGAACCGTACGAGGTTACCGGAAAACCGTTCACCGATTTCATTCCTCAGTCAAAGATATACGAATACACAAATCTTATATTAAATCTATATCGTGGGAGGGAGGAAATTATTTTCCAGCTGGATTTGGTTCACAAGGATGGTCGGATCGTACCTGTAGAAATTAATGGAAGGGTGATTGAGCTTGGTGGAAAATTCTTTGCACAGGCTACTTTAAGAGATATCAGTACCCGGATTGAATCGCAAAAAAAACTGGAGTCCTCCGAAAATACCTTCCATACCGTATGGGATAAATCCTCTGAAGGTATGCTGTTAACCGACGAGGAAGGGTATATCTTCATGTGCAATGATGCATATGCACGTATGATAGATAAACATAAAGCAGAGATAGAGGGGACACTTCTGTCAACTCATTATGATGAAATTACCGGCAATGACGCTTTAATAACATACAAAAGCTTTTTTAAAGAAAGTTCTTTCCGTTCCAAATATGAATCCAGTGTAAGGCTGTGGAACGGAATGCTGATAGACGTGGAAGTTTCCAATACTTTTCTTGATGATTTAAACGGGAAAAGACTTCTTCTGAGTATTCTTAGAGACATTACAGAAAGAAAATCGAACGAACGATTACTTAGAAAAAAGGACCGGCTGCTGCAGGGTATTGCGGAAGCAACAGAAACAGCTATTTCTAATTCTGATATAGACAACGGGTTATCAAAAGCTCTGCGTATTCTGGGTATGTCTGCTGAAGTTGATAGAGTGTACATTTATAAGCACCAGGTTAATGAAGAGACGGATGAAATGTACGTCAGCATTCTATATGAATGGTCATCGGTTAATTCAGAAGCCCAGATTAAAAATCCAGTGCTGCAGAGACTTTCTTATTCACGGTTTGCTTCGCTCGATTTTTATGGAAATTTTGAAAAAGGGAAGACGCTGAAATTTCTGATAAAAAAACTTCCTTCGAATGAAAGAGTGGTTTTTGTCGACAGAAATATCAAATCAATTCTTCTTGTCCCGATTATGATCGATGGAACGTACTGGGGATTTATAGGATTTGATGACTGCCGGAGCGATAGGCTTTGGAACGAGGATGAGGAATATTTTCTCTCTACTATGGCTGCTACTATTGGTGCTGTGATAAAACAGGATAACATCAAGAATGAACTGATAAAGAAAAATTTTGAGCTCGATAAAGCTTTAATTGAAACTGAAAATGCCGCGAGGATTAAGAGTGAATTTCTCGCCACGATGAGTCACGAAATCCGTACGCCTATGAACGGAGTGATTGGTATGACCGGTCTTCTGCTCGATACGGAGCTTTCTGTTGAACAGAAAGAATATGTAGAATCGATACGCTTAAGCGGCGATCAGCTCCTTGTCATTATAAATGACCTGCTTGATTTTTCAAAAATTGAATCGGAAAAGCTTGAGATAGAATCTCATCCGTTCAAACTCAGGGACTGTATTGAGGATTCTCTCGATCTGCTTGCCACAAGGGCTGCAGAAAAGAAACTGGATATGGTATACAACCTGGACACCGACTGTCCTTCCACCATTAAGGGCGATGTTACGCGGATAAGGCAGATTTTAACAAATCTGCTCAGTAATGCAGTCAAGTTCACTGAAGAAGGCGAGGTGTTAGTTACAGTTACTTCGACCAGAATAGATGGCGACAAACACGAAATCAGGTTCTGCGTAAAAGATTCGGGAATCGGAATACCTGAGAATAAAAAGCACAGGCTGTTCCAGGCATTTACACAGCTTGACGCTTCCATAAATAGGTCATATGGAGGAACGGGATTAGGACTTGTAATAAGCAAACGTCTTACCGAACTTATGGGCGGAAAAATGTGGATGGAGAGCAAAGTTAACCAGGGAAGCAGTTTTTATTTCACAATAATCGTTGATGCTGTAGAACTTCAGTCTAAAATCTACCAGAAGAAAATTAAGGAACTTGAAAATAAAAGGGTGCTGATAATTGATGATAATGAGATCTCGCTGAAAAGTATTACAGAGCAGGTACTCGCCTGGAATATGATTCCAATAAGGACCATCTATCCCCGTGTAGCACTCGATCTTCTCAAAAAAGATCAATTTGATATTCTGATCGTTGACCAGCATATGCCCTCCATGGATGGATTTAAACTTATTGAAAATATCAGATCCATGAAAAACGGTGCTGATCTGCCGGCTATTATTCTGGGTATGATGTCAAGGAAAATAAGAAAAAACGGTTCGGGTAAAGACCGGCTTATTACAGTTATAAACAAGCCTATAAAACACAACAGCCTCAGGGATGTATTACGTCAGCTTCTGAATAAAGGTATTGATGACCAGGACGGCAATAAAACTGACCGGATCCTCCCGGGTGCAAAATATCCCTTGAGAATTCTTTTAGCTGAAGATAACGTTGTCAATCAGAAGGTCGCTTTGAAAATGCTTGAAAGACTCGGGTACAGGGGGGATGTTGCTGCAAACGGACTTGAAGTGCTGGATGCTGTTCAAAAAATAAAATACGACCTGGTTCTGATGGATATGTTTATGCCTGAGATGGACGGAGTAGAAACTTCGCGGCTTATTGTAAACGCAATACCCAAAGAAAATCAGCCAGTCATTATTGCAATGACAGCCAATAATATCGAAGAACATAGGGATAAATGTCTGGAGGCAGGAATGAAGGATTTTATACAAAAACCAATATCCCAGGATTCGCTTGGAGAATGTCTTCTGAGATGGGGAAAAGCAAAACAAAAAAATAATGGTAAATCTGAACATGTTCATTTTTCGATTATCGATGAAAGCAAGATAAGCTTCCTCCAGGATGTCACCTCGAATGAAGATGCTTCGTTCATGATTGAACTTCTTGATGTCTACATAAGCGAACTGCCCAAAACCATAGGCCTGATCTCTAATGCAATCGCAGGTGAAAATTCAAAAGATCTCCTCTTCAATGCACATAAATTAAAAGGAAGCAGTCTTACACTCGGTATGGATGTAATATCTGATATAAGTATCAAACTGGAGAATGCTGCTAAATCAGGCATATTTAATGAGAATGTTATAAGGCTGGGAAATGAACTTTCACAAAAAGTTGAAATTGTTGAAAAAGAACTGGAAATTATCAGGACGAAATACAATAAATTAACCAGTCAGACCTGATAAATTGCCGAAGAAAATAAAAGCTCCTTATAACCGCACTCTGGAAATAGTGCAGGGTGAAGAAGATAAACTTAAATCCTCTCTTCTAAAACTAACGTCCTTAGTTACCAAAGATTCTGTTACTAATAAAATTATTAACCAGGATCTTTTTTCTGTTCTTGATCTGCTGCCTGATTCCTTTATCGACCTTCTCTTCGTGGATCCTCCTTATAATATGTATAAAAAGTTTAATACTAATTCCTTTAATATAATCGACTCTGACAGGTACGGGGAATGGATGGATGGATGGCTCAGCAAAATCGTCCGCCTTTTGAAACCCGATGCTTCGGTATATATTTGCGGCGATTGGAGAGCCTCAGCAGCGATCTATAATACCGGTTCTAAATATTTTATTCTTCGAAACAGGATTACCTGGGAGAGAGAAAAGGGAAGAGGAGCTAAAGCAAACTGGAAGAATTGTTCTGAGGATATATGGTACTTTACCGCTGGAAAGGAATACAAGTTTAATATTGATGACGTTAAAGTGAAACGAAAAGTACTTGCACCTTACAGAGAAAATGGGAAGCCTAAAGACTGGGTGGAAGACATCGGTACCAACTTCAGGATAACGCATCCGTCAAACATATGGACAGATATAACCGTACCTTTCTGGTCGATGCCTGAGAATACAGATCATCCTACCCAGAAGCCCGAAAAACTGCTTGCTAAGATTATCCTTGCCAGTTCAGATAAGGGTGATATGGTTTTTGATCCTTTTCTCGGATCAGGCACTACCGCTGCTGCGGCAAAAAAGCTCGGAAGAAATTACTGCGGTGTTGAGATTGATGATTATTATTGTCTGCTGGCTCAGAAGAGGTTGAATCTTGCTGACAGCGAGAAATCAATACAGGGATTTAGCGATGGGATGTTCTGGGAGAGGAATACACTTTCCGAACAGAAGAAGAACAGGAAATAATTATCCATAAATAACTTGATCCATAACTTATATTTTCAATAATTTGAACCTCGCTTTAGAAATTTTATAAAAAATTTCCGGGTGCTGTTAACAAGTTAATACCTAACCCCGTCAGGTCCGGAAGGAAGCAGCGGTAAGTATGAAGCTTGGGTAACGGTTACCCGGTTTTTTTATTGTAAAAATGCGTCTGCGGGTACCAGGTACTCGAGATATCCTTTCGAAAGATTTACCTTACCGTTAAATGAAATCTTTGCTATTGCTGCTTTCTTGAAATCCACCAGCGCGCCGGATGAAGATATAAGATTAGATACATGCTCAGATAGGTCGGGCTGATGCCCAACAACCATAATGTTTTCTGCACCAAGTGAATTTACCAGCGTTATGAGATCTTTAGTGAAGCATCCGGCTCCAAGCGATTTATCCTTCACTATTTCTTTATCATACTCAAAAGTTTGAGCAATTACTTCTGCGGTTTCCATTGCACGCTTGTAAGGGGAACTGCAGATAAGATCGAGCTTTGTTATAATATACTGCCATCCTTCTGCCGCTGCTTTTACCTGCTCCCTGCCTTCCTTTAGGAGTTTTCTTTCTTCATCCCGCTTTCCGGGCTGAGTTTTCTCAGCATCTCCATGTCTTACTAAATACAGGTTCATAATTCCTCTTCATCGTTTACAAAAATTATATCGATGTGCTGATGAAAGTCCATCAGATCCTTGTTTAGTTTTTTTCCTTCCTTAGAAGCCATAAGCCTGTTCCATTTATCACGTGAATCTACCGTAATATCACAATACCAGGTGTATTTCTGTTCAATCAGCAGACTGCTTTCAACTTTAGCAGCTTTTATATCTTTCCCCGAAAGTTCATTCAATATAGGGATTGTAAAATCCCTGAAATGTTTAGCAATATTAGGATCATCGGATTTCTTTAGGAAGATAATCATTTTATACATCAGCAGTCCATGGAAAATGAGTTAATAAGATTCTGATAATCGTCTTTGTATAAATCATAGGTAGTCTTTAATGTCTGCAGGATCAGCAGGAACTTTTCCGTACCGCAGCTGTATTCAAAGAACTGATAGAAGTATTTTCCACTGGAGATCTTTTCGCTGAACCTGACTTTATAATTACCAGCCGAGATATTTTCGAGAGGGTAACTTATATAACTTTCAGCTGAATCAACAGAAGGTATCTGAATTACAGAAATTTCGGAACCATAGTGATTATTAATGAATTTTGTCCCTGCCTTGGGTTGTTTCAAAAGTGCTGATATTTTTACATTCTTCACTTCATTCCATTCGTCGGATAGAGGCATAGAAAACTTTCCGAGTTTATGGGGAGATCTTTTTTCAGAGAGAGTAATTCCCATTTGTTTGAGATATGTTTCCCGGCTTATGATCTGGGGTTCATCCATTGGTGAATTAAAATTATTCACTTCTGAAAGCACGAAATCGTTGAAAATATCTAATGTACTGGTATATTTCCCTGACTTTGCGTCAAAAAGGAATACATCTTGGTCACGGCGGGTATCAGAGTTTTTAGGACTGATGCTATAAATTATCGTATTTATTTCCTTTGGTTCAATCTTTACAACGTCCTGTCTGTAAGTCATATCCGGTTCACGAAGTTCCGTAAATGTTCTGAACACAAGTTCAGCCTTTCCATTAGCGTCAATGGAATATAAACTTATCCGTCTCAGCCCAAGCACCCCCTTTGATATGAAATTTTCTTCTACTTTGAAAAAATTTGTATGGTCGGTTTCTATTATCGATTCTGTTAAGTATCCATTTAAGGATTTATCAAGCAGGAGTATATTATAGTTTGAATCTGTTATTGCAAAACGGTTATAGATCGGGTTAGGGTATTCTGCAAGTACTGTATAATAAAGCTTGCCGGAAAGAGTTAAGGTATCACCAGTAATTGAATTTGGGTTTGAAGCAGGCGGAATTTCCTGATCCCTTAAAGCTGCCAATACTGAAGTTGTATCAATTCCTGCAATAACCTCGCGAACTTCTTTGAAAAGATTATTATTAATGCGTTTCTTCTGGTTTAATGGTCCACAGGAGGAAAGCAGCAGGAAAAGTATTATGACAGCATGCAAGGATTTATTCATCTGACACAAAAACCCGTTTAAGATTAATGTAAAGTTAAAAAAAATATTTTTGATTATTTCCTCATCGGGTTTATATTTCCGTTCAAATAAAATCATTATCAGAAGATAAATAAAACGGTATCTTTTGAAATCAGTCCTAATATTTCTGCTGCTTACTGTTTCCTGCTTCCCTCAAAAGATCAGCACATCATCTATTGTTCTTGAGGATATTAATTTTACAGTTAAAGTTACCGGACTGCCGGATTCTGTCGGCAGCACAGGAATACGTTTTACGTCGGAGGGAAAAACTCAGGATTTTCTTCTTAAGGTGAAAAAAGGAAGCATTGACACTTCTCTGTTCTTAAACAGGACGGGCGACTTTACTATTAGTCTGCCAGGTTATGGATCCGAAGCTCAACTCAGAGTACTTCCCGGTATACTAAGCATACTTCCTCCGCTGGCTGCTATCATACTTGCCCTTATCTTCAGACAGGTTGTTGTATCCCTTCTGCTTGGGGTTTATCTCGGAGCCGTTTTCATATATGATTATAATCCCTTAACCGGATTTTTAAGATTAATTGATACCTATATTATAAATGCTATTGCCGATCCATCGCATATACAGGTAATTGTTTTTACACTGCTGTTTGGCGGTGTAATAGGTTTAATATCTAAAAGTGGGGGAACGCGCGGTATTGCTAATCTCGTTACAAGTTTTGCAAGAACACGAAGATCCAGCTTAATAGCTACCTGGTTTTCGGGCATACTTATCTTCTTTGATGACTATGCAAACTCCCTTGTTGTAGGCAACCTGATGCGTCCTGTAACCGACAAGATGAGAATTTCGCGTGAGAAGCTTTCATTTTTTGTTGATGCTACCGCGGCTCCTGTAGCAAGCATCTTTATTGTAAGCTCCTGGATAGGATATGAAGTAGGACTCATCCAGAACGGGTTAACTATGGTGGGTTCCACAGAGAAGGCTTACGATATTTTCCTCCAGACGATACCTTACCGTTTCTATCCTATTGCTATGCTTATATTTGTATTTATGACCGCTTTCCTGCAGCGTGATTTTGGACCTATGTATAGAGCTGAGAAAAGAGCCGTAGAAGAAGGGAAACCTAACAGGGAAGGGGCAATGGTTTCTAAAGATCTCACGGAAACTTCAGATATATTCGGCAATGAGGAAAAAGCTAAATGGTATAATGGTATAATCCCTATTGCCGTTATTGTTGTCGTTACGATAATCGGACTGATTTATACAGGAATAGATTCGCTTAGACAACAGGGAATTACAGACTATACTGTGCGGGGAGTAATCGGGAACTCGAATTCATATGCGGCGCTCTTGTGGGGAAGTTTTTCTGCATGCTTGGTGGCTGCTGTTATGATTATGTGGCAGAAGATAATGACGCTAAGCGAAACAATTGATGCCTGGTTCCTTGGATTAAGATCTATGCTGCTTGCTGTGATAATCCTTAGCCTTGCCTGGTCAATTGGAAATATCACACAGGATATGAAGACGGCTGACTATATAATCAGCATCATAAGCGACACTATAAACCCCCGGTTCCTTCCTGTTATTGTTTTTCTTGTATGTGCTTTAACTAGTTTTGCTACCGGCACAAGTTGGGGAACGATGGCTATAATGATGCCTATTGTCATCCCGCTTGCTCACTCCGTTTCTGTTCTTAATCATTACGGACCTGTAGACTATGACATTATTCTTCACGGAGTTATCAGTTCGGTTTTGGCGGGGTGTGTGTTCGGTGATCATTGTTCACCCATCTCTGATACGACTATTCTAAGTTCGATGGCATCCAGCTGCGATCATATTGAGCATGTGAGGACTCAGCTTCCCTACGCTGTTCTAACGGCAGTATTTTGTATGCTGATAGGCGATATTCCTACAGCCTGGGGTTTTTCGCCCTACCTTTCCATAGTAATCATATCTGCTGTCCTTATTGCCGTGTTATATTTCTTTGGGAAGTCAGTTCATTATGAACCCTCGCCCACTGACTGAAAATAATTTCCTAAAAGGTTAACAACGTTCCCAGGAATAGTGTTGCGAGTCCGTATAAAAGAGCCTTCTTACTCGTTTCTCACCAATTCTTTTTGGGCCATTTATTGTTTATATATTCAACAAGTATGACAAAATGGCAGACGATATATTTATACCGTACTTTGGTCGGGGTTATGCCGGAGTTATCCCGTATTTGAACTCATTATGAGACACTAAGAAAACGTCCTAAATTTGCAATTTTAAGCTGTTGAAAAATTTAACGTATGACAAAATGTCAGTGTATTATATTAAGAAATATCAGTGTCATCCCATTCTTGAATAAGAATAACATTAGGGTTATGTTAATCAACATTGATTTCGGGGAAAAAATAATATGAAGAAATATTTTATTTTCTTTTTTCTTTTTTTAATTCAACATTTAACCTACAGTCAGAATGATATAAAAATGGACGATTTCGGAAACCTGGAAAGATATATCGAAGAAAATAAACTACTATGGGATGCTTCATCAGGCAAAACCCGGGTAGTGTTTATGGGAAACTCAATCACCGAGTCCTGGGGTGAAATTGACAGCAGCTTTTTCTCCGGTAAATCGTATGTGAATCGGGGTATAAGCGGACAAACTACTTCACAGATGCTTCTGCGTTTCAGGCAGGACGTTATAGACCTTTACCCTGCTGTTGTGGTGATCCTTGCAGGGATCAACGACATCGCTGAGAACACGGGTCCCATAGCATTAACGGATGTTTTTGGCAATATAATTTCAATGTGTCAATTGGCCCGCGCGAACAATATTAGTGTTATTATTTCGTCAGTACTGCCCGCTGCCGATTTTCCCTGGCGTCCCGAACTGCGGCCGGCAGAAAAAGTTATAACGCTTAATAGTATGCTTAAAACTTACTGCGATGAAAACAATATCATGTACCTCGATTATTATTCTCATATGGTAAATAATAAAAAAGGTCTTGATAAGGAATTATCCGAAGATGGTGTACATCCTACTCTTGCGGGTTATAAGCTAATGGAACCGCTTGCTGAACAGGCGATCAGCCAGGCACTGAATGAAAGGCGTACTAAATAATTTTAGTTCGTTATCTGGCAACCTGTTGAAGCTATTAATTCTTTACCGACTAGCTCATACTCACTGACCTGGATAAAAAACCTTTACAAGGGATGGGAGCTATTGATGTGAACAAAGTTAACGGACTACTGAAATTAATAAGGTTTGAACTTCCTTTCGCGGCAGGAGTATGTGTTGTAATGGGCCAGATACTTGCGCAAGGGGAGTTTGCTTCAATTTATTTAACAGCAGTCGGATTTCTTTCAGTATTTTTTATTTCTGCATCTATCCTTGTGATGAATGATTATTTTGATGTTGAAACTGACAGAATAAATTCTCCGGACCGCCCCATCCCATCTAATATCGTGAAGCCTTCAGAGGCTTTATCACTCTCGATATTCTTAATGTCAGCAGGCTTAGTTCTAAGTGTTATAATAAGTGCACAACTGCTTCTGATTTCTGTGATACTTTCTTTAATCGGATTTCTGTATAATCGTTATTTTAAGAAAAGCGGATTGCCTGGAAATCTGATGGTTAGTTTTTCAGTTGGGATGACATTTATTTTCGGAGGAGCATCTGTTGGTCTCCCTTTTCATCGACTGGTTGTACTCTTTGCTCTGATTGCCGCACTGGTAGACCTTGGAGAGGAAATAGCGGCAGACTCAACAGATGTTAAAGGGGACCTGCTTATTCAGTCAAATTCTCTTGCTATTAAGCTTGGAGAGGATACCGCAGTAAAGATCAGCGGTGTAGTGTTTCTTATAGTTGTACTATTAACATTTATCCCTTTTATAGCAGGTTGGCTTTCTCCGTTTTATTTAATTCCTATTATATTGTTGGATTCAGCGGTGGTTTATGGAACCGTTATGATTTTCAGGAAGAGCGGTAGAGAAAGGGAAAAAAATATTCGTATGATTTATCTTGGGGCTACGCTGGGATTGATCCTGTTCCTTATTATGAGGTTGATGAACAATTAACGTTCTTCAACTATCAGCGGATTTTTTATGCGGCTGCCTTCCTCAATAGAATACCTTGTACTCCATACTCGTCACGTCTACTTCGAGAGGTTTGTAGATAGTGGTGTAGCTAAGGGGCTGAGGGGTAGATGCACTTATGTACTTCCAGACCGGGGGAATAACCTGGTACTTTAAGATCTTCCTGGAATCTCCAATGGGCATACCTTCGTGGCCAACATTATTAAAGTCAACAATAAGTTTTGGCTTATAGGACAAAAAGTAATGTCCGGAATAAATTTGATCTAGCCCTTTCTTTAGCTGGTATTTCAGATCAGATAATTTCAGATAGGCAAACGCGTCAGAGGAATCGCAGAAGGCAACCTTTACTGCACTGTTTCCGTCATGCACAAGTACAATAGTTCCTTCCTCAACTTTAGTAAAAAGTTCTTTTGCCATATCCCTCGTTACCCTCACACATCCATGTGAACTTTTCTTCTTCCCCAGGTATTTATAATAACCTCTTCCCTGGAGAGCGTGAAAACCGATTCCCCAGTTGAACCCCATCCAGTTCAGCATTAGTGTGCTGTCAAACTGCCGTGAATACCATTTCTCCATCTTCGACTGTATTACAAATAAACCTGTCTTTGTATCGACCCCGTCCTCAAGTCTGCTTGTCCCGGATGATAGCCCGAACTCTTTAACCGGAGCTGTCCTTGAATATAGATATCCCTTCTGGGTCGACAGATCAACTTCAATGAAGTAAGGTTTAAGGGTGTATACGGTATCTCTTACCCAGGAATAATCTTCAACGGAACGTGAAGCAGGATTCTGTTTAATATCCTGTGCATAAATATCCAAAGATATAAGGATGAATGACTGAAGCAATATTATCCAGCTTACCCTCTTCATAAATAATTTTTAGTTCTCCTGGAAATGTTGAATGAGTATGTCCGCTTTTTTCTTTCCTACCAGTTTTGAGAGCTGGTCAAAAGAGGAATTCTTTATAACGTTTAAACTACCTAATTCTTTTAATAAAATCCGTGCAGTGGAAGGCCCGATCCCTTTTATTTCTGTAAGCTCAGTCTTAATAGTTCTCTTACTTCTTCTTCCGCGGTGAAAAGTGATTGCAAAGCGGTGGGCTTCATCCCTTACCTGCTGCAGTAGTTTTAATCCTGATGAAGTTTTTGGGATCGATTCAGCCTCTGACCTTCCCGGAAAGAAGACTTCTTCCAGTCTCTTGGCAAGACCGATAATATTATAATCGCTGAATCCCAGGTCGTTAAGTATCTCTACAGCGCTGGAAAGCTGCCCTTTACCCCCGTCAACCATAACAAGGTCGGGCAGGGGAGCATTCTCTTCCTTCAATTTTGAATATCTCCTCTGTATTACTTCCTGCATACTTGCAAAATCATCAGGACCGTCGACGCTTCTAATTATGAATTTCCTGTAGAGACTCTTCTTCGGCTTACCATCCTCAAACACCACCATACTGGCAACCGAATCGCTTCCCTGAAGATTTGAGATGTCGAAACATTCTATTTTTCTTGGAAGCTCTTTCAGGTGCAGGTCCCTTTGTAGAGCAGAAACTGCGTACGGTACCTGGCCCTGGTTTTTCATCTTCTGGATCTGCAGTTCCCTCAATTGAAGCATCGCATTCTCCTTACACATCTTTACAAGAGATTTCAGTGAACCTCGTTGAGGTACGGTAATCCTCACCTTCCTCTCTGCCTTGCTGCTCAGCCATTCCTCAAGGGTTTCTTTATCTGAGGGTTCTTCCTCAAGTACTATTTCTTTTGGTACCTCTACATATTCAACGCCATAGTAAAATTTAAGAGCCGCCGAATAAATAGTCGGAGCCTCTTCTCCCGGTTCCATCGACAGACGCAACTGTTTTTTCCCGGTAAGTTTCCCATTCCTGATATTGAAGACTGTGCAGGAGGAATCTTTTCCTTCATATGCGGCTGCAACTATATCCCTGTCATTAAAATCTTCACTTACTACTTTTTGTTTTGAAGATATCACCGATAGCTGGTCAATCTTATCCCGCAGTCCTGCAGCTTTCTCAAATTCCAGCAGTTCAACGGCAGTATTCATCCTTGTCCTGAGTTCTCTTATAAGATCATCCGTTTTGCCTCTGAGAACCTTCGTTACCTCATCCACCATTTCCCCGTAATCTTTTTTCGAAATAAGACCTTCGCAGGGACCATCACATTTTTTTATATGATAATCCAGGCATACTCTGAATTTCCTTTTTTCAATAGCTTCATCGGTAATGTTAAGTTTGCAGCTTCTGATCTTGAATACCTGGTTGATCATTCGGAGTGCTGATTTCATTGTCTTAACGTCTGTGTAGGGACCAAAGTAACGCGACCCGTCCTTAATAATTCTCCTTGTGGGATAAATCCTTGGAAAAGGTTCATTAGTCACTTTAATGTAGGGATAAGATTTATCGTCTTTCAGGTTAACATTATACCGGGGCTTTAGATCCTTTATGAGATTGTTTTCAAGCACGAGAGCTTCGATCTCATTGTCAGTAATGATCAGCTCGAAATCTGTGGTTTTACCTACCAGCGTTTGTGTTTTAACCGAAGAAATATTCTTCTGGAAATAGGTCCTTACTCTGTTCTTAAGATTCCGGGCTTTACCTACATAAATCACCTTGCCATTCTCATTAAGGAACTGGTATACTCCTGGGGAATCGGGTAGATTTTTTAATTTTGATTCAAGTATCAGATTCATCGTATCCGGTAAAAATAAACGCTTAAAATTACGTCAAACTATTGTTCAAAAAAAGATTAAAAACAATCTTCTCAGAGCCAGTTCTTTTTCTTAAAAAATAAAATCATACTGGCAGCTATACCCAGCATAACTATAAGCACTACAGGGTAGCCATATTGCCACATTAGCTCCGGCATATTCCATTTACTTACCGATGTATTGAAATTCATCCCGTAAATGCCTGCCAGGAAAGTTAATGGAATAAAAATAGTTGATATAATAGTTAGTACTTTCACAACCTCATTAAGTTTCTGCCCTGAGCTGGAAAGATATATTTCAAGCATTCCGTTTAATATTTCCCTGTAATTTTCCATTGTCTCTATATTCTGCCTTATATGATCATAAAGATCGCGCAGGAATATGTATGTGGATTTCGCAATGTAAGGGTAGCGTTCCCTTTCAATTGAAAAGATTATATCCCGCAGAGGAGTAACAGCCCGACGAAGTTTGATAATCTTTTTTCTCATATCATGGATAGTTTCAATGGTAGGCTTGCCGGGGTTATAGATCAGATCATCTTCAATATTTTCTATTACATCATCCATATCCTGAAGGACATAGAAGTAATTATCAACGATGGTATCCAGCAGGCGGTACATCAGGTAATCAGCCCCCAGTTTCCTTATCCTTCCCTTATCGCTTCTGATCCTGTCCCTGATAACGTTAAATACATCTCCTTCCACCTCCTGGAATGTTATAAGGCAATTATCCTTCGAAAGAACGAACGATACCTGTTCTATTTTCAGTTCTTTGTCTTTCGGGTCGATATCGATCATTTTTGAGATAAGGAAAAGATAATTGTCATAGTCCTCAAGTTTCGGAAGATGATTTACATTGAGAATATCTTCCAGTATCAGAGGGTGAATCTCAAAAATTTCTCCAATACGCGCAAGTGTATCGATGTCATGCAGACCGCAAATATTTATCCAGCTTACATGACCGTTCTCCTTATATCTTTTGAGGTCCTCAACATTAGTTATTTCCTTTTCGAGAAAAGTTTTGGCATCGTAGTCGTAGCTGGTAATTTTTATGTTCTGCTGTTTCTGTTCGCCTGTGAAGATAAGTGAACCTGGTGGCAGACCTCTTTTGCTTTTGAACCTGCGTTTTGACATATATTTTTCCTTTGCTGTAGGGAGTATTTTAAAATAAGTAATCTGAGGGTAAAAAGTTAAAAAACAAGGTTCTAATTACTAAAAACCTGGATTTTCAGTTTTCCCGTAAAATTTTTGAAGTCTATTGAGATGATGTCCGGAGATTTTCCCTCCAGGCTGGCGGAAATTGTCTTAATATTATCTTTCATCAGTTTGCTGAAGAGAAGTTGATTTGAATTGTCCAAAATAAGAAAACTTGCCTGACCCTGTGAGTAATCTTGAAGGGAAAGTATGAGAGATGAATGAGTACTGCTTACTCCCGAAAAATCCTTAAATGTGGTTGATATATTCTCAGCATTAATTAAAAATGTGTACGATGAACCTGAACGAAGTCTTACAGGTTGATTTATATTCCCGGCTGCATTACCTGGTGCAATAATATCTTCACGGCAGGAGGAGATAAAGACTAAAATGAGCAGCAGTCCTATGAAACGTAATAGAGAACTCTTTTTCAAATTCTTCTTTCTTTTCTCAATGGAATATAAATATTAAGCCCGATATTATCTTGGTGAATAGTGATACCGTTTAATGCCGGGGTAATATAAAGGTTAATACGTGATTTATATCATAATAGGTTAAAATCAGTGTGGAACAATTGACTTGTTACAAAACCTGCTAATCCTTTTATATCCAATGATATACGGTCTTATTATTAATGTTACTAAGTATGTTGATAATAATATTTTATGCTGATATTGATCAAAATCACGATAAACGTACACATCCAATCAATTATTAGTGATCAGTTTTAAAAGGATTCGGAATTTGAACCCAAACAATATAATTCTTAATTTTGTGATTATTGGCACCTATGAACAAACTTTTAATTTATGGTTAAAGATAAAAAGCAAAACCTTCTCTTGCTTACTTTCTATATAGTTGTGGTAGTCTTATTTGGTTATGCACTCCTTTTTAATACAACTCCGGCTTCCGAAAAGAAAATTCCCGAAGCTAAAAGCGAAGAAATTAACCCCGTTTTGGATGAATACGGAATAGAAGCAAACTCCTTCAAAGTAACCGATGGAGAAATCCATCGTAATGAAACAATTTCATCATTGTTTAACAATCTGGGAGCATCAGATTCATTAGTTTATTATCTTCAGGATCATTTCAAAGATATATTCAATTTCAGGAAAGTAATTGCCGGAAAGAACTACAGAGTCTATTCTTCTGTCGATTCCTCTGCCAGTCTGCGTTATTTTGTGTATGAGAAAGATCCGGTTAATTATACAGTTATTGATCTTAATGATACTATTGCGGTTTACTCAGGGAGCAGGAAAATCTTAAGGAAAAGAAAAGAGGTATCAGGAATAATAAGGTACTCTTTATACACAGCTCTTCAGAGAAATGAAGCCGATCCGGAATTATTTGTAAAATTGTCTAATATCTTTGCCTGGCAGATCGATTTCTACCATATCCAGAAGGGAGATAATTTTAAGGTTATTTATGAAGAGGAATCGGTTGATAGTGAAGTGGTGGGTATAGGAAAAATACTGGGAGCATTTTTTCAACACATGGGTGAAGATTATTATGCTGTAGATTTTAATATTGACGGCAGGAATGAATATTTTGATGAAAATGGAAAGAGTCTGAGAAAAGCATTCCTTAAAGCTCCGCTTGAATATACACGTATAAGTTCTGGATTTACAAGAAGAAGGTTCCATCCTATATTGAAAAGGGTTAAGCCTCACCTGGGTACAGATTATGCGGCGCCGACAGGTTCACCTATCAGAAGTGTAGGAGATGGAGTTGTTATAGCAGCAGCGTATACTAAAGGTAATGGAAATTATGTTAAAATCAGACATAACTCGGTCTATACAACTCAGTATCTACATATGTCGAAGTTTGCAAAAGGGATCAGGACGGGCATTTCAGTAAAGCAGGGTCAGGTGATCGGATTTGTTGGGAGCACGGGACTCGCAACCGGACCCCATCTATGTTATCGCTTCTGGAAGAACGGTGTGCAGGTTGACCCGCTAAAGGAAAAGCTGCCTTCCTCAAAGCCAATTGAACAAGCACATATAGAGGAATATAATATGCTGAAAAATAAGATTATCGGAGAACTGAATAAAATTAAATTTAAGGATGCTTCAGCCGGAATAGCGGCAGGGGTCTAGAAGATTTACCCTGAACCTTCTTTCGGGGCTGAATTAGCTGAAGGAAGAACCTCAGATAATTTCTCACCACCTTTAATTCCAAAGTCTAAAGTTCTGATAGGGAACGGAATCGTAATATCATTTTCATCATAAGCTTTTTTAATATTCTGTATTGCGTCGCTGATTGAATGCTTGTATTCTATCTCAGTAGTATATTTTGTCCATATCATAATAATAAAATCAATTGAGCTGTTCCCGAACTCTGAATAATAGAGCTTTGGCTCTTTATCCTCCATCCGGTTAGGAACGCTTTTGACGGCATCTATTGTTATCTTTTTTACTTTCTCTAAATCATCACCATATGAAATTCCAACTGCAAGATCGATCCTTCTCTTACCAGTTTCCGAATAATTAATAAGGGGTTTCTGGAATACATCTTTGTTGGGAATAAGTACTCTTTCACCCTGAGGAGTTATTATATTGGTTGTCCGCAGAGTTATATGGCTGACCGTACCAAAATAATCATTTGACTTAATTATATCGTTTATTCTGAAAGGCTGACGGATTGTCAGAATAATACCGCTTATAAAATTAGAGGCAATATCCTGGAAGGCAAATCCAAGAGCCAGGCCGATAATACCCGCACCGGCAAGTAAAGTTGTAACGGCTTTATCGAGATTCAGGATGCCCAGCGCAATAAAAAATCCTACAAGGAAAACAATAAGGAACATTACCTGTGAGATCAGCCGGATTACAGCTATATGATTCGAAAATCTATTAAGGACTTTTGAAGTAAAGTTCTTTATAAGCTTTGCAATTAAGTAAAAGATAACAATAACGATAATCGCAACGGCAATGTTAGGAAGCATCTGGATAAGGGTGTTTATCCATTCCTGAATTTTATCGGTCACTGTATGATAAACATTTCTCACGTTCATAAACCAACTTATTTTTAATGAATTTAATATTTAAGTTTATTTTGCATGTGATAAGTTTAACCCGGACCTGTTTTATCCATTAGATAGCACAGAGTGATTTGTCTTTCTCTCTATTCTAATTCTTTTATATATTTAAGTTTATAGATTAATTTGAGTAGCCGCTCCTCCCGGAGCTGTTCCATTTTCACTATTCATAAATTCTGGAGTGTACATTGTCATTTAAAAGTGGTTTGAAAAGATTCTTCGGTATCAAATCGGAAGAGGAAAGAAATCAGGTTAAAACTCCGAAACAAAAAACCAGAGACTTTTTCGAATCCCTGCTTTTTGCAGGAATAGCCGCCTTCTTCATAATTACTTTTGTTATTCAGAATACCCGAATCCCAACCGGATCAATGGAAGATACAATCCTGGTAGGAGATTTTGTGCTGGTTAATAAATTTATATACGGCTCATCCTCTCCCAAATATATACCTTTTACTGAAGTTGAGATTCCTCACTTTACTCTTCCAGCCTTCAGAGATCCGAAACCTAAAGACATCGTAGTATTTGAATTCCCCGGCGGCAGGGATCAGCTGCATGCTGACGAACTTGGGGTGAATTATGTTAAAAGATGTATAGGTACTCCCGGGGATACGATACAGATAATTAACAAGGTTGTTTATGTTAACGGGAAGCAGTTCTGGATTCCTCCCCATATAAAATATCTTCAGCCTTACCCTGAGCCTGAGGGAATGGTTGAACCCAGGATCTTTCCTAAAGGAATGCCCTGGAACCAGGATAATTATGGTCCCCTTATAGTACCGAAAAAAGGTTATACCGTCCCTCTGAACCTGAATAATGTTGAACAGTGGGCAATGACGATAAATAAAGAATACGGAAAAAAGGTGGTAGATGTAAGTAATGGAATGGTGACGATTGAGGGAAAACCGGTTACTTCCTATACCTTTAAGAAAGACTATTATTTTATGATGGGAGATAACAGGGATGACAGTCTCGACAGCAGGTTCTGGGGCTTCGTTGCGAGGGACATGGTTGTAGGTGAGGCTTTTATTACTTTATTTTCATGGGACAGGGATATTCCTTTCTCTGACTTTTTCAGGTTGATAGGGTCGATAAGGCTCGACAGGGTGTTAAAACTATTACATTAATATAGGGCTTATAGTACAGCGTTAAAAAAAATATGGATTTATTAAATATAGAGTATGAAAAATACAAACTAAATAACGGACTGAATGTAATACTTCATAAAGATGACAATCTTCCTCTAGTTGCAGTAAATGTGTGGTACAGGGTGGGTTCGGCAAATGAGCGGAGGGATAAAACCGGAATGGCTCATCTGTTTGAACATATGATGTTTCAGGGATCAGAGAATGTTCCGAAAGAAATGCATTTCAGGTATATCCAGGAGGCCGGGGGTAATCTGAATGGCTCTACAAACTTCGACAGAACTAATTATTATGAAAAACTTCCGTCAAATTTCCTTGAGCTTGCACTCTGGCTCGAGTCTGATAGGATGGGTTTCTTCTTACCGGCATTAACTCAGGATAAACTTGACAATCAGAAGGGTGTTGTTATAAATGAACGACTCGAACGGTATGATAATCAGCCTTATGGATTGGCCTGGGAAATCATTCTGTCAACTCTTTACAAGCAGGATCATCCTTATAGCTGGCCGACAATAGGATTTATCGATGATATTTCGAAATTCAGCATCGAAGAGGTATCTTCTTTCTTTAAGACGTTTTATTCTCCGTCAAACGCTTCTCTGGCGGTGGCGGGTAATTTTGATGAGAATTTTGTTAAGGATAAAATAGAAAAATATTTTGGGGGAATAGCTGATTCAGCTGGGGCATCGACAATCGTACCTTCACCTGTAAAGCTGGATGAAGGCAAACTCATTGTCAGGGAAGAAAATGTTCAGCTTGAGAGAATTTATCTTGCCTGGCCCACTGACAAAGCATACAGCGGTGACGATGCTGTTCTGGATGTTCTTGCTGATCTTTTATCGGGCTCAAAGAATTCACGTCTGTATAAAAGCATCGTTTTTGAGAAGGAACTCGCGCAGGATGTATCGGCCTTTCACTTTTCAGGCAGACTGGCCGGACATTTTATGATAATTGCTACTGCTAAAAAAGGAAAATCGTTAGATTTAGTTAAAGAAGAAATTTTTAAGGAAATAGATAGCTTACGTGCAAGTGGGATTGTTCCCTACGAACTGGAAAAAACCAGGAATAGTATTCGCTCGGGTTTTATCTTCTCACTGCAGAACCTTGATACTATGGCAAATCAGCTTAACTATTACAACTTTTTCCTTGGTGAACCAAATTCTTTTAATTATGACCTCAAAAGATATAATGAAGTTACCGATACGGATATAAAAAGTATGGTGGACAAATATTTCTCGGGACCCTTTATCGAATTAAGGGTGATACCAAAATGAAAACAAATACAGAATTAAGAAGAAAAAAACCAGCACCCGGCCGAAAGACTGAGTTTAACCTTCCGGGAGTTTCTTCCTTTAAATTGAAGAATGGACTACAGGTCTACTTTGTCTCCAAAGATACCCTGCCGGTCATGAGTATGAGTCTTGTGTTGGACGCAGGCAGCAAGTTTGACCCAGCGGGCAAAAAAGGATTATCTAACCTTCTTACTATGGTTATGGATGAAGGAGCCGGTAAATATGATTCACTCCAGCTTAGCGATCAGTTTGAAATAATAGGGGCTAGCTTTAGTATTCATTGCGATCAGGATTCACTATACGCTTCTCTCCAGGTTCTGGCGGATGAATTCGAGCGGGGGACAGAGTTATTTTCTTCAATCATTGTTGACCCTCACCTTGATGAAAAGGATTTTGAACGGGAGAAAAGGAAAATTCTAACCCGTATCCTGCAGAACAGAGACGATGTTGAAGAAATTGCAAATGAGGTCTTTGAACTTAAACTTTTCGGAGAGAAGAATCCTTATGCCCCTCCTTCAATCGGGTATCAGGATGACATCGAAGCAATCACGGCAGCAGATCTGAAGAACTATTATAGAAATATTATCACTCCTTCAAATGCTTTCATTGTTGTTGTGGGTAGTTATAACGAGGGAAAACTGTCATCTACACTTAATAAATATTTCTCAGACTGGAAAACCAATGAGTTCAGTAAACCTGTTATCAACCCAAAAGCTTCCGAACACCAGGGCTTATACATTGTAGATAAGAAAGATAGTGTTCAGAGTGAAATCCGGACGGGGCTGATCTGCTACGAGCGGAATGAATATGATTTTTATTCGAGAAGCATACTTAACCTTATACTTGGAGGACAGTTTACAAGCCGGCTTAACCTCAACCTGAGAGAAAAAAAAGGTTTTACATATGGTATATACTCAAGATTTATTTACCTGAAATCCGCAGCATATTTTTTCACCACCACCTCGGTATCTTCAGAGAATACCGGAGCGGCATTACACGAGATACTTAAGGAGATCAAAAAAATCAGGAGGGGTGTTACAAGGAAGGAGCTTGATTTTGCTAAGTCTTCACTCATTCGAAAGTTTCCTTCGGGGTTTGAAACCTACAGGCAGATTGCGTCGAATATTATGGCTCAGATTAACCATTCACTTCCTGATGATTACTTTAAGCTTTACCCGGATAGAATAAAGCAGATTACTCAGGATGAGGTATTTAAGGCCGCCCACGACAACCTGTTCCCTGAGAAGCTTACTACAGTGATTGCAGGAAATAAAGAAAAGATCATAGGTCAGCTCAAGGAAATTTATCCTGGAAAGATAATAGAACTTGATGCTGCCGGCAGGATTTTATCTTAAGTTTCGCTGCTCTTCAAGCAGCACGGAAGGACGGGCAAACTTATAACCGGTTTTCCGCATCGCCTCAAGTAAGGGGGGCATCTCAAGAAATTCTCCGACTGAAAGTTTGAACAGCTCATTTTTGTTTTTTGAAGCTCGTATTTCAGCGGTCATATTCTCCCGTGAAATATTCTTCAAGTCGGTAAAACGGTCCCACTTAAAAAGAGTTATCTTCCTCTTCGAAAACTCATTACTGATCATTTTATAGTGAGCCGAATTATAAATGTCTGAATTTTTATCGATAATAAAGAAGGCTGCTTTATAGAATTTCCCGATGATGGAAAGAACTGAATTTTTGATTCTTCCTGAGGAATACCCCGTATTGAGCTTGAATTCAAGTTCTGAAATGTCATCATTTAACAGCACAGCTGATTCTTTCTGGTTTTCGCGAAGGATTTTCATGAGCTCCTGTGAACGTTTTGAGGGTATCAAAACACACGCATAATGCTCGGGAAGCAGAAGCAGGTTGTTTAATTCATCATTATTCAGTTCTCCAAGCCCTGTCAGAACAAAACCTATGCTATCTGTATTCCTTTTTATTTCTTTATTATAGGCCATTACGGCTTTTAATTTCAAGTATCCGCCCGAGGAAATATTCAGTTCGGTGGTATTGTCTTTCCTGAATTCAGTCGATTCGATATTTACTTCACTGGTATCAAACTGATTTTGGATCTCTCTTATCAGCAGACTAACAGGCAGATCCTCAGGAACATCAACCTTGTAACTGAATTTAAGCGAATCATTACCGGGTATTTTATTATTCTTATGAGCGATCCAGGTTGAGTCAAGATTATAATTATTCAGCGAACTCAGGAACCGGAGATTGATTATAGAAGAAGACAGGGTTTTTTCCTCCGCAGAATCAGGCTGGTATACTTTTTCGAGGATAATATTTACAGCAAGCAGCAGGATGACAAGCAGCAGGAGCAGCAGAATAATATTATTTTTACGATATGAAAATTTCATCGGGTAACTTAGGATAATACAGGCTATCTGTCTTTGAACTCAGCTTTTCTTTTTTCAAGAAAAGCCTGTGTACCTTCCTTAAAATCATCGGTGCCGCAGGTAAGTGCAAAAAGACTCGCTTCAAAGTTAAGACCTTCTCTCTGTGAAATTTCCTTTGTTGCTATTACAGCTTTTACTGCAAGCCTGACTGCATGACGAGCTTTGGAAATTATTTTATTTGCCATCTCTTCGGCCCTGGAGAGAAGTTCGGATTGCGGATATACACGGTTTACCAATCCGATTCTAAAGGCTTCGGTTGAATCAATCATATCTCCGGTGAGAATATATTCCATTGCTCTCCCTGTGTTTATCAAACGTGCCAGTCTCTGTGTCCCTCCATATCCTGGTATAGTCCCAAGGTTTACTTCAGGCTGACCGAACTTTGCGTTTTCAGAAGCCAGACGAATATGACAGGCAAGTGCAAGCTCACATCCTCCGCCTAATGCAAAACCGTTCACTGCCGCAATCACAGGTTTATCCATACTTTCTATAATGTTAAATACTGCCTGTCCTTTTTCCGCAAATGATTTCCCTGAGATCATACCCAGCCTGTTCAGCTCAGATATATCTGCTCCGGCAACGAAGGCTTTCTCGCCGCTGCCTGTTAGTATAATTGCCTTAACTGACTCATCCTCTTTAAAAGCAATGAAGGCATCGTGAAGTTCACCTACGGTTACTTCATTTAACGCATTAAGCTTGTCAGGCCTGTTGATTTTAAGAATTCTGATTGAACCTTTTGATTCTATAAGCAGATTTTGATATGACATTTTTTCTCCTAATAAACTATGTAAAGCGGGATCCTTACTTTGAGGTCAATTCCCATATATTGAGTAGATTGAAAATAATTATAAGTTGCCATAACTTCCAGCAGGAACATTGAAATTCCCACCCCTCCGCTTATGCCAAGCCGTGAATTATTTTCAACAAAATTACTTCTGCCGGTACCCGGTTTGAACTGGTGCAGCACCTGCGTAAAGTTGTACGCTGCTGCAACCTCGACCACCGGCATGAAAAGAACGACCTTTTCAAGAAGTGGCGCAAAGAAGTATCTTGCCCCAACCGTAAGGGGGAAAGAATTTATTGAATAGTTTGAATAATCGGTTGACTGGTAAAAGGTCTGCGAACCCGGAAACTGCTGGAAGCCTATCCTCGTAAAGAGAAAGAAAGGGAGATATTCATTATCGGTATAATCAAGTTCAACGTTGAATCCATAGCCAAAAGATGATTGATTGGAAAAGAAACTGATCGGAAATCTCGGACCAACGCCGAAAACCAGAAAAAGACCACGGGCTTTCTCTGCAGGTGCTTCACCAGCAGCCAATGGAATCTGTGTCAGTAATATTAAAATCAGTAAAAGTTTTTTCATAGGGAAAACAAATTCATTTGTTAAAATAAGAAATATAAACTTTCTGCCAAATGAATTAGGTTACCTGGGTTCATTACCTTCCTGCGAAAACTTAACCAGCTTTTCTTCCAGTTTAAGGCATTCCTGCTTCAGAAAAACATAAAGTTCGTCAATATGCTTTAGCCGGGTACGGAAATTTACCGGGTTAATTCTAAAGAATATATTGCCTTTTAATTCAGTTGTAGATATCCAGAATTTCCCTGATAGTTCAGCCTTCTTTGAAACTTCATTATGAAGCAGTTCTGTTTCCGTAGACGTTAATTTATCCGATTCAAACCTGATGCAGATAGCCGACATAGGAGGATTTACAGCCGGACGGAAAATTCTTTCCTCTTTACAGAGTTTATACAAATGTTCAGCCTGGTCAATATTTGAATCTATCCATCTCGCGATCTGCCTCGTTCCATATCGTTTAAAGCTCATCCATACCTTAAGGCTGCGGAAGCGTCTGCTTTGTTCGAAGCTGTGTACAAAATATTGAAACCGTTTATTATCTATATTATCCTTCAGGTAACTTGGCTGAATTCCAAAAGAAAGAGTTAACTGCCTTTGATCTCTTACCAGTATGCTTCCGGCATCAAGCGGGGCATAAAACCATTTATGGGGATCGAGGGTTATTGAGTCTGCTGTTTCTATGCCGTGTAACAGACCTGTCCTTTTTTCTGATAATAATGCGCCTCCACCATAAGCAGCATCAACATGAAACCAGGCTCCATACTTATCGGCAATTTTTCTTAAAGCCGGAAGGGGATCAACGGATCCCGTATTTGTAGTACCTGCAAGTCCGATTATGCAGGCCGGAACCAGTTTATTGCTTTTATCTTTTTTGATTTCATACTCCAGAGCATCAAGGTTAATACGGAACTCCTCATCAGTAGGAATGGTTCTGAGGGAATTTCTGCCTAATCCAACAGCATCAACCGCCTTATCGAGAGAAACATGTCTTTCCTCTGATACATAAACTACATGTTCAAATACTGCACCCTGGTATTGAGCCCGGTTACCCGATGACCAGTCCCTTGCCAGTTTCATCCCTATAAAGTTCGCAGCCATCCCGCCGCTTGTGAGGTTGCCGCCTGCTGTGGCAGGGAGTCCGGCAAGGTCACACAACCACCTTACAGTTCTTCTTTCCATTGCAATCGCGGAAGGTCCGATTGAATAAGCTCCCAGATTCTGGTTCAGAGCTGAAGCAATAAAATCTCCAAGGATCCCCATAGGAGAGGGAGTTGGGGTTATCAGTCCAAAGTATCCCGGGTGATTTACATTGGTTGTAAAAGGAAATAGTTTCTCTTTCAGTTCCTCAATAACATCATCGGAACTAATTCCCTCATTGGGAACAGGCTCATCAAATAACTTCTCAATTACTTCAGGATCAGTATCCTGCAGCAGGGGATGGTCTTCAATCTCATCAAGGTAATCTGACAAAATATCAACCAGCTTATGTCCCGTCTCTCTGAACTCCGATATTCTCATAAAAATTCCGTCTTTTTAATTAATAAACATAAGCATTATTCTAAAGCCTTTCACCCTGTTCCGGGTCCTCGCAGTTCTCAGGTCTAATTACGCAAATATTCAGCAAATTTTTTTAAAAATCAGTAGTTATACTGATGCGCTTTAATAATTAAGTGTGTAAGTTTGCGGTGTTAGAAGATTATGACCCAAGGGGTAGGACAGTCTTCTGATTAAAAATGAGAGGTTCGACTCATTGTAACCCCTGCTTAAACGCAGGGGTTATTTTATGAGCATCATCTTTTTGACCGCCGAATAGCTCCCGCTTGTAAGCCGGTAATAATATGCACCGCTTGGAAGAGATTTTCCGTTAAAATCCACACTATGCGTTCCCTTTAAATAAGATTGATCTTCAACCAGGGTTTTAACTTCTTCTCCCAGCGAATTATAGATCTTCAGAGTTACGGGTGCATCTGCAGGGATAGTGAAACTGATCTTTGTAGTTGGATTAAAAGGATTCGGGTAGTTCTGATCTAACCGGAATGCAGTTGGTATATGTTCTTCTTTAACACCAGTTACGTGACCTTTGTAAAGGATAACCTGTCCGCCGTCGGGAATAACAGAGGTTTCAATAACTGTGTCTGACCCCGATGCAAATGACATTGTATAATCGTAAAAGCTCCCCTGGAATACTGAAACGTTTGACCAGCCACCGGGAACAATTATATCTGCAGTTAATGGATAATTGTAAATATCATCTTCAAGAGTATCTGTAATGTTTAAGGAGATGCTTGTATCTGTTACAGAGACGATATTGTAATCATAAGAATCCCTTTCTTTCATGTACTTTGTAACCTCTCCCATCGTTGCGACCCATAAATCGCCATTGTCTGATGCATCTGATACATACTGACAGGCTGAATCAAACCATTGAACCGAGATCGGCTGGTAGGAACCCTGGTCAATGGCAGATTGAATTGAATCGAAAGGTATTACATCGTGTGCCTGGAGCAATCCCCACCCGCCTTGATTTATACTGCTATCTACATAGTTATAAAAGTCCTGTAGTTCATCAAGGTCATCGGAAGGAGAGTTCCGGGGTGTACTGAATATAATTACTCTTGAACCTATTTTATACCACTCCATTCCGGTTAAAGAAGAATCAACGGGGTTTTCTGATATTGCGCGTGCGGATTCATAGAGCTGTCCGGTATAGTAAAGTACATCACTGTCAAATTCAGAATAGGGATATGCGAGAACTATACATTTTTTCCCGGTGATCTTTCTTTCAACACTCTTCTTTGATTGGTACAGCTCGTACAAAAGCGTACCGGCTGATGAAGTATCACCGATGGCCAGGTTTCCCAGATAAGGATGGGTTACAGTATGAGAGCCCATTTCCTGTCCCGCGTCAGACATCTCAATGAATTCCGGCCAGGTACCGTACCTCCAGTATGGTCCGTAGGGATCGTCCAGCGGCTGGGTAATTAAAAAGAAGGTTCCTCTGAGGCCTAACTGTTCAAACTCCGGAAATACATAATCATACTGCGACTGCATACAGTCATCGAACGTAAAACTGAATGCTGCCGTTTTGCCATCCTTCCATTTTTTTACAGATAAATCACCGGCGGCTGGGGCAGCTTCCTGGCAATATGCAGGTGGAATGGCTAAAGTTATAAATATTATTACTGAAAATAGTATTGAAAGAAATTTCATAAACATCCGGAATTTTGAATGCAATAATATAATGTATCTCAGTCAAAATTTAGTTAGCAAAATCATTCTCTCCAAATTACTTCGAAATCCCGTCAGATCAGCTTCCAGGCTCAGGAATCCCATCGGTAATCAACATTAATAAACTTACAGGGATTAATTGTTCCAAAATCCCGGAGAGATTCAATAACGGTGCATCTCTATCTCTCCAGGATTTCCATAGATAATCAACTTCTTTATCCTAAGTCTCCCTAATTTCAGCCCCAACCCGTTCAGGGGTTGAACGATATTTATTCACTCCGGGGGTCCATAATTTTTAATTAACTTTAGGATGGTTATAATGTGAAGCAAATTAATTTTTATTATCAGATGAAAATCATATTAAATATTCTGCCTCGCTGCCGCAATGGTCAGTGCACAGCAATCTGTCAGGATTACATTGGAAATTCAGGTACATAATATACCTGATACCGCCAAAGTATATGTTTCAGGCAATCAGCCTGAATTGGGTAACTGGAATCCCGGTTTAATTGCTTTAAGTAATACTTCGGGAAATGTATGGGAAAGAACATTTTCATTCCCTGCAGGGGAAGATGTGGAATTTAAAATAACCCGGGGCAGCTGGGAGAATGAAGCTGTGAACCGGGATGGGAGCGTTCCTCAAAATATTAAAATTAAGACAATCAGAGATACTACAGTTTATTTGTCCATCAATCACTGGAAGGATGAATTCACATATAAGTTAAAAGGACAGGTTACCGGGCGGCTGGATTACATAAGGAATGTAAAAGGCGAGGGGATCCTTCCGCGCGATATAATAGTATGGCTTCCACCTGGTTATAAGGAGGATGCGGAAAAAAGATACCCCGTTCTTTATATGCAGGATGGGCAGAATCTTTTCGACCCCTCAACTTCTGCGTTTGGGGTAGACTGGCAGCTGGATGAGACTGCTGATAGTCTCATTAGAAAGGGGAGGATGAAACCAATAATAATAGTAGGACTAGCAAATACGAAATGGAGAAACTCTGAATACGCAGAAAATGATACCGGGTATGCGTATATGAAGTTCGTTGTTGAAGTGGTGAAGCCTTTGATTGATTCTTCCTACCACACCATAACTGGTCCCGCTAGTACTGCTGCAGGAGGCTCATCCCTGGGAGGCCTGATCTCATTTATGCTTGCCTGGAATTATCCGGAGGTATTTTCTATGGCAATGTGCGTTTCACCTGCTTTAAAGGTTTATAACTTCAACTATGTCGATAATGTAATTGATTATAAAGGACCCCGTAAGAATCTCAAATTTTATTTTGATGTGGGGGTTAAATCGATCGACTCGCTGCTTGTTCCCGGTGTAAAAGAGATTATCCTGGCACTTAAAGAAAAAGGATACGAAAAAGGGAAGGATATTATATTTTATGAAGATTCCCTGGGGGAGCATAATGAAACTTCCTGGAGTGCAAGAGCCTGGCGTCCCTTATTGTTTTTCTTCGGCCGGGGCGAATAATTATTTCGTGGTTTTCTCAAAATGCTGATAATCTTTTCTATCCTTCCAGTTTCCTCCCCATTCCCATCCGAGTTTGTTGAACTCCTTCACAAGGAATGAATCTTTGGTGATTGTACCCGGGAGGGAAGTATCGTAAACCGAACCCTTCGGTTGATGAAGGTCTTTCCTCATATAGGGATTCAGAAGGGGGTTAATGTCTATTGCGGTTCCGAATGAATGATTTGATAATTTTTTTGTCCCGGTAATAAACCTGTAGTTGAATGCTGAGGTATTATTGGCCGTCATTGATTTTTCATCGTCCCAGCCGTAATAAACAATAGGGATTACTTCTTCCAGGGGGAACTTTTCATTTTTAATAATAGCAAAGATCTTTTCAATATCGTTTCTTAAATCACCTGAGATTACCACCTGACCCTGGTGAAGTTTATTATCAAAAGAAAAATATTGAACGTTAACAAGTACAAGTTTCTTTTCTATTTCAGGTGGAATCTTCAACCCTTTTGTTGCTTCCTGAAGGCTATAATCCGAATCTATAATAATTTTATCAGAACTGCTGTCGTCCATTTCAGACCTTTCGGGTTTGTCTTGATCTACAGCAGCCATTCCGGCTCTGTTAAAGATCATTATAGTGAAGAAAACAAGTAGTATGATCCGTATCAAGTGAAACTTCTTTTATTTTATGATTTGGAAGTGTAAATAAATATATTTATGAGTTAAAATAAAGGAATTAAAATGAAGAAAATACTTGCATTAGCTGTTCTTGCTGTAACGCTTATATATGTTTCAGGCTGTTCTAACAATTCTAAGGTAGTGACGAAAGATAACGGATTAAAATATACGGATGATACGGTTGGTACCGGCAAAGAAGCTAAAATAGGAGATCTTGTATCAATTAAGTTCAATGCATGGGTTATAAAAGATTCAACAGAAAACCCTTTTAAAGATTGGTCAAAGGATTCCAGTAAAGCCAGCCAATCGATTGGTTCAACCGATAAAATGGGAAAACCTTATAAATATTTATTGAAGGAAGGAAGTTTTATTAAAGGTACTGCTGAAGGCATCGCGGGAATGAAGGTAGGCGGTACCAGGACTATAATTATTCCATCAGATCTTGCGTATGGAAAAAATGGTATTGGTCCCATCCCCCCGAATACGAATTTGAAAGCGGTCATCACACTTGTTGAGGCAAAGGAACCTGTGGTTGCTAATATGTGGGATGTTGATTCTACGAAATTTAAGACTACTAAAGATGGCTTGAAGTATGCAATAGTTGAAGAGGGAACGGGTGCACAGCCGGATTCAGGCGACCTGGTTACTGTTGATTATTCAGGTTTTCTTGCAAAAGACAGTACTAAATTCGACAGCTCTGTGGAAAGAGATGAACCATTCACATTTAAGTTGGGAGCCCATATGGTTATTCCCGGCTGGGATGAAGGAATTGCCCTGTTGAAAAAAGGCGGCAAGATAAGGCTTGTTATTCCTCCATCGCTGGGTTATGGAAGCAGACCAAACCGTGTTATACCTCCGAATTCAACTTTGATTTTTGATGTACACCTGATAGATGTTAAGAAGCAATAAAATTACTTAAAAGGTTGTCTTAAAAATAATATTGTCATTATGATCCCGGATTTATCGCTTTTGTGTGATGGATCCGGGATTATTATATGGATTATCAAGAGAAGTTCTGAGCAGACCGGTTGCTATGATGTGAAAATCTTAAGTCTACAGATAATATTTTATTAGGGATAGTGCCTGTGAGTAATAGCCCCTTCCAAAAAGATTAAGGTGGTTCAGAACGTGGTACAGTTTATATATATTCTCCCTGTATTCCCAACCCTCTTTTAATGGATAGCTCTCATTATAGGAAATGTAAAAATCTTCAGGGTAACCTCCGAAAAGTTTTGTCATTCCCAGGTCTGCCTCACGATGGCCATAGTAAACCGCTGGATCGATAATACAGGGATTTCCATTGTCATCAACCATATAATTTCCGCTCCAGAGATCACCATGAAGCAGTGAGGGTTCTTCTTCTGAACCTTTAAGTATTTCTTCTATTTTATTTTCCAGTCTGTTGAAGTTTTTCTTCAACTCTTCCTCAGCATAACCGTTTTTCTCACAGAGCATTAACTGAACGAGGAGCCTTTTATTGAAATAGAATTCGGTCCAGTTTTTATTTTCGTTTCCCTCAGTCAGGTTTTTCTGGGGAGTTGAACCAATGTAATTATCTTCATAAAATCCGAAAGATGAACCTTTATACCGGTGAAGATCAGCAAATTGTTTTCCGAACTTTGTGAAGAATGCGTCTGATTTCCTCCCACTCTCAATAAATTCCGTTACAAGATAATTTTCAGAGAATATTTTTGCTCCCGGCACCCTTATGGCATCTGCCTTCTGAAGTTCGTTTAATCCATGCGCTTCCTTTTCAAACATGTCGCCAGGGGAATCATTATTTGTTTTAAGAAGATATGCTTCACCCGATTCCATTTTAATTTTGTAAGCGCTGCTGATACATCCCCCTGACAGGTCCTTTGTGTCACTTATAACTGAGTCCAGCCTTTTTTCAATATCCTTTTTTATATTCTCAGTTAAGTTCATCTTTCAGCCTTTTTAACAATCCACGGCAGGCATCAACAAGAATATCAATCACCTTCTCAAATCCTTCCGGTCCCCCCATATAAGGATCAGGTACTTCATCTACCTTTACCAACCTGTTGAATTCAACCATTCTGTAAATCTTATTGGTGTATTCTTTTCTTTTGTCTAACCTATTAATTTCATTAAAATTATCATTATCCATTGTGATGATATAATCGAACTTTTCAAAATCAGTTTTAGGGTCGAACTGGCGGGCTTTGCTCTTTAAAAAATAATCTCTGCTTGCGGCGTGAAATCTCATCCGGGGATCGGGACTCTCACCCACATGGTACCCTATAGTCCCTGCCGAGTCAATTTCTATTCTGTCAGAAAGCTTTTCTTTTTCAACCATAGTTTTAAGTATGCCTTCGGCAGCAGGAGAACGACAGATATTCCCCATACAAATAAAGAGTATTCTGATGATTTCCATAATTTGAATTCCTCTTATCAGGTGTATAAATCATATAACAAATATAAGTAATTACCCGCTAACCATTAACTTTTTTTCCAAATCACCCGTGTTAAGCAGATGCTTGCTTAATGAATAATATTTTTTTATTGTTGAATATTGTTTACAGAAATTAAAATCGATCACTTCTGAGATTGTGGTTTTTATTAACTCTCAAAGGATGAACTATGGCTTACGTCATCACAAAATTATGTCTTAATTGTAAGGATATTGCCTGTACCCAGGTCTGCCCGGTCGACTGTATTTATGAGTATACCGGTGACGACCCTACGATTCCAAAAGAAATGCTGCTGATTGATCCCGATGAATGCATCGACTGTAATGCATGCGTTCCCGAATGTCCCTGGGAAGCAATCTTCGAAGAGGAAATGGTTCCGGATCTTTTTAATGCAGATATAGAACTGAACGCAAGAATAGTGGGAAAACCAAGGGTGGTACCTCAGCGCGAGGAGGGAAAGCCTCTTCCAACAGCTGAGGAAATTGAGGCTAACAAGAAAAAATGGGGATACACAGGTTAACTGAAATGACGGTGACAAGTGAGGAATTTTTCATATCCTGCATTCCAATTGTTCGTCACTCCAATTACCCACTCCGATCTTCTCACCACTGCATCCGGACCAGCCCATCGCTCCACACCGACCTTGCTGCCACCCAGTCCCCAACGCTCCATCACTCCACCTCCGGGCCGAATGCTACCGCTTCCATAAAACCCCGCTGCCGCCACTGGCCGACTCTGCCATCCGGTTTGCCGATAGTTCCACCACCGGCCAACCTCATCGCTCCACCCAGTCGACTGCTGCCACCCAGTCCCACCGTGCCTCGCACGGCATTTCCAATTTTATACACTCTATGTGTTGGTTAATTAGTCAGGCTTTTTTATTTTTTAACCGCAGTTTATAAATGTCTATTCAATTGTACCTGCTGTACTGCATTTTGTACAATTTATCCTGTTTCGAATTAAAAAATTGATAATGATGCAAACTTCTCAAATGGCATCCCATTTGCTTTTTAGGGGAGACTCATAAATCTGAGGAAAAGATGAAAAAGTTAATTGTTATAATCTTCGCGCTTTCAGTCACCGGGATCTATGCTCAGGTAAATACTGCGGCGGTGAAACTGGGAATATTTTCTCCCTCTTCAGCAGGCGGGGGTTTTATTATCGGATATGAAGGTTCTCATTATGTAGATAAGAATTTCAGTTTCGGCTGGAGTTTCGATTGGTTCCATAAGAATTATGTAGATAAAACGCTTATCAACGATTTGAACCAGCAGGATCCTAATCCCATTGGCGGAGGAGAGATAAATGAACTCAGGGCAAAGACTAACCTTCATGATTTTCCTTTAATGATCCATCTTACTGGTAAAACTCTGGTTGCACCATATACCCAGGCTTACCTTACCGCAGGAATCGGCGCCGAAGTTCTTCTTATAAATTATAGTGATTATGTCGATCCGACAAAAGATGAATTCCAGACGGCGTTTGATCTTAACTGGAGAATAGGCATCGGGGGGATATATGAGCTAAGCAAACAGGCTGACGTTTTCGCAGAGCTTACCTACCATTCCTCGGCACCCAGCTGGACATACGAAACCCAGGATGCTTTCGGAAATAAAAGAACTTTCGAGAGGGTCTTTGATATGAGTGGGGTAATGTTCAGGTTTGGCTTCCGGTTTTATTATTAAAATTTTCCCTTCTAACAGGGGATGGGTTTTGTATCCATTCTCTGTTTAATTATTCTACAAGTGTGACAAAATGGCAGACTCCAATTAATCCTGGTTTTATACTGGGGAAGGAGCGGAGTTGTAACGGAGTTGCGCTCATTATGAGACACCGCTCCTACTGCGAAATAACGCTGTTTTCCGCTGTTGAAAAAACAAAATGTCAGTGTCTCAAAAAGATGTTAACACATAAAACCGTGCAGTCCTGTCTCCCAAAAGTTGGGAGGTTGTTCGATTATTTCAGCCCTGAACCTGATTACATTTTTGCTTATTCACCAAATACCGTAACTACTATTTTCCTGCCGCCGCCGCGGTTTCTATGTTCGCATAAATAAACTCCCTGCCAGGTACCTAGATTAAAGTCTCCGTTCTTAACAGGAACTGAGACGCTGCTTCCAAGAATCGCACTTTTTATATGTGCGGGCATATCATCCGACCCTTCTGTATTGTGCTCATAATATGGAGCGTCCTCAGGCACCATTTTGTTAAAATGCGTTTCCATATCTTTCCTCACTGTGGGGTCGGCATTTTCATTCAGAGTTAGTGAAGCAGAAGTATGCTTAATAAAGATATGGGCTATTCCTGTCTTGATATCCTGAATTTCATCAACCTGGTCGAGTATCTCATCAGTGATCAGGTGGAAACCTCTCCCTCTTGATTTAAGGCTGAATTCTTTTTGTACGCACTTCATAATTTTCCTTTCTCTTAATACTGAAATATAAAAATACTATTAAAGTTTTGTGTGAGTATCCATCAGATAAATGCTGAAGTTATTGCTTCATTGCGGGTAAGCGGTCATCCCGATATATAACCATTCATCCCAAAACATTGAAAAATGGTTAGATTTAATTAAAAGTTTCTCTTAACTTTGACGCGATTTTAACTAAAATACTGAAGTCTCTGGCTTGAATCCTCTAATACATATCTATATCCACAAACAAAATTTCAGTTAGCAACATGAAAAAACATCTGACATTAACATTCATTGCAATCCTGCTGGCATTTTCAATCAATATAATCCCTCAGGAAAAATCCGAACCCGACTCGTTAAAAAATATCCCGATGAGCGGATTATCGTTCAGGAGCATTGGCCCCGCAATTACAGGTGGCAGGGTAGTGGCCCTTGCTGTAAACCCTTTCAATCATAGCGAGTATTTCGTTGGTTCCGGGCATGGCTCCTTATGGAAAACAACTAATAACGGAATAACTTTTTCACCTGCCTTTGATAACCAGGATTCCTACGCCATAGGTGCAATCACCATAGATCCCTCGAATCCTAATACAGTATGGGTAGGCACAGGAGAGAATAACAACCAGAATAATGTCATTTATGGCGACGGGGTTTATAAGAGTGAAGATGGAGGAGAAAGCTGGAATAATATGGGACTTAAAGAGTCCAGACAGATTGGTGGAATCGTTGTTGATCCTAACGATGGTAACATAGTTTATGTTGCCGGCTATGGTCCATCCAGAGTTTCGGGCGGCGACCGGGGTATCTTCAAAACCACCGACGGAGGTAAAACCTGGGAGAATGTCCTGTCCATAAGCAAGTACACGGGTGCATTTGAAATTCATATGGACCCCCGATTTTCAAATATACTATACGCCTCTATGCACCAGAGGATGAGAAATTTATATACGGGTGTTTCGGGGGGACCTGAGAGCGGGATTTACCGCAGTACTGACAGCGGAGCAACCTGGGATAAAATGAAAAAAGGATTACCTAACAGCGATATGGGAAGGATTGGTCTGGCGATTTCGCCTGTGAATCCCGATGTACTGTATGCAATAATTGAAGCTGCTGAAAAAAAGGGGGGCGTTTATAAAAGTACTGACCGTGGAGTAAGTTGGTCAAAACAGAGCAGCTATGTTTCATCGTTTGCTTTTTACTTCCAGAAATTATTCTGTGATACGAAAAATGTTGATCGTGTTTATAGTATGGATGTCTTTCTGCAGGTTACTAATGACGGCGGAAAAAACTGGGATAACCTCGGCGAGGATAAAAAGCATGTCGATAACCATGTTCTCTGGATTGATCCGGATAATAATGATCACCTGATCGCTGGATGCGACGGAGGTGTTTATGAAACGTATGACCAGGGAAAGAACTGGAATTTCAAATCGAATATTCCGATTGCTGAAATTTATAAAGTAACAACGGATAACGACCTTCCATTTTACAATGTATTTGCCGGTTCGCAGGATAACAGCAGCTTCGGTGGACCGTCGCGTACAATAAATACGGGTGGTATTACAAACCAGGACTGGTATTACACCTGCTCAGGTGACGGCTTCCAGACCCAGGTTGACTGGAAGAACCCCAATATTATTTATTCTGAATCTCAGAACGGAGGACTTGTCAGGTTTGATAAAAAGAGCGGTGAACGCTTGTATATTAAGCCTTATGATTTTGCCGATACCGCCTACAGGTTCGACTGGGATGCTGCTCTCCTTATTTCAAAATTTGATAATAAGAGATTGTACTTTGGTGCTAATAAGTTATTCATAACCAATGACCAGGGAAGCACCTGGAAGATTATTAGTCCTGATCTCACCCGCGGTGTACCGAAGGAAATGGATAAGCTGATGGATAGAAGCTGGAGCATTGATGATCTTGCCCTGAAAGCCTCAATGGCACAGCTGTCGGCCATAGCGGAATCCCCGCTTGATGAGAATTACCTCTTCACAGGTTCAGGTGACGGTTTAATTCATTATACCAGCGACAGAGGAAAAACCTGGCATAAAGCTTCCACGCCTGGTCTTCCGGAATATTCCAGAATACATGACATCGCTCCATCACATTTCGATAAGAACGTAGCCTATGCTGCCTGTGAAAATTTTATCGCGGGAGATTTCCAACCTTACCTGTATAAGACGACTGACGGCGGAAAAAACTGGTCACTGTTTAACAGTAACCTTCCCAAATACGGAAGCACCTTCACGATCTCTGAAGATAATGTGGATAAGGACCTGCTGTTCATCGGAACTCAGTTCGGGGTTTTCTATACTGTTGATGGAGGAAATGAGTGGATACCCCTGAAAAACGGTCTTCCTACGGAGATGGTAATGGACCTTACCATCCAGCGAAGGGAAAGTGACCTTGTCGTTTCAACATTCGGCAGAGGAATTTATATCCTCGATGATTATTCGCCATTAAGGTATATGGCAAAAGATAACCTTAAAAAAGACGCGTTTATTTTCCCAGTTAAGGACGCTCTAATGTATATAGAAGCTCAGCCTTTTGCATTTCCTGGGGTAGGGTTTATGGGAGCTAGTTTTTATGCGGCTCCTAATCCCGATTTCGGAGCTGTTTTTACTTACTACTTGAAGAATGATATCAAATCTCTTAAGGAAATAAGAAGGGATGAAGAAAAAGAAAAACAGAAAAAGAACGAAGTCATAAAGTACCCTGCCTACCAGACTTTGTTTAATGAAAAGGAGGAACCTGATGCTTATCTTCTTTTCACTGTTACCGACCAGCAGGGTAATGTTATAAGAAAAATAAAGACCGATCCGAAAAAAGGAGTAAACCGGATAACCTGGGATTTCCGCTATAATCCTTTTACAGCAGTCTCTTTGGAACCATTTGATAATTCCGTACCCTGGAATGAACCTGACCGTGGTTACATGGTTGTTCCCGGCACTTATAAAGTGTCACTTTCAAAATTCCAGGATGGGACATTTACAGAACTTGTTCCACCACAGGAATTCGTATGCAAATCATTAAATAATGCTTCACTACCTGCGGAAGATAAACAATCGCTTGATAATTTTAACCGGAAGGTAGCTGAGCTTACCAGGGCGATATCGGGTGCTGACGCTTATAGGAAATCGCTCGACGATAAACTTAAATATTTTAAGAAGGCGGTTATTGACGGTGCGGGAGTACCAGAAGAAACTTATAACACTGTTATAAAGATTGAAAAGGAACTGGATGATTTTAACCGAAAGCTTAATGGTGATCCCCTTAGGGCAAGATATGAAGGAGGTTCACCTACTTCTGTTAAAGATAGGGTCGATC
Organism: uncultured Bacteroidota bacterium; assembly: GCA_963839165.1. Lineage (GTDB taxonomy): Bacteria > Bacteroidota > Ignavibacteria > Ignavibacteriales > Ignavibacteriaceae > DATFVA01. The sequence continues at coordinate 590,591 of CAWIUG010000005.1, read as the reverse complement.
TCGTTACAAGTGCGTTGTGGACAACAACTTCGGCTCCTACAGATACGTATATAAAATCTTATGATGCTGCGGCAGGTCAGTTTGGCGGACTGTTAGCAGATCTGAAATCAATTGACGGAGAAGTAAAAGCTCTCGAATCAACACTCGAGAAGTACGGCGCTCCTTATACCCCTGGCCGCTTTCCGGAATGGAGAAAGTAGATAGACTGATCATGCGATGGGGATGTAGGCGGCAGTGATAAGTAGTTAAAGATTAAAGCTTGTTTTAGTGAGGCAGTCCGGGTTTCCTGACTGCCTTTTTTATTGCCCGGGGGCAATTCAGCTCTCCAAAAAGAAATATCTGATTTGTATTATATATGAAAAAAAATATGTAAATTCATTCATCATTCGCTAAAGTGATACTATTTCCCCTGATTTGAAGTCAGGTTTCGGTGAGGTGCATGTTTATGTAATGAATTCCTCTTCTTCCAGTCTTATATCTAATTGGAAATAATTTAATTATGATTGGTTCAACTATACTTCATTATAAGATAACGGAGAAATTGGGCGAGGGGGGAATGGGTGTTGTGTATAAGGCAGTAGATACTGAACTTGAGAGAACGGTTGCACTGAAATTTCTGCCTCGTCATATCGCCTTTAATGAAGAAAGCCTTGAAAGGTTTAAAACAGAAGCAAAGGCTGCCGCCTCCCTTAATCATCCCAATATTACAACAATATATTCTATCGCAAAAAATGAGGAAGGTGACGGCGGGTCAAAATTATTCCTTGTAATGGAATTTATTGACGGTATCGAATTAAAGGAAAAGATCAGCAGAAATAAGCCCACTTACGAAGAGGCCGTTGATATAGCTATAAAAATATGCCGGGGACTCGAAGCAGCGCATAATAAAGGAATCGTGCATCGCGATATTAAATCCTCTAATATCATGATTACTAATGACGGTACGGTTAAGATAATGGATTTCGGACTGGCAAAGCTGGGAAACAGCGGTAATCTTACAAGACTGGGAACTACTCTGGGAACTATTTCATATATGTCGCCTGAACAAACCACCGGGGGCGATGTTGATCATCAAACCGACATTTGGTCGCTCGGTGTTGTGATGTATGAATTGTTTACAGGTAGTCTTCCATTCAAGGGTGATTATGATCAGGCAGTTGTTTATTCTATATTAAATGAAAAACCCCGCAGCCTTAAAACTTATGATGAAAGTATTCCCGAACCTGTTGAGTCAATCATATTTAAAGCTCTTGCAAAAAACAAAGATGAAAGGTATTCTTCGGTATCGGAGCTTCTGAATGACCTAGAATTATTAAAGGAATTATCCGGGTCCTCATCAGTTGGAACTACACGCGGGTTTTCTTTCATTAATGAAAGTCCTGGTACTAAAAAATTTAATTTGCTTAAAGCACCCTGGTTAAGATGGGCGGCTGTAGTTGTTTTATTAATAGCTACATCGTTTTTATTATATGATTACATTTCCCGAGCCGATGGTTCTTCCGGAAGTACTGATAATCTCATTCCTGTTGAAAAGCATATTGCCGTGCTTCCTTTCAGTGTAATCGGTAGTGCTGAGAATAAATCATTAGCTGACGGGTTAAGCGAAATAATAACAAGTAAGCTGTCACAGCTTGAGCAGTATAAAGAGAAGTTATGGATTGTACCGGTAAGTGAAATGCAGAAAAGTAAAGTATCCACTCCCGAAGATGCTTTAAAGGCATTTGGCATAAACCTGGCTGTAACTGGCAGCATGCAGAAGATGAATAACAGGTGGCAGTTGATACTGAATCTTGTTGACCCTGCCCAAAAGAGGCAAATAAGTTCCCGTGTAATAGATGAACCACTGACTGAAATATCCTCAATACAGGATGAAGCAGTATTAAAAACCGCGGAGATGTTAGGACTTCCTGTTGAAGAAGAAGTAAAAAACAGGCTGAGAGCGGGAGGAACTTCTGATCCTGCTGTTAATACCCTGTACCTTGAAGCAAGAGGCGACCTTCTGAATTTTTCAAATATAGACGATATGAAAAAGACGGTCGTGCTGCTGGAAAAGTCAGTGAGATTGGATTCCGGATTTGCCCTGGGTTATGCGGCGCTGGGAGAAGCATACCTTCGTCTATATTCAAAAACTAAAGATATCTCGCTGGTAGAAAAAGCAAAACAGAATTGCATGATAGCTGATTCATTGAACCAGAACCTGGCGCAGGTACATATTACACTCGGTAAGCTTTATACAGAAACAGGAAAGTATACAGAGGCAAATAAAGAATACTTGATTGCACAGGATATTGATCCTTCAAATGTTGATGCCTACCAGGGGCAGGCAACTGCTTACAACAAACAAGGTAAACTTGAAGAGGCCGAATCAATATATAAAAAGGTTATTAAGTTGAAACCTGATTACTGGGGAGGTTATAACTACCTCGGGGTATTCTATTATCTTCATGGAAATTATAAGGATGCGGCAAAACAGTTTGAACAGGTGACTAAGATGGCACCCATGAATGCGGCTGCCTTCAGAAACCTGGGGGCAATGTATTATTACCTGGATCAGAAAGCGGATGCTATAGTCATGTTTAAGCGTTCTCTTGAGCTGCAGCCTGATTATAGCGTTTTTTCTAATCTCGCAACACTCTATTATTATGAAGGCCTTTATAGTGACGCTGCATCAACATATGAAAAGGCACTGAAGCTGCAGGACTCAGATTATAGTGTGTGGGGCTATCTTGCGGGTGCATACAGGCAAAGCTCTGCCGATTCAGCTAAAATTATATTCGCTCTGAGAAAAGCAAAAGCACTGGGTGAAGAACAGCTTAAGGTTAATCCGGTCGATCCCCAGGTCCTGGTTAATATAGCAAGCTATTGTACGGAACTTAACCTTGCCGATAGCGCAAAAACTATATTAGGGAAAGTTGTATCCTTAAACCCGAAGGATGTAAATGTTATGATCCTTGTTTGTGAAGTATTTGAACAGCTTGGAGAAAGGGATAATGCAATTAAATGGGTTAAGAAAGCTTTGGACAATGGGTATGCCAGGGACGAACTTGACCATATTCCCGAGTTAAAAAAACTGAGAGAGGATAACAGGTTTAAACAAATATTATTAACAAAAAAATGATTACGGAGGCTGAATGAAAGAGGTTAATCTTAAAAAAGATGATTTCTGGTATGATGATAAAGTCGTTAGCACACTGGGAATGGGAGACGGAAAACATATCCACTTTACTGCAGTAGATAAAGCTTATACCTTAGAGGTTATCAGTCCTGATAAATCATCATCAAGGTTTCCTGTGCCGGAGGATGGTACGTATCATAAATTCGAGATCAAGGGATCAAAGAATCAAACATATACGTTCAAAATGGCTCAGAATGCACTCCCGGTTACTGTTCCGCAAATGATAGTGACCATCGATTAAGATCAAGTTACATTCATTCTCGGCTCTATCTGGCGCCCAGCTCAACTTTCATAGTTTTCTTCTCACCGCTGCGCATAACAACGACGTCTACAATGTCGCCGGGACTATGGTCGCCAAGGGCATATGTGTAATCATATATATTGGAGATTTTCTTTCCGCCGAATTCTATTATAATGTCTCCACCCTGGAGTCCGGCTTTCTGTGCGGGACTGCCTTCTCCTACACCGTTAATCTTTAACCCGTCAACCTGGCTTGCATAGTCGGGCACAGTACCTACATAAACACTGAATGCCATATCACGGCCGCCGCCTTTACGTGGAACGTTTATGTAATCTGGTTTTGTGCTGTCTTCATCAATATTATCGGCAATTTCATATACATATTTTATAACTTCTTCTTCGCCTTGGGAGTTAATTTTATCTGCGTCATCAGTAGGTCGATGGTAATCAGTATGAGTTCCTGTGAAGAAAAATAAAACCGGGATCTCCTTCGCGTAGAAAGATGACTGGTCGCTTGGTCCGTATCCTTCGTCGTTAAATGTCAGCTTAAAATTATAATCCTTATTATCCGTGTTCAGCAGGTCCTTAAATTCAGTAGATGTTCCGGTGCCGTATACCGTTAGCTGATCCTCCGCATTCAATCGTCCTACCATATCAAGATTAAGCATTGCGTCGACCTTATCAAGAGGGATGGGGGAGTTATTGGTAAAATAAGAAGATCCTATTAGTCCCAGTTCTTCACCTGAGAAGCATAAAAATATCATACTTCTTTTGAGGTTATCTTTTTGTGAAGCGAATTTTTCAGCGAGTTCCATTACTCCTGCTGTACCCGAGGCATTATCATCAGCACCGTTATGGATCTGCGGTTCAGTACCGGTGTACAGAGAACCTGTTTCACCCCATCCAAGGTGATCGTAATGAGCTCCGATAACGATATACTCGTTTTTTAGCTGAGGATCATTTCCCTCCAGATAACCTCCGATATTATCTGCATGTTTAGTAACCTCGTTAACTCCTGTAGATAACATCACCTTTGAATTCTTAAACAGGAACGAATCAGGAACTTTCAAAGAATCTATCTTTTGCTGAACTGTCTCAAAATCTAATCCTTCTGCTTTAAATAACTTATCAGCGATATCTCTTTTAATCTGGATAATTCCGAAATCAGCCATTGGACCAGCTCCATCGTAGCGCAGCTTCATTAGTTTATCTTCATCATCTTTAGGGATGTAGCCCGAGACAAAGATTACTGCAGAAGCCCCTTTCTGTTTAGCTACGTCGGCTTTGTACCTGTAAGCTGAAAACTTTCCGAATTCAGTATGAGGATTAGCGCCTTCGGGGTTATATCTCATTATCACTACAGCCTTACCTTTTACATCAATATCCTTATAATCATCATAATTCAGATCAGGAGCGGAGATACCATATCCGGCAAACACAATTTCACCATGATAATCCACATTGCCTGAGAAAGGTGCAGGCGTATATTCTTCCTCAATTTTCGGAGAAAGTTCCTCACCATTAATGTTGAGCATAAACTTATTGTTGTCAGTCAGTTCTATTCCCGCTACAAAAGGAAAATTCTGTCTGAAGTTTCCATTGAATAATGGCTTTAACCCGGAGCTTTCAAAGTCTGCCTGTATATATTCAGCAGCCATTTCTCCGCCTTCGGAACCTGTGAATCTGCCTTGAAGCTTGTCGCTGGCCAGATAGTTTATATGATCCTGAATTTCAGATGCGGTTATTTCCTGATTTTTATCCTTCTGTCCTCCAGAATAAAGAAATCCGAATGACAGTGATATCAGTAATGGTAATAAAAACAGCTTCTTCATCGTTCTCCTCTGAATTTAAGATAAATGATAATTCCTGTTATTCAACCCAGTCTGCAATAAAGATATTTGTATCTCCCTCTTTTTTGCTGAACCTGTTTGAGGCAAACACCAGTTTCTTTCCGTCGCGTGTGAACATAGGGAAACCGTCGAATGCTTCGAAGAATGTAATCTGCTCTAATCCTGTTCCATCTACATTTACCATGTAGAGGTCAAAGTTCCTGGCGCTCTTGCTGTTCAGGTTGGAAGAAAAAATTATCCTTTTTGCATCGGGAAAAAAGAAAGGAGCAAAGCTTGCCTTTCCAAAATCTGTTACCTGCTTCATATTTTTCCCGTCGGCATCCATTACATACAGCTCAAGAGCGGTAGGGCGTACAAGGCCGTTCTGAACAAGGTCGTTGTAATCAGCGAAATCTTTTTCCGTTTTAGGCCTGCTAGCACGAAAGACAATTTTGGTACCATCAAGTGAAAAGAAAGGTCCGCCGTCATAACCCTTTTGAAATGTCAGCTGCGTCTGCTCACTTCCGTCCAGGTTCATTGTGTAAATTTCGGGATCACCTGTTCTTGTAGATGTAAAGACTATCTTATCACCCACCGGCGAAACAGTTGCTTCTGCGTCGTAGCCGGGAGTGTTAGTCATTTTCCTCAGGTTGGAACCGTCAGGTTCGGCGGTATAAATATCAAATGTTTCGTAGAGTTTCCAGACATAGCCATTTGAATAATCGGGCGGTGGAGGACACTCTTTATCAGCTCCGAATGTTGAGGCATAAATAACTGCTGTATCTCCTGGAAGAAAGTATGAGCAGGTTGTTTTTCCTTCGCCATTGGATATACGGGTGATATTGCTGCCGTCAGTTCCCATGGTAAATATCTGGTCGCATGGGAGTTCGCCCCGGTTGCTCTGAAAGATCAATTTCTGTTCATCAAAGGAAAGATAAGCCTCAGCATTCTCCCCCTTATCTGTAAGCATCTTAATGTTTTTCAGATGTTTCTCACCCTCCATCCGGTACAGATCGCCCGACTCCTGACAAAAAGTGATATTAGTTAAAATGAAAAAGGTAAGTAGTATAAACAGATATTTCATAGTTATTTCTCTTTATGATTGGATGTATAGCCCCAAAGCTATTCGTTACTTTGTCCGGCGTAACCTGTTATCTCCCAGGAAATTAACTATAAACAACAGGTAGTTATTCGGGAACGTGTACCATAAAATATTCTTTAGCCGATTTCCCAATTGATCTCGCCTCTGTCATTGTCATATGCATATCATCAGGTGTATCATCCTCGTGGCCGGCCTCAACAATGGCAAGATCGGCTCCTTTAGCCTGTTTTGCAAGGTCCTCACAATAAGCCGTATCACCGCCGTAGCAAATTTTTATTCCGTCAAAGGTGAAAGAATAGCCCAGTGCGGGAACCTGTCTGGTTGTAACTCCGTCGTGAAGGTACTCTTTGTGTATCACCGGGAACGGTCTTACAGTAACCTTTTTGGTATTAAAGTTCCGGGGCTGTTTAATAACCTTCAGATTTATATTATAAGGTATTGAGGATGAATAAACTTTTTTAAAAGCATTATGGATACTTTCTATCTCAACACAACCTTCCGGGTAATGTATCGCTAGGGGAGTGGTTTTATGCATCACTCTCATATACGTCAGAAGCGCCCATACGCCACCGATGTGATCATGGTGACCATGAGTTATAAACAGATCAGATATTCCGAGGATCTGTTTCATCCCGATTTCGTTATTCAAATCCCGCAGAATTCCATCTCCGGGATCCACTACAAAATAATTCTCGGCCCCCCTTATCAGTATACCAGTGGCAATATTGGGAATCGAACAAAATATCTTTATAGAGAAGTCTTTTTTCTTCCAGTTTATCGGATACTTCTGATGAGCCATAATTAATGATTTGATTTGTGATATTTACAGTTTTTGAAATTCTTGCAGCGGGCAAAAATATTAAATGAATAGCTTTCCACATCGAATCCAAGCTCGGCACTGATTTTTCCGGGAAGATCTTTTATGGCCGGGTCTGTAAATTCAACAATTCTGCCGCAGTCCATGCAGATCAGATGATCGTGACTTTGTTTTTTAAAGTTACTTTCATACCTGGTCAGGTTATCTCCAAAATTTCTTTTAATTACCAGGTCGCATTGTACAAGAAGTTCAAGTGTTTTGTAAACAGTTGCCCTTGAAACGCTGGAATTCTGATTTTTCATTAATACATACAGATCGTCGGCTCCAAAGTGCCCTTCATAATCGAGCGCTGAATCCATCACTTCAAATCGTTCGGGAGTTATCCTGTTTTTTTCACTCTTAAGGAATTCCCTTAATACTTCAGTTGCTTGTGGATGTTTCAATTTCATAACTCTTTTTAACACATCAAAAATATTACGGATTAGTTATAATAGCAAGAAAACCTCATTTTAGGTCCAGCTTTTAGCTGAACCCGAGCGCTCTCAATCCGTTTACGGTAATGAACGCGAGGATGTATGCGGTTGAGGTAAAAATTATTATCTGCAGGATGGGTATACGCCAGCTCCCTGTTTCTTTTCTGGAGACAGCAACCGTCGACAGGCACTGAAGCGCGAATATAAAGAATACCACTAGTCCTAGAATAGTCGATGTTGTAAAAAGTTTCTGACCGGTGTCCCCAATTTCGGCCTGTCTCATAGCTTTTATCATCGAATTCTGGAAATTCTCACTGTTTTCGTCGGTGACTTTGAAGATCAAGGCAAGAGAACTGACAAATACCTCACGCGCAGCAAATGCAGCAATCAAAGATACACCTACCCTCCAATCCATACCGAGCGGCGACATCACAGGCTGAATAAATTTACCCAGATCAGCGGCATAGGATGATGAAAGTCTTGCTGCCGACTGTGTCTCAATAACTTGGGTTTTAGAAAGACCGCTGGTATCAATTTGCGGATCCGTATTCGGAAAATAAGTCAGGAACCACAGGATAATAGAAAATCCCAGGATAATAGGACCTGCTTTTCTAAGGTAATGCTTGGCATTGTGATAGGTATTTACCGTAATAACCTTGAGCTTAGGTTTTCTGTAAGCTGGAAGTTCAAGAATAAAAGATGAATTATCTTCGGTTTTAATGAGGGTATTCTTAAATTTATTAATAATACCTGCAACTGTAACAGATGACACTACACTGAAAATGTAAATACAGGCAAGCATAATGCCTCCGAGCCATGATTTATCACCCGGAAAAAGAAATGCTATAAGTAAAGCATAAACTGGAAGTCTTGCACTGCAGCTCATTAATGGAAGTATGAAGATTGTAAGAAACCTTTCCCTTTTATTAGGAATTGTTCTTGTAGCCATCATAGCGGGAATAGCACATGCAAATCCGGAGAGCATAGGAACAAACGATTTTCCGTTCAATCCTATTCTGGAAAGAGGTCTGTCGATAAGCATAGCACCACGGGCGAGATAACCGCTGTCTTCAAGCAGTCCAAGTATAAGAAAGAGAATCAGAATTTGTGGAACGAAAACCAGCACTGAACCCGTTCCGCTGATTATCCCGTTTGCAATGAGATCACCGTACCAGTTGTTACCGAGAATGTCGAATGCTGCAGTTGATAAAAATCCGAACGCGGAATCTACCAGATCCATCAGCGGTTCCGCTAGCCAGAATATGGAGGTGAATGTACCTGCCATAATAAGGAAGAAGAAAAATATTCCCCAGATTCTGTGTAGCAGCAGCCTGTCTATTCTTAATGTCGTTCGGTCAATTTGTTTACATTCAATTTTTGCTTTTGGGTTGATCAACAGATTCAGCTGTTTGTTCGCCCTGTTCAAATTGACTTTAGTCTTATGGTTATCAATTCTTAAGAGTACATCATTTTCAACAATCTCAATTTCGCGATATATCTGAAGCAGGCTCTTAAAAGAACCTTCCCCGTTCAGCCTGGTTATCTTTTCTTTGTCTTCCTGGTTGTAGCTGTTTATGCTCGTTTCAACTTCTGAAATCAATTTGTCTACACCGTTACCTGTCCGGGGGTCCACTTCAATAACTGGACAGTTTAGCAATCCTGAGAGTTTTTGCGAATCTATACCAAGGTCTTTACGCTTCAGGATGTCAAGCATCGTTAATGCAATTACCACATTGAATTTACAGGAAAGCAGCTGCTTTGCGAGAAGGAGGTGCCTGGATAGCTGGCTGGCATCTACAGTTACAATTATAACATCCGGCGTACCAAGCCTCGGGTGTGAATACAAAGAATTTATTGAAACAGCTTCATCAGGTGAGCCGGGAATGAGGCTTATGATACCCGGGGTGTCTACAACGTTGGCTTCCAGTCGGAATCTCTCAAGAAGACGGCTTACGGAATACTCTACCGTAGCTCCGGGGTAATTAACGGTTTTATAATTTTTCCCGCTTAGATAATTAAATAGCGTCGTTTTGCCTGAGTTGGGAGACCCAACCAGTGAGACAAGAGGGGAGGTTCTTATTGTCTGAACATTCATGAAATCTTAATACAATCTGCCTCTTCTTTGCGTATCGCAATCAAGGTTCCCCTGACTGCAAAAGCCAGTGGATCATTAAACAATGATTTATTTATTAGCTCAATTTCCTGACCGGGAGTAAAACCAAATTCCAGCACTCTCCTTGAGGATGGGTGGCTCTCATCGATCTCATATATAACACCTGTTTCTCCAAACTTTAGTTCTGCGGCAGTTTTCATTTTTAACCCGGAATAATAAGATTTACCATACTATTTATATTTAGTCTATATAAAAATAACACCCTACGGAAGAAAAGTCAAGATATTTTTCATATATCCCTTAGGTGTTACGTTTACTATTTTCTTCGTAATCTTTATCTTTTCTAATTAAATAATTTAATTAACAAGCTGAATTTTTACAAAAATGACATTATGTGTTTTAGCATAAAAATTGATGTTTTATTCTAGCCTGATCAGAAAGAAGGAAATATTTCTTGAAACCCTACGGAAAAATATCGGTTGAAAATGAAGTCTCCCGTATAGAACTACGGGTCACTTATCATCTAAACCACCTGACTGGAATTTATGAATTTATGAGTTCGGGTATAACTGAGCTTACGGGGTATACCTGTGCCGAAATAAATGAACTTGGATTCGAAAACCTGATCAGGGAAGTCGCTGAAAGTACTTCTGATGATTTTATTGCACAAGAAACTGAACCTGACGGAAGAGAAGCCCGGCAGTACTATGCAAAGTATCTGGTAATAACTAAAGACGGGGGTGAGAAGTGGCTGCAGGACAAAGCTACCCGTTTTGTAGATTCCAGAGGAAATAATCTTTTCAGTGTTGGAACTCTGAAGAATTATACTGAATCGGAAAATCTTATCGAAAAATTTAAATATTCAAATGAGAATATTGAAACTGTTTTTGATCAGGCAAACCTGCTTTTGCTTGTAATCGATGAGGATCAGAAGATACGTATCGTGAATCAGAAAGCCTGCGACCTGCTGGGCATAAAGCAGTCTGAAATTATCGGCCAGGCATGGACGAAACTTGTGCCTGCCGACGCTGCCGTTGAACTTAAAGACAACATTGAAAAAACATTCCGCGAAATTATACCTCCTCCGCAGAACAGGGAAATCATACTTATCTCCAAATCAGGCGATTCAAAGGTAATCCAGTATAATAATACAGTCCTTCGTGATGAAACCGGAAAAATTGTTAGAATTATGTCATTAGGGCTTGATGTAACCAACAAGAAAAAGGAAGAAAAAATCCAGGAGGTAGTTTTCCGCATCATTCAGCATTCAAATGAAGAAACAGATCTTGATGAGCTTTTTCATTTCATACATTCCGGCATCAGCGAGCTTATGCTTGCCGAGAACTTTTATATCGCCCTTTACGATGAGAAAAATGACCTGATAACTTTTCCGTATTTCATTGATAAATATGATAAGTATGCTCCTCCCATGAAATTCGGCAGAGGCCTGACTGAATATATCTTAAGATCGGGTAAAGGAGAATTAATCACCAGGGAAAGGGATAATGAACTTGTTATGGAGCGTGAGACTGAGGTAGTAGGAACACAATCGGCTATCTGGCTGGGGATTCCTCTGAAAATACGCGACCATACTATGGGGGCTCTTGTTGTACAGGATTATGAAAATGAAGAAACTTACACAGAAAAAGAAAAACAGATCCTTGAGGTTGTTGCTTACCCTATTTCCAGGGCAATCGAAAGAAAAATTGTAGAGCAGGAGAGAAAGGAACTCATCCTTAAACTAAGCAAACTGAACGCCTCCAAAGATAAGTTGTTCTCGTTGATCTCTCACGATCTACGCAGTCCTTTTAATTCTCTGCTGGGTTTCTCCGAGATACTTACGACCGAATATGATACTCTCACTCATGATGAAGTGAAGGAGTATCTCAACGTAATTTATGAGGCCTCTAAAAACCTTTATGGAATGACCAACAACCTGCTTCAGTACTCAAGATTCCAGGTTGGCCGTTTTGATTTTCAGCCCATAGAAATAAACCTTACCAGTCTGCTGAAGAAAAATCTTAGCCTGTTAAAAGGAAATGCTATCCGTAAAGAGATCTCTATTTCTGCTGAGTTTAACGCGGATGTATTTGTGTTTGCTGATGAGGATATGCTGAATTCGACCGTGCAGAATATTATTTCGAATTCCATAAAATTTACGCCCAGGGGAGGTGAGATCAAAGTTAGTACGGAGATAATCTCCTTCTTCAGTGAGGCCACGCATGTCAAGGTAACTATAGAGGATAATGGAATCGGAATAAGCCGCGGCGAGCTCGATAAGATCCTTTCAGAGGAAATTGTAAGTACTCCCGGTACCGAGCGCGAATACGGCACAGGCCTGGGCCTACTGATTGTTAAGGAATTTGTCGAAAAGAATGGCGGCAGGATTGATGTAAAGAGTAAGTTGAACCAGGGTACGAATTTCTCCTTCACTTTACCCATATCAGATCATTGATAGATATCCTGATTCTGATCATATCTTCTTAATCACACGGCCGCAAGTATTTTCTTCGGAGCATTATATTTTTAGTAATTTATATTCCGCATAAATTCAGAGAAGCATGGATACTAAAACAAGAATACTCATTGTTGAAGATGAGAGCATTGTTGCGATAGATCTTAAGAAGACGCTTGAAAATTTAGGCTACGAGATCAAAGGTGTGGTACGTTCAGGGGAACTCGCTGTTAAAAAAGCAATCGAACTTGAGCCTGATATTATTTTAATGGATATAATGCTTGAGGGAAAACTTACAGGTATTGAAGCCGCCGCTGAAATAAGAAGCAAAAAGGATATTCCGGTAATTTATCTTACGGCATATGCTAATGAGAGCACCCTTTCCCAGGCAAAGCTGACTCAGCCGTTCGGTTATATACTTAAACCTTTTGATGAAAAAAACCTGGAATCAACAATCGAAATGGCGGTATATAAACATAAACTTGAACGCAGGCTAAAGGAAAATGAAGAACGGTACAGAAAACTTGTTGAAAAGTCACCCGTGGCAATAGGAATTCTCACAGGACGACGGATAGTATACGCAAATCCATATGCGGTAAAAATGTTTGGAGCCTCTTCGGAGGAAGAATTGAAAAGCCGGAATATTTTCGATTTTATCCAGGGCAAATTTGCAAAACGTGTAAAGGACATTATTCAGAAAATTATTATGGAGGGTGAAGTTGTTGAAGAAAGCAATGAAAAACTAATTACTCTCAATGGGAAAATATTGGATGTTGAGCTTAAAGCGATTCCAACCTACTACCTTGATAAACCAGCCATCCAGGTAGTAATAAGGGATGTTACAGAGCTTAATAGGAAAGAGGAGGAAAGAAACAACTATACCGAAAATTTGAAAAGGATGAATGAGACTAAAGATAAATTTCTTTCACTGATCTCTCACGACCTGAAAAGTCCATTCAACTCAATGATGGGTTACACAGAGATCCTAAAGAATGAAATTGATAATCTCTCCAGGGAGGAAAGGGATATATTTATCGGATCGGTTTATGAATCTACACGCCATATCTATAATCTCCTTAATGACCTGCTCGAATTTTCCAAGTTTTATCTGGGAATGAATAAAGTTGAACCTAAGGAAATTCAGATCAGAAAGCTTGTGGATGAAAATATTGAATTTCTTTTGACCTCTGCAAAACGAAAAGGAATTGCAATAAAAAATTGCATAAATAGAGATTACATTGTGATGGCCGAGGAGGATATGCTGAATTCCATACTACGGAATCTGATAACAAATTCCATAAAGTTCACAGACAGAGGAGGGAAGATAGAGATATCTGCCGAAGACGGCCACGATTACCTGAAGATCTCAGTATCAGATAATGGCGTCGGAATGGACAAAAGTACAAAGCAGACTCTTTTTGACATTGTCTCAAAAAAATCAAAACCAGGAACAAATGAGGAAGAGGGAACAGGACTTGGTTTAATCCTGACTAAAGAATTTGTTGAAAAAAACGGCGGCGAAATTTCCGTAACAAGCGAACCTGGTAAGGGAACCACTTTCACATTCAGCCTCCATATTTCAGAGAATAATTCCCTGCCTGAATCCTGAAATAGGCGCATATTATTATCAAAACCCCTCCTTTTAGGAAAATTTACCCCTGTGACCGTTTTTCCCCCTAAAAAAAAGAGGAAAAAATCACAGTTTTTTAATTGCTAAAAGCAAACAAATATTATTTCTTTGTATATTTATGTTCAACAACTTTAATTTTCCTTGTTTGGAATAGGGGAATTAATAATTTTCAATATGTTTATCTCAGGAGGAGAAAATGTCACGATTGAAAAAACAAGTCCAGGATAAAATTGAAGCCTGGCGTCCGCGCACAGCACGTCTCGTTAAAGAATTTGGCAATGTGAAAGTAGGGGAAGTCACTATCGAACAGGTTATTGGAGGTGCAAGAGGTATAAAGAGTCTTGTAACAGATATTTCTTATCTTGATCCGATGGAAGGAATACGTTTTCGGGGTTTTACAATTCCTGAAGTTCTTGAGAAACTTCCTAAGGTACCCGGAGGCGAGATGCCATACGTGGAAGGTTTTTTCTTCTTTTTACTTACAGGTGATATTCCTTCAGAGGAAGACGTTAAAGAAGTTGCGGAAGAATTCCGTAAAAGATCCGCTGTACCTAAATATGTTTTTGATATGCTAAGAACAATGCCTGAGGATTCTCACCCAATGGCAATGTTCTCAGCAGCCATAATATCAATGCAGCGTGAATCTGAATTTGTTAAGGAATATAATACCGGTAATTTAAAGAAGAACGATTACTGGTCGCCGACATATGAAGATGGTTTGAATCTTCTGGCAAAACTCCCCACCATCGCCGCTTTTATATACCGACTGAAATATAAAAATGGTGATATTATCGAATCTGATCCGAATCTCGATCTTGGCGGAAACTTTGCTCATATGATGGGAATTAAAAAACCATACGATGATGTTGCCAGAATGTACTTCATACTCCATAGTGATCATGAAAGCGGGAATGTAAGTGCTCACGCAGGTCACCTTATCGCAAGTGCTCTTTCTGATCTTTACTATTCAATCTCAGGTCTGGTAAATGGTCTGGCAGGACCATTGCATGGATTGGCGAACCAGGAAGTATTAAACTGGCTGCAGGGTGTTTACGATAATATGGGAGGTAAAATCCCTACCGAAGAAGAAATGAAGAAATTTGTATGGGATACCTTGAAGAGCGGGCAGGTTATTCCGGGCTTTGGTCACGCAGTTCTTAGAAAAACTGATCCCCGGTATATGGCACAAAGAGAATTCTGCTTAAAGCATTTACCTGACGATCCATTATTTAAATATGTAGATCTGCTTTTCAAAGTCGTTCCTCCTGTTCTGGTTGAACAGGGTAAAGCAAAGAACCCATGGCCTAATGTTGACGCACAATCGGGCGTTATTCAATGGTACTATGGGTTGAAAGAATATGATTTCTATACCGTTTTATTTGCTATCGGAAGGTCGCTTGGAGTGGTTGCCAATATTATTTGGGACCGTGGTCTGGGCTATCCGATTGAAAGACCGAAATCGATTACAACTGCTATGCTTGAAGCTGTAGCGGGAATAGAGGAAATGGCGGAAGTAAAATAAGAATTTCCTTTTCTTAGAAATAACCTTTCCAAAAGACGTCACGGACTATTCCGTGACGTTTTTTTTGCGATTACCTGTCTCAACATTCTCATTAATAAATTATTATATTCCTTTCATAATTTTAATACTATTAAAAAGCGGAAAATGAGCAACCAATCTATTGCATCCCTGGCCGAAATAAACGATAAACTTCTGGCGGGTAAAGCCGCATTGGAAAACAGCGAGGCTGACATTCTTATGTCCGATCTTCAGAAGGAATTTGGTCGCGTCGTTAATGAGAAGCACTTTAATGATATTTCTGAAACTGCTATGTGGGAGAATATTTTTGAGGGATTATTCAGCAGCGGTCTTGCAGGTATGTTCATGGAAAAGGTTGAAAAAGATCTGTTCTTTTCTTTCGGTGAATATCTTGCTTCCTTACTGCCTGAATCTGATCCGAAAGTAGTTCCTGTTATTCATAATTACCTCAATCTTTTCCGTCATTCAGTTTTCCTTCAAAAAATTTATAATGAGAGAAGATGGGATGATTTAATTCATTCACTCATAATTCAGAGCTCTTATACTTTTGATGTTTTATTTGAGCAGCGGTTCAGGCAGTACAAAAAGAAAGCTTTATTCCGCATAATTAAAGATCATAAAACAATCGACTATAACTGGCAGAAAACATCAGAGAATGTTTCAGTCTACCAGTCCTCGATAAGTCATATATTATATGAGATGCAGTGTGAAACCGGATTTGCTGCATTCCTGCTTGAAAACAGTCTGGACATGGTATTCCTTGATCTTGCCTGTTTAACATCAGGAATTGTAAATGTCATGATTCCGGCGAATTCAGTTCCTGAACATATTACTTTTATTCTGAATCAGACAAAAGCTCCCGTGCTTTTTGTTAATGATGAAAAACAACTCGCAAAAATCAGATCGATAAAACACCAGATTCCTTCTCTGAAGACCGCCGTAATGTTAACCGGGAACGCTGTTGAGGATTGGGTAATTAATTTTGAAGAATTTAAAGCTATGTCAACCGGTGAAAAAATAAAGAATGATATCGTTATCAAGCCTGATTCACTCGCAACTATTATGTATACCTCGGGAACTACCGGTGAACCGAAGGGGATAATGTTTTCCCACACTAACATTGTTTATAAAAGATTCTGTCGTGGAATGGCGATCCCAGCTATAGGAGAAGATGATCGTTTCCTTGCATTCCTTCCCCTTTATCATACATTCGGAAGATGGCTCGAAATGGCCGGTGCGATTTTCTGGGGGGCTGAATATTATTTCATGGAAAATCCTGCCGTAGAAACGATGATTGATAATATGCAGCTTGTTAACCCCACAATCTTTATCTCTATTCCTAAGAAGTGGATCCAGTTGTATGAGTATATTACTGCCAGGGTTGATATTGAAGCGGATGACGATGATAAAATAAAACAGGCTGTTTCCGATGCAACCGGGGGTTCACTTAAGTGGGGAATATCAGCCGCCGGCTATCTTCCACCTGATGTTTTCAGGTTTTTGCAGAGATACGGTGTCGAATTAATGAGCGGATTTGGTATGACTGAAGCGACCGGCGGAATAACTATGACCCCTCCATTTGAGTACCGTGAAAATTCACTGGGAAAAGCATTGCCGGGAATTGAAATCAAACTGGATGAAGACGGGGAAATATTAATCCGTGGTCCTTATGTGATGATGAATTATTATAATCAAAAACCGGAAGAAACTTTCGATCCTGAAGGATGGCTTGCTACTGGGGATATAATGAGAATGGATAAAGATGGATTCATTGAGATTATTGACCGTAAAAAAGAAATCTATAAGAATGTAAAAGGCGAAACTGTTGCCCCTCAGAAAATTGAAAATCTCTTTCGTGATTTTGAATTCGTGAAACAGGTATTTCTCGTAGGAGATCATCGACCATTTAATTCAGTATTGATATTCCCCGATCTTGAAAGTGAAACATCTCCGCTGATGGGAATGGATGAACAGCAGAGACAGGAATATTTCTCTTCTATAATAGTTACGGTAAACAATTTCTTGGCACCCTTTGAACGGATTCTGGATTTTAGATTAAATTGACAGGGCATTTAATGACACAAACCGGGAACTTACTCCTAAGGGAACGTATAAACGAAGGATCATTGAAAAGAATTTTGATGAGATCATAAATTCCATGTACAAAAAGGACCATCTATCCCTTCTGCTTGGTAATTATGAGGTTAAGATACCTAATTGGTTTTTACGTGAAAAAGGTGCGTTAAGTCGGGATGTGGTTCTTAAGGATAATTTACTTTCTCTTCCCAAAGCTAAATCATCCTTAGTAATAAAAAAGCTTACTGAAGGACAGAATATATTTCAGATCGGAAATTATTCATACCTGATAAAATCAAAACAGCTTGATCTTCAGGACATTCTGACCAACCCTTATTACTTCCTCGGTAATGTTCAGCTTGTTGAATTTGCCGGACAGGGGATTTTTAGATGGTTCAGGAAATCGGATGCCGAAAAAGACATCGAATTTATAGAACGGATCACTCCGGTAAAGCCGGGGAAAGATGCGGCGTATAAGTTTTCCGCGTTTTCAGAATCAGGAGAAGTTTCAATTTTAGGGCTGCATTATGCTGTCGTTCTGCTTCAATCGGAAATGATAAATGATAATGAAGTCTCAATTAAGTACTTCATAGACATCCTTAAAGATCCCGGTTCAAATCATTATAAACTTGCTGTTGAAATTGTTTTTCGCCCCAACCTTGTAAATAATCTTTCGGCTCAAAGGAAAATGTTCCTGGCCGCTCTCCAGACATTAAGAAAAGATAATTTTCTAAAATTACTTGACTTATATACACGGCTGGATCCGGAATTTCTGAACGATGAGATTATATCGGTGATCAATAGCGTCAGCCGCGGTGGGGATAATTTAAGAGAAATAGAAATCGTACTGCAAAAACAAATTGATTCAGCCCTGCCCCCGACAGATGTAACCCAAACTATTATCCCTCAGCTATTTAAATTACTGGTAAGCTACGGTATTAGCCATCCCCTGAGTTTTGAAAGGATTAGAAGAACCTTTTTGCTGCAGGAGTTGTATGGAATAAGAAAAGATGTACAGGAAATTGCACAGCAGTCGAGATTGGAAATTAGACATAAATTCACTTCCTGGCTTGGAGATATTCAGCGTGTGGCTATTGATCCTGAAACGGGCGAAGAATATCACTGGGACGACGTTTTAATTTTTGATCAGGCAATATCAGATAACGATCAGCATCTTCTGAAAAAGGTAATCAGTGAAAATCAGATCCTGCGTGAGGCAATCTTTCTTTTTAGCGGAGGTGTCCTCGTATCTCTGAACAATATATTGCCTTCAGGGATCTGGATAAGCAGCTATTCACAGAATGAAAACAGGTCGGTTTTTCGTGTAACCGTTCAAACTAGATTTCAGGGCGGATTTGATATTGCAATACATCTCAACAGGAATACGTCTGTTGAAGATATAGAAGAGGAAATTAAATGGAAGGTTATTGCAGGGACAGAAATAAATGATGAAAAACTTGCTGCAAAGTTCGGAGGATTATGGGAAGAGTATAATTTGTGGACTGAAGAATTTATCGGCGATGAATCAATCGAAAGATTTATCCGCAGGGAGTATAAACGAAATGATGAGGCCGCTTATGAGAAACTCCGGAACCTCTGGAAGTTTTTTGTTTGGAATGCCGCTGCAGCATATTTTAAGTTCTGGAAGTTATCCGGTATGAAAATGGAACTTGCGGACATTACTCCTGATGGAATTATTGTATCTTCACACGATTATCAGACAGGGTGCATCATAACATCATTTTATAAAAGGGAGAAAACAGATAGCATTCTTAACCTGATCATGAATTTCTATGAAAGCTTCGTAAATAAAACAGAAGAAAAGTACCCGCTGATAAAAAAAGCTTCTGTATGGAATGCAATCTTTTCGGGAATAATCGAAGCGGAGGGATTTGATAGTGGTATAAGTTTGATCAATAAATTCAGAGAAGAACTTCGCGTTTCAGAAATTCCGGCAAAGAATGCCATAATTGATCGTATCAAATCATTTTTACGTAATATAAGAGAATATGGATTTCTTCCTAAACAGCTTTATTTTGCGGTAAAAAGATTTCACCGCTGGTATCAGCTCAATAGAGATGCATCCCTCTCTGCCCAGGCGGAAATGATATATGAACTCTATGAAACCTACCACCTTTTTGACCTGGAAGAACAATATCCTGCTGTAAGGACAAGGTTTTTCCTTGAATCGGTTTTCTATGATTCAAAGCAGAGATTTAAGGACGTTTTAAGGGAATTAGCTGCACGTCAGAGGTATCGCAAAATATCCAAAGAAGAATCACTGAAGCTTATTTCTTCTCTTAATTTTGAATTTGAATTGGACGAAAAGGAAAATTATTTTATAACACGCTTGGGTTATCCGCATCTTAAACCTTCAGATTCAGCCGAACTGTTAAAAATGAAATCTGAACTGGCAGGACAACCAAACCTTGTTGTTCAGCTGCAGGATGATGATGGAAATATGTTTACAATCAGGAATCCTGTCAATCCAAAAGAAATATCAAAACTTCATCAGCTTTTTCTTGAAGCAAATCTTACCGTCAACTTCAGGACAGAGCATCAATACCTTGTTGCAGTATCAGAGCGTGGGTTTATCATTGGCGGCCTGTTTTATTACAGGAGTGACGAGGAAACGGTTCATATGGAAAAAATAGTGGTATCTAACCGTTACAGGCGAAAAGGAATCAGCGAAGGCCTGATGACGGAGTTAGTAAGCAGGTTGAAATCAGATAATGCAAAATTCGTTACCACCGGATTCTTTCGACCCGAGTATTTTTATAGATATGGATTTAAGATAGAAAGAAAGTATTCGGGCCTGGTTAAGGAACTTTAGTACTTTCCGTGTTAAAAAAGTTATTACATCGTGATATTTGACAATGTTTTTGATATAAAAAAAAATTAAATTCTACTCAGTAAAAAATGTGTTGAGTGGAGTGGAAACTATATTTGAACATAACGTAACTAAGAAAGAGCTTGAGCTGCTTAAGGGATTCAATCCTGTCGGTAAAATTTCAAGCCGCGAGATATACCTGAGAGAAAAAAACGAAGACAGGTCGTTAGCAGATCTTTACCGTCTTTATGTGCTCCGCGGGGATAATTTTAAAGCTGAAGAATTTCTCAATAAAATTCACGATACGCGTTACAAATATTTACTTTCTTCTTTCTGAAGGTAATCTTTGCAAGCTGTTTCTTCACATTAATAATATAATTTATCGGAAGCCCTTCCGGCCAGAGAGTATATTTTAAAATCCGAAATCACCCCTTTGTATTTAATTTCCTAGACTGGTAGTCTCTATGAAGAATGCTATTCTTCTTCCTCTTCCATTGAAGGTGTATGGGAGGCAAGCGAATCATATTCCGCACCGGTCATCCCGGGCAGCTTTTCGATGAATGCAACAATTGACCATATTTTATCATCTGAATGAGTTAAACCCCATGCGGGCATCCCCGTCATTTTTATTCCGTTTTTCGTAACCCAGAAAAGTTCTTCTGCAGGCATATCCTTGGCACTGTGAGCAAGATTGGGAGCTTTGGGATTTAACCCCTTAGCCATTTCTGTCTCCTCTTTACCGGGAGCTCCATGACATCCTTTGCACATTGAATTATAATGTGCAAATCCTTCTTTGAATTTTTCAGGTGAATTCAGATCGGGAACATTAATTCCTTCAGCATGCTTTTCTACAGAATTGTCCATTGTTGTACTCAGCACCCAGCGCGATAGTCCGGGTTCCTTGTTTGCCGCACTTACATTGTACCATCCGGAGTATATGATGATTAACCCGATTACGATTAAGACAACGATTGTTACTATGACACCTGCAAAAAATCTCATCTTGCTCTTCCTTAATAATTGAAAGTTGTTTATCCTTAAATCAAGTAATTATTGATGTAAGGTATTGTGATACAAGCCTCTATGAAGATCATAGTGACAGAGCCGCCCAATGTAACTGGCCCTTATCTTAGAATACTGCTGAGAAGATTAGTAAGCTTTAAAGCAGCCGCAGGAAAAATACCAAAGAAAATTGTTCCTGCTGTACATATGATTGCTGATAAAAGATAATAAGGGTCTCTATTAGGTTTAACCATATTTACAGGACGCTTCATATACATTTCAGCTACTATGGAAACATAATAATACAATGCAATTGTCAGATTTATAACCGCTATGATCACTAGCCATATATATCCTCTGTCAATCGCACTGCTGATGATGAATACTTTTCCGGCAAACCCTGCCAGCGGTGGTATTCCGGCTAATGATAAAAGAGATAATGCCAACACGATGGCTGAGAAGGGGGATGTTCTGCTCAATCCTCTGAACAGAATAATGTCGTCGCTGCCGAAATTCCTTTCTATCTGAGACGCCACACTGAAAGCTCCCATATTCATAAAAATATATGCGATCAGGTAAAAGCCGGTATAAGAGAGGGCAGTTTCTATGCTGTCGGAGCCAGCAATTGCCATTAAAATTAAACCTGACTGAGCAATACTGGAATAAGCCAGAAGACGTTTTAACCTCGTTTGACGAAGGGCTATAAGGTTTCCGAGGGTCATTGTTACAGCTGCAAAAATTGCAATAATAAGGCTCCAGTCGGCTATATTATCCCGGTATGAGGTCAGAAGAAAACGAAGGAGTCCTGCAAACCCGGCTATTTTAGGAACAATTGAAAGGAAACCCGCTACAGGTGCCGTTGAGCCTTCATATACATCCGGTGCCCAGAAATGAAAGGGTACGAGGGTTATTTCAAATCCATAGCCGATAAGGATAAGGATCAGGGAAATAAAGATCCATACGCTCTTACTGCTGCTTAGACTTATACCAATGATCCTTAGATCAAGACTTCCTGTGAGGCCGTAAAGAAAAGTTAACCCGAAAGCCATTACCGCAAGCGCTGCAGCAGCGAAAATAAAGAACTTTAGAGCCGCCTCATTACCCATTTTATCCTTCCTGACCAGAGCAACAAGAACATAGCCGGCAAGGCTCATCATCTGAAGGAATAAAATTATTAAACCAAGGTCGAGACTGGATGAAATACACATAGCTCCCAGCGTGGAAAAAAGCAAAGCGATAGGCGCATGAGCGATGTGTGAATTTTTCTTAAAATAGAAGGACAACAGAAGAAGTGTTATAATTGAGCCGGAGAGAATCAGTATCTTAAATACTGTACCAAAATCATCTATAGCATAAGTGCCGCTGAAAATATCGAATGACGGCCACGACAGCATCCTGAAAGAAAACCAGAGTGCAAATGATAGGGATAACAGTGTAAGATATGCAGGTATGAGTTGGTTTTTTCCTTTCACCCATCCTGAAACAGGAATAAACAAGAGAGCAGAACCAGCTATAATAAGTTCGGGAATTATCGCCCAAAGTTTCATTGGATTATAATATTACTGTTAAAAATTTTGTCCCGCTCTGGATCAACTCTGTTAAATAGCCCGGCAGGACACCTAGGAACAGTGAAATACATATAAGTATTCCTACAATAAGATTGTTTCTGCTGCTCAGTTCAGAGTTCACCGGCATATCCTCCGGAGGTTTTCCGAAGATCATATTCACAACAATTTTCAGATATAATGCGGTCATCAAAATAAGTCCCAAAATTATACCTAATGCGGCCCAGATGTTTTCACCAACCGAAGCCCCGATGACCTGGAATTCGGCAATGAATCCTGAAAAACCCGGAAGTCCCAGTGAAGCAAATGATAAAATTCCGAGTAATGTACTGAACACGGGAACCACTCCCAGAAGTCCCCCGAATTTATTGATATCTCTCGTTCCCGATTTATGCTGAAGCATACCCGCGATAAAGAACATTCCTCCTGTCAACAGGCCGTGACTAATAATCTGATAGGCCGCTCCGTTCAGGGCAAGCTGTTTTATGTTTTCGTTTTGTGTTAATCCCCAGATCCCTGCGGCTGCCATAACATAACCCATATGGTTGATAGATGTATAAGCGATCAATCGTTTAAAGTCTTTCTGGGCCAGGGCTGCAAGGGCGGCATAGACCATGGAAAAAATTCCTAACAGTATCAGCCAGAAATTATAATGTGATACAGCCATAGGAACAGCCGGGATCATAACCCTGAGGATACCGTAAGCTCCCATTTTTAACTGTATTCCGGCAAGTATAACGCTTCCTTCCGTAGGTGCTTCTACGTGTGCATCCGGCAGCCAGTTATGAAGGGGGAAAGTAGGCAATTTAACCCCAAACCCGATCAGCATACCGAGCATTACAAATCCGGCTGTCTGTACAGATCCGGCAAAAGGTTCCGCCTGAATTATTTTCTGAAGGGAGAATGTATGCGGGTTCACGGAAAGATACAGGGCAAGGAATGAAATAAGCATTGCAAGACTTCCTGCACGTGTATACAGAAAGAACTTCATAGCTGCATATTTTCTTCTCTCACTTCCGAAAATACCTATTATAAAGTACATGGGAACAAGACCTACCTCAAAAAACAGGTAAAACAGAAGCAGGTCCATTGAAGAAAATAAACCCAGCAGTCCTGTATGCATCAGCAGAAATAGAAATGCATGCTCTTTTGCTCTCTCCCGCTGATCCACAACATACAGCATGACCATAAACATCAATACGTCAGTAAGAAGGATAACAGCTAATGACAGCCCGTCTACACCTATTGTATAACCGGCGTTAATAGAAGGTATCCAGGGGGCATCGGTTATCCACTGCATTCCTCCCTTTGATAGATCGTAGCCTGCCAGGATAATTACTGAGAGAATTAAGGTGATTAAAGTTCCAGCCATGGCGGTTATCCGAACGGCTTTTCCTTTATCTTTTGGAAATAAAAGAATAATTAAACCTGTAAACAGGGGGAAGAAAATATTTATAGTTAACATATATTTATTCCTGATATGACAGGTAACTTAGATCTGATATACATGATTAAACACAATTGTTTCAAAAAATAAAAAATGCTCCGGCAATCAGAGCCGTGATAATAACCCAGGAAAAAAGAATCAGCGTGTAAATAAATATTTTACCAGATTGCAATCTCCTTAATTCTTTCCCTGCCAGGGAGAACGAAAAAGCAAACTTATCCGCCTCTTTCGAAAAGCCTGATAATTCGCATCTGTCAACACCGTCCGCTGACTTAATAATGAATGATGATAAAGCCTGCGCTGTTCTGTCAAGCGCAAGTTCAGCTCTGTCATCTGCTTTGGCAATGACTAAAACTATTCCTGCGATTGACTTTGCTGCGGAGTCAAAAACTCCTTCAATAAAGTCTACAAGCACTGAAGCAAACCGGATAATCTTAACCGGGACAATCACGAATATATTAACCACATTAGTTAAGTAAGAAAACAGGTTACCGAAAGAGGGAACAGGGCCGGATTTGAAAACCCTGAAAGTCCCATATGACAGCCCTGATATACTGGCCGCAATTGCTGCACTCTTCCAGTCCCAGCCGATAGAAGGAGCAGAAGGGAAATCAAGGAGTGATTCGATATTCAGCTTAAGGAGATATCCGGTGATTATTGCCAGGAAGGCTAAAAAAAGTATGGGGTAGAGTATTGTTTTCCCCGGCCTTGATATCTTCCGGTTGTCTTTTCCATTCCAGTCTGTAAAAACAGCCGACCATGCCCTTGATATGTAAACGCCCGCAAGGAAAATCAGCACTAGCATAAACGCGGAATAGGCTGCACCATGTTTAAGTGCAAAAGACATAATTTCATCTTCACTCCAGAAGCCCGCAAATGGTGGGAACCCCGATAATGCCAGGCCGCAAATCGCGAATGCAGCGGCAGTATAGGGCAGATATCTTCCCAGATATCCAAGTTTGCGAATATCTTTAGTTCCTGCAGAATGACCAATTACCCCTGCTGTCAGGAATAATCCTGCTTTAAAGACAGAATGAACTGCCAGGTGAAAAGCTGCTGCTAAGGCCCCGCCTAGTCCTAACACAAAATACATTTCACCAAGCTGGGAAATAGTTGACCATGCAAGAATTCTCTTAATATCATATCTTGTTGGAGCAATCAAGGCTGAGTTAAAGCTGTTAATGCCCCCATCCATATTATAAAATTCAAAGTAATTTCTGAAGCTTCAAATAAGGGAACAATTTCAGAATAAAAACACACCTGCAGCAACCATTGTTGCCGAATGAATTAAGGCAGAAACCGGAGCAGGTCCTGCCATAGCATCCGGCAGCCATGCAGTTAAAGGAAGCTGTGCACTTTTACCTATGGCAGCTGAAAGGAAAAGAAAAGAAAGCAGTACCGGAGAAATATTTTTATTAACACCTGAGATTATTAAGAATAACGAAATATCTGTTGAGCCATAGCTGATCAGAATCAAGAAGCAGTGCCAATAAAAAACCGAAATCGCCGATTCGTGTCATCAAAAAAGCTTTGCGGGAAGCCTGTTTCGCGTTTGATTCTTTAAACCAAAATCCTATCAAAAGAAATGAAGATAATCCTACAAACTCCCATGCAGATAAAAGTTAGAATAAATGAATCTGAAAGAACAAGGGTGAGCATCGAACCGATAAAGAACGATATTACCCGGAAAAAATATTGCTTCCTTTCTTCAATAAACTTTGTTGAAAAAGATGATATCCAGTAATCCAACAACAGAAACAATCAAGGACGTAAGCCATTCCAGTCCGTCAATCATCAAAGAAAATGTCAAATTTAATCCTCCTGGTAGAAAACCATGTTAATTCAATTTTATCCTTAACACCGCTCATAAAATAATTAGAACTAAAGATGATGCAAGTAAATACTGTGGAAACATATGCCGGAATATTTTTTTAATAATTTTCCGGGAAAACATAAAAGCAGCGCAGCAAATAGAGGGAGTAAAGGAATCAGCAGTAATGTAATCATCCCTTAGTTCCTTGTATTTATCAACCTGGACAGTCTTCCTGTTCCGGTAAAGAAGCATCATTATTGCAAGACCAACAGCCATTTCAACAGCACCGATTGTTATAATTATAATTGTAAATATCTGCGCCGAATAATCCAGCGGCTGGACATATCGCCAGAACACAACAATATTAAGTCCCACCGCGTTTAACAGTAGTTCAATTCCCATAAAAACCATTACGGCGGTACGCTGTGCAAGAATTGCGTAAACACCTACCCAAATAATATGCAGATACAATTAAATAGGCATTAATCGGCAGAATCATTTTCATTCTCTGTTTTTCATACAATTCTTCAATATCTATTTTATGAAAATGGCTCAACAGGATCTTCAATTGCAGGAGGAGGCTGCTCATTTATTGCCGAAGGAGTTTCTCTGCTTCTGTATCCGGATGTTTACCCGGCCGGGCAAGATAAATAGCGCCGAATATACCAAGTAAAATCATTAATCCTGCACCTTCAAATGCCATCATATACTTTCCCATTAAAAGTTCCCGACTCTTCTTGCAGAATCCTGATCGGGAATTAAATTATAACCGGCCAATCAGGAAAAATATGAGAAATGATATAATAGTATGATTGTTGTTACCAACCTATCCATGCCGCATAAGGTTTAATCGGAGTGAACATTGACATATCCATATCCATCCCACCGCCGCCTTTTTTGTCTGCATTCCATTATCTTCTTTTTTATTTCTCACCTCCACCATGCATGAATGTCCATGCATTGAATTTTGTTCTAGTATCCTGTGATTTGACTTTTTTCGAGTATCTTTTTTTTGCGGCAGAAGTCCCAGTGAAAAAAACTTTCTCAATAAACGGCATTTTCATTTTAGCCATCATTTCACCGCCCGGATCGTGAGAGAAAAAAACCATAAATAAAATCATTACAAGCATCCCGCCGATGTACATCATAATCTGCAGCATACCGAGAAGATCGGCCATCAGCAGAATAAATAATCCTGCAACACCAATAAAAGAAGCCATTAAAAAAATGCCGCTTCTGAACATACTCATTGTGGTTGTCATTCCAACTGCACCTGCAACAGCAATTAAAGCAAATACTGAAAAAGCAAATATCTGGGCTGCAGCTGCAATATTCATTTTCCACCCACTCCCAGTAAAATTAATCCCCCTACAATCAAAACATTAAGTAGTCCGACAGGAATTAATATTTTCCATGAAAGCTCAAGCATTTTTGCAGTGCTGAGTAATTTAACTTTTTGTCCGATCCATTTCATAAAAATCAGAACAGCGAAAGTTTTAATAAACATCCAGACAAATCCCGGGAGCCAAGGTCCATTCCATCCTCCGAGAAAAAAAACTGCTCCCATTGCAGCAACAACAAAAAAAATCCTGCAAGTGCAATTCTCCAAAACTTCCTCTCCAGCCTCCGTATATACTTATAATACCATTTTTAATATGATCTGAAAAAGGTTCAAGAAAAGGTGCACGGTATATCTGCATTAAGGCAGTAACAACATATAAGGCAAATCCAAGCGGCTGCGAAACTATATACCACAATGACCTTGTGAGAAATAATTTTTTGAGTGGACATTGATTTTGCCATCATAATCGGACCAATAATTGCGAGTCCAAGCGGAACAACATACGAGACAATCTGAGCAACAATCCTGTAACAGGATTCGATACTTACCGGAGTATTTCCGCCCCATCCGCCAAGCGCAACCGCAAGAACAACATAATCAACAACAACAATGAAATAAAATAATCCGATTCCAATATCTGCACCAATAAAATATTGATCAACAGGAATAACAACTGAAGCAAGCAGTAATAGCCGACAAAGCAACTATCGGAGCAGAATTGTATAGCCAGCTATCGGGATGTACTGGATATATATTCCCTTATGGAAATTTTGCTGAAGGTCCTTTTTCATCAATTATATTAAAATCGGGGTTCAATTAATTAGTGTTAAAAATGTTCCGGCAGAAAATAATATTATAGATGCAGCTAATGTTCAGTAATTACTCCCAATCCAACCCTCCCATTCCCCAGGAATATGCAATCCCGCTGGAAAGAATTGCAATAAAAACAAGCATATCAAGGAAGGCTTTCATACCGATATCTGCAAATACTACCGCCCATGGATACATAAAGATCATTTCCATATCGAATGAAAGAAATATCAAAGCAAATGTTATATAACCAAAACGGAAATTATTCCATTTGGAGTATTTGGAATCCATTCCTGTTTCTTCTTCGAAAAGGCAAAAAGAAGAAGAATAAATCCGAAAGCAGCAAGAACAATTAATCCTGCAACGGAGTACCAGGTTAATATCATAATAAGTTCTTTAATTTCATTAGGTTAGAAGATATAGTAATTTCTAATGCCGGGCTTTGTTCTGGGTCAAAAATTGCAGTTTGGGTATGCGGCGTTTTATTCTTACGACGTGTATTGAGAAAAAAAAGGATGGCCGCAGCCATCCTTCAGAATTCTAAAACGATGTTTTAAGTTATCATTGATTGTTATTATTTCTGGAGCCCATCATACCGCCTCGCATCATTCCGCGGCTGCCCATCATACTCCTCATATAATTCCACATCTGAGGATAATTTCCCATCATATTATACATATAATTGGTTAGTGAAGTATCCTGGTTAGCCATAGAAAACATATTATTCATCATCATCCTGCGTGCATTTTGATTCTGCAGCATATAACCCATCATATTATTCATTGCTTCGGGATTCTTCGTCAACTGCTGCATAAAGTTCTGCATCATCTGAGGATGTGTAATAATTTCCTGTATTGCTTCATTCTGAGTTTTCTGATTGGTGGGCATCTGGCTGCCGGGTTTGTTTTGAGCGAACAATATAGAAACACCGGCAATAAGTAAAATTACCATCGGAACTAAGATTTTTGATTTCATTTTTAATTCTCCTTTCATAGAATCCAGTTAACATTATGTAGTCAAATCTCAATCCCAATATATAACATGTACAGGCCCAGCCGTTACAGAATTTTGATATTATTTTATAGATTTTGAATTTTTTGGTTTCTCACTTAAAACTAGTTCCTAACTGTGATTAATTTCGAAATTCTAAAAGTTTTCTGCCATATAGCATTTATTTTGCTCTTAGATACTGATCGGGCCACTCAACATCCACTTTCAATTCTTTCGCCGCATGCAGAGGCCAATAAGGATCACGGAGCATTTCTTTCGCAAGGAATACCAAATCTGCCTGACCAGTTCGGATAATTGTCTCAGCCTGTACAGGTGAGGTAATGAATCCTACAGCTCCTGTCATAATGTCAGCTTCCTTTTTTATTTTTTCTGCGAAAGGAACCTGGTATCCTGGTCCCGCCTGAATTTGAGCATCAGCTATATTTCCTCCGCTGGAACAATCGATTAAATCAACACCAACATCCTTCAGCCGGGAAGCGAGTATCACCGACTGATCAGCATCCCAGCTGTTTTCCTTCCAGTCTGATGCAGAGATCCTTACAAACAGAGGAATGCTTTCAGGTATTGATTCTCTTACTTTCTCAGCAATTTCAAGAGCAATCCTGCACCTGTTCTCCAGACTCCCGCCGTATTCATCATTGCGGTTATTCGAAAGGGGAGACAAAAATTCATGAACCAGGTAACCGTGGGCCATATGAAGCTCGATCAGATTAAAACCCGCATTCAATCCTCTTATAGCCGCATCTTTAAATTGGTTGATAACCATCCGGATATCATTTCGGGTCATCTCCTCCGGATGCGGATAGTTGTCAGCGAAGGGGATTGCGGAAGGCGCTATAGTCTGCCAGCCCCCATCTTTAGATTCAACCTTACCCTTACCTTTCCATGGTGAATAGGTAGACGCTTTTCTTCCCGCGTGAGCCAGCTGAATCCCGGCAATACAATTTTGAGAAGTTATAAATGAAGTTATCTTCTTATAAGCTTCGGTATGCTTATCGCTCCAAATTCCCGCATCATCAGGAGAAATTCTTCCTTCCGGCGATACAGCAGTAGCTTCCATCATAACAAGTCCAGATCCTCCCACAGCCCGGGTTCCAAGATGAACAAAATGCCAGTCTGTAGGCATTCCATCCACACTCGAGTACTGGCACATTGGCGAAACCGCTATCCTGTTTTTTAATTCAACATCTTTGATTTTAAGGGGTGTAAAAAGTCTGTTCAATTTGTTCCTCTTACTTAACACAATGAAATTATTGATATAAAATTAAGTAACTTTTTAATTAATTGTTGTTAACAGACTCTGATCTGTTTATCATAATCGACTTTAATTGCTTAAATTATATCTGAGACCAGCAGAGACTGCAAAATCAGGAGTTGAATTAGAGAGCCCGGCAGAAGCAATTAAAGTGTAGGTAACTTTATCATTTGATTTGATATTCGCACCGAGTGATAATTGCTGCGGTCTTTCATAGATGTCAAGTATTTTAGAATAAATACTGTAGCTTAGCAGAAGTGAAAAATCTCCTTCCCCAAAAAATTTACCGATACCCGCTTCTAATGTAACCGGATCTTTGTAATCGATGCTGTCGGGGTCTCCGATGAATATATAACCGCCTGTAGCATACACGAGAAATTTGCCAAGGCTTTTTCTTAATGTGCCTGATAAGCTTAAATCAAATTTGCCGGTGCCAAAACCATTTGCCGTTGAAGCTGTGGGAAATTTTATAAATCCTCCCAGGGAAATGCCCAACGGAGACGTGAACTGGTTTAAGATATTATAATTGGCGAAAAGATAAAGATCGCCAATACCATAATGTTCAATAGGGGATGAGGTGGGGCTGCTATTCCCCATCGTATGACCTCCGCTATGGCCGCCCATGTTTCCCGTTCCCGGTGAACCTGAGCCCATATAGTTAGGAATATAAATGCTTCCGAATTGTGAAACATCCTCTCCGTTCGAAGCTATGAATGGTACAGACAAAGCGGCTGAGAAATTGTTATACTCATATCGAACCCCACCATATAAATACCAGGTATACAACGTCTCAGACGAAAGATAATCACCTTTAGCATACTGGAGACTGGTATTGACTGACCAGCCGTTTTGTCCATACAAACTAATTGTCGCTGCAAATACTACGGCAAAGACGAAGTGAATACTTTTCAAAAGATGCATTTTTATTTCTGAGTATTTCCAGGTTGTGCCGCTTCAAGATTATTCATCATACCTTTGAAATTTCCCATCATATCTTTCATATTATCAATCATATTCTGCATGTTCTTATGCATTCCCTCATTCATCTGATAGGATTTATTCTGCATCACATTGTTCATCTGATTAAGCATATTCTCCATTTGTCCTGACATATTATGCATATTTTCCATTAAGGAGCTCATTGCCTGCATATTCTGCATATTATTCATCTGGTTCTGCTGCTGCATCATGCTATTCATCTGCTGGTTCATGTTGTTCATCTGTTTCATCATTTCCTGCATATTCATCATCTGGTTCTGCATGTTTTGATTCATATTGTTATTCATATTTCCCATATGCTGAGCAAAAGTAGTGGGTGTAAATAATATGACAGACAATAATATTCCTGCTATAAGAATAAATCTGTAATGATCAATGTTTTTTATAAGGTTCATACTGACCTCCTTTATCTTTAGATTATATATTGACTTACAGGATCACTGAAGATCCTGCTTCATCTGCTCAAATTGTTCTTTTGAAATTTCTCCTTTAGCATATCTTTTCTTTAATATATCAAGGGGAGATTCTAAATGAGGGTTTACCTGGTTCTGGATCCGGTTTTTACCGGACTGATTTATAAGCAGCCATACTATTACGCCGATTATTATCAGCCAGAATATCCAGCCAAACCACATTCCGCCTCCCCACATCCAACTATGAAACATTTTATGTTCCTCCTTATTGTTCGTTTAATTATTAGACACAATCACTTCCATAATGGTTCATCTTTCACAAAATATGTGACGTGAGTACTAAGAGTACTCCCGGTGATAAACTGTGACTCTTTTAAGATAGCGACAAGAAAGGGGAAAAGCATTACAGAATTTTGATTTAACTTTATAAAATTCGGCTCAGGTGGATGGAGGTAACAGACAGACGGCATCCCCGAATTGAGATGCCGTCGGAGTTCAGGTCGCTTATTTTTCAGGCTGCATTAGTATATTTTCTCTTCTGCGTCTGAGTGAGGCTATAATAAGTCCTACCGTAATCAAAACTACTCCTGACCATACAAGATCCATATTCTGCTTTATGCTCGCTTCAACGGTGAGTACTTCCTGGCTGCCATAAGCAGAATTAGTTGTACCAACCCCGTTTTCGTCATAGCCGATCGGAGAGATATAAATATCTTTACCCCAGCCCGGCAGGATATATGGTTCCCTCATAAGGCTGTTATTAAAATTTGAAATGAACATCACAGGGGAGGCTTTAACGGTTTTGTTCTTATTTTTTATTTCAACATCAAATGAGTATTTGTCACTGCCTGTAACCCTGTTATAACCTGTAAACACAAAAGTATGATGTAATGCTTTTACCTCTTTTCCTTTAGGAAGTGTAAGCTGTTCGGATGAGGAAAAATTTCCTGAAAGAAGAACACCGAGGAGGAAAACACCGACTCCTATGTGAGCTATCTGTCCCCCTGTAACCAGGTAATTCACCTTCAGACTTTTTAATATGGTGCTGATGTTGGTTGAAACAACGAAGCATGCTGTTAAGGTATATAACATAAAATATAAAGATGACATCCCGGCGGCGAATGCAATTACTGCCGTTGCAGCACCTGAAATGACCAGGTGGATACCTGCAGTCTGCATAAATTCTTTATTATTTGTACTGCGCCACCTCAAAATAAGAGTGAGCGCAATCATCAGCATCATAAAAATAGCGAGCGGAAAATTCAGTGTAGTATAGTAGCTGATTTCTACAGAACTTCCGAATATAGGGGAGGAGGTGCCGAGAATTATTATTAAAGCAGAACCAAGCATCAGCGCTGAGCCGTAAAATAAACCATTCTCCCTGCTGAGGAAAGATTCTCCGGTATGTGAAAGACTTTTTAATTCCTTCCATCTCACTATCACTCCCCCAATACCCAGTATAGTGAAAGTAAGTATAAAGCCGACGAGCAATAAATATGTCGTCATTCCGGGTGCCGTAAATGAATGCACAGAAGCTTCGGAAAGAATACCGCTTCTTGTTAGGAATGTACTGTAGATTACAAAGACAAAAGTAAGGATGGACAGCACGAGGTTTGTTCTTATATATTTTCCGCTTCCTCCTTTAAGCTGTGTGTTTTTCTGAATGATAAGTGTATGTATCAGGGCGACCCCGATAATCCAGGGAACAAGACTCGAGTTCTCTACCGGATCCCATCCCCAGAAACCGCCCCATCCAAGCACCCCATAAGCCCAGTAGCCGCCGATCATAATAGCAAGACCCAGCACCGACATTGAAATTGAAAGCCAAGGCAGCGATTTACTGACCCAGGTTTTGTAATCCTTTCTTAAAATTGCCGACATTGCAAATGAATAGGGGATAGCCGTCATTGCAAATCCGACGAACAACAATGGAGGATGGATCTGCATCCAGAAATTCTCCAGCAGCGGATTTAATCCCTTTCCAGCGATAAGAAACTTTTCAGCCGGTATGTTTAAAGAAGCCAGCACCGACCGCAGCTGCGGACCAATTTGCAGGAACTGCTGTCCTTTATCGTCGGCCATTATAAACTGCCGAAGATCTGGCAATCCCAGGTAGGATGAATTAAAGTATTTCAATTGCAGGAAGTTCGGTTCTGCCCAGATTGAAGTGAAAGGATTCTTCAGAAAGGGACTGATCAATACCGCAAGGAATACTGCAATCAAAGTATAAAACATCATAAATGATGATTCTCGTGCTGCATCGCCGGATAAATTCTTTATAAGGAATAACCCTATCACAGAGGCGAATAAAAGCCACAGAAGGAAGCTTCCTTCCTGTCCTGCAAAGAAAGAAGAAAGCAGCAGACCGAACGAAAGATCACCGCTGCTGTATTCGAATACATAATTATACTGGTAGTTATGCGAGAGTATAAGGTAAAGCAGAAATGCACTTGCTGCAGTTACAAAAAATGTCATTATATAAAAACCCCTGCGCGCCAGCGCAAGGGTATTAGTATATCCTCTGAATGTATAGTAGTACATTATAACAGTAAAGATACCCGTTATAAGAGAAGCTGTGATTAATAAATTTCCAACCATTATTTGTTTTCTCCCATAGGAAAAGGGTGTTAATTGTTACTTACCTTATGACCGGTTTTTTCAAGATACATCTTTGCTTTCTCCAGGGAAACCTCTTTCAAGGTCATTCCGCAGAGAGGGCAGGTTCCGGGTGCGTCGGATATAACATTATAATCCATCATATCCTGGTAGACGAGTCCATCTTTATTAGCATCTATTTCATTAAGATCAACTACTCCTTCACGAACAATCGAACTATCTTCGGAGTTCCCGTCAGAATCTTTAACCGAAACTTCTGAACTTTTCATACCCTTCTTTGAACATTCCCCGGGTTTATCTGAACAATTATCCATAGTGCCATCGTGCATACTCCCCTCAACTGATGTTGAATCAACCGCCTGTTTCATGTGACTGTGGTCCATTTTCATACGGTTCATATTCTTAGAACCCTGGCTGTCGTTCTTATCCTGAGCCATAGACAACCCTGTCAGCATAACCACAGCAATAAATAAATACAGAGCACGTTTTAAGATTCCTGATAACATTTTTTTCTCCATTTTTTATGATTTATTATTAGTGTTAAACCTCACCTGCATTTTCAGCAAGCATATTATTCCTTTTCATTTCTCTCTTTTTGATTGAATAAAAAATTGCCGGGTAAACAGTAAGTTCCAGTATTAAACTGGTAAGTATTCCACCCACCATCGGTGCTGCAATTCTTTTCATTACATCGCTACCGGTACCCATTCCAATAAGTATCGGCAGAAGTCCAAGCAGCATCGTAAGCACGGTCATAAGCTTTGGCCGCACCCTTTTAACCGCTCCTTCAAATATTGCCTCCCTTAGATTCCCGATATTCCTTAGTAATCCTTGGCTTTTGAATCTCTCATAAGCAAGATCGAGATAAAGCAGCATAACTACACCTGTCTCCGCATCAACGCCCAGCAGTGCTATAATACCTACCCACACTGCAACGCTAAGATGAAACCCTGCAATATAGAGATACCATATGGCTCCGACCATAGAGAAGGGGAGTGCAAGGAGTACTATGCCTGTTTTCAGCATCGATTTTGTATTCATATAGAGAAGGACGATCACAATTAATATAGTAAGCGGAATTACAAGCAGCAGATGCTTTGATGCTCTTTCCATATATTCGAACTGTCCGCTCCATTTAATTGAATACCCCGGAGGAAGCGTTACCTTCTTATTTATTATTTCTTTTGCGCGGTCAACATAAGTACCTACATCGATATCCTGTATATCAATATAGACCCAGGTATTCGGTCTTGCGTTCTCCGACTTGATCATCGGAGGACCCTTCTTTACCTCGATTGTTCCAAGTTCTTCGAGTGGAATATTTCCGCCCTGGGGAGTAGCGATCAGCACGCGTTTTAAAGACTCAAGGTTTTCCCTGTAATCTCTCTGGTAGCGAAGATTAACAGGGTATCTTTCGAGACCTTCCACAGTTTTGGTTATGTTCATTCCACCCACAGCCGACATAAAAACATCCTGAACATCCCCAACTGTCAGTCCGTAGCGGGCGATTGCCTCACGATCGATATCAAAGTCGACGTAATTCCCCCCTACCGAACGTTCTGCATAAGCTGAACGTGTTCCCGGTATCGTCTTTGCTGCCTCTTCTATTTCTTTCCCTATATTCTGAAGAACATTCAGATCCGGTCCCGCTATTTTGATACCTACCGGAGTCTTGATCCCTGTGGAAAGCATGTCGATTCGTGTCTTTATAGGCATGGTCCATGCATTTGTAAGTCCCGGTATCCGGATAGCATTATTCATTTCCTCCACCAGTTGTTCCGTTGTTAAACCGGCCCGCCACTGATCATGAGGCTTAAGTCTTATGGTTGTTTCTATCATCGATAGAGGAGCTGGATCAGTAGGTGTATCGGCTCTTCCTATTTTGCCGAACACCGATTCAACTTCGGGAAATGATTTAATAATTTTATCTGTCTGCTGAAGGATTTCCTTAGCCTTGGTTATTGAAATTCCCGGTAGTGTAGTCGGCATATAAAGGAGATCGCCCTCATCAAGCGGAGGCATAAACTCCGATCCCAGCTGTGAGTAAGGAATGTACGTAGCAATTACGATCAGTATGGCCGCCGCGATAATCCACCATCTTCTATTCATTACAAAATCCACCACCGGGTGATACAGCCTTGCAAGGAATTTAGTGATCGGATTTTCTTCTTCTTTTCTCATCCTGCCTCTCACAAAATATCCCAGCAGGATCGGCACAATAGTAACTGTGAGAATAGCAGCCGCAGCCATCGAATATGTTTTTGTGAAAGCAAGGGGTTTGAACATCCTTCCTTCCTGTTGTTCAAGTGTAAATACAGGGATAAAAGAAATGGTGATAACAAGAAGAGAATAAAAAATTGAAGGTCCCACTTCTTTGGCTGCTTCAAGGATCACCTTCCAGTGGGGGAGCCTTTCGCTGAGAGGTTTCTCCTGGTTATGCACCATATGCGTCTGGGCATTCTCCACCAATATTATTGAAGCATCCACCATCGCCCCTATAGCAATTGCGATACCTCCAAGCGACATTATGTTGGCGTTGATTCCCTGCAGCTTCATGACAAGAAATGCAGCCAGAACAGCCGTAGGGAGCGTGAAGATTGCAACCAGTGAGCTCCTGATGTGCAGAAGGAAGAGTATAATTATCAGAGCCACAACAATTGTTTCTTCAACAAGCTTGTCTTTCAGGTTGTCGATAGCCCTGTCGATAAGACTCGAACGGTCATATGCGGTTTTTATCTGAACATCGGGGGGGAGCGATTTCTTAAGTTCAGTGAGTCTTTCCTTAACCTTTTCTATTACCGACAGTGCGTTTTCACCATAGCGTATAATTATAATTCCTCCGACTGTCTCTCCTTCGCCATTCCAATCGGCTAAACCTCTGCGAAGTTCAGGACCCAGCGCTACATCAGCGACATCGCTCAGGTATACAGGGGAGCCCGAAGTTGATGAAACACCTATTGCTATTTTTTTCAGATCATCTATGCTTTTAATGTATCCCAGTCCGCGCACCATGTACTCAGCCTCACCCATCTCCAGAAGCCTTCCGCCCACATCATTATTGCTGCGCTGAATTGCCATCTTCACCTTCTGCAGGGGAATGCCATAGTAGGCAAGCTTATTTGGATCAACGTTAACCTGGTACTGCTTAACGTAGCCTCCTACTGAAGCTACTTCAGATACGCCGGGAATGGATGCCAGCTCATACTTCAGGAAATAATCCTGAAGCGATCTTAATTCCTGCAGATTTCTCTTATCTGATTGAAGCACATATTGGTAGACCCAGCCGAGGCCGGTTGCATCGGGACCAAGCTGAGGACTGACACCTTCGGGCAGCTGTCCCCTTAACCCGCTCAGGTATTCAAGCACCCTGCTGCGAGCCCAATAAAGATCGGTACCGTCATCAAATATTATATACACCATAGAGAACCCGAAGAACGAATAACCGCGTACATCCTTTGCGTATGGTACCGACAGCATTTTTGTGGTTAAAGGGTAAGTAACCTGATCCTCAACTATCTTCGGACCCTGACCCGGGTACTCGGTGTATATTATTACCTGTACATCACTGAGGTCGGGTATGGCATCTACTTTAGTATTGAGTACTGCCCAGATGCCGCCGAGAATCAATGCTGCTGTAAAAAGTATTACTAAAAATTTATTGTTGATTGACCACTCTATGAGTTTTTGAATCAATCCTTCCTTTTGAGTTTCATTGGATATCATCTAAATCTCCTAAATTCAATATGATCAAGCATGTTCATTGCTTAACCTTAAATCCATTATCTACCAGGTTTTTCTTAACCTGCGAAACAGGCAGCTCTACAAGGTTCATTCCGCAAAGAGGGCATTTGCCCGGGTTATCTGAAATAACATTCCAGTCCATCTGATCCTGGAAAAGCTTGCCGTCATTATTTTTATCGATAGCCTGCAGATCGATCACTCCTTCACGCACCAGACTTTCAGCAGCTGCGGGAACTGTCTCCTGCTTTTTATGCAATATCTCAGTTTCCTTCTGCAGCTTTACAGGTTTATCCGGTTTCTGCATCTCTGTTTCATCGTTCATTTCCATTCGGTTACTGGTTGATCCTGTGTCTGCCGGGGCATCCTGCATCATACCTATAGCTGATTTAAGATTGCTTTCCGAATCAATTAAAAACTGTGCCGAGGTTACTATCTTTGAACCTTCTGTTAGTCCTTTTAAGACCTGGTAATACCCATCCGAATATCCTCCGAGGGTGACAGGCTGAGGCTTAAACTTCCCATCACCAAGTGACAGGATGACCAGATCCCGCGAACCGCTTCTGATGACAGCGTTCTCAGGAACTACGGGTGAAGGACCGAAATCCCTGCCATTTATTTCAACATTAGAGAACATTTCAGGTTTAAGCCTGCCGCCGGAATTATTTATATCGAGCCTCACCTTCACTGTTCTTGATTTCGGATCCAGCGTAGGATAGATGAAAGAAACCTTTCCGTCGAAAGTCTGGCCCGGCAGATAGTTGAATTTTATTTTAGCAGGCGAACCGGCATCGATTTTGGAAAGCTCATATTCATACACATCGGCAACAAGCCACAGGTTCGAAAGATCGGAGATCTGAAGAAGCGGCATTCCTGCATTTATTTTCTGACCTTGGAGAACATCTTTGGAGATGACCGTTCCGCTGTTTCGGGCGTAAAGGGTGACATAGGTTTTTATTTCCTTCGTATCTTTTAACTTTTCTATATCACTTTCCGGAACCTCCAGCAGCTGAAGTTTTCTGACAGCATTTTTAACAAGTTCATTACCGCTTTCCATTACCTCTTTTATGGAGGACTTACTTACGCTGTTGTTGTAGGAAAGAGCCGTAAGGAGTTCCTGCTGAGCCGATACGAGCTCGGGCGAATAAATGTCCATAAGCTTTTCCCCCTTTGTAACTTTCTCACCCGTATAATTGACATACAGCTTTTCAATCCATCCGCCTACTCTGGTTGTTACGATATAATCTGTTTTCTCATTTGACTTCAGCACACCGTTCGTTGTAACAACTGATGACAGGTTTTTCTTTTGAACAGAAGCAATCTTAACATTCATATTCTGAACGACTGCCGGATCAATTTCTACAATCCCTGAGTTTCCCGTACCATCTTCATATACAGGAACGAGATCCATCCCCATTTTTGATTTACCCGGATGATCGTAGATCTCGTTTGCATCCATCGGAGCACGCCAGTACAGGATTTTTCGTTCACCCGACTGACTCTTTCCCGAAGTGCTATTCCTGACGGGAACGAGTTTCATTCCGCAAATAGGGCAATCGCCAGGATGATCCTCTATTATATCCGGATGCATTCCACATGTATATAATTGTTTTTCTGTTTTAACTTCAGAACTGCTGCTTAATGTTGTTTTAAGTATAAGTCCGAGAGCTGCAACAGCAACAACAATAAGAGCTATAACTAAATATTTCTTTTTCATTTCTATCTCCTAATTTCTTTTGTCACCAACAATGTCACCTGAATTTGTTTCAGGATCGTTATGCATACAGGTTTGGGATAACATTTATTCATTAAATCTGGTTCCGGTTAAGAATTCAAGGCCGGCTATTTCTTTCAGGTAATCTGTTTCAAGACGGTAGAGACTTGTTTCCACCTGATATAGCTTGCTTTGAGAATCGATAACATTTATAAAATCAATCTGACCAGTCTGATAGCTGGAAAGAGCAGAATTAAATGTCTGCTGCGCCTGCGGGTATTCAGCTTCTTTTATGAGTATGATCCGTTGTTCAATCGAATTAAGCTTTGCCACAGATGAACCGAAATTCTGAGTAAGCACCTGCCGGGACAGCGCATATTGCTGAGCATATACCTCCTGCATCGATTCCGCTTCCTGAATTTTGGCCGTTACCTTTCCGCCGTAATTAAGAGGTAGACTGATACCCACCATCACTGAGAAAAAATCAGTAAGCGGGGTACTGGTTTTTGCTATCTCATCCCTTTGTGAGTATTGAACCGAAAGGTTAAAGTTAGGGTAACGGTCATACTTTGCCAGGTTTTCCTGAATTAGCGATTTTTCCTGAGCCAGGCGGAATCCCTTCAGGTAAGCCCGGTTCTGAACAGCGAGAGAATCGAG
Organism: uncultured Bacteroidota bacterium; assembly: GCA_963839165.1. Classification (GTDB taxonomy): domain Bacteria; phylum Bacteroidota; class Ignavibacteria; order Ignavibacteriales; family Ignavibacteriaceae; genus DATFVA01. The sequence continues at coordinate 549,929 of CAWIUG010000005.1, read as the reverse complement.
ACCTTCCACAGTATACTTCCGGAAAGTTATCTCAGGAATTTCCTGTGTTGTGATTATGTTATCCGAAGGAAGAAACAGCAGCGCGTTAAGATCTGCTGTAATCGACGCTTCTTTGCTTTTAAGATCTTCCAGTTTGTCGCTTATATTTGTTAATTCAAGCTCAACTTTAAGGAGGTTTTGCTGACTGGCTGTGGAAACCTCGTATTTTGTTCTAACAACTTTTGAGATATCCTCCAGCAGCTTCCTGCTTTCCTGCTCTATAGAGATTGCTTTTCTGACGTAGCTGAGTTCATAATAAGATTGGCTGACATTTTTGATTATTTCATTCTTTGCATCTTCATATTCCTGCTTTACTATATCCACATCCATTGAGGCAGCATCAGCGGCAGTACCAAGCTTTCCCGGGAAGGGGATGCCCTGGCTTAAGCCGATTATTTTTCCTGTCATTGGTTCCTGTGTGAATGAGAAGCTGTTAACAGGAAGATTTGCCAGTCCAAGTGTTAATGTGGGATCCGGGAGATTAGAATTCTGCTCAATCCTGTTTGCGGCAGCTTCACTTTTGGCCTGGAGCATTTTCAGTTTAGGACTGACTTTCACAGCGAGGCTGGTCAGTGAATCCAGCGATTGGCTGTAAATAAATCCCGGCACGGTTAAAAAACATAACAGAAATATTATCTGCTTTACACTTTTCATTAAAATCCTCTTGCAATTTTTTTTATCAGATTGTCTGATACTTAACCTGTTAAATCAAAGAATTAACTGAGGGCGCAGGTATACCTGTCCCATTAACAAAAAATTGTAAGGGTACTAAATGAGAAGGACTGAGATATTTAGATAGAGATGGTTATCCGCAGTAAGCGGAGGGGAATTGCCGTTATAAGTAAAACTATCGATAAAATCGGGGGCGCTGTAGAAATCAATTATACCTGTCAGGGAGGACTTAACGCTGGATTTTAAGCTTATATCGTTTGTGGTCGTGACGAACTGGTCGGTCAGGTTTTTATCAATTACCTTAAGCTGGCAGCAGCCGTCGAAATGATTGACAGTTAGCTTAACGGGGGACTCTTCCTCTTTTTTGCAGCAGCTGTGATCTTCCTTTACAACCTTATGCATTTTGCAGGATGAGGCAGACGATAACCCGTTAATGCTGCAGATATGCACTGCGAGCGGAAATCCGGTTGTTGAGAACAGGAATACCGCTAGTAAGGCAGATATAAATAGTTTTCTTTTCATCAATAGTTGATAAACATATAACATTGTCCTTTTAAAAGCAATATCCGTGCCCGTGATAATTAATGGGTATAGTGTAGTTAACTTACAAAAATGCTCAAATTTGGAAATATTCACATCTGATAATTGTCAAAAATGAAAAAACGCTCTTCTCAGGTGTCTTACTTTTTTTGGTTTTCAACCTTTTTAATATTCTCAGTACCTTCTATACGCGGAATCAGTGCACGGATGAAGGCATTTTCCAGAACACTTCCCATTGTCGACCAGATATCAGCGGAGGGGTTATCAAAGCTGCCACTGAACGGAATTTTTGCGGCCAGCTGATTTGTTTCTTTATTCTTAAATAAACCGGTAACTGCCCCCACAATCGCCTCCCAGAATAACTTAAGAGGATTCTTAATATCTTCTTTCAGGCTTAATACTTTCATATTCTTGAAAAAAGGTTTCACATATCCACGGAATTTTCCCTTTGCTGCTGCAAATTCTGCCACTAGCTCGAATGTTCCGCTTTGGACATCAAATTTTCCGTAGGCTTTTATAAAATTATTGAGTTTGACCAGATCAACATTGCTTAATTTGGCAGCCAAATCAAATGTGGGCTCTTTGGCATAAGGATCAATATGAGCTTTTAAGATGAAATGCCCTGAACGCATTGCGTTCCCTTTAGCTTCTATTGAGGCTACTAAAGATTTTGACAGGTCCTTGCTGTTCGTGAGATTTGTGGCCGCAGCGTATATATTATCAAGATAAATATTTACTTTGGGATCACTATGAAAATTCCGGAAGTGAACTTCTCCATTTATAATTTCAAATCGATTAATTTTTAACGGGAAAAGCTGTTTGACCTTGTCTGTCCAGGAAGTATCAATACTTTGCTGCGACTGTTCTTTTGTCGGTCCGGAAACAAAATTTAATTTGGGCTTGTAAAGAGTAATCTTACCAACTACGGATCCTTCAAACAAAGCTCCCCATTCGACAGACAGATCCATCTCATCTGCTGAGAAGAAAGGAACCGGTACTTTGCCGGTTGTTTTTAATAACTTAAGATCCTGAATTTTATATGCTCCCCTCCACAAATTTAAATCAACATCTCCGATTGACCCTGTGTAATCCGGTATACTGCTAAGTACCTTATTTACGTAATTTTTGATTATGTGGGGCAACGCTATCCTTATCCCGATAAGAACAACGAAAAAAATTCCTATTATGATTAAAAGCTTTCGGGATATTCGAAATGTTTTTTTAAATACTTTGAATTCCATTATTAAATATCAACACTATTTTGACTCGGTAATTTCAAGAAATCATGTGGGTTAAGGGGTGGTTTGAAACAATAAAATTAGGTGTGAAGATGAAAATGTGTGAGGACGCACCAGTTCAGAAATCAGGATTATTTTCCGGTTTCAGTTAATACCACTTGAAGAACTTAAGGCCGACATAAAAGCAGATTACACCCGTGATCAGGAGAGCGAAGAAGGGGATGATTACGTCGGGGAGGCCGGCTCCTTCAATGAAAATGCTTCGTATGCCGTCGGCCAGCAGGGTGAGGGGGAGGATTTTTATAAAGCCGATAGCCCAATCTGGAAAGTTATGATAGCTGAAGAAAATTCCGGAAAGAACAATCATCGGGGTAGAAATAGCGTTGATGAGTCCGTTCCCGACTTCAGGATTTGCGGTGCGGGACGAAGTTACAATTGCAATACCGGCAAAGCCTATGTTCCCGGCAATAAAGATCAGGAGAAGTGCTAAAATACTCCCCTGGATGGTGATTCCGAAAACAAGATAAGAGAAAAGGAATAACAGTCCCGCTTCAATAAAATTCATTATCGATCTGACGCTTATCAGGGATATCAGGAAGTACGATTTTTTCATAGGGGTAGCGATCATCCTTCGCAGAAGTTTTTTCGATCTGTTCTCTATAATACCGTAGCCGAGTCCCCAGATTGATGACATCATCATCCCCATTGCTATGAGGCCGGGGACGAAGAAGTCGATATACCTTGTACCTTTCAGCGTAAGTGGAACTACAGATTCATCTTTCTTAGTAATCTTACTATTATTTATCACCCTTGATAAATTAAGGTAAGTAAGCTGTGCCTCTGAATTCACCGGGTCGAAATGAAATTCAACGCTGTCCTTTTTCTCTTCGATTATCAGGTTGATCTCACCTCTCTTTAAGCATTTTCATTGCTTCGGGACGAGATGTGTTTTCGAAGACGTATGTCTTATTACCCAGTTTACTATCAGAAACCGTAATTTTATGCTGCTGCATCTTAGTAACGCTGTCGCGCGTTTCTTCTGTTCTGGTTTTTAAGAATAACTCAAACCGGTTAGTTGAATCAACACCTGCTGCTGTATTCTGAATGACGGCAATCTTATGTTCAACATCAAGCTTCTGAGTGAACGCCAGTCCCAGGCCAAGCGCCATAAGCAGTGGAAACACAATTCCCCAGAATAAAACGCCGGGTTCACGCATCAATGTTTTGGCATGCATTTTAAAGAGTATGAAGAACTGGTTTAACGACGGGTTACGCATTCAGATGTCTTCCTGTTAAAGTTGTGAACAGATCGTCAAGGGTCTTTCGTCTGCTCTCAAAGTTTTTGAGCTGGATTTTTCTCGACTTCAGATAATTGATAAATTCAGGCAATTCTGTTTCAACGTCATCTATAGTAATAGTTCCCTTCCTGCGATTCTCGTCCCAGCTTACCTCAAAACTCGAATGTCCGCTCATTAACTCGCTGATATCAGCATCCGACCCTTCAGGTGTGAATTCTATTATTTTTTTATCATCGGAGTTCAGCAGATTTTCTCTGGTTCCTTCGAGAAGTATCTTCCCTCCGTCTATAATTATTATATAATCACACAGCTGTTCGGCTTCCTCCATATAGTGTGTAGTTAATATAAGAGATGTATGTGCCTTCATTTTAAGCTGAAGCAGTATCTGCCATATCTCCCGCCTGGCGTTGGGGTCGAGTCCCGTGGTAGGTTCATCCAGCAGAAGGAGCTTCGGGTTATTGAGAAGTGCAATTCCCAGAGCAAGCTTCTGTCTCTGTCCGCCGGAAAGATTAACTGTATAGGATTTCTTTTTATCATCGAGGTTTATTTCAGAGATGATTTCATATACTCTTTCATCTGCAAGCTGGTAGAATCCGGCAAAAAGCTTCATAGTTTCTTCTACAGTAAGCTTATCGATGAAACGTGTTTCCTGCAGCGAGAGTCCTATTGATTGATGAAGCTCATTCTGGTTTCCTTCCCATTTCTTCCCGAGAATAGTGATATCGCCCTTATCAGGTTTTTGAATTCCTTCTATCATCTCAACGAGAGTAGTTTTCCCGGCACCGTTAGGACCAAGCAGAGCGGTAAACTGTCCCTGCTCAATGGTAAGGTTCACGCCATTCACGGCCTTTACGGTCTTAAAAGATTTGTAGACATCCCTCACTTCTACAACAGGGGAATTCTCCCGGTTATCTATGGATCTCATCACTTTCTGGATTTTTATGCTGTTAAAGATATGAAAAAGAAACTTAAAGGAAGATGGTCTCAAATCAAAAAAATAGAATAGCTGATGGGTATTTCTGAGTGATGTTGAGGCGGCAGGATACATTGATATGGTTCAACACCAGGCTCTGTAGGGCTGCAATGTATGACAGCGGGACGTGATTAATATTGATTCACGACCGGATCCAGCTATATGATCCCATTCCAAATACGACCTACCTACCATCTGAAAACATTCTGAATACGTTCTGAAAACGATCTGAATACGTTCTGAAAACGTTGTATCTCCGTTTTTACTCATAATATTCTCTGAGGTTAAAAGATGGAAACAACAGGGACAGCCCCGTGGATTTGCTTTTTAAGTGACTGATATTAAACTTCGGGTGTATTATAATATTTAATTTGCTTTATGAAGACTACAGGAAACACAATACTTATAACCGGCGGTACTTCAGGTATCGGAAGAGGCTTCGCGGAGGAATTCGAAAAGAGGGGAAACACAGTTATTATCTGCGGTAGAAGGGAAGACCGTCTTCAGGAAATCCAGCAAGATTTTCCCGGCATCATTACTACGATGTGCGATGTAACAGTGGTTGAAGAAAGAGAAGCACTTTTTCAATGGGCTGTTGAAACCTTTCCTGAACTGAATATACTTATAAACAATGCGGGCATCCAGCTTCATTGTGATATGACCAGAGAGGTTGATATAGATAAAGTCAGCAATGAAATTGAAATAAACCTTACAGCCCCGATACATCTTGCCTCACTTTTTGCAGAACACTTTGCCAGTAAAGAGGAAGCTGCGGTAATAAATATTTCATCTGGACTGGCGTTTGTACCCATTGCTTTTATGCCGGTTTACTGTGCCACAAAGGCAGCGTTACATTCTATTACAATGTCACTGAGGCACCAGCTCAGGGATACTACAGTGAAAGTTTTTGAGATAATTCCTCCTTCGGTTGATACCGAATTGGGACATCAGAGAAGGGCGGATAAAACACATTCTCACGGCGGTATGTCAACAAAAGATTTTATCGTTGAAGCTATGGATGCAATCGATAGTGATGATTTTGAAGCCGCAATTGCCCAGGCTAAAAACATCAGGGAAAAAGGAGAGTCGTTATTCGGGAGAATGAATACCGACTAATTCTCAAATCTACACTCAGTTAGGCAATGCCTGATGGACTAATCCCTTAATTCGCTAATTTTTTGCATTTATATGCACCCCTCTTTATATTTGTCAATTAAATTTTTTAACATATTACGATAATTGATGCACAAAATATTCATATCAGACCTTTCGAAATACGTTGGTAAAGAAATTACGATACAGGGCTGGCTCTACAATAAAAGATCCGCCGGAAAACTGCATTTTCTGATCTTAAGAGACGGAACAGGCTATCTTCAATGTGTATTTTTTAAAGGAAATGTTACTGAAGAAGTTTTTGAGTTAGCAGGAAAGACCGGGCAGGAGTCATCAATTGAGATAACAGGAAAAATTAAGGAAGAGAAGAGAGCTCCCGGCGGATATGAACTTGATGCGACTGACCTTAAAATTATATCTGAGACTCACGATTACCCCATAACCCCGAAGGAACACGGTACTGAATTCCTTATGGATAACCGCCATCTCTGGCTGAGATCCAGTAAACAGGTCGCTATTTTGCGTGTTAGACATAGAATTGTTAAAGCTATAAGAGACTTCTTTGATGGTAACGGGTTTACTTTGATGGATCCGCCGATTTTAACTCCTTCTTCCTGCGAAGGTACTTCAACTCTTTTTGAAACGGAATATTTCGATTTGGGGAAAGCGTACCTTACACAATCAGGGCAGCTTTATGCCGAAGCAGGAGCTATGGCTCTCGGAAAAGTTTATACTTTCGGTCCTACTTTCCGTGCTGAAAAATCCAAAACGAAAAGGCATCTGACAGAATTCTGGATGTGCGAGCCGGAAGTTGCTTTTGCTGATCTGAACGATGACATGGACCTTGCCGAAGAATTCCTTGAATATATAGTGCAGACGGTTATTAAAGAAAGGGAAGAGGAATTGAAGGTACTCGAGAGAGATCCTAAGTTCCTGATGAATGTTAAAAAACCGCTTCCCAGAATCTCGTATGACGAAGCAGTGGAAATTCTGAAGAAGAACGGAAGCGAGTTTGAATACGGCAACGATTTCGGTGCCCCGGATGAAACCATCATATCAAACCAGTTCGACAGGCCGGTGATGGTTCACAGGTATCCCTCGGCGGTTAAAGCATTCTATATGAAAAGGGATCCTGAAAATCCGAAACTGGCGCTGGCTGTTGATGTTCTTGCTCCTGAAGGATACGGCGAAATAATAGGCGGAAGTCAGAGGGAGGATAATATAGATCTCCTCGTTGAAAGGATCAAGGAACACGATCTTCCGATGAAGGATTTTGAGTGGTACCTTGATTTGAGAAGGTTTGGTTCTGTGCCTCATTCGGGATTCGGACTTGGACTTGAGAGAACTGTCTCCTGGATCTGCGGACTGGACCATATACGGGAAACTATTCCTTTCCCCAGGATGATTTACAGAAATACTCCGTAAGAGGAAGCCGTTAATAAAAATTGACTGAACAAATAAACTTTTTATAGATAGCAGAATATTGATGTCATTTACATCATCCATCAATCATCATACATCATACATTTTTATATGACCTTAGAACTTATCCTCTTTATACTCTTCGCTGCAGTGGCTGCCGTTTCCTCAGTAGTAATGATTACGCGAAGCGATGCAGTTATGGCCGCACTTTTTTTAATACTTAATTTTGCCGCGCTTGCCGGTCTCTACCTCCTCCTGAACGCTCAGTTTATCGCTGTTGCCCAGGTGATTGTTTATGCAGGTGCAATAATGGTGCTGTTCCTCTTCGTAATAATGCTTTTGCGGCCTGAGAAAGAAAATATTCTGGGTAAAAAGCCGGCTATTAAGATTATGTCGATAGTTGTTGCCGCCCTGGTATTCGTTCAGATAGCCTATATGATATTCTTCTCGAAATCAGGCAGTCTGACCGGTGAGGCAGCCGCAAGTGTTAAGGCGGGAACGGTTGAATCAATAGGAAGAGAACTTTTTACAAATTATGTAATACCTTTTGAAGCTGCGGGGTTCTTGCTTCTGGCGGCTACAATAGGTGCTTTAGTTTTAGCAAAAAAGAAATTTGAATAGACTATGCAGATTCCAATAGAATACTATCTGATCCTGAGTGCGTTTATGTTCGCGGTCGGGGTAACCGGGGTAATGATCAGGCGAAATGCAATTATTGTTTTTATGTCGGTTGAGCTGATGCTTAATTCGGCAAACCTGACTCTTGTTGCGTTTTCTTCATACCTGGGTAATTCAATCGGTCAGCTGTTTGTTTTCTTTGTGATGACTGTAGCTGCTGCAGAGGCCGCTGTTGGGCTCGCAATTATAATAGCGCTCTTCAGGAATAAAATGACCCTGAATATTGACGAAGTAAATATCCTGAAATGGTAGTCACGGTTATCATTTCAAACTCTTAATAAGCAGAATTTTATGATTAATCTTATATACTTAACAATTCTTCTTCCGCTCGCGGGTTTCCTGATAAACGGAATATTCGGTTCCAGGATTAAAAACGAGAAAGTTATCGGGATAATTGGCAGTGGTGTAATCGGGTTATCATTCCTGGTGGCAGCAGGAGCATTCTTCCAGACACTAGGGCTTCCGGTAGAGGAAAGGCAGCATATTGTAAACCTCTTTACCTGGCTTAATGTGGGTGGACTTAATGTGGGCTTTTCATACCAGGTTGATCAGCTTTCGCTGGTGATGGCGCTGATTGTTACCGGAGTGGGATTCATAATCCATGTGTATTCAATCGGCTATATGCATGGTGATAAGAGTTTCTGGAGATTCTTCGCCTATATGAACCTTTTCATATTTGCGATGATGAACCTGATACTCGGCGATAATTTTGTTCTTCTCTTCCTTGGATGGGAGGGTGTGGGTCTCTGCTCATACCTATTAATAGGGTTCTGGTACGACAGGAAGTTTGAAAAAAGTACAACGAGTGATGCTGCCAAGAAAGCCTTTATTGTAAACAGGATAGGTGACTTTGGTTTCCTTCTGGGTATGTTCCTTATCTACCTTACTTTCGGCAGTCTTAATTTCAACGAAGTTTTTACCCGCGCAAATATATTAAATGTTCACGAGGGCGTATTTACTTTAATAGCACTATTCCTTTTTATAGGGGCAACAGGAAAATCTGCACAGATCCCGCTGTTTGTCTGGCTTCCCGATGCTATGGCAGGTCCAACTCCGGTATCAGCACTTATACATGCGGCCACGATGGTTACCGCCGGTGTATATATGGTTGCTAGGTGTTCGATAATATTTGCCTCTGCTCCGGCCATAATGACGCTGGTAGCAGTAATCGGTGTGGTGACGGCATTGTTTGCTGCTTCAATAGGAATTGTACAGAATGATATTAAAAAGGTGCTTGCTTATTCCACAATAAGTCAGCTCGGTTATATGTTTTTAGCGATGGGTGTCGGTGCTTTCTCAGCTGGAATCTTTCACGTGATGACTCACGCTTTCTTCAAAGCCCTATTATTCCTTGGTGCCGGATCAGTAATACATGCGATGCATGAACACCAGGATATTCAGGGATTCGGGGGACTGAAAAAATATATGCCCAAAACCGCGATAACTTTTCTCATTGCGGCACTGGCTATCTCAGGAATACCACCGCTGTCAGGTTTCTTCAGCAAAGATGAGATCCTCTGGCTCTCATTTGCCAACGGAAGTTTTATTCTCTGGCTGATCGGCGCTCTTACAGCCCTGATGACCGCATTTTATATGTTCCGTCTCTACTTCCTTACGTTTGAAGGAAAAGAAAGGTTCGGACACAGCCTGCATCCTCACGAGTCCTCTTCAGTAATGACGATTCCTCTTATGATACTGGCTTTTCTTGCGGCAATAGGAGGGTTTATAGGAATTCCCGCACTCTTTTCGGGTGAAGGCGGAAATATGTTCGAGGGCTGGCTTGCCCCGATATTTGAGAATGCTGAACGCAAACTTGCAATTTATGGTGCCCATTCAGCAGGTTCCGAAATTACTCTAATGGTAGTGTCAGTAATACTGGCAGTAGGCGGTATCTGGATCGCAAGGAACATCTACCTTAAAAAGCCATCGATAGCCGAATCTGCAGCCGGCAGGTTCAAAGGTTTATATAGTCTTCTATGGAATAAATATTTTGTAGATGAGATATATGACGCCGCAGTTGTTAATCCGATTAAAAAAGGATCCGAAACCATACTATGGAAGTTTACTGATGAAAAAATAATAGACGGTGCAGTTAACGGAACAGCTGCGGTAATTAGTTTTATTTCATCAAGGATCAGAAAAATTCAAACCGGGGTGGCTCAGATCTATGCAGTTGTTATGATGCTGGGAATAGTCATCGCTCTTTTCTGGATTATATTGAGTTTATAAATTATGGAAAACAGTTACTTGCTAACATATCTGCTTTTTACACCAGTTGCCGGTGCAATTATCCTTTTATTTTTTAACAGGGAAAAAGAAAATGCGGTAAGGTGGTTCGGTCTTATTATTTCAACGATAGCCTTCATAATATCACTTGTAATATATTTTAACTTCGATATTTCGAAGTCAGGTTTCCAGTTTATACATCAGTTTAAATGGATTGAGAAACTGAATATAAGCTATAAGGTTGGTATAGACGGACTTGCGCTGCTATTATTGCTTCTTACAACATTCCTTACACCGCTTACTTTGTTATCCAGCTGGTCAGGTATTAACAAGAGAGTAAAAGAGTTCACATTCTTTATGCTGATGCTTGAAGCAGGAATGCTCGGTGTTTTTATCTCCATCGATCTTTTCCTCTTCTATATCTTCTGGGAAGCAATGCTCATTCCAATGTATTTTATAATAGGCATCTGGGGCGGCGACCGGAGAATTTATGCATCAGTTAAGTTTTTTCTTTACACAATGTTCGGCAGTCTCCTTATGCTGATTGCCATTATCTGGCTGGCAGTTTACGCATCAACCCCGCTTGGCCATTTCTCTACAGATTTAACTGAGCTTTACTCAGTAGGACCAACGGTTAAGGAAAATATTCAGAACTGGATGTTCGCGGCCTTTGCTTTCAGCTTTGCAATTAAGGTCCCTCTTTTTCCGCTTCATACATGGCTGCCGGATGCTCACGTTCAGGCCCCTACAGCAGGAAGCGTTATCCTTGCGGGAGTACTCCTTAAGATGGGAACTTACGGTTTACTGAGGTTCTGTCTCCCCTTGTTTCCGCAGGCAGCAGTTAACTTTGCTCCTTACATTTCAGTGCTGGCAGTTATAGGCATAATTTATGGCGCCCTTGTAGCAATGGTGCAGAAAGACATGAAAAAGCTGGTTGCGTATTCTTCGGTTGCCCACCTTGGATTCGTGGTGCTGGGAATATTCGCAATGACACAGGAAGCGGTTCAGGGTGCGGTCATTCAAATGGTTAACCATGGATTGTCTACGGGAGCTTTATTCCTTTTGGTTGGTGTTATTTATGAAAGAACTCACACAAGGGAAATCTCACAATACGGAGGTATTGCTAAGATAGTTCCGGTTTATGCTTTTGCGCTGCTGTTCGCCTCGCTATCCTCAATAGGATTACCTGGACTTAACGGTTTCGTTGGTGAGTTTCTAATTTTACTGGGGGCTTTTAAATCTCCTGTGCTTGGCAGCTGGTGGTATACCATTTTTGCCGCATCAGGAGTAATCTTTGCAGCAGTTTATTTGCTGTGGATGTATCAGAGAGTCGCTTTCGGGGAGGTAACTAATCCAAAAATGAACTCTCTAACTGATATGAATAAAAGAGAAATTCTTGTACTAGTACCTATTTTCATATTCATTGTCTGGATTGGAATATATCCCAGTACGTTTTTGAAAGTATCAGATCGATCGACAGCAAAAGTAATAGAACAAGTGCATGTACAAACGCAGGCAGTCATTGAATAGGAATATATCATATGAGATACGGCGGCAGAATTATTGCGGCTATAATATTATCGTTCTTTTTTTATTGTAATATAAGTGCGGCTGAAATACCTGCTGTACAGGACAGTATAGCACAGGTTAAAATACTGGAGGCGGCGGGTGAGCATATTCTGCCCTCACCTTATATGGTTATACCATTTATACTTCTGCTTCTGATGATTGCAACAGGACCATTGTTCTATAAGCATTTCTGGGAGCGGCACTATCCGAAGATGGCAATTATTCTTGGTCTTGTTACTATCTTTTATTACCTGGTATTTCTGAACGAATACCATAGTCTTCTTCATATACTGGCAGAGTATATTTCTTTTATAGCATTGCTTAGTTCGTTATTTGTAGCTTCAGGCGGAATCTTTATAAAGGTGGATAAAAAAGCCACCCCATTTATAAATGTTCTTTTTTTATTGTTCGGTGCCGTCATCGCAAATATAATTGGTACAACGGGTGCTTCAATGCTTCTGATAAGACCTTATATTAAGATGAATCAGAATAGGATAAAAGCTTATCATGTTATTTTCTTCATTTTTATCATAAGTAATATCGGCGGAGCTTTAACCCCGATCGGAGATCCTCCTCTGTTCATTGGTTTCCTCAGAGGTGTGCCATTCTTCTGGGTGCTCGATAATGTCTGGTTTATCTGGATCCCGATGATCATCCTTATACTGGCTGTGTTTTTTCTCTTCGACTGGTTTCATAATAAAAAGGAGGAGACTCCAGAAGAGCTTAATTATACAGGAAAAATAGAATTCAAAGGATACAGGAACCTTGTCTATTTAGCGATAATTATTTTTTCTGTTTTCCTTGATCCCGGCATTTTCTCGTGGGTACCCGACTGGAGTCCATTACCCTTCGGGCTAAGGGAATTAATCATGTTTTCGGTTGTGTACCTGTCGTACAAGCAGGCTGATACTGAAATACTCAGAGCTAATGAATTTGATTTTGAGCCCATAAAAGAAGTTGCATATTTGTTCATTGGAATATTTCTTACAATGGTACCGGCACTTCAGCTGATTGCGGAGGAAGCACGGGTTAACCGTGATTTACTGAATGCAGGAACATTTTATTGGGCGACCGGAGGTTTATCCTCATTCCTTGATAATACTCCAACGTACCTGAATTTTTTAAGTGCCGCGATGGGCAAGTACACCCTCGATGTAAACATAAAGGCGCATGTTCTGGATTTTGTTTCGCAGGATATTATTTACCTGAGAGCTATATCGGTTGCGGCAGTATTCTTTGGGGCAATGACTTATATAGGAAATGGTCCTAATTTTATGGTGAAATCAATTTGTGAAAGAGCAGGTATTGAGATGCCCAGTTTCTTCACATATATGGTAAAATATTCGATACCGATACTGATACCATTATTTTTAATAATTTATTTTCTCTTTTTTCATTAAAGGAATCTGAGTATGGCAACGCTGAATGAAATACTGAAAAGCAAACCCAATGGATTATATTATAAGAACAGGCTTATCCTTCCTTTTCAGGGCATCTTCCTGAAAGTTATTGTCGACGACGATATTATTATGGATTTCTCGCCGTCATCCAAACACGTTTATATATCAGAGAACGAGAACTATACGGATATATATTTCAAGGAGTACAAACATCTTAAAGATGCAGTTTCAAAATATGAAGCTATAAAGATGGTGCTTGTTGAGAAGGGTAAGGACATATTTAATTTTGATAATCATAAAAAGATCATTATTTACCTGGATGAGAAACATAGGGTGAATATTGAAGAAACAGAAGACGACATTTTATTTATTGAATAATTTAATCTGCCCATGCAGGCAGATCTGAGGCTTAAAAATATGCTCAATAATATCCAGGAATTTTACAATATACTTCCGCTTGTTATAGTCGGCGGAGGTATAATTATTTCTTTACTTGTCGAAATGTTTAAGAAGGAAAGTGAAACAGCCTTAAGCTGGATCTCCGTTGTGGTCTTTATGGCCGCCGCCTTCTATTCCCTGGCTACAGTGAACTCGGTTTCCGTAGTGCTTCAGAATATGCTTGCAACAGGCGGCACGGTAAACATATTTTATTTTATCTTTACATTCGGTGCGGCTCTCGTCTGCCTTCTCTCAATGGATTATATGAAAAAGTACGGGGCCGGATACGGCGAGTTCTATCTGCTGGTTCAGTGTTCTGTTCTTGGAATGATGTTTATGGCAGGAGCGAAGGACCTCTTTACCATCTTCCTGGGATTGGAACTGATGTCAATTAGTTTCTATGCTTTAGCAGGACTGAACCGGAAAAGACTTTCGGCTAATGAAGCCTCACTTAAATATTTTTTATTAGGTGCTTTTGCCACAGGTTTTACAGTTTACGGTATCGCACTTATATATGGTTCAATCGGCACTACTTCAATAGAAGGAATTATCGCCGGGTTTGGAACTTTATCCGGTAATTTTATTTTTGTTACAGGTATTCTCCTGTTCCTGATAGGATTCTCATTTAAGATTGCTGCTTTCCCATTTCATATGTGGGTGCCCGATGTTTATGAGGGATCGGCAACAACTATATCAGGACTATTTTCTACTGGCGGAAAAGCTGCCGCGTTCAGCGCCATTATTGTTACCCTGGGAACAATTTTCAGTACTTCTTCACAGCATTTGTTCACTCCCTACCTCGCAGTTATAGCCGTTCTCTCGATGCTTTTTGGAAGTATTGTTGCTATTATGCAGGATAATATAAAACGAATGCTTGCATATTCCTCGATAGCTCATGCCGGCTATATGCTCATTGGCTTTGCCGCGGGGAATTATGACGGGATTGCCGGAATTATATTCTATCTTGCAGCTTATACTTTTATGAATCTGGGAGCATTTGGTATAGTTTCTATTGTCGAGGGAAAGGATGAGGCAAATCTGTCAATCAGCTCATATGCGGGACTTGGATCAAGAAGTCCTTTATTGGCCGGACTTCTTGCGGTATTCATGTTCTCACTCGCGGGAATTCCTCCTTTTGCGGGATTCTTCGGCAAATATTATGTTTTTATTGCAGCTATTGAATCAGGATTAACCTGGCTGGCTGTAATTGGTGTTATTTCAAGCGTTATCAGCGTTTACTTCTATTTAAGAATAGTGGTTTTAATGTATTTCAGGGATCCGGAGGAAGCTGTTTCTCCTTCTCAGACCAATACTGGTTTGCTTGCTGTAATCATTTCGGTTCTTCTGGTGATAATTCTTGGGGTTGCTCCGGGAACGATTATCGGATTAATTTCTTCATTCCTTTCATAAGCGTTATTTTTTTACTTGAATTTTGAACACCGGTTTGGAAGTTTTGTGAAATCTGAATTAAATAACCGGCATTTTTTTACCAGGAAATAAATATGATACCATTATTTTCAACCAGTCAAATCCGTGACACAGACGAATGGGCCATCAAGGAGCTTAAAGTTCCCGGGGTTGTTCTGATGGAAAATGCTTCTCTGGAAATTTTCAGCACTGTAGAGTTGAAACGTGAAGAACTCAATCTTCACCCTAAAATTGCGTTGATCTGCGGAAAGGGAAATAATGGGGGAGACGGTTATGCAGCAGCCAGGCATTTCCTTAATAATGGTTATGAAACTGCTGTAATTAAGATTGGTGAAGAAAGTGAAATGTCATCCGACTGCAGGACAAATTTCAATATTCTTAGGAACCTGGGGAAAGGGAATAAATCCCTTAGCATAATAGATTATAAATCTATCAGTGATCTCCGGAAGGTGAAAAACTTCCCCATAATTATGGATGCAATGCTGGGCAGTGGGATTGAAGGTGCTCTGCGTGAACCGTATAAGCAAATTGTTGATGAAATTAATAAATATAAATCCTTTAAAGCTGCTATAGATATCCCCAGCGGGTTAAGTGCTGATACAGGCTTCGCTGAAAGTGCCTTTCAGGCAGACATAACAATTACTCTTGGAGAATTGAAGAAAGGTTTGTTTTTTGGTAAAGGTTCGGTGCATTGCGGTGAAGTATACAAGGGAAGTATAGGTATCGGTTTTTCTGTGTATGACAGTTATGATACTTCTGAGTATTTGATTGAACCTGAAGATGCATGGCAGTTTCTGCCGAAGAAAAAGAAAGATGATTACAAATATTCAGCGGGGAAGGTTTTTACGATTGCAGGCTCAGGTGATCTTCCCGGAGCTGCAGTACTTACTTCAAAAGCAGCTCTGACCTCCGGAACGGGTGCTTCAATATTAGCTTATCCAAGATCCGTAAGACGGCTTGTACATAAAAATCTTGGTGAGGTGATAGTAGATGCGTATAACGATAATAAAAAAGAAATCCTTACTGCCGGCAACATCAAAGAGCTTAATAAAAGAATAAAATGGGCAGATGTTGTGGCTGTAGGTCCGGGACTCGGAAGGGAACAGGGAACTCAGGAAGCGATTCTGCAGATATTAAAAGAAAAGAAATATAAGAATATTGTGCTGGATGCCGATGCTATCTTTGCAGTGGGTGAAGATGGTTATCAGCATTATGATCTGAAAGGAGCAGTCTTTACTCCGCATCATGCCGAATTTGCTCACTTGATAGGAGCAGATCTGAGTGAGATTGAAAAAGACCTTCTAGCTTATGGTCATAAGTTTACAGTGGAAACAGGGGCCTACCTTGTACTGAAAGGAGCTCCATCAATAGTTTTTACTCCCGGTGGCGATGCGCTCATAAACACAACGGGTAATCCCGGTATGGCTAAATTTGGAACCGGCGATGTTTTAACTGGTGTAATAGCCTCATTCATCGCACAAAAAAAGGATAAGGAAGAAGCCGTTGCTGCTGCCGTTTATCTTCACAGCTTATCAGCAGATCTGCTTCTTAAAAAATCCACCGAATTCGGATATACGGCATCCGACATAAGCCGTAATATTTCTTCAGCAATAAAATTTTTAAGGAAAACATTTGCTTAATAAACTTGAAACAAACAGAAAGTGGTTTGTCTACTTTCCTTTGATCATATACTGGCTGTTATTGTTCGTAGCAACCACCCTTCCATCAGCAGATATGCCAAAAACGGGAGTGAGCGATAAAATAGAGCACTTCACAGCATACATGATTTTAGCTATTCTTTTTAATCTTACACTAATGTTCCAGACCAAATATCCAAAGCTGAGAAAAAAAGCCTGGCTTTATACTTTGATTTTTATTCTCACATATGCAGGCCTTGATGAGCTTCACCAGCTTTTTATCCCGGGCAGGGATTGTGATATTTTTGACTGGTTATCCGATACATCCGGTGTACTTCTGGGTCTGGGATTGGTAAAACTGCTGGTTATTTTGTTCAGATATAAGCCCCAAATGAGTTAAAATTGGTATTTTTGGTTGAAGAAAAAAAATATTCTTTAATAGTGGAACTAATAAAGAATTTTATAGTAAGAACATAAGTAGAATTTGACAAAAGAAACATCATTTATTAACTTGCCGGGCGATTAATTTGCCCTTTAGGAGGAGTTGGTAATGTCACTTAATAAAAATCCCAAAGCGGATTTGAGACGCAGCTACAAAAAGATTTTTGAGCTGAGTTTGATCATTGCTCTTGCACTTTTAATAGTTTCGTTTAAGTTTTTCCCGCATCTTGAAACTAAAGCTGCGCTGGCGGAAGGACCACAGGAATTATTTAAAGTTGAAGACGTTCAACAGACCAAACAGGAAAACAGACCTCCGCCCCCTCCCAAACCTCCAATCCCTATTGAGGCTCCCTCTGAGGACGTACTTGAAGATATTGAAATAGGTGAAACTGAGCTTAATGTTAATGAATCGGTAGAAGCTCCGCCGCCTCCAAAAGTTGAAAAGAAGGTTGAGGAAGAACCTCAGTATTTCGTAGCTGTTGAGGAGATGCCTGAACCTATAGGCGGTATCCAGGCAATCCAGAGCAAGATAGTATATCCTGAAATTGCTAAAAGAGCTGGTATCGAAGGAAAAGTATACGTACTTGCTTTTGTCGATGAAACAGGTACTGTAACTAAAGCACAAATTATAAAGGGTCTTGGTGCTGGACTTGATGATGCGGCGCTGAATGCTGTAAAAGCTACTAAGTTCAAACCCGGTAAACAGAGAGGTAAACCTGTTAAAGTTCAGGTTTCAATACCAATAGTGTTTAAACTTCAATAATTTTTAAATTAACAGAGAATCAGGCGTCCGTCAGGACGCCTTTTCTTTTTAAATAAATATCATCTCCCAAGAAATTTAATTTTCCACTCATTATATTTATTGTTCTTAGATATTTAATAATTAGGCGGTTAATGGTTCAGAAGAAAGTGAATACAGAAAATAAGGTATGGCTCACTCTCTTTGTTATTACCCTTACCATTTTTAACCTGCTTTTTCTTATATATATTAAATATGATAACCAGCATCTGCCTCTTTCCGATTTCAGACTTTATTATATAGGTAATCTCTTCAATATTGGGTTCAGCGTAATACTGATTACTGGATTAATAACCTATATATTCAGGAAGAAAACGAACTTGTCGCCAGTCTCCATCTTCCTTCTAGCTGCGGCGATGACAATTTTTCTCTTTGTAGCATGGATATTTTCAAAATCATCGGTTACTTTACCCGACATTTCTATCTTAAATCAGCCTTTGAATAAAGTATTGATCAGCGGATTATTCTTTATTTATCAGTTTATTCAGTTTATCCTTATAATAGAGGTCTGGCTGAGCTTATCTCAAAAATCAAATTTAATTTTCTTAAGGGCATTGGTCGATTCAGTATTATTTTCTATGATACTTCTCGTTTTTGCTTTTTTCTATCTAAATATTAATAAAGCCCCTAACAGGGAATTCTTTCTTAGCGGAAAAGGGAATAATGTAGGGGTCGTTCTGGGTGCGGCAGTGTGGACGAATGAACCTAGTCCGAGTCTGAAATCCCGCGTGGATAAGGCATTCAGGATGTATCGTGATGGAAGCCTGCAGAAAATTCAGCTGACTGGAGGTAACGCTCCGGGAGAGTTGAGCGAAGCTGAAATTGCATATGATTACCTGAAAAGAAGAAACATAGATACCTCTGATATCTGGATTGAAAAGAGGACTTCTTCAACTACCGAACAGATCCAGTTCATTAAAACAAGTCTGAGTACAAAACCGGGAGTAAATAATATCATAGTAATCTCTGATTCATACCATCTACCCAGAGTAAAAGAAATTGCGCAGTTCTACCTCCTCGATATTGAAGTTGCTCCCTCTGACCTTGATCTGAGATTCGAGAATAAATTATACAATAAAGCAAGGGAAAGTGCCGCAATTTTGATATTTTGGTTCTTTGCAATCTAAATTTTTTCAAAAATTGGAGAAAAGCATGGTTAATTTTGAAGTTATTGAAGAATATGGTCACGAGCAGGTGGTTTTCTGCTCTAATAAAGAAGCGGGATTACGTGCGATAATAGCTATTCATAACACTACACTTGGCCCTGCACTTGGCGGAACACGTATGTGGAATTATAAAAGTCACGATGATGCTTTGAAAGATGTGCTTAGATTATCGAGAGGAATGACTTACAAAGCTGCCGTCTCGGGCTTAAACCTCGGCGGAGGAAAGGCCGTTATTATAGGTGATTCAGCTACTCAAAAGAATGAGCTTCTTTTCAGGACGTTTGGAAAATTCATCGAAGGTCTTGCCGGAAGATATATCACAGCTGAAGATGTGGGCACCTCTGTTACAGATATGGAATTTGTAAGGATGGAAACTAAATATGTTACCGGGGTCTCAAAAGCTCTCGGAGGTTCAGGCGACCCTTCACCTGTAACTGGTTATGGTGTTTTTGTAGGTATGAAAGCCTGTGCAAAATTCAAGTGGGGGAGTGATTCTCTCGCAGGAAAAAAGATAGCTGTTCAGGGAGCCGGTCAGGTTGCAAGGTATTTGTGTGAGCATCTGTATAATGAAGGTGCTGAAATATTTATTACTGATATCAACGAAAGTAAGATAAACAAGGTACTCGAGACAGTTAAAGCTCAGGTTGTTAAGCCTGAGGAAATATACAGTCTCGATGTCGATATTTTTTCTCCTAATGCTCTCGGTGCAATAATAAATAACGATACAATAGGAAAATTGAAAGCCGAAATAGTAGCAGGCGGCGCAAATAATCAGCTTGAAAAAGAGGATATTCATGGACCCTTGTTGATGGAAAAAGGTATCCTTTATGCTCCGGATTATGTAATCAATGCGGGAGGCCTGATAAATGTAGCAAATGAACTTGAGGGATACAGGCAGGATCGTGCATTGAAACAGGCAGAAAAAATTTATGATGTGATTGGAAGGATACTGGGAATTTCTGACAGGGAAAAAATTCCGACATATGAGGCTTCCAATAAAATGGCCGAAGAAAGACTCGGCAGTGTCGGTAGGATTAGCAATATTTATACTGGGCAGTCGGCTTTTTCAGGCAGGCTCGGTGAGTTATTTCATAGGTAAAATATAAGACGTACATAATTCAGAATATTTTTATAAATTCAGTTGTTCTTTATATAGTTGGTAGTTAAGCAATATGACACAAATGTTTAAAAGACGAGTCGTAAGAGAAAGGGTACTGCAGATCCTGTATGCTTTTGAATTAAATAGTGAATCACTGCAATTGTTAACCGAAGGGGTACTGGCTGATTTGAATGATCCTATCGACAAGGTTTTTGCAAATGATCTTGTGAACCGTGTGATTATCCATCGAAAAGAGCTGGATGAAAAGATCAAAGAAAGAGTCGATAACTGGGAAATGGGAAGGATTGCGTTAATCGATAAGCTTTTACTGCGAATGGGCATATGCGAACTTTTCTATTTCCCTGATATCCCTCCGAAAGTTTCAATCAACGAAGCTATTGAAATTGCAAAGGTATACAGTACCGCAGGCAGCGGAAAATTTATAAATGGTATTCTTGATGCGATCCTCAATGAGCTGAAACATGACGGCAAACTCAATAAAACCGGCAGGGGATTAGTAGAGGAAACAATTTCAAAACAGCCTCACAAAAAGTAAACCCGGATGAAAGAAAGAAGCAGAATTTTTGTCTGGACGTTGTTCGATTTTGCCAATACTGCTTTTTCTGTAATAATAGTTACTGTTATTTATTCAAAGTATTTCTCCAACTATGTTACAGATGGACAGAGATGGTTATGGGGGCTGGCGGTAAGTGTTTCAATGGTAATTGCCGCTCTGCTTAGTCCTCCACTTGGGGCTATAGCGGATGTTTCGAGGAATCGGAAACGATTTCTCCTGATGTTTACTTTGCTTTCTGTCAGCTGTACAGCACTAATGTTTTTTGTTCAAAAGGGCGATATTCTTTCCGGATTTATTCTCTTTGTGTTTGCTAATATTGGTTTTGAAGCAGGACTTGTATTTTATGATGCATTCCTTCCAAACCTCACCGAAAAGAAAAATTTCGGCAGAGTTTCCGGGTATGGTTTCGCTATGGGTTATGTCGGGGCACTGGCTGTATTACTGATTGTGATGGTAATTCTTCCCTCAGCAGAATCACCTGATTATTATTTTTATATAAGATTCTCCTTTATCGTGGCCGCGGTATTCTTTCTTTTATTTTCAGCACCCTTATTCCTTTTTGTAAGCGAACCTCGTATATCTGAGCCCATCAAAAAAGATCTGCTGAAAGAGGGGATAAACAAGAGTTTCAATACATTCAAAGCTATTTTCTTTCATAAGAAACATCCTGCCGTTTCACGATTCCTTTTTGCTTTCTTCCTATATAATGATGCAATAATAACTATAATAGCGTTCGCTTCAATATTTGCCTCCAATATATTGAAAATGAATGATGAAGAAATTATCCTCTTTTTTGTAATCGTTCAGAGTACGGCTGTGGGAGGTTCGTTCATCTTTGGTATAATTTCAGATCATATAGGCCCAAAGAAAACTATTACTATAACTCTTGCTGTATGGATCCTCGTTATAATCGGTGCATTTTTCGTTCAGACCATTGCTGAATTTTATATCATCGGTTTACTTGCCGGTATGTCTATAGGAAGTTCGCAATCCTGCAGCAGAAGCCTGATGGCTCTTTTAATTCCTCACGAAAGGGAAGCTGAATTCTTCGGATTTTATGACGGATTGTTTGGTAAATCATCAGCTGTGGTTGGACCATTAGTGTATGGGGTGATTTCCGACTTATCAAATGAAAGATTTGCGGTTCTGGCTATAGGACTATTTTTTATAGCTGGTCTTATAATTCTTCAGAGGGTCCAGATACCATCATATAAAAAAGAACCGGCTGGAGAAATAACCTGATTTACCTGATCATATAGATCGGCTTGCCGGTCATCTTATCTTCATTTAGTTCGAAGGTGATTTCCCTTGCATCCTCTCTTACATTACACTCAAAATATCCGCAATACCTGCATAGCTCGGGTATGCAATAATCAAAATGGATTTTAATCTGCATATTCGGTAAAACTTCCATTAGTTTTTCCTCTATTTCTTTCTCTTCGGTATGAGATTTCTGAATTGTAAAATAATATGGAAGGATCAGGTGAAAATCGAGATAAATGGTATCTCCTGATCTCCAGAATCTTAATTCATGCAGATCAATCCAGTATGGGAGTTTTATTTTTTCAATTTCGGTAACAATCTTTTTTAGAAGAACAGGATCGGTTTCATTCATTAACCCCCCCACTGATTCTCTTATGAGTTTATAGCCTGTAAATAATATATTCAGAGCCACAGCTATAGCAAATAAAGGATCAAAAAGCTGAAGGCCGGTAAACATAACAAGTAGAATACCTACGATTACCCCAATACTAGTATAAGAGTCGGTAAGTACATGCTTTCCGTCTGCGACAAGGGTGAGTGAATTTGTTTTCCTGCCTATCTTCACAAGATAAAAACCCAGTAGAAGGTTTATTCCTCCCGCAGCACTTATTACAATTATTCCTATATCAAGCTGCCGCAGATGAGATCCATGAATAATATCAAGCACTGCGGTATAAATAATGAATAAGGCAGCTGCCAAAATCAGGAGCCCTTCAATACCAGCAGAGAAAAATTCAACGTTTCCGTGTCCGTATCTATGAGATTCATCAGGGGGTGTGGAGCTAAGGATTATACTATACAGGGCCATTGAGGTTGCCAGAACATGAACAACAGATTCAGCCGCATCTGAAAAAATAGCTGCTGATCCGGTAAGAAGATAGGCACCCATTTTTGAGAGAAACATAATAATCCCTATTGTAAGAGATAAATATGCCGCTCTTTTTTTGATTGTTATATTTTCGGTCATTTGACTCCCCAGGGTTAAAAAGCTTTCATGATTATTAGAGTAAGATCATCCTGGACAGGAGAGGAATAAGTGAAATTTTTTACTGCATTCACTATGACATCCCTGACCTCTTCGGCAGATTTCTCCGCATTTTCACAAATGAGTCTTGTTAGGTTTTCCTCCCCGAATGTCCTGTAGTAACTATCCATTGCCTCCACAACTCCGTCCGTAAAGAAAACAAACAGATCTCCCGCATATGGTTTTAGATAAACTTCTTCAGTAGAATTGGAA
Organism: uncultured Bacteroidota bacterium; assembly: GCA_963839165.1. Classification (GTDB taxonomy): domain Bacteria; phylum Bacteroidota; class Ignavibacteria; order Ignavibacteriales; family Ignavibacteriaceae; genus DATFVA01. Next base: position 526,676 of record CAWIUG010000005.1, on the reverse strand, counting down.
AATAAAAGTTCGTTAGCAAGTCCAATTCCGATACCACCAGGAATAATCCTCGTACACTTTCCGTCAGATTTACTGAAATGCAGCAGCGGCATATGACCTGCACGGGAAAGTATAATTTCTCCGCCCGAATTTACTTCTGCAATACTAAGGGTGAGGAATGAACCTTTTCTCAGGACCCTTTTCAAATTAATATTTAATGTATTCAGAATAGCTTTAGGTGAGGATTCTATGCTGATGATATTGTGAAGAATTGATTGAACCTGAACCATAAGAAGGGCGGCCGACATCCCTTTTCCGGAGACGTCTCCTATAACAACGAAAGTTTTATCTTTTTCGGGATCAGGTTTAATGAAGTCGTAATAGTCACCGCCAACTTCCCTGGCTGTTGCCATATAGCAGCTAATCTGGTAATATTTATTCTCCGGCGGTACTCCCGGCATCATCTTCATCTGTATCTCCCGGGCAACTTCCAGCTCATCCTTTGCGGTAAGTTTATCCGCAAGCTCGAATGCCACAAGCAGGTTTATCAGGATAAAACCCCAGACGGCAAATCCCCAATCATTTCCAAAATAAGCTAAGATGAATAGAATGAGTCCGAGAAAATATATTATCCTTCGCCCCGGAGTAAGAAGGTTTAGAAATTCTAAGAATAAGTTTCGGGCAAAAAGAATAAAATCCACAACCCTGTTCCTGCCCTTCTCAGGCTTTTTCATTCTCTTTACATAGAAATCATAAACTTCCGGTACATCTCTTTTTACAAGTTTATGAAACTCATTGTAATTGAGTTCACCCGTATAAAAACGAAATAGTCTTCTTAACCTTTCAAACAGGTTATTCATTTGATAAATCTCAGATTTTACCTAAAATGTCAGCCGCTTCCGTAAGAACTTCATCTCTTTTTGCAAAGCAAACTCTCAAAATATTAGCACTTCGTTTATCATTATAGAAAGGGGAGAGGGGAATTGTTGCTATCCCAGCTTCTTTGGTTAGTTTCTCCGCAAATTCCATGTCCTTCATATCTGTTATTCCTGAATAATCCAGAAGCTGGAAATAAGTGCCGCAGGCCGGCTTAAATTTCCAGCGGGATTTCTTTAAGCCGCTGAGCAAAACATCTCTTTTTTTCTCATAAAAGTTATTCAATTTCATGTAGTGACTTTCATTATCCATATATTCGGCATATGCATATTGTATGGGTGTGTTTACCGCGAAAACTATAAACTGATGTATCTTTCTGAATTCCCTCATCATCTCTTCGGGAGCTGCACAATAACCCATCTTCCAACCGGTTGTATGATAGGTTTTACCGAATGATGAGATCACAAAAGATTTTTTTACCAGTTCCTTCGACCCGGAAACTGATACATGTTTCCTTTCGTCAAATACTATATGCTCATATACTTCATCGCTGAGTATAAAAATATCCTTATTCCTGGTTAACTCTTCAAGGTTTTTTATATCCGTTTCATTTAATACACTGCCGGTCGGATTATGGGGTGAATTAATGAATATCATCCTTGTTCGGTGGGTGACAGCTTCTGCAGCTTTATTCCAGTCTATCGAGAAATCAGTCATTTTTAATTGCACAAATACAGGTACTCCTCCGTTTATTTTAACTGCGGGAGCATAACTGTCATAGGCAGGTTCAAACAGGATTACCTCATCACCTGGATTGATGACTGCAGATACAGCCGTATAGATTGCTTGAGTAGCTCCTGCTGTAATATTAATTTCAGCTTCAGGATCATATTTATGACCATAGAGCTTATTTATCTTTTCTGAGATTTTGTGTCGGAGCGAAGGAATCCCTTGCATTGGGGCGTATTGGTTGAAACCCTTTCTTAGATAAAATTCAACGAGATCCAGCAGTTCTTCATTACAATTAAAATCCGGAAATCCCTGGCTTAAATTTATTGCATTGCTTTCAGCAGCCATACGCGACATTATGGTGAATATAGTCGTGCCTGTGTCAGGCAGCTTTGAATTCAGCAATCCGCTATAGGTAGTCATTTCTGAACTTCTTAGAAATATTGTATACGTAAAATAAGTAAAATATAGAATTGACTGAAGTTTATAATGGATTTAACTCAATCAACGTCGAATTCAGTACCAGAGGGTCTTATGCTATCATAAAGCGCTTTTAATCGTTGATAGGCAAACCGGCTGCCCCGCTGTGCTGAGTCCCTGTAATATGTAACAGCCTTTGCGGTATTTTTAATAACTCCGATTCCGTTCTCGTATGCATACCCGGCTGCAGATTGGGCCAGTATTGAACCTTTAGCAGATGCGGAGAGAAGCCGATCAACCATGCTATTGTAATCTGTGGTTGGTAATTGATCCAGAATTACAGCAGCATCTTTTCTGATCCCGGCATCACCGGATCCGAGCTTCTCAGCCTGCTGCCATAACGAAAAAGCTTTAGTAAGGTTTTGCTTCTGTCCGGAATAATATAAAAGCCCGTACTCAATGAGAGCAGGGATAAAGTTTTTTTCAGAAGACTTTTTCAGAAGATTTACTGCATCGTCTAAAACAATCTGGTGATCCAGTCCCAGTATCTCTAAACCATACCAATCGAACATTGCAGCCGGGTTTCCGGCATCGCTTTCTTTCTTTATCAGAGGAAAAAATATTCCTTCTTTCTTCATGTAATACAGAAGAATTGATGCAGCAGGATTATCAAGTCTGGATGCCCGGATGTAAAATTCTATTGCGGAGAGCAGATCTCTTTTATAGTAGATACCCTTCTCATAAAGCCTGCCGAGAAAAGCCAGTGCTTCTGGACTTCCATAGTCTGCTGCTTCAATTATTAGAGGAATGAACCTGGAGATGGTGACATAATTAGTGTCATTCAGACTGTTCTTAATTGAATCTGAAAGTTCGGTGAAACCCGAATGGGTTAGATCTTCGAGCAATCTTCTGTTGGTTATAGTCGGAATCGTATCCATAATATCTTCAAAGTTTATGTAAACCAGACCGAGAGAAGATTTAAGCTGAGAGCTGTTAACGGAAGCAAGACTGGTATCCTGTCTGCCGGGATTTGCTTCGGTGGTATCTAAACTGGATTCAGGAACTTTATTTTTTATCTCCTGCAAAGTTTCTTTTGCATTACTGCTGCCTTCCCGGGCAGCTTTTCTGATCCAGTTATAGGCCTTTCCCCAGTTACGTTTAACCACAAGATTATCTGTATAAAGGAGACCTACTGCATACTGAGCATCAGACATACCATCATTCGCGGCGTCGCTGAAGAATTTGAAAGCTTCAAAAGGATTCCAGTCGGTACCCCATCCGTTTATCAGAAGAATAGCGTAATTATACTTAGCAGCTGTTACACCATGGTCAGCCGCGCTTTTTATCCACTTTGCGGCCTTAACGGTGTCGGCTTCAACACCTTCTCCCAGGAGATATCTTATACCCAGTTCATGCTGGGCGAGCGGGTCACCTGAATTTGCTTCTCTTATTAGATTAAACTGCTGCCATATACGATATGACAAATCCGGCTGATAGAAAATGTTGGGCCGGGTTTGCGGTTTATTATTCTTAAATGCAAAACTTTTTGTTGAATCCTGACCGAATACAGTCATCGTCAGCAAAAAGCAGTAAAGCAATACAAGGGATTTTGTCAAATTAAGTTGAATACCTGGCTTTCAAGTTGAATTTTAATTAGAACTAAATATTATAATAAAAGTTTAATAATGTGAGTATATTTTTCATGGAGTAAGTCTGAGCATAATCCCATTCAATTATTCATTTGAAAAGTTAACGGTAACAGGTTCATCAAAATTAAAGTTTCTGCTGCCGAGTACGAATGCAGCCGAGAAAATAATTTCTGTTTTGCCGCTGCCTGAAACAGGGTTGTATGGATTATATACAAGAGCTAGTTCAAAGTTAGTTTTAGAGATTGATTGATTCTGAGTTCTTAATCCAAAACCGTATCCCTGGTAAACCCGACTCGATAACAAATTCTGATTCGCTCCCGATATCAAAGCATAGTCAGCGAAGGCTATTCCACCAATGACAAATCCCAGGATATCATAAGGGGTAAAAAGTCTCATTTCCAGATTAAGCACATTCCGTTTAACCCCGGCTATTGAAAATTCATTATATCCCGGCATTCCGGAAGTACGGTCAAGATAAATTTGTTCTCCGTTAAATCTGTTGAACCCTAGTATATAATTATTCTGAACAAAGAACCTTGCTTTCCATCCATCCCTGAAAACAAGAGGAGAGTGATAAATAAAATCAAATTTTATCGTATTCTGTTCCCATTTATCAGCAAATTTGAAACCTCCAACTTCAAAATTTCCCGAAAAATAACCGGCATGGTTAAACTGGGCAGAATAAACTAGCCGCATTCCATAATACCATCGGTTGTAAAATTCTCTTGAATCTGAACCGGTCGTAAGTGCCATCATTCCTCCGACAGGAATATCCTCGGTAACTCCAAATTCGCTAACATAATATGCTTTGTAAAATTTTCTGTTTATGGCTCCCAGGCTTACGAGGTAAAGTCTATGATTTTCAAAAATCTTATTGGAATCAGGGGTGGTCAGCGGTCTTATCCTGTAATGTTTGCGGAAATACCTTCCGGAAATTATAAAAGAAGAGTTTTTAGCTACAGGACCCGATAGAAAGGGGAGTGCAAACGACCGTCCAACCCATAAATCCTGTGAATCAAAGCTAAATGGAATGAGCGTGAATTTCTTATCCCCATTCAGAAATCGTAAATCATCATGCTCCCAGGTAAAGTCAAGTCCTCCTGCCCACTTGGTCTGTGTTGTAACGAATGCACGGTTAAGGCTAATCTGGAAAAGATTGCTTTTATTATTACTTGCCAGGTTAAGAGAAGTATTTACAAATGTACCCTTTATATTATTTATGGTATAATCAAATTTACCTCCCCATCCTATATAGGAATCTTCATCGTGTGTGATCACTAAACCTGCCGAATGTCCCAGGCCCATAAGGTTTCTGTCTTTTAATCCTAAGTACCCGCTCTTACTTTTGGGACTATAGGAAATCTGCGGGTCAAGTGTCCACTTATCCTTTGTTGATACGTAAACATTCACTGCTCCAGGTTCATCCAAAGCTTCAGGCCTTATTTCCGCATCATAAAAATAACCTGATTGGCGAAGGAGCCTTTCACTATCCTCAATTGACTGCGGATCAAGTTTATCTCCTTCAGTAAAAAGCAGGATGTTTCTGATTACCCAGGTTTTTGTTTTAAAATGAAGTGCGTTTCCTATTTTTCCAAAAATATCAGGTTTCCAGTCTTTTCCATCTTTTATTGGGGGGCCGGAAACGTCGATGTTATTTATGTATATATCCTTAATGATTTTTCCTTCACCAGCTTGTACCAGTATTGAATCTGTGGCGATTGTGAAGGCAAAAGAAGTGAAATGAAGAATGCACAATAATATTGTTGTAAGAACAGCTTTTCTTGTAATAATCATATACTCAAGTTATTAATTAGAGAGATATTTTAACAATACCTTAATAATTCATTTGTGACCTCAACTGAATATGGTAAATAATCCTTTTTTTCTTGACCTGTATAGCCGATTAAAGTAATTTGAGTTCCATAAAATACTGATTTTTATCACACGATCACTATCACTATAAAAGGACATCTATGGGAGTTAATGTTTCCGCAGCAGACCTTGTAGTAATAGCAGGTTATATTCTTCTCGTTCTCGCCATCGGATTTTATTTCAGAAAAAAACACAAAAACAGTGAGGAATATTTCCTGGCAGGAAGGAATGTAGGCTGGGTAGCTATAGGAGCCTCTCTTTTTGCTACGAATATTTCGAGTGAACATTTTTTGGGTCTGGCGGGAACGGGTGCGCAATCAGGACTGGCAGTAGGTCACTTTGAATGGCTTGCCTGCCTCATAGTACTTCTTCTGGGATGGGTTTTTACTCCTTTTTACCTGAAATCAGGTGTATTTACAATGCCTGAATTTCTTGAAAAAAGATATAATAGTGCATCCAGATATTATCTTAGTATTGTCTCTATTATAGCTTATGTTCTTACAAAAATATCGATCGCCCTTTATGCCGGAGGAATATTGCTTAATGCTGTAATGGGATGGGACATGTATACCTCGGCTGTTGTTATTGTCCTTATAACAGGTTTATATACGGTTACAGGAGGACTTTCGGCTGTTATTTATACTGACCTTGTGCAGATGTTTATTCTGATCGGCGGATCGGTCATACTAACAATTCTCGGACTGAACCAGGCTGGTGGCTGGGATAATCTTGTTGCTGGAACACCAGTCTCCTATTGGCATATGTTTAAACCAATAACTGATCCCGATTTTCCGTGGACAGGTATTGTTTTCGGTGCACCTATTCTAGGGATATGGTACTGGTGTACAGATCAGTATATTGTTCAGCGTGTGCTGAGCGCACGGAATCTATCGAATGCGCAGAGCGGGACTATTTTTGCAGGATTCCTCAAGATCCTTCCTGTGTTTATCTTAATCCTGCCTGGAATCATTGCATTTTATCTTTCCAAAGGTACTATAAGTGGCGACCAGGCATACGCCTGGATGATTACTAACCTGCTTCCTTCGGGTCTCAAAGGGCTGGTTGTGGCGGGCCTCCTGGCTGCTTTAATGTCATCCCTGAGTGCGATGTTTAATTCCACATCCACACTGCTGACTATAGATATCTACAAGAAGATGAAACCGAATGCTGATGAAAAAGCCACCGTTAACTTCGGACGCATTACAACAGGCTTTATGGTTGTACTTGGTCTTCTCTGGATTCCTTTTATCGGATTACTAAGTGATAACAGGATGTATGTCTATCTCCAGAGTGTGCAGGCTTATATATCACCTCCCATCGCTGCAATCTTTCTTTTCGGAATATTCTGGAAAAGAGTAAATGGTAAAGGTGCCATTTCTGCCTTGTTAACTGGACTGGTTCTCGGCGGGATTAGACTTATTCTTGAAATACAGAATAAAATTTCTCCCTTATCCAGTGATTTCCTACGGTATATAGCTTCTATCAACTTTCTTCATTTTGCTGTTTTTCTTTTTATAATCTGCTCAGCAGTCCTGATCTTTGTGAGTCTTGCTACTGAAGTTCCGGCAGGAAAGAAGCTGGAAAAACTGGTAATCTCAACCGGGGATATAAATTATAAAACCGATTCAAAATGGAGGAAAGTCAATATAGCAGCATCCATTGTCCTAGTTTCTATACTGGCAATACTTTGGTGGACTTTCGGTTGAGCGATTCTATAACCTTGAATTATATGAAAAGAATATATCTCATCATCTCAATTCTTATCGTTGCTGTTGTTTCTGCATATATCATCTTTCTGCTATATCCATCTGTTCATCCTCTCGGCGCTGTGAAGCTCGATTATAGCTCTCTCCAGATAAAAGAGAAAGGCGAAAAACTGGCAGATCAGTTTAACCTTGACAGAGAAAATAAAACCGTAACAACCACTCTTCAGTCAAATAGTAATTTGATAAATAGTATTTATGATTCCCATTCATTCTCTCAGTCAAACGAAATTATCCGAAATAAAATTCCAGGTTATTACTGGGAACTTAACTGGAAGAGTTCGGGAGGGAAGGTCGTAATAAACGGTGGTGAAAAACCGGTTGAGGACATAACAGCGGGGGATATTCAACTTAATTTTGATACAAGAGGCAGCCTGCTCAAATTTAAAAGAGAGCCTGAAGATTCTGTTGAAATGAAACCTGTGACTGAAGAACAGGCCAGACAACTTGCAGTGACGTTTCTTAAGCGATATGCTCCTGTTGTTCCCGGAGAGGGACAAAATGATGCTAATTATAAAGTTTTAAAAAGTTTTACTGAACAGAATACAAAGATAACGAGACTGCAGTTTAGAACAGATTATGATTTCTCCTGGAAAGCGAAATCTGCTGATATAAATAATGATATAATAATTAAGGTTAGGGTTTCAGGAGACTCAATCTCAGAATATAGTCTGACTTACGATGTTCCAGAAAGTGTTTCTCAGGCACATACCAGCATATTTTCTGTTGCAACTGAAGTCCCGTTTTATATCGTTGTATATATACTGATCATTATCATAGGCTATAAAAGGATCAGGGCTTACGAGGTTAGTTTCAGGCTGGCCATTATAATGGGTCTCATAGTAGGAATTTCATTTAGCATAAATCTTTATACTATTATTGCTGACTCATCGACAGGGTGGGAGTTATGGCTCCCATTAAATTTTTAGTACTATATTTCTAGCTGCAGGGGTATTCATTAGCTGGGCAGTAAGTGAAACTATAGCGAGGGAGGCGTGGAAGGAAAAATTTATCTCTCTGGATCTTCTTACAAAAGGTTATGCCTTTCATTCAAAGGTAGGAACAGCAGGTTTATCAGGTATGATTGGAGGTTTTCTTATATACCTTGTATGGATAGGAATTTTATTCATCTCCGAAAAACTATTGAGTATATCTTTCATTATTAAAGATACTTCAACCACGATTTCACATTTTCATTCTGTCAGTCCGGCTTTGAATATAATAAACAAAAGTATTTATCCGGAAATTTATACTACTGCTATCTTTCTGTTATTTGTTTATTCGGGACTTAAAAGAAGATTTAATACTCTCTACCTGCTGGTCCCTCTCAGTGCACTGCTATGGGGACTAATAAACTTTAATAACCTTATGCCCATCTACTGGGGTGTCATAACCGGAACTATCACCGGCGCACTTTTCATATTGCTCTTTAATTATCTTGATGTTCTTGCTGCTTTAATTTCCTTAATTATTTACCATATTATTGACATCGGCGTATCATTGTTTACTAGCGGGAACGCGTACTATCTGAATTCGGGATATTATCTCATTCTTGTGTTCTTTCTTGCAGCTATATTTCTTATCATCGGCTTATTTACCAAAGATAAAGTAAGCAGCTATGATTCCATAACTCCGGCCTTTGTAAAGAATATAACCGAACGCCAGAGGATGCAGAGGGAGCTTGAGATAGCCCGGGATGTACAGATGAGTTTTTTACCGGTAAAGAATCCTCAATTCAAGGGTCTTGACATCGCGGCAAAATGTCTGCCAGCATTTGAAGTCGGAGGAGATTATTATGACTTTGTCAAATTGGATGAGAACAGATTAGCAATTATTATCGGTGATGTTTCAGGTAAAGGAACCCAGGCTGCATTCTATATGACGCTTGCGAAGGGATTCGTAAAAGCTTTGTCGAAAACTATAGATACACCCTCAGAATTCCTGATAAAAATAAACGAACTATTTTACGAAAATGTTGAACGCGGAACATTTATAAGTATGATCTTCGGAATATTTGATGTGAAGACAAAAACACTCACGTTTTCCAGAGCCGGTCATAATCCTGTTATAGCCCGGCAATCAGGAAAGAAAGATGTAGAGCTGCTTAGTCCTACAGGACTTGCACTTGGATTAGAAAAAGGAAAAATCTTCGGCAGCACCATCAAAGAAATAAAAGTTGAGCTGCGAAAGGGAGATGCTTTTGTATTTTATACCGATGGTTTTACGGAAGCCAGGAATAAGTATAAATATGAATACACAGAAGAAAGATTAAAGGAAAGCATATCAAAAAATATCGACTGTACTGCAAACGAACTGCTTCAGAAGACAATTGAAGATGTGAACGTATTTATAGGGAAAGCACTTCAGCATGACGATATGACCATGGTGATAGTAAAGGTTACCTAATATTCAACATCAATAGCTCATCTTAATATCCTGTTTTTATCTATCCAGTATGCCCACGGAATAAATATCCATTGAAGCAAACCCGCATATCCAATTGCCTGAGTAGAAGGTGGAGGCGGTCCAAAAAAGTTCATAACATATATTACCACCAGGAATAGAATCAATCCCCAGAATAAAAATGTCCCTTTTTTGTTTTTTGCTTTTGTTGAATTCAAATAGAGGTATATACCAAGAGCGAAAATAAGGCTCTCAATGATAACTGACACAACTGGATAATTCCAGAGACCCAGACCTGCTTTTACAGAACTGCCCGGATAAAGAGGAAGATCAGGAATATGAACCAATAGATCAAGTATCCAATGACTTAGTACCAGGAGTCCGAGAATGACTGCACCGTTCAGGTTTTTCTTAATAGTGTAGTAAATTACCCCGAACAGTAAAGACCAGACCAATACCAACAAAAGGCTGTGAGAATACGGATAATAAATGAATTCAAGTGGATTAGAAGATGTAACACCGGGCGCTATAATTACCCTCTCAATTCCTGTCAGGATCAAAATCGGCCAAATAAGATCAAGAAGCTGAGCCGCTAAAAACATTGTACCTAATGAGGGCCCGGGGGCGGCTTTTTTGCCGGCCAAACCCGCTCCAAAGTGTCCAATAAACATTTCTCGCACCTTTCCTGAAGTGGGTTAAGAGTTCCGATTATTCGCCCATCTTACATTTACCGTCGAATTTAGCCCCTTCCTTCACTATTAAAGATTTGGTGAATATATCACCCTGAAGATTGCATTTTTCTTCCAAAGTAAGACGGTTTTTAGCTTTTACTGTACCGGTTACATTTCCTCCAATTGCCACAGAATCGCCGTTTATCTGGCCGTTTACTTCACCATTGCTTCCGATTACAACACTTCCCTGGGAAATTATATCTCCCTGAATTTCTCCTTCAACCCTAATATTCCCATTACTTTTAACTTTTCCTTCAATTTTTACCCCAGCACTGATTATTGTAGTTTCCTCGGACCTTCTATCCTCGGGTGACAGGTTTTTAAGCATAACAATTTCCCTATATAATTAAAATGATTTAGAAACTTGCATCAATATACTTTTTTTGAATAAAAATAGGAATACATTTTTTAGAGGAATGAGGAATTTTCAGTTTTAGATAACTATAAAACAATGATTATTTTAATTTATCACTTAACCTAATCTTAAAGTTCTAACACTATAAACCATCAAGAGGAGTTTTATGTGTAATTATCTCTTGTTATTCACCATACTTTTTGTATCGGGACATATTTTATCTGCACAAAATTTTCAAATACCGAGGCCAAGTCCCGACGCTTCGGTAAGTCAGGTAGTTGGTATTACACGAATTACTGTCGATTACAGCTCACTTGGTGTAAAAGGCAGGGCAATATGGGGTGATCTGGTCCCTTATGGGAAAGTCTGGAGAACCGGAGCTAATGAAGTTACATCAATAACATTCAGTACGCCTTTTCAGGTTAACGGAGATAAACTCGATGCAGGCACTTACGGAATTCATATGATACCAGGAAAGGATGAATGGGAGATAATCTTCAGCGGTGATACCAAAATAGACGATCCTATGGATTACGTCAGTATAAAAGATGTGCTGCGGATAAAAGCAAAACCTGAGGTAAATCCATTTACAGAAAGGATGGCCTTTACGATTACGGATATGGATGAAAACAGTGCTAAGGTAAACCTTTTGTGGGAAAAACTGAAATTGTCATTTACCGTAGATGTTGAAACACAGAACCTTGTTCTGGAAAATGCCAGGAACCTTGATACATGGCAGGATCTTAGCTCTGCGGCCTCGTATTGCCTGCAGAATAATGTTAATCTGGATGAAAGGCTATAAGTGGATTCAGGCTTCGGTACTTACAAACGAGAATTACTGGAACCAGAGAATAAAAGCCCAATATCTTGCTAAAATGGGCAGTATGGATGAAGCTGTAACTGTAATGGAGAAGGCGATCGGCCAGGGTGCAAACATGAAAACACCCCCGTTTGATTATGATAATATGAAGAAGAAATTAGATGAATGGAATGAAGCAAAATAAAAAAGTATTCGAAAAAAAACGGGTTTAAAATAAGATTGGATAACTTTTCAGCAGATTTAACTCTGTTTACTTGGTTATCCAATCAATCTTAATAATTAAATTAATAAGTATTAAAATAAAAGCTGATAATTAATTATCAACTTCTGATGTACAATATAATCCAACGGAATTCATAGTCAACCTTTTTCTTTTAGTTGTATTTCCGGACACACAAAACCCTGTATCTTTCAGGCAGCAATGTCATCTTAAATTATAAACAACGATTTACTTCATTTTATTATTGTATGGTTTTATATATTTTTAATAAAAATCCAAACGATCGCTCAAATGAAATTTCTTTATAAAAAGATTAGATTTATTCCGATAATCCTTTTTGTTGGCTTTTTTATTTCTTCTTCTGCATATGCTGACTACGATTCTGCTGAAATAGTACATCATCTTGGTGAAAAGATACCATTAAACCTTGCCTTTAATAACTCTGATGGTACAAGGGTATTCTTAAAAGATCTTATAAAGAAACCTACCGTACTTGATTTTTGTTATTATAATTGCGCTGGTATCTGCACTCCTTTAATGCTTGAGGTCTCCGACGTTATAGGGAAGGTAAAATATAACCCTGGAATAGATTACAATATTATAAGCATCAGTATAGATCAAAATGAAACAACGAAGATGGCAGTGGATAAAAAAAGGGCAATGATAGGAATGGCAAACAGGACTGTGCCTGATTCATCCTGGATCTTCTTAACAGGAGACAGTAGTAGTATCTATAAACTGACTGATGCTGCAGGGTTTAGATTCAAAAGAAGCCATGGGGGCTTTCTGCACAAGGGTGTTCTGATCATCCTGGATAAATCAGGAAGAATAGTTCAATACCTGGATCCCGGCTATCAAAAAACCGGAAATTTTCAAATTCTTCCCTCAAACTTTGAACTGGCTATACAGAATGCATCGAAAGGCGAAGTAACCTCTACAATAGAAAAAGTTCTGCAAACTTGCTACAGCTTCATTCCAAAAGGAAAAGATCTTCTTGTACTGATGCTGGTTCTTGCTTCAGGGATTATTTCTATTGGAGTTGTTTTCGTCATCATTAAGAAAGCCCATCTTAATACCTGAGGATTTCGTTTTCTTTATAATATTTGAACTTCAAAAGATTTCATTCCGAAGTTTGTTTTACAGTCGTCTTTCGAGTTTTAAGGAAGGCGATAATTTTATTAAGATCATCTGATGATAAACTTGGTCCGTAGGGAGGCATATATTTTCCTCCATTAATAATTCTAATCTTTAACTCATCAGGAGTTAACCTGTCACTTACATTACTGAGGTCGGGACCACGTTTCCCCCCGTATCCTGAAATGGTATGACAGTAAAGACAAGCTTTCTTATAAAAAAGATCCCCTCCCTGTTTTGCAATCTCATCAATATTTCCTACCACGTGTGCAGGAAGCGGCGCGGCATCGAAGCGGGGTGACCAGGGCGATTTTATTCCTTCATTCCACAGAGTGGCGATCATTGTTAGTATAAAAAGTACAATCATTATAGACCAGGGCCTCCTTAATGGACTTCGTTCTCCTTTATTAAAAAATATTGGTAAAAAGAAAAGGATAAGACCAGCTAATATAGGTCCGAATGCCATAACATAGGATTCAATGGAGGGAGGCATCAAAGCAAATAGTGCAAAAATCCACAGGAAATACCAGTCTGGTCGCGGATTTGAATGGATGTTAGCGGGATCAGGAGGAGAACCAATTGAGGGAGCTCCGATTATAACCGACAGAAATAAAATTATTACTATCACTATCAAACCAAACGTCATATCACGCCAAGCGGCGTTAGGCCAAAAAGGAACCCCATCCTTTTCAAGCATATTTTTATACCATTGCCGATATGTATTAGGATTAACTTTTCTTCCGGCCTCAGGAGGTTCTGATATACCGTTTCTTATGACAAGGAAAATATGAATTCCTATAATAGCAAAAAGGAGTGCCGGGATCATGAAAACGTGGAAAGCGAAAAAGCGACTGAGGGTTGCGCCTCCGATTGTTTCTCCGGCAAGCAGGAACCTTGCTACCTGAGTTCCGATAAAAGGTATTCTGCCCACCTGTTCTGCTGCTACAATTGCTGACCAGACGCCATTGCTATCCCATCTTAGGAGTTGTCCGGTAAAGCCCATTCCTAGTGTTAAAACGAACAGGAAAAGTCCTGTAATCCAACCCATTTCCCTCGGATATTTATATGCAGCCAGAAGGTATACACGGATCATATGTATACCAATAAGTATAATCATTGCAGATGCCCCGAAGTAATGTATCCCTCGTAGTATATTTCCGAGAAGTGCCTGGTTAGAGATGTATTTTAAAGATTCATAAGCTGTTTCCGAAGTTGGCTGGTACATGAGCGATAGCGCTACTCCGGTAACAACCTGTAGTATAAATACGAACAGGGTCGCACTGCCAAATACATACGACCATTTACTTTTAGGCGGTACAAGATGTTTTGCAATTGGTCCTATTGTTTCGGTTATTCCGGTCCTGTCATCGATCCACTTCCATAATTTTCTAAACTTACCCATGCTTTTTCTCCAGCAGGGTGGTTATAGGGATGGGACTGGCAAGGATCTCCACATAGTCATTATTTATTCTAACTTTGTAATGCCCCAGTCCTGAAGGAGGCGGACCTGCAGCTCGCGATCCATCTTTATTATAAACACCTCCATGGCAGGGACATAGGAAAAGTTCTGCATCAGCTTCCCATCTTACAGGACATCCAAGATGAGTACAATTTACAGAGAAAGCAATAAACTGGTTATCGGAAATTTTTCTAAGCCATGAAGCAGTTTTACTGGTTTGACCCGACCAGGGAAGAGGAGAAGAATTCCTGAATTTTACCATTACAGTTTTACCGACATCAAAATCGGTTACCTTTCCCACTTTTCTCCAGGTTGGGGGAGTTGGACGAACTACAGGTGCGACCAGGGCTCCGATTACAGGGATGGAAACCAGCAGGGTAATAAATCCGGTGGCACCAGTGAGCACCTTAATGATAAATGATCTTCTCTTCATTATTTTGGGAGATGGTTCTGTCATGATCTGAATTCCTCAATCCAGCCTGCAACTCCCGCTACGATTATTACTGCACCAACTCCTGATATGATCAGGGATGTTAAAAATCCCCAGAAAAAAAATATAATACCGAAGGCAAGAATTATCGGCCACAATGTCGATTTAGGTATATTATGGGGTTCTGCAGGCGATAATTCATAACCATATTCTTTTGAGATTTCTTTAATTGTTTCATCATCCATAAAAAGTTCCTAAATATTCAAATGTTCTGATGCATCATTTTCATCCGCGGGGGAGCGATACCATTTTGCCATCATAATCATAATTATTGTGAGGTAAATAAGGCACGCTGGTATCCACATAATTAAACCGGCGGTCTCCTGGTCTGCAGCAGGTGTTAAACCCATTTCTGAGTGAAGGAAATTCAGGATTACTGAACTACTCCCAATCATATAAGAAGAAAAATAACCCGATGGTGCAAAAGTTATAAATATACCAAGCACGGTGCACCCTATACAGGCAGTAAATAAAAACAGGGAACTTTGTAATGGTTCGAGCTTTCTAAATGATAGAGGTGTAAAAACAGGCCAGGAAAATATTAACCCGGCAACCAAAAGCGAAAGCATTTCTATAACATGTACGGCATGGCTCTGCATCATAGCCATAAAAAGTAAAGGTGCATGCCATACCCACATTGATCCCACCCCGATAATCCAAGCCGTTGTAGGATAAAATAAGAACCGGGCCTTCCGATCAATCTTTGGCTTAGAAAAAACAATTTTAAGATAGTTTTTATCAGTTCCTGTCAATAACAAAGGTGGGATAATAAGCAAAAGAACAATATGCTGGATCATATGTGCACTGAACAAATAATAGTGTCCCAAAAATTCGAGCGGAGAAAATGTCAGTAGAAATAACAGGAATAATCCTGATAAAAAATTGAAACTTTTAGCCGTAAATCTGTATCCATTTGAAATGAAATGAAAAACAATTAAAGCTGCGATAAGGATCGCAGATGGGGTATTAAACTGCCAGAATCCGGTAAGCAGCTTTTCTATTGTCATAGTACAGCCCATAGATAAACAACGCTGAATACAACAAGCCAAACGCCGTCTACAAAATGCCAGTACATTATTGCAGAACCGAGAGCTGTTGATTCAACTCTTTTATAATTGCCTGATGATATCATGATCCCCATAATAGCGAGTACTATTAATCCCAGGCAAACATGCAGACCATGAAATCCTGTCAAAGTAAAAAATGCGGAGCCAAAAATATTCTGACTCAGGGTTATATTAATATTTAACAACCTTGCATATTCACTCCCTTGTCCAAATAGAAATATTAAACCCAGAATAATTGTGAAAACAAGCCAGCCTATTTTCCTGCTGCCTTTTTTAAGGTTCGTTCCTGCTATATGAACCGTAACGCTGCTTAGTAAAAGAGAAATTGTAAATATTCCTGTCTTTTTTACATCAAGAAATTTTGCAGTCGGCGATCCATGATTATAATAAGCATACGATATAATCAGAGCAATGAAGAATAAAGCTTCTGATGCTATAAACAATGACATTAATACTTTATGCTTATTCATTATTTTACTCCCTTACCCGTTTTCCTTTTCCAGTCAGGGTCATCAGGATTATTGAGATCCCACAACGGTCTTCTGCTTTTAACGAGAGGAATGTCGTTAAAGTTTTTAAGCTTAGGCGGAGAGGTGGTAAGCCACTCCAGAGTCCACGCATTCCATGGATTGTCACCGGCCTCCTTTCCTTTCTTGATGCTGTAGAATATATTATAAATAAACAGAAAGAATGAAAATCCGAGAACGAAGGAACTTAAAGTTGAAAACATGTTTAACGACCCAAGGTAGGGGATATCGGGATAGGTGAATACTCTTCTAGGCATTCCAAGTAAACCAAGGAGATGAAAGACAAAGAAGGTTCCGTTAAACCCCACGATAAATGTCCAGAATTGCCATTTCCCAATTTTCTCTGAAAGCATTTTACCTGTGATCTTTGGAAACCAGTAATAGGCCCCGGCAAATCCGCAGGTGAGCGAAGCACCAAGGAATACGTAATGAATATGAGCGACAACAAAATAGGTATCGGTCAGTCTCCAGTCGATAGGTACAACCGCAAATGCTACACCACTCAACCCGCCAATAGTAAACTCGATGAGAAAAGCTGTTGCGAAAAGCATTGCTGTCTTAAATATGATGGATCCTCCCCACATTGTCGCGATCCAATTGAAGATTTTGATTCCAGTAGGGACAGCAATCAACACGCTTGTTGCGGCAAAGAATGCATTAAAAATGGTTCCGAGTCCCATTGCAAACATATGATGGGCCCATACTCCGAAGGAAAGCAGGGCAATGGCAACAGTTGAAGCAGCTACAAATTCATAACCGAAAATCGGTTTACGTGAAAAGACAGGAATAACTTCTGAGGCAATACCAAATGCGGGAAGTGCGAGTATATAGACCTCGGGATGACCAAATGACCAAAAGAGATGCTGCCATATAACTGCCGATCCTCCTGTAGCTGCAGTAAAGAAATGAGCATTAAGCAGACGATCGATGAGGATCATTACCAACCCTGCATTCAACACAGGGAAAGCTCCAAGGATGAGGAATGCATTTACAAATACCATCCATACGAACAGAGGAAGCTTAGTCATAGACAGACCTTTTGTTCGCATGGTTAAAGTTGTTGTGACGAAATTAAGAGCCGCACCTATAGTTCCCACCCCCATAAGTATGAGACTGAATGCCCAATAACTGACCCCGGGAGTAAAGCTGAAATTTTTTTCGCTTAATGGCGCATAACTGAACCAGCCTACATCAAGCGCTCCTCCTGCAAAGAAACTGAAATACAGCAGCAGGCCGCCGAATAAAAACATCCAGAAGCTGAAAGCATTCAGGCGAGGAAATGCCATGTCATTAGCTCCAATCATCAGCGGAAGCAGGTACGTTGCAAAACCGATAAGCATGGGTGTGAGAACAAGGAAGATCATTGTAGTACCATGCATTGAAAATATCTGGTTATAAGCTTCCGGGGAGAGAACCGTGTTCTGAGGCTGCATAAGCTGAATACGCATAAGTATAGCTTCGGCAAACCCAATGATGAAGAAGAAAATTGCAGAAAGCAGATACAAAATGCCTATCTGTTTATGGTCTACCGTTGTTATCCAGCTAAGAAGCCCATTCGAACTGGTAAGCTTCGGAAGAGGCTCAGAAGTCTCGGGAATACTAATCCTGAGGTTCACTTTAATCCCTCCAGGTAACTCACTAGGGCGTTGATTTCATCCTTATTAAGTATAAAATTAGGCATATGAGCACCTTCTTTAATTTTTTGAGGATTTTGTAGCCACCGGGTAAGGTTTCTCCTGCTATTTTTCAGCATTCCGGTTAGAAGAGTTTCACGTGAAGCAAGGTGAGTCAGATCAGGACCGATATGCGAATCAGCCGGGGTGCCGCTTATTGCATGACAATTTGCACAGGTCTTTTTCTCAAATAGCATTGCTCCCAGACGCGCAGGTTGGGTGTCAGGTATAATTGGAACTCTTTCCTGGTTTTGTTTCCAGGTATTAAAATCTTTTTCATTTTGAGCAATTACACGTATTCTCATCCAGGCATGCTGCATACCACAGTATTCGCTGCAGGTACCTGTAAAAACCCCTGCAGTATCTGCCTCTATCCAGGTATAATTTAATTGTCCCGGGACCGCATCAATCTTTCTTCCCAGTTCAGGAACCCACCAATCGTGGATAACATCAGCAGATTCGATCCTCATCAATAATTTTTTACCCACCGGGATGTGCAGTTCGTTTGCCGTCCTGATTTGGTAGCCAGGATAGCGCATATCCCACCACCATTGGTGTGCGACAATGATTATATCCGGCTTTGATTTCTTATTGAAGGGTTCATTGATTTTTGACATTGTCCTGACCGTGAGAAGAAAAAAGAAAGTTAAGGCAAGAAGCGGCAAAACTGTCCAGGTGATTTCAAGTTTTTTATTTCCTAAAACCTGGGGAATTCTACCGGGACGTTTCTTAGCCCTGAAACGAAATGCGGCAACAAAAATAAAACCGGTCACTATTGCAATAATTACTGCAGCAAGGATCATGAACTGAAGAAAGAGGGTATTTATATTATTGGCATCTCCCGAACCATAATAAAATAAAGATGAAAAAAATTTCCCAAGTGAATTAAAAAAATCTCCCATTTTTTAATCCACAACTCTCATTATTGAACTCATAGAAATAAAATTATATCAAACCGGGGTTTACATAATTATTCGCCGTCACAATTTTTTTATTGTTGAAAAGATTTTTTATTTATTTTGAAGGCAGGTCATTTAAATAGAATGAAGAATAATATACCGAGTCCTGCGAAAAGAAGGACTGCAGGGTCTCCCGAAAGGATTTCATCATATAGAATCCCTGGTGAGAGTGCTTTAATGAAGTAATCTGTTTTGGTCGAGCCTAATGAGTTGATTATATATCCTACGACAGCACCGAGGTATATCGAAAATACAAGTTGCAGAAAAAAGAATAATTTGGATTTTAAACTCATAACAAAACCGTAAATTCAAGATTAACTTAATGAATTTTAGCCTGATAAAACTAACTTTCTTTTATAATTAAGGGTTTCTTCTCCCTGATTATCAAAATCCGCGGCTGCCTGATCTAAAACCAGATCCTTCAGCCATTAACCTTGCCGCCTCCCGGAAGTAATTGAGAAAAAAAATGTTATAAAGACCCTAGAAATAAGACTATAAAACCACTTGTAGAGGCTTCATTTCCGTCCCATATGACATTTTTCGTACCAATAAATTCAACCCTTATGGCAACAACGGATTCAGTAAGGATACTAACAAGCTTCCTGGTAGTAATCTTAGCACCAGGTTCCTGGAATGAGTTAAAACTTGGAAATTTATGTCTAAGAGGGAGAGAGCGTAATGGAATAAAAATAAATTTTAACAAATCGTGATTAATAATTGTAAATCACATCTCCATCCTCTATATTGCAGTACAAAAAATATATGGCTGCTCGGAACAAAGTTAAGTTTATTTTCGTAACAGGCGGAGTTGTTTCATCACTCGGTAAAGGTATCACTGCCTCCTCTCTCGGTCTCCTCTTAAAACAACGCGGTTATAAAGTCACAATCCAGAAATTTGATCCCTATATAAATGTCGACCCAGGTACCATGAACCCCTTCCAGCATGGAGAGGTTTATGTTACTGATGACGGCGCGGAAACAGATCTTGATCTTGGACATTATGAGAGATTTCTGGATGTAAATATGACCCAGGCCAATAATACAACTACAGGTCAGGTCTACTACGAGGTTCTGACCAAAGAAAGACGTGGAGATTACCTTGGAGCAACAGTCCAGGTAATACCTCATATTACCGATGAGATAAAACAGCGAATGGTAAAACTCGCCGGACTTGGTGAATACGACATTATTATCACCGAAATTGGCGGCACAGTGGGCGACATCGAAAGTTTACCATTTATAGAAGCAATGCGTCAGCTGATGATGCAGTACGGCAGAAAAAATACTATAAGTATCCATGTAACATTGGTTCCCTATATTCATGCATCCGGTGAAGTAAAAACAAAGCCTACTCAGCATAGTGTTAAAAATCTGCTTTCACTGGGAATTCAGCCTGATCTGCTGATTTGCCGGTCTGAGAAAAAACTGGCAAAAGAGATCAGAGATAAAATCGCTCTTTTCTGTAATGTAGATTCACGATCAGTTATTTCCGCATATGATTGTTCTTCGATCTATGAAGTACCGCTTGTATTCTATAAAGAAAAAATGGATTTGATAGTGCTAAACAGACTGCACCTCTCAGACAGGAAGATCAAACTGGATGATTGGGAACAACTTGTTGCTAACGTAAAAAACCCCCATAAAACAGTTGAGATAGCTCTTTGTGGTAAATACGTGGAACACCTTGATGCTTATAAAAGTATTATGGAATCTTTTATTCATGCAGGTGCCGAAAATAACGCTAAAGTTATTGTAAAATCTATAAGCGCAGAAAGATTTGATGAGGAAGACCCGGAAAAACTTCTTGAGGGGATAAGCGGCATTCTTGTACCTGGGGGGTTCGGAGAACGCGGAATTGAAGGAAAAATTAGGGCAATAAAGTATGCCCGTGAAAATAAAATTCCATTCTTTGGAATCTGTCTGGGAATGCAGTGTGCTGTAATAGAATTTGCCAGAAACGTTTGCGGAATAAAGAATGCAAACAGTTCTGAATTTAAGAAAAATAAGTATAGCGTAATTGATCTGATGCCCGAACAGAAAAATGTAAAGAATATGGGTGCTACAATGAGGCTTGGTTCCTATCCATGCAATATTCAGTCTGGAACCAAGGTAATGAAAGCTTATAAGGTCTCATTTATCTCTGAAAGACACAGACATCGTTATGAGGTAAATAACAAATTCAGAG
Source organism: uncultured Bacteroidota bacterium (assembly GCA_963839165.1). Taxonomy (GTDB): domain Bacteria; phylum Bacteroidota; class Ignavibacteria; order Ignavibacteriales; family Ignavibacteriaceae; genus DATFVA01. The sequence goes on along the minus strand of CAWIUG010000005.1, from coordinate 505,365 downwards.
CAAATCTCGCTGAGAATGGGATGATATTCAGCGGATTATCTCCTGACAGGGAACTGGTTGAGATGATCGAACTTCCTGATCATCCATGGTTTATAGGGTGTCAGTTCCATCCTGAATTGAAGTCCAGAGCTACAACCGCTCACCCTCTTTTCCGGGAGTTCGTAAGCGCTGCACTTGAATATTCAAAGGGGAAATCTGCAGCTCAGGAAAATGATTAACTCTCTTCAAAAATTTTAAGTAAAAATCCTGTATGAAACTGATACTGACTTTCTGCTCAATATTTATTTATTCATTTCTTATGTTCGGACAACAGGAGGTAGAACGGGAAATTCATAAGGGCCTTGAGGCTTGTTATAATTTCAACTGGAAACAAGCCGACCGTACCTTTAAGGATCTGATAGAAAAGTATCCTGATGATCCGAGAGGGTACCATTTTGAGTCCAGTATATACCTTTGGTACTATCTCGGCGGAAAAGATAAGAATGACCTCGATACATTTGAAATATTCTCCGATAAGGCGATTGATAAGGCCGGAGCCGTTCTGGAGAAGAATGAAAAAAGTGAGATGGCCCTATATTTCCTTGGAGCAAATTATAGTTATCGTGCTATTGCCTTTGGTAAAGCGGGCAACTTCCTGGATGCCGCCTGGGCATCAAAAAAATCGGAAAAGTTTCTCTCTCAACTCCTTGAGATCAATCCTATAAGGTATGATGCATATCTTGGACTCGGACTGTATAACTTCGCGGTTGCTCTGATTCCCTCTGCATTTAAATGGGCTTTAAACCTTGTAGGGATCAGCGGGGATAAAGACATCGGGGTTAGATATATAGAGACAGCCGCTGAGAACGGTAATTATACCCGCATTGAAGCTCAGTATTACCTGGCACAGATAGAAATGGATTTTCTTATTGATTATGAATCATCCGCAGCTCTATTAAAAAGACTTATAAAAAAATATCCGCAGAATCTTCTTTTTAATTACTCATACGCGGTTCTGCTTATGAAGCAGAGAAGGCTTGCAGAAGCCGACAAATTCCTAGACAAGATAATAAGCGCCCGGAATACTCAATTTAGTCAAATCACATCTTTCTCTTATTTTCTTAAAGGTGATGTGAATTTCAGGAATAACAGGATTGATTCCGCTAAAACCTATTATCTCCATTTTCTTGAGGAAGCAGAACATAATGATTATACCGGGATAGCTGCATACAGGCTGGGGATCTGCTTTGAAACTGATGGTGATCGTGAAACAGCAATTAAATATTTTGAAAAAGCTCTCAACGGAAATATGGATCTTGACGATGATATTTATGCAAAACGAAAGAGCGAAATATATCTGAAAAGAACACTTTCACCGATCGAACTGAATCTGGTATTTATCTCAAATATGATTGAGGCGGGGAAATATAAAACGGCGTACGATTCAGTGAATTCCGTTCTCCCTAACATCCAGTCAGAGAAACTTAAAGCAGAGGCCTTGCTTTATAAAAGTGATGCTGCCTTTTATATGGGAAATTATAACGAATCTACAGAACTCGCTTCCCAGGCACTTGCGCTGGATTCCTCAAATGAAAAGTGGGTCATTCCATTCTCATATTATAATCTTGCCAGAGCTAATAAGAAACTCGGTAATATTGATAGTATGAAACAAAATGCGGAAAAAGCTGATGAAGAAAATGATTATGATTATCAAAATAAGCTCAGGAATCTGCTTTATCCGCTTATTGAAGATTCGACAAAAAATTAGATGTAGTGATTTTTATTATTTAGGTACTTCCCGGGTTATATTGATTGACAATCTTTCACTATTTCGGTAATTTTCGCCAATATTAATAAAGCAATTGATTTGAATTTAGCTGTTTTTGTTTCGGGAAGAGGATCAAATCTACTGTCAATTTTAGAGTCCCGGGAATTAGCAGAACTGATCGAAATAAAAGCTGTAATAAGCGATAAGATTGAGTGCGGCGCCTTCGAAATTGCAGAGAATTATTCCGTCCCGACCTATACTCTAGGCAACAAAGATGGTTTAATCAATTACAACGACCTATCCAATTTATTATCTCAGCTTAATATCGATCTGATTGTACTAGCGGGCTTTTTAAAGCTTATACCCGGGAATGTAGTTAAGGCATTCAAGGGTAGAATTATAAATATTCATCCTGCTCTGCTGCCCTCTTTCGGAGGAAAAGGTATGTACGGGATGAATGTCCATAAGGCTGTATTTAAATCATCTGCAAAAGTTTCCGGTGCTTCGGTGCATTTTGTGGATGAAGCTTATGATACAGGTACAATAATTGCTCAGGAATGTGTTGATATTAGTGATGCAGAGTCTCCGGAGGAAATAGCTGAGAGAGTATTGAAGGTTGAACACCGGATTCTTCCAGCTGTTATCAGGATGATTGTAGAAGGAAAAGTTCACATAATAAATAATCGGGTCGAGATTTCTGAATAATACGGAAATTAGCAATTGAAAAAATTAGCATTGATAAGTGTCTCTGATAAAACCGGAGTTATAGAATTAGCAAAAGAACTGGTAAAACTAGACTACGGAATAATTGCAACAGGTAATACAGCAAAGAAGCTTTCTGCAGAAAATATTGAGGTTACTGAAATAAGTACACTAACAGGGTTCCCTGAAATTTTTGATGGAAGAGTGAAAACACTGCATCCAAAAATTTTCGGTGGAATTCTGATGCGCAGGGATAATAAAACTGATCAAAAGCAGGCTGAAGAAAAGGGAATTCATTCAATTGATATCGTCTGTGTTAATTTATACCCTTTTGTAAAGACCGTCGCAAATCCAGATTCTACGCTTGAAGAAATAATTGAAAATATTGATATAGGCGGACCGAGTTTAATTAGGGCTGCCGCCAAAAATTATAAATTTGTTTCGGTATTGACTAATCCTGAGCAATACCCATCCTTCCTTGACGATTTGAAGAAGGGCGATGTTAGTCATAATACTAAACTGAAACTCTCCATTGAAGCTTTCTCACATACAGCGTATTACGACACTCATATTTCAAATTACCTTGAGAACAGGTTTTCTCTTCCACACTCTTATTTAAGAGTTAACCTTAAAAAGGAAAAAGATCTAAGATATGGCGAGAACCCTCATCAATCTGCTGCGTTATACGGCGATTTTCATACCTATTTTGATGTCATGCACGGAAAAGAACTTTCCTATAATAATATTCTTGATCTTCTTGCTGCAGTTGAACTTGCTGAAGATCTGGGTGATCAAACCTGCGTGATCATTAAACATCAGAATCCAGCGGGTGCAGCCCGGGGTAAGGATGCTCAGGAGGCTTATATAAAAGCATTGAGGTGCGATCCTGTATCAGCATTCGGAGGAATAGTAGTTTTTACAGAAGAGGTTAACTCATCTCTGGCTGAAAAATTAAATGAAATCTTTCTTGAGATTATATGTGCACCATCTTATACCGAAGAAGCTATGCAGATTCTGAGGAAAAAGAGGGATCGCAGATTATTAAAACAGCTGAAATCTATAAAGGTTGATAGAGTAAATTACCGCAATATACCAGGAGGTGCTATTGTTCAGGATGCGGACAGAGCCACTCTGGATAAAGAAAACCTTGAGGTTATTACTGAAAGGAAACCAACCGATAAAGAGATGAATGATCTTCAGTTCGCATGGGTAGTTTCAAAACATACCAGATCAAATGCTATCGTTTTTACAAAGGATAATGCTACACTTGCGGTAGGGGCCGGTCAGATGTCAAGGCTCGACTCTGCTAAAATTGCATCTCTTAAGGCTCAGGAACATGGACTGGATTTAACGGGTTCGGTCGCTGCCTCAGATGCTTTTTTCCCATTCGCAGATACTTTACTGGAAATAATTAAATACGGTGCTGTAGCTGTAATTCAGCCCGGTGGTTCAGTCAGAGATAGTGAAGTCATTGAAGCAGCCAATCAAAACAATATATCAATGGTTTTTACAGGAATCAGACATTTTAAACATTAAGAGGCATAATGGGTCTATTTGATTTTTTCTCCGCAGATATTGCCATCGATTTAGGCACTGCTAATACCCTTATCTACGTTAAAAATAAAGGGATTGTTCTCAATGAACCTTCAATAGTTGCTTTTGATAAAAACAGCAAAAGGATTATTGCCCTCGGTAATAAAGCAAAAGAAATGCAGGGAAGGGAACACAAGGAAATACGGGTGACCAGGCCTATGCGTGATGGGGTTATTGCCGACTTTGAAATTGCTGAAGGTATGATCCGAGCATTCATTAAAAAGGTAAGGGCAGGAGCATTTTCTGCAAGACGTGTTGTAGTAGCTGTACCCAGCGGTGTAACTGAAGTTGAAAAACGCGCTGTTAGAGATAGTGCCGAGCATGCAGGAGCCAAGGAGGTTCATTTAATCGCTGAGCCAATGGCGGCTGCCATCGGAATCGGATTGGATGTAGAAGCACCCGTAGGAAATATGATAATTGATATTGGCGGAGGAACTACCGAAATAGCAGTTATCGCTCTTTCCGGAATAGTAAACGAAGAATCGATCCGGATCGCCGGTGATGAAATGAATTATGCCATTATGCAGTACTTCAAAAAAAACCATAATATCCTTATAGGTGAGAGGACTGCGGAAGCTATTAAGTGTGAAGTAGGTTCAGCTGTACCACTAAAGGAAGAGATAACTATTCAGGTAAAAGGAAGGGATCTCGTTGGAGGTATTCCGAAAACTACGGAGGTGAGTTCAGTTGAGATCCGGGAAGCTCTTAATGAAGCAGTGGTTCAGATTGTAGACGCAGTACGTCAATCGCTGGAGAGAACTCCACCGGAACTTTCCGCAGATATACTCGACCGCGGAGTAATGATTACCGGGGGTGGAGCTTTATTGAAAGGTCTGGATGAACGGATAAGAATGGAAACTAATCTCCCTGTCCATGTAGCAGAGGATCCTTTAACAGCTGTTGTACGCGGAGCGGGTAAGGTTATAGATAATTTAAATCATTATTCAAAAGTTTTAATACGTAACCGCAGATACTGATGTTTAGATTTATTTCTAAATTATGGGAAAATTTTAAAGAATATATAGTACTTGTTATACTGCTTATAGTCAGCCTTTTTATTCTTTCACAAAATCAAAATTCAAAAGTCCGCCAGGTAAGAGCTGTTGCATTCGGCAGTTTTGCAGCTATTACTTCGGTTGTAAGCGATGTCATTAACATCTCGAGTTATAAAAAGGAAAATGAAAGACTCAGAGAGGTAAATGCAGAGCTGATGCTCCAGGTTAACCGCCTGCGTGAATATGGTATAATTAACCAGGAATTGAAAAATCTCCTTAATCTTAAAGATTCGGTTAATTATCCCCTGATCCCTGCAACGGTGGTTTCAAAATTGTCAACCAGATCGCAGGGGAGTATAACCATTAATGTAGGTGAAAAAGACAGCATAAAACCCGGGATGCCGGTTATAAATGATAAAGGGCTTGTAGGAGTTGTTACTTCGGTTTCTCAGGATTATGCAATTGCCCGAACTCTTCAGAATATAGATCTCAAGTTAACTGTTAAAGATGAGCGCAGCAGAACAGACGGAATAATGAAATGGGATGGTAAAGAACTTGCCATCGTTGATGTTCCAAAGACGTATGATATCGAGCCAGGCGATAGAATAGTTACCTCAGAAATAAGCTCGGTCATTCCCGTACCTGTGCCTGTCGGAGTGATTACAGGATTAAGCAAGGTAGAAACGGGCATTTTCAACGAAGCCAGGGTTAAATCATTCGTTGATTTCGGGAGCGTTGAAAATGTATTTGTTATCGGCATCGTTGAAAGCAGACAGAAAAATAATCTTGAATTAAATTTTTATAATCGTAAATAATGCGGCCTCATCATATATTTTCTATCCTCCTTTTCTTCCCTCTGCTGGTAATTCAAACTACGGTAATACCGCTTGTATCAATTAATGGTGTAATACCCGACCTGATATTAATTCTTCTCGTTTTTTATTCGGTGAGGTACGGTCAGGTTTATGGAACGGTACTGGGATTTGTTTATGGTTTTCTTTTTGATTTGATTACAGGTAGTTTGCTTGGCAGTGCAATGCTGTCTAAGACCATTGCGGGTTTTGTAGCAGGTTATTTCTCAAATGAAAATAAAAGAGAAGCCTATCTTAAATCATATATTTTCTCTCTGATAGTTCTTCTTTGTACCCTGATTGATACAATTGTTTATTCATTTTTCTCAACTATTGATTTAAGTAAAAGCATTCTGGTTTTGTTTTTTGAACAGGCCATGCTGCCGGCACTCTATACAGCTGTCATCAGTATAATAGTTTCAATTTTTTATCCCAAGAGGAGCTTGAGTTAGTTTGAGATCTTCCAGCTTCGGTTCGCTGCAGCGAAAATCTATAATTTTCTTCATTATCGCCGCTTCCTTTGCTTTGCTGGCATTCCGACTTTTTCAGATGCAGATCATCAGCCATGAAGAATACGATGAAAAATCTGCAAGCAATAGTATAAAAGCAATTGAACAAACGCCGCTCAGGGGTATTTTTCTCGATAGAAACGGGGAAGTTATTGTCAGTAACCTGCCTGCATATACTCTCCGGATTACACCATCTGAGTATGACCGTAAATTGAACAGGCTGCTGGAAAATGCGCTCGATGTGGATTCCGGATATATCGATAAAATTTTGTATAACAATCGTATATATTCAAAATATATACCCATTAGGATCAAAAGAGGAATTGATTTTAAAACTGTCTCCTGGCTGGAAGAAAATTCCGAATTTCTTCCTGGAGTTGATTATATAGTTGAGATGCAGCGTGGTTATCCAGCGGGTATTATGGGTTCTCATATGTTCGGCTATACGAAAGAAATTTCTCCGGAACAGTTGGAAAAAGAAGATGAGTATTATGAACCTGGTGATTACGTGGGACATAATGGACTTGAAAAAACTTATGAAAAATACCTGAGGGGTCAGAAAGGGTATAATTATGTACTTGTTGATTCAAGAAGAAAAGAGATTGGACCTTTTAAAAACGGAACCGCAGATGTACGCTCGATAAAGGGAGATGATCTTGTTCTTTCTATCGATGCTGATGTTCAGAGAGCCGGGGAGGAGGCATTCAAAGGATATCGCGGTGCGTTTGTCGCAATTGAACCAAAAACCGGTGAGGTGCTTGGCTTGGGGAGTTTTCCCGATTATGATCTGAATGAATTTTCTTATGTCACCTCCAGGGAGTTCTTAAATAAGCTTTATACAGACCAGGATAAGCCGTTATTTAACAGGGCAACAATGTCAATGAAACCTCCCGGATCTACTTTTAAGATCATGGAGGCTATCGCGGCCCTTGACCTGGGAGTAATAGATATAAACAATACGTTCACCTGCAACGGAGGTTTCACTTTCGGCAGGTTTTTTAAGTGCGATGGAGTGCACGGAACATTAAACGTTGTACATGCAATCGAAAAATCCTGCAATACCTTTTTCTATAATCTGATATACAAAATAGGCCTGGATAACTGGCATAATTATGCCTTAAAATTCGGTTTTGCTCAGAAAACCAGAATAGACATCGGTGAGGAGGCAAAGGGTTTTATTCCAAGCGCAGGTTATTATGAAAAAATATATGGCCCTAATTGGCCAAGAAGTATAATGGCAAGCCTTGGAATAGGTCAGGGTGAAGTAAGTATTACCCCTATACAGCTTGCCAAATATGTATCGATCATTGCAAATGACGGTGTAACATTCACCCCGCATATCGTAAAGGGTTACCTTGATAATAAAACAAAGAATTTCGTTCCCTTTAAGTTTGATAAAATTGATATTGGTATAAAGAAACAGGCTTTTGATATTGTTAAGCAGGGAATGTTTCTGGTGGTTAACGGGGCAGGAACAGCAGTACGAATAAAATCAAATGAAGTTCAGATTGCGGGTAAAACAGGAACGGCACAGAATCCTCATGGTAAAGATCATGCTTTATTTATTGGATTTGCTCCTTTTGATAATCCTAAAATTGCGGTTGCGGTTGTTGTTGAAAATGTTGGTTTTGGAGCAACCTATGCGGCCCCTATTGCGAAAAAGCTTATCGAAGCTTACCTGTTGAAAGATAAGATCAAAAAAGATGAACAGGATAAGTACGAGCAGAAACTGCAGCAGAATATAATAGGAGCTTCAATTGCGAATTGATTATAAGCTTCAGGATAAATTTGATTTTGGAATTTTTATCCCATGCCTGCTCTTGTTTGGAATAGGATTGGCAGCAATTTACAGCTCAACTGTCCACCACCCGACTGCTTCCGGAAATTTTGATAAACAGCTTGTATGGGGTATTGCAGCCTTTATTATATTTTTTATAACATATTCAATTCCCATTAGTTCGTTCAGGATGATGGCCGTGCCATTATATTTGCTTTCGCTGGGATTATTAATTGCCGTCCTTGTAATGGGCCGTCAGATATCAGGTGCAAAAAGCTGGCTGGACCTCGGAAGTATTGGATTTCAGCCTTCTGAGATGGCCAAGATTGGCACCATACTCGTTGTTTCATCCTTCCTTAGCCGTAATAATACCGATATTGAATCTTTTAAGGACATTGTTTTCACCCTTATAATAGGTTTGGTTCCTGTTGGACTAATACTTCTGGAACCTGATATGGGTACTGCGATTGTATTTATAGGGATAATTCTCACTATGATATTCTGGAAGGGGATTAGTCTTTTTGGTCTTTTCATGGTGCTCAGCCCGGGATTTGTTGCATTATCGTCTCTCTTTGGAGTATACTATTTCGTTGCATCACTGATCCTGGTTTCGGCTGCTCTGCTGCTTTTTAAAAAAGATATCTTTTTCAGCGGTTCAATTTTTGCGCTTAACCTTGGAGCAGGATTTTTTGCAGATTATGTATATAACGTCCTTAGTCCCCACCAGCAGAATCGCATAAAGTCATTCATTGATCCGATGGCTGATCCACTTGGTGCAGGTTATAATGCTATTCAGGCAAAGGTCGCAATTGGATCAGGTGGTTTCTGGGGCAAGGGATTCCTTGCTGGCAACCAGACCCAGCTGCAGTTTATCCCAGAACAATGGACGGATTTTATATACTGTGTAATCGGTGAGGAACTTGGTTTTGTCGGCAGTTTTATTACCTTAATTCTGTTTCTTATCCTGTTTATAAAAATACTCAAGATAGCTAGCTCATCAAAGGATGAGTTTTTAAGCCTCGTCACGATTGGAATTCTCGCTGTTTATTTTGTTCATCTCATGGTTAATATAGGAATGACAGTGGGGATAATGCCGGTAATAGGTATCCCTTTGCCCTTTGTTAGTTACGGTGGAAGTTCATTGATGGTGAATATGTTTATGCTTGGAATAGTCGCTAATGTTTATCGTACACGAAAAAACTACACATAACATGGAGGATTATTGATATTATCCGACAAGAAGATACTTGAGGAGATAAGACAGGGGAATATTTTGATTGAACCCTTTAATAGGGAGAATCTCGGGAGTAACAGTTATGACGTTCACCTTGGAAAGTGGCTCGCTGTTTATGAAAGTGACATTCTTGATGCAAAGATCCATAATAAAGTCAGACGGTTTGAAATTCCCGAAAACGGTTTTATACTACTACCTTCTAAATTATATCTCGGGGTAACTGAGGAATATACTGAAACAAGAAAATATGTTCCTTTTGTGGAAGGAAAATCAAGTATTGGCAGGCTCGGTATTGATATCCATTCTACCGCTGGTAAGGGAGATGCTGGTTTCTGCAATACGTGGACATTGGAAATATCCGTTAAACAACCAGTAAGGATTTATTCAGGTATGCCCATTGGTCAGATCATTTATTTTGAAATGAAGGGGGAAGCCGAGGTTCCATATAATCTTAAAAAGAGCGCAAAATATAATGAACGAACCGAATTTCCTGTCGAATCAATGATGTTTAAAAATTTCAAGTAATATGAATTCATTAGAAAAACTAAATCATAAAAATTCAGAGGGAAAATTCATTTGCGTTGGGCTGGATACCGATATTAAAAAGCTTCCGCAGCATCTTAAAAATTCTACCGAACCCCTGTTTAAATTTAATAAAGAAATAATTGAGAACACTTCGGGATCAGCAGCTGCATATAAATTAAATTTTGCCTTTTATGAAAACTCGGGACCAAAGGGTTTCGAAGAATTAAAAAAAACCATAGGATTAATTCCTAAAGATATTCTGATAATTGGAGATGCCAAGCGGGGAGATATCGGCAACACCGCCAGGATGTACGCAGATTCAATTTTTAATTATTTTGGATGTGATGCTTCAACCATTAATCCATATATGGGCGAAGATTCAGTAAAGCCCTTTCTACAGTTTGAGGATAAGTTGAACTTTATACTTACATTGACCTCAAATCCCGGATCGTTCGATTTTGAAAAGTTAAAAATGGAAAATGGAGGCTTCTTGTACCAGCAGGTCATCCGGAGAACTATAGAGTGGAATACAAGTAAAAACTGTGGGATCGTATTTGGAGCAACACACTCCGAAGAATTAAAAAACAATATAGACCTGATAGGTGATCTGCCTGTACTGCTTCCCGGAGTAGGTACACAGGGGGGTAGTCTTGAGGACATAATACAAATTTTCCGGGATGTTCAACGAATGAATTTTCTGATTAATGTGAGTAGAGGAATCATTTATAGAAGCAGCGGGGAGGATTTCGGAGTTGCTGCTGCTGAAGAATTATACAATTTAAATTCAAAAGTTAAAAAAGAATTCAATATGTGAAGAAATTCCTGTTCCTAATTTTACTCTTAATTTTAATATTAGTATGTTTTCTAAACATTAAACAATCCTCTTGGATAAAAGAGGGAGAAATGCAGGAATCTGCTGTACAAAAACCTCCGGAAGGTAATATTGGGGAGTCCGGTAAACAGGATTATCAAACTCCCGACATCTATGAAATCGGTTCTTTAAGGGTTGATTCTAAGCTACCCGATTTAAAGATTCATGTCCTTAGAAGATACAATCTTTACAGACTCATCCGAACTTCAAATTTCAGTAAAGGTACCCCCAAAAATTTCCGGTGCAGACATTTTTCTTTTTAACAATGATAAAAAGAAAGATATGTATTACCAGGTGAGTTCAGGTGAATATACTTTCAGGAATATTTTTCTTGATGATTCGGTTAATAAGCTGGTATTTTTATATCGTCTGGGGAGCAGGAGATCCCTACCCGCAAAACTTGTGGTAATAAAAGAACCTGGCAGGTAGAGTATGAAGCAAGACAAAATGCTTGAAAAATTTCTTTATGAAATTTGGAAAAAGCAGGATTTCATTAAAGAGCTCGAAACAAGCGATGGACAGATAGTTAAAATTATCGATCCTGGTTCTGAGAATAAAGAATCAGGGGGTCCTGATTTCAAACATGCCAGGATACAAATCGGCAACCTTACTTATTCCGGTGATATTGAGATAGACGGTATCCATTCTGATTGGAAAGGACATGGTCACCATCTTAACAAAAAATACAATAGCGTTATCCTCCATGTAGTTTTTAACAATTCCAGGAAAGATTCCTATGTATACACACAGGACGGCAGGAAAGTGCAGTCATTTTCTCTGGAACCTTTTCTCAACAGCAGCCTTCAGGTAAAAATTCAGGAAGCAATTCTTTCAGAACGATCAGGAAGAATAAACAAAATGCCATGTGCGGAAGTCAATTCAGAATTATCTGAGAAAGAGAAACTGGATTTTGTGTATGAGCTCGGAATAGGTAGATTCAAACAGAAATGTGAGAGGGTCGTCGTCAGACTTAAAGAATTAGTCTATCTGAAAGAAATAAATATAAAAGAACCTGTTGTTCATTACGAACCTGATGATAATTTTTATAAAAGGGAATTTACCTCGGGTGATTTCAGTGATCCTCTATTATGGGAGCAAATGATTTATGAATCTATGTTTGAAGCTCTTGGGTTTTCGAAAAATAAAGATATCATGCACAGATTGGCTTCCAGTGTGGACTTGAATTTCCTTAAGAAATTTGCCAAAGAAGAAAACTTCCTTCTCATCCTCGAATCAATATTCTTTAATATTAGCGGGCTAATCCCGCCTGTAGAAAAAATCCCCGATGAAGAAACTTCGGAATATGAGAGGAAACTTGTTGAAATATGGTCAGAACTTAAAAAAGATTATGAGGGAAGGTTATTTCATCAGACACAATGGAACTTTGCCAAGTTGAGACCTTATAATTTTCCCACTGTCAGAATAGCAGGGGGTGTAAGGTTATTGTGTCAGGTAATAAGAGGTCGGCTTATTCAGTCAATCATAAATGAATTTGAAAATTATCAGAGCAACAAGCAGATAATAAGCTCTCTTAGAAACCAGTTCATCGTTAAAGGGGATGGGTTCTGGCACAGACACTATACTTTTGAACATCATACGGATATCAGAATTAATTATTTTGTCGGTGTGTCGAGAGCAGATGAGATCATCATAAATGTAATTCTGCCCGTATTCTCAGTTTATTTCGAAATGTTTAACAGGAAAGACCTGGCTTCCAGGGTATTTAAGGTGTATCAGAACTACTATCAGCAGAGTGAAAACGGACTCGTTTTTGAGGTTTCAGAGACTTTGAATCTTAATAATGCCTGGAAAAAAAGTGTGTTATACCAGGGGATGATCGATCTTTTCAGGAATTATTGCAGCAAAGATAATTGTATGGAATGCACTATCGGAAAAAAAGTATTTGGCTGAATTCCGTTAAAGAAGTGAAGCCGCTTTTTCGGACATATTCAACGCTTCATTTCCCTACCTTTTAATTATTACCGGTTAACTTCTGGATATCATCCCGGATTTTTGCTGCTCTTTCATATTCTTCTGTCTCAATTGCCTTCCTGAGTTTATCCTGCAAAGCTGCAAGCTGAGCTTCTTTTGTTTTGGGAATCTCTTCCTGTTCCTGGGGCTCGCTTTGTTTCTCCTCTCCCTCTGTTTCTTCAGAGGGGATAAAAGAAGCTGCTTCCATAACAGTCTCAGCAACATATATTGGTGACCGCGCTCTTACTGCAAGTGCAATCGCATCACTTGGTCTTGCATCAACCTCATTGGTTAATCCCGAAACTTCAAGTATTATCTTCGCATAAAAAGTATTTTCTCTTAACTCATCTATAATAATTTCAATAATTGTTGCCCCCAGGTTATCAATCATATGCTTTAACAAGTCATGGGTCAAAGGACGGGGAGGTTTTATACCTTCTATCTCCAGGGCTATAGCCTGGGCCTCGAATGCTCCTATTATGATAGGAAGCCTTCTAGCAGCCACCAATTTCTCGCAGTAAAATTGCATAAGCCCCGCCGGTTGACGGACTTGATGATAATCCCAATATTTCACACTGAATCTTTTGCAACTTTAACTCCTAATTCCTATGATTTAAGTTTTTTAATCTCCTCAGTTAAAGCCGGAAGTATCTCAAATACATCACCTGCAATACCGTAATCAGCAACATTAAATATTGGAGCATCCTTATCTTTATTTATTGCAACAATATATTTTGAAGAAGTCATTCCTGCAAGGTGCTGAATTGCTCCTGATATACCGCAGGCAACATAGAGTGAAGGCGAAACTGTTTTACCTGTCTGACCAACCTGCTCACGATGAGGTCTCCATCCGGCATCTACTACTGCACGCGAGGCTCCTACAGCAGCACCCAGAGCATCGGCAAGGTCTTCAACCAGATTGAAATTCTCCGGAGCTTTTAATCCTCTACCTCCGGATACAATGATATCAGCTTCAGCAACATCAATTTTACCTTCAGATTTTTTAATTTCGGTTACACGAGTTCTAAGATCGGGATTATCTACATTACTGGTTTCAATGTCTGCAGAACCATTTTCATCTTTAATTTCAGCCTTAAAAACATTCGGTCGTAGTGCTAATAACTTTTATTTCTGCTTTTAAGTTTTACATCAATCAGAGCCTTACCAGCATAAATTGGTCTAGTAGCTATAATTTCATCCTGAAGAAGTTCAATACCGACACAATCCATCAGGCAACCTGCATTTAATCTTACGCTAACTCTGGGGGCAAGGTCCTTGCCTAACGCAGTATCCGAATAACCATAAAGGTAATTGCCGATATTTCTTTTGCATAATTCGCTAATAATATTTGTATAAGCTGAGGTTGAATAATTTGCAAGCTCAGCTCGTTCTTAAAATGAATTACTTTTTTTATACCATACTTTCCTATCTCATTAATATTTTCGATATCATTTCCTATAGCAACGGCTTCAGCTTCAAGATTTAAGTCGCCTGCAAGTTTTGACGCAGTACTAACTGACTTCAAAAGCAGATTTTTTTAGTTTATCTTTCTCTTTGTTCAAGGATTGCAAGAATTTTATTTGCCATATTTATAAATTCCTTTATATAACTTTTGCTTCTTCTCTTAATAATTTGACTAGTTCAGGAACTGCTGATTTATCTGTACCAAGAATCCTTCCCGGTTGTTTTTCAGGGCGGCTTTCTATGCTTAACACTTCGGTGAACTGATTCTGAAGGGGCAGCAGGTTTTTCTTCAATTAGTCTTTTTCTTTGCAGCCATTATTCCTTTAAGAGAAGCATACCTTGGTTCATTTAATCCCTTTTGTGCTGTAATTACCGGGAAGTTCAGTTTCAACCACTTCTTTGCCGCCTTCAATTTCTCTTTCGGCCATTATTTTATCTGCCTTCAATTTTAATGCAACAACAACAGAAATACAGGAATACCCTAGATAGTTCTGCGGTAAGTTGACCGGTAATCGAATTATCATAATCAACAGACTGCTTTCCGCAGAATACCATTTCGCATCCCTGTGATTTTATCTCTTCCGCAAGAGCTTTTGCAATCCCCAATAGAATCTCTCTGATTATCATCCTTTAAGCAGAACACCTTTATCCACACCCATTGCAAGTGCTTTTCTGATCGTTTCCTTATTGATTCTCTGCCCACGCTAATTGCAATGACCTCCGAATCTCCTCCTGATTTTTCCTTCAATTTTAGTGCTTCTTCTACTGCAAATTCATCATATGGATTAATTATATAAGTAACACCGGAGGGATCTATAGTTTTTTCATCTGCCCCACTTTCACTTTTGTAGCAGTGTCCGGTACATGGCTCACGCATACTGCTATTTTCATCTAACCTCCATTATTTTAGTATATTTTTGATAAAAAAATATAAACATACCCTCTTATAAAATCAAACTTAAGAGGAGACGGGTGTAATTATATTATTTAAAAAGCTATTATTAATTTCATTTAATCTTTATTATTTATTTCATAATTTTGGTGTATGGAAATGAAACCTGATAAACAGACCAGAATTGATGTACTGGAGGATGAAGAAGTCAGTATAGGGGTTTCCAGTAAGGTTGTTCTTTATAATGACGACTGGCATACCTTTGATGAAGTGATCTTTCAGTTGTTAAGGCTCTCGGATTGTACATTTGAAAAAGCCAGAGGTTATGCATTTGAAGTACATGTTAAAGGAAAAGTCATTGTCTATAATGGTGATATGAAAGATTGCCTTACAGTTTCCTCAGTACTTGAAGAAATTGCCCTGAACACTCAGATTATCACCTGATATCCAGTCCTATACCCTTCAAATTTCATTGTAAAAACCTCCTTTTATCCATATATTTATATTCTTATTTTTAAAAAGAAAGGATACGATGAGCAATCATAGAGATGACTTGAGGAATATTGCGATTATTGCACACGTCGATCATGGGAAAACTACTTTGGTCGATCACCTCTTAAAACAAACCGGAGCTTTCCGTCAAAATCAGCAAGTTGAGAAAAGAGTAATGGACTCCAATGCCCTCGAAAAAGAAAGGGGCATTACAATTCTGGCTAAAAATCTCAGTATTCATTATAAAAACTGTAAGATTAATATAATTGATACTCCAGGACATGCCGACTTCGGAGGAGAGGTTGAAAGAACTCTGAGGATGGTAGACGGTGTACTCCTTCTGGTTGATGCTGCTGAAGGTCCTTTACCTCAAACGAAGTTTGTGCTGAAAAAGTCATTGGATCTCGGATTAAAACCAATAGTGGTGATCAACAAAATTGATAGAAAAGATGCCCGTCCAAATGAAGTCCTTAACGAGGTATTTGATCTTTTTGTAAGCCTGGGTGCGTCTGACGAACAACTTGACTTTCCTTACATTTATACCATTGCCAAACAAGGAATTGCTAAACTCAATCCTGAAGATGAAAGTATTAATCTACTACCGCTTTTAGATATAATTATTGAAAAGGTCCCAAAACCGGAAGCAGATACAGAAGCGCCTTTTCAGATGCTGATTTCTGCTATTGATTATAACGATTACCTTGGACGTATCGGTATAGGGAGAATACACAAAGGTGTACTGAAAACGGGGGATAATATGATCCTGATTTCTAAGTTGGGTGAAAAAACTGAAGCAAAAATAACCAAGCTCTATTCTTTCGAGAGTATCAAGAGAATTGAAACCAATGAGCTAACTTCGGGAGATATCGGCGGAATTGCAGGACTGGAAGACGTCGATATCGGGGATACAATTACGAGCCCTAAAAACCCGGAACCTTTACCATTTGTTGCTATAGATGAACCTACGATAACAATGAATTTTATGGTAAACAATTCTCCTTTCGCAGGACAAGAAGGAAAATATGTTACTACAAGGAACATAAGTGAGAGATTGTCCAGAGAATTAAAATCCAATGTAAGTCTGCGTGTAGAAATGACAGAATCTCCCGATATATTTAAAGTCAGTGGGAGGGGAGAGCTTCACCTTTCTATACTGATTGAAAATATGAGGCGGGAGAATTATGAACTGCAGGTAACAAGGCCTGAAGTAATCTTCAAAAAGATAGCTGATGTTCTCAGTGAACCCATGGAACACGTTATAATAGATGTACCAGACGAATTTGTCGGTATCGTTATAGAAAAACTCGGTAAACGTAAAGCTGAAATGAAGAATATGCTGACGTTCAATGAGAACACACGTGTGGAATTCTTAATTCCCTCCAGAGGGTTGATTGGGTATAGATCTGAGTTTATGACTGATACAAAAGGAACAGGTATTCTTCACCACAACTTTAACGGTTATGAACCATTTAAAGGAGAAATAGTTCACCGTCAGAGGGGAGCTATGGTAGCAATGGAGACTGGAACCGCTTCAGCTTATGCAATGTTTAAATTGCAGGAGAGGTCTGTATTTTTTATCGAACCAGGTACCAGGGTCTATGAAGGTATGGTAGTGGGAGAAAACTCCAGGAACAACGATATGCATGTAAACGTAACAAAAACCAAACAGCTTACAAATATGCGAGCCTCCGGAGCTGATGAAGCTATCAGGCTAGAACCACCAACACTGCTTACTCTCGAACAGGCCATCGAATGGATTACAGATGATGAATTCGTGGAGATTACTCCGGTAAGCATCAGGATCAGGAAGAGATATCTTACTGATATGGCCAGGAAGAATGCCAGATTAGCTGATAAACAGAAAGCAGCAGCTGACGCAGTTTAGATAAATAAGTATTAAGACGCCTCAAAGGCGTCTTTTTTTTGAAATGATCAATTATTAAAAAAGGAGAATCTTTATGGCCGAATCAGCGATCAAAGATCTGAAACCTGAATTAGTATGGAAAAGATTTTATGAAATAACGAGAGTTCCCCGGCCCTCTAAAAAAGAGGAAAAGATCAGGGAGCACCTCAGAGGTTTCCTGAAAGAGCAGAATATCAATTTTAAAGAAGATAAAACAGGTAATATTGTTGCACAAATCCCAGCTTCTTCAGGGTATGAAAATTCACCTACTGTTATTCTACAGGGGCATGTAGATATGGTTTGTGAAAAAAATAAAGACACTAAACATGATTTCGAAAATGATCCTATTGAGATAAAGAGAGAAGACGGCTGGATTACGGCAGAAGGAACCACACTCGGGAGCGATAACGGAATCGGTGTGGCAGCTGCGCTCGCTGTTATAAACGATAAGGCTGCAATTCATGGTCCAATTGAGATCTTACTTACGATTGACGAAGAAACAGGAATGACCGGTGCTAATTACCTTGACCCCGATCTTTTAAAGGGGAAGATATTATTAAATATGGATTCCGAAGAAGACGGAGCGTTTTATGTGGGCTGTTCTGGTGGAGTAGACACATTGGCATCCTTCGATATTAAAACTGAGAAGGCACCTGCGGGTTATACATCGTATGAGATTATGATTACGGGATTGAAGGGGGGACACTCAGGGCTGGATATTATCCAGGGAAGAGCAAATGCCATTAAGCTCCTCGGGCGTACACTTTACAAACTTAAAAAGGTTGATTACTTACTTTGCTCATTATCGGGTGGTAGTTTGAGGAATGCAATACCCAGGGAAGCTGAGGCTGTAGTTATGTTTAAGAATGGGTTGGAAAGTGAGGCTGAAAAAATCCTCGGAGAATTTGAAAAGAATCTTCTAAATGAGTATAAAAAAACAGATAGTGGATTGAAATTGATTTTTAGGAAATCAGATCAGTCACCGGAAAAAGTATCTGTAGACCAGATGAAAAATGAAATCATCAATCTGATTCTCGCATTACCCCATGGCGTAATTGCAATGAGCCAGGATATTCCTGATCTGGTTGAAACCTCTACTAACCTTGCAGTTATATCAACCGAAGGAGGTAAATTAAACGTGAGTACCAGCCAGAGAAGTTCGATCGACAGCGCCAAGGATTACATAGCCTCAAGTGTAAAAGCAGCTCTGGAACTCGCCGGCGGTACTGTTACAGTTGGTGACGGTTATCCCGGATGGAAGCCTGATATGGATTCAAATATCCTTAAAATCTCAAAAGAAGTTTTCAGGGAATTATTTAAAAAAGAACCGGAGATAAAGGCGATACATGCAGGACTTGAATGTGGAATCCTGGGGTCAAAGAAACCGGGACTTGATATGATATCTTTTGGTCCAACTATCGAAGGAGCTCACTCACCTGATGAGAGGGTAAAGATTGTGACTGTAGAGAAGTTCTATGATCTTTTGAAAGGGATTTTGAAAAAGATAGCTGAACAAAAATAAAATTGTATCTGCCAAATCTTAAGGCTGCCTGGTTATCAGACAGCCTTCTTTATTTCAAGCTCTTCACCCACATAATCCGAACAGATCTCACAACAACAAAGCTCGTATATTTCTTCATAGCCGTAATCAATTGTTAATTCCGCATCAGGTGCAATATATCTAGCGGCGATCAGGTACAGACTATCCTCATCCCTGTCGATTATATCGCAATTATATCTGCAGTTATGATTAATAAACTTGATCTTATCTGTCATCGCGGTATCAATATATGTCTCCCCATTCCAGAATATATAAACGTTTCCATCCTCTTCTCTTCTTTCACACTCATCTCCGGAGATCGATTCTCCTTTTATAATCATAATCTTCTGACCTTTATTTATTCCTACAGAAGTGAATAATCCTGCTCCATGAATTTGAGATTCGGTTACATATAGAAGATCTTCAAGAAATTCTTTTTCCCTTTTCAAAACCGCACTTTCCTTTCTTTCAAATAGCATAGAATGAATCACAGTTAATCTATTCCAGCTTCATTCTAAAACCGCTGTGATAAGTTATACGAATATCAAAGTTACGAAATTATTATTCCTTATTGAAAAATAACTGGTTTGATTTGTCTAATATGTTAATGATTCAAATGTGATTATTTTAGCTAATCTAAAAATATATTCACGAAAGATGAACATAAAAATAAAAGGTATATGGACGTTCACAAAAGATGTCTTCGACAAGTTCATCGATGACAAATGTCCGAAGCTGGGTGCCGCACTATCATTTTATACTATATTTTCCGTAGCCCCAATTATTGTAATATCTATCTCTGTTGCGGCTCTGATATTTGGTCAAGATGCAGCCAGGGGTGAACTGATTTCACAGATACAGGGACTGGTAGGCTATGATGGTGCGCAGGTGATACAAACAGCAATAAAAAATGCTCAGTATTCAAATCAGGGTGTAGTTACTATCCTCACTGGATTCGTTGCTCTGGTAATAGGCTCCACGGTTGTATTTGTGGAATTACAGGATTCTTTGAATATGATCTGGAAGGTAAAGCCTAAACCGGGAAGAAATATGTTTAAGGGATTAATAAAGGACAGGGTCCGGTCATTTGCTATGGTTCTTGGTACAGGCTTTCTTCTGCTGGTTTCACTCGTTGTAAGTGCATTGATTTCCTCTATTAATAACTATATTTCGGAGTCTTTTTTCAATATTCCCAAGTTCTTTCTTGATCTTTCAAACATTATTATCTCCCTGTTAATAACCTTTTTACTTTTTATGATGATCTTTAAGGTACTGCCGGATGTTCACATTAAATGGAAACACGTCTGGGTGGGTGCACTTGTAACATCGGTTCTGTTTGTACTCGGTAAATATCTGATCGGGTTATATCTTGGTACCAGCAGCCTCAGCTCAACATACGGAGCTGCCGGCTCACTTGTAGTTTTCCTTCTATGGGTATACTACTCTGCACAGATCCTTTTTCTCGGAGCTGAATTTACACAGGTTTATGTAATCAAATATGGAGAAGGAATAATTCCAACATCAAAGTTTATGAAGTACGAACTTGAAGGCTTGTTTAAGCAGGATAAAGAAAAATCAGGATAATTTTTCTTCCATACCGGCTGTTTTAACATTATTACGGAACACATTCTCGGAGGTAACCTTTCCGCTCTCATCATAATTCTTCCATAAACCATCCTTCTTTCCCTTTAAATAATAACCCGTAGCCTTTAATCTGCCGTCAGGGAAGTACCAGAACCATTTGTCTGAGGTATTATCATCTTTGAAGTAACCCTGGGATTCAAGCTGACCGTCCGGATAATAATAGAGCCAATGCCCTTCATTTTTGTTGTTTTTCATTCTGCCGCTAATAAGGATTTTCCCGGCCTCAGAATAAACACTAAAATTTCCGTCCTTCATACCATCAACTACATCATATTCGAGTACCTGGGAACTTATTACGTCATGTACTTCTGCCCGTATAGGGTTCACCATTATCAATTAGACATATTAATCCATTCTTCAGCATGATATTTTGGGAGATAGGTTTATCCTTAGCGCAGGATGATAGAAGGGAAGCGGATGAAATAATTAATAAGAGCATAGCTGCTCTATAACAGAGTAGTAGTTTTCTTTGCATGGTACAATTATTAATGACACAAAATAGTTTTTCTGCTACACCCCTCAACTAGAATTCGTATGTAAATAATACGAAAAAATTATTTAAAGTAAAATAAAATAATTAACAAAATCACAAATGATTTGACCTATGTTCTCTTTAAAGAGAAGCAAATTTGGGCAATTTCTCACTATTGAAAAGCTCAACAGGCTAAAGTGTCTAAAAAGTAATCAATTAAATTGGTTTATTTTTTGCTAATAGGCCTCGACTGATGGAAAATTCATCATTATTCCCTAAGTCACAAAATCATAGTTTCTTACATTTTTTTTGGAAACTGTAATAAATAGTTAATATTTTACTAAGTGAATTAACTTAAAATTGTGGGAGTAGATATGTTTAAATCATTTCTAGTAGTTATTCTTTTCTCAACACTCGTATTTTGTCAGGAAACCCCGAAACATGGTTTTGTAGGAACAGCTACATGCGGAATGTGTCACAAAACCGAAAAACAGGGTAATCAAATCGGTATATGGGAAAAATCTCAGCACGCACAGGCTTATAAAACCCTTCAGACCGAAAAAGCAGACAAAATTGCGAAGGATAAGGGTTTTAACACCCCAGCAGTAAAAACCCCTGAATGTCTTAAATGTCACGCCTCAGGTTATAATGTTGATGCAAAATTCATAGGGAAAAAGTTCAACGTTGAAGATGGTGTTCAATGCGAAACCTGCCATGGACCTGGTGAAGATTACAAGAGCATCAAAATTATGAAAGATCAAAAAGCTGCAGTTGAAAATGGATTAGTCTTAGCTTCGGATATTCACACTTTCTGTGTAAAGTGCCACAATTCCGAAAGTCCTACATTCGATAAGAATATGGACCTTGACAAGATGTGGGATAAAATCAAACATCCAATCCCAGGAAAAAAATAATTTATCCATCTTGTTCTGAATAAATAAGACTAATTCTATGAAAAAAATAATTTTTTGCAGCATAGCTTTATCCTTATTTGTTTCATTGACATACGCACAAAATTTAAATGGCAGATTTTCATCTGCCATTTATTCTTTTGAAAGATACGATACGGTTGATGTATCAAGTACATTCTTCCGTGCGTATGAAATGCTTAGTCTGAACCTAAATAAGGATAACTACTCGTTAAGAACCTACCTGAATTTTGAAAGTGATATATCAAACCCTCTTGATAATGACCCCCGTGTCCGATTCTATAACCTTTATTTTGAAGCACGTAAAGTTCTCGACGCATTTACTATCAAACTTGGGCGGCAGCCTATAATAAATATGGTAGCGGGAGGATTATTTGATGGTATTAACATCGACTATCGGAACGGTGATTATAAGTTTACCGGTTATTACGGAGGGAATGTTCCTGCTTACCAGAAGTTAAAAATAACCGATAACTGGAGCGATGATTTCCTTGCAGGCGGCAGATTCGTAACAACGGCACTGAAGGATTTCAGAATAGGGCTGAGTTATATAAATAAGAATTTCAAGGCTGATGAATATACTGCTACAAGGCTTGATGAAAACCTGAATCCAATCCAGGTTTTAATTCAAAATAAATCGAACCAGTATCAGTTTGCTTCTGCCGATGTATCTTATGAAATGCCTAAAACTTTCACGATTGACACCAGGTATGATTACGATCTGAATTTTATGCAGACGTCAAAGTTCGAGGTATACGGTACCTACGATCAGCTAGACAAACTTGGTTTTAATGTCTATTATAATTACAGGTCACCAAAGATCAGGTATAACTCGATTTTTGCAGTGTTCGATTACGGTAACACACAGGAAGTCGAAGGCGGATTGAATTATAAGCTTAATAAAATCTTTACTCTTACAGGTAAAGTAGCAAACGTTACTTATACTGATGAGAATTCTCAGAGGATCACTGCCGGAGTGATCTCAAACTATGGCAGCCTTACATACAGGAAAAACCTTGGTTACGCCGGTGAAATGGATGCAGTTTCGTTATATACTGCATACACTTTTCTTGATGGATTGTTAACTCCCTCCCTGGGCTTGTCATACACCAACTATAAGTTATCCGATAATGCTGAAACAGATAACCTGACTACCCTGCTGGCAGGCTGTAACATAAGGCCTTTCCGGACATTATCATTGGATATTCAGGGCCAGTATTTAAATAATAAGATCTACAAAGACGATGTACGTCTTTTTGCAAAACTAAATTACTGGTTTAATACAAATTTTTAGCAGATGAATTATGAAATTAAAATTTTTCTACATTTTCTTATCTATAGGTTTAATCACAGTTCTACTATTTTCGGCATTTCTATCGTCACCTGATCAGGAAAACAATGGCCATGATAAGCTTATAAAGTTCTCGCACAAATTCCATAGCGAACTTGCAGATTGTTCTACCTGCCACTCAGCGGTAGATACCAGCACGGCTCTTAATGCAAGTCTGATACCCAAGATGGAAGATTGCGCCCAGTGTCATGATGTCGAGAGCGAAGACAATTGCAATATGTGTCATTACGATGGTGTGTACGAAACGCTCGAACCGAAGCAAGCTGAACTTTACTTCAACCATAGTTTTCATGTTAAGGATCAGAAACTTGAATGTCAGACTTGTCATAAAGGTATAAGTGAAGTAGACTATGCTTTCCAGGCTGAACAGCCTTATCCTCAAATGAATGATTGCTGGTCATGTCACGGTGCTACGAAGGTGGCTGCAAGCTCCTGTGAAGCCTGCCACGTTTCAACAGCTGATCTTCTGCCGCAGACACATAAGAGCGTAAATTTTATTCATACACATAAATTTGCTGCCCGTGATATAGATGCGAACTGTGCAATGTGCCACGATAATCATAGCTGTGAAGACTGTCACGTTGGAACTACAATGATTACAGAAGACAATACTTCAAAGAATTTCTTCACTCCATATGAGCCCGGCAATTCCAAAGACGGACCAAAGCAGCAGCAGATTACACGTGTTCATCAACTGGATTACAGATTTACTCATGGAATAGATGCTAAGATGAAGTCGAGTGAATGCCAGACTTGTCATAGTTATGAATCTTTCTGTACTCAATGTCATCAGGGTGAAAATCAGGACTTCGAATTAAGCGGTGTTGCTCCTGTTTCTCACGTTAAGCCTAACTTTACCACATTAGGTGTTGGTTCAGGCGGAGGGGAGCACGCTATACTGGCCAGGAGAGATATCGAATCCTGTATGGCCTGTCATGATGTACAGGGAGGTGACCCAACCTGTCTGACCTGTCATGTTGACAATGACGGAGTGAAGGGTACAAATCCCAAAACACATCCTGCTGGATTTATGAAAGATACACATGGCGATTGGCACGATGATCCGGGTTCGGTTTGCTTTAATTGTCATGTTGGCGCATCACCGCAGACACCGTCCGGAGCAGGATTCTGTGGATACTGTCATGGTTCAAAGTGATTAAAACGGAAACTATTATGAATTACAAAATTATCTATTTAGTCTTAGTAATTTTTGCAGGTATTTTTATTGGCGGCTGCAGTGACCTTAATGAAGATCTCACACCGCCGCCTTCAGGAATCAGTATTCATAAGCAGGGTATACTCAATCCGGATTCTCCTAATTATCATGTTAATCTGATAAAAGAGAATAACTGGAATATGAAATTATGCCAGCAGTGCCACGGAGGAGATTTCGCCGGTGGGACTGTCAGCAAAAGCTGTCTCGGCTGTCATACTGAAGAAAATGGGCCTTTGGCTTGTAATACCTGCCACGGCGATCCTAATCCAGGCGGACATATATTTCCTCCGCAGGATCTCTCGGGTGATACATCAACAACGGCAGCAGGAGTGGGAGCTCACGTAGCTCACCTTGTAACCAATAACCTGACCGGGGATATCAGATGTTCAAACTGTCATACATTTCCATCGGATTTCTTTGCCCCGAGTCATATCAGTCCTGACGGTCTGCCGGCCCAGATAAACTTCGGAAGGAAAGCTGTATACAATCACGGCGTTGAATCAACATACGACTATAGCACTCATTCCTGTGCAAATACATACTGCCATGGAAACTTCGTTTCTAAAAGAGATACATCGCAGTATCAGTTCATATATGAGGATGAGAACGGTGAACCCACGGATTCTATGTACGGAAATAATGTTACAGTAGTATGGAACCAGGTAGACGGTACTCAAGCTCAATGCGGATCATGCCATGGTCTCCCGCCGACAGGGCACAGGTTTCAGACATGGCCCACCAGTTGTGTAATATGCCACACGGGTGTTATTGATGCTGAAGGCAATATTATCGATTCAACCAAACACATAAACGGACACATAGACGTATTTGGCGAATAAAGCAAGCTCTTAAATAAAAATAACAAAAGCCCCGATGATTCGGGGCTTTTTGGTTTGAAGCAGGAAGGGAGTCGAATACTGGATCCGTATTCTTCTCTAACCTATTTATTCATAATTCCTCTCCTCTGGTCATTTGATACTGTAGAGTAGGACAAGGGCGCAGTACTCACGCATGAGCCTGTTTCCCTTGAACCCTCCTCAAACCGTACATGAGGTTTTCCCTCATACGGCTTTCCTGAATACTTATCTCGCTTTGCAAGATTGCTTACTCCAAGTTTCCTGACCTTTGATGCTTGTTAGCTTTCGCAATACATGCTTCGTTTTCTCTTTGTAAGCTATTATTCAGCAGAGTCCCTTCCCTCCTATAGTGTTATCTTTCACTAGCATCATCGGTACTATGGACTCATCCGACTCCCTGCCGACTCCTATCCATTTCGCTTCCTTATAGGATAAGCCTTTTCTATCGGCGAGGGTCTCCCAAGTTCCATACTGCATCTTTTTGCTAATGTCACCGCTAATACCCCGGGGATGCTCCATACCGCTTTTCTCTACTCTTGGTATAGAATTCTGACTTCGCCTATGAAATACAGGCTCGTCCATCCCAGTCTTGATTTTTACGAGGCTACCCGTACGTTCATTTCCATTGCAACCTGAGCATTTGTGTTGCACCCTATAGGTTACTTTGTCGAGTCGCTTAATGAATATTCGTTTCCGATTATTCATTGACTCCTCACTATATGGCTGTAGAGTTTTACCATATTTGGAACATTTCATCCAAATAGATACAATATAGCTTTGCTTGGCGCTCATTTCATGAGAATCATTTTCTTGTCTGATTAAACGAACCTGCTTTTATCTGGCAAAAATATATTCCGCTTGGCTGGTGAGCAGCATTCCAAACCACCTCATATGAGCCAGCAGGCTTTTCTTCATTAACCAACGTTTCTAATTCGTTACCAAGTATTCCAAATATTTGAATTACTACGTTCGATGATTTTGGAATAGAATACTTTATTTTTGTTGATGGGTTGAATGGATTCGGATAATTTTGAAGCAATGAGAATTCTGTTGGAATTTTAACTGTTTCATTCACACCAATCGGATCAGGAATAACAGTAATTGTATCTTCCCAGTAATACCAGTTAGCATTCCCAATTAGTACCTTAAAGCATCCTGGTAAACTATCTGTAACAAAAACATTTGTCATTGTTGAGATTCCAGGAGGCAGCGAATCAAGTTCCCATGTTGCTGGATTAATCGGTCTTGAATCATCGGATTTAATCAGTCCCGATAAATTTTTTATAACTGATTCACCTATATTCGTTATAAATGGTCTGCAGTAATAATGGCCGTAGCTCATTGAATAGGGTATACTATCCAGAATAACAGGTCCGGCAGTAGTAAACCTTGTAGCGTTCGGAACTGTGAAATAAGTAGATGCAGTCTGATCATATACACCAGCAGATATTTTGAAAAAATCTGAAGTTGCCGGTACATTTATATTGCCTGTCCAGATTTCACCATCAGAATTTGCTGAATGTTTTGTAAGATCCACTGAATCAATCAGAACATTATTAAGATCATGAATATATCCCTTTGACGAAATCATATGCGAATTCGAATTCTCAATTACTGTAGAAAAACTAATTAAATTTGCTGATGGCGGATAAAATATTGTGTCTGTTTTAGTATCATGAGGATACACCATATTATTTATCCATTCAAGTGCCCTGTTCACAATTTCATCCTGACCCGTTGCAACTCCCTCAGGTGTAAACCAAACTTTTTCATCAACAGGATTTCCCTTATGAATCATAAATCCTTCATTATTGTAATTTGAAAATACGGAACCATTATATACTAATCCTTTATAAACATTAATTGCGAATGGAATAGTTGACCAGTGATCATAGGATACAAATGCCCCATTGGTCCCTTTTCCGAATATCCGTGTCATAGGATGAGATCTCATTCTGAAGGCATTCATATCACCCCAGCTAAGGCATTCCGGACCTGTCAAAACCGCAATAGGGTGATCGAATATTTCAGAAGTAGGATTAAAAAAAGCTTCGGAGATCATTCCAGATTGATAAGGATGAAAATCGAGATGGCCTCCCCCTTCGGTTCTAATATAATCACAAAAATTCGAAGTAGGATCTTCATTAAATAAATGCTTAAAACCATCATTTGCAGTATACGTTTGACCGCCTCCGTTAGATCTGAAGTCGAGAATAAGCCCTGTTACATTGTGTCCGTGCATTAATGTGTCAACCGCCTTACCGAAAAGCGCTTGTACATTTGCTGAAGCCGACCAGTTGTATACATATATATAGCCTATAGATGTTCCTGAAACTATTCCCCATACCACAGGCGTCGGGTCGTTATTATTTATAAATGGAATGCCATTTACAGGCAGTTGTTCCCTAACAGGTACTGTTACCGGGTAGGGCCACTGAATATCATTGAGTAGAGAAGTAGAATAATGAACCGTATCTCCGGTAGAATATTTTAATATATCAATAGTATCAAAGAGTCCCCAGTTTAAACCGACAGAAGAAGTATTTAAATGTTTAATAGATTCTTCAGAGGAACCCATAAAAAGCCCGCCATACATCAGGGGCAGCTCCTGGTCAAGGAGGTCCTGCAGGTTTTCTTTCCAGGGAAATCCGTCATATCCTAGAATAATATCGCCAGGCTGCAGGTTAAGCGGATGGTTTGGCATTACACTGTAAACAAGGGCTATGCTGTCGTTATACGCAGTAACACCTGCACCAAAATAATTCCGGTTCAAGAGCCCCGAGAGATGTAATGCCGGTATCCCAGGCATATAGTTAAAAGAAGGGAAATATGGAAATTCATTTTCATAGATTCCGAAAGTGGAATTTATACCAGTGTTTGTAATATAAGAATGGGCTTCTTTCAACGAACGTGTTAATCTTCCTAGTATTCCTTGAAAACGTCCATTACTTATACCTGATGCGACTGTGTCATAATAAAATATTTTGAGTGAATCCCATTTATCTTCAATGTTAGGGAATCCGCCCCAGGTCTGATCTACTCTGTTCCACCATGTATTAAACACCAGCAGTTTTTGCTCAGTAGGGATACCTGCTCCCCAGGTTGTATCTATTGTATAAGACCAGTCCTTTTTTACTCTGTTCACGTTTTTATCAGGATCAAAATACTGGGCGTAGACTAATGGATAACAAAAACTTAAAATACCAAATAAAAAAAATATTTTTTTCATAATAACCTCCTGGGTAAGGATTGTTGACAAATTAGAATTTTAATGCGGCATAATGCACCGCGTCATATATAATTTATCTTATCAGTAACATCTTCTTCGTTTCAACAAAACTTTCTGTCCTTAATTGATAGAAACAAACTCCGCTTGGTAAGTTCGCAGCGTTCCATGTTAATTCGTAATTGCCTGCCGGTTTTTCTTCGTTGACCAATGTACTGATCTCATTTCCCAGTACATCGAATATTTTTATTTGAACCTTCGATGTTTTGGGAATAGAATATCTGATGGTCGTCGCCGGGTTGAAAGGGTTTGGGAAATTCTGATCAAGGTTAAATATTACTGGCAGGATATTCTTTTCGTCTCTAACTGGTACTATCAGCTTCGTGGAATCTGACCAGAACACCCAATTATTATTTGATATTTGAACCTTCAGATTGAAGTATCCCGGGAACTGCAGAGTATCGTAAAATATTGTTGCGTAACCGGCGGCACTAACTGTTTCCCCGGGCCCAATTTCTGGCAAATTCTGTGTTTGGTTATGAAGTGAGATTAACCAGGGATCATTGCAGACATATTTTATTTGAGCATTTGTAATGGTATGACTCGTGTCTGTATTTCTTACAAACGCTCTTAAAACGTATGAGTGATAAGTTACTTTCTCCTGGTAAATTCTCTCAAGTACAACAGGTCCTGAAGTAGCAAATCTTACTGCGTTCGGAAGTGTAAATGAAGTTGAATCCGTCTCATCGAAAACAGTAAACGATACTTTGAAGATATCCCTAACGGATGGGGATATTAGGTTGCCGTTCCAGTTTTCGCTGCTTGAATAGGCTATTTGCTGAGTTAAATTTACTGAGTCAATCAAAATATTATCAAGATTATATAGGTAACCCTTTGCGGTTAACTGGTGCGAATTTGGATCTTCGATTACAGAGGATAATCCAATTGAGTCGGTTCCCGGAACATAATAACTTTTATCCAGGGCAATATTATGGGGGTATACCCAATTGTTCACCCAGTCTATTGCTTCATTAACAACTGCATCTTCACCCGATGACACATCATCCGGGTTGTGCCATACCGGGAAGTCGATAGGAAATTCTCTCCGATTCAGATATATCTCGGGTTCATTTGTATGAAACATGTCGCTTATTGAATACCTTAAAGTCCATCCGGGGAAGCCAATGAGATAAACATTATCTCCCAAGGAAGCATCCGGACTTTTCCCAAAAAATTTAACCATAGGATGATACTTGAACCGCTGTGCTGTTATATCTCCCATACTAACGCAGGTAGGACCAAGCAATACTGCAATTGGTCTGTCATATAAGGCAGGTGCCAATCCCTGTATTTCAAAAAGGCTATAATCTCCTGAAGGGCATAGTTCAAAAGTATTGGTACTGCACCTGTAAGAGTCCTCAATAGTTCTATAAGAATCATTAAAAAGAATTTTGAATGCATTCTTAAAAAAAGCCCATCCGCCAAAGTTTAATCTCATATCTATAATAAGAGCCTCTGTATTTTTTAAACTGTCAATTGCGGCATAAAATTGTGCATCGGCTGTTGTTTCAGGATCCTCCAACGCAAGATAGACATATCCGATATTCGTATTATCGACTACTCCGTATGTCACACACTGATTAGATAAAACATCCGGAAAGGGTATATTTCTCAAAGGCAATTGTTCATTATTAACCATGGGGGGAACATTAAGGCTTAACAAAGGCTCTACTGATAGGTGGACTGTATCTCTGGTTGAATGTTTCAGAATATCAATGGTGCTGAACAAATGCCAGTTCATTCCGGCACAGGAAAGGGCAAGGTAGGTTTTTGCTGAATGACACCCACCTGTACGTCCTATTATCGGCAAGCCTGCATCAATTAATTCCGGAACAAGATTTTTCCACGGAATTCCTTCATACCCAAGAATGATATCGCCAGGTTCAATATTAAGTGGATGACCGGGTACAACCCTTAAAACCAGGGTGGTGCTGTCCGGCAATATAGTGGTTACAGCCCCGAAGTGTTCTACTGTGCTGTAGCTTCCAAGTATAAGAATGGGAGCGCCGGGATTCAGTGGGGTTTGTTGGATGATATTATACGTTGCACGTGTGTGTAAATCCTCTAGATTATAGGCAAAATGAGCCATAATCGCTGCAAATGCTCCTGCACTGGTCGAGTCTGTTATTTTAGGTAAGTAGTAATAATAAAGGGAATCAAAGTCTAACCCGAGAGACAAAAGGCCGTCAAACTCATCGTGTACCTTTTGAGCGTATGTATTATAGATAGCTAACTTTTCCACAATAGGAACTCCAGGCCCCCAGGTCGTATCAATAATATACTGCCAGTCATCCCTCGATTGGTAAAAAGATTTCTGAGGAAATGACTTAATATTGGAATTATGGTTTTTAGGTATAAAATATTCAGGAACCTCGGGATGATTCCTTGGGTAATCCTTCGGCTGGGAAAACAGAGAAATATTGCACAATAAGAGATTAAAGATAAAAACCTTACTAATTTTATCGAAGATATCCATAATTACCTCCTAAATATGATTATAAGTTGATTTCAAGCTTTTCCAGAGCGACCTCTACAAAAAGTCTCCAACTTCTATCTAAGAAGAATCATCTTTTTCGTCTGAACAAAGTCTCCTGCTCGCAGCTTGTAGAAATAAACTCCGCTCGGCAGATTCGCCGCGTACCAGGTTAATTCGTAATTGCCTGCCGGTTTTTCTTCATTTACGAGATTTTCTATTTCTCTTCCAAGTAAATCGTAAACAGTTAGCTTAATAAATTGCCTGCTGCTAACTGCATACTGAATACTAGTACCTGGATTGAAAGGATTAGGATAGTTCTGCGAGAGTAGAAATTGTGCTGGCTGTTCTTCTATCTTTTCTTCTTCAGCAGATGTAACACCTCCGTTTTTCGTGTGAAGGATAATGCCATTTTCACCAACTGCCCATCCGATAGAAGAGTTTATAAAACAAACGCTCTTTAGACCATTTGAAAACAGACCCTGACTCTTCCAATTCAGCCCCATATCGTTAGTGAACATAATTGTACCAGTAGAAGTCCAAATCTCTTTACCAACAACCCAGGCATACTCTGGATTAGCAAATGAGATGCTATTAAAAGCTCCTGTCATTTCCATAACAGGTTCCCAATTTAAACCTCCATCAATTGTCCTACATATATCTCCAAAACACCCCATATAACAATCTTGACCAATAATTATCCCGTTTAATTCATCCAGGAAGGCAATTCCCTGCCAGTCTATGAACGTACTATAAAGCTGTTCATTCCAATTGATTCCACCGTCGGTTGTTCTGAAGACTGCACCATAACTTCCCATACCTGTATGACCTGCGACAACTAATCCTGTGTCGGCATTTAAAAAATAAATATCATTAAGCTGAAAATCTGTTGATACTATTTGATTCCCCCAGGAAGCTCCGCCGTCAGTTGTTTTAAGTATTATTCCTTTCGAGTCATTCAACCTACCACCGATAGTCCAGATGCTATTTTCGTCAAACAACCAAATTTTCTTAAGAAAAATAGAATCGTCATTATTTTGAAGAATCCAGTTAGTGCCTCCGTTTGAAGTCTTTATTATTGTTCCGTTATCTCCGACAGCCCAGCCGCTATTATTATCAACAAATTGAATATCATTCAGAGTATGCTTTGTTCCACTTAATTGAGTAAGCCATTCTGCACCTCCATCGGAGGTAATCATCATATTACCGCAATCACCAACTACGATACCCTTGTTTGTATCTATAAAAAAAACACCATTCCAATGACTTGAACAACCGACCGGGGGCCTTATCCAACTGCTACCTCCATCAGAAGAGTATATGATGGCTCCAGACGCACCAACAATAGTCCCAACGTTGTTATCACGAAAACAGACAGCATTTAACTCTTGAAGCCGGGTAAGAATTTGCTTTGTCCATATTAATCCGCCATCTGTAGTTTTTAAAATAGTTCCACCCTCATTTGAAGTTGATCCTCCACCCACCGCCCAACCAAAACTTGAATTGGAAAAGAAGACGCACCTTAAACCTTCATTCATTCCGCTTGATTGCAAAACCCAACTTGTTCCACCGTCGGTCGTTTTTAGTATGACACCTTCATCCGGAACTGTCCAGGCACATCCAACAATCCATCCGGTATTAGTATCAGTAAAGTAAACATCAGATAACCATTGATAATTTGAGCTTAAAGGGCTCAGTTGTGTTATCCATGTTTGCCCTCCATCGGTAGTTTTCTTTATTATCGGGGAAAAATAAGAACCGCTTTGGCTTTCACCAACCACCCAACCAGTGTTTTCGTCAATAAAATGAACGCCTTTTAAGCTAATATCTGGTCCGATCGTTTGAGACGTCCAATTGGCACCACTGTTTATTGTCTTAAGAACTTTGCCATCAGCACCTACCGCAAACCCATTTTCCTCATCACTAAAAAATACGGCATTTAAGTTATTCGTGATATTAGCGGGTTGCTTTATCCAATTCATACCACTATCGGTAGTCTTAAGCACAATCCCGCTATCACCAACAGCCCAACCATTATTTAAATCAGGAAAACAGATGCTCTTAAGATTATTTTCAACGCCACTCATTTGTTTGATCCAGTCCGTTCCACCATCAGTAGTACTGATAATCGTACCGCTATCACCGACCGCCCATCCATTATTATCATCAATCAATATAACATCATTCAAAGTATTCTGAGTGATTAAGGGATTTTGCTGAAACCACTGGGCAGAACATATTTGAGATATTAGTAAAATGAATAACAAAATGTGAAATATGGTTTTCATAAGAGCATTCCTTTCATTGATGATTAAATAATTCATTCACTTATCATTAAAAAGTCTCCATCTTCTATCTAAGAAGAATCATCTTTTTCGTCTGAACAAAGTCTCCTGCTTGCAGCTTGTAGAAATAAACTCCGCTTGGCAAGTTTGCAGCGTTCCAGATAACTTCGTATGTACCTTCTGGTTTTTCTTCATTTACGAGATTTTCTATTTCTCTTCCAAGTAAATCGTAAACAGTTAGCTTAACAAATTGCCTACTGCTAACTGCATACTGAATACTAGTACCCGGATTGAAAGGATTAGGATAGTTCTGTGAGAGTAGAAAATCAGAAGCCTGAGGTTTCAATTGTTCGACTGAAACAGGATCGAAAGGTTCAGATGTTGCGAGCCTGATACGGAATAATAAATTATTATAGCAGGCATACCGCATAAATAGACTATCATTTTCATAAATTATGCTTGGTCCCTCAATCCAAACTCCGTCCCATTGCCCCGGAGATGGTCCAAGAACCGGATTTGATGTATATTTGGTCCAGTCACTAATACCATCTGAAGAGGTAGCTAAACCAATTTGTCCCCCCCACGGTGAACTACCACCAGTATACCAGATATAGTATAAATCCTGAAGAAACAATTTGAGTAATCGGATTTTCACAAAGAACCTCCTTTTAATGGAAGATTTAATAATTAAAGGTCCGGCAGAGTAGGAAGTAAAGACAAAGAAATGTTCAATTATTTAATGATTGTTACAATAACACATTAGTAGTATTTAAGGCATTAAAATCATTTTGTGATAACACTAAGAGAGTAGTTAATAATTTATTTGAGGTAAGGTTTTACTTTCCCAGATACTTCAGAACGGCTTTGGTATTTGAGTGGACATGCAATTTCTCGTAGGTGTTGTGAATATGCTTTCTTACGGTTTCAATGCTTATAAACAATTTTTCAGCGATATCCTTATACCTGTATCCCTTTGCAAGCAATGACAGTATTTCACTTTCTCTTTGTGATAGCTCATATTCAGGTTTTGTCTTGTCAAATGTTGAGAAAGCATTGATTACTTTTCGTGCAACCTGGTTTGACATCGGAGAGCCGCCGTTATAAACATCCTGGATAGCTTCCAGAAGTTTTACGGGAGGTGTTGTTTTAAGCAGATAACCATTAGCTCCGGCAAGAATTGATTTGAAAATTTCTTCATCATTTTCATAGACTGTCTGCATTAATATCTGTACCTGCGGTTTTTTCTGCCTTATAATTCGAACGCATTCAATTCCAGACATGCCGGGAAGATTTATATCCATCAGATAAACATCAATATCATCATTAATATTTTTGACAGCTTCTTCTGCAGTTTCGTAAATACTGGTACACTCGAATCCCGGGGAGCCTTTAATTAAAGCACATATCCCTTCGCGGATTCTTTTATCGTCTTCAACTATTGCTACTTTTATATCCATATGATATTTCAAATTATTCAATTAAATTGCAGTAAGCAATCACACAAAAGTTGTATTATTCATTCAACATTAGCTGAATTTCCGTCCCGCTCCCTTCTGAAGAACTAATTGAAAAACTGCCTCCTGCCGCTTCTATCCTTTTTCTCATATTGCGTAAACCATTGCCTGATGATTTTTCTCCGGTGCAGAATCCTTTTCCATTATCTTTAATGCGAATCGTGACAGAGTCTTCCTCCAATTTGATTTCCAGTATAATTAAAGAAGATTCTGAGTATTTAAGCGCATTATTCAATGCTTCTTTAACGGTTAAAAAAACATTTCTTCTTTGTTCTGAAGTTAATTTTAGTTCAGGCAATATATCGGGTCCATAAAATTTATAATTGATCGCTGTACTTTCAAGAAATTTCGATGCATAATTGTTAAGATACGAGACAAGGTCGTCCAGGGAATCATAGTTTGGATTTATTGCCCAGATTATTTCACTTATATTAGATATAGTTTCAAGCGATGATTGTGAGATTTCTTCAATCAGTTTATTTACTTCTTCATGTTCTGAAGAATTCTTCTTTATTAACTGGCTGATTATTGATATTCTTGTTAAACTGCTGCCTATTTCATCATGCATATCTCTTGAGATGCGATCTCTTTCTCTTTCAACAAGCAATTGCCTTTCCAGTTCTTTCTTATAAAGATCAGATGTATTTATTATACTTAATGTTCTTTGGGCGAGCATCTGAAGAAGTTTAATGTCCTGTAGAGTAAATATTTCGTGGGATTTCTTCCTTCCGCATGCCAGAAATCCAAATATATTTTTTCCATTTGTAAGGGGAGTGATTATTTCAATATCCGGGAAGCAATTTTTATTATTCAATTCACCAATGGCAAAAGGTTTAATAATTCCAAGTTTTCTAACAAATTCAGAATCAGGTAGTATTTCTGAGCTTTTATCAGTTGATCCCGTTTTTAATTCCGGATCCCTCTTAGCCGAACATACTTCTTCAAATATATTATCATGCTTCAACTTATAGATATTACAACCTTCAAAGTAGAATATATTATTTATCTCTTCTAAAATTGCCGGATATAATTTTTCTGTCTCATAAATTCCCATAAGTTTATTTTCATAATTATATATTGCCATGGCCGGATCAAATTTTTCACGATAGAATATTTTGTTTACTTTTTTTTGAATTCCCTCCCTAACAGGTATGAAGGCTATCGTTGCAGCTATTATGGCAATAAATTTTGTCGTTCGGGATGATTCAGAAAGCAAAAATTCGCTCAGATACATTGATAGAAAATATATTGCGATAATAGAAAATGTAACTCCCGAGTAAAGTAATCCCTTCTTTATGATGAGCTCTATATCCCAGACCTTATATTTCATTATTGCGAAAAGGAAGCAAATAAGCATAATTGGCGTTACTATTCCATTAACATATAAAAGAATATTCGGAGAATTAGCCCAGATAAATTTTTCATTGATATGAGTTAACGGCTGCATAAGTCCGAAAATCATTGGCAGAAAAACACCAAAAAGAAACCCGGTAATAACCCAACGGTATTGATTTTTTGAAAATGAATCCTCGAGATACCGGTATCTGATGAAGCTGTAGACAACAACCAGAAGCACTGAGATACCCATCCAGACATTTGCCGCTACTCTGGCAATTGGATCAAAAATATTGTACTGGGGTATCTTGAACAAAATAAAATTCAGATAAGTGACGGAATTAAATAAACTAAAAAAGATGCCGCAAGCATACATTAAAATTAACGCACGTTTTAAGCTCTTATTAAGTTTATTATTTTGAGGAAAAACGGTTAGAAAATGAAAATATAGTATTGAAATAAAAGGATAGCTAGCCAGGAAGAATAAGCTGGGAACGTAAGAAGAAGCTATCAGAAAATGCCGCGTATGAGAACTGATTGCCAAGATGAGACTGAAGAAATAAAATATCCTGGCAGATTTATCTCCAGGTCTTTTCAATAAAATAAAAATTCCTGTAAAGATTACAAGAATTATTAATGTAATATAAAAAATGAAGAATACTTTGTCGGTTGACCATAATGAAGGAAATAATATACTGAATTTGAGAATTTTACCGTCTCTTTGAAGAGAAATATAATAAGTAGTCCCTGCTTCATAAGGCAGCCATGTATCGTATGGATTCCCTTCCTCTAAAAATGTAATGTTTGAATTTCCATTGAATGATATAAGTTTATCACTTTTTCTAACACCTGCGTCTGCATAGGGGCTCCCCGGATTTATTTGGACAACAACACTGTCTTGGACAATAATATCATTCCACCCCATCGGGTATTTATTCAGTGCAATAATGAATAAGATACAGACGATTAAGGGTATAATGGATAACCAGAGATATTTTATTCTCTTAACCATCATTTATTCTCTGAATAGAAAAATATCGGAACATTGTGCTGAAAAACGGGGGAATTTATCTAAAGCTTTCATTTCTCTCCTGCGAAAGCATTCGATCAAATTTTCAAGGGCCAGTTTTCAGATTAATTAGAAAATTGTACCCTAAAGATATTCTTTGAATAAAATAAGAATTAATCTCTCCAAAAGTCAACTCATTCACAAAAAGATTACAATGAAAACCCGCCACTTTTTGAGGTTCTGATTAAATTGACTACGCAACGACTTTAGCTTTATTGTGGAAAAGATTCCGGGGAGGACTGCTTACAAAGGTACATTTTTTGAGGTTCTGAAAATAAAAAGGCCCAAATCTAATCGGGCTTTTTTATTTGCGGAAAGAGAGGGATTCGAACCCTCGGTACGGTTACCCGTACACACGCTTTCCAAGCGTGCCAGTTAAACCACTCCTGCACCTTTCCGGAAAGGAGATGCAAATATAAAAATTAGCCCTCCCTTTACCAAAAATACAGACCTCATCAACAGATTTCTGAATTTAAACGTTCTAAAATTAAAAAGTATAATATTGTAATTTATCCCCTTGATTCCAGGTTTTGTAATGTCTCCTGATTAACGAGGTTAAGATATATTTTTACTTAGTGATTAGTGTTAATTTTTATGTAAGTATTTTATTTTCTTATAAACTTAGATTACAGAGAGTTGCCGGAGTGATCGTTAAGCGAAGCGCAATCCCGCTCTGCGGAAATTGGGCGGTCTCAAAAAAGTAAATTTGAATAATGGTAAATCAGGAGAGATGCCGGAGTGGTTGAACGGGACGGTCTCGAAAACCGTTGTGGGGCGTTTGTCCTACCCAGGGTTCGAATCCCTGTCTCTCCGCAAGTAAAAAGGCTGTCTTAAAAAGATCTATTTAAGGTGACCTTTTTAGATCTGTTAACTTTTGCCATTTATTGATACAAATTCTATCAGATTTGTATGGTAGTTAAAATATCAGGGGTGCTCTGTCCTAAATCTCCCTATTTCTTCCGGGCTTCATTCGGCCATCTTCCGGCCTGTACCCGCGAGACATCCTCTAGAATATCCCGGAGTACATGAACTGCGATATGCTTTTCTTAATTGCGGTTGCGTTAAAAGCTTACTTTCAACTCTCTTTCCTCTTTGATAAATTTGTAGATATCATTAACGAGAAAAATAATTATGAAAACTCTTATACTTTTAGTCTTCTCCGCATCCTTTCTCTGTGCTCAATCATTTAATGATTATTTTTATGATAGAACGATGAGGATCGATTATTATCATATTGGAAATTCAACAACAGAACTCATCACTCCCGATCATTATTACGAGTACGGAATCTGGGCCGGAAATCCTGAAAAGCTCATAGATAACTTCAATAACGGAGCGTATTATTATAAGGTATATGATGAGAAGTCAGGTCAGCTTATTTATTCAAAAGGATTCGATAGTTATTTCAAGGAGTACCAGACAAGTGATGAAGCTATGAAGGGTACCCAGAAAGCATTCCAGGAAAGCGCGATCATACCCGCGCCAAAATATAAGATCAGGTTTGCTCTCGATAAGAGGGATTCACTAAATAACCTTCAGGAAATTTATTCAATTGTGATCGATCCTGCTGATATATATATATCAAATGAAGCAGTAGACAGTTCAGGAATAACGGTTTATAAACAGTATTATTCAGGCGATCCCCATAAAAAGGTGGATGTGGTTATCCTGGCCGAGGGCTACACGAAAGATGAAAAATCAAAATTTGAGAAGGACCTGAAACATTTCTCTGATCTGTTTATGAACCAGGAGCCTTATAAGTCACTCAAGAATAATTTCAATATATATGGTGTCTTCAAGGCCTCGCTCGACAGCGGCTGTGACAATCCGGGCGCAGGGATATATAAAAACACGGTTCTCAGCACTACATATTATTCACTTGGCTCAGAGCGGTATATACTTACCGAAGATAATAAATCGATGCGGGATATCGCTGCCAATGTGCCTTATGATGCTGTTTATATTATGGTAAATGAGTCACGCTACGGCGGCGGCGGCATCTATAACTTTTACTGTACTTTTATTTCTGATAATCAGTTCAGTGATTATATCTTCCTCCATGAATTCGGTCATTCATTCACGGGACTTGCAGATGAATATTATACCTCTGATGTAGCTTACAATGATTTCTATCCAAAAGGACTAGAACCTGTTGAGCCAAACATCACCCGCCTGCTTGATAAAGAAAATCTAAAATGGAAGAACCTTGTTACGCCGGGTATTGAAATACCAACTCCCTGGGAGAAAGAAGAATATGATAAGTTTGATCTTGCCTGGCAGAAAGTAAGAAGAGAACTAAATTCCAAAATCGCACAGCTTCAGCGGAACAAAGCCGATGAAAATGTTATAGATTCACTAAAAGAGAAATATAACGATCTCGATAAAAAACACAGTGACGAAGTTGATCAATTCCTTCATCGCAGTAAGTATTGGGGAATGACCGGGGCATTCGAGGGTGCAGGTTATTCATCTAATGGAATGTACAGGCCTATGATCGACTGTATTATGTTTTCTAAGGGCGCAAAACCTTTCTGCACAGTCTGTACAGAAAGTATAAAAAAGGTAATAAAACACTATACAGATTAAAATTATTAACGAAATGGGTATTAGAGAGTGAGATCCGTAATGAAAAAATTTTACATATTTCTGCTGCTGGTAAATATTTGTTATGCGCAGTATATTCCGGAGTCACCTTACCTTCAGGAACCTGCGAGGGCAATCCCTTATGTAGACAGCTGTGCACAATTCTGGACACAGGTATATGATTCAACATTCGGAGGTTTCTATACAAATGTTGATAGATTCGGCAACCTTAAAGTAGAATGGGGCACAAACAAAGATCTTATATCTCAGTCAAGGGATTCCTATGGATTCGTTAGAGCGTATATGCTTACAGGTAACCAGTCATACCTTGAAATGGCACGGCATGCTCTTGATTTTATGTACGCGCACGCCTGGGATAATTCAAATGATGGATGGTTCCATAGTAATGACAGGTACGGAAACCCGATCAATCCTGAAGATGTAAAAACCGCTTTCGATCAGCATTATGCTCTGCTGGGCATTACCGCCTACTATGAGGCAACGAGGGATACAAATGATTGGAATCAGCTTATGAAAGGCTATAACAGCAGTGAAAATCATTTATGGGATAGTGATCAGCAGGCATTCGGCTTCTTTGATACAGGAACTTATAACTGGTCTACAGTCTCCGGTAAGAGCTTCAATGCTACGGTAGATGCAATAACTACCAACATCCTCTCACTTTATCTACTCACCGGTGATAATGTTTACAGGGACAGGCTTCTTCAGCTGGCTGATAATATTCTAACCCATCTATATGGGAGTATGCCTCAACAGGTCATTGGGTTTGTAGAGGAATATTATTCCAATTGGGCCTGGAATAATAATGAAACAATGACAATAATGGGCCATGTCTTAAAAGCAGGCTGGTGTCTCGGCAGAATAGACCAGCTAATGCCCGATACTGGTTATGTAAGGGCTGCGAGGGACCTGATACAAGATGTATGGGACAATGGTTATGATCACGAACTGGGAGGGCCCTATAAGGACTTTAATCGTCAGACGGGTCAGATGCTTATGTGGGGTCAGGTGGATACTGCAAAAGCATGGTGGCAGATGGAGCAGGCCGTTACTGCCGGACTAATGATGTACAATCTCACAGGGGAATCTCAATATCTTCAGATGGCCGACGAAACCCTGAGTTTTTTTATGACGTATTTTGTTGATCATGAATACGGTGAAGTATATTCCGACAGGACAAGATATGGAGGACAGATCTGGGGCCTCGAAAAAGGAAATAGCGGTAAAGCAGGCTATCATTCAATAGAACTTGGTTATTATACTTACCTTTATGGGAACCTTTTCTTCAAAGGGGAGCCGGTAACGTTATACTATAATTTTATGCCCCTGGATTCTGACAGAGAATTAAAGATGAACCCTCTGGCATTTGCCAACTCTAAATACAAAATCAAAGAAATTAAAAAAGACGGTGCGGATTATAACGATTTTAACGCAGAGGAACGATTACTCAATCTTCCCTCAGGGACGGGGGGAGAATTTAAGGTTACTTATGAATTGACAAATCCTGTGTTTGCCGAGGTTGAAAGCAACGGGAAACCCGACTTTCAATTGTTTCAGAATTACCCTAATCCATTTAATCCTGTAACAACAATCAGCTTCTCGATACCCGATCAAAGTGAAGTTTCACTAAAAGTTTATGATATTTTAGGGAAAGAAGTATCTGCACTTGTAAATGAAGTAAAAAAACCGGGTACCTATAATATCAGATTTAATGCCTCTAAACTTGCTAGCGGAGTTTATATATACAGATTGGAGCGTTCTTCAGTTGGCGGTCACCCCGGAATTTCCGCTATATCTAAAAAGCTTATTCTGCTAAAATAATTCAGATATAATACCTTAGAAATAAGTATGACGGTGAAACTTTATTCTTCCAGGTCATCTTTAGTCATCGTTTCATTGAGGTAAATCCTTAAACCCATCCTTCCATCCCAAATAAATTTACAAGACCATCCTGTAAACTTACCTTTGGACAAGTTAAATATGTCAAAGCATCAGAGGTCGATATGTTAAGATTGGTAATGGCTCTATCAGGCTCAATTCTTTTTCTGTTTATTTCTACTTCTTTCGGGATTGACAAGGAGTCTCTTAAAAATCCCGAAATAAGGAAAGCCGTCGTCGAAAACCTATTAATCGGTCTTCAAAGCAAAAATTACGGATTGAGGACAAGTTCAGCCTTTATGTTAGGCGAAATCAGGGCAGAAGAAGCCGTTCATCCACTTATGAGAATGCTGAGAACAGAAGAAGAAGAGAATGCAAGGATAGTTGCCGCACTGGCTCTCTTCAAAATTGATAATCCCCGTGGCACATTTGCGGTGAAGCAGGCTATCAGGTTCGACAATAGCTTACGGGTAAGAAAAATGTGCACCATCTTTTATTACCAGAATTTAAGAGAAAGGTACGGAGCAAAGGATCTTGTTAAAAAAAATAGTGAAGTAGCAATCCAGTAATTGCTGCTTCATAAGAGAACCTCCTCTAAACCGGGATTGCCAATCCCGGTTTTTTTTTGCTTGCAAGAATAACCCATAAAGAATTTTTTATATTTATGAATTCAGCGATAATTATTAATGCATCAATATAGAAAAGAAATAAAAAAAACTCTGGAGCTTGCTTATCCAGTCATTATTGGCCAGCTGGGTTTTATAATGATGGGTGTAGTTGACAGTATTATGGTAGGAAGTGTTGGTGCTGTGCCCCTTGCTGCTGCTTCAGTTGGAAACAGTCTTTTTATTCTCATATCAATTGTAGGATTAGGTATTTCCATCGCAGTTACTCCTCTTGTAGCCATTGCCGTTGGAGGGAACAGATATGAAGAATGCGGAATACTATTCCGGCAGTCACTCCTCATAAATGTTGTAACCGGTATAGTGATTGCTATAGCTATTTTTGGCGGCTCTTTTCTGCTTACATACATAGATCAGCCTCCTGATGTTGTTGTGCAGGCGCAGTCATATACACGTCTTCTTGGATTTTCAACAATTCCTTATATGATCTTTGCATCGTATAAGCAGTTTATTGAAGGTTTTTCTATAATGCGTCCCTCAATGATTGTAGTACTGCTTGCAAACCTTGTAAACGTGCTCACAAACTGGCTATTAATTTTCGGAAAAGTAGGATTACCACAGCTTGGCCTGGACGGTGCCGGATGGGCAACTTTTGCATCAAGGATATTTATGGCTGTAATTCTTATGCTGTACGTGATGAAAACAAATCACTTCAGGAGATATGATGTAACATTCCATTTCAAAAGCATTAACACAAAAATTATAAAGAAGATCCTCGCATTAGGTCTGCCCAGCGGTATTCAATATTTCTTTGAAGTTGGAGCCTTCTCATTTGCTGTGGTGATGGTAGGCTGGCTTGGCACCTATGAACTTGCAGCTCATCAGATAGCGATAAATCTGGCGTCCATATCCTTTATGTGTGCTTTGGGCGTATCAGCTGCAGGGAGTATCAGGGTCGGAAATGCTGTTGGCCGGAAGAATATTGAAGACACCAGGAGGGCGGGATTTACAGCAATATTGATTTCTGGTTCAATAATGGGAACATTCGGAATTGTATTCATAATATTCCGGAATATACTTCCCTCTTTTTATATAGATAATCCCGAAGTGATCTCATTTGCTTCAACTATCTTAATAATTGCTGCTTTATTCCAGGTTTCTGATGGAGTTCAGGCCGTCGGAATCGGTGTACTCCGGGGATTAACTGATGTTAAAGGACCCACACTGATTACATTTATTGCTTACTGGTTACTTGCCCTACCCATTGGGTACCTGCTTGGATTTATATTTAAGCTTGGAATAGTAGGTGTGTGGATAGGATTATTATTGGGACTAACTACCTCCGCTATACTGCTCACTTTACGCTTTAATGTTAAAAGCAAACATATAATTGATGTTTAATAACCTTGTACCTTTGTTTATACAGCGATATCCTCTCTAGTTCTTTTACCTTAAGAAAAAGACGCTTATTTTTGGGAAGCTATTTGTAAGGAATTAATCACCAGGCTGTATTTATCGTGAGTAATTTGCTATGGTGGGGAGAGAGAAGAAGTGGAGCCGATTCGTCTCAGGTTAATTTTAACTATTATTTTAACTT
Organism: uncultured Bacteroidota bacterium; assembly: GCA_963839165.1. Taxonomy (GTDB): domain Bacteria; phylum Bacteroidota; class Ignavibacteria; order Ignavibacteriales; family Ignavibacteriaceae; genus DATFVA01. The sequence goes on along the minus strand of CAWIUG010000005.1, from coordinate 461,166 downwards.
TGCTTTATTCAGCTGCTTTTGCACAAAAGATTTGCTTTAACGGAACTGTCACCAGTTCGGAAACAGGCGACCCGATTTCCGGAGCGACGGTTTCTCTGTCCATTAGGTATATAACTTATACTACCACTGAAGGACTATTTCAGATTGAAGGATTGGAAGAGGGGAAATACACGGTAAAAGTATCATGTATGGGCTATAATTCGGTTACCAGGTTTCTGGAGATAAAAGAGAATGCCGTTCTAAATTTCTCGCTTGACCCCGCACCAATTGAACTTGATGAAGTAATTGTGAGTACCCCGAGATTCGACAGGTATCTACGGGACTCACCTTTTTCTGAACTATTATTCGGACGGGAAAAGATTGAAAAAAGACCATTCGGATCGCTTCCGGAAGCACTTAAAACAGAACCCGGTATATCATTGATCAGTGAAGGAGCGTGGGGGAGTGAATTGAATATAAGGGGACTTAGTCGTGAGAATGTTGTAGCTCTGATTGACGGAAACAGGATAGCAACTTCAACGGATGTAGCTGCCAGGTTTTCACTGATTGATCTGAACGACATTGAGAATGTTGAGATCATTAAAGGAGCTTCCTCTTCAATCTATGGCCCTGGTGCAACGGGTGGTATTGTAAACATCATTACCCGGTCTTCAAGGTTCAGGGATAATACTTCTTTAAATGGAAATGTTTCAGCTGGTTATAACTCGGTTAATAATCTATCTGCTGCCTCGGGTTCGCTGTATAGCGGGGGACCTGTCTGGTCCTCAAAAATTGCGGGATCATACAGGAAGGCCGGAAATATAAATACTCCGACGGGTGAATTAAGGAACAGTCAGTTTGAAGATTATAGTCTTTCTGCTGATCTGAGCGCGGCTCCATTTACTAATCATAAAATAAGCCTTAACTATCAAATGTTTAAGGCCCTTGACATCGGAATACCCGGATCTTTCGTATTTCCTTCTAATGCTGATATCAGGTATCCTGATGAAAAAAGAGAATTTATTTCTGCCGGTTATGAAGTACAAAATCTTGCCTCGTTCTTCTATAAACTGTCGTTGAAATACTCATACCAGGCAATATCAAGAAATGTTGAAAATATACCTCATATTATTCAGGAGATTCCTTCAACAATGACAACACCCGCACGGAGGGTATCAGTTTTGAAAATCACCCCTCAGGCCGACCATAAAAATAATAACCTTCAGCTGCAGGGAAATTTCTTATTGAACGAAAATAATAACCTTGCCGCGGGATTAGATTATTGGGACAGAAGTTATAAAGGGTTCAGAAACAAGTACCAACTCATAGAGGTACTTAATGACCAGAATGAAGTTGTGAATACAATTAATAAAACTGTTGGTGAAATGCCGCTTCCGGATTCTAAATACCGGGACTATGGTTTTTATCTACAGGATGACCATGAATTTATAAAAGACAGACTGTCGCTATCGCTCGGTACACGCCTGGACATAATCAACATTCAGGGTGAAAAAACTCTCAATCCAGTTTATGAGATCATTAGCGGGATAATTAACTATACCCCTTCGGGGCAGCAGACAATATGGGAGCAAAAGGATATAAATGATAAAGCTTACAGTGCAAACGTTGGTGTGAAGTATTCCTTTAAGACGGGGTGGGATTTGACGCTGAGTCTTGGTTATTCATTCCGTTCACCGTCACTGGAAGAAAGATTTCAGTATATCGATCAGGGAAGTTATGTCAGGCATGGCAACCCATCCCTTAAATCGGAAAATGGCAGGTCAGCTGACCTTGGAGTCCGGTATTATCAACCGGATTTTAAATTTATATCGAGTATCTTTTTTAATTATTTCACCGACCTTGTTTCTGAAAAATCTGCCTTCTTTGAAGACAGGCCTGCTTTTGTGAAAACTAATATCGGAGAAGCAAGGTTATACGGGTTTGATTTACGTACAGACTACAACTTTTATGGAGATATCACCTTACAAGCTGTACTATCTTACGTTAAGGGAGATGATATAACTGCCCGCGGCAGTCTGCCTGAAATCCCTCCTTTAAATGGAAATGTCGGATTAAAGTACAAATTCATTGAGAAACTCTCCGCCGAACTCACTGCTGAGATTTATACTGCACAGAATAATATTGCCTCTTATGAAATATCTACCCCGGGGTATGCAGTTTTTAATTTTTCTGTGAATTCAGATCCACTAAAAATCTCGACTTACAGCCTTAGGATATTTGCTGGCATCGAAAATATATTTGATAAGAATTACCGCAACCACCTATCGACGCTGAGAGGCAATACTACAGCCGGGCCCGGAAGGAATTTTTATGTTAAATTTGCAGTAGACTTTTAATCTAATCCGGTTGTTCCGGTTAAGGATTTATTATTATATGTACTGGTTCTGGTTAGCTTTTATCTCAGCAGTCTTTTCCGCATTATCTGCTGTTTATGAGAAGAAGGCATTATTCTCCTCGGATGCTCTGAATTTTACTTTCCTGATTTCCATTATATCGCTTTTGTTTTCATTACCTTTTTTCGGGATAATCAATTACGAAAACCTTTTTACGTTCAGTATGCTGGTGCTGCTGCTTAAGACTTTACTTAATGCCGCGGCTTTTCTTTTTGTAATGTATTCAATTAAGAACCTGGAAATAAGCGAAGCCCTGCCGCTGCTCGCATTAACTCCGGGACTTGTTGCAATACTGGGGGTTATCTTGATAGATGATTATCTGACTCTGTTTGAATGGTTTGGAATATTTCTCATGCTTATCGGAACCATTATACTTGAAACACGTCAAGCCGTAAGGGGGCATGAGAAACTTAGGAAAACCTCTGGAGAAGAAATGAAGATGTTCTCCAGCTCATTCAGGTTCTCAAAATACTCTTATGTAGTAATTGCCCTGATCCTTTTTACCGTGACTTCACTTCTGGACAGGATTCTTCTGACTGATTTGAAGATCGAGCCATATAAATTTATGGCCTTCCAGCAATTATTCTATGCTGTCTTTTTTACAATTGCTATTTTAGTCAGGTATAAAGGAATAATACAGCCTCTACGGAAAATCCCGAGAGAAATGATGTATTTTATAATTATCGTTTCTGTATCCACCGTTATATACCGTTTTACACAGATAGAAGCCACCAAAGAGGCCCCTGTTGCGATGGTGCTCTCTGTTAAACGTTTATCTGTTTTGATGGCGGTTATCTTCGGAGGGAGATTGTTCAGGGAGAAGCATCTCGCGAGAAGGATTATAGCCGTGATAATAATTTTGGCAGGTGCGGCAATTCTGATGAACCTGTAATCTGAGGAGGAACTAAGCTGTCTCTTCCGGAAGTTCCTGGTTCATAAATTCTTTTATATCGTAATAAATCTCCGGGGTAGGGGTAGTTTTAAAATTGCCTGTGGATATCCTGGTATAGAGTTCTTCTTTGCTATTGTATTCCTTAAGATAAAAAACCCTTACCAGGTCGCGGTTCTTAATAAGCCAGTTAAGAGTGATCTTCATTTTTTCAAGGTCTTCTTCTTCGGGTAATACTGAAAGATTTATAGTGCCGCTGAAATAATCATCGAGAGCCTCGTCAAAATGATCTGCGCCGTTTACCGTATATTTTTTAATATATATTCTACCTGAGAGTAAGAGCATATAATCGTTCTCAAAGCTCCCCTTTACTTCAAACAGTACATTAGCTTTATTTACAGGTTCCGCCAGCACCGAAGATTTATACGTCTGGTTAAGGATCATATCTATTACTTCTTTAACCTCCGCGGCTTTCTCATATTTTTGTTTATCGGAATACTCCCTCATCTTATTGAGCAGCCGGTTAAGTGCAAATTGATTTCTTCCGTAGAGGAATTCATATACCTTCTCCAGCTCACTGATGTACTCATTTTTTAATTTATTTATGCAAGGAGCAAGACATCTCTCGATATCAGCAAGAAAGCAGACTTTTTCTTTACTGAAATCCACATCACTGCATTCTCTGAGGGCAAACGTTTTATGGATCATCTCCAGCAATGAAACTGCCTTCCTCCGTGTAATAAAAAGACCAAAATAATCTCTTCCGTCAAAATCAAAATAATTGCAGATCTCTATCCCCGGAAAATCATTGGCGGCATCAATCCTTAGAAAATATTTATTTCCATATTCCTTGAGCTGCGTATTATGCCGGGGATTAACGAGCTTGATCGATTCTGCTTCCATAAGAAGAGCGGTAAGCTCAGTATTGGTCATTTCAATTTTAATACGGGATGCCTGCTGAACAATTTTTTTTGCTTTCCTGGGAGCAGTGGGGGAGAAATAGGATTTTATCCTGTCACGCAGAGATTTTGCTTTGCCGATATAAATAATATCTCCTTTTGAATTAAGGAAATAATATATGCCGGGTGCCTGCGGAAGACCTGCGGCATATTCGCGCAAAGGCTCTTTCAGGCGGCTGGACTTCACCTTCGCTGCCGGTTTCTTATGATAACTGAGAAGATCTTCAAGCGTGGATATGCTGTGTTTATCTCTCAGTTCTTCGATCATCCTGATGAGTAACTGTGCCGTCACTTTTGCATCTGACAATGCACGATGTGAATTTTCATTGTGCAGCTTAAAATGCCTGCACATGTTGGTTAGTGATTTACTGCGGAGATCCGGGTACATCCTTCTGGCCAGCTTCAATGTGCAGATATCCCGGTTATAAAGAATCCCTCTTCCGGCATAAAGCAATTCCCTTTTCAGGAAACTTTTATCGAAGGAAAAATTATGTCCGCCTATGATATCTTCGGATATGAAATCAAGTATTTCATCGGCTGCATCATCAAAGAAAGGTGCATTATAAACATCTTCATCCGTAATACCTGTAAACTGAGAGATATAATAGGGGATCTGTCGTCCGGGATTTATCATTGTCTGGTAAGTTTCTTTGATCTTCAGACCGGAAACCTTAACTATGCCGATTTCAATAATATTATTGTAACGGGGTGATAATCCTGTAGTCTCAATATCAATAATAGAGAAGGAGGCCTGTTCAAGAGGTATTTCCAGCGAGTCTTTAAGCATTTTTCCAATCAGTTTCCCAAAGATAATATTTTCCGGGAAATTAGTTTACACTTATCAGCGTTTAGCAGGTATTTTAAAATAAATAATTTAACTTCTTCGAACATTCCTTTTTATTATTTTTTAATACCCCTTCTCACCTCTTTTTTTAATTCTCTCACGATTTCGATATATTTATTAATTACTTTATGGTGATTATGAATCAAATTAATATTCTTTTTATCGGGGATATTGTTGGAAAACCCGGTATGGATATGGTGCAGACGTGGTTGCCGGGACTTATCCAGAAATACAAACCCGATCTTGTTATCGCTAATGGTGAAAATGCTTCTGACGGTAAAGGATGTACTAATAAAGAGGGAGAAATTCTCTTTAATCTCGGAGTACATGTGATTACCGGGGGTAATCATACCTGGGACAAACATCAGTCGCAGGATTACCTCAAAAATGAACCCCGTGCAATACGACCATTGAATTATCCCCGGGGTACTTACGGAAACGGCTACTATATAGCAGAAACAAAGAAAGGGAAAGCTGCCGTACTCAACCTGCAGGGAAGAACGTTTATGGCTACTATAGATGATCCTTTCCGTACATGCGACTGGATCATTCCTAAAATAAAAGATGAAACAAATGTAATCTTTATTGATTTTCACGCAGAAGCTACTGCTGAAAAGCTTGCACTTATAAATTACCTGGATGGAAAGATCAGCGTGCTGGTTGGGACTCACACCCATATTCAGACAAATGATGAACGGATTTTTCCTATGGGCACGGGTTATATAACCGATGTTGGAATGACCGGTCCTTACGACTCCGTAATCGGGATGAAAACCATTGCAGCAATAAACAGGTTCCTTTATCAGACCCCTCAGAAATATGAAACTGCCCAGGATGATGTACATATATGCGGTATTTTATTTAAGGTCGATACAGAGACCGGGAAAACCGTTGATATCGAAAAAATACTCTTCCCGGAGTTTGTTAAAAAAGCAGAATAAGATTTTATGATAAATTTTCCGTTACCCAGGATCGATCTTGATGAAAAACTCCGGAAATTACTGCTGCCATATTCGCGTTTTAAGTCAGGTGATATCTGGGAAGACAATACCGGAGCACATAAAATTGCCTGTATTGACTGCGCTGATTCCCCGGCATTGAATTCCCTTAAAGGGAGTAAAAAGGCGGTTCTTGCAATTCACGACCCCCCCTACAATTTCATTGCATTCAGGGAAACGGAGATTGAAGGTTTTATTAACTGGAGTAAACTCTGGATAAAAAACACAAATGATTTCCTTGCTGAGGATGCCTCGCTGTATGTATGGCTCGGTGCGGATCAGAATAATCATTTTCAGCCTCTTGCAGATTTTATTTTAATGATGCGAAATTCAGGCTTCTCATCCAGGAGTTTTATTACGATGCGGAACCAGAGAGGCTACGGCACGCAGAAAAATTGGATGTCGGTACGCCAGGAGCTTCTCTACTACACAAAAGGGAAGCCCTATTTCAACCCTGAAGCGGAATACACCAATATCCCCAAAATTATGAACGGCTACTATAAGAAGGTTAACGGAAAAAAAACACAGAACTTTGAGAGGAGCAAATCTGAATTTATCAGGGCTGGCAATGTATGGGTAGATGTTCAGCAGATTTTTTATCGGATGAATGAAAATATTAACGGCTGTTATGCACAGAAGCCTCTTAAGGCTATTCAAAGGATAATCAAATCCGGCAGCAGGACGGATGATCTTGTGATAGATTTTTTTTCCCATTCAGGGACGACTCTTTTAGCCGCGGAAATTGAGAATAGAGCCTGTTATACTGCTGACATTGATCCGCTCTTCTGTGAAATAACACTTAGAAGGCTCGAAAATTACAGACAGAATGGACTGACCGGATGGCAGAATTCCAATCCCTTCGCAGATGAGATACTTTCTGACAAGAAAATAAAACGATATTTGAAAGACAATTATGAGTTTGATTTTTCATTGCTGAAATCATTTAATGAAATAAACTGAGGAAAGAAAAAAGAGTAATGACAATAATAGATGGAAAAAAGACAGCGGCAGAGATAAGAGAAGAATTGAAACAGAAGATCGACGGACTAAAAGCTGAAAACAAAAACGTACCCGGACTTGTTACTATCCTGGTAGGGGAAGACCCGGCCTCACAGGTTTATGTAAGGAGTAAAATAAAGGACTGTGAAGCGATAGGGATGAGAACCAAAGCAGAATTTCATACTGCCAGTATAACTGAAAAAGAACTTCTGGCATTGGTTGAAAAATACAATGAACATCCTGATTACCACGGGATTCTGGTTCAGCTTCCGCTCCCTAAACATATAGATGAAAATAAGATAATAGAGTCTATCTCACCTAAAAAAGATGTAGATGGATTCAGTCCAACCAGCATCGGCAACCTGGTTATCGGTAAAGATACATTTGCCTCCTGCACACCGGCCGGTATACAGGCACTGCTAATAAGGTATAACATCGAGACGAAAGGGAAGCATGTAGTAGTGCTTGGCAGAAGCAACATTGTGGGAAAGCCAATTGCCAACATTATGCTCCAGAAAAGGGAGCACGCAAATTCGGTTGTAACCATATGTCATTCGGCCGCTAAGAATTTACATGATTACACAAAACAGGCTGATATACTGATCGCTGCTATCGGCAGAGCTGAATTTGTTAAAGCTGATATGGTAAAGGAGGGAGTAGTTGTCATCGACGTCGGTATTAATCGTATAGATGACCCTTCAAAACCCAAAGGGTACAGACTTACTGGTGATGTAGATTTTGAAAATGTTTCGAAAAAAAGTTCATATATTACACCCGTTCCCGGCGGTGTTGGTCCGATGACGCGTGCAATGCTGCTTCAGAATACATTTAAAGCTTATCAAAAATACGGTGGCTGATATGAAACCAGATATATCAACTCAAGAGGTATCACAGGAATTTTTAGAAAAAACTCTGCGTGATTTTTACTGCAAGACTGAATCCTGTAAAGGGTGGGAGACCAATGTGGTTACCCAGCCTAAAGCAGTAAATAATATAGTTAATGTAGGTGCGGAAAGAATCTCTGCCGGTATTGGTGTGGGGCATGTCCTTCAGAATAAGAAAATGGCGGGTATGATTGATCATACAATATTGAAACCTGAAGCGACCCCTGATGATATAACCACGCTATGCAGCGAGGCAAGGAAATATAATTTTGCGTCTGTGTGTGTTAACCCATCATTCGTTCCGTTATGCAGCGAGCAACTTAAAGGAAGCGAGGTGAAAGTTTGTACGGTTATCGGCTTTCCTCTGGGCGCAACAACAACTGAAGTAAAAAAGTTCGAAACTGAACAGTCTATTGAGAGCGGAGCCACAGAAGTAGATATGGTGATCAATATAGGCCGACTAAAAGCCGGTGATTATGATTATGTTTACAACGATATTTATCAGGTAGCTCAGACAGCCAAAAAACATCACGTTATATCTAAAGTAATTCTTGAGACTGCACTCCTTACGGATGAAGAGAAAATTAAAGCTTGTGTGCTGGTAAAAAAAGCCGGAGCTGATTTTGTTAAGACATCAACCGGTTTTTCAAAAGGAGGAGCTACGGTTGGCGACGTTGCCCTGATGAAATATGTTGTTGGGGCAGGTATGGGCGTAAAAGCATCGGGGGGTATCAGGTCGCGCGAAGATGCCGAAGCTATGATTGCCAGCGGCGCAGATCGTATTGGTGCAAGTGCCAGCGTTAAAATCGTTCTCGGTGAATCTTAATCAGGCGGATGAACTGGCGGTTAATCTTAAAACCGGAAGACGGCTCAAAGAACCGTCATTAATAAAAAGACGAAAATATGATATTGGATATTATTATAAAGAAAACTGACGACGGTTATACTGCTGAAATACCCGGAATAAAAGGATGTGAATCGTGGGCTCATGATGAGGATACAGTTATGGACAAAATAACCGATCTGGCTGCATATTATCTCAAAATTGACTCAAAGGAAAAATTTAAAATCGATCGGGCCCGTTCGAGTAAAAACAAGACAATCTATAAACTGGTATTTAATAAAAGTGTTTAGTGAAAAATACGAGGACAGAAAAGAGGACAGCCAAAATTAACAGGGTACTAAGTGCCCGCCAGGATTCACTGAGAGTCGTCATGGAAAATATTCACGACCCTCATAATGTCAGCGCAATTTTTAGAACATGCGATGCAGTCGGGGTACCAATGGTTTCGCTCGTCTATAATGTTGAGAAGTTTCCCAAGATCGGAAAGAAATCTTCGGCATCTGCATTCAAATGGGTAGAGAAAGAAAAGTATAAGACTATTGATGAATGCTATTCAAATCTACGTTCCGGAGGATTTAAGATATATGCATCTGCATTAAACGCCAATTCTCTGAATCTCTTTGACCTGGACCTGACAGAAAAATCAGCAGTAGTTTTGGGGAATGAACACAGAGGGGTGTCTGAAGAAGCTGCTAATGCCGCTGATGAAACGTTCATGATCCCTATGTTCGGTATGGTCCAGAGCTTAAACGTCTCGGTTGCATCCGCCGTGATTCTTTATGAGGCACTGCGGCAGCGATTTGGAAAGGGAATGTACGACAGTGGGGAATTAAATGAAATATTACTTGAAAAAGCAGAGGACTGGCTTAAAAAATGAATAATACACAGACCTTTAACAGGGTTTCACGCATCAAAGGTGAGCTTAGCCTTCCCGGTGATAAATCAATATCTCACCGGGCTGTTATGCTTTCCTGCCTGGCTAAAGGCACATCAGAAATCAAAAACCTCTCCAGGGGAGAGGATGTTGTATCATGTATTAAATGTTTCAGACAACTTGGGGTTACCATTGAAAATAAAGGAGATATTCTTTTAATAGAAGGGAAGGGATATAAAGGCTTACAGAAATCCTCCGTTCCTCTTGATGCCGGAAACTCGGGTACACTTGCGAGATTGATTACAGGAATTTTAGCGGCACAGGATTTTGAAACGACAATAACAGGAGACAGATCACTTTCTTCCAGACCTATGAAAAGAATAATAGTACCCCTTACCTCGATGGGGGCTAAGCTTTCTGCTACACCCGATTCAACCCTACCTCTTAATATTTTTCCGTCAGAGGGACTTAATCCCATAACCTATGAGCTCCCCGTTGCAAGCGCTCACGTTAAGAGCGCTGTTCTGCTTGCAGGGTTATTCCTAGACGAAGTTACCACAGTTGTAGAGAATAAGCCTTCAAGGAATCATACAGAAAAGATGCTTAACCTTAAAACCGAAATAAAGGACGGAAAATATTATTCATACATTTCGAGCGTAAATTATCCCGAACCAAAAGAGTTTTTTGTTCCTGGTGATGTATCCACCGCGGTATACTTCATAATCCTGACTTTGTTGTCAAAAGATTCAGAACTACTAATCAAAGATGTTTCTTTGAACACTTCCAGAACCGGAATTCTTGAGATCCTGACTAAAATGGGGGGAGATATTAAGATGCTTAACCAGAGAGAGAATGCCGGTGAGATCTATGGCGATGTACTTGTTAAAAGCAGTATTTTGAAAAATATTAACCTTGAGGATTACCCTGTGGTGAATTTTATAGATGAAATTCCTGTTCTTGCTGTTGCAGGCATCTTTGCCGAGGGCGCTTTTGAAATAAGGACCGCTAAAGAGCTGAGATTTAAAGAGAGCGACAGAATAAAGGCTGTTTGCGAAAACCTGAGATTAATAGGACTCGATATTGAGGAGTACGAGGATGGATTCTCAATATCAGGCAGCATCACAAAGAGTACTCCATACTTTTCCAGTTATGATGATCATAGGATTGCTATGGCCTTCGGAATTTTATCATCTGTATTGAAAGAAGGTGGGAAAGTTAATAATTTTGATTGTGTTAAAATATCAAACCCCGGATTCCTTAATCAATTAAACCAGGTAAGTTATGGCTGAAGTAATACTTAAAAACGTGACCAAGGTTTATGAAGGTGGACAGCTAGCTGCAAAAGATATAAACATTGAGGTTAAAGACAAAGAATTTGTCGTTCTTGTGGGCCCTTCCGGATGCGGTAAATCAACTACACTGCGGATGATCGCGGGTCTGGAGGAAATAACCGAAGGCGAATTGTTTATCGACGGTAAGAAGGTGAATGACGTGTCTCCGAAAGACAGGGATATAGCTATGGTATTTCAGAATTACGCTCTTTATCCTCATATGAGTGTATATGAGAATATGGCTTTTGGTTTGAAGCTGAGGAAATTTGATAAAAGTGAGATTAAGGAAAGGGTTAATGAAGCAGCAAGAATACTTGGACTTGAAGATTATCTCGACAGAAAACCTAAGGCTCTCTCCGGAGGGCAGAGGCAGAGGGTGGCCGTCGGGAGGGCAATTGTACGGAAGCCGAAAGTATTTTTATTCGATGAACCTTTGAGCAACCTTGATGCAAAACTCAGGGTACAGATGCGTACGGAGATCTCAAAACTGCATCAGACTCTCGGTGCAACTATGATTTATGTGACCCACGATCAGACAGAAGCAATGACCATGGGGGACAGAATTGTGATTATGAAAGACGGAATTGTTAACCAGGTTAACACACCATTAAACCTGTATAATAAACCTGCCAACAGATTCGTTGCCGGTTTTATCGGCAGCCCGTCAATGAACTTTTTGCGGGGAAAAATAGAGAATGGTAGCAAGATGTCATTTCAGAGTTCTGGCGGCAGCCTAAAAATGGAACTTCCGGGAAGTATATCAGACCATCTCAGAAAGTATGTGAATAAAGACGTGTGGATGGGAATAAGACCTGAGGATATTTATGATGTGATATCTTCAGGAAGAAAAGACTTGATGGATGTTGATGTAACACTCGATGTAGTCGAGCCAATGGGAAATGAGATATTTCTTTACTTTATGCTTGATGAAATGCAGTTTGTTGCAAGGATTCCGGCTCGTGAAGAACCTCCGGCGGGTTCAAAGCGGAAGCTTATATTCGACAATAATAAGCTTCATTTCTTTGATGCCGAAACTGAAGAGGCAATTGTTTAAATTTTAATTCCCTGATGCTCAAACTTATTTATTGAAAGTTCATCAAATAAAGTTTTAATAAACTCTGTTCCATAACGGTAAGCAAAGTATATAAAATTTATCTCTCTCTCCTGAAGTTTTGAAGCAGGGAAGAGTGCAGTATTCAATTTCTCAACCTGCCTTAACGTTACTTCGTGTTTCTTCTTTTGTGCATCCAATGCTTTACCCTTTAATTCGTCCAGGTAATGAGTGCTTTTCTGCCTGTACTTAGTACTGGCATCAGCAATCGTTTTATCAAATTCGAAAAGCCTTTCTTTAAGTCTGTCATAGGTTAGTTCAATCTCGTTCGAAACCTGACTGAAGATATCATCAAGCGAATTCGGTGATATTATGGTAAGGACTTTATTTTTTAATGTATCAGGGTTAGTGAAAACTTCTTCCATATTTAATTCATATTTCTCAAGGAGTGAAATTATATTCTTTTCAAGGATTGTAGCCGAGGATCTTGGATAAATTATAGGGGGTTCTACCTGATAGAGGCTGTAAAGTGGAGCAACCTGCGCAAAATAGGCTATTTCACTTGGACCTCCTATGTAGAAGGCTGTAGGAAGGAGATAGTCCTGACAGATAGGCCTCAAAAGAACGTTAGGAGAAAAACGTTGTGGTTCCTTTTCGATAAGAGACTGCAGTTCCTCGTAAGAGAACTTTTTACGTTTTCTTCTGAGCCTGAAATCATTTTCTACAGGCTCAATAAGATATCTGCCCTCATCTGTATGAAAAAAGAGGTTGATGGGTCTTACTTTTACCTGTGCATGATATTCTTCTTCCAGTTTAGCACTTACATTAACAAGTTTTTCAGAATGAGCTCTGAAACCTGATATTTCTTTTTTGAAGATCGGGGTGAGAAGTTTTTTTACTTCAGTATCCTGAGGATCAAAGATAATAAGTCCATATTCATCAAAAATCCAGAAAATTAAATCACGAAAAGCATCTTTGAAAGTTCTTCCTTCTGAATAAAATGATTTTAGTTTATTAAGAATCTCATTCTTAAATTCCGTATCTCTGAGCTCTGTGTTAAGCTCATCGAAAAACCGGTTTATATCCTGATTAAGCTTGAGGAAGCCTACACTTCCCTTATTCTCTTCTTCAGGTATCTCATCCTCGTAGGAAATTTTCTTCAGGTTATTATTTTCATCAATTATATTAATTGATTTTACTTCTTCAAAATCGTGATCATCACCCTCAAGCCAGAACATTGGAACAAAGTGGAAGTCATCATATCTCTCATTAAGATTATTGCAAAGTTTGATTGCCGTGATTATTTTGTAAAACGTATAAAGAGGTCCGCCTAAAATTCCCAGCTGTTGTCCGGTGACTACAGCAAGTGTTGTTTTCTCCCTTAGGAGGGAAAGATTTTTGGCGGAAATTTCTGAAATTTGCCGGTTCTGATATTGATTCTGTAGAATTGCAGAAAGTGTACCCCGATTTTCATCCTGCATTTCTGCTCTCTTTTTAAAGAGTTTAAGGTATTCTTCCTTATCCCGGAAGTTATACTTATAATATCCCTTTACTTTGTCGAAGTTATATACATAGTCGGTAAATAACTGATGTTGATCCGGAAGATCAGCATAATTTATAAACATCCTGCACCATTCTTTATTTATTTTGAAAGGAAAAGTAAGTAAAACTCTTTTTCCTAACAAATTTTAAGGATCGGCATCAGCACATGCCACGTCATCATGATTCCTTTTTGTAAAATTGATGCAATTATTTATTTTCTGTTATAAATTAAAAACGGGATTCATGGAAATAAATATTCTTAAATATTTCACTTTAAGCAGGTTTATCAATTCGCTCAAAATATTACTATCGTATAATATCTCTTTAGCTGCAAAGAAACCTGTTGTGTGGGGAAGACCAGTGAGTTATTCCATCGAACCAACGAACCATTGCAACCTTAAATGTCCCGAATGTCCCTCAGGACTGGGAAGTCTTACCCGTCCCTCTGGTCTGATGAAGCCGGAATTCTTTGAGAAACTGGTTGATGAGATAAGCCGCGAAGGATTTTATCTCCAGATGTTTTTTCAGGGGGAACCGTATATCAATAAAAACCTACCGCGTATGATAAGATATGCACAGGAACAAAACATGTATGTCTCCATAAGTACAAACGGACATTTTATTAATGAGAATAATGTGGATAAGGTACTTGATGATGCACCTGATAAAATTATATACTCATTGGATGGACTTGATGAAGAATCGTACCAGAATTACAGGGTGGGCGGAACTTTTGCACAGGCTGATGAAGGATTACGCGCGCTTACAGCCAGGAAAAAATACCGTGGACTTAAAAAGCCGTTTATAGAACTTCAATTCATTGTGATGAAACAGAATGAACATTTGCTTGATGACGTATTGGTGTACGGCCGGGAAGCAGGGGTTGATAAGGTGGTTTTTAAAACGATGCAGGTATCCAGTTACAGTAATGCTCTTCATTTTTTGCCGGAGAATAAAAAGTACAGGCGTTATGAGGTAGCCGATGGAACTTTTAAAGTAAAAGGGAAATTGAGAAACAAATGTTTTGCTTTATGGCGTTCATCGGTTATTACATGGGATGGCAGGGTTGTACCATGTTGTTTTGACAAGGATGCGGATTTCAAGCTTGGTATGTTAAATGATCATAGTTTTAAAAGCATATGGAAATCCAATGAATACACGGCATTCCGACAGAAGGTTTTGTTCAGCAGAGAAGGAATTGATATGTGTTCAAACTGCACCGAAGGAATGAAAATGAACATACTGGAAGTTGAACAATAATGACGGAAGCCATACTTACAGTAAGGAATATTTATTCAAGAAACAGGAGCCTGCTTCTGTTAGTTACGAAGATATTGACAGCGGCGGGTTTGATGTTGTTTGTAATTTATTCGGCAAACATTAGTCAGACGATCTCTGTATTCACGAAGGCAGATAAGTATTTTCTATCCGCGGCTTTCGTGCTGAGCTTTGTAAATATTTACCTGCAGTACCTCAAATGGCAACTGGTTTGCGGCTGCTTCCTGGAAGAATATGAGCGGGGGAAAATTATTAGTTCTCTTTTTTATGGATTCGCCGCAGGCTCATTTACACCCGCAAGAATAGGTGAGTATGTTGGAAGAGCAATGCCTTTTGCCGAAAAGCCCCTGCTTAAAGTATCATCGGCAGTCTTCATCGATAAATTATTCAGTCTGATCATAGTCTTTTTATTCGGATCAGTTTCTTTCCTGTTCTTTTTGAACCTGGAGATCCAGTACACGGCAATTATAATTATACTTGTAGGATTATTATCATACTTACTGATCCAGGGTGCTGCAGTGACCCCGTACGTAAAAAGAATAATTACTCGACAGAAATGGAGCAGCGACCTTTTTTCAGGATTTACAATTCTTAAAAACAGCAGCAGTGAGTTTAAACTGAAGCTGATCGTGTTATCCCTTCTCTTTTATGTCTGTTTCATAATCCAGTTTGCTTTGCTGGTATCTGCTTTTTCCCATTATATTAATTTCACTGATTATATATGGAGCGGAAATCTGGTAATGTTTGTAAAGACTATTATTCCCTCCATCTCCTTTGGTGAGCTTGGAATACGTGAAGGCGCATCCGTTTATTTCTTAAAAAAGGTTGGGGTAGCTGCGGCGGCGGGTTTTAATGCCTCCATTTTCCTGTTCTTTATAAATGTGCTGCTTCCGGCAATTACGGGTTTGATACTTATGATGAAAAGAAAATGATTTTAATACTGCTGATAATTTTCGCATTACTGTCTCTATACTATTTCTATTTTCTTTTAAAAATATATAATGGACTGAATAAAATTTCTACGTCCTCACTTAACGATGTAGAGGATCATTTTATTTCCATTATTATACCTTTCAGAAATGAAGCGCAGAATATATTAAATAGCATTTCAAGCGTCGAAGGACTCAATTACCCCCGTGATAAATATGAAGTGATCTATGTTGATGATAATTCGACAGATGATTCTTTTTCCCTGGCCGATTCAGGCAAAAAAATGTCAAACATAAAATTATACAGACTGACAGGAGAAGTACCTGGAAAAGGAAATAAAAAGTATGCACTTCAGTACGGTATTGGGAAATCGCAGGGTGACATCATTGTTACAACCGATGCCGATTGTATTCATCCCCAAAACTGGCTGAATCATATAGCGGGTTGTTTTGATTCAGTAACTGCCTTTGTTTCAGGTCCTGTTGAGTTTATTGAAACGAAGGGACTGTTCCCAAGAGTTCAGAGTACAGAATTCGCAGGACTTATATTAGCAGGAGCCGGACTAATAGGAGCAGGTAGGCCAATAATATGCAATGGTGCAAACATTGCCTACAGAAGGGAAGTTTTTAACAATCTTGGCGGGTTAAAAGACAACCTTAATATTGCCTCCGGAGATGATGAATACCTAATGCAGAAAATTGCCCGGGAGACAAATTATAAGATAAGGTTCTGTCCTTCCAGGGAAGCTGTTGTTCATACAGATCCGAATCGCAGCATCGGAAGTTTTCTAAACCAGAGAAGACGGTGGGCAAGCAAAAGTTTCTTTTATAAAGATGCCGGGCTGACAACAACGCTCGTTCTTATTTTCCTTTTCTATGCCGGGTTGATTGCACAGACAGTGCTGCTGATTTCAGGTTATTTTTATTTTGCATTTACCCTTTTAGGGGGCCTTCTAATCAAAATTCTGATGGAACTGCTGATAATCAAGAGAGGTGAGAGACTCTTCCTCTCAAAGAAGAATATCCGGGTTTTTCTGATAACCGAATTTCTACAGGTACCTTATATAATTATTGCCTCAATTGCCGGTTTAGTAGGAGGATTTACCTGGAAGGGGAGGAACATCAGGCGGTAGTTTATTGTACATATAAAAAGCTGTTATGTCCATAAAAATATACAACCAAATCTGCAAAATCCTTCTGTTTTCGCAGAAACTAAACTTTTCTGACTGGTATGATCATTGGATATTTAACAGTGTTCTTAAACAGCGAGGTCTAAAATGAAAAAGTTACTTTTAATTGCAGCATTTATCATCATGGGGATGAGCCTTCAAACCAAAGCTCAGGATTATTACGATCGGGGCTATGATGATAGTTATAATTACGGCGGGTATAATAATAACGACGGATTCGGGTATTTCTATACCCAGTTATCGCCCTATGGGTCCTGGATCGAATTTGGAGATGGTGTTTACGGATGGAAACCTGTTAATATGAGAATGGGATGGGCTCCTTACGCAAACGGCCGCTGGATATGGACCTCAGACGGATGGTACTGGGATTCATATGAACCATACGGATACATAGTTTATCACTACGGCAGATGGTATCTCGATGATTACTACGGATGGGTATGGATTCCTGATTATCAATGGGCACCTGCCTGGGTTGAATGGAGATATGATAACAATTATATAGGCTGGGCACCGTTGCCTCCTTATGCGGTATTCTCCATCTCAGTAGGAATACATTTTACACATAGATATTATTCTCCTTACACACAATGGAACTTTGTAACATATAATTACTTCTGTGATCCATATGTCTACAAACATTATGCAGGACCTAAATATAAATACAGAATTTATTCAGGAACCAAAGTCAGAAATGATTACGGATTCAGGAATGGCAGAGTTGTAAACCGCGGTGTTGATGTAGGAATTGTAAGAGAACGCGGCAAAATAAACGTTCGTGAGAGAAAAATCAGAACCGTAACCGGACTGCGTGACATAAACGATAGGAATCGTGTAACAGATAATGAAGTCAGAACTTTTATTCCTGATAGCAAAAACTTCACGAACGCAAGGGTTAAAGATGTGAAGATAGAAAGAACAACCAGGAAAACTTCACTTGAGGCTTCCAAACTTGAGTTCGGAAGAACTATAAAAAGAAGTGAAACTCCTGTACAGAAAAAGACAGATTCCAGACCGGCACAGGATGTAAAAAGGACGCCCCAGGTTCAGGGTACAAGTCCCCGTGGAACAGTAAAGCAGGATAACAGAGCACCCGTAAAAAGTAATGTGCCTGATACACGCGTAAAGCCGAATGAAAGAAAAGACGTAAAAACACCGGTAAGAAAAGAACCTGTAAAGAAAGATACCCGGACAGTTACACCGAACAGAAGCGTTGCTCCAAATAAAACAGTTACTCCTGAAAGGACTGTTGCTCCGAATAAAACAGTTGTTCCTGAAAGGACCGTTACTCCGAAGCGTACTGAACAGAAGATTGACAAAAGAGTAAATGAGAGAGTCCAGCAGAATACACAGCAGAAGAAATCAGCTTATACTCCTCCTGTTCAGAAAAGAGCTGAAGTTAAAGTTAACCCGACGCCAACACGCTCAACAGTAAGTAATTCAGCAGTTAAAAGACAGAGTGAAAACAGAACGAAATCAGAACCGAAAAGAGAAACTAATAGCGGAAGAAGAAGTAGATAAATTTCTGTTTCTCTGGTCATTTCCTCCAAAAGTACCGGTCTAACCACCGGTACTTTTTTTATGTCCATCCGCTCAGCCTTATGCATCCCTGATAACCAAGGGGTTGCAAAATATATTCCCGGGTCTGATAGCTTTATAGTAATATATCAGAATTGTGAATATTTTTATCACAAGTGAGAATCATTTAAATATCTATCCCTAAATTCTTTATTATTTGAAGGATTTCTAAGGCTCTTAGTCTAATTCGGATAACTCTTAGTGGCACATTATGTGGGTATTTAATACGTTTGTAATAGAATTCTAATTCAATAAGGTGATTGGAGAAAACATAAAATGAAAATTAGTAAAGAAGAAGCTCTTGAATATCATAGTCAGGACCGGCGGGGCAAGATTGAAGTTGTTGCCACAAAACCCTGCCTTACTTCAAGAGATCTGTCATTAGCTTATACTCCCGGCGTAGCTGAACCTTGCAGAGAGATAGCGAAGAATGATGACGACGTTTATAAATACACTGCGAAGGGGAACCTTGTAGCTGTAATTTCAAATGGAACGGCCGTTCTGGGTCTTGGAGATATTGGTCCCCATGCCGGTAAACCGGTTATGGAAGGCAAAGGAGTACTGTTCAAAAGGTTCGCGGATATCGACGTATTTGATATAGAGCTGAAGAGCAAGGATCCGAAAGAAATAATACGGGCTGTTCAGCTGCTTGAGCCGACTTTCGGCGGAATAAACCTTGAAGATATTAAAGCACCTGAGTGCTTTGAAATTGAGGAGACCCTGAAAGCAACAATGAATATTCCGGTTTTCCACGATGATCAGCACGGTACAGCAATAATTTCGTGCGCAGCCCTTATTAACGCAGCGGAAGTGGCAAACAAGAAACTTGAGAATCTTAAGATAGTTGTGAACGGAGCAGGCGCGGCAGCTATTTCATGCTGTAAGTTATATATGATGGCTGGTGCGAAAAGAGAAAATATTTATATGTATGATTCCAAGGGATTGATTCACAAAGGCAGGAAAGATCTTAATAAATACAAGGAAATATTTGCACAGGAAAAAGATTGCGGATCGCTGGCAGACGGTATGGTAGGAGCTGATGTATTCATCGGTTTGTCAGTTGGCGGAGTTGTATCGCAGGATATGGTTCGATCGATGGCTAAGAATCCTATTGTATTTGCGATGGCTAATCCTGATCCCGAGATTTCCTATGAGGATGCGGTGGCTGTTCGTGATGATTTAATTATGGCTACCGGCAGAAGCGATTATCCCAACCAGGTTAATAATGTACTGGGATTCCCGTTCATCTTCAGGGGCGCCCTTGATGTTAAGGCCTCAGCCATCAATGAAGAAATGAAAATGGCGGCAACCAGGGCTCTGGCTGAACTTGCAAAGAAAAAAGTTCCTGAAATGGTGATAAATGCTTACGGAGGATTGGATTTTGAATTCGGCCGTGAGTATATAATCCCAAAGCCATTTGATCCGCGCGTTCTATGGAACGTTGCTCCTGCTGTTGCCAGGGCAGCCATTGAAACAGGCGTTGCCCGTCAGCCTATAGAGGATTGGGAGAAATATGAAGAAGAGCTGAAGGAAAGGCTCGGATTATCTAAAGAAGTAATCAGGGTTATGATTCACAAGGCTAAGGAAGATCCAAGAAGAGTAGTTTATCCCGAAGGTGAAGAAGAAAAGATCATAAGGGCCGCTCATGCTTCGTATAGCGATGGTATTGCATTCCCGATTCTGTTAGGCGATGAATTCAACATCCGGAAAGCGATCACCGACCTTGGTTTCGAACAGAATGAATTTAAGATCATTGATCCGGTTACAAATACAAAGCGCGAGGTTTATGCCACCGCCTTCTATAAGAAACGTCAAAGGAAAGGCGCTACTTTAAAGGAAGCAAAAGACCTTATGAGAGATGCTAATTATTTCGGATCGATGATGGTAGAAATGGGTGACGCTGATGCTTTAATAAGCGGACTTACTTCTCATTATCCCGCTACTATTAAACCTGCGCTGCAGTGTGTTGGTGTTAAGGAAGGATTCAAGGTTGTATCAGGTATGTATATAGTGGTAACTTCTAAGCGTGCTTACTTCTTTGCTGATACAACAGTTAATGTGAACCCGACTTCTGAACAGCTTGCTGAAATTGCCATAACTGCTGCCGACACTGTAAAAGCATTTGATCTTTTACCCAGAGTGGCTATGCTGTCATTCAGTAACTTCGGAAGTTCGAAATATCCGGAATCAATTAAAGTGAAGAAGGCCGTTGAAATTGTGAAAAATCTTCGACCTGATATTATGGTTGACGGCGAAATGCAGGCAGACACGGCTCTTGTTCCTCATATAATTGAAAAAGATTTCCCTTTCAGTTCGCTTAAGGGTGGAGCAAATGTACTTATTTTCCCCGACCTTGATTCAGGCAATATAGCCTATAAACTAATGGCAAGGATCGGAGGAGCTACGGTTATAGGTCCTATTCTGCGTGGAATGAAGAAACCTATCCACGTTCTTCAGAGAGGTGCTACGGTTGATGATATAATCAATATGACGGCAATTGCAGTCGTCGATTCTCTTCATCTCGTGAAGCCTGTTAAAAAGACTCATGAGGAAGCGTTAGCATAAAAGGAAATGGGTTACAAAAGCAGGTATGGCAAAACTAATTTGCCAGCCTGCTTATTATTTTATCAAACAGATTTTCCTCCCTGGGTTTTAAGTTCAGATTAGCATACTGTTCAAGGTTCATACCTTTTCCAATCTGTCTTACAGGCTTTGATGCATAGATATTTTTTACAAATTCTATCCTGTCCATAATATTATCAAAAGATATAGAGATGCTGTCGCCGCTGTCGTGATGGATTAGCCTTAGTATGTTATCTTCTTCTACCTCCTCGATATCCCATTTACTTGAAAAAATTGCATAATGAATTTTTACCCTGGGTAATTCTTTTCCATATACCGGATCAATATATAGTTTTCCTGAGTATTTATTGATATTGATTGACGAACAGTATTCATTCTCGGCTGGTTTTACCTTTTCCATTACTCACTCCTCATTAAAATATGCAGCGAATCTATATTCTTAATGTTATATAAGCTGTGAGAATTTACAATATAATGGTTATATGTGAGGTGGGTTCGACATACAGGCAATAAGGACAAAAAGTGGCGGGACTTTTCCCTATAACCTGGGGAACACATATGTTAAAGATATCCGGTTATCCAAGGATAAAGGTTCATAACTCCGATCTGAAAACGTTCTGAATACGTTATGAAAACGTTCTGAATACGTTCTGAAAACGTTTCATTTACTCGTTAAGAGCTGGATAATCCGGAAAATACAAACCAGACGCAGAAATTCTCCTGCGAAAAATCGCGGTTTGGTACGCAGGAAATAAAAATCCGTTCTGCCGCTTATGGGAGAGGAGATAATGTAGTGTATAAGGAGAAATAAGAAGGGCAGATCAGAAAGGACTAAGCCTTATTCAATCTGCCCGATAGAATTTTGTTTATTGTTCTTTAAGGGTGGCGTTTGAAAGGAGAACGGGATATGCATATCCGGCACCAAAATCCTGGTTGATTTCTACAGTACCCTCAACTACAACAACATCACCTGCTTTGGTAGAATCGGGACTTGTAACCATCAGATCAAAGTTATTATCTTTTCCTGTTCCATCCTGTATATGAATCCAGTTTCTCCCCATAATATGGGGATTATATTTAACAACCTTACCTTTTACCTTAACTGTTTGACCATTCAGCTGATCTTTCTGTTCATAGATCTGGGCTATAGTTTTTCCGTCCTTTAAAGGTTCAACATTAACATCCTGCTTTTCCTGGTTATAAACCTGAGGATGACTCACCGATTTCTGAGCGGAAGGCGGAGTTTGTGACGCATCCTGTACAAAAAGAACTGACTCAAATGTTCTGTTCAGAGCTTCACTTTTGAAGTTTTTCATTTCCATGCTCTTTGAAAAATAGAGGGTTTCTCCTTTTTCAGGCTGCATTCTTGTAACCGCAATCCAGTACTCATTACCATTCTCAGAGGCTTTTATATAAGTATAATTAGCGGTTTGAATGAAATCAGCTACTGTAACTTTGTGTGTACCTTCAGGAAGGTTTTCATTTGCTTCTTCATTCTTGCTTTCGCATGCACTTAAAGTTACCATTAACGCTATTAGGATAAGAGGAAGGAATCTTTTCATTTTTATCACCTTTTGATTCATATTTATTTTATATCTAATTGAAATTTATCCGTCAAATATACATAAACAAAATCATATACATAAGTTAAAAAAGAAAGGATACCTCTTTACCTCAGAAGGGAATTATTAACCTGTGTCACAATCCCTTCCTTAAATGTTGCATAATTTTATTGCCAACAAAACAATAATCATTCTCTGAATACTAATCTCTGAGGAGAAGAATTTGTTCTTAGCTTCTACTCAACTGCATTTTAAGCTCTGGCCCCTGCTTGTATATGCCGCTTTGGTATTATTGATAGTAGGAGGGATGCTTGCTGCCTCTTACTTCCTTGGCCAGAGGCACAAGGAAAAACAAACCAATAATATTTGAATCAGGTATAAAATCTACCGGGAATGCCTAGACTGCGGTTTCCTGTTCATTTTTATATAGTGGCAATGTTCTTTGTCATTTTTGATCTGGAAGCAGCGTTTATTATTTCCTGGGCAATTGCTTTCAAAGATACCGGCTGGCAAGGTTATATAGGAGGCAATATTTATTGCTGTCCTGTTATTGTTCTGCTTTATGAATGGAGGATCGGGGCACTGGATTTTGGTCCCAACGGAAAAGAAAATCTTAAAAGAATATCATAGAAGAATAAAAAAAGGAAAGTAGTGGTTATTAGATGAAATGGTGGCTGACAAATCCCTAAATCCCGTAAAAACGGTTGACGGGACAGGATTCCTTGGACACAGGCTGTTCAGCAGACAGTAATACTTAGTAAACTGGAATCTCTGAGCTGCATGGGGCCGGGCAAAATTCTATATGGCCATTTAATTTCGGACTTTCATGCTGTTATGTTGAGATGGCTACCAGTCTTACAAGTAAATATGATATAGCCAGGTTTGGAGCCGAAGTAATACGCGGTACTCCCCGTGAAGCCGATCTAATGATAATAGCCGGGACTGTCTTCATAAAAATGGCTCCCGTTATTAAACGACTATATGAACAGATGATGGAGCCACGGTGGGTGATTTCCATGGGCTCCTGTGCCAATTCAGGAGGGATGTACGATATCTACAGCGTTGTTCAAGGAATAGATAAATTTATGCCTGTTGAGTGTATGTGCCTGGTTGCCCTCCGCGGCCGGATGCTTTTATTGAAGGTATCGTTCTTATTAAGTGAAGCTGTTGGGAAAGAAAAAAGACCCCTTAGCTGGGCATCGGTCCTCAGGGGGTGATAAAGTTCCTGAAAATTTCTATGAAAGTAAAGAAAAGAAGTAAAGAATGAAGATGACAGTCCTTAAGCCTCCTGATGAAATTTAACTTTAAGCCTAATATAACTTCAGTCTCTGCCTATGCGAAATTTTATGCATTATTTAATGGTTAACCGCTGAATTAGAAGACATTAAACGAAGACGATTTCCGTTACGAGGAAACCAGGGATGCGTGTACCTACAATCTGGCTCAAAAGGGAAAGACTTAAAGATGTACTTAGTTTTCTTAAAAACGATATTGACCATCCTTATAAAATGCTGTACGATCTAACAGCTATAGATGAAAGAACCAAAGCCCGCATAAATAAATCTCCATCAGATGATTTCACGGTAGTCTATCAGCTTCTGTCTTTCGACACGGAATGAGGATGTAAGGCTTAAAGTTCCTCTTATGGATGATGATCTTGTAATTCCTTCTATAACCGGTCTCTGGTCGAATTCAGACTGGTATGAACGGGAAGCATACGATATGTTCAGGATAAAGTTTCGAAGGGCATCCACACCTTCGGCGGCTTCTTATGCCTCCGACATGGGAAGGCCATCCTTTAAGGAAAGAACATCCCGCACGGGCGACTGAAATGGGTCCCTTCCTTCTGCCGGAAGAAACCGCATTATATGAACAGGACGTAATGGCAGTTTACGCCTGAGGAATGGGGACTTGAGCGGGAAGATGACGATGACCAGTTTATGTTCCTGAACCTTGGGTCCCCAGCATCCCGGTACTCACGGTGTCCTTCGGCTTGTGCTTCAGCTTGATGGAGAAGAGGTGGTCCATGTTGTTCCGGATATTGGTTATCATCACCGCGGGGCTGAAAAGATGGGTGAACGGCAATCGTGGCATACCTTTCTGCCTTATACAGACCGGGTTGATTATCTTGGCGGGGTACTGAATAACCTTGCTTATGTGCTGGCGGTAGAAAAACTGGCCGGCATTGAGGTTCCGCCAAGGGCACAAGTTATAAGAATTATGATGTGCGAACTCTTCAGGATTGCTTCATCACCTGGTGTGGTATGGCACCTTTGCCCAGGATTTGGGGATGCTTTCCCCTGTGTTTTATATGTTTAGCGATCGTGAGAAGATATTCGATATCGTGGCAGCTGTTTGCGGCGACAGAATGCATCCAAACTGGTTCCGGATAGGCGGGGTTGCACGAGGATCTTCCTAAAGGCTGGGAAAAACTGGTGAGTGACTTTGTTAAATATCTTCCTCCCAGACTCAGAGACTATGATAACCTGGTAATGAAGAAACAGTATTTTTAAGGCCAGGACGGTTGGTATTGGAGTTTATGATACAACCGAAGCTATTGAATGGGGGATTACCGGACCCGGCTTGAGGGCTACAGGTATGGAATGGGACTTCAGGAAAAAAAGACCCTACTCAAGTTACGATCAGTTTGATTTTGATATACCAGTAGGAAATAATGGCGACTGCTACGACAGAGCGGTAGTACGTGTAGAGGAGATGAGACAGAGTCTCAGAATTATTGATCAGTGCCTGCACAATATGCCCGGAGGTAATTATAAATCGGAACATCCGCTTACAACACCTCCAATCAAGCCATATACAATGCACGATATTGAAACTCTAATAACCCATTTCCTGAATGTAAGCTGGGGACCGGTTATGCCCGAAGGAGAAGCTTTTGCGGGGATAGAGGCCTCCAAAGGGAATAACGGTTATTATGTGGTGAGTAATGGCGATACAATACCGTACCGTGTAAGAATTCGTACGCCTTCGTTTCCGCATATTCAGATGGTCTCTTATATCAGCAGAGGATATACCATTGCTGATTTACTCTCGATACTTGGAAGCATAGATTTTGTTCTTGCAGATATAGACAGGTAGGCGGTGCAGGATGGCGATTAATGGATAGAACCAGATATTAAATATTGACAACAAATTATACCTAACAGCCGATGTTGACGGAAGAAGAAAAAAAAGAAATAGACAGTCACCTTAAAGATTACCCGACGAAACGCGCCGGATGTATTGAGGCTCTGAAGGTAGTTCAGCAGCGGAAGAGATGGATATCAGATGAAAGTCTTAATGATATTGCTGATTACCTTGATATGACATCAGACGAGCTCGATAGCGTCGCAACTTTTTATAACCTTGTTTTCAGGAGACCTGTGGGGCGGCATGTAATACTTATTTGTGACAGCATAAGCTGCTGGATAGTTGGTTATCTGACTTTATATGAATACCTGAGTAAGACCCTGGGCATTTCATATGGTGAAACCACCACGGATGATAGGTTTACCTTACTTCCGATTCCATGTCTTGGAACTTGCGATCATGCACCTGCATTAATGATAGACAATGATCTGCACCGGGATCTTAGTCCCGATAAACTTGATGATATACTTAAGAAATATGAATGAACGGAAAAATTCGATTGTTGAATTATGAATAACAAATTCCGATTGATGAATAAAAGTTGAAAATGGAAAAACCATTAACCCGAAATATAGATGCTTTTGATACCCCGGTAAGTCTCAAAGACTATGAAAAGAACGGCGGCTACCAGGCAGTGCGAAAAGTATTAAAGATGGAACCGGCAGATGTTCAGAGTCTGGTGAAAGATTCAAACCTTAAAGGAAGGGGAGGGGCAGGTTTTTCAACAGGAATGAAGTGGAGCTTCGTCCCGATGGGCGACGAATTTCCACATAAATATCTGATCTGCAATGCAGATGAGATGGAGCCTGGAACTTTCAAGGACCGTCTCCTTCTTGAAAAGGATCCGCACCTGCTTATTGAGGGTATGGTACTTAGTGCCTATGCTATTCAGGCAGACAAAGCATACATCTTCTTAAGATGGGCGTATAAGGAAGCGGCAGAAATCATTACAAAAGCAATTAAAGAGGCATACGCAGCCGGGTATCTGGGAGAAAATATCCTCGGCAGCAGTTATTCAGTTCACCTGGCACTGCACACGAGTGTGGGCCGGTATATGTGCGGAGAAGAAACAGGTTTGTTAAACGCACTGGAAGGGAAAAGAGCTATCCCTAGAGCGAAACCTCCTTATCCACAGGTAAGCGGACTATTCGGTAAGCCTACAATTGTAAATAATGTTGAGACGCTCTGCTGTGTTCCGGGAATATTAAATAACGGAGCTGATTGGTTTAAAAGCCTCAGCAAGACGGATGAAGGTGGAACGAAATTATACGGTATCAGCGGAAGAGTAAAGAAACCCGGACTCTGGGAACTACCGCTTGGATCTGTTATGAGGGAAATAATAGAAGACTATGGCGGAGGAATGAAGGATGGATATAAATTGAAAGGAGTGCTTCCGGGCGGTGCATCTACAGATTTCCTGACCGAAGAACATCTCGATGTTAAGATGGATTATTCAAACGTTCAGCAATATGGAAGCCGGCTTGGAACAGGAACTATGATAATACTCGATGATAAGACCTGTCCTGTTGGAATGGTTCATAACCTTGAACATTTCTTCGCGCAGGAATCCTGCGGATGGTGCACTCCGTGCAGGGAAGGTTTGCCATGGACTGAAAAAATACTGAAAGCAATTGAAGATGGTGATGGAAGGATGGAAGACCTCGATCTGCTTGAGATGCATTCAAAAAGGTTAGGTCCGGGAAATACTTTCTGCGCACTGGCTCCTGGTGCAGTTGAGCCTCTGCAAAGCGCATTAAAGTATTTCCGCAGCGATTTTGAGGAACACATACATAAAAAAACTTGTCCCTGGAGATAAATTGGCTGTAATAACGATAGATGGAAATAAGCACGAAGTTGATGGAAAGCAGAACCTTCTGCATGTGTGTTTATCGCTCGGTTATAACCTGCCTTATTTCTGCTGGCACCCCGCGATGGGTTCGGTAGGAGCCTGCAGGCAGTGTGCCGTTATAAAATATAAGGATGAGAACGATGACAAAGGCAAGCTTGTAATGGCGTGTATGGAACCTGCGTCCGATGGTTCAATAATTTCTTTGAAGAATCCAGAAGCCGCTGGATTTAGAGCAGAGATTATTGAATGGCTTATGACCAACCATCCACATGATTGTCCTGTCTGCGATGAAGGAGGCGAATGTCATCTGCAGGATATGACTGTTATGACCGGACATGATTACAGACGTTTCAGATTTAAGAAAAGAACATACCGGAACCAGTATCTGGGACCATTTGTAAACCACGAAATGAACAGATGTATACAGTGTTACCGCTGTGTGCGGTTCTACAGGGACTATGCGGATGGAAGGGATCTTGATGCCTTTGCGGCACATAACCATGTCTTCTTTGGCAGGCATGAAGACGGCATTCTTGAAAATGAATTCAGCGGCAACCTGGTTGAGGTTTGTCCTACAGGTGTCTTTACAGATAAAACCCTCAAGCAGCACTACACTCGTAAATGGGATCTTACAACGGCACCATCTATATGTGTGCACTGCAGTGTAGGGTGCAATACAATTGCGGGTGAACGATACGGCAGCTTAAGAAGAATCCTCAGCAGGTATAATAGTCAGGTTAACGGTTATTTCTTATGCGACAGAGGCAGATTCGGATATGAATTTGTAAACAGCAGTAAAAGAATAAAAAATGCATCAATAAGAACTGACAGCCATAAAGAAATGGTTGATCTCGAAACAGCAATTTCTCATGTAAGGGACCTGGTTGAAGGAGAACCCACAGTTATTGGCATAGGATCTCCCCGTGCTTCTCTGGAAGCGAATTACCTGCTTAAAAAGTTTGTAGGAGAGGATAATTTCTATTCAGGTGTTTCACCTGAACAATATAGACTTCAGAAAATACAGCTGGATGTAATGAAAAGCGGTGCCTTCCATTCACCTTCCCTACATGATATCGAACAATCAGATGCTGTATTGATCCTGGGTGAAGATATTACAAATACAGCACCTATGCTTGCCCTGTCGGTACGTCAGGCGATCAAACAGGCTCCCCCCGGATTACTGGCAAAACTAAAAATACCTGAATGGCAGGATGCAGCGGTGCGTGAGGCTGTTCAGGAGGAAAAACTCCCGCTGTTTATTGCGTCTTCTTATTCAACTAAACTTGATGATGTATCGGCTTTGTCAATAAACCTCGCTCCCGGTGATGTTGCAAGGATTGGGAATGCTATAGCTTCCAGCTTTGATAACTCAATTGTTGCTCCGGATGATCTTACAGACAAGGAGAAGGAATTTGTTGGACAGGCAGCTGAGGCGTTGCGGCAGGCTGAGAAACCTTTAATTATTACGGGAACATGTTCATTCTCAGAGGATATAATTTATTCAGCTGTGAATGCTGCCATCTCGCTGCAGAATCTTAATAAGAATCTCTCTCTCAGTTTCATTTTTCCGCATACCAACAGTGCAGGACTTATGCTGCTCGGCGGCAAACCGCTTGACCTGGTTGATGGTAATAAAAGAAAGGTGATTATTAATCTGAAAAATGACCTGATGGATGTTGAAGCAGAATTATTCAGGAAGATGACTGATCAATCAAAACTGATCACTGTCGACTGCCTTGAAAATGAAACAACTGAACGGTCTGATATCGTAATCCCCGCGGGGACGTTTGCGGAATCAGACGGTACTTTTATTAATAACGAGGGAAGGGCGCAGCGCTATTACCAGGTGTATGAACCTGCTAATAAGGAAATAATGGAAAGCTGGAGAATAATGTCGCACCTTTTATCTTCAGCATCACAGCTGGCATCGGCGGATTCTTTAGCTGAATTATCCGGTTCGGAGTCTGCTTCCAGAGACAAGAGAACCAGTGAGGAAACACAGCTTATAAATGAAGAAACTATTAAGAAAAATGAAGTTATTAGCGGTCAGGCTATGGCCGCCAAATCAGTCTATGAAGATGTTCTTGAAGAAATGGCAGCTGTTGTTCCCGGTTTGAAAAGTATAGTTTCCATTACTCCGCCGCCGGGATTCAGAATCGTGGGACAGAAGATACCACGTGAGCCCCATCGGTTCAGCGGCAGAACTGCAATGCACGCGGATGTTAATGTTAGTGAACCCAAACCTCCCGTTGATCCTGATTCACCGCTGTCATTTACAATGGAAGGATATAGAGGAGAACCGCCTTCATCAATGATCCCGTTTTTCTGGTACCCGGGATGGAATTCAGTTCAATCGATAAATAAGTACCAGATTGAAGTAGGCGGACCATTACATGGGGGGGATCCTGGTAGACGATTATTCGAAAGGAATGATTCTTCAAATATGGAATATTACAACATCAGTCTGAAAAAATTCGTACAAAAAGATGGAGCATATCTGGCCGTACCTGTATACCATATTTTCGGATCAGAGGAATTGAGTTCCCAGTCACCCGCAGTTCAGCAATTAATTCCTGAATTGAGCATATGGATGAATCCAGATGATGCTGCCGGGGAGAGTATTACGGATAACGAAAACGTAGAGATAACTTCGGGTGAAACATCTTATAAAATGCCTGTGAAGATAGTAAAATATTTTCCGCGCGGAATGATTGGTTTCCCTGTTTTACCGGGTAAAACGTTGTTGCACTCTGACCCGGCCGAAAAGGTAAAACCTGAAATAAAGTATAACGAATGGTTAAAAGTAAAGAAAAATGCTGACTGATATTATTGTAAAAGCAGCGATAATTATTGGTGTGTTAATAGTGATGCTTTCGATAGCTGCGGGATTGATTTGGCTGGAGCGTAGAATGCTGGCGCTTTTTCAGGACCGCTATGGACCTAACCGGGTAGGACCTTTCGGTCTGATGCAGGTACTGGCGGATACTCTTAAAATAATGATGAAAGAGGATTGGATACCTTCTTTTGTTGATAAACCAATCTTTGTCGGTGCTCCCACAATAGTGATGATATCAGTTCTGATGACATTTGCTATTGTTCCTTTCTCTCCAGGTTTAATAGTGAGCGATATGAACGTCGGCATATTGTTCTTCCTGGCGATGTCATCACTCGGTGCTTATAGTATTGTTCTGGCAGGCTGGGCTTCCAATAATAAATATTCACTATTAGGAGCTTTAAGAGGTTCAGCACAAATGATTACATATGAGGTATTTATGGGACTATCATTAATGGGGGTTGTAATACTGAATGGTACTTTTAGTCTACGGGGGATTGTAGAGGCTCAGGCCGGGATATGGAACTTTATACCGCAATTTGTAGGCTTTGTAATATTCTTAATAGCAGGGATAGCTGAAACTCACAGACTTCCTTTTGATATTCCGGAAGCTGAGAGTGAATTGATTGCTGGATTTCATTCCGAATATTCAGGGATGAAATTCGGAATGTTCTTCGTTGGTGAATACCTGGGAATAACCCTTATTTCAGCATTAATTGTAACTTTTTACTTTGGAGGCTGGCTGGGATTTAGTTTTCTGCCGCCATATATCTGGTTTATAATAAAAATGTTTGTGTTTATTTCATTTTTCATACTGCTCCGTGCATCTTTACCAAGACCACGGTATGATCAATTGATGGAATATGGATGGAAGATTCTGCTCCCACTCGTATTATTAAACCTGCTTGCTACGGGAGCAATAGTATTAGCAACTTAAAGAATGAAGAGAGATTATGTTAAGTAATTTGAGATCAATATGGGAAGCATTCAAGCATTCATTTAGTCCAAGGGATACCGTGCTATATCCGGAAGAAAAACCATATCTGCCTCCCAGATGGCGGGGAAGGATTATATTATCGCGTGATCCCGACGGAGGGGAAAGATGTGTGGCCTGTTACCTTTGCGCTGTCGCTTGTCCTGTTGACTGCATCTCGCTGCAGGCTGCGGAGGATGATAACAACAGGAGATACCCTGAGTTCTTCCGGATCAATTTTTCCAGATGCATATTTTGCGGATATTGTGAGGATGCCTGTCCCACCTATGCCATCCAATTAACACCCGATTTCGAGATGTCGGAATATGACAGGCAGAACCTTGTTTATGAAAAAGAGGATCTCCTCATCGAAGGAGAAGGGAAATACCATGGGTATAATTTTTATAAGGTTTCGGGAATAAAGATTGGCGGAAAGGATAAAGGCGAGGCTGAGAATGAGGAAAAACCAATTGATATAAGGAGTCTTATTCCCTGATGGATGTACTTTTTTATATATCTGCCGCGGTAGCAATCGGCTCATCACTAATGGCTGTGACCAGAACTAATGCAGTACACGGACTCCTTTATCTGGTTGCTTCACTTCTGTCGGCAGCATTTATTTTCTATTTATTCGGTGCACCTTACGTTGCTGCTCTGGAAGTTATTATATACGCGGGAGCCATCATGGTGCTCTTCGTTTTTGTTGTGATGATGCTGAACCTTGGAAAGGATTCTGAAGAGCAGGAAAGGATATGGCTGAAACCAAAAATATGGAAAGGTCCAACACTTCTGATCGGAATACTTCTTGCCGAGTTTATCATTATGCTGGCCAATTCCGGAGGCTCATATTTTCAATTCATAAAAGTTAATCCCAAGCAGGTGGGAACCTCTCTATTTACAACTTATATACTAGGAGTGGAACTTACTGCTATGCTCCTTATATCAGGTATAGTAGGTGCTTATCATATCGGTCAGCGAAAAAAGAAAATGCGACACAGGTACCTGGAGGCAAAGGATGAATAATGTACCTGTAATGGCTGGCCTCATATTAACGGGAGTATTGTTCGTTATCGGGCTTATAGGGCTGCTTATACGCCGCAACCTGATATTTATGTTAATGTCGATCGAAATAATGCTGAATGCTGCCGGAATGGCATTTATAGTTGCCGGATCCAAATGGCTTCAGCCTGACGGACAGGTAATGTTTATTTTTATACTTGCTATGGCTGCTGCTGAAGTTGCAGTAGGACTGGCATTGATCCTGCGGATTCATTATAAAACTAAATCACTTGATGCCGACGCTCTGAACAAGATGAACCATTAGGGAAAGAAAAAATGCTTAATTGGTTATGGGTTATAGTTGCTTTACCATTATCCGGCTTTCTGCTGCTTGCCGTTTTCGGTAAGAAAATGGGTAAGACCGCCGCGGGCACCATCGGGGTTGGTTCAGTAGGTCTTTCAGCTCTTATAACCATTCTAATAGGTATCTTTTATACGGCCTCAGCAAGCAGTGTTCCTGTTCATGTTCAAACTCTCTGGCAGTGGTTCAATGTTGCCGGGTTTAATCCTTCGATCTCGTTCCATCTCGATTCGCTTTCAATGGTTTTCATTTTTGTTATAACATTTGTAGGCTTCCTCATTCATCTATATTCAGCGGAATTTATGATAGATGATGAAGGGTATTCGAGATTCTTTGCTTATATGAACCTTTTTATTGCATCGATGCTTATACTGGTTCTGGCCGATAACCTTCTGCTCCTTTATCTCGGATGGGAGGGCGTCGGTTTATGCAGTTATCTGTTGATAGGGTTCTGGTATAAGGACCCGGCCAACGGGGCAGCTGCAAGAAAAGCTTTTATTGTAACCAGAGTAGGGGATACAGCGATGGCTGTTGGTCTCTTCTACCTCGTAATGAGTTTTAATACCCTGAATATCCATGATGTTTTGTCAGCTGCTCAGCATCAATGGCCGGCAGGCTCGTCAATGGCCTTTACTGCCGCTATTCTTCTGCTGGGTGGTGCTTTGGGGAAATCAGCACAGCTTCCTTTGCAGACATGGCTTCCCGACGCAATGGCGGGACCATCTCCAGTGAGCGCATTAATCCACGCAGCTACAATGGTTACAGCCGGAGTTTACCTTATTGCGAGAACAAATGTACTATTTATCCTTTCTCCTCCTGCTCAAACCATTGTTGCTGTTATCGGTACTTTAACTCTTCTGCTAGCTGGATTCAGTGCACTTACTCAGTATGATATTAAAAGAGTGCTGGCTTATTCTACTATTAGTCAGATTGGTTATATGTTCCTTGCTTTGGGTGTGGGTGCATGGTCGGCTGCCATATTTCATTTTATGATTCATGCTTTCTTTAAAGCCCTTCTTTTTCTCGGTGCCGGTGCGGTTATTATTTCTCTCCACCATGAGCATAATATGTTTAAGATGGGGGGATTGCGTAAAGAGATGCCGGTTACTTTTTATACTTTTCTGATCGGAGCGGCCTCACTTGCGGCACTTCCGCTTATTACCGCCGGTTTCTATAGTAAAGATGAAATTATCTGGTATAGCTGGTCGGCCTCAAACGGCAACCCCTGGCTCTGGGTTGGAGCAATTATCGGTGCGTTTATAACTGCTGTTTATACTTTCAGAATGGTATTCATAACATTTTATGGAAGAACCCAGATGAAGCCCGAGAAAAAAATAAGCGGGTTCATCAAGATTCCGCTGATTGTTCTTGCGGTTCTGTCGATCATCGGCGGTTTTATACAAACTCCTTCAACTCTGGGTGATGTAACAATTTTCTCAAACTTTGTAACCAGAACGCTCCCTGAAGTTGTAACCCGTTCTTCGGAAGGACTGGAAATTCTATTCCAGGTTATAACTGCGTTGCTTGCCTTGCTTGGATTATTTATCGCTTACGTTCTCTATGTTAAAAGAAGGCCTGAAGAAAGGAATAAATCCTTTATTGCAGAATTTCTTCTTTCAGGATGGCGGTTCGACAGAATATATGACCGGGTTTTTGTTCGTCCTGTTGTATGGATGGCTGAAATAGACCGGCATGACTTCATCGACTATTTCTACTCTTTTATAGCCTGGTTAACAGGGCTGGGATATAAGATACTGAACCTGACCCAGACAGGAAACCTTCGCTGGTATGCTGCAGGACTGGTAATTGGTGCAATCTTAACAATATCAATAGTGTTATTATCTTGATACTTATATACATCATACTAATATTATTTGCCGGGGGACTTCTCTCCTGGCTGATCTCCAAAGTAAGTGAGACGGGAACGCGTTGGGCTTCACTGATATCTTTATTAGCGTCTTTTGTTCTTGCTGTCAATCTCTGGCTCTCCAGCGGAGCGTCAACTGACGTCAGCAGCGGAAGTAAATGGGTTACCGAAGTTCAATGGAAATGGATTCCTCAGTTTGGAATCAGTCTGCATTTTGCGGCAGACGGTTTAAGCATTATTCTGATCCTCCTTACCCTATTCCTTGGTATTATGTCTGTACTTGTATCCTGGAAAAGCATAACAAAGAGTGTCGGCTTCTATCATTTTAACCTGCTTTGGATACTGGCGGGAATAACAGGAGTGTTTACTTCACTCGATCTCTTCCTTTTTTATTCATTCTGGGAAGTTATGCTTATCCCGATGTATTTTCTTATAGGAATATGGGGACACGAGAACAGGGTTTATGCTTCTTTTAAGTTTTTCCTGTTTACACAGGCAAGCGGACTTCTGATGTTCGTTGCTATTCTTGCACTTTATTTTATCCATGGCAACAATAGCGGCACGTATACATTCGATTATACCGCATTGTTGAGAACAAAGCTTTCACCTTCTGCAGGGATGTGGATTATGCTGGGATTCCTGATTGCATTTATAGTAAAGCTTCCAGCTTTCCCTTTCCATAACTGGCTGCCGGATGCGCATACAGAAGCTCCAACTGCGGGGAGCGTTATACTTGCAGGACTTCTTTTAAAAACGGGTGCGTATGGGATACTCCGTTTTGTAATTCCTTTCTTCCCTGATGCAAGCAGAACATTCGCTCCAGTCGCCATCATACTTGGTGTTATTGGAATACTTTATGGAGCAAAGCTTGCATTCGCACAGACAGACTTTAAGCGGCTTGTAGCCTATACAAGTGTTAGTCATATGGGTTTTATTCTTCTCGGTGCCTTCTCCTTTAACCAATTGGCTCTGCAGGGTGTAGTGCTTCAGATGCTTACTCACGGAATCAGTACCGGAGCCCTGTTCATCCTGGTTGGTGCTATTCAGGATAGGATACACACAAGAGACCTGGACAGACTGGGAGGCTTGTGGGATCAGGTTCCACGGATGGGGGGCATAGGGCTGATCTTCGCGATGGCGTCACTGGGACTGCCTGCACTTGGCAATTTCGTTGCTGAGTTTTTAATCCTTGCGGGTTCCTTCCAGGCAACTGTATTCTGGACTATCATAGCAGTTCTTGGACTTATAGCGTCAACTTTGTATTCGTTGAGAATTATGCAGAAAGTCTTTTTCGGAAAAAAAGAAGAGGAATGGCAGATATCCGATTTTGACGGGAGGGAACTCCTTGTGATGGGATCTCTGATTATTTCAATTGTCTGGATTGGAGTATATCCTAATTCATTTCTAAATACTTCTAAAGAATCGATTGAGAGAATACTGAACCTGCCTGGGAAATCCGGAACGTATGAGGTTCTCAATGAGAATAAAAATAACAACACCACCATAATAATGGAAGGTATTCAAAATAAAAATCAGGCTGAATCACAATGAATGCACAGGATTTTTATGTACTGATTCCACTAATGATAATCGCACTTGTCCCTATTACAATAATGTTCATTATTGCAGTCAAGCGCTTCCATGCTGTGGTAAATGCCTTTTCATTGTTAGCCCTGACTGCTGCCTTTATTTCGCTTTTTTATATAACTGAATATATGCCCCGGCAGGTAACCCCGCTTCTTATTATAGATAACTATACACTGTTTTATTGGGGACTGATATTCGCGGCCTCATTCTTTGTAGTACTCCTTTCGTATAGATATCTGAAGGACAAGGAAATAAACAGCGAGGAATACTATATACTTATCTTTAATGCAGTGCTTGGTACTTCGGTTATCGCAGCCAGCAACCATTTCATTTCCTTCTTCCTTGGCTTGGAGTTATTAAGTGTATCATTGTACGTTTTAATAGCCTATCCTAAGATTAGTGAGAAACCGTTAGAAGCAGGTATTAAATATTTAATTCTTGCCGCAGCCTCCTCAGCATTTCTCCTGTATGGAATGGCTCTTGTATATTCAGATACAGGTTCAATGTTTTTTCCCGAAATAGTTAAAATATTGAAATCCGGAAATGGGGTTTCGCCTTTTGTCATTTTCGGTTTCGCTCTGATGATCGTCGGGATCGGCTTCAAACTTGCTATTGTCCCATTCCATTTATGGACGCCCGATGTATACCAGGGAGCTCCGGCGCCGGTTACAGGGTTTATTGCCACAGTTTCCAAGGGAGGTGTATTTGCTTTCCTTCTACGACTTTTCTACGAACTCAACCTGTATAGTTTTTACCCTCTGATAACTATTTTCATTGTTATTTCAATTGCATCTATGTTTGTCGGGAACCTTTTGGCATTACGACAGCAGAATGTAAAGAGGATTCTAGCTTACTCATCTATTGCGCACCTTGGCTACCTGCTTGTAGCTTTTCTCGCAGCGGGAGAGATGGGGGTTAATGCAGCAACCTTTTACCTCGTTGCCTATTTTATTACAACCCTGGGAGCCTT
Source organism: uncultured Bacteroidota bacterium (assembly GCA_963839165.1). Classification (GTDB taxonomy): domain Bacteria; phylum Bacteroidota; class Ignavibacteria; order Ignavibacteriales; family Ignavibacteriaceae; genus DATFVA01. The sequence continues at coordinate 423,849 of CAWIUG010000005.1, read as the reverse complement.
CGGAGTAGTTACAATATTATCAACCAAAGATAAAGAAGCCGAAGACATAGATGATTACAGAGGTTTATATCAGACCAAACCAGTAACTGCCGCAGTGTTCACCGCAATGCTATTTTCACTGGCAGGGATTCCTTTAACCGCGGGTTTTATAGGGAAGTATTATATCCTGCTTTCAGGGGTAAATACAGGTATGTGGCTGCTCGTAATAAGTCTTGTTGTTAACAGTGTAATTGGACTCTTTTATTACCTCAGGATAATAGTTGCGATGTATTCGAAATCCGAATCGTCAGAAGAACGTCTGTTCCCCGGTTTTACTCTGGGGAGCGGGTTTGCCCTTGGAATTTTAACAATTCTGCTGGTTTGGTTTGGAGTAGCACCGGCAGGAATACTTGATTTAATCAAATCACTTGTAGCCAGTTTAAGTTGATTAATATTTAGAATAACTTTGAGTATGCAAAAATAATCCTCTTATATTTTGGTGAAGGTTTTATTTTTAATTACAATATTTTCAACAATAATCACTTTTCCCCAACAGGAAAAGGGGGATAACATGGAAATAGAAATACGATCACGTTCATTCGGTGAGGGAGAAAGTATTCCATCAAAGTTTACCTGCGATGGTGTAAATGTTTCTCCGCATTTAAGCTGGGAATCAAGTGTTGAGGGAATTAAGACATTCGTTGTAATAGTTGAGGATCCTGATGCCTCCAGCGGAAATTTTACTCATTGGGTGGTCTATAACATTCCCGTTGAAGTAAATACATTGATGGAAAATTCAACTCCGACAAAAAATGTTCGGGATGAAGTCCTTATGGGAACTAATGACTTTGGCCGGATAGGATATGGGGGTCCATGTCCCTCCTTCCGGAACTCATCACTATTATTTCAGGATTTTCGGCCTGAATACTGCCGTGCATCTGGATTCCGGTGCAACCAAAAAAGAAGTATCTAAAAAGATGGAGGGTCACATTATTGCCCGCGGTGAATTAATGGGCACGTACCAGAGAAAAAAGTAAAATAACGGCTTTTTTAGATAGGTTCACCTTTGCGGGAATCCTCCGGGATTTCAGGAGTGCTTTTTATATATTGAACAAGCTGGCTGATTACAAATTCCTTTTCATCTATTACTGCTTTAACTACATCACCTATGGAAATTATTCCGGTTAATTTATTGTTTTCTAATACAGGAAGATGACGTATTCTTTTTTCTATCATCAAGGCCATGCATTCTTCAACTAGTCTGTCAATATCAACATAGATTACTTTGTCTGACATAATATCGCTTACAACAGAGTCCTTTGAAGATTTTCCTTCTAGTACTACTTTTCTGGCATAATCCCTCTCAGACATTATACCTGAGATCCCCCCGTTTTCTATAACCAATACTGCCCCAATATTTTTCTCAGCCATTAGTCTCAAGGCATCAAATATTGTATCATCAGGAGAAACTGAATAGATATCGTATCCTTTGGTCGACAGGATCTCTCTAACAGTCTTCATAAGGATTGTCCTTTCTCGTTTTATTAATGACGGGAAGCTTAAGGGATAATAGAAAAAAATATTGAAATAAGCACTATTTATTTTTTGCAGAGCAAAGATTCATATATATATATGTCCCCACTCAACTTTAATGTATGGTGGAGATGGCTATCGGTAAAGAGCGGATATTTTCCTTAATTAAGCTTAAATCAATCTTTTTAATTATTTTTGATATGGTCGCTTCTTAGTTATATTAAAAAGAAGAATTATGTTTAAGAAAATATTAATTGTCGTTTTCATGGCAGCTTTAATAAAAAGTACATATGCGGATTTTCAATTTGCCGGGAACATTGTTTCTGCACAAAAATCAGATAGCAGCGTTGACTTTAAACTCAGCAATGCCTTATTCAGCCTGTATGTTATTAATGATGACATTATTCGTTTTAGGTTTACGAGCAAAGAAGAATTCTCTAAAGCTCCTTCTTATGCTGTTATAAATAATACTTCAGGAACATTCTCGTTCAGTGATCTTTCTAATTATTACGAGATCACTACAAAAGAATTGGTAGTAAGGGTTGCAAAATCACCCTGCAGGGTGAGCATATATGATAAAAATATGAACCTGCTGAATGAAGATGAAAAAAGCTTCGGGGTAGCCTTTGATGCTGATGAAATCCGATGCTTTAAAACTTTATTCAAAGATGAGATGTTTTATGGGTTGGGAGAAAAAACAGGCAGTCTGAAGAAAAACGGCGAACAATATACAATGTGGAATTCGGATACACCTGATTACACAGAAAAACAGGATCCGCTTTATCAGTCGATACCTTTCTTCATTGGAATAAGGAACCATAAAGCCTACGGAATATTTTTAGATAATACTTACCGGTCATATTTTAATATGGGCGCAAGCAATAACAGGTTTTACTGGTTTGGTGCAGAAAAGGGCGAGCTGGATTATTATTTCATAAAAGGACCCGAAATTAAGAAGGTCATTTCCCTTTATACTATGCTTACCGGAAGAATGGAAATGCCGCCGATGTGGGCTCTCGGCTATCAGCAAAGTAAATGGAGTTATTATCCCGAAGCGACAGTTAAAACACTCGCACAGACCTTCCGTGAAAAAGAAATCCCCTGCGATGTAATCTACCTGGATATCCATTATATGAATGGATACAGAGTATTTACATGGGATAATAACAGATTCCCAAATCCTGAAAGAATGCTTGACGATTTGCAGAAGAAGGGGTTTAAGGTCATCACAATAATAGATCCTGGGGTAAAGGCCGATACAACTGATTATGAAACGGCAGAGGAGGGATTGAAAGAGGATCTTTTTGCAAAATATCCTGACGGTGTTGTTTACCAGGGTGAGGTATGGCCCGGGTGGGCATATTTCCCTGATTTCACAAAAAAAGAAACACGCGAATGGTGGGGCAGGAAGAATGCAGAGCTTTTGAAACAGGGTGTTGCCGGGATATGGAATGATATGAATGAACCGTCTGCATGGGGACAGGCAATCCCGGATATAATTCAATTCGATGATAATGGTTACGGTGCTTCATACAAGAAAATCCATAATGTTTATGCACTTGAGATGGCTAAAGCAACTTTTGAAGGTATTAAAAATAATCTTCCTGGTAAACGTCCCTTTATACTTACACGTGCAGGTTTCTCGGGTATACAAAGATATGCGGCTGTATGGACTGGCGACAATGCAGCGAGCGAAGTGCATCTTAAACTGGCCTGCACTATGGTTCAGGGTTTAAGTCTGAGCGGGGTTGCATTCTGCGGCAGTGATGTTGGTGGTTTTTTTGGTTCGCCTTCTCAAAGATTGTATACCAGGTGGATGGAGTTAGGCGCGTTCACTCCTTTTTATAGAGGACATACGATAATCAATACACGCGATCAGGAGCCGTGGGCCTTCGGAGAGGAAGTTGAACGATGGGTAAAGGACGTTATGGAACTTCGGTATGAACTCCTCCCGTTCTTTTATACTGAGTTTCATAGTGCATCGAAAACTGGAGTGCCGATTGTACGTTCGATGTTCCTGAATTACCAGGATGAGGACGAGTGCTATTCAAATGAAGCACAATATCAGTTTATGATAGGTGAAAATTTGCTCGTTGCACCTGTGCTGTCGGAGTATGAGAATTCTAAAAAGCTGTATCTGCCCGGGGGGAATTGGCTTGGCTGGTGGGATAATAAGGTCTATGAAGGAGGTCAGTGGATTCTTAGTGAAGCTCCCATTGACAGAATCCCTCTATTCATAAAGGAAGGTGGGGTGATTCCTATGAGGGAGAAACAGGAATACATAGGAATGAATACTATTGATGTACAATATTTGACTCTTAAAATTTTTCCAGGGGAGGAATCAAACTATGAGTTCTATCAGGATGACGGGCAAAGCCTTGAGTACCAGAAAGGGCAGTATTTAGTTACTGATATATCGGTGAGGAATAATCCGGCATTGGATATCAAATTAGAGAAAAAAGAAGGAGAATACATTCCTGAAATTGCGTATTACCTGCTTAAAATTTACAGAACAGAACCTGTGAACAGTGTGACAGTAAATGGTATCCCGGTAAAATTGTCAACATCCTTAGATTTGCAGAAGGCTGAAACCGGATATCAATTTGATCCAGAGCAGAAGATCCTCGAAATTAAATACATCTCCGAAAAGCAGCCCGGTGTTGACGGTGATAAATATAAATACGATCCGAAGATTGATATTAAGGTCGAATAATCAGCCGACCGTTTTTGGTTTTTCCATCCATTGGTCGCAATAACCATTGGGGTTAATGGGACCCTTGACCAGTTCGCAGGTGCCGCAAGGTCCGCTTCCTGTAGGTGGTCTCCAGTGAAGGCAATTACTGCAATATTTATCCTCATTGGGCGTCTGTCCCCTATAATTAAACTGTTTACGGGTGGCTAACTCAGCATCAGATAAATTACTAACATCATTGCATGGATCATTGGTAGTAGATTGCTGGTTATTTTCATTGCCGGCAGGTTTTTTTTCGCCGCCGCCGCAGGCTGCAAGTAAAGTACTGCCGCCGAGAAGCAGGGAGCCGGAGAAAAAGATGTTTTTCAGAAAAACCTTACGTGACAGTTTTTTCATAGGGACCTCTGGTTATATTTCTATGATTGACCCTCAACAGTTCGTGAGATTCTCGGATAGAGGGGGTGGTTTTCTCTTAAGTAATGCCCAAAATTATTTGACAGGAATTTGGAAAATATTGATTTATTTCACAACCGGGATATTGTCCCAGGTTTATTGACTTATGGAGGTAAGTATGAATGGTTTTTCAGCGATTAGTAATTTGTTAAAGTTTACTCTGCATTTATATGTACCTGGTTTTCTTTTCTTTGAAATAGAGATTGAACTGGAAAGAACAGTGGATATCAGATTTTATTCAAACTTATATGTTTTTATTGTAGAGAAATTATTAAAAGATTCTTTATACAGGTTATGAAAATTTGAACAAGAATTAATGCGGAATTGAATTTTGATCCAGTACCTATTGTTGAAAATAGGTTGATTAACCCGGTAAAAGATCAAATGATTTAATTTTTAATTGTTGATTAAAATATTATCTTTGAAGCCTAAAAATAGATAATTTCAGCTATGGAGAGGTGGGTGAGTGGCTGAAACCAACGGTTTGCTAAACCGTCATATTGGGAAACTGGTATCGCGGGTTCGAATCCCGCCCTCTCCGCTTTTAAAAATCCCCGCTAAATGCGGGGCTTTTTTTAACAAGCTGTTACCATGGAAGAAGACGTATCATTTCTTTCCGGGTTTGCATGAAAGAAAGAAATAGCCTACTATACCAATAACAATTCCAAAGGGGCAGAGGAAAACTGCCAGGAAGAATAAAAATTCTCTAATATCCTCAGGGAAGATGTCGCGATAATTTTCTCCTGGAATGTTATTTAATATAATACTGACTATAATTATCATAGTTGAGATGATTGTCAGTATAATATAGGAACCGCTTCTTACCCATCTATCGGCAAAGGCAATTACGAAGATGACTGTTCCCATATAGCTTAAGATAACTCCATATGGACTGTCCGATGAGGTGATTTGTGATGATATTAAAACGGCAGCGATGCTCAGGCTGAGATAAAAAAGGGTCTTTCTATGGTCGAAAAGAGGAAACATATTAATGTCCGCTGTAGAAACGTACTATTAATATTTGTTAAAGGCAATTAAGAAAAAAAATACCCCCCGCAGATGATACGGGGGGTCGCTCATTGTAACAGGATAATCCCGCTAGAAGGAGCAGATGGCAAATATTAATTGTCTAAGAATGGATTCTCTTAAAATTATCGTATTCCGGAATTCTTATAATTGAACCATCAAGTTCAACCAGTCCTTTCTTGTGAAGCGCATGAAGAACCCGCGATACTGTCTCCCTTGAAGTTCCTGCCATATTAGCAATCTCATGCTGAAAAGGAAGATTTAATTCAACCAGTCCATGTTTTCTTACTCCTGAGATCTCTGCGAGCTGGATTACTGCATTAATTATTTTTTCTTTTGCTTTGTTAAGAGAAAGAGATTTTATTTTATCATCTGCAGCACGGAGCCTTTTTATAACTTCATCGAGCAGAGAAGCCATAATCTTTGGACGGGATTGAATAAGTTGCATAAATTCATCTCTCCCAATAAAGAAGACTTCTGTATTTTCAGTAGCTATCACGTTAGCACTGGGAGGTTGACCATCTAATAATGACATTTCACCGAAATAATCGAATTCATTTAGGATTGCGAGAATAATTTCATTTCCTTTTGAATCGTTGCGGGTAACTTTAACCGATCCTTTTATTATTATAAAAAGTCCACTGCTTTCTTCTTTTGATTCATCCAATATTACCATATTTTTCTGAAAGCGTCTTATCATACCTGCATTTTCTATCACTTTCAGATCGTCATCCTCCAGTTCAAAGAATATGGGTATGTACCTTAATGTGATTTTTGTTTCAACCATATTAGTTCTATATGAAATAATTCTAGAAGAAAATAATCTTCGTTATTGATTTAAACTGTGATGAGGAAATATCATGGAAGTTGAATCACATTTGAAACATTCCAGCATTCTGCTTCAATCTTAAAGGTCCTGTGGTATACTTAAGGTGATTTTTATCATCGCACTGCAGATGGGTACCGAGTAAATTCAATTTGGTGAGTAATTCTAACCCGTATGCGAATCGTAATGTGCAGCATCATAAAAGAGATTTGGTTATTCATCTTTATTTTGACAATAACTTCATAGGATGCTGAAAAAAAATAACAAAAATGGTCCTCTGGTAGTAATAATTATAGGCATACTTTACTTCACAGCGGGTAAACTAAGCCTGAGTTTTGCTTTTCTCAACGCCAGTGTATCCGCAATCTGGATCCCTACTGCTGTTTCAATAACAGCATTCATCTTTTACGGATACAAGATATGGCCGGCTATATTCCTTGGATCTTTTCTGGTGAATATAACTACAGCAGGTACGGTTCTGACTTCAGCAGGTATCTCCTGCGGTAACACACTTGAAGGAGTTGCTGCATTGTTTTTAATTAATAAATTCCTTGATAAACAGAATCTGTACGGGTCTCCGATTACTTTAATAAAATACTCATTGCTGGTGGGTCTGATCAGCACAGCTATCAGTGCAGTTATTGGTATCTTGGTACTTACGGCAGCAGGAATGATCAGGCCTGGGAATTATTCTCTTGTTTTTCTTGCCTGGTGGATAGGGGATATGGGTAGTGCGATTATATTTGCCAGTATTATTCTACTATGGAAAGAAAATGAAATTAAATGGTCTACGAAAAAGATCTTTGAAGCCGCAGCAGTACTGATAATTCTGGTTATCACCACCATAATAATCTTTATCCCCAAAGTTATCTATATTAATCTGCCGATGATTATTAACCGATATCCTTTTCCGTTATTCACATTTCCCCTCTTTTTGTATGTTGCGTTCAGGTTTGGTTTAAGAGAAACTACTGCAGCAATCGTAATTTTTTTTTCAATTGCAGTTGCAGGAATTTCCATGGGATCTGAGAGAATGGCGGCTGGTACCCCTGAGGCTTCCTTCATCAACCTTCAGATTTTTACAATGATAATATTTCTTCTGAAAATGTCGGTTAGTACTGCGGTTAATCAAAGAAGGAAATTTGAGAGAAATCTTAGGTTGAGCGAGGAAAAATTCAGGAAAGTTACCGAAACTGCAACCGATGCTATTATTACGATAGATAGCAGCAGTTGTATCCTGTTCTGTAATAAATCTGTTGAAAGGATCTTCGGTTACAGACCTTCTGAACTAATTGGTAAGGATCTTAAAATACTAATGCCCGGCCGGCTTAAAGAAAGGCATTCAAAAGCAATGCAGCAGTATCTCATGACAGGAAAAAAAACAATCACCTGGTCATCGTTTGAAACAACAGCCTGGCACAAAAGAGAATTTGAAGTACCGATCGAATTATCTTTCAGTGAAATAACTCAAAATGGCAGTAAAAATTTTACTGCGATAATTAGAGATATTACTGACAGAAAGAATGTGCGGATGAAAATGGAACGGACCATAAAGGAAAAAGAGATATTATTAAGAGAGATACATCATAGGGTAAAAAATAATCTGCAGGTCATTTCAAGCCTCCTGAGCCTGCAGTCGGGCCGTGTAAAGGATAAGGAAGCTCTTGAAATACTTAAAATAAGTCGAGATCGTATCAGATCAATGGCGCTTATTCACGAAAAACTCTATAAATCGGAAGAAGTGGTGAATATAAATATCAGGGAATACCTGCAGGAACTAATCTCTTACTTATATTCTTCTTATAATATTGATTTGAATGAAATAAAGTTAAACCTTGATGTGAAAGAAACCAATCTCGAGCTTGAAACCCTGATTCCAGTCAGTCTTATTGTTAATGAGCTTATCTCTAATGCCTTGAAACATGGTTTTCCTGAATACCAGGACAATGCCGAAATCAGCCTAAAACTGGGGGGGGAAGGCAACAGGTACATTCTGGAAATAAGTAATAACGGGAAGGAATTTCCTGAAGATATAGATTTCCGGAATACTGAATCACTTGGTCTTCAGCTTGTGAATACTTTGAGCGAGCAGATAAATGGTTCACTGACTCTGGTAAAGGATGGGAAAACAACATTCATCCTTAATTTTAATACTTGAAAGTCAAATGGTAGTTCCAGCTGATGAAGCTGAGGTTTTAAGAAATTTTTCAAGAGAGTGTAGAAGTTTGTTATCGGCGAGAGGTTTTGAGATATAATCACACCCTGGATCTATCGGTAATACGAGCTCAGATAACTTTCTGTCTCTCAAAAGAAAGATAACAGGAATATGGAACTTTGACCTGATCTCTTCTATAGAATTCATAAGGTAATTACGATCCCGTACATCTGTATCAGCGATGATGAGATCGGGAGGTGATACGTTTATTACTTCCTTCATCATATTCTCACAGGTAGAAAAAACTTTAAGCTTCATAACTCCAGCGCTTATAAGCACTTTCCTTATATCAGAAGCAGTGATACCATCGTCAAGTGTTAAAAACACTGATTTATTTTGCATAGAATCCTCTTCGCCGGAAGTAATTATATATCTTGAAATGGAAATCGAATAAAAAGTTTTTTCCTTTTAAAAGGATTTTAATAAATATAAATGTGAGATACAATATATAAAAATATAAAAATTATGGCTGAAATCGTTAATTTATGGGGAAAAAGAAGACAACATACACTTTAAAAATTTAATTGGTTTAACTTTTCCAAAAATCAGTGACATTTATCAGTTATTTTCTCAAGAAAATATTTTACAATGATATTGAAATTATGAGGAATATTATGCTGCAGATGACAAGTGTTAATATCGAAGGTGACTTTAAATCTACTGTTTCATTAAATATGGATAAGAATGATATTATAATCAATATTGAATCAGAACGCGTTGTAATAGCGTCTGTAATAAAAGATGATGCACGAACTAAATCTACCAGTTTATTAAAATGCGAAGAACAATCCACGGATGACTCGCAGTTATTATGATTATAATCACAGAAGAAGAAAAAAAATAAGGTTAATTATCACAGGGTCTCATTCCTTTACTTAAATAAAATTAAAACTTCTATGAAAGACTTACCGATTAACTCTGCTAAACGTAGTATAAATGGCAAAATACAGGATGCATATAAAAAGTACGGCCCCGCTCTTGACAATTTATTTGAAGGGATTGCAATCCTGGATACTGACTGGAATTATATTTACGTGAATCAGGTAAATGCTCGGCATGCTCAAAGCACTGTACCGGAAATGCTTGGGAAAAATATATTTGAAGTTGTACCCAACGTAGAGGATTCAGAATTTTTTAAAGCTTACCAGCTAACTATGGCTGAAAGAACACCTCAGAAAGTTGAAAACTACTTTGAATTTAATGATGGAAACAGAGTTTGGTATCAGTCTTGTTCATATCCGATATCCGAGGGTATAATTATACAGTCTTTGGATATTACACCGCAAAAACAAATTGCAAATGATCTGAATAAGAGAGAGGAAATGTTCAAGACTCTAGCTGATAATATTTCCCAGTTAGCATGGATGGCAGATGAAAATGGATCATTATTCTGGTACAATAAAAGATGGTATGAGTACACAGGCACATCCTTTGAAGACGTGGAAGGATGGAGGTGGAGAATAGTACATCATCCGGATCATATTGAACGTGTTGAAAAGAAATTTCGAGAATATATTGGAAGAGGGGAGGTTTGGGAAGATACATTTCCATTAAAAAGAAGCGACGGGGAATTTAGATGGTTTCTCTCTCGAGCTCAGCCCGTACAAAACCAGGCCGGTGAAATCATACGCTGGTTCGGAACGAATACTGATATCACCGAAAGAAAGATAGCTGAGAGTAATCTTAAAGAGGCATATAGGAGGATCGAGAATCAACTCGCTGAAAAGGAAGTGCTGCTGAGAGAACTTCATCATAGAACAAAAAATAATATGCAGATTATTTCCTCACTACTGGGTCTAAAAGCTGAGACTGTGCAGGAAGAAGCATTCAGGGAAATAATAAAGGATATCAAAACCAGAATACGATCAATAGCACTTGTACATGAAAAGCTTTATAAATCCGGCAATCTATCCAGAATCAACCTTGGTGAATACGTTGAGGAACTCGCTTCCTTAATATCGGAAGGATATCTGAATGAGAGCAATAGGGTGAAAATTGATCTTACCATAGAAGATACCGGAATATTGATTGATAAGGCTATCCCCGTTGGGCTTGTAATAACAGAACTTGTCACCAATTCCTTTAAACATGCTTTTCCAGGTAATATGACAGGGATAATAACTATTGATCTGTGGAAAGAAAAGAATGATTTCGTATTGACGGTTAAAGATAATGGAATCGGTTTTGACAGGGAGGAAGCCGAAAAGTACGGTAAACTTGGACTTCGTTTATTCGAGAACATAGCCGAAGGTCAGCTTGATGCCAGGGTTGATCTCGACACTTCAGGGGGTGTGAAATGGACATTAACTTTTGCAAATAGTCCGGACAGTGCAATAGTCAAATAGGTACTCTACCTGAATCCATCAATCATTTGTTCCAGCGACATTTCATCAAGTGGTTTCGTTAATATCCCCGCAGGATGTAAATCCTTCGCACGCCGAAGGTTTTCAGGATCAGAAAATGCAGATATAAAAATGAATGGAATGTCCCTCTCTTTCAGTCTCTTTCCTATCTCAATTCCTGAAACTTCATCGGCTAGTTTAATATCAAGAAGAGCAAACAGAGGTTTTTCAATTAGTAGAAATCGTATAGCCTCTGCTCCTCGGGTAAAAACTTGAGATATCGGGAATCCGTTTCTTTTAAGTATGGTTTTTAACTCAAGGGCGGTTATGAGTTGGTCTTCAGCAATAAGAATCATTTTCTTTAGATGGTGAAATATTGGATATGATAATAACAATTTTGTTTATAAAAAGAAATAATAAAATCCAGAAAAACGCTCGGCTTTGAGGGCGTAAAACCGAGCTTAATCCCACTCTTAAAGCTAAAATAACATAAACAGAACGTATTATTATAAGACTAAAAATTGGTCTATTATAAAAAGTGTGATTATTTATGTCAATAAAAAACCCGATATTCCGGGACTCAACACCGGGCCTCTCAAGAGAGCAGTATAAAAAGATATATTTTAAAACAAAAAATTATGATTAAAAATAAAAACAGATAAAAAAAGCCTCCGTGTTAAAACGGAGGCAGCAATTAATCACTCACCAATTAACTTTTTCATCGTAGCTTATACCAAAATAAATAAAATACAAAAACATGACGTGATTTACAGCATGTATACTTAATATGTATTGTTCTTCCCAGGCTAAATATAGTTATACCGCCGAAGATACCTGTCTTTAATTCAGATTGTTTAATTCTTCAACTGAAGAATAGATATACTAAGTAATAATAAGAATTAACGGTTCCAATTTTTGACATTGAAAATAAATTTTGCTAAAATTGTCTTTATGAAAGAAAGCCAACATTTTACTTAAGGGAGATTGAGAAAAGATTTATAAAAAAAGTGCTGATTTTATATAGATAAAATAAATCTTAATGGAGTAAACAAACTTGGATTCCCATAAAGGATTGTTATTTTTTATTCGGAGATCCACTTACATTTTTATTTGTTACTTGCTTAGATGAATCAACAGAATGCTATATAATCTCCTTAATTTGAAAACTTATGTTTTTAAATAAGGTCCTGAAATGTTTTCTGTTAAAATTTATATTTATTCCATGTATTTACTGGAACCTTTGGTTTATAAATAGAACCCGGGTGGTATCTACAGGAACTAACAGGGCACGTTGAGGGGCCTTAATTTTAAAATTAGAATAAAACATAGACCCTTAACTACCATATTTAATTGACTTATAATAAAGTCCTTAAAGATGAGTATTCACCATTTTTTCATATCGAACAACCTGAAAGCTATCCCTGGCACAGATGGCTCAGGACCATACCTACAACACACAATATATCAAAAATTCAGGAGGAGTCTTGAAGTTAAACTTAGCTAAGTATATTCTAATTACTTTCCTCTTGTCGCTTCTGATGCTACCGCTTACCGCATTTGCACAGAGGGACAAAGCTCAGAAAATAGAAGGTACAGTAGTACAAAAAAATAGAAACGTTTTACCTGGGTCGGCTATGGTGGTATATATAGATGAAGATTTTTCATCTGCTGCTGGAACTACACCACCACAAGACTGGAACCAGAATATAATAGCAGGTGAACAAGGGGTTGATCTGTGGCACTTTGGAGATCCCCTTGACCTAACTTTTGCTCCTATGTCTGCCCCAGTAGCAGTATTCAATAGTTATCAATATTCTGACAATAATCTGCCTGAAAATGTTGCACTTGAGTCTCCCGGATTCTCCGCTCAAAGTGGAGAAAGTGTGCTGCTTGAATTAGATCAGTATTTTCGCGGTGGAGCAGGGGGAGAAATATTTATCGAAGTCTGGGATGGAAATATGTGGTTGGAAGTCTTTAGTTCGACCACTACTTCTCAGGGGAACCCGCAGCATATCATCATTGATATTACGTCTGAATCTTCTGGTGTAACTAATTCAAGGGTTCGATTCAGATGGACGGGGAATTACTCTATGTACTGGTTCATCGACAATATAAAAGTATACAGTGCTGACCTCCACCCGGGTCCTGCATCTCCCATTTCCCCTTCTAATGGTGCCGTGGATGTAGATATAAATATTGGACTCATCTGGGAAGCAGGCAATGGACCGGTTCCCACAGGCTACAGGCTCTATTTCGGAACAGACGGAGAAGGTATCACTCCACCTTCCAACCTCGAACATGGTACAGATTTGCAGCTTGCTACACAGTACATCCCTGATGCTCCATTATTATATAATACCAGATATTATTGGATGATCGTTCCTTATAATGAAACTGGTGAAGCTTCAGGCGTACCTATATGGTCATTTCTTGTGATGGAGGATCCTCCGGTTACAGTATACCCTTATATGGAAAACTTTGAAGGATCGTTTCCTCCACTCTATTATATCAGATATTCAGGATTATTGAATGACCCTGTTACTGTAATCGCTACGAATTCAGGATGGGCGCAAGGTGATTGGCTCAATTTACCATCGCCTGTTAACAAAGCTGCTATACTGAACATTTCAGGTACTTCTGTTAATCATTGGATGATGACTACACTGGCTGACCTTGGAAATGGTTCTGATTACCAGCTGGAATTCGATCTTGCATTAAATGCAGCACGCACATCAAATCCTCCGGAACCCGGGGGTACAGACGATAGGTTTGCACTGCTTATATCAACTGATTCAGGCATTACGTGGTCGGAATCTAATATCCTCAGGGAATGGAATAACAATGGGTCACAGTACGTTTATGATGAAATAAGCTCCCTAGGTGAACACGTGGTGGTAGACTTATCGAATTATTCGGGAATGATTCTGTTGGGATTCTATGGCGAATCTTCGATTTCAAATGCCGATAATGATCTCATGATTGATAACCTGGAAATAAAGAAGGTCTTAATGCCTCCCGTTTTTTCAATAAATCCATCAGAATTGGATTTTGGTTCTGTTGGTGTGAGTAATTATCGTACACTCCAGGCGGAAGTAAGCAATCTAGGGGATGAGGATCTTATTATAAGCAGTATTATTTCTGGAGCTGAAGAATATACTTTTTCCCCGGCTGATTTCCCAGTAACAATACTTCCAGGAAGTAGTCAGATCTTTGATATTACTTTTAGTCCAACGGTAACAGGTGTAATTGCATCTTCATTGGAAATTACACATAATACCGCAGGTTCACCACTAACATATAATCTCACCGGGACAGGCTCTGATGAAGGACCTTCTTTAAGAGCCTCACCCTCATCCCTGAATTTTGGGCTCGTGACTCTAAATTCAAATAAAAATATGACGGTTACAGTCTCCAATTCAGGATTTGTAAATGAATTACAGATATCTGGTGCGTCTATAGCAGATTCAGGTTATTCAGTAATACCTTCATCAGCTAATATACCCCCGGGGGAAAACCAGATTTTCACAGTTACATTCTCCCCAGCTTCTGCTGAAACTTATTCCGGCAACCTCATTTTTACATCGGATGATCCGACATCGCCGCATGCCATTCCCCTTACAGGAAAGGGAGCTGGTGAAAACGGCCTCTTGTTCCAACATGATACTGTTTACCAACTGGAAGATAATGTTTACACTGCTTCTGTAAGATTAAAAGGACTTGATCCTCTTGGTGAAAAAGTTCAGGCTATACAATTCAGATTGACCCTCAATAAGAATGTCGATGATAATACAATACTAACTTTCAGGAACATTCAAAAAGGTTCAGATGTATTAGATGAGAACTGGGTGCTCGATTACAATCTGTTCCGAGGACCAATTACTGCAAATGGGGCATCAGCAGATTCAGTGTACATCCTTCTTTATAACCTTGATCAGAACAGCGGTCTTGATCCGGCAAAGGATTATAATGATCTGTTGACAATTGAATACCGGATCGCAGATATTCCCGCTCTAAATGACACATTGAACTCTTCACTGATTATTTCAAATGCATCGGGAACAACGAGTGAAGGTTACCCTGTTTATATAAGTTCAGCTCAGAATGTAATGACCGTCATGGCTGTAAATCGGGTCTCTTCACGCGGTGATGTTAATGGTGATGATTATATTGATATACTCGACCTTATAATGGTCGTGGATCATATCATAGGAAAAGATTCCCTTACAGGAGAAAATTTTAAACGGGCCGATATCTCACCATGGATACCGGGTACACTGGAACCTGAACCTGACGGGATTGTGAATGTTCAGGATCTGTCACTGATTCAGAATATTATTCTGACAGGATTTTATCCTAATGACAACCCTGTAAGGAAAGTAAAACCAGGTATATTATCCAAAGCTGCGGGAAATGCCGATGCTAAGATAAAGGCTTATATTACAGGGGAAGGGATTACATTATATGTCGATAGTAAAGTTGCAATACGTGGTGCG
Source organism: uncultured Bacteroidota bacterium (assembly GCA_963839165.1). Classification (GTDB taxonomy): domain Bacteria; phylum Bacteroidota; class Ignavibacteria; order Ignavibacteriales; family Ignavibacteriaceae; genus DATFVA01. The sequence goes on along the minus strand of CAWIUG010000005.1, from coordinate 408,290 downwards.
CAGATAGAATTCGGGAATATAGATAAATCTGGTGGAGATCTGATGATCAATACTGACCTCGGACAGGGATATTTTGAGCATGACTGATTCTTCTCTGAAGACTCTGTTGTATGATAGGATGGCAAGTAAAACTATCGAAGATGGGGAACATTTATTAGCCGATTTACCTTTTAAAATAAATAATCCCGGAAATGTTATTGTGGGTAGAATTATTCTCGTTGACGCAGACCGTCATCGCCTAGATAAGATTGAAATTGAAATTATTAATAAGAATGCACCTTCATTACCGCTTGATTATTTATTAACCCAGAATTTCCCAAATCCCTTTAATCCTTCTACTTCAATAAAATTTCAGGTACCAGTGCCATGTTTTGTCACGCTTAAATTATATAATATGCTAGGAGAGGAAGTGAAGACTTTATTCTCAAATCAGGTCATGAGAGGCACATATACCGTTAATTGGGACGGTTCGAATGAAATGGGGAGCAAGTTAAGTTCTGGAACCTATATTTATCGTCTTACAGCCCGGGGTGAAGGAGGAGAAACGTTCGTTAGAGTCAGGAAAATGATATTATTAAAGTAAGATATACTATATAACGAGAAGGAGGTGATAAAATATAGAAAATAGATAAATAATAATTATGTTTCAGATATCCTAAGTTAAAGGAAATAAACCCGGATACCCTCTTCCGGGTTTATTTTTTTATTTGATATTCCCACTCCTCAGTTCAGGTAAATTCTCCTGACCTGAAGCTTAATTTCTCCAGATAAATATTACTTGCTGCTTTTCGTTCCTTATTAGACAGGAATACAAATTGATCTCAAGAAAACACTTGTGCCGTGGGTTGTTCCGATAAAAAATGGAAGATTTTAACAGCCAGGAGATTCGTGTGAAGTTTGCTTGTCTTGCCTATATCGCTTAATTTTAACGATTAAATTTTAATATGTAAATGAGGAATCAATGACAAGGTTTGAGGGTGTGGATTACTATAATATGGAATCTCTTTTATCGGAAGAGGAGATTATGATCAGGGATACAATTCGTGAATTTGTTAGTAATGAAGTTATCCCAATAATTGAGGAATATAACCAAAAGTCAGAATTTCCTATTCAGCTAGTATCTCAAATGGGGGACCTTGGACTGTTTGGTTCAAATCTTCCTCAAGAATATGGTTGTGCAGAAATGAATAACGTAGCATACGGGCTTGTTATGCAGGAGCTTGAAAGGGGAGATAGCGGTCTTCGAAGTTTTGTTTCTGTTCAAAGCGCATTAGTTATGTATCCTATATTTACTTTCGGAAGTGATGAACAAAAGAACTTATGGCTGCCTCTTCTGGCCAGGGGTGAAAAGATTGGGTGTTTCGGACTTACAGAGCCTGATTTTGGCTCCAATCCCGGAGGTATGGTAACAAAAGCTGAGAAAGCAGACGGAGGTTTCAGACTTAATGGTGCCAAAATGTGGATAACAAATGGTACTATTGCTGATATTGCTGTTGTATGGGCGAAGCTTGACGGTGTGGTTAGGGGTTTTCTTGTTGAGAAATCTTTTGATGGTTTTACTGCCCCTGAGATGAAGGGCAAGCATTCACTTAGAGCTTCGGTTACATCAGAACTTATATTTGATAATGTTTTTGTACCTGAAAAAAATCTTCTTCCCGGAACCTCTGGATTAAAAAATGCTCTTATGTGCCTTAACCAGGCAAGGTATGGAATAGCTTGGGGTGTAGTCGGTTCTATGATGGCCTGCTATGATGCTGCCCTTAATTATGCAAAATCAAGAGTACAATTCAGCAAACCAATAGCTTCTTACCAGCTGACACAGGAGAAACTTGTCTTTATGCTCACCGAAATTACTAAAGCTCAGCTTTTGAATCTTCAGTTGGGGAGAATGAAGGATAAAGGTACAATGAAGCATACCCAGGTTTCTCTTGCAAAACGAAATAATTGTGAGAAGGCACTTGAGATTGCCCATGTTGCAAGAGAAATATTCGGTGCAAACGGCATCCTCAATGAGTACCCTGTTATGAGACATGCTGCAAACCTTGAGTCAGTAAAAACTTATGAGGGAACTCATGAAATGCATACATTGATTGTCGGTGAGGATATAACCGGCTTGCCGGCCTATGATTAACTAACAACAGGAAAAATTTATGAAGCAGAATGAAATAGTAATTAAGGAAGGTTTGACTTTTGATGATGTCCTTCTGATCCCCGGAAAATCTTCTATCCTACCTAGGGAAGTGGACCTTAGAACACTATTGACTCCGGATATTCAATTAAACATTCCTATAATATCTGCAGCGATGGATACTGTTACAGAATCTTCGCTTGCCATAGCCCTTGCCCGGGAAGGAGGCATAGGCATTCTCCACAAAAATATGTCGATTGAAGATCAGAGTATCGAAGTTGACAGAGTAAAAAGATCGGAAAGTGGAATGATTCAAGATCCAGTGACCCTTCGACCGAATAAAACCATAGGTGAAGCACTTGATATAATGAAAAAATACAGGATTTCAGGAATTCCTATTGTAAGTGATGGAGGGAAACTAGTGGGCATTTTGACAAACCGTGACCTCAGATTTGAACCAAACCGTAGAGCGATTGTTAAGGATCTCATGACTAAGGAAAATCTGATTACTGCACCGGTGGGAACAACTCTTGAGAAGGCAGAAAAGTTGCTCCAAAAGTATAAGATTGAAAAACTCCCTGTTGTGAATAAAGAGGGAATATTAAAAGGACTAATTACATTTAAGGATATTCAAAAGAAGAAGAAACATCCTAATGCATGCAAAGATGAGCATGGCAGGCTTCGTGTGGGAGCAGCTGTTGGAACTACTACTGATACAATGGATCGTATAGATTCACTTCTTAGTACAGGTGCGGATGCAATTATAATTGACACAGCACATGGCCACTCAACTGGTGTTCTAAAGATGGTTAAAGAAGTGAGAAAAAAATATAAGTATGCTCAGTTAATAGCTGGGAATATAGGTACTTATGAGGCAGCACTTGATCTTTTGGATTGTAAAATTGATGCAGTAAAAGTAGGTATCGGACCGGGATCAATTTGTACCACCAGGGTTGTTGCCGGTGTCGGGATCCCACAGATAACTGCTATTCAGGATGTTTTCAGAGCCACTAAAGCCAGAGGCATACCATTGATCGCAGACGGCGGTATAAAACAAACCGGTGATGTACCTAAAGCCCTTGCGGCGGGAGCAGACTCAGTAATGATTGGCGGGTTGTTCGCAGGTGTGGAGGAAAGTCCTGGCGAAACGATTCTGTTTGAGGGCAGAAGCTTTAAGCATTATCGAGGTATGGGGTCGTTGGCGGCGATGAAAAAAGGGAGTAAAGATCGCTACTTCCAGGATACAGAACTTGATATTGCGAAACTCGTTCCTGAGGGAGTTGAAGGAAGAGTTCCATATAAAGGTTCGTTAGCTGAGACAGTCCTTCAGCTTAATGGAGGATTAAGGGCAGCTATGGGATACTGCGGTGTCAGTACCATACGCCAGCTTAAAACGAAAACCAGGTTTGTTAAGATAACATTGGCAGGATTAAAGGAGAGTCATCCTCATGATGTTATTATAACAAAGGAAGCTCCGAACTATCATTCATAAGAATGATGTTCTAATTTTATTTATTTTTGGAGGTGTTATTAAATCTGGGAGTTCTATGTTCAAGGTTCTGGTGATATCATATTATTACCCTCCTATGGGGCTTAGCGGAGTTCAGCGAACACTCAAGTTTACTAAATACATGAAGCAGTATAACTGGGAACCAACCGTTCTTACGACCGGCAATACTGCTTACTATGCTCATGATAACACACTGCTGAATGAAGCTGAAAAGGCAGGTATAAGAATTATCCGGACTGAAGGGAATGACATAAATTCCAGGATGCAGAAGAGGGGAACTGTTAAAATTCCTCCCGAATGGATAAGAAAATTTCTGAGCAGGATGAGTGCAACTGTATTCATTCCTGATAACAAAACGGGGTGGAGTTCTAAAGCCTTGATAACCGCCAGAAAGCTTCTAACAGAGGAGCAATTTGATATAATTTATGTGACCGGACCACCATTCTCAACTTTTAACATGGCGGTTAAACTTAAAACGGAATTCAGCCTTCCACTTGTTGTTGACTATCGTGATCTCTGGTATGGAAATCATTTCGGATTCTATCCAACTCCTCTTCATAGTTATCTGCATAAATCAATGGAATATGCTGCGTTGAAGGCGGCAGACAGGATAATTGTTACTAATAGGAGAATGAAGGAAAGGATTCTGGACCGTTACAGGTTCATAACTTTTGAGGATGTTTTTATTATTCCACAGGGATTTGATCCTGAAGATTTTGAGAACCTTGTCCCTGAGAAAAAGAATAACGGTAAGATGAGATTAACTTATTCGGGTTTATTCTATGAATTCATAACCCCAAAATATTTTTTACGTGCATTTAAGAAACTATCGCTTGAGAGACCTGATATCGCCGCTAATATTGAACTTCATTTTATAGGCTTCTTAAGGAATGAGAACAGAAAGCTCATACGTAAACTCGATCTCCAGGACTTTGTAAAAGTATACGGATACCTTAATCATAAGGATGCGCTTATTAAAACAATTACCAGCGATATTCTCTGGGTGATGCTGGGTCATGGAAAAAATAGTGATACAATTTCATCCGGGAAAACTTTTGAATATTTTGGAACAAGGAAACCTATCATTGCCTCAATTCCGGAAGGATCAGTAAAAACCGCGGTTGAGGAATACGGTGCTGCTTTTATTACTGCACCTGATGATGTGGAAGCTATTAAGAAAGCAATTATGAATGTATATGAGCTATATATTGAAAACAGGCTACCTAAGCCTAATGAGGAATTTATTGAAAAGCACAGGAGAGATTTTCTCACCGAGCAGTTGACAAAGCAATTCCAGTTTTTAATAAAAGCAGAAATATAATGAATGTTCTTGTACTTGGATCCGGTGGAAGGGAACATGCCTTGGCGTGGAAAATTTCCCGAAGTAATTTGATAAATAAGCTTTTCATAAGTCCAGGAAATCCAGGCACTGCTTCAGTAGGACAAAATGTGATTCTTGAAAAAGGGAACCGGAATATTGCTGACTTCTGCCATTCCGAGAGCATCGACTTAGTTGTAATAGGACCCGAACAACCTCTGGTTGATGGACTTGCCGATTTTCTCCGCGATCAAAATATAAAAGTATTCGGACCTTCAGCGAAAGCCGCAGAAATAGAAGGACATAAATCCTTTGCAAAAAAACTGATGGTAAAATATTCAATACCTACTGCAGATTATAGGGAATTTGACAAATCTCATTTTAATGAAGCGGCTGACTTCCTGAAAAATTCAGGTTACCCTGTTGTAATAAAAGCTGATGGACTCGCTGCCGGAAAAGGCGTGATTATCTGTATCAATAATGATGAAGCTAATAAGGCTTTAAAGGAAATATTTCTGGATAACGTTTTCGGAGATGCTGGGGGAAGAATTATCATTGAAGAATTTCTTGAGGGTGAAGAAGCTTCAGTACTGGCTGTAACTGACGGTGATGAATTCATGCTGCTTCCTTCTTCCCAGGATCATAAAAGAATCGGTGAAAAGGATACAGGTAGAAATACGGGGGGAATGGGTGCTTATTCGCCCGCTCCTGTGATCGATAAAAAGATGGCGGGCAGGATTAGCAACGAAATAATTAAACCTGTGCTTGAAGGGATGAGGAAGGAAGACCGGAAATTTTCTGGCTGTATTTACGCTGGATTAATGATAACCTCAGAGGGTCCAAAGGTAATCGAATTTAACTGCAGGTTCGGCGATCCTGAAACTCAGGCAGTGCTTCCTCTTATTGAAGGGGATTTCCTTAATCTTCTCTATTCTGCTGCCTCCGGTAAACTGAATAAAGATGCAGTTTCTTTTTCAGAAGGAACTGCTGTATGTGTGGTGGCTGTTTCTGGAGGATATCCTGAAAGTTATTCGAAGGACATTGAAATATCAGGACTTAACGGTTTGGATTCCGATCAACTGATTATTTTTCATGCAGGTACTGCTTTAAAGGATGGCAGGATTCTTACTGCAGGGGGTCGGGTGATCGGGGTAACCGCGGTGCTTGAAGAGAATGATCTTCAGAAAGCCAGAACTCTGGCATATGGAGCTTTAAATAAGATTAAATTTGAAGGTATGTATTTTCGCCGTGATATCGGGATGAAAGCATTAAATAGATCATAGCCGGTTTTTTCCCCATTCACTTTATCCCCTGGTTAATTTAATTTTCGAAAAAGACAGAAATAAATGATCCCTCTGCATGTACATTCTAATTATTCTTTGCTGAAAGGTACTTCCCGGATAGAGGAACTTATTGATAAAGCAAAGAAAAATCAGGTGAAATCACTGGCCTTGACGGATACAAATGGTATGTATGGACTTATCCCTTTTGCAAAAAAAGCTAAAGAGCATGGGATTAAACCAATCCTTGGCTGTTTAATCAACCAGCCCGGCAATGAATCAGTATATGCTTTGCTGCTTGCCAGGAATTTTCATGGATATTCAGATCTCTGCAGAATAATTACATCGCGTAAGCTTAATGATGATTTTGACCTTTTTTCACTGTTAAGACGGCCATTGGAAAATTTATTTATAATTACTCCATCACGTGATTTACTTGAAGCAGCAAGGAACAGGGATAATATATACGCTGAACTGATTATAACTTCGGCTAACATGATCAACGCTCGAAATCTCTACACTTACGCAGAAAAAAATAAAATTAAAATGGCTGCCTCGAATCCTGTGTATTTCCTCGATCAAAATGATTTTGAATTGCATAGAATTGTTACCGCTATAAGGCTTAATAAAAATGCTGATAATATAGAGGATTCAGAACTGGCTGACAAAGAAGCTTATTTCAAAGATGAACGCGAACTGAAAAACATTTACAGCAAGGTTCCAGAAGCAATTTTCAATACAGATTATATTGCCCGGAACTGTAATGTCGATCTACGACTGAATGAGTATAAATTTCCCCAATTTGACGTTCCACCTGAGAAGGATTCTTATACATTGTTATGGGAGAAATGCTTCGAAGGGTTAGGACGCAGATATTCTCCTATGATCGATTCGGCTGTAGACAGGTTGAAGATGGAACTGCAGGTGATCCATGAAATGGATTTTACAGATTATTTCCTGGTCGTCTGGGATATTTTAATGGAAGCCAGGAAGCGTGGGATGATAACTATCGGGCGCGGATCAGCGGCTAATAGTATCGTTTCTTACTGCCTGGGAATAACTGAGGTAGATCCGATAAAACATAACCTGTACTTTGAAAGATTCTTAAACAAAGGAAGAAGCAGTCCTCCGGATATTGACATCGATTTTTCCTGGAAGGAAAGAGATGAGATTGTAAAATATGTTTTTGATAAATATGGTTATGAAAATGTTGCTATGATTTCAACAACTGTTACTTTTCGCGCAAGGTCTGCCTTCAGGGAAGTTGCAAAAGCATACGGTTTTACCAATGGGGAAATATCTAAATACAGTAAGTTTATTCCATGGACGGATGCAAGGAATCTGTCTGAACTATCCGAAAAATTTCCTGAAGCAAGGTCTCTTAACTTTAAAGTAGAACCCTGGAGGTCCATTGTTTCAATGGCAGAAAAACTGGCCGGATTTCCAAGGCACCTGAGTATTCATCCAAGCGGTATTTTGATTACTCCTGGCCCTATTACAAATTATACGGCACTTGAATACGCGAAGAATAAAGGATTGGGACTTATTATTACACAGCCTGATATGTATTCGGTTGAAGAGCTCGGCCTCATAAAAATCGACCTGCTGAGCCAGCGATCTCTGGGGGTGCTTAGAGATACCATGGATGCAGTTGAAAAGAATGGTTAAAAGGAGGATTCGGGCTTTTTATTATTACTATTCTCTGGTTTAACCAGAGCAAGGAATCCCGGCCCAAATACTGAGAGCCAGATGAATCCCAGAAGTATAAATACATCTTCAATTATTTTCAGTACTCCTACACGGCTGCCATCTCTTGTTCCGAAACAGCCGCACTCAATATCCAGACCCCTTTCAAGTGCAATACTGACTGCTCCGATAAATAAGATCATCAATACTGTTCCAAGCAACGCACTTTCTCTGGTATAGATACCGCCGATGAGCAACAGACCGATGATAAGTTCAAGCCAGGGAAGAATAAGAGCGAAAAAATTAAGGGATTCTTCAGGAAGGAGTTTGTAGTTATAAAGTGATTTTGCAAAATATTCTAAGTCAGTTATTTTCGTCACCGCTGAATAGATAAACAGAACTCCAAGGATGAGCCTTAAAGAAAACAACAAATATTTATTGGATAGAACGACTGTCATTTAATTTAATTGAATATTTGTATCTGATGTAACTACGGGGTAATCTGCGCCTTTCCATTCTTCCCAACCGCCGAAAAAGACAAATACTTTTTTGAAACCTTTCGAGAATAACTCGTTTCCTAAACGGATACTCATATCACAGTCAGTACCCTCACAATATACTACGAGAGGTTCTGATTTATCTAAATAGGACATCCTGCTGCTGTACTCATCAAGCCGGAAAAGCGGAAGATTTACTGCACCGGCTATATGTCCGTCTTCATATTCTTCAGGATCCCTCGCATCAACAAAAAGAATTTTATCTGAATAAAGTTCATAAGCTTGTGCCAGTGAAATGAGCCTGGGTTGGTTAAAAACATCACGGGTTAAATTGTTTAAATTTAGTCCTTTATCTTTATCATCAGTATTGTCTGTCTGAATATTCTCCTTGTTATCCTTGGCAAGATCGGAATCAGATTTATACTTGTACTGAGGCAGCAGATCTTCATTTATCTGCACCCTGCTCTTTTCTGCAGCAGTTTTGTTATAATCGGTTTTCAATGTCTCGGGTCCGGTTTCGGTAACTTTCTTTTGAGTCAGCTGATCATTAAGGATTTTATCTGTATGGAGAGTCGTCTGTTTGTTAAATAAAGGAAGACCATCAGGCTGAAGGTAGTTAACAAGTAGTGCCGCTGCAATAGCGATAAACAGGATCAATAGTATTTTAGTAAAAGAAATACGCATAATCTGACTCACAATTTTATTATGTCACAAGTACCCTAGTAATGAACAGTCAAAGCGGTAAAAATGAAACAAAATTTAGTTATAATCATTTTGAAATCAAATATAATTAAGAATAGGTTCAGTCATTTTTTCCGGGTCGGGGGAGGATTGAAATCATCGGCTGCAGCATGCAGTAAAACTTATACGCTGCTTTAAAAGATGAGTTCGGGAAATGAATGAATGAACCTGGCAGCTTTACTATTTCTCCTCCAAATCCAAGTTTAAAAAAAGTTGGAGTACTGATTATCTCCGTTGGTAATTTTTTTTGATCCCTGATCTGTTCCGCTGTTTTCAGATCGATGGATGCAAAATCAAACACCTTAAATCCTTGTTCTTTAGCCAGCATTATAGAGTACCAGAATAAGGCAGCATTTGGATTAGATTTCGAATATTTCCCGTTCCATCCTATCTTCCAAATTATGAAACGGTCTCTTATGAGAAGCATTACAGCGCCTGCAATTAACTCATTTCCTTTTTCAATGAAATAAAGCCGTATCATATCATCAGGTGAAAAATTTTTCCACAAAGTTTCAAAAATTTCCAGACTTGAAGGATTGGGAGAAACACCCTGGCGACTACAGGTTTCAAGCATTAAATCGTAAAAGAGGCTCAGCTCTTCAATTTTTCCTCTGCGCAGTTTCAATCCATCAAGATGTCTTACGTTATTGCGCAGAGTTTTTCTCAGATCTTTCATTAAAGATTCCGATGGCTTTTTCAGATCTATTTCCAATGTGCTGTCAATAATTGTAAATACCTTGTTCTCCGGAAAATCGTTTTTGTCGAACCTGAATATTTCCGAATGACCGCTGCCAGGAGGAGAGATAATTAATAGTTTTAGATGAAAAACTTTAGCAGTCTTTTTAAGCTCGGAAATTATAAGTTCTTTCAGGAAAGGATCATTAGTATCGATTAAGGGTCCCTTATTAAGAAAACCTACTGTCCCCGCATACTTTTTATGCTTTAGAAGGATTTGGAAACCTCCCCTTATATGCTGATCCTGTGTAAAAATTATCCTTAACGGTTTCCAGCCTTCAAGTAATTTAGCAGCCGCCCAGCCGCTGGTTTGTTCATGAAAACCCGAGGGATTTGATTGAACAAATGAATCCCACTTACGGTCAACTATATTTTCTGATATTATAGGTTGTACCGGTGAGGCAGTTGTTATGTCTTCTGCAGCAGGGTAATCCATACCATTATCTTTTTATGAACTAAAATATAAAGCAAAAAAACTTTTGATGTGATGACGAATAATTAATATGTACCTTAGAGATTAGGAGGGAAGCTTTTTTTGATCGGATATATCCCCTGGTATGACAGAAGAATCTTTAAATATTATTCATATATTGAATAGTTCTGAAATATATAGTACCGAAGGCCGGACTCGAACCGGCACGAGGTGTAAGCCCCACTGGATTTTGAGTCCAGCGCGTCTACCAATTCCGCCACTTCGGCAAAGAATTCATAAAAAGAGGTTCAAATATCAGTGTATTTCAACTCAGTTTCAAGTAACATAAATCAATAATCAAATGCATAATCGGATAGAATTATTTCCGGTCTCTTTTTTCTATCTTTGCCCATGTATCGCGCAAAGTAACTGTTCTGTTGAAGACCAGGTTACCTGGTTTCGAATCTTTTATGTCTGCGCAAAAATAGCCGAGGCGTTCAAACTGGAACCTGTCCCCAGGTTGCGCATCTCTAAGGCAGGGTTCAAGTTTTGCCTCACTAATAACCTGAAGAGAATCGGGATTTATAAATTCTCTGAAATCCTTTTCGGGGTCAGCTTCAGGATCCTCAACTGAAAATAACCTGTCATATAGTCTTACTTCTGCATTAACAGCTTTGTCTGAAGTTACCCAATGAATCGTTCCTTTTACTTTTCGCTGACTTGAAGAACCGCTTTTAGTTTCCGGATCGTAAGTGCATTTTAGTTCAATGATATTTCCGTTTTCGTCTTTAATTATTTCTTCACACTTTATAATATAAGCGTAACGAAGACGAACTTCATTTCCGGGTGACAGCCTGAAGAATTTCCTGGGAGGGTTCTCCATGAAATCATCCTGTTCAATGTAAAGTTCCCGTGAAAATGGAATGACTCTCGTTCCCATTGACGCATCCTCAGGATTGTTCACCGCCTCGAGTTCTTCAGATTTACCTTCAGGATAATTAATGAGAGTTATTTTTAATGGTTTAAGTACGGCCATAACACGCCTTGCGCTTTTATTCAAATCCTCCCGCAGGCTGTGCTCAAGTAATGCAACATCAATTGTATTATCTCGTTTGGCCACTCCTACTCTTTCAGAAAAATACCTGATTGATTCCGGGGTATAACCACGTCTTCTGAATGCAGATATTGTCGGCATCCGGGGATCATCCCATCCGCTTACATATTTCTCAATTACCAGGGTAAGGAGTTTCCTTTTACTCATTATTGTGTAACTGAGGTTGAGTCTGGCAAATTCAATCTGCTGCGGTGCAAATATCTCAAGTTCTTTAACAAACCAATCATATAAAGGTCGGTGAACTTCAAATTCCAGTGTACATATTGAATGAGTGATCATCTCTATGGAATCCGATTGACCGTGAGCCCAGTCGTACATCGGATAGATGCACCATTTATCTCCGGTACGATGATGGGATACCTTCCTGATCCTGTACATAATGGGATCACGAAGCAGCATATTGGGAGATGACATATCGATTTTTGCCCTTAGTACCTGAGTTCCCTCATCAAATTCTCCGTTCTTCATCTTTTCAAAAAGTTCAATGTTTTCTTCAACAGAACGTTTTCGGTATGGACTCTCTGTCCCGGGTTGTGTTGGTGTCCCCCGCAAATTTTTTATTTCCTCAGGTGAAGAACTATCTACGTAAGCCTTACTTTTTCTAATAAGCCTCTCAGCATATTCATATAGCGTATCAAAATAATCGCTGGCGAAATAAAGCCTGTCCTGCCAGTCGAATCCCAGCCATTTAATATCCTCCTTTATTGAATCAACATACTCTACATCTTCTTTGGTGGGATTGGTGTCATCGAACCTTAAATTACATAAACCGCCGTATTCTTTTGCCAGTCCGAAATTCAAACATATTGATTTTGCGTGTCCTATATGCAAATAGCCATTGGGTTCAGGAGGAAATCTTGTATGCACACTGTTGTATCTGCCATTTTCCAGATGTTGATTTATTATTTCTTTAATAAAATTTGAAGGAGAGGGAACATTATTCTCTGTGTTCCCGCTAGTCATGTTATTTTTATCTTCTGCCATATAAATTCTTTGATAAATTCTTAAATTAGCTCAGTTTTTCTATTGCCCTGTTAAGTCTGTTGATTGTTTTTTCCTTACCGATAATATATAGGATATCAAAGACGCCAGGGCCGCCTCCAACACCCGAAACTGCAAGTCGTACCGGATGAATTAATTTACCCGTCCCAATTCCAAGGGAATCAGCTGTCTGCCTTAACGTGTTCTCATAATCTTCTTTTCCAGGATTTTTAAGTTTTGAGATTTCTTCGATCAGCACTTTCAGGTGCGCTGCTGAGTCAGATTTCCATCTTTTTTTAATAACTGCATCATCATATCCAATGGGATCTTCGAAAAGGTAAAATCCTTTTTCCGGAATTTCTTTAATAAACGATACTCTTTCTTTCATGGCTTCTATTACCAACTCCAAAAATTCGTCTGAATAGTTGCCTTCTTTATATTTTGTCTGCTTCAGTTCATCTCTCAAAAGCAATACCAATTCAGGCAGCGGTTTGCTTCTGAGATGCTCTGCATTCAGCCAGTTAAGTTTTTCAAGGTTAAATACAGCACCTGCTTTATTCACTCCTTCAAGAGAAAATTTTTCTATAAGCTCATCCATTAGGTAGAATTCTTTATCGTCAGCAAAATTCCAGCCCAGCAGCGCAACAAAATTGACCAGAGCTTCTTTCAGGTATCCTTTGCTTCTATAGTCTTCTACAGCAACGTCACCCTGCCTTTTGCTTAATTTTGACTTATCCGGATTTAGCAGGAGAGGGAGGTGGGCAAAGAAAGGCTTCTCCCAGCCAAAATAGTCATAGAGAAGGATATGTTTGGGCGTTGAAGGCAGCCATTCTTCACCGCGGATCACATGTGTTATCTTCATAAGATGATCATCTATTACATTGGCAAGATGATAAGTTGGATAACCGTCACTTTTAATCAATACCTGATCATCTACTATACTGCTGTTAAAGATTACTTCTCCCCGGATAATATCATTAAGGAAGATCTGTTTTCCATGCTCAACGTTCAGTCGGATCACATGAGGAACTCCTTCTGCAATCTTTTGCTGAACTTCACTCTCTGAAAGATGCAGACAGTGTTTATCATACATCGGCTGAAGGCCTTCTTTCTGAAACTTCTCACGTACCTGGTTCAGTCTTTCCTGTGTGCAGAAGCAGTAATATGCTTTCCTTTCAGAAACTAAACTTTTGATGTTATCTTCATAGATATGAAGACGCTGTGACTGCATGTAAGGTCCAAAATCACCGCCCTTATCCGGTCCTTCGTCATAATCAAGTCCCGACCATTTCAACGTATCAATAAGATTTTCTACCGCACCCTCAACGTAACGGTTTCTGTCAGTATCCTCAATCCTGAGTATAAACGTGCCTTTATTATGCCTGGCAAGCAGGTAATTGTACAAGGCAGTCCTTAATCCACCGATATGCAAATAACCCGTGGGACTCGGCGCAAATCTTACTCTTAAATTCTCACTAATCATAAAAATTCTTATTCCGGTTATAATAAATAATTAAACGCAAAGAGAAGTTTGATGGTGTGATCAATGTAAAACAACAAAGTTTATTGTACCTGAACCTTTGCTTCAGTATAGTGCTTAACTTTTTCTATAAATTCCTGACTGTCGATAGGTTTCGGAATATAATCCGTAGCCCCGGCTTCCAGGCATTTTTCCCTGTCGCCTTTCATCGCAAAAGCTGTAAGTGCAATTATTGGAGTATCCTTGTATTCCGGAAGCTGTCTGATTTTTTCGGTTGCTTCGAATCCGTTCATAACAGGCATCTGCATATCCATCAGAATAAGGTGGAACTTTTGTTTTTTGACCTGTTCAAGGGCTTCGGCCCCGTTTTCCACAACTACAATTGATTCAAAGCTGTTTTTCTTCAGAAGTCTCGTAACTATTATCTGAGAGTGTTTATAGTCCTCGACAAGGAGAATCTTTATAGTATCTCTTTCGTCCATAATTTCTTCAGGCTTTGCCGGTTCCTCATACCTGTTGATCATTGAGGAGATAGTTTCGGAAAGCTCCTCGATATTCACACTGCTTTTATGAAGCAGCTCCTCAAACATCCCGTCGATCTTCCTGAGCTCATCTTTGTAATTTTCTTTCCCTGTATAGATGATGATAGGCAGCCTGCTGAATCTTGGATTTGACTTAATCTGCTTGATCAGGTCATATCCATTAACTTCTGGCATTTCAAGGTCTATAATTGCGAGGTCGAGATCCATATTATTTATCATTTCAGGAACCCGGGAAGAGTGTGACTCTGCAATAGCGTTGAATCCTAATTGTTCCACTGCTTCCTTAAGGAGATTGAGTGTAGGAACATCATCATCAACAATCAGTATGTTGGAATCTCTTTTTAGTTTATAACTTTGCAGAACCTCTACTAAAAATTTGTAGTTAATAGGTTTAACAAAATATTCAACAGCTCCCATCAGGAAAGCCTTCTGCTGTTCAGGTTCAACAGAGCAGACAATTACCGGAGTATTCTTTGTAGCTTTATGTTCTCTTAGTGTCTTTAATAGTTCGAAACCGTTTGAGTCAGGGAGTTCGATATCCATCAAAATTGAAAGAAAATTTTCTTTCTCAATTATCTTCAGGGTTTGTTCAGCTGAATTTACTATTACGGGCTTATAACCCCATTTGGTTAGATAATTACTCAATAGTTTTGAGGTTGCATAATCGTCTTCAACAACCAGGACACGATTATTCTTCCCTGGTTTGGGCAATGAACTAATCTTTTGTTCTATCGAGGCTGCCGGAGCAGGCTGATGCGATTCAATAGGCAGCTCAAGAGTATAATTCGTTCCTTTGCCAATATTGCTGGCTACGGTTATTCGTCCGCCCAGAATTTCTGAATACTTTTTGGCAATTGATAAACCAAGTCCGGAAACGTTTCCAAATCTTGAGCTTTCAAGAGATTCGGCAGTAAAAGGTTTGAATAAATTTTTGAGTTTATCTGAAGGTATTCCCTGGCTTGTATCTGACAGCCTGATGCTGAGATTGTTTCCCGCACTTGTGCCTGCTGAAATGGTAATCTTACCACTCTCGGTCATTCTGAGTGATTGAGTAATTATATTTACCAGAATATACCGGGTCTTCTGGGTATCTAGCTTAACCTTGGCAGGTACATCACTATCCACCTTGACCATAAATTCTATTTTCTCGCGATCAATCTTCTGTGTAAAAAGCTTAATGATTTCATCCAGGAAATCGGATATCGAAATAAGGTTCAGATTTTTCTTTACCTGTTTTTGCTCTACTCTGGCAAGGTCAATAAGATCATTTATAAGGGTTAGAAGATTAAATGCATTCTCTTTTAAGGTGGAAACATATTCAGCCTGTGAAGCGGAAAGATTATCTTCGTTCAGCAAAGAGGCAAATCCCAGGATACTGTTCGTCGGAGTCCTTAGTTCGTGTGCAATATCGGTGACTACCTGGCTGAGACTCATAGTATCTTCGCCCGACCGATCTTTCCACAATATGATAAGCTCTCTTAATGCTTTGCCGAGGCTTTCTATTGTTTCTTTGTCGGTTTTAGAGAAAGGCGTCTGCTTGGCAGTTTTAATAAGTACCTTTCCTTTTTCTTTCATATTGAGGAAAAGGCACCCTTCGTATATTATATTTTCTGAGGCTTGTATTTCACATTCAGCAACATTGTTAAAGATCACAGGTGAGTCATTGCTTTGTACTGCATGGCATGCTCCGCATTGAAAGGCGGCATTTTGGGTAAAGCTATCCTTTGCTGTTCCTGCTTTTCCCTGTACAACAAAATTATCCTGTTCGTCAAGGTTAAAAAAAACTGCTGCCTGATATTCCATCTGCGTAACAAGGTATTCGCAGATTTTTGCAGGTAATTCCTGAGGAGTCGAGAGAGCAGTATTTACAAGTTCAGTGTAATGAGAAAGTAAATCAACCGTAATCAAATTATGCATGAATGTAAGCGTATTAGTTTATGTTCCCTTAACCAATTATCTAATCTGTAAAGATAAACAAGAACATTATTATTTGAAAGTTAAGAATTAACTACATTAATACAAGCTTTTAGGCCAGATAATTTATAGAGATTTGGAGGGTTAGAAATCATAGTATATTGTCAATTTTAGGATTTTTAATTACATTTATCTGACATAAATATTCATTCCTTATCAAAGTAAATGAACCGTATTCCAAAGATTCTGATAGCAGAAGATGAAAATATCATTGCCAAGGATATTGAAAAAACATTGATTAAGCTTGGTTACGAGGTGATCGGATCAGTCAGATCCGGCGAAAAGCTCCTCGAACAATATCCTCTTGTCAAACCAGACCTTATTCTCATGGATATAAACCTTGAGGGAGAACTTTCAGGTATTGATGTTTCCAAGGAAATTAATAAAACAAGGGAAGTGCCTGTAATCTATTTGACTGCACTTGCCGACAACAATACATTGCAGGAGGCTAAATACACCGAGCCATCAGGATATTTGATCAAACCCTTTGATGAGGATATGCTCAGAACATCCATAGAGATGGGATTGTATAAGTTTGAAATAGGTCGCAGGCTTCGGGAAAGAACAAAAGAACTGGAAGATGAGAGAATTAAATCGGATAAGCTTCTACGCGATATTCTGCCTTCTGAGATAGTCGATGAATTTAAGATAAACGGAAGAATAACTCCACGGTTGTATAAAAATGTAACTATCATTTTTACAGATTTCGAGAATTTTACTACGATTGCGGGCAATATGAGTCCTGGTGAGCTTGTTACAGAACTAAATGAAGTATTTATGAATTTTGATATGATCATCGAGAAGTACAAGCTTGAGAAATTGAAAACAATTGGCGATTCATATATGATTGCAAGTGGTCTTCCCGGGGAAAAGATAGATCATGCTGAGAGAGCAGTTAATTGTGCGTTTGATATGCTTGACTATTTAGCGAACAGGAATAAATATTCAGCTAACAAATGGAATATGCGCGTGGGTATACATTCCGGAGAAGTTATTGCCGGAATTGTCGGAAAGTATAAATACACTTACGATGTATGGGGAGAAAGTGTAACTATTACACGGTACCTTGAAAGATATGGTAAGCCTGGTAAAATCAATATATCCGTGTCTGTAAAGCAGCTTTTAAACAATGGATTTGCTTTTGAAGACAGCGGAAGCATTAGTACGGGCGATAGGAGTTTAACTTCTTACTTTGTAAGTAAGGGTAAGGTATATTCCTGAATTATGTCGGAACCAACGAATATTCTCATCGCTGAAGACGAGAAGATAATAGCCCTCGATATTTCCAATACCCTGCGCAGGCTTGGTTATGGAATAGCCGGTATTGCCTCCTCAGGTAAGGAGATATTTACTCTCCTCGAAAAAATTGTGCCCGATATGATTATGATGGATATTATGCTTGAGGGGGATATGACAGGAATTGAAGCGGCTACAATCATATCAGAAAAGTATTCTGTACCTGTTGTATTTCTTACTGCCCTTACCGACGAGGCTACCCTGGAGAGAGCAAAAACTGCTAATTCATACGGTTATATCCTTAAACCTTATGATGATAAGTCTCTGCATTCTGCTATCGAGATGGCTCTGTATAAGTCCAAGGTAGAAAAAGAACTGCAGATTAAGACAAAGCAGCTTGAAGAAGAAAAGAAAAGAACCGATAGTTTGCTAAAGAATATTCTTCCCGCTGAAATTGTTCATGAGATAAAAACTAAAGGAACTGTAAACCCAAGGTTTTATGACGAGGTGTCTATACTTTTTACTGAGTTTTCAGGATTTGATCTTATTACCTCCAGGGTGGATCCTAACCTCCTGCTTAAAGAATTAAATGAAGTATTCGAAAATTTTGACGGAATTGTACAGAAGCATAAACTTGAAAAACTGAAAACTATAGGCGATTCCTATATGATTGCAGCGGGGGTTCCTCAACGGATGGAAAATCATGCAGAATGCCTGCTTCTGGCAGCAATTGAAATGAGGGATTATATCCTCAGGCGCAATGAGGTTAAAGAAATTAAGCTCGAGATGAAAACAGGAATACATACAGGCCCTGTTGTTGCGGGTATTGTTGGTATGAGGAAGTTTACATTCGATGTCTGGGGAGATACTGTTAACATCGCAAGTAGAATGACCAGTGGATGTGAACCACAAAAAATAAATATTTCTGGTGAAACGTATAACCGGGTTAAGGATAAGTTTGAGTGTATTTACAGGGGGAAACTAAATGCAAAGGGTAAGGGCGAAATAGATATGTTCTTCGTTAACGGTACGGGTGAAATTAAAAATTAATATCTGACTGTAAACTAATCCTATTGTCTATATTTCCTTCAATCAGTTGATACCCTGATCCTAATGAGGTTTCTTTGGGCTTCAAAGTTTCTGAATATTTCAAAGAGATAGAAACTTTCTCCAATAGTCTGTACCTGGCAGCTATATAGAACCTGACTCCCTCAGCATATAACCCCACACTGCTAAACATGCCTGTCAGGTCATTTTCATACTCATAAACAGCTGAGTTGAATGAATTTGTTCTGAAAAATATTATCCTTCCATAAACTATCAATCTTTCTATAGGCGTTAACCTGATATCTTCGAATAAAAGATATCCGGCTTCCCGGTGGTTATAGTCCCTGAATAATACTGAAACATACTCTAACCTTGTTTTTAGTTTTAATTGCGGTGAGAGGGTGTAAGCATACTCCAAACGAAATGATTGTTTCATTCTTTTAACTATTCTTTCCTCCCTGTCAATCAGGGCTGTGGTCTCCTTATTGCTAATCCTTACTTTTATGCCCGCCTCACATTTTCGGAATGGTCTGGCAGAGTAATGAAACATAATTTCATTCCCTTCCGACGGGAGGGGATTGGTAAATGTTGCGTAAGGGAATTTAAATTGATCGAAATAAAAGTTTATTGTACCCAGGGAAGTTCTCCACCGGAACCCATTGTAAATACCAGATTCTCCACTACGTGCTCCCGATCTCTGCCCAAAGCTGCTTCCGTGCACTGAGATAAAATCTAATGGATAATTCCGAAGAAGAATAGAATAACTGAACTCAGGTGAAAGTGAGATTTGTAACCCTGAAATGTAAGCCGGAGTTGATTTCTCATTATATGAGATTTCTCCATATATATTAAACTTAGATAGAATTATATCCAGATAAACTGAAATATACCGAAAGTTACCTCCCTTTATATCATAAGGTGTCGAGGGTATAAAAGATTGGTTAAACTTTGCGTTGTAAAGAAGTAATCCCATCATTAGATTTGAGTTAAATGAATAATCGAAAGAGATTCCCATTGTTTTCTCTAAAACCGATTTTTCCTTTCGACGCTCGTTTTCGGTTCTGTGAAATCCATCTGCGGAGAGAGATATAATCCCTCCTGTTGTCGAATCTACTAATGCATCAATACTGTTTCGTGAATAAAATCCGGTTATATCAGCGTGCTCCCAGGAGAATTGGAATGCGGCTCCCCTAAAAAAATTGTTTTCAGAAGAACCCGTCGATGGTTTAATAGTACTTGCAGATTTTTTGGTTGAAAAAATTGCATCAGAGCCTCTTGATAAACCATATGAATTCCATAGAGCAAGACCCTGACCAAAGCTGACATTATAATCACCGATTATTATGTTGTTAAACCCATACCGATTTGTCAGATTTACATAACCTGCCAGGTAATCATAATATGATTTCTCACCTGCGTCCTTTTCAGTTAGTAATCCTGCATGTAGAAAGTTTCCGTATTTAAGATTAACTCTGTTATATATTTTTTCGGGTGACCCTTCGAAATTATGATATCTGAAACCTCTCCTCTCCTGGATGTCTTTAATTATCCTGTTTCTTATACTTACTGAATAAGGCAGCTGTTTTTCATTTATTTGTTTTTCCGCAGTCGGTGTTTTAATTACCGATAAGAATGGAAGGATCTTTGAAACGAGTTCTTCAGGCAGACCCTCAACAGAAAAGAGTTCGTTCGTTGAGAAGTAGGTTCCATATTCAGCTCTGTGTGAGATTATCAATTGTGAGGCGGCCCGGTCAAGATAGGGAAGTTTAATGAGCTCTTTTTCTGAAGCCCTATTGAGATCAACAGGGTGTTCTATATAATATTCTATTAGTTCATAAAAATCGGAATCATCGGTTTCACCATCAGGTATTTCAATCAGGTCTTCGATTGTCTGGTTGACATTTATCAGCACTGAATCACTTTGCGCAGGGCAGTTCAAATAAAGAAGCATCAGAATTACAGTAAGCTTTTTTATCATCTCTTCTACTTTATCCCAAGATTATCCCTTATCATCATTTTACGGGCACCATTTTGACCAAAACAGATAATTAACCCGGCCTGATGAGTTAATCCAAGGTCGTTGTGTGTGAAAACAGCATAATCAAGGTTGATAAACAGGTAATGAATCCCTATTCCCGCTGTGAACCTTGATGGTTCATTTGAAAATCCGGTTCTCAATGAAAAATATTTTATTATATCGTAATCAATACCAACCAGGAGGCTGGCATTGTAGCGTATATCTTTCTCCACTGCAGCATTAAGAGTAAATTCTTCGGTTATATCATAGCTGGCGCCGGAATTGAGTATAACAGGTACCTGATCTTCATAACTTCCATAAGATGCATGATTGATGTTGTGAACACTGAATCCCCACCGAAAACAGCTTGTGAGGTAAAGCAGTCCCCCTAGATCCACATAAAAACAGCCTGCACTCCCATAATTTTTGATCGATACGGAATGATAATTTACCGCGGCACCTGCAAAAAATCTGTTCAAATAATTATAGGAAAAACCTGCGGCAACCCTGGTTTCCCTGTAGAGATCAAAGCCGTATGTCATTGCACCTGCAGCGGCAGAACCGATAGAAAGAGGCACGTTGTAAGCTATAAATCCGTTGGCAAGTTCAGAGAACCCAAACGGGGCGGGGGAATAATACAATCCCAGTTCACTCCAGTTCATCTGGGATAACCCAGCCGGGTTATTAAATAATGCGAAAACGTCATTTGCCTGTGCCGCGTCGGAATTTGCCAGAGCAACCTGTTTCGCCCCCGGATTATACTGGGGGTAACAAAATGAGCTGAATTGAACTGTAATAAAGAAAATCAGTAAAAGTCTCCGCATCTCCCTCGTGCATCCCTCAATATAGAACTTTTATTGTTTGATAATATCGAATTTTATATATTAAATCAATATTATTTAAGAAAAAATCGGCTCACAATGAAAAAAATACTGGTTCTGCTGTTTGGGTTCACTTCTCTGCTTTTTTCTCAGGAATTGAACTGCGATGTTACTGTAAATACTGAAAGTATCCCTCAGGAAAGCAGAGATCTTCTGAGCAATTTTTCTTCTTCAATTGAGTCTTACATTAACCAGACGAGGTTCACCGACCAGAACTGGGAATATCCGAAGATCAATTGTGCTCTGAGCATTTTTGTTACATCGGCGTCTGATGAGACTCATTACCAGGCCCAGGTCGTTGTTACAAGTCAGAGGGAAATTCTTAAGTCGGACAAACATTCGCTTATGCTCAGTATAAATGATAATTCCTGGAGTTATGAATATGTGAATGGTCAGCCTCTCTATAGCCGTCAATCGGTGTTTGAACCTATAACAAGTCTTCTTAATTATTATGCATACATTATAATTGGTTTTGATGCTGATAGCTGGGATGAACTTGGTGGAACTCCTTATTTTACAAAGGCATATGACATAGTGAACCTTGGGGCTAATAGTAATTTTAAGACAGGCTGGGAGAGAAACAGCAGTTCATACAGCCGCAGAGGCCTTGTCGAAGATCTTTTGAATGAAAAATACCGACCATTCAGGGAGGCAATTTATAAATATTATTATGGCCTCGATTACTATGAGCAGAATAAAGCAGAAGGGCAGAAATATATAGCTGAGCTGGTGGATGCTCTCTTAAATCTTAAGAAGAAAGTTGATCTGAACGGGGTATTTGTTAAGGTGTTTTTTGATGCAAAGTACGGTGAAATAATCGATAGGTTAAGGACTTATCCTGATAAAACAATCTTTGAGAAACTAAAGAAGATAGATCCGTCGCATCAGGCTAAGTATGACGAGGCATTAGCTAACGGTTAAACTTTGAACCAATTGCTCTGGTTGATCACACTCTGAGCAAGATTAACTTTTTGTGATAGTGAGAATACTTTTTATCGTTTTAGACTAACTCTTTCTATTTTAGTATCCTGAGTTATATTTTCAACGATATCAAGTCCCTTTAATACTTCCCCGAAAATTGTATATCTGCCGTTCAAATGGGGGTAACTTCCGGTAGTTACAAACCATTGCGATCCCTCTGTATCTTTTCCTGCACTCGCCATCCCTACCGTGCCTTTATTATATTCAAATGGTGAAAATTCAGAGACGATCTCATAACCGGGTCCGCCCCAGCCTGTGCCTGTTGGATCTCCTCCCTGAATTACAAATCCTGGCACGACCCGGTGAAAGGGAATACCCTGGAAAAAATTGTTTTCTGCCAGATAACAAAAACTCCCGGTGGTTACAGGTGCATACCCGGGGAATAAGGATATGGTAAATGATCCTTGCTTAGTAACTATCTCTGCCTGCCTGTATTTAAACGCTTCCTGCCAGTATTTATCAAAGTCGCCGATTTCCTTCGAGTATGAAAGAATGGATTCACCTTTTAATCCCGATATATATTTTTTAATAGAATACAGATTCGAGGATGATAATTCGTTCAGGATGGTCGTCTTAAGGTTTTTAGAAATTCTTTCTGCAAGCCGCTCAAGAGACATCAGTCCTTCTATAAAATCCGGGTCATTAAGATGGTTCTCCGTCTGCCTGATGATTATTTCTGTCAGGCTGTCTTTACAGGCATCAACAAAATTTGAATCTATTCCGTCTGCTGTTGTCGATATCAGCGGGGGATTTTCTGAATTGAGAGCAGATAGAAACGTTCCCGCAGCACCTGTATTTGTCTGATTAAAATTCAGTAAGGATTCAAGAATAGTAATTTTATTCTGCAGTGATGCATCGCTGTAATTTTCTGTTAATATATCCAGCGCCTGCATTGATGAGGGATAAAGCCCGCATACTTTAAAACGATATTCTGTGGATATGTTATCATTAAAAAACTTTACAAAAATATCATTAAAGTCCTCGGGAAAAAGACTTAGATAACTTATGAATAATTCTCCCTGAGTATATTTTTCCATACCTGTATCCTGATGCAGCATTTCACTCATCTTAAGATAGAGATATTCCTGAAGCTCACCAGTAAGCTTTATATTTCTCAGGGCTGCCGCTGCTTCACGTGAAATGTTCTTATTGTTATCGCGGAGATAACTGAGGTAGTAGTCCAGTTCCTCTCTGGTCTTAAAATTATAAAATACTGCCGACTTTACTGCTTCAACTTCTGATTGAAAATCACTTAATGATTTTAGATTCTTAAATAACTGAAAATCATCCGGGAAATACTGAAGTTTACGCAGACAGCCAAGAAGGTAAGGGACAGGTTTAACGGATACCGAATTGATGTTTTCACTATCCAGATTCCTCTCAAGGATTTTAACGATCAGATCCTTCTCGTTTGCTGATGGTCCGATTCTATAAAGACAAAACGCTGCTTCAAATCTTCGGGAGGAAGATGAGTATAATTCATTTTCCAGTACAGGTCTTACAGAATCTGCTGAAACTTTCTCTTCGGAAGCGAGATAAAACAGAGCCATCGCGATACCGTTAAACCTGACTTTTGTATTGGCTGAGTTATATTCGTCAATAAGCCGATAAGCAAAAGATGAGTCGGCCGTTTTACCTAAAGCAATAAGGGAATAATATCTTGTAAGAGGATCTGTGCTGTCGCTGTAAAATAACCTGGATAAATAGTTTATCGATTTACCGCATGGTCCAAGCTGCCCAAGTGCAAAACATATCTCACGTGCAAATTTATCGGGAGCGATTTTTAGGATGGGGGGTACAAAATTAGTATCCTCTGAAAGGCTTACACTAAGTAACCCGGCAACTACCCTCCGGTCATCATCCGATTTAAGATACTCGTTGATTGTAACCTTATCGAAGTTCCGTGTGAACGTTGTAGCCGCAAGCGCTCTGTCATCGGGAGTATACTGTGCCTGGATGGATGAAACAAAAAATAATGCGAAGAAAAGAGTAAGAATTCCATGGATTCCCGATGGACTGCAAAAACAAAAGGGATGGTTTAACTTATTCATCAGTCTTAATTGTCTTATGGGTAACTATTGCATCAATTATTCTGAGTTTTCGAATACTGAGTCATGTCAAAAGGCCGGACTCAAACAGGCATAGAATAAATTCTGTATTTCTTATACAGATCTCCGTTCATCACCTGTGCGCCGCGGTTCATCATATCATTATCTTCAAGCACCCAGCTCGCTTCACCAAGGTTGATGCCGATCCTGTCGGCCCTTGTAACTATTTCATAATAAAATGAAGCGTCAAGCCCGCGCTTCTGATATTCGGGAACTATACCCAGTGTAATAATTCTACTCCAGGTTATCTTTTTCTTATGCGTAAATAGTTTAAGGAACCCGAAGGGGAACAGCCTTCCATTCATAGATTTAAAGACCTGGTTGTAATCAAGCATCACGAGTGCGAAGGCCATGGTTTTGCCATTGATCTCACCGAATAATACAAGCGAAGGCTCAACAAGAGGTTTCAGGTCCTTTGCCATAGCGTCAATCTCTTCGTTCGTCATAGGAATAAAACCCCAGTTGGGTGCCCAGGCCTTGTTGTAAACTTCCTTTACCTTTTCCAATTCTTTATTAAATTCTTTCATATTCAATTGCTTGATCTCCATCCCCGACCGTTTCCTTGCAAGCTCCGCAATTCTTTTCAGTTTCTCGGAGCTTAATACTTTTTCCGTTTCAAGCTTATAGGCATAGAGATCCTTGGCTTTTTTCAGACCATAATTCTCGCAGAGATCAAGGTAGTATCTTGGATTGTATGTCATTAGCAGCCTTGGTTCATCATCGAATCCTTCAATAAGCATCCCGTATTCATCGTTGCTTGACGGATTTGCAGGTCCCCGCATCTCATTCAAACCGTGTTCCTTCAGCCACTGCTTTGCTGTGTCAAAAAGTTTATTGGCAATCTCCTGATCATTGATGCACTCAAAGAATCCGAAGAAGCCCACCTTGTCGTTATGGTATTTATTATGAAGATCATTCTTAATTGCTCCGATCCTGCCCACAAGCTTTCCATCTTTTTCTGCAAGGAAGAAGTCAGCTTCAGCATGCTGGTAGAAAGGATTTTTCTTCTTATCCAGCAGCTTCTTTCTATCCATTATCAGGGGAGGAACCCAGGTACTGTCACCCTTATATATCTTCCATGGAAACTTGATGAATCTCATTAAATCCGCCTGGTTCTCAACCTTGATGATTTTTATTTCGCTCATATCAACCGCCGTATTATTTAAAAATTAAAAGCATACCTTTTCGGGGTATGCTTCTGAATAATCTGATTTAGTAAGATGAATATTTAACGATCAACTAATTAAACCGAGTTTTTTTCCGGTGTCCTGGAAAACTTCCAGTATCTTATCAAGATGTTCATCCTCGTGTGTAGCCATATAGCTTGTTCTCATCATCTGTCTTCCGGGAGGAACACCGGGTGATATGAATACATTTACAAATACACCGGCATCATAAAGCATTTTCCACATCTGGAAGGCAAGCTGGTCGTCGCCTACTATAACAGGTACAATAGCAGTCCTTCCGTCAAGCACATTAAAGCCCATATCTTTAAGACCGTTTCTCATTTTAGCGGCATTGCTTATAAGTCTATCAACTCTTTCAGGTTCGGCTTCAAGGATCTCCAGCGCTGCGAGAGCGGCAGCAACAGCTGCGGGAGTGGGAGATGCACTGAATATCAGGGCAGGGGAGTGATGTTTAATATAATTTATTACCTTTGCTTCGCCGGAAACAAATCCGCCAAGTGATGCAAACGTTTTACTGAATGTCCCCATCGTCATATCTATTTCACCTTCAAGGCCGAACTCACTTGCGGTGCCTTTACCGCCTTTACCGATAACGCCCACAGAATGAGCATCATCTATAAGAATTTTGCATCCGTTCTCCTTGGCAATCCGATTCAGTCTGGGGAGGTCAACAATCTCACCGCCCGTTGAAAAAACACCGTCGCTTACAATAAGTTTTCCTGCATCAGCCGGTAGTTTTTTTACAACTCTTTCAAGGTCATCCATATCATTGTGTTTATATCTTACAAAGTCTGCAGTTGCACCTTTTGCCATTAATGTTCCTGCAACAAGACAGGCATGGTTATCTTTGTCCGTTATTGCATAATCGCCGCGCTGAACAAGAGTGGGTATTATACCCTGACCTGTTTGATAACCGGTGCTGAAAAGGAGCACTGACTCCTTGCCGAAAAACCTGGCCAGCCGTTCTTCAAGTTCAATATGAAGATCAAGTGTCCCGGTGAGATAACGCGATCCTGAACATCCTGTACCATATTTTTCTACTGCTTTTATAGCTGCTTCTTTAACTTTCGGGTGGGCAGTTAATCCGAGATAATTATTCGAACCTGCCATAATTACTTTGCGCCCCTCTATCTTAACTACAGGCCCCTCATTTTCTTCTATAGGTCTGAAATAAGGATATAAACCGGAGGCTTTAACCTCATCAGCCCGGGTGAATTCGTAACACTTTTTAAATAGATCCAAAAAACCTCCTGGAAATACCTGATACTTGAATGAATTTAAGAATCAAATAATAATTTCTTAAATTTTGGCGGTTCAATGTAAAATTTAATAGAAATAAAAACAAATTAACTTTATTATGAAAAATCCTCCCATAGCTGTTGTTACCGGTGCAAATGGATTTGTAGGCAGTCATCTCGTTGATCATTTATTGGATAGAGGGTACCGTGTAAGATGTGTAATCAGGAAGACGAGCGATGTAAAATGGCTTCGTGGAAAAGAACTTGAGCTGCATAACTGCGGTTTGTTCGATAAGGAGGGTTTGCGGAAAGCATTCGAAGGTGCAGAATATATTTACCACGTGGCGGGAGTGGTTAAATCAAAAAAACCTGAAGGATATTTCAAAGGTAATGTTGATACAACACGCTCTCTTCTTGAAACGGCACTCGAATTCAGGAGTACGGTTAAAAGATTTCTGGTTGTTAGTAGTCAGACTGCAGCCGGGCCATCGTACGATGAAAAACCTGTTGTCGAGTCAGATGATCCTCATCCTATTACCACTTACGGCAGAAGTAAGCTCGCCCAGGAAAACCTTGCCAAAGAATATATGGATAGACTGCCTGTAACAATCTGCCGCGCTCCGGCAGTGTATGGCGAAAGGGATACGGAAATTTTTATTTTCTTCCAGACTTTTGCAAAAGGTCTTTTTACCACTATTGGTTTCGACCGCAAGTTGATCAGTCTTATCCACGCTGATGATCTTGTGAATGGATTCATTCTCGCTGCAGAAAGTGAAGCTGCGGTGGGACAGACTTATTTCATCAGCTCGGAGAAGTTTTATACCTGGGAGGAGATAGGTGAAATAACAAGGAGGATAATGAATAAGAAACCTCTGCATGTTAAGGTTCCTCACTTTATGGTCTACTTTATCGCATCGATTGCGCAATTCTTCGCAATGTTCAGCAGCAAACCTGCTACTCTAAACATAGAGAAGGCGAAAGATATAACCCGTCATGCCTGGATTTGCTCGACGCAGAAAGCTGTCGATCAAATCGGTTACAGTCAGAAAATTTCTGCTGAGCAGGGGATCAGGAAAACGGTCGACTGGTATAAAGAACAGGGTTGGTTTTAGAAGAATTTCTTCCTCAATAATTTGTTGAGATATTCAACAAGTATGACAAAATGGCAGACTCCGTATTGATGATGGGGTTGACTGGTATTTATCTCGGAGTTGTACCGGAGTTGGACTCAAAATGAGACATCTCGAAACCTGCTAAAAAATGCAATTTTCCACTGTTGAAAATTTCTATAGTATGACAAAATGTCAGTGTCTCATTTTTGAACTTTAGTTGCATTCCGCGCCCTCCGATATCCATGTTCTGATCCCCTTTATCTGGTTTGCAGTAAGCGGAGGATAACCTACCGGCGGCATAGGATAATTCCCGATTCCTTCTATAGCCCAAATCAGTCTGCTGTTATCAGGTACACCCGGAAAAACAACGGAAGGATCCGCCGTAGTGTTTGCACATGAAGTAAGACTAATGCCTCCTGCCCGTGCCGCATCTTCGTGGCACCCTGCATTTGTACATTTAAGATTAAAAACCGGCTGGATATCCCGCGAATAGCTGACGTTTGAATCAGGTATTACTCTATTGTCAATATCAATCGCCGTAACCTGGTCCTTACAGCCTGTATAAGACATTATGATTATAAATATTATTAAAAGGAGAAGTGAAAATAATTTCTTCATTATCTGATTTATTTACAATTAAAATGACTAAACCAAAGATTTAATCTATATGAAATATCAACACAAATCAATTTAAAATAATAAACCCTCCTTCAGGGGATTGAAGGAGGGTAAACTCTTCTACGTTTAAGAGATGGTAACAAACCTTAACGAACAAGTTTGTGCTTAAAATCCGTTATGATGAAATACGGTTTACAATCTTCACTAAAAAACTTTATATAGGTCCGTCAGGATAAACTTTCTTCAATGCCTCTTTTAGTTCTTCTTTTGAAAAAGGTTTTTTAAGAAATACATTTTGCCCCCCGATATTTATATCCGCTGCTTTTTCCAGCTTTGCCTCACCCGTCATAAAAACGACTGGAATTTTATTGTGCCTCAAGACCTGCCGTGCAGCTTCAAATCCATCCATTTGTCCCTGGAGAAAGATATCCATTATCAAAATTTCAGGGTCATCGGCTTGTGCATATTCCAGTAATTCCTCACCTGTTCTGAATGTTGCTTCAACATTGAATCCCCAGCTTTCAAGTGACTGCTTAAGGTCAAGGGCTATTATACTTTCATCTTCCGCTACTAGTACGCGTGGTTTCTTGTTCATATTTTTAATTTAGTATAACAAAAGTATATGAACCCGAATGTGATTCGACATAAAAAACTTAAAGAAAAAGTCTCACTGTTTTTCCTTTTCTCAATTTATAATTTATATTTGGAAAGTACTTTTTGGGGCTATAGCTCAGCTGGGAGAGCGCTTGAATGGCATTCAAGAGGTCAGGAGTTCGATCCTCCTTAGCTCCACTTTTTGCCTCTGTTTACAACAGAGGCTTTTTTTTACGCATAAATTCAAATCCCCGAATTTATCAGGGAGAACCTTTCAAACGGAATATTATTATCAGGCTCAGGCAGATTAACAAATAAGAAAGTTTGTACGTCAAAAGTTACATTTAATATACCCTGCGTGAACCCGGCAGATTCCGGCCGAAATTAAAGCTGGTAACGGCATCATTACTGGATAGGTAAGTATGGAAGATCCTTTTCACCCCGCTGTATATAAAAACCTGCGGGGGGAGAACGAGCTTCATTTTACCTCCGTACTCAGAGATCTTTTTTGATGCGATTACAAGAACGCCAAGAAAAGTAGCATCTACCACCTCACAGCTGGCAAGATCAATAACAATCTTTTCATAGCCCAGAATAATATCCGATTCAAGATAATCCTGAAACTCTAACGCATCCTGCAAGGTGGTTTTCTCCAGAGTGACGTGGATAATTAATACATCATCTCTGAATTCTCGTTTGAATTGTTGCATAAATGACACTTATTTATTTAAAACCCTCGAATTCTTCGTAACAATCAATGTACCAAGCGGTTTTGCTCAAAAATCTTAACTCTTTTTTACGAAATGACTTAAAAGAATAAGACGGCATCTCACACTGATACAGGTTTTTGTTCTGTGGGAATCTAATAACCAGCGTGTAGTCTTCATATGACAGCCTTCACCCCGATAAAATATTCTGATGCATTCTACTGCGTTGTACGGTTGAAGAAGATTATTAGAATGATGATATTTGAATATTAAATAAAAATTACCGGGGAGAAGAAATGAGTAAAATCGACCAGCTTGCTGAAGAATTCCTCGCACAAAAAAATATTGCTGTTGCGGGTGTTTCCAGGAAAAGTAACGGTACTGCAAATATTATTTTTAAGAGATTAAAAGAAACAGGCCATAATGTATTTCCGGTGAATCCTAATACTGATAGTTTCGAGGGAGTTAAATGCTATCCTGATGTTAAATCTATCGAACCTAAACCGGATGGAGTGGTTATCGTTACTAACCCGGCGGTATGCGAAAAGATTGTAAATGACTGTGTTGAGGTAAAAATTAAACACGTCTGGATGCATAACATGATGGGACACAAAGGGTCTGATAAACCGGCTTCAAGTATTTCTTCTAAAGCTGTACAGATGTGCAGGGATAATAACATCAGCCTGATTCCAGGCGGTTGCCCCATGATGTTTTGCGGACACGTTGATTTCGGACATAAACTCTTCAGAGGAATTGCCAGGTTCACAGGAGGATTCAGGTTTTAACAAGTGTTCCTTTGGAAATTATTTATAAAGGTTTCCCCGGATGGTTCTTCGGGGAAGCTTTATCTGAAAACCAGGACTTATACCCTGAAACTTGAAGTTGACCCTGGATATGAACTAAATTTCCTTAGTGATTTTGGATCTTTGGGGCTATAGCTCAGCTGGGAGAGCGTCTCGTTCGCAACGAGAAGGTCGCCGGTTCGATCCCGGTTAGCTCCACAAGTAATTGAAAATTTAGGATTGCGGTTCCCGGACAAATAATTTCTCAATTCACCCATTTTTCCTATCTTTGCTTCCAATGAAATTACTTCCTGAAAACAGCTATTATAAAGCTATCCTGAAACTTGCGCTTCCTGCCATAGCAGGATTATCAACTCAAATGGTTGTTTCACTCACCGACTCAGCCATGGTAGGCCGCCTCCACGAAGCAACTTACGCTCTTGCAGCCATGGGAATAGGGGTGCTTGCAACCTGGGCATTAATAAGCTTTTTTTCCAGTCTTGCAACAGGCACTCATGTTATTGTAGCCCGGAAATACGGCGAGAACGATTTTGACGGCTGCAGCCTTGCCCTCACTAATTCTCTCATAATAGGATTTATCATAGGTATCATCGTTGCCGCAGTAGGCGTGCTTGCCGCTTACGATATCGCCGATTTTTTTGCTGCTGACAAGCTCGTGGGACATTATGCGGGTGAGTATATTTTTTACCGGTTCCTTGGTATACCTTTTTTTCTTATAAGCGTCTCATACCGGGGATTTTATTTCGGTATCAGCAAAACAAAAATATTTATGTTCTCAGGTGTAATCACAAACCTGCTGAACATTTTCTTTAATTACGTTTTTATCTACGGTAATCTTGGCATGCCTGAAATGGGACTTGCCGGTGCAGGGTTTGCCTCAACCTTAGCTACAACTTTCGATTTTTTATTTTATTCTACTGTCCTCATGCTGCCCGGCTACAGAAATAAATTCCATCCGTTCAAAAACTTCCGGGTGAATTTTGATCTGCTTAAAAAGATTTATAAGATATCTCTTCCGGTTTCATTCCAGAATGTTTTCATTCTTGTGGGATTTCTGCTTTTCGTAGTAATTACAGGCTTGATCGGCACAAAAGCACAGGCGGCATCACAGGCAATAATCAGTACTATGTTTATGTCATTCCTTCCTTGCTTTGGCTTTGGAATCGCTGTTCAGACACTCGTAGGTAATAACCTCGGATCCGGTAAATTCCGGCTTGCAAAGATCTATGGTTTTGAAACAGCGAAGATAGCAACCTACTATACAATCTTTCTCGGTATTATTTTTATTGTAATTCCTCAGTATGTATTATTAATTATTACCAATAATCAATCGATTATAGAAGTAGCCATACCGGCTCTCAGGATAGCCGGATTTGCACAGATCTTTTATGCCGTCGGTGTGGTACTCGCAAATGGTCTCCAGGCAGCTGGTAAAACTTTCTTTGTTATGAAGTCAGAAGTGATAACCAATCTATTCATTTTCGTACCCCTGGCATACCTGATGGGAGTTGTACTTGGCGGCGGGTTGGTTTGGGCATGGACTGCGCTACCAGTTTATATCCTGATATATACTACAGTGATATATAGAAAATATGAGAAGGGTGAGTGGCAGAAGAAAAGTATCTAACCGGGGGAAAGTATAAAGTTCAAAGGGGGAAGCAGATACTTACAGCTTCGATATACACTGCTTTTGTCACAAAGATTGGCAGTGTGAGATCTGATTCTTGCTAATAATGGGAATATTTTGGATTTTAATCATTCAAATACGACAAATAGGAAGATTCTTAACCACCTTTTTATGGCCCGTGTGTTGACATTCTCTATGGTATAAAATATATTTTGACTATGAAAAATAGACTTACTATTATTTTCACACTTTTTGCAATAGTTTCCACTGCTCTGGCCGGTGCAGGGCTTGCTTATTTTACTACGCAGAATGAGGGTGAAAATGTAAGACTTGAGTGGAAAACTACTTTCGAAACTAACCTGGCAAATTTTGTAGTTCAAAGAAAAACACCTGACACTCAGTTTACTGATCTCGCCACAATTAATCCTACCGGTAGTAATTCGGTTTATTCCTTTGTCGACCAGGGAGCCTATAAAATGACTAATCCGATATTTGTATACAGACTTAAAATAGTCGACCAGGATGGTTCGTATACTTATTCCGGGGAAGAGACTGCATCTCCGAATATTTCCGGCGTCAAAAGAACCTGGGGCAGTATAAAAGCTATGTTCAGGTAACCTCCTTCATTATTTAACCTTTTACTCCCTTTATCATTTAATTTTTAATACCCTTTCCTTTATCTTTGTCCTTCGTTAAAAAAGATTTTAATAAATCCATTAGAACAGAATCAGATAAATAAAGTTTTACTTATGAAAAAAGTCATTTCGACTTTAATAATTAGTTTCATCCTTATCATGCTATCAGGATGTTCCGGATCGAAAGAAACCTATGACCGTATTGATAATTCAGGCATAAGAGCGGGGAATATGATTCGTGTGCTTCTCGATGAGCAGCCCGGAAGTTATGAATTTATTAATGCTTCTCCCGTGTATCTGAAAAATGGTGACAACTATATTGCGCTGGTGAATCAGGGGAACCGTCTTTCAATCCTTCCTTCGGGAGATGAAGTTGAGGTTGAGATTGAAGGGAAGAACTTTAAAGGAAAAAATATGCGTTTGGTTCCGGGAACCCCGGGCGAATCGATAGCTTATAAAGGAGAACTTTATCGGGGTTCAATAAATTTGATCCCGGATGGGACTACTGTAAACATTGTTAATCAGCTCCCGGTTGAAGAATATCTTAAGGGAGTTATTCCTAAGGAAATGCCGACGGGTAAAGGAAATGAATATTATGAGGCTCTGAAGGCGTTCACCATATGTGCAAGAACATATACATTTTCGAAGCTCAGAGAAAACAAAAACAGCTTCGATGTTTTTGCGGATACCCGCGATCAGGTATACGGCGGCAGCGGAATTGAAAAGGAAATTGTAAATAAGGTTGTTGAGGAGACGCGCGGACTTATACTTACTTATAACGATAAGCCTGCTGTAACGTTCTATCATTCCACCTGCGGCGGTTATACGGAAGACGCAAAAAACGTTTTCCCTAATATGGATCTCCCTTATCTTATCACCGTAAAAGACGGCGACAAGCCTTATTGTTCGATCTCGCCGAAATTTACATGGACAGAAACTTTCCCTGAAAATGTTTTTATAAAAAGACTTTCTTCTGCCGGATACCTTGATAATACCGATTATTCCATCTCCCGGTTTAGTATTAACAGCACTTTCAAATCGGGCCGGATAAATGAGCTTGAGATTGACCTTACGGATAAACGGGGTAGTGATAAAACAATAAAACTTTACGGCAATAATATTCGTTATATAATAAAAAGAGCTGATAATAAAGCTATCCTTGAAAGTAATAATTTTACTATTCGCAGGGAAGGCGGTAACATTATTATAAATGGTAAAGGGTATGGACACGGAGTTGGTCTTTGCCAGTGGGGCTCGCTGGAACAATCGAAGGAAGGAAAAGACTTCGAAGAGATCCTGTCATTTTATTATCCGGGAACCAAAATAGAAAGCTATAATGATCAATAACCATCCGCTTATTTATCTCGCTTCGAAATCTCCCAGGAGGAAAAAACTTCTTAAGCAGATGAATCTTAACTTTAAAGTTGTCTCAGTTGAAATTGATGAAAGCCGTAAAGGGAATGAATCCCCTTTGAAGATGGTAAAAAGATTAGCCGCTGAAAAACTTGAACAGGCAAAAATGAAAGTTGACAACGGAATAATTATCACAGCTGACACAACCGTAGTTCTTGGCGGTGACATGCTGGCAAAACCTGAAGATGAGGCAGATGCTAAAAAAATGCTGCGGAAACTAAGTGGAAAAACTCACATTGTATATACCGGGTTTGCTGTACATAATTCTGTTACCCGCAAAACTATAGTGGATTATGAAAAGACCGCGGTTACTTTCAGGGATCTTACAAAGAATGAGATCGATGATTACGTTAAAACAGGAAGTCCGATGGATAAAGCCGGCTCCTACGGTATACAGGATGATTTCGGTGCCGTTTTCGTTAAAAAAATAAACGGCGATTACTACAATGTAGTGGGATTGCCGGTGGCAAAGCTTTATACGAACCTTCTTAAAGTGATCTGAGTGCTGAAGAAACTCAGAAATAAAATATTAATATCACTTGCCGCTGCGGGATTACTTTATCTTGCGTTTACGATATATGCGGATTTCGACATGGTGATGAAGGCCTTTGCGGAATTCAACTGGCTGCTTTTCCCGCTCTTGCTTGTACTCTCGCTGCTTAACTATTTTTTCAGATTTTTTAAGTGGGATTATTATCTGTCGGTTATAAAAGTTAAAGTTTCCAGGCTTGATTCATTATCTATTTTCATGTCAGGACTGGTAATGAGCGTAACCCCGGGTAAAATGGGTGAACTACTCAAATCGTATCTCGTTAAAGAATTAAACCAGACTCCCGTAAGCAAAACATTTCCCATTATTTTTGCCGAAAGGATAACCGATTTCATCTCGCTCCTTTTTCTTGCTTTAATAGGTGCATACGTATATAACTACGGCAGGGGAATAGTTATCGGGGTTTCGGTCTTCTTTTTTCTGCTGGTAATTATCATCAGCAGCAAGGGAATTGCTCTCCCTATCTTAAAGCTGCTTGAAAAAAGTTCTTTCCTCAGGAAGCATCTCGAAAGTATTCATAACGCATACGAAAGCTCATACCAGCTTCTCAGACCGGGTCCTTTGGTAAAAATGAGTATACTTAGCCTCGGCTCCTGGTTTTTTGAATGTTTGGGATATTACATAATTCTGATTAATTTTGGTCTGGATGTTAGTCTTTTATGGGCAACGTTCAGTTACGGTTTTGCAACTATTGTAGGTGCGGTAACCATGCTGCCCGGGGGATTGGGAGTTACTGAAGGATCACTCACATTTCTCCTGATCGAAAAAGGATCCCCTAAAGAGATTGCAGTGGCATCCACGTTTATTGTAAGGGTTGTTACACTATGGTTTGCTGTTCTCGTTGGAGTAATAAGTGTAACTCTTTACCAGAGGAGGTTCGGTAAAATAAACATCGAATCACTTTCAAACATGTAAATATAAACGTTTTTTCAGTGTGTTTTATATGTTCTTATACATTGTTTATGTTTCAGATCATTTCGTTTTTCTTGATTTTCAGGACCGTGCATGTTATATTTTTGGTGACTCAAATATATATAAAAAAAGGAGTTATATATGTCCCAGGAAAATTCAAGTAAAGGTTTATTCTTAGGCTTCTTAGCAGGCGGTGCTATAGGCGCTATCGTAGCCTTGTTATATGCTCCCAAATCCGGAAGAGAACTTAGAAGTGATATCCGCAGCAAATCTGATGAATATTACGACGATATAGAGAAGTATTACTCTGATGCTAGAGATAAAGCTAAAGATCTCATTAATGACGGGAAGAAAAAATCAGAAAAACTTATCAGTGATGCTAAAGTTAAATCTGAAGAACTCTTAAAAGATGCAGAACGTATTTTTAATGACGCTCGCTCCAAAACAGAAGGATATGTAACTAAGGGGAAAGAAACTATTGACCAGGAAACGACCAAAGTTAAAACTGCGATCAAGGCGGGAGTTGATGCTTATAAAGAAACCAAAAATAGTTAACTAACAGAATGGACACTGTCAGCATCTTTTATATAGTGCTTTTATGTTCGGCTTCAATCCTTTGCCTCGCATTGATCTTTTACATAAACAGGATCACAAATTCAATTAAGGATATCGAGTCTGAAATCAAGGATTTGTCTGAGCAGGTAAAACCATTAATAAATACTGCGACACAACTAAGTGAAAAAATTAGCTACCTGGCTTCCGAAGCAAAGGACCAGGTAGGTACTGTAAAAGAAACTATAGGAAAGGTTGTTGACAGGGTTGAAAAGATTCTTGCATTAGAAGAGCAATTCAGGGAGGGTTTGGAGAAGCCGGTAAACGGGCTTCTTAAAAACCTCTCGGCGGTTTCTAACGGAGTCTCTACCTTTTGGAAAACCTTCACAAAATAATAATAATAACATAAACCTTCTCACCTTGAATCTTAGGAGGAAATCCCTTGAAAGAGTATGGAACTGAAGCAATTCGGAATATTGCGTTTATTGGCCACCAGGGCAGTGGTAAAACCAGCCTATCTGAAATAATCCTATTTACTGCTAATGAAATCAACAGGATCGGAAGCATTTCCGAAGGAAATACTATATCTGATTATACCCCGAATGAAATTGAAAAACAGATATCGATCTCTACAAGTCTTATGCACTGCGAATGGAACGGTACAAAGATAAACCTCCTGGATACACCGGGATATTCCGATTTTATAGGAGATGTTAAAAGTGCTATGCGTATTGCTGATACGGCTGTAATGGTTTTAAAATCTGCCGAGGGAGTTGAAGTAGGTTCGGAATCGACTGGAAAATTCATCGATGAATTTAATCTGCCTTCTGCCATTATCATAAACAAAGTAGATAATGAACACAGCACATTTAATAAAACACTTCTGCAGGCAAGGGATAGACTAACTAATGGTGCAATTGCAGTAACTCTGCCCGTTTCCGAAGGTTTAAACTTCAATGGCGTACTGGATATCCTGAAGATGAAAGTATACCGTTACGGTGAACCAGGCAGCAGGAAAGTTACCGAAGAGGAAATACCTGCTGATCTTAAAGATGAAGCTGAATCCTACAGAACAGAGTTTATTGAGAAGGTAGCAGAGACAACCGAAGAGTTGATGAATAAATATTTTGAGGATGGTTCGCTGCAGGAAGAGGACCTCCGAACAGGTATTAAGCAGGCACTTTTGAAAAGGAGTCTTACTCCTGTTTTTGCGGTATCTTCTTCTAAAGGCGTTGGAATAAATAATTTTCTTGATTTCGTAGCTGCTTATACTCCTTCACCAGCCGACCGTGGTGGCGAGGATGCGGTTGTAAAAGAATCAGAAAAAACCGAAAAGGTACTTCCTAATCCTTCGGGCGAACCTGTTATGTTTATCTTCAAAACTATTTCAGAACAGCATGTCGGTGAACTTTCGTTGTTTAGGGTTTACTCAGGAACTGTAAGTGCCGGACTCGACCTGTTGAACGAAACAAATGGAAAATCAGAAAGATTAAGTCAGCTTTCGATCCTTAATGGCCATAATCGTAAAGATGTTTCCGAGCTTAAAGCCGGAGATCTTGGAGCGGTTGTTAAGCTCAAAGATACGCATACCAATAACACACTGAGTTCAAAATCATTTCCCGTAGTAATGAAACAGATTGAATTTCCGGCGGCAGTGATAAGAGGCGCGATCGTTCCTAAAGCCAAAGGAGATGAAGATAAGATAGCATCCGGACTTCATACCCTTCACGAAGAAGATCCGTCATTCAGCGTAAAATTTGATCCCGAAATTTCTCAAACTATAATTTCCGGGCAGGGAGAGCTTCAGCTGTCACTTGCGGTTAAAAGACTGAAAGAACGATATGGAGTTGAAGTTGACCTTGTTGAACCGAGAGTTCCTTACAGAGAGACTATCAAAGGCACAGTAAACGATGTTGAATACAAGCACAAGAAACAGTCGGGTGGAAGAGGTCAGTACGGACATATTCACTTCAAGATGGAGCCTCTGCAGAGAGGGAAGGGATTTGAGTTCGTAAATGCCATTGTTGGAGGTGTTGTTCCCGGAAGGTTCATTCCTGCTGTAGAAAAAGGAGTGCAGGAAGCTATGGATAAAGGAGTAATATCAGGCAACCAGGTCGTCGATGTCAAAGTCACGCTTTTTGACGGAACATACCATACTGTCGATTCTGATGAAATGTCATTCAAGCTTGCGGCATCGCAGGGCTTCAGAAAGGGCTTTCACGAGGCGAGACCGGTTCTGCTTGAACCTATATACGAAATAGAAGTTACAGTACCCGAAGAATTTATGGGTGATGTAATGGGTGATATCTCAAGCCGCAGAGGAAAGATCCTCGGTATGGATTCAGATGGTCATTTTCAGATAATCAAAGCGAACATACCGCTTGCTGAACTCTATAAATATAGTTCCCAACTTCGGAGTTTGACCTCAGGAAGGGGAAAGCACACACGTAAATTTGCATACTATGAAGAAATGCCGAAGGAAGTAGAACAAAAGATTATTGATGCATATAATAAGTCAAGAGAAGAAGGAAATTAAGTTTAGATAGATTTTAACCCCTCCTGTCATTTTGTCCTGCCAGTCTGCAGGCTTGTGGGAGGGGAAAATCTTTTCTGATCCGATTTCAATCTCCCCGTCATTACGACCTAAGGGAGAAACCTGCAATAACAAAATGGATTCTAATGGAAAAACTCTGGTCACCCTGGCGGTCTCAATATATTGATTCATTTAAGAATAAAAAAGAAACAGACGGGGAAGAATGTGTTTTCTGCGGTATGATGGATGAAGATCCTGAAGACCTTTCGAACCTGGTAATCGACAAAGGAGAACTCACCTTCACTGTTATGAACCTTTATCCTTACAACAACGGCCACCTGATGATTGTGCCTTACCGTCATACATCAGATTTTATATCCCTGACCGATGAAGAGAACCTTGAAATAATGCATAAGATGCGCATTGCATATGATGCGTTGAAAGAAGTTCTTCATCCTGAAGGATTTAATATGGGATTAAATCTTGGGAAGGTTGCCGGGGCGGGAATTCATGAGCACATCCATTATCACATCGTTCCGCGCTGGAATGGCGACACTAATTTTATGCCCGTGCTTGGTGAAGTTAAGGTAATTTCCCAGGACCTTGCTGAGACTAAGAAGCAGCTGCTTACAGTATACAAAAAACTGAAGAACAAATAACAGATCGGAACCGGTGTGGCAAATCAAACTATCCTTTCAGCGGCAGTAATCTGCCTGATATTAACTTTCATATCATGCAGTGAGTCGCCTGAAAAGACTCAGGTAAATATCAAGATTGATTCTATAATTTATAAACCAGGAACCAAAGAACCCTTTAACGGTACCTGGAAGGGTGAGATGGACAGTTCGAAGATCGAATTTGATGTGGTAAATGGCAAAAAGGAAGGCAGCTTCAGATCTTATTACCCTAATGGTCAGATTCTGATGTCAGGTGGAATGAAAAACAACCGCAATGAAGGGGAATGGAAATATTTTTACGACAACGGACAGATTGAATCATTTGGACTGTTTAAAAACGATAGGGCAGACGGCAAATGGACCTGGTACTTATCCCGACGGCACAACCAGACAAACAGGATTTTTTAATGCAGGGCAAAGAGACAGTGTCTGGAAAACCTATGATACCACCGGAGCATTAATAGATTCAACAATTGTGAAACCTGATAGTGGTTTCGTAACACCACATTAATTTCATTTTCATTACTTTTATTATAATTAGAGAAATATGTAAAAGATGAATGGACTGACAATGAAATTTAATACGTTAATTACGATTACTATATTTATGCTTACCTCAGTCTACTGGTACGGCTGCTCATCATCAGAAGAGACAACCCGAAAAAAAGAAGAAACCGTAACCGAAGAAAAGAAGCCCATCCTTAAGCCTAATGAAGAAGCCGAAAGAGAGCTGATTGACAGGCAGAACATAAAGAGTGTGGATAAGATAAGTTTTGATTTTGACCAGGATGGAAAACTGGTGAACGGCGAAAAACAATCGACACTGAACTATGGTCCCGACGGATTGATGACAGAAACGATCATCTACGGAAAAAACAGTAAGGTAGATAACATTTATAAGTACGACTATAATAAGAAGGACTATCGGATACAGACGATCAGGTACACCCCGGATAACAAAGCCGATAAGAAATATACCTACGAATACAACAAATACGGAAATAAGATAAAATCTGTCAGGTACAATCTCAATGGTAAAGTTGAGAAATATTACATCTATAAATACGATGATAACCAGGAGCTTACAGAAGAAGACTGGTATGACAAAAGCGATAAACTTGAATTCAAAATAGAATACGAGTACAACGATGACGGGACAAAAAAATCAGCAACCACCTATAACGAGAATGGCAAAATGCTGTACAAGTATGAATACAAGTACGATCAGAAAGGGAATATACTCGAGGAAGAAAAATTCAATGAGGATGACAAGCCTGTCGGTGTAATCCAATATGTATACAAATACTATAGTAAGGATTAAAAAATTCCTTCTTACTCCCGAAAAACATTGCAAAAAGATACGATTAGTATTATTTTAACCATCTAAAATTTCGGGCCCGTAGCTCAGTTGGTTAGAGCATCTGACTCATAATCAGAGGGTCGGTGGTTCAAGCCCATCCGGGCCCACTCAAAAAGCCTTAAATACGATCTGTTTTAAGGCTTTTCTGATTTGAAACAATTTCCCAACCCCATCGCCAATGTACCCACTCTGTACCCAATAGATTTTCTTGCCACTCATCATCCCAATTTCCTTTAACCTTCCACCGAGTATAGTTACGAACCCTGGGGTTATGATTAAATAACGACTCGGTAAAGGGCCCAATTCTTCAGGATTATTAACCATCATTAGATAATTTTTTTCACATCTGAGAGTGCTGTGCCGTAAGTGTACTCAGATTGAGATGGAAAATATTTCGTGAATATTTGTCGTGTCTCAAGCCGACAGCTTGCAATAACCGAAGCTTTATTTAAATTGGGTGGTAATAGATACTATACTAAAGATGAAGTTGAGTATTTTATTGAAGAGGTGAGCGATCAGTATGAAAACAAAGTCCATTTCAATTGAGACTATAATTTCTGGATTTTCTCATATTTTCTGGATTTTATTGGTCATTATTTTTTTCTTACACCCATTTGAGATTTCAGAGTTGATAAAAATGTTTTCTGGAATAGGAATTGGTGAAGTTGCAATTCTTGCTTCTCTTGCGTTTGGCGCCTCTTTTTGCACTGGAGTAATTGCTTACCTGAAAGGGTTAATTTCCTTGCAGCATAGCGTAGGTTAAGGCCGAAATCTTCACGTATGAGGGGAGTTTTTTAAATGAGAGGGATATTTACTCACCTTGAATAAAAGACACTCTCAGAGGGGCTTTATTCGGTTAATTAACCGACAGTCCTACCTGAAGATTAAGCTGTAGAGCATTCTTTTTTCCTTAGGAAGTCATCCCTGCTTAAACGGAATTCATCACCCGGTTCTGATGATTGATGCTCTCCATATGCACTGCTGTAAGGTACTGGTCTATGAAAGCACGACTCAGGCCGAGGATATTTCCGGCTTGATTTCCTTTTTCCACAACTTCGTTCCATCTGGAATTCTGCAGGATTGTCATATTGTTCACTTTTTTGTACTCTCCTATCTGCTCGGAAACTTTCATACGCCTGCCGAGAAGATTCAGCAGCTCATCATCGATCTGATTTATTTGCTCCCGCAGCTTTTCAAGGGCAATATCAAATTCGATACAGTCAGGACTTTCATCTCTCCATACAATATTCTGCATCATCTCTTTAAATACTGCGGGAGTAATTTGTTGTTGTCCATCCGTCCAGGCTTCGTTAGGATTGATATGGCTTTCGATCATTAGTCCGTCATAATTCAGATTAATTGCTTTCTGTGCAAC
This sequence comes from uncultured Bacteroidota bacterium, assembly GCA_963839165.1. Taxonomy (GTDB): domain Bacteria; phylum Bacteroidota; class Ignavibacteria; order Ignavibacteriales; family Ignavibacteriaceae; genus DATFVA01. Next base: position 365,729 of record CAWIUG010000005.1, on the reverse strand, counting down.
CCGCAGAATGATATCTCTTCTTCCAGAAATATGCGTTGGATCGCAGATCATCATTAGTTCAGGGTTCTGTCTTTTCATTTCAATGGCAAGATGCCATAGCGGGGGATTGCGGTATTCTGTATTCCCGTAAGTACTGAAGCCCCTGTGGATAAGACCGATATTTTTCACTCCCGCCCTGGCAATTCTTTCTACCGCTCCAATCCATAGCTCGATATCGGGATTCATTGGATTCTTAATGAACACTGGAATATCTACCCCCCTTAAAGCACTTGCTACTTCTTTAATGCTGGCCGGGTTTACTGTGGTACGTGCGCCGATCCAGAGAATATCAACTTCAAAGTTCAGCGCGTCTTCTATATGCTTTGCGCTTGCTACTTCGACTGTTACCGGTAGTCCCGTGTTCTGTTTTACCTCCTGAAGCCAGGGGAGTCCCTTCGTACCCACACCTTCAAAATTGCCTGGACGTGTCCTTGGCTTCCAAATACCAGCACGGATTATATCCACCATACCTGTATCTGCGAGCTGCGATGCTGTTCCCACTACCTGCTCTCTAGTCTCAGCACTGCATGGACCCGAGATGATCAGCGGCCGCTTCTTTAATAAACCGTCAATCCTGCTGTTAACTTGCTGAACTGTTTCCATAACTATCAGAGCTCCTTTTTACTGAATATCTTTTTAATATTATTCGCCTCCAGAATGAGATTGTTGACTGAATTATAGTCTTCAATCTCCAGAAACTTTTTGAACAGATTAAGATTATCTATATGCTCATTGAGTACATCAAGTACATTGCTGCGGTTCTGCCTGAGGATGGGGGTCCACATGTCGGGATTGCTTTTTGCCAGGCGCACTGCGCTCTCAAATCCCGCTCCTGCAAGTCGCAGTATTGTATTCGCTTCCTTTTCTTTTTTCAGTACCGATAATGCAAGCGCAAATGAAGTGACGTGAGGGAAATGACTGATATATGCAGCATGGAGATCGTGTGCTCCCGCTTCCATATAAACTTTTTTCATTTGAAGGGAATCGTACATTTGTTCTGCGATAAGAAGAGCGTCAGGATCGCTTTCGCCTGAATTGCAGATGACAATTATATTATCCTTCAGCTTGCCCTGCATAGCAGAGTTAGGACCGTTGTACTCTGTACCCCATATGGGATGTGTAGCAACAAACCTTCCTCTGTTTTGTTTTTGAGAAGCAGCCTGAATGATGGGAACTTTTGTTGAGCCGGTGTCGATTATCGTCTGCCTATCAGCGATATCCAGTACCATAGGTAAAATATCAAGCGCGGCATCAACCGGTACCGCAACAATTACAAGCTGAGATTGACGAACAGCGCATGGTAAATCTCTTACTTCATCAACCATCTTTAGGCTAAGGGCAATTTTTGCGTTTTCAGCATTCGAATCGACGCCGATAATTTTACTGCAGAATCCGCTGGCCTTCATATCGAGTGCAAATGACCCTCCGATTAAACCAGTACCAATTATCGAAACAACCATAACCAATTATCATTTTTGGTTTAAAACAAAAAACCCGGTTAAAACCGGGTACCTTTTTCAAAATTTATATTTATTTAATCAAATTATGCAAAAGCAGCCCGGTTCATTACCGAAGTAGTAATAATAATAGTATCCGTATGCAGCTTTTATAATTTTCATAGTGATGAAGATAAACCGAATTATTTTTAAAATCAACGTAATTCGCGTTTGTAATTCTTCAAATGCTTTTTTTAGTTCGCACTGGAAAACGTCCTGATAAGATCTTTTCCTTGAATAAATCAAATTTATTTCCAGTAAAAAAATGATTTTAATCAAATAATTAATGCGTTCCTTCAGCGTTTCTTAAGAAATGTTCCATCCTGTAATTCTTCGAATGCTTTTTTTAATTCGCCCTGCGTGTTCATCACGATCGGGCCGTACCAGGCAACGGGTTCTTTCAATGGTCGGCCTGAGATAAGAAGGAAACGGAGGCCTTCATCTCCAGCCTGTACGGTCACTTCATCACCGCTGTCGAATAATATTAACGATCTGTTGTCGGCTTCTACCGGAGGATGGGCATCAAGCCAGCCTACACTCTCGGTAGGTACGGCAAGAGGACCTGATGCGTTGCAGAACTTTCCTGAACCGGAAAATACATAGGCGAAGGCATTATTTCTCGTATCAATGGGTAATGATTTTCTTTTCCCTGCAGGTATCGAAACGTCGATATATATCGGGTCAGCAGCTATCCCTTCAACAGGACCTCTTTGGCCCCAGAAACTTCCGCATACAAGTCTTACTTTCGTTCCGTCATCATCAGTAATTTCAGGTATATCCGGTGCTTTAATTTCCTGGTAGCGAGGATCGGTCATTTTTAGAGACTTAGGAAGGTTTGCCCATAGCTGGAAACCATGCATCCTCCCGTCATTGTCGCCTTTAGGCATCTCCTGGTGGATGATGCCGCTTCCTGCTGTCATCCATTGAATGTCTCCTGAAGAAATAACACCTTTGTTTCCCATACTGTCACCATGCTCAACACTGCCTGCAAGTACGTAAGTTATTGTTTCAATCCCTCTGTGTGGATGCCAGGGAAAACCTGCGAGGTAATCCTCAGGTCTTTCATTCCGGAAATCATCAAGGAGGAGAAAAGGATCTGCTTCCATAGGATCGCCAAAACCAATTGCCCTGCGGAGGTTAACTCCTGCTCCTTCAATCGTTGGCTGAGCTTTTAATATCTTTCTAACGGGACGAATAGACATAACAAACTCCTTTCAGTATAAGATCCAAAGTAATCATGGATTACTTTATTTTTTCTTTTCTGGAAATGGTTTACTCGACTAAAGAAAATAGTTAAATATTTATTAAATATTCTGATGGATAAATAAAATAAATTAGATAATTGACTTATGTCATGGTTTCTCCAGGCGTTCAGGTTTAAGTTTCAGCTGTAACAGTTAAAATGGAGAATAAAATGTCAGAACAGAACAAAATACTTCTAAGGGATGCCGTCAATTATCAGGAAGGTTCGATTGTAAGCAGGCAGATTTTAAAGAAACCAAACGGAAACATTACTCTTTTCGCTTTTGATAAGGAACAGTCGTTAACAGAACATACTTCACCTTTTGAGGCTGTGGTTAATATCGTTGAAGGAGAAATGGAGATTAAAATAGGGGGTGAACCTAATACTGTAAAAACCGGCGAGATCATTATTCTCCCACCTAATATACCGCATGGACTTGTTGCCCAGCAGAAAACAAAAATGCTTCTGACCATGATAAAGTAGGAGGATTAATTTACCGCCTGCCCTGATGATTGTCTGGTTCTTTGAGTGCCATTTCGCTGCGGTTGTTTTCGCTTCCTTTTTCTAAATGGTCGGAATGCATAAAAGAACTGACTGATGTAATGCGCAGGGAATTTAGATATTAACCCGTATTCGTCTGCTTTTTCGTTTTCGGGGAAGTAGGCTGTCCCGAATAACCAATCCCATATAGCAAGTTTTGTAGAAAAATTCCTGTTCCTGCCTTTACCCAATGTGTGATGCCAGCGGTGCATCTCAGGTCCGTTTATAATTTTCTGCAGCCTGCCGGTATGGACATTCAGGTTTGAATGGATGTACATTCCCCATAACGCGCTTATAACTCCTTTATATGCGATAACTTCAGGAGGGGAGCCCAATAGTACAATAGGCAGGAATTCAACAGACTGGTTAATAAGGATTTCAATAGCATGAGAACGTGAACCCGAGAGCCAGTCGACCTTTTCAGGTGAGTGGTGTGCTTCGTGTATGCGCCAGAGCCATTTGTTTTTATGCTGCCATCTGTGCATCCAGTAAATATACAGGTCGTGCGTTACTGTGAAGAAAACCAGCTGCAGCCAGATGGGTACTTCAGCAAAAAGCCGGAGTCGTGATATTCCTGTTGTATGATCAATGTAATAAATTATATAATTGAAAATGAGGATGCCAAGAATATAACTTTGAGCAATTGTATATAATGCAAGATCGTCGAAGAATCCCACGCGAAGTATCTTCTGACCCTTATTATATGGGTAAATCCTTTCCAGGATAATAAACAGAAGCGCTGAAGCGGCTATAATTAGCATTGATACTGTCTCAGCAGGGGACAGCTCAAGAAAATAACTTATGACGGAATCATATATAACCTTTAGAACCTGCATACTTTATTGTTAGTATCTTTTCAATAAATATCAACTCTGAATACTGGATTTTGCTATACGTAACTTGTGAAGATTCTTCATTTCACTTTCATAAACTGTCTTAACTCCGTCACCCAAAGCAAGTTCAATATCTCTTATATTTGATATAAGTCTTTCCAGTCCTACTATCTCAACAGATGCAGCCTGATCTGTTCCCCACATTGAGCGGTCGAGTGTAATATGCCTTTCTACAAAACAGGCGCCTAAAGCAATGGCAGCCCAGGTAGGTGCAAGTCCTACCTCGTGACCTGAATAACCAATTGGTACACCTGGATAAAGCTTTTTCAGGGTTGGGATCATTCTAAGGTTCAGTTCCTCATTTCTGCAGGGATAGGAGGAGGTAGAATGAGCGATAAGAAGGTTTTCCGTACCATATATCGCTACGGCGTTTCTTATCTCCTCCATGGTCGACATTCCGGTTGACATCATTAAAGGTTTATTCAGGGATTTATGCCTGAGCAGCAGATCATCGTCTGTCAGGGAGGCGGAGGCAAACTTGTATAGCGGTGGATTAAATTCCTCGATAAAATCTACTGCTTCTTCATCCCAGCAGGAGGCGAACCAGATTATTTCTTTATTTCTGCAGTAACTGTCTATCTCATCAAATTGCTCCTTGTTAAATTCCACTTTATGACGGTATTCTATATAGGTCATTCGTCCCCAGGGAGTATCTCTTTCAATATCCCATTGATCTTTTGGGACGCAGATCTCGGGAGTCCGTTTTTGAAATTTAACAGCATCACAGCCCGCTTTAACAGCACCGTCAATCATTTTCTTTGCTATTTCAACGGACCCATTATGGTTAATTCCTATTTCCGCAACTACAAATACAGGAGCTCCATCTCCGATTATTTTGTTTCCGACTTTCCTGAAATTGAATGAATTCATTTTATGCCCTCTTCATTTATTTAATCTTCGGTATTTAGTGAAATGATCAATTCAGCAAACTCTCTGAACGCACCGTTGCCTCCTTTGTTATGACATACATAGTGAACAATATCTTTAACGAATATGGTTCCGTCAGACGGAGCCGCAGATAAACCTACCTCATTTATTAATTCTACATCGTTAACATCATCACCAATAAATGCAATATTTTTCTTATCGAGTTTCAGTCCCGATAAAATTTCTGAAAGAAGAGATCTTTTATCCTTCACACCACGATATAAATATATTATGTTCAGTTTTTCAGCCCGCTTAACTACAGATCCTGAAAGTTCCCCAGTAATTATCCCCGTCTCAATACCGAGTATATTCCTAAGCCTTTCAACACCCATTCCATCCCTTATTGAGAATCTTTTCATAACTTCGCCATCATCTGAATAATACACCCCTGTGTCGGTAAGTACACCGTCGCTGTCCGTTAAGACCAGCTTAATATTCTTTGCCCTCTCAGCCAGATGAAGGTTATCTTCCCTTAGTTTTTTGTCTGTTACCAAGCTGTCCATCCTCCATCTATAATTAAATTTGCCCCTGTCATATAAGATGAGGCGTCGCTTGCCAGGAATACAATTGCCCCTTTATAGTCGGAAGGGGCAGCCATTCTTCCCAGGGGAGTTCTGCCTGAATAGTTTTCAATAAAATAATTTTCCTGATTGTTCTCTACTCCGCCCGGAGAAAGACAATTTACACGCACTCCTTTTCCGCCCCAGTAGGCGGCAAGAAATTTCGTAAAAGCAATTACAGCACCCTTTGTGGCAGGGTAGGCCGGCGATTTATAAAATTCCTGTGATCCGTCTTTCTTTTTATAAAGTGACTGATCGGGAGCTACGATTCCATATGTTGATGCTATGTTTATGATGCTCCCTGAACCCTGAATTGCCATCTGAGAGCCGATTACCTGCGAACAAAGGAATGTTCCGGTGATATTAACATTAAGAGATTTTTTCCAAAGTTCGAGGGGATAGTTTTCAAATTTTGAAAGGTCAGCAGCCGCTGAAGGATTTTCAAACATATCATTTATGGCTGCGTTATTAACGAGGATATCTATCTTTTTGTATTTATCAAGGATCCTGTCCTTTAATTCTTTTACGGAATCGGGAGATGTTATGTCTGTTCCCACTCCCATACTGTCTCCCTCAAGACTGTAAGCGAAGTCGTTGCAGGCCTCTTCATTGAGATCGCATACGATGACGGTGGCGCCAGCCTCGGATAAAGCAAGGCAATGCTGTTTTCCCAGCAGACCAAGAGCACCTGTAACTACAGCCACTTTATTGTTTAGAGAGAAAAGTGAAAGTGATTCCATTAAACTTTTGCTTCTTTCTTCTTTGGCTTTGTGTTAAAATTACTTGTTTTCCGGAATACTGGCTCAACCGGTTCACCTTTCAGGCAACCGGCAACATTTTTCTCTTCGACTGCTTTCTTCAGGATAGGGAGGACTTCCTTATACACCTGTATCGTATACTCCACATCTTTGTCACTATGCGAATAACTCATATTGTGGAATCCGCCCCAGAGTATGCCTCGCTTAATCATTTCCTGCTGAACCAGTGATTTCATCTCAAGCGGATTGCCGGCAAAAGCATCAAAAGTTATTATGGTCCGGCAGTCGTACCCGGTGCATTTTGTATAGTCCATTCTGAGTTCAGATGCGATTGCGTTGTATCCTTCCCGGAGCTTGCTGCCTTGCTTTACAAGGTAGTCAGGAACATTCTTTTCTCTTAATTCCTCGATGGTAGCTTTTGCTGCGGCCAGAGAAAGAGCTTCTCCGCCAAAAGTTGTATAGAAGAATACTTCTTTATCCAGTACTTTCATTATTTCTTTTCTTCCGGTTAAGATAGAAATCGGCATGCCGTTGGCTACAGCTTTACTGAAACAGGCGAGGTCAGCATCCACACTGAAATATTCCTGGGCTCCTCCCAAAGCGACTCTAAAGCCAGTCCACATTTCATCGAATATTAATATTGTTCCGTTTTCCGTGCATACTTTTCTTAGTTCCTGTAGAAAATTATTTTCAGGGGCCTGAAATACAAATGGTTCAAGTATAACGCAGGCCGTTTCATTATCTATTGAATCTATAACTGAATTAATGTCATTATAGTTAAAAGTATTCGTCATATCCTGGATAATTCCGGGGATTCCTTTGTTCCTGTCTGTAACCGATATATACCAGTCATGCCATCCATGGTATCCGCAGCACAACACCTTATCTCTGCCTGTATATGCACGGGCTACACGGATTGCAGCTGAAGTAACATCAGCACCCGTTTTGCTGTAACGGATAGACTCTGCATTCGGAACTATTTCGTTAATGAGCTCAGCTACTTCAACTTCGAGCGGATGCATCAGGGAAAACGTTATTCCTTTTCCGAGCTGATCTTTGATTGCGTTATCAACTTTGTCATATGAATAACCAAGGGAAAGTGGACCTATTCCCATCAGAAAATCGATGTATTCATTACCGTCAACGTCCCATACATGAGAACCTTTGCCTCTTTCAAGGTACTTGGGTGCAACACCTTTAATGTTCTGGGAAGGGCCCTTCGCCAGTGTCTGGGTGACTGCCGGAATGAGTTCGAGTGCCTTCTTGTAATATTCATCTGATTTACTGATAACCGGGTAATCTTTATTAAATTCTACTTTATTCGGCATTATAATTCCCTCATTGTTAAATGGAATATTCAGTTCTCTTTGAGAGTTGTATAAGTTCTCTGTTTATTCTGCCTGCAATTTTTTCAGGAGTAAACCCTTCGTGCTCTAGTACATCCGGAAGCAATGCAGGTTTGAACCATTTATTCTCCAGAGCAATAGGCAGTACATTGCATCGTATTCTTTCTTTTACAAGAAATTCCGATAATATTGAATAGAGTCCGCCTGTAATGAAGTGATCTTCCAGGGTAACTATCAGAACGTCACTAAGACCTATGTTTTTTAACAGCTCTTCATCTATTGGTTTCAGGGTTCTCATATTCACAACCCCCACAGATTTTCCTTCAGAACGGAGAATATCTGCTGCTTCAACTGCCTGTTTAAGCAGTGTACCATATGTTAGAATAGCAATATCCCTCCCCTCAGTGATCATTTCGGCTTTCCCGATACTGAAATCCTTCTGGTGTTCTACAGCAGGTTGCAGGTTATTGTATCTTATATAAAATGGAGAAGGGTGGAGGATTATCTCTCTTAACCCGATGAGCATATCCTCTTCGTCGGAAGGACAGAAAATATTAACAGGCGGTATACCGCGCATTAATGAAATATCTTCGATGGCCTGGTGCGTAGGACCGTTTCCGTCGCTCAGAAAACCCGCAACCGCACCGACAAGCTTAACCGGGAGATTCCCGATCCCTATATCTGTCCTTATAAATTCAAATGCACGCATAGTGAGAAAGGTTGCCAGGGCATGTACTATGGGAATATTTCCCCGCAGTGCAAGTCCGGCAGCCATACCAATCATGGTTTGTTCTGCTATCCCTACATCTATAAATCTATCTTTAATGATATTTGGTAAATTTCTGATAGCGGCACGGTTCTCGGCTGTCATTACTATAATGCGTTCATCCTCATTTACAAGCTGTAGAAGGAGTTCTTCGTAATTCATAATTTATCTGACAATTAAAGTTTCTGATTTTAATTCTGTTTTTTCTTTAGTATAAAGTTCATTCAGTAACTGGTCAATCTCTTCATGAGTAAAGTTACAGAACCATCTGTCTGCACGTGATTCAATACTGGGAAGTCCTTTTCCCCTCACCGTTTCTGCTATCACCACTGAGGGAGTCTGCTCATCGAAGGGGATCCGGTTGAATGTCTTCTCAAGATCATTGAAATCGTGACCATTACATCTGCGTGGTGTCCATCCGAATGCCTCAAATTTCTTTTCAAGGGGTTCAGTAGGAATAAGTTCTTCTGTCCTGATATTTGCCTGGAACTGGTTTCTGTCTACTATGGCGATGAGATTATTCAGTTTGTGGGCAGAAGCAACAAGGAGCCCTTCCCAGATAGAACCCTCATTTAATTCTCCGTCGCCGAGAACAACGATTATCTTATTCTTCTTTCCTTTTATTTTGCAGTCTTTTGCTACTCCCATAGAAACCGAAAGAAGGTGTCCCAGGGAACCCGAATGATACTCAATTCCCGGCATCCTGGTATTCGGATGCCAATAAATGAAATCGTTTGTTTTAAGATGATTTTTTAACCTGTCCTTTTCAAAGAATCCCAGTTCAGCAAAAATTCCGTAAAGAGCAGGAACGTCATGCCCCTTTGACAAAAAGAGATAATCACGGTCAGGATCCTGGAGATTGGTCCGATTAATATTAAGGTATCGGGAATAAAGGTACACGAGCAGATCGGTGCAGGAAAGGGAAGCTCCGATAAAACAGCCGCCGTCTGTTGCCATCCGGATTATATGCTCACGGACTCTGAATGCGATTTCTTCAAGTTCTCTTTTATTCTTTTTGTCCATTATTATAACACTTTCGTTTGCTCAGGCTTTATTGTTTTTAGATCACCGAGATGATTACGATACCAGTTCACTCCGTTAAATTTTTCATTTATCGCTTTAACCTCGGGATGTTCTTTTTCATACTCAAGGATGTCGTTCATTCCGAATGCCGGGTTCTTATCATAAAGGGCTTTATATATCTCCTTAATAAATAGATAATCTTCTATATAGTCAATTGTCCATCGGTGATTCATGGAGTAATCGAGCCCTGTTTCCCAAACCACATTTCCAATCCTGAACTTTTCGGGATTTTCCCATATGTATGGAGTGGTATGTTCACGTTCAAAATCTCTTGAGGCTTCTCTCTTGCATCTTTCCAGTGCTTCCAGGCTCATAATTTCCACATCATTACCGTCGGGAAAAGTAGCGGGGTGGAGGTTGCTCACGTAATCAAACCTGTCAGCTCCGGCCATATAATAACCGATAACCTGATCAATAACCAATGGATCTATCAGAGGGCAGTCGGATGGTATTTTAACAACTGTATCCCCCCCATATTCCCGGGCAGCATTTATATGCCTTTCAAGCAGATCATTCGTGCTTCCGCGATAAACTTTATACCCCTCGCTTTTAAGGACATTCGAAAGCTCATTATCGTACGTTTCTTCTGTCAGGGCTGCCACAACTGTTCCGGTAAAAGTTGAAAGGGTGAGGCGTTCAAGCATGCGTATTATAAGAGGCTTTCCCGAAAGAGGCATCATAACTTTTTTAGGGAGCCTGGTTGATCCCATTCTGGCCTGTACTACTGTAATGATTTTCATATCGTGATATTGTTTTAAAGATTACTAAGAGAATTATCCTTATATCACTTCTCGGCATTTAATAGTTTTGAACGGAATCTCAACAATAACTTATTTTTTAATCGTGTCCTTATAAATCTTGATTTAACTTCAAATGACCGGTCAGCATCCATAAGATTTAATGCCCGTTTCAGCTATTGCTTGTGAAGATGTTCCATCGTTCTGAATCGGCGCAAGCTTCTCCAGCTCCTCCAGATTGAATTCTGAAAAGACTTCTTTCCCCAGGGCGAGTCCCACATAAACTACGCTTGAATATCTTGTTACAAGTATATCACAATTGGCTATCATATGAGAGGTATTCCCCGAGGAGTAGACCAATGAACCTGGAGCATACTTGTCTATTTCTGCCCTGGCACGTTCAACATTTTCATTCGGGTGCAGCTTAAATATCATCAGTCTGTTTCCCGCTATTTGTTTAGCTTTTTCAATAAACTTTTTTCTGTTCTCATATTTATAAGTTTCTCTTGTATCTGAAGTTGCAACGAGCACGTACCCTTTATGGGGAAAGTTATTGTCAAGGAATTCCCTGCAATTATCAAAATTTGGTATGCCGGTAACCTCAATTTTATCAGGGTCTACTCCTTTCTTAATAAATAATTCTCTATAGCCTTCAGAAGCCACACAAAATTTATCAAAAGAGTTTGAAAGTCCGGTAACGGAAGTGCTGGCCATCCACCTTGGAAGTTTCAGGTACTTCACCATGTAGAAAATAAGGTTTTCGGGATCGGTCATACCCTCCTGAACCAATATCAGTTTTTTGTTCCTGATGTTTTTAGGAACTATGAGGTCTGAGCAGGTGTAAACGAGGTCATAATCATTTGATGAACCTTCAAAATCAATCTTAAGGTTATTGTTCTCAAGGTAATCAAAAGTTCTTTTTTTGAACTGACCACCCAGGATGCAAAAGTCGAGGATGCCTGTCTTACCAGCCTGCTTAAGGAATCCGAGAGAATAAAAAGGAGTGAAATAACAGTCTTCGGGAGGGAAATGAGAGGAAATTTTATGCATCATAGTTGTTTGATTCAGTGAACCGCAGATGAATAGAATTTTTCTATTGTTCATAAAATCTCTTTCGATTAAATATTAAAAATATTAAATAACCGCTTCCCTGATGTTAATTTATTGTTAAAAATTCCTCTAAGTTATATGTATTAAATGAATTAACTCATAATATATTTTATAATCTGTTTAAACTCAAACCCGGGTGCCTTTCCTCATATTAAACCCGTTTTCATCTTTTTTTTCTATAAGAGATTAAAATATAACAACTTAAATCTATTAAGGATTTGACTGGAACCAATACTATTCTTAAATTCATTTTTCTAAACTCCCAAAACATTTATACTTTTGTATGAAAGCCTTAAAACCCAAAAAACTCCAAAAAGGGGATTTGATTGGAATAATTTCACCCGCATCATCGGTTGATAACCCGTTCCGGCTTGAGAGCGGTGTGCAGTATATAGAAAAGATGGGGTATAACGTGATTGTAGGGAAAAACGTTGGGAAATATAACGGTTACCTGGCCGGCAGTGACCAGGAAAGACTCGATGACCTTCATTCAATGTTCGCAAATAAAAAAGTTAAAGCCGTTTTCTGTCTTAGAGGCGGATACGGAACTGCAAGATTGTTGGATAAAATCGATTATAAGCTGATCGGAAATAATCCTAAAATCTTCGCTGGTTATAGTGATATTTCCGCTCTGCATCTGGCTCTGTTTTATAAGACCGGCCTGGTCACATTTGCGGGACCAATGGTGGGTGTAGATTTTTATGAGGATGTGAGCCCCTTTACTGAAGAAATGTTCTGGACGCTGCTGACTTCATCAAAGAAATTCGGAAGGATTAAAAATCCCGATGATGAGCATATCCTTAGCCTGAATACCGGTACAGCAAATGGAAGGATAATAGGGGGGAATCTTTCGGTGATATCCGCGCTTATAGGAACATCTTATTTCCCTGACCTGAAGGATAAAATATTGTTGATTGAAGAAATGGGAGAAATGCCTTACAGGATAGACAGAATGTTCAACCAGATGAGGTTATCGGGAATGTTTAAGGGGATTAAAGGTGTGGTGATAGGATCATTCCGCGACTGTCATGAACTTGACCCGAATAAAAAAACATTGACGTTAGGAGAGGTTATCACGGATTATCTGTCTCCTTTGAAAATACCAGTTGTTTATAACTTCCGGCATGGACATCTCAGAGATAATATCACTGTACCGGTTGGTGTTAATATCCGAATTAATGCATCAAGAAAATTTGTTGAAATCACTGAGGCTGCAGTAGCTTAAAGAAGTTGTTGGAAGAAAGAGTTTATCCTGAATTTTCTTCATCATGTATGAATGTCAGATAACCCTGCTCCTTCATTATTTTTCCCGCCGATAAAGCAGTTGCATAATCAGGATATATGCCGAATACGGTTGACCCGCTTCCACTCATCATTGAGAATACCGCGCCCGCTTTGTAATGAAGATGACGGATATCTCTTATTAAAGGATAGGTTTCGAAAACCGGCCCTTCAAAAACATTTTTGACCTGTTCAGCATAAAGCTTCAAATGATATAGGTCGAGAGCTTCCACTTTCCTTAAATCAAAATTGTGTTTTGCAGGGTTAATTTTACTGTAGGCCCATTTTGTTGATACGTTTATTCCCGGGTTAACAATTACAATCGGAAGATCACATTGCAGCAGAAGAGGTTCCAGCATCTCGCCGCGCCCGTAAGCAAAGGATGGGCGGGGATTGAGAAAGAAAGGAACGTCGCTGCCCAGCCTTAAAGCAAGATCAAATATTTCATTTTTGGAAAGATTGAGTCCTGCAAACTCATTAAGGCTGTTTAGTACAGCCGCCGCATCTGAACTTCCCCCTCCTAATCCTGCCCCCAATGGTATGTTCTTATCGAGGTGGATCTTTACATTTAACTTTTCTCCTGAATATTCTTCCAGAAGATTTTTAGCATAAACCACCAGGTTCGTTGAGCCAAAGGAAAGAGATTCATTATTGGATGAAAAACTGAATTCATCTGAATCTTCTATTGTGATCCGATCAAATATGTTAACAGGATAAAATATGGTTTCGATATTATGGAAGCCGTCCTGCCTTTTTTCAGTAACATATAATCCGAAATTAATTTTCGCCGGGGTGAGAACTTCAGTTTTTGCCATCCAGGTATTCTTTGATTTTAATAATGTGTTCTGGTCCTGAACCGCAGCAGGCACCTATAAATGAAGGGGCATATTTCATAGTATCTTTAACAAGTGAGAGATAATCCTCAGGTGAGAAGCCGCATGTTATTACAGAGTCTTCGGGATTTCCTGAACCGCAGTTAAGATAGTATCCCCAGTTATAGCCGAAATTCTTTTCTGCTGCATTGAATTGTGCAGGGGAAATGCAGTTAAATCCCATCGCCAGGGGTTCGTAGTCCCGGATGAACGGGATAACGTCCGCAGGAGATTCACCTGAAAGCAATTTCAGATTCTCATCCAGATATATGCTGACGACATAAGGAACATTATTTTTGGAGCAATATTCACAAATAATTTTGATTTCATCAAAGTGACTTTGTGTTTCATTCAGGATAAAGTCAGGTCCATTATCCATAAGTAAACTAATATGCTTATGGTGGTTATATTTAAGTTCTTTTTGGCTTATGCGGCGATCTTTTTGATAACAATCTTCTGCAGATGCATTGGAGGCTGCTATATAAACCTTAAGGCCCTCTTTCGCTTGGTGTGCGAGGCTCAGCGCTGCTGTAAGGAGCTCTTTTTGTTTATTTTCGCTGAATTCTGAAAGCGCAGTGGGATTTGTACGGAAGGTATTGGTTGTAATGATGTCCGCTCCCGCCTGTATGTAATCCATGTGGATCTTCAGTACTTTTTCGGGATAATCTGTGTTAGCAAGGGTTGTCCAGGTCTTGTTATGAACAGGAACCCCTGCCTGCTGGAGCTGACTTCCGATTGCTCCGTCAAGTATGAGCGGCCTTTTGTTCTCTGTTGCGGCAGAAAACGGGTTGCTTTTATTCATTCCCGCCCGCATTCACTTTTGTTGTGAAATCAGTGTGGTAATAGTTTTCCGTCTCATCTAAAATTCTGTCGAGGTCTATCATCTGGATGCACTCAAGGTTGTATGGACAAACCTTCTTCCAGCATGGTGAACAGAATAGATCCTCCTGGTATAATTTGATACCCCGGTTGTAGAGGTCAATCTCAGTCCAGCAGCTGACCCCGAACCAAACAATAATGTACTTTTTTAAAGCTATACCAAGGTGCATTCCGAAAGAATCGCCGGTTATTATTATATCTGCCAGCTCCTCAAAACATGCACCTCTTCTTACACCCATAGTAGTAGGAGTATTTATAATTCTCCCCTCAAAGTGGGAATAAATGATATTATTTCTCTCTGTGTCTTCGGGTCCTCCGAGGAGAATAATCTTGCCGATTTTTTTCTCAAGCAGTTTCCCGATCAGATAGATATGCTGTTCGATGGTCATTTTTTTGTTCGGGTATAGTTCCGAACAACCGGTGTTAAATCCAATTACATAATCATTGTCGTGTATGCCCGCACTTTTTTTATAATCAGCTAAAAATATTTTTTCCCCATCACTGAAGTTGAAGACATATTCATCTCTTTTATAATCAAGTTCAAAAGTTTCGGCGAGGTAATCCTGCCCGGTACGCTTATTTACCTTAAACTTCAGATGATCGTCCATTCCAAGGTTATAATTATAGAAAGCGCTCTCGTTTACAGGTATAATCTTACCATCGCGGTTAAGTCCGAATCCCAGTTTATGTTCTGCCTTCACAGAGTTCAGAAGCGAGCAGGAACGCTGGGATTTATCAACGTTCATTACGTAATCGAATTCCATTTCATTAAGTATTGAAATAGATTCAGCATCATAAACAAAAACTCTATCAAGGTACGGATTATTAAGAAGGAGGGGAGCGGCTGTTTTAAGCGTAACCCAGTAGATGGTTGATTCAGGAAATTTTCTTTTAATTGACGGCAGCTGGGCGGTAGTCATTAGTATATCACCCATCGCGTCGAAATTAATAATTAAAATCTTTTTCCCGATCGGCAGGTTGTCCTTACACCCGTCTACCCAGCAGTTATGATCAGGGTAGCAGGGTTTGTAACCAGTAAACCGTTTACAGGAAGGTGCTTCTTTTATGGCCAAGAAAAACCTGACTAATTGTAAATAATAATTATATTTATAAGTTAAATTTAACTGTTAAATATAAAAAAACATTAGCTGCATTTGAAGGAGTTTTTTTAGTTATGTTATTCCAGGTAAGCTTCGGCGATGGATACGCGGGAAGTGCAAAAATAGCTATTCTGAGTTCGGAACAGCTTATGAAAAAAGGTTATGACCTGAGACTCTTTGCTTCAACAGGTTCCCTTACCGAAAGGAGAGCAAGGGAGAGGGGGATCGACGTTATTTCCCTGGATACGTCGGGTGAGTTTAAGGGTATATATAATGACTTTAAAAGCCGTTTCAATGAGTTAAATCCGTTTGCCGTGGTGTCATATCATTCCCTCGACAGGAAACTGGGTCTCAAACTTAAAAAAGAATATCACGATAAATTTAAGAATATTGCTTACCGGCAGAACATTACTAAAAGCGCACCTCTTATTGGTCCCCTCATCTATAACCGGTATTTCGATTATCAGATCGCCTGCAGTGAAGGAGTTGCAGAAAGCCTTACAAGGTCGGGTATCCGGAAGAAAAAAGTTAAGGTTATCCATAACGGAATTGAGTTCCCTGCAAATATAAATGATATACAGGGCAGGGAGATCAGAGAAAAATATTCTCTGAATGATAAGATAGTTCTCGGGCTATCTACATGGTTTCATAAAGAACGGAAGGGATTTGATATCCTTTTTAAGGCTTTCTCAAAACTGGATGATAAGTTCGTTCTCTTAATAATCGGAATTCCCGGAGAACAGCAGAACGAAGTTAGAGAATATGCTTCTGCTTTCGGGATCGGCAGTGATAAAATAATAATGCCCGGATATGTTGACGATATTTGGAAATATTATAAAGCGATGGATATATTTCTGCTCCCCTCAAGATCCGAAGGTTTTTCGCTGGCACTGCTTGAGGCAGGTATATCTTCGATCCCTCTTGTAGCTTCTAATATTCCTGGAAACGATGAATTTATTAAAAACGGAGAGAATGGATTTTTGTTTAATCTGAATAATATTGATGAGCTTGTAAGAATAATTGACCGCCTCGGCGGTGATCCTGCGTTAAGAAAAGATCTTGGCAGGAATGCCTTTGAAGATGTAAAGAGGAATAATACAATTGAAGTACTTGCAGGTAAAATGGACTCTTTTCTTAAGTCTATAACCTAATTCCGGACTTTCAACGTTTCGCCTGCCAGCCTTTCAAATGCTTCCAGTACTTTATAGTTAGATAGCTGAAGCATACATTCATGGTTATAGGGACATTCAAGATAGTTGCAGATAATACAGAATAGATCATCCTTTAGCACATAACCTGAATTTCCGGAATATGGTCCGTGTTTGGCGGGATCGGTGGGACCGAAGATTCCTAGAGTAGGTATTCCAAGCGCAGCGGCCATATGCATGGGACCTGAATCATTGGCCAATATAAATCCGCAGTTTTTAATAAGTCCCGACATCTGCCTTAATGATGTTTTAGGAGCCAGCACGGCTCTATCGGGAAAGTGGTTCTTTATATAATCAGCATCATATTCATCTCCGGGTCCCCATAAGATCAGGAAGTTCACTTTATACTTTTTATTTATAGCGGAACATATCTCCACCCACTTTGATGCATCACATCTTTTGGATGGCCATCCGCCGGCCGGAATAATCCCAACTACCAGCGAATCGGTTCTGCAGTATTTATTTATGAATCTCTTACCGAATTCATCATCTTCATCCGAAACATAGAAATGTACATTCCGGGTGTTTATTTCAATATTCAGAGCTTTAAGAAGTTCAAGGTTATGCTCGGCTGAATGGTGGATGCCTCTTTCCCCTGTAGCTAAAATATTGTAGGCGTATTTTCTGCCGCGGTAGGCATATCCCACACGGTATTTAACTCCCGACAAAAACGTAATTTGTGCTGACCTCGGGTTGGACCAGAGATCAAGGATCATATCATATTTTTCTTTCTTAAGACGCATTGCTGCCAGAAGGGGAAACTCTGTTTCATTCATCGTAAGAACTTTCCGTACGAGAGGATTATTCTCAACAGATGCCTTAGCGAATTTTTCTGTGAGATAATCGATTTCCGCATAGGGAAAATGAGCGGCAAGGTTCTCAAGAATGATGGTTGATAAAATTATGTCGCCTATACCCCTGGGTTTTATACACAGGATCTTCCGTATTTTATTCTTATCTATTATCATTTAATAATAAAATATTTTAGTGAGCATCCAGCCAGTTGACGCCGGTTCCTGTTTCAACTACTATAGGTACATTCATCGGAATTGCATTTTCCATTTTCTCCTTCACCATCTCTCTTATTTCATCTACCTCATCCTTGTGAACATCGAACAGAAGTTCATCGTGTACCTGAAGCACCATTTTTGAACGGGCTTTCATTTTATTAAGTTCATTGTATATGTTAATCATCGCCAGTTTGATCATATCAGCGGCTGTTCCCTGAATAGGCATATTTATGGCAACACGCTCTTCAAACTGGCGTACTACCCGGTTGCTGCTGTTTATATTCCTGAGAAAGCGCCTTCTACCGTACAGAGTTTCAGAAAATCCCTTCTCACGGGCCTTCAGAACTGATTCATCCATAAAATGTTTAACCCGTTTAAAGGTATTAAAATAAGTTTCTATAATTTCTTTTGCGTGCGATTGAGTAATCCCCAGCCGGGTTTTTAATCCAAAAGGTCCAATCCCGTAAAGTACCCCGAAATTCACTTCCTTAGCTCTTCTCCTCATCTCGGGTGTTACATCTGAAGGATCAACCATAAAAACCAGGGCCGCAGTGCTTCTGTGAATATCTTCACCGCTGTTAAATGCCGCAGTAAGTCCTTCATCACCCGTTATACTCGCAAGTATGCGAAGCTCTATCTGACTGTAATCGGCACTCAGGATCAGGTGGTTCTCATCCCTCGGGACAAAAGCTTTCCTTATTTCCTTGCCCATTTCTGTTCTGATTGGAATATTCTGGAGGTTTGGGTCGTTGCTCGATAGCCGTCCTGTTGAGGCTACAGTCTGGTTGAAGCAGGTATGGATTCTCCCGGTTTTAGGATGGATCAGGGCAGGAAGAGAGTCGGCATAAGTTGACTTCAGCTTAGCTGCCTGTCTGAAATCGAGGATAAGTCCTATGATCTCATGTTCTCCCCGTAGGTTTTCAAGCGATCTTGCATCAGTTGAAAATCCGGTTTTTGTTTTCTTCCCGGTCTGCAGCTTAAGTTTGTCGAACAATATCACCTGCAGCTGCTGAGGTGAGTTGACATTAAATTCTTCGCCGCAGCATTCGTAGATTCTCTTTGTATAATCCTGAAGGAGCACCTGGAGATCGCTGCTGAAAGCAACAAGCGCCTCTGTATCAATCTTTATACCTTCTCTTTCCATATCTTCAAGCACCGGGATAAGAGGAAACTCTATCTCATAGGCGATTCTCTCAAGCTTTTCCTTCATCAGCTCTGCTTTAAACTTATTATAAAGCCGGCAGGTTATATCTGAATCTTCACATGAATAACTTGAGACAGCCTTCAGGTCAGCCTCGAATATTTTTGAAGGATCTTTTTTTGCCCCGATAAGATCAGAGAGGGGGATTGGTTTATAGTTCAGATATTTTACGGAAAGATCATCCATACCATGTTTTTGATCGGGATCGATTACATAGCTTGCCAGCATTGTGTCGAAATAAAAGTTTTCAACTTCGATACCCCTGCTGCGAAGAACAGAAATATCGAATTTGCCGTTCTGACAGACCTTCCTGATTTTCTGATTCCCGAAAACAGGGCCGAAGATTTCTGTGAACTCGCTTAAAGGTAGCCTGTCTTTCACAGCTTCCGGAATCACTGATTCATTTTCAAAAGAATTAAGGGCAACATAATAACCTTCATATTCTTTCGTGGAGAACGATACACCGGCAAGTTTCAGCATAAAGTGATCCAGACTGTCAGTTTCAGTGTCGAATACAAACATGTCAGTTCTATTTAATTTCTCAGCAAGTTTCCTGGCATCGGCGGTTGTTGTAATTAGCGTATAGCTAACTTTTTTTTCATCGAATGTTTCCGCTTCGGGAGTAATTGTATCTATTTCTTCGCCTTTGCCGCGGCCATTTCTTTCATAGAAATTTAAGAGACGGCTGTACAGATTCTTAAATTCGAGCTGAAGAAATATTTCCCTGAGTTTATCAAAATCGGGTTCCGTTAATCTTGCTTTTTCAAAATCGAATTCCAGAGGGACTTCACAGTGGATGGTAGCCAGTTCCTTGGATAAAAAAGCCTCGGCTTCACCTTCAGCCAGTTTCTTCCTCAGAGCGGGTTTATCAATTTCGTCTATATGCTCATATATTCCCTCAACCGAACCATAGGTTTGAATTAGTGGGGTTGCTGTTTTGGGACCTATCCCTGCCACTCCGGGAATATCATCTGATTTATCCCCGATAAGAGCCAGGTAGTCGACCATCCGTTTTGGCTCAAACCCGAATTCATCTTTTACTTTCTGAACATCATAGAAGACAATATCTTCTGTCGTTTTACCCGGGCGGACGATTTTAACCTTATCTGTTACCAGCTGGTTGAAATCCTTATCGGGTGTGATAACGAACGATTCCAGTCCCTTTTCTTCTGCTTTACAGACCGCTGTGCCGATTATGTCGTCAGCTTCATATCCCGGCATTACATAAAGAGGGATGTTCATTGCATTGATGATCTCTTTAATTCTCCCTATTTGAGGAATCATATCTTCCGGCATTTCCGCTCTTGATGACTTATAGCCTTCAAATCTTTCATGACGGAAGGTTTTTTCCTTCGAGTCAAATGCTACTGAAAGATAATCCGGTTTAGTGTCTTCTAAAATCTTCAAAAGCTGGTTCAGGAAGCCGAAAACAGCGGAGGTTGGTTCACCTTTCGTTGATATCAGGGGTCGGTTGATGAAGACAAAATAGGCTTTATACGCTAAAGCCATAGCATCTATTATTACAAACTTTTTGCTCATATTTTCTCGGTTATATTCTGAGGTGCCGCTAAGGGAGAATTTTTCTGTTATAAAACAAAAATAAAAATAAGTACCCTTACTTCAAATTCCCTAAAAAATAACCGGCACACTAATACCAGTCGCTATCATTCGTATCACCGGGGCTTCTACACTTACAGAACGTTTTCAGCTTCCTTTCGAACGGAAGTTTGGAAAACTTAGAATTCACCGGTTTGCCTGTTTAACTGATTTATTTTATGTTAGAAATATTCGGCTGGCAAAGCTGATACTTTTGAGCCTGATCAGAAAAAGACAAGTTTTAATCGCGATACTTCAGAGATGTCTTTTTTATTTTCACATAATACAAATAAAATTTCTGGAGAAATATAAATGACTAAAACGATTACGGAAATGTCGCAAAGCCGCGCTGCAGGAATAGCAGGGGCCGGATATTTTATCATCTTTGTCCTTGGCCTGGTTACAAATTTTTTTATTTTCGGAAATCTTATCTTACACGGAGATGCGGAGGCAACAGCACTGAACATTGCATCAAACCAGATGTTGTTCAGGGGAGGACTTGTAAGTTGGTTAGTTGTACTTATAATCGATGTTGTTATTGCCTGGGCATTGTATGAATTTCTAAAACCTGTCAATAAAAGTCTTTCTCTGCTCACTGCATGGTTCAGGCTGGTATATATAACGATTTTCGGTATTACCCAACTGAACTTATTATTTGTTATAATCCTTTTAAGCGGAGCCGGCTTCCTGAGTGTATTTAACGCGGCACAGATAAATTCTCTGGTGTTATTGTTTCTGAGTGGGCATAATTATGGTTTTCTGCTTGCTTTGGTGTTCTTTGGAGTTCATCTTCTTATGCTAAGCTATATGATTTTTATTTCAGGTTTTGCGCCTAAGTTTCTGGGTATCCTGCTGATGTTATCTGGCCTCGGCTACATTATCGACAGTACTGCAAATTTCCTGATGATTGATTATGATAATTATAAGACAATATTCATGATGATCGTCGCGATACCTGGAATCATAGGGGAATTAACACTTACACTTTGGCTGCTGATTAAGGGTGTTAAAGTTGTTTCTTTCGCACCGAAGGCATTTTGATCAATAGCTAAAAAAGGAGTATTCAGATATTCCCGGGAAGGGGTTGATGAATATGGCAGGGATAAATTTTAATTTGTCCGGTCATATATTATCTTTCGAACGTTTCTTTGTGTAATTATTAAAAAACCTGAATAACTTTATGGAAATTAATTTATGCTTATATTCAGATTTTCGAACTACCTGCTTTATTGATGGCTAAAAGCGATTTTAAATTCTCTTCATTTAAGGACATTGTTAAAGCAATGGGACTGGTTTTCGGCGATATCGGAACCAGCCCTATATATACGCTAACCGTCATTTTTACTCTTACTTCACCAACTTATCGCAACCTGATGGGAGCGCTCTCACTTATCTTCTGGTCGCTCATAATCCTGGTGACAGTTGAGTATGCCTGGCTGGCTATGAGTCTTAGTATTAAAGGTGAAGGCGGGATCATTGTACTGAAGGAAATCCTGGCCAAAAATGTTAAGACCGGGAGAAGGGCGGCTTTTGCCTCGTTCCTTGGTTTTGTAGGTGTATCTCTTCTGATGGGCGATGGTGCTATCACACCCGCGATAAGTATTTTATCGGCTGTAGAAGGATTACAGCTTATTCCATCAATAGGTCATATAAGCGTAACTACGATCATTCTTATAACCTGTGCTATTACTATTCTCCTTTTTACGTTCCAGTCGCGTGGTACCGACAAAGTATCTGCCTCATTCGGACCTATCATGATCATATGGTTTTCGGCTTTGCTTCTTTCAGGGATTTATTCTCTGGTTAAAATGCCCGGAGTGCTCGCGGCAGTTAGTCCCCATTATGCCGTTGAGTTCATGCTTCATAACGGATGGACAGGATTCTTTGTGTTGAGTGAGGTGATTCTGTGCGCCACCGGAGGTGAAGCACTCTATGCCGATATGGGTCATCTCGGAAGTCAGCCTATAAGGCACGCCTGGTACTTTGTCTTTTTTGCCCTTGTTATAAATTATTTCGGACAGGGAGCTTACCTTCTCTCGTCGCAGAATACAAGTTTTGTCCTTTTCGGGATGATAAGGTCCATCTCAGAAGTTTTTTATGTGCCGTTCCTTATCCTTACCCTTCTGGCTACAATAATTGCGTCACAGGCAATGATAAGTGCCGTTATGAGCCTGGTGTACCAGGGAATAACAACAAGAATTTTCCCCCTGATGAGGGTAAAGTATACATCAACACACCTTAAGTCGCAGATATACATAGGTGTGGTTAACTGGGTGCTCCTTATGGCTGTCTTGTTTATGATATTCTTTTTCCAGAAATCTGATAACCTCGCAGCTGCATACGGACTTGCGGTAACTGCAACAATGACTATCAGCGCAATGTTCATGATCTGGATCTTCAAGATTGAAAGCAAAAAGATTAAGATGGGTATTGCCTCCCTCGTATTCGTGGTTGACCTTCTCTACCTGGTTGCTGTAATGAATAAAGTTCCTCATGGAGGGTACTGGTCGATCATAGTGGCGCTTGTTCCATTCCTCGTAATTCAGTTATGGTCAGCGGGACACAAGGCAATGTACCGTTCCTTCAGACCGCTGCCTTTCGATGTCTTTAAGGAAAGCTACGAACAGATCTATCGTCTCGATAATAATATAAATGGAACAGCCCTCTTCTTCACAAAGGACCTCAATAACGTACCTCCATATATAGTCCACTGTATAATAAGGGGGAATATTATCTACGAAAAGAACGTGCTGGTTTCAATTCAGACTACAGATTCTCCCTACGGAACTTCTTTCAAGAAGGTTGATAACCTTGCGCATGGCCTCTCAGGGATTATAATACAAACCGGCTATATGGAATTTGTTGACATTCCTCATCTGCTGAAAGCTAATGGAGTTACAGAAAAAGTAATTTTCTATGGTTCGGAAGACATAGTTACAAATAAGATCTGGCTGAAATTATTTGCTGCACTAAAGAAACTTGCGCCTAACTTTGTTGCTTTTTACAAGCTGCAGTACAATAAGCTGCACGGCGTTACTACAAGACTTGAATTATAAACTTCATTATCCTCAAATTAAAAATGAAAACAGTCTCCATCTTTTTTATCCTTTTATTCGGCGCTTTAAATTTATTTGCCCAGCAAAGCAGCCGGGATACACTTTTTATTGCCTCCTGGAACCTTGAGAATCTTTTTGATACTGTAAATGATAGTCTTAAAGATGACGAGGAATTTCTTCCCGATAGTATCAAACACTGGGATAGTGAAAAACTTGAAAAGAAACTGTATAACCTCTCAAGGGTGATACATTCCATGAATACAAACAGGGGACCCGATTTACTTGGTGTGGTAGAGGTTGAACACAAGACTTTGCTAGATAGTATGACGGGTACATTTCTTCCGGGACAGAATTATTCATCTGCCTATCTTCCATCCCCTGATAACCGGGGTATCGGTAACGGCTTAATCTATAGAAGTGATCTGTTTAATATCATTTCCGTGACGGGAGACACTGTCCATCTTCCTGATGGATACCCCACACGACTCATTCTTGGAGTTACTTTGCTTGATCATAATAATGATACTCTTCACGTTTTTGTAAACCATTGGCCGAGCAGAAGAGGAGGGGAGCAAGAATCTGAAATTAACAGAATTACCGCTGCTGAGGTGCTGAAAAAAAATGTTGATAGGATTCTCTCTCTAAATCCTGAATCATTCATTTTTATTATGGGTGATTTTAATGATGAACCGACAAATAATTCCATCCTGAATACATTAAAAGCAGAACCAGTATTGTGCGACACAATACCGGGAGACTTCACGGAGGACAGTACTGATGAATTATACAACCTTGCATATGAACCTTATAAGGAGGGGCTTGGAAGCTATAAATACAGAAATGAATGGAACATGCTCGATCAGATGATAGTATCCAAAGAATTATTAACAGGGGAAAAAATTCATTATATATGTGGATCATTTATTATATATAAACCTGAATTTATTGTTGAACAGACAGGAAAATATGCCGGGTCACCCTTTCCTACTTACGGTGGAAATAGATACCTGGGAGGTTATAGTGACCATTTCCCGGTAACCGCAAAGTTTATTGTAAACAGGCAGAAGGATTAAAATGAAAAGAGAAGTGCTTGTCTTTGGTGCAAATGGAGCCCTCGGGCAGGGTGTAACAGCTGTTCTGCAAAACAGGGGTTATGATAAGGTTTATCTTTTTGATTTTAATATTGAAGATCAAAATTCCAGCGGAGCTTTAAAGATAAATATTAAAGATCTTGCTGTTGAAAAGAATGTTGCCGATGCATTCAGTAGAATTGAACCATCAAATGAGAAACTTTTTTTCCTCTACAGTACCGTGGGAGGTTTTGCCGGCGGAAAAAACCTAATGGATACGGAAGAGGATGAGTGGAACAGGATGATGGATATGAACCTGAAAGCCAATTTTTATATTTCTAAGTATTTCTCAAAACTTGTGCAGAAATCAGCCGGAGGTTCAATATGCTTTACAGCCGCGGAGACGGGTATAAACCCGGAGGTGGGAAAAGGAGCATACGGGACTTCAAAAAGTGCGTTAATTCACCTGGTTAAAACACTGGCGCTTGAAGGAAAAGCTATAAATCTTAGTGCAAATGCGATTGCACCATATATAATAGATACCCCGGCAAACAGGTCCTGGATGAAAAATGGAGATTACAGTGAATGGATAAAACCTGAGGAAATCGGCAGATTTGCAAATAGTCTTTTCGAGAATTTCAACATTGTTTCCGGGAATATTTTGAGGCTGACATCAAGATTTAATGTTCATTTCTAGGCTTTAATCAGGAATTTTAGTTAGATTTACAGCCTAAATATTTATTGACTTTGTTTTTCGAAATAGTTATTGTAACGAGGTCTTTTTAAGAAATTTATTGGAGCTTTTCTCTCCTCGGAAGATCATTTTTTAATTTATTAGGAGGTTACTTTATATGGACTTTATTGGGATTATCTCAGCAATGATTAATGTGATTGCGCAGGCTAATCAAAATCAGAGTGCTTTAAACTGGCTGGCTGAGAAATATGAAGCCGGCGGTATTTTCATGCATCCAATTCTTGCCTGTTTAGTATTAGGACTCGCTTTTTCGATAGAAAGATTCTGGACTCTTTCCAGGGCAAGAGTTAATACAAAAGATTTTATCGTAAAAGTTAGAAGAGCACTCGATGAGGGCGGTGTTGAACGGGCTAAGGAAGTCTGCGGAAATACAAGAGGTCCGGTTGCTTCTGTTTTTCATGCCGGATTGCTCAGAGCGGACGAAGGTCTCGAAGCAGCTGAAAAAGCTATCATAGCTTACGGTGGTATTGAAATGAGTTTCCTCGAAAGAGGTATGATCTGGATTTCTACCTTTATTACAATTGCTCCTATGCTTGGTTTTACCGGAACTGTTCAGGGTATGATTCAGGCATTTGATGCTATTAAAGAAGCAGCCCAGATTTCACCTGCAATCGTTGCTGAAGGTATTTCAGTAGCCCTTTTGACCACACTTTTCGGTCTTGTAGTGGCGATGGTACTTCAGGTTTTCTATAATTACTTTATTTCCAGGATTGATCGTCTGGTTGGTGATATGGAAGAAAGTTCTGTTGAACTTATAGATGCTTTGTACGATCTTAAAGCAAAAGGTAAAGTTTAAGGAACTAATTCAATCCGTTAAAGTATTGTATTAATAACAAGATTAAAGCAATTAACAATGTTAAAAAAACGTAAAATAGCTGAAGCTTCAATACCGACGAGTTCGATGGCTGACATTGCATTCCTGTTGCTGCTCTTTTTCCTTGTTGCAACGGTTATAGATGTTGACACAGGTATTGGTCTCACATTACCGGAGTATGTCCCTCCTGAAGAACAGCTTAACATTGAGGTTTCAAAGGACAGGATGGCGGCTATACTTATCAATGAAAACGGCGATGTGCTGCTGGATGGAACACCAATTTCGGTTTTCCAGATTAAGAACAACCTGAAGCCAAGGATTATCTCAAAGATTGATCTTCCTTCTAATAAAAAGCTCATTGTTTCTGTAAAGACAGACAGAAAAACTACTTATAATACCTATATACAGGCTCTTGATCAGACAAAGCAGGCTTATTTTGAAGTCAGGGATGAATATTCCAACCAGCACTATGGGAAAAAATTTGATGACCTTGTTCCTGAACAGCAGGATGTTGTAAAAGATAAAATCCCTATCATTATATCTCTTGCTGAACCTGAATCAGTAAAAAAATAAAAAAGTTAAGGTTTAAATAATGAAATTTGAAAAAAGAAGAGCGAATACAAAACAGGAAATTCCTACCGCCTCAATGCCGGATATTGTATTTATGCTTCTGCTTTTCTTCATGGTTACAACAACCCTGAGGGAAGTTGATGTACTGGTAGATTTCAAGTTACCTGAAGCAAAAGCAATTGAGAAAATTGAGAATAAACGTCTCATCTCGTATATCTGGGTGGGAAAGAGCGGACGGATTCAGATAAATGATAGTATTGTTAAGCTGAGTGAAGTTGAACCGATTATGTATGCTAAAAGACAGGAATTACCAAATGTCATCGTTTCGCTGAGAATTGATAAAGGAACGGATATGGGCCTTGTAACAGATATCCAGCAGGAACTCCGAAAAGCATACTGTTTAAGGATAAATTATTCGGCAAATATTAAGATCTGAATTTCCTGATTATAATGGTTGGGTTTGAGGCAGGCTGGTTTTGTAACTACCTGCCTTTTTTTAATTTAAGAGGCGGCTATGAATTTAACTGAAAGAATTAAGCAGGATCTTAAAGCAGCAATGAAGTCCGGTGATAAATTAAGAACCGAGACTGTTCGTTCAATAAGGGCCCTTATACTGGAGTTTGAGAAAAGTGGGAGCGGTAAAGAACTTAATTCGGAAGAGGAGATTAAACTGCTTACCGGTGCAGCCAAGAAGCGTAAAGATTCAATTGAACAGTTCAGGAATGCCGGAAGAGAGGATCTTGCCGTCAAAGAGGAAAAAGAACTTCAGATCCTTCAGGAATATCTTCCTCAGCAGCTTTCGAAAGAGGAGATAAAAAGTGAAGTTGCCCGGATCGCAACGGAAATCAATGCGGTTTCGGAAGAAGATTTTCCTAAACTTATGCCGGCTGTAATGAAAGAACTAAAAGGAAAAGCCGATGGGAAGGAAGTCCGTTCAATAGTTGAAGAGTACCTGGGAAAATAATTGAATTTTGTTGATGCAGTAATTATCATCATCGCTCTTATCGGATTCATACTTGGCTTCAAAGATGGATTGGTAAGAAAACTTATCGGCTTTATAGGCTTTGTGCTTGCTGTTATACTTTCCATAAATTTTGCTTCTGACTTTGGTCAATACATGAAAGCGGTATTGGGGATCGAGTATTATCTTTCTGAAATTATCGCCGGAACAGTGATCTTTGCAGGAACAATAATTCTTTTTGCGATTCTGAAACGTCTGATCCATCCCTTCGATAAGGTTAACAACCTTGTTAACCAGCTGGTGGGAGGTGTGATCGGAATGATCCAGATCCTGTTTTTTTTGAGTGCGGCTCTTTATATATTAAATGTATTCAGTGTACCGTCCGAAAAGGCTAAAAAGGATTCTCTGGTTTATAAGCCTGTTTATGGAATTATTCCGGGAACGATCGATCTTATCAGCGATTATACTCCCGATGCGAAAAAGAGAATTAAGGATTATATAAATGATAAAGATACGTTAAATGATTGATCACCAGGTTCCTGATAAATTAGAATTTCAGAAAATACTTCAGTTTCTGGCAAAATATTCGGCAACCGAAAAAGGAAAAACAAGGGTATCTGAACTCAGACCGCTAACTAATATAAACCTGGTAAGGATTGAAGGCGGATATGTTAATGAGGCAAAAGAGATCCTTATCTCCCGGAGTTCACCTCCTTTTGAATATTTACCCGATCTTGATGCTGAACTCTCCCGGAGTCGGATTGAGGGTGCGGTACTCGATAGTAAAAAGATACTTGAAATACACAGACTGGCAGTAATCTCAAGAAACCTTTTTCAATTTCTTAAGAATCATTCCGATATTGCTCCCGGTCTATACAAACTTGCCGAAGCTTTGTTCGTTGATAAGCTCTTTGAACATCACATTTCGAAAATAATCAATGAGAACGGCGACGTTAAGGATAACGCCAGTCAAAAACTTGCGGGAATAAAAAAGGAAATAAACACCAAGCGCGATGAGCTTGTAAAATCGGTTAATCGCCTGGTTAAATCTCTTGCTGAAAATGATATTGTACGTGAAGATTATCTGACCCTCAGGGATGGCAGAATTGTTATTCCTGTTAAAGCAGAACATAAACGTCATATAAAAGGTTTTATTCATTCCGAATCTTCAACAGGGCAGACTGTTTATATTGAGCCCGAAGAAACTCTTGAACTCAACAATGATATTATCTCGCTGTCTTTTGCTGAAAAAAGAGAGATAGAGCGTTTGCTTAAAGAATTAACGAAGCTGATCGGTAAAGAGAGCAGCGGTTTAAAAGCATCCCTGGAAACTATTGCAGAACTTGATTCAATTTTCGTGAGGGCAAAATATTCTGTTGAAGTCATCGGGTCTTTCCCTGAAATAGATCAGGACAAACCATTCACAATATCCCGCGGCAGGCATCCGATCCTGCTGAAAAGACTGGGGCGGGAAGAAACTGTGCCTCTTGATCTCTCCGTAGATGATAATCACGTGATCATAATAACGGGACCAAACGCAGGTGGGAAGACTGTTGTGCTTAAAACTATCGGGATACTTTCGCTGATGGTGATGTCGGGTATTCATATACCAGCTGATCCCGATTCAAACTTTCATTTCTTCGATAATATTCTTGTCGACATAGGCGATGAGCAGTCAATTGAAGATGATTTATCTACTTTCAGCTCACACCTTTCTAATATTAAAGACATTTTGAATAAGGCAACGGCCAGATCTTTAATTCTTCTGGATGAGATAGGTACAGGTACGGATCCTGCTGAGGGTTCAGCCCTGGCATCTGCAGTGCTGCTCCTTCTTAAGGAGAAGGGCTCGGTGGTGCTGGCATCAACTCACCATGGGAGTCTTAAGCTGTTCGCAAACGATATACCGGGTTTTCAGAATGCGGCTATGGAATTCGATACGAGAAATCTGAGACCTACATATGTATTCAGGCAGGGAATTCCGGGATCAAGCTACGCGTTCGAAATAGCGGGGAGAATTGGCTTTGATGAAAATTTTCTTAATATAGCTAAGGAAAATCTGGATTCGGGAAAACATAATATTGAAAAGTTTCTTGTTGAAATAGAAACGAAGTCGCGTGAGCTTGAGGAAAAACTGAAAAATTCTGAAATTGAAAATACCAGGCTGACGGGTCTCTCGAACATTTATAAGAAGAATATCGATCAGTTGAACAGCGAGAAAAAAGAAATCCTGAAGCAGGCAAAGGCGGAAGCTGATAATTATCTGAAAGGCGTGAATAGGAAAATAGAAGAAGTGATCAAATCGCTTAAGGAATCGAATGCACGCAGAGATATTATCAAATCTTCACAGCAGATCGTTAAAGAACTTAAAGAAAGAAATAAAGAATTATTTACAGAAACTGTTGATAAACAGGAAGAAAAATTTGATTTTGCACCTGGAGATTTTGTGGCTGTTAGAAATACGAACACTTCGGGTAAGGTTTTGGAGTTATCACACGACAGAAAGAAAGCCACCATTCTCAGCGGAAATCTGAAATTGAAAATAAGTACTGACGAGCTTCTTCCTGCTAAAAAGGAAAAGAAAGAAGAAACAAATTATGGTTCTTACTCATTTGACACTTCAGAACAGCAGGTAAGGATCGATATTCGCGGTGAAAGGGCCGATCAGGCTGAGTTCGAGGTTGTTAAATTTCTGGATGGAGCTTATTCTTCCGGCCTTGACCGGGTTGAAATACTTCATGGAAAAGGAACAGGTGCATTGAAAGAAATGGTTCAGCGTTTATTGAAAAATTATGATAAGATTAGTTCATTCTATTTCGCTCCTATTGAAAGCGGCGGTGATGGTATTACAATAGCAGAATTTAAGTAGGTAATATTTTGATTAAAAAGATACTCATTGCCAATAGGGGAGAGATTGCGGTAAGAATTATAAGGGCCTGCAAAGAATCAGGTATAATATCGGCTGCGGTTTACTCTGATGCAGATAAAACCTCACTCCATACACGATTGGCAGATGAATCGTATTACATCGGTCCGGCACCCTCTTCAGAATCATATCTCAATAAACAAAAAATTATAGATATTGCCCAAAAAGCAGGTGCAGATGCTGTACACCCCGGCTATGGTTTTTTTTCAGAGAATGCGGATTTTATTAAGATGGTGGAAGATGCGGGATTGATATTCATCGGCCCTTCTTCGGCTTCTGTGGGCTTAATGGGAAGCAAGACGGCAGCAAGACAACTGATGCAGAAAAATAATGTTCCAATAGTACCCGGTACAACGAAAGCAATTACGTCGGTTGAAGAGGGGATTAAAATTGCGGAAGAAATAACTTTCCCTGTCCTGCTTAAGGCTTCTGCCGGAGGTGGCGGAAAAGGTATGAGAAAAATTAACTCAGCCGAAGAGTTTCAATCGGCCTTTGAATCAACGCAACGGGAAGCATTAAAAGCCTTCGGTGATGATGCAATTTATATTGAAAAGTTTATTGAGAATCCCAAACATATTGAAGTTCAGGTAATTGCGGATAAACACGGTAATTATGCTCATCTTTTTGAAAGAGAATGCTCAATCCAGAGAAGACACCAGAAAATAATTGAAGAAGCTCCATCCTCTTTCGTTGATCCTGATACACGTGAGAAGATAACTACGGCAGCTGTAAATGCCGCAAAAGCGTGTAATTATTACAACGCGGGAACCGTAGAATTCCTTATGGACCGCAATAAGTCATTCTATTTCCTCGAAATGAATACTAGGCTCCAGGTGGAACATCCGGTAACAGAACTTATCAGTGGAATAGATCTGGTTAAAGAGCAGATTTCTATAGCTGAGGGAAACCCGCTGTCTTTTAACCAGGGGGATTTGAAAATAAACGGACATGCGATGGAGAGCAGAATTTATGCGGAAGATCCCGACAATAATTTTCTCCCTTCAACAGGCAGACTTGAGGAGTATGTTTCACCTTCGGGTCCCGGGGTGAGGGTGGATGAAGGATTTGGAAGGGGATCAGAAATTTCAATTTACTATGATCCGCTGGTTGCGAAGCTTGTCTGCTGGGCAACGGACAGGAACAGCGCAGTCGAGAGGATGAAAAGAGCTCTGAGTGAATATAAGATTTTTGGGGTAACCTCGAATCTCTCTTTCCTTAAAGATATCTTTGGACATCCGAAGTTTGTCAGCGGGGATTTTGATATAAATTTCCTTGAGAAAGAATTCAGTTTCTCTACGGAACAAACTGAAGAAATAGTAGAAGCAGTATCAATATTTACAGCCTGGCTGAAGAACAGGAATAGTGCTTCCAATAATGGCAGCGCTGCAAAAATATCAAACGGCAATAACTGGATAAATCAGATTAATGAATGAATTTGTAGTTACTTTGGGTGATAAGAAGCGAAGCGTAGTAATGAGTGAGAATTCCGAGGTTACGCTTGGCGGCAGAAAATATCATTATGAAGTGGTGGAGCTTGGCAAGAACAATTTTGTATTAAGGGTTGATAACCGGGTATATGAAATATCCGCCAGGAGAAAAGACGCTGATCAGTACTCCTTGTTTATAAATGGGAAAGCAATGGACGTATTTGTGAGGACAGGTCTTCAGGAAAGGGCATCCAGCCTTATTGAGCAGTCTTCTGAGTTTAAACATAAAATGGAAGTAAAAGCTCCAATGCCTGGAATGATTCTGAAAGTGAAAAAAAATGTTGGGGAAAGCGTGAAAAAGGGAGATTCTATAATTATCTTAGAAGCTATGAAAATGGAAAATGATATCAAGTCACCCTTTTCCGGCTCGATTAAAGAAGTTAAGGTCACGGAGAACACACCAGTGGACAAGGGAACAATACTTTTCACAGTTGAATAAAATATAGGCTTACCAGAAAAAACACTAACTAATAATAGGTGGAACCTTGAAAACAATAAGCAGCTTTCTATTCTTGATCTTCCTGTGTTACGGCCAGACTTTCGCGGGAGGATTCCAGTTAAATGAGCATGGAGCAAGGGCAATGGGTATGGGCGGGGCTTTCACGGCCGTTGCTGATGATCCAACTGCAATTTACTGGAATGGCGCCGGTCTGACGCAGCAGTGGGGATTCAATTTTGTACTGGGGGGAACGATGATTGCTCCGGCATCAACATTCCGCGGTGTTACTCCG
Source organism: uncultured Bacteroidota bacterium (assembly GCA_963839165.1). Lineage (GTDB taxonomy): Bacteria > Bacteroidota > Ignavibacteria > Ignavibacteriales > Ignavibacteriaceae > DATFVA01. Next base: position 332,715 of record CAWIUG010000005.1, on the reverse strand, counting down.
CAAACTACTGAGTACAAAACGGATGATCAGATTTTTCTTCCTCCTCATTTTTTCGGTTCTTACCGTATTAGTAAGGACTTCGCAGTGGGACTGGGTTTTACTGTTCCATTCGGACTGGGGACAAAGTGGGCTGATGACTGGGTAGGAAGATACCTGGCTCTTAAAACTGATCTAATGGTTTTCACTATTTCTCCGGTGCTTGCCTATCAAATAACAGACGGTTTATCAATCAGTGCCGCATTTGTTTATAGTTTTGCTAACGTTGAAATAACAAGAAAAAATTCGCAGGCTCCGTTTCAGGGAGATGCTTTCGTTCAGTTGAAAGGTGACGATAATGCAGCTTTCGGATATAATCTGGGCTTAATGTATAAGCCGATTGAAACTTTGTCTTTCGGTGCTTCATTCCATAGCCAGATAACATATGATTTCAAAGGTACAGCTGCATCAACAACCAGTCAGTCGGAGCTCGCAAGCCGGTTGCCTAACGGAGATATTACAGCTGAATTAACCACACCATTCAATTTTTCTGTAGGCGCTGCTTACGATGTGCTGCCGGGTCTGAAATTCAGTGCCGACTTCCAGTATATAGGATGGTCAAGTTACGATACACTTAAAGTTGACTTTGCTGACCCCAACTTCCCGGATCTTGCAAGTCCCAGACTCTACGATGATTCGTATATAGTCAGACTGGGTAGCCAGATCGCATTGAGCAGACAGTTTGATGTTCTGGCTGGTATTTACTTTGATAAAAACCCTGTTAAACCCGAATATCTGAACCCGTCGCTGCCTGATGCCAACAGGTTTGGCTTAAGCTTTGGTTTTAATCTCAAGGTGGTTGAGAACTTAGGTGTAAGTGCCTCTTATCTGCATATTTTTGCCAGTCAGGTTACGGTTGATAATTCAACTGAATATTTTAACGGGACGTATAATTCAAGTGCTAATATTGCAGCCCTTAGTTTATCATACGGATTTTAATAAAGAGAAGGATATAAAATGAAAAATTATTATAAATTACTGCTTATCATCCTCCTGCCCTTAATGATGTTCTTCGGCTGTAAAGAAAGAACTGACTTAACCGGTCCGCAGACTGTTAGCGGCCAGGCAGATTTTTCCAGATTTGTTACAATAGGAAACAGTCTGACGGCAGGTTATCAATCAAGTGCTCTATTTGAGAGTTCGCAGATGTATTCTATCGGAAACCTGATAGCTCAGCAGACAGGTACCGATTTTGTCCAGCCTATAATCACGGATCCGGGTATTGGCGGTCAGCTTAAAATTGTTTCGCTCGATCCTTTCGTTACAACCCAGGTACAGGATCAGGGAACCTTTACTAATCCGGATTATCCTAAACCGTATAATAATCTTGGAATTCCCGGGATCGTGCTGGCGGATATAACCCAGACTTCAACCCAGAACTCGTATTCTCATAGTCCTTTTATTGATCTTGTATTAAGAGGTATGGGCACTCAGCTTGAACAGGCATTATCTCTGAATCCCACCATGGTTACATTCTGGCTTGGTAATAATGATGTTCTTGGTTTTGCTACCAGTGGTGGTGCTAGTCCCTCTGCACCTACAGATCCAAATACCTTCGGTTTTATCTATCGGCAGGTTACAGATGCTCTTGCAGCATCCGGCACTAAAGTAGTTGTTGCTAATATCCCTGACGTTACCTCCATTCCATTTTTTACTACTGTGGGCCCTATGTTTGTGCAATCTCTCCAGGGTACTCCTGTTCAAGGCTTCTATTATCAGAAACACGGTCAGTATAATGGGACAGCGGCTTCTATTTCGCAGCTTACCAATTATTCGATGTTATTTACCCTTATATCACAGTCGTATCTTTCATATTTTGGTCATCCTTCCGGAAAATTCTATAGAGACCATAATGTTGATATCACTCCTCTGATAAACTTTGGGATACTTGATACTACCCAGGCTTTTGGTTTGAGTGAAAAAAATCCGATACCCGATGCTCTTGTTCTTGATACGGATGAAATTCAAACCGCTGAGCAGGCAACAGCCTCATTTAATGCATCCATAGCAGCTGCTGTAGCCAGACATTCTTCACAGTTTGCCCTGGCTGATGTGAATGGATTGTTAAAAATGGTTAGAGCATCAGATGCATCCGGCGGTACTGAGTTATATGGTGTAAATTTTTCAACTATGTTTGTTACCGGAGGATTGTTCAGTCTGGATGGAGTTCATCCCACCTCCCGGGGTTATGCAGTACTCGCCAATGAATTTTTGAAGGCAGTTAATAATAAGTTCAACGCTGATTATCCGATGATTGATGTAACTACGATCCCCGGAAGTCTGTATTTTGCAAAAGCAGGAAATTTTAATCTTTTTCAGAAAGGAACATACCTCGATCCTGCTGCATATGAAAATATCTTATTTTGATGTCTCTTTTTAGTAAAAGGTAATGTGAGGTTTTTATGAATAAGTTTTTGGCTTTAGTAATCGTTGTTTATTCTTTCTACCTGGCCGGCTGTGCATCATCACAGGAAACACAATCGACTGACACAGGTAAGGACAGCATTTATGTCTTTGATACTACATCCGATACTGAATCAGCAGAAATTCCGGCTCTTGAATATCCTGATATGGGTATGACTTATTATGTTGTTCAGATCGGTGCGTTTACTACGAAAGACAGGGCTCAAAGATTTGCAGAGGAAAGCAAACAGCTTCTGCCTTTTGACCTTAAAACCTCATTCAGCAGGCAGAATAATCTGTATGTGGTTCAGCTTTCACATTACTATACATCCAGGTCTGAAGCTGAAGATGTGCGGAATGATCTCTGGAAGAAAGAAAAATTCAGGGATGCCTGGATATTAACTATATATAAGTAAATAGGGTTTCTTAAAGGTTAATGACATTTCGATCCCGACCCGGAAATACTGAATCTTGGGTCGGGAGAGAAATTCTGTCGTGATTCTTCATCTTAGGTACTACAAAAAGTACTGAAATTATCATAAAATAGTATTATTTAAAAACAATTATTAAATTCGAAGTTGTATTCATAAAAAACGGGAGTTTATTTAAATGGCTTTTTCATTAAATAAAATAATGCTTATTGGTCACCTGGGAAAAGATTGTGAGACCAGGTTTACTACGAATAATATTTCAGTAACAAGTTTTTCTCTTGCTACTAATTACAGATATAAAGGTAAGGATGGAAACTGGGTGGATGAAACGACATGGCATAATGTCACTTGCTTTAACTTGTCGGATTATTTCAAAGAGAATTTGAAAAAAGGAAAGAAATTTTACGTTGAGGGAAGAATCTCCAAGAGAGATTATACAGACAAAGATGGGATTAAGAGGTATTTTACTGATGTTATTTCCGAAAAACTGATTCCACTGGACGGTGGTGGAGAATCTTCATTCAATGGAAGTAATGATTCTTCGGTTTCTGAACCGTCAGTTGAAACAGATGATAATAATGATCTGCCGTTTTAATAAGATTGTATAACATTGCAGGGATGAAATAATTTTTGGACGTTGGCTGGCAAATTAAGCTCATTTTTCTTTTAATACTTTTTATCCTTTCGGCTTTTTTTTCCGGGTCTGAAGTTGCTCTTTTTTCGTTAGACAGGAGGAAGTTAAAAAACAACCTTGCCGGAAGACCTATTACCGGAAGGTACCTGCTTCTTCTGCTCGAACACCCCAGAAGACTGCTTGTAACAATTCTGATCGGGAATACAGTTGTGAATGTTGCAGCTTCTATTTTGGCGGTAATGCTTACCCTTGAAGCTATAAATCAATTCCACTATCCCAGGGAGCTGGCTTTAACTGTACAGATAGTTCTGTTGACTGTACTTATTGTGATATTCGGAGAATTGACACCAAAAGTCTGGGCAAACAAAAATCCACTAACGTTCTCACGGATAGTCTGTATACCACTTTACTGGATAAATGTTCTTTTTTATCCAATTGCTGAAACTCTGACCGAAATAATAAAATCATCAGCAGCGCGCATGCATTTTGATAAATCGAAATCCGCGATTCTTCCTGATGAACTTGCCGAGCTTGCAAATTTAAGTCATGAGCGGGGAACGATTATAGAGGAAGAACATGGATTGATCAGTAGTATTGTGAGTTTCAGGACGGTTGCTGTTCATGAGGTTATGACTCCCAGAGTCGATATGGTAGCTGTTTCATCTGAAACTGATTTCAATGAACTTCTTCAGATTATATCGAGTTCGGGACATAGCAGGCTGCCTCTGTACAGAAACGGCCTGGATGATATCATAGGCATTATTTACGCTAAGGACATTTTACCCTATATTCATAACACGGAACTACGCCAGAAGTTCTCGCTTGAGAAGGTCGCAAGAAAAGCATTGTTCATACCCAGAACAAAACTGATTAGTACGCTGATGCAGGAACTGCAGGAAAAGAAAATGCACATATCCATAGTGGTAGATGAATATGGGGGTACGGCCGGCCTTATAACTCTCGAGGATATTATTGAGGAAATTATAGGTGAGATCAGGGACGAATACGATAAGGAAGAAAATCCCGTCAATAAAATTGATTCAAGAAGTTTTATGGTGTTGGGGAAGTTGTCAATCGATGATCTGAATGAATTATTGAATACAAATATTAAACCGGAAAATGAGGATTATGAGACTGTAGCCGGTCTTGTGCTGAATTATGCTGGTCATATTCCTAAAGAGGGGTATTCATTTGAACTGGATAATCATAAGATCACAGTTAAAGAAGTCCTTAAAAAGAGAATAATGAAAGTTCTGATAGAGAAAGAATCGTCTGAATGATGTTATGAAACCGGGTTGCTTCCTTAAATCGATCATAGTCCTTACAATTATAGTTGCCGCAATTGCGTATATTATTCAGCATAAATCAGGATTATTTTTTAATCCCGGCAAAAAGATAATTACAGAAGCATTCATGAACGACTGGGATAATGATTTTGAATATGTCCGGAATACTCCTGAGAAAAATATGCTTAAAGATTCGTTGAGGTTGTTTCTCGACAGCTTAAAGCTGCAGGAAATCCCTGATGAAAAGAATATTGACAGGATTGCTCAGATGGTCAGTGCAGCCGTTGCCGATAGTATAATATCGGATAGTGAACTTGAAGTAATTTCCAATAAACTGAAATCAATAAAAAATGAAAGATCAGAGCAAAACAGAAATTAAAGTTGGAATCATGGTAATTGCGGGTACTCTGCTTTTTCTTTGGGTGCTCGGATGGGCAAAGAATTTTTCTCTTTCCGCCAATGAAAAATACCTGGATATAAAATTTCCAACTGTAGCAGGACTGGAGTTGGGTGATCCTGTAACTGTTAATGGCGTGCGGAAGGGGAGTGTTGAAGATTTCAAGATTGAATCAGAAGATGTCATTGTAAAAGTTAAATTAGATTCAGATGTTCAGCTCAAAAAGGATGCTTCATTTGCAATATCTATGCTCGATCTGATGGGAGGAAAAAAGATTAACATTTCTCCGGGTGATGATCCTCAGGTAATCGATTATAATAAAATACAGCAGGGCAGGTTCAATTCTGATATTCCGGGAGTAATGTCCATGCTCGGCGAGATGCAGGAAGACCTTAACGGAACAATAAAGGATGTTAAAATAACTCTGACTTCGCTGAATGATTACCTTACTGATAAGCAGCTGAATGAGAATATTAAAGCTTCTCTTGCAAATCTTAAAGATTTAACGCATAAGTTGAATATACTTGTCGATCGTAACCAGGAAGATTTGAGAGTGATAACTTCAAATACGGTCGAACTTACAAATGATGCAAAAGAGCTTATTCATAACAATAAAGAATCCATTCAGAGTTCTGTTACGGGACTGAATACTATTATTTATAGATCTGACTCTCTTCTCACAAAGCTGAATTCAATTGTCGATGAAACTTCAGCCGGGAAAAATAACCTGGGGAAACTTCTTTATGATAAGGATCTGTATAAAGACCTTTCAGGAACATTAAAAGATGTGAAGGAACTAACGAGGATACTTACCGAACAATTAAAAGGAGAAGGTCTTAATGTTGATGCCAATGTTGATCTTTTCTGATGACCTTACGGGTTTAGTATGATTTTAGGTGTTGGAATAGATATTATAGAAATAGACAGGATAAAACAAAGTGTGGATGACTACGGCGAACTGTTTTTGAAAAAGGTTTTCACTCAAAAAGAACTTGAATATTGTTTAAGTAAAAGTAATAAGTATCAGCATCTGGCTGCACGGTTCGCAGCAAAAGAGGCAGTGTATAAGGCGCTTGCTTCGGGCTGGCACGAGAACGTCACCTGGCAGAGCATCGAGATCTCAAATGAACCTAATGGACTTCCTATTGTTACTCTGCATGGCGGGCTGAAACAGTTCCTGAAGGAAAAAGAAAGTCTTAAAATTTCAATGAGCCATTCCCGGGATTATGTTGCCTGTGTGGCAATTATCTACAAAAACCTTTGATTTACTCCCTTGCCAAAAAAAATATTGTCTTTCTGAATTGAATTATTAGTCAGACAGATATAATTTTACACGATAAATATTTCGATCCATTTAATCCAGGTAATCTTGAGAAGAAAAAAATTTGAGATTTTTAGTTACACAGCTATCGGAGTAGTATTTATATTACTTATTCTGATGCTCACAAAAACGATTCCTGTTGAATGGTATTATTATGTTCTGGGTTTTAGTATACTTCTTTTGATTATAAGATTAGTATTCCGGATATATTTTGCTGTTCAGGATCGGAAAAATAAGTAGGAGGATGTCTTCGAATCTGGTAAACATACAAACGGGAAGCTCAATGCTAAGGTTCTAATATTAAATCAGAGTTATGAACCAGTCACCATTTGTAATATTAAAAAAGCTGTCATTCTCATTTATATGGGTAAAGCAGAATTGGTCCTTGATGACAAGCGTAAGTCCCTTCATTCTGTTACCAGGCTCTATCCCTGGCCAAGCGTCATCCGTCTGAGCCGCTACATAAATGTTCCCTATAAAAAAGTAGTTCTTACAAGAAAGAATATCCTTAGAAGAGACTCTTATAAATGTTCGTACTGCGGACGGGGAGATCTTCCTTTAACTATTGATCATGTTATTCCCAGGGCAAGGGGCGGATCTGACTCCTGGGAAAATCTTGTCTGCGCCTGTACAGTATGCAACAATAAAAAAGGCGACAGGACCCCTGAGGAGGCAAACATCAGCCTGGCTGCCAGACCCTTTAAACCAAGCCACATTATGTTCATAAAACATGTTGTTGGGAAACTGGATGAAAACTGGAAACCTTATCTCTACCTCTCCTGATCACGATAAATAATAGGTTTATTTCCTTCAATATTGTTATTTTTAGCGGCATAATTCCAAATATAATCCTCTGATGATGCAGAAAAAACGAATACTTAGCGGAATGCGCCCAACAGGAAGACTTCATATAGGACACTATGTGGGAGCCCTGGAAAATTGGGTTAGGCTTCAGGATGAATATCAGAACTTTCATCTTATAGCTGATTATCATGTCTTGACCACAAACCTTGATACTAAAGATATTTACGAGAACTCAATAGAAATGCTTATCGACTGGCTTGCGTCAGGACTGGATCCGGTTAAGAGTCCTATTTTCAGACAGTCGCAAATAAAGGAACATACTGAACTGAACCTGATTTTTAGTATGCTTATTACTGTGAACCGTCTTGAAAGAAATCCTACTGTTAAAGAGCAGGCACGTGATTTAAAAATTGATACTGTAATATTCGGTCATCTCGGTTACCCGGTGCTCCAGTCTGCCGATATACTTCTCTACAAGGGAAATTATGTACCGGTAGGGGAGGACCAGGTGCCGCATGTTGAAATTTCCAGAGAAATTGCCAGGAAGTTTAATAATCAGTACGGCGAGGTATTTCCTGAACCCGAGCCTTTATTAACAAAATTTGCCAGACTTCCGGGAACCGATGGGAATGCCAAGATGAGTAAATCACTTGGGAATACAATATTACTTTCCGATGATCCGGAAACTATAAAAGCCAAAATGAAGAAAGCAGTAACCGATCCTCAGAAAATCAGGAAAGGTGACCCTGGCAATCCCGAAATATGTCTTGTATTTGCATATCATAAAAAGTTTAATCCTGATGAAGTTCCGGAAATTGAAGCAGGGTGCCGTTCCGGAGCACTGGGCTGCTTCGACTGTAAGATGAACTGTGCCTCCAAGATAGCGGAGTTCTTCGAACCTGTTAGGGAGAAAAGAAAGTATTATGAGGATCACCCTGATGAGGTAATCGATATTCTGATGAACGGTGAGACACGAGGCAAGGAAATTGCCCGACAGACCATGAATGAAGTACATGAAAAAATGAAACTGGGTTAGTGCTTGTATAAGATTAAACTGGATCATTTTGAAGGGCCGCTGGATCTGCTTCTCTTTTTTATAAAAAGAGATGAATTGAATATCTATGACATTCCTATATCCAGTATAACCAAAGAATTTCTTGAGTATGTGAATCTTATAAAGAGCCTCGACCTTGAAGTTGCCGGCGACTTTATTCTGATGGCCTCAACCTTAATGCACATTAAGGTTAGGATGCTTCTCCCCCGGGAAATCGATGAGAAAGGGGAGGAGATTGATCCCCGGGATGAGCTTGTTCAGGCGCTACTTGAATATAAACGATATAAGGAAATGGCTGAGGAGTTTTCACTGCTTGAGTCAGAACAGAGAAAACTGAATTTCCGCGGTAATTTCTCGGCCGATGAAAAAGAAGCCCCGCCGGAATATGATGTTCTGCTAAAAAACGTTACGATATATGATCTCACAAGGGCATTTAAGAAGGTGCTTGATGGACTCAAAGAGGTCCCGGTTCATAATGTAGTGAAAATTAATGTTACTATTGATCAGCAGATTCAGTTTATACTCGATAAGCTTGCGGAAGCCGGTGAACTGCATTTTCTATCGCTTGTTGAAGGTATGAAAGATAAAATTCGGGTAGTGGTAACATTTATTGCACTTTTAGAGATGACTAAATCAGGTAGTATTGGAATAAAAGAATCAACCGAATTCAATGATTTTGTATTGATAAAGAGCTGATATGGAACAAATTTATAACTCAGTAATTGAAGCTCTTATATTCTCATCAGATGAGCCGTTAAATGCCGGTGAAATTATCAGGGCAATTAAAGGTATCGACGGTGATGATATTCAGATTTCACAGAGCGACATAGAGAACTGTATTACCGGGTTAAACAAAAAGTATGAAGAGGGTAATTTAGCTTTCAGGATTATGCCAATTGCTAACGGTTATTTGTTTGCAAGCACTAAGGAATATGCTAAATACATCGGGTTTATGTCCTCTGAAAAAAGCAAACGTCGTCTCAGCCAGGCTGCACTGGAAACCCTGGCAATTATAGCCTATAAACAGCCTATAACCAAACCTGAACTTGAAATGATCAGGGGGGTAAATTCTGATTATATTCTTAACACCCTTCTGGAAAAAAAGCTGATAACCATAACCGGACGGGCTGAAAGCGTCGGTCGTCCGCTTCTGTATGGTACAACTGAAGAATTCCTGAAATATTTTGCGTTAAACAGACTAAGCGATCTGCCGAAACCGAGAGAGATTGATGAAATAATGCAGGATGAGGATTTTATCGAGCAGAAAAGAAAAATCATGATGAATATGCTCGAAGAATCAGCTGAGAATGAAATACAGGCAAATGACACGGAGAATGATGAGACTGAATAAATTTATTGCCGGAACAGGTATTACCTCAAGGCGTAAGGCTGAAGAACTAATATTACAGGGCAGGGTAACGGTTAATTCAAAAACGATTACAGATCTTGCATTTACGGTTGACCCCGGAAAAGATGAGATTTCTCTCGACGGGGAAAGGATAACCGTCAGAAAACATTTGTACTATCTTCTTAATAAACCTGCCGGTGTTGTTACTACAACAAGTGATGAAAAAAACAGGAAAACAGTTGTGGATCTTATTAAGACCAATGAAAGAATATATCCTGTAGGAAGGCTCGATTATAATACAACCGGTGTTCTCATTCTTACCAACGACGGTGATTTTTCACAGATACTTACACATCCGGGAAATAAAGTTCCCCGTGAATATGAGGTTAAACTCGATAGACCTCTTCTGCCTGAAGACCAGGATAAACTTCTGAAAGGTATTTTTCTAAGGGGTTCAAAAGGAAAATTTATTAAAATCAGTACGGTCGGTCGTAATAACTATTCCCAGGTAAAGGTAACTGCAGTAGAAGGAAGGAATCACTTTGTTAAAAATATGTTCGGGACTTTGGGTTATACGGTTTTAGCGCTGGACAGGATCAGCTTTGCTGGAATAAAAGCTGACATAACTAACGGGAAATACAGAAAATTAACAGACAAGGAAATCAGGTTAATAACAGATAAATATGGCAGAAAGAATTAAGTTATTCACTGTTTTAATGTTCGCCTTCTTATCTCTGAATTATGCACAGGAGATGAAGCAGGATACTATACCGAAATATTCTTTTTCAACCATACCGGAATTCTGGCGGGATATGGATGATTTATTTAACGATCCCAATTTCAGTAATGCACAATGGGGCGTCGTTATTCAATCACTTGAGACAGGGGAATATTTCTATAAGAGGAATGAAAATAAGCTCTTCATACCTGCATCTGACCTTAAACTTTTTACAACGGCTGCCGGGTTATTACTGCTTGGACCTGAATACAGGTTCTCCACAAATATCTACATGAATGGAAAAATTGATGGTTCAGTGCTTGATGGCGACCTGGTAATCGAAGGGCGGGGAGATCCCACTGTTTCCGGGCGATTCTATGATAATAATATGTATAAGGTTTATGAAGTCTGGGCTGATTCTCTGGCTGCCTTGGGAATAGATGAAATTACCGGAAATATAATCGGCTATGATGATGACTTTGACGATAAACCCTTCGGTAAAGGATGGCCATGGGATCTTGAAAGTTATTGGTTTGAAGCTCCCTCAGGGGCAATTTCATTTAACGATAACGTGGTTAACATCAATGTGACAACAGATTCCAATAAAGCAGTAATATCAATAGCACCTGATGTAAATTACATGGTAATTAACAATAATATTCAGGTGGTTGATGGAGACTCGACGAGCAGTATTGATGTTTACAGGGAGAGAGGAACGAACCTCGTAAATGTCTTCGGTGTAATTCACCAGGGAGATTCAGTACAGACTTTCGTTACGGTTAATAACCCCACTCAGTACGCAATGGTTGTACTTAAAAAAATACTGGGAGAAAGAGGTATCGTAGTTAAAGGATATCCGATAGACATCGCTGCATCATCAGAACCCGTTTCATTGAACCTGATTAAAAAATTATTTACCTGGTATTCACCTCCCTTTAAAGAAATTATCAAAGTAATTAATAAAAACAGCGAGAACTTTTTTGCGGAACAGCTTATTAAAACCATAGGCTTCGAGGAGAAAGATTTCGGCAGTATAGATACAGGGGTCGAAGCAATGCACGAATTGTTTCAGGATATGGGAATAAATCCTGACAATATGGTTATTGCTGATGGAAGCGGTCTTTCGAGGCTTAGCCTTGTTACCCCGAAGCAGTTCGTCACCCTTCTTAGTTTTATGTATAAAAACAGATATTTTATTCCTTTTTTTAATTCCTTACCTATCGCAGGTGTTGACGGTACATTGGGTAAAAGAATGAAGAATACAAAAGCAGCAAATAAGGTAAGAGCAAAAACCGGCTACCTGGATGCGGTAAGAAGTCTTTCCGGTTATGCCTTTACAGGAGATAATGAACCGGTCGCTTTTTCTATAATTGCAAATAATTTTCTTGTGCCTTATAAACTGGTTGATAATTTACAGGACCTCGTGTGCATAAGGTTGTCAAACTTCAGAAGGAAATAATTTTTTTAACTAAATATTGGTTCAGGAGGAATAGTGGAAAACACCCAGCAGGATTTAAATGTATTAATTCAAAGACGATATGAGGAACTTGAACAGCTTAAATCAAAAGGGATAGAACCCTTTGCCTATGCTTTTGATGTTGATTCGGATTCACAGTCAATTAAAGAAAACTACAAGGAAGATCAGCAGAAAGATGTAAGCATTGCCGGAAGGATAATGGCTATCAGAAGAATGGGAAAGGCTTCATTCGCTCACATACAGGATCATACCGGAAGAATCCAGATTTATCTGAAAAAGGATGATGTCGGTGATGACTATGATATATTTAAACTTCTTGATATAGGTGATATTGTTGGCGTTCAGGGTTATGTATTTAAAACAAAGACTGGTGAAATTTCGGTTCATACTAAAGCAATTAAAGTACTTTCAAAAACGTTAAGACCTCTGCCGATAGCAAAAGAAACTACTGATGAACAGGGAAATAAAGTTGTTCACGATCAGTTCTCTGATAAGGAATTAAGATATCGTCAGCGTTATGTTGACCTCGTAGTTAATCCTCACATTAAGGATGTGTTCATCAAAAGAAGTCGTGTAATTAGCTCATTACGAAAGTTTCTGGATTCAAATGGATTTCTTGAGGTTGAGACTCCGGTTCTTCAGCCTCTTTACGGGGGTGCAGCGGCTAGACCTTTCACAACCCACCATAATACCCTGGATGTACCGTTTTACCTGAGGATCGCTGATGAATTATATCTTAAAAGGCTGATCGTAGGAGGGTTTAACGGAGTATACGAGATCTCAAAAGATTTCAGAAATGAGGGAATGGACAGGACTCATAACCCGGAATTCACAATGATGGAATTGTATGTTCCTTATAAAGATTATAACTGGATGATGGATTTTGTTGAGAAGATGATACAATTCATCTGTAACGAAGTATTTGGAAGGTATGATTTCACTTATGAAGGAAATAAAATTGATTTTTCAGGCAGGTGGAAGAGAGTGTCTATGGTTGATTCTATAAAGGAAAAAACCGGCGTGGATATTCTGACCGCATCCATCGAAATATTAAAGGAGACAGCAAAAAAACTGGGCATTGATATAAAAGCAGTTGAAGGCAAAGCTAAACTTATTGATGAAATATTCAGTTCGGCTGTTCAGCCTGAGTTAATTCAGCCTACGTTTGTAATGGATTATCCGGTTGAGCTGTCACCTCTGGCTAAGATGCACCGGACACGAACAGGACTTGTTGAGAGGTTTGAAGGATATGTGGCAGGCCGGGAAATATCAAATGCTTTTTCAGAATTGAATGATCCTTTAGATCAGAGGAAACGGTTTGAAGGTCAAAAGAAAATGATGGATGAGGGCGACGAAGAAGCACACATGATTGATGAAGATTTTATCCGTGCATTGGAATATGGGATGCCTCCTACAGCCGGACTCGGAGTAGGTATAGACAGGCTGGTGATGCTCCTAACAGACCAGTCTTCAATAAGAGACGTGATATTTTTTCCGCAGATGAGACCTGAGGTTAAGCTCTAATTCCCGTTTATCGTAAAATCAGGAAAATCGGTTGAAATACAGCATCATAATTCCAACTTTAAATGAAGAAAAATTCCTTCCGGTTCTTTTAAAGCAGCTGACTGATACGCGGCTTAAAGAGTTCTTTGATCCGGAAATTATTGTATCTGACGGCGGAAGCAGTGATGATACTGTTAAAATTGCTCTTGATTACGCGGATATTATTACGGTTCACACAGGTGGTAAACTTCAGACAATTGCTGAAGGGCGGAATAAAGGTGCGGCTCTGGCTTCCGGAGATGTTCTGGTATTCTTTAATGGTGATGTCCGTATCAAAGAACCTTTGAATTTCTTCAGGTTTATCGATGGTAATTTTAAATCTCACAATTATCTTGCTATTACCGGTTATGTTTCAATCTATCCTGAGCTTGCGTGTACGCTCGATAAAATATTTCATTTCTGTTATAACCACTATTTCGAGTTCTTAAATAATTCGGGAGTAGGTATGGGACGGGGTGAATGCCATATTATCAGAAAAGAAATATTCACGAAGCTCGGAGGGTATAATGAAAATTTTGCGGCCGGAGAAGATTTCGACTTATACAGGAGAATAAGTAGTGAAGGTGAAATATTGTTCACCAAAAAGATCCGGGTATATGAGTCCCCAAGGAGATTTCGGAAAAGAGGATATTTTTCAGTAACCTGGATGTGGATAAAAAACGGAGTATCTGTGTGGTTTAAGAATAAGTCAATTTCCAAAATCTGGGAGCAGGTTAGATAATGCGCCTGACCTTAATTTTAATTTCGCTGGTTTTTATTTCTTTGCCTGAATTCGCTCAGACAGAATATGTACCATCAGACAACAGGGTATATAATTTCCTTGAACGAATGGAAACCCTTCAGATAATCCCGGACTATAATGAATTTGAGATCCCGAAGACAAGAGGTGAAATAGCAGAATATGTGAAAAGGGTAATTCACTATAAATCAACACTTGATGATGCTGACAGGGAATTTTTGGATGATCTTAGAATTGAATTCGAATATGAACTATACGGAACGCTTAATGCATCTGAGAAACTGGTAGATGGTAGAGGATATGACTTTCTCTCTCAGAACCAGAAATATCTGTATTTCTATAATGACCCCGGAAAAATGAACCTTTTTGTGAATTTGACGGGTGAGGGCAATCTGCTTTTGAAAAATGATATCCGGAATAATAAGAGTAATTCGGCGTTCCCTGGAATAATAGGCGGTGAAATAAGAGGAACTATTCTTGACAAGTTTGGATTGTTCATCAAAGGGACAGATGGAATTGTTTTCGGTGACAGGGAAGCGGCTTATCTGAAATCCGATCTTAAGTATAATTATAAGTTCAATGAAAATCCTGGAGAGACTTTTTTTGATGAAACAGAAGGGTACATTACTGCGGATTTCAACCTGATTAGATTTAAATATGGCAGGGACAGGATGAATATTGGCTATGGACCTGGGAAGATGATCCTGGGGAATGGATCTCCGATATTTGATTACCTTGGAATGAATATTAAATATAAATTTTTCAGCTATTCATTTTTTCATGGCCAGCTGCTTGGCAGGGAAAGTTATGCCGCTGACACAATTACAGGCGGGGTGCATGTTGTTGAGAGTAAATTTATGGTTTACCATAGAATTGCGTTCGATATTTCAAAACACTTGAACATCGGAGCTGGTGAAGTGGTTATATACGGTGAGAGACCTCTGGATCTCAGTTACCTTAACCCGTTCAGTTTCTATAAGTCAGTTGAACATTCAAACCGCGACCGTGATAATGCAATGCTGTTTTTTGACGTTGATAATAAAAGTCTGGATAGAGTAAAGCTCTATGCATCTCTTTTGATTGATGATATTACTTTTGGCAAACTCGGAACCGGATGGTGGGGTAATCAAACTATCATCGATGCAGGGATAAGCTCGGAACTACTTTACAGCTTACTCCCCCTGGGAATTAAATTTCAGTATACCAGAATCGAACCTTATGTTTATACACACCGTCTTGTCAGAAATAATTATACGAGTTATGGTTATAATCTGAGCTCTTTCACCGAGCCTAACAGTGAATTGTTTTTAACAGAAATAAATTATAGGTTTAACGGCAGGCTCAGTCTATCGCTTTTTTATAATTATAAAATACATGGAGCAAATCCGCTCAACACTGACGGCTCAATCCGGAAAAATGTCGGTGGGGATATTAACCTTGGACACCGTGTATTCGACTCAGAACAGGTTAAGTTCCTGGACGGGTATAAAGAGTATTCAAGATTTTATTCTTTAAGTATTATATACGAACCCGTGAATCAATATTTTATCACACTCAACCTGAATTATTTAAATGAAACACTGCAGACTGTTAATAATGAAATGCTTAATGTCCTTCTGCTATTAAGCATTAAAATATAATGGAGATTTGATGAAACCCGGCAGATTCAGAATCCCATCCTTAGTATTTATTTTGACATTAGGGATAGTGCTTGGAACTCAGATAGAAAAGCTTTTTTCAGAGGATAATCTGAGAGATGGCATTATTAAGTTCAATGATGTCCTGACCTATACCGAAAAATATTATGTTGAACAGGTCGATACTCCCAAACTTGTAGAAGCGGCCATTGACGGGATGCTCTCAAAACTTGATCCGCATTCCGTCTACATTCCTGCTGACCAGGTAGAAGGTATTGAGGAATCTTTCCGGGGAGACTTTGAAGGGATTGGTATTGAATTTCAGATGGTAAGCGATACTATAACAGTTGTATCACCAATTACCGGGGGTCCCAGCGAAGCACTTGGAATATTGCCCGGCGACCGTATCATTAAAATCAGCGGAGATGATGCAATAGGGTTAACTAATGACGAAGTTATGAAGAAATTAAGAGGCGATGCAGGAACCACCGTTGATATAGAGGTATACCGTCCTGAAGCCGGGAAAACCCTGGAGTATAAAATCACCAGGGATAAAATTCCGCTATATTCTGTTGATACCCACCTGATGTTGAATAAGAATACCGGGTACGTCAGCGTATCAAGATTTTCGGAAACAACGTATGATGAATTAAAAGAGGCCCTTAATGATTTAAAGAAAAAGGGTATGCAGCAATTAGTACTTGACCTGAGAGGAAATCCAGGAGGTTATCTGAGCCAGGCGGTAAAAGCTGCCGATCTATTTATTTCCGGAAAGAAGAAGATAGTCTATACCAAAGGAAGAAGGAGCGATTTCGATGAGGAATATTTTGCTTCTGAGTCATCTGATTACGAAAAGATTCCTCTGATTATTCTTATAAACAATGGAAGTGCTTCCGCAAGCGAAATTATATCAGGCGCTGTACAGGATTGGGACAGGGGTTTAATTGTAGGTGAAACCACTTTCGGAAAAGGTCTTGTCCAAAGACAATTTTCACTTCCCGACAATTCAGCTTTAAGACTTACTATATCCCGTTATTATACGCCTTCTGGAAGACTGATCCAGAGAGATTATAAGCATCTTAAGGATAAGGAGGAATATTATTCTGAAGCTGGAAATGGTAATGAAAAAGAAGGTGACAACCTTTATCATTCGGCTGAAAAAGATTCAAGCCTGCCGGTTTATAAAACGAACTCAGGAAGAATCGTATACGGCGGCGGCGGCATTACTCCCGATTACATCATTAAAGCTGAAGACTTTACGGGGTATACAACAGAACTGTTGAAGAATAATATATTCTATCAGTTTACATTGAAATATCTTGACAACCATGGGAATAATATACAGCAAAAGTACAAAGATGATATGGATGGTTTCATTAATAACTTTAATTTTTCGGAACAGGAAGTTAAAAACTTCACCGCGTTTGCAGAGTCGAAGGGTGTAGAATATAATTCCGAAGAATTCCTTAAAGACCGCGGCTATATTCTCAACAGACTTAAAGCACAGATTGCAAGAAATTTTTGGAAAAATGAGGGATGGTATTCTGTTCTTCTGCAGTCAGATAACCAGATACAGAAAGCTGTTACTTTATTCGACGAGGCAAAAGACCTGGCTGATTTAAAATGAAAATAAGAATTCTTCTTTTTATTCTGCTGCCTGCTGTCATCCTGGCCCAAAGACCGGAAAGTCAACTCATAAAATCAGGTTTTTATTCGGATAAAAAAATTCAGGTCGGTGAAGAGCTTACGTATGTTGTAAAATATTCTGTGATGAACCTTGGTGAAGTTCGAATTAAAGTTAAAGACAAAAAAACAATCAAGGGAAAAACTTTCTATATAACTTATGCATATATTAATTCATACCCGGGTATCCCTTTTGTGAATCTTCACCAGATTTATCAAAGTTTTGTTGATGAAAATATGTACTCCGATTATTTTAAGGCTCTGATAATCGGTGATGATTATACAGCTTATACAGAATATAATTTTAATTATAATAAATCATTGATACATGTAAAAAAAGGGAAAGTCAACCCTCCGCAGGTATGGACTGATTCAACAACATCGGCAGATAAAAAATACCAGGATGGGCTCTCACTCTTTTATTATGCAAGACTGAATTCCGGGCATAAAAAAAGCGAGTATGTGCCATGCTTTGTTACGGAAGATAAAGTTTATACCCATATAAATTTCTACAGTACGACCGAAGGAATAGCCATAGATGCAGTGGATTATGACATTGCTTGTGTAAGGCTGGATGGGGAAACAGATTTTATAAGTGTGTTTGGACTAACAGGTTATTTTGAAGGCTGGTTTACCGACGATGAAGCCGCAATACCGGTAATCGCTAAGATGAAAGTAATAATCGGCAATATCACACTCGAACTTAAATCATGGAAAAGAGAAGGATGGGCACCCCCCGAATACGTAGAATAATACCCGAAAATAAGCTTTTCCCGTACCTTGAATATTATCCTGAAATTCATCATAGTGTATTTATGGCTTCCGGAGTAAAGATCATCGGGAACGTTAAAATTGATGAGTTTTCAAGTGTTTGGTATAACACAGTCATACGTGGAGACGTTCATTATATTTCCATTGGTAAATTGACAAATATTCAGGATTGTTCTATGCTGCACGTAACAAATGGCCGTTTTCCATTGAATATAGGAAATAAAGTAACAATCGGACATTCGGTTACTCTACATGGGTGCACATTAAAAGATTTGTGCCTTATTGGTATGGGTGCGATTATCCTGGATGGGGCCATCGCTGAAGAAAATTCTATGGTGGCGGCCGGTGCGGTAGTTACTCCCGGTTTCAGAATTCCGTCAGGAAAGCTTGCGGCTGGTGTACCTGCAAAACTAATCAGGAACCTGACTGAATCTGAGATTAAGGATATCGATGATTCCGCTGAAAGATACCGGAACTATACAGATATAACTATAGAATCATTAAAAAAAGCAGAATAATTGTTATGTATATTAAATTCTGGGGAACACGGGGTTCAATCCCGGTTCCAGGAAATAATACACTGAAATACGGTGGTAATACACCTTGTGTAGAGATACGTACTTCCGATGATAAGATGATAATACTTGATGCCGGCACCGGTATTAGGGAACTGGGAAATTATATTACTAATAATAATATCGATCAGGGTTTCGATATCCTTTTGAGCCATTATCATTGGGATCATATTCAGGGAATCCCATTCTTCACCCCTATTTATCAAAAAGGGAGGGAAGTCACTTTCTATGGAATTCCGGGAAGTGAAAAAAGTATCCAGAACCTTTTAAGCAGCCAGATGGAAAGGGATTATTTCCCGATAAAAATTGATGAAGTAGCGGCAGACATAAAATTCAAACACCTCACTCCAAATGAATCTTTTAAGCTGGACGGAGCTTCGATAGAAACATTGAAGGTTTACCATTCGTCTCCAACATTAACATTTAAGCTTAAAGAAAATGGCAGAAGTATAGTTTATATGACAGATAACGAACTGGATGTTGAAGGAGAAAATGATTCTAACCTTGAAGAAAAAGTAAAAGAAAAAAATGAAGATTTAATAGAATTTTGTTCCGGTTGTGATTATCTTATACATGATATGATGTTTGATGAACTCGTTAATGTTCGTCCGGGGTGGGGACATTCGAGCAGCCAGGCTCTTGCTCAGTTTGCAATGATGGCTGAAGTAAAAAATTTAGTTTTTTTTCACTATAACCCGGAATTTACTGATATGAAGATAGATGCAATCCTTGAGGATACCAGATCGTGTTTAAAACAATTTGGATCATCGGTAAATTGTATTGCTGCAGAAGAAGGTTTGACAATCACACTTTAGAAAGCGGAATTTGGTTAAAAACCTTACTGTAAATTCAATACAGAATGATATTAGTAAAATACTTTTTCACAGACTGATTTCCGGGTTAAAAAAGGAATTCGGGTTCGGGATTGACTCTCTTCTTGTAAATATTGTATCTTCAGAATACCTTCTCGATATCAATAAAAAGTTTCTTAAACACCTCTATTCCACAGATATTATTACCTTTGATTACAGTAAAAATAAGCAGTATCTGAACTCTGAACTATACATTTCTCTCCAGGATGCGGCTGAAAATGCCCAAAAATACAATGTGACTTTGGAACAAGAATTGATGAGATTAGTAATACATGGTGTTCTGCATCTCCTGGGATATGATGATAAAACACCGGAAAAACGCATTGTGATGAAAAGAATGGAAAATAGACTGGTAAATAAGTATATGTTCTTAACAAGATAAAATTAGGCAAAAAATGGTAACCGAAATCGTAGATTTATTAGCAGATATATTTGAAAATATGGATAAAACCAGTTCATTGGATAAAGCAATGGATGAAATAAAAATCAACAAACGATATAATAAAAATATTCTTGCTACTGCTTTCAGCTGGATTTATGAAAAGAAAATAAGAGATATGGGTGAGGAAGCAGAACATGAAGAATTGATTACGAAAGGGAAGCGAATATTTTCTGAAGAAGAGAAATCCCTCGTCGAGGTAAATAATTTCAATTATCTTATTCACCTGAATAATATTGGATTATTAACAAACCTTGATTTGGAAGTTATTATCGAAGAACTTAAGTTATTCCCCCGTGAATTAATAAATACTGAATCGATCAATGTAATCATTATATCTTTGTTTCTTGAAGTAAATACTCTTACACTTCCGGGAAGCAGATTATTGTTATATTCGTCCGATACAATTAATTGAGGAATACTGGTAAGTTATGAGTAAGAATTTAGTGCTGGTTGAGTCACCCGCCAAGGCAAAAACTATTAATAAATATTTAGGTAAAGATTTTCACGTAGAAGCAACGGTTGGACACATACGAAATCTTCCCAAAACCAAACTTGGTGTAGAACTGGATAACGATTATAAACCACAGTTCGTTACAATCAGGGGGAAGGGTGATACTGTTAAAAAAATAAAATCTCTTGCGTCCAAAAGCAGGAATATTTATATAGCTACTGATCCCGACCGCGAGGGTGAGGCAATTGCCCAGGATATTGCCGATATTCTAAATGGGAGTGGAGATTCAAAAGTTTTCCGGGTTCTCTTTAATGAGATTACAAAGACGGGTGTCCAGAAGGCAATGAAAACACCCCGTGCGATAGATGAGAATCTTGTTAGTTCACAGAGGGCGAGGCGTGTAATGGACCGTATCATCGGTTACCAGATCAGCCCCTTTCTATGGAAAGCTATTATAGAACTTTCGGGGAGCAGTTCGCTCTCTGCCGGAAGAGTCCAGTCTGTTGCATTAAAACTTATCTGCGACAGAGAAGCAGAGATTGATAAATTCATAACAACAGAGTATTGGTCAATCTGGGCTATATTTAAGACTGATACCGGTGAAACTTTTAAAGCTAAACTCTTCAGCATCGAAGGAAAAGATATCAAAGTTCCCCCTAAACCAAAGATGAATCAGAAAGAATGGGATGAATTTTTAAGTGAATATTTGGCGCTAGGTAATGAAGAAATAGCAAAAAACTACTTTGATCAGATAAGCAGTAAAAAAGTATTCACCATAACTGGAATAACTAAAAGAAATACAAAGCGTAACGCTCCTGCACCTTTCATCACGAGTACTCTGCAGCAGGAAGCCTCCCGCCGACTGAGAATGCGGCCCAAACAGACGATGATGATAGCACAAAAACTTTATGAGGGAGTTGACCTGGGCAAAGACGGAACGCAGGGCTTAATAACTTATATGAGAACAGACTCAACCAGGATTAGTGAAGAGATCCTGCCGGTAGTACGGAATTATATAAAAGATAATTATGGCAACGAATATGTACCTGATTCTCCCAATGTTTTCGGAAATAAAAAAGAAAACGTGCAGGATGCACACGAAGCTATAAGACCAACTTCCCTGGATTTTCCACCGGAAAAAGTTAAAGGCAGCCTCGATAAGAAATCCCTGCAGGTCTATGAATTAATCTGGAACCGCTTTGTTGCTTCACAGATGAAACCTGCAATTTTTGAGACTACCGTAATTGAGATTTCAGCGGATGAATTCATATTTAAGGCCTTCGGAAATGCATTAAAATTCAGTGGATATCAGAAAGTTTATGAAGAGGTAGTGGAAAAGAAAGATGATTCCGAGGAAAAAGAAGAGTATCGCAATGAAAAGATTCCGTTTGGACTAGAGAAAAATGATATACTTGGACTCGAAGAACTTTATAAAACCCAGCATTTTACCAGACCTCCTGCCAGGTTTACTGAAAGCTCTTTGATAAAAGAACTTGAAAGCAAAGGAATTGGACGTCCGAGTACGTATTCTCTCATCGTAAGTACAATCCAGGACAGAAAGTATGTAAAGCAGGAAGAAAGAAAACTGATGCCGACTTCGCTTGGTAAAACAGTTAATAATATTCTTGTTAAGAATTTTCCGAATATTATAAATGAAGATTTCACGGCTGCTATGGAAGGTGAACTCGACCAGATTGCCCAGGGTGATAACCTGTATGTAAATGTTCTGAATGACTTCTATAAACCTTTCTCTATTGCGCTTAAATCTGTGGAAGATAAGGTTGAGAAGATTTATTGCGATGAATGCGGACATGAGATGGTGATTAAGGTTGGGAGATTTGGTAAATTTCTGGCATGCAGTAATTACCCGGATTGTAAAAACATAAAATCTTTGAAAGAGATAGCGGCTCAGAATCAGGAGCCCGAATATACCGGAGAGAAATGTGAAAAATGCGGCGCAAGAACTGTTTTCAGGGAAGGAAAATTTGGACGGTTTATAGGCTGTGAAAGATATCCTGAGTGCGATTATGTAAAAAATATCAGCCTTGGCGTCAGCTGTCCTAAATGCAAAACCGGTGATGTTATTGAAAGAAAATCACGCAGAGGCAGGTTATTCTATGGTTGTTCAAGATACCCGGATTGTGATTTTGTAAGCTGGTATAAACCGATTCCTCAGGAATGCCCGAATAAGGATTCGGCTTATATGGAAAAAAGATATTCAGTTAAAAAAGGAAATTATCTTAAATGCCCTCAATGTGGCGAAGAGGTAATACTGGAAGAGATAGAAAAGGATTAAATGGAAATTCGTGAAGTTTCCAATAAATTTCTTAGCGATCTTCAAAATCTAAAACGCTATTCCGGCAATACGGTTAAATCATACAGGTCTGATCTGGAGGATTTTATATCTTATTGCACTGAAAACAATCATTCCGGAATAGACAACATATCTACCAGATTCATCAAATCATATCTTGCTGTATTAAATGACCGTGAATTAAACAAAAAATCGATTTCAAGAAAACTGGCCGCTATCAGATCATTCTATAATTATGCATATCAGCATGATTATATAACGGTTAATCCTGCTGCGGTAATTCGTAATCCTAGATCTATAAGAGAACTTCCTGAAATAGTATCGTCTGATGTTATACTTTCCGCTTATACCGAAGCTGATAGTTTTGCGGAACATCCTGAACTGGTGAAGGTTATTTTTGAACTTCTTTACGGATGTGCAATACGTGTATCTGAACTTTGTGGAATAAACAGGGAAGATATAGATCTTACAAAACAGACATTGAAGGTTTTCGGGAAGGGAAATAAAAACAGGATTGTTCCTATCGGCAGTAAATCAATTCCAGTTATTAAAGATTACCTGGTTTTTCGTGGAGACATAAAAGGAAAGGAGCCTTTAATCATTACAAAAACAGGGATGCGAATCTATCCCCGTTTAGTGTACGGTATAATAAACAGATACCTTTCAATTGTTTCTGATGTTAAAAAGAAAAGTCCGCATATCCTCAGGCATAGTGCGGCTACACATATGCTGGATAATGGAGCTGATCTTAACTCCGTTAAAGATATCCTCGGACATGAGAACCTTTCTACAACACAGATATATACACACGTCAGTATCGAACGGTTGAAAAGTACTTATAAAAAATCACACCCTAAATCTTAAACAAATTTGGAGGAAGAAATGAACATCTCTATTACAGCCCGCAGATTCAAAGCTCACGAAACTCTGAAAGATTTTATTAGAGACGAACTTTCCTCTTTGAATAAATACAGCGAAGATATACTCAACGCAGAAGTCATTCTGAGTTACCTGAACAGCAGAGAAAGCATAAAAACTGCAGAGATAAATTTATCTATACCTGGACATATTATTACTGCAAGGGAAGACAGCGATGATTTTAAAAAGTCGGTCATTGCAGCCTCAGAAAAAGTTACCCGTCAGCTTAAGAAAATTAAAACCAGGAAAACGGTAAGACTTAAATGATTAAGATTGACCAGAAATCAATTTCACGAAAAGAATTTATTACAGTAGAATTTCTGTATAAGAACTGTAAAGAACTTTTTAAATTAAAGTTATTTTCTGATAAGTCCGGGTTCAGCAGGAAAATTTATGATCAGAACCTGCATAGACCCGGACTTGCTCTAGCCGGTTTTGTGGATCTTTTTTCTTATTCGCGTGTACAGGTTTTTGGTAATACTGAAATTCAGTACCTCGCTCAATTGACAGAAAAGAAGAAAACAGAAGCACTTGAACGTATTTTTAACTTTGATATACCCTGTATAATACTGACGGATAATAATCATCCGTCACAACTGCTTCTGGAACTGGCTAACAAGCATCACATCCCCGTGTTTGTTTCCATACAACCTACAACAAAATTAATTTACCTGATTGGTGATTTTCTGGACGACCAGTTTAGCCACCGGGTTTCGATGCATGGCTCATTTGTAGACGTTTATGGTGTCGGCATCTTGTTTGTGGGCAAATCAGGAATAGGGAAGAGTGAAGTCGCCCTAGACCTTATAGAAAGAGGCCACCGCCTCGTAGGTGATGATGTAATAATCCTCACTAAAAAGGGGGAGGGTATTCTTATGGGCGCAGGCACGAACGTTTCCAAACATTTTATGGAAATAAGGGGCCTGGGTATTCTGGATATTGAAAGAATGTTCGGAATCAGGGCAATCAGATATCAGAAAAGGTTGGAAGTGATCGTGGAACTTGAAATTTGGGACGAAAAGGCAGAATATACCAGAACAGGACTGGATGAAAGTTTCGTCCAGATATTGGATAGTGATATACCATATGTAAAACTGCCCATAATTCCCGGGAAAAATATCACCGTTATCTCCGAAGTTATCGCTTTACATTACCTTTTGAAACATTATGGGCATGATGCAGCCAAAGTCTTCCAGAAAAGGCTCAATAAAATATTAAACGGTGAAATTGATGAAGATCATCGTGGGATAGACTATTTTGAGCATGATTTCGAGTAATTAACCTGTGCCAGACCCTTGACAAAGAGGCCTTATTTTTTTAGATTCCGCAACCTATTATGAAGAAACTATACTACTTCTCCAGTTCAAAACTTCAATTTGTTGAAGTTAAAGATTTTAAGAAAAAAGTCATTATTTACTTTTGTGTCGCTATTCTAATACTTACCACCACTGTATACGGTACCCTGAACTTTATTTCTGAAATTACCGGTTCGGGCAAGAGCCTGTCTACCCTAAAGGAGGAGAACCGATTCCTTCAGAAAAAATTGGTGGAAACTTCCGGTTTGTATAAAAAGCTCGATTCGGAGCTTGACAGCCTGGTAAATGAGAATAATACCCTTAGAATTGCTGCAAATCTCCCACCTGTTTCCGAGGAGGTAAAACAGATTGGCGTTGGCGGTGGATATTTTGATAATGATATAGATTTTATAAAGGGTAATGTTGCCGGTGATTTGAAAGAAGCTCTTACGTATGTTGACGAAGTGAGCCGGAAGGTTGAATTTGAGAAGGCTCAGTTTAATGAAATTTCGACAAAAATAAGGCAGAATGAAAAATTATTTGAATGTCTGCCTGCAATAAAACCATGCACAGGAATAATCGGTAATGAATTCGGTATGAGGATGCATCCGATATTAAATATCAGAAGGATGCATGATGGGATTGATATTGTAACTGACATTGGAACACCTGTTCACGCTTCAGGTGATGGAAGAGTCGATTTCGTTGGAAGAAAAGGCGGATATGGACTTTGTGTGGAGATAAATCATGGTTTTGGATATAAAACTATTTATGGTCATCTCTCTGAAACTAAGGCCAAAGAAGGCCAAAAAGTCAGCAGGGGAACTGTTATAGCAAAAACAGGTACTTCCGGACTTTCCACCGGCCCTCATCTCCATTATGAGGTTGAGCATAATGGTGTTAAACTTAACCCCGAAGATTTTTTCTTTGATGATATAAATTTCTTTGCTGTTTCAGGCAGAGACTAATTTAGCGGAGATTTAATATATGATATGGACAGTGGAGCTGGCAGCGTATCTTGATGACGCACCCTGGCCTGCTACAAAAGATGAATTAATTGAATATGCTGAAAGAATTGGAGCTCCTTACGAGGTCATTGAGAACCTTCAGGAACTTGAGGAATCAGATGAACCTTATGAATCAATCGAAGATATCTGGCCTGACTATCCCTCCGATGAGGATTTCTTTTATAACGAAGATGATTATTAAGCGCTTCACCGCGCTTTTTTTGTTATGCGCATGAATTATGATAACTGGAGCGGCATCTATGGACAGGATTCAGTTAAGGCTCTATTAAATTCTTTAATATCATCCGAGAAAATTCCCCACGCATTCCTTTTCAAAGGTAACGATGGTGTAGGGAAGGAATTTACTGCAATCAGGTTTGCTCAGGCAATGAATACGCATAATCTACCTGCTGAAAAGAGGAATCATATCAGTCAGCTTATCCGGAACCTTAATGCCCCATATATAAAATATATATTTCCGCTTCCGAGGGGACGTAATGAAACTGAAACCAGCGGTCCTATGGAAAAATTGAGTCAGGAAGATAATGATTTGATTAAAGCCGAATTGGAGGAGAAGATAAGGAATCCTTATCATCGTATCAAAATCCCTAAAGCGAATCAGATTAAAATAAGCAGCATCAGGGATATTAGAAAATTTCTTTCAATGGATTATAGTGATATCAGGTTTCGTTTTGTGCTTATATCATCTGCCCATATGATGAATGAGGAAGCTCAGAATGCCCTGCTGAAAAACCTTGAAGAACCTCCCGAGGGGATAATTTTCATCCTGACCACTCCTTATTCCGATCAGCTGAGGGAAACTATCCGATCAAGATGCTGGATAATCAACTTTCAGCCTCTGTCTTCAGATGATGTTGAAAATATTCTGGTAACTGACTTTAATATAGATAAAAAGTCAGCCCGCTCCGCTGCTCTTTTCTCAAGTGGATCAATAACTGAAGCAGTTAACCTGCTCCAGCATGATTTATCGCTGCTGAAAGAAAAAACAATTTTGATTCTTCGATATTCTTTCGGAAAAAGATTTCATTCCGCCCTTGAGGAATTTAATTCAGTTGTTAATGAGCAGGGGAGTGAGTCATTTAAAATTCTGGTCTTAATGATCATCTCCTGGCTTAATGACCTGCAGAAATTCAGAGCCGGTCTGAATAATTTTTTCTTTGACGATTATCCCGAAACTATACAGAAGTTTAATTTAAAGTTTTCAGATGTTGATCTGAACGAAATCGTCTTTAAACTTGATAAGTCAGCTTCTTTATTGAAGAACAATGTAAACCTTAGTACACTCACACTGAACATAATTATTGAGTTATCTCAATTAACCGGGAAATAGGGTTCATATTCCCAAAGCTGTCGCTGAATAATTAAATTCCGTCCCACACGATCTTATTATGTAATACGTTTCCTGTGTTGTAATTCAACTTAGCATTATCCCTGATTATTTAACGGATTTTGATTATTTTTATTATTCATATTGAAAATAAAACCAAACGAGGAGAGTATGCGAAAAGTAGTTATAACAACAGCAAAAAGAACTCCTGTCGGTTCTTTTAGCGGCAATCTGTCTTCTTTTACTGCTGCACAGCTGGGAAGTATCGCAATTAAGGGGGTTCTGGAAGATTCAAAAATCGATGAAAACCTTATAGATGAAGTAATTATGGGTAATGTTCTGACAGCTGGTCAGGGCCAGGCTCCTGGGCGCCAGGCAGCGATTTTTGCAGGATTACCTGCAAAGACTGAATGTCTTGACAATAAATAAAATGTGCGGGAGCGGGTTAAGGCTGTGATGCTTGCTCAGCAGGCCATTGCACTAGGAGATGCAGATATAATTATAGCAGGGGGACAGGAGAGTATGACTAATGCCCCGTATCTTCTCCCTAAGGCACGGTCCGGATACAGACTGGGAAATGGTGAAGTAGTAGATTCTATGGTTAAGGACGGGTTGTGGGATGTTTATAATGATATTCATATGGGTAGTTGCGCAGAATCGTGTGCGAGAGATTTTTCTTTTAAAAGAGAAGAATTGGATGAATTTGCTACAAATTCTTATAAAAAGGCGCAGGAAGCACAAAAAGCTGGAAAATTTGTAAAAGATGAAATCATTAACAGTTGGCGTTAAAACTAAAAAAGGTGAATCTTTCGTTGAAGAAGACGAAGAACCCGGCCGCGTAATTTTCGATAAGATTGCTGCATTAAAACCTGTCTTCGAAAAAGAAGGTGTCGTAACTGCGGCTAACGCTTCAAGTATAAATGATGGTGCTGCAGCATTGCTGGTGATGAGCGAGGAAAAAGCAAAGGAGCTCGGGTTAATTCCGCTCGTTGAAATTATTGCCCATAGTTCAGCAGCTAAAGCTCCCATTGAGTTTACAACTGCTCCTGCCGATGCAATCGCAAAGGTTCTTGAAAAAAGCTAATCTTACAAAAGATGATATTGATCTATTTGAAATTAATGAAGCGTTTGCCGTGGTTTCGCTTGCAGTGAATAAAATCTTGGATCTGGATAATTCAAAGATAAATGTTAATGGCGGTGCGATCGCTATGGACATCCTATCGGAGCAAGCGGTGCAAGGATCCTGGTAACTCTTATTCACGAAATGAAAAGACGTAATTCAAAATATGGATTAGCTTCTCTTTGTATTGGTGGGGGAGAAGCTTCAGCTATTAATAGTTAAAAATATTAAATAGGAAGAAAAAAATGGATATTAAAAAAGTTTCTGTTGTTGGCGGCGGTACGATGGGGAATGGAATTAGCCCATGTTTTTGCCCTTAAAGGATTTTAATGTAAACCTAATTGAGATGAACTAGGATGCTTGTTGAAAAAGCAATAGCATCTATAACATAGAATCTTGACAGGCAGGTTGAAAAGGAAATCATCTATAACAGGATAAAATCAACGGCACTGGCTAATATAAATAAGGTGGTTGGTGTTGAAAATACTCCGACTGATTCTGATTTAGTCATTGAAGCAATATATGAGAATAAAGAGGCTAAGCTTAAAGTATTCAATGACTTTAGAAATTCGATAATTAAGTCAGGATTCAATATTTGCATCAAATACCTCATCTATTTCAATAACTGAACTCTCCGCTGCAACCAGAGCTGATAAATTTATAGGTATGCATTTTATGAATCCTGTACCTATGATGAAGCTGGTTGAAATAATAAGGGGCTACTCTACAAGTGATGAAACTTTTCAGATGATCAAATCTTTAGCAGTAAAACTCGAAAAACTTCCTGTTGAGGTGTTTGATTATCCTGGGTTTATTTCTAACCGTATACTGATGCCGATGATAAATGAAGCGGTTTTTGCATTGATGGAAGGCGTAGCTTCAGCAGAAGATATAGATACAGTTATGAAACTTGGAATGAATCATCCGATGGGACCTTTAACCCTGGCTGATTTTATTGGACTTGATGTCTGCCTGGCTATCATGGAAGTACTGTATGGTGGTTTCAATGATCCTAAATACAGACCTTGTCCGCTGCTTAAGAAAATGGTCGCGGCCAAGAAATTAGGAAGAAAATCAGGTGAAGGATTTTTTGCCTATAATAAATAATTAACCTCCTGAATGATTAAAAAAAACAAAAAAAATTTATTAAGATTGTTAGTAAAGTCTTTAAAATTAAAGAGGAAGTTCCAGGAAAAATTTTCTAAAATTTTTGGAGGTGAATATACTACATTCAGTTTCATTTCTGTTATAATAGGAATAGTAGTAGGTTTGGCCGCCATACTTTTTCATAATTCTATTGCCTGGCTGAATAGAATTTTCTTTGATCGCCCTGGTTCTGAGCCATTCATTTTAGGTGCAGCTGTAATAATTCTCATTCCTGCTGCGGGCATGCTGATCCAGGCTATTATGATTTTAGCTGCACCTGGTCTGGCAAAACACAAAGGCATTCCCGATGTTATAAAAGCCGTAGCGCTTAGAGGCGGATTCATTTCATTCCGTACAACTTTATTTCATTTTATTGCTCCCATAATCTGTATAGGCACTGGCGGTACAGTTGGTCCTGAAGGCCCTGCTGCGCAGTTAGGAGGTGGACTTGCCAGTAAACTAAGCAGTTTATTAAGAATCTCAGAAGAACGTATAAGAATATTTACGGCGGCAGGTTCAGGCGCGGCGATAGCTGCAATTTTTAACGCACCCCTGGGTGGAATCTTCTTTGCGTTTGAGCTCATTTTGTTAAATGATTATCATGCTCCGACTTTTGCCTCACTTATACTGGCTACCGTTTCCGCCAGTGCAATATCAAGAACTTTTCTTGGTAATGTAGCTGTCTTCCATTTTCAAATCCAATCAGTGAATTATTCCTATCTTTATCTGTATGCCGTGCTCGGATTATTTGCTGGAATTATTTCTTTTCTGTTCATCCGGTATTCAGATTGGCTTTATATAGTGTTCAGGGACAGGATCTATAAGAGAAGGATTCCGCAATGGTTAGTGATGACAGCAGTTGGTTTGCTGGTTGGGCTAAGCGGATATTTCTTTAAAGAAATTTTCGGTTTTGGATATGATGCAATAAATGAAATTTTAAAAGATTCGTTAGCATGGCAGGTAGTAATTATACTATTTGTATTAAAATTTCTACTCGTTCCATTAATCTTAAATTCGGGAGGATTTGGTGGATTGTTTGCTCCCTCGTTGTTTATCGGAGCATGCTTCGGATATCTTTTTGCTTTTTTATTTAATTCAGTATGGGGATTAGATTTAGATACGAGTAAATTCGTGCTTGTAGGAATGGGTGCAGTACTTGGAGGTGCTAACACAATACCTATTTCTGCGATTCTGATTATTTTCGAGATGACTCAGGATTATTCTTTTATACTTCCGCTTATGCTTGCTGTAATT
Source organism: uncultured Bacteroidota bacterium (assembly GCA_963839165.1). Taxonomy (GTDB): domain Bacteria; phylum Bacteroidota; class Ignavibacteria; order Ignavibacteriales; family Ignavibacteriaceae; genus DATFVA01. The sequence goes on along the minus strand of CAWIUG010000005.1, from coordinate 301,671 downwards.
ATCAGCTCAATGTTTGTCCAAATTGTTTTAAAAGGTTCAGTTCAGGCACGACATCTGGAAGCTGAAGGATTCAGGATCTCGGAAGGACGGATGACAAACCTGTTAAGATCAATCAATGTAAATGATGTTGAACTGCAGCGGATTGACCTGGTAAATGAAAATATGCCTCTACCCGAATTAATAGTCCAGTTGGTGGAGAGTCCAAATAGCTCATTCTATACAATTGATTCAAAGGGTGAACTTTGCGGGATCATTACGGAGAATGAGATGAGACCAATCATGACCGAATATGAGATCGTTAAAAATGTGCTCGTGGCACGGGATGTGGCTAATCCTGAAATCACCGTTGTACATACCAGCGATGATCTGGATTATATATTAAATTTATTTGGGAAATTAAATGTAGATCAATTACCGGTTGTTGATTCAAAGGATCCTTCCAGGGTACTTGGAGCCATTACCCGGCAAAAAGTAATTTCTGTATATAATCGCGAATCTTTAAGAGAGGATCTGGCTTCGGGGTTGGCTAAAGAATTAAAAACTATTGACAGGATAAAACCAATTAAAGTCGCTGCCGATTATTCTATAATGGAGATCAATTTACCTGATGCTTTTTTAGGAAAGAGTTTAATGGACCTGAAATTAAGAAATTCTTATGAGATAGAAGTTCTTATGATTAAGCACTTAAAAGATATTTTTGATAATGACAGTCCTTCTGAAATCGTAACTCCTGATCCAAATTATAAATTAAAAATTACTGATCGATTAATTGTATTTGGTAAGGATGACAAATTAAAACAATTTTTCAATCATCATTAGTCCCAGTATCCGATAATATATATTATGTAAACTAATAAGTTTGGTATTTATCGGTGTTTGTCCATTTGGATTGTACATCACCCCCCTCAACCTTTATCTTCATATGTATATATTTTGTTAAATTGTTGTTTCTTAATGATTATACTCTTTTAAAACTTTATACCTCTCCAACCGTGATACGGTGGCAAACTAAATCGATGTAGGAATCCTCGGAGAGGATCAATGTTTTTAACCCGGCCATCTCACGGAATCTCACAATTACTATTTGCAGCTTTATACCTTCACCCAGATAGCCCGATCCTCAGAGAGGAATAGCTATGTAAATAGTGTCCCAATTACCTTTAACAACCTCATAGAGGTTGAATATTTGTAGCGTCACGGTATCACTCAATAACCCGATCCTCGGAGAGGATCAACCATCGGCATATTAGAATAAATTAGAAAGCTTGATGAGGATAAAAAGAATGGCAATGATAAGAATGACCCAGAGCATCGGACTTTTTCGCCTGGAAATATGCTTTCTCTGAGTCCTGAACCCTAATTGGCGCTTTTTTCTCTCCACGGGATCTGTTTCCGGGTCATAAAACCTGGGAGTGTAATCAAAAACTCGATGATTCGGCCTTTTCATGAACATCGTACTTAACCTGGTATTTAGTTCTCAAATATTGCAGATACAAACAAGCCGGGATCAAAAGTCTGAAGGTCATCAATTGATTCACCGACACCGATATATTTTACAGGAATTTTCTGCTTAGCGCAAATCTGGAATACAACCCCGCCTTTGGCTGTTCCATCGAGTTTAGTAATAACCAATCCTGAGATATCGGTAACTTTAGAGAATTCTTCTGCCTGTATTAGTGCATTTTGTCCTGTTGTACCATCCAGGACAAGAAGAGTTTCATTGGGAGCATAGTTAACCACCTTGCCCGAAACGCGTTTTATTTTATTCAATTCGTCCATTAGATGGGCTTTGTTATGCAGTCTCCCCGCAGTATCTATCAAAACTATGTCATATTTCTCTCTGACAGCCCTTTGGATGGTATCGAAAGCTACCGAGGAGGGATCTGCACCTTTGCTTTTCTGGACTATCTCCACCCCGGCTCTTTCAGCCCAGATATCAAGCTGCTCATTTGCTGCAGCCCTGAATGTGTCAGCTGCTCCCACAATCACTCGCAGTCCGGCCTTTTTGAAGTTATGGGCAAGTTTCCCGATCGTAGTCGTCTTCCCTGCTCCATTTACACCGACAATGAGAATGACATATGGTTTATATTTTTCAATCTCATTTCCATTCGATTTGTTTTCAATCTTTAGAACTTGGATCAGCTCTTTCTTAACCGACTCCAGAACATTGATTGTGCTTCGATCTTTTTCCCTGTGGAGTCTCTCCCTGGCACCTTCGATTATCCTTTCAGAAGTGTCAAAGCCTATATCTGAGGTTATAAGGATCTCTTCAATCTCGTCAAGGGTTTTATCGTCGAGTACTGCCTTTCGGGTAATTGTTTCATTAATGGTATTAACTATCCTGGTCCGGGTTTTGGATAGTCCATCCTTCAATTTTGAGAAATTTATATTTTCAAACAGATTCATATTTCTTTCGCTTTAAGAATTCCTTTGCTCTTATTATATAGCCAATAAATGATACAAAAATTAAAATTATACTCAGGCCGTACAAGGATAAATATATAAATGAATCTTTTGGAATACCAAGAACAATAATAAGGATCACAAGACCTATTACAATAACGGTGATCTTCCCAAGTACGTTGGAAGGAAGTACCCTTCCGATTTTCTGAGCAACATACATTCCTCCAAGGAATATCAGCACGTCCCGGGCAATTATCATTATAAAATAATATGGCGGTATCTCGCCTATAATAAATAACTTTATTATGATAGCAGCTATTGCCACCTTATCAGCCAGCGGATCGATTATTTTGCCGAATTCTGTAACCTGATCATATTTCCTCGCAAGGTAACCATCCAGTACGTCGGTAAGTGCCGTAATTATAACGACGCCGAAGATAATTGCCCTCATACCCGGCTCACCCAGGTAATCAAACAAATACCAGAGAGGTACAGCCATTATCAGTCTGAATAATGACAGTAAATTTGAGGGTGTCGATATTTCTTCAATGGTATATCTCATCTTATGACGGCAAATTTACCAATCTTTTCTTCAACTTCATTGTTTGAATCATCAAGGCGGACAATTCTATAAATATAAATACCGCTTCCGAGTTCATTACCTGATTCATCTTTCATATCAAAATCAACTCCCCCGTTCCCATCGTTTTCGTTCAGTTCATTTATGCGCATCCCATTGAGGTTCCATATTATTATCTTTGCTCTCTTCGGAAGGTTTGCAAATGTCATCTTTCCTGAGGCGGCTTTTGCCGGATTTGGATATATGTACACATCTGAAAGGTTCTCGGCATAACCTGTCAATACAAGATAACTTCCGGCACCTGAATTAATCGTTACTCCATCTGATGATGTCAGGTTCACGATTTTCAGTTTGTACTCCCTCCCTATCGAGCCTACAGGATTATGACCATTAAGATTAAGGTAAATTACCTTTGTATCTGATGCATCAACATTAACGCTTGTAACATTATTTGACGGATCAAAATTATAGTTGGCGGGATTCCTGGCTTCATCGGGATTAACGCTTTTATTGAACACAATCTTTATGTGGTATGGGTCGAGTATCTCAAATGAACTCACAAAAAATTCTTCTGGTGTGCTTATCGAATCCACATTAAATACTGTTGTATCAGGAGGAATAGGAGAACCATAGAAATCTTTTAACCGGTTAATAATTAATGTATTGCTGCCAACAGGAAGATTCTCATTATAGGAGAGTACATAAGAATACTGGTTGGCAGGTGAAACTGAATTCGGGTATCCTGCACCTGCAACATTGAATGACTCCAGGTTCTCAATCGTATTGTTCACCCTTTCCGAAAATGTTACCTGGATATTCTTACGCGTTCTGCTGATAACTGATATAACTTCCCCGGGTGTGTGAGAGTAGACGGTTAAAACAGAACTCTTATTAGAAAGTGGGTCAGGTTTTGTTAGATCATATCCCTGGGCTGCATAATAATATTCCTTACGTGGCAGCACCTCAAAATCAGTGAAGTCAGCACTCCCTGAGGAATCAATAAGGATAAGAGAATCTGCAGATAATCCCTTGTATATGTAGTAGAACTGTCCTGATCCGCTCCATTCCAGATGAATTGAAACTGAATCAATACTGTAACCTGCCAGGTTGTAAGGTGTACCCGCTTTATTTGAAACAGCAAACTCGATAAATTGAATGCCCGTTTGTGTCGGGAAAGCGACTTCGGGTACGTTATTTTTATTGATGTCTCCCACAAAAATAGAGTTTGAGTTAATATTTTCCTTGTAAGAAATTATCTTAACATCATTAAAATCATATTTAAAAGTGTATGAGTATGGAAATACAAAAAGAATTAGCTCATCAACTCCATCATTGTCGATATCAGCGAAACGGATACTATTATCGATAGTTCTGAATGTACCTCCTCCGCTGAATTCAGTTGATGCATCAACAAATCCTTCCTGGTAAATATTCTGAAGTGAATTCCCTGTATACTTATAGATGTTGAGTATGTAAAACGGAGCTATATCATAAGCAGTCAAAGAATGGAGAAGCACTGCAATTTCTTCCTGTCCATCACCATCAAAGTCTCCCGCGGTGAGAAACTCTGCTGATGACATAAAGAAGGTTGAGTCCTGCAGGAATGGCGTATATCCTCCGTTGGCGTTTGATTCGTAACTGAAGATATCCCCGTCCTCATCAATCATCCAGAATTCTTTATGTCCGTCATTATCGAGGTCAGTGACTGCCGAATGAGGCAGACCCATCATATTTCCATAATATCTTTCGGGAGTAAAATTAGTGAGTCGTATGGTGCCAGTATGTGTAAAGTTATTATCAAATTTCCAGACAGATAATGTTGTATCTGTATTCTGATCGAAAGCAATAACCTCAGGTTTTCCATCTCCGTCAAGATCGTCAGCAAGGGCCGGCCAGAATGTATTAGACGAGTCGGTAAATTTGTTCTGTAGTGTAAATGAGCCGGACGACGTCTGCTCATCTATGTAACCGGTTCCTATATTCGAGCTTAGAAGATCAGTTTTCCCATTGTTATTAAAATCTCCGACATCACGTGGAAGTTTATTTTTAATGGAATCAACAGGGAAAAAAGAATTGTTATTCAACTTATAAAGAGTATAGTAAACATCTTCAGAGTTATAAAGCTGACGGGACAAAACTTCATTAAAATCATCTGTTATAAAATTTACAGGGTCTTCATAGATGCTGCCGTTAGGAAGACTGAAGGGTTGAACATATTCTGCAGCCATATCTGCATTATAAGCAACAGGTACAACGAAAATAGAATCCTGTCCTGAAGGATCCAATATGGTTGTTTTTTTCCCGACAAGATTCTCGGCCTGCATGTAAACCTCATATACCGAATTCTGTTCTACAAGCTGTTTGGGAATAAATCCATAATGAACATTCTTCACAAACTGATTATTGGTATTGAAGCCGTCCAATGTGATAAAATCGAAGTTTCCTATTGATCCAAGCTGTCTGTAAAACATTTTAGTAACGCAGGGTTGATTAGTATAAACAGAAGCAAGTACTGTTGCTTTTTCACCGTACAGTGCCGGTCCAAGTGTTACAAGCATAGCCTGGGGAGCGGTTCTGATAATATTAAAATTAACCCTCTCTTCGAGAGTCCTTCCGTTTGTAAGGTTTACCAGAATACGAAGTCCGTATACCGAATCTGGAAGCTGCGATACGTTGAGTGTAAAGATATGTTTATTTGAAAACTGGTTTCTTCCATCAGAGATAAGCGAGATCCAGTCATCAGGATTCAATCCATAACCATAATCGAGCTGATAGTTAACGAAATAAGGAGATAGAATTGTTGCAATAATTTGTATTGAATCCTGGGAAGTTGAATAATCCTGTTCCGGATTTTCAAACTTGATGATAGAAGGTGCACCAACGTTAAGGGCATTAAATAAATCAAGTCTCCCTGCCCCGGTATAAAGATCCCAACCAGGTGTTTCGATATCGTCCGAGGTGCTTTTTAATATTTGCTTAACCTCTTCATTGCTGAATGGATTCATTGAAAGGATCAGAGCAGCTGCTGCGGATACAAAAGGAGAAGATGCAGATGTCCCTGAAACGTAAGCATAGCCGTTATTCATTGCAGTAGTAAATATCTGTGTACCGGGGGCCATCAGGTCGAGAGTGGAACCATAATTTGAATTGGAAGAGCGATAATCTCCTTGAGTTGAATTACCCACGCATATTACTTCAGAATATCCTGAAGGATAATGAGGTTCATTGGAACCAGAATTTCCGGCTGAACCAACCAGCACAATATTTCTGGAATAAGCATACCTGATAACATCTCTTAATACATATGAAAACGAATTATCACCGAAGCTCATATTGATTACCCTTGCACCCATCTGAACAGCATAAAGGATTGCTGCAGCAACGTCGTCCTCTTCCCCGTATCCGCCGGGATCAAAAGACCTCAGATTTAATATCTTTATATCAGGCGCGGTACCTGCAATGCCGGTAAAATTGTTTGTTTCGGCGGCGGCAATTCCAGCAATGAAAGTACCATGGCCATATTCATCCATGGGATTATTATCCCAGTTCAGATAGTCCCCACCCGATGAGTCAAATGGAAATCCTACACGGTCTGTAAAATCCCAGCCCTGGTAATCATCTATAAATCCATTATTATCATCATCAATTCCGTTTGATCTTTTATCATGGCCGTTTGCATCAGTTCCCATCTCTCCCGGATTTAGCTTGATTTTGTTATGAAGGTCAGGATGTAGATAATCTATCCCTGTATCAATTATAGCAAGCAGAACCGAATCAGATCCCTCAGTAATGTCCCATGCATCAAAAGCTTTTATCTTTTCGAGTCCCCACTGATTCTGAATAAGACTGTCATTCGGAGTCGTTTCCATCTTATATATATTAGATGGCTGGATATACTCAATTGAGGGATCTTCATTCTGAAGCAAACGGAATGAAGATTCATCAACCTGTTTATCAAATGATATTTTAATGATATGTCCGAGTACCTCATCCTGCCTGGCAATGCCTTTTGCGAGAAAATTAACTTTGGGAGTGAGACTTGAGAAGCTGAATGATTTTCCTGAAGGAAGGTATTGTTGAGATAGAATCTTACTTTCTATTACCTGTTTGGGAACGTTGTCTTTATATTTTATAAAATAAGTTGATTGAGGGAATAGAAGCGAACTAACCAGAATCGAGAGAATTAATGTTAGCCCCGTTTTATAATTCATATATCTCCTTTTTGAAGTTTTTATCTACCAGTGTTGGGTATTCGCCAGAGAAACAGGCGGTACAAAAATTTGCAGAATCTGCTTCAGATACTGCTTCAAGCATTTCATCGATTGTCATATACTCAAGACTGTCTACTCCAAGGTACTTGCGGATCTCTTCTATATTACCATGCATCTGGTTTGCGATAAGCTCTTCCTTACTGGGAAAATCCATCCCGTAAAAACAAGGATACTTGATCGGTGAAGAAGATATCCTTATATGGATCTCTTTTGGGTTTGCCTCTCTTATCAGGTTCACAAGCTGTTTAGATGTTGTACCCCGCACTATTGAATCATCCACCATTACAACAGTTCTTCCTTCAAGTACACCTTTAACCGTGTTAAATTTAAATCTTACCCCGAGCTCACGCCGCTCTTGTCCCGGCTGAATAAATGTCCTTCCGATATAATGGCTTCGTATTAATCCGATCTCAAGTTTTGAATTTATCCCCTGTTTTTCAAGTTGACTCTGGTAGCCAAGTGCTGTTGTATTGGAACTGTCAGGTACACTAATCACAATTACTTTGTCTCCATCTTTGTCAACTACGGGATAGTTCTTAGCAAGTATTTTCCCGAGTCTCCTTCTCATCTTATCCACGTTATGTCCGAATATGAAACTGTCGGGTCTTGAGAAATAAATGTATTCAAAGATGCAGTGTTTTTTAGGATAATGTTCGGGTTTTATTCGGTATGATTTTATTTTATTGCTCTCGTAGACTTCTTCATCGATTACTATAAGTTCTCCCGGCTCAACTTCACGGCGGAACTCTGCAGTTAAAAGATCAAAAGCACAGGTCTCTGAGGCAACTACAAATGCATTATTCAGCTTGGCGATCGCCAGCGGTCTGAAACCATAAGGATCCCTGGCCGCAATAACTTTATCATCTGTCAGAATTGTCAGGCAGTAAGCTCCTTCAAGTCTCTGCAATGCCTCCCTTATCTGTTCTACCTGGTCATTAAGCTTACTCCTTGCGATCAGGTGAAGTATAACCTCGGTATCGCTGGTTGTCTGGAAAATAGCACCTTCATTAACCAATTCCTCCCGTAATTCTTTTGCGTTTGTCAGGTTGCCATTATGCGCCACAGCAAGATTTCCAAGCCTGTAGTTCACAACAAAAGGCTGAATATTTTTTATGGATTTCGAGGAGCCTGTTGTCGAATAGCGATTGTGGCCAATCGACTTCATTCCGGGAAGGGTGTTAAAAATTTTGGGGTCGGCAAATACTTCAGAGACAAGTCCCTCTCCCTTATGGATATTAAAAACAGAATGCCCCTTCTCATTAAGTGACTGTGTTACAATTCCGCAGGCTTCCTGACCCCTATGCTGAAGCGCGTGCAGTCCGTAATATGTATTCAAAGCAGCACTCTCAGTACCGTAAATACCTACCACTCCGCAAAAACATTTCGGTTTTTCCGATTGTATCTTCATCAAATTCTTAACCTATTATTTAAAAGGAAGTGCAAATTTACTCAATTATTCAATCTTTTATAAGAAAAATAGAGCGATATTAAAAAATAAAAAAGGTACTATTTGAAGTACCCTGATGAATATACAATAACATCGAATATTAGTTCCCTGAGTACCATGGAAAAGGATAGGAACAAAAGAGTTATTGGCTCAGGTTAATTTTATATCTTATTTTGGAATGAATTACCTCGGTTAAGGGTTGGGGTTATACCGTAGTTGGAGGCCGGATGTAGGCCGGGTGTAGGCCTGAAGAGAAAAAAGTTTTGAGGGATAAAAATGAAATGTCCCCGGATCTATCGGGGACTTCAAAACATGTGTACTATATCAGATTCAGTATTTCAATTTTCTTGTCGGAACGGCGGGATTTGAACCCGCGACCACCTGAACCCCATTCAGGTACGCTACCGGGCTGCGCCACGTTCCGATATTTTATAATTTATCTAGTACAAATTCTAAAATACTTTTGATTTCTTCAAGGTCTTTTTTTAATGATGGCTTTTCTTTCTTTGGCTCGGATGAAATCTCAGACCTTGACTCTGTATCAGGTTCCGCAATAAAGACTGCCTGGTCGGGTAAATAATCTTCGAGTATCTTCTTAGCCCCTTCAATAGTATATTTTTTTTCTCTGAGCAAAGTTTTAATATGAAGAATAAGCTGTATATCTTTATTTGTGTAAATTCTGTTTCCGGCCCTGTTTTTCTGGGGTTTTAACTGCTCAAATTCTGTTTCCCAGTAACGAAGAACGTATTGCTCTATTTCAGTTATTTTGCTCACTTCGCTGATTGAGTAATATAACTTTTTAATAGCAAGATTTTTCATATTATTTACTTCCTCAGTTTAAAGAAAAATAAATAATCTGATTGATAATCGCAATATCAGAGCGATTAAATAATCATTAACTTTAGGCAATCCCTATAATTTATTCTCTGTAATGACGATATCAATAAGTTCATTCACGTCATTTAACTCAAAATCAGCATTATGCGACTTTGTGTCGAATGTATCGCCATACTTTGCAAAAGCTGTTTTCATCCCTACATTAGCTGCCCCGATAATATCTCTTTCTACCCAATCTCCTACCATTATCGCTTCTTCAGGTTTAACCTCCAATTTCTCCAGAATAGTTAAAAACGGAGCCGAATGAGGTTTCCTTTGACCAGTATCCTCAAAAGTAACAACAGCATCCACTATATGGTGAAAATTCAGGTATGCAAGTCTGAGCCAGGCTTCCTTAACGGGAGCATCAGAGACAATCCCCATCTTAATACCGAGTTTTAAAAGCTTATTCAGGGTGGAATATACATGCGGGTAAGGAATTAATGCCGCTTCCCGGGCTCTCCTGTAAGCTACTATTCCTGCCGATAGTATCTTATAATCAACTTTTTTCAGTACTCTCTGTAGAAATGCATCAAAAACCTGCTGGTATTCAATACCCTGCTCTTTATAAATTTCATCTATTACTTTATTCGATTCCCCGACGGATAATTCGAGTCCTGCATCTATCATAGCTGGTATGGCTTCTTCTATCGCTCTTCTTTTCATCTTCATAAAATCCACAAGTGTATTATCCAGGTCGAATATTACTGCACGGATCAAGATTTACCTCCTTTATCTTCAATTTTACTTTTTAACAGATACACTGCCGCAGAATAACTTTTCTCTTTAAAACCGCTTATATAACCATCACAAACTGAGGCAGTTAGCAGAGTTTGTCTGAATTCTTCTCTAGCTGCAAGGTTTGATAGATGAACCTCGATTTTGGGGATATCAAGCTCGACAAGCGCGTCTCTGACAGCTACTGAAGTATGAGCATACCCGCCAGGATTTATTATCAGGCCGTCAAAACCGGAGAGAGTCTGTAGTTTATTGATGATGCTTCCTTCAGTATTACTTTGGAAAAAATCAAAGTCAATGTCCACAAATTCACTACTCAACATTCCTTTAATTTCTTCAAGTGTCAAACCACCATAATGATCTTTATCCCTCTTTCCAAGGAGATTCAGGTTCGGACCGTTTATTATAGCTATCTTCATTTCATCTCAGTCATTTCATCTATTATTTCCCTCATCCTGGGATTAAGATATATCTGATCAACACCAAGTTCCTTTAGTGCAGCTGAAAGGATCATCACCTTTCTCTGAAGGTTCATCATTTTATTAATAACAATAATCTTGCTTTCTTTCAGCAGACAGTATCCTCCCTTAAAATCTCCTTTTTCAAATCTTACTTCTGCCCCGAGTTGCTGAGCAAGTGCTTTAAGATCCTGAATTATTTCTTCAAATTCTTTCTCTTTAAGTTTCATTATTATTCTTCCGGGTCATTGGTTTGAAGATTGCCAGAAATACAATTGCACAGTAGCATAATAGTTCAATTAAAGAAAAGCTGCTGAGGACTGTCAATCTTTTCATTACTAAACTCAGAACTTCTCCGCTGTTAAATGTACCATAATTAAATATTTGTAAATATGCGGTAATCTATCGTCATCAGGTAGATTTCAAAGGGAGCCGTAACGAGAATAAGCACAGTTATAATAAAAAGCCAGCCGTTTTTGCGTAAACTTAATTTCGAGGTAATCAGAAAAAGAAAATAAAAAACGAGGAAAACTATAAAAAGTACGAAAGTGGTTATTACCGCAGGATTTATTGTGGTCAACACTGCTCCCAGGTTCTGTGCGTTAAGATAATCCTTTCGGGAAGTTATGGTTTCATTGAATAACTGGTAAGATAACATCAGCCTGAGTAGAAAACTTCCCATCCAGAAGATACAGGCAAGAGATGCAATAGTAAGGAAAGCGGCAGAAGTTTTACTTATCTTTTTCATCAAAATTTGAAATTATAGGAAGTTAAAATACTAAAAATATTTTGATAACGCTCTCTTATGAACCCTCGTTCAGCTTATATATGCTTGTTTTGAATATATGTATTCACGGGTTTTTTAGAATTATCAGGTTCAGGGTAATTGAGAGTATAGTGAAGTCCTCTGCTCTCCTTCCTCATACCTGCAGATTTAATTATTATATGAGAGCAGGTTTCTACATTCCTGAGTTCAAGAATTTCTTCAAAAACTTTTGTCTTCTTATAAAAATTCTCGGTCTCTTCAAAAAGTGTGTGTATTCTCTTCTTAGCCATTTCAAGTCTAAGGTCCGAACGAACTATCCCCACGTAGTTCCACATAATCTCCTTTACTTCTCTAAGGGAATGAGTTATCAGAATCTTTTCATCAGCAGACAAAGTCCCGGAATCGTCCCAGTCGGGTACATCCGGGATCAGATTGTCATATCTGTGTAAAAACTCTTTCAAATTACTTGCGGCCCGATAGGCAAAAACAACAGCTTCGAGGAGTGAATTGCTCGCAAGGCGGTTTGCACCATGCAGTCCAGTCATCGATACTTCACCACAGGCATAAAGTCCGTTTAATGAAGTTCTCGAATACTCATCTACCGCAATCCCCCCGCAGGCATAATGTGCTGCCGGAACCACCGGGATATAATCTTTTGTAATATCTATTCCATAGTCAAGGCAGGTTTTATAGATATGAGGGAAATGATCAATTACTTCATCGCTGTTCCTGTGTGTGATATCCAGGTAGACAAAATCAGCACCGCTCCTCTTCAGTTCGTTATCTATCGCTCTTGCTACTATATCCCTGGGAGCCAGCTCTTTCCTTGAGTCATAATTTTCCATAAATGTTTCACCTGACTTAAGTCGAAGTTTCCCACCGAAGCCCCGTACGGCCTCCGAAACCAGGAATGATGGCTTGCCCGGTTCAGCACCCGGTCCCTGCCTGTATAATGAAGTTGGGTGAAACTGAATAAATTCCATATTTGCCATCCTGGCACCTGCTCTGTATGCCATAGCAAATCCATCGCCTGTGGCAATAACAGGATTGGTTGTATGAAGGTATACCTGTCCTAATCCTCCAGTGGCAATTACCGTAGCTTTAGATGTAACCCTGAAGACCTCGTTCGTTTCACAATTAAGTATGTAAGCACCCCAGCAGTTCCGGTTGGCAAGTGTTTTATTTTTCAGCTGTAGTACATTATGCTCGGTAATCAAATCAATAGCTACCGCATTCTCCAATACCCGGATGTTGTCTTTTTCATTTACGGCATCGATAAGCGCCCTTTCTATCTCTGCTCCTGTAAGATCCTTGGCATGTAGAATCCTCGCCATTGAATGCCCCCCCTCTCTGGCAAGATCAAATTTCCCCTTCTTTTTTGTAAAACGTGTTCCTATATCAACGAGATCATATATACGATCGGGACCCTCTGTAACGGTGATTTCAACCGCTTTTTTATCGCAAAGTCCTGCTCCGGCTATCAGTGTATCTTCGATATGTTTCTCAAAGCTATCGTGTGTATCCATTACACTTGCTATTCCCCCCTGGGCATAATTTGTGTTCGACTCCGATTTGTTCTTTTTAGTTGCGATTATAACATCTGCAAACTCAGATATCTGCAGAGCGGCGAATAACCCTGCTATACCGCTGCCAATAATTAATACGTCTGTATGCATTATTTATTCTTAAGGACCTCGTGAAAATTATAAAGGAAAAAATCTATATCGCTTCTGGCTGTAATTAACGGGGGGAGAAGCCGTAATACATTCACATTGGTGCAGTTAGTCAACACTTTCCTGTCTCTCATTTTCTTAACTATATCATTACACGGATAATTCATTTCAATTCCCTGCATAAGTCCTTTTCCCCGGATTTCCTTAATGTCTTCCGGATACATATGCTTTATTTCCTCAAGCTGTTCGGTTAGGTAAGCACCAAGTTCTTCAACTTCAGCCATCAATCCTTTTTCAAATACTTCCTGGAGTACTACTATTCCTGCAGCACAGCAAACCGGGTTTCCTCCGAAAGTAGTTCCATGAATCCCTGGGGTGAAAACGTCTTCAAACTTTTTTGATACAAGGAAGGCTCCGAGAGGAAGTCCACCGCCTATTGCTTTTGCGGTTAGTAAAATATCCGGTTCAATGTTATAATGGTTGAAAGCAAACGGTTTTCCTGTTCTGCCTATTCCTGTCTGTATCTCATCTGCCACAATGGCAAATCCATACTTTTCACGAAGATCAAGAAGCTCTTCGGCGAATTCACGGGATACAACGTTTATTCCTCCCTCCCCTTGTATGAACTCAATAAAAACAGCCGCAGTACCTTTCCCAGTCTTGTTTTTCAGATCATCAACGTCATTAAATTTTATATGATCAATTCCCGGGAGAAGAGGTTCAAATCCCTTTGTATATTTTTCCTTTCCGGTCAGTGTTACAGCACCGTAGGTTCTCCCATGAAATGAACCTGTAAGTGAGAAAATTGTTTTGTCAGGGCCATAATATTTCCGAAGAAGTTTTATTGCTCCCTCTACCGATTCCGTTCCGCTGTTAGTTAAAAACGCTTTTGACATCCCCGAGTACTTCAGAAGGAGTCTGGTAAATTCAAGCTGAACAGGAGTGATATAATTGTTTGAAAGGTGCGCGAACATCTGTATTTGGGATGAGACAGCACTGACAATTGAAGGGTGAGCGTACCCCAGTGCATTTACGGCTAAACCCGAAAAAAAATCGAGATACCTTGTCCCCTCGGTATCAAAGAGATGAACTCCGCTTCCATGAGAAATGGTTATTGGAAGCCTGTTATATGTATGCAGGAAAAGTTCTTGCTCCAGTTGTGAAATCGTTTGTTCCATAGAATTCATATAAATAAAATAATAGATAATAAAAACATAAACCCGAACAGGTAGATATTAAATAAAATTCCGGATGATATCGCAAAAGGTATACTTCGGGATAACGAATAAATTCCCGACACTGTTAAAAATATTCCCCACGCAATAAGTAAACCTTCAAAAGCCAGCAGTGTATAGGCTATTGTTGGTTTAAGCATAAACGGCGAGGGATTATTCGAAAACAGGAATTGCCCGAAAGTGATTAGTTCGATGGGAAATAAGATGATAAGTGCGAAAGTATAAGAGATAAGAGAATATATCAAAACAGCATTGTTATCTCTGAGCCTCGATTTTAATCCTGATAACTTACCCACCAGGAATAAAACCAAAGTATATATCCAGATAACCAAGAATCCTGCACCTGCTGAAATAAGAAGTGCAGGTAGTAACCCAAACCGTAAGGCACTTTCCCCGGATAGAAGGACCGATAAAAACCTTGCATCAATGAATGCCCTGATGGAAAAAAGAAGTGCAATCAGCAGGATAAAATTTTTATGTTCCGATTGAATTATCCTGTTGAAGGCTTTAACCGGACTCTCGATCAGCATCCCTATTAACTTCCATAGATCAAGGTTGAAGATTCTTTCTCTCAGGTATGCTTTGCAGTTACCGCAGGTATATTTGAAGAAAGGATTTTCGGCTCCGCAGTTAGAACATACAACCACATTTTTCATATTAAAAGTTAACCCTCATGTTCAACATCGGAGTTTTAGTATACGGATTTTCGGAAACATTGAAATCAAAAAGGTTTGCGTCAACATAGGCGTCCACAAGGTTGGCAAAGTATACTAATACCATATATATTGTGAATAGATCCCTCTGGTCGCGGTAGAAATTCCTGAATCTTTTATCATTAGCATTTTCGGTATCTACATACCTGTTGCGGTAAAAGACATACAGATCATTGTTCTGCTGCCATTCATAACCAAACCAGATTCCAAGTCCCCAGATTACAGGAATTTTAAGATAGGATTCATTATAAAATTGACCCCATCCCGGTATTATCGCACTTCTGAGCACAGCCCCCCAGGGAGACTTGGTCATAACATATACGGAATCTTCCTGTTGCGAGGTTGTGTCGTCAATAGAGATCTGCTGCGAAAAGCTGCTGAAAGAGATGATAGCAAGGAAAGCAAAAATCTTAACTATATGACTTATCGATGGCGTCAAACAGTTCAAACAATCTTTCAAGTTCTTCATTGGAATAAAATTCAATTGTAATTTCACCTGAACCATCCTGTTTTTGCCTGCATATTACCTTGGTAGCAAATAGTTTCCTTAAACGGTCTTCAACGTCATTCAAATTTGCAGAACGAGGTACGGGATGAGTAACCCGTTTGGCTTTACCTGTACCGCTTCCCCCGGTAAGATATTTTTTAACCAGCTGTTCAACTTTTCTTACCGATAGACTTTCGTCTTTAATTTTACCGAGCATTTCAAGCTGCAGAGATTCAGTAGGAAGGTTTATAAGAGCTCGTGCATGTCCTGAAGTAATTTCATCTTTAATCAGAGCACCCTGAATTTCACCTGGAAGCTTGAGCAGACGTATAGTATTTGCAATAGTAGTACGATCTTTCCCAACCCTGTCGGCTATTTCCTCCTGTGTTAAGTCGCATTCATCCATCAGCCTTCTGTATGCAAGTCCTACTTCTATTGGATTCAGTTTTTCTCTCTGGATATTTTCAATCAATGCCAACGCAAGCATCGTTTCTTCATTATCAACCTGGATTATATAAGCAGGAATTTCCCTGTAGCCGATATCAATGCATGCTTTAAGTCTTCTTTCTCCGGAGACCAACTGATATGTATTGCCTGTCATTCTCCTCACGGTAATCGGCTGAATAAGTCCATTCGAAAGTATGGATCTTTTCAGTTCATCGAGAGCTTCTGGTTCAAAATTCATTCTGGGCTGATAAGGGTTAGAACTTATAACATTTACCGGTATTTTTGCCAGGATGTCATTTTCCTTCCCGTCATCCTGCTTAACCTTCGAATAATCTGGCGCTTCCTCGCTCTCTGGAGGGAGACTCTGAGGTCTTATCAATGCATCAAGTCCTCTGCCCAATCCTGGTTTTAATTTAGTCATAATTTATACTGTTATGTTTCCATCTGAGTTTCTTTTTATTACCTCAGCAGCCAGCGCCATATAATTTTTAGCTCCCGAAGAGATAGCATCGTATAGTATAACCGGTTTCCCGTAGCTCGGCGCTTCAGATATTCTTACATTCCTGTGTATGATTGTATCAAAAACCTTATCACCGAAATACTTTCTTACTTCTTCAGCAACCTGATGAGAAAGCCTGAGTCGGGTATCAAACATAGTAAGCAACACACCCTCAATAGTCAAGTCTTTATTAAAATGTTTTTTAACAATATTGATAGTATTCAGCAGCTGTCCAAGCCCTTCAAGCGCAAAGTACTCGCACTGAACTGGAATTAAGACAGAATTCGCAGAAGTAAGTGCATTCAGGGTTAATAATCCCAGTGATGGAGGACAATCAATAAGAACAAAATCATAGCTGTTATCTATTTTCTGCAGAGCCTTTCTCAGCAGTCTCTCACGGTCATTCATATCGACCAGCTCAATCTCAGCACCAACAAGGTTGATATTTGAAGGCAGTAGATCGAGAAACGGCATATAAGTATTTATGATAACTTCATCAACAGGTCGTGTGCCGATAAGAACTTCATAAACCGAGGGAGAATGATCGTTAACGCTCAATCCAGAAGAGGAATTGGCCTGAGGATCAATATCAATAAGCAGCGTACGTTTTTCAGCGGCTGCCAGAAGGGAAGAAAGATTTATGGCAGTAGTGGTTTTGCCCACTCCGCCCTTCTGGTTAGCTATAGCTATAACTTTTGCCATTCAATAATTACAATACGATAAAGCGTAATTTTATTAATAGTTTCGTCTAAAATAGCTTTACATCGTATTTTTTCCAAATGAACCTAAAGCTTAATTTCTTCTCCATAATCAAGTACCCTCGAATTTATTCCTACGGCTTCAACTTTGTGTTTAAATTCCCGAGGATCTGCTTCAATTGCGGGAAATGTATTATAATGCATGGGGATAGCCATTTTGGGTCTAACAAGTTCAGCGGCCCTGACTGCATCAGTGATGTTCATTGTAAAATTGTCACCAATGGGTAGAAGCATATAGTCAATTGGACCGTTCATCTCACTTATTAATTTCATATCCAGAAAGAGTCCTGTATCCCCTGTATGGTATATGGTTTTCCCATCTGCATGTATTATAATTCCTGCAGGTTCTCCTGCATAATTACCATCAGGGGTTTGTGAACCATGATGGGCGATCGTAAATTTAACCCTGCCGAAATCAAAGTTGTATCCCCCTCCGATATGCATATTATGCGTCTCAAATCCTTTTGAAGTCAGATAATTGCCGAGCTCGTTTACACAAATAAATATTACCTTCCCCTTCTTAGCTATCTTCATAGCATCACCAAGATGATCATTATGCGCGTGGGAAAGAATGATATAATCTGTTTCAACATCATCTGACTTAACTGGTGACGTCGGATTATCATCGAGAAAAGGATCGATTAGTATTTTCTTTCCGGAATCGGTAGTTATCTGAAAGGCAGAATGTGAAAAATATTTTAATTTCATTTGTTCCTCCTTTATTTATTTCAGAAGTGTAGCAGTTCTTCAAAGTTAGTGACTGCTTTACTATCAGTAAATTTCTTTAATTCCTGTTTTAATTTAACCCGTGAGTCATACCGGATCTCATCTATTTTTTTTAACACCTTCTTCGGGATCTTTATGCTCTCCTTTTTAACCAGCGAATTTATATTCTCTTCCATAACATCAAAATCCCTCACACTCCCGGTTAAGTCCTGCAGCTTTGTAACTTTTTTATATAATATCATAAATTTTTTGCTGTCAAAACATGATATAAATAACTCCATCGAGTAACGAAATCTTCTTAAGGAGATCCTGACGCGGTGAAGGTTTTCCACCGTTTCCGATAAAAAATAATTATTTATATCCTCTTTAGCCTGATCAAGTCGATTCTTCATTATGATATGGGATGCTTCGCTGAAATTCAGGTTATTATCAAGGTCGTTTATCTGCCACTTCTTAGTACCCATAATCAGCCCCGTTCCAAATATACTCTTAAAAAGCCACGTATAGTCTGAAAAGATTTCATCTTACTTTTCTCGTTTTCATATATTGTCGGAATTTCTGCGAATCCAATTTTATAATTCTTTCGGGCAGCTTTAATCAATATTTCTGTTTCAGCTTCATAGCCGTATGAAACTGGAAGTATATCGTGAAGCACCGAGGTTCTGTAGGCTCTGAAACCACATTGACTATCGGCTATAACCTGTTTTAACTTAAGGCTTAAGAGCAGGGAAGTTAATTTATTGCTTAGTCTTCTTATATAAGGCATGTCTTTCATCTCGCCAAGCCTGTTCCCTATTGCTATATCATACCTATCAAGGATCTCTGTTAACCGTGGAATATATTCAGGAGGATGCTGCAGGTCAGCGTCGATGATTACAGTTATATCGGAATTCAGTTCTATGCTTTTTTTCATCCCCCGGGTTGTAGCAAAGCCTTTCCCCTGGTTCTTTTTATTAGAGATAAAAACAATTTTTTCGTTAATCTGGATATGTCTGAGAAAGTCATCCGTTGACCCGTCGTTTACAGCAATTACCGTATCGCAGAATAAGAGGGTTCTTCTTATAATCTCCTGGAGTGTTTTTTCTTCGTTGAAAAAGGGAATAACTGCAGCTATCCTAGGTTTTCTGGACATAATGTTCAAAGATTCCTCTCCATCCTTTGGTAACCGGAGATTTAAATGCCTTCATAAGCCGTTTCCGTAACGCTTCTTTCGACAGTCCCCTCGTGAGCTGTCCGTCTTCTGCAAGTGAAATACCACCTGTTTCCTCGGACACAATAACGCTCAGTACGTCAGCCTGCTCTGTAATTCCCAGTCCTGCCCGGTGCCGCATACCTAACGATTCGCCGTTCACCTGGGTTGTGGTTGACAACGGAAGTGTACACCGTGCAGCTTCAATAGCGTTATTATTTATAATCACTGCACCGTCATGCAAAGGCGATCTCGGAAAGAAGATCGACCTGAGTAGTGAACTGCTGAGCTTGGCATTGAGAAGTTCTCCGGTTTCTGCGTACCCTCTGATTCCTGTCGACTTTATTATCACTATAAGCGCCCCGTGCTGATGCTGAGATAATTCAAAAGCTGCATCGGCAATAATAGATGCTGCTTCAGAAGATTCTTCTTTTACTAACATCCTGAAGAATGGGTTTCTTGCAGCAATAACCATTAGTCTTCTGATCTCAGGTTGGAACAAAATAAGGAATGCTATCACCCAATTATCGGTAAGAAGTTTCAGCAGCCAGCTTAGAGCTCTGAAATTAGCCGCCTGAGAAGCAAATGAAAGCAATAGAACAATCATCAGTCCCATGAAGATCTGAGCGGCAATCGTTCCTTTAAGAAGTGTGTAAAGCCTGTAAATAATAAAGGAGACCAGGGCAATGTCTATCAGGTCTGTAAAAGAGACAGTCAGGAAACCAATTTTGAAAAGTTCAAACATTAAGCTGTTAAAGTTTATTTAATAGTCTGCTTACCTGCAGACCATAGAGTACATTATGAGTACGGATAAAAGTTGCTCCGTTTTTTACTGCCAGGCCATTTATTACAGCAGTAGCTACATCCCTGTCTTCCGTTAGGTCCCCGATAATATTCTTAATAAATCCTTTCCTTGAAACTCCTATCATTACCGGATATCCGGAGGCTTTAAACCTGCTTAATTCTTTTATTATAATCAAATTGTGCTCAGAAGTCTTTCCGAACCCTATACCCGGGTCAATTATAATTTTTGTTATTCCGGCTTTTTTTGCCTTCTCTGCCTGTTTCATAAGAAAAGCATATATATCTTCAATCAGGTTCTCATATACCGTATTTAACTGCATATCTTTCGGAGTCCCTTTTATATGCATGATGAATTAATGCAGCATCATAGGCTTTAACGATATCAATTAATTCCGGATCAAATGTCCCGCCGCTAATATCATTAATCACTGAAGCCCCTCTCTTTAATGCTTCTGCGGCAACTTTACTTTTGGTAGTATCAACAGAAATAACTGCACCGGGTCTTTTATTAAGAATACCTTCAAGTACAGGAATTACCCGGTTCATTTCTTCAAAAGCAGAAATACCTTCAGACCCGGGTCTTGTTGATTCACCACCGATATCTATGATATCTGCGCCTGAATCCAGCATCGCGATCCCATGGTTGATTGCATCTGCGCGGTCAAAGAAACGGCCTCCGTCAGAGAATGAATCAGGGGTAACATTCAGAATGCCCATAACATAAACCCGGTCAAGTAGAAAATTCTTCCCGGCAAGCTCATACGCTCTTTTTTTTATTTCTGTATTCTGTTCATTCATTTAAATGGTTTATCCCATTGTATTAGAAATTTATTTAATTGTCATATCAGGGAATTGGTCTTAATATTATCACTAAATATAAACTCTCTTTTAAGTCTTTGCAAAATCATATTGATGATTTAAAATAAAAAAGGTGACCCTGAAGCCACCTGTAATCCGTTTCCGCTCATCAGGTTAATCCTGCACAAGGTTTTTCAGTTCAGTACAGGCTGCTGTGGGATTGTCGGCTTTGAAAATAGAAGAACCCGATACAAAAACGTCTACGCCAGCCCTAAGAGCAGGAACTATGGTCTCCCTATCGATGCCTCCGTCTATTTCAATCTTAAAATCCGCATTAAACTCGTTTCTTAATTTTACAGCCTCTTTTATTTTTCTAATAGAGTTGGGTATAAAAGACTGACCGCCAAAACCCGGGTTAACCGACATAATAAGAAGGATATCGATGTACTCAGCAATATCTCTGAGAGTATTGACCGGAGTTGCAGGATTGATAACTACACCGGCTTTCATCCCCAATTCTTTTATCCTGTTGATAGTCCTGTTTAAATGAATCACCTCTTCCTGGTGAACCAGCAGGTGATCTGCACCAGCTTTTTTAAAATCCTCCAGGTATTTGTCGGGATTCTCTATCATAAGGTGAACATCAATTGGAAGCTTTGTAACTTTTCTGACAGCTTTTACCAGAACAGGCCCAAAGGTTATATTAGGCACGAAGTGCCCATCCATAATATCACAGTGAATCCAGTCTGCTCCGCCCATTTCAACGAGTCTTATCTGCTGTTCCAGCCGGGTTAAATCAGCCGACAAAATTGAAGGAGCAATCAGTGCCATTTATTCCTCCTTAATCTCATTTTCATTAGCGGTTTTGGTTACAAAAAGGTCCACTTTGTCTCCAGGGTTAACCTTATTCCCTTTGCTTGGATACTGATCGAGGATAGTATTCGGCAGCAGTGAAAATGAAGGCTGGTAATTTATCTTTCCAACTTTTAGTGAACTATCGGCAAGAATTTTCTCGGCTTCTGTAAGAGATTTACCTATTAGATCGGGTATCTCGATGCTGCCTGTCTGAACCTGTCCAAGACTAACAGTTACGTCTACTGTTTCACCTTTCTTAACGGGGGTTCCTTCGGCAAATTGCTGATCATAGATCATGTCCTTTGGATATCCGGATGGCTCCTGGTCAACATCACCAAGCTTCAATCCAAGTCTTTCCAAAGAAAATCTGGCATCTCTTACTGATTTCCCTGTTAATTGAGGAACATGAACAACAGGTTCACCTCCGCTAACAAAAAGGTATACCCTTCTCCCCTCTTTAACGGTCTCTCCAGCTCGGGGTCTCTGAAAAATAATTGAGCCTTTGGGAAATTTCTCATCAAAAGTAGTATCACCTACTATGGGTTCAAGGTCCTGAGTTTCCAGTTGTTTAACCGCGTCAACTTCAGTTTTACCAACTACATCGGGGACCTTCTCAATCGGAGAACTAACATACCAGGGTAGTATCACATTATCCATTAGTAATACAATGGCAAAAAGAGCAAAAAGGATCCAAAGGATTTTCTTAACGACAGGTTTTTGGAGAAATTTTTTCATCGTTCGAAATATATTAAATGAGTCTATTTTAAACAAACTATAAAGATGTACTAAAATTAGGGGAATCAACCCGGTTTTTAGCTATGAATAAAATTAAAATTACCATATATTTGGCCGTAATTTAGAATTGACAGAAAATCTGTTATTTGTGGTATTATTCCTTACCATCAAACGTATTCTGCTTTTTTATTCAAATATTCTTATGAGGTACTAATGTTTAAACAGCACCCCAAAGGGTTGTACGTACTATTCTTCACTGAGATGTGGGAAAGATTCAGCTACTATGGTATGCGGGCAATCCTTTCCCTTTATATGATAAACGCCCTAATGTACGACAAAGCCTTCACTTCTTCTATTTACGGATATTATACGGGTCTGGTTTACCTGACTCCACTTCTCGGCGGATACGTCGCAGATAAATACTGGGGAAACAGAAGATCCATAATCTGGGGTGGGATTGTAATGGCTCTGGGTCAGTTCGCACTTTCTTTCAGCGGTTTTTTATATCACCCGCCAGTTGATCCCAATATTACCTACTCTGCGCTTACATTTAATCTTCAGCAGATTGTATTCGTCCTGGGATTAACACTGCTAATAATTGGTAATGGTTTCTTTAAACCTAATATCTCTACAATGGTGGGTCAGCTTTATCCTGCAAATTCTGTTAGGATGAGGGATTCTGCATTTACGATATTTTATATGGGCATTAACCTTGGAGCTTTATTTTCCCCGCTGGTTGCAGGAGGACTCGGAGATACAGGTAACCCTGCCGATTTTAAATGGGGATTTTTATCCGCAGGTGTTGGTATGCTGATTGGACTGGTGACTTTCTATTGGGGCAAGGATAAATTCCTGGTAACTCCTGAAGGTGAACAGATAGGTCTTCCGCCCGCGAAGAAAACGAGGGAGGAGAAAAAAGCGGAGACTCCTGATTTTACTTCAGGTCAGATTTTCTTTGCTATAGGTTTATTCCTTGCGCTTTTCTTTATTATCCTTTTCGGTTTCAATGCCGATATAATCAGCTCATTTATTTATTCTTCGATGATTTCAGTACCCACACTTATAATCATTGATAAATCTTTAACTAAAGTAGAGAAGCAGAGAATAGCCGTTATTTATATACTCTCTTTCTTTGTAATATTTTTCTGGTCGGCGTTTGAACAGGCTGGTGTGTCGCTGACATTCTTTGCGGAGGAACAGACAAACAGGGTAATCACCTGGTTGAATGACTTTGTTATCCCGGCAAGTTTCTTCCAGTCGGTAAACCCTCTTGCCATAATAATTTTTGCACCAATTTTTGCAGGGATATGGACGAAACTGGGAGATAGGGGAAAAGAACCCTCATCACCTCTTAAGATGGCCATAGGGTTAATGCTGCTAGCACTTGGTTTTGTGCTTCTGGTAATAGGAGCCAGGATAGCTGACACAGGCGTAAAAGTAAGTCCTCTCTGGCTTGTAGGTGCTTACACGCTGCATACATTCGGTGAACTCAGCCTATCCCCGATCGGGTTATCGATGGTGACGAAACTTTCTCCTATCAAATTTTCCTCACTGCTGATGGGTGTTTGGTTCCTCGCAAATGCGGCAGCTAACCTGCTAGCCGGAAAGCTAAGTACCCTGTATCCGGAGGCGGGACAAACGACCTACTTGTTCGGTTTTGCAATTCATAACCTGGCTGACTTCTTTTTGATTTTCGTTATCATGGCAGCTGCTGCATCTCTGATATTGTTTTTTATCTATAAGCTTCTGCTTAAGATGATGCATGGTGTTACCTGATTAAATAAGAAATCTTCATTTTATATTCCCCCGTTTTCTATTATGGATGCGGGGGATTATTTTTGTGAAATATGTATAAAAATTATTTCATACTTAACCGTATTATCCTTGAATTAAATTCCTCCCTTCGGGATTCCGTAATAACTGAAATATATTCTCAGGAAAAAGATAAGCTTATCTTAAAGTGCGAAAACAAAACTGAGGGATTTATTGAAGTTTCTGTGAATCCTGGCGATCCTTACATTACTCTGAGAGATGATTTTCATAGGGCAAGAAAAAACAGTATCGATTTTTTTACTGAATATCTCCCTCTCAAAATAAGCCGGTTTGAAATTTCGGACCATGACAGGCTTGTGAGAATAACAGGTGATAAAGCAAATTTTTATTTCGCTGTCAGGGGTAAGCATACGAATATATTTGTACAGAACACAACCGGAAGTATTTTCTCCTTTAAAAGTGAGGATGATGCCTACCTGGAGGAATTTCGGGAGGAAATAAATACTCATACTTTTATAAGTATACAAACGCAAATTGATTTTGATGACACCGTTAATGAATTTGATGACTACAGAAAGAAATTTCCATTCCTGGGTAAAGAAATCATAACTGAGGCTAAATTCCGTTTTACTGAAGCTCCTCTAAAAACTAAGGCTGATTATTTATCTGAAATTCTTAGGGAATTGTTAAATAATGATCCTGCGGTGTATGTATCATCTAAAACAGGTGATGTATTTCTGGCAGTTGATACTTTTCATATCTTTCCTTCAGAGGAAATAAAGACATTTAATACTATTACTGAAGCACTTAATTATTTTCTCGGTAAGAAATATTATCTCGAAGTATATTCTTCAAAAAGAAAAATAGTAGAAAAATATATTGACAGAGAGTTATCAAAATTGTCTGCCAAGTTGAATGATCTTAAGGGAAGGATCGATCGTGGAAGTCGGGAGAAGGAATATAACAAGATCGGTAACCTGCTGCTTATAAATCTGAATAATGTACCACACAAAAGCAGTTCTATAGAGATAGAAGATATCTACGATGATAACAGGCTGTTAAAAGTTAAACTCGATCCCAAATTATCACCTCAGAAAAATGCTGAATATTATTTTAATAAGGCAGGAAATGAAAAGACCGCCTATAAGAAATCAAAAGAGCTTTTCACGGGCGTTTCAGAAAACTACAGGAAACTGCTTGGTATTAAAGAAAGGTTCCAGCATACCGAGTCACTCGAAGAAATTAAACATATAATGAAGGAGCTCAACATTAAGTCAGACGAAAAAAAGGATGCGGCGGACGATATAAAATCAAAGTTCAAGCATTATATCATCGACGGTAAATATGATGTTTTTGTAGGAAAGGACAGTACAAATAATGATCTGCTTACAATGAAGTTTGCTAAACAGAACGATTATTGGTTCCACGCAAGGAGTGTTCCGGGTTCTCATGTTGTTCTAAGGGTAGTAAATACTAAAGAACCGGTCCCAAAGAATATTCTGAAAGATACGGCGGCGCTGGCCGCCTACCATAGTAAAGCAAAAACAAGCGGACTAGCACCTGTCTCTTTTACACTTAAAAAATATGTTACAAAGAGAAAAGGAATGGAGCCAGGTAAGGTTGCCTTGTTAAAAGAAGAGGTTCTCCTTGTAAAACCTGGAATACCACGCAACTGCGAATATGTTTCTGCCGGATAATTATTATTCCTATTCATTCTGAAAGTCTTTACTATCGAGGACATAGGAATTATAGATTATATGATATTCCTGCATCCATTCATTATCATCAGCAACTTCATTCCTATTTCTCCAGAGCAATCCTTTCGGGTTTTGCATACCGCTGGGGTTCTCTAAGAACACCATTTCAAGCAGTTCAAAAAACGTATGGTTATTTCTGTCTCTCATTATACGTTCATACATATTCAACTCCTTTCCAGCTAATTATTACTGGCCAACATAAAATATGAATGTTAAGGGAAGTTAAACTGAAGGTTAAATTAATGTTAATATTATGAGTTTTCAGTAGAGAGTATGTATCGAAAGGTATGATTCATAAAAGGAGCTACTTTTTATTTGCAGCATATTTTATGATCTCGATTTTTTCAATAGTTATCAATCCCCCGCTCCCGCCTTCTTCAAAAATATTATCCAGTACAGGCAGAAACTCTTCTATTTTAGTCACTTCATCAACAATTTCAATAATCAACGGCATATCTTCCGATAGACGGAGTATCTTGGCAGTATGTATCCTGCTGCTTCCACCGAAACCCATAATTCCTTTAAAGACAGTGGCTCCTGCCAATCCTGTCTTCCTTGCTTCAAGTACTATCTTTTCATAAACAGGGATACTCCCTGATTTGTCACTTTCACCCACAAAAATTCTGAGCAGTTTTGCATCACCATTAATGTGCATATTAATTCCAGATTTTTGACATAAAGTAAGCCAAAGTTATACCTGCAAAACAAAGGAACAGGTTTGATACAATATTTAATAGACCGGCGAGTATCTGTGAATCTTTAAGCAGGTTGATTGTCTCAAGCGAAAAGGTAGAGAATGTAGTGAACCCTCCGCAGAATCCTACTGCCAGGAACAATCTCATGCCTGGAGATATAAGTTCCTTATCATCGAACATAAAGATTATAATCCCCAGGATAAAGCTGCCGATAATATTTACTGCAAGAGTACCATAAGGAAAAGTTGCCGGCAGAACCTTATAAGTTATATTGCTCATCCAATAACGCAGACCGCCCCCGAGAGCGGCACCGAGGGAAACTATCAGATAATTTATCATTTTTTAGTTCCCAGCCAGTCACATAATAAATCAATGGCCTCTAAAGTACTTCCGCAATATGTGTCAAGAAATTCACCATTTACATCTTTCTCCGATTTCATCTGTTCAACAGCGGCTATTGCACTTGTTCCGTCAAAATCTACATATGCAATTCTTGTAGTCAGTTCTTCAGGCGGCCGGCCAAAAGCTGATCCCGGAAGCATTGCCACTCCTGTGTCCTTAAGGATCTTTTCACACAGAGCCTTATTTGTTTTTATACCTTCCGATTCCAGTCTTACCTTAAATTGTGAGAAATCCGGGAATAGGTAGAAAGCTCCATCCGGCTGAGCAATCTCAAGTCCGGCATCACGGAGTTTAGAGATTATCCGGTTACTTAATTTTTCCAGGATCCACCTGCTGTGCCAAAGGTATCTTTCAATCTTTAGTCCTCCCTGGAATGCTCTTACGGCTGCATACTGTATTGGAGCACTTGTAGCAGTAAACGTTTCACTGGCTACTGCGGCCATCGCATCAAGCAGCCATTTAAGTGAAGGCGGAAAGGTAAAAGTTCCGAGTCTCCATCCTCCGGCTCCGCACCATTTGCTTAATCCCCCGCTAATTATTGTTCCTTCAGGATAATACTTTGCTATGGAAGTATGCTTCCCTTTGAAATGGAGTTCGCCGTAAATTTCATCTGAGAGTAAAATAATTCTGTGTTTCTCTGCAACCGTAGCAATTTCTTTAAGCTCATCCTTAGTGTATGAAACACCGCTTGGATTTGCGGGATAATTAAGTATAACGATCCTTGGACGTAGGGGGTCGTCTTTACAAAGGGCCTGAAGTTCATCCGGCATTAGTTTCCAGCCGTTTTCACCTGAGGTAGGGATCCATCTAACATGCCTGCCGATGATATGTGCCTGCGGCGCATACGAAACCCAGCTGGGAGTAGGGATTACAAGATCGCCGTAATAAACAAACTGCAGCAGAAACATCAGTTCTTTCGAACCGGGACCAATCAACACATCTTCGGCAGTGTGACATATATTCTGTTTTCTGCAGTAATACTGTGCGACTGCTTCCCTTAGCTGATATAAACCTTTTACGGCGAGATAGTCTTTCTGAAATGCATTCGCCTTGAGTGCATCAACAACGGACTGGGGAACCGGGAATGGGGATTGACCAAGTCCCAGTTTGTAGATCCTTCTGCCGTTAACTTTTAGGTTTTCGCTTTCTTCATTTATGGCGAGTGTAGCTGATTGAGGGATTCCGCGGACATTTAAATTAAGATTAACTTCAGGAGAGTGGTTTTTGTTATTTCGCATTTGTACTTAAAAAGTTTCAAATAATATCTCTGTTAAAATTAACTCATTTGATATAAAATTCAATTAACCGTGATCATATTTTTACCTTACTCTTTAACCTTTATCTTAGGCCTTCCATCACAACATTTCCTTAATTCTGCTCTATCCATAAAATTCTAACCTTAGAAGTTGAGTAGATTGTAGAGTTAATTTTACAAATATATCTGAGAGATGAGCAGCTATTAAGCCGCAACAATTAAGTACTTAAATAGGAACCAGTTATTTGATGTTGTTACAGGTTTTTTCAAATTATACATATACCTGAATTCTATGTTTTTGTTTTTTTTCATACGGCAGCTATAATGGTTTAGTTTATAGGTGCCGGATATCAAAGCGAATACCATACGAAAAGATTGATTTGGAGTATAAATAGGTATATTGTCAGAAATTTACATGTTTATTTTACACTTTTCGTACTGCTCACAGGTAAATAATTCAAGCGCAGCTCCTACACTGCTCTTAACAGGATGAAGTAAGAATTTCCTCTCGGTTTATGCACAGCATCAGTAGATCCGGGTTCGACCAGCTAAGAGAAGTTTATAGCAAAAGGTTTTCCCGCTTCTCTGGTCCGGATATGGACAATCGGAGTGAGTAGATTTTTAATCTCTTCTTCAATTGAAATTCATAACAGCTGCAGGCTCGATTACCTGGAAGGTAAAAGATTCTGTAAAATATAGCTGAACATTTTTTGTATCGTGCGACTGATAGCCTATCGATAAATCCTGTCCCAGCGTTAATCTGAAGTCCCCCCCTCTTTCAGAAACCAGAAAGGAATCTTTAGATGAGGGATTCAAAATTATTTTTCCTTCCAGAAGACTTTTGATAACTTTTTTTAAGGGATAGCCGCTGATATAACTTGATAATGCTTCCCATTTATCTGTACTTAAAATCAGTGAGTAAGGGCCTTCAACAGAAGATTTAACAAACCGACTGATCATTTCGGTAACTGCTTTCGGCAGGTCATCGACCTTCTCGGGATATTTATAGGGTGTATGATCGCTTGATTCTTTCAGCCCTTTTACCCCCGATTTATTAAATCCTTTATAGATTACATTTTCTTCGAATTCCGCTATCTTTTTTGCAGCATCTTCCATTGAATCCAGATCAAGATCCTCGGCCCCCCGGGCTGCATTATCCAACTCCCATATATCAAGTTCGAAAGATGCTCTTGTCTCTATCAGCGGTAGTACCTTATTGATACCGTACCTTACAGTTCCCTTTTTGTCGGGACCAACGTCCAGACGTCCCAGGGATACTGCTTCGAAATCCCATCCTTTTGGTCCATCTATATCAACGAACTTCCTTGCTGAAAGAATTGAATTAAATACTTGCTTTGCCTGTTTATTTATTTCCTCCCATGCTTCAGCGGTCACCGGAGCAAGTGATTTTCTAAGAATATCCATTGTTTATCCTTTATTTTGTTTTTCCTATTCCCAGGTCTTCCTGTTCGGGGGAGACTTCATCATCTTCAAGTTCAACTATATCCTTTTCTTTGAACAGATATTGTCTCATTTTTTCATCCCATCCTGGCATATTCCTACGGAGCCATTCAAGCATCATCATTGCATGTTCCATCTCCTCCAGTTTATTATGCTCAATAATTTTTCTCAGCTGTTCATCCTGAGTTGCATCGATCCTCTGCTGATACCAGTCGATAGCTTCCAGTTCTTCTTTAAACGAATTCAACGCTCTTCTGAAATCTCTTGTCTGCGGGCTAAGATCCTCCGGTGGTTCGTGAAATTCCGACATATTTTTCTCCTGTTATTTAAATTATGATTTGTCTTATTTAATCCGGTAAAAGTATATTATATCCCGTATACCAGATACTGAATAAAAATATTATACGAGAACTCCTCCTTTATCTTCATTCTAAATTTATTACAATACTAATAGCATGCGTGGTCTAAGTTTGTGTTTAGCATCAATTTATACAATCCAGCATTCTCACTTAGTATAAACCGAGGTTCTTTTTAATTTGCAGAAATTTTTTATCTGATTAATGCTGGATGGTAATTTATATGAAACGCTATGTCACTTTTACTAGATAATGAACACTATAACAGTTAATAAGCCTGATCAGAGAATATTGATTTTTAGAGTATCCTTTTATATAATTTTTAGTATATTTAATTAAATGAGCATTCTAACCATAATATTATCAGCTTTATTTTTTACTATTCTCCTGCTGCTTCGTTCTCATTACGGCAATAAACTCAACAGAGCATTCGGTTCAATCTGGGACCGCAAATTAGGTGCATTCTGCCCTGAGTGTAAAGAGGTATTTATTTACAGCCGCGATTTTGCATCAGGTGAAGGAACTTTTTACTGTCCTGTCTGTTTGAATGAATTTACTCCGAACGACGATAGTGGGATCAGACTCTCATACGGTGGGCTGGTTTATCTTTTGGAAAAGAAAGCTGTTTAACCCCGATTCCTTGATTTAACATATTCAACTTTATATTTTTTGCACTTTTTCATTCTTCAGTAGATAATTAAATTTCCTGCAATGCTTAATAACGATAACCATACTATGAATCAGAAACTTATACTTGTAGTTGAGAATAACAGTTTAATTGCACTCGATTTAAAAATGATATGTAAAGAACTGGGTCATAAATGCTATACAGCAGTGTATAATAATAATACGCTTACGGAAATAAATAAATTAAGCCCCGACCTGGTCCTTATGGATATAAAACTCGATAAGACCCAGAATATTATAGATAAGGCAGAGAATATCTGCGATGAGTTTAATATACCGATCATTTTTTTTACGACTGCTCCGCGGAAATCCTATCAGGTCCACAGACTTCAGAATCGATGTCTATTTCAGCCAATTCCTTTTACAACTGAGGAAATAGTTGAAGCCATCGAAAAGATATTTAAAATGTTTCCGGACCCTCAGGAACGGTCACGCTGATCTGACGCTTCTCTCTGCCACTCTGCATCCTCAATTTGTATAGACTGATAAAGCTGGATTCAAAGTTTGATTTTCTATCCAGGATTTAGGTCCATACTGGAAAAACTATTTCCCTTCCTTAACTTCTATGATCTCGTCGGGAACAAGTCCATGGGCTTCTTTATGCACTCTGTACGCAGATTCCTTATCCGGTGCTTCTGACAAACAAAAAACAGTACCATCTTTCTCATTGAACCAGTATTTAAGGTACTTTACGCCGTATTCACCCTGCTTCTCAAGATCTTTCTTATGAGCTTCAGCCACCGCTTCTGCGGTCAATCCATCCATGCCTTTGTGGATATCCATGAATAATGCCATAACAAACCTCCGGTTTTAATAATTGATCTTTAAGGAATTAGTAAAAGATAATAGAAATTCGCTTTACAAATAGCAACCATTTTTATTAGAACCTCCTTTATATGTGATACTAGCCTGATCGGTGACCATTTTAATCTGAATGGTATTAAGTCAGCATATATAAATAAACCGGCAGTTACAGTGCCGGTTTAATCAGTTTGAATCTCTAAACCCCTTTTTAATTATTTGCAGAATTCGGGAAAGAATTATGGGGCAATAAAAAGTCCTTTCAAATCTTCACTGCTTGAAAGAAGGGTTTGAACGTTTGGTACAACATCATCATCGGCATAGATTTTCCATTGATATATTTGTCCGGATTGTAGTCCGGCGGCTGCCGAGCCGTCAAAATTAAACCTGATACTGGTAAATGTCCGCGGTATTTGTGAATGACGTATAATCCCATTCTCATCGAATCCGCCCCATACCAGGTTTCCATTCATATCCCTTACTTCAATTATATATTCTTTGGCCTGAGGATAGGAACTCCATACAAATAATGGTTCAACAGAATCTGCAACAACAGGAATAATCTCATCGTCAGAATTGGTGGGTGAGATAATTCTAATTGCACCTGTTACACTGAAGTCGAGAGCTAATGCATTTCCTGAGGTAAATGTTACATCAAGCGCTCCGGGATTCTTAAATATCCAATCGGGATCCATTACATAACCATCATTTTGATAAGATGCCCACGCTGTATACTCTCCATCAGGTATATTGTTCACCCCATAAGTTCGGTCTGTATTAATGCTCGTCGTTAATCCGCTTACAACTGAAAAAGCATTCTTATCAAGCAGAGAGACATCAACTATACCGTTTTCCACTGCCAGGAAAGTAACCATTCCGGTGAGGGTGGATCCTGTTGCGGGATTCATACTGATTTGAACATTAGCATCCGGAACCCCAAAAGTCAGGGTTACATCGGAAGTATCTGCAGCGTTGAATCCTGATTTAACCGCATATACCTGGTAGGAACCAAATGGGACGTTAAAAAGAGTGAAGTATCCATCCGGTCCTGAATAAGTATGCAGGTCGTTATTTGAAACCGAAGCAGCTACTACCAGAAATCCTGCCTGTGGAGGATCGACATTTCCTTCGATCCTGCCGAATGTACCCTGTAGTGTATCCAGGTAATATGTTTGCTGATAGATATTATACTTTGAAACAGAAAATGGTATCGGGCTAACATTTCCAATTGGTAATTCTTTATATCCCTCTGCTGCAATCCTGATAAAATAACTCCCGACTGTAAGATTATCGAATTCAACGCTGCCATCCATTCGGGATTCTGCACGCATCAAAGCTTCCCCGCTGTTTGCGTTATAAATAACTACGTTTGCTCCGCTTATAAGTGAAGTATCAACTAAGGACTTTACCATCACCCTAACTCCGGTAGGTGGAGGAGTTGCTACACCTTTATCTCCGCAGTTAAGATAAGTAATCAGTATAAATATATTTAAAATATAAATTGTTGAAGATTTTACTATTTCTCTGAGCATTTTAATTCCTTCAAAAAAATGATAATTCAGAAGGACAAAACACGTACCATGTTCCTGATATATAAAAAATAGACTAAAGTTTGTTTTTCAAGGCTCTAAAGCCTTTTAAGTAAGATTTGGTGTCAGCATTTTCAAATTTTGTCGGTCAAACTTGCCCCATTCCGTAGAAATTGCACGTAGCTGACCATTTCCTCTTTATTACAATGTTCAAAGCTGATTTCTTAATTCCTCTTAGCTCTGTAAATGTCTGGTTCTTTAATTCAACAGTAAAGAGATGATCAGTTAACCCCCTGTATTCGTCAACGATGCAGGGGTTTAATATTTGCCGATTGCGTTCAACAAGGTGTACTGTGCTATAATATATTTATACTCATTATTTATCTTATTGTACTCTGCTTGCAGATAATTATTATATGCCTGTTGCAGATCAAGAAAGGTTGCAGAACCAAGGCTATATGTTTCCTTTTTGATTTTCCAACTTTCCCTGGAAGCATTCAAAGCAGCGTCTGAGGCCGCGAGCTGTTCTCTGGAGGTTTGAAGGTCAAGTTCCGCAGTCTTGACTTCACTCTTAATATTTAATTCAAGAGCCTTCAGAACCTCATCATTATTTTCCACCTGTACTTCAGCAGCCTGAACGGCATTCTCGGTATTCCAGTTTGAGAATACCGGTATATTCAGAGATAAACCTAAGCTGTATACCTTCCGGTTGAACAAATCTGACGGCTGCACAGCGCTGGAAGAGAAACCATAGTTTGCAGACAGTCTCGGCAGGAATCCGCTCCGCGCAATTGTTAGCTGGTTTTGGCCGCTTTCCTGTTGATACATCATACTCTGATAATCCTGCCTGTTATTAAGCGCATAACCGTAAAGATCTGCTGGTCCCCTGTTCAATAGAGAACTATCAGTGACGGCAGAAGCAGTTGAATCATACTGAAATTCTCTTGATGGATCGAATGAAAGAAAGGTAAGAAGGTTTACTTTTGATTTTTCAAGATTATTCTTCGCCTGCAGATAGGCAACCTGCGAATTTGCTGTCTGGGCCTGCTGAGAATAAACATCACTTATCGATACCATCTTCAAATCAAACATCTGCTTTACTCTGTCGAGTAATCCATTATTGTAGTTCAGATCCTCTTTCTGGAAATTGAGGAGCCTTTGATTGCTTATGATCTGGGTATATAAATCAACAGTCTGCAGAATGATATCCTGTTTCAGCTTTTCAAGAGATGACCTCGCAGCCTTAAGGTTATTTTTGCTCTGACTTATACCCGCAATGTTGGATAGTCCATCAAATAGAGTCATATTCCCCCCTGCCGAAACCGACCAGTTACGTGAATCTACCTGTGAAGGACCTATTGTCTGAAGATTGCCGAAAAAGTCAATTTGTTTTGTCCCGCCGTTATCGGTTACCCTCTGCCAGTTAAAACCTCCTCCAAGACTTAAGTTCGGCAGCAGGTTTCCATATGCACTTTTTACATCAGATTGATACGCGGTAATAGAATTTGAACTTTTAACTACGTTTGTATTACTATTGAGTGCCCTTGTAATTGCATCATTCAATGAAAGCTTTTCCTGAGCTGATATCTTCGCGGCAGTAATAAAAAGGAATGATGTTAACAGGATTAAAAAAATATTCTTCATTTCTCTTTTCTTTTCAATTTGATATTTATTCATAACGAAGTGCATCTATTGGATTAAGGTTGGCTGCTTTCCTTGAAGGGTAGAATCCAAAGAACACTCCGATTACAGCTGAAAAACTTACAGCAATAGCCATAATAGATGGACTGATAACGGCCACCATGCCCGTATAGGAGTTGAGTATAAAAACTACTCCAAGTGATAGCAGGATCCCGATAAGTCCGCCTGCAAAGCTCAGAACGATGGCTTCAGTCAGAAACTGGATCAGAATATCAGATGTCCTTGCACCAACGGATAAGCGAATCCCGATTTCCCGGGTACGTTCAGTTACTGAGACGAGCATTATATTCATAATCCCTATCCCTCCTACCACAAGTGAAACTCCTGCAACAGAAGCCAGGAGAATAGTAAGTATTCTGGAAGTTTCAGTAGCTGCCTCTGTTATCTCTGCCTGGTTCCTTACGGTGAAATCATCATCCTCACCCGGATTAAGGTGATGAGCTTCCCTCATAATACTGGTAAGCTGCTGCTGTGCCGCGTCTATCTGATCTGTCGAAATTGCGCTGGCCTGGATGTAGTTTATATAGATTCCGCCCACCAGTCTGTCAAGCACGGTAGTGGCCGGGGCAAAGATTATATCATCCTGGTCAGAACCCATGGCGCTTTGCCCTTTTGAGGTAAGTACTCCGATTACCCTGAACGGAACGTTCCGTATCCTGATCTGCTGCCCGATAGGATCTTCATCTGGAAATAATTGTTTGGCTACAGTTTGACCCAGTACAGCGACTTTTGCTCTCGACATCATATCCTTATCCGTAAAAAAATCACCGGAAGCTAAAGGCCAGTCTCTTATTTCCAGGAAATTAGGTGCAACACCCTGAATCTGTGTGCCCCAATTGCCGGTGCCGCCTATAACCTGACCACCGGTTCTCACAATAGGACTCACAGCCTTTATAAGTGTAGCTTCATCCTGAATTTTTTTTACGTCTTCCATCGTGAAACGGTTTATACTCCCTGCTCCCATTCTTATTCCTCCGGATGACACAGAACCCGGGAAAATTATTATGAGATTTGAACCGAGTGATGAGATCTGCTGCTCTACCTGTATCTGGGCGCCATCTCCAAGGGCAACCATTACAACAACTGCCGCAACTCCTATTATAATGCCGAGCGCAGTGAGCAGACTTCTCATTCTTGATTTTAATATGCTCTTAATTGCTACTTTTAATAGATTTTTTATATGCATTTCAAACCTTAATTTTCATCCGGTACAAGTTCTTCGACCTTCTTTAATTCTTCACTACCAATCAGTCGGTCTTTTATAGTTGTATCACGGATTATTCTCCCATCCTTCAGTTCTACTATCCTTTTTGCAAATCTTGCAAAATCTCTTTCATGGGTCACCAGTACAATGGTTATTCCTTCATCATTAAGCTGCTGAAAGAGGCTGAAAACTTCTACAGACATTCTGCTGTCCAGGTTTCCGGTAGGCTCATCTGCAAGGATTAAACTTGGCTCATTAACGAGTGCCCGTGCAATGGCAACCCTCTGCTGCTGTCCCCCGGATAGTTGATTAGGAACATGGTGAATTCTTTCTCCCAACCCAACGCGCTGGAGTACCTCCAAAGCCTTCTTCGCGGGTTCTTTAATACGTTCATAACGGTCGTACATTAAGGGAAGCTCAACATTTTCCAGCGCAGAGGTTCTTGGAAGCAGATTAAATCCCTGGAATACAAATCCGATTTTCTGATTCCTTATTTTTGCATAATCATTTTTTGATAGCGTACCCGTATTTACACCGTCAAGAAAATATTCTCCGGAAGTTGGACTATCCAGACATCCTATAAGATTCATTAATGTTGATTTACCTGAACCCGATGAACCCATTATCGCTACAAATTCACCTTCCACAATATTAAGATCAACTGAATTCAGGGCATGTACCTCAACTTCGCCCACTGTATAAGTTTTGGTTAATCCCTTTATCCTTATTATATCCTTTTTCCCGGCTGCTTCCATTAAAATCCTCTCCTCATCCCGCGCGTCATATTTCTGTTAGGACTAAGAATATTAGAGTTTGTTGTCTGGGTCGCATCCTGTGTCTCAAGCCCGGTTATAACCTGCAGGCCTTCATTGGCATTTCTGCTTTTAACAATTTCTGTATTCTTGCCGTCACTTAAACCAAGTGTAGCAAATCCCATTTCCGGTTTCCCGTTTTCATCCAGATACCAGAATGTTCCTCTTGCGGCACCTCTCGTGTTCACGGTACTCATTCCGTTAAAGGTTCCCTGGGGACTGCCGGATGTCCGTGAACCTCTGTTGAGACTATCAGGAAGATTCTTTCTCTCCTTCTGCATCTTTGCCATAAACTCTGTTTTCATTTCTTCAGTTGGCTGAAACCTTAGTGCTGCATTTGGTATCATCAGCACATCATTCTTTTGTTCAACATAAAAATCTATAGTTGCGGTCATTCCCGGTAAAAGAAGCCCATCATCATTGTCAGCATTTACTACAACCACATAATTAACTACGTTGGATACAACAGTGGAACCGAGTCTGATCTGCACTACTTTCCCGGTAAATTCTTTTTCGGGATAAGCCTGAACATTAAATTTCGCCTCCTGCCCCACCTTAATCTTCCCGATATCGCTCTCATCTACATCTGCAAGTATCTGCATTTTGGAAAGATCCTCTGCAATTGTAAAAAGAGTCGGGGCAGAAAGACTGGCAGCAACAGTCTGCCCTTCTTCAACATTGCGATTTATTATTTTCCCTTTAATAGGAGAATATATGTATGCATACCCCAGGTTTGTCTTTGATTGATCAAGTGAGGTCTCGGCCGAAGCGAGGTTAGCTTTCGCAGACTGAAAGTTTGATTTTGAAGTCACAAAATCCAGTTCTGAAAGGAATTTTTTATCGTACAGTGACTGATCTCTTTCAAACTGGGCTTTGGCAAGATCATATTGAGCCTGTGCTTTCTCAAGACCATTGCGTGCATTGCTTACCTGCAGGGCAAGGTTGGTGGTATCAAGGATAGCAAGAAGCTGTCCCTTCTTCACATTTGAATTAAAATCCACAAGGATTTTATCAATTTTCCCCGACACCTGCGTACCAACATCCACAGTTGTAACAGCCTGAAGGGATCCCGTGCTTGTAATAGTTGTACTTATATCTCCTTTTGTTACCTGAGCAAGTATAAATTTCTGTGTACCGGCTTTACTGCTGCTGAAAAATATTAAGTAAATAACAACCACAGCAATAACCACCAAAGAGGAGGGAATTAAAAATTTCTTTTTCATTTAATAATCTCAAAATGTCTGAAAATTAGACAAGGTATCTTCTCTCCTGGTTTAATCCGATTCTACATCTGAATTGGTTGACTTTAACAGCAGATGAATATCTTATTTTGAAGGAAGACTGGTTTTAGAACGTTTTCAGAACGTATTCAGATCGTTTTCATAACGTTTTCAGAACGCTTTCAGATGCTGGTTGAACAGTAGGTAAACAGTTGTTAAGTTGTGTGTAGAAAGGACAAATTATGGATGAAATAAAATCTTCTGACGATATAAGGCGTGTTGCCGTTGCTTTCCAGGCAAGCCGGATTTTTCTGACAGCATTTGAACTAAAACTCTTTTCAATTATCGATCAACATATGATGAGTTCAACTGACATCTCAGAAAAAACAAGCACTGACCAAAGAGCTGTCGACAGACTGATGAATGCGCTTTGTGGAATGGGACTGCTTAAAAAGGTAAAAGGTAAGTTTTATAATAGTGACGCTGCCTCAAAATACCTGGTGGAAGGGAAACCTGATTTCATGGGAAATTTGTACCACACTAACCACCTCTGGAATACCTGGAGCTGCCTCACAGAATCTGTTAGAGAAGGTAGTTCATATAAGGGTGACCAAAACAAAAGTGAAAAAACGGAATGGGTAGAAGCCTTTATAGGTGCCATGCATCATAGGGGTGTTAAACAGGGAAAAATTCTTGCAATGATGATTGATCTTTCCGGCGTTAAAAAGATGCTCGATGTCGGCGGCGGATCGGCGGCTTTTTCGTTGGAGCTTGTCAAAAGAAATCCCTTAGTTAATGCTGTGGTTTTCGATTTACCCCATGTTATTCCTCTGACAAAGAAATATGTAAATGAAGAAGGCCTTCATGAAAAGTTTTCCTTTCTTGAGGGTAACTATCTTTCAGATGAATTCGGCAGCGGGTATGATCTGATCCTTTTGTCGGCTATCGTTCATATCAATAGCTATGAGGAGAACAAATCGCTTATTAAAAAATGCGCAGAAGCTCTTAATGAAAATGGGAGAATCATTATAAATGATTTCATAATGAGCAGCGATAGGATAAAACCAGCTCACGGAGCAATATTCGCTCTTAACATGCTTGTGGGAACAGAGAAAGGTGATACATATACTGAAGAAGAAATGAAGGAATGGTTTCAGGCAGCCGGCATCAATAAGATCGAGAGAAAGAATACCTCCTATGGCTCAGATCTGATGGTAGGTACAAAAATTTAATAACCTTTCTGCAGCCGGGAATTTTTAACTTTAAAAGAAAAAGCTCCGGTGAACTGCCGGAGCTAAAGTGACCCCAAGGGGATTTGAACCCCTGTTACCGCCGTGAAAGGGCGATGTCCTAACCACTAGACGATGGGGCCTGGAAAATCACAATAATATTAAGAACTGTTCGGGTGAGCGATGGGAATTGAACCCACGACCCCCAGGGCCACAACCTGGTGCTCTAACCAACTGAGCTACGCTCACCATTTGGTACGCCCGAGTGGATTCGAACCACTAACCCTCAGCTTAGAAGGCTGATGCTCTATCCATTGAGCTACGGGCGCAGTTCAATTATCAACCAAAATTATATATGAACAATCCGGTTAGAGCTGAACGTTTCGGAACAGCTCTATACTGGTCGGGGCGGCAGGATTCGAACCTGCGACCTCCTGCTCCCAAAGCAGGCGCGATGAACCGGGCTACGCTACGCCCCGGATTGCCTCTCAAATTTAATCCCGATGCAAATCGGGATACTAAAGAACTAGTTTGAATTATTTCTTTAAAAAGAGTATCAAATATATTTGATATCTTCTAAAAAAACAATGTATTTGACGGATAAATTTTCGATGGCCTTTCTCAATCGTGTAATTCCGTTCAATTTTCAACTGTTCTTAATCTTAATTAAATTGTAAAAGTAATATCGGAATTTGTTTGATGTCATTCACCTTTTTTGTATCGAAAAAATTTATCCTTTCTAAAAAAGGGTCGAAGTTTATAACATTTATCTCTTCAATCTCTATAATCGGGATAACCCTGGGAGTGGCAACCCTTATTATTGCTCTTAGTATTCTCACAGGGTTTGCCAATACTCTTACTAATAAAATAATAGATTTTGATTCCCATATCACTATTTCATCTTACAGGACTATTGTGCCTGATTATGAAGAGATGCTGCCCCGGATAAAGGAAATGATCAAACCCTACGGAAAGGAAGTTAATCCTTTTATATCGAAGCTGGCAATTATCAGCAGCAGAAAGATGAAGGACGGTGTTAATATTAAAGGTATCACCCCGGGAAATAAGGCGCTAAGGGTTAGAAACAGCATTGTTGAAGGTAATTTTAATCTTACTGATCCGTCCTCAATAGTGATTGGGAAGAAACTGGCAGATAAACTTCAGGCAGGACTTGACGACAAAGTTACCATTTTTGCACTTAAAAATGACAAAATACCTGAACCGGGAACACTCCCTAATATTGAACAATTTAAGATCACGGGTATCTTTGAGAGCGGAATGGCAGAATATGACGATCTTTATGCTTATGTAAACCTGAAGGCCGCTCAGAACCTGTTTTCTCTTGGTGATAATGTTAATGGCTATGATATCAAGCTTAATAATATCTCTAAAATCGACAGCCTGACTAAATATCTTTCTGAACATTTACACTACCCTCATAAGGTTGCTTCTATCTATCAGACTCACAGAAATATCTTTACATGGATTGAACTCCAGAAAAAACCGATTCCTATTGTGCTGGGATTAATAATCATAGTCGCGGTTTTCAACATTATCGGTACATTACTGATGATCGTGCTGGAAAAAACACGGGATGTCGGGATGCTGAAATCACTCGGTGCAACTAGCAGGCAGATTACATCAGTATTCATATACCAGGGAATATTCCTGGCCATTATTGGTATAATCCTGGGCAATATACTTGCCCTGTTGTTGATGGGAATACAACTGGAATTCAATATTATATCTCTCCCCTCTTCTGTCTATTTTGTGTCTACTGTGCCGATATTATTGAAGTGGTATACGTTCGCAGGAGTATCAGTACTAACGTTTTTATTGTGTATTACCGCATCGTTGATCCCGGGATTCGTGGCCTCCCGTATACAGCCGGTTAACAGCCTGAGGTTTGGATAATGAAATTCGAAAATTTTATAGCCCGGCGCTACCTGGTTTCGAAACATAAAGTTAATTTTATCACTATAATCTCAATCCTTTCTATCGGAGGTATCACTATCGGTGTAGCGGCTCTTATTGTTGTACTTTCTGTATTCAACGGGTTCGGTAGTCTCGTTACATCTTTCCTTATAAATTTCGATCCCCATGTAAGAGTTGAGATCCTTAATCCCGACAATACACAGGCGGCCGCAGTTCTTGATTCAATATTAAGTAAGGAGCCTGCGGTTGTTAAGTATTCGCCTTACGTTAGTGGAAAAGTACTGGTTTACCGATCCGGATTGTTCCAGGTCGTTAACCTTAAAGGTATTGATGTAAGCTCTGGTGAAAGTATATACGATATTGAAGAGAGCATGCTGTACGGTAAATATTCTCTTCGTAAAAAAGGAAATTATCCCGAGATGGTACTCGGACTTCATCTGGCGGATAAACTTCAAACACTCATCGGCGATACACTGACCCTGCTTTCTCCTGCAGGAATACAGAAGGCCGTAACTCAGTTTTCCTCCCCTGAAACTGAAAGGTTCGTCCTTTCCGGTATTTACAGCACTACTAATAATATATATGATGATTCCTACATATTTACATCCCTCAAATTCGCACAGAACCTTCTTGGATATAAAAACCATATCCAGGGGTATGATATAAGACTAAATGATATTGATGATTCCTTCAATGTTAAAGAGGAGCTTCAGAAGCAGCTGTCGTCAAAGGATTACAATATTGAAACCTGGTATGATTTTCACCGCGATCTCTATTCCGTGATGCAGATTGAAAGATGGACTGCATATATTATCCTATGCCTCATCATAGCGGTAGCGTCTTTTAATATACTTGGTTCTTTGTCGATGTCTGTTATAGAAAAGAGAAGGGATATCGGTGTAATGAATTCAATGGGAGCACAACCCCGCTCTATTCTTAAAATTTTCATGTATGAGGGAATTCTGATTGGAGTTATAGGGACAGTATCGGGTCTGCTCCTTGGTTACTTTATCTGTTTTCTCCAGCTGAAATATAATATTTATCCGCTTGATCCTATGCAGTATAAGATAGATTCTCTACCTCTGCAGCTTAGGCTAAGCGACTTTTTCTACGTTAGCGGAGCCTCTTTGCTATTGACTTTCCTGGCTTCACTTTTTCCGGCCAAGAGAGCAGCAAAAATAAATACAATCGAAGCCATAAAGTGGGAATAATATGGTTTAATTATAATTGCATAAACAAATATAAATAAATTACTTACAAGATTTATTAAAACTAATATATAAGTATAAATTGATATTACATACCAAAAATATTATAAAGAGTTACCAAAACACTAAAAAAGTGAAATTGGAAGTTTTGAGGTCCGTTAATCTTGAAATTGAAAGTAATAAAATTTCAGTTATAGTGGGAGCATCCGGAGCTGGAAAAAGTACCCTGCTCCATATTATGGGAGGTCTCGACAGACCTGATTCGGGTGAAGTGTTCTTTAATGACCAGAATATATTTGAATTGTCTGAGGATAAACTTGCCCGGTTCCGAAATAAAAATATCGGATTTGTCTTTCAATTTCATCACCTGCTCCCGGAATTTACAGCACTTGAGAATGTTTCAATTCCCCGAATGATAACGGGAAAGTCTTTTACCGCTGCCTCAAAGAAGGCTGCTGAACTCCTTGAAGCAGTAGGTATGAAGGATAGGATCAATCATAAACCTGCTGAATTATCTGGCGGAGAGCAGCAGCGGGTTGCTGTGGCACGGGCGCTCGCCAATGATCCTGATATTATTCTGGCAGACGAACCCACCGGAAATCTCGATTCGGAAAACAGCGAGGCTGTGCATCAGATTTTAATAGATTTAAGAGATAAAATGGGTAAGACATTCGTAATTGTAACACACAATCCGGGACTTGTGAGTCTGGCCGACAAAGTTTACGAAATGAAAGATGGTAAAATTATTACCAGGGATTAACCGGGTATTTATACTCTCTTCTAATCAGCTGGTATTATCCTCTAACCTTTTTTATCAGATGGATTAGCCAGGTAATCGAACAATAACCTCACCCCAAAACCTGTCATATATTTTCGCGTATAATTGTTAAAACTATTGGCCATTGCGGGTCCTGCAATATCCAGATGTGCCCAGGATATCTTGGGATCAACAAATTTCTCAAGGAACTTTGCTGCAGTGATGGCTCCTCCCCACCTGCCGCCAACATTCTTAACATCCGCAACATCGCTTGTGATTAGTTCATTGTAATCATCCCACATCGGCAATCTCCAGAGTCTGTCAAATGTCTTCAAACCTTTCCGATAAAGTTCTTCAGCTAGTGTTTCATCTTTTGTAAATAATCCGGCAACGAACTCACCGAGAGCTACTACGCAAGCACCGGTTAAGGTGGCAAGATCGATGATAACATCCGGTTTAAGCTTTGAAGCATAGTCTAATGCGTCGGAGAGTATCATCCTTCCTTCAGCATCTGTGTTATCAACCTCTATGCTTTTACCTGAAGCTGTAACAACAACATCACCCGGACGCATAGATGAGCCTGAAGGCATGTTTTCAGCGGATGGAATTATACCTGTTATGTTTATAGGAAGCTTCGCCATAGCTGCGGCCAGTACTGTGCCGGCTACTACTGCGGCCCCTGACATATCGGCCTTCATTTCTCCCATATTGCTTGCGGGTTTTATTGAAATTCCTCCTGAATCAAAGGTAACACCCTTACCGACAAGCGCTACTGTCTTTGTCTTTTTATTTTTGCTGCTGCCTTTGTAT
This sequence comes from uncultured Bacteroidota bacterium, assembly GCA_963839165.1. Classification (GTDB taxonomy): domain Bacteria; phylum Bacteroidota; class Ignavibacteria; order Ignavibacteriales; family Ignavibacteriaceae; genus DATFVA01. The sequence continues at coordinate 257,621 of CAWIUG010000005.1, read as the reverse complement.
TCCATTATTATAAATCTTGGTGGATTTACGCTCCCCATGCCGACGGCCAGAAGTCCCCCCATCTTTCTTTTCTTAATTTCTTTTTCATTAAATACTGTTACTTTTACACCTGCAGGTAGTAAAGTATTCTTTATTCGTTTTGCGAGTTCATCGGGGATGAGCACTGAGCCCGGTTCATTCTGAAGTTCTTTTGTGAAGTTAACACCCTCCATCACTGTAGTCCCTATCGAGATGGCCTGATTAAGCTTTTTCTGATTGTCTGCATAGAAAACCACAGAGAGATTTACGGGCTTCTTTTTATCAGCTTTATATTTGTCGAACGAATAATTTCCGAGAAGTACGCCTTCGATAAAGGTCTGGTAATAGTAGAGTTCGCTCGAAAACTGCTTCTTAAAGATTTCGTATTTGGGAATAAAAACATGGAGACTTTTAACCTGTTCAGAAATCAGTGATGGAAGAAAACCTGCAAGATGGTTCCTGAAATAATCCGCGGAGAATTTGTCATCAGCTTTAACTTTGGATATAATTACCGAATCTGGTTTGCCATCCTTCTTGGAAACCCGAACCTGGCTGCTGCTCTCTGATAAAAAATTCTTCTTCTGCAGAGGGGAAAATCTGATATTAAATATAGTTTCCAGGTTTAAGAAACTTGATTCGAGTTTCTTCTCATCAACCAGATATTTAAGGCTGATCGATAACGGACTGTATGCAATTTTCTTCCCACCGGATTTGATCTTCAGATTAAACATTTTATTACCCGAATTGTTTTACGTATTCTAATGCCTGTTTTAATATTTTAGGGATATACTCTTCAACTTTTCCATCCCTTATTCGCAATCCTGCTGCGTTAATATGACCTCCCCCGCCGAATTCTGCTGCCAGCCTGTTTACCGGAATAAGTCCTTTTGAACGGAAGCTTACTTTAAATCCCTCCTTCAGTTCGATGAATAGGAGCCCAAGCTTTACATTCTCTACAGACAGGGAAACATTTACAAAACCGTCGGTATCGGATTCTATTGCTTTTGTCTCATCAAAATCCTCCCTTGACAGCCTCATATAGCTTACCTCGTGTCTTTCCCCGTATAATTTCATTGAGTTCACGGCCTTGCCCAGCAGTTTGATTTTACTGAATTTACTCTGGTCATAAATCTTATCATATACATCACCAGGCACAACGCCTGTTTCAAGAAGCTCTGCTGAAATTTTATGTATTTGGGGAGTGGTTCTTTCAAATCTGAATGAACCTGTATCGGTCATTATAGCAGCATATATTGGTTCAGCGGTTTCATAACTTAACTTAACTATACCGGTTTCTTTTATAAAATCATAAATAACATGGCCAGTTGCACTGTAATCGGTATCTATAAAAACATAATTAAAAATATTTTCGTAATCCTGATGGTGGTCTATACATATCTTCAGCTTCTGTGACTGTAAGAACCCTGCTTCCATCCTTACGATCCTGTCGGAACGGTTAAAATCAACCGCCACAAGCACATCTGATTCTTCGAAAAGATCTTTATGATTTTCCGGGGAATAATGTTCAATGATATTTTCTTTATCGAGGAATAAAAGGTTGTAAGGTGTTATACTGTGATTAACAATCCTTGCCTGTTTCCCTGTTTCTTTAAGAATATTATACAGAGCTATTTCTGACCCAATTGCATCGGCATCAGGATTAACATGTGTTGTAATCAGGAAGGAATTATTATCCAGAAGAATATTTTTTAACTGATTGAAATCGATCATATTTTTTTCCATTAAACATAAATGGGCTCGATTTCTCAAGCCCATGAAAATTTAATCAGCTAAAATAGAAAAAAAATATGTTAATTCAATAAACCTTAGTTAACATCCCACATATTACCGCTGAAAAGAAGTTTCTGTAAATCTCCTTTGCCTTTAGCTTTGGTTAACGCTTCAAGCTGTCCATGCAGGGCATCTTCGTATGTTTCCTTTTCTTCCTGTTTTATTATTCCCACAGGAAGCGGCATTCCTTCAGTTTCAGAAAGCTGCGATAGTATATGTGCACGTGCAGTCCCCTTATCAAACTCATCATGCACCCATACATCATTTATTGAACCGTCACCTTCATTAATATCAATAACCTCAGGAGTAAGACCGTTAAGTTTTATTCCTTTGTTATTTTCTTTTCCGTAGATCATAGGTTTACCGTGTTCAAGGAATAATACATTATCGGGCTTTGTCTCCTTGTCGGTATATAATGCGTAGGCACCGTCATTGAAGATGTTGCAGTTTTGGTAAATCTCTATGAACGCTGTCCCTTTATGTTTCCCTGCTCTGGTCAGCATTTCTTTGAGATGCTTAGGATCCCTGTCAAGACTCCTTGCTATAAAACCGGCACCCGAACCTACAGCAAGACTCAAAGGGTTAAACGGAAAGTCTATACTGCCGTACGGCGAGCTCTTTGTTTTCTTTCCCCTTTCAGAAGTAGGTGAATACTGACCTTTCGTCAATCCGTAAATCCTGTTATTAAAAAGGAGGATTTTTATATCGATATTCCTCCGGCATGCATGAATAAAATGATTACCTCCGATACTCAGCAGATCACCGTCCCCGGAAGCAACCCACACCGATAGATCAGGCCTGTTAATTTTTATGCCGGAGGCAATAGCCGACGCTCTGCCATGAATCCCATGTATCCCATACGTATCCATGTAATACGGAAAACGAGCAGCGCACCCTATACCGGATACCCATACAAAATTTTCTTTCTTAATATTAAGATCAGGAGAGATCCGCTGCATCTGAGCAAGTATTGAATAATCACCGCACCCGGGACACCATCTCACATCCTGAGATGAAGCAAAATCCTTAGCCGTGTATTTTGTCTCCTGTGACATATTTTTATTTTCCATTTTCATTTCCTCCTAAAATGGATTCAATCTTCGATTCTATTTCAGATGACTTGAACGGTAATCCCTGTATCTTATTAAACGGTTCAACATCTATCAGGAAATCCTGTCTGAGCAGTTTCGCTAGTTGTCCCATGTTTATCTCGGGACACAAAATGTACTTATACTTTTTCAGAACCTCACCGGTGTTTTTGGGGAAGGGGTTAAGGTATCTGAAGTGAGCATGCGCTGCTTTCAATCCTCTGCTCTTTGCCCGGTTAACAGCTTCTCTTATCGAACCATAGGTACTCCCCCACCCCACTATCAGAAGTTCGGCATCCTCATCACCTTCAACTTTAAGATCGGGAATATCATTTTCTATATTCTTAACTTTCTGAGCACGGAGCCTTACCATAAACTCGTGGTTCTCAGGATCATAGCTTACGTTTCCGGTTATATTGGCTTTCTCAAGTCCCCCTAACCTGTGTTCAAGTCCAGGAGTTCCGGGAACAGCCCAGGGTCTCGCAAGATTCTCATCCCTGGTATAGGGCTGGAAGTTTTCAGGGTTGGTTCTGAACTCAACTTTTATCTCGGGGATCAGATCCGGGTCTGGAATTTTCCAGGGTTCGGATCCGTTTGCGAGATATCCATCAGACAAATACATCACAGGCACCATATACTTTGTTGCTATCCTTGCAGCTTCAAGAGCCATAGTGAAACAGTCGGCTGGAGTAGATGGGGCAATAACCACAACCGGAGCTTCGCTGTTCCTGCCGTACATTGCCTGGAGAAGATCGGCCTGCTCAGTCTTTGTCGGTAGTCCTGTGCTGGGTCCGCCACGCTGAATATCTATAATAACAAGCGGAAGTTCTGTCATTACTGCCAGACCTATTGCTTCTGTTTTCAGTGCCACTCCCGGACCGCTGGTTGTAGTTATTGCCAGGGCGCCGGAGAAAGATGCGCCTATCGCTGCGCTGATTGCTGCTATTTCATCTTCAGCCTGGAATGTTCTTACACCGAAGTTCTTATGTTTGCTTAGTTCGTGCAGAATATCTGAAGCAGGAGTTATTGGGTAGGAACCTAGGAATAAAGGAAGTCCGGCTTTAACTGATGCTGTAACGAACCCTATTGCCAGCGCTTCGTTGCCTGAAATGTTCCTATACCTACCCTTTATTAGTTTAGCCGGCTGCACATTGTAGCGGGTCGTAAAGAGTTCTGTATTCTCACCGAAGTAATAACCTGACATTAAAGCTTTCTCGTTAGCTGCCGCAATATCTTCTCTCGATTTAAACTTAGAATGGATCCATTCTACCGTGGGTTCAATCGGCCTGCTGTACAGCCAGTACATCATCCCGAGAGCGAAGAAGTTTTTGCATCTTTCAATTTCTTTGGCTGAAAGACCACTGTTTTCAAGAGCGGTTTTTGTAAGCTGACTTAGGGGCACATGAACGACGTTATAACCGTCAACAGTCCCGTCCTCAAGGGGATTAGTATCGTATCCCGCAAGTTTGAAATTCCTCTGGTCGAAGGAACTTATATTCACGATGATGGTCCCGCCCGGTTTTAAATCTTTTATATTAGTCTTTAATGCTGCCGGATTCATCGCAACAAGCACATCAGGCGAATCTCCCGGCGTGTGAATATCATCGCTGCTGAAATGAAGCTGGAACCCGCTTACACCATACGTGGTGCCGGCAGGTGCACGTATTTCAGCCGGGTAATCAGGTAATGTACTGAGATCGTTGCCTACAAGGGCAGTAGTATTTGTAAATTGACTGCCTGTTAACTGCATTCCGTCCCCTGAATCTCCTGCAAATCTGACGGTAACGTCAGAGAGATCTAATACGCCTTTCTGCATCTTGCACCAAGGTTTGTGAATAATATTGTGTTAAAACTCGTTTAGTATCTGCTAAAAAAAATAATGAATTATTCAGTAAATTAAATCACCAAAATCTATCAATATTTCCATAATATGCTTTACTCCGGAATCACATAATATGTTTCCGGGTAAGTATCTTAAGTTAAATCTGTTTTTCTGAACAAGAGAGTATAATAAAGGGGCACCCGTATAAATAAGCTGAATTTGAACCGGACTTTGATCTGATTTCACGGGAAAATATTTCCAATCGATTAAACTTTTCTATAATTTAAAAAAGCTGTTGTTGATTGTCAAATATTCATTTTGGACTACAGTTGCTCATTTTCAGGGATTTTTTTAGTTAGGTTATAATTCCGATACAAATGCGAAGAGGTTGAACCAATCAGGATAGGCATAAAAAAAAACGGACTCATCAAAGATGAGTCCGTGGCGAGGCATTTAAGAGCTAATTAACCAATTAAAGTTAATGGAGGTTCTAATTTAATTAACTTCCCAGGTATTTCCGTTAAAGAGGATCTTGTCCAGATCTCCTTCGCCTTTCATCTTAATCACACCCGAGATCTGCTCTTCGATACCATAATCATACGTTTCTTTTTTGATCTGCCGGAATACACCCACCGGCGTTGGGAATCCATCGTAATCTGTTAGATGAGCAAGGAAGATTGCCCTTAAAGGACTTTCATCAAACTCATCATGGACTAATACATCGTTTATACTGTTTCCATTTTCATTAAGATTAATAATGGCCGGTTTGTAGCCATCCATCTTAATTCCTTTTTCCTTGTTCTTGCCGAATAACATGGGTTTGCCATGTTCCAGAGTTAGTACATTGTCATCCCGGGTATCTTTTTTAGACACCAGATCAAAGGCACCATCATTATATATAACACAGTTCTGGAATATTTCAATAAACGCCAATCCCTTATGGTCTGCAGCACGTTTGATCATTTCCTGCATATGCTTTGCATCTCTGTCCATCGCACGGGCTACAAAGGTTGCGTCAGAACCGATCGCGAGTGAGATAGGGTTGAAGGGATAATCCACACTTCCGAAAGGAGTTGTTTTGGTTACTTTTCCTTTTTCTGAAGTAGGTGAATACTGGCCCTTTGTTAATCCGTAGATCCTGTTATTGAATAACAGTACTTTAAGATCAATATTCTTTCTGCAGGCATGGATGAAGTGATTACCGCCTATACTTAGAAGATCACCGTCGCCGGTAGCAACCCACACCTTCAGATCGGGCCGTGCTATCTTAACACCTGAAGCTATCGCTGGAGCTCTTCCATGAATTCCATGCATTCCGTAGGTTTCCATATAGTATGGGAAACGGGATGAACATCCGATTCCTGAAATCCAGACAATATCTTCTTTTTTATCACCAACTATTTCAGGAAAAGATCTCTGAACCTGTGCAAGGATAGAATAATCACCGCAGCCCGGACACCATCTTACGTCCTGCCCGCTGGAGAAATCCTTTGCAGTTAATTTTATTTCTTTGGTTTCTATTTTCTCAGCCATTATTCTTTTCCTCCGAGTATCTCAATTATTTTGTCCTTAATATCAGAAGTTCTGAAAGGTAATCCTCTTACAACATTAAACTGAATAACAGGGAGCAGGAATTCGCTTCTGATTAGTTTAGCAAGTTGTCCAAGGTTAATTTCGGGTATTAGTACATTCTTAAAATTATGCAGTACCTGACCTGTATTTTTCGGGAAAGGGAAAATATATTTCAGGTGAGCCTGTGAAACCTTATAGCCCTGAAGTCTTGCCTTAATTACAGCTTCAGTAATAGCTCCATAAGTTCCTCCCCAACCCAGCACAAGAAGATCCCCGCTTTCATCACCGTCAACAACGAGGTCGGGTATATCATTTACCATATTCTTAATTTTCTGTTCACGAAGTTTAACCATCCGGTCGTGATTATCTCCATCATAACTAACATTGCCCGATATGTTTGCCTTCTCAAGTCCGCCTATTCTGTGTTCCAGGCCGGGAGTCCCTGGTTTTACCCATGGTCTCGAAAGATTTGAGTCTCTCAGGTAAGGCGCAAAGCCTTCTTTTTCTGTTCTGAACTTAACTTCGAATGAAGGAAGTTCACTTGATTTGGGAACTCTCCACGGTTCAGTACCATTGGCGATGTAGCCATCAGTAAGTAGAATGACGGGGGTCATATATTTTACTGCGAGCCTTGATGCTTCGAGAGCCATGTAGAAACAGTCGCTTGGACTCTGAGCCGCAACAACCGCTACAGGAGACTCACCATTTCTTCCATATATAGCCTGTAGTAAATCGGCCTGCTCTGTTTTCGTTGGAAGACCGGTACTTGGTCCGCCTCTCTGAACGTCTACTATTACCAGGGGCAGCTCTGTCATTATTGCCAGACCGATTGCCTCTGTTTTAAGCGCAAGGCCGGGCCCGCTTGTAGTAGTAAGAGCAAGGTAACCTGCGAAGGAAGCCCCAATTGCAGAGGTAATTCCGGCAATTTCATCCTCTGCCTGGAAAGTCTTTACTCCAAAATTTTTATAGGTACTGAGATATTGTAATATCTCAGAAGCAGGAGTAATAGGATATGAACCGAGGAATAACGGGATCTTTGCCTTTACCGAAGCGGCCAGAAATCCTAGTGCAGTCGCTTCATTTCCCGAGATGCTTCTATAAGTTCCTTTAGGAAGCTTAGCCGGTTCAACATTATATCTTGTTGTAAATACTTCAGTAATTTCACCGAAGTTATAACCCGCCTTTAATGCCTTTTCATTTGCTTCGATAAACTGGGGATTCTTCTTAAACTTGTTCTTGATCCAGTCAACAGTAGGATCAATCGGCCTGTTATAAAGCCAGTACATTAATCCAAGTGCAAAGAAGTTCTTACAGCGGGAAATTTCTTTTTGAGTAAGAGAAGTACCTTCAAGAGCTTTTGAGGTTAATGTGGCAATAGGAACAGGAAACACCTGGTAGCCCTTTAAGCTGCTGTCTTCCAGCGGATTAACTTCATATTTAGCCAGCTGAAGATTCTTTTTGTCGAAAGAATCGGTGTTAGCTATTATGATCCCGCCTGGTTTTAATTCCTCTAAATTCTTTTTGATTGCTGCGGGGTTCATTGCAACCAGTATGTCCGGTCTGTCGCCGGGTGTATAGATATCTGTGCTTCCGAAGTGGAGCTGAAAACCGCTTACTCCGTATACTGTTCCCTGCGGTGCACGAATTTCTGCAGGATAATCGGGCAGGGTGCTTAAATCATTTCCTACAATTGCTGTAGTATCACTGAACTGGCTGCCGGTTAGCTGCATACCGTCACCCGAATCACCTGCAAACCTTACAGTCACCTCAGTAAGACTCTGAACTTCTTTTTCTTTTAACATCTTTCCATCTTAAATTTTTTGATGATATGGAATTATTTTTAATGTATCTGCTTATCCATAATCCGTGCCATCTGACTGGTCGGGAATACAACCTGGAAATGCTGATTTTTGAATAAATAGACTTTATCCAGATAAGGAACACGTATATCGGCTCAGATAAACTATATTTATAATTCTCAATTATGGAAAAATATTTTTAGTTATAAGAAAGAATTTGAAGGTTTTTGCGGGGATAATGTGATGTTCTCCAATTGCTATTGTCAATTTGAGGGAAACTTCGGCCAGTCTTGCCTGTCCACGGGATATCGAGTTACTGCTCTGCGGAAGGTCGTCTAAAAACCTCAACTACACCCTTCCACCGACAGATTGGAAATAACAATAAATGGCAATGATCTTCGCGGAGACAGGTGGTTAACCTGTCTCCACAGAAATGCATTAATCTACATTCTCAATGATCTTCAGGAACTCATCTGAATTTACAAAGCCTGTAATCCTCTGAACTTCCTCTCCCTTTGAATTGATTATCAGTACTGTTGGCACACCGATTATTTTATACTTATCCCGTAACGTTGATACTTCATCGGAAAGGGATTTTGTCATGTCTGCTTTATAAGCTTCAAACCTTTTTGCCTCAGTAATAACTTTGGGATCAGAGAAGGTCATTGCGTCCAATTCTTTACAAGGGATACACCAGTCAGCATAAAAATCAATTATCTTTGCCTTATTAGAAACCTCGATATTGTTTGAAGCATAGGGCTGCCACTTTATTGATTGTTTCTGAGATGGGATCACCCAGTAAATGGCTGAAACAATAAGTACAACTGAAAAAACTATTTTGAATATCCTAAAGCTCTTAACATTATTTGCGTTTTTATCGAAGAAAAGAAGATATACGGCTGCCAGAACCATAAAGGCAGGAAGCAGATAAGGAGTTATGGTTTTTGGTAATAAAGGTAGAAGAAAGTAAATAGCCATACCTATAAGGATTAACCCGAAAATATGTTTAACAGCATCCATCCACTCACCGGCACGGGGCAGTTTTTTGATTTTGCCTGAGAAAATAGCAAGGAAGAGATAAGGAGTTCCTAATCCTACGGCTAATACAAAGAACAATAGGAAACCGAAGAACGGATCTGCTTTGGCAGCTGTATAAGTAACAAGTCCAAGTACAAAGGGACCGATGCATGGAGCGGCAACAATACCCATCGTAAGTCCCATAAAGAAAGCTCCGTACATCCCTCCTTTTGCTCCGCCGGCTTTCGCCACCCAGGAATCAGGTAGTTTGAATTCGTAAACCCCGAACATACTTAAGGAGAGAACGACGAAGATTAAGGCGATTAGGATTATTACAACCGGACTTTGAAGCAGGGCTCCGAACACCGATCCGGTAAGTGCGGTAATCACACCGATAACAGAATATGTAACAGCCATCCCTACTACGAAAAGGAGTCCCATCCCCACTAGTCTGCTCGTCTTTCCTTCACTCTGACCTCCGAAAAATCCAATGGTAATGGGGATCAGAGGATAAACGCAGGGAGTTAGATTTAATGCCAGTCCTCCCAGGAAGACAAAGAATAACCCGATTATTAGTCCGTTCCCCTCAAGTATGGATGAAATAGTGTCATCAGATTTTTGAGGTGCAGCTGATGCCTGAGTGGCTTCCAGGTTCACTTTATTAAACACCTCAGGATTTATTTCGTTTACTACCGACTTTTTATCAGCTATCTCAATGACGATGGAATCCCTGGCAGTATTAGGAGGCATACATGTCATATTATTGCAGGCCTGGTAATCAAGGTATACAGGCAGCGGATATTTTCCGGGAGTAAGACTATCAGGAGCTTTAACCAGGGCAGCAACATATACTTCGCTTTCCCATACTGAAAGCGGCGTTTCTGAAATCTCTAGTTTTAAAATCCTGTGCCTGAGGATATGCAACCTTCACCAGCTTAAAGACAGAAGTATCGACGGAAAACTGTGACGGTATTAAAAAATCTTCATGGGGCTTATCTGAATTTATATGCCATCCGCTGTCAACCATCACCTTAACGGCAACCTTAAACTCAGAACCGGGGTAGACTTTATCAAACGACTGATATGTAAGAAGTTGTACAGGTTTTACATGGCCGCCCAACTGAGCATATGTTAATGTATGCCCTGCTATTAAGGTAAAGAATAATACTGCCAGGAAAATGCCGCTTCTTTTCATTGATAACTTCCCTACTGGTTTAACAATCATTTATTTTCTCCACCCCTGTACAATCGGATATCTTCTTCCGTAACCGAATGCTTTTTTTGAAACTCGTAATACAGGCGCCGACTGCTTTCTCTTAAATTCGTTATGATCTACCATCCTTAAAACCTTTATCACAGTTGCATTATCACCTATTATACTGCAAATTTCGTGGTATTCCTTGTTTTCTTCAAGGTACATTCTTAATATCTTATCAAGAAGTTCATATTCAGGAAGAGTATCCTGATCTTTCTGCCCCTCTCTCAATTCGGCAGAGGGTGCTTTCTGTATTATTTTGACGGGAATTATTTCTTCTTTACGGTTGATGTATCTCGCAAGCTTGTATACTTCCGTTTTATACAGGTCTCCTATTACTGCCAGTCCGCCTGCCATATCTCCATACAATGTCGAATATCCAACCGCTATCTCCGATTTATTTCCCGTTGTTAAGAGTAAATTACCAAACTTATTTGAATATGCCATCAGGTACATCCCGCGTATTCTAGCCTGCAGGTTTTCTTCGGTTATTCCTGCTATATCCTGCTGAAACGCATGGGTAAGTTTCTCTTCCATCCTGTTAATTACAGAATGGATCGTAATCTTAGTTGATGAGATGCATAGGTTCTCGGCAAGTTTCCTTGCGTCAGATATACTTCCGGAACTGGAATATTTGGATGGCATCAGGAGCACATGAACATTATCCCGTCCCAGTGCCTTAACTGCTATATAGGCAATTATGGCAGAATCAATGCCGCCGCTTAAACCAAGCACAACTTTTTTGAATCCTAGTTTTGTACAATACTCCCTCAGGCCGAATATGAGTGCATCATGAATTTCTTCCTCAAAACTTCTTTCAGCATTATGCAATGGAGTGAGCTCTTCCTCTGTCTCGTAAACAAAATAATCTTCACTGAATACTTCACCCATCAGTACAAGGTTCCCTTTGTTATCCATACACATACTTGCACCATCAAATATTAATTCAGTCTGAGCTCCCACAAAACAGGTGTATACCAAAGGGATGTTATTCTGACTGGTTAGTACTGAAAGCATCTTCCTCCTGTCCTCTCTTTTACCATAGGAATAAGGACTGGCTGAAATATTCAGCAGTATAGTTGCCCCTTCCTTTATAAGGTTCTCAATAGGATCAGTATTATATCTTCGTATATGCCAGTAATCGGCATCGTTCCAGATATCTTCACAAATGGAAATTCCTAGCTTCTCTCCTTTAAATTCATAGATATGATTCTCCTTCGCGGCATCGAAATACCGCATTTCATCGAATACATCATAATTGGGTATTAACGACTTATGCTGGATAAACTGTATTTTCCCGTCATGGCAAAGTACGGCGGAGTTATGTATATCTGTACCGATATTATCATCGTCTTCGGTAATGGAACCGAAAAGTAATCCTGTACTGCCGGTATGTTCAGCTATTTCTCCTGCAGCTTTAATCACTGCCTGTCTGAATTCCTTCTTTTCTACAAGGTCAAGCGGGGGATACCCGGTAAGTGTTAATTCGGGAAAGATAACAAGTTCTGCTCCATCCTCCACTCCCCTTCCGTATCCAGCAAGGATCCTGGCCTTATTTCCACGAATATCACCGATAATATTATTTGACTGGCAGACTGCTATTTTCATAAATCAAAAAAGATTAAAAACTAAAATAAAAAAGCACCAGCCATTAAACAATGTTAATTGGTGTGGTTCGTAACGCTTTACTGCTTCAGGGGGGCCGTTTTCCTCTCATTTTATACAAATTATTTACCGGTTTTAACTAAATGCAACCGTTAATAATATACTTTCACATATAACCGCTGTTTTCTTTATAATATGCGTGGTAAATAATATAGTTATTCCGGGAGGATCAAAATGAACAAGAAATTATATCGCTCTAATAAAGATAAAATGCTGGGAGGAGTTGCAGGGGGACTTGCAGACTATTTTGCAATTGATCCCACGCTTGTCCGTATTATCTTTGTTGTTAGTTTATTCGCCGGAGGAGCAGGCGTACTGGCTTATATTATTCTCTGGATAGTCGTTCCTGAGGAACCCTATGCATTCGCTGCTTCTAATGCAGGTACCGGAAGTGCCGGGGGTACAGAAACTTCTGCCGGGACTAACGAGACAACTGGAACAGGTTCAGCTGAAGAGGGTAAGTCTCAACCCGATTATCAGCAATACTACCAGGCAATGGCAGAACAGAAACATAAAAGATCTTCAATATTCGGCGTTGTTTTGGTGGTGGTGGGACTGCTTTTCTTACTCGACAATTTTATTCCCAGAATTCACTTCGGTGATTTCTGGCCGCTGCTTCTCATCGCTGTAGGTGTTGGTCTTCTTCTAAATGCCAGGAAATAATCAAAAGGAAATTCAAATGAAAGCAAAACATTTGTTCTGGGGACTTTTATTTATAACTCTCGGTATGTTAATTCTGTTAAATAATTTTTCAGAACTCAACTGGGATTGGGGCGGATTGTGGAAATTGTGGCCGCTGGTGTTTGTCCTTTGGGGTATCGGTATAATTGTTAAAAATAATGCGGCTAAAGTATTTATAGCTGGACTGGCAGGGATTATCCTCGCATTTAGCCTTTATGCCTCGTTCAAAACAATGGTAAGTCTTACAACAGGTGATTTCGATATAGTCTTTGATAATGGACCTGAATCAGCTTATAAATACGAATTTACGGATTATTCCGAGCCGTTCTCAGATTCTATTAAGGATGCAGAATTTCATTTCAAAGCAGGTGCAGGATCTTTTACTTCTGTTTCAGACACTGCTGCTAATCTTTTTTATGCACATACCGAAGGTGTGAAGAATAATTATGATGTAAACAATCTTGTCACCGCGGATAAGGCCTCATTGAAAATGACGATGAAAAAAACAAGAATAAGATTAGGACGTCATTCAATCAGGAACCGGGTGGAAATGTATTTTAATCCTCAGCCTATATGGGATATGAACTTTGATGTGGGTGCCGCTTCTGTTGATCTCGATCTATCTCCTGTGAAGGTTAGAAACCTGGGTGTAAGTATGGGTGCCGCTGCTCTTAAAGTTAAGCTTGGAAGCAATACAGAGCGTACTGATGTAAATATAGAAACCGGAGCCTCGGATGTAAATATAGATATTCCCGAAAATTCCGGATGCGAAATAAGAACTGACGGAGCATTAAACTCTGAAAAGTTCAGAGGATTCACAAAGATAAATTCGGATCTTTACCGTACAGCCAATTTTGATTCATCGGCCAGCAAAATATATATAAGGATAGATTCAGGAGTTTCATCCCTTGAAGTTAACCGTTACACTAATGAACTATAACGATTAATATTCTACGTGTAAACTTATAGGTTTTATCCTGTTTAATTCAATTCCCTCAGGAATCCCCTGGGGAAATCTTGAATATTTTCCTACTTCATTCCAGTACAAATCATCAGGATACATTTCCTGGTACTTGTCCCTATTAGCTTCTATAATTGTCGCCCCAATACCCGAAAACAAACCCAAAATCGAGCAGATAATATCCTAATGATGCTTTCAGATTCAGGTAAAATTCTCTGTTATTGTCCTCTGTATAGTAAAAATAAGGAGTTTCCTCAGGAGATGTTTTCTTAGTAGTGCTCAGACCAATGTCCGCTGCCAGTCCTGCTTCGAAACTACCTGCAAGGTAGTGCCCGCGTTCTGAAAGTTTTCTGACCTGAGTATCTATTGTTATTGAAAGGGATAACAATACAGCTGTTATTATTATCTTTTTCATCCTCGATCCTCCATTCTTTCAATTTATATCATGAACATAAGAACGAAATGGCTAGAGGTTGTCAAAAAAATGTCAAGAGCAGGTAAAAGTAATGTATGTGTTCAAAAGGCAGGTTCCGAAAAGAAAGATCATCTTTCTCTTTTTTTCGGAGGGATCCATAAAAATTTATCGAGCTTCACACATCCGTCATTATCAAATTCCACACCTTCGGATTTCAGCAGATCTTCCATAATTTCCTGATCTCCAAAATATACCTTTCCCGTTAGTGCACCATACCTGTTAACTACCCGATGGCACGGAAGTCCCCTTTCCTTTGATCCATTCAAAGCCCAGCCTACAATTCTTGCCGCTGATTTTTTTCCGCAGGCTTCCGCAATGTGACCGTAAGTTGTAACCTTTCCGTAAGGTATCCCGGCAACAACCGTATATACTCTGTTAAAAAAATCCTGGTTTGATTTACGTCTCATAGAAGTCTTTATCTTCATATTTATATGTTTCTACCTCACGTCCTTCAAATATAAAATTAACTAAATTCTCTGTAAAATTGAGGAGATAAATTTGCCAGGTACAGCACAATTAATAAAGAAATGGATTACAGAGTATTTCAGTAAGTGTAAACTTAGCAGGACCTATGAAAATAATAACGAATTATTCCTGGTAGCGGGACACCGGGGATCACCGGTTTTTGAGCCGGAAAATACATTTTCATCTTTCGAAAAAGCCCTTACTGATGGTGCAAATTCACTTGAGGTCGATATCTGCCTTACTAAGGACCTGGAAGTGGTTTTGTGGCACGACTGGGATCCTGATTCTACAAAGGCATTGCTTCGTGAAGGAGGTTTTGAACCTTTTGTTAAGTACAAACCCCATCCTCCTGCCTTAGGGAACAGGTACCGGAAGAAAATCAGTGAGCTAACACTTCCCGAATTCAGGGAACACTTTACATATAAAGAACGGCACGGTGATGGACATGTTGTCTATCCTGTGAAACCAAAACTTAGCGAGTTTTTTGAATGGTGCATTGAACAGACCAGACTGACTTATATTTTCCTTGATATTAAAACTCCTGATGAAGAAAAAGGCTCTGCAATACCGATTGTGGAAGAATTAAGAAGACTGATTGACAAATTTGCTCCAACGTTCAAAATTGTGATGGAAACAAACCAGAAGAAAGTTTTCAAAATGTTGAGGGAAAAGTATCCCGATATGTCAATTAGTTTTGATATAGAACCCCGGCCCGGACTTATTCTTGTACCTCATCAGTATAGTCCTGTTAGAAAAGCCATTAAGTACAATAATAAAGTAGCTGTCGGCCTCCGTCCCCGAAAGGTGACAATTGCAAACTGGACGACCTTTAGGAGGATAATGAAATATGATACAAGACTGAAGTCTATATTCAACAAGCGGCATCCTGAAAGGAAAATAGAAAGACTCATAGCAGCAACGGTTAACAAATACGAAGAGCTTGAATGTCTTGTTAAACTTGGAGTTGACGGTATCCAGTCTGACTTCCCGCACCGTTTAAAAGAGATAGCCGATAAGTATGGCAGGAAAACCGAAGAGGAAGGTGCGTTTGAAAAGAAAGTATGGAAATAGTAATCTACGTTATGAAATTTAATTCCCTTCTGATCTATTCTTTAGTTATTTGAAAAGTGCTTTGACAGCTGAAAACAAAAATTTGTTGAAAGATTACAGCCTTCGCTATACAGCAGAAAACGATCTCTGTATCAGCAGAAGGAGACGCGGTAAAGGTTTCCAATACCTTGATGAGCAGGGTAAAACCATAAGCAATGATAAAATACTTCAACGAATAAAATCACTTGTTATTCCACCTGCATGGAAGGAAGTTTTAATATGCGGCAGTCAGGAAGGACATATCCAGGCGGTAGGGCGCGACAGCAAAGGAAGAAAGCAGTACATCTATCATGAAAAATGGGAAGAATTCAGAAATAACAAAAAGTTCGATAAATTAATTGAGTTCGGTAGATCCCTCCCTGCTATCAGAAAACAGGTAAATAAAGATTTAAGAAAAAAGAAACTGATTCGTGAAAAAGTTCTCGCCGTTATCTTAAGGCTTCTCGAAGAAACGCTTATCCGTGTGGGAAATGAAGTTTATGCAGAGGAGAATAACTCATATGGTCTTACCACACTAACAGACAAGCACGTCGATATAAAAGGTATCAATATTTATTTCCATTTTAACGGTAAAAGCGGAAAATCATTTGAACTCGATATAAAGGATAAAACACTCGCCCGGGTTGTTTCGCAGTGCCAGGACCTTCCGGGTCAGCATCTTTTTCAGTATATAGATGAGCAAGGTAAAAGGCAGCCTGTCGATTCGTCGAATGTTAATGAATATCTGAACAGCATTATAGAGAAAGATTTCACAGCTAAAGTGTTCAGGACATGGGGAGCAACAGTTCTTGCGGCAGAAAATTTCATGCACGTTTCTCCTGAAGAGAACGATACAAAGAACAAAAGGATTATCTCCGGTGTTGTAAAAAAGACAGCGGAAGAATTAAATAATACTCCCGCCGTCTGCCGTGAATACTATATTCATCCCGAAATCATCAAAGCCTGGAAGGAGGGTTACCTTCCGAAAGCAATGAACAGGAAACAGCGCAGCTCCAGGCAAGGCTTAAATCATTCGGAAAAGGCTGTTCTTACAATTCTCAAACACTATTCCAAAAAGTAAAAGGTCAATTATATGGACGATTATTTCAACCTTCACCCCGCCCCTCACAGAGGACCTTCCTCAGGAACTCGTAAAATCTCCGCCGTTTACATGTATAATCTGGCTCGTTATATACGACGCATCTTCCGAAGCAAGGAACACATAAGCGGGAGCAACTTCACTTGGCTGGCCTGCCCTTCCAAGTGGAGTATTTGACCCGAATTCTGTCACATCATCAAACGTTGACGGTATAAGCGGCGTCCATATCGGTCCCGGCGCAACTGCATTCACACGAATATTCTTAGAGGAAAGATTCTTACCAAGCGATCTTGTAAAGGAGGTTATCGCTCCTTTTGTTGATGAATAATCTATAAGGTGATCACTTCCTCTGTAGCTTGTAACACTGGTTGAATTGATTATAGAATCTCCATCCTTCATGTATTTCAATGCGGCTTTGGATATATAGAACATTGAAAAGATGTTTGTTCTGAAAGTTTGTTCCATCAGTTTCAGATCAATTTCCTCCAGTCCGTCATGGGGATGCTGTTCCCCGGCATTATTCACCAAAATATTTATTTTTTTGAATTTGTTATGCACTTTCTCCACCATTTCACTGCAGAAACTTTCATCGCCTACATTACCTTTGATAAGCAGGCATTCTCTTCCTTCCTTCTCAACCATTTCCTGTGTTTTTTGTGCATCCTTATCTTCCTCAAGGTATACAATAGCAACATCGGCTCCTTCCCTCGCAAAATGAACAGCAACTGATCTTCCAATACCTGAATCGCCCCCGGTGATTATTGCGGTTTTATCTTTCAGTCTACCGCTTCCCTTATAGCTGCTCCTTATAACTTCAGGTTGTGGATCCATCTTAAATTCTCTTCCCGGTGGATTTTGATGCTGTGCTGGAAATTCTTTTTTCTTACTTTTAGTTTCAGGCATACTGTTCCTTTCTTAGTATATCATTTTAATAAATCACTCTTGTCTTATTGAATAAACAGAACTTAATTGTAATTATAGATGAGATAACCTGAAATGATTGTCGCTATACTTTCGCGTAACCGCAGTTCTCTGTTAAAATAATCACCGTTTTGTTGACGCCTCAACCTCGTTTTATTCAGATTGAAGCCAGTCACTGACATTCGTTCAATAAATAATATTATTAACTGGAAAAAGGAATAGAATATGAGTAATCAATCGAAAAAGACAACAGATCATAATGAGATTAAAAAATGGGTCGAAGAAAGAGACGGCAAGCCAGCTGCCGTTAAAGCAACTAACTCAAAGAATGAAACCAGAATATTGCGTATAGATTTTCCTGGATATTCGGGTGAAGATTCGCTGAAGCACATTTCGTGGGAAGAATTTTTCGAAAAGTTCGATAAAGAAAATCTCGCGTTTCTCTACCAGGAGAATCTCAGCCGCGGAGAAGAAAGTCGTTTCTTCAAACTCGTTGATAGAAACGGTTCATAAATTTAAGAAGACTAGGTTAATTCCTGCACGCAAATTCTTAAATCAATTTAATCTAGTCTGGATGCTGCAGTGCTTGTCCAATAAATCTTCTTTTTCAGAATAGTTTCACTAACAAGTGCCATGAACAACAGAGCATCCGGATCATCGTTCAAAAATTTGGTAATACTCTTTGCCGGTCTTAGATCAAGTTCATAGATCCCGCCCGGAATACTTTCCGGAATATTAACTTGCGTCAAAACCAGGGGTGTGCCGGCTTTCCTGAAATAATATAGTATCGACAACTTTGCCGGGAAAATCAGGCTGCCCTCGTCGGGACAATTCAAAGTTAAGTGAAGGACCTGGTTTTCAAGTGATGCGGAATCAATATTCAGGAACAGACCATCAGGAGTAATTTTATTTCGGTTGGTTAATGAACCTGAATTAGTAAGCAGACTATTTTGTTTAATGATTCTATGATATGGAGTGCTCCCTTCTATCTTTGCTGCCCTCCACGTCTCTTTCAGAGCCGGGTCGAGAATAATTTTTTTTGCGAGATGAACTGTTATTCCAAAGCTGCTTCTTATTTTCCTGGCATCGGGGGTTTTGGCAGGTTTATAATGTAAGGGACGTTCAGAGACGAATGTCTTTCCGTTCATCTGCCGGAAGACTTTGTCACCCATTTTCCCTGAAACTTCTCCCAGAATCGCATTTTTTACAAGAGCCATAATATCCTCCAAAATTGAACCCTTAAATATACAGCATTATAATAGGAGGCTCAACGTTTTCAGAGCGTATTCAGATATCTGGAAGAAGCCTTTTTCACACTAATTTAACCTAACCAATCTCTGTTAATCTTCATCCTCTCCTTTTTCATTTTCTTCCTTGCTTTCGTTTTTCTTATGCAGAGGATTTCCATCTTTATCAAACATTACATCCTTAGAACCTGTGGAATTTTTTATTTCCGCCTCATACTTTACATTTCCTTTATTATCAACAATTTTTGCTGCTCCGGAAAGTGTATACCCCTTGTAATTATTATTTATGTAACTAACTATTCCGGAAGGCAAGTCAGATACATTAATTTCACTTTCAGTTTCAAGGATATTTCCTTCATTGTTAATAACAACAGAATAGTTGTTTCCTGTTTCTTTATAATTTGCTTCATAATTCATCCCTTCTTTGTCCCACGAAACATCAGCCGCAGTCGGATGAGCTTTTTGAAATGCTTTAGTAACGCTATCAGGTACTTTAATATTGTTCTTTTGCTGTGCAAAAATCGAAACGCTGAAAAGCAGCATCATTGCTGCAAGAATTGTTTTAAACATTTTAGATCTCCTTTCGTTTTTTATTTAATTAAATATTTAAAATAAATCTGGAGATAATCTGGATTACCAGGGTGATTTTTATCATCATTATTATGATGCTATACTTTTATTCCTTCTTCAATATTAATACGCCGAATCTATTATTGCCAAGCATTCCCGGTAAATAAATATTGTGTATGGCCGGATCAAGTGCTATCGTTCTCAATCTTTTATAAGTAGTTACATTTTCAACAACATTAAAGTTATCCGGTGATTCTTCTTTAACCACGGTTAGTGTGCCTTCACCATTTGAACTAAATGCAAGATTAGTTCCCGGATCAAAATCACATCCGTCAACTCTTCCTCCGATAGGTACAGTTTTAATAACCTTTCCGGTTTGCGGGTTAATTATTGTCATCATTTTATTATCACATACGGAAAATAAAAGATTATGGTCGATATCAATTGCAAGGCCTGATGGGTTTCAAAAACTGTTACGGTATCATTCCTCCCGTTACTTATAAATCCTTTTCCGAATTCATCGGCAAATGCAATTCCATGTACTCCATTTAAATTTGATATATCCCTAATCACTTTGATAGAAAGGTAAAGGTTATGAAGAATCCGGTTTTGCCTGAGAGTAATTGAATTGGGGAAAATCGCTTCTTTCTTACATTTTTGATCCGGATATTATTATTACCATAGTGAAGATATTTGCATTTTAGAAATTCATTTCTTTTTTGAAATTGATAGCAGAACCGGCAGAATAAATAAGAGAAGCACGCTCGATAATGTGAAGCCGCCTATTACGGCCAATGCTAATGGCTGCTGCATTTGTGAACCCGCTCCGATACCGAGCGCGAGAGGCGATAATGCGAGAATTGCCGCAAGCGCCGTCATAATTATTGGGCGCGATCTAACCACGCTTGCGTTGATTACAGCCTCCCTTCTTTTCATTCCGCGATTTATGAAAATGAAGAAATAATGAGTCAGGAAAATACTGTTCTCCGCAACTATACCTACCATCATTATAGCTCCCATGAAACTTGAAATATTAAAGTTGACATTCGTCACCCATAGTGCTAAGACAACCCCGAACAGTGATAAGACGGCAATCAGGTAAATTGAAAGCGGTATAAGAAATCTCTCGAATTCTATGATCAAAACAAGTATAACAAGAAGCGAGGCAGCAATAAGAACTCTCAGTAAACCATTGAAAGATTCCTGCTGAGTCTTAAAAGTGCCGCCATATTCTAAAGTAACGTCAGACGGAAGATTCAGTTTTTTGTTAAGTACACTCTTAATATCACTTACAGTGCTTCCCAGGTCTCTGCCCGAAATTCTTGAAGTTACGGCAACCATTTGTTTTAGGTTTTCCCGGTAAATTTCAGACTGACCGGGATCAATGCTGAAATCAGCTAATGATCCCAGCAGGTAAGAACTGCCATCCTGAGATATCACCCTTATTGATCTTAAGAGATCCAGATTGTTCCTGTATTTATCAGGTAATCTTACCCTAACACCTATTAGTTTTTCTCCATTCTGTATCTGCGTCGATACATCCCCCTGTATATCATTGTTGATGATATTGCTGAGTTCATCTACAGTAAAACCTGACCGCGCAATTGCAGGAAGATTAAACTTAATTATGTAGGCAGGTCCACTTATTACTATTCCATCAAAAACATCCACCACGCCTCTCACGCTGGATATCAAAGATGCAATCTCATGTGCTTTTCGCTGTATCAGAGATTTATTATCACCAAAAACCTTGATCTCAACAGGAGAAGGAACACTTGTAAGATCACCGATTAGATCCTGCATTGCCTGTCCGAATTCTATCTGTAATGCGGGCTCAGTATTCTCAACTTTGTTCCTGAGCTCATCGATGATATCATTTATTCCCCTGCTTCGGCTGCTTTTTAATTTAATAAGATAATCACCGCTGTTCGGCTCAGTAATAAAAAAGCCTAGTTGTGTGCCTGTCCGTCTCGAATAAGACTCAACTTCGGGAATAGTCATAATAATCTGCTCAACATGCATTAACATTCTGTTAGTTTCTGTTAATGATGTCCCCGGCGGTGAGTTATAATCCAGAATAAAAGCACCCTCATCCATTTCGGGCATAAAACCGCTGCCTATTGAAGAGTAAAGCATATAACCGACTATTACCAGCACCAGAATTACAGGAATGACAAGATATTTGTGGTTAATTAGAAACCCGAGGATTTTTTTGTAGTAACTCTCAATGAGTCCTTCCTTTTTTTCATTATTCTCTTTTTCGAAATCCTTAGTGTGAATGAATTTTGACGCAAGCAGTGGACCAAAAAACAATGACAGGAATAATGAAACAATTAATGAAAGAGCCATCGTTAACGAGAGAGATTTGAAGAATGCTCCTGTCACACCGGAAAGAAAGGCAAAGGGAAGGAAAATAATTATCGTACTTGTGCTTGAACCTATAACTGCGGTAAATAATTCCTTTATTGAACTGCCTATTGCATCTGATATTTTTTCGTGTCCTTCTTTGAAATGACGGAATATATTTTCAATAATAACAATATTGTCGTCAATTATAAGCCCGATTGCCGCAGCTATCCCACCCAGCGTCATTATATTTAAAGTTTCCCCTGCTGCCATTAATAAAAGAACCGTAATTGCGACGGTAATCGGAATTACAATTGCTGCAACAAAAGTAATCCTCCAGTTGCGAAGGAAAAGAAGCAGAACGATGATAGCAAGAATAACCCCGACACCAATACTATCCCTGACACTTTTAAATGATTCATTTACAAGATCTGCCTGGTTGTAAAAATTTGAAATATTGACAGCTTTTGGTATCTGCGAATTATCCTTAAATATTTTTTCTACTTCTGAAGCAATCTGTGTGGTGTTGCCGCTCGGCTGTCTTAAAATATTCACAAGTACAGCGCGTTTACGATTGGCTGTTACACTTATGTAATTATCCTTTACCGAAGCAGTAACGGATGCAATATCCTTTAAGAATACTGGAGAGACACTTGTAGAGGTTATAACAGTATTGCGGATATCGTCCATCGATTGATAGGTGTTATCCACCAGTGTCAGGTAAAGATGATAATTTGCATCCATCAGACCAACTGAACTAACGAGATTTGTTTTTGCAATTGCGTCTGAAACCTGCTGCATGTTTATCCC
The DNA here is from genome assembly GCA_963839165.1 of uncultured Bacteroidota bacterium. Taxonomy (GTDB): domain Bacteria; phylum Bacteroidota; class Ignavibacteria; order Ignavibacteriales; family Ignavibacteriaceae; genus DATFVA01. The sequence goes on along the minus strand of CAWIUG010000005.1, from coordinate 234,930 downwards.
GTATGAATGCAATTTCGCGGGATCAACCCTTACAAGATATTCCTTTGTATCGCCCCCTACTATACGCACCTCGGAAACTCCTTTTACCCTGCTTATAAGAGGGCGTAGAGTATAAAGTGCTAAATCGCGCATCTTAATAAGACTAACAGAATCAGATGTTAAAGCATAACCCATTATCGGAAAGAAAGTTGCGTTCATTCTTTGAACCTGGACACTCGCCGTGGATGGAAGTTGATTCCTTATCTGGGAAATTTTCCCCTGAAGTAATTGCTGCGATTGTATTATGTCCGTTCCCCATTCAAAGTTTACAGAAATTTCTACCGACCCTCTTGATGTGGTTGAGCGTACATCTGTTACTCCCGGTAATGAATTTATAGTCTCTTCAAGAGGCTTCGTGATTTGAACCATCACTTTTTCTGCCGGCTGCTCACCATTATCGGCTAGTACAACTATCCTTGGAAAAGTAATATCAGGGAAAATGGATACTGGTAAGTTTAGGACTGTGAATACTCCGGCAAGCACCAACAGACTTACAACAAAAACGATCGCCCGGGTGTGCTTTTGAATAAAATGGAATATATTCATTTTTTTACACTTACCTTTGTCGAATCAGGCAGTCCGTAATTTCCCTCGATAATTACAGGCATTCCCTCTTTTATTTGATCCGAATGAATTTCAACTATCGAATCCCTGCTTATTCCGGGTATTACCTTTACTGTATATGCGATACTGTCGGGATTTATTAGTGTAACTGAATAGGTATCCTTTTCTTCATCATGAATTACTGATTTTTGGGGTGCAATAAATACATTTTTATGTTCCCCTATTATGATTGAAGCTTCACCGAAAAGTGAGTCCGCTAAAAGTTCTGTATGGTTTTTAATTTCCACGTGGACAGGGAATGTCTGACTTTGCATATTTACGCGCGGTTCAACTCTTTTAACCGTTCCCTCAAAATTAATCCCGTGTATGGAAGGAAAATTTATTCTGACCTGCTGTCCGGATTGTACTTTGTAAATTGAATCAGCAGGTACCTGGGCAATAAATAATATTGAATTCTTATTTATCACTGAAGCAAGAAGTTCTCCTTCGTTTACAACTTCATTTTCATTTTTCGTCCGGTTGACAAGTACACCGGAGAAGGGAGCTTTTAATCTTATCTGGTTAGAACTCTGTTCAGCGAGTTTAAGGGTTCTCTCTGCTTCCTGCCTTTGATCTTTTGTTACGGCGTTATTTAGCATTGTTTCTGCACCTTTAATTGCAGCATACGATTCTTTTGGTATAATAGAAGCTATAGTTTCACCGTTCGATACGTTGTCGCCGTTATAAAAATTAAATTTTGTAATAACCCCTGTAACAGGTGAAATGACTTTATAAATCTGTCGGGCCGAAGTGACTCCGTAAGACTCAACAATGACATCCATTGTGCTCTTCTTAATCGAATCTACTTTGACTGATACCACAACCTGAGAGGAATCTGCCGCAGCTGTTTGTTTGCTGCCAGTATTATTATTTGAACATCCGCCGATTGCCGAAATCAGTATAAGAATAACTCCGGCTTTGAACCATAAATCTTTTGCATTTAGCAGCATCCTGAATTTTGTAGTTGAATTCATTTTTATTCGCCGTATAATTTCAGCAGTTCCGCTCTGGCCTGCCGAAGAGTTAAGATTGAATTATTGTAATTTGTTTTTGCATCATTCAGCAAACGAAAGGCATCAAGCACTTCAAGGGTAGATCCGCTGCCTCCTATAAATAATGCTTTCGAATAATAAAAATTATCCTCTGCTGTTTTAACATTATTTTTGTAAGCCTCCATCTTTCTGGCTGCCAGCTGAAATTCTGTTATAAGCGAGTCTTTAGTTAATGTAAGATTCTGTTTAATCAGTGATGTCTTTAGTTTTGATTGTTCATATGCAACAGTTGCCTGTTCAATTTTTGCATTTACCATACCCCATGAAAATATCGGGACGTTCACATTAACATTTGCAGAATAACCGACATCATTTTTATAGTCCTCAGGTTTCACACCTAAAACACCGGCATCACCTGAAAGGTTAATAACAGGCAGCTTTTCCGCCTGTGCTGTTTGAATATCGAAATGATTAATTACAGCTTCCATCTCTGCGATTTTTACATCTATAAAATCGGCTGCCGGCTTATCAGGCGGAAGTGTTGTATCTGTTTTCGCAATATTTCCAATTGCAATACTTGTATCTGCAGGAAGAAATAACAGGCTTAATAATTCTTTCTTTAATTTGTTCAGATTTAGTTTCTCGTCTTCAAGATTTATTTTTGCGTTATTCAGATCAACTTCGGTCTTCAACACATCGCTTTGTGTCGCGTTTCCTCCTGATTGAAGTTCCTTTAGATAGCTGTAATAATCCTTGAGACTTTGAAGGGTTTCATCCTGGTATTTAGCCCCTCTTTTCGCATGATTTATTTCATAAAAGACCGATCTCACATTAAATATTAGTTCAGATTTTGCTTTCTGAAGACTTAATTCCGAGAGATTAACATTCTTGTCGGCCTGATTAATAGCCAGGTGATTTAACCCTCCGTTGTAAAGAGTATAATCTGCCGAAAGCTGCAATCCATATTCCCCTCCATTAGTAACTGCCGGATCATACCCACTTTCAGGCGCATACAAATAATGTGATTGTGCAGATATTCCGGGTAGGAGTGCCGCATCGTTTTCGTTTACCGCATAATGGTTTTTTTTAACCTCTTTACTGGCTATTTGAATATTAAGGTTGTTCCGAAGAGCAATATTTATTGCTTCGTCTAATGTGAGCGAATCGGCACCGGCTGGTTGTTGTGAGTATGCAGCCTTAAGGAATAATAAACAGATAATTGTAAAAAAGAATGTTTTTTTCATCTGACAGAATTATTTTGAACATAAATAATAATTTTTAATTCTGTAGAAAATCTGAAATGACTACCCCGGGAAAGTGATTTCAATTATATGGAAGGAATTTTCTACTCTATATCTGATATCTAAATTATTTATAGAGCAGATTTGCTTAACAATAGATAGCCCCAACCCAGAAGATTCATTGGACTGCTCACCTTTTTTAAAACGGTCGAACATCTTTTCCGGATTCAGAGATATTGATATTCCTGTATTTTTAAAAGTGAGTTTATTTCCTGACAATTGGATATTAATCGAGCCATTTTCAATATTATATTTAACTGCATTCGAAAATAGATTTGAGAAAAGTATTTCAAGCAGATCTTTGTTAAAAAGAATTTTTTTGTCCTTTTCAAAATCAGTTTTAACTGAAATATTTTTCTCCCCGGCTATTTCCTTAAATTCTTCAGTTTTTTTAACTATGAATTCTTCCAGCCATATTTCATCTTTCTTTTCATATTCTATACTGCCTATTTTTGAGAGCAGGGTAAGCGATTTATTCAGACGCGACAGACGGTTAATCATTCTATATATCGACTGAATCTTTTCTGCTTGTTCCCCGTCTGCTTGTTCAGTCTGCAATAAGGATTCTACTTTTATCTTAATAATGCTTAAAGGCGTCTGAAGCTCGTGTGATGCATTCTCGGAGAATTCCTTTAATTCCCTGTAATCCTTTCTTATCCTATCTGTTAGTTCAGTCAATGTTTTATTTAGATCCTTAAATTCATCAATCTCAGATGAAACAAATTGAGGACCATCTTTATCTGATGCGTTAAACTTTTTGAGAAGATTAAGATTGTTGTAAAATGGTTTCCATATTCTGAAGTTTATCCTGTTGATAATAAGGTTTGAAATGATTAGTACAATCAGGATAAGCAAAACTAGAGGTAACCCTAATGAAAGCAAAATATCGAGGGTTTCAATATTGTCGGTCCTTATCGTCACCAGGTAGGTTGTATTATCTGCCGTATGAACAAAACTTAATTGTTTGTATGAATCTGGTTCATTTTCAACGGGATTAAATATAATTGTATCAGTAATTGACTCGGAAACTTTTACAGGATACTTACCTTTCGTTTCAATCACCTCTATAAGCGGGTAAAACTCAACAGGTTTTCCGGCGTCAAGACTTTTTATAACATATTGTTTCGTGTCCTCAAGTTTTTCTATTGTTTCTGAGTTAATGAAATACCTGAGGAAGAAATAAATTAGTACGATTCCGGTGATTAATACCATTACAGAAAAAAGAGCATACCTTTTATTTATTATCCTGAGAAGTTTCATCTGGTTGAGAATTTATATCCTATTCCGTAGGAAGTTTTGATATAATCGCCGCTGCCGGCTTCGATCATTTTTTTCCTGAGGTTCTTTATCTGTGAATAAACGAAATCAAGGCTCCCGAAAGTATCAGCCTGATCACCCCATATATGTTCAGCGATTGATTCTTTGGTTATAACTCTCTCCTTATTGTTAACCAGGTAAAGAAGCAGATCATATTCTTTCCTTGTAAGTTCGAGCGGTACATTATTTATCAGTACCTCCCTTTTCTCGGGTAAAATATTAAGCTCTTCAATTATGATCTGTTTTTCCCCGTCATATTGCCTTCTTCTCAAAACAGATTTAATCCTGGCATTCAGTTCAGAAAGATGAAAAGGCTTGGTCAAATAGTCATCTGCCCCAAGTTCAAGGCCTGTTAACTTATCCGACAAAGAATCTTTTGCTGAAATAATTATTATTCCTGTTTTGCCGTTTAGTTTCTTAAGCTCTTCAATGATTTTTAGGCCGCTTCCTCCCGGAAGAGTTATGTCGATTATTGCACAGTCGTATTCATGTAAATTTATCTTTTCCAGTGCCTCGCTTAAGGAGTAGACTGTTTCGCAAATAAATCCCTCCACCGATATGAATGACTTTATATCGGAAGCCAATTCTTTTTCATCTTCAACAAGGAGTAATTTCATAATACGGTAAAATAACCTTAATTCTGGAAAGATTTTGGAAGAGGCCTACGGTTCTTAAGCCCTCCGGTCCTCTAGTAACTTCCTGCCTAAGTGACGCTCCCACATTTCCAGCTTCCCAGCCGTTTTTTCTTGCGATGATAACATGGTGAGTTAAAGGTTAAATCCATTTATATTTGTTATGTAACTTATTTGCGGAATGATGAATAAAATTCTTATAATTGATGATGAACCGGATTTAAGAAAACTGCTATCCAGACTCCTGGCCCTGGAAGGTTATACGGTCGATACTGCCGAAACAGGGAATGATGCTCTGAACATGCTCAGGAAGGAAGATTACCAGGTCGTTATCAGCGATGTAAGACTGCCTGATATTAACGGGCTCAGGCTGATCGCCGAAATCAAGAGTATAAATTCCCAGACTGAAATTATCGTCCTTACCGCTTACGGAACAATCGAAGACGGAGTTACAGCAATCAGAGAAGGTGCTTTTGATTATATCACTAAGGGAGATGAGGATAATAAGATTCTTCCTGTTGTGAAAAATGCCTTAAATAAATCCTCTCTCAGCAAAAGGGTTGCGCACCTTGAAAAACAAGTTGTTCAAAAATTCAGCTTCGATAATATAACCGGCCGCTCCCCCTCTATTCTAAAAACGCTGGATATAGCTAAAAGAGTAGCCCAAACTGATACTCCGGTACTGCTGACCGGTGAGACCGGAACGGGTAAAGAAATATTCGCACAGTCAATCCATTATGCCGGAGAAAGACAAAAGCATCCGTTTGTTGCCGTCAACTGCAGTGCCTTCTCGAAAGATCTTCTCGAATCTGAGATGTTTGGATATACTGCCGGTGCATTTACGGGAGCCAATAAAAATAAAAAAGGATTGTTTGAAGAAGCGGATAAGGGTACTTTATTTCTTGATGAAATAGGCGAACTCGATATCGGCCTGCAGGCTAAATTTCTCAGGGCTGTGGAAACGAAAAGCTTCATAAAGGCAGGAGATACGAAGGAAACCAGTGTGGATGTTCGTATCATTGCTGCAACCAATAGAAATCTCGAAGAAGAAATCCACAAAGGTAAATTCAGGGATGATCTCTACTATAGAATATCGGTTGTTAAAATTGATATCCCTCCGCTCCGTGAGAGGAAGGAAGATATCAGAATTCTTACCGATTACTTTATTGCTTTCTTCGCAAAAAAACTAAGTAGAAATATTGAGAAGGTTTCGGATGGCTTTTTCACGGCTCTTCTAAACTATTCCTTCCCGGGGAACATAAGAGAATTAAAAAATATTATTGAACGTGCTGTTATCTTAACTGATGGTGAGTTATCCGAAGCATCCCTTCCCAAAGATGTGATCAACATACAAAAAGAAAACAATCCTGCCGAAAAACTCGATGACGTTGAGAAGAACCATATTCTTAAAATACTTTCGGATACAGGTGGGAATAAGACGAAAGCAGCAGAGATACTCGGTATAGGTCTAACAACTCTCTATAGGAAGCTTCAATCTTATGGACTTGAATAAACGCTGGTTCTTTCAACAAATGGGGTTATCTCTTCTATAATAGATTTCAGCAGATTCATCTCTTCTTTATCTTTCTTAATTTTTTCGTTTATCTTTATACCGATCATGCATACTACTACTCCTTTTTTATCAAACAGCGGGTAATAAAGGGCATCGGCATTGCCTACGATATTAGTTGTAACTCCGCCGGAGGATTTTAGTCTGAATGCGGCTTCTGCTGCAAGCCATTCCATCTCATCAGGGATAAAACTTCCGGATGGATGAGGGGTTCTCGCTAGCTGAGTGCCATCCTGATTCAGGAACACAACCGTTTCAAGCCGAAATATTTTTTCAATGCTTTTAACAGCCTTCACTAATACATCATTAGTATCTTTTGCTCCCGTCAATTCTTTTACAAAGCTGTATAATAATTTCCACCGCCGCTCAAGTTTATTGAGATCATCCCTGTAAATATTTACCCGTGCGGCAAGTACTCCGTTTGTGAGGGCTACAATAACAAACATCATTAGCATCATTACATCCTCTGCTTTTGCTATATGCATCGTAAAATGAGGCGGTATGAAGTAATAGTCCCATCCAAATGCACTTATCACCGCAGCCAGAATGATCGGCCCTCTGCTGAAATTAAATATTGGGAGCATAAAAATTACCAGCAGCAAAATCATAGAAACTGTCTCATATCCTATGGTGTCTTGAACTGTGTACAGCACTGTGATGAAGAAAAACAATATTACTGAAGTGAAGAAATATTGTTTTCCAATACTTATACTTTTTTCCGAAACTGATGTTTTCATTTCCCAGTCCTTTGGCTGTAAGATAGTATTGATTACAAAACCTGTACCTATGCTAAATTCCTTTTTATTCAGGCATATCTTCTCGGGACCTTTCCATTTTGAAAGACTACCCTTCCATTTTGAATCGGTATCTGTTCAAGTGGGGTAACAATAATTCGAAATTCAGAAGATTATCCGCTTAAATGCCTATGGTATGTTCCTTGAATTGTGAATCCTGAATTATGTGAGAATGGTCTGAGCATTTACCAATATTATGATCAACCCGGAATGGATATTTCAAAATGCAGTGGTTTTATAAAAATATTTCTCCTTTACGACTCCTGGTACTCGGATTCATCTTCCTAACGTTAACAGGTACAATTTTTCTTATGCTTCCCGCCGCCAGTGTTAATGGAACCTCCCAGTCTTTTGTCGATGCATTATTTACTGCAACTTCCGGCGTTTCCACTACCGGTCTGATTGTAGTTGATACAGGAAGTTATTACACAGCTTTCGGACAATGGGTGATATTAATCCTTATCCAGATCGGCGGACTCGGCTACATGGTTTTTATAGTCATGGTCTTTCTTGGTCAAAAAAAGGATATATCCATAAACGGCAGGAAAATACTTCGTGAATCTCTAAGTCGTCCACTGAAAATGGATATGACCAGTTTTGCTAAGGTGGTCTTTATTTTCACTTTTGTAATTGAACTGCTGGGAACGATCGGATTATATTTCTATTGGTCGAACTTTTTTGCTGCTTCCGATGCGCTTTACATCAGCTTTTTTCATTCAGTTTCAGGATTCTGTACTGCGGGCTTTGGACTTTTCAGCAACAGTATAACAAAATACGGACAGAGCATTTATCTTAATTTAATAATCGACCTCGTATGTATCGCTGGTGCCGTCGGTTTCTTTGTACTCTTCGATGTGTATGTATATGTTCTCAAGAAAATAAAACGAATAAATCCTTCTGGGCTGTCGCTTCACAGTAAAATAGTGTTATTTATATCGGGTATTCTGATATTAACCGGAACCATTCCCCTATTCTTCATTGAAGGTTCAAAGTTTTCGGCCTCTTTCGGGAATAAAACTCTCCAGGCTCTCTTTCAGGTAATTTCAGCTTCAACAACAACAGGATTTAACACAATTGATATAGGATCGATGGCAAATTCAAGCCTTCTGATCATAATTATTCTGATGTTTATAGGTGCTTCTCCTGGCAGTACTGGAGGAGGTATTAAAACAACTTCTTTCGCTGTAATAACTAAAAACATCTATTCCGTACTTCGGGGAATGCGTGATACGGTTCTATTCAAAAGAAAGATCAGTAATGATACAATATCAAAGGTTACGGTCCTTGCGTTGATCAGTTTTATATGGATTACCTTTGTTGTAATTATACTGAGTTATACCGAAAGATCAACATTTGTAAGGATTTTATTTGAAACGATCTCCGCTTTCGGTACTGTTGGACTTTCAACAGGAATAACCTCCAGCCTGTCTCTTACAGGAAAACTTATCATAACACTTACAATGTTCCTTGGGAGAGTAGGGCCGCTTGCCCTCGGGTTTTCATTGCTGAAGGGCACAGAAATAAACGGCTACAGGTACCCTGAAGAAGAGATCTTAATAGGTTAAAACAAAGAGGATAATGTGAAACAATTTGTGGTGATTGGTCTTGGCAACTTTGGTTTCAATGCGGCCAGGGCACTAGCAAAAAAAAATAACCAGGTTCTGGTAATAGATATTGATAATGACAGGATTGATGAAATCAAAGATTACGTCTCAGATGCCATAATAGCGGATGCAAAAAATACAAAGGTTTTGAATGAATTCGTTACCGATTCGGTAGATGCCGTTATAATAAGCATAGGACAGAATATGGAAGCCAGCATCCTGGCAACTCACTACCTTAAAGAACGAAAAATAAAAAGAATAATTGTAAAAGCAATAAATGAAAACCATGCGAAAATCCTTGAACTTATGGGAGCTGATGAGGTTATTCTCCCGGAAAAAGATATCGCACTCGTACTTGCTCAGAAATTATCATCAGCCAACCTGCTTGAACATATACCCCTTACTTCTGAATTCAGTATTGTGGAAATTGCCTCGCCTGAGGAATTTATCGGTAAAACGTTGAAACAAATAAGACTTCGTTCACGATATAACCTGCTGGTAATAGCAGTGAAGGATGTGTTGCAGGATAAATTTTACCTGATGCCGGAAGCGGATTTTAAGCTTATGCCCGACTGTCTGCTGATAATAATGGGACGGCAGGATGATATTGATAAATTTAAAATTTAAATGCTGATGAATGACAAAATAATCAGAACAGGATTAAATTACCTAAAAGAGCAAATCGCTAAATTCTTTGATATTGATGAATCCTTTGTGGATATTTCGGCAGCCTGGTCTGCTGAACAGGATATAAAAAAATATCGATTCGAACTTAAACTAAATACAACCGGGAATAATTTAAGAACGTTTAATCTCAGCGTATATACTTTTTACCTTGACACCATAGATGAGGATAGATTCACTTATGAGAATCACAATTTCACTTATAATGAAATGAATAGTTTTTTGAATATGCTGGCTGTGCAGATTAAGGAACTTGACAAATAGTAGCTGGCTAACCAAAGTATGAATAATATTAGAAGCAAAATATTTTCGGGGGTAATTTTTCTACTACTTATAATTCTTGCTCTTAGCGCCGCCGCTGTAATCTTTATAAATCAGCTTGCCGGAAGTTCGCGAGGCACAATAACTGATAACTATCGTACTATTGATTATTCGACGGGGATGGTCTCTTCACTTGATGAAATGTACAACACCTTCTCTGAATTTAATAACCTCTCACCCGCGGAATCTGATACCACGATAATATCCCGCTTCTATAGTGCGGAAGAAAAGTTCGAGTCCAGACTCAATGATGAGTCATCGAACGTAACTGAACCAGGAGAGCAAGAGTTGGTTGACAGTTTAAGAACGGCATATTCTTTATTTATTAAGAATATAAATTTCAATTCGGGCGATAATCACATTCCCCAGGTTGTTTTGAAGAGTACTTACTATGAGATGAAAAAAATAATTGGTGAAATCTATTCTCTTAACATGACTTCTATTCTTCAGAAGAATTCTGCTGTGGAAGATAAGGCACGTGAAATCATAATTTATGCGGTGATAGCGGGAGCATTAAGTGTTGTTGTTACAATATTCTTTATTCTAACTTTTCCCGCCCGAATTGTTAAACCCCTTGAAGATCGTGATGCCGCCAAAACTAAACTCATTTCAAATGTCTCTCATGAAATGAAAACTCCGGTTTCTTCAATAAATTTGTCTATAAAACTGCTGGAGGATTACCGCATAGGCAAACTAAACAGAGAACAGAAAGAGCTGCTTCAGTCAATTAAAGACCAGAGCAGCAGACTTAGTAAAGTAATAAATGAGATCCTGAACTATGCCCAGATAGAAACCGGTAATGTCAGAATGAACGTCTCCCGTGCCCGGCCTGAAGAAATAACTGACTATGCCGTTACTGCTTTAATGATGCTTATATCCGAAAAGAATATACAGCTTGAGACTAACATTGAGGATAATTTACCTTCTATAAACATGGATATTGAAAAGACTGTCTGGGTACTAGTGAACCTTCTGAATAATGCCATCCGTTATTCAAACCCTGGTGGTAAAATTATTTTATCCTCTGGCAGAGAGAATGATACAATCTTCTTTTCCGTAAAAGATTTTGGCCCCGGTATCTCACCGGAAGATCAGAATAAACTCTTCAGTCGGTTCAGTCAGTTGGGACAAAAATCCGAACGGGGCTGGGGTCTTGGCTTAGCCATCTCGAAGGAATTCGTCCAGGCCCAGGGTGGTTTAATCTCGCTGAATAGTATTCCCGGGGAAGGAAGTGAGTTCAGGTTTCATCTCCCACTATGATTGTACCAACACGTCGACCTGACCAGACTCCGCTCCTGCTGATATATCTTTATAACTGTCAGCTCACACCTTAATCACAGCAAACGAAGGAATTTATTCGGATATTTTGATTGTAAAAGATGATGTAATTTGGAGGAAAATGATGGAGAAGCCGGGAAAAGATATGAATAATAATAAGATCCTTGTGCTGGAAAATGATCATAAGTGCTCCAGCGTGATTTCGGGAATCAGACAGATGGGTAAGTTCGTTTTTTGTACGAATGCGGTCGAGTTTAAGAATAAGCTTGATGAGTCCTTTATTGCTGTAATGATTGATTCGATGCTTCATACCAAGGATAACGGTATACAGCTTTTGCGCGATCTCAAAGCTGATAGCCGGTTTTCACGCATCCCTGCTATTTTAATTACAGATGACTCCCCTTTCTTCAGCAACGATATTTATAAAAAATTCGGGGCTGATATGGTTTTGTTTAAACCGCTTAGTGAATTAAAATTAATACGTATCTTAAAAAGTATTCTTCTCCTGAGAGCTGCGTGAGGAAATAACTTCTTCAGAATAAATCTTCGGCATAATGAATAAAGAAGACCTGGTTAAAAACAAAGTAGAAGAACTTCTTTCGAAAATGACGCTTGAAGAAAAAATCGGCCAGATGACGCAGATTACTCTTGAAGCCGTTTCACTCAGGAAAAGTACAAGAGATATGGACCATGAAATCGATCTCGTAAAGCTCAGGGATGCAATCACTAACCAATTTGTCGGATCAATCCTTAATATTTTTGAAGTAGCGCATAGCAGGGATTACTGGCATTATATAATAAAACAGATACAAGACCTCGCCTCCACCACCCCTAATAAAATTCCTGTTATCTTCGGTATCGATGCTATCCATGGTGCAAGTTATGTACTCGGAGCTACGTTGTTCCCCCAAAGTATAAACATGGCGGCAACGTTTAATCTCGGTCTCGTCAGAGCCGCCGCCCGGATTACTTCGGAGGAAATTATTGATGCTCATATTCCCTGGAACTTTAATCCTGTCCTCGATATAGGCAGACAGCCTCTCTGGCCCAGGTTCTGGGAAACGTTCGGCGAGGATGTTTATCTGCTTAAAGAGATGGGCCGCGAATACATTGAGGGGGGACAAAATGAACAAAATGATACGGGCCTTAACCCGGCTCTTTGTATGAAACATTATATCGGCTACAGCTACCCGCTTAATGGAAGAGACCGAACGCCCGCGTGGATTGGTGAAAGAACTTTACGTGAATATTTCCTGCCGGGTTTCAGGGAAGCTGTGAATGCAGGGGTGAAGACGGTGATGATCAGCTCCGGTGAGATTGACGGTATACCGACTCATTCAGATAAATATCTCCTTACAGATGTCCTTCGTGGTGAACTTGGATTTAAAGGTGTTGCTGTTTCTGATTGGGAGGACATTATACGTCTCCACCTTCGTGACAGAGTCGCTTCCACTCCTAAGGAGGCGGTAAAGATGGCTGTTATGGCAGGTATCGATATGAGTATGGTTCCATGGGATTTCAGCTTTTCAAAGCTGCTGCTTGAGCTAGTAAATGAAAATGAAGTGCCAATCAGCAGGATTGATGAGGCTGTAAGCAGGATTTTAACTCTGAAATTTGAATTGGGACTTTTTGATAATCCCTGTATGGAAAATAACGCCGGAGATCCTCTACCCGAAAAGGAATCTGATGATTTAAATTACCAGGCGGCTGTTGAATCGTTAGTTCTGGCGGAAAACAGGAATGATCTTCTCCCTCTGCGGAAGGATATGAAGGTCCTTGTAACGGGACCTACCGCCGATCTTCTCTCCTCACTTAATGGCGGATGGACGATTACCTGGCAGGGAAATGAAGAGTTGCTCTACCCCGAAGATAAACTGACGGTGCTTGATGCTGTAAAAGAAAAAATCGGTGAGGATAATGTTATTTTTCATAAGGGAACCAATTTTAACAGGGATTATAATATTATCAGAACTGTAGAGGCTGCGGAAATGGCGGATGTAATTGTAGCGTGTCTCGGCGAACCTGCTTACTGCGAAACTGCCGGGAATATCAGCGGTCTTACCTTATTTGAGATGCAGCTTCACCTAGTGGATGAATTATATAAAACAAAGAAACCTATAATACTTGTCCTTCTGCAGGGCAGACCGAGAACTATAGAGAGAATAGTCGATAAGGCAGATGCGGTACTTATCGGTATGCTTCCCGGTATGGAAGGCGGAAGGGCTATTGCCGATATTATATTCGGAGATGCGGTGCCCTGCGGAAAGCTGCCTTTTACTTACCCCAGAAATCCTGGCGAGGTTTCTCATTACGATCATAAACCAATGGAAGTATACGACCTTAATTATATCAACCCGCAGTGGTCATTCGGACACGGACTAAGCTATACCAAATTTGAGTATAAAGACCTTAAATTATCATCACATAGCATTAAGGAGGATGATACCCTCGAAATTTGTGTAAATGTTACTAATACGGGAAAACTTAAGGGTAAAGAGAGCGTTCTGCTATATATTACCGACATGTATGGTTCTGTTTCGAGACCTGTCCGCCAGTTGAAAGGATTCGAGAAGATTGAGCTGGCACCCGGACAGACGGAAACAGTGCTGTTTAAGGTTAAACCTGATGATATTTCTTTCATAGGCAGGGATTTGAAAAGGATTACGGAACAGGGTGAGTTCCTTGTTAATATTGATGGACTCAATGAAAGGTTTTATCTCAAAAAATAATGTTCTTCTCAAGCTTTTATTTAACGCTGATTACCTCCCACCCTTTCTTACGGCTCAGTACATTTATTCCAACATGATTCTGAAAAGTTTCAAACCGTATCTCGGCTGTATCATCACCGAGATCGATGTTCGATATTACTGCTTCTTGTATCCAGGAAGGAAGGACAGGATTGTTGAAGATAATTCTTTTCTTAACAGCATTGATCTCGATGCCGAGAGCAGACTGCAGCAGCATATATACCGCCGCACTTGACCATGCCTGCGGTGAACAGGCTACAGGATATGTAACAGGCCCCTCATTATCCCTTCTTCTGAATCCGCAGAATAATTCTGGAAGCCTGTAAAAATCTGAGTGTCTGGCTGCCTCATACATTCCGGTAAATAGTTCTGAAACTTTCGACTTATACCCGTATTTCGAGATACCGTATGTAATCAAAGTTGTATCATGCGGCCAGATCGAACCATTATGATATGAAAGAGGATTGAAGCATACAGAATCTTCTGAAATTGTCCTGATCCCCCACCCTGAAAAAAATTTGTCTGAAGTCAGATTCTCAACCAATGCCTTTATATGTTTATCATCCGCTATACCCGATAAAAGGCAGTGTCCTCCGTTCGAGGAATTTATCCTGCATGGTTTTTTGTCTGCATCCAGAGCTATTACAAAATTATTTAGTTTGCTGTCCCAGAACTTTTTATTAAAATTCTTTTTCAGCTCCGCTGCACTTAAAAGCAGACTTCGTGAAAGTTCTTTTTCTTCAAATTTTCCTGCCAGGAAAGCCCCTGATAATTTTGCTTCATATACATATGACTGAACCTCACAAAGTGCTATCGGCGATTCAGCAATCTTTCCATTGCTGTGAAAAATGGCATCGGGAGAATCTTTCCAGCCCTGGTTATACAATCCTTTCTCATTCTTATACTTATATTCAACAAATCCATCATCATCTTCATCACCGTATTCATCTATCCAGTTTAAAGCGAGCTTCAGATTCTCCCATATGCCTGATATTGTCTCAATGTCTGCTGTTCTTTTATAATATTTGAGTGCAAGAATAATGAATAAGGGAGTGACATCGATTGAGCCATAATACATCCCGAATGGAAGATCACCTGCTGACACTATTTCCCCATGTCTTTTTTCATGAAAGATCTTTCCCGGTTCTGCCTCATTAAACTTGTTTATTTCTTTAGCCTGGTTGGCGGCAAGATAGAACAGAACATCCTTCGAAAGCTTGGGAAAGGCCCAGAGGGTTTCTAAAGCCGTAATGATAGCGTCACGACCGAATGGCGAGGCAAACCAGGGTATACCGGCATAAGGATACATACCGCTTTTCGTGTCTGTACATAATGAAATAAGATCAGTGGTCGACCTGTTTACCCAGTGGTTGAATTGTGTACTGGATGATTTTATTTCTGCAACATAATGCTGCTTTTTGTTCCTTTCCTTATTCAGCAATTTAAGCGCAGCGGAATTATCCTCCCTTTTATCATCTCTTTTTCCAGCTCTCATTACTATACTGAAACTCAGCACAATCTCTTCTCCGGGTTCAGGATTTAAAGTATAACGGCAGTGGTTTCTGCTTATATCTTCAGGATTTCCGGAAAACAGGTATTCTGCCGTACGTTCTTTTGAATCAATACCGGTATAACTATACTTTATACCCCCTTTTATTTTTGTAAAGGTAATTTCTCTTTTCCTGTTAAGCCTTATAAATTTCTTAACTTCAAAGATGTCCATAAAATCTGAATCGTAACAGAAATCAATTTCAAACTTATGCTTTCTGCTGCTGTAGCTTCGCAGAGCAACTTTTTCATAAAAAGTATCCTTATAAACAAATTTTTTGCTGTAGAGATAGAGTGAACCTTCTTTTATTATATCATCCCCGGCTGTTATATCCTGGTTGGTCATATCAATCCCAAGGATTTCCATATCTTCATCCATGGAAGCTCCTAGAAGGAGAGGCCTTTTATCGTTTATTTTTATTTCATAACGTGAGACAAATCGCGTATCATTATGGTAGATACCATTTTTGCTGTTTGGATTGCTTATAATATTCCCCCGTTTGTTGAAGATACCGAATGTGTCGGAATGGTTTAATACAAATGCACTTTCATCAGCTTCGGTGCTGAAGAAGGTTGATTCTTTATCACTTATCTTAGTTTTATCATGCATTAAGCTTTCCGTTTGTTATACAAGTAACGGAATTATCCTTAAAGGCAGTGAAGAATTTTTCTATATCACTTATAAATCGTTCGGAGTTAAGCCTCTCCCTTGCATCCAAAGAACAGAATTCACGGTATATAGACCCTATTTTTTTTACATATCCTGCGGCTTCATCAATCGATCTGAAGATGAATCCGTTTTTTCCATGCACTATCTGTTCTTTAACCGCTCCGCGTCCAAAACCAATTACGGGAGTTCCTGCGGCGAGACTTTCGGCTATTACTCTTCCGAAAGGCTCCGACCAGTTTTCATCTTCGAATCCCGAAGGAAATACCGATGCCGCAGCATTTCCAAGCAGCTTATATTTAATTGTCTCATCGGCGTTTCCGAAATAAAATACCGATTTGTTATCAATCAGAGGCTTAACCTCTTCATAAAAATATTTAAGCGAGCTTGATTCGGCATTGGAATGATCCACGTAAGGTTCTCCGGCAATAATAATAGGCATACCTGCCTTCTTTGCAATTTTAATTGCGGTTAACTGTCCTTTCCTTTTATCAATACGCGAAAGCATAACTAAATAATCCCGGCTTTCCTGTCTTAAAGATTTAAGTAGTTCGATGTTTATCTTAGTGTTGTTTCCGCAGAGAGATTTTTTATAGAAAGGAATGTGATCAATCCTTATTCCCTGTAGAACGTAATGCAGGTTGTCACTGTCTATAAACTGATCCTCGTGCGACCTTGACTGAGTAAGAACAAGAAAATTGGCAAGAATGAATGCCTGTTCTTCCCTGTTAGGTGTATAGTGCAGGTTCACGATACATTTTTTGTTCAAACCTTCCATCATAAGTTCCTTAAACAGGCTAATGTCCACAATATGAAGATTAATTATATCATAATCTTTTTCTCTGGCATTACAAAGAATAAACTCCTTTAATCCGTTCTTTAACTCATCTTCAGTTCCTTTTAACGTTATACCGTTGTGCTTTATCTTCGATTTACAATTGGCTATTAGATCAATATTGTGTCCCCTTCCGGCCAGACCGATAGCAAGATCGAAAACAACCCTTTCAACGCCTCCATAACCCGAATAAGGAGGTACTGGAATATCAGTTGGACTTATCATCAGTATATTCATACCGACACCCGGGCCAGCTGTTCTTCCAGTTGTTTCATAGTTTTTTCAGTCATTGGAATTGTTTTATTAAGCGTAATATTTTGCGGACAACTTATAAATTCAATTACAGTATTCTCAAGGTTGACAGGAACCCTGAATAATCTTTTGACGTCTTCCGGATCATACTTAATCATTTCTCTTGCTCTCAGTTTAATTTCGTTCCTGTTCGCCATTCTCATTTCTGATCTGAATCCTGAAAGAGAATTCATTGTAAGTGAGTCGGTCTCCTCGTACTTTGTAATTAAAGGCTGGTTTATGAAGCTATGTTGGTAACCCGCGGCTATCAGCCTGTCTCTAAGTTCTCTGTCTTCTTCGATAACATTGAGGAAACCTCCTGTTTCTTCGAAAACTCTCTTCCTGAATAAACCTGGATTTGGGAGCAGGAACTTACCCCCGTAGAAAGTTGTATTCTGAATGTTGGGGAAGAAATCATCAACCAGACTTACAGGCCAGCCTACATTGAATACCTTACCATCAAGCCTGACAAATTTGTGCTGCACATAAACAACATCATTCTGAATATCACGTTTTCCATCCCATATAGAATCAGGATCCCTTATTCCTGTATCGCCGGCTAATGCTCTTTTCTGTAATTCAATTTTATTCGGATCATAAAGATCGTCAGAATCGTGAAAGGTTATGGCATCATAATCTGCCAGAAGAATTCCCAGGTTTTTTGCATTGGCAGTACCTGAATTATCAGCCAGTTTTATGTAGTTGAAATCAGCTTCATCAAAATAGGGCTTCACCTTGCTGAATGTATCATCGGTTGACCCGTCATCTATTACACATACATTTACATTGCTTGAATACTGCATAAGCGAGTTATCAATGATCCGCTTAATGTTATTAGCCCTGTTATATGTCGGTATTACTATTGTAATTTTCATTGCATTAAAAGTCTGATAAATATGAACCTGAAAAAAGCGCGGTGAAGTGGACCTGTTTTATATTATATTTTCTCGAAAAAATAAGCAGTGAAGAAAAAACGATAAAGATTATTGCAGGCACCAGCTCACTTACAGTAATCAGAAAGACGAATAATATTAACGTTATTAGTACTGGAACCCAAATGGCGGGGATATTAGTCTCTGGATTAATACTTTTACTGGTCCGGTTAAAGGGAATTTTACACTCCGGTAGCGAGAAAAGCCAGCCTGCCGTACTTTCCCAGAAAAAACCGAAATGAGTTAAAAGAGCTTTCAGGATAAGTTTATTCTTTTCATTTTTACGCAGGAAGCCGTTGAAAAATATCAGGACTTTCATAACAAAAAAGATGAAAATTGTGAATGAAGAAAGTTCGAGTGCCTCTGTTATGGGATGTCCTGTAAGTATTGTAACAGGATAAGCAGCAAAAACTAAAAATGGAAAAAAGATAAAATTATGCCAGGCACTTATCTGAAGGAATATATTTATCTTCCGTATAAAACTTAATGGGGCAGAAAGTATTTTCCGGAAATAATTTTTAAGAATATATGTATTCCCTACTATCCATCGTTCGCGCTGCTTAATGTATGAACGGAAATCAAGAGGCAGGAGTCCGCGTCCCATAACTTTATCCACATATTTTGTTCTATAGCCTGATAATATTATGCGTACTCCAAGTTCGCTGTCTTCGGTTATGCAATTCCCATTCCATCTGCCGGCATCAAGTATTGCCTGCTTCCTGTATATGCTCATAGTGCCTGTAGAAGTAACTGAGTTAGTCCTGTTGCCGCTGTTCATAAAAAGCGAAAAGAAATAATTATATTCGAGGTCCATCCCGCTGTTTCTCCCGGTCACATTATAATATGCCTGGGGAAACTGAACAAGGCCCGTCGATTCATCGTTAAAATGCTGAAGGGCCTGTGAGATGAATCCGGGCTCAACAATATAATCAGCATCAACTACGGCTATATATTTAGCCGAGGGTGAAGTTCTCTCCATTAGCAGGTTTAATGCTCCGGCTTTATAGCCTTTAACATTATCCTCGTGCCAGAATTTGAATCTGCTCCCATTAGATACACAGAACTCTTCAACGGGCAGCCATACATTCACATCTTTTGTATTGTTATCAAGTACAAGTACTTCATAGGAAGGATAATCTATTAACGTTAGCGCCTTCAGAGTTTTTATCACCAAACCTGGAGGTTCATTATGTATGGCAACATGGATCGAAACAAATTCTGTATCGGATGAAGCCTTCAGACGGACAGGCTTTTTTAATGGAAAAAGGGTTATCAATAGCTGCAATCCCATAAATACACATAAAAATACAAGGTTCACAAGAACCAGATACCAGCTTAATCCGGGCAGAAAGATCAGCAGAGAAAATATTGAAAGCGTAATTGTTATTTTTTTATAAAGCACTAAGCGTTCTCTTTTTAAATCCTTTTACATCTGTAATAAAACAAAAAGTTATAACAGAGTTAGTGATTTCAATGAGTAATATCAGTCTTTCAAATAATCATCACAGGATTTTTTTTTGCACTGTTACCGATGCCTTTTAACACAGCACTGAGAACAAAATAATTTAAGTTGAACTAAAGGGAGCCAGGCTTCTGGTAGTTAAATGTTTTTAATTATAATTTATTTACGAAAGGATGTACGATGTTCCATCATGTAAAAGAACTGCAGTTTAATGCAAGGGTTTCCAAACCCGACCCAAGATTCGCCGCTCTGCTGCTTGAACAATTCGGAGGAGGTAACGGAGAGCTTAAAGCCGCCATGCAGTATTTCGTCCAGTCATTTGCCGCTAAGAAACCATACCCTGAGATTTACGATTTGTTGATGGATATAGCGACTGAAGAATTTTCACATCTCGAAATAGTAGGGGCTACTATCACTATGCTTACGGACGGAATAAATGGTGAACTCAAAAATGCGGTTGAAACCAATCCTGTAGCTCAACTTGCCCATAAGAAGAATGGTGACAGGGATGACCTGATCCATGAAGCACTTCAAAATCCACAGTTTCTAGTGCAGTCCGGAGGCGGTCCAACCGTTACGAATGCCTCGGGAATACCATGGTCAGGAAGTTTTGTAAATGCAAATGGCGACCCTACAGTGGATCTACGCTCTGATATCGCTGCAGAGTCCAGGGCTAAAATAGTATATGAATACCTCCTGCAGTTTACAGATGATCCCCATGTACAGGAAAGTCTGCGTTTCCTTATGACAAGAGAGATTACACATTTTCAGCAATTTACAGCGGCTCTTGAAAATATAAAACCTAACTTTCCTCCGGGACAGCTTCAGGGTGATGTTAGGTATACTCACACAACATTCAATATGTCAGATGGAGATGACGTACGCGGACCATGGAACGAAGGTAAAGGTCCCTGGGAAAAAGGTGAATGGGAATATATATCTGACCCATTAGAAGAAGTTAAAAATACTAACGGGCTTATTGATAAAGAAGCAAACAATACAGGTTACTCGAAGGAGGAACTCGCTAAAAAGGAAAAGGAACTCTCAAGGCAAAGATCAGAGAGGGTTAAAAAAGCTTCTTCCAAAAAAGAAAAACAATGGTCCGAATATTAATTAACGGAAGGCTGGTGAACAATTAATCACCAGCCTTCATATAATTTCAATTAAATATAAGGAAGATAATTATGTCGGCACACTCAGGAGAAAGAGCACAGAGAACTGGTGATTTCCGGTGCTCGAATTGTCATCATAAAGTTCACATTTCGGAAGGAGATAAAATACCTCCATGCCCGAACTGCGGAAACCAAACATTTGATACAAGAATGAATGAACCCGGAAATAAATCAACCTGATTTCAGGAAAAGAGAGGGGTGTTTAACCCCTCTCACACTAAAACTTCGAAGACTACTTTAATCCAGCTATGGTCAATTATCGCTTATCGACAGGAATCTGTCCGGCTGTATAAATTCAGATGATTTTTTGGACAATTTCCTTAAGCTTATTTTCATCAATAGGTTTGTGAAGTATTGCTTCGGGTTGGTACTCCTTTGCCATTCTGAAGTAATCTTCCTGGGTTGAGGCTGTTACAAAAACAACAGGAATATTTTTCTTGTTAGCGATTTCTGCAACCTTAAATCCGGTGGGTCCGTCCTTAAGTATTATATCAAGAAGAACTAGATCTGGTTTAGTTTCATTTATTTTTTTTACAGCCTGCGGAAAATTTGACGCATTATTAATCTGAGCAGAACCGATTGAAGCTAATTGCTTCTCCATATCGAGGGCCACAAGAAGCTGATCTTCAACAATCAGGACGTTTTTCACTTTCTCCATAATTCTCTTTCTTCATATGACATACAGTGTTGTCTAAGCTATCAGACACATATTAGATTCAAATGATATTTGACAAGTTCAGCTTGCCGTATATTGTTTCTGTCCAGGTAGTGTGTTCTGGATATGTTCAGACGGACTCGGAAGGGATAAATGTTTGGAATTGTGACTGTAATTATTTGTATTAGAACAGGTTCAGGATATTTTCCCCTACGGTGACGATATTAATAACTAATATATTAGGAGAAACTCTATGTTGTGGACTATCTTTGTGATACTATTAGTCCTATGGCTTATAGGATTAATTACCTCTTATACACTGGGCGGCTTTATCCACATATTGCTCGTGGTTGCTGTCATTATTCTGCTTATAAATCTATTCTCGGGACGACGTACTGTGTAGTATAATTAAGGCATCGGCATTAAACCGGTGCCTTTAATTTTATTAGCTGTAGCTTTTTCTGAAGTTGTTATAATCGGGGATCCTGATGCGGGAGCCGTCAAATTCAATGAGGCCTTTTTTCTCAAGCGCATGTAGCACCCTTGATACGGTTTCTCTTGATGTGCCTGCCAGGTTTGCTATATCATGTTGATATGGCAGTGTAACCTGTACCGAACCCTGGTGGATTGTTCCTGTACTTTCGGCAATCTGGAGCAAGGCAGAGGCTATCCTGCCTTCGGCATTAGCAATCGAAAGAGATTTAATTTTCGTATCTGTCATTCTCAATCTTCTCGTCATCTCTTCGAGTAAAGCAATTCCAATATTTGGATTTTCCTTAAGCAGGCTGATAAAATCTTCACGGGCGAGGAAAAATAATTCGGTATCCTCCATTGCAATGACATCTGCAGAGGGATTTTTGTTATCGATTAACGACATTTCTCCGAAATAATCATGTTCATTTAGTATTTCAAGGATAATCTCTCTGCCATCGGGATCATTCTCCGAAACTTTTACTTTTCCTTTTGTGATAACATACAGACCAGTTCCCGCGTAAGATTTGCTCAGGATTGTCATGTCTTTTTTATAATCTCTCATTACTCCCATATGCTCTATCTTAGCAAGATATTCTTCGTTCAATTCTGAAAAGATAGGAACATATTTGATTATGATATTGGAATCAATCATAGTATTTACCCGATATTTTTGAATTTAATTTAGGTGAATGTAAGTCTATTTATTGTGCTAAATGCAACAGAGAATGATAGAAAACACAGTACTAAGTTCACATTTGGGGTGGTTCATCTGCTTCCGGAGTCCCCTTCAACTTTCCTTTGTAAAACTTTGATGCCGCTTTCAGTATGGCTTCTTTCAATTGCAGTTCGGAGAATGGTTTCCTGATTATATCAATAGGATTGATTTTTTTTGCCTCTGTAAATGTACTTTCATCCGTCGAAGCTGTAACGAAAATTATCGGCTTTTTTTCATTCTCATTACTATTAATCTTTCTGGCAGCTTCTATACCATCCAGCCCATGATCCATCATAATATCCATAATAATAAGGTCGGGGTTTCCTGATCTGTTTTTTTCAACAGCCTCTCTGCCATTATGGGCAATGATAATTTTTTCAAAGCCGAAACTTCTTAGCGTACGTTTCAGATCAAAAGCTACAATTCCTTCATCTTCTGCTATGAGTATACCTAACATTACCCAGCCTGTTTTTGATTTGAACGTAAACTATTAATCATATATTGACAAGTTCGGTAATCACATAAAAACTTGTAAAAATCTTTGCAGGCAGGGCGGGATAACTTTCTCAGCCTGCTTTTGATTGATTTTCGATGAGCAGTTTGCGAAGAATGTTAGCATATTTTTGTGTCTGTTCGGCCCTCTTTATATAAATATCCATATGTTCTTTATCTTCCTGATTATGCAAATGGGCGGTCAGATATTTTATAAGTGAAGTATTTTCTTCGAGACCCCGGATCGACATCCATATGTGATCCTCTATCGTAAGAGATAATTCTTCGAGTAATGCCTGAGTGGAATATGCATGTCCTGTCCTGCATCGGAAACGTATTATGCTTCCCTCCTCAATTTTCCATAAGGAGCCATGACATTCAGGACATGTAAACTCAGATAATTCACCTATCTTTTTTACATCTATGTCGTTTACTCTTTGATCCGAAATCATTTTAATCTCAATTCCCATTTTATCCGGCTTTTCGTAATTATCCTGTTTATCGATCTTCTCTGAAGTCAGTTTTACCAGAAGAGGAACCATTTCCGACAGGGATATTTTATAATCTATATCAACGTTCTTCAAGGCATTTAAGGGCATACCTGGGAACTCCGCTTCATCCGGATCCTGGACCATTGTAACTCCACCCATATCTTTGATCGACCATAATCCGGCCGTGCCATCACTTAGCATCCCAGAAAGTAATACACCTACAGCGTCATGACCATATGAATACGCTGCCGATCTGAACAATGGATCGATTGCAGGTCTGAAGCGGTTTTCTTTCGGACCGTATACCACACGCATGCTTCCATCTTCGATTATGAGATGGTTGTCGGGAGGTGCGGTATATATATGCCCTTCGGAGATCTTACGGTTATTGACGGCACTCTCTACACGCATTTTTGCTTTTTTGGTAAGCATCTGAGGTAAATAATTCTGGCTTTCGGGTGAAATATGCCATACGATTAAAACGGCGGCCTGAAGGTTTCCGGGAAGCTTTTCACACAAAATATTTATGGCGTCCCAGCCTCCGGCCGAGGCTCCTATTACGATTACTTTCATTTTCCATTATCACCAAATGAATAATAAAAGTAGAATTATTTTACTTAAAATATATGAGTTCTGACTATATTAATGATAAGTTGATAAGAATCACAAATACCTCAAATCATTGATAATGCGAAAAAATATCACATTTATCAAACAATCATTGTTTACTTTGGCTCAAAATGCGACTATATTTTGTTTTTTGGTACTATCTTCCATTAATATGCGTCTGCTATAACTGAGGGTTAAATGTGTGCAAAAAAAACAGAGGGCAAAACTTCTTCAAATTCCCGAAGCAGAAATTCCTATGAACCAGTAGCTGTTGTTGGTATAGGCGGATCGGCAGGCGGGCTTGAAGCTTTCACGGAGTTAATAAAATCATTACCTGCCGACACAGGTATGGCATTTGTTTTTATTCTTCACCTCGAACCAAAACACGAGAGCAGGTTATCGGAAATTTTTTCAAAGTATACCCCCATGCCTGTACAGCAGGTAAAAGAAAATACAAAGGTAAAAAAGAATAATATATACGCTATCCCCCCTGACAAATATATATCTATAGAAAAAGGTGAACTTCATCTTTCAGAAAGGCAGAAATCCGACGGCATTTATCTTCCCATAGATTATTTTTTCAATTCGCTGGCAATAGAGGAAAAAAATAAAGCAATAGGAATCGTTCTTTCAGGTACTGCTTCCGATGGTACTGAAGGTTTAAGAGCGATTAAGGCTGAAGGAGGTCTTACATTTGCCCAGGATGAAAAATCAGCAAAATATCCCGGAATGCCTGCAAGTGCTGTCGATTCAGGAAATGTTGATATCGTTCTGCCTCCGGAACAAATAGGCAGGGAACTCGTACGGATATCTTCTCATCCCTACATTGTATTTAAGCCTCGTGCAGAAAAAGAGAGTGAAAAATCTGAGGGGGAAGATATTTATACAAAGATCTTCAGAAAACTCCGCTCAGCAACAGGCGTTGACTTTTCAAATTATAAACTGAATACTATAAAGAGAAGAATTACAAGAAGAATGGTTTTGAATAAAACAGATAATGTTGCAGAGTACGCAAAGATAATTAAGGAATCTAACAATGAGGTTTTTGAGCTTTATAAAGATCTTCTTATAAATGTAACAAGTTTCTTCAGAGATACTGAAGCTTTTGAAATGCTGAAAACCAAGGTATTTCCTGAAATAACAAGGGAAATGTCATATGAAAAACCTCTCCGGATCTGGATTCCCGGATGCTCGACCGGAGAAGAAGTATATTCTGTCGTAATCTCGCTTCTGGAATTCCTGGAGAACAAAAATGAAACAGGTACAATACAGGTTTTCGCTACAGATATCAGCGATGCGGCAATCGAAAAGGCAAGAGCAGGTTATTATCTTGAGTCGGAGATCGTAGATCTTCCGGAAAATATCCGCAGGAAATATTTTACCAAATATAACAGCGGTTACCAGATCAATAAGAGTGTGCGTGATGTTTGCATATTTGCCCGGCAGGATATCTCTAAAGATCCGCCTTTCTCAAAACTTGATTTTATAAGCTGTAGAAATCTTCTCATATATTTTTCTCCCGAACTTCAAAAAAAGATTATTCCTGTTTTTCATTATGCCCTGAAACCTAATGGTTTTCTTCTTTTAGGAACTTCAGAATCAGTAGGAGGTTTCGGCGACCTTTTCTACCTGAGCGATAGAAAATATAAACTCTATAATAAGAAGGAGTCAGGCAGTCGTCCGGGTATTAATTTTGCACATACTTATTCTCTTAAAACGGAAATGGACTTTCCTGAATTTAGCTCCGATAAACTGGATATTCAGAAAGAAGCCGATCGGCTGGTCCTCAGTAAATTTTCTCCTCCCGGTATCCTTGTGAATTCATCCATGGATATTATTCAGTTTCGCGGCAGGATCGGACGCTATCTGGATCCAAGTATGGGCGATGCCAGCCTTAATGTATTTAGAATGCTGAAGGAAATTCTTAACCTTGACCTTAGAACGGCCATCAGAAAGGCTAAACAAAATAATAGTCCCGTAAAAATAGATGATATTCGCCTTGAGACAAATGGTTCTTCACGTAATATCAACCTTGAGGTGATTCCTATTAAGGGAAATCCCAGGAGCGATGAATATTCATTTCTTATATTGTTTAAAGAACAAAGTATTCAGGAGGAAATTAAATCCAAAAAGGAAAGCAAAAAGAACGGTGAAAACAACCTGACCGTTAGTCCTGAATCAGAAGCTGACCGGCTTCGAAAGGAACTTTTAGTCACTAAAGAACATCTCCAATCAATCATAGAAGAGCGCGACGCTACAAATGAAGAGCTTCGTTCCGCACTTGAAGAGCTTCAATCGAGTAATGAAGAGCTTCAGAGTACTAATGAAGAAATGGAAACTGCACGGGAGGAACTGCAGTCGACCAACGAGGAGCTTGAAACCGTTAATGATGAGCTTGGAAACAGGAATGAACAGCTCAACTCAATAAATAACGATCTTCATAACCTGATCTCCAGTCTGCATATTCCTTTAATAATGCTCGACAGGGATCTGAAAATAAGACGATATACTCCTAAAGCTGAAAAAATATGGAACCTCATAGCTGGTGATGTAGGCAGACCAATAGGTAATATAAATCCTAATATTGAAATACCTGAACTTCGGGCCCATATTCTGGAAGTACTCGATAGTCTTGAATCGAAAGAATTGCAGATAAAAGACCATGAAGGCAACTGGTATTCGGTCAAAATAAGACCTTACCGAACCGAAGATAATAGGATTGACGGTGTGGTGATTTCATTATATGATGTTGATACATTGAAAAAAGAATTCGATACAGCCATTGAAGGCAAAAATTTTGCAAGAGAAGTTTTCAATAACGTTGAAGGAGCTATAGTAATTCTTGATGAGGATCTGCGCCTTATCGATGCAACGAAAACATTTTATGAAATATTCGATCTTAAACCGGATATTTCCCCGGGCAAATTCTTCTTCGATGAATTTAAGGGTGAGTGGGCTCAATTTGGTTTGAAAAAATTATTGATGAAGATAATCCCCGAAAAAAAAGAACTTAATAACTTTAACTTTGAAATCGAAAGAAAAGATAAATCCAAAATGCTGTTACGAATGGATACAAGGGTGTTTCGTGTTCCGGGTAAGGAAAAAGATTATGTTCTTCTGATGATAAAGGAAAAGATATAATAAAGATGGATACTATAAGGGAATTTAGAATGCCAAAAGAAAAAAAAATGGATAAGGATGAATACAAGGAATTGTCCAGAAAGCTTTATGAGAAACAGGATCAGATCGAGATGCAGAAGCGGGAATTACTGGAGAAACAAACTGAACTGGAAGAGTCGCTGGACAGGTATGCAGATTTGTACGATTTTGCTCCGAGCGGATATCTGACACTCGATGAAAATGGAATCATAAAGGAAATAAATTATACCGGTGCTCAGATGCTGGGAGTACAGAAAAAACTTGTCCTTGGATTACCATTCTTACACTTCCTCTCCAAAGATAATTTTCAGAAATACTTGAATGACCTGAGAGAAGCTCGGCAGCATAAAGTTCAGGTCTCCGATGACTTCAGAATTAATCCTGAGAAAAGAGAGCATTTCTTCATTCACTTCGTTTTAACTCCTCTACGGGATTATCAGAATAAGGAGATGAGTTTCCGTGTGGCTATAACCGATATTACTGAAAGGAAAGAAATTGAGGATGAACTTATAGAAAGTGAGAATCGTTTCCGGACTATGGCTGAATATTCGCCTGTGATGATCTGGATGAGCGATATGAACTACAATATTATTTATGCCAATAAGACGAAATTAGATTTCCTTAAAAGATCTTACGATGATGTAAATAATCAAAAATGGGTTGAAACCATCCATCCGGATGATAGAAAAAAACTACTCGATATTTTTAAAAATGCGTATGACAGAGAGGAAAATTTTTCAATTGAACTTAGGGTTGATTGTAAGGAAAAAGGGTACCGCTGGGTCATGATTTCTGCTGCACCCAGAAAACTGCCCGATGGAAAGATGATTGGCTTCATCGGTTCCGAGGTTGACGCGACTGAAAGGATAAATGCAAGGATTGAACTTGAAGACTCACTCAGGGAAAAAGAGATCCTGCTTAAAGAAATTCATCACAGGATTAAAAATAACCTGCAGATAATTTCAAGTCTTCTTAATCTTCAGCTCAATTACCTTAATAATGAAGAAATTATAGAATTACTTAAATCGAGTCAGTCAAGAATACGCTCGATGGCAATGATCCACGAGAAGCTTTACAAAACAAAAGAGCTTTCCAGGATAAATTTCGGTGAATATACCAGGGAGTTTACTACCTATCTTTTCAATACTTACAGAAGCAAAATAGGCAGCCTTCGCCTTGAACTTAATTTAGGCGACGTATACCTCGACATCAATCTTTCTATAAGCATGGGCCTTATCCTTAATGAACTTATAACAAATGCACTCAAACATGCCTTCCCGAATAATAGATCCGGTAAAGTAGCTGTTTCGTTAGAAGAAGAAAACGGTCAGGTTCAGCTTACAGTATCAGATGACGGAAAAGGACTGCCTGAAAATTTTGATTTAAAAGAAGACAAATTCTCTGGGACTTGAATTGGTGGAATCTCTCGTTGAACAGCATAGGGGTAGTCTTAATGTTAAGTCCAATGGTCACACAGAATTCAGAATAACTTTAAATAAAGATGGTAGAAGAAAGAACTCACCACCCAGTATTTAAAAAGACTTTGTTTCGTAAGGTTCCTGTGTCCATAAACACTTTAGGGAAGTTTTGCTATTGATTCCGCGGATAATAATTTTAACTTTGTAAGTGAGAGTCAATTGAAGCAGTATTTAATTTTATTGTTTTAATCTCTCATCTGAGATTGGCTGTTAACAAAAATCAATGGACTAAAATCTATTGAAAAAGTTAGTAGTCAATCTCTTTTATTATAATGTGGTTACTTCAACAATGTCATTTTACGGGTTTGATTGAACCTGCCAGTTTCAAGGCGGTAGAAATAAATACCGCTGGCAAAATCCACCGCGTTCCATTTGCTTTCATAAGTTCCGGGAGGTAAATATTTATTTACCGGCTGTTCAACAAGCTCTCCAAGCGAATTAAAAATATTTAAAACAACATTGCCTGGCTCAGGAACTGAAAAACGTATCGATGTTACCGGGTTAAATGGATTGGGATAGTTCTGAAATAAATTGTATATGGATGGTATAATGTTGTCTCCCGTTTCTTCAATTTCATTAGGGTTGTCTGACACGGTAAATATTTCAAACTCATACAACGAATATCCGTAAACTGTACCGCGCTGAATTCCATACATACGTACATATCTACAGTCCGAATTAAGATAAATTCTATCTATACCTCCGTCACCATTAGTTTCATGGAAGGCAATCTTCCAGTTAACAGCATCATCGGAGGTCTCTACTCTGTACTCTTTACCGTATGCATATTCCCAGATAAGGTTAACCTGTGCTACATGCTGAACAGAACCAAGGTCGATATAAATAAATTGAGGATCGCTGAACTGGGATGACCAGCGGGTTCCCCTGTTTCCATCGACTGCATATTCACCCGCATACTGCTCTGCTTCTATGGAAGAAACCACAACAGATTTATTAATAGCAAGGTTCTCAGGAGGCGGAATCACCACATCAAAAGATTTTGTGAGGCTGTTGTTATTCTCGATGGTCTCACTAATATTATTATCGGGATCGACTACTGCTTCTACCTCGTATGCACCTGGCTCACCTGCTGTCCACCAATTCGATCCGTTATACATTGTTGCACATACCTGCATCATTCCGCCCGGATTTATTGAACCTGTAAATTCCTGTGAACGGCTTACTTCAATACCGTTTATCTTAAACACAACTTCATGTATCGTTCCATTACTGCTTAAACCTGTTCCCCTGTTCAGAATGGTGGCAAGAAATACTACAGAGTCTCCTTCTGCAGGGTATTTCGGGAAAGAGGAGATATTCGCAATCATCAGGTCCGGTTCAGAGGCTGATGTAGTGATATTAACAGAAGCGGAAAGCGGCAGATTATCGGATGAACCTCCTACTTTAATAGTGAAAGTTCCTGGTTCGATTTTATACCTGTTCTCTGCTTCATCAAAATAGTAGAATTCTTCAGCTGTAAGATAAAAAGTCAAGGTTTTTTGTTCTCCCGGGTCGAGCGTTACACGCTTGAATCCCTTGAGCTGCTTTTCGGGCATCCATACGGAGGACTCATCATCAGAGAGATATAATTCAACAACCTCATCCCCTTTAATAGCTCCTGTATTTTTGATATCTACCGAGACAGGAACAATCTGCCCGGCAGACATACTTGCAGGCACTGTCAGATTGCTGTATTCAAAAGTTGTATAGCTTAAACCGAATCCGAATGCGAACTGGGGCACATAGTTCTGCTCATCAAACCATCTGTATCCACAGAGATAATCATCTGTAAAATCATCATTCCTTTCAGGAAGCTGGTAGTTGGCTGTTGGCATAGAAACCGGCAGTTTACCTCCCGGATTATAATTTCCGAACAGAACATCTGCTATTGCGTTGCCGCCTTCCTGTCCCGGATAGAAGCCATAGATTAGTCCTTTTATAGTATCGATCGCAGGGCTAACCGCCACAATACCTCCGCTTTCAAGGACAACAATGAGGTTTTGATTTACCCCCGCCAGGGCATTAATAACATCAATTTGTTTCCCCGGAAGCATTACCGAGTTCCCGACACGATCTAATCCTTCTCCCTCCTGAGTTTGGTCTAATCCGCCAACATAAATAACAATATCTGCAGCAGCAGCAAGGTTCAATGCATTTGGCAGATCTGAGAGATCGGTGCTGTTTATGTCGCATCCTTTAGTGTAATGAACTACATTTGGACCAGTTATATTCTCAATTCCCTCTCTCGGAGTAACCTTGTAAAAGGGTGTGACGTAACTGCTGCCCGTACCGTCAAGCTGACACACATCGGCGCTTGGTCCTATTAACGCAATGTTTGTTATGTTGTATTTAATAAGAGGCAGAATATTATCGGTATTCTTAAGAAGCACAAGACTCTGGCGTCCCGCCTCAAGTGCAATCTGCTGGCTCCAGGTACTATTTAAATCGTCGGGATTTCCCTTGGGATAGTTATCCATCAAACCGGCAAGTATCTTAGTCTTTAGTACTCTCCGTACAGCATCATCAATAGTTTCCTCCGATACTACACCTGACTGAACAAGATTTAACAAATCATTCTCATACATATCAGAGCCCATACATATATTACAGCCTGCTTCAATAGCGTTTTCACTGTTCCAGATTGAATTCCAGTCGGAGACAACGTAAAATGGAAAACCCCAGTAGTCGCGTAATATTGCAGTAAGGAGATTAGGGTTTTCTGCGCATTTCTGATTATTTATAAGGTTGTACGCATTCATCACACAAAATACTCCTCCATCCTGCACAGCGGTTCTGAAGTTCAGACCATAATGCTCCATCAAAAATCTCTGTGTTATGGTTACATTATTATTAAAACGGTTCTCCTGTCTGTTTACACAGTTGAAGTGTTTTGCCGTTGCAATTACACCTGTCTTCTGGATACCTTTAATTAAAGATGATGTTATCATGGAAATTAAAAATGGATCCTCTCCCCCGCTTTCAGATGAGCGGCCGTTTCTTGGATCACGGTTTATATCCATACAGGGACCAAGTGCCTGGTTATGTGACTTGGCTAAGAACTCCTTTCCCATAGCCTCACCAACCTGAACGATAAGATCCGGATTCCAGGTTGCTGCCATGGAGATTCCAACCGGGAAGCTTGTCGCGGGACCACCGTCCCTTACTCCATGAGGTCCGTCAGCCATATAAAATCCAGGGATTCCCAATCTGGTATTATCGGCAGTATTAAATCCGCCTTCTTCATGAAGCTGCAGGATTTTTTCCTCCAGCGACATTTGAGATAAGATGGAATTTACCTTATCATTCAAAGTCTGGGAAATGGATAAGGATGCTGTTAACAGGTTTATGATGATGAATAAAGGTATGACAGATGATCTATATTTTAATTTTCCCACTTTGTCCTCAGATTTATTTCAGGAATGGATTAATTTAACAGCAAAGCTGATTCAGGATTATGAGAACATTCCGGGTGAGGACCCAACCGGGAAATCCTTTTGGAAAGATTTCTCCTTTCGGTCGAAATGACACTCCAGGTTGCGATGACGAATTCACCTCGTTCACTAAGGTGCTGAAACAAGTTCAGCATGACAACTTTACTGCAGGTAGATCATTTTTTTTGCAGAATAATACTGACTGTAATTTTCTACCGAGTTAGCCTGGATCTCGTAAACGTAAACCCCGGAACTTAATCCCGATGCATTAAAATTAATAGTATGTGCACCGGCACTCATAGCATTAAATGTATATTCCTTTACTACCTGCCCGAGAATATTATAGATGTTTAGCTTAACATTGCTGGGAGCCGGAAGTCCATAGGTTATCTTTGTTGCAGGATTAAAAGGATTAGGATAGTTCTGCTTCAACTCAAAATTGTCTGGAATTGACGATTTATCCTCCTTCACACCGGTGGGATCAAGTGCATACACCCTTACGTAATCTATTTCCATTGTTTGCGGGAAAGTTGTAGTCTCGTCGGGATTTCCAGGCCAGTTTCCGCCTACTGCAACATTTAACAGCATATGAAATATTTGATTAAAAGGTGCCGGGTAAGCGCCTCCGCTGCTCCACCAATCCTTCTGAGTCAGGTACAGCACATCATCTACGTACCATTTCATTTCAACTGAATCACCGTCCGCGGTTGGAAGCCAGGTTAGTTCGAAAACGTGAAATTCATCGCTGAAATTACCCGAGGGAAGAACATAATAACTGCCGGTGTGTGTATTGTCCGGCCAGGTACCACCGTAATGGAGAGTTCCATAAACCTTGGTGTTATCCTGTCCGAGTAATTCCATTATATCAATTTCACCGCTGGCAGCCCATCCACCGTAAACCCAATCGGTAGGCAGCATCCAGATTGCCGGCCACAATCCCTGTCCATACGGCAGCTTAGCTTTTATCCTGAACCTGCCGTACTTCCAGTCGCCCATATGAAGGGTTCTTAACCTTGCGGAAGTGTACTGACGTGTACCGTCAGGTCCGGTATACGTTTCTTTTAGTGCCCGAATTACAAGCTTACCATCCTGAATAAATGAGTTTGTATCTCTGGCAGTATAATACTGTAGTTCATTATTACCGCCTCCCTGTCCGTTTACCTCATGCTCCCATTTTGATAAATCGATTCCTGTTCCGTTGAATTCATCATCCCATACCATATTCCATGTCTGGGAAAAGGAGGTTGTGCTTAACAATACTGCCAGGAGAAAAATGTATTTAGAAAACTTAAAAAACATTATGTAACCTATTTTGTTCTGGATGATACTTTTATACTTTTTTGTGATCCTGAACGAAAGTTCTGGATGCTATTCTAAAATACTCTTATTTCAGTTCAAATTCTGCTGACATATTGCTGATCATTACCTTGAATTTTCCTGGTTCAATGATCCTTTTATTATCTCTGCCGATAAATGAAAGTTCATCGGGAGTAATAGTGAATGCTATTGTTTTTTTCTCACCAGGTTTTAGGCTTACTTTATCGAATCCTTTGATCTGTCTGTCGGGTCTCGATACAGAACCGTATTCATCACATAAGTAGAGCTGAACAACTTCTTTTCCTTCAACTTTGCCGCTGTTCATAACATCCACTGATGCATTTACGTTCTCACCATCTTTAATAATCTGCTTATCAATCTTCAGATTTGAATATCCAAATGTTGTATAACTTAAACCAAAACCAAACGGCCACTGCGGATCGTAATTATTTTGGTCAAAATGTTCCAGAGGTTTGTAATCATAAGTCGTGTTACCGTTAGGAGCTTTCGGATAAGTGACAGGCAGCTTCCCGCTGGGATTTGCATCTCCAAACAAAATATCAGCGACTGCCCTTCCGCCTTCCATACCAGGTAGAAAACCAACAAGGATAGAGTTGATTTTCGGTTCAATATTGCCTATAAGTCTGGGTCTTCCTTCAATCATGAGCAGAACAACTGGTTTCCTCGTTTCGGCCAGCCTTAAGGCAAAATCAAGCTGTGTTTCATTAAGCTTAAGGTTGTCGATATTTCCCGGTGATTCGCAATAGGCGGGCTCACCGAGGCATAGGATTATCACATCACTTTCGTTTGCTTTGTCTATCGCTGCTTTGACGTTCACCTCTGAGTTAAAATCTGTACCTTCAACATAAACCGTATTTTCTTTACCATTCTTACTTTGTATTGCCTCAAGAATGGTTTCATTATCCTGTGGATAAAGGCTTTCCTCATTCCCCTGCCAGGTTATGGTCCACCCACCATTAAGTACGGAAAGCAAATTTGCTGTTGGTCCGGTTACCAATACTTTTGTTCCTTTTTTCAAAGGTAGGAAGTTGTTGTTATTTTTTGTCATTACCAAAGATTCCCGGGCCGCCTGGAGGTTTGTTTCCGACGCTTCCTTCGTTGCTATCTTTCCTATAAGCGACTTGTCGGGGTAAGGATTATCGAACAGACCCAGTTCCATTTTAACTTCTAAGATTCTGCCTACAGCCTCATCAATACGTGACATAGGTACTTTATTTTCATTAACAAGCTCAAGCAGGTAATTATAAAAGCTGTAATCCAGCGGAACCATACTCATATCAATTCCGGCCATTACTGCCATCCTCACAGCTTCTTTAGGAGAGTCGGCAACTCTGTCTCTTGTATACAATCTCTTAATATCCTCCCAGTCAGATACGGTGAACCCTTTAAATTTCAACTCACCTCTGAGAACCTCTGTCAGCAGATGATAATCAGAATGTACTGGAATCCCGTCTACTTCTGATGAGTTCACCATAACTGTTGGTGCACCGGCCTTAATGCCTGCCTCAAATGTAGGAAGGAAATATTCACGAAGCATTCTTTCCGAAATCCATGCAGGGGTTCTGTCTCTTCCGTTCATAGGATAACTGTACCCCACATAATGCTTAAGGCAGGTTGCAACTTTATCAGGACTGCTGATATCATCCCCCTGTGCGCCTTCAATGTAGTTCCTGCCCATCGTGACGGCAAGGTAAACATCTTCGCCATAGGTCTCCCAGAGACGCGGCCAGAGAGGCTGCCTCCCTATATCCATCACGGGATAATAATTCCAGGGAATACCTGACGCTTTAACTTCAAGTGCAGTTATTGCACCTTCTCTCTTTGCTAAATCAGAGTTCCAGGTGGAAGCCATTCCTAGTGCCTGCGGGAAAAGTGTTGAGCCCCGTGTGTATGTTGCACCATGAATAGCATCAATCCCATATATAACAGGAATTTTCATCCTTGTTTGTTTAGTTGCGAGATCCTGAATCTTCGTAATGATTGAATGCCAGTAATCAACATCATGGGCCGCATCATAAACATTAAGGATTGAGCCCACTTTATATTTAAGAACCGCTTCCTTTAGCTTTTCTTCATCCAGTTCGTGCTTCTGATCTTTTGTTCCTTGTTTTGCGGATACTACCTGCAGAGTAACCTCTGTCATCTGACCGATTTTTTCTTCAAGCGTCATCTCATCAAGAAGTGCTTTAACCCTTTTAGTAATTTCGGCTTTATCTTTTTTAGAGGATTCATCTGAATGCCACCCAAAAGATAAGAATGCAATAGAAATGATTATTAATAAGCTGTATATTTTCCTCATGTTACCCGATTTTTAATCAGTTTATATTTTTTTAATTAAAAAGAAATTCCGATAGTGAATTTCTGAATGTTGTCCAGCCTTCCAAAATCCTGATATGCATAATCAACCCTGACAGCTACGTTGCCGATTAGCTGCTGCTGAACACCGAATCCCAGGCTGAATGTTTCTTCAGAGTCCTGCAGAAATAATGATTTATATCCTCCGCGGATCGATATAAAATCATTATAAGTGTATTCAGCGCCGGCATTAAGGCTTTCATAATTATCATTTGGATGGAGTGCATCGACAGCCAGTGTAATTTTGTGAGTTTCTGTAAATACAGGGTGATAGGCAACTCCTACCCTGAAATAAAGTGGGAGAGTCCATGCGTTGGTTTCAAGGTATGCAGGAATTTTTCCGTTATTACCCGTATTCCCGGGATCGGAATCATATAGAACTAGGTTCGAATTGCCCGATAACTGCATTTTGGTTCCAAAGTTGGAAATGGACATTGCGAGGATCATCCCGTCAAAAGGAGTTCTGTACTGTACCCCCATATCAAGAGCAAAAGCAGTGGCATCCATCTGCCAGATGCTTTGATATACCATCTTGGGATTGAAACCTATTGAAAAATTATCCGTGAGGTTGATTGCATACGCAAGACTGAAAACTACATCCTTTGCTGTAAATGTTTCACCAGTGCCTTCAGGTTTTTCTATCGTGGTAACTTTCATATCACCGATATCAGATGAAGTAAAGCTTACTCCAACTGTTCCAAGGTCACCAAGACTGTAAGCCGCTGCTACAAAGTTGTACTTGATATCAGCAAGCCAATTCGTATGATCAAACATTACGTTGACACCATTGATCTTCGCAAGACCTGCCGGATTCCAGTAGATTGCACTGACATCTTCAACTGCACCTACATATGCACTGCCCATACCGGCACCTCTTGCTCCCTGTCCTATTGTTAGGAATGGAGCTGCTGTGGTCCCTTTCTTTGATACATCAGATACAAATCCCTGTGCAAAAGAATTCACGGCAAATGAAATCAATATTGTTATAATTAATCCTGATATTTTCATTTTTAATCTCTCCGCTATTTAATTAATGCAAATTTGCCGATATGCTCACCAATACCCGGTGCGTCTATATGATATATATATAATCCATATGCAGCGTCCATACCATCCTCTGTAACAAGGTTCCAGGTTATTGTACCGTCAGCAGGACCTCCATCCTTATTGAGGGTCTTCACCAGGGCACCCGTTATAGTATAAATCCTTATCGTACAGGTCGCAGGAAGGTGAATGAAGTCTATCTTCCGTTCTCCTCTCCCTGTTGAGTTAAGATTTCTTCTTTCCCAGGAAGCCGAACCAAGGTAGGGATTCGGAACCACTCCGATTTTCGATAGTTCATCTTTTGCGAGTGAATTATCAACTTTCAGCTGTTTGGTTGAAAATGTAAAGTAATCTCCATCCCTGAAAGGCTTTCTCGTCCTTATGACAAATTTATCACCGGCCTGAGGTTCAACTGGAGCAGCCGTTGAATCGAATGGAGCATATGACAAATTCCATGTTTTCCTGAAGTTTGCTGTTATCGGATCGCCTTCAAATTCAATTATCTGAATAAGGTCGCCGGTTGTCAGGGTATGAGAGTTGTCATAATCATATACAGCAATTTTGGAGTACTTCTGTAAAGTTTCGTTGAAGACTTTGAAGTTAACAGGAAAATGAGTGTTATATGTGGTATCCTGCGGAGTATCATAAAAAGTTATTGTATAATCTGCCGGCCACGCTAGATCTCTTGCAACATCGTTCGTATTTGCTTCAACATTTGTTAGCAGGTTGCTGAAACCGGTTATCCATCCTGTTGCTGTATCAATTGCTGTAACCATCGTATCATTCCGGATGGAGATATTCAAACCGTCGAATGGAAGGCTGTACCTATCTAAACCGATACTGGAGCTGTCATTATTTGCACTGATTGTATCTGTTATTCCATTGAACGTCCTGATAATATCAAATGATGAGGTCTTGTATCTGGGATAATTCCCTGAAGAGTTAAACGCTATCTTGTACACAGCATTATTTTTAATTGCATCTGCGTTGAGCATGTTAACTTGCATTGAACCTGTCCCGAGTCCCTCATTAACCTGAGAAAGATCTCCCTCAATCTGAGGAGGAACGTAACCTGCAACGGGAGCGTTAGGTGTAACTACCGCACAGTTGAGGTCTACAAATTTGAGTGTGCCCGAATAATCCTCCGAAATGATCTTTGTACATTCAGAAGGCTGCAGACCAGCTGTTCCGAAGGCAGGGTCACCCATATCGTAGGATACAACAGCATAGTAATATTTCTGACCGTTGACAATATCGTGATCAACATAGGAATGCTGAAGCCCGTTGTTGGTGCCTCTCCAGAAGCTTGCACCGTTTATTCCGACAGGGTCAGGACCTTTAATCGAATCTACAAGGTCAAACTGAGCAATTGGTTTCCAGTACTTAGGTTCACCTCTTGAATCAGTGATCGTCTTTATATCGTTAAACTCTGCCTCGGTACTCCGGTAAACCAAATAACCTTCGAAGTCTCTCTTATAACCCTTTGTGGGATCATTATTCTCAAAACCGAGGAACGGGTCTCTTGATTCTTCTGCAATTGTATCCCAGTAGAGAGTTACGGTTTTATCGCCTGCAACAGCAGTTACCTTTGGTTTAAGAGGGGGTTTTGAGAAGTTATAATTTGCATTATAAATCTGCTGTACTGTTTCTTTGTTAAACGATATATCCTCAAGATCATTGCCGAATACCAGCGCCATAGAAAAACGTTCTCTTAGTCCCTGGTTTAACGGGAATGGACCGGATGCGAATACCATGCTAATATTTGCATTCTGGAGCGAGGTATCAAAATTGGCGTAATTCATCTTGAGCCACATAAATTCATCATCTTTCGGCCATCCTCCGCCTGTTCCACCCTGGCCAAGTCTGTAAATAGAAACTGCTGTAAGCCCTATCTGGTCTGATTCATCTTTGTCTGTCTGATCGAAATTCGGTTCACCTGCGGTTGGAATTCCATCTCCTTCACCTTCATCAGGACCATTGTACTGAGGGTCAAACGGACCAACACCGTCTTTTCCAACATCATTATTTAAAGGTTCATTAGCTTCTGGATCCCATTTACCATTGCCGTTCAGATCTGAATAAGATAGCCAGTCATGGTCGTTATCAATTCCATCATCTCTTCTTTCATCAACCATTCCGTCTTCATCGTCATCAGTACCATTAAAGGCATTACCGGGACTCTCAAGGTAGGCATACCCATAATAACCTGTCTTCCAACCCGAAGGCAGTCCAATTCCGTCGTTATCGTAGCAATAGGTCAGATCAAGCTTGGTATCGAATGAAGCATTATCATCTTCGGAATCATCAGGTCCTCCGACACCACAGTCGGTATAAAAACCGAATAAAGTTGTCGGATAATTGAAATCAGAAATATTGACTATATCATAGTGCCAGAAAATTATGTCTTCGGCAAGAACGTGAGACCATTGAAATCCCCGTATCTCAACTCTTAATCCGAGTCCTCCCCTGGAATGATCACTCTCAATAGGAAAATAATTATAGGGAGGTCTTTTGAACTCACCATCTTTAGAATCATCCATTACAAAAAAGGTTTCAAAATCAGAGTTTGTTACGCCTCTTCCGAAATATCCAAACCAGTAACCATCCCACTCAGGTGTTAAGCCAAGCGCCAGCGGCCAGCTTTCGGGCCATGATAAAGGATCGGTATTAAAAGCAGGTTTTTCTGAAGTGGGGTTGAAGTAACCTGGCAGAGGTTCAAGACCCCATATCAGTCCGGTTACTGGGTCCTTATCCATCCATTCTCTATACGATGTTTCAAGTGGATGAATGATCTGCCCTCCGGGTGCGTTGACCTCAGAGGCTATCAGTACTGCAACGCCGTCAAGATAAGTATGCCCAGATCCTTTTGGCCATTCACCCGAAGGTTGAAAGGGCCATTGACCAACTTCACCATTGTTATAGAATAATGTACGGATGAGGTTCCCGTCCATTATTCCCTCCCGGCGGTTCTGAATATCGCCTTGCTGATCATTCCTGTATCTTTCTGTCTGCCCTGCGGAAAAGCAGCGGCAGCAAAAAGAATAATCAATAATAAAATCCTGTATTTCATAATCATTTGTTTTCCTCCCAAAAGAATCTCTAAAATCCGAATCCAAATCCAACCCGGATTTCTCTCGGAGCTGAATACATAGAAGGATTGTTTATATATTGGTCAATTGTATTTATGCCCACAATATCACCCGCGTACTGAGTATTGAGGTCAGAATTTGCCCGGCCTGTAGTTGAATAAACACCGTACTCATTTTTCACATCAAGCAGGTTATATACAAGCAGGTAGGTATTTACATTTATACTACCTATGCTGAAAGTTTTTTCCGCACGTAGATCCAGGTTATAGGTAGAAGGTTTAATGCCTCCGTTCTCAAATCTTACTCCTTTTGAAGATTTAACATCTTCGGTGTAAGGCCAGCCCGAACCGTACTGGAATATGAACCCGACTGTCCAGTCACCCGGCTGACCGAAGTTCACAGACGCATTGAGAGTATGACGCTGGTCCCAATCAAGCGGAACAACGGCTTTGGTTTCTTCGATAGGCGGATCAGTCTGGTTATTATTATAAACTGCATACGGATCGGAAGCATTTCCTTCCGCGATTTGGAAGGTATAGTCTATCTTGGCTGAGAAATAATCAGCAAACCGTTTATCAAGCGTTACTATAAAACCTCTAACGTTGGCATAATCCCGGTTGATGAACCTTGCGTATTTAAACCCGTTGTATGTATTTATAATTTCCATTCCCAGCCAGTTCCTGATATCCCTGTAGTACACAGTAACATCGAGGGCTACATTAGGGAACAATACCTGCTGAAGACCAATTTCATACATTACAGTTTTTTCGGCCCCCAGATCAGGATTGCCTGTAACTGAATTAATCGCAGATCCGGAACCCGGTCTAACGATGAAATCAGGATTTGTGTAAAGGTTTTCATAATTCGGTATTTTGAAAAAATGACCGTATGAGAATCTTATAATACCCTGGTCAGTAATAGGGAATGAGGCACCAAGCCTGGGACTTACCTGGTATTTGGGATCAGCTTTCCTGAATTTGCCTGCTCCGGGAAATGAAGAAAGCCCGTTCGGGTTTTTCAGATCTGCCGGTAGACTCGTGTTCGGATTGAAGTAATCGAAACGTACTCCGGCATTAATTATCATTATGTCATATTCCATTTTATCCTGGATATATGCCGATCCTTCAAAAGGATGACGGGTATACATAATGTTTGAACCAATGTCAGTAATAGTACCGATGTTAGGGTATCCGGGGGTGAAAGTGACAACATTGGTTTCCGGATTAGCATCCGGCGTGAGGTTAATAAGGTCCTTACTGCTGTTGAATATTTCATTCATCCGGGCTTCTACTCCGAATCCTACTTTGTGCTCCTTAGATACCTGCGATGTAAGGCTGTATTGGGCAATATATGTATATGTGTGACGGTCGTACCTGTTCCCCTGGTTCCCCCCTGTTCTGAATGTGTAATCGCTTCTTGCTATACCTTGTCTTGGATCTACATATGCCGAATCAAAAGGTTCTTTGTAGAGATAGCCTTTATAGTTATAGAAGTTTGCGGAAAGCTTTAAACTCTGAAAGGTACTCTGCGAAAGAACGTTCGATACCTGGAAACCATGAACCTGGTTTGTCCTGTAATGGTTCATAATTCCATCAGGTGTCCATGAAAAATTATGATCGTAATATTTATTAAAGTTATCATCCCAGAAAGCACTGTAGGAAATCTTAAATGATGGAAGCGAATAAGTAAGTTTGCCATTAAAGGAATACTTCCTGGATGGATCCATGGCAACGTAGGCCCCATCACCGGTATTTCCCGGCAGCCATATTTTATTATTATTGAGGATCGGGAAAATTAAATCATCGGTAACATTATAAATTCGCTGACCATAAAGATGACCGTTTGACTGAAAGTATCTTCCAGTTACAAAAAAAGATAAATCCTTAATTACATTAACAGGTCCGCTAAGCGAAACCTGGACATCTTTTGAATTAAGATCACTTACTTTGTCGAGGTTCCTGAATATATCATTATGAGTGGTGAAAAAACCTCCGCCGTAAGCAGAAACATTTCCTTCGTATTTATCACTTCCGCTCTGGGTTACAATGTTCACAACTCCCGATAATGCCTGGCCGTATTCCGCATTAAAGGTTCCGCTGACTACCTCCATCTGCCTGATGGTAGAGTTCTCCACATTAAGACTTAATCCTCCATTAAAAGCGTCTGTGACCGATACACCGTCTATCAGATAAGCCACATCATTTGATCGGCCGCCTCTGAAATGTCCTCCTATAACTCCGGCCTGAAGATTGATTATTTGTCCGATACTTTCAACCGGCATCATTTTGATATCTTCCGCAGAAACTGTAACCGATGTAGCGGTAAGATCCTTCTGAACCAGAGGTCTTTCCGAAGTTACAACAACTTCCTGCCCAAGACTGATAGCCGTACTGCTCAGTTCAATCTCAAGGTGCGTTGTGAGATCAATTCTTATAGAAACTTCTTTAAATAAAACCCTCTGGTAGCCGACAGAACTGGTAATAACGTTGTACTTCCCGGGTGGAATATTATTAATATAAAAATAACCATCCATATCCGTGGCTGCACCCAGGTAGGTACCTTCGATAACCACATTGGCACCGAACAGGGGTTCACCCGTATCTTTGTCCTTAACATAACCGGCAAGTTTGCCTGTCGTCCCTGCATAAGAGGCTGACGAAAAGGATATGAGGATCAAAAAACATATAAAAGATACTCTAAATTTATTCCTCAAAATCAATTTTTTCAGTCTGTAGTAATTACTCATAATCATTTCCCGATTTAAACATGAAATATTTCCGTCCGATATAATGGTAAGGTACGGCTGATTATACCGTACCTTCCATTGGAGATCGTTATTTAACTAGCATCATTTTCTTAACGGCAGTAAAATCACCAGATTGGATCTGATACAGGTAAACACCGCTTGATAAATGTGAAGCATTGAAGTTAAAAGTATGCAATCCTGCATTTTGAACTTCGTTAACAAGCGTAGCAGCTTCACGTCCTAATACGTCGTATACTTTAACTGTAACAAGACCCGTTTCTTTTAAGTTATACTTTATCATAGTTGTCGGGTTGAACGGATTAGGATAATTCTGCATAAGAGCATAATCCTTAACCACAGGAACATCCTCGTTTTCAACACCAACATACCATTCGTTTCCGATCCAGGTATATAACCATTTTGAAACGTTATTATAGGAGTTATCTTCATTGAATGGAGAGTATGTCATAATACCTTCTCTTGAACCCGTGGCATCCGCATCGTTAATAGATATATCAAAGGGTACCCTTGTACCGATAA
Organism: uncultured Bacteroidota bacterium; assembly: GCA_963839165.1. Classification (GTDB taxonomy): domain Bacteria; phylum Bacteroidota; class Ignavibacteria; order Ignavibacteriales; family Ignavibacteriaceae; genus DATFVA01. The sequence goes on along the minus strand of CAWIUG010000005.1, from coordinate 191,525 downwards.
CCGGAGTAAATACATCATCTCCCGATACAGCTGCGATTGCACTAAACGGTATTTTGGCTTCCACGGTATAACCTGGTTCAAATTTTTCTCCCCAGAAATAATCTGAACTTCCAGCCCATAATAACGCTGCTTCGCCGGCACTTGCTACCATAGCTTTATTCTGGGCGAACCTGAACTGATAATCCGGTTCACTTCCTCTCTGGTAAGAGGTATGCGAAGGGCCATGCCAGTCGTATAGACCAATGAAAATATCAGGACAATCGTTCAGATAGGAATTCTGTGTAGAATCGAAAACAACAAGGTCATCCGTAACATCAAAAGCCACATAGAGGTTTTGAGCATCCATTGCAACATAAGCAAGCACTGAAAGGTCGGCGTCACCGTCAACAACAGTATTAGTAACTATATGTGTTCCTTCAGATGGGAATAACCTTATTGGGGTAATCGATGACCATTCACCCAAATCTCCGTCTGCTGCAAAGTTTGCAGGTGCAGTAGGACTGATTGTAACAACACCTTTAGCAAGGTTTGTTACAGGAGCAGAGTTAGCACTCAGTTCGCTGAAGTTACCGGCTTCGTCCATACACGTTACTGCATAATAATATGTTACGTTCTGGTCTGCTGCAGGTGCGCGAAGTAAATGATCGACAGTTTCCATACCTTCGCTAACACCAATCGCAACAACTTCAACATTGGAAGCCTCAACGTTGGTTATAGGCTGCCTGCTGTAATAAACATTATAAGTTTCGTTTTCTTCGTTGGGTACATCAGACCAGGTGATTGTATTCAGATAAGATCCTGCACTGGCGATAACGTCAGAAGGAGCTTCGGGAGCAACTACATCTATCACAGGATTTCCTGTCCAGATGTCATCCAAATAAATTACCCTTCCGGCCTGTGCTGAGGCTTCTGCCATAATACCGAAAACAGTTACGGCGGTTGAATCAAACCCCGATGTTCCATCCTGGGGTACAAACTCACTCAGAGGTAAGGCATATTGATGCCAGGTTCCGTCATCTGTCGGTTGAAAAACCATCCCGACTTTACTGGTAGAACCTGAAGGACCTGATTCAAACTGCGCTCTGCATGGACCTGTACCTGCAGGGGCTTTCATCTTAAATTTCAAACTGTCTACCAGCCATGCAGCGGACATATTATAACCACCTGTGATATCACCACCCCAGCCTGTCCATCCATTAGCCCATTCATCTCCCTGAGTCCATTTAACTGCGTTAGTGCCCGGGGTTGCACCCGCGCCTACCTCGATTTCAACTGACGACTGACCCCAGGTAAAGAGTGAAAAATCACTAGACCATGTTTTACCGTTAAAGAAAACAAAGGGAATAGCTCTTGAGCCTGTTCTTGTATATGCATCGAAACCGACTTTTACTGAATCGGCAGCATTAACAGCCGTAACAGCAACAATGCTGTAAGAAATAATTTTATCAAGGTTCAGTACTAAATCGTTATGCGGCTGGTTCCATGAAAATGGCATTACTGTGAATCCTGAATCACTTGGATTAACAGAACCGTCTGATGCAATCTGATGCAGAGGCACTTTTAATTCATACCAGTCAGTGGCTGCATCAAGCGTAGTTGCATTCTGATATACATAAATTTCAAAATCGCCACCAGGATTCGGCTGATCTGTTATCTGAAGCCTGAAATCCATATTTTCCGGATGAACTGCTGGTTGGCGAACTTTAATCCAGAGACTAAGAGTATCATTGACGCTCCAGTCAAGGTATGTTCCCTCGGGAGCATGATGTACTAATTCCGCAAAGCTCCCCCAATCATGGAAAGCACCGATTACTGCATTAAAATCCAAAGAACCGCTGCCCTCTATCTTATCTGTAGTGTTATCAATCAGGTTTACCGCTGTAGGGGCTCCCTCACTGTTAACATCATAAACAGAATCTGCAGCTGATGAATCGAAATTGTCGATCATCTGGGCTTTGCTGACCGTTAAGCCAGCTAAAAGGGAAAGGATAACTGTAAAAATTAAGTTTCTCATTCCTCTGTCTCCTTGTTACTGTTTTAGTTGATTAATTATACTTAGTACCACAGACTCCATAACCCTATTATTATGAGGAAAATAAAAGCGGAGAATAAAAGGTTGAATTTGTGGCCAGCTAAATTTTTTATGTTTTTAAAATCTATTTTCAACTCCCGGTAACTCTCGGCAAATGAGTATTGCAAATCGGGAGCTTTTGAGGTTTCGACTCCTGCCAGTGCATTAACAATGGTGAATACAAGCAGACTGAAGGCGAAAAGGATTATTGCAAAATGAAGAAAATTAAAATGTACTACAGAAAGGAAAAAAGAATGGGTTAGTATTCCATTGTTCACAAGCATTTCAAGACCAAGTCTTGAGACTCCGATTACTTCACCTATTATGAACGTCCAAAGTGCAGCTTTTGGTGACGCCTTCTTTAAGAGCAGTCCCATCAGGAAAATCACAACGATAGGAGGGCTGATGAAAGCCTGGAGTCCCTGCAGATATATATACATCTGTGAACTGATTATTCTGATCATTGGAATTGAGAGGATCGCCGTAAAAACAATAACAGCTGTTGCCAGCCTGCCTACCAGCACCAGTTCTCTTCCTGAGGCATCCGGATGCTTTACCTTATAAAAATCATTTGTAAATAATGTAGCCGTTACATTGAATACGCTTGCAAGAGAAGACATTATTGCAGCAAGCAGACCTGCTACAACCAAACCTTTGAAGCCCATGGGGAGTATACTGCTGGTTATCAAAACAGGAAAAGCTTCATCACCGTTTATTTCTGGGAACAGTGCAGCTGCTATTAATCCCGGAAGTACGAGTATGAACAATGGAGTAACTTTTAACAGAGCCGCAAGCAGCGTACCGCGTCTTGCATCACCGATGCTTTTTGCACTCATAATATTCTGCATTATATACTGGTCGGTACACCAATACCAGAAAGCCAGTATGGGAGCGCCGATAAGGATGCCTGTCCATGGGAAATCGGGATCCGAGATACCCTTGAACATGCTGAAATAACTGGCAGGAAGCTTTTCTTCCAGACCGCTGAAGCCTCCCACTGCATGTAAACCGAAACCTGTTAAAGCGAGCGCACCAAGGATCAGGATAACTGCATTAAAGACGTTCGTACGAATGACCGCGGCGGCTCCCCCGATAACGCTATAAATACCTGTAAGCAGAACAATTAAAATGGCAGAAGTATAAACCCCCATTCCGAAAATTTTATAGAAAAGTAGTCCGCCGGCGATTAAAGAAAAGGAAATTTTTGTAAATATGTAGATGATAATTGAAAAATAAGCAAAGAGTTTCCGGTTGGTTCTGTCATATCTTTTTTCAAGAAATTCAGGCATTGTGACTACACCGGATTTTAAATAAACAGGGACAATCAGCCACCCGAGAATTATCAGGATAAATACAGCAATCAGCTCAAATTGGCCGCCAGCAAGTCCCCTTGAAGCTCCTGAACCCGCAAGTCCTATAAAATGTTCACTTGAAATATTGGTAGCGAAAATTGAAAATCCAATTGCAACCCAGCCGACATTTCTACCAGAAAGAAAGTATTCCGAAAAGTTCTTTTCCCCTCTTCCGGCATAGTAAAATCCCAATCCTGTTACAGCGGCAAGAAAAATTATTATTACAACACCATCTAAAAAAGTAAAACCAGATACCACGCTATCCTTGCAATAATTTTTAGTGAAAGGTCATAAACAATGCCAGTAAATTTTTTGGCCCTTGCTTGAAAAACGAGCTTCGTTAAGGTAAAATAAAGTCATCTAAAGGGAGGTTTATTAAATTGATAAAAAACGTTTTATCAAAAAAATAAAACCAGGGTCTGTCCCGGCTAAAACAAAATATCAAAAAATAGAATTATTTGAACACTTCCTGTTACTGTATACTCTTCAGAGCTAACTATTTTTCACCTGTAATCTTCCGCAGGTAATTCTTCAGATTAAGAAAATATTCTTCTATTTAATAAGAACCAGTTTCCGGGTGAGAGAGTTATTGCCCTTGTAAACCGCTCTCAAATAATATATGCCGCTGGATAAATTAAGTCTGTCTGCATCTACCTGCAAATAATAAACTCCCGACGATCTCACTTCGTTCATCAGTACTGCAGTCTCCTGACCGGCAGCATCATAAAGTTTTATAGAGACATTACCCTCCTGCGGAACCTGATATTTTACAGTGGTAGCAGGATTAAAAGGATTGGGATAATTCTGAGAAATTTCGAAGGTTTTGACTTGCTGATTTTCATCATTTACGGCGGTCGATTCGAGGGTAAACTCCATTGCGCTGAAATTAAAATTGCCGTTAAAAAATTTCACCTGCAGGAAATGAGCTCCGGATGAAAGGCTTAGACTGTCTATCTCAAGTGTACCCCAGTTTTGCCACCCTCCGGTATAAGGCACAGAAAGCATAGAGGTGATATTATGCCCATCCATTTTTAAAAGAACCTGTCCCCCTGTTTCAGGAGCAGCAAAACCCATATATAAATTATAAATCCCTCCCTGGACAGCGTTAATTGTATAACCCAGCCATTCACCGTTCTCTATCCAGCCTATGTTGTACCCGTTGGAGAAAAAGTCCGCACAAGTTTCAATATCCACACCATCATTCCGGTACACCCAGCCGTTATTCCAGTCAGTGCTTCCTATGTTCTGGTAATCGTTATCATTATAAGCCTGAGTAATGCGTCCCATATCATAATTGGGGGCGTAGACAATTCCTGGAACATTATTTTCAGCAAAAGGTTTTGTTGCTGTTGTTGTAGTTTGCCTGAAGATTGCATCAATAACATCTTTATGGAACTCACAATTTTCAATTTTTAGATTCTCAGCCAGGCTCATAAGTCCGTCGAAAGCCTGCTGCTGTGAAGGCCGCGGACCGTTTCCGTTCCAGTAATTAAGACAAGACTGGTAGCCGTTTGGGATCAAAGCGGATAAAGGCCCTGCTATTGAACTTACCTTCTTATGAGGCCACCAGCAGAAACCGATATCATTAAACTGCATTAGTTCAATACAATCGGTAAACCAGACGTTGGAATTTTCACCGGATTCACCTAGCCATAGAGGAACATTATACTGGTTCTTTAGATCAACCAGGTATTGTATGGCATCCTGATTATTGCTGTTCCAGTATTTATGAAAACTATAAGCCATGTTGTTATCCCATGGAGGAGTAAGTCCTGAAAAATCGGTAGCGAACCAGTTTCCTTCAATAAACAGGATATGATTGTTATCTACCGCTCTGATAGTATCGGTGATTCTTTCATACAAATCTCTCAAAGGCTGGTTATTCGGAGGCAGATTCCATTTCGGTTCGTTAAGAAGATCATACCCTCCAATCCATTCTTTATCGTGGTATCTTTCAGCTATTTTCCTCCAGATATCAACTGTGCGGTCCTGTTTGGCAGGATCCTCCCATAGTGAAGTTACATTTGGATCGTAATCACTTATCGGTTCATCACTCTGTCCTCCCGGTGCGGCATGAAGATCAATTATCAGGTAAATATGGTTATCTTCACACCATTGAAGCAGAGAATCAATGACTGCAAATCCGTCCTCAAGGTACACTCCAGGTTGGTCAGGTGGGGTGAGGAGATTATAATGTAGAGGAAGTCTGATTGAATTAAAACCCCAGTCGGCTATGGCATCGATGTCGGCCCTGGTAACATAATTATTCCTGTAAGCTTCATAAAAAATATCCGCATTGGTTTCACCAACAAGATCAACAATCTTTGCCCGTATTTCATGGGCTGCATTTGCAAAATTTGACATCTGGAGCATGTAACCTTCCTGCAGGATCCAACCGCCGAGTCCAATCCCCTGCGGGTAAAAATCCTGTCCTGTTCCGTCAACTATCTTCCTGCCGGAAGTATGCAGAAATCCCTGGGCTAAAATTTGTGATGATATCAGAATTAAGAAGGCTATAAACAGACTTTTTGAAATAAATCTCAATGCTACTCCAATAAAAATAAAAGGAGACTGTCCCTAATTTAATCAGGAAAATTGATTAGTGTTAAGGGACAGTCCTGCAATTAACGAATCGTATTACCTGATCAGCATCATTTTTTTGACAGAGACAAAATTATCTGTTTCAATTTTGTAGAAATAAACTCCGCTGGTCAGTTTTCCGGCCTTAAATGTAACCGAATGACTACCGGCATCAACAAAACCATTTACGAGATCGGCAACTTTTTGACCGAGTACATTATATACAGCCAGTTTCACGTTTCCTGAAGCCGGAACTGAAAATGCGATTCTTGTATCCGGGTTGAACGGATTGGGATAGTTCTGACTGAGTCTGAACTCCGAAGGTATTTTAACGGATACCTCAACAACATCAGAATATTCATATTTACCGCTTAAATCAATCTGTTTGATCCTGTAGGAATATTTTCCGGAGGCTGTAATATTTCTGTCAACGAAAGAATATGAATTTGTTTCTGAGGACGTTCCTGCACCCTTAATACTGCCTATTTTATTCCAGCCTTCAGAAGATGAGGAACGTTCTAACTGAAATTCTTTGTTATTTAGTTCAGACTGCGTTTTCCAACTTAGAGTAACTGTATTATTCAGTGCAGAAGCTGCGAATGAAGTCAGTTCAACAGGTACGGCAGCGATTCCTGTGTAAAGCTCAACACTTGCACTTATTGCTGAAGCATTCAGATCAGGATCATTCTGAAAATCATTGGCAAAAGGACCACTGTCTCCACCAGTCGAGTTATAATAATCAGGTAAAAACTCATTAGACCAGTAGTTACCGTCAGGATTGACAATTGCAACGAAAAATCTAACTGACTGGCTGGAATCCCCACCTTTCAAAAGCTGACAGATCAAAGGCTAGTTCCAGTCCATGATCAGGATTGGTCGTCCTGTCGAAATCATTAAGATAAGCTTGACTGGCCATACCGGTTGTTCCACCCAAAATACTCATTACCTGTAGAGGGTTAAACCTTGCGTATGATCCATCTTTACCGCTGTAACCTAAACCATCTCCAGCTACCATTGATGCTGCATCATAATGTGCTGCGTCGCAGTAAAGGGGATTATTCTGATCTGCGGTGAAAGATAAAGCATAATCAGTTTCCATATTCAGCTTTGTGCCTGCTATTCCACCTTCCTGGAAGAAACCATTATTTCCGCCTGTCGGCAAGGCTATTCCTGCTGGTATACCGTCGTATCCATCAAAGTCAGCAAATATTACAATTTTATTCCAGTTTTCCTGGATCTTACCAGATAGACCTATATAAACTTTCTGACCATCACCGTAAAATTTCAATTCACCTAGATCATTGTTTGAACTCCAATTGTCAGCCCCGTCCCATGATGCCAGAGTCTCATAATTCGCATCATCTACGATACCATCGAGTATTATTGGCTCTGTCATTGCAGCTCCAGTATTCCTTGTAAAATTATCAAGAGAAATTTTAAATGAATCTGCCGCTGTTGTAGTGGTGACACCAACAATATTATAGCCTACAATTGCATTTTTATCAAGCGCGCTGTTATTTCTCGGACCTCCCCAGAAATAGGGAGAAATTACAAATCCTTGATCATTAGGAAGTGTATTTCCATCTGTAGTTCGTTCGATGAATGGGATTTTCAGTTCATACCAATCAGTTGCCACATCAATTGCGATAGTATTTTCATAGATAAATTCTTCAACAGCAGAAGTTGCAGCAGGCATATCTGCGATGTGAACACGGAATACAACATTTTCAGGATTATTAGGTGCATTATGAACTTTGATCCAGATCGATAGTGTATCACTATCTGTCCAGTCCAGTCTGTCTTCATAACCAACCCTGTAATTAAGGTTAGCAAAGCTTCCCCAGTCATTCAAGGAAGGAATTACAGCTTCAAAATCCATACAGCCTGTTCCTTCAACAAAATCTACATTATTATCAGCTACATTAATACCCGCTCCTTCAGATATTAAATCATATATATTACCGGAAGCAGAAGCATCAAAGTTATCAATCATAGTCTGTGCTTTTGTTGCAAATGATACTCCTATGAGAAGTGATATAACAAAGTGAAAATATTTCATGTAGGTCTCCCATATTATTAAGATTCGGAACTCCTAAACAATTATCAAACCAGAATTTATAATGGGAGGAATGAACTTTAAAGGAATAATTCTTAAAAATTATTATGCGGATTTATCCAACTGATAAAATTTCTTTTATCAATTTAATAATTTCGGATAGCGTCTATGTTAATATTTTAATCCCAGGCTTTTAGCCATGCGATAATAATTAGAAGGCGCTAATCCCAGCTTTTTTGCAGCTTCAGTATCCGATGAAGAATTTTCCCTTACATACACGAGATATTTTTCACGGATCTTTTTTTCAAATTGAGCAAGCGGCAATGGATTTGATTCAAATAGCGTTTCAAAGAGGTTCAGATCTCTTCCGCCCCCGGGGTATAAAGTACCAAGAGCCTGACCTGCAGAATTTTTTGTAAGACGGCCATCAATAAACAGCAGCCGCTGGGCCGCATTCTTTAGTTCTCTAACGTTGCCGGGCCAGTCGTATTCAATAAAGATTTTCATAGCATCATCATCTATAGCAGGCTTTTCCCTACCCATTTGGTTGCTGTACTGACTAAGAAAATGTTCCATCAAGATGGGAATATCATTCCTGCGGAACTTTAATTCAGGTACCTCTATTCTTATCACATTAAGTCTGTAATAAAAATCCTCCCTAAATCTGCCAGCTTTTACCTCTTCCTCAATGTTTTTATTAGATGCGGCTATAATTCTCACGTCAACTTTGACGTTGTTCGTCCTTCCAATTTTATCAAGCTCACCTTCCTGGATCACTCTTAATAATTTGACCTGCATATTCAGGGGCAGTTCTGTTACTTCATCAAGAAAGACGGTGCCTTTATCAGCTATTTCGAATAGTCCCTGTTTCTTTTTCTCAGCACCAGTAAAAGCTCCCTTCTCATAGCCGAATAACTCACTTTCAACGAGATCATGCGGTATACTTCCGCAATTTATGGGAACGAAATTTTCAAATTTTCTTGAACTTTTATAATGAATATTATATGCAACCAGTTCCTTACCTGTGCCTGATGCGCCATGTATTAATATATTGAAGTCACTATGTGAATATTTCTCAATTTCATTCTTTAATCCTTTTACCGCATCTGATTGACCGATAATTCTTTTGGATCCCAGTATGTCCTCAACGTTCTTTACGAGTTTTTTATTTGATTTTTTCCATTCGCGTTCAAGAATGCACTTCTGTTTGGCATTTAGAATAGCCATTATAAAATCAGTCGGCTGGTAAATAAATTCTTCGATATCACCGGGATACTTGGTACAGTACCAGAAGGCTCCGGCTTTGATCAGTTTATTAGCAAAGTCATAATCGGTAATATTTATGGTCATCTTTGTGATGACAATTATCTGGATTGAAGAATCAATTTCCTTGATCTTCTTGATTAGTTCTTCACCCATAACCCCGCCTGTCAGGTGATAGTCCATAATCACTACATCATAATGATTTTCTTTATTCCTGAAAAGTTCCAGAGCTGCATTGCCGTCGGAGACGATATCTTTAATTTTTATCTTATCTTCAAATGGGGCAATTGTGTTTTTAACCCTGATTACATCGTAATCCTCATCTTCTATCAGAAGAACCGTTATTCTATCGCTTATGAGCATTTTGTTATCCTATAGATCAATATTTATAATAAATTCACATCCTCCTACCTGCAGATTTGCAGCGTCGAGTTTCCAATCACACCGTCGTGAAATTTCATTTGCTATATAACAGCCATAGCCTGTATTCTTAAGTGTTTCCTTTTTTGTACTTATATTTTCCTCAAATATCTTCTTAATTCCTTTCTCATTTTTAACAAGTAGTTCAGGAATTATTCCTTCACCGTTGTCTTTAATCTTTAATATTATTTTTTTCAGACCAGGCTCATACCGGGTGGAAATAATGATTTCTGTATTAGGTTTATTCGAATGATCGATGCTGTTCTGAACCAGAGGTTCAATGATTTCCCATATAACAAACTCATTTATACCTAGTAAAGGAACGGTTCCGTCAAGTTCGAGGTTAATATTATAACTAATGCTTTTAGCATATGACCTTAAGAATATATGTTCAACTATAAACCTGATAACGTCATTTATGTTTGTCCTGAAAATCTGGTTTCTAATCGTTTGAATGGGAGGATCGAACCATTTCATATCATAGATGATCCTGCTTATAAAATTGGCATATTTTGTCACTCTGTATTTCACATTCTTAATATTATCAGGTGAAAGAGTTGCCAGATCTCCTTTTATAAATCCCATTATTTTCTCGGCCTTATGATGAGTATGATAGATACGTTTGGTAAACACAAGTTCTTTTTCATAATTGATCTGCTTTTTAAGATGATTTTCCTGTTCTATCAGGTATAACTTCTGAGCCTCATCACGCTCCCTTACTGTATAAGTGGATACAAAATACATAGAAAGCAGTCCCAGAGAAATAAGTGAAAGATAGATCAGGAAAGTCTCATCGAAGTTGGAAATAATTTGTGAGGTTATAAAAGAAAAATCGGCGGTATTTTTGACATATACGGCCCCCTTATATTCGCCTCTGAGTATAAAAGGAACGAACGTATAAAATGTATTTTCATCAGCTTTTATACTGAGGATCTGCTCGGTTTTTTTAATCTGATCCTGATAAGTGTGGTAGTATTTGATTGCTGTGGTATGATAGGGGTCTGAATTCTGAGAGGGGTGAGTTCCTGCAAATAAATAATTATATAGCTGCCTGCCATCATCAATCGCGGTGACCTTGCTGCTTCTGTCTACAAGAAGGCACATCTCCTGGATATTATGCTGAAGGAGCTGCTGACCGAAAATGATATTAAATGATTCTATCAGCCGGTTGGCATCCTCATCAGTAAGCTGAACCTGCCTGTCGAGAGTCTCCAGAATCAATTCAAGGGACGTCGTAGTAAGATTGGCCATTTTCTCTGCGGAATCCTTCTGATACCAGTCCTGGGTTTGTCCAAGCAGGTTTTTAATAGAGGAATTATTGATTAAAGAGACAATGACCTGGAACGAGAGCAGAATAATAAAAATTATTGTTATATGTTTAAATTCAAAATGGTATTTCCGGAATTTATCAAGTATTGATTTCCTGACCATAAGCATATCCCGGTTATTTTAATAAAAAAGTTTCAGAATTTATTTTTTCTGATGCTCTTTGAAGTGCATCATTGACAGAGATTTCCTTACGTATAGCCTGGTTAAGATAGAATGACAGGATATCAGAAATATTCGTATATCTCTCTGTAAACGGTCTGTAAATGCCTGTTTCAAGCAGAGATCTGTAATATTTTAGTACCGGATAAGTTTGAACGTAGCTGCTGTCGGCATAAAGCTTTTCATTTACCGGAAGGTAGCCTCCATCTTCAAACATTATTTTCTGAGCCTCTTCGCTTTCCACGAATTTCAGGAACCTGATAGCTTCAGGTACCTTTGTGGAAAATTTCGAGATCATCAGGTTCCAGCCGCCGTAAACAGACACGGGCTTAAAACTGCCGAAGTGAGGATTCGGCACCATCCTGATTTCATCAAGGATGTTATTATATTCAGGAAGCTCTCCGTAGTTATCTCTTAAACCGGGCCAACCTCTTAAGAAGATGCCGTTTCTCTCCAGGTAATAGTCATAACTTTGATTCTCCTTAAAATGTGTTACCTCAGGAGGAGTAAGCTTATACCTATTTACAAGGTCAACGAGGAGTTGAAGACTTCTCATTGCTTCGGGAGTGCTTAAATTAATTTTATCACCCTCCATGAAATTCGCGTTCTGACCGGCAACCATTTCGGTAAAAAAGCAGATCAGACCTTCATATGAATCAGCCTGGAAAGTAAAAAAAGGATTGGAGGAATTTCCTGCCTTCCCGTAAAGATCAATGAAATCTTTCCATGTAATTGAATTATTAAGCTTTTTTATGATATTATTATAATCCGGATACTTTTTAAGCAGATCATTTCTGTAATACATTAATGAAATATCGATGTATAGCGGAAGGGCAACAAGGCTGTCGTGATAGGAGCATGATCTAAGGGCTTGTGGAAGCAGATCCAATTTCTGTTCAGGATTGATGTAGTGCTCCAGGTTTATACTCATTTTTGCAAACCTTGGTACCCAGATCTGATCTACCGCAAAAACATCAATACGGTCGCTCTTGCTCCTGAAATACCTTGCAAAAAGCTCTTTCCTCTCATTTGTGCTGAATTTTTCGAAAGGCAGGTTGATGGGGACTACCCTGATAAGTCCCTTATACCTTTCATTGAATTTCTCAATTACTTTAAGATGTGCCTTACTGATATTATCAGCAAAATATATTTTTTTTTCAACCGGGACAGCGGTTTTATCAAGATCAATAGAAAGAAATACCTGGCTCAGAATCAATAAAACAATAACAAGAATAGCCCCAATAATTGAATAAAATACTTTACCAAACTTCAATAAACTCTCTCCTTAATATGTCTCCGAGAATGAGACTGTCTCTTAATAATTATCAATTTAATAATCATCAATTATTAAAATAATAAAAAGTTGTTCTCTTACACTACACCAAAAATGCTATCCTATTGTTAGAATCAATTTAAATTGGTAATTAGCGGGGCATAATAATTGACTCAGCTGCTAATATTTTAATGGTATTCTTCCATTTTGAAACTTTGAATTCAAGGAGAAACTGATGAGTGTTCTAAACAACGTTATTGAAAAGGAGCCTGTAATCATCAAAACAGGTCCTAATTACACCCTGCCCTTAACTGTTTTAACCTCCCTCTTTTTTATGTGGGGATTCTTAACTGCGCTAAATGATATTTTAATTCCCCATTTAAAGGCGATCTTTACCCTGAGTTATACCGAAGCCATGCTGGTGCAGTTTGTTTTTTTCGCAGCGTACTTTATCGTTTCTCTTCCATCAGGCACCATAGTTGAAAAGATAGGTTATAAGAAAGGTATAGTTATCGGGTTAATTACTGCCGCAGTAGCGTGTATCGCTTTTTATCCAGCTGCGGGATTAAGATCATATCCGTTATTTCTTGCTGCATTTTTCCTTTTAGCGTCAGGGATCACTCTCCTCCAGGTAGCTGCCAATCCATATGTAACTATTCTGGGAAAGCCTGAGACCGCTTCAAGCCGACTCAACCTTACACAGGCGTTTAATTCTCTCGGCACAACAGTGGCTCCTTATTTCGGTTCAATTCTAATCCTTTCTGTCGCCATTAAAAGTACAGAAGAAATCAGCAAACTTAGTACCTCAGAATTATCAGCATATCAGCTGTCGGAGGCTTCTGCAGTACAGGTTCCCTATCTATGGCTGGCTGCGGCACTCCTTGTACTGGCAGCAGTAATATTTTTCTTTTAAACTCCCTACGGTAACATCTGACAACGGTGATAATCTTGAATACAGAGAAAACTATGAAAACCTGCACAATAGTGCATGGAAATATCCTCATTTGATGCTTGGTGCTGTTGCCATCTTTGTATATGTCGGTGCTGAGGTAGCAATCGGCAGCTTTCTTGTAAATTACCTCGGGGAGGGAAATATCGGCAACTTGTCAGTAGCAGAGGCTGGTAAATTTGTATCGTTTTATTGGGGCGGAGCCATGGTTGGTAGATTTATAGGATCAGCCATTATGAGAAAAATTAAGCCTGGCGTTGTACTGGGTTTTAATGCTATTGTTGCCGCCTTGCTTGTACTGACAACAATGTTAACAAACGGGCAGGCTGCGATGTGGTCGATCCTGCTGGTTGGATTATTTAATTCTATTATGTTCCCGACAATTTTTACTCTTGGAGTTGCAGGACTCGGGAAGCATACAGGTAAAGGTTCGGGTATCCTATGTATGGCTATAGTGGGCGGGGCTATTATTCCTGTACTTCAGGGAATGTTTGCCGATTCGATAGGAATCCATCATGCATTCTTCCTACCTGTACTTTGTTATCTGTATATTGCATATTATGGGTATAAAGGGCATATACCTGCATACAAGAAAGCGGAAGCTGCTTAAATGGAGAAGACTGAAGTTACACTGGGAATAGATATCGGAGGAACCAATACTGCATTTGGATTTGTTGATAAAAATGGTCTTGCTATTTATCAGTCGACTATTTCAACTAACGCAGATGCTGGTCCTCGCGACCTTTTTGAAAGATTATTTAAAAAAGTTGAATGGAAATTTAAGGATTTCAGTTCTGAATATATACTGGCGGGTATTGGTATTGGGGCGCCGAATGCAAATTATTACAGGGGAACGGTTGAAGAGCCCCCAAATCTCAGATGGGGAACTGTTAATATCCTGGAGATAGTAAAAAAATATTCGGATCTGCCATCGGCAATTACTAATGATGCTAACGCGGCTGCAATCGGTGAACTTCAGTTTGGTGCTGCCAGGGGAATGAAAAATTTTATCGTGATTACGCTTGGGACAGGACTCGGGAGCGGTATTGTAGCAAATGGAGAACTTATATACGGTCATGACGGTTTCGCCGGAGAAATCGGACATACTATTGTTTTCCCGGAAGGAAGACAATGCGGATGCGGAAGAAAAGGGTGCCTTGAAACTTATGCTTCGGCATCGGGAATCAGAAGAACTGTGTTTGAGCTGTTATCCCTGTCTGCAAAGAACAGTAAACTCAGATTTGTTAGTTTTGATAATCTGACATCAAAAATGATTTGCGATGCTGCTCTTGCGGGGGATGAAATTGCGCTTGAGGCTTTCGATTATACTGCAAAAATACTCGGATTGAAACTGGCTGATTCTGTTGCCCACACCAGTCCTGAAGCTATTATTTTGTTTGGAGGACTTGCATCTTCAGGTGATCTCATTTTTAAACCCACTAAGAGATACATGGAAGAGAATATGCTGAATATATTTAAGAATAAGGTCATGCTGATTCCGTCAGGACTCCCTGAAGGTAACTCTGCAGTTCTTGGTGCAAGTGCTTTAATCTGGAATGAGCTTACAAAAATAATCTTAAAATAAATCCAGGGGATGCATATGAAAAGTCTGGCGTCGTTAATTCTGTTCCTTATTCTTACTTTTACAGGTTGTGTAAATGATCCGGGTAATGAGGAATATATTAGTCCTGACGTTATCTCCGGAACAGTGAAGAATTCAACAGGCGTTCCATTAGAAAATGCAAAGGTAACTCTGCCAGCAGCACCTTCTTATGAGGGAGTATTTACAAATTCCTCGGGTGTCTTTCGAATGGAAGAATTCCCTCCTGGAAAGCATACACTCAAAGTTGAACTTTATGGTTATGAAGATTATACCGCAGAAGTACCAAAGCCGTATAACGGCTATTCAACAGTAAATCCGATTCTCAAAAGTAAAACATATAATGTTCCCTCCGAAAAGCCATTGAGTAAAGGTCCGGTAAGGATTAACAACAAAGTATTGGAAATAGATCCTGAGGGTGATGGGACATACGTACCTTTTTTTGTAAAAGGTGCAGCATACTCCCCCACCCCTATCGGCAACAAAGCAATAACGGAGGAACAGGAAGACAGAAGCATACAATACCTTAAAGAACTGCACTCCAATACTATAAGAACCTACAGCGGCGCTTCTAAAACCCTGATGCAGAAATTATCTTCGGAAGGAATCTACACAATACTTGGCTTCTGGGCAGGTAATACTGATCTGTCACTTGAGGAAAACCGGGATGCTGTAAAGAATGACTTTATACGTTTTGTAACTGATTATAAAGACATCCCAGGGATTTTATTCTGGAATCTCGGGAACGAGCAAAATTATGTAAATGGGGATAATCCTTACTGGTATTCACTCTGCCAGGAGCTTGCTGTAATCGCTTTTAATATCGAGGGTGAAAAATTCCACCCGGTCTGCATAAGCAACGGCAATATTTATAATATAGGGAATGCTTCAAAAAGTGCCGACGATGCATCGCTTAAATATATCGATGCCTGGGCCTCAAATATTTACGAGGTTAATTTCACAAACACTCTGAACACATATAGAACCAAAACGGATAAGCCGGTTGTTTTCACTGAATTCGGAATAGACGCATTGGATAACCGTACAAAAACAGAATACGAGTGGGTACAGGCCGGGCATGACAGTCTTAACTGGATACAGATAATCAATAATAATGATATTGTTCTAGGCGGGACTGTTTTTGAGTTTACCGATGAGTGGTGGAAAGCCGGTAACCCTTACAGCAAAGATTTCGGCGGTTACCAAACCGGAGCACATCCCGATGGCTATTCGAATGAGGAGTGGTGGGGACTTATAAGGGTAAACCAGGATGCAAACGGAGATGGAATGGATGACTGGACTCCCCGCAAAGCCTTTTACATGTTCCAGCAGATGTGGCAATAGATTTCATAAACCCTTAATCCGGAAATTATGATGAATGTTAAAATTCTTATTTATATATCTCTTGCTTTGTTATTAAATACTGAAGCTCTTCTCTCCCAGAACTTCTTACATACAGACGGGAAAAAAATAGTTGATGGTAACGGGAATACCATAAATCTTAAGGGAATAAATCTCGGCAACTGGCTTGTACCCGAAGGATACATGTTTAAGTTTAAGAAAACCAATTCTCCCCTTCTTATAGAGCAGTTAGTTAATGAACTTGTTGGCCCCGGTAAGGCAAAACTTTTCTGGATGGAATTCAGGGATAATTACTATACTCATGATGATATAAAATTTATAAAGGACTGTGGATTTAATTCAATCAGGCTTCCATTTAACTATAGGTTATTTGTATTAGAGGGACCGGAAAATAAATGGATTAACACGGGGTTTGAAATGCTGGATAGGGTGATAGAATGGTGTGAGCAGGAAAATGTATATGTAATACTAGATATGCACTGTGCACCAGGCGGACAGACCGGTGATAACATAGATGACAGCTACGGTTTTCCGTTCTTGATGGTCGATGATTATGCCCAGGATCTGATGACACAAATCTGGCAAAGGATAGCAACGCGGTATAAGGACAGAAAAATAATACTTGGTTATGATCTGATGAATGAACCTATTGCTCATTATTTCGAGGATGAAAACCTTAAGGTTCACCTGGAACCGCTTTATATAAAAATAACCTCGGCTATACGGGAAGCCGATAAAAATCATATAATCATCCTTGGCGGAGCAAGATGGAATACCGATTTTTCTGCATTCTCCAAACCTTTTGACTCCAACCTGGTTTATGAATTTCACAAGTACTGGTGCGATACCACGCAGACTGAAATACAGGAATATGTTGATTTCAGGAATAAACATAATGTCCCCATCTGGATGGGTGAATCAGGTGAAAATACCTACGAATGGATCTCGGCATGGCACCGGCTTATGGAAAAAAATGATATAGGATGGTGTTTCTGGCCTCTTAAACGTATGGATACAGATAGGAGTATTCTTTCGATCACTGAACCTGACGAGTATGCCAAAATAACTGAATTTGCCGAACTTCCCAGAAATACTTTTAAGGAGATAAGGGAAAACAGACCGTCGTTTGAGAAGTCGAATGAACTTTTAAAAACTTACCTTAATAACATAAGATTCCAAAATTGTAAGGTAAATGATGGTTATCTTAAGGCACTAGGACTTAAGTATAAGCCGCACTAGCTCGGTTAAGTACCATGAATTACCTTCTTAAAGAAAATCAGACCCTTTATATTAGTGTCTTATTAAAAATACTAATCCCTGAACTGAAATATATTTTTTGAAAATGACAACTGACTGCAACCTACAAACTGCAATCCGCAATATTAGAACCATACTTCCTTTATTTTTATTCTTTTTGTCTGCTGGTCAATACTCCTTCTCCCAGTCCAAGGATGCTGTAGCAAAGGTGGGAGATAACTACATTTCCTCAGAGGAATTTAAATACAGGTTCGAACTCTCACCTCATATTTTTCCGGATGACGAGACTGATATTGATTCAATGAAACTTGATTTCCTGTATTCAATTATCGCCGAAAAATTATGGGCGGATCAAGCTGAAAAACTTGGTTACGAGAACAACAAAAGATTTATTTTCTTCTTCTCTCCCTTAGAAGATATATATGTAAGGGATGCCCTATTTAAAAAAGAAGTCTTGTCAAAGATAAGTATCTCACCTGAAGATATTTTGAACGGAATGAGGAAATATTCAAAATCCCTGAATATTGAAGTAATTACATCCGGCAGCCAGAGCACAATTGACTCAGTCTACAAGCTGCTTTCATCAGGAATTGAACCGGACTCGCTTGAACCGTTGATTAAAAATATATATATGACTCAACAGCAGATAAATTTCGGAGATCTTAAAGAAGAGGATCTTGAGAATAAATTATACAGCTTGCTTCCTGGGATGATCACGCGGCCTTTATTATTTGATAATTCTTATGCGATATTTTATCTCCGTGGGAAAGAAAATATGGAAACACAAAAAGATTCTAAGGATGTTAGTGATGAAGTTAAAAAAATAATAAAAAACAGAAGAACAGAGAGACAGTACACTATTTATTTAAATAAATTACTTTCCGGTATAACTGTAATACCCGATAATGAGCTGTTTTATAAATTCGCAGATGAAGCTTTAACGGCGCTTATCGAACAAAGGACTCAAATTGAAAAAGAAGGCGGCTCTAATGAGAAATTTTATTTGGATGAAGCCGCTTTGTATAATATTAAAGAACGTCTTGGAAACGAGATGCTGGTCAAGACTCTGTTTAAAGTTGATAATAAACCTGTTTCCCTCTCTGATTTCCTCTCATACTTTACCCTAAATGATTTCACTTTTAATGATTTGGATAAGCACAAAGTATACACTGAATTAGGCCAGGCCCTGAAGACTTTTATCCGGCTGTCGGTTATAACAAACGAAGGGTACAGACAGAACCTTCAGAATTCATCCGACGTAAAAAACCAGCTGACGATGTGGAAAAGTAATTACCTGGCTCAGCTCTATAAAAATCAGTTCCTCGATTCAGTAGATGTAAGTGACGATGATGTATATGATTATTATCTGAAATCCCTGAAAAGCAGCAGCGGTATCAAGCAGGTCAGGGTCCTGGAATTCAGAACCGACAGTCTGGCTTATTTCGAAAAGGTATTTGATGAGATGGAAAAAGGAAGGAAATTCAGGGACATTATCGATGAGTTCGATCTTGCCGGAATTGATGCTGAAATAAAAGAATCAGGCTTTTTTCCGGTAACTTCAAATGAGATCGGCAGGATAGCTGATAAAATGAGTATATGCGAGGTATACGGTCCATTGAAAAGACTTAATAAATATGAAGTCTTTCAACTTGTTGATGTAAAGGAAACTGCAGATTCACTCCTGAAAAAATACAGTTCAGTAAAAGACGGTATCAGACAGGAACTTATTTATAAGAAAATGGCATCGAAGCTTACGGATAACCTGAAAGAATTATTGACAAAATATCAGGTTGAAACCAATCCTCAGGTCCTGAATAACATTCAAACTGGTTCGCTTAATATGTTCGTTCATAGGTATATGGGATTCGGTGGCAGGATTGCGGCAGTTCCTTATACCTCTCACATAATTGAATTTAACAAGATCAGGCAGATTATGCAGGAAGTTTTACCCTGACTCTGACGTTTCCCCTTTCCTGCAAATAAATATACCCCCTTCAATCATCAAAACCTCCTAAATATAGATAATTGTGTATTTGGGGTAAATATAATTTATAATACCGGGAAACATTTTTCCCTTTAAAGCATCTTTATCTTTAGAGAGGATAACAACTTGGATTATAACACAGACTTTTTCCTGGATATTTTTCATCGCACGAAGAAAAAGATCTACAACTTCGTACTAAAGATGACGTATGACAGGATGATGACCGAAGATATCGTCCAGGATGTTTTTCTAAAGTTCTTTGAATCCATTGATAAGCTTAAATCTGTTTCCAGGGCTGAATTATGGCTTTTCACAACCGCAAGGAATGAAATTTACCAGTACTACCGTAAAAAGAAGATACATATGGATAAGTACAACCCGGAAGATATTGCTAATGTTAAACTAAGTTCAGAAGAATCACTTGAAGATCAACTCGAATTAAATGATATCAGAAATCATCTTCAAAATGAATTGATGTTTATACCTCCGGAACAGAAAGAAGTTTTCCTTTTAAAGGAGTACGGTGGTTTATCCTATAAAGAAATTTCAGAGATGATCAATATTGATGTCAGCCTCGTGAAAAGCAGGCTCTATAAAGTTAGAAGAAAAATGATCGATAGAATTTCGAAAATCATTAATTGAGAGCAGACTAATGGATGAAAAAATATTTATTATGATTGATTCTTACATCGATGGTGAATTAAACCGGAGTGATGAGGATATATTATTTGAACAGCTGGCGGTGAATCCTGATGCCCGCGATTACCTGAGGAAGGTGAACCTTGTGAACAATCAGACCAGGCTTTCATCTGTTGATTTCCCGTTATCGCTGGAACAAAACATTCTTAACAAACTAGATCGAATTTCTGCACCCCGTGTATCGCTCAGTGCCAGGCTTGGGGGATACATTTCTGCCGGAATTTCAATCATACTATTGGTTATTTCCTTATTCCTGCTCGGGCAGGTTTCTGATTACAGGAATGAAATAAATTCAGCTTTAAACCGGATGCAGAAGCAGAATCAAATGATCCAGGCGTTATACAACAGCTACCCTGCTGCAGTGGTACATGCTCAATATTCTAATGAAATTATTATTAAACCTAACATTTGAGGTAAAAAAATGAAATATTTGATAATATTATTTCTGGGTATTCTGATATTTACGGGGTGTGAAGAAAAGAATAGTGTGGAAGTTATCCCGGATTACAATTCTATTTATCTTACATCAGCCAGCATTGATCAACCGCCTACCCTTTTGGATGGGGACACAAATAAACTTGAAGCAGAAATTCAAAAAGAGATGGTCAAAAATTCAAAGGATAAAATCAGCCTTGAATACAGGTTACTTCTGGATGAGAATGGAAAAGTTGAAAAAGTACTTCCCATACTAACACCGGGAGAGCAATATTCAAACCTGATAGCAAAAGAAGTAAGCAGCTGGAAATTTGAACCCGGTCAGAATGATAATAAAGCAGTAAAATCTCAGTACACCTGGAATTTGACTATACCCAGTGAGATGAATATTGATGAAAGCGGATACCAGGTGGCGGCAGATTCTATGCCGATGCCCGTCGGTGGTATCCAGGCTTTATCAAAAAATATAGTATACCCGGAAAAGGCGAAACAGAATGGAACCGAAGGAAAGGTTTTTCTGCAGGTTTACATAGATGAAACAGGTAAGGTTGTTAAAACTTCTGTAATGAAGAGTGCTGGAGAACTGCTGGATAAAGCTGCCGCAGCGGCTATCAAGAGAACAAGTTTCTCTCCAGGCATAATTAACGGCAAACCTGTTAAAGTTAAGGTAGTGATACCAATTGTTTTAAATTAAGCTAACGGTTATTGAAGCTATAAAGAATTTCTTTGAAGATTGATTTGCCAAGATCAATGGTTTTATCGGGAGGAAGGAACCTTGGATTGTGAAGTCCGTAATGTTCTCCTTCCGATGTTCCAAGCCAGAACATAAAAGAAGGATATTTCCCCGAAAAGAAACCAAAGTCCTCACCTGTCATTTTATACCCGCAGTTTATGAAGCTGAATTTATCTCTGAGTACCGATTCCATATATGCGTAAAGCTGATCGTTAACTTTTACTTCAGGATAATGTGCACCAGCTGTAATTATATAGTTGACGCCTGTTACTGTTTTTATCCCCTCCAGTATCTTTCGCAGGGAGTCGGTAAAATCCAGCACCCTCTCTTTTTTTAATCCTCTTATCGATCCTTCCAATCGTGCTCTGCCAGGGGCAATATTTCTTACAGATCCTGATTCAATTTTACCTACACCGAAAATGAAAGGTTCACTTACATTACGCGGCATCTTATCAACCGAATCAAGGAAGGACCTCAAAGCATTAAAAGCATTCCTTCCTTCGTATGGAAATGCAACGTGAGAACTTTCACCGATAAACTCAATGTCGATTTCAAGCGCTGATGCAAAAAGAACACCCGGTGTTGAAGCAATGGTACCGAGCGGATATTCATCAGTTACATGAAGGGCAAAGGCGTTCCGGATATTATATCCTTTAAATATACCTGTTTCGTAAAACTTCATAGCTCCCCCGCCGCTTTCTTCGGCCGGTTGAAAAAGGAAAAGAATATTTTGTTCAGGCTTCTCCTTTAAGACATCGGCTGTTAAGGCATACAATATAGAAGTGTGAATGTCATGTCCGCATGCATGCATGTAATCGTTGGTGGATTTGAAATCGATGTCATTCGCTTCCTTTATAGGAAGGGCATCGATATCTGCTCTGAATAACAGATACGGGCCTTCATTTACTTTATATTCAAATAGTACACCGGTAGTAAAAGGAATGTGAATCCGCAGTGCTTCGGAGCCGTTCAGGGTCTTAACTGAATTGATTATCGTTTCAGTAGTTTGAAATTCTTTATATGCAATCTCAGGATTCATATGCAGCGTATGCCTGAGTTCAACGGGAGTAAGGGTATTCATGTTAACTTCCGGTTCCTTAAGAAGAATATTTGCCGAATAATTCTAAAACTCTTCCGGGCCCTGATCCATTCCATTATCAGGCTGATCTACCTGGTTATTTTTTTTATAGTTGTTAAAATTAAACTTGACATTGAGCATTATAACAGGTGACTCTCTGTTAAAATACTGGTAGGAATACAGGTCGGGACTGGTTGAAGTAAACTCATGTTTTGCCGTACCCAGAATATCCCTTACCTGAAGGGTCATGGAAAGCTGTTTATCCATAAAATCCTGTTTAACAGCCAGATCTGCGGAGAAAAATCCCTCAGATCTTCCCTGAGAGGAAACGGTGGGACTATTATACCTGCCATTGACCTGGAAGGATGCTGTTTGGGTTAAACGAAAAATGTTATTCATTCTTAGATTCCAGTTGAAACTTTTACGGTTGAAGGATTCTCCATATAGATCACCGTTGACACGATAATCATATAAGTTGCCCATCAGGTTCATATCCCAAAAATCCAATGGATCGTAGATCAGCATGAATTCGGTTCCAAGTGAATAATCTTTACCTATATTTTCAAAAGTCGTAAGTGTGACGTTCTCCACCTCAGGATATAAAGACCGAATATTTTCAATTTTGTTTTGTGTAATCCTGTAATAGAAATCGGTTGAGAAATTGACTTTGCCGAAAAAGGTTTGGATTCCCGCATCGTATGAATCGATAAATTCAGGTTCCAACGCAGGATTACCCCTCCTAACATTGTTTGCATCAACCCATGAAATATATGGTTCAAGGAACCATCCGTGAGGACGATCTATCCTTCGTGTAAAACTGGCCATTAGCTGTGAGCCACTTCCTAATTTAAAAGAGCTATGCAGTGTCGGGAAAAAGTCCCAACGGTCTATTTTAAAATACTGATTTCTCTCCTTCACATCTGTAGTCTGATATGTGTATTCTCCGCGCAGACCTCCCTGAATCCCGAAAGCTCCCCATTCATCAGAATAGATTGAGTAAACCGCCTGCTCCGTTCTGTTATACTCATTGGTATTACTGAATAAAGGCTCAAAAACAAAATTTTCAGATGTTGAATCGAATGAATAAAGTCCGTTTATATCCGTCGAAAGCTCTGCCTCTCCCTGATAGCCGGCCTCAAATTTGTTTTTTTCCCCCAGAGGAAGAACATAATCAAGCTTACCTCTGAATTCATTTTCCGGACCTGATTCGGTAGTTTTGGTTCCATCTGTAATCATTCCCGAATCCATACGAGTCGTAATAGAATTTTCATCTCCACTATGGCGGCCGTAGAATAATTCAGCCGAAATTTCGTGGCCTTCTTTTTCAAATTTGTGCTGAAAGTTGGAATTCAGGGCGAAGTACTGTCCTTCACGTTTACTGTTGATAAGGCTCTGGTAAGTGTCGATAACGCTTGAATTATCTGACCATTGTAAATAAGACAGACCTGAATTTCTCTGGTGCTCGCCATTTCCGTAACGGCCCCCAAAGCTGAGCAGATCACTTTCACTCAAACTAAAATCGATTCCCCCTCTGGTCCCATAAGAGGTTCTTCCCCATTCCATCGAACCTTCCGAATTCAGATAATTTGAACCCGAAGAGAGTTTGTATATGTTTTCCTGTCTTCTCGTTCCCGGAAATATTCTTCTGTTATAATTCAGTCCAAAATTATAGTTAACTGACCTAGTTTTATACTCAAACAGAAAATCTCCCCCGTACTTTTCATGAACGCCTGCGTTAGCGTTTACCACACCGCTTAAACCAAGGTCCTGTTTCTTCTTTAATATTATGTTTATTATACCTGCAGTTCCTTCAGGATCATATTTCGCTGAAGGATTTGTGATGATTTCAATCGATTGAATTGAAGTTGCCGGGATCTGCTGCAGAATATCCTGGGCATCCATAACCGAGGGTTTGCCATCTATGAGTACCGTGAAGTTTGTACTTCCACGCAAACTTACATTTCCCTCAATGTCGACGCTAACGGATGGAACATTTTCAAGGACTTCTGCTGCATTACCAGAAATCGTGGTACCTATCTGATCTACATCGATAATTTTTTTGTCTATTTGATAAGTAACAGGATTCCGTGTTCCCTGAATTACCACATTTTCAAGATTGTATGTTCCTGAACTGAGTTTAATTGTACCAAGGTCAATTTTCTTCTTATCAGAGGAAAGCTCAACCTTAAACCTGTGATCTTTAAAACCAATGAATCGTACATCAAGGAAATATCTGCCAAAGGGAACTTTTTGTATATTAAACTTCCCTTCGGCGCTGGTAACAGTTCCAGTGATTACGCTCGTATCTTTTATCGACAGTACAACGATATTTGCATATTCGATAGGTTTTTTTGATGCAGAATCAATTACGCTTCCACTGATAATGCCACCGTTCAAATTCCTCTCGTAACCCTGCTGAGGCTGCTGAGCGTTAACAAATAAAAGTGGTAAAATCAAAAATATAAGGATTAGAGTATACCTTGTTTTCATTATTTCAATCATAAATCAGGAATAATCAGTATTAAATATATATTTTATTTAAGAGAATAAAGTTAGGTAAAATATGTCACAAAAAGGTGCCTTATGAGATGTCAGTTTTCTGATTCTATCCAGAATCTGTGAAGAAGTTCTGCAGCCTTCTCTATCAGGTCCTTTTTAATTAGTACTGATACCCTGAAGGAAGTAGTTGCCGCTCCATAAACCCGGATGTTCTTGTCAGACAATATGCTGAGCGTCTCCGTAATGATTTTATTATCCCTGCTGAATCCCTCACCGATTATTGAGACAGCTCCCAGGGTATCTTGAATCATAATTTTATCACCGTACATTCCGACAAGCTCTTTTTCCGTTTTATTCCAGGAATGAACATTCCTTTTAGAGATAACAAAAGATGTCCTTAAGCTACCATTTTTAGTCGTATACAGATAATTTAATTCCTTTACAGAAACTCCCCGTGATTCGAGGAAATCCAGGAGCTCTGCCATGTCCCTGTCTTCAAGTATGATCCTTATAATATCTGTCTCATGTACAACCGCTATAACGGCTGTCATTTCTGAAGGCTGTGCTTCTCTTATTACCGTCTCACGTCCGGGATTGAATGCGCTTCTCGCGTAGATTGCAATTTTTGCTTCTTTTGCAAATTGTACTGCCTGTGCATTCAAAACTTTTGCACCCGATTCCGACATTTCCTGGAGCTGTTGAAAAGACATTTCGGGTAAATGTTTTGCTTCTTTTATAAGGTTGGGATCTGCTGTATACACTCCATCCACATCGGAATAAATCTCACACCTTTCGGCATTCAAAGCAGCTGCCAGGGCAACAGCAGAAGTATCAGAACCTCCCCGGCCAAGTGTAGTGATGTCTCTCTTATAGCTGACTCCCTGGAATCCTCCTATCACTACCACCTGTCCTTTGGCAAGCTCATCCTGGACACGGAAAGGTCTTACTTCAATTACCCTTGCATCATTATAACGATCGTTCGTTATTATCCCTGATTGAGATCCGGTTAAAGAGATAGCTTTTATTCCGAGGTCATTCAATGCTATGCATAACAAGGCCATGGTTATACGTTCGCCAGTGCTGAGCAGCATATCAAGCTCTCTTTTTTCTGGGTCGGATGATAGTGACTTTGCCATTTCCAATAGTTGATTGGTGGTTTTACCCATAGCGGATACAACAGCTACCACATCGTTTCCGCTTCTTTTTACCGCAGCGATGAGAGAGGCAATCTTTTTTATCTTTTCTGCATCAGCGACGCTGCTTCCACCGTATTTTTGTACGATAACCGGCATCAGAGGTTCCTCAGAGTTTCCATTAACTGAGTCTTGCTCTTTGTTTTCTCATCCACTTTTTTAATTACCTTTGCAGGAACCCCGGCAACTACATTGTAAGGTTCTACATCCTTTACGACAATAGATCCCGCAGCCACCACAGCACCTTTTCCAACCCTTACCCCTTCGAGGACAACTACATTTGCCCCGATTAATACCTCATCCTCAATGACCACCGGGTCAGCACTGGGCGGCTCGATTACACCAGCCAGAACGGTACCTGCTCCAATGTGGCAGTTATCTCCGACGACAGCCCTTCCTCCAACTACAACATTCATATCGATCATTGTTTTTTTACCTATAACTGCTCCAATGTTGAGCACCGCTCCCATCATAATAACACAGTTATCTCCAATTTCCACATGATCCCTGATAAGGGCTCCTGGTTCAATACGACAATTATACTTAGATAAATCGGCCAGCGGTATTGCAGAATTCCTTCTGTCAATCTCTACTCTGTACCTGGTAATGTACTGTTTATTTTTTTCAATGAATTCAGTGAATTCCTTATATTCACAAAAAAGTATTCCTGATTTTTCCGAGCCATAAAAATCAAGGCCGTCAAAATCGATACGGTCAAGAGTACCCTGAAGGTAAATTTTTGCCGGCGTCTTCTTTTGGGCATTAGATATATAGTTTATAACTTCATATGAATCCAATTTTAACCTCTCGATTTAAATATTACCTGATCCACCGAACACTACCTCGGTAAAAGAATAAAATCCTTTTTTCTTATTTATAACAAATTCTGCAGACTTTAGGATACCTTCCGCGAAAGTCCTCCTTGAAATTGCATGATGAGAGATCTTAAGAGTTTCGCCCATTCCTCCAAATTCAATAGAATGATCGCCAGGAACACCTCCAAGTCTTAAGGAGGAAACATTTACATCCCTGTTTTCAAAAAGATTTTTTATCATCTTTGCGGTACCAGAAGGTTTATCCTTTTTATTCCTGTGGTGGATCTCACTTATCTCAACATCCCAATCATTAAGAAGAGAAGCAGCAGTTCTTGTTAGCTTAAGCAGAACTTGTATACCTGTGGAAAAATTATAACTCTGTACCACAGGTACAGTTTCAGAGAGTACCTTTAATGACTTCATCTGTGAATCTGACAGACTGGTGACAGCGATAACCAATGGAGAATGATATTTTTTAGCTATAGCAATATTCTGCTCGAGTGCCTCAGGTAATGAGCAGTCTATGATAATCCGGGGTTCCGAGATTGGATTCTCTTCATTAATGTCAGAGGTATAAACAAGTTTATGTCCCTTCTCAGCAAATAAATTTTTAACCTCGCGGCCCAGCCTGCCCTTGTATCCTATCAAACCATAATCGATACTTTCGCTCATACCTGTTCTCCCAGCACATTCATTGCTTCATCCAGAACAGGACTGTTTTTTTCAGTCAGCCTGCTTAAGGGCAGACGAAGAACATTTTTACAATTTCCCAATCTGCTCATCACATATTTTACAGGTGCAGGGCTTGCTTCAATAAATAATTTATTCATCATATCATTATACTTATTATTCAAGCTCCGGGCCTTATCCATCTCATTATTTAAGAGTGCATCAGTCAGATTTTTCATCAGATGAGGATAAGGATTTGAAAATACAGAGACAACACCCGCTCCTCCGAGTGCTATAATAGGCAGGGTTTGATCATCATTCCCCGAATATACCAGCATATCTGAAGGTTTTGATGCAATTAGTTCTGCAATCTGGCTAATATTTCCGCTGGCTTCCTTAATACCTACAACGTTTTTACATACTTCAAATATCTTTATAGAGGTACCAGGAAGAATATTCATACCCGTACGTGAAGGTACATTATACAATATTATTGGAAGAGTTGTTCTTTCAGAAATATACCTATAATGTTCTATTAAACTCGACTGGGTCCCTTTGTTATAATAAGGATTGACGATAAGGAGTCCATCAACCCCCAGATCCTCCGCCATCCTGTTAAGTTCAACAACATGTTCGGTATTGTTTGTTCCGGTACCTACGATAATGGGAACATTTCCTCTCACTGTTTCCTGCACGATGGTGATAATTTTTTTTCGTTCATCATCATTTATCACAGGAGATTCACCAGTAGTTCCGAGTACAATAAGAGCATCTATTCCACCCTTCAGCTGATGAAGAGTTATTTTCTTTAGGGAATCATAATCAACGCTAAGATCTTCATTAAAAGGAGTAATAAGAGCGGTCCCGGTTCCTTTAAACATTGGCCATTCCTTTGTATTGAAACGTGGAAAAATGTTTACCTAAAAATAACCGGAAAGGTTGAAATATGAAAGAAAGAAGATGAGTTTCCTTGGAGCCCCATTTCAGATTAAAAATCAGTTGTAATTTTATTTTAGTACAATGGCC
This sequence comes from uncultured Bacteroidota bacterium, assembly GCA_963839165.1. GTDB lineage: Bacteria > Bacteroidota > Ignavibacteria > Ignavibacteriales > Ignavibacteriaceae > DATFVA01. Next base: position 162,723 of record CAWIUG010000005.1, on the reverse strand, counting down.
ATAAATATTATTACACCTACCCAGGAAATAAGCCATCCCAAGGCTATAAACAAAATAAAAAGAAGTGTATTATATTCAATAAACCAGTTCTTCAGCTTCAGCCAGCTCATCTCAACCTCCAAGCTGATAATAAAAAAATTATCCTGTTATTGATAGTCAAAGTATATACCAGAAATAATTTTTTATGAAATCTCCCTTTTTTATATTAAAAATGAGTCCTGGTTTGTAAATATGGGAATTTTTCTGTCTAATATTTCATTTTTGGGAAATTAGATCTTCGCTTAGCTCCTAAATAATGACCTTAGATCTGTTTTACCCAGTAAATTTGATTTTTTATACTGCGGGGGTACAAATAGGTTATAGATTAGGTAGAGCAGAATGACACCTGCAATTAAATAAATCTCTTCCATAATAGCTCCTCATTTTTATTCATCACCATCCCACTCGGCTATTACCAAAATGTATAGAATTATATTTCTATGCTGTGTTAATAATCATTGCTCGCTTCTTATTCAATAGGTTAAGGATGAGGTGTGATAAAAGGAACAGAATTACAACTGGCACTAAGTTACGGGCGGTATTTGAAAATGTAAACGAATGTGGGAAAGTGGGATAACCTGGTACGCCCGGAAGGATTCGAACCCTCAACCTTTTGATCCGTAGTCAAACGCTCTATCCAGTTGAGCTACGGGCGCATTATGCTGCATTTAATAAACCTTATGAACAAATATAGTGTAAATTAAAAAGTTTTACAATCAGGACACAAGTATGAAAATAGATTGACGGGTATAACCTTAAACTAAATTTTCGGATGTTCTGTTGCGGGATGTTCATTTAAATTCCATAGAGCAAAAACAAATACTATACCCCCTGTTACGAAAAAATTCCACGACATAAAATAATCAAACCAGCTGGCGCAGAGTATCAGCCAGATTCCCACAAAACAATTTAATATCCCTTCCCAGCTTTTTGTACTTATAAATCCCCACAAACCTGAGATAAAAACAATAATGCCTGCAATAATCATGAGCGAAGGTTTTCTGAAATCGTTTACGAACCCGCTGACAATCAGCCACAAACCTGTAACCAGACTAATCCAGGCTGTCCACATTTTAGACTCCTTTTAGGTAAATATACAAATAACATAAAACATCTTCTGCTCATTCCGTGTGAGAAAAGGCGTAAGAATATAAAAAAAGCCCCATGTAGGGGCTCTTTATCCTTTCAGGAATGGAATTATTTTGCGATATGGGGAGTTTGGGTCGCCGGATCAGGATGTTCGACAAGATTGACTATTGACAGTATAGTTACTAATGCTCCCAATATCAGGAAATTCCATGGTACCCATAACTCGAACCAAATTCCTGAGAGGAGGAGCCATATTCCAGCTATACCATTTATAGTCCCTTCCCAGCTTTTCACTCTCGCAGTAGTCCAGAATCCCAGCACAAATACAACTGCACCGGGTACAATCATTGAGGCAGGGGTCTGTAATGACGGAACCAAGCCGCATAAAATAAGCCATAACCCTGCTGCTAAATTCAACCATGCTTGCCACATAATTTACTCCTTTCTGTTTATTTTTTATTCAGTTAATTGATCAATCTCTTTTTTCATTAGAAGTAAATACCTGTTGATCTAAGTCATTAAGTCAATAATTCCTGAATAATTCCTTTTATTTATATTAAAGTTTATCTGACAAGTTGTTGTAAGTTGGAATACAAGGATGCACAGCAGCACAGACTTTCTTGTGATTAAAGTAGATCTTCGAACAATACAAAGGAAGATAAGCATGAAAAGTCCCAGGATACTTGTGGTTGAGGATAAAGCCATAATAGCCCTTGATATCATGAGGTTTCTTATAAGCAAAGGCTATAAAGATACCAGATACTACCTTAACGGTGAGGATGCCTTAAAAGCCATCAAAAAGGAAAAACCAGATATTGCTATTCTTGATGTGATACTGCATGGGGAAATATCAGGCATTGAAATAGCAGAAGAATTAAGAAGGCTGTCAGTTCCATTTATATTTGTATCAGCTCTTTCCAATCCAATACATCAGCAGGCGGTCTTGAATCTGAATCCGGCAGCGGTCTTTTTAAAGCCAGTAAACCTCAACGAAGTTCTTGCAATCGTTCAGAAGGTGCTAACAATTGAAAAGGTTAAAGATATGAGGATTTCCACCTTTCTAAATTAATTTAAGTTCAGTAATGAACGTTGAAGAAGAATCATAAAGTTTATCTCCTCTTAGTCCCGGTGAATAGTCAACTTCAGCCGGTTTAATACTGAATATCTGTTTTACAATACTATTATTTATCCTTTTATATTCAAAATGACATTTAAGTTCCGGGAAATCATCAACCTTATCGCCGTTTGTTATTTCATTGTACCAGAAGAACAATTCAGTATAGATACCGGGGAGCAAAATGCCTGAAGCCAGAGAATTCTGAATTGACGGAAGTATAAAATCATTTTTCTGCCAGCTATTAAGCAGAACCGTTTCTCTTGTAGATGAATAACCAAGCTTATCAGATTTAATCGTTACGATATTATCATTCTCTTCAATCACGAATAAATGAAATAAATCGTTCGTTTTTATAAGCTTAATAGAACTCTTCAGATCAAAAGAAAATTTACTTCTCACTTCAAGTGCAGGTTCTTTTCCCGCATTTATAATGTACATAACCGGAGAAACGCTCCCCTCAAACCTGAACGAAAGCTTCCCCAGTGCGGCATCTGTTGAGAAAATTATATTTTGAGGTTTAAGAAATAACCTGGGTTTATCTGCCTCTAAAATCTCATTTTTCATTATACCGAAAGAATCATTCACCTGCTGAATCCTCAGCTCAGTAAATAATAAAGTGATTACATAGAGAAAAGCAGCAGATGAGATCAGCGGAAATTCAAAATACCGGAGCCATTCAAAGAGGCCAGTGTTACTCATCTCAAAAACAGGGATGGGTTCTTTAAAAATAAGGTATAATGAATATACTGTTGCTGCCAGCAGAATAAGGGAAATTAAAATTAAAATTCCGGCTAATATTCCTGAAAAAATGTTTCTCATTCAAATTTATCTTTCAATATTAGATTATTTATAACCCTACATTATCAAAACAGTTTCAGGGAAAACGGTTTTGTGTTTGATGATTTATATCTTTTTTGAAATTTCTGAGCAAAAATGATTGGATCAGCTGAATGATTTCTTGAAAGTATTATAGTCGGGTATTCTTATTTTCGAACCATCAAGCTGGATCAATCCTTTTTTTTCCAACGAATGCAGTACTCTTGAGACAGTTTCCCTTGATGTTCCAGCAATATTAGCAATATCATGCTGAAACGGGAGGTCTAATTCAACCAGACCCTGTTTCATTATCCCGGATAGTTCGGCAAGCTGAATTATGGCCGATACTATTTTTCCTTCAGCTTTTAAAAGTGAAAGAGATTTTATCTTATCGTCGGCTGCTCTAAGCCTCTTAATGAGACCTTCAAGGAGAGCGTAAGTTATTTTTGGATTATATTCGATCAATTGCATAAATTGTTCCCTGCCAAGATAAAATAATTCAGTGTCTTCCATAGCTGCTACATTGGCGGAAGGGTTTTCACCATCGAGAAGAGACATTTCACCGAAGTATTCATATTCACCGAGTATTGTTAAAATAATTTCTCTCCCTTCAGTATCATTTCTAGTGACTTTCACTGAACCCTCTTTAACAATAAACAAACCTGAAGGATTCTCATTTTTCTCATCCATAATTATAATATCTTTCTTATAACTGCGTATTACCCCCAGTTCCTCAATTCTTGTAAGGATGCTATCCTCCAGTTCAGAGAAAATAGGTACATATTTCAAAATGATTTTGGATTCAGTCATCTAAAAGAAAGTTTATATTTATTATTATATAATAATTGGCAATTTAGTTATCTTTTTTAAAACAGGTGTGCTTTAAAAGACAATATCTTTGCTCACAGGAATTTGTGATATGCTGACATGGTTTAATTAATTCCGTTTGCATAAAAAAAACGGCGCATATTTTGCGCCGTTTATTTAATTCAACTTTCTCTCTAATGTTATCTGATCAGCAGCATTTTTTTAACTGATGTAAATTTACCTGCTGTTATCTTATATAGGTACATTCCACTGGCTGTGGAACGGCCCGAACTGTTCAGTCCATCCCATTGAACGGTATGATTTCCTGCATCCCTGGCACTATTAACCAGTGTCCGTATCTTCTCGCCAAGTGAATTGTAGATCTCGAGTGTGACATGCTGAGCCTCGGGAAGCGAGTACTTTATCATCGTTGTGGGATTGAAGGGATTAGGATAATTCTGCGACAGGCTATATACTCTTGGTAATACTATTGAAACATTTAAAATGGACGAATAAGCATGAGCGCCATTAAAGTCCAATTGTTTCAGCCTATAACTATAATTACCGTCCTGAAGGTTTTTATCCACATATGAATAGGATTTCTCTTCGGAGGTTGTACCTTCGCCCTTTATGAAACCTACTGTCTGGAATTCCAAACCTTCAGATTTTCTCTGGATCTCAAATCCCTGATTATTTAACTGAGTGGCTGCAGTCCAGGAAAGCTTTACATTATTTCCTTCTTCTACAGCGTTGAATGAAGTTAATTCTACAGGCACAACTGTTACAGTATCGGCGATAAATGCTGAGATCATCAGGTCGCCAAAACTGAAATCCTGCCAGCCTGTGCTGCCGAGATAAAATTTACCTCTTTCCGCGTTCGGAAGGTCTAAATCAACTCCAATACCAGGAGCACCAGGACTATCCTGCAGATAATTTATAAGAACCCAGAAATCTCCTGATTCTATTTCGGGGGGCTGACTGCCGGGAACTGTAGTAGTAAATGTTTTCACTGTTCCCGTGCCCGTTCCGGAAACACGATAGGGACCGGAAATGAGTCTTCCCGGGAATCCTGAACTATCCTGATTTATAGTAAAGTCGAATGCATCACTGCCGTTGCCGATAGTTTTCATCCTCATTACCCGTGCAGGGTAGTAAGTTGGTGTAAATCTGACCGCGAACTTATTTTTATCATATGTAAAATCAACGACATAAAAAGTCTCCCAGGAACCATCATCATACTTAAGCTCCGTAAGGACCGGGTCCTGGCAGGCAAATGCACCAGTGGGTTGACTAACAGGCCCAGTAAGAGTATCATTATTTATGACAATGGATGCCTGGAGTGTATACTCATACCATTGCATACATCCGACGTTAGTATCTACAATGCTTTCAACACCGGGACCAATGTTCGCAAAGAATTGTCCGTTTTTTATTATTCTGATTTGTGGAGGAACAGGTAAAGGATCATTATTCAGACCTAGCTGAGGATCATCCCAGGTGAGCAATAGATCCTGACCCTGCCTGGTTACGACAATATTTCCGGGTACCTGCGGAGGTGCATTTAGAGAAACGTTGATATTCACATTACCGAAATAATTAGGATCGAATACTGAATTCATAGTCTGCGGCCACCAACCATGGAAAATTGCCGCTCCGGCATTCCTTTCAATTAAAAAAGCGCCGAGACCAACAATTTTATCAGGTCCATAAACCTGCAGCTGATACCCTTCCATAAAGCCCATTGGAATTGCAACCTCTCCCTGTAGATGACCTGATCCATCGCTGAAGGCAACCTGGCCATCGGTAAGAGTAAGCGTATTTCCTACAGCTCCGTTTGTAAATATTTCACGGAATTTTATATCTGCACCCGAAGGATGCCAGTAAGCCCAGAAATTGCCTTCCTGGTATATTGGAAGAGCATCGTTGGGTTCAAAAACCTTATTATGGTTGTCATCAAAATAAAGTCCAAATCCCTCATTGTCATCCAGAGTTGCATTCAGGAAATCCTCGCCAGCTATGTACAGCATGTCATTCTGATCATCGAATTTGAAATACATGAAGACTGAACCCTGTGGGATTGCCGGGCTGCCGGAATAACCAAGGACGTCTGATACATCCACTTTGAATGCATCATCCCACTCACCTGCAGATAAGACACCATCTATAACAGGATCGCTTCCCTGCGGAGCTGCAAAACTGAATGTAAATAATGAATCATTTACCTGCCCGAATGCCTCATTTGAATAATTGCTCTGCCCTGCAGCAGTTACAATAATGGCTACGTAATAATAATCCTTAAGTGGAAATACATCAGTATCAGTATAGCCTGATTGGCCTGCGTCCACACTTGCGATTTTATCATACGGCCCTCCTGAAACCGGACTTCTGAAGATGTAAATACTGTCAACCAGCAGAATTTTCATTTCTGCAGATCCATTAACGCCTGCTTTATTTCCCTTTGCAGAAAGATTTTCTGATTCATTTACATCATTATATTCATCACCGACAGCTTTTGCTTTTTCAATTTCCTGAAGATAGGCAGGATACAAAGCAAAGAGCGACCATGTTAGGTTTATAACACCTACCTCACCAGTACTTGCACTTATTACAGGAGCGGATATTCCTGAAGGATCAAGAGAAAAGTTAATTCCTGACGTTGTACTCCCTTCTAAAACCGTTACGCCACCTGTTTCACCGAAATTGTAACCAGGTTTTTCAGCTCTGACGGTATAATTCCCGGCAGGGACATTGGCAATCGTATAAGTTCCGGCTGCATCAGTAACAGCACTTCTAACAGAACCAACCGCAGTTACCATAACACCACTATCGTCATTAGTATCTGTGAGATCAATTGTCCCGCTGATTGCTCCGCCACCAAGGTTTATTTCAGAATAAGAAGCCCGGCCTCCGTTCCCGAATTCCCTTGCATGTACTGCTTTTCCGCCAGCCATTACCCTGCTGCCATCCGGCGAAAGATCGACAGAGAAATATGAACCGGTAGTTACATCAGTAAATGTAGGATCACCGGTGGCGACATCAAATACTACCAGGCTTGTCCTGCTGGTGTTGTAAAAATCACCCCAGGTTGCAGCGGCAGCAACTTTTCCATCATCGGAGAGAGAAACATCGTCTACCATATCACCGAGTCCGCTGTATACCCACTTAGGGCTGCCATCGCCATATGTATCGAAGGCAACTACTGTTCCGTCATATGATGATGAAGGAAGAAACATAAGTGTACCTGCAGCTATTGTACTTCCATCGGCAGAAACTGCAACCGATGAAGCCCAGTTTGTATAAGTCCCGGCAGGAACTCTGTACTGCCAGAGCAGGTAATACTCACTGTTTCCTGAATCATAAATCCAGGTTTGTACGAACCCGCTGTTATCGGCAGTTGCAATAACAGATCCATCTCCGCTTATAGCTGCGGGTGACTCGGTGTTGCTCACAAAATGGTCCCATATCAGAGATCCATCAGCACTATTAAGAACATATAAATGGTAACGTCCGTTTACAACGATGGTAGAACCATCCACAGAAATGTTTGCTCCTACCCAGTTTCCGATTTCAGCAGCAGGTACTTCCCGAGTCCAGTTGACTACTGGTGTTCCTGAGAGATCCACTGAATAAGCAACTGAGGTATTTCCACTACCTGCAGACTGTGCGAGAAAAACGGCCTGGTTTCCATCACGTGATATCGAAGCATACGAAGCGTACAGTGTATCAGGCAGAATATTCTGATATAAGATATTACCTGTGTTGTTATCGAGAATATCAAATTCTGTACCTCTCGTCATGGCAGTGACATTATCCGCCACATCAACAGACGGATCATTAGGTGCTGTTTGATAATCCCATTGAGGAGTATTGTTTACTTCAGTATACCGGGATACCCTCATATTGTTTAAACCCCATCCGACAACGGGAATCGTTCCATCAGAATTCAACTCGGTGAAGTTTGCGATAGCCGCAGCATCCGTAACTGACCATATTTCACTTCCCCCAAGGACATACCTGTCACCATCGGTATGAGAACCGCTCAACTGCTGATATGGTTTGTAATTATTTTCTAAGGTATTCAATTCAGGAACTGTCTGAATAGCGATCTTGTTCCCCTCTTTTAGAACTTTGGTGCCAGCCGTACTTTTATGCTGGCTGAATGATTCGGCAGTCAGAAATAGAAGAAGAGTTGCCAGTAACAAAAAGAATCCAGTATGTAACCGAGATCTCATAATTACCTCCGCAATTTGTAGAATTATTTTTTAGTGTGGGATAACGAAACGCTTTTTTCCGATGCAAGCCTCCTTTCAGAATCCATAAAATAAGATTATGCATAAAGTTGATCTTAAATTAAAATCTTCTTTAATTAAATTCAAAATTTCTTATTGTTAAACTAATTTAAGCAGTCTTTTAAGATGACATTATGTTAGTTTTTGATTCCATCAAAATAATTATCGATCATTTCTTTAAGTTCTTCGGGTTCGATAGGTTTCGATAGGATCGCAAGAGGATCTGTATCCAGTGCTTCCCTGTGGGTATGCTCATCGGTCGACGCTGTAATATATATTACAGGTATCTTTCTGGTGGAGTTGATAAGTTTTACGGCTTCTATCCCATTAATTCCTTTCCCAAGCCTGATATCCATAAGCACAAGGTCGGGAACTGACTTTTTAGCTTTCAGTACAGCCTCTTCTCCGTTTTTTGCAACCTGTATTTCTTCAAAGCCATGTTCGACCAGGACTTTCTTAAGGTACAAAGCTACAAGTCCTTCGTCTTCGACTAAAAGTATTTTTTTCATAATAGTTTAATATTAAAGTTTTGTAAACTAATCCATATAATAGTTTTGATGTTGTGCGTTACCTCATACACTAAATCCATAAAATGAGGTTACAATAGTGTGATGTTTTTTATAATCTGCATATATTTAATAAAAATAACTTCACTTTTATGAGAACATTACTAATAATGGTTTGGTTCCTTCTAATCGCGTTCATAAGTGTGATAAGGCCACAGGAAAAGCAGCTTTTCGGGTTCGGTGATCTCGACTGGGGAAGCTCCCATAATGAAGTAAAAAATTTTATGAAAAATAAATACGAGATTTCTCCAGGTTATGAAAGAGATGATGCTATTGGATACCAGGGAGGGAATTATTTTGGACAAGACATGTTTTTGTGGGTGTACTTCTTTGATGAGTCAGGACTTGAAGAAACAGATCTGGTGATACAAAATTACGGGAGACCTTTAGGAGGTATATTTTCGGAAACGGTTCATAATCTAACCGTGACTTTCGGAGATCCGGATTTATATAAGCCGAACGATTGGGAAGCAGAATGGTTATATTATGATTTTCCGGGCAAACACCTGAAAGCTGCTATCAAGGTTTCTCCCTGGTCAGATGATAAGATTAGCAGTATAAAAATAACATTTATTAAATCGGACCGCTCAGAATAATCCGATATTGAATTATTGGGTAGGTTCAATTAAATTTTATTAATATTTATAAATCTATTAAGGAGGGGAGCACATGCTCAAACTGAATCATCTTAATTATTACCGCCTGCCCTGGACGCTCACGGATAATTCTATCTCCTGGCTTGAACCTACAGCAAAATGCAACCTGGCGTGCGACGGCTGTTACAGGAAAAATGAAAATAGCCATAAGTCGCTTGAACAAATCCGTAACGATCTTGATGTTTTTACTTCTTTGAGGAAAACTGACGGAATATCAATTGCAGGCGGCGACCCTCTCACCCATCCTGAAATCATTGAAATTGTTAAGGAAGTAAAGAAAAGAGATCTGAAACCAATAATAAACACAAACGGACTTGCACTAACTGAAGAGCTTCTATTCAAACTTAAAGTGGCGGGAGTATTTGGATTTACATTCCACATAGACAGCAAACAGGGCCGTCCGGGATGGAAAAACAAAAATGAACTTGAACTAAATGAATTAAGACTTCATTATGCAAGCATGATTGCGAAAGCCGGAAACATTTCCTGTTCTTTTAATTCCACCGTTTATGAAGATACCATGCAGTATGTTCCTGAAATGGTCAAATGGGCGCAGGCACATATTGATATTGTGCAGGTTATGGTATTTATCCTGTATAGGGCAGTTAACAATAACCAGGTTGATTTTTTTCTCGGTTCAAAAAAGATTGATATGAATCAACTGGTTTATAACGAAGAAAATTCTGAAAGAACCGATATTAAAGCTCAGGAAATAGTTGAGCTGATAAGGACTGAATATCCGGATTTTGACCCATGCGCTTATCTGAATGGTTCTGAGAAACCTGATTCATTTAAGTGGCTTTTAACAGGACGGATGGGAAGAAAAAATAAAATTTATGGATATATGGGAAGAAAAGGAATTGAGATAATTCAGACCTTCAATCATATGCTTTATAACCGTTACCTTGCTTACGGCTCCCCGAAGGACACGGCAAAAGGAAGATCAATGCTTCTGCTCAGTCCTTTCGATAAAGGGTTGAGGAAGACAGCCTCAAAATATTTAAGAAACCCATTAAATCTTTTTAGAAAATTACATTATCAATCAATTATGATTATCCAGCCTGTTGATTTCCTGAAGGATGGAAGGCAGAATATGTGCGACGGTTGTCCTGATATTACGGTTTGGAATGGTGAACTTGTATGGTCGTGCAGGATGGAGGAACAGCTGAATTTCGGAATGAATGTAAGGACATTCCCCAAGAACTTCACCAACTAAAGTTTTTTCAATATGTATCAGGAAGCAGTGATTCAATTCTCATCAGGAGATTTTTGTGTCTGGCCAAACAACCGTGCCTTTAAGCGATCCTTATTTTGACGTCGTTAAATAATTTTTGAAAGGATACGCAATGAAGTTACTCAGGCTCTCGATAATAGCGATCATTTCCGTTCTGGCTATCTCTTGGAATGTTCAGGCTCAGAAAATGGATAAATCAAATAAAAATATGCAAATAAATTTTCCACAGAAGGCTTACAGCGGTGGAATGATGGAAGTTAAGTTGGGAAAGCTGGCTCAGCAGAAAGCAACTTCTGAAAAAGTCAAAGAATTCGGTGAAAGAATGATTAATGATCATTCAAAAGCCAATGACGAGCTGAAAAATATTGCACAGAAAAACAATATTCCTCTTCCTGATTCTATGCTATCTAAAAACCAGAATCTATACAACGATTTAAGTCAGTATAGTGGAAGCGAATTCGACAGACATTATATGGATAAGATGGTTGAAGATCACAAAGAAGATATAAAAACTTTTGAGGATGCTGCAAAGAATGCCGACAATCAGGAGATACGTGATTGGGCAAAAAAAACATTGCCAGTACTGAAACAGCACCTGGAATTAGCACAGCAGGCAAAGAATGATGTGAATCAGAGTAAATAAAATCTACGAAGCTGTCTTAAATCTCTATGAATTTGTTACGGATCCTGCTGAACCAAATTCAGTTCGAAGGAACAGTTTTAAGGCAGCTTCATTCCCTTTGCTTATGAGTTAAACCACCCTAAATTGTGCACCAGATTTTTATTTTGAGATTTGATTCCATAATCATATGGAGAATTTATGCAGACCAGAAACCCCAGAAAAAGAACAAATCCGGCACTTGTAATAGCCCTGATAATAATTATTCCATTAATCATATTTTTGTTGGTTCTGACGAATACAGCACCGGAGCAGACAGGAGAAAAGTTCCAGGATTCTGTTAAGGTCGGCAACCAACTACCTGATACCACTCAGGTGACCATCAAACCTGATTCTACTAAAAAATAACAGGCCAGAACCCGCCTATAATTAGTCATCAACCATAAATTATTATTATTTTATCCCATATGTTTTCAGAAGATGTATATAGATTTATGTTTTCCGCTCTGCAGGAGGCAGGAAGAGCTCTTGAAGAGAATGAGGTCCCTGTAGGTGCAGTTGTTGTAAAAAATAACCGGATAATCGGCAGAGGCTATAACCAGGTTGAAAAACTCAGAGATGCTACAGCTCATGCTGAAATGATAGCGTTAACAGCTGCTTCATCTCATCTTGATGACTGGCGTTTAACTGAATGTGATGTATATGTTACGCTGGAACCCTGTATTATGTGTACCGGTGCTATGCTTGCATCCCGGATTAAGCGTTTATATTTCTCAGCATTTGATCCTAAGTTCGGGGCCTGCGGATCGCTCTATAATCTTGCGGAGGAAGGATTATATAATCACAGGATCGAAGTTATTTCGGGCGTATATTCTGAAGAGAGCCGAGGACTTATGACACAGTTCTTTAATAAGCTTAGATTGAAGAATAATAACGGCGATCTTGCTTAAAAAGCCGGATAAAACTAAATTGTGATACACAAAATTAGGGAAGAATAATGCGTCTAATATTATTTGGTGCTCCTGGGGTCGGAAAAGGAACACAGGCAAAGATCCTTTCTGATAAATTAAACATACCTCATATTTCGACTGGTGATATTTTAAGACAGGCCGTTCATGATAAAACTCCTCTGGGAATTAAGGCTCAGAAAATTATGAATGCCGGAGAGCTTGTCTCAGATGATATCATGGTTGGGATCATTAGAGATACAATCGAACAGCAGAGATGCAAACAGGGCTTCATCCTGGACGGTTTCCCGAGAACCCTGGCCCAGGCTAAAGCATTTGACCTGCTTCTGCATGAACTAAATATCACTAATGTTTACCTGATAAACATTTTTGCGAATAATGAAGAAATAGTTAGCAGACTAACAAACCGCCGTGCATGTAAGACGTGCAGTAATATTTTTACGTATTCTGAAGTTGAAGGCTTGGTTTCCTGTCCTAAATGCGGGTCTCCGAATAGTTTTTACCAGAGAGAAGATGACAAAGAAGAAGTTATTAGAAAAAGACTGAGGGTATATGAGGAAAACACAAAGCCTGTATTGGAGTTCTACGGGGATAAGGGCTCAGTTATAAGTGCTGACGGAATAGGAAGAGTTGAGTTAGTGACAGCAGAGATCCTGAAAGGACTGGAAGAAAAGGCAGGAAAAAAAATTATACTTTCTGCTTTATAACCGCCTTAAAGGCTCTTCCATTTTCAAGTTTAATTATGCGATGATTAAGTCTTTTGACGATCTCATAATTATGTGTTGCAAAAATTATTGCTGTGCCCCTGGTATTAATTTTTTCGAGAATATCAAGGATCTCTGAAGAAGTCTCGGGGTCAAGATTTCCAGTTGGTTCATCCGCCAGTATAAGCAGGGGGTCGTTTATTATTGCACGGGCGATTGCCACCCTTTGTTTTTCTCCTCCTGAAAGTTCGCCAGGCATGCTGTAGCGCCTGTGAAGAAGGCCCACGTCCGATAAAACATTATTGACCCGTTTTTTGATTTCCCTGCCGTTAATACCTGTCACAGAGAGAACAAAAGATAAGTTTTCATATATATTTCTGTCTTTCAGAAGCTTAAAGTCCTGGAAAACAATACCCATTTTTCTTCTTAAGAAAGGCAGCATCCTCCGTTTAATTGTTCTACTATCATATTCAGCTACATGGACCACACCCGCCTGGGGAAGTAAATTCATATATATCAACTGAAGTAGTGTACTTTTCCCCGATCCGCTCCTCCCTATCAGGAAAACAAATTCTCCACTTCCAAGCTCCAGGTTCAGATCCTCAAAAACGGGCTGTGAAGGATAGTGATATACTACATTTGTAAAAGACAGCATTACTTCCTCACAACAAATTGTACTCTTTCACATTCGGCATTACCATTATTAAAAGTAAATGCCTCGAAGCATTCTGATACATATAGTCCTGCTTTTTCAATCAGCATAAAATATTCCTCAAACGGATAAATTTTCTGTTTATGTTTTTCAAGGTACTTTTTGTTATCGTATTCAATCTCAAAAGTGTTCTTATGAATACGGCTTTTAGGACAGTACCAGCTCTTCTGGACGAATATCTTTCCGTTATATTTTCCGGTCCTGAATGGTTCTTTGACATATTTGAGACTATTTCTTTCAAGGCTCACATCAAAGGTAAAGATACCGCCTGAAGCAAGTATCCTCTTAATCTCCTTAAAAAAGCTTAAAAGCTTTTTTTGGCTTGTAAGGTAATTTACACTATCGAATGCAGAAAAAACAAGGTTGAATCCTGCATTAAACGGTATCTTTGTCATATCACAACATACTTTCTGAACCCCGGATTTACCTTCCCTGCTAAGCATATTAAATGATAAATCAGTGATAATAATATGGGGGAAGTATTGTCTGAAATGCTCTGCAAGCATGCCATTACCTGCGCCAAGTTCAAGAATAATGTCATTCTTATTCACCGAAGTCTTAACAATTTCGTATAAATATTTCGCCCACTTGTCGTATCGGATAGTACGCATAAGGTATGGATATATATCAGCAACTTTATCATAAATTTTATTCTGATTAATTTCCATTATAACGATTCTCTAATATGATATCAGCGAAATAAAATGCTTCCAGTATACTGTTTTCATTGGCCCTGTTTTTTCCGGCAATATCGAAACCCGTACCATGATCGGGCGAAGTCCTAACAACGGGCAAACCAGCCGTAAAATTAACACCTCGTGAAAAATTAAGCAGTTTAAAGGGATTAAAACCTGATCGTGATACATGCCGAGTGTAAGATCAAACTTTTCATAAGACCTGTTTCCCCAATATGCGTCCGGGGAGTAGGGTCCATTAAGATATTTCCCTTGTCTGTAACTTTTTACAAAAGGAGCAATAACATCAATTTCTTCACTTCCGATTAATCCTGATTCCCCTGCATGGGGATTAAGACCAAGCACACCCACAGCCGGTGAAGAAATTTTGAAATCATTTTTCAGACTATGAATAATTACATCACTAACCGATTTCAGGAGTTTATCGTTTAAGAGTAACGGAACTTCCGAAACCGGATTATGAATTGTTGCCAGTGCAGCTTTTATTTTTTTGGAAAGAAACATCATAACAAATTTTCGGGTATCGAACCAATCTGCCAGCATCTCGGTATGACCCGGGTAATTATAACCCGCCCCGTTCAGCGCTTCTTTCGAAATAGGAGCAGTAATAAGTGCATCTGCCAATTTCCTCTTTAACAAATCTGCCGCTATTTCGAGTGACTGATAGGCTGCCTTTCCCGATGATTTGGTAGGTTTTCCTGTATTTATTTTGAAAGTCCCTGTATCAAAAAGTATTACTTTATCATCTTTGACAGAGTTAACACTATTTACAACAGTAAAGTTGAAATTGGGTTTTATAAATGATGAGGTTTCGTTGAATACATTTCCGGGACAGATAATAATAAAACGTTTCCCTTTTTTATGAGCGATGTTGTTGAGTGATTTTATAACAATTTCAGGCCCGATGCCGTTAATATCCCCACAGGTAAATATGAATATTTTGTTCAACCGCTTATTAATGAGAAATCTCCCGTTCCTTTTTTATCTACGAAAACAAACTTACGCTGCGGATTATTATAAATCCATGTTTCAATTATGTTTCCATGATAATCGGAAGTTCTGTTTATATCAACAGGTTTACCGAACCTTATATACACTTTACCACGATCGGTATTTGCACCACTAGCTCCGGATATAGTGGCAAAATTTTTAACAGCAAAATCAATCCTGGTATAAAATTCCTGCATCAGAGGATTGAACTCAGTTCCTGGTGTAGGATCAGTTTTCTTCCAGTATTCTGCCAGTTGCTCAGCATAATCTTCATCATCACCGCTGAGTAGTTCACTTATAACGGAGTCTTTTTCAATAAATTTGAGTGCAGTGATAGCCATTTCGGGATTTTTGAGTGAGAGTGGTTTATCAATCCATCGGCATCCAACCTGGAACTTTTCAGATTCTCCGGGTTCATTTTTTTCGGAGACGATGACTTGAAATCCTCCTTCTTTAATATCACTGCTGACTCCATCTATGCTGTAAAGAGAATACAAACTACCGTTAGGGGTTTCATCTATGATGACTTTGCCGCCGCACTCCCCTAGTTTTATTTTTTCTTTAAGAGGTTTGCTTAATATCTTATTAAAGAGAGTATCTTTATTCTGAATTACTGTAACCGATAGAGAATCATACTTCGGGTTTTTCACAGGTATAATTAAAGAATATTTTTTCTCATCAAAAGGCAGACTGCCACCGTAATTAGTTAGGACATTCCAGTTATTACATTCAGCCATGCTTTCGTTCACAATCAGCGGAGAGAGAATATTCTTCAAAGGTACCAATCTCAGGGGATAAGGCGGTAGTTTCAACTCCCTTCCGGATTTAGAATCATAAAGGATTTCCAAAATTGAATATACTCCGGGAGATAGTTCAAGTTTAAGGAGACCTTCTGAGTATATAAGCGGAGATCTCGTCTGCTCATAATCAGGTACCTGAATGTTCTTTTCTTTTAAGGCACGGGTTACGAATTTCAGCCCGCTTGAGTCGAAGACTTCAACTGATATCCTGTATTGAGCAAGAAAAAGGTCCGATTCTTTTTCGAAGAAAAGTCTGTTAAGGGGTATCTTGTAACAATAATAAACATCAGCGGAATCATCTGAGGGAAGTTGAACGAAATCAGAATAAAGGATTTGAGGCATTCCGGACTGAGAGTAGATCAGCCCGGATAAGAATAACATTAACAGAGGGAAGAAAAGTTTAAACACAGAATCTCTTTTTTTTCTGAAACCTAATATCCCGGTTCAACCTTTTCAATACTATAATTTTGCATCATCGGCAAAGAGAAATACTGCCGGAAATGAACCGGTCAACTTTATCAGCTGTTCATATTATGGAGGAATTCCTTATTGTTCTTAGTTCCTCTCATTTTATCGAGGAGAAATTCCATTGCCTCAATCGGGCTAAAATCACTTAGCAGTTTTCTAAGTATCCAGATCTTGGCTAGTTCATCCTCTTTCATAAGCAGGTCTTCTCTCCTGGTTCCAGAACGATTAACATCAATTGCAGGGAAAATTCTTCTGTCACTTAAGTCGCGGTTTAGAACAATTTCCATGTTACCTGTACCTTTGAATTCCTCAAAGATAACATCATCCATCCTGCTTCCGGTATCTATCAAAGCAGTTGCAAGAATAGTAAGACTGCCGCCGTCCTCGGTATTTCGGGCAGCACCGAAGAACCTTTTCGGTTTATGAAGAGCATTTGAATCAACACCACCTGAGAGGATCCTTCCTGAGTGAGGAACTACAATATTATGTGCACGTGCAAGACGTGTGATACTGTCAAGCAGAATAACAACATCCTCTTTCGCCTCAACGAGTCTTTTTGCTTTTTCGATTACCATATCGGCTACCTGTACGTGCCTCTCAGCAGGTTCATCAAACGTTGACGAGATCACTTCGCCCTTCACTGAACGTTCCATATCCGTAACTTCTTCAGGACGTTCATCAATTAAAAGGATAAGAAGTTTTATTTCAGGATGATTTCTGGTAATAGAATTTGCAATTTTCTGAAGAAGAATTGTTTTGCCGCTCTTTGGAGGAGATACAATCAAACCTCTCTGTCCTTTTCCTATCGGTGAGAGAAGATCCATAATTCTCATAGAATACTCACCCGGAGCGGACTCAAGCATAATTCTTTTAGTTGGGTATACTGGAGTCAGGTTATCAAACAATGTCCGTTCCCTGATAGCCTCAGGGTCCTGGCCGTTAACAGCTTCAACTCTCAGCAAAGCAAAGAATCTTTCACCCTCTTTAGGGGGTCTGACCTGTCCGCTTACAAAATCTCCGGTTCTTAAAGAGAATTTCTTTATTTGTGATGGTGAAACATAAATGTCGTCAGGGGATGGTAAATAATTATAATCAGCCGAACGAAGAAACCCATACCCATCAGGCAGGACTTCAAGAACACCTCTGGAAAAGGTAAGTCCGTCTTTGGCGGTCTGACCTTCCAGAATTTTAAATATGAGTTCCTGTTTTCTCAAATCAGAATAGCCCGAAATATTCAGATCTTTTGCTATCTGGTTTAATTCAACGATTTTTTTGGATTTCAGTTCGGAAATATCCATTGGCATAATACGACCTTAAAAGATTAGTTTATATAAATATCTTAGTTATTATTTGCGTGATTAAATACAATTATCAGAAAAGTTTGGGGTTATATTTTTACTCTTTTTAATTGTCTTTTGAAAGGAACAAGAAGGTTTATACGAAAATTAGCTCTAAATAAAAAAAATGTCAAGTTGAACCGGATAAAATCAGGTCAGATTTTATATCCCCAATGAGATACATACTACCTGTCACCACAAGACATTCACTCTGTTCCCTTCGCTCAAATTCCCTCACAAATTCTGAAGGATTATTCTCAATTATTCCTTTTAAATTACTGTTTTTCGGTTATTACGGCTAATTCTTCAGCAGGCAGCGCCCTTTCATACCTTGCCCGGCAAAGGTGAATTTCATCAAAAACCCCTGCGGCAAGTGAAAGCATTTCATCTACAGCTTTATCTTTCATTACTCCAAATAATAATACTTTCTTACTGTATTTATTTTTTTCTTTAATGAACTCTGAAATAAAATTATTGAAACTTTCGGGATTGTGTGCAGAATCGAAAATGATATCCGGTGCTTTTCTATAATACTCATATCGTCCATGAATTCCTGTGTTAGAAATTACATGTTTAATTCCATGTTCGATGGGATGAAAGTTAGTCACGTTCAATGTCTTTATGACCGCAAGAGCAGCGAGTGCTGCATTATACTTTTGGTAACTACCCTTCAGTGGCATTCGCCAATCATCCAGTTCTATCTCCTCCGTATAAAGTTCAAGCATATCATCTTTTTCAAGGATGTAATCATCTATCGCAAACAGTTCATTGCTATAATCACTGCATTTTTTCTGTATAACGCTCAAAGCACGTTCATCAAGCCTGCCTGTAAACACTTTCGTATTCCTTTTGATAATACCGGCTTTTTCATAAGCAATTTTTTCAATTGTATCGCCAAGGATCTGCGTATGTTCCAGACTTATGGATGTAATAATTACAGCCTGAGGGTTAAGCACATTTGTTGCATCGAGCCTTCCTCCCAGTCCTGTTTCAATTACAGCATAATCTACTTTATTCGAAGCAAAATACTCAAAAGCGGCAGCAGTGGTAACCTCAAAGAACGTAAGTCCTCTTTCATCAATTTCCTTCTCGTATGAAGAAACAAAGCCCGCAATAAAATCATCAGGTATCTCTATCCCGTTAATCTTTACCCGTTCATTAAACCTGACAAAATGAGGAGAAGTATAAAGGCCAGTTCTATAACCCAACTCCTGAAGAATACTTGCAGTAAAGGCTGCTGTGCTTCCCTTACCGTTTGATCCGGCGATATGAAAAGCTTTCAGCTTTTCCTGGGGATTTCCTATAAACCTAAGGAATGAGGTAACATTATCGAGACCAAGTTTAATATTAAACTGGTGAAGAGAATATAACTTATTTAAAGCTGAATTGATTTCCATTCGTTAAATAATATATGAACCGGTGAGTTCAGATATCCTTGTGATTCCTGATTCCTCACAATATGCTTCGAGTTCCTTAATGATCTCAATCGGTGCAGTTGGATCTATAAAATTCAAAGTTCCTATCTGGATTGCAGATGAACCTGCTATCATAAATTCCACCACATCCTTCCAGTTCATTATCCCACCTACTCCGATGATGGGGATATCCACTTTTTGTTTAATTTCAAGGACCTTTGCCAGAGCGACAGGTTTGATGGCGGGACCTGAGAGTCCTCCATTAACATTCTTGATCTTCGGTTTCTTTGTAAAAATGTTGAATGCCGTCCCAACCAGGGTGTTTATGGCTGACACCGCATCCCCCCCGGAATCTTTAACAGCCATAGCAAATTCAGAAATATATGAAACATTGGGAGATAACTTAATTATCACAGGTTTATTGGTAACAGCTTTTACCCTATCAGTGATTTTTGCAACTGCACTCACACTATTCCCGAACTGAAGGCCTCCCTCTTTAACATTAGGACAGGAAACATTTATTTCAAAAGCATCCACAGATTCCTGCTCAGTAAGGATCCTGGTGCATTCAACATATTCTTCAATCGAACTAGCTGCTATGTTACATATAAGAGGGACATCATATTTCCCGATAAAGGGAATCTTCGTTCTGATATATTCTTCAACACCTACATTGGCAAGACCTATTGCATTTAACATTCCTGAAGAGGTTTCAACAATACGCTGCGGAGGATTTCCTTTTCTTAGTTTTAAACTTAATGATTTTGTTACTATACCGCCAATTTTGTTCAGGTCAATAAATTCGGAGATTTCATTTCCGTAACCAACTGTCCCCGAAGCAAGCAGAATAGGGTTCCTGAATGTCATTGGCCCAACTTTTACGCTAAGATCTGGCTTACTCATATCACCACATCCTTTACATTAAAGACCGGACCATCTTTGCAAACAAGCAGATATTTTTCTTTTTGATCCGTGGCTTCAATAGGACAGCCCTGGCAGATACCAAACCCGCAGGCCATCGCGCATTCAGTGGACACCTCACAGTTTATATCGTTAGAGACAGCCACTTCCTTCAATGATCTCAACATGGCATTTGGTCCACAGCCGAAAATTTTTATTTTTTTCTCTCTGAACTCCGGCAGTTTGGATGAGAGCAGTTCTACAACTGTTCCTTTGAATCCTTCAGAACCATCATCGGTTGAAAGATTAATATTAACCAAACCGTACCTAATAAGATCAGCGTGAGTTCTGCCGCCGACAAAAGTGATTATTTCTTTACCTTGAGGAATCATTCGGATAAGATAGGGAAACGGAGCTGCTCCTAGTCCGCCAGCCGCAATAACTGCAGTATCATAGTCATCAGAAATATTAAAACCGCGGCCTAAGGGTCCAAGTACATCTATCATCTCCCCAGGGTGTTTCCTTGCAAGCAGCTTTGTTCCTTCTCCATAAATATTGAACATAATAGAGAAATGGTCATCCTCAACATCGCAGACGCTGAAAGGACGTCGTAGAAGAGGGAAATAAGATGCTGAGACCCGGATGTTAAGGAATTGACCCGGTTTGATGATTGAGGCAATTTCAGGAGAGAAGATTTTTAAAAGAAAGATCTGGTTTTCAAGCTCTAAAGTTTCAGCGACTGGCGCATTAGTTACAAACACATTTTTTCCTTAAGGTTTTTCCATCAATATAAAAGCAAAAGTTTAATGATGGTAAATATGGAAGGCCGATGTTAGCCGTAATCAATTTTATCTTAATAATTACGTATTAAAATTAAAGAAATATAAATAAATAATCGAGGGGCAGTGTCACCCTTATTTTTACCGGTATTTTTTCTCAATCCCGGTGATCTTATCAAGCCGTCGCTGGTGTCTACCTCCCCCAAACCTTGTGCTGAGCCAAACTTCAAGGATCGACTTAATCGTTTCCTCACCCAGGGTTTTGGCACCGAGTACAAGAACATTAGCATCGTTATGCTCTCTCGCGCTTCTGGCGGAAAATTCATTATAGCAGGTAGCTGCCCTTATTCCACCAAGCTTATTTGCAGTAATTGCTGACGGTATTCCGGTTGCATCGATTATTATTCCGAAATCAGCTTCACCTTCCTGTACTTTTCTTGCGGCAGCAAATGCAAAATCAGGATAATCACATGATTTTTCATCATAAGTACCTACATCAATAAGCTGGAAACCTTTCCCTATAAGCTCTTTAGAAAGCATATTTTTTGTTCTGAACCCGGTATGATCACTGCCTATAACGATTCTGTTAAGTCTTGTTGTTTTTGAAAGTTTATGAGAATCATCCCCCAGTTTCTCAGCCTCATCCCTGTCAATAACTTTCAGCCCCAGTTCTTTGATCTTATCCTTTGCTGACGGGGTAAGAATATCATCCTTTCCAATCAGGATGATTTCACTTTCTCTGGCAGCGTTAAATATATCTCTCTCTGTTATGAGCTTTTTCATTGGATAAACTTAAAGGAAATAAGATTACTGATTATTATAAATATTCCGTCAGCTTGTTAATTTTAAGATGATCCACAATTTTTTTGACATCCTGGCTCTTATCTCTTCTGCATACAAGCAAGGCATCATCCGTATTTATAATTATAAGGTTATCTACTCCAATAACCGATGTAAACTTACCAGGTGAGTAAATATATGAATCGGCCGTCATCTCGGTAAAAATATTACCCACTACTGCGTTCCCATTTTCATCTTTATCTGTGAGCTGATAAACTTCTTCCCAGCTTCCGACATCACTCCAGCTGAATTCTCCCTTAATCAGGTAAACATTCTGAGATTTTTCCATTATACCGTAATCGATAGAAATATTTCTAAGCTTCCCGTAAACATTTGCGAGTGTGTCAATGAATTGAGGAGTGTTAAGTGTAGGGTTAAGTTCACTAAGTCCTTCATGAAGATCGGGCATATATTTTTCAATTTCACTCAGAATTGCATCTACGTGCCATATGAACATACCACTATTCCAATAAAAATCACCGCTCTCAAGAAACCTGACTGCGGTAGCATAATTCGGTTTCTCAGCAAAAGTGTAAACTTTATGAATATGGTCTGTAATTTCGTTTTCTTCCATCTGTATATAACCATAGCCTGTTTCAGGCCGGGAAGGTTTAATACCAATAGTTACGAGTCCTTTAGACTTTTCCGCAAATTCAGCGGCCTCCTTCAGTGTTCTGTGGTAATCCTCAATATCTTTTATAATATGATCTGCAGGAAGAATAAGAGTTACAGCATCGGCACATTTAGATTTTACTATCACTGAAGCCAGTCCTACACAGGCTGCGGTATTCCGGCCGAAAGGTTCTTCGATCACATTTTCCTTCGGAACGTTCGGAAGCTGCCGGATTATCTCTTCACTCTGAACCTTATTAGTAATCACAAAAATATTTTCTTCAGGAACTATATCTTTAAGCCGCTCCACCGTTCCCTGAATCATCGTATTCGAACCGAAAATATTAAGCAGTTGTTTTGGTGTTTTTTTCTTACTTCTGGGCCAGAACCTTGAGCCTACTCCCCCGGCCATAATGACTGCATATAAATTCATTTCTGAACGTTTTCCTTTTTGGTTATTGATTCAATTCTCTCACCGAACCCCTCTGCTCGGTTGAGGTAGTTTGTTATATCTACTTCCTTCCCTCTCACTACTGCCACGATAACTATCAGGCAGGCGCGCATCGATTCGACAGTATCTTTATCAGGGGTAAGGGCTTTACTATTTATTAATCTCAAAGCTTTTGCTGTAATCTTATGCATATTGGCAATAATGTCAAAACCTGCACGTGAAGAGACCTCTGCATTATGAGAGAGTGTATCAGCAAAGCTTATTAAATCGGCCTGATCAAATTCCCCATCAGCGAGATTTTTGAGCATAGTGTCGAGGGGTTTGATCGGCTTCAGAACAGTCGACTCATAATTCTGAAAGAAGACATCGTCCTCTTTCTCATCGTCCATAATAATCTTTTCCTTTATAGTCTCCTGGTCATTCTCCTCAAATGTAATATCTTCGGCGGTGCGTTTTGAAAGATCAATATTTATTTCTGCCTCGACTGCAGGTTTAGTCCCCTCATAAAGCGCCTCCACTGCCTCTTTAAAATTCACAGGCCCCACATTCTCGAGCATATTATTAAGGTCTTTAATAAGGTATTGGCTATGCTCTCTGAATTTTTCTGAGAGTTTATTCATATCCACCTGTGACTGGGTTAAAAAATTATAAATTTCGTTAAGCCTGATAGCAAGGGTTGAGAACTGAGTGATTTTTTTCATCTTTTTGATATCAACTTCGACGTTCTCTGATTTGGAGATCAGTTCTTTTAGTAGCCCAACTACTTCAATCTTCTGGGTACTTAGACGAAGGCTGTTTGCAGCACTGGCAATTGATTGTATTATATATTGTTTAATTAAATTCATCAAACCCTTTTACTTCCGGATTCATCTTTAACTTTTCCTTACTTCTGGCCGGTGAGGGAAAGACTTAAATCTGTACACGGACGAGCAATGATTATAATTTTTCAGATTGAAAATATACCGGTAATTCGATTTATAATCAATTAATAGAAGGTATATATCAACTTCTGTAAATAATCGTGATATTCTTCTAATACCCTTAGATTATTAAACAGATGGTTTTGGAGCGTATGTGAAGCGTATGTGGAGCGTATATGAAGCGTATGTGGAGCGTATGTGGAATGTATGAGAACAGTACTTGAAGCGGACTAGGCTCATCCTGCTCCGATGTTATTCTTGATTATAGACTATGTATGATCCAGATTTGCTTTTTCACATGCAGATATGAAATTCGGAATTATTTCTACCCTTCCTTCCAAACCCATCTGGAGCTTGAACGGATAATTCCTTTTTTTCTCCTATTTGAGAAAGGAAAAAAATCCAATCATCTTATTATTGATAAAATCCTTTGTTTTTTAGTGTATTTCTATACTTTATGCGTGTATTATAAGTGGCATATATATTGAAATTGCTGCGGCATTGAAAATTTTTGCTGCTCTCAGACGGCAAATTTGTAACTGTTGAATTTATTGACATTACTTGCCCGTAGTGTTAATTTTGACCAAAAATTAAATTTTATGATAACAGAATTCGGTAAGATATTCGTTTTTATTCTCACGGCTATTCTCTTCGTCATTGTTGCCGTTTTTGCAGCGAAGCTCATCCGTCCTGCACGCCCGACGAAAGAAAAGCTTTTAACTTATGAATGCGGTGAGAATATTGAGGGTTCCCCCTGGGTTAAATTTAATATACGGTTTTATGTTGTTGCCTTAATCTTCCTCATCTTCGACGTGGAAGTTGTTCTCCTTGTACCTTGGGCACTCGTATACCGAAACTTCGGTATGGGAGGGTTCCTGGTTGGAGCAATTTTCCTTCTCCTCCTTGGTCTTGGTATGGCCTACGAATGGAGAAAGGGTGACCTTGAATGGGCTCGTCCTAAACCTGTTCCTCCGGTTATTAAAAAGAAGACTGTAGTGAAAAAGGAAATGATAACCGAGGAAGTTGTTTAACATTATTAATAGAAAACGAAAATGGGACTACTAGACAAACAATTAAACGATGGTAATATAGTTGTAACCAAAGTTGAAGATCTGCTCAATTGGGCCAGACTTTCATCTGTATGGCAGGTTGGTTTTGGTCTTGCCTGCTGCGCGATCGAAATGATGGCTACTTCAGCTTCACATTATGATTTTGACAGGTTCGGAGTTATTCCCCGCCCTTCTCCGCGGCAGTCGGATGTTATTATAATTTCTGGAACAGTAACGTTAAAAATGGCTCTGCGTGTAAAAAGATTGTATGAGCAGATGCCCGATCCCAAATATGTTATATCTATGGGGAGCTGCTCTAATTGCGGCGGCCCTTATTGGGAGCATGGCTATCACGTTTTGAAAGGAGTCGACAGAGTTATACCAGTCGATGTTTATGTTCCAGGTTGTCCTCCCCGTCCTGAAGCTTTACTAGAGGGTTTGTTAAAGCTGCAGGAAAAAATCCGAAATGAATCTATAGTAAAGAAATCAGCATGAAATCTACAGAAGAAATTTTCGAAATTCTGAAGGTCAAATTCGGCAATGCTGTAAGTGACCTGGTCACAGAACAGCCGGTTGAATCGTACTTTTCTATCGCGCCGGGTGAAATTAATAATGTCTGTTTCTTCCTTAGAGACGAAGAGGAACTGCTCTTCGATAATCTAATGAATTTGTCAGGTGTTGATGATGATAATGGTGAGAAGAGAACAGCGGAAGACGGCAGTTTTATAACGACTGGCGGAACCTTAAGTGTGTTTTACCATCTTGAATCAACTTCCCTGAAGCATAAGGTTGTGCTTAAAGTTTCTGTGCCGAGAGAAAATCCCGATCTTGAGTCAGTTGCCGAGGTGTGGAGATGCGCCGACTGGCATGAGAGAGAGGCGTATGACCTGATAGGATTTAACTTCCTGAACCATCCGGATCTCAGAAGGATCCTGATGCCTTACGACTGGGAAGCCGGTCACCCTTTAAGAAAAGATTATAAGAACCCCGAGTTCTACCAGGGGATGAAAGTACCCTACTAAGAAATTATAAATTACGAAATAATTGTTTTTTGGAACCTAAATAATGATTGTTGAAGCACAAAGAGAAATCAATCCGAACGGATTAAGATCTGAAGAGATGGTCCTTAATATGGGTCCTCAACACCCTTCGACACATGGTGTGCTGAGATTGGAACTGACTCTGGAAGGTGAAATAATTAAAGAACTTCGTCCTCATATCGGTTACCTTCACCGCTGTTTTGAAAAGCACGCAGAAGCAATGACCTACCCGCAGGTTGTTCCCTATACCGATAGAATGGATTACCTTGCTTCGATGTACAATGAATTCGGTTATGCAGTCGCGGTTGAAAAACTCATGGGTATTGAGGTACCGGAGAGAGTAGAATATATCCGGGTTATTATGGGTGAGTTTCAAAGAATAGCTTCTCACCTTGTAGCACTGGGAACCTATGGAGCGGATATCGGCGCAATGACCCCCTTCCTCTTCTGCTTCAGGGACCGTGAGAAAATTTTGAGCCTTTTTGAACTAGTCTCAGGTGCACGGCTTCTATACAATTATATATGGCCGGGCGGACTTTCACATGATCTTCATCCTGATTTTGTAAGGCTAGCCAAGGAATTCATCCCTTATTTCAGGCCCAAGATAAAAGAACTTAACGATTTGCTTACAGGCAACAAGATCTTCATTGAGAGAACAGCTAATGTAGGTGTTCTTCCTCTTGAAACAGCAATTAACTTTGGTATTTCAGGTCCCAACCTGAGAGCAAGTGGAATGAAATGGGATCTAAGGAGAGACGATCCCTACTCGGTTTACGACAGGTTCGATTTTGATATCCCTGTGGGTAAAGGTGAAATGGGTACAACAGGCGATTGCTGGGACAGGTATTATATGAGAGTTCTTGAGATGGAACAAAGCCTTAGAATATTAGAACAGGCGCTCGATCAGATCCCAGAGGGTGATGTCGCCTCAGCTATTCCGAAAAGAATTAAACCACCGGTAGGACAGGTTTACGCCCGTGTTGAAAATCCCCGTGGTGAACTTGGTTATTTCATTATCAGCAATGGAACTGTGAATCCTTTTAGGGTAAAAGTGAAGGGTCCATCATTTGTGCACCTTGGAATTATGAATGAACTCTGTAAAGGACATATGATTGCTGACGTAATTGCAATTTTAGGAAGTATCGATATTGTATTAGGAGAGGTCGACAGATGATTTACGATTACCTCTATAACTGGACAGGAAGCGCACCATTATCAGCTTTCATTATAAGCCTTCTGCCGCTTTTTGTCTTCATTCTGCCATTTGCCCTGTTTGCAGTACTTCTCGAAAGAAAAGTCTCTGCTCATATGCAGGACAGGCTTGGTCCGATGAGAGTAGGTTATCATGGTATCCTTCAGACGGTAGCAGATATATTAAAGCTTATGCAGAAAGAAGATATCGTTCCCGAGGGAACTGATAAACCTTTATTCAATATCGCACCTGCTCTTGTATTTGCAGGAAGCTACGCTGTGTTTGCAGCGATTCCTTTCTCAGGCGCTTTCATAGGAGCCAATATTGACCTTGGACTCTTCTACATTGTCGCAGTGTCAGGACTTGTAGTTGCCGGTATACTGATGGCCGGCTGGGCTTCGAATAACAAATATTCGCTCCTGGGCTCAATGAGATCAGCAGCCCAGATTATCAGTTATGAGATCCCCACAATGATAGTTGTACTTACTATTGTAATGGTTACAGGAACACTTAACCTTTATACATTAAGTGAAATGCAGACAGGCTACTTCTGGAACTGGATAATATTCGGGGGACCCGATTTCGGGATCAGCAAATTTGTATTTATTCCATTGATGATCGTCGCTTTCGTGATAATATACTTATCCACACTTGCGGAAGTTAACAGAACTCCTTTTGATATACCCGAAGCTGAATCAGAACTTGTTGCGGGATACCATACAGAATATTCAGGTATGAAGTTCGCCATGTTCTTTCTTGCCGAGTATGCAAATATGTTTGCTGTATCTGCCATCGTATCTGCGATCTTCTTCGGAGGATTTCAATCACCTTTCGGCTACCTTGGGAATACCCTTGGTATTCACTGGCTGGTCCCTATCGAACAGTTTTTCTGGTTCACGGCTAAAGGAATATTCTTTGTATTCGTTCAGATGTGGCTGAGATGGACACTTCCCAGATTACGTGTAGATCAGCTTATGGCATTGTGCTGGAAATATTTAATTCCTATAGCTTTTGTTAATCTTTTAATCGTTGGTTTAATAACCGTACTCTAAGAATTATGAAACAATATTTAGAAAATGTCTGGTCGGGTGTTGTTACCGTTCTCATTGGAATGAAAGTAACATTCAAACACCTGTTTGTACCTGCAGTAACAATTCAGTATCCTGACGTAAGACCCGATCTTCCTGAAAGAGAAAGAAACCGCCTTTATGTAAATATGGATGATTGTATCGGGTGTGACCAGTGTGCAAGAGCCTGCCCTGTTGACTGTATTCAAATTGAAACTGTTAAAAGCCTTCCCACCGAGGATCTCGGAAAGACATCCAACGGAAAGAAAAAGGCCCTCTGGGTAACCAAATTTGATATAGATATTGCAAAATGCTGCTTCTGTCAGCTCTGCGTATTTCCCTGCCCTACGGAATGTATTTATATGACTGATGTATATGAATTTTCGGAATACGACAGGAATAAGCTGGTTTACAACTTTGTCACTCTTACTCCCCCGGAAATAGAAGAGAAGAAAGACAACTTCGCCAAGATGGAGGCAGAAAAAGCTGCACAGAAAGCAGCTGCGGCGGCAGAGAAGGCTGCGGCAGCAGCAAAAGCAGCAGCAGAAAAGGCTGCCGCATCTAAAACTGAACCTGAACCTGGCACTGGGAAAAAAACAGAAAATAAACCACCGGAAAATTCCGGCAGCGCTAATTAAATAAAGATATTTTAAGATGAATATTTACGACATAATCTTTTATCTGTTCGCGGCAGTAACACTGATTTCTGCATTCTTCGTTGTGACAACAAGGAATATTGTTCATTCTGCTTTCTTTTTGTTGTTCACATTTTTCGGTGTCGCGGGAATCTACGTTCTGCTGGGGGCAGATTTTGTTGCAATAGTACAGCTGATTGTTTATGTGGGCGGCATACTCATACTCCTTATCTTCGGTGTGATGCTTACAAACAAGATCACGAATGTTCAAATAAAAACAGGGACTATGCAGATGCTTCCGGCCGCTATTGGGGTGGGATTATTTGCAGGACTGCTTTTATCTTCTGCGGTAAATACAAACTGGAAAGTACTTCCTGCCAGTATTCCTTTGCCCGATGCAGGAACAATTGGGACTCTCCTTCTGCAGGAATATGTAATAATATTCGAACTACTAGGCATTATTCTTTTAATAGCATTATTGGGAGCGGCTTCTATAGCCCGCAGATAAATTATGGAAAACATAGGTCTAAATCATTTTTTAATAATTAGTGTTCTTCTCTTCTCAATGGGCATCTTCGGTATAGTTACCAGAAGGAATGCCGTGATGGTGTTGATGGGTGTTGAACTTATTCTGAATGCAGCGAATATAAACTTTATCGCTTTTTCAAAGTATGGGAATTTCGGCTATAACGGACAGGTGATGGCGCTCTTTATCATAGTACTGGCAGCAGCTGAAGCCGCTATAGCTCTCGCAATAGTATTAAATATTTATAAAACCTTCTCAACTGTAAATGTTGATGAAATAGACAGACTGAAAGATTGAATGGTATGGCAGAATCAACTTTAATACAGCTTGCAACTGCAGTCCTTTTTCTCCCACTGCTTGGATTTACTGTAGCACTGTTCTTCGGGAAGAGATTCAAAGCTGCTTATTGGTTTGAGATGTTCTCTGTATTGCTCGGGTTCATATTCACAATTGTTATCGCCGCAGCAAAGTTGTCCTCATCAGGCGGTCCCATCACAGCTGAGTTCACCTGGATTAACCTGGGCAACCTGCCGCTGGTGGGTGACCTCAGGATTGACCTTGGGCTGCTGCTCGACAATATCTCGGTGATTATGATCTCCGTAGTTTTTCTTATCAGCATTTTGGTACATAGCTTCTCTCTCCTTTATATGGAAGGAGATATAAGGTACGGCAGGTATTTCGCATACCTGGGATTATTCACTTTCTCGATGAGTGGAATAGTTCTTACCCACAACTTCTTCATGATGTATATCTTCTGGGAGCTTGTTGGTATTTCCTCATATCTGCTTATAGGATTCTGGTATGAAAAGAAAACTGCCTCTGATGCCGCCAAGAAAGCCTTCATTGTAAACAGGATAGGCGACATAGGTATGCTTGCGGGTATCTTAATAATTTATTCCACGTATCATACGTTTACTTTTGATAAGATCTTCCTGGCAATCTCCAACGGACAGCTGCCTTTCAACAGTGAATTCTGGCTGACAGTTACCGGCATTCTGATTTTCTGCGGTGCTATTGGTAAATCGGCCCAGTTTCCGCTTCATGTATGGCTTCCTGATGCTATGGAAGGTCCAACTCCGGTAAGTGCCCTCATACACGCGGCAACGATGGTTGCGGCTGGTGTATTCTTTGTTACAAGAGTGTTTACAATGCTTACAGGAGATGCGCTTCTGTTTATTGCTATCATAGGCGCTCTCAGTGCTCTTATACCTGCAACAATAGCACTCACACAAACCGATATTAAGAAAGTTCTTGCTTACTCAACCGTGAGCCAGCTGGGATATATGATAATGGCACTTGGTGTAGGTGCATACCAGTTTGCATTCTTTCACCTGATTACACACGCTTTCTTCAAAGCATGCCTCTTCCTTGATTCCGGTTCTGTTATACACGCAATGCATCATGAACAGGATATAAGTCAGATGGGCGGCCTCAGAAAGAAGATGCCGATTACTTATGCTTCATTCCTTATCTCCTCACTGGCCATTTCCGGAATTCCGTTAACATCAGGATTCCTGAGTAAGGATGGCATACTTGCGGGATCATATGCTTTTGCTTCTTTAACCGGGCACTGGTTCTTCCCTGCGGTAGGATTTTTTGTGGCGGCCTTAACCGCGTTTTATATGTTTAGACTGTTGATTCTAACTTTTCATGGTAAACCGCGCAACCAGGAAAAATATGATCACGCACATGAATCGAAATTCGCTATGGCGATGCCGCTGGTAGTTCTTTCAATGCTTTCAATATTTATCTGGTACACGCCCAATCCTTTTAATCCCGAAGCCGGTGCATTTTTGTCGAAATGGGTTAAGGTTCCTGAACTGTCTGTCCCTAATAACGCACGTTACGATTTTATGAAGAGCGATATTAAAGCAGATGTTGGACAGGAAGTTGAGGTGAAAGAGCCGGAAGTAATTTTCTCGTCTGCTTATACCGAAGCAATGCATAAGGTACACTACCCTGCAATGTTCCTTTCATTATTCCTTGCCGGAATAGGAATACTGCTTGCTTTCTCAATGTATCAATGGAAGAAGATCAGCGCAGACAAGCTTGCGGATAAGTTCAGGCCATTGTACCTGCTTTCACTGAATAAGTGGTATTTCGATGAAATTTATGACGCCTCTTTTATTGCCGGAACTATCGGCTTAAGCAAGTTTCTGGCATGGTTTGATTTGTTCTTTATAGATGGAATCGTAAATGGATCCGCATCCGTTACAAAAGGATTGTCAAGGTTCAGTGGTAAATTTGATAATGTTGTGGTTGACGGACTCGTGAACTTTATGGCCTATCTCTCAGGATTTGTCGGATTAATATTCAGACGTTTCCAGACAGGTAAGGTACAGACCTATATCGTATTGGTGATATTCTCATTAGTAATTTTAATGTTTTTATTTAAGTCATTTTAAGGTAGAAATTTACTAGGTAACATGATGGAAAACTTCCCTATTCTTTCGCTAATAACCTTCCTCCCTGTTTTGGGCATGCTGATAATTATGTTCCTTCCCAAAGCACAAACTCAGGTAATTAAGAGTTTGACGCTTTTAATTACGGGTATACAGGTAATCCTGGCAGTGTTTATCCTCGCTAATTATAATTACGCCGCGGGAGGAATTAACGATCCTTCTTCTTTCCAGTTCATGGAAAAGTTCAGATGGATTGACATAAGCGGATTTTCATGGATCGGCAAAATCAAAATAGATTATTTTCTGGGAATAGACGGATTAAGCGTTCCGATGGTGCTGCTGACAGCAATAATCACTTTCGTGGCCACACTATCTTCCTGGAATATAAATAAGTCTGTTAAAGGCTACTTCGCTTTATTCCTTTTGCTCGATACAGGTATGATGGGAGTTTTCGTAGCTCTCGATTTCTTCCTGTTCTACATATTCTGGGAATTGATGCTTCTCCCGATGTATTTCCTTATCGGTATCTGGGGAGGTCCAAGAAGAGAATACGCGGCTATTAAGTTCTTCCTTTATACTTTACTCGGAAGTGTATTCATTTTGTTAGTAATGATCGGCCTGTATTTCAGTACAATGGAAACGATGGTTGATGGAACAAGAGTATTTACCTTCAATATGCTCTCGATGATGGATCCTGGCAATTTTGTAGCCGGAGGCATTCTTTCGCCTCTTAATCCTTCCAATCTAAGACTAATAGCTTACATAGCTTTGTTTATTGGCTTTGCTATCAAAATTCCTATGTTTCCCTTCCATACCTGGCTGCCCGATGCCCACGTTGAAGCCCCGACAGCTATAAGCGTGATCCTTGCGGGCGTTCTCCTTAAAATGGGAACATATGGGATTTTAAGGGTATGCTATCCTGTATTTCCTGAGATCACTCAGCAGCTTGTATGGTATATTGCTCTCTTCGGAATGATTAACATCTTATACGGAGCTCTTTGTGCGATGGCCCAAAAAGACTTCAAGAAGATGATAGCGTATTCCTCGGTATCACATATGGGTTTTGTAATGCTGGGTATGGCATCACTTAATACTCTGGGAATTTCCGGTGCGATACTTCAGATGTTTAACCACGGTACTATCACAGCCATGCTCTTCCTTATTGTTGGTGTTGTGTACGACCGTGCCCATACCAGAGATCTGGATGGTTTCGGCGGACTTGCAAACCAGATGCCTATATATTCAGGCTTCACAACATTGGCTTTCTTTGCGGCAATTGGACTGCCCGGGTTGAGCGGCTTCGTGTCAGAGGCTTTCGTCTTCCTCGGTGCATTCGGAACAGAAAGCATACGGGTAATTACCATTATCTCAACTCTTGGAATTTTACTCGGTGCGGGCTATATGCTCTGGGCGTTCCAGCGTGTTTACCTCGGTAACCTTAAAGAAAAATGGTCATCACTTAAAGACCTTACTTTCAGAGAATATGCAATGCTCGTACCATTAAGTATTATTGTAATATTCCTTGGAGTTTATCCCGCAGCTATGTTAAACCTGATGAATGCATCTGTGAATGCAATGGTTAAATTTATGGCGCATGCACAGACTGTTTACAGTCAGTTTGCATCATTCTAAGATATATATAACGGAATTTGAAAAATGATGGATCTCAGCTATATAACTAAAAGTCTCTACCTGATTAAGCCTGAACTTGTAATTTCGGCGGTAATCGTTATTCTAGTGGTAGTCGATCTGATAATGGATAAAAACAAGAAACTACTCCCCTTCATTTCTCTTGCAGGATTGCTGGTGGCCGGTTACTTCGTAATCGAACAATTTGGTTTAAGCACGTTCGCAAGCAGGCCGCAGGGCGGATCGGGATTAATTGCTGTAGATTCCTTCGGAGCGTTTTTCAAACTTATTGTAATTCTCTCCTCCCTATTTATTGTTTACTTCTCGGTAAATTCAGATGAAGTAAGACAGAGTATGGATAGGCATGGCGAGTATTACACTCTTATCTTTGGAATGATCCTCGGTATGTTCTTTATGGTGACAGCTGCTGACCTGATTCTTGTCTATTTGTCGCTTGAGCTGGTCTCATTATCCTCTTATGTTCTGGCAGGTTTTACAAAAACCTCCATGAGAAACAGTGAAGCTTCGCTTAAGTATATCATTTACGGAAGTGTGGCTAGCGGAATAATGCTGTTCGGTATCTCGCTCCTCTACGGAATGACGGGATCCACAAACATGTACGAGATCAACCTGATACTTCAGAACGGCAGCTATAATACACTGACAATGCTCATATCCGGATTACTGATTTTTACAGGGATAGGTTATAAAATCTCTGCTGCCCCATTCCATTTCTGGACCCCTGACGTTTATGAAGGCGCGCCTGTTGCTATAACCGCCTACCTTTCTATAGCCAGTAAGGCCGCTGGATTTGCATTGCTGATCAGGTTCATCAGGATAACATTTGTACTCGGAGTTGATCAGAATGGTTACTGGCACCTTATCAACTTAATCGACTGGAAGTCATTTCTCGTAATCATTTCTATTTTATCAATGACACTTGGCAACTTTGCCGCCCTGTGGCAGGGTAATATGAAAAGACTGCTGGCATATTCGAGTATAGCCCATGCAGGTTATATCCTGCTCGGACTCGCAGTTTTATCAGATCAGGGATTGACTGCCATTCTCATATATTTTGGCGTATATGCCTTTATGACTCTCGGCGCTTTCTTTGTTGTGATGCTGATAGCTAATAAAATCGGCTCTGAGGAGATTGAAGAATACAAAGGCCTTGGTTATGCCTCCCCCTGGCTGGGAATCTCACTGGCAATCTTCCTGGTATCATTAACAGGACTTCCACCAACTGCAGGATTCATAGGCAAGCTTTACCTTTTCATCGCTCTTGTGGATGCTAAGATGATCGTTGTAGCAGTTATTGCGCTGCTGAATTCGGTTGTTTCACTTTACTACTATATCAAAGTACTTAAGAATATGTACCTGGTTAAAGTTGAGATTGAAAAGCCCACGATAAACGTGTCCTTCGCGAATATAGTGATGCTTCTTATTCTGCTGGCTCCAATACTTTTCCTTGGTATCTATTTTACCCCTCTGGTAGACCTGGCTAAATATTCAATTTCATTGGTTGGATTCTAAGATCATTATTTGATTTTTCCTGCCAATTTGCTTAGGTTTATATCCGACCATTATAGTCTTATTTAATAATGCTTAAATTATCCAAAAAAAGCGAATATGCTTTGTTGGCAGTTAGGTACCTTGCCATCAATTCTAACGGGAATTATTCAACAGCCCGTGATATTTCACAGTATTATGATATTCCTTATGAATTAGTAGCCAAGGTCCTTCAACAGCTTGTAAAAAAGAGCATTTTATCGTCATATCAGGGCGTAAGAGGCGGATATTCCATAACGCGTGCTCCGGATCAGATATCCCTGATGGAAATAATCAGTGCAATAGAGGATAAATACCAGATTACGAATTGTATGGATGACAAAAGTTCTCAGAAAGAGTGCAGCCATTTCGACTGCTGCATGATAAGAGATCCTTTGATTAAGGTTCAAAGAGAAATAGATAAAGTATTTCAAAATATGAAGATTAACCAGATTTTATAAAGTGGATAATCGTATGAAATTTCCTATATATCTGGATAACCAGGCAACTACTCCACTTGACCCTGAAGCGCTTGAAGCTATGCTTCCCTATTTCACAGATAAGTTTGGGAATGCATCCAGTAAGGATCATTCATATGGATGGGAAGCTGAAAGTGCCGTTAAGCTGTCGAGAAGAAAGGTAGCGGAATTTCTCGGAGCAGAGCCCGGGGAGATAATATTTACCAGCGGGGCAACAGAATCGATAAACCTGGCTCATTCCGGGTTTGCTGAAAGTTATGGTTCAAATGGAAAGCATATCATAACTTCGGCGGTCGAGCATAATGCAGTACTTGATTCTCTAAACTCGCTTAAGGCAAAAGGATTTGCAATTACAGTTATTCCAGTTGACAGCTTCGGCAGAATTCAAATGGCGGAACTGGAAAAAGCGATCAGGAAGGATACAATCCTTGTTTCAATAATGACTGCAAACAATGAAATTGGAAACGTATATGATATAGAAAGCATCGGCAGGATTTGCAGGGATCGCAATGTTATATTCCATACGGATGCAACTCAGGCGGTTGGCAAAATTCCCTTCAAAGCAGATCATGCAGACCTTGTTTCTATTTCTGCCCATAAGATCTATGGTCCCAAAGGAACAGGCGCCCTTTATATTAAAAGGAAGGAACCCAAAACCAGAATTAAACCTCTGCTAATGGGTGGAGGACACGAAGAGGGGCTGCGGTCCGGAACTCTAAATGTTCCCGGAATTGTGGGATTTGGCAGAGCACTGGAGATTGCCGGAAAGAATTTTGAAACGGAATACGAAAGAATTGAATCATATAGGTCAAGGATGCTTGAAAAGTTTACAAAAGAGATTGGAAGTATCAGAATGAATGGTGATCCTGATAACCATCTCCCGAATAATTTAAATATATGTTTTGAGGGTATAAGGTCAGACAAGTTTATAATGAATCTCAGGAACATAGCAGTCTCGACAGGTTCGGCATGTACATCAGCTTCTCTTAAACCCAGCCATGTACTTAGCGCTATTGGCCTGAGTAATGATCTTGCAAAATCTTCTGTGCGATTTAGTCCCGGAAGGTTTAACACTGAAGAAGAAATCAATTTCGTAATTGAAGAAGTCATAACGATGGTTAATAAACTGAGAAGAAATCCATCATATGATTTCCATGAAAACATTATTCACTAAATAAAGGATTAAACAATGCTTCGGGGAAAATTAAACGAATATTTCAGCCTGCTTAAAATTGAAGACAAACAGTTTCTTAGTTTTCTGAAAGCCAGGTATCCGCTATTTCATAAATCCAACTTTTTTTACAGAGACTTCCAGTATGGAATCAGAAAATATCTTGAGATGAAAGGGATAGAAATATCATATTCAGAAGCCGATAAGCTGGCCAAAGAACTGGCTGCCCATTTTGAACAGAAGGATATATTCATTCCGGTAGATGACAGCGGATGGACAGTAAATTATCCTGAATTTGTGACGACTACCCCAGGTGATCCTTTATAAGTATTATAAGTTTAACTAATGATTCCAGATTAATTTTATTAACAAAAAAGAGAACGGGAAATGCCTGAAATTAAAGTTGAGAACGATATAAACATTACCGAAAAAGCGGCTGAAGAAGTTGTACAGATAAGGATTGAAAATAATATACCCGAAAACTATGGTTTAAGAGTCGGCGTTAAAGGTGGTGGATGTTCCGGATTAACCTATACCCTCGGATTCGATGCTGAAGCTAAAGAAGGAGACACTGTTATTGAGGACAAAGGAATAAAACTATTTGTTGACGGGAAGAGTCTCTTCTATCTTATGGGAACAGAGCTTGATTTCACCAACGGACTAAATGGTAAAGGATTTATATTCAATAACCCTAACGCTAAGAAAACCTGCGGCTGCGGAGAATCTTTCGGGGTTTAACTATCAAGTTTATTAATTAATTATTTATTAAAAAAACCGAGGAGGTTAATACATGGGAAAATTTGAATTGCCGAAGTTACCTTATGGATATGACGCACTTGAACCCTACATTGACAAAACTACGATGGAAATCCATTACACCAAGCATCACAACGGTTACGTTACCAAACTGAATGACGCCGTTGCAGGAACAGATCTTGAGAATAAATCTCTTGAAGAGATACTGAAAAACGCATCAAAGCACCCGGTGGGTGTTAGAAACAATGGAGGAGGACATTATAATCATTCATTGTTCTGGACAATTATGAAGAAAGGCGGAGGAGGGTTTCCGAAAGGTGATCTTGAGGGCGCTATTAATTCTTCATTCGGTTCATTTGAGGAATTTAAGAACAAGTTTTCCAATGCCGCAGCTACACGATTCGGTTCAGGCTGGGCGTGGCTTATCGTACAAGATGGGAAGCTCGCTATCACTTCAACAGCAAACCAGGACAATCCGATAATGGATGTTGCAGAGGATAAAGGCACACCGATACTGGGTCTCGATGTATGGGAACATGCATACTATTTGAAATATCAGAACCGTCGGCCTGAATATATTGATAACTGGTGGAACGTTATCAACTGGGATGAAGTGACGAAAAGATTTAAAGAATCAAAATAAACAGATAACCCGAGGCGGAAGAAATTCCGCCTCTTTTTTATAATGCAATGTCAAACAAAATTTCTTTATTTCCGTTAAATATTGTCGTATTTCCGGCTTCCAAATATCCTCTTCACATTTTTGAGGAGAGGTATAAGAAGATGATAAACCGCTGTCTCACGGAGAAGACGGGTTTTGGAATTGTAACAAAGATCGACAACGAGCTTGCAAAAATCGGCAGTTACGTAGAAATAGATGAGATCCTCCAGAAATTCGACAATGGAGAGATGGACATATCGGTAGTCGGCAAAGGAAGGTTTTTCATCGACAACGTTCACGCTCACGCTGATAAATATCTTATCGCCGAGGTTTCGGAGTACGAGGATTTCACCTCTGATGTTAGTCTATCCCTGCTGGATCAGCTTCAGGAGTCATTCGAAAGGATCATAGAGAAAACCAATTTCCAGCTTGAAGAAGCCTTCTGGAAAAACTACGAAGAGACAGATTCAAAATCGTTTAAATTTGCGGAAAAATCGGGACTCTCTCTGGAACAGCGTCAGTCGCTGCTTACATTAAGGGATGAAAATGAAAGGGTTAGTTACCTTATTGAACATTACGAGAATCTCGAGAAGCAAATCTCGGAAACGGCTGCCATCCGGAGCATTATAATGAGTGATGGATATATCAATAATTAACAATTAATAATTTATAATTAAGAATTAACAATGATCAGGCTTCTGCCCTGATATGCTTCTCAACCAGTCTCAGTCTGTTTATGGCACGTTGTAACGCATTTTGAGCTCTCAGAACATCAGTAGTATCAGTTTTATGAGCAAGCCTGTCCTCAGCCCTTTCTTTAGCGCTGCGTGCTCTTTCCACATCGATGTTGTTTATTTCCTCAAGTGAATCCGCAAGCACCAATACATGGTTATCAAGCACCTCAACAGTGCCTCCACCGGTGGCGTAGGCCGTCTCTTTACCATCAGGAAGAACAATTTTAACCTCACCGATCTCAAACGTACTCATCAGAGGAGCGTGGTTCTTCAATACCTGGAAACTGCCTTCCGTACCTGGTATAGTAACCGATTGAACCTCACCTTTGAACTGTATTCTATTCGGTGTGATTATTTCCAGAGTTAAAGCTGCCATAATTAGCTCATTTTCTTAGCTTTTTCTACTGCTTCTTCAATAGTACCGACATACATAAAAGCTGATTCAGGAAGATCATCATGCTTTCCGTCAATAATTTCCCTGAAGCTTCTAATCGTATCCTCAAGCTTAACATACTTTCCTTTAAAACCTGTAAACTGTTCGGCTACGTGGAATGGCTGACTGAAGAATCGCTGGATCCTTCTGGCTCTTCTTACAGTAGTCTTATCTTCATCACTAAGCTCATCCATACCGAGAATATTTATAATATCCTGAAGGTCCTTATACTGCTGAAGGATTTCTTTACAGATACGGGCAACATCATAATGCTCCTGACCAAGAATACCAGGCTCCATAATTCTCGAAGTAGATTCAAGAGGATCAACAGCCGGATAAATTCCGAGTTCAGAGATCTGGCGGCTTAAAACTGTGGTAGCATCAAGGTGAGCAAAAACTGCAGCCGGTGCAGGATCAGTTAAGTCATCTGCCGGGACATATATAGCCTGCACAGATGTAATCGAACCTTTATCGGTTGAAGTAATTCTTTCCTGCAAGGCGCCCATCTCAGTTGCTAGGTTAGGCTGATAGCCTACAGCAGAAGGCATACGTCCAAGCAGTGCAGATACTTCAGAACCTGCCTGAGTAAAACGGAAAATATTATCAATAAACAAAAGTACATCTCTGCCTTCCTCATCCCTGAAATATTCAGAGACCGTCAAACCGGTAAGAGCCACTCTCAGCCTTGCTCCCGGAGGTTCGTTCATCTGTCCAAACACGAGCGCTGTCTTTTCAAGAACACCCGATTCCTTCATTTCACGCCAGAGGTCATTACCCTCACGTGTACGTTCTCCGACACCAGCAAACACCGAGTATCCGCCATGTTCCTGAGCGATGTTATGGATAAGCTCCTGGATAATTACCGTTTTGCCTACACCGGCACCACCGAACAAACCGGTTTTACCACCTTTAGAATAAGGTTCTATCAGGTCAATTACCTTGATACCTGTTTCGAATATTTCCTGCTGAGTAGTAAGGTTTTTAAACGCAGGAGCAGGACGGTGAATCGGGTATCTCTTCTCAGTTTTAATTTCACCTTCGGCATCGATCGCATTACCAATAACATTTATGAGTCTGCCCAATGTAGCAGGTCCAACCGGTACAGTGATCGGTTCACCTGTATCGAGAGCTTCCATCCCTCTTACCAGGCCGTCAGTGGAATCCATAGCCACTGCACGAACCCTATCCTCACCAAGATGCTGCTGAACTTCAGCAATGAGAACATTCTTCTCACCTTCGGTAGTAGTGCGTGGTATTCTTATTGAGTTGTAAATACTGGGGAGATGACCGTTTTCAAATTCAATATCAATTACAGGACCAATCACCTGTATGATTTTGCCTTTAACTTCACTCATTATTTTTCCTTATTCTTAGAAATTTAGTCAATAAATTTAAGGATTTGACCAAGATTTTACAAATAAAAACTGTATACAGAAATCAGCTAATTACCTTAAAACCTGCTGATTCTAAAGATATTTACCTTGCTGCTTTTTGTCTAATCAGTAGAAAAATTCGCGGTTATAGGCGGATTTCCTGATTGCTGACTCACCTGTCACTGCACATTCCTGACAAATACTACTTCAGCAGCATCAGCTTTTTAGCTGAGATAAAATCCCCAGCCTTTATACGGTAGATATAAATACCGCTGGCAAGATTTCCTGCATTAAAATCGACATCTACGATACC
The DNA here is from genome assembly GCA_963839165.1 of uncultured Bacteroidota bacterium. Classification (GTDB taxonomy): domain Bacteria; phylum Bacteroidota; class Ignavibacteria; order Ignavibacteriales; family Ignavibacteriaceae; genus DATFVA01. Next base: position 121,892 of record CAWIUG010000005.1, on the reverse strand, counting down.
GGCAGGGGCTACCTTGTTAAAGAGAGTCATCACTTCCCTCCCCAGCATATCATAAACCTTCAGCTCAACCTTTTCAGTTACCGGCACCTGGAACCTTATTGTAGTAACAGGATTAAAAGGGTTGGGATAATTCTGGTAAAGTGTATAATTAAAACTCTTTATGGGATTATCCTCTACAGATACCGGAACAATAAATTCTCCCGTCCCTCCGGCATCATTGTATCTCTTCTTAAAATCCTGCATATATTGATTTGCAATAGGAAAATCTTTTATAATTAGAGTGTTTTCATCATTATCATTCTCTGCTGCTGCCGACCAATTATGTGAACCTGTAATAACATATGGGGAACTTTCGGGGAAAGAGGCATCAACAATACTGTATTTATCATGCAGAGTTGGTGGTGGATTATGCCACATATCTGCATAAGCTGAAAGATTATTAAATTCTGATCCTTGAACATTTATATTATCGATTACACCCTTCATTTCATTCACTCCACTAAGATACCGCGCATGAATATTCTGTTCAATATCATCCTTAGTAAATACAAACAGTGCCATGTAGATGCTCTGATCGGCAGTATTAATGGTATTTATTATCTTACTTGTTGTTCCGTCGGAAGGACTAAAGTAAAGCTGAATATCACGTCCGCCAATATTAAAAAAGTGAGGGGTATTATCTGTCTTCTGACTACCGAACTTTGCATTAGAAGGATTCGGAATATCATTATTGCTTCCCCACATCTCTTCAAATTCTGTCTGGTAGGCAGCTGTTATTGCCGGATCATTTATCTCTACAACGTTATTCTTCCAGCCCAGTTCCGTTGACGTGACGTTCCATGAGCCTGTCCATAGCCAGTCATTGGCGGGGATCGTATCCCTTGCGTCAAAAATAAAAAACTTATTATGCATTATGCCGCTGAGATTTGAAGGACGCTGGCTCATCAAAATTCCCGCATTAAGCAGAGCCTGCATGCTGTTCTGTATATCTTTATAATCATAAACAATCCTTACTTTTACTCCCCGGTTTTTAGCAAGTATGATTGCATCGGCAACATCCTGCATCCCGAAAAAACTGTACAACGCAAGATCAATTGAGTAGTTTGCTTCATTTATTCTGTGGATAAGAAGCGCTTTAAAATCACTATTTCCATGAGCAGAATTTCCTGGTACGGCTACAGTCGTATCAACCGGGAAATTAAAATAAACATGAATACTTCCAATGCTTGTATCATTAGAAGCGGTGGTAACGTTTTGCAGAGCGCTTTCACTCCTGCCGGCAGCGTTATCGGAAATGGCTTTATAATAATATTTCGTATAAGTTTGCAGCCCTGTAACCGGAACAGCATGAATTGTAGTATCGTCACTTATAATAACAGAATCCATCTCCAGTGCAGGTGTAAGTCCATACTTAACCTGGCTGTTGCCGTTCCTTGCAGTATTGAAGTACACCGTAAAGGAAGAAGTGTCAATATCAGATGCAAATACAGGATTAAGAATCAGGGGAGCACCATCATATACGAGATCACCTATGAAACGCGGAAACAGTTGATATCCGCTACTGTATGGAGGCGAATTATCATATTGCTGAAGTATACCAATAATATCAATTGCACTGGATGGAATAGGTGTCCCAATAATCGTATTAACATCGTTATCTATTCGTATAGCTGAAGAACCTGTAGCGTCAGTGATAGTATAATTTGAATTACCGGCGAAGTTTCCACTTCCTGAAATTGTGACATTATTTAAACGAATAAGTTTTCCTTCATATTCTTCAAACCCGTTCCATTCCTGATTATTTATATCGCTTATCGTAATAACCTCAGGATCGACCTGATGTCCGGATGAAATTATTTCAAACGAAGCTCCTGCGGTCGTGTCGTAGTCCAGTTCCGTTAGCCCGTTAAAATGAATTATAGCTGCCGTAACCACCACTGAATCGCCAAGATCTACAGCAGCCGGAAAACCGTTGCCGTAAACACATATTCCTGCTGTATTATCCTGTATTGATGCGGGTCCGGCTGATCCAAACTGATTTGAAGAGGTTACAATGCCCGCAGACCGTTACTGTCTGTCCCAGCATTTGAGGTAAACCAGTGGAATCATTGACCCTTATATCTGAAATAGGCATCTGGGAATAAACGAAAGTGGTGAAAAAAAGAAGAAAAAATGTAACCGAAATTTTAATCATTGTATGTCCGTTGATAAAATGAATCTTAATATTCTGTTATTTCCCGAATCTGCGATGTATAAAGTCCTGTCAAAGAAAGCAACCCGCATGAGGCTGATTAAAAATATCCGAACCGCCGAACGACTGGAGTCTCATTTCCGAATGCATTAAATTTATAAACACTGTCTTTTGCGGCATCCACTACAAAAATGTTTCCCGAAGCATCGATAGTACTTCCTTCGGGTTGTTCAAACTTGTTCGGTTTCGCAAAAGTAACGCTATCGCTGGGTGAAAATCTGGTTACATATTTCTCTTCAAGATTACTGACGAAATAATTCACTGCTGAGCCTTAAAGTTTGTACTCCCGGTAAGAGTTACCACAAGATCGATATTTCGTTTATCAAATGAAGCCAGTGAGCTAATCCCATTTGCGGTTACAAATCCTGAACTTAAAGGATCGATATTTGGAACCCTGCCTATCAGAGTATCCCCCTCGCCTCCACCGTACTTTGACTTAGGAACAAACATTAGAATAGAATTATCGGGGTCAACAAAACTGCTGTTATCGGGTCCGGTTCTGGCAACATAAACCATATTATTATAAAAGGTAGTTACCGCCGTATATTTTCTTTTGGGTTTGTTCAAGTCAGTTGGACGAGGAAACAACCTGAACCGGGACACTTCAGAAATCCGGTTCCCAACTTTAAAAAGGTCTATACGGTATACGGCGCTGAAAGTTTCTCCAAGGGTATCAAACTCAGCACATACAAAAAGATTAGTTAAAATCCTGTGAGATAGCGATAGGTTTTTGCATACGTAAAGAACCGAAGGTCTGACCAGCGACATTCATCATAACAAGGCGATCGTTGTCTGTGTCAGCCACGTATATAAACTGGTCGTGACCTATATAAATATCCTGAGGATTATTAAATCCTCCCCAAACAGGATTCAGCTGAACATAAACAGTATCACCACCGATATTTCCGGAACCTGAATTTGGAGCTATAAGATTCTCAGTATTAAACTTCCGGTCGCATCCCTGAAAGACTATGAATATTAATATTAGAAGCAGCGAAATTCTTTTCATTTTCATAAGCCTAGTATAATTGAAAAACTATGTGCGGATCCAAGCCGGGAAAAGTTTGAATAAGCATAATCAAGAGTAAAATCCGCAATTGTATTGGTAACTTTCATTCCTGCACCAAATGAATAATTCTGTTCTTCTACGTTAAATTTATATCCGCCTCTTATAATAAACATTTTTTTCCAAGTATATTCCATTCCTGTAACTACATTTTCACTATTATCATTAGGATGGTTTAAGTGGATTGAAGTAGTAATTTTATTATTTTCATCTTTCAATCGGCTCAAATGCAAAACCGATGCGGAATACTGTTGGGGGTGAAAATGACTGCCAGTCAGATTTAGTTCTTTTTCCGATTAGGACGACATCACCATCAGGGGCCATCTGATTACCGAAATTTGAAACTGCAACTGCGAATCTTGTCGAACCCAGTCCTGTCCAGTAATAGGTACCAAGGTCGATCATCACTCCCCGCATTTTGAGTTTGTCCAGGGTTTCCTCAACGTATCTTACCGTACCGCCGAAGCTGAATTGGTCCGTCATTCTTCTCGAATATGTTACAGCCGATGCAAGATCACCGAAACCGAAATACTCTCCGGTACCGAAAGGGGCAAACTCTGTTGTAACAGGCATATCGGCTGTAGTTAACGAAGTAAGAGCAACTCCAAATGCATTGGTCATCATCCAAATGGTAAACCGCTCCAAGAAATTCATGGTTGATATCGACAACCCATTTATTATGCGAGAAGAAAATTTCGTTTGCGAGAACTGGACTAGACCCGCCGGGTTCCAGTATAACGCAGAAGCGTCATTAGCTATAGCAACGAAAGCATCACCAAGAGCGCTGGCTCTTCCTCCGACACCTATTTTAAGAAATTGTGCTGTGGAAATTCCGGCTCTTTGTCCACCAAGAACAGGAAAAAACTGAGCCCTGGTTTCAAAAATACCTGTAAGTAAGAATATTATGAGATAACTTTTTTCATCATTAAAACCTTAAACTAACTCCCAGTTTCACATTACGTCTTGTAAGATATCGTGCTGGATTTAATGGATACGGCGAGATTGGGGCCTGGAGATCAGGATAACGGGGATCGTTCCAATTAACCGGAATATTGTCACCGTACTCGTATGCTTTCCCGGTAACCGGATTTATAATAGCAGAATTCTGTGTATCAAGAAGATTATTAACTTCAACAAAAACAGAAAACTTCAGATTGTTAATATCAAAATACCGTTCGAAGTTAAGATCTATCCAGAACCAGTTATCTCCCAGTTTGGTATTTCGTTCATTCGGGATTGTATTATATTCAGCGCGACCGTCAGTTGTGTAGCTCCCTGTAAACACAGCCGGGGTATATCTCTTTCCTGATTCAAAGAAAAATCTCAGATATAAATTATAATTGTCCAGAATGCCATTTCCGAATCCAAACAGCGCATTATCCTTCTCAATATAAAAATTAGTTGTAAGGTTTATTGTAAGAGGTCTGTCCCAATTTGCATAATCTTCGGTAATTGTCTCGTTCAGGTCACCTCTTGCTACAAGAACTCCTTCATCGGGAGACGAACTTTTTGTAGTTATTATAGCATATGACACCGATGCATCTCCCGTAAACCATTTATCAATTCTTTTCTTATACTCTACTTCTAATCCACGCGACCTTGCATAATCTGAATTAACGTACGTGATGAAACTTTGTGTGGCAAACCTGGCAGAATTAATAATTGCAGAACGGGTTGTTACATAGTCAAAAATATCTTTATAATAAGCTGTAACCTTGAGAACGTCATCATTAGTAAACTGAGTCTTCAGGCCGAGCTCATATGCAACAGTCGTTTCCGGGTTCAGATCGGGATTCCCGAACTTCTGAAATGACGACTGAGCATTCAGGGGACTCAGCTTTGCATAAACGAACTGAGGATTAGGCCATTTGCTGAAGTGGCCGTATGAAAAGAATAATGTCTGATTGTCAGATACCGGATGTGAAATACCGAGTCTTGGGCTCAGCCTGGCTTTAAATCTCCTCCCGCCGAACCAGCCGAATGTATCTTCCTTATAACGCTCTCTTATAACATCAGGGATTGTAATAACATCAGGATTGTTGACTGCATCATCAACGTATTTACCAGGAAACCAGTAATCCATACGCATACCGAAATTCAGTATCATTCCACTGAAGTTGATGTTATCCTGTGCATAGAAAGCTCCCTGTGCAGGGAAGACATGGTAAATATCATTGTTCAGCCCAAGTTTACCTACCCAGGGTTTTACAATCTCAACCACCTGCATTTCCTGAAACTGAAGATTAAATCCGGCTTTGAACTTATTCTTCTCATCAAAGAAGCTTGTGATATCTCCCTTTATCGATGATTCGCTGAAGAAGTGATCACGCCACGTACTCGGGTTGCCAACATCCCAGAAACCATCACCGGGGATCACGCCGATTGTATCATGGTTTGTATTGTAATATTCAATAGGAAAGTTGACTATATCTTTCGGTTCAGCGTAATCAAACCAGTTCCTGCCGTTGGCGTCTGCTCTTAAGTTTGTATAAAAATGGCTGAACTTAAGTTCATAATAAGTCTTGGCATTCAAAGTATGAGTTACATTAAAAGAATGATATTCATTGTTATGAGTAAAGGTGTTTGCCTGATCCAGGATATTCTGGAATTCATATTGGTAGCCAGGACTTGGTTCAACATACTCGAGATTAGTCTGGAGTGACTGAGAATTCTGGTTAATATCAACAGATTGATTATACGAATAGACAAATTTTAAAGTAGGCGAATACTTATATGAAAGCTTTCCAAGCCAGAACCAGCTGTTCTCAGCCTCCGGTGCAAACCTGGTTCCACCGAATGTAGAAGAGTAAAGCTGATCCGCTGTAGGTTTATAATATCCCTGTGTAATTCCGTCACTAAATCCTGCATGAAAACTTCCGAAAAACGATAACTCACCCGGAATCTGAAGACCTATTGCGGGAAGCAATTTTGAGGTAATCGGTTCAGGTCCGCTGAGGTTGGCTTCCATAATATTAATATTAAAGACATGCGGTGAAGAAATGTTTCCAAGGTTATCCCTCTTATATGACACATAACCGCTGTAATTTTCTCCCCCTTCACGGGTTTTAACATTAACAACACCTGAAGTAGCCTGTCCATACTCCGCATTAAATCCACCGGTTATAACTTCAACTTCTTCAATAGCATTAGCGCTGAGCTGCAGTCCAAACCCTGTACCTGACAGCGGATCCTGAACGTTTACTCCATCAAGAAGGAATGCATTCTCATATGATCTTCCTCCGCGGATATGGATAGTGTTATCCGTTTTCACAATACCGGCCTGCTGTGTTACTACATCAGTAATATTTTCAACTATTGAGTTCTCTATATCTTCCTTCGAAATATCTTTTTTGCTCTGTGTTTCTTCAACATCCATTAAAGGCTTCTCGCCGACAACAACAACATCCTGATCAAGAGTAAGCACAGTTTCTTCAAGTTTTACATCCAGCTCTTTTGTCTTTCCAGCAATAATTTCAATCCCGGTGAACTGTACTGTCTTATAACCTATTAATGAGATAGCAACGTTATAATTTCCAGGCGATATTCCGGTAATTTTGAATTTCCCGTCAACATCTGTTGCAGCTCCGTAATAAGTTCCCTTTAATATTACATTCACCCCCGGCAATGCTTCAGCTGTACCTGCATCGTGTACATTACCTATCAGAGTTCCTGATTGAGCAGCAGCTGCCGCTGCTATGGCAAGACTTAATAATATGACTGCTATAATTCTGTTCATGGTGTAACTCCGAAATCTTCAATCAGAACTTTGTTCAGCAGTTCTCTGACATTCCCTGGTCCCCCATTGCATTTGTTAAGAGGCAGGCCTATAAAAAACAGGCTTTTAGGATTATTAAAAAATCCGATATATCCCGGCATCTCGTTGTTCGGAAAATAATATAAAGGCACAGAACCAAAAGAACTTAATGAAAATGATTTCATACGGTACAGTGGTGATGTGGTTGTAAGTCCGGGATAAGAAGGATCGGTTAAATCTGTGGATAGATGCGTTCCTGAAAGTATCGAACCGACAGAGTAGAGTGTATCTGTGTTTATAGGTAAAAAACTACTAACTACAGCAAGATCAATATTCTGAAGGAACTGCATGCTATATGCTATTTTACCTCCTGCATCTAAAAATTTCTGTGTGGTTGCTGCCATTAAATCCAGTGAAGGGTTATTATCAGCATACCAGTAAGCATACTTGAATAATCTCATTGTCTGCAGGAACGTTACGTTCCGATATGGAAGAGGATTTTGAATGAGGTCGAGGACGTCGTATTTACCACTGAGACCAAGACTATCCATCATTGAAGCATAGAATCCGGCAGCATTATCAGCAAGGGCATAATCGTCAACGATAACAAGATTGCCAACTGGTTTTTTTACATACCATGTTTTACCTGAATCAGGAAGAGAAATGTATCCCGAACTGGCGCCGGAAATATCTATGGCCTCAACATATATTTTATTATTATCATTATACTTTAATCCATACAGCTTCTGTGGGAATATATTATTCTCCTGTCCTTCCACCAATATATCCATTCCGGGGTTACCCGATTGAAAATCATTCGTCTTTAATGTTATGTTCCTGATGTTTCCATACAAAGAAACGATATTTGATGAATCAGCAGGATCATTCAGCACGATATTTATCTTCTGGATCGTATTATCACCATCAAGATCCCCCGCATTCCATCCAAAAGACATTACAGGGAAAGAAGTATCGGGCAGAGTGCTGAGAGCATTCCAGCTGATCGTTGGAGAAGTATTTCTTAAAGGGAAATTCAGTTGAGCGGGAGTAGGATCTATAAGTCCTATATCATAAAACTTTTCAGAGGGATCATACGAACCGTTTTTGTTAGCATCTATATAGGGTTCCGGACCGTAATCTATTCCATTTTGTTTAATGTCATAATCGTAGGTTCCGTTTCCTCCATTATCCACTGCTGACACCTGAAAAAGATAAGTTGTATCTGCGGCACCTATCTGCAGGGCAAAAAGGCTATCATTTGAGGCAGTAAACGACCAGTTAGTTCCATCCCATGTGAAATAGAATCCGACAATATTACCGTCGGGGTCATCTCCCCACCACGAAACTTTCAACTTTGTGGGCTGCGATGCGATAGTAGAATCAGGGATCAGGGACAATCCTGTTTCAGGTGGTTTATTCGCAGCCGGATTACTTGTAGGGTTATCATAACAGGAATAAAGTACTGATACTATGAACAATATCAGAATAAATACAGAAAGTTTTTTCATTAAAGTCAGTAACAAATATTAAAATAGTTCCTTAATAATTTATGGACTGATCCACCGGTGTGGATCAGTCCTGAATATTCTTTTTACTTCAAAAGAATCATTTTCTTAACCTGGGTATAATCTCCGGCTTCTATGCTGTAGAAATATATACCTGAAGGCAATGAAGGGGCATTAAAGGTTACGGTATAAGTACCCTGACCCTGGGTTTGATTAACCAGAGTTTTAACCTGCTGGCCAAGCACATTGAATACCTTCAATGTAACATTGCTTGCGCGCGGGATAGAGTAAACAATTTTTGTTGACGGATTGAACGGATTAGGATAATTCTGTTCAATACTGAATGTTTTCGGTGATGTATTCTCCTCTTTTACAGCAGTTGAATAATCAACAAAGTCATCATCTTTTCTTGGAACAAGTTTATAATTGCTATATGAGTAATACATTATACCTTTCAGCTTCTGAAAATGTCCGCCAAGCTGAATTTCTATAGTTCCGGGTTCACCTGAACCATTATGATATGAATTGCTACCATCTTCAAGTTCCACACGGGTATCCCCGGTGCCGTCACTCACAAGAATTTCACCGAAGTTACTTCCGCCGTCTGCGTTAATGTTGGTGATAGTTACATCATCATATTCAACGAGAACACTTTCCCATTTTTCCTTTTCAACTTCACCATCGCCGAGAAGTCCCATCTCACCGGTTGTAATAACCTGCGGATCGGGCAGCGGATTATTTGATGAAACGACGTTATAATCTGTTATTTTATTTATAACAGTAACACCGAAGGATTCCTGTATAGTACCGGTAAGAGTAACAAGATCACCGCGTTTAAGGTTAAGCAGTTCTGTTCCCAGAGACCCGCCGAAACTGAATTCAATGCCGCTCCATGGACCCGTTCCATCCTGGATGTAGCTTCTCAAGAAGGAGGTTGTTCCGTATCCTTTAATGTCGGATGTATCCGAAGTAACAACTCCCTGAAGGGTTACATTATAATTTGTGTAACCGCTGTAACCACCGCCGAAAGGACTGTACTGTACATCCCTTATACCTACTGGTCTGTTTAGAACCAGGTAAAAATAATCGTCGTGCAGAGTATCAACAGGATTTATGCTTATCAGGCCATCATTATCCTGCGACCATACATAAAAATCGACTATTGAAGAATCACTATCGACTCCAGGTATGGTTGCTTTGTAAGTAGTATCTGACGCATTGAATGTCATAGGTAACATCATACGCTGTCCGCCGTCAACACGGTAATACAGCCTGCTTTCCTGAACTGTTCCGTCAAGGTCAGTTATCTTTGCTGAAATGTCAACTGCCTGGTTTCGGGCAATCTCATTTGTGTTTCTGCGGATAGTGGTGATTGACGGAGGTGACTGCTGAATCGGGCCAATGTCACCGGGATAAACAGGAACTATATAATAACCATCGGTTCTTGTGTTAATTATTCCGCGAATATAAGTGAGTATCGAACCATCCTGCGGAGGATCATAGTTAGTCAGTCCTACAAGTCTGTGTGCTCTCAGTGTAAAATACCCCGACTGATCGTACATATGCATGGTATTGCCGTCAGCATCGTGAAAGTTAAATACACCCGAAGAACTATTCCTGTCACTTGTAATAACATTTCTGATTATTACGTACATATCTTCATACTTCTCGGATGCAAAATTGTACTGCCCATTATTATCAAAATCTGAAACCTGCAGTTCAATAGGATCCGGTCTCTTAGCCATCGTACTATCGATACTAATGGGTGTAGTAGGTGTAACAAGTTGGATCATCTCTGTACTTGTATAATATTCAGTAATAACGCCAGTAAAGGTAACCACCTGGGCAGTGTCGATAATGTCGAAGAAGGTCTGCTGACCGGTTTCAGAAGTATCTTCCTGAAGTATATTCAAACCACCGTATACATTTCCATATTTATCTTCTATATAAGTTACCCAGCGGGGTCCGGCGGCAATAATCGGACGTCTGTCTGTACTGGGATTAACCAGCGGCGAAACCATTACGGTTCCCTGAACTCTTACAGTATCACCAGTAAGCGGTGAAGGCGGGTCAGTGGTTGTATCCGATACGAACTGAATATCCTGGAGTGTTACAAGGGGATATTGCTGCGCAAAGATCAAACCGCTGCAGAGTAAAAACAATGCTAACAGTAAACTTTTTTTCATGATACGCTCCTTTAATTTTTATTTTACAACTAAAAACTTGCCGGTTTTGATGTCACCATTCCGTGTATTCTTCACAGTAAATAAATACATTCCTGTGGCTATAGCCTGATCATTGTCAGTTATCAGGTCCCAGGCATGCTCTCCCCCTGACATTTTCTGTTTTCCTCCACTGGAGTAATTTTCAAACCATCGTAAATCAGAACCATTGCTCTGTTCATTATGTGTTATCCTTTTAACAACATCCCCGGATAGCGTATAAATCGTTATTTCACACTCGGCCGGAAGATTATAGAAATATATTTTTCTCAGGCGTTCTGAGCTCCCATCCCACACAGCGTTAGCATAATAGGGGTTAGGATAAACACCCACCACAACCGAAGCTTCCTCAGAAGGCGGAGTTCCCGGGATTATCCGGTTGAGAGTTGAAAGGGAACTTGATTCAAGACTTTCAAGATTACTTGAAGGATCACCTTTATCAAAAGCAGTTACAGCAAACAAATACTGCCAGCCGTTCAGCAGGTTATCTAATTCATATTTGTAATAATACTGAGTGGGATCATTAGGAAAAGTTACAGGCTGATCTAATTCTACAGCAGAAAACCCGGTGTTATAACTGTAGGCATTATTTGAGCTGTCAAATTCTGCAAGGAGTACAAGGGATGAGAGAATATCCTGCTTCTGAGATAAGTCAAACCCTGATTCTGTTCTATAAATCCGATAACCTTCAAAATCCTTTTTAGCTGATATTGGGTCAATAGAGTTTTCAGATCGTTTGTCCCAATATATTGTGGCCTTTTGATTTCCCGGAACTACCTTAACACGTGGTAATGCAGGAGGAGAAGGTAAAACGTACCTTGTAATTTTTCCATCACCATTAAGGTCTTCACTGGGATCCAGTATACCATTTCTATTTCTATCCTCACCGAAGTACGCTCGAAGTGCCCAATCTGCATTAGAATACAGGTTGGTTTTCTGTTCCTCCGTATCATAAGCTGCAGGATCGTTCCCGTACTTCTTTGCACATACTACTGCATAGACAACATTAAGCGAATCACCTGGAGCGATTTTATGAAAAGGACCTTTTGTGATCAGTATAGACCTATTTGATGGTGTTTTAAGATCCGCAGGATTAACGCCGCTTCCATACCTGTTGTTTCCTCCAAAGTAACCCTGCATTTTTCTATATCTCTGGATATCATCGATAGGTGAGAAAAAATTCGGATCTACTGCATTCCTGAACTGCCAGCTGACAAAGTTAACTGTGGATAAAGAATCGCTGCCGACCGGTATTTTATTCGGGAGGGCTGGCGTTGAACCCAGCTGCTGGATCCCAACATAGCTATCAGTATACCCGATGTCCCCCGTCGCATCAAATTCATAGGCTACCTTCATTGAGTCACTGTAACCATCACCACCCTTATTGAAGAATGCACCGTCAAAATGACGGCCGGTGATCTTAGTGTTTCTTACAACCGCATCAGTCCATAACCCGATATATACACTATCTATATATTTATTAGTAACATTCTTAATTGTAAAATTCAGGATCACAAAGAAATTAGCAAAAGGGAAATTCCAGGCATAGGTTTCTTCGTGGATGCTCAACCCCATGGGATCATGGTTTTGGATCGGTTCACCATTTGAGTATACAACATTGGTGTCAACATAATCCATTACAAAATCCTGATGAGAGATAGCGTCGGGAGAGTAAAAGCGTGAATCAATTAATGAAGATCGTTCGATAACCTGACTCTCAGGTGAGTTAGTGTACTCAAAACCTCCGCCTTTGGCAGAAACAGAAGCTGCATCAACAGCCCCTGTGGTTACATAAGGACCTGTCCTTCCGTTTCCGAGAGAATCATTAGCTATAAAACCGCCTACCCAAAGGCCTCCGTCAAAGATATGCTCAATACCGCTGCCAAGAGGATATTCGCAGGATGGCTGATCGGGCCAATAAATGAAACCATTTCCGTAGGTACCGTAGTTTGTAACGGTTAAACCTATATTACCTACATTAGTATAATGAGAATCATCGTCGTTGACAGTTTTTTTAACCTTCTTATCATCTCCCCCGTTATATGTGAAGGCACAGAAAAGCAGGATTGTGGAAACAAACAGTAATTTATATTTCATCTACAAAATTTATTTAAGGATATAATACAAGAAGAATCTTGCGGATCTATCTATTTTTAAAATTACGAGCCAAAAATAAAGAGTTTAAGGTTAGGAACAAATACAAAATTGAGTTCTTAGATTATTTTATTGTTAAATGGACATATCCGGCATAAAGTTATAAAAAAATGCCCTATATCTGTTTAAATAATCCTTTAAATAGAGGTTCCCATTGGGTTCAACCCCTGGTACATGTCTGTATGATCCAATGATTAGTGGCTAAAGCCTGGAATATTTTTGGGGAAGTATTTCTTTCGTCAGTTAAAACTGACGGCAATAAAATTAATACTGACGGCAATAAAATTTGCTACTGACGACAATAAAATTTGCTACTGACGGCAATAAAATTTGATACTTACGGCAACACGCTTAAAAAAGGGCGCGGGCGTGTTTATCGGCGTGGTAGGAACTTCTAACGAGCGGTGATGATTCAACAATCCTGAAGCCCATTTTAAGTCCCTCTTCTTTATACATTTGAAATTCTTCCGGAGTAACGAACCTGTCGACCGGTAAATGATTTTTGGTGGGCTGCAGGTACTGCCCGATCGTTAGAATGTCGCAGCCATGCGCAACCAGATCTTTCATAAGATCCAGAACCTCTTCTGTCTTTTCTCCTATTCCAACCATAATACCGCTCTTGGTTTTTAGTCCTTTTTCTTTAAACCATTTTATCAGGTTTAGACTTCTCTCGTATTTTGCCTGGGGTCGTACAACAGGATACAGCCGCGGAACTGTTTCAAGATTGTGGTTCAGTATATCAGGCGGGTTCTGCATAATAATTTCGAAAGCGTCAGTTACACCGCGGAAATCGGGAATAAGTATTTCAACAGTAGTGTCGTACATTTCCTCATTTATTAATTTTACGCATTCTTTAAAGATAGAAGCTCCGCCGTCTTTCAGCTCATCTCTGTTTACGGAAGTAATTACAACATGCCTTAATCCAAGCTCTTTAACTGAGTCGACTACCCTCTTCGGTTCGTTCAAATCAAGTTCATTCGGCATACCAACTTTAATGTTGCAGAATCCACAGCTCCGTGTACAAGTATCACCAAGGATCATAAAAGTCGCACTTTTATTATTCCAGCATTCCGCCATATTAGGACACCGGGCCTCTTCACATACTGTGTGGAGATGCTGTTTCCTCATAAGAGTTCTTACATTGGCGTAATTCTCACCAGTAGGCAGTTTAACTTTCAGCCATTCGGGTCTTTTTCCCGGCGACTGTTTTTCCTGCTCAAGTTTTTCTTTTGCTGCTCGTTGATATGCGTTTATAGTTCTCATAAATCTTATTCTGTTTTACATTGTTGACGGATCAAAACTCTCGAGGGTATCTTTTACAAACTTCAGGAATTTCCCACCGAGCATTCCATCAATTAACCTGTGATCGTGTGCGAGTGTTAATGCCATCATCGGTTTAATGGCTATGGTATCCGAACCATCAACATCTATTACAACTGGTTTTTTTGCGATCGTACCGACACCAAGAATTGCAACCTCCGGCTGATTTATAATCGGCGTTCCAAATATAGCACCGAATAAACCATAATTAGTAATCGTAAATGTTCCTCCGGTTATATCATCGGGAGTAAGCTTTTTGGTTCTTGCCCTGGTCGCAACATCATTTATTGCTTTTGCAAGTCCGGTTATATTTCGTTCATCTGCGGATTTAATGTTCGGGACAATAAGACCAGTCGGTTCAACAGCTACCGCTATTCCAAGGTTAATGAATCGTTTCTGAAGTATTGCTGTTCCATCAATGGATGAATTGACGAGAGGAAATTCTTTTAATGCTTTTACCGAAGCATTCGCTATGAAAGCCATATAGGTAAGCTTAAAACCTTCCCTCTTCAGGTATTCTTCTTTATTCTTCTGAATAAAGTTGTGAATTTTTGTCATATCAACTTCAAGCATTGTAGTAACGTGAACAGAAGTATCGCGACTGTTGACCATATGCTGCATGATTTTCTGCCTGATATTATCCATTGGGATCCGTTCGATATTACCGGACACCTGTCCTGTAAACGAGGGTTGTGCCGGGGCGGGCTGAGCCTTTTGAGCTGTAGCTGGTTGAGCTTTTTGAGCAGGTGCTGTTTGAGCAGGAGCAGCCGGCTGTTCAGCAGGAGCTTCTTTAGCTTCACCTCTCGATTCGATGTAAGCGAGGATATCTTTTTTGCTTAAACGTCCTTCAAGTCCTGTTCCCTTAATTCGTGAAAGCTCATCGAAGCTGACATTTTCCTTTCTGGCAATATTCAGTACAAGAGGCGAATAAAATCCGCTGTTTTCTCCCTCGAGGGATTCTGTTTTTTGTGTTGAGCCGCCGGAGGACGCTTCGTTTACCTGTCCGGGGGTTTTCTGTTTCTGCTGTGCAGAGGCATCCGCTTGTTTAGTAGAGGGTTTCTCCTCTGCTGGTTTTTCCGCTTTAGTTACCTGAGGGATTTCTTCCTTCTCAGGCTGACCTGCGGGGGTGCCTTCACCGGTTGAAAGTCTTGCTACTATTGTTCCTACCTCAACAGTTTCCTGTTCGGCAACAAGTATTTCGGCCATCTTTCCCTCTGCCGGAGAAGGAACCTCGGTATCTACCTTATCGGTGCTTATTTCAAAAATAGTTTCATCTTTTTCTACCTTCTCACCCACCTTCTTATGCCACTTCAGTATAGTACCTTCCATAACAGATTCACCCATTTTCGGCATTGCAATATCGATTATTTCTCCAGCGCCTTCAGAAGGAGCGGCAGAAGTTTCCTGAACCTCGGGTTCCTTCTTCTCAGTTTCCTCACGTATCTCTTCTTCTTTCTCTTCTTTAGACTCTGATTTATCCTCGGTTACTTCAACCTTTCGCGGCGCCTCCTCCTTCGCAGGAGCTGCTGAACCTGAGGATTCGCCATTCTCATTTATCACTGCAACAACGGTACCGACCTCAACCGTTTCACCTTCCGGTACTTTGATCTGCTGAAGAACTCCATCTACGGGAGAGGGGATCTCAGTATCGACCTTATCGGTACTTATCTCAAAAATTATCTCATCCTGTTCTACTTTATCGCCCTCCTGCTTAAGCCATTTTATTATGGTTCCTTCGCTAACGCTCTCACCCATTTTAGGCATTACGACTTCCATCTTAAAACTCCTGGTTTCTTTTTAAAATTCTAATAATTCTTTAATTCCGTTGTAAACCCTGTTACGATTAGGCAGTATTTCGTTTTCAAGAATAGGTGAATAAGGAATATGTGAATCCATTGCGGCAACCCTTTTAATGGGTCCATCAAGGTATTGGAAACAATTATCCGCAATCCGGGCAACAATTTCTCCTCCGAAACCTCCTGTTAAGGTATCTTCGTGAATTACGATTGCCTTATTCGTCTTCTTAACTGAATTATATATCGTTTCTTCATCAAGAGGTATGATAGTGCGCAGGTCGATTACCTCAACAGAATAACCCTCGTCTTCAAGTTTTTTAGCTGCAAGAACCGAATCCCACAGGGATACTCCGTATGAAATTACTGTAGCATCAGTACCTTCTCTTACTACTTTAGCTTTACCGAAGGGAACCAGATAATCAGCGTCAGGCTCAGGTGACATAGCCGAACTCTGTCTATACAATCCCTTATGCTCACAGAAGAGCACCGGATCATTCAGTCTGATAGCCGTCTTCAATAATCCTTTTGCATCGGCTGCGTTAGATGGAAAAGCTATATATATTCCAGGTATATGGGCAAAAATAGATTCGATGTTCTGACTGTGATATAATCCTCCATGAATATAACCACCTACAGCAACACGTATAACCACAGGAGCCGACCAGGTATTATGCGTACGGTATCTCATTGTGGCCAGTTCATTTTTCATCTGCATAAAGGCAGGCCAGATATAGTCGCCGAATTGAATCTCAACCACAGGCTTTAATCCTGTTACCGCCATACCGACAGCTACACCCATGACGCTAGCCTCAGCCAGGGGAGAATTAAAAACCCTGTCGAATCCGAACTTATTGGAGAGTCCCTTTGTAACAGTAAACACTCCACCTTTATTATCGGCAATATCCTCACCGAACATATAAATTCGGTCATCCCTTTCCATCTCCTCCATCAGGCCGTGGTTAAGCGAATCAACCATTACCACTTTATTTCCTGAAGGAGTATTCTTTTCATACTCAAGGTTGTCTTTAAGGTTACTCTCATCAAAGATATACTTCGTTGCTGTTTCAGGTTTGGGATCGGCAGCTTTCATCGCTTTATCGGCTGCGTCGTTTACTTCTTTCTCGACCTCTTTTTTCAACTTTTGAAATTCATCATCGGTTATCAGCTTCATTGATGTAAGCTTCTTAACGAACAACTGAATAGGGTCTTTCTGCAGATCCTTCTCAAGTTCTTCAGGAGTTCTGTATTTCTTCTGATCATCGGATGAGGAATGAGATAAGAGTCTTACTACCTCAGCTTCAACCAGAGCGGGACCTTTGCCGCTTTTTATATATTCGATAGCCTCTTTCACTTTGTCGACGCATTCAAAATAATCGGTTCCATCAACCTTAACCCGATGCAGGTTAGCAAATCCTGCCATCATTTCAGATACTGAAGCTCCTCTGCCTCCGCTCTGAAGATACACAGGAACTGAAATAGCATATTTATTATTTTCAATAACAAAAAGAACAGGAAGCTTCTCCCTGCTTGCCCAGTTTACAGCTTCATGAAATTCGCCCTGGCTTGAAGTACCTTCGCCGCTGCTTACATAAGCGATATTCCTTTCGCCTTTTCTTACCTGGGCCAAAGCTGCTCCCACTGCCTGAAGAAACTGAGTACCTGTGGGACTAGACTGTCCCGGCAGATTGATATCAGGATGCCCCCAGTGACAAGGCAGCTGTCTCCCACCGCTTGAAGGATCATCATCCTTTGCGAAGCTTTGAAGGAAGAAATCGTATGGTTTTACACCCAGAGAAAGACTAAGGGCCAGATCCCTGTAATATGGAAAAAACCAGTCCTTTTTTGGATTAAGAGCAAGACCTGCAGCAACCTGTATTGCTTCATGTCCTGATCCGGCTATATGAAAGAATGTTCTTCCCTGCCTTAAAAGGTTCATTGCTTTATTATCAATAGTTCTTCCAAGCAGCATCAATCTAAGGACCTTATGTGCTTCCTCTTTTGAAATTTGCGAGGTTTCAGCAGATCTCGTATCTACGCCATTACCACCTTTACCATTCGAGCGGTTTTCCTTACCATCATCACTCTTTTTTGATCTTTTCCTGGTTGAAGAGTCATTTTTATTTGAGGTTCTCTTAGCCATTACAAACCTTTCACTTTACTTTAGATAAATTAACAGAAAATATTTCTCCTTTTGTTACCTGGTCGACATCGGTATAACCAAATATTCCTGCAAAGTTCCTGACAATTTTCGATTTCACTTCATCTATTGGTACATCACTCTTAATCTCTCTTTTTATTGAAGTAACATCCTTATCCGGTATCCCGCAGGGGACAATCCCTGAGAAGAATGAGAGATCGGTATTTATATTAAAAGCGAAGCCATGCATCGTGATCCAGCGGCTTACTTTAATACCTATTGCCGCGATCTTCCTGTCCTCCACCCATACACCGGTGTACTCAGGAATCCTTCCGCCGGTTATTTCATATTCAGAACAGGTTCTAATAATAGTTTCCTCAAGTGCGCGGAGGTATTTATGTGTATCCTGTTTCCAATCTGTTAGACTTATTATAGGGTAACCAACTATCTGTCCTGGTCCGTGATAAGTAATATCCCCTCCCCTGTCAATATCATAAACTGATATCTTATTCGTCGAAAGATATTCCTCAGAACCGACCAGGTTATTATGATCGGCAGTTTTTCCCAGAGTATAAGTGTTCGGATGTTCGAGAAGATAAATAACATCAGGGATCTTATTCTTTACTCTTAATTCAAAAGTCTCTCTCTGCAGATCCCACGCCTCTTTATAGTCAATAAATCCCAGATCGCAGAAATATAAATCTCTCTTCTCACTCATCATTAACTGCTCTTTAATTATCAATTGTCAATTATCAATTATCAATTCTAAATATGTATCGCTTCTCCGTAAGCCTGAGCGGCTGCTTCCATAACCGATTCACTCAAAGTCGGGTGCGCGTGCACAGTTTTAATAATCGATTCAGCAGTAGCTTCAAGGGACTTAGCGAGAGTTACTTCAGCTATCATCTCGGTAGCTTCGGAACCTATGATATGGACACCGAGTATCTCACCGTACTTTGCATCGAAAATAAACTTCACAAATCCTTCGCGTTCTCCGATTGCAAAAGCCTTTCCGCTGGCCATAAACGGGAATTTTCCGATCTTAATATCGTAGCCCGCTTCTTTAGCTTTATCTTCAGTTAGTCCCACGCTTGCAACCTGGGGCTGACAATAAGTACAGCCGGGAATATTCTGATAGTTTATATCCGGAGGGTTCAATCCTTTTATCTTTTCAATGCAATGAATCCCCTCGGCAGAGGCCACGTGCGCAAGCCAGGGAGGACCAATAACATCGCCTATTGCATAAATACCACGGATGTTAGTGCTATAATTTGATTTATCGACTTTTATATGATTCTTAAATAATTCGATACCCAGCTCTTCGAGTCCGAACCCTTCTACATTTCCGGTAACTCCAATAGCATTTAAGACCTTATCGGCCTTAATGGTTTTCTTCTCACCTTTCACCGTAAAGGTTACCTCAACTTTTTTTCCTTTAACCTCTGCTTTTTCAACAGCAGCTTTTGTAAAAATATCCATTCCTTTTTTCTTCAGACTTCTCTGAAGGGTCTGCGATACTTCCCTATCTTCAACCGGAAGAATATTATCGAGCATCTCTATAACTGTAACTTTCGAACCAAGCGCGTTATAGAAATATGCGAACTCAATACCGATAGCACCGGCGCCGATAACAACAAACTCCTCGGGAAGCTTTTCAAGCAGCATAGCTTCTGTGCTGGTTATAATCATTTTGCGATCGACAGGGATAGCAGGAACAGTACGTGGTCTTGCTCCGGTAGCAATTATAATACGGTCGGCGGTAACAGACTCCATCTGCTTTCCCTTATCATCAAAGATGTCTATCTGTCTTTCATTTGCAAATTTTCCATAGCCGCGGATCCTGTCGACTTTATTTTTCTTTACGAGTATCTCAACGTTTTGCGTTATTCTATCTGATATCTCGCGGCTTCTTTTAATTATCCTGGTAAAATCGAAAGAGAGCTCTTTATACTTAATTCCGAAGTCATCATTATGATTTTTAATCTGATCATAGAGTTCAGCATTTTTAAGTAGAGATTTGGTAGGAATACAGCCCCAGTTCAGGCAGATGCCTCCCAGATTCTGAGAGTCGATCACTACTGTTTTAAACCCTAGCTGACCGGCACGTATAGCGGCCACATACCCGCCCGGACCCCCCCCAAGAATTGCTATTTCATAGTTTTTTGCCATAATCCGGCTGCCTTAAAATTGTTTAGTGGATTTTCAAATATAAAGAAGCCGGCAGATAAATAAAAACTCAGGAGGGTACTTTTAGCTCAATCTCAAATGAAATGTGACCAGCGGGTCATTAACGGAAAATTTATGGGGTAATTGGAGAAGCAGATTAGGCTACTTCATTAGCACTGACCGAAATTGCTATACTCGAGCATTCTTTGTATAATGACATAGTTTAATTGAAATTTAGATAAAAAAAGTATATAATATATTTTAAAAGATTGCTTCGCTTTGGTTGCAATGACTGTTCTGCGAATATAAATATTTTCATCACTTCTGTTTACTAATTCAACAAATTATCCCCCCAAATACGCGTTGAACCGTCTATGAACCGTCTCTTCAACCTGATAACCCCTTCCTTACCACAGTGCTCCATCAGGGAACAATCCTGGTTAAGTTGGTTTCTTCGGGTTTTAAGAATAATTTTATATCCAGTCGGGGGCTACTGAATCAAGGAGGCGTCTGGCGGTTTCCCTGTTATGTTTATCTATTTCCGGTTTCCTTGGGATCGGCTCGAATGCGGGAAGAGTATCATCAAGTGTTTCAGGAATTTCTTTACCCGTCCTCTCCTTCCATTTTTTTCTCCATTCTTCGGGAAGCTTTCCGGAAAACTCTTTTCCAAATAATGTAAGGTAAAGGATCGTCCATATCCTGAATGCCGCGGTTATCGAATAACCTCCTCCAAGCGTAAATAAAACCTTACCTTTACATTTTGCATCAGCAAGTTCTATAACTCTCCTGTAGATCTTACGATAATCATGAGTAGTTAAGAGAAGGTCTGCAAGTGGATCTGTGAAGTGTGCATCAGCTCCGGCCTGAACTACGAGGACATCTGGTTTAAACCGGCCAAGGGCAGGTTCAAGCACTCTATTCATTACTTCAAAATAGGAATCACCTTCAGTAAAGGGTTCAAGCGGTATATTCAATTTGAGCGACCGGCCCATTCCCTGTCCCAGTTCATAAGGCCATCCGGTTCCGGGAAATAAATATTCACCTGATTCATGGAAGGAAATTGTCATTACTTTATCATCCGTATAGAATATTTCCTGTACTCCATCGCCATGATGCACATCGAGATCAAGATAGGCGACGTGCCAGCCCTTTTTCGTCAGTTCCCTAATAGCCAGGGCAATATCATTATAAATACAGAAGCCGGAAGCCAGGGATGCGTGCGCATGATGAAATCCTCCTCCCATCTGAAGTACCTTAGATGTTTTTTCCTGCAGGAGAAGTTTTGCACCCAGCAGAGTTCCCCCTGCCTGCAGGCGTGCAGCCTCAGCCATTCCGGGAACAATTGGATTGTCGAGGGTACCCAATCCGTACAATTCAGCATCAACCGAATTATCACCGGCGCTTAACCTCTCAACATCATCCACATAGTTTCTATCGTGGACTTCATAGAGCTTTTCAACCAATACAGGTTCGGGTTTGATTTTTTCCGGTAAGAGATTTAACTCTGCCAGGAGGTCGAGTGTAAGCTGGATCCTGACAGGATCAAAAGGATGACCTTCACCGAGGTTATAATTACTATAGGCGGGATGGTATATTATTTCACACATGCTATATGAACCGGCCAGATGACTTCAAAACCGGCGTTGCAGAGGGCTTCAGCCAGCATCTTCATTTCTATTGTCCCGACCCTGAGAACGAGTCTGATCTTATGATTTTTATCAGGGTATGTTAATATCGAATGAATATTTACTTTTCTTTCCGCAATCAAGGCAGTAAGTCTGGCCAACTCCCCGGATCTATCGGGAAGTCTTACATCCAGACGACCCGAAGGCTGATGGACTCCTGTTAGTCGCAGCAGTGCATCAAGCAGATCCATTCCCGTTACGATACCCACAAGACTAGTATCTTCCACAACAGGCATACAGCCTATCTTCAGCTCACGCATTGTTCGTGTAGCAATTTCTATGGGATCTGAGGGATGTGCAGTCTGTACAGGGTGACTCATAACTTTCTCGATCAGGGTTTCAACATCAAAAGGATTTTGAGTGAGCATGCTTGTGGCTAACCTCAGGTCTCTGTCGGTTACAACTCCCACAATTTTCTCATCATCCACCACAGGAAGATGACGAATATTTTTATCAACCATAATCCTGTATGCTTCATTCAGCTTTGTTCCCGATGAAACAGTGACAGGATCAGGATGCATAACTTCACTAATTAACATTTTTATTCCCTCTTAATTGAAATTTAAAATGTTGGTCTTTCCGCGCCGCCCGATTTAATCTTAATATTAATTTCACCCACAAAAAGAGGACTTTCAGTAACAGCAGCCTTTGCCTCGAGTTCCCAGTAGCCATGGAAGTTCTTCAATCATCTGGGACAATCTTCCAATTACCTCACTAATACCTCTTTTTTCAGTCAGGTTCATTTCCTGGAGAGTTTCCTCAAGATCAATGTCAGTCAGGGGTGTTATCCTTAAAATAGATTTGTCAGAGGCATTTATTTCGATCAGCGGACCGAATAAAGGATCAGGTTTTATGCGAACACCAATTACCCGTGCGCCCCAGGGTTGTGTTGAGGCATATCCGATTCCAAAATTCTGAAGCAGACCCACAGAAACTTCTTTTTCAACTTCGGAAACAGAATGCGGATCTTTTATTTTTTCCAGTTCTTTCTGTACTACAGAACGTGCTTCGCCTGCATTTACATCTTTAAACCAGACAAGCTTGCCTGCAGGCTTTTTACGGTATTCAACATATTTAATAATACGGCCGAGAGCACTTACTGCTGATTCAGGAAAACGGAACGCGGGAAATTGGATGGGTTTATTTCCATTGCCCGATTCATCTTCAATTGAAATAGTTCCTTCAGCTCCCATTATACAGAGCAGAACAGTTTTCTGAATGCCGGTTTTTTCCTCAGCAAACTTTACACCTCTTCTGATTGCAGCTTCAATAGGTTTAGTTGAACATCTGCCTACACAGGCAAAACCGACAAGAAGAGCATCAACCTCATCGCTTAATAAGGCCTCCTTAACCGCTTCCTCATATTTGTCTGGTGAGGTAAAAGCACCAAGATCAATTACGCCGGGACCACTGACGTTCAGATAGTTCATCTCGCAAGCGTCGGCAAATAATGTTGCAACTCCTGATGAGTTAGCAATTATACTTACACGGTTGCCTTTCGGCAGCGGCTGATGGACGAGCACCACAGCAACGTCAAACAGGTCTTGAAGAGTAGGCGCAAGTATTATTCCCGTCTGCTGAAATAGGGCTTCCACTTCCTTTTCCCCTGCTCTTATGATACCACTTTTTAGCTCGGTTGTTTTCCTGCCGGCGATGCTTTTACCGCTTTTAATACATAAGATAGGTTTCTTATTAGTCATCCTCCTTGCTATTCTCACAAACCTGCGCGGATTACCGAATGTTTCAAGATAAAGAATAGCCATCTTTGTATTCGGATCTTCCTCCCAGTACTGAAGGAGATCATTTCCGGAAACATCCGCACGGTTTCCAGCTGAAACGAAACTGGTAAAGCTGACACCTTTTTCAAGAGCATATTCAAGGATAACTAGTCCCAGAGCAGCAGAGTGCGAAAAAAATCCTGTATGCCCCGGCGGCATAATTGCAGGGGCCATACTCGCATTCAGGCTTACTTTAGGATCTGTGTTCATAACGCCAAGGCAGCTGGGACCAAGGAGACGCACGCCGTGAGCCCTCACCAATTCAGTAAGTTTCTTCTGCCGCTCGAGTCCCTCTGCACCTGCATCAGCAAATCCAGCCGAACAACGACAAAACCTTTTGTTCCAGCCTTAATTGCTTCAAGAACAACATCATATACCTTTTCAGCATTTACAGCTATCACTGCAAGGTCGGCTTTTTCAGGAAGCTCACGGATAGATGAATAAGCCTTAATACCGTTGACAGAATTCGAATGAGGATTAACGGGATAAATAGTGCCGGTAAAGTGAGCAGATAGAATATTTCTAAAAATAATATTGCCGATAGAAGAAGAATCTCTTGAGGCTCCTATAACGGCAACAACTTCAGGACGAAGCAGGGGGACGAGGGAATTTGCTACAGCAATCCTCTCACGCAGACCAGCAATCTCCCACAACGCCGCGGCGCTCCCTACAGGAAGCTCAATATGCACAGTATCCGAATTCCAAACCTGGTGTCGTTCAAAACCGGAACTTTTAAATACATTTATCATCGACTGATTATCGGGAAGAACTTCAGCCTCAAACTCAATGAATCCGTTAGCCGCAGCCATTCCTGCGAGTCGTTCCAGAAGCAAAGTGCCTATACCCTTTCCCTGGAAATCGTCTTCAATAAGGAGAGCAACCTCGGCAGTATGGCTGTTTCCACCTGCAATATAATTACCAAGGCCAACTACCTTTGAGTCACTATCACTACCCATAAGAGCAAGAAGACATCCGCTGGATTTAAAATCACCGCTGCAGAGCTGTTTAATAACATCGGCTGATACCTGGGAGACAGAAGCCATAAACCGCATCCTAAGACTCTCGCGGGAAACCCGGGTCATAAATGATTCAACTTTAGGAATATCGTCAAGAGAAGCGGGTCTGAATATTAGTCCCTGTCCGTTTTTAAGTAAGACGTGTTCTTTATAGGTGAGACCTTCTGGTATAATTCTGAACATTGGTTATTATTTCCCATTATTAACCATGGGAATAATATATAAAAAAAACGGAGGTTCCAAGTTATAGAACCCCCGCTTATTATAATCAGGACATATTCTTTATTTCTTCAACAACCTGGGGATTAGCCAGTGTGGTGATATCACCGGTGTCCTGTTTGTTTGCGATTGCCGAAAGAATACGGCGCATTATTTTGCCGGATCTTGTTTTGGGCATATCAGAGACAATCCATACTTTACCCGGTTTTGCTATAGGTCCTATTTCAGTAGCAAGCGTTGCGGAGACTTTCTTTTCTATTTCCGGACTAGCCTGGATACCGGGCTTTAAGGAAACGAATATATGAGGGATCTTTCCTTTTATTGGATCGGCAACAGGCACAACAGCAGCTTCACCAACTTCCGGACACATAAGTGCCGCAGATTCAAGTTCCTTAGTACCAAGACGATGACCAGCAACATTTATAACATCATCGATCCTTCCGAGAATTCTGAAGTAACCGTCGGGGGCTTCCACAGCGCCGTCACCCGCGAAGTATGGCCAATCCTGCCATTTCTTACTCTCCGGATCTTTATTATATCTTTCGTAATACTGTCTTACGAATCTATCATCATCGCCCCAGATAGTAAGCATTCTTCCGGGCCATGGATTCTGAATACATATATTTCCTGCCTTACCGCTTCCTGCAGGAAGGGGTTTACCCTCATCATCAAAGATAATCGGGTAAATGCCCGGAACACCGGGGCCCGCACTACCAGGTTTCATATTATGAACACCAGGAATAGTAGAACACAGAAAACCTCCTGTTTCAGTCTGCCACCATGTATCCACTATTGCAGCCTCTTTTTTACCTACCGTATTATAATACCATCTCCATACTTCAGGTTCGATAGGCTCACCTACAGTTGTCATATGTTTGAAATGGTAATTATATTTTGAAGGTTCATCAGGGCCAACACGGCGAAGCGCGCGGATAGCTGTAGGAGATGTATGGAAAATATTCACATCAAGTTCTTCAGCAACGCGCCAGGGTCTGCCTGCATCAGGATGTGTGGGAACACCTTCAAATATAACTGAAGATGCTGCAAGGGCAAGAGGACCATAAATGATATATGAATGACCTGTAATCCATCCGATATCTGCCATACACCAGTAAACATCTTCCGGATGAATATCCTGGATATATTTCGAAGTTCCAGTAACATACGCCATATACCCGCCGATTGAATGCTGAGCGCCTTTAGGTTTGCCTGTTGAACCCGAAGTATACATTATGAAAAGCGTACCTTCAGAGGGCAGCTGTTCCGGTTCAACTTTCTGATGATAATAATTTTTAATCACATCGTTAACCAGGAAGTCGCGGCCATCTACCAGAGGAGTCTGTGCCGAATATTTTCCCGGGTAACGTTCAAAGATGAGCACTTTCTGTACTTTCTGACCTTCCTTCTGAGCCTCATCACAGGCTATGTCAGCTTTCTCTTTATGATCGATAAGCGTACCTGCCCTATAATAAGAATCTGCAGTAACAAGGACGTTGCTCTTTGCATCAGCTATTCTTTCTCCGCAGGCTTTACCCGAAAATCCCGAGAATACCTGTGAGTGAATGGCCCCGATCCTGGCGCATGCCAGCATAGCAACAGCTATTTCAGGGATCATCGGCATATGAAGCGTTACTGTATCGCCTGGTTTAACACCGCAGAAATCTTTCAGCAGCGCAGCAAATTCATTAACCTTAACATACAGTTCCTGGTAAGTTATATGCTGAATTGCTTCATCTTCCGGTTCAGGTACAAAATGTATTGCAGTTTTATTTTTGTATTTATCAAGATGCCTGTCTATACAGTTATAGGAAGCATTTATCTTTCCCCCGGTAAACCATTTAAAGAAGGGGGGATTGCTGGAATCGAGCACCTGATCGTATGGCTTATACCAGTCGAGCATATCCGCATATTCTTTATAGCAGTCAGGAAAGTGTTCCATCGAGAAACGTTCCAGAACCTTTTCATCCTTCACATTTGCCTGCTTAGTAAATTCCTTTGCCGGCGGAAAATAGGCCTCTTCTTTCCAATGCACCGCAATCTGGGATTCGGATACTTCATCATTAATGTTTGTTGACATCAGTTTACTCCTGTAATTTATTTTTTAATGAACTCTTAGCCTATTGGCAGTACTATTTTTCCGTAGGTTTCGTTCAGTACCTGTGCGAGGGCGAGGTAAACTGCTGAAAGACCGCAGAATATACCTTCATAGCCTGTGAACGTTTTTATAGCTGAACTTCCTGTGGCATCACCAAGAGCCAGGAGCCAAAATAAGACAAACAGAGTAAAAAATACAACCTGTAACGCTTTATTATGTTTTAATGTGGCGATCCACATAAAGAACGTGAATAAACCCCACATAAACAGATAGGCTATCATGCCACTGGTTTCGGCTGCAGCTATCCCTCCAAAGTTAGGCATTACTATAAGCCCGACGAGTGTAAGCCAGAATAATCCGTATGATGTAAAAGCCGTAGTACCGAACGTATTGCCCTTTTTCCACTCCATCCAGCCGGCAAAAATCTGGGCCATACCACCGTAGAAAATTCCCATTGCAAGTATCATACTGCTCATACCAAAGATTCCTGCATTATGAAGATTCAAAAGTACGGTTGTCATACCGAATCCCAGCAGACCGAGAGGAGCCGGATTTGCAGTTGTATCGGTAATTCTTGTTGAAGATGCCGTCAGATCGTGTAATGGGGTAGATTTTGATGCGGTTTCAGCAACGTGAGTAGTCTCTGACATAAGACCTCCTTATTTGATTTAGTTGATTAATAAAGATTCCACAGTTAACTCTCTGTAAAATCTGATTTTCCTGGTTGTTCTTATAAATCATTCTTGAAATGCCGCGGTTCAAAATTTTCCCTCTTATATCAAAATAAATATCCTGGTTTTTATACACGTATCTCTGTAGTAGTAAATGCAACGGAACATGATCCCAAAGAATATGCCACCTGATTTACTTGCCAATTATCAACTACTTGCGTTTAATAACGATGCCGGCCGGCGGAGATTCGCCACCACCGGCTAATTTTCACCATCAAGATTTATTTGAAAATAATTGAGTAAGGCAGAATTCTTTCATATTTTTAGTAAAATGATTGAAAGTTCCATGTGAAAACTTTCACGCTCTTAATCAGTGCTTTACTTACCCTGATCACTTCAGCAGGATTGTGCCAGAATAAGGAAGTTAAGATTTCAGGACTTATAACAGACGCCTCCACAGGTGAAGCCCTGATCAGAACTAATATTCTTTTATATAAAGATACCCTCTCTCTAGATAATCCCCCCTTCCGGGGTGCTGTAACCAATCAGTTCGGGTTTTATGTTATTCCGGATATTCCGCCAGGTGATTATTTCCTGATTGCAAGATATATCGGTTACAAAACTGTTGTCCGTGAGTTAAAGGTAGATGGTTCGAAGACTACGTTTAGTTTCAATATTGAGCTGGAACCGGAGGACATAAAGCTGGAGGAAGTGATCGTTAAGGGTGAAAGGAAAAAAACTCCTGACATAAGCACTGTTGATATCTCACCTGACATACTTAAAAAGCTTCCCTCTCTCAGCGGTGAAGTAGATCTTTTCAGGGCATTACAAATGCTTCCGGGAGTTGCGACAGTTTCAGAAATTTCAAACGGATTATATGTCCGCGGCGGATCTCCGGATCAGACACTTACAATGGTAGATGGGATCATTATATACAACCCTTCCCACCTTGGAAACTTTGCAAGTACTTTTAACTCGGATGCCATTAAAGACGTCAAACTGATTAAAGGAGCTTTCCCGGCGGAGTACGGAGGAAGGCTATCGAGCATACTGGATGTAAAACTTCGTTCGGGAACGAAAGAATCGAACAAAGGAATTATAAGTCTGGGAGCAGTTAACTCCCATGCTACTTTTGAAGGTCCGCTCGGTGAAAATGCAACCTATATGATCTCCGGAAGGAAAATGTATTATGATTTATACCAGCAGCATTTTGATGAGAGCTCAACAATTCCAAGGTATAACTTTTATGATATAAACGGAAAAGTTACAGGAAATTTAAGTGAACAAAGTGTACTCTTCGCAAGCGGTATGTACAGTCAGGACAATGTTTATAGTTCTGCCGCGGAGAAGACCAGCTATGATATTTCATGGAAAAACTTTGCTGCAGGACTGAACTGGATCCAGATCAATTCGAATTCAATATTTACGAACAGTCTTGTCAGCTATGTTGATTATAGTTTTAAAACGATGGTAACCGATAGTCTCACACCGGGAACACTCTCAAACTACTTTTCATCTTCCAACCTGAAGGATTTTGATGTACGACAGAATGTTGAGATTCACTGGAATGAAGATAACACATCGAAGATGGGGTTTGATCTTGCTTTTCATAATTATCACCTGCTTTACAGTGATGTATATAATCCGCTTATAGAAACCGATCCATTCGCAGGATTCGATCTTAATTCACTTGAGGGTTCGCTTTACCTCCAGAATGAATCTCATATAACCAAAGATCTTTTTGCAAATATCGGGGGAAGAGTTTATTATTTCGATAAACAGAAATACCTGAGCTTTGAACCCAGGGTTTCTGCAGATTACTCCCCCTTCTCAAAATTCAGGATAAAAGCAGCGTTTGCTATAGCCCATCAGTTTCTCCATCTTATAGTACGGAATGATATTGCACTTCCTACTGACTTATGGTATCCGTCAACAAAGAACATCACTCCCGGAAAATCAATTCAGTATGTGGGAGGATTTGATTATACACTTACAGATTATTACTTCTCAATTGAAGGGTATTACAAAAGACTAAAAAATCTTTATGAATTCAGAAACGACCCTACACTTAATCCACGCAGTAATAATATTGATGACCAGTTTGTTCAAGGTGAGGGTGAAGCATACGGTGTTGAATTTTTTATAAACAGAACCATCGGTACCTTTACAGGATGGATTGGCTACACCCTATCGTGGACCCGCGAAAAGTTTGATGAACTTAATGCAGGGAAAATATTTTATCCCAGATATGACCGCAGGCATGATGTATCAGTTGTGCTGACTTATGAACCGGACGATACATGGACATTTGGGGCAACCTGGGTATACGCTTCAGGTCAGGGTTTTACGCTGCCTATAGGACAGTATGTCTTCAACGGAACCGGTCTGGATGAATCTTCCGGAATTAAGTATAATTTTACAGAGAGAAACGGCTACAAGCTTCCAGCTTATCATAAACTTGATCTCAGCGCTTCATACAAGTTTATTTGGACAGGATTAAAATGGGAAGCTTTCCTAAACATTTATAACGTCTACAACAGGGATAACGCATTCGCACGCTACGTTACATATGAAAAAAACGCCGCGGGAAAAGATGTACCTAAATTAAAGCAGGTTAGTCTTTTTCCTGTTATCCCTATGGCAGGAATTAAACTGGAATTCTGATATGATAAGAAAGGTGATTCTCCTTACCGCTTTAGCTCTTCTGATCTCTTCATGTGAGAACAGCACCGATGTAGTGGTGGATCTTCCCTATACCGAATACACAGTAGTTAGCGCACAACTTACAGCTTTCCAGGAATTCCAGGGAATAACATTAACACATACACTTCCCCTCGGAGAAGAATTCGATATCAAAAAAGCTGAGATAAAAGATGCAGTAATGTATCTGGTGGAAGACGGCGTAAGGATCATCCCGCTTCATTATTTTGCAGATGGAATTTATAAACCCCTGAAGCAAATTACTATCAAAGTGCATAGTCAGTACGAACTTTACATCTCTACAGATTCAAAATCTATTTACAGTAAAACCACTATACCGGAAGTTCCTGAAATTGCAGGTGTTACAGACGTTGATAATCAGTATCTATCTGCAGAAGTGATTGCCAAACCCGGAGAAGTTTATGCCGCAGCATGGCTCTTGGCCTCGGGCGGACAATTGTTGTCGGCAAACGATTTTTATGAGGTTGTTACTCCCGATGAATACCCCGCAAATGTTCTGGTTAGATCGATGGACATTCCGGCTCCTTATAATACGTCAACTTACAGCGACAGAATTTACATAAAGGTATACGCTTTTGATGAAGTATATAAAAAATATTTCATTACAAAGACAGCAAGCGATCAGAAAAACAATACATTCACTTCAGGTGGAGGATCAGTTGCCTGGAACGTAATTGGAGATCATACAATTGGCTTATTTATCGGTGTGGCGGAAGGGAATGCGTTTCAGCCATGATAAAAAATATTAGAGCGGCATATTTTCCTATCATTGTTGTTTTAACATTATTTTCGGGCTGCCTAAAAGATAATGTAACAACCCCGCCTGAGTTTAAGCTTAGTAACAGCGGCGTATTATTATATTACCTGGAAGAAACCGGTGATTACATTAATTCAAATGATATGCCTTCATTGGTAAATGTTGATGAAGTATTCAATAACTTACAGACTTACCTGGTTATAGATATCCGGCTGCCTGATGAATTTTCATCGGGGCACATAGAAAATGCCGTCAACAAGCAGCATGGTGAACTGATCACTTATCTGAATAGTATAAATACGGAGCAATATCCCAAAAT
The DNA here is from genome assembly GCA_963839165.1 of uncultured Bacteroidota bacterium. Lineage (GTDB taxonomy): Bacteria > Bacteroidota > Ignavibacteria > Ignavibacteriales > Ignavibacteriaceae > DATFVA01. Next base: position 90,260 of record CAWIUG010000005.1, on the reverse strand, counting down.
TATTATAGTAAGCATGAATGGTCAGTCATCTGCATTTTACACGTGCCTTCTTCACCTTTATGGATTTGAAAACACTTTCTCAATGAATTATGGAATGGCAGCCTGGAATAATAACTTTTCATCGGAATGGTTGAACGCTCTTCAGCAATACAATAATATATTAAGGAATTTCAACCTGGAGCTTGTATCCAAACCAGATTATACTCCCCTGCCTGATGTCAACCTTACGGGCGGCTCATTAACAGAACAGGTAAGGAACCGTATAAGCCGTGTAATGGAAACCGATTATGCCGACAACTTCACTGGGAGTGAAGGAGATGCAACTATAGATTTCATTTACCTTGCCGACCGTATGGATCAGTATTATATTGTCTGCTATAATACAGGCCTGCTTTATAGGCAACTGATCCTCGGCATTTCCCATCCCCCGGGTGCGGTGCTGTATAATCCGCCTCCGTCGGCATCCGACCTGAGTAGTTCCACTAACCTTCAGACTCTCCCCTCCGACAGGAAGATAGCATTTTATTCAACTGATGGGCAGCTGAGTGCATTTGCAATTGCCTATCTTCAGGTACTGGGTTATAATGCTAAATCAGTGCTCTTCGGTGCTAATAATATGTTTTATGATATACTTCTGGGGGCTGAAGGGCTCAGCGCTGAAACCTTCACCAATAATAAAATCCGCAGCTATCCTTATGTGACAGGTAATTAGTCCCCGGAAATCATTTCTTTTAATTTTTTTGTAATTTTGATCTAATTATAATCACTACAAAAATATTATATGCCTGACCATAATATTGAAAAACTGAATGCAGGTGAAAAAGCAGTTGAATTTATTAAAGACGGTATGCTGCTGGGACTGGGAACAGGATCTACGGTCTTTTACACGATCAGGAAGGTGGGAGAGCTAATAAAGGATGGGATGAAATTGAAGGCCGTTTCAACTTCCTCCGCCACTTCCAGGCTTGCAGCCTCATTAGGGATTGAGATCCTTTCTTTTGAGGATATAAATAAAACTGATCTTACTATCGACGGTGCGGATGAATTTGATCCTGCTTTGAACGGTATAAAAGGAGGCGGAGGCGCACTGCTTTACGAAAAACTTGTTGCTGAAGCGTCGGCTCAGGTTATATGGGTTGTGGATTCAGGAAAACGTGTTGAAAAACTCGGGAATTTCCCTCTCCCTGTTGAGGTAGTGAGGTATGGATCGACCCAACTTTTGAGAATATTCAAAGACAGTAACTATAATCCTGTTTTAAGATTAAAAAATAACGAACCCTATATAACAGATGCGGGGAACTACATTATCGATCTACACCTTGGGGAAATACCGAATCCGGTGGAACTGAACAGAGAAATTAAGCTGATAACGGGGGTGGTGGAAACAGGTCTCTTTATAAATATTGCGGATAAGGTTATCGTAGGGATAAAAGATACTACCGAAATAATCGAAAGAAATCCCGCTTAATTATGACCGTCGCAGAAAAAGTTCATTCTCTACCCATAAAACCAGCCCCGTTACTTAGAGTGAATGACCCATTCCTGAATGAGAAAAAAATAACTCTTTTCATAAAAAGAGAGGATCTCATTCACCCGTATATTTTCGGCAATAAATGGTATAAACTTAAATATAACCTGGTTGAAGCGGAGAGACAAAATCAAAAAACACTGCTGACTTTCGGGGGAGCTTATTCCAACCATATATTTGCCTCTGCTGCAGCGGGCAGACTCTTTGGATTTAAAACCATCGGGATAATCCGTGGAGAAGAGCACCTTCCGCTAAATCCAATACTCAACTTTGCCCGAAAAAACGGAATGATGCTGAATTATGTATGCAGATCAGATTACAGGCTCAAATCAAAAGAAGAATTTATAGAAAAGCTGCACAGAGTTTACGGTAACTTTTATCTGCTTCCTGAAGGAGGATCAAATTATTTTGCGGTAAAAGGATGCTCTGAGATTCCCGCAACTATCAAGATTAAATATGATTATATTGCTGCGGCCATGGGTACTGGCGGAACTGTTGCAGGTTTAACAGCAGGCGTACCGGCTGGTGTGAAGGTATTGGGTTTTCCCGTACTTAAAGGAGCCAGCTTTCTCGAAGAGGATATGCTTAAGCTATTATCAGAATTCGATCCCGGTATCCAGGGCAGTTACGAGATATTTTTTAATTATCATTTCGGGGGTTACGCCAAAGCAGAAAGCAGATTGCTTTCTTTTTTAGAGCGAATTAAAGGTATCGTTGAATTTGCCCCCGACCCTGTCTATTTTGGAAAGATGCTTTACGGAATATACGATCTCATTGAGAAGGCGTACTTCCCTGAAAACAAAACAATTCTAGCACTGAACAGCTCACCTGTCAGCTAACCGGGCTATCCATTAACTTTAGTGAAAGTGCTGCTGCTGTTGAGATATGTATTTCCGGCCAGAGCTTCTTCCCTGAATTTTTGTTCATCAAGTCTCAGTTTTCTAAATCTTTCTTCAAGGTATTCTAAAAATTCTTTTTCACTAAAACCTGACTTCTTCTCTTTTTCCTGAGAAATCTTTTCTTCCCTTTTCATGGTTGCCATCCACTCATTTTATTTTACTCAAAAATATTATATGTAAAAAATTTATGTTATGCTGTGTCTAAAACTACAATATGAATAGTTGTCTAATATTAACTATTTGTTAAATATCGATTAAGGAATTGTTAACTGATTTTACCCGAAATTATTACCCTTTTTTTTCACACATCAGAACTGCTGCTGGAAATTTCTCCATAATGTTACCGACTTCAATTTCATTACTCCCGGCAAAAAATTCGCCAGAAAGAAGATTCTTTATATTACTTACAGGAAAAGGGGTTTTTACACCTGTATCCTTCCATATCTTAACACCCAGGGGAAGTTTTCCTGGTGCTATAATACCTGTTAAAAAACGCGGGACCACTACAACCACGGCTTCATCCCCCAATTGTCGAGCAAATGCAATGATACTATTTTTATATATCCCTGTTGTTTTAAGCTTCAAATATTTACCAGCTTCAAAAAGTTCACGATTTTCACGTCGCAAGTTTAATATTTTACTGATTACAAATAGTTTTACGGCACCCAAACGCATGGTTGAAAAAAGATATTCAAAAAGAAAATCAACTTCTTCTGATTCTTTTTCATTTATTTCCTTTAAGAGATCTTCTCTGAACTGATAATCTACCGGTCTCCGGTTGTCGGGATCGACAAGGCTGAAATCCCAGAGCTCAGTCCCCTGGTAAAAGTCGGGTACACCAGGAGCAGTCATTTTGATTATTGCCTGAGACAGTGAGTTGAACATTCCATAAAATGAGGTATACCTATGGAATTCTAGAATATCATCAAGAAAAAGATTCGAATCAGATTCCGTTAGAATATTATCGATAAATCCGAGAAATGCATTTTCATAGATCTCATCAGGTTTTACCCAGGCCGTATGAACTTTGGCCTCTCTGACCACCTTGATAGCGTATTCTTTAATTCTTTTTTTAAATTCATCATCTGGTTTGCCTTCGAAAGGAAACGTACCAATAAGCGTCTGGTAGAGGAAATATTCATCATTTTTGTCGGGAAAAAACCTGCCGTTATGTTCCTTTTTATATTTAAGGTTCATATTATACCATTTTTTGACCCTCAGATTCCATTCATCCGGAATTTCGGAAATTACATTGATCCTGGCTCTGACGTCCTCTCCGCGCTTTGTATCGTGCGTCGAGGTCGCATTCAGACTATATCTCCAATTTATCCCTCTCCTCCTGATTTTTTTATGGAATTCATTCAAGTACAGACCGAATTCGGAAGGATTTCCACCTACCTCATTGAGCGAAATGAACCTGTTATATACATAAAGAGCAGTATCTTCATAGCCTTTCGCCATAAGGGGACCCGTAAGCTGCTGGAATTTCATAATGAAGTTAAGAGTTTTCTCATAGAGTTCATCTGAGAGGTTCGGATGCTGCAAGGCGAGCAGCTTACCGATATAGCTTATTTCATATTCTAATCTTGGGTTGTTGTATTTAAGTTCACCAACGGTATGATTTATATAATCCTTTTCAGAAATTGATATTTTATTGCTATTTACGTACGTCCGGTAAATTGGGAAATGCACCAGGATCTCCTCAAGTGCCGTTTTTATTCCATTCAGGGTGATATCTGCGCCGTACCTGTCGTGCTTTGCGATTTCTTCAACCAGCAGACTTAATCTCTCGAGTTCCCCTGCCATTCGGGTATTTATTATGAGTCTTTTTTTGTCGACTACCATATCATCAAACGATGAAGCTCTGCGTGTAAATTGTGTGTAAATTCTGCTCATTTTATTTTCATTTTTAACATTACAGAATACACCATTTACAAAATTCAGAAAATCATAGCCTGTTGTTCCTTCTACAGGCCAATTCTCAGGCAGATGCTCATCCTGTTCGAGGATCTTTTCAACAACAAGGTACTTTCCGTCGATCCTATCCCTCACCCTATTAAGGTATTCTTCCGGATCATAAAGCCCATCAATATGATCAACACGAAGCCCATCGATCACATTTTCCTTTACAAGCTTGAAAATCAGAGAATGGGTACGGTTAAAGACTTCCTCATTCTCAACTTTAAGGGAGATTAAACTGCTGATGTTAAAAAACCTTCTGTAATTTATCTCCTCATTTGCAACCTTCCAGTAAGCGAGACGGAAATATTGTTCTGACAGAAGTTTATCCAGCAGATCGAAGCTTTCAGGATTTTCCTTTCTTCCGTTATAGATCTTCAGGGTTTCGTTTATGTACATCTTAACCTGGTCGTCGTCGGAATAAAGTTCCCACAACAGGTTCTTGATAAACTTAATCTGGTTATACCGTTCATCGATATTTTGGATTGTAGGCAGGAACTTTATAATATGAAGGAGTCCCAGCAGTCTGATAACCGCCGGATAGTTCCTTCCCACTTTATTCTGCAGTTTTTCAAATCCCAGCGACAGCAAATCAGCATAGGAACTGAGCCTCACGGGAAATTTATTATCGAAATAATTAATGCTGAAGCCTTCAGAATCGTATCTTAAAGAGATCTCTTTTCCTTCGAGAGTTTCCTGATAATATTTTCCAAGGAAAGGCGCGAGCATACGGGGCTTGTCGCCAAAATGCACATAGCTCCATTCGACGTCGAAGAAATTATAGAACCTGGAATCCGGACCATTCTCAAGAAGATCTACCAGCATCCTGTTTTCAAAGTCGAACGCCATATGGTTTGGAACGATATCCTGCAGCCAGAATATTCCCTTTTCACGAGCCTCTTTTACCAGGGTATCGAAATCATCAGGTGTGCCAAGTTCGGGATTAAGCTGTGTGGGATCGACTACGTCGTACCCATGCATACTTCCTTTTGAAGCCTTAAAAATGGGAGAGGCATAAATATGGGTAATTCCGAGTGTCTGCAGGTATGGCAGTAACCTCCGGGCCGAATTGAAATCAAAGGTCTTATTAAACTGCAGTCTGTACGTCGCTGCCGGTAAATTTGTCAATGCGAATGTTCACCTCCAGTTTTTTTTGTAATTCATTTATCCTGTTAATCCACTCCTTTTTTTCTTCCTGACCATTGCTGGTTTCGTCGAGTAATTTTTCACGATTTTTCCTTATCAGCGAAAACAATATATTTTGGGCTTCCCACATATTAAGGTCGATATCCAGTTCCTTAAGAATTCGGAGAGAATTATTTAGTTCATTAAATATTTCAAAGTCATCAGGATTTTCACTCAGTTTTTCCATCAGAGAGTTAAGCCGCCTGCTTCCCACAAAGCTCAGGGTTGATTTATCGGGTTCAACAGACCAATACCTCACTTCGTGAAGCAGATTCTGCAGCTTGTCCTGATCGATAGCCCCCGGGGCTTCAAATATCTGCTTGAAATCCGCATTAATTACATATTCAATTGCGGTGAATAGAGCCTTGGGGAGGGGTGTTCCGGTATGTTTCATAGCCTGCATGGTAGCGTAATGATCCTTGTATACATTTCTAAAGGATACTTCGATAGAATCCAGTGTTTGGTGCATGATTTTTTCAAACACCTCCCTGCTCTTATCCTTGAAGAGATACCACAGATTGTAGCTGTGAGTACCGAAGTGTTTATCCATCAGAAGAATCATCTCCGCAATATCCAGGCGGTCGAAGGCACTTTTAATCTCATAACACATTGTATTATACTCATCAGTGCTCTGCCATTCTCTTACACCGCCATAGAAATGATGATCACCGAGATAAAGGACAGCAAAACTGATCTGCTCCTCTTCGAGAGTAATTTTCGAGCGCATTGTCGGATGACCCAGTGCGAGCTTATTTCTTCCGGCAGTTATCAATTCATAATCATTCTTAAGCACTTCATAGCAGAAGATCACCGACTCTTCACTATAATCCTCGAATAAGGAGGAAATTGCATAATGGGCAGCAACCCTCAGCAGGTCTATAACCGCAGGCTTAACATGTCTATGGTAAACCTCTGCGCCGTTTTCCATACCCTCAATATTACTTGGAGCTTTCTTCAGCCTGTTTACAAATTCCTCCTCAGGATCGTCGCCGGTAAGTTCGTTAACAATCTGCATTGCCCTGGCAGCATACTGGATAACCTGTACCGTCTCTATTCCGGATATCTCATCGAAGAACCATCCGCAGCTTGTATACATCAGCATTGCATGACGCTGCATTTCCAGAAGCTTCAGAAGCCGGATAGTATCCTGCATATTTAGTTTTTTTATTCCGTTTTCAGCAAAAACTTTATTAATATTTTCAGGCTCTCTTTTAAGAATAATATTTATATATGAGTCTCTCAGCTTCCAGACATCGTTCGTATAATTGCCCGCTTCTTTTTCATAAATGCCAATCATCTTATCCCTCAGCCAGTCAAGTGCCTCTCTCAAAGGACCCCGCCACTGCTGATTCCAGTCGGAATGCATACCAGTATTGCAGCCGCAGTCAGATTTCCATCGTTCAACTCCATGCACGCAGCTCCATGACGTATTATCAATTATCTGCACTTCCCAATCCGGAGGATTCTTTTCAAGGAATTCACCATAGATTGTAAGTTCCGTGTCATCTTTCTCTTCAACAAGATGCAGAAAGTATGCAAGTGCCATATCACCATGTTTCTGATGGTGGCCATAAGTTTCACCATCGGTGGCTATATGGGCAAGCTGGTTTTCATCATCATCCCTGAATGTTCCTTCCATCCTTTCAAGCAGGTTTGAGCCATTTTGCAGCAGATCTCCGAATGCAATCTCCTGGGAAATAGAGCCGTCATAGAAAAACAGGTTTATTGTATTTCCCGAAGGAAGCCGGCAAAGATATGACCTTTTAGGATCGATCGTTCCCTCCGAAACATCAATCCATTCATCTTCATTTTGCAATTTTATTGCTTTAGCCTGACGCGGTGCCAATATGGTATACTTAATTCCATTTTCAGCCAGGATCTCCAGAGTGAGGGTATCAACCGCAGTTTCAGAAAGCCACATACCTTCGGGATCGCGCCCGAACCTGAACTTAAAATCTTCGATTCCCCAGATTACCTGAGTTCTCCTATCCCTTTCATTTGCCAGCGGCATTATTATGTGGTTATATACCTGGGCAATGGCAGAGCCATGACCAGAGAACTGCTTTTTGCTAATGAGATCGGCTTCGAGAATTTTATCATATACATTGGGAGCATGTTCCTCAATCCAGGACAACAGCGTCGGCCCGAAGTTAAAGCTGATTTTCGAATAGTTATTTACAATATCGATTATATTCTTATCATTACCGAGAATCCTTGATGCTGTATTAGGATTATAGCATTCGGCATTGATCCGCTCATTCCAGTCCCGGTACGGGTATGCAGAATCCTGCACTTCTATTTCCTCAAGCCAGGGATTTTCACGAGGGGGTTGGTAAAAATGTCCATGTATACATATAAATCTGTTCATCAGCCAAGCTCCGATTCATAAAGACAAAAATCATATTCATTTATAGTTATTTCGTGCAAAGTATCGTCAGCCATATCGGGCATTGTACTTCCGGGTCCGTTCCACTTTTTATCAGATGAATCAAGGATCTTTTTCCAGACTCCGGAGGGAAAACGGAACTCTGTTGTTATTTTCTTTTCGTTAAAGTGCATCACAGCGAAGAGCCTGCCGCTGTTTTTTTGTCGTTCCATAGTTACAAGTCTCAGTTCTTCAAAAGATTTTGTAAACGTATCTCTTCTATCATAATTAGCCAGTGCAGGAATAGTTTTTCTTTTTTTAATTATGTCCTTATAGAAAGCCAGGAGGGTTTTATGGCTATTATTTTTAATCTTATTCCAATCAAGCTTTGACTTATTGAATGTAGTTTCTGCATGAGGATCCGGAATATCGCCATCCCAATTAAATGAAGAAAATTCCTTATTCCTGCCTTCTTTAACAGCCTGATTCAGATTTTCATCCAGGAAACTGACGAAATATAAAAAAGGATTATCCTCTCCAAATTCCTCACCCATAAACAGCATTGGAAGTGAGGGAGAAAGGATTAACGTCGCGGCAGCGAGTTTCAGACCTTCGAAGGGGACCAATTCTGAGAGTCTTTCACCGAATGCCCGGTTGCCAACCTGGTCGTGATTCTGAATAAACTGCACAAACTTATCAAAAGGAAACGCAGCAGGGGAATTACCGTGTTTCCGCTTCCTGTAAGGTGAATACTGGCCGTTATAAACAAAATTATTTTTGATTGCACCGGCCAGCTTTTCGGAACCTCCGAAATCACTATAATATCCATCAGATTCCTGTGTGAGCATCGTGTGCATTGCGTGGTGAAAATCATCGCTCCATTGAGCGTTGCAGCCAAAACCGTACTCATCACGAGGCCTGATTACCTTAACATCATTCAGGTCGCTTTCAGCGATAAGGTAATGTTTCTTCCCGCTGGTTTCAGAATACTGTTCAACTTCAGCAGAAAGCTCGGTGAGGAAAGGATACGCACTTAAATCGTTTATCGCGTGCACAGCATCGAGCCGCAGGGCATCTATGTGGTAATTTGACAGCCAGTAAATAGTATTGTAGATAAAGTAGTTTCTGACATGATCGGAATACTCCTGATCAAAGTTTATCGAATTACCCCAGAGAGATCTATATTTATCGGTAAAATACGGACCAAATTCATGGAGATAATTTCCTTCCGGACCCAGGTGATTGTAAACTACATCGAGGATTACCGATATTCCTCTCTTATGAGCCTCATTAACCAGTATCTTTAATCCATCGGGACCGCCGTAACTGTTCTGGGGAGCAAATGGATATACACCGTCGTACCCCCAATTACGCTCACCAGGAAATTGTGCGACCGGCATAATCTCAATGGCAGTGATCCCTAGTTCTTTTAAGTAATCGAGTTTTTCTGCTGCGGCTTCAAAAGTACCCTCCGGTGTAAAAGTTCCTGTATGGAATTCATAAATTATATAATCTTTCAGGTGTACGGGATTAAAGTCCTGATCCTGCCACCCAAAAGACGAATGATCTATGATCTGTGAAGGACCACTTATTCCTTCCGGTTGAAAGTTTGAGGCGGGGTCTCCGCGCCGGTTGCCGTTGAGGAGATAGAAATAATTTCTTCCCGGTTTGATATCTTTTACCGAAACCTTCCAGTAATCCTCACTATCTTTCTTCATGCGTATCTTTTTATCCTCATCGCTTAAATATAAATCAATTGCTTTGGAAACCGGAGACCAGACTATAAATTCACATTCATCAGAAGTATAAACTGCACCTAATTTTTTCATCTATCCCTTTGATTTTTTCATTTGCATTATGCAATTATATGAGGATAGGGTTAGTTAGTTTATACTATCAGTCACATTCATAATTTTTATTTTTATTACTAAACCTGCTGTAATCAGTAACACAATGCAGATATTTTATACGAGGGCGGTTATCTCATAAGAAGATTAGATACGATTCTTAAACCTTCAACCGGGATCTTCAACCAGTTTGCATTGCGGGTAATACCCTTGTCAATTTCGGTCAGCATTTTTTCTATTATATAAACATTGACAAGAAAATTTACCTGCTTCTCATCTGACGGAAAGAAGTTGCTTTCACCTGCCGCATCCAGGTATCCACGCAGAAACTTGTTGCTCATGCAAAACCACCAGCGGTTTGCAAAAGGATTATAGACTGTTACATCTTCCGACAGCAAGTGACCGAATTTCTGCAAAGATGTATGAGCGGCAAAATAAACAGAGCCGATTATTCCTGCTATATCTCTGAAAGGAGATCTTTTTAATCGTTTTGCACTTGAGGCTATTGCCGGCTGACCTTCAAAATTGATAAACAGAAAATCCCTTCCTGTAAGCAAAATCCTTTTTAAAATTAAGAGTCGCCATGGATGCGGATTTTCTTTGCATTAAATCTTTCTTCGAGAAGCGGTTTAAGATAATCGATAATCAGCTGCTCTCTATCGATTATTTCTTCCATGCTCTCTTTTTCTTTTCCGGTATAGCTTTTCATAAGTCTGAAGGTGTTCCGGGCAAGCGACCGGTTCGACTGATAAATCGATCTCTGGTAGAAGGAGTTAAAATTTTCCGGCTGGAAATCCTCCTCCGGAAGGGTGGAAAGTGCTGAATGTAGTTCGCCGGTTCTTTTGCCAAGGAGTCCCATAAGGTCAAGATTCAGGATATCGAGCTCCTCGCAGCTATTCATGAAATCGAAATCTTTCAGGTTTTCGGTAAGCAGACTGCTGCTTTCTATACTGAAATCTGTAATGGATGCTTTTTCCAGATGAATCCTTTTTTCATAATGGTTGATTGAAGCATCAGTCATATACTTCCAGAAATTTCCTTCATTGGAAGTTTCTTTTTCTATGAAACCAAACATATAATGGCTGCCCTCAGATGTTTTATAATTTATCGATCCGAGGAATTTGGGAATATTTGTAAAAGACGAATGACGTGAAAGTGCCCTGAACATTTCAATACCCGGATGACCAGCTTCCTCCAATCTCCGGTAGAGACGTACCTTGATCCCCCCACCATATACAAGGTCGATGAACTTCTTATTTGAATCATCAGTGTCCGAAATTTTCAGATCAAGATCCTGCTCCATCACCTCATCAAAACCTTTTTCCTTTTCAATTATCAGGTCGCCTCGTTTTCCTTTGACTTTGCCGGACGCAAGTACCGCGGAAATCAGTGAATCCCTGAAGGAAGTATCGTTTATACTTTCACAAACCACCTTACCCTGCTTATCGAGGTAAGCTATAACAGAGCTGAGGCTCTCTGAATCTTTCAGCTGCTCCCTACTTAAAAAGACTGTGGAGCAGGGAATGTTAATCCCTGAGTGGTTTCATCAACATAGCTCACTTCAAGCAGCACAAGCGATTGGTATTCATTCCCCTGAGAAAGCGGTATTTCATCATAGACATCAATAGAATCAATCTCTTTATCAACCGTATCTATCCACTGGTTCTTTTTAATGAAATCAGGAATTGCCACAGTATTAAGAATGCTCTCATCATCATACCCAAAGAAAGTAAATTCACCAGCCAGAGGTTCTAATTCCGGCGGCTCATAAAGATCAGCGCTTAACTGGGATTCCGCTGCAGGCACAAGCTGGAACCAGTAATAATCATATGCGTTCATTGTTAGCATATAATAATTATCCTTTACCAGTGGAAACTTATTTCTGCTGAAAATTTCAACCGGGATACGTTCCGATATATTCAGAAAGATCAAGTTCAACTACCTGGCTGAAAATCTTGAAAGATTTGCTACCACCAGAATTGTTTCATCTTCATAATTTCTGAAGAAAGGCGAGTACTTTTGAATTTGCAGGGTAAAGAAATTCTATTGTTCCTCTTCCGAAAGCTCTTATGATTCTTTCTTACCGAAATTGCGCGCTTCATCCACCACAAAAGAGATGAAGAATTTCTCGATCGAACCTCAACATTTACAGCTTTCAAAATTATATTCAGGATCAATTATTACAGGCAAAAATAATTTCTGCGGATTTATACGGGAAAATCCGGCATTGCGGTCCGGGCTCCATTGCATCGGAGTTCGTACACCATTCCGATCACCCAGATAATAATTATCTCCCATTCCAATTTCATCACCGTAATAAATGATCGGAGTTCCCGGGAACGAAAAAAAAAGAATATTTAAGCAGCTCAATTTTTCGCCTGTTGTTTTCAACAAGCGGGGCAAGCCTTCTTCTGATTCCCAGGTTTAACCGTGCGTCCTCTATCTTTAGCATAATAACGTACATATAATCACGTTCCTCATCTGTTACCATTTCAAGTGTAAGTTCATCGTGGTTGCGGAGGAACATTGCCCATTGGCAGTTTAGCAGGAATTCTGGGAGTCTGCTCAAGGATATCGATGATAGGGTATCTTGTTTCCATCTGAACAGCCATATACATTCTCGGCATTAAAGGAAAATGAAAAGCCATCTGGCATTCATCACCGTTTCCAAAATATGCAACGGCATCTTCAGGCCATTGATTCGCCTCTGCGAGAAACATTTTATTCTTAAATTTCTTTTGATATGTGAGTTCAGTTTTTTAAGAATTCATGAGTCTCCGGAAGATTCTCGCAATTTGTTCCCTCCCTTTCGTATAGATAAGGAACTGCATCCAGCCGCATACCGTCTACACCCATCTCAAACCAGAAGTCAACCGCTTTGAAGATTGCTTTGTGAACTTCAGGATTATCAAAATTAAGATCGGGTTGATGCGAGTAAAAGCGGTGCCAGTAGTATGCTCTTGCAACAGCATCCCACGTCCAGTTTGATGTTTCAAAATCGCCGAAAATTAATCCTTGCATCTGCGTATTCCTCACCGGTATCGCTCCAAACATAAAAATTTCTTTCGGAACTTCCGGGAGGACTTTTTCTTGCCCGCTTAAACCATTCATGCTGATCGGATGTATGATTCATGACTAACTCAGTAACTACTCTTAATTTTCTTTTGTGTGCCTCATCTAAAAATTCTCTGAAATCTTCAAGTGTTCCGTAATCAGGATTTATATTAAAGTAATCTGAAATATCATATCCGTCATCTTTCATAGGAGAAGGATAAAATGGAAGAACCCAGAGAATATTTATCCCAAGCGATTGGATATAATCGAGTTTTTCTGTTACTCCCTTAATATCTCCTATCCCGTCATTATTACTGTCTTTATATGATTTAATGTGAACCTGGTAAATTATTCCGTCTTTATACCACAGGGGATCATCATGATTTTTAATAATTGCCATAGAATGATAAGTCTGTTATTAATGAATATAATTTTGCAAATATTATGGTTTCTAAGGGTGATGTAATTCATTATAAATAATATAATTAGGGAATATTGCAAGTTTTCAGGGGTTGAGGGGCACATTAAGTTTTAAATTGCTTCTTCTCCTGAATCCAATAAATGAAAACTGAAAACCACAGCAGAATAGGTACGGTGTAAAAGGTATATGAAAACGTTCTGAAAACGTTCTGAAAACGTTCTGATAACGTTCTGAAAACGTAGAATACGGCGTATAGCCCTGAGTTACCATAATCCGAATGAGCAAAAAAAACCCCGGAACGAAAATCCCGGGGTTCAGGTAAAGCAGATTGGTTAAGTCATACTTACTTAATTAGTGCCATTCTTTTAGTTGATACAAACTCTCCTGCCTGGAGACGATATATATAAATGCCGCTGGTCAGTTCAGCGCCGTTGAATTTTACTGAGTATGTTCCGGCAGCTTTATATTCATCAACAAGCGTCTGTACCTGGTTTCCAAGAAGATCATAAATCGTCAACTTTACTTTTGCTCCTTCGGGAAGAGAATACTTTATTGAAGTCACAGGATTAAATGGATTAGGATAATTCTGATCGAGAACAAAATCATTAGGTTTTGGATCATATGTAACTTCCACGGTTGACGAATAATCGGATGCGCCATCATAATCAACCTGTTTAAGTCTATAATAAACTTCACCACGGTAATTCAAATCCGATAGATTGTCGATAAAATCGTAACTGTGAGTCTCGGACGTAGTTCCGTATCCCTGAACAAAATCCAGGTTCTCCCAGTTGTTACCGACTTTTCTCTGCACAAAAAATCCACTGTTATTAGTCTCAGTTGCCGTCTGCCAGGAAAGTCTTACTTCCCTTTCCTCAAGTTCTGCCCTGAACGAAGTAAGCTCAACAGGAATAACACCCCCGGAAACAGTTTTCAGAATAGTTCCATTCTCTCCCACAGCGTAACCTGTAAGTGCATCAGCAAAAGTAATTCCAAACAAAATTACTGATGTACCGCTTGGCTGGCTGGACCAACTACCACCGCCATCAGATGTTTTAATGATTAGTCCAGCTGCACCTGCAGCATAGCCGATACCCATTTGACCCGCCGGAAAGCTAAGAGAATAAAGAGCGTCATTAAAGAAAGGCAGTGTATTCCAGTTTGCTCCTCCGTCGGAAGTTACAGCAATTGCACCTTCTCCTGTCCAGACAGAAGCAGCAGCAACACCGTTATCAGCATCAAAGAAGTGAACACCATACAATCTTCCTTCGTTGCTGCTAAGATAAAATGCGGTGTAATCCCAATTCTGACCGCCGTCAGTTGACCATCCAAACATTGGCTGAAATATAGAGTTCTCACCAGCGACATAAGCATTACCGGTATCAAGCATCTGAACTCCCCAGAATCCACCTCCGAAGAAACCAGTTTGTGAAGTTATCCAGCTCGCACCTTCATCAGTTGAGTATAAGATCGTTTGGGAGGTACCGCCGGCAATACCGTCCGCACCGTTAAATGAAACAGACAAAAGGTTGTCACTCACACTGGAAGTAACGTTTACCCATGAAGAGCCGACGTCGGTTGTCCGTAGAATGGTACCGGCATCACCAGCAATAACGGCAGTGCTGTTATTTATAACACTAATGCTGTTAAGTCTTTCGGAAGTACCTGAAGAAATGCTCTCCCAGTTGTTGCCTCCGTCAGTTGTTCTGAGTATAGTTCCAGCATCGCCAATCGCTATAATGTAATCAGTAGAGAAAAAAGCGACGCCGTTCAGACTGTTTGTTGTACCGGAACTAAGCGAAAACCATCCTGTCTGGGCATTAACGATGGATAAATTGAATAAAATACCAAATAGAACTAAAAAGTATCTTTTAATCATCCAGTCTCTCCTACATAGTTTTTTATAGCTCGTACTGAAATTTATTAAACATTCCTTTAGTAGAAAGTGATCCGGGAATCATGTGAAATAAGATAACTCATTTTCCTGAAATAAAATAGAATACATGGGTGAAATTGATGATACTTCAGTATAAGGATCAAACTCAGGCGATGACATAGCGGGGAATGTTGCGGGGGAGGCGGCTGAGGGACTCGTAGTTCAGCTGATCGCTTAACTCACTGAAAGATGAGACTGAAATTGAAAGATCGCCCTGGCATCCTATAAGTACGACTTCATCATTCCTCTCAACACCGGGAACATCCGTAACATCAATGATTAGATGGTTCATATTCACGATACCGATCACGGCAACTCTGTAACCGTTTACAAGTGCCCGACCGTGATTGCTCATAGAACGGCTGAACCCCTGTGAATAACCAACCGGCACGATCCCGATCTTCATATCACGCTGAGCCAGGAATGAAGTTCCATAACCGACAAATTCCCCTGTAGAGATTTGCTTAACATGCATTATTTTACTCTTCCAGGATATAATTCTCTCAAGAGGATCAATTTTCTGTTCCTGCTTGCCCAGGTAAGAGATCAGCGTTTCCCTGCTAGGCCAGAAACCATATTGAAGGATACCAATTCTCACCATCTCCATCCTGGTCTGGGGATATGAAACCGCGGCTGCACTG
Source organism: uncultured Bacteroidota bacterium (assembly GCA_963839165.1). GTDB lineage: Bacteria > Bacteroidota > Ignavibacteria > Ignavibacteriales > Ignavibacteriaceae > DATFVA01. The sequence continues at coordinate 74,425 of CAWIUG010000005.1, read as the reverse complement.
CAGGCTGTGTGTCTTACCTGAGGATGAATTCCCTGCTCCTTAAACCATTTATAGAAGTTGTTAAATCTTTTTATCTGCTGATTGATCCTGTAATAATTAGCAATACTTTCCGCTCCAGCATAATGCGTGCACATCCCTTCAACAACATAATGCCCTTCATACCTCTTCAAGAGTTTAACAAGTAGTCCGAAATCCTTTTCCTGGAACCCCGTGCGGTTAAAACCAGTTTCCAGCTCGATATGGATCCTGGCAGGGATATCGATTTGGAGGGCTGTATTAAGAGCATTTTCGAGTCTTGCAAGATCAAACACCCAGAACTGTATATCTTCTGTTATCGCCCACTCAATATCCGAATCATCGATCATCCCCATTATCATAATTTCTGAATCTTTCGTTATCGTCGAACTGACACGGTAGGCTTCTTCCGTACTGAAGACCGAAAAATGATCAATTCCTGCTTTCTCTGCCATGGGGACGAACACTTCAATACCATGACCATATGCATTTCCCTTAACTACCGACGATATTCTTACCCTCTTACCAAACAATCTTCTGAGAAAAGAGATATTTGTATTCAAAGAAGACTGACTAAGCTCCAGAACAGAAGTATGAAACATTTTATTTTCCGTTTAATATTTTCTGCATAATGCTGTAAAACATATTTATCCCCACAGGTATTATCTCATCCGGGAAATCATAATCAGGGTTGTGAAGCTGCGGATGGTTCTCTCCCGAACCAATACCGAACAGTGCACCTCTGTACTTTCCGGTAAAACGACCAAAATCCTCCGACCACCCGAAAGGTTCATTGATATGATTCACTGAATAATCGTTCACCCCTGCCGCTTCTTTAACAAGTTCCACGCATTCACTTTTATTAATTGTTGCCGGGAATTCTTCAGTATAACTTATTTCCATTTTCAGTTGATGATCTAACGCAACAGAGTTAGCAATCCTTTCAGCCTCGGCGATTAAAAGCTCCATATCATCATTCCTGTAGGCCCTGAGGGTTGTCATCAACTCGGCATAACCCGGTGAGGTCCCGAATGCTCTCTCACCTATCCGTACATGGATAATAGTTGCAAGAACAAACTCTTTTTTTCCTTCAAGATCCTTCTTTAGATTAGAATATTTCCTAATGATTTCAGCCACTGCAATTGAAGGATTTATACCGTTTTCCGGTTCTGCAGCGTGCGAAGTCTTCCCTGTGAGTTTAATGATCATTCCTTTTGAAGCTGACGCAAAGCTCCCCTCTCTGATAATCACATCACCTGTCTTGAAACCAGGAAGGTTGTGAAAAGCAAATACATAATCGGGATTAAGCCTTGAGAATTTCTCATCATTTAATACAAGTTCGGCACCTTCGCCGGTTTCTTCCGCAGGCTGGAATAATAAGATGACCCTTCCGTTGAAATTTTTATTGGCGTCGATCCGTTCCGCGAGTCCTGCAAGGACAGTCATATGTCCATCATGTCCGCATTTGTGTCCTTTGTCTGCATACTTCGATCTATATTCAAAATTATTTATCTCATTTATAGGAAGGGCATCAAGTTCAGCTCTGAATAAAACTACTGGTTTCTCACTCTGTCCCTTAAAGATAAAAGCCATACCGTTCCCGCCTATGTCTTTTATAGTTTCATCAGGTGAGTATGCGGAAATGAATTTTTCTATCTTAGCGGCGGTATTGACTTCGTTTCCTGCTAATTCGGGTTCAGAGTGGATAGATTTGCGCAGGTTCAACAGCTCTTTCCCAGGGATAATCCCCGGGATGAATGTTTTAGATGGTTTCAATCAGGTTCCTCACTCAATTCAATTTTTGCAGCAGTTTCCTGCGGTGAAGTTAAGAAACTTATTACCACAAAAGTAATAGCGGAGATAGAAATTCCATAAATATTTGCATCCAGTCCCAGAGGCAGACTAGCCCCCGATGCAATCAGTGCTATTGTTGTTCCGCCGCCGAGGAGCATTGACCAGACAGCAGCAGTTGAATTGCTGCGTTTCCAGAAAAAAGCTCCTATCACTGGGATGAACAACCCCGACACCATAAACGCATAAGAATAGAGCATCAGCTGCAGTACATTCTGCATATAAGAAGCAAGGAAGAGTGCAAGCGCCCCGATAAGAAGAGTTATCAACTGTGAATAACGAAGGAACTTTTTCTGATCGGAACTTAAGTTGAAAAATCTGTCGAGTATATCCGTCATAACGTTTCCCGAAGCAGCCATGAGGCAGCTGTCGGCTGTGGACATTATGGCGGAGAAATAGGCAGACATCATCAGGCCCATTAAACCGACAGGAAGTATTGAACGAAGAAGCATAGGCAATCCCATCTCTGAGTCCATACTTCCAATAGAAGCATAACCAAGGTATCCAAACATTCCATCATTTGCTGCCACGCGGGCGAAGAGACCCAGCAGTACACCCATGAATGCCATCGCCGGCCATTCAAACAGTCCTGCAATAAACCAGGCCTTTTTTGCCTCCCTCTCACTTCTGCACGCATAAATTCTCTGATAGAGGGTCATTCCAACAAACCAGATAGGAACAATAGTAACAAACCAGTTAACCAGTGTCTGCCAGCTCAGGTTGCTTAGCGAGAAAAACTCAGGCGGAACAGCTTTAGTAATCTCTGAATACCCCCCCACCGCGAAATAAGCAACGGGTATACCTATAAATATTAATCCCACCATCAGTATAATCCATTGGACGGTATCTGTGTATATAACTGCTTTTATTCCGCCGAGAAATGTATAAACAACTACGATAGCACCCATTATTAAAAGCGCCGTTTCCATATTAAGAGAAATAAACGAAGCTGCTGCCAGCTTTGCGCCGGCGAGTATCTGAGAGCTAGTGAACCCTATATAACCGATTGCGGAAATGAATCCCGCAATTATTGCTACTTTCCTGTTATAAAAGCTTTCAAAGATCTGGGGAAATGTGTAGAGCTCCTTAAAGTTCTTCATCTTATTGACTTTTGGAATAAGCAGAACAGCGCTAAGCCATGCACCGATCAGGCCCGTAAAGAGCATCCATGAGCCGGATATACCCATTACAAAACCAAGACCTCCCAGTCCTATTGAGAATCCACCTCCAACATCAGTCGCTACTACTGAGAGTCCAACGTGGATACTTCCCATACTCCTGCCACCGACGTAATAATCTTCAGCATCCTTATTTTTCCGCAGGAAAAAAAATCCTATTCCAAGCATTGATATCATATAGACAGAGAAAATACTGATGTCTATCCAGTGCATATTTACAGAATCTCCTTTGTTACATATTTTGTATTCATAAGACGTGCAACAGCCATGTAATTGGGCTTAAAATGAAGTTGTTTTCCTACTGAGAACTTCCCATTCTTCTCGCCTGTATCATATACAGTCATATCAGAAGTAGTACCGATAAACTGAATGTTCTCATCCTTTGAAGTAATATGAGAAGGATCCACATCTATCTCACCGAAGTCGACAATAGCCCTATACGACTTCTTATTTATATCCATATCAACTTCACCCTGGAAATTATGCGCAGTAATTCCTATTCCCGCATCAGTAAGGTTGCCATCCGGCACCATTTCCTTCTCTTCCAGTTCAAGAATTTCTGCCGAAAAATCGAAAGCATTAGTTGAAAGATTCTTAAACCTTTTCCCGTCAATTATTGATACGCCAAGGAATGCAGTTTCACCAATCCTAAAATGGTTAATTCCATCAGGAAGCCTGTTGCGCATTACCAGGGGAAGGGTAATTGAACTTCCGGCAGAAACTAGGTTGAGTTTCTTATCAAACTTTTCCTCTACCAGCATTTTGTACAGACTAAGCTGAACCATTTTATCATATGTAGGCTCTACCCCATACATACATCCCAGGTTAGTTCCAAGTCCTTCTATTTTAATATTCTTAAGTCCGAACAATCTCTCATAAAAGGATAGGACATTATCGCGGAGTATACCCTCCCTTAGTTCACCAAGTTCTATCATTATAATAACGCGATGAGTTTTGCCGAGTCTTTCAGCCTCCCTGTTCAGTGCTTCAATTGTAGTATAAGATGTATTTAGTGAAATATCAGCGTATTGCACAATCTTCTTCGCAAGAACAGGTGCGGGAGGCTTAATATACATTGTAACTATATCCGGCTTTATTTCCTTGATAGTTTTAAGGTTGGAGATCCTTGAGTCACCGACCGAATGAACTTTTTTTATTGAATCGTCACAGATGATTTTCTCAAGTACGGGTCTGTTTCCTCCCAGGATCTTTACCACCAATGACCAGTCGATATTTTTCTCCGCAAGAAATGAACTCAGCTTAGTAATATTTTCGCGTATGCGGTTCGTGTTTACAATTAAAGTTGCCATATTAATTCTCTTTAATGTATCTCATTTCAGCGTATTTGGTTGTAAAGCCCATACGCTCATAAAGCCGTTTGGCAGGGTTCTCATATTCAACGTGCAGCTTTATATTACCGTCGGCCATGGAAATCGCTTTATCAACTATTTCCCTGCCGTAGCCTTTTCCTCTGAACTTTGAGTCGACTGCAACATATACAAGTACATTTTCCGGGATATAACCTGACATCCCTGTATTGTTCATGACCAGAGCACCTATGAGCCCCTCATTATTATATGCGGCAAGCAGGAACCCTCCGCATCCTTTTTCTTCGGAGAAAGCGTAATCAATCGACTTTCCGATTGCCTCTTTTGAATCCCCGAATTTATCGAGATGGTGAAAAAGGAAGTCAACAAATTTTTCTCTTGAAAGTTCTTCATCAAATTCCTTCTCTTTTCTTATTTCTTTAAATCTCAACATTTTTTCTCCTGGATTAATGATTAATAGCAGTTCTGCCCATTCCGGAATACAGAACAGAGAATAATATTCAACGAGTATTAGTTATGTCTGAATGAAACGAATAGTTTAAGGAAGGAATACCTCGCCGGGGTTAAATTTATTTCTCCGGCAGACCTGGTTTTCCTATGAGGATTAAGATCTGGTAATCTCTGCTGGTAAATTCTGGTATCTGCTTTAAACAGACTAAGAATAGGCACAACGAAAGTTTTTTTTAATAAAATTTGATATACAAAGATAAGAAAAATCACATAAAAATGCAGGTATTGTGTCGATTATCATCAGTAAGTTTTATAGGAATAGTGTTAACAGCGCAATGGACCAGAAATAATTATCTTGAGAAAAAAAGAAGGATATTATGCGTGCAAGGAAGACGAAAAAGAAATTATCGAAGATAAAAAAGATTGCTGGTTATACTTCGACTTTTGCCACAGTGGGAATATTACTAACCACACTTGTTCAAAAAGTTAAAAAGAAGAAAAATAATTCAGATTAATACTTCGTACACCGAAGGTTTTGGAGGCGGTGAACCGGATATTTATGGATTAAGGTATATTCCATATCCCATGAATCTCGGTGAGATCTGGATCGCAGGTAAAGGAAAGTGCAGGTAATCGAGATAACCAAAAAGTGAACTTAAAAATTCATTGTCGGAATTAAATAATTTCTGCAAATTTATATCAGGAGAAATGATGGTTATATAATTTCCGCCTCCGTGACCATCAAGTCCTTTTACCGACAGTCCTATTGCAATATTCAGGAAATCAGGCCAAAAAGATTTAAAGTTCTTAGGAAAATAATTGCTGACGTTCATACTCAGCCAGAATGTTTGCCCTTCATAATCATCAGTGAAGAACTGATCGTTTTGATTAACACCGTCTATTTTACTAAAATAAGGACTTCGGGACGGCCAATAGCTCCACTTAAAATTAAAGTCCTTAAGAAAGGAAACCTTAGATTGTAAATAAGGATAAAATGCACCAACCAGATCGGCAGCCATATCTCCCGGGTCAAATCCCCAATAAGGTGCAAATCCATCCTTAATTTCAATACCAGTATATACGATCGTACTTAAAATTCCCCCATATAATAATGATGATTCTTCATCTAATCCTGACCATTTTAACCCCATACCAAATCCTTCAGTAAACAAAACAGCACCATAAAGATGACCAACTTTATCGATATTCTTGACATACTTATCATCGTAAGAAAAATGAAATTTCCTTGAATCATCATACCACCATGCTGTTTTCATTCGTAAATAAAATCCACCTAAAAAGGCCAGGGAGGAACCACCGACAATTCCCAATCGATAATACTTGATTTTATTTCCGCGATCAAAGGTATCGTCGAATGATTTAATTGAATCCAGCGAAACGGGACGATTCAACCTGCTTTCAAGCTGGTATACACCCTTAGATTCCGGATCTGTAAGGAATAATGATTTTTTGAAACTACTATTAAGATCTGATGAACTTTGTGCAAAGGAAGAGCTCATCTCAAATACCAGGAGAATTACCGGAATGAGTCTTAATATCGCCTTGAACACCACTTCCTCTTTATTACTGATAGAATCTTTCTGGAAATTAATAATGGAATTTGGGTAATAAATAATTCTATTTCAAGATACTCTAACTTTTTTGGAAAGAAAATCAGACTAATTCTGGCTGAACTTCATTAAAAAAGCTTTTATAAACCTGTTGATGTCACCGTTCATTACCGACTGAACATCGGAGGTTTCCTCATCTGTCCGGTGGTCTTTCACCATATTATAAGGATGAAAAACATATGAACGGATCTGACTTCCCCATTCAATCTTCATTTTACTCTTTTCAACCTCATCAAGTTCTGCTTCCTGTTTTTCCTTTTCTATCTGGTAGAGTTTTGATTTCAGCAGCTTCATTGCATTCGTCCGGTTCTGAAGCTGAGATCTTTCACTTTGGCAGGCCGCAACAGTACCGGTAGGTATGTGAGTTATACGTACTGCCGTTTCAACTTTGTTCACGTTCTGCCCCCCCTTACCGCCCGACCTATATGTATCTACCCTCAGATCGGCAGGATTTATTTCTATCTCAATTGTGTCGTCAACTTCAGGAATTACAAAAACTGATGCAAATGAAGTATGGCGTCTTTTGTTAGCATCGAAAGGAGAAATCCTTACAAGACGGTGGACACCATTCTCAGCTTTAAGGTAGCCGTAAGCAAATTCCCCCTGTACTTCAATAGAGGCGCTCTTAATTCCGGCGCCATCTCCATCGAGTATATCAAGAATGGTCATTTTGAAATTGTTTTGTTCTCCCCAGCGGAGGTACATACGCATGAGCATTTCCGCCCAGTCCTGTGCCTCTGTACCGCCTGCTCCGGAATGAATAGAAAGGATACAATTCTTATCGTCATCACGTCCACTGAGCATATTTTTGAACTCAGCTTCCTCAACAGCCAGCTGCACAGATCTTAGCTCACTTTCAATATCGTTCCGAAAGGATTCATCTTCCTCCAATTCAGCAAGCTGGATAAATTCCTTCAACGCCGAAGCTTTTTTATCAATCTCTTTCCAAAGGTTCACCCAGTTCTCCAATGATTTAATTTCCTGGAGGATCTTCTGTGCACCCATCTGATCATTCCAGAAATCCGGCTGTGAAGTCTGGTTCTGGAGTTCTTTTATTTTTGAATCTTTTGTATCGACGTCAAAGATAACCTCTTAATGTCCCTATTCTTTCCATATATTCTTCAAGCTGTTTTAATTCATCTACGTACATTTACATCTCCTGCACTTTTTACATTTTAGAATTTTTTACTTATGTCATTTCCAGTGTGTTCCCGACCAGGAAATCTTAAGATTACCCGGCCAATATTATTCGGGATCAAAATGACTCGCGGTCAGATCCCTAAACGAATTCGGGAGCACACATCCACAGATTGCGGTCAATCCTCAACCTCAAGCTCCATACGAAGAAGGGCTGCCGCAAGAGTTTTTCCCTGAGCATCGTGCTTCAGAGAAACTGTGCCTCCGCCGCCTAAAGTCTTATTAAGGATAAAGTTAAGTGCTCTTATATTAGGAAGTTCATACCGTTCAACATCCCCAAAACATATCCCTTTAAAATGCTCCTTAACTCTTTCCCGGGTCAGCTGCTTCTTAATTATTTCATAGCCTTTATCATTATAGGCAATAATTCCAACGTTTGCGGCATCTCCTTTATCTCCGCTCCTGCCGTGAGCAATATCCAATAATCGTTTTTTCATTTCAGCTCCAGTATTTTAACCTTAGGTTCCACTAGTTTCTTTGGGATCAATGCTGGCCAGTAAGCTATTACCTCACTCGGTCTAGGTCTTCCTCCCGCAAAACCTGTAACACTGGGGGGACCGGTAAGAATAAGCGGTGCAATTTCCATCCCGAACCTTTTTAGTGACTCATAATCTTTTGAACGAACAGCAACCCTGAGCATTACCTCGTTAATTTTATCCTCGTCAATGTCAGGAACCAGAGGGCCGTGAGTTGAATTATAGCCCACATATTCAGTTCTGATCTCATCAAATTTAAGTCCGAGATTCTCAAGACGTTTTCTTAATATTTTATCAGCAGCTTTTGCCTTAGTTAATGCCTCAGGCCAGGAATAAGTAAGGTTTGCAGCTGAAGCAAATCCGTCTGCATAAGAACAGGATACTTTATATGAATCAGTAGCCTCTTTCCCTTTTACACCAAATACACGGACCCTGTCATTGCCAAGATCCTCAAGTTTTATCGAAGAAAAGTCAGCTACACAATCAGGAGTTATATATGATTTCGGATCACCAATTTCATAAACCAGCTGTTCAGCGACTGTTTCAAAAGAGACTCTGCCGCCAGTGCCGGAATGTTTGGTAATGATAACATCGCCGTTAGGGTGTGCCTCAGCGATCGGGAAACCTATTTCAGCCATATTCTCAATCGATTTCCAGTCACCCAGGAAATTTCCTCCTGAAGACTGAGCGCCGCATTCGAGTATATGGCCCGCAACCGTTCCGGCTGACATCAGATCATAATTATTACTGTCCCATCCAAACTCATAAATCATCGGAGCCAGTGTTAACCCTGTATCTGTAGTTCTTCCTGTAATTACAATATCTGCTCCGCGCTTAAGGGCCTCAACAATAGGCATAGCGCCGAAGTACACATTTGCACTCACAAGCTTATCCTTATAAGGAATAATAGAATCACCCGTATCCATATTATTAAGCTCACAACCTGCAGCGATAATCTCATCAATATTATTACGTATATCATCCCCTATCACTACTGCGATATCAAGCTTTTTAATATTGAGACCCATAGCAATCTCAAGGATTGAATCCGCACAAGCTATAGGATTAACTCCTCCTCCATTCGTTATGACCTTAATTCCCTTTTCCACACAAACGGGCAGAATTCTTTTCATAAGGTCAGGGAGATCCCTGGCATACCCAAGATTAGGATTTCTCATCTTTTGTTTCTGAAGAATGGACATCGTTACCTCTGCCAGGTAGTCCATCACCAGGTAGTCCACCTCACCTTTAGTGACCTGGTTATAGGGAGCATCAATGAGGTCTCCCCAAAAACCCTGGCCGGAGGCTATTCTTATTTTATCTTTCAACTAATATCACTCCGATAATTATTATGACATAATATAATGTAATTTTTTGAATTCCTTTATGATTAACCAATTTATCAGGGGCAACCAGGAAGGATCGATTCTTTAAAAAAGAAAGAGACAAAATTTTGAGCAATGATAAGACTTAAAACTTTGCCTCTTCAAAATTCTGAATCAAATGATAAAAAACCTTCATATGATTCAGAAATATAGATCACGCAGATTTAAATTACAACCGCCTTATAGCCGTAGCAATGGAGTCCGGATTTACCTTCATCCTGTATCCGCCTGAAGATGATTTTTACTTTCTGGCCGATCTCAACCTTATTAACATCGATATCAGCGACCTGCATCGTTAACCTGACGCCGTCGTTAACTTCTACAATTGCAACCGCATAAGGTGTTTCCTGCGAGAAGTTTGAGGGTCCTACCCTGATGATTGTATACGTTAGAATTTTCCCTGTCTCTGAAAGTTTTATGGTTTCAAATTCTTTCGATTTACACTCGCCGCAATAACCGCGCGGAGGAAAATAAATCTTACCGCATTTCTTGCAGCGACCAGCTTCAAGTCTGTAACGCTGAGGTATTTCGCGGAAATATCTTGGACTAATCATATTGCCTCCAATATATGAATTACACAACTTGCACCCGATCCGCCCATATTCTGAGCCATACCGATGTGAGCGTTCTTTACCTGGCGTGCACCAGCTTTACCCTGAAGCTGTTCATAAAGTTCTATGATCTGAGCAATTCCGGTAGCTCCTACCGGGTGACCTTTCGATTTGAGTCCACCGCTCGTATTAATAGGAATCTTCCCCGATTCAAGTGATGTAAGTCCTTCTTCAACAGAAGGTCCTCCGCATCCTTTATCAAAGAACCCGAGATCTTCGGTTACCACGATTTCGGCTATGCTGAAGCAGTCGTGCACCTCTGCGAAATCAATATTCTCCGGTTTAAGGTTTGCCAGTTTATATGCTTTCTCAGCCGCCCTTGAAACTGCAGCCAGTGAAGTAAGACTTCCACGGCTGTGAAGAGCTATAGTATCTGACGCCTGAGCCGACGCTTTAACTCTTACAGGGTATTTGGTAATCTTCTTTGCTATATCCATCGAACATAGTATCACAGCTGCTCCGCCGTCACTCACAGGCGAACAGTCGAGCAGACGAAGAGGATCAGCCACGAGGGTTGAGTTAAGAACTTTATCAATAGTAATTTCTGAACGGAACTGGGCATTGGGATTCTTTGCACCGTTCCGATGATTCTTCACGGCAACAGCCGCGAGATGTTCTCTTTTTGTTTTATACTGGTGCATATGAGCATTAGCGATCATGGCATAAAGTCCGGGGAATGTAATGCCCTGGTATACTTCATACTCCTGATCTGCGGCCGTAGCTAGCGTGTCTGTAACGTCAGCCCCGTCGGTCATTTTCTCTACACCGCCCGCAAGTACTATATCGCTTTGTCCCGAGGCAACCTCAAGGTATGCCTGCCTGAATGAAACACCTCCGGATGCACAGGCAGATTCCACACGGGTTGAAGGAATGGGTGTAACTCCCAGGTAATCAGCCATTACAGCTCCAAGATGTTCCTGACCAACGAACAATCCGCTCGACATACTGCCGACATACATAGAATCGATATGATCAACTCCCGCATCCTCTATAGCCTTTATTGCAGCTTCAACAAAAATATCTTTTATTGATTTTCCCCAAAGTTCTCCGAACTTTGTCATTCCAGCACCAATTACAGCAACTTCTCTCATTTTTTCTCCTCCCTCTATTCGTTCAAGATTATTTTACGACGGAATTTGGCATATTCACCATAGTCGAGATAGATCTTATCATTATCAAGCATATCTCTCACCTTCGGCGCCTTATTCTGAACCGCTTTTATTTTATCGGTAACCTGGAAGATAAAACCATCGCTTCCGGCACCTGAACCGAAAGAGACCATAAATATTTTATCACCAGGATCCGCAACATCAAGAACTGCCGACAAGCCTGTAGGAGAAGAACCGGAATAAGTATTTCCCATCCAGGGAACTATCCACCCTGTCTCAAGCTGCTCTTTTGTAAACCCCAGCTGTTTGCCTGCCATCTGAGGAAACTTCCCGTTAGGCATATGGAACACTGCATACTTAAAGTCTTCAGGTTTCAATCCTGATTTATCGAGCAGGCCTTTACCCGCATTGACTACATGTCTGAAGTAAGCGGGCTCACCCGTAAAACGTCCTGCATGTCTTGGATAAAATTCACCTTCTCTTCTCCAGAAATCAGGAGTATCTGAAGTATAAGAATGTGTGAATAAATATTCGGCAACAACATTTTCCTGTCCAATTATAAAAGCAGAACCTCCTGCTGACGCAGAATATTCAAGTGCGTCACCCGGAGCTCCCTGAGAAGTATCGGCACCTATTGCCAGAGCATACTTTACTTCACCGGCTTTAACCAGTCCATATGCAACAAACATTGCTTCTGTACCTGCTTTACATGCAAATTCATAACTTGCAACGTGAACGTCAGGACCAATACCAAGGGCGTCTATTAAAATTGTGCCGCTTGGTTTAACAGCGTATGGATGCGATTCAGACCCGATATAAACGGCACCTATATCGGCAGGATTTATACCGCAGCGCTGAAGAGCATACTTTGCAGCCTGTACTGAGATTGTTATAGTATCCTCATCAAGACCGGGAACGGTCTTCTCATACAATAACAAACCTCGCTTAATTGCTTCTGGATCGGCTCCCCACTCCCTTGAAATGTTTTCAACTTTAACCCTGTATCGTGGAAGATAAGAACCAAATCCGACGATTCCAATCATATAACTCTCCCTGCATATTTGATGATTAATTAGTTAATTATGAATAACCTATATCTATCAAATTAAGTCAGGATTATTAATATAGGGGAAATATAATTTTTGAACTGCATATTTTTCCCACTAAAAATAAATCCTCCCCATCCCCAATTATTTCGAAATCAATATATCAACTTTTAGTCTCAGTGTAAATCTGAAAAACGGATTTTTATAAGTATCACCTGTTCCATCCTTCCCTTCCAATGAGCGGAACAAATGCGAACTCAGGAATGTCCCTGACCTCAAAATCATCTTCGCCAACCTTCTGAATGATCTTAAGGATCTGCGATTTCTTATCCCCAACAGGAATTACCAGACGTCCTCCTACGGCAAGCTGTTTCTTTAAGGAAACAGGCACCGATGGAGAGCCGGCGGTTACGATTATACCATTATATGGTGAATATTCTTCCCAGCCGATAGTACCGTCACCATATTTGGTATGAACCCTTATCCCCAGAGTATCAAATAGTTTTTGAGTTTTGATATATATTTCAAACTGACGTTCGATGCTGTAAACCTTCATCCCCATATTCTCAAGAAGAGCTGCCTGGTATCCGGAACCGGTGCCGATCTCAAGCACCTTATCTTCTTCATTCAGCTTCAGGACCTGCGTCATATAGGCAACGGTATACGGTTGTGAGATTGTCTGACCGTATCCTATAGGCAGAGCGATGTCCTTATATGCATGCATTTTCAGTGCATCGGGAACGAATTTATCTCTTTCGACCACTAAAATCGAATGAAGAACCCTTTCATCCTCTATACCCCTCTTTTTTAATTTTTCTACTAATTCATTTCTCTCTGATTCGTACATATTACCCGGAAAGTTAAGTCACACAAAGATAAAATAATTAATTTTAATTCTTTAATTTGAATGCTAATTGACAAAAAGTTTTTGAAATGATTGATATAGATCTAATACTTAACTCCGCAGGTGGAGCATTGCTAATAGCGGTAATGCGTATATGTGATGTAAGCATAGGAACAATGCGTACAATTTTTGTGGTACAGGGTAAAAAATATTTCGCCGGCATTGCGGGTTTCTTCGAGGTACTTATCTGGATCTTCGCAATGAGATTTATAATGCAGCATCTTGATCATATTCCTAACCTGTTCGGTTATGCCGCGGGATTCGCTTTGGGAAATGTTATAGGTATATCAATTGAACAGAAAATAGGACTGGGATACATTCAGCTTAATGTTATCTCACGTCATTACACTGATCAGATTGCGAATGCATTAAGGAAATCGCGTTTTGGTGTTACTATAGTGCCTGGTGAGGGGGGTGCAGGAGGAGTTTCAATTATCGTACTAATCGCCCCAAGGAAATTCCAAAAAAAAATGGTCAACCTGATAGAATCGATTGACCCGAAAGCTTTTATTACTGTTAATCATTCCTTACCATATAGGGGTTACCGTCATGGGTCAAGAAAATAAATAGAGGATTTGTTGATTCACGACTTTGGAAGATCTCACTGACCCCTATTGCGTGAAGCTGTTATTTTTATATCCCTTTTACTGGGCCGTCTTCTATATATGCCCGGTTATCTCCTAAGGGAGAGATGATCGAAGGATAACCTCTGTTATGAAGCCATTGAATCGTAGATCTGACTTGGATCCATCAGACTCATTATAGCTTCCGATTTGGTTTTATGAATATTGAAAATATTTAATGTACCGGTAACTGTAAGGATTGTATGCGCTATTGACGGGGGCTCAATAATTCTTAATTCACCACCGATGTCGGCCAGTTTCTTCAAAGTAACCACCAGGACACCAATGAATGTTGAATCGATGAAATCACAGGGACTAAGATCGATAATAATCTTAAGCTTTTTCTTCTTGATTTCGTCATCGATGAACTTTCTGAAATCGTGAGCCTCTTTTACTGTGGCGCGTGAAATATTCACGGTTATAACAACTATATCACCACTATATTCTTTTTCGAAGTCTAACATCGATATCCTCGCTGTTTTTAATTACCTGAATTTTGAGTTTTTATTTTCCGCCCTCTTCAGTCTTGTTTAACTCATTCAATTCAGGTGCCAGTGGAATATTATCAAATTTTCAAATATTCCTCCTGCGGGAATGTTTCAAACTAGAACATCTTTCTAATTTTAATTAGTTTTAAGCATTCACGCTTCAAATCTTTTAACCAGGTTTTAGCTGGTTTTCATCATATCGTATCTAAATTTAATGGATGAATCCGAAGTCAGTTTATGGAAATAAGTAGAAAGCTTAAGAGAAAGTGTGAGAAAGGAGTGAAATAAAAAAAGCCTGAAAATGTAGAATTCTCAGGCTTCATAGAGGCGCCGGTCGGATTCGAACCGACGAATAAAGGTTTTGCAGACCTTCGCCTTAGACCACTTGGCTACAGCGCCGTTTTTCAATAACAAATATAAATAAAGAATTATAACAAAAAGAAATCCACCTGAAGTGGATTTCTTCCAGAGCGGGAAACGGGACTCGAACCCGCGACATCAACCTTGGCAAGGTTGCGCTCTACCAACTGAGCTATTCCCGCAATATGTAATAACAAAATGCCCTTCATTAACGATATCCCCTTAAATTCGGGTTTCCCCCGAAAACCGGGGCAATTTCTTTTCTTAATCTAAATTTTAAGAGTGACAAATATAAAAGGATTACAATTATCTTGCAATAATTTTCGGGCATTTAGTTATTTTTTTGACCCGTTTAACCGATTTAATATTTCATAATTTATTAAGTTTGAATATTATCTGTTAACTTATCATCAAAATGGAATATCTGTTAAGTGCTTTAATAGGATACTTGCTGGGTTCATTCCCTGCGGCATATATCCTTTTAAAAAAAAGCAGGGGAATTGATATAACCGAAGCCGGTTCCGGAAATGTGGGGGCAAGGAATTCCTTCGAGGTAACAAATTCAAAGACAATTGGCGTGGCCGTTCTGGTTATTGATGCCTTAAAAGGACTGCTTAGCGTCTACCTTATTCTTCTCCTGTTTCCGGTAAATTTTTTGTTTCCTGCAGTTTCGCTGTTTTTTGCAGTCTTTGCGCACTGCTACAATCCCTGGCTGGGATTCAAAGGCGGCAGAGGACTGGCAGCGGCCGCCGGGGGTGCCGCATTACTTTTTCCTTTTGCACTGATTGTTTGGGGAATACTCTGGCTGGCCATATACATTTTCCGAAAAGATATTTTATTGGCAAATATAGCTGCCATTATAGCAACTCTGATAATTATCCTGACCTCCTCAGATATTGCCATAAAATATTCATTTCCGCGTGCTGGAACCAGGGGTGAGCTAATACTCTTCAGTATAGCCCTGCTCATAACTATATTTGTGAGACATATTGTACCACTTAAAGAGCTTATTAAAAACAAAAATTTTATCAGGAAGGTTAAACGATGACGTCTTTTCAGAGAAGATTAATTACATTTGGTTCCGTACTAGCCATTGTTGCAGCAGCTTTTTTTATAATCAGACCGGATAAGCCCGCGCCGCTATTTGTTTCAACTGACGGGAATTATTCTCTTACACAATTTCAGCAGAAAGACAAGCAGAATGGTGACATTACTAATTCCAGAAATAATATTATTACAGAGACTGTAAAGAAAGTTAGTCCCGCAGTTGTTGGAATAAATGTTACAGAGATCAGGCAATACCGCGATTCTTTTTTTGATGATCCTTTCTTCAGACAGTTTTTTAACAACAGATCATACAGTCAGAAAGTGAAAGGTCTCGGTTCGGGATTTATAATCTCCCCTGACGGCTACATAGTAACGAACGACCATGTGGCGGGTAATGCTACTGAAATAACAGTAACGATGACAAATGGAAAACACTACAAAGCCTCCGTAGTTGGAACGGATCCTGTAACCGATATTTGTTTACTAAAGGTGGATGCTTCTGATCTTCCGTATGAAGTACTTGGTAATTCAGATGATGTTATGATCGGAGAATGGGTAATCGCACTTGGTAATCCCTTTGGTTTATTCGAAATAAATGATAAACCAACCGTTACCGTAGGTGTTATCAGTTCAACAGGAATGAACCTTGAGCCTATAAATAACCGTTACTATATAAATATGCTTCAGACAGACGCCGCAATCAACGGCGGCAATAGCGGAGGTCCTCTGGTAAACAGTGAAGGGCAGGTAATCGGGATGAATACTCTTATTTTTACTGGTGGAGATGGTTCACAGGGAAGCATAGGACTTGGTTTTGCAATTCCGATCGATAAAATTAAAAATATAATCTCCGAACTAAAGAAGAAGGGGAAAATTGACCGCGATTTTGATCCGGGGATGAGAATACAGACAATTGATCAGCAGATAGCAAGTTATTATAACCTGGATGAGACCCGCGGTGTTATAGTCACCCAGGTACTTCCCGATTCACCAGCGAAAAAGGCAGGGATTGAGGTGGGAGATATCATCACCCAGGTAGATCATTACCGTATAAACGATGATCAGACTATAATCGGGGTATTCCAGGAATTCAGAAAAGGTCAGACCATCACGCTAAACATCCTGAGGAATAATAAACCAATAACGGTTCAAATGAAACTGGAGAATAAAAAATGATAGAGCGCTATACTCTCCCGGAAATGGGAAAGATCTGGCAGGATAAATTTAAATTAGACACCTGGCTGAAAATTGAGATACTTGCCTGCGAAGCCCGAAGCAAAATGGGTGAGATTCCTGAGGAGGATGTTGATATAATAAAAACGAAAGCAGATTTCGATGTTAAACGTGTTCTTGAAATAGAAGAAACAACTAAGCACGATGTAATAGCGTTCCTTACGAACGTAGCGGAATATGTCGGTTCCGAATCCCGGCACATCCATTATGGAATGACTTCATCGGATATCCTCGATACAACACTTTCCTACCAGATGAAGACAGCCGGCGAAATGCTCCTTAAGAGACTGAAAGATTTGAAGGCTGCCCTGAAGACCAGGGCATTGGAACATAAACATACCCTGTGCGTCGGCCGATCGCACGGTATTCACGCTGAACCCACCACAATGGGGTTGAAATTTGCACTATGGTATGAAGAAACAAAAAGGAACATTAAACGCCTGGAGAATGCTGTGGATGAGATAAGTGTAGGGCAGATCTCAGGCGCCGTTGGCACTTTCGAACATCTTTCGCCAAAGGTGGAAGAATATGTCTGCGAAAAGATGGGACTTAAGCCTGCACCCGTTTCGACGCAGGTAATCCAGCGCGACAGGCATGCCCAGTACCTGACTACATTGGCAGTTATAGGGGCCACCTTAGAGAAGATCGCGATAGAGATACGTCATCTCCAGAGAACCGAAGTTCTTGAGGCCGAGGAATATTTCTCAAAAGGACAGAAAGGTTCATCCGCCATGCCCCATAAAAGAAACCCCATAATAAGTGAAAGGATAACAGGTCTTTCCAGGGTACTCAGGGGAAATGCAACCGCTGCTATTGAAGATGTGGCATTATGGCATGAGAGAGATATTTCACACTCGTCTGTAGAAAGGATTATTGTTCCCGACAGCTGCATCGCTCTTGATTATATGCTTGATCTTATGACCAGGCTCATTACCAACCTGCTGGTTTACCCGGACCATATGCTAAAGAACCTGGAAATAACCAGGGGACTGGTCTTCTCACAGACAGTAATGCTTAAGCTTGTTAACAAAGGAGTATCTCGTGAGGATGCATATAAACTTGTTCAGACTCCCGCCATGGATGTCTGGGCTGATGAATCCAAAAACCTTAAAGATGAATTGAAAAAATCCGAAGAGATAAAAAAACATTTATCCGGAAAAGAGATAGAGGATATTTTTGGTTCAGGGACAATGCTTAAAAATGTAGATTATATTTTCTCACGCAGTGTAGAGAAGGATTAGGGCTTAAATTGAGTGATGGAAATAAGCTCACTCCTTTCTGCAAGGAAACTGCCGTTACTTCTTCTTGAACATTTTATAGAGTCCGTAGCCCAGCACTGAAATACTAATGAGTCCGCCCGTTGTCTGAAGCACCCGGGAATTTGCTAGTTTCTCAAGGTTCATTCCCCCTCCCCGCTGTTTCATCTGGCTGTCGCTGTAAATTGAATCGAAAAACTCAACTCTGTCTTTTACAGATTTAAATGCTATTACAAAACTGGATTCATCTTTTACAGGGAAAAATTTTACGGCGCAGTGATCTTCAACTCCGTCAATCTCATCGATATTCTCGAACTCCCATCTCCCCCTGAAAACCGAATAATTTACCATACTCCTCTTCTCACGCGAGTATAGAGGATCTTCAAATACCTTTATTTTTTTTCCTTCTCCATCAATGATCGTCTGCTGGATCACTTTACCGGGGGGAACGTTATCTTCATCGATTATTTCCTTTAATGATTCGGTTTCCTTCGATTTCTTCTTCAGGATTTCATCGCTTTTTTTCATACCCTTCACTCCGGTTAATTAGTTCATTTACAAACAAAAGAAAAAACTGTTTATATATATAATGAAAAGATATTAATATTTGAACTAGACCCTGTTGGAATCTGATCCAAAGATCTCTCCGATGGCTCTTTCCAGTGATTCCATTTCCAGTGGTTTCATCAGGTACTTATATGGCTCTGTTTTTATTGCCTTGAGGTAGGTGTCAACGTCTGTAAGCGCGGTAAGGTAAATTATAGGAATATCTCGTTCTTTCCTAATCATTTCAGCTGTTTCAATACCGTTTTTTTCTCCATTCAGCATGATATCCATTAAGATAAGATCCGGCTCGCATTCGTTCACTATATTGACTGCATCCTGTGCGTTATCGCTAATTCCTACAACAATATAACCTTTTTTACTAAGTGATTTTTTGAGATCAATGGCAATAACCGATTGGTCTTCAACTATTAGTATTTTCTTTTTCCTTGTTCGCATATCATTTCCTGCATCATAATAATAGAATAACCAGTCTGTTTAAATGACTCCAAACACAGTAAAAAATACTAAATAGTTTAACGGTATGATCCCTACACAATTTAATTTAGTTAATAATCATATATTATTAGTTAATATACAGTTTCTTATAATTTGTTCCGGCGGGAACTATTCTTAAATTATAATGTTAACAAAGAATTATCATGTCAATAAACCTATCAAAGAAGATGAAAAGACTACTTGCAGTAATTATTGTATTGGCAGCAGCCAATATTTATTTTGCTTATTCCGGAAGTAAACAATATTCCCACACACAGGATAAAGACAGTACCGGAACCGTAGAACCCGATTCATACCAGCCGCAGGTTGATAAACTTGTAAATGCAATTATCTCACGTTATCACTACAAAAAAGTTGATCTGAATGATTCCTTATCGGCTGCTATTTTCGATAAATATATAAATACACTCGATTTTAGTCATAGTTATTTCCTGGCCTCCGATATAGATAAGTTCAATGGCTTCAGAACTGAGCTGGATGATATGATAAAAGACGGTGATTTAGGACCTGCTTTTGAAATTTTTAATACTTTCAAAGACAGGGTGCATCAGAGACTGGATTATGCCGAAAAGCTGCTGGATAAAGAATTTGATTATACTAAAAAGGATAGTATGGAGATTAACCGTGAGGATGAACCCTTCCCAAAAACGGACAAAGAAGCAGAGGAAATCTGGCATAAACGTGTTAAAAGCGATGCACTGAACCTTAAGCTCACCGGTAAGGATTGGGCATCGGTTTCTGAGACACTGAAGAAACGTTATGATAATTACCGTAAAGCAGTAGATCAGTACAATAGTGAGGATGTATTTCAGCAGTTTATGAATGCCTATACTGAATCAATAGATCCTCATACAAATTATTTTTCACCCATCACCTCAGATAATTTCAAGATAAATATGAGCCTCTCTCTCGAGGGAATCGGAGCCCAGCTGAGAACCGAGGATGATTATACTAAGGTAGTTGAGATAATTCCGGGAGGTCCAGCATATAAGAGCGGACTCCTTCACCCCGAGGATAAAATTGTTGGAGTTGCACAGGGTGATACAGGCCAGATGGAAGACGTTATAGGGTGGAGAATTACAGATGTGGTTCAGCTGATACGCGGAAAAAAAGGAACGGTAGTAAGGCTGCTGATTATTCCTGCGGACGGCGGACCGAATGCTACTCCCCATGAAATAACATTGACCAGGGATAAGGTAAAACTTGAGGAACAGGCTGCCAAAGATTCTGTATTAAACCTCGATGAGCAGAAAAAAGAATTTAAGATAGGAATTATAAACGTTCCCGCATTTTATAGCGATTATGAAGCCCAGCAGAGAGGGGAAAAGGATTATAAGAGCACGACTAAGGATGTTAAGAAACTGCTTGATCAGTTGAAAAAAGAGAAGGTTGACGGGGTGATAATTGATCTCAGAAACAATGGCGGAGGCTCACTGCAGGAAGCTGTACAGATGACAGGACTGTTTATTAAGAAAGGTCCTGTTGTACAGGTACGCGATGCAGACGGTTCTATTGACGTTGACAGAGACCCGGACCCATCGATAGAATATGATGGTCCTCTTGCAGTACTTGTAAACCGTTTCAGTGCTTCGGCTTCAGAAATCTTCTCAGCAGCTATCCAGGATTACGGCCGTGGGCTAATAATAGGCGAACAGACTTATGGAAAAGGTACCGTTCAGAACCTTATTGATCTGAACAGGCTGATGCCCGATAAGGATAATAAATTCGGACAGGTGAAGCTCACCATCGCGAAATATTATCGTATCGACGGAGGCAGCACACAGCATAAAGGTGTAATACCTGATATCAAGTATCCTACTCCTTTCGGGGATTCGAAGGAGTACGGCGAAAGCTCTGAACCAAGTGCTCTGCCATGGGACCAGATAGCACCTACGGATTATGAAAAGTATGGTGGCTTTTCCAAATACATTCCTCAGCTTATAAGTATGCACAAAGAGCGGATTAAGAATGATCCTGAGTTCCAGAATTATATTGCTTCAGTTCAGGATGCAGAAGAATCGCACGATAAAAAATATGTATCGCTGAATTATGACCGGAGAGAAAAAGAAAAAGAGGCAGAGGAAGAAAAAAAGTTTGAAGAGGAAAACAGGATCCGTAAGGAACAGGGATTAAAGCTGATTCAGAAAGGTGAAACTCCGGCAAAGAAAACTAAAAATTACGATGCGCTGCTGGATGAAACAGGACATATCCTGGCTGACTACATCCTGCTTTCAATCGGATAAAAAAAGAGACAGGTTGTTTTACCTGTCTCTGAATCGCAAGTTGAGACACTGACATTTTGTCATACGTTTATATTTTCAACAGTCGAAAACTGCGAGTTTTCAATGGATTCTATGTGTCTCATTTTGAGTCCACCTCCGAGATAACTCCGAGCCTTCCCCAGTATAAAACCGATCTGGAACCCTGTCTGCCATTTTGTCACACCTGTTGAATATCTCAACAGAATGGTGGAGAAAATTTTTATCCACTATTCCTCTATATATCGAACTTTATCCCCTGTGCAAGCGGAAGAGTTGAGCCATAATTTATTGTATTGGTCTGTCTTCTCATATAGGCTTTCCACGCATCTGAACCTGATTCACGACCTCCTCCTGTTTCCTTTTCACCGCCGAATGCTCCGCCGATTTCTGCACCGGAAGTTCCGATATTCACGTTAGCGATTCCGCAGTCTGACCCTCCGGCCGATAGGAATGCTTCAGCCTCTTTAAGGTTATTAGTAAATATGGCAGAAGATAATCCCTGTACGACACCGTTATGCAGCTCAATTGCGTTAGTAACGTCCCCGGAATATTTTAGAAGGTAAAGGATGGGTGCAAAGGTTTCTTCCTGTACAATGCTGTAATGATTTTCTGCTTCTACGAGGACAGGTGTCACGTAGGTACCGGCCTCATAACCTTTGCCTGAGAGAACTTCTCCGCCGTAAATAATTTTCCCTCCTTCTTTCTTCACTTCTTCCAGCGCATCTGAAAACATTTTGACGGCATCTTTATCAATGAGAGGACCGACGTGATTATTCTGATCCAATGGATCACCGATTTTCAGCGACTTATAAGCCTTAAGTAATGACTCTTTTACTTTATCATAAATTGATTCGTGGATTATCAGTCTTCTCGTTGATGTGCACCGCTGTCCGCATGTTCCTACTGCTCCGAATACAACCGCAGGAATTGCAATCTTCAGATCTGAATCAGGAGTAATAATAATTCCGTTGTTTCCTCCGAGCTCAAGAATTGATCTACCAAATCTCTTCTGTATAACTTCGCCTGCATGTCTTCCTACTCTGGTTGAACCGGTAACCGAGATCAGAGGGATCCTTTTATCATTCAATAACCTCTCACCAATCGTTGAACCTTTGCCTATTATCAATGAGAAGATTCCTTCCGGAAGATTATTTTCCTTAACAACCTTCGCTATAATATTTTGTACTGCAATTGCAGAGAGAGGGACCTTTGAAGAAGGTTTCCACAGATTTACGTCGCCGCAGACAGCTGCAAGCATTGCATTCCAGGAATAAACTGCAACCGGAAAATTGAAGGCGGAGATGGTCGCAACTATTCCGAGGGGATGATACTGGTCGTACATCCTATGATCAGGACGTTCCGACTGCATTGTGAACCCGTAGAGCTGGCGCGACTGACCAACCGAAAAATCACATATATCAATCATCTCCTGAACCTCACCGAGACCTTCCTGAAGTGACTTTCCCATTTCGTAGGATACAAGTGTTCCGAGAGGTTCTTTGAACTCACGCAGCTTTAATCCGATCTGTCTAACTATCTCTCCTCTTTTAGGAGCCGGCATTTTTCTCCAGGTTATGAAAGCTTCCGAGGCCTTTTTAATTATGTTTTCATAATCCTGCTCGGATGCCTGGTAAACCGAAGCTATCAATTTCCCATTTGTTGGAGAATATATTTTAAGCTCTCCCTGATCTGCGGTGTTATTCCATTCAGTTCCGGTTGATGCCGCAAAATTTTTATCCTTTATCCCTAATACTTTCAGAAAATCCATAAACACTCCTCTTATGGTTTAGATTTAATATTATCAATTACTGTTTGCAGTGAAATATTTCTCATCCTGTCCTCTATATCAACCTGGATAGTACTGAACAGATCGAGAAAATAAACATTCAATTTTGCCACATCGGAAGAAGAAGTTTTTCCATTCGTCTTTGACACATCCAGATGAAATGCTTTTCTGTCCTCTATTGCGCAGTAAATTTCTTGCAGATCTATCTCTGACGGTTTCTTCTTCAAACAGAAACCTCCTGCGGTACCGTATGCACTTTCAACGATTCCGTTTTTAACCATCATCGAAAGTATTTTCCTCAGCTTTGAGGCATTAATTCCCGTATGCACAGATATCTCAATACTATTTTTAGGAGAAGGATAATCCTTTGCAAGGAAGGCAAGTGCCTTAACGGCGGCAGAAAGTTTTGTAGATGCTGACATAATTATATTTATTTGTTACGGTAAGTGTAACATATAAACGAGTAAAAATCAATATATGTTGTCCGGTATGTATATCTATACAATACAGGCAAAATCTGTTGATGGTACGAAAGATTACTCATCTGTTAAAAAGATGATGCTCATTAAGTAGTTTTGTGCTAATATACCCTCTAAATCCCGGTTTTTCTTCGGAATTACCGGGATTTTTTATATCAAATGTAACCGGTATTATTGCGTATTGGGATCATTTTATATAATTTTGGTAAGGTAATTTTATAGTTAATATGCTTACTTATCTAACATATCGCGAAATAACAGGGTTTAACAACCTTAGAAGCTACTTTATTTCACGCTTTGAGAATGTATTCTAATCCCCCTTCCTTTTTATCATTTTTAATAAATTCTTAATTAACTCACTACTCTTATTAAAGGAGGATTTATGAATAATTCAGATTATAAAGCTGAAGGTATGGTATTGGAAGATTCAAATAAAATAACCCCGGATAAAGTTCACGAAACTATTGCAAGAAACATGCTTGCTGACGGATTCTGTCTTGTGCTCGATTTAAAGAAAAGTAAGGGCATGCACCTTGTGGATGAAAAGACCGGAGATACCTATCTTGATCTATTCACCTTTTTTGCTTCTTCCCCGCTGGGATTGAATCATCCCAAGCTTCATTCTAAAGAAGTTTTGGACGAACTAGCTTTTGCATCGGTTAATAAACCATCAAACTCCGACATTTATACGGTATTAATGGCTGAATTTGTCGACACCTTTGCAAAAATTGCCAAGCCGGATTATATGAAATACCTGTTCTTTATAGCCGGTGGAGCACTCGCTGTTGAAAACGGACTGAAGGTTGCATTTGATTGGAAAGTTCAAAAGAATTTAATGAAAGGTTATAAGGACGAAAAGGGACAACAGATTATTCACTTCCGTCAGGCATTTCATGGCAGAAGCGGTTATACACTTTCTCTTACAAATACTGAAGCTAATAAAATAAATTATTTCCCGAAATTTAACTGGCCGAGGATAATTAATCCAAAGGTTAAATTTCCAATTGAAGATCATCTGAACGAAATAGTGCAGGTTGAAAAGCAGGCCGTAGATGAGATCTACGCTGCAATAAAAAATAATCCTGATGACGTTGCTGCTATTATCCTTGAACCGATCCAGGGAGAGGGCGGCGATAATTTCTTCAGGAAGGAGTTCTTTGAAAAGCTCAGGGATATTGCCGATGAAAAAGAGATTCTGCTTATGTTCGATGAAGTACAGACAGGTTTTGGATTAACAGGCAAATTCTGGGCATCTGAATATTATGTGAAACCTGATATTATCTCTTTTGGAAAGAAAGCTCAGGTCTGCGGAATAATGGTCTCAGACAGAGTTGATGAGGTAAAGGAAAATTGCTTCCATAAATCGAGCAGAATAAATTCTACCTGGGGAGCGAACCTTACAGATATGGTACGTTCTAAGCACATAATGAGAATAATCCATGAAGAAAATCTTGTTGATAATGCTGCGGAAGTTGGTAAATACCTGCTGAAAAGACTTCAGGATATTGGACAAGAATACCCATCTCTAATAAGCAATCCCCGCGGTCTGGGGTTAATGTGTTCTTTCGATATGCCTAATGCAGAAATCAGAAATAAATTCCGCGACGAATGTTATAAACATAAATTACTATTACTGGGCTGTGGCGAAAAAGCTATCAGGTTCAGGCCTCCTTTAAATGTAAAAAAAGATGACCTAGATGAGGGCTTGAATATTATTAAAAAAGTTCTATTTTTGCTTTCATCAAACAACTAAATAATTAACTACTTGCATGATATCCCGCCGCTGATGGCGGGATCATCATTTTAAACCTCTTGCCTGTTTTCCTTTACTATCGGAATAATTCCCTATATTTCGGTATTCATTAACAGAGATGACGAATATTGGAGAATTCCCTTTACATTGTTAGTACCCCGATTGGCAACCTGAAAGACATAACCCTTCGAGCCCTTGAAATTCTGAAGGAATCCGATTTTATTGCCTGTGAAGATACTAGAGTTACGGGGATTCTGTTAAATCATTATGAAATAAAGAATGAATTGATTTCACTTAATGCTGCCAGTGAAACAAAGAAAACTGAATATGTGATTGGAAGAATCCTTAGCGGAGAAAGTTGTGCGCTTGTATCCGATGCAGGCACTCCTGCTATTTCAGACCCAGGAATACGTCTGATCTCTGCAGCGATCAAAAAGGACATTAACATTATCACAGTACCAGGACCCTCGGCCTTAACAGCTGCTCTGACCCTGGCCGGCCTTCCTACAAATTCTTTCACTTTTGAAGGTTTTATTCCCCAGAAAAAAGGGAGACAGAAAAAACTTAAGGAACTGGCTGAGGAGAATAGAACTATTGTGCTTTATGAATCTACCTACAGGATAGAAAAACTTCTAAAGGAACTGAATGAATATTTACCCGCCAGATGGGTGGTGGTATGCCGGGAGATGACTAAAAAATTTGAGGAGACCTGGAGAGGTTATCCGAAAGATATTCTGGGGACTCTTAGCAATAAGATTACAAAGGGAGAATTCGCTGTAGTGATAGCCCCCTCAGATTGGACACAAAATTCTGAATTATTACCCGCAATACCTAATGAAGAATAAATAAATTAAAATGACTGTGGTTCAATACCAAAGGCTGACAAGGCAGTTAATCTTCACCGTCATACGTAACAAGTGATCTCACATCATATCCTTTCAGTTTATCTCTGCCTCCAAGAAAACTAAGCTCAATTATGAAGGAGATCTGGACAACATTTCCTCCGAGCTTTTCAATAAGGTTCACAGCAGCACACGCAGTTCCTCCTGTGGCAAGCAGATCATCATGAAGCAGAACAGATTCTCCCGGTTTTATTGCATCTTTATGAATCTCGATTGCATCAGTTCCATACTCGAGTGAATATTCCTCCTTTACCGTATCGGCAGGAAGTTTGCCGGGTTTCCTGATAGGAACAAACCCTGCATTGAGTTTCTCGGCAATCATTGCACCCAGCATAAAACCGCGGGATTCTATACCTACAACCTTGTCTATTTTCAATCCTTCCGCAAATTTAATTAACGCATGAAAATGAAGCTTTTAACCCTTCCGGTTCTTTGAGAAGAGTAGTAATATCGCGGAACATGATTCCCGGTTTTGGAAAATCTTTTACTGATCTTATGTATTTTTTTATATCTGTATTCATGAGAATTATTTTTTGTTTAAGAATGATGAAAGTCCCTTTTTGAAATCATCCGAGGTTCTGCTGATTGCATTGAGTTCAATACTATATTCCACAGCTTTATCAACAGTAAGTGTTGAAATATCACTGATCATTTGCTTTGTAAAACGCATACTGAAATCTGAATTATTAAGCATGCTACTTGCCAGTTCGAATGAAAATGCATTCACATTCTCTGTAAGATAATTTACAAGACCAAGCTGAAATGCTTTTTCTGCGTCGATGACTTCTCCAGTAAGTAAAAGATGCTTTGCTCTCCCCTCACCTATCTTACGAATCAGGAATATAGAAACAACAGCTGGTATAAAGCCGATCTTAACTTCAGAATAACCGAACTTTGCGTGCTGCTGATCGGCCACAATGATATCGCAGACACTCGCCAGGCCACACCCTCCTGCTATAGCTGCCCCATTAACAGATGCTATTGTTGGTTTGGGAAAATTATAGATATCCAGGAACAGTTGGGCAAGCGACCTTGAGTCTTCTTCATTTTCCAATAAAGAATAATCATTCAGATCCTGGAGGTACGAAAGGTCAGCACCTGCGCAGAAGCTTTTTCCTTCCCCTGTTATTATTAATATACTCACCTTATCATCGTTTCCGGCTTGTTTTAGTTTTTCCTTAAACTCTTTTACAAGGTCGGGATGAAGAGCGTTTCGCTTTTCCGGCCTGTTTAATTTTATTAATGCCATTTTATTATTTACGTTATAACTAATCATTTTACTCCCCATGAAATTTACGTTTAACTTTCCTGTTAAGAAATTTTTTAAACCGTGGCAGACTATAACAATTTATCACCTCCGAATTCGTCAGTCCCCCTTTCCGTCCCATTATTACACCGTATTTTATCAGATCAATTTCCTTAATCGAATGTGCATCGGGATTTATAGAAAAGAGACAACCTTTTTCTCTTGCATAATAAATCCATCTCCAGTCAAGATCGAGTCTTCTTGGATTTGAATTGATCTCAATAGCAACTTCATTTGCAGCACAGGCATCTATTATTTTTTTCACGTCAAATTTGTACGGTTCACGTGACAACAAAAGCCTGCCTGATGGATGTGCAAGCAAATCGGTATGAGGATTTTCAAGAGCTCTTAGGATCCTTGCTGTCATCTGAGCTTCATCCATACTGAACCTTGAGTGTATTGAGGCCACTATAAAATGAAAATTACTTAAAAAGTCATCTGAATAATCAAGGTTTCCGTCCGATAATATATCGGATTCAATTCCCTGAAATATATAGATTCTTTTTACAGAAGACATTTTAGCCACTTCCTCTTTCTGCCTCAATATCCTCTCTTCCGATAAACCATTTGCATAGAAAGCAGTTTTGCTATGGTCACATACCGCAGCATATTCAAATCCTTTCTCCGTTGCAGAAGTAACCATCTCATCAAGCGTATTTCTTCCGTCTGAATAAACGGTATGAAAGTGAAGCAGACCTTTGAACTTATTCTCATTTAGATCGGGTAAATCTGTTAATTTCTTCTTCTTAGCTGTGAAATATTCTTCCTCACGCATTTCAGGAATAACATATGGAGATTTTAATGATTTGAATATTTCCTCCTCTGTACTCCCTTTTGGTTTTCCGGGTTCGGCATCGAACTGTTTAAGGAAAGCATCCGAACCGGTTGTAACGAACAATATTCTGTTAAATTCATCTTCTGAATGTGTGAGATGAAGGTTTACGGGAACCGAGAAATATCCTCTTACGGCAGCAACATCATTTTCAATCTCAAACTCAAGCTTCGTTTTTAAGTTTTTAAGGAACTTTTTCTTATCGGTAATTAATAACACCAGGTTTATAGAGGATATGATCTCCATACCCCTCCTAAGTTCGCCTGAAATACCTGTTCTTTTTATTTCAATAATGGGTTCAAGTTTTGAAAGTATTTCATCAGCAAATTCTTCTGCTGTATTCAGCAGGATGAATCTGCTGTGGTATTTGAGCCTTTCAATTTCATTCAGGATCTTATTCTGTGTAGCCTCTCCGAAACCTTTCAGCATTGCCAGACGGTTTTCCCTGCAGGCATACTCCAGCTCACCGATGCTCGATATTCCGAGCTCATTATGGAGGAGGTTTATTTTTCTTGCGCTGAGTCCCTTTATGCCCAGCAGCTGTTCAATTCCATCAGGCACTTCTTCCCTCAGCTGTTTATAAAGAGGCGATTCACCTTTTTCAAAATATTCATAAATTACCGCCTGAAGACCCTTCCCAATTCCTCTTATTTTATCAAGATCTTTCTGCTCAACAGCTTTATCAAAATCGCCCTCAAACCTTCTTATTGAAATTGCGCCATTCCTGTATGCACCGACCTTAAATTTGTTCTCTCCCTTGAAATCCATTATGTCAGCGATATTTTCAAGTAAAGCTATAGTGTCCTTCTTATCAGGCATATCCAAAATATTTTGTGATTAAATAGATCTGTGCATAGGTAGAAATGAAGGCAAAACAGGCTCCAGCAATCACCTGATTCAAAGTATGACATTCAAGTTTTATGCGAGCTTGTCCTATAAAATAAAGAAGTAAAATAAAAGGTAAAGCGGAATAGCCGAATACATAGATTAACGCTGCGAAAGGACCTGAAGCTCCCATCATATGAGCACTTATCTTCCAGTAATTATTTATTACAACAAGCAACAGAGTGTTCGAAATATAACAAAACCAGAATGCTATAGAAACTGTATTTATCCTGAAAATTATTAAAATTATTAATCCGGAGGCATAAAACAATAGCGACAGCAGAAACGGAAAAGTTCTCTCTTCCTGTATTTTGGCATCTATATCGGCAATCCATCCCTTTTTTCGGAACGATACGAACATAAGAACCGGAAATATGAAACCGAATACCAGTGCCGTTAAGATAAGTATGGTCCTGTGAAAAGCAGTTTCTTCAAGCCGGAATGCAAAAATTGTAAAGATAATAATCGTAAAAGATGGAGGCACAAAAAGCGTGGATATGATTCTTGCTGTTTTAGTAGAAATAATGCTGTTCAAAGTTATACGGCAATTTCGTAATCTTTTATCTGATCAAGGAAATTAAACAGGATATCCTGTACTGCAGAATAATCAGTTGCAGCCATCAGTGCCATTCTTGCCTGGGTAGCATTGTATAAACCCTTAAGGTATCCGCTGTAGAACTTCCTATGCTCTGTTACGGCACGACGTTCTCCTTTAACTTTAATTGCCAGCTGCAGATGCCTGAGGCAGATACTGATTCTTTTCTCCGAATCTATCTTTGTTATGACCGATCCATTTTTTAGTAATTCCTTAGCCTCGGTAAATATCCAGGGATTTCCAATAGCGCCTCTTGCAACCATTACACCGTCCGCACCTGTCTCATCGAATGCACGCTTTACATCCAGTGCACTGAGTACATTACCATTTAACACAACAGGAATAGTTACAGCCTGCTTTATCTTTGGTATCCAGTCCCATTCTGCCTCCCCCTTATGACCCATCGCTCTTGTTCTGCAGTGAACCGTTAAAGCCTTTGCCCCAACGTCTTCCACCCTTTTTGCAACATCAATTATTTC
The DNA here is from genome assembly GCA_963839165.1 of uncultured Bacteroidota bacterium. GTDB lineage: Bacteria > Bacteroidota > Ignavibacteria > Ignavibacteriales > Ignavibacteriaceae > DATFVA01. The sequence goes on along the minus strand of CAWIUG010000005.1, from coordinate 43,897 downwards.
TATGCTGTTATGATCCCAGCCAAGACGGGTTTTTACAGTAACAGGGAGAGATACGTTATCTACAATTTCCTTAACCATTTTTTGCATGTAGGAAGGATCTTTTAACAGTGCTGAACCCGCACCATGCCCAACTACATTCTTTACCCAGCATCCGGCATTTATGTCAATGATATCAGGGTTCTCCTGTTCAGCAAATTTTGCAGCTTCAACCATCGACTCAATACTGGCACCGTAAATCTGAATGCCCACTGGTCTTTCTTCTTCAACTATTTCAAGCTTCTCATGAGTTCTCTTATTCAAGCGTACGAGCCCTTCAGCATTGACAAACTCCGTATATACCACATCAGCCCCCAATTCACGGCAGATAAGCCTGAATGAAACATCTGTAACATCTTCCATAGGGGCAAGAAGAATCGCTTTATTAAATATTTATCTTATCTACTTTAAACATATAAATTCACTCGTTTACTCATATAAAGATATAAATAATGATATAAAAAATAATTGGAAAAAGAATTACTCAGGTCAAAGCTCTGCGCCAGTGTCCGCTCTAATAGCCTTCGGGAGATAGAAGAGGGCCAGCAGGACAATAAAAAACGTAAAAAATGCTCCGGTAAGGAACGGAAACGGATATCCTAGGAATTCAAAAGCGAATCCCCCCCACAGGGGACCTAGCACGCGGGCAAATGCTGAGAATGACTGATTTATTCCCAAAACTGTCCCTTGCTCATTATCTGAGGTTACCTCCGAGATGAGACTTAATAAAGTGGGCTGCAGAAAACCTGTTCCCAGCGACATTATAATGACGATAATAGCAAGTCCTAAAAAGTTTCCACCATATGGCAAAAGAGCAAGTCCACCCATCATCAGGAAGGATCCAATGGCAATGATCTTTGTTCCTTTAAATACTTGGAAACCACGCGGATCAGACCACCCTGTACAATAGCTGCAGATATACCAACTATTCCATACATATATCCGTTTTGCAGGTCGGTGAAATGGTAGGCTTCATACCCTAGGAGTGCAAAAGTACCGTATATATTTGCAACAGAAAAAGTTAAAATGAAAAACAGGGTGATAAGAAGTCCCAGATCCTTTTTCCTAAATACTTTCTTCACGGCCGAAACATCGAACAACTTTCTTTTCCTGACTTCAGCTGCCTTACGATTAACATTAGATTCAGGAAGCAGAATGGTAGTAACCAGAAAAGCAAGGAAGGAAAAACCCGCACTGGCAAATCCAGTTGCTTCATAGCCGAATTTGGATAGGAGTCCACCTATTAAAGGACCGAAAACAAATCCTAGTCCAAATGCTGCACCTATCATTCCCATCCCCTTTGAACGGTCTTCTTTAGTAGTAATATCTGCGATATAAGCCTGTGCAACGCCGATGCTGCTTCCACCGATACCTCCGACAATTCTTGATATGATCAAAACGAAATAAGTATGAGTGAAAGCGAAAATAACATAACCCAGGGCATTCAGCAGCAGGCAGATAACGATGATAGGTTTGCGTCCATGTTTATCAGATAATTCACCGAAAAGAGAGTTGAAAAAAAACTGGATGAAAGAATATACAGCAATGGCTATACCAACGGCTGTCTCATCTACATGAAGTTCTTTTGTAGCAAAGGTAGGTAAAATGGGTATAAGTATACCAAACCCAAGCAGGTCTATAAATACTGTAATGAAAATGAGTGTAAGAGCAGATCTGTTTTTCACTATAACTCTTCAATCACGGCATCGGCAAATTCTGCTGTACCCACAAAATTATTAGAATTTATATCTTTTGTAACTTTCTTGCCTTGTTCAATAACCTTCGCTAATGCCTTCTCAATACGATTGGCAGCTTCCGGTTCATTGATATATTCCAGCATCATCACGGCTGCAAGAATCAACGCAGAGGGGTTAGCAATATTTTGTCCGGCAATATCAGGGGCGGATCCATGGACAGCTTCGAATATCGCAACATCGTCTCCTATATTTGCTCCGGGAGCCATACCTAGACCTCCGACTAATCCAGAAGCAAGGTCAGATAGTATATCCCCGAACAGGTTTGTGGTAACGATGCAGTCGAATTGGTACGGATTCATTACCATCTGCATAGCCATATTATCAACAATCTTATTATCAAATATAATCTCGGGAAATTCCGGAGCAATCTCTTCAGCAATATCAAGAAACAACCCTCCCGTGAACTTCAGGATATTTGCTTTATGCACTACAGTTAATTTCTTCCGACCATGTTTCTTTGCGTATTCAAATGCATATCTTATTATTCTCTCCGAACCTCTGCGGGTAATAATCCCGATGGTTTCGGCAGCAGATTTGCTGCTATCAATATAATGTTCGATTCCGGAATAGAATTCCTCGAGGTTCTCCCTGAAGATTAGTAAATCTATATGGTCAAAAATTGTCCTGATGCCCTTGTAAGTCTTAGCCGGGCGCTGATTTACATAGAGTTCGAATTCTTTTCGTAATGCCACGTTTATACTTCTAAAACCCTTACCTACTGGAGTGGTCAAAGGACCTTTAAGAACGATACAATTTTTATCAATCGAATCTATAACTTCCTGTGGTAAAGGGTCGCGGTATTTTTCAAGGGCTGTCATCCCTGCTTCAACAACTTCCCATTCAATCTTAACCTTGGCACCTTCAAGAACCTTTGTAGTTGCCTTTGTAATTTCGGGTCCTATCCCGTCTCCGGGAATTAATGTAATATGATGCGACAAATCCTATGATCCGGTTAAATAGTGAAAAGGAATTAGATATATAAATATATAAATAATTATTATAATGATTCTTGTCACTCCATCTGCGATACTGACGGTATCGAAAATTCAGGCGAGCTAATTTCCAACTTCAAAACTTCATAAGTGGAACCGGAAAAAGATAATCCTGGATAATACTTCTCAGGAGCGGCTTGCCAGAGTACTTTAACAATATTTCCTGTGTATCATGAAATGATTGGGCGGCTAGCTTTCTATCTTCACGGGAAAGGAATGGGTAAAGACTATCTGAGAATGCAGCTTCGGATGGAATTACTGTATATTCACAACCTTCACCAGTATTTCCTTTAAACACCCATATAGGTAGATATTCAACCTTTTTCAGGCTGATTGAATCCGTTGAAAGTTCTTTTGTCAGGGTGAAAGTCAATATGCAACCTCCGTCAGAGTACCGCCATCTCTGGTTAGAAATGAAATTTCCCATAGAGTAAATTACGAAGCCTGAATCAATCCCGGCATTGATGGTCTTGAAATAGGTTAGGGGCTGAAGCACATGTGTATGCCCGCCGATAATTATATCCGCACCAGACTTAATTGTTTTATCAACAACCTCTTTCTGGTAATCGTTTGGGAATCGCTGATATTCATCTCCGAAGTGAAGGTGGACGATAACGATATCGGCTCCCTCTTCCCTGGCTGCACCGATATCGTTTTTGATTTGAAGAGTATCGATGAAATTAATAAGGTAATCCTTGCCTCTGGGAACCGGATTTCCATTCGCCCCGTAACTATACGCAAGGAATGCGGTTCTGATTCCTTTGATATCAAATATCCTTATCGAATCCCTGTCTTTCTCTGAAAGGAATGTACCATTGTAACCAATACGATTCAATTTCAGCTGTTCAATAGTTCTCCTTACTCCAGCCTCTCCCCTATCGAGGGCGTGGTTATTTGCAGTTGACAGCAAATCAAAGCCAGCGAACTTAAGAGAGGTAATAAAATCGTCGGGGGTATTGAAGAAAGGATAGCCCGAATATCCTACCTTTTGCCCCGCGGTAACCGTTTCAAGGTTTCCGAAAAGGAAATCAGGCTGATCAAGATATTGCTTTACCCGTATAAACACAGGATTAAAGTTGAAACTATCTGCACTTATGCGGGCGTAATTATATTGAACAGAATGACACATTATATCACCCACAATACTAATTGAAACAGATACTACAGAATCTGATTCAATCTTTCCGTCTTGAAAATCATATCGGACATTTTTCTCCGGCGAGAAAAAAATAATTGAGATAATGACCGATATTAAAATAAACCGCATATAATAAAATAAAAGGCTGAACTATTTTTCAATAGTCAGCCTTCATTAAATGATACTAAACTCTGTTATCCTTGTTTCTCAGTTTTTCTTTGGGCTTTTACTTCCTGAACATCCTTACGAACGTCCTGGGCCAATTTTCTGAGTTCGCTTAATCCTTTACGAAGACGGGTGCCGGCTGCAGCCTGGCCTTTTTCATAGAACTTTTCAAAATCAGTATGAAGATTTTGTACTGCCTGCATAAGTTCTTCGTATTTATTCATTGAAACCTCCTAAGAAATAATTTATAATAAGTTATTTAGAATGTTCTAGCACTATCTCTGCAATATCTTTTACTGCAACTTCTTCTGTTTTTTCAAAATGTTTAACTCCGTCCGTTAGCATAGTCATACAGAACGGACAGGCTGATGCAATTGTATCTGAATTTGTTTTTAAGGCTTCAGATGTTCTATTAACGTTTATTCGTCCTCCTTCCTCATCTTCAAGAAACATCCTTCCGCCTCCTGCACCGCAGCAGAATCCGCGGGATTTTATCCTATCCATTTCAACGAAATCAAGTCCGTTGATGCTCTTTAAAGTGTTCCTTGGGGATTCGTATACATTATTATACCTCCCAAGATAACAGGAATCATGATAAGTTACCTTATTTTTTTCCTGATTATTATTTAATTCAATCTTACCATCGGAAATCAGTTTTTCAATGAACTGAGAATGATGAATCACCTCGTAATCCCCTCCGAACTGCTTGTATTCCCTTCCAAGCGACTGGAAACAGTGGGGACATGCGGTGACAATTTTCTTAACCTTGTAATTATTAAGAGTTTCGATATTATCCATCATTAGCATCTGGGCCAGGTATTCATTTCCTAATCGTCTCGCTGTGTCGCCATTGCACTTTTCTTCTGTACCCAATATTCTAAAGTCAACTCCGGCTTTCTGCATAATCTGTGCGAACGCACGCGATACTTTCTTATATCTTTCATCGAAAGAACCTGCGCATCCAACCCAGAAAAGAATTTCACACCCGGAATCTTCAGCCATTGTTTTAATATTTAAACCCTCCGCCCAGTTAGCACGGTCAGCCTGGTTGAAAGCCCATGGTGTAAAGTTGGTTTCCAGACTCTTAAAAACTGGATTAAGATTTGAAGGAAACTGTGATTCTGTTAAAACAAGATCTCTTCTCATGTCAATAATGGAATCTAAGTGTTCTATCATAACAGGACATTCCTGAACACAAGCCATACAGGTTGTACATTGCCACAATTCCAGGTCAGAGATATAATTATGCACAAGAGTTTTTTCAAAAACCTCACCCTCTGTAACTCCCTTTTCCATTAATGGGGCTTTGTCTTTCGTCCTTCTCCTGATATCCACGATAATCTTCCTTGGAGAAAGAGATTTACCAACGGTGGCAGCTGGACATGAAGCAGTACATCTTCCGCATTCTGTACATGAATAACCATCCAGCACCTGCTTCCAGGATAGATGTTCAAAATCAGCAGCTCCGAAAACTTCTGTATTTTCATCTTCAAGGTTCAGAGGCTTTATAGTATTCCTGACATTATCAAGATTTGCGAAGTAAGTATTCGGAATTGAAGTTAATACGTGAAGGTGTTTTGAGTATGGAAGAAAATTCAGAAATCCCAGTATTACAACTATATGCATCCACCAAAATACTTCAAAATAAATGTGGGCATTCTGAGACCCCCCGGCATAAAACCAATGACTCAGAGCGGCAGAAATTGGCCTTATCTCGTACGTGTTCAACTTGAAATTATGCATAGCAACCAGGGCCGCATTTTCACCCAGCATTGAGATGCAGACCAGCATAATAAGCACAAGTATAAACGCTGCATCGAGTTTACCTGATTTTTCTACTTCAAGCCTCGGCACGTGAATTACAAATCTCCTGTACAATGCATAAAGACAAGCAGCAATAACCAGGACCGAGAAGAAATCCTGTATAAGCGTTACTCCCGAATAGAAAGGACCTGCGAAATGCCAGCTAAAAGGAGAATAAAAACCCTGGATAAAAGCTTCAATCACGGCAAAAAGGAAAAGAACAAATCCCCAGAAAATAGTCAGGTGGAGCAATCCGGCCTTAGGATCTCTGAGTAACTTGGTTTGTGCAAACGCCACAACCCAGACTCTTTTTAACCTATCACCAACCTTGTCAAACCTATCATCCTTCTTCTGAGTAAGAAGCATGTAAGAAATTAACTTCCTGCAGCTCCATACAAAGATTCCCGGAGCAAAGATTAAAAAAACAATAAAAACTATATTTTTTGATTCCATATAAACAACAAATTAAAACTTAGGATTAAATTTTATTTTTTACTGCGGGTTCTGGATATACCGCTATATATGGCTGCACCAGAGAATATTTTAATTACTGTCCATACTGAAAATATTACTGCTCCGCCTTTTATTGTAGTCGACCAGTCGTGAATATAAAATGAATTCAGGAAGATTATGCCGCTAACGATTATTACTGCCTCTGTCAATATCATTGCAGAAACAATCGCTAAATAGCTCTTGCTTTTCTCAATAATGAAACCAGCAGCAAATGCGGCGATCGGGAAAGCAAGCAGGTAACCGCCAGTTGGTCCGAATAAAGCTGCAGCACCTAAATAGCCGTCTGGTGTCGGAGCAAAAACCGGCAGGCCGGTAACACCCATTGCCAAGTAAAGGATCTGACTGTAAGCCCCTTTTTTTGCTCCAAGAAAAGCGCCTGAGAGTCCAACCATTAAAGTCTGAAGAGTAAATGGTACAGGTTTTACAGGTATACTTACTTGTGCAGCAACCGCGGTTAAAATAGTAAAAGCAAAAATCCAGAATAACTCAGAAGATGCAGTTCGGATAAAATGTTTGGAACCAGCAACAGCGTTATGCTTCGAAGTCATAAATTTCCTCAATTTAGATTTTGATTAAAAAATTGAAAAGTTTTTTCAAGAATTGATTCAAATTTCTCATTTGTTCCTTCAAAAGGATGTTTTATATCGAAGGTGTGTCCGGTCGAAGGAACAACATATAGTTCAGTCAAATCCTTATCTGCTAGTGAGTAAAGATCCTCAGCCTCGCTTACAGGAACAGCCAGATCCTGCTGTCCATGAACAATTAGTAATGGTTTTTTCAACTCCCTCACCGCTTTTTTTATATTTAGTTGATCATTCTTATTTTCTTCAAGGTCATTTAATAGTGAAACATTCAACTTCATTTTCTGTTGAGTCCTGGTATTCATGACCTCAAAAATCCCCTTTTTCCTCCAGGCTTCTTTTTGTCTAACCGAATAGCGATCAAAAGTAGAAACTGATGACCAAACTGCAACTGCTTTAACTTCAGATTTCCAACGTGAAGTTAAGAGTGAGATACCTCCACCTCTGCTGTGTCCAAGCAGGCCCAGCCTGTCATTGGAAGTCCCGCCGAAGAATCCGCGGAAATACGCATCAATTAACTGGGAAAGTTCATCCATTTCAAGAGTAAATGTATTTTCAGCAAAACGATCTAGTTCATTGAATTCAGTAAGACTTTCTCCCACTCCGTTATGTGAAAAATTAAAATTAAGAACAAAAAAACCTTTGGATGAAAAATAATTTCCAATATAAGGACCAAAACCCCAATCTTTAAATCCTTTAAAACCATGGACAAAAAGAAGGCATGGTGACAGACGAAGATTTTCTACCCCATAGGCAGTAATCCTAAGTGTATCCTGCTTTTCAGTGGTTAGTATAAAATCTTTGCTCATTGGATCAAATATGGTCATTAAAGATAGAAAAGTCAAGAAAATGAGGCATAAATCAAACTTTTTAGAATCTCAGCATCACGAACATTATTTCTTTTTGTTTCTCATTTATGTATTTTCTCTGAAGTAAATCTCAGGCATAGGAGCATAATTTGAGATATCTGCTGGTAATTCCCTCAATTGATATTAAAAACGGAAAAACCGTAAGGGTTGTGCAGGGAATTCCTGAACTTGATTGTAAGGAATACGGTAGTGATCCTGTGGAAATGGCCAGAATTTGGCGTACGGAAAATGCGAAACTTCTTCATGTCGTAGATTTTGACGGGGCATTCGAACACTCAAAAAGAAATGTTGAAATAATACATGAAATCTGCAACTCAGTTATTATTCCTGTTGAATATACCGGTGGAATCAGGACAATTGATGACGCTGATAGAATGTTTGATCTTGGGGTAAGCCGCCTGGCTATAAATACAATGTCATATGAAAATCCTGAGGAATTTAAAAAGTTTTTGAGAAATACGGACCTGCGAAAATTGTAATCTCGCTTGATGTTTTAAATGATGAAATTGATCGTACGAGGAAGAAAAATTAAAACAGGAATTAACTATCTCGACTATGCAAAAAAATTAGCGGAATTCGGTGTAGAGAGGTTCATTATAACCGATGTTGAGAGAAATGGAACTATGTCAGGGCCAAATCTGGATCTTTCAAAAAAAATAGCTAATGCCACAAAGCAGAAAGTTACGGTCTCAGGTGGGGTAAGGAATAAGGATGAACTTATGGATATTCAGGCTCTGATTCCTTTGCGCCCGCATCTTGAGCACCGGCGAATTCGACCAGCAACCCGCTGAACTCGGCGATCCGTACGTTGTCGATTTTACCGGCGGTCTCTCGCAGTAGATCGAGGCGCTGCTCGAGCGAGAAAAGCGGTTGCTTCTCGTCATTATGCGCGACAGCCACGACGACTTCGTCGAATAACTTTCGTGCACGCTCAATCACATCCAGGTGGCCGTTGGTCACTGGATCAAAGCTTCCCGGGTAAATAGCGCGTCGCATCTCCGAAAATCGCATGAGGAAGCGGGAAATGGAAAGCCGAATGGCATGATATTCGCCCGTTTGCCTAAACCGCGTGAGACATGAAGTTCAATCTCCCGATGCCGAATCCATTGCTTTACAAGAATATCGCTGTAGCAACAACGTTTTCGCCCCGGTTCAAACAGGTGCTTGCTGAAGCGAAACGGATGCGCGACCGGTTTTCAGCCGATCTTCATCTGATCTATGTTGGCAGGCCAAATGACGAAATCTCGGGGAAGTTTAGCACCGTGCTTGCCGAACTCGAGCTGCCCGCAGATTCGCCAATCCATTATGAGGAGGGCGATCCAGCCGAAGCTATTCTGGCCGCGCTTGCGAGGGAAAACATAGACATGCTCGTGGCCGGCGCGCTGGAAAAGGAGATCGTATTGCATCCATTTCTGGGCAATGTCGCACGCCGCCTGGTGCGAGACGCCAACTGCTCGGTGATGCTGTTCACGCATCCGGAAAAAAAACCGAAACCCCTGCGTCGTATTGTATTCATTGCGGACCACTCACAGGAGGGATTGGTGGCGCTGAAAATGACGCTGAAGCTTGCGGAAGCAGAATCGTGCGAGCGACTGTACGTCATTGGAATCATTACTGCGTTTGATGAAGCCCGCGCATCGATCGCAGGAGACGCAGCCGGAATGTGCAGCGCATAAGTCGGAAAACATAGCGAGGAAGACCCGCTTGAAGAGTTCGTTTTGTCAGCGGGCGCGACTGAAGTCCCAATTGAGACGCGCTTTATTAGGGGCGCTACCGGCCTAGCTGCATCCGATTTCGTGCGATCGGTGGAAGCCGACTTGCTTGTCGTGTCGCTGCCGAAAACTCGCGAAAGGATTCAGCAACTCCCGAGCAATATTGCCTGGGTTAGCGATGTGATTCCATGCAATCTCTGGATCGTTCGCTGAATTGAATTGCATGAACTGCGCATGATTTGCAGAGGCGCTTGCGTCAGACGCCTTCCTTTTTGAATATCGGCACTGAAACAGTCCCCGCTATAACAACGCATGGAGCCCGAATTTCAACCGTACGGTTTGCCGCATCTGACGGTGATTTTCCTAACCATCGTGCTGCCGTTCGCGCTTGCCGCACTGGTTCGGCGCACAAAATCGCAAAGGATCGAGCGGGTGATCATCGCTGCGTTCTCAGTGGTGCTTATCTTGAATTATCTGGCTTATCTGGTCTTCATTCGCAGCCGGGGCGTGGTGGATTGGCGGCAGATGTTGCCGATGCAAATGTGCGACTGGGGCATGGTCGTGGTGATGGTGGCGATGTGGACAGGAAACCAGCGCTGGTTTGAGGTTGCGTATTTCTGGGGGATTGGCGGCACGCTGCAAGCCGTCCTTACGCCCAACCTGCGCTTATGGTTTCCCGGACTGGCGATTCATCAGTTTTTTCACGTCGCACTGCGGCATCATTGTTGGCGTGGTTTTCCTGATGCTGACGCGTGGCTATCGGCCATATCCGATGTCCATTGTGCGCGTATGGTTATGGTCGGAGTTCTATTTCGTGGTCACGCTGGTCATTGATATACTCACTGGCGTTAATTATGGATTTCTCCTGCATAAACCTGAGGCATTTTCGATTTTGAGTTTTCTCTCCGATTCGTGGCCGCTGTATCTCTTGCAAATGCACGGAGTGGCACTCCTATTTTTTCTCGTGCTCTACGCGCCGTTTGCCGTTTTTGATATAACGAAAAGAGGATTAATCCGGAAAACAGGAAAGCAGGAAGCGACTCTTTAAAATTACTGCGCTCCTGCTTTCCTTAGACATTCATGGCCAAAACAAAACCCTTGCGCGTCGGGAAAGTGTCGATTGGCGGTAAACGCCCCGTCTTCATTCTCGGCCCGTGCGTCATTGAGTCGGAGAAATTTGTCTGGCGCATGGCGAGGAAGATTGCTGAGGCGTGCGCTTCTGAGGAAGTTGATTTCATTTTTAAAGCCTCCTACGACAAAGCGAACCGGACTTCTGTCCGCTCGTTTCGCGGAACCAGCGTGCGCGAAGGTTGCGATATTCTCGCGGAAATCGCGCGCGAACTGAAAATTCCGGTGACAACAGATGTCCATTCCACGGCTGAAGCTGAGATTGTCGGCAAGAAGATCGACATGTTGCAGATCCCGGCGTTCCTCTGCCGGCAAACGGATCTGCTGCGTGCCGCTGCCGCAAACGGGTCGTGCGATTAACGTAAAAAAAGGTCAGTTCCTCGCGCCGTGGGATGTGCGAAACATCGCCGAGAAACTGATCGCCTTCGGCAACGCACAATTCTGCTTCACCGAGCGCGGCACCACTTTTGGGTATAACAACCTTGTCGCCGACATGCGCTCACTTTACTGGATGCGTGACGCAGGTTATCGCGTCATTTTCGATGCGACACATTCCGTGCAGCGGCCCGGCGGGGCAGGGGATTCGACGTCCGGCGACCGTATATTAGCCCCGGTGTTGGCCAGAGCCGCAATGGCTGCGGGGTGTGATGGAATCTTTATGGAGGTACACGAAAATCCGGCCCGCGCTTTCTCCGATGGGCCGAATCAGGTTCGGCTAAACGATTTGCCGAAGCACCTTCGCATGTTAAAGGCTATTCATGCTGTGGTTTCAAGCACGGGCGGGCGACTTTAGTCGCGCAGGCAGCGAGTCGGAGACCAGCGGGATTGCCGATTGTGAATCGCACTTGGCGGTGTTGGTTCCTCGCGATTTTGTTGTTGTCAGTCGTGCTGGGCATCTCAAGTTTGGCGCCTTATGCGTCGGCTCAATCAAAAGGTCGCAAAGGAAAGCCTCGCGCGAAGGCGGGGCCCGAGTTCCTCTCCCGGCGAGCAAAGCCTTACGAATATTCCACTGCCGATCGGCCACGAAGCCAAAGGCCTCGTGTTGCCGGATTTTGACGGCGAAGGGCATCTGCGGGGAAAATTCGAAGCGGGAACGGCGCACCGAATCGACCAGGGACACATCGGCTTTGAACAGCTCAAAATTACAACCTACACGCCTGAGGATCAGCCGGACCTAAAAATCGACATGAGCACGTCCGTGCTTGACTTGAAAACGCGCATTCTTGAGTTCAAAAACACGCACCACAATCCAGCGCGCGGATTTTAATATCGCTGGCGATTCAGTGGAGTTCGATACGAACAGCAGAACCGGGCGATTGATCGGGAACGTAAAAATGGTGATCACTGACAAGTCGCGGTTAACGGCGAAACCCGACACGAACAAATGAAGGATTTGACGACGCTGCTTCTGGTTGTCGCCTGCGTCACCGGCGCACGCTTGCACGCGCAGACTGTTGCTGCGACGCCCAAAGCATGTCGCGAGCTCGCATCGCCGGCGAAAAAGCCAAAGAAACAACCACCCGAAAAAGAGAACAAATCGCCCTGCCGACTCCTTGTTTGGCCAGAGTGTCATGGGGGTTGAACTCCAACGAACCGATGACGACAGAAATCTACGCGGACGAAGCGTTCTTTGATTCAACCAAGAACATGGGCATCTTTAGCGGCCGAGTGAAAGTGACCGATCCACGTTTCAATCTTCAATCTGACAAATTGACCGTGTTCATTACAAAGGGAGAAAACCAGGGCCTTGAGAAAGCGATCGCCGAAGGAAATGTCGGGTTGGTGCGCAACCGGCCCGATCCCAACGGCGGTCCGCCAACGCGCGCAGTTGGGCGCGCAGACAAAGCGACTTACACCGCCGCGACTGGGGACGTTGAATTGCGAGGGACGCCGCGGGTTCAGGAAGGAGCGAACATGCACGTGGCAACGAGTCCTGATACCGTGATGATCATTAATCAGAACAGCCAACTGACAACTCACGGCCCAAGCCGGACAGAAATTCGCCAGGAATCGAAGGAAGATCAGGCCAAGGAAAAGAAACGCGAAGCAAAGAAAGGCCGCAGCTCAAGCCGCGCCATCTCAGTCCGTGCCCGCAGCACCCCTGCCGACACCATGATCAGCCAAACTGCGCCCGTTTCCATTCCGAAACGATCTTCTGCGGCCGCGCCGAAGGTGGAGACTGTTCTTACGACCGACCAACTGGTGAAGATTTACGGCGGCCGGGCAGTGGTGGACGGGATGAACATGAACGTGCGCGCGAGTGAGATCGTTGGACTTCTCGGGCCGAATGGAGCGGGAAAGACCACCAGTTTTTACATGATCGTTGGACTGGTCAGACCAAACAGCGGTCGCGTGATTTTTTGCGACACCGACGTGACCGATTACCCGATGTACAAGCGCGCCCGGCTCGGCATGGGTTATCTGCCGCAGGAAGAATCGATCTTCCGCAAAATGACGGTCGAACAAAACATCATGGCCATTTTGGAGACGCTTGCACTGAGCAAAGCCGAGCGACGGAATCGTTGCGATCAGTTGCTGCACCAGTTCGGGATTGAGCGAATCGCGAAAAATACGGCGCTGACGTTAAGCGGCGGCGAAAAACGGCGTTTGACCATCGCCCGTTCGCTGGTCACGGAGCCGAAGTTGTTGATGCTCGACGAGCCGTTCAGCGGCGTCGATCCCATTGCCGTTTATGACGTGCAACAGATCATCGTTAACCTTCGCAAATCGGGGTTGGCCATCATGATCACCGACCACAACGTGCGCGAGACTCTCTCCATCGTGGACCGCGCCTATTTGATTTTCGATGGGCGCGTCGAGAGCGAAGGCACTAAGGATTTCCTCATCAACGATCCCATCAGTCGCCAGCTTTATCTTGGGCGAACGCTTCAAGATGTAAATTTCTTAGATTGCGACCTAAGAAACTGCTCCTTTGGCTCAATTTAGTTTGTCTCGATGCCCCTCTTGTCGCCATCGCGTGGCAATGGCTTTTCGCGCGTTGTTTGCATGTGCCGGTGTCCATGTGGGACCGTGGGGCTTTGTTCCTCACTGCATGGTTGATTTATTTGGTTGATCGGCTTGGGGATGGCCTTTCTTTGCAACCGAATTCTCCGCGATCAGTGCGGCAACAGTTCTGTTTACGCCATAAAAAGCTCTGGCTCGGCTTGATCCCTGCCGTCGGATTGATTGACGCAGCAATTATTCTCATGCGCCTCAATCGCGATGTTATCACGTCCGGTGCATGTTTAGGCGGAATCGCCGCGCTCTACCTGGCAGTCAATTATGCATTTAGCGAGGTATGGGAAGTAATTCCGCTGAAAGAGATCACCGTGGGATTTTTGTTTTCGGCAGGGACATTGCTTGTGCTGATTCCCAAACTCGCGCTGGTACCCTCGAACGTGGGAGGCTCCGCGGCACTGTCGGCGATGTTGCTCTTTGCCATTTTGTGTTCACTCAATTGCATGAGCATCGCAGGGTGGGAACGGGATCTGGATCGAGCACAGCGGAAGCACTCGATTGCGACACGATGTGCAGGCATTGGCAGTCGAATACCACTTTTTTGCATTGTCGTAGCAATGGCGGCCCTGTTGCTCGCAGCGGTCGTCAGTGCACTCCTTCCGATTGCGATCTCTCTTTCCATGGGCGCCATTCTGCTTGCGATGCTTCACTTCGTATCCTTTGGGGATGATGAACGTACTGCGCTGGCAGACCTGGTCTTGCTAACGCCGGTCGCATTATTCTTTGCTGCATCGTTCTTATGAGCTTTGATCTCGTTGCACCACATTACTGCTGGTTGGAAACCGTGGGATTCGGATCTGTTCTGCAGAAAGCGCGAGCGCGCTGGATTGAAACAGTCCCGCAGCCCAAGAGAGTGCTGACGATCGGCGAGGGGACAGGCCACTTTGTGCGCAAGTTCTTGCACGTCCACCGCGGAAGCCGTGGTGGATTGCGTGGATACAAGTGCGCGAATGTTGGAGTTAGCGCGCCTGCGCATTTCCGGTCCGGCTAATCGCGTGAGATTTTTCGAGGAAGATATCCTGACCTGGACGCCATCTGGATCGTACGATCTTCTCGTTACGAATTTCGTTCTCGATTGTTTTCCACAAAACGACGTCAAACTGATCGTTCGAAAACTGGCCGGAGTCGCAGCTCCCGGTGCGTACTGGCTCCTCGCGGACTTTTGCATTCCGAAAAAAGCTGTTGCACGTATGCACGCAAGAATCTGGTTAGCGACTTTGTACTGGTTTTTTCGAACGGTGGCCGGCGTCCGTGCGAAACGACTGGTGGATCCCACGCCTGACCTGCAGACCAATGGATTCGTCTGCCTCAAGCGATCGCAATGGCGCCTGGGTCTCGTCAAATCCGAGCTATGGCAAAACGTGCGAACATCGCCAGACCGCGAAGATATTCGACAGTGATTGAATTGACGCGATGAGCGCTTTCCGTAAAATCCATTCAAGGCAATGGAGTTTGCCTTCTGTGTCGAAGGCATTCGGGACAGAAAACCGCGTAAAGCTGATGACTCCTTCCAAGCAGGAAGGAGTTTTTTTATGGTCAGCTATATTTTGGTGATGCTGGGTGGCGCGCTTGGAACGGGGGCGCGATTCTGCCTGTCCGGCTTCATTGCTGAACGCGGCGGTGAGTCTTTTCCACTTGGCACTCTTGTTGTGAACGTTACTGGTTCTTTCGTCATCGGGTTTCTCGCTGCATTTACAGATCCCGAAGGCGCGGTTCTTGTGTCACCGCGGCTGCGGCAATTTTTGATGATCGGCGTGTGCGGCGGTTACACGACGTTTTCTTCGTTCAGTTTGCAAACCCTCGATTTCGTTCGTGACGGCGATTGGTTGAAAGCGTTCCTGAATACAACGCTGTCGTTCGCTTGCTGCCTCGGAGCGGTCTGGCTCGGACGCATTCTTGCTGTCACGCTTTTGTCGAAATAGAAAGAACCTATGCAAATTCCCGAAGACGCCGTCCTCTTGCGGATTTTTATCGGCGAAAGTGATCGTTACCGACATCAGCCATTATATGAGGCGATTGTGTTGAAGGCGCGTGAGATGCAGATGGCGGGTGCAACCGTGTTGCGCGGGCCAATGGGGTTTGGAAAATCAAGTCATTTACACACTGCCAAAATCCTTCGTTTGTCCATGGACCTCCCAATCGTGATCGAGATCGTGGACTCCGAGGACAAGGTAAATGCATTTCTGCCAGTGCTGGATGAAATCATGGGCGGCGGCTTGGTCACGCTCGAAAGAGCGAAGGTGATCCGCTATCAACACCAGGCAAAAAGCGAATAAACATTGAAGCGTTAGCGATCTGCCGCCGATTGCGAGACGCGTTCCATTTGGATGATTAATTGCCGCGAAGCAGTAGCAGATAGCGGTGGTACGTGGATGTCCCTTGGAAATGCACAGTATTCACGCTAAAAGTTACCCCTGATGCCGGAAGAACTCGGGACACAAACGATTACATCTTCAAGCGATCAACAGAAGAGTGTTCCGGTTGTCACCGTCGAAAGCTTTTACAATTCGCACTCTGAAAAGCTGCAGATGAAGCTCGAAGGCCCACGCGTCGGGTTTCATCGAAAGATTCGCGAGCCGACCATCAATCGCCCTGGGCTCGCGCTCTCAGGCTTCTACACTTATTTCGCCGAGAAACGTGTCCAGGTGTTGGGCGCGGCGGAACAGTCGTATCTGAAAAGTTTGGCATCCAGATCGCGCGTCGAGCGATTTCACAAACTGTGTGAACACAAGATACCGTGCCTGGTAATATCGCGCGGGTTTCATCTTGCACCGGAGTTGCTGGCGGTCACTGTCGACGCAAAGATTGCTGTGTTTCGCACGCCAATGATCACGATGAAGTTCATCAACGCTGCGACGATCGCCCTGGAGATGGATTTTTCCCCGACCGTGACCGAGTTCGGCAGCATGGTAGACATCCTTGGCATCGGCGTATTGATTCGCGGAGTAAGCGGCATCGGCAAAAGCGAATGCGTCCTTGGACTGATTGAGCGCGGTTACAGTCTTGTTGCTGACGACGTCACGCGCATCAAAATGCTCGAAGGACGGGAACTCATGGCCACTGCACCCGAACTAACGCGCAATCACATGGAGGTCCGCGGTATCGGCATCATCGATGTGGCAAAGGTCTTCGGCATTGGCAGTATTCGAATCGAAAAGCGGCTCGATCTCGTGGTGACTCTAAAAGACTGGCAGGATCTCGAAGAGGTCGATCGCATCGGACTCGACCGGGAAATTTATGAAATTCTCGGCCTCAAAGTTCCGCATGTGACCATTCCGGTCCGCCCCGGACGCGACATGGCGCGTTTGATCGAGGTGGCCGCGATGGACGAAAAATTGAAAGGCCTGGGACAAAACGCGGCTGTTGATTTCAACACGCGGTTGCTCCGTTTGATGGAGCCGAAGGGAGCGACATAAATGGGGCTGCTGTATCGAAAGACGGGCCGTACCGCGCCTACGCTGAAGCTCGAGAAAGAGCTTACGATCGTAAATCGGCTTGGACTGCATGCGCGACCGGCCGCGATGTTTGTCCGCATTGCCAGCCGGTTCCGGTCGGAGATTTGGGTGGCGAAAGAAGGTGAAGAGGTGAATGGCAAGAGCATTATGGGCCTGATGATGCTCGCCGCCGGGCAGGGCTCAAAGCTGCGTATCCGTTGCGACGGACCAGACGCCGACAAGGCGATGCAGGAACTGGAAGAGCTTATCAAAGCGGGATTCAACGAAGACTGATTCGCTCCAAACGTCCTGGAAGCTGAGGCGCGAAAGAGTTTGGTGAGTTTGACATCTGCCTTACTCTCGGAAGCGGATGAGCGACACCGCGGAAATCCGGTTTGAAGGAATTGGCGTTTCACCGGGAATCGCCTTCGGCAGGACTCATGTCGTGCGCGATGACCTGGATGAAGTGGCGCGTTACCGAATCACGTCATCCAAGATTGCAGATGAGATCGGGCGCTTCGAGGCGGCGCTTATTCAAACGCGCATGCAGATTCTTGAGATGCAGCAGCGGATAGCTGAATCGATTGGCGCAAAGGACGCCGCTATTTTCGATGCGCACCTGCTGGTGGTCGAAGATCGCACGTTGATCGATGAAGTTCTGCGAAAACTTAAGACCGATCTTTGCAATGTAGAGTGGGTGTTCCAGGAAGTCGCAACGCGTTACGCGGAGACCTTGAGCAAGATCGACGACCCTTATCTGCGCGAGCGGGCGCTTGATATCCAGGACGTCACAAAGCGGGTGATTCGCAATCTTCAGGGGAAGGCTCCCAAGGCATTTCTTTCCCTGAGGGAGCCGCATATTCTCATCGCACATAATCTGACTCCTTCGGATACGGCAAGCATGAGCCGCGAAAATGTGCTCGGGATCGCCACGGACGTTGGCAGCCGCACCTCGCACGCCGCAATTCTCGCGCGTTCCCTTAGCATTCCCGCGGGTACTCGGGTTGCACGATATCACCGCAAAGATCGAAACGGGACAGCAAGTTCTTCTCGATGGGAGCGATGGTTGGCTGATCGTAAATCCGGCCCCGAAAACGCGTGCGTGCTACGAGGAAATCGAATCACGAAGGGCCAAAATCACCGCGCAACTCAGAACGCTTCGCGAGACTACCTCAACTACGCGCGACGGTCGCCACATTGTTCTTTCGGCAAACATCGAGCTTCCGGAAGACGTCAATGCGGTTGCCGCCAATGGCGCAGAGGGAATCGGACTTTATCGCACCGAGTTTCTTTATTTAAATCGTGATTCTCTGCCAACAGAGGACGAGCAATACGAAACCTACCGAAGAGTTGCAGAGCGCGTCCAACCGCATCCGCTGATTATTCGCACGTTTGATCTCGGCGGCGATAAACTAGCCGAGCGTGCGACAGATCTTACCAATGAGTTGAACCCCTTCCTTGGCTGGCGGGCAATCCGTTTTTGTCTCGAGAATCAGGATATTTTCAAAACACAGTTACGCGCCATCCTTCGTGCCAGTGCCATCGGCAACATCAAGATCATGTTTCCCATGATCTCCGGGTTGGATGAACTGCGCCGCGCCATCGCTCTGCTTGAGGAGAGCAAACAACAGTTGCGCAGCTCAAATGTGGAGATGGCTGAAAGAATTGAAGTTGGCGCGATGATCGAAATTCCAAGCGCGGCCATTTGCGCGGATAGCCTTGCACGCGAAGTCGATTTTTTCAGTATTGGGACGAACGATTTGATTCAGTATGCACTTGCGGTCGATCGGGTGAACGAAAAGGTCGCGTATCTTTACGAACCGACGCATCCGGCAATACTCCGTTTGCTCAAGATGGTCGCCGATGCGGGCCACGCCAACGACATCTGGGTAGGCGTTTGCGGAGAAATGGCGGGAGATATCGCGATGGTTCCGCTTTTGCTGGGGCTCGGCATGGATGAGTTCAGCACATCGGCGACGCTGGTTCCGCGCGTCAAGCGAGCCGTGCAAAGCCTGAGCATTCCTGAATGTCGCGAACTGCTCGAGGAGACGTTGAAGCTCAACACCGCGTCGGAAATTCTGGAGCGTTGCCTGAAACTGGCAAACAGTCGCTACGGCGATTTGCTTGGATGAT
Source organism: uncultured Bacteroidota bacterium (assembly GCA_963839165.1). Lineage (GTDB taxonomy): Bacteria > Bacteroidota > Ignavibacteria > Ignavibacteriales > Ignavibacteriaceae > DATFVA01. Next base: position 24,618 of record CAWIUG010000005.1, on the reverse strand, counting down.
GCTGTAGCGGCGCTCTCTGAGGGCCGAAATTGACATCAGCGGTCTGAGACCGCCGATACAAATTTATTCTTCCGTTTCCGGATCGGTCTTTAGTCCCTCTTCCTCCATTTTTCGCAGAACGTCGCTCATATCGTCCACTTCATCCCAGACGTCCTGACCCACGTAAATAGGCGCCTTTTGTTGGGTGGCCATGGCGATGCAATCGCTCGGTCGTCCATCCAGCTCGATGATTTTTTTCTGCTGCAATTCATTTTCAACCTGAATGATCACCCTTGCGTAGTAGGTGGCGTTTTTCAGGTCATTGATGATCACACGCTCGACTTTTGCGCCGAGGGCAGTCAGCAAATGCGCCATCAAGTCATGAGTAAGAGGACGCTCCTTGGTGATGTGGCGCATGAACATCGTAATGGCGCTGCCCACGGTTTGATCGACGTAGATGATGAACACCTTGTCATTGTTCCCGAGGAACACTGCGCACCCGCCGCTCGTCGGCAAAACTGCCCGCACCTGCACCTCGATCACCGTCTTATTCATCGCGTAAACAGTACGTGGCCGAATCGGAAAAACAAGCAGTGTGCGGGACGCAGTTCATCGACGGGCTCCTCACACGCGCAAGACGAAGATTTTCGCTGTAAGAGCTTGAATGTTCCGCACACTGATTAATGTGCGCATTAGTTTACGCTGGCAGTACGAAAACGAAATGAAAACCGACTGGGATCCAGAATCCGCCATCGCGATGTACAACGTGGAAGGATGGGGCGAGGGTTATTTTACTGTCAACGGCTCCGGCAATGTCGAAGCGCGACCGTTGAAGAGCGATGGCGGTTCCATCGATCTGCTGGAGGTAGTCAATGAAGCGCGCGCGCGGAAGCTCGGTTTTCCGTTATTGATTCGGTTTCAGGATTTGCTCCGGCACCGTGTCGAATCAATCAATCGCGCGTTTCGAAGCGCAATTTCCGAGTTCGATTATCAAAATCAGTACCGCGGCGTTTTTCCGATCAAAGTCAATCAGCTGCGGGAAGTCATCGAAGAGATCGTCGATGCCGGCGAACGATTTCATTTTGGACTCGAGGCAGGCAGCAAGCCGGAGTTGGTGGCTGCGCTTGCGATGCAGAAAGGCGCCGAAAGCTTAATCATCTGCAACGGCTACAAAGATCCCGCTTTTATCCGCATGGCGTTGCTTGGACGCAAACTGGGCAAACCGGTCATCGTAGTGGCGGAAAAATTGGAAGAGATCGAGCAGATCATTCGCGCGTCGAAAGAGGTTGGCGTTGAGCCGTACATTGGAATTCGCACACGCTTGCACAGCAAAGGTTCAGGGAAATGGTCGCCCAGCGGCGGAGAGAACGCGAAGTTCGGGCTCGACACGACCAATCTCGTTGCTGCCAGCCAGATGTTGAAGGATGCGGGCCTGGCGCATTGCCTAAAACTTGTTCATTTCCACGTCGGATCGCAGGTGCCGGATATTTCGACGATTAAGCGTGCCGTACGCGAAGGCGCGCGATATTACGCGAAGCTTTCCAAGCTCGGACACGAGCTCGGTTATCTGGACGTGGGCGGCGGTCTTGGCGTCGATTACGATGGATCGCGCAGCGACTTCGACAGTTCGACCAACTACTCACTCCAGGAATACGCGAACGACGTGGTCTGGAACATTATGGACGTGTGCGATTCGGAAGGTGTCGCGCACCCGACGATTGTGAGCGAGAGCGGGCGCGCGACGGTCGCGCATCACTCCGTACTGGTCGTGGAAGCGTTCGGCGCGATCGAAAAGACTGCGCCAAAGCTTAAGGTCGAAGTGAACGAACGAGACCACAAACTCGTAGCTGACATCCTCGACGTGAAACAGCGATTGAAACGTGGAAACCGCCTCGAAAGCCTACACGACATCAAGCAAATCAAAGAGGAAGCGCAGCACACATTCGATCTCGGTCTGCTCGATCTCGAATCGAAGGCGAAGATCGACACCGTTTATTGGCAGGTTGCCCATCAAATCGTCAACATGCATCGCGGCTTGCGTTATGTGCCAGAAGAAGTGAAGCAGCTGGAAACAACGCTGGGCGACCAGTACATCTGCAATTTTTCTGTGTTCCAGTCGTTGCTCGATCATTGGGCGCTCGGCCAGTTGTTCCCGATTATGCCGATCCATCGGCTCACCACGCCGCCAGATCGCCACGGCACGATCGTAGATATCACCTGCGATTCAGACGGCAGGGTCTGCAAGTTTATCGACTTGCAAGACGTGAAGGAAACACTGCCGCTGCATCGGATCCATCCTGGTGAAATCTATTACCTCGGTGTTTTCATGGTTGGCGCTTACCAGGACATCATGGGTGATCTGCATAATCTGTTTGGCCGCGTCACGGAGGTGCATGTTTTCCTGGATCCCGATGAGGAATCCGGCTGGTACATTGAGGAAGTGATCGAGGGCAGCACCATCGGGGAAGTGCTCGCAATGACGCAGTGGGACAAACGCGAGCTGATGCGCTTGCTGAAAGCGCAAGTAGATGAAGCGATTAAGACCGATCGTCTCAAGCCTAACGACGCAATGAGATTGCTCGATGACTATGAACGCTTCCTGCAGGAATACACCTACCTTAGTTTCAACGGCGTGAAACAATTGCCTCAACCGGGCAGTTGGCTGCCGCTCAGCTGATGAAAGCCTCCGCGGCGCTCCTGCGGTCAGTCGCGGGAGGCGGAATTTTCTCATCCCGCTAGTCGTTAACGGGGTAGTTTGTTTTGGCACCGCGGAGGGCTTGCTCTATGCCTTGGAATACTCCGCCATTTTACAGGGCGGAACGGCTCTAGTTGAGTGTTGGGCGTTCAGCGTCGAACATTGTGCCTTCAAATTAAGTTTTCTTAGCATGACGCAACCTGCAACAACTTCGATTAAGCATGCACTGCAAAGCACCGCGCCGACCGATGGGATTTGCGTTCAGGGATGGGTTCGGACCCGCCGCGATTCCAAGGACTTTTCGTTTATCGAACTGAATGACGGGTCGTCTTTGCGCAATCTACAGGTCATCGCCAAAAAAGATGCGCTGCCGAATTACGCTGATATCCAGCGCCTCAATACCGGCGCATCACTTATCGTAAATGGCGCGCTGGTTCCGTCGCAGGGCAAAGGACAAAAATGGGAACTCGTCGCTCGGAATATCGAGATCGTCGGTGGCGCCGACGACGCTTATCCGCTTCAGAAGAAAGGGCACACTCCGGAATTTTTGCGTGAGATCGCGCATCTGCGTCCTCGCTCGAATCTCTTCGGTTGCGTCTTCCGTGTACGCAGCCGCCTTGCATTCGCCGTTCACCAATTTTTTCAGGAACGCGGTTTTGTTTACGTTCATACGCCGATCATCACCGGAAGCGATTGCGAAGGCGCGGGCGAGTTGTTTCGCGTTTCGACATTGGATGTCAAAAATCCGCCCCAGAAAAACGGCGAGATCGATTACTCACAGGATTTTTTCAGCCGGCAAACGTATCTCACTGTGAGTGGCCAACTCGAAGCGGAGGCGTTCGCCTGCGCGCTTACGAAGGTTTATACCTTCGGCCCAACATTTCGCGCTGAGAACTCAAACACCTCGCGACATGCCAGCGAGTTTTGGATGATCGAGCCGGAAATGGCGTTCTGCGATCTGAACGGCAACATGGATCTCGCTGAAGAGTTCGTGAAATATTTAGTCGCAGATGCGCGAAAGCATTGTCCCGAAGAGATGGAATTCTTCGCGAAATTTGTGGACAAGGAATTGCTTGGTCGACTCGATTTCGTCATCGACCGGCGGTTTCAACGGATCACGTACAGTGACGCAGTCGATCTCCTCAAGAAAAGCGGCGAAAAATTCGAGTTTCCGATCGACTACGGATTAAACCTGCAATCGGAGCATGAGCGCTGGCTGACCGAAAAACATTTCAAATGCCCGATCACGGTTTTCAATTTTCCGAAAGAGATTAAACCGTTTTACATGCGATCGAACGACGATGGAAAAACCGTTGCGGCCATGGATTTGCTGGTGCCTGGCATCGGCGAAATCGTCGGCGGCAGTCAGCGCGAAGAACGACTGGAAATGCTGGAGGAAAACATGCGGCGGCACAACATGGATCCCGCCGATTACAAATGGTATCTCGATCTGCGCCGGTATGGAACTGTTCCACACTCCGGCTTCGGGCTAGGTTTCGAACGAATGCTCATGTTCATCGCCGGCATTCCGAATATCCGCGACGTCATTCCCTTCGCGCGCACGCCCGGCAGCGCTGAGTTTTAGAACGTAATTCAGGGCATCTTGCCTGACTCGTCGTGCGGACATCTTGTCCGCAAGTGCAGGCTGGAAGCCTGCACGACCAAGATGCCTGAGTTACTGTGCTCCACTCATTCTGGTAAACTCCAGCTTGGAACCGCCAGGCTCCTGGAGAACGAGCTGGTCGCTGGAAATTGTCACCTGGTAAACTGTTGTGGAGAACGGCGTTTGAATTTTGATCCGGTCGTTATCGCCGAACTTGTATCGGCCCTGAACATCTCCGACGAGAACGGAGCCGTTACTCGAAAATTCCCAGACCGTTTGATTTTCAGCTCCCGACATTCGCCATTTGCCGACGATGCTGGAATTCCCGCACCCCGCTAGAACAAGGAGCACCGCCGCTGAAGAGATTACGGATAGCAGGCGCGCACCTGGGACAAAAACAACACGCATCAACGCCGAGTTATAATTGTCTATTTCTAAATCGTCGAGCGAAAGCGGACGCGAAATCTCACTTCTGGATCGGCTGCAGTTGCGCCGGTGTGAGCACGTACGTGTAGAACAGGTGCTTGCCGCGCCGCGTCGTTACTTCACCATCCTTGCCGCTGGGAAAAAGTTTGTGAGTTAACTCCCGGTATTGTTCGTTTCCGGGAAAAAAGAGGAACGCCATTCCTTTGTTGTCGCGATTTACGGAGGGCAATTCCGCAGCGGGATTCGTCAGGAGCATCCACTGCTGCCCCGGCACCAGGTATCGCGTGGTTACAGGATCATACGGCCACGGGCTTTGGCCTACGGTAAAGACTTCGTATCTGCTGCCGAGCGTCGCCAGGTAGCGGCTCTGAGCGGTTTGTACCTCGTAGTTCTGTTGGGCCGATCTATAGGCGTTACTCTTCAGGCTCTGCGGATCGGCGTAATAACCATTGAAATAAAAATTTAAATTCGACCAGCCAAGCGCAAGTAACGCAATTGCGAGTGTTGCCGGCAAAATCCAGCGTAGGTGATTTGCGAAATGCGGTTCATCGGCTGTCGTCCATGCGCCGACAGGCACGGCCAATGCCACAAAGAACGCCGGGAAAGCAGGAGTCCAATGGTTGAGCAAAGGCGGAACGCTGTTCGGATACGCGATCAGTGTACCGCCCACGAGCAATACGCCAAAGCCGGAAGCGAGCATGAGAAACGCAGCGGGATGACGCCAATGCCATAAAAGCAGTGCAACGCCTGGCACAAGCAGCGCGGCTTCGGAAGGTAAAAGCAGTGGTGCATAGAATATGATGTCCTGTGAACCATGAGTGCTGATTCCCAGCAGGTTCTCGGAAAACACCGGCCAAACGGTTTTCCAAGCCATTTGGAGACCAGCGAAACTAATTGGAACATGCGGACCAAATCAGAAGGCTGGTTCCTCTCCCCAAATAGAGATTGGGGTTCCGAAAAAAGTGAACCAACAGCGGACCGAATCCTACGAAATAGCTTCCGGCCATTACGAGCAGACCGCTCACGTATTTTCGTTTTTGTTGCCAATGAACAGCAAGGTACGAAAACAACAAACGCGAGCAGAATGAACGGCAAAAGCCGTGTTCCGTAATAGAAATACTCGCTTAGACCGGCTGACAGACCTGCTACCGCCCAATCAAATCGCCGGCGTGATCGAAATCCCCGCAATAAAAAAAAGAAACAAGTCGCCCAGAAAAACTGGGTGGTGATGTTGTTAAGCGCGAGGCGGCTGTAATGAACATTAGAGACGCTGAAAGCCATGATTGCCCTTCCCGCCGTCGCTGCGTATCTGCCCCATGTTCCGCGTAACAATGCGTAAAGCGAGATAACCGCAGCCGCCCCGAACAAAGCGGCAGGCAGCCTTAACATTGCAAGCGAGTTCCCACCCAGCTTTAGAAATAAGGCTACGAACCAGAACCAAAGAGCGGGCAAATCAATCCCGCTCCACAACGTGCTAAAGACTGACGGAGATGAGCGTGCTGCGACCTAGATATGCTCTGAGTGGCGACTGTACCGGTCATGATTTCGTCCGGATAAATGTTGTCGGGAAATTCGTCAGGTTCCAAACTCGACTGAGCAAGGCTACCAGGAACAATCACGGCGAGAAGCGCTATTTCCCAAGTTGGCCAACGTTCGTGGAGCGGCGGTCACTGGAAACACCCCATGAATGAATAAGGGCTGAAAAAAGCAGAGTAAAGCAGCAGGCCATGCCTGCGAGCCATAACATGCCTGCGAGCTCCGAATGTCTCACTTGGGCGCTGCGGCATAACGGAAATCCGCCGCAAGGACAAGGAGCACGCCGACCGCTAACTCCGAGCAAATAGAAAAACGGCTTCGGTTTTCGAGCGTCCGTGCGGAGCATCGGTTCGAAAATGCGGATAACCACTTTTGTCCTCCCCACAGCAGCACCGCGAGCATTGCGGAGGCAATGAGCAGCAAAACAGCCCAACGCCGAGCGCTCTCATTTGCCAACAACAATGTGCCAAGCAGCGAAATTGAATAGACGATCACACCGGCCCAAAGACTGCGGCCGTATGGGGCACGCATTATTGCCCGATTACCGTGGCCCTGCATTCGAGACACCTTAAGTAGTTGCGTTTTAGAATGCGACGCCGTTGCGCTGGGCTCGCCAGGATTCTCTAAACAGCGACGAAAAAGCCGAAACTATTTCTTGCTCGATTCCTTCTTCGATTCGCCGTTCGATTCGCTCGATTCCTTTGTGACGCTTTGTCTCGATTCACCGGGACGATATTCTTCCTGTTCGGCAGCGGCGAAAGCCTTTTCCAAGCCAACCATGTCTTCGCCGGGACGAAGCGTATCGAACGACTCGACTTCCTTGCGCAGTTGTTCTTCGGAATAATTCGCCGCTTTGATCGACAGCCCGATCCGGCGCTCGATTTTGTCCACCTTGATAACGCGCGCTTCGACTTCCTGACCTACTTTGAGAACATCTTTTACTTTTGCCACATGATCTTCGCTTAACTGTGAGATGTGTACAAGGCCGTCGATATCGTCCTGCAACTGCACGAACGCTCCAAAGCTGGCGAGCTTTGTCACTTTCCCGTTCGACCAAGATCACCGATCTTGTATTTCTCATCGATCGTTTTCCACGGATCTTCGGTCAATTGTTTAATACCGAGACTGATCCGCTGATTTACTTTGTCGATATCGATCACGACCGCTTCGACTTCATCGCTTTTCTTAAACATCTCGCTGGGATGATTGATTTTCCGGGTCCAACTTAAATCGGAGACGTGGATCATGCCGTCGATGCCCTCGTCCAGTTCCACGAACGCGCCGTAAGCGGTCATGTTCCGAATCGTGCCTTTGACGCTGCCTACCGATGGTGAACTTCTTCTCAATCTCATCCCACGGATTTGCCTCGAGCTGGCGGAGCCCTAACGAAATTTTTTGTTCCTCTTTATTCACACCCAGCACCACGGCTTCGACTTCCTGGCCGACACTGAGAATGTCGGAGGGACGCATGATGCGTTTGGTCCATGAAAGTTCTGAGACGTGAATCAAACCTTCTACACCTTCCTCGATCTCAACAAAAGCGCCGTAAGGAACGAGATTCGTGATCTTGCCTTTAATGCGCTGTCCGGCAGGGAATCGCTCCTCGATCTGATCCCATGGGTTCTTCTGCGTTTGCTTCAGTCCGAGCGAAACGCGTTCCTTTTCCTTATTGATGTCGAGAACAACGACTTCTAACTGCTGCCCGACTTTCAATAGCTCGCTGGGATGTCCCAGTCGGCCCCAGGTGATGTCGGTCACGTGCAGCAAACCATCCATGCCGTCGAGATCGATAAACGCGCCGAAGTCCGTGATGTTTTTGACCGTGCCAACAACACGGTCGCTGAGGTTCACGCTTTCCAGGAATTTCTGGCGCTTTTCGCTGCGCTCCTTTTCGATCACCTCGCGCCGGCTGAGCACGACGTTCTTTCGGTCGTCGTTGAGTTTAACGATTTTGAAATCGTAAGTGTTCCCGACGAATTGCTGCAAATCCTTTGGTGGAACGACATCAATTTGGGATGCCGGCAAAAATGCCTCCACGCCGATGTTCACCATCAGGCCGCCTTTGACCACCGATCTCACTTTGCCCTTGATCAGTCCGTCACCCTCGAAAACGGTAACGATCTTGTTCCAGTTTTGGCGATAGGCTGCTTTTTCCTTCGACAGCACAACCATGCCTTCTTCGTTTTCCAGCCGTTCCAGAAGAACGTCCACCTCGTCGCCGACTTGCAACGACTCGGGATCTTCGAATTCGCTCAACGAAATAACACCCTCGGATTTGTATCCGACATCGACGAGCACTTCGCGCGGGCGAACTTCCAAGATCTGCCCTTTGATGATGCTTCCTTCGCGGAAATCTGGCATCGCCTTCGACATCACGTCCTGCATTTGAATCATAAATTAAGTAGGCCTCCTCTGCAGTACAGCGGCGCTCTAAATCGAACGCCGATGTTCCGCGCATCCAGCTGCTGCCGGAAGCGGAAATGGGGACGCCATACTAGGCGTTTTTGTGGCGTCGGTCAACTTCTGGGAGCGCTCGTTGCGGTGACGGTTACCCCAGACCCTTGAGTGCGCTGCATTTCTCTCGTATTCTGGGAGAGATGACGATGCTACGAATCTTGATGTCGGCTGCGTTGGTGGCTGGCAGCGTCCACGCGCAATCGGCGTCCGAGCAAAAGGTTCAGGATGCGATCAAGGGGCCGGAACTGACTGTTGTCCATCTTTGGGCGCCGTGGTGCTCCAATTGCCAGGCTGAATTGAAAACCGGTGGCTGGACCAAAATGATCGCTGAAAATCCGCAGGTGAAATTTTGTTTCGTTTCCGTTTGGAATGATGGCCAGGACGGGCGCGCAATGCTCAACAAATTCGGGATTGCCGATCAGCCGAACGTGACGATTCTTGCTGACCCTGGTCCGCGTCGCGGTGAAAACAAGATTAAACAGTTTGCCGGTCTGCCGCTTAGCTGGATTCCGGCGACTTGGATTTACAAGGGCGGCGATCTCCGCTACGCATTGAATTACGGCGAGGTACGCTTTCCTGTGCTACAACAATTTCTGGCAGACAGCCAGTCGGAGTGGTCGCACAAAGGCGAACCTTCAATCGAGTAGTTTATGAGTCAGAGTTCCGTTGCTTTCCCCATTGCGCATAACAAACCGCCCGAGATCTTTCGCTCATCGGCGATACGCCGCTGGTGGAGGTGACGCAGTTCGACATCGGACCGTGTCGGCTTTTTCTCAAACTCGAAAATCAAAATCCAGGTGGCTCAATCAAGGACCGGATTGCGCTGTCGATGATCGAAGCAGCCGAGACTGAGGGAAAGTTGGAGCCCGGCGGAACGGTAATTGAAGCCACAGCAGGTAATACCGGCCTGGGGCTTGCGCTGGTGGCGGGCGCGAAAGGCTATCGCGTTTTGCTGGTAATTCCCGACAAGATGTCGCAGGAAAAAATCTCGCACGTAAGAGCACTTGGTGCGGAAGTACGGATCACGCGGTCTGATGTGACGCGCGGACATCCCGAGTATTACCAGGATGTAGCGGCGCGTCTCGCCGAACAAATTCCGGGAGGCTTTTACGTGAACCAATTTGCGTAATCCAGCGAACCCTCTGGCGCACGAGCGCACGACCGGACCGGAAATTTGGGAGCAAATGCGGCACGACGTGGATGCCGTCGTCGTGGGAGTCGGCTCCGGCGGAACGCTAACGGGCTCGGGCCGATTTTTTAATCGCGTGAAACCACGACGCGGCATCGAAATGGTTCTGGCCGATCCGACCGGCTCTATCCTGTTCGAGTACGTCAAAACCGGTCAGATGGTCGAATCGGGCAGCTGGGCAGTAGAAGGCATCGGCGAAGATTTCATCCCGGAAATCGCCGACATGTCATTAGTCACGGAAGCTTTCGAGATTGATGACGCGGAAAGTTTTGCCGACCGCACGCGAGCTTTTGCGCAAGGAGGGAATCTTCGGCGGCTCGTCCACTGGCACGCTTCTCGCCGGCGCGCTGCGTTATTGCCGGCAGCAAACAAAACCGAAACGTGTCGTCACGCTCGTTCCTGATACCGGCAACAAGTATCTCTCCAAAATGTACAACAATTTTTGGATGGCCGAGCAGGGATTCATTCATCGCACACCGCACGGCGATCTGAGCGATTTGATCTCGCATCGATACGAAGCTGGCGAAGTGATCACGGTAGGGACCGGACGATTCGTTGCTCACAGCGTTCAAGCGAATGCGCGACTCAGATGTCTCGCAGCTTCCGGTGGTCGACAAAAGCGGACGCGCCATCGGGATCATCGACGAATCCGATCTCCTGGTAAAAGTGCATCGCGAGCCCTCGCATTTTAATGACCCCGTGAGTAAGGCGATGACAGATCAGCTGGAAACGCTTCCGCCGGACGCCAAAATCACAGACTTGCTGGGCGTATTCGATCGCGGCCGAGTCGCTATCGTGATGGACGACAACAAATTTCTTGGGCTGATTACGCGCACCGATTGGCTTTCCTATCTCCGGCTTCACATGCCGAAATCGTCCACGCCGCCGGAACGCGAGTTTGTTTAGCGCACCCAGACATCGACAATGAAAAAGGAACAGGGCTTCGCGACGCGCGCCATTCACGCCGGTCAGCAGCCGGATCCCACAACTGGCGCGGTAATGACACCGATTTACGCCACGTCGACCTACGTGCAGGAAAGTCCCGGGAAACACAAAGGCTACGATTACGCGCGCTCAATCAATCCTACCCGGCTGGCATACGAAAAGTGCATCGCCGATTTGGAAAGCGGATCGCGCGGATTTGCATTCGCGTCTGGTCTTGGCTGCGATGGCGACAGTGCTCGAAGTGCTCGATAGCGGCTCGCATGTTGTCGCGAGTGACGATCTGTACGGGGGCACCTTTCGGTTATTCGACCGGGTGCGCCGCCGCTCTGCCAATCTTGATTTTACCTATGTCGATTTGACCGATGCCAAAGATCTCGAGCGCGCAATCAAACCGAATACGCGCATGGTTTGGATCGAGACTCCCAGTAATCCGTTGCTCAAACTGATCGATCTCGAAGCGATCGCGAAGATCGCGCGCAAAAAGAAATTCATCTCGGTTTGCGATAATACGTTTGCCAGCTCCATGGATCCAACGACCGATTGAATCGGGCTTCGATATCGTTGTGCATTCCGCGACGAAATATTTGAACGGCCATTCCGATCTGGTGGGCGGTGTCGCGGTTGTTGGTGAGAAACAAGGAACTCGCCGATCAAATTGCGTTTTTGCAAAATTCGGTCGGCGCAATCGCCGGCGCCTTCGATAGTTTTCTTGTTCTGCGCAGTTTGAAAACGCTTGCTCTCCGTATGGAGCGGCATTGCTCGAATGCGCTGGAAATTGCGCGCTGGCTCGAAGATCAGCGTGAGGTCAAATCAGTCCATTATCCCGGGATTAAAATCGCATTCACAACACGATTTGGCCCGGCAACAGATGCGCGGGTTTGGCGGGATGGTCACCATCGTTTTGAAAACTGATCTCGCCGGAACGCGGCGTTTTCTTGAGAACACGCACTTGTTTGCTTTGGCGGAAAGCCTGGGGGGAGTGGAAAGCCTGATCAATCATCCCGCGCTTATGACCCATGCCTCCGTGCCGAAAGAACAACGGGAAAAGCTCGGCATCACCGATTCGCTTGTCCGCCTGTCTGTCGGCGTCGAGGACGTGCGCGATCTAATCGATGATCTGAAGAGCGCGTTGGAAGCGATTTGAACATGTTCTCATTAACATCCTGCCTGTCGGTGCGAGCAGACGCCATCGCTTACAAGTCCGTTTCAACGGCTTCTTTCGCGGGACCTGACCGACAGAAAGCTGTTAAACAGCTTCTCGTGTTCGTTCGATAAAGCACCTGGCTAAAGCCAGGTGTTAATAAGATTGCGCGTTGTGATTGAGGGATAGCGATTTATTCTTGGCGCTCATGGGCAACACGTTTGGCCATCTGTTTCGCGTCACTACTTTTGGGGAATCGCATGGCGGCGGCATTGGCGTGGTGATCGACGGCTGCCCGCCACGCATTGAAATTTCCGAAGCGGAAATTCAACAAGAGCTGATCCGCCGTCGTCCCGGTCAAAGTAAACTCACCACACAGCGAAAAGAGAAAGATCGCTGCGAGATTTTGTCCGGTGTTTTTCAAGGCAAAACACTCGGCACTCCGATTGCAATTCTTGTCCGAAACAAAGACGCTCGACCGGAAGATTACAGCGAAATCGCGCGCAGGTTTCGACCGTCGCATGCCGATTTCACGTACGAGGCCAAATACGGCATTCGAAACTGGCAAGGCGGCGGGCGCGCCTCTGCTCGCGAAACGATTGGTCGAGTCGCGGCAGGCGCAATTGCGAGGAAGGTCTTATCAACGTTCCATAGAGGTTTCGAAATCGTCGCGTACGTTACGCAGATTCACGAAGTCACGGCAGAGATCGATCGTTCGATCGTTAGGCTTAAAGACGTGGAAAAAAATATCGTCCGCTGCCCGGATGCGGCGGCTGCGAAAAGGATGATCTCGTTGATCGAGCAAATTCGCGATGAAGGCGATTCCGTTGGCGGTGTAATTGAGTGCGTTGTGCGCGGCATACCGGCCGGGTTGGGCGAGCCAGTGTTCGACAAGCTCGAAGCCGATCTTGCGAAAGCGATGTTGAGCATCCCGGCCGCGAAAGGTTTCGAGATCGGTTCCGGATTTGCGGCGACGCGGATGCGTGGCTCGCAGCACAATGATGCATTCGAAATCCGCGGTGGAAGGATTCGGACAACGACGAACAACTCCGGAGGCGTGCAAGGCGGAATTAGCAACGGCGAAGACATTTACTTTCGCGTTGCGTTCAAGCCGCCCGCCACCATCGCGCTTCAGCAGAAAACCGTCACGCGGTCAAAGGAGCAAACCGAGCTTGCGGCCCGCGGACGCCACGATCCATGCGTTCTCCCGCGAGCCGTGCCAATCGTCGAAGCCATGGCCGCGCTGGTGCTTTGCGATCACGCGCTGCGGCAGCGGGCGATCCAAGAGTGATCGCAAATTGTAAATTTCAAATTGCAGATTGTTGTGTATGACAGCCGACGAGTTAAAGCTGCGGACGAAGCGGTTTGCATTGCGAATTATCGGACTTGTCGCCGCAATGCCAAAAACGATTCCGGGAAGAGCCATTTCAAATCAGCTTGTTCGCTGCGGCACGTCGGTCGCTGCAAATTATCGTGCCGCTTGTCGCGCTCGCTCTCGAAGCGAATTCGTCGCCAAAATGGGCGTGGTTCTCGAGGAGGCAGATGAGACTCAGTTATGGCTCGAATTGATTATCGAGTCGAAATTGCTTCCAGTAAAAAGAGTTGAGTCTTTGCTTGCGGAAGCAAACGAATTGGTCGCGATCTTTGTGGCCTCGCGAAAATCCGCTTCATCAAATTTGAAATCTACAATTTGAAATCTGAAATTCCATATATCGCCACCATCGGGCTGGAAGTGCATGTGCAGCTGAAGACGCGCTCCAAAATGTTTTGCGCGTCTCCGGTTGAATTTGGCGCCGAGCCGAACACGCACACCTGCCCGGTCTGCCTCGGTCTGCCTGGCGCGTTGCCGGTGATGAATCATGAGGCGTTGCGAATGACGGTCCTGACTGGACTGATGCTCGGATGCGACATCGCGCCTGTCAGCAAGTTCGATCGAAAAAATTATTTCTACCCGGACATGCCGAAGAATTATCAGATTTCGCAGTACGACATGCCGCTGTGCACGAACGGTAGTCTGTCACTGCACGATCTCGCGTATCCGAAGGATGCTCAGAAAAATATCGCCACGCCGGACAAGGAAGTACGCCTGGTGCGCATCCATCTCGAGGAAGACGTGGCGAAAAGTTTCCACTTCGAAACAACGACGGGCATCGATTTCAATCGCGCAGGAACGCCGCTGATGGAGATCGTGACCCAACCGGAAATTGATTCGCCCGAAGAAGCATTTGCCTTTTTAACTGCGTTGAAACAAATCCTGATCTACGGCGGAGTGAGTGATGCTGATATGGAAAAAGGCCAACTCCGCTGCGATTGCAATGTTTCGGTGCGACGCTGAAGAACCAAAATGAATTCGGAGCAAAAATCGAAATCAAAAATTTGAATTCGATCAGCGGCGTGCGGCGCGCGCTCGCCTACGAGATCCGGCGTCAGATGGCTGTTCTGGAGCGTGGCCAACAACTCGAACAGGAAACGCGTGGCTGGGACGACAACGCCGGTGAGACATTCCTTATGCGGACGAAGGAATTCGCGCATGACTATCGCTATTTCCCTGATCCCGATCTTGTCCCGGTGAAAACGGAAGCGCTTGTTGGCTGAAGTGCGCGACCGCGTGCCGGAGTTGCCAAAGGCGAAACGCGCACGCTTTGTCGAGCAATATCAGGTCAGCCCCGTATGATGCTGCCGTTCTGGCAAATGATCTCGAGCTTGGCGAAATATTTCGAGGCCGCCGCCAAAGACGCGAAACAATCCGAAAAATGTAGCAAACTGGATCCTGAACGATTTGCAGAACGCTCTCAGCGCTGCTGGTAAAGCCAATCGACGAGTGTCTCAATTCCGCCGCAGGCGCTTGGATGAGTTGGTCAATCTGATCGACAGCGGAAAAATCAGCGGCAAACAAGGCAAGGAAGTTTTTGCGGAAATGTTCGCGAGCGGGAAAAGCCCAGCGGCCATTGTGAAGGAAAAAGGCATCGAGCAACTCAGCGACACGGGCGCGATCGAAGCGCTCTGCGACCAGGTGATCGCGGCCAACCCGAAACCGGTGGCGGATTTTCAGGGCCGGCAATGCCGCATCGCTGAATTTTCTCAAGGGACAGGTGATAAAGTTGTCCAAAGGCAAAGCCAATCCGCATCTTGGTCGGAGAAATCTTGGAGCGGAAACTGAACTCTTAATCCCGTTTATCCTTTTGTTCATGTCGAGCGAAGTCGAGACATCTCTGGACACTTTTCTGTCTCGCGAGATTCCTCGACTCCGCTTCTGCTGCACTCGGAATGACAACAGCAGGCAGGCGATGAAATTGTACCTGTGCGCATTTTGATCGCTCCCGATAAATTCAAAGGCGCGCTTAACGCGCGGGACGCCGCGCAATAATATCGCGAAAGGAGTGCTCGATGTTCTGCCGGACGCGCAAATCGAAGTGGTGCCGATGGCCGACGGCGGTGAAGGAACGGCAGAAGCAATGTGCGAGGCGCGCGGCTGTTCCTGGCTGGAATGCAAAGCGCACGATCCGCTGGGTCGCGAGATCGATGCGCGCTATGGATGGATCGAACAGGAAAAACTTGCGGTAATGGAGATGAGTGAAGCTGCCGGCATGCGGCGACTTTCCGAAACTGAACGCGATCCAATTCATGCGACTACTTTCGGCGTCGGCGAAATGATTTTGGATGCGACCAGGCGCGGCGCGAACGAAATTATCATTGGGCTGGGTGGCAGTGCGACCAATGATGGCGGTTTCGGCATGGCGCGCGCTTTGGGATTTCGATTCGGTTCGAGATGAGACGAAAACGAGATTCAACTGCGCGTTACCGAGTTCGTTTGACTTAAAACAAATCGAGCAGGCCGACGGAACTCTGAACCATTGCCGCAAATCTTCGCGGCGGTCGATGTGAAGAATCAGTTGCTTGGCGAAGATGGGGCGACACGAGTTTTTGGTCCACAGAAAGGGCGCGAGCGAGAGCGAGCTCGACATTTAGAGCGCGCGCTGCCAGACTCGCCGATGTCGTGACCGACACAATTTGGATTTGATTATCGCAATGAAGCCGGCGCGGGCGCGGCAGGCGGTCTCGGCTTTGGGCTGCTGAGTTTTTGCGGCGCGAAAATCCGGCCGGGATTCGAAGTTGTCGCAGAAGCAGTCGGGCTCGAATCGAAGGTGAAGAATGCCGACCTGGTGATCACGGGCGAGGGGAGTCTGGATCGCCAGACTCTCGAAGGTAAAACGCCAGTCGGCGTTGCGAGGCTGGCACGAAAGTTCGCCAAACCTGTGTTCGCAATTGTAGGTCGCGCAACTGTAGATCGAGAAGTTCGCGAAATCTTTGAGGGAGTTTATCAAAACGCGCGCCCAGGAATGAACGAACAAGAGAACATGAGACGCGCAGCGGAACTGTTGCGTGAGAACGCGCGCCACTTGGCAGAAACACTTGGCGTCGGTCTGTGAAGGTCGATGCTGCGGATCTGTAGGGCGTCTGTGTCAGACGCCGATTCCGTGGCGCAACGGCGCTTCACAGAAACGCCCTACAACTTTTGGTCTTAATAAAATTCGCGGTACTGCTTCGTTGTTTCCACGTAGCTCCACGCCCAACGGGCAATATCGTTTTGCTCCTCGAGTGTGAGTTGCCGTCGAATTTTTGCGGGCGAGCCGAGCACGAGTGAGCCGGGTGGAATTTTGGTCCCCATAGTGACCAGCGCGTTTGCGCCGATGATGGAACGGGCGCCAACTTCGACGTCGTCGAGGATGATTGCGCCCATGCCGACCAGCACTTCGTTATCGATCGTGCACGCGTGAACCACCGCGGTGTGCCCGATCGTGACCAGTTCGCCAACGGTCGTGGGATAATTGGTGTCCACGTGGACGACAGCATTATCCTGGACGTTCGAACGCGGACCGATGATGATGCGATTGATATCGCCACGTAGCACCGCTCCATACCAGACACTCGATTCCTCTTCGAGGATTACGTCGCCCAGCACGGTCGCACCCGGAACAACCCAGGCGCTTGAATGGATGGTGGGACCTTTTTGCAATCGCGCCACGATGCCGTCGTGTCCGGTCGGTAGTGAATCTGGTTCGATATGCATTCGATGTTGGATGTTGGATGTTGGATGTTTGATTTGCAAGTTGGCGGAGCATTGGAGCGGTAGCGGCGGTCTATAACCGCCGATAAATCGGTTTGTGATGACAACGGCGCTCCAGAGACGACGCTAGAGGCAACAGAATCGGATTTTCTTATTTCTCGACTTGGGCGATTATACGCGTCGCATGGCCGAGTTTCCTCCGGAACAGGTTACACCGTTCGTTTTCTCCGATCCCAGCGGTAAACGCTGGCCGCGGCTACGCCTCATTCTGCTAATCGGCGGTGTGCTGTTCTTCGTGGCGCTGGTGCTTTTCGTTCAGACGCTTTTTGTCATACCAAAGATGAACGTGCCGTTTTCGCTGCGGCAGTTGAAAGGCCAATTGCGCGCGTTGCAACGGGAGAATCCGGCGGGTCAGGTTTCCCCAGCTTCGTTGCTGTGGCAGAAATTTAGCGCGACTCGCCAGGCGGCGAAAAAGCTCGCCGGAACAGCGCCAACTTCTTCGCCGCGCCCCCGAAAGAAAGCGCCTGATAACGAAGTGCGACTCGCATTCTATGTAAATGGCGATCCGTACAGCTACGCGTCGCTCGAGCAGCACGCGGCTCAGATTACGCATGTCTGCCCGGAGTGGATGACGATGATTGATGGCATGGGCGATTTGCAAATCGACTCCGATAGTCGTGTGTCCAAGCTGGCGGCAAACAAAGGTATCGCGCTGATGCCGCTGCTTGACGAATCTGGTCGGCGACACCTGGCAACCAGAAGCAATTGAGAATCTCGCGCATGGGCCGGCGAAGCGGCAGGACAGGTTCATCGCAGATGTCCTTTCGGTTTTGCGGAATGCGAAGGCTGCCGGCGTAGTGGTTGATTGGGAACAAATTGATCCTGCTGTACAAAAAGGATCTCACCGCATTTATCGACAAGTTTACCGACGCATTGCACGACGATCACAAGGAGTTGTGGCTGTGTGTTCAGCCGGGGCAGGAACTGGATTACATCGATATCGATGCGCTCAGTGAAAATGTGGATCGGTTCGTGGCCATGTTGTTCGATGAAACGTCGGAGACGGATCCGCCGGGGCCGCTGGCATCCCGCTCGTGGTTTGAAGGCTGGCTGCACGTATTGCTGGAAGATTCGGACACAAAGCAATGGATCATCGCAATTGGCAGCTACGGATATGACTGGCCCATCGGCGGCAAAAAGGGCGAGCTGATCAGTTTTTCCGAAGCGATGAGCCGCGCCAACGATGCGGAAATCGATCAGCGTTCAAGTTCAGGGGCCGAGTTACAGTCCGTATTTTTATTTCCAGGATGAAGACGCGGAGCACGGGGTCTGGTTTCTCGATGCCGTTACATTTCTGAACGAATTGCGCGAGGTGCGCGATGAGAAGGCGGGCGGGTTCGCACTTTATCGGCTCGGCAGCGAAGACCCGGCAATCTGGGACGCGCTAAACGTGCCGCGCGATTTCAAGTTCGATAATCAAACGCGACAGGCGCTGGAACTAATAAAATCGACGGACACGATAACGGACGTAGGCGACGGCGAAATCGTGACGGTGGACGAGGATCGCACGGACGGAATGCGCAAGCTGGCGGTCGATGCAGACGGCTATCTGACAGCCAAGTATGTGAAGTTTGCGGAATTTCCGACGCTATATCACCAGGGCGCCGGCGGCGAGCATCAGGTCGCTATCACTTTTGATGACGGCCCCGATCCGCGATGGACGCCGAAAATTCTGGACATTCTGAAAGCAGCAAACGTAAAGGCCACGTTTTTCGTCGTCGGAGTAAACGCAGAGCGTTATCCAGCGCTTGTGCGTCGCATCGTGAACGAAGGACACGAGATCGGGAACCACACCTATTACCATCCGAACCTGGCATTCTGCTGGCCGGAGCATATCCGGCTGGAGCTGAACGCCACCCAGTTGTTGCTTGAAACAATTACCGGACGCGCGACGACTTTGTTTCGCCCGCCTTACGCCGCCGACACCGGCCCGACGGAACTCAACGAACTGGCTCCGCTAAAAATTGCGGAAGATCTTAATTACCTCGTGGTGCTTGAGAATATTGATCCGCAAGATTGGGCGAAGCCCGGCGCGGACATCATCCTGCGACGAATCAAACAACAAAGGCACGACGGCAGCGTGATCCTGTTACATGATGCGGGCGGCGATCGCTCCCAGACGGTCGAAGCGCTTCCGCGCATTTTGGATTGGCTGCATACGCGCGGCGACACGGTTGTTCCGTTGAGCACGCTGCTGGGAACGACGCGCGACGCCGTGATGCCGCCCGTTCAGGGCAATGGCCAATCGCTCAGCTCGTCTCGTCAGCAGCACCGGCTTCCGCGTTTACCACAGCATCGAGGAATTCCTCTGGGCCTTCATGATCGTGGCGACGGCACTGGTCGTTGTTCGCACATTGATTGTCGTCTGGCTTGCGGCTCGTTTTCGGCGCGGACCGAGAATCAGATTTCGTCGAACCGATCAGCGTCGTCATCGCTGCTTATAACGAAGAGAAAGTGATCGCGGAAACGATGCGGACGCTTCTCGCTACAGATTACAAAGGCGAAATCGAAGTAGTCGTGGTGGATGATGGTTCGACGCGATCAAACTGCTCGCGAAAATTGAGCGCATTGCGCAAAGCGACCCGCGCGTTCGATTGCTACAGCAGGAAAATCACGGGAAAGCCCGCGCTCTCCAACGCGGTCTCGCTGCCGTGCACAACGGCTATCATCGTTTTCATTGATGCCGATACGCAATGCCAGCGCGATACCCTCCCGCGTTTGCTCGAGCCGTTTGCAGATCAGCGCATCGGCGCGGTGTCAGGTCACGCGAAGGTCGGAAATCTGCGCACGTTCATCGCGCGTTGTCAGGCGCTTGAATACACCTGCGGATTCAATTTAGACCGGCGCGCTTACAACCGCTGGCAATGCATCACCGTGGTGCCGGGCGCGATCAGCGCCGTACGCAAGGATGCGATCAATGAGGCGGGCGGGCTCAGTCTGGAAACGCTCGCCGAAGATACCGATCTCACGCTCTGCTTGCACAGGCGGCGTCAGCGCATCGTGTATGTGCCCGATGCGATCGCGTGGACGGAAGCGCCTGAGAGTGTGCACGCGCTGACGCGACAACGTTCACGCTGGGCTTACGGCACGCTGCAATGTCTGTGGAAACATCGGGACATGGTGTTCAACTGGAACTATCGCGCGCTCGGCTGGTTCAGTTTGCCGAGCATCTGGTTTTTCCAAATCGTCCTCGTAGCCATCACACCCATGGTGGATTTGTTCCTGCTGGCGTCGCTTCCGTTCGGCGTGTGGAGCGCCGTGCTGCCGTTCATCATGATATTTCTGTCAATGGATGTGCTCCTCGCCACGCTCGCCTGCATTTTGGAACGCGAACCAATCGTGCGCGCCTGGCGCATCCTGCCGATGCGCCTGATCTATCGTCCGATGCTCAGCTACTGCATCTGGAAAGCCATCTTGCGCGCCATCAAAGGCGCCTGGGTGAGCTGGGGTAAACTCGAGCGCACCGCCAGTGTGCCTGTGCGAGCATAATCGCTGGGTCTGGGAGCACAGGCTGTCAGCCTGTTCCGTTCGGCAGCTTGCCGAACAATCAATCCAGCGGACGCCAACGCCCGGCCGATTGAACACGTGCGTATAAAACCGCGTAAAAGCTTGCTGCGTCCTACGCAAGTTGCGTTCACGCGGCTTCTTCGAGGAATATATTGTGAGGTAGTTCTTGAGTTGTGATTGAAAGAAACGTCAGCCAGCCCGCTCTTTTACTGAAGCAAACCACGAATGATGCAAACGCATATCGGTTCAGCAATGTTGCGACGGCCCTCTAATCCATCGATCTTCCACTTTCTATGAACATCTTTAGTTTATCCCACCTACTTGAGCTGGTGAAGGAACTCCCGGATCCAGAGGATTTCATTCATGCTGAGCGGAATCGCAGTTCCGTGTTTCGCATTCCAGTTCGTGATTGGGATGCCGTCCGAGACGCGGATCATCCCGAACGCGAGTTTGACGCACATGAGAACGCTTACGTCGAGTTTGAGATTGTCCGATGGAAGAACACCAAAGGTGTGAGTGCGCCACGCTGGGTGTTGAGAGGCTTGGTTGCTATGTGAGTCATGAGCATCTGCTCCGATCATCCCGCAACGCCTAACCAGTCACTGGAGCCAACCGCTGGCTGCTAGGATGTCCCCTTTGATTTCATAAAACAGTTGCTGGTGTTTGCCACACTCGCCGCAGCCAGCGGGGGCTCAGCTCCGTTTCGTTAGGTCTATAAGCGATTATAATCATGACGACTGACGAATTTTGGGGTACATATGCTCCGCGCTCCGCCTCCCGATTTCTTTGGATCTGCGTATGAAACTACTCTTGGCCGTATTAGCAGTAACCAGTGCGAGCCTGGCTGCCGCTGATTGCCCGAAGGCTGAAGATTGGGCGCGCGCCTTCTACTCCGAGCATTATTCTTTTTATGCCGACGCATCAGATCGTGTCTTACAGGTCACCACGCCGGAGTTTGGAGCGCTGCTCAAGAGGGAATGGGCATATTCGAATGGAGAGATCGGGCATCTGGATTACGACCCCTGGCTTGGAGGCCAGGACGGAGAAATTGGCAAGCCGGTTCGCTTCTCTGTCGAAACGGAGTCGCCGGATACGGCAATTGTCTCCATGTCATATCCGTTCGTGCTTGACTCCAAGCACCCGTCCGAACGGCACACGGTGCACCTGGTATTGCGCAAGCGAGAGCACGAGTGCTGGCAGATTCAAGATTTCATCACTCCGCGCGGCGACTCCCTGTGCTACGTGTACTCACTTCCTCAGCCCTAATCAATCGCTCCAGCCGACGACTACCCGCTGCGCGTTCAGTTTTTTTTTAGTCCATTATATTTATCGTTAGATGAACTTAGTAGCGGCCAACCACAAACTGATGACACAACATGATTACCTCGATTCATACGTTGATTTACTCAGACGACGCTAACGCAACCCGGGCGTTTCTGCGTGACGTGCTCGGGTGGAAGTACGTCGCGGAGGATTTCGATAACAATTGGCTCATTTTCAAATCAGGACCCAGCGAGACCGGAGTGCACCCGACGCATAGCGAGTGGGAAGGCCAGACCTACGATTACCCGCGTCACCACTCGCTCGCGTTGATGTGCGATGACATCGAGACCACGGTAAGCGAGTTGCGTGTGAAGGGAGCGCAGTTCAGAGGTCCTATCGAGGAACGCGAGTACAGGCCGTGTCATCATGATGATGTGCCCGGTGCGGATGACATCCAGTTGTATCAGCCCACTCACAAGCTGGCGTACAATCTTTAGAAGGGAGACAATCGCCTCATCGTTTGCGGCGCGCTCCGCGCATGGTAGAAGTTGCGAGAGCCATGCAGCAAAACATCGACAGCATTCTCGACGCCGCGGAGCAACAGCAGGCGAGCGACGTCTTCCTTCAGGAGGACGAGATACCGCGGCTTAAGGTTAATGAACAAATCAGCGTGTTCGGCGAGGAACCCATGTCGCTCGCGCAAATGACCGCGTTCTGGCAGGCCTGCGGCGCGAACGCGCAGGCCGACGGCGACAAGGATCGCGACACCGGTTTCGTCTCGCGCACGCATACGCGCTACCGCGTGAGCCTGCATCGCACCATGGGTCGCCTCGGTGCGGTCCTGCGCCGCATCAAGACCAGTGTGCCTGCATTGAAAACGCTCGGAGCGCCCGAGTGGCTCCTGACCCGATGGGGCGCTCGCGAGCACGGCCTGATTCTTATAACGGGACCAACCGGCTCTGGGAAATCCACCACCATAGCCTCCCTCCTTCAATGGATGAACGAGAACCTGGTGCGACATATAGTGACGATCGAAGATCCCGTTGAGTATCAGTTCACGAGTAAGCGCTGTCATTTCACTCAACGACAGGTGGGACGTGACACTGGCAGTTTTGCGACCGGGTTGCGAAGTGCGCTTCGTCAGGCGCCGGATGTCATTTTCGTTGGTGAGATCCGGGATTACGAGACGGCGTTGACGGCCCTCCAGGCTTCGGAAACCGGACATCTCGTTGTTTCGACTCTGCATTCGGAGAAGGTTGCGGACACGATGGAGCGCTATATAAATCTTTTTTCGGCGGAAGGCGAGAAGCATGGTGTGAACCTTCTGGCAAACCAGCTTTCTGGCGTCCTGTGCCAGAAGCTGGTTCAATCTGCTGACGGAGGCCTGCATTTGCTTGTGGAACACGTCGAAAATGCGGGAGCCATGCGCGACTGGATCGCAAGACGAGAGTTGCAGAATATTGATCAATATATCTCCCGCGGATCGGATCCTGCCGCCGTTTCATTTTTGCAATCGACGCTCAAAGCCCTACAGGCCAAGGTCATCACGGAAGCGACTGCCATGGCTTCAGTCAGCAATGAATCCGAACTTCGTCGCGCCATGAGGGGAATCGGCTAGACACGTCCTCCGCACAAT
This sequence comes from uncultured Bacteroidota bacterium, assembly GCA_963839165.1. GTDB lineage: Bacteria > Bacteroidota > Ignavibacteria > Ignavibacteriales > Ignavibacteriaceae > DATFVA01. The sequence continues at coordinate 1,113 of CAWIUG010000005.1, read as the reverse complement.
TGCAATCATTATGAAAGAACATGACTTGATCGATTTTCTGGTTCTTGCCGCCCAGCAGGGCGCTTCTGATCTTCATTTGACACGAGGGGCGCCACCGATGATACGCGTCGCTGGTGTCATCAAGCCCCTCAACGAAGACGGAGCGCTGCTGTCTGCGGAAGATACAAGGCGATTGGTTATCGATACCTTGAAGGAGGGACAACGTGCGAAGCTGGAAAACGAATGGCAGCTTGACTTCGCGTTGCAGGTTCATGATCTCGGCCGCTATCGCGGGAATGCCTGCTACGTGTCAGGTGCGATTGAGGCCAATTTCCGACAGATTCCTGCCGAGATCCCCGATCTAAAGTCGTTGGGACACTCCCCCGTGGTAGATCGCTGGTGTGACGAGGCCGCCGGGCTGTTGCTAGTGACTGGAGCGAGCGGTGAAGGCAAAAGCACAACACTGGCGAGCATGGCTCAAACGATAGCCGGACGGCGTTCCGTCAACATGGTCAGCATTGAGGACCCGATCGAATTTGTTCATTCACAGGGGCGCAGCCTGGTGAACCAGCGCGAGGTCGGTTCCGACGTTCACAGCTTCGCCGCAGGGCTCAAGAACGCGTTGAGACAGGATGCGGATGTCATTCTTGTTGGAGAATTGCGCGACTTGGACACGATCCAAACTGCGATTACGGCGGCCGAAACGGGGCACCTTGTGCTTGGAACCATGCACACCAACGACGCCCCAACCGCGATTGGGCGAATTATTGATGCCGTTCCAAAAGAAGGTCAGCAGTTTGTCAGTGCCCAACTTGCGTGGTCGTTAAAGGGGGTGGTGTGTCAGTATCTCCTGCCGCGGAGCGGCCAGGGAGGCCTGGTTTTGGCCTCGGAATTGTTGACGGTGAACTCGGGAATCGAGGCGTGTATTCGGACCGGGCGGCTTGCGCAGTTGCCGGGCCTGATTCAAATCGGCGCTAAAGACGGCATGCATACAGTGGATGATAGTCTTATCGAGTTGCTTCTGGCTGAACGCATCAGTCTCATGGACGCGATGGCGCACGCGAGGGACCCCAACTTTGTGAAGGAGGAGTTCCAGAAAGCTTTGAAGTCTCAGCGAAAAGGATGGTTTGCGGG
>CAWIUG010000004.1:0-14161 GCA_963839165.1 uncultured Bacteroidota bacterium | reverse complement strand
TGTAACTAATATCTTATGTGCCATATTTTCTCTCCTTTATCTTTTATTTTTTCCCGTATCCAAATTTAAACTATCAGCAAGTTTTTTTCTATTAGCCAATCATTCAATCATTCAATCTTAGCGCGGCGTAGCCGACAACCAATAACAACCTTAGATAGGCGGAGTAACGTATAGCGGTGGCTGAGTGTCCCGCCCCTTGCTTGATATCATTAGGGGGCGGGATGTATCGAAGCCACCGAATATAAGTAAATGTTCAATAATTTATAGAGTTCCTTAAAATATCTTGACCAAAAAAATCGCAGCTAGGCGAAGATCCCGATTTTAGCGGACAAAAATCTGACTGAGGATACCATTCAATCATTCGTGATCCTATCAGTATAAATCGGCGGATGTAGGAATTTGATTTATCAAATTCTTTCCGGCATAAGTGGAGTAGGAATTTTATTTATTAAATTCATCCTGACATACGCGGTTGGTTTCTTAATAGCTGCTCAAATTTTTATCCCAGTCACCGTTTTCTTCGGCTGCTTTATAGCAGCTCCTGAAAAAATCCAGTATTGCATCTTCTGGTTTGTCTGACTTTTGTATTGCGTGGTACGGCAGAAGAAATTCTCCTGCCCCGGAATAATAAAATGCGGCTTCGGGTTTAACTTTATAATCTTTATATCCTGCCGGTTCAGGATAATTGTATGCGTAAAACGCAGGCTCACCGAACCCTTTACCGGGCCAGAAGCCAAAGCTTGCAAGTTCAGCATTATAAGCTTTCTCCATTACTTCCTTGCCAACATTCAAAGCTCCCCCATGTTTGGGTGCAGGCCTGCCGGAGAAAAAAGTCACTGCTAAATCGAAGGATCCCCAGAAAAAATGAACAGGACTGGCTTTGCCGGAAAATCCGCTCCTGAAAACTTCCATTACTTTACTGGTCTTTAAGATTATCTGCTGAAATTTTTCCGCATACGCGGGATCGTAAACCCGGTGTATTTCGTCCTTATCAAAGGGGGTCCGGTATTCCATTTCTACTGGGACAGTCCAGATATCCGTCCGGCAGTCAAATTTAATTAATATTTCTTTAATCAGGTTATAATAAGATTTTATATTCCCGCTTCGAAGTTCGATCGATTCGGTTTCCCCGCTGCTGAATTTGAAATAAATTCTGTGCGAATGAAAATCAAAATCGATCTGTAAACATTTCTCTTCATAAGGAATAATACCTGTTGAAAATCCGCTGACTGTTGGGTAAAAAACTATATTCCACCAATGATTTTTAAAAGGGACAAACTGCAGTTTTATTTTTCCTATTACCTGGAAGAGTAAGTGCAGCAGATCGTATGTATCTGCCCATTTCTCTAAAGGTAATTCCGGCCAGGTGATATTCTTCATAAAGTTATAATATAATTCAGAGTCACTCCACATAAACTTCATCGATATAACACCACTTCCATCTCTCCCCGGGTTCAAATGATCTTATTACAGGATGGTTTGTCTTGTGGAAATGTTTATCTGCATGTTTATTTTTGGAATTGTTGCAGCATCCTACATGTCCGCAGGTAAGGCACAGCCTTAAATGTACCCAGTCGTCTCCTGATTCTAAACATTCCTGGCATCCTTCCGGTGTAACCGGCTCAGGCTCAGTTTTTATCTCCATCAATGTGTTCACAGCTGTTCTGCATCATTTCTCCTTTTAGTTTTAAAACCATCTGACATATAGTGATATAATATAAAAAAAATAATACGGCTTTTATTTCTCTTTATAATTGTTCGGATTCTGAGGTGAGATAGAACAATTAGTAAATGTGGGAATTTGATTTATCAAATTCTTACTAAATTCTCATCAAATTCTTTTCATTCAGGAGGTTGAAGATGAGAACTTGTCGGATAACTTATCTGATATCTCCTGAATCAGGGAACACTTTCTGTACTGGTTGAACTTCAGATTAAAAAATTATATAATACAATCGTTGAAAATTTCCGAATTGTTCATCGTCAATTCATTAAATTAATTCGTTAAGTTCGCTCAATTCCCCAATTAATAAAGATTGTTTAATAATTCATCAATTTTTCCCCAAAATTAACAATGAACCGTTCTTGAACCGTCTTAACTCCGGGCATAATACCAGCATAGTCCGCTCTTCTTCCGGCTCACGCCTCCGCTAAATTCAGCGATAACATCTACAAATTCTTATCAAAAACATTACTCGAATCCCCTTGATATCACAGGGATTATGATCTGAATGTTAAATATTAATACCCATAAGCATAATTGATTTAATTACAGAAGGAGATAAATTAAAATGGAAAATTTAACTGCTCATAGTTCAATTGATATTGATGCGCCTGTTAGTAAAGTATGGGATGCACTTGTGAAACCGGAAATAATTAAAGAATATATGTTCGGGACGGATGTCGTTTCCGATTGGAAGGAGGGGAGCAAAATTGTCTGGAAGGGAGAATGGAACGGAAAGAAATATGAAGATAAAGGAATTATACTGGATCTGAAGCCGGAAAAGTTATTACGGTATTCTCATTTCAGTCCTCTTACAGGGGAACCCGACTTAAAAGAAAATTACCATACAGTTACAGTTGAATTGAAAGAGGAGAAGGGAGGAACGAAAGTATCATTGTCCCAGGATAAAAACAGAACGAAAGAAGAAATGGAACATTCCGAAAAAAACTGGCAAATGATGCTTGAAGGGCTAAAGAAACTGCTCGAACATCCCTAAAAATTGCTTCTCTATTATTTATTATTCGCAAATTCAACCTAATAATTTCTCTGATTTGCGGGAGCAGGGGAAAAAGTATCGATTATCTTTACCTGCCTTAGTGAATAATATAGTTAATCTCCCGAAGCAGAAACCTTGATTTTCTTTAATTGTTTCACCGGAGGTGTTATGAATAAGTTTTATCTCCTATCCATTATACTGGTTACACTGTTTGCATCTGTCGATATTTATGCACAGGATACCTTTTCCATTTGTGCTGTCGATACCGTTACCGGTGAGATCGGGAGTGCAGGTGCGTCCTGCGTGGGGCCTTATAACGGAGTAGGTGCATACATAATCAGTGATGTAATTGAAGGTATAGGAGTTATCCATACCCAGGCATACTGGCTCTCAGCTAATCAGCAGAATGCTCATAATAAAATGCTGGAAGGCTTATCCCCGCAGGAAATAATCGACTGGCTTGTAGCAAATGATGTACAGAATGATCCCACTATAAGACAATACGGAATAGTCGATCTCGTGAGGCACGGAGAAAGTGCAGGATACACAGGCGTTAACTGCGACGATTATAAAAATCATCTCACCGGCCCGGGCTATTCAATCCAGGGAAATATTCTTCTTGGCTCATTTATCCTTGATTCAATGAAAACAACATTCCTGAACACTCAGGGTGCGCTGGCAGATAAACTGATGGCGGCCCTCCAGGCAGCTAAGGTGGTAGGTGCAGATACCCGTTGTGCGGTTAGAGGAACATCCTCCCAGTCTGGATTTATTAAAGTTGTAAGGATCGGCGATGGAACATCCCCTTATCTTCAGGTTATTGTCCCCGATACACCTGTTGGCACTGATCCGATAGATTTGGTGCAGGGAGAATTTGATAACTGGAAAGACTCATTATTCACTTTTGTCGATCCTTTCCTTTCACAGATAAAATCGGATCCCGATACAATTCCTTCAGGCGGCAGTTCACAGGCGCTGGTTACAATTACTCCCAGGAATAATTCGGATACCTTATTGGCAGCCGGACTGCAGGTATTGCTTTCAAATACAGGGGGAGGTTCTTTGGGCAGCGTTACCGATTTAGGCGACGGAACCTACCAGGCAGCTGTCACCGCACCCGATATCTGCAGGAATAGACACGATCTCCGCAGTCATTATTTCAGCAGATGATACAGTTTCTGTTCATATGAAAGCTGTTGTTACTTATGTTACTCCTAATTCCGTTAAGGGGAATTACCCATCCGCCGGAAGTTATTTCCTTTACCAAAATTATCCCGAACCCTTTAATCCCTCAACAACAATCAGATACCAGGTTTCTGAAGTAAGTTTTGTAACGCTTAAGGTTTATGATGTCCTTGGTAATGAAGTAGCATCTCTTGTTAACGAGGAAAAACAAAAGGGGAGCTATAGTATTAATTTTAATGCTTCTGCATTGTCCAGTGGCGTTTATTTATACCGGCTTAAGGCTGGGAGCTTTATGAAGACCAGGAAGATGATACTTCTCAGATAATTTGTAGATAAATCAATAAGATCATTTTCAGAAACTGAAAATTTAAATTTAATCCCCGCCGTAACCTGTTTGATCAGGTAAAGCGGGGATTATTCGTTCAATACAAGATAAAAATAAATGTTACTTACTCAGCTGACCTCGTATTGCCCCGGCAGGGTATTCAGTACTGTGAATTTGGATATAATAACCGGATGGGTTTTTCAATATATCCTGCATTAATTCTTTGTCAACGCCGCTTGCCGTTCCGCTTAATTCACCTGTTGAAGTGAAAGGAACTACCACCGGACCGGAAGAGCTGGAGTCAGCTTTATGTATATGGATTCCCGTAATATTGTCAACGTTTGAAACAGAAATATTATACGTTATTTCTCCCTGTCCGGGATTAAGAGTAATTGTTGCCGTACCTGTACCAGCACTATCACCGGGACCCGGAACAACATTATCGCCGGATAATTGTGCAGTTAAAGGTCTCCCGCCATGATCCTGCGCGTAAACAGGTGAAAAATAAACAGCAATGGTAAGTATAAATAGAATAGATAGGATTCTTGTTCTTCTCATTAGTATCTCCTTTTCAGGTTTAATTAATAAACGCTGAAAAAGTAGAAAAAGCAGGAACGACAGGATGTGTCCGGGTTTAGGATTTCACAATATTGTGATGAAAATCAATCTAAGACGAAGGTTGTAAAATATAAAGAAGCAAAGTTTTTTTTCACTTCTCATATCACATAATCAGATCTGGTTTGCCGGAAAGAACCCATCCCAGGTAAAGTAGAACCCAGACTGCTGCCGCAAATCCTATTATAATTACTGGAATTAAAAAATAATTTGCCGAACTTTTTTCAATCATAGATATATTATTCATCAGGATCTTACCGTCAAATTCCCGCGGCACCCCGTTCCTGTCAATGGCCTGACCTTTAGCAAGCAGGGTATCCCCTGTAAGTATGTAAGAATTATGTTCAATTTTGTACAATGTTGAATCAATTGTCAAAATTTTTAAAGATGCTCTGCTGTTTTTCAGGGTATACTCATCAGTAAATTCATTCATAGTAATTTGAGAATATGAAGAACAGCCGCCTATATATAACAAAATGCAGGGCATTAAAAACGCTGAAATGTATCTTTTAATTTCACACTTCATCATTACTCTTACTCCTTCTCTGACCTATGCTTTCATAGCGCAGAAAGCCGGCAGATAAATCGTGACAATCTTACTTTTCATTCAGATTCCCTTGCCGCCCGTACTAAACATTGGACCCTTAAGCACAAATGGCATGTTCACCATAAAAAATCCTGTAATAAACAAACAAACTACTCCGGCAATCAATAATATTGTTTTAGTGTTATCTGTTTTTTGAATTTGTATTTCAGCAACATCTTCAATGGCGACTCGACTGGATATTCCGCTGCTGCCTACGATGAAAAAAAAGCTGCTGAGCGTATCAGAAATCCTCGCAGGTGTTTTCCCAGTATTAAAAATTATCCTGCTATGATCTTTCATCCGGAATTGCAGGTAATAATCAGAGTTCCATTCAAGAATCCTGCTCGAATCAATTTTATCCTTTTCTAAATAGTAGATGCCGCGTCCTTTAGTCTCCATTTCCGTTCCGTCCTTCAGCCTTATCAGTATCTCCTCGTCGTAAGAAGAATAATCAGCCAAATCACTTCCATCGGAAACAGGATAAAATGATGTACATCCCGTACTCATAAACGGGATCTCGAAGATAAAACAATAAATTAAGAGAGAAGTCAGTATTTTCGTTTTCATTTTCAGACACTTAAAATCTTTCACTCACATAGTATTCAATAACGGAAACTATGTTGTCATGAAAATGTAAAAGTTAAATTAATAGTAAAAAAAAAGGCAGGGCGTCATTCTTTATAATAAAAAAAGACCGTCGGGAAGACGGTCTCCGGAAATCATTTCGCTAAGTAAAAATTCTATGGATCTGATTCATTGCTACATAACTATGAGGTGAAGGATAAACTCATTCACTCCGCAGGCGTCGAATATCAAATTGTGACAGTGACATTTTGTCAGACCTGTTGATTATTTAAACAGAAATGAAATGTAAAAATTTCATAATTCTGTCTGATTAAGTACCTCTATTTGAAGGTTCACTGAACATCTTTTTATTATCCTCTCTTCAACTGCAAAATAATCCTGATTACAATTAAAATAATTGCAGCAGATATCCTAAAACGGCCCCTCCTAAAACAATATATGCCGAATTTATTCTTTTAATTATAAAGAAAGCCAACGCACTTATAACTGCAATAAGAATTGTCGTACGGTCAACCAGGATTTCTGCCCCAAGTTTAACAGCAACAACAGCCATTACTGCAAGCGCACTGGCATTTACGGCGTCCAGGAATTTTGAGAGATAATCTGATCTCCTTAAGCGCGGCACAACAGGATTTAATATTAAAACAAATATAATTGATGGGATAATTATACCGATAGTAGCTAATATTGCTCCTGATATCCCCGCTACCTGGTAGCCGATAAACGTTGCGGAGGAAAGAAATGGTCCGGGTGTAAATTGTCCCACTGCAATTGCATCAAGCAGTTCTTTTCTTGTCAGCCAATGAAGTCCCTGAACCAATTCGCCGTTAAAATATGCAACTAAAATATATCCGCTCCCGAACCATACAGCACCGATTTTCAAAAAAGTTAAAAATAATTTTATCAGGGATACATCAGCCTTTTCAATTAATTCTCCTGCCGGTTTCAGAATAAGGAATGAGATTAATGCTGCCGGGAAAAGAGAATTCAATCTGTGATTCCGTTTTTCAGAATACAGGAGAATTAGTGCGCCGAATATTCCGCCCAGTAAAATGGAAAATATTTCATTTAATCCTGCAAAGTTAATTACGGCTACAAGCAAAGCTATCGCTAACAATTTATGGTCAATGATCTTCTGCTCTCCCCCCGTTATTGCTTTTTTTCCAAGTCGGTATACAGCATTTAGTATTATAATAATTACGGCGGGTTTTATTCCGTAAAGGAATGGTTCAACCCGGGGCAGATTTCCATAAAGAACATATAAATAGGCAAGCAATCCCGTAAGCATTATTGCAGGAAACACAAAACCAAACCCGGCTGCAATCAGACCGGGTATTTTTCCTTTGTGGTAGCCAATATGAAGAGCCATTTCTGTTGAATTTGGTCCAGGTATTAAATTAGTAGCGCCGACCAGGTCTAAAAAGTGCTGATGGCTCATCCAGTTACGTTTAACAACAACCTCATCCTCGAACATGGCAATATGGGCAGCCGGCCCTCCGAAAGCTATGACTCCAAGCTTTAGAAACAGCTTTGCTATTTCAATAAGGCTTACTGTATTTTCAATTTCTTTTTTCAAAATAGATATAAAAAATTTACAGAAACTGTATATCCAATATAAACTGAAATTACATCTGTATTTTTAACGCTGCGGCTGGAAACCAGAAGTCGGAAATCGGGAAGTCCCCGGTAGAATGGTCCGGATACGGGATTTTGAGGACTCAGTAGGCCTCCCGGGGGCGGGATTTCGTCCAACCCGGAGTTTGATTCTTCATTTCGGACGGCGTTCTGGGTTTGATAGGATCAAAAATCTTATACGCGAATAGTTTAATTCTATCGTTTACCAGGAACCATATCAGCGCATAGCCCCAAACGAACCCTGCCCAACCCCAACCGAGCGGTGTCATAAAAAATCCATAAACTGCTATTAAAGTTGCTATAATCTGCGTGCCAAGAACAGCTATCCACAAAATTTTGGCGGGACGTATTGACCAGAAAGGACCTCGTGTTCTTGTAAGGAAGATCGTCAGGTGTCCTGCCACAGACAGTTTTAAATACATCAGTGTCTGTATATGCAAACGATCGAGATGAAATGTGCGTTCGCCAAGATAAAACAAACCGAATGCTGAGACGACTCCGATGACTCCTAAAGCTGTAGAGATTCCAAGAACCATACGCATGTTCCATGCCTCCGGCTGATCTTTGTAATGAACATTGTCATAAGCAATAGACAGGATGGCTCCATCATTGAGCAGCGCCAGCATCACTATCATCACCGCCGTCAATGGATAAAAATTAAAAATCAGGATTGCCAATGTCATAAAGAATAGCACGCGTAATGTCTCGGCTATACGGTAGATAGCGTAACTATTCATCCGCTGGAAAATTCTCCGGCTCTCCTTGATCGCATCTATAATCACTGACAAACCGGAAGTCATTAACACTATAGCAGCGGCTGCCCGCGCTGCATCCGTAGCATCTGAAACAGCGATTCCGCAATCAGCTTTCTTTAGTGCCGGGGCATCATTCACCCCGTCACCCGTCATACCGACTATGTGGCCGTTTTTTTGCAGAACATCCACAATATGGAATTTATGTTCAGGAAATACCTGGGCAAAGCCATCGGCCTTCTCGATGGATTCTGATATCGCAGCTGTCTCTTGATGCTTAACATCTCCAAAACCGCTGGCATCCAAAATATTTGTTCCCATATCGAGCTTTTTGGCTGTTTCCTGAGCGATGGCCAGTGCATCCCCCGTGACCATCTTTATCTTAACACCCATCGAAAGCGCTGTTGCGATGGTTGACTTTGCATCTTCACGTGGTGGATCGAATAGAGGTAATACGCCGATAATTTGCCATTGTCCGTCCTTCTCAGCACTGGCAACACCTAACGAACGAAAGCCCCTCTTTGCGAATTCGTTTACTGCTTTCTCAACATCGGGTTTAACCTGCCCCGCATTGGCTGATAGTTCCAAAATCACCTGTGGTGCACCCTTCGTAACTTTGAACTCCTTATCATCATTGCCTTTAACTGTGGCTTCGGTACGTTTGTGAACAGGGTCGAATGGCTGAAAATGAATCACCTTATAAGTCTTCAGCAAGTTCTTATTTTTTAGTCCGGCAAGAACAGCCAGGTCAATTGTATCATTATTCTCCGATCGTGATGCCAGAGCGGCATAAAGGATAACCTGTTCTGCAGGAATATTGTTTACGCTGAATGGATCGCCCAGTGTCAGTTTATTCTGGGTCAGGGTGCCGGTCTTGTCAGCGCATAATATGTCCACACCTGCCAATTCTTCTATAGCTACCAGTTTGCTTACTATCGCCTTTTTCCTGGCAAGCAGGCGTGCACCGACTGCCATCGTTACCGACAACACCGTCGGCATGGCTACGGGAATGGCTGCAACTGTCAGCACCAGTGCGAATTGCAATGTGGTAAAGATCGGATCGCCGTGTAGGATTGCGAAAGTAATAATTATTGCCACAAGAGCTACTGCAAGCACGATCAGATAATTGCCAATCCTCAGTACTGCACGTTGAAAGTGGCTTACAGTATGTGCCTCCTGTACCAGTTGTGCTGTCTTGCCGAAGTAGGTTTTACTTCCCGTGGCATAGACCATTGCGCCAATTTCACCCTGACGAATTATTGAGCCTGAAAACACTGCCTCTCCGGATTTGCGCTCTGCAGGCAGCGATTCTCCTGTAAGTGCTGATTGATCTACCTCTACCGGGTCACCATCAAGCAGGCGCGCATCTGCCGGGACAATATCTCCCAAACGCAATCGTATTACATCTCCAGGCACTAACTCACGTGCTGCCGGAGTCACCCATTTGCCATCACGTCTTACACGTGCATTGATAGCCAGTTTGGCCTTCAGGGCAGCGATGGCGTTGCCTGCTTCGCGTTCTTCCCAGAATCCAACAACACCATTGGCAGCAAGCAAAAGAAATATGATGAAAAAGTCCGGCCAGTGTCTTACAACTCCCGACAGAATTACAGCCGCTTCGATCATCCAGGGAATGGGACCCCAATAATAAGAGAGAAATTTCAGAAATGGATTGACTTTCTTTTCTTCAATCTCGTTAGGTCCAAATTGAGTCAGCCGTTTCTGCGCTTCGGCCTGACTCAGGCCATCCGGCGATGATTCTAATATTTTTAGCAATTCCGGCATTGGAAGCGATTTTAAATCGTCCTTCGATCCGGTCTTGACATCAGCCTTATTTGTTTTCGTTTCCATAATGAATATCCATAATCTTTGTTAATCAGTTTTTGCTTCACCCGGCCGCTTTCCCGCTTTGTGATCAGATGTTTTGAATAGTCAAACTCCCGGGGCAATCAGGATTTGAATCAAATTGTCCTTAGCTTGCTGGTATACATCACTTCTCCTCCGGCAATTCTGATTCAGGTGTGACTTGTTCGGTTTTGTGACTCCTTTGATCGCGTTGACGATCAAGGATGCTTTCTATCATACTTACTAACTTATCGATGGCGCCGTCGAGGGCCTGGTTCAAATTATCAGCATGTTCTGTAACAACGATAGGTTGACGTCCTTCCAGATGAGCTTCTATCATCCAGCGTTTGTCGTTCTTTCCTTCCTTATAGCCGTCTTCATCTTTCAGATGAACTTCCACTTTAGTAATGTGATCGCTCATTCTAACTAATGCGCTCTTAATTGTGCTGTTGAACTTAGCAATTAGTGCTTCATTCCCCTGTATATTATGTCCGGTATTGATCTGGATATTCATAGTCTTTTCCTGTTTTGATTATGTAATTTCATTAGCTGAGTTTATTAGTGCTATATCCTTCATTTGGGATCGCTCCATTTCCAGTTGCGGATTTCGGGCATATCCTCTCCATATTTATCAATATATTTCTTGTGATCCAGCAGCTTATCGCGGAGGAATTGTTTAACGTAAGCCGCCCGCGAACCTAAACCCGGCACACGGTCAATCACATCAGCGACAAGATGGAAACGATCCAAATCATTCAGTACGACCATATCGAACGGGGTAGTGGTCGTTCCTTCCTCCTTATACCCTCGCACGTGAAACCGTTCCTGGTTGGACCTTCGATATGTTAAACGATGAATCAGCAGTGGATAACCATGGAAGGCGAAGATGACATGCTTGTCCTTCGTAAAGAGTGTATCAAAATCCTTATCACTTAATCCATGAGGGTGCTCGCTTTTCGGCTGAAGTGTCATTAGATCTACCACGTTTATAACCCTGACTTTAAGATCCGGAAAGTTCTGCCGTAGTATTTCAACGGCAGCCAATGTCTCCAGTGTAGGAACATCACCGCAGCAAGCCATAACCACATCAGGTTCTTCACCTTTATCGTTACTGGCCCATTCCCATATGCCAAGCCCGGCAGTGCAGTGTTTAATAGCGGAATCTATATCCATCCATTGCAGCGCCGGCTGTTTGCCTGCTACAATAACATTAACATAGTCGCGGCTGCGTAAGCAATGATCGGTAACAGAAAGCAGTGTATTAGCATCCGGAGGCAGGTAAACCCGGATAATGTCCGCCTTCTTGTTGACCACATGGTCAATAAAACCGGGGTCCTGATGACTAAAACCATTATGATCCTGCCGCCAAACGTGAGACGAAAGCAGATAATTTAAAGAAGCAATTTCTTTACGCCAGGGGATTTGTTGAGCAACCTTGAGCCACTTAGCATGCTGGTTAAACATAGAGTCAATGATGTGGGTGAAAGCTTCGTAACATGAAAAAAAGCCATGCCTGCCTGTAAGTAAATAACCCTCGAGCCATCCTTCACACTGATGCTCACTCAACATTTCCATCACACGACCGTCGTATGCAACGTGATCGTCGATAGGAATTATTTCCGCAGTTGAACATCTGTTCGTTGCCTCGAACACATCTCCCCATCGGTTCGATGCAGTTTCGTCAGGGCTGAAAACACGAAAGTTGTTTATGTTTTGTTTCAGCACATCGCGGATAAACTGACCCTGAACACGCGTGGCTTCTCCTTTTATAATACCGGGATTAATTACCTTTAATGCATAGTTACGGAAGTCAGGCATTTTCAATTCTTTTAGAAGAAGCCCTCCATTGGCATGCGGGTTGGCCCCCATGCGCCGCTCGCCCTTAGGTGCTAACTCCGCAAGTTCGGAATTGAGACTGCCGTTTTTATCAAATAATTCTTTTGCATTATAACTTCTCATCCATTGTTCAAGGATTTTCAAATGTTCAGGTTTCTTCACAAAATCTGTAACCGGAACCTGGTGTGCCCTGAATGTACCTTCAACAGGCAGACCATCCACAACCTTCGGGCAAGTCCATCCTTTAAGAGTACGGAATATGATCATGGGCCACTTCGGTCGTTCCTTAAAACCCTTGCTCCGTGTTTTTGTTTGTATTTCCTTAATCTCGGCAATTACTGTATCAAGCGTGGCTGCCAAGATTTGATGAAGTTTGTCAGGATCGTCTCCTTCCACAAAATATGGATTGTAACCGTAACCACGGAATAACTGGTCCAGCTCTTCGTGACTGATACGCCCCAGCACGGTTGGTCCGGCTATCTTGTAGCCGTTCAAATGAAGGATGGGAAGTACGGCTCCATCGAGAACCGGATTGAGAAATTTATTGGAATGCCAGCTGGTGGCTAATGGGCCGGTTTCCGATTCGCCGTCGCCTACAATACGCGGAACTTATTAGATCAGGGTTATAGAATGTAGCCCCATCAGCATGCGACAGCGAGTAGCCAAGTTCTCCTCCCTCGTGAATAGACCCTGGAGTTTCCGGCGCTACATGACTGGGAATGCCGCCCGGAAAGAAAACTGTGTGAACAGTTTTTTCATACCTTCTTCATCCTGGGTGATATTCGGATAAACCTCACTATAAGTTCCTTCCAGATACGTGTTAGCTACTATCCCTGGCGCACCGTAACCCGGGCATATAACATATATCATATTCAGGTCGTACTTCTTGATGATACGATTGAGGTGGACATAGATAAAATTAAGACCGGGTGTAGTACCAAAATGACCCAGCAGCCGCGGTTTTATGTGTTCCAATTTAAGTGGTTTTTTTAATAAAGGATTGTCGTACAGATAAATCTGTCCTACCGAAAGATAGTTGGCAGCACGCCAATAGGCATTCATCTTTCGCAGAAGTTCCTGCGATAAAGGTTTACCTTTTACATCTGTCTTTTTAAGTTAGCTGCAATATTCTCTTCGAATCCTTTTTTCACTTCCTTGACTAATTTCCTTTCAGTCACTTTTTTTGTTTTCATAATTATGTCTCGTTTTTATTAAGGTTTAATTTTGTTTACTGTTTTCGCTATCATCAATTCCTCGTCCGTGCGAATGACGCGCACAACGGCCTTCGCGTAATCTGCAGAAATAACCGGTGCATTTGCAATGTTAAGTTTTCCTTCAAGCTCAATTCCAAGAAAACCCAGCCCATTGCAAATGCGGGATCGGACAACTGGAGAGTTTTCACCGATACCACCCGAAAAAATAAGCGTGTCTAATCCGCCGAGTGCCGCGGCAAAACTTCCTATCCATTTCTTCGCCTGGTAACAGAACAACTCCACGGCTTCCGCCGACCGAACATCATCATTTTCTTTTGCCAGCAAATCCTGCATGTCTGAACTGCTCTCAGAAATGCCTAGGAGACCTGATTCATGATTGATAAGTTTATTGAACTGTTTAGGTGTGAGATTCTCCGACTTCATTATGTGCCATGCAACTCCGGGATCTAAATCACCCGGCCGTGTACCCATTGGAATTCCGCCAACAGGCGTAAAGCCCATACTCGTATCAATGCTCTTACCATTGCGAACGGCGGCTAAACTAGCACCGCTCCCGAGATGAGCCAGAATCAGACGGCCTTGTGCTGCTTTTGTACCCGCCACACGGGAGAGTTCTCCGATAAGATAAGAATCGGACGAACCATGGAAACCGTATCGTTGTATTCCTTTTTCATCAAAGTGACGGGGGATAGGAAGCAATTTAGTTACGCGCGGCATAGTACAATGAAATGAAGTGTCGAACATCCAATCTGGGGAAGTTTAGGATGCGCTTACGAAAAACCTCTATCAATTCTGTTTTCTTGGCAGATGGTCCGGGTCGTAAGGAGAAATGCGATGAAGTTCATCCAGCAATACTTGTGTGA
>CAWIUG010000003.1:0-15952 GCA_963839165.1 uncultured Bacteroidota bacterium | reverse complement strand
ATCTTTCAATCTTATTTTTCAATCACTCCTACTCCACATAAACTTCATCAATATAACACCATTTCCATCTCTCTCCCGGTTCAAATGATTTTATTACGGGATGGTTAGTCTGATGGAAATGTTTGTCCGCGTGTTTATTTTTAGAATTATTGCAGCAGCCTACATGTCCGCAGGTCAGGCACAGTCTCAAATGCACCCAGTCATCCCCTGAGTCTAAACATTCCTGGCAGCCTTCAGGGGTAACCGGTTCAGGCTCGGTTTTTATCTCATCAATATGTTCACAGCTGTTCCGCATCATTTCACCTTTTAATTTTTAAGTCATATGACACATAATTATATAATATAAAAAAATAATACGGATTTTATTTCTCTTTATAATTGTTCGGTTTCCTGGGTGAGATAGAACAATCGAGAGGCGATTATTAAATGACGATGACAGCAAATGTCGTTATTTTATCATCAGCATCTTCTCTGACCGGATAAAATTTCCCGCCCTGATTTTGTAAATATAGACACCTGAAGGTAGCCCTGACGCATCAAAATTGACCTCGTAGGTACCTGGTTGCATTACTTCATGTTTCAGTTCTTTGATCTTTTCACCCAGGATATTGTAAACACTCAGGTTAACTAATTCTTCCCGAGGAACTGAGAAGTCAATTGTTGTTGATGGGTTGAAGGGATTAGGATAATTTTGTGAAAGTCGAAAAACATCTATATCCTTACTTTTCTCTTCGACTGTCAGGGGATTTATAGTTTTGAACCAGTAGCTAGTTGACCATATGCTCCATCCAAATTGATTTGCACAGGCAACCCGCCAATAGTACTTTGAATTTTTACTTAGGGTGTCAGTTGTATAATTCGTTTCGCTTAATTGAGTGTCGAACATAATACCCGAAGAATCAAAATCCGCATTGACTGCGAGTTGTATCCTGTATGTATCTGCGAAAGGAGATACTTCCCATTCAAGAGTTGGGGTGAGAGAAATATTTTGAGCGCCTGGACCCGGCCATACAAGCCTTGTTTGCGGAGGCACAAATGTGCTGTTGATGCCTCTGTAAATACTTCCGCCATAAGGACCAACGAAAATAGTTCCATCATTACTGCAATTCAGATTTAAAACTGGACCTCCGATCATCCCTGATTCTATATTAATCCAACTTTCACCATAATCCGGAGATTGAAAAATTGATCCCTCCCAGTTTCCTGCATAAACGCGGCCTAATGAATCAGTTGTAAGGGAATTGATCCGAATTACCGGCAGATTCTGACCTATATCATGCCATGTATCTCCATCGTCAGTTGAGAGGATTACTTTCCCCCATTCAAATCCTGCGTATAAATAATCATTGGACGAGACGTGCAGGGCTGTATGAAAAATGACATATGGATCTCCTGAATAAATTGTCTGCCAGGATATACCAAAATCAGTTGAACGGTATATCTTTTCGCAGGTTGCTGCAAAAAAATAACCTTTGGAATTCGTAGTAACACTTTGGATGTAAGTCTGGCCGTTATCTGAACTATACCATGTCATCCCGTCATCCGTAGAAATCATAATTCCTGAATCGTCTGTCCCGGCCAATAAATACTCTGTTAAAGAAGAAGCATCATAGAAACCCGCAAATGAGTTTACACTTAATTCAGCTGATTCCCGCCAGGTATTACCCTGATCCTCCGATCTGAAAATTTTTGCCGAACCGGATCGAGGGGGGGAAGCAGTCAGAGATTTCCGTTGACTTAATGCCGTTTGATTAAAGTGTTTTTCGAATCTATCCTTAAAAGGATAATCCCAGCTGGCATATAGGAGTGTATTTTTTTCGGTACTTAGAAAAGCTGTAACCGCCCTATTTGTGTAAGTCGAATCAATTCTCATCCACGTGTTTCCCTTATCGGAGCTTTTGTAAAGAATACCCTCCTGCGAACCAGTAAACAGATAATCATTATAATTGAGCATTGCGGTTATATGAACGCTTCTGAGTCCATTATTCAATGGCTGCCAGCACTGTCCCTGTGTTAAACTGATAAACATTCCATCGCCGTATGTGCCTATAACTATTTTTCTTGCGGGAAGTGTGAGCATTGCGGTTATAAATTTATTAGGTAAACCCGGACTTCTGTTTTGCCATGAACGTCCCTCATCAGTTGAGATAAATACTCCATCTGTCGAAGTCCCACAGTATACTTCAGAAACAGCGGCTGAGGAAATTGTGGTAACATTAGCAGGGCTACCCTCAAGAAAAATCCATGAGTTGCAATCATCTATTGACTTATAAATACCGATATCTGTTCCGGCATAGAAGATTGAATCGCTCACCTGACTCAATGCATTCACCACATAACCATTCATTCCATTGCTTACAATAATCCATGATGACCCATAATCAGATGATCTGTATATGGCTCCTGATGTTGTACCCGCAAAAATATTATCATTATCGTCAACGAATATCATCCTTATTTGATCGGTTAATGAAGTAAGCACCCACGAAGAGGCCTGATCAGTTGAAATATAAACTCCGTTATGGTGTCCCAGGATAACCGTATTATTCCGGCATATCCCAAGTTCAGAAGTATAAAAACCATCAATTCCCTGGGAAGTCAGCGTCCAGGTCAGCCCCCCATTCGAAGATCTTAATACCCCAACCCCTCCTTCCCAAAGGAAAATTGTTCCGGAAGTATCAACTACTATGGATTCAATATCTTTATTTGAATAAACAGAGAGAGATTCCCACGACATCCCCTCATCCGTAGATTTGTATAAACAGTTACCATGGTGATTTGGTCCAAACCAACCCGCATCGAATCCTATATATAAATTTCCAGGATTATCTGCGGCAATGCATTGTACCCAGCCGCCTTCAGGACCTGAAGCTGCTTCCCAGAAATCCTGACAAAGAGTGAGAGAAGTATATAAAAATGAAATCAAAAGTGCACGATTTAAGTGAAGCAGCATCCGGAAGGTTTTGTTTTTAATTCTGTTCATTTTGGCTTAAACTCCCTCTATTAATCCTGATATTTACTATCTAAATTAACTCAAAATATTAAGAACCCACAACCCCCGCCGTAAGTATGTCAATTAAATTTATATATTTCTTCCTTATATTGTCTGATAATACAAAAGGAGATAAATTAATATGGAAAATTTAACTGCTCATAGTTCAATTGATATTGATGCTCATGTTAGTAAAGTATGGGATGCATTTGTGAAACCGGAAATAATAAAAAAATATATGTTCGGGACGGATGTCGTTTCCGATTGGAAGGAGGGGAGCAAAATTGTCTGGAAGGGAGAATGGAAGGGAAAGAAATATGAAGATAAAGGAATTATACTGGATCTGAAGCCGGAAAAGTTATTACGGTATTCTCATTTCAGTCCTCTTACAGGAGAGCCTGACTTAAAAGAAAATTACCATACAGTTACAGTTGAATTGAAAGAGGAGAAGGGAGGAACGAAAGTATCATTGTCCCAGGATAAAAACAGAACGAAAGAAGAAATGGAACATTCCGAAAAAAACTGGCAAATGATGCTTGAAGGGCTAAAGAAACTGCTCGAACATCCCTAAAAATTGCTTCGCAAATTGGGGCGGGATGTAGAGTCCGGCAACTCTCGGACGAAATCCCTGCTCTGCGGGATATCGAAGCCTATTTGCGTAGTGTAGTGTGGGTGAAATTTGTGCGGTGGCTGAGTGTCCCGCCCCTTGCGCAATAACTTTATAGGGCGGGATGTTGAGTCCTCGAAATCCCGCACAGTTTTCTTTTTATTTTCTGTGGTGGGTATAGATCTGCGGGATTGAGTCTCGAAATCCCGCTCATTCATTGATTTATTTTTTGCATCGGGAAGAGCTCCGCGGGATATCGAAGCCTACTTGCGTTGTGTAGCGTGGTGAAATTTGTTGCGGTGGCTGAGTGTCCCGCCCCTTCCGCAATAACTTTATGGGGCGGGATGTTGAGTCCGGCAACTCTCGGACGAAATCCCTGCTCTGCGGGATATCGAAGCCACCGAATATCATTAAATGTTTTATAAGCTCGAACATCCCTGAAAATTGCTTCTATTATTTATTATTCGCAAATTCAACATAATAATTTCTCTGATTTGCGGGAGCAGGGGAAAAAGTATCGATTATCTTTACCTGCCTTAGTGAATAATATAGTTAATCTCCCGAAGCAGAAACCTTGATTTTCTTTAATCGTTTCACCGGAGGTGTTATGAATAAGTTTTATCTCCTATCCATTATACTGGTTACACTGTTTGCATCTGTCGATATTTATGCACAGGATACCTTTTCCATTTGTGCTGTCGATACCGTTACCGGTGAGATCGGGAGTGCAGGTGCGTCCTGCGTGGGGCCTTATAACGGAGTAGGTGCATACATAATCAGTGATGTAATTGAAGGTATAGGAGTTATCCATACCCAGGCATACTGGCTCTCAGCTAATCAGCAGAATGCTCATAATAAAATGCTGGAAGGCTTATCCCCGCAGGAAATAATCGACTGGCTTGTAGCAAATGATGTACAGAATGATCCCACTATAAGACAATACGGAATAGTCGATCTCGTGAGGCACGGAGAAAGTGCAGGATACACAGGCGTTAACTGCGACGATTATAAAAATCATCTCACCGGCCCGGGCTATTCAATCCAGGGAAATATTCTTCTTGGCTCATTTATCCTTGATTCAATGAAAACAACTTTCCTGAACACTCAGGGTGCGCTTGCAGATAAACTGATGGCGGCCCTCCAGGCAGCTAAGGTGGTAGGTGCAGATACCCGTTGTGCGGTTAGAGGAACATCCTCCCAGTCTGGATTTGTTAAAGTTGTAAGGATCGGCGATGGAACATCCCCTTATCTTCAGGTTATTGTCCCCGATACACCTGTTGGCACTGATCCGATAGATTTGGTACAGGGAGAATTTGATAACTGGAAGGATTCACTATTCACTTTTGTGGATCCCTTTCTTTCGGGAATAGAATCCAGTCCCGATACAATTGCTTCAGGCGGCAGTTCACAGGCGCTGGTTACAATTACTCCCAGGAATAATTCGGATACTTTATTGGCAGCCGGACTGCAGGTAGTGCTTTCAAATACCGGGGCAGGTTCTTTAAGCAGCTGTTACCGATTTAGGCGATGGAACTTACCAGGCGGCTGTCACCGCACCCAATATCGCAGGAATAGACACTATCTCCGCAGTCATTATTTCAGCTGATGATACAGTTTCTGTTCATATGAAAACTGTTGTTACTTATGTTACTCCTAATTCCGTTAAGGGGAATTACCCATCCGCCGGAAGTTATTTCCTTTACCAAAATTATCCCGAACCCTTTAATCCCTCAACAACAATCAGATACCAGGTTTCTGAAGTAAGTTTTGTAACGCTTAAGGTTTATGATGTCCTTGGTAATGAAGTAGCATCTCTTGTTAACGAGGAAAAACAAAAGGGGAGCTATAGTATTAATTTTAATGCTTCTGCATTGTCCAGTGGCGTTTATTTATACCGGCTTAAGGCTGGGAGCTTTATGAAGACCAGGAAGATGATACTTCTCAGATAATTTGTAGATAAATCAATAAGATCATTTTCAGAAACTGAAAATTTAAATTTAATCCCCGCCGTAACCTGTTTGATCAGGTAAAGCGGGGATTATTCGTTCAATACAAGATAAAAATAAATGTTACTTACTCAGCTGACCTCGTATTGCCCCGGCAGGGTATTCAGTACTGTGAATTTGGATATAATAACCGGATGGGTTTTTCAATATATCCTGCATTAATTCTTTGTCAACGCCGCTTGCCGTTCCGCTTAATTCACCTGTTGAAGTGAAAGGAACTACCACCGGACCGGAAGAGCTGGAGTCAGCTTTATGTATATGGATTCCCGTAATATTGTCAACGTTTGAAACAGAAATATTATACGTTATTTCTCCCTGTCCGGGATTAAGAGTAATTGTTGCCGTACCTGTACCAGCACTATCACCGGGACCCGGAACAACATTATCGCCGGATAATTGTGCAGTTAAAGGTCTCCCGCCATGATCCTGCGCGTAAACAGGTGAAAAATAAACAGCAATGGTAAGTATAAATAGAATAGATAGGATTCTTGTTCTTCTCATTAGTATCTCCTTTTCAGGTTTAATTAATAAACGCTGAAAAAGTAGAAAAAGCAGGAACGACAGGATGTGTCCGGGTTTAGGATTTCACAATATTGTGATGAAAATCAATCTAAGACGAAGGTTGTAAAATATAAAGAAGCAAAGTTTTTTTTCACTTCTCATATCACATAATCAGATCTGGTTTGCCGGAAAGAACCCATCCCAGGTAAAGTAGAACCCAGACTGCTGCCGCAAATCCTATTATAATTACTGGAATTAAAAAATAATTTGCCGAACTTTTTTCAATCATAGATATATTATTCATCAGGATCTTACCGTCAAATTCCCGCGGCACCCCGTTCCTGTCAGTGGCCTGACCTTTAGCAAGCAGGGTATCCCCTGTAAGTATGTAAGAATTATGTTCAATTTTGTACAATGTTGAATCAATTGTCAAAATTTTAAAGATGCTCTGCTGTTTTTCAGGGTATACTCATCAGTAAATTCATTCATAGTAATTTGAGAATATGAAGAACAGCCGCCTATATATAACAAAATGCAGGGCATTAAAAACGCTGAAATGTATCTTTTAATTTCACACTTCATCATTACTCTTACTCCTTCTCTGACCTATGCTTTCATAGCGCAGAAAGCCGGCAGATAAATCGTGACAATCTTACTTTTCATTCAGATTCCCTTGCCGCCCGTACTAAACATTGGACCCTTAAGCACAAATGGCATGTTCACCATAAAAAATCCTGTAATAAACAAACAAACTACTCCGGCAATCAATAATATTGTTTTAGTGTTATCTGTTTTTTGAATTTGTATTTCAGCAACATCTTCAATGGCGACTCGACTGGATATTCCGCTGCTGCCTACGATGAAAAAAAAGCTGCTGAGCGTATCAGAAATCCTCGCAGGTGTTTTCCCAGTATTAAAAATTATCCTGCTATGATCTTTCATCCGGAATTGCAGGTAATAATCAGAGTTCCATTCAAGAATCCTGCTCGAATCAATTTTATCCTTTTCTAAATAGTAGATGCCGCGTCCTTTAGTCTCCATTTCCGTTCCGTCCTTCAGCCTTATCAGTATCTCCTCGTCGTAAGAAGAATAATCAGCCAAATCACTTCCATCGGAAACAGGATAAAATGATGTACATCCCGTACTCATAAACGGGATCTCGAAGATAAAACAATAAATTAAGAGAGAAGTCAGTATTTTCGTTTTCATTTTCAGACACTTAAAATCTTTCACTCACATAGTATTCAATAACGGAAACTATGTTGTCATGAAAATGTAAAAGTTAAATTAATAGTAAAAAAAAAGGCAGGGCGTCATTCTTTATAATAAAAAAAGACCGTCGGGAAGACGGTCTCCGGAAATCATTTCGCTAAGTAAAAATTCTATGGATCTGATTCATTGCTACATAACTATGAGGTGAAGGATAAACTCATTCACTCCGCAGGCGTCGAATATCAAATTGTGACAGTGACATTTTGTCAGACCTGTTGATTATTTAAACAGAAATGAAATGTAAAAATTTCATAATTCTGTCTGATTAAGTACCTCTATTTGAAGGTTCACTGAACATCTTTTTATTATCCTCTCTTCAACTGCAAAATAATCCTGATTACAATTAAAATAATTGCAGCAGATATCCTAAAACGGCCCCTCCTAAAACAATATATGCCGAATTTATTCTTTTAATTATAAAGAAAGCCAACGCACTTATAACTGCAATAAGAATTGTCGTACGGTCAACCAGGATTTCTGCCCCAAGTTTAACAGCAACAACAGCCATTACTGCAAGCGCACTGGCATTTACGGCGTCCAGGAATTTTGAGAGATAATCTGATCTCCTTAAGCGCGGCACAACAGGATTTAATATTAAAACAAATATAATTGATGGGATAATTATACCGATAGTAGCTAATATTGCTCCTGATATCCCCGCTACCTGGTAGCCGATAAACGTTGCGGAGGAAAGAAATGGTCCGGGTGTAAATTGTCCCACTGCAATTGCATCAAGCAGTTCTTTTCTTGTCAGCCAATGAAGTCCCTGAACCAATTCGCCGTTAAAATATGCAACTAAAATATATCCGCTCCCGAACCATACAGCACCGATTTTCAAAAAAGTTAAAAATAATTTTATCAGGGATACATCAGCCTTTTCAATTAATTCTCCTGCCGGTTTCAGAATAAGGAATGAGATTAATGCTGCCGGGAAAAGAGAATTCAATCTGTGATTCCGTTTTTCAGAATACAGGAGAATTAGTGCGCCGAATATTCCGCCCAGTAAAATGGAAAATATTTCATTTAATCCTGCAAAGTTAATTACGGCTACAAGCAAAGCTATCGCTAACAATTTATGGTCAATGATCTTCTGCTCTCCCCCCGTTATTGCTTTTTTTCCAAGTCGGTATACAGCATTTAGTATTATAATAATTACGGCGGGTTTTATTCCGTAAAGGAATGGTTCAACCCGGGGCAGATTTCCATAAAGAACATATAAATAGGCAAGCAATCCCGTAAGCATTATTGCAGGAAACACAAAACCAAACCCGGCTGCAATCAGACCGGGTATTTTTCCTTTGTGGTAGCCAATATGAAGAGCCATTTCTGTTGAATTTGGTCCAGGTATTAAATTAGTAGCGCCGACCAGGTCTAAAAAGTGCTGATGGCTCATCCAGTTACGTTTAACAACAACCTCATCCTCGAACATGGCAATATGGGCAGCCGGCCCTCCGAAAGCTATGACTCCAAGCTTTAGAAACAGCTTTGCTATTTCAATAAGGCTTACTGTATTTTCAATTTCTTTTTTCAAAATAGATATAAAAAATTTACAGAAACTGTATATCCAATATAAACTGAAATTACATCTGTATTTTTAACGCTGCGGCTGGAAACCAGAAGTCGGAAATCGGGAAGTCCCCGGTAGAATTGTCCGGATACGGGATTTTGAGGACTCAGTAGGCCTCCCGGGGGCGGGATTTCGTCCAACCCGGAGTTTGATTCTTCATTTCAGACGTCGCCCCGGGTTTGATAGGATCAAAAATCTTATACGCGAATAGTTTAATTCTATCGTTTACCAGGAACCATATCAGCGCATAGCCCCAAACGAACCCTGCCCAACCCCAACCGAGCGGTGTCATAAAAAATCCATAAACTGCTATTAAAGTTGCTATAATCTGCGTGCCAAGAACAGCTATCCACAAAATTTTGGCGGGACGTATTGACCAGAAAGGACCTCGTGTTCTTGTAAGGAAGATCGTCAGGTGTCCTGCCACAGACAGTTTTAAATACATCAGTGTCTGTATATGCAAACGATCGAGATGAAATGCACGTTCGCCAAGATAAAACAAACCGAATGCTGAGACGACTCCGATGACTCCTAAAGCTGTAGAGATTCCAAGAACCATACGCATGTTTCATGCCTCCGGCTGATCTTTGTAATGAACGTTGTCATATGCAATAGACAGGATGGCTCCATCATTGAGCAGCGCTAGCATCACTATCATCACAGCCGTCAATGGATAAAAATTAAAAATCAGGATTGCCAATGTCATAAAGAATAGCACGCGTAATGTCTCGGCTATGCGGTAGATAGCGTAACTATTCATTCGCTGGAAAATTCTCCGGCTCTCCTTGATCGCATCTATAATCACCGACAAACCCGAAGACATCAACACTATGGCCGCGGCTGCCCGCGCTGCATCCGTAGCATCTGAAACAGCGATTCCGCAATCAGCTTTCTTTAGTGCAGGGGCATCATTCACCCCGTCACCCGTCATACCGACTATGTGGCCGTTTTTTTGCAGAACATCCACAATATGGAATTTATGTTCAGGAAATACCTGGGCAAAGCCATCGGCCTTCTCGATGGATTCTGATATCGCAGCTGTCTCTTGATGCTTAACATCTCCAAAACCGCTGGCATCCAAAATATTTGTTCCCATATCGAGCTTTTTGGCTGTTTCCTGAGCGATGGCCAGTGCATCCCCCGTGACCATCTTTATCTTAACACCCATCGAAAGCGCTGTTGCGATGGTTGACTTTGCATCTTCACGTGGTGGATCGAATAGAGGTAATACGCCGATAATTTGCCATTGTCCGTCCTTCTCAGCACTGGCAACACCTAACGAACGAAAGCCACTCTTTGCGAATTCGTTTACTGCTTTCTCAATATCGGGTTTAACCTGCCCCGCATTGGCTGATAGTTCCAAAATCACCTGTGGTGCACCCTTCGTAACTTTGAACTCCTTATCATCATTGCCTTTAACTGTGGCTTCGGTACGTTTGTGAACAGGGTCGAATGGCTGAAAATGAATCACCTTATAAGTCTTCAGCAAGTTCTTATTTTTTAGTCCGGCAAGAACAGCCAGGTCAATTGTATCATTATTCTCCGATCGTGATGCCAGAGCGGCATAAAGGATAACCTGTTCTGCAGGAATATTGTTTACGCTGAATGGATCGCCCAGTGTCAGTTTATTCTGGGTCAGGGTGCCGGTCTTGTCAGCGCATAATATGTCCACACCTGCCAATTCTTCTATAGCTACCAGTTTGCTTACTATCGCCTTTTTCCTGGCAAGCAGGCGTGCACCGACTGCCATCGTTACCGACAACACCGTCGGCATGGCTACGGGAATGGCTGCAACTGTCAGCACCAGTGCGAATTGCAATGTGGTAAAGATCGGATCGCCGTGTAGGATTGCGAAAGTAATAATTATTGCCACAAGAGCTACTGCAAGCACGATCAGATAATTGCCAATCCTCAGTACTGCACGTTGAAAGTGGCTTACAGTATGTGCCTCCTGTACCAGTTGTGCTGTCTTGCCGAAGTAGGTTTTACTTCCCGTGGCATAGACCATTGCGCCAATTTCACCCTGACGAATTATTGAGCCTGAAAACACTGCCTCTCCGGATTTGCGCTCTGCAGGCAGCGATTCTCCTGTAAGTGCTGATTGATCTACCTCTACCGGGTCACCATCAAGCAGGCGCGCATCTGCCGGGACAATATCTCCCAAACGCAATCGTATTACATCTCCAGGCACTAACTCACGTGCTGCCGGAGTCACCCATTTGCCATCACGTCTTACACGTGCATTGATAGCCAGTTTGGCCTTCAGGGCAGCGATGGCGTTGCCTGCTTCGCGTTCTTCCCAGAATCCAACAACACCATTGGCAGCAAGCAAAAGAAATATGATGAAAAAGTCCGGCCAGTGTCTTACAACTCCCGACAGAATTACAGCCGCTTCGATCATCCAGGGAATGGGACCCCAATAATAAGAGAGAAATTTCAGAAATGGATTGACTTTCTTTTCTTCAATCTCGTTAGGTCCAAATTGAGTCAGCCGTTTCTGCGCTTCGGCCTGACTCAGGCCATCCGGCGATGATTCTAATATTTTTAGCAATTCCGGCATTGGAAGCGATTTTAAATCGTCCTTCGATCCGGTCTTGACATCAGCCTTATTTGTTTTCGTTTCCATAATGAATATCCATAATCTTTGTTAATCAGTTTTTGCTTCACCCGGCCGCTTTCCCGCTTTGTGATCAGATGTTTTGAATAGTCAAACTCCCGGGGCAATCAGGATTTGAATCAAATTGTCCTTAGCTTGCTGGTATACATCACTTCTCCTCCGGCAATTCTGATTCAGGTGTGACTTGTTCGGTTTTGTGACTCCTTTGATCGCGTTGACGATCAAGGATGCTTTCTATCATACTTACTAACTTATCGATGGCGCCGTCGAGGGCCTGGTTCAAATTATCAGCATGTTCTGTAACAACGATAGGTTGACGTCCTTCCAGATGAGCTTCTATCATGCAGCGTTTGTCGTTCTTTCCTTCCTTATAGCCGTCTTCATCTTTCAGATGAACTTCCACTTTAGTAATGTGATCGCTCATTCTAACTAATGCGCTCTTAATTGTGCTGTTGAACTTAGCAATTAGTGCTTCATTCCCCTGTATATTATGTCCGGTATTGATCTGGATATTCATAGTCTTTTCCTGTTTTGATTATGTAATTTCATTAGCTGAGTTTATTAGTGCTATATCCTTCATTTGGGATCGCTCCATTTCCAGTTGCGGATTTCGGGCATATCCTCTCCATATTTATCAATATATTTCTTGTGATCCAGCAGCTTATCGCGGAGGAATTGTTTAACGTAAGCCGCCCGCGAACCTAAACCCGGCACACGGTCAATCACATCAGCGACAAGATGGAAACGATCCAAATCATTCAGTACGACCATATCGAACGGGGTAGTGGTCGTTCCTTCCTCCTTATACCCTCGCACGTGAAACCGTTCCTGGTTGGACCTTCGATATGTTAAACGATGAATCAGCAGTGGATAACCATGGAAGGCGAAGATGACATGCTTGTCCTTCGTAAAGAGTGTATCAAAATCCTTATCACTTAATCCATGAGGGTGCTCGCTTTTCGGCTGAAGTGTCATTAGATCTACCACGTTTATAACCCTGACTTTAAGATCCGGAAAGTTCTGCCGTAGTATTTCAACGGCAGCCAATGTCTCCAGTGTAGGAACATCACCGCAGCAAGCCATAACCACATCAGGTTCTTCACCTTTATCGTTACTGGCCCATTCCCATATGCCAAGCCCGGCAGTGCAGTGTTTAATAGCGGAATCTATATCCATCCATTGCAGCGCCGGCTGTTTGCCTGCTACAATAACATTAACATAGTCGCGGCTGCGTAAGCAATGATCGGTAACAGAAAGCAGTGTATTAGCATCCGGAGGCAGGTAAACCCGGATAATGTCCGCCTTCTTGTTGACCACATGGTCAATAAAACCGGGGTCCTGATGACTAAAACCATTATGATCCTGCCGCCAAACGTGAGACGAAAGCAGATAATTTAAAGAAGCAATTTCTTTACGCCAGGGGATTTGTTGAGCAACCTTGAGCCACTTAGCATGCTGGTTAAACATAGAGTCAATGATGTGGGTGAAAGCTTCGTAACATGAAAAAAAGCCATGCCTGCCTGTAAGTAAATAACCCTCGAGCCATCCTTCACACTGATGCTCACTCAACATTTCCATCACACGACCGTCGTATGCAACGTGATCGTCGATAGGAATTATTTCCGCAGTTGAACATCTGTTCGTTGCCTCGAACACATCTCCCCATCGGTTCGATGCAGTTTCGTCAGGGCTGAAAACACGAAAGTTGTTTATGTTTTGTTTCAGCACATCGCGGATAAACTGACCCTGAACACGCGTGGCTTCTCCTTTTATAATACCGGGATTAATTACCTTTAATGCATAGTTACGGAAGTCAGGCATTTTCAATTCTTTTAGAAGAAGCCCTCCATTGGCATGCGGGTTGGCCCATGCGCCGCTCGCCCTTAGGTGCTAACTCCGCAAGTTCGGAATTGAGACTGCCGTTTTTATCAAATAATTCTTTTGCATTATAACTTCTCATCCATTGTTCAAGGATTTTCAAATGTTCAGGTTTCTTCACAAAATCTGTAACCGGAACCTGGTGTGCCCTGAATGTACCTTCAACAGGCAGACCATCCACAACCTTCGGGCAAGTCCATCCTTTAAGAGTACGGAATATAATCATGGGCCACTTCGGTCGTTCCTTAAAACCCTTGCTCCGTGTTTTTGTTTGTATTTCCTTAATCTCGGCAATTACTGTATCAAGCGTGGCTGCCAAGATTTGATGAAGTTTGTCAGGATCGTCTCCTTCCACAAAATATGGATTGTAACCGTAACCACGGAATAACTGGTCCAGCTCTTCGTGACTGATACGCCCCAGCACGGTTGGTCCGGCTATCTTGTAGCCGTTCAAATGAAGGATGGGAAGTACGGCTCCATCGAGAACCGGATTGAGAAATTTATTGGAATGCCAGCTGGTGGCTAATGGGCCGGTTTCCGATTCGCCGTCGCCTACAATACACGAAACTATTAGATCAGGGTTATCGAATGTAGCCCCATAAGCATGCGACAGCGAGTAGCCAAGTTCTCCTCCCTCGTGAATAGAACCTGGAGTTTCCGGCGCTACATGACTGGGAATGCCGCCCGGAAAGGAAAACTGTGTGAACAGTTTTTTCAAACCTTCTTCATCCTGGGTGATATTCGGATAAACCTCACTATAAGTTCCTTCCAGATACGTGTTAGCTACTATCCCTGGCGCACCGTGACCCGGGCCTATAACATATATCATATTCAGGTCGTACTTCTTGATGATACGATTGAGGTGGACATAGATAAAATTAAGACCGGGTGTAGTACCAAAATGACCCAGCAGCCGCGGTTTTATGTGTTCCAATTTAAGTGGTTTTTTTAATAAAGGATTGTCGTACAGATAAATCTGTCCTACCGAAAGATAGTTGGCAGCACGCCAATAGGCATTCATCTTTCGCAGAAGTTCCTGCGATAAAGGTTTACCTTTTACATCTGTCTTTTTCAAGTTAGCTGCAATATTCTCTTCGAATCCTTTTTTCACTTCCTTGACTAATTTCCTTTCAGTCACTTTTTTTGTTTTCATAATTATGTCTCGTTTTTATTAAGATATTAATATTTGGTTTACTGTTTTCGCTATCATCAATTCCTCGTCCGTGCGAATGACGCGCACAACGGCCTTCGCGTAATCTGCAGAAATAACCGGTGCATTTGCAATGTTAAGTTTTCCTTCAAGCTCAATTCCAAGAAAACCCAGCCCATTGCAAATGCGGGATCGGACAACTGGAGAGTTTTCACCGATACCACCCGAAAAAATAAGCGTGTCTAATCCGCCGAGTGCCGCGGCAAAACTTCCTATCCATTTCTTCGCCTGGTAACAGAACAACTCCACGGCTTCCGCCGACCGAACATCATCATTTTCTTTTGCCAGCAAATCCTGCATGTCTGAACTGCTCTCAGAAATACCTAGGAGACCTGATTCATGATTGATAAGTTTATTGAACTGTTTAGGTGTGAGATTCTCCGACTTCATTATGTGCCATGCAACTCCGGGATCTAAATCACCCGGCCGTGTACCCATTGGAATTCCGCCAACAGGCGTAAAGCCCATACTCGTATCAATGCTCTTACCATTGCGAACGGCAGCTAAACTAGCACCGCTCCCGAGATGAGCCAGAATCAGACGGCCTTGTGCTGCTTTTGTACCCGCCACACGGGAGAGTTCTCCGATAAGATAAGAATAGGACAAACCATGGAAACCGTATCGTTGTATTCCTTTTTCATCAAAGTGACGGGGGATAGGAAGCAATTTAGCTACGCGCGGCATAGTACAATGAAATGAAGTGTCGAAACATGCAATCTGGGGAAGTTTAGGATGACGCTTACGAAAAACCTCTATCAATTCTATTTCTCTTGGCAGATGGTCCGGGTCGTAAGGAGAAATGCGATGAAGTTCATCCAGCAATACTTGTGTGATAGTCTCAGGCTCAATATGATTCATACCATGTACTACACGGTGTCCCACAGCTCTGACTGAAGAGAATTCCTTCTGTTCTTCCAGCCAATCAATCAGGGAATTTACCGCAGACTTGTGATCAGGGGCTTCTATACTTTGGCTGCCCTGTTCATTTCGATTTAAACTATTGAAAGACAAAATTGTACCCTGCAAACCTATTCTATCAATAACTCCATATAATATTCGCGCAAGCAGTTCGCCTGTCTGATACAAAGCAAATTTGATGCTCGAGGAGCCCCCGTTGATCGTCAGTATAAGTGGTGCGTCTTGGAGTCGATGGATCAATATTTTATTCATGCAAATGAATCTCCCGCTTTGTCAGCCTGTATATGCTCTCGATGATTACAGCCAATACTACCATTGCTGCCAGCACCCACAACTTGGTAGGCCCGGTCCGTGCCGTTTGCCAAACCAATGCGCTCAATGCTA
>CAWIUG010000002.1:0-40754 GCA_963839165.1 uncultured Bacteroidota bacterium | reverse complement strand
ATTGCTTCTATTATTTATTATTCGCAAATTCAACATAATAATTTCTCTGATTTGCGGGAGCAGGGGAAAAAGTATCGATATCTTTACCTGCCTTAGTGAATAATATAGTTAATCTCCCGAAGCAGAAACCTTGATTTTCTTTAATCGTTTCACCGGAGGTGTTATGAATAAGTTTTATCTCCTATCCATTATACTGGTTACACTGTTTGCATCTGTCGATATTTATGCACAGGATACCTTTTCCATTTGTGCTGTCGATACCGTTACCGGTGAGATCGGGAGTGCAGGTGCGTCCTGCGTGGGGCCTTATAACGGAGTAGGTGCATACATAATCAGTGATGTAATTGAAGGTATAGGAGTTATCCATACCCAGGCATACTGGCTCTCAGCTAATCAGCAGAATGCTCATAATAAAATGCTGGAAGGCTTATCCCCGCAGGAAATAATCGACTGGCTTGTAGCAAATGATGTACAGAATGATCCCACTATAAGACAATACGGAATAGTCGATCTCGTGAGGCACGGAGAAAGTGCAGGATACACAGGCGTTAACTGCGACGATTATAAAAATCATCTCACCGGCCCGGGCTATTCAATCCAGGGAAATATTCTTCTTGGCTCATTTATCCTTGATTCAATGAAAACAACTTTCCTGAACACTCAGGGTGCGCTTGCAGATAAACTGATGGCGGCCCTCCAGGCAGCTAAGGTGGTAGGTGCAGATACCCGTTGTGCGGTTAGAGGAACATCCTCCCAGTCTGGATTTGTTAAAGTTGTAAGGATCGGCGATGGAACATCCCCTTATCTTCAGGTTATTGTCCCCGATACACCTGTTGGCACTGATCCGATAGATTTGGTACAGGGAGAATTTGATAACTGGAAGGATTCACTATTCACTTTTGTGGATCCCTTTCTTTCGGGAATAGAATCCAGTCCCGATACAATTGCTTCAGGCGGCAGTTCACAGGCGCTGGTTACAATTACTCCCAGGAATAATTCGGATACTTTATTGGCAGCCGGACTGCAGGTAGTGCTTTCAAATACAGGGGGAGGTTCTTTGGGCAGCGTTACCGATTTAGGCGATGGAACTTACCAGGCGGCTGTCACCGCACCCAATATCGCAGGAATAGACACTATCTCCGCAGTCATTATTTCAGCTGATGATACAGTTTCTGTTCATATGAAAACTGTTGTTACTTATGTTACTCCTAATTCCGTTAAGGGGAATTACCCATCCGCCGGAAGTTATTTCCTTTACCAAAATTATCCCGAACCCTTTAATCCCTCAACAACAATCAGATACCAGGTTTCTGAAGTAAGTTTTGTAACGCTTAAGGTTTATGATGTCCTTGGTAATGAAGTAGCATCTCTTGTTAACGAGGAAAAACAAAAGGGGAGCTATAGTATTAATTTTAATGCTTCTGCATTGTCCAGTGGCGTTTATTTATACCGGCTTAAGGCTGGGAGCTTTATGAAGACCAGGAAGATGATACTTCTCAGATAATTTGTAGATAAATCAATAAGATCATTTTCAGAAACTGAAAATTTAAATTTAATCCCCGCCGTAACCTGTTTGATCAGGTAAAGCGGGGATTATTCGTTCAATACAAGATAAAAATAAATGTTACTTACTCAGCTGACCTCGTATTGCCCCGGCAGGGTATTCAGTACTGTGAATTTGGATATAATAACCGGATGGGTTTTTCAATATATCCTGCATTAATTCTTTGTCAACGCCGCTTGCCGTTCCGCTTAATTCACCTGTTGAAGTGAAAGGAACTACCACCGGACCGGAAGAGCTGGAGTCAGCTTTATGTATATGGATTCCCGTAATATTGTCAACGTTTGAAACAGAAATATTATACGTTATTTCTCCCTGTCCGGGATTAAGAGTAATTGTTGCCGTACCTGTACCAGCACTATCACCGGGACCCGGAACAACATTATCGCCGGATAATTGTGCAGTTAAAGGTCTCCCGCCATGATCCTGCGCGTAAACAGGTGAAAAATAAACAGCAATGGTAAGTATAAATAGAATAGATAGGATTCTTGTTCTTCTCATTAGTATCTCCTTTTCAGGTTTAATTAATAAACGCTGAAAAAGTAGAAAAAGCAGGAACGACAGGATGTGTCCGGGTTTAGGATTTCACAATATTGTGATGAAAATCAATCTAAGACGAAGGTTGTAAAATATAAAGAAGCAAAGTTTTTTTTCACTTCTCATATCACATAATCAGATCTGGTTTGCCGGAAAGAACCCATCCCAGGTAAAGTAGAACCCAGACTGCTGCCGCAAATCCTATTATAATTACTGGAATTAAAAAATAATTTGCCGAACTTTTTTCAATCATAGATATATTATTCATCAGGATCTTACCGTCAAATTCCCGCGGCACCCCGTTCCTGTCAGTGGCCTGACCTTTAGCAAGCAGGGTATCCCCTGTAAGTATGTAAGAATTATGTTCAATTTTGTACAATGTTGAATCAATTGTCAAAATTTTTAAAGATGCTCTGCTGTTTTTCAGGGTATACTCATCAGTAAATTCATTCATAGTAATTTGAGAATATGAAGAACAGCCGCCTATATATAACAAAATGCAGGGCATTAAAAACGCTGAAATGTATCTTTTAATTTCACACTTCATCATTACTCTTACTCCTTCTCTGACCTATGCTTTCATAGCGCAGAAAGCCGGCAGATAAATCGTGACAATCTTACTTTTCATTCAGATTCCCTTGCCGCCCGTACTAAACATTGGACCCTTAAGCACAAATGGCATGTTCACCATAAAAAATCCTGTAATAAACAAACAAACTACTCCGGCAATCAATAATATTGTTTTAGTGTTATCTGTTTTTTGAATTTGTATTTCAGCAACATCTTCAATGGCGACTCGACTGGATATTCCGCTGCTGCCTACGATGAAAAAAAAGCTGCTGAGCGTATCAGAAATCCTCGCAGGTGTTTTCCCAGTATTAAAAATTATCCTGCTATGATCTTTCATCCGGAATTGCAGGTAATAATCAGAGTTCCATTCAAGAATCCTGCTCGAATCAATTTTATCCTTTTCTAAATAGTAGATGCCGCGTCCTTTAGTCTCCATTTCCGTTCCGTCCTTCAGCCTTATCAGTATCTCCTCGTCGTAAGAAGAATAATCAGCCAAATCACTTCCATCGGAAACAGGATAAAATGATGTACATCCCGTACTCATAAACGGGATCTCGAAGATAAAACAATAAATTAAGAGAGAAGTCAGTATTTTCGTTTTCATTTTCAGACACTTAAAATCTTTCACTCACATAGTATTCAATAACGGAAACTATGTTGTCATGAAAATGTAAAAGTTAAATTAATAGTAAAAAAAAAGGCAGGGCGTCATTCTTTATAATAAAAAAAGACCGTCGGGAAGACGGTCTCCGGAAATCATTTCGCTAAGTAAAAATTCTATGGATCTGATTCATTGCTACATAACTATGAGGTGAAGGATAAACTCATTCACTCCGCAGGCGTCGAATATCAAATTGTGACAGTGACATTTTGTCAGACCTGTTGATTATTTAAACAGAAATGAAATGTAAAAATTTCATAATTCTGTCTGATTAAGTACCTCTATTTGAAGGTTCACTGAACATCTTTTTATTATCCTCTCTTCAACTGCAAAATAATCCTGATTACAATTAAAATAATTGCAGCAGATATCCTAAAACGGCCCCTCCTAAAACAATATATGCCGAATTTATTCTTTTAATTATAAAGAAAGCCAACGCACTTATAACTGCAATAAGAATTGTCGTACGGTCAACCAGGATTTCTGCCCCAAGTTTAACAGCAACAACAGCCATTACTGCAAGCGCACTGGCATTTACGGCGTCCAGGAATTTTGAGAGATAATCTGATCTCCTTAAGCGCGGCACAACAGGATTTAATATTAAAACAAATATAATTGATGGGATAATTATACCGATAGTAGCTAATATTGCTCCTGATATCCCCGCTACCTGGTAGCCGATAAACGTTGCGGAGGAAAGAAATGGTCCGGGTGTAAATTGTCCCACTGCAATTGCATCAAGCAGTTCTTTTCTTGTCAGCCAATGAAGTCCCTGAACCAATTCGCCGTTAAAATATGCAACTAAAATATATCCGCTCCCGAACCATACAGCACCGATTTTCAAAAAAGTTAAAAATAATTTTATCAGGGATACATCAGCCTTTTCAATTAATTCTCCTGCCGGTTTCAGAATAAGGAATGAGATTAATGCTGCCGGGAAAAGAGAATTCAATCTGTGATTCCGTTTTTCAGAATACAGGAGAATTAGTGCGCCGAATATTCCGCCCAGTAAAATGGAAAATATTTCATTTAATCCTGCAAAGTTAATTACGGCTACAAGCAAAGCTATCGCTAACAATTTATGGTCAATGATCTTCTGCTCTCCCCCCGTTATTGCTTTTTTTCCAAGTCGGTATACAGCATTTAGTATTATAATAATTACGGCGGGTTTTATTCCGTAAAGGAATGGTTCAACCCGGGGCAGATTTCCATAAAGAACATATAAATAGGCAAGCAATCCCGTAAGCATTATTGCAGGAAACACAAAACCAAACCCGGCTGCAATCAGACCGGGTATTTTTCCTTTGTGGTAGCCAATATGAAGAGCCATTTCTGTTGAATTTGGTCCAGGTATTAAATTAGTAGCGCCGACCAGGTCTAAAAAGTGCTGATGGCTCATCCAGTTACGTTTAACAACAACCTCATCCTCGAACATGGCAATATGGGCAGCCGGCCCTCCGAAAGCTATGACTCCAAGCTTTAGAAACAGCTTTGCTATTTCAATAAGGCTTACTGTATTTTCAATTTCTTTTTTCAAAATAGATATAAAAAATTTACAGAAACTGTATATCCAATATAAACTGAAATTACATCTGTATTTTTAACGCTGCGGCTGGAAACCAGAAGTCGGAAATCGGGAAGTCCCGGTAGAATTGTCCGGATACGGGATTTTGAGGACTCAGTAGGCCTCCCGGGGGCGGGATTTCGTCCAACCCGGAGTTTGATTCTTCATTTCAGACGTCGCCCCGGGTTTGATAGGATCAAAAATCTTATACGCGAATAGTTTAATTCTATCGTTTACCAGGAACCATATCAGCGCATAGCCCCAAACGAACCCTGCCCAACCCCAACCGAGCGGTGTCATAAAAAATCCATAAACTGCTATTAAAGTTGCTATAATCTGCGTGCCAAGAACAGCTATCCACAAAATTTTGGCGGGACGTATTGACCAGAAAGGACCTCGTGTTCTTGTAAGGAAGATCGTCAGGTGTCCTGCCACAGACAGTTTGAAATACATCAGTGTCTGTATATGCAAACGATCGAGATGAAATGCACGTTCGCCAAGATAAAACAAACCGAATGCTGAGACGACTCCGATGACTCCTAAAGCTGTAGAGATTCCAAGAACCATACGCATGTTCCATGCCTCCGGCTGATCTTTGTAATGAACGTTGTCATATGCAATAGACAGGATGGCTCCATCATCGAGCAGCGTAGCATCACTATCATCACAGCCGTCAATGGATAAAAATTAAAAATCAGGATTGCCAATGTCATAAAGAATAGCACGCGTAATGTCTCGGCTATGCGGTAGATAGCGTAACTATTCATTCGCTGGAAAATTCTCCGGCTCTCCTTGATCGCATCTATAATCACCGACAAACCCGAAGACATCAACACTATGGCCGCGGCTGCCCGCGCTGCATCCGTAGCATCTGAAACAGCGATTCCGCAATCAGCTTTCTTTAGTGCAGGGGCATCATTCACCCCGTCACCCGTCATACCGACTATGTGGCCGTTTTTTTGCAGAACATCCACAATATGGAATTTATGTTCAGGAAATACCTGGGCAAAGCCATCGGCCTTCTCGATGGATTCTGATATCGCAGCTGTCTCTTGATGCTTAACATCTCCAAAACCGCTGGCATCCAAAATATTTGTTCCCATATCGAGCTTTTTGGCTGTTTCCTGAGCGATGGCCAGTGCATCCCCCGTGACCATCTTTATCTTAACACCCATCGAAAGCGCTGTTGCGATGGTTGACTTTGCATCTTCACGTGGTGGATCGAATAGAGGTAATACGCCGATAATTTGCCATTGTCCGTCCTTCTCAGCACTGGCAACACCTAACGAACGAAAGCCACTCTTTGCGAATTCGTTTACTGCTTTCTCAACATCGGGTTTAACCTGCCCCGCATTGGCTGATAGTTCCAAAATCACCTGTGGTGCACCCTTCGTAACTTTGAACTCCTTATCATCATTGCCTTTAACTGTGGCTTCGGTACGTTTGTGAACAGGGTCGAATGGCTGAAAATGAATCACCTTATAAGTCTTCAGCAAGTTCTTATTTTTTAGTCCGGCAAGAACAGCCAGGTCAATTGTATCATTATTCTCCGATCGTGATGCCAGAGCGGCATAAAGGATAACCTGTTCTGCAGGAATATTGTTTACGCTGAATGGATCGCCCAGTGTCAGTTTATTCTGGGTCAGGGTGCCGGTCTTGTCAGCGCATAATATGTCCACACCTGCCAATTCTTCTATAGCTACCAGTTTGCTTACTATCGCCTTTTTCCTGGCAAGCAGGCGTGCACCGACTGCCATCGTTACCGACAACACCGTCGGCATGGCTACGGGAATGGCTGCAACTGTCAGCACCAGTGCGAATTGCAATGTGGTAAAGATCGGATCGCCGTGTAGGATTGCGAAAGTAATAATTATTGCCACAAGAGCTACTGCAAGCACGATCAGATAATTGCCAATCCTCAGTACTGCACGTTGAAAGTGGCTTACAGTATGTGCCTCCTGTACCAGTTGTGCTGTCTTGCCGAAGTAGGTTTTACTTCCCGTGGCATAGACCATTGCGCCAATTTCACCCTGACGAATTATTGAGCCTGAAAACACTGCCTCTCCGGATTTGCGCTCTGCAGGCAGCGATTCTCCTGTAAGTGCTGATTGATCTACCTCTACCGGGTCACCATCAAGCAGGCGCGCATCTGCCGGGACAATATCTCCCAAACGCAATCGTATTACATCTCCAGGCACTAACTCACGTGCTGCCGGAGTCACCCATTTGCCATCACGTCTTACACGTGCATTGATAGCCAGTTTGGCCTTCAGGGCAGCGATGGCGTTGCCTGCTTCGCGTTCTTCCCAGAATCCAACAACACCATTGGCAGCAAGCAAAAGAAATATGATGAAAAAGTCCGGCCAGTGTCTTACAACTCCCGACAGAATTACAGCCGCTTCGATCATCCAGGGAATGGGACCCCAATAATAAGAGAGAAATTTCAGAAATGGATTGACTTTCTTTTCTTCAATCTCGTTAGGTCCAAATTGAGTCAGCCGTTTCTGCGCTTCGGCCTGACTCAGGCCATCCGGCGATGATTCTAATATTTTTAGCAATTCCGGCATTGGAAGCGATTTTAAATCGTCCTTCGATCCGGTCTTGACATCAGCCTTATTTGTTTTCGTTTCCATAATGAATATCCATAATCTTTGTTAATCAGTTTTTGCTTCACCCGGCCGCTTTCCCGCTTTGTGATCAGATGTTTTGAATAGTCAAACTCCCGGGGCAATCAGGATTTGAATCAAATTGTCCTTAGCTTGCTGGTATACATCACTTCTCCTCCGGCAATTCTGATTCAGGTGTGACTTGTTCGGTTTTGTGACTCCTTTGATCGCGTTGACGATCAAGGATGCTTTCTATCATACTTACTAACTTATCGATGGCGCCGTCGAGGGCCTGGTTCAAATTATCAGCATGTTCTGTAACAACGATAGGTTGACGTCCTTCCAGATGAGCTTCTATCATGCAGCGTTTGTCGTTCTTTCCTTCCTTATAGCCGTCTTCATCTTTCAGATGAACTTCCACTTTAGTAATGTGATCGCTCATTCTAACTAATGCGCTCTTAATTGTGCTGTTGAACTTAGCAATTAGTGCTTCATTCCCCTGTATATTATGTCCGGTATTGATCTGGATATTCATAGTCTTTTCCTGTTTTGATTATGTAATTTCATTAGCTGAGTTTATTAGTGCTATATCCTTCATTTGGGATCGCTCCATTTCCAGTTGCGGATTTCGGGCATATCCTCTCCATATTTATCAATATATTTCTTGTGATCCAGCAGCTTATCGCGGAGGAATTGTTTAACGTAAGCCGCCCGCGAACCTAAACCCGGCACACGGTCAATCACATCAGCGACAAGATGGAAACGATCCAAATCATTCAGTACGACCATATCGAACGGGGTAGTGGTCGTTCCTTCCTCCTTATACCCTCGCACGTGAAACCGTTCCTGGTTGGACCTTCGATATGTTAAACGATGAATCAGCAGTGGATAACCATGGAAGGCGAAGATGACATGCTTGTCCTTCGTAAAGAGTGTATCAAAATCCTTATCACTTAATCCATGAGGGTGCTCGCTTTTCGGCTGAAGTGTCATTAGATCTACCACGTTTATAACCCTGACTTTAAGATCCGGAAAGTTCTGCCGTAGTATTTCAACGGCAGCCAATGTCTCCAGTGTAGGAACATCACCGCAGCAAGCCATAACCACATCAGGTTCTTCACCTTTATCGTTACTGGCCCATTCCCATATGCCAAGCCCGGCAGTGCAGTGTTTAATAGCGGAATCTATATCCATCCATTGCAGCGCCGGCTGTTTGCCTGCTACAATAACATTAACATAGTCGCGGCTGCGTAAGCAATGATCGGTAACAGAAAGCAGTGTATTAGCATCCGGAGGCAGGTAAACCCGGATAATGTCCGCCTTCTTGTTGACCACATGGTCAATAAAACCGGGGTCCTGATGACTAAAACCATTATGATCCTGCCGCCAAACGTGAGACGAAAGCAGATAATTTAAAGAAGCAATTTCTTTACGCCAGGGGATTTGTTGAGCAACCTTGAGCCACTTAGCATGCTGGTTAAACATAGAGTCAATGATGTGGGTGAAAGCTTCGTAACATGAAAAAAAGCCATGCCTGCCTGTAAGTAAATAACCCTCGAGCCATCCTTCACACTGATGCTCACTCAACATTTCCATCACACGACCGTCGTATGCAACGTGATCGTCGATAGGAATTATTTCCGCAGTTGAACATCTGTTCGTTGCCTCGAACACATCTCCCCATCGGTTCGATGCAGTTTCGTCAGGGCTGAAAACACGAAAGTTGTTTATGTTTTGTTTCAGCACATCGCGGATAAACTGACCCTGAACACGCGTGGCTTCTCCTTTTATAATACCGGGATTAATTACCTTTAATGCATAGTTACGGAAGTCAGGCATTTTCAATTCTTTTAGAAGAAGCCCTCCATTGGCATGCGGGTTGGCCCCCATGCGCCGCTCGCCCTTAGGTGCTAACTCCGCAAGTTCGGAATTGAGACTGCCGTTTTTATCAAATAATTCTTTTGCATTATAACTTCTCATCCATTGTTCAAGGATTTTCAAATGTTCAGGTTTCTTCACAAAATCTGTAACCGGAACCTGGTGTGCCCTGAATGTACCTTCAACAGGCAGACCATCCACAACCTTCGGGCAAGTCCATCCTTTAAGAGTACGGAATATAATCATGGGCCACTTCGGTCGTTCCTTAAAACCCTTGCTCCGTGTTTTTGTTTGTATTTCCTTAATCTCGGCAATTACTGTATCAAGCGTGGCTGCCAAGATTTGATGAAGTTTGTCAGGATCGTCTCCTTCCACAAAATATGGATTGTAACCGTAACCACGGAATAACTGGTCCAGCTCTTCGTGACTGATACGCCCCAGCACGGTTGGTCCGGCTATCTTGTAGCCGTTCAAATGAAGGATGGGAAGTACGGCTCCATCGAGAACCGGATTGAGAAATTTATTGGAATGCCAGCTGGTGGCTAATGGGCCGGTTTCCGATTCGCCGTCGCCTACAATACACGAAACTATTAGATCAGGGTTATCGAATGTAGCCCCATAAGCATGCGACAGCGAGTAGCCAAGTTCTCCTCCCTCGTGAATAGAACCTGGAGTTTCCGGCGCTACATGACTGGGAATGCCGCCCGGAAAGGAAAACTGTGTGAACAGTTTTTTCATACCTTCTTCATCCTGGGTGATATTCGGATAAACCTCACTATAAGTTCCTTCCAGATACGTGTTAGCTACTATCCCTGGCGCACCGTGACCCGGGCCTATAACATATATCATATTCAGGTCGTACTTCTTGATGATACGATTGAGGTGGACATAGATAAAATTAAGACCGGGTGTAGTACCAAAATGACCCAGCAGCCGCGGTTTTATGTGTTCCAATTTAAGTGGTTTTTTTAATAAAGGATTGTCGTACAGATAAATCTGTCCTACCGAAAGATAGTTGGCAGCACGCCAATAGGCATTCATCTTTCGCAGAAGTTCCTGCGATAAAGGTTTACCTTTTACATCTGTCTTTTTCAAGTTAGCTGCAATATTCTCTTCGAATCCTTTTTTCACTTCCTTGACTAATTTCCTTTCAGTCACTTTTTTTGTTTTCATAATTATGTCTCGTTTTTATTAAGATATTAATATTTGGTTTACTGTTTTCGCTATCATCAATTCCTCGTCCGTGCGAATGACGCGCACAACGGCCTTCGCGTAATCTGCAGAAATAACCGGTGCATTTGCAATGTTAAGTTTTCCTTCAAGCTCAATTCCAAGAAAACCCAGCCCATTGCAAATGCGGGATCGGACAACTGGAGAGTTTTCACCGATACCACCCGAAAAAATAAGCGTGTCTAATCCGCCGAGTGCCGCGGCAAAACTTCCTATCCATTTCTTCGCCTGGTAACAGAACAACTCCACGGCTTCCGCCGACCGAACATCATCATTTTCTTTTGCCAGCAAATCCTGCATGTCTGAACTGCTCTCAGAAATACCTAGGAGACCTGATTCATGATTGATAAGTTTATTGAACTGTTTAGGTGTGAGATTCTCCGACTTCATTATGTGCCATGCAACTCCGGGATCTAAATCACCCGGCCGTGTACCCATTGGAATTCCGCCAACAGGCGTAAAGCCCATACTCGTATCAATGCTCTTACCATTGCGAACGGCAGCTAAACTAGCACCGCTCCCGAGATGAGCCAGAATCAGACGGCCTTGTGCTGCTTTTGTACCCGCCACACGGGAGAGTTCTCCGATAAGATAAGAATAGGACAAACCATGGAAACCGTATCGTTGTATTCCTTTTTCATCAAAGTGACGGGGGATAGGAAGCAATTTAGCTACGCGCGGCATAGTACAATGAAATGAAGTGTCGAAACATGCAATCTGGGGAAGTTTAGGATGACGCTTACGAAAAACCTCTATCAATTCTATTTCTCTTGGCAGATGGTCCGGGTCGTAAGGAGAAATGCGATGAAGTTCATCCAGCAATACTTGTGTGATAGTCTCAGGCTCAATATGATTCATACCATGTACTACACGGTGTCCCACAGCTCTGACTGAAGAGAATTCCTTCTGTTCTTCCAGCCAATCAATCAGGGAATTTACCGCAGACTTGTGATCAGGGGCTTCTATACTTTGGCTGCCCTGTTCATTTCGATTTAAACTATTGAAAGACAAAATTGTACCCTGCAAACCTATTCTATCAATAACTCCATATAATATTCGCGCAAGCAGTTCGCCTGTCTGATACAAAGCAAATTTGATGCTCGAGGAGCCCCCGTTGATCGTCAGTATAAGTGGTGCGTCTTGGAGTCGATGGATCAATATTTTATTCATGCAAATGAATCTCCCGCTTTGTCAGCCTGTATATG
The DNA here is from genome assembly GCA_963839165.1 of uncultured Bacteroidota bacterium. Classification (GTDB taxonomy): domain Bacteria; phylum Bacteroidota; class Ignavibacteria; order Ignavibacteriales; family Ignavibacteriaceae; genus DATFVA01. Next base: position 28,942 of record CAWIUG010000002.1, on the reverse strand, counting down.
CTCTCGATGATTACAGCCAATACTACCATTGCTGCCAGCACCCACAACTTGGTAGGCCCGGTCCGTGCCGTTTGCCAAACCAATGCGCTCAATGCTACCAGGCATGCGATGGCTCCGGCTGCCGAAATCCAGCCATGGCTTTTCGTATGTGATGCCTTCCGTACGTTAGCGGTGTTCACGGCTGCGAATATTAATAGAAATCCTGCACTACCTAGAGTCGAAATGCTGGTCAGGTCAAATATGTTAGCGACGAACAGAGTTAGACCGGCGGTAATCAACACTCCTTCCACAGGCTCACCCCAAACTTTCCGTTCAAGGGTTGCCGGCAATTCACCATCTCGCGCGATACAATAACTCAACCGCGCCGAGCCGTACAACGTTGCATTGATAGCCGATGCGGTTGATAGCATTGCTGCTATCGCTATTAACGTAAAACCGGCCTGCCCGAGAAAAGGACGCGCCGCCTCTGCCAGGGCGTAATCTTTGGCCGCTACGATCTTGTCCACTGGGATATTGCCAACGGTGACGAGAGATACCAGCACATACAAAGCTAATACGAACCCGACCGCCGTATAATACGCGCGAGGCAGAGTTCGAGCTACATCCCGCACATCATGCGCGGTGTTGGCAATTAACTCGAAACCTTCGTATGCAAGAAAGATAATCATTCCCCCTGCGGCTAACTGCAGAGAAGGGGACCATGAGCTGGTCGTAACACGGGAAAAGTGGATACCGGCAAAACCGACACCGACAAAAAATAGCAGAATCGCTATTTTCAATCCCACTATCCAATTTTCCGCTTTGCCGATTACACCGACGCTGAGCAGGTTTAATCCGGCAATCAAAATAACACTGAGACTAATCAGCACATGTTTACCGGTTGACTGCCAGGCAGCCGGTAAAAATGTTGACCCATAACTGCCAAAAGCAAAGGCGTACAATGACAGCATCACAACATAACTTAACCACAACAGCACGTTCAGACTGCCTGTTAACATACCTGCCCCGAATGCACGGTCTAGAAACGTAACCGTCCCCCCGCGGCTGGGAAAAGCAACTGAGAGTTTTGCATAGGAGTAGGTTGTTAGAAATGCAACAATGCCCGCCAATGCAAAGGCCTCCGGGGTGCCGCCGTGCGCAAGTTGAACAGCTAACCCAAGCACCGCAAAAATTCCACCTCCAACCATTCCGCCGACTCCGATGGCCACTACTGCCCAAAACCCAAGCTTGCCTTTGTCCGCTTTGCTCATAATTATTTTATCTCTTGTTTTACGGATAACCGATTTGTCATCACGCAGCTTCCAATCCAAACGAAGCTAGTTTCGGGTACGTGGATTCGTAATAAGTATAAAGAATGCCTCGAATCCCAAAACCTTCAGCAATCCTGACCAATGTTTCGAAGGATTCAAAAATCAGGCTGTCTTTATGTTTTCTGTTTGAGTCACTGAAAGTCAAATTCTTACCCGGTAAACCGTTGCGGTCAACGCATCCGTTTAAACTTTTCTTCATGGATTTACTCGTCTTCTCCATTGTGAACTTGATGCTCGGGGAACCTCCGTTGATGGTTAGAATATTTGTGCCGGTTGCTTTCATAGATAACTTCTATTTCATTTTTAAATTTTTAGAAAGAGTGCACAAAGTGTCCTCTTTACACACCTTCACCATGCCTTATTAATACCTTTGTAACAGTTAATAATTCCGGATGCTTAAACCAGGGTTTTGTACTTCCATCCCAATCTAATGTCATGAAACGAAAAGTCGGATCGACTTCTTTGTTAACAACTGTCAGGTTCAATCCATACCGCTCAGCAATAGGCTCCCAATAGTGAACGCCGGCGCCCCCGAGCGGATCCACTCCCATCCTTATTTTAGAATCCCGGATTATACTCATATCGATCACATTGCCGAGATCATTCACATAAGTATCGATGTAATTATGCCGGTGCGTCGTGTCAGCACGAAGAGCTTTCTCAAATGGGATCCTTTTTATATCACGAAGGCCATTCCCGAGAATCTCGTTAGCTTTCTTTTCAATCCAGTTGGTAACATTTTTATCTGCAGGGCCGCCGTTAGGGGGATTATACTTGAAACCTCCGTCACGAGGTGGATTATGCGAAGGAGTGATGACTATGCCATCAGCCAGTCCTTTCTTACGCCCGCGGTTATATGTGATAATAGCATGAGAAATAACCGGGGTGGGGGTGTACTCATCATTCTCCGCAATCATGATTTCTATACCGTTTGCTGCAAGCACCTCAACTGTGCTGGCAGCCGCCGGTTCGGAAAGGGCGTGTGTATCCACTCCCAAAAACAAAGGTCCATCAATTTTATGCTTCTTGCGGTAAAGGCATATGGACTGGCTTATAGCGAGAATATGCAGTTCGTTGAATGCTTTGTCAAAAGATGAACCACGGTGGCCCGAAGTGCCGAACATAATCCGTTGTGCAGGAACCGATGGATCGGGCACTTCGGCATAATAAGCCGTTATGAGCTTTGGAACATTAACCAGCATCGCTGGTTCGGCAGGTTTCCCTGCATTAGGGATTATCTCCATATACTTCCTCTAATTCCTCCAATGAATTAAGGTACAACTCCACCTGCAAGGATGAAGGCATTACAATATTTGAGATACCCGGTAATGTTTCTATAATAGCAAGATCTTCAGGAATGTTCAATCGATCAAAAGGATGAAAAAGGAATTAGATCTGTATCTGAAGGCACATCGAAGACTGGCTTCTTCTGAAAACGTAAAATTGACAAACTTTATCAGCTGGTTTTAGATGCTCAGCTAAATATTCCATCGTCCGGTCATTTACAGACAAAATCCTGGCGGCAAAAGGAATTTTCTGTACTTGACCCGGATAATAACTTGCTGACCTTCGGGCAAAGCGTGTAGGATTCTGTCCTCCAAAAACAGATATAAAGAGATCAGCCGACCTATCCTGCTTGGCGTATCCAACTGATCAGGAATCTCTCACCCTCAAGTAGTCTACACTCTTACCATTTGTTAGTGCAGCAGTCGATAAAGAATCAAACAGATTAAAAAATTAAAACCGTGAGATTTGAACTTTGGATAAGATTTTAGTTCAGTTTCTGATTATTTCACCTGTATAGCCGGATGATATCCCAAAACAGATAAAAGAGGACTAAATCCTCTATTTACTTCCCGCTTCTCCCGCTGTATAAGTAACTGCCGAATCATTTCTAATCGAACCGGCCGGTTGACTTTTATTATTTTTAACTGATTCTGTGGACTCTGCGGGATTGCTCTGAACTGATTTTGCCTGAGAATTCTCCGCAGGATTATTTAATTTATTTGATGTAGGCGTATTGTTGCAGGATGCAAAAAGAAGCAATAAAATTGTAAATAAGATTAGATTTTTCATTTTTCTCCCTTAAAAAATGATGAGTAAAAACTCTAATGAAATATAATGTAATAATATAAGATTTGCCTGATTTCTCCAGCTCAATCTAATCTACTGTTACTTCAGTCTGAGCTGCTGTATGCCAGGCCTCTATACTCCAATCGCCGATGGAATCTTTCATAAAAACAAACGTATGGTATCGTACATTGTTCTTTTTATCGGTTTGAGTCTTTAAAGTTAGTCAATAGGAGTTCAATTTTGAGATAGATAAAGAGGAGGGCTAGAATAGTTTTGGTACTCCTGAAATGACCCAGCCTAAAAAAATGATGCCGGTAATTGCTGCAGTAAAAGCGACTACAATTACAGGGATTAAAAAGTAATTTGGTGAATTCTTATAAATGCTTTTAATACAATTCAATGGAATTTTCCCCTTAAACTGTTCTGATCTGCTTTTATTATATATAACCTGCCCCTCTGCAAGCAGCGTATCTGTTATAAGTGTATAAGACTTATGTCCTATTTTGTATTTAGTAGAATCCATAGTCAAAATTTCTAAAGATGATCTGTCATTCTTATGAATATACTCCTCGGTAAAATCGTCTAATGAAATCCGGGCAGATGATGTGCAGCCGTATATTAACTGCATCAGTAAACAGGGAATTAAAATTGCTGAGATATATTTTTTCATCTCTCACTCAATGAAATATCGGGGATTGTCCCGCTCAGGATAGGCAGATTATATGAGTAGTTAAATAAAGGTACCTCCTTTATCAATGTGCCGTCAATCAGCCGATAGGTTGGTTGGATAATATAAATTTTCCTTTTCATTTCATGCCTTTATAAATCCTTTATTCTATTGTACAGGAAAAAACATGATAAATTGTCATAAAATTGTAAAAGTTTAATAATTTTATCAGAAACTCGTATACCTGTAAGTTGCGGGGAGGCAGGCGGATCGCATTTGCGAATATCTCTAAATCAAATATTCCTCAGGATTTTACCGCTAAGAAGGGACTTATCCGCAGAACCAGAATTTTAATTAGTGATATTATCCGCCGTATTTTATTTGCCTTTTGTCAATTAATTCTGCAATTTCAAATTAAATTATTGACTCCTCTGATTTCCCCGAAACCATCGTTAAAGTTTAATTGTCATCAATTAAAAATTATAAGGGATTAGTTATGCATAGGAGGACTTTTATAAAAAGCGTTGCTCTCAGTGCTTTTGCATTAAGCACTTATGGATTTGTTAAATTTGACGGTAACAAGTATGTAGGGGACTGTGAGACAACAACTGACATATTGGGACCTTTTTATTTGCCTGGCAGTCCTGTGCGGAATAATCTTGTTATTAAAGGCGAACCCGGTATTCCTGTAGAACTATCTGGTTATATAAAACACGATGATTGTTTAACGCCGTACAATAATGCTAAAATCGAACTGTGGCATTGCGATGCGGAAGGTGACTACGATTTATCAAAAGAATACCGGTACCGCGGCACAGTCTTTTCAGGTGCAGATGGCAGATATTCGTTCAAAACAATTATGCCGGTGCCATACGCAGTGGGCGATGGAACTATAAGACCAGCACATTTTCACCTGATGATAACTGCTGCGGGGTACCAGGCTCTGGTAACACAATTATATTTTTCAGGCGATAGTTATATTAAAAGCGATCCATATGCTTCTTCACCGAAAGCAAAAAGAAGAATACTTGATTCGGAGGACCTGGATGACGGGACAAAAAAAGTTTTATACAATGTCAGTTTGTCTGAAAAGCTATCGGTTGAGAACCCTTCCATTGATAAGCTCACGGGAATATATTCTGAAGTAGGAAATCAATTTAACGAAATAGAACTTTTCAAAAATGATAATACCATCTGGATGAAAAATGAGGCATTCGGAAATCGTTTTGAATATACAGGCAGCAATACATTCGAATATCCGGGAATGCCCGATGGAATGTTCTGGGAATTAAAGTTTGAACTTCTGGAAAATGGTAATGTTAAGCTTGTTGAAAAATCAGAAGTTAAAACCTCGGTCTTTCTAAAAACCATAAAACCATCGGGTCGTAAAGAAAAAATAAAATGGTAAAAATAGAACTGAGGCTATAGTAGTAAAATCTGAATATTGGCCGATTCTCTATCCTAGGGCTGACTAAAAAGTAAGACAATGTTATTTCGAGTTTATCAACCGATAGGTTGGAGAGTCTTCGACCGAGAAATCTTTTCGAATTCTGAGATTTCTTCCTTCGATCGAAATGAGGGTTACTTTTTAGTCAACCCCGGTATAATAACGGTCAAATAAATATCTGAAACTAACAAATCCAGTGAATGCTCTATCCAAACCACTCAATCGGCAATACCTGACCTGTAATATATTTCGACTCGTCCGATGCCAGGAAAACACATACAGGAATATGATCTTCTGCCTTAAGTATCTTTGTTTTGTCCTCTTTAACCAAAGAGCGGATGGCTGTGTCTGCTTTGCCTGGAGCGACAGCATTAACCCTAATATGAAATTTCTTCCCCTCTTCTGCACAGGATTTGGTAAATCCTATTTGTCCCCATTTGCTTGCACAATAAGCCGAAAGCAGCGGATAACCTATCAGCCCTCCCATTGAGGACATATTTATTATTGAACCTCCGCCGATGTCCTGCATTGGTTTCCATACATACTTTGTACAAAGAAATGTACCAGTAAGATTGACTGCGATAATCCGGTTGAAGCTTTCAGACGAAATAGCATATACAGGTCTGGCAGATCCAATTCCAGCATTGTTAACGAGTACATCAATCCTGTTGTATTTCTTCAATGTACTGCTGATAAGCTGTTTTACATCACTCTCATTTGAAATATCACACTGAACTGCAAGGCTATTGCCCCCTGAATTATTAATAATTTTCGCAGTAGATAAAATTTCCTCTTCTGTACGGGCTGCTACAATGACCGAAGCTCCCTCTTCAGCGAATCCCAAAGCCAGCGCTTTACCGATTCCCCTTCCGCCACCGGTTATAACTGCTACCTTATTTATTAACCTCATTTGTATTCCAGGATATTAAGTGAACTGAATATGAACTGATTTAGCTATAACTCATCATAAGTGATGAATGCATATTCATAATCGGGCCATAAATCTGAAATATCGGTCAACCGGGATAACCTGAATAATTATAAGGTAAGTGAAGTCCCAATTATTAAAGATTTCATATCATCCTCTCTGTGATATCTCAAACTTATCCGTTTCAATCTCATTTGTCAAGCTTAACCCACATGTACAGCGAATCGCTGATTCGCTTATCAGGAACAGATTTTACAAGCAGATTTATCAAGATGAATGTGGAGTAAAAAGGGTGTAAAGCGAATCGCCGATTCGCTCATAAAGGCATTAGCTCCTTTTTCATCCCTTTGCCCGATTGCTGCAGCAATAACGGGGTTATATATTTTCGTTAGAATCAATTCAATTAATTGATAAAGTTAATGCAGAAAGGAATTATTTTATGTTATATACTATCGCCGTAGTCTTACTAGTATTGTGGTTACTTGGATTTTTTGCTTTCCACGTTGGAAGCGGTCTTATTCACGTTCTCCTTGTGGTTGCAATTATTATGATCCTTATTAACGTCATCCAGGGACGCCGTGCAGTCTGAAAGTATGTAAAGTATCAATTATTCAGACTGACATTAATAGGATGTATCAGGTTAAAGAAATAATCCGCCAGATATTAGAAAAAGAAATGAAATCAAATCCATTCATTTTCACCTGATACCGAAGTTTATAATGCCCTGAAATTAATGGCAGATAAAAATACCGGTGCTGCTTTTGTTCGGCAAAATTATGCGGAGAAAAGGCCACTGCCTCCGCATAGATCATTTCAATAGCATCATCTTCTTTGTACTTACAAATCCGCCTGTCTCAATCCTGTAATAATATATTCCGCTGCTTAAACGATCCGCATTAAACTTAACCTCATAACTTCCTGCTTTAACCTCTCCATTCACCAGCTCAGCTACCTGTTGACCTAATGCATTGTATACATTTAACTTTACCATTGCGTCCTGCGGTATTGAATACCTGATTTGGGTTGCCGGGTTAAAAGGATTCGGATAATTCTGTTCAAGCGAAAATTCCTGGGGAAGCGAAATGCTGACCTGCACTGCATCGGAATATTTGAATGAACCGTCAAGATCTATCTGCTTTAACCTGTATTGAAATTGTCCCGATGTAATTTCCTTATCAAGATATGAATAACTGTATTCTTCCGTTGTTGTTCCCTGCCCTTCAGCAAATCCTATCTTCTCCCATCCTGTATTTCCGCTCTGTGCATTCCGCCGTTCAATTTCAAATCCGCTGTTGTTTTTCTCGGTTTCAGTTTGCCATTTAAGAATAACATTGCTGTTCTCAACCGAAGCAGTAAAAGAACTTAATTCAACAGGAACCGGATTATCAGTTGTCAGTATAGTCCCGAATGATCCCACAGCCCATCCTTTAGTATCATTAACAAAGAACACCTGTGATAATCCGTCGAAAGGCGGTAAAGTCTGTTTCACCCAGTTATCTCCTCCGTCAGTTGTACGGTAGATTAGGGCCTGAACGTTCCCGCCGACTTCTTCAACTCCTGCAGCCCAACCATCAAGCTCATCAGGAAAATACATTCCCCTTAAGTCCTCATTATTACCAAGAGGAGTCGGGGTCCAGGTATTCCCGCTGTCGGTAGTTTTATAAATAGCTGAGTAGTGCGGAACCCCGGTATACCATGCAGTTACATATCCTGTCGTGCTGTTTGTAAAAACGATATCGCCCAGACTAAAGCTTGAAAAACTATTCGTAATATTCCAGCTGCTTCCGGCGTCGGTCGTTTTCATAATCTGGGTACCTCCCGCGGCATAACCCGTATTACTGTCTGTAAAATAGATGCTTTGCAGTTCTGTCTGAAACGTCACATCATACTGCACATTCCAGCTGGCCCCGCCGTCAGTTGTATTGTATATTGCCCGGCCGTAAGAACCCGACAGAAAATCGAAGAAGCCGCCTGCCGCCCAGCCGTTGTTCTCATCAACAAAATACAGCTTAAAAATATCCTGGAAGTCAAGGTTATCCTGAAAGACCCACGTATCACCCCCATTGGTTGTATGAATTACATCGCCGCCCAGTCCCGACGCCCATCCATTTTGCGGATCAGTAAAAAAAATGCAGTGAAGAGAAGTTACAGGAGTATTCTGCAGACCCCACGTCTCGCCGCCGTTAGTGGTATGTAGGATAATCTGTCCCCACCCTGCAACCCAGCCGTTATTCTCATCAACAAAATAAACCCCATCCAGAGAGGCGGTCGTTCCTGAATTCTGGGAAACCCAGCTTATCTGGGAATAACAAAGTATTGGAAAAATAATTGTTATCAGTACAGTAATTAAAACTTTTTTCATTTTTTCCTCTCTGTATTATTGCTTAATTAATGTAATAAAGGTAAAAATTAAATGGACACAGAATCATCACGTAATTGTAAAATTTATTCATCAGCCCTTTCCCGGTTGTCAGATGTGCTGGTTCTAACAGATTATTTACTAAGGCAGTTATCCGGAGGGATCGGCAGCCAAAAACAACCTTTGATAGGCGGAGTAACGTATAGCGGCGGCTGAGCTGCCACGACACTAGTCTACATCAGGCCGGGGTTTATGTTTAATTAAAAAATGGTTAGATGGAGAATGCATTGAGCATTCTCACTTTAACCCTGGCTAACTTTAGAGCCTGTGTGAAAATGTAAAGCGATCCGGCAGCTGCCGGACTGTTTCGCTTATCCGGGGTTGTAAAAAAGATATATTTTATCTATCAGCTGCGCCGAATGGGTTCCCTAGGGTTAATTTTCACACAGGCTCTTTGGCTCGTGGATTTCTATAAAAAATAAAATCGCGGCTTTAGCCATTTTATTCAGGATTTGCGACGCTGTTCTGAAGAAGTGTATTTTCCATAATAATCTGTCTTGAATCCATATCAGGTGCATTATATTCGACAGGGAATTTGATTACGCTCCCCCCGGTAAATCCTAGAATGCCGCCCAGGATACCTCCCAACACACCTCCGACCAGGCTGCGATAATCTAGAAATCCCGATTCCCGCGGAACTATTGCGGGGTATAAAAATGCCCCGGCGGCCGCTCCGACGCCTATTCCCAGTATCCCCAAAAATACAATTGTCAGTGTATTACTTTCATACTGTGCCACACTATTCAAGCCGGAATAGTTCAATTCAGGAAAATATTCTTTCGGGTCTTTCTTATAATTATAATCCAGAAAATTATTTTGAACCAATTTTATTTCATCATTACTGAAAGAATAGACAACACCTGTATATTTTTGATTATCTTCGGTAATAAATTCCATTTCCCGTACTTTGTCTTCTTTAATACTTTTAAGTACAGTCTCATTCAGCCTCTCCCTTAATTCCCGCAGAGTCCGGTAATATCTGAATGTCGAATCCACAAGAACTCCCTGGAAATATCCCTTAATATTTACATTTAAAGAACTATCAGAATTCAGGTAGAAAGCCGCTTCCTGAAAATCACTCATTCCCGGGAAGATCCTGAAATAATCCTCCTCAACCCTGTCAAGTTTATCGCCAATCAAGGGACTTACGATAAATGGTTTTGGTGCTTCCTGCGGCAGCAGGAAAACCGGATTGCCCGCTATCAATATGAGTAAAAATATCTGCATTAAATTTTTCATAAAGAACCTCGTTCATTTTTCTATTACAACCTATTTAAGGCAGAAGCCAATCTTGTCATAAAATTGTAAAAATTAAGAACGATTACCCCCATACAATCATACTTCAAACTGCCCTGGTTGACTTGCCACGCGCTTCACCTCGTGAATTTCTATAAAAAATAGAAACACGGCTTTAGCCATTTTAAAAGTTAAAGATGATGCTCAATTGACCCAGCCCGCATATCATTTTTTACAATTCTTTGACAATTTTAATCTGACTTTTAAACATCTTGGTGCCGGAAAAGAAGAGGACCTTTCAAATCTTAATTAAAGAGGAGAGAAAGATGTTAACTAGACCCGGAACGGTTTTTTTACTAATTGTATGTTTATCCCTTTTATCTGCGGCTTATGCTCAGGAGACAGATCAATCTGCTAAATGGAAACCCCTTGTAAATGCCATGCAGAATATCCTTACAGGAAACTCAATTGAAAGCGGGAATATCAGCATTGCCCCAGGGGCTCATTTAGCGTTCGAAGATAAATATGAGAACTTATTAACAGTGACTTCCGGTGAATCCAAAAATTGTTCGCTGAAAGAAGATTCTACGCGGGGTGTTGTTCAGGTTGTACTAAAAATAAATGATCCGGAAAATGCCGCTTTTGTTACTCTGAAAACCCAAACCGATAGAAAGACCGATGTACGTTACCATACAGCTGTTTTTATGAAGGACTCCGTCGGCAATTGGATTATCGAAGCCTGGCACACAAGCTATTAGAAGGATTCTATGTGAATGAATCTCTTTTATGTCATCTTGAAGGATTCTCCGATTGAGAGTGGTTCTCATAAGCCAATGGCTTCAGCCGCTCGGTTTGAGATGACCGGCAACAAGAACCCGACACAAAGGGCATCTTAGTAATCCGTGGCGTAGCTCAGGTCTCCCGACCTGAGATTCCACCAGCATAAATCTCCTTTAATCCTTTTTCCTCAGTTCAGAGAACTGAGCTACGCGCAAGTTTCAATGCATCCCGGGTCGTAATCATACCCATAGCTCAGATCCCCTACGTGATAAAGAATATGAATTCCATCTCAACCATTTCAATGGTTCAGCTCGGGTCTGTAATTTCGAACATCCGACGTAAGGAGGATGGAGAAATCTTAATCTGGGAAACGCACATCCAATAAAATAATTTGCTATAGGACCGTGGTTCGCCATACATCCATACATCCTTAGCGCGGCAAGCCGGCAACCAAATTTTGCATCGATAACATTCTTCCATCCCAACTATTCCAAAATTCCAAAACTCCAGAAATAAAGTCTTCTCAAAATTGCAAACCTCCTAAAATATCTTGGCCAAAAAAATCGCAGCCACGCGAAGATCCCGATTTTAGCGATTTTAGCGGGACAAAAATCTGACTGAGGATACCATACTTCATTCCCCCATGTCTTTGCGATCGATTTATTTTTCCTTCTCTTTCCGCGGGAACTTATTCTCCATCATCGCCGCTTTATATGCAAAGAATGCCATCATCTCTGCTGCCTGTTCAAGATCATCTTTCTGCAGACGGTCGTAAACATCCATATTCGAGTGATGCGTGCGGCTGTCATAATCCAGCGGGTCCTGGATGAACTGAAATCCGGGCAGACCCGCATTATCAAATGAGAGATGATCGGTCCCGCCCGTATTTGAAATACTTACCGTCTGCGCACCGGGGTCGTTAAACTCGTGCAGCCATTTCCGGAAGACCGATCCCGCTGATTCATTTCCCTGCAGGTAAATTCCTCTGAACCTGCCTGCCCCGTTATCGTCATTAAAGTAAACGGAGAAATTGTTAAACTCTTCTTTCGTTTCCTGGTTCATTGTAAACTCGTCTGCTGAAGCATCACTATTATAGTCTGCAGATTTTTCCCCGAAGTGCTTATCAACATAAGCCCTCGAACCAAGCAGACCTTCTTCCTCGCCTGCCCATAATCCGATTCTTATAGTCCTTCTCGGTGTCAGATTTAGCCTCTTCAAAATTCTCAAAGCTTCCATACACACAGCACTGCCGCAGGCATTATCGGTTGCCCCTGTTCCGCCATGCCACGAATCGAAATGCCCGCCGATCAGAACAACTTCATCCTTTTTGTCTGTGCCCGGAATTTCCGCGATAATATTAAATGCCGAATCCGGTTTTGTAATTTCCGTTTTTAATTCCATCTGCAGAGTCAGTTTTTCTCCTTTTTCTATCATTCTTATCATCCGGTTATAATTTTCTGCCGAAACAGCAATCTGGGGTATTATCTTCGGTGCATCAGGATCATAAACAGATAAGCGTCTTGTGCCCTGGTCCTCATCTTTCTGAGGTACCGCCGCCTGCTGTACAAACACAGTCCCGTCATCTCCGCCTGAATTAGAAAGGACAGCCTCAGCCCCCTCATCGATACAAAACTGAAGCTTCTTCGGTCCGAAACTTCTTTCAATAATAAAATTCGCTACCGCCGCTGAATCGATGCCCGGTCTGAACTGCTTAAATAATGTAAACACCGAATCGAAATTTGCCATTGTCATCCTTGGAAACCTGAATCTTCTGCCCCGTTCCTGCTGGAACGCGTCGGCCAGCTTAAGGAGTGTTGAATCATTCAGTTTTTCCGCATCGGGAGTAAAATGGGGATGCAGGTCCGCTGCAGCGCTCAGCATTACGAACTTACCTTTCAGTTTTCCTTTATAGCTTTCAAAATCCTTTTCAGAATCTGCATTCAGCCAGACAACATCGCCTTTAACCGTTCCGTTTAACGAAGGCGACCATGCTTCCGGGTAAGCAATTAATGGGAAGGTTAAAGGTTCAATTACCTCTGCGTAGAAACTTTTTAACGTCCAGCCTTTCCCTGCGGGTCCATATTTTTCAAAATGAATATTCTCCAGGCCCCATTCCTTCATTTTTGACTCAGCCCAGTCTGCAGCCCGTTTATATTCATTCGAAAAAGTTAATCGTGGTCCGTACACATCCGTAAGATAGCCGGCTAATTCCATTACTTCAGAGCTGTTCATCTCCTCATTCTTTATCAGCTGTGCTGTTGAATCCGTAACAGTTTTATTTCGTTGTGCAAACGAATCAAATGAGAATATCAGTGAGATAATAAAAAGAAGTGCAATAATTTTTTTCATACCCGAAACTCTCCCGTTAAAAGGAATAATTATAAAAGCAGAATTCTCCCTCTGTTTCCAACAATAAAATTACGGCACGCGGTTCAAATTCGCAATTCTTCTTCCATCCTCACCTTCCCATCCTCTTACCTTCTTATCTTCTTACCTTCTTATCCATCTCATCCTCTTTTACACCGCGGATTCCCATTCATTCATCCCTATCGCGGCATAGCCGGCAACCAAAAGCAAACTTAAATAGGTAAGGAACTCTATGAATTATTGAACATTTTTTGATTTCGGTGGCTTCGATACATCCCGCCCATAAGGATATATAGCAAGGGCGGGACACTCAGCCACCGCAATACGTTACAAACTATTGTGAGTTGTAATATCTTGGCCAAAAAAATCGCAGCCACGCGAAGATCCCGATTTTAGCGACGATTTTAGCGGGACAAAAATCTAACTGAGGATACTATTCATCCTTCCATTCATTCAATCACCCAATCACCCAATCATTCCAATCATTCAATCTTTCAATCATTCAATCATTCACTTATTCACTCCAACCTTTCCCTCCCTGCGGGATCATTCAATCATTTATTTACTCACTCATTCAATCATTCATCCATCCATCCATTCACCATGCTGATTTTCATTTAAATCGTTATTTTGGCTGTAAATATTGGAGGATTTATTAATGGTGACCTTAAGGCAGAATCTGATTACGGCTGTTTTGTTCCTGCTCATAACACTTGCGTCCGGATGCTCGGGCAGCAGCAATGTGACCCTCAAGCCCGGTAGATACAATGACTACACCCTGCTTCCCAACGGCTGGAAGCTTACTCCCGCTGGAGATCAGATCCCGATCGATGAACTTCCCCTGAATATGGTTGTAACGAAAGATGAAAAATATGCCGTCTTATCAAACAGCGGTTTCACCGATCATTCCCTGTCCGTTATCGATATAAACGCCAAAAAAGAAATTCAGAGAGTACCGGTAAATAAAACGTGGAGGGGACTCGCGTTCAACCCCGACGAAACCAGGCTTTTCGTCTCGGGCGGCAATAATAACCTCGTCTACATTTATAATTTCAGTAATGGTTCACTTTTATTAAATGATTCTCTTGTCATCGGTCAGCCGTACCCGGAAGAAAAGATCTCAATTGCAGGACTGGATTACCTCCCATCCAAAAACATTCTGCTTGTCGCTGCACAAAACAGTGATTCACTCTACGTCTGTGATCTTACCTCAAAAAAAATTATTGAAGCGCTTAACCTCGGTTCACCTTGCTACGATGTAAAAATAAACCACAAAAATACTGCTGCCTATGCATCGCTCTGGGGGGATTCATCGGTTGCAGAAATTGATCTTAACAGCTTCAAGATCGTAAATAAAATAAGAACAGGCGATCATCCGACAGAGATCTTAATTACCAGGGACGATAAAAAACTTTTTACCCCGAATGCAAACGATAATTCTGTCTCCGTGATCGACCTGGTAAAAAAAGAGGAAACCGAAAAACTCATCTCCTCCCTCAATCCCGCAGCCCCTCCCGGAAGCACCCCGAACTCAGTCGCCCTGAACAAAGACGAATCTATTTTATATATCGCCAATGCCGATAATAATTACCTCGCTGTTTTTGAAGTAAGTGAACCCGGCCATTCAAAAAGTATGGGCTTTATTCCCACAGGCTGGTACCCCACAGTAGTGCGCTGTTTAAGCAGCGGCACACTGCTTGCAGCTAACGGAAAAGGACTCAACTCAGCTGCCAACCCGATGTTTAAGAAAGGCAATGATCAGTACATAGGCGGGCTGTTCAAAGGAACTTTATCTGTTATAATCCGGCCCGGTGAAGAAAAGCTTGCGGAATATACAAAGCACGTTTATCAGAACACGCCTTATTACTCAGCGGTTCAATACCAGGCAGGCGGACAGGATATCATACCCGCTTCACACAACGGAAACAGGAGTGAAAAGATCAGGCACGTATTCTATGTCATCAAGGAAAATAGATCATTCGACCAGGTATACGGAGATCTGCCCGAAGGTAACTGCGATTCAAGCCTCTGTCTCTTCGGAAAAGAGATCACTCCCAACCAGCATCAGCTCGCACAGGAATTCACAATATTCGATAACTTCTATGTGAACGCCGAAGTAAGCGCTGACGGTCATAACTGGTCGGATGCAGCCTATGCCAATGACTTTGTAGAAAAAAACTGGCCTGCGCTGTACGGCGGAAGAGGAGGAGATTATGATTTCGAACCGGACTCAAAGATAAGCCGCCCGGGCTCCGGCTACATCTGGAATGCGGTCGTAAAAAAAGGATTGAACCTGAGGGTGTACGGCGAGTATGCAGCAAAACCCGATACAAATAAAGAATACTACATTGCCAAAGACGAACGCATAAACGATTATCTCTGTCACGATTACCCCGGATGGGATCTTTCAATAAGTGATCTCACAAGATACAAAGCATGGGAAAACGACTTTGCCGGATTTGAAAAAGACGGGAACCTTCCCGACCTGAATATAATTTATTTACCGAACGATCACACCATGGGAACGCAAAAAGGCTCATTATCGCCTAAAGCCTGTGTGGCTCAGAATGATTACGCACTGGGACTACTTGTAGACAAAATATCCCATAGCAGGTACTGGAAAGAAAGCATAATATTTGTGCTTGAAGACGATGCCCAGGCCGGTCCCGACCACGTAGACGCACATAGATCGGGAGTACTTATGATCGGTCCCTGCGTAAAAAGGCACTCTATTGACCACACTATGTACTCAACCTCATCCGTATTAAAAACAATAGAGCTGATTCTCGGATTGAAGCCTATGACCCAGTTCGATCTTTCGGCAAACCCGATGCTGTTCCCGCTGGCGGATACCCCTGACACATCGGCATTCAGTCATATAGAACCCCTGTACGATATTAACGAGAAAAATCCCCCCGCCTCATACGGATCGTTAAGGAGCAGCGAATTCGATTTCACAAAACCCGATGCTGTACCCGACCTTGAAATGAGCAAAATTATCTGGAGGTCGATCAAAGGCGAAAACTCCGTGTATCCCCGCCCCGTACGGAATGCATTTGTAAAGATCAACGATGAAAAAGATTAAAAAGTTACCCGATTTTTATATTTTGCCGAAACTGAAAGTATCCTGGCCAGTCTAAGATGATAAACTATTTTTGACAGAAAAAATTCCCCAAATCTGCTGTAGTGCTAACTGAGGAGGTCATTTTTGCTGTATCTACTGTCTCTCTTCAATTGAAAGAAACGATTTAGTATGGATTCCCTAATTCAGAAAAAGCGTTCCCAATAGCGGAGATGGCAGCCGCGACCAAAATCACAGCCACTAACCCGGCAGCAGCAGTGATAAGCAAAGAGGTTCGCACCCAATTAGTTTTTTGGAGCTGAATCTCCTGAATATCGCTGTTATTTATTTTCCTGAACTTACCCGTAAAATCATCTCTCACTATCCAGAAATACTTTCCCGAATCCGGAGTAATTGTAATAACATCTTTATTTTCAAAAGCATATTTTTTAGAATCTTTCGTCCAATATACATGAATGGCCTCGTCTAAGACTTTCACCACCAGGCTTGAATCTATGACCTTCTTTTCTATAAATCCGGTGAACCCGGAAATTTTTTTTGTTTTATAGTCATAAACACTTCCGGTTCCGTACACCAGGTTTGCAGGCTGGTTGACAAAAAAGAATCTTTTAGGTGTAATCGCCAGGTAAGAGTTGTCACTTAATTTAAGTAAAATATTATTTTCGTAATCCTTAAAATGGGCAAGGTTATTTATACCTTCAGCCGGGTAAAATGAGGTGCATCCAATGTTTGTAATTAAAGTTTGGATCAATATGCAGTAAATCAATATGCCGGATATGATAGGTTTACTTTTCATATTTATTTGCTTCTGATTTTCACTCAAGTTTATGACGTTTATTATTTTAAATTGTCATAAAATTGTAAAAAGTGAAGTGAAATCAATAAAAAACCCGATGACAAGCTGCCATCGGGCTGAACTCTATTCAAGAGACAGGAGGTAATCTCTCTGAACGGGTTTAAAAATCTAATACCCCTGCACCCCACAGGGGTACCGCACAATTATCCCGACTTAATTAAACCAAAGAATATTTTATTTTATGAACAATTTGGATCATCTTACAGTAACCCTCCCAATCTGGTTAATAAGATAATAAGGTTTTCAGGTTGTGTGTACTTGTGCGTTACTAAGTACTCCATTACATAAATTCGGTGACGTATTATTTTAATTAAGCAGGATGCCGATCAGATATGTTAAAAGTTTTCAACAAATTGTTGGAATTTAAATATCTCTAATACAGTGTCCTCGATACACCTCGCCAAATAGTAAGAGAAGGCGAGGCACTCCCGCCTTAATGAAGGCAAGAGCCGGGACAGGTCGGACACCGCGAAAGATTTAATAATTATCGCGGTTATCGAGTGTTCCGAATGAAGCGAGATTCGTAAAAATATAGCGAGCGGAATGAGGAACGTATCGAGATAAGGTCTTAATAGA
This sequence comes from uncultured Bacteroidota bacterium, assembly GCA_963839165.1. Taxonomy (GTDB): domain Bacteria; phylum Bacteroidota; class Ignavibacteria; order Ignavibacteriales; family Ignavibacteriaceae; genus DATFVA01. The sequence continues at coordinate 11,201 of CAWIUG010000002.1, read as the reverse complement.
AATTACCTTATTTCTCATACCAACCTTAGTAACACAGGCTCTACTAAAAGATCTCAACCTTATTACCTTATTTTCATTCCAGGTTTTTACTACTCCCAATCTGGTTAATAAGTTTTAAGAGCCGGGACAGGTTGGACACCGCCAAAGATTAATAATTATCGCGGTTATCGAGTGTTCCGAATGAAGCGAGATTCGTAAAATATAGCGAGCGGAATGAGGAACGTATCGAGATAAGGTCTTAATAGAAATTACCTTATTTTTCATACCAACCTTAGTAACACAGGCTCTACTAAAAGATCTCAACCTTATTACCTTATTTTCATTCCAGGTTTTTACTACTCCCAATCTGGTTAATAAGTTTTAAGAGCCGGGACAGGTTGGACACCGCCAAAGATTAATAATTATCGCGGTTATCGAGTGTTCCGAATGAGGCGAGATTCGTAAAAATATAGCGAGCGGAATGAGGAATGTATCGAGATAAGGTCTTAATAGAAATTACCTTATTTCTCATACCAACCTTAGTAACACAGGCTCTACTAAAAGATCTCAACCTTATTACCTTATTTTCATTCCAGGTTTTTACTACTCCCAATCTGGTTAATAAGTTTTAAGAGCCGGGACAGGTCGGATACCGCGAAAGATTTAACAATTATCGCGGTTATCGAGTGTTCCGAATGAGGCGAGATTCGTAAAAATATAGCGAGCGGAATGAGGAACGTATCGAGATAAGGTCTTAATAGAAATTACCTTATTTCTCATACCAACCTTAGTAACACAGACTCTGCTAAAAGATCTCAACCTTATTACCTTATTTTCATTCCGGATTTAAAGAATCCGTAATTACTATTTCAAAATAATCCGGGAATCTAATAGACTTAATTATGAATTGCAGCTATCATTTATTAACTGTAGTTTCCAATTGATAAATACTTAGATGCCTGGGGTGATGACTAAGTTAAGCCACTTTAGAAACCTTTCGATTCTTCAGGATTATAAACACCTATTCGTAAAGCTCTATCCGCATTGTGACAATTATATGAAGAGACCAATAATAAAAATACTTCTGATAATGATCCCGGATAGTTATAAAGAACAGCAAATAAATTTTAAGTTACAGCACATTCGCATTTAGCATTCTGTTCCGGGGCGCGCTTACCGGCAGCGCCGTCAGATACATATTAATAAAAGGAGCAAAATTTATTGAATAATTCTACATTCTAATCAACAGAATTATTATTCAATTAGTTGGAGGCTATATGTTTTCTTCAAGAAGTGCTCTTTATTCATTTGTAATTATATCATTATTGCTATTTTCAAGCTGCTCGGAAACAACCGAACCAGATAATTTATCGAATGGAATTATTCCATTAAAAATTAATAATAGCTGGAATTATACACTTGCAAGTTATGACTCAAGCAATGCACTCTTATATGAGGAAAATCAAAACTCTACGATAATGAAGGATTCGACCTTCTTAAATAATACCTGGTATACATTTAACGATGTTCCTGCAGGTGTATGGTTTACAAATAAAACAGATGGTTATTGGGTTTTTGCTAAGGCAAATACCGGTTCATTTCAAAACGATACTTCATTTTTAGTTTATAGATTTCCCGCTCAAGTGGGTGATATTATTGGACCGGATGATAGTCCCGGTGAAGTGGTTTCAATCGATACTGCTATTACTGTTCCGGCTGGAAACTTCAAAGCAATTCATATAATTAGAAGATATCCTTCTTCCACAAATTATTTAATGGATTCATTCGAAATTTTCATTGCACCCCATATCGGCATTATTAAAGTAATGCAAGTTGGAAGGAAATCGGACGGGACTAAATTTATAACATCAAAAAAAGAGTTAGTTAGTTATTCATTAAAATGATTCATAATAAGCTGTACCTAACACGTGCTTCAACCTGCTGCCAACTAATTCCTAATGTGAAAAACAGTTTACCCACCTCTGGCGGACTTATCCGCCGGTAGGCGGACGTTTTATCGAAAGTTTCCACACAACCTTTGGAGCTTTTGGGATTAGGCGAAGGAAACTGAATCCCTTTTATTGTCGGAGATCAATGAAGTACGCCCTGGCAGCGTCTTTTTGAAAAATTGCAAAACTTGCTGCGAATGAACATATAAAATTATTTTTTGTCTGCAATTAATATTTTTTTTATTATTTCGACGGGGAATGGATTACCGTGCCCGGGATAAATCATTTTTGCTCCTTGTTCAATCATTATTTGCCAGCTTTGTTTTATACGTTCAATATCTCCTGCATAAATGGGTAATCCGGGACGAAATCGAAATGGGAGATCATTATGAGCCATACAGCCGACAAATGCCTCTCCGGTTTCCAATAGAACACTCACTGAACCCCGGGTATGACCAGGTGTATAAATTATTCTTCCGTTAATGCCAAATTTTTTTAGTGAATAATCTTCATCATTCAAAATAATATCAGCCTTTATTGGTGGAATTTTTGCAAGCTTTTTCAGTATGGGATTAAGCAATGCCCTGGAGATCCGGCCCCATCTTGTTACTCCTAAAGGAAAATTATAAACTGATTTCTCCAGGTTTGTTTTATCATTTTTATGGATCGCAATCATTCCTCCCGTTAATTCTTTAATATCTTTTACAGATCCCACATGATCAAAATCACCGTGTGTTAGTATAATAAGTTGAATTTCTTCAGCAGGGAGTGAATTGGCTTCGAGAAATTTTTGAATTTGTTTTAATTTTCCGGGAGGACCGCCATCAATCATTATCATTCCTTCATCTTTAATGATATAGCATTTATTAATACCCAGTCGAAGAGGATATATTTTTAATGACATTTTTGCAGCACCTTAAAGAATTATTATAATTTGTCGAAGTATTTTATTATCCGCTAAGGAAGTCTGCTTCGGGAGAGTATTCGGTGTGTATCTTCGATAAGTAACAGTAACTAAACTCTTAAACTCTTGCCCTCACGGAGTAGAGATAAATTACTTATTATAAAGTGCAATAAAATTTTGATAGAAGCAACAAAATCGTTTAAGAAGTCAATAAAAAACCCGATGACAAGCTGCCATCGGGCTGAACCTTTACCTGCAGTAAATCTCTACAAATTACTTCAGCAAAATCATCTTCTTACTTTGCACAAAATCTCCGGCTTGAATACAATAGAAATATACTCCTGAAGCCAAATCCTTTGCGTTAAACTCAACCTCATAATTTGCAGCTTTTATTTCTTTATTTACCAGTTCTGCCAGCTCTTGTCCCAAAGCATTGTACACTGTTAATTTTACATTTCCATCCTTCGGTACAGAATATTTTATGGTTGTAACTGGATTAAACGGATTCGGATAATTCTGACTTAATGAAAACTCCAGCGGTACACTTACTTCTACCTCAACCTCTTTTGAATATTCAAATGAGCCATCATAATCAATCTGCTTCAGTCGATATGAATAATTCCCGGTAGTTACATTATTATCAGTAAAAGTATATGAATTTGGTTCTGTAGTTGTCCCACTGCCTGATACAAATCCAATCTTTTCCCAATTCCCGATGAGCGAAGCACCCTTTCGCTCTACATAAAAACCCTTATTATTCGTTTCAGTTGCAGTCGACCAGTTCAATATTACCTCGCCATCCTGAACATCTGCACGGAATGAAGTCAACTCGACAGGCACTGTCCTCCCAGGGGTTCTGAATATCCCATTTGAATTGGTCCCGGCATAAATGTAACCGCTGGAATCAATTGAAAGACAATTTATTTCAACATTTGACAAACCCCAATAGCTCCAGGAATCACCATTATCGATTGAGCGATATACACCTTGTTGAGGTCCGGACTGGGTTTCCGTGACACTTACATAAATATCACCGTTTATATCAACAACAAAGTCCCCAAAAAAATCGTCATTATTGAAATTTGAAGTGTTATACCAGGAATCCCCGTTATTTGTAGATTCATATAATCCCCCGGGCCAAAGTGGTTCTGTCCCAATTAAAATATACCCTTCTTTAATGGAACACATAGCAAACGCTGCAATAGCAATATTTCTTTCCCAGGTTTGGCCTAAATCAAATGATCTATATACTCCACGCCACCAGGCAGTAGGGTTACAAAAGAACATAACGCCATTCGAATTGATTCCTATATTCATTGCTCCATAACCAATAAAACTTGTGGGTAACCAGGTTTCACCGAAGTCAGTTGATCTATAGACTCCTCCATAAGCCAACTGATTCGATACACTGGTAAAAAAATACCCATTAGGAAGCACTTTTATATCTATAAAATCAAAATATTCTATAGACAGTGCAATTCTAACCCAATTCTCCCCGCAGTCAGAAGATTTATATAGTCCATTGTCGGTACCTAAGTATATTTGATTTTTATAAATCTCTATTTTCTTACCTATGCCTGCATCAATGCCGTTATTTTTTAATTCCCACGAAATACCATTATCAGTAGATCTATAAATAGTGCCCCCTATGACGCCAGCATAAATATATCCATTCCCATCGTTTGCAATATCTTGAATTTGGTCGGCACCTGATAACCCTAAATACTCCCATTCCGGCTGGCAATAAATTTGCGAAGCAATTAAAAAAGTCAAACCAATAATTAATATCAGCATTTTCATTTGACTCCTCCTTTTATATCCCACCTTAATTTATTTGATTAAATTTAATTTCTTAGCTGATGTGTAATTCCCGGATGTCAATCTATAAATATAAATCCCGCTGGATAATCCGCTGCAATTAAATTTGATTTTGTAACTACCTGCAGCTTTTTCTTCGTTTACCAGAGTAGCAACTTCTTCACCCAAAGTGTTGTAAACTTTCAATGATACAAAACCTTTCACCGGTATCTGATAATTTATATGAGTTACCGGGTTGAAAGGATTGGGATAATTTTGTTGAAGTGAAAACTTATCCGGTGCAGTCAGTTCTACTTCAACTATTTTACTGTAATTGCAGCTGCCGTCAAGATCAATTTGCTTCAAGCGATAAAGGTATTTCCCTGAAGTAACCTTGTTATCTGTAAATGAGTAAAAATGAATTTCGGTGGTGGTCCCGTTCCCTTCAACAAAGCCAATTTTTCCCCATCCGGTCTGATCGCTGATCTCTGAAGACCGGCACTTTTCAATATCAAAGCCGCTATTATTTGTCTCAGTTGATGTCGACCAATTTAGATGAACTTCCTCTCCTTCAGCATATGCATTGAACGATGTTAATTCAACCGGTATTGCAACGTTATCGTTTCGGAGAATGGTACCATAAGCGCCCACGACAACAGCTGAATTCGAGTCTATATATGATACCCCGGATAGTCGTTCCGTTACCCCACTGTTGAGCGGAATCCAGTCCTCACCTCCGTTTGTAGTTTTAATTATTCCCGCCGGAAGGCTCACAGACGATCTGCTCCCGACAGCAAGCCCATGGTTCTCATCTGTGAATGATACTGCATTCAGCCAGGAATATGTATTGCTTTGAACATTATACCAATCATTTCCCCCATTTGTGGTTCTTATAACCGTACCTTCGCCTGCTACGGCAACACCATTATCTGCATTTGAAAAATATACTCCGGATAATGTCTTGTTCACTCCGCTTATCTGAGAATTCCAGGTTGTCCCTCCATCCGTTGTATTAAGAATTAACCCGTTCTGTAACCACCAGTCACCACCCACTATTGTCCCGTGTTCCATATCTGTAAACCATATACAGTTTAGATATTGAGAAGTAATGTTCAGCGGGACCCACATACTTCCAGCGTTTGTGGTTTTCAGAATCGTACCATTAGCTCCAACGGCCCATCCATGATTGTTATCTGTAAAACAAACACTAGATAAATCATCAGTGGTTCCGCTTGACTGGATAAACCAGTCAATCCCGCCATTGGTTGAATGCATAATAGTACCATTATCTCCCACAGTTGTACAGGAGTTTTCACTCACGAATGATATTGATCTCAGATAGATTGATAGCGTACCCGAATAATCCGACCAGGTTAAACCACCATTTGTTGTTTTAAGAATAGCCCCACCAACAGCGATTCCGATGTTTGAATTTATGAAATCCACAGAGGCAAGAAAATCTCTTGGTCCGGACGTATAATCCTGCCAGATCCCGTTAGATGATTTTAATATATGCCCTTCTTCTCCTGCCGCATAACATATAAATGGATCAATTAATTGAACATTAGTTATTGCTGAGCTGACATTACTTTCCTGCGGTGTCCAGTTGATTCCTCCGTCAGAAGAATAAATAATCAAACCATTGTTGCCGACAGCTGCAGCGTTATCTGGTGCTATATATGAAATAGCATATAATTCTTCCTGGTATCCTGTCACTCTCTCTGTCCAAACAGTACCACCGTTAGTTGTAGTATAAACATTGTTACTAAAAACAACAATTCCGTTATCTATATCCTTAAAAGAAACCGCGTTTGACCATGCAAATCCAATACTGAATTGAGTTATCCAACTATTACCCGCATCGGTTGTTCTTAAGATCCTCGTATTCCCGGCGGTATAAACTACGGCAGTAACTGTATTTATATCGATATATGCATATCCTGTAATATGTTCTGAAAGAACGGCAAAAGGTTCCCAATCATACCCGCCGTTTGTGGTCCTTAACATTGTTCCCATTCCTTCTATAAGCAGCCCGTTATTTTCGTCTATAAAACTTATACCACCAAGGGGAAGAGATGTATTTATTGGCATCTCCGTCCAGTCTATTCCGTCGTTTGTTGTATGAATAATCAGACCGCTGTCTGAAGTTACAAAAGTACTTTGTTCCGAAATCGAAGATACCGAGTAGAAATTGTGTAACCCTGCGTTTTGCAGCAGTGCCCAGTTCACACCTCCGTTTGATGTCCTTAGAATAGTCCCTGCGGGTCCCACTGCAAATCCATGCATCGAGTCATAAAAGCTCATCGAATATATATCATTCCCTTGCGGTAGCGGGTTCTGCCAGAACCACTGCGCGAGGCAAACATTGGTTAGTAAAAAGAACGATACAAGAACTGTCAGTGCGGTTTTCACAAGGCCTCCCATTTTTTTAATTAGTTTACTCACCCTGCGGAATCAAATGGTACCTATAGTGGCTAAAATTAAACATATCCCCACATATCGCAGTATTTATTATGAAAGTTAAGGAGATTCAGAGAAATTGGCAAGCGAAGAGAATAGATGAATCAAATATGTTAAAAGTTTTCAACAAATTGTTGGAATCTAAATATCTCTAATACGGTGTCCTCGATACACCTCGCCAAATAGTAAGAGAAGGCGAGGCACTCCCCGACCAAGTAAGCTTTGTCGGGATAAACCCGCTGTGATGAAGGCAAGGGCCGGGACAGGTTGGACACCGCGAAAGATTTAACAATTATCGTGGTTATCGAGTGTTCCGAATGAAGCGAGATTCGTAAAAATATAGCGAGCGGAATGAGGAATGTATCGAGATATGAAGGCAAGGCCGGGACAGGTCGGGCACCGCGAATGATTTAATAATTATCGCGGTTATCGAGTGTTCCGAATGAAGCGAGATTCGTAAAAATATAGCGAGCGGAATGAGGAATGTATCGAGATATGAAGGCAAGGTCCGGGACAGGTCGGGCACCGCGAAAGATTTAATAATTATCGCGGTTATCGAGTGTTCCGAATGAAGCGAGATTCGTAAAAATATAGCGAGCGGAATGAGGAATGTATCGAGATATGAAGGCAAGGTCCGGGACAGGTCGGGCACCGCGAAAGATTTAATAATTATCGCGGTTATCGAGTGCTCCGAATGAAGCGAGATTCGTAAAAATATAGCGAGCGGAATGAGGAATGTATCGAGATAACCGGTCTTAATAGAAATTACCTTATTTTTCATACCAACCTTAGTAACACAGGCTCTACTAAAAGATCTCAACCTTATTACCTTATTTTCATTCCAGGTTTTTACTACTCCCAATCTGGTTAATAAGTTTTAAGAGCCGGGACAGGTTGGACACCGCCAAAGATTAATAATTATCGCGGTTATCGAGTGTTCCGAATGAAGCGAGATTCGTAAAAATATAGCGAGCGGAATGAGGAATGTATCGAGATAACCGGTCTTAATAGAAATTACCTTATTTCTAATACCAACCTTAGTAACACAGTCTCTACTAAAAGAATCTCGACCTTATGACCTTATTTTCATACCAGGTTTTTACTACCCCCAATCTGGTTAATAAGTTTTAAGAGCCGGGACAGGTTGGACACCGCCAAAGATTAATAATTATCGCGGTTATCGAGTGTTCCGAATAAAGCGAGATTCGTAAAAATATAGCGAGCGGAATGAGGAATGTATCGAGATAACCGGTCTTAATAGAAAATTAATTACCAGAGAACATTTTACAATTACCGTGTCCTCGATTTGGCTGCGCTCAACATCCCGACTTGAAGGAAATGAAGGCCTGCCTACACAAAAGTTCCAGCAGGTTAATCGAGGCACTCCCCGACCAAGTAAGCTTTGTCGGGATAAACCCGCTGTGATGAAGGCAAGGGGCGGGACAGGTTGGACACCGCCAAAGATTTAATAATTATCGCGGTTATCGAGTGTTCCGAATGATCCGGAGAGATGTTTACATTAACAGCATTTCAGAAAAGATTAATGCGGGGCTTAGAACAGAAGCAGTAATCTATTTTCAAACGGCCAACGTTTTATTCATATTAATTCCTCAAAAAGATAAAATAGATTACTTTTCAGAAAAAACGAAAAGAGTAGAATCAATCTGGAAAAATGAAGTAAAGTGCAATGTATATCTCTTTAAGTAATCACGGGGCAATCAGACTATGATTTTCACATTCGAAATTCGGAGTTACATCCTGCTTTTTCCTGTTGATTTTTTAAACAGTTTTGACAAAATGTCAGTCGCATTACCAGTGCCGGTTTAGGACGGGGAAATGACGGGGAAGGAACGGAGAAGGAACGGAGAAGGACTCAAAATGAGACACGAGGAAACCTGCGAAAAAACGCAATTTTCAGCTGTTGAATAAATCATCGTTTGACAAAATTGACAAGAGTGGAAGGGATGGATATCCCGCAGAGCGGGACAGGCTGGAATTTTGGAGAATGGGAGGGGCGAGAGCAGATAAGAGCGGGGGGATGAGAGTTTGTCATTTCGACATCCGACGTCAGGAGGATGGAGAAATCTTAAGATGGAGCAAGGAAGGTAAGAAGGAAGGTAGAAATCATCTCGGTACTTTTCTCACTGCGTTATCACTCCGTTCGAAAAACTCGATGACCGCGTGGATCAAGGAAGAGTAACAAGTACCAAGTATCAGGACAAGGAACCAGGAACCAGGCAAGAAGATAAGAAGTTGAGAATTGTAAAGCAGAACGCTGTTCGGCTTAAAAACCCGTTGCAGAAGAAACAGGAGTTGAGAAGATAACAGGATATGAAGGTTAGCATCCCTGCCTTCGCTGTGTAACGTCTGCATTGAAGCAGGCGCGTAACTCAGTTCTCTGAACTGAGCAAAAAAGAATGCAAGAGGTTTATGCGTCAGAGCCGGACGAGCCAGTTATAAGCTGAACAGGCGTGCTGATGGAATCCCAGGACGGGAGTCCTGAGCTACGCTACGGATTACAAGTTCTTTCGGTCATCCCGGTACTTTTCTCAATTCGTTGTCTTCGCCGTATAACGGCGTCTTTAGAAGTTAATTATTCCCCTGAGAAAATTTCAAATCCTCACTCTAATCATTAATCTTCAATTCGTATTATCCTTCTTAAGACTTAAATGTATGTGAAATAACCGCGTTAAAAGTATCTTTTCTCATAACCCGTTTAATTGCCTTTAACAAATATTTGTAGTACGTTTTAATCAGAGATAAATTTATGTTTCCTTCATTTGTCCATAGTAAAGCACTTTTCTATATCAGTCTGAGCATAATTATAATATTAATAGCCTCACAAATCACTTCCACCTCGCATTCTTATGGAACCCTCTTGAGTTATTCAGGAGCAATTATTTTTGTAGCTGCATTAACACACAGATGGGAAAGATCTATATCCTATATGATATTGGCAGTTATTTCCACAGTCATAATCATGATCAGCATGATATTCAATAACCTTTTAGGGGAGACTTACCGCGATACATTCCCGGATGACATAAGAGAATTTTTATTCTTTATGTCTGTTTACCTATGTCCTTTCGGGATAGTTATCGGTATAACAGGCTGCTGTCTTCTTTCAGACAAGCCCGGGAAAAGTAACTTAAAATAGGTATAGCAAAAAAAATGGCATATTTTATTATGCCGTAGGTAACTCACTTACTGGAGTAAAAAAGAGCGGAGAGGGCGGGATTCTACATACATACAAAATATCTTTGAAATCTGCTCATTTTCAAACTATTTTCGACGGGAGTCTCCAAAAATTCTCCGTAAAAAATTTGTATTCCAAGATTTTCTTGGAAAATTGTTTTTAATATAAATCACGGGGTATTGTTATTGATGACTGCCGTAAGGGACCCGCGAAGAAAGAAAATCATAATATTTTTATTGAGTTGACTCAATTCTGGTCTATATGATGAGAATTATTTTCCAATATATGCTTAACAGACAAATTCTATGAACTTATCTAAATGGCATCAATAAAAGGAATTGGAATAATTGAACAGGAAATTAACAGCTCGATAGATAAGGGTATCTATTCGGCAACGCTGTCAGGTACATATTAATAAAAGGAGCAAAGTTTATTGAATAATTCTACACCGACGGGTAATGGAAATATTAAAATCGATTCGTTTTATTTTGGTTTCGTAATAATGGATTTTCCGGTTCAATAGGTCAGTTATAAACTTTTAACTTTGACATTATTTTGACAATTCAGAAGAAAAAATGTCTGAATATTGTTTGTGAGAGTTAGATAATACTTAATGACTATGGAGTGGTAAAATGAAAAAGATTATTTGTGCTATACTGATTCCGGCATTTTTGGCTCAGACAGCAGGATGCTTTAGTATGAGGGAAATTAAAACGCAGGAGCTGAATGATTTTAAAGACCAAAAACTATACCTGAGAACAAACGATTCATCAGAATATATTTTAGTGAAAGGATCTAATGAATTAAACATATCAAACTGGGAAATTTCGAATGATAGTCTGATTCTTATGATCAATAAACTTCAAAGGTATTCCCGGAATGAAGATATAGTAGTAAAAGAGGAATATGCAGTACC
>CAWIUG010000001.1:0-9072 GCA_963839165.1 uncultured Bacteroidota bacterium | reverse complement strand
ATTTCTGCTTAACCTTTATAGGTTAGAAGTTCAAAGGCTGCACATTATGGGCAGCCTTCTTTATTTTAAAAATCATGATTGCATGGTTGAGTCAGGATAAGAGTATCAAGGAAAAAGGAATTTGGAATATTATTTAGATCTGGAATATCATTTTTGTATGACTGGATGGGTGTATGCCTGTATGGGCCGAACAATGTATCTGAATTTCTGAGGATAGCATATTTGTCCAAAATAAACCAAAATTAAAGCAGATGAAAGTCATAATTTTTAAAGAAAGCTCTTGGAGACAATTCGAAACTAAAGGTTATTGTAATATTAACTTCAGTCAGAACCCACCAGATTGGGGAATGTGTCAAATAAACAAAGGAACTCCTACGGTGGGAGAAATCTGGGATTGGAAAGAAAATGTAAATTCTGGCATAATAATATTCAAAGATAAACTACTTAAAGCTGAAAATTATGCGAAACGTGTAAGAGAAGGAAAAACGTGGCAATGGTACTTTGATCAATCTATAGGGAAACGTAGAAGGACATATAATGATCCATTAAACGGACATTACGAATGGTATCCTGAAGGAGTGCCCTATACCAATGCAACTGATTTTAGTAACGAACAATTACTTAAGGAAATGTTTCAAAGATACGTCTCTGGTGTATATTGGAGATGGGAGATTCAAAACCCAAAAGATTTAAATAGTGGCAAATGGGTTAAATCGCCATCATATCCCAAAAATACCAGAGGTGATGATGCTTGGGATATAAAAATTGGGAATTATCCACCGGATTGGAACTAAAAGTAAAGGTGAAAAAATGAAATCAAATATTTATTTAAAAGCAGCTATTTTGGTTTTAATAGTAATATCATCAAAAACAATTGCTCAGCCATATTATTTTTATGATAAACCTGGTATATATGACAGTACCATATACGAGGAAACCATAGATATATATAGAGTTAATCTTGCAACTGGTGATGAACAATTATTTACAGGAAATATTCATTATCCCTATAGTTATACTTGGGATAATTACCAAAAGTGGTTTATTATTAATCAACCCGGAGAGATCTATTTTTACAGACCATGGAGTAATATTATAATAGATAGCCTTTCCGTAAATACTTTGGAAGATTTTGGTCTTATGGTGTATTCCATTGATTCGTTAGAATATCTGTTTGTAGGCTGGGTTGAACCAAATGATAGTGGATTTGCAGCTACTTCGAATTCGACCCTGTTAAATCTCAATACTCTACAGGTGATTAAAATTAATGCCTCTACTTATGATAATCGATCTTTCGTCTCAAAAAATTTACGATATGTTTATCAAGATGGCGGCGGGGATTCTTTAGGCATAAGGTATATGCTTAAGTTTTCAACTGAATCAGATTCAGTAGTGGAAGAAATTAGTATTAATAATTTATTTCCCGGTATTGATTATCCTGTCTTTGATGATGGGAAAAACGGAATAGCTCTATTTGGTTATGATGAAATTATGAGCGATTCAACTACTTGCAAATATATTGCCTATGATTTTGACAACGAAATATTTTACCAGGAAATTCCTTGTCCATTCAGGTGTTATGGTCATTTTATATCAAACGCAGAATATTTTACCTTGCAACAAGTTTTGTGGGATGAAAGTAAACAAGGTGCGGAATATTCTACGGGGATTTTCAATCTATACAAAACAACGACAGGAGAATTATTAAAAAGTTTTACATTACCCCCCGATGGAAAATTATTGCTATTTGATAGCTTTTCAAACAACATTTACTACGTGAAAGATATTGAGGAACCTACACGACAAATCTATATATTAAAAATGGATTCAATCTTTAATGTACTAGATTTAACAACACTTGATCCATCCGAGGCTGAAGTTAATTCTATGCCTTTTATATTAAAAACAAATGGACACGGTTTTGATTCGCTGTCAACAATCTACTTCAATGAGGTAGCTAAAACTACAACTTTTATTTCAGATAGTGTTTTAACTACCGAAATATCAACTTCTGACATTTCTGTAATCGGTAGTTATCCGGTATGGGTAACAGATCAATGGGGAACATCAGACACTTTAATTTTTGAAGTCACCCCGCACCCTTCAACGATAAGCTCAATCTCCCCGCCTCTTGCCCTCCCATATTATGCAAGGCCGCTTGAGGCAAATGTACTTTCCATTACAGTTACCGGCGTTTTCTTTACAGATTCCACTATTGCCTGGTTTAATAACATTGCAAAACCTACAACCTTCGTGTCAGATTCAGTGGTTACATTTAATCTAAATTCGGGAGAAATTTCCGCGGCTGGAAACTACCCTGTCTGGATAAGCAACTATGGTTCAGTTTCGGATACTATGTATTTATCAGTCGTAAATACTCTTCCTTTTAACATCATTCCAACTTTTCAATGCTTACAATATAACCCGGATAAAACTTTTACGGCACACTTCGGCTACAACAATATGAATGCTGTACCCGTAGGTATCGTAAACTATAGTGATAATAATTATTTCTCGCCCGGAAGCCGGTACCGCGGTCAGCCGAATATATTTCTGCCGGGAAATCATACAGATGTATTCACAGTAGTGTTTAACGGTGATAATTTAACCTGGACTTTATCAGGCAGCAGTATTACAATTAATAAACAGTCAACTCCCTGTAATTAAAGAATCAAATGGGTAATGAAATATCAGCAAATAATAAAGGAGATTTTGAAAATGTTTAACCAAATAAAATCAGAATATGCCGCGAAAAGTTTTATACTCATTTTCCGGAATATTCCCGGGGTCAGCTTAATTCTCCTGAGCCTGTTTATAAATATTCCGGCACAGACAATGGATTCACCGGTTTATGATGTACAGCCAGGAACAAAGAACAACAAAATAAACCTTACCGTGGCAAATATTTCAGAGACAAATTCCCTGGAGAATATAAAAATTAAGCCTGTTAACTTCCCGGAAGACTTAATTCAGTTTAGGACGACAGAACGGTTAATAAAACATATAAATTATAAAAATGAAGCCGAAGTAGAATTTGAATTCGATATCAGCAGGAATGCCCCTGTTAATAAGAAAGATACCCTGAAAATCAACATCACCGATAAAAATAATGTTTATGCTCAAAAAGAAATAATTCTTAATTTTACTGCCCCCGAAGGAATATAAGCTTGAGCAGAATTATCCTAATCCTTTTAACCCTACAACTAAAATTCAGTACCAGCTGCCCTTTAACAGCAAGGTAACACTAAAAATCTATGATATATTGGGAGAGGAAGTTGCAACCCTGGTAAATGAAGTTCAGGATGCCGGATTTAAGAGAAGTATCTTTCAACGGATCATCCGGCAGCTGCCGGATTGCAAGCGGGATATACATTTACCGAATTACCGCTCAGAATAATGGGAATACCTTCACTTCTGTTAAAAAAATGGTGATGGTTAAATAGTGCCATTTGGCACCTCAGAAAAGGTTAAATTAATGAAAACAACTGAAGTGCCAGGTAAAAATCAAAAGAAGAATTTTACTGACAGCAAATAAAAAGTTCGGAAGGAGAGTTCATCTGAAAGTTAGACGACTCATATGAAATCTCTATGCAAACCAATGAAATGTCCGATTCGCTTAAAAAACTTTTCGGACTGTTGAAAATTGCTTTTGACACATCCATCCGGTTAGGCACTTACTATGGTTGAGGAAAACGGAATAAGGTTTTAATGGTATATTAAAGGCTGAAACCTTAGTCTGAACCTTGTCCTCGATACACCTCGCTAAATAGTAAACGAAGGCGAGGCACTCCCCCCTGATGAAGGCAAGGGGCGAGACCGGTCGGACACCGCGAAAGATTTAATAATTATCGCGGTTATCGAGTGTTCCGAATGAAGCGAGATTCGTAAAAATATTGCGAGCGGAATGAGGAACGTATCGAGATAACCGGTGTTAATAGAAAACTAATTACTAGAGTATGGATAATAAAATAAAGTAATAAGGTTGGACTGCTTAGGATAAAGACCGGGTTACTAAGGTTTGGGAAAAGGGATAAGAATGAACTTTACGCGCGGTTTTTATCATGGTGACGAATTTGTCGTTTTTAATCATTGTAATTAAAAAAAAATTTTGTTTTAATTTATTTTATATTAATTTCCTACATCTCGATTTTACTCCGGGATGGGAATGATAATTATCCATTCGGGGCGAATGTCTCAGTTTTTTCTTTTCGTATACTATATTAGTTCAATATCGCTTTTCTTTTCCTCAGTGTTCCTTATATATAATGAAATGTAATTATTTCTGTCAGTAGTTTCCGGACTACTCTAAAAGAAAATCATTTATTACTAATGATACATTAACTAACATTATATTCATAATCACAAGGAGTTCTTATGAGGAGGCATCTACCGAATTTTATACTGCTTGCATTCTTTTTTTGCTGGGCAGTAAATCTTTACGCTCAGGATAATTCAGAAGATCCGCGATGGTCGAGACCGGCAATTAACCACAACAGCACAACCATAAAACAACATTCAGATTGGCAGCCTGCACCGCAGGTTCACAGAGAGTTTCAGTTTGATAACGTGGTTGCCGATGTCAGCCCGAATTTCAGACCTCATCCTACAACCAACACAACTCAATCGGAAATGAGTATAGATGTACACCCTACCGACGAGAATATCGTTTTTGGTTCGGCTAATGCATCCAACTGGCCTGTTACTACGATATTCGGTACAGGTGTATACTGGAGTTATGACGGCAGTCTATCATGGTCAGGAGCTGATAACCCTCCGTTTGGAAGCAATGGCGGAGACCCGGCTTCAGCAATAGGACCGAATGGTTATCTTTATGAAGGTTACCTTGTTGGAGGCAGCTACGCACTTGGAATAGCAGTATCAACAAATGGCGGAACTAACTGGTCAACGCATACAGTATACGCTTCCGGCAACCAGGATAAAGAACACGTTATGGTTGATAAGACAGCATCAAGTCCTTACGTTAACCGTGTATATTATCCATGGTCAAACCTGAATGCATCCCAGGTAGGGCTTGTATACTCAACTGATTTCGGAACAACCTGGTCAGCATACAAGAATGTATCGGCCGGAACAATCATAGCGGGAGGATTTGGACAGGGACCCAATGTACAGACAGCATCCAACGGTGATGTATACGTAGCTTATGCAATTTATGATGCAAACTGGACTGATGGAGAAGATGCAATAGGATTTGCAAAATCAACTGACGGCGGAGATACCTGGACCGCACTGAGAGCATATGATCATATAAACAGCGGAATAAGAGGAACATTATCAAGCAAGGGAGGGATGAGAGTAAATTCATTCCCTTCTATGGCAGTTGATAGGTCAGGCGGACCGAATGACGGCAATATTTATATCACCTGGCCGCAGAGAAACGTTGCACCTGCAGGAAGTGATCCTGATGTTGTATTGATTACATCAACAGACGGAGGAGCAACCTGGGGAGCACCTGTAAGGGTAAATGATGATGCGTTAAATAACGCAAAAGATCAGATATTCCCCTGGTGTACAGTTGATGAGTCAACAGGACAGCTGCTTGTAGTATTTTATGACAGCCGCAACGTAGCAAACAATCAAGCCGAAGTTTATATGGCAAGTTCATATGACGGCGGAAGTACTTTCAATAACTTTGTAGTAAGCGACCAGTCATTTACATTCGGACCAATCAGTGGATTTCAAGGCGGTTACGGCGGTGACTATATCGGCGTAGCAGCAGTTAACGATGTAGCATACCCGTTCTGGATGGACAGCAGAACAGGAAATTCACAGGGATGGATGGCAAAAGTAACATTCGGACCTCCGTGTCCTGTAGATCCTGCATCAAATCCTGATCCTGCAAATGGTTCAACAGATATATCGATCAACCTTGCACAGCTTAACTGGACAAACGGAGCAGGAGCAGTAACTAATGAATTATACTTCGGAACAGACCCCGGTTCACTTACACTTGTACAGAGCGGAAGTCTTGCAACGAGCTGGAATATAACAGGCGGACCTCTTAATTATTCAACAACTTATTTCTGGAAAGTAAATGAAATAGGAGATACCTGTAATCAATCCGGTCCAATCTGGAGCTTCACAACCGAACAGGATCCGAACATTGTTTTCGTATTTCAGGAACCTTTTGATGATTTGTCCTGCTGGACGCCAATCGGCCCGCTCGGCACAACTAACTGGTCGGCTAATGGTTCTAACAATGCTGGAGGATCACCTCCGACAGAATTAGAATTATCCTGGACACCATCCTTCGATGGACTTTCTCAACTTCTATCTTGTACGATTAATTCGACGATCCAGTATACGAATCATGTAACGTTGAAACATATGTGCGACTGGTTTGCAGATCCGGCACCATTTCTTGGACTCGCTGTAACTTACGACGGAGGTACAACCAGCACGAGTCTCTGGGAATTCCAGGCTGTGGGTGGAAATGTTGGTCCTGAAGATATCGCTTTTGATTTTACACCTGACCAGGACACGTACCAATTTATTCTTTACTGCAATGGAAATTCATTCAACATAGATTTCTGGTATGTTGACGATATAACTGTCAGCTATATAGTGCCGGTTGAATTGTCATCATTTACCGCTAGTGCAGTAAATGGAGAGGTAACTCTGAACTGGACAACAGCAACCGAAACCAACAACCGCGGCTTTGAAATTGAACGTAAATCTTCAACGAGCGGTTATCAGAAAGTCGGTTATGTTGCAGGTTTCGGTACTACGACTGAACCTAAGAGTTATACTTATTCGGATAAGGACCTTGGTACAGGTAGTTATACCTACCGCTTAAAACAAGTTGATCTTGACGGATCATCCAAATATTCGAATGAAGTTGATGTACAGGTGAGCGTTCCTGCAGAGTTCGCACTGGAACAGAATTATCCTAATCCATTTAACCCGGCTACAATAATTAAATATTCAATTCCTCAGGATCAGCAGGTTAAGTTGAATGTTTATAATCTTCTTGGTCAGAATGTTATTACTCTTGTTAATGGCCTGCAGAAAGCCGGACAGCATGAAGTAAACTTCAATGCTGCTAATCTGGCAAGCGGTGTTTATTTCTACAAACTGGAAGCAGGCACAAGATCATCAATAAAGAAAATGCTGTTGATGAAGTAATACCTGCTGAGAGGTAATTAAGCTTAACCTTTAGAGGTTAAAATTCAAAGGCTGCTCGTTAATGGGCAGCCTTCTTTATGATTGCATGGTTGGGTCAGGATAAGAGTATCAAGGAAAAAGGAGATTTGGAATATTATTTAGATTTGGGATATCATTTTTGTATGGCTGGATGGGTGTATGACTGTATGGAGCGAAATGAAAGATTGTTGAGTCCGGCAGCTGCCGAACGAAATCAAGATACTAGAACTTACAGCAGGTTGTAAATTAATACTAGCTGCGTCCTTTCGAATGACCAATGACCAATTACTAATTACCAATTACCAATTACCAATTACTATTGGCCATTTCCAATACCGACAAATTTTCAAATATCACACTACTGCATTATATTAATTAAATTCATATTTTTAATATACAATTTAATTGAGCGAAAGAATGAGAATCAGGAATTTACTTTGTCTTCTGGCGGTTTTTACAGTCAACAGTTATTCCCAGAATTTCTGGGAGAAGATTGAAAGTCCAACCACAAATAATCTGATCTCCGTTGTATTCATTGATAGTCTTACGGGTTGGGTCGCGAGTGATTCAGGGCTGATTATAAATACTACAGATGGAGGGGATAGCTGGACAACCCAGTACAATAATGATTCTCTCATCATAGTGAACTTGTGTTTCCTTAGTGATCAATTTGGCATAGCCTCTGCTACCAGCAATAATTACGAACCTTTCGGTTCGTATATCTTAAAAACTACCAACGGCGGAGATAACTGGAGTTCAAAATATTTACGAATCGGTGATGCGTATGTTAATTCTATTACTTTTATCGATTCACTGACAGGATTTGCAGTCGGTTATCCCTCTTTCTTCATGAAGACCACGGATGGAGGTGACTCGTGGCGGCCTGTCCACCGCGACTCATCCCAATTTGCGGGCTGGCCTCCTGAATCAGTTAAATTTTTTAGTTCATCTTATGGTTATGCCTGCGGCGGTACACGCGATGCTGTTGGCGTTATCTGGAAAACCACTGACCGCGGCGATAACTGGATAACTCTTGTCGATTCTTCTTCGGCTCCGGCAGAACCTCTTTATGCAATTCAGTTCTTTGACTCATTAAATGTGCTGGTGATGGGCGGAGATCCTGAGTTCGGGGCAAGTCTTATGAAAACTACCAATACAGGAAGCACCTGGGAATATCAAAATCTTGGAATATTGTGGAATCCTGTTGATGTGGGGTTTCGGACAGCGGAAGAGGGCTGGGCGCCTATAGGACCCAGATTCGTATTTTTATTTACTTCCGATTCAGGTCATACCTGGACGCAGCTTCAAACTCCGGATTCGACAAATATATCATATATAAGTTTCCCTGATTCATCTCACGGATTTGCAGTAGGGGATCATGGGGCGATAATTAAATACACATACCATAAACCAAATGAAGTGAACTCAGAGCCCTCTGTAGTTAAATCTTTCCTGCTTTCACAGAATTACCCTAATCCTTTTAATCCTGCAACGACTATTAGTTATCAGCTGGCGGAGGGAGATTTTGTATCATTGAAGGTATATGATATACTTGGAAGGGAAGTCGCTTCCCTTGTGAATGACTATAAACCTGCCGGAAAATATGAAACTGAATTCAATGCAGGCAATCTCTCAAGCGGAATATATTTCTGCAAGCTTCGCTCCGGTTCTTTCACCTCAGTTAAAAAGATGCTGCTGCTGAGGTAAAAAAGATCGCAGCTGTCCGGGTAGTCGGTCTTAACGAATTGAAGGATTTCTCCCTTCGGTCGAAATGACAATATTACTTTTTAGTCAGTTCCATTTCCATAAAAATAAGAGCCAAGGGCATTAGTCATTTTATGTGGTTTCTGATTCTTTCTATTTGGCTAAAGCCCTATGCTTCTCAATCGCACTACTCCCACGACTTAA